>CAVQMP010000001.1:0-104672 GCA_963713635.1 uncultured Solirubrobacterales bacterium
CTGGTGCCTGGACCCGTTCGCCGGCTCGGGGACGCTCGGTGCGGTCGCTCGGCAGCTCGACAGGCGCTTCGTCCTGATCGATTCCAGCCCGACCGCGATCGACGTGATCAGCCGTCGTCTCGGCCCGGAAGGCCACGCACGAGCGGCACAAATCTGACCGCCTCGTAGCGGCGGCTGGTGAACTGGTCACCCTCCCGTCTGATCACCGTCAGTCTTTGATCGCGGCGCCCGACCGGCGCGACCAGCCGGCCACCCGGCGCCAGCTCTGCGATCAGCGCCGGGGGCACCTCCTCACCGGTCGCGGCGGCGACGTTGATCGCATCAAACGGAGCGTGCTGCGGCAGTCCGGCGGCGCCATCGCCGACAAACAGCTGCACGTTGCCGAGCCCCAGCTCCGCCAGCGCGTCGCCTGCCAGCTTGCTCAGTTCGGAGTGACGCTCGATCGAGTAGACCTCACGCGCCAGTCGTGCGAGCAGGGCCGCGTGGTATCCCGACCCGGTGCCGACGTCCAGCACGCGCTCGGAGCCGTCGAGTTCCAGCAGTTCAAGCATCCGCGCGACCACGATCGGTTGGGAGATCGTCTGTCCGGCGCCGATCGACAGCGCCTCGTTGTCGTAGGAACGGTGACGCTGCTTGGCGGGAACGAACCGCTCTCGAGGGACCGCTCTGATCGCGTCCAGGACGCGCTGATCGCCGATCGTCCGCCCAAGCAGCGAGAGCAGTGCTTGCTGGCGGGTCACGATCGCTCCGGCCGGGCCCGGCATTGCGGGCGGGTCCGGCACTGCGGGCGGGTCCGGCACTGCGGGCGGGTCCGGCACTGCGGGCGGGCGCGCATCGACATCTGACGGGTCCTCAGCTCACTCCTGTCGCAGATTCTCGAACAGCGGCTCCAGGCGCTGGCGGAGCTGATCGGAGGACAGTGACGGCACCTCGAACAACGCCTCCCCATGCCGGGTGCGGAGAACCAGCCTCGCACGCGGACGGCGCAGACGGCCGCGCGCCGGCGGCACCTGCAGATCGTCGATCTCGGCCCAGGCCAGACGGCCGAAGATGTCTCCCTCTGGGCGGATGATGTCAAGCCCCGCGCCGGACAGGCGCAGCTCGATCTGGCGCGATGCCGGGAGATTGGCGACACCGGCGAGATGGATCGCGGGGACGCGGAGCCAGTCGCCCGCAGGCACGTCCTCGATCAGCTCGTCGTCGACGGGCGCGTCAACGTCGACCGGTGCGTCGTACTCCAGGGCGCCGGTAGCCGCCGCTTGCTCGGCCGGTGTGTCGTGGTCGACCGGTGCGTCGTGGTCGACCGGTGCGTCGTACTCCGGGGCGCCGGTAGCTGCCGCTTGCTCGGCCCGGGGCCAGCGGTCGTGCGGTGATGGATCGTCGAAGGTGCCGAGCAGCGATGGATCGTCGCCGATGCCGACCAGCTGTTGCGCGCGCCATAGCGCTGGATGCCGCAGCGCCCCGGTCAGGTCGATCCCGAATTCCGTGGCGGTTGCGGCGGCGAGCGCCAGGCGCCATTGCATCGGGTCCGCCCGCTCGGCGGCCTGCTGCGAGAGGATCTCGATCCCGTGCTCGTCGAGCATGTGGACGTCGGCGTTCTCGGCGGCGAGTTGCGCGCAGGCCGCCCTGATTGCGGACAGCAGCCGCTCGCGCCCGCGGTGCGCGATCAGCCGCGCATTGCGCTCAAGTTCGTCACGGGTGCTCAGGGCGCCGCCTGTTCAAGGTGAGCCCTGATCTCCCCGAGGAACGCCGCGGCATGGGCGCCGTACAGGATCCGATGGTCGGCGGCGAGCGTCAGCACCATCGTCTGACCCGGGACGACCTGGCCATCGCGGACCACGGGCACGTCGCGGATCGGACCCGCGGCAAGCGCCGCCGCCTGCGGGGTCACGATCAGCGGCGTCAGCGTCGCGATCTGGAAGACGGACGAGTCGGTGACGGTGAAGGTCGCCCCCGACATCTCGGGTGCCGTCAGCAGCCCCTCGCGCGCCCGGTCGGCGAGCGCCGCCAGTTCGAGCCCGATCTCAGGCGCGGTCTTGCGATCGGCGTCGAAGATCGTCGGGACCTCGTAAGCGCTGTCCTCCGCGATCGTCACACCGATGTTGATGCGCGAGTACAGCTCCAGATGTCCGTCGCGGTACGCGCCGTTCGCGCGGCGCACCGAGCTCAGCGCATGCGCGCAGGCGCGGATCAGCAGGGCGGTCGTGCCGCATTGGAGCTCCGCCGCCAGGGCGCTCGAGGCCGCCATGTCGACCTCGGCGGCAAACACGACATCCGGCACGACTGCCCTGATCTCTGCGCTTCGTCGTGAGATCGCCCGCTCGCGACGGTCGAGTTCGACCACCGTCACATCGCCCTTGCCGAGCAGCGAACTCGTGTCAGGTCCCGCCGAGTCGTTCATCGAGCCAGAAAATAGACTCTACTCGCCCAGGGCGTGACGATTCACGATCAGCCGCTCGATCCCAGCGGATGCGCCAGCTCGGCGGTGAGGCTTGGCCCGATTCGTCGCTATGCGACGAAAATCACCAAGCCTCAGCCGGATCCTCTCACCGGTGTGTCAGGCCGCGGGTGCGTCAGGTCAGGCCGCGGGTGCGTCAGGTCAGGGCGCGGGTGCGTCAGGTCAGGCCGCGGGTGCGTCGGTCAGGGCGCGGTGCGTCAGGTCAGGCGTCGGAGATCGCGTCTGCGGCGCGCTCGACCGCGTCGGGACCGCTGAACAGCAGCTCGCCGAAGCCGATCGCGGGGAGTGCTTCGACGCCGCGCGTCCGTGCCTCACGGGTCGCGGTCGCAAGGCCGTCTCTGACCGAGCGGGTGCTGAGCGCCCTGATCACAGCGGCCGGATGCATCTCGCAGGCCGCGCCGGCGATCAGCACGGTGTCCTGCTCGCCGAGGTCGCGCCCGCCGGCGAACGCCTGGCGGAACGCGGCCAGTGAGAACGGGATGCCCCGGCCGATCTGCTTGGCGTAGGTCGCCGTGAGCATCGCGATCAGCGTGTCCGGAGGCCAGACCGCCGGCCAGCGCAGCGAAGGCACCCCCAGTTCGGCGGCGCGAAGCTGCAGGTCCTCGTGATCCGGCGTGTGATCGAAGAGCTCCGGCGCTCGCACCGGCTCCCACTCCGCAAGCGCCGGCAGAACCGACATGATCCGCTCGGCGGCGAGATAACACTCGGGGCTGCCGAGGTCGTAGTAGAAGATCGGCGTCAGCGGGCCGCCGCCGCCGGCGCTCACCCGTGAATCAGCCAGCCGTCCGCTGCGCGCGCGGCTTCCATCACGGCCTCCGACATCGTCGGGTGGCCATGGATGATCCGCGCCACCTCCGGGTAGCCGCCCTCGAGTGCTCGCGCATTGACCAGTTCCTGGATCAGCTCGGTCGCCTTGGAGCCGACGACGTGAGCGCCCAGCAGCTCGCCGTACTTCGTCTCGCCGACGATCTTGACCAGGCCCGTGCGATCGCCGTAGACGGTGCCCGCCCCGACCGCGCCATATTGAACCTTGCCGATCACGACCGCGTGTCCCTGTTCGCGCGCCTGTGCCTCGGTCAGCCCGAAGCTGGCCACGTTCGGCGTGCAGAAGGTTGCCCTCGGGATGTCCACGTGCTCGATCGGGTGCGTGCTCAGCCCAGCCGCGTCCTCGACCGCGATCACGCCCTCGTCCGAGGCCTTGTGCGCGAGCGCGGGTCCCGGAACGAGATCGCCGATCGCGTAGATGCCCTCGACATTCGTGCGAAGCGCCCCGTCGACGTCGATCAGGCCGTTCCCGTGCGTCCTGATGCCGACGTTGTCCAGTCCGAGCGCTTCGACGTCGGGGCCCCGGCCTGCGGCGATCACGAGCCACTCAGCCTCGCCGCGCTCCTCCCCGTAGGTGAACGTGACGCTGGATCCGCCCGATTTGACGTCGCGCACAAGCGTGCCCGTGTGGATCGACATCCCCTGCTTCTTGAGTCCGCGCTCGGCGATCTTCGAAATGTCGGCGTCCTCGGTGGGGAGCACCCGGTCGAGCGCCTCGAACAGCAGCACCTCGACCCCGAGACGCGCGTAGGCGGAGGCGATCTCCGCGCCTGAGGCACCGGCACCGACGACCGCCATCGTCTTGGGCAGCTCCGACAGCGCCCAGGCCTCCTCGGTGCCGATCACGCGACCACCGAAGCTGGTTCCAGGGATCGGTCGCTTCACGGATCCGGTCGCCAGCACGATCGTCTTCGCCGCCAGCTGCCGGTCACCGACGGCCACCGATCCGGGGCCCGCGAGCGCCGCCGCACCCTCGATCAGATCGACGCGGTTCTTCTTCAGCAGACCGGAGACGCCGCCGGTGAGGGTCGAGACGACCTTCTCCCGCCGTGCGGTAACGGCCGCGAAGTCGACCTTCGGCTCGCCGACCTCGATCCCGAACTCGGACGCATCGCGAATCTCCTGGAGCACGTCGGCACTGCGCAGAACCGCCTTGGCCGGAATGCACGCGTAGTTCAGGCAGCGACCGCCGATCGCGTCCTTCTCGATCACCGCCGTCTTCATCTCCAGCTGGGCGGCGCGAATCGCGGCGACATATCCGCCCGGGCCAGAGCCGATCACTATGCAGTCATAGGCGGAGTCAGCCACAGTAAGAGCAGCCTACCGAACGGTGTGCGCGGACTCTCGGCGGCTCAGCTCTCGCCACCGGTGAGCGACCGAGCTGATCATGGTGCGCGCTGACCCGCTGCCTGGATGCGCCCGACGATCCTCACGAGCTTCCAGAACAGCACGCCACTGACCGAGATCACGACCAGGCAGATCAGCAGCCACAGCACGCTGGTCACTCGGATCGCGGCCAGTGCAAAGCCGAGGATCCCGATCGCGAGAAGTGCCTGGAAGCCGAGCACCGCCCAGTAGCGCACCCGCCACGTCCCGGCCGCCAGCGCGAACATCAGCCCCGAGTAGACGATCACGACGCTGAGCGACGGCTGCTCGCCGTTCACCTCCGCCCGCGTCGCCCACAGCACGAGCGTCAGCGCACCGAGCGCGAACGCGAGCAGCGCGCTGACGACCAGCGGCCACGGCCGCTCACCGGGCTCGAGCGGGACGAGCGCGTCACGCGCCGCCTGGTCCCTCTCCTCCGAGCGGCTCGGTGGCGGGGTTCCGTCAGCCTGCGCCAACGCCCACCTCCCGCTCGATCGCCGCGCGCAGGGCCAGCGCGGCGCGCTCCGGATCGGACGCCCGGGTCAAGGCCCGGACGACCGCGACCCGCCGCGCGCCGGCCGCCGGCCACAGCGGCGATGTTCGAGCTGTCGATACCGCCGATCGCAAAGAACGGAGTCCGGGCGTGGGCGGCCGCGTAGGAGACGAGCTCCAGGCCGACCGCGGGGCGGCCGGGTTTGGTCGGGGTCGCGTGGACGGGACCGACGCCGATGTAGTCGACGTCCAGCTCGGCGGCGGCATCGATCTGTTCTGGGCTATGGGTGGACAGACCGACGAGCCGTTCGGCGCCGACGATCGCTCTTGCCGCGCCCACCGGCAGATCGTCCTGGCCGATGTGAACCCCGTCGGCGCCTCCTGCTTCGACGAGGTCCGGGCGATCGTTGAGGATCAGCGGCACGCCGTACTCAGAGCAGGTCGATGCATACCGTCGGCAGACCGTGACCAGCCGCTTGTCGCCGGCCGACTTCATCCGCAGCTGAACCAGGTCGACGCCGCCGGCGAGGGCGGCGCGAAGGAACTCGTCCGCAAGTTCGTCGCAGACGAGGTATAGGCGCGCGGCGGCAAGGGCTTCGCGGCGCTTGATCGGGAGCACCGCCCGAAGTCTGCCAGGGTCGCCGCGCTAGGATCGCAAGCGGATCAGTGACCACCAACCAGGGATCATCCGATGTCGCGATCGTCGGCGCCGGCGTGATCGGTCTGGCCGTCGCCTGGCAGGCCGCGAGGCGTGGCCTGCGGGTCACGCTGCTTGAGCGCGGCGAGCCCGGGCGCGGCACGACGCACGTCGCCGCCGGGATGATCGCCCCGATCGCCGAGGCCAGCCCGGCAGAGCCGGCGCTGCTCGAGCTGGGCATGGCCAGCGCCCGCGCATACCCGTCGTTCGTGCAGGCGCTGAGCGAGAGCTCGGGCGTCGATCCGCTGTACCGGCGCTTCGGGACGCTGCTCGTCGCGCGCGACGCGGACGAGGCGCAGGCGCTCGAGCGCGAGCGCGAGACACGTGAGCGGCTCGGCTTGCCGGTACGGCGGCTGCTCGCCAGCGAGGCGCGAGCGCTGGAGCCGGCACTGTCGCCGACGCTGCGGCTGGCACTGGAGATTCCCGATGACCATGCGGTCGATCCGCGGCGGCTGACGGCGGCGCTCCTGGATGCCGTCGCCGCTGCCGGTTGCGCGCTGCGCACGGGCGCCGAGGTGGACGAGGTGCTCTGCGATCAGGAACGTGTCGTCGGCGTGCGACTTCGGGGTGGCGAAACGGTGCGCGCGGGGGCGGTCGTGATCGCCGCTGGGCCATGGTCGGCCGCCCTCTCGGGCCTGCCGGAACATGCGCAGGTGCCGCTGCGCCCGGTCAAGGGACAGATCCTCGCGCTTCATGACCCGGCCGGTCACGGCCTGCTCTCCCGGGTGGTGCGGATGCAGCCGGGTTACCTGGTGCCGCGGGGCGACGGCCGCTACGTCCTCGGAGCGACGATGGAGGAGCGCGGATTCGACACGACCGTCACCGCCGGTGCGATCCACGACCTTCTTCGTGACGCGATCGAACTGGTGCCCGGTGTGGCCGAGTTCGTGATCGACGAGCTTCAGGCCGGGACCCGCCCCGGCACGCCGGACAACGCGCCGCTGATCGGCGCGGGCGCGCTCGATGGGTTGTTCTGGGCAACCGGTCATCACCGTCACGGGATCCTGCTCGCGCCGGCGACGGCCGAGATCATGGCCTCGACGCTGCTCGCCGCCCTGTCATCTTCCGCGGACGCTGCGCCTGTGCAGCCGAGCTGGGTGGAACCGGAGCTGGCCGGTGCATTCGCCCCGACCCGTTTCGCACAGGCGGCAGCGGTGGCGGCGGGGGTTTGAGGATGCGGGTGATCGTCAACGGGACGGAGCGGACATTGCCCGACGGGACCACCGTCGAGTCGGTGCTCGGGCTGCTGGGTGGCGAGGAGCTCTCGGATGCGACGCGGGGTATCGCGGTCGCGCTTGATGGCGAGGTGGTGCCCCGATCGGCGTGGGGCGCGACCGAGCTGCGCGCCGGCGCCGTGGTTGAGGTCCTGATTGCGGTGCAGGGAGGGTGAGGTGATCGGCTCGGAGCTCGCGATCGCCGGCCGGAGCTTCGGCTCCCGGTTGATCCTCGGTACCGGCGGCTTCACCAGCCACGAGCTGCTCGCCGGTGCGCTGTCGGCGTCGGGCGCCGAGCTGTGCACGGTTGCGTTGCGGCGCCTGGATCCCGGATCCAGCGGCTCGATTCTCGAGGTGCTCGACAGCGCGGGCGTCGAGGTGCTGCCGAACACCGCCGGCTGCTACACGGCGCGCGATGCGATCACCACCGCCCGGCTCGCCCGCGAGGCGTTCGCCACCGACTGGATCAAGCTCGAGGTGATCGGCGACGACCGCACGCTGCTCCCGGACGCCGTCGAGCTGCTGGCCGCGGCGGAGGCGCTGGTCGACGAGGGGTTCGTCGTTCTGCCGTACACCACCGATGATCCGGTGCTGGCCAGGCGGCTGCAGGATGTGGGTTGCGCCGCGGTGATGCCGCTCGGCTCGCCGATCGGGAGCGGGATGGGGATCTGCAACCCATACAACCTGTCGATCATCGTCGAACGCGCGAGCGTGCCCGTCGTGCTCGATGCCGGCGTCGGCACGGCCTCGGATGCGGCCCTGGCGATCGAGCTCGGGTGCGACGCGGTTCTGTGTGCGAGCGCGATCTCCCGCGCACATGATCCGGTGGCGATGGCGCGCGCGATCGCGCTTGCGGTGGAGGCCGGGTCGCTTGCGCTCAGCGCGGGGCGAATCCCCAGGCGTCGCTACGCCGAGGCTTCAACGCCACAGCAGGGCCTGGCGATCTTCGACCCTCCAACCAGGGCATGACCGGCGACCTCGGTCAGCGGGTGATGACCGTCGATGAGCTGATCGACGCGTGGGAGGCCGCCTGGTCAGGAAAGGAACCGGCTGCGTTCGCGCGGGTCTGCAGCGAGCAGATCCACTACGAGGATCCGCTCGTCGGCGAGCCGCTCGAGGGCATCGAAGCACTGTGTCAGCACGCGAGCAGGCTGTGGTCGGCGTTCCCCGACGCGCGGCTGGAGAAGCTCAGCGACCGGCTGTCGGACGGAAGGTTCGTGGCGGCTCCGAGCAAGCTGCTGGCGACCCACCGTGAACCACTTGACGGACTTCCGGCAACCAACCGTTTCATCGTCGTGCCCGGCATCTTCTACTGCGAGATCGAGCACGGGAAGTTGCTGCGTGTGCGCGCCTTCTTCGATCTCTACGACACCGCGGTTCAGCTCGGGATCCTGCCCGGGCGCGGGACACTCGGCGAGAAGGCGCTGATGATGCTGCGCGGGTTCGGGCTACGCGCGGGCCGGTGAGCGCCACGATCGCAGCGTTCCGATCGCGGACGCAACGTTAGGTCGAGCGGAGGACCCGACTGTTGGACATCGCGATCCCGATCTTCGACCAGCTGACGGCGCTTGACGCCGTCGGTCCCTACGAGGTCCTCCAGCGCATCCCCGGCGCCGAGGTGTCGTTCATCGCCGCGCAGCCGGGTCCCAAGCGCACCGAGAACGGCCGGCTCGCGCTGGTCGCCGACCGCGCGCTCGAGGATCTCCCACATCCCGCGGTGATCGTGATGCCCGGCGGCTTCGGCACGCGCGCGCTGATGCACGACGAGCGGATGCTCGCCTGGGTCAGGGAGGCTCACGCTCACTCGCAGTGGACAACGTCGGTCTGCACGGGTTCGCTGGTGCTCGGCGCCGCCGGAGTCCTGGAGGGGCTTGAGGCGACCACGCACTGGTTGATGCTCGAGCAGCTGGCCGAGCTTGGCGCCCGGCCTGTCAGCCGGCGCGTGGTCGAGCAGGGCAGGGTGATGACCGCTGCCGGCGTGTCGGCCGGGATCGACATGGCGCTGATGCTTGCGGCGCGAATCGGCGGCGAGGAGCTCGCGCAGGCGATCCAGCTGGGGATCGAGTACGACCCAGATCCGCCGTTCGTTGGCGGTTCGCCGCAAACCGCGCCCCCGGCGATCGTCGAGCTCGTGCGCTCACGCGCATCCGAGCTGGCCTAGTGCCCGCTGCCGGGCAGCCGCCAGCACCTTGATCCTCGTCACGTTCGCGGTGGTGCTGGCCACCGCCGTCGGGGTGCTGAGCGAGCGACGCTTCGACAGCGCCCGTGCCGCAGCCCGCTGGGGGTTGAACTCGATGTTCTACGTGCTGGTGCCGTTCGTCGCGTTCGTCAACTTCGCCCATCTCCATCTGACCCTGGCGGGGGGTGTCGGGATCGTGGTCGCCTACCTCGGACTGGCGATCGCCGGCCTGAGCGCCTGGGCCATCGGTCGCTGGGTGATGCATCTTCAGCCGGCGGCGCTGGGGGCGGTGATCTGCTCGGTGATCGTCGTCAACACCGGCTACCTGGGGCTGCCGATGACGGTCGCGCTGCTTGGCGCCAGGCATCTCCCGGCGGCTGTCGCCTACGACCAGATCGTCAGCGGGCCGATGTTCTACGTCGTCGCCTTCGCCGTCGGAGCGGCGTTCGCGACTCGTCCCGCAGCCGGGGGACGCCGGGGCCCGAGCATGTTGGTGCTGCGCAATCCGCCGCTGCTGGCCGCGATCGCCGGCCTGCTGGCAGGCGCCGCGTTCGTTCCCGAGGCGCTCGTCCATTCATCGCACGTCGTCGTTGCACTGCTGCTGCCCGTCGGGTTCTTCGCGGTCGGCGTGAACCTCTCGTCAGAGCGCCGCCAGGATTCGGTGCGCCTGCTCGAACTCCCGGACCGCCGGGTGCTGCTGGCGGTGAGCCTTCGATTGACGGTCGCGTCCGCATTGCTGCTGGCGGTCTCTGCGATCGGCGTCGCGATCCCAGCCCCGTATCCGCTTCAGGCCGCGATGCCGGCCGGGGTGACCACACTGATCGTCGGCCAGGTGTACGGACTCGACCAGCGACTGATCGCGACCAGCATCGTCTGGAGCACGGCGGTGGTGCTGACCGTCGGCCTGGTCGTTGCCCTTGCCTGAGAGACCGTAGACTCTCCCACTTGAACGAGCAGACCACCTCACAGCGGCCCGCGGCGCCGGCGCACCTGCTGACCGGCGCCGAGCTCTCGGCCGAGCAGCTGTCGTTCCTGCTCACGCGCGCGGCCGAGCTGAAGGCGCGCCCGAGGAGCTCCGACGCGCTCAAGCGCAGGTCGGTGGCACTGATCTTTCAACAGCCCTCGACCCGCACCCGCGTCTCGTTCGAGGCGGGGATCGTCGAGCTGGGGGGACATCCGATGCCGCTGCGCAGCGAGGACCTGCAGCTTGCGCGCGGAGAGTCGATCCGTGACACCGCCTACGTCCTGTCGAGACATACGGTGGCAATCGGGATCAGAACGGCCTCCGACGAACTGCTCGGGGAATTTGCCGAGCACTCGTCGGTGCCGGTGATCAACATGCTGACCGCCGGTCATCACCCATGCCAGGCGATCGCGGATCTGATGACGCTGCAGGAGACCTTCGGCCGGCTCGCGGGGCTCAAGCTCGCCTACGTCGGCGACGGCAACAACGTCGCGAGGTCGCTCGCGATCCTGGGCCAGCTCGCCGGTGTCGAGGTGCACGTTGCCGCCCCCGACGGCTATCAGCTCGAACCGGTGGCCGGCGCGACGCTGACCGACGACCCGGTCAAGGCGGTCAGCGGTGCGGATGTGGTCTACACCGACGTCTGGCTCAGCATGACCGACGATCCGGCATCGGCGCTGGCGAGGCGGACCGCTCTGGCGCCTTACCGACTCGACGAGGCGCTGCTCGATCATGCCGCGCCGCACGCGATCGCGCTGCACTGCCTCCCCGCCCACGTCGGCGAGGAGATCAGCGAGGGAATCCTCTACGGAGAGCGCCAGCGGATCTGGGATCAGGCCGAGAACCGCCGCCACGCCCAGAAGGCGCTGCTCGAACTGCTGGTCCTCGCGGCCTGAGGCAGGCCGGGTCCTGCCGTGGAGAATCCAGAGAAAACGCCGGTCGGTGGTCCTCGGCCTGCGAGCGCGCGCCCGCGGCCGGGTGACGAGCTGCAGCTGAACGTCGAGTCACTTGCGTTCGGGGGTGCCGGGGTGGCGCGGCTCGACGGCTACGTGGTGTTCGTTGCGGGCGCGGTTCCCGGTGATCGGGTTCGCGCCGTGGTGCAATCCTCCAAGCGGGCCTACGCGCAGGCACGGGCGGTCGAGATCGTGGCGCCGAGCGCCGAGCGGATCGAGGCCAGGGCCGAGCACCCGGGGGTACCCTGGCAGGTCCTTCCATACGAGCGTCAGCTGCAGGTCAAGCACGAGCAGGTTGACGACGCGCTACGCCGAATCGGCCGGTTGCGCGACTATCAGCTGGAGCCGATCATCCCCGCGGTGTCCCAGTGGCGCTACCGCAACAAGCTCGAGTATTCGTTCGGCGCCGACGCTGACGGCACGCTCGTGTGCGGCTTCCACGCGCCGGGCCATTGGGAGGAGATCATCTCGTTCGACGACTGCCTGCTTGCCTCCGAGCGCGGCAACCTCGCCCGCGAGGAGGTGCTGCAGTGGTGCCGTGGCCAGGGTCTCGTGCCGTATGACCGAAGGTCGGGCGTGGGCTTCCTGCGCAATCTGGTGGTCCGCGAAGGCCGACGCACGGGTGAGCTCCAGGTGCGCCTCGTGACCAGCCCGGGCGAGCTCGACCGCGACGGTCTGGCGGGCGCACTGTCGAACCCGGCCGGCATCCTCTGGACGCAGAGCGCCAGCGTTGCCGAGACGACGCAGGGGGGCACCACCGAGCTGCTGGCCGGGTCGGAGCTGCTGGAGGAGGAGCTCGGTGGCCTCCGCGTCCGGATCTCACCGGAGGCGTTCTTCCAGACCAACACCGAGATGGCAGAGCAGTTGTACGCGATCGCGACCGACTACGCCGCCCCGCGCGGATTCGACCGTCTCTACGACCTCTACTGCGGGATCGGCACGATCGGATTGTTGATGGCGCCGCGGGTGGCGGAGCTCTGGGGGCTTGAGATCGTCGAGCAGGCGATCTCGGATGCGATCGCCAACGCCCGTCTGAACGAGATCGACAACGCCAACTTCTATGCCGGCGATGTGCGCCTGGCGATGCGAGACCTGGTGGCTAAGGCCGGCCGTCCGGACCTGCTGGTCGTCGACCCGCCCCGCTCCGGCCTGTCGCAGAAGATCGTCCGCAGGATCATCGAGGCAGGCCCGAAGCGGATCGTCTACGTCTCATGCAATCCGACGACGCTGGCGCCGAACGCCGCACAACTCGTCGAGGCCGGGTACACATTGCGCAGGGTTCGGCCAGTCGACATGTTCCCGCAGACCCCGCACATCGAGTGCGTGGCGCTGCTCGACCGCTGACACTAGGCGCTGGCGGGCGGTTCTGGCGGCAGGTAATCGCGATCGGCTCCGAACGGCCAGCCGGGCGGCGCGTTCGGCGGCTGCTTGTAGCCGTCGGTGGCCGTGGCCGTTGATTCGCCGTTGACTCCGAAGCCCTGGTGGCGCAGGATCGAACAGATCTCATGTGCGTAGGTGTGCATCGCCCACGGGTTCGGAACGCTGATGCCGGCGTCCATCGGTTTGGACTCGAGCGTCAGGCGGAACCGCACGTCTGCGGGCACGTCGTCGAACTCGAGTGCGATTGTTTCGCCGAGCTCGTGGCGCCACGACCGGTAGTCCTCAAAGCGCCGGTTCGTGTTGACCTCGACGATGCGAGCAGCGGCGGCCGCCCCGGGCACGTCGTCCACCGATGCCCACGTGATCTGCGCTCGCATATGCGCGATCGGCGTCGGCTTGACGTGGTCGAGCAGCTTCGGCGGCGTGAAGAACGCGCTCTTGAACGCCTGCAGGACGACGTCCTGGGGGGCGTTGGTCGAGATCGTCAGCTCACTTCTGAGGGGGTCCACGCGCGCAGTGTTGCAGACTCCTCCACCGCACTTGAAACCCTCGGCCCGCGAGAGCTGGGCAGGGGGCTCCGGGGGCTGGGGTCACTGTAGGGTTCGCTACAGCCGATGCGAGCCGTGACGATCCGTGAAAAGGTCCTGAGCGTTCAGGAGCACCCAGACCCTGAGCCGGGCGCCGGCGAGGTGCTCGTTGCGGTGCGGGCTGCCGGTCTCAACGGCGCTGACATGATGCAGCGCCGTGGGCTCTACCCGGCGCCTCCCGGCTCCCCGGCCGAGATCCCGGGCCTCGAGCTGGCCGGCGAGGTGGCCGCGCTCGGTCCGGGGGCGAACCGGTTCGAACTTGGCGAGCGGGTGATGTCGATCGTCGGCGGTGGTGGGCAGGCGGAGCTCGCCGTCGTCCACGAGCGTGTCCTGATGCCGGTTCCCGAATGTCTCGACTGGCCTGCTGCCGGTGGCGTGCCCGAGGTGTTCACGACCGCCCACGACGCCCTGTTCACGCAGGCGGGCCTGCGTCCCGGCGAGCGCCTGCTGGTTCACGGCGCTGCCGGAGGCGTCGGGACCGCCGCGGTCCAGCTCGGACGGACGACGGGAGCGCGGGTGACCGCGACCGTCAGAAATCCACAGCACCGTGAGCAGGTGGCGGCACTCGGCGCGACCGTGATCGAGCCGGAGGGCTTCTCGCAGCACGGCCCGTTCGACGTGATCCTGGAGCTGGTCGGCGGCCCGAATCTGCCCGAGGACGTGGTCGCGCTGAACACCTGGGGGCGGATCGTCGTGATCGGCATCGGCGCCGGTGCCAAGGCGGAGCTGAACCTCGCGGTTTTGATGTCCAAGCGTGGACGGATCCACAGCTCGACCCTTCGTGTCAGGCCGCTGGAGGAGAAGGCGATCGCAGCGCGGGCGCTTGAGCGCTCGGTGCTGCCGCTGCTCGAGGCGCGGGAGCTGACCGTCCCGATCGCGGCGACATACCCGCTCGAACGGGCTGTCGAGGCCTACGACGCCTTCGCGGCGGGCGGCAAGCTCGGCAAGATCATCCTCACGACCTGAGGCGGAGTTGGACCGACCGTGACTGCGATCACGCAAGCCGACGTGGTTGTCGTCGGACTCGGCGCGATCGGGAGCGCGACCTGTCTCCAGCTGGCCGCGCGCGGCGCGTCGGTGATCGGCATCGACCGCTACGAGCCACCGCACCCGTTCGGCTCCACCCACGGTGAGACGCGGATCACCCGTCTCGCGATCGGTGAGGGACCAGAGTACGTACCGCTGGTGCAGCGCTCCCACGAGCTGTGGCGCGAGATCGAGGCGCTGACCGGGACGACGCTGCTGGTCAACAGCGGCGGACTGATCCTCGGAGCCGGCTCGAGCGAGTTCCTGCGTCGGACACGAGACGTCGCGCGACGGTACGGCATCGTGCACGAGGACCTTCCGAACGCGGAGCTCGTGAAACGCTTCCCGCTGTTCGCGAGCGATCAGGAGATCGAGGGCTACTACGAGCCGACCGCGGGCTATGTCAGGGTCGAGGACGCGGTCAGCGCTCAGCTTGAGCTGGCCGCCAGGAACGGGGCGACGCTGAGGCTGGGCGAGCGGGTGATCGACTGGAGCAGCTCGCCGGGCGGCGTGACCTTGCATACCGACGCCGGCACCTATCGCGCCACCGATGTCGTGTTCTGCGTCGGGGCCTGGATCGCGGAGCTGCTGCCCGAGCTCAGCGAAGCCTTCGTCGTTTATCGGCAGCTGCTGCACTGGTTCCCGATCCTCGACCGATCGCAGCAGCTGAGTGAGATGCCGGTCTGGGTCTGGGATCTGGGCGGAGACACGGGGAGCTTCGTCCACCTACAGTGCCTCTACGGGTTCCCCGCCGTCGACGGAGCAGGGGGCGGCGTCAAGGTGGCGACCGAGACCTATGAGCACGTCACCAGACCGGACGGACGCCAGCATCCCGCCACCGCGCGGGAGAGCGAGCAGATGTTCCACCGCTACATCGAGCCGCGCCTGCCGTGGCTGGGAGCGCCGGCCCTCCGCAGCGTCTCGTGTCTCTACACGAGCACGCGTGACAGCAGGTTCGTGATCGACCGTCACCCTCGGCACGACGCCCTCACGGTCGTCTCGGCCTGCTCAGGGCACGGGTTCAAGCACTCGCCGGCGATCGGCGAGGCGGTCGCGCAGCTGATCATCGACCGCGCCAGCAAGCTCGACCTGACACCGTTCAGCCTTGCGCGGGCAACCGCCTGAGCGGCCGTCGCCGGCCATAGCCGGCCGCGCCGTCGCGGCCGCAATCAGAACTCGAAAGCGGTCCGGCCACCGCTGCGGACGAGATCCTCCAGCGCGGCACGACCGCCGCCGATGACCGGCTCGCCGTGGGCGAGCAGGACGTGGTCGAACTCGAGCTCGGCCAGCGCACGCGAGACCGCAGCGAGCAGTCCCCGCTTGGTCATCTCCGGCTCGTCCATCAGCGAGTCGGGCACGAACCCAAGCTCGTCCCGGCCGCCGTGCGGGCCGCCGCGAACGACGCCGTCGGCGAACGCGATCGCCCGCAGCGCCGGAGCGTAAAGCGCCATGTCGTCGGGGCAGATCGCATCGACCTCGAATGCGCGCAGTCCCCCGGGAAGCTCCTCTTCAGGGTCGTAGGGGACCACCGTCTCACCGTGGGTGAACTCGTGCAGTCCGGACCGCGGGGCGCGCACGGAGCATCCGAAACGCTCCGCGAAGCTACCGCTCTGGCGGTAGTGGTGGCGGTTGGACAGCACCACCGCCGACGGCGGCAGCGGCCGATCTGCGAACCAATCGAGGCCGACGTCCGGAGGCACGAGCGGGTCGATCAGCACGCCCCCGTCCTCGATCCAGTAGGAGGACACCTCGACCCCGATCTTCGGATGCGTCGAGGTCCAGTGGAACAGGCCCGGTAACAGCTCGCGCACGACGCGTTGCTCAGCGGTCCTCGCCGAAGTCCTGCTGATCGGACGCGGCGATACCAGGCTCGTCCTCGAGTGCGTGAATCGCGCAGAGAACCGGGCCGCCGGACTCAAGTACGTCCTGCAACTCCTGCGCCGTCAGCTTCGCGCCGCACTCCTCACAGGTGTCACGCGGCTGTTCAAGTGTGCGTTCTTCGAGATCCATCGGTCCAGACTAGCGACTCCTGATCGCCCGCCGATCGGATCAGTACGGCGGCAGATCCGCCCACCACTGGCCGAGGACGCGGAACGAGGACCAGAAGCCACGCTTGGCGCTCTCCTCGTCAAGCGATTCATCGATATCCGGGACATAGAGCGCATCGATCGCGGGCGTCAGCTGCTGCAGGACCCCCCGCTCAGCGGCCAGCTCCCGTCGCAACGGAAAGTCGAGCTCGTTGACGACGTCCAGTGCATCGTCGCCCATCACCACGACGATCTTCGGCGAGATGATCGCCAGCTCCTCTGACAGCCGCGCGACACAGGCTGGGTCGGCCAGCGCGGGATCGCCGACCGGGCATTTCACGCACAGCGTCCCGTAGACCGCAAGCGGATCGATCGACAACCGCTTGAGCGATTTCATCAGCGCGTTGCCGGCGCGCCCGTAGAAGGCGACACCCTCCTCGACCTCCGAAGGCCGCGCCGAATACTTGATCAGGAAGATGTCCGCCTGCGGATGCCCCGAGCCGAGCACGGGCATCAGCTGCCCGCGCGGACAGTGCGGGCAGGCCTGCAGCTCGCGCGCGAAGGCGTTCAGTTCACGAATCGCGCGCTCGAGGTATTTCTCCCTGATCTCGTCGTCGGTCGCGGGCACTGTCGTCGAATTGGACGGCAGGCGAGCTTGTCCTTGCGCGTGCATCAGGAGTTGCGTGCGGTTCGCCGCACCCGGCGCTCCCTGGAGGCCCGCCGCGCCGGCTTCGGGAGCGCCTTCGTCTGTAGGAATTTCAGGGCCTGAACGTAGAGCAGGCTGGCCGGATTGCGCACGATGTCAGCGTCCCGCAGTGATTCCAGAAACTCCTCAGGTGTGTTGAAGTCACGCATCCGAATCCGCACCGAGCCGAGCCCCTGGGGGACGTGGGCATCGGAGCCGGCGCCTGCGGGGATCCTGTACTTGGCAGCGAACCGCAACGCCTCGTCGTTGAACTCGGCGATCGCCACCCGCGGATTGAACACCTCGATCGCGTCGACCTGGTCAAGCACGCCGAGCAGATGCTCATAGTCGGGCACCGAGTGCATCCGATCGAACGGATGGGGCACGTAGACGAGGCCGCCCTGGCGCTTGATCTCGTCGATCGTCTCCTGCAGCGTCAGTCCGCGCGGGATCTTCTCCTCGATGAACAGACCGATCACCTCGCCCTGCTCGGCCGTCTTGACCTCCTCGGCGACGATCACCTTGATTCCCTCCGCCTTCGCGCGGGCGTCGTGTGCGCCGGAGATCTCGTTGTGGTCGGTGATCGCGATCGCCCCCAGTCCGCGCGCCCGCGCCTGCGCCAGCAGCACCTCGACCGGCGTCGCGCAGTCATAGGAGTGATCGGTGTGCATGTGCAGGTCAACGTCGATCAGCGGGCGCGAGGCGAGGCCGCGGCGCACCGTCGCCGAGCCGCGGCCGTCGTGACGGCGCGCGGTCAGCTCCGTGTAGATCCGCTCAAGCTCGCCGGCGACGCGCGGGAAGCCGAGCGTTGCGCGCAATCCCTCGCCACCCGCCCGCAGCCGCTCACGCAGCGCGGTGTCGTCGATCACGCTGCGCAGCTGGGCGGCCAGCGTCTGCGCGTCGCCAGGCGGGAACTCGAGTCCCCGCCGGCCGTCGGCGAGCAGCTCCTGGTAGGGCGCCAGACCGGACGCGATCGGCACGATTCCGTTGGCGAGCGCGTTCAGCAGCACACCCGGCGTCGATCGCGCACCCTCCGAGGCGAGCACGATCACGTCACCGCTGCCGAGCACCTGCGAAGCGCTCAGTTCCTGCGAATCCACGAACCGCACCCGCTGAGCGCAGGGCCCGGCTGAGCGTCGCCGGCGTCGTCAGCGGTCGCGGCGAGAAGACCGTCGCCTGCCAGTCGGCCTGATCGCCGAGCAGCCGCAGTGCGCGCAGGAAGGTGCGCAGCGCGGCTCGCTCCTCCTCGGCGATCATCACCAACTGCACGCCGGCCTGGTCGCGGCCACGCCGCTCGATCGGGTCGCAGCCTGGCGTGATCACCTCATATTCGCCGGGGAAGAAGCGCTGCATCAGATCGCGGGTCGCGCGATAGCTCGCTGTCCGCGCATCGAGCCGTGCGAACAGCAGGCGCGTCAGTGGCCGCGCGAGCTGTGTGGAGAGCATCCGCTCGGTCGGGGCGTGGAAGGTGGCGACATTCAGCGAGCGCGAGTTTCGAAGCGCGACGCTGGAGGCGCTGGGCGCGAACGGCTCGTGTACGTGGACGACGTCAAGCGGCAGCACCGCGAGCGCCTCCTCGATCGTCCGCGCGACGTCGACCGGCAACGAATCGGCGCGTCGCCGGGTGGGCGAGAACGACAGCACCTCCCCGACGGCGAGCACGAGCGGTGCGCCATCGGCGCGCTCGAGCAGCGCCTGCGGGTCTCCCCGCAGCGCGCGGCGGCTGTCGCGCACCAGCGCCGCAGACTGCGACGGTCCGATCACGAGCACGCGGTGACCGAGACGCGCGAGCTCCTCCGACACCCTTCTCACCTGGAGCCCGACCTCGGTCTGCGCCTCCAGGGCGAACGGGCTCACATGCGCGATCGCCAGTGGCTGGATGGACACGCGGCGGAGTCTAGTCTCGCTGTGAAAACCTTATGAGGGGCCGCATTCGCGGCCCCTTGTTCATTTTGCGGTGCTCTTCGTCTTCGGCTTGGCCGGCGTGGGAGCAGGCTTGCGTGCGTACTTGGCGATGAACGCCTCGGTTGCCTCCCGCGCCTCATCGTCGGGCCGCTGGTTCATCGGCGATTTCATCAGGTAGCTGCTCGGCCCGTCCAGCTGACCGGTGAGCCCGTTGTTGAGCGCGAGCTTGCAGATCCGCACCGCGTCGATCACGATCCCGGCCGAGTTCGGCGAATCCCAGACCTCGAGCTTGAGCTCGAGGTTGAGCGGCACGTCGCCGAACGCCTGCCCCTCGAGCCGGATGTGTGCCCACTTGCGGTCCGTCAGCCACTCGACGTAATCGGAGGGGCCGACGTGGACGTCGGAGGCGGGCAGCTCGTGACCCATGATCGAGGTGACGGCGTTGGTCTTCGAGATCTTCTTGGACTCAAGCCGCTCACGCTCGAGCATGTTGAAGAAGTCCATGTTGCCGCCGACGTTCAGCTGAGAAGTGCGCAGCAACTTGACGCCGCGGTCGTGGAACAGCCGCGCGAGCTGGCGGTGGACGATCGTGGCGCCGACCTGCGACTTGATGTCGTCGCCGATGATCGGCAGCCCCGCCTTCTTGAAGCGCTTGTTCCAGTACTGCTCCCGGGCGATGAACACCGGGATGCAGTTGACCATCCCGCAGCCCGCTTCGAGGATCTGCTCGACGTACCACTTGGTCGCCTGCTCGGAGCCGACCGGCAGGTAGGACACGACGACATCGGTCTTGGTCTGCCTGAGGACCTCGACGATGTCGACCGTCGAGCCTGGAGCCTTCTTGATCCGCTGCTTGAGGTACTTGCCGAGGCCGTCGTGGGTCATCCCGCGCTGCACGGGGATGCCGAGCTCCGGAACGTCGTCGCCGAGCTTGATCGTGTTGTTCTGGCCCGAGAAGATCGCGACGCTCAGATCCTTGCCGACCTTCTCGGCATCGATGTCGAATGCCGCCGAGAACTCGATGTCGTGGACGTGGTAACCGCCGAGATCGACGTGCATCAGGCCCGGGACCTGATGCTTGGGGTCCGCGTCACGGTAGTACTGGACGCCCTGCACGAACGAGCTCGCGCAGTTGCCGACGCCGATGATCGCGACCCGGACCTTGTCCTGCTGATGGCTGGCGTGGCCGTTGGCCGAGCCGGTGCTGGTGCTCACGTGAAGGTTCCCTTCTGGAAGATGATGGCCCGCGCGAGGTCGGCGCAGGCGACTGAATACCTATTCCGTTGAGCCGCGATGGTTACACGCGCTCAGCGACTGCTCACGTCGGCTTCTTCAGCTCCTTGTGCACATGCGCGATCCGCTGGATGGTCGTGATGATCGTAAGCGCCGCGAGCACATAGACCGCGGGCGCCAGCAGCGAGAAGTTCCCGAGCGACGCTCCTCTGGCGAACACCAACCCGATCGAGAGGATCACGACACGGACCGGGCGGGTCGCAAGACCGACCTTGCAGGCGACGCCGAGCGCCTCGGCGCGCGCCCGGGTGTAGGAGACCATCAGCGAGAACAGCACAGCGGCGACGACACAGGCGACGGCCAGCTGATCGCCCCGTGAAGCGAAGTAGGCGGCAACTGCGGTCAGCACGATCCCCTCCTCGAGGCGGTCGAGCGTCGAATCAAGGAACGCGCCGAACTCGGTTCCCTTGCCGGACATGCGGCTGTAACGGCCGTCGAGCGTGTCCATGATCGAGCCGACGATGAACGCGATCCCGGCCAGGAAGAACAGACGCTCGACGACCAATCCGGCCGCCACGAGGTTCAGCGTGAAACCGGTGAGCGAGATCGCGTTCGGGAGTCAGGCGCGATTCGATCAGCCGCTCGCGCATCAGCTCCTGAGCCCTCGGACCTTCGCGTCCTGAGCGCGGGCGGCGTGTTCGGCGATCGCCGGCACTGTCCGGTCTGGTGCCGGTAGCGGGCATCTACTGAGCGGATGCTACGCGGCGGCGGAGCCGAACGCCCACACGTCGGGCCTGACACGCGCAAGCAACCGGTGCGCGAGCGCCGCCGCGGCGGCCGCTGTGAGGGCGCCGAGGAACACGTCGGTGAGGTAGTGGTTGCCGGTCGCGATCACGACGAACACGACGAACAGCGGGTACATGCACCACAGCAGCTTGAGCCAGAGCGGGGACACCAGGCGTGCCATCGCCGCGCCGATCATCAGCGCGAAGCAGACGTGCATCGACGGCACGGCGGCATATGCGTTCAGGAGCGCGCTCCCGGGGCCCTGCTCGATCTTGATCCCCGTGAACTGCTGGATCGAGTCGGTGAACCCCCATTCAGCCATCAGCCGGGGCGGCGCGGTCGGGTACAGGGCGTAGCCGACGAGCGCGATCAGCATCGAGATCACGAACATGTTGCGCACGAAGTAGAAGGAGTCGTTGCGGCGCAGGTAGATGAACATCAGCGCCCCGACCGTGACCACCAGATGGCTGTACAGGTAGGCCCAATCGGCTGTGTCCATCAGGAGGTGCGAGCGCTGCGCCCACGCCTGGATGTTCGGTTCGACGAACACGTGCAGCGAGCGCTCGAAGTTGATGATCCTGGTTGCGTCGCCGAACGGCTTGTAGCCGCCGGAGCCGACCAGACCGCGCACCACCACGTACGCGAGGTAGGCGCCGAGGAAGATCGAGAGCTGACGGATCAGGTCCGGCCAGCCCCGTGGCAGGAACCGCTTGTCGATCAGCTCGATTGGGCGTTTCACGGACCGGGGCAGACTAATCGTCGAAGCTAAACGCGATCTGAGCCAGATGCCTATGTGCAGCGGGGCGAATGCGAGCCGATCCGATCGAGTGAGAAGGCGATCACCAGGCGGACGGTCCCTGGGTGCCTGAGCGTGATCGAGGTGAACGAGCCGGCCGGTGTCACACAGCCGCCGCCCGCCGCCGGCCCCGACAGCTTCCAATACGGAGTCCATCTGACCCGGACCAGTGAGTGACCGGGCGCAGCGGCATGGATCGTGACGCTGTCGGGCCCGAGCTTGACCAGCGTCGCGGTTCCCTGGACGACGGGGCTTGGGTGAGCGACCGCGTAGACCCGCCACTGCGCGCTTGAGAACACGGGTCGCAGGTACGGCAGGCCGGCTTCGATCAGCTTCGCCTCCTGCGCTCCGGAGTAGTCGAGCGCAACGTCGGGCAGCGCGACGAACCGGACGGCGAGCGAGTGGAGCCACCCCTCGTAGCGCCCGGCGGTCAGCTTCGCGCCGTAGAAGAGCACGTCGTCACGCTCGTCGAGCTGGCGCTCCCAGCCGCGCGCGAGCGAGAACTGCGGGGCCACCTCGTATGCCTCCCAATGACTCGCGGTGAACGGGATCTCGATCCGGAATGGTGGCCCGCTCTGAGCACGCAGGAAGCGCAGCAGCGGCTGATAGAAGGCGGCGGTGGTCGACGGGTCGCCCGCCGCGGCGCTGAGATCGCGGACGGCTGCCTGCCACTGCAGGTAGAGCAGCGGCACGGCAGCGATCAGCAGCCAGGTCGCGCGCCGCGGCCACCACAGCAGCGCGGCCAGCGGGCCGGCGAGCAGTGCCGCGAGGCGCGCGGCATTGCCGCCGACCGGAGTGACGAACAGGTATGCCGCCGCGCACCCGAGCGCGTAGAGCAGGACGCCGGCGCGCAGGGTGCGCTGCTCCGGCGCCAGTGCCAGCAGCGCAACGACTGCCAGCAGCGGGATCGGCCAGAACGCCGAGAGCGTGAACGGCTCACGGCCGCCGTCGCCGAACAGGACCGCGATCACCACCAAGGGCGCCAGGGCCGCGGCGACGACGCCCGCACCGGCGAGCGCCTCGGTTCGCGACCGCGACCCCAGCGCCGTCGCGGCCCCCGCCAGGGCCGCGAACAGCGCGGCAACCGGGCTGAGCAGGGCTGACAAGACCGCGAGGGCGCCGGCCAACACGGGCGCTCGGCGCCGGAGCGCCAGCGCCGCCGCCAGTGCCGGCGCCAACCCGGCCGCGAACGCGAGCCGGCCGCTCAGCAGGATCGTCACGGTCGCCGCCCCGAACCAGACGCTGCCGAGCCAGGCATCCTCGCCGAACTGTCCGTAGGCCAGCGCCTCGAACGCGGCGGCGCTCGCCGTGACCGCGATCGCGGCGACGAGCTGGGGGGTCGCCAGCCACGCCAGTACCGGGAACAGCACGCTGTAGGAGAGCGTGTAGTGGCCTCCATACCACCAGTTGCTCCACAGGCCAAAGCCCTCGGCACCGAACAGCCGGGCGCGCAGCAACTCGGCCGCCAGGTCCGCGCTCGGCGGGGCGATCAGCACGTAGGCGAGCGCGAGCACGCCGGCGACGAGCGTCGGCAGCGCCCGCCGGCTCACGTCAGGAAGTCGGCGATCTCGCTGACGAGTTCGGGGTGTGCGAGCCACGGCCAGTGGCCCGCCCCGGGCACGATCCGGAGCTCCGCCCTTGGTAGCGCGCCCGCATAGCGGTGGGCAAAGCCGACCGGCAGCCATGGGTCGGCTTCGCCCCAGACGACCAGCGCCGGCGCCCAGACCTCGCTGAGGTCCGCCCCCGCGCGCTCGAGGCGCTCAGGTGAGGCGTCACGGATCATCCGCAGAATCGCCCGCTGGGTTCCGTGGTCGAACTGCTCCCACACCTGCCCCAGGCGCGCATCGCTCCACGCATCCGGCGAGACCGCCGCCTCGCGCAGGATGCGCTTGAACCGCCCGCTGGGAACCAATCCCATGATCACCTGACCGATGCCGTTCGTGCGCAGCGCGGCGCCGAGACGCGGCCATGTGAAGCCGCTCAGCAGTGGCAGCGCGTCGATCAGGACCAATCGCTCGATCCGCTCCGGATGCCGCTGGGCGAAGATCAGGCCGCCACCGGCGCCCCAGTCGTGGGCGAGGAGCTTGACGGTCTCGATTCCCAGCGCGTCGAGCAGCTGCTCGATGAAATCAGCGTGGGAGTCGATCGTGTAGGAGAGGTGACCGGCCTTGACCGAGTTGCCGAAGCCGGGCAGGTCCGGCGCGAGGCCACCGGCGCGCTCCAGGAACTCGGCAAAGTCCGCGGAACTGGTCGGCGCTCCGTGCAGGTAGAGCACCGGGACGCCGTCAAACGGCGCGCTCCGATAGAACACGGGCGCATTGTCGAGTTCGATCCTGTGCTCCTCGACGGCCACCCGTGAGCGAGGATAAGCCAAATTCCACTGGGGTGCGCGAGTCGTGGCGTCCGCCGAGGAGCCGCCGCGTCCGCGCGATCCGTGACCGCCTGCGCGAGGTTTACGGGGTTCCGCACGCCGGCCCCCACGGCGATCCGCTGGCAGAGCTGATCCTGACGGTGCTGTCCCAGTCGACCAACGACCGCAACCGTGACGTCGCGTACCTCGCGCTGCGCGAGCGGTTTGATGATTGGGACGCGGTCCGGGACGCCGACGTCGCGCTGATCGAAGCGGCGATCCGCCCGGGTGGGATCTCGAAGGTGAAGTCGGCCAGGATCAAGGCGATCCTGGAGGCGATCAGCGCGTCGCCGCAGGCGCGTGCGGCCGGCGGCCTGTCACTGGACTGGCTCGCGGCGTTGTCGGTCCCGGATGCCCAGGACTACCTGGTGTCGCTCCCGGGCGTCGGGCGCAAGACGGCCGCGTGCGTGCTCCTGTTCGCGCTCGGAATGCGCGACGTCCCGGTCGATACGCACGTCTCGCGGGTCGGCACGCGGCTGGCGCTGCTGCGTCCGCATGCTCCGTTCGAAGAGCTGCACGACGCGATGTTGGCGCTGACGCCGCCGGGCGAGGAGCTGGAGCTGCACATGAACCTGCTGCGTCACGGGCGGCGCACATGCCACGCGCGCGGACCCGAGTGCGGCCGCTGCGCACTGGCGCGAATGTGCCCGAGCGCGGTATACGAGTAGCGCAAAATCTGCTACGATCTCGCTTAGATTTAGCGAACGTAAGAGGAGCAGAAAGAAACGATGGGCAAGACAATCGGAATTGACCTCGGAACCACCAACAGCTGCATGGCGGTGCTCGAGGGTGGCGACCCGACGGTCGTCGAGAACTCGGAGGGCGGCCGCACGACGCCGTCCGTGGTCGCGTTCACGCAGGGCGGCGAGCGGCTCGTCGGGACCGTGGCCAAGCGCCAGGCGGTGACCAACCCGCAGAACACGATCTTCTCGATCAAGCGCTTCATGGGCCGTAAGGAGGCCGAGGTGCGCGAGGAGGAATCGATCGTCCCGTACAAGGTCGTCGCGGGCCCGGGCGGCGACGTCCGTGTCGAGGCAGGCGGCAAGCAGTACTCGCCGCCGGAGATCAGCGCGATGATCCTGCAGAAGCTGAAGTCCGACGCCGAGGCCTATCTCGGCGAGACGGTCGACAGCGCCGTGATCACCGTTCCCGCGTACTTCAACGACGACCAGCGCCAGGCGACCAAGGACGCCGGCAAGATCGCCGGCCTCGAGGTCAAGCGGATCATCAACGAGCCGACCGCGGCGTCGCTGGCCTACGGGCTCGATAAGGAGTCCGACCAGACGATTCTGGTGTTCGACCTCGGCGGCGGGACCTTCGACGTCTCGGTGCTCGAGATCGGCGACGGCGTGTTCGAGGTCAAGGCGACCGCCGGCGACAACCATCTCGGTGGCGACAACTTCGACAAGGCGATCGTCGACTGGCTGGTGACCGAGTTCAAGAAGTCACAGGGGATCGACCTGAGCGCCGACCCGATGGCCCTGCAGCGTCTCTACGAGGCGGCCGAGAAGGCGAAGATCGAGCTGTCGACGACTCAGGAGTCGCAGATCAACCTGCCGTTCATCACCGCTGACGCAAGCGGGCCCAAGCACCTCGACATGCGTCTGACCCGCGCGAAGCTGAATGAGCTGACCGCAACCCTGCTTGACCGCACGGTCGCACCTGTCCGCCAGGCGCTCGACGATGCCAAGGAGAAGGGCGCGGCCGAGATCGACCACGTCGTGCTCGTTGGCGGTATGACACGGATGCCGTCGGTGCAGGAGAAGGTCAAGGAGCTGACCGGCAAGGACCCGCATCGGGGCGTCAACCCCGACGAGGTCGTGGCCGTCGGCGCCGCGATCCAGGCCGGCGTGCTGTCCGGCGATGTCAAGGACGTGCTGCTGCTCGACGTGACGCCGCTGACGCTCGGGATCGAGACCAAGGGTGGTGTGATGACGAAGCTGATCGAGCGCAACACGACGATCCCGACCCGCAAGGGCGAGGTCTTCTCGACAGCCGAGGACAACCAGCCGTCGGTCGAGATCCACGTGCTGCAGGGTGAGCGCGAGATGGCGACCTACAACAAGTCACTCGGCAAGTTCCAGCTGACCGGCATCCCGCCGGCGCCGCGTGGCATCCCGCAGATCGAGGTCGCATTCGACATCGATGCCAACGGGATTCTCAACGTCTCGGCCAAGGATCTCGGCACCGGCAAGGAGCAGAAGATCGAGATCCGTTCCGGCAGCGGCCTCTCCGACGAGGAGATCAAGCGGATGGTGGGCGACGCCGAGTCCCACGCCGAGGACGACCGGCGCCTGCGTGAGCTGGCGGAGGCGCGCAACGGCGCCGAGAACGCCGCCTACCAGGCGGAGCGTCAGCTCAAGGACCTCGGGGATGCGGTCGACTCGGACTCCCGTTCGGAGATCGAGGCGGCGATCAAAGAGGTGCGTGACGGACTCGGCTCCGAGGACGCGGCGGATATCAACCGTCGCACCGAGGCGCTGCAGACCTCGTTCCACAAGGTCTCCGAGGCGATGTATCAGCGCGCCCAGGAGCAGACGGCGCAAGAGGAGCCCTCGAGCGATGGCGCGGGCGCTTCGTCGAACGGCGCCGACGCCGAGGATGTCGTCGATGCCGAGGTTGTGGACGAGGGTCGATGAGCGCTGAGCGTCCAGTCGAGCGAACGCCCGGCGAGGCCGGTGCATGGGCCTCGGACGGCGATCGGTCCGACGAGGGCGCCGATGCTCCCGTGACCCCAGGGGCGGCGGAGGCGGCCGCGGCGTATGCCGCGGCCGCATCGGCGACGCACGCCCCGAGCGGTTCGGCGACTCCCGCGCCGGAGGCGGATCCGCCTGAGGCGGACAGCGACCTGGCGCAGGACGATCCCGAGATGTTGAGCTACATGGACGCGGCGGTCGAGGCGGAAGTCCCGGAAACCGTGTCCGCCGCCGGCTCGCCGGACGGGGATCATGAGCGGCAGGTCGTGCTCGACCTCGAGGAGCTGGCCGCCAAGGCGCAGCGGGCTGACGAGTACCTGGTGCTCGCGCAGCGCACTCGTGCTGACTTCGACAACTACCGTAAGCGCGCGACGCGTGAGGCGGCGGCGGCGCAGGAACGCGGGATCGCAAAGCTCGCAAAGGAGCTGCTGCCGGCGATCGACAACCTCGATCGCGCCGTGCAGGCCGTGCTCGCACCAGCTCCGGCTTCCGAGCAGGCTGACTCACCTGAGGATTCGCAGCTCGCCTCGGGGATCAGACTCGTCTACGCCGAGCTGCTCGCGGCGCTCGCACGCGTCGGGATCGAGCCGTTCTCACCGGTGGGCGAGCCGTTCGACCCTCAGTACCACGAGGCTGTCGCGCAGACGCCGGTGGAGGGCGCGACATCTGGGAGTGTGGTCGAGGTCTACCAGCCCGGGTACCGCCTCGGTGAGACCGTGCTGCGGCCCGCGCGTGTGCTCGTCGCGGCCTGAGCGGTGATCGGCGATGGCTGAGCGGCCCGATTACTACAAGACGCTGGGCGTCGGCAAGAACGCTTCCGATGCCGAGATCAAGAAGGCGTATCGCAAGCTGGCACGCCAGTACCACCCCGACCGCAACGCCGGCGACAAAAAGGCGGAGGAGCGCTTCAAGGAGATCTCACAGGCCAACGACGTCCTCTCCGATCCCGACAAGCGCAAGGCGTATGACCGCACCGGCATGCTCGGTGGGCTCGGGGGGGCCGCCGGTTTCGACCCGTCGTCGTTCAGTGGCGGTTTCGGCGACATCCTCTCCAACCTGTTCGGTGGTGGTACCGGGCCGGGCTCGAATTCGGGACGTGGCGGCGCGCGCGGCGGGCGACCGGCGGAGGTTCGCGGCCGTGATCTCGAGACCGAGGTGGCACTCAACTTCGACGAGGCCGTGAAGGGCGCGCAGGTGCCGCTTGCGGTCTCGACTCAAACGCAATGCCCGACCTGCCATGGGACCGGCGCCAAGCCCGGCACCTCGCCGATCGCGTGCCCGGTCTGCGGCGGTCGCGGGATCGAGAATCAGAGTCAGGGGATCTTCTCGATCTCCCAGGCGTGCTCCAACTGCCAGGGGTCAGGAACGGTGATCGAGGATCCGTGCCCCACCTGCAACGGCTCGGGCGCTCAGCGCAACGTCCGCCGGCTGCGGGTGAACGTCCCGCCGGGGGTCAGAGACGGCAGCCGGATCAAACTCGCCGGACGGGGGGAGGCGGGGCCTCGCGGCGGGCCACCGGGCGACCTGTACGTGATCACGCGTGTGTCAGAGTCGCCGGTGTTCAAGTGGGCCGGCGAGAACCTCGAGGTCGAGGTGCCGCTGACGATCCCCGAGGCGATCACGGGCGCGGTGATCGAGGTTCCGACGCTGACCGGGACCAAGCGCCTGCGCGTGCCGCGCGGAACCAAGCACGGCACGGTCCAGCGGCTTCGCGGCGAGGGGCCGCCCAGGCTCGGCGGCAAGGGCAACGGCGATTTGCACTACCGGTTCGTGATCGATGTCCCCGCGACGCTGTCACCCGAGCAGACCGACGCGGTTGAGAAGCTTTCCGAGGTGATCGACGGCAATCCCCGCGCCAAGCTGTTCGCGAAGGGTGCGGGTGCATGATGGAGCGCAAGGTCAGGTCCGGCACGACGAGGGTCGAGGTGTCCTCGGACCGTGGTGTGTTCATGATCTCGGTTGCGGCCGAGCTCGCCGAAATGCATCCGCAGACGCTTCGGATGTATGAGGCTCGCGGGCTGATCGAGCCGAAGCGCTCGCCGAAGGGCACGCGTCTCTACTCGCACCGAGACGTCGAGCGGCTGCGGCGCATCCAGGAGATGACCGCCGAGCTCGGGATGAACCTCGCCGGGGTCGAGCGGGTGTTCGAGCTCGAGACGCAGCTGGCCTCGATGACACGGAGAGTGTCGGCACTCGAGCGCCGTGCGGAGGAGCTGAAGGGTGAGGTCGAGCGGCTTGAGGCGCTGAGGCGGGAGTTGCGCGCCGAGATCGTGCCCTACGCCGGTGGCGGCGAGATCGTGCGCCGGGCAGACCTCGAGCGGGTGATGATCCGCGCGCGCCGCGTCGACTGAGCTCGGCCCCGGGCGTGTGCGAATATCCACGTGAGATTTCGAGAGCGGCCGCCGGAGCCGATCATAGGGTCGCACCGTAGCGACCCCTGGAGCCCGTGACGCGGGCAGTGGAGGTGTTGATGGGCCCTGATCGGCTGTGCGACCTGCGATCGCCGAGTGTGCGGTCGGGTCTCGCCCTGGTGACGGCGGTGCTCGCGGGAGTGGTCATGGGAGTGGTCACGACACCGGCACAGGCGCGGACGCAGCGCGCGGGTGTCAGCGCCGGCGTCGCCCGCGTCGTGAGCGCCGGGGCGGCGCGTGCCGAGATCGCCGGCGCAGCCAGGGTCGGTCAGGCGCGCAGCTCACAGCAGCTCCAGCTGGTGCTGCCGCTGGTCGCCGACACGGCGGGGCTTTCACGGTTCGCGACCGAGGTCACGACGGTCGGATCACCCGATTACGCCCAGTACGAATCGATCGCCGAGCTGTCACGGCGGTTCGGCGCCTCCGCGCGGGCGAGGCGGCTCGTGCTGCGCTATCTGCGCCGCGCCGGGGCCACGCATCTGCGCGTTGACGCGACCGGCCTGTTCGTCGACGCGGTGATGCGCGCCGGCGCCGCCGGGCGGCTGTTCTCGACACAGCTCGCGAGCTTCCGCACGGCGCATGAAGCCAGGTTCACCGCGCCAACCGGCCCAGTTTCGCTGCCGGCCGGTCTCCGCGGGCTCGTGACCGGCGTCGTCGGGCTGGACACCAGGTCAATCGCTGCGACCCCCAGCCTGACCCGGTCCTCGACGCTAGTGTCGCCGAGGGCGCGGGCCGCCCAGGCGAGCGTCCCGCCGACCTCCGCCTATCTGTGCAGCCAGTCGCCGAGCCTCTGTCAGGGCCAGCGGAGCGGCTGTGCTCCGGCGTTGGCGACCGGAGGCTTCACACCCGATGAATACCTCACCGCCTACGGCTACAACGCGCTCCAGTCGCAGGGAACGCTCGGTCAGGGCGAGCGGGTCGCGCTGATCGAGATCGATGGCTTCAAAGCCGGTGACATCGACGCCTTCGCGAGCTGCTTCGGCCTGCAGGTGCCGACGATCCAGCCGTTCGGGGTGGGCGGTGTCGGCAAGCCGTTGGCCGCTGGAGGCGAGACGACGCTTGACCTGGAGGTCCTCGACGCCGCCGCACCCAAGCTCAAGCAGATCGATGTGTACGAGGCGCCCTCGGACACCTCCGACGCACTGATGGCGTTCACCGCACCGCTGCAGAACCCCGGCTACAAGCCCGAGATCATCTCGGCCTCGCTCGGGCTGTGCGAGGTCGCCACCTACGAAACCGCCGGACGGTCGGCGATCAACGCCACGGAGAGCGCGCTGCAGGAGGCTGCGGCGAGCGGGATCACGTTCCTCGCGGCCAGCGGCGACGATGGGTCAGCCGACTGCATGGACCCGTCGACAGGCTCTCCCGAGGGCAGGCTGGCCGTCAACTATCCGGCGTCATCGCCGTGGGTCACCGGGGTCGGGGGCACGAACTTCCTGCTGAACTCGTCCAACCAGATCACTGACCAGGTCGTCTGGAACGACGGCGCCGCCGAGCCTGGCGCCGCGGGCGGTGGCGGCTTCAGCAATCTGTTCGCCAAGCCCGGCTACCAGGACGGCGTCGTCTCGGGGAGATACCGTGCGGTGCCCGACGTGTCGATGCTCGCCGACATCGCGCCGGGTTACGCGATCTACTGCACGGCGCCGGGAGCGTCGGCCTGCGGCGGTGCCGGCTGGCAGACCGTCGGCGGGACGAGCGCCGCGACACCGCTGCTCGCCGGTGGCTTCGCGCTGGTCGATCAGTTGCTGCTCGCCGGCCGGCAGCAGCCGCTCGGCCTCGCGAACCAGCTGCTCTACAAGCTCGGCGATGCGCAGACCACGACTTCGACCAACCCGGTGTTCGATGAGATCACACAGGGGAGCAATGACATCGGTGGCACCGGCGGCCAGATCGACTTCGCTCCGCTCGGCTGCTGCACGGCCGGCCCCAACGCCGGCTACAACGAGGCGGCCGGCTGGGGCAGCGTCAACCTGGCGAATCTCGTACCGCAGGCGCTGGCCACCCAGCCGAAGATCGTCAACATCGCGATGAGCCTCCCGGGTGGCCAGCACCCGGTGCGGGCCAAGCACATCGTCGCGAAGGTCTCGTGCAGCGGCGAGTGTCTGATGGGTGCCGTGGCGGAGGTGAAGATCGGCAACGCCCGGCCGTTCGCGGTTTACTCCTCCGAGTACCAGCTCGGCGCTGCGGGCTCGAGGGCGGTGACGATCGGCTTCTCGTCGTCTCAGCTGAAGAAGTTGAGGACTGCCGTGTCGCATCACAAACGGGTTCTTGCGGCGGTCGTGGGCGCGATCATCGATCCGGCCGGCGACATCGAGCGAGCGTCCGGCGCACGGACCCTGAAGATCACCTCCTGACGCGCGGGGTGGTCGGTGGCAGCGCTCCTCGGCGTCGCAGTCCGGACGCGCGAGGTGGATGGTCGCTGCACTTGATTTTCTCGGCATAGCCTGTCATGATCTAAGTCTCCACGACTTAGATTTTGACGAAGAGGACTTATGCAGCTCGACCGTTTCACGATCAAATCCCAGGAGGCTCTGCAGGCGGCCCAGCGGCTTGCCGAGGAGCGCCGCAACCCGCAGACACGGCCAGAGCACCTACTCGCCGTCCTGCTTGAGCAGCAGGAGGGCGTCGTCGCGCCGGTTCTGCAGAAGCTCGGCGTGGACCCCGCCGCCGTCCGACAGGCGCTCGGTCCCGCGCTCGACGCGCTGCCGAGGCTGACGAGCACCGGTGCTCGCGAGGAGTTGGCAGGCGGCTCCGACGAGCTCGTCCAGGCACTCCGGCGCGCGGAGACGCAGATGCGGGATCTGAAGGACGAGTACGTCTCGACCGAGCATCTGCTGCTCGCACTGGCGCTCGACCCGGGACCGGCGGGCGAGGCACTGCGCCGTCTCGGCGCCGGACACGAGGCGCTGCTGAAGGCGCTCGCCGACGTCCGCGGCGCCCACCGCGTCACCGATCAGAACCCGGAGGAGAAGTTCCAGGCGCTCGAGAAGTACGGGCGCGATCTGACCGAGGCCGCAGCCGCCGGCAAGCTCGACCCGGTGATCGGGCGCGATGACGAAATCCGTCGCGTGATCCAGGTGCTGAGCCGGCGCACCAAGAACAATCCCGTCCTGATCGGCGAGCCGGGCGTCGGCAAGACCGCGATCGCCGAGGGGCTGGCGCAGCGGATCGTCTCCGGCGACGTTCCCGAGGGTCTCAAGGACCGGCGCGTGGTCGCGCTCGATATCGGCGCGCTGGTCGCCGGGTCCAAGTACCGGGGAGAGTTCGAGGACCGGCTGAAGGCGGTCCTGAAGGAGATCGCCGACGCGGGCGGCACCGTCGTGCTGTTCATCGACGAGCTTCACACGATCGTCGGCGCCGGCGGGGCAGAGGGTGCCGTCGATGCCGCGAACCTGCTCAAGCCGATGCTCGCCCGTGGCGAGCTGCGTGCGGTCGGTGCGACCACGCTCGACGAGTACCGCAAGCACATCGAGAAGGATCCGGCGCTCGAGCGCCGCTTCCAGCCCGTGTTCGTCGGCGAGCCGAGCGTCGAGGACACGATTGCGATCCTGCGCGGCCTCAAGCAGCGCTACGAGGTCCACCACAAGGTCCGGATCCAGGACTCGGCGCTGGTCGCCGCCGCGACCCTCAGCGACCGCTACATCGCCGACCGCTTCCTGCCTGACAAGGCGATCGACCTGGTCGACGAGGCGGCGGCGCAGATCCGGATGGAGATCGACTCCAAGCCGACCGAGATCGATGAGGTCGACCGCCACGTGCTGCAGCTGGAGATCGAACTGCAGTCGCTGGGCGGGTCCGACGACGACGACGCGGGCACCGCCGCGCGCCGGGAACAGCTTGAGCGAACGCTCGCCGAGGAGAAGGAGCGCTCGACCGCGCTGAACGCAGAATGGCAGCGTGAGAAGGAGACGATCGGAGCGGTCGCCGACATTCAGGAACGGCTCGAGCAGTCAGAGAACGAGCTCGAGCGTGCCAGGCGCGAGGGCGACCTCGGTCGTGCCGCCGAGCTGCAGTACGGGACGATCCCGGAGCTGACCAAGCAGCTGGAGGCTGCCAGGGACGCCGAGTCGCTCGACGGTGTCGCCGCGCCGCGGTTCGTCAAGGAGGAGGTCGACGCTGAGGACATCGCCGAGGTCGTGTCGAAGTGGACGCGGGTTCCCGTCACCAGGCTGCTTGAGGGCGAAATCGAGAAGCTGGTGCACATGGAGGAGCGTCTGCACCAGCGCGTGATCGGCCAGGACGAGGCGGTCGGCGCTGTCGCCAGCGCGCTGCGGCGCTCGCGCGCCGGCCTGCAGGATCCCGATCGACCGATCGGCACGTTCCTGTTCCTCGGGCCGACCGGCGTCGGCAAGACCGAGCTGGCGCGTGCGCTCGCGGAGTTCATGTTCGACACCCAGGAGGCGATGATCCGGATCGACATGTCGGAGTACATGGAGAAGCACGCCGTCTCACGGCTCGTCGGCGCCCCTCCTGGCTACGTCGGCTACGACGAGGGTGGGCAGCTGACCGAGGCGGTGCGCCGGCGGCCGTATGCGGTCGTGCTGCTCGACGAGGTCGAGAAGGCGCACCCCGACGTCTTCAACACACTGCTGCAGGTGATGGACGACGGCAGGCTGACCGATGGCCAGGGCCGCACCGTGTCGTTCAAGAACGTCGTGCTGATCATGACCTCGAACATCGCCGGCGGGCGCGCCGGGGTGGAGGCGAGCTTCAAGCCCGAGTTCATCAACCGGCTGGACGACATCGTCGAGTTCGCGCCGCTCTCACGTGAGCAGATCGGCGAGATCGTCGACCTCCAGGTCGAGCGGGTGCTCGGGCGTGTGCAGACCCGCGGGCTGGAGCTGGAGTTGACCGACGACGCGAGAGGCCTGCTCGGAGACCTCGGCTATGACCCGACCTACGGGGCAAGGCCACTCAAGCGCGTGATCCAGAAGCGGCTCGTCGACCCGCTTGCGCTGGCGATCCTGGAGGGCCGCTTCGCACCCGGGGACACGATCAGAGTTGACGCCGTCGACGGTGAGCTGACGTTGCAGGCGCAGGGGCGGGCCGCGCCGGTATCGGTCTGATCCTCAGTCTGTGAGCTCGGGGTCCTGCGCGACCGCGCGGCGCAGCGCTTCGTCGAACCCGATCGGTGACAGCTCGAACAGGTCCATCCCCGAACGATCGGTGACGACGGTCGGGACGGCGAGGCCCTCGATCAACGGCCTCGCGATGCCGGCGTCGACAGGGGTCACCAGCCCGATCCAGAGCGATGAGAGCCACGGTGTGATCAGCGGCACCGGGATCCGCGGCCGGCGGCGGATCCCGAGCACCTCCGCCATCCGGTCGAGCATCTCGCCGTAGGAGAGCACATCGGGTCCACCGATCTGTATCTCCCGGCCGATCGACTCCTGCACCGTCAGCGCCCCGGCCAGATAGGCGAGCGTGTCGTCGATCCCGATCGGCTGGGTCTTGTTGCTCAGCCAGGCCGGCGCGATCATCGCCGGCAGCCGCTGCACGAGATAGCGCAGCGTCCGGTAGGACTCGCTTCGCGCCCCGACGACCATGCCGGCGCGGAAATAGGTCAGCGGCGGGCCGTTGCGGCCCAGCTCGAGCGCCGTCTGATGGCGGCTGCGCAGGTGCTCGGATTCAGGCCGGTCACCGAGACCGCCGAGGTAGATGATCCGCTGGACTCCCTCCTCACGCATGATCCGCGCGAACTCTCCGGCCGCCGCGCGCTCGCTGGCCGCAAAGTCACGCGGCCCGCCGCGGCCCATCGAATGCACCAGGTAGTAGGCGACCTCGATCCCGCGACCGGCGCCGCGCAACGTCTCCGGCGCCAGCACATCGCCCGAGAACAGCTCGTGGCCTGACCGCTGCAGCGCCATCGCCCGGGAGCTGTGCTGATCGCGGACAAGGCACCGGACCGCTGCGCCACCGGCGGCGAGCGATTCGGTCAGCCCACCGCCGACAAAGCCGGTCGCACCGGTGACAAGCACACGCGCGGGCACCGCGGCCATGCTACAAGTGCTCCACCAAGTCGAGAAAGGAACTCGCGTGCCGACCTACATCATGCTGACGACGCTCACGCCCGAGGGCGTGCAGACGGTCAAGAACAACCCGTCTCGGATCAAGGAGGTAAACCGCGAGATCGAGCAGCTGGGCGCCACCGTCAAGGCGCAATGGGCGACACTCGGCGAATATGACTTCGTGAACGTGGTCGAGGCTCCGGACGAGAAGACGATCGCACGCGTGTCGCTCGAGCTGGGATCGCGCGGTACCGGCAAGTACGAGACGATGAGCGCAATCCCGATCGACGAGTTCATCTCGCTGATCTGATGCCCAGGCCCGATCTGCCTGACTCCGGTCCTGGGGCGCCGAGTGCCGGCCGCTGAGGGACTCCCACGGCGGGTGCTCGTCGTCGGCTCCGGTGCCCGCGAGCACGCGCTCGTGCAGGCCCTGTCGCGCTCGCCGTCGGCTCCCGTGCTGTTCTGCGCGCCCGGCAATGCCGGGATCGCCGCGGATGCGAAATTGCTGGACATCCCCGTCGGTGACCTTTCCGGGATGCTCGGCGCCGCGCGCGGCCACGACGTCGAGCTCGTCGTTGTCGGCCCCGAGGCGCCGCTCGTCGCAGGCCTCGCCGACCTCGTGGTGCAGGCCGGGATCCCATGCTTCGGACCGACCGCCGCCGGAGCGGCGCTGGAGGGATCGAAGGCGTTCTGCAAGGACGTGATCGAGGCCGCCGGGGTGCCGACGGCTCGCTACGAGGTCGTGACCGACGTCGCTGCCGGACTCGACGCGATCGCCGGGCTCGGCGGCTACCCGACGGTGATCAAGGCCGACGGTCTGGCGGCCGGGAAGGGGGTCGTGATCGCCGCCGATCAGCAGGCGGCGCGCGAGGCACTGGAGCAGTTGCTGGTGGAGCATCGCTTCGACACCGAGCAGGTTCTGATCGAGGAGCATCTCGTCGGCGAGGAGCTGTCGCTGCTGGCGCTGTGCGACGGTCAGCGGGCGCTGCCGCTCGCATCGGCCCAGGACTTCAAGCGCATCTTCGACGGCGACCGCGGTCCCAACACCGGCGGTATGGGCTCCTATTCGCCGGTTCCCTCGATCCCCACAGCACGCGCGGGCGCGCTGTGCGCCTCGGTCCATCAGCGCGTGCTCGACGAGCTCAACCGCCGCGGGATCGAGTTCCACGGAGTCCTCTACGCCGGCCTGATGATGACGGCCGCCGGGCCCAAGGTGCTCGAATTCAACACCCGCTTCGGAGATCCCGAGACGCAGGCGATCCTGCCACGGCTGAACAGCGACCTGCTGGAGCTGCTGTACGCGGCAACACTCCCTGGCGGGCTCGCCGGGCGTCAACTCGCCTGGTCGCAGCAGAGCGCCGTCACGGTCGTGCTGGCGAGCCGCGGATACCCGGCGTCCTCATCGAGCGGCGATCCGATCAGCGGTCTTGACCATCCGCCTGCAGGTGTGTTCGTCACCCATGCGGGCACCGCGCGCGACGCCTCGGGGGCGATCGTCACCGCCGGCGGACGGGTGCTCAGCGTGACCGCGCTCGGCGACGACCTAACAGCCGCCCGCGCTACGGCATATGCTGCCGCTGACATGATCGAGTTCGACGGCAGACAGATGCGTCGCGACATCGCCGAGCGAGCGGCTGCCGGCGCATGAGCGGCTTGGAACCACAGGACGTCCCCGAGGCACTCGCCGAGCCGGCGACGGCGTTCGAGGGTCTTGATGTCGACTCGCCGCGCGTCGGCATCGTGATGGGCTCCAAGAGCGACCTACCGGCGATGCAGGCCGCGGAGAAGGAGCTGACCGACCGCGGCATCCGTTGCGAGGTCCGCGTCATGTCCGCCCACCGTGAGCCCGACAAGGTCGCTGACTACGCAAAGAACGCCCGGATGCGCGGCCTGCGCGTGATCATCGCCGGCGCCGGCCTCTCGGCCGCGCTGCCGGGGGTCGTTGCAGCTCACACCGAACTGCCCGTGATCGGCGTCCCGCTGACCAGCCGCACCTCGGTCGCGGGCGGTCTCGATGCGCTGCTCTCGATCGCGCAGATGCCCCCGGGGGTCCCCGTCGCCTGCGTCGGGGTCGACAACGCGCGCAACGCAGCCGTGCTCGCCGCGCGGATCCTCGCGTCCTAGTGTCGCTCGCCTCGGCGATAATCGCTCGGTGATCGCTCGCTACACCCGCCCGGCGCTCGCTGAGGTCTGGTCCGAGGACGCCCACTTCGAGGCGATGCGGCTTGTCGAGGTCGCCGCCTGCGAGGAGATGGACGGCCCGTCGCCCTCGGAGCTCGCTGCGATCCGCGAGGCGCGCTTCACGGTGGAGGAGATCGCCGAGCGCGAGCGCACGACCGACCACGACACCGCGGCATTCGTCGACGTGCTGTCCGCCTCCGCGGGCCCGGCGGGGCGATGGATCCACCATGGCCTGACCTCCAGCGACGTGCTCGACACCGGCCTCGCGCTGCAGCTGAAGGCCGTCGGCGAGCTGATCCTGCCCGACGCGCGGAGCCTCGTCACGGCGCTCGCGGCGAAGGCGCGTGAGCACGTCCACACGCTCTGCGCCGGGCGCACGCACGGGATCCACGCCGAGCCGACGACCTTCGGGATCAAGCTCGCCGGGTTCGCGTTCGAGGCCGACCGCAACGCTCGCCGGCTGGAGCGGGCGTTCGTTCAGGCGAGCGTCGGCGCGATCTCGGGCGCGGTCGGGACCTACTCGGCCACCTCGCCGCAGTTCGAGGAGCGAGTCCTGGCGCGGCTCGGGCTGGAGCGCGAGCCCGTCTCCACGCAGGTCGTGGCCCGCGACCGCCACGCCGAGCTGCTCTCGGCGATCGCGCTGGCCGGCGCCGGGCTCGAGCGCTTCAGCACCGAGCTGCGCCACCTCGCGCGGACCGAGGTGTCCGAGGTCCGGGAGCCGTTCGCCGCCGCTCAGAAGGGCTCGAGCTCGATGCCCCACAAGCGCAACCCGATCAAGTCCGAGCAGGTCACCGGCCTCGCCAGGGTCCTGCGCGGCTACGCCCAGGCGGGCCTCGAGGACGTCGCGCTGTGGCACGAGCGCGACATCTCGCACTCCAGTGTCGAGCGGATCATCCTGCCCGACTCGACGACCTTGCTCGACCATCTGCAGCGCCGAGTGCTGGCGCTCGTCAACGGGATGGTGGTCGACGCCGACCGGATGCGCGCCAACCTCGAGCTGACCTGCGGCGCCCTGTTCTCGCAGCGTGTGCTGCTGGCACTGGTGGAGCGCGGGATGACTCGGGACGACGCCTACCGGATCGTGCAGCGGCTCGCCCAGCAGGCGATCGACACCCGGGTGCCGCTGCGCGATCTGCTCGCGGGCGATGCCGCCGGTGCCGGTCTCGACCTTGACGGGATCTTCGACTACGCGCCGTTCGTGCGCCACGCCGGCGAGATCGTCGCGCGCCTGAACGCGATCGCATGAAACATCCTCGCGGACCGCTAGCATCGGATCAGTGAACGGTGCCCTCGCAGACCTGCCCCTGATCGCCCAGGGCAAGGTTCGCGACATCTATGACCTCGGTGATCGGCTGCTGCTGGTGGCCAGCAACCGGATCTCGACCTACGACGCGGTCCACCCGACACCGATCCCGGATAAGGGCGCGGTGCTGACGGGTTTGTCGGCGTTCTGGTTCGAGCACACCGCCTCGATCGTGGCCAACCACATGCTGTCGGTCAGCGACGGCGTGCCGCAGGAGGTTCGCGGGCGCGCGATGGTGGTGCGCAAGCTGGAGATGCTGCCGGTCGAGTGCGTCGTGCGCGGCTATCTGAGTGGCTCGGGTTGGAAGGACTACCAGGCGAGCGGTGCCGTCTCGGGGATCGCGTTGCCGGCCGGGCTGCTTGAGTCCCAACAGCTCCCCGAGCCGATCTTCACGCCTTCGACGAAGGCCAACGTCGGACACGACGAAGCGATCGATTTCGACGCCGCGATCGCCCTGGTGGGCGATCAGGCGATCGCGGAGCAGGTCAGGGACGTCTCGCTGGCCGTCTACCGCCACTGCGCCGAACACGCCCGCGCGCACGGGATCATCCTCGCCGACACGAAGTTCGAGCTCGGGCTCGCCCCGGATCGAACGCTGACCTTGGGTGACGAGGTCTGCACACCGGACTCGTCGCGCTTCTGGCCGGCCGACCACTATGCCCCGGGCTCCGGCCAGCCGAGCTTCGACAAGCAGTTCGTCCGCGACTGGGCGTCATCGACCGGATGGGACCGGCTGCCGCCCGCGCCGGCGATTCCCGACGAGGTCGTCGCCCGCACGCGCGAGAAGTACATCGAGGCGTACGAGCGGATCACCGGCGAGCCGTTCGCCCAGTGGCTGGAGCGGACCGGGGCGGGCGCCTGATGCGGGCGCGTGTGCTGGTTCGCCCAAAGGCGGGGATCCTCGATCCCCAGGGCCAGGCGGTCGAGCGGGCACTGCCGGCGCTCGGCTTCGGCGGGGTTGGGAACGTGCACATCGGGCGGATGATCGAGCTCGACGTCGAGGACCCGGCCCAGCTGCCGGCGATGTGCGAGCGGCTGCTCTCGAATCCACTGATCGAGGATTACGAGATCGTCCAGGCCGCTCCGCGGGACCCCGGTCGATGAAGTTCGGCGTCGTCCGCTTCCCGGGCTCCTGCGACGACGTGGATGCTCAGCTCGCCGCACAGCGAGTCGGCGACGCCGTCCTGCTGTGGCACGCCGAGCGTGACCTTCACGGCGTCGACGCGGTGATCGTGCCAGGGGGCTTCTCGTACGGTGACTATCTCCGCGCCGGCGCGATCGCGCGGTTTGCGCCGGTGATGGACGAGGTCGCGGAGTTCGCCCGCGAGGGCGGATTGGTGCTCGGGATCTGCAACGGCTTCCAGGTGCTGTGCGAGGCGGGGCTGCTGCCCGGGGCGCTGCTTCCGAACACGTCGCTGCGGTTCGTCTTCAGACAGGTTGAGCTGGTGGTCGCCGACCCCGAAACGGCGTTCACGAGCGCCTGCCCGCAGAGGCTCTCGATCCCGGTCAAGCACACCACCGGGCGCTACCACTGCCCCGAAGCCGTTCACGTGGTGCTCCGCTACGCGCCGGGCCAGAACCCGAACGGTTCCCAGGACGACATCGCCGGCGTGTGCAACGAGGCCGGCAACGTGTTCGGGCTGATGCCACATCCCGAGCACGCAGTCGATCCGCTCACGGGCTCGACCGACGGGCTGACGATCTTCGAGTCGATCAGGGCGCATGTCGGCGACCACGCACTCGTCTGATTCAAGACATCGCGTACTCGGCCTGACCGACGCCGAGTACGAGCTGATCGTGGCGGCGCTGGCGCGTGAGCCGCGGGATGTCGAGCTGGCGATGCTGTCGCTGATGTGGTCTGAGCACTGCTCCTACAAGCACTCCAAGAAGTTGCTCGGCCGCCTGCCGACCGAGGGCGCGCATGTGCTGGTCGGGCCCGGCGAGAACGCCGGCGCGGTCGATGTCGGCGGCGGGCTCGCGGTCGCGTTCAAGGTCGAGTCGCACAACCATCCCAGCGCGGTCGAGCCGTTCCAGGGCGCGGCGACCGGCGTCGGCGGGATCCTGCGTGACGTGTTCGCGCTCGGCGCGCGCCCGATCGCGGTGCTGGACTCGCTGCGCTTCGGTGAGGTCGCCGGCTCGGAACGGTCGCGCTATCTGCTCGAGCGCGCGGTCGCGGGGATCGGGCACTACGGAAACTCGATCGGCGTGCCGACGGTCGGCGGCGAGATCTACTTCGAACCGAGCTATGAGCAGAACTGTCTGATCAACGCGATGTGCGTCGGCCTTGCCCCGGTTGAGCGCCTGATCCGCTCGGCGGCGGCCGGTCCCGGGAACGTGCTGCTGCTGCTCGGCGCGCTCACCGGTCGCGACGGGATCGGCGGCGCCTCGGTGCTCGCCAGCGCCGAGCTCGGCGAGGGCGACGAGGCGAAACGACCCTCGGTGCAGATCGGCGATCCATTCGCGGAGAAGAAGCTGCTGGAGTGCTGCCTTGATCTGCTTGATCGCGGCCTGCTCGTCTCACTCCAGGATCTCGGAGCGGCGGGACTCACCTCCGCGGCATCTGAGATGGCCAGCAAGGGCGCCGTCGGGATCGACATCGACGTCTCCAAGGTCCCGCTTCGTGAGGCCGACATGGAGCCGTTCGAGATCATGGTCTCCGAATCACAGGAGCGGATGCTTTGCGTCGTCGAGCCTGAGCGGGCGGCGGACGTGATCGCCGTCTGTCAGCACTGGGAGACGCTCGCGACTCCGATCGGGGTGATCACCGAGGACTTCCGTTTCCGGATCCTGAAGGGTGCCGATGTCGTCGGCGACCTGCCGGTCGGCGTGCTCGTCGACGACTGCCCCGTCTACGACCTGTCACCGAGTCCGCCGCAGCGGCCGCTCTACGGCCCGGTTCAGGCGACGCTCGCGGCTGACGCCACGCCGGCCCGGACGCTGCTCGCTCTGATCGCGAGCGCCAACATCGCCTCGCGCGCGACCGTGTTCGAGCAGTACGACCCGGTCGTCCAGTCGCGTACGGTGCGGCGTCCCGAGCAGGCGGATGCCGCGGTGCTGAACCTGGAGGGCGCGGCCGCCGGCGTCGGTGCGATCGCGATCTCGATCGACGGCAACGGTCGGCGTGTCGCGTGCGATCCGCGCGCCGGCGCCGCCGAGGCGGTGTATGAGTGCGCTGCGAACCTGGCCTGCGTCGGCGCGGCCCCGCTCGGGTTGACGAACTGCCTGAACTTCGGCAACCCGGAGAAGCCACACGTCGCATGGCAGCTGCGCGAGGCGATCGAGGGGCTGAGCGAGGCGTGCGAGGCACTGGAGATACCGGTCGTCGGTGGCAACGTCTCGCTCTACAACGAGTCTCCCGACGGCCCGATCCTGCCGACGCCGGTCGTCGGCATGGTCGGTCAGCTCCCCGATCCTGCCCGCGCCGGCCGGCTTGGGTTCGTTCGCGAGGGGCACGTGATCGCGCTGGTCGGGAGCTTCGCGCCCTCACGCGCCGGATCGGAGATCGCCAAGCTCCAGGGTGAGCCCCCGGCCGGGGCGCTCCCCTCCAAGGATGTGCAGGCTGTCCGTGATGCGCATCTCAAGGTCCGGTCGCTGGTGCGGTCCGGGGCGCTCGAAAATGCACATGACATCGCCGAGGGCGGAATCGTTGTGACGCTCGCCGAGTGTTGCATCGCGGGCGGCATCGGCGCCAGCGTCACGTTGCCAGATGGGCTCGATCCGTTCGGCGAGGACCTCGGCGGAGCATTCATCGTCTCCGGATCAGCGCAGGCGCTCGCCGGGCTGGCGCTGATCGGTCAGGTCGGCGGCGATGCGTTGTCGGTACAGGGACTGCTGAGCGTGCCCTTGCCGGAGTTGGCCGGTGCATACGCGGGCGGGCTCGTCGATCTGCTCGTGTAGGCTGGATCAGGCGCTGAAGGCTGCCGTGACATCTGCTGACGATCCACGCGACGGACCACGCGACGAATGCGGGGTCTTCGGTATCTACGCACCGGAGCACGACGTCGCCCGGCTGGCGTACTTCGGGCTGTTCGCCCTGCAGCACCGCGGTCAGGAGTCGGCTGGGATCGCGACCGCGCCCCGCGGCGGCAACATCCTCGCGATCCGTGAGCAGGGGCTTGTGGCCCAGGTGTTCGACGAGCACATGCTGCGGTCGCTGATCGGCGACATGGCGATCGGGCACGTCCGCTACTCGACCACAGGCTCATCCGCATGGGAGAACGCGCAGCCGATCGTTCGCGATGACAACCGGACGATCGCGCTCGCCCACAACGGCAACCTGATCAACGCGGTCGAGTTGCAGGCGGAGTTGCGCGGGTGCGGGGTTCCGTTCCGCTCGACCTCGGACTCGGAGGTGATCGCGGCGATGCTGGCGACGCACGAGTCTCCGCGGATCGAGGACGCCGTCGCCGACGTATTGCCGAAGTTGCGCGGCGCCTTCTCGACGGTCGTGCTGACCGACGAGGCTGTGGTGGCCTTCCGTGACCCGCACGGACTGCGGCCGCTCGCAATCGGCGTGATCGAGGACAACGGGGCGTCGCCGATCTACTGCGTCGCGAGCGAGTCGTGCGCGTTCGATCTGATCGGCGCCCGCTACCTGCGTGACGTCGCCCCCGGCGAGGTTGTCACGCTCGGGGCCGATGGGCTGCGCTCGCGGATCGTCGCCGGGGATCAGCGTCACGCGTTCTGCGTCTTCGAGTACATCTACTTCGCGCGGCCGGACTCGCTGATGGGCGGTCGCCGGTTGCAGGTCGCCCGGGCGCGAATGGGCGAGATCCTGTGGCGCGAGTCGCCGGTCGATGCCGACCTTGTGATTGCGATCCCGGACTCGGGCAACGCCGCTGCGCGCGGGCTCGCGCGCGCTGCCGGACTGCCTCAGGACGACGGCTTCATCAAGAACCGCTACGTCGCGCGGACCTTCATCCAGCCAGGCCAGCAGCTGCGTCGCCACGGTCTGCGCCTGAAGTTCAACCCGCTGCCCGAGGTCGTGGCGGGCAAGCGATTGGTCGTGGTCGACGATTCGATCGTGCGCGGCAACACGATGCCGCAGATCGTGAAGATGCTGCGGGAGGCGGGAGCGGCCGAGATCCACCTGCGGATCTCCTCGCCGCCGATCAAGCACCCGTGTCACTACGGGATCGATATGTCGACCCGCGAGGAGATGATCGCTCACAACCGCACGGTCGATGAGGTGGGTGTCGAACTCGGGGCCGATTCGCTGCACTATCTGTCGCTTGACGGCGTCTACGAAGCGGTCCAGGGTTCGCATCAGACGCACTGCGACGCCTGCTTCAGTGGCCGGTATCCACTCGAGGGAACCGACGGCGCGAGCGGCAAGTTCGCGTTCGAGCCGTGATCGCGGCTCGCCGCAGACGGGCGCCGCGAGTCAAGGCGGCGCCGGCCCGATGCTGAAGGTGGCGGTGCTGGCGTCCGGGAACGGGACGAACCTGCAGGCGCTGCTCGATCACGTCCATCGGCGCGACGGGATCGAGGTCGTAGCGGTCGCATCCGACAAGCCGGCCGCCCGCGCGCTCGAGCGCGCCGGGGAGGCCGGAGTGCCGGTCGCCGTCTTCGGGCTAGACGGTTACCCGGACCGCGAGTCCCGTGACCTGGCGATGGGCACCTGGTTGCTTGAGCAGGGCGCGGAGCTCGTGGTTCTGGCCGGGTACATGCAGCTGCTGAGCGACGCCTTCCTGCACCGCTTCCCCGCTGCTGTGATCAACGTCCATCCGGCGCTGCTGCCGGCCTTCCCGGGGCTGGATGCGGTCGGCCAGGCGCTCGATTACGGCGTCAAGGTGTTCGGCGTGACCGTGCACTACGTCGACGGCGGCATCGACACAGGTCCTGTGATCCTGCAGCGTGCGGTCGAGCTGCCGGACGCGCGTGACCGCGACGAGGTGTTCGACGTCCTGCACCCGATCGAGCACGAGCTGCTCGTCGGTGCGGTCCGCCTGATCGCGGCCGGCGAGCTCTCGATCGATGCGGCGAGTCCGCGGTTCGTCCGGCTCGGCGATAGAGTCGAGTCGGCGATCGTGGCGCAGAGCACTCCAGCATCGACGCTTCAGGCATCGACCTCCGGCGAGGTGCAGGTCGCGCGGGCGCTGCTGTCGGTATCGGACAAGACCGGCGTGGTCGAGTTCGCGCGTGGACTGGTCGAGTTGGGTGTCGAGCTGATCTCGACCGGCGGGACCGCCCGCGAGCTCGCCGATGCCGGACTTCCGGTCAGGGCGGTCAGCGACTTCACCGGCTTCCCCGAGATCATGGACGGGCGCGTGAAGACGCTGCACCCGAAGTTGTATGCGGGGCTGCTCGCGGTTCGCGACGAGCCCTCGCACGTCGCCGCTGCCTACGAGCACGGGGTCGAGCCGGTCGACCTCGTCTGCGTGAACCTCTACCCGTTTGAGCGGACCGCCGCGGTGCGCGGGGTCAGCGACGCCGAGGTGATCGAGAACATCGACATCGGCGGCCCGACGATGATCCGCGCCGCCGCCAAGAACTTCCGCTTCGCGGTTCCGGTCGTCTCGCCCGAGAGCTATGACGCAGTGCTCGACGAGCTTCGTACCTCCGACCGGCGGCTGTCGCTGGCCACACGGGAGAGCCTCGCGGCGGAGGCGTTCGCGTACACGGCGCGCTACGACACGGCGATCGCGCGCTGGTTCCAGGAGCGCGACGAGGACTTCCCGCCGCTGATGGTGCGAGCGTTCGAACGGGTGCTGGAGCTGCCCTACGGCGAGAACCCGCACCAGCGCGCCGCCTACTACGCGCAGATCGGCGAGCGCCGGCACATCCTCTCGATGGTCGCGCACCTTGGTGGAAAGAGCCTCTCGTTCAACAACCTGCTTGACCTCGACGCCGCCCGCTCGCTGCTGGCGGAGTTCTCGCCGCCGGCATGTGTGATCGTCAAGCACAACAATCCGTGCGGGGTCGCGCTCGGCGCGACGGCGCAGGAAGCCTATGAGCGGGCGTTCGCCTGCGACCCAGCTTCCGCCTACGGTGGCGTGATCTGCCTCAACCAGCGGGTTGATCGGCCGCTGGCCGAGGCGCTCGTCGGACAGTTCATCGAGGTGCTTCTCGCTCGCGGCTTCGATGACGATGCGCTCGAGGTGCTCGCGAGCAAGCCGAATATGCGGATCCTCGACGATCGTGAGCGGCGCGGCGCGGCGAACGTGCATGAGCTTGCGCTGCGCCAGGTCGCCGGCGGTCTGCTCGTACAGGACAGGGACGCTGACACCGAGGTCCGCGAGCAGATGCAGGTCGTCTCCGAACGTCAGGTGACCGATGCGGAGTGGCAGGAGCTGCTGTTCGCGTGGAAGGTATGCAAACACGTGCGCTCCAACGCGATCGTGCTCACACGGGGACTCGCCACGGTCGGTGTGGGCGCCGGACAGATGAGCCGCGTCGACTCGGTCCGGCTCGCGCTGGAGAAGGCTCAGTCGCCGCTCCAGGGTGCCGTTATGGCCTCGGACGCTTTCTTCCCGTTCGCGGACGGCCCGCAGTTGGCGCTCGATCAGGGCGTCGAGGCGATCATCCAGCCGGGCGGCTCGGTCCGCGACCCCGAGGTGATCGCGGCCGTCGACGCGGTCGGAGCGGCGATGGTGTTCACCAAGCGCAGGCACTTTCGGCATTGACCGAGATCACGCGTCTGGGCGGGGACCCGCCGTCGCCCTTCGAGGGGCAGTTCTCATTCAGCCGGATCGCGTGCGTGGGCGACTTCGTGCTGGTCGGCGGCGCAACCTCGGTCGATGAGAACGGCGTCGTGCTCGGGGCGACCCCGTATGAGCAGGCGATCGAGATCTTTCGCAAGATCGCGCATGAGCTCGGCCGAGTCGGCCTGAGCCTCGAGCGCGTCGTTCAGACGCGGATCTACGTGACCGATATCTCCCGCGCTCCTGAGGTCGGCCGCGCGCACGCCGACACGTTCGGCGCGACCTGCCCGCTGATGACGATGGTCGGGATCGACGCGCTCGTCGATCCGCGGATGCTGGTAGAGATCGAAACGGTCGCCGCGCGCTGAGCGCTCCGGTTCCGCCTCCGCAACGGAACCGGTGCGGATGCGCCATCATCGGCCGCTGACGCCGCCGTAGCTCAGCTGGTAGAGCAGCGGACTTTTAATCCGAAGGTCCTGGGTTCGAGCCCCAGCGGCGGCACTGGAAGTGGCTGGTAATTGACATGTTTCGCTGCGACTGAGCGAAGCTGGCTTCGAAGTATGTCCCCAATATGTCCCAGGATTGGCGTACGATTGATGCGTGAACGACGGTGTTCGAATCCCCACTGGGCACGTCTTCCGTGTCGAACGGGCACGGGGGCCGGTCTGGTATTGCAAGTACCGACTCGCTGACGGGCGCCAGGTTCAGCGGAAGCTCGGGCCGGCGTGGGTCGACCGCGGCCGGCCGCCGACGGGATACTTCACCAAGCGGATTGCAGAGGCGTGGCTGCGTGATGTGCTTGATGAGGCGCGTCGCGGGACGCTCCCAGGCATGGTTCGTAGCGGGGCGACGTTCGCCGACGCGGCCGCCGAGTGGCTTCGATACGTGGAACAGGATCGAGGGCGCAAGCCATCGACGCTCCGGGACTACAAATCCGTCCTGAACGCACACCTGCTCCCAGCTTTCGGCACGATGCCGATCGAGGCGATCACGCCGGACGTGATCGAGCGGTGGCGTCGGACCTCGCTTGATGGGCTGTCGAACCGGACGAAGAACAAGCTGCTGATCAGCCTGCACGGCATCTTCCGCCGCGCGCAGACCATGTACGGGTCCGGCACAAATCCGCTGTCGCGAGTCGAGAAGCATCCGCAGCAGTCGAGCGGCGACGTCATGGTGTTCTCCCCGGAGGAAGTGTGGGCGCTCGTCCGCGCGGCGCCCTCTGAAGCCGACGCGGCTCTGTTCCTGACGGCTGCATTCACCGGACTGCGGATGGGCGAGCTGCTGGCGCTGCGCTGGCGAGACGTCGACTTCACGGGGGCCACGATCCGCGTCCGCGCGAGTTACGCGAGCGGAATACTGACGACGCCGAAATCCGGCCGTGTCCGCGCGGTGCCGATGGCGCCCGACGTTGCGTCGGTGATCGCTGCGCTAGGCGGGCGCGAGCACTGGACGGCCGACGACGATCTCGTGTTCGTCGGTGAGACCGGAGGGTATCTCGACGGTTCGGCGCTGCGCCGGCGGTATAAGACCGCGCTGGTGCGAGCGCATCTGCGCCCGTTGCGTTTCCACGATCTACGCCACACGTTTGGAACCAGGATGATCGCCAAGGCAGACGTCCGGCGTGTGCAGGAGTGGATGGGGCACGCGGACATCCAGACGACGATGAAGTACCTCCACTACGCCCCGCGCGAGGAGGACGCCCGCCTGGTCGCCGAGGCGTTTGAGCTGTCTCCCGCGCCGGCGGAAGTGGCGCGCCCGGATTGACGCGGCCTTCTGGCGCGGACCTCTCGAAACGTCCATGCCATCCCAAGACGTCCCGGGACGTCCCGCGACTCGTCCCAAGACGTGGTCGAGACGTCCCGCCCGGATGTGCATGATCGTGGGGATGTTGTTGCTCGCTCTCTTGGCCGTACTTGTGGCTTGCACGCCGTTCCTATTGCTCGTTTGCGAGTTGTGGTCTTTGCCCCTGCCTGTCGACGGCGTGTATGTATTTCCCGGCTGGCTAGGTCCTTGGCTGCCGGCGGCATTTGCGTGTGTGCCGAGGCTCGGCGGCTTGGATTGCGGTGGATCGGGCGGCAGGGTCGTCGTCTCGCTCCGATTTGTCGAGGATCCCTCCAGAATGACCATCGCCGCTCCTGACTTCGGGGCTGGATGCACCGGGACGGCAGGCACGTCTTGGGACGTCTTGGGGCAGCACTGTGAGTGCGTACAGTGTGATTCTGTGGTTGGGGACGTTTGGCGACGGGAGCGCCCTGACGGCGTCGAGCTTGAGGGACGTGAGTCGCGGCCGGATTCGATCGCTGCGGAGTGCGATCCGGATGGTCGGCGCCTGGAAGGAGCTTCGAGACTCGGTCATCGTCTTTGTCGTTCTGCGGCGGTCTGTTGAGGGAGGGGCTCTTTACGCGCGCGGGGTGCTTGCATCGCGCAGGGACGCGCGATCGACGCGTTGGTGTCCGCGCGCGTGTACCTCGGTTGTTTCAGCCCGTGCCGATCGTCCGGCTCGACCACCGCGGACGCGCGCGCTGCCCGGCCGGGCATGGACGCCCGGCATCCAGCTCCGCGTGTGACCGACGGGCTGGTCGAACGCGACGCGGTCCGCTCGTCGCCGTGTCGGTAGCCGTGGGGGTCGAACCGATCGCCTGTTGCCGCGAGTGTCGCTTCAGGCCCGCAGGAGCCGTCTCGTCAGACCCCGGGCAGAGTGTCCCATTCGATGGAAAGGGGGTGTGTGCGATGCCCGGGATCAGCTCACACGAGAGCGCCGCTCCATGGTCAAGGCAGCCGTCTCGCTAGCGCGGCTCGCGGTGTTCCATTCACCGCGAAGGAGGCGTCTTCTGCGTTGGCCGGGCGCCCTTCTTAGGGCGTCTCGGGATGCGGGCCTTGTTGGCGCGTGTTGCCTTTGCTTCCGTCCGGTGCGATAGTGCGCTCGGTGGGCATCCGACTGGTGCATCGACGCTGAAAGCTGGACGTCGGTTGAGAGAGGTGTGAGCATGGGTCTGGTAGCGAAGCGTTCGCTTGGGGTTGGGTTGTGTGTTGTGGGTTTGTGCGCGCTATTGATGTTCGTTTCGAGCGCTCCGGCGTCGTCGTCAACGGTCCCGAGCATCGCCGGCACGTGGAACGTGCAGAGCACCGGCGGTCCCTCGACGTGGACGTTCGTTCAGACGGGGCCGAACCTCTACACGTTCTCTAACGGGGTGGGGTGGTGGACGACGAACGTTCCGATCTCGGGGAATAGCTCGTCTGCGACGATGGTTCTCTGGGAGTGCGGTGAGGGCGGCACGTTCAGCCAGGCGGACGAGGCAGCGTGCCCATCCACCTCCGGCCACTGCACCGACAATTTCCAGTTCACGTTCCCGAAGACCGGGAACGAGACGCTGACCGGCCAGTACAGCTGTACCGGTGCCACCCCCGGCACCCAAACCGGCACCGGTCCGCCTGTTCCCGTGCAAGCGTTGTCGGTTGATCTGCGGCCTGGGGATTCGGTAGTTCTCGTCGGGGACACGATCAGGGTCGATGTGAAGGTGACCGCCGGGGCGGCCGAGGTCACTGGTATCGGTCTCGGTAGCGGGTTGGAGTCATCTGGCGAGGCGGCCGTGACCGTGCGTCCCGGTGGGTTGCGTGGTTTTGATCTCGCCGCTGGGGCGTCGAGGACGTTTGCGTTCGAGATCAAGGGCGAGAAGCCGGGGCGGGCGTCGCTGCGTGCTGACGTGACCGGCAGTTCCGCCGGGCAAACGGTGTCGGATTCGGCTGCTGCGGTCGTGACCGTCATCGGGGCCTACAAGTTCACGCTGACGGGCTTCGAGCCGGGCCGTCAGGACAACGATGATGAGAGCGACACGAACTTGTTTGTGGGCAGCAAAGCGGACTACCTGCTGCAGGGCTGGAAGCCAGCCGGCGGACCGGTCGACGTCTATGCGGATGGCAAGCTCGTGAAGTCCTTCCCTGCACCCGCAACGGCTGACGCTGGCCAGACCGGAGAATATGCGATCAACAACTGGGTAACGCGCGGAACCGTCCACGACCCCAAGTCATGCGATACGAAGCTGGTCGCCAAGCAAGGCGATATTTCACGGGACCTTACCCTGGTTGGAGATCCCGTCGGGGTGATCGTCTACGCGGACAACACCACCGGAACGCTCAAGAGCGGCGATCTGTACTGCAGCGGCGAATACACCCTTCATCCCGACGACTTTCACGCGAAGGCCACCGGTGCCATTGTTTACACCTACCCCACCGGCGGCTTTAACTTAGGCCTTGCTGACTTCGTTCTGACCATCGATGATAATCAACGCAACATCCACGGGGTCGGATTCTATGTTGCGGCAACCTCGCTGGCGTGTGTGCGACTCGACGGTGACCGCTGGCTGACGATCAGCGGCGGACCAGACTCGCTTGCCAGCACATCGATCGGAACACGGCCGTGCCCCCCACGAGACAACCCCCCACTAATCGCAGGGTTCGAGAGATGGAATCCTGTGCCCATAGACACAAACTACCGGCTTGACTCACCGCACGATGTTTGTCTAAATAAGAACCACACTGGCCCATATATTTTCCGTGACCACACGACGTTCACCGAGCATGTTGACTGCAACGCTGTACTTCTGTATGGAGAGGGGGATCTGTCGTTTTCTCACGGGATCAAAGGTCAGTGCACGGTCGTTGCGGCCGACAGCTTGGAAATTGTCGGTCCCATCGATTTGACGGGCCCGCTTGATTTGGCCTCACCACCCGGCTCGTCGGTCTTGGTCGGCGCGGTAAAGGTGGTGGCAAACAATGAACTGATCCTCTGGGGAGAGTAAGCAGCCAGCTAAACGCGGCCGTCGACATCGCAGTGGCGTAACGCCCGAGCATCTGAGGCGTACGGACCGCGCATCATTTGAGACGGCCAGACTCCTCGAAAGGGCCGGCCGGATCGACAAAGCGGCTCTGACGACGACGCCATGATCCGGCACGTCGAGACGCCCCTAGGACACGGGAGTAACGCCTATCCACCGAAACGAAGAGTCCGCCGGGGGTCTGACGAGCCCGATGCTCCGGGCCAGGAGCATCTGCGCGGCGTGACAGGGGAGCCTTCCCCAATGTCGCGAAAGGACAGCGCGCCCGCTCGACTGCAGCCTCTCGCTCAGATCGAGGACCAGCACTCCGGACAGCTGCTCATGCAGGCTCGATCCGGGGGTCTCGCGTCTGCGTCTCTGGGCGGGGTGGTGTCACGGATCTGGGTTTCGTGCGTTTAATCGGCTGTGATGTCTGCCAGTGGTGAGAGTGACGCTGTCTTGTTGGCGGCGTCCCGTTGTGATCCTGAGGCGTTCGGGCGTTTCTATGATCGTTATGAGGCGGCGGTTGCGGGTTATTTCGTGCGGCGGACGGGGTCGTGGGAGCTGGCGGCGGATTTGACTGCCGAGGTGTTCGCGGCTGCGCTCGGGGCGGCAGCTCGCTACCGCTCGGAGGGGCCGACGGCGGCGGTTTGGCTGTTCACGATCGCGCGTAACACGCTGATCACGAGCGTTCGGAAGGGCAAGGTCGAGGCTGCCGCTCGCGAGCGTGCGGGTGTGCCGGTCGTTGAGTTCGAGGACGAGAGCGTCCGACGGTTGACCTTGGAGGACGGGGACCGGTGGGTTTTGGAGATGCTCGATCGTCTCCCCGATTCGCAGCGCGAAGCAGTTCGGGCTCGCGTGTTGGATGAGCGGGAGTACGGCGAGATCGCCCGCGAGCTTCGCACCTCGGAGCTGGTCGTCAGGAAGCGCGTGAGTCGCGGGTTGGAGACGTTGCGTAAGCAGATCAAGGAGCCGACATGAATGTGTTCCCAGAGATCCGCGAGCAGATGGTCGCGGCAGCGGCCCGCGCGATCGACACCCAACATCCCACCGGTCCTGCATGGTCGTGGTCGCGGGTTCGCCCGCACCGGCTGGTTCCGGTGCTCGCGTCGGCTGGCGCGTTGGCGGTCGGTGTCGTTGCGCTCGTGTCGCTGCATCACCGCGCAGCCGCGCCTGGTGCTAGCGGCTCCCCGTCTGGGATCAGCGCGCTCGAGGCGAAGCTTGCGGTTCTGCGCCGCCCGGCGACTGCCGCCGATCGCTTCCCGAACAGAAAGCCGGGACGTTTCGCCGTGAAGACGAGCAGGCTCGCGACCACGGTCAACACGCCAACCGCCCGACTTCGCATCTACGTGATCGTCCAAAGCCTCCCCAGCCACTGGGTCGCTCGCAAAGGACAGGCTGCCCTGTCGCTGGGCGTGCGCGCGGTCGACGTCAACGCCAACGATTGGCTCGGTGCGAGCACCGGGTTGCTGACCGCCGCGACACTGAACCCGAGCGACGTCGCGTCCGGCCCACCACCCGGGCTTGCGGTTGCGCCGGCCGTCTACAACAAAGGCTTCCGCTACGACTACGGCGCGGCATTCGGGCTCGTGCCCGACGGGGTCGCCCGCGTGAAATGGGTGTTCACCGGTGCCGGCATCGGGATCACACACCCCCACCCGACCACCATCTACCCCACGGTGCGTAACAACGTCGCGGCAGCCGTCTTCGATCCCAGTGACGGGCCGCTCGCGTCCGCCACCTGGTACGACACGTCGGGCAGCGTTATCGCCAGATCCAACGGTGGGCTAGCGAGTCGGCAGCGGCTGATCGAGATCCGCGCGATCAACAACGCCCCGTCACGCCCGATCGCCCCGGTCCTGCTCGCCCACTACGCGCTGTTCCACTCGATCCCCGCCGACGACCCAGCACACGACCCGCAACTCCCAACCCCCGGTGTAACCGGCGGCTACGAAGGCGAGATGCATCTCAACTATTGGCAGACCAGGTACGTACGATCGCTGACCGGGCTCGACGGGCGCGGCCTATGGATCACCCCCGGCACCACCGGGATCTGTATCAGCGACCCCCAGACCACGAGCTGCGGGACGCTCAACCACCGCGACACAAGCGCGATCATCGGGACCGCCACGACACGCGCCGGCAGCGAAACGCTGTCAGGCCTCGCGCCCGACGGGAACAAAACGATCACGCTCGTGCTCTCCACAGGCGCCCACCGAACCATCCCCGTAATCGACCACAACGTCTGGGAAACAACACTGCCCGGACGGATCATCGCGCTCATCGACCGCAACACCAGCGGGCGTACGACACGGGTCAACCTCCGCTAACCATAGGCCGACCGGCCATCTCAACAGCGCCCGTCTGATCATCAAACAGCAGCGGCCGCCGTACCCTACGGGGCGATGGAGTCCTTGCGGATGGCGCTCTCCTCAGGGGCACGGGGAAATCCGTCCACGGTACGTTTCGTGAAATCTCGTGCATTGCGCCCGCCGCAATGCGTCACATGCGAAGATCGCAATATGCCAATCAGCGTTCTTGACCGTGAGATGTTCAGCGAGGCCGAAGCGGCCCGGCTGCTGCGTGTCGCTCAGGGCACGCTGCACTACTGGCTAGAGGGTGGCATCCGGAAGGGCAGGAGCTACCCTCCGGTGATTCGAGTCGAGCCACGAGAGACGCGGACGGTGACCTGGGCAGAGTTCGTGGAGGCCGGCTTGTTGCGCGAGTATCGGCGCGAGATGCTGGTCCCGATGGTCGAGCTTCGAGCTTTCATTGATCGCCTCCGCGAGGAACTTGACGTCCCGTATCCACTGGCGCATGCGCAACCGTTCGTTGGCGAAGGCCGGCGCCTGATGCGAGATGCGCAGGACGCCGTTGGCCTCGATGCCGAGTTCTGTCTGGTCGCCGATGTTCGGGGGCAACTCGTGCTCACGCCAGCCTCCGACGCCTTTTTCTCAAGGGTTAGGTGGGCTTCTGGACTTGCAGCCGCTTGGCGACCCGCTGGCGATCCTGATTCTCCGGTGCGCATCGACCCCGAAATGCGGTTCGGACGCCCATCGATTCACGGCATCAGCACCGAGACGCTCTGGGAGCATGTGGATTCGGGCGAAGATCCAGCCGAGACCGCTGAGGCGTTTGGCATAGCACCTGCGGATGTGCTGTGGGCGCTTTCCTATGAGACGGCTCGCCTTGCGGCGTGACCCCTCGCCCCCGAGCTGCCGAGATCCGGTTCTATTTCGACGCTGACGTCCTCGGCGTAGCGAAGGTCATCGGCCAGCTACGCAGCGACGCCACCTATCCCGGCGATCCCGGAGCTGTAATCCACAAGCGGACTCGTCCATCATGTCCGATTGCCGACACGGCGACAGCCGACCACATCTGGATTCCAGAGGTAGCCGAGCGGGGCTGGCTGATCATCACACGCGACAGCAGAATTGCGGATCACCGTGCCGAGATCTCCGCCGTGAAGGACCACGGCGCCAAGATGGTGGCGCTATCGGGCAAAGAAGCCCGGAACACCTGGCAGCAGCTCGAGGTGATCCTGTGCCAATGGCGAGCCATCGAACACGAGTCCGCGCGACCGGGTCCCTTCATCTGGCGCGCAACTCGGTCAGGGCTTGGGCGCGTCATGCTGGACTGAGCCGCCGGGCCCCACGAGGTAGGGGCGTGGTTGACGACGCTTGTTCAGGCTTCGGACGCTCCGCAGGACCACCGGGTTGGTCCGCTCAAAGTTGTCTCGGGTCACGGCCTCGGCTTGCGTGTCCCCAGATATGTCCCGAACTGCGCAGTTCTGACCCCTAGTCAGACCAACTCAAGATCAGTCAGGTGCCTGTAAACGCTTGAAAAGCCCTGTAAATAGGGATCTTTTAATCCGAAGGTCCTGGGTTCGAGCCCCAGCGGCGGCACTCGTTCAGCCTGAGCTGCGAGTCTCTCAGCGGCGGCCGTTGGATGGTCGTCGCTGTGCTCGCGTTGGCCCTGTCGTCTAGCGCGGGCCGATGATCGCCGAGGTCACGGCCGGGTGGTTGACAACGAAGCCGATCGCAAGCTCGATGAGCGACCGGCCGGCGGAGTGGACGTCAGCGGTATCGATGAAGTTGATCCCGGCATCTGCGCGGCGTGGATGATGCGAATCGAGTCGTCGTGGTCAGAGTTGCCCCAGCGCCGAACATCATCATGCCGAGGCACAGCTTCGAGAGCTGCACTCCGGTACGTCCGAGCGGGCGGTATTCCATGATCGGTCTCCTCGTCTCAGGCTTCGGGGATCTTGCGGCCGAACGCCTCGAGGGTGATCGCGTCGGGCTCGGGGCCGCCGCGCCGACCTGTGTCCAATACATCGATTGCGGCGATGTCGTCGTCGGAGAGCTCGAAGTCGAACACGTCGATGTTTTCAGCGATCCGGCTCGGCTTGGTCGACTTCGGGATGACCGAGCGGCCGTGCTGCACGCCCCAGCGCAGCATCACCTGCGCCGGTGTCTTCCCGTTCCCGGTCGCGATCTCTCCGATGACCGGGTCATCGAGCGTGCTGCCGTGGCTGCCGTCGCGGTAGAACGTGATCCCACCAATCGGAGACCACGCCTGCGTGACGATCCCGTGCTCGACCCCGAACTCCTGTACGTCTCCCTGTTGGAAGTAGGGGTGGCACTCGATCTGACCTGTTGCTCGTTGCCGTAGGCGGCGGCGGTGTCGATGTGTCGATACCCGGCGTCGAGCGCGGCGCGCACGGCATCACGGGTCTCGCCGGCAGGCGTCTGGAAGACACCGAGGCCGAGGGCGGGCAGCTCGACGCCGTTGTTCAAGGTCAGGCGAGGCGTAGCGGGGGTCATGGTCGAATCAATCACTTTCGTCGTAGGGAAGATTGGCGAGTTCAGCCGGCCTGGCCAGTCGGACGTACGAGGATCTCGTTGAGCGACACGCCGCGTGGGCGCGAGACCGCGAACGCGATGATCTCGGCGATGTCCTGCTGTGGCCTGCTGTCACTTTCGCACCGTTCGCCGGGATCTGACAGGCCCTGTGAGAGGGGTACTGACAGGGCACCCATGACCGGCTCGCGCGGGCGTACAGTCCGACCCGTGGACCCAGCGGTCCGATACAACCTGGGGGCATGGGAGACGACGCGGGCAAGATATGCGTACGAGTGGCCGCCGTCAACGACGTCGGCGCGATCGCGACCTTGCGTTCGCTATGGAGCGCCGGCAGCGGTGCCGACCCCGAATTCCGCGGGCGCATGGCTGACTGGCTGGTTACCGAAGGCGACCGTCGCACGACGTGGCTCGCCACGCTTAGCGACCTGCCGGTCGGCATGGCGTCCCTATTGGAGTATCGACGGATGCCCAAGCCAGGAAGCCCGGACTCCTGTTGGGGATACATCAGCAACATGTTCGTGCGCGAGGGTTTCCGTAACCGCGGCATCGGCTCGTCGCTGCTTGCCGCTCTGATCGAGGCTGCTCATGACCGGCGTTACGCACGTCTCGTGCTGTCGCCCAGCGAAGAATCGGTCTCGCTTTACACCCGAGCGGGATTCATCGTTCCGGATGATGCTGCCGGGATTCATCGCCTCCTCGTGCGTCCAAGCCGGCTCGCGTAGGCGGATTGCGCCCAACGTTGACTCGCTCAGCGGCGAGGTCTGAACCGTCATCGTCCTCACACTACCGGCGGCCGGCCGCGAGAGTGCCAGGATGATCGGCGAGGGACGGCGCTCCTCCGGCCCAATCGGACAGTCTCGAGATTGGCCGACCGACGACAGCGCCTATAGCACCAGGAATGGGGCACCGCAGGTGGCTGCCGCCTGCTTGTACGCCGGGGACTGCATGTTGATCGTGGCCGGGAGCTCGACGCAGCACTCCTCGGTAATCGATGATCCGGTAGCCGGAGTTGACACTGGACAGGCCGCCTTCAGGAGCCCTCTTGGGGTCGGGGAAGTCGGGGACGCCGTGCTGGCGCATGCAGGGCGCGATCCTTTGCAGTTGCATCAGCGCCGGTTCGGAGAAGGCGGGTGGGGCGCCGCCGTTGGGCAGAAGCTTCTGGCACTTTGCTTGGGCCGACTTGAACGTGGGCGATGAGTTGACAGGGAAAGCGTAGCCTCCGCCCGGTGTCGGGTCTGGGAAGCTGGACACGCCATGCGACCGCATGCAGTCGGCAAACGCGACCCCCTGGCCGACCCCAGCCGACGTCGTGGTATGGCTCGACTTGTTCGAGGATCCACAATCGGCGAGGGACAGCGCACAGATGAGGGCAGCAAACGTGACCGGCACCTTGACGCTCTTTGCGTTCGTCATCGGCTCCGTTGTAGCACCGGAGAGACGAGACGTAACGCCCGCGCGCTGCCGCCATCCAAATCGAGACGCCACCGCGCCGCCGCGCCGCCGCGCGAACATTCCGATCAAGCTCGTATTCGACGTCCCGGTGATTGACGACGTGAGGACGATCGCAGTCCCAGTCGATAGAGGGATCTTTGATCCGAAGGGGCTAGGGAAGATCCAGCTGTTCGTTCAGCCGGGGAGCACTCAGGGCAGCGGCAAGGTGCTGTTTACCGGCGCGATCGGCGATTACGGTTCAAGTCGCGTGGTCAAGGGTCGTGAACCGGCCTGGCGAGACATCGCCACGCCGGTCGCTTGCTCCGTACCCGGGCAGCGACGGGTGGTTTGTGGTTTGGTGGTGCTCGTTCGTGACCTGAACCGCGTTTTGGGCTCGTTGGTCCCGGGCCGACCGTGATGATGGGTGCCCGGCCAGGCGACAACCAGCCGTTGACATGACAACCTGCAGTTGACATGATTGCCTCGTGACAACAGCCCCCTCACGTGAAGAGACGTTCGCCCGAATCAAGGAAGTCCGAGCGCAGGCGATTGAGCACACATGTATCGCGCGTCGATTCGCCGCTGAACGTCGTGATCTGATGCGTTCCCTGATGGCTGACGGTGTCTCGCAAGCCGACATCGCGCGCGAACTCGGCGTGAGCCGTCAGGCGGTGCAGAAGATGCTGGCCTGCTGATTGCCGATTGCTTATCGATTTGCGGCAGGTGAGGTGTTACGTCGGTGTTATGGGCTACCCCGCGACACGGAATGAGGCGACGATGAGCAAGGTGAGAGTCAGCATCACGATGTCGCTGGACGGCTACGTCGCCGGTCCAGACCAGACCGTGGAGAGCCCGCTCGGTTCGGGCGGGATGGATCTGCACGAGTGGTTCTTCCCACTCAAGGAGTTTCGGGAGATGCACGGCGAGGAAGGCGGCGACGTGAATGCCAGCTCTGCGGTGGTCAAGCAGCGCTTGGCAAACGTAGGTGCCACGATCATGGGTCGCAACATGTTCGGGCCGGTCCGGGGTCCGTGGAGGGATGAATCTTGGCGGGGTTGGTGGGGCGAGAATCCCCCGTTTCACCATCCGGTGTTCGTGCTCACCCACCATGCGCGCGAGCCACTCCAGATGCAGGGTGGCACCACCTTCCACTTCGTCAGCGACGGGATCGAGTCGGCGCTGAGCCACGCGAAGGACGCCGCGCAGGGTCGCGACGTCTCGCTGCCAGGCGGCGCGGCGGTGGTCAACCAATACCTGGCCGCAGGGTTGGTTGACGAGATCGATATCTCGATCGCGCCACTGATCCTGGGTGCCGGTGAGCGTCTATTCGCGGGTCTCGATCGCGGGACGTTAAAGCTCAAGCAGATCCGGGCAGTCGACGCGCCCGACGTCACGCACATCAAGTACGAAGTCGGCTGACCTGCCGTCCACCGGCGCACGTCAACCGCGCAGGTTCCGGCCAAGAGCTGCTCGAGGAACCTCAGGAGAGCGCCCGCCGAAACGCGGCCTGATCGGATAGCGTCCTACAGGGATGCCCGGAACAACGACGACGTCCGACGGTCGCACCCTGGCCTATTGCGAATTGGGGGATCCGGTCGGCTTTCCGGTTTTCTCGCTTCACGGAACGCCCGGCTCGCGACTCGGCCGCCACCCCGACGAGGGTGTCTACACCCGAGCCGGGGTGCGGGTGATCACCTACGACCGACCCGGCTACGGCGAATCGACGCGACACTCCGGGCGCGAGGTGGTCGATGCCGCAGACGACGTGGCGGCGATCGCCGACAGTCTCCGTCTTGAGCGGTTTGCGGTGTTCGGCGGCTCCGGTGGGGCGCCGCACGCGTTGGCCTGCGGTGCTCGTCTCCCGGACCGGGTGACCAGGTGCGCAAGCGTCGTCGGACCCGCCCCCATCGGCCAGGGAGGATTGCCCGACGACGAGTGGTTTGAGGGAATGGTCGAGGGGAACGTGAAGGAGTTCGGTTGGGCTCTGGCTGGAGAGGAGGAGCTTCGGCGGGGCCTCGAGCCGATGGCGAAGCAGCTTCTTGCGAGCCTCGACTCCGACTCCGACGATGCGCTGGGCGAGGACTACAAGCTGTCCGAGCAGGACGCTGCGGTGATGCGGCGCAGTGACATCAGGAAGATGCTTTCCGCGAGCACCCGAGAAGCCATCGGTCGAACAATCGACGGGATTGTTGACGACGACCTGGCCTTCGCAAAGCGCTGGGGATTCGATCCCAAAGCGATCTCGGTCCCCACGGCGGTCTGGTACGGGCCGCACGACACACTCGTGCCCGCCGGACACGGCGAGTGGCTCTCACGAACCATCCCGGGAGCAGAGGTCGTCGTCCTGGACGGGGGCCATTTCGCGCTATATGACCGCATGCCGGAGCTCTTGGCCTGGCTGCGTCAAGACGCTGCACCGGCTAGCTGACCTCCCGCCCTGACGAGCGTTCACCACGTGATCGTCAGTCAGGATGTCCCGGCGGGTTTGGGTCGCCGCCGAAAGCGAGCACGATCTTGGTCAGGGCGCTGAGGAGCGCGGCTCGTTGATCCGCGTCGAACTCGGCGAGCGCGCGTTCTGCCAGGTGGGCTCGCTCCTGCTCGATGACCGGCTGCAGCCCTCGGCCACGGGGGGTCAGCCACAGTCGCACGACTCGGCCGTCGGTTTCGTGCGGTCGGCGCGTCAGAAGCCCGGCGGCCTGCATGCGCTCGGCTGAGCGGACGACCGTCGGGGTGGCGATCCCGAGCGCGGAGGCGAGTTCACCGGGGGTCTGGCCGTCGCGGATCCAGAGCAACTCGAGGATCACATTCTGCCCGACGCGCACCCCGTGTCGCGACATTGCTTCGTCTGCAGCTTCCCGCGTCACTTTCGATGCTCGGGTGAAGAGGAAGAGGAATCGGTCCATAATCTCGTTAGCTGGCTAATGAACTGTATGTGTTGGAGGGAGATAAGTGCATGTCGATCAGCTTCGGGATCAAGACAAGTCAGATCAACACGACCTACGGCGACGTGCTGCGCGTCTGGCAGGAGGCGGACGAAATCGACGCCTTCGATAGTGCCTGGCTATGGGATCACCTCGTGCCGATGCGCGGCGATGTCACCGTACCGGCGCTTGAGGCCTGGACCCTCCTGTCTGCGCTCGCGGCGGTCACAACACGGCTCAGGCTTGGTGTGATCGTCACATCCAACCGGATCCGTCCACCGGCGGTGCTGGCCAAGATGGCTGCGACCGTCGACCAGATCTCCAGCGGACGGTTGATCTTTGGGATCGGCGCCGGCTACGCGCGGTCCGCCGATCCGACGATCACCGCGATCGCCGAGCGTGAGTACGGCGCGTACGGGATCGAGGTCGTGCCGGTCAGGGACGCGATCGACGCCCTCGGTGAAGCACTCACGATCACCCGACGCCTGTGGACTGAGGCGACACCCTTCGATTTCGACGGTGCGCACTATCGGCTAACCGGCGCAATCTGCGAACCAAAGCCGGTCGTAGGCCTACCGATTCTGATCGGGGCTGGTGGCGAGCAGCGCTCGCTACGTCTCGTCGCCGAGCATGCGGACATCTGGAACTGCCCAACGCGCGGGGACATCGACGAGTTCCGCCGAAAGAGCCGGATCCTCGACGAGCACTGCAAGTCCGTTGGCCGCGATCCGCTCGAGATCGACCGACAGGTCCAAATCCTAGTCTCGACCGATCCGCTGCAGGGCGCAGCGACCAGAGAGCAGATCAAAGCGCTGATCGACGCCGGCGCGACCCAGATCATTCTCGCGCCACTGCCACCATGGCCTGAGAAGCTCGCCGCTCGCCTGGCCGACGAAATCATCGTCCCGCTGGGTCACTTGCCATAAATCACTAGCGGTGGCTGCGCCCTGGATACACGGGCCATCTCGAGCATCGCGCGAATCCCTAGCCTGCTCTGGTCGCGTGCTTCTGCAACTCGATCGTGCATGAAGCTTGTCACGGAAGGTCCGCTCTCGGCAGAATGAGCCTCGTGCCCGCTTCGCAGCCGACGATCTTGGCCACGAGCATCGGTTTCCAGCCTGACGGCCCGGATCAGTGGAACTTTCGACCTGGGCCTGCCTATCGTTTGGCCGCTCGGTTAGCCGGCGCGCGGCGCCGTCCGCGGCTGTGCATTATCGCGACCGCCGTAGGCGACAACCCGGTGTGGTTGGCAGCTATGCACCATGCCTTCTCGAAGCTCGACATGGTTGTCTCGCATCTCGATCTGTTCCCCATGCCCAACGTCGACGACATTGAGGCGCATCTCGCCCGGCAAGACGTCGTCTGGGTAAGTGGCGGGAGCACCGCAAACCTGCTCGCGCTCTGGAGACTCCATGGGCTCGACCGGATTCTGCGCGATGCGTGGCAGGCTGGGACGGTTCTGATGGGGGTCTCTGCCGGATCGGTCTGTTGGCACCTCGGGGGAACCACCGACTCCTTCGGGCTGCCCTTGCGACCTGTGACCAACGCGCTTGGGTTCCTGCCCTACAGCAACAGCCCACATCACGATGCCGAACCCGAGCGGCGGCCGCTCATGCATCGCCTGGTCGCCGATGGAACCTTGTCTGACGGATACGCCACCGATAACGGGGCGGGTCTCATTTATCGCGGAACAGAGCTGCATGAGGCGGTTGCGGAGACGCGCGACGCGTTGGCTTACGAGATTCAGCGGGATGGTGATGTCGCTCGGGAAACCCCGATTCCGACCCGCCTGCTCAGGTAAATCGCTCGCTTGCGGGTGCAGCGCGCCGTGCTCTTTCGTAGAACCAGCGCCCAACGCACGGCGCCTGAATTGACAGCCAGCTCGTCACCGCCCCAGCTCGTCGATGGTGCTCTGGACCGCTTGTTGGTAGCTCCGGTTGAGGGCCGGTGGCGCGCGTCGGCTACTTGACGACCACGGTGATCGGTGTGCTGCCGACCCCGGTCAGCCGCTGTCCGCGGCTGGTGTGGCCGATCACCAACGCCTCGAGCAGAAACGCCCCGGCGCCCTTCACCCTGAGCTCGTACGTGACGGTCTTGTGCTGACGCGGCGCGAGCGGTCCGACCGACGCCGGATCGGGACCTCCGTCCGCAGTCAATGGCACCCGCAACGGCACGCCGCCGGCCGACAGCGCCGCCTCGCCGTCCCAACTGGTCAGCAGCACCGGCTGCGCGACCGCCTCGGGGATCGTCGTCTTGCCCGCGTTGGACACGTCAACGGACACCTTCAGCGTCACGTTGTGGCCGGCTTTCAGGGTGACGGTCGACGACCTCGGCTTGACGGCCACCGCGAGCTTGCCGCTCTGGGCGACCAGGTCGATTTTCTCGTCCGCGTCCGCGATCGTGAACTTCTTGGTCTGGACGCAACCCTTGATCCCCTTCACGCACACGCCGTCCTCAAGCTTCAGCGCGTAATTACCGGGTGCGAGCTTGAAAACGTAGCCGCCGGCGACGTCCGTCGTCGTCGTCTGGTCAACGAACTGCTCCTCGTCTGTCACCCCGGTGACGTTGACGACCAGACCGGGGGCGGCGCCGCCGATCAGATGCGTGCCGTCCTCACCCTCCACCGCACTACCGACCAGCCGCAACGGCGCGGGCGCACCGAGCAGGTAGTAGTTCGGCGTCGTGCTGCCCGTGGAAGTGCCGAAGGCGAGGATCGAACCACCGTTGTTGACGTCGTACGCGTTGGTCAAAGTCCCGCTGAAACCACCGGCGATCAGCGACGAAACAGGAATCGGAGTGCCGTCGACCCACGCGACCGGTGTGTCCACCTTGGTCGTCGGGTTCTCCTCCCAGCCGACTGCCATGTCGTTGTCGTTCAGCGCACGAACTGTGACCCAGTCGCCCGCGTGAAGCGGCGGCAGATTCTCCAACGTGCCGTTCGCGAACTCGATCGCGGCCATGTTGCTCGACGCCCCGGTCTGCCCGGTCAGCCCGAGCTGGCCGGCGACATCGCCGTTGTCGTTGAGCTCATAGCCATCGTTGACCCAGACCTTCGAGCCCGAGAACGCCCCGCCCTGCCACAGATATGGGCTGGGCGCCGCGCCTGCGCACAACGAGACCCCGGCGACCTCCCCCGCGTCGTTCACCGAGACCGGGGAAGAGAGGCATGACATCACGTGCGTGAGCGCGTAGCTGGGAGGGCGCGCAATCACCGTCTCGAAGACGATCGGCTGACCGTTGCTGACCCCGACGTTGCCGGAAGCCGCGATCCCGTTATCGCTCACCGACGTCCAGTCGTTGTCCGCCTCGGTCGCGTTCGGGATGACTGTGACTGCGCTCGGCGACGGCCAGACCGCGAGCTGGTGGTCGCCTTCCGAGCCGACATGGCCAAACAGCGCCCCCGCCCCATCGATCGCGTCGGCGACGCCGGCATCGCTGAACGTGGTCACCGTGCCGTTCTGCCACCTCGCGGGGTATACGGAACCGACGGCCGCTTGGACGTTCCCCACAACCTGGTTGGCATCGTTGACCTGCGTGACGGTCACAAAGGGCGCTAGCAACGCCGCCTGCAGCACCGGAGCAGCGGCCGACGTCGCGGGCAACGAGCACGCCGCCGCCAGCACCGACCCCACGATCGCGACGGGACGACCCAACAACGTCAGCCTCAGGATGCGAGCTCTCAGTCCCCGGCCAAGCCCCAAGTCGCCGCTCCCCCAGCCAGAGACCACCTCGCTCCACGGCTCCGCTCTACGCATCCGATCCCGCCTCCCGATCCGACCGACACACACCACACGACAAACCCGACGGTCCCCCGGACGATCAATCCCGAACGATCGCTGAGCAACCTACCACCGAGGCCAGTACACGACAAGACGCCGACGCGACTGATCTGCTGAACACAACGGGAAGGTCGGCGTCTAGACGGACGGCTTCCGGACAGTCGCGCGGCGCAAACCGAGCGCATCGGCAATCGCGTCGAGTGCCTTCTCCTCGACGGATCTCGAAACAGAGATCGAAACGCATCGCTCGTGCTGGTCCCACTGCAAGCCGAAGAAGGGGCAGCAACGTCGCTCCACGGCGATCAGCTCTTCGACAGCGGAGTCCGAGAGGCTCTCGTCGAGCCGGATCACGAGGCGCCGCCGGGTTCGTTCAAGAAGAGTCGCTCGGGTGCCAATCACCCGATACCTTGCAAGCTGCGAATCCAGGTCGGCCTCGTTCAACGAGCATCCCGAGGGCGCCATCGGCAAGGAGTCCATTCCCAGCAGGCTACGTCGGTCGCGGCTGATTGTCGATCGCTTCTCGTAGCGGCGTTGCATGCGTGAGGCCGCTACTGTCGGCGCGTGGCGGACTGGCGAGCTGATCGGATCGGAGCGGCCCACCGGCGGGAGAACCCAATGGTGATGGCCCGGATGCGCTCCGGGTTTGCGGTGATCGGTGACACCCAACAACTTCCCGGCTACTCGGTGCTGATTTGCGATGACGCCGAGGCGAACCACCTGACTGATCTGGACTGGGTTCGCCGCACAGCGTTCTTGTTCGACCTGTCGCTCCTTGGCGAGGCGGTCGAGAGCGTGTGCCGCGATCACGACCTTCGGCGCGTCAACTACGAGGTGCTCGGCAACTCGATGCAATGGCTTCACGGACATGTCCACGCGCGCTACGACTGGGAACCCGCCGAATGGGTTGGCGGCCCGGTATGGAGGTATCCGAACGAAGTGCGCAACGCCCCCGAACACGCGTACACCGACGTCGCCCACGGGGCGCTCCGTGCGGCAATCACAGCCGAACTCATCCGGTTGATGGAAGCGGCCTACCACTGACCCCACTTGCCGGGGACCGATCGGCCACCGAGATCAGGCCAAGGTTCCGCGAAGGCGAACGCCGGAGATAAACGGACTCGCCGGTCCGGTACACTGGCCGCGTGGCCGAGAGTACAGCGCGACCATCGCAGCCCGAGGAGCTGGACCGTGAGACCCTGATCGTCGCCGGCGTCGTGTTGCTGGGCGCGATCATGTCGATCCTCGACACGACGGTGGTCAACGTTGCGATTGATCACCTGGCGGTCGCGTTCCACTCCTCGCTGACCACGATCCAGTGGGTGATCACGGGTTACACACTGGCTCTGGCTTCTGTGATCCCGATCAGTGGCTGGGCGGCGGACCGCTTCGGCACGAAGCGCATCTACATGTGGTCGCTCGTGCTGTTCACGCTCGGATCGGTCCTCTCAGGCCTCTCATGGAGCGCCGGCTCGCTGATCTTCTTCCGTGTCCTGCAGGGATTCGGCGGCGGCATGATCATGCCCGCGGTGATGACGATCATGACCAAGAAGGCCGGTCCCAGTCGGATGGGTCGCGTCATGGGTGTGCTCGGCGTTCCGATGCTGATTGCGCCGATCCTCGGCCCCATCCTCGGCGGTTGGCTGGTCGACAACGCATCATGGAGGTGGATCTTCTTCATTAATGTGCCGATCGGGATCATTGCGTTCATCCTTGCGCTGATCGTGCTCGAGCCCGATCAGCCACAGCCGGCGCATCGGCTTGACTGGCTCGGGATGCTCCTTCTCTCTCCCGGGCTGGCGGTGTTCATCTTCGGCCTGGCTGAATCCTCGACCTACGGTTTCGGTTCGGTGCGGTCGTGGGGGCCGACGCTCGCCGGCGTGGTCCTGATCGTGGCCTGGTTCATCCACAGCTGGCGCACGGCGAACCCGCTAATCGATCTACGAACGTTCGCGCACACGCGTGCCGGCGCTGCGGCGGGCACGTTCTTCCTGTTCGCCATCTCAGTGTTCGGGTCGATGCTGCTGGTTCCGCTCTACTATCAGACGGTGCGCGGAGCGTCAGCGCTCCAGGCCGGCCTGCTGATGGCACCGGGCGGCCTCGGCGCGATGTTGCTGATGCCCGTTGCGGGTCGCCTGACCGATCGGCACGGACCCACCTGGCTGCCGGCCGCCGGTCTTCCGCTGGTGGCGATCGGGCTGATTCCGTTCGTGTTCGTCGGCCCCCACACGTCCTACGTTTTGCTGTGTGCGGGCAACTTCGTCCAGGGCCTCGGGATGGGCTTGGCAATGATGCCGAATATGACCGCTGCGATGCAGTCGGTTCCGCTGGCCGCCATCGCCCGGACCAGCACGGCAATGAACATCATCCGCCAGGCCGGGGCTTCAATCGGCACTGCCGTTCTGTCCGTGATTCTGGCGTCAGCGATCACCACCAACCTGAGCGCGTCCTCCGGCGGTCGCGTGACGGGTTCGCACTCTGGCGGGCTCAGCACCCTCCAGCACCTGCCGGCGGCCGCGCACGCCGCGATCGCGGAGCCGCTGGCCCACGCCTTCGCCTCGACGTTCGTATGGGCCTTCGTACTGATCCTGGTCGCTCTCATCCCTGCCGTAGGGATGGCCGTCTCAGGTTGGCGCCGCCCCGTGATGGCGGCCGCTCGCACCCGGCCAGTGGTGATCGACTAGCGTCGGTCGCCACCGTTTCGTTTTCGCCGATCGCGCAACAGCGGGCTCAGGCATGCAAAGTGCACGCCGCACGGGTTCGACGTGGACCCGACAACGAACGGCGTGTTTAGCACCTTGTGATGGCCACGAATGTCCCGACCATCGGGACCTTGCACAATTGACAAACGAGCTATCAATGTGCTATCACATTCATAGATGACCGGGTGATCCACGCCCCAGCCCACAGGAGGCATCCGATGAACGCAAGCAATGACAGCACCGCTCCGAGAAGTCTGCGCGAGTGGTGGGCAGACCCCCCGCGACCAGGCATGCAGCGACTGATCATTCCATGGGAGTACCGCCACGTCCGCACCTTCGGGACGATGCGCATTGTCGGTGGCCTTGTCGCGGTCAGCGCGGGCCTCGTCTGCCTCTCCTACGCCGCCTACGCATGGGCAGCCTTTTTTGTGGGCATCGGGATGCTGAACCTCGCGGGTGGCTACTGGTACACGACCATAGCTCGTTCACAACATCCCTCAACCTAATCTCGCAGTCGGTAATCCGACCGCCGGCGGGAGGCGATCGGTTGGCTCAGCGCTTGAGTGTGCGCTTGACGCGCTCGAGCGACTGCTCCAGAGTCGGTGGCGTTGGGCGGCCACGCACGTGCAGCGTGCCACCGGGACCCCGAGTGTCGATGGTGACCCTCGGCCCGCCGGCGATCGGTAGTCGTTCGGGCGCCTCGATGTCCTGGCTGGCAAACGGTCCGCCTCCGCGCACGACCACCTCGACTCCGTCTGGAACGATCACCGTCACCGTGCCGAACAGGTTGTAGACCTCGAGTACGGTTTCGGTGCCTGCGAGCCGCGCCTCCCGCAGGTCCAGGTCAATCGTTCCGAAGATCGAGCGCCACGACGAGCGAGCCGGCAGCGACCACGGTCCGCTGCGGATCAGGTGTGAACAGAAGGCGCGGTGCCGTTCGGACACGACAACGGGCGGGCTGACCGCAGCTGGGTTGCCGGGCAGGTCGTGACCGAGGCGGGCCAGCTCCTGGTCGGTACGCGCCGTCTGTGCGAGGCTGACGCGCTCGCTGAACTCCTCGAGCGTCAGCCGACCCTCGCCGACCGCGTCACGCAGAAGCGCGATGCTGCGCTCTCGCTCGGCATCCGAGGCGAGAATCGGCGTCGGCCGGGCCTCGCGGTCGTCGCTCATCGCAAACACCCTACCGCGCTCGCGCCCCGGGGTCGCGCGTACGGCGGTTCAGGGCCGCTCACACAACCCGTTCGATCGCAGGAAAGGTTGCTGGCGGTGGTCACCAACGTCGAGTACGCGAAGGTACTCGGGGGGATGACGGTGGCTCGAAATTACAACTACAAGCTCGAAGTGTCGCTGATGGTCCGCCCGGAGAACGGCTCACCATTCGAAGCGCACGTGTCGGCGTACTTTTCAACTTACGCGCAGCCGAGCGTCGGCGATCAACTCTGGGTTCGCTATGACCCCGACGACCCTGCGAACGTCGAGATCGATCAAGCGAAGATCGACGCCGACAATGAGGCGGCGCAGGCGAGTGTCGCCGAGGCGGCGGCGAGCGCGGTCCCGCCGGATCTCGCCGCCAACGGCATTCCGAGGCGCGCGACTCTGGTGGAGGTCCAGAAGACGCCCGTCGGCGGCGTTCATGACGGTCCGCGCCGATCCGAACGACCACTCGCGTGTTGCGCTGTCGATCTCCGAGCCGACCCCGGTCGTGACCGTCACCGATCAGTCCGCAATCGATCCCCCGATTCGCGCGCTACGCGACGGCGAGCCGTGCCGTGTCGTTGTCCTGCTCCACGCTCGGCAGTGGCTGAAGACGCGAGCCGGTGACGAACTGTACGCAACCAAGGTCAGGGTTACATCAGACAGCTCGGAGCTTCAGGTATTCGTGCCGGTTCCGAACCAGGTCCTGGCGTTGCTGCAGGACGGTGCCGAACTCCCCGCCAAGCGGGTGGCGGCGGAGCCGAATGTGCTCACGATTGACTGGGCGGCAGCTCAGGCGGAGCGTGCCAACGCCTAGTTCTCCGGCGCCATACGATCTACGAGTTGTGGATCAAGCTTGACGGGACCCGACAAATGAGGAGGAACCGAGATGACGAACGTCGAGCCCGTGGAGCAACAACTCCTGATCGGGGCGGAGTGGATGCCTGCATCAGCAGGTACGACGTTTGATTGCGCCGACCCGTATACGGGGCGTGTTGTGACGGTCGCAGCGGCCGGCGGCCGCGAGGACGTCCGCCGCGCCTGCGAAGCGGCCGGCGCAGCGTTCGAGGAGTGGGCACAGACTCCGCCGGGGCAGCGCCGAGCGCTGTTGTCCGCGGCCGCGGACCTGCTCACGGAACGCGCGCCGGAGATCGCAGCCGTGATGTCCGAGGAGGTAGGAGGCACGTTTGGATGGGGAATGTTCAACTGCGACCTTGCGGCGAGGATGCTCCGAGAGGCGGCGGCGCAGACCTACTCAGTGGTCGGCGAGGTGATCCCCTCGGATGTTCCGGGGTCCCTGGCGATGGCCGTTCGCCAGCCAGTGGGAGTGGTCGTCGGGATGGCGCCGTGGAACGCGCCGGTGATCCTCGCGACGCGAGCCGTCGCGACTCCGCTGGCCTATGGGAACACGGTCGTGCTCAAGGCGTCAGAGCACTGTCCTCGCGTGCACGCCGCGGTCGCTCGAGCGATCGCTGACGCGGGACTGCCCGCAGGAGCGATCAACCTCATCAGCCATGCCGCGGGCGACGCTCCCGACGTCGTCGACGAGCTGGTCGCCCACCCCGCGGTCCGGCGGGTGAACTTCACGGGATCCACCCGGGTGGGGCGGATCGTCGCCGCCAAGTGCGCGGCGCACCTCAAGCGCTGCCTGCTCGAGCTCGGAGGCAAAGCACCGCAAGTCGTGCTCGCCGACGCCGACCTCGACGTTGCCGCTGACGCGGCCAGTTTCGGGGCATTCATGAACTCCGGCCAGATCTGCATGTCGACTGAGCGGATCGTTGCCGACCGGTCCATCGCAGAGCCGCTTGGAGCAAAGCTGGCCGAGCGGGCGGCGAGGCTCGTCGTTGGAGATCCTCGAGACCGCGGGACGATGATCGGACCGGTGATCGACCAGGACGCCCGCCGGCGGATCATGGAGCTGATCGAGGACGCGCGCGCAAAAGGGGCCAAGGTCCTTGCCGGGGGCGATGCGGACGGGAACCTCATAGCCCCGACGGTTTTGAGCGGCGTGACTCAGGAAATGCGCATCTATGCCGAGGAATCCTTCGGTCCGGTGGTCACGATCGTCGCCGTAGACGGCGATGAGGAGGCGATCAGGGCCGCGAACGACACCGAATACGGGCTGTCTGCGGCGGTATTCGCTACGGATGTCGACCGCGCGCTCGAGGTGGCGCGTCGAATCGAGAGCGGTATCTGCCATGTCAACTCATCGACGGTGCACGACGAGCCACAGATGCCGTTCGGTGGCGTCAAGGCCTCGGGCTGGGGCCGCTTCGGTGGCAAGGCGGCGCTTGAGGAGTTCACCGAGCTACGCTGGATGACGGTCCAGCAAACAGCGCGCCACTACCCGATCTGAAGACGCGGACGCGGCTCCGCACCAGCAACTTCTGCGAAGCTACTGAGTGGAGTCGCCAGAGGTTTGCGGAGCTATAGGATTGGATTTGCGCAGCTGGCCAGCTGGCTGTTGATCAGATACGGCCGACTGGCCGATGGGCATTCTCACGTCAGGAGCGATGATCATCACTACGCCGGAGCATCTGACAGTCAGCAGTTCGCGCGAAGGCGTCGTTTGTCGGCTGATGCCGATCGGTGAGCTCGACATCGCGACGGCGCCGATCCTTGAGGCTTCGTTCGATGCCGCGTACGGAGATGACTCGGCAGAGATGATCGTGTTGGACCTGACCGAGTTGAGCTTCATAGACTCGATGGGGATCCATCTGCTGTTGCGAATGCACGCGGCTTGCAAGGATGACGATCGCCTGCGCATCGTCGGCGGCTCGCGAGCCGTGGTGCGGGTGCTGGATGTGAGCGGCGTGCACGACCGTCTGCCGATCATCTCGCACGAGAGTGATCCGCTTGTGCCCTTGTGGCCGACGCCGCCGCCAACGCGTGGCGGAGCGCATGACTAAAGCGCCTGGCTCTGGCCGCCCCCCACGTGTCCGCGGGTTGGGCTGTGCTTGAGTGGCCTCGGGCGATTACGACCTCCCTCGGCGCATTTGACAAGCGAGGTAATCTCGTTTTGAGGGAATCGGTCGTGGGGTCCGTCGTTTGTGCGGGCAGTAGGGCGTAGGTGACCTCTCTGGTTTGGTCAACCCGGGAGGTACGTGCTCTCCTGATGTCGGATTCTTGAACGGTGCTGTCGATTCTTGCCGACGCACTCTCCCTCCTTGGGGTGCGCGGCGAGGTTCCCGTCCAGGACGGGAGCGTCGAACCGACGGAGCGCATAACACAGTCGCCGGACCGACTGCTGCGTCGCGCGCCCGCAACGAGCCGGGGCCCCACCCCTGCCAGGTCCCGGCTCGTCGGTTCGCTCTCAGGCGACTCTCCTAGCCCATTAGGCGAGATCTGGTAGCTGGCCGCATCCCTACGGCTTGAGAGCGACGGCGGCCTCGGGAGTGGCGATGTGAAAGCTGAAGCTCTCCTGGATGTAGAGCCGCACGACTTCGCTGTCATGCGAGTCGTAGCCGATCGCGAGGTCCTGACCGGACTCGAATGCGAAGTCCCCGCCGCGGAGGCTGACGATGACCGCGCCGTTGACCCCCGGTGCCCAGACGACCGGGCCTTCGAGGATCTTGCCGAGGTGGGCGCGAAGCAGATAACCGCCGCGCTCGGCAGCCTGAACCACGAGCCGGTATTGCTCGCGCCCGAGCGCCAGTCCGTACGGGCCGGCGATCCCGCTGCCGAGGAGTTGATCAACCGCGACCGCGATCTGCCGCGGGTAGCCGTCCGGCTCGCCGAGTTGAAGCTGTTCGTGCGGTGAGGCCTCGGCGATGCCGGTGATCGCGCCCTGCCAGCCGTGGAAGACGGCAATGTTCTCGGCGACAGCCATCTGATGTGCAGCGCTGTCGAGTTGCCCGAGGTCGATGTCGTCGGCACCGCGATCGGCATCAAACAGGTCGGCGCGAGACACCTCGAAGTCCGCCCGCACCTCGACCAATGGCAGGACACGGCGCTGTACGGCGGACACCCCCTCGCAAGGTGCTGAGAGCAGTGGAGTCACGCGCCCGAGGTTGGTCGCGGAATGCTCCCAGCCGTGTGGGCCGGTGAAATCGACCAGCTTGCGAGCGGCGAGCGCCGGCGCAAGACGTTCCCGCGCCTCCTGATCGAGGAGCTCCCAGCCGGTATCGGTGATCGGCGCATGTGAGCGGAGCAGGTGGTTCATTGCAATCTCTCCTTTAGGCTGCCGATCCCGAGCGAGCCATCTTCGAGAGAGCCGTTTTCGAGCGCGGTCTTGGACGTGGAGGCGGGCACGGGCGCGGGGGTCTGCAGCCCGTCGAGCAAGTCAGCGGTGGGCACGAAGAACAAGCTGCCGGTGAGAGCCTGTGAGAAGTCGAGGATCCGGTCGTAGTTGCCCGGAGGATTGCCGATGAACATGTTGCTCAACATCTGCTCGATCACCTCCGGGCTGCGGGCGTAGCCGATGAAGTAGGTACCAAACTCGCGAGTACCGACTCTGCCGAACGGCATGTTGTAGCGAAGGATCTGCTGTTGCTCACCGTCGTCGTCAACGATCGTGTTCAACGCCACATGCGAGTTCGGAGGCTTGTCCTCGTCCGGCAGCTCAATGTTGCTGAGCTTCGTTCGGCCGATCGCGCGCTCCTGATCCTGGACGCTCAAAGCCCCCCAGGCATCGAGGTCGTGCACGTACTTCTGGACCACGACATAGCTGCCCCCTCTGAACGCGTCGTCCTCCTCACCGATCGTGATCGCGGCAAGCGCCGCCGCTCCTTCGGGGTTCTCCGTGCCGTCCACGAAACCGAGCAGATCCCGTTCGTCGAAAAACCGGAAGCCGTGAACTTCGTCCACCACCTGCGCGAATCGAGCCAAGGCGCTCGGTCAATCGTGCCGCCAGCTCGAAGCACATGTCCAACCGATGGGCCCTGATATGGAACAGCAGGTCACCTGGCGTTGCCACGGCGGTGTGCTTCTCGCCAGCGAACACCGGGAACGGATGCAGCCCAACCGGGCCCGGTCCGGCTACCAGGCGGCTCCACAGATCGGCACCGAGCCCGACGACGCAGCTCAGTTCGCCCTCGGGAATCCGGAAACCAACGGATCGCCGGAGGCCGCTCAGATCACTCAACAACTCGCGGGCTCGCTCCTCGCCGCCTGAATCGACTGTCAGCACGAGAAAGATCGCCGCTTCGCTGATCGGCGTCAGGACAGATTGGGGCTCAACACTCTGCACATTGCATCCAAGCCTCGTTGGCCGCTAAGCCTACCGAGTGCCGGCTCAGGGAAGCCGCTAGTTTCCCCGAACATGAACGAGCCGAGTTTTCACTTCGTCTGCGCCGCGTCCGCACTCGTCGGCCTCCCCGCCGAGTGGGTGACCGAGATGCTCGGGGACGGTGAGATCGCGCTTCTGGCCGACACGGGTGGTTTGGAAGCGATCAACGAGGTTGCACATACGCTCGGCCTGATCAGCATCCCCGTCGTCCGTCGCGAGCAAACATCAGAACGGCAGCAGGCCACCGTGATCGCCTATGCCGATCGCCTACCGCTCGTGTGGGTCGGAGAGGCCTTCAGCCAGACGGTCACGTCGTGGGCACATGACCGCGGTCCGATGACGCTGCTAGTCGAGGCAAGCGGGCCGCTGTCGGTGGAGGAGCGTCGCCGGATTGACCGGTTCGTGGCGATCCTCGGTCGCCAGGCGGAATAGTCAAAGGTCTGCAACTTCGTTGGACCCTGTGATGGCTACGACGGCCGCGCCGCGAGACTGCGGCCTGCAACTCACGATAGCCTGATGGTCCTTGGTTGTCGGGGCTGCTTCTTAGCTGATGCGACGAGCCCCAACGCGAACTCAGGCAAGGGAGAACGTTCGTAATGTCAGTTGATCCGATCGTGGTAGGTACCGACGGCTCGCCGAGCGCTGAGCGGGCGGTCGACAGGGCGGCTGGGCTGGCGCGCGCACTCGGGGTCCCGTTGCATATCGTCAACAGCTATAGCGTCGCGTCGAGCGCGGGCTGGATGGCGGCGGCCGGTGGGATTGCCGCCGGCGACGTGTACTCCGATGAGGCGTCTCGCGGTGCAGCGGAGGAGATCATCACCCGGTCGCGCCAACGGCTCGCCGAGTTCGGTATCGAGGTACATACGCACGCTTGTGACATTGACCCGGCGGAGGCATTGCTGACGATCGCGGCCGGCGAGGGCGCCCAGATGATCGTGGTCGGCAACCGTGGCATGACAGGAGCGCGTCGGGTGCTCGGATCCGTGCCCAACCGGGTGTCTCACCACGCGGCATGCGCGGTGTTGATCGTGCCAACGACCTGAGCCACATCTGAGGCGCGGCGCCGTGGCGCGCTGCCCCCACATCCGCAATCGGCTCGGTTGACCGAGAGTGGCTAAAGATCGGCCATGGGCGGGTCGATGAACCACAGGAGAGGTCTTCTCTGGAGACGAGCGTCCGATCAGGGCCGTGGTTCACAAGGCGGTGACCTCGGGCTGGGCTAACGGACAACCGAGCGGCCTCAAAGAGACGATCTGATGCGCCGACGCAGCCCCGCCCGGAATGTTGTTGCCTTCCAGGGCACGAGGGGTTCTCGCCACGCTTGCGCTGGCCCTGATGTGGCTCCTGCCGCCACCCGCCGCCTTGGCATCCGGCGCCGTTACCCAGACGTTCACGACCATCGGTGAGACAACGTTCGTTGTGCCGGCGGGTGTTTCAAACCTGACGGTGACGGCGGACGGTGCGCAGGGAGGAGGCGGCCAGGGAAACGGCTGCGAAGGTGGCTACGGGGCGCTGACCGCTGCAATGGTCGCGGTGACCGCCGGCGAGACGCTCTATGTCGAGGTCGGCGGACAGGGCGGTGATGTCGAATCCAGCGTCGGCGCCGGGGCTGCGGGCGCAAATGGTGGCGGCGCCGGGGGGCTGGTTGGGTCCGGATTCGGCGGTGGTGGCGGCGGCGGCGCGTCAGACATTCGCACGCTGCCGGCGGCCGACGGAGCTGTCTCCACCAGCTCCCGGCTGCTGGTCGCAGGCGGCGGTGGCGGCGGTGGCGACGGCTTTCTCGGGTGCAGCGGGGCCGACGCGGGGCTGAACCCAGGCGCGGGCGCGAACGGCGGTTCCACGGCAGGCGGTGGCGGCGCGGGCGGGGCCAGCGCCGGTGGGGCCGCCGGCAACTCGGAAAGCGGCTGCAGCGGGTCCACGGCGGGAACGCTCGGAAGTGGTGGCGCCGGTGCGGGCGGGGGTGCCTGCAACGACGCCGGTGGTGGTGGTGGCGGCGGGTATTTCGGTGGTGGTGGCGGCGGTGGCGGCGCGCCCGGCGCCGGTGGCGGCGCCGGCTCGAGCTACGTCGAGCCGTCCGCCGCTGACATCTCGATCGAGACCGCTGCTCAGCCGAGCGGCGAGGTCACGATCACGTACTACCCGGCGGTCGCGACGACCCAGACGTTCACGACCGTCGGCCAGACGACCTTCACCGTGCCAGCGGGTGTGACGAGCATCGCGGTCACGGCGATCGGCGCGCAGGGTGGTGGCGGCTCCGCGGCCGGCTGCGAGGGAGGACAGGGGGCGGCGGTCAGCGGGACGCTCCCGGTGACGCCCGGACAGCTCCTCTACGTCGAGGTTGGGGGGCACGGCGTCGACGTCGAATCCAGCAGCGGTGCAGGTGCCGGTGGCGCAAACGGTGGCGGTGCCGGAGGAGTCGACGATCACGGTGGCGGAGGCGGTGGTGGCGGCGGCGCGTCGGACATACGCACGATGCCGGCCGCAAATGGTGTCTCGCCGACAGACCCACGCTTGATCGTCGCCGGCGGAGGCGGTGGTGGCGCTGACAACTACGCGGGTTGCAGCGGAGGCAACGCCGGGCCAAGTCCGGGCAGGGGCGCGAGCAGCGCCACGGCCGGCGGCGGTGGCGCTGGTACCGGAAGCAGTGGCGGGCCAGCCGGCACCTCGGCCAGCGGCTGTTCGGGTTCGAGCGCCGGCGTGCTTGGGCGCGGCGGTATCGGAGGCGGCGGCAGCAGCACCTGTGAGGACGCCGGCGGGGGCGGTGGCGGCGGTTACTACGGCGCGGGGGGTGGTGGCGGCGGCGATCTGGGGGCCGGGGCCGGTGGCGGCGCCGGGTCGAGCTATGTCGAGCCGTCCGCCAGCGGTACCGCAGTCGTCACCGCAGCGACGGCGCAGACGACCGGTGCGATCCTGATCAGCTACACGCCGGCGCCGACGGTGGCGATCTCATCGCCCGGAGCCGGCGGCACGTACGGCATCGGACAGTCCGTGCCCACGTCGTTCTCATGCACCGACGGCGCCGGCGGACCAGGTATCGCCTCGTGCGACGACAGCACCGGGCACGATGGCGTGTCAGGCACGATCACCGGAGCTCTGAGCACGAGCACCAGCGGGTCCGCAGACATACACGGTCACCGCAACGAGCCTTGACGGCCAGACGACCAGTCAGTCGATCAGCTACTCAGTGACGCCGCCACCGTCGGTCACCGTGCTGCCGTCGATCGCCGGGGCGGCGAGGGTAGGTTCAACGCTCACGTGTCAGAGCGGAACCTGGGCCAACAACCCGACATACAGCTACTCGTGGAGCCGCGACGGCATGCCGATCGGTGGCGCGGCCTCGGCCGCCTACACGGTCCAGGCGGCGGACGAGGGCGAGACGCTGGCCTGCACCGTCACCGCAACCAACGCGAGCGGATCGGTGCCCGCGGAGACCCCTGGTGTAAATGTTCCGTGGGCGACACCGACGAACACTTCACCGGCCTCGATCACGGGCAGTCCGATAGTCGGCGCAACCGTGACCTGTCAGACCGGGGTGTGGACGGGCAGCCCAACGTTCACCTATGTGTGGAAAGACAATGGCGTCCCGATCACGGCGGGGACCACACCCACGTACACGATTGTGCTCGCGAATGCGGGCACCAGCCTGAGCTGCGCGGTGACGGCGACCAATTCGGCGGGATCCGCATCCGTTAGCACCGCTGCCGCGGTGCCGGCGCTGCTTCCGGTCAACACGACCCCTCCCGCGATCATCGGAACGCCAACGGTGGCATCAACACTCACGTGCACAAGCGGCACCTGGACGGGCAGCCCAACGTTCACATTCGCTTATACCTGGAGCGCCGATGCAGCGCCAATCACAGGCGCAACATCAAGCACCTACAAGGTCGCACCGGCGTACGAGGGCGACACGCTCACGTGCACGGTGACGGCAGCAAACGCGGCCGGTGCGTCCGCACTCACGACTGCGGGCGTGGTCGTGCCCTTTGCATTGCCGACGAACGTCTCCCAACCTTCGGTAACGGGCACTGTCGCCGTTGGCTCGACGGTGACCTGCAATCCCGGTGGGTGGACCGGAGCTCCAAGCTACAGCTTCACGTGGGAGGACAATGGTGCAGCAATCGTCGGGGCTACCGCGCCGACCTATCCGGTCCCGCTGACGTACGAAAGCACGAAGCTCGCGTGTGTGGTCACCGCGACCAACATTGTGGGCTCCGTGTCGTTGGCGAGCGCTTCGGCGGCAGTACCGCTTGTCGCCCCGACGAACACGACGGCACCGTCAATCACAGGAACGGCGGCGGTCGGCGTGACGCTGGCTTGCGATCCCGGAGCGTGGACGGGAGGGCCAACATTCAAGTACTCGTGGAGCCGCGACGGTGCGGCGATCTCAGGCGCGCTTACCGCCGGTTACACGGTCCAGGGTGCCGACGAGGGGGACACGCTCACGTGCACAATCACGGCGTCCAATTCGGCCGGGGCGACGTCTGTGACGAGCACCGGCGTCCTGGTCCCGCTGCTAGCGCCATCCACAACCAAGGTCCCGGCGATCACCGGGACGTCGAAGGTGGGATCGGCGTTGACGTGCGCGAGCGGTACCTGGACGGGTAATCCGGCGTACGCCTACAGCTGGAGTCGCGACGGCGTGCCGATCTCAGGTGCGACTTCGTCGAGCTACACAGTCCAACTGGCGGACGCCACGAACACGCTGACATGCACCGTGACGGCGACGAATGCGGTCGGCTCGGCTGTGGCGTCGAGCGCCGGCGTGAGCGTTCCGGCGGCGCCGCCGACCAGCACCGCACCGCCGGCCATCACCGGAACGCCGAAGGTCGGTTCGGCCCTGACCTGTGGCGCCGGGTCGTGGACTGGGAAGCCGACGTACAGATACGCCTGGAAGCGAAACGGAGCCACGATCGGCGGCGCAACCGGCGCCACCTATACGCCGCAGACACTGGACGCGGGCGAGACGTTGACCTGCACGGTGACGGCGACCAATTCTGCAGGTTCAACGTCAGTGACGAGCTCATCGGTACATGTACCGCCGCTTCCGCCCGCCAATACGAGCGCGCCGACGCTCAGCGGTACGGCGAAGGCTGGTGCGCCTCTCACCTGCAAGAGCGGCACCTGGAGCGGGGCCCCCACCTACAGCTATCGGTGGAGTCGCAACAGAGTCATGATCAGCGGGGCTACCGCGGCGACCTACACGATCCAGCCGACCGATGCGGGGAGCACGTTGACCTGCACGGTCATCGCGACGAACGCCTCCGGCACCAGCTCAGCGACGACGGCGGGCGTCAGCGTCCCGATCATCGCACCGACCGACTCCGCCGCGCCGGTGCTCAGCGGCAACGCCAAGGTCGGGTCGGTGCTGAAGTGTACGAGCGGGACCTGGACGGGGAAGCCGACCTACCGCTTTCAGTGGAAGCGAGGCGGGAAGCTGCTCCCCGGCGCAACCACATCGAACTACAGGGTTGTCCGAGGTGACGCTGGGCAAAAATTGACCTGTACCGTCACGGCGACCAACTCGGCCGGGTCGGATTCGTCGTCGAGTTCCGGCAGAACCGTGGCGGGAGTCCGCTCAGCGAAGAAGACGACGAAGGTCAAGCGGACCTCCGGCAAGACGAAGACGTCAGGACGGAGCCGGACCACAGGCAAGAGCAGCGCCGGCAAGAAGTCGACGTCGAAGAAATCGACGACCTCTGGGAAGAAGAGTGCATCCCGCAAGGAGCCGAAGAAGGGGTCGTCGACGACGGCGGGGTCCGGGAGGACAAAGGCGCCGACCAGGAAAAGGCGCTCCGGGAAGAGCAAGGCACGATCAGGGACGACCGCGCCCAGAAGCGACGAGGCTCCATCGATTACGGGCACACCTAAGAGAGGGTCGGTGTTGGACTGCGAAAGCGGCTCCTGGACGGGCAAGCCGACTCTGAGCTATCGGTGGAGTCTCGATCGCGCTCCGATCGCCGGAGCCACCGTGGCAACGTACAGGGTCAGACCAGGTGATGAGGGCAACACGCTGCGGTGCACGGTGACCGCGACAAGCGCAGGGGGCGCTCACGGGTCGAAGACGAGCGCCGGCAAGAAAGTGCCGGTGCCGCAGGTCCCCGGATGTCCGCCCGCGACCGGCAGTTTGACCGGCAGCACTCTGGGGCTGGTCACACTCGGGATGACACGTGAGCAGGCCCATCGGGCCTATCACGACAGCTACGACCGCGGGAGACCCTACGAGGACTTCTTCTGCCTCATGCCGGATGGAATCCGGGTCGGGTACGCGTCGCCGAAGGTGCTCGCAACGCTCCCGGCAGATCGCAGAGGTGCCTACGCCGATCGCGTTGTCTGGATCTCCACCGCGAACTCGCGCTACGAGATCGACGGGATCCGGCCTGGCTCGAAGCTCGCGGATGCGGCAGTCGGGCTGAAGCTAGGCGGCGTGTTCGTCGTCGGCCTCAATGATTGGTACCTCGCCACGGTCGGCGATGTGACCGCGGTCTTGAAGATCCGCGATGGCATCGTTCAGGAGATCGGGATCGGGGAAAGCACCCTCACCAAGACGCGTGCCGCGCAACTCGCGTTCCTGACGTCGTTCTGGTTTGACAGTCCAGGCGCGGGCTAGCAGTTTGCGCCGAACAGCCAGCCGCACAACAACGAACGTGCGGACCGAAGTCGAGCGCTGCGATCAGCGACGCCGCCACACGGGCCAGCGCGGCGATTCTGATGCGCTCAGCAGCTGCTGCACGAAGATCAGCTCCGAGGCCATCGCCTCGAGCGCCGTGCGCAGCGCCTCGTCGGGTTCGCCCTCGTGACGAGAGCAAAGTTCGAGCACTGCAACGGTCTCGCCCTCGCGCAACACCGGTAGCACCACAACCAGGTTCATGCCCTCGTCTGCAGCGCGGGCAAGATTGGCGTCGTGCTCGGCTCCCGGATCGGCAAACCATGTGATCTGGCCGCTTGCCGCAACGCGGCCGATCGTCGACTCCTTCGGGTCCTGCCTGAGCTGCCTGATCGCCGTCCTCGAAAGGCGCCATCTCGTCTGTCGCGCACCACATCGCGGTGACCGTGTAGCGCTTCGCGCGCGCATCCAGGGTCCACGCGATCACGGAGTCCCAGCCACCCCTCGACCCGATTACACGAACCGCCTCGGCGAACACCGTGCGCGAAGAGTTGCAGTCGACGAGCGCTGCGGTCAGTGACAGCTTGGCGGAGTGCGACCAGGTCAGCGGGCTGGACAGGGCGGCAACCGTGGGAGCCGCGACCTCTTCTTCGGCTGCTGCGTCGCCGGTTTCCGGGCTCTGCTTCTCGGCGTCCGTGACCTCGGCTCAAGATCCACGTGGTCCGCCTGGTTCTCCTCCGCCTCAGTGCCGCCCTCGTCGCTGCTCGTGAGCGGTTCGTCTTCAGCAGCCGGTTGCGTGAGCTCACGTTGCGTGGCTCTCCATCTGCCAGGCGAAGTTCCGAGGCTCTGCTTCGGCAGCCGGTTGCCGAGACTCGGCTTCCGTGACCGGCGCCTGCGCCTCTGGTTCCACGGCCGGCTCCTGTGCCTCTGGTTCGTGCCACCCGGCTCCCAGGACTCCTGGTTCGGTCTCCGGCTCCTGCGTCTCTGGTTCGGCCTCCGGCTCCCACAGACTCTGGTTCGGTCTCCGGCTCCCCGGGCTCTGCGTCCGCTTCCCGCTCCCGACCTCTGTCTCCCCGCCTGCCTGCCGACCCTCTGCTTCCACCGCGGACACCCGGACCTCGGTGTCCTCGTCCGCGCGCCCTGATGCGGTGACTCGGCGGGGACTCCTCCGCCTCGGCCTCGGCGTGCGAGGCATTGGCGCTCGATGCTCCCGCTTCTGCTTCGCGCTCGACCTCGTGGCCGGCCCGCCGTCGGCGTCTCGAAGTCGGAGGGGAATGGGCCGACGTTGCTCACGTCCGGCGAGGCGTCCTCGCGCGGCCTCCCACTCCCCCCGAACCGCGTGCATCTGTTCGAATGCCGCCTCGGCCGCCAACCGGAAGCGGTTTGCTTCCTGCTGAGCCAGCTCGACATCGTGGCGGGAGGATTCAGCTTCCAGCTTTGCGGTCTCGACATCCTGACGGTATGCCTGCGCCTCAAGGCGCGCTGCCTCCGCGTCCAACCGCGCCGCCTCCGCCCTCAACCGAGCGGAGTTCGCCTCCTGTGCCGAGGTGGCGACGCTCACCTCCGCGTGGGCGACGGTGTTCTCGAGCTGGTAGTTGCGTGCCCGAACCTCGGCGAGTGGGCCTCGAGATCCTCGACATTCGGCCGAGCGCCTCGTCAGCGCTGCGCCTCCCACTCGGACCGAAGCTGAGATTCGGCGCTCAGCGCGGCAGCGTCGCGCGCGTGCGCTTTGCGCACGACCTCCAGCTCGGTGAGGATCGTCCTCGAGTCTCTGTTCGAGCTCTGCAACTCGCTCGGTCGACTCCACCGCGACTGCCTGCGCGTGACGCGCCTCCTCGATCAGCCGAGACAGTTCCTCAAAAGGCGCGCGCGCGTCGACCAGCAGGCGCTCCAGCTCCAGCACCCGGTCCCCAGCCGCGGCGAGAGATTCTCCGAGCCGCTCAACGCGACCGTTCTGGTCGGAACCCTGCGGATCGGCCACCTCGGCTGCTGGGTGTTGTGTGGAGGCGCCGTCGTCAGCGCGTTGGGGTGCGTGCTGTGGCTCGACTGGGCGATCGTCGGTCGCCGGGTGTGTGCCGTCCGGCTGTCTGGGATCATCGCGCCAAAGGTCACGATCCGTCCGCTGCGGTGCACGACTCAGCTCGACCAAGCGCGCGCGCTCGCGCCTTGCGACTCCGGCGTCGCGCACAGGTGCTGCGACGCCACAGATCGCCAGTGGCTCCCCATTGGCACCGTGGATCGGGAAGCGCCACGCTGCGAGCGCCGGACGGTCCTGGTGGGACTCGATCGTGTACTCGCCCTCGAGCTGCTCGGGGCCGTCTGGCTGCCGTCTGCGAGTCGTGGGTCGTCAACGGCCTGGCCGGGCCGCAGGTCGGCGTCGGTCAGACCACGGATCTCGAGCTCGTCGACCCCGAGCTGCTCGGCGTGCCTGGGGTTGACATGCAGATAGCGCCCTTCAAGGTCCTTGATCCAGACAAGCGCCGGACTGTCCGCGACCAGCGGTGCGAACAGCTCAGCGACTCCGGCCGTGCTGGTCAGAGCGGATGTGGGTCGCCGGGTCGCCGCTTGATCAATCGAAAGCTCGAGAGACAAGCGGCATCTCCCCCGCTAGCGACTGACTTCTTGCGCCGATGATCGCGGCTCGGACGAATTCGCCGTGATCAGCGTCGCGCGCGAAGTCGACGACACCGTTATGGGGTGAGGCACCTCGCATGCCTGGTGGATCGGGTCTGGACGATTGTTGGATGAGCAATTCGCAATTTAGCCAACGGATTGTCCAGTCTGCGAGGCGCGGCGGCGCATCATCCCGGGCTGGCGTTCGTTCCTGCGGCTTCGGTACGCTCGGTCGGTGGCCGATGTGGGTATCAGAAGAGATCTCGCCCGGCGGTGCTTTCGTGCGTCGACCGAGCCGCTTCCGTGATTGGGTGACGGCCGAGGAAGGGGCGAGCTTTCCGGCCGCGGCTGGGCGCTATCACCTGTTCGTGTCACTCGCGTGTCCGTGGGCGCATCGCACGATCATCGTCAGGCACCTCAAGGGGTTGGAGGACGTGATCGCGGTCTCGATCGTCGACCCGATCCGAGACGACCGTGGCTGGGCGTTCCGCTCCGTGCCCGGAGCGACCGGTGATCTCTCCGGGAACGGCTTCGAGTTCCTCGCCGAGGCCTATGCGGCGAGCGCGAGCGACATCGACGGTTACGTCACGGTTCCGGTGCTCTGGGACACGGTGACCGGAACGATCGTCAACAACGAGTCTGCCGACATCATCGTGATGCTCAACGGGGCTTGGAACCGCTGGGCTCGCAATCCCGAGCTCGACCTGTATCCGACGGCGTTGCGCAACGAGATCGACGAGCTTTCCGCAGCGATCTACGAGCAGGTCAACAACGGGGTTTACCGGGCGGGCTTCGCGCGCACGCAGGAGGCCTACGAGGATGCTGCGTCGTCGGTGTTCAGGATGCTCGACGAGCTGGAGCCGCGGCTCGCCGAGCGTCGGTTCCTACTCGGCGATCGCCAGACCCTGGTCGATTGGCGGCTGTTCACCACCCTGGTCCGGTTCGACGCCGTGTACCACGGCCATTTCAAGTGCAACCTGAGGCGGGTGATCGACTACCCCAACCTGTCGGGCTACCTCCGTGACCTCTACCAGACTCCGGGAATCGCGCAGACCGTCGACATGGACCACATCAAGCGCCACTACTACGAGACCCATCGATCGATCAACCCGAGCGGAATCGTGCCGATCGGTCCAGATCAGGATTTCGCAGCTCCGCACGAACGCGCCTCGCTGGCCGGCTCGGCAGCGTCACGATGACGGACATTCCCAAGACTTCGGACGGCGATCGACAGCTTCCTGCTTCAGCGAGCCACGTCGTGGTCGGCGGCGGTATCCACGGCCTGTCGACCGCCGGCGCGCTGGCTCAGCGGATCTCCGATCGCGGTGGAGTACCCGATGTCGTCCTGATCGAACGGGCGACGCTTGGCGCCGGGGCGTCCGGGATCGCGGGCGGGATCGTGCGCGGTTATTACCGCAGCCCCGCGATCACCGAGATCGTACGGATGAGCGTCGAGCGATTCGAGCAGGCGCCAGAGGCCTTCGGCTTCAGGCAGGTGGGGTTCATGGCGGTCGTGCCCGAGCAGCAGCTCGACGATCTTCGCGCGATCGCCGCCCGTCAGGCCGAGGTCGGCTACCTCTCGGAACTGGTGGTCGGCGAAGAATCATGCGGTGAACTTCTGCAGTGGCTATGGCCGGATTTCGACGCAACCGGCGTGGAGGCGGTGCTGCACGAACGCCGAAGCGGTTGGGCAGACGCGGCTGCCACCGTTCGTGAGCTGGCACGGGCCGCGCGCCAGGCCGGTGTGCGGATCGTCGAGGGCATCGAGATGATCGGCATCGATCACGACGGCGGTGCCGTCAGCGCGGTGATCACCGATCATGGCCCGATCCGCTGCGATCATCTCGTGCTCGCCTGCGGCCTTTGGGCGCGCGACGTGTGGGCGATGCTCGACCGGGATTTCACGGTTAGCGTCGATGGCGTGCCGACGCCATTGGTCAACCTCGTCAAGGCCCAGGAGGGTGACTTCAGCCTGCCAGGGGTTGGGCTGCAGGCCAAGGCGGGACATGAGGCCCCGGTCGTCCACTTCGATGCGGCGGGCCCGCTGCGTTCGGATCGGGACGGGCGCGTGCTGGTGGATGGACCGTGGGGCATCTACTTCCGGATGGGCCGCACCGGCACTGGATTGACCGTTGGTGGTCTTCCGCAGACGCTCGGGTGGGACGCGCAGCTTGATCCGTACGGACCGCCCAACCCCGAGCACGTTGCGGGGGAGGCGTTCTGTGAGTTCGCCGAGGCCGGTCTCGCCCAGGTTCTCACGCGTTTCCGCGGCGCCGGCGAGCGGTGGCGCGCGACGCCGCATGGTGGGCTCGTCGGCCTGACGCCTGACGGCTATCCGGTTACGGACCGGATCTTGGAGAACGCGTACGTGATTCTCGATGCCGGCCACACCTACAAGATGCTCGCGCTGGGCGACCTGGTCGCGAACGACATCCTTGACGGCTCCGAGCCGATGCTCGAGCCATTCCGGCTGGATCGGTTCGAGGCCGGCAGGATGCAGCCTGCGTCCCGCAGCCCGTACCCTTGGACATAGTGATCCCGGTAGACGACAGCGGCAACGGACCGTTCCGCGCAGCCGTCGAGAGCGGCGAGTTTGACCGCATCCGTGACGTGCTGGCGCCCAACGTGCAGTTCCGCAGCCCGGTCGTCTATGCCGCCTACGAGGGTCGAGATCGCGTCGGTGCGCTGCTCGGTGTCGTCGGAGGGGTTCTCGGCGCCGAGTTGGAGTACCGCTGGCAGGTGCGCGACGGGGACCGCGAGGTGCTGTGCTTCACGACCCGCGTTGGCGGGCGCGACGTCGAGGGAGTCGACCTGCTGCGCTACGACAGTGACGGGCTCGTTGCCGAGCTCGTCGTAATGCTGCGACCCGCATCGGGGCTTGCGGCTGTTCGCGACGGGATGGCGGCAGCGCTGGAGGCGGCTCGCTCCGGGGGCTCCGGCGCGTAGCCGGGGTGCCAGCCCGGGTGCTCGTCAGTCGTTCGCTCGCGGTAGCAGCGGGCTGATGACCGTGGTCGTGATACCGCGTGATGCGGCCAGTTCCTCCAGCATCAGCGCCGTATCTGCGATCGCCACGCCGGTCAGGTGCTGCTCACGCTGCTCGAAGTCAACGACGATTGCGGCGATCGACTGTTCGTAAGCGTCGCTGTCGCCGGCGGCGAGCGCGCCGATCGCATCGGCGGTCCGCTCGAGCGGCTCGGATCCGCCACGCATCCGGGTGGCCCAGATCCCGGCGTCCTGTTCGTCACCGTCGATCAACGCGGCAACCGCGAGCGCGTAGGCGGCCGTTGGCGAGCCGAGCGGGGCGTCGGCCAACGCGGCGCGTACGTAGCCGGATGCATCGTGACCGGCGCCACCAAGGACCGCCGACTTCAGCATGCCGACCAGGCGGCCGTAGCTGCGTGGAGGCGCCTGCTCCCAAGATTGCCGGTAGAGCCCGCTGGCGGCGCGAAAAGCGATCCTCGCGTCCGTGGCTCTGCGGTCGAGCAGCGCCTGCTGACCTTGCGCGTCGAACCTGACCGCCTCGCCCATCAGCTCAAGATCTCGCCTGGTGGATACCACGATCGCATCGTAGGGACTTGCTGCTGAGGACGGAGCCGACCGATCTGCGTAGGCGCCGTCCGGCGCGCCCTCGCGGTCGCGGTCAGGCACACCCAACGCAAAACGCCCGCCCCGCTGTGTGCGGGACGGGCGTTGATCGGAGACCCTGACTGCGGGTCAGGTGACTTGCGTCAGGTGGCAGGAACCGCCTTAGGTGCGAGTACGCGCTCCTCCTCGGTCGTCTTGCTCGCGTGCCAGAAGCCGAGCCCGACGAGCACCGCCATGATCGCGGCGAGGATGAACGAGGCGATCGCGCCCCACAGCATGATCTGGCCCATCTTCCAGAAGCCATAGGCCTCGAGCAGAAGCCCACGCAGCGTGGTTCCGCGGAAGACGGTCTGCACCTCAGTGCCGAGGGCGACATTCTTGGGAGCGGCCATCGAGGCAGCGCTCACCTTCGAGTACACGCCTCCATACGGCATCGCCGCGAGGTGATACGCGATGAAGTGATCCGCGTACGCCTCGGCCTGCGGGCCGGTCAACAGCTCCTGCCCTGAATACTGCTTCAGATACGGGATCATCCGCGTCTGAATCTCCGGGTAGGACGGGTGCGCCCATGCCGCTGCGGGCGGGAAATAGACCTGCTGCATCGCGAGCTGATTGCGGACGCTCGAGTTCACGTAGCTGTGACCCGCCGTCAGCAGAGCGCCGGCGACCAGAAGTGTCACGACGGCGATCACGCCTACTGCGCTTGCGAGCTTGTCAAAAACCTTGCGGGACATCTTGCTCCTCCTAGATTTGGTGCGGACTGATTTCGTGACGTTGGAGGAATGATCGGGTGTCCGGGAGCTCGATCCATCCGCGCCTTGCCGTGCGCCGCGGTCATCTAATTACGGAGCGGGAGTCCGCAGAAGTCAGCGGTTCCTTCCGAACGCATGGGGCTGACTACGTACGTGAAAACACGTAAAGGAAAGCCGCGGTCTACATGGGTAGTCCGAGCGGATGCTCGGCGATCAGGCGCTTCATAGGGTTTCGACCCGTCGCTAAGCAACTTCTGAGGAACGTCCGTCGGTCACTGCGCCGATCGCGCGGTCGGCCGGCGGTATCACCGTCGGCGAATCAACACGCGGTAGGCGCGCGCGATCAGGAGGATTGAATTGCCCGATTCACCCAGACCCCCACGCGGGCACCGTCAACCGCCGTTGTTCGGTGCCGTCGTGGCGCTCGTGATTCTGCTGCTGCTGTTCGTCGGCATTGTCGAGGGGGTCCGCGCGATTCACGGTCTTGGGTACGAGCCCGCCGCGACCGCCGCGACGACCGGGCCGAACCTGTCGCTGGAGGTGTTCCCAGACAGCATGGTCTGTCACGGCGCCGGCGGAGGCCCGCATCCCGAGTGGGTGACCTACTGCCCGAGCACCACCCTGAAGGTGCCGGCCTACAGCACGATCACGGTTCACGTCCTTCAGTACGACTCGTCGACGACGCTGCACAACTACTACTTCTCTCAGGTTTCGGGGACTGTCGGCGGCACGATGACTGTCAACGGCAGGACGGTGACGCGGATCAATCCCGCCTCGTTGGCGCACACATTCACGATCCAGACACCCCCCGGGATCAAGGACCAGCTGTTCGTCAATGTGCCGCTCGCGGGCACGGCCGCCAACGCCAACCAGAGCGCCGTGACGGTCAACGGGAATCCGTACCCGAGACCGAACGTGATCACGTTCCAATTCAAGACGGGTGCTCCAGGCAAGTACGTGTGGAAGTGCTACGTGCCGTGTGGCACCGGTCTTTCGGGCGACGGGCTTGGCGGCCAGGACGGTTTCGGTGGCCCGATGTCGACGACCGGCTACATGGCCGGCACGCTGACGGTCACGTGAGAGCGCGGGAGCGCATGACGACAGACAGCCACTGGACGCAGCAGCCGTCCGAGAGCGCGGAGACGAACAGTTGAGCACGACACAGCCCACATCGACACCCGACGCGAAGCCGGTCAACCACCGCCGGCGCGTCCTGACGATTTGGATCTTCCTATCGGTGATCGGCGTGATCGTGGACATCATCGTGTTCCCGCTGATCAACCCGGCCGGGGCGAGCGCCACCGCCAACTTCTCGTATCTGACCAACACCGTATTCACCGCGCTGGCGATGCCGGTGGCGATGTTCGTGGTCACGTTGGCGGTGTACAGCATCTTCGCGTTCCGTGAGACGGCGCCGCTCGACACCCCCGTCGAGGAGCTCGAGGACGCCCCCCACATCCAACCGAAGGCCTCGCAGCAGGTTCTCTGGCTCGTGATCACGGGGATCCTGGCGCTGGCGACGGTCGCCTGGGGCATGTTCGGCTTCTACTCCTCGACGACGTACAACCCGCCGAATCCGCTGGTGGTCCGGGTGACCGGCCAGCAGTGGCTGTGGACGTTCACGTATCCGAAGCAGGGCTTCACGTCGACCGTGCTCGAGCTGCCGGCGGGTCGACCCGTCCAGTTCCAGGTGACCTCCGATGACGTTCTACACGGGTTCGCGATCCCGCAGTTCGGCGTCGCGATGGACGCCAACCCGGGCTGGATCTCGGACGCGCCGATCGTCAAGCCGACTCGTCTGGGCAGCTACTACGCACACTGTGTCGAGCTGTGCGGCGTCTACCACACGTACATGTGGGCGAGGGTCTACGTCGTGAAACCGACGAAATTCGAAAGCTGGGTCACCGCCAACGGTGGCCACACGACCTCGGGAGCGGCGAGCTGATGAGCGCCATCACGGAAACCCACGGCGCGGCGAGCCCATCCGCGCAGCGCCGGACCATCCTCGTCCCGAGCATCATCACGGGCTTGGTGGTGGGCCTCGTGGGGGCGGTCGTCGTCGCGATCATCGTCCACCAGATCGCCTCGCCGAACTACGGCGGCGACGCGACGCTGACCGCCGGGTACTTCGCGTTCGCGATCTTCTTCCTCGTCGGGATCGGCGCGTTGAACTTTCCGGTCCGTTGGGGGCTGGGGAAGCCGGACACGACCCACGAGGGGGATCTCGAGAATGCCGGCAAGGACGAGGGCATCTGGCGCTATTTCCGGTTCTGCACCGACCACAAGGTCGTCGGGATCCAGTACCTCGTCACCGTGCTGGTGTTGTTCCTCGTCGGTGGCGTCGCCTCGTGGATGATCCGCCTCGAGCAGTCGCAGAGCGGGGCGAAGGTCTTCACGCCGGCGACGTACAACACGATCGTCAGCCTGCACGGGCTGATCATGATCGTGACGACGATCATCATGATCAGCTCGACGTTCGGGAACTTCATCATCCCGATCATGATTGGCGCGCGGGACATGGCGTTCCCGCGGCTGAACGCGCTCAGCTACTGGATTCTGTTCCCGGCGGTGCCGATCCTGCTCAGTTCGATCGTGCTCGGCGGTATTCCCACCGGCTGGACCGGCTACTCGCCGCTCGCCGACCAGGCGAACCTCGCGATGGACGCCTACGAGGTCACGATCATCCTGTTCGGCACCTCGATCGCGCTCGGGGCGATGAACATGGCCGCGACCGTGATCACGATGCGTGCACCGGGGATGACCTGGAGCCGGCTGCCGGTCACCGTCTGGGGCGTGCTGTTCTCGACGGCGCTCGGCCTGCTCGTGTTCCCGGCGTTCGTGCTCGCGTCCGTGCTCGTACTGTGCGACCGCGTCTTCGGGACCGCGTTCTACCAGGCGAACATGGGTGGAAACAACTGGCTCTATGAGGAGCTGTTCTGGTTCATGGGCCACCCCGAGGTGTACGTCATCCTCCTGCCCGGCGTCGGCGCTGTCTGCGAGATCGTCCCCGTGTTCGCGCGCAAGCCGCTGTGGGGCTACCGCATGGTCGTCGCCGCCGAGGCCGCGATCTTCGTCATCAGCCTCGGCGTGTGGATGCACCACCTGTACTGGTCCGGTGCGAACACGGCGCTCGACACCCCGATCATGCTGAGCACTGAGATCATCTCGATCCCGACCGGCCTGATCTTCCTCGCGCTGCTCGGCACGGCGTGGAGGGGTCGGCTTCGGTTTGAGCCGCCGATGCTGTTCGCAACGGCGTTCTGCTTCAACTTCCTGATCGGCGGCGTCACCGGCCTGTATCTGGCGGACGTCCCGACGGACACGATCTACCACGGCGACATGTTCACCGTGGCACACTTCCACTTCACGCTCGTCGGCGGCGTCGTGTTCGGGTTCCTTGCAGCGTTCTACTACTGGTTCCCCAAGATCTGGGGCAAGAAGCTCGACCGCCGGCTGGGCATGATCCACTTCTGGCTGTTGGAGATCGGCTTCTACGGCGTGTTCATCCCGCTGTTCTACGCCGGTCTGCAGGGTGAGCCGCGCTGGCAGGCGAACGTCGCCTCGCAGTTCGTCCCGGCGAACTTGATCGCGAGCCTGTTCGCGATCCTGATCGTCGCGTCGGTCGCGGTGTTCGCCTACAACATCGTCATCACCTGGATCTCCGGAAAGCCCGCGGGGAACAACCCTTGGGGTTCGCGCACGCTCGAGTGGATGACGACGAGCCCGCCGCCGCTGGAGAACTTTGCGCGGATCCCGGTCGTCGACTCCGGTCCGTACGACTACGGGCTCGGGCTGCCTCCGTTGATGGCCTCGCCGGCGATGGCCGGTGGCTCGGTCGAGGCGGTCGCCGATGGCGACCACGGCGACATGGTCGCCGTCGTGGACATGCCGAGCCACCCACGGGCAGTCCGAATCGGAACGCTGATGATGATCATCTCCGACATCACGTTCGTACTCGCGATCGCGATGGCCTTCATCTATCTTCACGGCCTGCACACGCAGAATGCCTTCTGGGGTCCCGGTGAACCGACGCCCGACAGGCTCTGGACCGTGCTGACGGGCGTCTTCGCGCTCCTCGGTGGCCTCGCCTGGTTCTGGGCGCGCGGCGGCCTGAAGACCGGCGAGGAAGGTCGCGTGCGCGCCGGGATCTACCTCGCCTGGATCCTGATGGCCGCCAGCCTCGTGACCGACATGGTCGCCTACAACAAGCTGCCCTACCAAGCGCCGCTGCATGCCTATGCGAGCGGGATCATGCTGATGATGATCTACCACGCGTTCCACGTGCTGCTGACGCTGGTGATCGGCGGGCTGCTGATCGGGCGGCTGAACTCGGGCCGCCTGAAGGGTCGCGACTACGTCGTCGAGGCCGGCGGACTGTGGTGGTACTGGGTCGCGATCAGTGCCGTGATCCTCTCGATCATGATCTTGTTCGTGTCCTAGATGGCTGTATATCTACCGCTGGCGCTCACCTGTGCGGCGTTCGTGCTGCACATGCTCGGTGAGCGCCGAGCGGCGGTTCTGACCGGGCGCCCGCGCAACCGCCTCGCCCGTCGCCGGGCGCTGACGTTCTACGCCGGGCTAGGAATCGTTGTGATCGCGATTGCGACGCCGATCGACGTCTATGCGCAGAAGCTCCTCTGGGTTCACATGATCCAGCACATGCTCCTGCTGACGTTCGCGGCTCCGCTGATCGTGCTCGGCGTTCCATGGATGTCGCTCTGGCGTCCGCTGCCGCTCGGCTTCCGGCGTTCGGTCGCGAGGGCGCTGTACAAAGCACCGCGTTTCAAGCCAATCCGTGCATTCGGCGGATGGTGGGCGACGCCCTTCGGGGCGTGGCTGATGTTCGCGCTCGGCCTATGGTTCTGGCACTGGCCTGCGGCCTACGACTTTGCCCTGCGCAACAGCTGGGCGCATGCGCTCGAGCACCTCACGTTCATCACATGTGCGGTCCTCTTCTGGGCACAGGTGTGCGGCCTGCCGCCGGCACGCAAGAAGCTTCCCGAGCTCGCTCGAGCCGCGTACGTGCTCGTGGGTTCCGCGACGAATGTCGTGATCGCAGCGGTGCTCGCGTTCTCGACGTCGGCGATCTATCCCTACTACGTCCACCTGCTCGACCGGCCCGGCGGTATCACGGCACTTCAGGATCAGCAGATCGCGGCCGGGATCATGTGGTCCGTCGGCGATCTTCCGTTCGGCATCGCGATCGTCTGGATCGTGTACCGCTGGCTGAGTGACCGCCAGCGTGAGGACGCGGCGGCATCTCAACTCGTCGCGAGAATGGAGACGTGACTTGATTTTCGACCGATCCCGATCGGTCTGGCATCGTTGGCACGTACGTCGCATGGGAGTCGCCGCGGTCGTCACAGCGGCGGTGGCGATCGCCGGTTGCGGCTCCTCCTCGTCGACAACTTCGGAGTCAAGCCCCACCCATGCGGCGCCGTCGAGCGCAAAGCTTGAAGGGGGGTTGATCCTGAATCCGCCGGAGGCGGCGCCGCCGTTGGTGCTCCGCAACTACACGGGTGGCGCCCCAATCTCGCTGGAGTCGATGCGCGGCAAGGCAGTGTTTGTGACATTCGTCTACACGCACTGCCCCAACGTCTGTCCATTGATCGTCAGTGGGTTGGCCGCGGCTCAGCGTGCGCTCGGCCCGGCCGCAGCCAGAGTCCGCTTCGTCGCCGTGACGGTCGATCCGCGACGCGACACGCCGGTCGCCGTGAAAGCCTTTCTGACCACTCGCGGAGCGCTCGGGAGGATGTACTACCTGCTGGGCACGCGCGATCAGCTTGAGCCGATCTGGAAGGCGTGGCACGTCACGATCAGCTTCAACCAGAGGGTCGTGACGCACAGCTCGGTGATCTACGGGATCAGCGCGACCGGAGAGCTGAAGATCGTCTACCCGAGCAACTTCAACCCGGCACAGATCGTTCACGACGCCTCTGTGCTCGAGCGCTCCTGAACCGGGCGCCGCCGGCGCGTGCCGCCGACTGCTCGGAGAGTCGGAAGACGAGCAGTGCCGTTCCAGCGCCCGCGGCGAAGCAGAGCACGGTCACGGTGCGGGCGATGTCCGCCGGAAGCGCCAGCAGCACAAAGCCGTGGCGGAGGGTCGGGAACAGGCTGACTCCCTCCCACAGCGTGACGAACGCAATCACGAAATATGTGAAGTACCCAGGTCGACCGACGAGCACGCGGTGGAGGCCCCAGACGACGAACGCGGCGATCAGCGCAAGTTCGACCAACTGAACGGTCGACACATTCGGGCGTCCGTGGAGGTCGTGGCCAACACCGCCGAGCGCGAACGCGACCAAGGAGGTCGCGCCGAGACCGCGAGCGAGACCAGCATCGAGCGAGGGGCGTCGCACTCGCCATGCCGCGACTACGCACGCGAGCAGCACAACGATCGACCAGAACCAGATGATCGACGGACGTGGCGCGTACCAGACAGATCCCGAGATCGATGCCGGCCGGCCATCGATCACCAGCGGAATGCTCCACCTGCCGACGTAGCGCGTACCCGGCGGGATCGCAATCGTCGACAGAGCCCCCAGCCGTGCGTCATGCCAGCTGTAGTCGTGAGCGCTGCTGACCGGTTCCCAGGCAGGCGGTGTCGCACGGCTGAGGTCCAGCGGCGGCGTTTGCGCCAGGGGCGTCTGATTGAGGTAGTACATCGCCGAGTTGTGGTTGACCTCAACGCCCGAGGGCCGCAGGCGCAGGTACGGGGCGCCGCGATAGTCGAGAACGACGACTGCAAGGTTGGACGGGGCACTCAGCCAGATCCGCAGGTCGCCGTCGACGACCTTGGCGTCGAGGCCGGGCGGAACCTGATCGACGACCGCCAGGTAGTCGCTGGCGACCGGAGCCGTCGGTCCGTGCGCCTGTGCGGCGCCCGGAAGCAATGCGACGCTCGCAAGCAGCGCCACGGTGAACCGGGCGAGGGGCGCGCCGATACCCCGGCGATTCACGTGCCGTCCTGCGACGCTGGAAAGCGGACGCCTCCGCGGAGGCTCACGCGAACGGTCTCACCGGCTCGCGGCCCGCCGATCGGCCCGACCGTGTAGAGCCTGCCTCCGTCGGCGGACAGCTCGAGCCGCACGCCATCCTCCAGGCCCGAGGTTCTCGTCACACGCGCTGTGATCTCTCCGGCGGGATCCAGCACGACGTGCGGCGGTCTTGTCATCAGCAGATTGTCACCCTCCCGAATCGATCCGTCGTAGCCGAGGAACTTCGCGACGACCGCGGTAGGTGGGTGCTCGAGCAGGTCACGCGGGGTTCCGTCCGCGACCAGTTCGCCATCGATCAGCAGCAGTAGTCGCTCGGCGAGTGCCCATGCCTCGGTTCGATCATGGACGACCACGAGCGTTGCCCGGGATGGGTCGCGCAGCACCGAGACGGCATCCTCGAGCAGCGTCGCCCGAGTCTCAGGGTCGAGTCCGGCGAACGGCTCATCGAGCATCAGGATGTCGGGTGCAACCGCGATTGCGCGGGCGAGGTGAACGCGCCGGCGTTCGCCTCCCGACAGCGCGCCGGCGGGTCGCTGTGCAAGGTGCTCGACGCCGATCGCGCGCAGCGCCTCGCGTGCCCGTTCTGAGCGCTCCGTGCGTGGGACGCCCCACCACGACAGCGCAAGCATCACGTTCGCGATCACGCTGCGTCGAGCGAGCTCCGCCGACTGCAGCGCGATCGCGACCCGGCCGTTGCGCTCAATCTTCCCGGCCGCGGTCGGGAGAGCTCCGACGAGTGCGCCCAGCAGCGTGCTCTTGCCGGCCCCGTTTGGTCCGAGCAACGCCACGACCTCGCCCCTGTGAAGCTTGAGCGTGACGTCCCGGACGACGTCTCGCTTGCCGCGACGCACGCTGACATGCTCCCCGTAGAGCAAGAGATCGCCGATTTGAGCGCCGTCGCTCACGTCACGGGCCGGAACCGCAGACGGATGCCGCTGCCCTGCTGCTGAAGCAGGCCCAAGCCGCACATCAGGATCAGGATCAGTCCGATCAGCACGATCCCGATCGCGACAGCTTCGGCGTAGTGGGCGCTGTTGGCCTCGAACATCGCGGCGCTCGAGAGCGTCTGATCGTAGCCATAGATGTTGCCGCCGACGATCGCGATCGCCGCGACCTCGGACAATGCCGTTCCCATCGCCGCGATCAGCGCTGCGATCACGCCGATCCTCGCTTCGCGCAGCGCGAGCCTCGAGAGCTGCAGACGTCCGGCGCCGAGCAACCGTGCTTGTGCCAGCAGCCCGGCGGGAGGCCCTGGACCGCGGCCGCGGTCAGCGCGACCACGTACGGAAGCGCGAGCACCGTCTGAGCGATGAACACGGCTCTCCGCGTCACCGTCAGCTGCAGCGCGCCGAGCGGGCCCTGCGGCACGAACAGCAGGAACAGAAACAACCCGACGATCACCGGCGGTAGAGCGAGGCTTGCGTTGGCGAGAACCTGCAGAACGCGACGTCCTCGGAACCGTCCGAGTGCGATCGCGAGCCCGATCGGCAGGCCGATCACGGCAGCGCTCGCGGTGGCGATCACGGCGACCTGTAGCGTGAACCAGATGACGCTCAGGAGGTAGGGATCTCCATGCACGATCAGCGGTACGGCCGCCTCGCAGTTCCTCCCACATGAGCCGCATCTCAGCCGGTCCGGAAGCGTAGGTTGATACCGCCGGTGCGCTGCTGGAGGACGGTCAGGATCGCCGATCAGCACGAGGATCAGCGCGAGCAGCACGATCCCGACCGCCAACGCGGCCGGATAGTCGGCGTTCTGGTTGATCTACGCCAGCGCTGCGCTCGCCAGCGTCTGGTCGTGGCCCTGGACGTTGCCGCCGACGATGATCGACGGCGCCGACCTCGGAGAGCGCCGCGCCGAGCGCCGCGATAACCGCCGCGATCACGCCGATCTTGGCCTCGCGCAGCGCCAGCAGCGAGAGCTGGCGTCGCCCGGCGCCGAGGGCCCGGGCCTGTGCCAGGAGCCCCGGGGGGAGCCCTTGGATCGCCGCAGGGGTGAGCGCGACGATGTAGGGCAGCGCGAGGATCGTCTGAGCGACGTAGACCGCGTGGAGCGTGAACTCGATCCGCAGCGAGCCGAACGCGCCCTCCGGCAGCAGCAGGATCAGGACTGCTATGCCGACGATCACCGGCGGGAGCGCGAGGCTCGCGTTGGCGAGGATCTGCAGCGCGCGCCGGCCGCGGAAGCGCCCGAGTCCGAGCGCCAGTCCGATCGGGAGGCCGATCACGAGCGCGGCTGAAGTCGAGATGACCGCGACCTTGATCGTGACCCAGGTGAGGTTGAGGATGTAGGCGTTCCCGCTCGAGATCAGCGGGAATCGCCTGTCGCAGCTGCTCCCAGAGGTAGCCCATTCAGCGCTTTCGCTGCTGCGGCGCTTGCTGTACGTAGACGAGCTCGCCGTTGGCGAGCCGGTACACGACGCCCGTCTGGATCCCGCGGCCGATCGTGTGCGCTCCAGGCTTCGGCAGCGGGGCGACCGCCTGCCCGGGCTGCACATGATCGGCTTGACCACGTTCGCGTGCAGCCCGTGACGGGTGATCGCCGAACCGAGATGCAGCGAGGACAGTGCCGCCAGCAGGAACGCAACCGACAGCACGATCCCGAGGTCGAACAGGTTGACGAGACCGTCGAGCGGATCGCCGGCGCGGTCCTCGCGTCTGTTGGAGTGCGGGGTGACCGAGATCATGCCGCGGCGCCTGCCGTCACGCGGGGGTCGCTGATCACAGCCGCGAGGTACTGCAGGTCTGACAGATCCTGGCCGTACATTCGGTCGCGGGAAAGCGACAGACCGAAGGCGACAGCCCCGATCAGCAGGCCGACGACGGTGACGCTGAATGCGACCCGTAGGTCCTGGCTGAGCGCCGTCGTGTTGCCGTTGGCCAGGCCGGTGAGCGCCGGCGAGAGCGGGATCAGCGTGCCCATCAGCCCGAGCGCCGGTCCGGCGCGGACGAGCATCCGCGTGCGCCCGAGGCGACGCTGGGAGTCGAAGTCGAAGTCGGCCAGCGCCTTGTTGAGCTGGTGCTCGCCGCCGTCGGTGTGGGCGTGGTCGACGATGAACGTGAGCGTGTCGGCCATCGCGCGGCTTCGCGGGATGCCGCTCACCGCCGCCTGCGCGGCCGGGCGATCATCCACGAGCAATGCCGCGCGCGCCTCCTGGGCGCCGGCGGCGATCTGATCGAAGCGGCGACCGCGACGCCCGTAGATCTCGATCGCGTAGCTGCCGAGTTCGAAGATCACGAGCGCCAGCGCGGCCAGCGCGAGGATCAGGACGGGTACCTCGAGCGCGCTCGCGACGTGGAAGATCGCGTTGTCGATGTCGTGCGTGCTCATGGCGAGATCGTATGCACGTCGGGGACGGTCCTGCCGCCGGCGCCGTCAACCGCCGAGTCGCAGCGCGCGCCGGCCTCGCCGTCCGGCCAGTTCGCGCCCGGCACCGAGTCCAAAGAGCAGGACGACTGCGAGTGCGGCGGCCAGGGCCGGCAGAACCGAAGCGTGGATCACCCGGCGTGCCGCGGGCGCCGTGCCGAGCGGTGCCTGGACGACGCGAACGAGCGGGCTGACGCCGGCCGGGAGCAGCGTCACGTCGCTGATCAGGCGTCCGGTCACGTCAGGCGCGGAGGCCGGAATTTCGGCAGAGGGCGCGGGCCGATGCCTGCCGGCGCCGTGCGGGGCTCGGCTCCTGGGCGGCTTGCGCTGCTCCTTGACCGGTGCGCGATTCCCTGCGCCTGCTGTGCCCCCGGACTTGTCGGTACTCCCCGAACTGGCGGAAGCGCCGCCGGATCCGGCCGCGGCGCTCCCCGCCGAGCCGTGCTGCTGGCGCTGCTTGTACCGGCCGTCGTCGCCGCCGCGACCGGAGGTCCCGGATCCATGAGTGTCATGCTTCCCGGCGGCTCCGCCGGGCTGATTGCCGTGGCTGGTCTGCGGACCGGTTGCGGGCGAGTGCGGACTCGAGTTGCCAGGTGATTGGCCGGTAGCTGAGTTGACCGTGATCTGGATCGAACCACTGCCACCCCCACCGGCGCCATCGCTCGCCTCAACAGTGACCTCGTATACGCCTGGACTGTCGAACGTCACCTCTGGATTCTGCGCAGTGGACGAATCGGGCAGGCCGCCGCCGTCGAAGTTCCAACTGTAGGAGAGTCCACCGTCGTCTGGGCCGCTCGCGGTGGCGCTGAAGCTGACGTTGGCGCCGGCGGCGATGGTTGTCTGTGATGCGGCCGCCGTGACAGCCAACGACGGCCCCTCGAAGACATCGATCAGGAACGGCGACGGCAGGTCGTCTTCAACTCGGTCGGCGCCGTTGGCGTCGCCTGTTCCACGCGAAGGGCGGTTATAGATGATGCCGTCTCCGTCGCTCGAGATCACGGGAACCTGCGACTGGTCAGCGAAATCACTCGGGACGCTCAGGTCCGCAGGCCCAATTTGCGAAGTTGCCGCGGCCTCCGGAACGCCATTCTGGCGGATGATCGTGATCGCGTTGATGTCGACGATCTTTACGGGATTCTGGAGGCAACCGAGCACGCTTGCAAGCGACCACGACGTAGCCGGTAGCGAGTCATCCCCGCCCGGGCCGATGAATCCCTCTTCCGGACCGGAGTAGGTGGGGCAGCGCTGCGGATCGGACTCGAGCGTGCCGATCGAGACCGAGTCCGCGGTCGGTAGTTGGCCCGCCTGATACACGGTCGCCGTCACCAGTTGCGCCTCGTTTTCATACGCAGCGGCCACGCCGGTACCGAAACACCAGCACAGGACGGTCGTGATCACCGCCACCCACCGCCACCCCGAGAAGATCCCGGGGTGGCGGCCGGCCGGCCGGTGCGGTTCGCCGAAGCGAGTTCGACGATGAGTCACGCGGCTAGTGTAGGTGGGCCACCTTCAGGCCCGAGAAGCTCGACGCCTGTCCCTTCTGGGTGTACTCGAGTTGCAGGACCCAACTCGAGCCGGCAGCGAGCTTGACCTTGATCGTGAACGTCGTCTTGCCCGTGCCCACCGACGCTTTGCCGATCGTAGATGTGCGGCCGGCTCCGGTCGTGCGGAGCCCGAGCAGCTTGACGCTCGCGCCCTTCGCGAATGGACCCGGGGCCAGCGTGCCTGTCACGGTGAGCGTGTTCTTCTTGGTTGTCACACGCTTGAAGCTGACGGCGTGCGAAGTGAACAGGCCACTGACCGTCACCTGGACCGGCGTTGACGCCGACGGCGACAGGATGTCACCGAACACCGGGCTGAGCGAGCTGTTCTCGACCATCGAGATCTGTCCGGTCGACACCTGGTAGGCGCCGCTCGACTCAGGGGTGAAGCGGATGCTGTAGTCGCCGCTTGAGTTGGTCGTGCCGCTTGCGATGGCCACCGGCAATCCGGCGACGATCTGATCGACAGTCACAGGCTCGCCCGATAGCACCGGATAGCCGGGCTCGGCGTTGGTCACGCTTCCCGTGACCGTCACTGCCTTGCCGATGCTGTCCCTTGTCGGGATCCCGATATCGGTGATGATCGGTGAGGCATCCGCGACGAACGGCGGCCCCTGCGCATCACTCGTGTCATCCAGGTAGCTCTTCAGCTGGGACTGGAAGTACGGCGATGTCAGGAAGTTGACGAAGTCCTGCGCCGCGGGCAGATTGACCGGTTCCTTCGTCGTTCCGCCGACGACTGTCGCATTGGGGTTGATGATGTAGACGTGGAAGTAGTTGATCAACTCGTTGACGCCACCGGGCGCCGATGCACTGTTCTCGTAGGTGAGCTTTGTGAGGTTGGGGATCGTGCCGGCCGGATCCAGACCGGAGTTGAGATAGTCGAACGTGCCGCGGTCGCTCAGGACGTAGCAGGAGTTACCTGCCGGGCTCGCGAAACCGGTGCACGCGTTTGCGGCAAGGACGTTCGGACCCTGGTCGAGTCCCGTCACCACATACCAGGGCGGAAGCGCTCCGCCCCCGGTCGTGCCCGGGAGCACGCCACCGGGGCAGGGGTCGCCCTGTGCGGCCACGCCGCCCGTCGCGATCGGTGTCTCACCACCGCCCTTGCCCGCCGGGACCGTGCACAGCAGCAGGCCTGCCGGCGGATTGTCGTTTGCCAGCAACTGCCAGACCTGATGCTCCTCGACCGTCGTGCCGGACCCGCCGCCACGTGAGACGAACGTGACCGAGGGGCTCGACCCTCCGCTGATGCCCGTCGTGGCGATGTCGTCGAACGCCTGGACGATGTTGTGTGCGGCGTTCGCCGCGACGCCCGCGGGGTCGCTCGACGGTCCTGCGAGCACGAAGTCGTTCGTGAAGATCGCGTTCCCGTACTGGTTGTTGTAGGAGAAGCCGGATGACACGAACTGGTTCTCAAGGGACGCGGCGTGAACGATCATTGCGCTTGCCTGGTCGGAGCCGTTCTCGGCTGCCGTGATCGCCTCGAGTGTGGAACCCTCGTCGTACTTGAACGTGAACTGTGGGTAGGCGGCTTGGAACTCGGGCTGAATCAGGTTCTGAATCAGCCCGGAGTCCTCGACGTCGCTGGTTCCGACGACCGTCAGGGTCGACGAGGAGTCGGCGCTCGCGAGCGCCGGGGTGAAGAGGATGCCCGCAACGGCGAAGAGTCCGAGGAGCGGCAGGGTGAGGAGGAAGCGCAAGGCGCGTGAAGCGCGATGCTCGCCCGGTCGCCCTGCACGACGGGATGGAGCAGATTTTTTGAGCATGACGCCTTCTATCACATAGGCATTGCCTATGCACAACTTCATGGTGCCCCGACCGCCATCGACGAGACGGCGCCGTCTAAGGTTGCACGGGTGAACAGCTGCCGACCGCCATCTTTGATCGGGCTCGCCTCCGCGCTGGCGCTTGCGGTTTCGCTGGCAGGCTGCGGGTCGTATACCACACGTGATTTCGCGGCTCAGGCAGACGCTGTCTGCGTCAGCGCCGTCCGCCAGATCCGTGCGCTGGCGCCGCCGGCCTTCACCGGATCAGCGGCGCAGCGCAGGCGCGACCTCGCGGCATACCTGAATCGCGCGAGCGGGATCGCGGCGTCAGAGACGGCTCAGCTGCGCGCGATCCGGCGCCCCGCGCAGGATGCGCGTCGACGCGCGGGCTTGGCGCGATACTTGGCGGCGATGGAGGGCACCGTCTCGGCCTACCGGACGCTGGCAACTGCCGTGCGGGCCGGCAACCAGCGAGCGGTCGTGGCAGCCGAGTCCGCGCTGGCGGCGGATCCCGTCGCTTCGCTCGCGGCCGCCTACGGGCTACGCTCCTGTGCAACGCCTGGTGCGACGATCCGATGACCGAACCTGAAGACCTTGCGATCGGTGAGCTGATCAAGATCGGCGCCGCCGCTGCAGCGCTCGGCGTCAGCGTCGACACGCTTCGCCGCTGGGAGCGGGCGGGCAAGGTGACCTTCACCCGCCGTGGCAATCGCCGCTACATGGCGTCACGCGACATGGCGGAGTTGCTGCGGGAGCGGGGCGCCACGCGCCGGACAAGCGCCAGAAACCGTCTGCAGGGGGTCGTGATGGCGGTCAAGCGGGATCAGGTGATGGCGCAGATCGAGCTCGTCTGCGGCCAGTATCGGATCGTTTCGCTGATGTCACGCGAGGCGGCCGACGAGCTTGACCTCAAGCCCGGTGATCAAGCCACGGCGATCGTCAAGGCGACGACGGTGATCGTCGAAGCTCGCTGAACCGGCACCTCACGTTTCGCCGCGGCGCTACGTTCAATCGGCGATGACGGTGCCAGCGCCAGTTCGTTACATCAGGCGTGGACGCAACCAGGGGGCGATCGCCGCCGTGGCGCTGACGCTGCTGCTGTGGGCCTCGGCGTTCGTCGCGATTCGCTTCGTCGGGCGAGAACTCTCGCCCGGTCCGCTTGCGCTGGGGCGCCTGCTGGTCGGAAGCATCGCGCTCGGCGCGGTGATGATCGCTCGCTCTGCGCCTCTGCCTCCCCGCCGCGCGCTGAGGTTCATCGTGCTCTGCGGCGTCCTGTGGTTCGGGATCTACAACGTCGCGCTCAACGCGGCGGAACGGCGGATCGACGCCGGCACGACCTCATTGCTGGTCAATACGGGACCGATCTTGATCGCGCTACTCGCAGGCGCGCTGCTTCACGAGGGCTTCCCACGCAACCTGCTCGCCGGCTGTGCGGTGGCGTTCGTCGGCGTGCTGCTGATCGCGCTGGGGGTGTCAAGCAACGGGATTCAGGCGACCTGGGGCGCGGGCCTTTGCCTGCTGGCAGCGCTCGCCTACGCCGGTGGCGTCGTCTCGCAGAAGCAGGCGCTCGATGATGCCTCGGCGCTGAGCGTCACCTGGCTGGCCTGCACCGTCGGTGCGATCGCGTGCCTTCCGTTCGCGCCGGAGCTCGTCAGACAGGTTGGGCACGCCGGCACCTCGACCGTCGGCTGGACGGTCTACCTGGGCCTTGGTCCGACGGCGACCGGGTTCCTCTGCTGGGCCTATGCGCTCGCCCGCACTGACGCCGGCAGGCTCGGCGCGACGACCTACCTGGTACCGCCGCTGGTGGTGCTGATCGGGTGGATCACGCTCGGTGAGGTGCCGCCGCTGCTGGCGCTACCCGGCGGGATTCTGTGCCTGCTCGGCGTCGCGGTCGCGCGTCGTCGGGTGCGTGTCCCGGAGGTTGAACCGCGCGTAGCCTCCCCTTCGCCTGTAGCGGTGAGAGCGGAGGCCGGAATTAGTCAATCTACTTGACAGTCCGGTTGCTTGTCGAGTACTTTGCGGATATGGAGAATCAACCACCGTGGTATGAAGATGCTTCGATTCCGGCGCTGATGCGAGCCGCCCGCGGCTCCTATGGCGGCGCGGTCAGGGAGACGTTGGCGGCGGCAGGCTTCGATGACGTGCCCACAAACGGAGCGTTCATCCTCGGTGGGCTCGCGAATCAGCACGTTCCACTCGGGGAGATCGTGTCGTTGCTCGGCGCGAGCAAGCAGGCCGCCAGTCAGCTGATCGACACGCTCGTGCTGCGAGGCTACCTCGAACGTCAGGCTGACCCGGTCGATCGCCGGCGCCTGATCGTCTCGCTCACCGACCGTGGAGCCGGTGCTGCTGAGGCGATCGCGCGGGCCGTGGCTGCGATCGACGCGGAGCTCGGCGAGCGGATCTCGGCCGCAGAGCTCCGCGGGCTTCGCGCTGGTCTCGGCGCGCTCGCGACGATTCGCGAAGCAGCGATCGCGGCTCGTGAGTCAGACGACGTCTGAGAGTACGGTCACGGCGCGGCCGGTGGCACTGTGCAGCCACCGGCCGCGAGCCACGGTTCAGGCGCCGTCATGGCGAGTCCGCAGGTCGAAGTAGAGAATCGCAGAGGTGAGCGCCGCGAACGATTGCGTCAACGTCGCGACGACGACCCCGAGCGCGACCGCGGGGGCGCCTGCACTGTGGCCGGCGACGAGGATGCCCAACCGTGTGAGCGTCACATTGACCAGATAGATGCAGACCAGCAGTCCGAAGATGCGCCAGTAGTTGCGCCGTGTCAGCAGACCGCTGCGGCGCAGCGCGGTCGGCCAGTCGATCTCCTCGATCGCGGCCGCCTGTGCGACGACGGCGAAGCGGAGCGCCAGGATCACACCCGGGAGGATGAACAGCACCAAGCCGACGCCGATGCAGATCCCGGCGATGATCTGTGCAGCCGCGACGACCGGGAGCACCTTCAGTCCCTGAACGATCACCCCTACGATCGACGGTTGCTGCTCGCGCCCGATCGCGACCAGCGCATTCACGTACAGCGCTGAGACAAGCGGCCCGACCAGCGCGAACGCGACGAGCAGCAAGATCACGGCCGTCTCGACGCTCGAGGTCTGCTGCTGCAGCGGAGCGGTCTTGGTGATTGCCAACACGATCAGCTCGTAGGGAGCCACGACCGCCAGCGCCAGCGTCAGAAAGAGCCACGGATAGCCGGCGTATATCGACATCACCGTCGAGAGGATCTGGGTCACCGACCGCGGTCGTGAGAGATCCAGGGGTGTCGATCGAAATCTGCGCAAAGAGTGCTCGCCCAGCTTGCGGGAGCGGTCAGTCTCGCAGTTCCAGCCGGTGCTCCTCCCAATCCCCGCAACGCCGGTATCCGATCGCTGCATAGATCTTGTTCGAGGTCGGGTTGGCGAGATCGGTGAACAGCATGCACTGCTGGGCGCCCGAGGCCAGAGCCTGGCTACTGAGCCCGGCCACCGTCGCGGTCGCATAGCCGCGTGAACGGCGTTCCGGTGGCGTGTAGACCGGGCCGACCCTGGCCGTCCCGCCGACCGCTGGGTTGAGCCCGGCAGTACAGGCAGGCCCGTCGTCATCCCAGACGTACTGCGAACCGGCGCTCAGGCGCCGGTCGACCGCGCGCTCCGCCTGCGAGCTCTGGCCGAAGCCCGTCTCGGTCGCGAACGCCCGCTCCCATTCGATCAGCAGCTCCCGGTCCTCACCACCGGCGACGCGCAACGCACCCGAGGCTGGGTTCTGGGGCTGGGACACGGCGCTCAGAACGTGCATCGCCTCGGTGAATGCGAGCTGCGAGCGCCCGCCCGTCAGCGTCACCCAGGCATCGGCGATCGCGCGGACGGTGCCGGGCTCGGCGGTCACCCTGTCGAGTGTGGGGTCCTCGACCAACCAGCGCTCCACCAGCTCGCGCGCGACCGCGGGATCCTCGAAGCCGCTCGCGATCATCGGCCACGGCGGGGTCCGGATCGCGGCAGCGCCGACGCCGCCGCCGTCGTTCAGCGAGTACGCGAACAATGGGGGCTCGGCGCTGAACCCGCCCCTGCGCAGGTTGATCAGAATCGTCGCGAGGACGTTGCGCTCGATCCGCTCCGCGAGGAATGTCTCGGCGCGATCGGCGAACTGATCGACGCTCCGCGTCAGCACGACCTCCATGGAGCAGATGATGCCAGCGGCGGCCCGCGGGCACGCTACCGGTACTCTCCTCCGCACCGCCCTCTTAGCTCAGCTGGTAGAGCACTTCCATGGTAAGGAAGGGGTCGTCGGTTCGAGTCCGACAGAGGGCTC
>CAVQMP010000002.1:0-17510 GCA_963713635.1 uncultured Solirubrobacterales bacterium
ACGGCGGCCGTGAGCACCAGGGCGACGGTCGGCGCGCCGAGCCAGCCCCAGTCCGGCGCCTTGACGATCGCCAGCACGAGCGCGGTGACCGCGAGCGCGAAGCCCACGGCTCCGAGCAGATCCGGGGTCAGCGCGTTCTCCTCCCGGCGCTCGACCAGTCTCCTGCGGCCGGCGATCAGCGCGCCGATCGCCACCGGCACGTTGACCAGGAACACCAGCCGCCAGTTGGCCTGGACCAGCAGGCCCCCGAGCGGCGGTCCGGCTGCGGCCGCGATCGCGCCCGTTGCAGCCCAGGTACCGATCGCCAGGTGGCGCTCACGGGGCGGGAACTCGGGCAGAATCAGCCCGAGCGAGGTTGGGAGCATCATCGCCCCGCCCGCGGCCTGGACGATCCGCGCGGCGATCAGGACCGGGAGCGACGGCGCCGCGCGCGCAGGCGGCGCTGGCGAGCGCGAAGATCGCGAGCCCGAGCTGGAAGGCGCGCTTGCGCCCGAACGCGTCGGCCCAGCGACCGGCGGGGACCAGCAGCGCCGCGAACACGATCGCGTAGCCGCTGACCACCCACGACAGCGAGCTGAGGCTGGCATCGCCGAGGCTGTGGGCGATGCTGGGGAAGGCGATGTTGACGATGAACAGGTCAAGACTCGACATGAACACGCCTGAGCACACGATCGCCGTGATCAGCCATCTGCGCTCCACTGTGGGCCGTCTAAGAGTTAGTTGCATAATAAAACGCACCCTAGCAGACTGGAGTTGCGTGATGCAACTGACTGCACTAGAATGACCTGACAGGGATGCTCGGAAGCGACTACAAGAACCAGACATGCAGCGTCGCCGCTGCGCTCGAGGTGGTGGGCGAGCGTTGGTCGCTGCTGATCGTGCGCGACGTGCTGCTCGGGCTGCGGCGCTTCGATCAACTGCAGGCGGACCTCGGCGTCGCCCGCAACGTGCTGCAGTCACGCCTTGCCCGTCTGCTCGAGGCCGGTGTGCTGGAGAAGCACCGCTACCAGGAACGGCCGGAGCGCTTCGAGTACCGCCTGACCGAGAAGGGCCTCGATCTCTGGCCCGTGATCGTCTCGCTGCTGCAATGGGGCGACAAGTACGCCGCACCCGATGGCCCGCCGGTGCTGCTCCAGCACAAGGGTTGTGGTGGCGCGGTCGACGAGCACCGCATCTGCTCCCGCTGCGGCGAGCCGCTCACCGCAAGGTCGGTACAGGCGGTTGCCGGGCCGGGCGTCGGCGCGGAGGTTGCGTGGCCGGGGCTGGCGCGGGCCGGCGGCGGCGACGCCGTCGTCGCGGGCCGGAGCTAGATCGTGCGGGTATTGCAGGCTGAGGCGGTTTCAGCCTTCCAGCGAGCGGGCTGCCAATTCGGCGGCGTTCAGGGCGGCGACCGCGTCGGCGCCGTCGGCGCCCTCGAGCGGGCCACCGCGAGCGGCGCGGGCGAATGACTCGACCTGCGTGCGCATACCGGCGCTGAACACCTGTTCCCCGTCGGCGCCCCACATGAAGCTGACGCGCTCGTGGCCGTTGGTGCCCCACACCTCAACCCAGCACGAATCCTCGATCGGGAAGCGTCTGCCGACCGAGACCGTTGCGGCGGTGCCGCCCGAAAGGCCGGCCAGGATCAGGGCCGCGTCCGGATCGTTCGCCGGATGTCCGTTGTCCGGCCCGGCGGTGGTTGCGGTCAGCCACTCGATCTCCTGACCCAGAAGCCAGCGGGTCTGGTCGAACTCGTGGACGCACATGTCGATCGCGATGCCGCCGCTGTGAGCGCGGAAGTCCTCCGACGGCGGTTCTCGGTCCCATTGCATGCACGAAAGTTGGTAGATGTCGCCGAGTTCGCCCGCCTCGATCCGTGCGCGCAGCTCGCGGAGCGCCGGCACGAAGCGTCGCCAGTAGCCGACCTGGAGCAGCACACCCGCTTCGCGTGCGGCCTGTGCGGTCGCGTCGGCGTCCGCCGCGCGCACGCCCACAGGCTTCTCGCACAGGACCGGTACGCCGGCGCCGATCAAGATGCCGGCCAGTTCCGTGTGCCGGTCGGTCGGCGCCGCGATCAGGACGCCGTCGAGGTCGCCCCGTTCGAGTAGCTGATCGACCTCGGCGTAGGTCTCGACGCCATCGGCACGGAGCGCCTCCCGGACCGCGGCGGCCGGCTCGACGACCCCGGCCAGCTCGATCTCGTCCGAGGCGAGCATCGCCTGCAGGTGAACGCGACCCATGCGTCCGGCGCCGACCAGCGCGATCCGCGCCCGCCGAGTCGATCCCATCAGTCTCTAGAACCCATGCGCCCGGAGGTACTCGCGGTTGCGCTGCTGGTCAAGCACCGGCTGCTCTGGGTGCTCCGGGTCAGGGAGGATGTCCTGCTCGGCGACCAGCCAGCCTGTGTAACCGATCTCGCGCAGCGCCTGCAACACGTCGGCGATCGGGATGTCCCCGTCGCCGAGCGCGCAGAACGCCTGGCGTCGCCAGATCTCCTGGACCGGCGCTGCCTCGGCGACGATCTCCTCGAGGATCGCGCGCCGGGCATCCTTGAGATGAAAGTGATTGATCCGCGGCGCCCAGTCACGAACCGCAGTGAGCGGATCGCCGCGACCGAGCAGGAGGTGCCCCGTGTCGAGGCAGAGGCCGACATCGCTGAGCTCCAGCATTCGCTCGATCTCCCATTGCGCCTCGACGTAGGTGGCGGTGTGGTGATGGAACGTCGGCTCATAGCCGCGGTTGCGAGAGCGGTCGGCGGCGCGGGCGAGTCCGTCTGCGAAGCGCTGCCACCCCGCATCGTCGAGGCCCACGCTGCGGTCGATCGCGGCCCGTCCGGGGTAGCGTGAGCGCTCCCGTGATCCGGCGTCGGCCAGGGTCGGCTTCGGGCGCTCGCCGCCGTCGTCGACCGCATCGAAGACATCGAGCAGTGCATCGAGGCTGGAAAGCGCTGCCGTCATCTCGTCCGGCTCGCTGAACGGCAGCCCGAGGTAGCCGCCGGCGAGGCCCAGGCCGCGGCTGCGCAGACGCTCGGCGAGCACCGTGCCGGTCCCGAGGTAACCAAGCGGGCCGAGATCGATGCCGACGTAACCGGCCGCTGCCACGGAGTCGAGCAGTTCGATCGCGTCCGGCACGTTCGGGTCGATCCCGACCGTGATCTCGAACGCCCCGTAGCTGACGGGCGCATTGGCCACGAGCACCGAAGCGACGTTCGGGGTCGACTCGATGCCGCCGTTCGCCGGTGTCTGGATCGGTTCTGCGCTCATCGTGGACCTCCTGGGATCAGGTTGTTGGCTTCGGTCTGCTGCGTCGGGTCGGCTCGGACCTCGCTCACCGGTACCGGGACGCCGGATTCGGGAGCTCGCCGAGCGTGCGCGCGCCCGATCGACTCCATCAGGATCAGATCCCGCAGACCGTCGGAGCCGGAGGTGACCGGCGCTCGTGAGCTGCGAATGCAGTCGGAGAATTCGACGAGCTCCCTGCGAAATGCCTCGTCGTAGGACACGACCTCCTCACGCACCCAGCTGTGAGGGGTGCCCGGTTGTCCTCCCTCGACGACCAAGCGGCTCGGCATGTTGCGCAAGAACGGCGATGGCAGCTCGAGCGTCAGACGCTGATCCGGTGAGTAGAAGCCGAACTCCTGGCGGTAGCGGGCAATCCCGGGAAGATCGACCCACGACAGGTGGCAGTCGGTCGCTCCGAACCGCATGTTGATGCTCACGCACTGCTGTGTCATCGACACCGAGCTGATCTCGGTGGGTGCACCGAGCAGGCCCTGAAGTGTGTTCAGCTCATGGACGAGGCAGTCGAGCAGGATCCACCGGTAACCGAAGCGGGTCTGCTCGTCGGCATCGCCGAGCGCGGCCAGCAGCGCATCCTGCTCCCCGTCAGGGATCGCGCCGGTCGCCGCGGTGTCCACCGTCGCGGACGCGATCAGCGGCAGGTGGCTGACGTAGGGTGCGATCGGTGACTCAAGCGTGGTGACGCGGATCAGGCGAAGGTCGTGAATCTCCGGTAGAAGCTCGGCAAGGCGTTGATATGCCGGGTCGTAGCGCTTCATCGTGCCCACCATCAGACACACCCCGGCGCGCTCCGCGGCCGCCAGCACCGCGGCGCCGTCACGGCTGCAGAGTGCCATCGGCTTCTCCACCAGCAGATGCACGCCCGCCTCTGCGGCCGCGATCGCGATCGGCGCGTGATCGCCCGAGGTCGCGATCACGACGGCATCGAGGTCTTCCGCCAGGAGGTCCTGCCAACGCGCGTGCACCCGGGGCTGCCCGTAGCGCTCGGCGCACGCCGAGGCGAGATCAACGCGCATGTCGCACAGTGCGGTGAGCTCGAACCGGTCTGAGAGCTCAGCCAGGTACGGCAGGTGCATCACCTGAGCGATCAGGCCGCAGCCAACGACTCCAACGCGCGCTCGATCAGACACAGTTGCTCCTTCGACTCCTCCGGCGCCGCGCAGTCTGGCCGAACGCCCCGTATAGAACGTTCCATATCTTAGGGAGTTGACGAGAACTTGGCAATCTTCCGCGCGCTGTAGCCAGGGTTGCCGGATGTTCGAGCACTTGTTGGATCGCCGGTCTGAAACGTTCCATCAACGAGCCTGGGCGCCTGGGGGATCGGATTGCGCTGCGACGAACGCAAGCTCGGCGCGCAGCCATTTGAGGCGACTTTCGGATCGCCGCAGCCCATGCGGCTCATCGGCGAGGAGCTCAAGCGCATGGGGCCGCCCGGCGGCCGCATAGCGGCCGGCCATCAGGCGGGCGTGAGCGGGCGGCACGACCGTGTCGGTCAGACCGTGGATCAGCAGCAGCGGGGCTGAGCGCCCGTCGACGTTGCGGGCCGGCGACCTGCGGGCATAGAGATCACCGGCGCAGGGCGGACCGACCAGCATGTCGGTGTAGCGGGATTCGAAGTCGTGGGTGTCCTCGCGCCACAGTGCCAGGTCGGCGATCGCGCAGCGCGCCATTCCGCCCCGGAAGAGCGCGGTTGCGGTCACACATTGAAGCGTCAGATAGCCGCCGGCGCTGGCGCCGCGAACGAAGACCCGGGCGGGATCGATGACCCCCTGATCGGTGAGCTGACGCACGGCGTCAACGCAATCCTCGAGGTCACGGTTACCCCACTCGCGATCGAGGCGATGGCGGTAGGCGGAGCCGAAACCGCTGCTGCCGCTGTAGTTGAGATCCAGCAACGCGAACCCCCGGCTGGTCCAAAGCTGAAACTCGGGTTCGTAGGCCAGCGCCGCGCCGTCGGTCGGACCGCCATGCAGATGCAGGATCAGCGGTGGCCGCGCCGGCGTGGCGCGGCCGTTCGGGCGTCCGATCGGCTCGTAGTAGAAGCCGTGGACCTCGGAGCCCTCGCGTCCTGCGATCGAGATCGAAGCCGGAACCGAGATCGAGCTCGGTTCGCGGGTCTCGGGATCGCCGGCGATCGTGGTGATCCGACGGTCCCGCAGATTCAATGCGACCACCTCGACGCCGGTTGCGGGTGTGGCGGCGGCGAACGCGACGGTGTTCGCGTGGCAGGCCAGGTGGGGCCCGGCGAACCAGGTGAACTGCGGCGCGAGCAGCTCCACCCTCGACGAGGCGGGATCGATCCGGACGAGCTCGTGCACCCCCTCACGGATGCGCACCGCGACGATCGTCCCGTCGGCCAGGAACCCGTAGCTGCGGCGGCCGTGCTGCCAGGGCGGAGCCGCGAACTCTGCACTCGCCGGGCAGAGTTCGCGCAGATCGCCGTCACGGAGTGCGTAGAGGTTCCACCAGCCTGAGCGATCGGAGACCCAGTGCAGCGATCCGTCGGGTGACCACGCCGGCTGCAGGACGGATTCAGTCGGGCCACCGGCGATCATCCGGGCGCTGCAGAGGCTGTGATCCGGCGAGATCTCGGCGAGCCACAGCTCGGTTCCGTCCCAGGGCATCCTCGGCTTGCTCCAGCTGATCCACGCCAGCCGGCGGCCGTCCGGACTGACGCGCGGCGAGGCGTAGAAGTCCTGTCCCCGGGTCAGCGTCCGTGTGGCGCGTCCCGGCGTCAGCGACACGGCCTCGATCGCGTGCTCGACGGGCGCTCCCGGAGGATGGGACTCACGAACATACGCCGCCCAGCTGCCGTCCGGAGCCGCCGAGCCGTCGGCGAACCGCAGCGCTCGTACCGACGGCGGGACGGGGGAGAGCGGGATCGGCGAACCACCGGCCTCGAGGCGGTAGAGCCGCTGATCGTCGCGGTCGGCGTAGATCACCGCCGAGCCGCACACGAGGTAGGAGCCGCCGCCGTACTCCCAGGCGAGCGTCCCGACATCGACGCCGTCGGGCGTGACGGGCCGGGCTGCTCCGCCCGCCGCAGGAGCGAGCATCACGCACGAGCGGCCCTCGTCGAACCGGTGCTCGAGCCAATAGATGCCCTCGGCAGCGGCCGTGACCTCGCTTCGATCGACGCCGGACGCGACCGACTCGGGCGTGAACGGCGGGTCCGCGCCGGGCTTCGGCACGGAGGTCACTGGCTGGGTCTGCGAACGCGCGGGTCGAGCACGGCCACCGCGAGGTCGGCCAGCGTCATCGCGCCGACCGTCAGCAGACCGGTGAACGTCACGACCCCGACGGTCACCGGGTAGTCGAGATTCTCGATCGAGTTGACCGCGACGAAGCCGAGACCCGGCAGCCCGAACACGAGCTCGACGAACAACACGCCGCCGATCGCCGCACCGAGATCGAGGCCCAGCATCGTGATGATCGACGGGGCAACCACGCGCCCCACGTGCGAGCGCAGCACACGCCAGCGCCCGGCGCCCTTCGAGCGAGCGGTGCGGACATAGTCCTCGTCGAGTTGCTCCAGCACGAGCGCGCGGACGAACCGGGCATAGAACCCGGTGAAGCCGAGTGCGAGTGCGTATGCGGGCAGCAGCAGATGGTGCAGCCATTGCCACGGGTTGGCGGTCAGCGAGACCCAGCCCTGGATCGGGAACACGTTGATGCTCGTTCCCAGCGGAATCCCGAGGAACTTACCCTGGTTGGGCTCGAACGCCAGCACGTAGGAGAGCAGCGGCGCGAGCCAGAACACCGGCGTCGCGATCGCGACCTGCGCAAAGATCGTCATCACGCGGTCCCAGAAGCTGCGCGGCCGCAGCGCGCCGAGCAGGCCGATCGGGACCGCCATCATGATCCACATGACGCCGGCAACCAGAATCAGCGACATGCTGACCCCTGCCGCCGGAATGATGATCTGGGTCACGGGACGGCGCTGGAGGAACGAGTAGCCGAAGTTGCCGTGGATCACGTGGTCGAGGAAGTCCGCGTACTGGGTGTAGAGCGGCTTGTTGGTGCCGAGCAGCCGCGCCACGCGGGCGATCTGTGCGGGCGAGGCATCGTGGCCGGCGACACGCTGAGCGGGGCTGGCACCGGTGACGTCGGAGATCACGAAGAACAGCACGTACGCCAGCAGCGTCACGATCAGCACCTGCACGACCGCGATCAGCAAACGCCGGATTACGAATCTCAACGGATCGAGCCTCTCACCGCGAACGCATCGCGCAACCCGTCGCCGAGCTGGTTGAAGGCAAGGGTGGTGAACACGAGTGCCAGAGCCGGGATCAGCGCCGTCCAGATCTGCACGCGGTAGAGGCCGCTGGTGACACCGTCGGCGATCATCTGGCCCCAGTCGGCGGTGGGCGGCTTGACGCCGAGGCCGAGGTATGACAGGCCCGCCTCGAACAGGATGTTGAGGGCGATCACGCCGGTTGCGTAGACGATCAGTGGAGCCGTCAGCAGCGGCAGCAGGTGGCGGCGCATGATCGTGAAGTGGCTCAGGCCGATCGAGCGCGCCGCCTCGACGAACTGTTCGCCCTTCAGGGCCAGGACGGCGTTGCGCACGATCCGGGCCGGGTAGTACCAGCTGAACAGGGCGATCACGATGATCGAATTGATCAGGCCGGGGCCGAGCACGGCTGCGAGTCCGATCGCGAACAGCATCGACGGGAATGCCATCGCGGTCTCGATCCCCCTCGAGACGACCGAGTCGAGCTTGCCGCCGAAATAGCCGGCGGTCATGCCGAGCACCAGGCCGACGAACAGAGCAACCCCAGTGGCCCCGATCCCGACTGCCAGCGTGGTCCTGGCGCCGTAGAGGATCCGAACGAGCATGTCGCGTCCGAGGCGGTCGGTGCCGAGGATGAAGAACGCCCCGTGCGGGTTCGGCTGGCCGTTATTCCCGATCTCGTGACTGAGCGGCGACAGCGGGACGCCGTTGATGTCGAGTCCGTTGAAGAACTGCTGATTGACACCGTGCCCGGTGAGCGCCGCCGCGATCGGAGCTCCGATCGTCGCCAGGACGAGCAGGATCACCAGGTAGGTAGCGGCGATCAGGGTCGCCGGGTCGGCACGAAGCCGGCGCAGGAACCGCGCACGGAAGCCGGCCTCGAGAGCCGTGGGATCGGTGCTCAGTACGTCGGTGTGTTGGGCGCTGGGGCTGGAGATCCCCATCGCTAATGCACCGGCTCGAGCGGAAAGTGGCAAGCGAACTCGTGGGTCCCGCCGGCCGGGGTCACGGCGGGCATCTCCTGAGTGCAGAGGTCCTGTGCTCGCGGGCAGCGCGGATGGAACGGGCAACCCGAGGGAGGTGAGAGCGGACTCGGCGGATCGCCGATCACGGGCGTCCGCTTACGGCTCCGCGTGAGTCGCGGGTTCGGGATCGGCGTCGCGGCCAGCAGCGCCTCGGTGTACGGATGGCGCGGGCCGGCGAACAGCTCAGGGACGGTGGCCGTCTCGACCACCCGGCCGAGATACATGACCAGCACCCGGTCGCAGAATCGCCGGACGATGTCGAGGTTGTGGGTGATGAACAGGTAGGCGAGCCTGAGTTGGTCACGGAGGTCGGCGAGCAGGTTCAGGATCTGCGCCTGCGCTGAGACGTCGAGCGCCGAGACGGGCTCGTCGCAGACGATCAGCTTCGGATGCAGCGCGAGCGCCCTGGCGATTCCGATCCGCTGCCGCTGCCCGCCGGAGAACTCGTGAGGGAAGCGGTTGAAGTGCTCGCGGTTGAGGCCGACCTGACCGAACAGCTCCTGGACGCGCGCCCTGGTCGCGTCAGGACTGAATTTCGCCTCGCGCAACGGCTCACCGATGATCGACCCCACCCTGAGGCGCGGATTCAGCGAGCCGAACGGATCCTGGAAGACCATTGCCGCGTTGCGCCGCAACGGTCGAAGTTCCCGCGCCGACGCTTCGGTTATATCGATGCCGTCGAACACGATCCTGCCGGCGGTCGGCGTCAGCAGACGCAGGACGCAACGCGCCAGCGTGCTCTTCCCGCAGCCCGACTCACCGACGACTGCAAGGGTCTCGCCGGTGCCGAGGGAGAACGAGACACCCTCGACGGCGTGAACGACCCCGTGGGTGCCGAACAGGCCACGACCGACCGGAAACTCCTTGACGAGCTCAACGACGTCGAGCAGATTTGGGGCGCTGCCCGAGTCGGTGGTGGTCATCACCAAGCCACGGTTGTGAGTACCGACGAGCGCTCGGCACCCGTGCGCAGCTCCGTGTCGGGGAGGTGGCAGGCCGTGGTGTGGAGGTCCGCGCCGTCAGGCGTCTGACGCAGCGTCGGCACCTCCTCCCGACAGACGTCCATCGCGTAGGGGCAGCGTGGATGGAACCGGCATCCCGAAGGTGGGCTGAGCAGTGACGGCGGTGTCCCCTGGATCGCCTGTGAGCGAGCCGCTGTCGGCTCGACACTCGGCATCGAGCCGAGCAGCCCCCAGGTGTAGGGATGGCTCGGGCGCTCCAGTACCGCCTCGACCGTCCCACGCTCGACGACGCGGCCGGCGTACATGACGACGACGTGGTCACACACCTCCGCGACCACCCCGAGGTCATGTGTGATCAGCACGATCGCGGAGTGGGCGCGCCGGCAGAGATCGCGGAGCAGCTCAAGGATCTGTGCCTGAGTGGTGACATCGAGTGCCGTGGTCGCTTCGTCGGCGATCAGCAGCGCAGGGTCGTTGATCAACGCCATCGCGATCATCACGCGCTGGCGCATGCCGCCGGAAAGCTCGTGCGGGTATGCCTTCATCCGCCGCGCGGGGTCTGGGATACCAACCTTGGTCAGCATCTCGACGGCTCTGGCGCGGGCCTCTGCCCGCGGCAGGTCGGAGTGGAGCTTGATCGCCTCCAGCAGCTGTCCACCGACTGACACGAGCGGATGCAGCGAGGTCAGCGGGTCCTGGAAGATCATCGCGATCTGGCCGCCGCGGATCGCGTTGATCTCCTTCTCGGATCGGTCGAGCAGGTTCACGTCATTGAACAGCGCCGCGCCGGTGACGGTGGTGCGGCGCCGGGGCAGCAGCGCCAGCAGCGACAGGCAGCTGACCGACTTGCCCGAGCCCGACTCCCCGACGATCCCGAGGACGTCACCTCGATCGACCGACCAGCTCACCTGATCGACGGCATCGATCTCCCCGTCCTCGGTGCTGATCTTGACCGACAGCTTCTCAACGGACAGCAGCGGGGCGGCTGGGCCACCCCGCTGCTCGTCCGCTCCGGCTTCCTGCGGATCAATCAGCTGCATCGCCCCATCGTGGCGAAGTCCACCAGATACACCGGCTGCATGATCGCACCGCAGATCCCGCTGGCGAAGATCGTGACTCGCGTCGGGTTCAGCAGCGGCGCCCATGGCGCGTAGTTGGCGATGATGTTCTTGTCCAGCGCGTTCCACTGCGACGCGCTGCCGGCCGTCACGAGCGACTCGATCTGCTTGTTGATGCCAGGATCGTTGAACGAGGCGTAGTTGTTGTTGCCGGTGGCGGTGATGTTGTTGCCGTTGAGCAGCGGTGAGAAGAAGTCATCCGCATACGGATAGTCCTGGGTCCACGTGTTGATCCCCATCGGGACGTGGTTCTTCGGTTCGCTGATCACGCCGCCGTTGACGGCATCCGGCGCGGTCACGATGCTCAGCTTGATCCCGATCGGGGCAAGGTCGGCCTGGATCACCTGGGCAGCCTGGGCGTAGCCGGGCTGGTCGCTCAGCGTCCGCAGGGTCAGGCTGACCGGGGTCTTGATCCCGGACGCCTTGATCAGGCTCTTCGCCATCGCGACATTGCCCGCGACCGGGTAGTTGTTCGCCTTGACGTAGCCCGGCATCGTCGGCGGCAGGATCTGATCGGTCGGCGCCGCCTGGCTCGGACCGCCCCACACGCGCTGGATCGCGAGGCGGTTGATCGCGTAGTTGATCGCCTGGCGGACCTTGATGTTGTTGAGCGGTGGGACCGTGTTGTTTAGCCACAGGTAGGTGGTCGCCGGCAACGGGTTGACGAACACCTGACCCTTCAGGGTCGGGTTGCTCATCGCCGACAGGGCATCGGTCGGGGAGATCGGCGCGGCGTAGGTGGCGAGCTGGCCTGCCTGGATCAGCGGAGCAGCCTGGCTGTCGTCGACTCCGAGCTGGATGTTGATCTGGTTGGAGACCTGACGGTTGCCCAGCTCGGCCGCGTTCCAGTGCGGGTTGCGGACGAGCGTGATCGAGCGCTCCGGCGTATAGGCCTTGACGATGTAGGGGCCGGTCACCAGCGCCTGGCCATTCTCAAGCGGCTTGATCGGGGTGCCGACCGGCACCGGGCAGGTGAACGGCAGCGTCATCCTGTAGAGGAACGACGCGACCGGTTGCGAGAGCTTGAAAGTGACGGTGTTGGTCGTGTCGGTGATGCCGCTGACGGTCGTGGCCTTGCCGGCGATCACTGCCGGCGACTCCGACGATCATGTTGAAGAACGAGTCACCCGGCGAAGCCAGCTTGGGTGAGAACATCCGGTCGAACGTGTACTTGATCGACGCTCCGGTGATCGGCGTGCCATTCGAGAAATCGAGCCCCGGCTTCAGCGTGAACTTGTACACGAGCCCGCCGTCGGAAACGGTCGGTTGTTGACCGACACCCGGGATCGGCTTGACGCCCGCGACACCAGAGGTGTCCTCGAAGGTCATCAGCGGGGTGCAGGTCGCGTATGCGATCTCCCAGGTCGTCGCGTAGTACCAGAGGGTGGGCTCGAGGTGATCGATCGCGCCCGCCGGCATGCCGATGTTGATCGTCCCACCCGGCTTGGCTGGAGCCGCTGCCCCGCCGGAGGGGGTGACGGCTGCCGAGGTCGAGCTGGATCCCGACGAGGCCGCGGACGAGCTCGAGGAACTCGAACCGCAACCCGCCGCCAGCGCTGCAACGACGACGGCAGATGCGACGACGCCCCAGAATCGCGCCGAGCGCGAGTCGGAGGCAGAGGTGGGCTTGCTGTTACTCATCGATCATGCGCTCCTTGGCTGGGTGTACGCGGTTTGTTGAAGTTGGCTCGTGGGCTCCGGATGCGTCGAGGCTGTCTGCAGGGTCGGGATGGCTGTCGAGGCAGCGCCGGAGGTCGGGGCCGCCCGGTCGAAAAGGGCGTGGGCGCTGGTGAGGCCCGCGATCGAGGCTTCGATCCCCGCCTCCGGATCGAGGTCCGGATCCTCGTGCTCGATTGAGATCGGACCGTCGTAGCCGATCTGCGCAAGCGCTCCGAGCAGCGCGGCCCATTCGGTGGTCGGCCGGCCTCGTCCGACAGCGCAGAAATGCCAGGGCATCACGTCGGCGCTGGACGGCCAGCGGAAGTCAAGGAGTCCGTGGAGCGCGATCCGGTCGGGGTGCAGCATCGTGTCCTTGCCGTGCACGAAGCCGATCGCGTCGCCGAGTCGGTTGATCGTGACGATCGGATCGATCTGCTGCCACCAGAAATGGCTCGGATCGAGGTTCACCGCGATGTTGTCGCCGGTGACCTCACGCAGAGCGGCGAACGATTCGGCGTTGTAGATGGAGGTGCCGGGGTGCAGCTCCAAGCAGATCCGCACGATCCGGTGCCGCATCGTTCGCCCAGCGCGAGAACTCGCTCCAGAAGGGCTCGATGAACTGGTCGAACTGTGGTTGCCAGAGGTCCTCCATGTCGGGCAGCCAGGCGCCGCCGGCGAACACCGGCCGCGATCCGCTGCCGTTGGCGCCCGGCCCGCCCGGCCCGCCCGGCCCGCCGGGGCAGCCGCTCATCGCGACAACACGGGTGACCCCCAGCTGCTGAGCGAGCCCGACCGCCTCGCGGAGCGCCCGAGCGTGTTCGGTCGCGATCGAGGGGTCCGGGTGCAGGGGGTTTCCTGAGACGTTCAGGGCGACCAGTTCGAGGCCGGCGTGGTGGAGACTGTCCTGTAGGGCCCGTCGAGCCGCGGCGCTTGAAATCAGCTCTGCCCGGGAGACGTGGGGAGCCGATGAATAGCCACCGACACCGAGCTCGACGCCGGCCAGATCGCGGGTCGCGCACCATTCGAGCGCATCTCCGAGCGGCATATCCGCCAGGGCATCGGTGAGGACCGCGAGCGAGAGTTTCACGCGAGAAGTAGAACGTTTAACGCGCCGAGCGGGCGGCATACTCTCACGGCACCGAATCACTGTCAAGCAACCCCAACCGAACCACAACACACGTCGATTGATCCAGTTCTGCGCTCGTGGAGTAATCTGCGCGCAGATGGCGTCGCGGGACCAGCCGCAGGAGCACGAGCCCAGCTGCAATCGGAGCAGGGGCAGCGTCAAGTGAAACGATCAACTGGATTTCGTCGCCCGACGATCAACGATGTCGCCTCGCTGAGCGGCGTCTCGAAGGCGACCGTGTCGAATGTGCTCCGTGAAACCGGGAGCGTTTCGGATGCGACGCGCGCCAGGGTGCTCGAGTCGATTGCGGCACTTGGCTACCGGCCGAACGCGACGGCGCGGAACCTGGTGCGCCAGCGGTCAGAGGTGCTCGGGGTGCTGGCCGGGAACTTCGGCAATGCATTCGAGGCGGAACTGGTGGAGCAGATCGAGCAGGCGGCCTCCGATCGGGGCTTCACGATTCTGGTCTGCACGACGGGACGCCATCCGGAAGATGAGGCGAACCGGATCGCGGCGCTGCTCGAGCAGCCGGTCGCCGGAATCGTGATGCTTCAGTTCAGCGGGGACCGTGGCCTGATGACCCAGCTGCTGGCAGAGCGGGTGCCATTTGTGATGGTCAGCTGCTGGGATGACCACGCCGACTGTGTCGCGGTCGACGACTACGCAGGGCTGGAGCTGGCGGTCGGCCACCTCGCAGACCTGGGGCATCGCCGGATCGCCTACGTCACCGACGAGATGGTGGAGAGTCCGACGCGGCGGGTTCGGCTGGAGGCATTCGAGCGGGCGCTGCTGCGCCACGGCGTCGAGTTCCATCCCGACTGGGTGATCCATGGCGGGGTCGGCGTCGACGCTGACGCCTCGCACCGGCTGACCGAGTTGCTGCAGCGCGAGGATCACGTCGGTGCGATCGTGACCACCAACGACCACATGGCGATCAATCTGATCGAGCAGCTGGAATCGAGCGGGCGTCGTGTTCCCGATGACGTCTCGATCGTCGGTTTCGACGGTTCCCGGATCGGCGCGCATCATCGCATCGGGCTGACCACCGTGGCGCAGCCGGTCGAGCAGCTTGCCAGCTCAAGCCTGGACCTGCTGCTCGAGAGCGTGCTCGGCGAGATCCCGGCCGAGCGCAGACACGTACGGCTGGAGCCGAAGCTGATCGTCAGAGCCTCGACGGCCGTGCCGTCAGGCGCGCAGCCCGCACCGCCGTCACGGCCCCCGGAGCGCTAGCGCCGTCGACGCGCGGAGGCAGCACCGCCGTCAGGCGCGGAGGACCTGCGCGAATAGCTCCGCAGCCTCATTCGGTGGGATTTCCAGCGCCGGCTCGCCGATGTTCAGCTCCAGCTTGTGGAAGCCCGGGACGACCGTGGGTTTCAGATCGTGATCGTGGAACAGCCACAGGCGCTGATCACGGGCGATCTGCAACGCGCGCTGCTGCAGTGTTTCTCGGTTGCCTTTGATGTGGATGTGAAAGAGGGGCGTCTGAGGCGGGTCCGGGACGATGAAGACATTCGGCAGCTGTTTCAGGGCCGCGGCCAGCGCGCGTGCGTGCTCCAGAAAGTCGGGCATTCGTGCTGGGAGCGAGTCGAGGCCGGGTAGCGCGGCCGCGGCAAACGGGAAGAGAGTTTTGAGCGTGCCGCCATGCCTTCGCCGCCAGACTCTCGCGTGGGCGATGAACTCCTCGGGACCCGCCAGCACGCAGCCGGCGAGACCCTGAAGGCCCTTGTAGAGAGATACGTAAACGGTGTCGAACAGGGCCGCGATCTCGCCGTGGGTGCGCTGGTAGTAGGGGGCGGCCTCCCAGATGCGGGCGCCGTCAAGGTGTGCGGCGACGCCGTTGCTGCTCGCCCAGTCGACCTGCGCGGCGAGATCGTCCCAGTCCGGCAGCTGTCCGCCGATTTCGCGTTGTGGCAATTCGAGAAGCAGTGCGCCGATCGGTGCGTTCAGGGACTCGAGGTCAGCCAGCTCGATCAGCCGATCGCGGCCGCCGACGAGCTCGGCCTTGAGGCCATGAAGCTGCGCATAGCCGGCGTGCTCGTGGAGCTCCAGATGGCACGTCGGATGAAACGCGACAGTGTCGGAGTTCCGCTGCGCGCAATGGATCCGCAGCGCGATCTGCTGCGCCATCGTCCCGCTCGGCATCAACACCGCGGCCTCCTTGCCGAGCAGTTCGGCAAACCGCTGCTCGAACCCCTCCACCACCTGGCCCTCGCCGTAAGCGTCGGGCCAAGCATCGGGCGGCAGCGCGTCTGCTGCTTGCCGCAGCAGCTCCGCCGCTGGCACGGGCCGCTCACCGAGCCAGCGCTCGCAGCTGTACATGATCTGTCGCCAGTCTGTGTCCGGCACGGGCTGATCGTATCTGGGGTGGTCGGTGGCGGGTTGGGAGATGAGGTCGGGTCTCGGGTGGGAGTTGAGTCCCTGACCGGGTGGGCTTGAGGTCGACCCCCGCGGTTTGCTATCAATGTATGTCCGCCGCGGGGTGGAGCAGTCTGGTAGCTCGTCGGGCTCATAACCCGAAGGTCGCAGGTTCGAATCCTGCCCCCGCTATAGGAAAAGCCCCGCAAACGGCGGGTTTTTCTTTGGTCGAGGAGCTCGCGAGACGACTTTGTAGGCGGGATGTGAACCGAAGTGCGAACACGCCTGGTCGCAATGCACCGGGCTGGCTGATGTGATTGCGCGTGTGGGGAGCCCACAGGACTTCAAGCGCCTGCGACTTCGGCCGCCGGATCGTTGCTCAACATGCCAGAGCGAGCTGGCTGTCGGTGCCGAGGCTGTGTGGTACCGCGGCCCGAGGCTTGTGAAGTGCCTGGATTGCGCGCTCGGTTCGCAGCTGCCGACCGGCACCGAGATGCCGACGGTTGAGCGACCAGTGGAGCCAGAGCCAGTTAGCGAACCGGTGGTGGAGCTGCCGCCAGTTGATGGGGGAACAGCAGGGGCGAGCGCATTGCGGGAATACGAGCGCCTGCGCAAGAAGCGCGAAGATCATGCCAGGCAGAAACTGGGTGTCATTGGTGTCGGCCTAGCCAAGCTGATCGATGAGCCCCAGACCACGCGGGCCTGGCAGCGAGGGGGAAGCGGCGAGGTCTACGCGGGAGGTCGTCTCGAGAAGCACCTGGCCGACAGCGGTGTGAAGCTTCTGCACGATCGTCGCGTCCCGGGCCATGGCTCCGCGAATATCGATCACATCGCGGTTGGCCCCGGCGGAGTCACGGTGATCGACACGAAGAAGTACAAGGGGAAGGTCAAAGTGGAGCATGTGGGAGGTCTGTCTCACCCCGGCGCGAGATCTTGACGATCAACGGCAGAGACCAGACGAAGCTCATCACCGGCGTCGAGAAGCAGATCCACTACGTCGAGTCCGCCCTGCGCGCTGCGGACCAGGCAGGCGTCGACGTGCGTGGATCTCTTGCATGACTGAGGTTGACGGACTTCCGTTGTTTCGCTCCCTGAACGTGCGGACCATCCTGGTCGACGGTCCGAAGAGAGCGGCTGCTCTTGCGAGACGTCCTGGGGCACTGCCTCCCGCGACGGTCGACGAGATCTGGCGGCATCTCGCCGCCAACTTCCCAAGCGCCTGACAGCCGGAAACCGGTCCCCGATCCATCGCCCTGCTGTGAATGCGATGGATGCGAGCCGAGGTGAGAGTCGAGCGCGGCGCTGACGATTGGCGCGTCGCCAGAGGCATGGTCCACGACGGCGCTGTGCTCGCGGTCGGGTTCGCGGCGGAGCGCTCGCGCGACGAGTCATCGCGCTGACGACTCTTCCGTCGCCATAGGCATCGCGGGCTCGCGGCTCGTTAGGACGATCTCTTGGCTGGAATGCGATCGCTGTCGCGTGACTCGTCTGGTTCGGCGAAACCGCATCCGGGGTTAGCACCAGGCTGTCGCTCAAAGCTGACGTGGCGGTGCTGCCTCTGGGCCCTTCCGCTCCCGCACCAGCCGGGACTTGTGTCCGGTCCGGCCGGCGCGAGCCCGACGTTCGCCATTTTTTTGGCGAGCCGAGTTACGACAGAACGACAGGAGCGCTGGGGCCTTAAGCCGGCATCCGAACCATCGGAGCTCTTCCAGCAATTCCGAGCCTCAAGATCCGGGTGATGTCGGAGACCCCT
>CAVQMP010000003.1:0-21724 GCA_963713635.1 uncultured Solirubrobacterales bacterium
GGGCGCCGTGCGACCTGTGCGGCTTCGATCAGGCCCTCGAGATCGTCAAGGTCGCGCAGCTCGATACGGTCTCCGAGGACTTCGCGCACCGCGGCGCAGTCACACGCCACGACCGGGGTGCCGCACGCCAGCGCCTCGACGGGCGTCAACCCGAAGCACTCGTCGTCCCTGGGGAACACGAGCGCATGCGCGCCCGTGTAGATCGCCGCGAGCTCGTCGTCGGTCACCTGACCAGTAAGCGTCACGTCCGGCAGTTCACGCGCCCAGCTACCGGTGGGCGCCGACCAGCACCAGCGGCATCGTCCGCTTCGCGCCGGCGAGCGCGGCGATCCGCTTGCGGGGCTCTGGTGGTTCGAGGGGGCCGACCCACAGCAGAAACTGCTCGGGAAGCTCGAACCCATTGCGCACCTTCGCGACCTCCTGGTCGGTGCGCTTGTGGAGCGTCGGTGCCGCCGCCATGCCGACGACGGCGATCCGTTCGGCCGGGATCTCGAGCGTGCGCATCGTGTCGTCGGCGACCGCTCTGGTCGGGACGATCACGCGAGCCGCGCGCTGCACGGCCAGGCATTGAAGTGAAGCGCAGGCCCATCCGCAGTATTCACCGACGCGCTTGAGCGGGACCACGTCGTGCACTGTCACCACCATCGGCACGGGGGAATTCAGCAGCGCACCGTCGATCCACGGCGAGTGGAACAACTCGCAGCGTCCCGGTTGGTGCGCCTCGACCACCTCGCCGCGCCCGGCCTCGCGCAGCGCGCTGAAGCAGGCACCGCGAATAGCGGCCGAGCCCACGCGTCTCCTTCGCGGGACGACTGTCGAAAGCGACCTTCATGACATGGCGGGCAACTGTATCTGGCACGCTAGGTTGCGGGACGTGAAGGATTATTACGAGGAACTCTGGCAGCGGCTCCCGGACGAGCTGACGCCGCCCGACTGCCGACACGCCGCGCGTTTCTGCTGCACGAGCTGGGCGACGGCGACCGTGTCCTTGACCTTGGATGCGGAACCGGCGAGTTCACCTCGATCGCCGCCGCCGCCGGCGTGAGCGTCGTCGGCGCCGAGGTTGCCGAGGCTGCCCTGGCCCGCGCCCGAAGCGCTTACGGTCAGCTGGACTTCCGATTGGTGCCGATCGAGGGGCCGCTGCCTTTTGAAGACTCCAGCTTCGACGTGTCTGGGCCAGTGAGGTGATCGAGCACGTGGCCGACACCGCCCGATGGCTCTCAGAGGTGCGTCGCGTGCTCACGCCCGGCGGCCGGCTGCTGCTGACAACGCCCTCCCACGGACGCCTGCGCCTTGCGCTCTGCGGCATCGAGCGCTTCTCCGAGCCCCTCGGCGACCACCTCCACCTGTATTCGGGCCGCTCACTCAGCGAGCTGCTGAGCGACTTCGGCTTCCGCGACGTCCAGATCCGAGCCGTCGGCGGGCCGCCGCTGCTGCGCCGGATGCTGCTGGCGCGCGCGGTGCGGTAGCGATCGCGGGTCAGCTACGACGTCTCGACCACGGCTGGGGTCGGGGCCCGTGAGCGGACCGCACGCGCACGCTCGTGCTCGATCACGTCGGCGAGCATCTGGTCCAGTGTCGTGCGTCGGGCGCCAGCCGATCGCGGCGCTGATCTTGGCCGTGTCGGGGACACGCCGCTGCATGTCCTCGAAGCCCTCCCCGTAAGCCTCGTCGTAGGGATCGGACGATCTCGGACTTCGGATCCAGCGGCCGCCTTGACCCGCTGGGCCAGCCCGATGATCGAGACCTCCTCGGTGGCGCCGATGTTGAACACCTCGCCGATGCTGATCGGCGCGCTCCATCAGGTCGGCGCAGCGCCGGGTCACGTCCTCGACGTGGCAGAAGCAGCGCCGCTGATGCCGCCGACCGAACACCGTGATCGGCTCGCTCGGCGAGCGCCTGGCGCACGAACGTCGGCACGACCATCCCGTAGTGCCCGGTCTGGCGCGGGCCGACGGTGTTGAACAGCCGCCCGACGACCGTCGGCAGCCCGCGCTCGCGGTAGTGGGCGAGCGCGAGGAACTCGTCGATCGCCTTCGAGCAGGCGTAGGACCAGCGCCCTCGGGTCGGTCGCGCCCATCACGAGATCGCCGTCCTCACGGAACGGCAGCGCCCTGGACTTGCCGTACACCTCGCTGGTGGAGGCGATGAACACCGGCTGCTTCTTCTTGTCCGCCGTGCGCGAGCACGACCTCGGTGCAGTGCACATTGGTCTCGATCGTCCGCACCGGGCTGTCGACGATCAGCTGCACGCCGACCGCGGCCGCCAGGTGAAACACGACGTCGGCCTCGTCGACCAGCTCGGCGACGAGGCGACGGTCGTCACAGGTGTCGATCGTGTACCCGAACTGCGGCTCGCTCCGCAGAACGCGAATGTTGTCGATCGAGCCGGTCGAGAGATCGTCAAGCACATGGACCGAGTGTCCGCGCCAGCAGCTCCTCGGCCAAATGGGAGCCGATGAACCCCGCGCCGCCGGTGATCAATACGCGCACGACATAGCCCCCTGGGATCTCCCAGCACGACTACGGTCGCTCCAAGGCAACCAATACTGTCCGGAAGGTACCACGCCCATCGATCCCGGAACTCCTGTGATCGCTCGGCCTGGGAGACGTGCCGAGCTTGCACTCGGGCCACGCAATCACAACCCGCAGTGCGATCGCGATGCGCTCTTCCCCCGGCGTGCTGCGGCCGCGGAATCTGATCACCGGCGCTTCTGCGCGGACGCCATAGCTCGGAGACAGCCAACCTTGCTCGACATCAACCACGAGACCCGGGCCGCTGATCTCAAAGTTGACGCCGGGAAAGCGTGCAATCGCGATGCCGTCACCGACGGTGACGCTGCATGGCGACAGCGGGAATCGCCAAGTGGCGCGTGCGGCAGATCGCTTGAGATTTCGTCGACCACATCCAGCCTCGCGCCCTCACCGTCGAGCCGAAGCGTGCGAACGTGCAAGCATCGATCGGCCGGCCGCTCAAAGCCATGGTGAAGCCCCTTGAGCGTCGTCGCCGTCTCGCCCGGCTCCCATACGAGCACCTCAGGCCGCGCGCGGTCGACCATCGCGAACAGGCGGTCACGGCGGATCTCGTTCTGCTCGAGCGCGTCGACCTGCAGGGTGCTGTGCGCCACCGTTGATCGGAAGGCGTTGCGTGCATCCGGGTCGGCGGTGTAGAGATATGAGCCCGGATCGACGATCAACGGCGTTGTGCGCCAACACAACTCAAACGCGAGTAGGTCGTTGTGGGCATGACATCCGCGTCCGTGGAGGCCGACGTCCCCGCAGCGGACCGCGGCGTATAGATCGCCCGCGCGCAGAAAGTAGAAGCCTCCGGCTGGGTAAGCCGTCGATGCAACCGCAGGGCGGTACGGCTTGGCGGCCTGTCTGAACAGGTGCATGTGCGAGCGCTGGTCGGTTTGCCCGTAATCACCAAGCGGTAGTAGGCGGCCGTCATCGGCATCTCCGAGTTGCGGGGCTAGCCCATCAGGGCGGGTGTAGTCGGCGACGAACCCCAACATCTGCTCGATAGTGGACTTGACGGAGGGGTCAAGGCTCCCGGGAGCGAGCGCTTCGGCCGCGTCAGCCCCGACGATGAACAACTCGGCGACGAGCCGGTGGTATGAGGTCGACGCTTCATGGTCGCAGCCATCAGCCCGTATCTGATGTCCGATCTCGGTACTCAATTGGTTGGTCGACCAGCGGATCCAGCTCTGCCCCTCGGCAGATTCCCTGAACACGCTCGCTGTGATCAACAGCCCCACGATGTCGGCCAGGTAATGGTTGCCGCGGGCGGGGCCATACTCAAGGTGGGCGCGGATAAATCGCTCGTGGAGCAGCAGCGATGCTGCTGCCGTGTCAACCCAGGGGGCGATCGAGTCATCGCCGGCGCAGAGCGCGAGTGCCGCGACCCAGTTGACCGCGCGGATCGCAACGTCCATCGTGCACTGCCAATTGACGCCGATCTCGACCGGGTTCTGCTCGACCCAGTCAACGATCTGTGCACCGATCTCCTCGATGTAGCGCCGCTCACCGGTGATCCGGTTCGCGAGTGCGAGCAGCGGCAAATGCTGGCAGCGTGAGAGCTCCCACGGCACCTTGATGTCGGATGCATCCGGGTACGACACGACGATCCGCGAGATGTGGTGCAGCGGCCAGCGACGCCCAGACTTGAAGTCAAGATGCCAGTCGATCACCGGGCCGAGGTTGGTGGGGCCCGAACCGAGCAGGTCGAACTCGTGCGCCATAATCCGGTCAGCTGCCGCCACCATCGCAGCACGTTGTTGCGTATCCAGCCGATCCAGCTCGTCGAGCGATCGCACGAGGCTGGGGAGCACTTCGATCGCCGCGCCGAGCGCCGATCGAGCGTCGCGGCCCCCCAGTGCGGCCATGACATCGCGCTTCGCTACCCGCAGCGGTCGCCGTTCGACCAACATGCGCCGGGTTCGTCCGCGGGCGACACGCACCGTGTGCCGGCCGACGGCTGCGGTCCCTCGAAGTGGTCCAAGCTGCCGGTAGGCATGCAGGCGAGAGCCGAGCGTGCTCATGAGGGCAGCGTCCGCCTAAGCACCGACACGATCCGGCCGGCCGCCTGCCCATCCCAGCCAGGTGGCACTCGAGCTGGCTCACAGCCGTTTTGGGCGATCAGCTCCGGAATCTCGGCGATCCGTTCGGGTGCGAGTCCGAGCAGCCGGTTGGTGCCGAGTTCGACCGTAATCGGCCGCTCTGTGTTGTCTCTCAACGTGAAGCATGGCACTCCGAGGTAGGTCGTCTCCTCCTGTACCCCGCCCGAGTCGGTGAGAACGCCTGCAGCGGTTTTCATCAACCCGAGGAAGTCCAGGTAGCCGAGTGGTTCGGTCAAGTGCAGGCGCGGATGGAGTGGTCCCGCAAATTGGGCAATCCGTGCTCGCGTGCGAGGATGGACCGGGAAGAGCACTTCGAACGAATCGGCGAGTTGCGCCAGCGCCGCGAGCGCCCGCGCGAGTTGCGGGCCATCGACCAGCGCGGGCCGGTGGAGCGTGACCAGTACGTAGCCGCGTGGCTCCAGTTCGAACGTCGCGGCCGCGTTACGCCCGGCGATCACACCCCGCAGGTGTACAAGTGTGTCGATCATCGTGTTGCCCACTTCGTGGATGGCCTCCGCCGGCCTTCCTTCAGCGAGCAGGTGTTCTCGGGCCTCAGGCGAGTGGATGAACAGCAGGTCGGAGATCTGGTCGATGAGGACGCGGTTCAACTCTTCGGGCATCGTGCGATCGAAGCTCCGCAGCCCGGCCTCGATGTGTCCGACGGAGAGCCCCGCCTGTTTGGCTGCCAGTGCCGCCGCGAGCGTCGAGTTCACGTCGCCGGGCACCAGCACAACATCTGGCGTCAGCTCGGCCAGCACCGGTGCGAGTCCGGCGAGCACGCGGGCGGTCTGCGCCGTGTGCGATCCAGAGCCGATCCCGAGATATACATCGGGCGCCGGCAACTGCAGCTCGGTGAAGAACACCCGGGACATAGCGTCGTCGTAGTGCTGACCGGTGTGCACAAGGACGTGCTCAAACGTCGGGTCCGCACCGAGCGCACGCACGATCGGCGCGACCTTCATGAAGTTCGGTCGCGTACCGACGACCGATAGGACTCGACGCCGGCCGCGCGTGCGACTCTGCCCGCCAGCGCTCATCTCACTCCGGCTGGAGCAGGCTCCTCGACGGGCCGTCCGGCGATCCAATGGTCGTACCAGACCGATAGGTTGAGCAGGTTCCAAAGCTGGAACGAGCGCTCGGCACGGCCGGACCGATGCAACTCCAGCAACGTGCTCACCTCATCCCGGTCGAGGTACCCGAGCTCGTGGAGCGACGAGCCTTCGAGCCGGCGCGCGAGATCGTTTGCAAGCGGTCCGCGGAACCACTGCGAAACGGGGGTCCCGAATCCTTGCTTCGGTCGCCAAATCAGATCCTCAGGCAACAGATCGGACACCGCGCGCTTGAGGACGTGCTTGCCGATCCCGTCGCGGATCTTTTCGCTCTGCGGCATCGCCATCGCCAGTTCGACCACCTCGTGGTCGAGAAACGGCACGCGTGCCTCGACTGCATTGGCCATCGTCAGCTTGTCGACCCGCATCAACAACAGCTCCGGCAAGCGCAGGCGCAGATCCTGGTAGATCAGTCCGTCCAGCTCGTCGCGCGAGCCCGCGGTGGCCGCATCGCGCGCGATGCTCGCGACCACTTGCCGCGGCGTCTCGCCGTCGAGTCGGCGACTGAGCTGATCGGTGGTCACGCGGTCGAGTCCGAGTTCGTAAAAGGCAACCGCGCCACCCCACCAGAGCCGTCCGTCACGTTGCCCCCCGCGGCGCAGGGCCTCTCGATGCGTTTCCCAGCCGGGCCTGCCGGCGAGCGCCCGCGAGCCGGACCAGGCAGCAGCTGCTCGCAAAGGCGCCGGTAGCGAGCGGAAACGCGCCCATGAGCCGGTCTCGATCTCATGCGCCTGGACGTACGTCGGATATCCGGCGAACAACTCGTCAGCTCCCTCCCCCACGTGGACGACGGTGACGCCGTTGTCTTTCGCAAGCTTGGCAACGAAGTAGAGCGGCACGCAGACTGGGTCGGCGATCGGTTCGTCCTGGTGATAGACGAGGTCCGGCATGAACCGCCACAGGTCATCGGAGTCGATTAGCACTTCGTGGTGGTGAGTCCCGTACTGCTCCGCGATCCGCTGGGCAAACTTGAACTCGTTGAACTGCTCGGCGTCACGGAAGCCGATCGAGAACGTGTTGATCGGATGGTCGACGAGCTCGCTCATCAGAGCGACGTTGGTCGAGGAGTCCACCCCGCCTGACAAAAAGACGCCCACCGGGACGTCGCTCATCATCCGGCGGTCGATCGATCGTTCGAGACGGAATCGAAGTTCGGCGGCCCAGTCGATGTCGTCCGTCTCGAACCGGTCACGATCCTGGATCGGGTCCCAGTAGCGCACAGGCGCGCTCGGACCCCCGCGCGTCACCACCATCGTATGCGCGGGCGCGAGCTTGCTCACACCGGAAAACAACGTTCGCGGCGGTGGCACCGCAACGAACGTCAGGTAGTGCGAGAGCGCCACGGGATCGATTTCTCGACTACGCATGAGCGGCAGCAGAGCCTTGATCTCGGACGCGAACGCGAACCGGTTCCCATCGTCGAAGAAGTACAACGGCTTGATCCCCATCCGGTCCCGCGCCAGCAACAGCTCTTCGCGGCGTTCGTCCCAGATCGCGAACGCGAACATTCCGACGAGGCGATCGACGATGCCCCGCCCATGCTCCTCATACAGGTGTACGAGCACTTCGGCGTCGCAACGCGAGTTGAATCGGTGACCCCGCCGTTCGAGATCGGCACGCAGGATGTCGTGGTTGTAGATCTCTCCGTTGAACGTGACCGCAACGGTTCGATCCTCGCTGAACATCGGCTGGCGGCCGTTGTCGCTGAGATCGACGATCGCGAGTCGCCTGTGGCCGAACCCGACGTCCCTGCCGGCTTCTCGCACCCACAGACCGTCGCCGTCCGGCCCCCGGTGCGTCATCGTGTCGCGCAGACCTGCAAGCTGGTCAGCCGAGACCGGCCCGCGGTCCCGGCGGTAGATGCCGACTATTCCGCACACGGCCAGATCATGACCGCTCCAGCCATCGACGGTCGTCCTGGGATTCGTTGGGAGAGGACGCAACACCTGCGAGCGCAAGCAGCGTCGGGCGGATCCGTTCAGCAACAGCGTCCCACGATTCGCTACGAACGCTGTCGCGCCTACGGCTGCGGGCCGCCGGAGTGTCGTGACTCGGCTCGAGCATGCGATCGACGGCGTCAGCGAAGGCGGCCGGATCGGCCGCGACCGCAACTACGTCCCTGTACTCGAGCACCGCGGGCACCGGCGTGGACACGACCGGACGACCCGCCGCGAGGTATTCGCGCAGCTTGATCGGATTCACCGCAGTCGTCAGTCGCGATACCTGGAACGGGGAGATGCAGCAATCGAACGCGGCCAGGTAAGCGGGGATCGTCTCGTAAGGGCGAAAGCCGAGCATCGAGATTCGCGGGTGTTGGAGCGTTGAGACGTCCGTGTTCGCCCGACCCACGACCACGACCGTGCCGCGTTGAAGCCGCTCGGCTGTGGCGCGGATCGCATCGAGCGATAGGTAGTCGTCGATGATCCCCACGTATCCGACAAGCGGACGTTCCAGCCCGGCGATATCGCTCGGCGGGTCAGGATCTCCGGCAAAGCGCTCAACGTCAACGCCGTGGGGCGCGAGAACCGGTCTCGCGCCGAGACGGCGGAGATCATCGGCGAGCGCCTGGCTTGTCGCGACGCTGGCGTCGCAGCCGCGGGCGAGCTCGGCGATCAACGCCCGTAGACGCCCCGCGTCTACGCCTGTGAACTCGTCGTAGCGATCCTGGTAGTAGAAGAGCGAGCCCCGATCGCCGAGACGCGAGCGTAACGGCGCTGCGATCGGGACGCTGAACCAGCTGACGATCGGACCATCGATCCTTAGGCGCCGACGGGCATATGCGATCTGCATGCGGATGGCGGCGAGTTGCATCCAATTACCCAAGCGCCCAGCCGGCGGGATCGGCAGCACGCTCAGCACGTGCAGATGAGGCTCCGGGGTCCGGAGACCCACGCCAGCTCGAAGTTTTCGCCACACGCGGCCGAACTCGATGCGGTCAACGGTCACGATCGAGCGCATCGGGATGCCCTCCACGAATAACACTTCGAAGTCGCGTGTGAATAGCCGCATCAGGTGGTGGCGCGAATGCGGGTTGCCTTCCCAACGGTCCCCGGCAAAGCAGATCAACAGCGGCCGCGGGGCCGTCGTGGGAGCCGATCCCGCGTGCGCGACGCTCATGTCCCAACCGCCACCTGCGGCCGGACACCACGTAGCGCCTTGAAGTGAAGCCCGGTAACGAGCATGTACGACAGCGACGAAACGACGGCTGCGCCCGCGATTCCGTAGGCGGGGATCACGAGCAGATCGGCGCCGATCCCCACGACGGCCCCGGCCAACCATGCAAACAGCACGATCCGCGGCCGGCCGCGCCCCGCAAGATAATTGCTCAGCACGCTCTGAAGCGAGAAGGCGACCGTCCCAGGGAGCAGCAAGCGGAGCGGCTCAACGCTCCCACGATAGTGCGATCCGAACACGAGTGGGATCAGCCAGCCGGCCGTCGCGAGCGCGACCAGCGCTGCCGCGACCGCAAATGCGCCCGTCCAGCGCAACACCGAGACCACCTCGGAGTAGTGATCAGGCACCGCTCGCGCGCCGCGGCGGAACATCACCAGTCCGAGCGCAGCCGGCACCACCAGGAGCAGGTCACTTACCTGGACGGCGACGGCGTAGAGCCCTGCGGCATACGGACCTTTGAAGCCATTTACGAGTAACACGTCAACGCGCTGCACGATTGTGGTCAGCGACAGCGTCCCGAATGTGATCATCGCGTACGAGAGGTACGGGCGAAGCGCCCGTGCGGTCATCACCGGCCCCGTCACTAGACGTGTGTGGAACAGATCGTTTCGACGTAGGGCGATGACGCTGACCGAGGCGCCGACCACCGATCCTCCAGCCGAGATGATCACGACCGCGAACACGTTCAGCCCGACCGTCAGGCCGAGAGCGATCACGGCCGCCAGCGTCACAGCCGCATTGGCCAACTGCGCCGCCGCGAACCAGCGCATCGAGGCGACCGTGAGCGTGAGCTGATGGGAGACCGAATAGCAGACGGTCGCTGCAGGGATCGCACAGCCGACGACGACCGCGGCAGTTGATGCCGGCGGCTTCAGCAATCCGGCAAGTACGAGATACAGGAGCGCGGCGAGCAGCGCGAAGACAACAGCAGCGGCGAGGGAAGCCTGGACGATTCGCGAGCGTTCGGTCGATTTGAGCCGCGCAGCGGCGTAAGCCGCCGCGATCGGAAGTCCTGTGCTTGCAATCGTCGCGGCCAGCACCGCGAGCGATGAGATCACGGCCCACCGGCCCCGGGCAGTGACGCCGAGTTGCCGCGCGATCAGGATGCTGGCAAGACCCGAGAGGCAGACCCCTCCGACGGCTCCAAGGGTTCCAAACGCGGCGTCGGAGTGCAATGCCGAGCCAGGCCCATGGGGATCCCGAGGTCGGGGTGGCGGGGCTTGACCTGTGGCGATGTTTGCTGTCACGCTGACTCACCGACCGCCGCGCGCACTCCGGGGCTGGCGTCAGTCGGCCGGCCGTTCAGGATCGCGGCCAGTCGTGTATCCCACGAGTGCCGCTCGCGCGCCTGAGCCTGTGCGGCGCGGCCAAGCCGCTCACCAAAGGCCCGATCGTCGTAAAGACGCTCGAGGGCCCGAGCCATCGCCTCCGGCGCCTCAGGGGCAACCAGCAACGCCGACTCAGCGTCCGCGAGGACCTCCTGGATCTGTCCAACGCGGGTCGCCACGATCGGCTTGCCGGCAGCCATGTACTCAAACAGCTTGATCGGCGAACCGATGAACCGATGGACGTCGGCGTGCGGGGAGACGAGCACGTCAGCAGCAGCCATGTATCGCGGTGCATCGGACCGCGGAACCAGGCCGGTGAAGTGAGCGGCTTCCAGAGCGCCGTAACGCTCGAGCACCGACCTGACGACCGGCGCTTCCTCGCCATCGCCAACGAGCAGCAACCGCGCATCAGGGCATCGGGTGTGAAACAGCGCAAAAGCCTCTGCCAGGAAGCGGACGCCGTGCCACGGGTAGAACAGACCGACAAAACAGACGACGAACGAAGACGCATCGGACAGATCGCCGGGCAGTGGCATCGGCGTGGCATCGGCGAACAACTCGACCGAGACACCATTGGGAACGGTACGGACGCGCTCGGCCGGGGCCCCGGCGGCCACCAAATCCTCCGAGGCGTTGGCGCTGACCGCCGCGATCACATCCGCTTGCCGCAGAATCAAACGTTCACAGGCATAGGCAAGCTCGGGGTATTTGAGCGTGCCGAAATCCTGGCGCCACTTCGCCTCGGATCCGTTGGCCTCCAGTACCAACGGCACTCCCCAGCGCCGAGCCAGAACCACCCCGGCGAGGTTGTTGAGGCTGTAGCGCTGATAGATGAACGCCGTCGGAACGTTGCCACGCGTACGACACTCACGACCCCAGACACCCTGAAGCACTCCGGACACCAACTCGGCGACCTCTGTCGGTAGGTTTCCCTTCAGCAACATCGGCAACCGCACCCGTCGCACGCCGGCCGGGATGCCGTCCACATCGCCCGTCCCCCAATAGGCCACATCGTGGCCGCGATTGAGCAGGGCAGCGAGGATCCCTTCCGTATGGGCAACCGAGCCACCAGCCATCAACGGGGCGATGCGCAAATCCACATCGGTGCGGAGATACACGACAGCGCCTCGCTGGCCGGGCGCGCGCACCGACTTTTCTCGGTCGGAGACACGGCCCATCAGCGCGACCGCAGCCGAGACGGTCGCGCGGGCGACAATCTGGAGCGCCGTCCACCTGGCCAAATCCGCGACGACCAACCCCAGACCGACCTTCCTGACGACCCGCCTGGCGACTGGGTCGATTATCACCGAGTGACCACCGGCCAACAGATACGAATACGCCAGAAGGAGCCCACGCGCTCGACTGAGACCTAGCCCGGGCTGACTGAGAGCAACGACCTTGTACCGCCGGCGCCTCAGCGCGACGAGCAGTCGCAGGTCGTCCATGCGCGAGGCGGAAGCGTCGAGGACGGGAGCGACGAACCTTGAGCCCGGTGGCGGCGGGAAATCATCGCTCGCCCGCCCGAAGCAGAGCACATCGATCGTCGGACCGCCGAGACCGAGCTGAAGTGCGGTCGCCGTCGCAGCCGCGGCAGCCGAAACGTGACAGATCACCAGGACGCTCGCTTGCTCCGCAGACATGGGACTCGCGGAGCGTAGCTTGCTCGCGTTTGGGTGGCTCAGGCGGCTCTGGGACGCCGCTCGGCCGCCGCACAGAGGACCTGCGCAAGTCGCTCGAACTGGCGCGAGCGAGCGAACTCGGGAGCAGCACGACGCCCTGCTGCACCCAGCGCACGCGCGCGGCCAGGGTCGGCTGCCAGGCCCTGTGCGGCGGCAGCCAGCGCGTATCCGTCCTCGGGTGGCACCACCACACCGCATCCTGTCTCTTCGACCAGAGCGGCTGCCTCGCGACCAGCAGCGACGAGTACCGGCCGCCCGACTGCCATCGCGTCGTACAGCTTGGAAGGGATGAAGTCCTCGAGCAGAGGGTGATTTCGAAGCGGGATCAGCAGTGCGTGCGTCGACTGCAGGAACTCTCCGATGCGATCGAGAGGGACCGGCGGCCCGAAAGCCACGTTCTCAATGCCGCGCCGGGCGCGTTCCGCTTCGAGCCGAGAGGCGAGCGGACCGCTGCCGACAATCGAGAAACGGATGCCGGCGACACCGGCTTCCGAAAGGTGCTGGCCAGCATCGAGCGCTATCCCCAATCCTTGCGCGATTCCCAGGTTTCCTGCGTAGCCCACGACAAAGTCCCCCGGCGGCGCCGGTCGGTCTGGTAGCGCGAGAAGAGCGTCGAGAGCACCGTTGGGCAGGTGAACGGCGACCTCGCGTCCGGCGACGGCGTCGATATGACGGCAGAACGGCTTTGTGGTAGCGGTCACCGTCGCGGAGGAGCGGTAGATCCAACGCTCGCCGGCTTCGAAGCCCGTGAGGATTCTTGGGTTTGAGAGTTCCCCAAGTGCCGCCGCCGCCGCCGGCCAGATATCGCGCACGTCAAGCACAAACGGAACCCGAAGCGCCCGAGCCGCCAGCGCGGCGGCCCACGCTCCGGGAAGTGGCGGCGAGGTGGCGAGCACGACGTCGAGCCGCGGCACCGACAACAGTCGCGCGAACGCACCGACGGCGAACGTTCCGTAGAACGCGAGCCGGCGCGCGGTCGTCTTGGTCGGCGAGGTCGCGACCCACAAACGGTGAATCGTGACGGCACCGCTGCGCTCGGTCACGATTGGACGCCGACCCCAATCGGGCGCGAAAACACCCGCTGGATGGTTCGGTTGCTCGCAGATCACAACGACCTCGTGACCTCGCTCGGCGAGGCCGGCTGTGAAGGCAGCCATCCGGTTCTGAGTGGCGCCCGTCTCGGGAGCGTAATACTGGGATACGAGACCGATCTTCATCGAGCGCTGGAGCGGACGCCGTCGCGCAGCGCGAAGGTTGCGCGAGTGACGGCGGCCATGTCCCGCACAGGCCACGGCTGAGTCCCGGTACGGCAAGCTTCGAGGAAAGTGGCGATCTCACGAGCGTGACCCTTATCACGCCTTCGATCAACGACGCTCGCTCGCCCACCGCGGTGAAGAGACAGCGAGCTGAAGTCCGACAGAACGCCGGCACCCACCTCGCCGAACACCTCGACGCGCTCCTTCTCGAGCGAGGAATCTCCAAGGGCGGAGTAGACGATTGTGGCGATCGATCCGTCCGGGAACCGCAGCGTCGCCGAAATGTTGTCCTCAAGTGGCTCGGATGAGCCGGCCACAGCGTCGACCCTGCTCACCAGAGGTTCGCCCCCGCACAGGTATGCAGCGAAATCAAGGAAGTGACAGACCTCGCCGACGATCCGGCCGCCGCCCTCGGCGGGGTCGTGAGTCCAGTGCGAGCGAGGGAGCCGCCCCGCGTTGACGCGGTAGGTAACGAGCATCGGACCGTGACCGGCCAGCGCATCGCGAAGCTGTAGCGCCAGCGGTGCGAAGCGGCGGTTGAACCCCACCATCAGCACTGACTCTGCGGCGGCGTAAGCAGCCTCGACCCTTGCCAGTTCGTCCTCGGACAACGCGAGCGGCTTCTCGACGAACACGTGCTTGCCAGCTTCCAACGCGGCGACGACAAGCTCCGCATGGAGGTTGTGACGCGTCGCAATCAGCACCGCGTCGACCGCGTTGGATCCGATCAGTTCAGCGGCGTCCGTCGTGGCGAGTGTGGCCCCGAAGCGCTGTGCGCTCGAACGCGCCGACACGCCGGTACGTGTCGCGACCGCCGTTACCTCCGCTCCTCGACCGAGCGCCGGCATCAGTACCGAGCGGGCGAAGACGCCGGCGCCGATCACCCCGATTCGGACCCGATCGCGCTCGATCCGCCGCCGAGGACGCGGAACTCGACCGTGCGCGCCCCGGTGCTCTCACGTTCCGGGTAGCGGAGCAGAATTCCGAGCGAGCGCTCGGCCGAGCCCAGCAACTCGTAGGCACAGGCACCGTCGGCGAGATCGAACGTGTGGGTCGTCAGCACGCTGGGTTTCAGCTGACCGGAGGCCATCAGGCGCAGGACCTCCTCAAGATTGCGGCCCTCCGTCCACCGCACATAGCCGGCGGGATAGTCGATGCCCGCCTCCTCATAGGACGGGTCGTACCGGCCCGGTCCATAGGAGCGCGACACAACCAGTCGTAGCTCCTTGCTGAACAGCGGAGCGCGAGGGACTCGACCAGCACATCGCCGACCACGGACACCACGGCCCGGTCACGAGCGATGGCGGTCGCTGTCGCCAGCGGCTCCGAAGACTGCTGGCCGCGGTTACCAGCACGCCGTCCGCGCCCCGGTTTGAGCTCAGGCGCCGGGCCTCTGACTCAAGCTCTCGGGCGTCGGTTGTGGCAAAGAAACCGTCGCTGCGCGCGAGTTCGACACGCGACGGGTCAGTGTCCACGCCCAGCGCCACGCAGCCGGCAGCGGTCAGCAGTTGCAGCGTCAGCTGACCCACCAGCCCAAGGCCGATGACGGCCGCGACGTCGCCAAGGCTGACCTCACTCAGCCGGACGCCGTGCAGGGCGATTGCCGCGACCGTCGCGTACGCCGCATCCTCGGGCGCCACGCCCAGCGGCACCCGCGCACACAGGTGGCGCGGAACGCACACAACCTCCGCGTGGGACGCCCTGCCTGCGCCGGCGCACGCGACCAATTCGCCGGGTGCTGCCGGCGAGTCCTCACACCCCTCGAGGACGACGCCGGAGAGGCTGTACCCGAGCGCATTCGGCTCTCCGAGCCGCCCGCGCACCTTGGCGTATGTCGTCGCGACGCCCTCGGTCCGAGCAGACTCGACCACCTTCTGGACCAGGTCTGGCCGAGCCCGCGCCTTCTCAAGCAGGGAAGCACGGCCCAGATCGAGCGCAGCCCGCTCGGTGCCCGCGCTGATCAATGAGTAGCGAGTGGCCACGAGCACCGACGCCCGGGCGTGAAGCGGGGCGGGGACCTCTTCGACGGTGATTTCGCCGGTCGAAACGTTCTGTAGCAGCTGCCGCACGGGGCGGAAGGCTAGCGCCGACGTCCAAGACAGACACCGATCTCCTGAGACGACGGCATCCTGACGCAGGCGATAGCGCCCGCGCCAGTCTGCGCTCATGGCGCCGCTGGAGCCGTCGCTGCCGGAACCGCGGGTGATTGCCGCACGATCGATATTTGGTCCAACAGCCAATCTGACGAGCGGTTGAACGGCGCGCCATCGCTGAGGATGACCTGAACGGGCATCGCCCGAGAGATCGTGAAATGGTCTGTCATCGTGCCACCGGTCGGTGGACTCACGTGGTAATAGGTCACCACCCGGATCCACGAGTTTGTCCTCACATCAAGCACTCCCAGGTACATTCCACCCGTCCGAATCTCTCCGCGTACCGCGGCACTGTAGATGCCGGGTGAAAGCGGGACCACCGGTGACATCAGCTGGTAAGCGTTGGTGCGCGCACTGGTGTCCACTCGGAGAGCGGCACCTGGAGTGATACCGGCACCTCGCACGACCGTCCAGCCAGCCGGGAGCGCGCCCAGCTTCCAGATGTGCACCGCAGAACCCACCTCGGCGTTGTATGGCAGAGCTCGAGCACCGGCAGGGGGCGCTGACGAAGCGGACACCCCCGACTGCCAGCCGTCGAGGTAGGCGCGCGCCGCGAAACCGCCGACAACGACCGCAATCGCGACGTAGACCGCTGGAGACCGGACAGATCTAGAGACGGAGTGCCGTGTCTCTCGCGTCGGCACCAGCGGTCCGAAGCCCTCAGGTGTCGCCGCCGTCCCGGCAGCCAAACGTGAGCTCCGGGCCTGTGCCGGCAGAGTGGCCCCGCGCACCTTGTTGACGGCAGCGTCTGTAAGTGTCGACCACCTGAGCTGCTGCCTGTTTACGGCGGCGATAAATCCATCAGTGGACTGGTGGCGACGCAACAGGCCCTGCGGATTGGTAGCCCAATCCCAGACCGAGCCAACGACCCAACAGCAGACCAACACCTCTAGCGTTGCTAGGAGAGCCAACCACGGCATCTCGTAGTTGGAGACCGGAACCGCGACCAGCGACGGCAGAACCGCGATCACGGCCACCGGCACGAGCACGGCGCAATATCGCTTCCAACGTCTCCGCCCGATCCCCATCATGAGCGCAAAGGGAACCAGCACCAACAGCGGCCAGAACATGCGCAGCCCGTCCGCCAGGATGTCTCCAAGCTTCTGTCGCTCAGCACGCAGGATGAAGCCGGGATCGCTCGTCAGCAGGTGCAGGACCCGCGAGCGAAGGATCGCCTCATACCTCGGGCCGACGTACGGTGCCGACGGATCGACACTTCGCACGTACGCCGCAGCAACGCTGTCGCTGTAGGTGATGCCGTAGCGATTGGGCACAACACCCAAGCCGATGTAGACCGTATGCCAGAAGGGGTGACCCGACGGGTCAGACCAGCTCGTGACTCCCGCCTCGCCATTTGTGTGAAGTGGATAGCCCTGCATCCGCTCGCCACGTACCTGGAAGGCAAGCGAGAGAACGCCCGAGCTCAGGCCGATATACGCGAGAGCGATGAGCGCCGCGCCGCCTGCCCTCCGACGCCAGGTCGCGGGCGTGAGCATTGTGAGGGCGATGCAGCCGATCACCAGTCCGAGCCCAGTGTCGGCCCTGAAGATCTCCGTGACGCCGGCAACCGCCGCGATCACCACAAGCGGGCCGAGCGGCGCCGTGCGCTCTCTTGCGAACGTCAACAGCCAGGGTAGGCAGACAGCGACCGTGACGGCAGGAATCCAATAGAAGCTGTCATCTGTCAAGAACCTGAAACACAGGAGCACAAACACCGGTGACAGCGCCGCTGCGATCCGCGAACCGGACATCCGCCTGATCGTGTACGGATACAACGCCACCATCGCACAGAACAAAACCAAGAACAGGGCGCGAACAATCGTCCCGACATTTGTGGTGTGCAACAGATCGGAGATCCACGGAGTGACGAGGTATCCACCCGGGTCATCAGTGATGCCAGCCGGATAGAAGTTCCCTGGACTGCGCATACCGACAAGCGGTCCGAAGCCGTGCTGGTGCGCAACAAGAACGTTTTCGAGATCCTGGAGGCGAGAACTGCTTACGTTCCCGGACGCAGCAAGACGCGGAGACGTGAGCAACGCGGCGATCGGCATCCAAATCAGCCCATACGCGATCCAACCGAGACGCGAGGCATTGAACAGCGATCGCACGGCCCGTCTGGTGCGTTCAGCGACCAGGTCACCGACGTCGTGGAACGACACAGCCAGCGGCACAGGATCCAACGCAGCGGCTGGGGCGAGCCCAATCCCAGCGAACAGAGCAAGCGTCAAGCCGTAGATGGAGACTGCTCCGACCAGTAGACCCTCGTCGGCGCCGGCACTCACCGCCGCGGCTGCAACGTAGACGGCCGCTCCCGCCAAGGAGGCGCTTGCGAGAGTGTTGAGCCCCACGCGACGAGCCCGAACGATCGCCGCGATCGGCAGCGCAATCGTGATCAGCGCGATCCCCAGTAGTCCTGCCAATCCCATCTCCGCGCCGGCTTGAACGACCGAGCTGTGTGCCGGAAGGCCGTTGCCAGCGCCATATTGACCGAGCCCAACACCCGTGAACAGATGGTGCTCGAGCGTCCGGAACCCGTCAGAGATCGAGTTGAGCCTGACCCCGCCTGACGAGGTACTGGAGGTCGAGAAGAAATGCGTCAGGTAGTTCGAGGGCGACTTCGCAACCAAGACCACTCCAAACACCGCGGCGGCCACGAGGATTGTCAGACGGATCCGCCTCGACAGCGACGACCGCGACACCGCGGCAACCAACAACAGGAAAGCGACGAGCATTGGCAACCGCACGTAAAGCAGAAGAATCGTCAGTGTGATCACTGCCGTTGCGGCGATCAGCAGTAGACGGGCACGACGCGACAGGCCGCCATCACGAAGCCAGATCAGGTTGACGGTCAGCGGCAACAAGAGAAACGTGGCGGTGTGGTCCGGGTTCCCGAGCGTGTAGTAGTGGAAGTCGTACGCGTGATTGCTGAACTTGGCCGCGAACAACTCCGCCGGGGTCGGAAGCCCGTAGCTCATCAAGAACACGAGGTCGGCTCTCAGCAGAGCAGCCGTCAGAGCAGCCAGGAACGAGCCGGCTAAGATGGCGGCCGGCAGGTTCCCGCGACGAACGGCCAGGAACAGACACCCCGGCGCCAAGATTCCGAGGATCAGCAGAGCCAGTGAGTAGCTGGCGTTCGTGCTGACGGCAACGGACAGACTTCCACCGAGCAGCACGAGCCCGATCGCGATCAACGACAGGCTTGAGACCGTTCCGTTGGCTGTCGGTGCGAGTGACATCCAAACGGCGAGCGCTGTGACTAGGACTGCCGGGGTGAGGAGGACGAAGCCGGGGAGTGCGTCTACGTGCAGCATGCCCGGAATGTTGTTCAGGGGGGGGAAAGCCGCTGAGTGCGATCGTCGCTCCGATCACGCAAGCGGCAATCGCACGGATGACCCCGACCTGCTGCGCCGGAGCTGAGCCCCCGAGTCGCGACTGTCGTGGCGCCGACACGACTTCGGCGAACGTTCCCATGCGGATCAGACGTCCCTTTTCGCAGCCTCTGCGCCGAGACGGTAGCGCATTTTGCGGCTGCTCAGACCGGCCCTGACTGAGGACCCGCCGGATCTGGCCAGATTCGCCTACCGTTCCGTGTGGTGGGTCTCTCACTCGATACGAGGCTCTTCCTGGGAATCGGGATTGCGGCGTCGCTTGCTTACCTGATGACGCCGCTGGCGATCCTTGCGGCGGAGCGGATGTCGTTCTACGACAAGCCGGTCGGATACAAGGGCCACGGGCGGCCGACGCCATATCTGGGCGGCGCCGCGGTCATGCTGGCTTTCGCCTTGGCGGTAGCGGTCGGGGCCGGAGATCCGGGCCGGACGCTGCCACTGCTGGCCGGGGTCGCCGTGCTGCTTGTGGTCGGAACGATCGATGACCGGCGTACCGTCACGCCGCAGTTGCGAGTGGCGGTAGAGCTCGCCGTTGGGGTGTTGCTGACCGCGGCTGGACTTGGCTGGCGCCTCGGCGCGGGCTTCGCTGCTGACGCCGCGGTGACCGGGATCTGGGTGGTCGCCGTGGTCAACTCATTCAACCTGTTCGACAACATGGATGGCGCCGCGAGCACGATGGCGGCAGTGGTCTCAGGTGGGGCGTGTGTGCTCGCGATCTCGACGGGCGCTACCTGGGCGGCGGTCGGCTCCGCGGCGCTCGCTGGCGCATGCCTTGGCTTCCTTCCGCACAACCTGGCTAAGCCTGCGAAGATCTTCCTCGGCGACGGCGGCAGCATGCCGCTCGGGTTTGCGGTGGCCGCGCTCGTGGCGAGCGCGGCGCGCAGCGCCGAGCCATCGACGCTGGCGCTGCTTGTCGGGTTCCTGCTCGTTGGCATTCCGGCGGTTGATACCTGCCTGGTGATCGTCTCCCGCCGGCGGCGCGGGATCTCGGTGATGACAGGTGGGCAGGACCACCTCACTCACCGCACACGGCGGAGGGTGAGGACGACGGTGCGGGTTGCGCTCGTTCTAGGTGCCGCCGCAGGCACTTCTGAGTGCGCTTGTGATCGTCGCGATCCACGGAACCAGTGCCACGATCGTCTACGTATTGCTCGCGTTCGTCGTCTGTGCGTCGGCGACGATCGGCATGCTCGAACAAGTGGACGGGCTTCAGCTGACCGGCGACGGTGGAGCCGGTTGGTCAGGCGCTTCGCGTGGACCCGCGACGACTGGCGACGCGAACGCTCCGGCGACACCATTAAGCGGCTCCATCACCTGGGATCGAGTCTCGATCGTGCTGCTCGGACTCCTCGGGCTCGGCGCCGGACTCAGCCCGCTATTTGAGGCGTACTACGGCACGGGGGTGTGGGTACCGCTAGGCCTCGGACTCGTGGTAACCGCAGCAGTAGTGCTGGTGGCCAGTCCACCGCGGCTCGGCCGCCCCGCGATCGTCGCGGTCTGCGCGCTTGCGGGACTTGGGCTCTGGTCGCTTGTCTCGAGCACATGGTCACCCACGGTGGAGCAAGCGACGATCGACGCGAACAGATGGCTCGTCTACGCGGCAACGCTGCTGTTGGCGCTTGTCCTGATCCGTACTCGCCGGCATGCTGCCGTGCTGATCGGCTCCGTGGGCGCCGGGATCGGCATCGTAGCGGTGGTCGTCATTATCCGACTGCTCGGCGCAGGCGGCAGCACGATGTTCATCGACGGACGGCTGAACCTGCCGCTCGGATACATCAATGGCGAGGGATGTGTGTTCGCGATGGGCTGCTGGCTGTCGTTTGCGCTCGCCGAGCGACGGACGCCGCTTGCGGCGGGATGTGGTGCCGCGACGACGGTGGTCCTGGCCAGCCTGGCGTTGCTGAGCCAGTCGCGCGGCGCCGCGATCGCCGTGTTCGCTGCGGCGCTGCTCGTGGTGTTGGCGATTCCCGGGCGGCGCCGACGGTTGCTCGCGCTGGCGGCCATCGCGGTGGGAACCGGACTCGCCGCGCCTGCGGTGCTCAGGGTCTACTCGACCGCGGGAGCATCTGGGTCACCGACGCCGAGCGCGCTCCACTCGGCTGTGGTCTCGATCTTGCTGGCGGGTGCCGGGACGGGCGTGGTCTGGGCCGGACTGGTTGCCGCGGAGCGCCTGATCGGGAGCCGGGGTGCGACCGCGAGGGTGATCCTGTCTCGACTCGCTACGGCCGCCGCCCTCTGTGTCGTGCTCCTGCCGGCCGGCGTGGCCGCCATCAAGCTGGGCTCAATCGAGCGCACGGCACGCGACCAATGGCACGCCTTTGTGCATCTCTCCGATGCCGGCTCCAGCAGTGCAGCTGCCGCACAGACGCGGCTGCTGTCAGGTGCCGGAAACCGATACGACTATTGGCGGATCGCCTGGCATGTGTTCACCGGACACCCAGCAGTCGGGGTCGGCGCAGGCGGCTACACGGTCGCTTACTACAGGCAACGGCGAACAACCGAGGCGATCGAGAACCCACACTCGATCGAGCTCGAACTGCTTGCCGAGCTAGGGCTGATCGGCGGTGCGATGCTCGTGGCGCTGGTCACGGCGGTCGTGCTCGCGGCTCGTCGCTGGCAAACCGCTGCCAAACGGTCGCCGCACGCGCGGACGCTACTCGTGTGCGCCGGCGGCGTCGCGGTCACCTGGTTGGTCGACACCAGTGGTGATTGGATGCACCTTCTGCCGGGCGTCACCGCGGTCGCGCTGATGGCGGTTGCCGTGCTCTGCTATCGCGAACCGAGCGTCGCAGGCGCCCAGACCAGCGCGAGCGCGGGCGGTAAGGACATCAGTCGTCGTGGCACGCCGAGCGCGCTCAGAACGGTCGCGGCGGCCGGCGTGGGCTTTGCGCTCGCGCTCACGGGCGCGAGCCTGATGCGTTCCGGGCTCTCGCAGTTCTATCTCGACGATGCCCAAGGAAGCCTTGCGACGAATCCAGCGGCAGCGTTGACGGACGCCAACCGAGCGCTTCGGC
>CAVQMP010000004.1:0-14249 GCA_963713635.1 uncultured Solirubrobacterales bacterium
GCAGGCAGCGGAGCCGGAATCGCAGGCTCAGCCGCAGGTATTCGCCGACACGCTTGAGCGGGACCACGTCGTGCACGGTCACGACCATCGGCACGGGCGAGTTCAGCAGCGCACCATCGATCCATGGCGAGTGGGAACACGTCGCGCCGTCGCGGCTGATGCGCCTCCACCACCTCGCCGCGCTCCGCTTCGCGCAGAGCGCTCAGCAGGCACCGCGAATCGCGACCGAGCCCACGCGTCTCCTTCGCGGGACGACTATCGAAAGCGACCTTCGTGCTCTGGCGGGCAACCGTATCGGCGCGCTAGTTTGCGGTGGGTGAAGGATTACTACGAGGAACTCTGGCAGCAGCTGCCGGACGAGCTGACGCCGCCCGATCTGCCGATCCGCCGCTCGTTTCTGCTCCACGAGCTGCGCAACGGCGACCGCGTCCTTGACCTTGGATGCGGCGCCGGCGAGTTCACCTCGATCGCCGCCGCCGCCGGCGTCAGCGTCATCGGGGTCGACGTCGCCGAGACTGCCCTGGCCCGTGCTCGGCGCTCGTACCCGCAGCTCGACTTCCGATTGGCGCCGATCGACGGGCCACTCCCGTTCGAGGACTCCAGCTTCGACGTGATCTGGGCCAGTGAGGTGATCGAGCACGTGGCCGACACCGCCCGCTGGCTCTCAGAGGCGCACCGCGTGCTGACGCCCGCCGGGCGCCTGTTGCTGAGCACCCCCTCCCACGGACGTCTGCGCCTGGCGCTCGGCGGCATCGAGCGCTTCTCCAAGCCCCTCGGCGACCACCTCCACCTCTATTCGCGTAAGTCGCTCAGCGAACTGCTGGCGCAGTTCGACTTCCGCAACGTCCGAATCCGCGCCGTCGGCGGTCCACCGCTGCTGCGCCGGATCCTGCTGGCGCGCGCGGAGCGGTGAGACCGCACCGGTTTGGCGCCTCGACCGGACCGTAGTCGTCAGGGCGCCTTGACGGCGGCAGGGCGATTCCCGCCGGAGGCGCGGGTGCGCTCGTGCTCGATCACGTCGGCGAGGATCTGGTCCAAAGTCTGCGTCGGACGCCAACCGAGTGCGGTGCTGATCTTGCCGATGTCGGGTACCCGACGCGCCATGTCCTCGAAGCCCTCGCCATAAGCCTCGTCGTATGGGACTCTGACGATCTCGGAGCTCGATCCAGCCGCCCGCTTGACCCGCTCGGCCAGTTCGATCATCGAGACCTCCTCAGTCGAGCCGATGTTGAACACCTCGCCACGCAGATCGGCCCGCTCCATCAGCCCGCACAACGCACGGGTCACGTCCTCGACGTGGCAGAAGCAGCGCCGCTGATCGCCGGCCCCGAACACCGTGATCGGATCGCCTGCGAGCGCCTGGCGCACGAACGTCGGCACGACCATCCCGTAGCGCCCGGTCTGCCTCGGTCCGACCGTGTTGAACAGGCGCCCGACCACCGTCGGCAGCCCCCGTTCCCGGTGGTAGGCGATCGCCAGGAACTCATCGAGCGCCTTCGAGCACGCGTACGACCAGCGCCCGCGCGTCGTCGCGCCCATCACGATGTCGCCGTCCTCACGGAACGGCAGGTCCCGGGACTTCCCGTACACCTCGCTCGTCGAGGCGATGAACACCGGCTTCTTCTTCTTGTCCGCGGCCGCGAGCACCACCTCGGTGCAGTGCACATTCGTCTCGATCGTCCGCACCGGACTGTCGACGATCAGCTGCACCCCGACGGCCGCCGCGAGGTGGAACACGAAGTCGGCGTCGTCAACCAACTCGGCCACCAGGCGACGGTCATCACAGGTGTCGATCGTGTAGCCGAACTGCGACTCGCCCCGCAGACCACGAAGGTTGTCGATCGTGCCGGTCGAGAGATCGTCAAGCACATGAACCGAGTGTCCCTGCGCGATCAGCCCCTCGGCCAGATGCGAGCCGATGAAGCCCGCCCCACCGGTGATCAGCACTTGCACGCCACTGCTCCTAAGCCTCTTCCGTGCCCGTCTCGGGAACCGCGATTACGCTAGCACGAGCCAGGGAGCCGGGGCCGATCCGACCTGGGACCCGAGTGAGTTGAAGAGTGCGCGGAACACCCGGATGCGAAAGCTGCACCTGGTGAGCGCTCGCTAACCTCGCAGCGGATGCAGACAGGATCCCGGCCGCTGCGGATCATGCGGATCATCTCGCGGCTGAATGTTGGCGGCCCGGCCATCCAGGCGATCACGTTGACGCAGCGGATGACCGCGCTCGGCTACGAGACGACGCTCGTGCGTGGAGCGGAGGGCCCGCGCGAGGGGTCGATGGACGCACTCGCCGACAACGTCGGGGTCACCCCGGTGCGGATCCCGTGGCTTCGTCGTGAGCTCGGGCCAGCTGATCTTCGGGCGCTCGGCGAGATTCTGCGACTGATCAGAGCACTCCGGCCGGACATCGTCCACACCCACGCCGCCAAAGCCGGCACCCTCGGGCGGTTAGCGGTGCTCGCCAGCCCGGCTCCGCGTCCCCTGACCGTCCATACGTTTCACGGCCACGTGCTCGAAGGCTATTTCTCGCCGCGTAGGGCAGCTCTGTTCAGATCGGTTGAGCGGTTCCTGGCTAAGCGGACCTCCAGGCTGATCGCCGTGTCCTCTGAAGTGAAGGCCGACCTCGTCAGGCTTGGAATCGCATCGGCCGACCGGATCAGTGTTGTTCCGCTCGGTTTCGATCTCGACCGCTTCCTCGTCCAAGAACCATCGCGCTCAGAGCGCCGCCGCGCCGCTCGTGCCGCGCTCGGCGTTGACGAGGAGGCGACCCTGATCACGCTGATCGCACGGCTCGTCCCGATCAAGCGCGTAGACCGCTTCCTGAGGATCGCAGCGCTGCTCGACGGGGATCCCGGACTCCGTTTCATGGTTGTCGGCGACGGTGAGCTTCGTGACCAGCTCGTAAGCAGTCCCGCCGCCATCGCACTCGGCACCCGCCTGATCTGGCGCGGATTCACGAACCACGTCGAAGACATCTACTTCGCAAGTGACATCGTCGCGCTGACCTCCGACAACGAGGGGACGCCGGTGAGTCTGATTGAGGCGCACGCTTCAGCAGTGCCCGTCGTCAGCACGGACGTGGGTGGTGTGCGTGCCGTGGTCAACAACGGAGTCTCGGGCCTTGTGATCCGACGGAACGACGAGCAGGCCTTTGCAGACGCCGTCACCGAGCTGTCCAGGGACGGCGCGAGAGCCAAGGCGTTCGGACTGGCCGGTCGCGCCAACGTCGCCGAGACATTCACACTCGAAAGGTTGGTCGGCGACCTGGACACTCTCTACCGAAACCTGATCGTGGGGGCGATCGAGTGATTCGCGTGACCTTCGCAATCGGAACCTTGGGAAATGGCGGCAGCGAGAAACAGCTGACGGAGCTGCTTGTGCGCTTACCCCGAGACCGGTTCCGTCCGGTGCTGGTGACCGGCGCCGGCGAGGAGACGACCTCGCATGGCAGGCGGCTCCGTTCGGCGGGGATCGAGATCATCCCGGTCAAGCAGCTTCAGGTCGGCCACCCGATCCTTCGTTGGGCCTGGCGTGGGTGCGAGTATGCAGATTCCGTTCGCAGATCAAAGCCGGACGTGGTCTATGCATGGCTCGATGAGGCAGCCGCATTCCTGGCTCCGATCTGCCGCGGAATTGGGATCCCATGCGTGGCCGCGCGACGCAACCTGATCGGCTCCGACCTCGAGCGTCGTTACCCAGTGGTCGGCAGCGCGATCCGCTGGGCAGAGCGGTTCGCGACACTCGTTACCGCAAACTCCGCGGCCGTTGCGGGATCGTGTGTCGCCCGCGGTCACGATCGCTCGCGCATCCGCCTGACACCGAATGGTCACCTGGATCTGCCACCGCTGCCGATGCCCGGCCCAACACCGGTCGCGTTCGGCTATGTGGCGAACTTTCGCCCAGAGAAGGGACACCATCGGCTGATCGATGCGCTCGAGCTGTTACCGGCCGGCGGATGGCGTTTGGACATCGCCGGCGACGGCGTGACCCGTCCCGAGATCCAGGAGCGCGTCGCCCGCGCCGGCATGCTCGAGCGGGTCACGTTTCTCGGCGCGATCGACGACGCCCGCGAGTTCTGGCGGGACCGACACGTCGCGATGCTGCTGTCGGACTCCGAGGGGATGCCGAACGCCCTGCTGGAGGCTGCTTTCGCGGGGCGGGCGATGATCGCCACCGACACCGGTGGGACCCCCGAGGTCGTCGGTGACGGCGGCATCCTCGTGCCCCTTGACGATCCGCGCGCCACGGTCGCCGCGATGCAGGAGCTGATCGGTGACAGTCAACGCCGCGATCGCCTCGGTACCGAGTCATGGAGACACGCCGCCGAGACCTTCTCGATGGACAGAATGGTCACGGCGCACGCAGCGGCGATCACCGAAGCATTTGCGTCCGCAAGGCATCCGAACAGCGCCACCCGGGCCGCTTAGCTTGCGAAGTGGAGCGCTAACGGTCACGGTCACGGCGCTTGCGGGCGCGGGCTTGACGATGGTCATTTGGGAATCGGCGCCGCTCACATCGGCGCCGGCCCTGACGATCGGACGGGCGTTCCTGGCCGTCGCCGCGGTCGCGCTGGCGGTCTACATTCGAACCCCCGGGAGACTGTGGGCGCTGCTCCGGACAGCACTGCGAGGCCCCGGGCTGATGCTGGCGATCGGCGGTCTGCTGAGCATCGCCCTGGTGCTTTTCAGTACTCACACGAATGGCTGTCAATGCACCGGTGGCTCCTACGGCCTCGACGAGATGTCAGCCTGGGCGGCGCTCGCCGTGCTCGCCGTGATCGCAGAGCCGAAGTCGGCCGTGACACTGCTCGGCGCCGTCGGGCTCGGCTGTGTCCTCGCGGGGATTCTTGCGCTGGCAGGCGTGCACAGCGAGCCGGCGGGTAGCAGCATGTCCACCAGGCTGCTCGGAACCTACGGCAATCCGAACTTCCTCGCAGCAACACAGGCGTTGGCACTGCCGCTGGCGATCGCGGCGCTGTTCGTCGAACGCGGGATCGGCCCGGTGCGCATCCGTTGGCTGGCCGTCGCCGCCATCGCGGTACTGATCGTCACCGTGTTTCAAACGTACTCGAGGTCGGGGTTGCTGGCCGCCGCCGGCGGCTCATATGTGACGATCGTGCTGCTCGTCCCGACGGCCCAGCGTCGAAGGACCGCGCTCACACTCGCCGCGGTCGGCGTCATCGCCGGGATCGTGCTCTACCCCAGCTTCGCGCGACTGCGGACGGACGCCGACTTTGGCTCGGCGATCGCCGCGGCTCGGGAGGTGGACCGGAGCGGCTGGTCACCGGCTTCGACGGGAGTCATATCGGCCGGACCGTCGAAGCTCGAAAACGCCGGACCCGACGTTCTGCGTGTGATCGGTGCCAAGTTCGGAGAGGGCGCGAGCTTTCCCCTCGGCGAGGAGGGTAAGGCGAGCATCGTGCGGGTGAAGTTCGAGGCACGCTCGCAAGACCCGGGCATGAGGTTCTACTACGCGCTGGAGGACAACCTCAGCGGCGCCGGCCTGGTCTACCGGCGATCGTCGCCAAGCGCCGACTGGAGGCGCTTTGCGCTGACATGGAGCCCGACCGAGGAAGCTCACGATGCTCGCGTGTACTTCTACCTCGGCAAGCCCGGAGCGCTCGAGCTCCGCTCGATCGCTGTCACGTCGAGCGAGCCGCCGCTGTCCAGGGCGCTGCCGACGAAGCTGCTGGGCACTCGTAGACGGCTACCGGCGTCACTACTGGGGGCGGAGAGCAACTACGTCGATGCGAGGGAGGGCGCGCTGCGGATCGCAATCGACGCATTTCTCAGCGACCCGATCAGGGGCATCGGCTGGGACCGTTTTCCCTCCTACGCCTCCTCGCGCTCAGGCGTCGGCGCGATCGCGACCCACGACGAGTTCACGCGCTTCGCCGCCGAGCTCGGTTTGCCGGGTCTGATCGCGCTTGCGATCATCTGCGCTGCGGCCGCCCACGCGGCGCTCGCGATCCGGCGTCGCCCGGAGGCGCCCGCGCTTCTCGGGATGCTCGTTGCGTCCGCGATCTGCCTCGCGTTCGCCAACCTCCTGGAGGCCCCCGCCGCCGGACTTCCGATCGCCGCCGCCGTGGCCTGCACGGTCGGTCTTGCCGTCAGCGAGCGCGCCCCGGTCGGCGGCAAAGTTGCCTGAGCGCAGTCCCGTCCGAGGCGAGGCCACCGCGTTCAGCGACTACTCGTCGGTCGTGGGAGCACGCGGCGTGTACGCGCTCCTCACGCTCGCGGCCTCGGTGTTCACCACGAGGTTGCTCGCGCCGAGCGAGTTCGGCGCGCTGTCGCTGTTCTACGTCGTCGCATTGCTGATCTTCACGGTGTCCTCGGCCTGGACCAGCGCCGCCGTATCGCGTTTCGGCCGCGAGGAGCTCGAGCTGTCGGGAACCATGGCCCGGATCACCGCCGCACGAGCCGTGTTCGTGCTGCCCACATTCGTGGTCGCCACGCCCGTCGTGCTGATCCTGCACGCCACCGGGATCCTGCCCGCGGAGTTCACCACGCCTCTGGCGCTGCTGAGCGTCGCCTACGCAGCCGTCTGGGTCTGTTTTGACCACGTCGTATACCTGCTCGAGACCTGGGGACGCCAGAAGCTGAGCGCCGTTGCGCTTGTCGTGCAACAGGTGGTCTACGTAGGGGTGCTGGCGTTCTTATACGCGGCGCACGTCAAGGTCGAGCCAACATCGGTCGCGCTGATCGCGCTTGCCGGGATGTCCGCGCTGACGATCACCGTCGCGGTGATCGTCCGCCACGTCGGCTTCTCACGCGAGCTGCCGCGTCGCACGGTTGTACGACGGGTCTGGGTGTTCTCGAGCCCGCTGATCGCGTTCGTCGTAAGTCAATACGTAATGCGATCGGTCGACCTGTTCATGCTCGGCACGTTCTCGACCGCGGCCGCGGTCGGCACCTACGCGATCGCGTATCAGGGATACGGGATGCTCCAGACAATCGGTACGACAGCCGGGCCGGTGTTCACGCCGTTGTTCGTCTCGCTCCGCCTCGCCGAGCGAGAGTCGGCGCTCCGTCTCTATGTCGAGCGAGTCGTTCCGATGTTGACCTTCATAGCCAGCAGCGTGCTTGCATTCGGGATGGGGCCGGCATTCGCGATCGTTCCGGTGGCGTTCGGACACCGCTTTGCGCCGGCCCGAATCCCGCTTGTCCTCCTGTTCAGTGCAGCCGCCGTGTTCTTCGCCGACTCCCTACTCGGAACGATCGTGACCGTGTTCGACCGGACGCGGGCCACAGCGACGATCAACATCACCGCGGCCGTGTCCAATGCCGTTCTCGACGTCATCCTGATCGGCTGGCTCGGAGCCGGTACCTGGGCGCCGGCAATCGCGACGATTGTGAGCGTCTCCGTCGTCCTGATCGGATACACGGTGGTGGCCGCGCGCTGCCTGTCAATCCGGCCGAGGTGGCGCCTCACCGCCTTCGCGCCGATGCCGGCGGCCACGATCCCGCTGTTCGTGCTCAGCGGCTGGACGGCTGTTGTGAGTAGTTGCGCGCTCGCGAGCATCACATCCATGGCTGTGTTTCTCTATGGTTCGCTGTTCGAGTTGGGCGACATCGGGATCGTTGACGAGCTCGACATGCCTGAATTCGTCCGTCGACTGACGATCCGTCTTCTGCGGTGGCCCCGCACGTGAGTTCTCCCGCTACCACCACCGGCTCGGCCTCGGAGGCCCCGAAAGCTCCGCGCTTCGACTTTGGCGCCAACTGGGCGAAGTTCAGCGTCCACGTCGACGGCGAGCGACAGCACGTCGCCGCCGAATCGTTACGAGAGCGGCTCGGAGACCTGTCGGGTAAGAGCTTCCTCGATGCTGGTTGCGGTAGTGGTCTGTTCTCGCTTGCGGCGGCGCAGCTTGGCGCTGGACCGATCCACTCGTTCGACTTCGATCAGGACAGCGTCACGACGACGCTGAGCCTACGCGAGCGCTTCGCGACAGACGCACCGAACTGGAAGATCGAGCGCGGCGACGTGCTCGACGCGGCCTATCTCGAATCGCTTGGGCAATGGGACGTCGTCTACTCGTGGGGAGTGCTGCACCACACCGGCGATATGCGAAGAGGGTGGGAGAACATCGCTTCGACCGTGGCGCCTGGCGGGCGGCTGTTCATCTCGATCTACAACGACCAAGGGCCGATGAGCCGCGTCTGGACAGCGGTCAAACGGACCTACCGACGCGTTCCGCCGTCGCTGCGTGCGGCATATGTGATCGCCGCGATGGCACCCCGCGAGTCTCTGTCGCTGATCGCGGACGGGCCTAGCGCGTACTTCGGTGGATGGCGCGACTACAAGAGGAATCGCGGTATGAGTCGCTGGCACGACCTGGTCGATTGGGTTGGCGGCTGGCCGTTTGAGGTCGCCACGCCCGAGCAGGTGTTCTCATACTTCCACGGCCTCGGCTTCGACCTCGAGTGGATGCTCACCTGCGGCGGGGGCCTCGGTTGCAACCAGTTCGTGTTCAGGCGCGGGTACTACGGCTGACGTCGTCGCCAAGCAGCGCATCGACTGTCCGCTCGAGCCCTTCCCGCAAACCGATTGAGGGCTCGTAGCCGAGATCGCCGCGCGCTCTGGAGATGTCCGCCATCGAATGCTTCACATCCCCGGCGCGCGGCGCTGTGCGGATCGGCTCAATCGATGTGCCGAGGATCGACTGGAGTTGCCCGATGAGATCGTTGAGCGAGATCCGCTGGCCGCAGGCGATGTTGTACACACGACCCGTGACCCCGGGCGCATCGATCGCGAGCAGATTTGCCCGGACGACGTTCGCAACGAACGTGAAGTCTCGTGACTGCTCGCCATCGCCGAAGATCAGCGGTGGCTTGCCCTCGGAGAGCGTCGTGATGAAGCGCGGGATCACCGCCGCGTATTCAGAGTTGGGATCCTGGCGCGGTCCGAACACGTTGAAGTAGCGCAGCGCCACGGTCTCGAGCCCATAGACGTGTGAGAAGCTGCGCGCGTAGCTCTCACCGGCGAGCTTCGCCGTCGCGTACGGGGAGATCGGAAGGGTCGGCAGCTCCTCGTGCTTCGGCAGCTCGGCACCTGCTCCGTAGACCGACGAGGACGATGCGTAGACGACCCGGCGAACGCCGTGGTCACGCGCGGCCAGCAGTACGTTCAGCGTTCCGATCACGTTGGTCGCGTTCGAGGTCAGCGGATCCTGGATCGAACGGGGGACGGAGGGCAGCGCCGCCTGATGCAACACGACCTCGCAGCCGGCGGCGGCCTTGCTGACACGCTCGTAGCTCTGGATGTCGCCCTCGACCAGCTCGACCTCGTCGAGCACCCCGTTGATGTTGCCGCGATGGCCGGTTGCGAAGTTGTCGAGCACCCGCACCGTGATCCCACGCTCGAGCAGCGCGTCCACGATGTGGGAGCCGATGAACCCGCCGCCGCCGGTGACCAGGACTCTCATCGCGCGCGAACAGTAGCCGAGGATCCCGAAGCGGCGGGCGCCAACGAGAGCGGCGCCATCGAGAAGGTATCGATGTATGTCCGAAACCACAGCTCGAGCTGCAACAGCGCCCACAGTCTGGATGCATTGTCGGCGCGGCCCGAGCGGTGGTCATCGATCAGCTTACGGACGCCGTCGGGCCTGAAGATCCCACGCTCGGTCGCGACGGGATCGAGCAGCAGCTGATCCGGCACGTGAGCGAGGCGATTGCGGAACCAGCTCGCGATCGGCACCCCGAAGCCCATCTTCGGCCGGTCGATCACCGCCGCCGGAAGCCACGGGCCGACCGCGTGCTTGAGCACCGCCTTTGAGACGCGACCTCGGATCTTGAGGTTGCTCGGGAGCGCGGCGGCGCGCTCCATCAGCACCTGATCGAGCAGCGGCGACCGTACCTCGAGCGAGCTGGCCATCGTCGCGATGTCCATCTTCACGAGCAGGTCCCCCGGCAGGTACGTCTGGATGTCGACATCCAGCATCCTGCCAACCGAATCCGACGCGCTCGATTGATGCCAGCGATCGGAGATCAGCGAGTCGGCCGGGTGCACTACGCCTGCCCCGGCAAACTCGGCTGTGTACAGCAGATCAAGCTCCGGACGGGTGAAGTACGACATCCATCGGTCGTAGCGCTCCCACGGCTCAAGCGCGAACGCCGACACGAGGCGAACAGCGCGCGAGCGGACCGTGCGAGAGCGACTGCCGGCGCCGATCCGCTCCGCCCATTTGCCACCGGCATGGCGAAGTGGTGCCGGAATCACCTTGCCACGCTCCGTGAACAGCTGCGCGACGTAGCGCTCGTAACCGCCGAAGCTCTCGTCGCCACCGTCGCCGTTCAGCGCCACCGTGACGTGTCTGCGGGTCAGTTCGGACAGATAGAAGCTCGGCAGCGCCGAGGAGTCCGCGAACGGCTCGCCGTAGTGCCAGACCATCCGTGGCAGGACGCTGATCGCGTCCGCCTCGAGGCGGAACTCGTGATGATCGGTGTCATATCGCTCGGCTACCGCGCGGGCATACTCAGTCTCGTCGTAACCGGCCTCATCGAAGCCGATCGAGAAGGTCTTCACGCGGCCGGTCCCCTCGATCGCCATCGCCGCCACGACCGCGCTTGAGTCGACGCCACCTGACAGGAACGCACCGAGCGGAACGTCAGAGCGGAGTCTCAGTCTGGTGGCTTCCAACAGTGATTCGCGGACCATCTCGGCGGCGGCGTCCATCGAAACCTGCGGTTGTCGCGCATAGTCCAGGGTCCAGTAAGGCGAGACGGCCGGCTCCCCGCCACCCCAGCTGAGCACGTGCGCCGGAGGCAGTTTGTGGAGCCCCTTGAAGGCCGACAGCGGGGCCGGGACATATTGAAACCGCAGGTAGCTGTCGATCGCCTCCATCTCCGCCTCGCGCGGCACCTCGGGATCGACGAGGATCGCTCGGGGCTCGGAGGCGAACCAGACCGCATCGGCGGTCGCTCGGTAGAACAGCGGCTTCTTGCCGACACGATCTCGCGCGAGCAGCAGACGCCTGCGGCGCTGATCCCAGACCGCGAACGCGAACATCCCCCGTAACCGCTGCACGCAATCGTCGCCGAACTCCTCGTAGAGGTGCACGATCGTCTCCGTGTCACCCGCGGTACGGAACCGATGCCCGCGCGCAATCAGCTCAGCCCGAAGCTCGACGTAGTTGTAGATCTCGCCGTTCAGCACCACAACCACCGACCGATCCTCGTTGTAGATCGGCTGGTCCCCGGTCTGGAGGTCGATCACAGCCAGGCGCTGGATGCCAAGTGCAACGCCCCCCTCGACATGAACACCACGTGAATCGGGACCTCGGTGCTCAAGCAGCTGACACATGCGATCGAGCAACTCGGGAGCGACAGCCGAACGCAGGTCGACCTTGCCTGCGATTCCGCACACGCCGGAAAATCTAGCGGTCAGATGAACTTAGGGGGGTTGATCGCTTAAAGTTGCGCGTGGCGTGGATCTATCTCTGGGTGAAAGGCTCCTGATCGGGGTCGCGCTTGCCGCCGGACTGGCCTACCTGACCACGCCGCTGGCGATCGCCGCCGCTGAGCGGCTCGCGTTTTACGACCAGCCGTTGGGTTACAAGGGTCACAGGCGCCCGACGCCATATCTCGGCGGCGCGGCGGTGATGTTCGCGTTCGCGTTGGCGGTGGCGATCGGCGCCGGGGACCCGAACCGCACCCTGCCGCTGCTGGCCGGCGTCGCGGTGCTGCTTGTAATCGGAACGATCGACGATCGGCGCACCGTTACGCCGCAGCTGCGAGTCGCGGCTGAGTTCGCTGTCGGGGTGTTGCTGACCGCCGCGGGACTTGGCTGGCACCTCGGTGCCGGCTTCGCCGTCGACGCTGCGGTGACCGGGATCTGGGTGGTCGCCGTCGTCAACTCATTCAACCTGTTCGACAACATGGACGGCGCCGCCAGCACGATGGCGGCGGTGGTCGCGGGCGGCGCGTGTGTACTTGCGGTTTCGACGGGCGCCACCTGGGCGGCGGTTGGCTGCGCTGCACTCGCCGGCGCATGCCTCGGCTTCCTGCCACATAACCTCGCCAAGCCTGCGAGGGTTTTCCTCGGCGACGGGGGCAGCATGCCGCTCGGCTTCGCGGTCGCGGCGCTGGTTGCGGCGGCCGCGCGCAGCGCGGAGCCCTCGACGCTAGCGCTGCTGGTCGGATTTCTCCTGGTTGGCGTGCCGGCGGTCGACACCTGCCTGGTGATCGTCTCGCGTCGCCGGCGCGGCGTCTCGATCCTGACAGGCGGACAGGATCACCTCACTCACCGCACCCGGCGAGGTGTCCAGACCGCAGCGCGCGTGGCACTTGTGCTCGGTGCCGCGCAGGCATTGGTGAGCGCACTCGTGATCGTCGCGATCCATGGAACCAGCGCCACCATCGTCTATGTGCTGCTCGCGTTCGTCGTCTGCGCATCGGCGACCATCCGCGTGCTTGAACAGCTCGATCAGCCAGAACTGACCTCGCCCGACGCGGACGGCGGCGGTGCGAGGCACGCGATTGACGGTTCGGGCCGACCCGGCTCGCCGCTCGCCACGAGCCCGGCGGCCGCGACCTCCGACGGCTCCCTCGCCTGGGATCGAACATCGCTCGTGCTGCTCGGCATCCTCGGGCTCGGCGCGGGCCTGAGCCCCCTGTTCGAGGCGTATTACGGCACCGGGGTGTGGATCCCGATCGGGCTCGGAATGGTGGTCATCGCAGCCGCCGCGCTGGTTGCCAGCCCGCCCCGCCTCGGCCGCCCCGCGATCGTCGCGCTGTGCGCATTGGCAGGTCTCGGCTTGTGGTCGTTGGTTTCGAGCACGTGGTCCCCAACCGTCGAGCAGGCGACCATAGACGCGAACCGGTGGCTTGCCTACGCGGCAACGCTGCTGTTGGCACTGGTGCTGCTTCGCAGCCGGCGCCACGCCGCTGTGCTGATGATCGCGGTGGGCGCAGGGATCGCCCTGGTGGCTGCAATCGTGATCATTCGCCTGCTCGGTGGCGGTGGCCCCGGACTGTTCATCGGGGGCCGCCTGGATCTTCCACTCGGCTATATCAACGGCGAGGGATGCGTGTTCGCGATGGGTTGCTGGCTGACGTTCGCGCTCGCCGAACGGCGGACGCCGCTGGCGGCGGGATGTGGTGCCGCCGCGACGGTGGTTCTGGCCAGCCTGACGCTGCTGAGCCAGTCACGCGGAGCCGCACTCGCCGTCTGCGCCGCCGCCCTGGTATCGGTGCTCGCGATTCCCGGCCGCCGTCGCCGGCTCCTTGCCCTTGCGGCCATAGCGGTCGGAACGGGGTTCGCAGCGCCCTCGGTACTCAAGGTCTATTCGACCGCGGGAGCATCCGGGTCACCAGCGTCGAGCACGCTCCATGCGGCTGTGCTCTCAATCCTGCTGGCAGGTGTCGGCACGGGGGTCGTGTGGGCCGGCCTGGTTGCCGCAGAACGCCTGATCGAAGCCGAAGCGCCACGGCCAGGGTGATGCTGTCTCGCCTGGCGACCGTCGCGGCGATCTGTGTCGTGATCCTGCCGACGGGCGCAGCCGTGATCAAGCTGGGCTCGATCGAGCGGACCGCGCGCGATCAATGGCATGCGTTTGTGCACCTCTCCGACGGTGGATCGAGCAGTGCGGCAGCCGCACAGACGCGGCTCCTTTCAGGCGCAGGAAACCGTTATGACTACTGGCGGATCGCCTGGCATGTGTTCACCGCGCACCCGGTGGCCGGCGTCGGCGCCGGCGGCTATACGGTGGCGTATTACAAGGAGCGGCGCACCACCGAGGCGATCGAGAACCCACACTCGATCGAGCTTGAGTTGCTTGCCGAGCTCGGACTGGTCGGCGGCGCACTGCTCCTGACGCTGATCTTCGCCGTTGCGTTCGCTGCGCGACGCTGGCATGCGGCAGCCAAACGATCACCGAACGCCCGCACGTTGCTGGTGTGTGCGGTCGGAGTCTCGGTCACCTGGCTCGTCGACACGAGTGGCGATTGGATGCACCTGCTGCCCGGCGTCACCGCGATCGCACTGATGGCGGTCGCCGTTCTCTGTTACCGCGAACCTGTCGCCCGAGCTGAGACCGACGCCGGCATCACCCGGGAGGCATCGCAACGTCGTGGACTCCCGGCGGTGTCCAATGTCGCCGCCGCGGCTTGCGTCGGCTTCGTGCTCGCGCTGGCCGGCGCCAGCTCGATGCGTTCCGGGCTCTCGCAGATCTATCTCGACGACGCCCAGGGGAACCTCGCGAGCAACCCGGCGGCAGCGCTGAAGGACGCGAACCGGGCGTTGCGGTT
>CAVQMP010000005.1:0-2228603 GCA_963713635.1 uncultured Solirubrobacterales bacterium
GTCCGTAACAAACCGGCCCCGGCCGCGAACCCGCGCTCTCAGGCCCGACTTTCAGCAGCCCGCCTCTGTCCACCTGCGCGATCGAACCGCCGCCGGCGCCGATGGTCGTGATCTCGATCATGGGCGTGCGGATGACGAGGCCGAAGGCGATCGTCGTCTGCGCCGCCAGCGACGAGGCGCCGCCGGAGATCAACGAAACGTCGAACGAAGTGCCTCCGAGGTCGGCCGTGATCACGTCGGCGTAGCCGGCTGCGCGCGCGATGGCGGCGGCCGCGATGACGCCCGCCGCGGGACCCGACAGCGCGGTGCGCACAGGCAGCTTACGCGCCAATTCCGTCGACATCACGCCGCCGTTCGACTGCACGATGTGAAATTGTCCGGCGAATTTCTCGCGCCTCAGCGCTTCGCCGAGTTTGGCGATGTAGGAGCCGACGACGGGTTGCAGATAGGCGTTCAGCGCCGTGGTGGAAGTCCGCTCGAATTCGCGGATCTCGGGCAGGATTTCGGCGGAGGACGAGACATGCTCGTTCGGCCAGACCGCGCGCGCCGCCGCCGCCGCAGCGCGCTCGTTGGCGGGATTGGCGTAGGCGTTGATGAAGACGATCGCGAGCGCCTCGGCGCCCTTGGCGAGCAGCGCTTTGGCCGCGGCCTCGACCTCGATTGGATCGACTGCCGTCCGCAAGGTTCCGTCCGCGAGCACGCGCTCGTCGACTTCGAACCGCATGTCGCGATCCGCGACCGGCGTGAAATCGCCCCAGAGACCCCAGGTATGCGGCCGATCGCGGCGGCGCATTTCGAGCACGTCGCGAAAGCCGCGCGTGGTGATCACGCCGATGCGCGCGCCCTTGCGCTCCAGCAACGCGTTGGTGCCGACCGTCGTGCCATGCACGATCGAGCCCATGTTCGCGATGGCGCCGAGGCGCTTCAGCCCTTCTACGAAGCCGACGGCTTCGTCGCCGCGATTTGACGGCGCCTTTGCGGTGGCGAAACGGCGCGACGTCTCGTCGAACCAGAAGAGGTCGGTGAACGTGCCCCCGACGTCGACGCCGACGATGGCGGCGGGCGGCTTGGTCGCGGCGGTCATGACGGGGCCCCCACCCGCAGCCGTTGCGTCCCCGCCCTATCGACGTCGCCGCGGGCGTCCAGCGCGACTCTGTAGTCCGCTCGCGCAGCCTCGTGCGAGAGATAACCAAACCGCACATCGCGCGCCACCAGCGCGGGATCTCTTGCGAACGGATCGCCCCAACCGCCGCCGCCCGGCGTCTCCAATCGGACATGCTGACCGGCGCGAATTTTCACGTCGGTCACCTTCGAGGCTAACGGCGGCGAGGCCTCGCCCGCGTCGGTCTGCCAGAAGAATCGGTTGAGCGCCGCCGGAGCGCCGCCATTGACGCCGAAAGGCGCATAGAGCCCGCGTTCGCCGAGCAGGAACACGTCGGCGCCGCCGGGCGCCAGCGCCTCGATCTCGTAGACGGCGCCGAGCCCGCCGCGATGCAGGCCCGCGCCCGCGCTGCCGGGACGCAGCGCCCATTTCGTGAACATGACGGGATAGGAGGCTTCGAGAATTTCGGCGGGCGGGATCGTCGCCATCGAGATCGGATTGTTGCCATGGTTGAGGCCGTCCGAGGCGGGATTGCCCCCGAGGCCGCCGCCGAAGAATGAGAACATCACCCAGCTTTGCCCGTTCGCGCGTTTGCCCGCGAGCGAGAGCGCGTTGATGGTGCCGAAGGGCGCGGCCGTGGCGCGATCGGGCATCGCCTTGGCGAGCGCGCCGAAAATGACGCCGATGACGCGCAGGATCGTCTCGGTATAGCCGCCGACCGGCTTGGGCGCATGAACGGAGAGCAACGTCGCATCAGGGATGACGAACCGGATTGGAGCCAGACAGCCCGCGTTTGCGGGCACGTCGGTGAAAACATGTTTGAGGCCGACATAGCAGCAAGCCACCGCCGTCGAACGCGCGATGTTCAGGGGTCCGGCGCAAGGGGCCGAAGAGCGCGAGAAGTCGAGCGTCATCTCCTCGCCGGCGATGGTCAGGTCGAGCGCGATGGTCAAGCGCTGATCGCTGACGCCATCGTTGTCGAGATAATCCTCAAAGCTATATGCGCCGTCTGGCAAGTCCGCGATATTGGCGCGCATCAAAGCCTCGGCGCGCCGCGTGAAGGCCTCAAACGCCTCCGAGACGGTAGCCTCGCCGAAATCATCTAGCAGCGCGGTCAAGCGGCCCTCGCCCAGATCCAATGCGTTCAACTGACCCACGAGATCGCCATAGTTGGACTGCGGCACGCGTGAATTCGCAGAGAGGATCGCAATGATGTCGGTGTTGATCTTACCGCGCGAAATCAACTTGACGGGCGGAATGCGCACGCCTTCCTGAAAGCTTTCGGTCGCGCGCGCGTTGAAGCCGCCTGGCACATTGCCGCCGATGTCGAGCCAATGTCCGACGGAGGCCAGCCAACAGAACAATTCGCCCTGGCGGAACAGCGGCCGCACCAGCCGAAAATCATTGAGATGCGTACCGCCGTCATAGGGGTCGTTGAACAGGAAAGTATCTCCCGGCTCGAGGCCGCCTTCGCGCGCGACCTTGTCGATCACCGCCTTGACCGCGAAGGCCATGGCGCCGACGAAGATCGGCAATCCGGTCGTGCCCTGCACGAGCGTCGCGCCGGTCCGCGCGTGGTAGAGCCCATGGCAGGCGTCGCGCGCCTCGGCGATGATCGGGTTGAATGCGGAGCGATAGAGCGTCGCGTCCATCTCGTCGGCAATCTGTTCCAACCGGCCTTTGAGAATGGCGAGCGTGACCGGATCAAGCGCGCTCATCAGGCGAGATCTCCGTTTTCGTAGCGCTTGCCCTGCGCCAGCATCTCGGGCGTGCCCACGATGGCGTTCAGCGCGTCGAAGTCGAACATGCGATTGCGAAATGCGTCGGTGGTGCCGTCGCGCTTCAGCATGTCATAGAAGTCCTGCGCGGCATGCGCGAGCGCGCGCACGATGGCGCCGGGGAAGATGACCAGCCGAAAACCCAGCGCGTCGAGTTCCGCGCCGGAGAGGATGGGCGTTCGGCCGCCTTCGACCATGTTGGCGAGCAGCGGCTTGCACGCCCCCAACGCCTTCGCGACCGCGCCGAGCTGGTCGCGCGTGCGCGGCGCTTCCACGAACAGCACATCGGCGCCGGCCTCGGCATAGGCCTGCGCACGTTCGACCGCCGAGTCGAAGCCTTCGACGGCGCCGGCGTCGGTGCGGGCGACGATGAGCGTCTCCTCGCTGCGGCGCGCGTCGACCGCCGCCTGGATCTTGCCGACCATTTCGCGCGAGGTCACAACGCCCTTGTCGGCGAGATGGCCGCAGCGTTTGGGAAACGTCTGATCCTCGAGCTGGATCGCGGCGGCTCCCGCCCGCTCGAACAGCCGCACCGTGCGCTGCACGTTGAGCGCGTTGCCGTAGCCGGTGTCGGCGTCGACGATAACAGGCGCTTCGACACGCTCGCTGACGAGAGCAAGCGTGTCCGCGACTTCGCTCATGGATACGAGGCCGATGTCGGGCCGCCCGAGCCTTGTATAAGCGATCGCCGCGCCGGAGAGATAAAGCGCCTCGAACCCGGCAGATGCGGCAAGCGAGGCCGTCAGCGCATCATAGACGCCCGGCGCGACGATGATGCCCTCGCGAGAAAGGCGCGTTTTCAACGATGCTCTGCGAGGCGGGGCGGCGAGACTGTTCGACATGATCACATTCCCAGATAGGCTTTTTCGAGTTCAGGATTATTGGCCAGATCGGCCCCGCGCCCGGAAAGTGCGACGCGGCCGTTCTCGAGCACATAGGCGCGCGCCGCCACGCCCAGCGACTGCATGACGTTCTGCTCGACCAGCAGGATCGAGAGGCCATCGGCGTGCAGCCGGCTCGCGAGCGCAAACATCTCTTCAACCAATAAGGGGGAAAGGCCGAGCGAGGGCTCGTCGAGAATCAGCAACCGAGGCATTGACATCAGTCCCCGGCCGATGGCGAGCATCTGCTGCTCGCCGCCCGACAGCGTGCCGGCGGCCTGATGTTCACGCTCCTTCAAGCGCGGGAAAGTCGCGAAGACTTTTTCGAGGCTCGCCGCGCGCTCTGGCCTCCCGCGCCGATAAGCGCCGAGTTCGAGATTCTCCCGCACGTCCATATCGGGGAAGATCTTGCGCCCTTCGGGCACATGGATGAGCCCGAGCGCGACGATTTCGAGCGGCGTCAAGCGATCGATACGCTCGCCGCCGAAGATGATCTCGCCGGCGCGAGCGCGCAACACGCCGGACAGAGTCTTGTTGAGCGTCGTCTTGCCCACGCCGTTGGAGCCGAGCACGGCGACGGTCTCACCGCTCGCAACCTCGATGTCGATGCCGCGCAGCACCTCGGTATCGCCGTAGCCGACAATGAGGCCGCTGACGCGCAACAGGGGCTCAACCATGCGAACCCTCCCGCGCGACGAGCCGCGCCGCGGCGCCGGCGCCCAGATAGGCTTCGACGACGCGTTGGTCCTTTGTGACGACGGCGGGCGCGCCGTCGGCGATGATGCGCCCCTGGGCCAGGACATAGACGCGCCCGCACAAACTCATTACGGCCTGCATGACATGCTCGACCATTAGAATGGCGACGCCAGTCTTGCTGATTCTGGAAATGATCGGCAGGACGGCGCGAACTTCCGAGGGATTCAACCCGGCCAGAACCTCGTCGAGCAGCAGAAGGCTGGGCTCCGTCGCCAGGGCGCGCGCGAGTTCCAGACGTTTGCGCCCCGCCACCGTCAACCCCGATGCCGGCGCATCCAGCCGATCGGCGAGGCCGACCAGGAGCGCGACTTCCTCCGCGCGATGCAACGCCTGCTCTCGCTTGGGATGGCGCAGATGCGCGCCGACCGCGATATTCTCGCGCACGCTCAGCCCCGCGAAGGGCCGCACGATCTGGAAGGTGCGGGCGATGCCGAGCCGGGCGCGCAAATGCGGCGCAAGACCGGCGATGTCCTGGCCACGAAACCGGATCGTTCCGCTCGTCGGCTTCTCGAAGCCGGAGATCAGCCCAAACAAAGTCGTCTTGCCCGCGCCGTTCGGACCGATCAAACCGACGATGCGGCCGGCCTCGACATCGAGCGAGGCGGCGTCGACCGCGACGAGGCCGCCGAACCGCTTGCTGACCCTGTCTACCTGAAGCAGGCTCGCGCTCATGCGGCGCGCCCCGCTCTGAGCCGGATTCGCATGCGCTGGAACAGACCTTGCAGCCCCTGCGGAGCGAACGCGATCGCCGCGACGAGCAAGGCGCCATAGAGCGCGACATCGGCGCCGGGTATCCGGCCTGCGATCGCCTTCGTGGCTTCCGTAAGCGCCTGCAGCGCGAGCGCCCCGATCAGCGGACCCAGCGCGGTTCCCAATCCGCCGATGATGGGCGCCAGCAGCGCCTCGATCGAGATCCAGGTTCCGAAGGCGATGTTGGAATCCACGAACAGGAAATATTGGGCATAGAAGGCGCCCGCCGCCGCCGCTATCGCCGCCGACAATGTGATCGCTTGCACTTTCACCTTCAAGGTGTCGACGCCGAGCGCCTTGGCGGCTTCCTCGTTCTCGCGGATCGCGACGAGATAGGCGCCGAAGCGCGAGCGCTCCATCGCGCGCGTCGCGAGCAGCACGATCGTCACGATGCCGAGAATGACATAGTAGAACGTCGCGCGACTCGCGAACTGGAAATTCGCGAGCCGCACGTCGAGCTTCAAGAGCGTACCCGCGGCGCCGCCGGTGAAAGATGCGGCGTTTGCGAGGATGCGAAAGACCTCGGCGAAGGCGAGCGTCACCAGCGCGAAATAGGATCCGCGCAGGCCCGCACGGAAACTGAGATAGCCGATCGACGCCCCGACGGCGGACCCCAGCGCGATCGCCGCCGCAAAGGCGGCATAGGCGTTCCAGCCCAAGCGTGCTTGCAGGATCGCTGTCGAATAGGCGCCGACGCCGAAAAACGCGGCGTGGCCGAACGAGATCTGTCCTGCATAACCGCCGAGCAGGTTCCAACTCTGGCCGACGAGCGCCATCGTGAGCGACACGACCAGCGCATTCAGCACGGTGTTGGCCGAGGTCGCGAGCGGAACGCAAGCAAGCGCCGTCGCGATGACGAGGAGAGGCGCATAGGCGCCGAGCCGGTCGCTCATGCGCGGGCTCCGAACAGGCCAGTCGGGCGCAGCAGCAGCACCAGGATGAAAATCAGGAAAATGCCGAGTTGCCCCAGGCTCTCGCCGAAATAGAGGCCGGAAAGGCTCTCCACCACGCCGATGACGAGACCGCCGATGACGGCGCCCGGCACCGAACCCATGCCGCCGAGCACGACCACGGTGAAGGCGATGAGCACATAGGTTTCGCCGGCGCGCGGCTGCACGTAAAAGCTCGGCAGCAGAACGCAGGCGGCGACCGCGAGGCACGCTGCGCCGACGCCGAAGGTGACGGCGTAGATATGCGCGACGTCGATGCCGACCAGCGCCGCGCCGAAGCGTTCCTTGGCGACCGCGCGGATCGCCCGTCCGGTGTCGGTCTTCTTCAGCAGCGCCCAGAGCAGCAGGGCGACGAGCGTGGCCGCAGCGCAGGCGATCACCCTCGGCACGGGCAGGAAGATGAACCCGAGGTCGAGCGTGGAGAAGCCGTAGGGCGTGTCGATCGTACGCGTGTCCGAGCCGAAAGCGGCGAGCATGGCGTTCTCGAGCAGGATCGAAATTCCGAGCGTCACCAGCAACACGTTGCTGTCCGAGCCATGGCTCGCGGGGCCGATCACATAGCGCTGCGTCGCATAGCCGAGCGCATAGAAAAGAGGCGCGAGGCCGAAGACCGCGATGAGCGGATCGACCCCCGCGGCCTGCGCGAAAAACGCCGCGAACATCGCTGCGGTCAGGATTGCGCCATGAGCGAAATTGATGATGTGCAGCACCCCGTAGACCAGCGTCAGCGCGACCGAAACCAGCGCGTAGACCGCGCCGGTGAGCAGGCCGTTGATGACGGCGGCAAGAACGATATCGGGGGCGAACATCTCTTATTCCGACTTCGAAATTCCTTCTCCGGCAAGCGGGAGAATGTGGCCCGAGGCGCCGGATGCAGGGTTGCGCGCGGCGCTTTATCCGTCGCCGCCCGCCGCCTGAGGCTCTCCCGTCTTACGGGGGTTTAGCCGTTACGCCGGAATCGGGAAGATCGGCTTGGCGTCGGCGAATTCGGAGGGGAATATCACCTTGATGTCGCCGTCTTGCACCTGCGTGTTGACAGGGGCCGCGCCCGTATTCTGGCCGCTGACGAACTTCGTCGGCCCATAGGGCATGATGTGCTTGTCGAAGGTCGAGGAGGCGAGCGCGTCGATGATCTTCAGTCGGTCGGCCGAGCCCGCGCGCTCGATCGCGTCGGCGAGCAGCAGAATCGCGGAATAGTTCAACGCGACATTGTAGGTGAAGAACTTGCCCATCCCGTCGACCTCCTTCTTGAGGGCGATGGCGGTCGCGTTGTGCGGATCGTACCAATGATTGGTGTCGATGACATATTGCGCGGCTTCTGGAAATTCCTTGACGAAGCGGTAATTGGAAGCCGCGCCGTTGAGTACGGCATATATGCCCTTCGGTTTGATGTGCTGCTGTTGCATCGTGCGCGCCAGCAGCACGAATTCGCCGTAGTAGCTCGACGGGATTACGAGATCGGGGCTCTTGGCCTTGATCGCCAGCGCGACGTTCGACATGTCGCGCGAGGGCGTTGGATGAGCGATCGAGTCGAGGACATCGAAGCCGAGCTTGGGCAGTTCCGTCTGCAACAGATTTGCGAGGCCCGTGCCGAACAGCCCATCCTCGTGAATGAGCAAGACCGTCTTGATCGGCTTGCCGGCGCCGTCGTTCAATTTGACGAGGTTCTCGAGCGCGCTCTTGCTCACGATCGACGCGCCGGGCGCGAAACGGAACGTGTTCTTGAGATCGCGCGTGACGATCTTGTCGCTTACGCCGACGTCGACGATATAGGGCAGATCGTAGCGCGAGGCGGCCTGCGTCGCGGCGAGGCAGATCGGGCTCGCGAAACCGCCGACGATTGCGCTGACGCCGTCGGAGTTCATGCGCTCGACTTCGGCCGAGCCGCCTTCGGGCGTCGAGCGCGCGTCGCCGAAATTGGGCTCGATTTTGGCTCCGCCGAGCGCCTTGATCCCGCCGGCCTCGTTGATCGCCTTGATCGCGAGTTCGGCGCCCAGCCGTCCCGCCTGACCGTCGTTGGCGAGGGCGCCCGTCAACGGCTGAAGAACGCCGACTTTCACGCTCGCCGCCTCCGCGCGAAGATAGGCGGGCGCGGCGAGAGCGCCGATGGCCGCGGCGCCCGAAGCGATCACGCTTCGGCGGGAAAGACCTTTATTGATTTTCGTCATGCCTTGCTTCCTTGTGCCGTGCGGGCGGCGGCTTCCCGCGGGGGTGAATGTGGGACGGCGTTCGAGTTTGCCACGGGCGACCAGCGACGGCCGCCGCCGGCGCCGGTGCGCTCCAGATCCATGCGGAACGCATATCGATCGGGGCGATAGAGCGCATAGAGATGCTCGACGCCGCGATCGCGATCGTCATAGACGACCCGGGTCAGCGCGATCAGCGGCGAGCCGATGTCGACATCCAGCGCCCCGGCGACTTCGGGCGAAGCGAGCACCGCGCTGATCTCCTGCGTCGCGCGATCGACTGATACGCCCGAACGCTCCAGCAACGTCAGCAGCGGTTGCGAGGCGAGTTCCGGCTCGGAATAGGTGACGCCGATCCGCTCGGGCACATGCGTCGTCAGATAGGAAAACGGCATGTCATCGATGATGCGAACGCGCACCGAGCGCTGCGTGCGCTCGCCGGGCGCCAAGCGCAACGCCTCGACGATCGGCGCCGCGGGATCGAGATAGCCAAAGGCGAGCAGCCGCACGTCGGTCGTCTTGCCCATCGCCACCAGATTTTTCAGCACGTCGGCGAGGTCGGCGATGACGGGCTTCGCGACGTCGCGCGGATTGACGAAGGTCCCGGCGCCGCGGCGTCGGTCGATCAGGCCTTCGCGCTCCAACTCGGCGAGGGCTCGACGCACAGTGATCCGGGAGACATTATGAGTGGCGGCCAGCGCCTGTTCGCCCGGCAAGGGAGCGCCGCCGTCGAAGCCGCCGTTGGCGATGCTCTCACGCAGCGCCAGATAGATCTGGCGGGTCTTCGGGAGATCGACGCCGGCCACACAAGCCTCTTGGATAGAACTTCTAGATGTCTATAGTATGATACATCATCGCCGCGTCAAGCGGCGAAATGCGGCGCCAAGGCGCCTTGGAGGATGCGAGAATGGGCGCCGCCTTGATCGACAAGCTATGGGACGCCCACACGATCCGGACCCGCGAGGACGGGACCACCCTGCTCTGGATCGACCGGCATCTGCTGCATGAAGGCTCGTTCCTGGCATTCGATCAGGTCGCCGAACGCGGCGCAGGCGTCGCGCATCCCGAGCTGACATTCGGCGTCGCCGATCATTACGTCCCGACGCGCGATCGCGCCAAAGGCATCGCCAATCCCGAACTCGCGCGGATGCTGCGCCAGTTGGACGACAACACCCGACGCTCTGGGATTCGCCTCATCGGACTCGACGATCCCCGGCAAGGCATCGTGCATGTCGTTGCGCCGGAACAGGGGTTGACGTTGCCGGGACTTACGATCGTTTGCGGCGACAGTCATACCTCGACGCATGGCGCTTTCGGCGCTTTCGCCTTTGGCATAGGCGCCTCCGAGGTCGCGCATGTGCTTATGACGCAGACGCTCTGGCAGAAGCGGCCCAAGCGGATGCGAATCACGATCGACGGCGCGCTCGGCGACGGCCTTTCGGCCAAGGATCTCGCGCTGACGATCATCGCGCGTATCGGCGCCGACGGGGCGCAGGGCCATGCGATCGAATATGCCGGCGCCGGCGTTCGGGCGCTTTCGATGGAAGGGCGCATGACCTTGTGTAATCTCTCGATCGAGGCGGGCGGACGGCTGGGCGTGATAGCGCCGGACGAGACGACTTTCTCTTTCCTGCGCGGCCGTTCCTTCGCGCCCAAGGGCGAGGCGTTCGAGCGCGCGCTCGAGGATTGGCGCCAACTCGGAAGCGACGATGACGCGCAGTTCGACAAGGAGGTCTCGCTCGACGCGCGCGATGTCGCGCCGACGGTGACCTGGGGCGTCAGCCCCGAACAGGCCGCGCCGATCCACGCCGAGACGCCCGATCCCGACGCGATTGCGGATGAGGCGCGCGCGGCGGCCATTCGCGACGCATTGAACTATATGGGTCTGGAGCCGCGCACGCCGCTCAATTCAATTCGCATCGACCGCGTCTTCATCGGATCTTGCACCAATGCGCGGATCGAGGATCTCCGGGCTGCGGCCGCCGTGCTTTTGGGGCGCAAGGCTGTCGTGCCCGGGCTGGTCTCGCCCGGTTCGCTCGACGTGAAGCGGCGCGCGGAAGAGGAAGGCCTCAGCCGGATATTTCGCGATGCAGGGATGGAATGGGTCGATTCCGGTTGTTCGATGTGCGTCGCCATGAATGGCGACGTCGTGCCCTCGGGTGAGCGCTGCGCTTCGACAACCAACCGAAATTTCAAGGGCCGGCAGGGGCCGGGCGCGCGCACGCATCTGATGTCGCCCGCCGATGGCCGCCGCGGCCGCGGTGACGGGCCGCTTGACGGACGCGCGCGAATTGCTCGCTGGGCCGGAACTGAGGAGAGAACATGGAGCCTTTAAAGACCATCGAGAGCGCGGCGATCCTGCTTCGGCTCGCGAATGTGGACACCGACCAACTCATTCCCGCGCGCTTCCTGAAGCGACCTCGTTCGGAGGGCTATGGCGTCTTTTGTTCCACGACTCTTCGCCGGGATGCGAGCGGCGCGCCGCGTGACAATCCGCTCGACGATCCTCGCACGCGCCGGCGCCGCGGTGCATGATCGCGCGGCGCAATTTCGGCTGCGGTTCGTCGCGCGAGGCGGCGGTCTATGCGCTCATGGATTTTGGCGTGCGATGCGTCATCGCGCCGAGCTTCGGCGACATCTTCGCGTCCAACGCGGTCAAGAACGGCCTGCTGCCGGCGCGGGTCTCCGAGGCGGATGCAGAAGCGCTGCTGGCTCCCGAGGTCGCGGCGCGCGGCGATTCAGTTCGCGTCGATCTCGTCGCGCAGACGGTATCCGCGGGAAACCTGGTCGTCGCCTTTCGCGCTCGATCCGGTCTGGAAGACCCAGCTCCTGAATGGCTGGGACGACTTCGACCTGACCCTCGCCGAACAGTCCCACATCGACCGCTTCCGCGCGCAAGACTTGGCGGCGCGGCCCTGGGCGACGCCTGCGGAGTGAAAGGCCGCTATTCCAATTCGAGACGTTCATTCCGGCGGACGAAGGGCGAATAGACCGGCGCGCCGGGGACGATGCGGCCGTCCGCGCCCCATTCGGCCATGCGGTTGAACGGCACGGTCGCGCGCTGCATGGCAAGCGGCAGGTCGGCGCAGAAGTCCTCGACGACGCCTGCCAGCCGCGCCTCGATGTCCGACGGGTCGGAGTAGCGCAGCCCGGCTTCGACGCCGTAGCCGATGAAAGGCTTTGTTACGTCAAAGCCGACATAGGCGAGCGTGAAATTCACCGGCCACAGCATCAGATCGATATCGCCGCTGCGTCCGTCGAAGGCGTAAGTCTCGCGCGAAGTGCCCACCGTGACCGACAACATGGCGCGCTTTCCGACGAAGCGGCCGTTCTCCCAGCGCTTGCGGCTCGTATAGACCTCGCCATAGGCGAATACGCGATCGAACCAGCCTTTCAGCATCGCTGGCGGCAGATGCCACCACATCGGATATTGCAGCACCACAAAGTCCGCGCGATCCAGCAGCGCTATTTCGTTTAGCACCACGTTGGGGAGCGCATTCGTCTGGCTGGCGTGCCGCTGTTCCGATTGCGCGTCGAAACGATCCGGCGCCGCGCGGCTCGTGAAATGTTCCGCGCGCTCGCAGGGGTCGAAGCCCATGGCATAGAGGTCGGAGACCGACGTCGTCCAGCCCGCGGCCTGCAGCGCGGCGCTTCCAGCGGCGACGAGGTGGGCGTTGAAAGACTGCGGCTCGGGATGAGCCAAGACAAAATGTGCGTGCATTCCTTGGCCCCTCGGTGGAAACGGATTTGGCCGACGACAATTCGCAGATTGGCGCCGAGACAATGCTGATCTCGCGGATCCCGAGATAGACGCCGGGCCGCCGCGTTCGCGCGCCCGCATAGGATCGGACGCCCGCCTCTCGGTGAATGGCAAACTCGGTATTCCAAGTCGAGCCCCGAAAAACCGACTTCCGAAGCTCGCCGCCCGGCCGACCTGCCGGCAGAGTCGATACAGGGTTAACGCCGCGCGGCGAAGCGCGGCGGCGAAAATCTGCAAAGAATCCCGAGGGTTAACGGGCGTTGACGCCGGCCGACGAGTTTCGCCCGCGGCGCAGATTGTTCCTCTGTCGGCTTTCCCGCGCCCCGTCCCGGCAAGCGGGGGGTGCGCGCAAGTCGCGCATAGGTTACATTGGCCGCTCCTCCGGCAATCTTGCCCGGCACGGAAGTTTTCTCGGGCGTAGCGGCGAGGGGCATTAGCATTGGGAGCGTGTAGTCCCCCGCGTCTCACCGTCGTGACCTTGGGATTGGCGCTCGCTGTCGCTGGCCCCGGAGTCGTGACGCCTTCCCTGGCATTCGATTTCTTCGGCCTCTGGCCCGGCTCTAAATCAGCTCCGAACCCGAACCCGAGCAGCCTGCCCTATGTCGTGACGTTCGAGATCGTCGGCAAGAACGGACCTTCGGCCAGCCAATTGCAGGATGCCTCGTCGCTTTACGCGCTGCGCAAGGATCCGCCGCCCGATGGAGACTCGCTCGCCCGACGGGCGTTGCGCGACTTTGCGCCGCTCGTCGACGCCGCTTGGGCGAGCGGCTTCTATGACGCCCGCCTCTCGGTCTCGATCGAAGGCGCCTCGCTGCCGCTCGGCGGCGGCGATACGTCCGCCTTCTCGCGCGCGGCGGAGGGATATCGCAACCGGGCGCCCGTCCCGATCCATATCCACGTCGACCTGGGTCAGAGATATGTGCTGCGCAATCTGCAAATCCTGGATGCTCATGGCGCCCCGCTCGGCGACGATCAATTGCCAGCGAAAGTCGTCGGGTTGAAGCCGGGCGATCCGGCCGCGGCTGATAGCGTGCGCGCCGCGCAGGCCCGCATCGTCGAATATTTTCGCAACCAGGGTCGCCCGCTCGCAAAGATCGATAAGGTCAGCCCCTTGGTCGACCATCCCGCCCGCGCGATGGACTTGACGCTCAGGGTCGACCCCGACGCCAAGGCGGGGCTGGGCCCGCTCACGATCCAAGGGCCGAAGGGGTTCGATCAATCCATCGTGCGCTCGTATGTCTATCTAGAGAACTACGAATTGTTCTCGCCCAAAGCGCTGGCGGACACCAAGACGAGCGTGCGCCAGATCCCCGCCGTGGGTTCCGTGAAGATCGTCGAGGCGACGCAACTCGACGCCTCGGGCAATTTGCCGCTCCAGATGGACGTCGGCGACCGCGCGCTGCACGCAATCGGCGCGACGGCGCAATATTCGACCATCGACGGCCCATCCGCCCAAGTCTATTGGGAAGATCGCAATTTGTTCGGAGGCGCCGAATATCTGCGCCTCGAAGCCACGGCGACCTACGCGCCCGCGAATACCGGGCCGGCGCAGAACTTCGGCGGCATTTCCGACGCCGATCTCGGCGGGCGCGTGGCGGCGCATTTCATGAAGCCCGCGCTCGACGGCACGCGCAATGATCTGCTGGTCGACGCCTATGCCGAGCGCGTCACCACCAATGCGCCGAACTTCGTCGGCTACACGGTCGACGACGCCGATGTCCTGGCCGCCCTCAGGCATCGGTTCACGCAGGAGCTTTCGGCCCAGATCGGCCTGGAGGCGCAAGTCGGCATGGCGACCGACACTCTGGGCACGATCAACTATCGCTTGATCGGCGTGCCGATCACGGTCACCTACGATTCGACCGACAATAAGCTCGATCCGACACGGGGCGTCCGGGCCTCGGCGACTTTCGCGAGCTATCCGGCGTTCATGGGCTCGAGCCTGGATCTCTATCAAGCGCAGGCGCGAGTCTCGGCCTATTATTCTCTCGATTCCGACTCGCGCTATGTGCTCGCCGGCCGCGTCCATGTGGGATCCGAGTTCGGATCGGACCTCGACGAAATTCCAGCCAATTGGCGCTTCGAGGCGGGCGGCGGCGGATCGGTGCGCGGCTATGCCTATGACACGCTCGGCCCGACCGCGCCCAACGGCGACGTCATCGGCGGTCGGAGCGTTTTCGACGGCTCGGCGGAGCTTCGCGTGAAGGTCACGGACACCCTCGGCTTCGTTCCCTTTGTCGACGCCGGCAATGCCTTCGCCTCGAGCGCGCCTGATTTCGCCCAGCCTTTGCATTGGGCGGCCGGCATCGGATTGCGTTATTATACTGCGATTGGACCGATCAGGCTCGACGTCGCGACGCCGATCGACAAGCGGCCCGGCGACCGCCCCATCGCGGCCTATATCAGCATAGGACAGTCGTTTTGATCGCCCGCGGCAACATGGCCTGGAAGCTCTCCGCGCTCTTCGCCGCGGTATTGGCGCTATGCCTCGCTCGCCTTGCGACTGCGCTTGCCGACAATGACGACAAAGGCATCGTCGCAGGCTTCATTTCCAATGCGCTCTCCTCGAAGACCTCGAAGGTCTCGATCGGCGCCGTCGACGGCGCCCTTTCCTCGGACGTGACGATCCATGACATCGTGCTCTCCGACCGCGACGGGGCGTGGCTCAAGATCGACACGGTCAAACTCGTCTGGTCGCGAACCGCATTGCTCCGGCGACGGTTGGAGATCAATCAGCTCGCGATCGACAAGCTCGATTTCCTGCGTAAGCCCGCCCCGCCGCCGCCAGATCCGAAGGCGCCGAAGCTCGATGCAAGCGCGCTGCTGCCCGACCTGCCGCTGAAGGTCGTCGTCCAGACCTTCGCGCTCAAAACCCTGAACCTCGGCGAACCGATCCTGGGGACCAAGGCGAGCCTGACGATATCCGGCGAGGCGACGCTGGGGCCGCCCTCGGAAGGACTCGACCTGCGCCTCGAGGCGCATCGGCTCGACGCCGAAAGCAAGTTCGCCGCGCGCCTCGGGTTCGTCCCCAAATCGACGGAGCTTTCGGTCGCGCTCGACTTCGACGAGCCGGCGAACGGATTGATCGCGAAGGCGGCGAATATTCCCGCCCAGCCGCCCGTCAAGCTGACGCTGCAAGGCAAGGGGCCGCTCGACTCGTTCGGCGCCAAGCTCGATTTCGCCGCCGGTCCGAACATAGGCGCCAAGGGCGATTTCACCTTGGCGCGTCAGGGTCCCGGCCGGCGATTGAATACGACGCTCGACGCGCGCCTCGCCAATCTATTCCCCGCGCTGATCGCGCCGGCCCTGGCCGACCCCAGCAACTTGCGAGGCGATCTCTTCCTCGCCGACGACGGCGCCATCTCCGTGAAGGCCTTGCACTACGTCACCGCCAGCGCGCGGCTCGATGTCGAGGGCGGCGTGGCGGCGGATCGACGCATGGATCTGCGGCTCCACGCCGGCGCGTTACCGGGCGCGGCCAATATCGGCAAGCTCGAGATCAACGCCGACGTGCAAGGCCCGCCGACAGCTCTGAAGGCCGACGCGTCGTTGGACGGCGAGGCGCTGCGCTCCGCGCTCGGCGAGATCGGCAAGACGAGCGTGACCTTCACGATGGCGCCGAGCGGCGCGCTCAGCGACGGCGCGACCCGCTATGCGATCGCGGGGGATGCCGCCTATAGCGGCCTGACCCTCGTGGATCCCGCGCAACAGGCGCTGTTCGGCGCCGCGGCGCAGCTGAAATTCCGCGCAGCGAGCGCGCCCGAGGGCGGCCTGAATATCGAGACCTTGCGTCTCGACGGCGCGACCCTGACGGCCGCTTTCGCGGGTGAAGCCGGCGCGAAAAAACTGCACGGTCAATTGTCGCTGGAGACGCCCGATCTGACGCGGCTCGCCTGGCTCTCGCCTGTCGCGCTGAGGGGCGGGGCCAACCTCGACGCCGCCCTCGAGGGTGCGCCCGACCAAGGGATCTATTCCGCGACGTTAGACGCAAAAGCTCATGATTTCGGATCGGACAATGTCGCGCTCAGCGCCTTCGCGGGCGCCGCCCCGTCATTGACGGGCGCGGTCCGATCGCTGGCGGGGGGCGGCTTCGGTTTCGACAATCTCCAGTTGGTCGGCGAGCATGGCGCGGCCAGCATCGCCGGCACAGCGAGCGGCGATGCGGTCGCGGTTCACGCCGGCGTCGACATCCCCCAAGCCAAATATCTCGATCCGCGGGTCGTCGGCCCGGTCAAGCTCACCACCGATTTCTCGGGTTCGCTCGCGCGGCTCGACGTCGCGGTCGAGGCGAGCCTCGCGAACGGCCGCCTTCTCGACCGTCCCGTCCCACGGCTCGATTTCACGGCGAATGCGAAGGACGTCACCGGCCAACTCGACGCAAGCGCGAAGCTCGCAGGCGAAGTGGACGCCAAGCCGGCGACAGGCGCCCTGCATCTGGCGCGCGCGCCGGACGGCGGGTGGAACCTGGATGCGCTGTCCTTCGTTCTGGGCTCCGCGCATCTCGATGGCGCGATCAGCCTGTCGTCGGCCCTGCTGGCCAACGGACGCATCGCACTCAACGCCGCCAGGCTGGACGACCTCTCGCCGCTGACGCTGACCCGACTTTCCGGCGCGATCCAGAGCGAGATCAAACTGAGCGCGCTCGACGACCATCAGGACGTTTCCATCAACGCCAAAAGTGCGGCGCTCGCCATGGGCTCGACCTCGGTCGCAAATCTCAGCGCGGACCTGAAGCTTGCCGACGCCTTCGGCCGAGCGCTTCTCGGCGGAAGCGCGAGCGCCGCGCGCGTCGTCGCCGGCGGCGAAACCTTGACCAATCTCGCCCTGACTTCGAAGGCCGGGTCGGAGGCCAGCGATATCGGTTTGAAAGCGACCGCGCGCGGGCTGGCGATCGCCGCGGGCGGCCGGCTCGCGATGGCGGACAAACAGCTTCGGCTCAATACGCTGACCGCGCAGGGCGCGGGGCGCTCGATCCGCCTCGCCAAGCCCGCCACATTCGCGTTCAATGCGCCCAGCGTGACGGTCGACGAACTCGTTCTCGGCGTTGACAGCGGCCGTCTCTCTTTGACGGGAAGCCTCGGCGCCAAGCTCGACGTCAACATCAGCGTAGCCTCCCTCCCGCTCGCGATCGCCAATATCGCCTCGCCGGGTCTCGATTTGCAGGGGACAGCGACCGGCAAAGCGACGCTGCAGGGCGCGACCTCTGCGCCGGGCGGCGACTGGCGGATCAAACTCGAAGGCCTTTCGGCGTCGCCGCTGCGCGCCGCCGCGCTGAAGCCGCTGCAGATCGACGCCTCGGGGCGGCTCGGCGGCGGTCGCACGACGCTCGAGGCGACTGTATCGGCGCCCTCGGCGGGGACGCTGCGCGTGACGGGTTCCGCGCCTCTGAACCCGAGCGGAGATTTCCAGATCAAGACGACGGGCCGGCTCGATCTCGCCGGCGCCAACGATTTCCTGGGCGCGAGCGGCCAGCGCGCCACCGGCGCCGCGGTGCTGGACGCCGATGTCTCGGGAACGGCCGAGCGCCCGCGGGTGCGCGGCTCGCTGAAGATCACCGGCGCGACATTTACCGACGACGCCCACGGCGTGAAGCTCACCGGCATCGAAGGCGCCATCCTCGCCAACGGCGATCAGATCGAGATTTCGGAACTACGCGCCGCTACCCCGCAGGGCGGCTCGCTGAGCGCCTCGGGACGCGTGCGGCTCGACCCTCAAGCTGGTTATCCCGGCGCCTTCAAGATCACGGGTCAACGCGCGCAATTGATCTCGACAGAAATCGTCACCGCCGTCGCCGATCTGTCTCTCGATGTCGACGGCGCCATCGCGCGCAGTCCCCGCGTGTCGGGACGCGTCGACCTGCGCACGATGGAGATCACGATTCCCGGCAGCCTTTCGGGCGAATCGGTCCCGCTGGCGGGAACGCGGCATGTCGACCCAGGCCCGACCGCGCGGGCCCGCCTTGCGTTGGCCGAGAAACAAACAGGCGGCGCCAAATCGACCCCGCCGTTCAATGCGACCCTGGCCTTGACCATCGCGGCGGCCAACCACGTGTTTGTGCGCGGGCGCGGGATCGACGCCGAGCTCAGCGGCGACATCAAGGTGGCCGGTATGTCCGCGAACCCGAGGGTCAGCGGCGGCTTCGATCTCAGGCGCGGCACGCTGAGCATGCTCGGCAATCAACTGACATTCACGCGCGGCAACGCGCAATTCCATGGCGACGCGATCCCCGAACTCGATCTGCTTGCGCAGACGACGGCGGCGGACGTAACCGCCTATATCGCGGTGACCGGCCCCGCGGCCAAACCGACATTCACATTCACGTCGGAGCCGAGCCTTCCCCAGGACGAGATCCTCTCGCGTATCTTGTTCCAGAAGCCGTCAGGCAATCTCTCCGCCTTCCAGGCGCTGCAACTCGCAAACGCCGTCGGATCGCTGACGGGACGCGGCGACGCTTTCGACAAGATCCGTCAGTCGCTCGGCGTCGATAGTCTGAACGTGACGACAGACGCAAACGGCGGTCCCGTGGTCGGCGCTCAGCGCACTATCAATGACCGTCTGAGCTTGGGCGTGAAGACGGGCGCGCGGCCTGAGGACAACGGCGTCAGCCTCGATTTCGATTTGACCCGTCACCTGCGTCTGCAAGGCGGCGTCGACGCATCCGGCGGCTCAACCTTGGGCGTCGGGGCCCAGTACGAGTACTGACGGCGCCGCCGCGACATTCACGATTTTTGACGGAAGTCATTGACCCGCGGACCCTTCTGCGCTGCCCTATCCCAGTATTTTGGGAGCGCGTCGGGGAACCGGGGCGGAGCGAAGGCCAGACCCCGGAGGCGCCGCGCGTTCGAACGAGGAGATCCGAGGGAGGAAATGGCGACGCCCGTTCGGCGCCGTCATCGCATCAGATAGGTCGTCAATGACTCAGGCTCGCGCCAACGGCATCGATATCGAATATCAAGAGAACGGCCCGGCGGACGGCGACGTCATCCTCCTGATCATGGGCCTGGGCATGCAGCTCATCGCTTGGCCCGACGCGTTCTGCGAAGGGCTGGCGGCGCGCGGCTTTCGCGTCATCCGCTTCGATAACAGGGACGCCGGACTTTCGAGCCGGATGCGACACGCCAGTCTTCTGCCGACTGGCGTGCTGATGGCCGCGGCCTATTTCGGTTTGCCGGTTCGTGCTTCCTACGGTCTCAAAGACATGGCGGAGGATGCGCTCGGTTTGATGGACGCGCTCGGCGTGCGCCGCGCTCATGTCGTCGGGGTCTCGATGGGCGGGATGATCGCGCAGATCCTGGCGGCCGAGCATCCCGATCGCGTCGAGAGCCTGGTTTCGATCATGTCGAGCAGCGGCGATCCCAAATTGCCAGGCCCGACGCCGGACGTCGCACGCGCGCTGTTGCGCCGGCGCCATAGGAACGATCCCGAGCGCGCCATCGTGGAGATGGCGCACTTCTTGCGCATGATCAGCAGCCCCGGTTTTCCCACAGGAGAAGCCGAACTCCACAAAAAGGTCGAAGTCTCGCTCAAGCGAAGCTTCCGCCCCGGCGGAGTCGCGCGACAAATGCTCGCGATCCAGACGTCTGGCAGCCGCGTCGCCCTGCTGCGCAAGATCCGTGCGCCCACGTTGGTGATTCACGGCGCCGAGGACCCCCTGATTCCCTTGGCGGCGGGGGAGCATACCGCATCCCAGATCGCCGGCGCGCGATTGCTGGTCATTCCTGGCATGGGCCACGATCTGCCGACGGCGCTCTTGCCGCGCCTGGTCGACGAGATCGCCAACCATTGCGGTAACGCGGGCGCGATGACGCGGCCCGATCGAACGCACAGCGAAGCGGAGCATCGCCAATGAACCGCCTCTCCGCGCTCGACGCGGCCTTCCTCTACATGGAAACGCCGCAGACGCCGATGCATGTCGGCAGCGTCACGATCTTCACGCCGACGAAGCCGCAGCACGATTTGTTGGAGCGCTTTCGTGAACGCACTCGCTTGCGGCTCGATCTGCTGCCCTCCTACCGCCGGCGGCTGAAATCAACCCCGCTCGGGATCGATCATCCGACTTGGGTGATCGAAGACGATGTCGATCTCGAATACCATATTCGCCACGTCGCTCTGGCCAATCCCGGCACGATGCAGCAATTGCGCGCCGTGATCGAGAAGCTGCACGCCGCGCCGCTCGACAGGAAGAAACCGCTTTGGGAATATTATGTCATCGAGGGGCTGCCTCGGGGCGCTTTCGCGATCTACGTCAAGGTGCACCATAGCGCGATGGACGGGGCGGCCGGGATTTCCTCGCTCGAGGTGGTCTACGATTTGACTCCGGGCGACGATCCGGCGCCGCCGCGCGGCCCCATCGTGCGGGCCGCGAGCGAGCCCTCGGACTTCCTCGAATTGACCAGCACCGCCGTCGCCGATTTCGTTCGGCTCGGCTTTCGCGCGGTCAAATCGTTGCCGAGCCTCGCCAAGACCCTGACGACCAACGCGCCGAGATTGGCGAAGGACGCGCGTTATCTTTTGAGCTACGCCAAAGGCATGCCGCGAACGCCGCTGAACGGCGCGATCTCGGGACTGCGCAGTTACGGGACCTCGACAATCTCCCTGAGCGAGGTCAAGACGCTCGCCAAGTCGAGGAGCGCGACCGTCAACGACGTCGTGCTCGCGCTCTGCGCCGGGGCCCTGCGACGCTATCTCGGCGAACATCAAGCATTGCCGAAGGCGCCGCTGGTCGCCGGCGTTCCCGCATCCCTGCGCCCGCCCGGCGACACCGCGATGGACAACCAAGTCGTGTTCACTATCTGCCGTCTGCCGACCAACCTCGCCGAGCCTCTGCCGCGATTGGCCGCGGCCCAGGCCTCCGCGCGAGAGGCGAAGAGTCTGTTCGCCGATTTCAAGGACCTGCTGACAACCGATATATCGATCCCCGGCGCGCCGTTGATCGTGACCGGCTTCGCCAAATTGATGGCGGCCACGCGAGCGGCCAACGTGCTGCCGTGGCACTTCAACGTCGTGATCTCGAACGTGCCGGGCCCGCGCACGCCTCTGTACTGCCTCGGCGCGCCGGCGAGCCATTATTTCCCGGTCTCGATCCCCTATCATGGCTGCGCGCTGAACATCACGGTGCAGAGCTATCTCGATCAATTGGATTTCGGCCTGATCGCCTGCGGCCGGAGCGTGCCCTACGCTCAGGGCATCGCCGAAATGATCGAAGAGGAATTCACGATCCTGCGGCAGGCCAGCGAGGCCGCCGACAAGCCCGCGGCCGTCGAGACGATCGAGGCGAAATCAAAACGAGCGCGAAAATCGACCGCCGCCGAGACGCCTCCAACCAAATCGGCGCGGCCGATGGCGATCAAGACGAGAGCTACAAGCAAGGGTCTCTCTGTCGTCCCCGCGAAGGCGGGGACCCAGCGTCGTAGGGCCGTGCGGCGGAAAGATGGATCCCGGCCTTCGCCGGGATGACGAGGGAGGACCTCGGCCCTTCAATTCAATAGCGAGCCTACCCTTGCCTCGGCGGCGCTCCGATTTCGCCTGCGAAGCGAAAAGTTTCGTTCGCGAAATTTTTCGTTTCGTTTTGCCTCTTGGAAGTCCTTGAAATCATTGGCTCGCGAAATCGTCAATTTCACCATTCCGTGTGAAATCAACGACTTCAACCGCTTATTTTTTCGCGGCTAGAGCAAGCTGCAACTTCGTGGAATCGCCTGCGGTTTCATTCCCGCGAAAACGGGAATCCAGCGTCGTAGGGCCGTGCGGTGGAAAGATGGATCGCCGCCTTCGCGGCGATGACAGGGGAAACCGTTGGCGCTTCGATGTAAAAGCAGCATGCCTTAGTCTTCGGTCCGCGCCGACGTGGGATTGAAATGAAAAATCGACCCCCCGTTTACGCCTTCAAGTCCAAACACGATTAACATAATTCTGTCGTTTTTAAAAGTCTTTCCTCGCGGCGTCGCGCTTGCGTGGCTTTGATTGTTCGACAACCCGTCGACGAGAGGCGTTCCATTTTCTTGACGGTCCGCAATGCGCTCCACGCCCGCGATCCTATCATGGCGCCGGTATTCGAAATTACGGGAGGGGTGCGCCATGGCCGTCAAACTCGTTCGCCCGACGCCGGAGGCCTACAACTATCCTCTGCTGATCAAACATATGTTTCACGCGCCGCTGACGCGCTCGCCCAACCAGGAGATCGTCTATCGTGACTTCGGCAGGCGCACGTATCGCGACTTTCGCGAACGGATCGGACGCCTGGCGAGCGGATTGAGCAGAATCGGCGTCGAAGCAGGGCGACGTCGTCGCCGTGATGGAGTGGGACAGCGACCGCTATCACGAATGCTATTTCGCCGTGCCTATGATGGGCGCGGTGCTGCAGACGGTGAATGTCAGCCTCACGCCCGACGACATCGTCTATCACGCTCAACGACACCGGCGCCAAGGCGATCCTGTTCAACGTCGACTTCCTGCCCTTGATCGAGAAGATCAGGGACAAGCTGACGACGGTAGAGGGCTTCGTCATGATGCACGATCGTCCAGAGCTGCCGACGATCGACTTTCGATGAAGGCCGAATATGAGGCGCTATCTGTCTGTGGGTTCGCCCTATTTCCAATTTCCCGGAATTCGACGAGAATAGCCTGCGCGAGCACGTTCCACACGACGGGCACGACGGGTCGTCCGAAGGCGTCTATTTCAGCCATCGACAATTGGTGCTGCATACGCTGTTGGGCCTGGTCGAATATGGCACTGACGCCGGTTCAGGGCCGATTTCATCGCGACGACGTCTACATGCCGATGACGCCGATGTTCCATGTCCACGCCTGGGGCTGCCCCTATACAGCGACGCTGTCGGATGCAAGCTGGTCTTTCCCGGCCGCTATGCGCCCGAGATCTTCCTTCGTCTGATCGAGGACGGAGAGGGTGACATTCACCCATTGCGTGCCGACCATCCTGCAAATGCTGTCGACGCTCCCGGCAGCGCGACGTGGACCTGTCCGGGCTGAAGATGGTGGTTGGCGGCGCGGCGCTGCCGCAGTCGCTGGCAAGCGCGGCGATGGCAACGCGGCATCGATGTTTCGCCGGCTACGGGCTGTCCGAGTCCGGACCGATGCTGACCAGCGCGCATCTCGAACTACGCGGCATACTCGGCGAGACATCGACCAGGAAGTCGGTATCGGACGAACGGCGGGGCTCGCCGGCCCGCTCGTGGATCTGCGCGTCGTCGACAAGGACATGGTGGACGTTCCGCATGACGGCGAAGTCGTACGGGCGAGATCGTGGTCCGCGCGCCGTGGCTTACGCATGGGCTACCTCAACAACGAGGAGGCCTCGGAGCAGCTCTGGGCGGGAGGATATCATGCATACCGGCGACGTCGCCAGTCGATCGACGCCGAGGGCTATGTTACATCGCGCGACAGGTTCAAGGACGTCGTCAAGAGCGGGGGCGAATGGATCTCGTCGCTCGCGCTCGAAAACATCATTCTGGAAAAGCGGGGCGTGCGGCGCGTCGCCGTCATCGGCGTTCCCGACGACAAGTGGGGCGAACGCCCGTTCGCGCTCGTCATACTCGATGAGAATTCGTCGGCAAGATCGCCGAAGACGACATCCGTCTGCACGTCGCCTCGTTACGTCGAACGCGGCTTGATTTCTCGCATCGCGATACCCGACAGATCCAGTTCACGAAAGAATTACCGCTGACCTCGGTCGGCAAGATCGACAAGAAGACGCTGCGGGCGACTTTTCTGTAACTCGCACGGATGCGCAGGACAGCTCAGGCTGAGCTTGTCGACGGATTAGGGGCGATTCAGGCAGGGCGTGCAAGCGTGTCGCCGTGCCGATCCGTCGCATGCGCAGTCGATTTGCGCGAGCGCAGTTTGTCGGGATCGCCGTAGACCAGGCGCCGCCAGCCGTTGCGATGAAAGGGTTGCCAACGCCCCTCGGGTTGCGCCAGCCGGTCGGCGATAGCGTAAAGCGTCGCCGGATGCGCGCCGAGCCCGAGATGGGAGGACTCCACGACGATGTTTTCAGCCAGGTCCCGCCGCGTCTCCACACTGCATTGCCAGGAAACCACGCCATCGCTGCGGCTCAGGATCGATGTCGTCGGCGCGGGCGGCGGCGCGCGCAGCGGGCCGTGGAAATCGTGCGCATCGATACTGTGCCCGCTGGCGAATTCGTAGAGTCGCCACGCGTTGGTCTGACGGGGATGCCCGGTGAACGGCGAGCCCAGCGTGATCACCGACCGAACCATCTCAGGCGTTTGCTTGGCGAGTTCGCGAGCATAGAGCCCGCCCAGGCTCCAACCGATCAGGCTGACAGGCCGTCCGTACTCCTCGAAGAGTTCGCGAAGCCGCTGTTGCGTGCGCTCCATTACGCCTTCGCGCAATCCGAGATTGAGCCCCTGCCCCCAGCCCTTTGCGATGTAGCCGCGCGATTTGAGGAAGCGGCGCAGAATGAGCGTACTGGCGTCGCCCGCGGCCAATCCCGGCAGCACGAGCACGGGATGCCCATCGCCCAACTCGGCCGCCGCCCATAAAGGCCGCGTCGCCACTCCGGCATAATGCTCCCAAACCGCGCGCAACTCGAGCAACTGCAACAGTAGACCCGGGGCGGGACCCTGCCCATGAAAAGACTTTGCGCTTGCAGCCATGAGCGTTCCCTCGTCTCGACGGTCCTTATTTCGTATGTGCGAATGTGGTAGTTTCGAGTTCGAAGGTCAATACGTAAACTATCGACCGTCCTTCGCGGCGAGACGCGCGATAATCCGCCTTCGCACCCGTCTCAACGCACGTGCGGCTGCGCCGCGTCGAGGCGCCAGAGCGGCCAGCCCGACGTGAGGCTCACGCGCAGATTTCGGCGCGACACGAGAAAGTGGATCGCAACGATCGCGGCGGCCAGCGCCGAGGCTGCGCCGACGCCCAGCGCCCATCGCGGGCCGAGCCGATCCGCGATCTCGCCGACGATCGGCGCGCCGATGGGCGTTCCGCCCAGGGCGATAGCGAACAGGATGGCGATCACGCGTCCGCGCATAGCGGGCTCGGTCGACATCTGCACCAGAGCGTTGGTCGAAGTCGTGAAAGTCTGAGCCGCGGCGCCTATGACGACAAGGGCGAGGCCGAACCATCCGTATCGCGGCGCGAGCGCCGCCGCGAGGAATCCGACGCCCAATATCGTCACGGCGCCAAGCAATCGTACGATGCTGGGCTCGGAGCGGCGCGCCGCAAGCAGCGCGCCCGCGACCGACCCTGCCGCCATCAAAGACGTCAGGAATCCAAACTCGCCAGCGCCGACATGAAAGACGTCGACCGCCATGGCCGAGATGAAAATCGAGAAATTTAGCGCGAAGGTTCCAATCAGGAACAGCATCAACAGCACGGCTTTCAGGTCGGGCCGCCGCCAGACGTAGCGCAAACCGTCGGCGAAGCCTCCCTGCGGCCTCTCGCCCGGCCCCTTGCGGTGAAGCTCGCCGATGCGAAGGCAAAGCAGCGAACCGATCACCGCGACAAAGGAGGCCGCGTTGATCAAGAAGAGCCAGCCCGTGCCGATCGCGGCGATGAGCGCGCCCGCGACGGCCGGGCCCAGCATTCGCGCGATGTTGAACGAAGTGGAGTTCAACGCCACGGCGTTCGACAGGTCCTTCTCCCCGACGAGTTCGGAAACGAAGGTTTGGCGCGCGGGCGTATCGAACGCCGTCACACAGCCGAGCAGGAACGCGAAACCATATACGTGCCACAATTGCAGGCCGCCCGCGATCGTGAGCAGCCCGAGCCCGAGCGCCAGCACGCCGAGCGACGATTGGGTCGCTATGATCAGCTTGCGCCGATCGAAATGATCCGCTGCATATCCGCTCAGGGGCAGCAGCAAGATCAGCGGCCCGAATTGCAACGCCATCACGACGCCAACGGCCGTTGCGTTATCATGCGTGAGTTCGGTCAGCACCAGCCAGTTCTGGCCGATGCGCTGCATCCATGTTCCCACATTGGACACGAAGGCGCCGCCGGCCCAGAGCCGATAGTTGAAGCCCTTCAGCGAACGAAAGACGCCGGCCACTTCAGTCGCGCGCTTCGCGGGCAAGATCGCCGCCGTGCAGCCGCCCGAAAGTGCGCGCCAGCATCAGTCCCATGAGCAGGGCGCCCAACCCGAAGGCGGCGACATGAACCGTCGAGCGCGCGTCGAACTCCCCGACGCGGCACGCCAGCGCATAGGCGACGACGAAATTGAAGAAGCCCCAGAGCACGTTCACGCTCGCCGACGATAGCCCGACGCCGGGCGGCTTGGCGAACGGACTCTGAAAGGCGCGGCCCATCAATCCGCTGACATAATGCGGCAGCGCATTGGCGAGGAAGGCGCCGGCGAAGAAGTGGGCGACGAGGCGCAGCGCTTCCATCGTCACGCTCCCGGCGCAGCGTCGAGGAGAGCTAGGATCTCCTGCGTCGTTCCGGTTTCGCCGAGGCGCGGAAATATCCGGGTCAGGCTGTTGTGATGCGCGTCGGCGTTCGTGTCCGTCATGGCGTCGATCGCGAGCGCGACATTGTAGCCATGTTCGTAGGCCTGTCGCGCGGTCGATTCGACGCCCGCGCTCGTGGAGACGCCGAGCAGGACGACCTCAGTGACTCCCTTGGCCTTCAGATAATCATCGAGATCCGTATTCATGAAAGCGCCCCAGGTGCGTTTGGTTACGCGATAGTCGCCGGGTTGGACGTTCAGTTCCCCGACGAGATCGGTCCATCCCGCGGGAAAACCGGCGATCCGGCGCGCCTGCTCGGTGCGGCCCGGCGCGAGGCCGTCAACATTGACGAGCACGACGGGAAGGCCCTTGGCGCGGAACGCCTCGACCAAGGCGCCGGCGCGCCGCAGGATGTCAGCGATCGGATGCACTGTCGGCAGCGAGACTATGCCCTTCTGCAGGTCGATGACGACGAGAGCGGTCTTCGGGTCGAGGGAGGATATGGTCATGATTTACCTCTCGTGATTTCAAGCGGCGATGTTTCGACCAGCCGTTTGAGCAGTTCGACGCCGATCGCCAGTTGCTTCTGCTCGGCCGGCGTGAACTTGTCTCGGATCGACTGGAGCAACCAATCCTCTCGCTCGGCGCGCTTGGCCGTGATGAAATCCCGGCAACGCGGCGTCAGCGACAATAGGGTCTGGCGCCCATCGGCGGCGTCCGGCGCCCCGCTCACCAATCCCGCCTTCTTCAGAAGGGCCAACGTCTCGCCCATCGACTGCGGACGCATGCCGTGTGCGCGCGCGAGCGTCGTCACCGTCGCCGGCCCCTCGCGCTCCAACCAGGTCAGCACCTGCACCTGCGGCCACGTGAGCTCTCCGATATGCGTCTGCTCACGCAGGCGATTGCGAAGTCTGCCCATCACCGCCCTGATCTCGCGCGCGGTGGCGGAAATGCCCGACGTATCCGGATCGTCCTGTCGCCTGGCCATCACGGCATCTTCGAAATCATGAAGGTAACCTACCAAGGTTGCCTTCATATTGTCAAGGCCGCCGGGCGCGCCTTTCGTCCACCGCCGCTTGCTGTTATCGAAGCGCATCCGACTCCGTGAACCCCAGGGCTAGCGCCATGCTGACCGTCGACGCCCGCGGCGTTTTTCCGATCGCTCCGACGCCTTTTATGCCCGACGGGCGGATCGACGAGCGCGAGCGTCGACCGCCTGATGGATTATTATGTCGCAGCCGGGCGCCGACGGCTGCACGATCCTCGGCATCATGGGCGAGGCGCCGAAGCTCGACGCCGAGCGAGGCGCTCAGGTCTTCGCGGCGCGCTGCATCCGTCGGGCGCCGAAGCTGCCGTTCATCGTCGGCGTCTCGGCGCCCGGGCTTCGCGGCGATGCGCGCGCTCGCGCGGGCCGCGATGGAGCAGGGCGCGGCCGGGGTGATGATCGCGCCGCCGCCCGCGCTGCGCACCGACGATCAGATCGTCGGCTATTACGCGCAGGCGGTCGAAGCGATCGGCGCCGACATCCCCTTCGTCATCCAGGACTATCCGCTGACGCTGTCCGTCGTGATGACGCCCGGCGTGATCCGGCGCATCGTCACCGACAACCCGTCCTGCGTGATGCTCAAGCACGAGGACTGGCCGGGGCTGGAAAAGATCTCGGCGCTGCGCGCTTTCGAGCGCGACGGCGCTTATGCGGCGCGTCTCGATTCTGACCGGCAACGGCGGGCTGTTCCTCGATTTCGAGATGGAGCGCGGCGCCGACGGCGCGATGACCGGCTACGCCTTTCCCGAAATGCTGATCGACGTCGTCCGTCTCTCGCGAGCGAGGGCGGCGCGAAGAGGCGCACGATCTGTTCGACGCCCATCTGCCGCTGCTGCGCTACGAGCAGCAGCCGGGCGTCGGCCTCGCGGTGCGCAAATACGTGATGATGCGGCGCGGCATTCTCGACTCCGACGCGCAGCGCAAGCCAGGGACGCCGCTCAGCGCGGCGGCAAAGGCGGAGGTCGATTATCTGCTCGCGCGTCTGGCTCGACGCGATCCGCGCGCGGCGAAGCTGAAGTGAGCGCCTGATGGTCGACTTCGACGTCATCGTCGTCGGCGCCGGCGTGATCGGCCTTGCGCTCGCCCGCGCGGCGGCTCGCACGGGCCGCTCCGTCGCCGTCCTCGAAGCTGAGGACGCCATCGGCACAGCGACATCCTCACGCAACAGCGAAGTCGTTCACGCCGGCCTCTATTATCCCACAGGCAGCCTGAAGGCGCGTTTTTGCGTCGAAGGACGTCGACGCCTCTATGATTTCTGCGCGAGCCGTGGCGTGCCGCATCGCAAATGCGGCAAGTTGATCGTCGCCTGCGAGGAGAACGAACTGGCGGCCATCGAAGCGATCGGCCTCAGAGGCGAGGCCAACGGCGTCGAAGGGTTGCGGCGGCTGAGCGGCGCCCAGACGCGCGCGATGGAGCCCGAACTGCAAACTGTCGGCGCCCTGTTCTCGCCGGAAACAGGCATCCTCGACAGCCACGCCTTCATGCTTGCGTTGCAGGGCGAAGCGATCGAGGCCGGCGCGGACTTCGCGTTCCGCACGCCTTTCCTGAACGCGCGAGCTCGACGGAGCGATTTTGCGGGTCTGCGCCGGCGGCGCCGAACCCACTCGAGTGAGCGCGCGCGTGCTGATCAACAGCGCCGGATTGAACGCCTCCGCCGTCGCTCGCGCCACGGAAGGCGTGGACGGGACCAAAGTTCCGCGCACGCGATTGGCCAAGGGAAACTATTTCGCGCTGGGAGGCCGGGCGCCGTTCGAGCGCCTGATCTATCCGGCGCCGCAGGTTCACGGCCTCGGCGTGCATCTGACTTTCGATCTCGCGGGCGAGGCGCGTTTCGGCCCTGATGTGGAGTGGGTCGACGACGTCGACTATGGCGTGGACGCCAGACGCGCCGAGGGTTTCGCCGAGGCCATACGCCGATACTGGCCGGGCCTGCCGCAGCGCGCATTGACGCCGGCCTATTCGGGCATCCGCCCTAAGATCGCAGGCCCCGACGATCCCGCCCCCGATTTCCGCATCGATGTCGAGCGCCTGAACGGGGTCGCGCTCGTCAATCTCTACGGCATGGAAAGCCCGGGTCTGACCTCGTCGCTCGCGATCGCCGAACATATCGTTAAGTCGATCGATTGAATTGGCGCGCACGCGGTCACGCTGCTGCAATATTAATCAAGTAGGTCACTCGGACCGCCCGATGAGCGGGTCGGCCCATCATTTGCATGGCAAACTGGGCAACGCGTCGCGCGAGCGAATGCGGGGGGCAGAGATTGGATTTTTGACGTGAAACATTATGATTTTGAAGTTTTATTGGGTGACAGGGTTCTCTCGGCGAGGCGTTCGGTGGCGCTGCGAGACCTCAAGGCCGCGTGGCCGATGGTGACGGAAATGGCGTTCAATGTTTCGCAATCGGGTTGCCGCATTCGCGTGAAGGATGAAGCCGGCGCCATCGTGATCCTGACGGGCGTCGCCGCGGCGCGCCATCTGTCGGAGTCCGGCATCGCCGCGTAATCGCGTGTAACCTCGGCCTTTGCGCGCGCCCGCCGGACGACCTCCGGCGGGCGTTTTTTGCGCGCCTTGAACGTCCGGGCGGCCTCTTGCAATTCCAGGGCGGGATGACCAAGTCGACATCGTGCGGCGCGTGCCGCCGCATATGCCCTCCTTGGGCGTTTCCTCCCCAGACTCTGGGCCGCCGCGACAAACGGCGGCCTCCTTTTTTGGCTTGCCGGTTTTCCCGCGCTATGGGTTACACGGGGTTGATGCGTCCTGGGGGAACGTCAGGTTGGAACATTTCGCCGATCCCACGATCTGGCTGGCGGGCCGCGCGCTGATCGACGGTCCGGTTGTCAGCCTCCTCGGCGGCCTGCTGCATTTCGTGGTCGCGGTCGGCGTCACCGTCCACATTCTGATCAACAAGCGCGACGTGCCTGCGGCCATCGGCTGGATCGGCATGGCGTGGTTGGCGCCGATCGTCGGCGCGCTTCTGTACCTCGGCTTCGGCATCAATCGGGTGAGGCGGCGCGCGCGCCGGCTGATGGGATCGGCCCGGAGCCTCGACGCGCGCAGCACGGGCGACGCCTCGTCGGCCGACCCGATCGAGCGCCTTAAGGTCGCCATCGGGAATATTACCGGGCAGGAAATGGCGACCGGCGAGGTCGCGGAAATCCTCGACAGCGGCGACCATGGCTATCCGCAAATGCTCGCCGCCATCGACGGCGCGAAATCCAGCATTCGGCTTGCGACTTACATTTTCCGCAACGACGAACTCGGCCGGCAATTCATCGCGGCGCTGGCCGCGGGCCAATCGCCGAGGGGTCAAGATGCGCGTGCTGATCGACGGCTTCGGCGGCGGGTTTCTGCTCTCGCCGGCCTATCACCGGCTGCGCCGGCAAGGCGTTCCGGTCGCGCGCTTCCTGCATTCGCTCCTGCCATGGAAAATGCCGTTTCTGGACCTGCGCCTGCACAAGAAAATGCTTGTCGTCGACGGCGAGACGGCGTTCGTCGGCGGGCTCAACATCGGCGCCGAAAACCTGGTCGCCGACGCGGCCGAAATCGCCGGTGCGCGATTGCCATTTCCGTCGTCGAGGGGACGATCGTCCGGCAGATCGAGCAACAGTTCGACGACGATTGGCTGTTTACGACCGGCGAGGCTCCGATCGATTTCCACGACCCGAAGCCGGCCGCTTCCGCTGCGGACGCCGAGGCGCGCGTCATCGTTTCCGGGCCTGACCAGGAGACGGACCAGCTGGTGCTGGTGCTGTTGTCGGCGATCAACGCGGCGCGGCGCTCCGATCAGGATCGCCACGCCCTATTTCCTGCCCGACGAGCAACTCCTGACGGCGCTGCAATTGGCGGCGCTGCGCGGGCGTGGAGGTGCACATCGTCCTGCCCGGCGCAAATAATCACCGGCTGGTCGCGTGGGCCGCCCAAGCCCATATTCGGCCCTGTTGCTTGTCTCGGGATGCAGGGTATGGCGCAGCCCGCCGCCGTTCGACCACGCCAAGCTGATGACGATCGATGGCGAGTGGAGCCTGATCGGCAGCGCCAACTGGGACATGCGGAGCCTGCGCCTGAACTTCGAATTGACGGTGGAGTTCTACGATCCTGGCCTAGCCGGGGAGGTGGCCGCCCTCATCGGCGGCCGCTGCGTTCAACGCACAACGCTCGCGGAAATAGACCAAAGACCATTCCTTTTAAAGCTTCGCGATGCGGCGGCGAGGCTCGACCATGCCCTATATATGAGGCCATGACAGTGAGGTCGCGGTGAAGGTTGCGTCGTACAATATCCATAAATGCCGAGGCGTGGACGGCAAAGTCAGCCCCGACCGCATCAGTCGGACGTGATCGCCGAGCATCGGCGCCGACCTGATGGCGCTTACAGGAAGTCGACCGCCGCTTCGGAAAGCGCGGCGGCTTGCTCGACCCGACGCTGATCCTGCGAAAAAACCGGAATGCACCTGCTGCGTGCAGTCCGATCTGCCACATCGCCATGGCTGGCATGGCAATGCGCTGCTGGTTCGCGGAGAGCCGATCTCCTACCGACGCGTCGCGACTGAAACTGCCCGGCTTCGAGCCCCGCGGGGCGATCGTCGCCGAACTCGACCTCGGCGAAGGGCGAGTTTCGCGTCATCGCGGCTCACCTCGGCCTGCTCCGGCATTCGCGTGTGGATCAGGCTCGCGCTCTGCTCGCCGCGTTCCACGACCTGCCGCGCGATGCCGACCATTCTGCTCGGCGATTTCAACGAATGGCGCCGCAGCGGCCGTTCCTCGCTCGACGTGCTCGAGCCGACGTTCGGCGTCGCGCCCTCGATCCTCAGTTTCCCCTCGCGCCGCCCCGTGTTTGCTCTCGACCGCATTTTCGGCTGGCCCGCAGGGCTGGTGAGCAACATCGCGGTTCACGATACGTCACTGGCGCGCAAGGCCTCAGATCACCTGCCGCTGACGGCGACGGTGACCTTGGCGCCGCGAGCCGCACGGGTCGCCGCCTGAGCGGGAGCCGAGCAAGCCCGGCGCGTTTCTCACGATAGGACGAACGAGCGCATCGATATGGAGCCCATGTCGAAAGACGCGTTGAAAAAATTCAACTCGTCCTTCACGTCCGCAACCGCCAGGCTATAGAGCACCGGCAGGAAGTGCTCGGGCGAAGGATGCGACATTCGCGCGCTCGCGCCGAGCGACAATGCATTCGTCGCGGCGCCGAAATCGCGCCGCTCGATCATCTGGGTCAGTCGCCCGTCGAAATCGCGCGCCCAATCATAAGCCGGCGCGCCTGGCGACAGCGCCATCAGATTATGCACGATGTTGCCGCTGCCGATGATGAGAACGCCTTTCTCCCGCAGCGGCCGCAATTCCTTGGCCAGATCGAATTGCGCGGCCGGCGATTTGCTCAAGTCCAGCGAGAGCTGGAAAACGGGAATATCCGCCTTGGGAAACATGCGGATCAACACCGACCAGGCGCCGTGGTCCAGGCCCCAGCTATCGTCGGGCTGCAGGTGACTCGATCGACGAGTTCGATGGTCGCAGCCGCAACATCCGGAGCGCCGGGCGCGGGATATTGCTGCCTATAGAGTTCCCGAGGGAATCCTCCGAAATCGTGAATCGTCTTGGGCCGCTTGCCGATGTGAACCAAGCTCGCGCCGCGCGTCATCCAATGCGCGGAGATGCACAGGATGGCGCGCGGGGTCGGCAGGGAGTCGCCGATTTCGAGCCATTTGCGGCTGTATTCGCTATCCTCGATCGCGAGCATCGGATTGCCGTGACCGACAAACAGCGCCGGCATTTTCGGCGTCGACGGCAGATCGGCGAAAGCGGAATTCAAATTCGGCATGAAAAGCCTCTCGAGTCGAGTAAGGATCAGTTGGCGAAAACCGAGGCCAGAAACGTTCCAGCGCGCTGGACGCCTTCGGCGGAAAGTCCGTGGCCCAATCTCGGATAGATCTCGACCTCGGCGTCAAAGCCGCGTTCGCTCAACCGATCCGCCGCGGCGCGTGACTCCTGGGCGGGTATGACCGGATCGTCCTCGCCGTGAATCAGCAGCACGCGCGTGTTCGCTTCGACGGCGCTTGCCAAAGGAGTTGCGAGCCGACCCGAAGCGGCCACGACGGCCGCGACTGGCCATCGCCCGGTCGCGATCGCGTCCAGCGCCATGATCGAGCCCTGCGAGAAGCCGAAAAGCGCAACCCGATCGAGCTGTCCAAGAAAGCCGTGTTTTGCGATCTCGGCTTCGAGCACCCGATTGAAGGCCGCCCGCGACTTCTCGATGCGAGCGGAACGATTGGCGGTCGTGACGGCCGTGACGCTGAACCATTGACGCCCCGGCCCGGCATCGAAACGCGAGGGCGCATCGGGAAAAGCGAAGGCCGTGCGCGCGAGAGCCGGCCTGAGCGCGGCCGCGAGCGGCGCGAGGTCGCGACCGCTCGAGCCCACGCCATGCAAGCCGATGACAAGGCTATCAGTGGGGGAAGCGGTCATGCGGCTCTCTTCCCAATGTTCGTCGACATTATGCAACTCACGCTCAGAACGGCCGTCGCGAGATCGTCGCTGTGAATTGCGACAACGTGTCCGTGCTGACGGGCGCCGAATGCGCCGCATTGTGCACGATCACGACGACGCCGAGGAATATCGGAACCAAGGCGAGCGCCGCTTGCGGCGACCAAAGTCCGAATAGCAAAGCACATGCGCCCACGAGTTCGGCGGCGATCGCGAGTTCCGCCAGGAGGCGGCCCGTTCCCGAAAATACTTCGAAGATCATGGCGCCCGCATGGAACAGCAAAAGGCCGCTCAGCGCGAAGCGCAGTACAAAAGCCGCGCGTCGCGCGGTGAAAACTTTACTCATGTAGATTTTTCCAGAAGAGGCGGCGGAGGGGCCCTTCGCCGCGCAATTGAAGCGACCGATCTCCTCGGGAGCGTTCGCCGGATGTTGGCCGCCGGTCTTCGCCGGCTTGCGGCCCGTCCTGTCATAGACCCGGCGCGACACGGGCAAGCGCCAGACATCGATAAGCATGGCCTCGGACAAGGCGGACGCCCTCCTGCATATAGGTCAGGGGAGATCGAATACCAGTACCTCGGCGCGCCTTGTTTCGCGAGGTTATCGACAGCAGCCCTTCGTTTTCAATCGCGGCGCCGTCGCCGACATGCAGCGCGACGCCGTTCAATTCCGCATCGCCGTCGACGATCTGCACCCAGGCCCTTCGCCCGGGTTCGAGGACGTGCTTCACGATTTCGTCATCGCGAAGCACACAAGCCAAGACGTCGGCGTCCTGGTTGATCAGCAGCGAGTTCTCGCGCGCATCGCGCGAGGCGATCAACCTGAGGCGACCGCGCTTTTCCTCCTCGGGAATGGTCTTCTGATCGTAGCGCGGCGCGAGACCCTGACGATCCGGAAGCAGCCAGATCTGCAGGAAGTGCACGGGGGCCTCGTTCGAAGCGTTGAACTCGCTGTGCCGAATGCCGGTCCCGGCGGACATGACCTGGACTTCGCCAGGACGGATCACCGAGCCCGTCCCGATGCTGTCCTTGTGAGCGAGCGCGCCGTCGATGACATAGGAGAGGATCTCCATGTCGCGGTGCCCGTGCGTCGCAAAGCCCGCGCCGGGATCGACGCGATCCTCGTTGATCACCCTGAGCGGGCCGAAGCCCATAAACCGGGCGTCGTGATAATTGGCGAAAGAGAATGTGTGATAGCTGTCGAGCCAACCATGATTGGCGTGACCGCGCGACGACGCCGGGCGCACTTGGATAGACATGGAACGCTCCTCAGGCAAGAGCGAGCGCCGAAGCGCTCGCTGTATCGTGAAACTCAGACTTCGCGGCCGATAGCCGCGTCCACGGAATAGCGACCGCCGCCGCGAACTACGAAGGAAAGCGCGACGATGCCCCACAGCAACGGATATTCGAAGCCGCCGTTGGTCCAGAAGTAGCCGATCGACAGGTGAACCTGGACGATCGCGACAAACATGAGGCCGACGACGAGCGCGGCGACCGGGCGGGTCAGGAAACCGACCGCGAGGAACAGGCCGCCGAAGAATTCGATCAAGCCGGCGACGAGCGCCAGCGAAGCCGGCAAGCCGAGCTTGGCGGCGAAAAATTGACCGGTGGCCTCGACGCCATAGCCGCCGAACCAGCCAAACAGTTTCTGCGCGCCATGCGGCATCAGCATGAGGCCGGCGGCGACGCGAACCAACGGTTCGCCGAGAGGAGAGATGGCGTCGTAGATCGCGCCAAGGGCGGGAATGACGGGCTTGGTCGAGGTCTCAGTGGCGAGCGACATGGGTGCAACCCTTTTTGAATGAACCTGCGCCGGGCGACCCTCTCGCCGGCTTGTGCTCATGATTTAGGTTGCCGCGAGTTTTGGAACAATCCATATTAAGGGAACAAGACTGTTGCATGGAGCGCAACAATATGGATCGTCTGGCGGCCATGGAGGCCTTTGTCCGCGTTGCGGAAACGCAGTCGTTCTCGCAAGCCGCGCGCCGGTTGCGCCAGTCGAAATCGGCCGTCAGCCGGCATGTCGGCGCCTTAGAGGCCGAACTCGGCGTGCGCCTGTTCCAGCGAACCACGCGCTCGCTCGCGCTGACCGAGGCGGGGCGAGGATATTTCGAGCGCGCGACGCGCATCCTCGCGGATATCGAGGAAGCCAACCTCGCGGTCAGCGAGTTGCAGGCCGCGCCGCGCGGACGCCTTCGGGTCAGCGCGCCGATGAGTTTCGGCTTCCAACATCTCGCGCCGGCCTTGCCGGATTTTCTCGCGCTCTATCCCGAAGTGTCGGTGGATATCGCGATGAACGATCGCTTCGTCGATCTCATCGATGAGGGCTTCGATATCGCGATCCGCATCGGCGCGCTGGAAGATTTCGAGCCTGATCGCGCGCAGGCTGGCGCCGATCCGCCGCGTGATCTGCGCCAGCCCCGATTATTTCAAGGCGCGCGGAACGCCGGAGACCCCCGATGATCTGAAGCGTCACGAATGCCTTTCCAACAGCAACATCGCCGTGTCGCAGGAATGGCGCTTCGTGGCTCCCGACGGCAAGGCCTGGCCGGTCGAGGTGAAGGGTCGCCTCAGCGCCAACAACGGCGACATGCTCCGCGTCGGCGCATTGAAGGGTCTCGGCATAGCGAACCTGCCGACCTTCATAGTCGGAGCCGATCTTCAATCGGGCGCGTTGGCGACCATTCTGGATTCCTATGTCGCGCAGGACATGTCGTTGAGCGCGGTCTATCCGCAATCACGCCATCTATCGCCGAAAGTGCGCGCGATGGTCGACTTCCTCGCCGAGCGCTTCGGCCCGCGCCCCTACTGGGATCTCGTCGAATAGGCGCGACGCGGAGGCGGCGACCTCGCTTGGCATGATTGAAAGCATTAGAATTCGCTTTGTGAGTTTCGTCGATTGAAGATCAACCGGCGGCGAACGCCGGCGCCTGAAGCCGCCGATCGTCACGCCCGGCCCTGCATGGGCGCGCGTACCGCTTGCACTAGCGTTATCTATTTCGGCGCGACCATTTGGGCGAGACCACAGAAACGTTCACGACGCCGCTGCCGCCCGTTGGCGCGCCCCACTTTCATGGGCCGCGCCCCGGGGCTCGGACTGAAATTAGGCTACCGCGTCCTTGGTCGCCTTGACCGGCCGGGCGCGGATGATCTTGCGCGCCGGCTTCGCCTTGAAGACGGTCGGCTCTTTGGTGAACGGGTTGATGCCCTTGCGCGCCTTGGTCGCCGGCTTCTTGATGACCACGAACTTGGCGAAACCGGGAACCACGAAGCTGCCCGTCTTCTTCAGTTCCTTGTAGCCGATCTCCGACATGAGCTCGATAACGCCCTTGACGTCCTTCTTGGACAATTCGCCCTGGTGCTGCTCCGAGATTTTCTGGATCAGTTCCGCCTTCGACAAAAGTTTGCTGGCCATGTTTTGCTCCACGCTTTCGAATCGATTCGCAGGCAGTCTATCGCAAGAATGGCCGTGATAGAGCCCTTTGGCGGCGGAATAACAGGAAAACTCGCAGTTAAACACTGGATTCGGCGAAGCGCTGCTTGATTTCGGCCGCGAAACCAGGGTTTTTCCCGCCGCCCGGATGGTCGCCGCGCATCGAAGACCGCGTCATTTCGTCTCAACGTCTCGCAGGGTAAGTGCCGCGGCCAAACCGCGCACTCCATGCGACTTTACGACCTTTGCCGCGCACGCAATTGCGGACGGCGAACGAACTTGCGCCCCGAACGGCCGTGATTTTCTTCGAGATCGGGCGCGCGACGGCCCGGCAGCGCTATCGGGACGTCATAGGCGATGGGAAACCTACGCCTTGACCCCGCCACGCTTCGTGACCATCATCCCGCCCGGTTCAGGACGACCGCCTGTGACGAGACGCCGTCGACATCGAAGGGGGGCCTGGCCGATGTCGAGAGCGCCTCGACGGTATATCCTGGGCTTCACGCGAGAACTCGCGGCCATATCGAAAGGAACAGCTATGCGGAATGACGACACGAAATCGCACCTAAATCGCCGAACGGTCCTGCTTGCAGTGGCGGGAGCGGCTCCTCTGGTCATGCTCGCCTCTTCGGCCCAGGCCAAGATGGCGCAGGCGGGCGTCGCCTATCAGGCCGAGCCCAAGGACGGCAAGCAGTGCGATCAGTGTTCCTTCTTTATCGCGCCCAATGCCTGCAAGACGGTCGACGGCGATATCAGCCCGACCGGCTATTGCAAGCTCTGGAACAAGAAGGCGGCTTGAACCGCCTGCCGAATCCATCTTCCGCCGACTTTCGCCCGCGCCTCGGCGCGGGCGATTTTGTGAGCGAGCGCGAAATTCTGGTCGGCGATGCGAGCCCCGTGCAACTCGGCCGGCATGATGCGGCAAGAAAGCGTTGACCTTTCGCCCGGACCGGGAAGTGATCGTCGCGCCCATGCTCGCAGGCTTGCGGGGCCCACCCCCGGACAAAACAACGTCCTCGAAGCGGCAAAAACCTTTGACTGGCCCGTGTCGATAGCTAATTAAGTTGTCCGGATTTGGTAGCACATCAAATGTCCGCTTCTTCTGGTTTTGTTCGCCTGTGGGCCGTTTGCAGGCTTAAGCCTGCAAACGGACCCAGTGGGCGCGCCGCCGAGCGGGCTTAGGCTGCGCGTTTTTCTTCTCGGATAGCCCCTTTGCTGTCGTAACGTCCCAGGCATCGGGGGCCGTGAAAGATGGCGTGGGTTCCGTCGAGATAGGTTCGGACTTTCACCCTCGCCTTGACGAAATGCGCCCGCAGCGGGCTTTCCGGGATTTGCAGTTTCAAGCGGTTGTAGGAAACGCAATTGTCGTTGCCGACTTGGCGCTCTTCCTGCACGCAAAGGACTTCGTCGAGATCGACGCCGGGGATCGCCACGAACGCCGATCCCGACTGCTCGGCGGTCACAGCGAAACGAGCATTGTGCGCGGGGATATAGACCTCGCGCAGGAAGACGTTGGCCGCCTCCACCGTCACGATTTCGGCCAGCGCCAGCTCCTTGACCAAGCGGTCTTGCAAAGTCTGGAACAGCCGCTCCGAGCGTCCGCGCGCCTGCGGCGAATAGGCCGCGATATGCTCGACCCCCAGATGCTCCAGCGCCCGCCCGACCTGCGTCGGGCCGCTTGCGATCGACATTGCCGTCCGCCTTGGCGGTATGGAAATAGTGCGCGCCCCGGTCGGTGTAGAGGCTCAGCGGCAGCCCATGCGCCGAGAAGACCTCGCGCAAGCCCGAAACGTCGAGGCCGTGCCTTCCTCCTCGCATCAGAAACGCCGAATAGATCGCGCTCGTCGCGTCATCCATCGTCACGATCAGATCGAGCGCCGGCAGGCCCCGCACCCAAACATGGCGCGATCCGTCCTGATGCAGCATCATCCCCGGCATCGGCCGGCGAGGCCGCTTGCGCCGGTGCGCGCCGCGACGCTCGGCCTTCTCCAGAAGACCCTTCGAATGCAGAAAGGTCTTCGTCCAGGTGTAGCCCCAGGCGAATGCGTGTCGCGCGACCAGTTGCTCGTGAAAATGCTTGGCCGTGAAGCCGCTGGTAGCGCTCGCGATACAAAGCCTCCACTTCCTGCTCCCGATCGACCGGAACCCGCTTGCCCGAGGCCTTGCCCAGCCGCCGATCCAAAAGCCCGGCCTCGCCATCGTCTTCGAAACGTTGCCGCCAGCGCCGAAACGTTCGCTCGTCGATTCCAAGCAGCTCCGCCGCTTCCAACTGATTCAGCTCCGCCGCCTCGTAGCGGCTCAATATGCTCGTGAACTTGATCACACGAACCCCCTGAAGGGCTTCCGACCGGCGCATCTCCGACCCCCAATTAGGGCCAAACGCTACCGGACAGATCGTGTGCTACCTAAACCGGACATATCGTGTGCTACCGACAACCTTTGACTGGCCCGACCCGATCATGGAAGCAACAGCGAGATAAAGGGGAGGACGCGATTCGCATCGGATAGTCGCGTCCCTCGTTCGCGGACCCAGACATGAATATCATCACCCCGGAATGGCAGAATTTCTTCGTCGCGGAGTTGGGCGCCCTGGCCGCTCTGACGGGCCTCGTCACCGTCGCGATCTCGATCAATCTTTCGCGAATTCTCAGCATCCCGAACCTGCCGAGCCGCGCGGGTGAGGCGCTGGTCTTGCTCGTCGCCGCGATCGCGATCGCGAGCGTTGCGCTGGTCCCGTATCAACCTTCGCTGCTGTTAGGAATCGAAGTCGCGGCGCTCGGTCTCATCGCCATCGCGACGTCGTTGAGCAATCAACTCGCCACTTGGGGCTCGGCGACCCGGATCACGACGGCGCAGAAGCTGAGCCGCATGACGCTCACCATCGCGGCGACCCTGCCCTTCGTCGTCGCAGGCGCGGCGCTGATCCTGAACCGTGACGGCGCGCTCTATTGGACTGCCGGCGGCGTGATCGTCTCGATCGTCGCCGGCGTCTGGAACGCCTGGGTTCTGATGGTCGAGATCTTGAGATAGGCCCCGGAAGGACCGAACGCCGAACATTGATTATCGCGCGATTCTGGGCCTAACTCACGCAACTGGGGATGTCAGGTCCGTCGCGATCGACGCAAGTGAAATCCCGGAGGGCCGACATGATTCAAGCGGCGCGAATTCTCGTCGGCCTATTCGCCTTCGCGGGCGCGATCGCGCCGGCGGCGTCCCAGAGCGGCGACGCGCTCGTCGGCGCCTCGGCCTATGGCGATTGGCGCACCGATGCGCCGGGAATTCGCCGCAAACTCTCGCCTGAGGACATGCCGGCGCCGCTCGCGAGCCAGCCAGCCGCGAATCCCTCGCGCGTGGCGCCGCGACCGGACGGGGCCGCCCCGAAGGCGCCCGCGGGCTTTCATGTCGAACTTTTCGCCAGCGGTCTCAAGGAACCCCGCGTTGTGCGCGTCGCGCCCAACGGCGATGTCTTCGTCGCGGAGAGCAGCGCCGGACGCGTACGCGTTTTGCGCGCCTCGGGCGATGGTTCGCCGCCGAAGGCCGACGTCTTCGCCTCCGGACTTCTACCGCCCCTTCGGCATCGCGTTCTATCCGCCGGGGCCGGACCCGAGATATGTTTATGTCGCGACAACCAGCCAGGTCGTCCGATACGCCTACCGCGGCGGCGATCTGACCGCGGCGGCGCAACCCGAAATCATCGTGCCGTCGCTGCCCGGCGGGGGCGGGCATTGGACGCGCGACATCGCCTTCTCGCAAGACGGCAAGACGATGTTCGTCTCTGTCGGGTCGAATTCGAACGTCGCCGAATCCATGCCGAAAAAAACGGGCGCGGAACTCGCCGCGTTCCAGGCCGAGCATCCCCTCGGCGCGGCCTGGGGCTCGGAGGACGATCGCGCCGATGTGCTCGCATTCGATCCCGACGGCGCGAACATGCGCATCTTTGCCTCGGGCATCCGCAATTGTTCCGGGCTCACAGTCCAACCCGCAACCGGCGATCTCTGGTGCGTCGTCAACGAACGCGACCTGCTCGGCGACGACCTGCCTCCGGATTATGCGACCCGCGTCGCGAAGGGCGCGTTCTATGGTTGGCCCTGGTATTACATCGGCGCGCATCAGGACCCTAGACACGCGCAAGAGCGTCCCGATCTCGCGGACAGGATCGCTGTTCCCGACGTATTGATTCAGCCTCATTCGGCGCCGCTGGGCATCGCCTTTTATGAAGGCGACCAGTTTCCTCCGATATAGGGGCGACGCCTTCGTCGCGCTGCACGGCTCGTGGAACCGCGCCAAACGCACCGGCTACAAGGTCGTCCGGCTGATTATGAAGGACGGCGCGCCGACGGGAGAATACGAGGATTTCCTGCTCGGCTTCGTCGTCGACGACGCTCGCGTCTGGGGTCGGCCGGTGGACGTCGCCGTCGATCGCTACGGCGCCTTGCTGGTAACCGACGACGGCGGCGGCGTCATTTGGCGCGTGAGTTACACCGGCAAATGAGTTGAGCTCGGCGATGCGATTTCGCCGAGCGGCGGCTAGGACATGTTTGCTATTACATCGAAACGCCCAGGTTTCCCCCTGTCATCGCAGCGAAAGCGGGTATCCATCTTTCCGCCAAAGCGCCCTATGATGCTCGATCCCCGCCTTCGCGGGGAAGGCAAGCTGCGATTGCATCGAAACGCCCAAGTCTTCCTCTGTCATCGCAGCGAAAGCGAGTATCCATCTTTCCGCCGCACCGCCCTACGACGCTGGATCCCCACCTTCGCGGGGATGACTCCACGCAAGTTGCAGCGGGCGCGGAGGCCGAGGACGCCGGCGCCGCATTACGGCCGGGCGGGCTACAGGGTCTTCGAAAACCAATGGTGCGCATAGGGATTGTCGTTGAAGCGCTCGACCTCGTGATAACCTTCGCCTCGATAGAGCGCATGCGCCTCGGTCAGCGCCCGATTTGTGTCGAGACGCACTCGTTTCATCTTCAAGCTACGCGCGCCGGCCTCGAGCCCCCGCAATATCTTGCGCGCTATTCCAAGCCCGCGCGCTTGCGGCGCCGTCCAGACTTCTTGATCTCGCCGGTGGACTTGTCGATCCGCTTCAAGGCGCCGCATCCCACCGCCTCGCCGTCGACGCGCGCGATCAGGAACAGGCCCTCCGCCGGCGTCAACTGCGCCATCTCGGCATAGGCGTCGGGGCCATGATCGAAGCCGCTTTCGAACCGCTGCGCGAGTTCGCCGAAATAGGCGTCGAGGCAGGCGCGCGCATCCGCGCCGCCAGGCGGCTCCGGCGCGATCTCCACGGACGTCGCCCGCAGCAGCCGCTCGACCTCGCCCATCGCGGCGACGATGCGCTCGCGTTGCGCCGGCTCGAGCGGCGCCAGCATCCCCGCGGCGAGACGGTCCGACAGCTTGTCGTAGCTCGCAAGTTCGCTGCGTCCCTTGCGCGTCAGACTTACGTCGCGCCGCCGCCGATCCCCAGCCTGCGTCTGAACGTCGATCAGGCCCTGCCCCTGCAGAGATCCGAGCAATCGGCTGAAATAGCCGGAATCGAGCCCGAGCCGGCGACGAAGAGCGCGCGCGTCAGCGCCGCCTGCGCCAATTTCGAAGATCACTCGCGCCTCGCCCAGCGGCCGGCCGCGCCGGAGATAGCCCGCCTCCAGCGCGCCCACGCGCTGGGTCACTCGCCTGTTGAAGCGGCGGACTTCGTCGATCTGCTGTCGGTTCATTCTCTGACTTTAGTCAGGTATGTCGGATTTTCAAGCCGGCGATGAAGCGCGGCCAGCCCGCTGGCGGAAATCGTCGCGCGCGGGCATGATCGGCGCGGATCAGGAGGAAACGCGATGGTCAAGGCTCCCGCCAATGGCCCCGCAACGACATTGCGGCCGCTCGAACTCGATCCCGCGCGCACGCGCCGAGCGGAGCGGCCGCCCTACGGCATCGTCGACATCGGCTCGAACTCGGTGCGGCTGGTGGTCTACGACCAGCTCGGCCGCGCGCCGCTGCCGCGCTTCAACGAGAAGTCGCTGTGCCGTCTCGGCGAGGGGCTCGCCGAGACCGGCGCGATCCATCCGGAAGGCTTTCGCCGCACCGTCGATGCGCTGCGCCGATTTCGCGCCATCGCCGACGCGATGGGCGTCGTCAAGCTCGACGTCACCGGCGACCGAGGCGATCCGCCGCGCGTCAAACGGGCCGGCGCTCGCCGCGGCGATCCGCGCCGAGTCCGGGCTCAAGGTGCGCATCCTCAGCGGCGCAGAAGAGGCGCGCTACTCGACGCTCGGCGTCATCTCCGGCTTCTTCCGCCCCATCGGCGCGGTCGGCGACATGGGCGGCGGCAGTCTCGAGGTGGCCGAGGCGCTCGACGACCAGGTCGGCGACGTCTGGGTCAGCCTGCCGCTCGGCGCGTTGCCGGTCGAGGCGATGCTCGCCGAGGGCGCGCGAACGCCAAGCGCGCGCATCGACGAGATCCTGCGCGAAAGCCTGCCGCCGGCGCTCGCCCAGCCGGTGTTCTATCGCGGTCGGCGGCGGCTGGCGCGCCTTCGCCAAGGCGCATATGGCGGCGACCGACGCGCCGGTCAGGGTCACGCACGGCTATACGCATCGACGCCGCGGAAGCGCGCGAGTTCGCCAAGTCGCTGCTGCGGCTGTCGCCGGCCAAGCTCGCGGCGACGCCGGGCGTCGCGGACGCGGCGCGCCCGCACCCTGCCCGCCGCCGCGCTGGTGCTCGACCGCGTGCTGAAACGCCTCGCGCCGGAGCGCGTCGTCTTCTCGGCGCTCGGGTCTGCGCGAGGGGCTGCTCTATTCGCAGCTCGAGCGAGCCGAGCAATATCTCGATCCGCTGGTCGAGGGCGCGCAGCTCATCGGCTTGCCGCAGGCGCGCGTGCCGGAATTCGCGCCCGCGCTGGTGCGCTGGACCGCCGATCTGTTTCCCGGCGAAACGCCGGCGGAAAAGCGGCTGCGGGTCGCGGTCTGCGCGCTCTCCGACATCGCCTGGCGCGATCGCGCCGGAACTGCGCGCCGAGGAGAGCTTCCGGCGCGTGCTGCAATTTCCCTTCATCGGCGTCGACCATGCCGAGCGCGCCTTCCTCGCCGCTGCGATCCGCGCCCGCTATGCCGGCCGACCCGACGCGCCCTGGCTCGAGCCGGCGATCTCGCTGCTGATCGCCGAGCGCGGCGGCGCGCGCAGATTCTCGGCCGCGCGCTGCTGCTCGCCTACCGCTTCTCCGGCGGCGTGCCGGCGATGCTCGCGAGCGCGCGGCTGCAGCATCGAGGCCGATAGCGTCGCGCTCGAAGTCGCCGCGGCCGCGCGCGCGCCCGACAGCGAGGTCGTCGGCGACCGGTTGAAACTGCTCGCGGCCGCGATCGGCGTGCGGCGGAGCGAAATCGTCGCGCTCGACGATGAGGGCCGGGCGCGGCGTTGACGAGGCGCCCATCCTCGCAAGAGGAACGCGGCGCGGCCGCGCCGCGGCCGCCCCCGTTCTTGCCAATGTCACCCGTCCGGTGAAGACTCCGCGCGACAAAGGAGTCGCGATGCGAATCGAACCCGTCTTCCTGTTCGATCTCGACGGCACGCTGGTCGACAGCGTCTATCAGCACGTGCTCGCCTGGAAGGATGCGCTCGACAGCCGAAGGCATCGAGCTTTCCGTCTGGCGCATCCATCGCAAGATCGGCATGAGCGGCGGATTGTTCACCAACCAGCTCATTCGCGAGACCGGCGTGGAGATCGGCGAAGAGCGCGCTCGAGCGACTGCGCCACGCGCATGCGCGCGCCTATCGCGGCATGGCCGATCGCATCCGGCCGCTTCCGGGCGCGCGCGAATTGCTGGCCTGGCTCACCGATGCCGGCATTCCCTGGGCGATCGCGACCAGCGGACGCATGGAGACGGCGGCGGTGAACCTGCGCGCGCTCGGCGTCGATCCCGGCGAAGACGCCGGTCGTAACGCGCGATCAGGTCAAATACGCCAAGCCCGACCCCGATCTGTTTCTCGCCGCGGCCGAGCGGTTTGAACGCGCCGATCGAGACGGCCGTCGTGGTCGGCGACAGCATATGGGACATGCTCGCGGCCGCACGATGCCGCGCGCTCGGCGTAGGTCTGCTCTGCGGCGGCTATGGCGCGAGCGAACTGCAGCAGGCGACCGCATTCCGCGTTTACGAGGATCCCGCCGATCTCCTCGAGCACATCGACGAACTCGGCGGCCGGCGCTGAGAGCGGCGGCGCGGGCCGAAGCGGTTCGGCGACGCTCTCTTCGAATTTCGACTCGAGGTCCTCGAGGCGCGCGATCAGCCCTGGGACCCATGCGCGAAGCCTCTTCATGGTGAACGAACGGCGCCGCTCGCCGCGGCGCCGGCGCCCCAACGCGGGAGAGTCCGAACCCGCTGGGATCAAAACCGGACCGAATCGGGATCGAAATGATTCGCCTTCATGCGACGTGAATGATCAAGCAGGATCAGAAATCGGCGCCGCCTTGCGCGCAAGCGGCGTCCCTACTTCATCAAAGTTGGGTCTGGGCGAGAGCTGACGCCGCGTCACGTCACGGCCGGCCTCTGGAATCGAGCGCGGCTGCCCCACACATCCCGGCCCGAGAGCGCCGCCTCGTGCACCTTCGCGCGACCGATCCGTCAAAAAACCGTATTGAACTTGCTATGTGTCTAGGGCACGCTGCTTTTACATTGAAGCGCCCAAGGTTTCCCTTGTCATCGCCGCGAAGGCGGCGATCCATCTTTCCGCCGCACGGCCCTACGACGCTGGATTCCGGCTTTCTCGGGAATGACACTGCAGGCGATTCCACGAAGTTGCAGCATGCTCTTGAGCTCATGGCGATCGGCTGAAATCAACGCGTCTTGGTTGGCATTGCAATCAGCGGGAGAAATCGTTCTTGGAGTTGCCGCGCGTCAATGCCTTGGTCTGAAAGCCGTTCCAACTTGCTCGCAACAGGAAGGCGTCAATCATGACAAACTACAACCATCCGCGAGAAGCGCCGGCGGCGCCGGCGCCCGGACCTGTTCCGGATGTGACGGAAGAAGAAATTCCCTCAGAAGTTCAGGAGGCGTTGGTCGTTGACGTTGCGATTTCCAATCCATCGGAATCCGTCGGATCGGAGACGGGCATGTTCGATGTCATCCCGTGCCGGACCGACGAGCCCGCGGTGAGATTGCGACGACGCATTCGACGCCACGCGAGTCTCGACAACAATCCATCGTCGGGATGATCATGAGCGCGGATGCGATGGCGAAATCGCCGGCGGGACGAAGAGCTTCGCGGCCAAGGGAGGGTTTTCATGCTGAAGATTGATCCGTCCCAGCGTTCGATGCCAGAGATAAACCCGGCCAAAGTGTGCTTCTTGGTGGAAAAGACAAGGTCGCTGTGCGCGCAGGATGAAGCCGCGCCGACGGACGCCTCCAATCCGACCGACGATGGCGAAATTGGCGCGCTCAGCGAGTCCGCGTATCCAGCTCTGCACGAGGAGATCAGACAATTCATCGACGATCTCGACGAGGACGAAGCGGCCGCGCTGGTGGCGCTGACCTGGATCGGGCGCGGCGATTTCGAGCCCGAGGATTGGCGCACCGCCGTCACAGCCGCGCAAGAGCGGCGGGAAGGTCCGACGTCGGCATATCTGCTGGGCGTGACTTTGCTGCCCGATTATCTCGAAGAAGCGCTTTCCGCCTATGGCTGCTCGTGCCGAGATTACAATTCCTCGGATGAGGGCAGCGGAGATTGAGCGCGAGTCGACCCCGGTTTTCGTCGTCGCGGCGCGCGCGTCTCGGGCTCGGCTTCCAGCCACGCCGAGATTTCCTTCCAGACGTCGCGCAGCGTATCGCGGCCCATGAACAAAGACAGATGCTTGCCGGCAACGATCCGAATGGTCGTGGGAGCGTCGGGGCAAAGCCGGGCCAGCGCGGTGGCCTGAGGCGGCGAAACGATTTCGTCCTCGGAGGCCGCGAGGATGAAGAGCGGGCATTTGACGTCTCGTAATTTGCAAATCCGCCCCAGCGCGGGAAAGCGATCCCTAGCGAGCCGGTTTTCACGAAACAACCATTCCGCCGTCTCCAGGAAATAGCGGCCGGGCAGGTTGACGGTGCGCAGGCTCCAGGCCGCGAAACGAGCCCTCAGTTCGTCGTCGCCCTCGGTTTGCAATGCGTCTTCAGCGACGAATTCATTGCCCGAATTGCGGACCCAAAAAGCTCGCGCGGCGTCTCCCAACACACGCCCGCCGCCAAATTCGACCAATCTCCGCAGCGCCGCCGGCGACATCCAGGCGATCGTGCGCGTGATCTGCGACGGGCTCGCCTCGAGATCGATCGGCGAACCCGCAACGACGAGTTTGATCACCTTCTCGGGGAAGCGAGCGGCATAGGCCGCCGCGAGCCAGCCGCCCTGGCACAATCCCACCAATGCCGCGCTGCCGCCGAGGTCGTCGACGACCACGTTCAAGTCGCTGAGATAGGCGTCGATGCCGTAATCGCGCATTTCGAAACTCGCCGATTTCCAATAGATCAACGCCAGCTGGTCCACGCCTTCGTGTTCGAGCCTTTGCATCAGACTGTGGCCCTGCGCGAAGTCGGCGATCGCGGCGTCGTGCAGCGAATAGGGCGCGACGATCAGTACAGGCCTCGACGCTCTCTTGGCCGCGCCATGACGCTCGAACAACCACAAAGTGGCCAGTTCGAGCCGAAGGCTCAAGGCGGAAGCCAATGTGGCGAGGCTCTCGCCGGGGTCCGCGCGCGCGGGCGCCTCGCCAGACGACGAGGCCTCGGGGACCCACGGGTTGCCCATCGGCAACATCAGGCGCCAGAAATCAAATATGTCCGCCATGATCTCTTGCCTGAGCGCGGCACGCATAGTCGCGTCCGCGCGACTTTTGCCAAAACGAAGGCGCCAAGCGAATTACCCCTGGGATCGCCGGCGCATTCAGCCGCTCAATCGTGCGCGCGGGAGGGGCCCGCGTCAAATCTCAGATCGAGCCGGCAGGAGGTCCGAGCGCCGGGCGCGCCCAAAATCGCGGCGACGTTGGACCCCGATCGTCGGAAATTTCAACGACCGAAGGGGTCGCTCGGGGAGCGTTGATCATACGCAAAGACACGGCGCCAGCCGCATGGAAAATTGAAAAAGCCGTCTCATGGAAGGAATGATCATGCAACTGATGGAAGCCATTGCGGGACGTCGCTCTGTGCGCGCCTACCGGAACGATCCGGTTCCCGAGGCGATGCTGCGCCGCCTCATCGGCGCGGCAATCCTGGCGCCGAACGCCGTCAACGAACAGCCGTGGACCTTCACTGTTCTACGCGATCATGCTCTTTTGACCCGCATTTCGAATGCCGCGAAGTCGCATATGCTCGCGAGCCTCGGCGAAAGCGGCGCGAGCGATCATTTTCGCCCGCGCCTCGAGGACCCCGAATTCCATATTTTCTACCATGCGCCCGCATTGATCCTGATCTCCGCCAGATCGGAGGGGCCTTGGATCGTCGAAGATTGCGCGCTGGCCGCCGAAAATCTGATGTTGGCGGCCTTTGCCGAAGGACTGGGAACCTGCTGGATCGGCTTCGCGCAGAGCTACCTCGGAACGGCCGAAGGCAAGGCCCTGACGGGCGCCGCGGAAGCGAGTTCGACCGATCGCGCCGATCATCGTGGGATGGCCGGAAGCCGCCACGCCGCCGGTTGCCCGCTATGAGCCTGAAATTCGCTGGTTGGGATGAAGCCATGCGAGCGCTCGCACTGTCGCGGGTCTATCAGTTTCTCGAGCCAGGGCCGGTTGGGCTCCTGACCACAGCCCATCGCGGGCGAAACAATGTCATGACGCAATCGTGGCGCACGATGGTGGAATTCACGCCGCCTCGAGTCGCCGGAATCGTCTCCCCAGCCAATTACAGCTTCAGAGCGCTGCGAGCGACGCGCGAGTGCGTGATTGCGATCCCTTCAGCCTCCATGGCTGAGAAAGTGGTGGCGATAGGCAATTGTTCGGGGCGAGACGTCGACAAGTTCGCGCGGTTCGGGTTGGCGACGAAGCCAGCGCACATTGTTCAGGCGCCGCTGCTGCCCCAGTGTTTCGTCAATCTCGAATGCAGGGTCATCGATACGAGGTTGGTCAACAAGTTCGCGCTATTCGTATTCGAGGTCGTCTACGCATGGTCCGACCCGGCGCATCGGCGCGATAAGACGCTGCATCATCGCGGTTACGGCGAATTCGCAATCGACGGCGAAATCATCAAGCTGAAGTCCGCGATGCCCTGAAAAGCTCGGAGCGATCGGCGTTTCCGCGTTTCGGCGGAGCCCGCATCAAACCAGCCCATGCTCGTCGTCACGCGCGCGCCGAAAAGAAGCGACCCGCCAACGGCCTCGCCAGCGGGTCAATTCTATCATCTCGCTCTCTTCGGAGCGTAACTCGCAAAGCCAACTTCTGCGTCTCGAACCGCCACGGCGCACAACGCCCCACGCTGCTCGCCGCCGCGTCCGGGAACTGGCCAGACGTATCCGTCCATCCAATCCCGTATATCGTCTCCAGCTTATGATTGATCCGCCGCAGCGAAAACCAACTCTGTTCAGATACACGACGAAAATTATGCCCTCGTCAGCGGCCGTGATTGACGCAGATCATATTCTCGCTCGGTGGATCGTGAACGCGGCGCTATGCCGCAGGCTTTGACGAGGATCGCGATTTTGTTTTTGCGATGGCGCCGCTCGAGGCCGTGAGCGGTCGCGGAGCCGGCGGAATGCGAAATCAGTCCAATATCCGCAGTGCGAGCCGGCTGCCCGCCGCGCCGCCCGAGGCCACGGAAATCGTGATGATGCGGTTGTCGAAAGTGCGGGCCTCGCCAGGTTCGGCGCCGCTTCCCGGATTGACGGCAAACGCAGGGAAATTCGTGCCGGCCAGCGAGAGCCTGAGCGCGTCGCCGGCCGGGAGGGTGGCGCAAACCGCGCGCAGGCCGATGGACGCTTCGCCCTCATGTCCCGGCTCTACGCGGCGATGGCCCTGGGTCAGGTTGAACACGCGTCCATCGGCTGTCACCCACGACAGGATCGCGCTGACGTCGAAGCTGGGTTGATCGGCGCGGATATCGAGAAACAATTCGACTTCGCCAGCCAAACTGATCGGCGACGTCAGCGGCGCGGACGTATAGGTGAGAACATCGGCCCGGCAATCCAGCGCGGATCTCTCCTGCATCCCGCCCGGTTCCGCGTTGTGGCCGCCCAGCGAGGGAACAGGCCGCCAGGGATCGTGGACGATGACGTCGATCGCAGGCTCGTCCCGACGTTTCCGTCAGAGCGCCCGCCTGCGAGGTCGCCGCCAGACCATTGGACGCGAGATGGAAGAAACGCGGCTTTGGTCGCGGCCAGGCATCGAAATCGCGCCAGCGTTTTTCTACGAGATCGAACAACCGAACCGGCGGCTCGCGATCGACGCCATTGTCGACGTCCTTCAGGAAGCGATCGAACCATGCGATCTGCAATGGGTCGACGAGGCCTTGCGCTTCGGCTCCGAAATCCACGCCGCCGACGCGCCGCCCCCAGGGCATATGCGTCCATGGGCCGACGACGAGCCGCTGCGGCCGGCGCGAGCGCGCCGAGGCCTCGTGGAACGCCCGCAAGGTTCCTCGCAACATGAAATCGTACCAACCGCCGATGTGCAGCATCGCGACATCCATCGGTTTGCCTTGCAAAGCCGCGCCCACCGCCACGCTTTCCCAATAGGCGTTGGGTTCGGAATTCGCGATCCATTGCGAATAGTGGGAATAGCGCGCGTAAGTCTCGAGCACGTCGGGCCGACAAGGGATCGACGAATGTAGCGGCAGCGCGCGCGAGGCGGCATGGAGCGCCTCGAAGGCCTCGACGTCGCCCGCGAGGCGCGCCTGCTCGGCCGCCATCTGGACGCCCCAATAGAGATTGTTGGCAAAGCTGAAGGCCCCGCCCTCATAGGCCCAGTCGCTGCGCAGGTCCCAGGTCGCCATGCCCGGGCAGAGCGCCTGCAATTCCGGCCTTCCCGCCGCAAGCGCAAGGAACTGCGTGTGCCCCTGATAGGAGAAACCATACATCCCGACGCGGCCGGTCGATCCGGGCAGGCGTGCCGCCCAGGCGATCGTTTCGCCGCCGTCGACGACGTCGTCGGCAAATATACGAAACCGCCCCTCCGAGCCGCCGCGCCCGCGAACGTCCTGCACCACGACGATATAACCATTGGCGGCGTACCAGGAGGGATGCGCAAAGACGACTGTCGAGGCAATGCGGCGTCCGTAGGGTTGGCGCATCAACAAGACGGGGTACTCGCCGCCGCCCTCGGGGCGATAGATGTCGGCCTCGAGCCGGACGCCATCGGACGTGCGCATCGACGCGGTTTCGGGACCGCGGACCGCGAGCCGCCGCGCAGTTTGGGGCTTCGTCATCGCTTCCTGTCCATCCTCCGCCGGGGGCGCGCGCCCGACGGTGCGCCGAGATTATGCCGTCCTCATCGTGTGACTCAAACCGATTCGACGGCTTCGACGCTGCGCGCGGCGCCCCCTGAACGGCTCGGATGCGTGAATTCGTCAGGCGTCAATCGCCCAATAGTCGACGACGAGAGCTTTCTCGATGAAGGGGCCGGCCTCAGCGACGAAAGCCTGATGGTCGGGGTGGACGAGATAGGCGTCGCGCGCTTCCTCGTCGGCGAATGTGAGCGTGAACGCGTGGGTGTGCCCGTGGCTCAGCCCCTCCGGGCTGACGTCGCGGCCCCATTCGAAGGCCTGCACGCCCGGAACCCGTCGCTCGAGCGCCGTGAAATGCGCGACGATGGCGTCGACATCCTGGCTCGAGGCGCTGGGCTTGAAGCCGAACAGCACGACATGTCTGAGCCGCCTTCTCGTTTCCGCCACGCTCGTTCTCCCCCTTGCCCCGCGCGACAGGGTATCTCGCACGCAACCGACGACCGCAACCCCCTATGCGCGCACGCCTATGCCGAACGCGGGCTGCGATCCCGAACAGTTCGCATTTTCTTTAGTTTTTACCATCATCCTGTCGGCCTACCGGAACGCCTGACCGAAGTCGCCGCCGAGACGCAATGAGGCAGAGTTGCTTTCAGACTTCGTTAAACTTTGCCGTCCCCATCAATATCTCAAGAATGGGTTCGTTCTGGTCGGCGTGATCTTCGGCGGAAGAGGCGATGCGGCGCTGATCGGGCGCGCGCTGCTGGCCTTCCTGGCTTTTTGCGCGATCGCCAGCGCGGTCTATATCGCCAATGACATCCTCGACGTCGAAGCCGACCGGGCCCATCCGATCAAACGAAATCGGCCGATCGCCCGCGGCGCAATTCCCGTTCGCACAGCCTGGACGGCGGCGGCCGTGCTTGCCGCGGCGGCCTTCGTTCTCGCGCTGATCGTCAGCCCTTATGCGGCGCTGCTCGTGTTCGCCTACACCCAGGTCAATTGGGGTTATTCGGCCTGGTGGAAACACATCGTGATCGTCGACGTGTTCCTCATTTCGGCGGGCTTCATGTTGCGCCTTCTCGTGGGAACGCTCGGCCTCGGCATCCCCCCGTCGGCTTGGCTGCTGCAATGCGGTTTCATGCTGACCCTGTTTCTCGGCTTCGCCAAGCGCCGCGCCGAGATGCTGACGATCTCCGGCCAGCCGAGCGGCGGCGCTCTTTCGACGCGCAGAGTGCTCGACGACTACAGCCCTGTCATGATCGAGCAGTTCATGTCGGTCTCCGCCGCCTGCACGATCCTGAGCTATAGCCTCTACACGGTTTCGGCCGAGACGGTCGCGCGCCATCACACGCAACTCTTGATCCTGACGGTTCCTTTCGTCGTCTACGGAATATTCCGCTATCTCTATCTCCTGCACAGAGAGCAGCGCGGCAACGACACCGCCCGGGACTTGCTGACGGACAAGCACATGATAGTCGTCTGCGCAGGTTGGACCGCGCTGACGGCGTTGATCCTGTTATGAACGGGCATCTCGCCCGCGGTGCGATCGTCAGCGCGCTCGTCGCGGCCGCGGCCTATCTCGGCTTCTCGCTCTGGGCCGGATGGAGCGGCGTGACGGCCGCCCTCGGCGAAGTCGGCGGCTACGGCCTGTTCGTCGCTCTTGGTCTCTCGCTCGCGAACTATGGGCTGAGATGGGCGCGTTGGCGCCTCTATCTCGGCGTGCTGGGCTATCGCCTGGACCGGCGAGCCAGTTTGTCGATCTATCTTTCCGGCTTCGCTTTCACCGCTACGCCAGGAAAGGCGGGCGAGTTGCTTCGCGGGGTGTTCCTGAAGAACGAGGGCGTGCCATTTCTCGCCGCGACGGCGGCGTTCCTGAGCGAGCGGCTCTCCGATCTCATCGGCGTCATCCTGATCGCCCTGCCCGGCGCCGCGGAAGACCCTCGGGGCAAGATCATCATCGGGCTCGGGCTCGCCCTGGTCGCCAGCGTCGTCGTCGCGCTCGGGCAAAAGCGCGCGATCGAAGGGATCTCCGCCTGGATCGGTCGGAGGACCTCGCCGAGACTGCGCAAATTCCGACATCTCTTCGATCTGCTGATCGCGGCCCGGCGATGCCACGGATTCAGCCTGTCCGCCGTGGCGACCCTGATCAGCCTCGCCGCCTGGTCCTGCGAGGCGTTCGCGTTTCACCTCGTGCTCGACCGCATGGGCGTCGACGTCGGCCTGGGCTGGGCGATGTCTGTCTATGCCTTGTCGATGCTCGCCGGCGCGATCAGTTTCCTCCCCGGCGGGCTCGGCGGCGCCGAGGGTGTGATGATGGCGCTGTTGTTGATCGCCGGCGCGCCCGAGGTCAAAGCCGTCGCGGCGACGCTCGTGATACGCCTCGTGACGCTCTGGTTCGCGGTGGCGATCGGGCTGGCGGCGATGGCGATCGAGCGCAGGCGTTTCTGGCCGCGCGCGCAGGAGGCGGCGGCGTGAGAGCGGCGCCGCAATCCTGGAACCGCGTGCCGCGCAGCGTTCCCAGCCGTGTCGTGGATGTCGCCTCGCGCCACGATCCGTTGCCTGCGCTGGCGGACGGTGAGACATGCATCGCGTATGGCGCCGGCCGCAGCTACGGGGACGTATGCCTCAATCAGGGCGGCGCCTTGTTGCGAACGCGCAGGCTCGACAATTTCATCGCCTTCGATCGCAGCGCCGGCGTCCTGAGCTGCGAGGCCGGCGCGACGATCGCGCGAATTGCTCGATTTCCTGACGCCGCAAGGCTGGTTCCTTCCCGTGACGCCCGGCACCCGTTTCGTGACGATCGGCGGCGCCGTCGCCAATGACGTCCACGGCAAGAACCACCATCGCGCCGGGGAGTTTCGGCCATCACGTCGCCGAGTTGGAATTGCTGCGATCGGACGGGCAGCGCATCGTCTGCGGGCCGAACGTCAATCCCGAATGGTTCCCGGCGACCGTCGGCGGGTTGGGGCTGACCGGCCTCATCACGCGCGTCGATCTCGTGCTCGCGCCGATCCTCAATCCGTTCATGATCGTCGAGGCGAAGCGGTTCCGTTCGCTCGAAGAATTCTGGGAGATGAACGCCGATCGCCGAGCCGGCTGGCCCTATACCGCCGCCTGGATCGATTGCCTGGCGAAGGCCGGGCGCGGCCTGCAACTCGCGGCGCGGCACGCTGCCGCCGCCGTCGAGATCCCCACGCGGCGCGAGCAGCGCCGAAGCGTCCCGATCGATCCGCCGGTCTCGCTCATCAACCCGCTATCGCTCCGCGCGTTCAACGCGCTCTACTACCGCCAGCCGCTGCCGCGCGCGCCCGAGGCCCAGCACTATGCTCGCTATCTCTATCCGCTCGACAGCATCGAGAACTGGAACCGGATGTATGGTCGGCGCGGGTTCTATCAGTATCAATGCGTGCTGCCGCCCGAGACATGCGCGCGAGGGGGTCGCCGAACATGCTGCGGGATCATCGCGCGCCACGGCGCCGGATCGTTCCTGGCCGTGCTGAAGACCTTCGGCGACACGGCCTCGCTGGGGATGATGTCGTTTCGCGCGGCCCGGCGCGACGCTGGCGTTGGATTTCCCCAACCAGCGGCGCGAAGACCTGGAGCTTTTGAGCGACCTCGACGTCGTCATGCGCGCCGCCGGCGGCGCGCTCTATCCGGGCAAGGATGCGCGCATGTCGGATGCGATGTTCCGCGCCGGCTTTCCCAACTGGGACAGATTTTCCGCCTTCGTCGATCCGAAATTCTCTTCCGGGTTTTGGCGGCGGGTCATGGGCAGTCCCGAATGTCGAAAATAGTGATCTTCGGCGCGAACTCCGCCATCGCGGCGGCGCCTGCGCGGCAATGGATCGCGCGGCGGCGACAGCCTGTTCCTGGTCGGCCGCAACCCCAACAAGCTGCAGGCGATCGTCGACGACCTCGACGTGCGCAAGGGCCCCGGCCAGATCGTCGCCAGCGCGAGCTGCCGATCTCAACGATCTTGCTCTCCATGCGCCGCTTGATCGACGCGGCGCGCGCCGCGCTCGGCGGGATCGACGTCGTCCTGATCGCCTATGGCTCGTTGCCGGACCAGGAGGCCTGCGCGGCCTCGGTCGACGACGACGATCGGCGGAAATCCAGACCAACGCGCTGAGCGCCATCTCGCTGCTGACCCTCGCTCGCGAACGCCTTCGAAGCGCGAGCGCAAGGGAACGTATCGCCGTGATCGGCTCGGTCGCCGGCGATCGCGGGCGCCAGAGCAACTATGTCTATGGCGCCTCCAAGGGCATGGTCGCGATATTCCTCCAGGGCCTGCGCAATCGGCTCGCCAAATCCGGCGTCGCGGTCGTGACGATCAAACCGGGCTTCGTCGACACGCCCATGACGGCGGCGATTGCGAGAAGGGGGGCCCGCTCTGGGCGCGGCCGCAGACCGTCGCCAAGGGCATCGTCCGCGCGGTCTCACGTCGGCGCGGACGTCGTCTACCTCCCCGGTTTCTGGCGGCTGATCATGATGGTGATCAGGAGCATCCCGGAAAGGATTTTCAAGAAACTAAGTCTATGAGCCGCGGCTGAGCCGCTCAGAGATATTTCTCGCCGACTTCGCTTTCGAAGCGGCTCGGATCGCCTTCCCAAATGATCCGCCCGTGTTCGAGCACATAGACGCGATCCGCATGCGGCAGCGCGAAGGTGACATTCTGCTCGCCCAGCAATACGGAAATCGCGGTCGTCTGGCGAAGGCGCTCCAACGCTTTGGAGATCTGCTCCATGATGACCGGCGCGAGGCCGAGCGTCGGCTCGTCGAGGATCAGGAGATCCGGCTTCATCATCAGCGCGCGCGCGATCGTCAGCATCTGCTGCTCGCCGCCGGACAAGGTGCCCGCGCTCTGGCGGTGGCGCGCCTTCAGGATCGGGAACAGGTCGTAGAGCCAGTCGAGCCGTTCAGCTCGCTCCTTGTCCTCGAGACGCGCGCCGCCCATTTCCAGGTTTTCGCGCACCGTCATCTCGGTGAAGAGTTCGCGGCCCTCCGGCGACTGGACGATGCCGGCGCGCGCGATCTTGCCGCGGTGAGCCCGCGCAACGACTGGCCCTCGCGCTTGATCTCGCCGGAATAGGGCGCGAGGCCGGAGACCGCGTTGAACAGCGTCGTCTTGCCGGCGCCGTTGAGGCCGACGATGGCGACGAACTCGCCCTTGTGGACGTGCAAGCGAGACGTCTTCGAGCGCCTGCGCCTTGCCATAGAGAACGGAAAGCCGCTCGAGCGAGAGAAACGGGACTGCGGCGTCGCGGAATGGGATTCCGGACGCGCCGCCGTTTGCAGGGCGCCGCCGAGGTAGACGCGCCGAACTGTTTCATCGCGCATCACCTCCTCGACCGAACCTTCCGCGATGCGCTCGCCGACATACATAGCGTAGATGCGGTCGACCAGCGCGGCGACGCTCTTGACGTTGTGATCGACGATCAGCACCGCGCGGCCCTTGTCGCGCATTTCGCGGATCAGATTGGCGAAGGCCGCCGTCTCTCGCGCGGTGAGTCCGGCGAACGGTTCATCGACCAGCACGACCTTGGGATCGCGCGCGATCGCTTTGGCGATCTCCATCTTGCGCAGGTCCGCGAACGGCAGGGTCGCGGGACGGCGATCGAGCACGGCGCCGAGGCCGACCTGTTCGGCGATCTCGCGCGCGCGCTTTTCCATCGCGGCGTTTGGCAGCAGGTCGAGCAGCCGATCCGGCAACAGGCCGAGCAGGACGTTCTCCAACACGGTCTGGCGATGCAGCGGGCGCGAGTGCTGGAACACCATGCCGACGCCCAGCCGCGCGATCCTGTGCGGCGGCCAGCCGGCGACCTCGACGCCGCCGATGCGCACCGAACCGCCGTCGGGGCGCTCGACCCCGAGGATCGATTTCATCACGGTCGACTTGCCCGACCCGTTCGGCCCGATCAGCCCGAGGATTTCCCCCGGGCGGACGGAGAAGCTGACGTCCTTGACAGCTGTGAGGCCGCCGAACCGCTTGAAGAGATGCTCGACTTCGAGCAGCGCCGGGGCGTCGCTCATGTCGCCTCCCGCGCGCCCTTGAGCATGCCGAGCAGGCCAGCGGGAAAGGCAAGCACCACGACGAGCGCGATCGCCGACACGATGAACGTCGCAAGGTCCCCCAGCGGACGCAGGGTTTCGCCCATCGCGATCAGGAATACTGCGCCGAGCGCGCCGCCCAGGATCGTTCGCCGCCCGCCCAGCACCGCGCCGACGATCACCTGAATGCCGACGGTCACGTCGACGAAAGTGCCGACCGAGGCGGCGCCGAGGTAGAACACCATCAACGCGCCGGCGAGACCGGAGAAGAACGCGCTGACGAGGAAAGCGGCGAGCTTGTGTTTGGTGACGTTGAAGCCGAGCGCGCCTGCCTGCACCGCGTCCTGCCCGCTCGCCTGCAGGATGAGGCCGACGGGAGAGCGCGAGAGGCCAAAGAGAATGGCGCCGCTGACGGTCATGAAGCCGAGCGCGATCCAGTAGTTCGTCTTATCGTCGATCGAGATCACGTCGGGGACGGTCAGACCGATCTCGCCGCCGGTCAGGCCGGCCGCGACCACGACGAAATTCTGCAGCATCAACACGGCCACCAGAGTGGTCAGGCCGAAATAGGGACCGCGCACGCGCAACGCCGGCAGCGCGAGCACGACGCCGCCTGTCATCGAGGCGAAAACGCCGGCGGCCACGCATAAATAGATCGGCGGCTGGTAGAGACTGTCCAGGATGCCGGCGGTATAGGCCCCGAGACCGATCAGGAAGGTCGGGCCGAAATTGACCTCATTGGCGAATCCGAACAACAGGTCCCAGGCCATCGAAAACACGCCGAAATAATAGGCGATGGTCAGGAGGCCTAGGACATAGCCGGAAACATACAACGGCATCGTCGCGGCGCAGGCGACGACGATCAGGCTGATCCAGACCGGCGGCGATTTCAGGATGCGGGCGAGCACGGCTCAACGCCTCCCCAGCAGGCCGCGCGGGCGTACATACATGACGATCACCAGCAGCAGCAGGGCCGGGATCGCGCGATAGGCCGGCGAGATGACATAGGCGGTGAAGGTTTCGAGATAGCCGACGACATAGGCTGCGATCAGCGATCCCGAAACGCTGCCGAGCCCCCCTAACACCACGATCGAGAACGCGCTCGCCGTCAGCGGCCCCGCGCTGTAGGAGGAAACCCCGAGGAACATGCCGAGCAGCACGCCCGCGATGCCCGCGAGCGCGCCGTAGACGGCCCAGACCGCGACGTAAACATTGGAAAGTTCGATGCCGAGCAGCGTGACGCCGCGCGGATTCATCGAGGCCGCGAGCACCGCCTTGCCCGCGCGAGTGCGATTCACGAACACCCAGAGCGCGACGATCGTCAGCCAACAGACGGCGGCGGTGAATACTTCGTTGGCGGGCGTACGCACCCCGACGAGCGAGACGACGCCCTCGACGATCGGCAGCACGGTCTTGGCGTTGTTGGTGAAGAGATAGGCGATCGCTTCCTGGATCATGATGCCCCAGAGCAGCGTCGCCGTCAGAATGAAGATCTCTTTCTCTTCCTCGCGGATCGCGCGCGAACGTTGCAGTCGCCCGACGACGAGGTAATAGGTCGCGAGCGAGAGCAATAGCCCGGTCAGGACGCCGCAAGCAGCCCCGCCATAGCTGCCGACGCCGAAAGTTCCCGACACGGCCCAGGCCGCGACCGCGGCGGCGACCATGATCGCGCCATGCGAAAGATTGAGCACGCCGGTCACGCCGAAGATCAGCGTGAAGCCGGTGGCGCCGAGGGCATAGAGCGAGGAGATCGCAAAGCCGTCGATCAGAATTTGCCAGAACTGCATTCAAAATTCCCGTTCGAGACGCCGTAGGCTGCGCATCGATCGGGTCAGTCCTTCGCTCCGACCTTTATGAAAGACGGGAAAACCAGCTTACCCTTCGAGAGGTCCGACGGCCAGAGATTGACCTGCTTGCCATCCTGCCACTGCAGAAACAAACCGGTGATCAATCCGGGGCCGGTCTTCAGGCCATGGACGTGAGGGTCGCCCTCGGGCAGGAACTGCACGCGCCCGATGGTGCCGACGTAATCGGTCTTCTCCAGCGCGGCGACCAATTTGTCGCTGTCGGTCGAGCCGGCGCGATGGATCGCGTCGGTGAGATAATAGACCTCGTCATAGGCGGTGTAGCCGGCATAGGAGGGGAAGTTGCCGAACTTCTTCTGGAACGCCTCGACGAACGGCAGCGTCTTGGGCGTGACGGCGACGTCGGGGCCGGAGACGGCCTGGTAGAGCACGCCGTCGGCGGAGCCGTTGGTGTCCTTCCAGAAGGTCGAGTTCGTCGCCTGCGAGGCGACCCCGAACATCGGGATCGGCACCTGTTGGCTCTTCCATTGCACCGTCGGCTGCACGCCGACATGGCTGATGCCCGTGATGATGACGTCGGGCTTCTCGCCCTCGATCTTGTTGAAGATCGGCGTGAAGTCCGTCGTGTCCGGGGAGAAGCGGATGTGATCGAGCACGTTGAGGCCGATCTTGGGCAGGCACTCGGCGTAGCCGGCGTCGAGCGGCGTCGTCCAGGCGGCGTCCTCGCTCATGATTACGGCGGTCTTCATCTTGAGGCCGTCGACGAGCAGGTCCTTGGCCGAGTCGCACACGAGATGGGAGAGCGAACCGGACGTGAGATAGCCGTGGAAGGTGTATTTGTTGTGCTCGTAGTCCTTGGCGATATTCGCGGTGATAACGTCCGACGCTGCGCCGGGCGTGACCATCACGGTTTTCAGCCGGGCGGCCCAGGGTTCGAGCGCGAGCACAACCTCGCTGACATAGCTCGCGATGACGGCGTTGACGTGATCCTCGTTGACCGCGCGCTGGAAGGCGCGAACGGATTCGGCGGAGGAGGAATGATTGTCGTAGGAAACGATCTCGACCTTGCGCCCGTCCACGCCGCCTTTGGCGTTGATCTCGTCTGCGGCCAATTGGGCTGCCGACGGGATCGAAGAGCCGGCGACCGCCTGCGCCTCCGCGATCACGCCGATCTTGATCGGCCCGGCATCATCGGCCCGCGCGCCGACGCTCAACGCCAACGCGAGCGCCAGGACGCTCGCTCCCGCGAAAGGACGCCGACCCGTCCACGCCGAAGATTTCGAAAAACCCGACATCATTTCCTCCGTCGAATGCTTTTTGTCGCTTTTGGCTGGGCCGGCTCGTGCGCCGCACCCTCGTGATGGCTTGAAATTGCGATGGTTTCGCGCTCGCCGCAAGCCTTCTCACGCTCATTTTTTCCGCAAATCGCGCGTGTATGGAAGCCGAGCGCCTCGACAAGCCTCCCCGGCCCTGATTTGATCCAATTCACGACGCGCCGCGTATCAACAACGCCCTCGCCGCTCTGAGCCCTCCCCCTTGTGAGCCCTCCCTATGCCCGATGCGACTCCTCACCACATCGTGATCGTCGGCGGCGGCGCCGGCGGGCTGGAACTGGCCACCAAGCTCGGCGATCGCCTCGGAAGCCGGGCCGGGCGCGGGTCACGCTCGTGGATCGCAGCCGGACGCATATATGGAAGCCGCTGCTGCATTCGATCGCCGCCGGCAGCCTGCGGCGATCGCAGCACGAGCTCAATTATCTCGCGCAGGCGCATTGGCATCATTTCCGCTATCGCAACGGCGAAATGATCGGGCCTCGACCGCGCGGCCAAGACGATCACGCTCGCGCGCCCTACATGACGAGGAGGGACGCGAGATCATGCCCGGCCTCGACGTCTCGCCTACGATACGCTGGTCGTCGCCGTCGGCAGCGTCACCAACGATTTCGGCACGCCGGGCGCGGCGGAATTCGCGGTGCCGCTGGAAACGCCGGAGCAGGCGAGCCGTTTCAACCGCCGCCTCGTCAACGCCTGCCTGCGCGCCCAATACCAAGACAGAGCCGATCCGCCCGGGCCAGCTTCACGTCGCGATCATCGGCGCGGGCGCGACGGGAACCGAACTGGCGGCCGAGCTGCACCATACCGCGCGCGAGATCATCGCCTACGGCCTCGACAGGATCGATCCCGAGCGCGACCTGCAAGATCGTTCTGATCGAGGCGGCCGACCGCATCCTGCCCGCGCTGCCCGAGCGCATTTCCGATGCGACCCGGGACTTGCTGTCAAGCTCGGCGTCGAGGTGCGCACCGGCGCGCGCGTCGCCGAAGTGATGGCCGACGGCGTCAGGCTGGCGGACGGCGAGATCATCCCCTCGGACCTGGTGGTCTGGTCCGCCGGCGTCAAGGCGCCGGCGTTTCTCGCCGATATCGACGGGCTGGAGACCAACCGGATCAACCAGCTCGTCGTGCGCCAGACGCTGCAGACGACGCGCGACGACCATATTTTCGCCATCGGCGATTGCGCGTCATGCCCGCGGCCCGGCTATCCCCAGCCCGTGCCGCCGCGCGCGCAGGCCGCGCATCAGATGGCGGAGTTCATGTTCAAGCAGCTCGACGAACGTGCTCGCCGGCCGACCGCTCGAGGAATTCGTCTATCGCGACTTCGGCTCGCTGGTGTCGCTCGGCAGGTACAGCACGGTCGGCAGCCTGATGGGCGTCGCTGATCGGCACGCAGCTTCTTCATCGAGGGCTATTTCGCCCGCCTGATGTATCGCTGCCTCTACAAGATGCACGAGGCGGCGCTGCACGGCCGCGGCCGCACGGTGCTCGGGCTTTTCGCGCCTGGCGCCCGGCCCGCGCCGACGGTGAAACTGCATTGAGGAATAACGGCTCAGAGGCTTTGCGATGATTTTCCGTCCTATCGCCTCCGCTCAGCCGAATGCCGCCGCGCCATCGGTGAGCAGGACGTAGCCGACGCCTCGGATCGACTGGATGTTGATATTTTGCCTCGCGACAGCGATCTTCGAGCGCAGTTTGCTGATCATCACGTCCAGCGAGCGGCTGGTCGGCGTATAGCGGCGCCCGAAAGCCTGGCGGCTCAACGTCTCCTTGCTCACGATCGTGTTGCGATTGCGCGACAACGTCCTGAGCAACAGAAACTCGGTCTCGGTCAGTTCGATCCCGGTCGGCCCGTGCTCGCTCAGGATCGCCTTCGTGGCGAGGTCGACCTTGACGCCGCTGAGATCGACGACCGTCTCGAAGTCGCTGTCCCTATCCCGGCCGGGTCGGGTGCGAGGATGCGCCGCCATATTGCGCACCCTGAGATAGAGTTCCTCCAGATCGACCGGCATGGCGATGAAATCGTCGGCGGAGAGTTCGAGCGCCTTGATGCGCTCCTCCAACTGCGAGCGAGCTGAGACGATCAAGCAATAGGAACCCGAATTGACGATCTCGCCGATCAGTTGGCTGGCGTCGCCATCCTCGAGGCCGAGATCGAGAACGGTCACGTCGGGACGAATGGAACGAAGCATCGTCCTGGCCTCCCCAACGCCGCTGGCGGCGAAGATCGTCAGCCCGCGATCGGAAAGGTATTGGGCGAAAGTCGCTCGGAGCGCGGCGGAATCTTCCACCAAGAGCACGTGCGCCACGCGACGGTTTGAGTCTACCACTTCCCAACCTCTTTCTGTTGGATCGATGTCACGCCTGTTGTTCGGCCCATTTCGGCATCTGTTACGCGCGGCGTCCTAGTCAGGACCTTGCCGTTCTGAACATGTACAAATATGTATTAAGCCGTCAGAATGTTGTGTCCAACTATTATAGTACCCAAGCATCCCAAGTTTAACTGTCTAAAGATCGGAGTTCTGCAAAATTCCAGCGTGTCGTTACCAAAGAGAATCCTAAAGCCGACTAGACTATTGAGCCGAGACAACTATTGGCCCAGGTCGAGCGGCAACGCCGTCGAGTTTGTTGCCGTCGAGGGGCTTGGTGCGGAGATCGATGGTGCGAGCACCCGCGCGCCCGGAACGACAGCAGAAGCAGGTCGCAGCGATCTGCGATCGTCATCGGGCCGCCGTCAGCCGCCGCCCAGTCCAACAATTCATTTAACGGGTATTTCAAGGCAATACGGCGCAGCATTAACTCACTTGTACATTCCGTCATTCATATACATGCGCGATTTCAGTGGTCGACAGCCTACGCTTTACCTAAAGACGCTGAATGCGAACCCGTTGATAGACTTGAATAGTAAGAATTCGACTATAAGTTGCATTTGACTTGACATTTCCCCTACAATTACTACCGGTCGGAAAGTCACCTTCCCTGGGAACACTTCGTTAGTATTTCGTGATTAAGGTGGAAAGGCGCGGGCGCGAAGTCTCGAACTCGCCGAAATGGTCGGCGCTCGTCGATCGAGGAACGGGTCATGCCGATGGGCATCGCGTCGCGGGGACTGCCGAGGGAACCGGGACAGTTTGGGGGATTTCGGCAATGACGCTGGCCACTGCGCTCCCAAACAGCCAGACTGTCGAGGATCAGCGCCGATGCGATCGCGTCGCCGTGCAATTGCGCGGGCGGTATATGCTCTCGGACGGGCGCGAATTCGAATGCCTGACCATTGACATCTCGCCGCAAGGAATCTCCGTCCAAGGCCCGCAGATCGGGCGCCATGGCGAGCGCGTGGTCGTCTACATCCAGAATTTGGGTCGAATCGATGGCTTGATCGCGCGACGCGCGCCGGGGGTGTTTGCGCTCGACATTCGCGCGCCGGAAACCAAGCGAGACCGTTTGGCCGAACGTATCGGCTGGATCGTGCGGCACATGGAGGGCTCGACCTCCGAGCTTCGCGAGCACGAACGACATGAACTCGAACCCGTTCGCACGGTGATGCGCCTGGAGGACGGCAGCGAATTCGCAGCCGAGCTTCTGGAAGTTTCGCTCAGCAGCGCGCGCTTCCATGTCGCGGCAAGGCCCCCGATCGGCGCTCAGGTGATGCTGGGCCAGCAATCGGCCGTGGTCTCGCGTCATATCGCGGGCGGCCTCGTCGTCGCTTTCGATCTCGAACCCGACGCCGCCGCTCAATCGGCCTGACGTTCGACGCCCCCAATGCCGCAACGCCTCGTCGCGGACCCGCCGGACATTGACCGGTCGCGGCTGTGATGCGAGGAGAACCGCGGCCGACAAGGGAGCGGGAATCGATGAATGAAGCCGTTGACGTTCTGGGGCTCGGCAACAGCCTGATCGACATCATCGCGCATGACCGACGACGCCTATCTGGTCGAGCAGGACATGGCCAAAGGGGCGATGACGCTGATCGACGAGGATCGCGCCGAGGCGCTCTACGCTGCGCGGCGGCGAGCCGAGCATCGTCTCGCGGCGGCTCGGCGGCCAACACGATCGTCGGCGTCGCCTCGTTCGGCGTCAGCGCCGCCTATATCGGCAAGGTCAAGCACGACGAGCTGGGCGCAGATCTTCCGACGCGACATCCGCGCTACCGGCGTCGGCTTCGCGACGGCGCCCGCCGCGCACGGACCGGCGACCGGCCGCTGCTTCGTTTATGTCACGCCCGACGGCGAGCGCACGATGAACACGTTTCTCGGCGCCAGCACCTATCTCTCGCCCGACGATGTCGACGAGGGGCTCGTGCGCTCGGCGCGCTTCGTCTATCTCGAAGGCTATATGTGGGACCGGCCGGCCGCGAAGGAGGCGTTTCGCAAGGCCGGGCGGATCGCCCATGAGGCGGGCAGCGCGCGTCGCGCTGACGCTTGTCGGACGCCTTCTGCGTCGATCGCTTTCGCGGCGAATTCATCGATCTGATGCGCACGCGGAGTCGTCGACACGGTATTCGCCAATACCGACGAGGCGCTGTCGCTCTATGAGACGCCGCATCTGACCGAAGCGCTCGACGCGTTCGCCGCGCGAGGGGGTGCTGCGCGGTCGTCACGCGCTCGGAGAAGGGCTCGGTGATCGTCCAAGGCGACAAGACGACGGAGGTTCCCGCGCTTCCCGATCGCGCGGCTCGTCGACACGACGGGCGCCGGCGATCTGTTCGCGGCCGGCTTTCTGGCGGGGCTGGCGCGCGGCGCCGACCACAGCGACATTGCGCGCGGCTCGGCGCGCTCGCGGCGGGCGAAGTCGATCCAGCACGTGGGCGCGCGGCCCTGAGGTTTCGCTGGCCGAGCTGGCCCGCCAGCGTCGGATATCGCGTATCTGAGGACGAGTCACCGTCAGCCGCGCTGCGGCCGGCGATATAGGCCTTGAAATCGCCCATCGAGGCGAAGCGGAACTGCGCCCTCTTCGGTCTCGGCCTCGATCGTGCCGTCGGAGAAGATCATGTAATTCGCGCCGCCTGCGCTGTAGCGGCCGACGAGCGTCGGCGGCGCCTCGGGATGCGCGATCGCCTCCTCGACCTCGTGCAGGGTCGGCAGATGGCCCGCTGCGGTTGTCGTTCACAGGTTCGTCATCTTCCGCGTTTTCGCCGTAGACCTGCGAACGCTCCGCGTGAGCGGGTCGGCGCTCTCGCGCAGGTCGTGCGGTCGTCCGCCGACTGATTCCGCCGCGGCGTCCTGGGCATAGCCGGGTTGCGCCTCGGCGTAGGCGGGTTGCAGCCCCGGTTCGTCGACGCGCCAGCTCGCGCCGAGCGCATCAGCCGGCGAGCCAGAACGCCAAGCGAAATCACGATGAATCCGGAACAGACGGCCATGACGCCGCGACCGGCGTAGAGCAGGCCCATCTCGGTCGGCAGCAGATCGATGCTCGCGAGCAAGCCGCCGCAGCCGCCGACGGTGAGAATCGTGCCGAGCAGAAAGACAAAAATGGCCATGTCGCTAACGTTCTATAACAAATGTCGTCACCGAAAGGGCAAACGGGGCGAAGCCGCGCGCGCTACACGGTTGCGAGCGCCGCCGGGCCGGTCTAACAATGCTCCACGATCGCGAGTTGCAAGACGCCTCGCGCCCGAGCCATTCCCAAGGAGCCAATGCGATGACCTTCACGCTGCCCGAACTGCCTTACGCCCACGACGCCTTGGGCCCCTACATGTCGAAGGAGACGCTGGAATATCACCACGACAAGCATCACCTGGCTTACGTCAACAACGGCAACAACCTGCTGAAGGGCACCGAGTTGGAAGGCAAGAGCCTCGAGGAGATCGTGCGCGGCTCGTTCGGCAAGAATCCCGGCTTATTCAACAACGCCGGCCAGCACTACAACCATATGCATTTCTGGAAGTGGATGAAGCCGAACGGCGGCGGCAAGATTCCGGGCGAGCTGGAGAAGGCGCTGGTCGATTCGTTCGGTTCGGTCGAAAAGGCCAAGGAGGATTTCATCGCCGCCGGCACGACGCAGTTCGGCTCCGGCTGGGGCTGGCTGGCGGTGCAAGACGGCAAGATCGTCGCGACCAAGACCGCCGAACGGCGAAAGCCCGCTCGTGCATCGGCGGCAACGCCGATCCTCGGCGTCGACGTCTGGGAGCATTCCTATTACATCGACTACCGCAACCGCCGCCCCGACTATCTCAAGGCGTTCGTCGAACATCTCGTCAACTGGGAATATGTCGCGGAACTCTATCACGCCGCGACGAAGTAATCGCGCCTCAGATCGGCGCCAATATCGGGGCCCTCGCATCGCCTTGGGCCCCCAGCTTGTCGAAAGGTCGGCGCGGCGCGCCGTACCGCGGGCGCAAAATGGACCGACCTTCGACACGCCCGCCGAGAGGGGGCCTCCGCCCCGCGCCTTACTCGACCAGATTGATCTTCCTGTCCTTGCACAATTCGACGCCGGAATTGTCGGTCGTCGTACCGTCGGCGAAAGTGCCGTGCAGGTCGAACTGACAGTCCTTGTCATGCTTGAGATGCGCGACGCTCTTCTTGCCCGCGGCCAGCGGCCCGGCGATCTTCACGCTTTTTCCGTCGCCGCCTGAAATTGCCGCGTCGAGTTCGACGAGACCGACCCCGCGCGTATTCGTCACGACGACATTGATCACCGGCTTGCCTGGCCTCCGCTTGGGTTTGGCCTTGGCCGCGTCGTCCGCGGCGGCGGCCGGCTCCGGCGCGGCGGGCGCCGCCGCCTGCGCCCAGGCCCCGCCCGTGGCGCAGACCCCGATGGCGAGCCCCACAATCGCAAATTTCATCTTATTCCGCATCATCGCGCGTTCTCCCTCGGGGCGCCCTCCAGCGTGCCCATGCCCCAAGGCCGAGATTGGCGCCAAATTCTACTGAGGGGAAGTTTAGAGTTTCGCGGCCGCCAGCGCGCGCTCCTGGGCGGCCCGGCTGGCGGAGGCCTCGAGCATGGGCAGGACGTCGCCGATCCGCTCGGCGACGAGATAGTGCACGTCGAAACCCTCGCGCAGGAAGCCGGCGGTTCGCATATGGGCGATGAGCGCGAGCAGCGGGCGCCAGAACCCGCCGATGTCGGCGAGCAAGATCGGCTTTCTGATGGCGCTGCAACTGCGCCCAGGTCAGTTGCTCGGCGAGTTCCTCGAGCGTGCCGACGCCGCCGGGCAGAGCGACGAAAGCGTCGGCGCGTTCGAACATCATGCGCTTGCGCTCATGCATGTCCTCGACGACGACGAGCTCCTGCACGTCGAGCAGCGCGTTTTCGCGCTTGATCAGAAATCTGGGGATAATCCCGGTGACTTGCCCGCCGCCGGCGAGCACCGCGCGCGCGACGCGGCCCATCAGGCCGTCGTCGCCGCCGCCGAACACGAGCCCGAGCCCGGCCGCGGCCATCGCGGCGCCGAGTTCGGTCGGCGGCTTCGCCGAAACGCGGCGTCGTTGCCCTCGTTCGAGCCGCAATAGACGCAGACGTTTCGGATCTTCGACATCGACTTCTCTCTGTCCGCCTCGATCAGCCGTTGAGCAAGCCCTTTGACGATCGGGCTGGCCTTGGCGAAGTCCATTTGCCCGGGATAGCCGTCCTTCAGCGCGGCGACGACCTTGCCCATGTCGCGCATGCCGACGGCGCCGGTCGAGGCGATCGCCGCCTTCGCGGCCGCGATGACCGCGGCCTCGTCCATCTGCTTGGGCAGGAATTCGTTGATGACGGCGATTTCCGCCTCTTCCTGCTCGGCGAGTTCGGCGCGGCCGTCCTCGCGATAGATCGCGGCCGATTCCTGGCGCGACTTGACCATCTTGGTCAGCAGCGCGAGTTCGTCGGCGCGGCTGACGATCTTGCCGGCGCCGCGCGCCTCGATCTCGCGTTCCTTCAGCGCGGCCATGATGAGGCGCAGGGCGCCGACGCGCGTCTTGTCGCCCGCCTTCATCGCGTCCTTCATCAGCGCGCGTCACGTGTCGCGCATCGGGAATCGTGTCGGCCATGACGCCTGAGCTCCGTGGCCGTCGACGCTTCGGCTTGACGCGCGGCGGCCCGCGGCGCTTAACCACAGGCCCATGTCAAACGCAATACGAACCGCGCCGGGCCCCGGCGCCCGGCGCCCGCCGGCGGCGGATGGGCCGCCCGCAAGCCGACCGCGCTGCTCGTCCTCGCCAACGGCCTGATCCTCGAAGGCTTCGGCGTCGGCGCGGCCGGCGCCGCCGTCGGCGAGGTCTGCTTCAACACCGCGATGACCGGCTACGAGGAGATCCTCACCGATCCCTCCTACGCCGGGCAGATCATCACCTTCACCTTCCCCCATATCGGCGTCGTCGGGACGAACGAGGAGGACATCGAGACCGCCAATCTCGCCGCCTCCGCCGGCGCGCGCGGCGCGATCTTCCGCGCCGACGTCACCGACGCCCTCCAATTTCCGCGCCACGCGCCGGCTCGACGCCTGGCTGAAGTCGCGCGGAATCATCGGCCTGACGGGGATCGACACCCGCGCGCTGACCGCGATGATCCGGCGCGAGGGCATGCCCAACGCCGTCATCGCCCACGACCCCGCCGGCGAATTCGACCGCGCCGCGCTGCTCGCCGAGGCCAGGGCCTGGCCCGGCATCGACGGCATGGACCTGGTGCCCTCGGTCACCGTCGGCGCAGCGCTACGACTGGGACCAGACGAGCTGGACGCTCGGAGCCGGCTATGGCCGGCGGCGAGGCGACCCGGTATCGCGTCGTCGCCATCGATTACGGCGTCAAGAGCAACATTCTGCGGCTGCTCAGCGATCTGCGGCTGCGCGGTCACCGTCGTGCCCGCGACGACTTCGGCCGAGGAAATTCTCGCGCTGAAGCCGGACGGCGTGTTCCTCTCCAACGGCCCCGGCGATCCCGCCGAGACCGGCAAATACGCCGTCCCGACGATCCAGGGCGCTGCTCGAGCAGCGGCACGCCGATCTTCGGCATTTGCCTCGGCCACCAGATGCTCGGCCTCGCCGTCGGCGCGCGGACGCTGAAAATGCCGCAGGGCCATCACGGCGCCAACCATCCGGTGATGGATTACACCACCGACAAGGTCGAGATCGTATCGATGAACCACGGTTTCGCGCATCGACCCGGCGACCCTGCCCGCCAACGCCAGCGTCACCCACGTCTCGCTGTTCGACGGCTCGAACTGCGGCATCGCGCTGACCGACCGCCCGGCGTTCTCGGTGCAGCACCATCCCGAGGCCTCGCCGGGCCCGCGCGACAGCCACTATCTGTTCCGCCGGTTCGTCGACGAGATGGCGAAGGCGAAGTCGGCGGCGTAGTTCCCCTCAGCCCGCCCCGCGCGCCGCGAGCCCCCGCAAGAAGTCCAGACACGCCGCGATCTCCGAAACCGCGATGAATTCGTCTGGCTTGTGCGCCTGTTCGATCGAACCGGGGCCGCAGACGACGGTGGGCAGGCGCGCGCGTTGGAAATGGCCGGCTTCGGTGGCGTAGGAGACCGCGATCGTCCGGTTCGAGCGGGCCAGAGCGAGCGCGGTCGTGGCGGCGAGGGAGCCCGGTTCGGCGGCGAGGCCGGGCACGTCGACTTCCATCGTGGTCGTGATGGTAGGGCTGGCGACATGGCGCCGTAATCGGGGCAGCGCGACGTCATCGACGAAGCGCTGCACAATGGCGAGCGCATCCGCCGAGGCGAGGTTGGGAAGACCGCGAAACTCCCAATGGAACACGCATTCGCGCGCCAGGATGTTGCGGGCGTTGCCGCCGCTGGATCATGCCGACATGAAACGTCGAAAAGGGTGGGTCGAACCTCGGATCCTGCCGATCCGGCGCTTCCAACGTGCGCCCCAGTCGATCGATCTCGGCGACGATCTCGCAGGCCGCGGAAATGGCGTTTGCCCCGAGGCGCGGGTTGGCCGAATGCGCCTCCAGTCCTTCGACCCGGGTCTGAAAAGTCGCGACGCCCTTGTGCGCGTCCGCGACCGCCATCAGCGTCGGTTCGCCCACGACGACCATGCCGGGAACGGGCAGATCCTTTCCGAACCGGGCGATCGCATCGAGCGAGCCCAGGCAGGTCGTCTCCTCGTCGTAACTGAGCACGATATGGATCGGCCGCGCGAGGTCGGCCTTCAGGAACTCCGGGACCATCGCGAGCACGCAGGCGTCGAAACCCTTCATGTCGCAGGCGCCGCGGCCGTAGAGCTTGCCGTCGATCTCGCGCATCGACGAAAGGATCGCCTGTCCAGGGCTGTCCGACCACGGGCACGACGTCGGTATGGCCGGAAAGCACGACGCCGCCGTCGACCGCGGGGCCGATCGTGGCCAGCAGCGCCGCCTTGTCGCCGGCGCGATTGGGCAGCCGACGCGCCTCGACGCCGTAGATCGCGCAAATAGTCTTCGACGAAATCGAGCAGCGGCAGATTCGATCGATCGCTGACGCTGTCGAACCCGATCAATCGGGCCAGCAGCGCTTTCGCACTGGCAGTGGTCTCGGCGTTCACAAGGCCTCTCCGCTCGCACGTCCCGCGCCGATCATAGGCGATTAACCGGCGCCGTCGAGGCGCGAGCGCTTCCCGATGCGCCGACCGGGGATTGGACATTGGAACGAGACCGGGTAAAATTGCCTTATGTATTCAGCCGTCACGAACGAAATCCGCGTCACTGTGCGCCCGGAGTACTCGCAGGAGCGGTCCGAGCCCAGCGAGAACAAGTATTTTTGGACCTATACGATCGAGATCGCCAACCTCGGCCATGAACGGGTTCAGTTGACCCATCGCCATTGGAAAATCACGGACGCCCAGGGGCGGCTGGAAGAGGTCAGCGGCGCAGGCGTGGTCGGGGAACAGCCGACGCTCGAACCCGGGCAATCCTTCCGCTATACCTCGGGCTGCCCGCTCAATACGCCCAGCGGCATCATGGCCGGCAGCTACAAGATGGTCGGCCCGGACGGGCATTCCTTCGACATCGATATTCCCGCCTTTTCGCTCGATAGCCCGTACGCGCGCCGTGTATTGAACTGAGCGCTGCGCGGGCTCTAGAAGTTCGGGCGTAATGTTCGGCAACGAAATTTGAATAATTTGCCACGATAATCGGGCTATTGATCGGGATGCGGCGAGAGCGAGCCGCCCGGAGGACGCATTTATGGGTCGCAAATATTTCGGCACGGACGGCATTCGCGGACGCGCCAACGGCAAGATCACGGCTGACCTTGCGCTCAAGGTCGGACAGGCGGCGGGCCTCATATTCCAGCGCGGCGAACATCGCCATCGCGTCGTGATCGGCAAGGACACACGGCTTTCCAGCTATATGATCGAATATGCGCTCGTGGGCGGCTTCGCCTCCGTCGGCATGGACGTCCTGCTGCTCGGTCCCGGTGCCTACGCCGGCGGTCGCGATGCTGACGCGCTCGATGCGGTGCGACCTCGGCGTGATGATCTCCGCCTCGCATAATCCCTTCGAGGACAACGGCATCAAGTTGTTCGGCCCTGACGGTTTCAAGCTTTCCGACGAGATCGAGGCGCGCATCGAAGACCTGATGGATTCCGACCTGTCGACGCGTCTGGCGCGCTCGCCCGAACTCGGTCGGGCTCGGCGCGTCGATGACGTGCTTGCGCGCTACATCGAATACGCCAAGCGCACATTGCCGCGCGACGCCTCGTTCGACGGCATGCGCGTCGTGGTCGATTGCGCCAACGGCGCCGGCTACAAGGTCGCGCCGGAGGCTCTGTGGGAATTGGGCGCCGAGGTGATCAAGATCGGCGTCGAGCCGAACGGCCAGAACATCAATCTCGACGTCGGCTCGACCTCGCCCGAGGCGCTCGCGCACAAGGTGCGCGAAGTGCGCGCCGACATCGGCATCGCGCTCGACGGCGACGCCGACCGGATGATCGTGGTCGACGAAAAGGGCCACGTCATCGACGGCGACCAGATCCTTGCGGTCATCGCCGAAAGCTGGAAGGCCGATGGGCGGCTTTCGCAGCCTGCGGTCGCGGCGACCGTCATGTCGAACCTCGGCCTGGAGCGCCATCTCCAAGGCATCGGCCTGGGCCTCGAACGCACCGCGGTCGGCGACCGCTATGTGCTCGAGCGCATGGTCGAGAAGGGCATCAATGTCGGCGGCGAGCAATCCGGACACATCATACTGACGGACTATTCGACCACCGGCGACGGCCTCGTCGCCGCGATGCAGGTGATCGCGATGGTCAAGAAGCTCGGCCGGCCGGCCAGCGAAGTGTGCCGACGCTTCGAGCCGCTGCCGCAGGTGTTGCGCAATGTCCGCTTCAAGGGCGGGCGTCCGCTGGAAAACGAATCCGTGGTCAAAGCGATCGCGGCGGCGACGCGGCGGCTCGGCGACAGCGGACGGCTCGTCATCCGCCCCTCCGGCACCGAGCCCGTCATTCGCGTAATGGCCGAGGCCGACGATCAGGACCTGGTCGACACGCTGGTCGCCGAAGTCTGCGACGCGGTCGCGCTTGCCGCGGCGTGAGGGCGGGGCTCGACTCAATTTTTAAGCATACCGCCCAAAGCAGCGGCGCAGAATGGCAAATTCCGGGCTTCCAAATTCGCCGAATCACCGTATCTTGGTCGATGTCGTCAACAACCTGAAAGGAGGTGATCCAGTGTCTCATTGTCACTCGCCACGCGAGATCAGCAGGACCTGGACCATTGTCCGTGCGCAGGATTTTCGCGCATAGCAGACGCCAGTCCGTATAGGTCGAAGCGATCTCTGCTTGGTCGCGACAATGGAAGGGCCGCTCCTTACGGGGGCGGTCCTTCTCTTTTCGGGGATCACGAACTATTCGGCCCCGGCGCACTGGCGAAATCCGCGTCGCGCGAGCAATATGATAGCCTCGTCGCAACCGAGGAAGCTGGGAGCCTCAGGGAATGAACGACACGTCCGACTACACGCCGCCGAAGGTCTGGGTCTGGAACAAGGCCAACGGCGGCCAGTTCGCGAACATCAACCGCCCGATCGCCGGGACCGACGCACGAGAAGGAACTGCCGGTCGGACGTCATCCGCTGCAGCTCTATTCGCTCGCCACGCCCAACGGCGTGAAGGTCACGATCCATGCTGGAGGAGTTGCTGGCGCTCGGCCATGGCGGCGCGGAATACGACGCCTGGCTGATCCAGATCGGACGAGGGCGACCAATTCGGCAGCGGCTTCGTCGCCGTCAATCCGAATTCGAAAATCCCGGCGCTGCTGGACCGCAGCGGGCCCAAGCCGATCCGGGTGTTCGAATCCGGCTGCGATCCTGCTCTATCTCGCCGAGAAGTTCGGCGCGTTCCTGCCCAAGCGACCTGCGCCGACCCGCACGGAGTGCCTGAACTGGCTGTTCTGGCAGATGGGCAGCGCGCCCTATCTCGGCGGCGGGCTCGGCCATTTCTACGCCTATGCGCCGTTCAAGATCGAATATGCGATCAACCGCTTCGCTATGGAGGTGAAGCGCCAGCTCGACGTGCTCGACCGGCGGCTGGCGGAAAGCGAATATCTTGCTGGCGCCGACTACACGATCGCCGATATCGCGACATATCCCTGGTATGGCGGCCTGGCGAAGGGCCGGCTCTACGGCGCGGGCGAATTCCTGAGCGTGCAGGATTACAAGAACGTGCAACGCTGGGCCGATGCGATCGAGCGCGCGCCCGGCGGTCAAGCGCGGCCGCAAGGTCAACGCGATGACCGGCGATCCCGCCAACCAGTTGCGCGAGCGCCACGACGCCAGCGACTTCGAGACGAAGACGCAGGACAAGATCGACGCCGCGGGGATTCTACTTAGAGAAAGCTGCAACTTTCGGAATCACCTGCAATGTCATTCCGGCGAAAGCCGGAATCCAGCGTCGTAGGGCTGTGCGGCGGAAAGATGGATCGCCGCCTTCGCGGCGATGACAGGGGAAAACCTGGGCGCTTCAATGTAAAAGCAGCACGCCCTACATGCTGCAGCCGTCGAAGAGCCCCTGAGCGCGCCAGCGCGCCCCTCGTCGCGGCATTCGTTCGATGGCTTGCAGGAGATTTGCCGGGCGTCCCGTCAAACCCCTTCGGCGCCTCGCGTCGGCGGCTTGAAGGCTGCAGGGTTCGATTTCGCGTTTGGCCTGAGCCGTTGGCGCTCGTGGGCCAGAACCAAACGCTCCGGCTCGTCCGCTTCGACCATCGATTTGATGGCGACGGCGGAATAGGGCGCGCCCTTGGCGTTGAGATAGCCGCGACAGGCCAACACGAAGGCGACTTCGCGCGGCGAGCGCTGTCCGCGCTTGGAGGGCTTGCTCAGGCGCTTGGCCTCGGCGACGAGGAAGGGGTTCGAGGGCGAAGGCGTTCCGGCGCCGGGCCCTTGCGCGAGCGCCGGCTCGCAAACGCTCGCCAGACCCCGTCAGCTTCGCCGCGGCCGTCGCCTGATCGAAGTCGGCGACCGCGGCCAGGATTTGCCGGACCAGACTGGCCGTCGGCGTCTCGTCGAGGAAGGCCGTCCGGACTGTCGGCGGCGACGACGGTGATCCCCAGCGCCTGCAGTCGGGCGAAGGCGATTTCTCGCACCATCAGGTCGCCGGCCAGTCGGCTCGCCGTTTCGACGATAATCGTGCGCGCGCCCGTTTCGGCGATCCTCGCCAAAAGCGCCGCGAAGCCTTTGCGCGTCTCGATCGGATCAGCGCCCGCCAGCGCGGGATCGCCGAACCAATCGACGAGCGAAAGGTTCATCTGTTGCGCGCAACGCCCGACGGCCGCGCGCTGCCGGATCTCGCCGTCCGCGTGCCTGGCTCCGCCGGACGCCGACATCGTGCGGAGATAGCCAACGGCTTCCCCAGTGTCCGGATTGAATTCCACGCGCGAGCTCCGAATATAAGCCTCCCCCGTCCTAATCGGACAGCACGCTACGTCGGCTTGGCATTGATCCGTATCAAGTAATAATGTATTGTCGATCGTGTTACTTACGACTAACCGATCAAATTCGGCCAAATATTGGATTATTATTTTTACAATTGGAATTCAGGTTATCTATACACGAGCTTTCCTTATTAAGGACGACCAATATACTGAAGACGAGCGTGACGACTGCCTCGCGCTGACGGATTGCGGGGCTTCAAGGCTTCGCTGGCGGCGACCGGACCGGCCGCCTGCGTAGCAAGCCGCGTTAGCGCCTCGAGCATCCCAGGGGTGACGACGATCGGCAGGCCCTTGCTCGCCATGCCCGCGCCCATGCCCTCCTGAACCTTCAGTTGCGCGAGCGCCTGCAGGACTGGAAGAACGTCTTTCAGCGCCTCGGCGTTGCGCTTGTCGTTGACCGCCTTTTGCACGTCGGGATCGAAGGTGAAGGTGTCGCCCCAGCCGATGAAGTCGAGCGAGATGCCGACGGAGGCGAAATAGTCGGACGCGGCGCGCTTGACGTTGTCCATGATCTTGACGGCCTGTTCATTGGCCTCGTCGAAGCTCCGCGCCGCGATCTCGTTGCAGATCAGCGTCTGCACCCGCTTGCGGCCGACGTCGTCCATCACATCGGAGAGCCGTCGGCTGTAATAGACCGAGGTGAAGATCGTCTGCGGCGCGCTGCGATCGAGCGGACGCCCGGCGGCGTCGGTCGGCGGCAGCACGCCGAAATGGTAGAGATATTTCGCCGCGTTTTCCTCGGTTACCGAGGCGCCGATCGAGACGCCGACAGTGATGTTGACGCCTTCCTTCGACTGGCAGGGGATCGACTCGTTGCGCGCCGAGGTGCCGCGTTCGTGGCGCGGCGACCCATTCGCGGCTGAAAGGCGAGCGGTCGACGATGATCAGGCGCCCGGTCGGGACATAGAGGTCCCAGCCCGTCGAGGCCCAGGACGTGCCGCCCGAACCCGACGAGCTTCTGATGCGGGATCACGAAGCGCTTCACCGCGATTTTCTTGTCCTGGAGATAGGCCTCGGAATCGAACTGGGCCTGGCTCTCCTTGTTCGCCCCGGTGTCGGGAATGAAGAACGCGGATTCGTTCGGGCAGGATCGTATAGGCCTCGGTCTTGTCGGTCGTGTCGGCGAAGGCGAGCGCCTTGTCGGGATGCGCGCCGCCGAGCGCGATCAGCAGCAGCGCCGGCAGCGATCAGCGCGCACGGCGCCGCCGAACCAGCGCGCGACCGGCGCGCGCCAGATCAGCGCAAGCGCGACGACCAGCAAGCACGGTCATCAGAACGCCGAGCCCCGTCAGCTCGCCGCCGATCCATTGCGCCATCAGGCCCGCGCGGTCGCTGTCCTTGAATTGCCCCGCCGCGGCGTCGCCCGCGACGATCGTCGCTATCGGCCGATAGAGGAGCGTGACTGCTCCGTAGGCGGCCAGGGCGGCCAGGGTGGCAATAATTCGCGCGAACATGTTCGTCTCCGGGACGTGCGCTCAATCCCGGCCATCCTACGCCGCGCGGCGCGCTTCGCGACAGATCACGCGCGCGCACTGGTAAAGACTTCGGTATCGTCAATTGCGCGCCGCGGAGCGGGACGCGCTATGTTTGCGCCGACATGGCGCGAATTTCGCGCCGAGCGGACCGGGTTTGGCGGCGGGGGCGGGTCTGAGCGATATTTTCACGCTTTCGCCGGCCGAGGCGACCGCCGTCTGGCTCTCGCTCAAGGTCGCGACCGTCGGCGCGTTCGCGAGCCTGCCGTTCGGCGTCGCGGTCGCCTGGCTGCTGGCGCGCAGGCGAATTTCCCGGCAAGGCGCTGCTGAACGCAGTGGTGCACCTGCCGCTGGTGCTGCCGCCCGTCGTCACCGGCTGGCTGCTGCTGATCGGCTTCGGCCGCCACGGCGTCTTCGGGCATGCGCTCGAGCAATGCTGCGGGCTGGTGTTCTCGTTCCGCTGGACGGGCGCCGCGCTCGCGGCCGCGGTGATGGGCTTTCCGCTGATGGTGCGCTCGATCCGGCTTTCGCTGGAGGCGGTGGACGAACAGGCTGGAGGAGGCCGCGCGCACGCTCGGATCTCCCGAATGGTTCGTCTTCGCCAGCGTCACGCTGCCGCTCGCCGCGCCCGGCGTGCTCGCCGGCCTGATCCTGGGTTTCGCCAAGGCGATCGGCGAATTCGGCGCCACGATCACCTTCGTCGCCAACATTCCCGGCGAGACCCAGACGCTGGCGACCGCGATCTACAGTTCGACGCAGGATCCCGCCGGCGCGCCGACGACCTGGCGGCTCACCGGCATCGCCATCGTCGATCGCCTTCGCCGCGCTGATCGCCTCGGAGGCGCTGGCGGCCTCGCTGTCGCGCGAGGGCGCGCGAGGCATGATCGAAATCGTGGTGCGCCACAGCTTCGGCTCGACGATCGATCGAGGCCGACATCCGCACCGAGCGGCGCGCGTGCTCGCGCTCTGCGGCCCCTCGGGCGCGGGCAAGACGAGCCTGCTCAACATCATCGCCGGGCTCGTGCGTCCCCGGCAGGGGCGGATCGCGATCGACGGCGACGTCTTCCTCGACACGCGCGGCGGGCGTCGACATACCCGCGCGCAAGCGGCGGCTCGGCTATGTCTTCCAGGAGCCCCGACTGTTTCCGCATCTGAGCGTCGCCGCCAATCTGGGCTACGGCGCGCGCTTCGCCGGCTCGCGCCGCGCGCCTCGTCGGCTTCGACGAAGTGGTCGCGCTGCTCGGCATCGGCGCCTCTGCTGCCGCGCCGGCCGGAGCGGCTCTCCGGCGGCGAGAAGCAGCGGGTCGCGATCGGGCGCGCGCTTGCTGAGCCAGCCCCGCGCGTTGCTGCTCGACGAGCCGCTGGCCGCGATCGACGACGCGCGCCGGCGCGAAATCCTCGGCCTGATCGAGACTCTGCGCGACAGGTTCGCGATTCCGATGATCTTCGTCAGCCACCGCGTCGACGAGGTGGCGCGCCTGGCCAACGATGTCGCGACGATGCGGGCGGGCAAAGTGGTGGAGTTTCTGAAGGGAGCCGGGGCGCGCGGAATAAATGAGCGCGACAAAAAAGACGCCCCGCCGGAGCGGGGCGCCTGATTTGTCGCGAAACTCGGAGTTCGCGTCGCCGTTAGTGCGCGGCCGCGCCCTCGGCGCCGATGCCGGTCTGCGAGCGGACATATTGGGCCTCGAAAGCGTCCTTCTCCTTGGCCGCCTGCGCCGACTTGTCGGTGATCGAGAAGAACCAGCAGCAGAAGAACGCCAGCGGCATGGTGAACGAGCGCCGGCGAGACGTAGGGGAACACGCGCCTGCCCTTGGGATAGCCGAGCACGGCTTCCCAGATGCCGGGCTGACGATCGTCAGCACGAGCGCGCTGGATGAGGCCGACGAAGCCGCCGATGACGGCGCCGCGGGTCGTCAGACCCTTCCACAGCATCGACAGCAGCAGCACCGGGAAGTTCGCGCTCGCCGCGACGGCGAAGGCGAGACCGACCATGAAGGCGACGTTGACCTTCTCGAACACGATAGCCGAGGAAGATCGCGACGACGCCGAGCACGACCGTGGTGATCCTCGACACCGCGCACCTCCGTCGCCTTCGTCGACCTTGCCGTGACGGAACACGCTCGCGTAGAGGTCGTGGCTGACCGCGCTGGCGCCCGACAGCGTCAGGCCCGACACGACCGCGAGGATGGTCGCGAAGGCCACCGCCGCGATGAAGCCCTTCATCAGGTCGCCGCCGACCGCGTGGGCGAGATGGATCGCCGGCATGTTGCCGCCGCCCAGCAGCGCCTTCGTGATGTCGCCGCGCGACATGATAGTCGGCGTTCGGGCAGCACGAAGCATGATCGCGCCGAAGCCGATGATGAAGGTCAGGATGTAGAAATAGCCGATGAAGGTGGTCGCCCAGAACACCGACTTGCGCGCTTCCTTGGCGTTGCCGACGGTGAAGAAGCGCATCAGGATGTGGGGCAGGCCGGCGGTGCCGAACATCAGCGCCATGCCGAGCGAGATCGCGTAGATCGGGTTGGCGACCTGCGGCGCCGGGCAGCATGATCGTCGGCGTGCTTGGGATGCACCTCGATCGCCTTGGCGATCAGCGCGTTGAAGTCGAAGCCGAACTGGGCGAGCACGAGCAGCGCGATCAGCGTCGAGCCGCCGAGCAGCAGGCACGCCTTGATGATCTGCACCCAGGTGGTGGCGATCATGCCGCCGAAGGTGACGTAGATGATCATCAGCACGCCGACCACGATGACGGCGTAGAGATAGGGCAGGCCGAACAGCAGTTCGATCAGCTGCCCCGCGCCGACCATCTGCGCGATCAGGTAGAAGGCGACGGTGACCAGCGTGCCCGTCGCCGCCATGGCGCGAATCGGCGTTGCGCCGAAGGCGATAGGAGGCGACGTCGGCGAAAGTGAAGCGGCCGAGGTTGCGCAGCGGCTCGGCCATCAGGAACATGATGATCGGCCAGCCGACGAGGAAGCCGATCGAATAGATCAGGCCGTAATAGCCGCAGGTGTAGAACAGCGCGGTGATGCCGAGGAACGAAGCCGCCGACATGTAGTCGCCGGCGATCGCCAGGCCGTTCTGGAAGCCGGTGACGCCGCCGCCGGCCGCGTAGAAGTCCTTGGCGGTGCGGGTGCGCTGCGCCGCCCAATAGGTGATGCCGAGCGTCAGCAGGACGAAGGCGGCGAAGATGACGATCGCGTTCCAGTTGGTCGCCTGCCTGCGTTCCGGCCTCGATCGGGCCGGCCGCCAAGCGCGGCGCCGAGGACAGCGAAGTCAGCGGCGCGGCGAGCGCCGGGAGACGGGAAGGAAGTTTCACTTGCGGCCTCCGGCGGTCGAGGCCTGGACGATCGCCTGGGTGAGTTCGTCGTAGCGCGAATTGGCGCGCATGACGTAGATGCCGGTCAGGAGGATGGAGACGAGGATCAGGCCGACGCCGAGACAGATCCCGATCGTGATGTTGCCCGTGACCTTCTGATCGCGATCGACGCTGGCGAGAAGGCGACGATGGCGATATAGCCGTAGTAGAGAATCGAGCGTCATGATCGCGAGCGTCCAGCCGAACGAGCTGCGCTCTTTCACAAGCGTTTATGTAATTTGGATCGTTTTGGATCCGCTTCAGCGTTCTGTCATCCATGGCGTTCCCTCCGAAATCGATCCATTTGACTTCGACGCGGCGGGCCCTGGTCTCGGCGCGTTCCGCCGACGCAATTCGCGGATAGTGTCTTGAATCTGCTGTCCGGCGCGACCGATGTCGGCAATCTCCCCGCACGGTCGCAGCCCGGGCCGCGCACTCCCCTGGTTCCTCTGCCGTTCAAAGACTTAAGTTGGCGAGCGGCGTTTACGTCTATGCAACCTTGGTCTAGCGAAAGCCGGAAAGCGGTCGCGATTTGGCCCGATTTGTGCCGCGAGGCCGGATCGGATAACAAGGAGGGGCTGGCCCCCGGCGCCGATGGGGGGTATCAGACTTGGCTCACGCGGCCCGAATCCCCATATCCTGCGTCGCGTCGTCGGACGCTCGACGCGAGGAGCCGTCAGAAAAGGCCGAATACGATGGATTTCCTCAAGCCACGGTTACATCGCATGAACCGCCGCCGACGCATTTATGAAGGCAAAGCCAAAGTCCTGTACGAGGGCCCGGAGCCGGGCACCCTGATCCAGCATTTCAAGGACGACGCCACCGCCTTCAATGCCAAGAAGCACGAGGTGATCGAAGGCAAGGGCGTTCTGAACAACCGGATCTCCGAATACCTGTTCCAGCGCCTGAACGAAATCGGCGTGCCCACGCATTTCATGCGCCGCATCAACATGCGCGAGCAGCTGATTCGCGAAGTCGAGATCATTCCGCTCGAGGTCGTGGTGCGAAACGTCGCCGCCGGCTCGCTCGCCACCCGCCTCGGCATCGAGGAAGGCACGCAGCTTGCCGCGCTCGATCATCGAATTCTATTACAAGAACGACGCGCTGAACGACCCGATGGTCTCGGAGGAGCACATCACGGCGTTCGGCTGGGCGGCGCCGCAGGAAATCGACGACATCATGGCGCTCGCCATCCGCGTCAACGACTTCCTGACCGGCCTGTTCCTCGGCGTCGGCATCCGCCTCGTCGATTTCAAGATCGAATGCGGCCGCCTGTGGGAAGGCGACAACATGCGCATCGTCGTCGCCGACGAGATCAGCCCCGATTCTTGCCGTCTGTGGGACGCCAAGACCAACGACAAGATGGACAAGGACCGGTTCCGCAAGGATCTCGGCGGCATGATCGAGGCCTATTCCGAAGTCGCGCGCCGGCTCGGCGTCATGCAGGAAGGCGAGACCCCGCGCGACCGGCGCGCCGAAGCTGGTGAAGTAATCCTCGAGGCCATCGCCGCCGAGGATTTCGAAGGGCCGCGGATCGGTCTCCGCGGCCCTTTTCATTGTCAGCCCAGATGCTTGCCGAAGAACTCGAGCGTGCGGCCCCAGGCGAGCTTCGCGCTCGGCGCGTCGTAGCTCGCGCGCTCGTCGCAGTGAAAGCCATGCCCGGCGGGGTAGATGTAGACGGGCACGTCGGGATGCAGCGCCTCGACCTCGCGAACGCCCGCGATCGGGATATGGTCGTCCTTCTCGCCGAAATGCAGCATGGTCGGAACCTGCGGCTTCAGGTCCTTCAGCGCCGAGGATGCCGCCGCCGTAATAGCCGACCGCCGCCGACGAGGCCCGGCAGGCTTGCCGAGGCGACCCAGGCGAAGGTGCCGCCCATGCAGAAGCCGACGATGCCGACCTTGCCGCCCGCGCTTGGCCGCCTCGATCGCCGCGGCGACGTCCTGCATCGCGCTTTCGCGATCGACCTTGCCGGCGATCTCCATGCCGCGCGCGATGCCCGCCTGATCGTAGCCGAGTTCGACGTCGCGCTCGACGCGGTCGAACATCGCCGGCGCGATCGCGAGATAGCCCTCGGCGGCGAAACGATCGGTCACCGAGCGGATGTGATGGTTGACGCCGAAAATCTCCTGAATGACGACGATGCCGCCGCGCGGCGTCGCCCTCCGGCTCGGCGCGCCAGGCGGCCGAGTTCGAAGCCGTCGGCCGCTTTCAGTTTGATCCAGTGGCCCATGAGTTCGCTCTCCTTCGGGGTTCGTTGAACCAGGTCAATGTCACGAAGATGTGAAGCGGTCGGCGGTCCGACGGAAGTCTCCGGACGCGACGGCATTTCAGGCCGATTTGCGCTGCGCGATGACGATGCCGCCGATGACGAGCGCCAGCGCGACCACATGGTAGGCGCGAACGGCTCGCCGAGCAAGACCACGGCCATCACCGCGCCGAACAGCCGGCACGAGATTGACGAACACGCCGGCGCGGCCGGGGCCGATCAGTTCGACGCCGCGCATGTAGAGCAGTTGCGCCGAGAAGGCGGGCCCGAGCGCGGCATAGGCGAGCAGCAGCAGACCCTTCCAGGTCGGCCAGATGAAAGCGCCCTGCTCGATCTCCCAGATGAACAGCGGAACGGACGTAACCAGCGCCGCGAAGGCCATCGCGGCGAGGAAGCCGAAGCCCGACACTGCCGGCCGCTCGCGCAGGCCGACGGTGTAGCCGGCGTAGAACAGGCAGGCGACCAGCATCATCACGTCGCCGATGTTGAAGGCGAGCGTGGCCAGTTTCGACCAATCGCCTTGCGCCGCGATCGCGGCGACGCCCGCGATCGTCAGCAGCGGCGCCGAAAGCCTGCAGCCCGGTCGCCCGAACCCGGAGGAAGATGCGCGCGCCGATCAGCACCAGCGCGGGCACCGAGCCCTGGATGATCGAGAGATTGACCGCGCTGGTGTGGTGCGCGGCGGCATAGAACAGCGCGTTGAAGCCGGTGAAGCCGAGCGCGCCCATCGCGAAGACGAACAATCCAGCGCGGCCGCAGGATCTCGAGATCGCGCGCGAGACGTGCGCCGCGCGGCATAAACGATGGGAAACAGCGCCAGCCGCCCAGCGCAGGAAGGTGAGCGTCATCGGGCCGATCTGTCCGACCGCCAGACGGCCGACGATGGCATGCCCGGCCCAGATCAGCGCGGTCAGCGTCAGAAGCAGGATCGGACTGTCCCATGCCGCGCGAAGAAGCGTCCTGTGCGCGGGCGCGGCGGAATTCAACACGTGCGTTCCTCTCGAGCAGTATCCCCCGCGCCGCGACCGAAGCGCTCGATCGCACGCGACATGCATCGGCTCTTGAAGGAAGGCGCAACGCGGATTAGTTCAATAAGGCCGCGAGCGCAATCTCGCCAAGAGCAATCGAGATCGCCGGAGGGGAGCCAGGATGCGTCATATCCAGATCGGCGACGTCACGCTGCATTTCGAACTGCGCCCCGCGCGCGATCGCTCGACGATCGTCTTCGTCAACTCGTTGGGCTCCGATTTTCGCATCTGGGATGATGTGGTCGATGAGTTGCAGCGCGCCGGCTTCGGCGCCTTGCGATACGATTTTCGCGGCCATGGTCTCTCCGATCTCGGTACGCCGCCCAAATTGATCGACGATCACGCTCGCGACCTAGCCGCGCTGATGGACGCGGCGGGCGTCGCGCGGGCGCCGATCTGCGGCGTGTCGGTCGGCGGCGCGATCGCGCTCGGCCTCTCGCGCCGCCTTCCCCACAAAGTGACGCAACTCGATTCTGAGCAATACCGGCGCGAAGATCGGCAACGACGAAAGCTGGAATGCGCGCATCGCAGCCGTCAAAGCCGGCGGCGTCGCGTCGGTCGCGGAAGCCGTGCTGCAGCGCTGGTTTTCGCCGGCCGAATATCGGCAAGGCGGCGGCGCGGTCGCGCTCTGCCGCAACATGCTGGCGCGCACCCCGAGCGCGGGTTACATCGCGACCTGCGTCGCTCTGCGTGATTCCGACATGACCGAAGCCGCCGAGGCGGTGTCGGTTCCCACCCTATGCGTCGGCGGCGAATTCGACGGCTCGACGCCGCCCGAACTCGTGCGCAAGCTCGCCTCGCTCACGCCGGGCGCTCGCTACGTCGAGATCCCGGGCGCGGGCCACTTGCCCTGCGTACAGCGCCCCGGCGCGCTCGTGCGTGAAATCCTGGGCTTTCTCGGCTGACCGCAAAAGAAAGCGGCGCCGGGAACCGACGCCGCTCGTTATAGCTGAGCTGTTCGCTCGATCAGTACTTGCGCACCAGCGGACCCGGCGCAGGGACCGCCTCAGGGAGCATCCAGATCAGACCGAGACGGAAGTCGTTGGAGGCGAGCGTATTGGTCGAGCGGACGTAATTGTTCGAACCGCCGCAATTGACGACCGAGAAGCCGTTGCCCGCGCCCGTGCCGTTCAGGCAGTTCGAGCCGCCCGTAGCCAATCTTACCGTAATTGAGATAGCGGTAGCCGACTTCGAGCTTCAGGTTCTGTGTAACATCGAAGTCGAAGCCGGCCATCAGGGCCCAGGCGAAGCTGCTTGAAACTCCGTTGCCGAAATACCCGCCCGAGGGGCCGGTGGCGCCGCCGTTGACCGTGACGAGGCCCTGGTCGGTCACGCCATAGAGCGAGTTGCGCGCAAAGCCGATGCCGCCGCCGACGAACGGGGTGATGCCATACCAGGTGCCGACATCAGCGTAGACGTTGGCCAACCCGATCAGCGACGACGTGTCGCCGCGATAGAAATCGGCATATTGCGTATTGGTGGTCGAATCGTTCAGCGTGTACATCGACTGGAAATGTCCGCCGTCCCGATATTCCAGCGTGATGTCGCCGCGCAACCAAGCGTTGACCTGATAGCCTACGCCGAAATCAAACAACATCGAGGACGACAACGACGTGTTGTTGAAGCTCTGCGTGGCGGCCGCCGAGTAGAAACCGGTCGCAAGCGGATTGGGCACGTTTTCCAGATCGATCGAGGACGAGTTGGTCGATAGACCAACGTCGCCGCGCAGATACCATCCGCCGAATTCGGCGGCTGGCGGCGCCGGCTCTATGACCGGCGGAGGCGGCAAGAGATCGGCGGCAAGCGCGGCGCGCCCGAGGCCAACGAGCGCGGCGCTCGCCAAGATCAGGGCCCTCAGATTGGCCATGATTTGATTCCCTTCGTTCCACCCTGGCTTATCGGCGCGCGGGTGCGTCAACGAAGGCGAAAATGCCAGCAAGAACTTAATACCGGCTTAACCCTAATAATTAGGTATAACAAAAAATTGTAACAGACGCCGCTTCACGCTCCGCCGGACCGCAAGGCGCTCAACGAAGCCTTCTGACGCCCGGCCGCGTCGAAATTGGCGGGATCGAGCCAGCGCTCGAAGCCGCGCTTGACGGCCGGCCATTCGAAATCGAGCATCGAAAACCAGGCGGTGTCGCGGTTGCGCCCCTTGACGATCATGTGCTGGCGAAAGACGCCCTCGAAAGTGAAGCCGAGCCGCTCGGCTGCGCTCTTGGAAGGCGCGTTCAGGTCATTGCACTTCCATTCGTAGCGGCGATAGCCGAGGTCGTCGAACACATGCCGTGCGAACAGATATTGCGCCTCGGTCGCGCCGATCGTGCGCTGCAGTGCGGGCGTGTACATGATGCCGCCGACCTCGATCACGCGATGGGTCGGATCGATTCGCATGAGGCTCTGGTAGCCGACCGCGCGGCCCGTCGCATTTTCGAGCATCGCGAAATAAAGCGGATCGTCGGCTTTCGCCTTGACCGCGACATCGGCGGTGAAATGATCGAGACTGTCGAACGGCCCGTTGAAGAGATAGGTCCAGACGCTCTCGCGGCCTTCGCCATGCGAACCCTCATAAAGCGCCTGTGCATGCGGACCCGCTTGCAGGCGAACGAGCGTGACGCGTCGACCGGCGAGCGTCGGTCGCTGCGGCCGCTTGGCGGGATGGGCGTCGACGAGGGGGCCGATGGGCTGCGAATTCATATTTGGGTCCGGCGCGGCGAAGGAGAAGGCGGCTCCTCCCTTGCCCAATTTTAAGGCGCGATGCAATCATGAAGCCGGCCGGATTCGTGATTTCGCGCGTCGCAGCTCAACCGGATTGTTTGTCCGCTCTGCTCGACGAACGAGATTTACGCTTTGCCGCACCGCCCGCCTTCGAGATTGCGAAGGCTGACGGCCATGGGAGCGCTCATACGCACGTTCCAGTCAGGCTCTATATATCTTCGCCGCCGTCAATGGTTGTCCCTGGGCACGCCCGCGGTCTGCGCGAGCCGCTGGAACTTCACCGCCGGCTTCAGCACCATGCCCTCGTCGAACTGGGCGACCATGTCGCGCTGGATTTGCTGCCAGGGCGTCTGGCTCTCGGGGAACGCGAACGGATGCTTCTGCAGCGCCGGCGCGGCGCTCGGCGAGTTCGCCGTCGGAGATCAGGATGTTGGCGGTGCGCTTCTTCAGATCGATGCGCACCTTGTCGCCCGTCTTCAGCAAGCGCGAGCCCGCCGCCCGCCGCCGCTTCGGGCGAGGCGTTGAGGATCGAGGGCGAGCCCGAGGTGCCGGACTGGCGCCCGTCGCCGATGCAGGGCAGCGCGTTGCACGCCCTTCTTGATCAGCGCGGCCGGCGGCTGCATGTTCACGACTTCCGCGCCGCCGGGATAGCCGATCGGCCCCGTGCCGCGGATGAACAGCATGCAATGCTCGTCGATCTTCAGCGCGGGATCCTCGATGCGGTGGTGGTAGTCCTCCGGCCCGTCGAACACGATCGCGCGGCCCTCGAACGCGTCGGGGTCCTTCGGGTTGGAGAGATAGCGCTTGCGGAATTCGGCGTCGATCACGCTCGTCTTCATCACCGCGTTGTCGAACAGGTTGCCGCGCAGCACGATGAAGCCGGCGTCCTCCTTCATCGGCTTGTCGATCGGGTAGATCACGTCGTAATCGTCGACCTTCGTGCGTTTGGCAATTCTCGCCGATGGTCTTGCCGTTGACGGTGAGCGCGTCTTCGTGGACGAGCTTCTTCTTCATCAGCTCGTTGACGACCGCCGGCACGCCGCCGGCGCGATGGAACTCCTCGCCGAGATATTTGCCCGCCGGCTGCATGTTGACCAGCAGCGGCACTTCGTGGCCGACCTTCTCCCAATCCTCGATGTCGAGCTTGACGCCGATATGGCGGGCGATCGCGTTGATGTGGATCGGCGCGTTGGTCGAGCCGCCGATCGCGCTATTGACGACGATCGCGTTCTCCAGCGCCTCGCGCGTCAGGATGTCGGAGGGCTTCAGATCCTCCCAGACCATGTCGACGATGCGCTTGCCGGTCTCGTAGGCGATCTGGCCGCGCTCGCGATGCGGGCCGGGAATCGCCGCGCAGCCGGGCAGGCTCATGCCGAGCGCCTCGGCGAGCGCGTTCATCGTCGAGGCCGTGCCCATCGTGTTGCAATGGCCGACCGAGGGCGCCGAGGAGGTGACGATCTCCATGAACTGCTCGTAGTCGATCTTGCCCTCGGCGAGTTCGGCGCGCGCCTTCCAGACGATCGTGCCGGAGCCGGTGCGCTCGCCATGATGCCAGCCGTTGTTCATCGGGCCGCCGGAAAGCACGATCGCCGGCAGGTTGACGGTCGCGGCGGCCATGATGCAGGCCGGCGTCGTCTTGTCGCAGCCGGTGGTCAGCACGACGCCGTCGATGAAATAGCCGTAGAGCATCTCGACGAGGCCGAGATAGGCGAGATTGCGGTCGAGCGCCGCGGTCGGCCGCTTGCCGGTCTCCTGGATCGGATGCACCGGAAACTCGAACGGCACGCCGCCGGCCGCGAGGATGCCGTCGCGCACCCGCTTGGCGAGTTCGATGTGGTGGCGGTTGCAGGGCGAAAGGTCGGAGCCGGTCTGGGCGATGCCGATGATCGGCTTGCCCGAGCGCAGCTCGGCGGGCGTGAGGCCGAAATTGAGATAGCGCTCGATATAGAGCGCCGTCATGCCGGGATTGTCGGGATTGTCGAACCAGAGCCTGGAGCGCAGCTTGCGCTTGCCGCCCTTGCCCTCATGGCCCTTTTTCGACGCTCCGCCCTTGTCTTTCATTGTGGATTCCCCATACGCAGACGCTCCGGGCGACGTCGCCGCCCAGGATTCGGCCGCAATATGCGTCCATTCCCCCTTCAAAGCAACGAAACGAAGACAGCCCCTTCAAGACGCGAATTTCGCCGTGCTAGGAGGGCGCCCACGCGCCCGTAGCTCAACTGGATAGAGTATCGGTCTTCGAAACCGAGGGTTGGAGGTTCGAACCCTTCCGGGCGCGCCAATTCTGAACAAAAGAGAGAACTGTTGTTCGGCTTCGGACCGGCGGCGGGCGAAAAGGCGGGGCGCCCCCGACGTGGCCCGTGAACCGCCTTGGCGTGGGTCGTATTGGCGACCGCAAGGCGCGGGTGAGCATCGCTGCAGTTTCGCGTGGCGGGGGCGACTGGGTATTCGCCAGGCGCGCTCGTGTATGTCACGGTCGCGCCTTGCAGAACCGATATTCCTTTCGGGGCCTTGGAGGGAGCGACCCGCAAGACTTTGCCCCGACCATCGGCAGCTAGCGCGAAACGCGGACGAGATAACGCGCCGTATTCAGGCTCCGGGTCCTGATCCGCGCATTTTCTTCGCTTACGCCTCGAAGATTTGGCTCGAGCCGAGCGGAAATCGCGCCCGAAAGCCCGCTCCCTCAGCGACTTCGCCGGATAGCTCCCAAATCTGGAGGTGGAACGCAAATGCGGAGTCGCGCGTTACTGTTCTGGAGCCGAGCGCTTCATTCGCGCTGGCATATGGGCGGGGGCAAGGCATGCGACTCACCGAAGGTAAACCCTATCCTCTGGGCGCTACCGCGGATGGAGCCGGGACCAACTTCGCAATCTTCTCCGCTAACGCCGCCAAGGTCGAGGTTTGCCTGTTCGAATCCGCGGACGGCCGCGAAATAGAACGGCTGGAGCTTCCCGAATATACCGACGAGATCTTCCACGGCCATGTCGCCGGCGTCAGGCCCTCGACGTTTTACGGCTATCGTGTCCACGGGCCCTATGAGCCCGAGAGCGGTCATCGCTTCAATCCCAACAAGCTTCTTCTCGATCCTTACGCGCGCGCGCATGCCGGGGCGCTCACCTGGGATCCGGCGATCTTCGGTTACACCCTCGGCGCCGACGACGAAGATCTCTCGTTCGACCCGCGCGATAGCGCGCCATTCGTGCCGAAATCCGTCGTCGTCGATCCCAACTTCGATTGGCATGGCGAATTGCGGCGTCGCAGCGTGCCTTGGGAGCGTACGATTTTGTATGAGCTCCACGTCAAGGGCTTCACGAAATTGCACCCCGAGGTCGACGAGAAACATAGAGGCTTTTACGCCGGCTTGGGGGCGAAGCCGATCGTCGACTATATCAAATCATTGGGCGTGACGACGGTCGAACTCCTGCCGGTGCACACTTTCGTCGACGACAACTACCTCATCGACAAAGGGTTGCGGAACTATTGGGGCTACAACTCGATCGGCTTCTTCGCGCCTGACCCCCGATACGCCGCCGACGTTCCGAACTCGTTGCGCGAATTCAAGGAAATGATTGCTCGCCTGCATGACGGCGGCCTCGAAGTGGTTCTCGACGTCGTCTACAATCACACCGCGGAAGGCAACGAACGGGGCCCGACTTTGTCATTCAAGGGCATCGACAACCAATCCTATTATCGACTTCTACCTGATCAACCTCGCTATCACATCAACGACACCGGAACCGGCAATACGCTCAATCTCAGCCATCCGCGCGTGATCCAGATGGTCGCCGACAGCTTGCGATATTGGGTCAGCGAAATGCGCGTCGATGGGTTCCGCTTCGATCTCGGCACAATCCTGGCGCGCGAGCCGGACGGCTTCCATACCGAGAGCGGCTTCCTCAAGGCCATCGGGCAAGATCCCCTGTTGGCCGAGGTCAAGCTCATCGCGGAGCCGTGGGACTGCGGGCCCGGCGGCTATCAGGTCGGCGGCTTCCCGCCGGGCTGGGCGGAATGGAACGACACCTTTCGAGATACCGCGCGCGATTTCTGGCGCGGCGAGGGCAGCGCGAATGCGCTGGCCTCCCGTATTTGTGCTTCGCCGGACAAGTTCAACTATCGCGGCCGCAAGCCATGGGCGAGCGTCAACTTTATCGTAGCGCATGACGGCTTCACGCTTCGCGATCTCGTTTCCTATAACGATAAGCACAACGAAGCCAATGGCGAGGACAATCGAGATGGGCATTCGGACAATCGTTCCTGGAATTGCGGCGCGGAAGGGCCAACCGACGACCCTGCCATCGAATCCCTCCGTTGGAGACAGATCCGCAATTTCCTCGCGACGCTCTTGCTCGCCCAAGGCACGCCGATGGTCTGTGCGGGAGACGAAGTCGGCCGGACCCAGAACGGCAACAACAACGCCTATTGCCAAGACAACGAAACAAGCTGGTTTCACTGGGAAATGGACGACGACCGGTTAGCCCTGGCGACGTTCTTCAGACAGCTGACCGCGCTGTTTCATCTTTATCCGGTACTACGGCGCTCGCGATTCCTCACGGGCGAGATGAACACGGACATCGGCGTCAAGGACGTGACCTGGATCGAGGCGACCGGCGCCGAGATGAGCGCGCAGGCTTGGGACAGCGGAACGACGCGTTGCTTTGGCGTGCTGCTCGATGGGCGGGCGCCGCCAACTGGAATAAAGCGCATAGGCGAGGACGCTACTCTATTGATCGTGTTCAACGGCCATTACGAAGGCGTCAATTTCAAATTGCCTCACTGCGACAGCACGTCGAGTTGGAACCGCCTAATCGATACGAATCATCCGGAAAGTCCGGCGCGCAAGTTCAGGATCGGAGCGGAGCAGGAGGTCGCCGGCCGCTCGTTGATGGTATACGAGCGCGTGCCTATTCGGAGGCGAACGCGAGGATCGACAACTTGAGGCCTCGCGCGGCCCGGAATCACCGACTGGACGCCAGGACTGCGAAAGGCAGAGCGCCTAACCATTCGCTCAGTGGCGCGGCGGCGTCGATCCGGCAACCGCGAAATAGGTCGAACCAGGCGCCCTCCGGCAATTGCGCGATCGCGTTCCAATTGGGCTCGGCTTCGCGCAGCGCGGGAAAGCGGGCCATCAACACCGCCAGTGCGACTTCGCCAGCGGTGCGCAAGTATCCAAAGCCCCAGTCCGCTCGTTCGCCGGAAAATGCGATCGGCTGATAATCCGCGAGTTTGAAAAACTCGCCGACGCCGGCGCGAAACGCCAGCAGTAGAGCCGTCGTTCCGAGCTTGACGCGACCGTCCCGCCAACTCTCCATGAGAGCCTCAAACAGCGCGCGACGGCTTTCGATGGATGCGATGCGCGGGGCCAATTCGCGTAGCGCCCGTTCACGCAGCTGAAAATCTACCGGGCGCCGATTATCGGGATCCACGAGACTGAAGTCCCAGAGCTCGCACCCCTGGTAAATGTCGGGAACGCCGGGCGCCGTAAGCTTGAATACCGTCTGCAACAGGCTGTTCTGAACGCCGAACCGCGCTATGCGCTGTAGGAAAGGCAAGAAGCTCATGAGGAAACTATTGCTGTCGGGCCGCAGCGCCGCGCGTGCAAGATCCAACATGGCCTCCTCATATTCCAAGTTCGGCGCGGCCCAGCTCGAATTTCGCTTGCCTTCGCGCAGCGACTTCACCAAGGCGGCGTTGAGCCGTTCTCCGTAAGCAGCCAACGCCTCATCTCCCGGACTCTCCAACATGTCCATCGGCCAGGATCCGACGATCATCTGGTAGAACATATACTCGTCGTTTTTGTCCGGCGATGTCGCGCCGTCCAGCTCGCCGCGGCGCGCTCGCAGCAACCGGCTCCACGCCATGACGTTGCGGCGCCACTCCTCGGGGCATTCCGAGAGTACGGCCAGTCGCGCCCGGCTGTCTTCGCCTCGCTTCGTGTCATGCGTGGCTGTCGACAGCATGGCATGCGGCCAGTGCTCTGCATGCTGTGACAGCGCCTTGTGGATATGCGTTTGCGCGACGCCAAACCTATCCGGGCGCCCCGACTTCGTTCGACGCGAGGAAGCGATTGTAGCGATAGAACGCGGTGTCCTCGACGCCCTTGGCCATCACGGGGCCAGACAATTGCTGAAACTTCATCGCAAAGCGAAGCGCGGCGGTGCGACTGAGTTCGTCGGTCGGCGGCCGCCCGATGTTCGCTGAGAGAATGTTTTCCAGAAAATCGAACGCGGAACGGTGGAGATCGGGAACGCAACGTCGGGCCCGAGCGAACGCCCAGGCGATGTCGCGGCTGTCGGCGTCCGTCGGCGAGCCTGTCAGGTCGACATAGCTGCGGTAGACCGGCAGGCACGCGATGACTTGTTTGATCGCCCTCTGCAGAAGGGACCGCGTGAGATCTACAGTCATCGGGCTTTGACGAGCAAGGCTCGCGGCAGCTCGACCGAGGGCGGCGAGTTCGCTCGCCATTTCATTGTCCATCATCTCGATCTTACAGATCCGGGCGAGGTCCTCGAAATTCGCGTCCAGCCCTGTGAACGAGCGATACGTCGTCGTGAACTCCGCCTCGGCGGAGGCGTCGATGAGAAGGCCGAGGGAAATGTTGAGATAGTCGTAGCCGGTCGAGCCGTCGATTGGCCAGTCCGAGCGCAAGCGCTCGTGCGGCGCGAGAATCTTCTCGACTACGAGGTAGAACGGCCGATTCACGCGCTTGCGCAACGAAGTGAGATAGGCCTTCGGGTCGAAAAGCCCGTCTATGTGATCGATGCGCAGTCCGTCGATCTCACCCGTCTCCAGCATACGGAATAACCGGGCATGCGCATGCGCGAACACCGGCGGCAACTCCACGCGCAATCCGGCGAGTTCATTGATGTTGAAAAAGCGGCGATAATTGATTTCATCCTCCGCGACGCGATGAAAGGCGACGCGCCAGAACTGATCGCCGATCAGTCGATCCAAGGCCGCCCAGTTTCGGTTCAGCTTCGCCAGGCGCTCGGCGATCCGTTCGCGAGCCTTTGCGTCGTCTCTGACCAGGCTTGCCAGCGTCGCCTTCAACACGCGCGCGCGCTCGGCGATTTGAGGGCGCCAGTTCGGTAGATCGAGGAACGAGTCCGCCAGACTGTCCAATTCAGGATCCTCGTGACCGAGGATGCGGGCATAAGAGAGCGGGCATAGCGGCAGTTTGTGCTCGTCATGAGCCCAAATGGCGAGGCTTCCGTGGTCGTCGAGCTTGAGAACAAGAGCGCCGCTCCGCAACGCCTCGCCATACTGGCAACCCAGCACGGGTGCGAGAATTTTAGGACGCCCGACTACGCCGGTTGACGACCAGTCGATATCGAACCATCCCGCATATTCGGATTCGCGCCCCCATTCCAAAACATCCAACCAGATGCGATTGTCCGCGCCGCCGACGCCCATATGGTTCGGAACAAAATCCAGAATCCGGTACACGCCCTCGCGGCGCAACGCCTCGATCATATCCGCAAACTCGTTCTCCGTTCCGAGTTCGGGATTAAGCAGCGCGTGGTCGGTGATATCGTAACCGTGCGCGCTGCCGGGGCGCGCCTTGAAGACTGGTGAAAGATAAGCGTGGCTCACCCCGAGGCGTCGCAGATAAGGCGCCAGCGCGGCGACCTCCTTGAAGCCGAAACCGGCGCGCAATTGAAGGCGATAGGTTGCGCGGGGAATTTTCATGACGCCTGCGCGCTCCAACGGACGCTCCACGGCCCCAGCGCGCGCGCCGCGTCTCCGCAACGCCAGAACACCAGCCCATCGATCTCGGGGAAATCGACGTCGCCGGGCGAAAGATTGGCGTCGAGGACGAGGCGTTGATTTCCGGCTCGCCAGGTCACGCGAACCGCCTGGTCGCCGTAAACGCGCGCTTCGCCGGCGCGCTCGATCCGCGACAAGATCGGCTGGACATATTTGCGTCGGGTCGCGAGCAGCGCTCGATAATAGGCAAGGTGAGAGGCGTCGATCCTGTCCCAGTCGAGCTTGGCGGCAAGGAACGTCGTCTCGGCGAGGGGGTCCGGCATCGCGTCGGCGCGCTCCCCATCGACGAATTCCGGGAACCGCGAAAACTCCTCTCGGCGCCCTTTGCGCACAGCCTCGGCCAAGTCGCCGTCGAAATCGCAGAAAAACGGAAACGGCTGACGTGCGCCCCATTCCTCGCCCATGAACAGCATCGGGATTTGCGGGATGATGAGATAGACGCTCGCGAGCGCTCTCATCTGCTCGGGCGCAACAAGCACAGTCAGCCGCTCGCCAAAGGCGCGGTTGCCAATTTGATCGTGATTTTGAATGAAGGCGACAAAGGCGTCGGGCGGCAGCGACGCGCTAGGGCCGCCGCGCGGTTGCTTGCGATAGGGCATGAATTCGCCCTGGTATGCAAAGCCCTCGGCGATCGCGCGCGCGAGCCGTTCGGTATCTCCGTAGGCCGCGTAGTAGCCGTGCCCTTCGCGCGTCGCGGCGACATGAAGCACATGATGAAGGTCGTCGTTCCATTGCGCGGTATAACTGCGGAGCGAATGCCCGCGCCGGTCCAACCTGCGAGGATCGTTGTCTTCGTTCTCGAGCAAGAGGCAAATCGGACGCTTGAAGCGCGTGCGTACGCGCTCGGCCAATTCCTCCAGTAAATCCGGTCTGCTTTCGTCTTTGATCGCATGTACGGCATCAAGACGGAGCCCATCGAGCCGAAATTCCTCGATCCAAAATTCCGCATTTTGAATAAAGTATTCGCGGACGGGCCGAGAGTCCGGCCCATCGAAATTGATTGCGTCGCCCCAAGGAGTCTTATGGCGAGGGTTGAAGAATCCCGGCGCATAGGCGCTGAGATAATTCCCCTGCGGCCCGAAATGGTTGTAGACGACATCGAGAATCACAGCGAGCCCGCGCTGATGTGCGGCGTCGATCAGCGCCTTAAAGTCATCGGGGCGCCCGTAACTTGCATCGGGCGCATAGGGGAAGGCTCCGTCGTAGCCCCAGTTCCATCGGCCGGGAAAGGCGCCAACCGGCATGATCTCAATTGCGGTCACGCCCAAATCCGCGAGATGATCCAGGCGCGCGGCCGCCGCCTCGAAAGTCCCCTCTTGCGTGAACGCGCCGAGATGCAACTCATACAGAACGAAGTCTTCCCAGCGGCGGCCGGCCCAATCCTGTCGCCATTGAAAGGCGGACGGATCGATTGTCTCGCTGGGCCCGTTTACGCCCTCGGGTTGGAAGCGCGATGCCGGGTCGGGAACTCGGGCGCCGCCCGACAGCGAGAACTGATAGAGTTCGCGCGCCCCGAGCCCTTCGACGAAAGCTTCGAAATAGCCGTCGTCCGCGCGGGTCATCTCGAACTCCCGGCTCCCGCCGACCAGCACGAGACAGACGTCCTTTTGAGTCGGCGCCCAGAAACGGAACCTGATTCCCCCGTGTTCGAATATGGGGCCGTGGGTCCATCTCGATGTGCCGGAATTCATCGCGCCCGCGATAGCCCAGTGTTGACTGGAATCTGAACTCGGCTCGTCGCAGAAGGTTCCGCCAACTCGTCAGCGAAGGCTCCAATCACCTGGCATTCACTCTTCGCCCCCACTCCCGCCCCGACCAACTGGGGCGCAAATGCAGCTTGACGCCACCCATCTCGGCCGCGCCATCGGCAAGGCGAATTCTCTTCGGACATCGCTTCGACAAGATCGGCTCTTGCGGCGCCGCATTCGCGGCCGAACGCCCTACGCGACGCGACATATGATCGGAACCAAGTTCCCGATCAGCCATTATTGAGAGCTGAGTATGGCCCGCATCTATGCGAAACTGTGCGCCTCGTTGCGATCGCTTCGCAATCGGCTCGACAATTCAACGGACACCCCCCGCGTATTTCCGATTCGCTAGGATTCGCCCGCCCATAGACCCGTCGGCTTCTGCTTGTTCGAATTCCCAGCTATCATTGCGCCTAGATCTGGGAACGCCCGAGGAATATTTCAGGGATTGCCATGCAAGGAACTGGAAAACCCGTCGCCAAAACCAGGCGTGTCGAAGGGGGACGGCGTGTTTCGAGCGCGGCCGCCTAAGATCGATTCTTCCCTGGATGCCCTTCTCGAAGGCATTGGCGAGGGATTCATGGCGCTGGATCGCGAGTGGCGCTTCACTGCATTTAACCGGGCGGCGGAGCAGATATTTGGTTTGTCGCGCGCGCAGGTCATCGGCAGGGTGCTTTGGGACGTTTCGCCAAATGCCGTCGGGACCGAGTTCGAGCGCCGCTACCGCAAGGTGATGTCCGACCGCGCGCGAGAGGAGTTCGAGACCTATTCGGCTCGACGACCCGATCGGTATCATGAGGTGCGCGCTTTTCCGTTCGGAGAGGGCATCGGGGTCGCGTTTCGCGATATCACGGATCGTCGAAGGATCACTGAGGCGCTTCGGAACCATGAGTTGGAACTCGCTCGCGTGCAGCGAATTGGTGGAATCGGCGGATTTGAAATCAATCTGCTCAATGGCGTTCGCACTCATCCCTCGCCAGAATATCTTCACATACACGGTCTACCGCCCAGCGCGGTGACCGAAGACCATGGGGATTGGCTCGACCGTGTTCATCCCGAAGACAGGTCCTGGGTCGGCAAATATTTCCAAAAAACGATCGACGGCGCCGGTGGCCATTATGCAGCGGAATATCGAATTGTCCGCGCCGATGACGGCGCCGTGCGTTGGGTTCGCTCCGTCGCGGAGATCGAGCGGAACCCCGAAGGCCTCGCATACCGAATGGTCGGCGCACATTTGGACATAACAGATCGCAAGGAGGCCGAACGCGCCGCGCATGAAAGCGAAGGCCGGTTGCGCGCGATCGCCGACGCGCTTCCCCTGCTTATCTCCTACGTCGATCTCGAGCAGACGTATATATTTGCGAACAAGACATACGAGACATGGTTTGCGCGACCTGTCGACGAGATCATCGGCAGCAGATTGTGGGATGTCATGAACCCCGGGATGTACGAGGCGCGACGGCCTTTCGTCGAACGCGCCCTGTCAGGCGAGACAGTCTCTTACGAGGCGGAATTTCCGCGTTCAGGAACCACCGTCCAGACTGAGATCGTGCATGTGCCCCATCGCGACGAAGCGGGGCGGACGGTCGGGATGTACACGGTGGTTCAAGACATCACCTCGCGCAAACTGGCCGAACGTACTCTGACCGAGAGCGAGGAGAGGTTCAGATCCATAGCCAATAGCGCTCCAGTGCCGATTTGGGTCACCCGGATGGATGGCCTGCGGGAGTTCGTCAACCGCGCCTACCAGGAGTTTCTCGGCGTGTCTCTCATGGAGGCGCTGAATTTTGATTGGCGCAAGGCGCTGCATCCCGATGATCTCGGCCGCATATTGCGCGAACAGGCGGCGGGAGAATCCTCGCACATGCCCTTCGCGCTCGAGGCGCGATACCGGCGTAGCGACGGTCAATGGCGCTGGCTACGCTCGGAATCGCAGCCTCGCTGGGGCCCGAGTGGGGACCACATCGGATTTATCGGGGTCGCCCATGATGTCACCACATCGCGAGAGGCCGAGTTGAAGCTGAAGGAACTGAATGAAAGCCTGGAGATACGAATTGCTGAGCGCTCGCAACAGCTCGCCGCGACACAGGCGTTGATACAAAACTTCTTCAACCATTCCTCGGAGTGCCATGCGGTTCTGGTGGAGGACGGCCAGGGCAGTTATCGCTATGAGGAGGTCAATCCGGCGACTTTGCGCCTCTATGGCAAAACGAGAGCGCAGGTCATCGGCTACACTATCGAGGCGGTCCATGGGGCCGACGCCGGAGCGACGATCAACGGACATCTGACGGCATGTCTTCGAATCGATGCGCCTTATCGTTATGTCAGAGCGCAAGGGGACGCCACGATTGAAGCGATCGCCACTCCGGCGCCGCGAGAGCCGGGCGCACCCCGCCGGCTTGTGGTCAGCGCCCACGACGTCACCGAACGCAGACGACTCGAACGACAGTTGCAACAATCCCAGAAGATGGAGGCGGTCGGACAGCTGACGGGCGGCGTCGCCCATGATTTCAACAATTTGCTTACGCTCGTTCTGGGCGGACTGGAAATAGTCGGTCGCCAAATGCCGAACTTGCCGGAATCCGTCGCACGCATGCGGATAGAGCGCGGACGGCAAATGGCGATCCAGGGAGTGGAACGAGCCACCGCGCTGACGCGACGACTATTGGCCTTCTCTCGTCAGCAGGCTCTGGCGCCGCGCGCGTTAGACGCCAACAAGTTGGTGACGAACGTCTGCGAACTGCTGCGCCGCACCATCGGCGAGGCAATCGTTCTCTCGACTGCTTTGGCCGACGATTTGTGGACCCCTTTCGCCGATCCCAACCAACTCGAAAACGCCATATTGAACCTTGCGCTGAATTCACGCGACGCAATGCCCGAGGGCGGCGCAATCACGATCGAAACAACGAACGCATCGCTGGATCGCGGATATATCGCCTCTCTCAATGAACCTATCGAGCCCGGACAATATGTCATGATCGCGGTCTCCGACACCGGCGCCGGCATGGACCGCACGACCCGGGAGCGCGCCTTCGATCCGTTCTTCACCACGAAGGAAATCGGCAAGGGCACGGGCCTTGGTCTCAGCCAAGTCTATGGCTTCGCCCGACAATCAGCTGGGCACGTCAAGATCTACAGTGAGATCGGCGAGGGAACGACGGTCAAGATCTATCTCCCGATTCGTCCTGGCGCCGGCGAGGAACCGAAGCCGGAGCGACCACAGGCAGTCTCACGCTCGGTCGGCGTCGAAACCATCCTCGTCGTCGAGGACGACGGCGATTTGAGAGATTACGCAAAGCAAATACTCGAAGAGCTCGGCTATCGCGTTCTGGAGGCCAGCAATGGCGCCGCCGCGCTGGATATTCTCGACCAGGAGCGCGCAGTTGATCTGCTGCTGACTGACGTCGTCATGCCGGGCGGCATGAATGGTCGCCAACTCGCCGATCACGCCCTTCGGCAACGCTCTGATCTCAAGGTATTGTTCATGACCGGCTATACCCGCGATGCGAGCGTCCAACATGGGCGCCTCGATATCGGAAGTCACATGATCGGAAAGCCGTTTTCCTTCGAGGGCCTTGCCGACAAGGTGCGCGAGCGATTGGATGCCAGAAAATGAATGCGAAAATGAGCTGCGAAAGAGCGCCAGGCCCCCCTCAAGCAATCCGCGCTATTCAGCTCCGTCCCATCACATTGTGATAGGCCGTCGCGGGCCAGGCTAACGCGCTCGGCAATGATTGCGCAGTGCTTGCTGCGAGTTCCGATGCGGGCGCGCTATTCCACTTCGTCGCAATCGTTGGCGACAACGTCACCCCAACGCCGACTAGATACACTATGACAATCAGAGCAATAAGCGTGCGCATCGTTTGGCGCTCCTGCTGACTATCGCGCAATGCGCAATGGTATGCAGCTGCAACTCGCCGTGCCTCGAGTGGTTCCTCTCCGCAATTGCCTTTTCGAGTCTCCGGGGCTGACGTTGGCCTTGCCTGCGCACGCCCAAAATTGGAAGACGCCGGAACCTGCAGCCACAGCAGGCGTTCTTACCCCGGAGTTGTTCCGCGGCAGGGCGCAACGGGGTATTGGTGTAACGAGGGACGCAATGACGACGGTATATCTCGGCGGCGACGAGCACCTTCTGCTGGATCGCTATCTCAAGGCAATTCTCCTGAGTTTCAAGAATGGCGGGATCAGTCTCGCGCAAGTAAGGGCCGACCTGACCCATGCGATCACGGCGGCCGCCCTCGGTGAACAGTCCGCGTTCCTCAATCATCTTCGAATTGTCGCGGAGGATCTCGAAACTGAAGGCTCGAGAACCGTGATGTTTTGCGAACCCAGGGCGCGTCAGACCACCACGATGTCCCCAAATATATTGGATCCCCGTCTTATCACTCCGTGATGCGAGCTTCACCGCTTGGAGCGGCGCGAGCGTTCATTGTCGGTCCCGGATTGAAACTTTCGCCGTGAGTTCGCGTTGGTGAAGGGGCTGCGCCGTAGGAGCCAGAGGTGTCCGATATCGAAAGAAGCGAGGACCGCCAATCCGCGCGCCGCTACCTCGGCAACACCCGCTCAGCCCAAGGACATCCATTGGCTTGGATTGCCGGCGCGATTGCGGTTGCGCTGTCGCTTGTCGGCACTTGGTGCGTGCTCGGTTCCGACTTCGATGTTCATCTCGGGTCGACTGATCATGGAAGTCACGTCACGACAATTCCGGCTGCGCTGCCTCCGCCGCCGGTCACTGCCCCCGGATAACCCAGGCCTTAGAACTTCCGGATCTGTCAGAACTGCGTTGCGCGAGGAACAGTGGGGTCTGAGGGCGTCGGGCTCCGCACAGGCTCTTGCGTTCCCGGGTCGATCACATCCGGAGTCGGCGACGGCACGTTGACCGGCTCATCCGCAGGAATTTCGGGCGGTGCGGCAGGGGGGCGCGGCGTCTCGTTCGGGCGGGGATCCGATGGCCCTGTCGGGCCAGGACTATTTGTTGACATGTCAGGTTCGCCCAGAGCATAGGCCGCGTGCGCGGCGATTGACGCGACGCGACCTCGATGGTCCGCTCTCGCCGCGGCGCCGTCCGTAAGCGGCGCCGAGGCATATATTCGTTGCTTCCGCTCAACTAAGATCAGCTCTTGCTGGCGTTCCATTCGCCTTCATATTTGAATTCCGGCGCGGCCTTCAGCGCATCCTTCGTGGTGTCCATGTTCGCACGCCACTTCTTCGCGCTCATGTCATATTTGACCGCGACGGAGGACGTGTCGACCGCGACATAATGCGTGCCCATGCCGAGAAACCCGCCTACCGATAGCACATATCCCTTGACGTTCTTGGAGCCGTCGAAGGCCACATCTTGAAATCTTTCCGATGCTGGTTTTGTTGCTCATATCATAGACGTCGAGGCCGACAACGTTGCTCGAAAGCATATCGTTATGGTCCAGGGTTAGGAATTGCGGGGCGCTGACGTCCGCCAACGCGACGCCGGACAAGACGATTGCAGAGGCGGCAACTAGGATTGAGGTGCGCATGAGTCTCTCCTCACTGGAATAGAGGATCCAAGATGGATCTACGCGATAACGCCCACTGCAAGAAAATGATCCGCGAGCGAGGATACTATTTGAGACTCCGCGCGCCCTCGCCACAGCTGGAACTCTCAAACTCCTCCGGTGTTGACAAGGCACATCTCTAGCGAGGAGTATTCACATGGACAATGTGCAAGAAACATCAAACTTGATCGCCAGCGAAAAGGTTGCCGGAACGAATGTATTCAACGCCAGCGGCGATCAGATCGGCGATATCCACGACGTCATGCTCGACAAGGTGTCTGGACGCGTCGCATACGCGGTCATGTCGTTTGGAGGCTTTCTCGGTATCGGAAGGCAATACCATCCTGTCCCCTGGTCTCTTTTGAAATACGACCGCGGGCTGGGCGGTTACGTCGTCGATCTCACAAAGGATCAGCTCGAGGCGGCGCCTGCGTATCCCGCGGATACAGCTCCAGATTGGGGCGATCGCACGTACGAAGCGGAGTTGCATCGTTTCTATGGCGTCGGCCCCTATTGGATCATGTGACCTCCGCTAGACCCCAGAGGAGCGACCGTCGCCGGCGGCCTCTCGAGCGCCGCCGGCGCCCTCGAGTCCGACCCGACTAAATATCTGGAGAAATTCATGACGCGCAAATCCTACCCTCGCGCGAGCCGCTCCGAGGAGTTGCTGCAAAACAGTGACCATTTGCCACTCGATCATACCCGAGACAGGCGCCAGCCATACGCGGCGGAGGTCGACGACTACGCTGGAGAAAAGGCGGCGCCGCCTCGACCCGTTACAGTTGAAAATCAGTCTGGACGGCGGCGCAGCTGACAGACTGTCAAGCGGGCTCGCGGCGCCCGCGCATCGCATCCCCGTGGATGGGCCGGCTAAAGTCCGTGATGTCGAGCATAGCTGTCGCTGTGAAAGCGGGGGTCGATATGAAATTGTTCGAGTGCCAGAGTTGTCACAACGCGGTGCATTTCGATAACACGATTTGCCTGAACTGTCGCCATCCGTTGGGATATATTCAGGATCGTTTTGAAATGAGCGCTGTCGAGGCGACGGACGCGGGATGGAGAGCGCTTGCGGATCCTAGATCGCAGTACATTTTCTGCGCCAACGAACGGAACGGTGTTTGCAACTGGTTGGTGAGAGCTGACGGAAACTCGTCGCTTTGCGAATCTTGTCGTCGCAACAGGATCATACCGGATCTGTCAATCCAGGAGAATTTGGAGCGTTGGCGGCGAATCGAGTTAGCAAAGCGCTACGTGTTCCGATCCGTAATGAGGTGGCGTCTTCCTGCGCCAGATAGAGTCGAGGATCCACAGGGCGGGCTCGCGTTTGACTTGTTGGGCGACGTCACTCGGCCGGACGGAAGCGTCGAGGTCGTACGAACCGGACATGCCGATGGTTTGATCACGCTCAATATCGCCGAAGCGGACGACCCCGAACGCGAGATTCGGCGTTCTACAATGGGAGAGACCTATCGAACGCTGATAGGACATTTCAGACATGAGATAGGTCACTTCTATTGGGATCGTTTGGTTCGCGACGCCGGCCGGTTGGCGCCCTTCCGAACCCTGTTCGGCGACGAGAGGCAGGACTATCAGGCGGCACTGCAGCATCATTACGACAACGGGCCTCCGCCACAATGGCAGGACGCTTACATAAGCGCCTACGCTACGGCACACCCCTGGGAGGACTTCGCCGAGACCTGGGCGCATTATATTCACATCGTCGACGCCTTAGAGACGGGGCGCTCCTACGGCATCAACATATCTGCAAATTTTCGGGATCTTACGCAAATCATGGGCCCGGACTTCGAGCCCTATTCGGCGCATTCCGTCGACGAATTGATCCGCGCCTGGACGCCGCTGACCGTGGCAATAAATGGCGTCAATCGCAGTATGGGACAGCCCGATCTGTATCCCTTTGTGCTGTCGACGCCCGTTATCGCCAAGCTCGAATTCATTCACGACACTATACGTCCGCGGCGCAAGCGATCCCGGAACAATTCGACCATGCGGGGGTTCGCATACGAGGATGCTCTTCGTGAGGCTGAAAATGTCGAGACAAGTTGAAGACGATAACATCGCGCCTCCTCCGCACTACCGCGAAGGAGGGCGGCCGCAGATAGTGACATCAGATACGGCGCGACAAGGGCCGTTAGGATCACGCGTACTGCTTGTGTTGGTCGCGAGCTTGATTGCCGCGGCGATCGCAGGGGTGTTGCTGTTTTCCCTTTAAGGCCTCGGGCTATGCCCGACCTTTCGAAACGACGGCTCGATCGAGCCCATGACGCTCAGGGCGCATTTCTCTCTACCGGCGACGATGTCAACTGCCAACAGAATGTCGATCTGCCTCGACCCACGTCGCCGTGTCGGCTTTCCTCAACCGTCAGTCGGCTTCGAGGGCGCCGACGATCGGGTCTCCTTGTGCGTTTCTTTGATCGCGGCGAAGACCGCTTGGGGATCCGCGGGCTGGGCCATGATTCCGGCTTCTTCATCGATCCGATCGCGGACTTCCGGACTGTCGCGGCGCAGTTCCTCCATCAGCGCGATCATCTTCGCTATTTTCTGTTCGCTCAGTAGCGCCAGCTCCAACGTAATCATTTCGCGTTGTTCACTCAGCTCATCTTCAAGCTTCTGAGTCCCCAAAACAATCGCCACCATAAAGAGCGACATCAGCGTCATCGCGCCCTGAAGCCACGGGAACGGCGGCGCATCGATAACGGGGTATCCGAGCCCGCCCGCCATGCCATTCAAGCCGACCCAAGCCACGACAAAACATGTTAGAAAGTCAGAAACGCGGGTCGACCAATGAACGTCGTCAAACGGCCAACGGATCGCTCCATCAGACTCGACTTTCCATAGTGCTCGATATGGAGCCGACGAATGGACCGGATCGTTTCTTCGATGTGGTCAGGCGCCATGCAAGGAGAGTCCATCACGAATGGGTAAGAACTGACCTACAAATGCGCTGCATGCCGCCGCGGCGCCTGACGACAACTCGGCGAGCGCGCCTGGTGTGGTCGTCAAGCGCATCAAAGGAGCGAGGCCAAATCAGGGCGCCGGCGCACTTTCCCTCGCAGGAGGGCTGACTCGCCGCACGCCTCGAGCGACGCACGATTTCAGGCTTCCGCCATTCCTGATCGCCCGACATCCAATCCTTATGCGTGCCGAACGCATCATCACTTCCGGTCGGGACGCCTGGCCGGCGCGCGCGCGTGAGGAGCTGCGTGATGAGCGGGCCCGCGGCTTCTGGCCGGCGCCGAACGTGGCGGCGCGTGATGAACCATTGGAGCCGGGCGTGGAGACGCCTGACGGCGCCCGGCCGGCGCAAGATGCGGCGTTGCATGTCGAACGGTTTGCATGGCGTGCGGAGGCGCATGCCGATTCATCGGCGGCGCAGTGCGGCTCCGCGCAATTGTCGGCTTGGCCTGGGTTGGTTTGTGGGCGTCGGCCCGCGAAATGGACGGAATCGCGCCGGCCGGTTCAGCCTTCTGTTCGTTCGCCTTCGGCGGCGCCTGCTGCGATTTCGTGACATTTGTCGGGGTTTCTCCCGATCCCTTCAACTCGCCCGGCTTTGACACGGCCGTGACAGCCGGGCGCCCCTTGTTGGCCGAGAAATGCGCATCCCGGATCGACCTCGCGGCCTGTTGGTGCTGTATCTGCGCGGCCGTGGCGGGCACATGGGCCTGTTTCGCCGCGGCGATCTGCGCCTCGGTGGGTTTCCCGCTGGCGCCGCCGGCTCCGCCATTGAAACTGGTTCGGCGCGCCTCTGCGTGTTTGACGACCGGTGTATTGTAGACATTCACTACATGCACATTGCCGATGTTGTTGGCGGCCCTATTGTAGAAGAATGCGCCGTGATCCCAGCGACCGCCGACATAGCCCTCGCCGTCGTAGCCATAGCCGTAATCGATGCCGCCGTAATATCCCACGGTCGGGCCCCAATAGCCCGCGTTATAGCTATAGGCGCTGCCGTTCCAACCCCAATATCCCGGCGTCCAAAGCAAGCCGGCCTCGGGCGGTTGCACCCAAACTCCGGGCACCCAATAGTAGTCGTTCGCCTCGGGGTCCCAGGCCCAATAGCCGGGTTCCCAGACATAGCCATCTGCAGGCAACGGCGGTTGGTCGTAGTCCGGCAGATCCGGCGGCGCGATCGGAACTGCAACGTCAATTGCAACTTGGGCAATAGCCGCCTTTGGCGCGATAAGGGCCGCAGACGAAACCAGCGCAACGGACACACATAGCGCCGACAAAAGCTTTCGAGACATTACAGCACTCCCTGTTACTTCGGCCCGATCGCGATTGCCCACCCGGCTTTGCGATGCCGAGACGGCTCCAACCGAGTCCGACACAAATAGCGCGATGCAATCGGGCGCCTCATGGCGCCGACAATGATCTCGGAATTGGAGCGTGGAACTGCCGAAGAGCCTTCATTCCCAGACGCCACAATAGGCGTCCGAGAATGAGGGCTCAGTTGGACCGGGACGAAGGCGCCAGGGCGCCCTCGTCCCGGCCGACGGCCGAAGGGAGGGCGCCGTTCAACTGACCCTCTCAGGTCCGATCAATCATCTTCTTGAGCGCATCCTTGGTCTTCCCAGCCGCTTGCTGAGCGTGTCCCTTGCCTTCCTGGAGCGCGCCTTCTCCGGTAAGACGGTCGTCGCCAGTGGCCTTGCCAACCGACTGTTTCGCGGAGCCCGCGACCTCATTGACTTTGCCCTTGATCTTGTCTGTCGTGCTGCTCATGGAATAGCTCCTGACTGAACGCCCAGATGGCGGTTCATATAGCTTCAACGCGTTACGCTCGGGCTAGTTCCCGCTCGTTAACGCCGAAGAACGCAACTCTTCAGCAGGGAGCCTGCGCTGGATTTCCATATTCGTCCTCGCGCCGCTGCCCCGGCGGCGTGGATGCCGCGCCGATTGCGGCGCCGCTGACTACGCCTATTGCCGCGCCCGCCAAAACGCCTCCCGCTCGGCCAATCGCAAGGGCCCCGATCAGGGCGCCGGCGCCGGCGCCGAGCAGGCTGCCCGTGACAGCATTTTGATTTTGGTCTGTCGACAGGCATGCAGCAAGACCGCTCAAGACAGCAGCGCCGAGCACGAGCTTCATCATTGCGGACGACTCCATCTCATGGCGACTTGGTTAGTAGAGCGACCGCGATGCTGTGTGAGGGGCGCTCGGGCGGCGTGGCGTTCTCGTTCCGCGTACCAATCGCCATTGGGGCGTAGCACGGAGCGCGCTTCACAGCTGCCTTGTCGACATCCGCGAACAAGCGTCTGTGATGTCCAGATCCCGCCACTTCGTGAAACGAGCGAAAGGGAAAAGCAATCTTGCGCGAGGCGTCGCCAGGCGATTCGTGCACCGCAATCACCATGGCGAATATTCGACCGTCGCCGTCAAAGAGCAACTCCTCGACCTCGCCGAGCGGATCGCCATCCCGGTCGACGACTACCCGATGTAGGGTCTCAGAGGCGCGAGAATATGAGGATGTCACCGCGTCGGTGAAGAAATAGTTTGGCAGACCAAGCGTCGCTTCGGGACGCCGATCAGACTCTAGCCCAGGTTCTCTCGCGTAATGGGCCTCACTCACGCCCCAAGCGATTGTCGCAAGCAACGACGCAGATGCAACAACCCAAAGACGCTTGAACATGCCACCCTCCTGCCTTTGTGAGAACGATGACGTTCGGGAGCCACATCAACAAGAAACGTAAGACACAATCGATTTTCCTTCCCTCGAACAGCGCACCGCGCCCATCGCTTGCGCTCTGACAATTCAATTCGCGAGCCGAGTCTCTATTCGCCTTCGAAGCGGAGGCTTCGTGTTGTTGGACGTAACCCTTAACGGCATAGCATGAGAAAGGTTCCCCTCGAGGACGACGATCTGGTCGAACGCTCAGACTATGCCGCATTCCATCGACGGCTCAGAGATCCTGCAACCAATTGCGTCGCAATGCGTTATTTGCCTACGCCATCGCTGCGGCGACCTAGGTCGTCGCGTTGTGAGCGCCACCCTTCACACACCCGGAGCGCGCAATGGAACGGAGCCAGAAGACAAAAGGCGAAGCGATGTTGGCAGACTCGGATATCGCGGGCGAGCTGGCGCAATTGCGACGAGATCTGACAGATATTTCACATTCCATCAGCGAGCTCGCGGCAGCCCAAGCCAAGAGCGCCGCCACGACGATGCAAAAGCGATTTGTCGACGCCTCCGACAAGGTGCGGCAGGAGGCATACGAGGGCGGATCGAGGGCGCGCAATTACGCCAGCGAGAGATTCGACGCGACCCTCGGTAGCCTGTCCGATAGGAATGCCGCCGTTCTGCGGGGGGTGTTGACGGGGACGATGGCGATAGCCATCGTCGCACTGTTGGCTGGACTGCTCCGGCCGCGGCGCTAGAAGCGATAGGCTCGGCTTTGTAGTGCGCCACAACTGGTCAAACGAGTTGGAGCGCATCCGCACGGCGAGGCCTAGTCGCGGGCCTTGACCCCGCCTCGACTGCGCCGCTGGGGCGCCATATGCGGAAGCGAGGCGCGTTGATCGAAGAATAGCGCTTGGCTTATGACGGCCTTGACCATGTCATTCCGGAACGGTTTGGAAATGAGAAATGTCGGTTCCGGGCGTTCGCCGGTCAAAAGTCGCTCGGGGTATGCGGTAATGAAGATTACGGGCACGCTGAACTGCTCGAGGATCTCGCGCACGGCGTCGATCCCTGAACTGTCGTCCGCAAGTTGGACATCGGCGAGAATCAAGCCGGGCCGCTGTTCCTCCACAGCAGCGACGGCCTCGCGATGGGTACGCGCAACACCGATCACACGATGACCCAGGTCCTGCGCCAGTGACTCGATATCCAAGGCAATGATCGGCTCATCTTCGATGATCAGAATATCGGTCGCAATCTGTAGTGAAAGCTCGAGTCCGGCCTCGTGCAGCAGCGCCTCCGCGTCTTCCTCGGAGTAGTTCAGCGCGTCCGCAATCTGTTGATGGTTGAAGCCCTCGATCGCGCTCAAGATGAAGGCAATCCGGGTCCGCGGCGCCAAGGCGTCAAGACGCTTCAGCCCCGCTACCGAATTTTGGGTCCAGTCGAGAACCGCGTCTGACGAAGCCCGGGCGTCATTGCCAAATGGCGCGGCTCCCCACAGGCGCAGAAACACCTCATAGAGGGCGACTCGCGGCTTGAGATCCAGGCGAAAAGACGTTGAATCCGCGACGATCGCCTCCAAAGTCGCAAGAGCATAGGCGTCGCCCGAGGACTGATTGCCCGTAATGGCGCGCGCGAACCGCCTCAAGTAAGGCAAGTGCGGCGCAATCGACTGAGAAATCGACATGTTCCCCTCATGTTCTGATATGCGCTGTCGCGACTTAGCTGGAAACTTTCGTGCAGCGAAAAAGTTCCGCCGTCGGGAACATTTTTGGCGCCGCTGCGTTTTTATCGCGGTGATGAACGTCGCGCCAGGCCCGCAAACATGAGTGCCGAAGGTTGGGCGCGTGTCTCTGGGATTGTCCGATGGTCGAAGACGGCAAGGAAAGATACGGTGCAAGTAAAGTGGAGATAATTGCATCGGAGCCTCCCTCGCCGCAGTCCTACGACGTTGGCTTACCCTCACCAATCCAGGCACAGATTGGCCGCCGACTGGCTGCTATTTACGATGAGGTTCTACACCAACCAATTCCTGATCGCTTTCGTCTTCTCCTTGATGAACTCGAGAATAGTTCATCGGCGTTCGAAAGGACGCGCCGAAGGAAGGGAGACCAGGGGTGACCAGCCTCGCCGCGGCGCCGAAACGCGATTTGTCCTCTCGGACCGGATACGCGCCGAAGGAAGATCTGCTCGCGGCTATACCGGCCCTGCGCGCTTTCGCGGTTTCGCTCAGCGGCAACGCCGACCGCGCCGACGACCTCGTTCAGGAAACGTTGTTGAAAGCCTGGGAAAACATATCTACGTTCACGCCCGGATCCAATTTGCGCGCGTGGCTGTTCACGATATTGCGCAATACATTCTACTCGCAATATCGCAAGCAGCGGAACGAAGTCGACGGCGCCAGTTACACGGCGGGCCAATTGTCGACGCCCCCAACGCAAATCGCTCATTTGGATTTTGCCGATTTCCGCAATGCGCTGCAGCAACTTCCGCCCGATCAGCGAGAGGCGCTCGTGTTGGTTGGCGCCTCGGGGCACTCGTATGAAGAGGCCGCGGCGATTTGCAACTGCAAGGTAGGGACAATTAAGAGCCGCGTGAACCGCGCCCGGGTTCGTCTGGTCGCACTCCTCGCGCTAGACGCCGACGAGGACCTCAGTACGGATCGCTATTGGCGCTACGCGGTAGATTCTGCTCCTGCACTCAGGTCTTGGAACGACTGAACCACGGGGCCAGAGGTCGGCACAACCCGGGGGCGCAATGTCCAACAATCATGCGCGAAACACCGAGACTCGACCCAGTTTTGAACCGGAGGGCGGGGAAGGCGTATCCGCGACTTGGCGGGTTTTGTTGCTTGCCGTTCCCTTGTCGCTTCTCAATTCCTTTTTAGCGACCTACCTGGTTGCGGCTGACCGGCTGACCGCGGCACCCGCAGTAGCGATAATGGCATTGAGCAATTTGCTGGTATGCGCGCTCGCCCTCGGCGTAAACGATCGCATTCTCCGGGAGCGGACCGCACAACGAGACGCCGCCGCCAGCGCGCTCTTGGATAGCGAATCCCGTTTGCGCTGGGCGCAAGCGGCCGCGAACATTGCCACGATCGATTGGGATTTTGTCGCAGGGCGAGCCGTATGGAGCACGAATTTCGAACAGGTGTTCGGGGTGCCTGGTGGCGTTGTCGCCGGCAACTCTCCCTACGAAAGCTTCCTCGCCCTCGTTTTTCCCGATGACCGGGGGCGCGTGGACGCGATGCACCTTAGATTACTCGACGCTGGCGGGCCTTTCAGCGAACACTTTCGCATCCTGCGCCCCAACAAGGAAGTAAGGTGGATAGCGAGCCGCGGCGAGGTCACTTGTGACGACCAGGGGCGGCCGCGCCGACTGATCGGGTCGTATTTTGACGTCACCGAGCAGCGCCTCAACGAGGAGCGACTGAGAAAAAGCCTCTCGATCATGGCGCTCGCAGTCGAAGTCGGGGAAATCGGAATCTGGACCAGCGACTATGTGGCGCGCTCGGGAACATGGGATGAGCGCGCTCGAGCCATATTCGATTGGCCCGGCGACGGCGACCAGGTTGGTTTCAACGCGTTTACGGCTCGTGTTCATCCGGACGACCGGGAACAGGTCCGCAACGTCGTTATTGCCGCGCTGAAGTCGGCGGCGACTTTCTCACTCGAGTGCCGGATCATCATTCGCGACAAGAGCGAGAGATGGCTCAGCATCCGGGGGAAGGCAGAGCTGGATTCGCAGTCTGGCCTGGCGACAACGATGACGGGGATCGTTCTCGACGTTACCGAACGGCGCGCCCGCGAGTCCCATCTGCACATCCTGTTGCGCGAAATTTCGCACCGTTCGAAGAATTTGCTCGCAATGATTCAGGCGATGGCGCGCCAAACCGGACTGTCATCGACCTCGTTGCCAGATTTCCAACATCGATTTGCAGCGCGCCTGCAGGGCCTTGCGACCTCGCATGACCTCCTCGTCGCCGAGGACTGGCGCGGCGCTTCGATGCTCAACATCATGCAGTCTCAGCTGAACCAGTTTGTTGGCGAAATGGCGACGCGAATCCGAATTGCCGGGCCGCCGCTGCAATTGCGACCCGCCGCGGCGCAGAATCTTGGACTGGCCATTCACGAACTTTCGACCAACGCGGTCAAATACGGCGCGCTGGCCAACGCGACCGGCGTTATCGATCTTTCCTGGAGCACGACAGTGGGCGAACACGGAGAGGGTCAACTCAAAATTGTCTGGCGCGAAAGTGGAGGACCTGCGGTATCCGCTCCGACAACTCAAGGTTTTGGCGGGGTCGTTCTGGAGCGGGTCGTTGCCCAGGCGCTCGAGGGACATGCGGAGGCAGCCTTCAACCCGTCTGGGCTCACCTGGACACTGACAATTCCAGACCGCTACGTCGTCTAGCTGTTTTGAGGACTTCGAATGCCAACCAAGCCGAAATCAGCGTTGCTTGACGACAACCATCGATCTCCCGCGCGGCAGGCCTCAGCCAGATACGTAACAGCCCGACCCTCGGCGTCGGCAAAAACCACGCTCGTTGTCGGCCCGTCCCGATCGCCGCAATCGAGACCAGGTAAGGCAAACTGCAAGGGGCGACTTGGTCCGCAGGGCGAACCACGTCGCTCCGTACTCGAGAATGTCCTGCGCGAGCAGGCGGCGAGAGGGATATTGCGATGGCTGAGGACGAATTCAAGGTTCGCGAAAACGCTCTGGCGATAGAAGATTACGCTATGATTGGCGATGGCCGGACGGCTGCCCTCGTCGGGTCGGACGGAGCCATCGATTGGCTCTGTCTGCCGCGTTTCGACGCTCCCGCCTGCTTCGCCGCCCTCCTGGGCGGCCCGGAGCACGGGAGTTGGTTGATCTGTCCACGACACGGAGCCCAGCATGTTCGGCGCTCCTACCTCGAGGCGACGCTCGTTCTCGAGACCCTATTCACCGCGCCGGAGGGCGACGTCGCGTTGATTGACGCCATGCCGCTGGGGCTCGAGGGCTCTCACGTTATTCGACGAATTGAAGGCCGACGAGGCCGGGTGCCGATGCGCTTCTATCTCAAGTTTCGTTTTGACTTCGGGAGTTCCACCCCCTGGGTGACCCAAGAGGCCGATGGACTGGGCATAGTCGCCATCGCCGGACCTAATCTCGTTACGGTGCGCGGCCCGGTCGAGATGTTCGGACGCGACCTGACGACCTTGGCCTATTTCGATATCGAGGCGGGCCAAAGCGTGACTTTCGTGATGAGCTTTGGCCCTTCGCATCTGCCACCGCCGGCCCGATTCAATGGCGACGCGGCGCTCGCTTCGACGGCCGAGAAGTGGCGCGCTTGGTCCGCACGTTGCAAGTACGACGGACCGTGGAAAGATGCGGTTCTCCGTTCGCTCATCGTGCTCCGGGCGCTGATCTACGAGCCAACGGGCGGCATCGTCGCTGCGCCCACGACATCGCTCCCCGAGCAATTGGGAGGAACCCGCAATTGGGACTACCGGTTTTGCTGGCTGCGTGACGCAACCTTGACACTGATGGCTCTGATGGGCGGGGGCTATTATGACGAGGCCCAGGCGTGGCGTGATTGGCTGCATCGGAGCATCGCTGGCAATGCGGATGAGTTGCAGATCATGTACGGGGTCTGCGGCGAAAAGCATCTCCTCGAGTGGGAAGCCGATTGGTTGCCGGGGTATCAGGGCGCGAAGCCAGTCCGAATCGGCAATGCCGCCTCCAAACAACTGCAACTCGATGTCTATGGCGAGGTGATGGACGCGTTGCATCAAGCGCGCGCAAACCGGTTGGAGGTCCCGGCCTCGGCCTGGGCGTTGCAACTCAATATGATCGAACATCTGGAGACGATATGGCAAAACCCGGACGAGGGGATCTGGGAGGTCAGAGGGGGAAGACGGCACTTCGTACATTCCAAAGTCATGGCTTGGGTCGCATTCGACCGGGCCGTCCAGGACATTGAACTATATGGCCTTCCGGGCCCGCTTGAACGCTGGCGTGAAGTTCGCGACGCCATCCATTTCGATGTCTGCGCCAAGGGATTTAGCGACAGCAAGAACAGTTTTACTCAGAGCTACGGCAGCAACGTTTTGGACGCCAGCGTGTTGCTGATTCCGGTTGTCGGCTTCCTCCCGCCCGAGGACGTTCGGGTTCGCGCTACGCTCGAAGCGATCGAACGCGAGTTGAAATCTGGCGGACTGGTCTTGCGATACCATACGCACCAGGGCGCCGACGGTCTGCCGCCCGGCGAGGGCGCATTCCTGCCCTGCTCATTTTGGCTCGCGGACAATTACTCGCTAGTCGGTCGCCGCGAGGACGCCGAGGCGATGTTCAACTCTCTGTTGGCTCTTCGAAACGAAGTCGGACTCATCTCCGAAGAATACGACCCGCGAGTCGGCCGTTTGGTCGGAAACTTCCCTCAGGCGTTTTCGCATTTGGCGATCGTCAATACGGCGTTGAACTTGAGAAACGGACATACAAACAAACGTAGCGCCGGCGCCAAACCGGCCCAGCAAAACGATTGAGCGCCGTTTACGCGTTGCAGCGGGCGCAACCGGCAATGACTTGGCCTGGGCTGCGCAGGCAGGTCAGGACGTCGAGCGCCGAATCTCCTCGCGCGCGGCCCGCACGATGGCGTCGGTCGTGATGTCGAACTTTTTGTAAACGTCGCCGATCTTCCCCGAGGCTCCAAACTCGTGCATGCCGATAAACCGCCCGTCGAAGCCGAGATATCGATCCCACGAGATTTCGACGCCCGCTTCGACTGCGACGCGAAGGGTCCCATCACCGAGCGTGGCTGCCTTATACGCGGCGTCTTGCAACTCGAACAATAGCCGACAAGGCATCGAGACTACAGCGGTCGGCACGCCTTCCTTCTGCAGCAAAGCGCGGGCTTCCACCGCAAGATGCAACTCCGAACCGGCGCCGATGAGGGTCATTTTCCGTCGACCGCCTTCCGCCTCGAACAGGACATAGGCGCCCCGGGCGCTCCGATTCTCAACGCCTGCGTCACGCCGCAGCAGCGGCATAGGCTGGCGCGAGAGGGCGATCAGCGCCGCCTGCCTCGGCGTCGCCAGGATCTGTTCCCAGCATTCGGCCGTCTCGATCGGGTCGCCAGGGCGATAGACCGCCAATTGAGGGATTGCGCGCAGCGCTGCGAGATGTTCGATCGGTTGATGAGTTGGACCGTCCTCGCCCAACCCGATCGAATCATGGGTCATCACAAATATGGTGCGAATTCTCATCATCGCGGCGAGCCGAATCGCCGGCCGACAATAATCGGAGAAGGTCAGGAATGTGCCGCCATAGGGAATGAAACCGCCGTGCAGCGCGATCCCGTTCATCGCCGCCGCCATACCGTGCTCGCGCACGCCGTAGTGAATGTATGAGCCTTTGTATTCTCCGGGCCGGATTTCGATTTGGTTCTTCGTCTTGGTGTTGTTGGAGGGCGTGAGATCCGCCGAGCCCCCGAGCATTTCAGGAATTGCATCGAACAAATGGTCAAGGATGGCGCCGCTCGCTTGGCGCGTCGCCTGGTCCTTGCCGCCGTCCAGGAACTCGCGCTTTGCCGCGGCGATCGCGGCGCGCCACCCCTCTGGTAAATCACCCCTCATCCGCCGCCTGAAATCGCTTCGCAGCGCATCGGGCGCCGTCTTGACGCGATCCGTCCAGGCCAGCCGATCGGTCCGCCCCCTCGCACCTACTCGGCGCCAAGCGGTCAGCAACGGTTCAGGAATGACAAATGGCGGCGCGGTCCAACCGAGCCGCTTACGGGCGCCGGCGATCTCCTCGACGCCGGGTGCGTCGCTGTGAGCCTTCTGTGTGCCCGCCTTGGTCGGCAGGCCGAAGCCAATTACTGTACGACAGGAAATCATGGTCGGCCGATCGGACGCCTCTCGCGCGATCCGGATCGCATCGCGGATCGCGTCGGTGTCATGCCCGTCGATCTCGAGTACGCGCCATTGCGCGGCGCGGAACCTGGCGCTCTGGTCGTCTGATGTTGCGAGACTGGTGGCTCCATCTATCGAGATCGAATTGTTGTCAAAGAATGCGATCAGTTTGCCGAGCTTTAGGTGACCGGCCAGCGAAATCGCCTCATGGCTGATCCCTTCCATGAGGCACCCATCGCCCATGAACACATAAGTATGATGATCTACCAACATGTCGCCGAACGTCGCGTTCAAGATGCGCTCGGCGAGCGCCATTCCGACGGCGTTGCCGAGCCCTTGGCCGAGTGGACCTGTCGTGGTTTCAATGCCATCGGCGTGATTGTATTCGGGATGGCCGGCGGTCTTGCTGTCGATTTGCCGGAAACGCTTGATTTCCTCGATCGTCATATCCTTGTAGCCGGTCAGATGCAGCAGCGCATAGAGCAGCATCGAACCATGGCCGTTGGAAATAATGAATTGGTCCCGGTCGAGCCAATGGGGTTCCTCCGCGTCAAACCGTAGAAACTCAGTAAACAACACCGTCGCGATGTCGGCCATCCCCATTGGCATGCCCGGATGGCCGCTGTTCGCCGCCTGGACCGCATCCATGGCCAGCGCCCGAATACAATTCGCCATCTCACGCAAGTGAGGGTCGCGCGGCGGGGGAAGCGGGGCGAGGCTGGAGATGCTTCTATCGGGCATGGACGGATCTCCGAATGAAAACACACGAAGGGCGCAGGCTCTCAACGCGAGCAAATGGCAAAAGGTTCAAGCACAACAACGCGAACTCGCATGGCCCTGCGCGACGGGCCTCGCGTCCGCGATGCTGTGGACTTACAATTTCGGTTCGCTCATTGCTCCTCAAATACTCCCGCTCGATGGATTTGCGATTTTTGTCAGGCCGTTTGCCCGCGCGGAAAGGAACAGGAACTGGATTGCGGTCCCAGGCGTTCCGATCTTTTTGAGGGTCGCCGAGATGCAAAGGCTCTCCGAAAGTTCATTGACGCGCAGCACCGTCATGGGCCTCGGCGTCGGCGCCGTGCTTGGGTCGATGCTGGCATGGGCGCTTCTCGTCGCAAATCCCGTGGTGTCGCACTTGGTTGCCAATGACCCCACTCCGCTATCGACCTTCTTCACGCTCGGCGGCGCCATGGCGGCATTATTCGCTGTTGGCGCGGCGTTGAGTGCGATCGTCATAAACCTGTTGTGCAATGATCCTTAGGCGAAATGGTTCCGCTTTGGGCGGCGAGCTCGCTGGCGTCGGCCGTCGCCCCGCTTCCTCACAGCCTTCTCACGCTCCTTAACGACGACTTCCTTGCACCTGAAGCAAGACCGGGCTGACGCATCGAGCAGTGAGTTGGTGCGTCAAGAACTCGTCTTAAGCCACTACACTTGAATGCCGCCACAAGCCCTGTTGATTGGTCCGCACCCCACTAGCTCCGGGCAATCACGCCTCGACAGTTTGTGAGCGGCCCGTCCTCCGCCGTTGTCAAGCTTCTTACCTGTGAAAGGCGAATTGGACAAACAAAATGAACATACATCGAGATCGAGGGGAACGCACCTCGGCGGCAACGCTCTCTCGCCGCACTGTTTGCTTGTCTTTGGCTTTTCAGTGTCGGATGTATGCGCCGAGGCGAAGACCATTGTGACCCTCTTCGTCGTGATCGCGTCGATCATCAACGATGAGCTGGCGCTACACCGCGATTCGCCCAACTGAAGACATATTTGAACATCATCGCCAAATATGCTTCCGCCGCATTTCTCTTTCGGTCGTTCGCGGCCGTCTTCAGCTCAGCAAGGAGGTCGCGATTCCGTTTTGCTTGCTTCTCAATACGCATTTACCGATACGGATCCCAGGGAACTTTGACTTGATGTGCTGGTTTAGGACGCATCCCGCGCCGACTTTTCATCTCACAAACCGTTCGGCGCACTCGTCAGCTGAAGGATGACGTCATGACCACAATTGCAAATCTCAGTCTCGCCGGCGCTGTTTCAATAATCGCGCTCGGCGTCTCTTTGGCCCGATCGGATGAGATAGCGCCCGCGCCGGAATTGCAGGAGGGTTGCAGCGCTTCCGACATTGCGCTTGCTCGCTTGGGCAAGGGCTACCCCGAATGCGCACGCTTTGCTACAGACACAACCAGCGATGATGCTGCGAGCGGCGGGGGGGGAACCGGTGGCTTTGCGGGCGCCGACCGAGCGTATGGGTTCCACTCCCATGGCCACCACGCCGACAAGGGTTCAGAGAACTCTTCCGGCAATAATGGGTCCGCAAGCCAAGGCAATTCAACGCCAGGCTCGACTAACGGATCCACCACCGGGAACACTTCCCCTTCAACCGGTTCGGCCGGCGCTGCCGCGAGTGAATCGAATACTGGCGCGAGCTCGACGACAGGGACGAACACGAGTTCAAGCAGTTCGAACACCGCGTCAACCACCGGTTCGGTCGGGCAGAATGCTTCAACAACCGGATCGGCAACAAGTTCTGCGTCCAGCCGTTCGCCGGCGATGTCCAGCTTCAGCCACCGCCATCACCGTGGCCACCATGGCCATCATGGCCATCACGGCCACGGCCAAGCCGGTCATTCGACAGGCTCGAAAGGTCATAGCTCCGGCGCGAGCAGCGCCTCTAGCCACGGATCTGCCGGGTCTTCGAAGTAATGGCTTCGAGTTCATTGGCCTGGATATATCCGGCCGGGCCTACGGCCCGGTCGGCGACCCTCACGCGACCTTCAGTTGCAAGGTCTGAGGTGACGGCTGGCGTATGCGTAATCCATGACAGCCAGATTGGCCGTCAGCCCGCCTTGACTTGAGATCCAGAACTCGGACCCAGCTGGGATATTTCTGCATGAGGTACAATTGCCCGACCTCGGCGGCGGCGAGCGTAGGCGCCTTCGGGGCATGAAAACCGAAATAGGCGCCCGGGGTAATGCACGTCTGATTTTGAGGCAACGCGAGGAAGAGAGTGCAGGCCGAATTGCAGCGACCCGCGAAATTCACTTTCTGGCCGCCTTTCTGAAATTGCGCCAATCGGGCAGCATAGTCTACGAGGTATCCACCCCTGTCATTGACAATGGTCTCGCCTCGGTCCGAACTGATAGATTTGAATTGATCTTGCGCCCATGCCGACGGCATCGCAGCAACACACAAAACTACGCCGGCGATCCCGACGAGACGATTCGAGTGATTCACTTAGCCCCCGCCTGGATTGGTCTTTTGGACCCGTTTTGGCTTACAGGCGTTTAGAAGAGCTATCGGTGGTTGTAAAGCTCGGCAATGTCGTCTGCGGAGTTGCGATGCTGATTTGTGCGATCGTATCGTCGGGCCAGGGCCGCGCGTTTTCTTGACACTGCGCAGGCGCAATTTCACTTGTAAGCAGATATGTGAGGCTTTCCCACGCTACCCCTGCGCAATTGTCTTTGCGCGACGAAACTGGAGATCCCTGGGACGCCGCAAATGCATAGAGCTTACACCTCGCCGAGACTACATCGCGGCGATTGCGATCATCGGCAACCCAATGATGATCCGGTCGCGGGCCGCAAAGCGGCAAATCGCGCCGACATATTTTCGATGGTCGGCGACGCCGAGATCTAGCGGCTATTGATCATACAAACTTCCCAACGCCATTCGCGCGCCGAATTGCTCGCGACACGCGCTGAAGGCGGAGGAGAACGCGGCGGCGACGACGACCGAGCACAATGCGACTTCCGCCTTCTCAAAACTCTCGCAAGGATCTTGCTATGCCTCTTGCGGCAGACGCAACGAACCGACACGCGCAGCTAGGGCCGCGTGACAGGCATTGTGGCGCCGAAGACACCGACAAGCCAGAGGATTAGGAGCACGAAGATGACAATGCCGAGCACTCCGCCGAGGCCAGCCGTGCCATAGCGGCCGTAGCCATAATAGCCGCCCCCGCCGCCAAAAACGATCACCAGGATCAGAATGATAAGCAACAGGCTCACTGAGCATCCTCCCAACAAGTTTAAACAATAACTCGCGACGCGACTTCGCGTTCCTGATGTTTCGCATCGCGCGGCGTTCGCATGGTGACGGCGGCGCCGTCTACGATATTCCGACGCGATCCTCCCCCGCCGTTCGGTTTACCGAAACACGCGAGATTGACGAAGCCGATCGGCAAATGACGATTGCCGGTATCGCGCCGAATCCTGGCTTCCGACCGGAAGCGAGCCTCCTATGAAAAATGGGGAACCCCGCGCCGGGATTTGTCGTTTTTTACCTGAGATAGGCGAAGTCCGAACGCCAGAGCCGTACGCTCCATAGCTCAACCAAGGTCGCCCCTTGCGAGGCGATCGCCGTGCCAACATTGGTCAATGATGAAGAACCCTTCGTTGCGAGCCAAAGCCGACTTCAGGCAAACATGCAACAAACTGCGACGCGGACGCGGCGTCAACTTGGTCTCCATCACCATTTGGTGCAAGGCGCCCCCCGCCGCCGAGTTTCGTCCGCGACAGCTTCCTGCGGGCATGGGCAATGAATGATATGCGCGATCATTCGCATATCCTCATCGTCGACGATGAGCCTGTGATCCGGGCGCTTCTGCGCGAGGGGTTGGAAGAGGAAGGATTTCGCACATCAGAGGCCGCCAGTCGGGAAAGCCTTTACGCGGCGCTGCGTAAGGGAGATATCAGCCTGATTACCTTGGATATCGGCCTCGGCAAAGCTGACGGACTCGAACTGGCGTTGGAGGTTCGTAGAACGCTCAACGTCCCCATCGTCATGATCTCCGGTCGCTCGGATCCGAGCGAACGCGTGCGCGGACTCGAGCACGGAGCCGACGATTATATCGTAAAGCCTTTTCACATGGCTGAGGTCGTGCTGCGAGTTCGCAACATTTTGCGGCGCTATTCCGGCGTCACCGACGCCCTCACTAACCTGACCCAAAGACCGCGCGGACAATATAGATTTCCCAACGGCATTCTCGACACCCAAAAACGCGAACTTCGGGATTACCGGGGACATCCCCTCGCGCTTACCGACACAGAGTTTCAAATTCTCGAGTTGTTCGTGCAATACCCTAATCGGATATTGTCGCGCGACGAGATCATGCGTCGGCTGCGGGGTCGCGATTGGACGCCCGAAGAGCGAGTCTTGGATGGGCACATCGCCCGTCTGCGCCGAAAACTTGCGCCCCTTCCGGGGACGCCGCAATTGATCAAGAGCGTCCGCGGCATCGGCTACGTATTTATCGGAGACGTGATCGCGGGTTGACTCTGATAGCCGCGTCTAGCGCGGCGACGCTTAGACGCCGCCAAGGCCGCTCATGCCCGACCAAACGCGGGGCTCAGACCACCGGGCGAACAATTCCGAACAATTCCTCACTTCACACGCGCCCGTCTATTGAACAAATATACCCTATCGACCATCGATTCGACGGAGCGAAAGAAGGAACGAGGGTGACGGCAATTTATCGGCGCCAGATTGATTGTCAGAACAGGACGTTGCGGGCGGTCGCGCCGAACGGCCAAGCGCCGCTGGGTCGGCGCCAACGATCGCGCCATCGCGATTTCCTAAACTCGACATTTTTCGGCGGACACCGATGGAATACTTCAACTTTGACGTTTTGGCCAATGACGGATCCGTCGTCGTTGCGCGTTCCGTACCGCTCAGGAATTCGAGCGACGCATGGTCGAGCGTCGCGGAAATGGCTAGAGACGCTTACGTCGCAGGATCCCAAATTCGTGTGACCAACAAGGCGGGCGAGATCGTGATCTTGGTTGGCGCCGCATCGACCCGCCGGCTTTTCCGAGCGAGCGACCCATCAGGCATTGGGTCGCCGAATTGACACTTTGAGGCAGGAATGAACCGTCCTTTTACTCCGCTGAGCGGCGACGAAGTCGATGCGCTGGCCGACGAACTCATAGCGCGCTATGGCGACAACGCGCATTTGGCGGCGGTTCACCTAGCTGTCGCGTACCGTTCGTTAGGCGTTTCGGAGCAGGAAATCGCCCACGCTCTCGCCGCGAGGAAGATCGAAGGGCATTGCGAGGGAGGGAACGAGCCTCAAGAGTCCTGCGCTTCCAAGACGGCGCGCGCTTCCTGAGTCCGCAACGCAGCTCGCTTACGCCGCCTGGCATGCGCCGATAGAGACCTTTCCCAAGGCTCCCCAGACCTCGACCTATTTCTCCCTGTTCGTGTCGTTGCCGGCATCGGCGCCGGAACTTCGCGGCTCCGACGTTCCGAGCCGGGCGGCCAGAGTTGCGCGGGCGCGACTGATGCGGCTCTTTACCGTCCCCACGGCGATGTTGCAGATGCCGGCGGCCTCCTCATAGGAAAGACCTGCGGCGCCGACCATAATGAGAACTTCGCGCTGTTCCGCCGGCAACTGCGCCAGCGCAATGCGAAAGTCAGCAAAATCAAGCGCGCTTTCTTGAGCCGGAGGACTTTCCAACCGTTCCGAGTAAACGCCATCGGAGTCCTGGACCTCACGTCCGCGACGTCGATGTAGTGAAAAGAACGTGTTGCGCAGGATTGTGAACAGCCAGGCGCGAAGGTTGGTGCCACTCTGATAGCTGTCTGCGTTGGCCCATGCCTTCAGCAGCGTTTCCTGCACTAGATCATCGGCCAGCTGTTGTTGTCCTGAAAGCGAAATCGCGAAGGCGCGCAAACTTGGCATTTCGGCAACCAGTCCGTCGCGGAATTCGCGCGTCCTCCCCTCGCCTCTCGTCGTCGCTGGCGGCGCGTCATCAATTCCCATCAACCGCATCCTTCGCCGCGGGACCGGTCGGAAAGTAGAGCCAAGTGCCGGTGGAGATCTTCGGCCACCGATCGGCCCAATTTTCCGAACCGCGACGTTACCACGGAGACGCCCGGGGCAAGTCCTACGGCTCGGCGAACCCTTGGTCGCATCTAGGCGCGCCGTAGGGACGCTCACATTTGCCTCGCGGACCCTCGATTCAGATAGATCTCAACGTTCTGACACGGCGGAAGTTCCAATCATCCATGTTCGAAATGTTGGGCCGAGCGCGGCTGTCGCCTCTGACGCTGGTTCCAGCCGTAGGCGCAAGATCGTAGACTGCTGAACGGCCCAACTCGCCGCCCTGGCCGCGGCCGGCCGCCAGCGCGTTCGCGCGACAACTTGCCTCTTGTCGGCCTTCTCTGCGCTCGAAGCCAGCCTACAGCGCGGCGGCCGCGCCTCCATGCTGGCATTAGCGCGTCAGTGTGGCGGAAGGCTGCGAACCCGTATCGGAACCGTCACGGCAGCATGGGATTGCTCCAGCGCCGGATCGAGGATGATCAGCCGAATGCGTGCAACCAAAGCGCGCCACCACCGACCCCATATCCCGGGTCGTCGGAAATGTGCGGCAAATTCCCGATTTATTTCCACCACCCTCCAATAGGTCGACCGCCACTCCTCGAAGGCCGTCGCGAGTTCGCGACTTTGTTCCTCGCGGATCGTCAGCGCCGCACAATCGCAGTGCGCGAGCAGAGTGACATTGCCCTCGGGATCGAACCTGAAGTTGTGACGACTTGGTACATGGGTCAGCCACCCCCGGTCGATTTCAAATTCGCTCGGACTTGTCCGGAGCGAGACGATCATTGGGGTAAGTTCTAGATAGGCCATCTGTTCCTCCACTCTCGCTGCGATCCGCACGCCGTCCGCTTGGCGAATGCATGACCGCTGGCTGATAAAACGGGTACATCGAACGCGAGTTCCGTTAGCGATTGCAAAATAACGGCATCGCGCGGCGCCGAGCTATCCCGACCCTCCAGCCTCGACTTCCTCGAGTCTGACGCCGTAACCCCAGAGCCGCCGAATGTGCTGCAGGACTCCGTCCCGAGTAGACGAGGCAAGCCTCACCCCGTTACGCGCAGTGTGCCGCAACACCAACTCTCGATTACCCAGCAGGTCCACGTCGACAACCTGGATGTCAGGATCGCAATTGCTGATCTCGTAGCTATCGGCAAGCACGCTGCGAATCCGTCGGTATCCGTCGTCGTCATGGATAGCTTCAATGCGGTATTGAGGCTGACGTTCCCTATCGGCCAGCACGAATAGTTTGAATTTGCGAATCAGATTCGGACTGAGGAACTGACGCACGAATGATTCGTCGCGGTAATTGGCCCAGATGTTTCGTAGCGCCGCGCGCCAATCTCCGCAGCCCGCAAGGCCGGGAAACCACTCCCTATCCTCGTCGCTGGTCGCGACGCAGATGCGCTGAATGTCCTGCATCATTTCAAAACCCAGCGCATACGGATTGATGCCATTGAATTGGGGGCAGTCAAATTCCGCCTGATGAACTACATTCGAGTGGCTATGCAATATCTCGAGCAACGCCCCTTCCGAAATGAGCCCTCTGTCGAACAGCCTGTTGACGATATGATAGTGGACAAAAGTCGCACAGCCTTCATTCATCACCTTGGTCTGCCGTTGCGGATAGAAATATTGTGCGATGTTACGAACAATACGAAGCAACTCGCGTTGCCAGTCACGCAACACCGGGCTGTTCTTCTCGAGGAAATAGAGCAGATTTTCTTCCGGCAAGCCGAGACGCGATTTGTGTTTGGCCGCTTCCTGTTCGCTCTGCGTCGGATCGCGCGTCGGCTCGGCCCCAGGCGCGGTGCGCCATAGATCACAATAGGCTTGCTCCTCCAAGGCAAGCCGCTCCCGCCGGCGCGCCTCATATTCGCTCGCACTCAACTTGCTCGCACGTCGATAGCGAAATACGCCTTGATTCATCAGCGCATGGGCGGCGTCCAGCACCCATTCGACGGCGGCTAAGCCATGGCGCTCTTCGCATTCGCCAACATAGTGCTTTGCAAATTCGAGATAGTCGAGAATGCCGTTAGGATCGGTCCAGTGCTGAAACAGATAGTTGTTCTTGAAGAAATGATTGTGGCCGAACGCGGCATGCGCGAGCACGAGCGTCTGCATCGGCATCGTGTTCTCCTCCATGTAATAGCTGATACACGGATTGGAGTTGATCACGATTTCATAGGCCAAGGCCTGGTATCCCTGCCGATAGAGCGTCTCCTCTCGCACGAAGCGCTTACCATAAGACCAATGCGAATACATCAGCGGCATGCCGTTGGCGCAATAGCAGTCAAGCATCTGCTCGGCCGAAATGACTTCTATCTGGTTTGGGAACGTGTTGAGGCCGAGGTCGCCGACGGCAATTTCTTCTATCGCCTCATAGACCCGGCGCATCGTCGCGAAATTCCAGTCCGCGCCATCGAACAGCAGGCGCGAACCTCCGGCGCCCGCCCGGGCCCTCCGGACAATCGCTGCCCTTCGGCACAGCCGCCGTCATCGCATCCTGGCTCCTGTTGTCTGGCGTGAAAATAGCTCCCGAAAGACGGGATAAATGTCACCGCGCCCCGCGACCATCTTCATCGCAAAATTGGCATGGGCGGCCGGCAACGCCGCGTAGCCCCGCCAAAGCTCCTTGCCGTTGGCGGCCGCGAACCGGCGACCGAGGTCGACGGCTTCGGCGATCTCGATATAGGCAAAATATTGTGTGAGCGGCAGAATTGATTCATTCAGCAAAGCGACGCACCCTTGCGTATCTGAGCCGGAATTATCGCCATCGGAGACCTGTGCGCAGTAGACGTTCCACTCGGACGCCGAGTAGCGCCTATCGCGCACCTCGATCAACTTCTTTAGCGCGGTGCTGACGATCGTGCCGCCCGATTCCCTGCCGTAGAAGAACTCTTGTTCACCGACTTCACTCGCCTCATGGGAATGGCGGATGAATACCATATCGACGCGATCATATCGGCGCCGCAGGAACAGGTTCAGGAGGATGAAAAATCGCTTCGCGAGTCCCTTCTCCCGTTCGCCCATCGAGGCGGAAACATCCATCAGGCAAAACATGACTGCCTTCGCGTGCGGTACGCTTTTGGGCGTAAGGCGGTTATATCGCACATCGATCGGGTCGATGTAGGGAACCGATCGCTGCAGCCTCTTGAGCCTCTCCACAGCCTCGATTAGGCGCCGAATGCGTGGCGCTTCGTCGGGACTTCCCAACTCGCCCAATTCCTCCAGTTCCCATTCCAAGCGCTGGATTTCGTCCGTTCGCGGCCGCCCTAACGCGAGACGTCGGCTCATGCTTTGGCGCATCGTGCGCAACACGTTGAGATTTGCCGTCGTACCATCGTTCGTGAATCCCGCGCGGCGCAATTCGCTCGCGGTCTGGTTCTTCAGCGTTGCCTTGACGAGTTCTGGAAGTTCGAGATCGTCGAACAGCATGTCCAGGAATTCATCTTCCGAAAGCGCGAATGGAAATGCATCCTCGCCGTCGCCGATATCCGCCGCACCACGTCCCGGCCCCCCGCGCCCTTCGCCGGGTTTATCGAGCGTGTCGCCGGCCACGAACTCCCTATTTCCGGGAAGCACGTGGTCGCGATCGCCTCCGCTGTTTGTATGCTGAAACTTCGGTTCTTCGACGCCATCGCTCGAGATCGAGACAGGGCCGCCCTTGGCGACGTCGCCGATGCCTCGATCTCGGACCGCCCGGTCGACGGCTTGCTTGATCTGAGCCCGCGTCCGGCGAAGGAAGCGCTGGCGATTGCCAAGGCTCTTGCCGCGCGGATTAAGGCGACGGTCGATGAACTGGGGCATCGCGTCTCACTTCTTTCATCCAGCCTTATTGACCCGCATGTACCACTCCACCAATCGGCGCACCTGTCGCTCGGTGTAGCCGCGCGACATCATGCGTTCGAGAAAGTCGGCATGCTGCTTCTCGGTCTTCGAGTCCTGTTTCGCGCCAAAGCTGATGATCGGCAGCAGGTCTTCCACCTGGCTGAACATACGTCTCTCAATGACTTCACGAATTTTTTCGTAACTCGTCCAGGACGGATTCTTCCCCTGATTGTTTGCGCGCGCGCGCAGCGCGAACTTGACGATCTCATTGCGAAAGTCTTTTGGGTTGGCGATGCCGGCGGGCTTTTCGATTTTGGAAAGCTCTGCATCCAGGATCTGACGGTCGAAGACTTGGCCGGTATCCGGGTCTTTGTAATCCTGCTCCTCGATCCAGGCGTCGGCGTAAGCGATGTAGCGATCAAAGAGATTTTGACCGAATTCGCTGTAGGACTCGATGTAGGCTTTTTGAATCTCTCGTCCGATAAACTCTGCATAGCGAGGCGCCAATCGCGATTTGATGAAATCGAGATATCGCTCCTCCATTTCCCGCGGATATTGCTCGCGCTTTACCGCTTGCTCGAGCACATACATGAGATGGACAGGGTCGGCCGCGATTTCCTCGTTGTCGTAGTTGAATGTCTCCGACAGCACCTTAAATGCGAAGCGGGTCGAGACGCCGGACATTCCCTCGGATACGCCCGCCGCATCACGGTATTCTTGAATCGACTTGGCTTTCGGGTCGGTGTCCTTCAGGCTGTCGCCGTTGTAAACGCGCATCTTCGAAAACAAGGGAGAGTTCTGATGCTCCTTGAGACGCGAGAGGATGCAGAACCGCGCCAGAATCTCCAAGACCTCGGGCGCGCAACGCGCCCTGCTGAGGTCGCTGCCTTCGAGCAGCTTGGCATAGATCTTCGCCTCCTCGGCGACGCGCAGGCAATAGGGCACCTTGACCACGCAGATTCGATCGAGGAAGGCCTCGTTGTTTTTGTTGTTCCTAAATTGCTCCCATTCGGATTCGTTGGAGTGCGCAAGGATGATGCCTTGAAACGGCAGAGCGCCGATATTCTCGGTGCCGGCGTAATTGCCTTCCTGTGTCGCCGTGAGCAGGGGATGCAGGACTTTGATTGGAGCTTTGAACATCTCCACAAATTCGAGCATCCCTTGCGTCGTTCGGTTGAGGCCGCCGGAGTAGCTGTAGGCGTCTGGATCGTGTTGCGAGAAATGTTCAAGTTTACGAATGTCGATTTTTCCGACCAATGCGGAGATGTCCTGATTGTTCTCGTCGCCCGGCTCGGTCTTGGCGACACAGATCTGGCGCTGTTTCGACGGATGCATCTTCACGACGGAAAATTTGGACAGGTCGCCGTCGTACTGATCGAGTCGCTTGATCGCCCAAGGGGAGCATATCCCGGGCAGGCGGCTGAGCGGAATATTGAAATGCTTCTCCAGGAAAGGGCCCATTTCCGCCGGGCGGAACAGACCTAGCGGCGATTCGAAAATCGGGCTGATTTCCTCGCCGGCGGCGAGCACATATATGGGCTGCGTCTCCATGAGAAGCTTTAGGCGCTCGGCGAGCGACGACTTCCCGCCGCCGACAGGGCCAAGGAGATAGAGCACCTGCTTTCGCTCCTCGAGTCCTTGTGCAGCATGTTGAAAGTAGCTCACGACCCGCTGAATGGTCTCCTCCATACCGAAGAAGCCATCGAGGTTCGGATAGATTTTGATCGTGCGATTGAGGAAAATGCGGCCAAGCCGCTGGTCCCTGGAAGTGTCGATGATCTTCGGTTCGCCGATCGCAGCGATCATGCGTTCCGCCGCGGTCGCATATACGCTCGGGTCGTCCCGGCAAGTTTCAAGATATTCGGTCAGACTGATGACCTCTCGCCGGTCGCGCGCGTAGGCGGACGCAAATGCGGAGAAGACATCTGGGATCGCGGAACCGCGGGTCGGTCTGTCGACCCTAGCCTCGATATGCGCAAAGACCGCATTGCTCGACATCGCGGATCTCCCAATCTACCGACAACAATCATCGCGAAAACGCTTCGCGTCGCGATCGCCTCGTCACGTGACCTCTGGGTTTCGATATTTTGCCGGTCACCAGCGGTCGCGCACAGGACTCGCGAATGTTTCCGTGTCGTACGACGACATGGCCGTTCCACCACGATCCATTAACTCTTTTTGGGTCGCAATGGTTCCACAATTCGCGAACGCGCGCGGCCCGCGCTGCGCCGAGAGCTGCGATGCGAAAGTCTCAGGACATTCGGTCCCCGGCGTTGCTTCAAACCCTCTTCAGCATCAAATCGACAGTTCCTCGAAACGCTTGGAATTGGAATGGCTTGCTCAATATCTCGGCGGAATCATAGTTTCCATTCAGGGCAGCGCGACCGTGCCCTGTCGCGAATGCAAATGGTACGTTCTTGGCAGTCAGAATTTCCGCGATCGGAAATGCGGTATCCTTTCCCAGCGTGACGTCGATAATTGCAGCGTCTATGCTCGTCCGGGCAAGATCGAGTCCGCTGCGCAGGTCATGCGCCGGGCCGACAACGGTGTGACCTAGTTCTCCCAACCACTCTTCAGCCAGCAGAGCAATTAGCGGCTCGTCATCGACAATGAGTATTCGCGCCATTTTGGCTCCAAATCGCTGTCATCATGAATGGTAGCATTTCGCGTCCGCGCTACAAGCGTCGATATGGTCAGCGACGACAGGTTGGGGGCTGCCGCGTCTTCGGGACCGACGGCGTGTCGTTGACTTTTTTGCGCGGAACTTCGCACTTCCACTGGCGTTCACGTCGGTGACTGGTTGTGCTTGACGCCGCCGGAGATGGGTCGATGCGCACATTTCTCGCGTTAATCGTTGTTGTCTACCTGGTCGGCGTGGGGGTCGTGCTGTCGCCCGCGGTCGCGGGGAAATGGAACGGCGCGCCGGCTTCGGAGCTTGCGTCGACCGTCGTGCAATCCTTGCCAAACGCCTTGGCCTGGCCTGCGGCGGCTTTTCGCACAATCACCGGCCGGGGCTCGTCGGCGCCAGCGTCGACCTAAGGACGACGGATCTCGCTCTTGATGCGCGCATTCATCGCGGAGACGAATATGCCGCTGCTTTCAACTTCGCGTGACATCGTGCCCATTGGAAATCCGCAGACGCCGGTTGGCCTTTGGACGCAGACGGATTCATCCGATGAACCCGAGTTGATCTGGGTCATCGTTTCGGCGATCGGCGTGGAAGACTTCGCTCGCGCCAATCGCACCGACCTCAAACTCGCCATTGAGGTTGTATCGGCGAACAGAAGCCGGATGGAACGCGCGGCAAGCCGGCGATATGATCGATTTGGAATCGACGACGAACTCGGCCTGCTCGAGGGTAAAGCGATCGTATGCGTAGACACCGATGACCTGAATTGAACGCCGTATTATGCAGCCCGGATTCGATCGCGAACCAACCGAGCACGGAACACGATCGAGAATTTCGCTGGGTTCGCGACGACTTCATTTGCGCATGCCAGATGTCCAATTCATCGCCGATCGATGCACTCGAAATCCCAGGGATGCCGACGCGAGACGCTTCCGTCTAACCTACCAGCCCTTCATGAACGGCAGACGCCGCCGGACCGACGAACCTACCTCGATATTGCCTCACCCTTGCCGCTGCGCCGCTTTCTGGCCATGGCGGCGGAGATCCGCTTCGATTGAGATGGAGCCAGTGCGGGATCGGCGACAGCGCCGCCTCCGGGCTGAATTATTGCGGGCAGATCGCTCGCGGGAAACGTCTCCGCCAGCGCTTCATCGAGATCGGAACTCACGTCTGCTGTCCGCGGCTCGTATATAGTCCTCTTTTTCATAGTGTCGTCTCCAATGCTGGCGCAGATGTCCGTCGAAGGAGCCGGCATGCGGGAGCATTTGCCCAGCGCCCCGACGCGCCAAGTTCCAGGTTAAAAAGGGGGCGGTCGCGGAGTTCTCGACGCGACCGCCCAGGATTGAGCGACCTACTTGGGGGGGGCAATTTCGGACGCTCAATGTTGCCCGACAACGCGCCCGCGCCGGTATGGTTCCACAGACGCGACAGCGCAGGTACGCGACTCGGATCGAGCCCCAGGATCAGCCTCGTCGTTCGCCGCGATGTACTCGTGAATTTCGGAACATTTTGCGCCCGCGTGCGTTTACTCCGCCGGAGTTGACGAGCCGACCGGGTCGAAACGCATCGACCGAAATTCGGGAGCGCCTGAGATGAACCGCTGCATTTTGCGAACATTGTTGTGCGTGGCGTTAGCGACATTGCCATTGCGATATGCGCAAGCTCACGACATTTACACCGGAGTTCACGACAAGACCGGTCAATTGTGTTGTGGAGGCAGCGACTGCGCCGCAACCTTGTATCGGGAAAGCGGCGGTCATTTCGAGTTCCTCACTCGTGAGCAACGCTGGGTGGAAATCCCTGAGGAACGAATAACATTCCTGCCGATTCCCGGCGACAAGGAGAGTTCGGTACCGCATCGCGCACATCTGTGCTATCGCGCCGCCACAGAGAGCGATAGGTTGAGCAATGGTCCCAATGTCTTCGAAGGCATATTGCTGTATTGCGTTTTCATTCCTCCTGGGGCGATTTGATCCTCTTCGATGAGGATATGAAAACAACAGCGGTCTAGCCCAGCGCGCAACGCGAACTCCCGCGGGACGTTTCGGTTGCGCCAGGGAACGGGTTTCGGCGCGACCCCATAGGATCGACTTCGGATCTGGACTTTTCCCACGCTTCGCGCCGGCGCCTAACGTCTAGTGCCGTGCAGGGAACCGAAACGGGGGACCCTGCGTTTATGGACACGGCTCGTGATGGACCCAACCACCGAACCCTGGAGACGCGATAGCCATGCCCGGGAATTTGATCTACTACGCGCTGATCCTGATTGTAGTCGCTCTGCTCGCGGCGCTATTCGGGTTCGGCGGCGTCGCCGCAACCGCCATGAGCGGCGCCCATCTCTTCATCTGGCTCGCCGTTGTTTTGGTTGTCATTGGCATCGTGCTGGCTATCGTACGACGCGCCTAGCAAGCACGGATTTTGCTGAACGCTTTCGCTCTTCCGCCCGGAACCACAAAGCCCACCGCCGGAGAGCAGACGAGAGCCGCCATGTCGCTGAAAGGCAAAGTCGCCATCGTCACAGGCGGCAATAGCGGAATCGGCAAGGCCGTCGTGCTTGGCTTCGCAAGGGCGCTTGCAGCGCGCCCTGCCCTGCGCCGCATGTGTCGCACGAACCTCGCATAGCGAAGCTATTCGATGATCTCGTGGCGGCCGGCGGTCATCCATTCCCCGCCCCTGCCGCTATTCCGCTCGATGAGGCGGACAAGCCACATAGCCGCTGCATTCGCTGCCGAACCTGCGACGGATTTCCTTGCCTCCTTCACGCTAAAGCGGACGCGGAAGTCATCGCGGTTCGACCGGCGCTGGAGCGACCCAATGTAACTTTGTTGCGCAAAGCGTTGGCGCTCAAGCTCGAGACTTACGGCGCGTCGCCGCCGAGGGAACCCTTCTCCGGCTCGCGCGTTTTCTCAGGTTGCTGTGAAACGCTCAGGGATCTGCGAGCGAATTGCGCTGTAATCGAAGCGCTGAGAGGGCGTCATGGCTTGGGCTGGGATACATGGACGTAGCTGGATTTTCATAGCTGGTTTCGTGGCGCTCGGCGGCGCCGGCTACTGGGGTTGGCGCACGCATTATTCCGCGCCTCGCCAACAGGCAAATGCGACGGCGCCGGCCGATATACCCGTGACGGTCGCGCCGGTTCGCAAGACCGACTTTCCGATCTATCTGACGGGACTCGGGGTGGTCGAGCCCTACGACACCGTAACCGTGAGCAGCCGGGTGGATGGCGAGGTCCTCAAGGTGGATTTTCGCCAGGGCCAGATGGTCAAACAAGGCGACACGCTGGCGGAAATCGACCCGCGGCCCTACCAAGCCGCGCTTGATCAAGCCACCGCGAAAAAGGCCGCCGACGAAGCAACGCTCAAGAATGCTCAACTGAATTTGGAGCGCTACACCACTCTGAGCAAAGAGGACTTCTCTACGCGACAGCAATTGGACGCGCAGCAGGCGACAGTCGATCAACTTGTCGCGCAGATCAAGGGCGATCAAGCCGCTGTCGATAACGCGCAGACGCAGCTCAGTTACACGACCATCCGCTCCCCATTGACCGGGAAAACAAGCTTTCGCCTGGTCGACCCCGGCAACATCGTTCACGCCAGCGCGACGACGGGCATCGTCACAATCGTCAAACTTCAGCCGATCTCCGTAGTTTTCACGGCGCCCGAGGAAGATGTTCCGCGGATCAACAATGCCCTCGCCGCGGGAACCGTGCCCGTCGATGCTTTGAGTTCAGATGGTCTAACCTTGCTTTCGCATGGTCATCTCGCACTGGTTAACAACGCCGTCGATCAGGCCAGCGGCGACATCCGCATGAAGGCGACGTTCGAAAACACCGACAACGTGCTTTGGCCGGGGCTTTCCGTCGCGACCCGCCTGCTGGTGCAGACTTTGAAAGACGTCGTCGTGGTTCCCGCCGACGCCGTCCAACGCGGTCCTAATGGTCTCTACGCCTATGTTGTGGGCGACGACAACAAAGTACAGATACACGACATCAAGACGGCTCAACAAAGCGATACGGCCGCCGTAATAAGCCAGGGGCTTACGCCCGGGCAGATAGTTGTCGTCGCCGGACAATATCGCCTGCGCGACGGCGCGCTGGTCCAACCGACCCCGCTTGCAACTCCGACCTCGATGGCGGCAGGTCCGGAGCCGAGCGCGCCAACCCCAGCGGAGACTCCAAACTCCGTTCACCCGGCGGCTGCCAATCCCGCCGCGCCCCCGACGCCGACCCCATCAGGAGCAACCTCGGAAAAGGCGCCCTGAACATGGCGCTCAACATCTCCGAACCTTTCATTCGCCATCCGATCGCAACGTCGCTGATCATGATTGGCATTTTGTTCATCGGAATCGTCGCCTATCCCCAATTGCCTGTCGCGCCGCTGCCGCAGGTCGATTTCCCTACGCTCCAAGTTTCGGCGCAACTTCCCGGCGCGAGCCCCGAAACCATGGCTTCTTCGGTGGCGCAGCCGCTCGAGACGCAATTCGCGCAGATCTCCGGCGTCTCGCAGATGACCTCGGTGAGCACGCTCGGCTCAACGGCGATCACGCTGCAGTTCGATCTGAGCCGCAATATCGATGGCGCGGCAAGCGACGTGTTGGAGGCGATAAATGCCGCCGGCGGACAATTGCCCAAAGACCTTCCCTCGCCGCCGACTTTTCGTAAGGTGAATCCCGCCGATTCGCCGATTTTGCTGCTGGCCGCGAGCTCGAAGTCGCTGCCGCTGACGGTGGTTGACGACAATGTGCAGACCAAGCTCGTTCAGCAGATGAGCCAGATCCCAGGGGTGGCGCAGGTGACGATCGGCGGCCAGCAAACGCCGGCAATTCGAATCCAGCTCGACCCCGCCAAATTGGTAGCCAAGAACCTGTCGCTCGAGGAAGTGCGCGGACCGCTTTCCGTCGCGACGGTGGACGACCCCAAGGGCACGATCTACAGCGGCAATCGCGCTTTCACGATCTACTCCAACGATCAGCTCACGCAAGCCAAAGTCTGGAACGACGTCATCGTCGCCTACAGAAACGACGGGCCGTTGCGCGTCAGCGATATTGGGCAAGCGGTCGAGGGTCCGCAGGATACGACGCAGGCCGCCTGGGCCGACGGCAAGCGCGAGCGTGTTCCTCGTCATCTTCAAGCAGCCCGGCGCCAACGTGATCGACACGGTCGACAAAATCATGGCGGAACTGCCGCGCATCCAGCGCGTCGATGCCGCCTTCGATCGACATTTCGGTCTTGAGCGACCGCACCCAGACGATCCGCGCCGCAGTTCACGACGTGCAATATCACTCTGCTGCTCACCATCGGCTTGGTGGTGATGGTCATATTCGTCTTTCTGCGCAGCCTTATGGGCGACGGTCATTCCGAGCGTCACTGTGCCGCTATCGCTGCTCGGCGCGTTCGCGCTGATGTGGGCGGCGGGATACACGCTCGACAATCTATCGCTGATGGCCTGACGATCTCGGTCGGCTTCGTTGTCGACGACGCGATCGTCATGCTCGAAAACATCACCCGTTACATCGAGGAGGGCGAAGCGCCGCTCGCGGCCGCGCTGAAGGGCTCCGCAGAGATCGGCTTCACGATCCTGTCGATCAGCATTTCGTTGATCGCGGTGCTGATTCCGCTGTTGCTGATGGGCGGCATCATCGGCCGACTGTTCCGCGAATTCGCGGTGACGCTTTCGTTGACGATCGTCGTTTCGGCGGTCGTATCGCTGACGCTGACGCCGATGATGGCCGCGCGCTTCCTTCCCGCCGCGAACGAGACGCATCACGGCCGCCTTTACGAGCTCAGCGAGCGCGGCTTCGATGCGTTGCTGAACGCCTATGAACGCGGCTCTGGACGTCGTGCTGCGATTCACAGATTTGTCACGCTGCTCGTGTTCCTCGCGACGCTCGCGCTGACGGTCTATCTGTTCGTCATCATTCCCAAGGGTTTCTTTCCGCAGCAGGATACCGGCCTGATCACCGGCATATCGCAAGCCGCGCAGGATATTTCCGTCAAGGACATGATGCGCCATCAGGAGGCGCTGGGCGCGATCGTGCTGAAGGATCCGGGCGTCGCCCATGTCGCGATGGCGATCGGCGGCTCGGGCAATCCGTCCAACACCGGTCGGATGTTCATCACGCTGAAGCCGCGGGACCAGCGCGACGCCACCGCCGATCAGATCATCGCGCGATTGCAGCCCAAGCTCGACCAAGGTCGAAGGCGCGAAGCTGTTTCTCCAGGCGGCGCAGGACGTCACCGTCGGGGGACGTACCGCGCGCACGCAATATCAGTATACGCTGCAGGACGCCGATTTCGGCGAACTCAACGCACTGGGCGCCCGAAGATGCTCGCCAAGATGCAGGCCCTGCCGGAACTGCGCGACGTCGCCTCAGATCAGGAGGCCTCTGGCACGACGCTGACGTTTGACGGTCGATCGCGATCAGGCCTCGCGTTACGGACTGACGGCGCAGACCATCGACGACACGCTCGACGACGCGTTCGGACAGCGTGAGATCGCGCAATATTTCACCCAGCTTTCGAGTTACGAAGTGATCATGGAGGTGCTGCCCGCACTGCAGGACGATCTGTCTACGCTCGACAAGATATTCTTGAAGTCGACGACCGGCGGCGAGGTCCCTCTCGCGACTTTCGCCAAATGGACGACAACGCCGGTTCAGCCGCTGGCGATCAGCCATCAGAGCCAATTCCCGGCGACCACGATCAGCTTCAATCTCGCGCCTGGCGCCGCGCTCAGCCAGGCGACCGACGCGATCAAGCGCGCCAGAAGCGAACTCGAAGCCTTCCCGCGACCGTGATAACCAGCTTCCAGGGCAACGCGCAGGCGTTCCAGGATTCGCTGACGACCGTGCCGCTACTGATCGTCGCCGCGCTGGTCGTCGTCTATCTGATCCTCGGCATCCTCTACGAGAGCTATATCCACCCGATCACCATTCTCTCGACGCTGCCGTCGGCGGGCGTCGGGGCATTGGCGACGTTAATGTTGTTCCATTTCGACTTCAGTCTGATCGCGCTGATCGGCGTCATCCTTTTGATCGGCATCGTGAAGAAAAATGGCATCATGCTGGTCGATTTCGCGATGAAGGCTGAAGAGGACGATCATCTCTCCGCCCGCGACGCGATCCATCGCGCCGCGCTTCTGCGGTTCCGCCCGATCATGATGACGACGATGGCCGCCATCCTCGGCGGCGTGCCGCTCATGTTGGGCACGGGCACCGGGTCGGAGATTCGGCAGCCCCTCGGCTTCGCCATGGTCGGCGGCCTGATCGTCAGTCAGGCTCTGACCCTGTTCACGACGCCAGTCGATGTATGTCTATCTCGACGAAGTCTCGCACTGGTTGGCGCGAGGGCGAAAGCAAACGCCAACCAAACCCGCCGAGGATCTCGCCGGCCGAGACGTCCAGCCCGACGTCCGCAGCCCGCAAACGATGTGACGACCGGTTCCCGCAGCTCCAGCGCTCTGCCTTGAACTTTACCGCGACTTGGACGTTTCCATCCCTGGAAACGAGGGTCCGTCGCATGGATGAAGAATGTAATCTCGAGGCCTTCGACCTGGCGAATGGAATTGCCCTGTCGAAGTTGATCGACGGCCGGATCATGGTTGGCCGTTTCGGCAAATCTAAGGTATTCGTCTCCCGCGATGGCGAGAACGTGCGCGCCTTTGGCGTTGAATGTCCTCATCTCGGCGCCTCGCTCGACGAAGGCTTGATCGACGCGGGCGTTGTACGCTGCCCCTGGCATCACGCGTGCTTCGACCTCATCACCGGAGCGGCGCTAACGGCGCCGGCATTCGACCCGCTGACGCGGCGCGAGGCGACAATCAAGAACGGCGTCGTTTTTATCAGTGAGAGAGCCGCGCCGGCTGCGAAGGCGCTGGCGGTCAAATCGCGCGCAGATGCGCTGGGACCCATGGTAATCGTCGGCGGCGGGGCGGCGGGTTTCGCGGCGGCGGATGCGTTGCGCAGTCAGGGTTGGCGGGGCGAGATCGTGTTGCTGTCGGCGGACCCGCATCCGCCTTACGACCGGACATTGCTGACCAAGGATTTTCTTGACGGGCATTTCGGGGACGATCGCCTTCCCATCGCCTTGCATGATCTGAACGAGCTTGGAGTTCGCCTGCGCACGGACGCCTCGGTCGAGGCGATCGATGTCGAAGCGAAGATGCTGAAGCTGCGCGACGGCGTGGAGCCTTATGGCAAATTGCTGCTTGCGACCGGGGCCGCGCCCTGAATGCTCGATCTTCCTGGCGCCGATCCGGCGCGGATCCATTATCTGAGATCGCTTGGCGACTGCCGTCGTTTGCTTGCGGGCCTCGAATACACTGCAAATGTGGTTGTGCTTGGCGGCAGTTTTATCGGCCTCGAAGCCGCGGCGTCGCTTCGCTCGCGTGGGCTGGAGGTCGATCTCGTTACGCCGGAAGCGCGCCCGATGGCCAAGCTATTCGGCGGCGAGCTTTCCGATCTCGTCCTCGACGAGCATCGCAAGCGCGGCGTCGAGCTCCATCTCGGACGCCGAGCGAGCCGTTCCGAAGGGAAACGTCTCTTTCTCGACGACGGCTCGACGCTTCTGTCGGATATGATCGTTGTCGGCATCGGGGTCGAACCGCGACTGGAATTGGCGAAACGCGCCGGCCTGCGTATCGATCGCGGCGTGATTGTCGACGCCTATCTGCGAACGAGCGCTCCGGACGTCTATGCCACGGGCGATATCGCTCGCTGGCCGGATCCTCAAAGCGGCCAAAACATTCGCGTCGAACATTGGGTCGTAGCGCAAAGGCAGGGGCAGGTGGCTGCCGCCAATATGCTGGGCGCGGAGCAGCCTTTCGATGTCGTCCCCTTCTTCTGGACGAAACATTTCGATCTTTCGATACGCTATGTCGGGCACGCCGACGAGTGGGACGAGATTGAGGTCGACGGCGTCGCAGCGTCCCGCGAACTTACGGTGCGCTACCGCAAGGCTGGACGCGAGCTTGCCGTCGCGACGGTCGGACGCGACCTCGAGTCGCTGGCGGCGGAAAAGGCGATGAGAGATCGGCTTCAGCGTCGCGAGCGCGCTCGGAGGTTGTTATGAGCCAGTCGTCGCCCTTGCGGGCCGTCGTGGCCATTCCCGCGAAGAACGAGGAAGAACGCCTCGGCGCATGCCTGCGCGCGCTTGCGGTTCAGCAGGACGGACATGGAAAGCCGCTTCCGCAGGGCCTTTTCAGCATCCTATTGTTTGTCAACAATAGCGACGACAAGGCGGCGGATTTGGCGCGCGCGATGGCGCCGAGGCTCCGGCCGCCGCTGCGCATCATCGAGCAGGATCTACCCCCCGCAGTCGCGCACGCTGGCGGCGCCCGCCGAGCGGCCATGGACGCGGCCGCCGCCTGGTTGGCGCAGAACTCGACGGATGGTCTCCTGCTCACGACCGATGCGGATAGCCGAGTGGGCCCGAGTTGGGTGGCCGACAATCTGACCGAAGCCGACGCCGGGGCGGACGCTATCGCGGGCGTGGTTTCTCTGGAGCCCATGGATGAACTCTCCCTGCCGCAGGCGCTGCGCGAACGCGGTCGTCTGGAGGGAATTTACGAGCGGCAACTCACCGAAATAGCCGCCTTGCTGGACCCTAGGCCACATAATCCCTGGCCTCATCACGCGACAATGTCCGGCGCCAGCTTGGCGGTGAAGCTTTCCGCCTATCGGCGCATCGGCGGTCTTCCCGCTTTGCCTCTGGGCGAGGACAAGGGACTGGTGGCCACCCTGGAGGCGCATGACGCGCATGTTCGCTTCTCTCTCCACATCAGCGTGGTCACGTCGGGTCGAAAGGTGGGGCGCGCCAACGGAGGAGTCGCGGACACGATCCGTCTTCGCTGTGAAGACCCGCGTGCGCTATGCGACGAAATGCTCGAGCCGGCGCGCGTCGCCAAACTGCGAGCCGAGTGGCGCGGACGCCTGCGCCGTCTGCATGCCGAAGGCGCCCTTGCCGCAACCGCCGCCTGGGCGCCGCGGCTCGGCATCGACATGGAAAATGCGCTGGGGCCTTATGGCGCCTCGAAATTCGGAATGGCGTGGAATCATATTGAACGGTCGAGCCCGGTCCTCAGGCGCCGCCGACTTGTGCCTTCGGACTTGCCCGCTCAAATCGGTCACGCACATGCAATCCTGCTAAGGCTGCGCGGCGCCGTCCTGTCGGGAGACCACGTCCAATCGAAAATTGCCGCTGCGCTCGCGCCGCGAGACATAGGTGAAATTTCTGACCTCACGCAGGAAGATCTCCGTCGCCTCATCGCCTGATAGGGGGTAATCGGTGGCCCCGATCCAATGGATGAGCACGATATCGCCGCCGGGCGCGAGCGCGCATCGGACGCGACGAGCCAAGCGCTCGACGTCGGCGGCGCATAAATAGTAAACGACCTCGGAAAGCAGAATCAAATCGAACTCCTCGCTAGGCCATTCCTGTGGAACGGTCATTCGAAGGAAGCGGACCGAGGGACAATCGCCGCATCGTTCGCGGGCCATGCCTCAGGGGACTCTCGGACAAATCGATCGACAACAACGTCTCACAACGCCGAGCGAGCAGGCGCGTCAAGACGCCGATCGAACAACCCACCTCCAACGCCCGACTGTAATGAAGACGCGGCAGAGCGGCGAGCGTGGCGGCATATTTATGGCGCTCATAATCGCTGGTGGCGAAGCGCCACGGATCCGGATCGGCGGCGTAAAGCGCGTCAAAATAGCTCGCGGGAAGGGATGGCTCGCTAATGATGCTCGGCCTCCAGAAAGATTTCGTCACAACGCTCAAGGCGAGCCAGATCCCTGTGAGACAATCGGAAGCCCGCAGGGTCGTCATCGATCAAGTCGCTGATCTGCGATTTGTGGCGCCAGATTGCCGCTCGCTTGCGGTCCCGCCATGGGCCGCCATTGAAGCGATATCCCGAGAGACTGTGGTTCACTTCCGTATCCGCTGGCAAGGAATGCCCCCAGACCGTATATTCGAATAGGCGCACTCCAGGGGACCGACGTTGCGCCGCGCGTGCGATCGCATAGGCCGCCTGGTGATCGCAATGCGGATCGTGGCGCCAGGTAACAAACAACGCCCGCGCCCGCAACTCGCCACAGAGCCGCACAATCGTCGCGACCGCCTTCTCGGCCTCTGTGCCGTTGCCGGGCACGAAACGGTCCGGCAGGCCGAGAAACGTCACGTCCTTCTCGGCCATGCCCAGTTCGGCGACAGCCGCGAGCGTTTCTGATTCTCGCAGAGCGCGCAGGCGAGGCGCTGGATATTTCCTCGAAGATGGATGCGAGCCGACGCCATCGCTAACGATGATCACGCGCACTTCCCTTCGCTCGGCCGCAGCCGCCGCGATCAGCGCGCCGCAACCGAGACTCTCGTCATCGGGATGCGGCGCGACGATAACGGCGCCGCGGTCCCCCAGAAGCGTTTCGATGTCGACCAGGGGCAGATGGTCCGCATCGTCGAGGAAGTCGCAGGCTCGCGCCATGCTAGGTCCAGAGTTCCGCAAACGCGGAGGTTTGCTCGAGCGTCCAAGCAGCCGCGCTGCAAAGCGCGCGATCGGGGGCGGGCTGGCGCAGATAGGTCGCGAGGTCGCGCGAGATGCGCTCGATTGGATGCGGCCGAAGAAAGGCCGCCAGACCCACCGACCGATGGACCAGGGGCAGCAGTTCCAGCGCCGCGCGTTCGACGGCAATCCGCGTCAGGTTGACATAGGCGGCAATCGCGTCGCCGGCTGCTGTGCCGCCTTCCGCCAGCTCCGCCGCGCGCTCGACCCACAGCCGCGCGGATTCCACCGCGATGATGCATTCGCCAACACGCGCGCTCTGATGTGGATCGTTCCCGCGCTTGGTCTTGACGAGGTGGTCGCGCAATAGATCGAGCAGCTTTTCCATGCCGCCGAGTTGCACGGCGGCGCAACGCCATGCGCCGCCAGAGAACGCCGGCTGTCGCTGATAATCGCCGTCCTCTCCGATAATGTCCTCGGGCTCCACACCGACATCGGTAAAATCGACCGCACCGGTCGCGGAGGCCCGCATGCCCTGCGGCGTCCATGAGGAGAGATCGGCGCGCTCGCCGCGCCGCAGTCGCGGCATGACCATCACGACCCGACCCGCTTCGTCTTTTGCTGTGACAAGCGGCCGCTCGATATGGCCGGCGCCCGAGCAGAGAATTTTGCCGCCCTTCAACCTCCAACGCGAACCCGATGTCAGGAGCTGCAGTCTATTCGCGCCTTCCGTGTTCCAGACGCCCAGCAATACGCCTCCGGCCGCCTCCTTGCTCAGGCGCGCAACCTGCTCCCGGCGGCCATAGCGCATGACGAGCCCGGCGGCATTGACATGGCCTTCGTAGAGACGCCCCAAGGACAGGTTCGCCGCGCCGATCCGCCTAAGCACCGGCAGCAGCAAGCGGGGGGCTTCGGGCCCGATCGCGAATTCGCTGCCGCCGAGGCGTCGCGGAAAGGGCGCGAGCAAGAGCCCGAGACGGTGGAGGTTCGCAACCTCCGCCTCGGGAAAGCTGAAATCGTCGTCCAATACATCCGCATGGGGGTGGACGGACTCAATCTTCATCGCCGCCAGCAGCGTAGCTTCGCGAGGCAATGGGTATCGCGCCAAAACTGCGCCGGGCATGGGGACCCCCTTTCGCAGCGACATAACGCGCGACCGCGCTTCCGGTTCAACGCCTTCGCCCTACGGCGTGAAGATCACAGGGCCGCAACTCCTCGAGACGAGGACGGATCGAGCCGCCGCGGGTGAGGAACTGCCGAACGTATCTCGTCGTTGAGCGGATGAGATGTGCCTAATCCCTAACAAACATGATATCGGCGGTACGCCCCCAAGGACGAGACGAGCCGTCGGCGGCAGCCGGCTCGAAATGTTTGCGCAGATAGTGTCCAACATCGCAGTGAGAGTCGGGCGAAATAACTTGATGCTGGTGGCGGCGGGTGTCGCCTTTTACGAGATGATCGCGGTCTTCCCCGCGGTCGCCGCCTTCGCCTCCATTTATGGGCTGTTCGCGGATCCTCACGGCATTGAGCGGCAGATCTCGGAATATTCCGGTATTTTTCCGGCGGATTCGCTCAAACTTCTGACGGGCGCGCTGGAGATCTTCGCACGCAAAAGCAGTTCCACGCTGAACACGGCGCTTCTCTTGTCGCTCAGCATCGCCCTCTGGAGCGCCAAGGCGGGCATATCGTCACTCATGACCGGCCTGAACATTGCAAACGAAGCCAATGAAGGACGAGGCTTGATCGCGCAACAATCGACAGCGCTGGCGCTCACCTTTGCGCGCCATCATATTCGCCATCGTCGCCATTTCAGCCATTGCATTGTTGCCGATCGCGATCGGCTTTCTGCCCTTGTCTGGCGGGACCAAATCGGTCCTGGAACTCGGACGTTGGCCGTTGCTGGCCCTTCTCATATCTCTCGCGCTGGCCGTTGTTTACAGATTTGGGCCGTTCAGAGCCAACGCAAAGTGGAAGTGGATCACCTGGGGCGCGGCGATGGCCGCGCTCTTGTGGTTGCTCGGATCGGCCGGATTTTCGTTATATGTGTCGCGGTTCTCGTCTTATGACACGACCTATGGATCGCTCGCGGCCCCTGTCGTATTGCTGCTGTGGTTCTGGCTGAGCGCCCTCGTGGTCTTACTCGGCGCCGAAATCGACGCGGAATTGGAACACGCTGACGCGAGGAGGCCGAGAGCGCCCCCGACCCGCGCGCCTTGAGGCACGTCCGCGCCTGGCGTCTGCGAAGCGCCTCGATGGTCACATTCACGCCGTCGACATGAATCCGGATGCGCCTAGGCGCGCCGGTCCCACATGTGACGAGAACAAAGATCCAAAAGCCGCACCCGCGCAGCCCTTTCCTAGCTGTAAGGAACGCTTTCCGATCGCGAGCGTTAAGCGACCGCTAGCTGTCGAGTGTGAGGCAGCCTCTGCGCATCGTCGACGTAACGGCTTCCTTTGGATTGGAGATTCCCCTTGGCTTCTGCACATTCCGACAAATCTGGCGAACCCGTCTCACGCGAGACCCTGGCGGCCCTGCTCAACGAGGACCTTGCCCGCGAGTACCAAGCCATAATCGCCTATGTCGTTTACTCCCAGGTGCTGAAAGGCGCCGAGTACATGAATATTGCAGATCAGCTCGAAACGCATGCGCAGCAGGAATTGAACCACGCGTTGATTTTGTCACGGCAAATCGATTACCTCGGGAAAATGCCGACCGTCACGCCGAAGCCGGTGCGAACATCAGAAGACCCCCGCGAAATGCTCCGCTTCGATCTCGACAACGAAAACGAGACAATCCGAAACTATCGAAGCCGCGTCCGACAATGTGAAGCGTTGGGAGAATATGCCTTGGCGGAGCAGATACGTCAGATCCTGGTGGAAGAGCAGGACCATCAGATCGATTTGGCCACCGCTCTGGGCGAGGACGTCCCCGACCTCGGCTCTTCGAATACACAATAGTTTTGCGGCGTCGAACTTTCACTTCGAAGGTTTCGACCGGCCGATTATCCGCAGGCGTACGAGTACGAGCAGCGCATGAGTCAACAACTGGTCTATGTCGACAGGCGAAGCGAGTGAGGCGCCCGCGCAAGAGCGCGCCGTCTTGCCACTCTCGCGCCGCCGCTTTCGCGAACGCAGCCTCAGCGTTCGTGACAGGTCATTGCCGAAATAGGGCGAGGTCGCGGGGACAGCCATGCAACACCAGGGCGCCTTGAGGGATAGGCGTTGGGATCCATGGCTCGACACAGGAAGGTCGACGCATGCGGGTCCTTATCCTCTACGCCAATCCGATCGAAACAAGCTTCGGCGCGGCCGTTCACAGGCAAGTCCTAGAGACTCTGCGGCGGCGCAACCACTCCGTCGATGATTGCGATCTCTATTCCGAGGAATTCGATCCCGTCTTGAGCCGAGATGAAAGGGCCGCATATCACGATCCGAACAACAACAGGGCGCACATAGAAACCTACGCGCATCGTCTTCTGTCAGCCGAAGCCTTGATCCTGATTTATCCGGTCTGGAACGAGGGTTTTCCCGCTATCTTGAAGGGATTTTTTGATCGCGTCTTTATCCCCGGCGTGAGTTTCAAAATGGACCCCGCCGGCGCAATGTCGCCGAGTCTCGAAAATCTCACAAGGATCGCGGCGGTTTGCACATACGGCGCCGACCGAATCAGCACGTTCATCCTTGGCGATCCGCCTCGGCGCGTGGTCAAACGACTGGTGCGCTCGATGCCGGGGCGACCCGTAAAGTGTCAATACCTTGCGCAATACGACATGAATTGCACAACTGCCGAACGGCGCGCCGCGTTCGTGGCTCGGGTCGTGCGCACATTCGAAGCATGGTAGCGATCCGACCCGCGCCTCGCGCACGCGCACGCTCGGCATTTGCAGCCCTTGCGTTCACGATTTCGCAAACGGCCGCTTTTCTCCGCCGTCGGCGCACGGCGCGCGCCCTGTGACGATTGCAAACTCGTCAGCGATGGGAACCTTCGGCGCTCCGCCGGGTTGTTTGTTCAAGTGGAGCATTCTCACGGTTGAACTGTGATCGCACCACAGTCGCTCAGTTCACAGGTCGCCTAGAGAGTCCGAACATGAAGATCGCTCAGATTGCTCCCCTCATGGAGAGCATACCGCCCCGCCTTTACGGCGGTACGGAACGCGTCGTGTCTCACCTTTGCGAGGCGCTCGTACAAGACGGACATGAGGTTACCCTGTTCGCGAGCGGCGATTCCACCACGCGGGCGCGTCTCGTCGCCTGTACGCCCGAGGCGATACGACTAAATCCCGCGATAATCGATCACGTGCCGCACTACATGATCATGTTGGACAGGCTTCGCCGAACCGCGCACCATTACGATATTCTGCATTTCCACATCGACGCTTATCACATGCCCCTGTTTCGCGATCTCGGCCCCAAGACGGTTACGACTCTGCATGGCCGTCAGGACTTGCCCGACCTGCTTCCGCTTTACCGCGCCTTTCCAGAGATGCCGCTCGTGTCGATTTCCAATGCGCAGCGCAAACACATTCCCCACGCGAATGTCGCCGGGACAATCTACCACGGCTTGCCGCTCGATCTTCTCCCGCCGACATACGAGCCGCGTGGAGGATATTTGGCGTTTCTAGGCCGAATTTCGCCGGAAAAGCGCGTCGATCGAGCGATCGCCATCGCCAAGGCTCTCGGCATGCCGCTCAAGATCGCCGCCAAGATCGACAAGGTCGATGAGTCCTATTTCCGTGAGGTGATCGCGCCTTTGCTGTGCCAGAGCGGTATCGAATTTGTGGGCGAGATCAACGATCGCGACAAGGCCACATTTCTGGGAGACGCTCGCGCCCTTCTCTTTCCAATCGACTGGCCCGAGCCTTTTGGACTCGTCATGATCGAAGCAATGGCATGCGGCACCCCCGTGCTCGGATTTCGCAGCGGTTCGGTCGCGGAGATCATAGACGATCGGCTCACCGGGCGGATCGTCGAAAACGTGGATGAGGCGATACGCGCCTGTCCGGAGGCAATTCGGCTCGATAGGCGCGCCGTGCGTCGACGTTTTGAGCAGCGATTCTCTGCGGAGCGCATGGCTACAGACTACCTCGAGGTCTATCGGCAACTGGGTCGCCGCCCCTCGCCCGTCGCCAAAAGCAATGCTTCAGCGATGAGCCCGAATGTCATTCTGTTGCCCAGAACGCGCGCTGCGGAGCATCGCCCCACTTGACCCGGGCCTCGAACTGAAGACGGTCGGGAGGGTCCAAACAAGGCAATGACCGAAGTCCCATTCTATATCGCATCAACCTCTCCGTCGGCGCGCCCGCGCAGCACGCTGAAACATGGCGATACTTTCGCCGTTTTCGACAATCACGGCGATATCGGCGCGTCGTCGGGCGGACCCGATGGTCTATTCGATCACGACACCCGTTATCTCTCCCGCCTGGAACTGCTGATCAACGGAATGCAGCTCTTGCCCCTCGGGTCGGGCGTCAGGGCCGACAATCTCACACTCACCTCGGACCTAACCAATCCGGACATTTTCAATGACGGGCATATCGCACTGACCCGCGACTCGTTGCATGTTGTTCGCACGGCCTATTTGTGGGCCAGCACCGCCCATCAGCGTGTCGCCATCGGCAACCACAGCGAAACTGCGATTGAATTCACTCTCGTTTTCACGTTTGGAGCCGATTTCGCCGATTTGTTCGAGGTGCGCGGCCAAAGACGAAAACGCCGCGGGCGTCTCCAGGAAATTGTTCGGAACGCCGAGGAGGTCGCGTTCGTCTACACGGGTCTCGACGGGGTCGAGCGGAAGACGCTTCTCAGTTTCGAGCCGCCCCCGACGTCGTTGCAAGCCAGCGCCGCGACATATCAACTGAAGTTGGACGCCGGTAAGGTAGTCCACCTATTCTGGTCTGCGCGTTGCGTTTGTTCGCAGAGCGTCGAACGCGTCGGCTTCGTGAAGGGCCTCGTGGCGGCCAATCGCGTCCGACGCGCGATGTCGCGCTGCGACGCCGCGGTGGAAACTTCGAATGACGTGCTTAACGAGGCGCTCCGCCGCGCGATGGCGGATCTGCGGATGCTGGTTACCGACACGCCCGAAGGTCAGTATCCCTACGCCGGCATCCCCTGGTTCTCCACCACTTTCGGGCGCGACGGATTGTTGACTGCGCTACAGTTGCTTTGGTGCGCTCCCATTGTCGCTCGCGGCGTTCTTAGGCGTTTGGCCGCTTATCAAGCGACCGCGGTCGCCCCGCAACAGGACGCTCAGCCCGGCAAGATATTGCATGAGATGCGCGGCGGCGAAATGGCAGCGCTGAAGGAGGTGCCATTCGGTCTCTACTACGGGGCCATCGACTCGACGTCGCTGTTCGTGATTCTCGTCGGCCACTATGTCGAGCGCACGAACGACGAAGGCACGCTGCGCGAATTGTGGCCATCTGTGGAAAAGGCTCTGAGCTGGATGGATACTTTCGGCGATCCCGACGGCGATGGTTTCCTCGAATATGACGGCGCGGACGAACGGGGCTTGAGCCATGGCTTGCAAAACCAGGGCTGGAAGGATTCGTTCGATTCCGTCTTTCATGCCGACGGGGCCTTGGCGAAGGGGCCCATCGCTTTGTGCGAAGTCCAAGGCTACGCTTACGCCGCGAGGCGCCAGGCGGCGCAATGTGCGCGCAGGCTCGGTCACGATGACATTGCCGCAAAACAAGACCGCGTCGCCGCGGCGCTGGCCGCCAAGTTCGAGGACGCCTTCTGGTGCGAAGACATCGGATTGTACGCGATCGCGCTCGACGGCGAAAAGCGCCCATGCCGGGTTCGTTCATCCAACGCGGGACACGTGCTTTGGACAGGAATCGCCTCGCCCGACCACGCGCGTCGCGTCGCCGATGCGATGATCTCGTCAGATTTCTTTTCTGGGTGGGGCGTACGGACTTTGCCCGAGGGGAGACGCGCTACAATCCTATGGCCTATCATAACGGCTCGATCTGGCCGCACGACAATTCATTCATTGCGCTAGGACTGTCGCTTTATGGGTTGAAAGACCACTCCGACACGATTTTCAAAGGGATGCTCGACGCCGCCAGCTGCATGGAATTGCGCAGGCTGCCAGAATTGTTTTGCGGCTTCCGCCGGCGGCGCGCCACGGCTCCGACGCTATATCCAGTCGCCTGCGCTCCTCAAGCGTGGGCGAGCGGCACTCTATTCCTTATGATCCGGGCCGCGCTCGGGATCGAGTTCGACGTCGTCGGGAAAGCGATCATTTTCAGGAATCCGCGATTGCCGCCGTTCTGCGATCAAATTGTATTGAAGGACCTTCGCATGGGCGAGGCGATCGTGGATATCGAGCTCCAGCGATCTGGGCGACACGTGTCGATGCGCGTTCTCCGCAATACCGGAGCCGTTCAGGTCTCCATGATTTTCAGTTAGGGGCACGCCCCGCCTTCGAATTTCCGAGAGCTTTTCCGGCCTGCGCACGCTCCCTTCACGGGCTCCATCAAGATTGTTGCATCCGTTCCGGCAGCATGCCGCCTGCACCGTCGAACCTTCTTGCGCCCCGCTTCGCGACTGCCCGCCGGCCGACCGACCCGCGAGCTTGCGTCGGCGCGTTATCGATGGATGGAACAACTATGGCGGCATAGTGTTTTTGCTTTTGCAATCGTGGCAAAAATCTCGGTCGCGATGCGTCTTATAGGACCTACACCAAACATGGCGGCGCCGTGCTTTTGATTTTCTCATTCCCGCCGAAACAGACCATGAAAGCGATAACTTGGAGCCAAGATCATGTCCAAACGAAAGTACGAAATGTCCTTTGGCGCGCTGGCGGCCCTCGTGTGGGCAACTTCCGCATGCGCTGCGGATCTCCCGGTCAGGACGCAACCGCCAGCCGCGACGGTCTACGCGCCCCTCTACAACTGGACTGGCCTTTATGTGGGCGCTAACATCGGCGGCGTCTGGGGGACCGGCTCGACGACGGTCAACAGCTTCGTCGGCGGCGTTCCCGCGCTGACCGACTATTTTCCGAACAGGCTGGGCGGCGGACCGAGCGGTTGGCTGGGCGGAGCGCAGGTCGGTTACAATTATCAGATGAATTCCTTCGTGCTCGGCGCGGAAACCGACTTCGATTGGACAGATTTGCGACGTTCCGGCAGCTATACGAGCGCTGCGCTTCCCGCCGCGCTCGGTGGCGGCACCATCACGACATCCGGCTCCGCCCGCATGGATTGGCTAGGAACGCTGCGTCTGCGCGTCGGTTTTCTTCCGACCGCCGACAATCGCCTGATGATCTACGGAACCGGCGGACTGGCCTACGGCGGCGGCCGCAATTTTGGCAGCGTCGTCGCGAACGGAACTGCCTTGTCCTGGTATGGGGCCGACAGCCCGACCAAGACGGGATGGACGATTGGCGGCGGAGTCGAATACGCCATCACCAACAACATCTCGTTGCGCGGCGAATATCTCTATTACAACCTGGGCAACCAGACAGAGACCGCCGTACCCAACGCCGCTGCCGCCGCAGCTCTCCCAGGCGTCTATGTCACGACGAAGACGCAACTGGACGGCTCGATCTTCCGCATCGCCGCCAATTACAAGTTCTGATCGTCGACGATTGCCGAGAGAAGGGTCTCCCGCTCTGTTTACCTACACGTCCCCTCGAGACCGCCCGCAACGGGCGGCAAGAGACATCGTGTCTGGACCTCAGCATGTGCAAGAGAGGCGGTCGGACGACGAATCACGTGATACCGGGAACAAGTGCAAGGTCGCCACGTTGGTGGGAGCGGTCAAATGCAAATGCACGTGGCCGCTCCCGACGGGACTGAACGGAGGACATGTCATGCAAAAGCGCCAGATCACGGCTACATCAGGTTTGGTTGCCACGATTGTGGCGCTCGGCTTCGGCTCGGTCGTCACTTCCGCTGCAGCAATATTTCCGGCGCGCCAACAGCCTTCGCCCTACATTCAGGCTGCGGATTGCGCAGTGGGAGCGCATATCGGACCCGCGGGCGTATGTATCATCGGAAGCGACCCACCCCCGGCTGTTGTGGTTCAGCCGGCGCCCGGCCCTGCGCCCGTTGCGCCAGACGCAGCGCAGGCGGCTCCCCCGGAGGGTTGCGCGTCGAGATCTGTCACCACCACCGATGGAATGGGCGGCAGCGAGACAAAGACAAAGACGCAATGTTGACATTGCTGTCGCGTGACGGCAGTCGCGACGGCGGCGCCCCTATCGGCCGCCCCGCGACCTTCGGAACGAGCTATCGCGTGCACAGCCAAGCGTACGCGCCGCTCTGAGGTTAGTGAGCCGACTTAGGTTTGCTATGAGCAGAGTTGGCGTGCAACCACCTCGCGTCTCACCACCTCGCCTGTTTGGCTCTCGCCGATCTTGCTCTTCACTGTGCTGATGACAGAATGACCCGCACGCGTGTCAACTGAGCGGCAGCCAGAGCGAACATCACGCCGTCGGCCGCACTGACGATCATCCATGGACGGGCGGCGGCGGCCTGCATGAGAGAAGGGCCGAGTTGCTGAAACTTGTGCACGCGCCAATGCGAACCGTTCCTGCGTCACATCCCTTTAACTCCCGATCGATCTGAACTCGAAAACGTTGCATTTGGGCGCGTTCGCACAGCCGGCGCGCAACGGCGGCCACCCGAGCTGTGCGAATATATCTTTATTGGACCCGCTCCGTTTTGACGAAAACACTTACAGCGTCATCCCCGCGAAGGCGGGGGGGCCCAGCGACGTAGGGCGGCGCCGCGGAACCATGGATCCTAGCCTTCGCGGGGATGACAGTCACAGCGGGCCTGATTCCATCACAATGCGGCACGCCACAGAACCCGATGTTGAACTATCGATCCGATCCGCCTCAGTCACAAATTGTCACATCCCGCCATCCCTGCGGCGTCATTTCGGCTTCGGCGCGACAGGGGCTTGCTTCCGGCGGCGGCAAGAACGCTTCCGGCTGCGAATTTACGGCGGGGGGCAAATAGCCGCCCCCGGCAGGAGCATGCGCATGGACGTCAGAAGGGGGCGCGTCGTCACGTCGCGGCCCCGACGGGATGTCGGCGTCGGTCAACCAAAACGCCCGCCGCGCGGTCGCGCCGGCAGTCTCGCCGCCAACGCCCGAGTTGGAAACCAAGGGACACATCGGCAGCGCAGGATTTGTTGCCGCCGTCGTCTCGCCCGGCGTGCCCAGACCAAACACGGCCGTTGAAAGCAACGTGAGGACCGCCCTGTTCATGACCAAACCTCGCTTTGAAACTCGAAATAGAGATTGCCGAAGGGTTCGGGCTCAGCGTTCTGGCCCGCCAACCTTTGCTGCCACGCATTGGTAACGCCCGGCCAAAACAGACGTTCCTTGCGCGGACGATGAGATCTGGTTACGGGCGCGATCGAAGCCCGCCTCGGGGAGGCGCTGACGAACGGCATTTGTAGGATGCGGGCGGCTATTGGCTACCGGGCTTCGGCGCGATCTTCCCACCCGGTCCGCTCGCGGCAAGACTGCTGTATGCGCAAGCTCAGACAGTCATATCGAATTTGCGCCCTCCGCGGACGACGGTCCAGCGCCGCTCGTCGCACGCATCGCCGATCCCTCGGCATTGGAGGCCAACACGGCGTTCAACGCTTTGGCGATGCTTTGCTCATTATACGGCTTTTGAACCATAACCGCGCCAACCATCGCATTTTGTGCCTTGGCATTCGGCAGCGTCGCATATCCTGACGCGAAGACGACTCGCAATCCCGGCTGAATGTCCATAGCTCGCTCCGCCAACTCGTCGCCCGCGAGGCCCGGCAAAGCGAGGTCGGTCATCAGGATATCGAAAGTTTGTTTGCCCAGCTGATTTAGCGCCTGCGAGCCGTCGGCCGCTTCAGTGACCGCGTGCCCGAGGCTCGCGAGCATATCCGCGGTCGAAAACCGGATCAGAGGATCGTCCTCGACGAGCAGAATCTGGAGGCTGCGCATGGATCGCGCGAGTTCGTCGTTCACTTCAGCCCCGTGGTGTGGCGCCTTCGCTTCGCCGACCTTGTGCTGTTGATTGCGCAGAACATGTCGAATTTTGCGCGCCAGCGCCTCGCGCGTATAGGGCTTGCTGAGCAGCTCAATGCCTTCGTCAAGGCGCCCGCCATGGACGATCGCGTTCTCGGTATAGCCGGAGGTGAACAAGACCGCGATATTCGGGAAGTCGTTCCTGCGCCTTGCTGCGCAAGCTCGGGGCTGCGCAGCGGACCGGGCATGATCACGTCGGTGAACAAGCAGATCGATCGGCACGCCGCTCTCGATGATCGCGAGCGCGCTATGGGCGTCCTTCGCCTTGAGCACGCGATAGCCGAGTTCGAACAGCATATCGACGACGGTGTTGCGGACGTCCTCGTCGTCCTCGACGACGAGGACAGTCTCCGTCCCGCCCGTCGCGGGACCGACCTCGACGTCTGTTTCGACGTCTTCCTGCGCCCGAGCCCGCGGAAGATAGATGCGGACGGTCGTGCCTGGACCCGGCTCGCTGTAGATTTTGACGTGCCCGCCCGATTGCTTCACGAAGCCATAGACCATGCTGAGCCCGAGCCCGGTGCCCTGGCCTTCCGGTTTGGTCGTGAAGAACGGCTCGAACACACGATCGATGACCTCGGGCGGGATTCCGCAGCCGGTGTCGGTCACCGCGATCATCACATATTGGCCTGCGGCGACCTCCGCGTGACGAGCGGCATAGGCATCGTCCAGAAAGGCGTTTCCAGCCTCGATGGTGAGCTTGCCATGGCCCTCCATCGCGTCGCGGGCATTGATCGCCAGATTGAGCAGGGCATTCTCGACCTGGACCGTATCCACGAACGTATTCCACAGTCCGCCTGCGATCACGGTTTCGATTTCAATGCTTTCGCCAAGCGCGCGGCGCAGCAAGTCGTCGATGCCGCGGATCAGGCGGCCGAGATTGACGACTTTCGGGGCAAGCGGCTGCCGGCGGCCAAAGGCGAGAAGCTGCGAGGCCAGTTTCGATCCGCGCGAGATCGCTGCAATGGCGGTCTGCAGTCGCTGTTCGCGCACGCAGATTCCCTGCAACGTCCCGCGTCAGCAGTTGCAGATTGCCGCCTATGATCTGCAGGACGTTGTTGAAATCGTGCGCCACGCCGCCGGTGAGTTTGCCCACGGCCTCCATCTTCTGCGCCTGGCGAAGTTGGGCTTCGGCTTCGGCTCCGCTCGGCGATCGCCGCCGCGACCCGCTGCTCGAGGAGTTCGTTCGTCTGCTGCAGAATTTGTTCGGCCTCCTTGCGCGCCGTGATGTCGGCGGCAGCGGCGACCGCGCCGACGACGGCCCCGTCAATGCGGCGCAACGGCGTCGCCTGGATCAAGATCGTGGTCGAGGTCGCCGTCGTCGAAGCGCAGCTCGAGCTCCTGCTCGCGGATTTCATGTCCTCGCGCGGCGCGCTGGAGCGGAAGATCGCTCGGCGCGACTTCGCCCCGTCGCGAAACGACTTGAAAGGTCCGCGGGCGGAGCGTCCTTCCGGCGCCGTCAGCGACGGATTGACGTCGGGCGGCAGACGCAGCAATTCGGCCGCCTGGCGGTTGCCCCATGCATCCGCCGCCTCCGAATCGCTGGTAAACCAAACGGCTGCTCGGCAGCCGTTTCCAGCACCGCTTCGAGTTCCGCCGTCCGGGCTCGCAGCGCCTCGGCGGCTTCACGGCGAATGCGCGCCATCTCGAGATTCGCGTTGACGCGGGCGATCAACTCTCGCGCTGAAAACGGCTTGGTGAGATAATCGTCCGCGCCCGCGTCCAGGCCCTCAACCCGCGCCTCTTCGCCGGCTCTCGCCGACAGCGACAATGACCGGCAGATCGCGAAGATTCGGGGTCGCTTCGCAGTTCGCGAAGCAAGCCCGAAACCATCAAGACCCGGCATCATGACGTCGGTCAGGACGAGATCGGGCTTGCGGGCGCGGATCGCCTCGAGCGCGGCAGTACCGTCGGACACCGCTTCGACGTCCCACCGCGTTCCGAGCAGCCGGCCTCATGTAACTTCGCATATCCGCGTTGTCGTCGGCGACGAGGACGCGGGCGCCGTCGGGTCTCGACGCCGAGATGCAGATCAGGTCGTGCTCGTCGGCTCGATCTGCGGGTTGATCCGGCCAATCGGCGCCGGATTGCGGCAGCCAGCGCAAGCGCTTCCTCGACATAGGCGTCGGCCCGCAGCGAGGTCGACGCCGACGAGCGCCCGGCGCCGATCCGCGCCGCCGATAGATGCGCGTCCCGAACGGCAGCGAGACGATAAATGCGGCGCCGCGTCCGATCTCGCTTTCCGCCCGGATGGTCCCGCCGTGCAGCTTGACGAGCTCCTGCACCAGCGCGAGGCCAATTCCCGAACCTTCGAACGACCGGCTCTTCTGACCTTCGACCCGATGAAAGCGCTCGAACAGGCGGGGCAACTCCGACGCCGGAATTCCGACGCCGGTGTCGCGCACGGTCATTTCGCGCCGCATGCCCGTCGGCGCGACGCGCGCATCTCGAACCGCGATTTCGCCCTCGAAAGTGAACTTGAAGGCATTCGAGAGAAGATTGAGAACGATCTTCTCCCACATGTCGCGATCGACATAGACCGGCTGGGTAAGAGCGGGACAATCGATCTCGCAGCTCCAGCCCGGCTCTGCTCGATCGCGGAATTCGAAATTGGAAGCGAGCTCCGCCGTCAGTTGCGCAAGGTCTGTGGGCTCGAAGCTCGCTTCGACTCGCCCGGCTTCGATGCGTGAGAAATCGAGCAGCGAGTTGACCAACTTGAGCAAGGCGCAGGCTGTTGCGATGAGCGGTTTCGAGCCGGCCTCGGTGCGATCGGCGCGAGCGCGCGCCGATGCGTCGTTCAGCGCGTCCTCGATCGGCGCCAGCATCAATGTCAAGGGGCGTGCGGAACTCGTGGCTGACGTTTGAGAAGAACGTCGTCTTCGCGCGGTCGATCTCGGCCAGCGCCTCGGCGCGGCGGCGCTCTTCCTCATAGGCCTGCGCATTGGCGATCGCGGCGGAGATCTGCCCGGCCACCAGGCCGAGGAAGCTGCGATAATTGTCGTCGAACAGACGAAACGGGTTGAGACCGACGACGAGCGACGCCGGCGCGGCCCGTCTCGCCCGTCGGGCAAGATCGGAAATACCGCGGCCTGAGAGGCTGGCTCCGGCCACGGACCCGTCGGGATATCGGCGCCAACGCACGTCTCTGAGATCTGCGACGAGCTTCGGCGTCTGCGTGCGCAGAACTTCGCCAACCGGCCAAAGGGACGGCTGATCGAGCGGGATGGCGTCCGGCGCCGCCGGATGAGCCGCGCTCGATGCCCGCAGACGCGGCGAGCCGCTTGACCGTCGATCCCGTCCGGCTCCGCCATATAGATCATGGCAAACGGAATATCGCGAGCATCCGTTCGAAAGCGCATCGGCGCTCCGCTCGCAGGCTTCCTGCCAGGTGCGAGCATGCGTCGTGTCGGCCGCCAGATCGCGCAGGAGCGCGAGCTGACGCTCCCCGATGACGCGCTGGGTATCGTCGCTGTTGGCGCAGATGATGCCGCCGACGGAGCCGTCATCATTCGGGAATCGGGCTGTATGAAAAAGTGTAGTAGGTTTCCTCGGGATAGCCGTTGCGCTCCATGATCAGGAGCTGGGCCTCGACGTAGGTTCCCTGATCGCCGTTCATCGCGGTGTCGAGCATCGGCCCGATATCGCTCCAGATCTCTCGCCAGACCTCCGCTGGTCGGCCGGCCCAAGCGCCCACGGATGCTTGCCGCCGATGATCGATTTGTAGGGGTCGTTGTAGAAATAGGTGAGTTCCTTGCCCCAGCCGATCCAGATCGGCTGGCGCGAGGTCAGCATGATCCGCAGCGCCATTCTCGAGATTTTGCGGCCAAGTCTCGGGCGCGCCGAGCGGCGTCGCCTCCCAGTCGAAGCCGCGGATCAATTCGCCGAGTTCGCCGCCTTCGAGAGGTAGCCCCTGCCGGTCTGCCCAAACCAGATGATCGCGAGTGGCGCCCCCTGCTTCGCTCACAAGCCGCTCTCCTCCGCCGCCCATGCTTTATGAAAAAAATCAAATTTGCGCGGATATTCCACTATCGCCCCAGCCCTCAGCAGGCGCAACGACCGCCATACGGGCGCGTCTGCTCAGCCTATGACCCCCGGGATAACTCGAGGCCCGGGGGAAAGTTCCGGTCCACTCAGCGAAAATATTTCTCCGCCTAGAGCATGGGGGACGCATACAGGTATCAACGAACGTGTGCGGCAAGAGGAGCTTGGGCCAAGGGACAGAACGTTGGACGCGCGATCAAGGACCTGTGTTCGAAGGCGCCACGAACACGATCAGTCGGCGAACCTCTCTCATTTCCAAGGCCCTCCCCACTTGCGGCGTCGGTCCCGCAACGTGCCTGTTGCGGCGGCTGGGCTGCGACGAGGGGAACCGAACCCCGCGTACTTAGTTCATCGTGGATCCCACAAGCGAATTATCGCGCATGCAGAAAGAAGCCATCATGACTGAACCCATCACGCGAATGTATGAAAACGAAACTCGCGCCAGGGATGTCGCAGCAGAATTGAGAAGACAAGGTTTTTCGAGCGAGCGCATCAACCTAGTTGGCCCTTCCGCCGTTACGGCGCCGCTTTCAAATGGCGCCGAACAGGGGCGCGATGAAGTCCGCGCCGCTATCGAAAAGGGCGGCGTCCCGAAAGGCTCCGTCAACGCTTATGCGGACGGCGTGCGGAACGGCCACGCGGTGATATCTGTGGCGCCGCCTTTTGGCGCGGGACGTCGGGCAACCGCGATATTGGAAAGTTTCGATCCAATCAAGTCCGTTGTAAGCGAGCCGGCGCGCGAGATCGCCGACGTCGCCGAAGCGGTTCGTCCCGCAAATGATCCTCCTGTAACGTCTGACGAAGCGATGACGAATTTCTCAGGCGACGAGGGTCCGGTGATAGAGGACGTTGCGGCGCCATTTTCAGACTGGCTGAAGCTTCCGCTTCTCATCGACTCGGCGACCCCCTTCTCTAGTTGGATGAAGCTGTCGATCCTATCAGGTGATGCCACGCCGTTGTCGTCGTGGCTGAAACTACCGGTGCTTATGACTAGTGCAGCGCCTATGTCGCAGCGGTTGGGATGGCCCGTGCTTTGGAAACATCCTGTATCTGCGTCAGACAGGTCGGACAATGTCTCGGATCATTCGATACACTGATAGCCAAATCCAGTCTTGGCCTGAGTTCGCGACCGGGCGGGACAACGGTCGCGGAGAGAGCGATCTCGCCATGAGCTGTATCGATCATATTCTCGAACCGGGCGAGGCAATCCTCTACCGCACCACAGTAACTCGGACCACATATGCGCCAGCCGTTGTTCTCGCGTTATGCGCAATTTCATCGCTGACGATTGCGCAAGTCTGGTCGCAATTCATCAGCGTGGGATGGTTTGCGGCGGTCGGCTTCGCTCTGGCGGCGATCATGGCGTTCTTGCCTTCATGGTTTCGGCGCGCCACGACAGAGATTGCGGTCACCGATCGCCGCATAATCGCCAAACGGGGATTGATACGCCGACACGCTATCGAAATGAATATGCAGAAGGTGGAAAGCGTCGACGTGGATCAAACACTGCTCGGACGCCTTTTCGACTATGGCAATATCACGATCCGCGGCGCTGGCAGCAGTTTCGAGACCCTGTCTAATGTCGACGCGCCGCTGAAGTTGCGCACGACGGTTGCAGCAACATAGCGCTGGAGTTCATTTCGGCTGTGGGGCGGAAGGTCCGCCCTGCGTCCCCGGAGGCGCAATAACCCCGTCCGTCCCTGTCTCGGGCGCCGGCCTCTCGATTGCCGGATCGACTTCTTTGGGATGAATAACGCCGTTCGATTGATCGAGCTTGTCGCTCAAGCTCTTCGGCGGGTCGGTCGGGGTCGATCCAGGCGCCATTTTTTCCGGAACGGAATCGGTGGGCGGAGCGACTTGCGCGGTCTGGGCCGAGGCCGAGCAGCTTAGACCCACGGCAAACGCTGCGGATGCGAAGACTTTTGCTCGGAGCGGCATGATTTTCCTCATCGCGTTGGCTCCATCGCTGTTATGCGTAAAACCGAACACCCGGCGGCGAGTTCCATCGGCGCCGTTCCGATGCCCGTGTTTGACGACGGTTCATCATGTCGAGAGGGTGGACGCGACAGCATCGCCCCGGCGCGAACGACGCACGCCGCTGCGGAACTCGCGAGCGTCGACGGCGTTTCATCCGCGCATCCGGACTCGACAGGAGGCAATCATGAACCGTTCCGCCATAGCGATCCTGCTATTGTGTCTTTCCTCGGCGGCGTACGCCCAAAGCGAGGGAAGCCCGCCGTCCGCCAGTTCGCATGGTGCGTTCGCCGGATATTCGGCGCTCTGGGCGGGGCGGTTTGGGCCGGTGAATCCCTACCATGTCGTCGCAAGCGCCAATTCCTGCGCTCCGGATGACGCTGCGGCGGTTTGGGGCCCAGGTCAGACGCTCGTCGGCTATACCTGCTTCAGCAACCCGAACGGAAAATGGGTTTCCTCCGTCGCGCGGTCCGCCGTCGGGCGGCTTCGAAACGCCAGCGCCGCCTGAGCGTCGAATGATGCGAATGCCCGTACCCGTTTCCTGCATTCTTGAAGCTCATTCAGCGAAAGGCTATCTTTTCACAGATATTCCCTTGCGAGGGCGGAGCTGCAATGGCCGAGTTAGAGCGTGGCGAACGGCTACAAATCATGTTGGCGGAGGATGAGTTGCGCGCTCTGGATGATTGGCGCTTCGAAAAGCGCATGCCGAGCCGCGCCTCGGCGGTGCGCGAACTTCTGCGACGAGGACTCGCGGCCGAGGGCGTAATCACGTCCGGCGGAACCCGTTCCCAGGATTTTGGCGTACTCGATTCCGATAAGGTCAAGAAGGACTGACCAGACCGACAGCTGATTGCTCGCGCTCCGGCTGGTCCACTGGAATAGACTACTCGCCGTTTGGCTATTCGACAAATCGACCGGCGCCGGTCATCGGCCCATGTGCGGAGCGTTCCCGAAAAGCCGCAGGCTCGCCATTTCGCAAGAGAGCCCCGCACAATCACCGATCGCTGACCGCTTGTTTTTTGGACCGTTTCAGCCTGACGCTGCCGCGATGCCGTCCAAGGCGATCACGGCGTCTTGCGGCAAATCGAGACTTCCGCAGGCCAAGTTTTCCAACAAATGAGCGACGGATGACGTGCCGGGAATAAGGAGAACGTTGGGAGAGCGGCGAAGCAACCAGGCGAGAGCCACCTGCATCGGCGTGGCGTCCAGGCGGGTCGCCACATCGGACAGAGTTGACGATTGCAACGGGTTGAACCCCCCAAGCGGGAAGAAGGGGACATAGGCAATCCCCTCGCGCGCAAGTCCTTCGATGAGAGCATCGTCGTCACGATGTGCGAGGTTGTAGTAGTTTTGCACGCAGACGATCTCGCAGATTCGGCGGCCTTCCGCAATTTGCGCCGACGTCACATTGCTCAAACCGATGTGGCGGACCAACCCGCGTCGCTGAAGTTCCGCGAGGACGGTCAGAGGCGCTTCGATCGACCCTTCAACGGGATGATGCGGGTTCAGCATGCTGCGCAGATTGACCACTTCGAGCACATCGAGGCCGAGATTGCGGAGATTGTCGTGGACTGCCCGAGTCAACTCTTCTGCCGAAAAGGCGGGAATCCACGATCCGTCGGCGCCGCGCCGGGCGCTGATCTTCGTGACGATGACGAGATCGGACGCGTAGGGATGGAGCGCTTCGCGAATGATTTGATTGGTGACATGCGGGCCATAGAAATCGCTGGTGTCGATATGGTTCACCCCGCGCGCGACCGCCTCGCGCAGCACGGCCAAGGCCGCGCCGCGATCTCTCGGCGGACCGAACACCCCGGGTCCCGCGAGCTGCATGGCGCCATAGCCGATCCGCTTCACGCTGCGGTCGCCGAGCGTGAACGTTCCGGATAGATCCTTGCTGGCCATGGTCTTTCTCCCGACAATCGCCGGAGCAACGGCCAATCCGTCGACAGTTCGGCGCTCTTCCTGCGTCTCTGAGATCGATTCGAAGCGCAATGCGCCTATCGAGTCTTGCCTGTTCGTCAGCTTGAAACAGTTTGCATCCGATTTGGAAAGCGGAAAATTGTTGCTGGTTTGGATAATCGCGAATGCGGCGGCGAGGGCCGCACAAGCTTCAGCGCGAGCGCACCCGATCGAGCCGCGCCTTTAGATCCTATTGCCTGCGCGCAAGGATGCGATACCCGACCCCTTGGCCCGGCGACGGCCTCTGCCGTGATTTCAAATAGCGGCAGGAAAGTCGTTTGCAAACAGCATTCGCGCGTTGCCCATGCGCGGCTGTCACAGAACCTCCGGCCTGACCCTGATGACTGGCTTTGTGCCGGGCGTCCAGGTCGACACGCCGATCAGGGAAGGTCGGCCGCAAGAAGAGCTGCGCTTAGAGAGTTTTGGCATCAGTCCATCCTCGCCGCCTTCCGCGATGAGCACCACTCGGGCGCGCTGACGAGCCCGTGGGAAAGTGCATGTTGTCGACGGCGACGCGCGCGGATCCGTCGAGTTCAAGCCAGATGTCTTTGGCCGCCCCTGCGGTCGTCTATAAGGCGCGTCGACCGCGCGACGCTCTTTACGCATTCAAACCGGGGAGCGCGCCGCGAGGTCACCCCTCGCGACGCGTGGCGCTTGTTCGCGCCCCCGTCATATCGACCGCTAGCGGCACCTGTGATAGTGCAACTGGCCGTTCTGATCGTGATAATAGCAGCGATGGCCTCCCAGAGGCGCTCCCGGGCTCGTCACCGCCGCGCCCGCTGCGCCTCCAACCACCGCGCCGACAGGGCCGCCAACGAGCGCGCCGCCGACCGCGCCGACGGCTGTGCCTTCAGCCTGTCTCTGAGTGGCGCACGCGCCCAGGGACATACAAGCAAACACGACGATGGCAATATTCCTCATGGACGGGTCCTCTCGTTATCACAGCCCCAATTGGCTGCCCACTTGAACTGGTTGGCGCCAGTCTCGGCTCAGACCGTCCCGGACTGAAGAGGTTTTGAGCCGGAGCATAGCGGCCGGCGTCGAAACCCGCACCGGACAGTTTCGGCCTAGACACGCTGGGCGACCTACAAATTACTGCACGCTATCGGATGTCTATTGAAGGCGTTTGAAGGCGTTTGAAAGCTTCGATATTCGTGGGTCCATAACGCGGGAATGAGCGAACGGTTCCTTCACCGAGGAAAAAGAGCCTACGCGTCTTTCGTCGCCAGCGGCCGAATTGCCGCCGCTCTCGCTAGGATGCGGTGATTGTTGTACGCAGCTTCAGCGGCGAATCGATCCTTGACAATGTCTCGAAGCTACTGCCGGTCCCCCGGATCGTAACGTTGCCATAGTTGAACACGCGTCCGAGCAGGGTTTGATCGACGTCGACCGTTTCCACCTTCTGCATGTTCATTTCGACAGTGTGCCGACGCATCAACCCGCGCTTGAGGATGATACGGCGGTCGGTGACGGCGATCTCCGTTGCGACGCGTCGAAACCAAGCCGGCACGAACGCGAATAGGGCAGCCAAGGCGAAGACAACCGTCGCAAACGACCCGACGCCCAACAACGGGATCGAGGTCTCGGCAACGACCAGTGAGACGAGCGCGCAAAGCGCCAGCAAGAGCGCGGGCGCATAGACGGTCCACGTCACCGTGGCGCGATAGCGGATTTCCTCGCCCGGCTCGAGTATGCGGTCGATATAGCTCATGGCGCTATCGCTTTCTCGTCTATGAGGACCGATCGCGGCGATACAGCACTTTCGTGCGCCGGGCCACTTTTTACAGCGTGAGTTCGAATCGTCGGGCGAAGCAACCTCAACCGTGCCGGCGGGGCGTCCGGAATCCCTCGATCTCTTCCAGGCCTTCGCGTCGTATTACGCCGCAGGCTCGAAGATTGGGCGCAAGCGCTATGGCCAATGGGAGGACGACTGTCCCGGAAGGGTCCTCGGCGTCAGGGGATCGGACGCGTCCGCACGCCAGATCGTCAACCAGGCGAACGCGAGCCGCGGGTTCTGCGATCAATCGTAGGCATAAGAGCGGGCCCGCGCAATCTCCACGCTAACGCGAAGTCTCCTGCGGGCCCTCTCACGGCTTACCCCGGTTACGCCGAGCGAGAACTTGCCGAATATGTTCGAGCACGAGACGATGCTCGTACGGCTTCGCAAGCGCCGGACCATCGTTGCAGAGCGTCCCCGCCTGTTCGACAGCTTTGTCGACCGAGCCCGCAAGAATTATGTCTACCGATAGATTCTGGGCTCTGATCCATTGGCTCAGAACAAAGCCGCTCCCCGGAGTCGTCATATCGGCCAGCACGATTGCGATTTCCAAACTCGGCGTATTCAATGCGCTCATGGCTTCGTAACCATCCGACGCCTCGAACACCGTGAATCCGCACGCGCGTAGATATTCGGCCAGCGGATGACGGGCGATGATATCGCCTTCGACCAGGAGGACTACAGGGGAAACCGTCACTATCCCAACTCTTTGCTCTTGAGCGCCAGTTCGACAAGCTCGCTTGCCATCTTTTCGAAAAGATACGGTTTCTTGACCGCCGGGCCGGACCATTCCTCGTCAAGGTGACCGGAAGCGATGATGATTGTGAGATTGGGATATTGACGTCTGACGCGTGCGGCGAATTGCGCGCCTGTCATCGAGCCCGGCATCCGATGGTCTGTGAATATCAAGTCTACCATCGCCACACATGTCAGGTATTCCCAGGCCTGGTCGGCGTTCGCGGCTTCGACGACCTCGGCGCCCAGCGCGCGCAGTTCCTCAGAGAACGCCATGCGGATGAGCGGTTCGTCCTCCACAACAAGTATCCGCGCCCGCGCCGGCCCCGCTGCGGTGTTCACCTCCCATTCTGGCATCCCGTCAGCCCCCAAGTCTCAGGCCCCGACGTATAAATTGTGGTCCAGACAAATTGTTCCCAACGAACCACGCCAAGCGGTCGCAGATTGGCCCTTTACCTATGGAGTTATCAATCCACAGAAGAAACGGAGCCAATTCTAGCTGGACAGGGGCGTCGACCATCGCCAGTCCCTGAGACCCTAGCACCAGAAGCGTGCGTTCGGGCCGCAAGCGCCGCATGTGACCACGCTATTCCGTCCGGCACAACTGGGACGGCCCGGCCGGCGGCTTCGCTGCAAACCGGAAGAGTCTCTTCATGGCCTACTTCAGAAGAAGCGGATCGCAATATTGTTCTCCAGTGACACGTTGATTGCACGAGGGCGGGGTTCTGCAGCGGGCCGGATCGAGACGTGATTCGGGAAGCGAGATTACGTCGCGCAAGTCCGCGACAGGATCGACCTCTCGCCATTTGCAAGCGTCGAGTCTCGCAGCGCGTCGCCGGAACTCGTCATCGACAGCTTCGTTCATCCGGCACGCAACCCGACATTGCCAGGAGACGAACATGCCCCGCGGAGACAAATCGAAATATACGGATAAGCAGGAACGCAAGGCCGAACATATTGAGGAGAGTTACGAGAAGAAGGGCGTGCCCAGCGAGGAAGCTGAACGGCGGGCGTGGGCTACGGTCAACAAGGACGACGGCGGCGGCAAGCGGCCGGGCGGCTCCGGGCGCGGCAACTCGACGGGACATCCGGCTGCGCACAAAGGCGGCGAAATCGGCGGGGCCGCATCCGCCGCCCGGCCCGCATCGGCTCGCGCCGGCGCCGCGAGAAAGGCTGCGGCTACGCGCAAACGCCACGCCGAAGAACGGTCGAACGGATAGCTCAGCTTCGAGCATCGGGATCAGCACGAGCGGCGACGCCCCAACCGTCGCGCGCGGACCCCGCCTCATACGATCGATTGATTGGGACGACAGCCGGCGCAGGCCCTCCCTTCGCATCAAAACGCGAAGGAATACACTGTCCCATCCGCCGCGATATAGAGATGATCCGCAGTTGCGATCAGTGTCTGAAAATGGTGCAGACCCTGCATCGGGGCAGAGGCGGCGATCAGTTCGCCGTTTTGACCGTTGAACGCGTGCAATTTGTGGTCGCCTTCCGCGGCGACAACCCACACGATCGCGTCCGACCTTCCGTCCGTCGTTGTGACTATCGGCGACCCTGCTCCGGCGACATCGGCGCACCAGGCAAAATCGAGCGCCGGTTTTGGGCTCGCGATGATCTTGAGCGCCAAGAGACCATTTGCCCTGGCTCGCGGACATGCGGCGCCGTTACCCTGCAACGCGACGAGGACGCCATCGAGCGCCGGCCAAGAGGCCGGGCCCGCGATCGCGACATTCGTCGTCACCTTCCTGCTCATGAGTTCACCGCCTATTCCTCCGAGCGAAGCGCGGTCGAGAAGATAGGCGAAACCATTCTTGCCGATGGCGAGGATGAGCGCGCGCGTTCCGCTCGGGACAGGGACATTGAGCGGCAGCGGCGCCGTCCCTCCGAGATCGAGGTCCTGGTCGTCGAGTTCGCGCCAATCGGACGGCGCGAAGAAGTTGCTCTTGTCTACCGGGCGCGCGAGAGCGGGCGCAAAGCGAAACACCGCTTCGCCGTCGCCCCACGCATCCGCGCCCATCGTATTGCCGGTTGCCGCGAACAGCCAATCGCCGTCGCCGCTCACGCCGCCCTGACCCCAAATGCCGCCGCCGTTTGCACGGGTCGCAAAACTCGAGGCCGCGGCCGGTCCGTTTGTGGAAATAGCGATGACGCGCCCGTGATAGAGGCCACAATCGCCCCATAGGCCGCTGAATGGCGCGAAAACCTTGCCGTCGAATAACGCGAGCGCGCCACGCTGATTCTGCGTAGATGCGAGGAAGCCATTGCCCAGCATTTTGCCGACGTCGATCGGCCAACCCGGCAAGACGGCGCCGTCGGCAAGCGACAGCGCAAACATCTCGTGATGGACGCCGTCAACCTGCCTAACTGCGGCATCGAGATATAGCGTCGCATTGGGCTCATCGATAACCGGAGTTCCCGTCACGCCGAGGGGAAAAATATTGCCGCAAGGCAGGTCGCCCTGGCGGATCGGCTCGCCCAGGACTCGTTTCCAGACTTGCGCGCCGCTGAGGGCGTCCAATGCATAAACCGCGTCATTCTCTGTCGCCACGATGATGAGGCCGCGCGGGGCGCCTTTGGGAAACCAAAACAGCGGCTGCGCAAATACGCGGCCCTCGAACCTGGCTTGGAAGGCGTTGTCGAGGCGGAGGGATCGAGCACGTTCGATAGTCAAACCCGGCACAATGAATAGCCCGCTTCGGTCGAGCGCGCCGTGATAGGTCAGGACCGACCGTGACGGTTGTTGAGCGACCGCGACGCCGACGCTCAGCGCGGTCGCGATCAGGTAGGTTAAAATCGTTCGCATTCAAACGCCCTCCCTTGAGCCGCGTAACCGTCGGCGATCCGCATCATCTCATTTAATTCAATTCGACGCAGCGCCGTTCCAAGATATAGCAATTGGCCGCGCGCTCGCGTCGAGCGCGCGGCCGCGGAAGTTCCATCGCGAAGCTCAGGGGCGCAATCGAGCAAAATGCGGAGAGGCCAGCGACTCGTCCATCTTCGGACGCTGCTCGCTGAATCGCGCTATGATCTCCCGCAAGTCGTCAAAAAGAGCGGAGCTGCACCCCTTGAATTCTGACAAACCGAGAGAAGCGGCGCCTTCCAAGCGAAACCTCATTTGGTTCCTGAGGATATTGGGTCCCGGTTTGGTTACGGGCGCCGCGGACGACGACCCGTCGGGCATCGCCACTTATTCGCAGACCGGCGCCCAATTCGGTTTCGGGCAGCTTTGGACGGCCCTATATCAAATCCCCCTCCTCATCGCCGTGCAGGAGTGTTGCGCGCGCATCGGCGTGGTGACGGGCAGCGGTTTGGCGGGAGTGATCAGGGACCAGTACAGCCGCACGATCCTCGTCGGCGTCGTCTTGCTGGTGGTGGTCGCGAACACGATCAATATCGGCGCGGATATCGGCGCGGTCGCGGCCGCCGGGCAGCTCGTCGTGTATGCGCCATTCTGGCTATATGCTGTCCTCACTGCGGTCATCATCGCGGCCCTGGAGGTCTGGTTCAGTTACCGCACTTACGCGAAACTCCTCAAATGGCTCTCCCTCGCGTTGCTCTCCTACCCCGCGACCGCTCTGATCGTTCGCGAACCTTGGGGAGAGATCCTTAGGGCTTCGTTGATCCCGCACATTGAGTTCACGTTCGCCTTTCTGTTCATCATTACCGGAGTCTTCGGCACGACGATCTCGCCATACATGTTCTTCTGGCAGGCTTCGCAGGAAGTCGAGGAGGAAATCAAACAGGATGTGCCGACGGGTCAGACAGGTAAGCCGACGCTCCCTTTCGATTTTGTCGGCAACATGCGGATCGACACCGCCGTCGGTATGGTCGCATCCGAAATCGTGCAGTGGTTCATCATCATGGCCACGGCGACCGTTCTATTCAGTCACGGCGTGAAAAACATTGCCACCGCAGCGGACGCAGCAAAGGCGCTGGAGCCGCTGGTCCAATCCTTCCCCAACTCTGGACAGTTGGCGAAGGACTTATTCGCCATAGGCATCGTCGGACTGGGCTTTCTAGCGATTCCGGTTCTGGCGGGTTCTTCCGCTTACGCGCTGTCGGAGGCGCTGAACTGGAAGGAAGGTCTATCGAAGAGGTTCGGCGACGCTCGCGGATTCTATGGCGTCATCATAATTTCGACCGTTGTCGGTCTGATGCTCAACTTCGCGGGGATCGACCCCATCAAGGCGCTGGTGTTCACCGCCGTATTCAATGGCATTGCGGCCGTTCCGCTGCTGTATTTGGTCGCGAGAATCAACGGAAATGAAGATATCCTCGGCTCGAATACAGGCGGGTTCTTATCGCGACTGCTCGTTTGGCTCACCGTTGGCGTCATGGGATTGGCCGCCGCGGGCCTGCTGTATACCACGGTAATGCCGCACTAGCGTCGGCTGCCGGCTCGAGCCTTTCCCTTCACGCCTGGGCGAGGCCCGTGAGCATGCTGCCCCCTCCATCGAACGTGGCGGATGGCCTTCAATTCAAGCCTCGTCGCGAAGCCAGACGGGCTTCGTCCGCCGCGCGAACCGTTCAGGACCGCGCGCAATATCTCGAATCTCACGCGGCTTCGCGATGTGAGCCCGGAGAACGACCCCTCGAGGAAGAGGCCAATATCGCTTCTGGCTCTTGCCTGTCCACGATCGGCCAAATCGACATATATGAGGGGACGCGCATCCACTTTCCCGCAAACAAGGGCGCTCAATATGCCGAGCCTCAGCGAAACCGATGTCGTCGTCGTCGGAGCCGGCGCCGCCGGCATCTCAGCCGCCCTTCGCCTTCGGCAGGCCGGGCTGGATTTCGTTGTGCTGGAGGCGCGCGGGCGGGTCGGCGGCCGCGCATTCACCGACACGACGGCGTCGCCCTATCCCCTCGATCTCGGCGCGGAGTGGCTGCATTCGGCCGATCGCAATCCGCTCGTCAACCTCGCCAAACGCCTCGGCTTCGCTATCGACGACTCGCCGCCGCCGTGGGAGAGGCCGACCTGGCCCGCCTCGCTGAGTTCGTCTGACGAAAGGGATTTTGAAAAAGCAATCGAGCGCTATTACGGCAAGGTCGACGAGGCCGCCCGGAGCCGCACGGATCGCAAGGCCTCCGAATTGCTTCAGCCCGGCTGCCGCTGGAACAATCTCATCGACGCGGTCTCGACCTACGTCAATGGAGTCGAGCTCGATCGCGTGTCCGTCTTCGATGGCGAAAATTACGACGACAGCGAAATCGATTGGCGCCTCGCCGAGGGATACGGCGCGCTGATTGCGCGTCTCGGCGCCGGTTTGCCCATTGGCCTGAACGCGCCGGTTGAGCGGATCGATCATTCTGGCAAGCGACTCGAGATCGTGACCCCGGGCGGGACCATTCGCGCTGGCGCGGCGATCGTCACGGCGCAGAGTCAAATCCTCGCCTCCGGGGCAATCCGCTTCGTCCCCGATCTGCCGCGCATGCGCGAAGCCGCGTCGCATTTGCCGCTCGGCGTCGCCAACAAGCTGTTCTTCACGCTCGAACGCGCGGAAGAATTCGAACGCGACACCAACGTTTACGGCCAAACGAACTCGACCTCGACCGGCAATTACTATCTCCGCATTTCCGGCCGCCCGCTCGTCCAGGGCTTCTTCGGCGGCGCCTTGGGCCGCCAGCTCGAACAGGATGGGCCGGCCGCCGCGGCGGATTTTGCCATGGCCGAACTGGGGGCCGTGATGGGCGGCGCATTTCGCACCCGTCTGCGACCGCTCCTCTCCACTTCTTGGTTCGGCGATCCTTTCTCGCGCGGCTCCTATTCCCACGCGTTGCCCGGTTATGCCGGTGAGCGCGCGATCCTCGCCGAACCGATCGACGGGCGTATCTTCTTCGCCGGCGAGGCCTGCTCGAAGCATCACTTTTCCACGGTCCACGGCGCTTACAAATCAGGCCTCGATGCGGCCAAGGCGTTACTGAAGGCGAAGCGCCGAACAAAATCCGCGCCGCGAGCGCCGTAAACCCCGATCGCCGACGGACTGAGACGCGCGTGAGAGCGTCTACGCCAAATCTGCGCTGACTTCTCCCGCGATCGGCGCCCCAGTGCGCCAGCAAGCTCGGCATAAGGTCGCCGCGGCATGTTGCTGCGGTAGGTTTCGCCCGAGCGGCGGGGGCCCCGAGCCGCGTGCGAAATAGCGTGGGATGGCAAGCGAATTGACAATTTTCGATCCGGCGTCCCGCGCACTCAATCGAGCCAGGCCTCTGGAGAAAGTCGCGGTTGGCGCGATTGCCGATATCTGCTTACGCTCCCGTGAGGCGCGCGACGCCGACGCCTTGTTCGAGCTCTTCCGTCAGCCCTTGTGCCGGTTCGGTCTGATCACCGATCCCTTCGTCAGCGTCGCGGACCTCGAGCGTCGTCTCAATCCCAATTGTCCCAACGGCTTCGAAATCGTCGCTGCGAAGGCCGAAGCCGCGATCGGATACGGCGCGTTGTTTCCGTGTCCGGGCACGCGCGGGCATGTCGGCTGGATCAGCCTGTTCGTGCATGACGGATTTCACGGCCGCGGCATCGGCGAGTTGATGATGCGGGCGATCACCACCACCGCCGACGTGGCTTACGAGCTCGACAGGGTGGAACTCGCCGTGCGCGCGGGCAATGCGCCCGCCTTGGCGCTCTACCGCAAATTCGGTTTCGAAGTCGAAGGCCTTCACAAGGCTTTCGCGCGCCGCGACGGCGTGGATATCGACGTGCTGACGATGGCGCGGCTCGCAAGTCGACTTCGTTCCCGGGCGGCCGCGGGCCTATCGTCGAGGTCGTAAGCGCCGGATCGCCGGGCCCTCGCTCTCTCTTCAATCCAATCGGGCGATGCGTTCCCTATCTCGGCGTCGAGCTCCGCGACTCGGCGAGCGCGCGCTGGACCCTGACGACCGCATTGTCGAGCGCGCCGAGAAAGTTCGAGCGATCGCGCGGACCGAAGGCGGGCGGCCCGGAGGTCGAACTCGCCGGTGGAGCGAAGATGATCCATCAGATTGCGGGTCGCCAGCGCCATGCCGATCGAGTTTTCACTGAAACGCTTGCCGTTCGGGGCGAGGACGTCGGCGCCGGCGGCGACGCATCGGCTCGCCAGCGGCACATCGGCGGTGATCACGATAGCGCCGGGCCCCGCGCGCTCCGCGATCCAATCGTCGGCGACGTCGGGCCCCGCCGCAACGACGACGCGCTCGATGTCGGGCGCGCGCGGAATCATGATCGGGCTGTTGGCGACGACGAAGACCTTGAGCCGAAAACGCGCCGCTACGCGATAGATCTCGTCCTTCACCGGACAGGCGTCGGCGTCGATATAGATGCGCAAGGCGGGTTCAGCGGGCGACATGGGCCCGATCTAGGCGATTTGCGCGCGCGGGGCGAGCCCCCATTGCCCGACCTCGCCCAGGCCGGTCTCTCCACGACGCCCAGCCGGGCTACAAACCCGGGCGCGAACATGCGATGACGATGCCCTCGATTCTGGAGGAAGCCCATGTCCGCCCATCTAGCTCTCGCGCCCGGCCGGGTCGCCGTCATCACCGGCGCCGCCAGTGGCATCGGCCTGGCGGCCGCGCGCAAATTCGCCTCGCTCGGCATGAGGATCGCTATGGCCGACGCGCGGGCCGACGCCTTGAATGCCGCGGCCGCCGAGGTCGCGGCGATCGCGAATATGCCCGGCGAAGTTCGGGCATTCCCGCTCGACGTCAGCGACCTCGGCTCGGTGCAACTCTTCAAGGATGAGGTTTACTCGCATTTCGGCGAAGTCGGCGTGCTCATGAACAATGCGGGCATCGGCGACGGCGCGGGGGTGTTCGGCGACCCGGGGCGTTGGCGCCGGCTGATCGACGTCAACCTGTTCGGCATCGTCAACGGCGTGCAAGCTTTCGGTCCCGCAATGATTGCGCAGGGGACGACGGCGGCGATCGTGAACACGGGCTCGAAGCAAGGCATCACCTGCCCGCCCGGCGACACCGCCTACAATGTCTCCAAGGCGGCCGTGAAGGTCGTCACCGAGGCGCTTGCCCATGAATTGCGCAACACGCCCAATTGCCTGGTCACCGCCCATCTCTTGATACCCGGATTCACCTTTACCGGCATGACCCAGGGTTCGCGGACCGAGAAGCCGGCGGGCGCCTGGACTGGGGATCAGGTGATCGAATTCCTGTTAGCGACTGTCGAAGCAGGCAAATTCTATGCTCTCTGCCCGGACAATGATGTCGATCGCGACACGGACGAACGGCGGATGCTCTGGGCGATGGGCGATATAGTCGAAAACCGCCCCGCCCTTTCGCGCTGGCACCCGGATTACAAGGACGCCTTTGCGCGATTCATGCAGGCGCCACGGTAGCGGTTCAAGCCGCCGCGAAGCGATCCGGGAAGGCAAGTTCGTGACGGGCGCGCCATTCCGGCTTGACGTAGTTGACGATCAGCGAGCGCCGCACGCCGTTGATCGGACGCCTGTGGAATCCGTGCCAGGTGTCGGCGGCCGGAATGAAGATGAGGCCGGCGTTGCGTTGATAAGGCGTGGTCGCGACCAGCTTCAGGTCGGCGTCGAGAATGTCGGTGCCCCAGGCCTCGCAGCCCGGGCTCCTCGGAGAGATAGATCAGCATCGTGAACAGCTTGGCGCCGATGTCGGTGTGCGGCTCGAGCCAGAAGCCGTCGGTGTCGAGGCAATATTCGATGCGCAGATAGGCGCTCGCGCAGGTCGACGTCGCAGAGCCGCTCGAGCTGGTCGACGACCCGCTCGCTCTGCAGCGCGCTGGCCAGCGCATCGCAGACCGGGATGCGCGCGCGCTTCCGCGCCAAAGAAAGGCGCGAGGAGTTGTGCGTCTCGCGCTTGCCCAGCGTGTCGGCGATCTGCGGCGGCGTCGACCGGCAGCGCGTCGATCGCCCGTGCAGACCTCGTCAGGCAGCACGCTGTCGGGCAGCCAGTGGCGATAGGGCTTCGCGCCGAAACGGCGGTGATCGAAGCAGGCGATCAGGCTGGCCGCGACGCTCCGGGCTCAACCATGGCGCCGCCTGCTTCTCGGACGCGGCTTCAGTAGCGAGGCGGCCTGTTTGACGCGCGCGGACAGGCGATGGCGCAACAGTTCGCGCTGCGGCGGCGAAGTCGCTGGTCATCCAGTTGATCATGACGTAGCGCCGCACGCCCTCATACGGCTCGTGGCCGTGAAAGGAGTTGTCGGAGCGGCGGAACGCGACCATCGTGCCCGCATCCGGCGGGACCTCGCCGATCATGTCGTTGAGATCGGTCGGCGAGCGCAGCAGGCGCAGCCGTCCGCCCTTGCGCCTCCCAGGCCTCGTTGAAATAGATCAGCACCGTGACCAGCTTGGTCTCGCTGTCGGTATGGATGCGCCCGTCCTTGGCCGCGCAGCGCCCGCGCACGGTGATCATTTTCGGGCGGCCGACGAGATCGACGCCGAACTTCTCGGAGAAGCGCGCGGGCAACCGCGGCTCGCTCTGCATCTCTTCGATCAATTCGCGGAATTCGCCGCCGGGCCGCGTCGCCTCGACCGGCAGCAAGCCGGAATCGGCGATCTCGGGAAAATCGTCGCGGATCGCCGCGGCGTCGCCGGGCGAGATCGCGTCGTTCACGACGGTGAACGTAAAGGGCTCGCGCGTCAGCGGCGCGCGCGCGAAACGCCTCGAGATCCAGGAGCATCGATCGGGTCCTTCGAGGAGTTCCCGAGGCCGATACCGCGACGCGGTCGCGCGGACTGATCTAGATCAAAACGCGGCGCGCGGCCATCCGTCGCACCCGAGCCGCGCTCAGGGCGCGCTGGCTTGTCGAGCGCCGCGACGTCCTCGGCGCTCAAGCTCAGCGTCGTCGCCTTGATGAGGCTCTCGAGCTGGGCGGGCCGGTCGCGCTGGCGATCGGCGCGGTGACGCCCTTGCGCTGGATGATCCAAGCAAGCGCGACTTCGGCGGGTTTCGCCTTGTGGCGCGCGGCGACCGCGTCGAGCGCCGCCAGAATGCGGAAGCCGCGCGGGTTCGAAATAGTCCTTGACGCCGCCGCCGCGCGGGCTCTGCCCGAGATCGGCCTCGGTGCGATATTTGCCGGAAAGGAAACCCTTGGCGAGGCTGAAATAGGTGATGACGCCGATATCTTCGGCGATGCAGAGATCGCGCAGCGCGCCGTCGAACGACGGCGCGGTCGTAGAGATTGTATTCGGGCTGCAGAACCTCGTAGCGCGGCAGGCCCGTCGCCTTGGCGGCGTCGAGCGAGGCGCGCAGTTGCTCGGCATTGTAGTTGGAGCAGCCGAACCAGCGTATCTTGCCGGCCTTCTTCAGTTTGTCGAACGCGGCGAGCGTCTCCTCGTGGGCGTCTCGGCGATCGGGCAAATGCGAGAGATAGAGGTCGATGGTGTCGATCTGTAGCCGCTTCAACGACGCCTCGACCGCCTCGCTCGATATAGCGCGCCTTGAGGCCCTTCTTGCCCGGCCCCATCGGCGAGCCGACCTTGGTGATGACGACGTCGAGGCGCGTTTGCCGCGCGCCTTCAGCCATTCGCCGATGATCGTCTCCGATTCGCCGCCTTTGTTGCCCGGCGCCCAGGCCGAATAGACGTCGGCGGTGTCGATCGCGTTGAGCCCGGCGCCGACGAAGCGGTCGAGCAGCTCGAACGAGGTCGTCTTGTCGGCCGTCCAGCCGAAGACGTTGCCGCCGAACACCAGCGGGGCGATGGCAGGTCGGTGCGGCCGAGCTTGCGAGCGGACATGGGCGTTCCCCCTGACTTATCGAAAGGCTTGAGCCTACACGATTGCCATGTCGCGTTCGCGAAGGCCAGCGGGAGCTTCCGTGTGCAAATTGACGGTGCACATCTGTAGCCCGGCTCACCGAGCCGGGTCAGGCCGTGACGCCCGGCCGGTCATCGCCCAACCGCCGGGATCGGCGATCCCGGCTACAGCGGCCCCTGTAGCCCGGTTCGCCGAGCCGGGTCAGGCCGTGACGCCCGGCCGGTTATCTCGCGACCACCGGCCTCGCCGAGGCCGGCTACAGCGGCCCTGTAGCCCGGCTCGCCGAGCCGGGTCAGGCCGTGACGCCTGGCCGGTCATCTCGCAAACGCCGGGATCGGCGATCCCGGCTACAGCGGCCCCTGTAGCCCGGCTCGCCGAGCCGGGTCGCGCCGTGACGCCCGGCCGGTCATCGCCCAACCGCCGGGATCGGCGATCCCGGCTACAGCGCGGCCCTGTAGCCCGGCTCGCCGAGCCGGGTCAGGCCGTGACGCCCGGCCGGTCATCGCCCAGCCGCCGGGATCGGCGATCCCGGCTACAGCGGCCCCTGTAGCCCGGCTCGTCGAGCCGGGTCAGGCCGTGACGCCCGGCCGGTCATCGCCCAACCACCGGGATCGGCGATCCCGGCTACAGCGGCCCCTGTAGCCCGGCTCGCCGAGCCGGGTCAGGCCGTGACGCCCGGCCGGTCATCGCCCAACCACCGGGATCGGCGATCCCGGCTACAGCGGCCCCTGTAGCCCGGCTACATCACGGCACTTCACGCACGGCGCCGCGGGCGGCGCTGGTGGCAAAGGCGGCGTAGGCGCGCAGCGCAGTCGAGACGTTGCGCTTGCGCGGCTTGGCAGGCTTCCAGGCGTCCTTGCCCTTGGCTTCCATGGCCGCGCGGCGTTTGGAGAGCTCCTCGTCCGAGACGAGCAATTGTATCGAGCGTGAAGGAATGTCGATCGCGATGCGATCGCCGGCCTCGACAAGGCCGATCACGCCGCCTTCGGCCGCTTCGGGCGAGGCATGCCCGATCGAGAGGCCCGAGGTGCCGCCGGAGAAGCGTCCGTCGGTGATCAACGCGCAGGCTTTGCCCAGGCCTTTCGATTTGAGATAGCTGGTTGGATATAGCATTTCCTGCATGCCCGGGCCGCCGCGCGGACCCTCGTAGCGGATGACGACGATATCGCCGGCGACCACGCCGCCGTTGAGTATGCCTGAGACCGCATCGTCCTGGCTTTCGAAGATTTTCACCGGGCCCTCGAACTTCAAGATGCTGGAATCGACGCCCGCCGTCTTCACGATGCAGCCGTCGACCGCGATGTTGCCGTAGAGCACCGCGAGCCCGCCATCCCTGGAGAATGCGTGCTCGTCGTCGCTGATGACGCCGCCTTCGCGGTCTTCGTCGATTGACTCGTAGCGCGAGGCCTGGCTGAAGGCGGTCTGCGTCGGCACGCCGCCGGGCGCGGCGGAGAAGAACTCGCGCACGGCGCGCTGTCGGTGCGCTTGATGTCGTTGCGCGTCGAGCGCTTGTTCGAGCGATCGGCGCGTGCACCATCGCCACGTCGCGATTGAGCAACTCGGCGCGATCGAGTTCGCCCAGGATGCCCATGATGCCGCCCGCGCGGTGCACGTCCTCGACATGCACGTTGGCGACCGACGGCGCGACTTTGCACAGCACCGGCACGCGGCGCGAGAGCCGGTCGATGTCCGCCATGGTGAATTCGACCTCGCCCTCATGCGCGGCGGCGAGCAGATGCAGCACGGTGTTGGTCGAGCCGCCCATCGAGATGTCGAGCGTCATCGCGTTCTCGAACGCCTTGAAGTTCGCAATCGAGCGCGGCAGCACGCTCGAATCGTTCTCTTCGTAATAGCGGCGCGCGAGATCGACGATGAGATGGCCGGCCTCGACGAACAGACGCTTGCGGTCGGCGTGGGTTGCAACGACCGTGCCGTTGCCGGGCAGCGCGAGGCCGAGCGCCTCGGTCAGGCAGTTCATCGAATTGGCGGTGAACATGCCCGAGCACGAGCCGCAGGTCGGGCAGGCCGAGCGTTCGATCACCTTGACGTCTTCATCGGAGACCGCGCTGTCCGCGGCGGCGACCATCGCGTCGATCAGATCGACCTTTTTGATCGTCCCGTGCGCGATTGACCTTACCCGCCTCCATCGGTCCGCCCGAAACGAACACGGCCGGGATGTTGAGCCGCAGCGCCGCCATCAGCATGCCCGGCGTGATCTTGTCGCAGTTGGAAATGCACACCAGCGCATCGGCGCAATGGGCGTTGGCCATGTATTCCACGCTGTCGGCGATGATCTCGCGCGACGGCAGCGAGTAAAGCATCCCGTCATGGCCCATCGCGATGCCGTCGTCGACCGCGATGGTGTTGAATTCCTTGGCGATGCCGCCGGCCGCTTCAACCTCGCGCGCGACCAGCTGCCCCAAGATCCTTCAAATGGACGTGACCGGGCACGAACTGGGTGAAGGAATTGACGATGGCGATGATCGGCTTGCCGAAATCGCCATCCTTCACGCCGGTCGCGCGCCAGAGCCCACGCGCGCCGGCCATGTTGCGTCCATGAGTGGTCGTGCGGGAGCGATAAGCGGGCATGAGACTGGCCTTAGCTGGTAGCGAGGGGGCGACTATGTCGCAAATTGGCGCGGGCGGGGCAAGGGCCGGCCGCTCGCGGCCAAAACGCGGAATGAAGCCGCATTTCGTCGAGCGGTCGGGCGCGGATCACGGCCGCGTTGCGTAGCATTTTGTTAGGGTTGCATTGCTAAAACTTACTCATCCTAATTTTTCGAAAAGACATCTTCCTTATCGTCATCGCCAATCGGAACCGGACTTCGCCTTAGGGAGCGCCGCTTGAATTCCACATTGCCGCTCGGCGCCCGCAAGGAGATCGAGGCCGTCATTCTCGAGCATCCTGAGGTCTCGCGGGTCTCCATACTCGATCAGGAAGGACCGGCGGGCGAACACTATTCGATCGTCTACGCCACTGCGTCGGCTGACACGTCGGCGCCTGTGCAACTTTCCTCGAGCCGCCAGGAAAGAAGGATAGGTCAATGGAAAACGATTTTCAATATGACCTATCGTCCTCAACGAGACGACAAAAGTCCTAGTTTTGTAGGCTGGCACAGCAGTTATACGAATAAGGAAATCCCGCCCGAAGAGATGCGGGAATGGGTCGATTGCACGCTCGAGCGCATCCGATCTCATGCGCCCGAGCGGATATTGGAAATCGGCTGTGGAGTGGGCTTGCTGACGCAGCGGCTCGCTCCAGAGCGCCGAGCCTACACGGGGACGGATCTCTCGAGCGCCGCGATAAAGCGACTGCGCGAGTTCGCCGCCGCCAGACCCGACCTGAGCCATGTCGAGTTGCTCGAACGCGAGGCCACGAACTTCGATGGCCTATCGCCTGAATCCTTCGATATGGCGGTGATCAATTCGGTCGTTCAATACTTTCCGGACCTTGGTTATCTCGAGACGGTCCTGAGCCGCGCCGCGGATGTCGTCGCTTCCGGCGGTCACATATTCGTCGGCGACGTCCGCCATCTCGGTCTTCTCCCGACTTTTCACGCCTCGGTGCAACTCGCAAAGGCCCCGTCCACCGCGAAAGCCGGCTGGCTGCGAAGCAAGGCGTCGCTGATGGTCGAGCAGGAACGAGAACTGGTGATCGATCCCGAGTTCTTCACCTCCCTCGGCAATTCTATCCCCCGCATCCGGCACGTCGACATCCTGCTCAAGAGGGGGCGGGCGCACAATGAAATGACGGCCTATCGCTATGACGTCGTTCTGCATGTCGGCGACGGTCCGACCGCCGCGCTGCAAGAGCCCGCGGTCTGGCGAGGCGACGCTATCGACGTCGACGAGGTCGTTTCGCGTTTTGAAGAGCAGAGGCTGGACGCGGTTCGGATCCTCGATGTGCCCAATCTGCGCGTCTGGCGAGATGTCGCGGCAGCGCGGCTGTTGGACAGCGCCGACGATCAGACGACGGCCGGCGACATTCGCCATGAGATCGACAGCCTCGATGAAAAGGGGGGCGATCCGGAAGCTTTCTGGCGGCTCGCCGACCAACGCGGCTATGACGTCCGGGTCGAGTGGACCGCCCGTTCGCAGGACGGTCGCTTCGACGTTGTCTTGTCGCGGCGCGGATTTGGGATCGGCCGTCCATCGGCGCGAAAGCCGGCGACCGGAGCGCCCGGCGAAGCCGATCGCGCCCAAGGCCACCGACCCGCTCGCCGCAGCTTACAAGCAGCAACTCGCAAACAGCCTTTCGACAATTCTGCGGGAACGTCTGCCGGAGACCAAACAACCCGCCGCGGTCCTCATCGTCGATCACATGCCGAGATCTCCAGACGCCATTTCGCCAGCGCAATGAGCGGCCCCTTCCCGTCGGCCGGCGCAGAGCGCCCGGCCGGTTCAGGTAAACACGGAAAGACATCAGTCATCGGCGAGAGCGCCACACAACGTCGGTCTGAGATTCCAGTCGATAGTGAGTCGTCGCCAGCGGCGCCGGCCCTCTTCTGCGAGGGGCAGGTCCTCGATTTCGCACAGTTGAACTCGCTCGCGAACCGGTGCGCACGCTGGCTGTTGGATCGCGGCATCAGGGCGCGGACAGATCGTGGCGCTGCAACTGCCTAAGATGATGGAAGCTTACGCGCTCGCCCTGGCGTGCATCAAGATCGGGGCGCCCTACGTATTTCTCGATCCCGCCGCCCCGCTCGATCGAACCCGGCGCATGATGGATCGATGCAGGCCGAGCGCCGTTGTCGGCGTCCGCGACGACGCTGTCGAAGGCGTGGTGCTCGCCGAATTCCGCTCACCGGGCGGAACTTCGAAGGGAAATCGACGCCTTCGATGACGGCAACCTGGCGGTGACGCGTCAGATCAGCGGAGCCGACCCGGCCTATGTGATGTTTACGTCAGGGTCGACCGGAGAGCCGAAAGGCGCCGTCATCCCGCATCAGGGCGTGCTCAATCTCGTCGATTGGGCGGCCTCCGATCTCGGGATCGGCCCTGCGCGACCGGCTCAGCAACGTCAATCCAATCCACTTCGACAATTCCGTTTTTGACATCTATTCCGGGTTGCTCAACGGCGCGGCCATCATCGCCATCGACGCCTTGAAGGGACAACCGCCGCAGAACGTTACCGACAGCTTGACGCAGAACCGATGCACGTTCTTCTTCGCCGTGCCGACGCTGTTCATGTATCTCAACTCGATGCGCCTCTTGACACCGGAGCGGCTGCCGACCGTCGAGCGCTTCATGTTCGGCGGCGAGGGATTTCCAACCGCCAGGCTGCGCCGCTTCTTTGACGCCTTCTCCGGCCGCGCGCGCCTCATCAACTGCTACGGCCCGACTGAAACCAGTTGCATCTGCAGCAATTTCGACATCACGCCCGCCGTGTTCAAGATCCAAGACGGATTGGCTCCCCTGGGACGACTGCACCCGAACTTCAGCCATCGAATCCTCAACGAGGACCTCGAGGCCGTCGGCGTCGGCGAAGTCGGGGAACTGTGGCTCGGCGGGCCCTGCGTGGGGCTCGGCTATCTCAACAATCCCGAGGAAACGAAGGCCAGGTTTCGGCAAGACCCGCTCCAGGAGGGATTCCGGTCGGTGCTCTATCGCACGGGCGACCTCGTGCAGGAGGACAGCGAAACGGGCGTCCTGCGGTTCCGCGGCCGTGCGGACAACCAGGTCAAATTGCGCGGCTACAGGGTGGAGTTGGAGGAAGTCGACCACGCGCTGGCTTCGATTCCCGGCGTCGTCAGAGCGCTGTCGGTCGTGCTCCACGACGCCAGCGGAGCCAGCCGACTCGTCGGCCGCCTATTGCGGAGACGAGTTGGAAGACGCCGCCTTGATTGCGCAGTGCCGAATTCGCCTTCCCGATTACATGGTCCCGGGCCGGTTCGTATGGCTCGAGATCGCTTCCCACCAACAGCAACGGCAAAGCGGACAGACGCGCCGTCGCGTCTCTCGTCAGTCAAACTCATGGGCGGCGGCCCATAGGCGCGCGCATTCCCGCTCTCGAACCGGCGCTCGACGCGCCCGCAAGCGCATGAGCGCGCTCGCTACGCCTCCGATTGCGGGCGCAGGGCTCGCAGACGCCCCCAAAGCGGCTGGCCCGGCGACGGGTTCGGGCCCTCGCCGAGCGTGGCGGATCATCCCTGAGGTCGAGAAAGACGAGCGGATCGTCGCCTATGCCCAGCAACCGCTCGGACGCGCGGCCCTCTTGCTGGTTTCCGCGATCCTCCTGCATACCGTAGGTCAGAGCCCGATCCTCGCCGCGTTCGCCGGCGCAAGCGCATATGCCGGACGATATCGATGGCCTTTGATCTCGCTGGCGACGCTCGTCACGCTGTTTCAGAACGGCTTCTGGATCGAATTCCGACGTGATCGCGCGGGTAGCCAGTCAGGAAGGGCTCGGCCAGACTCTCGATGTTTTCCACCTGACGCTCGTCATGCCGGCGTTCGTGGCGCTGCTTTGCTGCCTGCTGATCCGCTTTTGGCCCAAGTCTTCGCCTCATATCTCCCGTGGGTCGATCGACGTTGCTGACGACGTTGCTGTTCGTGGGCCTAGCGCTCTTGGCGCAATCGCCGATCTGCAAAGGCGTCTCGCGCGTCGTCCTCTGGACGTTCCTTATGACGTTCTTGCCGTATTTCTGGTTCTTGGGATACGCGCTGGCCGATACCAGCGAGACCCCGAAGATCCCGATATGGCGACGAATGGCGCTGTTTCGCCCATTCTGGGGCTCGTCCTTGACGCCCTTTGGCAAGAGGGTGAGCTATCTCCGTAAATATGAGGCCCAGAACTCCCGCGGAACTTGCCGTCACCCAATTGAAGGGCCTGAAACTCTTGGCATGGGTGCCGCCGGGGCGCGAGGACGCAGCGACAAACCGGCGCAGCACGCCCTCCGGCTTCTGCGTCGGATAGCCGGTCTTCTCGGCGCCGTTGGTCGGCACGATCGTGTGGAACCAGACGTCCGTCGGCCGCTTGCCGCGCGCCGCCTTTTCGGCGGTGACGAGGCCCGGAGCCATGTACGGCTCGCGCTCAACCGCGTCGGCATCGTAGTGGTGCGCGCCGGGGCAGCGGACGTAGACCAGGATCGTGTCGTGCTTGGCCGGCCAGCGACGGCGCGGCTTGGCACCGTAGTCATAGGCCCAGATGATCTCGTTCAGGAACGCGTCGCGGCCGAAGATCTCGTCGAGCAGGAGCTTGCAATAGTGCGCCTCCCGATAGTCGATGTGGAAGTAGAGCGTCCCGTGATCGGCGAGCAGCTCGCGGCAAGCGCGCAGCCGTGGCTCCAGAAAGCCGAGGTAGTCCCCGAAGCGGTCGTCGTAGCTGAGACTTTCCAGCAGCGTCGAGCTGTAGCGCCTACCGCCGAAGCCGACCCGGCTGGCCGAGTCGTCACGGACCACCGAGATCCGGTCACGCGATTGGGCCCGGCCGGTGTTGAACGGCGGATCCATGTATACGAGATCGAACGCACCGCGCGGCAGCGCGGTCAGCACCTGCAGATTCTCGGCCGCCACCACGAGGTCATCGTCAAGCGCCAGTCGATCGAGCGAGGAATGGATGCGCACGGTCCCTGGACGCTAGCGTCAAGCTCGGCGAGTAGGTGTAACAGCGCAGTGGCGGGTAAGATTAAGGTGATGCTTAGCAGGGCCTACTATCGCGCGTCATCGTCCCCGTTCGTACGCCGGTTGGCGTCGTCTCGAATCGCCGTTCGCCTGTCGTCCTCGCCGTTCGCCAAGAAGGTGACCCGCTACGCGCTGGGCTCGGTCGTCGCACTCGGGACCAGCGTGATCGTGTTCGCGCTGCTCTACGTGCTCGGCGCGAACACGACGGTGTGCTCGATCGTGGCGTTCTTCGCGGGCGCGATCCCCAACTGGGTGCTGAACCGGCGCTGGGCATGGGAGGTGACCGGCAAGGTCGAGGTGGCGCGTGAGGTGATCGGCTACGCGATCGTCTCGCTGCTCGCCGTCGTCGCATCTTCACTGGCGACCGGCTGGACGAATGCCGAGGTCCAGAGCCTGCCGAAGCACAGCGGCATCCACGTCCTGCTCGTCACCGGCTCCTACGTGCTGGTGCAGGCGCTGCTGTTCGTGCTGAAGTTCGTGGTCTACGACCGCTGGGTGTTCGCCGGACGCAGCCGGTTCCGCGCCGCGTTGCGGTCACGCCACCAGGTGTGGGTCGCAGCCCGCGCGAACCGCACGCCGTAGCCGAAGTTCCCGCCCTTCTTCGTGCGCGTCGCGTGATCGCCGCGGTCTCGCATCGTCGTCGGCACCTCGGCGAGCCGATAGCCGTTCAGCGCAGCGCTGATCATCAGCTCCGAAGCCTGGTACTGCGGCTGCTCGAGTTTGACCACGGCGGTCAGGTCAGCGCGCATCGCGCGCAGGCCGCAGGCCGGGTCCGTGATCCGCTGTCGCACCAGCACGCTGATCAGCGCACCGAACACGATCACGCCCAGGTGGCGGACACCGTCGGTCGTCAGCTCGGTCCCGAGCCGTCGTGAACCGGACACGAAGTCGGCCCGGCCACTGATCACCGGCTCGACGACGGCGGCGATCTCGTGCGCCTCATACTGCCCGTCGGCGTCGATCGTGACGATCACCTGGGCGCCGCGCGCCCGGGCCAGCCAGTAGCCGAGCCGCAACGCTGCTCCCTGACCACGGTTGACCGGCACATCACAGACGAGCGCGCCGCCGGCCGATGCCTCCGCCGCCGTCCTGTCCTTGGCGCCGTCGACGACGACAATCACCTCGGCGGCGAGGCCGGCGGCCTCGGTGGGGATCTCACGGATCACGTCGGCGACGGTCGGCTCCTCGTTGTAGGCGGGGATCACGATCGCCAGGGGCGCGCCCTCGCCAACCGGGTGCTGACGCAGAAAGTCGGCTGCAGCGGCACGCTCGCACGGCTCGAGCGCGACCACGTATTGATCGATGTCGGGTGTCTGCGAAGGCGCGATGCTCATGATGGCCCTCCCGTCGGCACTCTCAGACCGGCGCCGCCGGCGAGCGGCAGCGCCCCATCGATGTCAGCGGTCTTCCACTCCTCCCAGACGCCGGCGACGCCTTCGGCGAAGCCGAACCGCGGCGACCAGCCGGCGTCGCGCGCACGCTGCGCGTCGACGATCACGGCCGGCATCTCACCAGGCTTGGCGGGCCCGTGCTTGACGGGCACCTCGGCGCCGGTCACACGCCTGACCTCGTCCACCACTTCGAGGACCGAAAGCGATCGGCCGGCTCCGATCACCGTCGGCCCGGACCAGTTCGCATCGGTCAGCGCCAACTGTGCCGCCGCGACCACATCGCTGACGTGCACGTAGTCGCGCACCTGCCGCCCATCGCCGTAGATCTCGAACGTCGTGCCGAGCCTGATGCCACGCATCAGCCGCGCGACGATGCTGTCCTTCGCCTGCATCCCCGGGCCGTACACGTTGGTGAGACGCAGACAGGTGCATCGCACGCCATAGGAGGCCGTGTATGCCGACATCAGCATCTCGCCGGCCGCCTTTGTCGCTCCGTACGGTGTCATCGGCCGGAGCGTCGCGCGCTCGTTGATCGCCGGCGCCTCCATCGGGCCGGTGACGGCGTTCGTCGAGGCGAACACGAGCGCGCCAACACCGGCCTTCCTCGCTCCCTCCAGCACCCGATGGGTGCCGGCGACGTTCGTCCGGTAGGTCAGCTCCGGGTGTTCGATCGATTTCAGGACCGATGTGACCGCCGCGAGGTGGACGATCGCATCGATGCCACCGTCGAGCGCCGCATCGATCACATCCTCCTGGGCGATGTCGCCCCGGACGATCTCGACAGTCGGATCTGGGTGGGGCTCAAGATCGACGACGCGGACATGCGCACCATCCGCAGTGAGCGCCTTGACGAACTGCCTGCCGATGAACCCCGACCCTCCGGTCACCAGAACTCGCATACGGATGCTCCAATACCTTCCACTCGAACGGGTTCTTCAGTGCCGGCACCCTGCCGACAGCCGGCCTGTTCGGCCACAGCCGAAGAATCGCTTTACTGCGAGCAGGCGAGGATAGCCGAAGCGCGCAGCTGATGACAGTCGCGCGGCTTAGATCAACTTTAGGTGGCTTGCGCGTGGTGGCGGGCGCGTCTGCGCTCTCGGTCCTCGCCGCCGCTCGCCGCTCGACCTACTGAACCGAGCTCCGAGACAGCTTCATTCCCCTGTCGATCACATTCGTCATCTGGCGCGCCGACAGCGGCGGTGAGAAGACGTAGCCCTGCGCGAAGTCGCAGCCGAGTCTGCGGAGTTCGTCCACCTGGGCCATCGTCTCGGTCCCCTCGCCCACCACCTCGAGCGACAGCGCCTTCGCCATCGCGATGATCGCCTCGGTGATCGCGTGCTCGGCGTGGTCGGGGCCCAGCGCATGAACGAACGTACGATCGACCTTCAGCGCATCGAGCGGCAGTCGGGTCAGGTAGTTGAGCGACGAGTAGCCCATGCCGAAGTCATCGAGAACAAGGCGTACGCCGAGCGCCTTCAGCGAGCGCAGGATGTCGCCGATCGCCTCCGACTCACCGAGCAGCAGCTGCTCGGTGATCTCCAGGCTCAGGCGCGTCGGATCGAGGCCGCTTGAATGCAGCACCTCGGCGACCATCTCCGGGCAACCACGGTAGGAGAGCTGAACCGGCGAGAGGTTCACCGAGATCCCGATCGGCGCTGCATCCGGCCGTGAGGCCGCCCACTGCGCCCCCTGACGGCAGGCTCCCTCCAGCGCCCAGCGACCGATTCGCTCGATCAGTCCGCTGTCCTCGGCAATCGGGATGAATGCGTCCGGCGGGATCGACCCGCGCTCGGGATGGTCCCAGCGGATCAGCGCCTCGACGCCGACGACCGACTCGTCCCGGAGCGAGACGACCGGCTGGTAGGCGAGCCGCAGCTCGTTGCGCTCGATCGCGCGCCGCAGGTCGTTTTCGATCCGCAGCCGCGCGATCGCCCGGCCACGCATCACCTCGTCGTAGAGCTCGTAGCGCGCACGACCCCGCTCCTTGGCGCGGTACATCGCGGCGTCCGCGTCGCGGATCAGGTCGACCGCCAACTCGCCGCCCTCCGCGAGCGCGATCCCGACGCTGGTGGTGACGAAGTGCTCGTTGGTCTCGAGCGCGAACGGCCGCGCGAACACCGACGCGATCCGCTCGGCCATGCCGATCGCCTCACGCTCGCTCGAGAGCTCCTCCAGCAGCAGCCCGAACTCATCGCCGCCGAAGCGCGCGACGGTGTCGCTCGGCCGGACGGCCTGTTTGAGCCGCGCCGCGACCGCTGCGAGCAGCTCGTCACCCGCATGGTGCCCCATGCTGTCGTTGACGAGCTTGAAGTTGTCAAGGTCGATGAACAGGACCGCGGCGAGCGACCGGGGCTGACGGCGAAGCCGCTCGAGCGCGTGCTCGAGCCGGTCGAGGAAAAGTACGCGGTTGGGCAGGCCGGTCAGCGGATCGTGCAGCGCGCGATGCTGCATTGCGTCCTCGGTCGATTGCCGCTCCAGGGCGTCGGCGAGCACGTTCGCGAGCGATTGAACGAAGTCGACGTCACCGACGCTGAACTCGCGGACCGTCCGCGAGTGGAGGCCCAGCACGCCGAACCGCGCGTCATGCCCCTCGATCACCACCGTCAGGCTGCTGCGGATACCCTCGGGGCTCAGGATCCGGGACTGCCCGAAGCGGTCCTCGGTTTCCCAGTCGAGCACGAACACGGGCTCGCCGGTCATCACGGTGTACGCCGCCTGGGAGCGCGTCCGGTCAGCCGTTGACGCCGAGCCGATCTCGAGCTCCGGCCATCCCGAGGACGCACGGAACTCGAAGGACTCCCCGTCTGGCATCACCTCCGCGACGAGCGCCCCGTCGACCGCGAGCACCTCGAGCACCGTCGCCACCGCCTCCTGCATCAGGTCGGCGATCGGGACGCGCTCGAGCGCGTGCTCGCCGAGCCGTGCAACAGCCGCCTGCTGTGCGGCGCGCCGTTCGAGCTCGGCCTCGGCCAGCTTGCGATCGGTGATGTCGAGGATCACGCCGTGCCAGCGACCGCGCCCAAGCTCGTCCTGTACGAGGAAGGCGTCGTCGCGGACCCACACCACGGAGCCGGCGCGATCGAACAGCCGGTACTCGTGCGGCAGCGGATCCCCCCAAGCATCGAAGCGCTCGTCGGGCTCAAGTCCGAGGACCCATTCGCGATCGTCAGGGTGCAGCTGCCGCGCCCACAGCGTGGGGTCTGCGCACCACTCCTGCGGCGTGAAGCCCAGGATCGTGGCGACCTGAGCGCTGACATAGTGCCAGCGGCCGTTCTCGCCCGTATCGGCGATGTAGATGACCGACGGCACCCGGTCGAGCAGTGTTCGGTATTCGATCGCCTCGGCGCTTTCGAGCAACCGTCCGCAGAGCCAGGCGGTGGACTCGATCAGCGTCTGGTCGTCGGGCTTGAGGCGATGCCGGGCGCTCGCCGAGATCGTCAGCGCGCCGAGCAGCCTGCCCGCCTCTCCGCGGATCGCGGTCGAGCAGAACGGGCGCGCGGTCGCCTTCTCCGCCGCCCGCACCTCGAAGCGCCCATCGGTGGTGCCCTCCAGCCAGAGCGACACCTGCACGGCGCCGGCGCGATGCTCGATCATCTCGACCAGGCCGATCAGCTGATCGCGCAAGGGCCCGCCGGATGCCGGCATCAGGAGTTCATCCGGCAACCTGACCGCCGAGACCTCGCCCGACTGCGTCGGACCTGTTGGCAGACGCTGGCTCATCCACTGAAATATCGACAACCGAGCGCGATTACCTTCGAACTTTCGTCAAAAAGTCGTGGCATCGAGCACGGATCGCCGCGTGGCTCAACGAACAGCGCGGTGTCAGCCGACGCTGACCTCGGTGTCGGGCACCTCGGGGAGCTCGACCGAATCGGGCGGCTGGTTCGAGATGGTGGCGACCATCCGCGCCTCGTAAGCCGCGCGCGCCACGTGATCAGGGCTTGAGAGCACCCGATCGGCCTTCAGCAGACGGACGACCGCGTCGACCATGCGTCTGGGAAGAATTGACTGCATCCGGATCACCGGCGCGACGCTGCGAGGAACGAACACGTCAACCCGCCCGGTCTGGAGTGCTTCGACGATCGCATCCGCGACATCGGACGCCTCGACGTGCTTGAACGCGCGTGCTTCCGGCAGGCCAGAGCCAAGCTCGGTTCGGACGACCACGGGCATCACGATGCTGACGCCGATCCCGAGCCCGCGAACCTCCTGTCGGATCGCCTCGCTGAGTCCGACCACCGCATGCTTGGTCGCGCAGTACGTGACGCCGCCGGGAATGCCCGACTTGCCGGCTGTCGAGGCGATGTTGACCAGATGCCCGCGCCGGCGCGGGATGAACCGCTCCAGCGCCAACTTGGATCCGAGCAGCACGCCCGTCAGGTTGATATCGATCAGCCGCTGGGCGGTGGCGTCGGTCTCCTCGATAAACGGGCCCACCGGCATGATGCCGGCATTGTTGATCAGGACATCGAGCGGTCCCAGCTGCGTCTCCACCTGATTCAGGAACGCCTCGAAGCTCGCGCGATCGGTGACGTCGAGCGCAAGCGCCACCGTCGCGGCGCCAAGCTCGTCCGCGGTGCGCTGGGCAAGCGCCAGATCGATGTCGCCGATCGCGACTCGCGCACCCTGCGAGATCAGGGCCGCTGCCGTCGCGGCGCCGATACCGCGAGCCCCGCCGGTGATCGCGACGACTTCACCCGCAAGCGATCGCGCGTTCTTGGCCATGATCGGAATTCTAGTGAGATGTGATCTCCGGCGGCCGTCCCGCAGCGAGACCAGGCGCGGAAGGCGCGGAGCCGCGGGGCGCTGCTAACCGGCTGAGCGGCCGCCGCCGCCGGACGGGCTGCCGCCGCTCGAGCCAGAGCCGGAGTCGGCACCGCCGTTCGTGCCATCGCTACCGCCCGAGCCGGAACTGGTGCCCGTCCCAAGGCCGGTCGGGCCACCGGCACCGCTGCCGGAGGTCGAACCACCGGTGGTGGTGCTCGTCGGATCCGATCCGGTGCTCGTCGAACCGCCGGCGGTCCCGGTGCTCGAACCCGAGCCGCGCGCACCGACCGGTGTCGAGCCGCTCGCGCTGCCCGAACTGCCGCCGCGCGAGCCGGCACCGCCGCCTGACCCGGCAGCCGCCGTGCCCAGCCCCGTCGGCGGCGCGACCGCATAGCTGGTGGCGGTCGACGAGCCCCCGGTGCCGTTGACGGCACCGTGCGTGGCCGCGTGATGCGAGCGGGAGGGACGCACGGCGGCCCCACCGGAGGCGCCGGTGCCCGAATGCCGAGCGTCACCGGACTGCGATGTGGCGATCTCGGTCCCAATGGCGGAGGCGCGGGTCGCGTCACTGAGCAGTTGTGCGGAGCCGGTCGCTCCCGTGGTCGTGTCGCGATGGCGCGAACCGTGCCGCCACAAGCCGGCCGACCCTCCGTGCGAGTGGTGAGACAGCGCAGGCGATTCAAGCCCGCTGATGTGGAGGTCGCTCGCCGCGACCACGACCGTTCCGGCCGTTCCAGCCCCGGCGAGCAACGCTCCAGCGACCCCCTTGGCGACCGCGCTTTTCAGCGCGGAGGGCGCTAGCAACCCGCCTCCGAGGATGCTGCCGCCCAAGGTCCCCCCGAGCACGGCCTGTTTGAGTGCGATCGTCGGCACCACCGGCAACAGCAGCGCAAACTGCCTGCGCTGGCGGTCAACCTGGGCACGGTACTCGCGACAGCCGTCGCACTCCCGAAGGTGCCTGCGCAGGTTCGTGCGCCGGAGTGTCGCGCCTCGACCCGCGGAGATCTGCGCGCGGATCTCGGTGCACGCGGTCTCGCGCGCGGCACGGCTGGCGATCAGCGATTCCCGTGCCTGGAAGACCAGCGCCTTGACCTTCTCCTTGGGAACCCCGAGCGCCTCGGAGATCTCGGCGTGAGAGAGGGCGTCAAGCTCGGCGAGCACGAGTGCGGCGCGCTGCTCATCCGGCAGCTGCCGCATGTCGCTGACAAGCTCACGCAGGTCCTCGCGGGTCTGGACCTGAGCCGCCAGGCCGTCCGTCTGGACCTCCTCGAGCTCGGCGACAGGCTGCTCACGCCGCGCACGGAGGATCGAGTAGCAGCGGTTGCGGGCGATCGTGAACAGCCAGGGGCGCAGGTGGATCGGCTTGTCCGAGGTCACGAGATCGCTGTAGGCGGCCGCGAACGTGTGCTGGACGGCATCCTCCGCCTCGTCAGGATCGCTGAGCATGTGCCGGCAGAACGACAGGATCGCTCGGTGATGGCGATCGTAGGCGGCCTCGAACGCCGCCGAGCGGCCCTCACGGATCAGCGCGACCAGCCGCGCGTCAGACGCGACCCGCAACAGCACCGGAGAACTGAAGGTCGGCACCCGCGTGGGGGCCAGACGGGGCACCACACCCGCTTCCATAACTCCTTTATAGCGAGTGGCGCAAGCGTGCTGCAAGCATTGACAGGCACCATGCACCCGATCTGGACGTATATCTCACCTCCACAGGTGCGAAATGGACGAACGTATGATGCCGCGTTCTCAGCGTGGCGGCGGCGGCCCGACGCGCGCCGTGATGTCCCGACCTGTGGGCTCGAGCCGCTGATCGAGCTCAAGTTGCCAGTAGTAACGCGTGAACGTGACCCCGGCGCGGAACTCGCCGACATGGGGCTCGATCTGCTCGCCTGAGGCCATCCGCACGATCAGCTCGGGATAGGTTCGGCCTGGGAGCGCGGCGTACATCGGTGCTGGAAAGGCGCCGCCGAAGCGGGTGTTGACGTCGGTGATCCCGATCCCGACCTGCGAGTCCCGGAACGCCTGAACGGTGCACGGTCCGCGGACGCCGAGCGCCTCGACGACCCGGCGTCCAAGCTCGACAAGCTCGGCGTCGGCGATCACGGTCCCCTTGATCGACTCCCCGCCGCGCGACTCGATCATTGTCCGCGGGATCGCGTTCAGGCAGCGGCCGTCAAGGTCGCAGAGGCAGTCGATCGAGAACTCGGGGCCATCCATCAGCTTCTGCACCATCGTCGGCTCGCGAACGTAGTCAACGAAGAACTCGACGGCCCGCTGGTCGTCGGCGCGGAGGATCGAGCGGGCGCCGGAACCCTGGCGGGGCTTGACGATCACGGGGTAGTGGGGAACCGGCTCGCCTGGCAGGACCGTTGGCGGCGAGGGCAGACCAAGGCGCGTGAGCAGCAGGTGCGCCTCGTACTTGTCAAACGTCGCCCGTGCGACATCCGGTGCCGGCACCAGCGCCGGCAGCTGACCGGCCAGATGCGCGTGAGCGAGGACCTCGATGTCCAGGTCGGTGAGCGGGATCACGGCCCGCACGTCGAAGCGCCTGACCAGTTCGGCAAGTGCCGGCACGTACCCCGGATCGTCGATCCGCGGCACAGAGGTCCGGTGATCGGCAGCGAACTGTGCCGGCGCGAGCGGGTTCGGGTCAGCCGCGATCACCGTCGCGTGCTCGGCGAACGCCGACACGATGTCGTAACGCTTGCCGACGCCGGTCAGCAGGATTCCTATGTCGCGCTTGGTGGGTTCCACCCGCCCGTCTCCCCCTTGTAGAGGCCATGTCCGGTCAGCACCATCCGTGTGGTCGCCGAGATGATCCTCAGATCAAGCGCGAGTGTGCGGTGCTCGACGTACCAGAGGTCAAGCTCGATCCGCTCCGGCCACGGCAGCGACGCGCGCCCGTTGACCTGCGCCCAACCGGTGATCCCCGGTTTGACGGCCAGACGGCCGCGCTGGCGCGGCGTGTATTGATCCACCTGGCCCTGGAGCGTCGGTCGCGGGCCGACGATTGACATCTCTCCGCGCACCACGTTCCAGAGGTTCGGCAGCTCGTCGAGCGAGTAGCGTCGCAGCAGCGCGCCGACGCGTGTGATCCGGTCATCGCCGGCCGAGATCGCGAGACCGGCGCCCCGGTACTCGGCACCGGAGACCATCGTTCGCAGCTTGTAGATCTGGAACGGCGCCCCGTGCCTGCCGACCCGCGTCTGGGTGTAGACCGGGCTGCCGGGCGACTCCAGCCGCACCGCGACTGCCAGCAGCGCAACCAGTGGCGCCGTCAGCACCGCCGCAGGGACCGCGATCGCAAGATCGATCATCCGGCGGATCATCGGCATCATCTGGTGCCCTCGGCCGGCTCCCAGCCGGCCTCGGTCCCGTGCGCAAGCCAGTCCCACAGCCCGGCGGCGAGCGAGGCAGTGGTCAGAACGTAGTAGCGCGCGACCAGCAGGGGCCTCGCCGGAATCAGCGAGGCGAGCAGTGCGGCCAGCAGCACGGCCGCCTGCAGCGCCACGGCGACCGCGTAGACGGTCCCGTGACCGAGCAGCGCGATGCTCGCGGCGAGCGCCGTCAGATGCAGCAGCGGCGACGCGTAGCGCAGGATCCGGTGGGAGAAGATCATCAATGCATAGAGCGGCCCGTATCCGCGCGGCGACAGCATGCCGCCCCGCACGACGATCGGCCAGCCGTGGCTCATCATCCTTCGCTTGCGGGCGAATTCGCCCTCGATCGAGGGCACCATCTTCTCGACCGCGTGGGCGCTGGGAGCGTATACGGCCAGCCAACCGCGCTTGACCATGTTGAACGGGAACGAAAGGTCATGCCCCATGATCGGGTCGACCTCGAAGTAGGACTCTCGCCGGGTTGCATAGATCGCGCCGTTGCCGCCGGTGACCGAGCGTAGCCTCGATTCGAGCGCCCGCAGCGTCATCTCATAGCGCCAGTAGAGGCCCTCCTGGTTGGTGCCGCGCTCATTCAGGAAGCGGACGTCGCCACAGACGTAACCGACGCGCGGGTCGACGAACGCCTCGACGAGCTGGGACAGCGCATCGGGCGCCCAGCTGGCGTTCGCGTCGGTGAACGCCAGGATCTGTCCGTTGGCGCGCCTGACGGCGGCATCCTGGGCGCGGACCTTGCCGCCGCGCGGCAGCTCGAGCACCAGGTCGGCTCCGGCAGCTCGGGCTCGCTGTGGCGTCTCGTCAGGGGATCCGTCGCAGGCGACGATCAGCTCCAGCGCGCCCGGCGGGTAGTCGAGCGCCCGGAGGTTCTCGATCCGTGCGGCGATCACCTCCTGTTCGGCATATGCGGCGACGATCACCGAAGCGCCCGGCTGTGAGGCCGCCGGCGATGGCTCCGCGGCGCCAGGGGTCAACCCCCGTCCCGGCCTGACCCGATCGAGCGCCGCGAGCAGCAGCCCGTAGCCGATCTGCGTGTAGACCAGCAGACCGGCCGACACCCAGAAAACGATCGCAAGCGCCGTCATGCCGGCGGGATTCTGCCGCAGAGCGCCTCGTACAGCGCGAGCGTGGCCCGCGCCGCCGCGTCCCACGAGTACAGCCCGACAGCCGCGCTCCGCGCCGCGGCGGCGAGCCGCTCGCGCTCGGCCGGGTCGGCGATCAGTCGCCGAAGCTCCGCCCGCAGGCTCTCGGGATCCCCCGGAGCCACGAGCGACGCAGCGCCCGACGCAGCGACCTCGGCGAAGCCACCGACGTCGCTGAGCACGATCGGGCGACCGAACGCGAGCGCCGTCGCAAGCACGCCCGACTGGTCCTGGCGTTCGGTCGAGGTGTAGGGCAGGGTGACGATGTCGGCGCGTCGGAAGAAGGCCGGCAGCTCCGCGTCGGACACGAAGCGAGCGACGAATCGGACCCGCTCCGGGGCGCCGGCACGCAGGGCGGCGATGTCCATGCGTGGGAGCCCGACAATCCACAGCTCTCCCTCCGACACGCCCCGCCACGCGTCCAGCAGCACGTCGATCCCCTTGTACGCCCGCAGCAGCCCGAAGAACAGAACCACCGGTCCATCCACCGCCTGCAACTCAACCGGGAGCGGATCCTCCCGCGGCTGACGGGTCAGGTGCTCGAATGCTCCGTGGTGGATCACGTGGACCTTCGCCGGGGCGACGCCGAGGCCGTCAACCAGTGTGCGCCGGCCATGCTCGGAATGGACGACCACCGCGTCGACGCGCTCGTACAGCGCTCGCTGTGCTCGCAGTTGCCCGGGCCGGGGCTCGCGCGGAAGCAGATCGTGGGCGGTCAGCACGACCGGGCCGTGTGGCAGCAGAAAGCGGTCAAGCGCCTGCACCGTGGTCCACTGGAAGTGAACGACGTCGGCCTCGCGCGCCAGCCGGCGGTAGCCGAGCATGTCCGGGACGTGCTCGACCAGCTTGCTGAGGAGCCGCAGCCGGGATCCGGCGGCGCCGGCCGCGTGCCGGTAGAAGCGCCGCAACACCGCGTATCCATCCGGAGCCGGTACCGACCCGTAGGCGAACTCGCTGGTGATCAGGCGTACGCTGGCGCCGGCATGCGCGAGCGCGGCTGCGAGCGCATGGTCGTACGGGGGCGTGTAGGCGGACGGGTCGACGAGATCGACGCGGATCCGGCGGGTTGGTGCACGGGCGCCGTACGCGTCGGCAGACGCCGGCTCGGCACCCCCGCCGGTCGCCGGCCCGGGATGATTTCCGAGCCGCAGGCCGATCAGCTCCTCGACCGCGAGCACTGCATCGAGGGCCAGGAACTCCGCCCGCTCAAGCCGGTTCTGTGGGACCGTCGATGCGCTGGGGCCGGCCCGCAAGCCGGCCCCAGCGGCTGCACCTCTGGCCCGGCGAAGGGCCCGCCTGGCCGCCGGCTCCGGCCGAAAGCCCGGGTAGTTGCGAGCCAGCCACGCCCGCCCGGCGGCGTACCCGCGCCACTGTGCGCGCAGCTCGCGGATCGTGGTCCGGTAGACATGCTCGACGGCCGCATCCTCGCGCAGTTCAAGCGTCCATCCGAGCGCCTGCAGGCGCCAGCAGAAATCGGTGTCCTCGGCGGCACGCAGGCCCTCGCGGAAGCCCCCGGCGGCCTCGAATGCCGAGCGCCGGACGAGCAGGTTTGCGGCCGCCGCGCGTGGGCGGAACGGATGCGCCAGATGCGCCCGCTGCGACAGGAAGTTGCGCCGCGCGGCGTAACGGGTCGCGAGCGACTGGCCGGCGTCCGGCGCCGGGCGGATCTCGCCCGCCAGCGCCCCCACCCGGTCTCCGACCGGAAGCCTGAAGTAACGGTCGAGCAGGTCCGCGGGCGCGCGCGTGTCGGCGTCGAGAAACAGGATGAACTCGCCGGTCGCGTGCGCGGCACCGGCGTTGCGCGCGTGTGCGGGCGAGCGCTCACGATCGGCCCGGATGATCACCGGCTCGACCGCGATGCCCGGCGTGCCCTCGGTCGCCTCCGGCCTGAACGTCCCCGAGTTGTCCGAGAGGATCAGCTGGTCGCCGTCACGTGCATGCAGGGCGCGCAGCATCTCGAGCGCCTGGCGCCCGGCGGCCGGATCGCCTGCGAACGGGACGACGACGCTGACACTCGGGCGGGTCATGGGGTCCTTCGGTATGTGCGTGCCCGGGCGAGCATCGCTCGGCCCTGAACGATCTCCTCGCGATGGGCGAAGCCGCTGAGCAGCAGCGCCGGCGGGATCGCCGCGAACACGAGCGCCCTGCTGAGGAATCCGACCACGCCGTGGGTCGGCAGCAGCAGATCACCGAGGACCGCGAACGCGGCGCTCAGCAGCACGATGTGGACCAGACGGCTCCACTCGAAGGTGACGCTGAACGCGCTGCGGACGAGCAGGTGCATGACGATCAGCATCGCTGCGTAGGCGCCGCAGAGCGCGACGCCCGCGCCGACGATCCCGTAGCTCGGCACCAGCACGATCAGCAGCACTATGTTGACCGCAAGGCCGACGAACGCCGCCGGGAAGTTGCGACGCGTGACGTGGGCGCGCCCGGCGATCACGAGGAACACGACCCAGAGGCCGTACATCGCCCAGCCGAGGGACACCCACGGAACCGCTCGGTATGCCTCGTAGAACTGCGGCGTATTCGCGGAGAGTAACCGGACGATCCAGCGCGCCTCGAGCGCGAGTCCCGCGACGATCCACGCGCTCAGCAGAACGTAGTAGGTCGTCACGAGCCCGTAGAACCGCGCCGCCTCGTCGTCGTCGGTGATCGAGTACGCCAGCGGTGGCCAGGCGTATTGGAACGCTCGGACGATGAACGCGATCGCTCCCGCGATCTTGACCGCGAGCGAGTACTGGCCGACCACGGTGACGCCGTGCTGGTGGACGAGGAACTGCCTGTCGAGAACGCTGAGCGCGTACACGGACGCCTCTGCCGGGACGGTCGGCAGGCCGAAATGGAGCAGCGCGCGAAAGGTGTCCCCTCCGTGAGAGCGAGCGAGGAGCCGTTCGCGCATCGTCCACCAGAGGACGATCAGGATGAACGCCGAGACGCCGTAGTTGGCGAGCAGCAGCCCGTTGTATTTCAGGCCGAGCCCGACGACGAGCAGCAGCGAGAAGGCGATCGTCAGCGCGACGTTCGCCACCGTCGCCGTCGCATACGCGCGCAGGCGCTCGTCGACGCGGAGGATCGCGTAGGCGAACTCGAGGTTCGTGAATGCCCACACGCCGAGGACGGCGATCCGGAATGTTCCCGGAATCCGCTCGGTCGTGACGAGCTGCGAGATCGGTGCGGCGAAGATCGCCAGCAGCGCGGCGGCGATCGTCGTGGTGACGAGCAGGAACAGGAACGTGCGACGCACGAGCGCGTCCCGGCGCGCCTGGTTCGTGTCGGTGAAATAGAACCGCAGGAACGACTCGATCATCCCAAGCCGGACGACGATGCTGACGAGGATCACGAACGTCGCGAGCGTCTCGACGATCCCGTAGCCGGCTGCCCCGACGCGCGGCAGGTAGATCGGCAGCAGCACGATCGCCATCACCTTCGACAGGAGATCGGCGAGCTGGTAGGCGCCGAGCGAGCTGACGAGGCGCTTCAGGTAGCCGGCCATCGGAGCCCCCCTGCTAACCGGACAGGAGCTGCAAGAGCCGGGCGAGCAGCTCCTGGGAGTCGGCGTTGTGGGCAAGACTGGATGAGAAGCCGCCGAGCCCGATCTCGACGACCATCCCGCGGCCGATCCTGAAGCCGCTGATCGCCGGGCTCGGGCGCGGCGATCCCCGCCATCGACGCGTTCGCGTGGTTCGGCGGGGCGATCACCTGGTACGCGTCGAAGCCGTTGAACGCGCCCGAGGTGGTCGAGAAGATGTCCAGCGGGTCGCTGATCACGGTGATCAGCTCGCCGTGGGTGGCGACGACCGTCCCGGGCTGCGCGCCGAACGGGTCGTGTGCGGCGGCGCCGCTCGGGGGTCCCGCGCTCAGACCGGTGGCGCCCTTGGTGATCGGGACCGTGCGCAGCATCGAGGACTGGCCGATCGAGACCAGCCGCCCGCCGTTGCCGACGTAGGCGAGCAACGCCTGATCGAGCACCGACGTCGACCAGACGATGCTGCCGTCGAGGATCACGCCCGTGTGCCCGTGCAGGGCGGGCCCGACGCCCTCCGCCAGGGCGAGATCGCTCGTCAGCTGATAGCTGATGTGCTGGCTGTCGAGATAGCTCAGCAGCGCGGCCTCCTCGCCGAAGCCGGGCGGAAGTCCGCTGACGAACGGCCGGTCCAGCGCGATCGAGTCGCCGCGGGCGAGCGTGTCGGGCAGGCCGTCGCCGTCGTCGTCGACCGGGTTCACTCCCTGCCAGGTGAGGGCCGGCAGAACGACGAGCACATGCGCGGCGGCGCGGCGCCCGCGCGCGTTCGCGATCACCGGGACGGTCGTCCGATTGACACCGGAGCGGAGCGCGAGCTCGTACAGGCCCGCACCCTGGGCGGGCATCAGGAAGCGCAGCGGCAGCGACGCCTGTGCGGATGACACGTGACCTTGGAACTGGCTCGGCTGCCGGTGCCCGTGGCGCTTGTGATGCTGGTCGGCGACGGCGGTCAGCCGCGAGCCGACGCGTCGCAGCGTCCACGCGTACGGGGCGCCGGACGAGTACACCGGAACCGTCGTGACCGAGCCCGCGCCGGTCGGCGTGAGCGGCGGCTGGGCGGCCAGGTAGCGCACCGTCACACCGGCGTGCGGGGTGCTTCCTGGCGGCGGCGGCATCACGATCGGGAACTGGCCGAGGTTGCACGCCTGATCGGTGACCGACATCCCGACCAGGTAGGTACCCGCCGGCGCGGGCTGGCCGCCGATCAATCCGTTCCAGACCGCGACGCCGCGCCGGCCGTCGACCCCGAAGCTCTTGACCATCACGGGCCTGCCCGGCAGGTCGGTGCGGTAGAGCTGGATCCGCGCGGTGCTGTAGTGGCCAGGCTTGAAGTGGATCGTGACCGAGCCCTGCGGCGGGGTGATGGTCGCGGTGCCGGTGGTGAGCTTCCCGGCACCGGTCACGACGACGCTGGTGATGTCCGGATGCGGTGGAGTGGTGATGATCTGGAACGGCACGCCGGTCAGCGTGAAGGTCCGGCCCTCGTGCTGGAGCGCGACTCTGAAGTAGTACGTGCCGGCGGGGGCGAAGGGGCCGTTCTGGTTGCCCTCCCTGCCATTCCAGCTGAAGTCCCCGTCGGGATTGCGGTTGTCGATCGCCATGTAGCGGTTGGACGCGACCGTTGCGACGATCTGCCCGCTGTCGTTGACCACGTACACGGCGACGTTGTCCGCGCGGTGCTGCAGATAGAACGAGATCCTCACGCGCCGGTAGTCGATCACCTTGTTGTCCGGTGGCCCGCCGCGGCAGATCCGGCCGTCGATCGGATTGAAGGCCGCCGGAAACGGCTTCGGGGTTCCGTTGATCAGTGGCGTGGTCACCTTCAGATGCTGCGTGACGAAGAACGCGCCGACCGTTGCGATCACCAGCGCCGCGAACGCGGCCGGGCGCAGCAGCCTCAAAGCCGCACCACGCCGACGTTCGGCACATCGTGGTCGTGGAACGCGTCGAGCCCGCGCGGGTCGCTGCGGCACAGCACTGTGCGGATCGAGCCCCGGTGGCAGACGACCAGCGCGGGCAGCTCACCGGCGGCGAGGATGTCCGACAGGGCCGCCGCGACGCGGTCTGAGTGCTCCTGCAGCGACTCGCCACCCGGGAAGCGGAAGTCCGCGCCCGCGCGCAGCCAGGCAGCGTAGCCGTCGGGATCCTCCTCCCGGATGTCGATGAACAACCTGCCCTCCCAGTCGCCGCGGTTACCCTCACGGAGCCTCGGGTCGGGCCGTGGGGTCAGGCCGATCCGCTCGCCGACGATTCCGGCCGTCTCCGCGGCCCTGCTGAGGTCCGAGCACCACAGCGACGCGATCGGCTCACCGGCGGCGATCAGCTCGGCAAGCTCGTGCGCCTGACCGCGACCGACCGCGTTCAGCGGCGTGTTGCTGAACCCCTGCGCCCGTATCGGCTCGAGGTTGTCGTTGGTCTGTCCGTGGCGGGCCAGCAGCAGAAGGCCGTGGCCCGGGCACGTTTCAGCCGCCATCCCCGGACTCTTCGGCATCCCGGGAGTGGTTCACCGCGTCAAGGCTCTCGAGCGCTGTGTCGGCGCGCAGACCGAGCCGGATCGTCTCCAGCGACAACACGTCCTCGGGGACGATGTTGCCGAGGTTGACATCGGTCCCGATCCGCCTCACGAACCACACCTGCTGGTCCTTCCGAGGGGCTTCGAACACCATTCGCTCCGCCGGCACCTGGTGGACGATCTCGTCGATCAGACCCATCCGCACCTCGCCGTCGTGCCGGAAGATCCCGGATGTCCCGCTCTCCCTGGCCTCGGCGATCACCTTCCAGGCGCCTGCCTCAAGCTCGCTGTTGATCAACTCCACCCAGCGGTACGGCGCCATGATCTTGGTGTCGTCCTTCGAGCCGACCTCTGAGAGAACTGTGAACTCGTCCGACAGGCGCCGGATCAGGTCAAGCTTCGTCTCATGCGCGAGCGTGATCGTGCCATCGGAGATCTCGATGTGCTTCAGACCCAGCCGGCGGATCAGCTCGAGCAGGCGCTCGAGCCGGTCCTGCGCGATCGCGAGCTCCGTCAGGGTTCCACCCAAGACGACGGGGATCCCGTGCTCCTGGTAGCGAGCGACCTTCTGTTCGAGGTTTCCGGTGACGACCGACGTGCCCCAGCCGAGCTTGACGATGTCGATCGCCTCCCCGGTGACCTCGATCAGTCCGTCGACATCGACCACCGACAGTCCTCGGTCCAGCACATGGGTGATCCCAGTCTCGCGGGGCTTCGGGCTCCGCTGGGGAAGTTCGAGCAGATCGAGCATCGCGTTAGGTGGTGCTCGTCTGAGCGCTTACCAAATCCTGGCCGATCGTCACGACGACGTCGGCAGTGCAGGGCGCCGGTTGCGGGCACGCGACCGCCAGCGTACTCTGATCGACCGGCGTGACCGCGCTGTCCTTCAGCTTCAGCGACTGCGCAACGTGCAGGGCGTCGGCCCTGTGCCCAGGGGTGTAGGCGACACTTGTGGTCGCCTGCGTCTGGCTCGCAGCGGTCGCGATGTTCCCCTCCGTGTAGCCGAAGCCGGCGAGGCGCAGTCCGGTGTCGTGTGCGAGGTTGTTGGTGTCTGTGCCGTTCAGCACCGCGACCGTCACGCTTGACGGGTCGAACGCGGCGGCCTTCGGGTGCTTGCGTGAGGTCGTCGTGGTGCCGGTATGCGGCTGCGTCGTGGTCTTCCCGGCGGCGGTGGTGGTCGTCGGAGAGTTGCCACCGGTGATGATCACCAGCGCCGCGATTGCGATGCCGAGCGCAGCGAGGCCGATCAGCCACGGCGCAACCCGTGCCCCGCGTGATCTCGGCCGGCGCGGGCGGCCACGACCAGCCGCAGCGGTTCTGCTGCGGGCGCCCGCCGGCGGGCGGGGACTGGCCGATTCACGGCTGCGTGCCGGCGCGGGTGGCGCCGCCGGGGGCGGCGATTCGCTGCGCTCGAGATCGAACGGCGGCGCGGTTCCGGAGGCCTCGCCGGCCGCGACCACGCCGACGGCCGCACCGGCTGCCACGCCGGCGCCGACCGCGGTCGCGGCGACGGGAACGGGCGTGGCCGTCGGCGGTTGGCCGGTATTCCCATTGCCGCCTGCAGCGGTGGCCGGCGCGATGCCGCCGATCACGGTCACGTCGGGCGGGAGCGTGCCGCCGGCCCCTGCGAGCGCGGGTGTCACCGCACCCGCCTTCGCGGACGAGGGGACAACCGTCGGGACCAGCTTGGTGGCCGAGCTCAGCGCCGGCGCGCCGACCCCGACCGGTGCAGACGGCGGAAGCTCGAGCGCTGAGAGCGACTGCGTCGCCGCCCGGGCTGCGAGCGGTGCGGCGAGCGCCGCAACGCCGGCGCCCTGGCGGACCGCGGCGACCGCGCTCCCCATCGGGCGAACGACCGGCGGCGGAACCGGCGCCGGCGTGCGCTGAGCGGCTGCCGCCTGCGCCGCGATCACGGCATTCAGGCGCTCGTGCAGCGAGCCGAGCTCATCGTCGGCTCGCTTCAGCGAATCACGCAGCGATGAGGTCTCTCGCGCCTGCGCGAAGTACAGCAGCGCCAGAATCGCCAGACCGAGGATCGCGGCGAAGCCGGCATCGGAACCGGCGTTGCCGGTGAGGCTGTGGAGCGAGAGCGCGAACGAGATGAATGCCATGGCGGTCGATGGTCTGGTCCGCGGACCGACGGTCTAGTCTACGGAGCGCTCCGGGCGCCTGGTGCCTCGGTGTGCTCAGAGCGCGCGACCGCGAGCCTTGAGACGTGGGACGCCAGCGCCGCGGCATCGCCTTCGAGGACCAACAGATTGATGTTTGTAAACGTCTCCTTGACCCACTCCGGGTCAAGATGCGTGCGCTCGGCCCGAACGATCTTCTGCACCGGTGTCGGCTGGGGGTGCTCGTAGGCGTTGAACAGAGCCTCGTGGAACTTCTCGCCGGGACGAGCGCCGACGGTCTCGATCGCGATGTCACGTCCGGGCTCCAGCCCGGACAGGCGGATCATCGTGTGCGCGAGCTCGATGATCTTGACCGGCTCGCCCATCTCGAGCACGAACACCTCGCCGCTGCCCTCGCTCAACGAGCCGGCGCGGATGATCAGCTGGACGGCCTCGGGAATCGTCATGAAATACCGGGTCATCCGCGGGTCGGTGACCGTCACCGGGCCACCCGCCGCAATCTGGCGGCGAAAGATCGGAACGACCGAACCCGACGAACCGAGCACGTTTCCGAAGCGGACCGTCGAATACGTGGTCTGCGGCCACTTCGCCGCCTCCGCCTCGACCGCCCACTCCGCCAGCGCCTTCGAGGCCCCCATCACCGTCGCCGGCATCACCGCCTTGTCGGTCGAGACCAGCACGAAGGTCTCTACGGACAGCTCGCCGGCGATCCTCGCGACCAGACGGGTGGCCAGCGCGTTGTTGCGGATCGCCTCGACCGGGTTGTTCTCCATCATCGTCACATGCTTGTAGGCGGCGGCGTGGAAGACGATCGCCGGCTGGTGCTCGCTGAACACCTCTCGCATCCGCTCCTCTTCTCGGCAATCGGCAAGCACAGGCACGGCGGCGCGGAAGTGGCGCTCCTCCTCGAGCTCACGGGTGATCTCGAACAGGTTGTCCTCGGCGTGATCGACCAGCACCAGCCGCCGCGGCCCGACGCGGGCGATCTGGCGACAGAGCTCGCTGCCGATCGAGCCGCCGGCGCCCGTCACGAGTACCACACGCCCGGCCAGGTAGGCCCCTACCCGCTCGAGCTCCATCCTGACCTCCTCGCGCCCCAGCATGTCCTCCAGACGCACCTCACGCAGCTGACGCGTAACCCGCAGTTGGCCGCCGGCATCCTGCAGCAGCTCAAACACGGTCGGCAGCGTTCGCACCGGGATTCCTCGTTCGCGGCAGGCGGTCACGACGCGGGCTCGCACCGTGCCCGGGGCCGATGGGATCGCGATCACGACCTCGTCAGGCTCGACCTCGTCAAGCACCCTCGCAAGGTCGGCGTCCTCGGTCGTGCCGAGCACCCTCAGCCCGTGCTCATCCTTGAGCCTGCGCTTGCGCGGATCATCGTCGATGAAGCCGACCGGCCGCAGGCGTAGCTGTGGGTTGCGCACAAGCTCACGAACGATCAGACGGCCGCCGTCGCCACCGCCGACGATCAGGACGTCGCGGGCTCCCTTGGCGACGCGGAAATTACGGACGCGACCCTCGAACACGAGATGCACAGCGAACCGCGCGAGCACCAGGAACGTGAGCGTCAACAGGAAGAACAGGGCGATCACGCTCGAGGGCAGCGTCACCGCCGCTGCGCTCCCGGGCACCCAGTAGTAATGGATGTGCGAGTGGCGGTGCGAGATCACCGTGAACGATTCGCGCAGCGGCTGGGCGTAATTGACCGGGTGCAGGAGCGCGATCACGGCGGCGAGCAGAACGGTCGCGACGACAACGCCCTTGACGACCGCCTCGTAGTCGCGCTGGCCGACGTAGTTCCAGAGGCGCTGATAGACGCCGAACGCGGCCAGCACGATCAGCGTGCCGAGCACCACCCAGATGATCGTGTCCCCCAGCAACACGCCGTAGCGCGCGTCCAGCCCGCGCGGGTAGCCCTCGAAGCGGAGCCAGAAGGCGAGGAAGTAAGCGAGCGCGACCAGAACACCGTCCACGAGCAGCTGGGGCAGGGAGTGCCTGTGAACGGGTATGGCCGCGGAGAGAATCCGCCGGCGCATGCGGCGGTTATTCTAGTCCCGGAAGCACTAAGTCTCGGCTAAGGATTGCCGTGGCGCTGGTTTGGGGAACGACCGACCGCATCTTCGCGCGGTCAGCCGCCGTGGATCAGGACGCCACCTGGGTGCTGTGGCGTGACGATGTAGTAGGCGTTGTCGAGGCGTGAGCAGACCGCCCGTTTTGACGCCGCGATGTGGTAAGTGTGAACAACCCATCCGTTGTAGAGCGCGGTGAACAGCACAGCCGGCTTCTTCTGCTTGTGGATCTCGAACTGCGGCCTGTGACCGACGTATCCGACGTCGAGCTTCGTGTACCACGCGAGGATGCTGACGTACTCGACATCGGCTGAGGGGTCGCCGCAGGAGCGGACGAATTTGTAGCCGCCCAGCGCCTTGAGCGTCGCATCGAGGCGATGGATCTCAGCCGTGCGGGCGCGCTCGTGATAGATGTCGGCGTGCTCGGTGCGCATCGCGGCGACCGCGTCCGGCACGAGGAAGCCGACGAGTACCACGACCAGCGCCACGCAGCCCAGCCGAGCGGCGTTCGAGAGCCTGAGCGCCTCCTGCAGGATCCAACCGACGGCGATGCCGGAGACGACCATCATCGTTGCCGCCGCTTCGAACATGTAGCGCGGCACGGCCGGCCAGCCGTGGAGCGCGAACACGATCTCGACGAGCACCCATAGGGCACTGCAGCCGCCGATCATCAGCACCGTCCAGTTCCTGCGGTACCACGCGAGCACCAGCCCGATTCCGGCCGCGGCCTCGACGGGCCAGTAGGTCAGGTCCCGGAAGCGACCGATCGTGCCGAAGATCTTGTTGCCGTGCAGGGCGCGCGGCGACTCCTGCGCCAGCTGTCCGGCGACGAACGGGGGATTCCCCGAAAGCACCGGAATTCCGAACCACAGGCCCGGAATCAGCAGCAGCCCGACGACGATCAGCTTGCGCATCTGACGGATCTCGCGCCAGGCCCAGATCGAGTAGAGGCCGAGGAACGGCCAGGTCTCAGGGCGCCCGAGGGCACACAGCCACAGGAACACGAATGCCCAGCGATGCCGGCCGCACAGGTGCATGTCGATCGCCAGCAGGAAGAACGTGACCAGCATCGGATCGGACTGGGCACTGAGGATGTAGTGGAAGTACTGGACGATCCCGAGCACGGACCCGCCGGCGAACACCGCACCGGCAATCGCCGGCCACTTGCTCTCGGAACCCTCGGCGACGATTCTGTAGACGATCCGCCCGGCGGCGATCGGGCCGCCCAGCGCAATCGAAATCGATGTGATCATCCACAGCCAGTAGGAGAGGTGGCCGAACAGCGAGTAAGGCACCGTGAACAGGAACGTCACCGGCTTCCAGGACGGGGCGCCGCCGAGGTTCAGGTTCAGGCGCAGGGTCTGATAGCCCCAGACCAGCCAGCCGTAGGGATCGAAGCCGGGGCTGGTCCCGGCCCAGAGCAGCAGCAACGTCGAGAAGATCACGACGCCGACGCAGACGAACGGCCACGGATGGCGTCGGAGCAGGCTCAGCGAGCCGCCGGCACCGCCCGCAGCGGCGGGCGGCGGCGCGGGTGCGGTGCCCGCCGTTGAGAGGCTCTGGGTACTCGTCGGTTCCAAGGGAATGCTCCTACAGCCGCCGGCGAAGCAACTCGGCCGCCCTGGCGGCGAACCCGGTCAGGCGCGCCATGAGATCGCGGCCGGCGTGGCGAGTAGGTCAACCAGTAAAGCAGGGTCCCTGCGGATGCGGCGCTCTGCCGACGCCGCCCGGTCGCGCTTGACCAGCTCGATCTGCTCGGCGCTGGTCAGCCGGCGCATCACGCCGGTCGCGAGCAACCGTTCGTCGACGGCACCGATCCTGCCCTCGAACACCGTGAACACCGGCGTTCCGAGTGCGACCGCCTCACGGTTCATGGTGCCGCCGGCGGAGACCACGAGGTCCGCGTAGGCGATCAGCGACTGAGCGTCGATCGCCTGCTCGGGCACGATCAATCCCTTCGCACGGATCAGCTCCTCCCGCTGGGATGCGGTCCGAGGCAGCACAACCGCCTGCGTGCCGCGCAGGCGCTCAAGCACGGAGGCGAACAGGTCGTTCTCGAAGCGGTGATAGAGCGATACCGCCGGCGGCGTCCGCACAACCGCGATCGGCGCCGCCGGGTCGAGATCGAGTTGACCCAGAACCGCAGGATCGGGTTCGAAGTCGGCGAGGTAGTACTCCTCCTTCAGGCCGGGGTAGGCCCTGATCTTCCTGACGGCCCCATAGCGCGCCAGCCGCTGGCTGGGGATCACGTCCGGCACGACCACGGTCTGGGCGAGACGGCAATTGACCTGATGCTGGACCGTTGCCCACTCGTAGTCGAACATCGTCGAGCACGGGATCCGCAGAACAGCCGCCGCGACCGTGATGTCGTTTGAGCCATGCCCCAGCGCCAGGTCGAAACGGCGGCCGCGCGCATACCTCGTCAGCGCCACGGAGCGTTCGAACAGACCGCCGGCCTTGGCCAGGAGCGAGGATCCCCGGTGCGCGCCGATCGTCACATGGGCGATCCCGAAACGCTCGCACAGCCCGAGCGTCTGCGCGAAGTCGCGGGCCGTCACGTCGACCTCGTGCCCGGCTGCTCGCAACCGCTCGATCACCGGCGCCATCACGAGCACGTGCGGCGAGTTGGTGAGGTCGACCCAGACCCTCACGCGCTCAGCGACTCGTGAACGCCGCGATCGCCGCCACCACCTGCGCGGCCTGCTCGGCGTCCAGCGAAGGGCCCATCGGCAGCGCCAGGTTCGTCCGCGCCAGCTCGTCGGTGACCTCCAACTCGCGGCCATCAGGCGCGAACGGCGCCATCGCGGGCTGGCGATGCAGCGGCGTCCGGTAGTACGCCCGCGACTCGATGCCGGCGGCGCCCAGCGCGGCGATCAGCTCATCAGCCCGCGGGTGCGTCACGACATACAGGTGCCACGCGGCCGTCGCCTGCGGCGCGGACAGGGTCACACCGACGTGCTCGGAGAGCCCTGCGGCCGCGTAGTGCTCCGCGGCGCGCCGCCGCCCCTCACAGCGCCGGTCGAGCTCCGGCAGCAGCACCCGGAGGATCGCGGCCTGAAGCTCGTCGAGCCGCGAGTTGTAGCCGATCAACTGGAACGTCTGCTTGTCCTTGCGATCCGTGAAACCGGAGCGATCTGGCGATCTCGGGCCAGTTCGTCGCTGTCGGTCAGGATCGCCCCACCGTCGCCGAAGCACCCGAGGTTCTTGGATGGATAGAACGAGAGGGTGCCGACATCGCCGAGTCCTCCGGCCCTACGAGCACCGAGGCTTGCACCGAGCGCCTGCGCGGCATCCTCGATCACCGGCACGCCGAGCTCACGCAGTGCCGGCAGCGGCGCCGGGTTGCCGAACAGGTCGACGGCCACGATCGCCTTGGTCCGCGGCGTCAAGGCCGCCGCAACCGTTTCCGGGGTGAGGTTGCGGGTGTCTCGGTCCACGTCGCAGAAAACCGGCGCGCGCCCCGATGCTCGCGATCGCCTCAGCGGTCGCGTAGAACGTGAATGCCGGCAGCACCACCTCGTCTCCCGCCTCGACGCCGAGCGCGCGCGCCGCGATCGTCGATCGCATCGGTGCCGTTGGCGACGCCGACGGCGTGCGCGACTCCGACGTAGTCGGCGAGCTCGGCTTCGAACGCCTTGACCTCGGGCCCGAGGATGAACCGCCCGGCCGCCACCACCGCCGAGATCCGCGCGAGGATCGCCTCACGGCTGGGCGTGAGCTGCGTGTCGTTGACGAACAGAGGGATCGGCATGCCTCACGGAACCCTACCCGCTGCACCCACTACCCTTGGCCGTCAGGTCCATGCCCCTCGACGCTTCCGTAACCGGCTCGCTTGTCACGCTGGCGACCCACGTCATCAACGATCTGGGCCTGTGGGGCATCTTTGCGCTGCTTGTGATGTCGGCTTTGATCGGTGTTCCGGGTACAGAGGTAACAATGCTGTTCGCCGGCTTCAATGTGTTCGAGGGCCATCTCTCGATGGGCGGGATCATCGCGGCCGGGGTCGCGGGGGATGTCGTGGGCGCTTCGCTCGCGTACCTGATCGGCTATCTCGGCCTGCATGAGCTGCTCGAGCGCCTGCCCGGCCCGCTCCATGCGAGTGCCCGCCAACTGGACCGTGCGCACGCCTGGTTCGAGCGGTTCGGCTCGCCGGTGATCGCCGTCTCAAGAATGCTGCCGCTGATCAGGGCCGCCTTTCCCTATGCCGCCGGCGTCGCCGAGATGACCTACTGGCGCTTTCTCGCCGCGGCGACGGTCGGCTCGCTGATCTGGATCAGCGGCCTCGCATTCCTCGGTCGCGCGGTCGGCAGCGACTGGCAGAACTGGCGCCACTATCTCGACTACGTCGACTACGCGGCGGCGGCGTTGTTCCTGGGTGCGATCGTGTACCTGCTGGTGAGGCGCGAGCAGGAGCGCCGAGCGCGCGCGGCCGCCTGATGACGGCCGCTGCCCAGCCGACGACAAAGCTGCGGTTGACCCATGCGCTTGCGCTCGGTGCGCTCCACGGGCCGGCTGAGCTGCTTCCGATCTCCTCCTCCGGACACGTGACGCTGATCCCGTGGCTCCTGCGGTGGGACTACCAGGAGCTCGATGCCGACCTGCGCAAGGCCTTTGAGGTGGCGCTCCATGCCGGTACCGCCGTCGCCCTGCTGATCACCCTGCGGGGTGAGATCCGTCAGACGGTACGTGACGCGGACCGGCGCCTGCCGGTGCTGATCGCGCTGTCGTTCCTGCCCCCCGCGATCGTCGGTTACGGCCTCGAGGGGCCGATCGAGCGGCATCTCGGGACGCCGGGATCGATCGCCGTCGCGCTGATCGGCGGCGGGCTGCTGATGGCGGCGGCCGACCGGACTCCCCAGCGAAGAGGGCAGGGCGAGGCCCGCGCAGCCGACGCGATGTGGCTCGGTGTCGCCCAGGCGTGCGCGTTGATGCCCGGGGTCTCACGCAACGGAGCGACCCTGGCGACGGCCCGGCTGCGCGGCTTCAGCCGCGAGGAGTCCAACCGGCTCTCTCGTCATGTCGCACTCCCGATCATCGCCGGGGCAACGCTGCTGAAATCAGCGCGGCTGCGACGCCGTGGGCTGCCGCCGCATGTACGTGGGGCGTTCATCGCCGGCGCCGCCGCCTCGTTCGCTTCGACGCTCGGCTCCACCTGGCTGATCTCGCAGGTGGAGAGGGACCGCTCACTGCTCCCCTACGCCGCCTACAGGATCGCGCTCGGATCGCTTGTTCTGAGGCGCATCGCACGTGCCTCAAAATAGAAGCGGTTCAGATGAGCTCTCTGCTCGGAACGACGCTCAGCGGCCGCTACAGGCTTGAAGCCCGAATCGGGGCGGGCGGCATGTCGACCGTCTTCCTGGCGACCGACGAGACGCTCCAGCGGCCGGTGGCCGTCAAGCTGATGAACCGCGAGGTCGCAAGCGAGGCCGACCAGCTTGCCCGCTTCCGCCGGGAGGCCCGCGCCGTGGCCCAGCTCTCGCACCCGAACGTGGTCGGCGTGATCGATGCCGGCGAGGACAGCGGGCGGCCCTACATCGTGTTCGAGTATGTCGACGGGGAGACCCTGAAGCAGCGGATCCAAAGGCTCGGGCGGTTGCCGATCGCCGAGTCGGTCGCCTACTCGATCGAGATCGCGCGCGCGCTGGGGGCGGCGCACGCGAGGCAGATCGTCCACCGGGATGTGAAGCCCCAGAATGTGCTGATCGACGCCGAGGGCGCCGCCAAGGTCACCGACTTCGGGATCGCCCGGACGCTTGACGAGGAGGGGCTCACGGCTGACGGCAGAGTGCTCGGCACGACCGACTACGTCTCGCCCGAGCAGGCGCTCGGGCGGCCGGTGACCGGCCAGTCGGATCTCTACTCGCTCGGGATCGCGCTCTACGAGATGCTCACCGGGGAGGTTCCCTTCAAGGGTGACAACCAGGTGGCGGTTGCGATGAAGCACGTTCGTGAACAGCTTCCGGACGTCCAGGCCAAGCGGCCCGAGGTCTCGGCCGCGCTGGCGTCTGTCGTGGACACGGCGACCGCCAAGCAACTCGAGGACCGCTATCCGACCGACGCAGCGCTGATCTCCGATCTGGAGGACGTGCTCGCGATCGAGACCGCGCGGGCGGGCGCCACCACGGGCGAGGCCACCAGCGTGCTGAAGACGTTGCCCGAGAGCAAGCGGCGGCGCGTCCCGTTCTCGCTGCGTCACCGAGGGGCGGCGATCGCGGCGGTGCTCGTCGCCCTGCTGATCGCCGCAGCCGCCGTCGCGTGGCTCGGGACTCGCATCGGCCACACCAACCGGCAGCCGGTCAACACGGTGCTGTCCGGTGGCGTCACCGCGATCCACCTGTGTCCTACCTGCGCGCAGGGCTTCAACCCACTCGGCACGCCGACGGATGAGAATCCCGGGGCCAACCTCGCGATCGACGGCGACTCGACGACGGCGTGGCAGACGCAGGACTACTACACCGGCAAGCTCGACAAGGCGGGCACCGGTCTGTATGTCGACGCCGGCAGCGAGACAACCGCTCGCGAGCTGAGGATCACGACCGACACGCCCGGCTTCCTGGCGACGATCTACGCTCGCACGAACCTGCCGGCGATCAAGTGGCCGGGCTCAGGCTGGGTCCGGGTCTCACCCTCCGTCGACGTCGCTTCGGACGAGGTGATCAACCTCAACCTCCGCGACGGGACCTACCGCTACTTCCTGGTGTGGATCACCAACCTCGGCGACCACACCCGCGTCGACCTGAATGAGGTAGGCCTTTACAAATAGCCCGGCCGGATGCCGGAGCTATGGACACTGCCGGCGCGATCCGAGCGTTCTCCCGCACTCAAGGAGCGAGGTGAGCGCGGCCCGGAGCCGGACGCGTTCACCCCGTCGACAGCAACGCAGCAGTACCCCCGGGAATGCTGACAGCGTAGGTCCCGCCAGACGGCGAGACCGTGGTCGCGGTAGAGGTGCCCGCGAGTTCGCCCGTGGCTGAGTTGATCGCCTGACCACCGAGCGTGACGCCGGTGGTAGAGCCGAGGCTCGGCGCGGTCAGTCGGGTGAGCGTGACGCTGGAGGCGCCGCCGGGCAAACGCAGGACCACCGATCGGGCAGCACTCGAGGTATTGATCAGCACGACGTGAACCTGACCCCCGGGTGCGAGGGTCGCGTAGGCACGCACGCCGGCCGGGATCCTGCCGGCGATCGGAACCAGGCGTGAACCGGCCGGCGCGGCCTGTGCGAACGCCAACAGTCCGTAGTACTCGGGCTCGACGGTCGTGCTCCACCTGCCGGCGCTCTCAGAAACGCCGATCAGGTGCTGGATGGTGTTGGGGATGGTGTCGAAGTTGACCCCGTCGACCCCCGCCCGGTCGAGCTCGAACAGCTGGTCAAGCGCCCACAGAGCAGCGCCGAAGCTGTAGCTGACCGGCCTGTAGCCGCCGCACGAGACCGAGTTCATCTCATCGACCCGTAACGCCAGCGAATGCCGGTGCGCGATCGCCGCATAGGCTCCGGTCTGCGCAGCGACCGAGCTCGCCGTTGAGGGAGCCAGCAGCTGTGCGATCGAGGGCCGCTCGGACGGGACGCAGTACTTCAGCGGATAGGCGTGGATCGTCACCAGGCCGACGCGTCGCTCATGGTCGAGAAACTGCCCGAGGTGGTTCAGATAGATCGGCGAACCGGAGCTCGGACCCGCGAGGCGAACGCCTGGCAGCACCGACGCGACGCCGGCGTAGTCGTCCAGATAGGCACCGAAGTCATAGCTTGGCGGCCGGCCCGGAACCTCGTGACCGCTCCGGTCCTTGTACCAGCCGAAGCTTGCGTAAAGCTCGGGTTCGTTGCCCAGCTCAAGCGCCTCGATCGAGCCCGCGCCGATGCGCTTGACCATCTGATCAGCCATCGTCTTGGCGATCTTGCGGCTGTCGGCCTCGAAGTTGACTCCAAGGATCAGACGCGCGCCCAGCGCCCCGGCGACCGCCCGCGCGACGCGCGCCCAGTTGCTGTCAAGGTTGTACGCGACCCCCCCGGGTCGGCTGGTGCCCGCCACCGGCCACCAGGTCCAGTCGGTGCTGTCACCGCCGATCCGCAACACCGGATTCTGCCCTGGCGCGAGGTTCCGCACCAGTGCGAGGAATGGTTGGTCCAGCGCCGCGGGATCCGTTCCGGCGTATTCCTCGAGACCGCGGAACTCGAACGAGAGGCCGAGAAAGCCACCCGGCAGCGGGCGGGCCGAACTGGAGGCCGCGACCGACAGCGGACCTGCGGTGCCCCGCGTCGAGGAACTGCTCGTGCTCCGCGTCGAGGAACCGCTTGCGCACGATGCCACGCCGACCCCTCCGAGCAGCGTCACCAGGCACGCCATCGCCGCGGCGAACGCATTCCGGGTCGACGCTCTGATCTCAGGCATTCGCAAGTCGGGTCGCTGAAGCGTCTCAGCGGTACTCGTAGAAGCCGCGGCCGGATTTGCGGCCCAGGCGCCCGCTGGCGACCATCCGCTTGAGCAGCGGTGGCGGAGCATATTCGTCGCGCTTGAACTCGTCGTAGAGCGAGTCGCAGACGGCGTAGAGGACGTCGATCCCGATGAAATCGCAGAGCGTCAGCGGACCCATCGGGTGCCCGCAGCCGAGCTTCATGCCGGCGTCGATGTCCTCTCGCGACGCGAAGCCCTCCTCGAACATCCGCACCGCCGCCATCAGGTACGGCACCAGCAGCATGTTGACGATGAAGCCCGAGCGATCCTTCGTCTCGATCGGCCGCTTGCCGATCCGCTCGGCGAAGCTCTTCGCTGCCGTCACCGTCTCCGGGCTGGTGTCAAGCGCCACGACGATCTCGACCAGCGACATCACCGGAACGGGTGAGAAGAAGTGCAGCCCGATCACCCGATCCGGGTTGCGCACGGCCCGGGCCAGCTGCGCGATCGGAATCGACGACGTGTTGGAGGCGACAATCGAATGCTCACCGACGATCCCGTCGATCGCCTGCATCACCTCGGACTTGAGGCGCTCGTCCTCGGGCACGGCCTCGACGATCAGATCTGCCGAGGCGACCCGCTCGATATCGGTGGTCAACTCAATCAGTTCCCGGGCCGACTGCGCCTGCTCGCCGTCGAGCTTTCCACCCTTGACCGCGCGGGACAGCGACAGATCGATCCGTTCCTGCGCGCGCGCAACGCTGCCGGCGTCGATGTCCCGCAGCACCACCGGCAGGCCGGCGACCGCGACCGACTCCGCGATCCCGGAGCCCATGAAACCGGCGCCAACGATCGCGACCGACTCGATGCTCGAAACCGTGCTCATCCGCTTGATTAAAACCGGTGACGCCGTTGCTCGGCGTGACGCTCGAGCGCGAGCTCAAGGAGACGGTCGAGTAACTCGCCGTAGGGGACGCCGCTGGCGGCGAACAGTGCCGAGAAAACGCTCGTCTGCGTGAACCCGGGCATCGTGTTCAGCTCGTTGACGAGCACCTCCTCGCCGACCACGAAGAAGTCGACCCGCGCCAGACCGGAGCAGCCGGTGCGGCGGAACACCTCGACAGCGAGCGCGCGGACTCGCTCACGCGTTTCGTGATCCAGCCTGGCCGGGACGATCAGCTCCATTCCGCCCGGGGTGTACTTGGCCTCGTAGTCGTACCAGCCCTGCTCGCCGGCGGCGAGCATGATCTCGCCGGGATCGGAGGCGATCGGATCACTGTTGCCGACAACCGAGCACTCGACCTCAAGCCCTGTTGCAGCCGCCTCGACGATTGCGAGCGAGTCGTGCTCGAACGCGAGCGTCAGCGCCGCGGGCAGCTGATCGGCCTGCGCGACGCGTCCGATCCCAACCGAGGAGCCGAGCCGAGCGGGCTTCACGAACACCGGCAGGCCGAGCTCCGCCAGCTCCGCGAGCACGCCTGCGGGATCGGCTGCAAAGCGCGCCTGATCGACCGCGCCGTAGCGCACCTGCGGGATCCCTGCGTGTGCCATCAGGTCCTTGAACACGACCTTGTCCATGCACAGCGCACTCGCAAGCACACCCGCCCCGACATATGGCACGTCGAGGCTCTCAAGCAGGCCCTGCAGCGTCCCGTCCTCCCCGAACGGCCCGTGCAACACCGGGAAGACGACGTCGACACCGTCGAGCCCGGCCCCGAGCTCCAGCGTCACGGACTCCCCATCCTCACACCAGCCGCCGTCACGACCCACCTCGATCCGGCGGACCTGATGCCCGGCTGCGGTCAGACCGTCGGCGACCGACGCCGCCGAGGCGAGTGACACCTCGTGCTCGGACGATCTACCACCGCCGAGCACGGCAACGCGCAAGCTCCGCATCAGCCGGTCGTCGACGTGGTGGTGGGCGTCGTCGTGGTCGAGGTCGTGGTCGTGGTCACCGGTGGCGCCTGGTACCTGCCGACCGTGATCGTGACCGTCGTTCCCTTCTTGACCGAGCCGCCCGGCCTTGGCGATTGCGAGATCACATTGCCGTCCTGGTTGGGCTTGTTGACGACCTCGATCAGATCGCTCACATTGAAGCCGGCGCTGGTCAGCGTGCTCGCCGCGGCCGCAGCCGTGTAGCCGACGACGTTGGGCACAGCCGCCGTCGTCGGCGCGGTTCCGACGACGATCGTGACGTTGCTGCCGGAAGGTGCCTTGGTCGGCGGCGACGGGCTCTGGCTGAGGACCGTTCCCACCTGGGACGCCGTGTTCGTCGTCTGGCTGGTCTGGGTGACGTTGAAGCCCGCAGCGGTCGAGCTGGCCCTTGGCGGCGGCGGCGGTGTCGCCGGTCACGCTCGGCACCGCGATCGGAGCCTTCCCCGAGGAGATGAACAGCGTCACGCCGGAACCGACACCGACTGAGGTGCCGGCGCCCGGCGCGGTTCTGGTCGCCGAGCCGCTCGGCACCACGCCCGAGTTCTCGGTCAGCACCCGCGCTACCTTCAGGCCGGCGGCCGTGATCGCCTGCTTGGCCTGGTTCTGCGACAGGTCAACGACCGGCGGCACGTTCACCTGACCTGGTCCCTGCGACACGGTCAGCGTCACCGTCGAGCCCTTATCAGCCTTCACGAACGCCGTCGGGCTCTGCCGGATCACGGTACCGGCCGGGGAGGTCGAAGTCTCGTTGAGCACGTTCGGCGTGAAGCCGGCGTTGGATAGCGTCGCGGTGGCGTCGGCCTGCGACTCGTTGACCACGTAGGGGACGGTCACCTTCACGGGCCTGCTGAGCAGGTACGCGGCAACGCCTCCGCCGGCGAGCAGCGCCACCAGCACCAGCGCCAGAACCCACGGCCACGCCTTGCCGGAGCCCTCCTTCTTGTCGGCGTCGCGTCCTGGACCGCCGGGACCGCGAGCGTCATCGCCGTAGGTGCCGTCGTTGCCGTTCAGGTCCGGCCGCTGCGCCGCACCGTAGGCGCTGGCGGCGTCAGCAGCCATCACCGCCGTCGGAACGGCGGTCGCTGCGGCGACCGCCGCCATGCTCGCGGTGATCTGACCGCGGGTGCCGGACACGATCGACTCCCGCACCTGTTCCAGCACGTTGATGAACTGGTCCGCGTCCTGGGGACGGTCGTCGGGGTTCTTGTTGAATCCCCAAAGCACCACCTGCTCGAGCTCCGGCGGGATGTTGGGATTGATCGTCCGCGGTGGCGGCGGCGCCTCTGAGACGTGCTTGAGGGCGATCGATACGGCCGAGTCGGCGTCGAACGGAACCTGGCCGGTGAGCATCTCGTAGAGGACGACGGCGATCGAATACAGATCGGAGGTCTCGCCGACCGCATGACCCTGCGCCTGCTCGGGTGACAGGTACTGGGCGGTGCCCATGATCGATCCCGTCTCGGTCATGTCCGATGCCCCGGCGCGGGCAATCCCGAAATCAGTGACCTTCGCGTGGTCACCATCGCCGACGATCACGTTGTGCGGCTTCAGATCGCGGTGGATCACTCCACGGCGGTGGGCGAAGCGGGTCGCCTTGAGGATCTGCAACGTGATGTCGATCGCGCGAACCGGGTCAAGCGGCGCGTCCTGGCGGATCAGCTGCTTCAGCGTGCGGCCGGGGAGGTACTCCATCGCGATGTAGTACGTGTCCTCGAATTCGCCGCGGTCGTAGACGCTGACGACGTTTGGATGCTGCAGACCGGCCGCGGCCTGGGCTTCGCGCCGGAAGCGCTCGACGAATCCAGGGTCCGCCGAGAACCGGCGGTGCAGCAGCTTGAGAGCGACGTTGCGTCCGAGCTGTTGATCCTCGGCAAGGAAGACGTCGGCCATCCCACCCGAGCCCAGACGCGAGATCACTCGATAGCGCCCGTCTACGATCGTCCCGATATCGGTATCGGTCATTGCCCCTCCGCGAGCAGCGTCTTGATCACCTGAGCCGCGATCGGCGCGGCCACCGTTCCGCCATAACCCCCGAGTGTCTTGTTCACGGTGACGGCGACCGCGATCTTCGGATCCGAGACCGGCGCGAAACCGATGAACCAAGGCTGGGTAAGACCCGAGCCGACAACCCCGATCTGCGCGGTGCCGGTCTTGCCTGCGACCTGGACGCCCACGCCCTCCAGGTTCGCGGCGGTGCCGGTCCCCTCCTCGACGACGTCGGTCATCATCTGGGCGAGCTCGTGCGCGATCTCGGGCGCCATCACGCGGCTGTAGACGCGCGGCTGCACGGTCTGGACGATCTGCCCGTCCGGATTCACCACCTTCGTCGCGAAGTGCGGCGCCATCAGGGTGCCGTTATCGGCGACCGCCGAGGCGACCATCGCCATCTGCATCGGCGACACCGCGAGCCGCTCCTGGCCGATCGCCATTCGTCCGACATCGATCAGCCCACTCGTCGGCGGCAGCAGCCGCGACCCGTTGCGCGTGTAGATGCGCTCACCGCTGGCGGTCATCTCGCCCTTGGGAAAGTCGAGCGGCGGCACCGAATAGAAGCCGAAGCGCTTCATGTACTCGGCCATCGTGTCGATCCCGAGATGTTCGCCGACCTGTGCGAACACCGTGTTGACGGAGTAGGTGAGCGCCTTGGTGAGCGTGATCGGACCCCAGCTGATGTTGCCGTCATTCTCCAGTGGCTCGCCGGAGACGATGAGCGGCGACTTGCCGTTGATGAGCGAGTTTGGCGTGTACTGGCCGGTGTTGAGTGCCGCCGACGACGTGACGACCTTGAACGTCGATCCCGGCGGGAACCCGGATTGGAGTGCTGAGTCGAACTGGCTCGTGCCTGGAGCATTCGGATCGTTGTCATCGTACGTGGGGTTCGAGTACAACACCTTGATCGCGCCCGTCCGGGGGTCGATCGCGACGACCGAGCCGGCTCGTCCCGCAAGTTGCGCCACCGCCACACGCTGTGCCGTCGGGTCCAGCGTCGTGTAGACGTCGTTGCCGACCTGCGGCCCGCTGCTGAACGATCCGAAGATCGACTGCAGCCCGCTCGGCGCTCCACGCAACTGGCCGGAGTACGAGCGTTCAAGCCCTGCAGACTCGCCCTTATCGGCGATCAGATAACCGACGGCCTGGGAGAACAGCGACCCGGTCGGATAGGTACGCGTCCAGGTGTCGCCCGGGCCCTTCACCGACCGCGCCAGCACCTGACCGTTGTCGGCCAGGATCCGCCCGCGCTTGACCGTCAGCTCCGCGAGGAAATTGCGGCGGTTGAGCGGGTTGTTCTGCAGCGCAGTGGCGTCGAACACGGTCCAGCGTGAGGTGAACACGACCAGGAGCGCGAACAGGATCACGCAGAAGCCGAACAGGCGCAGGATCGCGGTGTTCATCGCGCGGCCATTCTGCGGGCGCGGTCTGAGATCAGCAACAGCAGCGCCACCAGCACGAAGTTGGCGAGGATCGACGAACCGCCATAGGAGACGAACGGCAGCGTCACGCCTGTCAGCGGGATCACGCGGGTGACGCCGCCGACGATCACGAACACCTGGAGCGCGAGGATCGTGCTGAGACCGGTGGCCATCAGCTTGGAGAAGGAATCTTGCGCCAGCAGCGCCGCCTTGAACCCGCGCGAGATCAGCATCAGGTAGGTGAGCAGCAGCGCGCAGGCACCGAACAGCCCCAGCTCATCGGTGATCACCGCATAGATCATGTCTGTCGAGGGCGCCGGCACGAGATAGACCACCGGGTTGCTGCCGGGAACGGTCAGCATCGACGCGCCGAGGCCCTGGCCGAACAGGCCGCCCTCGGCCTGCGCGAAGATCGCGTTCGCGAGCTGGTAGCTGCCCCCATAGGCCTTCTTGTACTCAGCCACCTGGAACGGATGCAGCCAGGCGGTGACGCGGTCGTCGATATGCGGGATGTGGGTTCCCAGATACCAGGCTCCGATTCCGAAGGCGATCAGGCCGATCACGACGAACGAGATGCGGTTGGTGGCCACGTACATGACCGCCAGCAGGCCGCCGTAGAACATCAGCGACGAACCGATGTCGTGCAGCAGCACGAGGATCAGCATCGCGATCCCCCAGATTACGAGCACCGGCCCGAGCTGCTTGAGTGGCGGGATCCTGATCCCCAGGAAACGCTGCCCGGATGCCAGCATCTGACGGGTGTCGCGCAGGTAGCTGGCCAGGAACACGACCAGGCCGACCTTCGCGAACTCGGTCGGCTGGAACACGACCAGGCCCGGCACGCGGATCCCGAGATAGGCGCCGTTGACCTCATAGCCGATCCCCGGGATGCGCGGCAGCACCAGCAGCCCGAGCGAGACGACGACGATCACATATCTGTAGTTCTCGAGCTTGCGGTAATCGCGGATCGCCAGCACGGTGAAGGCGAACAGGACCAGACCGAACACGAACCACTGCGCCTGGTACCGGGCGAGCGAGGGCTGGATCCGATAGACCATCACCAGTCCGAAGCAGGCGAGCACCGCCACCAGCGGGAACATGTAAGGGTCGGCGTGAGGGAGCGTGATCCTGATGAAGATGTGCGCGGCAAGACAGAGACCGCCGAACACCAGGCCATAGGTGAGGGTCGCCGTCGGGATCTGGTTCGATCGTTCGATGAACACCCCCGCGAATCCCGCCATCAGCAGCAGCGACGCCGGGATCAGGCCTGCAAGCTCCCGGTTGCGCTCTCTCATCCGCTCACCTGTCCGAGCTCGATGTCGTTGATCAGCTTCGTTGCGGCGGACTGCGAGCGCAGGTCGTGGTCAAGGAGGGTCGCGCGACGGTCGGCGGGGATCAGCGAGGCGGGCACCCCCGAGACGTAGAACGTCTCGTACAGCCGGACCCCGAACGGCAGCACATACGGGAAGCCACGGTATACCGAGACCATCCCCTGGGAGTTGGTGCCGAGGAAGTACAGCTGCCTGCTGGCGAGGTAGCCCGCACCGCCGAAGATGAACAGCACGATCGAGGTCGAGATCAGCGCGATCACGAGCTTCCCGAGGCGGCCGAGGTGGCGCTCGCCGCCGTTGGAGCGGGCGTGCCCCTGGGTGCGCGCGAGCCTCGCGCGCCTGCTGCTGGAGCTGGCTGCGGTCAGCGGCGCGCCGCCAAGCGTGCCCGGCATGACGCCGATCATCGTCGGCTGGTCCAGCTCGTCCTGACCCAGGCCCTCGCCGACCTTGAACAGGATCACCGTGATGTTGTCGCGTCCACCGGCCTCGTTCGCCTCCGCGATCAGCCTGTCGGCCGCCCTCTGCAACGAGGGTTCCTCCTGCAGAATCAGTGCGATCTGGGGGTCGGTGAGCATCGAGGTCAGCCCGTCGCTGCACAGCAGCAGGACGTCGGCGGGTTGCACCGGATAACTCCAGGTATCGACCTGCACGACCATCTCGATCCCGAGCGCGCGTGTGATGATCGACCGTTGCGGATGCTCGAGCGCCTCCTCCTCGGTGAGCTTCCCGCGCTGCACCAGCTCGTCGACCAGCGAGTGGTCCCTGGTCAGGCGGACCAGCTCGCCGTCACGGAACATGTAGGCGCGGCTGTCACCGACATGAGCGATCGCCACGTGGGCATCGTCCAGGTAGGCGGCGGTCACGGTGGTGCCCATCCCGGCGTGCTCCTCAGCCGCATGCGAGAGCTCGAAGATCTGCCGGTTGGCCTTCTGGACGACGACAGCCAGGCGGTCCTCGGCCGGCCCCTCCTGCGGCAGGCCCTGCTCGAAGGTCTCGATTGCGATTCTCGAGGCCACCTCGCCGGCCTGGGCACCGCCCATCCCGTCGGCGACGACGAACACCGGCGGATGGGCGTATGAGGCATCCTCGTTCCCTCGTCGCTGACGGCCCGTATCGGTCCGCTGCGCCGTGTCGATCGCCCGGAGCATCAGTTGTGGCGCGTTGCCGTGGTCATTGGTAATAGGAAAACTCGCAGTCGCCGATTCTGATCCGGTCGCCGTCGTGCAGCGGCTGGGGCCCGGTCAGCGGCTCGTCGTTCAGATACGTGCCATTGGTCGATCCCAGATCCTCGATCACGACCGCACGTCCCTGCCTGGAGATCCTGGCGTGGTGGGAGGATGCGAACGGGTCGTCGAGCTGGATCTCGACGTCACCGCGCCCGAGGGTGGCGCCGGTGCTGAGATCGTAGGCCATCCCGGTCTCGTGCCCCGCGGCTCGATCGACGACCAGCCGCGGCTCGAAGTCCTCCTCCAGTTCGAGCAGCGAGTCGGTCGCCGCGTACATGCCGGTCGCGTCCGGGGTGCGTGGACCGGACGCGCGGGACCCCCGGCGCAGATCGAAGAACGAGCTCAGCGCAACCCACGCGAGGAACACGTAGAGGACGGCGAGGAAGCCGAACTTGAGTCCGACGGAGACTGGCGCCAACACCGCTCGTTTTCACTCCACCTCGAAGGTGATCACCGACGTGCCGATCTCGATCCTGTCGCCAGGCTCGAGTGCTTCTGGGCGCTCGATCCGTGTGCCGTTCAACACCGAACCGTTCGTGGAGCCGAGGTCGCGGAGCTCCCACCCGAAGTCGCCGGGTCGAACCTCGGCATGTTTGCGCGAGACGTTCGGATCCTCGATCACGACCTCGCACTGCCGGCTGCGGCCGATCGTCGCACCGCCGGGGCCGACCAGCAGCCGCTTGCCGTCAACCAGCAGAACGGCGCGATGTGGACGCTCATTCGTCTCCCTGCGCAGCGGAATCGCCTCGCCCTCCGGTCCGCCCGGTCCGTAGATCATCGTATGCCCCGACTGCGCCTCCTGCTCAGGCCCGTCGGGGTCATCATCGCCGTCGCGCTCAGGCCTCACCACGCGCGTCTGGATCCCGAACTCGCCGAGCCGCAGACGCTCGTCGGTCGCGAACTCGATCACGGGGCGCGACAGCAGCGAGAAGCGCTCACGGCGCGAATGCTCAAGCAGATATGCGGCGAGCTCATCGCCCAGCGCGTCCTCGTAGTCCTTGAAACGCTCGCGGTCTCGCGGCGACAGGAAGACTCGGTATTCGTTCGGAACGTAGGTGCGTGACACGGAGTAGGACTTGTGCTCCTCCATCTCCCGTGCCAGCTTTCGCGCCAGCTCCACCGGCCGCACCTCGGAGCGAAAGACACGGCTGAACGTGCCCTCGACGAGGCCTGCGATCTTGCTCTCGAGACTTCTGAGGACACTCATTCGAGGCGGCTCCCTGGCGATCCATGCTACGGGACTCTCCGCGTGACCCTCGCTGCGCGACCCCGTCGTGACATCGCGGGGGCGAGCAGGATCAGCGCGCCGGCGATCGCCCCGATCACGGCGCCGCGCGGCTCAGCATAGTGCCCCGGCGAGCTGAACAGGCGGATTGCCAGCTCAGTGCCCGCCAATGTGATCGCCGACCACACGGTCGCAACCACAAGATCTCCAGCGATCGTCCGTCCGGTGATCAGCATCGGCCCGACGACCGCGGCCGCCGCCCAGACGACCGCGGCCGCCGGCACTCCGGACTGGAGCATCGCGATCAGAACGCCGTGGAGCATCAACTCGACTGATCCGGTCCACGCCGACGCCGACGGTGGCCTCGGCGACACGCTCGTGTAGAGCGGGACACCCGTCAGCGTCCCGGCCACGGCCAGCCACACGAAGCCGGCGCCAGACACAGCGGCGCGCTGCCACAAGCGCGCGCCGCTGCGGGCAACGATCGCCGGCCAGGCTCCCCCGAGCGAGACCGCGCCGAGCAGCACCGCTCCCGCTGGAAGCGCCCACGTGCTGGCCGCCAGCGGCATCGACAATGCCGTCAACCCGACCACCAGCACCAGCGCCATCGCGCCGCCGGGGCGCCCCTGCGCGAGCGCCACGCCGGCGAGCACGAACGTCCCGGCGAGCACCCCGACCCGCGGGGCGATCAGCACGGCGCCCGCCGCGATCAACCCCGCCGCGGCCGGCGCCAGCGGCGCGGCCGTGAGCAGGTGCAATGACAGCCACCATGCGACCAGCGCGGCCATTGCCGCATTGACTGCGCGGAGCGGCCGTCGCCCGCCGCGGAGCCAGCGATTCTCCGTCGCGGCGAGGTCGCGATCGCCGCCCTGTGGTTTCTCCCGCGTGCTGCCGGCCGGCGGGCCGGCGGCACGCGGCTGCGTGTCTGCCCACTCACGGCCTGGACCCGGTTCGTCGCTCGTGTGCGTGTGCGTCGGCACCCAACCGCGTGGTGCCACCACACCGGTGGCTGTTCCGACCCGGTCCAGCGACGCGCCGGCGGCATCCAGCAATTCCTCGATGCTGCCACGCTCACGCGGGCGCGGACGTAGGGCCTGGTCGATCGCGGCGGCGATTTCCGGTGGCAGGTCACGGCGCTGGCGTCGCAGCGGCGGAAGGTAGCTCGGCGGTCGTCTCGCCTTACCGGCGCCGGCTCGGATTCCGCGCAACGGGTTCACCCCGGCAAGCGCCTCGTACGTGACCAGAGCGAGCGAGTACAGGTCCGCGGCGGCGGCCGCCTCACGGCCGTCGGCCTGCTCCGGCGCCATGTATGCCGCGGTTCCGATCACGTCGCCGGTGCGCGTCAGCACGAGACCACCGGAGTCTGCGTCCACCAGCCGGGCGACACCGAAGTCGGTCAGCTTCGCCGCCGGACCATCTGCGGAGGAGCGGCCGGGTACCAGGATGTTCGAGGGCTTCACGTCACGGTGGATCACCCCCTCGGAGTGCGCATGAGCGAGCGCCTGTCCGATCGCGATCGTGACGGCGAGGACATCGCGGTCAGACAGCCGGCCGGTCTCGAGTAGTTTCTCCAGCGTCCGGCCGCGCACCAGCTCGGAGACGAGGTACGCTCCGCCGTCGTCGATCGCCGCCTCGTACAACGTGACGATCGCCGGATGCATCAACCGGGCCGCGGTTCGGGCCTCGCGCTCGAAGCGACCGAAGACGACCCGATCGCGGCGCAGGACCTTGACCGCGACCTCACGTTCGAGCCGCTCATCGCGGGCGGCCCAGACGGTCGCGAAGCCGCCGGTCCCCAGGGTCCGCTGGAGGCGATAGCGGCCGAGCACAAGGTCGCTGCTCGCCAACTGATCGCCGGCCGGCGCCTGCTCGGTTCTCACGGAAGGTGCTTTTCCACGTCCGGCGTGCCGTCCCTTTGACGCCTCGCCTGGGGCCGGTACGGCTTTCAGATGATTGGATCCCCCTGCGAGCATCTGGCCGGAGAACGGGTAGAAGTTGAAGCGGCGCGCTTGCATGAGCGCTTGCGGATTTGCAATTCAGGCGCGTCCGCCGGTCATACTGAGACTTTAGAAATCCCGCAAGGAGCGAGAAGTTGTCCTTCTTTGACGAGGTGGAGGAACCGCCCCGCCAGTCGCGTCGCACGGAGCCGCGTGGGCGCCGGCGCCCCTCCGCGGGCCGTCGCCCACCCGGAGACCATCAGACGGTAAGGACGCGCCGAGCGGTCGCGGTGGTGGTGCTCGTCGTCGTCGTCATCCTGGCGGCGCTCGGCATCCACAGCTGCCAGGTCAGCCAGCGCAACAGCGCCCTGAAGGACTACAACTCCCAGGTCTACAACCTGATCCAGCAGTCGAACAGCACCGGCGCGCAGTTGTTCGATCTGCTCGGAACTCGCGTTTCCGCCGCCGACGTAACCAACCTTTACACCCAGATCGGCGCCACGTATAACAGCGCCAACAAAGAGCTGACCACAGCCGAGGGGCTCAGCGTTCCCGGGGCGATGCAGAGCGCGCAACAGCTTCTGGTCTACGCACTTCGGATGCGCCGCGACGGCATTCAGCTGATCGCCAAGAACATCCAGTCGGCGCTCAACACGGCCGACCGCCAGGATGCCGTCACCCAGATCGCCGCGGCCTCAGCCCGCTTCTATGGCTCCGACGTCCTCTACAAGTCCTACACCCTGCCTGAGATCGTCGGCGCGCTCAATTCGGCCGGCATTCCGGTCGGAGGGGTCAATGGCCAGCAGATCAACCCGAACCAGTTCCTGACCGATCTGGGCTGGCTCGAGCCGACGTTCGTCGCATCGAAGCTCGGGGTCGAGCTGTCAGGCTCGAGCGCCACGTTCACGCCGGGCCTGCACGGGCACATTCTCAACTCGGTCAGCGTCGGTGGCAGCCTGCTCCAGCCTGGGGTCACGAATTACGTGCCGGCCAGTCCGTTGCCGCAGTTCACCCTCAACCTGACCAACGGCGGCCACTTCGACCAGTTCAATGTCGAGTGCAAGGTCTCGGTCGCCGGCATCAGCGACGTCGGCTCGACGCTGATCACCGAGACGACTCCGGGTGAGACCACCACCTGCCAGGTGACGCTGCCGACGTCGCCGGCGGCCGGGACGTACAACGTGACGGCCGAGGTGGTGCCGGTCCGGGGCGAGGCGAACACCGCCGATAACTACGAGACGGTCGTCGTCAAGTTCACCTGAGCCCGGGACGTCCGTGGCGGTCCTCCGATCGGCCTATCCTTGTCCGGGTGAACGATCTGACGAGCACGGCCGGGATCGTCGCGATCGCCGCCGGGGCGGTGGCGGTCGTCGCGCTCGCGACCTCGGTCGCGCTTGCGATCAGCCTCCGGCGCGTGCGGTCCGCTCAGCGAGCGGTCCTCGGCGATCGCGAGCAGGATCTCGTCACCCACGCTGCCGAGCTCCAGTCCGGGTTCCAGGCGCTGACCGACTACGTCCAGGATGTGGCGGGCCGGCTTGACCAGCGCGTGACCGACAACGAACGGCGCCTCGACGGCGCGGTCACCTACCGGTCGCTGATCCGATATGACGCCTACGGCGAGATGTCCGGGCGCCAATCCACCTCGATCGCGCTGCTCGATGCCCGACGCTCCGGGATCATCCTGTCATCGATCCATCACCGAGAACATGCGCGCATGTACGCCAAGCAGGTGCACGAGGGGAAATCCGATCTGGAGCTGTCCCCCGAAGAGGATGAGGCGATCAGGATCGCCCTGCAGAGCGACGGCGCGGGCGCGGCGCCGGCAGCGAGCTGAGCAGCGTCGAGCTTGAGATGATCCTGCGTGCCGGCTATCTCGGGCCCGAGGGCACGTTCACCCATGCGGCGCTGATCGCGACACCCGGTTCCGCATCACTGCAGTTCGTGCCGATGGCGACGATCTACGACGCCGTGATGGCCGTTCACAACCGCACCGTCGAGTGCTCGCTGGTACCGATCGAGAACTCGCTGGAGGGGTCCGTCAACGCGACACTCGATGCGCTGGCGATCGAGACCGAGGACGTCGCGATCGTCGGCGAGACCGTACAGCCGATCAGTCAGTGCCTGATCGCGCGGCGCCAGCTCGAGCTGTCGGAGATCGAGACGGTGGTCTCGCATCCACAGGCCAACGGGCAGTGCGCGCGCTTCGTCCGCACCCGCCTGCCGGCAGCCCGGGTGCTCGCGGCGCCGTCGACGGCCGACGCCGTCAGGATGGTCGCCGAACACGAGGGCGCGTGGGCGGCGCTCGGCACCAGGGCAGCCGCCGAGCACTACGGCTGCGAGGTCCTGCGCGACGGCGTCGAAGATGTTCCCGGCAACGAGACCCGCTTCGTCTGGCTCGCGCCGTCAGGCTCGCCGCCGGGGGTCCCGGGAGGCGAGGCGCCGCGCGGACCCTGGAAGACGGCGATCGTATTCTGGGGTGTCGGCGCTGAGGCGCCCGGCTGGCTGGTTGCGTGCCTCTCGGAATTCGCCTCCCGTGACGTCAACCTGACCCGGATCGAGTCGCGGCCGCGCAAGCAGGGGCTGGGGCGCTACATGTTCTTCGCCGACCTTGAGGGTCGGGTCGGAGAAGCGCTCGTCGACGGTGCGCTCGAGGGCCTGCGCGGGCACGTGGAGGTGCTGCGCGTGCTCGGTTCGTTTCCATCCGCGTGATCGCCGGGACGGGCAGGACGGCGGTCATTGAGCCGACAAGTTGCTGCCAATCCCGTCGCTACACTGCTCCCTGCGATGGACACCTCGATACCAGCGCCACCGTGGTCCACGCCGCCTCCTGAGCACCAGCGGCGTGGGCCTGAAGTTGGACGGGTGCTGGTCCTGAATGCAACCTACGAGCCGGTCAATGTCTGCACCGTCCGCCGTGCTGTCGTGCTGCTCCTGAAGGAGAAGGCCGAGCTGCTGGAGCGAGCCGAGTGGGAGCTCCACTCCGCGAATGCGACCCTCGCACGACCGATGGTGATCCGGCTGGTCACCTATGTGCGGATCCCTCGAGACACACACCGGCGCAAGATCACCCGCCGGGCCGTGTTCGCCCGCGATAACTGGACCTGCCAGTACTGTGGCGCGCGATCGCAACTTACCGTCGATCACGTGGTCCCGCGATCCAAGGGTGGCAGTTCGACCTGGGAGAACATCGTCGCCTCCTGCGCCCCCTGCAACCGGCGCAAGGGCAACGCGCTTCCGCGCCAGGCCGGTATGCGGCTGTTGACGCAGCCTCGAACCCCCAGCCCGCATGTCTTCATCCAGGTCGCCAGCCCGACGATCCCGGCCGCCTGGAGACAGTATCTGGCCGCTTGAACGGCGGCTGGTCCAACCGCCCGTACGTGTACCCCGTGATCACCGCCGGCTCGGTTCCGGGCGCGCAAGCCCGCTTGCGTTACCACGTCGTGCGGGTTCGCTAAGCTCCCGTCACCAGAGAAAGGAGGTGGTCCGCCTGTCTGACAGTAATTGCGGGACCCTGGAGGTGTCCGGCCGCTAGGTCCGGAGGCTGACGCCGCTTAGCGGAGTCCCCCCGTGACACCGCCGTATCGGGCGCCGGGACTAGTCCCTCCGGCTTCGTCAAACCCGTGCGGTTAGCCAGCCAAGAAGTGCCCGCGAGGGGCGCCGCAGTCGACGGCGCCCCTCGCACCTTTTGGGCGCATGCGCGTCCAGCCTGGCCCGGCTTGAACTCCGGCGCCCAGCGCGTCTACGCTGTGCGGATGTGCCGCAACATCAGAACTCTCTACAACTTTGAGCCGCCGGCGACGGATCAGGAGATTCAGGCCGCAGCGCTTCAATACGTCCGCAAGATCAGCGGCTTCGCGAAGCCGTCGAAAGCCAACGAGGATGCCTTTGGCCACGCGGTGGCGGCCGTGGCGGCCGCATCCGCCGAGCTCCTCGGGCAGCTTCAGACGAACGCATCGCCGCGCGATCGAGAGGTGGAAGCAGCCCGGGCTCGGGCGGCTGCCGCCAAGCGCTTCGCCGCCTGATCGCGGGTCTGCCTCAGCGTCCGGGTGTCGCCGGCCTAGTGCACCGCACTAGCCTGCGTCGTCCTCTTCGGGAACGCCACCGTCGGCGTCGTCGTCCTCGTCGTCGTCGTCGGTTGCAACGTCCGCTTCGCCGAAGGGTTCGAGGTCGTCCCCGATAACCGCGCTGCCCCCGTCGTCGCTGAGTTGCGCGAGCATGTCGATGTCCGCGGCCTCGTCGTCGCCGACCACCTCTGCGGCGGTGGCTCCGTCGGACTCGACGACCAGCGCTACGGCGCTGACCTGATCATCGTCACGGATGTTCATCACCCGTACGCCCTGTGAGGCGCGGCCGTATCGGTTGATCCCACGGACCGACGTTCGCTGCACCATGCCGTTCTGAGAGATGAACACCAACTCCTGGTGCTCGCGCACGACGAGCGCACCGGCCAGCGCGCCCTTGTTCTCCGTGAGCGTGATCGTCTTGACACCCATCGTTCCACGGCCCTTGACCGGATAGTCGGAGATCGGGGTGCGCTTGCCGTAGCCGTTCTCGGTGACCACCAGAAGCTCCTGATCGTCCCGGGCGACGTCCATCGCCAGCACCGAGTTGCCCGGCTGGTCGACGTTCATCCCGCGCACGCCACTGGTGTCCCGGCCCATCGACCGCACCCGTTGCTCGCTGAACCGGGCAGCCTGGCCCGAGCGCGAGACCATGATGATGTCGTCGTGCCCGCTGGTTCGGCGTACCGCGATCAGCTCGTCCTCGTCTCGGATGTTGATCGCGATGATCCCATCCGCCTTGATCGGCGTGTTATAGGCACGGAACTCGGTCTTCTTGACCAGCCCCTCGCGCGTTGCGAACACCAGGTACTTGCCCTCCGCGAAATCTCGCGTCGAGAGCACCGACTGCACCCGCTCACCCTCGCGTAGGGGCAGCAGGTTGACGAGTGCGCGCCCCTTTGCGGTCCTCGATGCCTCCGGTAGCTCGTACACCTTGAGCCGGTACACCTTTCCGCGGTTGGTGAAGAACAGCAGATAGTCGTGCGTCGAGGAAACGAACAGATGCTCGATCCAGTCGTCGTCCTTCATGTCCATCCCGGTCACGCCGACGCCCCCTCGGCGCTGCTGCCTGTACGTGGACAGGGGCAGCGATTTGATGTAGCCGGAATGCGTTATCGAGATCACCATCTGCTGGTCCGCGATCAGATCCTCGATGTCGATGTCGCCCTCGGCGTGTGTGATCTCGGTGCGGCGCTCGTCGCCGTAGGTTTCGGCGATCTCGCTGAGCTCATCCTTGATCAGAGCGTTCACCTTCGCCTCGTCGCCGAGGATCTCACGCAGCTCTCGGATCCGCTCGACCAGGTCGGTGTGCTCCTGCTTGACCTTGTCGGCCTCGAGCGCCGTCAGCCGGCTCAGCGTCAGCTGCAGAATCGCCTGCGCCTGGATCAGGCTCAGTGCAAAACGCTCCATCAGGCCGCTGCGAGCGTGCTCCGGATCCCTTGAGCCGCGGATCAGAGCGATCACCTCGTCGAGGTTCGCGAGGGCAACCAGGAGGCCCTCGAGCACGTGCACGCGCTCCTCCTTGCGACGGAGCTCGTACTTCGTGCGCCGGACGATCACCTCCCGCTGGTGGTCGACGTAGTGGCCGATCACCTCACGCAGCGACAGGGTCCGCGGCACGTTGTTCACGAGCGCGACCATGTTCACCCCGAACGTGGCCTGCATCGGCGTGTGCTTGTAAAGCTTGTTGAGCACGACCTTGGGGATCGCGTCGCGCTTGAGCTCGATCACGATTCGCATGCCGTGGCGGTCTGATTCGTCGCGCAGATCGGTGATCTCGGACAGCTTCTTCTCAAGCACGAGGTCACGGATCTTCAGGATCAGGCCACCCTCGCCACCCTTCCTGACCTGGTATGGAAGCTCGGTGACGATGATCGCCTCCTTGCCCTGGCCGATCGGCTCGATATGGGCCTTGGCCTGCACCCGCACCCGCCCGCGCCCGGTGGCGTAGGCGTCTCGAATCCCCTCGCGTCCGAGGATCGACCCCGCGGTCGGGAAGTCGGGACCCTTGATATGACGCATCAGCCCGTCGACATCAATCTCCGGGTCCTCGACATAGGCGATCGTCGCGGCGATCACCTCGCGTAGGTTGTGGGGTGGGATGTTGGTCGCCATCCCGACCGCAATTCCCGAGCTGCCGTTTACGAGCAGGTTCGGGAAGCGCGCCGGCAACACCGACGGCTCCTGTTTGCGGCCGTCGTAGTTCGGCACGAAATCGACCGTGTCCTGGTCGAGGTCTCGCAGCATCTCCGTCGCCAGGCGCGTCAGGCGAGCCTCGGTGTAGCGCTGCGCGGCGGCCGAGTATCCGTCGATGTTCCCGAAGTTCCCGTGACCGTCGATCAGCGGGTAGCGCATCGAGAACGGCTGTGCCATCCGGACGAGCGCGTCGTAGATCGCGCTGTCGCCGTGCGGGTGATAGTCACCCATCACCTCGCCGGTGATCTTGGCGCACTTGATGTGCTTGCGACCAGGCTGCAGTCCGAGCTCGCTCATCGCGTAGAGGACGCGCCGGTGCACTGGCTTGAGGCCGTCGCGCACGTCGGGCAAGGCGCGACCGACGATCACCGACATCGCATAGTCGAGATACGCCGAACGCATCTCCTCTTCGAGCGCGCGCGGCTCTACGTTGCCGCCGCCGATGGTGTCGACCGCTGACATTGCTCAGACGTCCAGGTTGCTGACGAGTCGGGCGTTGTCTTCGATGAAGGCGCGACGCGGCTCGACCTGGTCACCCATCAACATCGCGAACACGAGGTCGGCGGCGGCCGCGTCCTCCATCGTAACCTGCATCAGAGTGCGCGATGCCGGATCCATCGTCGTCTCACGCAACTCCTCGGGATCCATCTCCCCAAGGCCCTTGAAGCGGTAGTAGTCGATCCCCTTCTGGGCGACCTCGAGGATCGCCGCGTGCAGGTCCGAGAAAGCGTGGGCGTCGGTGATGCTGTCGCCGAGGCGCACCTGGAACGGCGGCGTCCCGGTCAGCCCGACGAGCTCATGATGGACGTCCGCCAGCCGCTGGTACTCGGTCGCCGCGAGCGTCGAGTGGCGCACGTGATAGGTGGATGCCATGCCCGTCCGGAGCTCGACCGTCCGTACCACCACCTCCGTCTCGGCCTCGCGCAGGAGGTCGGCGGAGTAGGTGTCGCCCTCCTCGGTCTCCCTGGCCAGTACACGCAGCAGCGCCGGGATGTCAGTGACGCCCTCGTCGAGCAACCGCGCCTGCTGGATGAACGTGACGATTCCCTGTCCGTGCGCGCCGCGGAGCGCGGCGGCCCAGCCCTCGTACTGCTTCAGCAGCCGCGAGAAACGCTTCCAGCGTGCGTCGGTCAGCTTGAACTGCTTGTTGTACCGATCGTAGACCTCGATCTTCTCGAACTTGTCCCCGAGCAGGATGTCCTCGAGGTCCGATTCGCGTTCGAGGTAGCGGTGCTTCTGTCCGCGCGTCAGCCGGTAGAGCGGCGGCTTTGCGATGTAGACGTAGCCGGCCTCGATCAGCGGCTGCATCTCACGGAACAGGAGCGTCAGCGCCAGCGTCCGGATGTGCGCGCCGTCGACATCGGCGTCAGTCAGCAGCACGACCTTGTGGTAACGGGCCTTGGCGATGTCGAACTCGTCTCGCACCCCAGTCCCGATCGCGGTGATCAGCGCCTGGATCTCGGTGTTGCCGAGCACCTTGTCGATGCGGCTCTTCTCGACGTTCAGGATCTTTCCTCGCAACGGCAGGATCGCCTGCGTGTTGCGGTCCCTCGCATCGACGGCCGAGCCACCTGCGGAGTCGCCCTCGACGATGAACAACTCGGCCAGGGCCGGGTCCTTGACGGAGCAGTCCGCCAGCTTTCCCGGCAACGTCGAGTTCTCGAGCGCCGATTTCCGGCGCGTCAGGTCACGGGCCTTGCGGGCGGCGGCGCGTGCCTGCGCCGCCTGGACGGCCTTGCGGATCACCGAGCGGGCGTCCTGCGGATTCTCCTCGAGGAACTCCGACAGGCGCTCGTAGACGACCGACTGCACGAACCCGGCCATGCCGGGGTTTCCGAGCTTCGTCTTGGTCTGCCCTTCGAACTGCGGATCGGCGAGCTTCGCCGAGATCACCGCCGTCAGGCCTTCGCGAACGTCCTCGCCTGAGAGGTTCTCGTCCTTGTCCTTCAACTCGCCCTTGTCCTTGGCGTACTTGTTGATCGCACCGGTCAACGCCGAGCGGAAACCACTCAGATGCGAGCCGCCCTCGTGGGTGTGGATGTTGTTGGCGAACGAGAAGACCGACTCCTGATAGGACGCGTTCCACTGCATCGCGACCTCGACCGCACCCTCGTCGCTCTCGCCTTCGAACGAGATCACCTTCTTCTGGATCGGGTCCTTGTTGCCGTTCAGATACTTGACGAAGTCAACGATTCCGCCCTCGTACTGAAATTCGGCGCGATGGCCTGGCTCTCGCTCGTCGGTGAGCGAGATGCGAAGCCCGCGGGTCAGGAACGCGGTTTCGCGAATGCGCTCCTCCAGCGTCGTGAAGTCGTAATCGAGCGTCTCGAAGATCTCGGTGTCGGCCATGAACGTGATCGTCGTCCCGGTTTCGTTCGTCGGCTCGCCGCGCTCGAGTGGGCCCAGCGGCTTGCCGCGCTCATACGTCTGGAACCAGCGGTAGCCGTCGCGACGGATCTCCACCCGCAGTCGCTCGGACAGCGCGTTGACGACGGAGACCCCGACGCCGTGCAACCCGCCGGAAACCTTGTACCCACCCCCGTCGCCGAACTTGCCGCCGGCGTGCAGGACGGTGAGCACGACCTCGACAGCAGGTCGCTGTTCCTTCTCCATGATCGCGACCGGGATCCCGCGGCCGTCGTCGGTGACGGTCACCGAGTTGTCCGGATGGATCACGATCTCGACGTTGTCGCAATGCCCGGCGAGCGCTTCATCAACAGAGTTATCAACAACTTCGTACACGAGGTGATGAAGGCCCCGTGGCCCCGTGGAGCCGATGTACATGCCAGGGCGTTTGCGAACCGCCTCGAGGCCCTCGAGTACCGTGATGTCCTGCGCGTCGTAACTTGCCTGCGTCTTGGAGCGCTGGTCAGCGCCGTCTTCGTTCGTCAACGATCCTCCGATTGACGTTGAGAAGCCCCGGAGCCGCGCATCCTGTCGCGAGCCGGGGCGTCGAAAAGCTGTGGTCCTTGAGGATAGCACATCGGGACCCCGAGCCGCTGTCTCGCCTGGTCAGGATTTGCCTGCAAAAGCCAGAAAAATCCGGTCATGGAGCCGCCGTGCAGCGGAGCTTTCTAACGCTTCCCCTGCGCATCGCCCGGTTGAGTCTCTCGACGATGTCCGGCGCCATCAGATCGAGCTCGTTCGCCCAGACCGACGCCGAGCACGCGACGGTCACGACGCCGGCGCGCTCGGCCACCGGCGAGGCCTCTCGCGCGATCGCATCGACCGACGGTCGACGGCCAGATCAGCTGAACCTCTGCGAGCATCGTTTCAGGCTCCCAAGCGTCGCGCAGCGAGCCGAGCGCGAGGCTGATCTGGCGGGGGGACCGACGCCGCAGGCTCATGCCGCCAACGCGTCCGTGATCAGGTTCCCGCCACGCACGGCAAGTCTGGTGATGTCGGAGCTGTGCACATCCGGCACGTGGTCGACGTCGGTCGTCGTGATCAACGATTGCCCGCCACTACTACGCAACAACTCGACGAGTGCGAGCCGGCGTTCGCCGTCAAGCTCGCTCATCACGTCGTCCAGCAGCATCAGCGGCGGCGCCGAGCGAAGGCGCGCCAGCGCCTCGCGCTCCGCCAGAAGCAGCGCCAGAAGCCCGAGGCGCTGCTGTCCCTGGGATCCGTAGGTCCGGAGCTCACGGCCGGCGTGGAGGATCGCGAGGTCGTCACGGTGCGGCCCATGCGTGGTGAACCCCCGCTGCAGATCGCTCTCCTGCCGCTCCCTCAATTCGGCAACGAAGCCGGACTCGTCGAGCGAGCGTGAGCGGGGCCGGTACGCGATCCCCACCTCCCCATCGAGACCGAGGCCCGCGGCGATCTCCACGAACAACTCGGTGATCAAGCCGACTGCCTGGCGCCGGTCCGCCATCAGGGCGACCCCCGCACGGGCCAGCTGCATGTCCCAGGCGGCGATCGACTCGCTGCCTGCCCTGCCCTCCCTTACCCGCAGAAGCAGCGAATTGCGTTGGGCGAGCGCCTGCGCATATGCGCGGCGTATCGCCGTTCGAGCAGGCCAGAGCGCGGTCACGAACCTGTCGAGATGGGCCCTGCGAAGCGCAGGGACGCCCTTGATGAGATCGAGGCGATCGGGGAGGAAGACGCTCACAAGTGGGCGCTGGGGGGCGTCCAGCAGCCGTGGCACGCTGGCGCCGTCGACCGACATCCGTTTCGGCTGTCCGGGTGAGAAGCCGACCGCGAGTTCATGCTCGCCCGCCTGGTCACGAGCAGCGACGACCACCCTCGTCGCCCCGGCGCCGAAACGCACGAGCTCACGTTCATTGGTGGTTCGGCAGGAATAGCCCGGTACATCCGAAGTAGAGGGCCTCGAGCAGATTCGTCTTGCCGGCGCCGTTCGGTCCCCAGATCACGGTGATACGGTCGCCCACCCGCATCGTCGCGTTCTCGTAGCCGCGGAAGTCGCGGACACTTACAGAGAGCACCTGCATTCGCTTGCGAGCGGCCCCGGATCAGACATTCAGCCTGATCGGCATGATCAGGTAGAGGAAGCCGCTGCCGTCCCCGGCCTCCAGCAATCCAGGCCTCAGCGGACTGATCAGCTTCAAGACGACGTCGCCCTCTTCAATCGCCTCAAGGCCGTCGCGGAGGAACTCCGGGTTGAAACCAATCTCCAGGGGCTCGCCCTGGAAGGCCACCGGCAGCGCCTCCTGAGCTTCGCCGACATCTGGCGTCTGAGCCGAGATGGTCAGCTCACCAACGTCGAACGCGAGGCGCAGCGGCGCGTTCTTCTGGGCGAGCAGGCTGATCCGACGTACGACGTCTCGCAGCTCACTCGCCGGGATGCGGAGCTCGTGCTCAAAACTCTCCGGCAGAAGCTGACGATAGTTTGGGAACTGTCCGTCGATCAGACGCGATGACAGGACGACACGGCCGAGCACGAACACGACCTGGTTCTGGCGGACGCTGATCGTCACCTGTTCGTCGTCGGAGTGCGCGGCGATCCGGGAGAGTTCCTGCAGCGCGCGGGCCGGAACGTTCACCTCGAAGCTGCTCGGCAACTCGACGTCAAGCACCGTCTCCTTGACGCTGAGACGGTAGGAATCGGTCGCGACCATCTTCACCTCGTGACCAGCCGCCGACACGAGGATCCCGGTGAGCACTGGGCGTGTCTCATCGCGCGACGCGGAGCCCGCCACCTTGACGGCCGTTTGCATGAACGCCGCCGCCGGCAGCGAGACCGCGGTCGCGAGGTCCGGCTCGGGGAACGGTGGGAAATCCTCCGCATGCAACGTTCGGATGTGGAAACGCGCGTTCCCTGAGACCACCTCGACGTCGTGCTCGGCGGCTCGCAGTTCCAGCGAGACCTCCTGAGATGGCAGCGACCTGACGACGTCGACCAGTAGTCGGGCGGGCAGAATCACGACTCCGGGACGGGCGAGTTGCACATCGAGCGGGACCCTCAGGCTTACGTCGGTGTCGGTCGCACGTAGCTCGCACCCCGACTCCTCGGCTCGCAGTTGAACGCCAGACAGAGCTTGGATCGCGCTTCTGGTGGACGCCACTCTGGTGACCGTTTGGAGCTGAACGAGGAAGGCGTCCCGCTCGAGTGAGATCTTCACGATTGAAACCTCAAGGGATAGATAGAAGTCGTAAGGCTGTTGGGAGCTGTTGAGAAGCCGCTGTTTGGCCGCAATCTCCGGACAAGTTGCTGATGCGCTGGACAGCCGAGTGTGTCAACAGGAGCGGTCGTAATCATTGGGCGTGACCGTCGAGCTCGCAGCGCAGCGCAGCGATCGTCGCCGCCAGGTCCGGGTCGTGCCCGATTCGCTCGGTGACGCGCCGGCAGGCGTGCAGGACGGTGGCGTGATTGCGCCCGCCGAACGCCTCGCCGATCGCTTGCAGAGAGTGGCTGGTCGTGTCGCGAGCCAACTGGATCGCCAGATGGCGAGGCCACGCGACCTTTGCTGCGCGGTTTGCGGATACGAGGTCGGCAGCCCGGAGCTGGAAGTGCGCCGCCACCACCTCCTGAATCCGCTCCAGCGTCGGGGCACTTGGCTGCGCGCTGGGATGGATGTCGTCGAGGACGGACCTCGCGAGGGTCGCGTCGAGTGGCCGGCCGGTGAGCGACTGGATCGCCACGAGGCGGATCAGGGCACCCTCGAGCGATCTGATGTTGTCCGTGATGCGATCGGCGACGAGGTCGAGGACGACCGGATCGGCCAGTTGGATGTTGTCCAGGGCGACGCGCTTGCGCAGGATCGCGACGCGGGTGGCGTGGTCTGGCGCGGACAACTCCGCCACGAGTCCCGACTGAAAGCGGTCTCTGAGGCGCTCCTCCACCGCCAGCAGTTGGTTTGGCAGGCAATCGCAGGTCAGGACGAGTTGGTGCCCGGCGTCATAGATGGCGTTGAACGTATGGAAGAACTCCTCCTCGGTCTTCGCCTTGCTCGCGAGGAATTGCACATCGTCGATCAACAGGACGTCGACGTCACGGTAGCGATGCTTGAAATGCTCGATTGATTTGGTGCTGAGCGCCGCGATGAAGCTGTTCGTGAACGCCTCCACGGTCGTGTAGCGGACGATCGTTCCCGGTGCGAACGTGTTCAGGTAGTTACCGATCGCGTGCAGGAGGTGCGTCTTGCCGAGTCCCGGGTGTCCGTGGAGGAACAGGGGGTTGTAGGCGTGGCCGGGGTTCTCCGCAACCGCGAGCGCAGCGCCGTGCGCGAGGCGATTCGCGTCGCCCATCACGAACTGGTCAAAGCTGTACCGCGGGTTCAGCCGAGCGGTCGGCGCCCCGGGGACGACGTGATCCGAGGTCGCGTGCGGACGGCCAGGGGTGTCCGCGGCCGCGGTATCGGCGGTGACCGATACGCGGGCAGCCGGACCGAAGACCGCGCGCACACAGCTCTCCAGTACGCGACCGAAGCGCTTCTGTACCCACGTCTGGGTGTCTCGGGGGGCTCTCAGGACCAGCACCGAGCCGTCCCAGTCCTGCGCCTCCAGCGGCTCCAGCCAGATCTGGTAGGTGGACTCGCCCACAGCACGGCGAAGGCCGGCGCGAACGTCGCGCCAGGCGGGGATCAACTGAGGTTGCGCAGGCAGCTCCAAGCGTCTCCTTGGCGGGAGTCGACGGGAAGGACTTGAGAGGGTTCGGACCTGGGCCCGAGCGGGCGAATATACCAACGCTGCATGGACCGGAATCGGGCCTTCCGGCGGCCTTGACGCAAAGCGCGGGAAAAACACCGGCGACCGGGCCGTGCGGGGGATTTGCGCCGGAGAAAGCGGCGCCCGCATGCTGGCGCAGCGTCCGCGTATACTGCTGCGACCAGCCCTGGGCAAAGCCATGAAGCGAACGTACCAACCCAAGAAGCGCAAGCGCGCACGCACACACGGCTTCCGTGCGCGGATGCGCACCCGCGCCGGCCGACAGACGCTCAAGCGCCGCCGCGACAAGGGCCGCAAGCGCTTGACTGTGTGATGCCGTCGATGGCTGGCCCGCGTGCACCAAGGCGCGGTCGGTTGTCGCGCAGCGCCGATTTCGACCGCGTCTTCAGAGCCGGCCGGTCACATGCCGGACGGGAACTGGTGCTCTACGTGTTTCCGAGAGGAGACGAGGAGCCGGCGCGTCTCGGCCTGTCGGTTTCGCGCAAGGTGGGGGGAGCCGTCGAGCGCAACAGGGTCAAGCGGCTGCTGCGCGAGGCGTTCGTCGCCGAGGGTCCGCGGTTGCCGGCCGGGACGGACGCCGTCGTGATTGCGCGACCCGGAGCTGGCCCTCTTGCTGAGCGTGAGGGTCTCAGCGCCATCCGCTCGGCGCTGGGCGATCTGATCACGTCGGTCCCGGGTGCCGCGGACCCATCGGCGCACGAGGATCGTCCTGAACCGCACAGTCAACCTGAGCCTGAGGATGGCGGGCCCGCGTGACCCGGCGCATACCGACCAGGAGCCGCGTCGAGTGAGGCTCGTGAGATGGATCGCGGTGGCGCCGATCAGGTGCTATCAGCTCCTGTTGTCACCCTTGGTCGGACAGCGGTGCAAGTACTACCCATCGTGCTCCGAGTACGCGGCGCAGGCGATCTCGCGATTCGGCATACTGCGCGGACTTACGCTGGCGGGCTGGCGGTTGCTGCGATGCAACCCTTGGAGCCATGGGGGGTTCGACCCCGTCGAGGATCAACGGCTGTTCAGGCCGCGAACCCCACCCGCAAGGGTCTGACAATGCTGCTCACCGCGAACATCTTCCAGCCCGTGATCGACGTGTTCGAAACGAACAGGGCCTCACGATGACCAGGCGTAGAGCGTTCGTGGGCGCTGCGGCAGTCGTGACTGCGCTGGTGACCAGCGGGTGCGGAACCGGCACGACGACGGTCAAGACCGGCAACAACTGGCTTGTCAAGGTCAACGGCGACTACGCGAACATCTACCGTTATCCACCGTCGAACTTCCCTGCGAAGTCGACCGAATCGGTCAACCTTGGGCCGACCACCGCCGACAAGCAGGCCAATCTGAGCCAGGCCGCCAAGAAGCTGGGCGTCCCGGTCAGCAACATCACCGATATGACCGGCTCATGACCGAAGCGCTCCTCGCGACGATCCGCCCCGACCGACGATGATCCTGATCCCCGCCAACATCTTCCAGCCCCTGATCGACGTGTTCCAGTCGGTCCTGGTTTTCTTCCACAACTCGCTCGGGGTCCAGTGGGGTTGGTCGATCGTGCTCCTGACCGTGACGATCCGGGCACTGATGATCCCGCTGACGGTCAAGCAGTTTCACTCGATGCGACAACTGCAGGCGCATCAGCCGGAGCTGAAGGCGATCCAGGCGAAGTACAAGGACGACAAGCAGCGCCAGCAGCAGGAGATGATGAAGTTCTACAAGGAGAACAACGTCAATCCGCTCGGCTCCTGCCTGCCGATGGTCGCGCAGTTGCCTGTGTTCATCTCGTTGTTCTACATGTTGCGGGCGAACCTTCGCGTGGACATCTGTCCGCTCGTGCAGCCGCATCATCTCGTCAAGGGTGCGAGTGTGATCGACGGAGCGGCGCCGACGGTGGCGTGCGGTCCCCACAACGGCGCCGGATTCCTGTTCATCAGCGACCTGACGAACAATGCGACCGGCGCCACCTTGATCGTCCTGCTGCTCTTGTACGTCGGCTCGCAGCTCGCTTCGAGCCTTGTGATGCAGAGCCCGACGATGGACAAGACGCAGCGTCAGATCATGCTGTTCATGCCGCTGATCTTCGTCTTCATTGTGATCAAGTTCCCGGCTGGCGTGCTCGTCTACTGGATCACGACGAACACGTGGACGATCCTCCAGCAGCTCGTTGTGAAGCGACGGATCGGCCCGCCCGGGGCACCACCCGTTGCCGTCGCAGCGGGCGCGGCCGGCAAGGGTGGTGGTGGTTCTGCGGCCGTGACCACCAACGGGCCCGCTCCGACACCGAAGCCGAGTGGTGGCGCCGACCGCGCGTCTCTTGGCGGGCTTGGTGGTCTGCTGCGGGACCGCGGCAAGGGTGGCGATGCGCCGGCGAGCACCCAGACCCGTGACCGGACGCGGACCACACCTCCTCCGTCGCCCCGCAAGAAGAAGAAGCGATCGGGTCGCCGGCGATGAGCGCTGAGCGGTCGCCGGACGGGGAGCGCCTGGCCGAGGTACTCGAGTGCATCGCTCAGGCAGCCGGTGTTGATGCGCGGGTGATCGTCAGGGAGGACGACGAGGGCCTGACGGCGGAATACACCGGAGACGATCTCGGGCTGCTGATCGGCCACCACGGCCAGGCGATCGACGCGATCCAGCATCTTGCGTACAGAATCGCGTTTCACGGGACCGACGACCGCAAGCGCGTCGTCGTCGATGCGGCCGGGTATCGGGAGCGCCGCGCGGTCACACTCCGGGCTTCAGCAGATCAGGCCGCGGAAGCCGCATTGCGCAGCGGTAGCCCGGTAACCCTGGATCCGATGAGCGCCCTCGAGCGCAAGGTGGTTCACGAGCACCTGAAGTCACGGTATGACGTCGAGACCTACAGCGAAGGCCAGGAGCCGTCGCGTCGCCTCGTCGTCGCGCCAGTGGTCAGCTGAGCGCCGTTTCACGTTTTTCTTGACGGTGAAACAAGATTCGCGGTAGAACTCTGGGAGTGGGCGAACTCTCCGACTTCGAGCGCGGTGTCGTCATCGGCCTGTTGATCGGCGAAGGCTCGTTCGGAGGTGACGGCAAGCAGCCTCAGGTGACGCTCCGCATGCATGTGCGTCACCAGGAGCTGTTCAACTGGCTGGTCGAGCGTTTTCCGCGAACACGGCTGTATGGCCCATATCACCACGGTGGCCGCTCGTACTTCCAGTGGATGGCAAGAGGCTCCGCGCTCGTCTTGGACGTGCTTCCGATCCTTGAGCAGAGCGCGATCGGGGGGATCGACGCGTATGCCGGCGAGCGGTTCAGGGCGATGTGCGAGCGCTACGCCGGATATATCGAACGAGAGCGCACGCGGCAGGTCGATGATCGATCGTCTTGATGGGATTGCCGCCCGCTACGGCCTCGCCGAGCTCGCCGCGAACAGACTCGCGCGTCTCGCCGAGCTGCTTGCGAGCGAGTCCACGGCACCGACCACGATCCGGGCGCCAACGCGAATCCTCAACGATCACATCGCCGATTCGCTTGTCGCTCTCGAGTGCCATGAGCTGACCTCGGCGACTGCGATCGCCGACCTTGGCTCCGGGGCTGGGTTGCCGGGCCTTGCGATCGCCATCGCGCTCCCGGCTGCTGAGGTCGTGCTGATCGAGAGCAACGCCCGGAAGTGCGAGTTCATCGCCCAGGCGATCGCCGCCTGCGATGTTGTCAACGCGAGCGTCGTCAACCAACGGGTCGAGTCGTGGGATCAGGGGATCGGATGCTTCGATGTCGTGACAGCCCGCGCACTGGCGCCGCTTGAGGTTGTCGCCGAGTACGCGGCGCCGCTGCTGAGGGCCGGCGGGGCGCTGGTGGCGTGGCGCGGACGCCGTGACCCGATCTCCGAGCGGAGCGCCGCTCGAGCTGCGGATGAACTCGGTCTGGCCGTTGCCGAACCGGTGCACGTGATCCCATACAGGGGGGCCGAGCACCGGCACCTGCATGTGATGGTCAAGATCGCCGATACGCCCACCCGCTTCCCACGCCGAGCCGGTGTGGCACGCAAGCGACCGCTTGGCAGCGTCTGACCGCAATCGCCGCTAGTTTCAATCCTGAGCATGGGCACCATCTACGCGATCGCGAATCAGAAGGGCGGCGTCGGCAAGACGACGACGGCGATCAACCTCGCCGCATGTGTCGCCGAGGCTGGCTATGAGACGCTGCTCGTCGATATCGATCCGCAGTGCAATGCCACAGTCGGCCTCGGTGTCTCGAAGAACCTGGCGAAGACCGTCTACGACCTCGTGATCGGGTCCGCGACGCTCGACGAGATCGTTGTCGCGACCGCGATCGGCCATCTCTCGGTCGCGCCGGCAGGTCCGGATCTTGCCGGCGCAAATATGGAGCTTCCGCGGATGCCCGGCTCTGAGCAACGGCTGGCGCAGGCGCTCGGCGGCGTCCGTGAACGCTTTGCGTTCACATTGCTCGACTGCCCGCCGTCTCTTGGTCCGCTGACCGTCAACGCGCTCGTTGCGGCGGACCGCGTGATTGTGCCGGTTCAGTCGGAGTACTTCGCGCTTGAAGGGCTCGCGGGACTCCTGGACACCCTTTCGTTGGTTCAACGGGAACTGAACCCGCGCCTGACGGTGGCCGGAATGCTATTGACGATGCACGACTCTCGCACGCGGTTGGCGCAGGACGTCGAACGCGAGGTGCGTGAGCACTTTCCTGATCTGGTCTTCCAGACAGTCATACCGCGCAACGTGCGGATCGGTGAATCGCCGAGCTTCGGTAAGCCGGTGATCCATCACGATCCGCATTGCGCCGGCGCTGATGCTTACTTCGAGCTGGCAAAGGAGGTTGCCGCCCGTGGCTGAACCACAGAAGGGAATCGGCCGCGGCTTGGCGGCGATCCTGACCGTCTCTCCGAAGGGCACGCCCGAGGAGCTTCGACAGGTTCCGCTGGATTTGATCGATCCAAACCCACGGCAGCCGAGGCGCACGTTCGAAGAGCAGGCCCTGCTGGCGCTTGCCGATTCGATTCGGGCGCGCGGCGTTCTTCAGCCGATCCTCGTCAGACCGCTCCCCAGCGGCCGCTACGAGCTGATCGCCGGCGAGCGCCGCTGGCGAGCCGCAAAGCTGGCAGAGGTCGAAACCGCGCCCGCCATCGTCCGTCATCACGACGACGCGGCGTCGCTGGAGGTAGCCCTGATCGAGAACATGGCCAGGGAGGACCTCAATCCGGTGGAGGAGGCCCGTGCCTGCGCCGCCCTGGTCGAGGAGCTCGGGCTGACGCGTGAGGAGGTCGGCCTGCGGGTCGGGCGCGGCCGGGTCGCGGTCTCCAACCTGATCCGATTGCTCGATCTACCGGACGAGGCACTTGATCTGCTTGAGCAGCGTCGCCTCACCGAGGGTCATGGCCGAGCGCTGCTGTTGGCGTCGGATAACGCCGACCGCCGCAACCTCGCCAAGCAGGCGGTGGCCGCCGGATGGTCGGTGCGGGAGCTTGAGACGCGTGCCCGAGCCAGGGGGAATGCCGGTTCGGTCCCCCGCGCACCGCGCAAAGCCAGAGCAGACCGTGACCCAGATCAGCAGGCCGCGATCGATCAGATCGCAGACTCGCTCGGCGCCGCACTTGGCGTCGATGTCGTCGTCAGGCCGGCCGGCGCCGGCTTCCATGCTCAGCTCGCCTTCGAATCGCTGGACGAAGCACTCGATCTGGCTCACCGCCTGCGCGCCACCGCGCCGGCCGAACGCCGCTAAGATTTCACGGCTGCAGAGCTCCGGGCGATTAGCTCAGTCGGTTAGAGCGCTTCTCTGATAAGGAAGAGGTCCCAGGTTCGAGTCCTGGATCGCCCATAGACGAAGTGCCTGCAAATGGACATCTGTCCGGATTACGGTGTCTTGGCCGGAGAGAGACCGAGCCAGCCGGCCGGCATCGCGACGCTGCTGATGCCGTGGCGCGTGTGCGGTCCCGGACTCCCGCGACCACGAGACCCACCCGTATAAGCAGGACCAAAGCAGGGCCCCCCGGAGCACAGGTCGCGTGGGACGCCGGCCTCGGAGGTCATAGCGATCGTTCGGGGCGTCGCAGCCGATCAGTTCCGAGAACGAGCCCGTAAGCGCATCCAGAGTCGCTTTCCGAGCGGCTCTGGTGCGGCCAGGAATCGCGCTGGAATTGGATCATCGGCATAGAACCGCTCGATGACAGCGCGTTCCGACACCGCCAACCGAGCGGCCACGTCCGGTCGGTACAGGGCCGGAAAGTGCTCGTAATCGTTCACGTTGTCGGGCGGATATGAGCGCAGCGTGTGCTCGTCGAACTCTTCTCCGGCGATTTCTAGGGCTCGGACCAGATCATCCGCGAGCGACTCGAACCGGCCGACGAACGCGATCGGCCGGGAGGGCGAGCCGATGTAACGAGCGAACTGCGTCTCAAGGTCGCCCGGGAGGCATTTGACCACCTGCTCGATGAACGTGTTGAAGTCCGCAGAGCACGCCACCGAATCGATCCGGAGCTCGGGATCCCACCCGGTGCGCATCCGGTACGCCCACAACGACCGCCACCAGCCGAGCGGATGGCGAACAAACGCGATCGTGAAGCGGTCGGCGTAGTCCTCCGTCTTGCTCAGATCGAGGTGGTTGGTCTTCCGGTTAGGCGGAGGTTCGCCAAGCACTTCGATCTCCACTCCCGCCGCCTCCAGCGCGCGCCACACCCAGGTTCCGCCGCACTTGGGGACATGCAAGATCCGAGTGCGTGGCGTTAGCAGGCTCGGCATCGATACCGCCGATCAGTGACGCCGAAGGCCAGCGAGCGCGTCTGAGCGAAAATAGCGATGCAACGTGCTTGGGGCAAGGCGACCATAAGCATGGGCGATGACGGGCTCGAACCGTCGACCCCGTGCTTGTAGGGCACGTGCTCCACCAGCTGAGCTAACCGCCCGGCGGTGCGGATGCTACCTCGCCAGGAGGCGCGCCCCGGCGCTCGCAGCCGTCTACAGCTGGCCGGTCGGATCGATACCGCGCTGCACCCGTGATCCCCAGTTGTGAGTGCGTCAAACGACGCACTCACAACGGGTGAAGCGACGTGGATGCCTCATGCGCGCCGTGAGACCGTGTCTCAGGCAAGCCCGGGCCACAACCAGTAGATCAGACGCCAGAGACCACGATTTCTCACAGATAGGAGCACACCATGTCCACAGTCAACTCCGCCTTTCACGCTGCCTCCAACTACCGCAAGGGCGCCGCGATCGCGGTGGCCGCACTGGTCGCGATCATTATTGCGGCGTTGATGATCGCGATCGGCGTGCGCTCGACGAGCGCCACGCACGGTCCCGCCGCCTCGCCAAACATCGCGACAAGCGTTGTTGACCGCGCGGGCGTGCCTGAGCACGTCGTCCTGTACCTGGCGCCGACCACGTACGAGTCGACCTCGATCCCGGCGTCGCCCAGCGGCAGCGCGGCCAGGGTCGACGACCCAGTCGCGCCGAACCCGCAGGTCCTCAAGTGGCTGGCGCTCTCCAGGTGACGGTCGCGAGCGCTCGGATCGAGCCTTGTAGCGGTCTTGAGGGGTCTCGCGAACGGGGCCCCTCTGTCCGTAGCGGTGAATCGCATGATCATCCGGGGTCCGCGAGATTATTGGGGTGTCGATGACGACCCAGCCCGTCGAGTTGCTGGCCGGCGCGTTGCGAAGCGAGGGCCACCGGGTCCGGTTTCGCCGTGGTCAGGCGTTGTTTACCGAGGGCGACCGCGCCGAACGTGTGTTCGTGATCGAGCGCGGCTGGGTGATGATCACGAGCATCGCTCCCGGTGGCCGGGAGATCGTGCTCGGGCTGCGCGGAGCGGACGACGTGATCGGGGAGCTCTCAGCGCTTGACGGCTCGCCGCGCTCGGCGACGGCGTTGGCGCTCGGGGAGGTGCACGTGACCGTGGCGCCCAGCTCGGCGCTGACACGCGCGTTGCGCGACGCCGCCACAGCGATGGAGCTGATCTGCGTGCTTGCGAGCCGTTTGCGTGACGCTGATCGCAAGCGTCTTGAGTTCGCGTCTCTCGACACGCTCGGCCGTGTCGCCTGGCGGCTGGTGGAGCTCAGCGAGCGCTTCGGCCGCGACACCGGCGACGGGATCGAGGTCGGGCTCCCCGTCTCCCAGGAGCAGCTCGCGAGCTGGTGCGGAGCGTCGCGCGAAGCGACGGTCAAGGCGCTTGGTTCGCTGCGCACGCTGGGGTGCATCGCCACAGGCCGCCGCTCGGTTCTGATCCGCGACATCGAGGCGTTGCGTCGCCACGCCTACGGCGCCGCCCTTTAGCCAGGCCCCAGCGACCTGCGGGCCGATCCATTCACCGACCGGGCGGGCCGGGACTATCTTTCAATGATGGCGAGCGTGGGGTCAGCGACGATCGCGTTAGTGGCCGGCTGATGCCGGCCTGCCGGCAGTGTGGTCTCGAGAGCCCGGAGTCGTTTCGGTTCTGTCCGGGTTGTGGCGCGGAGCTCGATGCGGCAGCCGTTCCGCTGCGTCAGTCGCGCAAGGTGGTGACGGCGCTGTTCTGCGACGTGACCGGGTCGACAGCTTTGGGGGAGGAGCTTGACCCGGAGGTTCTGCGTGGTGTGATCAACCGGTATTTCCAGGTGATGCGCTCGACGATCGAGCGGCATGGCGGGACGCGTCGAGAAGTTCATTGGGGACGCGGTGATGGCGGTGTTCGGGATCCCCGTGGTGCGTGAGGACGACGCGTTGCGGGCGGTGCGCGCGGCAGCCGAGATCCGCGAGGGGTTGCCACAGTTGGCTGAGGAGGTCGGGGTGAAGCTGCGGTTCCGCACAGGGGTGAACACCGGGCCAGTGCTGATGGGCGAGGGCGAGAACCTGGCGATCGGGGATGCCGTCAATGTGGCGGCTCGTTTGGAACAGGTGGCGCTGCCGGGGGAGATTGTCCTGGGTGAGGAAACGCTCCGGTTGGTCCGCGACGCGGTTGAGGTCGAGGCGCTCGAGCCGCTGGATCTGAAGGGCAAATCTGAGCGCGTGTCCGCGTACAGGCTGATCAGCGTCGATCCCTCGGCGGCGGGGTTCGCGCGCCACATGGATGTGCCGCTGGTGGGCCGGGTGGGCGAGCTGGCGCTGTTGCATCAGGCGTGGAGTCGTACGGTGCGGGACTCGCGGTGTCACCTGCTGACTTTGCTGGGGGAGGCGGGCGTCGGGAAGTCGCGGCTGGTCAGTGAGTTCCTATCGGGCATCGGCGAGCAGGCAACGGTGTTGCGCGGTCGCTGCCTTCACTATGGCGAGGGGATCACGTTCTGGCCGTTGGCCGAGGCGTTGATGCCGGTGGGCGAGCCGGCGGCACGGGTACTTGAGCATCTGAGCACCGGTGGCCTGGCCGCGCCCGAGGAGCTGTTCTGGGACGTGCGCCGTCTTCTGGAAACGCTCGCCGCCGTTCGGCCGGTGGTGCTGTACCTCGATGATCTGCAGTGGGCAGAGCCGATGCTGCTCGACCTGCTCGACCACGTCGCCGAATTATCGCGGGGCGCGCCGATCCTGCTGCTTTGCACGGCCCGCCCAGAGCTGCTCGACGCCAGACCTGGATGGGGAGGCGGAAAGCTGACCGCGACGACGACGCTGTTGGAGCCGCTCGTCGTCAAGGAAGCAGAGGCGCTGCTGGAGGAGCTCGGCGACGGCCTCGATCAGGAGACGCGGGTGCGGGTGATCAAGGCCAGTGAGGGCAACCCGCTGTTCTTGGAGGAGATGGTGGCGCTTGCGCGTGAGCGGGGGACGGTGGAGGTACCGTCCACGATCCAAGCGCTGCTGGCCTCGCGACTGGAGCGCTTAGGCGTGGAGGAGCGGGAGGTGCTCGAGCGCGGCGCGGTCGAGGGAGAGGTGTTTCACCGCCTGGGCATCAAGGCGCTGGCGGGCGAGCGGCTGGCGGCGGAGGTGGAGCTGCGCCTGACTGGGCTTGTGCGCAAGGAGCTGATCCGCCCGCACCCCGCAACGCTTAGCGGCGATGCGTTTCGCTTCCGCCATCTGCTGATCCGCGACGCAGCCTACGACGGGCTTCCGAAGGTGACGCGGGCGGAGTTGCACGAGCGATTCGCGCGCTGGCTCGAGGAGTCCGCGGCGGACCTGCTCGAGCTCGATGAGATCACCGGGTGGCATCTGGAGCGGGCTGTGCGCTATCGCCAGGAGCTCGGCCTGGAAATCGATCCGAGGCTGACTCGCGGCGCGGTCGAGCACCTGCACAAGGCGGGTTTGCGGGCGGGCGTCCGGATTGACGTCGCCGCCGCCGCCAACCTGCTCGAACGGGCGCTCGCGCTGGCGCCCGAGGATGACCCTCGCCACGCCCAGATCGCGGTCGAGCTTGCCGAGCAGCTGGTCGAGGCAGGCGACTTTGCGCGCTTGGATGAGCTGCTCTCCCAGGCCGAGCGCGACCCGATCAGCGGCACGCTGGCCCTGCTCACAAAGATGGAAGCTCTGATCAATATGAGACCCGAGGAGGCGGTTGGTCTGATCGACTCGGGGCTCCCGGAGCTGCTGGAACGCCTGACGCGGCTCGGGGATCCCCGAGCGCTCGCCAAGGCGCAGATGGTCGCGTTCCATCGCGACTGGCTTTCGGGCCACACCGTATCCGCCAGTGAGCACGCTCGCATGGCTGCCATTCACGCGGCCGAGGCGGGTGATGTGGTGCTCCGCTCGCGCGCCCTTCACTGGTACATGGGAACGCTTGTCATGGGGCAGGCGCATGCGCGGTTGGTCGCGGAGTTCCTCCACGAGTGCGAGCACGAGGACCCAGGCCCGTACCTGGCCGCGTTCCTGGACATCGGCCGCGGTAATTTGTGTCGCCTCGAAGGGGATCTTGACGGAGCCCTCGGGCTCTTGGAGCGGGGGATCGAGACTCAGCGGGGGCTCGGCCTACGACTCCCGGCCGCGTCCCAAGCTATGAGTGTCGCGAAGGTCCACATGTCGGCCGGCGATCCGGCGGCAGCGGCCGACGCGCTGAAGCGCGGCGACGCCGTCCTCGCGGAGCACGGAGAGCGAGCTTGGAGATCAACCGTGCAGGCCGGCCTCGCGCGCGCCCACGCGGAGTTGCACGACCGCGAGGCTGCGCTGGCTGCATGCGATCTCTCCGACGAGCTGAGCGCTGCCGAGGACCTGGCCAACTACGCGATCACCCACGGCGTCCGCGCGCGAGTCGCGCTCGAGGAGGGAGACAGCGAGCAGGCGCAACAATGGGCGAACAGCGCCGTCGAGTACGCGTTTCAGACAGACTTCCCGGAGGTCCAGGCCGAAGCAAAGCTGGAACTTGCCGGAGTCTTGTCGGCGCTCGGGCGTCGCGATCAGGCTCTGACCGCGGCACGCGAGGCGCTCGCGATCCAAGAGGCCAAAGGCGATCGACCCGGGATGGCCGAAGCACAGGCGTTACTCGACCGGCTGTGACGACCGTGGCCCAAATCCGGGCGCACTGCCGGACCGACAGCTCGGGTTTGGAATTTCCCGGAGGTTGCGTGTCACTATCAGGGGCCGCTGAAGCCGCTGTCGTTGGCCTGAGAGGAGTCGAGCACCAGCTGGGTGCCGGGAAGCAGTTGGGTCGGCGGGTCGATGAGCGGGACGTACCCGCCCACGGCCTGGCCGACGGTGATTGCCAGATGTTGGGGGTTGTGCCCGGCGAGGATCACATAGGCGCTGCCCGAGCCATTGGCGTACAGGGCGCCGATCGGGATCGCGAGCGTCGCCACCGCCGAGGACTCGGCGTCGATCGTGACGGCGACGTGGGAGCCGATGCCGACGCCGACGGCGCTCCCGCGGAGGGCGATCTTGGCGGTCGCCCGCGGCTTCTGGACCGAGCGGTCGATCGACTTCACCACCCCGACCAGCGGGCGGCCGTGGCCGAGCGTGACGGTCGCGCGGTCCCCCGGCTCGGCGGTGTAGCCCTGGGCGGCGGTGAGCGTCGCGTCGACGATCACCGACCCGTAGGTGAGGGTCACCGCGGGGCTCCCGACGGCCTTGCCGATCGGCTCCTTGGTCGCGGCGACCCTCGCCGGCAGCACCGGCACGAACACGATCTCGCTCTGGGGCTCAACGATCGGGCCTTTCGCCTTGCCGCGGGGCGCGGGTGGGGCGGACGGTGGGGTGTAGCCATCGCGTGTGTAGAGCTCGGACAGCGCCGCGCCTGTTGAATCGCCGTAGGACCCGGCGGTGTCGCTGATCCCGAAGCCGATCCCTGAAAGGTCGTGCTGGAGCTGTGCGATGTCGGCGCCGGACTCGCCGGACATCAGCGTCCGGTACATCGGCGTCGTTCCCGCGAACACGAACACCGGCCGCCCAGCCACCTGGGCGATCACGGAGCCGTTGGCAACCGTCTGACCGACATGGAGGACCGAGGCGGTGACGATCGATTCGGCGTTGGGGGCGCTGACCGAGCCGACCGCGATCTTCTCGGTGCCCGCTGCCACTAGGGTGCCCGACGCCTGCAGCGTTGTCCCCAGCCGCCGGCGAACGACCCGCGCGGTCAGCACCGGCGCCTCGGGGGCCGTCGCTTGGTGGGCGAGCGTGGACGTTGAGGTCGTCGCGCGGCCGCCCAGCCAGCTGAGCACCGCGACGGCGATCAGGACGGCTACACCGAGGATCAGCGTGCGCCGCCGCTTGCGGGCGATGCTGCCGCCACCGTCGGTCACGACCGGCGCCGTCTCGCGGGTCTCCTCGCCCGCGCTCATCGCCGCAGCGCCTCCGCTGGATCGAGCCGCCCGGCGCGGATCGCCGGCAGCAGCCCCGCCAGTCCGCCAACGGTGGCGCCGAGCAGCGGCGCCAGCGCCAGCGCGCCGACGTCGAGCACGGGCAGCCACCCATGCGTCTTGGAGATCGCCACCACCGCGCAGACGCCGAGCGCGATCCCGACGATCGCCCCGCCCGCCCCGATCAGCAGGCTCTCGACCACGAACTGGCCGGCGATCTGCAGACGGGTCGCGCCCAACGCCCGCCGGAGGCCGACCTCGAAAGCGCGCTCGCTGATCGACGAGTACATCGTCACGGCGATCCCCGCGATGCTGATCGCGAGCGCCGCCAAAGTCACGACGGTCAGCAGGGCAGTCAGGTCACCGGTGACGGCGGCCTGGAGGATCGGGGGCTGCACGGCGGTGATCGCCTGCAGGCGGGTCGGGTCCTCGGGGTGGAGCATCAGCGGGACCTCGTGCTCCACCTCCAAGGCGGCCGCGGGGTCGACGGAGATGTCGAGCTGGGAGCCCGACCGCGGCGGGCCCCACAGGCGCTGCGCGGTGAGGTCCGGGACGATCGCGTCGGTCAGGAGCGTCGGCTCGGACTGCACGGCCTTCAGCTCCCCGACGACGGTGAACGGGACGCCGTCCAGCACGATCGACTCCTGCCCGTCGAGCGCGCGCACGCCCAGGTCCGAGGCCGCCGTCGGCCCGAGTACGACGACGTTGCCGTGCACCCGATCGTCGGCCGCGTTGAACCCGGTGCCGTACTTGTAAGACGCGCCGTCGGCCGAGAGCAGCCCCGGCGTTGCCGCCACCACGTTGACGCCGTACGCCGAGCCCGGCACGAGCGCCCCGAACAGGGTCGTCGCGGGCGCCGCGCGCGCCGCGACCGACCACAGCTCTCCGTCCCCGCGCACGCCCGGAAGGCGCGCCACCGCAGCCTCGGCGCCGGCCGCAAAGGCCGGCGAAGTCGCATTTGGCGTGGAGTCGGCGAGCGTCACCTCGGCGGCGGAGAACTGAGCGAAGCGCTCGTTCACCGACGCGCGGGCGGTCGCGGTCAGGCCGCTCGCCGTAACGAACGCGGCGAGCCCGACCACCACCGAGAGCGCCGTTGCGGCGGCGCGGCCCGGGCGTCCGAGCAACGCCAGCGCCGCCTCGGCGGCGACATCACGCATGACTCTTGTGGGAGGGCGGCGCGTCATGCGGCCACATCCTCGCTGCCCACGACCCGCCCGTCGGCGAGCTGCACGGTGCTGTCGGCGGACGCGGCCACCTGCTGATCGTGGGTGGCGGTCACGAGGGCCACACCGGTAGGCTTCAACGAATCCAGGATCGAGAGGACGACGTCGGAGGAGGCGGAGTCAAGGTTTCCCGTCGGCTCGTCGGAGAGCAGCACCCGCGGCCGGGTGACGATCGCGCGGGCGATCGCCACCCGCTGCTTCTCCCCGCCCGAGAGCGTCGCCGGCGAGGCGTGGGCACGGTGGCTCAGCCCGACTGCGTCCAACGCCTCCAGCGCGCGGCCCCGGCGCTCGCCCGCCGGTGCGCCGGCGTAAAGGAGCGCGATCTCCACGTTCTCGACCGCGGTGCGGTAGTCGAGCAGGTGAAACGCCTGGAAGATGAAGCCGACGGTACCGGCCCGCATCTCCGTGCGGCGGCGGTCATCGAGCGCGACGGTGTCGGTGCCCGCCAGCCGGACCTCGCCCGAGCTCGGCCGGTCGAGCAGGCCGAGCAGGTTCAGGAGCGTCGACTTCCCGGAGCCCGAGCGCCCGACGAGTGCCAAGTGCTCGCCGGCCCGGACGCTCACCGACACCTCGTGCAGCGCGTGGACCGGCGGGAAGCCCGGGTAGATCCGGGAGACGCCGATCGCCTCCACAACTCCTACGCCCGGCAGCTCGTCATGGTTAGCCACCGGATACGACCACCGATCCGCCGGGCTCCGACGCCGCCCCGCCGATCGTCGGGGCGGACGAGCTGTTCTGGGCCGCCGAGACGCTGCTCGACGGCGCATGGCGGAACACCGACGCCGCCTCTGAACGCGCCTGCTCGAGGTCGGACAGCAGCGTCTGCAGCTCGCCTAGCACTGAGGGCGAGAGCTTCCCGACCGCGGCCAGCGCCGCCTTGTTCACCGCCTCGGGCAGCCGCGTCTGGCGCTGACAGTTCAGGTCGGCGATCGCGGCGTGGAGTTCCTTGGCGTGGACCTGGGGCGTTGGGCCTTTGGTGTTGTACATCGAGTAGAAGTGCAGGAAGAGCTGCGACGGTGAGTGCACCGCCAGCCCCGTCCGCGCCTTCACGCAGACCGCCCACTCCGCCTCGCTGGTGACTAGTCCTGGGTCCCGACGCGCGCTCGACTCGATCGTGCCGTTCAGGATCGAAGGCCCGTACGCAGGGACCGCAACAGACGCGGCGATGCTCCCGAACAGCTCCCGGCCCGCGGTTGTATTGCACCCGCCGATCTGAGTCGTAATCCCCGGCAGGCCTGGGATTCGGATCTTCGTCAACTTGCCGCCGCCATAGAGTGTCGTGAAGTAGCGCTGGATCGCGCGCCCGCGCAGGGACCGGAAGACCTGGCTCTGCAACGGCCCACCACCGAAGAAGCCGCCGGGCTGGCCGAGCCGCTGCATCGTCACCTCGTACAGCCCCCAGCCATTGACGCTGCGCCACGCCATCGACTGCGGCCCGAGCCACAGTGAGGAGCCGAACGTGGGCGTGGCAAAAATCGCCTCGCCGCCCGGCTGCCCGACCCGCGCAAACGGGTAATAGGGCAGCCCGTGATGGGCCATGCACTCCTGAGTCAGGATCCCGAGCGCCTGGTCCACGGGAGTCTGGAACGCCGCCCAGTTCTCCAGCGTGCTCAGAAGCGCCGAGCGGCTGCCCAGCGACTGGCCGACATCGGACGAACCGCACCCCGCGAGCAAGAGAACGACGAGAGCTGCAAGCCCCGTCCGCGCGAGTGAGTCCGACTGCCATGACCCAAGCCTCATAACCGGCACCCACCCCTTCTCCAGCAGTCGGGCGAATATACAACGCCCCTTCCGCCGCCGCCGCAGCTCTCACGCCCCGCCCAGACTCCACCCGGCGGATCGCACCAGCCTGTGTTCGAGTGGATCGCGGGTGGCCGCTGCGTGGTCCGTGCTTGTTTGTCCGGATGGTTGCGTCAGACGAGGTCGCGGCTACGCAGGCGCCAGGCGGCTGCCACGAAGATGGTGAGTGTCCAGGCGACCATGACCGCGAGCGCGGGCCCGGGCGACAGCGTCCCGTGGGTGCCGCCGAGGACGCCGCCCGGAGCGCCGGCGAGCGGGAGGAGACGGCCAATTTTCGGGGCCGCATTGAAGATGGCGGGCTCAATCGCTGCGGCCACGATGATGAGCCCGACGATGGTGACAATCTGGTTGCGTATCAGCGCACCGACGCAGACGCCGAGGGGGCCCAGCAGGGCAGCGACGGCCAGGTTGCGCCACAGCACGTCGGCGATGCCGCCGGCGCCCAGCGTTGCTAGCCCGCGGTCTGACAGGACCAGCTCGCCGACGATGATGGTCGGCACCGTCACGATGATCGAGAGGGCGATGCCGGCCACGGAGTAGGAGATCGCCTTGGCGGCGAGCAGACGCACTCGGTTGGGGGCGGCGAGCACGGCGCCTGTGATCGTGCGATGACGCCACTCGCCCGTCATCGCGATCGCACCGAGGATCACGATGATGTATGTGATCGCGCTGTTGGTGAACAGCGCGTGCGCTTTGGTTTCCTTCCCCAGGGCCGCGCCGAGGACGACGAGGGTCAGCGATAGCACCGCGGCGCTGGCGACGACCGCGGCGAAGGTGCGGGTGGTGCGGAGCTTGAGCAGCTCGGCTCGCAGGAGCGCGATCATGACTGCACGCCAATCAGGGCGATGAACGCTTCTTCGAGGGAGCGCGTTCTGGGGGCCAGGCCGAGCACGGCCAGCTGCTCGTGGCCGGCGATTTCGCCGACCTCTTCCGGGGTGGCGCCGCTGACGTTCAGCACGTCACCGTCGCGGTCCACGCGGTGACCGCGACGCTCGAGCGCGGCGGTCAGCCGGACCGGGTCCTGTGCGCGGACCGTGGTCGCGGGGCCGTCGCTGCCGCCGAGCACCTGCTCCAGGGGCCCGTGGGCGCGTAGCTCCCCGTCGGCGATCACGACGACGTCGTCGACAGACTGGGCGACCTCGGCCAGGAGGTGGCTGGAGATCAGCACCGCGCGCCCGTCTGCCGCCTGCTCTCGTATCAGACCGCGCAGCCAGGCGATCCCGGGCGGGTCCAGGCCGTTGGTCGGCTCGTCGAGGATCAGGACTTGCGGGTCGCCGAGCAGCGCGGCGGCGATCGCCAGCCGCTGACGCATGCCCATCGAGTAGCCCTTGACACGCCGGTCGGCGGCGTCGCTGAGTCCGACCGCGGACAGGACCTCCTCGACGCGTTGGGGGGGATGGTTTCCCGTGATCGCCAGGACCCGCAGGTGGTTTCGTGCGCTCCGACCCGGATGGAAGGAGGCGTCCTCGAGCACCGCGCCCACACGGGCGCTGGGCTCGTCGAGCTCGTCGTAGCGCAGACCGCCAAATGTGGCGGCCCCCGACGACGGCTGCACGAGCCCGAGCAGCGCGCGCAACGTCGTGCTCTTCCCGGCCCCGTTCGGCCCGAGGAACCCCGTGACGCGACCGGGCTCGATGTCGAACGAGAGGTGATTGACGGCGGCGGCGGCGCCGAAGTGCTTGGAGAGATCGCGGATCTCGACGGGGGCCATCTCCGATCCGACGGCGACGGCCGGCATGATCGACTTCTTCAGTACGGCGTGTGGTGCGCTCATCACTGCTCCTCAGGTTGGTGCAAGTTGCCTGGGGATCAGTCTGGGACCGCCGCCTGTGCCTGTCATCGCCCGCAGGGCGTGTCTGCGCTCCTCCTCAGCACAGATCTTTGCCGCTCTCGTCTCTGTCGAAGGACCGAGGCGCGTCTACGCGCCGGGCGTGACCAGCCCGCACTCGTACGCGAGAACGACGGCCTGTACACGGTCACGGAGCCCGAGCTTCGCGAGCAGGCTGGAGATGTGGGTCTTGATCGTGCCCTCGGTGACGAACAGCTCGGCGGCCAGCTCGGCGTTGCTCTTACCGTGCGCCAGCATCGTCAGCACCTCGCGCTCGCGCTGCGTCAACGCGTCCAGCCGCGTGCCGAGCTCCGGCCTGACCGGCCGGCGTGCGAACTGCTCGATGATGCGCCGCGTGACCGACGGGGCGAGCAGCGCCTCGCCGGCAGTCACGACGTGCACCGCGTGCAGGAGCTCCTCGGGTGGGGCGTTCTTGAGCAGGAAGCCGCTGGCGCCCGACCGCAGGGCCTCGAACACGTACTCGTCACGCTCGAACGTGGTGAGGATCACCACACGACTGTGCAGCTCACCGTCTTCGGTAATCCGCCGGGTGGCCTCGAGTCCGTCACCGTCGGGCATCTGGATGTCCATCAACACGATGTCGGGCCGCAGGCGCCGGGTGCTGGCCGCGGCCTGCTCGCCGCTCGCCGCCTCACCGACAACCTCGATCTCGGGATCGGACTCAAGGATCATCCGAAAGCCGGCGCGAACCATTGCCTGGTCATCGGCCAACAGCACACGGATGCTCACAGCGCACCGTCCGAGGTCGGCAGCCTGACGCGCACCGCGAACCCGCCGCCGGATACCGGCCCCGCCGTCAGCTGCCCGCCGTGCAGGGCGGCACGTTCGCGCATGCCGATCAACCCCAAGCCGCCCGGGCTCGTCCCCGATAACGCCGTCGCGCCGCGGCCGTCGTCGATGATCTCGACCTCGAGCTCGTCGGGCCAGTACCGCACGCGCACGTCGGCGCGCGACGCCGCCGCGTGCTTGAGGGTGTTAGTCAGTGCTTCCTGCACGATCCGGTAACCCGACACGCCGATCATCGGCGGCAACGAGCGTTCCTCGCCTTCGACGCTGACCGCGACAGCGAGCCCGGACTCGCTCATGCTCGCCGCCAGGCGCGGAAGTTGGCTCAGGCCAGGGCGCGGAGCCAGATCGTCCTGGTCGCCCGCCTGCCGCAGGAATCCGAGCAGGCGGTGCAACTCCCCCACCGCCTGTCGGCTCGAGACCTCGATCGCGGTCAACGACTCCTTCGCCTTGACACGGTCACGGTCGATCACGACGCGGGCAGCGCCGGCCTGGACGCCCATCATGCTCACATGGTGGGCGACGATGTCATGCAGCTCCCGCGCGATCCGCACGCGCTCCTCGAACACGGCATGCTCGGCCTGTGTCGCACGTGACTCCGCAACCTCGGCCCGCTCGGCCCGCACGCGGACGGCAAGGCCAGCAGCCCAGGCGACGGCGAAGTCGACGGGAATGAAGACGAGCTCGTCGACCGAGTGCCCGGGGATGTTGTAGACGAGGGTCGCCGCAGAGCCGACCACGATCGCCAGTCCGAGGCCGGCCCGCCGGACGTCCCGAAGGTTCCCGAGCAGGAATGCGGTCGCCAGCCCGATCAGGAAGAGGGACTGGGGGTAGGGGATCAGCAGCGGGTCGACGAATGAGATTCCCGCGGCCAAGAGCCAGTACGCCGCCGGTCCCGCAAACGGAAGCCATCGCCGCGCGAACACCGGTAGCACCAGGATCGCGAGCGCAGGAACGCAGAACCACAGCGTCGTTGTCGGAGCTCCGGACGAGCCGCGCCCGAGCACCACGTCAAGCATGGCCACGATCGCCAGCAGCGCGATCAGCAGGTCGAACCAATACGTGCGGGCGAGATGTTCGATTCGGCTCACACATCGAACGTACTCCACCCTCGGTTCCCGCCTCCTGCTTAAGTAGGAGTCGAGATCGCCGGATGGTAGGACCCGCAATCCAGCCTGGCGACGACGCCGCGCCGGCGACGCCTCGCCCTGCTGGCGCCTACACGCTCGCGGGTGTAGGTGAACCCGACGCGTTGTTTGAAGTCGTCGGCATCCGGACCGACCTGCGATCCTGCGCGCCAGGGCGAAGAACTCTTAAACTGCAGAGGAGACGCGAATGACTGGGAAGGCTGACTTCACACAGGATGAGTGGAAGCTCGTACTCGAGGCGCCCCCTAGTGCCGGATTGATCGTTGTCACTGCCCAGAAGGGCGGGACGTTCCGCGAGACGATCGCGATTGGCAAGGCCTACGCCGAAGCGCGCAATGAGCACGGCGAAAGCGAACTGCTCGACGAGATCACGGCGGCCAAGCCCGAGCGCGACCACACCCACTACCACTCGCCCGAGGAGCTCAAGCAGGGAGGTCTGCAGCACCTGCGCGATGCCGTAGCTCTGCTCGAGACGAAGGCGTCTCCGGACGAGGTTGGCGACTACCGGCGCTTCATCCTCACGCTAGCCGAGAAGGTCGCCAACGCCCACCGCGAGCACGGCCACAGCGTCAGCGACGCCGAGCAGCAGGCGATCGCCGAGATCACCACGGCGTTGGGCGGCGACGGCAGCTAATCGGCGCCCCGGCCGCTGCTCTCGCTTTCCCGCGCGCCCGATCCGCAGGCGGGGCCGCCGCTGCCGGCCTCCTTCATCACGTTCATTGCCGCCGCTCCCCATGCAGAGCACAGGCCAACCGTCAATGATGTGCGGATGCCCGAGTCGCCCCTGTCACTGATGTACGTCGGAACGCTCCCGCCGCATCAGGGCGGCTCGGCGATGTTCTCGGGCCAGTTGCTTCCGGCGCTCGCCAAGCGCGGCCACCGGATCGAGGCGATCAGCGCGATCGCCACCGCCGCCGACCGGTCACCAGATTCGTTTGCGACCGACCACCCGGAGCTGACGGTGACGCGGTATGAAGTGCCGTACGGCATTACGGCCACCGATGTTCCGCCGCCGAGCGATTATCGTGATCACGAACGCGCCATGATTACGGAGCTGGTCGAGCGCGCGCTGGGCCGCGGTCAGCCCGACGCGCTGATCGCCGGCCGCGAGGCGATCGTCCCGCACTTGGAACAGATCGCCGCCGCCGCCGAGGTGCCGCGGATGCTTGTGATCCACGGGGTGACGATCCGCGGGATAGCCAGCGGCACCTATCCGCGCGAACTCGCCGAGCCGCTGCTAGCGAGCATGCGCGGTTTCGATGTGATCGTCACTTCGGGGCGCCACGCGCAGGAATCGATGGCCGAGCTTGGCGTGCCCGGAGTGCGGGTCATCCCCAATCCCGTCGACGTTGAGCGGTTCCGGCCGCTCGCGCCGGATCCGGTGACCCAAGGCGAGTTGAGGATAGATCCGCAGGACGTCGTCGTTCTGCATGCCTCGAAGCTGACGGAGCAGAAGCGGCCGATGGACATCTTGTCCGCGGCCGACGCGGCTCTCGCGCGAGACGGCCGTCTGCTGTTCGTGGTCGCAGGCGAGGGACGCTTGCGCGAGCAAATGCAGCGCGAGTGTGCCTCCCGCGGGCTCGCGGAGCGGTTCCGCTTTCCGGGCTGGATCGTGCACGACCGGATGCCGGCGTTGATCAGCGTGGCGGACATGGTGTTGATGCCGTCGGCGTATGAGTGCCAGGCGCTCGTCTACCTCGAGGCGATGGCATGCGCGCGGCCGCTAATCGCGAGCGACATCCCCGCCTCCCGCGAGCTGGTCGAGCACGGTGTCAATGGGCTCATGCATCCCGTGGGCGACACGGAGCGACTGGCCGAGTTGATCATCGCTTGCGCCAACGATCGCTTGCTCGTCAAGCGGCTGACGGACCGTGCGCTTCGGACGGCGGCCGAGCACTCGCTGTCGCGGATTACCGACGTGTACGAGCGAACGCTCACAGAGCTGGCGCGGGGGTGAACCCGAGCTCGCGATAGAGCGCGCCGAGCGCGGTCGTGAACGCCGCGGCCGAGAACCGCTGCTCGTAGACGTTGCGCGCGCCGGCACCCAATCGCAGGCGTACGGCGGCATCGGCCAGCAGCGTCGAGATCGCGCCCGCCAGGGCAGTCGCATCCCCCGGGGGGACAAGGATCGCCGACTCGCCGTCGACCACATCCTCCGGGATGCCATCGCAACCAGAGGCCACGATCGCCGCCCCGGCCTGCATCGCCTCCAGTAGTGACACCGAACCGCTCGCCTCGGACAGCGATGGCAGTACGTACACGTCCGCACGAACCAGGTACGGCACCACATCCGGCACCATGCCCGGGATCGCGACCGATTGCTCCAGCCCGAGCCGCCGGGCGAGCCGGCGGTGCGCGTCGATCAGCTCACCTCGTCCGAGCAGACAGGCGCGGAACTTGACGCCCTTGGACCGCAGTGCGCCCAGCGCGTCGAGCAGTACGTCGACGCCCTTGCGAGCGTCGTGGCGCGAGACGCACACGATCAGCGGGGCGCCGCTTGGCTTCAGCGTGGCGATCACCTCAGGCTCAAGGGCACCATCCGCCTCAGCGAACGAGCCGAACGCCGTGTCCGATGCGTACGGCATCTGCCGGATCTCCCAGTCGGAGCCGAACTGCCGGCACAGCAGCGCCCGCACGGATTCGTAGTTCACGAGCAGCAGCCGCGAGGCTCCATAGCCTCGACGCTCGCTGCGGCTGCCGATCGCCCGAACGATCCCGTAGCGCGCGAGGTAGTTGAGTGCGTTGATTGCGCCGTGTTCCCGTCGCACGCCGGCCAGGAAGGCACGGGTCTCCTCCGCCTGGGTGTTGTAGGCCGAGGTCACCAGCACCGTACGCAGCCCCCGGCGCTGGCGCGCGGCGGAGAACCGGGCAGCGGCGCAGCTGTAGGCGCCGAACGCATGGACCAGCGCCGGGTCGGCGTTCCGCGCGTGACGATCGAGCGCGAGTGCGAGCAGCGGGCTGTAGAGGCCCGCCAGCGCCGCGCGGATCGTGTGCGGCGGGATCGCGACCTGGTGCACCGTCCCGAAGGCCTCGCTCGTGACGCGCCGCCGGCGACCGAGGCAGAAGACGTGCGCGTCGAAGCCGGCGGCGGTCGCGGCGAGCGCATGCGCGCGCACATAGCTCGCAAGGCCGCCTCCGTCGCCATCACCGACCGGGTTCGACCCGGTGACGAACAGCACCTGACCCGGTCCGTGCTGGGTCGCCAACATCACACGAGCCAGGCTACGTCAACGCCAGTGCAAACACCGCGAGCGTACCGGCACGTATCGGCTTGCGTCGACGGTATACCCCGGCCAAGTCGTCGGGTCCTGGCCTGTATTCATCCCGACGTAATCACGCAGCTCGCTACTGCATTCGCGCGCTGTCTCAGCCGCGCTCGTCCCGTCCCGGTGTCGCCCAGCTTCTAGCGGAGAGGATCCGTCTCTAGGTTGATCGATACCGCTACGAACAGCAGTCCGGCGCGTTGTTCGCTTCCGAGACACCTGGCGGTTGAGGGGTGTTCGGTGATCCAGCCGAGGCTGAAGCGTTCTGCGGCGTCAGGGAGTCGGGTCGCGGGCGAGGTCGGCTGACGACGATCTGGATTGTGGCGATGGTCAGGACGATCACGGTCAGGATGCGCTCGCTGCGTGGGATCTCGTCGAAGATCGCGTAGGCCTGGATCGATATGGCGATTGCTTGGGCCGCGATCGCCAGGGCAATCGCCTGCCACCCGGTCACCTCTCGCCGCTCGAGTCGACCCGGGTGCGGTTCCCAGGCGGCGTAGGCGACGAGCATCGCCGCTCCCGCCCATGCGGCGTCATAGATGCCCCGATCATGAGAATGCGCCAGAGCCTGCACGGAAGAGATCGCGTCGGCAACCCCGGCTACAGTCAGCGCGACCCCGAGCGCCAGCCACATCCGCCCCGGGCGCCAGCCCATCACGGCAAACACCCCGAGAACGGCCCCGACGAGGACCGCATCGCCCAGCGGATACGTAAAGTCGAGCACAACGGCCAGCCCCGACGCGCTCGAGTGCTCCGCGACCGGCTGTAGGAACAGGGCCACCCAGGGCGTCGCGAGGAGCAGCATCACTGTGATGCCGTCGATCCAGCGGTGAAGCTCGAAGCCAGGGACCCGTTCGCGGACCAGCAGGACGAGCGCCGCGACGATCAGCGGATACCAGGCCAGCCAGAACACATCAGAGATGCTCGTCGCCGGCGCTGCGGCGGCGTCGCCGAAGCGAATGCTCCAGATCGTGTCGCCGATCGCCCAGAGCGCCAGCGCGAGGGCGACCAGCAACCACGCCGCGCGGCTCCGGTGCGCCCGCACTGCGCCGCCCGTACAGGCGATCGCGGCGCACCACAGCAACCCATCGTTGATCCAGTCAAAGACGCCGTCGACGCCCCGGCCTCCCACGCCAAGGCCCTGCTGGGCAGCGTAAAGGACCACCAATATGGCCGCAATCGACCAGAGGACACCAATCGGCGAAAGACGCAAGCGCGCGCCCCGCACCAGGGCCCATTGGATCTCCACGGATTGAGACTAGCTGGAGCATTCGGTGGGTGATCAAGGATGCGCCGCGCGATTAGACTAGGTGCCCCCCGGACGCGACGGTCTCGGCAAGGACCTAGCCTGGCCCGATGTCAATCCACAGACCGCGGGGCTCGTCGCCTCCGGCGGCGCTATCGACAAATCAGCTCGGGTCCTTGGTCGTGATCTCCGGCGCCACGCTCGTCGCGGGCGCTCAGGACCACGCGGCGGAGCGGTCCGTGCACATCGCGGTCACGCGATACCTCAAACACATAACGACCGGCGGTCGGGCGTCTCGGCAGCTCGACCGATGAGCTGACTTGGGTTTGACGGTGTCGACGCAGCAACATCGCGCGGGTGGGGTGGCGGTCACGAATGAGGAGGCGGTGCGCGCTTGGGATACGGTCCTTTATGAGCGGTGGAAGTCGAACCGCCGCGTGTTTGTGGGCGCGCTGGACGAGGTCACCGAGGAGCTCTTTGAGCGCTGTCCGCCGCCCGTGGGCGGACGCTGCATCGACATCGGTTGCGGATTCGGCGATACGACTCAGCGGCTGGCTGAGTTGGTCGGAGCGGGCGGTTTCGCGCTCGGCACCGACTCTTCTGCGCATTTCATCGAGGACGCTCGCCGCGAGGCCGCCGAAGCCGGGGTCGAGAACATCGGGTTTGAGCTATCTGATGCGCAGACGGCTCAGTGGGATCCGATCTACGACTACGCGTTCTCACGGATGGGGACACAGTTCTTTGCGGCCCCTGTTGTTGCGATGCGCGCGATCCGCGGCGCGTTGAGGCCTGGTGGCAAGCTTCGCAAGCTGTGTTGGCGGCGCAAGGCCGAGAGCCCGGTCTGGGCTGAGACAGCGGAGGTTGTCCAGAGGTTCCTCTCGCGCCCTGAGGAGTACGACGCTGACACCTGCGGCCCGGGTCCTTTTTCGCTCGGGAATCCCGAGACCACTCGCGGGATTCTCGAGGCCGCTGGCTTCATAGAGATTGACCTGAACGAGCGCGACTTTGATTATTTCATGGGTGCGGACATGGATGAGGCGATCGAATCGTTGCTGGCGATCGGGCCCGGTGCCGAGCTGCTTCGCCTCAACGGTGAGTACGGCGAAAGCCGTCGGGATGAGATATCCGAGGCGCTGCGGGACCATTACGCCCGGTGGCAGAAGCCCGACGGGTCGATCGTCGGCCGAGGGTCCGTGTGGTTCGTAACCGCCACGAACCCCGGCTAGCGAGTGACGCACGCGAGACGAGACAAAAGGAGAGCGAGTCAATGGCCGATCAGGACGCGGATCTCGGACAGGCGTTCGCCGAGGCGCTAGCCCGAAAGGACGTCGCTGGTTTAGCGGCCGTTCTCGATCCACAGATTGATTTCCGAGGAATGACGCCAAGTCGCAGCTGGGAGGCGACCGGAGCGGATGCGGTCTTGGAGCTGGTGTTGGGTCAGTGGTTCGAGGACTCCGACGAGATCGAGCGGGTCGTATCGATCGATACCGACGCCGTTGCCGATCGCCACCGCGTCGCCTATCGCTTCGACGTCCTCAACCCAGACGGAAGGTTCGTGGTCGAGCAACAGGCGTACTACACCGCGCCAGAAGGACAGATCACATGGATGCGCGTGCTCTGCTCCGGATTCCGGCCGCGCTGACCCCGAGGACGACCTGCGCAATCGCGCTGATCCACCGGTCGCAGAGCGGCACCCCAACCGCGAGAACGCCCTTGTGCAATGTCGCGAAGCGGAAGTCTCGAAGCCTGCTTTGGCTTGCTCCTTCGCTGTTGTCCGATCGGGCCAGAAAGGCCAACAGGGGGCTCGCGGTCACGCGAGGTGCGGTAAATTCTTGGCGGCCAGCCGTCCGGAGTTCAAGAAGGAGGTATGGCCTCGCCGTTCAAGTTCTGTCAGCTCTTGACCGTCGTTGCCTTCGTCCTGCTCGTGTCGAGCGGGGCACTTGCGGCAGTGCGTACGACGACCCCGGCAGGTGGAGCCGTCGCGCACGCCGCACGTTGGGATCGTGCCGCTGCAACAGCTGCACGGGACGACCGCCCCAGCGCCTCGCGCTCGCACATTGCGACCTGGGCCTACGATGACGGATGCACTGGTGGCCAGGGCGCCAGCGCCGCCCTTGTGCGTCGGTGGGTCACGTTCGCGGAGAGCAATTGCGGGTCCGCGGCGAGAAAGGCAGTTGCCGATTGCCACCACCGGGGCGTCACCTACTGCACCGCCGTGCAGTATCTCGATGCCAACTGGATCTACGCGCAGGGCAGCGTCCCTGTTGCGCGCAGCGCACGCGAGAACTGGTGGCTGCACCAGCCCGGCTACACGGATGCGGCCCACCGGCTGACGAGTCCGGCATACGGCGGCGGGCATCTTCTGAATGAGTCCGATCCGGCTGTCGACGCGTGGTTCAGGCGCTACGTGCGGCGGAGGTTCAATCGTTATGACGCGCTGATGATGGATGACGCCTCGGGCAGCCTCAGCGACGAACTCTGGGGCACGGGCTTCGAGACCAGCCAGGAGATCAGGAACAGCCGTGCGCTGCAGGTGTCCCATGACCGACTCGCGGCGGCGATCTCCCATAGGAATGGAACGGCCTTCCTGCAGATCGACAACGCACTCAGCTCCAACGACAACCTCGCGACTCCGTTCCCGATGCTGAACAGCTCGCCTGGTGTGAGAGGGTTGATTGCGGAGGGCGCCCCCGAGTCTGACGGAACGCTCACCGGCTACTACTCGACTCTGCTTGACGAGATGGCCTACGTTGACCATACGGCCAACGATTTCGTCGTACTGCTCTCCTACGACCAGTCGGGTGCCCCACAGTCACGATTCGTGCAGGCGGCCACGATCCTGCTTGGCTACAGCTCAGGCCACACGGTCAGCTGGTCAGACCTTGAGACCGATAGCCGCGATCTGGCTGTCTGGCCGGAGGAGGGGATCGTTCCGGCCGATCCGGTACAGACGATGAGCGCTCCCGGCGGCGCCGATTGCCTGGCCGGCCAGGGCATCGTCTGCTCGAGTGGCGGACATAACAGCCTCCAGGTCGCCCCCGGTGTGTACCGGCGCGAGTTCGGCGAATGCTACGACCAGGGCGCCGCTTTCGGGGATTGCGCCTCGATCGTCAACACGACCGGGACGCCTGTGACGGTCAAGGGCAGTTGGCTGACCCAGTCCTACGGCCACCAGGTCACGCTGAACGGCGGCGACGTCCAGTCCGGCGGCCGCGTCAACCTGACCGGCGCCCGGTTCACGCCCGGCGCTACCACGGTCCCCGCGTACGGCGCGCTGCTCCTCGCCCGCTGACGGTCCGGCCACGAGCGCTTCGGGACCGTTCTACATGTGAGTGATTGAGCGCGATCATCTCCGCGTCGATCGGAGCTGGATTCACGCAACTGGTGCAGCCTGCTACCTTGCGTAGCATGGCAGCGCAGATTCGTGAAACGGCAATCTCGCAACTCCGGCGCGGAGTGCTCGAATTCTGTGTGCTCGCGCTGCTGCGCGACGGCGAGCGCTACAGCTACGAGCTCGTCCGCGCGCTCGGCGACGCCGACGGGCTGGTGACGACGGAGGGAACGCTCTATCCGTTGCTCGGCCGGCTTCGTCGAGAGGGTGTGGTGGATACGACCTGGCGCGAATCACCGTCGGGACCCCCGCGCCGTTACTACCGGCTCACCCCAGACGGCCAAGCGGCACTCGGCGGCTTCGTGATCGAGTGGACGCGATTTCGCAACTCCGTCGACGCCCTGCTTGGCAACGAGGTACTCAGATGACGACCGACACGCTCCATCCACTCGCGGCCGAGTACCTGCAGCGCCTGCGGCGTGCGGGACGCGGCCTCCCGCCCGAGCGACTGCGGGAACTGGTCGCGGAGATCGAGGGGCACCTGGCCGAGGCGATCGACCCGAGCGCGCCGGATGCCGAGGCCTTGACGGTGCTCGACAGGCTCGGCGACCCGGAGGCGATCATCGCAGCCGAAACACCGGATGCGGACCGGCCGCCCGCTCGCCGCGGGACCAGGGAATGGGCGGCGATCATCCTGCTTCTGCTCGGCGGTTTCATCTTCGGTTTCGGCTGGTTCGCCGGTCTGATTCTGCTGTGGAGCTCACGCGCCTGGACAGCGCGCGACAAGTGGATCGGGACGCTCATAGTTCCCGGCGGACTCGCGACCGGCGCACTCATCGGGCTGGTCGCACTCGGCAAACCCACCAAGGAAATCTGCCGCGGGTTCATCGGCGGGGCACAGCATTGCACCGCCGCCGGTGGGCAGAGCACCGGCTCCAACGTCCTCGGAGTTGCTCTGCTGGCGGTGCTCCTGCTGGCCCCAATCGCGACCTCGATCTATCTCGCCCGGCGCGCAGCATGAGCCACCCGCCTCGCCTCATGCATCTCACCTCGCTGACCGTCCTCGCCGCTCTGACCGCCGCCGTGCTGGCGGCCTGCGGAGGTGCGAGCAAGCCGTCCGGTACGGGCACCAGCGGTTCACCGCCCGAGGCATTCGTCACCTCGAAGGCTTACAAGTACCCGACGTGCATGCGAAACCACGGCGTCACCAAGTTCCCCGACCCGCGGCTCGACGGAGGAAGCGCCCAAATCCAGATCACCCCGGCGATCGTCGGGTCCCCGGCATTCAGGTCGGCCCAGAAGGCGTGTGCATATCTGCTGCCTGCCGGAGCCGGCCAGGTCGACGGTCCGAGCCCGGCGCAGCAGCAGGCGCGTACCGACGGTCTGGTCGCGTTCGCCGGCTGCATGCGCAGGCACGGCTTCCCCGGCTTCCCCGATCCCACCAGCCAGGGTCGGCTGACGATTGCGATGATCACGCAGGCCGGCATCAACCTCCGTCAACCCGCGGTCCTACAGGCGGGCGACGCGTGCGTTTCCGTCAGCCACGGTCAGATCACAAGGAGCGATGTCACGCAAGCGGTCGTGAATCCCAGCGCTTCCGGGTCACGGAGCTCGGCGTCCGGATGAGGAGCTGCTCGCTCACAGCGCTCCAGTCACGCTTGGCGCAGTCCGGCATCGTGCCCAAGTGTCCCCGGTAGCACCGGCGATCGCCGCCCGCCGCTGAGAAACCCTGCGACAATCCAATCCTCAGGAACTCGGCTCTGCCAGCTCTCTGCTTGGGAGGATGCGAATGTCAACGTGGCCGATGTTGAACGGGGCCCAGCGATCCGTGCCCTTGGTGGTTCGGCTGGCCATAGGGCTACGGCTGGTCATGCCGCTCTTGATTGTGGGATTCGGATTCCAGACGGCGACGGACGCGCAACCCGCAGCGGCAGCGACGCTCACCCCGGATCCCGTGCTGGTCGCCAATCGAGGGATCGACACAAGCTCGGAGGCGACGATTGGAACAACCGTCAGCGACATCGGGCCGTCGTGGGACACGACGGTGACCGTCCAGAACGATCCCAGTGACATCGCTGTCACGGCGGATGGTCAATACGCCTACGTGACGAACCACCTGTCGGGCTCCGTCAGCGTGATCCAGGGAGCTGACACACCGAGCCCTTCGGTGCTGACGACGCTCCAGGTCGGTGGTGATCCAAATGACATCGCCATCACGCCTGACCAGAAGTACGCCTACGTCACCAACGCCGTCGGCAAGGTCGACGTGATCAACGGTGTCGATACGACCACGCCGTCCGTCTCGGCCACCACGCTTACGGTCGGCAGCAACCCGACCGCGCTCGCGATCACGCCCGATGGGGATTACATCTACGTAACGAACTCCGATACGCCCTCGGTTAGCGTAATCGATGGCGCCAGCACGGGCGCGCCGTCTGTGTCGTCGACGCCCCTCTCTGTCGGCTTGTTTCCAGGCGGAGTGGTCGTCACTCCGGACGGCGATTACGCCTACGTAACAAATTTCAACAGCGGCAGCGTCAGCGTGATCGACGGCGTTCAGACCGGAACGCCGACAGTTGCGCCGACACCCTTGGCAGTGGGGGGCGACCCCTGGGGTGTTGCGATCGACGGCCAGTACGCCTACGTGGCGAATTACGAGTCCAACACGGTCAGCGTGATCGACGGCGCCGACAGCGCCAGTCCGACCGTGTCTCCCACGACGCTGTCGACAGGGTCAAGCTCGGAATACGACAACCCGGCGGCCGTTGCAATCTCTCCTGACGGGCAGTATGCCTACGTTACGAATTACGGACTGGCCGATGGAAACGGGCACGGGAACACAGTGACGGTGATCCAGGGCGCCAACACCGCCACTCCGTCGGTCTCGCCTGACACCCTGTCCGTCGGACAGGGTCCCTATGCGGTCGCGGTCGTACCGAACGTGCTCACGACCAGCATCCCACCGTTGCCGCCGGCCGAACTGACAGCTCCGACGATAACGGGAACACCAAGCGGTGGCCAGAGGCTGTCATGTTCTACCGGCGACTGGTCGAATGACCCGACCAGCTTCTCGTACCAATGGAGCCGCGACGAGACCCCGATTCAGGGAGCCACGCAGGCCCAGTACGTCGTTCAGGCCTCAGATGAGCAACTCACGCTGACCTGCGCGGTGACCGCCATGAACGCCGCCGGCCCGAGCGCTCCTGCGATCAGCAATGGCGTCGTTGTGCCGGTGCCGAAGGTGCGTGGCTGCCCGGCGGCCACCGGCAGGCTTGCGGGTGAGGTGCTCGGGCTGGTACGGCTCGGGATGACACGCACCGAGGCGAGACGCGCATATCGCCACAGTTCGAATCGGGGCAGATCCTATGAGGATTTCTTCTGCCTCACCCCGATCGGGGTTCGCGTGGGCTACGCCTCGCCCACGCTCGCCAGGACGCTGTCGGACATGCGTGCCAGGCAGCTTCAGGGACGCGTGATCTGGGCCTCGACCTCAAGCGGTTATTACTCGCTTGACGGCATCCGCCCAGGGGCGACAGTGCAAGCTGCACGGGGACGCCTCAAACTCGCGGGCCCGTTTCGCGTCGGCCTGAACCAGTGGTACCTCGCGCCATTCGGTTCCTCCACCGCCGTGCTCAAGGTTCGGGGCAACATCGTGGAGGAGATCGGGATCGGCGACAGGCAGCTCACGATTGGGCGCAAGGCGCAGCTCAACTTCCTCAAGAGCTTCTACTGAGGAAGCGTGAGGCCACGGTTGCAATCCCGCGGCGAGCCGCATGATCAGCGTGTTGCCGTCGCGATCCCGTAGCTGGCCGTAACCTGGGCCCGATGCCGGCGTCCTGGCTTGTGCGATTGATCGGACCACCGCAGGCCGACGGTGAATACGTCGCGCTGCGCGACGCGCTCGGAGGCGACGAGGTGATCGTGCACCTCCATGACTATCCACGTCTGTACGGAACGCCGGGGCTCTATGAACACGTGGTGCAGGACCAGCTCGGCTGTTGCTCGCCGAAAGTCGCTGCGCGCGGGCTCTCGCATGCGCTGGACACGCTCGGGCTCGATCCGAGCGGTCTTCGACTGCTGGATCTCGGCGCCGGTACCGGCCTCGTCGGCGAGCTGGTTCGGGAGCTTGGAGTCAAGACGGTGATCGGACTCGACGCGCTCTCGGCGGCAGCGGCCGCCTGCCTGCGTGACCGGCCGGGCACCTACTCCGATTATCTCGTCGGGGATCTCGCCGATCCGGCGCCCGGGCTGATCGAACGGATACAGCGGCGCCGCCCCGGTGGCCTGATCGCCGCGGGTGCGCTCGGCGGAACTCATGCTCCCGCCTTGGCCCTGGTTCGCGCGCTTGAGCTTCTGCCGGCCGGAGCTCCGGTCGTTTTCACGATCGATGAGCGCTGGACGCAGATCGACGTCGACGGCGGCTTCCACACCGCAATCGCTGAGCTTGTCGGCTCCGGCAGGCTGGTGATGCTCGAGCGATCGCGGTTCCAGCACCGACTCACGACCACCGGTACGCCCGTGTTCTACGAGCTGATCGTCGGCATTCTCGCGCGCGATTGAACGGCGGACCGGTCCAAGCCGTGGTTGACTAGCGCGCTACGGTCGCTTCTGTCATTACTGCCGCCCGGTCGGGCATCGATTCAGGAGGCGCACGATGAGGCTCCAGAGCCTTCACCACATCACGATGATCACGGCTGACGCGCGGCGCAATGTCGAGTTCTATGCGGAAGTCCTAGGGTTGCGGTTGGTCAAGAAGACCGTCAACTTCGACCAGCCCGACGCCTACCACCTGTATTTCGGAGACGAGGTCGGCCACCCGGGCTCGATCCTGACATGGTTTGAGTTCGCCGGCGCACCGCGTGCCCGAGCCGGTGCAGGGATGATCCACCGGATCGACCTCGGGGTTGGTGCCGAGGACTCGCTGGACTTCTGGGAGGGCCGCCTCGGCGCGCATGGGTACGAGTCGGTGCGAGAGCCACACGCGCTGCGGTTCGTCGACTACGACGGCCTCGCGTTCGCGCTTGTCGCGGTTGACGATGACGGCGATCCGCCACTGCGTGCCCGACATCCTGAGATCCCGCCCGAGCACGCGATCGTCGGGATCCGCGGAGCGCGGGCGTTCATGCCATCCAATCAGAGCCCGGCTGAGGAATCTGCATTCCTGACGGAGTCACTCGGCTTCACGTTTCTTGACGGCGAGTATCTGCTGAGCGCAGCGCGTCATTTCAGGTGGGCCTACGATCCAGCGCCGGCCGGTTCGGGCAGCCAGGGTGCCGGCAGCGTGCACCACATCGCGTGGGCCTGTCGTGACGAGGAGCAGCCCGAATGGCAGCAGCGCATGCGGGATGCAGGGCGTCACGTGACAGAGATCATCGACCGCGATTACTTCAAGTCGATCTATTTTCGGGAGCCGCACCACGTTCTGTTCGAAATCGCGACGCTCCTGCCGGGGTTTGCGGTTGACGAGGACCCGGACCATCTCGGTGAAGCGTTGCGACTGCCCCGGCAGTACGAGCATCTCCGCGCGCGACTGGAGCGGGATCTGGTCCCGATCGAAAATCCTCGCGCGATCCACGACCGGCGCTGATGAGCGAGCTCGTGTACCGCGAGCGACCGGCGGCGGGCGTGCCCGCAGGCCTGCTGGTGCTCCATCATGGTCGCGGCGCCGACGAGCAGGACCTGCTCGGTCTTGCGGAGTTGCTCGATCGCGAACAGAGATTGCATGTGGTGAGCCCGCGCGCGCCACTGCAACTACCCGGATCGCCGGGCTACCACTGGTATCTCGTGCCACGGGTCGGATACCCGGACCCCGCATCGTTTGATGCCGCTCGACACGGGCTGGCCGCGCTACATGATGAGCTGTGGGCGCGGACGGGGATCCCGCCTGAGCGCACCGTTCTCGGGGGTTTCTCGATGGGCGCGGTGATGAGCTACGCCACGGGGCTCGCGGGGGAACGGCCGGCGCCCGCGGGCATCCTTGCCTTCTCGGGCTTCGTCCCGGTAGTCGATGGCTGGGAGGCTTCACCCGGCGATCGCCTTGGTCTGCGGGTGTTCATCGCACACGGCAGCGCAGACCCCGTGATCGACGTCGGGTTCGGGCGGCTCGCCCGTGACCTCCTGACCGAGGCGGGGCTCGAGGTCGAGTATCACGAGCACGGCCTGGGCCACCAGATCGATGTCAGTCAGCTTGCCGCGGCACGCGACTGGCTCGCGAGCGGCTGATCGGCGGTAGCGTGCGCAACGATACGGCTCCGCTGTTACGACGTGATCCGAATTACACAGCAGCGCGAATAGACAGATGCTGCATATAGCGTTGCCGTGTCCCGCTCAGCCCTGTAAAGGCTGAGCGTGTCGAACAGGAGAGAACGAGATGGCGATCGAGTTCGTGTCCGTGGGAGCCAACCGATGAGCGCGACGCGTGTCAGAAGCGCACCAACCCACCGCGGCCGGTTTGGAATCGCGGGCCATGCCGTCGATGTGGTGCGGGCGCTCACGCCAAGGGAGCGCCTTCGCACCGGCATGATGTTCGCGGCGATCCTCGCGCTGCACGTCGTCGGGTTTGGGGTGTTCATGCTGTTCGTTGTTCCGTCCCACTACAAGGGCCTGGGGATCGGGGTCGCAGGCCTCGCGTACTCGCTCGGACTGCGCCACGCGTTCGATGCCGACCACATCTCGGCGATCGACAACACCACTCGGAAGCTGATGAACGAGGGCAAGCGGCCGCTCAGCATCGGCTTCTTCTTTTCGCTGGGCCACTCGACGATCGTGATCGCGATCGGCGTTGGGATCGTGCTCGCGGAGAAGACCATCTATGGCGCAGTCTCCAACAGCCATTCCGGCCTCGAGCAGTTCGGCGGCGTGTTCGGGACGATCGTCTCGGCCAGCTTCCTCTATTTGATCGGCCTGCTGAACGTCGTCATCCTCGCCGGGATCCTCCGCGTGTTCCGCTCGATGCGCCGGGGCGTCTACGACGAGGCGGAGCTCGAACGCCAGTTGCAGAACCGCGGACTCATGTACCGCTTCTTCGGGCGATGGATGCGATCGATCACGCGCGAGTGGCAGATGTATCCGGTCGGGGTCGTGTTCGGGATGGGGTTCGACACCGCGACCGAGGTGGCGCTGCTGGCGACGACGGCACTGCTGGCGACCCAGCACATGCCGTTCTACGCGATCCTGTGCCTCCCGATTCTGTTCACCGCGGGGATGACCTTGATGGACACGCTCGATGGGATCTTCATGAATTTCGCCTACTCATGGGCGTTCTTCAATCCGGTGCGCAAGGTGTATTACAACCTCGCGATCACGGGCCTTTCGGTGATGATCTGCTTCTTCATCGGCACGATCGAGGTGCTCGGCCTGCTGCCGACGGAGATCGGCGGCCTCAACAGCGGCTTCTGGAGCTGGATCGCCGATTTCGACATCAACAAAGCCGGCTTTGTGATTGTCGGCATGTTCATCCTCACCTGGGCGGCCGCGCTCTGCTTCTGGAAGTTCGGGCACGTCGAGGAGCGATGGACGACACGACTGGCGCTCAGCGGCTCGGCCCAGCTCGAGACCGAAGCGCTCGACTGATGGACCACCTGCTCCTCCTCTACGACTATGTCGAGGAGATCGTCACACGCCGGGCGCCGTATCGCGGGGCGCACCTCGCCGGGCTCGACCGCGAGCATCGGGCCGGGCATCTGCTGATCGCCGGAGCTTTCGGCGACCCGCCGACCGGAGCTGCATTCGTCTTCATCGGTGTCGACATCGACCATGTCAACTCGTTTGCACGATCGGACCCGTACGTGCAGGCCGGCCTGGTCACAAGCTGGCGGGTTGAGCCGTACAACGTGGTCATCACGCCGGCCGCTCCGTCTCAACCCGTCTCCTGATCGAGCTGTTCTCCGGTGTTACCCGGCCGGCGACCTTTCCTATCTCAATAGGGCGCGGCGGCAGGGAGCGGCTCGGCGCGGCTGGCGCGGCGCCGGCCGTCCGCCTTTGCGGCGTAGAGGGCCCTGTCGGCAAGTTCCATCGCCTCGGCCAGGTCCTTGACGTCGGGGGCGACACCGATCGACACCCCGACCTTGATGTCGTTGCCAGCTCCGAACGCGGCGGTCACCTCGGACACGATCCTCTCCGCCGCTTCCGCCTGATCATCGCCGGCCTTCACCCAAAGTGCGAACTCGTCACCGCCGATCCGTCCGGCGAGGCCGTGGTGGGTGAGGATCCGCGCGACCTCCATCAGCACGAGATCTCCGGTCGGATGTCCGTGCGTGTCGTTGATCTGCTTGAAGTGGTCGACATCGCAGAGCAGCAGGTCCCCCGCCTCTCCTGAGCGGACGGCACTCCTGACGGTCGCCATCCAATGCCGGCGGTTGGCGATCCCTGTGAGCTCGTCGGTGCTGGCGACGCGCTCCAGCTCCGCGACCCGTTCGCCGAGGCCGGCCGGGACGCTCGGGGTCGTGATCGAGGTGGCACTCTCGGCGAGCTGATCAAGCACCTCAGGCTCGAGTCCGAGGCGCTTCAGTGAGGCTTCCAACAGCGTCTGGTCCGGGACCGCTCCGGACAGCATTCCGACCACGGCGTTGGCCAGCTGGACGCATGCGATCTCCGGGGTGGGTGTGACGCACCCGCGCCGGCCACCGTGGTGCCAGGCGATCGCCGCGGCGACCAGGTCGTCAAGTCCGGAATCTTCGGCGAACATTGCGCCCGCATACGCGTGGTCGATCCCGAAGCGCTCCCACTCCGCCTCGGACCGCTGCACGCCGGAGTGGTACTCGGCGGCGAGCTCGTTCATCGCCTCCTCGCCGAACGCGAGCGGCATCACGAGCTTGCCGCAGTCATGCAGGAGGCCGGCCAGGTGCGGTAGGTCCTTCGGGATACCGACCATCTGTGCGGTCGACGCGGCGACGGACGCGACGGTCACGGCGTGGATGTGCAGCTGCCCAAGCGAGGCGCGGCCGTTGCCGGGCGCGGACTCGAAGAAGCGGAAGGTGACGGATTCGAGGCAGAGCTGACGGGTGGCCCGCCGCCCGACCATCATCACCGCCTGCCGGATCGTCTTGGCGGGGATCGGTCGTCCGACGAAGGCGGAGTTTGCGTAGCGCAGGATGTTGGCTGCAAGCGCCGGGTCGGCCTCGAGCACCGTGACCAGGTCGCTGGTCTGCGACTCGTCGTCGTCGGTCAGCTCCAGCACGCGACGTACGGTGCGGTCGAGCACCGGTAGCCGGCCGCATTTGTGAATCGCCTCTGAGACCTGTGCCTCAACTTCGGCGTGCAGGTTGCGATGCCAGTCAGGAGCGCCGCTCACGACCAACTGCCTCCGAGGACGAACCCGAGCTCGTCACGTGATTCGTATAGCGACATGGCCCTCCGTGGCTTGATCGAACGCGGGCGCCTCCGATGCGCCCGTACCCGAGTCTTCGGCTCGACGCGACCAAGCTTTAGGCTCTAGCGGATGAGCACGGGCGATTCTCCGAACCTCAGCGCCTACGGCGCCGCGGGCGTTGATTACAACGTGCTCGACGCCGGTAAGCGCGATGCGCTGACCGAGGCTCTGACGACGTCGGTTCTGCTGGGCGCCCATGGCGGCAGTGCCGTGGATGCGTCCCGAGGCGAGCCGGCGTTCGTGTTTGAGGTTGGCGGCCAGACGCTGGCGTTCGTCGTCGAGGGGCTCGGCACGAAGTCGATCATCGCGCGCCATGTCGAGGAGCAGCTCGGAATCTGCGCCTTCGACAACGTCGCCTACGACACCGTCGCCGCGATCGTCAACGATCTCTGCTGCGTCGGCGCGGTGCCGCTCGTCGTCAACGCATATTTCGCGACGGGTTCCTCCGTCTGGTACGAACATCGTGATCGCAGTGCGGGCCTGCTCGCCGGCTGGCGCGAGGCGTGCGTCGATGCCGGCGCGGTCTGGGGAGGCGGTGAGTCGCCGTCACTGCCCGGGCTGCTCGCCGCCGACGACATCGAGCTCGCCGGCAGCGCCGTCGGGCTGGTGCCGAACGGCCGGCCGCTGCTAGGGGAGGATCTGGTGCCCGGCGACGAGATCGTGCTCGTCGCCAGTAACGGACTGCACGCGAACGGCTCCTCCCTCGCCCGCCAGGTCGCCGCGCGCTCGCCGGCCGGCTACGGGACCACGCTCTCCGATGGACGCAGCTTCGGCGAGGCCCTGCTCGACCGCACGATCATCTACGCGGGGTTGGTGCGATCGCTGCTCGCGAGTGACCTCGACGTGCACTATCTGAGTCACATCACGGGCCACGGACTGCTCAAGCTGATGCGTCCCCGGCGCGAGCTCTCATACATGATCAGCCGTCTTCCACAGGTGCCGCCGGTCCTTGCCCACCTCGTCGAGACGGCCGAGATGTCGCCCTCAGACGCGTACTCGACGCTCAACATGGGCGCCGGCTTCGCCGTCTACTGTGCGCGCGGGGCGGGCGCGGAGGTGGTTCGCCTCGCCCGGGAGCTATCACTCCGCGCCGAAGTCGCCGGCACGGTTGGGGACGGGCCTCGGCGCGTGATCCTGGATGAGATCGGCGTTGTCTTCGAAAGCGGCGATCTGGATCTGACCCCGCGGCACGGCGCCTGACGCCACCTCAAATGCGGCGCCGAAAGCTCGACGTGGCGTCTGCGGGGGCGTCGGGTGGGGATCGGGGAACGCCGTGGCTGGTGCTGACAGTCGGAGCGGTCGTGCTGGTCGACACCGCGCTCTACTCGGTGCTCGCACCGCTGCTTCCCGGCCTCGCGCATGAGCTGCGGCTGTCGAAGCTGTCGGCCGGCGTGCTGACTGCCAGCTATGCGATCGGGACGCTGATCGGGTCGCTTCCCGGCGGGATTCTCGTCGTCAGAGCCGGTCCGAAGTTCGCCGTCCTCACCGGTTTGGCACTACTGCTCTGCTCGACCGTCGCGTTCGCGTTCCTGGAGAACGCGGCGGCGCTTGACGCGGCACGGCTGCTCGAGGGCATCGGCGGCGCGTGCTCTTGGGCGGGGGGGCTTGCCTGGATCGTGACCGGCACCGCGCCGGAGCGCCGGGGCGAGATGATGGGGCGCGCGATCTCGGCAGCGATCGCCGGTGCGCTGCTCGGTCCCGTGCTGGGAACGCTTGCGACCGCGGTCGGCAGGCCCGCGGCGTTCAGTGCGCTGGCGGTGGCCGTCGGGTTGCTGATCGCCTGGATGCGTGCGCTCCCGTCCGTCCACGTGCCGTCTGAGCAGGGGGTCGGTACGGTGATCGCGTCGCTGCGCAGGATCGATGTGGCAGTCGGGCTGTGGTTGATGACACTGCCTGCGATCGCCTCGGGACTGATCAACGTGCTGGGTCCCCTCCGACTGCACCAGCTCGGCGGGACCGCGGTGGCGATCGGCGGTGCATTCCTGGCAGCGGCGGCCGTCGAAGCTGTGGCGTCGCCGGTGGCCGGCGGCCTCTCGGACCGGCGCGGGCGCCTGTTCCCGTTGCGACTGGGCCTGGTGGCAGCAAGCGTGGCGTTGCTCTGTTTCACGCTGCCGGACACGGTCGCGTTGCTGGTCGGCACACTCGCGGTGATCGCCGCGACCCTCGGCTTCTTCTGGGCGCCCGCGATGGCGATGCTCGCCGACGCCGCTAGCGCGCACGGTCTCGATCAGGGTCTCGCCGCGGCACTGATCAACGTCGCCTGGGCAGCGGGCCAGATCGCTGGTTCGGCCGGTGGGGGCGCTGTCGCGAAGGTTGCCGGTGACGGTCTACCGATGGCGGTCGCCGCCGGGCTGTGTGCGCTCACGTTCGCGTGCCTGTCTCTGATACCGGGACTGCAGGAGCGTCTGAATCTCTTGGCGATCAAGGCCAAGGTCTCCGCCGGTGTCTCCAGCGAGCTCTGAGGCTCGCTTCACGAGCGCCTGCTCAGCGTCATGGTCGTGCTGGATCGAGCGGACCGCGGAATTGATCGCGCCCGTCCTGATCGAGTTCTGCGAACCGCGGTGGGGCTGACCGGTAGCGGGCCGGGGTCAGCGACAGCCGGATCGGATTGCGGGTCAGCGCCACCTCGGTCTGGTCGTCGCGGGGCACCGGCACAACCGGATCGAGACCGAGTGCCTGCGGCTAGTTCGAAGGCGCCGCCGAGATCGTTCACGACTCCCGCCGGCACCCGGGCGGCGGTCAACTCGCTCGCCCATGCCCTTGCCGGGCGGTGGGCGAGCGCATCCTCAAGCCGCTCGCGCAGGGCGGCGCGGTTCCTGACCCGCTCGCCGTTGGTGGCGAACCTGGCATCTGCGGCGACGGACTCGATCCCCAGGATCTCGCACAGCGCGGCGAACTGGCGGTCATTGCCGACTGCCAGCACGAGGTCTCCCTCGGCGGTCCGGTACAGCTCGTAGGGGGAGATGCTCGGGTGGGCGTTGCCCATGCGGGTGGGAACCGAGCCGGCAATCGTGTAGCCCGACCCCTGGTTGACGAGGGCGGCGAGCAGCGATGAGAGCAGATTGACGTCGACGCGCTGTCCCCGTCCGGTCTGTTCACGATGGCGCAGCGCGGCGAGGATGCCGACGGCTGCGAACAGCCCCGCGAGCACATCGACGAGCGCCACGCCGACCTTCTGCGGCTCGCCGGCGGGGTCTCCGGTGATGCTCATCAGGCCGCCGACGGCCTGGATCAGCAGGTCATACCCGGGCAACTCGGCGCCGGCGCCGTCGCCGAAGCCGGTGATCGAGCAGTAGATCAGCCCCTCGTTCTCGCCCCGCAGGGACTCGTATCCCAAACCGAGCCGGTCCATCACACCCGGACGGAAGTTCTCGACCACGACATCGGCCGCTGCGGCCAGCGAGTGGGCGTGGGCGAGCGAATCCGCGTCGGCGAGGTCGAGCAGGATGCTGCGCTTGTTGCGGTTGACCGACTGAAAGTAGGTCGCCTCGCCGGCTTCGTCGTACGGCGGCCCCCACGCGCGCGTGTCGTCGCCGGAGCCCGGCCGTTCGACCTTCAGCACCTCCGCGCCCAGATCGGCAAGCATCATCGTCGCGAACGGTCCGGCGAGCACGCGTGAGAAATCGAGGATCCGAATGCCCCCGAGCGCATCTGAGCGATCGTCGTTTGCCAGCCCGTCCCGCATATGCTTAGATATTAGATCTTCGAATATCTAAGGTCAAGGAGAAGCAGCAGATGGCGACGACAGGCGAGCGGAGCGCGATTCGGCCCAAGGACTTCCTGGGTCTCGACGGTCTTCTGAGCGACGAGGAACGCGACATCCGGGACACCGTCCGTGCGTTCGTGTCCGATCGTGTGCTGCCGAATGTCGCAGAGTGGTTCGAGGAGGCGCGGATCCCGATCGAGATTGCGCGGGAGCTTGGCAGGATCGGCCTGCTCGGAATGCATCTTGAGGGCTACGGCTGCGCCGGAACCAGCGCGACCGCCTACGGTCTCGCCTGCTTGGAACTGGAGGCGGGTGACAGCGGCATCCGCAGCCTCGTATCGGTTCAGGGCTCGCTTGCGATGTACGCGATCCATCGTTGGGGCTCCGAGGAGCAGAAGCAGGCATGGCTTCCGCGGATGGCGGCCGGCGAGGCGATCGGCTGCTTCGGCCTGACCGAGCCAGACTCGGGGTCAGATCCCGGCTCGATGCGGACGCGCGCGCGGCGCGACGGCACCGACTGGGTGCTGCACGGGCAGAAGATGTGGATCACGAACGGATCGGTCGCCGACGTGGCGATCGTCTGGGCGCGGACCGACGAGGGCGTGCGTGGCTTCCTCGTACCGAAGGGAACCAAGGGCTTCACCACTCAGGACATCCACCGCAAGCTGTCGCTGCGGGCGTCGGTGACCTCTGAGCTGCTGCTCGACGACGTCCGGCTTCCGGCTGACGCGCTCCTGCCTGAAGCGAGCGGCCTGCGCGGGCCGCTGTCCTGCCTGAACGAGGCCCGCTTCGGGATCGTGTTCGGGGCCGTCGGTGCGGCCCGGGCGTGCTTCGAGGCTGCGCTCGACTACAGCCTTGAGCGGGTCCAGTTCGACCGTCCGATCGCGTCGTTCCAGATCCAGCAGCAGAAGCTCGCGATGATGGCGCTCGAGGTGAACCGTGCTGCGCTGCTGGCGCTGCATCTCGGTCGCTGCAAGGACGAGGGCCGGCTGCGACCGGAACATGTCAGCATGGGGAAGCTCGGGAATGTCAACGCTGCACTCGAGGTCGCCCGCACGGCTCGCCAGATGCTCGGCGCCAACGGTGTCACGCTCGAGTATCCGGTGATCCGCCACATGAACAACCTTGAGTCCGTCGTGACCTACGAGGGCACTGCCGACGTGCACGCGCTCGTCATCGGTGCTGCCCTGACCGGCATCCAGGCGTTCAGGTGATCGCGGCCGCACCGGCTCCGAGCACAACCGGCGAGCACGCGCTCGACGCGCTGCGCCGCGCGATCATCGGGGGCCAGCTGCGCCCCGGGCAGCGGGTTGCGCAGGAGGAGGTGGCCGAGGCGCTGGGGGTCAGCGTCGCACCGGTTCGTGAAGCGCTGCGCGTGCTCGAGCAGGAAGGCCAGGTCAGCTACTTCCCGCGGCGCGGGTACTTCGTAACCGAGCTGCGGATTGCCGATCTGGAGGAGATCTACGACCTCCGCCGGCTGCTCGAGGAGCGGGCCGTGCGTCACGCCCTGCCGCTCGTCGACGAGCAGCGCCTGCAGCGCATGGAGCTGGCCGCGCTGGATTGCGAGCAGGCAGCAGGGCGCGGCGACGTGGCGGCGGAGCTGCAGGCCAACCGTCGCTTTCACATGGCGATCCTGGAGTCCGACGACCAGCCGCACACGCTGCGGACGATCCAGCTTCTGTGGGACTCGACCGAGGCCTACCGGGCGATGTACTACAACTCTCCGATCGAGCGGCACCGCTCGATCGGCGCGCACGCGCGGATTCTCGATGCGGTCCGCGCGCAGAACGCCGACCGACTGATTGCCGAGCTCGACGAGCACCGCGCACGCGCGCTGGAGGTGCTGGCAGCGATCCTCGGCGCGCCGGCTTCCCTCGCCGAGAGTCAGGTGTGAGCAATCGGCGCGCTCGCCCGCTTCTCGCCTGTCGCGAGCATCGCTGCGATTGCCGTCTGCGCGCTGATCGCCGGGCTGGCGCCGGGCGCCGGGGTTGCAGCTGCCGGGCGCCGTGGTGATCGGGCGCCGGAGTGTCAGGTGCCGGGAACCCGAGCGACGATCGACGAGCTATGGCGTCCCGACATGAGCGCGGCGATCCGCTATGCACACTCGCGCACCGGGGACATCGCGTTCGCGGTCCGGACCGAGGACCGGTTCTATGGCTACCGAGCCGATCACGTCGAGTGGTCGGCGAGCGTGGTCAAGGCGATGCTGCTGGTCGCCTATCTCGATGAGCCCTGGGTTGCCGACCGGCCGATCGACGCCCAGGACAACTCGTTGCTGATCCCGATGGTCACCTGGTCTGACAACAACGCCGCCTCAGAGGTCCGCAACATCGTCGGTAACGGTGCATTGGATGCGCTTGCCAGGCGTGTCGGCATGACCCACTTCGCGACAGCTCCGATCTGGGGCGAGTCGCAGATCACCGCACGCGATCAGACTCTGTTCTTCCTGCACATCGACAGCTACATCGTCGCCAGGCATCGCCGGTACGGCATGCATCTGCTGGCGAGCGTGATCCCGGCCGAGCGCTGGGGAATCGGCCAGGTGGCGCCCCGCGGCTGGACGCTCTACTTCAAGGGTGGCTGGGGATATGGAACCGGCCTGCTTGACCACCAGGTGGTTCTGATCAAACGCGGCTGTGCGCGGGTGGCGATCGCGGTGCTGACGATGTACGACGGCTCGCACGCCTACGGAAAGGCGACGTTGCGGGGCATCTTCGCGCGCCTGTTGCGCGGCTTCCCGACCCACTTTGCGTGACGCCGCGCAGATCGCGAGCGCGCCGCTCACGGTACGCGGGCTCGCCGCAGAACGCGCGTGTCGTCGGCGCGCCGGCGCGTCAGCGCGATCGAGTCGAAGTAGTCGAGGAACGCCTTCGCCTGGTTGCGTGAGACCGACAGCCGGTCTCGCAGCTCGGGCAGTGTCACGCGCCCCTTCTCGGCGAGGATCTCCGTCAGTGCCGACTCGGCGACTGCGACGGCATCGGGCGAGGCATGACGGCCGTGTGCCAGGCTGACCAGCAGACCGTGTTCGCATAGCGCCGTGAGCAGCTGCCGGTCCTCGGGCTCCAGCTCGCGGTCGGCCCGAGCGCGCGGACCCTCCTCGCCGAACCGCACGGCGAGCGAAACTGCGCGCGCCGACAGCTGCGTCTGCCCCTGATCGGCGGTCGACCGCACAGCCTCGACGCTTGCGCCGGCTCGTTCGGGTTCGCGCCGCGCGCGCACTCCGTGATCGGTGAGGTCGGTGGCCGATCACCGTTGCGCCCCCGAGCGTGACGCGGCTGGCTTCGTCACGCAGCACCAGCGGTTCGCCCGCCCGGACCATCAGCGGTTGCCGGCAGCGAAGTTGGATCGCACGTGGCTGCGCAAGTGGCCGCGTCCGCGCCGAAGTCGACCGCGTGCCGTGATGCACATGGAGCACCCGCGGCACGGCGTGGTTGCCGAGCGTGAACATGTGGTCAAGCTCCGCGTCGATCACGAACGCCGGCTCGACCGCCCCGGCGGTGGCGAGGACGTCACCCCGCTGGATCGCTCGCACCGGCACTCGCGCCAGGTTGACCGCGAGCCGCTGGCCCGCCGCCGCCGACTCGACAGCTGTGCCATGGATCTGGAGTCCGCGCACCCGCCCAGGTGACCCACCCGGGTGGATCGTGAGCGTATCTCCGCATCGCACGCAGCCGGAGCTGAGCGTGCCGGTGACGACCGTTCCCGCCCCGGCGATCGTGAAGGCCCGGTCGATGTGCATGATCGTGGGGCCGGGCCGTGCACCGCGGCCGACCAGCTTCTCGGTGATGCGATCGAGCGCGGCGAGAACCGGTTCGCGGCGCCTGGCGATCTCTGGAGCACACGAGACGACCGGCGTTCCCGGCATCAGCGCGTGAGCATCAGCGATCGCCCTGGCCGGGTCCGCGAGATCGGTTTTCGTGATCACCACGATCCCGGAGTGGATTCCCAGCGAGTCCAGGATCCGAGCATGTTCGTGGGTCTGGGGCATGGCGCCGTCGGTGGCGGCGATCACCATCACGAAGCAATCGATCCCGGTCGCGCCGGCGACCATCGTTCGGATGAAGCGCTCGTGCCCGGGGACATCGACGACCGAGATGCGTCGTCCCGACGGTAGCTGCAGCGGCGCGTAGCCGAGCTCGATCGAGAGTCCCCGCGCCTTCTCGGCCGCGAGCCGGTCGGTGTCGACGCCGGTGAGAGCCAGCACCAGCGCGGTCTTGCCATGGTCGACATGGCCCGCGGTGCCCACCGTCAATGGAAGCTGCTCCGCTGTCAGCACCGTCTCGCCGCCGCCACGCACTCGCCGGCGAGCTCGATCTCCTCGCAGCTCAGAGTCCGAGCGCTGATCAGCACCCGGTCTCGATGAACGCGTGCGATCAACGGCGGCTCACCCGCCCGCAGCCGCGCCGCGAGCCCGTCGGCGCCCTCGGGCCCAGGGACAAGCTCGACGGCCGAGCCCGGCAGCTGCCGGCCGGGAAGCGATCCGCCGCCTACAGGGCGCCGGCATATCGACGATCTCCCCGCCCGTCAGCTCTGCCAGCCGTAGCGTCCGCCGTTCCAGCTCAGCCGGCGGCAGGGCGAGCATCGCGAGCACGGGAATCCGGGTGCCGCCGGGGCCGGCGTCGGCGAGCAGCTCGAGTGTGGCCTCGAGGCCGGCCAGGCATAGCTTGTCGATCCGGAGCGCGCGAGCGAGCGGATGTATCCGGCACGCGTGGATCGTGTTGCGCGCGGCCAACGAGGATGCCGGCCTGCGGTCCGCCGAGCAGCTTGTCGCCCGAGAAGCACGTGAGCGCGGCGCCGGCAGCGATCGACTCCTCGGCGGTCGGCTCACCGGCGAATGCGCCGGTGATCTGAAGCGCGCCGGATCCGAGGTCGTCGATCACCGGGATCCCGATCTCGACGAGTTCCCGCAGGGACGCTCGCGCGACGAAGCCCGTCATCTGGAAGTTGGATTGGTGAACGCGCAGAATCGCACCGGTGGACGGTCCGATCGCAGCCCGATAATCCTCGGTGGCGGTTCTGTTGGTGCTCCCGACCTCGACCAGCATCGCCCCCGACTGAGCGACCACATCTGCGATCCGCAGACCGCCTCCGATCTCGACAAGCTCCCCGCGTGAGACGATCAGCTCCCGGCCGGGTCCGGCGAGCGCGGCTGCGGCGAGCAGCACAGCCGCCGCCCCGTTGTTGACGACGAGTGCGTCCTGGGCGCCGGTCAGCGCCATCAGCAGGCTCTCGACACGACGGCCCCGGCGGCAGCGAGCACCCGTTGCAAGGTCGAGCTCAAGCGCGCTGTATCCATCCGCCGCGGCGGCTATCGCGCGGCGCGCCTCCGGCGCGAGCGGGGCCCTTCCGAGGTTCGTGTGGAGCACGATGCCGGTGGCATTGAGCACACGCCGGGTGCCTGGAGCGAGCCGCTCCCGCGCCCGCTCGACGAGGTCGACGTCATCATCGTCGAGTCCCTCGAGAATCTCCCGACGGCGGACCGCAAGCTCCGCGCGCGCGACCGCGGTCGCAAGGCGATCGACCGAGGGAAGGGACCGCAGGCGGGCGAGCAGAGGGTCGTTCATCGTATTTTCAAGCGGAGCGACGAAGGAGTCGAACCTTCGCACCGTGGGGCCGCCACGGCTCACCGGCTTTGAAGGCCGGGTGGGGCACCAGCCCCGGCCGCTCCCCGCAGGTCACTGCACGAGGATCGTACCGGCAGCGCCACTGATTACGCGCCCGATCACCGCCCCGTCGAGCTGCCGCTCAGATCCAGACGCAACCGCGATCAACAGGCCCCCGGACGTCGTCGCGTCGGCGAGGAGCCACCGTTGCCACTCGGGGACCCTGGCGTCAAACCGCGTGAACGCAGCGGCCCATTCAGCGTTGCGACGGGTTCCGCCGGAGATCCCGAGTCCGCCGGCGAGCAGCTCACGGGCGCCGTCAAGGACCGGGACCGCGTCGGCGTCGAGCACGACCCCGACGCCGCTCTCCCGGGCGATCCCGTGCAGGTGGCCGAGCAGCCCGAAGCCGGTCACGTCGGTCGCGGCATGCGCTCCCGCGCCGAGCGCCTGTTCGCCGGCCCGCGCGTTCAGCAGTCGCATCACCGTGACCGCCTCGGCGAGCGTCTCTGGATCGATCTCAGCCTGCTTGGCCTGCGTCGCGATCGCGCCCGTCCCGAGTGGCTTGGTGAGCACCAGCGAGTCGCCCGGCAGCGCGCCCGAATTGCGAAGGATCCGATTCGGGTCGACGACACCGGCTACGGCGAGGCCGAACTTCGGCTCCGGATCGTCAATCGAGTGGCCGCCGACCAGAGGCACACCGGCGGTGCCCAGCGCTTCGATCGCGCCCGCGACGATCGACCGCAGAATCTCACCTCCGAGTCGCTGGAGCGGAAACCCGACGATGCTGAGTGCCGACAGCGGGCGGCCGCCCATCGCGTAGACGTCCGAGAGCGCGTTCGCCGCGGCGATCGCGCCGAAATCCTCGGGTTCATCGACGATCGGCGTGAAGAAGTCGACCGTCTGAACGAGCGCCAGGTTCTCGGCGATCAGCGTGACCGCGGCGTCGTCGGCGCCTGCGAAGCCGACGAGCACACGATCGTCGTCGGGCACCGGCAGGTTTGCGAGCAGCCTGTGAAGGTCATCCGCCGGAAGCTTGCATCCGCAGCCGGCGCCGTGCGAGAGCGAGGTCAACCTTGCCGTGGCGCTCACCGTCCGGAGTCTAAATCAATCATCTAGGCTGCTCGGATGCGCACCGGCAATCACCGGCGGGCCGGAACCATCGCGATCGTCCTGTTCGTGATTGCTTGCGGGCCGGCGCTCGCCGCTGGTGCGCCGGCGCGGCCCGGAGCGCATCGGCCTCGGCTCAGCGCGCGCGTCGTCGGCAGCTTCGTGATGACCGGACACATCACCGAGGCGGTCAGGGTTCGAGGTGAGCAACCCGGACAGACCGTGGTCCGCCACTGGGTCTTCACCGGAGAATCATGCACGTTGAAGGCCTGTAAGCGGCTGCTGCTGCGCAGGCAGCGGAGCGCCGGCCTGTACAGCAGTCTGGTTCTGACCCGGGTCGGCGCCGGCATCTACACCGGACGCAGCAGGTTCTACGCCGGACTGAAATGCAAGGGCATCGTCAATCCACGTGGCTTGGAGGTGCCGTATGGGATCACCGTGACGGTCACCCGGATCACCGTCGTGCAGGGGATCTCCTTCGCGAGTGCGCTGGTCGCGACCTACACCAACCTGATCCGTGAGGACCGGACGATCTGCCCGATCGGACCCAGCCACGATGCGGCCAACTACACCGGCGTCGCCTCGCCGTCGCCCGGCCCGCCCGCGGCCGCCTTCTCAGAGCAGCTGAATCCGGCCACCGACACGGCCACGTTCACCGACTCATCCGCACGCGGTGCGGGCGGCGCGCCGATCGTCTCGACCAACTGGCAGTTCGGCGACCCGGCGTCAGGGCCGCTGGACACCGCGAGCACGAGCAAGCCGAGCCACCACTTCACGGCACCGGGGACCTATGACGTGACCCTGACGGTGACCGACGCGAACGAGCTGAAGTCGACGGTGACAGATCTCGTGACCGTGCCGGCGCCGACGACCACAAACCCCGCGACCGTGAGAACGCCGAGAGCGGGTCAGCTCTCGATGTGGAGTGTCGCGAGCACACTCGACAGCGCGCGCAGCAGCCGCTCTGGTCGCTCGCGGACAGGTGCGAGCACCGCGTAGAGACAGAACGGCCGATGTTCGTAAGTGAAGAAGCGCTGATGGCCGAGCTGCCCGGGCCGGGTCACCTCGAGCTGCCGCGACGAGAACTCGTCGATTGACAGCCGCGGGTTCCACCCGAGCCCGCCGAACAGGCCCGATCCAGGCTTCACACGGTCGTCGACGAGATACTCGACGAGCGCTGCAAACGCGTCGTCAGGTCCCATGCGGGCGGTCGCGCCGGCGCCAAACCCTCCGTCACGGGAGTTCAGCGTGAACGTCGCGACGTGCAGAACCGGGGCGCTCCCCGGGTTCTGCGAAATCCGGACGTCCCACCCCGCCGGCGTCTCGATCGACAGACCGTGGGCGCTGCTTCTCACAGCGCGACCCCGATCAGCAGGACGATCGCGGTCGCCTCGGCAGCGACCACAAGCCACCGCGCGCGCGGCTCAAGACGTGACACGGAGCGGTGCAGACGCGCGAGCCCCGCAGGATCGGTGGCGACGCGTGCCGGCAGCAGCGAAGCGGCACGGGTTGCCCCGAACGCGCCGCCGGCGAGCGCCCCGGTCAGGATCGCTCCGGACAGCAGCGCACCGAACGCCGCGGCGTAGATCGCCGCGCTCGTCACGATCGTCGCCACGCCCACTCCCAGTTGCAAGCCGAACGCCGCGCCGTACACCCAGCCGCGGTAGCGCCCGAGCCAGTCCTCGTTGACCTGTCGGCGGATGCTCGGAAGGCGTCGGCGAAGCGCTGTGGCGTCAAAGCAGATCGCCGCGAGCAGAACGCCTAGCAGCGTGAACAGCCTCCACTTCCCGTCCGGCAGCAGCGACCCGGCGCCACCGGCTGCGGCTCCGGCGAGCAGGCCGGCGAGCAACGAGCCGAGCCCGAATGCCAGCGCCGTGACACGCCATGAGAATCCGCGGCTCCGCTCACCGAGCGGAGTGATGCTCGTGAGCATCGACAGTCCTCAGGGCGACCAGGTGGCTCGGATCGCGCCGGCGACCGCGACGATCACGATCGCGCACAACGCGGGCGCGGTCGTCAACTCACGTCACCATTCGCGTCCGCGGAGGTGCCGGGGTAGAGGCTGGGATGGCCGGGGCCGATCCCGGCCCGCGCAAGGACTCGCTCGGCGCGCTCGGCGCGTTCCGCAGTCGTCCGGGCGGCACCGGCGACCGCTTCGCGCACGTCGCCGCGGGCCTCGCCGACCATTGCCAGGAGCTGCTCCCAGCCCGGCGCCGATCCCCGTCCGGCGATGCCGCCGTGACCGTCGGTCAGCACGAAATGCGGCGATGAGGGAACTGCGTAGGCCGCCCAGGCGTCGCTCGCCATGATCACCTCGACACCAGCGGGCGCCAGCTCCCGCAGCCGCGAGGCGCTCTCACGCGTCATGTCGTGGGTGATCACCACGACGCGCTCGTCGATGCCCGCCAGCCGCTCCCGGTCCTGAAGGCCCGCCCAGAACGGCCCGCACGAGGCACAGCCGCTGGTCAGGAAGGCGAGCAGCGTCTCAGGCGAGCCGGCCCCGAGCGACAGCTTCACGGCATCGCCCGAGAGCGTGTTGCCGGCGACGTCGCTCGCCTGCGCGACAGCTCGTCCGTCGGCGGGCGGACCATTCGCCGGCGCCTGGTTGCCGGCACCCGACTCGACGAGCGCCAGCCGCCGGAGGATGTCCGCGTGGCTGCGCAGGAGCGCGACGATGTAGATCAGCGCCAGCACGAGCAGCACCGTGTCGATGATCGTGAGCACGATCATCGGCGCTACGCCCCCCCAACCCCGGGAAGCTGTAAGGCGGGCGGTTCCAGGCACGGCGCCTCATGGCCACAGACACTGTCGTCGACCATCGTCGAATAGCTGCAGTTGAACTCCGGAACCGAGCCTGGATTCACGCAGCTCACCATCCGGCACACCACTGCCGTGGTCCCTGGGATCTGCGTGTTGCATTGGCCGTAGCGGAAGATATTGCAGGCGACGCGCCGGTTCGAACAGTCGTTGTACGCGCAGCGGCAGACGCCGGGAAGCGGAGACCCGGGCAGCCGGTTGCAATCGACGTAGTAGCGCACGCCCTCCGCTTCGCAGAGCTGGTTGCCGCGATAATCCGTGCACATCCACCAACCTCCTGGAAACGTGCCGGCCGGACAGCTGTTCAGGTTGTGGTTGATCTCGCAGCAGAACGCGGTGTAGCCGTCGGTGCAGAGACCGTCGCCGCAGTCGCCCGGGACCACGACTGCCAGCGCCGTCACCGGATACAACAGATACCGCAGCGGCGCGACCGACAGCGCCGAGCCTGTGAGCGCGATCTGCTGAAGCACCGAGCGCCTTGAGAAGCGCGTCTCCAGGAACCGCGCGGATGTGTCGATGAGGCCCGCCGCGGGCGCCTGAGATACGCCCGCGATGCGCCCGCGCAGCAGCGCCCGCAGGCCACTGGCCAGCAGCAGCCCGCCGCCGAGCATCGCGGCGGCGCCGGCCGGATTGCGCGACGCGACCGCGGCGAGGCTCGCCGGTGCGATCACGGCTGCAACCGCGGCAGCCAGTGCGCAGAGGAGGTTGATGATCACGTGACGGCGGGAGAACGGCGCATCGTCCGGCGCTCCGAAGCATCCGCAGGTGCTGTCGGGAATGCGGCGTAGGCCGATCTCGGCAACGACCGCAAGGCCGGCGAACGTGACGGCGACAATCGCGCCCGCCCAGGCCTCGGGTGCACTCAGCCCGACGACGGCGACGGTCAGCTCGCAGAGGGCAATCAGGACCACCAGCGCTCCCGGCTGCGGCAGCCCGGCTTCGCTCAGCGCCCTGGCGGCAGGCCCCGGTCGCCGCAGCTTGGCGGCGCCCGCGAGCGCGAGCAGCAGCGAGACGGCGCAGAGCAGCACGCCGACGATCGCACTCACGGGAGTCTCGCCCCGTCGAAGTTCACCGTCTCGCAAATCTACTGGGAAGTGAGGCGCGGGGCGGCACCCAGGTGCCAGCGGGGCGGTGCCTGTCACAAATCCGCTCGCCAGACGACCGCGCGTGCGTGACCGCGCCTGTATCGTTGAGTATGCAACCGACAGGGAGATGGCTTGAGATGAAATTCAGAACGCTGTTGAGAATCACCGTCGGCGGCCTGTTCTTCGGGCACGGCGCGCATAAGCTGTTCGGCTGGTGGGGCGGCCGCGGGCTCGACGCCACCGCGCAGGGCTTCGAGTCGATGGGGATGCGGCCGGGTCGCGCCAACGCGATCGCCGCTGGGGTCTCGGAAGCCGGCGGCGGCGCCGCACTTGCACTCGGATTGGCGAGCCCGCTGGCGGAGTCATCGCTGATCGCAACGATGCTGACCGCGATCCACCGCGTTCACCTCAAGAACGGTATCTGGGCGACGTCTGGTGGTTACGAGTACAACCTCGTCCTGATCATCGCGCTGCTGACGCTCGCCGACACGGGTCCCGGCCCGGTGTCGCTGGACCATGCGCTCGGCTGGGAGCGGTCCGGCCTGGCATCGGCACTGGCGGTGCTTGCGGTCGGTGGCGCCGGCGCATACGGTGCCTACCGGATCGCCGAGGCATATGCTCCGGCGCCGGAGCCGGAGGCAACGGCCCCACCTGCGACGGGTGGCGAGCCGGCCGACGCGACCGAGCCGTCGGAAGCGACTCCGGCGGCCTGATCGCACTCGGGGACTAGTTGGCGATCACGACCCCGCACCACACGATCGCCAGCGTTGCGAGGAAGATCGCGGCGTCGATCACGCGGATCTCCGGCTTTCGCATGTGGAAGTGGATCAGAGCGCCGACCAGGACGACGAGGCCGAGTTTGATCTGAAGCGTGGTGTCGCCCCAGAGATGCAGGTGCGATGCCATCGCCACGCCGGTGATCACGAGCACCGCGATCGCGATCAGCGATCCGATCCCGAAGCGCCGCGCCGCGGCCCTGATCGGTTCGCGATCCTCGGCTCCACGGAACACCGGTACGACCACAGCCGCCAGCATCAGCTGTCCGCCGACGAAGAACGCCATCGCGAGCAGGTGAATCCAGAGGAGGAGGTTCCAAAACGTCATAGGTCAACCGCCGCGCTCCCCCAGAACCGCTCACGCGCCATTCTATCGATATGAACTTCGCCCGCGATGTCGTCGACGCTGCCGATCCGCAGCGCCTCGCATTGATCGAGCTGACGCGAGACGGACGCCGGCGTGAGTGGCGATTCGGCGAGGTTGCCCGCCGCAGCGCCGCTCTCGCCGGCACGCTCGCCGGCTACGGAGTCGGCCGCGGCGACGTCGTCATGACCCTGATCGGCAACCGTCCCGAATGGGTGATGGCGATGGTGGCCTGCTTCAGGATCGGCGCCGTGGCGCTTCCCTGCAACGAGCAACTGCGCGCCCACGATCTCTGCCTGCGGCTCGCCGCAGCTTCGCCGCAGGTGATCCTCGCCGACGAGCGTGACCTCGGCGAGCTCTCCCGTGCGCGACCCACCTGCCCGGTGCTGGCAATCCCTGACGACTCGTTGTTCGAGGCCGAGCCTGCTCCTGTGGTGGAGCTCGACGGCGGCGATCCGTGCCTGATCACGTTCACCAGCGGGACCGCCGGCGAGGCGAAGGGGATCGTCCATGGGCAGCGCTATCTGCCTGGCCAGCGACTCCAGGCCGAGCATTGGCTCGGCGCGAAGGCGGGCGAGCTGGTCTGGTGCACGGCGGCCAGCGGCTGGTCGAAATCGGCCCGCAACGTCTTCATCGCCCCCTGGCTGCGCGGCGCCGGCTCGCTTCTGCACGACGCACGCTTTGACCCCCACGAGCGCCTGGAGATTCTGGAGCGTGAGCGCGTCAACGTCCTGTGCATGGCGCCCACCGAGTACCGCGTGATCGCCAAGCGGGCGGAGATCCGGCCGCTGCCCGACCTCCGCGGCCTCGTTGCGGCGGGAGAGGCGTTGAATCCCGAGGTCCTGCGCGCTTTCAGGGAAGCGACCGGAATTGAGATCCGCGACGGCTACGGACAGACCGAGACCGGTCAGCTGACCGGGATGCCGATCGGCGTGCCGGCGCGTCCTGGTTCGATGGGGGTCCCGCTGCCGGGGGTGGTGCTGGAGATCGATGACGATCAGCTCGTGCTGGCCGACCCTGGTTCTGATCCGACCTTCTTCGTCTCCTACCTCGGTGGGGAGTCCGCGCCGCAGCAGCGGCCGTGGGCGACCGGCGATCGCGTTCACCGTGACGAGGACGGCTACCTCTACTTCGAGGGCCGCGCTGATGACCTGATCATCTCGGCGGGATACCGGATCGGGCCGTTCGAGGTGGAGTCGGCCCTGGTCTCCCATCAGGCGGTCGCCGAGGCGGCGGTCGTGGCCGCGCCCGACGATGAGCGCGGCTCCGTCGTGCGGGCCGTGATCGTGCTGCGCGACGGCTTTGCCGCGACTCCGGCGCTCAAGCGTGAACTACAGGAGCACGTCAAGGCGCAAACGGCCCCTTACAAGTACCCCCGGATCGTCGAGTTCGTCGCCGAGCTGCCCAAAACCGCGAGCGGCAAGGTTCGTCGTGCCGCTCTGCGACGTGATCACGAGTTGTAGGCTGGGCTGCCTATGAGAGGTGACCGTCCTGTGATCGGGATCGTGACCGCGCTGGTGCAGGCGCGCTACGGGGTGTGGGACACCCTCTCGGCGCTGTTGCCATACGGCTATATCGACGCGATCCAGCAAGCCGGCGCGATGGCGGTGATGATCGCGCCTGATTCGGTGCTGAGCGAGGAGCCGGACGAGATCCTCGATCTGCTTGACGGTCTCCTGCTCGCCGGCGGCAGCGACATCGACCCTGCAAGCTACGGCCGGGACCCGCATCCCGAGACCAGGGGCGTCGTGCCGGCACGCGACGCGACCGAGCTGGCGCTGACGCGTCGGGCGGTGCAGCGTGAGATGCCGGTGCTCGGGATCTGCCGCGGCATGCAGATGCTGAACGTCGCACATGGGGGCACGCTCGTTCAGCATCTTCCTGACCTCGTCGGTCACGGTGAGCACCGCCGCAATCCGGGCAGCTTCGACGGCTCCGAGCATGACGTGACGCTCGACCCCGGATCGCTGGCTGCCCGTGCCGCCGGCGAGGAGCTGCACGTCACCAAGTCCCACCACCATCAGGGTGTCGACCGGATCGGTGAGGGTCTGGTGATCTCCGGCCGCTCGACGCTCGACGATCTCCCCGAGGCGATCGAGGCGCCGGGACACTCATACGTGCTCGGGGTCCAGTGGCACCCTGAGGTGGACGACAGCAGCCGGGTGGTCGCATCGCTGGTGGAGGAGGCCCGTGCCTACCGGAACGCCCGGCAGGAGCTCGCGTCTTAGGTTCAGGGCAGGCGCGGCGAGAAACGCGTCGAGGAGACGATCGCCAGCAGCAACAGCGCCAACCCGCCGATCGCGAATTCGGCGCTGACCTCGCGCTTGCGGATCACGCTCCCGAGTTGACTGCCGAGATGCGCGTAGATCGAGTGGAGCTCGTCGGCGCTCTGGGCGTCGAACGTTCGGGCGTGCGAGACCGCGGCGATCTGCGTCATCAGCTGGGGATCTGGAGGAACCGGGATCGCCGGCTGGAACGGCTCCGAGTTCGGCAGCGTCCCGTACGGCGTTCCGATCGCGACGGTGTAGATCGGGATCCTGTCACGGGCCGCTTCCCGCGCGACCGCGATCACGTTGAGTCCCGCATTCGCGGCTCCGTCGGAGAGCAGGACGATCGCTGCGGGCGAGTGCTTTGGATTCTGTCCGTCGAGCATCTGGAGTGCGAGCTGGAGCGCGTTGCCGGTCGCCGTTGCGCCGCCGGCCAGCTGTCCGTCGATGACCTCCCGTGCGGCGGTGTGGTTGACGACCGGCGCCTGCGCCGCATTGATCTCGCTTGAGAAGGTGATCGCGCCGACGCGCACGCTGCCGGGCAGCTCGTCGATGAAGGTGTTGGCGGCGCGCTCAGCTGCGATCAGCCTGCTCGGCCGCACGTCGCTTGATGCCATCGAGCCGGACTCATCGCTGACGAGGACGACGGAGGCCTCCCGCAGCGCGGCGCTGTAGCTGACATGCGGGCGCGCGAGCGCGAGCACCAGCGCGGCGATCGTGGCGAGCGCGAACGCTGCCGGCAGGTAGCGCCGCCACGACCCGCTCAGGCCGAGCATCTGCACCGTTGACACCGCCGGGAAGCGGACCACGTAGCGTCTTGCACGCCGCCGCGCGACGATCGACACCGCGATCGCCACCGGAATCAGCACGAGCGCTGCCAGCCACGATGGTTCGGCGAAGCTCATCGCAGATGGCGTCCCAACGCGAGCAGCCAGTCCTCGCCGGTCGACAGGTCGACGTGGTCGATACGAAGCCGGCGCAGCTCTCGCTTCACCGTGGCCCGGCGCTCACGCTCGAGCGCTGCGAACCGCTCACGGACACGGCGGCGCGAGGTGTCGACTTCGATCCGGGCGCCGGTTTCAGGATCGACCAACGCCAGGTAACCAACGGACGGCAGCTCCGCCTCGCGAGGGTCGATGATCTCGGCGGCCAGTACCGAGTGGCGGATGCGCAGCGAGCCCAGTGGAGTCTCCCAAGCGTGCTGATCGCGAAAATCTGAGATTACGACCACAAGCCCCGGCTGGCGGGCCAGCCGGCCAACGAGGCGCAAGGCTCCGGTCAGTCCATCACGGTCGTTCTGGCCATCGGGCGCGATCCCCTGGGCGAGCATCCGGCCGAGTGCGACCAGTCCCGGTTTGGCACCGCGCGGTTGCAGCACGCCCGGCTTACCGGCGCCGAACGAGACCAGCCCGACGCTCCCGGCCCGACGGATCGCGAGGCGTCCGAACACGAGCGCCACGCCCTCGGCCACGTCGGATTTCAACCGCTGCGCGGTGCCGAACGCCATCGACGGGGACACGTCCAGAACGATCCAGGTCGTGAGCGCCCGCTCGGGAACGTGGACGCGTACATGCGGCTGACCGGTGCGAGCGGTTGCCGCCGGATCGATATGGCGCACGTCGTCCCCGATTTCGTACGGGCGCAACTGTGCCAGCTCGGTGCCGACGCCGACCCCGGAAGCGCGCTGGTCGCCCGGCAGCGTCCGCGCGACCAGCCGGTTCAGCGACACGTCGAGTGCGTCGAGCAGCGGCTGCGCGACCGGGCCCGGACCCTGGCGTGCCGCGGGCGGTGCCAGCGGTGATCGGCTCACCGCGCTCTCGCCGGCTTCGGCGGCTCACGAATCAGGCGCTCGGCATCGGGCTCGGGGACCGCGGCCAGAACCCGGTCGACCAGTTCATCCGCGGTGACCCCCTCGCTGAGCGCGTCATAGGAGAGCACGATCCGATGACGCAGCACATCCGGAGCGAGGTCTCTGATGTCGGCGCCGACGACATGACCGCGTCCCCGCAGCAGTGCAAGCGCGCGCCCCGCCTGGACGAGGCCGATCGGCCCGCGCGGACTCGCACCGAACTCGATCATGCCGGCAATATCCCGCAGGCCGTGTTCGGCCGGGCGGCGGGTGGCGTCGGCCAGCGCGACCGCGTAGCCGATCACCTCGCGGTCCACGGCCACGCTCTGTGCCGCCTTCGCGTGATCGCGCAGCTCCTGCAGCGACAGGCGCTCCTCCACGTCGACCTGGTCGCCGAGGCTGCGCCCGACGACCGCCGCCTCCTCGCCCACGCTCGGGTAGTCGACGATGATCTTCATCAGAAAGCGGTCGACCTGTGCCTCCGGCAGCGGATAGGTCCCCTCGGACTCGATCGGGTTCTGGGTCGCCATCACCACGAACGGCAGCGGCACCGCGTGGGTCGTCCCGCCGATCGTCACCTGCCGTTCCTGCATCACCTCGAGCAACGCCGACTGGACCTTGGCCGGTGCACGGTTGATCTCGTCGGCGAGCAGGAAGTTGCACAGCACAGGGCCCAGTTCGATATCGAAGCTTCCACGGTCAGGGCGGTAGACGCGCGTGCCGACGAGATCTGCGGGCACGAGGTCGGGGGTGAACTGGATCCGGCTGTAGGTCCCGCCGAGCACTGACGCCAGGGTCCTGACGGTCAGCGTCTTGGCGAGGCCGGGAACCCCCTCCAGCAGGACATGGCCACCGGCCAGCAGGCTGACCAGGAGTCGCTCCAGCATCGCGTCCTGCCCGACGATCACGCGTTTGATCTCGTATAGCGCCTCCTGCAGGGCATCCCGGGCCTGCGCGCGCAGTTCAAGGGTCTCGTCGGCGTCTCTCATTCGTCCTCCACGTTGAATGTCACCTAGACGAGGCGCCCGAACCAGGCCAGCGACATGGCGCTGCCGATCAGCAGCAGCACCAGGCCACCACCGGCGAAGCTCGCGGTGATCTCCTGTTTGACTTGTTTGTGTCCGAGTCGGGCGGCGAGCCGTGTATACGCCACGTCTACGCCCTGGCTGTCGGAAGCCGTGAATGCCCGTCCACCTGAGGCCTTCGCGATCTGTGCGAGTTGCGCGCTGCTGACGGGCACAGCCGCCGTGACCGTCCGCTTCCCGCGCTTGAAGGTGATCGTTCCGTGTGCGGTGCCAACGGCGATCGTGTAGACCGGGATGTGCGCCGAAGCGGCCTCGCGAGCTGCCGTGACCGGGTCGACGCCAACATTCGAGCCGCCGTCGGAGATCAGCACAATCGCTCCCGGCGGCCGTTTGCCGGCAACACGCGGGATGCTCCGAATCTCATGGATCGCGACCAGGATCCCATCGCCGAGCGCGGTGCCGCCGCTGGTGTGCAGGTGCGACAGCGCATCGACGGTCAGTGCATGGTCACTGCTCGGCGTCTGCAGGACCATCGGTGTGCGGGCGAACGCGAGCAATCCGACCTCGACGGCGCCCGGTACGTCGGCCACGAACCGCCGGATCGCGCGTTTCGCCGCTCCCTCACGCGAGGGAGCGACGTCGGTTGCGTTCATCGAGCCACTGACGTCGTTGGCGAGCATCACCGCGCCCTCGGTCACCGGCTCCGCGACACTGCGCTGCGGCCGTGCCGCCGCCGCGATCAGCACCGCCAGCGCCAGCAGGAACGCTGCGATCGGCGCGTGTCGGCGCCAGTGTGGCCTCTGGGGCGCAGGGGACGCGGTCAGTGCGGGCGTGACGAAGGCGCCTGCTGCAGCCGCCCGTCGACGCTGCTGGCTCGCGTACCACACCACCACGATCGGGATCACGAGTAATCCCAGGAGGACCAGTGGATCGGCGAAGCTCACGGCGCACCGGCAGGGCGTTTGGACAGTGTGGCCTGCGTCATGTAAACGATCGAGCCCTGCAGGTACTGGAGCTGGACCTGCTCACCGACCGGGAGGCCGGCGAGGGCCGCCTGTACTTCGCCGGGAGTCGTCACCTGCTCGCCGTCGATCTGGGTCAGGACATCGCCGGGATCAAGGCCGGCTGTGGCAGCCGGACTTCCAGGTACGACATCTGTGACCACCACGCCGCGGGCGCCGCCGCTTGCGCCGCTGGTTGGGAAGCCGTTGCCGCCGAGTGTCGTGCTCGCCATCTCGACGCCGAGCCAGCCCTGCGTCCCACTGACGATCGACACCTGATTGCTGCTCGAATCGTTGATCAGCGAGAGCGCGGCGTACGCCACCCCGGCCGTGCACACCGTAATCAGCGCAGCCAACAGCCCCACCCGCACCTGCTCACGATGCGCGCGAACCCATGCCAGGCACCTGGCACCCGCCGCCACCACGCGCCGGGCAAGTGCCGCGATGTACCGCGGCAGCGCGATCAGATGTCGCTTGATTGCCGCCAGGAATCTGGCGAGCCCCGCGCTCAGGCGCTCACGAATGCCGGCGTGACTCGGTTCTGGGGCGGGGGACGGGGCGTCGTCGAGCGGTTTCGGCTCCGCGCGGCGCCTGGCGAGCTCCTCGGCAGCCGTCATCGACTCGGTCTGCCAATCGCCTGACCATAGGTGTCGTGGGGAGCTCATCGGCTCAAAAACGGTACGTGGCTTGAATGAGAGCTCATTAAGAAAGCGTCACTGAAAGTCGGCCGGCGATCCGTCGCCTGGTTCCAGTCAAGCACTCATGAAAGCCGCCGATTAACACATCATGACCGGTCAGAGCCCGGCGTCCGCGCTACGGGCGCCATCGGCAGTTAATCGAAGGGCCTCGTCAGTTCCGCTGGATGTCACCATCCTGCTGGTTCTGCTCAGCTCGTGGGCGCTCGCCTATGAGCTCGGCTGCACGCTGCTGCCGTCGTTTGGGAACTCATTCCTGTTCGCCGGTGTGGCGCCGGACATCCCGTTCGCGCTGGGCGGTCTGTTGCTGATCCGGCGCGGGATCTTCGGCGAGCGCGGATGGCTGCTGTTCGGTCTCGGCGCCCTCTGTTGGGCCGCGGGCGATGTGTACTGGTCGTTGGAGCTGCTAAATCTGAGCAGCCCGCCGGTGCCCTCATGGGCCGACGCGGGTTATCTGGCGTTCTGCCCGCTGGCGTTCGCCGGCATCTGGTGGCTCGTGCGTCACCGGACGAACGCCGGAGCCTCGCGAGCGCTTGTCGCGGACGCGCTCGCGGCAGCGCTGGCGGTGGGAGCTCTCTGCGCCGCCGTCGTGATCCATCCGGTCCTTGCAAATGCGACCGGCAGCCCGATCTCGATTGCCACGAACCTCGCCTACCCGCTATGCGACATGTTGCTGATGGGCCTGATCGTCAGCGCCACCGCTCTGGGCAACTGGAGGCTCGATCGGACCTGGGCGCTGCTGGCCGCCTCGATCGTCGTCTTCTGGATCGCGGACAGCATGTACCTGGTCACGGTCGCAACCAACACCTATTCGAACCACGAGTGGTTCAACCCGCTGTGGTATTGGTCGCCTGTGATCGCCGCCTGGGCGGCGTGGCTCCCGCGGACGTCCGTGCCGGCGACCGCGCAGCGGGGCGTCCGCGGGATCGTGCTGCCGCTCGGGTTTGCCTGCGGCGCGCTGGCGATCCTGGTGTGGTCGAGCTTCGATTCGGTCGGCGTGATGGCGATCGTGCTTGCGACGACCTCGCTGCTGGTGATCATGTGGCGCCTGGCGCTGACCTGGCGAGAGAACTCGAGTCTGCTCCGGGCAAGCCAGGACCAGGCGATGACCGACCCGCTGACCGGCCTCGGGAACCGGCGCGCGCTCGCGCTCGCACTCGAGCAGCAGGTCCCCGCGCCCGGCTCCGGCCACGAGCTGCTGCTGATCATGTTCGATCTCGACGGCTTCAAGTCCTACAACGACAACTTCGGTCATCTCGCTGGAGACGCGCTGCTGCAGCGGCTCGGGAAGAAGCTCAACGAGCACGTTGCGGGGGTCGGCACCGCTTACCGGATGGGTGGCGACGAGTTCTGCGCGTTGATCGACGCGGTCGGGGATCCGTTCCCGCTGAGCGTCCAGGCGGCCTTTGCGCTCAGCGAGCAGGGTGACGGTTTCGCGATCGGATGCTCGTACGGGTCGATTCTGCTGCCAACCGAGGCGCAGGACATCAAGACCGCTCTGACGATCGCCGACGAGCGCATGTACTCGCAGAAGCGCGGCGGCCGGATGTCGGCGTCACGCCAGTCAAGAGACGTCCTGCTGCGTGCGATCGCTGAACGGAGTCCCGATATCGGCCCCCATCTGCGCGGCGTCGCAGAACTCGCCGCGTCGATCGCTCAAACGTTCGAGCTACCCAATGACGAGATCGAGCAGATCCGCCATGCGGCCGAGCTCCACGACGTCGGCAAGGTCGCGATCCCCGACGCGATTCTGAACAAGCCGGGGTCGCTCGACGACAGCGAGCGGTCGTTCGTTCGCCGTCACACGCTGATCGGCGAGCGCATCATCGCGGCGGCGCCGGCCTTGCGCCGCGTGGCGACCCTGGTTCGCTCCTGCCACGAGAACTTCGACGGCACCGGCTATCCGGATCGGCTCTCAGGTGAGGAGATCCCGCTCGGATCGAGGATCATCGCGGTCTGCGACGCGGTCGTCGCGATGACCGCCGACCGACCCTACGGGAAGGCGATGAACGAGCAGGAGGCACTGGCCGAGCTGCGGCGTTGTGCCGGCACCCAGTTCGACCCGGTCGTGGTGCAGCGCGCCTGCGAAGCCTTCGGCGCCGATCGCTCGCCGATGGTGCGCGTCGCGTAGGACGGTCCTGCGCTCAGTCCGGCAGCGCGATCACGGCATCGATCTCGACCTGGGCGCCCTTCGGAAGCGCCGCGACGCCGATCGCGACACGGGCCGGCGGATCGGACTCGAAGAACGACGCGTACACCTCGTTGACAGCGGCGAAGGCGGACATGTCGGTCAGGTAGACGGTCAGCTTGACGGCGTCGCCGAGGCTGGCTCCGGCGGCGTCGCAGACGGCCGCCAGATTCTCAAGGCAGCGCCCCGCCTGCTCGGCGGGGGTCGGACCCGACGATCGCCCCACTGACCGGATCGAGCGGGATCTGCCCCGAGCAGAACAGCAGCCCGCCCGCGCGGATCGCGTGGACGTACGGACCGACGGCCTCGGGGGCGTTGCGTGCGGTCACGGACTCGCGGGTGGTTGACACTGCTCTCCTCCTGTCGATCGACGCCTGAGCCCCTAGCCTAATGCGACTGGGCCGACGGGGGTAGCCTGATCGCATGTCCAACCGGCTGGCGGGCGAGACCTCGCCCTATCTACTGCAGCACAAGGACAACCCCGTCGACTGGTTCCCGTGGGGCGACGAGGCCCTCGATCGCGCCCGTGCCGGCGACCGGCCACTGCTCGTGTCGATCGGTTACTCGGCCTGCCATTGGTGCCACGTGATGGAGCGTGAGAGCTTCGAGGACCCGGAGATCGCCGCGCTGATGAACGACCGTTTCGTCTGTGTGAAGGTCGACAGGGAGGAGCGCCCCGACGTCGACGCGATCTGCATGGAGGCATGCCAGGCGATGACCGGTCAGGGCGGCTGGCCGCTGAACGCGTTTCTGACACCGGACCGGAAGCCGTTCTATGTCGGGACCTACTTCCCGCCGCAGGCGAGGCAGGGGATGCCGAGCTGGCGGATGGTGCTGGAGGCGATCGCCGACGCGTGGGAGCGCAGGCGTTCCGAGATCGTCGAGCAGGGAGCTGCGATCGCGCGATCGCTCGGCGCGAGCGCCCGAATCGAGCCGTCTGAGCAGCCATTCCACGCGGGGATGCTGGACACCGCGGCGGCAACGCTCCGCAGGCGCTTCGACGCCGCGAACGGCGGCTGGGGCACGGCCCCGAAGTTCCCGCAGGCCAGCACGATCGAGTTCCTGCTTGCCCGCGGTGAGCGTGAGCCGGCGCTCGCGTCCCTGCGCGCGATGGCCAGCGGTGGGATCTACGACCAGGTCGGCGGCGGCTTTGCGCGCTACGCGGTCGACGCGACCTGGACGGTTCCGCACTTCGAGAAGATGCTTTACGACAACGCGCTGCTGGCGCGTGCCTACCTACACGGCTACGCAGGTGAGCGGGGAGGAGCTGTTCAGGCGCGTGTGTCGTGAGACGCTCGACTGGGCGCTGCTTGAGATGAGGGGCCCGGAGGGCGGTTTCTGTTCCTCGCTCGACGCCGACTCCGAGGGGGTCGAGGGCAAGTTCTACGTGTGGTCGCTCGAGGAACTGCGGTCGGTGCTCGGCGACCGGGCGGACGAGGCGATCGCGTACTTCGGCGCCACCGAAAGTGGGAACTTCGAGGACTGCCCGTAACGTCCTGGAGGCCCGCGGTGCCGTGCCCGAGCGCCTGCCTGAGATCCGACGCACCCTCTACGAGGTCCGTCGTCAGCGGGTCTGGCCGGGGCTGGACGACAAGCGTCTGACGAGCTGGAACGCGCTGATGATCGCGGCACTCGCAGACGCCGGTGCGGTGCTCGGTGACGATCGACTACATCGAGGCCGCCCGCGCCTGCGCGGACTTCGTCCTATCCGAGCTGCGCGATCACGCGGGGCGGCTGCTGCGCACCTGGAAGGACGGGCGCGGTCGCCTGCACGCGTACCTCGAGGATCATGCGTTTCTGCTGGACGCGCTGATCGTCCTCTACGAGGCGACCTTCGAGCAGCGCTGGTATGACGAAGCCGTCCGCTCGCGGACACGATGATCGCGCGGTTCGCGGACCCCGAACGGGGTGGCTTCTTCACCACCGCGGGTGACGACGAGGTGCTGGTCACGCGTCGCAAGGATCTCGATGACACGCCGATCCCGTCGGGTAACTCCGCCGCCGCCCTGGCGCTGCTGCGGCTCGCGCGGCTGTCCGGCGACGCGACCTACGAACAGCACGCCGTCGGCGTCCTGCGTCTGCTGGGGACGATCGCCGTCGAGCACCCGGGGGGCTTCGCGCATCTGCTCCGGGCGCTGGACTTCCATCTGGCACGGGTCGTCGAGGTCGCGATCATCGGCGGCGGCGAGGACGGTGCCGGACCGCTGCTCGAAGCTGTCCGGGCCGCCTTTCGCCCGCATCTCGTCCTCGCAGGCGCTGCGCGGTTCGCCCAGCGCCGGGGTGCCACTGCTCGCCGGGCGGGGGCTCGTGGACGGCCGGGCTGCCGCCTACGTCTGCGAGCACTTCGTCTGTCAGGCTCCGGTGACCGACGCCGGAGCACTGGAACGGTTGCTCGACGACCGGTGAGCTCCCGGCGGTGACGCACTCCGGGGAGCCTGCGCTGCGCGCCGGCTCACGGCGGGCCCCGGACCGCTCAGAGGACCGGTAGGTATCGCTCGAGCTCCCAGGGCGTGACCTGGACCCGGTAGTCGTCCCACTCCTGGCGCTTGATCTCGATGTAGCGGTTGAACATGTGCTCGCCGAGTGTGCGCAGCACGATCTCGGACTCGGCGGCGATCTCGATCGCCTCGCCGAGTGTCCCCGGCAGCTGCTCGATGCCGAGTCGCCGGCGCTCGTCGCCGGAGAGCCGGTAGAGGTTCTTGTCCATCGGGTCGGGCAGCTCGTAGCCGTGCTCGATCCCCTCGAGGCCCGCCTGCAGCAGCACCGCGAAGGTCAGGTAGGGGTTGCACGCCGGATCGGGGCAACGGAGCTCCATCCTGGTCGCCTGCTCCTTGCCCGGGTGGTACAGCGGAACCCGGACGAGCGCCGAGCGGTTGCGCCGGGACCAGGCGACATAGACGGGTGCTTCGTAGCCGGGAATCAGGCGCTTGTAGGAGTTGACCCACTGGGCGAAGATCGCGCAGCTCTCCCGCGCGTGGCGGAGCTGGCCGGCGATGAAGGCCTTGCCGACGTCGGAGAGGAAGTAGGGATCATCGGCGTCGAAGAAGGCGTTGCGCTCTCCGCGGAACAGCGATTGGTGGGTGTGCATCCCGGAGCCGTTCTTCCCGAACAGCGGTTTTGGCATGAAGGTCGCGTGATAGCCGTACTTCATCGCGTATTCCTTGACCGTGATCCGGTAGGTCATGCAGTCATCGGCCATCTTCATCGCGTCCGCGTAGCGCATGTCGATCTCGTGCTGGCTTGGACCGACCTCGTGGTGCGTGTATTCGGTGTGGATCCCGAGCTGCTCCAGGGCGAGCACGGTCTCACGGCGTAGATCGGAACCGGCGTCGAGCGCCGTCAGGTCGAAGTAGCCGCCCTCGTCGAGCACCTCGGTCGATTTCGAGTCCCTGAAGTAGAAGTACTCGAGTTCGGGACCGACGTAGAAGTGATCGAAGCCCATCGATTCGGCGCGCGCCAGCGCACGCCGCAGAACGTGCCGGGGATCTCCCTCGTAGGGGGTGCGTTCGGGCGTGACGATGTCGCAGAACATCCTTGCGACGCCGGCCTCGCTGGGACGCCAGGGGAGCACGGCGAAGGTCGTCGGGTCCGGCATCGCAATCATGTCGGACTCCTCGATCGCATTGAAACCGGTGATCGAGGAACCGTCGAACCCCATCCCGCCCTCGAACGCGTCGGCCAGTTCGGTCACGTTGATCGAGAACGCCTTCAGCTGGCCGAGGATGTCGGTGAACCACAGCCTGATGAAGCGAATCTCCCGCTCCGCCACCAGCGCGAGCACATCCTGCGCGGTAAGCGGTTGGTCGGGACTCATGCGGCGAGGAACGTTACTTGTTCGGCCGCGAAGCGGTCATATCCCTCGGGATAGTGTTACGTGGGCGAGGACAGCTCCCGATCGAGCCAGCGATTCGCCCAGCGCTGAAGCTCTGAGAGCGCCGGCTTCAGTTCCTGACCCATCTCGGAGAGGCTGTACTCGACGCGTACCGGCGGCCCTGGGATCACCGTTCGGCAGACGATCCCACGTGCCTCCAGCTCCTTCACTCGCTCTGAAAGCAGCCGGTCGGAGAGCTCGGGGACCGATTGCGCGATCTCGGAGAACCGCATCGGCCCGTCCATCAGCACGCGCAGGATCGCGCCGGTCCAGCGGCGGCCAACCAACTCGACCGCCTCGTGATAGAGCGGGCAACAGCTACCTGCCCGGGCCGAGCTGACCGGGCGCTCCGTTTCCTCGATGACGTCCATGGGACTGCGGTTCTAAGCCGCTTGCAGCGTGCGAGAGACCTCGCTGGAGCCGTCCACGGGCACCTCGCCCGCGACGTTCACCATTGCGACGAAGCTCTCGATTGCCACAGCCGCAATTGCCTCGAGCAGCTGCTCGTCATCCCAGCCGGCCTCCCGCGCCTCCTCGTGGAGGTACATCGGGGGACGCCCGTCGACGATCAGCGCCTGCAGGTAGCGCAGCAGCGCCGCCTCACCTGGATCCTTGGAGTTGAAGGCACGGGCTGCCGCGACCTCATCGAGGCCGAGCCCGGCGCCGCGGGCTGCGCGTGAGTGCATCACGATGCCCTGCTCGGATCCGTAGTGCTCGGATACCGCCAGCGCAATCCGCTCAAGCGTCGCAAGCGTCAGCTTTCCGTGCCGCAGCTCGGACCGGAACCGCGCGTACGCACGTAGTGCCGCCGGCGAGCCGGCCAGTACGCCGAGGAAGTTCGGCAACTGTCCGCCACCGGACAGCGCGCCGCGGAGGACCGGCACCGAACGCTCGGGCGCGGTCAGGTCGTCATGGATCTGGAATCTGCTCATTGAAGTCTTCATTACCCACCAAGGCTGCTCACGGGTGGCGCTTGCAAGAAACGCCGGGTCCCTATACTTTTTAGACCTGCTTACGGTTGATAAGTCTAGCGGGTTCCGGGGGACTTCACAAGGTCCCGGAACGACGCGCCTCTTGTCGCTCCGGCGCACCCTGCGCCTCTGTTAGCCGCCGCTAATCATTTATACGTACCCGGATAAACGCCGGATCATGCGTGCTTCGTAACCGTGTAAGCGTTTGACCGCCGACTCGGTGGCGAAACCGGCGTGTGGCTCAGTGCGCGACGCTCAAAACCGTGTGCGACAGCACCGCGGCGTGCGAGCTGGTCGCGGCGCCGATCGCGAGCGCCAGGCCGAGCAGGACGGCCCACATCGCAACACGGTCCGGCTTGCGTCCGGAGTGGTCCCGCGGCCGCCGGCGAGCCGGTTGGGGGGTCCACCCACGGTCTGCCCCGCGTCCGGTGATCGTGATCGTGCGCCGCTCCGGGAGGCTCTCGGCCACTGCGGAGCTCTCGGCCTGTGTACGGCTCTGGCCCTGCGCGCGGTCGTCGGCCGGCGCGCGCGGTGCGGTCTGCCGGCGGGGCTCGGGAGATTCGGTCTGCCGGCGGGGCTCGGGAGATTCGGTCTGCCGGCGGGGCTCGGCGAACCTGTCCGGGGAGGTCGCCGGGGCCGGCTGATGCGACCAGTTCGAATCGCCGGCGGGCTCCTCGGCCATCCAATCGTCGACGCGGCGGACCCGATCGAGTCGTGAGCCGGCAGGAGCTCGGCCCTCACGGGTGCGACGAGCGCCGTCGCGTCGCAGATCGTCGTCCCGATCCCAGCGGATATCCGCCGCTACGTCGTCAAGCCATGAGCTCTGCGGCTGGGCAGACCCTGATTGGGGCACGTAAACCGTCCTCTTTCCGATGCTTGCGGGGTTAGCTGACGGGCTCGCGCCGAAAGAGCGGCGCTACGCAGAATGCGATTAGCCCCAACGAACCGGGTCCCCCGCTTCCCGGTGCTCAGGCGACAAAGCCCCTGCACCAGCAGGAATTCAGCATTACGAGGACGGTAGGTTAGCAGTCATCGGGGCGGAAGTCCGATCCGTCCGGGCCTGCGTTACTCCTGTCCGGCGACCCTCGCAACGAACGCGGCGACCTGCTCGGCCTGCTCGCCCTCGACGATGTCGGCCGGCATCGTCCCGTAGCCCAGACAGGTCTGCGGCGAGGATGGCGAGGGGGGATCCTGCAGGCACCCGTTGGCCAGCGTATGCAGGATCAATGGCTCGGACGGCTTCAGTGTGTCGAGGTTGGGGCCGGTCTTACCGACGGCATTCGCAGCGGCCAGCGTGTGGCAGACCGCGCAGTGCGCGCCGAACAGGTTGCGCCCCTCCTTCTCGTTGGCCGTCAGCTTGAGGCCTCCGACCTGGGCGCTCGACCGGTTGGCGTTGCCGATCAGCATCACAGCGGGGAGCGCGAGCCCGAAGCCGACGTATACGAGCACCAGGACGACGTTGGAGAATCGGCGCCGGGTCGAGCTGGCCCGCCGTGATCGCGCGGGACCACGCCCGCTTCGGTTGGCGATCGCGAACAGGCCGCCGGCAACAACGACCCAGAAGGCGACGAACAGGACGACGGGTAGCATTCCGGCGCACCATATCGTGTGTGCGCGCGGCTCGCCTCATCGCGAGCGTGCCCGAGCGGTGCGCAGGCGTCACCGTCGCCTCCCTGACGCAAAGCTCATCACAGGTGGCGCGACGGCTCGGAAATCGTCAGCCTGCGCCTGCTGCTCGGCCAGGCCGACACGAACCTTCTCGTCAAGGAGCGAGAAGTCCTTGATCTGGGCAACGAGCCGGTCTGGTGCCGAGATCGACGCGACCTTGTCCACCAGCACGTTGATCGCCCCCCCAGCAGCAGCGAACCGCTCGAGTCTTCCTTCCACGAGCAGTAACGGCTCGGTTCTGACCAACAGCCGGTGGTGCTCGTAGATGCGTGGCGGGACGATCAGGTTGATCGTCCCGTGCTCATCCTCCAGGAGCACGAACACGACCCCGCCGGCCGTTCCCGGACGCTGCCGCGCCACGACCAGGCCGCCGATTCGCACCCGCTTGCGATGCGTGAGCTGCTCGAGCTCACGACTGCTGACGCTGCCAGACGGCAGGCGGTCTCGCAGCAGAGCGATCGGATGAGCGGCGACGGTCAGGCCGGTCGAGCCGTAATCCGCGAGCATCGAGTCCCAGCGTGAGAGCTCACGCAGCCGTGGAGGCGCAGGGACGTCGAGCGGGAGCGCGAGTTGTGTGCCGCCGGGAACGCTACGGCCCGGAGTGCAGACGCCGAGCTGCCATAGGGCGATCCGCCTGGCGGATCCACCAATCGGTCCCACCAGGGAGTCGCACGCTCCCGACCAGGCCAGCAGCTCCAGCGCGCCGGCGCTCGCGCCCGCGCGCGAGGCGAGGTCGGACAGGCTCGTGAACGGACCTGCGGCCCGGCGAGCGGCGACCAGGCCCCCGACCTCCTCGCCTCGGACTCCGCGCACGTAGCCCAGGCCTACGCGCACGCGGCCATCGTTGCCGATCATGCACTCGGCATCGCTCTGATTGACATCGGGCGCCAGCACCTCGATCCCCCGCCGCTGCGCCTCGTGCACGAGCGCGTCGGGTGGGTAGAAGCCCATTGGCTGCTCGTTCATCAGCGAGCACAGGAACTCCGGCCCGTAGTGGACCCGCAGCCATGTCGATTGGTATGCGAGCAGCCCGAATGCGGCGCCGTGCGCCTTGGGGAAGCCGAACCCCGAGAAGCCCTGGATCTTCTCGAACACGCGCTCGGCGGTCTCCTCGTCGACGCCGTGCAGGCGCCTGGCGCCGGCCACGAAACGCTTGTGGTGGGCCTCGATCGCGGCCTCCGAGCGCTTGCGGCTCATCGCGCGGCGCAGGCCCTCCGCCTCGCCGGGAGAGAAGCCGGCGAAGGCGATCGCGACCTCGAGCACCTGATCCTGAAAGATGATCGTCCCCAGCGTCTCGCGCAGGGGCTCCTCGAGCGAGGGGTGCTCGTATGGGATCTCAAAATCGGGATCGACCCGCAGTCGCTGCCGGCGTTCGATATAGGGGTTGACCGCTCCGCCCTGGATCGGGCCGGGGCGGACGATCGCCACCTGGATCGTGATGTCCTTCAGGTTCTCGGGCCTGGTGCGTCGCAGCGATTGCATCTGGGCACGGCTCTCGATCTGAAACACCCCGGTCGTCTCGGCGCTCTGTATGCACTCGTAGGTCGGCGCGTCGTCATAGGGGATGCGGCTGAGGTCGATGCGCTCCCCCCGCGTCCGGGCGATCAACTCGACGCTCCGCTCGACCGCGGAGAGCATGCCAAGGCCGAGCAGGTCGATCTTCAGGAAGCCGGCATCCGAGCAGGAGTCCTTGTCCCATTGAACGATCTGGCGCCCCTCCATCGCAGCCGGCACGATCGGGCAGCAGTCGATCAGCGGTCGCGTGGCGACGATCATCCCGCCCGAGTGCTGGGAGAGGTGGCGTGGCAGCCCATGCGCCTGCGCCGCGAGCTGCGCGAGCCATTGCCAGCGTCCGCCTGCGCCGCGGCGGACGGGCGCTCGCGCGGTCGCCGTCCGACGGCTCCAGTTTCACGATCGAACGTGTTCTCGATGTCAGCCGCAACCTTGCGCGAGTCCCACCCCTCGCTGCCGCGCGCGAGCCGTTCGATCTCCCCCGGCGGGAGGCCCAGGGCCTTGCCGAGCTCCCTGATCGCTCCCCGCGCTCGATATGTCGGGAACGCCGCCACGAGCGCAGAGCGGTCGTGGCCGTAGCGTTCATGTACGCGCGGGATCAGAACCTCGCGGATGTCACGTGGGAAATCGAGGTCGATGTCGGGCAGCGAGGTCAGCTCCTCGTTGAGAAAACGTCCGATCATCAGCTCGTTGGCGATCGGATCGACGTGCGAGAGCCCGGTCAGGTAGCAGACGATCGAGGAGACGCTCGAGCCGCGTCCACGACCGGGTGGCAGCAGTGCCCGCGGCGAGTCTGCCCCGCTGGCTCCCCGCACCTCCACGGCCACCTCACGGGCGAGCTCAAGCATGTCGTGATGCAGCAGGAAGAAGCCGGCGAGCCCGAGCTTCTCGATGATCCGCAGCTCCTCCTGCAGCCGCCCGGCCGCCACCCCGCGCACGTCACTGCGCTCGCGGGCGTAGCGGTCGTGCAGCCGCGCGTCGCAGAGGCCCGCGAGCTCGGCCATCGCCCGGATGTCGTCCGCGCCCGGGTAGCGGTATCCGAGATCGCTGCACAGGTCGAACCGCAGGCGCTCGGCGAGCCGCTCGGTCTCGGCCACTGCCTCGGGATGCTCAGGGAAGCGCGCGGCCATCGCTGCCGGCGACGCCAGCACATGGCTGAAGTTGCCGCGCCGTCCCGGCTCGGAGGCGTCGAGCGTGCTGTGCAGGCGAATCGCGACGAGCGCATCCTGCAACGGCGCGCGAGCGCGGGAGTGCGCGTGCACGTTCCCGGTCGCCACACACGGCACCCCCAACCTTCCGGCGATCGCGGACAGGCGCCGGTTGCGGGCGCGGTCATCGCGCAGGAAGGGGCGTTGCAGCTCGATCCGAAAGCGGTCCCTGCCGAACGCGCCGAGCAGCTCGAGCAGCAGCGCTTCCTCGTGAACGCCGCGCTGAGCGCAGCCGCTCAGGCAGACGAGCCCCTCGGCGTGCGCCAGAACGTCCGTGAGGCCAACGTGCGGCGCCGCGGGTGGCCCCGGGCCGTCACGTGTGCGTGCGTGTGCGCGCGTCAGCAGCCGGCACAGGTTCGACCAGCCCCGGGCATCTTCGACCAGCAGCGTCAGGTGGTGCCCGTCCTCGAGGTCGATCTCCGCACCGTGTATCGGCCGCAGTCCGAGTGCCTGGGCACTGACCGCAAACTCCATCGAGCCGGAGACCGAGTTGTGGTCGGTCAGCGCGAGCGACCCGTAGCCGAGGCTCAGCGCCGCCGCGACGAGGTCATCCGGAAGCGAGGCGCCGTCGAGGAACGAGAAGGCCGAGTGACAGTGGAGCTCTACATAGCACATGCGAACATATGTTCGCATGTGAGCCGGTCATTGAGCGCCGGCTTCGTCTCCAGCCCCAGCTTCGTCTCCAACTCCAGCATCGTCTCCGACTCCAGCCGTGGCCCCAACCCCAGCTGCGCCGTTTGCCTTCGCCTCGATCTCCGACACGCGCTCGACGAGCGGCGTCAACTCGGAGTGCGAGATCTCCCCTCGCTGCGCGAGTGCGTATGCGACGCGGCCGAGCTCGGTATAGGCGTGGCCGAGGTCACGCTTCGTGTTCACGTCATCGACGCTCTCCTTGGCCTTGCTGGCGGCCTGCTCGGCTGCCGACTTGGCCTTGTCCAGAAAACCCATTTTTCATACCTCCGTGGTCGTGTTTGTCTCGGGCGCGAGTATGAAGGCGGCGATCGGGCTTGACAAGTTATTAGCAACTGCTAATCTCTTGAGTTAGTTAGCACTCACTAAGTTCAAGGAGCTGCCTGATGTCGCCTGAAGTCCTCACCGATCGGAACGCCGCCGTCGCCGAGCGACGCGCCTCACGCGGCAGAGCATGGACGCTCGCGATCGTCTCGGTCGGGCTGTTCATGGTCGTGCTCGACAATCTCGTCGTCAGCGTCGCGCTGCCCAGCATCCACCGGGACCTGGGCGCTTCGATCCAGTCACTCGAATGGACCGTCAACGCCTACGTCCTCTCCTATGCCGTGCTGCTGCTGACAGGCGCGGCGCTCGGAGACCGGTGGGGTCGCAAGCGGATGTTCGTGATCGGCGTGACGCTGTTCACAGCCGCCTCGGCCGCCGCTGCGCTCGCGCCAAGCATGGGGCTCCTGATCGCCGCTCGCGCGATTCAGGGTGCCGGTGGCGCGATCGTGACGCCGCTCACGCTGACCCTGCTGGCGCAGGCGTTTCCGGTCCAGCAGCGCGGCCTCGCGCTCGGTGTCTGGTCGGGCATCAGCGGCATCGCCGTCGCACTCGGACCGCTGGTCGGAGGCGCGGTGATCCAGGCCAGCTCCTGGCACTGGATCTTCTGGATCAACGTTCCGGTCGGGCTGCTGCTGGCGCCGACTGCGGCGCGCAGGCTGCAGGAGAGCTTCGGTGCCACCCGTGACCTCGACCTGCGGGGGCTGGCATTGGCATCCAGCGGGTTGTTCGGTCTGATCTTCGGCCTGATCCGCGCACAGACGCTCGGCTGGACAGCGCCACAGGTCGACCTCGCGCTTTCACTCGGAGTACTGCTGATCGCCGGCTTCGTCATCAATGAGCGCCGGGCGACGCACCCGATGCTGCCGCTTGAGTTCTTCGCGCGCCGCAGCTTCGCGGTCACCAACGTCGTGTCGCTGTCGATGTACTTCGGGATGTTCGGCTCGATCTTCTTCATGAGCCAGTTCCTCCAGAACGTGCTGGGCAACACTCCCCTGCACGCCGGCATCAAGCTGCTCGTATGGACCGGCGCGACGATGACCGTGGCACCGCTGGCAGGGTTCTTCTCCGAGCGCTACGGAAGCCGTCCGTTCATGGTCGCCGGGCTGACGCTGCAGGCGATCGCGCTCGGCTGGCTGGCGTCGATCGCGAGCGTCGATCAGACCTACTCCAGCATGGTGATCCCGTTCATCTTCGGCGGCAGCGGGATGGCGCTGGTGTTCGCGCCCTCCGCGAACGCGGTGCTGTCCTCGGTGCGCACCGACCAGGCCGGTCAGGCATCGGGTGCGACCAACGCGATCAGAGAGCTGGGAGGCGTGCTCGGGATCGCCGTCCTCTCGACCGTCTTCACGAGCCACGGAAGCTATCTGTCACCACAGGATTACGTGAACGGGCTGGTACCGGCGATGTGGGTCGGGACCGCGGTGCTGGCGGGCGGAGCACTGATCGCGGCGGCGCTCCCGTTCAGCACACGTGAGCAGGCGGCGAAGATCGCGGCGGCTGCGGTGGCAACCGGATGAGCGCCCGTCGAGGACCGCGGCCGCTGATCCGGGCGGCCGCGGGCGATCACGGTGGACCGCTGCATTACGATCAGGCAATGGCCTCCGCAACGACCGAAACCGCACGCCGGCGCGTCCCGGCCTCCGAGCGGCGCGATGAGCTGATCGACGCCGCGATCGCGGAGTTCGCGCACAGCGGCCTGCACGGGACGCCGGTTGATCGGATCGCGCGTCGCGTAGGCGTCGCGCAGCCCTACGTCTTCAGCCTCTTCCCGAGCAAGCGGGACCTGTTCATCGCCGCCGTCGAACGGGGCTTCGATCGCGTCGGTGAGACGTTCACCCGCGCCGTGGCCGAGCTGCACGCCGCCACGGCTGCGCCCGCTGCCGAGGCGGTCTCCAGCGACGATCTGCTGAAGGCGATGGCCGACGGTTACATGGAGCTACTGGCGAGCGAGCGCGATCTGTTGATGCTCCAGCACCAGGCATATGCAGCCTGCGACGACGAGACGATCCGTGAGCATGTGAGGGCGGCGTATGCGGCCTTGATCGCGCACATCGCCGAGCTGTCAGGAGCCGGCCCGGACCAGATCGACGAGTTCATGTCCCGCGGGATGTGGCTCAACGTGCTCGCGGCGATGGGCGTCGAGGATCTGGCGGCCGGTTGCGAGTGGATGCGCACGGCGCCGTCGCCACCGGCGGATCGGCCGGACTCCTGACAAGGGAGAGTTGGTTGGACGTTGCGCCGCCAATATGGCGGTTGAGCCGACAACCGCGCTCAGCCGACACCTCGGGTTCAGCGCTGCCGCCACCAGCGCCCGCCGACGAGGTCATGGAAGACGACCTGATCACGCCCGCAGACCGTGACGATCTCCCAGTAGCGGCGGCGCAAAGGTCGCTCGGTCCACCAGCGGTCCTCGATCAGCCACGACTCACGCACCGCATCGACGTCTCGACCATCGACGGTCAGCGGCCGGCCATCGTCGCCTGCGGAAACGCGGGCGCGGCGTGGGACCGACAGCCGGCGCGGGCCGCTCATGCCTCGTATGGGGTCAGCACCGCGCGGCGCTCAGGGAAGCGGGATCCAGGGTCGACGGGCAGGACCCGCAGCGCGGCCTCGGGGCCGGCGACGGCGCGCGTCTGGCGAACCGCCTCCCGCAGCCGCGAGGTGCGAACCTCGGCAGGGTCGTCGAGCAGCCCTCGCTGATCGGCCAGCGGCGGGCCGAAGGATTCGACTGTCAGCCTCAGCTCCACAGCCGGCGCCGGCATCAGCGAGAGCCGGGGTGTCAGCGCCAGACGCATCCGGAGAGGGTCGCTGAGCGCCTCTCTGAACGTGATCCGCTCGTGCCAGGTACCGCCGCGCTCGACCAGCACGGCGCCGATCGCCACCGCGCGTAACGTCCGACCCCTCCGGTCACGCCTGGCCAGCAGCCGATCGATCAGCAGCGCCAATGCCATCTCCAGCTGGCTGCCACAGGACGCCTCGGGGAGCTCAAGCGACTCACGCACCGATTCGGACGCAATCCGCGCTACCAGCGGCGTATCGACGCCTCGGGCAAGCTCGCGGGCGAGCAGGCCGGGGGAGCCGAAGCGGTCGGCAACCGCCGCGGCCGGAAGTCTCGCGAGCTCACCGAGCGTCGTGATGCCCAGCCGCTCAAGCGCCTCAGGCAGACGCGAGAGCGCCGGGCGTTCACGCAGGAGGGCGACCGGCTGGGCGGCGAGGAACTCACGCGCCTGCTGCTCGCCTCCCGCCACCACCAATGGGCGGCGCACACGTGCACGATGGGCGGCCGCCACGGCGGCGAACCGGGCCGGCGCGACTCCGAACCTCGCGGGGCGCCCGAGCGCGCGCCGAGCGGCGCTCAGCACCCCCGGCACCCCGTCGCCATGGAGCCGCAGGAGACCGCGTGCATCGAAGCACGCAAGGCCGGGGTGTGAGGGCTCGACCGCGGCCCCGATCGACTCAAGTGCCATCAGCACCTGCTCCCAGTGATCGGCGACGCCCGCCGGGTCGCCGGGTACGAGCATCAGCCGCGGGCACCGGGCGAGCGCCTCCCCGAGTCGCATCCCGGCATGGACACCGAACGCCTCGGCCGCGAGCGAGACCTCACCCACCTGCTGGGCGCTTCCGGGCTCGGGTGCGATCGCGGCCGGGGTGCTCAGCAGCTCAGTGCGGTCGCGGGCGGCGACCGTCAGCTGCAGGCGCGGCAACAGCACACACACGATCACAGGATTCGACGACACGAACATATGTTCGCATGACGGTCAAATGGGCTCACGCCGCAAGCGCCCTAAAGGCTCGCGAAGGCAGGCGTGCATCGGGGCACACAGCCCGCGGAGCGGGCTCTAAAAAGGTCTAAAGCGGTGTGCCGGAGTCGCTCATCAACTTCGCGACCGGTACCGCGCGGAGGTTATGCGCGCGCAGCTCCAAGGAGATCATCCGCAGGTCGTCCAGCGCCGCGCCGACGCTCGTGACCTTGAGCTCGATCACCTGGCCGGCGTGCAGTGTGCCGAGCGAGTGTGCATCATCGGAACTCGGGAGCTTGATCGCGCCGGCGACAAGTCGCCCTCCCAATCCGTGTGCGAACCACCACTGGCCGAGGCTGGGGCCGCTTGACGCATACAGGAACCCGTGCGTGTAGCCGAGGTCTCCCAGCAGCCGGTGCAGCTCGGCGCGCGTGTGCAGCCAGCTGAGCAGGCCGCCATCGGGCAGCCGCGGGATCGCCTCGTCGCCGTACGCGCCGAGGTTGATCGCTGATGCTGAAGAGGCGTGGTTGAGCGCGAACGAAACGTGCATGCCTGTGGCGGAGAGCGCGCTCGCGAGCGCCGGAACCTGGCTGTCGGAGGCGTCGATCATGATGCCGACATCGTGCGTTGTGGTGGCGACGGAGGTCACCGGCTTGATCTGTGTGAAGTCCCCGACGAGCGAGTAGGAGATGCCGGCCGTCAGCGTGAACAGGCCGACCACCGCGACCGTCGCGGTTGCCGTGATCGCGCGTGCCGTGCGCACACGCCAGGCGGGCAGCGGGCGGACATAGCGCTCGTTGGCGAGGATCAGCGACGCGGTCGATGGCCGCCGCGCGAATGACCGATCCGGCTCGGGGCGGTGCTCGAGTGCGCGCTCCAGCGCGGGCGCGAGGTCGGACTCCTTGCGGGCGACCTGCGCAAGGCCGAAGCGCTCGAGCGCGTGGTTGCTGGCCCGCACGTGGCCGTAGCCGAAGCCGTATGAGATCACCGGGCAGCCGCGGATGATCGCCTCGAGGACCGTCAGGCCCGCGCTCGAGTGGATCAGCGCGTCGGCAGCGGCGAGCACGTCGCCCATCCGGTCGGTGAAGCCCATCACGCGCAGCCGCGGATCGCCGCCGAAGCGTCGCGCGACGCGCGCGCGCAACTCGTCATTGCGCCCGCACAGGCACAGCACGGTCGCGTCGGGGACCGCGAGCGCCGCACCGGTGGCACCAAGCAGATCGCCGACGCCCCAACCGCCGCCGGAGACCGCGATCACCTGCCCCTCTGCGGGCAGGCCGAGCGAACGGCGTGCATCGGCGCGTGAGCGTGTGGCGAGGAATGCCGGTGATGTCGGCGGCTTGGCCCAACGGGCGCTGCCCGGTCCGGCGATCTGCTCGACCTCCTCACTCGATTCCGGGTGGGTGATGAAGTGCAGGTCGATTCCCGGATGCGCCCAGAACCTCAGACCTGCGAGGTCGGTGATCGACGAATAGCAGGGGACCGCGAGCTTGCCCTTGCGCCTCAGGTCCCCCAGCACGGCGGTGACGCCCGGGTAGGTCGAGACGATCACGTCCGGGTTGTGCGCACGGATCAGGCGCATCAGGCCGCGCCGGCCCATCAGCGACAGCAGCTTCTGGGTCAGCCAGCGGGTCGGCGCGAAGTACATGAACAGCATGTACTGGAAGTCGAACAGCCACGGGGTCCAGCGGAACATGAACGCCGAGTTCTCACGCAGGATCTTGGTCAGGATCCAGCCCATCGCGGGCAGGCCGTTGACGACCGACACCTGTGCATCGGGGTCCTCGTCGTGGAACTCCCTGGCGACCGCTCGAGCGGGGAGGTCGTGGCCCTCGCCGATGTCGGCCGAGATGATCAGGACATGGCGTGGGCGCGCCTCGGCGTCCGGCTCCCCTGCAGGGATCACCGCCGAGCCACCACCATCGGCGGCCTTGGCCGCCTGCTCACGGCGCCAGGCGACGTAGCGCGCGACCCCTTCGCCGAACGGGGTCGCGGCCGTCCATCCGAGCTCTCGCTCGGCGCGCTCGCTGCAGACGATCTTGCCGCCGAAATCACCAGGACGGGCGGGGGTGTAGACGATCTCGGAGTTGCCGATCAGCTCCTGCACCGTCTCGGCGATCTGCTTGATCGTGACGTTCTCGTCACTGGCGAGGTTGTACACGCGGTTGGTCGCGACCTCATTCAGACCGAGCGCGACACCGTCGGCGAGGTCCTCGACGTAGACGAAGCGGCGTGACTGCAGCCCGTCGCCGGCGAGCGTCAGCGGCTCGCCCTTGAACGCCTTGTTGACGAACGCCGGGATCACCGCGGCCTCCCGCGCCCGCGGGCCGTAGGGGATCCCGAAGCGCATGATCGTGTAGTCGATCCCGTAGAGCTCCTGGTAGGCCTTGCAGTACAGCTCACCGGCGAGCTTGGTGCTCGTATACAGATGGCTCGGGGGCGGCAGCAGCGTGTCCTCGTCGACCTCCGCGCCCTCGCAATCGGAGTAGACCCAGATCGTGCTGGCGTAGACGATTCGCTTGACACCGGCGCGCCGGCATGCTTCGAGCACCGCCACGGTGCCGCGGGCGTTGACGCGTTCGGCGTCCTCCGGCTCGGCATGGACGTCGTTGACGTCCGCGACCGCGGCGAGATGCGCGACCGCATCGCAGCTGTGCAGCGCCCGCTCGAGGGCTTCGCGGTCGGTGATCGAGCCGAGCACGGTGTCGACCGATCCGGGCTCGTGCCAGGGTGACGGGCGCAGGTCGTAGATCACGGGCTCATGCCCGCGCGCGCGCAGCTTGTCGACCACGTGCGAGCCGATGAACCCGGAGCCGCCGGTTACCAATACCCTCATTCGCCGTCTCCGTTGATCGGCCGGTAGTACAGCGGGACGCAGGAGTGGTTGCGCGCGACCCAGTCGCTGTTGGGCAGTTCGACGTCGTGTCCGAGGATCCTGTGGCAGGGCTCGTCGTAGACGCGGCCGGTGGACCTCTCCAGCCAGTCGAACACGATGTACTTGTAGAGACCGGAGACCATCCCGTCCGGCAGCTCGAGGCGACTCGCGTTGACCGGGTCCAGATGCGTCCTGGCGACCTCGTTCTTCCATGCGACGATCTCGTCCAGACGCTCGATCTGCAGGAGTCCGAGCGCCGCGGTGAACTCGCTCATCCGGAAGTTGAGGCCGTGCACGTCGAAGCTCGGCTTGCCGTAGTTGCGGAAGTTCTTGGCGTACTCGACGATCTCCGGGTTGCGGGAGACGAGCACGCCGCCCTCGCCGGTCGAGATCGTCTTGGTCGCGTAGAGCGAGTAGACGCCCGCATCGCCGTAGGTGCCGGGCCGGCGGCCGTTCCAGCTGGCTCCGTGGGCGTGGGCGCAGTCCTCGATCAGGAAGATCCCGTGATCGGCGCAGTAGGCCGCGATCCGCTCGGCGTCGAACGCGATATGGCCGCCGATGTGCACGAGGATCGCCGCCCTGGGCTTGTGGCGCTCGGCCTTCGCTTCGAAGTCGGCGAACGACATGCACAGGTCCTCGCGGTTGCAGTCGACGAACTGCACCTCAGCGCCGGCGTGGATCGCCGCCAGCGGCGTCGCCATGAACGTGTTCGAGGGACACAGAACGGTCTCGTTCTGGACGCCGGCGAAGTGCAGCGCCGCCAGCGCGCCGCCGGCCCAACTCGAGAACGCGACCGCCGGAGCGCCGTTGTGTGCGGCCCAGGTGTCCTCGAAGCGGGACGGTGAGGTCGGCCTCTGACCAGCGGTTGCTGTCCAGCACGTCATCGATCAGCTGGTGCAGGCGAGCCCGGTCGCGCTGGTCGAAACCGATCGCGAAACGGCTGTAGTCAGGGACGCTCTGTTGTTCGGCGGAGGCGGTTGTCATACGTTGATCCGGTCGGCGAGACCGTGTATCAGGGTTGCGCGCGAAGATCGCCGGCCGGCGTCGGAGGAACCCAGCTTGCGGTCACTCCCGGCCGCGGAGCACTCGGCAAGCGTGTCAGATGAGGGGGACGGTACCGATTTTCAGCGTCTTTCAGCTGTCCGAGGATCAGCGGCAGTGCCAGTGCAGTGCGTTCGTGGGACCGCTTCGCACTGTAGAAGTCGGCGTCGTGCAGGAGGATCACGTCGCCCGCGGTGAGCCCGCGGGTGGCGCGCGCGGCGATCCGCTCGGGCGTCGTGTGGGCGCGCCAGTCCTTGCCCCAGGTGGACCACAGCAGCGGCTGCAGCGACCTCGACCGGGCAGCCCGGAGGCCCGAGGCGCTGTAGATGCCGTACGGCGGGCGGTGGTGGGCGGGCGTGGTGCCGGTCGCGTCCTCGATCGCGGCGCGCCCCTGCTCGAGGTCGCGCTCGAGTTGCAAGGCAGTGAGTCGCAGCTGCAGGCGGTGGCGGTCGCCGTGCAGCGCGACCGAATGGCCCTCCGCGAGGATCTGCCGGACCAGCGCCGGGCGCCTGCGCACCTGCTCGCCGACGACGAAGAACGTGGCGCTGGCGCCGGCGCCGGCCAGGATCTCAAGGATCATCGGCGTGCCCTCTGGGTGCGGCCCGTCGTCGAAGGTGATCGCCACCGCGGGCGGATCGACCGCGCCCGGCAGGGTGCGCGGGATCTGGAGCGCGCGGGCGGCGCTGGGGAGGATCGGCGCGAGGGCGTGGCGGATCAAGGCCCGGATGATTGCAACGTGTGTGTGCCGAACCTGTTCCGGTTGGCCAATCCGGCGCCGTGAGCGTCTACCTTGATCGCGATGAGCGCGTTCGACGCCGAGGTGACGATCCGCCGGATGCGGTTTGCGAGTCGCGAGAGCGGCTTCGCGGTGCTCGACGCCGATGCGGACGGCGAACGGGTCGTGCTGGTCGGGCCGCTGGTCCACCTCGAGGAGCGCGAGCGTGTGCGGGTGATCGGCAGATGGGTCAAGGACAGCCGCTACGGCGACCAGGTCAAGGTCTCCGAGGCGGTGCCGCTGCCGCCTTCAGATGTGGCGACGCTGGTCGCCTACCTGCGCCGTGTCAAGCACGTCGGTCCCAAGCGAGCCGAGGCATTGGTCGCCCGCTACGGCGCCGGGCTGGTGTTCACGGCGATCGACGATGATCCCGTCGGCGCATTCGCGGCGGTGGGGCTCTCGCAGCGCCGGGCGGGCGAGGCGGCCGAGTCCTGGAGCGGGATGCGGGTCACCAGGCGGCTGCATCTGATGCTCGCCCCGCACGGGCTCGCGTACCTCGCCAAGCGGATCGAGGACGAGTACGGTCCGAGCGCGCCCGCGATCGTCGCGGCACGGCCGTACGAGCTGACCAGCGTGTTCGGCGTCGGCTTCGTGCTCGCCGACCGGATCGCCCGCAGTGCTGCGCTGGCCAGCGGTGAGGACGGGGCGCCGATCCCGGGGCGGCCCCGCGCAGCGATCCTGCACGTGCTGTCCGAGGCTGAGCGCAACGGCAGCACCTGCATGGATCTCGAGGCGTTGATCACGGCGGTCAGGGAGCTGCTCGGAACCGGTGGCGACGGCGAGCTCCCGCCGGGCAGTCACGTCGATGAGGACACGATCGACGGCTTGGCGGGCGACGGCGATCTGGTCCGGGAGCGTGATTGGGTCTATCGCGCGCCGACCGCCGAGCTGGAGGCGGAGCTGGCGCACCGCATCGCCGAGCTCGTCGGTGGCCGGCCGAGCCCGCGGTTGGCTCCGGTCGAGCCAGATGATTCCGGGAGTGGCGCCGGCCGGCGTGCCGGCGCCGATCAACCGCAGCTGACTGCCGAGCAGCTTGAAGCCGTGCGGGCGGCCTTCACCGAGCGGTTGTCGGTGATCACCGGCGGCCCCGGAACCGGAAAGACGGCCTCGATCCGCGCGATCGCCGAGCTCGCCGGCCGACAGGGCGCGCGGATCCTGCTGGTTGCGCCGACGGGGCGGGCCGCGACCCGGATGACCGAGACCAGCGGGGTCCCGGCGCGCACGGTCCATTCGGCGCTCGGCTGGATTCCGGGCGAGGGCCCGACCCATGACGAGCAGGATCCGCTCTCCTGCGACCTGCTGGTCGTCGACGAGTCCTCGATGGCCAACCAGGAGCTGATCGTGACGCTGCTGCGGGCGGTGCCCGCCTCCGCGCACGTCGTGCTCGTCGGCGATGCCGACCAGCTCGCGCCGGTCGGCGCCGGCAAGCCGTTCGCCGAGCTCGTCGCCTCGGAGCTTGTGCCGACCACCCGGTTCAGTCACATCTTCAGGCAGGCGGCCGGCAGCATGATCGTCCAGGGAGCGCATGCGATCCGGCGCGGCGAGCAGCCTGACTTCGCGCCGGCGGAGGGCATGCGCCGTGACCTGTTCCTGATCGAGCGCGCCGATCCGCTGCAGGCGCGGGCCGAGATCGTGTCGCTGGTGAGCGAGCGCCTGCCGGCCCACTACGGCGTTGATCCGATCGCCGACATCCAGGTGTTCGCGCCGGTTTATCGCGGCGAGCTGGGGATCGATGCGCTCAACGACGCGCTGCGTGAGACGCTCAATCCGATCGGAGCGCCCGTTCGCGGTGGGCGATTGCGGATCGGCGACAAGCTGGTGATGACCGGGCGCAACCTGCATGAGCTCGGTCTGATGAACGGGACGCTGCTGCGGTTACTCGATGAGACGGGCGGCGGCGGTGGTGGCGAGGCGGCGCTGCTGCTGAGCGGCGATGAGTCGATCTTCCGGCTGCCGCTCGAGGAATCCGAGTCGCTGCGGCTGGCGTACGCGTGCTCGGTGCACAGGGGCCAGGGGATCGAGCTGCCGATCGCGGTGATCGTGGCTCACCAGGCGGCCGGCGCCTACTTCCTGCGCCGAGAGATGCTCTACACCGCGGTCACCCGCGCGAAGCTCGCGACCGTGATCGTGGGCACGCGTGATGTCGTCGCGCGCGCGGCCCGGACGCCGGACACCGGACGCCGCCACAGTCGCCTGGCGGACCGATTGCGCGAGCTCTGAGACGGAGGCGTTCAGGCCCGCTTCGGCAGAGGGTGAAACAGTCGTGGATCGGCGGTCGTGATCCCGTGAACCCCGAGCCCGGATAGCGACCGGATCGCCGCGCGCTCGTTGACCGTCCAGGCGTAAAGACGGCCACCGTGATCGACGACGTCCGCCAGCAGAGCTTCGTCGATCAGCCGGTGCTGCGCCATCAGCGCGTCCCAGCGTCGGCCGGCGAGCCCGGCCAGGACCTGTGCGCGCCAATCGCTCCAGCGGCGGCTGAGCCGCGCGATCGTACCGCCGACCGAGATCCCCACCCGGATCTGTGGTTCTCGGGCGCGGAGGCCGTCGAGCACGGCCGGGACCTGAGACGAGAGCAGCGTGCGCTGCAACAGCCGGGCGTCGTGCAGGGCGTCGAGCAGCGCGTGCTCGCAGCCGACATTCTTGACGTCGACGTTCAACTCGACGTCACGGAACCTCGGGGCGGCGAGGTGTGCGAGCGCGTCCTGCAGGCGGATCCCGGCGCCCCGCCAGGCATCCAGCAGCGTGTGGGCGAGCACGAGCTCGCCACCCCAAGGCCGGACGTCGAACTCGACCATGTCGACACCCACCTCGAGCGCTGCGTCGAAGGACTCGAGCGTGTTCGCGGGGGCGAGCGCGCTGGCGCCTCCGTGCCCGATCCGTTCACATCGATGCGTCGTCATCAGAGCTCGAAAGATGGCAGGTCCGACCGTCGCGCGCAAAGGTCCTCCAGGCGTGGAGCGGGGGTATGCTCGACCGCATGGGGAGCCGGCGATGAACTTCTGCCTGGTGTGCCGGAGTCTCGGCTCCAGTGCCCCCGGCGGTCTTGCAACGGCAACATCGGACCTGGCAGTCGCGCTGGCGCAGGACGGCCACACGGTGCATCTGATCACCGGCGATTCGGTTGATCGGCTGCCGGAACTGCCCGGCGTTCGCGTCGTCAGGGTGTCATCGGGGTCAACGCCCGCGGTCCTCGCCGGCGCTGAGCCTGAATCGGCGGCGCATGACCTGCTCCATGCCGCCGCCGTCTACCGAGCGGTCAGGCGACTCCACGAGCGCGAACAGCCCGTCGACGCTGTGATCGCGCCGCTGTGGCGCTCGGAGGGCGCCGTCTGCCTGCTGGATCAGCGCCTGGCGACCGTCGTTTCCTGCATGACCTCTCTGCAGACGCTCACCGAGGTCGACGACTCCTACCTCGCGTCGTCCGAGACCGCACGGCGCTTGTCGCTCGAGCGCGCATCGCTGCAAACGGCCAGGTACCTGCATGGCCTGACGGAGGCCGTGCTGCGCAAGACGATCGATGATCATGGGCTCGAGCCTGACCGGACGGTCGTGATCGGACGTGGTCTGCGAGACCGGCGTCGGCTTCCGGCGACTGCGATGACCGTCAGCGCCTTCCCCGATCACGGTGAGCCTCCCGATCTGCGCGATGCCCCGGACCGCAGCGAACCGGTGCGGGTGCTGTTCGTAGGGCGGATCGAGGCTCGGAAGGGGGTGGACGTGCTGCTGTCGGCGGCCCGTGAGCTGCTGAGCGAAGGCGTCGGCGTCCGTTTCACGCTTGCCGGACCGCTCGCCGACCCGAGCATCGCCGCTCCGTTCGAACTCGAGGCGGCGCAGCGCGCATACCTGCGTAATGCGGTCCGATTCACGGATGCGGTGTCCGCGGCGGAGCTGGCGGCGCTGTACGAGGAATCCGACATCGTCTGTGTTCCGTCTCGCTACGAATCCCACGGGGTCGTGCTGCTCGAGGCGATGATGTACGGCAAGCCGATCATCACCTGCGAGGCGGGTGGGATCGGCGAGGTCGTCACCGCCGGGCAGAACGCGCTCGTCTGTCAACCGGGCGATGCCGCTGCGTTGGCCGACTCGCTGCGACTTCTGGTCGCAGATCCCAGCCTACGCGCCAGGCTGGGCGCGGCCGGACGCGAATCCTACGAACGTCGCTTCGATGCGCAGACCATCGCCAGGTCGATGCAGGCGTTCGTCGAGCAGGTAATCCCCGGCCGGGTGGGCGCCGGACCTTCAGACAGCCGTGTCGATCGGCGGCTCGAGGAGCTGCTGCGGGAGGTGCTGTCGCTACCTGCGCAAGCCGCCCGAACGGCAGCGGCGGAGCTGCTCGAGGAGTCCGACCCGGTCGCCGAGCAGACCGTGGCGCGTTTGCGGGCCGCCGCGCTGACGATACCCCCACCGCCCCGGGCCGCGAAACCGCGGACGCCACGTGTTTCAGCTGTCGTGATCACGCGGAACCACCCATGGGCGGTCTGCCAGGCGCTCGATGCGCTGCACCAGTCTGAGAGGCCGCCGCGGGCGATCGTTGTTGACAACGGGTCGGTTCCGGCGGTCAGCGAGCGCCTTGCGAACGCCTGCGCGGCCCACCCCGGCACCGAGCTTCGCCGTATCGAGGGCGAGCAGAGTCGTTCGGCTGCCCACCGATACGGCGTCAGTCTGGCCGACAGCGAGTTTGTCCTGCTCCTTGACGACGGCGCCGAGCCGATGCCCGGGGCGCTCGACCAGCTCGTCGCCGATCTCGATGCGAACCCGAATGCCGGGGCCGTCGGTGCGACCGTGGTCGGCCTGGACGGGGTCGTCCGGCACTCCGGCGGCTCGCTCCGGCGTGGCGGCGGGCTCGTCACGCTTGACCTGATCGCCGCCGGCTCTCAATTCGCGGACGGGTCGGTTCCCGCGAGTGGTCCCTCGGATTGGGTTCCAGGCAGCGCCGTGCTCGTTCGCCGGGAGCTGCTCGAGGCGTTTCCGATCGACGAGCTGATGGGTTCCTGCTGTGACGACATCGATTGGTGCCTTCGGGTTGCGGTCGAGCATCCGGACGGCTTTCGCCGCTGCCGCGAAGCCCTGGTGCTCGATCGCTCTGCGGTCGCTGCGAGTGGAGACGCAGGCCGTGATCTCCGCTTCGACCTCGACCGGCTCGCCTCGATTGCGCGGTTCCACGAGCGCCACGGGGTGCTGCCTGCGCCGGCGCTGTTCGAGACCGTGCCCGAGTTGCTTGCGGATGACGGGAGCTTTGATCTGGGCGGCGCCCGCCTGCTGCTGGAGCTGATTCGCGCAAACGGCGCCGACTGGGCATTCTCCGCCTGGTCCGCCGGTGACCTGGCAGGGATCCTCGAAGCGAACCGCCGGCAGGTCGAGCTGCGGCTCCTCAGCGGCGAACTCGCCGACCTGCGCGGAGTGGTCGAGCGGTCACGCCGTGAATCCGAGCGCCTGCAGGAAGCCGTGTGCGCGCAGGAGGCGGCGCTCGCGACGATCAGCGAGCAGCTCACGACGGTGAGTCTGGAGGCCGACTTCCTGCGCCGGCGTCACGAGACGCTCCGCCAGGTCGAGCAGGGTGGCTGGTGGCGCCTGCGCGGCCGTCTGCTGCCGGCGATCGCGCTTGCCCAGCGCGCCCGCGCGGAACTGGACGGCGTACCGTCAGCGCTGCGGTCGCGCACGGCGACGCGCCGACGTGCTCCGCGTACTCACGACGACTGAGCGACGGCGAGCTGTTCGTCGCGCAGCCGAGCGAGCGCCTCTCGCCGCAGCCGCGTCTGTTCAGGCGAGATCCCCATTCGCGTGCGGATGTGGGCGAACAGCGCGAGCAGGTCCGCGCACCAGACGCTGGGATTGTCGAACGCACGCGCCTTCGAGTAGCGGTTCGGGGCGTAGCCGCCGGCGCAAGTGTCCCGTTCGGGGCACGAGCGACACGCCGTCGGCAGCGGCAATCCGTCGAGAACGGCGGCGTTGAACGGGCTCGCCAGTGCGATCTCGGCGAATTCGGCGTCGTGGACGCTGAGGTGGATGTTGCGCATTCCGTCTTCGCACGCCCGCAGCTTGTCAAGACCCTGCAGCGAGCCGTCAGTCTCGATGCAGACGAAGTTCAACGGCGGGTTGCCGATCGCATCGATCTGGCTCGAACCGCCAAGGATCACGCGCGCGATACTGCGGAATTCACGGATCGAGATCTCGATCGAGCGCTCGAACCACCAGTCGTCGAAGATCGGTATCAGAAAGTCCGCGCATGGGGTCGGTCCGAATTCCTCTTTGACGTTGCCGATCGTGTCATGGGTCAAGGCGGGCAACAGGTAGGCGATCGACCTGCACCCGAGGTCCAGGAAGTGGCGATGGACCCGCAGCGGGTCAGCCCCCGGCTGCACGACCGACAGAATCCCGAACGGAATCTCAGCATCGTTCAGCAGGCGGATGCCGCGCATCGTCGCATCGTGCGATCCCCTGCCCCTGTGATCGACGCGGTTGGCATCGTTGACCTCCTTGGGCCCATCGAGGCTGACGCCGACGATCACGTCGTACTCACGCAGTGCCGCGAGCCAGTCCGAGTCCAGTCTCGTGGCATTGGTCTGGATCGACAGGCTGACGTGAGCCACATCCGCGAGCCGCTCAAGCGCGTGAGCGCACATCCAGGCGAATCTGCTTGAGCCGATCAGTGTCGGCTCGCCGCCGTGGAACAGGATTTCGACACTCTGCTGACCGCTCAGCAGGCAGTGGCGCCGGGTTCGCTCAACCGTCGCCGCGAACGTCTCCCTCGACATCAGCGACGGTAGATCCCTCCAACTCGAGTCGGCCTGGTTGTAGACGTAGCAGTAGGAGCAGTTAAGGTTGCAACGGGACGCAACCTTGACGATCGGATGCAGCGCCGAAACGGTCTCCACAGGCTGCGTCGCGGTCGCCGTACGGAACCGGTACGGGTGCTGTCAGCGTCCGGGGCCGTCGCCGAAGTTGAGCTGCACCCCGTCGCTGAAGTTGTGGCTGACGGGGCCGTCGCCGAAGGTCCGCGGCGGCCCGTCGCTGAAGTTCCGCTGCGGCCCGTCACCGAAATTCTGTGAGGCTCGATCATCCATCCTGGAGGCCGGCCCGGTCCCCGCGCTGCGATTCCGGGCCTCCGCCTGAAGCTCGCGTTCGAGCGAGATCGTGAGCTGGTCGCGCACGCGGCGCCCGTCGCTCGCGCCCGCTGGGTTGGCGGTTGTGGGTGCTAGCGCATGCGCCATGCGAACTCCTACTCGATCGTGGGGTGAACCTGCCGGTGCCGGTGCTGATGCGGCAGCGCTGGCATCCTAACCGTCAGACCGGCCTTCTGTGAAGTTCGTGACAAGATCGCGACTCTGAGCACCATCGGCCCCAGCGCTCACCGCGTGCGTCTCCATCAGCCGCTGGTCGACGGCCAGGAGGTGGTCGTCGGTTGGGAGGTCACCCCATCGACCGAGTTGTACCGACGGACCTCGTTTCGGCTCACCTTTCCGGCCAACCTGGACCTGCGTCCGATTCCCCACGCGCTCTGGTGCCGAATCGCGATGATCTGCCTTTACACACACTGGGCGCTGCTGCGTCCCTGTCGGGTCGAGTTACCGTTCGCGCTTGATCAGGGTGAACGCGAGTTCTGGTTGCGCCTGATCGACGATGTAGTGGTCCAGCTCGAGGCTTACGGGAGCGCTCCGAGGCAGGGTCGCGCGGTCGACCTCGTCACCCTCGGGTCGCGATCGGCGTCCCCGCCACCGCCGCCGGCCCGCGCGCCCGCTGACGGTGACCGCGTCGCGGTCTCGTTCAGCGGCGGCAAGGACAGCCTCGTCCTCGCAGCGCTCGCCGCGGAGATCACGCCGCGTCCGCTGCTTGTCAGCATCACCTCGCCGGTCCCCTGGGCCCGCGATCACGTTGGCGCGGCGCGGACTCGCGTGTTCGACGAGATTCCGAAACGCCTGACGGTGGATGTGGCGCAGGTTCACTCGGATTACAGAACCTGCTGGAACCTCGACTTCGCTGCGAGGGATGGATGCACGCTCGGCGTTCACGAGCTCAGCGACATCTCCCTGTTCCAAGGCGCAACGGCTGCGGTCGCTGCCGCCACCGGAAGCGGCCGGATGCTGATGGCCTCGGAGGCCGATATTCAGTACAACGCCGAGCAGGATCACAGAGTGCTCCTCCACAGGGAGTTCCTGTCCTGCGCGGTGACGCAGGGCGCGCTTGATGCGTTGCTTTGGCGGTTCGGCCTACGTCAGGGATCGCTGACGTTTCCGTTGCATATGCCTCAGGTCCAGGCACTGCTTCTGACGCGTTACCGCGCGATCGCGGATCTTCAGTTCTCATGTTGGCAGGCCCCGGAGGGCGCGCAGGCCTGCGGTACGTGTGACAAGTGCTTCGAGATCGCGCTGATAGCCCTGGCGGAAGGGGTTTCGCCTCGCGTGATCGGGATCGACCCGCTGACGGCGCTGCTCGCCCGGATCGATTGGCGCCCGGACTCGCCGCGCAAGCGGACGGGACCGGCGCTCCATGCGTTTCGCACACCCCGCCACCAGATCATCCGGCCACTTCAGCAGACGCCGACGGAACGGGTTGCATCGGTTCTGGACGGGGACCCTGTCGCCCGCGATGACGTTCGCGTCACGGAGGCGCTCGCTGTCTACGCGCGGATGCGCGCTCAAGCCCTGACCCTCGTTGTTCCGCCGGCTCCCGGCTACATCGCCGGCTTCCTTGAGCTGGTTCATTCCGATCTGCGTGAGCCGCTGCGCGCGATCCTTGATCAGTACTTCACGCCGGCAGCGGCTGACGAATTCGACGGGATCGTCACTCGCGCTCGCGCCCTGACGGCGTGGATCGCGCAACCGCTCGCCGGGAGGTCGAGTTGAGACGCCTCGTCGCGCCGCTTCCGCCGAACCGGCTGCCGCGGCGGTTTGCGCAGCTGCTGGTCGGACTCGTCCTGTTCGGTGTGACCGACGCGATGCTGGTGCTCGCGGGACTCGGGTTGGACCCTTGGGACGTGTTTCACCAGGGGCTCTCCCGAACGTTCGGTCTCGGCATTGGGACGTGGGCCGTGATCATCGGCTTCGTCGCGCTGCTCGCCTGGATCCCGCTTCCACAGCGGCCCGGGATCGGAACGCTGCTGAACGCGTTGATCGTCGGGACCGTGATCGACATCTCGCTATCGCTCGTCAGTGCCCCGCATACGATCTGGGCTCGCGTCCTGCTGCTGGTCGGCGGCGTCGCCGGCAACGGCCTCGCGACAGGGCTCTACATCGGTGCGGGGCTCGGGCCGGGGCCGCGGGACGGATTGACGACCGGCATCGCCGCGCGAGGCCATTCGATTCGCGTGGTCCGGACGGCGATCGAGCTGCTCGTCCTGGCGACCGGCTATCTGCTCGGCGGCACCGTCGGCATCGGCACCGTTGTCTACGCTGCCTCGATCGGACCGATCACCCACGTGACGATCCCGGCGCTGGCGATCGACCCGCGCCTCGACCCCTCCGTCGACCCGCTCGCGGCCCTGTAGGACGCAGTCAATCGAGGACCGGCTCGGCCGGGAGCATGACCGGTTCCCTCGGCAGGCGGGACGGGTCGAACTCGGGCAGCAGTGCGGATGCCGCTTCGACTCGCCGCCGTCCGCGTGCGAGGCCGAGTGTGTGCGCCAGCAGTGCAAGCGTGGCGGCCGGCGGCTCGCAGCGGTCGGCTAGCGTCACCGAGCCGTGGCGCTTGGCGAGCCGGGAGCCGTCGGGCCCGAGCACAAGCGGGACATGTGCGTATCTCGGCACCGGGAGTCCGAGGAGTCGCGCGATCAGGATCTGACGTGGGGTCGAGTCGGCGAGGTCGGCGCCGCGAACGACCTCGCCAACCCGCTGGTCTGCGTCGTCGACGACGACCGCGAGCTGATAGGCGGGCACACCGTCGGCGCGCTGGACGACGAAGTCGTCGACAACCGCGGTGCGCGCGCCGAGCAGCCGATCCTCGAACCGAACCTCCTCGCCGTCGGCTCGGAGGCGCAATGCGAACGGGCGTCCGTCCGCGGCCCGCGCCCGCTGCTGTGCGGTGCTGAGGGTGCTGCATGTGCCCGGGTAGGCGCCCTCCGGGAGTGGGCCATGCGGCGCGCACGCCGCCTCCCGGATCTCCGCGCGGGTGCAGAAGCAGGGATACAGGCGCCCGAGGGCACCGAGCCTCGCCAGCCCATCCCGGTAGTGACCGAGCCGCTCGGATTGACGCACCGGTGGCTCGTCCCAATCGATGCCCAGCAGCTGCAGATCGCGAACCGCGGATCGCTCGTGCTCACGACGCGAGCGCTGCGGGTCGAGATCTTCGATGCGCAGTAGGAAGCGCGCGGACTGCGAGCGCGCGAGCAGCCACGCGGCCAGTGCGGTTCGGATGCTGCCGAGGTGGAGCGGACCGCTGGGAGATGGGGCGAAGCGCCCGTCCATGCCCGCTCAGCTGAGCTCGGTCAGCAGCTCTTCGAGATCGAGCTCCGGGCCGAATTGCCCGCGCAGGCGGCCCGCTTCGTCCAGCGGCCACGCTTCGATCGGGCGATCCCACATCAGCTCGACGTCGTTGCCATCGGGATCGGACACGTAGATAGCCTCGTGCGTGCCGTGGTCCGCCGTCTGCCGGATCGGCCAGCCGGCCTGCTTCAGCCGGCGGTACGCGTCGGCCAACGCCCTGCCGTGTCGGGTAGGCGAGGGCCACGTGATGAAGGCCCGTGACCCCGTCGGGCTGGGGTTGACCGCCCGCCGACTTCCACGTGTTGAAGCCGAGGTGATGGTGGTAACCGCCGGCCGCGACGAACAGAATGTCGCCCGTTGTCCCCCAGCCCGGCACCCCCCGCGCTTCCGAGACGACGTCGAAGCCGAGGATGTCAACGTAGAAGGCGCGCACGCGATCGATGTCGGCGGTTCGCAGATGGACGTGGCCGATCCGCACACCCGGATCCACGGGGTCCGCGCTCCTGGCGACTGGTGTGATGTTGCCCTGCTGTTCGCTCAAGCGAGGACCACGTTTCGCTAGGGCTGAATGCTCGGCGGGTAGCTGCTGAACAGCCACCTGCCGTTGACCTCGACCAGCGTCGTCTGTCCCGGGATCCCGCTCGGCCCGATCGCGGTCGCGTGCGTTCCGTGGACCGTGAGCTTGAGCGTCTTCATCACCTGGTTCACCTCCGCGCGCCACTGCCGCGCGGTAAAGCCGGAGTCGTCGATGCCCCTCACCTTGTGCCGCAGCACGTGCTGCTGCTGATCGAACGCGTGCCGGCAGGTGCCCGCCCCCCCCGCCGTGAACGACTGCAGGCCGCTGTGGGTCAGTCGTGAGCAGACAGCGCGCTCCGGTCCGAAGTACTCGGCGTTGAGAACGGTCCGGTAGACGGCGCGCACCTGGGAGGCGGCGCTGCCGGCCGCGGCGGCCGCGCCGACGGCGACCGCGCTGCACACCAGCGCCAGTGTCAGGGCTGTGATCGTCCGCCGGATCGTCACCGTGCGCACACTGTAGACGCAGATCGGCGATATTTCACGCAGGAATGGCCTTATCTCCGACAGCGCACGGGCTCGTTCGGAGCTAGATTCGCGGCATGAGAGCTGTTGTGATCGGCGCCGGCTTCGCCGGCCTCGCGGCGGCGGATGAGCTGCAACGAGCCGGCGTGGAGGTGCAGGTACTGGAGGCTCGCGATCGCGTCGGCGGCAGGGTCTGGTCGGTTCCATTCGGGGACGCCACGATCGAGCGCGGCGCCGAGTTCATCCTCCCCGGCAACTCCGCCGTGACCGAGACGGCGCAGCGCTTCGGGCTGCGACTGATCCGCAAGGGTCTGCGCTACGGCGACCGCGTGCCGGCGGGAGGAGAGCCGGTGTCCAGCGAGCAGGTTCGTTCAGGCGTTCAAAGTCTTTCGACCGTACCGGGACGAGCGGGTGAGACGCTCGAGGGTGTGCTCGCCCGCGCCGAGCTCCCAGCCGCCGTCAAGCAGGCGATCTGCGCCAGGATCGAGGTGAGCTGCGGATACCCCGCAGGCGACCTCGACGCCGCGGTCGTGCGTGAAGGCGCCGCGGCGTTCGGCGACTTCGACACGCACTCGGTACAGGGCGGCAATGCGACCATCGCGGAGGCGCTGGCAGCCGCGGTCGGGGCGCAGCGCATCCAGCTGTCGGCCCCGGTTGAGCGGGTCCGCTGGGGTAGCGGGCAGGTTGAGGTCAGCGCCGGAGGGGCGGAGCTCGTCGCCGACACCGCCGTCGTGGCAGTTCCGGCCTGCGCACTTGACGCGATCGCTTTCGACCCGCCGCTGCCGCCGTCGAAGGCGAGCGCACTGCGTGGGGTCCGCTACGGGCAGGCCGCAAAGCTGTTCGTGGCACTGCGCGCGCCCGCACCGCCGAGCGCGACCCTCTCGGTTCCGGGCCGCTTCTGGTGCTACACGCAGCTTCTCGCCGACGGCCTGCCTGCCTCGTTCGTTGCCGCGTTCGCCGGCACCAGCCAGGCGCTCGTCGAGCTCGACGTCGCGGCTGGGCCTCGGCGCTGGGCCTCGGCCGTCGCGGCGCTGGCACCAGAGCTCGAGCTTGACCTCGACAGCGCGATCCTCTCGACCTGGAGCGACGATCCCTGGGCCCGCGGGGCCTACTCCGCGCCTTCGGCTTCCTCGCCGCTCGATCACCGGGAGCTGATGCGTCCGATCGGGAGGCTGGCGTTCGCGGGCGAGCACACCGCCGGCGAGCTGCACGGCCTGATGGAGGGTGCGCTGCGCAGCGGCGCCCGGGCAGCGCGCGACCTGCTCGCCGTCAACGTCCCGGGGCGCGCTGCCGATAGGCTCTGACCTTGGTGCGATTGCCGCAGATCGCCATGTCGCACCATGTACCTGAGTGGTTGCGGGAGCGGTCGTAGAACGCCCACCGGCAGTCGTCGGCACGACAGGCTTTGACGCGGCGCCAGGTGCCGTCGCCGCTCGCCTCGGCAACCGGCACGAGCAGTGACGCGAGCGCGCCGGCGAGACCTCCGTTGCCGGGCTTCAGCCGCACCGTTGCGTCGTCGCCGAAGTGCACGCGGAGGTCACCTCCGCGCGCGGTCTGCTCAAGCTCTTCGATCGCCCGCGGGTCATGGGGCCCGCCGTTGTGTTCGAGCATCAGGACGCGAAGCGCCTCGCGCAGGCTGACCGCCTGCTGGAGATCGCCGGGACTGAGCTGTGCTTCGTGGTCTTTGAGTAGACCGTTGCCGCAGAGCCACTCGATCGCCCCGCTCGGCGTCGCCAGCGAATCGATTCCAGCCTCGCGGTCAAGCGTGTTGACGTAGTCGATCACGAGGTCGAGGCGGTGCGGGGTTGAAGACGTCATCGTATCGACACCATTGTTTCGGTATAGTAGGTTACCAACACCATCTAATTGCTGACGGAGGTGTCGCTAATGCTAGCTCACAACACCATCACAACGGCGGAAGAGCAGTTCTCAGGCGTCTACGAAACCGCCGACAGAAGGGTGATGGACCCGGGACCCCTGGCTCGGTTGATCGCCGTCGTGAGGACCGGGAGGCTGAACGCCGCGCTGGCCGCCGGCGCTGACCCGTCCGCCTGCGCGCAACTCGCCGCCCACGCCACGATGCTCAGCACTGTGCGTACCCGCGGGGCGATCGCCGATCAACTGGACAGGCTTGCCGCCCCGACATCAACGAAGTTGGGCGGCCGCTGGGGTGTGCGCCCGAATCGAAACGCGATCTTCGCCAACGCCGGAACGATCCAGGTGATCTCGACGCTTCTGCGCGAGAGCACACCTGTCTACGCCCCGGGAATCGCGATGCTCAGCGAGCTTCTGCGAGACGGTACCGGCCCGTTGTATCTCGGTGACGATTCGGCGCTGAGGGCGTTTCTTGTCGACGCGCTGAACCTGATGCGCACGGGGGAGTCTCGGGCGCCCCTCGTCAGCTGAGCGATCACCTATCCGATAGCTGTCCGATCGCACCGCGCGGCGATACCATTGAAAGCGATTGCCGTGGTGATCAAGCGCGTCATGTTCACGTCTCTGCTTGTGGCGATCGCGATCACGCCGATCGTCGCCGTGGCCAAGAAGACGACCTCGCAGGTTCCGAACTGCGCCACCGTTTCCCGCCGTCAAATCGCGACCCTTGCCCAGACAGGCAACTTGAAGCTGCTCAAGAAGATCGGCAACTTCTGCGCCTTCTCCGGCGACGGCGAGCATCACGGGCACTACAAGCCCACACTCGGCGTCCAGATCATTCCGTACATCAAGACCATCTGGAATACCGCCAAGTCCGATGCGATCAAGTCGGCCACGAAGAACCACGACACCTTCGGACAATCGAGTAAACAGATGTTCTTCGTCACCGGCGAGGACACGGGCGAAGGGCTGCAGCCCTGCGACAAGGATCTCGGCAGCCCCGGGAAGGGTCAGTCGAAGTACGGCCCGGTTTGCGCGACTGAGCCGGACGCGGTGCACATCGGCGTCTACGGCAACGGCACTGACAAGCGCAACCACCTACATCTGATGGTGTCTGTCGCGCTGACCGGGCAGTCGGGCGATGTGCATCTCTCACATGCGCTCCAGCTGGTGAAGGACCTGATCTCCGGCAAGATCCACTGATCGTGCGTTGAGCGGACGGTGTGCGACGGGCGGAGCACGATCGACCCCGTCCCGTCCCGTCCCGTCCCGTCCCGTCCCGCCCGCCCCGCCCGCACCAGCCCCCGGCCTCCGCACCGCCCGCACCGCCCCGCCGCCCGCACCAGCGGGCGAGAGTCTTGACAGCGGCCAAGATTCTGGGCTACCGTCCGGTACCGGATGAACAAACGATTGCCTTCGGCTGTCGGGGATCGCGCCAATCGGCGAGTGGCGGCACTGGACGGGCCCACTGGCGACTGATCCGATACGAGTCGGGGTAGTCGGTTGCGGCTTCCAGGGGCGTCTCCACGTTGAATCCCTCAGCGAACTGCCCGGCGTCGAGGTCGTAGCCGTATGCGATCGCGTTCCCGCGCGCGCAGCGGATCTCGCGGCGGCATTCGGTGTGGGCGCGACCTACTCACGCCATGACGAGCTGCTCGAGCGCGAGCGCCCCGACCTGTTGACCGTGTGCACGATGCCGGACACGCATCGGCCGATCGTCGTGGACGCAGTCCAAGCAGGGGCGCACGTCTTATGTGAGAAGCCACTCGCGCCCGACCTCGACGATGCCCGCGCGATGGTCGCAGCCGCGGACGCGGCCGGACGGACGCTGGCTGTCGGGTTCAACCACCGGTACATGAGCGCCGTCCAGGCGGTCCACGCATTCATCGAAGAGGGTCGGCTCGGCGTGCCTGTCTGCGCGCGAGGGTCGATGCTCGAGACACAGATTCCCTGGTGGGGTCCGCACCACATCCGGGAGATTTCGGGTGGCGGTGCGATCGCCGCGACCGCGGTCCACATGGTTGACCTGTTGATGTGGCTTGCCGGCAACCCAGAGCCGGTCGCCGCCACGGCGTCGATGGCGACCCTGTTTCCCCGGAAGCGCGGAGCGCGCGTTCCCATCGACGCTGGGGCGGAGCGCTACTCCGTGGAAGATCTGGCGTTTGGCCATGTCCGGTTCGAGTCCGGCTTCTGGCTGACGATTGAGGGTTCGTGGGTGTGGGATGAACCGGGGTGGGAGTGCCGGTTCGCGCTGGTCGGCGATCGTGCGCAGGCCAACATCGGGCCCTTGCGGTTCTGGGCCGAACGGGAGGGCAGACTGGAGGACGTGACCGGTCTTGCGTCGGGCGATCTCGACTTCCCGAGTTCGATGCGCCGCGAGCTGGCCGACGTCGTCGATGCGGTGCGCTCCCACCGCGCTCCCTTGGCCTCCGGCAACCAGGCGTTGCGCGTCCAGGCGGTGATCGACGCGCTGTACCGCTCCGCGGCCGTCGGTCACGAGGTCAGCGTGAGCTCTTGACACGAGCGGACCGGCTCCATATTGTGAGCAAACGTTTGTCTAAACGCCAAAGAGCACGAAATGAACCTCTGCGACGTAGACCCGCCCGAGCTGATCCCGGGTGCATGGGAGGATCCGTTTGCCGCCGACGAGTTCGCCGGGCGGGTCTGTCTCGTCACCGGTGCGGCTCAGGGGATTGGTGGCGCGATCGCGACGCGCTTGGCTGAGCTCGGTGGCAGCGTCGCGATTTCGGACGTCAACCGGGATCGGGCAGAGGTTCGGGCAGCTGCCCTCCGAGAGGCGGGACTGACCGCAGAGGCCTTCACCCTGGACGTTCGAGAGACGGTCGCGATCGACGCCGTCGTCGGCGAGATCGAGGCGCGGTGGGGGCCGGTAGACGTATTGGTCAACAACGCCGGCTTGTTCGTTCTGACCGAGTCTGTGGATGTCACTGACGAGGAGTGGGCACTCCAGGTCGACGTGATGCTGACCGGCCCGTTCAAGCTGTCGCGCCGGGTCGCGCCGGCGATGATCGACCGCCATCGTGGAGCGATTGTCAGCATCAGCTCAATCGGCGGATTCGGGGGGCATCCCCAGCGAACGGCGTACAACTCTGCCAAGGGCGGCATCCGGCTGATGACGGAGGTGCTGGCGAGTGAGTGGGCACCGCACGGCGTCAGAGTGAACGCCGTCGCGCCCGCGGTCACGCGCACCGAGATTCTCACCAGTGTGATCGAGAGCGCGGGGGGAGCGATCCGCGTCGAGGAGTATGAGACTCGTACGCCCCTCGGGCGGATTGCGGAGGTGTCGGAGATTGCCGACGCGGTGGTGTTCCTCGCCTCGGATCGAGCATCGTTTGTCACCGGCGAGGTGCTCCCGGTAGATGGTGGGTGGCTTGCCAGTGACGGTTTCCCGACATCCGAGGGAATCGCGGGTGAGTGACGTCTCCGTCGTCGTTGCCGGGGGCGCCTCGCGGTTCGGCGAGGTCCTCGGTGCGTCACTTGCAGTGCCATTCCTGCCCCTCGACGCAGCGGTCCTTGCGGTCAGCGGACAGCGCCTTGTCGCCGCGCGTCGTCTCGTCTGGATCCACGCCGTTCCCGCGCTGGCGACGACCGCTCAGGGCGAAGCCGACGGTTCACTCACCGAGGCTGAGCTCCTGCAGCGGTCCGCCGGGGCGGCACGCGAGGTGGCGGACCGCTCGAATGCGTCGCTCGTGTTCGTTGCCGTCCTGCCCTCGCGCGGCCTCGTCACCGGGCACTGCGGGGCCGCCTGCACGATGGCCGCGGCCGCGATGACGTCACTGATGCAATTTGAGATCGGCCCGTGGAGCAATGCCGGGCACCGGCTGCTGTCGGTCGTCTACAGCGGCCTTGCTGGTCACGTACTCGATGCAGCGCGTTCCGAGGACGAGGTCCGCAACCGCACGCCGATGCACGAGCTTTGCACGTTTCGCCAGCTCGCTGATGCGATCAGATATGTCGGCTCCGAGCGTGCCGCATATCTCACCGGCATCTCGCTGCACGTCGACGGTGGTTGGAATGCGTATTCGTGGATGTATCCGGCCCGCACAATTTGAATCGCCTGGGTGAAGACGTGATCAACAGCCTGATCGAGACCTCCGTGGACGCCGGCGAGGGCGAGGAGAGGGTCTGACCGGATGTGGGCGCTGCTCCTCACCGATGCGTATGAGCTGGAGGTGCGAGATCTGGATGTGCCGTCGCCGGCGGCAGATGAGGTTCTGCTACGCGTCGAGGGAGCCGGGATCTGCGCGTCAGACGTCGATGGTGTCGCGTCGCGCAGTCCGCGGCGGTCGCCACCGCTGGTGATGGGCCACGAGTTCACGGGCGAGGTCCACGCGGCCGGCAGCAGCGCAGGCGAGCATCTGATCGGTACTCGCGTTGCCGTCAACCCGCAGCTGACCTGTGGCGATTGCATGTGGTGTCGCTCGGGCGCCGAGAACATCTGCGCCAATCGGGGGTTGATCGGCGGTACTCGCCCCGGTGGCTTCGCCGAGCTCGTCTCGGTTCCACTGCGCTGCCTGCATCCGCTGACCGACGAGAACTCGCGCGATCTGGCGGTCTTTGCCGAGCCGCTTGCAACGTGTGTGCACGCGCTCTCCCTGGCGTCGATGAACTTCGTCGATACGGCCGTCGTGCTCGGCGCCGGGGCGATCGGAGTGCTCGCCGCTCAGCTGCTTCGAACCGCCGGAGCCCGACTGATCATCGTCGGCGAGCCGGTCGCGGACAGGCGGGAGCTCGTCACGACCGTCGCCGATGCGGTTGTTTCGCCGTCGGACCTCGACCGATGTGTCAGCGAGCTGACCCACGGTGTCGGTGCGGACATCAGCATCGATGCCGTCGGGACCGCTGCAAGCCGTCCCGACTCTCTCCGCGTACTCCGGCCCGGTGGTTGCGCCGTCTGGCTTGGCATGCACGCCCAGGAGGCGACGGTCCCAGCATTCGAGATGGTCGTCGGCGAGCGCCGCGCGATCGGTTCGTTCGCCTACACGAACGCCGAGTTCTCAGTCGCGCTTGGTCTGTTGGAGAGCGGCCTGCTGAAGCCGGTCGTCTCGCACAGATCAGTGCCGCTCACGGAGAGCGACGCGGTCTTCGACCGGTTGCTCCAGGGAGAGGTGGACGGCGTCCTCAAGCAGATTGTCAGGCCGTGAAGCACCCGTCAGAGATCGGAGGTGGGCGATGATTGACCGCGTCGAGGTGCTCGCCGTCGGGCCCGATGTTGCCCTGCTCGGCTGGGCTCAGGAACTGCCGCCACAACACGCCACGCTCACGATCGTGCGCGTGTTCGACGAGAACGGCATCGTCGGTGTTGGCGCAACGCCGTCCTACTCCACAGGTCGGTTCGATCTCGCGATGCTCGAGAGTCTGCGGCTGATCGCGCCCCGCGTGATCGGGAGGGACCCTGAGCTGCGAGAGGCGATCTGGTACGCACTGGACGATCTGACGCTGCCGGTTCTCCCGGGAGCGCGGGCGGCGCTTGACATCGCCATCTGGGATCTCGTCGCGCAGCGCGCCGGGCTGCCGCTATATCGCCTGCTCGGCGGGAGTCGTGAGCGAATCCCCGCCTATGCCTCCACGCCAATGCTCGCCGACGCGAGCGCCTACGTCGAGTTCATCAGCGAGATGGCCGCTCGCGGCTTCCGGGCGGTCAAGATCCACGCTTGGTGCGAGCCGGACCGGGATCTGGAGATGCTTCGTGCTGTGCACCGCGTTCATGGCGACGCGGGCATCGCCTTGATGCACGACGCCGAGCAGCGCTACGACCGCCGGTCGGCGGTCAAGGTCGGCCGTGAGCTGGACGCGATGGGCTTCGAGTGGTTGGAGGCCCCGCTGCCGGACGTGGACCTCGATGGCTATCGAGAGCTCCGTCGGCGTGTCGGCGTGCCGATACTCCCGGGGGGAAACACGATCCTCGGCCTGCATGAGATCGGCCGGGCGCTACGGATGGAGCCGTGGGATGCGATCCGAGTCGACGTAGCGATTGCCGGCGGCTTCACCCTCGCCCGCAAGCTCGCCGGACTGGCGGAGGCGTGGGGGTTGCGCACCGAGCTGCAGAGCTGGGGTTACACCCTCATCCAGGCGGCGAATCTGCATTTCGGGCTTGCGTACGAGCACACCGGCTACTTCGAGCTACCAGTACCGCATGAGCCGTTCGAGTACGGGGTGGAAAACCCCTATCGGATCGATCCCGACGGCTACGTCAACGCTCCGACCGATCCCGGACTAGGCGTCATCATCGACTGGGAGCGGATCGCCGCAGCGACGATCGGTTCGTTCAGCTGCACGACGAGAAAGCCGGAGCCCGAGTGATTCGCATTCTCACGGCGGTTGCCCCACAGCGCCGATCGCCGCGTCTCTGACGCCCGAGCGGACTGCGATCATGCGGCGTCAGCCGCCGTCGGCACTCCTCTCCACGCCAGGAATCGGCAGTCCATTCGCAGGACCCGGCACGGTGCCTTGGCGCTCAATTCGTGCTGGATGCCGTCGCGCACGTGCACGTATGTTCCGGACTGGATCCCGCCGTGCAGGCCGCCGAACAGGCTGAGCTCGGCGGTCCCGTCGACCACTATGTAGATGACCTCGAAGCCATCCGGCTTCAACTTGATCGGTGGCTCGCCGGGAGACAGTGTGAGCGCGAGCGCGGACAGGGTGCCACCGGCGGGCAGGACATCGTCTTGGAATGGTGTGGCGACCGCCATCCGCAATGACTCCGATCCCGGCCGAAAATCCTTGACCCGCCACTTGTTCTCCACATAGTTCGGGCCCACGACGCAGAACAGGCACGCGTCGCGGTCAGCAGCCGGCCCGAGGAAGTTGTGTGGGGCATCGGGTGGGATATAGCCGAGTTGCCCCTCTTCGAGCACGAACTCCTCGCCGCCGGTCTCGACGTGAGCTGACCCGCTGAACATGTAGTAATACTCGGCGGCGTCGTCATGCGCATGGCGGACCGGTCCGAGGGCGTCACCCTCGAGCTTGGAACCTCCGAGCCGCCACGGCAGGGATCCGCCTCGGGCGGCCTCGGTGAAGAAGAAGCCATCGGCGCCCCAATTCTGCACCGCCGTGCCCATGTGATTCATCAAATTCTCCTTTCGCCAGCGATTTGCCCGTTGAAGGTGATGCTCAGGGTCCCGCGATCCGTGGGCCGGCAATCGAGGTCAAGTGATCCCACGGAGACCGTGCCGGGAACCGAGGCCGGTCACGTCGCATCGCCGCCCCCGTCCTCGGGATCGGTTGTCAGATGGTGGTCGGCAAGCGGGGTGACCGTCACCTGGGTCCACGGCCAAACGGGTAGCGATGTGATCGCCTCGTGCAGGGCGGTCGCGCTGTGAGCACGCCAGATTCCGACGTTCGCGAGCTGACCCGGCACGCGCCAGATGTCTTCGATGATCCCTGCCCGCTTGAGCTCCAGCCCCCGCTGACGCTCACGCTCGAGCAACGCGGAGCGCTCGCCGGGCGGCAGCTCCGGCGCCAGCGCGACCGAGATCTGGACCAGGAATCGCGGCATCGCTCAGACGGCGGCCTCGTTGCAGGCGATCATGAAGGCCCGGCGGAATTCGATCACGCGGGTTTCGTCTTGATTGACGCCCCAGGTGTCGACGGTGATGATCCCGACCCCGGGGCGCGTACGCGAACGCCGGCGATCGGCGATCTGTGACGATCCGTAGAGCGTGTCGCCGTGATGGACCGGCGCCAGGTGCGACAGCTGTTGCGCTCCGAGGCTCGCGATCGCTCGACCCGAGAGATCCGACACGCTCATCCCGAGGATCAGCGCGTAGACGTAGCTTCCAAGCACGATGTTGCGTCCGTCGGGCAGAGCGTCCCGCGCATACACGGAGTCGAGATGCAGCGGGCTGGCGGACATCGTCAGCAGGCAGAACAGATGATGCTCACCTTCGGTGATGGTCTTGCCAGGCCAGTGCTTGAAACGGTCGCCGGGCACCAGCTCCTCATACGCCCGGCCGAATCGTGATTCCCGTGCGTCGTGGGTCATCGGTTCCCGAGGCGTGTACGGCCTCGGCTGATCGGCCGTCACCGACTGATCTCCGCCCGCCTGGTCACCATCTAGGCCCCGATCAGATCGGCTCGAGGCCGGGGCAGCGGTGTCCCACGCACCCCCAAACGTCCTCGAACCAGATGCCAGCCACCCAGGTTGGGCACGACTGCGATCTCGAGCGAATCGCCCGTGAAAGCAACGTTCGTAGGAGCGTTGAGCACTTGGCCCTGCGGGTCGGCGGCAAGCACATCAATGCCGTCGGCTGCGCTCCAACGGAGGATTGCGTCGGGACGATACGTCGCGATCACAAGGCTTCCGTCGTCCGCGACCGCCAAGCCATCCGGAACCACCAGTCCAAGCTCGCACAGCACCCTCCGCGATCCGGCCCGGCCATCGGTACCAATCGGGATCTCGACGATTCGCCCAGGGCAGCTCTCGGCGACATACAGACGAGAACCGTCGGGAGCGAGCGCGATGCCGTTTGGAAAGTCGACCGACTCATCGCTGAACACCTCGGTGCGCCGGCCCGGCCGGACGACCCAGATCAGGCCGTCGTGTGACTCCCAGCCGCCAGAGTCCGACACGTAGAGGTTCCCGTTGGTGTCGAACGCCGGCCAATTGGGAGTCTGCATCGCGCGGTCTGCCGAGCCGGTCGAGAACTCATCGACCTGGCTGGTCGTCGGGTCAACCCGCCACACGCTGTGTCTCGCCTCATCACAGACGTACAGGATTCCGTCGCCGTCGACCGCCATGCCGAGCGCAAAACCGCCGGTGTTAGCGACTTCCCGCGGTGGTTCGTCACCCTCGATCAGATAGATCTGTCCCGCCTCGCCGCCGACGAGCAGCCTGCCGTTCTCGACGGCCACAATCCCCTCCGGGTGATCGAGGCCCAGGGCGAACATCTCAAGCTTCTCAAGGCCGACCGGATCCTGTGTCACGACACCCGGGCTAGCCATCAGCGTCAACCCCGTCAGACTGCCGATTCTGCTGTTCTCGCATCTCGCTGTTCATCGTGTGTCCCTTGCTACGGCGGCCATCTCGACCGCTCGTTTCTGTATGCCTAAACTGGTTAGACAATCGATTGGCTAATTACTACCACACCCCTGTCAGAGCCCACCGTCAGCCGCCGGCTTCAGTTTCGATATAGGCGATCGCTGTGCCCACGGGCACCTCGGCACCGACGTCGTGCACGATCTCCTCAAGCACGCCGGAGACCATCGCCTCCAGGTCGAGTTCCGCCTTGTCGGTCTCGATCACCGCGATCACGTCTCCCCGTCGAACCTGCTGGCCGGCCTGCACCTGCCAGGCGCTGATGCGGCCGTCAATCGCGTCGGAAGCGTAGTGGGGCATCTCGACTGCGACTCTCATCGGAGCACGCTCCGGCACGGCGCTGCCGTGGAGGCGCGGACGATCAGCTCGATCGGCTCCCCGATCATCGCGTCGGACAGCGGCAGGCCATCGGCGGCGCGAATCGTCATGCGCAGAGCCTCGCGGCCCATTTCAAGGTTCGGCAGACGCACGGTCGTCAGCGGCGGCGCGGTGTCGTTTGCGATCTCGTGATCGTTGAATGCGATCACCGACATCTGTTCGGGCACAGCGACGGAGTATTCCCTGAGCGCCGCCAGAGCGCCAATCGCGGCGACCAGGCTGGAGCAGAAGACGGCGGTGGGGCTCTCACCGGCGCGGCTGGCATCGAGGACTGTACCCATCGCTCCGCGACCACCCTCCCTCGACGGCGTCGCCGACGCCGTCCACCGCCGGTCAATCTTCAGTCCTGCCGCCTCCATCGCTTCGCGGTAGCCCTGCTCCCGGCGACGTGCGGTGTCCGCGAGCTCCCCGAAGCCGATGAAGGCGATCCGTTCGTGTCCGAGTGACTGAAGGTGCTCGACGGCCATGCGCGCGGCACGAACGTCGTCGACTGCGACCCATCCATGGATGGACGCCTGTCGCCGGTTGACGAGCACGAGCGGCAGGCCGCGCTCGGCGAGCCGGACGACGAGCCGGTCCTGCAACATCGCGAAGGCAACGATCAGGCCGTCGACGCGACCGTCGAGGACCAGGCGCGCGAACAGTTCCTCACGCTCGGCGAGACTTCTCTGACCCCACCCGAGCGTATCGGCCTCGACGAGCAGCACGAGCTTTCCCGCGGCGACCGCCTCTGCCTGGATGCCGCGGATCACATCGATGAACCCAGGGTTATCCAGTGTCGGCACGATCACAGCAAAGGTGTCTGTTCGCCGTGTTCGCAGACTCTGGGCGACGGCGTTCGGCCGATAGTTCAACACACGGGCGGCATCCAGGATCCGGTCCCGGGTCTCGTTTCGTACACCCTGATTCGGGTCGCCGCGCAGTACCCGTGAGGCCGTCGATGGATCGACGCTCGCAAGCCGAGCGACGTCCTTGAGCGTGGTTGCCCGGCGGCCCGGGTCCACGCCGGCCGGGGCGTCGCCGTTGCTGCCAGGAGCCGCCATCCTCAACTGCCGCGCACCGTCTTGCGACACTCGGCCGTGATTCGCTCCACCGTGGGGATCACCTGATCCTCCAGCTCCGGGCTGTACGGAACCAGCATGTCGTCCGGCAGGCCGACGACGCGGGGCGGAGAGCTCCACGCGTGGCCTGCCTGCGTCAGCTCCGAAATCAGGCTGGCCCCCCAACTGCCGGCGTGGTGCTGCTCTGAAACGATCACCAGGCGTCCTGTCCGCTCAAGGCTTTTTGTGACCGTGTCGATGTCCATCGGGCGGATCCACTGCAGGTCGATGACCTCGAGGTCGATCCCGTCGGCTGCCAGTATGTCGGCGGCTTCGAGCGAGCGCGCCGCCATCAGCAGGGTTGCCACGACGGTCGCATCGCTGCCGCCACGCAACACCTTCGCGGTGCCGATCTCGCCGATCTGATCCTCATGCCGAATCACGGGACCCTTTCGGTTGAAGAGCGCCTTGTGCTCGATCACCAGCACCGGATCCGGCGAGCGGATCGCGGCCCGAAGCGTCGAGTAGATCGTTGCCGGCGTACTCGCTGTCGCCACGTTGAGTCCGGGAAGGCCCATGAACCACGATTCGCCGGTCGCCGAATGCTGCGTCCCGAAGCGACCGGTCCCACCACCCATCGAGCGAATCGTCACAGGCACCGCGGTCTGACCGCCGGACATGAACCTGAACTTGGGCAGCTCATTCATGATCGCGTCGGCAGCGGTCGGGAGGAAATCGCTGAACATGATTTCGACCACTGGGCGCAGGCCCGTCAGGGCCATCCCAAGGGCCATCCCAACGAACGCGTTCTCGCAGATCGGCGTGTTGAACACACGCTCCGCGCCATGAGTTTCCAGGAGTCCCTCGCTCGTCTTGAAGACGCCGCCCGCCTCGGCGATGTCCTCGCCGAAGAACACGACTGTCGGGTCGGCCGACAACTCGTCGTCGAGTGCAGCGCAAATCGCGTGCCTGTACACGAGCTCCGTTGCGGTGGGGCGTTGTTGGGTCTCACTCTGCATATACGTAGCCTCTGATCTGGTCAAGTGTTGCGACGGACTCATCCGCTGCCGTGGCGGCGCAGCGGTCGACCTCGGCCTGGGTTCGATCCCAGATCGCCGTTTGCATCTCCGCGGTCTGCAATCCCATCCCTACGAGCGTCTCGCCGTGGAGCGCAATCGGGTCACGCTGCTTCCAGGCATCCAGCTCACCGGGCGGGCGGTACTTGGCGGGATCGGTACGCGAGTGTCCGCTGTAGCGGTAGGTCTTGGCTTCGATCAACGTTGGACCACCGCCCGATCGGCAGCGCTCGATCGCCTCCTTCGTTGCTTGGTACATCGCGCCCACGTCCTGGCCGTCAACGACGATCCCCGGCATCGCGTAGGACGCGGCTCGCTCGGCGAGATCGTCCAGGGGGGTGGACTCCCGCATCGGCGTGTATTCGCCGTAGAGATTGTTCTCGACAACGAAAACGACGGGCGCCGACCAGACGGCCGCCATGTTCAGCGTCTCGTGGAATGTGCCGATGTTGGTCGCACCGTCGCCGCAGAAACCGACCGCGACGCGGTCCAGACCGAGGCGCTGGGACGACATCGCAGCGCCGAGTGCCACCGGAAAACCAGCGCCGATGATCGCGAACGCGCCGAGGATGCCCAGCGAGATGTCGGTGAAATGCATCGAACCGCCGACGCCCCGGCAGCAACCTGAGTCGCGGCCCATCAACTCTCCGAACGCCGCCTCGAGCGACATGCCGCGGGCCAGCGCATGACCGTGCCCGCGGTACGTGGTCGTCATGTAGTCATCGGGACCCATCGCCGACACGGCGCCGACAATCGCCCCCTCCTGGCCCTGACACAGGTGCGTGGTACCCGCCACCTTGCCCTGCAGGAACAGTTCCTGTGTCTTGTTCTCGAACATTCGAATTGCGACCATCCGGTCGTACCAGGCGAGTCGAAGCTCGGCTTCCGCCGGGTCGACTCGAACGGTCTCAATGTCTGCTCCGCTCACACCACGCCATCCTTTCTCCACTTCTCCAGATCGTCATCGCTGTGGCCAAGTTGCTCTACAAGGATCGCCCGGTTGTGCTCGCCGAGCTCCCCGCCGAAGTGACGCACGGAACCCGGGGTGGCGCTCAGCTTCGGCACCACGTTCGGTGTCCGCACACTTCCGAGACGCGGATGCTCAACGGAGGTGATCGTCCCGCGTGCCCGGTATTGCGGATCTTCGAAGATCTCGGCGATCGAATACACGGGTCCGGCCGCGGCCTCGGCCTCGTCGAACGTCGCGAGGGTCTCCGCCAGCGTGTGCTGGGCGATCCAGCCGCCGATGATCTCGTCCAGCTCCGCACAGTGCCGGGCGCGACCCTCATGATCGGCGAACCAGTCCTCCGAGATCAGATCGGCGCGCCCCACCAGTCGGATCAGCCGCTCGGCGATCGTCTGAGAGCTCGCTGACAGCGCGACCCAGCGATCGTCGCGGGTCAGGTATGCATTTCGTGGCGAGGTCCAGGTCGTTGCGTTCCCCAGACGCTCCTGGACCAAGCCGAGTTGGTCGTAGGCGAGGGCTTGTGGCCCCAGGAACGCAAAGAGCGGCTCGACCAAGCTGAGGTCGATCACCTGACCCTCGCCTCCCTGCGCTTCTCTGTGGCGCAACGCGACCAGGGTCGCGACGGCACCGTAGAGCCCCGATACGCCGTCTCCGAGAGCGAACGACGGCAGGCTCGGCGGCCGGTCGGGAAAGCCGTTTGTGTAAGCGAAGCCGCTCATCGCCTCGGCCACCGTCCCAAAGCCAGGTCGGTCCCGATACGGGCCCGTTTGGCCGAACCCGGTGGTTCTGACCATGATCAAGCCGGGGTTGATCGCCCGCAGCTCAGGATAACTGAGCTGCCAGCGTTCCATGCGGCCGGGACGGAAGCTCTCGACGAGTACATCAGCTTCTCGCACCAGTTCCCTGAGAAGCGCCGCGCCCTGTCGTGTTGAGAGGTTGAGCGTGATGTATCGCTTATTGCGATTCACATGCGCCCACCAGAGCGACACGTCGTCCTTGTGCCATCCCAGCGTTCGCAGTGGATCGCCACGTGGATGCTCGACCTTGATCACATCCGCCCCGAAGTCGGCCAGCATCGTGGCCACCAACGGCCCGGCGAACAGAACGCCGCAATCGAGCACACGCACGCCTTCGAGTGCTGCCGCGGTCATCCGTCCAGCTCGCTCGGATCCTCTAGCGTGCTCCGAACTGCCGTCAGGAACTCGGCGGCGTCAACGCCATAGACGATGCGATGATCTGCCGTCAGCACGGCTGTCATACGTGGGCGGATCTTGGCCTGTCCGTTGTCCGCGACGACGCGGTCCTGCACGGCCCCAACCGCGAGAATCGCAGCCTGAGGTGGGTTGATCACCGCTGCGAACCGGCGGACGCCGTACATGCCGAGGTTCGAGACGGTGAACGTTGCACCGGTCAGGTCGTCCTGGCGGATCGATCCGTCACGAACCTTGCCGGCGAGGGCTGCGGAACGGCGTCCGATCTCCTCGAGCGGCTTGCGGTCGGCGTCGAAGATCGTCGGGACGACAAGCGCGCCGCCGGTTGCGACTGCGACGCCGATGTTGACGGCGTGGTGAAGGACGAACCGATCGCCGGCGAAGCTGGCGTTCAGCTTCGGCACTCGCCGCAGGGCGATTGCGCAGGCCTTGATCACGAAGTCGTTGTAGGAGGGGACGAAGTCACCATCGTCCCTGCGCCGTTGTCGGATCTCAGCAACGGCGAGCATGTCGACGTCCATCTCCGTGACGAAGTCCGCGATCTCTGCCTTTGCGGCTGACATCCGGCGTGCGACGGCGCGCTGGAGCCGCGTCATCGGTACCTCGTGGCTGCCACTGTGGCCGGCGGTTGCCGGGTCGACTTCGATCGGACTGGGTGGCGGGTCCTCGCGATTCTCCTTGGGGGCTTTGTCGGTAGTAGACAAACGATTGTTCACGAGGATTCAAGAATAGCGCGTCGGGGTGTGACCGGCATCCGGATCAGAGCACTCGGCGGCGACTTCAGAACTTGCCGTACCGGTCGAACGCCTCTCGAGGCAGAGTCCCCTCTCGTACCGACGCCCGAACCCTGCTCTCAGTGGCGACGACCGCCTCGGCCCTGCTGAGCACCTCTTCGCAGACGTCGTTGGGGATTGCGACGATTCCGTCCCCGTCGGCCACGATCCAATCACCGGGCGAGATGCGGACGCCGCCGGCGGTGATCTCACGCGAATGGCCGAGAAGTTCCCAGCGCGGAACGCAGTCCTGGGGGGTGACATAACGCGAGAAGACCGGCAGGCCCTCCTCGACGATCGCGCTGACGTCGCGGCAGCCGCCATCGATCACCGCTCCGGCACAGCCACGCGTCGCGAGCGATGCGACCGAAAGCTCGCCGAGATGGGCAGAGGCCGTGTCGTTGGTCTCGTATACGGCGACGTGATGCGCCGGCACGACGCCCAACATGTCCAGGATCGCGACGATCGAGTCCCGGTAGGGGATCCCCGACCGCGGCCGCCCATCGATCGTGAATGCCGGGCCACAGAGCGTCATCCCCGGGCGGAGCGGACGCAACTCCGGCGAGAGCGTCTGGTTGAGCAGACCAAGGCCGTCCAACACGTCCGTCAGCGCTCCCGTGTAGACGGCGCGAAAGCGGTCGGCTGTGGCTTCAATGCTCACTGGCGTCTCTCAAGCTCTCCGCCTGCGGCGACGACGGTCGCGCCGTCGCAGTCGCCGGGGCAGCCGCCTTCCATAAGGCGACAACCCCGACCTCTGCGATCGGCGCAACCCTCACCGCATGCAGCCCCGGCGGCCCCGCGATCTGTTCACTCGGACCACGACCACCGACACGGCGCGACCCGGACTCATTCGGGCGGCACTTCGGCGTATGCGAGGTCGACATCTACTCCCTGTGCACGGCGGATCAGCTTGGCGCCGACGTAGTAGGCGGCGCCCAATCCGATCGTGACGAGTGTGAACACGAAGAACTTCGATTTGTCCGCGATCCCGAGCGCCGGATAGTGCAGGTAGATGATCCAGATCAACACGGCAGACACCATTCCCGCCACACCGGCGACAACAACAGCGGGAATGCCAAGGATCTTGAACTGCGCCGCGGACGCGCGGTAGAGCTTCGCTCGACGCCACGGCACGATTGACGCAGTGAACGCGACCAGTGCCATTGAGACCAGCTGGATCAGCGTCGCATAGGCGAGGATCTGGAAGAAGCTCGAGGAGTGAATTCCCCAATACAGGACGATCATCGAGCCGATCACCGCAATTATGACCGCGACGTAAGGTGAGCCTGCGTCACTCACCTTCGTCACCCGCTTCGGAAGAATGCCGTCGAACGCGTACGCGAACAGCATCCGAGTCTGCTGCAACATCGAGATGTACATGATCAGCGGCCAGAAGACGATGTAGCCGACGAACACGATCACTGCGAATACCCAGCTGTGCAGGGATGCAGAGATCAGGAAGAAGAACGGCGTGTTCGCGATCGCGATCTGGCTCGGGAAATGGCCGCTGTTGGCGGCGATCTCAAAGCTGTGACCGAACGTACGGAAGAAGATCGCGCCGAAGATCACCACGCAGACCAGGCCGCAAGTGCCACCGAGAGCCATGTTGTTCGCAGTTCTGCGGCTACTACCTTGGCGTAGCTCGCCGCCCACATTCGTCGTCCAATAGCTGTAGATCGCCGTCGTCGCGAGAATCCCGATCACCGGGATCGTTGCGCTGAACGAGAATGGGTGGTTGGTGCTGACGCCCGCCTTCTGGGCGCTCGCGATCACCGACGCGTAGGTGTTGGAGGCGTGGGTGTACGGGCGCGCGAAGCTGTTGAAGTTGTTGACAAAGGTGTTGTGGGACGTGAACAGAGCCACGATCACACACAGGAAGAGGCTTCCGGTCACCATCCAGAACAGGGTGTTCTGGATCCGCAGCACGCGCCGCCAGCCCCCGGTCATGATCAGGCCGGCCGCAATCATCATCAAGCCACCAAAGATGAACTGCCACTTATGACTGTTCGAGATCGTCGTGCCCCATTTGATCAGCGTCGTGTTGTGCCCGATCAAACCGATGCCGGTCAGACCCGGGCCTAAGCCGACTGTCACAAACGCCAGGCCGAAGAACGCGTTCGAGAGCAGGCCGGCCATCGTCATACAGAACGACGACATCAGGCCTGCGACCGGGTGAAGCACGCGGCTCACAAGCATGTAGTCGCCACCCGAGCGGGGAATCATGCTGGTGAGCAGGCCGAACGCGTAGGCGAACGCGAGCATCATCGGGAAGACGAGAACGATCCCCAGGTAGACGTTTCCGCCGGGTGCGAGTGTGAGTGCGAAGAAGAACACCGCCGCAAGCGTCTGCGTGGGGTGCCCGGGAATGAAGTTGATGATGATCGACGACCTCGAGGGCACGCCGCGAACGAGGCCGGTGGCGTTGCGCACGAACAGATCGGAGCGCGGCGCCTCCCCGGAGGGCGGTGATTCGGCGGTATTTCCTGTTGCGGGTTGCGTCTCGGCCACGAAGCCTCCTCGAGAGTGTTTGTTTAGCCGACCACGAATTGACGTGAAAGCACGCGATCACCGCCAAGAACGACGGTGACACCATGAATCCGGCCGCTGTTGTATTCGGATCCGGAGTTGATTGCGAGAGTCCGTCCGATTTGCGCGTCGCCCCGCGACTCATGGATGTGACCATGTAGCGCGAGCACCGGTTGGTACTCCTCGATGATCTGTCTGACAGCCGTACTCCCAACCGGTATCTCGTGCGGCTGTCCGCTCTTGTAGACAAGCGTCAGATCGGGGTTGATCTCTCGCGCTGTGTCGAGACCCGAGTCATAAGGCGGCACATGTAGGTTGAAGATCGCGCGACTGGGTACCTCGACCTGGTCGGCGAGCGCCTTGATGCGCTCATAGAGCGCATCTTCGTCCAGTTCACGCGGGCTGTTCCAGGGGGTCGGATTCGCGTACGCACATGAGATCATCTCGTGCGGTCCCACCTGGACGACGCGGTCGTCACATGCGACCACGTGAGACGCCTGCTCGATCACGGCGTCACAGCACCAGGGGTCGTCATTGCCGGGCATCACGTATACGGCGATGCCGTACTCCGCCATCCGCTCATCCGCGAGGTCGATCCAACGGCGCAACTCGTCGACCATCACCTGATCGAAGAGGTCGGACTGCGCGTCGAGGTCCCCTGTATGTGCCGCTATCTCATCGGGCGTCGCGAGCCAGGGGTACATGCCGTTGAAGCGGATCGCGTCGAGGAGCTCGTCGAGCTCACGCTGTGAGCTGCCGCTTCTGGTCTCGCCCAGGAAGGTGCTGCTGAATACTCCTGACCCGTTGCGGCTGATCGGAACGATCGCCTTGCCGGTGAGGTCGCCGCCCATCACCAGAGCCTCGACTTCGTAGAAGCGGCCGGCGCCGAGGAACTTTCGCCAGCACTGGTCGGAACCGTGCACGTCGGACGCGTAGTACAGCGACAGAGTCTGATCCTCGTGCGGCGCGCGTTTTTTCTTGCCAAACAGTCCCAAGCCTGCATCCTGTTCCGGGCAAACGATTGCCTAAATCCTATGTGAACGAGCGCGCACCTGTCAAGCGGAGGATCGCGGAGTCAGCGAAAAGGTGCACGGCTGATCACCGGGAGATGGTCAGGTGAGCAGTGAAGGATCGATCCGCTGATCGGCCAGCGCGACTCGAAACCGCTCAATCGTGTCCGCGACCGCAGCGGGAAACGCTGTCTCCGCGAGTGGTCCGAGCGTGTCCTCGAGGCCGTCGCTGTCGACGGTCGCCGGGAAGGACAGTGGCAGCTCAGCAAAGCTGATCGACCCGGCGGCCGCAGGGCAGGCGTCGACGATTGTGTCGATCACCTCGGGGATCGAGCGGGCCGCTCCGCGGAGGTTGTGGACGCTGGCCGTCTCGACATCGACGAGTGCGGCCTGGACAAAGGCCCTTGCGACATCGGGGGCGTACTGGAACTGCGCGGCGCCGCCATAGGGAATCTCGTACGGTCGGTCGGCAGCGGCCGCCAGCATCGCCATCGTCGGTGCCGACGTGAGACCCTGGTCGCGCGCCGGGCCGAACACGGTATGTGGCCGCAGGCCGATGCTAGGGAGCCGATCGTCAAGCCAGTAGCGCATCGCCGCCTGCTCGCCGGCCCGCTTGTAGATCCCGTACAAGGTCCCGGGGACGGCGCTCATCGACGTCTGCGAGTGTCCATCCGGAGGGTCGAACACGGCGATCGATGATGCGTAGACGACATGAGCGATCCGCTCGCGCCGGCGCCGTGCGGCCTCCAGGACGTTCACCGTGCCGACCACATTGACGGCCGCGCCAAGCGGTGGGTCGGCGCGACAGAAGGGGACCTGAAGGGCTGCAAGGTGAATCACCCGCGTGATGTCGTACTCGTCGATGACTCGTTCAAGCGCGGCCAGGTCCGTGATGTCGAGCACGATCCGGAGGAGTCGCGCATCGTTTTCGTCGTCAAGTACGAGACCGAGGCGTGGCGAGCCGCCGGAGAGGTCCGCCGCGACCGCCACGGCATCTCCCGCGAGCAGCTCTCGGAGGACCCATGCGCCGATGCAGCCATATGCTCCCGTGACAAGAACGCGCTGCTCGCTTAGCGAACTCACATCCCTCATTACGCAAACGTTAGGCTAAACCGCCAGAACAGTCGAGTTGAGCAAAGTGGCAGCACGAAATTCGATCCGCCTCGTAGACGTTGCCCGCGCCGCGGGTGTGCATCCATCGACCGTTTCGCGGGTGCTTCACGACAGCGACCGCGCGGCTGTGCGGCCTGAGACGAGGGAGCGGATCATGACCGCGGCGCGCGAGCTGCGCTACAGGCCGAACGCGCTTGCTCGGGGTCTGAAGACCTCAGCGACGGCAACGTTCGGAATGCTTGTGCCGTCGCTCCGCAACCCGGTCTACGCCGACATCGTGCGGGGGGCTGTGGCGGAAGCCGCCCGCAGGGGGTATGTGGTGGTACTCGCCGAGGATGACAGCACCGTGACCGAGCAGGCATGGGATCGGCTGGTCGAGGAGGGAAGGATTGACGGCATCCTCGTCGCCAGCGCGGCACCCGGAAACCCGATCCTCCATCTGGTCGCCGGCAGCCGCGTACCGTACGTGTTCGTCAACCGCCGGGTTCCGGGCAGCGGGCGCAACATCTACATGCGGGAGAGCGACGCCGGTCGTCTCGCTGCCGAGCACCTGATCGGACTCGGGCACCGGGCACTGGCGCAGATCGCCGGTCCGCTCGGCCTCGACACTGCGAGCCGGCGTGCCGCAGGATTCTCCGATGCAGTCGTGTCCGCCGGTCTTGAGTTGCCGGCGATCGTTGAAGCGCCGTTCGATGAGCGGGGGGCGTTCGACGCGATGGGTCGTCTGCTGCGGGCACGTTCACGACCGACCGCGGTCTACGTCTCGAACCTCAACCAGGCGATCGGCGCGCTCGCCTGCGCCCGCCGCACGGGCTTCATGGTCCCGGACGACCTGTCGCTGATCACCTACGATGACGATCCCCTTGCGGACTTTCTGGAGGTGCCGTTGACCACGATCAAGATGCCGCTGGGTGAGCTCGGGGCCGCAGCGATCGGCGCGCTCGCCGCGCAGATCGACGGTGAGCCGCCACGAGACCTGGAGCTGACGACGGCACCGGAGCTCGTGATTCGGGCTTCGACAGCCGTTCCGCCCGGGCTCCGTACGGCCTCGGTCGGGTCAGGATTACACCGTGTTGGGGGGGAGCTCACATGAAGATCCGGGCTGCGGTCATGCGGGTCGCAAAGGAGCCGTTGGAAGTGTGCGAGCTGGAACTCGCACCGCCCGCCCGGGACGAGGTCCTCGTGCGGATCTCCGCGACGGGGATCTGCCGCAGCGACCTGTCCTACATCGAGGGCAAGTGGCCCACCCCACTCCCGATCGTGCTGGGACACGAGGGCGCCGGCACGATCGAGGCCGTCGGCGAAGGTGTGGATCCGCAACGGGTCGGCGAGCCGGTTGTGTTGACGTTCTCGCCTGCGTGCGGTCGCTGCCGGCTGTGCCTGGCGGGGCGCTCGAATCTGTGTCTGGATGCCGCCCGCGGCCTCGATAGCGGCTTTCTCCGCGACGGTACCAGCCGCCTGTCGCTCGACGGACAGCCCGTGCATCACCTCGCGTATGTGTCGAGTTTCGCCACCCACGCAGTGGTACCGGCGGATGGTGCTCTGGCGGTGGACCCGGGGCTCGACCCCGATTTGGGCTGTCTGCTCGGCTGCGGCGTGACGACGGGGGTGTTGAGCGTCACCAGACGCGCCGATGTGCGGCCCGGGGAATCGGTCGCGATCTTCGGCTGCGGTGGGGTCGGCCTTGCTGCAGTCGCAGGCGCGGGCCTGGTTTCAGCGCTGCCGATCATCGCCGTCGACCCGGTGCCGTTCAAACGCGAGCTCGCTCTGCGACTCGGAGCGACTCACGTGATCGATCCGGCCGACGGCGACGCCGCCGATCAGGTCCGCTCGATCACGACCGACGGAGTCGACTATGCGTTCGAGGCACTCGGACGCCCGGAGGTCGCCGAGACGGCCTTCCGCAGCGTACGGGACGGCGGGACGACGGTCCTCATCGGCCAGCCCCCGATGGGGGTGAAGGCTGGCTTCGACGTCTACGCAGCGACCCAATTCGAGCACACGATCCTCGGATCGAACCTCGGCGGGGCTGTGCCCGGACTCCACATCCCCCAACTGGCGCGGCTCGCCGTCGCTGGTGTGCTCGAGCTCTCGCCGCTGGTCACCCACCGCTTCCCGCTCGAGGAAATCAATCAGGCGGTGGCCCTGACCGCATCAGGCGAGGCGGGCCGCGTCGTCGTTCTACCCGCCGACCCACTTGACCGCGATCGGCTTGGTCCCTAGGATCCGCAATCGTTTGTTCACCAGCGACGGACGTCTCCAAAACAAGCGCGCGCTCATCACCGGAGCGTCAAGCGGGATCGGCCGCGAAGTGGCATGTCGCTTCGCGGCCGAAGGTGCGCGCGTCGCGTGCGGAGGCCGAGATCAGCAGCGAACCCAGGAGACGATCGACCGGATCGTAACCGCCGGCGGCGAGGCGGTTGCAGCCCTCGGCGATGTCTCGACAGCGGCGGGGGCTGACGCTGTCGTCGCGGCCGCCGTCGGAGCGATGGGAGGCTTGGACGTGCTCGTTTCGAACGCCGGCGTCGACGCCACGGATTGGCACGATGTAGCGGACTGGGATCCCGCCGAATTCGATCGCATCATCGCCACCAACCTTCGCGGGCCGTTCCTCCTCGCGCGCGCGGCAATCCCGCAGATGCTCAAGAACGACCTGCCAAATCGAGGCGCGATCGTGCACATGTCCAGCGTCTGTGCGATCACCGTATGGGCCGGCGATTGTGCCTACGACATCTCAAAGGCCGGGCTCAACATGCTCTCCGACCACATCGCGGTCGAGTACGGATCCCGGGGCATCCGCTCGAACACGCTGCTGCCGGGAGCGATCCGCACCGAGCTCCACGAATCTGTGATGGAGGCGATGAACGACGGTCGCGCGTTCGAACGGGAACTGCTCGGGCGTCACCCGATCGGCCGGTTCGGGACCGTCGGCGATGTCGCCGATGCGTGCGTGTTCCTGTGTGCCGACGAGGCCGGATTCCTGACAGGCGCGAATATTTCGATCGACGGCGCTTACTCCCGCATCTGAGCCCGCCGATGCGGATCGTCGACATACGCACGCACATCCTGCTTGACCCGGCCTTTGACGTTTCCGCCACAAGCTCGGCCCAGGACACGATCGTCGTCGAGGTCGTGACCGACGAGGGAATCGTCGGGATCGGCGAGACGGATCTCAACGCCTGGGTGGCTCGGGCTTGCATCGAGGCGCCGGGCACGCACACAATGGATCGCGGCCTCAAGGCGATGCTGATCGGCAAGGACCCACGTGACCCGGCGGCGCTCTGGGAGGAGCTCTACGTCGGCAGCGCCATGACCGGCCGTCGAGGTGCGCTCGTGAATGCGATCGGCGCACTCGACATCGCGTTGTGGGACATCGCCGGCAAGGCCGCGGGGGTGCCGACCTGGAAGCTGCTCGGGACCCAGGCGCACGACGAGCTCATGCCGTACGCGTCGCTGCAGCCGGAGGTTTCGTCGTTCGACGCATACCTGGAATCGATGGTCGCGTGGGCCGGAACCGCGCGCAAGATCGGATTCAAGGCAGCGAAGCTCGAAGCGACCTTCTCTGGCCCATATGCGCACAAGGGGCTACAGGGCCCCGACGAATGGATCGAGGAGGTGGTCAGCGCCGTCCGCGCCACCGCCGGACCCGAAATGACGCTGATGGTGGATGTGCAGTATGCGTTTGACTCAGTCGAGCGCGCCCTTCGCTGTGCCGAGAAGCTCGCGTCCTACGACGTCTTCTTCCTCGAGACGCCGCTGTGGGTCGACGACCTCGACGGTTACGCCGAGCTCAGGCGTCGCTCGCCGGTACGGATTGCCCAGGGCGAGTGGCTTACCACTCGCCACGAGTTCGCTGCGCTCCTGGAGCACGGATGCGTCGATGTCGCTCAGCCGGACATCGGCCGGGTCGGCGGGCTCACGGAGGCGCGTCGCGTCGCTCAGATGGCCGCGCAGCGTGACCTGCTCGTGGTGCCGCACGCTTGGAAGACCGGCATCTCGATTGCGGTGGCGGCTCAGCTCGCCATGGTCACACCACAGATGCCGTTCTTCGAGTTCCTGCCGGCTGAGCTCTGCGAATCCCGCCTGCGTAAGGAGCTCGTCAACGAAGCGCTCGTGTTCGACCACGGCAGCCTCGGCGTCCCGGACGGCCCGGGTCTCGGCATCGAGTTGGATCCGGACGCGCTGGCCGAGTTCGAAGCGGTGGCGCGTACTGCGCATCCGGCATCGCTAGGGTGACCCTGATGAGCGTCGGAGCGCCGCTCCCTCAGATCCTCGATGAAGCTCGGCGGTTGGCGACGGCCGCCCTCGAGCGTGATGTCCCGATCAGGCTGGTCGGCGGCCTGGCCGTCAGGATCCGAGTCGACGAGGCCTTTCATCCCGGTCTGACCCGGGAGTACAAGGACATCGATTTCGTCACGCTCAAGGGTCGCAACAAAGCCGTTGCGGGTTTTCTTGAGGAGATGGGCTACGAACCGCAGCGGCAGTTCAACGCGATGAACGGTCATGAGCGACTCCTGTTCCACGATCTGGGCAACGCGCGGCAGCTCGACGTGTTCGTCGGCGCATTCCGTATGTGCCACGAGATTCCGATCAACGATCGGATCACACTCGACCCGATGACTCTGCCGCTTGCCGAGCTCCTGCTGACGAAGCTCCAGATCGTGAACCTCAACGAAAAGGATCAACGTGACATCGTCGCGATTCTGCATCACCACGAGATCGCCGATCACGACGGAGACACGATCAACGGTGCTCGGGTGGCGCAACTCTGCTCCCAGGACTGGGGGTTATGGAGAACTACGAAAATGACGCTCGAGCGCGTTCGCGAGGGCTTGGAGCACTACGACATGGCGGAGTCCGAGCGCCGGCAGGTAGAGGAGCGACTGGACCGGCTGTGGGAGCGGATCGACGCCGAGCCCAAGTCACGGTCCTGGCGGCTGCGTGACCGAATCGGAGATCGCAAGCGCTGGTACCTAGAACCCGAGGAGGTCGACGCATGACCGCCACCGCGGCGAAGGTCCGAGCAGGGGGCGCGCGATGAGATTTGAGCACCGGAACGTGATTGTCACTGGCGGCGGTCGCGGAATCGGCGAAGCCACAGCGCGCCGATTCGCGGCGGAAGGAGCGGACGTCCTCGTGATCTCAAGGACCGAGGCGGAGGTCTCCACCGTTGCGCAGTCAATCCGGGCAGCAGGCGCCACGGCATGGCATTTGGTCGGTGACGTCAGCCGCGCCGCTGACGTCGAGCGCATCGTCGCCAGTGCCGAGGAGCGGTGGGCAGGGCGCATTCACGTGCTCGTGAACAATGCCGGCGTCGACCACGACTGCCCGTTCCTGGATTTCCCCGAGAGCGAGTGGCGGCGGGTGCTGGATGTCAACCTGACCGGACCGTTTCTGTGTGCGCAGCGGGTCGCAAAGGCGATGGCCGCGCATGGCGGGGGTGCGATCGTTCACATCGCGTCGATCGACGCGCTCGGCGCCGACGGCGCCGAAGTCGCCTATAACGCGTCGAAAGCCGGGTTGCTGGGTCTGAACCGCACGATCGCGATGGAGCTCGCGCAGTACGGGATCCGCTCAACAGTGGTGAACCCCGGCTACGTCGCCACCGCCCTGACCCGTGGCTACGTGGGCGACGAGATGTTCGACTACATGAGCAGCCGCTTCGCGCGCATCCCGCAGAAGCGGATGGCGACGCCGGAGGAGATCGCCGCCGCGGTGCTGTTCCTCGCATCCGACGACGCCGCACACATCACGGGCACCGAGTTGACGGTCGACGGCGGAACCACGGCCAACCTCTACGTCGTAGAGACGCTGCCGGGCGCTTGAGCTCCCCTGATCAGCTTGGCGAGCCGCAGTGAGCTTGAGCATCCTGGCATGGGATCATCCGCGGGCCACCGACCCGCTTGCGGCATGCGCCGAGGAGTGGGGACGCTTGACGGGCGAGCAGTTCCTGATCCGCACACGCTCGCTGCGGTCATTCGGTGATGATGTTCCCGCGGGCGCGGGTCACGATCTCGTCCTGATCGACCACCCCCATGTCGGCCAAGCAGCGGCCGACCGCGCGATTCTGCCGCTCGACGATCTGCTGCAGGACGCTGATCTGGCGATGCTCGCAGCCGACAGCGCGGGCGCCTCGCACGCCTCCTACGAGCACGACGGTCACCAATGGGCCGTCGCGATCGACGCGGCGTGCCAGGCGCTCGCCGTCAACACCACGACGCCCGTCTCGCTCGCGCCGACGGCGACCTGGAGCGGGGTACTCGCCTTGGCGGACGCATACCCCGGGAGAGTGGCGCTCCCACTCCAGCCGGCGCACGCGATCTCGGCCCTGCTCTCGTTGCTTGCGACGCGTGAACCGCCGGTGGGCGGGCCCACCCTGGCAAGCACCGAGGCGCTCCGATGGGGTACGGACGTCTTGGCGACGCTGGCCGCACGCGGACCCAGCGAGGCGTTCGACTGGGAGCCGCCCGAGGCACTCGCGCGGCTGACCGCGAGCGAACTGGTGTGCATTCCGCTGGTCTACGCATATATCGGCTACGACGTCGCCTGGCGCAGTGCTCCGGCATTCCTCCGGAACGGCAAGCCGGGATCGATCCTCGGCGGCGTCGGTGCCGCCGTGCTGTCCGGGTCATCGGACCCATCAGGGGCGGCGAGGCTGGCTGCGTGGCTCGGGTCCTCCAATGTTCAGCTCGAATTCGTGCGGCCGGCCGGCGGTCAGCCCGGAACCCACTCCGGCTGGACCGCGCCTGGGGCCGACCGAATGTTCGAAGCGGTTCTACCGACGTTGGAGGCAAGCCAGATTCGTCCACGCGATGCGTGGTGGCCGGCCTTCCAGCGTGACTCCGGCGATCTGCTCGCGCGTGCGCTTCAGAATCGCTCCGATCCAGTTGCGATCGCAGACGACCTCGCTCGCAGCTACCACGAACATCGTGAGGCGACATCATGAAGATCACCGCTGTCAGGTGCCACGTGCTGCTGGACCCGGGCTACGACGTTGACGCCACGAGCTCAAATCAGGACACGATCGTCGTCCAGGTGGAAACCGACGAGGGCCTGGTGGGCATCGGCGAAACCGACCTGAACGCGTGGATTGCGCGTGCGTGCATCGAGGCGCCGGGCACGCACACGATGGACCGCGGCCTCGGCTCGATGCTGATCGGTATGGATCCGACCGAACCGGAGCGCTGCTGGGACGAGCTATACGTGGGGACCGCGATGACAGGCCGCCGCGGTGCGCTGATCCACGCCCTCGGGGCAGTCGACATGGCCTTGTGGGACATCGCCGGCAAGGCGGCCGGACTGCCGGTGTGGCAGCTGCTCGGCGAGCAGCGACCGGAGGGCAGGCTCGTGCCCTACGCGTCGCTGCTCCCGAACGCGGGGTCGGATTGGGAGGCGTTCGCCGAGACTCTCAGCCGCCAGGCGATCGACGCATCCAGGCGCGGCTTCCGTGCCGCCAAGCTGGAGCTGCTGACACGCGGTCCGTACCGCCACGCCGGGCTCGACGTGCCGGATGCCAAGCTTGTGGAGGTGATCGCCGCCGTGCGTGCGGCCGCCGGCCCAGAGTTCGCGATCATGGTCGATGTCGCCTATGGCTGGGAGGACTGGCGTGAGGCGCTGGCGGTGATCGAGACGTGGGCCGAGCATGACGTCTTCTTCGTCGAGACACCGCTCTGGAGCGACGACCTGAACGGCTACGCCGAACTGGCGAAGCACTCGCCGGTACCGCTCGCCGCGGGCGAGTGGCTGGCGACCCGGTTCGAGTTCCAGTCCTACACCGAGCTTGGCGCCCTGCACGTCCTGCAGCCCGACGTCGGCCGGGTCGGTGGCCTCACGGAGGCACGTCGCGTGGCGCAGCTGGCAGCAGCCCACGAGCTCAAGGTCGTCCCTCACGGCTGGAAGACCGGAATCACCGTTGCCGCGACGGCGCACCTCGCGGCAGTGACACCGCATTTGCCGTTCTTCGAGTTCGTGCCGCCAGACCTGGCCGAGTCGCGGCTTCGCCGCGAACTTGTGAGGGACGAGTTGTCGCTCGACGGCGATGGCACGCTGGAGCTGCCGCAGCGGCCGGGTCTCGGAATCGAGCTCAACGAAGACGCCCTGAGCGAATTCACGCAGGCCGCGACGCGGATTCATCGATAAGCGTGCCGGCAAAGGACCTCGGCTGGACAGGCACAGGCGGTTGAGGTAGGGTGGGCAATCGATTGCGTAGATTGGGCCCACCCATCCAACAGTGACCCCGACGATCGATCTGCACGGCCGCGTTGCCGTCGTGACCGGAGCGGGGGCCGGGCTCGGGCTCTCGATCGCCGATCAGCTCGCCCGGGCGGGCGCCGACGTCGCGGTTCTGGAGATCAACCCCGAGAGCTGCGCTTCGGCCGCCACAACGCTGACGCGAGATCACGGCGTCAAGGCGCTCGCCGTGCAGACGGACGTCGCAGACCGAGCGGCGGTCGATGCCGCCTTCGAGCAGGTTCACAACGAATTCGGACGGCTTGACATCGCCGTCAACAACGCAGGCGTGAGCCACGTCGGACCGTTCACGCAGAACGTCAGCGACGAGGATTGGCACGAGACGGTCGGCGTCATGCAGACGGGCGTCTTCTACTGCATGCGCGCCGCCGGACGGCTGATGCTCGAACAGCACTCAGGGAGCATCGTCAACATCTCGTCGATCCGCGGGTTCTCTCCGAATCCCGGCCGCCTCGCCTACTGCGCGGTCAAGGCCGCGGTGATCATGATGACCAAGGTCGCTGCGGGTGAGTGGACCCGGGAGGGCGTCCGCGTGAACGCGATCGCACCTGGTGTTGAGCGGACGCCGATGTGGGAAGACGACGTTGCCCGCGGCGCAATCGATGAGTCGCTGTATCTCCGCGTCGTGCCCGCCGGTCGGTTAGGGGATCCAGCCGACGTCGGCAAGCTCGCGGCCTACCTGAGCTCTGATCATGCCTCTTACATCAGCGGTTCGGTCGTGACGATCGACGGCGGGCTGACGTCGATCCCGGCGGGCTGATCGTGGAGCCCGATCGGCGCGGCGCGCTCGACCACGACTGCACCCATCTGTCGCTGCAGGGTTTCGACGGTCGGGTCGCCCTCGTCACCGGTGCCGCTCGCGGAATCGGACGTCGAATCGCCGAGACGTTCGTTTCGCTCGGTTCGCGAGTTGCCGCCTTCGACCTCGATCAGCCTGACGTCGCCGGGGCACTGTCGATCCCGATGGACGTCACCGATCCCGGGTCCGTCGCCGACGGCATTGCGCGCGCCGAGTCCGAACTCGGCCCAAGCTCGATCCTCGTGACGTCTGCAGGAATCTTCACGCCGACCGCATTCGACCAGCTCGAACTGGAGTCTTGGCGTCGGACGCTCGATGTGAACGTGACCGGAACCTACCTCTGTGTCCGCCGGGTGGTGCCCGAGATGTGCGAACGTGGCTACGGCCGCGTGCTCACGATCTCGTCGATGGCCGGCATCGACGGCGGGACCGAGGCCTGCGCGCATTACGCCGCCTCCAAGGGCGCTGTGATCGCGTTCACGAAATCGATCTCCAAAGAGCACTGCAAGATGGGCATCACCGCCAATGTCCTCGCTCCGCGCAACGTCCGCACCGGGATGATCGCCGGGCTCGAGGAGGAACTGATTGCGCAAACGCCGGTCGGGCGTCTCGGCGAGCCGGACGATGTCGCGGCCGCGGCCGCGTTCCTATGCTCGGCGCACGCGAGCTACATCACAGGCGAGATCCTCGTCCTCAACGGAGGTTGGTGGTGAGCTCTCACCGGGCTGGGACGAAACGCTGCTGTTGCCCGATCGACCGATCTGTTGGCGATGTCGACGACGCTTGACTGCGAGCTCTTCCGGGACCTCTTCGGGAGTGCCGAGATGCGCCGGCTGTTCGACACCCGCTCGATGGTGCAGGCGTGGCTGGACGCCGAGGCGACCCTCGCCGCCGCCGAAGCCGACGTGGGGGTGATCCCGACAGCGGCGGCACAGCGGATTCGCAGCGAGGCCAGGGTTGAGAGCTTTGACCTCGCCGAGCTCCGTCGCGAGACCGTCGAGTCCCAGCATCCGCTCGTACCGCTGATCCGCGCGCTCGCCGAGCGTTGTGGCGAGTACGGCGGCTACGTTCACTGGGGAGCCACGACTCAGGACATAATCGACACCGGCCTGGTCCTGCAGATCCGAGGTGCTCTGTCACCACTGATCGGCGAGATCGGCTCGGCCCATGGTTCATGCCTGCGGCTCGCACTCGAGTTCGCCGCGGCGCCGATGCCGGCGCGGACGCACGGACAGCACGCGGTGCCGATGACCTTTGGCCTGAAGGCAGCAGGGTGGGCGGACGAGCTCTCACGAGTCTCTGAGCGCCTGATTGGCGCGCGCGAGGCGATCTCGGTGGCACAGCTCGGCGGCGCCGGCGGAACGCTCGCAAGCCTTGGCGCTGATGCGGAGCGGGTGGCCGAGGCGTTCTGTGCTCGGCTCGACCTCCAACGGCCCGAGCTCCCGTGGTTCGCGGCCCGTGACCGCGTCCGGGACGTGGGCCACGCTCTCGCCGAGCTGGGCGCCAGCGCCGCGCGCATCGCTTCGGAGGTGATCCGCCTCCAGGCAACCGAGGTGGGAGAACTCGCCGAAGGTGGCGGCGCCGCCCGCGTCGGATCGAGCACGATGCCCCAGAAGCGAAACCCGATGCAGTCGGAGTACCTGGTCGCATCCACGCTGCTTCTGCAGGGCGTGGTCACGACGCTTGCCCACGCGACGGCCCACGCGGGCGAGCGGGACATGTCTCTGTGGGCGGTCGAATGGATGGCGGTACCGCAGGCCTTCATCCTCGCGGGCGGGGTCGCCGAGAAGCTTGACGAGCTCCTGGCATCCCTGGAGGTCGACCGCGACCGAATGCGTGCGAATCTCGACTTGACGGACGGAGCGATCCTGGCGGAGGCGGTGATGATGGAGCTCGCCCGCGGATTGGGTCACGAGCAGGCGCATGCCGTCGTCACGGCCGCGCATCGCGAGGCGCTCGCCACCGGCCAAGCGCTGCTCGAGGTCCTGGTCGACAACGCGCTGGCGGCCCCGCTGCTCGACGATCGGTTGCTCGAGCGTCTCAGGGACCCGGAGGCTTATCTGGGCTGGTCGGTCGACGTCGCTCGCGGGGTCGGCGGCGGCGGGACATCGACGGCGTGCTGAAAATCGATTGGAGATTGACGACGGCAGGCCACCGGGCGGCTTGCCCAGGTCACTACTGGTCCGACAATTCGAGTAGGCGGAGGTGCCTCATATGAGCGGTGTCGTGGTGGTCACGGGTGCAGCGAAGGGCATTGGCAAGGCGATCTGCGTGCGTCTGAACGAGGACGGGCAACAGCTGGTCGCGGTGGACATCGACCAGCCCGGGCTGGCTGAGGTCGCGAGCGACCTGGGTCCCACCTGCATTCCGGTCGTCGGTGACATCGCGTTGTGGTCTACCCACGAGCGGGCCGCCGAGGCTGCGCGCGGCACTGGACAGCTGACGGGCTGGGTCAATAACGCCGGCATCGATGTGTCGGGTGCCGCGCATGAGGTCGATGAGCACGCGCTGCGGCGCGCGCTCGATGTTCTGCAGCTCGGGCCGATGTTCGGCTGCTCGATCGCGGTCCGGGAAATGCTGCCTATGCGGAGTGGGTCAATCGTCAACCTCTCCTCGATCCAGGGGGCGTATGCGTTCCCGCGTTATTACGCGTACCAGGCCGCAAAGGCGGCGGTGGCGATGATCTCCAAAGGAATCGCCAACGACTATGGGCCATACGGCATTCGCTGCAATGCAGTGCTCCCTGGCGCGATCGACACGCCGATGACAAGAGACCAGCTTGCGCGCGACATCGGCGGGGATCTCAACGAAGCGCTGCGACACGAAGGTGCGATGGCTACGCTCGGACGAATCGGGCAGGCCTCCGAGATCGCGGAGGTGGTTGCGTTCCTGCTCTCGGAGCGGGCGTCCTACGTCACCGGAGCCGCGATCCCGGTTGACGGCGGCGCGACAACGCGCTGCTACACGTATCCGGCTATCGACGTGCCTGCGCCCGCCCCTGGCCACGCATGAGCTCGATCGATCATTGCTGGGTGCGCTCCAGGAGTGGCCGCACCGCGATCTGAGTGGTCCTACGCTCGCCGGCCTCGAGTTGGTACGCCTGGCCAAGTTCGCGTGCCGTCGCAAGGCCGAGGGAATGCGGTACCGATGCGGGCTCGATGACCAGCGTCTCGCCCGACTCACGCCACACCCCGCCGCTGGTCCGCACTTCGTGCCAGATCCAGAGGTGCGGTAGCCATCCTGTGTCCCACAGGAGCTCGATGCCCTGGCCGTGATCGCGGTTGTGGACCGTGACGCGGCCCTCCGGAACCTCTGCGACGATCAGCATCCGGCCGCGCGGGGTTCTCAGCGCGGCACGGTCCGCCTGCTCGAGCGTGCCATCGAGCAGGCGCACATCCGGCCACTGCGCCGCGTTCGCGGGGGGCCGCGTTGGCCCGGTGCTCTCATCCAGCTCATAGGCGAGCCCACCCGCCAGGACGATCTCGACCGCCGGGTCAAGCAGCTCGAGGCCCAGTCCAACGTGCTCAACCCAGACGAGCGATGTCGTGTGCTCGGCGACGACGGTCGAGCTCACGGTCACCGTGTCATCGGTCAGCGAAAAACGTCGCTCGATCCGAAAGCCATGGCCCGCCCAACCCAGCGTCGCCGCCTCGGAGGTCTGCTGAATCAGCTCCCATCGGTCGGTCGAGCCCCGTCCGTGAAAGCCGTGCGCGACCCCGTCGACGACGCAGGCGTTCCCAGCGTTCGGGACGAGCAGCTGCCAGCCGCCGCGGTAGGACCGAGTCCACGTCGTCTCATCCAGCTCGCCGGCGCGTGGCTCCTCAGAGGCAAACGGGGGCCGGCCCAGGAGCTGGCGGCCCGATCTGAGATCGATCAGATCGAGCACCTCGCCACCGTGGCGGGGATCGATCCGAACGGCAACTGAATTCGAGGCGAGGTTGATCATCTGGTCGTCCGAGCCGCAGCTGTTGAGCTTGTAACGCACAATCGGTTGTTCACCACCGCAGAAGCCCGCCAGTGAAGCGCACATTAGGCATTCTCCTGAGACCCGCAGTGTTATGAAACAATCGTTTGAGTCAACCTAGTGGTGGTCTGGACCGATGTCAAACAAGCCTGATTTCGTGGCGAAAATGCATCACACGGGCTACACCGTGTCGGATCTTGAGCGGTCGCTCGTCTTCTACCGGGATCTGCTCGGCTGCGAGGTGGTGGCGAGGCAGGAGAAGCAGGGCGGCTATCTGGCCGAGATGGTTGGCTACCCGGATGCCCATGTCCGGATGGCGCACCTGCGGGCCCCTGAGTCCGACCACATCATCGAGCTGTTCGAATATCTGGCCCCAGCGTCCGATCGGCGTGCAGGCGGAGCACGGCTTGAGCCCCGCAACGTGGGGACGGCACACATGTGCTTCATCGTCAGTGACCTGACCGCAACCTACGAACGGTTGCTCGCTGCGGGCGTCGAATTCTTCAGTCCACCGGTCGAGATCGATACGGGAATCAACGCCGGCGGGCGCGCCCTCTATCTGTACGACCCGGACGGTGCGCCGATGGAGTTGTTCCAGTTGCCACACCGCGGCTGACGCGGGGTCATCAGGATTGGGCGATCATGGCGCCAGCGCGAGCGCGTCGATCTCGATTCGTGTGCCGATCAGATCCGCGCGCACGGTCGTCCGCGCCGGATAGGGCGCTGTGAAGAACTCTCGGTACGCCTCGTTATAGGCCTCGAAGTCATCGAGATTGACGAGGTACGCCGTGACCTTGATCACGTCGGCGTAAGTGCAGCCGGCGGCCTCCAGGCAGAGTCCGATGTTGCGAAGCACCTGCCGTGCCTGCGTCGGCAGATCCTCGCCAACCTTGGCGCCCGTGTGGTCGACCGGCCCTTGGCCGGCGATCGCTACGAGCGTGCCGGTTCCCATCACAACCGGTGAGAACGGCGGCTCGGGTGTGACCACCGTGTCAGGATTGAGTGCGATCAGGCTCATATCGGCGTCCTTTCTGTTCGGGGAGGTTCACGTTGAGTTTGGTCGAGAGCTTCGACAGTGAATTCCAGAGACCGGCGGTAACCGAGACCTCGGAGCCCGCGCCTGCGATGCGGTTCTCCCCCGGGATTCTGATCGGCCTCCGATCGGGGGAGCGGGCTGAACGGACCCACGCGATCGCCGCCTCAAGATCACGGACAGCGTTCCCTGGCAGGGCGGGGGCTGCGACGTCGATGGCCACGATCAGAGCACCCTGCGATTCAGGCCGCTCCGCGGCACCGACAACACCTGCGCCGGTCAGCGCGCCGGCGAGAGCTTCGACGACCAGGCCGAGTGCGAAGCCCTTGTGGCCGCCAAGTGGCAACATCAGGCCGTCACCGCCGGCGAGCAGCGCGTCATCGGGCATCGGCTGGCCAGCCTCGCTGAGGGCGCCGAGCGTTCCATGTGCGTAGGTGCTTGTCGCCATGTCGACGACGAGATGTGGCGGCGAGGATCGCGGGATCCCGAACGCGATCGGATTGGTTGAGAGCCGCCCATCCTGGCCGCCGGCCGGCACCACGTGTTGGTTGGCGCCGCCGTCGTTGGCGCACATAAACAGCACGCACCCGGACGCGGCCGCCATCTCCGCGTACGGAGCCAGACGCCCCATGTGCCCCGCGGCTCTAACCGCGACCGCACTTGTGCCGTGGATCCGCGCAAGCTCGACTGCCTCAGTCGTCGCGAATCGCCCAATCGGAGGTCCGAGCCCCAAGCGTCCGTCGATCCTGGCAACGCTACCCGACGCCATCTCCACAACCGGCGTCGCAGTTGGATCAAGGTGCCCGTGCTCGATCGCGGCCGCGATCGACCTGAGCATGCGCAGACCGTGTGAAGGATGTCCGGCATCCTCAGCCACCAACAGATGCTCGACCGTCACCGTCGCGGCAGACTCGTCGGCGCCGAGCGCCCTCAGTAGTTGCGTCCCCCAAGTGGCCGCCGCCGCCCGCTCAAGCTTGATTGGCTGCGCGTCGCCATGCGAGCCAGCGCGTTCCGGGCTCATGGCGTGAAGTTGAACCCCGGCGGCGTGTGGAACTCGAGCGGCAGCCGTGGACGCTCACCTGGACCGTAGTGCCGGCCGTCGAGAGGCCAGTCGTATCCCTCAAGATCATCCGTGTGCCGTCCCAGAATCCGCCCTGAGCGGGCAAATTCGTCAAGCACGGCGCCCAGGCCGTATCGCTGGATCGGGCACACCTTCATGCAGATCCCGCAGCCCTTGACCTGGGCAACCGTCGTGAAGCAACGTTTCTGGTTGATCTTGATCTTCTCGACCCCGCGATCGACGCGGCGCCGCCGCGGGATCGCGCCGACCGGGCACCGGCGAACGCATGCCTGACAGCGGTCGCAGATTCCGTGGACGCCGTAGTCGACAGGCTGATCGAGCACAAGCGGAGCGTTTGTCGAGAGCATGAAGAGGCGGCACCGGGACCCGGCCGCGGGAGTGAGCAACTGTCCATTGAGACCTAGTTGACCCATGCCCGCGGCAACAGCGAACGGGATCGTCATCCCGTCGCCCTTACCGTGGGCACGTGCCCGGAACCCCCTGGCCTGCAGGAACTGCACCAACCTGACCGTCAGGTCGAGGCTCTCGGCTTCGCTGTCGTAGGTGGCGGCCAGGCTTCGATCGGAGGGAGTCAGCTGGGTGGCTTCGTACTGTTGCTCAAGCGCGACCACGACGACGCGATTACCTGCCTCGGTTCCGATCCCCTGCTCGGTCATGTACTTACGATCAAATGCAGTGACGCCGAGAGCACCGAGGCCGAGCGCTGCGGCATATCCCCGCAAGGACGACGTGAGCGCTTGATCGGAGTCACGCGATCCTGTCCCATTCGCGCTCGCCGTCGGGCTCGGATTGCTCTCGGCTCGCTCGGCGCTCCGATCGGCACGTGCCAGCATTGGCGCGAATCTGAGGAAGACCTGCCAGCCGCGAGCCATCTCCCACACGCACGACTCGTAGTGGAGCGCGACAAAGCTGTGAAGCGGTTCGCGCTCGAATGCCGCGAGTGCCTCGTCGGGGTCGATCCGCTCTCCGGGCGCGGTCAGCAAATCATCCGGAACGGGTCCGAACCGGACGCTCCACGGATTACGCGGTGACGCCGAAGACCGGCGGGCGATACGCGGGACGGCCGGCAACATGCCAAGGCTGCGCCAGACCCGCGGCCTCAACATCCAGCGGAGGACTGGGACGATCGAATTGGTCGAGACGCTCAAACCAGCACCATTTCTTGCGGTTTTGTACCAGTTCACTGTACGGCGCGATCACCGGCCGTCTCGGCCGGAAGGACGCTCAGCGTGTGGCGCCCGCAACAGCCCATCGGTCCCCACGAAAACGCAGCCCGCAGGTCAAAAATCGCGCGAGCACGAACGCCAGGATTGCAAGCCAGACCCCGACGATTCCCCAGCCGAAGACGCTTGACGCAAGCGCGAGCGGAGCAAAGACCAGGAAGCTGGAGGCAACCATTGCCCACATCAGGAAATGCGTGTCTCCAGCCCCGATCAGGATTCCGTCCAGTGCAAAGACGGCGGCGTTGACGGGCAACATCACCGCAAATATCGGCCAGATCGCGTCCACACGATTGAGCACCTCCCGGTTGTCCGTGAAGGCATGCGGAAGCGCGCCGGCAACCGCGATCAACGCGCAGGCGCACAGCGCGCCGACGATCACCGACCAGACCAGTGTCCGCGTTGCGAGCGCGCGCGCTCGCGCGATTCCGCCGACCCCGAGCTGCTGGCTGACCATGACCTGCGCCGCGATCGCGAGGGCGTCAAGGGCGAGCGCCAGGAAGATCCACAGCTGAAAGGCGATCTGGTGCGCCGCCAGCGAGGCCGCACCGACTCGAGCGAGGATCGCCCCCGCGACGAGGAACGCCGCAAACAGCGAGCCCGTACGGATGAAGATCTCTCCTCCAGTGCTCACCAGGGCTCGCAGCGCCACCCAGTCGAGTCGCAGGCGATGCCCGTCTGCCAGCGGAGATGCTGCCAGGAATCCGGCCGCCATCACCGCCTGGGCGATCAGCGTCGCCCACGCGGAGCCCGCGATACCCAGCCCGAACCCGAATATGAACAGCACCTCGAGCGCCGCGTTGAGCAGATTGCCGACGAGCAGGATCACGAGCGGCAGACGCAGTCGCGATACGCCACGCAGATAACCCTGTCCGGCGACTGCGATCAATGCGAACGGCAGACCCAGGGCGGCGATGCGCATGTACAGCACGGCCAGCCGACCAACGCGCCCAGAGCCACCCATCACCGAGATCATCGGACCGGCGAACACCGTGCAGACCGCGGCGAGCACGACCCCCAGAGCGATCGCCAGAATCGTTGTCTGCTGTCCGAGATGGGCTGCAGCACTCGCCTGGCCGCTCGAGTGCAGCCGCCCGATCTTGGGCGTGCTGGCGTAAGCCAGAAAATTGCATAGACCGACAGTGGCCGAGAGGACGGCACCGGCGAGCGCCAGGGCCGCCAGCGGCGAGACTCCGAGATGCCCGACGATCGCGGTGTCGACGAGGACGTAGAGAGGCTCGGCGGCGAGTGCTCCGAGCGCCGGCACAGCGAGACCGGCGATCCGTCTGTCATCGGCTCCGAGCCAATGCTTCGGAACCAAGCGCTGCAGAACCCCGGCCTCGGACCCGAACGTCACGTCGGTCGCACGCGCCGATGGCGACCGGGGACGGGCGATGTCTTACCGGTTATCCGGTCTGTCTCCCGGTTGTCGGGAGAGCGCCAAGTCTTCATGCCGTGTAACGGTATCCCGGTCTGCCGCTGCTCGCCGGACGGCGACGACCGCGTGACCGTGAGCGAGGCGACTGGTGTGCTCACGCCATCCGAGGGGCAAACCAGCCCTATAGCATCTGGGCCCGACCGCAGAGGAGAGCACGATGGAGATAGTTGCCGTTGAAACTGTCGTGGTACAGACGCCCGCTAGGGACCGACGCGCGGCTGATCAAACACATGAGGCGGCACTTGTGTTGATCACCTCGGACGACGGTCTCGTGGGGGTCGGCGAAGCGGCGGCCGCGCCTGCAGTGGTGAAGGCGTTCATCGACGAGCCGACCTCGTTCTCATGGAGTCGAAGCATCGGCGATATTCTGATCGGCGAGGATCCGCGGGATCCTCGCGCACTGTGGAGCGAGCTGTATAACGGGACCTTCTGGTCAGGGCGCGTTGGGCTGGGCCACATCGCGCTCGCCGGCGTTGACATGGCGCTGTGGGACCTGGCAGGCAAGGTTGCAGGGGTTCCGGTATGGCAGCTTCTCGGCGACCAGCGACCGGACCCGGTGATGCCGTACCTGACGATGTATCGCGGTCCCAGCCAACTTCAAACGACGATCCGTAACACCACTGATCTTCTGGACCAGGCCGTCGAACGCGGTTACAAGGCGGCGAAGATAGAAGCTCTGCTCGACGTGACGGCCGACAACGACGAGATCGTGGAGCTGGTGAGGGCGGTCAGGGAGCACGCCGGATCGGATTTCATCCTCGCCCTCGACGTGGGCTACCGCTGGAAGACAGCATCCGAAGCGCTCGATTGCACCCAGCGCCTGGAGGAATTCGATCTCTTCTTTCTTGAGACGCCTTTCATGCCGGAGCTGCTGAACGAGTATCGGAAGCTCGCGGAGGTCTGTTCGATTCCGGTGGCCGCGGCAGAGCTGCTCACGTCCCACGCAGAATTTGTCCCGCTGCTGGATGCGGGTGTCGACATCATTCAGGCCGGGACCTGCCGCATCGGCATCTCCGAATCCGATCGCCTCGCACGGTCCGCGGGCGAGCGCCGGAAGCGATTCATTCCGTATGGCTATGTTTCGACGCTTTTCTCGACCGTGGCGAACATCCACGTCGCCACGGCCAACGACAATGTTCCCTTGGTTGAACATGCTCCCACGGTGTTCTACCCCCACATGATCCTCCGTGACGAACTCGCCTCCCCAGAACCGACGATTCGCAACGGTGCGTTCGACCTTCCCTCCGCGCCTGGGCTCGGCGTCGAACTCAACGACGAAGCAGTGAAGCGTTTCCGGGTGTCATAGGGCGAGTGCTTGCTCCCGCAAACCGGGTGCCCTCGCAACCGAGATCGCCACACCGTTTCGCGTCCGACCTAGGGGCGGCGATTTCTCGGTCAGGCGGGGGGACCGAAGCCGACCGCCAGATAACGGCGTCGACCGCCGGCCCGCTCACTGGCCAACAGCAAGGTGCACTTATTGTCAGACTCATCGCCGGACGAGCAGGACTTGAGCGTATCCACTTTGCCGCCCGTGGTCGCTGACACGAACCACTTATAATCACTCGTCTCCGGTAGCTCGAACCGCTTTTCACTGACTGGCGACTGCTCCCGTGCCAGGTGATGTCGAAGAACTGGGAATCAAACGTCACGGTGCTGAATCGAGCTCCAGCTGCCAAGCTGACGACAACCGGCGCAAGGCTCGCCTCGGACTTCATCCCGTACGTGCCCTTCCCTGCCTTATTGGCGAGGTACCGATCTGCAGTGGACCCACCAACCCCTTGAAATTTGTCCTCCAGGTCGCGCTCTTTCGCGGGGCCATAGGCGACAGTCGTCCCCTTCGGCTCGATTGCAGCCAAATGCGGGTCAGTCTCGATTGTCCATATCTGGTCAGAGAGCGTGAAGTCGGCAGGTTCGATCTCCTTTTTCGACGATGGCAGCTCACCGCGTTGGAGGCGTGGATCGATATCCGTCGGATGGGCGGTGTTGGACGCAACGAACAACTCGCCGTGCAGCGGATTCCCTTGCCCATCAACCGAGACAACCTCAACATCTACGCCGCAGTGGAAACCGACCAGGTGCGGCGCTCGTCCGGCCGTCAAGATGATTCTGCTCGCCTCGACGTATCGGTCATCGGCGTATCGTCGACGCCTCCCTCGGGCTAATAACACGCTCCACACACCGGCCACACTCGGGATAGTGGTAGAGGGCGCGGTCGCTCCACTGAGGAGCGTGTGCATCGCTACGGATGCGACCAAGGCACTAACAACCAGCCCGGCCAAGACCCGCGTTGGCCCAGTAGGTGGCCCGAAAGCCGCCTAAGGATCGGCCGGGGCGTCGTTGGCCTGCTTGAGGGCCGGCACCGTGACCCCGCCGCGGGGGGCGTGGTATCGTCGAGCTCTGCAGGGAGGAAGCCGTCTGAGGGTCCTGAGATTGGGGGGCACGAGTGGTGTCACGCCGGTTCGGTATGGGGAGACGTCGGTCTTTGCGACCGATCCTGGCCGCCGGGATGCTCGGTCATGCCGTGGGACTGCTCGGGGCGATCGCGTTGGCAGCGGTGCTTGGTCTGGTTGGGTGTCAGGCAGCGCTGGCCGATCTGACGCCCGGCACAGCGCAGGTGGTCAGCGGTACCAGCGCCGTGTTCGGGGTGGCTTGTCCGAGCGACACCGGTTGTCTCACGACGGGTTACCGCGGGGAGGGTGGCGGAGTCGTTGTGCCGATTGGTGCGAACGGCACTCCGGGGAGCGTCCAGGTAGCTGGCAGTACCCTGAATCTTGACTGGGTGGCGTGCGTGAGCGCCTCCAGCTGCCTCGCGGTTGGCGAGACTGGGACTGTCGGGGCGGCGGTGCCGGTCGCCGCTGACGGCGCCCCGGGCGCCGTCCAGAACGTTGATGGGTCCGAGGCGCTGAGCGGGGTGGCGTGTCCGAGCGCGATCAGCTGTGTTGCCGTCGGCACGGTGTTTCCAGGCGACGGGATGGTGGTACCGGTCGGTATCGACGGCACCCCGGGCACGGCGGTGACAGTCACCGGGATGGGTGGCGAGATCAACGCCGTGGCGTGTCCGACGGCGACCGGCTGCCTCGCGGTCGGAACAGACACCGGCGCGGACACGGGCGTGGTGCTGCCGGTCACCGCCGACGGCACCCCGGGCACGATCCAGCCGGTCAACGGTTATGACCTGGAGGGGGTGGCGTGCATGAGCGCGACCGTCTGCTTCGCGGTCGGAACGAACGGTTCGAGCGGCGTCGTGGTACCGCTCGCCGCCGACGGCACGCCGAGCACGGCCGTGACGGTCACCGGAACTGCCGACCTCAAGGCGGCGGAATGTTCGAGCCTGAGCTGCGTTGCCGTCGGGACCAACACCGCGGGTGTGGGGGTGGTGGTGCCGATCGCCGCCGGCGGTACTCCGGGCACCGTTGAGACGATCGCCGGGACGGCCATCCTTTACGGGATCGGGTGTACGAGCGCTACCAGTTGCGTCGCGGCCGGGGTGGCGTGTACGACCACGAAAAGTTGTGTCGCGCCCGGAAGCACCAACACTGCAGGGGTGGTTGTGCCGCTGGGGGTCAACACAAGCGGTGGCGCCGGCGGAGGAGGAGGAGCTGTGCCTTCGCACACGGGAGCTCTTCCGGCGATCACAGGCAGAGCGGCGGCCGGCCATCGGCTCTCCTGTCCGCCTGGCAACTGGAGCGGCGATCCCGAGTTTGCATATCAGTGGAGCCTTGACGGCACACCGATCCAGGGCGCGACAGACAGCACCTACACGGTCCAGACGATCGATGAGGGCTTGACGTTGACCTGTACGGTCACCGCTTCGAACGCGGCGGGCGTGGGGAAGCCTGTGACGAGCCAAGGGGTGTTGGTGCCTGTTCCGAAGGTTCGTGGTTGTCCGGCCGCGACCGGGGGGTTGAGTGGCGCGAGGTTGGGGTTGGTGCGGCTGGGGATGACCCGGTCCCAGGCCCGCAACGCGTACACGCACAGCTCCAACCGCGGCAAGAGGTACGAGGACTTCTTCTGTCTGACACCGATTGGCGTGCGCGTCGGATACGCCTCGCCGACAGAGCTTGACGCGCTCCCCAAGTCCGAACGCGCGAAGCTCGAGGACCGCGTGATCTGGGCGTCGACCTCGAGCGCCTACTACGCGGTGGACGGCATCCGCGCCGGCGCGACCGTCGCTGCCGCCAAAGCCGCGCTCAAGCTCGAGGCCCCCTTCCAGATCGGCCTCAATACGTGGTACCTCGCCGCCGGTCACGGCTCGACCGCGATCCTGAAGGTCCGTCATGGGATCGTCGAGGAGATCGGCATCGCCGCCAGCTCGCTCACGAGCGGACGTAAGCGCGACCGCGCGTTTCTGACCTCATTCAGCTGAGCGCCGAGCGCAGGCCGGGGTTGCGGCATGCAGACGACGGATGCCAGCCTAGGTTCGCGCAACAAGCGGCCGGACTTACGTCAGGCCACTACGATTCCCGGGATGGCACAGAACGAGCGCGGCGGCAACCTGAAGCGCTGGGCGCTGATCAGCCTCGGGGTGGTCGTCTTCGCGGTGCGGGCGAAGCAGGCGCGAGACGCTTATGTAGCGGAGGTCTCGTCGGGCAATAAACCCATCGAAGGGGTCGGCACAGCAGTCGCGGCCTTCGTCGGTCTCATCCCCTCGGGCCCTATTCAGGGGTCCGGGCACTGACATCAGCAGGCTCGGCCTTAATCACCGCGGTCACTGCGCCAAAGTGACCTCGCTCTAGCAGTTTGGGCTTCATGCCTGTGACTGGTGCAGCCGGCTTGCGAATTCTCGGGAGCGTCGGCAGTGATAGGCGACTGTCAATTGTCCAGTTCTTGATGCGGTTGGGACACCTCCGCTCAGGGTGCGCCGAGCGCTGTTTGAGCCGCAGAGTGCAGCCCTATGACGTTACGTCCCTGTTATCTGTCGTCCGCTACAACTGAGGCGATGGCCAACCGCAGGGTCTACAACGTGCTGATCACGTTAGTCGTGATCACGTGTTCAGTAGCGATCGCCGCCTGCGGGTCCTCGAGCGGGCCGAGCAGCGGGGCTGCCACCGGGAGCGGTGACACGCCGGCGCTCAAGCTTGCAGACTGCATGCGCTCGCACGGCGTTCCCAACTTCCCCGATCCGAGCGCTGGAGGCGGCGGAGTGAACCTGACCTCGGGGGTCAACCCGCAGTCCCCGGCGTTCAAGTCCGCCCGGCGGGCATGCGCCAAGCTTGTGCCCGGCGGCAAACCTGGGGCGCAATCGGCCACCGAGAGCCAGTTTCTCGCTGCGCTGAGTTTCGCCAAGTGCATGCGCACACACGGTTTCCCGGACTTCCCAGACCCGACGCACTTTGATGCTCCCCCGGGCCCGATCCTGATCGTCGGGCCCGGACTGTACTTTCGGGTGAGCGCCCAGTTCGATCCGAATTCCCCCGCAGCCAACAAGGCGATGGCGACATGCGGGAGGGCGCACTAGCCGCGTACCGACGCTGGGTTGGGGCCCCAACCAACAGTCCTCATCGCGTCGGGTACCCGGTCAGGGGCGGTAGCGCGGATGCACCTGTGAGCGGCCTACAGCACGAGCTCCATGAACACGTCGACGCGGGTGGAGGCAAGGCGCAGCGTTTCGCGCGGGACGTGCTTGAAGCCGAATGCCTCGTAGAGATGGACCGCGGGGGCGAGCTTGCTCGAGCTGCCGAGGTACAAAGAGCGCGCCCCGGATCCGGTGGCGTGATCGACCGCAGCGGCGAGAAGCTTGCGCCCGGCGCCGTTGCCCCGAAACTCCGGTGCAACTGCCATCTTTGACAGCTCCCAAGCGCCGGTGCCGTTCGGCGCAAGCGCGACGCACCCGATTGGCCGACCGTCGAACTCGGCTATCAGGATCAGCCCGCCGGGATCGCCATACGTGGCCACCGGATCGTCGAGCTGCCGGCGGTCTCGCTCCTCGAAGGAGAAGTGCCGCGCGATCCACTCCTCGTTGAGTGCTCGAAACGCAGCGGCGTCCAGCGCGCTCTCGAGGGGCCGAACCGTCACGCCGTCGGTGTCGGGCCTCGAAACCATCGCTCCAGTGTCGCATCCGGCGCCGCTGTGCACCTGGCTGAATGGTCGCTGACGCGGGACCGAGACCGCAACCGACGGCTCGGTTGTCGACGCATCAGCGCTAGATTGTGGCGATGACGCCTGGCTCTGCAGAGCCGTGTGGGGACGTGATCAAACTGACGTGGTCACCACGCCTGGTCTGGTTCTTGGTGCTGGCCTGCGGCGTTGGTGCATTCGTGGTGAGCGCGCAGCGGACGGTCCCAACCGGCGGCGGCGCCACCGCGGCGCCGGCGCGGTTTGCGCATTCGCCGCTCGCGGCCGGGGTTCGCGGTGCAGCGAGCATGCATCGGCTGCAGGCCCTGCCGGTGGCCGCACAGCCGGTGATCTCTGGCGTGCTTGGCGCACGCGGGGCGCAGTACGCGGTCCACCGGACGGCGTACGGCTTGAGCATGTCGGCATCCGGTCTCAGGGCTCGTTTCACCGCTCACGGCGTGCGTGTCAATACCGCAGGCGGATCGGTGACGCTGTCACTCCAGGCGATTGGACGCGGCAACCAGCTGCAGCCCACGGCCGAAGCCTCGCCGACGGATGCAGCGAACCAAGTTTTTTACCGAGATGGGCCGGTAAGCGAGCGGTTCGTGAACGGTCCGCTTGGACTTGAGCAGGTGTTCACAGTCACCAGGCGTCCAGGCGGTACCCACGGGCCGCTGACGATCGCTTTGCGGCTGGGTGGCGGGTTGTCGCCGTCGACGGCCGACGCTGGCCGCGCGGTCGTGTTTCGGCGAGCAGGTGGTCAGGGCATGCTCCGATACGCGGGCCTGCGCGTGAGTGATGCGCGCGGGCGCACGATTCCGGCCCGCCTCGTTCTCTCGCGCGGGCGCCTGCTGATCGAGGTCTCAGATCGGAGCGCCGTCTACCCATTGATCGTCGATCCGACGCTCACCGAGATCACCAACCCAGGAGATGCGAACGGCGAGTTCTTCGGGGAGTCGGCAGGGATCTCGGGCGACACGATCGCCGTCGGCGCCTCCGAGGGTCCAGGCGGGACCGGGGTCGTGTACGTGTTCGCCCCCGGCAGCGATGGCTGGACCCAGGCGGCGGTGCTGCACCCGCCCTCGGACTCAGGCACCAGTGCGTTTGGCGCGTCACTCGCCATCTCGGGGTCGACGATCGTTGTCGGCATGCCATGGCTCCAGGGCGGCGAGACGGCGAACGGTGGCGTGGCCGTGTTCGTCGAACCGCCAGGCGGGTGGGCGAGCGAGCCGAGCGAGTCACCGACGACAGTGCTTCTGGCGTCAACTACATCGTCGGGTGAGGAGCTCGGCTACTCGGTCGCGGTGTCCGGCTCTACGGTCGTCGCCGGCTCGCCCGATACCGGCCCTAACACAGGACCAGGAGGGTGCGCCAGCGGCTGCGACGCTGACGGCGATGGGATTGTGTATGTGTGGACGGAGCCGACCAATGGTTGGGCCAGCGAGCCCAACGACGACCCGGCGCCGGCAGCACAGTTCTCCGGCGGAAGTGGCTCTGCGCTGGGCGCTTCGGTGGCGATCGACCCATCGGCGGGAGGCTCGCATGGGACAATCGTCGCCGGTGCCCCCGACGAGACGACAAGCGGCGGCTCAATGTCCGGTGCCCTTGAGGTGTACACAGCGAGCGGCAGCAGTTGGACCCAGCAGGCTACGCTGGACGGTGCAGCCGCGAATGACCAACTGGGCGGCACACCCCCCGAGCCCCCCGCAACCTGGGGGCCGGGTACGGGAGTCGCGATCTCGGGTGGGACGATCGTGGCCGGCGCGCCCGAAGCGTCAGACGGTGCCGGCGCAGCCTACATCTTCACAAGCAGCGGCAGCAGTTGGTCCTCAGGTGTGGCTTTGCTGGGACCTACCGGGTGGCCGGAGGGCTCGGCACTGGGCAGTGCGGTGGCCATCTCGGGCGACACGGTCCTCGTCGGCGACTATCAGTACGAGCTTGATGTAGGGGCGGCGTTTGAGGTCACCAAGCCCTCAGGCGGGTGGGTGGCTGCGAACCTCTCAGCTGCGGACGAGTTGACCCCAGCCGCCAGCGCAGCCGCCCTCTACTTCGGCAGCTCGCTGGCAATCTCAGGGTCGTTGGTCGCGGCCGGCGCGGTCGGTACTCCCGTCGCAGACCAGCCCGGGCAGAACGCCGGAGCCGTGTTCGTCAACCAGAGCGGCATCTCCGAACCACCATCACTCCAGATCACGAGCCCGGCGAACGGCGCGGCCACGCACAGCTCAACGATCAGCGTGACCGGCACGGCCAGCGATTCGCTCGGACTGAGCTCGGTTACGGTCGACGGATCCGCTGTGACGGTGACGGCCGGCGCGTTCTCGACGTCCGTGACTCTGACGCCAGGATCCAACACGATCACGGCCGTCGCCACCGGTGCCGACAACGAGACGACGACCAAGCAGGTCACGGTCACCGACACCGGTGGCCCAGCTCCCATGCTCAGCGGCCTCAGCCTGACCAACCCCCGCTTCCGCGTTTCCGGTTCCCCCACCCCGATCGTGGCTCGAGCCGCGGTCCCGTTCGGCACCGCGTTCCACATGAGGCTCTCCGCCGCCGCCACGCTGACGATCAAGATCGAGCACTCGGCACCGGGTCTGCGCGATGGCAAGCAGTGTGTCCCCGGCACCGCCCGCCTGCGCAAGCACCACGCCAAGTCCTGCAGCCGCACCATCGTCAACGGCACGCTCACCCGAACTGGAGAGCAGCAGGGCGCCGACGTCGTTGCGTTCACCGGGCGGATCGGCTCGAAGGCGCTGCACCCGGGCCACTACACGGCGATTGCCGTCGCGACCGACCCGGCCGGCAGGTCGAAGCCGGCGAGCGTGAAGTTCACGGTCGTCTCCTGACGGCGGGTGTGGCCGACTAAGCGCTGCGCCGGCCATCTCCGGGCTTATCCGTTCGCCACTGGGGCGCGGCGGGACTATCTTTCACTGATGGTGATGTGGGGCGAGCGACGATCGTGTTAGTGGCTGGCTGATGCCGGTTTGCCGGCAGTGTGGTTTTGAGAGTCCGGAGTCGTTTCGGTTCTGTCCGGGTTGCGGCGCGGAGCTCGAGGCGGCAGCTGTTCCGCTGCGTCAGTCGCGGAAGGTGGTGACGGCGCTGTTCTGCGACGTGACGGGGTCCACGGCGTTGGGGGAGGAGCTTGATCCGGAGGTTCTGCGTGGTGTGATCAACCGGTATTTCCAGGTGATGCGCTCGACGATCGAGCGGCATGGCGGGACGGTCGAGAAGTTCATCGGGGACGCGGTGATGGCTGTGTTCGGGATTCCGGTGGTGCGTGAGGATGATGCGCTCAGGGCGGTGCGGGCGGCGTTTGAGATTCGTGAGCGGTTGCCGACGGTCGCGGAGGAGGTCGGGGTCGAGCTGCGGTTTCGCACGGGAGTGAACACGGGGCCGGTGTTGATGGGCGAGGGCGAGAACCTGGCGATCGGGGATGCCGTGAATGTGGCGGCTCGTTTGGAGCAGGCCGCCGGGCCAGGGGAGATCCTGATCGGTCGGGAGACGTGGCTGCTGGTGCGCGACGCGGTGAACGTCGAGAAGCTGGCTCCGTTCGAGCTCAAGGGCAAGCGGGAGCCGGTCACGGCGTACCGGTTGCTCTCGATGTCGGGAGAAGCGCCGCGCCTGTTGCGGGCGCCTCTGGTCGGGCGCGTCCGCGAGCAGCGCCTGCTCACGGACGCATGGGAGCGGATGGTGTCCGCGCGGTCCTGCCAGCTGTTCACGATTCTCGGGCCTGCTGGGGTGGGCAAGTCGCGGCTGGCGGCCGAGTTCCTCAGCGGCCTGGCCGATGTGACGGTCGTCTCCGGGCGCTGTCTCTCCTACGGGGAGGGCATTACGTACTGGCCGGTCGTCGAGGTGGTCATGCAGCTGTCGCCGCCCGAACTGGATCCGCGCGCCCGCGAGACGCTCGATCGCCTACTCGGCAAGGATGCGCGCGTCTCGTCGAGCGAGGAGATCGCGTGGGCGTTTCGCAAGTTGCTGGAGGCGGTTGCCGACGAGCGGCCGCTCGTCTGCGTCTTCGACGACCTGCACTGGGGCGAGGAGACGTTCCTCGACCTGGTCGAGCACGCGGCCGATCTGTCCCGCGACGCGCCGATCCTGTTGCTCGGTATGGCGCGGCCGGAACTGCTCGACCGCCGCACCGGCTGGGCCGGCGGCAAAGTGAACGCGACCACCGTACTGCTCGAGCCGCTCGCACCCGCGGAGACGGAGCTGCTGATCGACAGCCTCGCAAATCTGAACGTAGCCCTGCGCACCCGCATCCTGGAGGCTGCCGAAGGAAACCCGCTGTTCGTCGAGCAGATGGTTGCGCTCCTCCAGGAATCCGGCGAGGACGAGGTGACCGTTCCTCCGACGATCCAGGCGCTGCTGGCCGCCCGCCTTGACCAGCTCGAACCGGGCGAGCGCGATGTGCTGCAGTGCGGCTCAGTCGAGGGCCGGATCTTCCACTGCGGAGCTGTTCAGACGTTGAGCCCGGACGGCGCTCAGGTGACAGCCTGTCTGACCGGGTTGGTGCGCAAAGAGCTCGTCCGCCCCGACCGGGCGCAGCTCCCGGGCGAGGACGCCTTCCGTTTCCGCCACCTGCTGATCCGAGACGCAGCCTACAACGCGCTGTCGAAGGCGGCCCGAGCGGAGCTACACGAACGGTTCGCCGAATGGCTCGAGCAGCACGGAGCCGATCTGGTCGAGCTGGACGAAATGCTCGGCTACCACCTCGAGCAGGCGTATCGCTATCGGCAAGAGCTTGACCAGTCGGGCGGGACGCTCGCCGACCGGGCCGCAACCAAGCTCGGCATCGCAGGCAGGCGTGCGCTCGGTCGCGGCGACATGAACGGTGCGAGCAATCTGCTCGAGCGAGCAGCGACGCTGCTCGGGGCGGAAGACGAGACGCGGATCGAGCTCGAGATCGAGCTCGCGGATGCCCTCCTCGAAGCCGGGCGACTACGGGACGCGGAGTCCCTGCTGGAGTCGACGGTTGCGCGAGCCGCGCACGTCGACCGGCTCCTTCACGCAAGAGCCGAGGTCGGGCTCGCGTCCGTGCGCCGTCAGACACAAAGCCAGCAAGCTAACGCGGACATCCAGCGCAACATAGAGCCTCTCGTTACCGTGTTCGAGGAGGCGCAAGATCACCGCGGTGCAGCGGACGCCCTCCGACTCCTGGGATTACTCGCGAGGTGGGCTGGCAACTGGGAGGAGGCCTCCGACCTGCAGGAGCGCGCCCTTCTGCACGCCCGGCGGGCCGGGGACGAGCGGCGCGAGGCGAGCATCCTCAGACACATGCTCTCGGCCGCTCTCTGGGGGCCCGAGCACGTCGAGTCGGCGCTGGCGCGCTGCCGGGCGATCCTGGACCAGACGTCGAACCGGCAAGTCCACGCGAACTGCCTGGTTCGGATCGGAGGTCTCGAGGGGCTCGCCGGGGATTTCGACGCGGCACGCGAGGCGATCATTCAGGCCCGCGCGATCATGGACGATCTCGGCCTGCGTCACCTCAAAGCCCACAGCACCGACGTCGCCGTGCTCGTCGAGATGCTGGCCCAAGACTACAAAGCAGCCGAGCGCGAAGCGCGCGCCGCCTACGCCATCCTCGAGCAGATGGGGGATCGCACCTACCAGGCGGCGGAGGCCCATTTGACCGCCAGGGCGCTCGAGGCCGATGGACGACTCGACGAGGCCGAGGAATGGCTGCTGATCGGCAAAGCGCTCGACGATCCGTCCGATCCGGGCGGACTCGTCGTCCAGGCGCAGATCATGGCCCACCGCGGGCTCTTGGACGAAGCGGAGCAGCTCGCCCGAACCGCGCTCGAGTACGCCGGCGGCGACGGGCGGCACGTTCCCTCGTTCGGCGATCCGTGCTTCACGCTCGCCGAGATTCTTGCGCTCGCAGGCCGGACCGAGGAGGCGCGGCAAGCTGCCGAGCAATCTCTCCGGCGCTATCAGACGAAGGGCATCGTCCCGCTCGCCAACAAGGCGCGGATGTTCCTCGCGGAGATCCAGGAATCCTCCGCCGATGATTAGACACTGCGGCCGCGACAGATACCGCGCGCGCGATCGCCTGGGAGCGGCGAACTTGCGCGGCACTCGCAGCAGCGCTCGTATCGCGCGAAATCAGCACTCTGCGAGCCCGGGGGTCGCTTCCCCAACGATCGAGCGACTGTTGCTCCGTGGCCTCCAGGTTCAGATTCCGACGCGTACGCCGCGATATACGCAGACGCGGAGGTCATGCGCTATCTAGGGGACGGCATTCCACTTGACCGCGTCGCGGCCTGGCGATCAATGGCTGTCCATTTGGGTGGCGATGCGGCGGTCCTGTGTTTGGCGGGGTGAGCAGCACTACCCAGCCCAGCTCGTGATCGCCTCGGCACGATTTGGACCGGGGTTGACAGCGCTACTGTTGCCCAATAGGTGGCCCAAGGCCATCAATCGGGCGCTCCGTGCGCACCACCGGGCAAGTGCAAGTCCCGCCTGAGCGGGGCTTTTCCTAGAGCCGACGCCCGGATTCGAACCGGGGACCCCTTCATTACGAGTGAAGTGCTCTACCAGCTGAGCTACGTCGGCGTTTGCAGGGGTTTCCCGGTTTCCCTGCGCTCGGCCCGATTTCGGGCTGCGCGGGACTGCAAATCCGGGTCGGCCGCTGCTCGGGGCAAGCGTAGCCGACGTTCGCGGCGTTCGCTGGACAACACAAGACTCTTGCCGCCGCCACCCAGGATCCCGCTCGGCTCCCGCCGCCTTGATCGTTGCGCGCTCGGTTGGCGATCAGCTCGCGTGAACACGGTGCAGGGCGGAACTGCCGTGATTGAACGCCCAGCCGACAGGCCCGGCGCCGGTGATCACGTACGAGCCGATGGCCCGGCGTTCGCGCCAGAAGTGTTCCAACAGGGTGTTGTTTGCATCGGCGCACGAGTCGATCCAGGTCTCGCTCATCTGGTCGCGAAAGAGTTTCAGCGTCCGCAGTTCGAGCTGGACACCTGGTCGATAGTGCGCGAACGATTCGTCGTGGGCGATCTTGAAGCAGAAGACGGCATCGCCGGCGAGCAGATTGCACTTGTAGCTGACGGTCTGCTCGCCACCGCCGAGCGCGAGCAGCTGGAGGCGGCCCGCGGCACGGAAGCCGTCGCACAGCTCCCTGAAGTACTCGGCATGCGCCGGGCGTGAGCGCAACGCCGTGCCTTGCTCGCCCTTCCAGCCGGACGCTTCGAGGGCCATGAACTCCTCTACGGCGCTCGCCCGTCCGTTCTCGTCACGGAGTTCGAGCGGCGCCTCGAGCTTCTCCGCCAGCCGCCGAGCGAGGCGGTCAAGATCGCGGCGCTGATGCGGGGCCAACACGGCATCCACGCCTTCGGCCAGTGTCGTGCGCCGCATCACCGCTCGCTCAAACGAGCGGTGTAGCGCAGGCCGGGCTCCGCTCGCTTCGAGCGCCGACCGGAGACCCGTGACCACCGGCCCATCGTCGCCGAGCCACGGCAACGCCACCACGCCAAACCTGCTCGCGTCGAGCGCCTGCGCAAGCAGCCGTTCCGTGCCGAGCTCGACGGCGTCTCGCGCCACGAGCGGGGTTCCGAGAAATGCGTAGATGTTGCGCCAGGCGGTGAGCACCGGCAATCGCGCGTGCCAGCGCCTCAGGCGTGGGATCACCGGCATGCACGCCAGCCACTCTCGGTCCCGGTTCTCGACCACGAGCAGTCCTACATGCGATTCGCCCAGGTGACGCGCCGCGGGCAGCACGCATTCGGGCTCGAAGAACGGGTTTGGCTCGGCTGCCCGTGCGGCCAGTTCTCGCCAGGCCGCCAGGTCGCGGGGCTCGAGCTCGTTGATCGGTAGCACCTTCAGTGCACTATGGCGCTCCTGCCCGGCTCCACCGCAAGCCTCCGGCCGACACGCGAGCCGATCGGCGTCAGTAGCCGGTGCGTCCGCGCCAGTCCTCGGCCAGCAACGCCCACCGTTCGTGGTCGCGCCAGCGGCCGCTGATCTTCAGGTACCTGGGAGAGAATCCCTCGCGACGGAAGCCGGCGCCACGGGCCAGCGCCGTCGAGGCGCTGTTGTCGGGCTGAATGTTCGCCTCGATCCGGTGCAGGCGGAGATCGACGAACGCTCGACGGAGGACGAGCTCGATCCCCTCCCGCATGTAGCCCTGCCCGGCGTAGCGTCGTCCGACGGCGTAGCCGAGGTACGCGCTCTGCATCGAACCGCGTGCGATCTGGGAGAGGTTGAAGAAGCCGAGGATCGCGTCGTCGCCGTACCTGCAGACGAGCATCGCCTCGAAGTCCTGACGCTGGGAATCCGTCAGGTAGGCCAGGAAGCGCTCGCTGTCCGTCGGCGCTGTCGCCCACGGCCGGTGAAAGGCGCGGCTCTCGCGCATGAGCGATGTGAACTCATGTTCGTCGCCTGGTGCGGGCGCTCGGAGATAGACCCTGGGTTCGTAGATCACGTCGCGAGCGTTCGCTCCAGCCGGTACGCGAGCGCCTCGCATGCGAGTTCCTCGCTCACGTTGAGTGAAAAGCGCACGCGGGTGTCCTCGACCAGTTCGATCGCCGCGCGCAGCTGCGCCGGCCGTGGTCCCGCGTCGCTTCGCAGGGCCTCGATCCGATCGAGATGCCGCACCAGCTCGATCGACGTCCCAGGCGATCGCCGCCAGATCGGTGTACCAGAGCGTCACCAGCTGCAGCCCGAGGTCGAGCGCCGCGGTCTCGGTGCGGCGCTTGGCACGGCGAATCCGATCCGTCCAGACGGATTCGGCACGCTTACGCTCCTTCTTCGGATACAGCTCGAGCTCGGCTGTCCTGCTGTCGCTGAGCTCGCTTTCGACCGCGTCGCCGCGCGCACGAACGGCCGCGAGCAGCGCAACCCAAGGCGCCTTCTCCGAGACATCGCCGGCGATCGCGGCGCGGGCGTAGCCCTCCGCGGCGCTGCGAAGCGCGATTCCATCCTCGGAGGCGAGCTCGCCGAGCTTGGTCAGCATCGCCCAGCGCCAGCTGGGCGCATGCAAGCGCCGTCGTCGGCTCGACCCCTGTCTGCGCAATCGCGGCAGCCACCTCCTCAATCGGCGGAGGCTCGAACCGCACGTGCTGGCAGCGGGAGCGGATCGTCGGCAACACCTCCGCGACTCGGTCGGTGATCAGGATCAGGTGCACAAACGGTGCCGGCTCCTCCAACGTCTTGAGCATCCTGTTGGCGGCCTCGTCGCCGAGCTCATCGACGCGCTCGATCACGAACACCCGACGCGCCGATTCGAACGGCGTCCGGCTGGCGGCCGCCACCACCGGACCGTCGATATCGCTGACCAGGATCTCGTGCGCGCCACTCGGCGACACCCAGGTCAGATCGGGGTGGGATCCGGAGCGAGCGCGAGCGCGAGCGCTTTCTGGATCGCTGGATCCCTGGCTCAGCAGTTCGGCGGCGACCGCACGGGCCACCGAGCGCTTACCGGCGCCGCCGGGTCCATGGAACAGGTACGCGTGCGATGGCCGGCCGCCGGGTGCCAGTACCGGGCCCAGAAGGGCCCGCGCGTTCGGGTGTCTGTCGAGCTCGGACGACACTCGGCTGTCGAGTTCGGTCGGCACTCGGCTCTCAAGCTCGAATGGCATTCGGCGATCGTAGTCACTCGACGGACGCGATCCACCGCTAACGTCAGCGGTGATGACGCGCACCGGGCGGCTGATCACGATCGAGGGGATCGACGGGACGGGCAAGACGACGCTCGCCGAGCACCTGCGCGATGCACTCGCGGCGCGCGGAGTCGCGATCGAGCTCATGCGCGAGCCGGGTGGTGTGACAGTGTCTGAGCGGATCCGCGCGCTCGTGACCGACGCGGAGCTCAGCATCGCCCCTCGGACCGAGGCGCTGCTCTATGCCGCCGCCCGCGCGCAGCTTGTCGAAGAGGCGATCCGCCCGGCGCTGGCATCGGGCGCCTGGGTGCTGCTCGACCGGTTCCTCGATTCGTCGCTCGCCTACCAGGGTGGCGGGCGCCGCCTCGGGATCGAGCCGATCCGCTCTCTGAACCTGTTCGCGACAGCAGGCTTGGAGGCGGACCGGACGCTGCTGCTGGCGCTTGATGCAGCGCATGCCCGGGCCCGGCAGGCATCAAGATCTCACGGCGCTGACCGACTGGAACGTGAACAGGATGAGTTCTTCCGCCTTGTCGCCGAAACCTACGCCGCGCTGGCGAGCGCGGACCCAGATCGGATCCGCGTGCTCGATGCTTCGCAGACGCGCGAACGGGTGCTCGCAGACGCGCTCGACGCGCTCGTCGATCTGCTCTAGCCAACTGCCGGCCTCGAGCTCGCCGCGCGATTGCGAGGTGCCCGGCCAGTCACGTGCTGGGGACCGTTCGTCCAGAGGAATCGGCCCAATTCTCAAGAATACGTGCGCCTGTGCCGAAACGGTTCTGGTTCTGGGAATCGAGCCATCAACAAATCCGTTCAGCCGCAGGCCTAGTTGTCGAGGAGGTATGAGGAATGGGTGCCGTCGCAGCACGCCTCGAACTTGAGCAGCCGACGATCACGCGCCGTACGAGCGTTCTGATCGCGGACGATCACCCCCTGATTCTCACGGGCATCCGGCGCACGCTTGAGCGCAGCGACGATGTCGAGGTGATCGGCGAGGCCTGCACAGGACCGCAGGTGTTGGCGATGATCGAGCGCCGGCGTCCGAACGTCGTGCTGCTCGATCTGCAGATGCCGGGTGTCGTCGGAGCGGACTGCGTCGCGGCGATCCGCCGCAACTGGCCCGACGTCAAGCCCGTCGTCCTGTCCGCGTCGGAGGACCGCGCCTCGATCGACGCGGCGCTCAACGCCGGCGCCTTCGCCTACGTCGTCAAGAGCGTTCAGCCCGCCGACCTGCTGTCGATCATCCGTCAGGTCGCAAGCGGCATCGTGTTCCACGTTCCCTCGCGTTTCACTCCCAGCACATCGGCGCCGGACCGCCCCGAGCCGGGTCTGACCGAGCGGGAGCAGACGATCCTCTCGGCGGTCGCCGCGGGCAAGACCACAGCGGCGATCAGCGGCGAGCTCTGGGTCAGCGAGCACACGATCAAGTTCCATCTCACCAACATCTACCGCAAGATCGGCGTCAGCAACCGCGCCGAGGCGGTCCGCTACGCACTTGAGAACGGCTTCGCCTCCGGCTCGCACCAGCTGCGCGACCTGAGCAGCGGCCATCCGCTCAGGAGCGACCCGATTGCGGCTTCGCCGCGCGGACGACCTCGATCGCGTCGTAGAGGCCGTCGAATGAACCCCACTTAGGGAGAACCGGCGTGGCAGGCAGCGCCTGTCCGAGGCCGTCGCTGACGAAGATCATCCCGACCGACGGGTTCAGCGCCTCCAGCTTGGCCGCCTCCAGCGCGGCGAGCGCCGGTAGCGCCCCGGTGTCGAGCACGACCACATCAACGTGCTCGCGCGCAGCGACCTCAGCCATGCTCGCCATCTGTTCGCCGATCGTGACCGAGTAGCCGCGTCGTTGCAGCAATGCGGCCGTGACCGACCGGAACCGGCGATCGGATCCGACCAGCAGCACCCTCGGGGCGTCGGTCTGATCGGCGCTCACGTCTTCGGCGGTCTCCGTCAGGACTCCGTCCGAGTCGACGGGCTCGCCCTGCCCGGCGATCGTCGATCTCACAGGCGCGACGCCGCCGATCGCCAGATCGCTGTCGGCGACGACGATCTGATCTCCGAGCTGCACCTTCCGGCGGGACACCTCGCCGGCGGCCAGCTCGAGCACGCTGGCCGCATGCCGAGCGATCACCACGCGCCATGGCCGCACATGCTCGACGGTCCGGATCACGTGCAGGCTGGCGTCAAGGAACACGACGTCGAACTCGAAGCGCATGAACGCGGTGTGGATCGACGGCGCCGGCTGAAGCAGGACGCCCTCGCCCGACGGCAGTGATCTGCGACCGAGCAGGCCACGCATGCGAGGCAGCGCGCTATCGGCGATCTCGACCTGCTCGCAGAGCACGTTGCCGCGCGTCAGGTTGAGGATGATCCTCGCGTCGCGCATGTCAGCCACCTAGTGTGGTGGTTCTGCACCGTCCTATGCACTGCACGAAGGTCTAGTTCGACCTCAAGGAACGTCTGTTCACCGGCGCAGAAACGGCCATCCGGCGTCCCGCATCGAGCACCTCTTGGCAAACTTGTCCACAATCTTCTACAGCCAAGTGGTAAATTGGACTCGAGCGTCCAGCCGGGGGGAACCGCTGGACCCGAAACTGGAGCACTGTGACGATGCCTGACGAGTCGAATTGCGAGATTGGCCGCCGCGACGGCGCGGTGCCGCTGACAGTTGTGATCGCAGACGACCATCCGCTGATGGTTGCCGGAGTCCGGCGTGTGCTTGAGCGCGATGACCAGATCGAGGTCGTCGGCGAAGCACATTCGGGCCCCGAGCTGATCGCGATGGTCGACCGGCGGCGCCCTGCGGTTGTCGTGATGGATCTGCGGATGCCGGGAATGAGCGGGCCCACGTGCATCCAGCGCCTGCGGTCGGCCTGGCCGCAACTGAAGATCATCGTCCTGTCGGCGTGCGAGGACCGCGCGACGATCGACGGCGCCCTGTCTGCGGGCGCGAGTTCGTATGTGGTCAAGAGCGTTGAATCGGGTGACGTTGCAGCTCTCGTGAGGCACGCGGCCAATGACGACGTCTACCACGCAGGCCCGCGCGTGCGAGATCTGGATGCGCCGCTCGATCAGCCCTCCTCACCCGATCTGACCAGCCGTGAGCACACGATCCTGGCCGCGGTCGCAGCCGGCATGACCACAGCGGCGATCAGTCAGGAGCTGTGGGTGAGCGAGCACACGGTCAAATTCCACCTCACCAACATCTACCGGAAGCTCGGCGTGCCGAACCGGGCTGCAGCGATCCGGTATGCGTTCGACCACCAGCTCGTAGCCGCCTGACGCCGGCCGGCCAGGGCTCTCGGGACTACTCGGACCGGGGGTAGCCGTCGGGATTCGCCGTCGCGAAGGCCCAGGCGTCGGCGATCATCTCCGCCAGCGACGGCTTGTGCGGCTCCCATCCGAGCTCCGAGCGGATCTTCCCGCTCGCGGCAACCAGCATCGGCGGGTCACCGGGGCGTCGCGGCGCCTCGATCGTCGGGACCGTTTCGCCGACCACCTCCTCCGCGGCCGCGATCACCTCCCGGACCGAGAACCCGCTGCCATTGCCGAGGTTGAAGATCCGGTGCTGACCGGCGTGCGCGCCCTCAAGTGCCAGCAGGTGAGCGGTCGCGAGATCGTCGACATGGATGTAGTCCCGGATCGCGGTCCCGTCCGGCGTCGGGTAGTCGGTGCCGTAGATGTCGACGCTCGTCCGCTTTCCGAGCACCGCGCGCAGGACGTTCGGGATCAGGTGCGTCTCAGGCTCGTGATCCTCGCCGACGCCGCCGCTCGCGCCGGCCACGTTGAAGTAGCGCAGGCTGACCGCTCCGATCCCGTGCGCGATGCTGAACGCAGAGATCATCTGATCGACCGCGAGCTTCGATGCGCCGTAGGCGTTCTCGGGGCGCGGCGGCGCCGACTCGGAGATCGGGACCTCGTCCGGCTGGCCGTAGACGGCGCAGGTCGAGGAGAACACCAGCCGCGGCACCCCGGCGGTACGCATCGCCTCGAGCAGGTTCAGCGATCCGCAGACGTTGGTCCGGTAGTAGCGCTCCGGGTGGCTGACCGACTCGCCGACCAGCGCCAGCGCCGCGAAGTGCAGCACACCGTCGAACCCCTCCGCCAGCGTCTCGGAGATCGCCTGCGCATCTCGCAGATCAGCAACCACAAGCCGAGCCTCGCCGGCCACGGCGCTCCTGTGGCCTCGCTCGAGGCTGTCGAACACGACCACCTCGTGGCCGCGTGTCACGAGTAGCCTCGACACAATCGAGCCGATATAGCCGGCCCCTCCGGTGACGAGCAGCTTCATCAGGGCGCCGGTGGTTGGCATCGCAGGTTTGACATCGGCGCGCGATGTATAACAGACATACAATCGTCCGCCGTGACTGACGCGCAGTCCGGAGAGGATCTTCAGCAGCAGCTGATCCGCGCCCACGAGCGCGCGGCAGCGGCGGCGCGCAGCTCGGACGCCGCTCACCACGCGCTTGAGGCGGAGCGCACGGCATCCCGCGCGGAGCTCGCGGTGGCTCGCGAAGCGGCCGACACGGCGCGTGAAGCAGCCGAGACGGCGCGAGCCGACGCACGTGAAGCGGTGCTTGCCGCCGAACAGGCTCGCCGGCTCGCATCCGAGTTCGAGCGCCTCGCCGAATCGCTTGAAACCGAGCTTGTGGCCGCGATGCTGCGTTCACGGGATGCGCAGCAGCACCTGGAGCAGCGGGAGCTCGAGGCGAGCGCGCTGGCCCGCGCGGTCGATCACGAAACCGAGTTGCGTACGCAGGCGCAGGCGCACGCCCGTGCGCTTGAGGACCGATTCGAGCGGCTCGTCGAGGATCTCGCGCTCGCGATCGCGGCGCGTGAGCAGGCGCAGGAGACGGTCTCCCGATTGCTCGCCGAGCAGGCCGGAAATTGATTCATTTTTAGGGGCGGCTACGCCGCCTGTGGTTTTCGCTACGCGCGACTGAATCGTCGCCTGCGCCGGTTCGGCCGCGGGTGCCGCGCCGGTACAATTAAAGGTGGTCCGGATGCCGCCGAGCGCGTCCGGAAGCGCTACGCCAAGTGGTTCCGTCCGGCGCGTGCGCAAGGATTCGCTGTTACCCCCTGAGCCGCCACGGAGCCCAGGAAAAGCAGCGGAAGAAGCGGAAATCGAGAGGAGCCCGGCAAGTATGGAGAACCAACCGCACAGCCAGCTGATCACCGAAGCACAGTCCGGTCGCGGGCTCTCGATCGGCCGCTACTTCACGTCTCCGGGCCGCCATCCGTTCGATCTGCTCGAGTGGGAGCGGCGGGATGCGCGCATCGGCCACGGCGACAAGGTCTCGTTCGAGCAGCTCGGCGTCGAGTTCCCGAAGACGTGGTCCCAGAACGCGACCAACATCGTCGCGCAGAAGTATTTCCGTGGCCAGCCCTCCTCGCCTGAGCGCGAATCGTCGGTCAAGCAGATGATCTCCCGCGTCGCCGGCACGATCGCCACATGGGGCAGCGAACGTGGCTACTTCGCGACAGACGAGGACGCCACCACCTTCGACGCCGAGCTGACGCACATCCTGCTGCACCAGATGGCGGCGTTCAACTCGCCGGTGTGGTTCAACGTCGGCTGGCATCCGGTCGGCAGCCCGAAGATGCAGGCGAGCGCCTGCTTCATCCTCTCGGTCTCCGATGAGATGGAGTCGATCCTCGAGTGGAACACCAAGGAGGGGATCATCTTCCGAGGCGGCTCGGGCTCGGGCATCAACCTGTCGAAGATCCGTGGCTCGATGGAGCCGCTCAGCCGCGGCGGCACGGCCTCCGGACCGGTGTCATTCATGCGCGGCGCGGACGCCTGGGCCGGCTCGATCAAATCCGGTGGCGGCACGCGCCGGGCAGCGAAGATGGTCGTGCTCGACGTCGACCACCCCGACATCCGGGAGTTCATCTGGTGCAAGGCCAAGGAGGAGGACAAGGCCGCGGCCCTGCGTGACGCCGGGTTCGACATGTCGATCGACGGCGAGGGTTTCCACTCGATCCAGTACCAGAACGCGAACAACTCGGTGCGCGTCAACGACGAGTTCATGCGTGCGGTCGAGAACGACGAGGACTGGCATCTGATCGCGCGGACGACCGGCGAGCCGGTCGGCGAGCCGATCCCCGCACGTGAGCTGATGAAGGAGATCGCCGAGGCCGCCTGGCGCTGCGCCGACCCGGGCGTCCAGTACGACACGACGATCAACCAGTGGCACACCTGCCCGGAGTCGGGACGGATCAACGCCTCCAATCCGTGCTCGGAATACATGCATGTCGATGACTCCGCATGCAACCTCGCGTCGCTGAACCTGATGCGGTTCCGCCGCGAGGATGGAACCTTCGACGTCGACTCCTTCGAGCATGCGATCGACGTGATGTTCCTGGCGCAGGAGATCATCGTCGGCCCGTCGAGCTATCCGACCGAGCAGATCGCGCAGAACGCGAGGGCATTCCGTCAGCTCGGCCTCGGCTACGCCAACCTCGGCGCCTACCTGATGGCCGATGGCGTCGCCTACGACTCCGATGCCGGCCGTGGCACGGCTGCAGCGATCACGGCGCTGATGACCGGCCGAGCGTATCTGCAGTCGGCCAAGATCGCGGCGTCGATCGGCACCTACGACAGGTATCCGGAGAATCGTGACGCGCACAACGCGGTCATGCGGATGCACCGCGACGCGACCCACGCGATTCCCGATAGGACCTGCGCGGACACCGCGCTGCTCGACTCGGCGCGACTCACCTGGGAACAGGCCGTGAGCGCGGGCGAGGAGCACGGATACCGCAACGCGCAGGCGACCGTGCTTGCGCCCACCGGGACGATCTCGTTCCTGATGGACTGCGACACGACCGGGGTGGAGCCCGACTTCTCGCTGGTCAAGTTCAAGGCGCTCGTCGGCGGCGGGCAGATGACGATCGTCAACCGGACCGTGCCGCTCGCGTTGCAGACGCTCGGCTACGACGACCAGCAGATCGAACAGATCCTCGCCTACGTGAACGAGCGCGACACGATCATCGGCGCTCCCGATCTGAAGGACGAGCATCTGCCGGTGTTCGATGTGGCAGTCGGCGAGCGGGCGATCTCGCACCTGGGCCATATCAAGATGATGGGCGCGGTTCAGCCGTTCATCAGCGGCGCGATCTCCAAGACCGTCAACCTGCCGCAGGATGCGACGGTCGAGGACATCGCGGACGCCTACATCCAGGCATGGAGGCTCGGTGTCAAGGCGCTGGCGGTCTACCGCGACGGCTGCAAGACCGCGCAGGCGCTTAGCACCGACGCGCACAGCGCGGCACCGCCGCCGCCGGTCGACCTTGAGCAGGCGATCGCCGACGCGCTTGACAAGGCGCCGCCGAAGCGCCGCCGGATGCCGCGTGAGCGCCGCTCGCTCACGCACAAGTTCTCGATCGGTGGGCACGAGGGCTACATCACCGCCGGCATGTACGACGACGGCAGCGTCGGTGAGATCTTCCTGACCGATATCGGCAAGGAGGGGTCGACGCTGCGCGGGATGATGAACTCGTTCGCCACGGCGATCTCGATCTCGCTCCAGTACGGCGTGCCGCTCGAGACACTCGTGCGCAAGTTCAGCTACATGCGCTTCGAACCGGAGGGGATGACCTCCAACCCGGAGATCCCGTTCGCCAAATCGATGCCCGACTACATCATGCGGTGGCTGGCCTCACGCTTCCTTGACGTCGACCTGCAGGAGGAGCTCGGCATCCTTACCGCCGAGGTCCGAGCCCGCAAGGCGGCGCAGGACGCGGCGAGCTCGCAGATCGGCGATACCGCCGGTCCCGCGCGCAGCGCACCAGAGGCCGACGACCACAACGGCGGCAGCACCCCGCGGCCTGCGGCCACGATGCTGACCGACAGCCCACCCGTGCTTCCGGTTGTACGCAAGGGGCTCGATCTCGGTCCGGCGTGCCAGCAGTGCGGCGGCATGATGCAGCGGACCGGCAGTTGCTACACCTGCTCCAGCTGCGGCTTCAACACCGGCTGCGGATAGCTGTAGAAGGTCACTGAGATGTCCCGGGACAGGTCACGGGATGTCCGCAACGGGTCATTGGACTGCCCACAAACCCCGCCAACAGGCGGGGTTTGTACCTTCCAGCGCGGGTACGCTGACTGTGGCCCTCGCTGATGCACGACTGTTTTGACTCACCGTGGTCATCGAGTGCACGATCGCGCGGTCGCAAGGTGCCCTGACCCGTAGTTGAGTTAGGACCTTCGACCTACTTGTGCTTCTTCGTCGCCGCTGACTTGAAGGTGACGGTGTCGGTGGCGACCGTCGCCACTGAGGTGCTGGTGCCGACGCGGTGGACGACGGTGAGCTTGGCCGGCAGTCGGTGGAGCTTGGCGAGCAGCCGCTTGCCGGCGCCGCTCAGGGAGATCTCGAGCGTGGCGCTGTGCCCCGCGGCGATCGTCGCCGCCGCCTTGCCGAGTACGACCAGCATCCTGGTCGTCTTGGCCTTCTTGGTGCGCTTGCGGGCGGTAACCGCGATCACCGTGCCGCCGCGGCTGGTCTCGGTCGCGCTCAGCTCACCAGCCACGATGCAGGTGGCCCCGCTGGTGCCGGTGCAGCTCACCGAGACCCCCATGGTCGCACCACTGACGCTCGGGTGCCCGGCCGCGGCTGTACCGGAGCCCGCGGTTCCGCCGCCGACACCGCCGCCGACACCGCCGCCTCCGGGGCTGCCGCCGGCCGTCACGGTCCCGACCGAGATCTGCCCGTTCTGGAAGGCGACGCACTCGGTCGCGGACGGGCAGCTGATCGAGCCGATGAAGGACTGGAACGGCGCCGTGCTCTCGTCCCAGGTCGCGGATCCACCGGTCGGGTCGGTCGAGGTGAACGTCTTCTCATAGCCACCGAGAACGCACAGCGAGGCCGAAGCGCAGGCGGCGGAATCGAGCCCGGCGGTGGCGCCCGGCACTGTGCTCGAGGTCCAGGCGCTCGCGCCGCCGGTGGGGTTGGTCGAGACGCCGACCGAGGGCGTGCCCTCTCCCTCGTTCTCGTCCGCGACGCACAGCGACGCAGTCGGGCACGCGACCTGGCCGAGGTTGTCGACGCCGGTCAGCGAGCCGGTCTGCCAGTCCGGGGTGGCCGAGGCCGGCGATGCCGTCCAGGCGAGCGACGGACCCTGATCGATCTCGTCGGCCACGCAAAGAGTTGCGCCGGCGCAGCTGATGTCCAGCGAACTGGCGGCGAACGGGCCGCCGGAGAAGAGGTTCTGATCGCTGACCGGCGTTGCTCCGTCGGTGACGAGCCCGTTGCCACCGGAGTCGATCTCGCCGCAGTAGGTCGACCAGCACGAGGCGCCCTCAAACCCGTACTCCCCGGGCTCGGTCATCAACCAGGCGGACGCGGAGCCGGTCGGGTTGCTCGTCTGCCAGACGTTGCCGAAACCGTCGACGAGTGCGCAATCGACGATCGTCGTCCCGCTCACCGAGCAGCTGACACCGCTCAGCGGCTCATACGTCGCCCCGGACGACGCCTGCTGGGCCGGCTCGAGCGTGACGTAATGCCAGGAGGACGCTCCGGTGGCGGGGTCTGACGTCCACATCACGTCGTCCTCGAGCGTGCCGCTCGTCGAGACCTCGGCGGTCGTCAGGCACAGGCTGCTCGTCGGACAGTCGACCCCGCTGCCCCAGCCGGTCCCGGTGAGCTGATAGCTGCTCGCCCACTGGATCGTGTCGGCGTTCGCCGCGGCAGGCAGGCCGAGCATCGCCAGCGCCACGACGGTGATCGCCATCCTTGCCCTCCATCGGTGTGCGCCAGCCGCCAACGTGCGGTGCCCCATCGAGATCCCCTCCCCACTCGACGCTATTTTCGCCAGCAAGCCTACAGCTTGCCGGGCGGCTGCGCCCTCGATCCGGCCAAGCCAGCGGAGCACGGGCCCGGACACCCGCCCACCGGAGATCGGGAAGTTGGCGAGCGCCTTGGTGGTCTCGCCGCCCCACAGCTGGTCCTGTTCCTGCAGGTGAGGTTCCCCCTTGACCTTGGAGGCTCCAGCTACGGAGCCACACGTCAGAGAGCAGGAAGAAGTTCGACCAGGTCTCTGCTATCTGAGAGATCGGCCCGTCACGACTCGAGCTATTCAAAGGTCGTCCGAGACTCTGATCTCGAGTGCGATCCGTTCTCGGGACGGGAGATCATCCGGTCATGTCGCGGCCAGTGAGGTACCCCCGAGGACCCGTTCGAGCGCGGTGTCCGGCGGGAGTGGACATTCCGATGACCTCTACAGATCGCTCAGCATCAGCGACGCAGCTTCTGCCAAGCGACCACCTGGACGGGATGTCCACGGGTCGTGATGGTTGTGGCCTGTTCAGCGCTGCTTCGTCGATGGCTTGTCGGCGTGGCATTTGTCCACGCCGGCCTACCCGCGTGTTGGTTTACTTCTGCTTGCGTGTCGACTTGATGGTCAGCTTCGTGTTCGCGATCGTGAGGCGCCTGCGGTTCTGCAGCGCTGTGATCGTTACCGTCACGCGGAGCTTGCCGAATCGCACGAGCAGCTTGCGGCCGGTGGCATTGAGCTTGACGATCACCGTTACGGTCCGGCCGCGCTGAATCGTCACGGCCTTCGTGGCGACGATGACCGTCCGGCGGTGGCGCTTGGCGGTTGCGCCGCGGGCGGAACGTCCGCGCTGCGTCGCCTTGGGCGTGGTCAGCGTCACTGTTGCCCGGCAGGGCGCGAGCGACGAGGGCGCGCAGCGGAGCTTGTCGGTGACGCCCGCGCGATTGGAGGTCGAGCGCCCGATCACCGAGAGCGCGCTCACCGCGCGGCGGATCAGCTGCGCGAGTGGCGCTGACTGCGAGGCTGCGAAGCGGCTCGAGCCCGAGTAGCTGGCACGGATCGTCTGTGACCCGGCCGCGCTATAGGTCTGCCGACAGGTCGCCTGCCCGGTAAGTCCGACGCTGACCGCCGCGCAACCAGAGATCGTCCGGCCGTGATCGGTGAAGCTCACGTTGCCAGCGTCGGGCGCGGGCGCGATCGTCTCGGTATACGTGACCTGCTGCCCGACAGTCGATGGGTTCTTCGAGGATGAGAGCACCGTTCGAGTCGGCGAAGCGACGATCGTGTCGGTCATCGATACCCCGCAGCTTGAGGCGGCCGAATTGTTGTTGGTGTCGCCGGCGTAGTTCGCATACCACCAGTAGGTGCCGGCGGTCGTTGGTGTGAAGCTCGCCGAATGGTTGTATGCCCCATTACCGGAAACGCTCGCGGTGCCGACCGCTGTGCCGCCGCTGGCGCAGATCGTCGGTGCGCTCGCCTGCGGCCCGAATACGGTGAAGGTGATCGTGCCGGTCGGGCCGGAGCCGCCCGCGAGCGATGACGACATCGATGACGCCGTGATCTGGGTCCCAGCCGTCCCGCTCGCCGGAGCGGTCGCGGTCAGGCTCGTGGTCGCCGAGTCGACGGTGGTTGACGGCATTCCGCTGCCGCAGGTGCTGGTCGATGCCAGGTTGTTGCGTCGCCGCCATAGGTCGCATACCACCAGTAGGTGCCGGAGGTCGTTGGCGTGAAACCGATCGTGGGGTTATCGGTTCCGTTGCCGGAAACGCTCGTCGTGTCGACGGTCCTGCCGCCGTTTGAACAATCCGCTGGCGCCATGCTCTGTGGTCCGAATATGGTGAAGGTGATCGTGCCGGTCGGGCCGGAGCCGCCCGTCAGCGATGCCGAGATCGATGAGGCCGTGATCTGGGTTCCGGCGGTCCCGGTTGCCGGCGCGGTTGCCGTCAGGTTGGTGCTCGCCGCGCTGACCGTGGTTGACGGCATGCCCGCCCCGCAGCTTGAGGCCGTCGGGCTGTTGTTGGCGTCGCCGGTGTAACTCGAATACCACCAGTACCTGCCTGCGGTCGTTGGTGTGAAGCTTGCGCTCGGGTTGTAGGTTCCGTCGCCGGAAACGCTCGTCGTGTCGACGACGGTGCCGCCGTTTGAGCAATCCGTTGGCGCGTTCGTCTGTGGTCCGAATACGGTGAAGGTGATCGCGCCGCCGGCTCCGCTCGTCGCTCCCGATAGGCTCGAGCTGAGCGACCCCGCAGTGATCGCTGTGCCGGCGGTGCCCGTCGCGGGGCCCGACGCGGTCAACCCGGTCGCGTTCTTGACTGTGGTTGATGGCATGCCCGCCCCGCAGCTTGAGGCCGTCGGGTTGTTGTTGGCGTCGCCGCCATAGGTCGCATACCACCAGTAGCTGCCGGCCGTCGTCGGCGTGAAAGCGACCGAGGGGTTATAGGTCCCGTTGCCGGAAACGCTCGTCGTGTCGACGACGGTGCCGCCGTTTGAACAATCCGCTGGCGCGTCTGTCTGTGGTCCGAACACGGTGAAGGTGATCGTGCCAGTCGGGTCGACGCCACCCGCGAGCGTTGCCGAGATCGATGAGGGCGCGATCTGGGTTCCGGCGGTCCCGCTCGCGGATGCGTTCGCTGTCAGGTTGGTGCTCGCGCCGCCGACCGTCGTTGATGGCATTCCGCTGCCGCAGGTGCTGGTCGACGCCAGGTTGTTGCTGTCGCCGCCATAGGTTGCGTACCACCAATAGGTACCCGCGGTCATTGGTGTGAAGCTTGCGCTCGGGTTGTATGTTCCGTTGCCGGAAACGCTAGTCCTGTCGACGACGGTCCCGCCGCTGGCGCAGATCGTCGGTGCGGTGGTCTGTGGCCCGAATACGGTGAAGGCGATCATGCCGGTCGGGCCGGCGCCGCCCGCCAGCGACCCCGAGATCGATGAGGGCGCGATCTGGGTTCCGGCGGTCCCGCTCGTCGGAGCATTGGCGGTTAGGCTGGTGCTCGCCGCGCCGACCGTGGTTGACGGCATGCCGGCCCCGCAACTTGAGGCGGCCGGGTTGTTGTCGTCGTCGCCGCCATAGGTCGCGTACCACCAGTAGCTGCCTGCGGTTGTCGGTGTGAAGCTTGCGCTCGGGTTGTAGGTTCCGTTGCCGGAAACGGTTGTCGTGTCGACGACGGTGCCGCCGTTTGAGCAATCCGTTGGCGCGTTCGTCTGTGGCCCGAATACGGTGAAGGTGATCGTGCCGCCCGCGTCGATCGTTGCCCCCGAGAGCATCGAGCTGATCGAGCTTGGGGAGATGGCCGTGCCCGTCCTGTTGTACGAGGGGCCGGCGGCCGTCAAGGCGGTCGCGTCCTTGACCGTGGTTGATGCCATGTCCGCCCCGCAACTTGAGGCGGTCGGGTTGTTGTTGCTGTCGCCGTTGTAGTTCGCCAACCACCAATAGCTGCCGGCGGTCGTTGGCGTGTAGCCGGCCGTTGGGTTGTAGGTTCCGTTGCCGGAAACGCTTGTGGTGTCGACGGTCGTGCCGCCGTTTGAACAATCTGTTGGCGCGTTCGTTTGTGGTCCGTATACGGTGAAGGTGATCGTCCCGGTCGGGGCGGAGCCGCCCGTCAGAGATGCCGAGATCGATGGGGCGGTGATCTGGGTTCCGGCGGTCCCGGTGGCCGGCGCGTTGGCCGTCAGGTTGGGCCTCGCGGCGCTGACCGTGGTTGCTGGCATTCCGCTGTCGCAGGTGCTGGTCGACGCCAGGTTGTCGCTGTCGCCGCTGTAGTTCGCATACCACCAATAGCTGCCGGCCATCGTTGGTGTGAAGCTTGCGCTCGGGTTGTAGATGCCGGCGCCGGTGACTGCAGCGGTGCCGATGGTAGTGCCGCCGTTTGAACAATCTGTTGGCGCGTTCGCTTGTGGTCCGTATACGGTGAAGGTGATCGTGCCGCCCGCGTCGATCGTCGCCCCCGATAGGCTCGAGCTAATCGAGCTTGAGGAGATGGCCGTGCCCGTCTCGCCAGACGAAGGACCCGTGGCGGTCAGTGTCGTCAGGTTGTTGACCGTTGTTGATGGCATGCCCGCCCCGCAACTTGAGGCAGCCGGGTTGTTGTTGCTGTCGCCGTTGTAGTTCGCATACCACCAGTAGTTGCCGGCGGTCTCTGGTGTGTAGCCGGCCGAGGGGTTGTAGGTTCCGTTGCCGGAAACGTTGGTGATGTCGACGACGGTGCCGCCGTTTGAACAATCCGCTGGCGCGTTTGTCTGTGGTCCGAATACGGTGAAGGTGATCGTGCCGGTCGCGCCGGCCCCGCCCGTCAGCGACGCCGAGATCGACGGGTCCGTGATCTGGGTTCCGGCGGTCCCGCTCGCCGGCCCGTTCGCCGTCAGGCTGGTGGTCGCGGCGCTGACCGTGGTTGATGGCATTCCGCTGCCGCAGGTGCTGGTCGAGGCCAGGTTGTCGCTGTCGCCGTTGTAGTTCGCATACCACCAGTAGCTGCCTGCGGTTGTTGGTGTGAAGCTTGCGCTCGGGGCGTAGATGCCGGCGCCGGTGACTGCAGCGGTGCCGATGGTCGTGCCGCCGTTTGAACAATCGTTCGGCGCGGTGGTCTGTGGTCCGTATACGGTGAAGGTGATCGTGCCGCCCGCGTCGATCGTTGCCCCCGAGAGCATTGAGTTGATCGAGCTTGAGGAGATGGCCGTGCCCGTCTCGCCAGACGAGGGACCCGTGGCGGTCAGTGTCGTCAGGTTGTTGACCGTCGTTGATGGCATTCCGGTGCCGCAGGTGCTGGTCGATGCCAGGTTGTTGCTGTCGCCGCCATAGGTCGCATACCACCAGTAGCTGCCTGCGGTCGTGGGTGTAAAGCTCGCACTCGGGTTGTAGGTGCCGGCGCCGGTGACTGCAGCGGTGCCGATGGTCGTGCCGCTGTTTGAACAATCTGTTGGCGCGTTCGTTTGTGGTCCGTATACGGTGAAGGTGATCGTGCCGGTCGGGACGGAGCCGCCCGTCAGCGATGCCGAGATCGATGGGGCGGTGATCTGGGTTCCGGCGGTCCCGGTCGCCGGCGCGTTGGCCGTCAGGTTGGTGGTCGCGGCGCTGACCGTGGTTGACGACATATCAGCCCCGCAGCTTGAGGCGGCCGGGTTGTTGTTGCTGTCGCCGCCGTAGCTCGCCAACCACCAGTAGCTGCCTGCGGTCGTTGGCGTGTAGCCGGCCGTTGGGTTGTAGGTTCCGTTGCCGGAAACGCTTGTGGTGTCGACGGTCGTGCCGCCGTTTGAGCAATCCGTTGGCGCCGTGGTCTGTGGTCCGTACACGGTGAAGGTGATCGTGCCGGTCGGGCCGGAGCCGCCCGTCAGCGTTGCTGAGATCGATGACGCCGTGATCTGGGTCTCGGCGGTCCCGGCGGCCGGCGCGTTGGCCGTCAGGCTGGTGGTCGCGGCGTTGACCGTGGTTGATGGCATGTCCGCCCCGCAGCTTGAGGCGGTCGGGTTGTTGTTGGCGTCGCCGCCATAGGTCGCATACCACCAGTAGCTGCCGGCGGTCTCTGGTGTGAAGCCTGCGGTCGGGTTGTAGGTTCCGTTTCCGGAGACGCTTGTCGTGTCGACGGTCGCGCCGCCGTTTGAGCAATCTGTTGGCGCGGTGGTCTGTGGTCCGTATACGGTGAAGGTGATCGTGCCGGTCGGGCCGGAGCCGCCCGTCAGCGTTGCCGAGATCGATGAGGCCGTGATCTGGGTTCCGGCGGTCCCGCTCGCCGGCCCGCTCGTCGTCAGGCTGGTGGTCGCGGCATTGACCGCGGTTGATGGCATGTCCGCCCCGCAGCTTGAGGCCGTCGGGTTGTTGTTGGCGTCGCCACCATAGGTCGCATACCACCAATACGTACCCGAGGTCGTTGGTGCGAAGCCCGTGCTCGGGTTGTAGGTTCCATTGCCGGAAACGTTTGTCGTATCGACGGTCGTGCCGCTGTTTGAACAATCTGTTGGCGCGGTGGTCTGTGGTCCGAAGACGGTGAAGGTGATCGTGCCGGTCGGGCCGGAGCCGCCCGTGAGCGTTGCCGAGATCGATGACGCCGTGATCTGGGTTCCGGCGGTCCCGTTGGCCGGTGCGGTCGCTGTCAGGTTGGTGCTCGCGGCGTTGACGGTGGTTGATGGCATTCCGCTGCCGCAGGTGCTGGTCGACGCCAGGTTGTTGGCGTCGCCGCCGTAGCTCGCATACCACCAGTAGCTGCCTGCGGTTGTTGGTGTGAAAGCGACCGAGGGGTTGTAGGTTCCGTTGCCCGACACGCTCGTCGTGTCGACGGTCGTGCCGCCGTTTGAGCAATCTGTTGGCGCGGTGGTCTGTGGTCCGTATACGGTGAAGGTGATCGTGCCGGTCGCGCCGGCCCCGCCCGTCAGCGACGCCGAGATCGATGGGGCGGTGATCTGGGTTCCGGCGGTCCCGTTGGCCGGTGCGGTCGCTGTCAGGCTGGTGCTCGCGGCCCTGACCGTGGTTGATGGCATTCCGCTCCCGCAGGTGCTGGTCGATGCCAGGTTGTTATTGTCGCCGCCGTAGTTCGCATACCACCAATAGGTACCCGCGGTTGTTGGTGTGAAGCTTGTGCTCGGGGTATAGCTGCCCGCGCCGGTGACGGCAGCGGTGCCGATCGTCGTGCCGCCGTTTGAACAATCTGTTGGCGACGTGGTCTGTGGTCCGTATACGGTGAAGGTGATCGTGCCGCCAGCTCCGCTGGTCGCTCCCGACAGGCTCGAGCTGATCGAGCTTGAGGAGATGGCCGTGCCCGTCTCGTCAGAGAAGGGACCGGCGGCCGTCAAGGCGGTCGCGGCGCTGACCGTGGTTGATGGCATGCCCGCCCCGCAGCTTGAGGCGGTCGGGTTGTTGTTGGCGTCGCCGTCGTAGGTCGCATACCACCAGTAGCTGCCGGCGGTCGTTGGTGTGAAGCTCGCCGTCGGGTTGTAGGCTCCGTTTCCGGAGACGCTTGTCGTGTCGACGGTCGCGCCGCCATTTGAACAATCCGTTGGCGCGTTCGCTTGTGGTCCGTATACGGTGAAGGTGATCGTGCCGATCGGGCCGGAGCCGCCCGTCAGCGACGCCGAGATCGATGACGCCGTGATCTGGGTCCCGGCGGTCCCGCTCGCCGGTGCGGACGCCGTCAGGTTGGTGGTCGCCGGGTTGACCGTGGTTGATGTCATGTCCGCCCCACAGCTCGAGGTGGTCGGGTTGTTGCTGGTGTCACCGCCATAGGTCGCGTACCACCAGTAGTTGCCTGCGGTTGTTGGTGTGAAGCTCGCGCTCGGCCTGTAGCTGCCCGCGCCGGTGACCGCGGCCGTGCCGATGGTCGTGCCGCCGTTCGAACAATTGTTCGGCGCGGTGGTCTGGGGTCCGTATACGGTGAAGGTGATCGTGCCGCCGGCGTTGATCGTCGCCCCCGAGAGCATCGAGCTGATCGAGCTTGAGGGCATCGCCGCCCCTGTCTGGTCAGATGAGGGACCAGCGGCGGTCAACCCGGTTGCGTTCTTGACCGTGGTTGATGGCATTCCGGTGCCGCAGGTGCTGGTCGATGCCAGGTTGTTGCCGTCGCCGCCATAGGTCGCATACCACCAGTAGCTGCCCGCCGTCGTTGGCGTGAAGCTCGCGTTCGGGGTGTAGGTGCCCGCGCCCGTGACGGCAGCGGTGCCGACGGTCGTGCCGCCGCCGGCGCAGGTCGTCGGCGCTGTGGTCTGTGGTCCGAACACGATGAACGTGATCGTTCCGGTCGGGCCGGCGCCGCCCGCCAGCGACCCCGAGATCGACGAGGCCGCGATCTGGTTCCCGGCCGTCCCGGCGGCAGGCGCGTTCGCGGTCAGGCTTGTGCTCGCGGCGCTGACCGCGGTCGATGGCATCCCGGTGCCACAGCTTGAGACCGCCGAATTGTTGTTGGCGTCGCCGGCATAGTTCGCGTACCACCAGTAGCTGCCGGCGGTCGTTGGTGTGAAGCTCGCGCTCGAGGTATAGATGCCGGCGCCCGTGATCGCAGCGGTACCGACGGTCGTGCCGCCGCTGGTGCAGGTCGTCGGCGCTGTGGGTTGTGGCCCGAACACGGTGAAGGTGATCGTGCCGCCGGCATTGATCGTCGCCCCCGAGAACACGGAACTGATCGCGCTTGAGGAGATGGCTGTGCCCGCCTTGTCAGATGAGGGACCGCCGGCGGTCAAACTTGTCGCGTTCCTGACCGCCGTCGATGGCATCCCGACGCTGCAGGTGCTGGTCGATGCCAGGTTGTTGCTGTCGCCGCCATAGGTCGCATACCACCAGTAGCTGCCCGCGGTCGTTGGCGTGAAGCTCGCCGATGGGTTGTAGGCTCCATTGCCGGAAACGCTCGCGGTTCCGACGATCATGCCGCCGCTGGTGCAGGTCGTCGGCGCGCTGGTCTGTGGCCCGAACACGGTGAAGGTGATCGTGCCGGTCGGGCCGGAGCCGCCCGCCAGCGATGCCGAGATGGATGCGGCCGTGAACTGGCTTCCTGCGGTCCCGCTCGCCGGAGCTGACACCGACACGGTCGGGCTGAACGGCGGTCCAACGAGCAGCCCCTGCATATTGCCCGAGCTGTCGGTGTAGTAGCCGACTGCGTTGCAGTTCCCCGCCGATGCACACGACACCGAACCCAGGGAGACGACCGGGCTCGCGTTCGCTCCGGCCGGAAGCGACGCTTCGACGCCGGTCGCCCACGTGCCCGAGGTCTCGGTCAGAAGCAAACCCTGCCTATGGGCCGAGCTGTCGTTGTAGGAGCCGACCGCGCTGCAGTTCCCAACGGAGGCACACGACACCACGCCGATGGAGACCGCCGGGCTCGAGTTCGCTCCCGCCGGCAGCGACGTCTCGGCGGCGGTCGCCCATGTGCCCGCGGTCTCGGTCAGAAGCAAACCCTGTACGTAGCCCGAGCTGTCGGTGTAGTAGCCGACCGCGCTGCAGTTCCCGACGGAGGCACACGACACCGCGCCGATCGAGACGGCCGGGCTAGCGTTCGCGCCTGCCGGCAGCGACGTCTCGACGCCGGTCGCCCATGTGCCCGCGATCTCGGTCAGAAGCAGACCCTGCACGTAGCCCGAGCTGTCCGTGTAGAAGCCGACGGTGCTGCAGTTCCCCACCGAGGCACACGAAACCGAGGAGAGGCTGACCTGCGGGCTCGTGTTCGCGCCCGCCGGCAGCGACGTCTCGACGGCGGTCGCCCATGTGCCCGCGGTCTCGGTCAGAAGCAAACCCTGTCTGTGGAACGAGCCGTCGTTGTAGTAGCCGACCGCGCTGCAGTTCGTCGCCGAGGCACACGACACCGACAAGAGGACGGCGCTAGGGCTCGTACGGCCGTTTGCCGGCAGCGTCGCCGAGATTGCGGCCCACGTGCCCGAGGTCTCGGTCAGAAGCAAACCCTGTCTGTAGCTCGAGCTGTCGGTATAGAAGCCGACGGCGGTGCAGTTCCCCGCCGAGACACACGACACCGAGGGGAGGCTGACGTTGGGGCTCGTGCCGGCGCCTGCAGGCAGCGACACCTCGACGCCGGTCGCCCACGTGCCCGACGTCTCGGTCAGAATCAAGCCCTGGAGGTGGCTCGAGCTGTCGAAGTAGTTGCCGACGGCGGTGCAGTTCCCCGCGGAGGTGCATGACAGCGAGTTGAGGGCGACACTCGGGCTCGCGTTTGCGCCTGCCGGCAGCGACACTTCGACGGCGGTCGCCCACTTGCCCGAGGTCTCGGTCAAGAGCAGACCTTGTCGGTGATAGGAGCTGTCGGTGTAAGTGCCGACAGCGCTGCAGTTCCCGGCAGAGGCGCAGGACACCTGGCCGATGGTGGGGCTCGGGATCGCGTTCGCTCCTGCCGGCACCGATGACTTGACGCCGGTCGCCCAACTGGTTGATGCCAGGGCCTCCGGCGGCAGCAAAGCCAACATCAGCAGCGCGGCGCAGGCAAGCGGTGCCAAGACGCACAACACGCGGAGGTGCTGACGTGTCCACCGCGAATAGGAGCTCACGACGAGCGCCAATGCCGGCCGGCCGCGCAACACCCCGTTGGCGCGCGTCGCGCTCCAGCGTCCGGCGTAAGACCTGAAAGGCTTGGCCCTGCTCATCGATTCTTCTTTCCGCGGGCGGCTGGTAGCGAAGCATCGACCGCCCCCGACGCTCTCAAGACCGTAGAGGCAGGTACTCCCGACCGGGTTTACCGCAGGGTTTTCGTCAAGCACCGAGCGCCACGGAGACGCGGCGCACCCAGCTGTGGCTGATCTGATCCGCCGAGAGCTCGCCGACGCTCTGGCGGTCGGGTCACGTTGAGCTGGAGATCAACAAGCCTTGGACCTGTGCCATACCGTTCAGCGCACGACCTGGCGGTACCCGTCGATCCTGAATCCCCGGAGCACGGTCACGACGCTCGGAAGCTCCACGAGCATTTCGATCACGGCAGGATCGCGCTGGTCCTAGATGGCGGCCACCGAAAACACCGGCGGCAGCCGCGTCGCGACCGTCGACCAGGTCAAGCCGGCATCGCCGGAGCCGAACAGGTCGCCCGAGGTGGCGCCGAAGTAGAGCTGGAGTGTCCCGCCCGCTCCCGCGCGGCTGAACGCCTGACGCAGCACCGTCAGGTAGGCGTGCTCGCCCGGCAGGCCGTCTCCTCGCGCAGACCAGTTGGAGCCACCGTCCCGCGTCTCATATACGCGCACACGGCCGTCGGGGGTGACGCGATCCATGTCGGCCACGAGTGGGATCACGTAGGCACTGTCCGGGTCTGAGGGGTCAAGCATCAGCGGGAAGCCGAAGTCGGATGGTAGCCCGCCACCACCGATGTCGGTCCAGCTTTCGCCCGCATCGTCGGAGCGATATACGCCGCCGTGGAACTGCATGAACATCCGGTCCGGTTGCCTCGGCGCGCGCTCGACGTGGTGCACGCAGCGGCCCGCGTTCTCGTCCTTGAGTGCCTCCTGTGGCAGATACCGGGGGTTGAGCCCGACGTTGCCTCGGCGCCAGCTACGGCCGCCATCCTCGGTCAGCCACATACCAGCCGCCGAGACCGCGACGGCGAGCCGGTCCGGATCCCCCGGCCACGTGCAGATCGAGTGCAGACAAAGGCCGCCGCCGCCTGGCTGCCAGTGCGGACGTGACGGCTGCTCCCATAGCCCGGAGTTGATCTCCCAGTTCGCTCCACCGTCCCGGCTTTCGAACAGGACCCCGGGATCTCCCCCGGCGTAAACGATCCCGTCGGCCTCGCCACAGGCGATCACCCAGATTCGCTCAAGTGCCAGATCTTGACCTTCCGGCAGGGCGATGCCCTCAGCTTGGTCCCACTCTGCGCCCGGATCCCCGTCGGTGTAGAAGATCTTCGGCCCGTAGAATGGTGATGTCACCGTCGCGAGCAGCCGACCGCTGCGGGAGTCACGCGTCGCGAAGTCGACCGGCTGCCCCGCGAACGCGCGCGTCTTGATCCCAAAGCCTGAGCCTGGCTCGCCTTCGAGCAGGAACAGGCCCTTCTTCGTGCCGACCACCAATTCGGTCAATGCCTCAGCCTCCTGTTATCGCCGGTAGCACCTCGACGCGGTCCCTGGACCGCACCGCCGTCGCCTCGCCGCCGCGCTCCCCGTTGACGAACACATTGATGTGGCGTCGGATCAGGCCACGCTCGTCAAGCACCCATCCGCCGATCTCCGGGTGCGAGAGCTCCAATGAGCGAAGCACTTCGACGACGGTCGCTCCGTCCACCTGATGCTCCGCGCGACCACCCGCAAGCTTGCGCAGAGGTCCCCGAACACATACCACGGCCATCGTGGAATCCTACGCATGGCCGCATCCGGCTTCAAAGGCCGACGAGGGCGCCGAGGCGATATGTTGATCTCCACCGATGCACAGGAAATCAGTGACCAACACCGTCGAGACGCTGATCTTGGTGCTCGTGACCGCGGTGGCAGCTCTCGCGGGCTTGGGCATCTCTGCATCGCCGGCCGCCGCGCTTACCTGGACGCCGCTGCCGCGGCTCGAGTCGCTGTCGGCGACGGGCTCGAACTCGGTCACCGGCCTCAGCTGCACGCCGATCGGCTTCTGCATGGCGGTCGATGACCTCGGCCGGACGTTCGTGTGGAACGGATCGTGGGCGCAGGCGCCGGGGATCAGCCGGACGGCCGGTTACGTGAACGACGTGTCGTGCGTCAGCGCATCGTTCTGCGTCGCGATCGGCACGGGGAGCTCGCGTCAACACCGCGGCCTGCGGATCGCCAACTACGCCGTCTTCTGGAATGGGACGCGGTGGGGGCGGCCGGTCCCCCTTTACTCAGGCTATGGGATCGGCCGCAGTTACACCCGTGTGGAGTCGGTGTCATGCACCAGCACGACGTTCTGCATGGTTGTCGGCGCGGGGTCCAGGGTATGGAACGGGTCTCGCTGGCGTATCTACCCGCACGACCTGACGGGGACCGACGGCCAGGCCGACGTCGGCTGCGCTTCGAGTCGGTTCTGCATCGACGCCCATGACAACATCGCGAACTACTGGACCGGCTCTGCCTGGCAGTCCCGTAGCACCGATCTCCCCGGCGGGGTGGGATTCATCTTCTCGATCGCGTGCGTGAGTCGGACGTTCTGTGTCGCCGCGGGGGATTCGTGGAAGCCGCTGATCTGGAACGGCAACAGCTGGAGCAAGAGCGCGGCTCCCGAGCGCGGGGACATCCTCACCTCGGTCTCGTGCACCAGCGTGTCGTTCTGTGTCGCCGGTGACCGGGCGGGCCGCACGCTCGTCTGGAACGGCGGCAGCTGGGGGCCATTGGAGTCCACCGGCCTCGGCTCTCAGTCGACGCTCGTTGGTTGCACAGCCTCCGCGTGCGTCGCCCTCAGCAGCACCGGCGCCGCTGCGTACGCGGCCACGCCGAGTCCAATCGCGTAGCTTCACACCGCTGTACACGTTCACGCCCCTGTAGCACGGGGCCTGCTCGATCTGAGACGATCCCGGAGTGCGTCCGACGCTGTTCGAGTTCGCCGGCGGCGAGCCGGCGTTTCTGGCTCTCGCCACCGCGCATCACGCGCGGTGCATCGCCGATCCGGAGCTGAACCATCCGTTCTCGCACCCCGGTCAGCATCCCCAGCACGTCGAGCGGCTGGCGGCCTACTGGGCTGAGGTGATGGGCGGTCCGCCCTCGTTTTCGCAGAGCTGCGGCGACCAGTCTGGAGTTCTAAAGATGCATTCCGGAAACGGCGACATGACAGATCTCGGTGAGCGCTTCTGCCGCTGCTTCGAACTCGCACTCGACGACGCGGAGATGCCCGAGGATCCAGAGTTCCGCGCGGCGCTGCGCGCCTACATGCGATCGGCCGTGGACGAGGTCCTCTCCTACTCGGCCGCAGATGCTGTCGTTTCCCCAGGTCAGTCGATGCCGCGTTGGGACTGGGACGGTTTACGAACCTGAACGGCCTTCGGAGCTTGAGGGCCAGGAACGGATTCTCGTCAGTCGTTGATGTCAAGCACCGGCGTGATGTCCGGAAGCTGCTGGCCCTCGGCCGGCATGCTCGTTCGGCACCACGGCGGTGCCGAGCGCGAAGAACTCGATCACGTGGCTTCCCCAGCCATGGTTGTTCTCGTGGAGCTTGACCTCGACGATCCCGAGAACGCCGTCGCCGATCGCCTCGGCCTCCTTCTGCATGCGCTCCATCGCCAGCTCACGGGCGTCGTAGAGAGCCTGGGTGTACTGCTCGAGCTCGACGTTCTGGCCGGTCTGGCGCATCGATTGCATCATCCCGCGGTGAGCGACGTGGTAGACGCAGTTGCCCATCACGAGACCGACCGGCCGCTTGCCGGTCTGCATCAGGGTCCAGAAGGCCTGACCGGAGAGGTCGCTGGTGAACGGGACGGCCATTGGGTGCCCGATGGACCTTGCCGCCCTTGTGCCGGATCGCCGTCCCGATCGCGATGAACTCGGCCATGTCGGCGCCCCACTCATAGCGACCGACATCGAGGCGGACGCCGACGATGCCGTCAGCGCCGAGCTGATCCGCCTCCTCTTCCATGCGCGTCATCGCGAGCTCGCGGGCCGCGTACATCGCCTGGCTGAGCACGGCCATCTCCTGACTTGCCTTCCAGTTGGACTGCTGGAAACCGATGTGGTAGATGCTCGACCCGACGACCAGGCCGACGGGCTCGAAGCCCGCCTTCTCGACGCACAGATACTCGTTCACCGACAGATCGGACGTGAACAGCCCCCGCGCGTTCATCTGCAGGCGCTCGCTGGCGTGTTGCGGCGAGGCCTTCGGTGCTGGTCGGATCGTATGTCGACATCAGCTGTTCTCCTGAGGTGGTGATTGATCGCGGCCCATCAGGCGCCGAGGTTGATCGACAGCACCGGCACGCCTAGCGGGGCCGGATGTGGATCATGTGCGCCGAGGCGGATCGCGGTTCCCAGCACATGCATCGAGACGATGAAGTAGTGGCGCGAGTACCCCTGGCTCTCGTACTCGTGGTGGTCGATGTCGTGCGTGAGCGTGGAGATCACCATGTCGTTGGCTCCGGCCTCGCCCGCCTGACGGAGCACCTCCTGCATCGCCAGATGGCGGGCTGCGTAGACACCCTCGGTGATCTCACGCATCTCCTGATTGCCCCACCAGGTCCTCATCATCTGGTTGGCCTGCGGGCTCAGCGCCACGCAGACGACGGAGGTGTGGCCAATGACGCCGAGCGTCTCGGCACCGATGCGGCGCAGCTTGTCGACGTCCTGTCCGGAGAGCGCGCACATTCTCGGCGTGGATCTGTCGCGATGCACCAGCGTGGTCTCACGCACGGCGGTTCCGAAGACGGCGTATTCGACGTTGCCCGCCTCCCCAAGGAAGCTGTTGGCGGTCATCTCGATGCCGATCACGGCGTCCGCGCCGGCGAACTGCGCCTCCTGCCGGAGACGGTCGAACGAACGCTTTCGAGACAGGTTCCATGGCTCGGCGAAGGACGGCATTTCACGCATCCCCCCGCCGTAGGAGGCCCAGCCGTAGTTCTGCCAACCGTGCTGCACGACCGAGGAGCCCATGATCTGCGCGAGCGGCGTCAGGCCCGAGGCCTGCGCGATCGCGTACTCCTTGGCGCTCAGGTCGCTGCTGAAGCACGGCTTGCTCGCCGTCGCAATCCGCTTCAGGCGCTGCTCGGCACCGAGCGGGATACCACCCTGGCGGATGCGCTCGAGGTCGACCGCCGCGGCCTGGCGTTCCTCGTCGCTGATCGGCTCTGGTCGTTTACCGAAAAGGGGCAACAGAACCCATCGTGGCACATCTGCGCCGGCTGCTACGCAGGCTGGTCACCGACGACGGCAGTGTCAGCCTGTTCAGGTGCTCTGCCGGCCATCAGCTTGGCGCTCATCTTGACCGTCTTGACAGCGCCCGTGGCGCCCGCCTGAAGGGTCGCCGCAAGCGCGAGCACGAAGATCCCGGGGATGAACAAGACATGGGAGCCGAGCATCAGAATCCCGATGCGGCCAAGCAGGTAGGGCGGCGTGCAGATCACGGCCCCGACCGCCCCGCCGACGGCGGTCATCGTCAGCTTGTCGCGTCTGGAACCGGTCGGTTTGGCGCCGATCAACCGTGACGGGACGGCGACGTAGCAGACCATCATCACGCCGACGACGATGCTCAGCGAGATCCCGAACCAGGGGCGGCCCCAGCGCGTCACGATCACCGTCGCGAATGCGAGCATCAGGCCGACCACCGTGCCTGAGGTGAGGATCACCCGGAGATGCGCCCGCGCCTGCGTGAAGGCCGGTCTCAGCTTCGGGACGCCGGGTTGGACGATCGCGAATGCGAACACGGCGTTGAGGTAGAAGCCGGCGGCGGTGATCGCAGCGATCACGAGCACGATCGGGATCAGCAGCGGTCCGCGGATCACATGGAAGGACTTGCCGTGTAGAGCGTGCGCCTTGAGGTCGATCATCGCGAGCCAGATCCACATCGCCGGGAGAATCTGAACGAGCGTCAGCCGCCAGTTCGTGACCAGCAGCTTCAACCCCTGGAACAGCATCACGAGACCGCCGACCACGAGCGCCAGCGGCGATAGCAGGCGGTGCGACTGGGCCAGCCGCAGCACCTCTCGCTCGACCATCGCGTCATCTCCGTCACGTACTGCGCGGAGAAACGTCCCGACCCGCGCCGAAAACGTCGGGCTCGGCGCAGCAACCGTCTCTCCCGGGTCGTTCGGCGTGACCTCGGTCCCTTCTGTCTCCGTCTCGGCGCTCACTTGGGGGAGACTACGCCTCCGAGCCGGATCGGCACACCTGAGGCTCCCCCGCAGAGCTTTTCGGCGTGGCGGCGGTTGTTCCCGCCCGCGTTCGTGATTGACTGCACGCGTGAGTGGCGTTTACGTCTTCGCGCTGACCGCTGCGCTGAACCCGGTGCTTCTGGGCGCGGTGACGGTGATGCTGGCACTGGCGAGTCCGAAGCGGTTGCTGACCGGGTACCTGTGCGGCGCGATGATGACGAGCGTCACCTGTGGTCTGGTGCTGGTGTTCGCGTTGCCGGACTCGAGCACGTCGAGCACCGCCAAGCACACCGTCAATCCCGTCCTCAACATCGCGCTTGGGGCGCTGATCCTGGTGATCGTCGCTGTCGTCGCGAGCGGCCGTGACCAGCGACGCCGCGCCTGGAGCGAGCGCAAGCGGGAAAAGGCGAAGGACAAGCCACCTCCGCGCTGGCGTCAGCAGCTCAGCAAGGGCTCGGCCCGCGACACGTTCGTCGTCGGCGCCCTGCTCAGCTTCCCCGGCGCCTCATACATCGCAGGGATGGATCGTCTGCATCACCAGAACGTCAGTACGGTCGCGACCGTCCTGACGGTGATCGCATTCAACGTGATCATGCTGATCCTGCTGGAGCTGCCGCTGATCGGTTACGCGGTCAACCCCGAATGGACCGCCGCGACCGTCAAGCGCTTCAACGAGGGGCTCGCCCGCAACGGAGGCAGGATTGCGGTGATCGCCGGCACCGTCGTCGGGATCCTGCTGATCGGCCGGGGAATCATCAACTGGTGACCGCGCTCACCTGCTGACCGGGCCTGGCGCGGTGGCGGCGTGGTCGATCAGCGCCGTGCTTCGTCGATCAGCTCGCGCAGTGAACGCTTCTGCCTGCCGGCGCCGTCGAAGTTCTCCTCTGCGAGCCAGGCCTCATCGCCGGCCCGGATTGCTGGCCACTCGTCATCGGTGATCGAGTACCAGGCGGTGTCACGGTTGCGTCCCTTGACGATCATGTGCTTGCGAAACACGCCTTCAAAGGTGAACCCGAAGCGCTCGGCGGCTCTTCGGGAGGCGGCGTTGAGCGCGTTGCATTTCCACTCGAGGCGGCGGTAGCCGAGCTGATCGAAGGCGTGGCGGGCGAGCAGATAGATCGCCTCGGTGGCGGCGGTGCTCCGCTGGAGCGGGAGGCCAAACCAGATATTGCCGATCTCGATCACGCCGAACTCGGGGGTGATGCGCATGTAGGAGGCGATTCCAGCCGGAGATCCGTCGTTGATCGTCACCACCGTGAAGTACAGCGGGTCATCTGACGCGGCGCTGACACCGAGGGCGTCTCGCAGATCCTCGGCGTTCTGGTATGGGCCGTTCCCCATGTAGGTCCAGATCCTCGGATCACCGTCCGGTGGATGCGACAGCGCAAAAAGCGGCGCGGCATCGGACTTCTCGACCGGGCGAAGCAGCACGTGCGCGCCGATCAGCTGTGTGCGTGCGGGGCGCTGGGCGGGCTGCCAGTTGAGCTCGTCTCCGACCGGAAGGGCGCCGTCCATCGCGCAGATTCAAGCAGCCGCCGGGCCTTGGTAGGATCGCCGCCGCCACGCAATCTCTGGGAGGTTCGAATATGCCGGGTCCGCTACAGGTCATCGCCGTCAGCTTCCGCCCCGGCTCCGACTTCGAGGATCGCGTCTTGGATGAGGTCGACCGGTTGCAGGGACGAGGTGTATTGCGGCTGCTCGACATGCTGTTCCTCGCGAAGGATCAGGACGGCACGATCGAACCTGTCGTGCTCGGCGGTGACGATGATGACTTTGGCGTGTTGCTGTCGAGCATCGTGCCGCTCGCCGGAGGAGTCCCCGCGGAGTCCTCCGATCAGGACATCGCGGGTTTCGAGCCGGCCGACGCGTGGGCTCTTGCGGAATCGCTTGAGCCGGGCACAGGCCTCGCCTTCCTGTTGATCGAGCACGATTGGGCTCAGTCCCTGTTCGAAACGATCGCCGACACCGGCGGGCTGCTGCTGAGCGAGGGCTTTCTCACGCCTGAGGCGCGGTTGCTGGTCGGGTCGGAGGTCGCGGCGATGGAGGAGGCCGCCGAGGTGATCGAGGAGGCGCACGCGGCCGAGGCGCGCGCGACGCTGGTGGCGATCGCTGCAGATGCGCAGGCGGCTGAGGCGGTCGCCGAGGCGGCCGATGCCGTGGCGGCTTCGGAGGCGATCCAGGCAGCTGCTGCCGCGGACGCGATCAGCGCGCTGATCGCCGCCGGCATCGTCGAGGAAGCGGCAGCCCACGAGGCCGTCGAGGCTCTGAGAACCGCCGGTCTGATCGTGGCCGCCGCCGACGAGGCGGTGGCTGAGGCCCTTGACGAAGACGCGGCGCTGATCGTTGCGGCCGACGAGGCGACGCTCGAGGCGCTCGAGGACGACGAGGCGGTGGTGACCGCGGCTGATCAGGCGACGGTCGAGGCCCTCGACGAGGACGTGGCGGTGGTGACCGCGGCTGATCAGGCGACGGTTGAGGCGCTCGACGAGGACGCGGCGGTCGTGGAGGCGGCGGACGATGTGACCGATGACGCCGTCGCACTGGCCGCAGCCACCGTCAAGGCGGCGTCGATCACCGCGGCTGAGGCGCGCGTCCTTCGTTACCTGCCGACGAAACTGACCTTCGCGTTGATTGCGGACAAGCTGGGGATTTCCCGCTCGGCGGCCAAGGAACGCGCTGGCCGCGCCTACAAGAAACTAGGGGTTCACAGCCGCGCCGAGGCGGTCTCCCGCGCCCGGGCGCTCGGGCTGATCGACTGACCCGCACTTCCATCCGTGGGCGGCGCCGGTGCCTCGTCAAGCGACAGGGCCTGGCGCAGATCCGCGACGAGATCGGCCGGATCCTCGACGCCGCAGCTGAGCCGGATCAGGTCGGCTGGGACCGCAGCTGCCGATCCCTCAACCGACTGATGGGTCATCACCGCAGGCAGCTCGATCAGCGATTCGACCCCGCCGAGCGACTCGGCCAGCGTGAACAGTCGCGTCCGAGTTGCCACGGAAACGGCTCGCGGGTGACGGAAGCTGACCATGCCGCTGAATCCCGGCCAGCGGATGTCCGCCACCTCCGGTGTCGCCTTCAGCAGCTCGACGACCGCTGCTGCGCTGCGAGCATGGGCCTCCATCCGAAGGTGGAGGGTGCGCAGTCCGCGGTGGACGAGGAAGCAGTCGAACGGCCCGGGGACCGCACCCACCGCGTTCTGCACGAACCGCAGACGCTCATAGAGCTCCCGATTGCTCGTGATCGCGGCGCCGCCGACGACATCGGAGTGGCCGCCCAGGTACTTCGTCGTTGAATGCAGGACGACGTCTGCGCCGTGTTCCAAGGGGCGTTGGTTGAACGGCGTTGCGAAGGTGTTGTCAACCACAACGAGCGCTCTGCCGCGCCGTGAGACGACCGCATCGATGTCGACGACGTCAAGCGTCGGATTGGTGGGGCTCTCGACCCAGATCAACTTCGTGCTTGGCCGGATCGCCGCTGCGACGGCGGCCACGTCGGTCTGATCGACCAGGTCGTACTGGAGGTCCCAACTGCTCATCACCTTGTCGACGAGTCTGAAGGTGCCTCCATACAGATCGGCGGGCAGCACCATGTGAGAACCCGCACCGCAGACGGTCGTGATCACCGCATGCTCGGCGGCCAAACCAGAGGAGAAGGTGACCGCATAGCCGCCCTCGAGCTCCCCGAGCGCTTCCTCGAGTGCCGTGCGAGTCGGGTTCGCCGAGCGCGCATAGTCGTAATCCTCGACGAACTCTCCGGGGCGGCGTTGCGCATATGTCGAGGTCTGGTGGATCGCGGGGATCACAGAGCCGAACGACGGGTCCGGCGTCAGACCTGCGTGCACGGCGCGAGTGCCGAAGGCATCGCGCGGTTGGTCCTGATCGTTCATGAGGCCGTTGCCTCCTCTCGATTTCTCACAGATGCATCGAGCTTACGATGCCAGCGCTTCCAGCAGATCAGCTCGGGTCACGAGCCCGATCGCCACGCCGTCCTGCGTGACCATCAGCGCCTGCCGGTCGCCGACCAGCAACTCGACTGCCTCACGTACCGGATCTCGACTTGAAACCGCGGTGAACGGCGGCTCCATCACCTCGACGATCTCCCCATCAAGCAGCGTCGGATCCTCGGCTGCGTGCTTCAGCAGGCCGCGTTCCCCGATCGCCCCGACGATCGTCATCGGGTCGTGCGCGCTGACCACCGGCAGCTGGGAGACGCGATGCTCGTGCAGCAGTGCGATCGCATCCCGCACCCGGTAGTGAGGCTCGACGGTCACCAGCGCCGGGATCTCACCGGCGTCTCGTTTGTGTCCCAGCACGTCGCCGACGGTCAGCTGATGACCTCGCTCAAGAAATCCGTACTGGCGCATCCAGTTGTCGGAGTAGACCTTCGATAGGTATGAGCGACCGCCGTCAGGGAGGACGACGACCACCATCGCATCTGGATCCTCGATCTCCGCCGCGATCACGAGCGCGGCGTGGAGCGCGAGACCACCGGACCCGCCCGCGAGGATGCCCTCGGTCAGCGCGAGCCTTCGCGTCGTCAGAAACGCGTCACGATCAGACACCGTCACCCAGCGGTCGACAAGTGACCGGTCGAACGTCTCGGGCCAGAAATCCTCACCCACGCCCTCGACCAGGTATGGGTGTACGTTTGCCTCCCCGCCGGAGTAGATCGATCCCTCAGGATCGGCTCCGACCACGATCAGGTCGGGGTTCCGCTCACGCAGGTAGCGAGTCGTTCCCGTGATCGTGCCCCCGGTGCCGACACCGGCGACGAGATGGGTCATCCGATCGCCGAGTTGCTGCCAGAGCTCGGGTCCTGTCGATTCATAGTGCGCGCGGGGGTTGGCCGGGTTCGCGTATTGGTTGGGCTGGAACGCGCCGGAGATCTCCGCCGTCAGACGATCGGCCACCCGGTAATAGGACTGTGGCGAGTCCGGTGCGACATCGGTCGGTGCCAGCACCACCTCCGCCCCATATGCGCGCAGGAGGTCGATCTTCTCCTTCGACATCTTGTCCGGCATCACCGCGATCACGCGGTAGCCCTTGAGCCGCGCGGCGATCGCCAGACCTGTACCGGTGTTCCCCGAGGTCGGCTCGACGATCGTGCCGCCGGGGCGCAGATGGCCGTCGCGCTCCGCGGCATCGATCAGCGCGACCGCGATGCGATCCTTGATCGATCCGCCCGGATTGAACGACTCGACCTTCGCAACCAGCGCCGGACGGAGTCCGGCGCCGATGCGAGACAGCCGCACCAACGGGGTATCTCCGATCGTGTCAAGAATCGAATCTTTGATGTCCGTCGCCGCCAGAGTTCGTGTCATAACCGACAAGTCTGATGATCTTGCGGCAATTGCGCAACCAGTCGACGATTCTTCGGCCAGAGCGTCTTCAATTGCATATCATTCACGCCGAGGTCGCTGTATGCCCTCCATCTCGAATCTTCCTCAACCCACCGTCGACGCGATCGACCGAGCGATGCTCGAGCTGCTCGCGCAGGACGCGCGTATCACCAACCAGCGTCTTGCCGAGACCGTCGGCGTGGCGCCGTCGACCGCCGTTGCCCGTCTCAGATCGCTCCGGGAGCGTGGCGTGATCCGGGGCTTCCACGCGGTCGTTGACCTGGCCGCGCTCGGGAGGCCGCTTCAGGCGCTGATCGCGGTCCGCCTCGCGGTTCATGCGCGCGAGCAGATCGATGCGTTCACGGACACCGTGCGAGCGCTGAGTGGTGTCGTGATGGTCTTCCACCTCACGGGCGCGACCGACTACCTGGTCTGGGTCGCCGCCGCCGACGCCCATCAGCTCAGGGAGTTCGTCGTCGATCACCTCGCGACCCATCCCGCGGTCGCCCACGCTGAAACGTCGCTGATCTACGAGCACAGCCGCGGCCCCGGGATCTGGGGCACGGCGGAGCCGGCGTGAGCGCCGGCGCGCCTGGCCCACCGGTGAACCGGACCGTGGCCAGGCCGATCGGCGCCGAACGGCTGCAGGGTCTCGGAACGACGATCTTCACCGAGATGACGGCGCTCGCCACGCGCACCGGGGCGATCAACCTGGGCCAGGGATTCCCGGATCAGGACGGCCCCGCGTCGGTGATCGAGGCCGCCGTCCAGGCGCTTCGGGGAGGCGAGAACCAGTACGCGCCGCTGCCGGGGGTCCCGGCGCTGCGCGAAGCGGTGTGGGAGCACCAGCGCGTCCAGTACGGCCTTGAGCCCGAGGACCTGCTGGTCACCTTCGGTGCCACCGAGGCGATCGCCGCAGCGTTGCTGGCGCTGTGCGATCCCGGCGACGAGGTCGTCGTGCTGGAGCCCTTCTACGACTCCTACGCGGCCTGCATCGCATTTGCGGGCGCGGTCAGACGGCCGGTGACGCTGCGTCCGCCCGAGTTCGCGCTCGACGGTGACGCCCTCGTAGCGGCGATCACACCGCGGGCGCGGGTGCTGCTGTTGAACACGCCACACAACCCGACCGGGCGCGTCCTTGACCGCTCGGAGCTGGAGCTGATCGCCGCCGCGTGCATCGAGCACGACCTGATCTGCATCAGCGACGAGGTCTACGAGCACCTCGTCTACGAAGGCCGCCACATACCGCCCGCGACGCTCCCCGGAATGGCGCAGCGAACGCTGACGATCTCCAGCGTCGGCAAGTCCTTCTCCGTCACCGGCTGGAAGATCGGCTGGTGTTCGGGTCCGCGGGAACTGGTCGCCGCGACACGCACGGTCAAGCAGTACCTCACCTTCGCCGGCGGAACCCCGTTGCAACACGCGGCCGCCGCCGCGCTGGGGCTACCGCAGTCCTACTACGACGCGCTGCGCGATCAGCTGCGCGCCAAGCGTGACCAGCTGTGCGCCGCGCTGACCGCGGCGGACCTGCACCCGCTCGTTCCCGCAGGGACCTATTTCGTCAACGCCGACGTCGGCACCGAGGCGAGTGCCTTCTGCAGGGAGCTCCCCCGGCGCTGCGGGATCGTTGCGATCCCGACGAGCGTCTTCTACGACGACGCCACCGCAGCTCCGAACCTCGTGCGGTTTGCGTTCTGCAAGCGCGATGAGTTGATCGCTCAGGCCGCAGAGCGCCTCACAGATCTGGCCTGCGCCGGCTAGAGTCAAGCGCGCGCCGTCAGCCGGCGCCGGGGTTCGTGCCGGCGGCGTGGAACCCGGCGATCGCGTCCTGCGCGGTGTCGTAGATGTGATCGGCACCGACCTTCGGCGTGATGCCGAACGTGTCGAGCTCGACACGCACCTTGTCGCTGACCTGGCAGAGCGCGAGCGTGATCTTGCGTGTGCGCAGTTGATCGGCGAGCTCGGCGAGGGTCTTGCCGCCGGTGTAGTCGAGGTCGTCGATCGCGGCGCAATCGATCACGAGCCAGCGTGGGGGCTGCGCGACGCTGACGAGTCCGAGCACCTCGTCGGACAGCCTGCTCGCGTTCGCGTAGAAGACGCCGCCGCCGAACCGGTACACGATCAGCCCGGGCAGGGTGATCGTGCCCGGCATCGGCGGCAGGCTCGTCAGATGACCGTCGGCGTTACGACCGATGACGACATCAACGGTCTCGTAGTGGCGGCGGACGTGCAGGACCAGCGAGAGCAGCAACGCGAGGATGATCCCCTGCTCGACGCCCACGACTACGACCACGATCCCGGTCGCCAGCGCGACCCAGAACTCGTCGCGCCGCAGGTGGTACACCTCGCGCATCCCCCTGACGTCGATCAGCTTCAGTCCGATCAGAAACACGACCGAGGAGAGCACGCAGTTGGGCAGGTACTGCAGCGGCGCGGTCAGGAACAACAGCACGATCGCGACGACGACGGCGGTGGTCAGCTGCGCGACCTGCGTGTGGCTGTGGGCCTCGTCGACCACCTCGGTCTTCGTCGGGCTGCCGTTGACCACGAAGGTGCTCGACAGCGCTGCGGCGAGGTTCGCCAGGCCGATGCCGACAAGATCGGTGTTCTCGTCGAAGCGCTGGTTGTACTTGACCGCGTAGGCGCGCGCCGTGGCTGCGCTCTGGGCGAGGATCACCAGGAACATCGAGATCGATGTCGCGGCGAGCTTCTGGACATCGGAGAGCGTGATCCCGGCCGGCAGGCCGATGTGCGGCAATCCGCTCGGCACCGGCCCTAGGATCGAGATGCCGTGGGACGAGAAGTCGAACACCTTGCTGAGCACGATCATCCCGACGACCGCGACCAGGGCACCCGGCAGCGCCTTGATCCATCGACTGCAGGCGATCACGACCGCGAGCACGGCAAGCGACACGAGCACCGTCTGCCACGAGCCCGCGCTGATGTTGCTCAGCGTCAGCGCGAACTTGCGGATCGCGCTGCTGAAGGAGCTTTCCGGGAGCTGTGGTGGCGGCACGCCGAGCATGCCGCCGACCTGTCCGATCGCCACCTGCACGCCGACCCCGGTGAGGAAGCCGATCAGCACCGTCCGTGAGAGGAACATCGCCAGAAAGCCGAGCCGGGCGACCCGCGCCAGCACCAGTAGCAGCCCCGCCAGCAGCGCGCTGAGTCCCGCAAGCGCAACCCACTTCGGCGAGTCCGGCACAACGCCGCTCAACCCCAACCCCGCGAGTCCCGCGTACATGATCGCGGCCGTTGCGGAGTCCGCTCCGATGACCAGGTGCTTGGACGAACCCAGGATCGCGAACACGATGATCGGCAGCAGGATCGTGTAGAGGCCGGTGATCACCGGCATCCCCGCGATCTTCGTGTAGCCCATCACCTCCGGGATCGCGACTGCGGCCAGCGTCACCCCGGCGACGATGTCCTTTGACAGCCAGGCTCGTTGATAGGGGTTGATGCCCTCGAGCACCGTCACGAATCGATGCCCGTCCTCCGCACTTGAGCTACGCCCGTGCATCCGGGTCCCCTGTCGTTGCCAGGCCGTGAACGCGCGGCAGAATACTCTCTTCGCACGCCGTCTGTCCCAGATCATCGGTTCACACATGCGGACCGATCCGACTAGGCTTCTCTGCAGTGCGAAGGCTCCTGCCGCTCACGGTAACACTGCTGGTGCTCGCCCCCGCGAGCGCCGTTGCCGGTCCGGGCGCGGTTCCTGTGACGTCGATGGTCACTCCTCCGACACTCGGTGGCGGCTCAACTCTTGAGGTCACCGCCGGTCCGTTCGCGAGCGCGAGCACGTTGCCGAATGCGCTGACACTGTCTCTGTCCACGGGTTTCACGACGGCGACCAACAGCGCCGGCACCGCGGACTCGACGGTGGCCCTCTGCAGCTCGGTCGAGGAGAACGAGGATCAGTGCCCGCCTGAGAGCCAGATCGGATCCGGGAGCCTGACGCTGACCACTGACCCGCCGCCACCGGGAGATCACGACAGCACGCTCACTCTCGACCTGTCGTTCTTTCTCGGCGCGCCGCGGGTCCCTAACACCGTCGGTCAGACCGGCTGCACGGTACCTGAGGCGGCGACCGTTGAGGTCGTCTCAACGCTCGTCCGGGACTCCGGTGACGAGCTCGTGAAATGGCCGGATCAGCTGGCCGCGACCGGCGACCTGTGCCAGTACGGCCGCGGGCTCAACCTGACACAGGAATTCCCGGCGTGGGGGAGCGCCCTCTCGGGTTCGGCGGTCACGGTCGACAAGCTGGCGGTGAGCCTCGGCCCGTCGGCGACCGGCACCGGCGGTGGGACCCTGGCGGGCAACTTCATGCATAATTTTCTGACGAACCCGGACACATGCCCGGGTAGCAACGCTTGGGGCACCGGACTGGAGCTGTTGTTCCCGGCTGAGACGACCAGCGAGCTTCCGATGGACTTGAGCTGCGGCTTTCTGGCGCTGGGGCAAACGCCCGGCGTGGGCACGCTTTCGTGGCGTCTGAAGACCGACAAGGTGAGTTCTCCCGCGACGTTCAACGCCAACGCGTATGGCCCATTCCTCGACCCGAACGGGCGGCCGACCTTGGCCGCGTTCACCACGCAGAAGGGCTTCTCATCGAGCACGATGGCGGTGACGGGTCGCTGTAGCGCCGCTGAGGCAGTCGCCAACGCGTGCCCGGCCGCGAGCCGGATCGGAACCGGCTCGGCCCTCATCGGGCTGGTCAACTCGGTCACCGGGGACACCACCCAGACAACCGTCCCGCTGACGATCTTCCTCGGCCGGCATCTCCACGGCGCCAGCACTGCGGTGATCACTGTCGGCAGTCTGGTGACCCCAGGACAGACCGAGACCGAAAACGCCGTCGGCGCGCTGAGCAGAGTAAATGGTGGGGTTGCGCTGAACCTCACAGCGATTCCGGGCTTCACATTCCCAACAGGTGTGATCGCAGAGGTCGACCTGTTGAAGCTGGCGGTCGGTCAGTCGCGGAGCGTGACGAGGGTCGAGGGCCGCGGCCACCATCGGCATAGAGTCACGACGACGTACTCGCTGATCAGGACCCCTTCCCGGTGCGCGGGAAGCTGGACGGTGAACGCGACTGTGAGCTTCCCCGACGAGCAGCTCGGGCCGTACCCGCTGGGCACGAGTTGCACGAAGCCGACGACGATGCGCCCGACGAACTGAGTCCTCAGCTCGTTCGGACCCGGCGGTTCTCCGGGTCATAGAGGACGTCCGCCGCGACCGTGGCGGACACGCCCTCGCCGAGGACCTCGACGGTCACCTCGTCACCTTCGACGACGTCTGCCGGCAGTGTGGCCAGGGCGACGTTCCGGGCCACGGTGAACGCGTATGCGCAACTGCGCACCCGACCGACGACCTCGTCGCCGATCCGCACCGCCTCACCGCCGTAGATCGGCAGGTACCCGGCACGATCGCCGACCAGCACCGTCCGCAGCCGGTGGCGTGGCCCGGCGGCGCGCGCCGCCGCGAGCGCGGCGGCGCCGATCGAGCCGTCCTTGCCGTCTGCGACGCAGAAGCCGACGCCGCCCTCATACGGCGTGTCGGAGGCGGTCAGATCGCTGGCGAAGTAGCGGTAGCCCTTCTCGATCCGCAGCGACTCGAGCACCCGGTAGCCACCTGCGCGGATCCCGAGCGGCCGGCCGGCGTCGATCAGCCGGTCCCACAGCTGCACCGCCCACTCGGGATCGACGTACAGCTCGAAGCCGAGCTCCCCGACGAACGTGATCCGCTGTGCCAGCACCGGGGTGCCGGCGATCGTGATCTCCCGGGCGGTGCTGAACGGCAGCGCGCGATCGGAGACGTCGTCGTCACTCACCGCGGCGAGCAGATCGCGCGCGCGCGGCCCCCAGATGCCGATCACCGAGTGCTCCTCGGTGACGTCACGGATCTCGACGGGTCCGTCGGCCTCGGCGCGGTGCAGGCGCAACCAGCCCAGATCCGAGTCGATCGCACCGGCGCCGGTGATCAGACGGAACCGATCCTCCGCCAGCCGCGTGACGGTCAGGTCGGCGACGATCCCGGCGGCGTCGTTGAGGAACTGGGTGTAGATCACCCTTCCGACCGGGCGGTCGATGCGGTTGTCGCAGACCCGCTCGAGCAGCGCCAGCGCACCCGGCCCACTGACCGAGATCTTGCCGAACGAGGTCAGGTCGATGATCCCGACGCGCTCACGGAATGCCGCGTGCTCCGCCGCGAGCAGGTCCAGGTAGGGGGGCGTCGTCCAGCCGAACTTCCGCTGATCCTCGCCCGCGCGCCGCCACGGTCTCGCCGGATCGAAGTAGTCAGCGCGCTCCCAGCCGTTCTTGCCGGCGAACACGGCGCCGAGCTCCTCAAGGCGCAGATGCAGAGGGCTCAGCCGGCGCCCGCGTCCGGCCTCGCTGGCTGTCCAGCGGATAGCGCAGCCGGTAGTAGTACTTGTAGACCTCCCTGGCGGTCTCGCTGGCGACCACGCCATCACGGTAGATCCGTCCGAAGCGCCACGGCCGGTAGGCGTCGACGTCGAGTTCGCTGGCGCCGGAGGTGATCCACTCCGCCAGGCTCCTGCCGAGTCCGCCCGCGCCTCCGAACCCGTTCAGCGACAGCCCCGCCGCAAGCCAGAAGCCGCGCAGGCCCGGCATCGGCCCGAGCAGCGGGTTGCCGTCCGGGGTCATCGCGTCGGGATGGCACAGCAGACGCATGACGCCTGCGTCCTCCAGGAAGGGGAACCGGCGAATCGCGCCCTGCAGCAGCGGCGTGAAGCGGTCCATATCGGACTGCACCGGGCTCGCGCCGTGCTCCCACGGCACCCCGTCAACCCAGCGCGCCGGTGGATCTGGCTCATAACCCCCGATCAGCAGGCTGCCGGCCTCGGCCTTGCCGTAGATCAGGTTGTCGGGATCACGGAAGCACGGCAGATCGCGTGGAACCTCGTGACCGGTGACCGCCGCCATCGCGACGTGCTGATGGTCGACCGGCACCGACGGAACGAACGCGCCCGACCATCGCCGCCACCTGAGGGGCCCAGATGCCGGCCGCGTTGACGACGTGCTCGGTCTCGATCGCCCCATCGTCGGTCAGCACGGCGCGCACGGACCGATCCGGACCGAGCTCGATGCCGCTGACACGCGTGCGGATCCGGATCTCGACCCCCAGTGCGCGCGCGGCGTCAGCGACGGTGTAGGTCGCAATGTGCGGGTCCACGTATCCGTCATCCGGCATCCAGACGCCACCGAAGATCGGCGCACCATCCGCAAGGGGGAGCCGGTCCAGGACCTCCTCAGGCGAGATCAGCTCGGCATGAAGCCCGATGCCGGCCGCTCGGCTGACCGCGCGCCGCAGGTCGATCCAGCTCTCCGGGCTGGATGCGATCCGCACGCTTCCGACCCGCTCGAACACGCCGAGCTCCCGGTAGAGCTCGATGCTGTAGCGGCGAAAGCGCATCATCGTCGCCGACGGGTTGAAGGCCGTCACCAGCCCGGCGGCGTGGTGGGTGGAGCCGCTGGTCAGCTCGCGCTTCTCCAGCAGGATGACGTCGTTCCAGCCGGCGCGAGCGAGATGGTAGGCGACGCTGCATCCGGCGATCCCCCCGCCGATGATCACAACCCGAGCTCGTGTCATATGGCCGCTCCTATCGGCTCAGGAAGCCGCGCGCGGCCCGTTGACTCGGCGACCCCGCTGTTGCTAGCGTCGGCGAGTTATACCAGCCCAACTGCCCTCAACGAACGCGCCGGACGCGTGGAACAGGCGGCCGAGATGACCGAGCTCGACGATCCCAGGGACAGTGTCCTGCAAGACGTCCTCGACGCCGTTCCGGCGCTCGCCGGACAGCGGCGCACGGTCAGCGAGCTCCCCGGCGGACTCACGAACGCGAACTACAAGGTCGTCACGGACGCGGGTGCCTACGTCGTGCGCCGCTGGTCCAGTGACACGGGATTGCTCGCGATCGATCGTGACAACGAATACGAGAACTCGGTTCGCGCGGCCGCTGTCGGCGTCGGCGCCGAGGTGATCGCCTACCTCCCGGATCAGAACACGATGGTGTTCGAGTTCATCGAGGGCCAGACGATGACCGAGGAGGACCTTCGAAGCGGGAGCCACAACGAGCGCGTCGCGGAGGCGTGCCGGCGGCTGCACGGCGCGCAGCGTTTCCGGGATGACTTCAACATGTTCGAGATTCAGGCGCGCTACCTGCAGATCGTCAAGCAGCGCGGCTTCCGGCTGCCCGAGCGCTACGAGGACTTCGGACCGCAGCTTGCTGCGATGCGGGAGGCGCTGGCGGTTCGCGATGAGGGAACGGTTCCCTGCAACAACGATCTGCTCGCGGGGAACTTCATCCTCGCCGGGGAGCGCTTCCGGCTGATCGACTACGAGTACTCGGGCAACAACGACGCCTGCTTCGAGCTCGGGGACGTGTGGAGCGAGTCGAACCTTTCGCTTCAGGCACTTGAGCAACTGGTGAGCGCCTACTACGGACGGCCACTGCGCAACAAGGTCGCGCGCGCCCGCCTGTGGGGGTTGATGTCGAACTACGGCTGGACGCTCTGGGCCTCGATTCAGGACGGCGTCTCGGAGATCGACTTCGATTTCTGGACCTGGGGGCTGGAGAAGTTCGAGCGCGCCGTGGCCGAGTTCGACGGCCCGGGGTTCGGGCGTCTGCTTGAAGAGGTTCAGCGCTCCGACTGACCGAGCGCTCGCCCGACCCGCCGTCGCTCAGGAGTCGCTCGACTGCGACCAGATGTTGATCGAGGAGTCCTGCGCGAAGCGCTCGATCTCGGCCAGCTCGTCGTCGTCGAATTCGAGCCGTGAGAGCGCGCCGAGGTTGTCCTCCAGCTGGCGGACGCTGCTCACACCGATCAGCGCCGAGGTGACACGCGGGTCCCGCAGGCACCAGGCCAGCGCCATCTGCGCGAGCGACTGCCCGCGGCCGGTTGCGATCTGATTCAGCGCGCGCACCCGCTCCAGGTTCTCCTCGGTGAGCATCCGTTCGCCGAGGGAGCCGCCCTCGTGGGCCCGCGAGGACTCTGGGATGCCGTTCAGGTACTTGTCGGTGAGCATTCCCTGAGCAAGCGGCGAGAAGGCGATGCAGCCGATGCCCTCGGTCCCGAGGACATCGAGCAGCTCCGGCTCGATCCACCGGTTGAACATCGAGTAGGACGGCTGGTGGATCAGCAGCGGCGTGCCGAGCCGGCGCAGGATCTCGACGGCCTCTCCGGTGCGCTGCGCGGAGTACGAGCTGATCCCGACGTACAGCGCCTTGCCCTGGCGAACCGCGGAGTCCAGCGCCCCGAGCGTCTCCTCGAGCGGGGTGTCGGGGTCGACGCGGTGGGAGTAGAAGACGTCGACGTAGTCGAGCCCCATGCGCGCCAAACTCTGATCGAGGCTGGCGAGCAGATACTTCCGTGAGCCATGGTCGCCGTATGGTCCCGGCCACATGTCGTAGCCCGCCTTCGTCGAGATCACCAGCTCGTCGCGATGGCTGTGGAGATCCTCACGCAGCAGCCTGCCGAACGTCAGCTCGGCGGTGCCGTACGGGGGGCCGTAGTTGTTCGCAAGGTCGAAATGGGTGATGCCGAGGTCGAATGCGCGGCGGACGATCGCGCGGCTGTGTTCGAGCGGCACCGATGCGCCGAAGTTCTGCCACAGGCCCAGCGAGATCGATGGCAGCAGCAGTCCGCTGCGACCGCAGCGCCGGTAGGGCATCGAGTCGTAGCGATCCTCACGGGGAACGTATGCGGGTGTGAGCGCCATCGCGAGCGCCATCCTAACCCGCGGCGCGCCTTCACGCTAGCTGATCCCGTCGACGCTGATGGCGTGCCCGTTCCGGAGCATGATCGAGCCGAGATCGGACCCCTGGGCGGGTCTCGTCAGACGTCCTCCAAGGAGCGCCGGTCTTTGGCAAGTTTGCCGTCATGAACGCGACCTCAAGCAGGTTGTGATGCCGGGTGTAGACGGTCAGGTCGTACAAGTACTGCGGGAATCCGTTAATCGGCCCCATGGAGGGCCGGGGGGATCCTTGTCAAGCCATAGGCAGATTGACCCGGGAAGGTTCCCCTCCACGGGCACGACGCCCGTTGGACTCGACCGCCAATAACTGTCGCCGTGCGGCGGTCCGGTCGTGGGAATTGGTTTGACCGCGGTGGTAGCTAGCCGACCGCGCGATCCGTCGCGACCTCACCCGACCCGACTCGACATGCACTGCTCGTACGCCATGCGTCGCGCGAGGCGCCGACTACCCGCGCGCGCTCGTGCGGGCCGGGTCATCGTGCGGTAGCACGTCGCACGCCCAGTCGGAGCGTTTCCAGTCGGGGATCGGTGCTTCGCGGTCTGCACGGGGAACGAACCGTGAGTGCTCGACCAGTGCCATGCGGTGGATGTAGCGCGGGCAGTTCGGGAATACCTGGGTGGCGTGGACCCTGACGACGAACTGAGCACCCGGGTATTCGCCGATCAGCTGATCCGAGGCGTCGACGCTGGCGATCCCGTTAAGCCGCAGCCGGGAGGGACGGGCGGCGATGAAGTCGATGAACAGCAGTCCGACGTTAGGGTTGTCAAGGAGGTTGCCCATCGACAGGTACATGCCGTTGCCGTCGTAGTTCGGGAACGCGATCGTGTGCTCGTCGAGCACACGGACGAACCCGGGTTCGCCGCCCTTGTAAGAGCATTGGGGGCGCCCCTCGGCGTCTGCGGTGGCGAGGAAGAACATGTCAATCCGCTCGATGAGGGCTCGGTCATCGGGGTCTATCACCGGGTGGGACAGGAACTTTTGATCGAGGCGGTCGGCTAGGCGTCGCGTGTCGAAGCGGTCCTGCAGCGTGCGCGATCCTTCGCGGTAACTAGAGCTCACTCCAGCGCCTCAGCCAGTTCGAAAGTGCCCTGTCCGAGGACGTCCTCGCGGCTGTAGTGCCCCACCGCGTCGAACCATCGCTTCGCATGCAGGCCGCGACTCAGGTCACATTCGGCCTCGACGATCCCTTCCTGGCCGTAGAGAGGCCCAGCGATCACATCGCCCGAGCAGGGCTCGATCACCACAGCCCCGCCACGCCCGAAGGCGTCCTTGTCCGGGGGGAGCGGCACCGGGAAGTCGTCCGGGAATGCGGTGGCGGGGATGTATTGCGGTACCGACACCACGTAGGCGCCGGATTCGATCGCGATGTGCCGCATCGACGCCAGCCAGCCGTCGCTGTCGTCTGCCGTCGGCGCAACCCAGATCTGTGGACCTTGGCGGTACAACCTGTAGCGGGCGATGGGCATCCTGTTCTCCCAGCAGATGAGTCCCCCGACGCGCGCGCCGGCCGCGCTGATGACCGACAGGTCGTCGCCCGCTCCGATTCCGTGAAACAGCCGCTCGTGTTGTGTCGGCATGAGCTTGCGATGTCGCGCCAGCAGCCCTGACGGCCCCAGGTAGACGATCGTGTTGTAGATCGTGCCTGGGCGCTCGGCCTCGCGCTCGTTGACGCCGATCACACAAAACAGCTCGCGCTCTCGACACACGTCGGTCAGACGATCCAGCAGTGGGCCCGGCACATCGACCGAATTTGCCCAGAGCCGCTCCCACAGCTCATCCCATCCGCCGAAGCCGGCCGCTCCGCGTGCCCAGCTGTTTGACGGGTATAACGGGATGAAGCATTCGGGCAGGACGGCAAGCTCAGCACCGCGATCCGCCGCCTCATTCAGCAGCCGCTGCGCCTTTTCGACGCACCCCTCGGCGTCGAGAATTACCGGCGCCGCCTGGAGCGCCGCGACCCGCACTGTCGGAAACTCGGTCACGCCCACTCCATCGGCTCAAAGCCGCTGGTCGTCGGCGCCGAGACGATCAGGACCGAGGACGGCTCCGAGCCCGCGTTGCGGACCGTGCGACGGTGGGGAGGATCGAGCCGCGCGAACGTGCCAGGCCCGGTGGGATGGTCCTCACCGTCGATCACCAGCACCGGCGAGCCGGAGATCACCAGGAACAGCTCCTCCTGGTCGCGCCGCGTCTCGTCGTGTTCAGGGATCGACTCGCCCGGGGGGATCTCGACGAGATTGACTCCGAACGAGCGGCACCCGAGCGAGCGCCTTACGAGCATCCAGTTTCCGGTTCGCTCAAGCTCGTCACGGTGAGCGATCACATAGCCCTCGCCGCTTCGTGCCATCGGCGCCCCAGCACCGGCGCTCATGAGGCCGCCTTGGCGTAGTTGCTGGCGCCGTACCAGTCGACCACCGTCACCGGCTCCTCACCGAGAACCCAGGCGTCGTGGCCACTCGGCAGCGTCGGGATCACCGAAGCTCTTGTGCTCGGTCTGGTGTGGACCCTGAACGGACATGGGACCCCTCCCTCTCCGGGTCTCCACGACCGGTCCGCGCCGCCCAACTGCAAAGACCCTATCTACTAATAGATAAACACTGAACGCGACCAACCTACCTTCTAGTAGATAAGATGTCAAGCCTAGCTATGACCGTCCAACAGGAAAAACGAGAGAGCCAGACCTCCGAGCGGATCCTCGACATCGCCGAGCGACTGGTACAGACCCGCGGCTTCAATAACTTCAGCTACGCCGACATCGCCAAGGAACTCGGGATCACGACCGCGAGCCTCCACTATCACTTTCGCGGCAAAGCAGAGCTTGGCCATGCTCTGATCGTCCGCTACGCCGAACGGTTCAGCCAGGCGCTGGCTCGCATCGACCGACAGACACCCGACGCGCCAGGCAGGCTCAAGGCCTACACGGACCTCTACGCCGGCGTGCTCGAGGGCAAACGGATGTGCATGTGTGGCGTGCTCGCCGCCGAATACCAAACCCTGCCCGAGCCGATGCGGCGCGCGGTGATCGGCTTCTTCGACCAGAACCAGCGGTGGCTGGCCCGTGTGCTCACCGAGGGACAGTCCGAACAGACGCTCGCATTCAACGGATCCGCAGACGACGTCGCTCAGAGCATCCTCTCGACGCTCGAAGGAGCCATGCTTGTCGCCCGTCCATACGACGACCTTTCGAAGTTCAACGTCACAGTCCGCCGGTTGCTCGCCGATCTGGCGAACTTAAACGTGCTCGACAACGAGTAAGCGATGGGTGATGCCGAGGTCGAATGCGCGGCGGACGATCGCGCGGCTGTGTTCGAGCGGCACCGATGCGCGCCTACGAGACCGTCCGATGCCGAAGGAGTTGCAAGGCAAGCGGCTGCTGGGGTTAGCTCCCGCCAGCCGCTGGGTCCGTCGTGGTCAGCACGTTCCCTGCCGAGTCGACACCGATGCAGAACGACCGTGACGGGCAGGACAGCGCAACGATCGAGTTGCCGCTGTCGATCTGCTGCATCTTCCAGACTGGTTTCGCTGACGTAGGGTTGAGCGACGTGAAGATCGCGCCGGCACCATCGACGGCGATGCACAACGTCTTGGAGTAGCACGCGACGACACCGAGGCCGTTGTCGCTGTCAGCCCATTGATCAGGTTCATCGAACCCCCACGTGCGCAGGCCCCCGGTCGGGTTGGTCGACGTGAAGACGTCGCCGAACGTACCGGCGCTGGAGTCCGTTTCCCAGCCGACCGCGGCGCAGAACGAGATCGAAGGGCACGCCACGTCGGAGAGCGCCCATGAATCCGCGCCCCCACCATTGTCGACGTATGCGAACCTCCACGCACGCTTACCGCCTGTCGGGTCGGTCGACGTGGCAACGTAACCCAAACCGTCGACAGCGGCGCACAGCGAACGGGAGGGGCACGACACCCCGTAAAAGTACGCGTCGTGACCGAGTCTCGTGCGCCTCCATGCGTGTATGCCGCCGGTCGGGTTGGTCGAGGTCAGCACGTTCCCGGAGACATCGACCGCAACGCACAACGACAGCGAGGCGCACGAGACCGCGTTCAGAGTGTTGTCTCCGTCGATCCGGGTCCTGGTCCATGAGCCGGCCCCCCCGGTCGGATCGGCTGAGGTCAGCACTCCCCCGGAGCTATCGACCGCAACGCACAACGATCGAGATGGGCACGAGACCGCCTCCAGAACACGTCGTCCGTCGATCTTGGCGAGCTGCCACGCAGCCGGACCACCCATCGGGTTTGTGGAGCTCAGCACGTTTCCCGAGGTGTCAACCGCGACGCAAAACGACCGCGACGGGCACGACACCGCACCCACGATATGCCGCCCATCGACGTGGGTCAGCGTCCACTTGGACACGGCTACGGGTGCCTTGTGTCCCGCCGCCACCCCGACACCTGTCAGTGCGAACACGGCAGTGATAACCGCGATACACACGGATCGAAATTGGGGGATTCGCGGCGTGCGTCTCACCGTCATTCGGCGAACCGTCCGAGCGTGGCCCGTGCGCGGATTGCCGCCCCTTCCCGATTCCGACGCCACTGACATCGCACGCAGGCACTCTAGGTCCAGACGAAATCCACGTCAAACGAGCGCCCTTGCGGCAGGATCGCGCCAGGTAGGGTCGTGGCACTCGGGGAGTCACGCGGCGCTATCCGCGCCGTTGCGGGCGGCGATCCCGCGGATGCACGTCGACGCGCCGGCGACGCTGGCGCCGATCGCAGTGATCGACGCTGTGTCGTCGGTCGCGAACGTGTCGAGAGCGCCGCGGACATCTGGCGTTCGGAGCTTGAGGTGCAGGTTGGTTCGGGGACACTCCGGATTTTTGTCGGGCGTTATGCCGTGATGCTCCAGAATCCGGTTGCGGAGCTGGCCGGATGTTGAGCCAACCTGTGGCGAGCTGGCCTGAACTGTCGTCAGGCCAGCTCGACGGCAGCCGCCTGCTCTCGCGCGGCCACCTCCGCGCGAACGAGTGGCGCGACCACCGTGCCGAACAGCTCGATCGACGCCAGCACGTCACGGTGGGCCACTGCGCCGACGCTCATCTGGGCCAGATAGCGCTGATGGCCGAACAGCTGATGCTCGAACAGGAGCTTCTCGGCGACCTCCTCCGGTGAGCCGACGGCGAGTGCCCCACGGGGTGACGCCAGCGCCTCGTACTCACGGCGACCGGACGGTGGCCAGCCGCGCTCACGGCCGATCCGGTTCATCATCGCCAGATATGTGGGGGCGAAGGCCGCGTCGGCCTGCGCTCGTGTCGGCGCGACGAACGCATGCGTGTTGATCCCCAGCTTCAGCTGATCGGGCTCGTGATCGGCGGCGCTCCACGCCTGCCGGTAGAGCTCGACCAGCGGTACGAACCGTTCCGGCTGGCCGCCGATGATCGCGATCGTCAACGGCAGTCCGAGCGCGCCGGCGCGAATCACCGACTGCGGCGTGCCGCCGACCGCGACCCAGACGGGCAGCGGATCCTGGATCGGACGCGGCCAGACGCCGGCCCGATCAAGCGACGCCCGATGACGCCCTGACCAGCTGACCGGATTGCCGTCCCGCAGCGCCAGCAGCAGCTCGAGCTTCTCGGCGTAGAGGTCGTCGTAGTCCTTCAGGTCGTAGCCGAACAGCGGGAACGACTCCGTGAACGAGCCCCGTCCGGCCATGATCTCGGCCCGCCCGCCGGACAGCAGATCAACCTGCGCGAACTCCTCGAAGACGCGCACCGGATCGTCGGAGCTGAGGACCGTCACGGCGCTCGAGAGCCGGATCCGCTCGGTCCGCATCGCGATCGCGGCCAGTGCCACAGCCGGCGCCGATACGGCGAAGTCGCGCCGGTGGTGCTCGCCGACCGCGAACACGTCCAGGCCGACCTGATCGGCGAGTTCCGCCTCCTCGATCAGGTTGCGCATGCGCTGCTCCGGGGAGAGGTCCCCGAGGTCCGCGAAGGTTGCGACTCCAAGCTCCATGGACAACAGACTAGCAGATAGTTGTGCCCACAAATACCTTGGTGGTGGCCGAGCCTGATCTAGAGTTCGTCGCACCGATGATCGAGCCGTTCGTCACTGCTGCCTGGCTTGAGCAAAACCGCGAACGGGTGGTGCTCGCCGACGTCCGCTGGTATCTGGACGGGCGGCCGGGTCGCGAAGCATACGAGCTCGGCCATATTCCAGGGGCGGTGTTCGTCGAGCTGGGGGAGGTCCTCTCATCGCCCGCGAGCGAGCACGGCGGCCGACACCCGCTGCCGACGCCCGAGCACTTCGCCGCGTCGCTGGGGGCGATCGGGATCGGCGACTCGGACACCGTCGTCGCCTACGACGATGCGGGCGGGCTGATCGCGGGCCGGCTCGTCTGGCTGCTCCGGGCGATCGGCCGCAGCGCCGCCGTGCTGGACGGGGGGCTCGCCGCGTGGTCCGGCGCGCTGCAGCCCGGCAATCTGGAGCGCCCGGGCGCGAGCTTCGCGCCACGCCGATGGCCGGCGGCGCAGATCGCCTCGATCGAGGAGGTGGTGGCGGAGGTTCAGCGGGACACCGGACAGCGCACGTCGGTGATGATCGACGCGCGCGATCGCGCCCGCTATGACGGTGGCCCCGATCCCGTGGACCCGCGGTCGGGTCACATCCCGGGCGCACTGAGCGTCCCTGCGCGCGGCAACCTCGGCTCTGACGGCCTGATGCTGAGTGCCGCCGAGCTGCGAGACAGGTTCGCGGCTGCCGGGATCACGTCGGCCTCGCAGGCGATCTCGTACTGCGGATCGGGCGTGACCGCGTGCCTCAACCTGCTTGCGCTCGAGCGCGCCGGACTCGGGCAGGGCCGCCTGTATCCGGGATCGTGGTCACAGTGGAGCCGGCAGCCGGCATTGCCGATCGAGACCGACTCGCGACACTAGCCTCACGGCAGCAGGCTGCCACCCGGCGGCACCACCCACAGCTTCGGTGCCAGCGTCGCGATCACGTTGTCATCCAGGTCCCCGACAGTCCCGGCTCCGGCCCGCACCATCGTAATCGACAGCTCACGCCACGCCATCGCGACCGGCGCGACTCGGGCGGTCGGTCCGAACCCGGTCGCGGCCTTCAGCTCGTCGGCGCGGCTGCGCACATCCTCGAGCGTCAGCTCCCGGAACGGGCGGTTGGCGCCGCGCACGTAGATGATCGAATCGAGCGGGTTGCTGCTCACGGCCGCAGCTCGCGATCAGCAACAGGTTCGAGCCCGCCGCGTATGCGGGCGGCGGCGACGGCCGCCTGGCCGAACGAGATGCCGCCGTCGTTGGCCGGCAGCAGCCGCGGTGTCAGCACGCGAAGGCCCGCCGCGGCTGCCGCGGCGCCGGCCGCCTCCAGCAGCCGCCGGTTCTGGAACACGCCACCACTCAGGACCGCGACCTCGACCCCAGCGCCGTGCGCACGGCGACACAGCGCCCGGACGGTGGCATCGGCGATGCCCGCATGGAAGCGGGTGGCGACGACGCCCGCCGGCACCCCGGCGCCGAGGTCCGCGACCACACCGAGCACCGCTTCGCGCGGATCGATCACGAGCGCTCCGCCCGGGTCCTCACGGACCTCGACCTCGTAGCGGCCACCGTCCTCGATGCAGGACCACTCCAGCTCGATCGCCGCCTGACCCTCGTAGCTGACCCGGCTGCGCAGACCGCACAGCGCCGCGATCGCGTCAAGCAGCCGTCCGATGCTGGTCGTGACCGGGGATGCAAGACCGCTCTTCGCCAGCTCGGCGACGCGCTCCCAGGCTCCCGGATCGACGCTTGAGCGCAGTCGCGCCGGGATCTCCGGCGTGCGCGTCCCGTCGCCGGCGGCCAGCAGCCAGGCACACGCCATCCGCCACGGCTCGCGGACCGCCTGCGAGCCGCCGGGCAGCCTCACCGGCATCAGCGAGCCGGCCCGTGAGAATGAGGTCAGATCGCCGAGCAGGATCTCTCCGCCCCAGATCGTCCCGTCGGTCCCGTAGCCGGTGCCGTCGAAGATCGCCCCGACGGCCGGCCCCTGCAGGCGATGCTCGGCCAGGCACGCCGCCAGGTGGGCGTGATGGTGCTGGACGGCGACGAGGGTCACCCCGTCGCGTTCCTGCGCAAGCTCGATCGCATGCTTGGTCGAGAGGTACTCGGGGTGGAGGTCGTGGGCGACCACCTGCGGGCGCACGTCGAACAGTCGCTCGAAGTGGGCCACACCGTCACGGAACGAACGCAGCGTCTCGTAGTTCTCGAGGTCGCCGATGTGGTGGGAGACCCAGGCTCGTTCACCCTTGGCCAGGCAGAAGGTGCTCTTCTGCTCTGCGCCGCAGGCCAGCAGGTGCACCGGGGTCCCGCCGGCGAGCCGCGTGCTCGCCGGCACGTAACCGCGGGAGCGTCGCAGGAACTGCTGGTGCCGATCGCCCGCGACCGTGACCGCGCGGAGGACTGAGTCATCGGTTCGAGTCTCGATCTGCCGGTCGTGGAGGAGGAACAACTCGGCGATCCCCGGCAGCCGTTCGAGCGCGTCGTCGTCGGTGTACGCGATCGGCTCATCCGAGACGTTGCCGCTGGTCATCACGAGCGCCGCCGGCCGCTCGGCCAGCAGCGCCGCGAAGTCCGAGAGCAGCAGATGGTGAAGCGGCGAGTACGGGAGCATCACGCCCAGCTCCCGCGCGCGCGGCGCGACTGACTCCGCGACCGCGGCGCCGGCCCTTGCGGGCGCCAGCACGATCGGCCGCTGCGGCGAGCTGAGCAGCTGACGCTCGGGGTCTCGCAACCGCATCAGCAGCTCGGCATCCCCCACCGACGCGACCATCAGCGCGAACGGCTTGTCCTCCCGGTGCTTGCGCGCCCGCAGGCGCGCGACGGCGCGCTCATCATCGGCGCGGCAGGCGAGATGGAACCCGCCGATCCCCTTGACCGCCACGATCGCCCCATCGCGCAGCGCCAGCGCCGCCGCGGCCAGCGGATCGCCGGCCACCTCTCGGCCGTCCCGGAACAGCGACAGGCGCGGCCCGCAGACAGGGCATGCGTTCGGCTGGGCGTGAAACCGCCGGTCGCCCGGGTCGTCGTATTCGGCCTGACACTCCGGGCACATCGTGAACGAGGCCATCGTCGTCAGCGGCCGGTCGTAGGGAACGCCGTGAACGATCGTGAACCGCGGGCCGCAGTTGGTGCAGTTGATGAACGGATAGCGGAAGCGGCGGTCGCCGGGGTCAAGCAGCTCGTGCAGGCAGTCGTCGCACGTCGCCGTATCGACGCTGACCGGCGCGTCGACGCGCTCGCGGTGGATGCCGGCCGCGTTCGGCGGCGGCGTCACGCTGGCACGGATCTCAAACTCGTGCTCGCCGCGCGGCTCGACGTGTGAGACCAGCACCCGCTCGATCAGCGCCAGCGGCGGTGCGCTGCGCCGTCAGCCGCGAGCGGAACTCGGTGACAGCGCGCTCGCTTCCCTCGATCTCCAGCAGCACCCCCTGTGCGTCGTTGAGCACCCAGCCGCCGAGCGCGAGCTCACCGGCGAGCCGGTGGACATAGGGCCGGAAGCCGACTCCCTGCACTGTCCCGATGACCCTGATCTGGGCACGGCGCCAGCCGCCCGGCTGTGCGTCGCCGCGGTGCTCGACCGGATCCGCGGCGACACGGCTCAACCGGTCAGCTCCCGCAGCGCGTGATACGCGCTCGCCTGCGCCTCCTGGATCCGCGGGATGTGCTCGGATCGGGTCACGATCACGTGATCGGCGAGCGCTTCGGCGGCGATCCGCCCGCCGTCGTAGCCGACCATCGCGATCGTGCCCAGACCGCGGCGTCGCGCCTCGTACAAGCGCCTCGATCACGTTGACCGAGTTCCCCGACGTGGACAGTGCCAGCAGCGCGTCACCGGGTGCTCCGTAGGCGATCACCTGGCGCAGGAAGATCGCGTCGGTGCCGATGTCGTTCGCGATCGCGGTGATGATCCCGGGGTCCTCGGTCAGATCGATCGCCGGCCAACCGCGACCGCCGCCGCTGACCGGTGCACGAAAGTCCGCGACCACATCCATCGCGTCCGTCGCCGAGCCGCCGTTGCCCAGCGCCAGCAGCTTGCCGCCGCGCTCCAGGGCGGCGCGCAGCGACTGCGCGGCGTCGATCAGCACACCGGCGTTATCGGCCAGCGTCTGCTCACGCAGCGCAGCGATCTCGGCCGCCTTCATCAGCACCGACCGGCGCACGTCCTCGACCACCGGTTCGAGCTCGCGCTCACGCTCGTCCAGGAACGGATAGAGGAAGCTGCTGGCGCCGGCGTCGTGCGACCGGCGGGGGTCCCGTCCGGCGAGCAGGCCGCGGTGCTCGAAGAACACGTGCACAAGCTCCCAGAGCACGTGGTAGAAGGTCTCGACGAGCTCCTGGCGCAGATCGCGGTCCGACGTCGGAGGCGTCGAACTCGCACTCGGCGCCGACAGGCGCTGAACGCGACCGTCAGAGCAGCCGCGCCCGCGCGCAAGTCGCAGGGCGCGAGCTGCGTCGCCTCCGTCCTGATCGGCCCCGAACGCGATCACGATGTCGTCGGGCGCGCCAGCAGGTCGAGCTGATCGGCGAGCTCGGGGCCCTGCGCCGTCAGGGCGAGCGCCGGCAGCGCGCGCTTGCCGACGATCACCGGGTGCACGAACTCGACCGCGACATGCCGCGCGTCGGAGCGCGCCGACGGGGTCGCTCCGAGCGCGATCAGCCGCCCGCCGCGGGCGAACCGCTCCGCCATCAGGTGGCACAGGCGCGCGAGCGCTCGGCCTGCTCCCCGAAGAACGCGGCCCCGGCGAGCGTTCGCATCCGCGCGAGCGCCTGCAGTCGCGCTGCGTGGTCCGCAGTGATCGCAGCCTCGGTCGCCGCCTCGCTCACGCGGGGACCTCGATCGCGGCCGGCGACCTTCAGCAGCCACTCGCGCGAACGCGGCGACTCCCTCGCCGGTCCGCGCGCTGGTGAGGATCCGCTCGGCGGCGGGGTTGACCTTGTCGATGTTGTAGAGCAGCAGATCGAGATCGAGCTCGAGGTGGGGGAGCAGATCGATCTTGTTGACGATCACGAGCTCGCAGGCCCGGAACATCAGCGGGTACTTCAGCGGCTTGTCCTCGCCCTCGGTGACCGAGGTGACCATCATCCGCGCGTCCTCGCCGATCCGGAACTCGGCCGGGCACACCAGGTTGCCGACGTTCTCGACGATCAGCAGGTCGATCTCGTCGAGCGGCAGCGCCGGGATCGCCGAGCGGACCATGTTCGCGTCAAGATGGCATTCGCCGCCGAACCCGGAAGCCGTGTTCAGCTGGATCACCGGAACGTGCAGGCTCGCGAGCCGGTCGGCGTCGAACGAGCCCTGGACGTCGCCCTCGAGCACGCCGACGCGAACGCCGGAGAGCTCGCGGACCACAGCGCTCGAGCAGCATCGTCTTGCCCGCCCCGGGAGCGCTCATGAAGTTGATCACGCGCACGCCGGCGCGGTCGAAGTCGGCGCGGTTTGCCGCCGCGATCGTGTTGTTGGCGTCGAGCGCCTCCTCGACGACCGTCACCTTTGTCCGATGCACTGGGTGTCCACCTCCTCAACCTCGATCGACTCGACCTCGAATTCGTTGCCGCTGGCGATCTCGACATCGCTGCCGCCGCAGGTCGGGCAGCGGAAGGCGGGGATCTCGATCGTCCACTCGCGCTCGCAGGGCCGGCAGCGCAGACGCGCGTCGACGACCTCGACGACAAGCTCCGCGCCTTCGCACGGCGTGCCGCGCGCGACGAACTCGAAGTAGAACTCGAGCGTGTCCGGGACCACCTGGCGCAGCCGGCCGACTCGCAGGTTCACGACACAGACGCGACGCCCGTCGGCGTGCTTGACCGCGGTGTTGACGATCGCCCCGCTGAGCGACAGCTCATGCATCGCGCGGCGGGTCAGTCCCTCGCCGTCGCCGGCGACGGCGACGAGCCGCGCAGCTCCCGCACCGTCTCGACGACGAGCTCGGCAGCGCGGTCGACTGCCGCCGAGACCTCGTCGGAGAGCCCCCAGCCCATCTGCTCCACCTCGGCCGGCTCGCAGGCGATCACCAGCACCCTGCCCGGGCCACGCCCCGACCGTCCTGACGAACCGCAGCACCGTCTGGGGGTCCATCGCGTGCGGGTTGATCACCTCGCCGTCCTCGATCGCGCCCGCCACCGACTCCTCGTCAGCCTCCATCACGTAGAGCGTGCCAGGCTCGCCGCCCTGACGGCTGACGTCGAGCACGACCAGCGCGTCGTATCCGCGCATCACCTCATAGGCGAGGTCAAGGCCACCGGTGCCGGCGTCCATCACCGACACGCCGTCGCCGAGCTCGAGCTCGCCCAGCCGGCGGGCGACCGCGCCTCCGAACCCATCGTCACGCATCCACGCGTTGCCGACGCCGGCGATCAGGATGCTCCGCAGCGGCTCATCGCTCATGGCTGGATCACCTCGACCTCCTCGTCGAAGAAGAACAGGAAACGCCCGGTGTCTCGCATCAGCTCCTGCCCCGGGTCGTCATCGATCGTCACACCCAGGTGAGTGCGGCCGTCGTAGTCGGTGAAGATCCGCTCGAGCGTCGCGGTGCGCCCGTCGAGCATCCGGGCTTGAAGATCGGCGTCGGCGCGCGGGCGTAGCACCACCTTGTCGCCCCGGCGCAGGGTGAACCCCCGCAGGTCGAGCGAATTCCTCGCCGGCCCGGGGGTCGTACAGACCCTCGGGCTCCCGCGGCGGCTCCTGCGTCTCGGCGCCGAGCGGTGCCCTGTCAGGGGCCTCGGGGTCCCGCAGCGTGACGCGGCCGTGCAGCGCGACGATCTCCTCGGGCGTCGTCGCGAGTGCTCGCGTCGAGCATCTCGCGCACCGTCGGATCCTGGCGCTCGATCTCCGCACGCTCATCGTCGCTGAGCGCGTGCACGTGCAGCAGCAGCGCCTCCTCGATCTCGGTGCCGTCGAACAGCGAGCCGCGGCTCTCGGGCGCGATCTGAGGGTGATCGCTCAACATGATCGCCGCGCCCAGCATCGCGTCGTCGTCGATGCTCGCCAGCACCGGGAAGGTGTTGACGCTCGCGCACGGGCGCTCGAGCGGCGAGATGAACCGCCCGCCGCGCACCCTCGCGATCGGGTGCGTGGAGATCAGCGAGGAGCGCAGCGCACCGGCGCGATCAAGTCCGCTGGAGGCGAGCGTGTTGTTCTCGACCCTCACCGAGATCTCGTACTCGCCCACTCCGAGGGGCGTCGCCGTGAGCCCGACCGCCAGCGACAGCAGCTGTCCGTCCGTGCCCTCGAACCGCGCCGGCGTGTGCACGGCCAGCTCTGCCAGCGCCCCGACCATCACGCCCGGGATGCTCACCGTGTGCGCCTGTGCCTGGTGGCGCTCGCCCGTCGGCGCGAGGAAGCGAACCTCGGCGCTCAGCACCGCATCGGCGTCCGCGACCAGGACCGCACGCAGCTCGAGGTGGTCGAACGTTGTCGGGAGGGCTGCGGCGTAGACCGGCGGGTAGACGATTCCGAACGGCGTCGGTGTGGCGTTCTTGGTCGCGCCGGGGGTGTAGGGATACAGCGCATAGCCCTCGTAGAGCAGCGAGTCGACCAGCTGCTCGAGTCCGTCACTCACCCTTGCCTCCCGAGCCGGCGTCGCCCTCGTGATCCGAGGGCGCCTGATCCGCCCGGGCGGCGTGCGCCTCGCCGAGCATCTGCGCCAGGCACGCGTCGAGCGTCGCCATTCCGCGCGCCAGCTTCTCTCGCTGCAGCGCCTCGAGCGTCTGCGAGCGCACGCCCAGCCAGGCGGTGTTCGGGTAGTAGTGCTCGATCGTCTCGCTCCACACCGCCACCGGCATCCGGAAATCGATCGACTTCGTCCAAGGGACCAGCACGATCTGGAGCTCACCGCGCTCGTTGCGGTAGTAGATCGTCCCGTTGAAGTGCAGCGCCAGCGGTGCCTCGCCATCGGGAATCGAGTGCAGGTACTTCGCAGCCGCCAGCTCCAGGTCGTAGTGACAGGCGATCGGTACCGACACGCTGGTCGTGCCGGTGAACGCCGGCACCAGCACGTCGAGCCGTGACCAGACGAGGCTCCTGGTCGTGACCGCCCAGCGCTCCGGGGCGCCGAACAGCTCGACCAGCCGCTCGCGGGTCTCGGCGTCATACTCGCGACGGGCGGGCTCGATCATCAGCTGGATGCTCAGCGCGATCATGTAGATCTCGCATCCGCTGTGGTCGCTGATCCGGAGATCGAGCGCGAGCATCGGAGCTGCCGCGTGACGGATCGCTCGTGCACCCTCGACCATGAAGTCAGGCTCCGGGACGACCGGGCCTGGCTCCGTGCTCAGCGCGGTGGGGGCCACCGTGACCCCGTTTCGCGTATCGGCGTCGAAGCTCATCTGACCGCTGCCATCTGGCCGCCGAGCTCCTCGAAGAAGCGCGCGACCGCCTCCTCGACGGCGCCGCCGCCGGAGATCCCCTCCCAAGCGAGTTTGATCGTGCCCGTCAGCGCGTAGCAGCGGTCGATCGGCGCGATCACGTAGATCGGCGGTTCGGCGAGGCGGTTGACGATCAGCCCCTCGACATCCGGCTCGAGGTCGGCGAGCACCGGGTTGAGCTCCAGCATCCGTGTCCAGGACTCGAAGTGCAGCTCGCTCTCGGTGGCGCCGGCGGGGCTCGGGTACATCGCCACCACGCACGCCGTCACGGTCGAGTGCATGAAGAACGCAAGGCCGATCGGGATCTGGAAGCTCGCCCACAGATCATCGGGGATCTCCATGTCAGCCAGCCACAGCGTGCGGTTCCCGACCGGCCGGTAATCCCCCTCGCCGGACCGCATCGCCCAGCACGCCTCGCATGAGCAGACGATCGCTCGGTCGCTGAGCGCGAGCAGGTGGCGGTGGTCGGCGGGGATCACGAGACCGCACAGATCGCAGTGCTCGGTGCCGGGCTCGGAAGCTGCTGGGGTCCCGGGCATCGATCGATTCGGGGCGGCGGCTGCTCGCGACCGTGCGAGACCGCGCATCCCTGAGACCATCTGCGCCCGCTTGCGCGCGGCCACCGCATCCGCGATCGATCGCCGGTCGCTCCGTCCGGCACGATCTCCGTCGACTCCGTCGACGTTCATACGACCAGCGCCACCCTGACCGATCCCCGATCCCTCAGCAGTGGCACGGGCATCAGCTGCAGCCGGTCGGCGTCGAGCGAGCGTCCCGCCCGCGGCAGGAAGTACGAGCGCCCGCAGCCCGCACAGGCGAGCGAGCCGGCCACCAGCGTCCCTTCGCGCAGCGGCGCTCCGCAGCCGGGGCACTCGTCGCGGTAGGCGAGCAGCGCTCCATCGACATTCGCCACCACGAGCGCGTCGCCACCGAGCGACAGGGCCCGCATCGAACCCTCGTCGAGGTCCTCGAACGAGTCAAGGTCGATCCATGCCGGCGCGGCGGCGGGCGTTGCCGCCGCGCCGGGGCCGGCGTTGACGATCGGCAGCTCGATCCCCGCCGGGTGCGAAGCGCCTGTCTCGGTCGCGCCGAGCACGGCCATCGGGAGCGTCTCGCCGCTGATCGGCAGCGCCAGCCCGGTCAGCTGGGGCGCGACCCCCTCGACCTCGAGACCCGCGAGATCGGGCGCCGCCTGCTCGAGCGCCTGCTTGATCGCCAGCTCAAGCGTGACCGAGGAGGCCGAGCAGTCCGAGCAGCTTCCCTGGAGGTGGATACGCGCGATACCTTCCTCCAGCGACAGCAGCTCGACGTTGCCGCCGTGTGACTCCATGTACGGCCGCACCGAGTCAAGTGCGCCCTGCACCCGGTCTGTGAGGGAGACCGGATGCAGGTCGTGGATCAGCAGCAACGTGGAGAGGAGCGGGTCTTCGGTCAGTTCTGCCGCCAGGTTGACCCCTTCCTCGCCATTGGCCATCAGCACGGTCAGGATCCGCTCCAGTCCTTCGCCGTAGAGCTGGACGATCGCTGAGACGAGCTCTTCGGCCAGCTCCCGAGTGGCCGAGTCTCGCTCAGCGTCCAACGCGGCCTGCAGCTCCTGAACACGCTCGAACAGGAACTCGGGACCCTCCGTCCGTGGAGCGATTTCGTCCATCTCTATGACAGCGCGGTCGGGGTGTGAACGACCTTGCGAACCCTGCCGGCGCCGGTGTACATGTGAACACCGCACGGCAGGCATGGATCGAACGACTGCGCACCGCCCGCATGATGTCGATGCCCTTGAAGTTCTCCGGGCCGTTCTCCTCGAAGATCGGCGTGTTCTGCACCGCGTCCTCATAGGGTCCCGGGGTTCCGAAGGAGTCACGCGGACTCGCGTTCCACGGCGTCGGCGGGTACGGCTGGTAGTTGGCGATCTTGCCGTCGCGGATCACCATGTGATGCGAGAGCACGCCGCGGGCGGCCTCGTGGAAGCCGACGCTGACCGCCTCCTCGGGAACGGTGAACTTGTTCCAGCTCTTGGTCCGCCCGGCCTGGACCTCCTTCATCGCCCGCTCGAGGTTGTGCAGGGCGATCAGCGCGCTGTACGCCTGGTGGTAGGTAGCGGGCGCGGTCACGCTCGATCGCGTTCGACTTCTCCGGGACCTTCCACTCGAGCTCCATCTCCGGCATGTTCGGCGAGCGCGGCAGCACCATCTGGATCGAATGGCCGGTGGCCTTCGGCGTAGCCGAAGTCGACCAGTCCCGCCTTGGCCGTGCACCACTGCCGCGCGAACGGTCCACCGCCGGTGTCACAGCAGACGTGGGTGTCGGTCCGCTTGTCGTAGATGCGCGGCGAGACGACCCAGCGTGTACTTGTCGGTGAAGTCACGCTTCTGCGGCTGCGGCAGCGTGACCTTGTTCCACGGGTGGTTCTTGTCGACCGGGTTGCCGAGCGGGTCATGTGTCGACGAACGTCGGCTCGTTCTCCCAGCCGTCGAAGTACGAGGAGCCGAGCAGGATCCTGATCATCAGGTTGATCTCGACGAGATCGGTCGAGATCAGCTCGCCGTCGATCGCCACGCCCGGCGTGATGTAGCGCTTGCGGCCCCACTCGGTCATGTTGCGGTAGTCGTAGTCGACGTAGTCGGGATCGTCGAAGCGAACCCCAGTTGACGAGGTTCGTCTCGCGGTAGCCGACCATGTCGTAGCCCGGCAGCTCGGTCAGGAAGAAGTCGTACAGGTCGTCGTGCATCGGCACGCTGCGCTTGACGTAGTCGAAGTAGCGCATCAGCCGCACGTAGTAGTCGGTGCAGCGTCTGATGGGTGATGTCGGCGCTGCAGCCACCGGGCATGATCGTCGAGGGGTGCGTGTGCCGGCCGCCGAACAGGCAGTACATCTCCCGCGTGTAGCGCGCGACGTGCAGCGTCTCCAGATAGAACTCGCCGGTGAACGGGTTCAGCGACCGCATGATGTCGGCGATCGTCTTGTAGCCGTGGATGTCCTGGCGCGGGCGCCGGCGTGCTCTCGGCCTTCGCCAGCAGCGTCGGGTTGGTCTCCTTGACCATCTGCTCGCAGAAGTCGACGTTCGCCATGCAGTCGTTGAAGATCGCGTGGTCGAAGATGTAGTCGGCGGTCTCGGCGAGGTTGAACGCCAGGTCGCCGAGCGGCGGCGGCTTGACCCCGTAGGCCATGTTCTGGTTCAGGCACGAGCAGGTGCAGTGGTTGTCGCCGCAGATGCCGCAGATCCGGCTGGTGATGAAGTGGGCGTCGCGCGGGTCGATGCCCTTCATGAAGATGTCGAACCCGCGGAAGATCATCGACGTGCTGTAGCACTTGTTGACCTGCTGGTTGGTGAAGTCGATCTCGGTGTGGATCCCGAGGCTGCCGACGATCCGCGTGATCGGATCCCACGACATCTCCTTGACCATCACCTTCTGCTGTGTGGGCGCTTCAGTCGCCATTCGTCTGTCTCCTCAGTCGGCTGCCGCCGGTGTTGTCGAAGTGGTCGTGACGGGTGAACTGGCTGCGGCCAGTCACCACCGCTGCGCGTAGCCGCGTAGTCCAGGCTGCGGCCACGCCGGCGCCACTCAGGCTCGTTGTCGTAACTTGCGTCTTGATGTTGCGCTTGCGGAAGTAGCGGACGACCGGGCCGTAGGCTGTACTGCGTGATGCTCGGCCGCCGCGCCGCCCCACTTGTCCTCGTCCATGAACGGCATGAACTTGTCGGGGAAGCCGGGCATCGTGCAGGCCATGCAGATGCCGCCGACGTTCGGGCAGCCGCCGATGCCGTTGACCCAGCCGCGGACCGGCACGTTGCACTTGACCACCGGGCCCTTGCAGCCGAGCTTGACCAGGCAGCGGTGATCGGAGCCGTACTCGGTCGCGAACTGCCCCTGCTCGGTGAACCCGGCGCGGTTGCAGCCCTCGCGGACGGTCCGGCCGAACAGCCACTTCGGCCGCAGCGCCTCGTCGAGCTCCGGCGCCGGCGCCAGCCCCGCGAGGTGCAGCGCCAGGTACAGCAGGACCTCGGTCATGTTGTCAGGCTGCGCCGGGCACCCGGGGATGCAGACGACCGGCAGGCCGGCCTTCGACCTCCAGTTCCAGCCGAGGTAGTCGGGCACGCCCATCGCGCCGGTCGGGTTGTTCTTCATCGCCGGGATGCCGCCGTAGGTGGCGCAGGTCCCGATCGCGACGACCGCGGCGGCCTTCGGCGCCAGCCGGTCGAGCCACTCGTTCATCGTGATCGGCTGGCCGGTGCTCGGGTTGATCGAGAAGCCGGTCCAATGGCCCTCGCCGTTGATCTCCTCGTTGCCGATCGAGCCCTCCATGCACAGCACGAACGGGTCGAGCTTGCCCTGCTCGGCGTCGAACCACGCCTGGGCGTACTCCTCGCCGATCGCGTAGTCGACGACCTGGTTGTGCACGACCACCTTCGGCATCCCCGGGATCGCCTGCAGGATGATGTCCTCGAGGCTCGGGTTGGTCGCCGAGGTCATCGCCACCGAGTCGCCCTCGCAGCTCAGCCCGGTGGTCATCCACAGCACGTGGGCGGTCACCGCCTCGGTCTCGCTTCTGAGCCTGCGTATGGGCTTGCCGTCGTCGCCATCCCGTCTCCCTTCCCTCTCGTTGGGCCCTTCAACAGATCCGCGGCAGCGGGTCTCCGACCAGCTGATCCATCACCCGCCTGCCGCCGAAGCTCGTCTGCACCAGCACCATCCCGGGCGGGTCCGTCCGCACCTCGCCGATCTCCGCCGCGCTGCTCGCATCCGGGAACCGCCGCGCAGCGCCGCCAGCGCCCGCTCGGACGCCTCCGGCGCCGACGAACGCCACCAGCTTGCCCTCGTTGGCCACGTACATCGGGTCGATCCCGAGCAGCTCGGCCGCCCCGGCGACGGCGGGGACGACGGGAATGTCCGCCTCGCGCACGATCATCGCCACCGACGAGGCCCGCGCCAGCTCGTTGAGCACCGAGGCGACGCCGCCACGGGTCGCGTCGCGCATGCAGCGCAGCTCGGCCCCGGCCGCGTCCAGCAGCGCGTCGACCGCCGGCCACAGCGAGCAGGTGTCGGATTCGATCGTCGGCGTCGAGTTCGAACTCGCCGCGGGCCAGCATGATCGCCGTGCCGTGCTCGCCGATGCTGCCCGGACAGCAGGATCCGATCGCCGGGGCGAAGCGCGGACGGGGAGAGCGTCCGCGCGCGCGCGTCACGCCGCCCGATCCCCGTCGGTGCAGATGTACATGCCGTCGGCGTGGCCGCGCTCCACCACCTTGGTGTCGCCGGCGACGATCTCGACGCCCGCGCTGCGCGCGCCGCGTCGTGCGATCGCCTCGACCTCGGCTCGCAGGACCTCGGCATCAAGCCCCTCCTCGAGGATCAGCGAGAGGCGTCAGCGCCTGCGGGCGCGCTCCGGACACGGCGAGGTCGTTGACGGTGCCGTTGACCGCCAGCTCGCCGATCGAGCCGCCGGGGAACCGCAGCGGCCGTGACGACATAGGAGTCGGTCGTCATCGCCAGCTCGACGTCCACCGGCGGTGACCGCGCCGGCGTCGGCGAGCTCGGCCAGCGCCTCGCCGCCGAACGCGGGCAGCGAGCAGCCCCTCGATCAGCGCCTGCGGTCGCCTTGCCGCCGGCGCCGTGGGCCATGTTGATCTGGCTCGTCGCGGAACTTGGCCCGCTTGCGCGCGCGCGGTCTCGATGATCCCGAGGATCCGCTGCTCGCGCTCGGAGACCGCCGTCGCGGATCGATCGCTCATCACACCACCTCGCGCTCGCGCGCGAACCGGCCGTAGTTGTAGTAGGCGGCGCACGCGCCCTCGGAGGAGACCATGCAGGTGCCGATCGGCCGCTCGGGGGTGCAGGCGGTGCCGAACACCTTGCACTCCCACGGCTTGATCACGCCCTTCAGCACCTCGCCGCACTGGCACGCCTTCGGGTCGGCGACGCGCACGCCGGGCACGCTGAAGCGGATCTCGGCGTCGAGCTCGGCGTAGGCAGGCGAGAGCTTCAGACCGCTGTGGGAGATGAAGCCCAGACCGCGCCACTCGAAATGAGGACGCAGCTCGAACACCTCGGCCATCACCTCGAGCGCCCTGAGGTTGCCGTCGTAGGGGACGACCCGGCTGTACTGATTCTCCACCTCGCAGCGGCCCTCGTCGAGCTGGCGGAGGATCATCAGGATCGCCTGGAGGATGTCGAGCGGTTCGAACCCGGCGACCACGACGGGCTTGTCGTAGTCGGCCGGGATGAACTCGAACGGGCGCGCCCCCACGACAGTCGACACGTGCCCGGGGCCAATGAACCCGTCGAGCCGCAGATCCGGCGACTCAAGCAGTGCCCGCAGCGGCGGCACGATCGTCACGTGGCTGCACATGCACGAGAAGTTCGAGACGCCCTCGGCCCGCGCACGCTTCAGCGTCAGCGCCGTCGACGGGGCGGTCGTCTCGAACCCGATCGCGAAGAAGACCACCTCGCGATCGGGGTTCTGCTTGGCGATCCGCAGCGCGTCGAGCGGCGAGTAGACCATCCGGATGTCGGCCCCCGCGGCCTTCGCCTCGAGCAGCGTGCCGTTCGATCCCGGGACCCGCATCATGTCCCCGAAGCAGGTGAAGATCACACCGGGCTCGTGTGCGAGCGCGATCCCGTCATCGACCCGCCCCATCGGGATCACGCACACCGGGCAGCCCGGTCCGTGCACGAGTTCGACATTCGCCGGCAGCAGGTCGTCAACGCCGTACTTGTAGATCGAGTGCGTGTGCCCGCCGCACACCTCCATCAGCTTGTAGTGGCGCCCGGGCTTGACGAGCGAGAGGATCTCGCCGGCGACCGCCCGCCCGAGCTCGGCGTCACGGAACTCGTCGACGAACCTCATGCGGGCAGCTCCTGCCGCTCGGACGCCGACAGCGCCGCGATCGCCGTGCCGGCGTGCACGATCAGCACGTCACCCGCTGCAACCGGGCCGACGAGCGCGGCCTCGACCGTCACCCGGGTTCCATCGTCCCGTGAGCAGAGGGCCAGGCCGCGATCCTCGTCGAGCAGCAGCACGACCATCGGCACGCCCTCGTCGGCGCAGGTGGCGCAGTGACATCGATCCGGGCTCGCCGGCTCGCTCATTCGATCACGCTCGCCTTCAGCTCCTCCAGCTCCTGCTCGTAGTCGCGCCCCATCCGCACGAGCAGATCGTGTGTCGCCCGCGCCTCATCCTCGTCGACCTGCGAGATCGCAAAGCCGACGTGGATCAGAACCCAGTCGCCAGGCCCGACGCCCCCGTTCTCACCGTCGAGCAGACCGACGTTGACCGTGCGCGTAACCCCGGCGACCTCCACCTTCGCGAGTCGGTTCTCGGTGTCGATCACCTCGACCACCTGACCTGGGATCGCCAAGCACACGGCAGCCGTTCTACCACCGTCCCGAGCCGCGCGTGCGGATTGCGTAACGAGGCTTACGGCGGGTATCAGACTTAATCGAAGCCCATGTAACTCTGGTTACATACCCCCCAAACAACTGTGCGAGCGCTAAATTGGTTTCACATCCTGTGCAGGGCGTCGATCAATCCGAGTGGCGGCGGGGCGGTCTTGAGCGGACCTCGAGACGGCCGCAGGCGACCGCGCTCCACACCTACCTGCTGGACGCCGACGACGAGATCGCCGACCAGTTCGATCTGCGCACGCGGCTGGCGGTCAGGCAGGGCACAACCGTCAAGGTGCTCGAGGCGCCGGTCGGCGGCTGCGAGCTGCGCTCACTGCTGAACGAGGTACGCGGTGGTCTCGGGCTGCTGGTCCTCGACGGGCTGATCGCATATGAGGCCAGCCTCGGCGAGCGGACAGCGACCGAGCTGATCGGCTCCGGCGACCTGATCCAACCGCCGCCTGACCACATCGACGCGATGCTCGAGCGCACCGACTCCTGGCGCGCGCTGTGGCCGACCCGGTTCGGCCTGCTCGATCGGGACTTCGCCGACCGTGTACGGCCCTGGCCGCAGATCCTGCAGGCGCTGCTGCGTCGCGCCAGCCGACGGACGACCGACGTCGACGAGATGCGGGCGATCACCTGCCACCCGCGGCTGGAGGTGCGCCTCGACCTGTTGTTCTGGCACCTGGCGGCGCGCTGGGGACGGGTCGAACCGGCCGGTATCCGCCTGACGCTGCCGCTCACCCACCGGCTGCTCGGCCAGCTCGTCGCGGCCGAGCGTCCCTCGATCTCCCACGCGCTGGCACGGCTCTCGCACGCCGGACTTGTGGTCGGCTCGGCCGGCGACTGGCACCTGGTCGGTAGCGCCGATGAGCACCTCGAGGCGCTGCTGGAACGGACGGTTCGTCTCACGCCGCGGGAGCCTGCTCCCGGATCGGACGAGCGGCAGGCCGGATGAGCGAGCCCGATCGGCACCGTCCGATCAGAATCCTGTGGCTGACCAGCGGTCTCGGCTGCGACGGAGACTCGGTCGCGCTCACCGCCGCGACCAATCCCAGCCTTGAGGATCTGCTGCGCGGTTGTCTGCCCGGGATGCCGCCGATCATCCTCTACAACCCGATGCTGGCGTTCGAGACCGGCGCGGCGTTCGTGCAGGCGTTCGAGCGTGCCGCCGCCGGCGAGCTTGACCCGTTCATCCTCGTGTTGGAGGGCTCGGTCCCGAACGAGCAGATCAACGGCGAGGGCCACTGGGCGGGGATGGGCGTCGATGCCGCCACGGGGCAGCCGGTGCTGACCAACACCTGGATCGACTCGCTCGCGCCGCGGGCAGCGGCCGTTCTGGCGATCGGAACCTGCGCCGCGTACGGCGGCGTCCCGGCGATGCGCAACAACCCGACGGGGGCGATGGGCCTGCGTGATTACCTCGGCTGGAACTGGCGCTCTCGCCTCGGCGTGCCGATCGTCAACCTCCCGGGCTGCCCGGTGGTGCCGGACAACATCACCGAGACGCTGCTGTGCATGGCGCTGCACCTCGCCGGGATGGGACCGGAGATGGAGCTTGACGACCAGGGCCGGCCGGTGCGGATGTTCGGCGCGACCGTGCACGAACGCTGCGACCGCGCCGGGCTCGCCGAGCACGGCGCCTTCTCGGAGGGGCAGGACGATGGACGCTGCCTGGTCAAGCTCGGCTGCAAGGGTCCGGTCGTCAAGTGCAACGTCCCCGTCCGGGGTTGGGTCAACGGTGTCGGCGGCTGCCCGAACGTCGGCGGTATCTGCATGGCCTGCACGATGCCCGGGTTCCCCGACAAGTACATGCCGTTCGTGGAGATGGACAGCGCCGCAAAGCTGTACTCGAGGACCGCCAGGATCGCTCACGGCCCGCTGTTCCGTTACCTGCGGGAGCGCCGGATTCGCAGGGAATACGACGTCGAGCCGGAGTGGCGCCGGCCAGGGCCGCGGCTGACCAGCGGCTACCAGGGCGAGCCACCGCCGGGGGCGGCGCCGGAGCTGGCGCCGGAGCTGCCGCCGGAGCTGCCGCCCGAGTCGCCGCCGGAGCTGCCGCCGGAGCCGGGGCGCGATCGCGAGCCGGCGGTACGCTGAGACGGTGCCGGTCCTCGTCGTCTTCCGCTGCGAAATCTGTGGAGTACGGCCGGACCCGGCGACGCAGCACTCGCTGGAGCAGCAGCTGCTCGACCTGCGCCACGGTGAGTACGTCGACGCTGAGCCCGGGCGCTGGCTGACCTGGCACGGTCGCGGGATCTACGGTCCGCACCGCTACGCCTGCGGCGAGCACCGCGGGGAGCTCAAGGCGAGCGTACGTGAGCACTACGGAACGCTGGGCTGGCATCCGTGGGCGATCGGACCGCACCCGTGGGCGGGCCGTCGCGGAACCGACCGGGCACGGCGCTACGCGCGCACGCTGCGCTCGACCTTCGGCGCCGGCGGGCCGTGAGCGCGGGAGCTTGCAGATTTTCGACTTCGTTCACGGCGGCGCGCTAACTTGAGTCCATGGAGAACGACACCACAGACACCCAGCAGGCGGGCACGCTCGAGCTCAGCGACGAGCAGTGGCGCCAGCGCCTGACGCAGGCCCAGTACGACGTCCTTCGGCGGCAGGGGACCGAGCGGCCGTTCACCGGCGAGTACGTGCACATGAAGGACGACGGCACCTATCGGTGCGCCGGCTGCGGCGCCGAGCTGTTCAACTCCGACGCCAAGTTCGACTCGGGTACCGGCTGGCCGAGCTTCTTCGAGCCGGCGATCGCCAAGAACGTCGAGGTCCGTCCCGACCGTAGCCTCGGGATGGCCCGCACCGAGGTCGTCTGCAGGAACTGCGGCGGCCACCTCGGCCACGTCTTCGACGACGGTCCGCGACCGACCGGGTTGCGCTACTGCATCAACTCCTGCGCGCTGGACTTCGACAAGCAGTAGACAGGCGCGGGCGCGAAAGCCACAACTCCCCACTCTGGCCGTTCCTGCCGGATGCGTGGGGTTTAAGCCGCGCTGCGCGGCTCAAGACCCCGCACCTGCTGGCAAGTCTCGCGGTGTGGGGTCTTGTGGTTGGTTGCACTACGGCCGGCTCGATGACCACCCGGCCGCCTGTGCGACCAGGCGGGCGGCGCCGGCGTTAGATCTCCTCTCCCTTGCGGCGCGCGCGCAGATGGAAGTAGATGAAGCCGCCAACCAGCAGGACGCCGAATGCGATCGCGGCGCCAACGCCGATCTGCTCAAGCACGTGGGCGGCTGCCGTGCCTCCGAAATAGCCGATCAGACCATAGGTCAGCGCCCACGTGGTCGCGCCGAGGGCGTTCCAGCCGAAGAACTCTACAAAGCGCATCTCGTCGATCCCGGCCAGCCACGCGACCGCGATCCTGACCAGGGCGATCCAGCGTCCGAAGAACACGGCCTTCGGGCCGTGCTTCGCAAAGAAGCGGTCGCCGGCCTTGACGGCGTCGACACGCCGCTTCTGGAAAGGCCCAGGTCCCGTGAGCACCTCGCGGCCGAGCTTGCGGCCGAGCCAGTAGCCGATGTTGTCGCCGACGATCGCCGAGGCGATCGCGATCAGGATCACAAGCGCGATGTTCAGCTTGCCCTGGCTGGCGAGCACGGAGGCGAGGATCAGCGCGGTCTCCCCGGGCGAGGGAACGCCCATCGACTCCAGTCCGATGATCGCGGGCAGGAGGTAACCGAGGTTGCTGCCGACGCTGAGGATCGCCGCGATCGCCAGCATCAGCCCGCGAGCGCGCGCGCCTTGCCGCTCGTGGGCGATTCGCGAGCGACCGGCTCGGGGTTGCGCAGAACCACCATCAGCGACAGCCCGGCGGGCAGCGTTCGGCCCTTGCGCAGCCAGCGTGCCTCGGCCCGCAGCGGCAGTTCCAGCGCACCATTGAGCCAGTCCGGGCCGAGCTGGAGATCCGGTGTGTAGTCGCCGGTCGCGTTACGCCGCCGCTGTACCAGCCGGACGACCGCGGCCGGCGGCAGCAGCAGGCTGTTGAACGAGGTCTCACGACGCACCTGCCAGCCGGCGGCGCCGGCGGCGCGCCGCAGGGACCGGCGGCCGTAGCGGCGGTAGTGATGGTTGGCCTCGTCATGGCGTGACCACAGCGCCTGGTATGCGGGCACGGTCAGCAGCAGCCATCCGCCGGGCCTGGTGACCCGCCGCAGCTCACGGAGTGTCGCCGTGTCGTCGGGAGTGTGCTCGAGCACGTCGAGACAGGTGATCAGGTCGAAGCTGGCGTCTTCGAAGGGCACTGCTCCAGCCGTCCGACGCGGATGTCGAAGTCACCGCGGCTGCGCGCCATCGCGGCTGCGTCCTCGTTGAGCTCGACGCCCGACACCTCGCCGTAGCGAGCGAGATCGGTCAGCGTCCGGCCCGAGCCGCAGCCGGCGTCCAGGATCCGTGCGGGCCTGACGAGCGGCAGCCGCTCAAGCTCGGCGGCGATCACGGCGCGGCGACCGCGATACCACCAGTGGTGGTCGTCGACTTCGAGCATCGCCTGCATCAATCGCTCGTCCATTGCAGGTGATGCTGTCAGCTATGTGCCAACGGCGGCTTTCTTGACACGCTTCCGGCACTGATCGCGCCGCTGGCCCTACGAGTTGGCGGCGCTCGCGACGGCGTCTTCGATCGGCGCCTGGGCGACGGGGAGGCTGAGCGTGAACCTGGCGCCGTGCTCCTCGGTGGCGGTCAGTACCAGCGACCCGGCCATGCGCTCAGCCAGCTCGCGGCCGATCGCCAGACCCAGGCCGAACCCGGCCTCGCCACCCGTTCCACGTCCCCGCTTGAAGCGCTCGAAGATCATCTCCCGCTCCTCATCGGGTACACCGGGGCCGTGGTCGAGCACGCTCAGCTCCGGGCCATGATGCGAGCAGAGGATCACCTCGATCTCGGTGCCGCCGGGCGCGACCCGCAACGCGTTGTCGAGCAGGATTCGCAGGATTCGCGCGATGCTGCCGGGATCGCCCAGCGCCCAGACCGGACCCTCTCGTTCCTGCAGGACGCAGCTGACGCCGCGCTCCTGGGTCCCCAGCTCGAACTCCGCCAGCACCGCGCGGCTCAGCTCGCCGAGCTCGACCGGCTCCGAGCGCAGCTGCACGTCCGCGTCGATCCTGCTCAGGTCCAGCAGGTCGGCGGCCAGCCGCCCGAGGCGCTTGGTCTGCCCACGGGCACGCTCCAGCAGTTCGAGCGCCTCCTCGCGATCGACGGCGCCGCTGCGGAGGTCCTCGGCGAGCAGCTCGAGCATCAGGTCCAGTGAGGTCAGCGGCGTGCGCAGCTCGTGAGACGCGGTCGCGACGAACGCCCTGCGGGCGGCCTCCTGGTGGCGAAGACGCGTCTGCATCAGCGCGAACGTCCTCGCGAGGTCGCCGACCTCGTCACGGGCGCGATCGACCGGCACGTCCGCCACGGCGCCGTCGGCGGCAAGGCGCAGCGCCGACTCACGCAGGCGCTGCAGCCGGCGCACGAGCGTCGCCGAGAGCGGGATCGCCAGCAGGAACGTCAACACCAGACCCGCCAGCGCTGCAAGCAGGAACGCCACCTGTACGGTGTGGACCGCCCCGGGGATCTCGTTGATCGGGGCGCTGACGAACAGCACCCAGTCGCCCTGATGGTCCGGGATCGCCTCGAGCGCGTAGGAGGTGCCGGAAATCGTGGTGATGCCGGGGATCGTCTTATGTGAGAGCCACGCGGTCGCAACCGCACCGGAATCCTCGAACTTCTGCTCGTTGCGGTCGCTTTCCAGTACGGGGCTACCGTGACCCGAGCCGTCGATGTAGCCGATCAGGATCACGCTGGTGGCGCCCACCTCACCCTTCAGCTTGGTCTCCGCCGCTGAAAGAGCATTGATCTCGTCCTCGGCCTGCGCGTACCCGGGATCTGCGGGCACACCGGCCGGCAGATCCCGCAGATCGAGGTTTCGAATCGGGGCGAGGATCGCAGGACGCAGGAGCTCGGCCCCGAGCGTCTGCTGGGCGGACTTGCGCAGCGAGGTCTCAAGCCGTGGCAGCAGCGCGATCGCGGCGACGACCAGCATCGTCACGGCGGTGACGACGACCGCTCCCACGATCTGGCCGCGCAGCCCCAGAGCGCCGAGCCATGATCGTGACAGCATCAGCCCTCGGCTTGTCGCGGGTGGTCTCGAGAGCCGGCGGGCTCGGTCACTGCTGCCCCCGCAGTCGGTAGCCGGCGCCGCGCACGGTCAGGATGTAGCGCGGCTTCTCCGGCTCGGGCTCCAGCTTCTCACGGAGGTGTCGGATGTGCACGTCGATCGCGCGGGGGTCACGGTAGGCGCTGTCGCCCCAGATCGCGCGCAGCAGCTCCTGCCGGTTGAGCAGCCGTCCGGGCTCGGCCATCAGCGCATCGAGCAACTCGAACTCGCTGAACGTCAGCCGGACCGCGCGACCCTCGATCGTGACCTCCCGCTGTGCACGGTCAAGCAGGATCGGGCCGACGTTGAGCACCTCGTCGCCCATCGCGCGGGTGCCGGCGCGACGCAGGACCGCTCGAATCCGGCTGCGGAGCTCGGCCAGCCCGAACGGCTTGGTCACGTAGTCGTCACCTCCCGCCTCCAGTCCGAGCACGGCGTCGGCCTCGGAGTCGAGCGCCGTCAGCATGATGATCGGCACGACGTTCCGGCGCGCGCGCAGCGTCCGGCAGACCTCGTAGCCATCAGGCCCGTGACCGAGCGCGATGTCCAGCAGGACGATGTCGAAGTGGTCGGTTGTGGCGCGGTCGATCGCCGAGCGACCGTCCGCGACCGCCGTGACCCGATGTCCCTCTCGCGTGAACGAGCGGGTCAGCATCTCGCGCAGATCGGACTCGTCGTCGACCACGAGGATGCTGAGGGAGGCCTCGGCGGCCCTGGGTGGGACAGGCTGGCCCGGGCTTGCAGGACGTTCGGTTTGCGTCATCGACGTCCTGAGATGCTAATGCACTGCTCCTAATGCACTGCTCCTAAAGTCCCTTGCGCGCTGACGCCGCCTCAGACGCCCTGCAGGGATTTATGTCGAGCTTCGGGCCCGGAGCCGCTGTAGCTCTCGGCTCTCGCCTCACGCGGGAGGAGCCTCCCCTCGTTCGCGATCGCCCACAGCACCACGAGCCACGTCAGCACCGCGAGGGCGACGTGCACCTCGACGATTTCGGTCGGCACGCCGAGCTCGTACTGCGTCGAGCCGACGAAGCCCTGGGCGGCCAGCAGCAGCGCGAGCAGGGTCAGCGGCTCGAGCGGGGCGAGCGGCCCGCGCGTGCGCTTCAGCAGCCAGACGCAGATCGTGGCGACGCCGAACAGGGCGGCGATCGTCGCGTGCATGTGGATCGCGAACGAGAGCGTGTCGGCGCCCATGAAGTGCAGCCGTTTGATGTCCTGGCCGACACCACCGCCTGAGTGGGGGCCGGCGGCGGTCGCTGCGGTCCCGGCGGCCAGCGTCAGCGCCGCCAGCAACCCGAGGCTCCGCACCGACCAGACGAGCGTCCGATCGGTCGAACGGGGGCGCGCCCCCGGTTCGTAGGTGGCACGCCAGGCGAGCGCGACCGCCGGGATCAGGATGATGATCGAGAGGTAGAAGTGAGCCATCACGAACCCGGGCGCCAGCTTGTTCTCAACCGTGTAGCCACCGAGGACCGCCTGCGCCACGACGCCAAGCGGCAAGAGCAGCGCGAGGATCGCGAGGTCGCGGCGGAACGGCTTGCGCCTGAACGCGAACACGGCCGTGACCAGCACGCCGATGCCGATCAGGGCTGAAACGACCCGGTTGCCGAACTCGATCAGCGCATGCGATTCAAGCGGCGGATACACCCGGCCATAGCACTTCGGCCAGGTCGGACAGCCGAGGCCCGAGCCGGACAGCCTGACGGCCGCCCCGGTCAGCAGGATCAGGCTCAGCACGGCCAGCGCGCGGTAGGTGAGCTTGCGGAAGCTGTCCGGCGTGACGTCGAGGTGAGCTGCGAGGCGAGCGCGCATCACAGGTGATGATGGCGCAATTACCTCGCGGGCGACGCGTCAGGGGGCCGCGGCCTCGATCGCCCTCTGTAGAGCTCCTTCGAGGATCGTCGCCATCCGGGCGAGATCTCGGGCAACGGGATCCAACGATCCGGCCGCCCGATGTTGTTGCAATCCGGCCGGTCGCGGTGGGTGCAGGTTCGGGTCTTCGATTTGCAGGTCGAGCACCCGTGCGGTCCGCGCCAACGTGAGGCCATCCGCTTCCGAGATCTGTTCCAGGGCGGTGATCAACCGCTGCAGGTTGGCGGCGACCGCCTCTGCGTCCATCTGGTAGGGCGTCACGCGCTCGGAGCGCAGCAACGTCTGCTTGACATCAGCCTCCAGATCCTTCAATCGTCGCCGCCGTGCCGCCGCAATCCGCGCGAACCTCCAGGACCAGCGCATCCTCCTCGCGTCCGTGATCGTGTGAGGCGGCACTCGGCCCTGCCCCGCGGCAAGGCACTTCACGGAGATCTCGCTGGCAAGCGCTTCGAGCAGTGGATCCTGGTGGCGAGTGACCGGTTCGGCGACCCGGAGAGCCCGCGCGGCAGCATCGATCCCGGTCTGCCAGTCCCCGACGAGAATTGCGGTGCGTGCGAGTCTCGCCAGCCCGCCGGCGAAGTCAGGCTCGAGATCAACCGCCGCCGCCGCCAGCTGGAACTGTTCGGCGCTCGGCAACTCGTCCGCGAACACATCGAGGCACCAGCAGATGTCCCGCGCGGCCAGTCCGCCCCAGAACCCGTCGGTGGCTGCGTCGTCGCGGCGCTTCGCGATGCCACGACGGAGCAGCTCAAGCTCCGTTCCGGCCGGGAGCAACTCATCTGCGCGGGTCACCTGCCCGCATCCGAGGTTGGCGGCCAGTCTGCTGAACGCGCTGCTGGGCGGTCCTACGATCTTCTCGCACCGCGACAGAATCAGGATGTCCGCGAATGCGCGCTGCGCCTCGGTCAGCGACGCGTAGCCGGGGACGATCTCGGCGGCTGTGATCAGGGTCGTGAAGCGCGCCTTCAGCCAACCGAGGTAACGGTCGTTGTCCGAGAGGACGAGGACCGGTCTGCGGCCGCCCTCCGCGAGGTGCTCGATCGCATATTCGACGTAGGGAGTGGGTGTGTACTTCTCGTGGGCGATGAAGTGTCGCCAGTCGCCGGAGACGATGTCCCCGGCCCTGACATGGACCGCCGAGAGGCCCTCCACTCCCGCCAACCCTGAGCAGACAGAGATCAGCTCAAGGACCTCTGCGTTCCAGCCGATCCCCTCAAAGCAGCGCCGGAAGCGTGCTCGGCCGGCCGCGCATGTCTCATCGCTCAGACGTGAGATCGCGAAGATCTCCGAGACCTCGACGAAGGCGCCGGCGCCCGCCCGCTCGAGCGCTGCGCGGGCGCCGGACCCCTCCATCCCGACGATCTCCCAGTCAGGGATCGGCGTCAGATCGATCAGTTCCGTATCTGCGATCTCGAACGCGCGGAGATACCCGTCGCTGAACAGCCGGCGCGGATCATTGATCGCCAGGTCGGCACCGCGCGGCCAGACGAAGCGAAACTCGAAGCCGAGCGCCTCCGCCAGCGAGGCGGCGTTGACGATCGCATTGAGTCGTCCCCCGAGCTGATCCCAGCGACGAGCGACGACCAGCGGTTCTCGGGTGCTGTCCTCGCCCCGTTCGAGCTTTTCGATCGCACGTCCCAGCCCGGTCACGGCAACCAGGCTACGCTGTCGGACGCGCCGCGCGCCAACAACTCGCAGCGAGGAGATCTGGTCGGAGATGGCGGATGAACTGATCGTGGTGACCGGCGCAGGCGGCTTCATCGGCGGCCACCTGGTTGGCCGCCTCGTTGAATCCGGAGGACGGGTCCGAGCGGTCGACATCGCGCCTACGGACCTGTGGCATCAGCTCTCTCCAGAAGCCGAAAACCTCGCGCTCGACCTGCGCGACCGTGAAGCGTGTGCCAGCGCCTTGAACGGCGCTCAGCTCGTCTACAACCTCGCGGCCGACATGGGCGGGATGGGCTTCATCGAGGCAAACAGGGCACGCTGCATGATGTCCGTCGTGATCAACGCGCAGCTACTGCAAGCCGCTCATCAGCTGGGCGTCGAGCGCTTCTTCTTCGCCTCCTCTGCTTGTGTCTACGCGCTTGGGAAACAGCTGCTTCCTGACGTCCGGCCGCTGAAGGAGAGCGATGCCTATCCAGCCGATCCCGAGGACGGCTATGGCTGGGAGAAGCTCTTCAGCGAGCGCATCTGCCGGCACTTCAGCGAGGATTTCGGCCTGATCACCCGCGTTGCTCGGTACCACAACGTCTACGGTCCGCAAGGCACCTGGACCGGAGGGCGCGAGAAGGCGCCGGCGGCGATCTGCCGGAAACTAGCCGAGGCCGCGATCTCCGGTCGCCACGAGATCGAGATCTGGGGTGACGGCGAGCAGACACGCAGCTTCATGTTCATCGACGACTGCACCGAGGGCACGATCAGGATCATGTCCAGCGCGATCGAGCAACCGATCAACCTGGGTTCGACTGAGTTGGTCACGATCAACCAACTCGTCGACATCGTCGAGGAGATCGCAGGGATCAGGGTCAACCGTCGTCATCTGCGTGGCGCGCCCGAGGGGGTCCGGGGACGCAACAGCGACAACACGATGATCCGAGAACGGCTCGGCTGGGAGCCGGAGATCAAGCTCCGATCGGGCCTTGAGTCGACCTACAGCTGGATCTACGACCAGGTGTCGGCTCCGGTGAGAGTCGCTTCGTGAGTGCGGCTAGCGCTGTCCCCTGTGCTCGTGGCGCAGCAGCACGAGGTCGGCGTCGACCATCATCCGGATCAATTCCTCGAAGCTGACCTTCGGTTCCCAACCGAGCACGCGCTTGGCCTTGCTCGCGTCGCCGACCAGATGCTCGACCTCGGCTGGGCGCAGCATCAGCGGGTCGGTCACGATGTGTGCGTCGATCGGCAGCCCGGCATGATCGAACGCGATCTCAACGCACTCACGGACCGAATGTGAGACGCCGGTGGCGACCACAAAGTCGTCCGGCTGCTCCTGCTGGAGCATCAGCCACATTGCCCGGACATAGTCGCCGGCGAACCCCCAGTCGCGCTCAGCGTCAAGGTTTCCCAGCGCCAGTTGCGAGCGCAACCCGAGCTTGATCGCCGCCGCGTGCCAGGTGATCTTGCGGGTCACGAACTCCAGCCCCCGACGTGGGGAGTTGTGCACGACGATCCTTCCAACGCCGGCACAGAAGACGCCGCTCTCGGTCTCGAGGTCGAAGACCCATTCGTCATCGCCGGCCTCGATCTCATGGATCTTCCTGACCTCGGCCGGATCCCGCCCGAGGTGCTCGCCCTTCATTCCCACCCGCACCGGCGAGGCCACTTTCACCTGGTAGTAGATCGCTGAACCGCGCCGCTCCAAGTGCACCGAAGCGGGTTGGTCCTGGAGGTGGTTGAGCCAGCAGAGGCCCTGGGCCAGCACCGCGCTGTTCGTCTTGAATGCCTCCCCGTTGCCGCGCTTCAGTCCGTCGCCGGCGCAGTAGCCACGCAGGAAGGCGCTCTGCGCGTCGTAGTCTCCGTTGAGCACCAGTGGCGGGACCTGCTTGTGTGCCGTCGGTGTGTAGAGCTGCTCACGGAGCCACGGTGCGACCGAGGCGGCGCCCGTCAGATTCAGTTTCCCGACCCGTGCATCGGGATCGAAACCCGACCGGCCCAGCCACTCCTTGGATGCCTTCATGAAGCAGCGCGACCAAAGCTCGGCGACCCTCGTCCGCAGCTCGGGATCGTTGTTGGTGAAGCACACGTTGTCCTCACCGCGAGCGACGTAGCCGTCGGCGCACAGCAGTCCGAGCAGCTCGGCCAGCTCGTCGGAAACCGCAGACCAGTAGGGAGGCTGCGGGAACTCCTCGACCAACTTCAGACGGTCGCCGATCGACACGTCGCCTGCCGGAAGCTCAAGATCACCGGCGTCGATCATGGTGTGATGGGCGGTGACCAGCACCTGACCGGCCCGGGACTCGATCGAGAGCATCCGGTGGTCGGGATCGCTACGGCGCCGGCGCGTGGCGGTGATCGCCGTTATCGGCGTGAACTCGACGCCGTCCCATGCCTCGAGCGCGGTTGCCGGCGCGAAGCTCTGGACGCTCGGGCCCTTCCTGCGCAGCGCGACGAGATCGAGCGGGGTCTTGACCGACACCAGTCCATGCTCACGCACGATCAAAGGTGTTTGAGCGCTTACGCACTCGTGGTTGAAGAGGATTCCGCTGGTCGCGTGGAGGTCGTATGACTCACGGTAGTTGACGGTGATGAAGTGCCCGTAGGCCTTGGCGACGCCGTATGGCGAGCGCGGGTAGAACGGGGTGCTCTCGCTCTGCGGTACCTCGCGCACCTTGCCGAACATCTCGCTGGAGGACGCCTGATAGAAGCGCGCTTCGGGACACGCCTCCCGCATCGCCTCCAGCATCCGCGTGACGCCAGTTCCCGAGAATTCCGCTGTCAGGGTCGGCTGCACCCAGGACGCGGCCACGTACGACATCGCAGCGAGGTTGTAGATCTCGTCCGGCCGGCTCGCTCGGAGGGCGTCGACCAGGGAGCGCTGATCGAGCAGATCGCCCTGGTGCAAAGTGAGGCGCTCGCGGATGTGCTCGACGCGATCGAACTTCTCGGTCGAAGAGCGCCTGACCATGCCATGCACCTCGTACCCCTCGTCGAGCAGCAGTTCGGCCAGATAGGAGCCATCCTGGCCGGTGATGCCCGTGATCAATGCACGACGGGTGCTCACGTGTGCCCGGCTCTCACGGCCGCCCGGGAGCAGCTTGGATCATGCATCGGCGTGAAGCTTAGTGTCGAGGGAACACGACCGGGGCGACCGAGCCGACCGGGAGTCAACCGGAGACGAGACCAAGCGATCGGTACAGCCTTCCGGCGTCCGCTGCCGCCGCAGCAGCGGTGAAGCGCCGCTCGTACAACGAGCGGCCCGCAGCGGCAAGACGACGCCTGAGCGCCTCGTCGCCGAGTACTCGCGCCAGCGCGTCGCTCAACTCGTCGACGGCACCCGGCGTGACGAGTAGCGCGTCCCGGTCGTTCGTCAGATCCTCCGGGATCCCGTCGACTGCCGAGGCGACGATCGGCGCACCTGCCTGCAGCGCCTCCAGCACCGACACCGAGCCGCTCCCCTCCTGTGTCGAGGGGAGCACGAACACCGTGCACTCGCGCAGATACGGCATCACGTCGAAGACCACGCCCGGCAGTGAGACCTGCTCTCCTAACCCGAGCGCTCGCACCAGCGCGCGATGCTCCTCCAGGAGGTGACCACGGCCGGCCAGACAAGCCCGGAAGGCGATCCCACGGTCACGAAGTCGCGCCAAAGCGTGGATCAGAACGTCGAGTCCCTTGCGTGGGCTGTGACGGCTGACAGAGACGATCAACGGCGGCGTTGCTTCGGTGCGCCTGTCGGCCGCGACCTCTGCTGACAGTTGGTCCCGCCCGAAGGCGGCCGGCGCCGCATACGCGACGCGCTCGACGTTGGCCCTTGGGCCGTACGCGTCGGCAAGCTGCTCGCGGATGGCCTCGTAGTTGACCGTCACCACGTCGCATGCGTGATAGCCGCCGCGCTCAAAAGGGACAGAGACGCTGCGGACCCAGGCGACGCGAAGCCCGTAGATCAACCGCCGCCGCCGGCTGCCCTGCACGAGCGCGCTCTCGTACTTGGCGGTCTGTTCATCGTCGATGGTCATGTAGAAACTTCCGACCGAGCTTGCGGTGACACCCGCGGCTGTGAGCCGGCTGCAGGCTTCACCCGCGATCGCCGACCATCCTGCATGTCCATGGACGATGTGCGGTCCAGGCCGCTCACGCGCCACATCGAGCAATCGCCGCAATAGAAAAGGCCTGTGACAGGCAGCCCAGGTGGAGGTCGTCGCCGGTATCGGTGTCGCGACGCGGTGCAGCGTCCCGAACCCGAGCCTGACCGTTTCGGTCCTGGGGCCGAGCGCAAATACAAGCGGCTCGTAACCCGCCAGCTGAGCGGCAAGGGCCTGCGCGACGACGTAGCTCTCGGCGCCTCCTGCATGGCGGGTCGGGTCATGGCCCGCGATCAGCAGCAGCTCACCCAACCCCAACCCGCCTCACGTCCGTCGCCACTTCACGAGCGTATTGCAACAATGGCCCGCGATGGCAGGCTCAGAGGACCTGGGGGAGATCGATTCAAGCCGCTCGGCGCTGCTCGAGGAGATCGGTGTCGGACACGATCTGACGCTCGTGCGGGTTCCAGGGAATCTTGGCGATCGGCTGATCCTGGCCGGGACGAGAGCGCTGCTCAAGGACGTCATCCACCGGGAGATCGGTGTCGATCAACTGCCCTCCAGCAGCGGCGACACCGTGCTGTTGTGCGGCAGTGGCGCCTGGTGCCGGCCCTATCACGACTGGGCGCCCCGGGCGCTGGGGGTTGCCGCGCTTCGCTTCGCACGGGTGATCGTGCTGCCGTCGAGCTTCGACGTCGGCGAGGACGTCGTCCTCGAAGCCCTCCAGCGGACGGACGCGACGGTGTTCGCGCGGGAACACGAATCCCTGCGCCGCATCGAAGGCCTGTGCCGCGCGCGTCTGGCTCACGACTGCGCGTTCTTCTTCGACTACTCCGGTTACCGGACGCCTGGCGCGGGCACGCTCAATGCCTTTCGAACGGACACCGAGGCGGTCGAAGGTGAGCTGACGCTCGCGGACAACAACGACATATCCGTGACCGCGGAGGACCTCGATTCGTGGCTGCGAGCGATCGCAGTCCACGACCGCGTCCGCACCGACCGGGCCCATGTGATGATCGCCGCGGCGCTGCTTGGGAAGACCGTCGAGTTCGGCCCCGGCGCTTACCACAAGGTGCAGGCGCTCGCCGATAGCTGGCTGAAGGGCTACCCGGTCACCAGGATCGAGGCCTCGCTCCTGCCGCGTCGACCGCGTGGCACCGCCCCGCCGGTGAACGAGACCCCGGCCGAGCTTGATCCCGAGGGTGAGCCCGAGGTCGAGCCGGAGGGCGGGCTGGAGGTCGGGCCGGTCCCACGGGTGACCGTGGTGATCCTCACCCGCGCCCGTTGCGAGCGCGTGGCCGCTGCGGTTCGCTCTGCCCTGCGCGCGCATGCTCCGCTTCGGGTGCTGGTGATCGGAAATAACCCTGAGCCGGCGAGCCGGCCGGCGCTGGCGGCGCTCGCCGCCGAGGATCCGCGGATCGAGTTGCGCCTGCTCGACCGAAATCTCGGGTGTGCAGGTGGGCGCCGGCTCGCCTCTGAGCTGCTCGACACCGAACTGGTGCTGTTCCTCGATGACGACGCCGAGCTGACCGACGGTGCCCTTGAGCACCTGCTGGACGACCTCGACGCGCACCCGGAAGCGCTTGGCTCCAGCGCGCTGATCGCCGGTCCCGACGGCGTCGTCCAACACTGTGGTGGTTGGCTCGAGCTCTCGGAGCAGTGCGCCCGGTTCGGGTTCGACGGCGCCGGACTTGCCGTCGAGGACCCTGAGATGCCCGTCACGGGCTGGTCGGGCTGGCTGCCATGGACCGCGGCGCTCGTGCGGGCGCAGGCGCTCCGCGAGTTTCCGATCGACGCCCATCCGTCCGCTCACTACCAGGACACCGACTGGTCCTTTGAGGTTGAGCAGCACCGGCCTGGCAGCTTTCGCCGCTGTCGCGAGGCCGTCGTTGTGCACCACAATCACGCAGAACCGGGCGTGCATTCGTGTGAGCTGGCCCGCGTCTCGTGGCTCGCGGACCGTCTCGGCGCGCAGTCGCGCTTTCTGCGGCGACACGGGCTCGTGCTCGACCTCGATCTCGCCGAGCTGATGCCTGCGCTGGTGATGCCCGGTGGCGAACTGGACCTGCCCGCAGCGCGGTTGCTGCTTGAGCTGATCGCCGGCAACAGCACCGACTGGTTCGTCTCGGAGTCGATGAACGGCGGCCTCGAGCCGCTCGTCGGCCGCGGCGAGCTGATCGGCTCACATCAGGCCGGCATCGCACGGCTCGTCGACGAGCGGACGCAACTGGCTGCGCAGCTCACGCAACTGGCCGACGAGCAGCAGCGGCTGCACGATCAGCTGAAGCCGCTGCTGCAACGCCACGAGACGCTCGTCGAGATTGAGAACGGCGGCTGGTGGCAGCTGAGAGAGCGCATGCTGCCGCTGCTTCGTCTTGCCTCTGACGCGCGCCGCCGGGTCGATGCGGCGAGAACCCGATGACGACGATTCGGCTGGCACCACCGCGGCGTGATGGCCAGGCGGTCTCGTTCTCATGGCGCGTCGAACCCGAGACGAGGCTCTACCGTGCAACCGAATTCGAGTTCGTCTTCCCCGAATCGGTCGAGATCTCGTCGGTGCCTGATGCGATCTGGTGGCGTGTGGCGCTGATCTGCCTGCACACCCAGTGGCCGCTGCTGCGACCCTGCCAGGTCGTGCTTCCGGTAAGGCTGCCGCCCGGCGAGCGCGAGTTCTGGGCGCGGATGTGCGATGCGTCAGTCGCGACGCTTGAGGCCACCGCGGGCGGCTTCGACTGCCAGCGGAGGATCGATCTCGTCGAGAGCGGTCCGGTCCTGGACGAGCCCGGGCCTGGCGGTGGGAACGAGCTTGCGGTGGCCTGCTTCAGTGGCGGGCGCGACAGCCTCACCCAGACGGCGATGCTGCAGGAGCTCGGCGTGCAGCCGCTGCTCGTCACGGTCACCTCCCCCCGCGAGGGGAGCATCGAGCACCAGACGTCCCGCCGCGGTGAGGTCATGCGAGAGATCGTCAGGCGGCGAGGGCTGGAGCTGGTCGAGGTCACCTCGACGCTGCGTGCTTGCTGGGACAACGGGTTCGCGGCCGACCGATACGCGATCGCCGTCTCAGAGCTGACCGACACGCTCCTGTACTTCGCTGCGGCGCTGGCGGTGGCGTCGGCCCGCGGCGCGAGCGACATCTACCACGCGTCGGAGGCGGAGGTTCAGGAGAGCGTCGTGATCGGCGGACAGGTCGTCCAGCACAAGCACTTCATGTACTCGGGAGCGACCCAGCGGAGCCTCTCGGCGATGATCGCCCGATTTGGGATCCGCTACGGCGGATTGACCTATCCGCTGCGGCACTTCCAGGTGCAGCGCCTGCTCAACCTGCGTTACACCGACCTCGCCGACCTGCAGTACTCATGCTGGTCGATGACCGCGGACGAGGGCGCGTGCAGCCGCTGTGACGTGTGCCGCGAAAACGCCTTCAACCTGATGGTCGACGGTCGCGCCCCGGCCGAGATCGGGATCGATCTGGTGCCGCTGCTTCAGGCGCAGGACAGTTGGCGGCCGCGCTACGAGGAGCAGCACGCCCGGCTGCCGAACGGCCGGTGGCGCGGCGACATGCAGACCGTCCGTTGCCTGGAAGCCGTCACCCCCGACGTCGCGCGCGGCTACATCGAGCGCGAGGGTCCGCTGTCGGCAAGCGCGATCGCGGCGCTGGAGGCCTACGCGCGGATGCGGGACGAGGCGATCAAGGGCGGTGCCGAGCCGGAGCCCGGCTACATGCACGGCTTCGTGGACCTGATCGACGAGCGGCTACAGGCCGGCGTCACACGGATCTTCGATGAGCATTTCGAGCGTGAAGGTGAGCGCGAGGATGCCGGAAACCTTGCCCGTTGCATCGAGCTGTCTGACTGGATCTGCGCTCCGCTGTCTGACCCCGCACTCGCGTGGCGAGCGGGCCGCACGCAGGCGGAGCCGGCCTCTGAGCGGCCGCTTCGCGTCGCCCCACCTGCGCCTGCGGTCTATCGACCGGAGGAGTTCGACGCGATCGCGGCGCTGGTGCCCGACCCAGAGCCGCCTCTGGCCCAAACGGCGAACGGGCCGCTCCGGGTTGCGACGGCGTTGCTGGACGGCAACGAGCTCGACTATGTCACCGAGTGCGTGCGCACGAGCTGGATATCATCGGCCGGAAGCTTCGTGCCGCGCTTCGAGGCGGCATTCGCGCAGGCGGCCGACTGCCGGTTCGCGGTGGCGTGCTCGAGCGGCACCACGGCGTTGCATCTCACGCTCGCGGCGGCCGGGATCGGGCCCGGTGACGAGGTGATCGTTCCGACCTTCACGATGATCGCCTCTGCCAATGCGGTCGGCTACGTCGGCGCAACCGCTGTGCTGGTCGACAGCGACGAGCGCACCTGGAACCTCGACATCGAGCTCGTCAGGGATCGAATCGGGCCGCGGACGCGAGCGATCCTGATCATGCACACCTACGGCCATCCGGTCGACGCCGACGCGATCGGTCAGCTCGCCGCCGAGAACGAGCTCGCTGTGATCGAAGACGCCGCTGAGGCGCACGGTGCCGAGTATCACGGCCGCCGCGCCGGGAGCCTCGGCACCGTCGCGGCGTTCTCGTTCTACGCGAACAAGATCGTGACCACCGGCGAGGGCGGGATGGTCACCACCAGCGACGAGTCGATCGCGGCGGTCGCGCGAGAGCTGCGCGATCACGCCTTCTCGGCGGAGCGCCACTTCTGGCACCGCTACCGCGCGTACAACTTCCGGATGAGCAACCTGCAGGCGGCGGTCGGGCTGGCCCAGGTCGAGCGACTCGACGACCTGATCGAGCGTCGCCGCCTTGCCGCCGAGCGCTACCGCGAAGCACTCGGCTCGATCCCGGGGGTCGCGCTGGCACCGACGCAGGACGGTTACCGAGACGCGAACTGGATGTTCGGCATCCTCGTCGATGACGAGTTCGGGATCGGTCGCGACGAGCTCCGCCGCCGGCTCGCTCAGTCCGGGATCGAGACCCGGACCTTCTTCGTTCCGATCCATCTGCAGCCCGCCTATCACGCGAGCGAGCTCGGCCGCCGCTACCCCGTAGCCGAACGCCTCGGTCGCTGCGGTCTCTACCTGCCGTCGGGCCCGGATGTCGGCGAGCCCGAGGTCGCTCGCGTCAGCGACGCGGTCCGCCGGGCGCGCGGCTAGCGAGCCCCACCCGCGCCGTCAGCCGCCTGCGGACGGTGGCAGTCCCGCGGCGATCTCTGACAACCGCGGGGCATGGCGGTCGCGCTCTGAGGCGATCAGCTTCAGGCCCGGCGGCCAGCTGATCCCGACCTCGGGATCGTCGTAGGCAAAGCCTCCCTCCAGCTCAGGGTTCCAGTATGTCGATGTCTTGTAGACGACATCGGCGATCTCGCTGACCACACAGAAACCGTGTGCGAACCCGACCGGGCAGTAGAGCTGGCGGCAGCTCTCGTCGTTGAGCTCGAAGCTCTCCCATTCGCCGAACGTCCGTGATCCGGGTCTGGCATCGACCAGGACATCAAGGATTGCTCCACGCGCGCAGCGCACCAGCTTCGCCATCCCCGGCTGGAAGTGCATCCCGCGCACGATCCCGCGGGCCGAGCGGGAATGGTTGTCCTGCACGAACGAGTCGGTGATCCCGAGCCCCGCAAGCGCGTCCTGGCGGTAGACCTCCTGGAAGAACCCCCGGGCGTCGCGGTGGACGACCGGTTCGAACAGGACGGGACCCTCAAGACGTGTCGGAAGCTCCCGCATTGAATCGACGCTGGAGGGTACCGGAGTGGAACCTGTCAGGCTACGCTGTCCGTCGCTCATCCAAGTGATCAATGGATGACCGGAGATCGGGTCGTAGCGGCATTCTCCGGTCGCCATCAGATCGAGATGTGCGGAGATGGCCGGCAGACGCGCAGCTTCACGTTCATCGACGACTGCATTGAGGACACACTGAGGATCATGGCCGGCGGCAGCGAGGGGTCACTCAACCTGGGGCGCAACAGCGACAACTCGATGATTCGAGAACGGCTCGGCTGGGAGCCTGGTGTCAGCCTCCGCGTCGGCCTCGAGCAGACCTATCGGTGGATCTACGACCAGGTGGCTGCTCTGCATCGGGTGGGCGCGCCGATCGGCGGCGGGCGATGAATCGGCCACTCGACGGGCGCGTCGTGCTGGTCACCGGTGGATCGATGGGGATCGGCCGCGAGGTGAGCCGCCAGCTCGCTCACGGCGGTGCCCGCGTCGTGATCGCCGCTCGAGGCGCCGAGGCGATTGCGGAGACACTCGACGGGCTGGAGGGGTCCGGCCACCTGGGGTTGCAGCTCGACGTCTCCGACGCGGCAGCTTGGCCGGCCGTCATGGAGATGGTCGACCGCTCTGGGCCGTTGGAGGGTCTGGTGTGCGCGGCGGGCATCATCGGTCCAGTTGGCAGGTTCGATGCGGTCTCGATCGACGCGGTCACAGAGACCCTCGCTGTCAATCTGATCGGGACGCTTCTGGCACTGCGCCACGCGGTGCCGCGTCTGGAACGGTCCGGTGGTCGTGCGGTCGCATTCTCCGGGGGCGGTGCAACGTCACCACTCCCCAGGTACGACGCCTACGCAACTTCGAAGGCGGCTGTGGTTCGGTTGGTGGAGAACATCGCACCTACGACCTCGGTGGAGATCAACTGCGTCGCTCCCGGTTTCGTTGCCACACGAATGCATCAGGCGACCCTTGAAGCAGGCCCGGAGAGTGCCGGCGCCGCCTATTACGCACGTACCCGTGAGCAGCTTGCCGCCGGCGGGTTCCCTCCGTCTGAGGCCGCCGCGCTCGTGGGTTTCCTACTCTCCGACGACGCTGCCGGGATCACCGGGCGACTGTTGAGCGCGCAGTGGGATCCATGGCGCGACGCCGCTTTTCGTGCTCGGCTGCGTGGTGATCCGAACCTCGCCCGGCTCCGGCGGATCGACGATCAGCAGTTCAGCGCGAACGGCTGAGGATTAGGCTTACGGCTATGGCAAGCGCCCACGCCGTCCGCTATTTCGCCGCTGTAGCGGACCTTGCAGGGTCGCTCGAGCTGGAGCGAGTCGATCTGATGGCCGCCGCTCTCGCACGCCTGCGAGAGCGCGGCGGCCGGCTATTCGTCCTCGGGGTCGGCGGCGGCGCCGGTCACGCCTCACACGCCGTCAACGACTTCCGCAAGCTCTGCCTGATCGAGAGTTATGCCCCGACCGACAACGTTTCCGAGCTGACTGCCAGGACCAACGACGATGGCTGGGAGGCGTCGTTCAGCGATTGGCTGACGGTGTCAAGACTCAGTGCGAATGACGCGCTGATGGTCTTCAGCGTCGGCGGCGGATCGCGCGAGCATGGCGTCTCTTTGAATCTCGTCAACGCGATCGAGCGCGCACATCAACTGGGAGCGCCGATCTACGGGGTCGTCGGCTCGCAAGACGGCACGCTCGCGCAGCTCGCTGACGTGGCGATCGTGCTCGAGGCGCCTGCAGATCTGAAGACGCCGCTGGTGGAGTCATTCCAGGCGGTTGTGTGGCATGCGCTGGTATCCCACCCTGTGCTTGCGCTTCGACAGGGTCACTGGGAATCGCTTACCGCGGACGCTACGGGTTGAGCGGCCGCCCGGCCGTGTTCGTCGATCGCGACGGCGTCGTCAATCAGCTGGTCGACGACCCGCAGTCAGGCATGCCCGAGTCTCCGCTCCACGAGCAGCAGGTCACGCTGATTGCAGGGGCACCCGACGCGCTTCGGCGCCTTTCGGCGGCGGGTTTCCTGCTTGTCGGGGTCTCGAACCAACCGGCCGCGGCGAAGGGCAAGGTTTCCGTCGAGCAGCTCGAGGCGGTTCAGCGGCGCGTGCTGGCGTTGCTCGAGGCGGCCGGCGTCGAATTCGCCGACTTCCGGATCTGCCTGCACCATCCCGACGGCGCTGTCGCCGGGTTGAGCGGACCATGCGATTGCCGTAAGCCTGCACCGGGCATGCTGCTCGACGCCGCGCGCGAGCTGAAGATCGACGTCGCCGCCTCCTGGATGATCGGCGACACGGATGCCGATGTAGCCGCGGGCCGCGCGGCCGGATGCCGGACGGTGCTTGTCGAGCAGCCCGGCAGCGCGCACAAACGTGGCGGCGACGCGCGCGCAGACCTGATCGTGACAACGCTTGGTGAGGCCAGCTGCCTGATCACCGACGCGATCCCATAAAGTTGACTGATGCTCGATTCGCTCGGCGTCAAGATCTTCGCCGATGGGGCGGATCTCGACGCGATCTTGGCCCTAGCCGCCGATCGCCGGATCGCTGGGTTCACGACCAACCCTTCGCTGATGTGGAAGGCGGGGCTGACCGACTACGAGGAGTTTGCGAAACGACTGCTGGAGCGGATCACGGCGCATCCGATCTCGTTCGAGGTGTTCGCAGATGATGTCGACGGCATGCGTCGCCAGGCCCACAAGATCGCGCGCTGGGGCGAGAACGTCTACGTGAAGATCCCGGTTTCCACCACCCGCAGCGAACCGATGGCACCGCTGATCCGTGAGCTGTCTGAGAGCGGCGTCAGAGTCAACGTGACGGCGGTGTTCACCACCTCGCAGGTCGAGTTGATCACGGAGGCGGTGAAGCACGGTGCACCGTCATACATCTCCGTGTTCGCGGGCCGGATCGCAGACGCCGGCATCGATCCAGTACCGCTCATGGCGCGGGCCGTCGACATCATGGTCGACGCGCCCCGTGCCGAGCTGATCTGGGCGTCGCCACGTGAGATCCTCAACGTTGTCCAGGCCGATCAGGTCGGCTGTCACATCATCACGGTGACGCACGATCTGCTCCCCAAACTCAATCTGCTGGGCAAGGACCTGCTCCAGTACTCGCTTGAGACCGTGCAGATGTTCCATCGCGATGCGCTTTCGGCCGGCTTCACGTTATAGGGACGATGCGACGCGCTTGCATCACCGGCGGAGCCGGCTTCATCGGCTCGAACCTCGCTGATCGCCTGAGGTCAGAAGGTGTCGAGGTTGTGATCGTCGATGACTTCCGAACCGGCCGGCGTGAGTTCGTAGAACAGTTCCGCGACGATCCCGGCGTGAGCGTGTGCGAGGGCGACGTCCTCGACACGAGCCTGCTCGAGCGCGCGTTCGAGGCTTGTGACTGGGTCTTTCATCTTCAGGCGAACGCGGACGTCCGCTTTGGGCTTGACCATCCTCGGCGGGATCTGGAACAGAACACGATCGCCACCGCAACGGTGCTCGAGGCGATGCGCGCCGCCGGCGTCTCCAAGATCGCGTTCTCGTCAACCGGTTCGGTCTACGGTGAACCCGAACTGTTCCCCACGCCAGAGGACGCGCCGTTCCCGATCCAGACCTCACTGTACGCGGCGTCGAAGCTGGCCGGCGAGGGGATGATCGGCGCCTACGCGCATGGCTACGGCTTCACGGGTGTCGTGTTCCGGTTCGTCTCGATCGTCGGCGAGCGGTACACCCACGGCCACATCATCGACTTCTACCTGTCTTTGAAGCGGGAGCCCGGCAAGCTGCGGGTGCTCGGCGACGGCCGCCAGGAGAAGTCCTACCTCTACGTTCAGGACTGCGTCACCGCGATTCTCGGAGCGGTGGATGTTCACGATCAGCGCCCGGGCGCGTTTGACGTCTACAACCTCGGTACCGACGAGACGGTCCGGGTCAACGATTCGATTGCGGTCATCTGCGAGCATCTCGGGCTGAAGCCCGCGCTGGAGTACTCCGGTGGAAAGCGGGGTTGGGCTGGTGACAGCCCGTTGATTCACCTCGACTGCGCCAAGATGCGGTCGCTCGGGTTGGGCGCCGACACTGAACATTCGGGAGGCGATCGTGCGCACCCTCATGTGGCTAGACGCCAATCCCGACGTCTGTAGACAGATCCAGCAGAGCAGGGGGGCGAACGCCGGATGAGCGTGATCTTCAGCCGGGCACCGTTGCGGATATCACTCGGCGGCGGCGGGACCGACCTGCCGTCCTACTACCGCGAGCACGGCGGCTTCCTCGTCGCGGGCGCCATCGACAAGTATGTCTACATGCTGATGCACACGGTCTTCCAACGTCAGTTCAAGATGAAGTACTCCGAGACGGAGGACGTCGATGACGTTGCCTCGATCAAGCATCCGATTCTCCGCGAGAGCCTGCTGCGCCACTGGAGGGGAAATCCGCTCGAGATCGCCTCGGTCGCCGATGTGCCGGCCGGTACGGGCATGGGCTCCTCGGGTGCATTCACGGTGGCGCTGCTGAAGGGACTGGCGCATGCCCGCCGAACGTCGATCACTCCGGAGGCACTCGCTGAAGACGCATGCGAGATCGAGATCGACGTTCTCAGGGAGCCCTGTGGCAAGCAGGACCCATATGTCGCGGCCCACGGTGGGATCTGTGCGTACACCTTCGGCACGGACGGCAGCGTGACGGTAGAACCACTCGAACTCCAGCCGCAGACGCTGCGTGCCCTCCGTGACAACATGCTGCTCTTCTATACCGGCGATGCTCGTGACGCGTCGGTCGTCCTTGCAGATCAGGATTCGCGCACGAGGACGGGCGATGCGGAGATGCTGGAGAACCTTCGCCGCACCAAGGAGATCGGCATCCAGAGCCGCGATCTGCTCGTCGCAGGAGATCTGCTTGCGTACGCAGAGTTGATGCACGAGCACTGGCTCAACAAGCGCAGACGCTCCCCTGGGATGGCAAGCGCAAGGATCGATGAGCTGTACACGCTTGCCCGTCGCTCCGGCGTCGTCGGCGGCAAGTTGGTCGGCGCCGGTGGCGGCGGGTTTCTCTTGCTCTATGCACGTAATCCGGCCGACACGCGCCAGGCGATGGCGGCGGCCAATGCGACCGAGCTTCCATTCGATTTCGAATTCACCGGGGCGCACTCAAGCGAGTACCAATGACCGCACGGGCTCCGCTGCGGGTTGCGATCGTCGGCTGTGGACTGATCGGCGCCAAGCGCGCGTTTGCGCTAGGTGATGCCGATCAACTGGTCGGCGCGTTCGACCCGGCCGGCGACCGCGCCGATGCGTTGGTTGCAGAGCACGGCGGCATCGCTTTCGGCCGAGTAGACGACCTGCTCGCGTCGAGGCCCGACGTCATTGTCGTGGCGACGAGCCATGATCAGCTCGCGTCGCTGACCGAGCGAGCACTTCTTGCCGGCTCGCACGTGCTCGTTGAGAAGCCCGCGGGAATCGGTACGCGGCAGATCGACCGCCTGATCGAGGTGTCAGATTCTGCGGGGAGGCTTGTCAAGGTCGGCTTCAACCACCGATTCCATCCCGCCATCCGCAAGCTTCAGGAGGAGGTGAGCAGTGGCCGGCACGGAGATCTGATGCATCTCCGGGCACGGTACGGTCATGGTGGGAGGCTCGGTTACGATCGGGAGTGGCGCGCACAGCCGGAGCACTCCGGCGGGGGCGAGTTGATCGATCAGGGGATGCACCTGCTCGATCTCACGCACTGGCTGGCCGGGGCCCTGCCCCTTCATAGCGCGCTGCTGCGAACACAGTTCTGGAACACACCGGTCGACGACAACGCCGCCTTGATACTCGGCAAACGCGATGACCGCACCTCGGCCTGGGCAATGTTGCACGTTTCCTGGACCGAGTGGAAGAACACGTTTTCTCTCGAGGTTTACTGCCGCACCGCCAAGCTCCAGGTCGAAGGGTTGGTGCGCTCATACGGGAATCAGGTGCTGCGGATCTACAAGATGAATCCGGAGCTCGGCCCGCCGGCGCTCGAGGAGCACGCATATGGACCCGAGGACGAGTCCTGGCGGGCGGAGTGGGAGCACTTCGCCGGCGCGATTGACGGTAGTGGCACCCTGGTGTCCGGAAGCCTCTCCGACGCAAAGTACGCGTGGGCTCGCGTCGAGGACGCATACGCGCAAGCACCCGCGTACGCCTCGACCGCAAGAGCCGCCGGTCTGGCGTGAGCTGCCGATGGGATCCGAGCCGCTACCGCCGATCTGCATCCTCGCCGGCGGCCTCGGCACGCGCCTAGGCTCGACCGTCAAGGACACGCCGAAGCCGCTGCTCGACGTCGGCGGCGAGCCGTTCATTCTTCACCAGCTGCGCCTGCTCGCCCGCTACGGGGCCCGGCGGGCGGTGATCAGCGTCGGGTACCTCGGGGAGCTGATCGTCCACCGGATCGGCCCCGAGCGGTTCGGGATCGAGCTCGAGTACTGCCACGATGGAGCGGCCCCGCTGGGGACGCTGGGAGCGGTCCGCAAGGCGGCACCGCTGCTTGGCGAGCGTTTCCTGGTTCTGTACGGCGATACCTACCTGCGGATCGACTACGCGGCGGCCGCGGCGGCATGGCGCGCGACGGGGCTCGCAGCGATGATGACGGTGCTGCGTAATGACGGGGCCTGGGACACGTCCAACGCGACCTTCGACGGCGCCCTCGTGACTACGTACGACAAACGTGATCCAACTTCCGACATGGCGTGGATCGACTACGGGCTTGGAGGCTTGGAGGCCGCCGCCCTGCGCGCGGTCAGCGCGGACGAGACTGATCTCGCGGCTCTGTATCACGTGCTCGCAAGGGAGCGCCGGCTGTTCGGGTTTGAGGCGACCGACCGCTTCTACGAGATCGGCACGCCTGCCGCACTGGCAGAGACGAGCGCCTTCCTCGCCGGCCTTCGCAGATGAGCGCGACGCCGGGCGTGTGCGTCTTGCCGGCTGGGGTCCAATCGCATTCAGCGGCGACGTCCCGCCCCGTTCGCACCGCGCTTCGGCATGGGGAGAGCGCGAATACGCGGTCTGTGTGTATCAACGATCGCTCGCACGGGCCCTCGGCTCCGTTGCCACAGCCCGTACCCTCCCGCCGCTGCGGTCGCGGTAAGCGGCCCTAACGCAGCCGCAACATAGCGGTAGTCGTACTCGTTGACCACTACCGGCCCGACCAATAGTACAAGTGAGTATGCACCCGTGAGCAGAGCGAATCTCCGCTCGAGATCGCGAGTAACCAGCGGCGCGAGTGCGGCGAGAATCAACACAATCGCCATCTCCGGCCCGACGAGCGCCGTGTCGCTAGCCAGGTCGACGATCGGAGTTGCGCTGGAGATGTGGAAGTCCGAATCGTTGTAGTAGGACTTCGCGATCAGCTCGCGAGGGACGGTTGCAGCTGGATCGAGAATTGCCTGAGTGCTCTGCTGCTCCGTAGGTCCCCAATAACTGTTTCCGATCTGCACATAGGGGGATTCCGAAAACGAGGGATCCACGATCCGCACGAGGGAGCGGCCGACGTATTCCAGATATGTCCAGGGTTGTGCCTCGATCGCGGCTTCAGCAAAGGCAGTTACCTCCTCGGAGCGCGTGGCCGTGGGGTCGAGAAATTGCTTCATCGGTTGAACGGGCGAAGCAGCGTCGAAGTCCCAGTAGTTCGGACCGAGTCGCTGTGACACAGGCTCGTGAGGGCACAAGGCTGCCGTGCCCGGGGGCGGCTTGAACTTCGTGCAATCGACCCACGGGGCCACACGGCCGTACAACGCCAAGTTGCCCTCGGTGGTGAAGTTGAACACTCCGGTTTGCACGTTGTGCGCAATCAGAAACGGCAGAGTCGCGAGCACGCATCCGACGACACCTGCGCAGCCCGCGCGAGCTCGCGCTGCCAGGATCGGATGATTGCCGAGTACCCCAGCCACCCCGCTTGCCGGGTTGCGTGGTTCGCTCGGCCCCAGCCGGCGCTCGATCTCCGCCCGCGGGAGTAGGGCCAGCGCGAGCAGCGCGACTGGCAGCAGTTCCAATCCCACCGTCCGGTCGTCGGTCGCCATGCCAAGACAGAGACCGGCGGCCATCGCCCACCAAGCGGTCCCGCGCCATGCCCGCACGGTCAGCCACAGACTCAGGCTGACGAGAAAGATAAAGGAGCTATCGGTGAGAACCGCATGCTCGAGGATCACGAAGTAGCCACTCAGAAGCAGAACCACGGCGGGAAACAATCCGACCGGTCTGGGGAACCCGATGCGACGTACCGAATCGAACAGAAGGAGCGCCGCGATGATCCCCAGCATGTGCTGGACAATCACGGCGAAGAGCAACGTCGGCGACAGGAGATGCAGGAAGCGCAGGAACAGGGCGTAGCCCGCCACCCTGTTCGGATCAAGAAAGAGGTTCTCGTGCGCGGCGAGAATGTAGTTGGCGCTGTCCGAAAAGCCGATGAAGGCCGGCCGGTAGACGGCCATCAGATAGACCCGTATCGCGATCCCAAGGACCACGATTAAAGCCAGCGCCCAGCTCACCCAGTCCCAGCGGGCCGGGTTTAACCCTCGCAGCGAGTCACGCATGCCGCGTCGCCTCAGGTGAGCACACAGCTCGCCGATTCACTCAGCCGTCGCTTGACCTAAAGCTCTGGTCGGATCGGGCGACGATCCCACTTGCGTCGTCCAGGTCATAGCTTGACTCGATAGTGTACGTCGGGCGCTGCCGCGTATCTTTGTGGATGCGACCAACGCGCTCGCCGTACCCGCCTGATCGTAGCAGCTGGACCCCGCTGAAGAAGGCAACTACGAGATGATCGTCCGGTTTGCCGGACCGAACAACAGTCCCGCCGGCCTGAGGTCTCAGAGCGCACTCCAGGTTGCCTTGATCTACGCTATCAAGCGATGACCGTCGGCCTCGGCGATCCGTGCACAGTAGCGTCACGCCGGTGACGAGGCGCGGACTACGGTAGGCGGCTCAACCGGAGATCCATTGATTCGACTTCGCCGGATGGTGCCCGTGGCCGCTCCGGATCGCGGCCGTTCCCGCTCGAGCGTCGAGCGCTTGGCAGCGGTTCGTGCGCGTGTCCCGAAATTCACGCGTTATCGTCTCGCCCTCGGTGGGGTCCTCGCTCTGACTCTCGCCTTCTACATGTGGACGGCGGCGACTTCGGCGCCGTTCGACTTCACGCCCGGATCGACCGACCCCTACAACGAGCTTACGACCGCGTTCCTACACGGTCGCACGTACCTGCCGATCACGCCACCTGCAGGACTGCTGCGTCTCGCGGACCCGTACAACCCTGCCCAGAACGCCGTCGTTGCCGCCCCCTACCACGACTACGCGCTCTACCACGGCCACTTCTACCTGACATGGGGCCCAACTCCCGTACTGACGCTGTTCGCGCCGTTTCGACTGACCGGCTGGTGGATGTCCGAGAGCTTCGCGGTGGCCCTGTTCGGGTTCATCGGGCTTGCCTGCGCGGTCGCGCTCCTGCATCTGCTAGTCACACGGCTGGTGCCAGGCACGCGACGTTGGGTTCTGCTCGCCGGAACCGTGTGCCTTGCACTGACGAATGTGGTGCCTTTCATCTTGCGCAGGCCGGCCCAGTACGAGGTGGCGATCAGCTGCGGCTACTGCTTCGAGATGGCGGGGCTGCTTCTCTGCGTCTCAGCTCTGCGGCCTGGTCGAGTAGATCGGTTGAGGCTCGCGCTCGGGAGCATGTGTCTCGGTCTCGCCGTTGGTGGCCGTCTGACGCTCGTTTTCGGAGGTCTTGCCGCGTTTGGCGTGGCGCTTTGGGCGATCCGATCGCGGCGTGAATCACCTCGCGTGCTCGTTGCTGCGCTCGGCCCGTTTGCGCTGTGTATGTTGCTCTTGGCGGCCTACAACGCCGAACGGTTCGGCGCAGCGAGCGAATTTGGCGCCAGCTACGCACTCACCGGCTTCGAGCCGACCGTGGCTGACTACTACAACCTGAAATGGCTGCTTCCGGGGCTAGCGAGCTACCTGTTCTTACCGGCCCGACTGGCTCTCACGTTCCCTCACGCCTTTCTGATGACATCGTCCTCGCTGCCGGTCCGGCTTCCATCGGGATACGGGGGTTCGGCGTCAAACCCATACGCCGAACCAACCGGCGGGGTTCTGCCGACAATGCCGATCATTCTCTTTCTGGCGGCGCTGCCCGTCATCTGGCGCCAGCGTCGTGACGGCGAGCGGAGCGCGGTGACAGCCAGCGCCGGCATGGTCGCGCTCGGCATGTGCGTCCTCGTCGCCTTGTCGTATGGCGTGTTAGGAACGACCCAGCGCTACGAGGTCGACTTCGCGTCACTGCTCCTCCTTCCCGCCCTGCTTGTCTGGGCGCTACTGCTCCGCCGGTATGCACCACGCACCACCGGACGGCGGGTGACAGCGACGATCGGCTTCGTTCTCATCGCGGCCGGTGCGGCGATCGGCACCGCGTTCAGCCTCATCGGCTATTACAACCTGCTGGACGCCGAGCACCCCGCGGAGTTCGACGCGCTTGAGGGCTTGACCGCCCCGTTCGCCACCCTAGCCGCGGATATCGCAGGAAAGCCAGAGATCGCACGAGTCGGTTCAGGCGCGACCCCGATCGAGCAGTCGGTGGAATACTCCACATGGACCGACAGCGGGGTTAGCGCTTGGCTCGGCGCCTACCCGGGGTACGACGTCTACCCGGTGACCGTGACGATCATCTCGCCGGGGGACCGGCACGCGTGGCTCACGACAGGGTTGGCGCCGCCTCCCGGCACCTCCCTAATCAAGAACGCGGACATCATTGTGAGCGGTGCACACACTCCGTTCAGGATGCGTTTGGCGGGTCAGAGTCTGCGGATACCGCTGGCGTTGCACACCGGGCTCAACCGGTTCGAACTGACCTTGACCGGCCCCCGTGGTCGGTCACCGTCCCCAACCGAGCTGGTGCTGCTGAATAACATCGAGTTATCGGGGTGAGCGTGCGGAACAGAGTCGATTGCGACGGATCGACCGAGGAACGATTGGTCGAGCGCCTGCGGCCGACTCCCGCCTTGTGATGCCTCGGTGAATCGACGGGATGCGATTCGGCTCCGTCGGCGACGCCAAGCCAGTGGCTCCGTCGGTCAGCACGTCGGCGACGGATTAGGCTCTTGGATCCCGTGCCGCTTCAAATACGGCCAGGAGATTGAGTCCGATCGGCACGCGCACGCGGCGCTCGAGCGCACGTGACAGGGGAACACCCGTTCGGTCCCAAGTGGACAGACTGCCACCCGGTGCCTCGGAGGGGTTGGATCGCGTGAGAGCCAACCATCCGGGGATCGCCAGCAGGTTCGCGTAACGCAGTTCGATCGGAGTGAGCCCTGCTGCGTCCGCTATCTCGGCAAGTCTCCACTTCGAGTAGCGTCTGAAGTGTCCGATCTTCCTGTCCCAACCTCCGTACAGAGCGTTGAGCGCCGGTACGTAGAGCACGATTCGGCCCCGTTGCGCAAGCAACGAGCGGAGGCTCACGAGGAGACCGAGGTCGTCCTCGATGTGCTCAAGGACATTGACCATGACGATCGCGTCGAACTGGCGCTCCGCGGCGTTGAAGTGACGCGCGTCCTCTTGGAGCACCGTCACGTTCGGGTAGGTCGCGAACCGGTCGCGTAGAGCCGCAACACAGGCGTCGGAGAGGTCGGTCACCACCAGGCTGCGACCGGAAGCGTAGTGCTGCGCGACGCTTCCTATCCCGGCGCCGATCTCGAGTACGTCTGGTCCGAGATGGGGTTCGATCATCTCGGCAATCCACCGGAGATAGTTCGGCGAACTGTCGCCAGCGACGTCAAGCCCGAAGTCGTGTGCCCCTTCCGCGCCTGTCAGATCCGCGTTTGGATGAACATACCGCGCCGCCGGCCCAGGACGGAACCGGCGAGCCAGGACGTCTGGCAGACGCGTCCCGCTCACGGATGTCATCTATGGCTGGAGGGCTTTGATGCCGCAGCGAGCGCGCCGCGGTCGGAGAGCACACGGCGCCGGCAGCGGTCTCGCGAGGTGAAACACGAGCAACGCGCAAATGGCACGACGCGAGTCTACTGGAGCAGCGCCAGTGAGCGCTCGGTGATTACAAGCGTGCTGATCAGCGAGCGTTACGAGGCCGGGCACGCACTGCGAGGAGCACCCCTGCGGAGGCCGGCCGCACGTTTTGCAGTAGGCGCGATTCGACCCAGGCGGCTTTGTTGGCGGCCCTCAGGATCGTGTCGGTCAGGCGACCGAGGATCGACCGCGAGCGCGTCGGGTCGCTTTTTCCGTGGTACGGGCCGAAGGTCCCAAGCGCGCGCCTCACTGGGCCGATCTTCGCCAGGCCCCACAGCGCCACGTCCATTAGCTGCCCGAAGGTATGGTACAGATAACGGCGCTCCTCAATGACGAATCGGCCCGCCATGAGCCGCTCCACCTCATCGTTCGCGAATGAGTTGATATGGCCCTTGGTGCTCGCATAGAGATCGTCGCCGAAGATCGCGCGGAACGCGCTGAACCAGCTGATCGGCTCGCCCTCGATGGGCACGAACGCCAGCACCCTCCCGTCCGCCGGAGGATCCGCGCGATCTCGCTGAGCGTCGCCTCCGGTTGCTCGATGTGCCCGAGGACGTCGAGCAGGAGCGCGATGTCGATCGACGAATCGTCGTAGGGAGCAGCGGTGTTGTGTCGTCGAGCGCGGTGAACGCGAACTCACCATTGGTCGCCGTGGGTGTGTTGATGTCGCAGCCAAACAGCGTCGTGTCGTAGCGATGCTCGTTGATCGTCCTGAGCATCTTGCTCCGCCGCACCCGACGTCCAGGACGGTCGACCCGTCTGGGACGCGTCGGACGACGAACGCTGCTTTCAGGGCGGGAAGGTCGTGCGCTGAGATGTCGACGCCTTTGGTCGACAATGCGCTGCGGCCTTCTAGACCTCCGTGGGTGACGTCACGCCCGCCTTGCCTCGGGGTGCGCCGCTCATCGCTAATTTCGCCCGCCGAAGCGACATCTGAAGAACATGAAAAACGACGGGAAGAAGTCGTTCACGAACCTAACCTTCTTGCCCTCGTCGAAGCCGCGCGCGACGTAGTTGACGGGGACTTCCATGGGGCTGTAACCACGCTTCACCAGCCTGCACACCAGTTCGATGTCGAAGCTGAACCCCGTCTCGACAAACTCGATGCCCTCGATGCACTCGCGCCGGAAGACTTTAAACATCGTGGCTACGTCGGTCACTCGCTGCTGGAAGAGCGCGTTGAAGATCCACGCGAAGAGCAACTGCGCCACGTTCATGAGAAATGCCTTGAGGCGAGAGCGCGCGAACCGACGAACCTTCCAATCATCGAGCCCGAGCGTCCGCGAGCCGAGCACGAAGCTGGTTCGCCTCTGGACGATCGGCTCCAGCAGCACATCGTAGTCGTCGAGGTCGTACTCGAAGTCGGCATCCTGGATGAGCATGATCGTCCCCGTCGCCTCCGTGAGACCCCGTCTGACGGCGGCTCCCTTGCCACTCGGCCGGTCCTCGTAAATGATTCGGAGCCCTGGTCGCCCCTCAAAGCTCCGGACGATCTCGCGCGTGCCGTCGGTACTGTTGCTCTCAACCACGATGACCTCGTGTGGAATCACGTACTCCTTGCCCAGCAGTTGGTCGAGCACGGTCCGCACGTAGGCGGCCTCGTTGAAAACGGGCACGATGACACTGAGAAGGTCGTCCGGCACGGACTCGCGAGAACGCTCAAAGATCGACATGTACGTGCCGGTCGGCACGCGCATTGATGCGACGCCGAGGCCCAATTGTCGCGCGATATTCGCGAACGGCCTCCCCGGGAAAACGAGATCGATTGCACGCGTCACCGTGTACGAAGTGCTCAGGCCCGACTGGTCGACAAAGCGAAGTCCAGCCAGCTCAAGCATGCTGCGTAGGTTCTCGGGGTTGAAGTAGACAGCCTTCCATTCAAAGAATCGCCGCCAATTGCGGCGCAAGAGTCGTCCCGGGAGCGAGGCGGCGTTGCTGTAGACGACGACGAGCAAGGCCTCGCCGGAAAGGTGGGACGCAAGCTCGGCCACGACGTCCGCGGCTCGCGGGCACGCCTCCAGCAGCTGATTCAGCACGACTAGTTCGACGTCGTCGCCCATGGCCGCGACAATCGGCGAGACGTCGTTCTCGTGCACGAGTCGCAGCGTCTCGTCCCGCGTCAACTGGACGGCGTCGGTCTGCGGCGGCATCCCTCCATCGTGCGGCACACGACCGGCGACCAGCACTCGCCCAGGCGATGATCCGCGGCGGGCGCGATACAGACCCGTGGCGTATCGCACCACGTCCTCGAGCTCCTTGCGGACGTGCTCGCGGTCCTCGATCGTTACGCTGGTCGAGCGAACGTCGAAGTAATCGGGGACCTCGCGCGCGGGTGGGTTAACGTATACCGCCCCACAGCTGCGGCACTGCACAAACCGTGCGCCCCGTTCGTGGAACAGGTAACGCTCGGCGTCGGCGCGGCACGCGGGGCAGCTGATGAAGCGGGCGTTGGCGCGCGACCGCGCAACCGCCTCGGTAGGGCTGAAGTCGAAACGGCGACCGGTCTGATCAGTTGGCAAGGCGGACATCGAAACGGGTCGGGCAGCAGCTATCCGGCCGCCAACGGGGACGGCGCGTCATGTTAGCGACCCCGGCAAACCTGGGGGCTCCTCGTTGCACCTCATTCGCGAAGTCCCGCAAGGACCGCGCTCTCTCACGATCGACCGGGCCCCGGCGCGCAACCGCAGCGCATGCGTGCAAGCGACCGGCGTCCGTCCCCCCGCGCGTTGGGTTCGAGCGTCCGCTGGAGCGCGTCGAGCTCGTAATCGCCACAGCGCCGACCAGTTGGGTCACCGCCGGCAGCCGTGACGGGACCAGGGCAGTTGATGTCCGCGAAGTGCCAATTCGCGTGCTCAAGACAGGCCGATCCCCATCGACCCATTCGACCGGAACGCTTTCCATCCCTGGCCCATGCACAATGTTCGCATGGAACGACTGCGCGCGCTGCTTAATGACGAGTTCGCAGGATCCGGGGTCCGCTTCGTCGTTTCCGGGACGATCGTCGCAGCCGTCTACCTCGGGATCCCGATTGGTCTGAGCAGTGTCGGCATCCCCATCGAAGTGGCAATTCCGATCGCTTACGTGGTCGCCGCCACGCTCCACTTCAATCTCCAGCGAAGGTTCGTATTTAGGCACGTCCCCGAGTTTGCGCTCACCACGCGTCAGCAGATCTCGCGGTACGTTGTGATGGGCGCGGTTCAATACCCTGTAACGGCACTCTTGACAGCGCTGTTGCCGAAGGCGCTCGGTGTCTCACAAAACGCAGCTTTCGTCGGGGTCGCCTGCTCGTGGTCGGTCTTCCTCTTCCTGACGCTCAGGTCGCACGTATTCCACGGAACAGATAGCGCCGCCGGCGTTTCGGAGACCGCGCAATCCACCCAGTCCGAGGTTCTCCAGGAACAGCTCGTATGGCGAGGAGGGCGCGGCCGCGACGGCCAGGTGGATTCGGTTGATGCCCGGGCCGAGCAGCACCGGAATCCGGACCTCGTTGCGGTCGACGCGCGGGACCCGTCCGCGACCGGCGCCTGAGCCGATCTCGATTGCCGTCCCGCTGATGGTGGGGTGCCGTGACCCGAGAGCGGCCTTACGATCAGCCACGCCCGGCGCGAATCGGGAGAATCGCGGCGACCATATGTTTCACAGACCTTTCCTCGGGTTGCTGACTACGGATTGCGGCTAACAGCGACGATCTGGCGGCCCAGCCAGGCTGTCTCGGTCACCGCGCTCGAGCAATGCTCTGGCGGTATGGTCGCTCGCAAAGATCCGCCTTGGTGGCGGTTTCGAGGAGATCCTGACGTTCAAGGTGTTGAAGAACCTGAAGGTTCGACGCCGGAGCACGCTCACGGACATGATCCGGCCGGACCGCTCGCCGCCGCGACGGACCGGCGGTTTCAATTAGGCAGACATCCGATCGGCTGGGCTCAGTAGGGCCTTTCTCGCGGTGATGTTCTCCTGTGGCTGCGACCGTCCGTGAAAAGCTGCGCGGTCTGTGCGGCCTATACTGCCGCAAGCATGAGGCAGACCTACGTGGCCTTCGCGCCCCGCGCGGCGATGGCCTGCTCGCGATGAGCGCCGCGGGAAGCGATTCGACGCGTGGGTGGCTGACGCTGCCTCCGGGTAGTGAGGGCGACGAAACGATCAAGCCGTTGTCCTATCTGCCTGTTTACGAGGAGCTGCTGGCTCCGCTTCGACATCAGGAGTTCTGCCTCTTGGAGATGGGTGTGTGGAAGGGGGATTCGCTAGAGATGTGGCGCGATTCTTTTCCGGCCGCCACGATTGTCGGGCTTGATTTGACGCCACCCGACGTCTCGCTCGGTCCCCGCGTGCACGTCGTCGCTGGAGACCAGAGCGATCGGCGCCTGCTTGACAGGGTGCGCGCGGATTATGCGCCTGACGGCTTCGACGTCGTGATTGACGACGCCTCGCACTTCGGAGAGCTGACGGCCCGCTCCGTGCAGGCGATTTTCCCCGACCACCTCAAGCCCGCAGGACTTTACGTCATCGAGGACTGGGGAACCGGATACTGGTCGGATTGGGAAGACGGTGCCGCGCCCGCCGCCGTCGTGAGCGTTGACCAACTGGCGGCGCATGCCGCGAACGAAGCCGTTGCTGCCGGCTTGCTCTTCCGCCGCTCCAGCGGGGTGAAGTCCACTGGTTTCCCGAGTCACGACGCCGGGATGGTCGGCGTGGTCAAGCGTCTCGTCGACCACGTTGGATCCGGTGACATTTCAAGCCACGAACCCGAGTGGGTCCGCGAGACCCTGGCGATCGAATGGATGCGAATTCACCACGGGCTTGTGATTCTCAAGAAGAAGACCGAAGGCGCAGCTGTACGAACCTGAGCTCGAGTTCAACGACCTCGAGGTTGTGCGAGGACTAGCTGTAGGACCCGAGGAGGTTGTTCAGCTCGTTGAGGCGAGCGATGGGTGGCTTGTGGTTGAGGGCGCCGTGTGGTCGTCGGCGACTGTAGAAGTCCAGTGGGAGTGATGCTCTGAAGTGGCCCCACTGTGATGGCGTCGTTCCCACACGGTCGCATCGCCGGTCGCCGCGTCAATGCCCGCCAGCGTCGCCATCGGCTGCCCGAAGCGGTCGAGAAAAACGCAGCATCTTGACGCGAGGGTCACGCTCACGCAATGCGAGGATCAGCTCTTCAGTGCAAGCTGATGATCCTCGACCATCGTGACAGCGTAGATCGCGGATAGGATCGCGCTTGCATGGGAATCGCCACGACCGACGCCGACGCCGGTTGCCGCATCTGCGGAGCCGCCACGCAGCGAATCGGGACAGTGCATGGTGTTTTCAGCGATCGTGACTACGAACTGCGGCGGTGCGGTTCGTGCCGGTATGCGTTCATCGCGAACCCATGGACCGAATTTGCTCAGATCTACGACGAGCGCTACTACGCCGGCCGAGGCGCGGATCCGCTCGTCGACTACCGCTTCGAGTTCGATCACCCTGAGCAGACGATCCGTCTCCACGAATGGCGCGGGGTCACGCTGGTCGTCGAAAGCCTGCTCGGAGGTCTGCGGGGTGTCCGCTGGCTGGATTTCGGCTGCGGCAACGGTGGACTGGTCAGGTATGTACGAGCAAGCACGCCCGCGGACGCGTGCGGTTACGACGAGGGTTCGATCACTGCGAAGGCCGCGGAGATCGGCGTTCCAGTCCTGACAGCGCAGGAGCTGTCGGCCGATCGTGGCGAATTCGATGTTGTGACCGCGATCGAGGTACTCGAGCACACCCTTGAGCCGCTCGCCGAGTTGCGAAGGATCCGTAAGCTCCTGCGACCCGGAGGCCTGCTGTTCTTGACCACCGGCAATGCCGCACCGTTCGCTTCTGACCTGCTTCGCTGGAGCTACATCATCCCCGAGATCCACATCTCGTTCTTCGAGCCGTCGACTCTGGAGTATGCCCTGCGCGCAGCCGGTTTCAGGCCGGCGCCGATCGGACTACGCGGCGGATTTGACGAGATCCTCAAGTTCAAGGTGCTCAAGAATCTCAGGGTGCACAAGCGCTCACGGTTCACCGACATCCTCCCCGCGCTTCCGCTGGCGGCCGTCGCCGATCGGCGCGTAAGGCTCAGCCGGCACCCTGTCGGCTGGGCGGTCTGAGCACAAGGGGTGGGGGGGGAGGGGGGGACACGCTCGTGAGCCGCGGCTGCCGGCGATCAGCGCCGGCGGCGCGCCACCACAAGTGAGCGGATCCCAAATGGGAGCCGCACACCGGCGCGGACGAGCAGATTCTCTGTGCTCCAGCCAGGTAGCCCAGCCGCGAGTTGTGGATGGCGCCGATGACGGCTGCGACGCGCGACGCCAGTGCGGCACCGGACAAGTGTCGGCAACGAGCGCGGTTACGCTGCTTCACCACCCAGAATGCTGGGTACAGAAGCGCCGCGACATGGACGTCCTCCAGCGGCTCGAGCCCAGCTCGCTCACACTTGGACGCCAGTTCGCCGCAGGCGTAGCGGCGCACGTGGCCGAGGAACCGGTCGTAGTAGTCGTAGGTGCGGGGGCCCGCCGGAACGACGATCACGACGCGGCCGCCGGGCGTCACGATCCTCGCCATCTCGCGCAGCGCACGGTCGTCGTCGGGGATGTGCTCAAGCAGGTTGGCGCTGACAACCGCACTCACGGCTGCATCGCCGATCGGAAGCGCGCATGCATCGGCCTGCAGCAGACGCGCCGAAGGCACGAACCGATGGGCCTTGCGCAAACCTGCAGCGATCAGGTCAGCGCCAATCAGCAGCGCGTCTGGATGGGCATGATGGAGGTCCTCGAGCAGGTATCCGGTGGAGCATCCGATGTCAGCGATCGAAGGCTGGGAAGGAAGGGATCCGATCCGTCCGACGATCGCGCTGCGGGTCTAGCGATCGATGAAATGAGTGCGTGAAGACTCCTCATGGAGCTGCTCGAGCTCGGCGGACCAGTTCACCGATGGGTCGTCCTCCAGAAACGAAAGAAACGGTTCGGGATCACCGTCTCCGCAGCCATCCGTCGTCGAACGCCGGCAGGTCCGACGCACCATGGGGCGTGCTGATCATCTCGATGCCGGCCCGGACGAATTGTCGAGCGCAGAGACGATCACGAGCCTGTCTCTCGGAGTCACGTGCACCTCGTGAAAATCGAGCGCGGCCGCCGGCCGTTCGGCGGCACTCTCGATCGACTTCCGCCGACCCTCGATTACCCCCTGCTCGAAGCCGACCAACCTGATCAACCAGGCGGCTCTCAAGCCGATATCCGGTCGTCGCACTTCGCAGGCCAGCCAGGCGGTCGCGGTCAGGGCGCCCTCAACGAGGGGGCGCAGGCGCCGGCGCCGCGCCGCGCGACTGATCCAGCCAGCCAGGCGTCCGTGCGGCTCGTCCAACCGGAGCGGGCCGATCACGACTTCGTGACGCGCATGCACCAGAACCCGACCCAACCCCTGTCGGCGGCTGTCCAGCCGGAAATTCGCCCAACTGCGCTGGTAGTGGTGTCGCGCCAGCAGCGAGCGGTCGAAGACCGGCTCCAGTCCGGCGGCCTGACAGCGCAACCCGAAGTCACGGTCACCGTGGAATTCCGCGGTGAAGGAGCGGTCGAACAGTCCGACCTGCAGGGCGTCAGCGCGAGCGATCGAGAAGTCGCCGGCCCAGAAGTTGAGCAGGATGTTCGTCGACGACTGATCGAACGACCGGCAGATCAACTGGTAGCCCTCGTCGTAGAGCACACCGGGGAGATCCTCGAGGCGCCGCTGCTCGCCGAGCAGCACCGGCATGTAGCCGAGGACCACTCGCCGCGCGTGGCCTCGATGCCAGGCGGCGTGACCGGCCACACAACCCGGCGCCACCACGACATCGTCGTCGACGAACAGAATCGCCTCGCCACGGGCCAGCTCGGCGCCGGCCTGCCTGCCGGCGTCCGAGCCGGAGGGTCCAGACAGCGCAACCAGTCGAACCCGAGGATCCGAGCTCGCCAAATCGCTGACCACCGACGTCGATTGCGGGTCGTGTCCGTCGACAACGACGATCAGCTCAGAGGTCTCGGGCTCTGCGAGCAGCGCGGCGAGCGTCACACCCAAGCTGGCTGCTCGTCCCCTCGTGGGGACTACCACGCTCAGTGAGAGCTGCTCGGATGACTCAGTCGCCTGCGCCAACGCAGCGCAACGCTAGCGAAGTGGCGTTGGGATCGAAACGACACCTGTCCGCTCCAGCAACTCGGCGAGGCGCTCGGTCATCACGGCGGGCGAGCAGGTCTGCGCCGCCAGCTCCTGCCCCGCCGTCGAAAGCTGCCGCCAGAGGTCGGCGTCGGTGAGCACCCGGATCACGCGTGCCGCCAATTCATGCGGGTCTGAGGCGATCAGCATCTGCTCACCGTCGAGAGCATCGAGCCCCTCGGCGCCGACGGGAGTGGTCACAACCGGCAGCCCAGCTGCCAGCGCCTGGGTGACCTTCCCCTTCAGCCCGGCCCCGTACGTGAGTGGAGCGACGAGCACCCGGGTCCGATCCAACAGCGGGTCGAGGTCCGCCACCCAGCCGGCGATGCGGACCCGTGACGATTGCAGCGCGATCACCTCAGCCGGCGGGTCAGAGCCGACGATCGTAACCTTGACGTCGTCGAGCTCCTGCCAGACCAGCGGCATCACGTCACGCACGAGCATCACCGCGGCGTCGAGGTTCGGAGGATGCTCGAAGCCACCGACGAAGACGATTCCGGTGCGTAGCTCGGGTCCGGGCGCAGCGTCACGCACCTGGTTGACGTTCGGGAGAACGTGAACGGTCGCGCCCGGAACGTCCAGCTCGACCTGCGCGCGCTCGCTGTCGGTGACGACGACGGTTGACGTCGGAGGCCCCGATCAGGCCCAGCTCCAGTTCTCGCATCGCTCGCGCCTTGCTGGTCATCACCAGCTCCCGTGCATCCGGCCCCAGCGCCACCATCGCCCGGCGCGCCTCACGCAGCCAGTGGAGGTCGACGGTGTCGTAGACGACCAGCGCCTGCGGCGCCTGTTCACGTGCGAAGTCCAGCCAGTGAGCGGCGACCTGCGGGCGGCTGAGGAAGACCATCGACAGGCCGGGCGCGATCCGGATCAGGTCGCTCGGAACCTCGATCTCATGCAGTACCTCGACTCCCATCCGCTGCAGCTCACGCGTGTAGGGCTGCATCGCCAGCAGGTTGTCCGGCAGGAAGCTGACGTGGCATCCGAGCTCAAGCAGCGACTGGAGAATCCCGCGCATCCGCAGCGCACCCGATTCACGGTCCCACATCGGCATGCGATGGTCGACGACGAGCACGCGCTGGCGATAGCGCATCGTCGCCCCCTGCCACGGATCTGCCTTGGGCATATGCTCGGCCTCGAGGCGTTCTCCCCACTTCTCCACGAACTTCGGCTGATTGCTCTGCTGGAAGCGTTTGTGGCCCGAGTTCTGATCAACCCCGGCAGTCGCGCCCTCGTGATGGATGACGCGCGCCCGCGGCTCGTACATCACGCGCAGACCGCGCGCGCGGGCCTCGAAGCAGAGGTCGGTGTCCTCGTAGTACATCGGCAGGAAGCGCTCGTCGAAGCCGCCGACGTCCTCCCAGAGGTCACGGCGCACGAGCAACGCGGCGGCCGAGCCATAGTCGATCTCCCTACGGAACTCGAAGTAGCAGGACTCGGGCGGCTGCCCGCGTCCGTAGTTGAGAGCGCTGCCGTCACGCCAGACCACCCCACCCGCTTCGGCGAGGGTACCGTCGGGGAATATGTACTTCGGCGCGACGATCGCGATGTCGGCAGCCGAATCGCCGCAGTCGAGCAGTGCCGCCAGCCAGCCCGGCTGCACCTCGATGTCGTTGTTACAGAGAACCAGCCACTGGCCGCGCGCGGCTTCGGCCCCGCGGCGCACGCTGCGGAGGTATCCGATGTTGGTCTCGTTGACGATTATGCGTGCGCCGCTGACCTGGGTGAGCAGCGTTTTCGTGCCGGCATCCGCGGCGTCATCGACGAGGATCACCTCGTATTCGATCAGCTGGGTGTGCTCACGGATCGAGTCGAGCGCCGCTCGCGTCAGCTCCGCGTGCGCGTAGAGGGGCACCACGATCGAAACGAGCGGCTGATCCGATGTCGGCAGATTGATCGGGCCGTGGGACCGGCGGGCGGCGCGCGTGAGCCGCGTGCCAGCGGCAGGCACGGTTGCCGACCTGCGGTGACTCTGCAGATGGCGCCCGACGTAGCGCAGAGTGCTCTGGACTGCCGCGACGCCACGCGAGTCCTCGCCGCCGAGAAGCCCGAAGATCTTGCCGCGCGTCCGCTGGAACAGCTGCCAGGTGACGGATCCCTCGATCGCCCGGATCCGGCTGCTGGTGGCGTTGAGCTGAGCGTCGAGCGAAGAGATCGTCTGCGCGTCGTGGACGGCGCGTGAGCGAAACCGCTGCGTTTCGGTGGCGAGCAGCTCGGCCTGGACGCGCCACTGCTCGGCGCACGACTCGCTCTCCTGCTGTTTCACAAGCCGCTCGCCCGCGGACAGCAGACCCTCCAGATCACCGTTCATCCACTCCATCAGGATCCAGTCGGGCCCCTTTGCGCTCACCAGCTCCATCAGGAGCCTGGCGGAGGGAAGATCGCAGCTGCCGTCCTGCGCGCGAAGCTGCGAGACATGGTCGAACAACCACGGACCCAACAGAACTCCGTGGCGATCGAAGAAGTGAGCGTAATTCTGCAGCAGCCGCACGATCTCGCATCGCGCCGTGAAATCAGCGCCGGCCGAGTGTTTCGGGGCCAGGTGGTGAAGTACGAGCGCTTCACGGGAACGCAGGAAGGCGTCCGGCCGGGCCTGCGAGACGGTGAGTGACCAGCTGTTGTCCTCGAAGTACGCGTTCATCTGCTCGTCGAACGGGATCTCCCGCAGGAGATCCCGGCGCACGAGCGCGGCGGTCTGGGGCATCCAGCCCGAGCGGCCCGATCGAGGCGGCATTTCAGCCGATGGCAGCTGCCCGTCCCCGAGCAGCTCGAAGCGCGCGATCTCGTCATTGACCTCCAGAGCGCCGCCAGAATGGATGATCGTGCCGTCGGGCCTGAACACCGTTGCGGTGACCGCCCCCGCACCCGGGTTGCGGTCGAGCTCCGCGAGCAGGTGCGCAAGCGCTCCGGGAACCAGCTCGGCGTCGTCATCGAGGAACAGGACCAGCTCGGAATCGGCAACCGAAACGCCGTGATTCCGCCCACCAGCGGTGCCGAGGTTGCGTTCCGAGCGGTGCAGGACCGTGCCCGGCCTGCTCGCGCAGACGGCCTCCAGGGCTGGAATCAACGCTTTCGGTGAGGCGTTGTCGACCACGATCACGCCCACCGGCGCCCCGCAATCGTCGAGTGAATCCAGCGCCCGTCGCAGAAATCTCGGCCGTCCGCGCGTCAGGATCACGGCGGTCACGCGAGACTCCGACGATTGCGCTCCGTTGCCAACGGTCGGCCTCGCGTGGGAACGAAGCTCCGCCAGTGTCCGCTCGGAGATCGGATCGAGCTGCGCCGGCGACGTGTCCGCCCCCTCGGCCGCCTCAATCGCGACCACCGAAAGGTCTCCGAGAGACCACCGGGCGATCGCCTCCAGTTGATTGTCAAGGCCGGTGGTGAATTCCACCCGCTTGCCCATCTGAGCTGCCGCGATCATCACCTCAGGGCGATCCGTTCGCACCAGATCGTGCGCTGCGATTGCTTCCAGCCAGTCCGGCAAGCTTGCTGCCGTCAGCGAGATGTCGTCGTTGTCTTCAGGGAGCTTCGCCGGCGTGTCAGCGCCGAGATCGGATCTGAAAGCGTTGAGCGAGCCCGTGCCGGGCCGCGCATACGGCTCGAAGTCGTAGAAGAACGCGCAGTCGTGGGCGAGCTTCGCATCGCAGAGCTCGGAAATCCGCTCCAGTGACTCAGGTTCGCTGGCGAACACGACGGCCCGACTGCGCTGGAGCGCATCGGCCACCGTCGCATCATCGGTGTCGAACGAGCACGGCAGCACGATCACACGGGCGAACCGCAGTTCTGCCACCCCAAGCGCGCGCGGAGCCACATCCCGGTGCGCCCAGGAGAAGTCGGCGCCGAGCAGCAGCGCGGTGTCGCCGCGGGCTTTGGAGAGGTGCTCGAGGTCCAGTTCCCTGTAGCTGAGCCCGTCAAGCAATGCCCGCGCACCTTCGGCGGCGACGCTCGCCGAGATCCCGGAGGCGCAGTTTACGAGGGTGAGATCGGTCGGCTTGCCGATCGCTTCCAACAGAATCTGGCGGCTGTGCATGATGGACGCGGGCATCGCCAGGCGATCATGCCATGCGTGCTGATCAGGTGTGGACAACGACCATTGCTACCGTCCGGGCCGTGGGCGTAACTGTGCATGAGGCGGAGGCTCGGGCTCGGCGGATCGCCATGGGCTCGCCCGCTATCAGGATCTCGGGGTTGAACAAGACCTTCCGTCTGCCGCGTGACCAGGCTCACACGCTCAAGGAACGGGCGTTGCATCCATTTCGCAAACGCGAGTTCGATGCAGCTGCAACGCGGTCTCCGACCTGAGCGTCGAGATCATCGAGGGCGAGTTCTTCGGCATCGTCGGGCGCAACGGAAGCGGCAAGAGCACGCTGCTCAAATGCCTTGCCGGGATCTATGACACCGACTCGGGAGAGATCTCGATAAAGGGCCGTCTGTCGCCGTTCATCGAGCTCGGGGTCGGCTTCAACCACAATCTCGCTGCTCGTGACAACGTGATCATCAACGCGATCATGCTCGGGCTCTCTCGGAAGGAGGCGAACGCGCGTTTTGACTCGATCATCGAGTTCGCCGAGCTTGAGGAGTTCACAGAACTCCGTCTGAAGAACTACTCGTCGGGCATGCAGGTGCGCCTCGCCTTCTCCGTCGCGGTCCAGGTTGACGCCGACATTCTCCTGATGGACGAGGTGCTGGCTGTCGGAGACGCCTCGTTCCAGCGCAAGTGCTTCGACGAGTTCATGCGGCTTGAGGGCGATGGGAAAGACGATCGTGCTCGTGACCCATGACATGGGGTCGATCCAGCGGTTCTGCGACCGTGCGATGCTGATCGAGCGCGGCCGCGTCGTCGAGATAGGCGATCCGGCATCGGTGGCGAGACGCTACAACGACCTCAACTTCAACCGGCCGAGGCGTGACGCCGCTCCTGGGGAAGCCGCCGACGCCGGCGGCGACGTCGGTTGTCGCGTGGTTTCAGAGCGGGCGGTTCGAATCCGTGGATGGCGAACCGGTTGTCACCGTGGCCCAGGGTGAGCCTTGTTGCGTGCGACTCGAGGCTCGTTTCAACGTGACTCGTCGAGGACCCGGTATTCGCGATCTCGCTGCGCAACGATCTGGGGCACGTCGCGTTCAGCACCAACACCGCCATGCATCCATACGGCGACCGGCCACTTCGGTGCCGGCGAGACGTCGGTTGTCCGGCTGAAATTCGATAACCACTTGGCTCCGGGCCGCTACACGGTGATGGCGTCGATCACCCGCGACGGCGCCGGGAGCGAGATCTTCGATGTTCGCGAGGATCTCTGCTCGATCATCGTCCATGCGCCCGAGACCGGCGGCGGCATCGTCGACCTTCCCCATACGTTCGAGTTCGGGCGGGTCCTTTGACCGCGGTGCGGGTCGAGCCCGAGCGCACCGAGCCCGCATCGGGTCTATGGCCCCTCGGCGCTCGGAGGCAGCGCGCGCCGCTTCTGCGGAGCTGACGCTGTCGATGGCCCACACCGAGTTCAAGCTGCGCTACTTCGGCTCGGCGCTCGGTTACGTCTGGTCGCTGATCCGCCCGCTTCTGTTCTTCGGCGTGCTCTACATCTTCTTCACGAAGATCATCGATGTCGGCGGCGGTATACCGCATTACGGCGTCTACCTGCTGACCGGCATAATCCTCTGGAACTATTTCATCGAGGCGACCGGCAACTCGGTCACGTCGATGGTCGCTCGCGAGGGGCTGCTTCGCAAGATCCGCTTCCCGCGGATGGTCGTGCCGCTGTCGACGTCGCTGACGGCGGTCTTCAACCTCTCGATGAACCTGATTGCCGTGCTGGTGTTCACGCTCGCCAACGGCGTCTCCCCTGCATGGAGCTGGTTCTGGATGATCCCGATCGTCCTCGGTTTCATCGTGCTCGCCACAGGCATGTCGCTGCTGCTCTCAGCGCTGTTCGTGCGCTTCCGGGACATCCAGCCGATCTGGGACGTCAGCAGCCAGGTGCTGTTCTATGCCTCGCCGATCATGTACACGGCGATCCATTACCACAGCTTCGAACACCTGATGTTGCTCAATCCGATCGCGCTGATGCTCACGCAGATGGGATACGCGTTCATCCATCCCGGGATCGTCCCGCGACTCACCGTCGGTCGGCCATATCGTCTACGTCAATGGACACACGATCCCGACAGAGCCGATGAAATCGGCGATGGTGTCGGCGGGGGGGCCACTGCACGTGGCGATCTCGCTGATGCTGCTGTTCGGCGTGTTCGCGCTCGGCTGGTTCGTGTTCAAGCGTGAGGCGCCGTCGATCTCCGAGAACCTCTGATCCACGCGCAACCTGGCGCTTGCTCAGAGGCCCGCGAGGATCGCCCGCAGACCATCGCGGAGCTCGACACTCGCCGTCCATCCCAGCTCCCGGCCGGCACGGGAGACGTCGAGGCAGCTGCGCGCAACCTCACCGGGGCGCTCCGCTACGAACACCGGCTTGGACAGGTGCAGCGACCGCTCGGCGCCCACCTCCGCCAGCGCCTCGATCAGCTCCAGCACCGACGTTTCCTTGCCGTGACCGATGTTGACCGGCCCTGTCAGCTCGCTGTCGGCGGCCAGCAGGTTGGCCCGCACGACGTCTGAGACATCCACCCAGTCGCGCGTCTGGCGTCCGTCGCCGAACACGGTCGGCGGCCGGCCCTCGAGCAGGTGGCCGCAGAAGATCGCGACGACACCGGCCTCGCCGTGCACGTCCTGCCGCGGACCGTAGACGTTGCCGTAGCGAAGCGAGACGGTCGAGAGGCCGTGCAGCCGGGTGTACAACGCGCAGTAGCCCTCGGCGGCGTGCTTGCTCTGCCCGTACGGCGCCAGCGGGCGGATCGGGTGATCCTCGGGGGTCGGCAGGACCTCTGCGTCGCCGTAGAGCCCGCCGCCCGTAGAGGTGTTCACGAGCCGTCGCGCGCCGCTTGACCGCGCTGCCTCGAGCACCGCGATCGTCCCGAGCACGTTGGAGATGGCGTCATCGGCTGGTTGCTCGACCGAATGGCGCACATCGATCTGGGCGGCCATGTGAAAGATCACCTGGGGCCGGACGGCCGTGAACAGCTCGAGCAGCGCGGCCGCATCACGCACGTCAAGTTCGTGCAGGATCGCGCCGCCGGCGAGCGCCTGCTCCAGGTTTGCGCGCTTGCCGGTGCTGAGGTTGTCGACCACGTGCACGCGGTCACCGCGCGCCTGCAGCGCATCGACGAGGTTCGACCCGATGAAGCCGGCGCCGCCGGTGACCACGCACTCCATGCGGCAGAGAGCATAGTGCGCACCGAGCCGGCGAAGATAGGAAGGGCCCGCGCCACGAACGCGACGCGAGCCCTTCGCAAGGACGACCCTGGTAGGGCTGGGGGGCCGTCCGAGGCCCGCGAGAAAGGGGGCGATACTCGCGGACCAGCTTGACGTCCATGTCCTGTTCTGAGCATAGCGCCGTCGCAAGTTATGGCCGTAAGAATCAGCTACGAGACACTGCTCGCTGAAGGCAAAACCGAAACCAAATGCTGCTTTCGGCGTTCTTAGTCAGAATCCGACTGGCTCCACGTCCAAACGGGGCTTTCAGATGAACGCCATGCGCCCCGAAAGCACGCCGGTAAGGCAACCCACCACGTCGGTCTCCTCGCCACCGAGCGTCGAGGTGGTCGACGTGCCGATCGCCCGAACCGATTACGCGGCGATGGTCGAGTGGATCGATGCGATGGTGCGACGAGCGCGAGCGTGGCTTCGTCTGCGTCTGCAACGTTCACACGGTGATGGCGGCGCGCGAGGATCCGGAGCTGCGCTTGGCGCTGGCTGCCTCCTCGATCAACGTTCCCGACGGCCAGCCGCTCGTCTGGGCGATCAATCTGCTCGGCCACCGGCTCGCTGATCGGGTCTACGGCCCTGAGCTGATGCTGCGATCTTGCGCGCGGGCCGGCGAGACCGGCCAGCGTCTCTACCTCTACGGCGGGCGAAACCAGGGCGCGCTGGTGCAGCTCGCGCTCAACCTGCGCCAGCGGTTTCCCGGCCTCAAGATCGTCGGCGGCTACTCACCGCCGCATCGGCTCCTGACCGAGTCTGAACGCAAGGCGGTGATCGAGGAGATCAACCGTTCGCAGGCTGACGTCGTCTGGGTCGGGATCGGGGTGCCCAAGCAGGAGAAGTGGATGGCCCGGATGCGCGCGGACCTGAAGGCACCCGTGCTGATCGGCGTGGGTGCCGCCTTCGACTTTCACGCGGGGCTGGTCCCGCAGGCGCCTGAGTGGCTTCAGCGCGTCGGGCTCGAATGGGCCTATCGCCTCGGACGGGAGCCCCGGCGGCTGTGGCGTCGCTACCTTCGCTACAACCCGCGGTTCCTGGTCGCGCTCACGCTTCAGCTGCTGCGTCACAGCCGCCGAGCAGTCGACTGACGGGCCGGCAGCGTGGCGGGCAGCAACGCGAGCGCTTCGGTGCTGGTGCCGACCCGGGCTAGACCGGGCTACCTGGACGTGGCGCTTGATTCGATCATGCCGCAGGCACACGCGGCAGGCGCTGAGGTGATCGTCGTCAGCGACGGTCCCGACGCAGAGATCGCCGAGGTGGCGCTTCGCCATCGCGCAGCGATCGTCACGCTCCCTGTCGCGCGTTGCCTGAACGCGGCTCGCAACGCCGGCGCGGAGGCTGCGCACGGCGAGCTGATCGTGTTCGTCGACGACGACGTCCTTGCGCCCGAAGGCTGGCTCTCGGCGCTGCTCGCCGGCGTGCGAGCAGCCCCGGACATCGACGTCTTCGGCGGGCCGATCAGGCCGCTGCTCGAGGGCGGCGGCCCACGCTATTGCGGGCGTGAGCCGGCCCCGATCAGTGCACTCGATCTTGGCCCCGATGATTGCGACACGAGCTTCGTGTGGGGCGCCAACATGGCGATCCGGTCGCGAGCGTTCGACCGCATCGGACGGTTCGATGAGAGCCTGTCGGATCGCGGCGACGAGGAGGACTGGATCCGCCGCTACGCCGCTGTCGGAGGACGCGTGCGCTACATCGCGGCGGCCGGGCTGCACCACCGTCGCACCGCGGCCGACGCCACGCTGAGGCGGATGTCTCACGCCGCCTACGCGCTCGGCCGTGCCGCGCGGCGCAACGACGTTCGCGTTGGCGCGCCGAAGACAACGGCCGCGGAGCTGCGTGTGCTCGCCGGCTGCGCCTGGCACGCCGTCCGGCGCCGCTGTGGGTATGGGGTCGTGATGTTCGCGGGCGCCGCCGGGCGTGTGCGGGAGACGCTCGCGCCCGCCGAGGCCCGCCCAGGTCCTGCCCGCGCGCCGACACCGGCCGGCCTGTCGGTTGACGACTTCATGTCGGGTACCTCGGGGCAGGTGTTCGGGATCCGCGCCACGACCGGGGCACAGGCGCAGGACACGCTCGCCGACGCGATCGCGGTGGTCTCACTGCAGGGCCGGCGGCTGCAGCGTGATGCAAGCGCGGGCCCGAGCCGCCGGATCCTCGCGCTTGGCATCGAGCGGACCGACGTCCCGAACCTGATGGCCGGGGTCCGCGCCGAGCTGGCTCGCTCCCACCACCAGCTGCAGCTCGTCACGATGCCGGCCGGCAGCGGAGGCAAGTTCGAGAACCTCAACTCGCTGCTCGCCCAGCATCCCGCCACCGGACATGACTGGCTGCTGGTCGTCGACGACGATGTCGTGCTGCCGAGCGGCTTCCTCGACAACTTCGTGTTCCTCGCCGAGCGCTTCGACCTGTCATTGGCGCAGCCCGCGCACCGCCGACGCTCACATGCGGCCTGGGAGGTGACCCGCCGCCGGCCCTTCAGCGTCGTGCGCGAGACCGGCTTCGTCGAGATCGGCCCGGTCACGGCATTTCATGCCCGCACCTTCGACGCGCTGTTGCCATTCCCCGAGCTGCGGTTCGGGTGGGGTCTTGACAGCCACTGGTCGGCGGTCGCTCGCGCGCACGGATGGCGCATCGGCGTCGTCGATGCCACACCGGTCAGTCACGGCATGCGGCTGATCGCCGCCTCCTACGACCGCAGCGACGCGATCGCCGAGGCGAGGGCGTTTCTCCAGGACAGGCCGTATACGCGCGCCGTCGACGCGCAGCGGACGCTCGCGACCCACCGGAGCTGGTAGGCCAGGTGAACGCGCCGGGATCCGAGCCATACCGCGCCGACAACCTGTTCGACCGGCTCAGCTCGCGTTCGGCGCTCGAGCTGTACTACTCACACGAACAGGAGCGCGAGCGTCAACTGCTGGCATCGGCGCTGCCGCTGCAGGGCGGCCGCGTCCTGTCGGTTGGCGCCGGCTGGCACCCTGGGCGCCATCTGTTCCCGGCGCCGGCGTTCCACCTCGTCGCGGTCGACGCCGACGCAGATCGCGTCGCGGGCGTGCTCTCCAGCGCGAAGGCCGATGAGGCGTTCGTCGGTCACGCGGGCGCACTCACATTGCCCGACGCGAGCTTCGACGTCGTTCTCTACCGGCAGGTGATGCACCACCTCGTGTTTCAGGGGCCGCTGGCGCCCTGCTTCGCGGAGGCGGCACGCCTGCTCGTCCCCGGAGGGGCTCTGGTCGCGATCGAACCGGGGCTGTGGCACCCGGTCGGTCTCGGTCTGGCGCTCGCCAACCGCGCCGATGCGGCGACGGCGCTGCACGGGACACCCGACGATGTCCCGCTGTCGCCGCGGCGGCTTCGTGATGAGGCGCTCGCAGCCGGCCTCAGCGCGGAACTGCACGCCGTCACGTACGGGTGGCGGCGGCTGCCAGAGTTGTTGCAAAGGTCGCTCGCCCCGCTTGACCGCGCCGGGTCGGTGCCGATGCTCGCGCCGTTCGGACACACGCTGATGTTGATCGCGAGGCGGCGATGAGCTCGAATGGCGATCAGCGGGCCGGGATCACGAGGGTGGACGTGGCGTCCGCGCTCGTACTCGCCTGCGTGCTGACGCTCGTCGCGTTCACGGCCGGTGGCGGCGACGTCGATCTCCCGGCCAACACGTGGGTCGAAATCGCGCTCACGGTGCTCGGCTTCGGGCTCGTGACCGTAGTCGTGTTGCGCGGCGCGTCGGCGCCGGCCTGGGGTGCAGTCACGCTGCTGCTGTTCGCCGCGCTCGCCGGCTTGACGGCGTTGTCGGTGGCTTGGTCGGTCGTACCGGACAAGTCGTGGATCGAGGCCGGCCGCACCGCGGGCTACCTCGGCGCGTTCGCCGCTGCGATGGCTACCTGTCGCCTGGCGCCCGAGCGCTGGCGTTCGCTGATCATTGCGATCGCGCTCACGTCGGTGGCGCTGAGCGGATGGGCGGCGCTGGCGAAGGTGTTTCCGGCGTCGCTTGATCCCCAGGATCACGTCGGCCGTCTGCTGGCGCCGTTCGGATATTGGAACGCGACCGGCCTGATGGCGGCGCTCGGACTGGCGCCGTGCCTGTGGCTGGGTGCGCGTGAGGAGGGCAGCGCCGCCCAGCGGGCTGCCGCCGTGCCCGCGATCGCGCTGCTGATCTCGGTGGTCGTGCTGTCATATTCACGCAGCGCGCTGCTCGCCGCCGTGATCGGGGTGGCGATCTGGTTCGCAGCCGTCCCAGGGCGTTTGCGTGGCGTGCTCGTGCTCGGGCTTGGTGGGCTGGGCGCGATCGTGATCGCGGGCTGGGCGCTCGGCGAGGTCGCATTCACCGACGACCAGATCACGCTGCCGATCCGCACGAGCGAGGGCCACACGTTCGGGGTGATCCTGGTCGTGGTGTTCGCCGCGCTGGCGGTGATCGCCTATCTCGTGCTGTCTCGCGCCGATCACGTCTCACTGAGTGCCGCCACTCGCCGGCGGATCGGCACGGTGCTGATCTGTCTGTTGGCCCTGGTGCCGATCGCGGCGGTGGGCAAGGCGGCGGTCTCGGCACGCGGGCTGACGGGCGAGGTGTCACACGTCTGGAGCGATCTGACCACCGCCAAGAGCGTCGGTGACAATCCCGGCCGCTTGGTCGACCTCGCCAACAGCCGTCCCAGCTATTGGCGTGAGGGCCTGACGGTCGGCGAGCACGCGCTCCTGGCCGGAGTCGGTGCGGACGGCTTCGGTACGGCTCAATATCGCTATACCGACGACACGGCAATCGCCGCGGATGCACACAGCTACGTGATCCAGACGTTCGCCGATCTCGGTCTGATCGGGCTCGCGCTCAGCTTCGGGCTGCTGATCGCGTGGTCGATCGCATCGGCGAGGCCGCTGCGTCGCCGGCGCGGTCACCACCGGGATCGCGCCGGCGAGGATGACGTCGATGCGTTCTGCGCCGAGCGCGCCGGGATGTGGTCTCTGCTCTGCGCGGTGGTCGCCTTCGGTGTCGGCTCGACGGTCGACTGGACGTGGTTCTACCCGGGCGTGGCGGTGCCGGCGCTGGTCTGCGCGGGCTGGCTCGCAGCTCGAGGCCCGCTCGATCAGCGCGTAGGGGTCCGCCCCCGCGGAGCAGAGTCAGCCGCGGCCGTCGTGCCGCGACTGGCAGCGACGGCACTCGCCGCCGTGGCGGTGTTGATCGCCTGGGCGATCTGGCAGCCGCTGCGCTCGATCGACGCCGACAACGCGGCGACCACTGCGCTGATCCAGGGCAACGGCTCCGCCGCGCTGGCCGATGCAAACTCCGCAGCCGCCAGTGATCCGGTTGCGGTCCTGCCGCTGTGGGAGCTGTCCGACGTCTACTCGGACCTCGGAGAGCCAGAGCGGGCGCGGGCCGAAGCGCTCAATGCTGTGAACCTCCAGCCCGAGAACCCCCAGTCCTGGGGATTTCTGGGTGCGTTCTACCTCTCGGCCCACGAACCCCGGCCGGCGCTCTCGGCGCTCGAGCGAGCGCACGCGCTCGACCTCTCTGACCCGATCATCTCGCAGGAGCTCGCAAACGCTCGCGCCGGGGCCTGAGCGGCCCAGGGACCGCGCACTGCTCGACAGCGCTGCGATAGATCTCGGCGACTCCGGCGGCGCAGCGGTCCCAGTCGAACCGCGTCGCGAACTCGCGCGCACGACCACCCATCTCCAGTCGGAGCTGCTCGTCGCCCAGCTCCGTCAGGCAGGCGGCGAATGCCTCGCCGTCGGGGCGCGTCAGGAAGCCGCTGCGGCCGGGGTCAAGCGCTTCCGCGGTTGCGGTTCCGGCCGCCGCGACGACCGGGACGCCACGCGACTGCGCCTCCGCCACGACCAGCCCGAAGCCCTCCAGCGTCGACGCGAACAGCAGCACGTCGGCGCTGTCGTAGAGCCTCCACTTGTCGGTCTCCGATACCCGCCCGGTGAACCGCACGGCATCACTGACGCCGAGGGCCGTGGCCCGCTCTGCGAGGCTCTCGCGCAACGGGCCGTCGCCGGCCAGGACCAGGGACGCAGGGGATGCCGGCGCGTCGCAGGGCCGCCAGTGCGTCGAGCGCCACCGCCGGTCGCTTGCGCTCTTCGAGGCGCCCGAGGTGCAGCAGCCGCATTCCGGCCGACGGCCAGGCCTCGGGCCAGCCATCCGTGGGCGGATGCGTCGCAACGCCCTCCAGCACGACATGGATCCGCGCGGGGCTGACCCCCGCCTCGATCAGCTCCCCGCGCGAGTGCTCGGACACGGTGATCACCGCGTCGGCCCGTCGCGCGATCGCTGCCTCCAACCGTGCCCACCGTGGATACAGATGGTGGTGATGGAGCACCACCGGGACGCGAGCGCCCGTCAAAGCCCTTCCCAGCAGCAGCGCTGGGCCGGTGTAGCGGACCGAATGTCCGCGGAGCAGGTCGACGCGCCGCGCGCGCAACAGCCGGATCGCGTATGGCGTGAAGATCAGCGGTGCGGTGATCCAGTGCAGGCCACGCCGATGTCTCAGCACGTCAACCTGCCAGCCCGGCGGTGGGTCCTCGACGCGATGATCGGCCGGCATCCCGAGCACCAGATCGATGCCGTGTGCGGGCAGGCGCTCGAGCAGCATCCGCTCGTACACCTCGCCGCCGACATTCGAGTCAGCTCTGAGGGTGTAGTAGTGGGGCCCACCGGCCGTGAGGCGTGGTGCGATCATCGGGTCTGCTGTTCTATCGCGTGGCTGCCTGTGGGTGCCGCCTGCACCTGCGTCCAGCAGGCGCGTCTCGAAGATCGCGCCCTGAGGTCTACCCGTGCTCGAACGCGTAGAAGTCCGGCTTCGGGGTGCCGTTGGCGGTCAGAAGCCCGCCGGCGCTGAGCGGTGTGCCGCCGGGAGTGGTCGGGGCGCTGTCGTAGACGATCGACCAGCCGAGCGCGTAGATCCGGTGCCAGGCGCGCGACTCGCGCAACGCCTCGGTCACCCACTGTGCCGCGAGCTGGGGAGCCACGTAGAAGTTGAACAGCTGGTCCTGCGCGGTCGGGATCAGCCACTCGGACAGGAACAGCGGCATCCCCTTGTGCAGATAGCGGTCGACCCACCTCGCGAGCTCCGGGAGATTGGAGAACTGCACCTCGTCGAAGGGTGACGGCACGTTGGTGAAAACCGGGCTCTGATACGTGAAGGGGTTGTGGGCGTACATGTCCATGCGCGGAGGCTTGCCATCGGGAAGCCGCAGATTCTGGATCCACTGGAGCGTGTCGATTGCGCCCGTGGTGTAGGTGCAACCGCCGATGATCAGGTTGTTCCGGTTGATTCGCTTGAGCGCGCCGTAGGTGCCGTCGACCATCTCCGCATACCGCTGCACGAGTCGCGCGCTGTGCGGAGTCGAGCGGCTGGCCCGGGACGGCCGGCGTAAGCGGTTGGAAGTTGCCCTGCCTCGTCGGCTCGCCCCAGACCAGCCAGAGGCGGACGGTCGGGTACTTTTTCGCTGCTGCGGTTGCGAAATCAACAAATGTCCCAGCGCGCCTCGGCGCCCAGCCGGGACCCGCATGGCCGCCGTTTGCCCACGCGGGCGCATTGATCAGCTCCAGCGACACTCGCATGTGGTACGCCGCCGCGTCCCTGATCGCTGCCTGAACCGACGATGGCCAAACGTATGCGGGATCCTTCGGGTTGGTCGGCTGTCGCGGTTGAGTGGGCGCCACCTGACTCCAGTCGAGGCCGAGCTCGACGATCGACACGCCCAGCATCTTGTACATCGGGAACTGGTTGACACCGTCACGGGTGGCCTGCCCCCAGATCGCTTTGCTGAATGCGGCTGCGCGCGGTGGCCCAAGCATCGACGAGAAGCAGCAGCTGAGCGCGACGATGGCGGCGATGCTGATCGCACGCGGGCGGCTTGTTCGCGTCATCACACGAGGGTGCTCAGGTGACTCAGCTCACGCGACGCCGCAGCATCAGGCCGCCGGCCCCACCGAGTATCAACACCAGCATGCCGCCGAGAACCAGTGCCAGCCAACCGTTGCCGCCGGTCGCCGACGCTTGGAGTGCGCTCGACGCTGACGGGGGTGGTGCGGACCCGCCAGATTTGCGAGCGCCGGCGTTCGTGCCGGCGCGCTTGGAGCTGGGCGCCGAGCCGGCTTTCCGGGTCGAGATGCGAGACCTGTGATGCCTGGCCAACGCCTTGGGCGGCGGCGTGATGCCGACCCCGAAAGCCGGCGGGTTGTCGCCGACGTTCGAGCCCGTTTGCCCCGCGGTCTCGCTGCGAGCGCTTGAGATCGGAATCGCGTACTGCTTTCCGGCGGGAGAGCCAGGGTCAACGTGAACACCCGGCTGCGCGGCGAACGCAGCCGAGGCCTGCCCCCCCACGAGAACCACCGTGGCGGCGAGCGTCGCAGCCAGGACTCTCATCGGACTGAGGGTAGCGCAGGCGCCGCGCCGCCTTTCAGCCGGTCTCGGCACCTGAAAGCGCATTCGTGGATTCGTGACGAGCGCCGCGAGCGAGGGGTCGTTTGGATCCAAGTGCACGTGCGACGCCGTAGTAGTGCCTGGCCAGTGATATGTCGCCGGCTCGGACCTCGAGGTCGCCGAGCAGAACCCAGCTGACGTAGTTCGATGGCTGAACGCCGGTGGCCTGCAGCAGAACCGCACGCGACGCACCGGCATCATCGAATCGGGCCAGTGCGGCCGCCTTGATGTAGTAGCTGTTGAGGTTGGCGCCATCCAACCGCAGCGCCCGGTTCGCGTCCTTCAGCGCTGCCGCTGGGTTGCTCGCAAGGTTCCCCTGGGCGTCGTCGAGATAGATCTGCGAGAGCCCGGAACGCATCAAGCTGGCGCCGGCCAGCGCGAGCACGAAGCCGACGCAGGCCGCGGCGGCGACATTGGACACCGCCGGGTGTCCACGACGATTGCGATGCCTCCCGGGTGATGCCGGCGTCGGTCTCAGCCTCCGGCGACAGGTTCGCGGTAACAGAGAACGGCGACCGCCATCAGTGCGATCGCGGTGACGCCGGGCAGCAGGTGCATCCAATCGCCACTCGTGTCGACGAGCCAGGTGACCGAGACTCCGACCGCACACACCAGCAACGTGCGGGCGTTCGGCGATCGTTTGGCTGCCGTATGCCAGCGTCGCGCCGCGAACGCAACGGCGAAGATCAGCGCCAGGAGCATGCGCCGCCGACCAGTCCGAGCTCGGCAAGCAGCTCGAGCTCGATCGAGTGTGGGTTCTCGATCGCCTCGGTGGTGCGCCGCTGCTTGTAATACGCGACCGTATAGCCGCCGGCGCCGACGCCGGCCACCGGGTGTCGCGGTGAACACATGCCAGGCGATCCGCCAGTAGTCATAACGGTTTCCTGCACCTGAAAGGAGCCGCGTCTGTGCGGCTGCTGCACTGCTCGATCCACCGTCGGAGAGGTGCACAAACGCATGCCATTGGTCGCGTGCGGTCCGCTCGATCGAGCCCAGCTTGATGACGGCTGCGCCCGCCGGCAGGAGCACGACACAGATCGCCGCGACGGTCGCGAGGCGAGACAGCATCACCCTGGCCGTGGCGCTTCGGCTTCCGATCAGGCGTTCTGCGGCAACCAGGCCGGCCCACACGACCCCCGTGCCGACACCTGCCAGCAGGATTGAGAGCACAGCCGCATGGAGCGTGCTCGACGCCGGTGACCCGGATGCTCCCGCGGTCGAATAGACCTTGAGTACCGAGGGCGCTGCGAGCCCCGTTCCGACCGCTATGGCCGCAAGGGCAAGCAGCCGGCGACGGCGGCCGGGAATCGCGAGCACCGAGACCAGGGCGGCGGCGCAGACGGCGAGTGCGGCTCCGCGTGACTGGCTCAGCAGCGTCAGGCTGGCCAGAACCACCGTCGCGGCGGCACCACATCCCGCCGCCAGCGGCGTCCGCCGTTCGGCGAGCGCGAACGACAGCCAGCAACCCATCGCGAACACGCATCCCTCGCCGTTGATATAGCCGAGCGGAAGATCCAGGCGGTCCCTCGATGAACAGTCCGGGCGCCACCGCCACCGAGCAGGCGGATGATCACGATTGCAGCCACCACGAGGCGATCCCTGCGCCCACCGCGATCATCAGCACAGCGGCGTGGCGCCGGCTGCGAAGCAGCACCAGTGCCAACAGCAGCGTTGCCGCGTAGGCAAGCCACCGGTTCGCGTCTATGGTCGCCTGCTCGACGGTTGGGGACCACGTGCTCGAAACCAACGACCACAAGCCGAGACCTGCCAATGCGCACAGACGCGACGATCGCGGGGCGGCCGAGGCGGGGCGGGCTGGCAACCAGCGCGGCGGCTGCGATGACCACCATTCCGAGCCCGATCGGGATCCACACCCCGGTGCCGTAATACGCCTCGAACAGGGGGCTCAGGCCCGCGCCGAGCCCGAGGATGCCGAGCAGCACGAGCGATGATTCGATCCCAGGCGAGGGAGCCGTCGGAGGTCGCGGCCGCCGGGCTCGTGGCGAGCGGCGAGCCGGGTCGGCCCGACGTCAATCGCGTGCCTGCGCACCGCCGCCGTCCGCGTCGGGCGAGGTCAGTTCTGGCTGATCGAGCTGTTCAAGCACGCGGATCGTCGCCGATGCGCAGACGACGAACGCGAGCAGCACATAGACGATGGTGGCGCTGGTTCCATGGATCGCGACGATCACGAGTGCGCTCACCAATGCCTGCGCGGCACCGAGCACAAGTGCCACGCGCGCTGTCGGTCCGGACACCTCGCCGGGTGCGGTGAGTGAGGTGGTCCTGTCCGCCTGTCAGGATCGAGATGCCGCGCCGGCGGCGGGAGACGATCACCAGGCAGGTGTCGACCGCCGGCACGCCAACCAGGAGGAATCCGACCAGCAGCGCTAGCGTCGAGGGCTCCGCGCTGCGCGCCGCCGCCGCAACCAGCGCCGCGACCGCGAAGCCGAGCGGCATGCTGCCCCCGTCGCCGAGGAAGATCCTCGCAGGCTTGGCGAGGTTATGTGGCAGGAAGCCGAGGCAGGCGCCGGCGAGTGCCGCGCAGCCAACCGCCGCCCAGGTGGCGCCCGTCGAGATCGCAAGCACACACGCGCCGCCCGAGACGACCGCCGCCATCGTGCTGGCGGCGCCGTCCATGTTGTCGAACAGGTTGAACGAGTTGACGACGGCGACCACCCAGATCCCGGTGACTGCAGCGTCGACGGCGAAGCCGGCGCCGAGGCGCCAGCCAAGTCCCGCGGCGGTCAGCAACACCCCGACAGCGAACTCAGCCGCGACTCGCAGCTGCGGCGTAACGGTGCGTCGATCATCGATCGTCCCGATCACAAACAGCACTGCGACGCCGGCCAGCAGCGGCAGGGTCCGGCTCGGGTCTCCGGCGCCGACCGCCACCGCAAGCGCGAACGCCAACATCACCGCCGCGCCGCCGAGATATGGCGTCGGGCGACCGTGGCCCTTATAGCCCACCGGCCTGTCGTAGAACGCGAGCCGCTCCGCGGTGGCGATCGCCAGCGGAGTCGTCAGGTACGCGAGCGACGCCGCAATCCCGATTCCCAGGAAGAGCCTCGTATCGAGTGAGAGACCCACCACACGGAACGGTAGGCGAATCTGGCCAGATCCGGCGGGTCCTCAGTCAGGGCCGGTCTGAGCAGCCGCAAAAATGCGCTACCGTCTCGGCGCAGAGGCTGCGAAAAGGGACGTCTGATCCGCATGGGAACGTTCGCCGAAGTCGTGTCGGCGCCACGACAGTCGCGACTCGGGGGCTCAGCTCCGGCGCAGCAGGTCGGGGTCATCCGTGCGATTGCCGCTTGCGTGATCGGAGCGACGATCGCACTCAGCGGCTTTCCCCCCCTGAACAACATTCCGGGCATGCTGCACGTAGACGCACTCCCCGGCTTCGTCCTCCTCACCCCGGCAGTCCTAGTCACAGCGCTCGCCGTTTGGATGTCACTCGCACCGACAGCCAACGGAACGGTCTCAAGCCTGTCGTTGATCGCGATCGGGCTCGTGCTGCTCGGTGGAAGTCTGTCCGTTGCCGTCAGCACGAACGCCAGCTACTCACTGGCTCTGCTGATCCTCGGAATCTTGGCGCCGGGGTGTCTGTTCCTGGCCGTTCGTCGCGGGAACCTGCCGGCCGCCATCTTAGCCGGCTCGTTCCTGGCTGCTCTGACGGCTGCTCTGCTGAGAGCCGACCTCGTGTTCTTGATGAGCTACGGGCTTCCGACCCCGGCGGAGTTGTTCGCGGCCAAGTTCAGCAATCACGCGTACGACTTCCACTACTACACGCTCGGGAACCCGGACCACACCGCCACGTTTCTCTTGTTGCCGCTGACCGTCAACCTGATCTGGCTTCGTGATGGCGGCCTGTCGCGTCGTGCCCGTCTACTGCTGATCGCCGCAACGGCAGTGATCACACTGACGATTCTTCTGCTTTACGTGCGGTTGCCAATGCTCGTCGCTTTCCTGTTGTTGGTTGCCGCGGTGTCGCGGTCGTCGCTGTCGAGGCGGATCCGTCTGACAATCCTCGTGGCCGCCGCGGTGTTTGGAGTGGTCTTGGTTGCGAAGTCGCCCTCGAACTACCTGACGCATTTCTTCTCGACCTCCAGTACCTCGTCAGGCGGGGTCAGGCTCAACTCGATCTCTGACGGGTTCCGGACGCTCGAGCACCATCTGTTCACGGGTGTTGGGCTCGGTCAATATGGCGCTGGCAACGGCCTTCCGGCACACAGCTCGGTCGTTCAAGCCGGCGCGGAGATGGGATTGGCAGGACTACTGGGGATCGCGCTGATCACGATTGCGCTGCCGATCGCGGCGATCGTTCGGGCTCGTCGCGTGGGGCTCAACACTCTCGCAAGCGCCTCCTTGGCGGGAGCGGCCGTCTACGTTGCAGCCGCGGCGGTGAGTGCCGGCGCCGACGAGGGTCTACTGGTCGGAGCAGCATCTCCATCTACGGCTTGACGCTTGCTCTGTTCGCTGGGATTGGGCTCGCCCCAGCCGCTGCGTTGGATCCTGTGCCGCTGGCTGTGTCGTTCCACGACGTCGGTGACCTGGTCGCTGAACGCACCAGACGGGCCGTGCGATCGCTGTTCAATGCCTCGCGTCTCGGTTGGATCGCGTATGGGCTGATTTGGATGCCGATCGCCGCGTTGCTCACGTCTCCGCGTCTTGCTGCGTCCGGGAACGTAAGCAGTTCTCGCCTCCAGGATCTCGAAAACGTTCTTGTTGCGCACCAGCACGGCTTCGGACCGCTTGTCGGTATGCGCAGTCCAGGGAACTTCTATCCGGCTGGCATCACTGATGACCCGGGTGGATACCTCGTCACTCCGTGGATCTCCGATCTGTTGCACACCACAAATGTCGGGACGATTGTTCGCGCCCTGTTCTTGGTTTTGTTCTGTGCGATGGTGGCGTTGTATCCGTACACGATCAGGCGGATGTCCGGTTCGCGGATCGCAGCGGCGCTGTCACCGGTGTTTGTGCTCCTGTGTTTCAGGTTCTTGACAGATGACAGCTTCTATTGGATTCCTGCCGTCACGGTCGCTGTCTGCCTACCCTGGCTGTTGACGTTCGCAAGAGAGCGCACGGCGCCGCTCGGCCCGCTTGTGGTGATCGCGGCGGTTGCCGGCGTCACGGAGATCTTCAGGGCCGACACTGGGCTCGGACTGGTGATCGGCTGCATCGCCCTCACAATGCTCACGCCCGCGACCTGGCGTCGGAGGGCAGGCGGCGCGGCGCTCATCGCTCTCGCGTATATCGGCCTGAGCTCGGGCGTTCTCTCGCTTGCCTTCCAGGTACGTGGCGAGCGGATGCAGGGCTATCCACTTCACACAAATGGCGAGGCGGGAGTCACGAGCTGGTCTGACCCGTCGGGTCACCCCTTCTGGCATACGGTCTACATCGGCTTGGGTGTTGTGCCCAATCGCTACGGCATCACCTACAGCGACAGCGTTGCTGCGGCGTACGTGCGAAGTGTCGATCCGTCGGCACCGTACGTCGGCCCGAGGTATGAGGCGATCCTTCGCTCGCGGGTCCTGCACCTGCTGACGAGCGATCCCGGCTTCATCCTGCGTGCTGAGCGACAGAAGCTTGGAGACATCCTGGCGGACGGGCTGCGCATGTTCTGGCCGCTGTTGGTGCTGGTTCCCTTTGCGCTCATGATGGGGATCGGGCGGAGACGTTGGAAGCGATATTGCGCCGTGCTCGTGCCGGTGGCCGTGATCGCGGTTCTGCCGTCGCTGGTCGCGGTTCCGGTCTCCAACTACGAGATGCCGTGGTTGGCTCTCCTAGCAACGCTAGAGGTGTTGGTCTGCTGTTGGGTCGTTGGCTCGGTCTGGGATTGGGCTACCAATCCGCAGGGCCTGTTGCGTCGCCACCAGTCCACTGATGGATTTATCGCCGCCGTAAACAGGCAGCAGCTCAGGTGGTCGACACTTACAGACGCTGCCGTCAACAAGGTGCGCGGGGCCACTCTGCCGGCACAGGCCCGGAGCTCACGTTTGGCTGCCGGGACGGCGGCGACACCTGAGGGCTTCGGACCGCTGGTGCCGACGCGAGAGACACGGCACTCCGTCTCTAGATCTGTCCGGTCTCCAGCGGTCTACGTCGCGATTGCGGTCGTTGTCGGCGGTTTCGCGGCGCGCGCCTACCTCGACGGCTGGCAGTCGGGGGTGTCCGCTTCGTCAGCGCCCCCTGCCGGTGCTCGAGCTCTGCCATACAACGCCGAGGTGGGTTCTGCGGTGCACATCTGGAAGCTGGGCGCGCTCCCGGCTGGCTGGACGGTCGTGCGAGGTGCCGGTATCACTCCAGGTGCCGCTCTCCGAGTGGACACCAGTGCGCGCACCAACGCTTACCAGCTGATGTCACCGGTGGTCCCGCTTTCACCCGGCATCTACAGTGCCGCGGTACGCGGAGAGATTCGGACGGGTGGAATGTACCTGGGAGTGCTTGATGTGAGGACAAACTCGTGGATCCGGGTGGTGACCTATTACCACGTGAGTCCACCGACCGGTGGCACGATGACAGACCATTTCACGATCTCTCGGGCGATGCCCGTTCAGGTCATCCTCAGCGATGGCGCGCCGTTCAACCGCTCGTCAGATTGGCTGTTGGACCAAATATCGATCGTGCGGCAATCACCCGCGGTTCCGGCAGCGACGGCTCCAGCGGCGCCATGAGCGCAGACTGGCGCGGGCGCTATCGCCTGCGTCAGGATGCCGTCGTCTCAGGAGATCGGTGTCTGTCTTGGACGTCGGCGCTAGCCTTCCGCCCCGTGCGGCAGCTGCTACAGAACGTTTCGACCGGCGAAATCACCGTCGAAGAGGTCCCCGCCCCGCTTCACGCCCGGGCGTCGGTGCTCGTGGCCACTCGCTACTCATTGATCAGCGCGGGCACCGAGCGGGCTGCGCTCGATCTGGGCCGTGCTTCCCTGCTTGAGAAGGCGCGGGCTCGGCCAGACCTGGTCCAGAAGGTGGTCGAGTCTGCTCGGACCGAGGGCGTCGCGACGACATACGCCAAGGTGCGCGGGCGGCTCGGAGAGCCGAATGCGCTCGGGTACAGCCTCTCCGGCGTCGTCCTCGAGGGGTGTGAGGACTCGCCGGCAGCACCCGGCGAATTGGTCGCGTGCGCCGGCGCAGGCAGGGCGTCCCACGCGGAGGTTGTGTGCGTTCCGCGCCACCTGTGTGCGCGGGTGCCGCTGGGCGTGGCGCCCGAGGATGCGGCGTACGCGACGGTCGCGGCAATCGCCCTGCACGGCGTCCGGCTGAGTGAGGTCAGCCTTGGCGACGTCGCGGCCGTCATCGGCCTTGGGCTGGTGGGTCAGCTGACGCTGCAACTGCTGACCGCTGCCGGCTGCGTGGCGCTGGGCGTGGACACTGACCCGTCGCGTGTCGAACTCGCGCGCAGCGACGGTTTCTTTGCCACAACCGACGCCCGAGAGCTTGAGTCAGAGGCCCGGCGCCTGAGCTCAAACCGGGGCGCGGACGGCGTGCTGGTAACCGCGGCCAGCAGTCTTCGGAGCCGCTGGCGACAGCGACCGCCATCGCTCGTGACCGGGCCGTGGTGTCCGTGGTCGGCGATGTGCTGGTCGAGTCCCTCGCGCTCCGCTGTTCAGCAAGGAGCTACGACTGGTTGTGTCGCGCTCCTATGGACCGGGCCGGTACGACCCGTCCTATGAGGAGGCGGGCATCGACTATCCCGCCGGCTATGTGCGGTGGACGGAGGGCCGCAATCTTGAGGAGGTCCTGCGCCTGATGGCCTCCGGTCAGCTGAAACCCAGCGTGCTGACGACCCACACGTTCGATCTCGCCGACGGTGCCTGTGCCTACGAGTTGCTGGGCTCGGCCGAGCGCTCGCTCGGAATTCTGCTCCGCTACCCGGAACGTGAGAGCGCCGGGGCGCGCACGGTCGAGTTCCCGCGTCCTCGGCGGCGGATCGAGCGCGATCGGGTCCGAATCGGGGTGATCGGCGCCGGCGTCGTTCGCCCGCGTCGGTACTGATGCCGGCGCTCGGTCGAGGATGCGGAGGTAACGGCGGTCGCGACGACGTACCGGCGTGTCGGCGCGTTCGAGCCGCACAGCCGCTTCGGGGCCACACTCGCCACGACGGACGCCGCATGAACTGATCCGGCATCCAACGACGGTCGACGCGGTGCTGATTGCGACGCGTCACAACCTCGCATGCGGAGCTTGTCGTCGACCGAGGCGTTGCGAAGCTGGCAAGCACGTGTTCGTCGAGAAGCCGCTCGCGTTGTCCGAGGAGCAGGAACTGGCAAGAGGTCGAGGCTGCTTACGCCGCCGCAGACGCTCCGGGAGTGCTGATGGTGGGGTTCAACCGCCGCTTCGCACCGCTGGCAGCTACAGCTTCGCGATGCGCTGTGCCGGTCGACGGTCCGCTGCGTCGTTACCTACCGCGTCAACGCGGGACGGCTCCCTCGCTCGCCACTGGACTCACGACCCCGCCGAGTCGGCGGCGGCCGGATCGTCGGCGAGGTCGTGTCACTTCCTTGATTTCGCTGCATATTCCTGTGCGGGGGCGAACCTCTGGTGAGCAGGGTCGACGCTGTGGCCGGCGGTGCATCCGAGCCACTTGAGGACAACATGTCGCCGCGACGCTGCGGTTCCCGGACGGATCGATCGCCACAATCGTCTACTCCGCCCTTGGAGATTCCTCGGACTACGAGAAGGAGCGCGTCGAGGTGTTCGGCGAGGTGGGTGCCGGCGTCTCTGTTGACTTCAGCTTGCTTTCTTTTATCTGCGGCCTGGGCCAGCCAGCGTCTGTCATCGAAGGCGCGACAAGGGTCACGCTCCGTGAGCATCGCTACTTTCCTCGAAGCTTGCCTGCAGCCGGGACTCAGCCTGGGGCTTTGGCGGGACACGGCCGCTGTCACTTCGCGCAACCTTCGCGCCGCGCCAGTGTGTTCTGCTCCAGCGCTCGACGAGAAGATCGGTCTTATATCCCAGTATTAATGCTCCCGAGACGGGCGCCAGCCACCAGAACCGGATGGCTGCCTTCACAGCCGGCCTCGCCGAGCGAGGTCCACCAGGTCGTTGTGACTGCGAGCAACCGAACCATCGAGCGGGAATGTTTCGGCGCCCGATCGGCGTCGGCGTCCAATCGTGACCGAGCGCAGTGGTGCCGTCACGCATCACTGTTTGTGGGTCGTGACCTCGCCGACCAAGACGATCCGCGCGCGCGGCTGGCGTTCTCCACGGAATGTTCGCCGTCGGTGCGTTCGCGCGACTGTTGTCGGTGCCGTGTTACGATGTCGCGCTCGTCACCTCGCTGCTACTTCCCGGAGCGCGGGCCGCTGCGCTGGCGGCTCGGGCGCTCTCGGGTTTCGTCGCGCTCTCGTAGACGTGCGCGATATCTGGTCGGCGGCGGCGGGCGGACTAAGGGTACTCTCAAACCCGAGACCCCTCCACGGGCTTCGAAGCCGGCGAGCGTCGGACGACTGCTTCTGCTCGACGCCGACCGTGACCACTAAGCCGCGCTGCCGTCGACATCCATGCTGTCGCTGGACGCGAAGGTCGCTGTTCACCTGCCTGAATGGTGCTCTCGATGCTCTTCTCGCGCGACCAGAATCCTACCGGCGCCGTCGGGGGACTTTGTCGTGGGCCACGCAGGAAACCTGGGAACCGCGGAGGAATGCAGATAGTGCTCGCTGCTGCGGTACTACCTTCGGGAAGCCTGTGTCGGCGGCACCCGCTCTCAATTGTCTGCAGCGGTCCGCCGCCCCCCGGCTCGAAGCGGGAAACGCGCCCGGCGCGGCATTGAGAACGTGGCTTTCGGGGTGCCGGTCCCTCTCGACTGCATCGGGAGAGCTCCGGCAGTTGATGTATGCACCGCTTATTCTGCTTCGAAATTACCTTCTGCTCGAGGATGCTCAATTCCTTCCGAGCTGTACGACGTGATGGCAGTCGGGCGGTCGGTACTGGTTGCTGCTGGTTGCGGTGCAGCTGCTGTGGTCGAGCAAAGACAGGATGCGGTGTGGTGGTGCTCACCTGAGGACGGATACGCGCTGGCTGCTGCTGCACAGGGCCTGGCAGCGAACCCTGGCGCGCGCGCGTGGGCTGGGCGGAGCAGGGCGTCGTGCTGTCTCCCGAGTTTGCTGGCTCGCGCTAGTTCGAGCGACTCGCCAAGGTCCTTGTGTGCGGCGGCCGAGCGGCGTCCCAGAGCCGCCGTGCCCACCGAACGCGAGCAAGCGACGCTCCGGCGAGTCCGATGTCCGCGGAGCAAGCGAGCGTCCGGCGATCTGTCATGTTCGGGCCGCCGTGGCTGCGTCGGCGATCCGTACTTCGAGTTCGGTCTCGGCGGTCCGACGATCGATGTGCTCTGCTTCGGGCGGGCGAGCGACGATCTTCTTTTGCCGCGACCTGGCTCAAGGGTTTGTCCCCATCGTCCGCCCATCTTCCGCCTCGCGCACGGACGAGAACCTCCCACCCCTCGTCGTGCTGAGGCGCTGGTGCGACTAGGTTGTTGCTCGGGTTAGCCCGGGCCAGGTCTCAGTCGAGCGTGTGCTGGGGGTCTTCTGGGCGTATTTGTATCTGTTGGCGGGTGGGTCACGCGGGGAGAACCGGAACCGAGTCGCCAGCGGGTCGTCAGGCAGGTCGGTCTGGGGTTGGTCGTCGCGGATCGGGCCAGGCGGACGGTGCTCGAGATCGTGCCGGGGCCCCGCGCGACTGTCTCGGCTGCGGTCGTGCTGACGGGCCGTGATTCCGACCGAGAAAAGTTGGTGCGCGGCGCCCCGGCCAGCGAGGCGCTGTCGTGTATTCGGCACCCATGCTGGATCTGGCGCATGGCCCGGTTGATGGCTGGTGGGCCGGTTGCCCGAACGGGAGGAATTCCTTGCTGCCCTGCTCAATCGCTGCGACGATGCGGCCGATTCGGGGACGGGCGACGTGGATGTAATCTTGCCGGCGTGCGACGGGCGCGGTTGCCGATGTCTGGCTGAAGGGAAACCTACCGACAGAGGTCGCTGAGTTGGTGTCCGGAGCGCTCCAGGGTGTCTGGGGTCGTGAGTGTCGTACGCGTGGCAACGTTCCGACGGCGTTCATCTATCAGCGCTACAGCCTCAACAACCTCGCCGGGGTGGTTCTGGCTCGGCGCTGGGGAGTGCCGTTGGTACTGGAGGCCAACGGATCCGAGGCGAAGTGGCGCCAGGATTTCGGCACGCTCAAATACCCCGAGCTTGCCTATGCCTGTGAACGTTTGATTCTGCGGCAAGCGGATGTGATCGCGGCGGTCAGCGCCAACGCCTCGGAGGATTTGGTGGCCGCCGGGGCCCCGGCCGAGCGCGTCCGTACCGTTCCCAATGGTGTCTCGGTCGAGTTGTTCGCCGATGCCACGCCGATGCCACTGCCCGGCGATCTGTCCGATGCGTCTTCGTTCGTCGTCTGTTTTGTCGGTCTGTTCTACCCGTGGCACGGCGTCCGCTTCCTGGCAGAGGCTTTTGCGCTGTTTCACACCCGATGCCCTGATGCGCGGTTGCTGCTCGTTGGCGATGGCGAGGAAGCGCCGGTCGTCAGGTCGGTGCTCGAGCGTTACGGCGCTCTGGAAGCCGCTCACTTCACCGGCCTGGTTCCGCGGTCCGATGCACCGCGATACATGGCTGCTGCTGACGTGCTCGTCTCCCCGCACGCCGACGTCCATCGGTTCATCGGTTCGCCGATCAAGCTGTTTGAGTACATGGCTGCCGGCAAGCCGATCGTGGCGACCCGCGTTGGACAGATCCAGGAGGTCCTCGCGGACGCTGAGTCGGCGTTGCTGGTTGCCCCTGAGGCGCCGGAGGCGATGGCTCGGGCCCTCGAGCGTCTTTACGACGATCGGGCCTTTGGTGAGCGGCTTGGCCGCGCCGCACAGGCTCAGGCGCGCGAGCGGCACTCGTGGGATACACGACTGGCCGCGATCCTGAACGGCCGGCCGACTGACGCCAGCCCCGGAGTGCGCGCGGCGGTCGGTGAGTCAGCGTGACAGCAAACATCGCCACAGGTCAAGCCCCGCCACCCCGACCTCGGGATCCCCATGGGCCTGGCTCGGCATTGCACTCCGACGCCGCGTTTGGAACCCTTGGAGCCGTCGGAGGGGTCTGCCTCTCGGGTCTTGCCAGCATCCTGATCGCGCGGCAACTCGGCGTCACTGCCCGGGGCCGGTGGGCCGTGATCTCATCGCTCGCGGTGCTGGCCGCGACGATTGCAAGCACAGGACTTCCGATCGCGGCGGCTGGCGCCGCTACGCGTCGCGAATCGACCGAACGCTCGCGAATCGTCCAGGTTTTCCTCGCCGCTGCTGTTGTCTTCGCGCTGCTCGCCGCGCTCCTGTATCTGGTACTTGCCGGATTGCTGAAGCCGCCGGCATCAACTGCCGCGGTCGTCGTCGGCTGTGCGATCCCTGCAGCGACCGTCCGCCGATCCGGTCTCCCATCAGCTGCACGTTCGACGGTCGCCTCGATGCGCTGGTTCGCGGCGGCGCAGTTGGCCAATGCGGCTGTGACGCTGGCGGCCGTGATCGCTCTCGGCCTGACGGTCGGGCTGAACGCGTTCGCGGTCGTGATCATCTCGGCTGGAGGATCCGGCGGTCGGCGCCTCGGTCAGGGTCATCGCCCTACGTCGAAACGATCTGTTCCACACACGTCTAGTGACGGGGCCGGTGATGACCGCACGGGCGCTTCGCCCGTACCTCTCGTACGCGATGATCACATTCGGGACGCTGTCGCTGACCACAATCGTGCAGCGCGTTCAACTGTTACTCGTAAATGGCTTCAAGGGTCCGTATGCCGCAGGGCTCTACGCCGTCGCCGTCCAGGTAAGTGACCTGCTCCCTGTGGTGCCGGCTGCGCTCGGACTGGTGATGTTCCGCCGCGGCGCGCGAGCGGTGCCTGATCACTACTCCGAGGTGGTCTCGGTGTTGCGCTGGACGGGCGCATTTGTTGTTGCTGCAGCGCTGGTCAGGCTTGGCGCTATGGCTGGCTGGCTGATCCCACTCGTGTTCGGATCGCACTATCGTGGGAGCGTTGAGCCGCTCCGCTTGCTGCTCCCTGGGACGGTCGCCTTCTCGCTTCAGAGCGTGCTGAGCAGTTATCTTGCGGGGCGCGGCCGGCCGCGGATCGTGCTGTTTGCAGGGTCGGCCGGGGCCGTCGTGGGGATCTGTGCCGACCGCTCGCGATCCCCGCCTACGGAATCGCGGGGGCGCAGCCGTCGTTTCGTCGCTGTCGTACATGCCTGTTACCGGGCTTCACTTCAAGGTGCTACGTGGTGTCCGGCCGCAGGTGGCGGTTGGGACATGAGCGTCGCGCACGCGGGATCGGCTCCCACGACGGCCCCGCGGCCGCTGTTGATCTGCTTTGCCGGGGACCGTTGGGAAGGCAACCCGCATCTGCGTGCGCCACCACCTGATGCGGCTATTCACACGCGACTTCGAAGTGTTATTCGCTGGGGGTCTATCCCGATGCGCTCGATCGTGACCGTTGACCGCATCGAAGTCCGGCCGCGTGTGGCGAAAACTTCGAGCTGGCGTGGGTCTCCGGACCCCGGAGCCTCGACCGCACGTGCTGAGCGTGCTGCCGATCCCGCCGGCTGGGCGCTTGGGTAATTGGATGCAACTCGCCGCCATCCGCATGCAGATCGCATATGCCCGTCCGGGCCTAAGGATCGATCGTCCGATCGTGAGCTCGTTCAGCGTCCCGATCGCAGCGCCGTTACGCTGGCGTCTCGGCGATGGGGCTCGCTCTTCTACTACCAGGATCGCTACGACGAGTCCACAGGCGAGACCCGGGGCGTCTACGGGCGTTGATCGCCGAGCTCGCCCCCGGCTGCGACGCCAGCGTCGCGACAAGCCAGGCGCTCGCCGATGATCTCCGCCGTCTCGGCGCGACCGGTTCTCGCGCCCCACGGCGTTGACGTTGAGCGCTTGCCGGAAATCCTACCGCCGAGCGATATTGCGCGGCTGGAACGTCGCTTGTCGGGTACGTGGGATCATCGACGACTACCTATCGCTCGATGCGATCACGCCAAGCCGAGCGGCTTCAACACGGCACGGTCGTGGTCGTCGGTCGGCGAACACGACGTCTCGACGCTCCGACACCCGCGAAACTCGATTTAGCTTTCGCCCTTACAAGACGATCCCCGCTTACCTGGCCGCGTTCAATTTGTATTTCTCCGTTCCAGGTATCGCGACTGACGACTGCGATGATCCGATCAAGCTGCGCAAGACCTCGCGGCGGGTCGTCCGGTCGTGTCCACGCCGGTGCCCGCCGTACTCGAGTACAGGGACATAGTTGCGGTCGCGGCCGATCCGGCCGCCTTCGCTGACGCCGCCGATCGCATGCTCGAGCCGAGCCACGACACTCCGGCGCCCCGCGGCGAGGCGCGACAACGTTCGTAGCGAATCGTCGGACGATGTTGCTGAACAATCCGCCCGAGACCGCTTGCGCTCGCAGGTGTTCCGTCCTTCCCAACGAATCCCGGACGACCGTCGATGGCTGGAGCGGTCATGATCTGGCCGTGTCCGGAGAGCGTCTACCGCCGGGACCGCGGCCGGTCTCGGCTGACCAGCTTCCAGTACTGCGCGAACGATGACGCGCCGGGGACCGGACAGCGACGGTCTGTGGGTGCGAGAAGCCGGCAGGGACTTCGGGTTCGGCCACAGGCGACTCGCGATCGTCGATCTCAGCGACAACGGCCCCCAGCCGATGTTCAGCGAGGATCGAACCGTTGCGGTCACGTTCAACGAGAGATTACAACCACGACATCCTGCGTGCCGATCTCGAACGGCGGGTTCACCGATTCAACTAGCGTTGCGACGCCGAAGTGCTCGTACACCTGTATGTCGAGCATGGGCAGGGCATCGTCGATCGCCTCGTCGGAATGTTCGCGTTCGCGATTGCGGACGAACCCGCGAAGAGCTGTTCCTGGCACCGGACCGGATGAGAATAAGGGCGTTTGTACTTCTTCGACGATCGGAACCGGTCCGCGTTTCACATTGCAGATCAAGGCTTCTTGCTCCCGCTCGTCGTAGTCGAGAAATGATCCCCGTCGCACTTCTACGACTCTGACGTTCGTTCCAGTGCCACCACCGCGAACATTGTTTCCCAGTGTCGAGCGAGCGGCGCCCGCGCATACGATCAAGTCGTGACGCACGGAAGTACAACCAGCCTTGCGCTCTCGGACCCGATCCAGGATCGTGACCGGTTGGACAGGAACAAGACATCGACTCAGCCACCCGAACTTCGGTCCCCGTCTCGAACGATCAAATCGAGCGCCGGATGATGAGCGACGTCCCGGTGGGGATTTCTTTGTAGGGCAGGATCGACTCCTCGACCAACGTCGCTCTGATGAGCGGGAGCGTCGACCAATCCGATCAACAGTTTCTGGATCAGCGTTCCGTGGCACCAGCGTGGAGGAGGGCGGGCGGCCCTGGCGAGCGCATCGCCGTGGGCGTCGCCGCCAGTTGTTGGCTCCGGTACCCGCGCCTGTGTTCGTGAAAGACATCGTCTATCACCAGGACGACCGATCGCCGAACCCAGTCTGCGTCCCGCTCTTCTTCGTTGCCGACTTCCGAAAAGGTGACGGCGTCACCATCGTCCAGGCGTGGGGGAGGAAGAAGCTGAAGAGTTTGTTCACCGGATGTCCGACGTTGCGTGCGGGCGCCGTGATCGAGGACCCGCTCATGGGCGCGGTTCCGCTCGCTACCAGCGGGGTTCCGGCGCGGCTGCCTGCCTGTCCGGCTGGCACGGCGCTGCGCGGCAGGCCCAGCTGGGAGGCGCGTCGAGAGGCCCTCCGCCGCGCGGGGCAACGTGACGGAACAGGCTCTCGTCGAGGTGGCGCCAGTTCCTTTGCGGTTTCGGACTGGCGCGCATGAGCAGGCCGGATAAGCGTAATTCGCCGAACTTCGACGGCGAGACGCCGCGGCAGATCGTCGCGAGCGTGGCGCCGCGATGCGGCCACCGCTGGCTCGCGCGACGAGGCTGCTGAACGGTTTCAGCTACCCAGATACGCCCTGCGCTTGCCGGAGCTGTTGTTGATGCCGTCGACCAACTCGGCCATGGCCGATCCAGTCGAGGCACGCGTGCGAACTTTTATCGACCGCGGGATGATCGAACTTGGCGATGGCGATGCAGCAGAGCAGAAAAAGATCGCCACAACAGATCGCAAACAGTCCTCTCAGCACACGATATACGATCTATTGCCTCAGGATCTGATTTGGCGGGCGAAGCAAGGATTCGGGACCCCGTTCGCAGTCGTTCCGCGGACCGCTTGCAAACGATCGCGCGCGGCTCGAAGGCGTCGCCGGCGAGCTCGGGTACCTCGACCGGGATGAGGTCGGCACGTTGCTCGAGTTGCATCGGTCCGGCCGTGCCGAGCCTCGTTCCAGCTTGGAAACTGTCGACCTATCGGTCTGGTACGACCAGTGGATCGCCGGACGGCCCGTCGAGGAGCCTGCTCCAGCCGGAGTGAGATGGGCGCTGGCGGCAAGAGTCGCACGCGCGGCCCGCGTCGAGTCCTATCGGTCGTCGGTACGCGACCGAACTTCATGAAGGTCGCGCCGATCGTGCGTGCGCTCGGTGCGGACCCGACGTTTGAGCACGTCCTTGTCCACACCGGTCAGCACTACGACGACGCTATGTCCCAGGTTTTCTTCACCGAGCTGCAGTTGCCGGCGCCCGATGATATCTCAGGATCGGCTCTGGATCGCACACGGAGCAGACCGCCCGCGTGCTCGCCGGACTCGCACCGGTGCTGGCCGAGCTGACGCCAGATGTTGTGCTGGTGCCCGGCGACGTGAACTCGACGCTCGCGGCGGCACTGGCAGCCAAACAGGCGGGGCTCTCCGTCGGACACATCGAGGCCGGGCTGCGGAGCTTCGATCGCACGATGCCCGAAGAGTTCAACCGCGTCCTCATCGACCAGATCTCCGACCTGCTGTTCATCCACTCGCCTGAGGCCCGAGAACACCCGCTCGCTGAAGGAAGGCCAGCGGAGGCCATCCACGAAGTGGGCAACACGATGATCGACACACTTGTACACCTGCGGGTGTGATCGCCGGGCGTAACGCGGCCGCGACGTTCGAACTGGAGCCACGGCTACGTATGGTCTCGCTCCACCGGCCCGCGCTGGTCGATGGCCCGCAACTCGCGCGGCGCTCGCGGCGCTGGCGCAATTCGCCGAATCGTTCGAAGTCCCCTTCCCGTCCATCCTCGCACGCGAGCACGGATTGCGCAACTTGGGGAACACTCCATCCACGCCTTCACTTGACCGAGCCACTCGGCTACCTGGACTTCCTCGGGTTGATGAAAACCGCTCCAGGCGTCCTCACCGATTCCGGCGGGGTGCAGGAGGAGACGACATACCTCGGGGTGCCATGCTTCACGCTCAGAGCGAACACGGAGCGGCCGATCACGATCGAACTAGGCACCAACCGGTGTTGGGGCTCGCACCCGAGCGGATCGCCGGGATTCCGAATTTGATTGCCCAGAACGTTCATGAGCCACGTCGAGTGCCGCCTGGCTGGGATGGGCACGCGGCCGGCCGGATCGTGTCGGTGCTGAGGCGTGCGCTGGCCTCATGAGCACGCTCGGATCGCGTCTGCATGCCTACCGGCAGCTCGGGCCAGTTCGGGGGACCGCAGCCGCCTGCCGCCACACGGTCCGCGTTGCACGTGGACGAACCCGGCGCATATTGGTCGAACGTCGACCGCTGCGGGTATCGGAGCGCGATGTCATCGCCGCGCTGGGGGGCCGCGACACTCGATCGGCGTTTGGGGCGGCGATCGAAGCGCTTCCGAGCCTCGCGCGCGCGCTGGCCGAGCTAGATCAGCTGGACGCAACGAAGGGCTGCTCTGGTGGCCGCAGCCGACCGGATCATGGTCCATGAGTTCGATCTGCTCGGTTCGGGCCCCACTCAGCTCGGTCCGGTGATCGACTGGCATCTTGACTTAAAGTCTGGGCGTCGCTGGCCGCTGCAGCACATCTCGCGGATCGTCGTCTCCTACCCGGACGCATCCGACATCAAGGTTCCATGGGAGCTCTCACGCTGCCAGCATCTGCCACTGCTCGCACTCGCGAACCGGATCACCGGTGACGGGCGCTACATCGAGGAGATCGGTGCGCAGATCGTGGACTGGATCGAGCAGAACCCCGTCGAGATCGGCGTGAATTGGCAGTGCACGATGGACGTTGCGATCCGCGCGGTCAACTGGGTCGCGGCGCTCGCGCTCTGCGCCGGCGACGACTCGATCGGCCCCTGGGCTGACAAGGCACTAGCGTCACTGTTGCTCCACGGTCGATTCATCCGCGCGCACCTTGAGTATGGCCCCGCGCGCGGCAACCATTACCTGGCCGACGTCGTCGGGCTGTTGGTTACGTCGAGCGTGTTCAAGGAGTCGGCAGAGGGTCGGAGGTGGATCCGCTGGTCAATCGACCAATTGAGCGCCGAGATCAGCCATCAGGTACGGGCCGATGGCTGCGATCACGAAGCGTCGACGTCCTACCACCGGCTCGTGGCAGAGCTGTTCATCGTCGGGGCCGGCGCGGCTGAAGCGCTCGCTCAGGGTAGCCTCGACCCCCTCCTCACGGCGACGATCGAGCAGATGCTCACGTTCGTGGCCGACTACACGCGCCCTGATGGGCTCGCCCCGCAACTCGGAGATGCCGATGACGGCCGCGTGTTGCCACTCGCTGACTACGGGCAGGCCGACCAGCGCTCGCATATGCATCTGTTCGCGCAGGCCGGCAAGTCTTATCAGGCTCCGATTGGATCGTCGGCTTACCCAGCCGGAGGGTTCTACTTCCTGCGCGCCGGCGATCTGTACGCTGCGGTCCGCTGCGGAGACGTCGGCATCCATGGACGCGGCTGTCACTCCCACAACGACCTGCTCGCGTTCGAGCTGTGTTGGCGCACGACGCCGTTGATCGTCGATCCGGGCTCATATCTCTACACCGCCGACCGAGATGCGCGCAACGCCTTCCGATCAACGGCGGCGCACAGCACGATGCAGGTTGACACGCTCGAGCAGAACGAGATCCGCGCGGACCGCCCGTTTGCGATGGTCGACCAAGCGCGGCCAGAGGTGCTCGGATGGGAGCCGGGTGAGACAGTGACGACGCTCAAAGGGCTTCATCATGGCTTCGAGCGGCCCGGCGATCGATGCGTGCACATTCGCACACTTCGCCTCGACGGCGAGGGTGGGGCGCTGGAGGTGGTCGACGAAGTCGCAAGCGATGTGTCACATGCGCTCACGTGGCGATTCCCGCTGTCGCCGTGCAGTGTCTCGACCGGTGATGGGATCGCGATTGCGCACTTTCCAGGGGTCAGCCTTGAGATCAGCGGCCCCGGTCTCGCGGTTGACGTCGAGCAGGGCTGGCTGTCTCCGAGCTATGGCGTCCGAGCAGAAGCGCCGGTGATCAGATTCCGCGGCCGCAGCGCGCCGGAGGAGCAACGCTTTGCGATCGGGCTGCGGGTCGTGACCGTCGTGAGTCCAAGTGCGATCTCGGCGCGTCTCGGAGTCTGAGCGATCATGGCGGATCCGGGGTCGATTGGGGCGTGCTACTTTCCGGACTGTATTGGTTCACTGCGGGCGACCCTAGACGTGCCGGGAGATCCCAAGGGGCTGTGTCGTGCGAGTATTGATCACCGGCGGCGCGGGGTTCATCGGCTCTCACCTGGCCGAGGGGCTGATTGCGCAGGGACACGCGGTTCATGTCCTTGACGATCTCTCGACCGGCACGATCGACAACGTTCGTGGTGCTGCGGAGCGAGCCGCAGTTCGGCTACACGATCGACACCTGTGATGACCGTCGCCTGGTCGCCGAGCTGGTCGACGACGCCGACTTCGTGTTTCACCTCGCGGCGGCCGTCGGCGTGCAGCTGATCGTCGACAGTCCGGTGCGGACGATCGAGACGAATGTGCACTGCACCGAGGTGGTGCTCGCGGCCGCGGACAAGAAGAAGAAGCCGGTGTTCATCGCCTCGACGAGCGAGGTGTACGGGAAGTCCCGGGACCTGCCGTTTCGTGAGGACGGCGACATCGTGATGGGCGCGACGACGCGCGGGCGGTGGTCGTACGCGTGCTCGAAGGCGCTCGATGAGTTCCTGGCGATCGCCTACTACCGGGAACGGGGGTTGCCGACGGTGGTCGGGCGCCTGTTCAACACCGTCGGACCGCGGCAGACCGGGCGCTACGGGATGGTCGTGCCGACGTTCGTGCGCCAGGCGCTCGCCGGCGAGCCGATCACGGTGTTCGGGGTCGGCGGATCAGCGCCGCTGCTTCTGCCACGTCGAGGACGTGACCCGTGCGTTGTGCGGGCTGATGGAGCGGGCCGATCTGCGTGGCGAGGTGTTCAACATCGGCTCGACCGAGGAGGTCTCGATGATCGAGCTGGCAGAGCGGGTCAAGAGGGCGGCTGGATCGAAGTCCGAGATCGTCAGAGTCCCATACGACGAGGCTTATGGCGAAGGCTTCGAGGACATGGCGCGTCGTGTACCCGACATCGGGCAAGATCAGCACCGCACTCGGTTGGCGTCCGACGCAGACTTGGACCAGATCCTCGCCGACGTGATCGAGCACGAGCGCGCGCGTGCGGGAATCCCCTGCGCCGTGGCGCCCTGACCCCGGCCCGGTCGAGGCGTCCTAGCCGGTGCGATCTCACCGCTCCGCGCGCGCCAGCAGCATCCGGCGCAGCAGCGGCGGACCGCCGACGGCGCGGATCCGGACGTTGCGGAAGTCGAACTCGCGTCAGCAGTTCGCTGAGCGAGCGGCGCGAATAGAGGTGGAGGTGGTCGCCGAGGGGCTCGGAGAAGCGCTCGATGCCGCCGAGCGCCAGGCGCAGACGTCCGTGGGAGGGGGTGGTCAGCAGCAGCCGGCCGGCGGGCGTGAGCACGCGGCGCGCCTCTGAGAGCCAGCGGGCGGTGTCGGCCACGTGCTCGATCACCTCACTGGCCCAGATCACGTCGAAGCTGGAGTCCTCGAACGGGAGCGGCCCGTCGATCGGCGCCAATCGGAAGTCCAGCTGACCGGTACGCGCGCCGAGCGCGGGCCAGGGCAGCCTCGGCGACCTCGACGCCGACGACGCTGACGCCGGCGGCGGCGGCGATCGAGGTGAACTCGCCGGCGCCGCATCCAAGGTCAAGGACGCGGTCGCCGTCGCGCAGCTCGTGGAGCAGAAACGAGCGGCGGATCGGCAGATCGGGCGGCGTCAGCTCGTCCGGCAGCCGCTGCCAGAGTTCCTCGTAGTAATCCTTCACCCACCGCAAACTAGCGTGCCGATACAGTTGCCCGCCAGAGCATGAAGGTCGCTTTCGATAGTCGTCCCGCGAAGGAGACGCGTGGGCTCGGTCGCTATTCGCGGTGCCTGCTGAGCGCGCTGCGCGAGGCGGAGCGCGGCGAGGTGGTCGAGGCGCACCAACCGCGACGCTGCGACGTGTTCCACTCGCCATGGATCGATGGTGCGCTGCTGAACTCGCCCGGTGCCGATGGTCGTGACCGTGCACGACGTGGTCCCGCTCAAGCGCGTCGGCGAATACCTGCGGCTGGGCCTGCGATTCAGGCTCCGCTGCCTGGCCGTGCAGCGCGCGGCGCGCGTGATCGTCCCGACCAGAGCGGTCGCCGACGACACGATGCGCACGCTCGAGATCCCGGCAGAACGGATCGCCGTGGTCGGCATGGCGGCGGCGCCGACACTCCACAGGCGCACCGAGGAGGAGGTCGCGAAGGTGCGCGAGTCGGTTCGAGCTTCCCGAGCAGTATCTGCTGTGGGTCGGCCCGCTCAAACCACCGGAGCCGCGCAAGCGGATCGCCGCGCTCGCCGGCGCGAAGCGGACGATGCCGCTGGTGCTCGTCGGCGCCGACGGCCGCTGGGCGCGTGAGCTGCCGGACGTCACACTCACGGGTCAGGTGACCGACGACGAGCTCGCGGCGATCTACACGGGCGCGCATGCGCTCGTATTCCCGAGCGACGACGAGGGCTTCGGGTTGCCGCCTGTCGAGGCGCTGGCGTGCGGCACCCCGGTCGTGGCGTGTGACTGCGCCGCTGTGCGCGAAGTCCTCGGAGACCGTATCGAGCTGCGCGACGTTGACGACCTCGACGGTCTGATCGAAGCCGCGCAGGACGCACGGCGCCCGGCGCCCGAGCCGCCGGCATGGACCTGGGATGACGCCGCCGCGGCGACCTGGGACGTCTACGCCGAGGCGATCAGCGAGCCGGTGCGGGTGCGGAGCCGCCGGCGCCGATCAGCCCGAGCCCGGCCCTAAGCAGGGCTTTCAAGCATCAGCGTGACCGGTCCGTCGTTCACGAGCTCGACCGCCATCTCGGCCCCGAACACACCGCGTTTGGCGCCGAGGCGCTCGCAGAAGCGCTCATACAGCGGCTCCGCCAGCTCCCCCGGCGCCGCCGTGATGTAGCTCGGGCGGTTCCCGCGCCGGACGTCGCCGTATAGCGTGAACTGGCTGATCGCGAGCACCTCGCGTGAGCCGAGCGGCTCGTTCATGCGGCCATCGGCGTCGGCGAACACCCTCAGCGCACGGACCTTGTCGGCGAGCCAGTCCGCCTGTGCGGCACCGTCATCGACACCGACCCCGAGCAGGACCAGCAGGCCGGGGCCGATCGAGGCGACCAGCTGGCCGTCGACGGCCACCGACGCTCGCGAGACGCGCTGAACGAGTGCCCGCACCTGCCTCAGGCCTCACGCAGCTGCACGGCCGCGTGCTCGGGCGCGACCGTGTTGAGATCGATCCCGGCGCCGAGCTCAAGGCCCGCCATCGGCGTCAGCCGAGGCAGGATGTCGATCCGCCAGCAGTAGTGGTCGGCGCCGCTGGGAGCGGATCCGCACCCAGAGGTTGAGCGGTGGCAGCGACCCGAGAACGCGCGCGAGCCGTCGCAGCGCGTCGTGAAGCAGCGCCGCGCCCGAGGCGCCGGCGTCCTCGAAGCGGGCCCGCGGCACCCGCGGCGCCAGCAGCAGCTGGAACGGCACGCGTGAGGCGAACGGTGCGATCAGCACCGCCTCGCGGTCGATCGCGACAACCCGCTCACGCTTGCGGACCTCCTCCTGGATCAGGTCGCCGAGCAGGTTGGCGCCCATCGTGCGGGTCGCGTACGCGCCGAAGCGCTCCCGCTCCCGTGCGATGTCCGCGGGAACGAACTCGAGCGCGAACAGCTGCGCGTGCGTGTGGGGGATCGACGACCCGGCCGCCGCCTGCTCGTTGACGATCAGGTGCCGGCAGGCGGCGCCGGCGTGGCGGCGCAGCCGCTCCCGCCAGACATCGAGCGCAGTCTCCAGCTCGGCGAGCTCCAGCTGACCGAGCGAGACCACCTGCCTGGGGGAGTTGATGATCAGCTCGTGCGCGCCCAGCGCCGGCGCGCGGTAGAAGAGGTCGGCCTCGCGGTCGGCACGCGCCGTGATCGGTGGATCGGCGGGCCGGCCGGCCGGCGGGGCAGCGGACGGCAGCGCCGAGGAGAACGCGTCCGCGCCGAGCAGCGCCGGGTAGCTGTTCGGCACGACGCGCACGCTCCAGCCCGGTGTGTCGGCGGCGCTCGCGTTCGGGCGGATCGCGTACAGCTCAGGCGGCGTCTGCGCCTCGTGGCCCTCGGCGAACGGATCGTCCGCGGACTCGATCTGGACCGGTGGCGGCACCTCCAGGCCGCCGCCGGGGCGCTGCCCTCTTGATTCGGCGACGATCACCCGCCTGCCGGTGAGCGGATCGATCCGCAGCTCCGGGCCGCTCAAAGCACCTTTTCCATCGCCACGTGCTCGATGTCCGCCTCCACGAACACGCGGCCGCGCGTCCTGTAGCCCGCGGCCTCATACAGCGGCAGCGCGTAGGTCTGCGCATGCAGCACAAGGCGATTGGCGCCTCCGAGCCGCGTCTCGCGGTCGGCCTCGGCAAGCAGCGCTGTGGCGATTCCGTTGCGCCTCGCGTCCGCTCGCACCGCCAGGCGGCTGAACTGCACGGTGCTCCCGACGAACACCAGCCGGCATGTGCCGAGCAGCTCGCCTTCGTGGAGCGCGATCAGATGCAGCGCCTGATGGTCACGGCCGTCTCGCTCCTCGCGCTGCGGCACGCCCTGCTCGACGCAGAACACGGCATAGCGCAGGTCCATCGCCGCCGACAGCTCGTCGGGGTTGGCGACGCGCCGGATCTGGTAGCCGAGCGCGGTCATCGAAAGTCCCGCTGACACGGGTCGCGTCGCGCCGTGAAGGCGCTGGAAACCGGGTGCGGAATCACGCGCAAAGCTTGCCACACCTGCGGTCTGCTTAAATACCCGTTATCCTCTAGTCAGGTTCTGGCGAGAGGACGCTTCCGAGAGAAATCCTCGCTGGTTCCGGCTCACGCTGCCGAGACCCTCCTGAGCCGCACCGAAGCATCACCGCGGCTCGACGTTCAGACGACACCTTTTCAATCACATGGGTGATCTAAGCCCGCTTCCCAGTAATGCCGCGCTCGCACGCGCCGAGCGGCTGACGCACGAACACTTCGTATACGACGGTGAAACCGCCGAGGCTGCGCTTGCGCCCGGGTCGGCTCGCCGCCGCGCGCTCGATGCCGCCGTCGCCGAGGTCGAGGAGGGACACGTGCAGCCGTCGCTCGAGTGGCGTCGTAAGTTCTCGCTGCTGCTCGGGCTCGAGCGGTTGCTCTCCGAGGAGGAGCCGCACCTCGTCGATGGAACCGTCCTCTCCGCCCACCAGGTCGACGCGCTTTCAGGAACGCTGACGGCGCTGCTCGCCGAGGCGCAGCGCAGCGGCAACGGAGGCGCGGCCGGGAACGGCGCCGGTGGCAACGGCGTCGCCGGCGGGAACGGGAACGGGAACGGATCCGGCGCGACCGTGACGGCGAGGAGAACCGGGGAGCTGGTCGACGGGGCCGACGACGCCGAGCTGGACGACGGCGAGGCCGACGATGAGGAGCCCCAGGACTGGCAGGAGGATGACGGACTCGATGCGGACGTCGCGAGCGGGGAGCTGCCTGAGGACCCCGGCGCTGACCGCAGGTTCTGGTTCGAGCACGCCACCGGTGCCGGTAAGACGGTAGCCGCGCTCGGGTTCGTCGAGGCATCGCGCACCGGCGGTGTGCTGATCCTGACCCACCGCCGCAACCTCGTCGACCAGTTCATCGGCGAGCTGCGTGACCGCGGCTATCGCGATCGCATCTGCGGCCCGCTGCTCGATGGCGCCGACGCCGCCAACGGTCCGGTGACGGTCGAGACCTATCAGTGGTTCGTGCGCAACTCCACCAGGATCTCCGACGCCTACACGATCGTGATCTGCGATGAGGCGCACACCGCGCTGGGCGAGAAGACCTCGGCCTCGATCCGGGGTCTGTCGGGGCCGATCTGGATCGGGATGACCGCGACGGGCGCCCTGATCGCACGCCACGTGACCGACCTGTTCCCGACGCAGACTTCGCGATTCGACCTCGCGCAGGCGGCGCGCCGCGGCGTGATCGCGCCGTTGCGCTGCATCAGGATCCCGCCGGGCCCGGGCGTGCGGACGATCGCGAAGGTGCCGCTGCGCAGAGGTGAGGTCGATACCGAGTTCGATCAGGAGATGCTGGCCGAGCTGCTCGACCAGACGCCGTTCAACATGGCGATCGCCGACCTCTACAAGACCCGCTTCAACGGTGTTCCAGGTGTCGTCTATGCCGCCGGCGTGCGCCATGCCTACAACGTCGCGGCGTCCTTCCGTGACTTCGGGATGAAGGCGATGGCCGTCTCGGGTGAGACGCCCAAGCGAGAGCTGGCGCAGGTTCTGGCCGACTACGAGGCGGGCAAGATCGATGTGCTGGTCAACGCGCAGCTGCTCGCCGAGGGCTGGAACAGCCCCCGCGCGACGGTCTGCATGCACCTGGCGCCGACCGCGTCCAAGCGGATCTACCAGCAGCGGGTGGGGCGTGTGACAAGGCGCCATCCGGGTAAAGAAGCAGGGATCGTGATCGACTTCGTCCACCCCGCGACCAACCACGACGACCCGGTCGTGACGCTGCATTCGCTGCTTGATCGAGACGTCTACCGCGGCGGCGCGATCGTCGTCGGCCCGGTGCGGCGCGGGCGGGGCCGGCGGGTGCGGGTCGAGCGGCGGGTGCTACCGGTCACGCCTGATCCCGAGCGGCGCGCGGAGGTGTTCGAGCGGGAGCTGTGGCGGATCGCGGTCGAGAACCTCGATTACCGTGAGCAGCACGTGTGGGCGGCGCTGGCGGGTGCTCGCGTGGCGCCGAACGGCTGGCGCCGCGCCAAGGCGATGCTCCACTTCGATCGTGACGGCGAGCTACGCCGGCGCTTCCTGCTGAGCGCCCTGCAGCGCAACCGCAACCCGCAGCTGCGCCTCCGGGCGCTGCAGGAGATCGCCGCAAGCCGCGATGCCGACGCGTTCGACACCGCTGTCGACATGATCGGCGGATGGCCTCGGGATGACCGGCGCGAGGGCGTCAAGATCATGCTGCTGGCGCTCGCCGAGCGGCGGATCGGCCGCCGCGATCAGGCGAACGCCTGGATCTGGCGGATGGCCGAGTACACGCGTGAGGTGCATGAGGAGTACGCGGTTCAGCGCTGGCCGGAGACGAAACGGCTGCTCGGACTGCTGGTGAACTCGAGCGGTGCCGCGCATGCGCGCAATGCCCGCCGGCTGGTGCACGCCTCACGCAAGGAGGACCGACGGCTGTCGGCGGCGATCCTGGCAGCGGCGCTGGCACACACGCCAGAGGCGGAGGATGCATTGAGGGGTGCCCGTACGCGGATGGCCCGCAAGCCGGCGGCGCTGGCGCGGGAGCTGCTGCGCAACTTCCCGAAGGGGAAGCGCGGTAAGAGCCGGCGGCGGCGGAGGACCGGGGAGGACGGCGCTGCGGCGGTCGTGGCGGTGGTCGGAGGCGGGGCTGCGCAGGACGCCGCCGATGATCAGACCGATGATGCGCTCGAGGTCGATGATGAGCTCGAGGTCGGCGATGAGCTCGATGGTGACGATGAACTCGAGCTTGGCGAGGAGCTTGCCGGCGCGCGTGGCGGCGTTGATCGAGCGACTGCCGAGCCGCGAGGCGAGTTCGATGATCCAGACGATGAGCCCGACGATGACGACGACGACGATGACGACGATGACGACGATGACGACGACGACGACGACGTTGACGACGATGACGACGACGGCGGCGATGAGCTCGACGATCAACTCGACGACGGCTCCGCGGACGACTCCGACGAGCCGAACCATGACACCGAGGCGGCTGCTTAGCTGACGGTGCTCGGCCTCAGTGGTCGAGGTCGGCGAGGTGAACCTCGCCTGCGTTCAGCGTCGTGGTCCCGTCGGTGGTGATCACGATCAGTTGGCCGTCGCCGTCGATCCCGCCGCCCTGGCCGTGTCCATCCGCCCACCGCACAGGCTGCCCCAGCAGCGCGTCGCGGGCCCGGACGGCATTGAGCAGCTCGCCGGGTGACGCAGCCAGCCAGCGCTCGAGCTCGAGCAGCAGCGCCTCGAGCATGGGTTCGATTGCATCAGGCTCGAGCCCCAGCGTTCCCGCGCGGTCCCGAAGATCCTCGGGGAAGTCGGCGGGCCGCATTGCAACGTTGAGCCCGATGCCGGCGACTACCCAGTGCTCCTGGAGCCTGGCCTCGATCAGGATCCCGGCGACCTTACGGCGATCGAGCAGCACATCGTTTGGCCACTTGAGCGTTGCGGTCGGGCCGACTACCGACGCGGTCGCAACCCCGACGATCAGGGAGGCGAGCGGTGGCGGGTCGCGCAGCACGATCGAGCACAGCAGCGCGCGCCCGGGAGGCGCGGTCCAACTTCGTCCCTGGCGCCCGCGGCCCGCTGACTGCTCGGAGGCGGTCACCAGCGTTCCGTGAGGTGCGCCGAGCGTCGCCAGCTCGCGAGCGCGGTCGTTCGTCGAGGCCGTGAGGCGCAGGTGCAGCCGGGGTGAGCCGAGAACGCCGCCGTTCATCAACAGAGCGTAGTGCCGCCTTCGCCCAGCTGACCGACCGTCAGGGCGCGTTGCTCAGCTTCGGCGGTGGTCCGCGCGGGTATACGTTGACGATACCCAGGTCAGGTTGTGGGGGGCGCTCCACGCGCGGAAGCTGGGGATGCGATGAGCACCGCGTCCGCATCCACCGCCCCGCCGATCACCTACCACGATGGTCTCGACGGTCTCCGCGCCCTGTCGATCACGGCCGTCGTCCTGTTCCATGCCGGTGTTGGATGGGCGGTCGGCGGATTCCTCGGCGTCGAAGCGTTCTTCGTCGTCTCCGGGTTCCTGATCACGTCTCTGCTGATCGCGGAGTGGGGAGCCCACTCCAGCATCGCGCTCGGGGCGTTCTGGTCTCGACGCGCGCGCCGGCTGTTACCGGCGCTGACGGTAGTGGTGCTTGTGATCTCGATCTACTACGCGGTCGGTGGCGCGGACACGCCGCTGTTCGGACTCAGGAGCGATGTCATGTCGACGATCTTCTACGTGAGCAACTGGCATCAGATTGCGGTGGGGGACAGCTACTTCGCCGCCAACGGGCCGGTATCGCCGCTTGAGCACACGTGGTCACTGGCAATCGAGGAGCAGTTCTACCTCGTCTGGCCGCTGATCGTGTTCGCGGTACTCGCCCTCGCGCGCCGGGTCTCGAAGCCGGGCTCAGTGAGGCCGTTGCAGGCGCTGCTCGTCGCCGGGATCGTCGGCGTGGTCGCGTCTGTCGTCGACACGATCCTTCGGATTGACGGCGGACGGGGTCTCGACCGGGTCTACTACGGAAGCGACACCCGGGCCGCCGGCCTGCTGGTCGGCGGATCGCTCGCTGTCGGGATGGCGCTGCGCGCCCGCGGCGGCTCGCGTGGGCATCGGGTGGAGCTCGGGACGCGGGGACGGGCTGCCCTCGGGGCGGCGGCGCTGCTGGCCCTCGGAACCGTGCTCGTGATGATGCGCTTCGCCAATGGGGAGTCGGTCTGGCTCTACCCGTATGGGCTGCTCGGCCTCGATGCGGCCGTTTCCGTGATGATCGTTGCGATCGTCGTCTGCCCCGGCTCGCCCGTCGGGCGCCTGTTCACGGTGCGGCCGGTCAGCTCGGTCGGCAAGATCTCCTACGGAATCTACCTCTGGCACTTCCCGCTGTTCGTGTGGCTGGACACGGCGACCACCGGGCTCGGCGGCACGGCGCTCGTTCTGTTCCGAGTCGCCGTGACGCTCTGCGTCAGTGTGGTGTCCTTCCATGTCGTGGAGCAGCCGATCCGCCGGCGTCGAATCCCACGACGCCTCGCGCGCCCACTACCGGCGCTGATCGCCGCCGCTGCCGCCTCCGCGGTGCTGATCGCGTCGATCGGCGGATCGGTGGCGGCCGGGCTCGCGGCGGTGCCACGCCAGTCGAGCGTGAGCGCAGCACTGAAGGGGTCCGGTCCGGCGTGTGCGGTCACCCTGACCGATACTCCGAACTACGGCTTGGCTCCGTTGACGCCGTCCGAGGGAGCGCAGGACGAGCCGGCGTGGCTCGTCGGCCATCGGCTCGAGTGGAAAGGATCGAGCCGGGTCAGGTTCTTCACCTGTCCGCCGAAGAGGGTTCTGCTCGTCGGCGACTCGATCGCGTTCACGCTCGGGGTCGGGATCATGGAGAACGAGCAGAACTACGGCGTCGAGGTCGCCGACGCGGCGATCCTCGGGTGTGCCTTCACGACGGACGGTGAGCTGAACTCACGCGGCAAGTGGGAAGCGCAATATGCGGGCTGCCCGACCGCGGCGCAGCAGTGGCAACGAGATGAGCACGCGCTGCACGCACAGGCCGTCGTCGTCGAGCTCGGCTACCGTGACGAATTCGACTGGCTCCGGAACGGCCGCGTCGTGCACCTCGGGGATCCCGGCTTCGACGCCTACGTGCAGCAGCAGATCGACCGGTTCGTCCAGACGCTCGGGGCGAGCGCGCCGATCCTGTTCCTCTCGGTCCCATGGACCGATCCGGCCCCGATGCCCGACGGGTCGCCGGCGCCGGCGGCCTCTCCGGCCCGCCACACACTGATCAACTCGATGCTTCGTCAGGCGGTCGCGCTCGATCCGTCGCGGGCTCGATTCCTGAACGTCGACAGCATCATCTCGCCGGGCAATCATTACGACGCCACCGTCAATGGCAACCTCTGCCGGTTCGACGGCGTCCACCTCACGATCTACTGCGCCCGGCTCCTGCAGCAGGCGGTGCTGACGACCGTGCGGTCGATGACCGCGAGCTGACTTCTCCGCGCCACGGCGGCTACCGGATCGCCGAGCAGCTACTGGGCGCCGGCCGCGCCGGGGCCGGCGCCGGACGCGGTGCTGAGCTGTCCAACACCGACCCGCACCGCTGTGCTCCATTGGTCCGTGAACCACGTTTCCATCAGCTTGCCGTCGGGGCCCTGCCAGAAGACGTCCTTCTCCCCGTCGGGGTGGACGATCACGGTCGGGGGCGAGTCAAGCGTGGCGTTGTTGACCGGGATCGAGCTGCCCCATCCCCCTGAGGACTCGGTCTGCTCGTAGAGGCCGCCTCTGGTGCCCTTCCAGAACACGAACACGTTGCCGGACGCGTCGGTTCCCGCGGTCGGCGCCGAGCCGATCCGCCCCGTCCCGAGCGAGATCGGCTGGTGCCAGTGGTCGGCCTCGTTGGACCAAGCCTCCTTGAGTTCGCCGGCGGTCCCGCGCCAGAAGACGTCCTGCTCCCCGTCGGGGCGGACGGTGACCGCCGGTGCGGAGCCGAGCTTCCCGAGCTCGGGGAACCAGGCCGGGGCAGTCCACTTGCCGTGGCTGTAGGACATCTCCCAGAGGTAGCCGTCGAGCCCACGCCAGAACACCTCCTCGCCGCCGGAGGAGTCGAGCACGGCGGCGGGCCCCGAACCGAGCCGTCCCGACCCGAGGTCACAGGTGGAGTTCCAGCCGCCGGTCCACCATGCCTCGCAGAGACGGCTGTCACTGCCCTGCCAGAACACGTCCTGCTCTCCGTCGGGGTGCACGATCACTGCCGGGGGAGAGTCGATGTCGGCGTCGCCGACAGGAATCGCCCGACTCCAGCTTGACCCGTCGTACCAGTTCTCCGAGAGCACGCCGTCCGCTCTCTTCCAGAAGACGTACTCGGCGTTCGGGGCGCTGATCAGCGGGGCCTCCGGGCATGAGACCTCGGCACCTGGCGGCAGGGTCGTCGATCTCAGGCCAGATGCGACCGTCACGTCGGGCTTCAGGCAGCCCGCGCCGATCAGCGTCTTGTGGAGCGCCCCCGGCTGGAGCGTGTACAGCTTGTACCGCCCGTACTCCGCTGGGGCTGTCGCCGTAACCAGGAGCCTGTCGCCGGCTCCGATCGCCGGGGGAGATCCGAAGACCGTGATGCCGACGTTTCCTCGGTGTGCGGGCGTGGGCTGAGTCGCCTGTTGGCAGAAGGTGCAGTCGTAGGACACGGTCTCGCCGGGGCTGAGGTCGATGAACTTCAGTTCCACCAGCCGGTAGACCCCCGGCGGTTCGATCGCCGGCTCGAAGTATTGCGTGACGAACGGTGCGACGGTGAGGTGACCGCTCGTCGCGTAGTTCATCGTGACCTGCAGCGCGCCGGCCGCGCCGCCCCGTCCGCCGACCTGGAACGCGTAATGCTCGCCCTGATAGACACTGTTGAACAGCTCATTGGAGTCGTAATCGGATCCCGGCTCGCATTGCCGCAGGGTCGGGACGTGTGTCTCCGGGTCGACCGTGTACAGAGCGATGACGTTCGGGAACCCCGCGGTTCTGATCTCCACCTGGCCATCTTGATCGGGGTAAAAGGCATACCACAGCGTGTTGCCGTAGCTGACGCCGTAGCACGTGTCCGGCTCAGCGGGTCCGACCGGGCAGCTCCTGAGCCCACAGGGACTGAAGATGTTGGATTGGAGCGTTGCGTCGGAGGTGTCGGTGCGGTTCTGGTAGGTGCTGAACTGGTAGAGGGGTGTCCCGGCCGCGTTGAAGCTCCAGGCGTAGTCGTAGTCGTCGTTTTTAGGTCTGATCGCGCCCGAGGCGACAGCGGGGAGCGATACGAACACCGCGCTGGCCAATACCGCCGCGGTTGCGCGGGCGTGCGGCCGTCGACCGGATCGCGTCAAGAAGGAGTTCACATCAGCCGGTCCAGGATCCCGGTCAATTCTTGTTCGACCCGACCAGCCCGGTGCCCTGGTTGGTCGAACCAGGATTGGGCGTCGTCTGCCCTCCGGCCGAACTGCCGCCGCCCGTCGGGTCGGAAGGGATCACCGGGGTGGGAGAGATCGCCAATGGACCCACGAGGCGCAACGCCCCGTAGGCGGGCACCGCCACGCCGGCCTGCGTCAGGCGTTGCGTCGCCGCATTGAGAGACTTGCTGACGTTCGACACCCGCGACGCGTCACGCGCGTAGTCGGTTGTGGCGCCGTTGCGCGCGGCGCTCGCGAGCGTGTCAAGGGCGAGGGCCTCGCCGAGCAGGGCTGACGTGAGGCCGGAGATCAGATCGTCGTAGCGCTGAGGCGCGGAGAGCCCCGTGAGGGCGGCGGCCGCCTTGCGCTCAACGGCGGCGAGGCGGGTGGCGCTCTGCGCCCGCGCGGAGTACGTCGACGCCGCGAGTGCTCCGACCCCGCGGCGTGTGTGCGTCACACCGGCGAGGTCGCGGCGGACCTGCGTCGCGAGCGAAGCGTCGGGTCCCGGGGCGATCGTGTCCGTTGACCGGATCCTCACGGACCGGGCCAACGCGCTGCACGCACTGAGGCCGCCCTGGCCGCTACAGACGACCGCCACGTCCCCGGTCGCGAGCGCGAGCACGGTCGCGATCAGATGGCCGGTCGGTTGCGCCCACTCGTACCGCTCACCGGGATCGCCTGCGATCGTGGTCGGGCTCGAACTCGCCGGGCGACCGAGCGCGGCGAGCAGCATCGGTGGCACGCCGGCGGGCATCACCGCGGACGTCGCCAAGGTGCCGGCGACGAGTGTCATACCGTCCCGGTGCAGCGCAATCGGTTTCCCCGAGATCGCGGCGGTGAGGCCAGTGCCGTCGGCGCCGACACCCCATGCGGCCGGGTATCTGACGGTGAGAGGACCGCTTGCGGCCGTCGCATCACGCTTGGCGGCGTGAGCGCCGCCGGCCCCGGCTAGGAGGATGACGGCGAGCGCGGCGATCAGCGCGAGAGCGACGCCGCCCCTGAGAAGGAGCCCGGATCGGCGGCCGACGCGGCCGACGTCCGCCAGATCTGCCGCCTCCCCGAGGTTGGCGGTGGGGGGCACGTGAGAGCCGAGGGTCGTCGAATGCGGGTACGCCGGTGAGCCGTTGGGGCTGACCGTCGGATCGACCGAGGATGCGGCGCTGGGCATTCCGTGTGCAGCGGACGTTCCGGCGATCGTCGCCTCGTCCGTGGTCAGGGGGGCGTTGCGCTCGGAGGGCGGGAGGCTTTCGATCGCACCGGCGACCGCCTCAATCAGGTTCTTGGCGGTCGCAAAGCGCTCGCCCGGCGGCTTCGCCATCCCGCGGGCGAAGATCCTGTTGAACGCGCCGGCCGCCGGGTGATCAGCCGGCAGACTCGGCGGCGGCGCGGTCAGATGTGCGGTGGCTGTGTCCTGGTCGCTGCCGCGCGGGTACGGCAGCTCACCGGTGAGGCACTGGTACAGCACGGCGGTCAGCCCATAGATGTCGGTGGCGGAGCTCACCGGCTCGTGCGCGAGCTGCTCCGGCGCGGCGTAGTTGTAGGTCCCGACGAAGCCGCCGGCGGTCGTCATGCCTTCCCCGTCGTCCTTCGCCACGCCGAAATCGGCGAGATACGGCCGCCCGGACCCCCGTTCGAGAAGGATGTTCTGAGGCTTGATGTCACGGTGCACGATTCCTTCGTCGTGCGCCGCGTCGAGCGCGTCCGCGATCGGTGCGAGTATCGACAGCGTTTCACGGGCGCTGAGCCGTCGCTCGCGCATGCGCCCGGCCAACGTGACCCCGTTGACGAATCGCATGGCGAGATACAGCTGTCCGCCGACCTCGCCCGAGTCGAAGATCGGGACGATGTTCGGGTGATCGAACCGGGCGATGCTCTCCCCCTCACGCCGGAACCGCGCCCGAAACGATTCGTCGTCGGCAAGGTCCCGATCGAGAACCTTGAGCGCCACATCGCGCTTCAGCGACACCTGCCTGGCCTGATAGACGACGCCCATGCCGCCGAGCCCGATCAGATCGACAATCCGGTAACCACCGAGCCACGAGCCCGGCGCCAGCAATGAGCCAGTTGTCATGTGTCTTTGCTCTCCTCGGGTGTCGGTCGGCACCTCGGGAACGGCGCGATCATAGCGCTTCCGTGGCGGTCATTTGAAGCGATTAAGTACTAGACCGCACAAACGTTGATCGGGGCTCGCAGTTGCGCAATAGAATCGCGTCCGTCGTGGAACCGGAGCGAAAATCTCCACTGGCACCGCACACGTCGACGCCGGCGGAAATCAAGGACCGCAACGACGCCGAGCGCACCGGCGAGCCACATGTGATCTATCGGGACGGGACCGGCGCGCAGAAAATCGTCTGGCTGCGGGATCCACCTGTCAGTGTCGGTCGCATGGACCGAGCCCGGATTTGCCTGTCGTGGGACGGTGAGGTCTCTCGTATCCACGCAGAACTGCAGCAGATCGAGGACGTGTGGATCCTCGTCGACGACGCGTCGAGCAACGGCTGCTATGTCGACGGTGGACGTGTCACCGGGCGCCGGCGCCTCGATGACCGAGCGGTGATGATGTTCGGCTCCACAACGGTCGTGCTTCGCGCACCCGGAACGGGGGCGGCTGCGACCAAAGCCGCCAAGGAGTTCGCCGTCAGGTCCGGCCTGTCGGGCGATGACCGCAGACTTCTTGTGGCGCTGTGCCGACCGCTCCACGACGGAACCCACGCCGTACCTGCGACCAACCGCCAGATCGCCGATGAACTGTTCATCAGCGTCCCAGCCGTCAAGCGCCGGTTGAGCGTCCTGTTCAACCGGTTCGACCTCGCGGCTTTCGCCCAGAACGAGAAGCGCACTCGCCTCGCGGACGAGGCGATGCGCACCGGTCTGGCCAGGTCCGTCGACGGCTGAGCCGCCAGATCGGGCGCCCCGGCTCTTGTCGGCGCCATAGTTGTCACCCCCGGAGCGTGGGGGTCTGCAGATCGATACCTGGGTTAGGTGGCGCCACGAGGTTCACCGCCCGACACTTGATCTCAAGTGAGAACGGTAACTGCAGCACCTGAGCACCGTCTCACAGCATTCGACTAGCGCAGATCGTCTGACGCCCTCGGTCGCCCGAGGCGGGAGGAGCGGTGATGGCTGTCCGGGGTGTGCCCGCCTGGTGGCGGGTCTGCGACAGGTTGCGTCCATCAGTTTTGGTGCTGGCCGTTGTGGTGGCCAACGCGCCGCGGGCATCGGCTGCGGCGGTAATGGCGCCGGCCGGTCCCGCGGCGCCGATCGGGGTGCATTCGATGCTGTATCTGGACACGCCGTTCGGTGCGATGGCTGCCCTGTTCAAACAGGCGGCGTCCGTTGGGGGATCAGAGATCCGGCTTGATATCGAACTGTCGGGAGTGTTCGTGAACCCGGGGAGCGAACCGGACTGGAATGGTGTTGACGAGTACATGTCGCTTGCACGTAGGTACCACCTCCGAGTGCTTGCCGATCTGACCGCGACGCCGTGGTGGATGGCGGCTTGTCCCGCCGGGGTTGCCTTTGCCCAGAGTTACCGCTGCGCGCCCGGCAACCCGGGCATGTGGGGCGCGATGGCGGGGGAGATCGCCGCGCATACGGCTGGGGTGATCGACGATTTCGAGATCATCAATGAGGCTGATGGCAGTTGGGCGTTCCTCGGTACTCCCCAGCAGTACGCGCAGATCCTGGCTGCCTCGTATGTCGCGATTCATGCCGCGAACCGTGATGCGCGGGTCGCGCTGGGCGGGTTGATGAACGTCGGCGCGCAGGGAGTCGCCTGGATGGACGCCGTTTTCGCCACCCCGGGCATCGATGCGCTGCACGACTTCGATATCGCGAACATCCACATCAGAACACCGAATCCGCTGGACGCGGGAGTGGTTGTGCGCAGTTGGCGGCACTACTTTGCGAGTAACGGCTTCCACGGTCCGTTGTGGGTGACCGAGACCGGCTATCCGGCCGACCCGGCATTCCAGACCGAAACCGGCTACCGCGACGGCGCGGTCTCCCAGGCGCGCTGGATGGCGACTGCGATCCCGGACATGCTCGCGTCGGGGGCAGCGATGGTGTTCGTCACCGAACGTGACAATCTGACCGGACCCTACGCATCCGAAGGTGTCCTCCGGGGCGCCAACCCACTCACCGCAGCCCCGATCTTCACGCGCCGTCCCAGCTTCTATGCCGTGCGAGCGCTGGCCGTCCGGTTGCGCATCGACGAGGCGCGTCGGCCGCCGGTGCCTAGGCATCCGATCTGAGAGCTCGCCCGCCGGTAACGCCGGGGTGAGCCGAGAGGTGCTCGTGCATGAGGTTCGATCGAGTTATGGCATCAGTCGATCACGCGAACGGGTTCTCTACGCGCATGCCGGCGTAATCCGTCCCGCTACTCAGGTCCTCTGAGAGCACCGCCTCACAGCCAAGCGCCCGCGCGGCTTCGAGGATCGCGGCGTCCCAGTAGGAGATTCCGAAACGTTGACGCGTCGCGAGGGCGGCGAGCATCACCGGTGTTGTGATCTCCTGCACGCGGAAGCGCAGGAACGACTCGACGAGTTTCGCTGCCTGGTCATGGCTGAGAGGGTCCGGCCGGCTTGCGCGGGTCGCCTGGACGTAGAACTCCTGGAGCACCTGGACGGACAGGCCAAGATCTCTGTCACGGAGGATTTCGTTTGCGCGGGCGGCCTTGGCCAGCTCGACTGGATCACGCGAGACCGCGTACAGCAGCACGTTGGTGTCAACGAAGCGCACGGGCATGCAGGTCGTCGCGGTAGAGGCGATCGCCGGCACTGAAGGAAGCGATCTCGTCCTGCACCTGATGCTGGAGGGCTTCGAGCGCTGTGAACTCGGCATCCCGATCTGAGAGCGAACGTAGATACTCGGCGACCAGCGCGCTGACCGAACTGCCACGCTCGGCGGCGCGGATCCTCGCCTCCCGGTAGACGTCGTCCGGCACCGACAGAGTGATGTTCTTCATTTTTTACACAGTATCACAGTAACTGTGTGACACATCGTTGGCGTCTGCTCCAGCCCGCATCGCTCGATTGACTGACCGCTAGCGTCCAGGCGTATGGAGCTGACCAACTGGGCCCGCAACTACACGTACCGGGCGACTGCGTTGCATCGGCCGACGACGCTGGAGGAGGTCCAGGAGATCGTCGCGTCGGCACCGCGGATCCGGGTGCTCGGCACGCGCCACTCGTTCACTGACATCGGCGATTCAGATCAGCTGCTGACGCTCGAGCGCCTTCCTGCGGAGATCGTCGTCGACCACGTCGCGCTAACGGTGTCGTTCAATGCCGCACTCAGCTACGGCGAGCTGTTCGGCGTCTTGAACAGCGAGGGAGTGGCTCTGGCAAACCTCGCGTCACTACCTCACATCTCGGTCGCGGGGGCGGTGGCGACCGCGTCCCACGGATCCGGTGACGGTAACGGCAATCTCGCCACCTCGGTCACGGCTCTGGAAATCGTCACCTCGCAGGGCGAGGTGTTCACCGCCTCGCGCGGCGATCAGGATTTCAACGGGGCAGTCGTCGGTCTCGGTGCGCTGGGCGCGGTCACCAGGATCACGCTCGATGTCGAGCCGGCGTATGAGGTTTCTCAGCGCGTCTTCGAGCGCCTGAGCTGGCAGGCGCTGTTCGAGCACTTTGACGAGATCAGCGCAAGCGGCTACAGCGTCAGCGTGTTCACGGGGTGGGGAGCGACGGTTGACCAGGTGTGGGTCAAGGATCGTGTGGCACAAACGTCACAGGCGCCGCTCGAGACGCTGTTCGGCGCCACGGCGGCACGCGCCGACCGCCATCCGATCCTCGGGATCGACCCGGTGAACTGCACGCCGCAGCTAGGAGTGCCGGGTCCATGGTCAGCACGCCTGCCGCACTTCCGGATGGGGTACACACCGAGCAGCGGCGCCGAGATCCAGTCCGAGTACCTGGTGCCGCGCCGCCACGGTGTCGCCGCGATCGAAGCCGTGCTCGCACTGGCCGACGGACTCCGCTCGCTCGTGCAGGCATCGGAGATCCGTACGGTCGCTGCTGACGGGCTATGGATGAGCCCCGCATACGGCCAGCCGATGGTCGCGATCCATTTCACCTGGATACGTGATCCGACGGCGGTGCGTGGCGCGCTCACCGAGATCGAAAAGGCACTGGCTCCGTTCGACCCGCGGCCGCACTGGGGCAAGCTGTTCCTGGCGGATGCCGGCGATCTGGCGCCGCGATACGAGCGGATTGACGACTTTGTCGCCCTCACCGAAAGGATCGATCAGCGCGGTGCGTTCCGTAACGCCTGGTTCGAGACTCACCTGCTCGGGCACGTATGACACCGTGGTCCCCGCGGCGCGAGCGCTCGTGAGATTCCGCTATACCGAGTCAGGCGCCAAGCGCCAGCCGCACGAGATCGCGGGCCTTGAGACCCAGCTGCTGAGCCGCTGACCCGTGGCTGACGGCGATCGCCAGAGCCCGCGAGGAATCCTCGTAGACAACCAGATCACCGCTTGCCGCCGAAGTGAACGCGTGCACATGCCGAGCGCTCACGGTCACGCCTGACGGCAGCGTCAGGGTAACTATCTCGTTGCGAGGCGGCCCGAACAGATCGAGTTCCTCGTCCCCGACCGCGAGCGCGACGTTTCCGAATCCGTCGACGTAGGTGACCGGCGCCACCAGCGCGCCATGCTCGATACGTGCCGGTGGCCACTCAAGCTTCACCAGCTGCGCGGATGGTCCCAGTGGCGCTCCGGCATCCGAGAGCGGAACGCCGCATGCGAGGTGCGCGGCGACGGGCGCGAACAGATCGCGTCCGTGGAAGGTCGCGGAGACCGGTTCGAGACGCAGCGGCGAGTTCGAGATCTCGACCGCGTCGCGCACGCCGCCGCACGCCTGCGCTGCCGGCCAGAGCAGCCCGTTGTCGGGGCCGACCAGGGTCCGTCCGTCGGCGAGCTTCAGCGCAACCGCGCGGCGATCACCGCCGACGCCGGGATCGACGACCGCCACGTGCACTCCGACCGGCAGGAACGCTATCGCCTGCGCCAGTACGAGCGCCCCCGCCTCGATGTCCTGGCGTGCGATCCCGTGGGTGACGTCGATGATCCGCGCCTGCGGGCAGATCGTCGCGATCACGCCGTGGCAGACGCCGGCGAATGCATCGCCGAGGCCGTAATCGCTCAGCAGTGTCACGACCGGTCTCGACGCGCCCGCTAATCCCGGCAATCTGGCGCTCAGCCTTCCCGCTCCGGCGCGCCGCTGGCTGCGACGTCTCCGACGAGCGCCTCGATCAGGCCGTCGATGTCGTGGTCGACCGCCTCCACGTGCGCGGTCAGGCCATGCTGATCGAGGGTCGCGCTCGTGACGGGACCGATGCTGACCAGCCGCGCTGCGCTCGGCATCTCGCCGCCGATCGCGGTCAGGAAGTTGCGCACGCTCGAGGCTGAGGCGAACGTGATGTAGTCGGCGGCTGCGGCCGCCGAGCGCTTCGCATCGCTCAGTTGCTCGGGCAAGGTCTCGTACAGCGCCACGACATCGACCTCGGTCCCGCGTGAGCGCAGCGTGTCGGGCAGCACGTCGCGTGCCTGCGCGGCTCGGGCCACCAGTGCCCGCGCGACCGGTTCGGTGCCGAGTGCCTCGATCAAACCTTCGGCGACGGATCGCTCCGGGACCACGTCCGCGATCACGCCGTGCTCCAACAGTGCCGCCGCCGTCCCGGGACCGATCGCCGCCACCCGAGTGGCCGCCAGCGCGCGCGCATCCAAGCCCACGGCGTTCATGCGCGTGAACAGCGCATGAACGCCGTTGACGCTCGTCAGGCACACGAGGTCGTACAGCGAGAGCTCGGGCGCGGGCCCCTCCAGCACCCGGATCCTGATCGCCGGCGCCTCGACTACGTCGGCACCCAGCGCCCGCAGGCGGGCCGAGAGGGCGCCGGCCTGTGCGCGGGCACGGGTGACGACGACGCGCACGCCGGCGAGCGGGCGGCGCTCGAACCACGCGAGCTGGTCGCGCAGGCCGGCCACGGCTCCGAAGATCACGATCGCCGGCGCCGCGATCCGCCTGGCCTCGGCGACCGCACCGATCGTCGCCAGCGTCGCCACCGCGGCGCGCTGGTCGGCGAACGTGCCGCGCTGTACGATCGCGGCCGGTTCTGAGCCGTCGCGGCCGCCGTCGATCAGCCGCTGTGCGATCGCGGCCAGCCGGCGCACACCCATGTAGACGACAAGCGTGCCCGGGAACGCGGCGAGCGCACGCCAGTCAAGTGTCGACTCGGCCTTCTCCGGATCCTCGTGGCCGGTTAGGAACGCAACGGCGCTGGCGGTCTCACGGAAGGTCACTGGAATCCCCGCGTAGGCTGCAGCCGCGATTCCGGCGGTCACGCCGGGCACGATCTCAAACGGGATCCCCGCGCTGCGCAACGCCTCGGCCTCCTCACCGCCGCGCCCGAACACGAACGGATCGCCGCCCTTGAGCCGGACGACCTCCAGGCCGTTGGCGCCGTGCTCGACAAGCAGCGCATCGATCTCGTCCTGTTTGAGCGAATGCACGCCGGACTCCTTGCCGACGTAGATCAGCTTCGCGTCCTCGCGCGCGCCGTCGAGCGCGCTCTCCGGAATCAGCCGGTCGTAGACGATCACGTCGGCAGCCGCGATCAGCTCGAGTGCCCGCGCGGTGATCAAGCCCGGATCGCCCGGCCCGGCCCCGACGAGGCGAACCGTCACCCGCCGCCGTGCGGCGCCGGAAACGCGGCGCCGCCCTCCAGGTTCCTGGCCACAAGCTCGCCTGCCTGCAGCAGCTCAGCTGCGCCCACGGCCAGCAGACGCTGGGCAACCTCGTGACCGAGCCCCGGCGGGGCTCCGCGGAGGCGATCTGCGACCCACGCTGAGCCGTCGGGGGAGCCGACCCAGCCGCGTAGCTCCAGGAGCCCGTCGCCGACGCTCCTGGCATGGGCGCCGACCGCCGTGTTGCAGGACGCACCGAGCACGCGCGTAAGCTCACGCTCGGCGCTGACGCACGCTGACGCCTCGGCGTCGTCGAGCGAAGCCGCGAGCTCTGCTACCGGGTCACCGGTGCGCGCCTCGAGCGCCAACGCACCCTGGCCGGCCGCGGGCAGCAGCTCCTCGAGCACGCCGTCGGCAGCTTCCGCCCGTCCGAGCCGGAGCAGTCCTGCGAAAGCGAGCACCAGCGCGTCCACCTCGCCCGCGGCGAGCTTGCGCAGCCGCGTGTCCACGTTGCCGCGGACCGGTACCACGTCGAGGTCGTCGCGCACAGCGCGCAGCTGTGCAGCGCGTCTCAGGCTGCTGGTGCCGACCCGCGCCCCCGGGGAGCTCGGCCAGCGATGCTGCCCCACAGATCACGTCACGGGCATCCTCGCGCGCTGGGATCGCGACAAGCGAGAGGCCGTCAGCGAGATCGGCAGGGACATCCTTGGCCGAGTGCACGGCGAGGTCGATCCGACCGTCGAGCAACGCGGACTCCAGTTCCGAGACCCACCGTGATTTGTCGGAAACGAGCTGCGCCCGATCGCCGTGGGTGGTGATCGTGACGAGCTCGGCCTGATCGCCAAGCCGCTGCACCACCCAGCCGGCCTGCACCAGCGCGAGCGCGCTGCCGCGCGTTCCGATCCGCATCAGCCGCGGCGCGCGCCGATGCTGCGAACTTCGGCCACCTGCGCGGGGACCGGCTCGTCACTCTGCGCGCCGCCCGTCGGCTGTTCACGCACCGCCGGCTCATCCACCGAGAGGTCGAACAGGTCACGCACGAGCGCCATCCGCTGGTGCACGCGATCGTCGTTGAGCTCTTTCATCCGCGCGGTCGGGTGGTGCAGCAGTCGGTTGACCACAGCGCGCGCCAGTGCATCGATGCGCTCGATGTCACGTGCCGACGCGGATTCCCACTTTCCATCGTTCTCGCGGATGACCTGCTCCGCGATCTCCTGACCCCTGACCCGGAGCGCCGCCAGCGTCGGGCGAATCTCAAGCGAGCCGAGCCAGACCGCAAAACTCTGGATCTCTTCCTCGACGATGCCCTCGGCCTTGCGCGCCTCAGCTTGGCGTACCTTGCGATTACGGGCGACGACCGCCTGCAGGTCGTCGATGTCGTAGAGCGACACGTTGGGCAGCTCGCCACATTCCGGGTCGATGTCACGCGGTACGGCGAGATCGATCAGCATCATCGGCCGCCCCTCACGCGCGTCCATCACCACCGCCAGTTCACGCGCCTCGATCAGCAGATGTGGTGAGAGCGTGGCTGCGACGACGACATCGGCCCGCTCAAGCGCCTCTGGCAGTTCGTCGAAGCTCATCGCCTCGCCGCCGTAGCGCTGGGCGAGGCCGATCGCACGGTCCCGCCGCCGCGTCGCGACGAACATCGTCCGGCCACCGCTGTCGGCCAGCGCACGCGCCGTCAGCTCACTGGTCTCGCCGGTCCCGACGATCGTCACCTGGCACCCGGCCAGGTCACCCAGCGTGTCGCGGGCGAGCATCACGGCGACCGATGCGAGGCTGAGGTGCCGCTCACCGATCGCGGTCTCCGTCCGGACCCGCTTGCCGGTCGCAAGCGCTGATTTGAACAGGTGGTTGGTAAGCGGTCCGACGGTCTCGCGGGCAAGGGCCGTGTCATAGGCGCGCTTGATCTGTCCCTGGATCTCAGCTTCGCCGACGATCATCGACTCCAGCCCCGCGGTCACTCGATAGAGGTGTCGTGCGGCTTCGCAGTTTCGATGCGAGTAGATCGCGCCGGCGAGCGCCGTCGGCCTGATCTCCGCCTGCCGCGCGAGCATCGCGAGCACCGAGCTCTCGGCCTCCACAGGATCGCTGACGACGAGATACAGCTCGGTCCGGTTGCAGGTCGAGATCGCCACCGCCTCCTGGATCTCGGCGCCACCGCGCAGATCCCTCAGGAACTCCATGGCCCTGGTATCCGGCAGCGCGAGCCGCTCACGCACCTCGAGCGGTGCGGTCTTGTACGAGGCGCCGATCGCGAGCAATTCGGTCATCGCTGGGGGACCACCTCGTGTTCTGCCGCCGGGGGCGAGGCTTGATCGGTTGCCCGGCCCTGCTCACGCGCCAGCAGCTCCCGCTTGAGCTCTGCAAGTTCCCGCTCGTTGCGGTTCAGGCGCACCGCCATGATCGCGACATAGATCAGGATGATCGCGAGGAACACGATGTAGGCCGCGGCGACAAATGCGCCGGCCTTGTGCAGCGGCAGCGCCGGCGCCTCCGCGAACGGGATCAGCAGGGCGAGGTTCACGAGGGTGCCGCGCTCCTGCGCATCGGCACGAAGCCATCATCACCGGACAGCATCCGTCGCAGCCGTCGCGTCTCGATCCGCGCGGTCTTGGCGGCCATCTCGTACTTCATCAGGGTTGTGAACAGCAGCGCGAGCCCGACGAAGGAGACCAGGAAGGTGAGTCGCATCGGTCCGGGTAGGTTGCCACCTTCGAGCGTGAGCACGCGCGGGTGGACGTATTCCGCCGACAGCCGCACGGCGATGAAGTTGAGCGGGACGAACGCGCCGGCGACGATCGCGAACACGCTGGCGTAACGCGATTGGCGCTCGGGATCCTCGATCGAGAAGCGCATCGGCTGGTAGGTCGCGAACAGCAGGATCACGATCAGGTACGAAACGAGCGTCGGCTCCTGCCACACCCACCAGTGGCCCCATGACGCCTTCGCCCAGATCGAGCCTGCGATCAGGCCGGCGACCGCGAAGATCAGCGACATGTGGATCGCGCAGTACGAGCGCATGTCCCAGATCCGCTCGCCGGTGCGCAGATAGCCGATCCCGAACAGACCGCCGATCACGAAGCCGCACAGCGAGATGATCGCCAGCGGCACATGCAGGTAGAAGATCTTCTGCACGAAGCCCTGGTTGGCATCGAGCGGCGCGTAGAAGAACACGAGCACCAGCGCCGCCGTGATCGTGACGACGGTTGCGATTGAGAGGCCGCGCAGATGACGGCCATGTGGGCTCAAGACTCAGTCCTCCAGCAGGAAGTCGAACACCGCGTAGGCGACGAGGACGTTCACTACATCATAAAGAGCGAGCACCGCCAGCCATTTCCCGGGTGGCGCCGAGGATCCCCGGGCCGCCAGCACCGGCCCGATCGCCCGGGCGGTGGCGATCAACGCCGGCAGCAGCAGCGGCAGTGCGATGATCGGGCCGATCAGGTCCCGAGCACGGCTCTGCACGGCGATCGCCGAGACGAGCGTTCCGATCACGGCAAACGCGACGTTCGCCAGTGCCAGCACGAGAATCAGCCCTGGTAGCACCGGCGGCAGCGAGCGGGCCAACAGGAACAGCGCGAACGCCGGCACCGCGACCACCTCCAGCACCGTCAGGTACAGGAACAGGGCCGTCGCCTTCGCGAGCAGCATCGAGCTGCGGTCGACGGGCGCCAGCAGGAATGCGTCGAACCCGCCCTGCTCACGCTCGGCGACGAACAGGCGGTTGATCCCGAGCAGCGCTGCGAACAGCAGCGCGACGGTCAGCACGCCCGCCGCCAGCTGGCCCGCCAGGGTCGCACGGTTCAGTGCGAAGTGGAAGACGACGAACGTCGTCACCGAGAAAAGCACCATCGCCGGCACCGTCTCGAGCGTCCGCAGTTCGAGCAGCAGGTCCTTGCGAAGGACCGCAAGCGCCGTCCTCACGCGTACAGCTCCCGCAGTGCTGAAGCATCCAGTTCCGCCGCTGCGCCGACGAAGCTCGCGCGCCCGTCCTTCAGCGCGAGCACCAGATCGGCCTCGGCGAGGGCCGCCTGCGGATCGTGGCTGGTGATCACACGGGTGGTGCCGCTGCCGGCGCCGATCAGCGGTTCGACCAACTCGCCCGCGCCCGGGTCGAGGTTGGAGCGCGGCTCGTCGAGCAGCAGCAGGCTGGGTCTATGCAGCACCGCTCGACAGACCGCCAGCCGCTGGACCATGCCGCGGCTGAGCAACCGCACCGGCTCATCTGCGCGAAGTCGCATCTCAACCGCCTCCAGCAGCTCGTCGACCCGTTCTGAGGGGACACGGTGCAACCGCGCGTGGTAGTGCAGATTCTCGCGTCCGGTCAGGTCGCGGTACAGCAGCGGCTCGTGTCCGAGCAACCCGATCCGGCCCCGGACCAGCCACGCCCGGCGCGGCAGCTCCTCGCCGAGCAGCTTCGCGGTGCCTGCGTGCGGCCGAAGCAGGGTCGCCAGGATCCGCAGCAGCGTCGATTTGCCGGCACCATTGCGTCCCAGCACCGCCAGCGTCGCGCCGGCGGGAACGATCGACCGAGACGTCACGCAGCGCGGTGCGCTCACCGAAGTGCCGGGTCAGCCCGGACAGCTCGATTGCCGGCTCGAGCGCCGGCGGATCAGTGTTCAACTCTCTGCCCGCGCTTGCGCTGCAGCGTTCCCACCGCGTGCTCGAGCACAGGCGCGATCACGCCGAACAGCTCGCGTACCGCTCTTGGGCTGCCGGGAAAGTTGACGATCAGCGTCTGGCCGGCGATCCCGGAGACGCCGCGTGAGAGCATCCCCTTGGGGGTGTGTCGGATCGACTCCGCACGCATCGCCTCGGCCAATCCGGGCGCGTCGCGCTCGATCACGGCCCGGGTCGCCTCGGGCGTGACGTCGTCGGGGGTGAAGCCGGTGCCGCCCGTGGTGAAGATCAGCGCCACGCCCGCGGCCACCTGCCCGCGGAGCCACGCCTCGATCGTCGCGAGGTCGTCGCTGACCACATCCCGGGCGACGATCCGGGCGCCGGCTGCAGTCGCAAGCTCGGCGAGCGCCACGCCTGACAGGTCCTCGTTGTCCCCGGCCGCGACAGACGTCGAGACGGTGAGGATCGCCGTCTTCATAGCGCCTGAGGTTATCGGCGCTCGTGCCGTGATGTCGGTGCGAATCAGGACGACTCGGGTGAGGACGGCTCTGGCGGTCGCCGCCATGTGCCAGAACGCCCACCGGCCTTTTCGAGCAGCACCACCTCGGCGATCTCTGCGCCGCGCTCGATCCCCTTGACCATGTCGTACACGGTCAACGCCGCCACGGCCGCAGCGGTCAGCGCCTCCATCTCAACGCCTGTCTGTCCGCTGGTGCGCGCCTCTGCGATCAACACGATCTCGCCTGCCTCAACGTCGACCGATCCCTCGACGCCGACGAACGTCAGGGCCAGCGGGTGGCAGAGCGGGATCAGCTCGGAGGTGCGCTTCGCCGCCTGGATCCCGGCGATTCGCGCGACGCCGAGGACGTCACCCTTCGGGGCATCACCACTCCGTACTGCCGCAGCGGTCGGCGGCGAGACGCGGACGATCGCGCGGGCGGTGGCACTGCGATCGGTGGTCGGCTTGCCGGCGACGTCGACCATCCGCGCCCGCCCGTGCTCATCGAGGTGAGTCAGCTCGTTCATCGTGGGCTGCTGCCGGTCGGCTCCGTCATCGGACTCCTCACACCGATGCGCGTGAGTACTGCGCGGTCGCGATCAGCTCACGCACGCCGTCGATGTCCCCGGCCCTGAGCAGTTCGATCGGGTCCGGCCGGCCGTTGACGATCGCCTCGAAGAACTCCTTGCGCTCGCGGTAGGTGGGGAGCGTGCGCTTCGCCCAGCCGCGAGCGTCGTTGAGCAGCATCGCAAGGATCGCGTAGGGCTCGCCGAAGGTCGCGGCGATCTCCCGCTTCATCCGCTTGGCCAGGGCCGGCGAGGCGCCGGCGGTGGAGATCGCGATCGCGATCGGGCCGCAGCGGGTGATCGCCGGAAGGATGAAGCTGCACAACGGCGGCACGTCGACAACGTTGACGAGCATCGACCGCTGCTCGGCGTCCTCGAACACCCGAATGTTGACGGCCGTCTCATCTGTTGCGGCGATCGCGAGCAGGCATCGGTCGAGATCGCCGGTCTCGTACTCCCGGCGCTCCCAGCGGATCGAGCCCTCGAGCGCGAGCTGGACCAACTCCGGGTCGGCGTCTGGTGCCACGACAGTGACGCCCGCATCGCAGGCGAGCAATCCCTCCACCTTCTCGAGTGCAACCCCGCCACCGCCCACCACCAGGCAGCGGCGGCCGCTCAGACGCAGACAGGCGATGTAGAGCGGCGTTCGCATCATGTCCTGGACGCAAGATTGGTCACAGATCCCGCGGTTGAGCTGGCAGACGCACTCCTTGCCGCTGTAGGCCTGGGCCGGCATCGGCTAAGCGTACTTGTGTGAGATCGCCGCCTGCCCGTCGTCGGCTGGAGCGGCGCCCGACTCTCAGCGGCCGATCGCTTCCCTGGCGAGTCGCGCGCTCAGTTTCGCGATCGGCGCCAGCCCCTTCTTGAGTGCGCCGGCGCGAATCGACGGGCGGCCATAGAGGACCGATGCGGCCTGGCGCATCGCGGCGCCGAGCGTCTCATCGTAGGGGTGCCACCACGGATCTCGGATCCGCGAGGGCTCCCAAACCCGGAGCTTGATGTTTACGCACTCGTACAGCCCGAACTTCGAGTGGGTTCGACCGAGGCCTGACTCCTTGACGCCTCCCCAGGAACACTGGCAGGCGCCGTGGCTGAACATGTGGTCGTTGATCCAGACCATGCCCGACTCCAGTTCCCGGGCGATCCGCTCACCCCGGCTGCGATCTGCCGTCCAGACCGAGGCGCCAAGGCCGAAGGCGCTGTCGTTGGCGAGCGTGACGGCCTGATCCTCGCTGTCGACGATCACGATCGGCAGGACCGGGCCGAAGATCTCCTCGTTCATGATCCGCATCTGATGGGTGGCGCCGATCAGCACGGTAGGGGCATAGAAGGCGCCTTGTTCGAACCCTGGCGGCGACGGCAGCGGCCCGCCACAGCGCATCATCGCGCCGGCGGCCAGCGCGTCGTCGACGAGCTCGCTCACCAGGTTGAACTGCTCGCGTGAGGCCATCGGTCCGATCTCCGTGTCCCAGCCGAGCGGGTCGCCGACATGGAGCCGCTGCGCGCCGGCGACGACGCCCTCGATGAATGCCTCTGAGATTTCACGCAGGACATAGACCCGCTCGATCCCCGAGCAGGTCTGGCCGGCGTTGGCGAAGCCGCCCCATAGTGCGCCCGCGATCGCGTGCTCGACGTGGGCGTCGCCGAGCACGATCATCGGGTCCTTGCCTCCGAGCTCGAGAACCGAGCCCTTCAGGCTCCTGGCGCATTCCTCGCCGACGGTGCGTCCGGTCGCTGCGGAACCTGTGAAGAAGATCTTGGCCACGCTCGACTGCACCAGCGCGGCGCCCGTCCCGGGTCCGTGGACCGCCCGCACCAGACCCTCAGGCACCCCGGCGCGCTCAAACACATGGACGATCCGCTCGCCGATCAGCGGCGTCAGCGACGCGGGCTTCAGCACGACGCCGTTGCCCGCCATCAGCGCCAGCGCGATCTCGCCGAACGGGATCGTCCACGGGTAATTCCACGGTGCGATCACCCCGATCACTCCCAGCGGCTCATACGTGTGTGCCGCCGACTTCGTCGCGAAGAACGGCTGACGCAGCGTGATCTTCTCGTCGGCGAGAAGCCGCCGGCCCTCACGGCCGATCCAGCCGAGTGCATCGATCGACGGCAGGATCTCCATCGAGAACGCTTCGTTGCGCGGTTTGCCCTGCTCGTTGACGATCAGGTCTCGGATCGCATCGGACTCATCGATCACGACCTGCGCGGCGCGGTCGAGATAGCGGGCGCGATCGGTGAGCGTCAACTGCGCCCAGAACGGCTGTACCTTGGCCACCGCGTCGACGACCGCGGCGACCTCTCCGGGCGGCGTGACCGGCACCGCCCCGAGCAGCTCCCCGGTCGCCGGATTGATTGACTCCAACTGCGTCGTCGTGGCACCGCTTTGCACGGGACCGGAGCTTAGGACCTATCCCCTCAGCCTGCCGGGCCGGCTGATGCGGGACTACGGCGCGTACGTTGTCGTGATGCGCCCGAAATCCACCCAGCCCTGGTACGACGCCGAGCCCGGCGAGACCGGTGCCGTCGGCGTCAGGATCTGGATCTGGACGTCCAACTCGAGGTAGCCGCCACTGGTGATCGGGGCTGCGGGCGAGGCCGTGACGGTTTCGCAGCCGGTGCTGCCGGCCGCGTCCGAGGTCGCGAGCGTCAGCGGTTTGTCGATCAGCGTGACCGGCGTGTCCGCCGGTTGGTAGCCGGTCGTCGAGGTGGCGTCGGGCTCTACGTACTCGAGCACGGTGGCGTTGGTGATCGAGACGTCGGCCTCTCCGTTGCTGTACTGGTTGGTGTTCTGCAGGCCGTAGCAGAAGTCGACCGAATCCAGATCGGCTGCAGTCCCCTGGAGCTCGTTCGGGCTCAGAAGTGGGGTGCGGAAGGTGATCGTCCCCGGATCGGCAGCGGTCCACCGCTTGAAGGTGAAGATGTTGGCCTGCTGCCATTCGTCGTTGGTGGTGTCCGAGGACTGGCCGTTGACGCCGACGCCGTAGACGTAGGCGACCGGGGTGCTGAGGTTGTAGGCGGGCGACTCTGTGAACGAGTCTGAGGCGGTGCCCACAGAGCTGCCGGAGCCTCCCGATTTGCCCGGAGGTCCCTGTGGGCCGCGCGGCCCGACGCCGCTGCCCTTCACGATCTTGCAGCTGACCCGTTTCCCGTTGCGGGTCGCGCTGCAGCGCACCTTGACTCCGGATCCGCCCGCGACATGGGCGACCAGATTCGGACCGTTGCTGACATGGCTCGCTGCCCACCCGGTGCCGCCGAGGGCGAAGAACAGCGCCACGTACGCGACGATCGTGCCGTGGCTGAGGCGGTGGGGTGGGCGCAGGCGCTTCATGCGATCAGCGGCGCATCGTCTCACGGAGGTCGGACCGCAGAGCTGTCACTCTCGGCCGCGCGCGCGGCGGATCTGCTCGAGTCGCTCCCGGAGCGCCGCCTCGGCCTCGTCGGGCTCGTAGAAGCGCTTCCCGACAGCAGCAGCGGGCATCAGTTCCTGCGCCGAGAGGTGGCCCGGATGCTGGTGCGGATTGTCGTAGTTGCCGTCGCCTCGGGTCGAACTGCGCAGGTGCGCCGGCGGTGGCTGAGCGCCGTGATCACGAATCTGGGCGCGCGCGGCGAACACCGCCCGCTTTGCGCGGTCGGACTTCGGTGCCAGCGACAGGTAGATGGCGGCCTGCGCCAGCGCGAACTGACACTCGGGCAGCCCCACGTGCTCGACCGCCGCCGCCGCCGCAGTGGCGATCAGTAGCGCCTGCGGGTCGGCGTTACCGATGTCCTCCGACGCGAGCACCACCATCCGCCGGACGATGAAGCGGGGATCCTCGCCCCCCTCGAGCATCACCGCGAGGTAGTACAGGGACGCATCCGGATCTGAGCCTCGCGTCGCCTTGATCCAGGCGGAGATCGTGTCGTAGTGGTTGTCTGCGTTGCGGTCGTAGAGCAGTGCTCGCTGCTGAAGCGCGTCACGGATGTGGTCGACCGTCACGGTCGCGCCGTCACCGGCAGCCTCGCATGCGAGCTCAAGGCCGTTGAGTGCCGCACGCGCATCGCCCGCGGTCCACTCGGCGGCGAAGTCGAGCGCCTCCGGTTCGATCTCAACGCCGGCGCCGCACTCGCCCTGCGCCACGGCACGCTCCAGCAGCACCCGGACATCGGCGGGCTCGAGCGCCTGCAGTTCGTAGACGCGTGCGCGCGAGAGCAGCGCCGAATTGACCTCGAAATACGGGTTCTCGGTGGTGGCGCCGATCAGGGTGATCAGCCCGTCCTCGACCGCCGGCAGCAGCGCGTCCTGCTGGGCTTTGTTGAAACGGTGGATCTCGTCCAGGAAGAAGATCGTCGGCACACCGCTGCCATCGCGCCCCGCGCCGGCGCCGGACCGACGCCGGAGCCGCGCCCGCTCGATCACGGCGCGCACCTCGGCGCGTCCAGCCGCCACCGCGCTCTCCTCCTCGAACGCGGCATTGGCCGCCGCCGCGATGATCCGCGCGAGTGTCGTCTTGCCGCTCCCGGGCGGACCGTGCAGGATCATCGAGTGCGGCCGCCCGTGCTCGATCGCCGCGCGCAGCGCGGACCCGGGAGCCAGCAGCTCACGCTGGCCGACGAATCCGTCCAGCGTCGAAGGTCGCATCCGCGCCGCCAACGGGGCTTCGCCGAGTTCGCCGTCCACGGATCGGGCGTCGGACTGCTGCCGCGGTTCCTCGTCGTTGCCGAACAGGCGCTCCATGGCGTGAAGTATGGGCGTGAGCGCAGCGGCGTACGCTTGCGGCGTGGAATCGGTCGCGCAGCAGGCCGCGCAGAGCATTCGACATCCGCTTACGCGGGCGCTCCTGACGCTGACGTTCACGACCGGCCTGATCGACGGCGTCAGCTACCTGGGGCTCGGCCACGTGTTCACGGCCAACATGACCGGCAACGTCGTGCTGCTCGGCTTCGGCCTGGCGGGCGGCACCGGCCTGCCGGTGATCGCGCCGATCGTCTCGCTCGTCGCCTTCCTGCTCGGCGCCCTCGCCGGCGGCGAGCTGGCGCGCAGGACATCCGCTCGCCATCCTCGGCATGCCGGTAGTGGGCTCGCGATCGAGACGGCCCTGTTGATCGCCTGCGCAGCGATCGCGGCGGCGCTGACGGTGCACCCGAAGACGTTCGCGGCAGACGCGGTGATCGCGCTGCTGGCATTCGCGATGGGTGTGCGCAACGCAACCGTTCGATCGTTCGCGGTCCCCGATCTGACGACGACGGTGCTGACGCTGACGCTCACCGGCCTGGCGGCGGACTGGCGGATCAACGGCGGCAGCGCGGCGGCGACGCACAGGCGGATCGGCGCTGCGAGCGCGATGCTGATCGGAGCCTTCGCGGGAGCGATGGCATTGAAGGTGGATATGTGGCTGCCACTCGCTGCCGCTGCCGCCCTGGCGCTCGTGACCGGGCTGCTCTACGTCCCGGCCGCCTCACGCCGGGCGTCGGCGGCTGCCTCGGCTGAGGCATCTGGGTCTCAGGCCGGCTGAGACGTTCACCGCCCCTCAGACGATTGCGGCGCACACGGTGAGGTGCGCGGATCTCAGTTCGCCTGCGAGCCGACGTGCGCGAGCGCGGCGTCGTGGACGAGGCCGTTGGTCGCGATCCCGCTGCCACCATCGAAGCGATCGGCCCCGGATAGATCGGTGAAGCGCCCGCCGGCCTCCTCGACGACCACCTTGAGTGCCGCCAGATCCCACAGCTTCGCCTCGGGATCAAGCGCGATCTCAGCTGCGCCTTCGGCGACCAGCATGTACTGCCAGGCATCGCCGATGCCCCGGGTGCGCCAGCAGGCGCGCCCGAGTCCGATGATCGCGTCGAGCCGGCCGATCCCGTCCCAATCCTCGATCCCGCTCCACGTCAGCTGCGAATCCGCGAGATCTGGCACCGCCGAGACATGGATCGCCTGGCCGTTGCAGAAGGCGCCCTCGCCGCGGACCGCCCACCAGCGCCGCTGCAGAGCCGGCATCGAAACGACGCCGACGGTCGCCGTGTCCCCGACCTGCAGGGCGATCAGGGTCGACCAGGTCGGAACCCCCCGGACGTAGCTCTTGGTGCCGTCGATCGGATCGAGGATCCACCGTCGCTCAAAGGCTCCCTCACCTGCCCCGAACTCCTCTCCGACCACCGCATCGTCGGGCATCGCTGCGGTGATCCGCTCCCGCAGCGCCAGCTCGGCGGCGCGGTCTGACTCCGTCACCGGCGTCATGTCCGGCTTCGTTTCGACCGCCAGGTCGACAGCCCGGTAGCGCTTCATCGTGATCACATCGGCGATGTCGGCCAGCTCGAGCGCGAACTCGAGGTCGCTTCCGCGGACCATCGACGCCTAGTCTTCCTTGGTCCAGTTCTGCGAGCGGGGATCAGCGCCCGTGAACATCCCGAACACGTGCTTCCAGCTCGACGGCTTGACGCCGGGCTCACGGTCGTGCCAGGAGGGCGCTGCACCGTGCGGCTCGGGCGCGATCGCGACCGCCTGCGCGCTGAGTCGCAGATCGACGCCATGCTCGTGCAGCGACGCGACATCCTCGGCGGCGATGAAGCACTGCCCATGCTCCCTGCGCATCACGATGCCGTGAAAAATGTCCTTTTCGGGGGCCGAGACGATGTGATCGACGCTGCCGACCTCGGCTCCGTCGCAGTCGTAGACCGGGACGTGACCGTCGAGTGCCAGATAGGAGATGGGGGCGCCCTCGTCCACGATCAGCAATCTTACGCAGACGCCCAGCAGGGCGCCGATCACCCCTCGGAGGCGCCTTCGGCACGGTAGGCTGATCAGGCGATGGCCGACATGCAGCAGGAGACTGTGGAGCTGCTCCAGGCGCTGGTGCGTTTCAGGACCGTGAACCCGCCCGGTGATGAGCGCCCGGCGATCGAGCACCTCGCCGCCTACGTCCAGAGCGCGGGATTCGAGACCGAGATCCTCGGCGAGACGGATGCTCGCGCCAACCTCGTGGCGACGCTCAGAGGTGAGCGCGACGGTCCGACGCTCCTGTATCTCGGGCACGTCGACACGGTCCTCGCCGATCCGTCGGACTGGGAGCACGACCCCTGGTCGGGCGATCTTGCCGACGGCTTTCTGTGGGGGCGTGGAGCGCTTGACATGAAATCGCAGGTCGCTGCCGAAGCGGTCGCGGGTGCGACGCTGGCGCGGTCCGGCTGGCGCCCCGCGCGCGGGACGCTGAAGCTCGTGTTCGTCGCCGATGAGGAGACCGGCGGCGAGCTTGGCGCTCAGTGGCTGACGAGGAACCATCCGGACAAGGTCCGCTGCGACTTTCTGATCAACGAGGGCGCCGGCGCTGTGCTCGAGTACGGCGGCTCCAGACGCTACGGCGTGTGCTGTGCGGAAAAGGGGGTGTTTCGCTTCACGCTGACCGCGCGCGGCATCGCCGGTCACGCATCGTTGCCACGGGCCGGCGACAACGCGCTCGTGAAGTTGGCGCCGGCGCTGACGCGTCTCGCCGCAGCCCAGCCGGGTTACGACCTGACCGAAGCGTCGTCGGCGCTGCTGGCGGCGCTCGGGACGGATCCCGCCGATCCGGTGGCGGCGATCACGCGGATCGCCGCCACCGCGCCTACGCTCCTGTTCCTGATCGAGCCGATGCTCGGTGTGACGATGACGCCGACGATGGCGCACGCCTCCGACAAGGTCAACGTGATCCCCTCACGGGCGCAGCTGACCGTCGACTGCAGGGTCCCGCCGGGACTCGGCGAGGACGTGGCGCGGACTCGGATCGCCGAGGTGCTCGGCGAGGACGCTGCTGCCTTCGAGCTGGCATTTCGTGAGACCGTCGTCGGCAACGCTTCGCCGGTCGAGAGCCCGCTGATGGACGCCATCTCCGGCTGGGTCGCAACGGCCGACCCCGGGGCCGGCACGGTGCCGGTGATCCTGCCCGGCTTCTCGGACTCGCGCTGGTGGCGTGAGGCGTTTCCCGGCTGTGTCGCATACGGATTCTTCCCCCAGCGCCACCAGTCGCTGCTCGAAGGAGCGCCGCTCGTCCACAGTTCCGACGAGCGGATCGATGTCCGCGACCTGGGTTTTGCGGCCGGCTTCTTCGCCGATCTGGCCCGCGAGCTGCTCGGCTGAGCGGCCACCCGGCCGGCGGCGCGACGTCGCCCGTTGTTCAGGGAGCCGCCAGCTCGGCGAGGCGTTCGATCTCCTCCTCGCTGCTCCAGGCGCCGACCGAGGCACGCAGCAGGTTGCCGCTCGGGATGCTGCGGATCACGATGCCGCGCTCAGCCAGGCGCTCGACCTCAGCGGCTGGATCGTCGGCATGCCAGGAGACAAGCGTCGTGCGACCGCGGGGAGCGACCTGCAGGCCGCGGTGCTCAAGCAACGTTGCAAGCTGCGCCGCCAGCGCCGTGCCCCGCTCGTGGACCCAGCTCCAGCCGGCATTGCCGAGTGCCTGCAGCGAGGCGAGTGCCCATGCGTTGCGGATCGCCGAGGGAAACCCGTGGTCCAGGCGCTTGGCGCCGTCGGCGAGTCCGGAGTCGAGCGGATGCTCGTGGTCGGCCAGCGACGCGTACGACGGCCACGGAGGTTCGAGCGACTCGAGCGCCTCCTGGTGCACGAACAGACAGCCGCTACCCTCCGGGCCGCACAGCCATTTCTGGCCGGAGGCAGCATAGAAATGGCAACCGAGCGCATGCACGTCCACCGGAATCGCGCCGAGTCCCTGTGCCGCGTCGAGCAGCACCGGCACGCCGGTGGCGCGCAGCGCCGCTGTGTCGATCACGCTGCCGTTGACCCAGGAAACGTGTGAGCAGGCGATCAGCTTGGTCGTCGGTCCGACCGCATTGGCGATCTCGGCGAACGGCGCGATCCTGATCGAGGCGCCGTGACGGACGCGGGCCAGGCGCAGCGGCCCGAGCAGCCCGGGATGCTCCTGGTCGGTGGTCAGGATCTCATCGCCGGGTGACAGCGACATGCCGCCGAGGATCGTGTTGAGCCCGTCGGTGGTCGAGCCCGTCAGTGCCACCTCGGCCGCCTCGGCGCCGAGTACCTCCGCATAGCCCTGGCGCATCCGCTCGGCCAGCTCCATGACCTCGCCGAAGTAGACGCTGCCGGCGCGTCCGCCGGACGTGTCGCGATCGACGCGCTCGCGAACCGCGTTGCGTGCCGCCTCCGGTACGGGGCCCTCGGTACCCGCGTTCAGGTAGGCGACGCGTTCGAGGACCGGAAATTGGGATCTGAATGCGGCCGCGTCGGTCACGACGGCGATCATATCCCGCGTCAGTCGACCGGGATGCCGACGCCCGCGACGGTCAGGTCAGATCAGGTGCGCTTGGTGGCGGCGATCGCGTAGCCGTTGCTGTCGACGACGACGCAGAGCGTCGGCGCGCAGCTGACGGCGGTGGCGACCGCGGTGCCGCCGCTTGCGGGCGCGATCAGCGCCGACGCGCCCCACGCGCCGGAGCTCGGCCTCGTCGAGGTGAAGACGTTATCGCTGCTGTCGGTGGCCAGGCAGAACGAGTTCGACATACAGGCGACGCCGTCAAGCAGGCCCGAGCCCGCATTCGGCGGATCGGGCTGCGGGCTGACGGTCGTCCAGGTCGCGGCGCTGCCGCGGGGATTGCCCGACGTCGTCACCAGACCGCTAGAGGTGTTGCCGTAACCGGTCGCGACGCACAGCGATGCGGACGGGCAGTCGATCGCGCTGAAGATTCCGCCGCCGGTCTGGACGCCGGTCGCGTGCCATGCGCTCGTGCCGCCCGTCGGGCTGGTCGAAACGTAATGCTGGCTGCCGGCGGCGACACACAGGGTGTTCGACACACACGAGACGCTCGTCAGCAGACCGTTGACCGCCGTCGTCTTCCATGCGGACGCACCGCCGGTCGGCCTGGTCGAGGTGACGATGTTGCCCGGGCTTCCGGCGTCAACGGCCACGCACAGCGTCACCGTCGGGCACGAGATCCCGGCGAACCCCGCGCTGCCGCCGTCAGTGGCGCCGGTTGAATCGACGTGTACCGGCCCGCTCCAGAACTTGCGACCGCCGGTCGGGTTCGTGGACGTGATCACATTCCCGCTCGCGTCGACGGCCACACAGAGGCTCGTCGTCGGGCATGAGATGCCGGTCAGCGGGCCGTTGGCGGCCTTGTCGATCCTGATCGTCGGGGTCCAGGCCTTCGCGTTCCCCGCGGGATTCTTCGACGTGACCAGCCAGCCCGATTGATCGACCGCGACGCACAGTTTCGCGGACGGGCACGAGACCGAACTCAGCCCGCCGTTGCGGGCCGGCTCGACGCGGACCGCAGCGTGCCACCGGACCGAGATCGCGGCAACGGCGGGGGTCGCGCTCACCGCGACGGCGATCGCCGTCAGCAGGGGCAATATCAAGCGGGGAGATCTCAAGCGTGTATTTCTAGCGGATTCGGGTCTGCTCTAGCGGCTTGTTGCTGTCGCGGGCAGACTCGGGCCGCGCGCACACCTCCCCATAACCCCACAGATGGCCCGAGGTTGCGGTGTTGCAGCGAGACTTGCGTCGACGGGTCGCCGGCAGCCGTTCAGGCGAACGGCGGGCTTGGCAGGTACGGCCACAGCGGACCGGGTGTTCCGCGGACGCAGAATGCCCCCTGCGCCGTCAGCCGCAGGCCGGCAGCGAGCAGCACCCGCACCGCCCATTGCTGCTCGCCGGTGATCCAGCGGGCGCTGAGGAGCTCGGCCTCGGAGCCGGCCAGTTCGAGCCCGCTCCACAACAGACTGGTCGCCGCCTCCTCGTCGCGAGCTGCCAGCAGCCACACGCGGCCATCATGAACGACGGTGAACCCCCTGTCGCCGAGCACCAGAATTCGTGAGCCGCGCTCCAGCGCATAGCGCAGCTCCGAGGTGTGAGGCGCGCCGCGGACGTCGCGTGAGATCGGCTCGAGCCGCTCAAGTTCGCCGCCGTCGGCTTCGGCGACGGCGTGCCCCACTCGCGGGATCGCCCGGCGATCAAGCTCGCCCACGCCGGCGAAGGTTGGTAGCAGCGCGAACCCGCTGGTCGCATACAGCCTGATCGCGCGCGGGTCGTTGGAGCTCGGGATCAGGCCCGCGTCGGTATCGGCCCCGTAGGCCAGTGCCGCCCCGAGCACCGCCCGTCCGGCGCCGATCCCCTGCAGATCCCGGGCGAACCGCGAGCATCGACAGGCACCACAGCCGCTCGCGTCGAAGCGCCTGCGCGGCGGCGACGATCTCCCCGTCGAGCTCGGCCACGAACGCACCGTCCGGATCGGTGCGCAGCGGGTGGGCGACCCGATGGCGCCAGAGCCGCTCGCCGCGCTCATCTGAAATGTCGATATCGAACGCGGCGGCTGACAGCGAGGCGGCATCGTCGAGGTCGTCACCTCGCATCGCGCGAATCTCCAGTCCGGCCTGCGCGGGTGGTTGATCGGCTTCGCCCGGCATCTGCCCGCCAGGATCGCAGTTCCAGGTCGCGGGCCGAACGGCCAGGCGAGACGGCGCCGGTGTCGCGATTGTGCTCCAGATGGAGCTTGACTTCCGTCTGAAGCCCTACATAGGATCGTGTCTATCCGTACAAACCCGAGTCAAGCTGCTGTCTTGACTGCGAACGATTGGGGTTGAAGTGGCCCAGGCCGCACCACCACCACATCACGATCCTGAGCTTGCACTCGAGTTCGAGGGGATGGACCGCAGCGTCTCCTTCATCGGGCTTCTGTGGGCATCAGAGGGCTCGATCATCGGATCCGGATGGCTGTTCGGCGCTCTGACGGCGGTAACGATCGCCGGCCCGTCGGCGATCATCGCCTGGATCATCGCGTCGGTGATGATCATCGTGCTCGCGCTCGTCCATGCCGAGCTCGGCGGGCTGTTCCCGGTCACCGGCGGCACCAGCCGGTTCCCGCACTACGCCTTCGGGAGTCTCGCGGGCGCGACCTTCGGCTGGTTCTCCTACCTGCAGGCGGCCGCTGTGGCGCCGATCGAGGCGATCGCCGCGGTTCAGTACGCGTCGAGCTACAAGGGCCTGCATGGCTGGTTCGTGAACGGCGTCGTCCACGGCACCGGCCTCGTCGTCGCGATCGCGCTGATGGCGCTGTTCACGGTCATCAACATGATCGGTATCCGGTGGCTGGCGCGGATCAACAACGCGCTGACGTGGTGGAAGGTCATCATCCCCTGCGTCACGATCGTCGTGCTGCTCGTGTCGAGCTTCCACGGGAGCAACTTCACCGCCGCCGGCGGCTTCTTCATCCACGGCGCCGCAGTCAAGTCGATCATGCTCGCGATCCCGAACGCGGGCATCGTGTTCTCGCTGCTCGGCTTCGAGCAGGCGGTTCAGATCGCCGGCGAGAGCGCCAACCCGAAGCGTGACCTTCCCCGCGCGGTCATCTATTCAATTTTGATCGGCGCCGCGATCTACATCATGGTCCAGGTCGCATTCATCGCGGCCCTCGATCCCACCCTGCTGGCGCATGCGGGAACGTGGACCAACCTCGGACCGACCAACAACAACCCGACCGTGCAGGCGCTCAACGCGGCACCGTTCTACGAGGTAGCGACACTCGCGGGGCTCAGCTGGCTGGCGTTCTTCCTGCGACTCGACGCGATCATCTCGCCGTCGGGAACCGGGCTGATCTACACCACCTCCGCCTCCCGGGTCGCTTTCGGCCTCAGCAAGAACGGGATGATCCCGCAGTTCTTCGAGCGCAACAACCCGCGCTTCAAGGTTCCGTGGAACGCGATCATCTTCAGCTTCTTCTTCGGCATTCTGTTCCTGCTGCCGTTTCCGAGTTGGCAGAAACTTGTCGGTGTCGTGACGGACTGCTCGCTGATGATGTACGCCGGCGCGCCGCTGTCACTGGGAGCATTGCGAGGCTCCAAGCCGAATCTGCCACGCGTGTACAACCTGCCGGCGTGGAGGTTCATGTCGCCGCTGGCGTTCATCTTCGCCAACCTGATCGTCTACTGGTCGGGCTGGGGCGTGATCTCGACGCTGATGATCCTGTTGGTGATCGGGTATGTGCTGATGACGATCTCTGCGGTGTTCAACCTCAATCCGAACCGGCCGCAGATCGACTGGGGCGCACTGCCGTGGCTGCTCGCATATCTGATCGGGATGTTGGTCATCTCGTTCTTCGGGCAGTTCCCAGGGTCCGGCGGGGTTGGCATCGTCGACGGCGTCTCGATCCTCGGCGTCAACTTCGCGACCACCTTCGTCGGTGGCGTCGGCAACGCGATCCCGTTCTACTGGGACATCCTGGTCGTTGCGGTGTTCAGCCTCGTGATCTACTACTGGGCGGTCGCCGTGCGGCTGCCCGAGGCTCAGGTCGACAAGTACGTCGCCGAGGTCTACCCGCCCCCGATCGACTGAGTCTCGCTGAGCAAACCGTTACGGTTTGACCGGTGTCGAACCGTAACGGTGACCGACGCCCCTCTCGACGCCGACCGTCTCTGCGCCGGGAGGGGCCGCTTGGTCTGCTTCTGCTGGTCGCGGCCGGCTGTCTCATGGCGGCCCTGCTCAGCACTCGCGGAGCGTCGATCGCCGACGCGCGCTCGGGCGCTGCGCTGCCGCTCGCCGGCAAGATCGTCGGGATCGATCCTGGGCACAACGGGCGCAACTGGTCGGATCCGGCGTTTCTTGACCATCAGATCTGGAACGGTCGTGAGGAAGAGGACTGCGACACGACCGGAACCTCGACCGACGGCGGCTACACCGAGGCGCAGTACAACTTCAACGTAGCCACCTTCCTCAGGGCCGACCTGCGTGCGGAGGGGGCGAAGGTCGTGATGACGCGGAGCAACAATGACGGCGTCGGTCCGTGCGTCACCACCCGCGCGCAGATCATCGACCGCGCCCACGCCAACGTGGCGATCGACATCCACGCCGATGGAGGCCCACCGGATGGGCGCGGCTTCGCGATCCTCGAGCCCGTCGCCGATGGGGTCAACGACAGGGTGATCGGCTCCTCGGCGGACTTCGGGGCGATCCTGCGCGGGCGGTTCCTTGCGGTCACCGGGATGCCGGAGAGCACCTACGACGGAGTCGACGGCATCACCCACCGCGACGATCTCGCCGGCCTGAACCTGACGACCGTACCGAAGGTGCTGATCGAATGCGGAAATATGCGAAACGCCACCGACGCCGCGCTGCTGGTTCGGTCCTCGTTCCAGCGGAGGGCGGCGGAGGCGATCGCGCAGGCGATCACGCGGTTCCTACGGCGACGCTGACGCCGGCGCCGCGGGCCGGGCGGTCCTCAGAGCGCTAAAGACCCCAGGGGTGAAGCACGAGGTTGAACGACTCGAGGTAGGCGCGGGAGATCGACTTCCGGTTGATCCGGTGCACACTGCCTGCGCCGCCGCTGGACGAGGACCCGCCGCTCTCCCACCACTGTCCCTTGATGTTGATGATCACGTGGTCGGCCTCGAGGGCACCACCGTCGCTGCGGTCATAGATCGTCACCCAGCGACCGCGGCCGGCCAGGATCCCGCGCTGATAGGGAAGCGTCTGGGTGGTCGCCGGCACGCGCAGGAAACCGACCGAATGCAACACCATCGAGACGAAGCCTGAGCAGTCATAGCCGGTCGTGATCATCCAGTTCGAGTGTCCGCCGCCCCACTTGTAGACCATTCCGTCGAGCAGCCGGGCGGTCGTCCGCATCACCGCGATCTTGCGATGGCCGGAGCTGTTCCAGCGCAGCCCGTGCTGATTGATCTGCTGGGCGATCGAAAGAACGTCGAGGACGTACCAGGCCGCGTGGTTGTACGCGAACACCGCGCCGGGGACGTTGTGGCTGCCTCCGCTCGCGTGCAGGTAACGCGCCGCGGAGAAGATCGCGTCCCGCGGGTAATACGGGTTCGGCGTCCGGTCAACCGGCTTGAAGTGCCGGCCGACGGCGATGCCGTAGGCGGCCCAGGTGGCTGGTTCGAATTGCATCCAGCCCTCGGCGCCGGCCGATGAGATACCCAGATCGGCGCCGTAGTCGGTCTCCATCCGGTTGATCGCCGCCAGCACCTGCCACGGGAGGTGGAACCTGCGGGCCGCGGCCTTGTAGATCGGCACCAGGTACTTCGGCGGCAGATTGATGTGCTTGACCAGCGACGCGTAGAACTTGAGCTCGGCCGAGGTGAACGGGTCAGCGAGCGCCGAGCCTCCCCAGGGGTTCGATGTGTCGCCGGTGAGCGGGATGAAGGGTTCGCTGACGGGCGCTGGGGCCGGTTTCGCAAGCCCCGCGCCACCGTTGTTGCGCGCACCGGCGCGGTGCTTGGTGTTGGAGTGCGCGTCACGGTGGCGGCGCCCGGTCGCGGGCACGCAATTTGCCGACTTCGCGGTCGTCTTGTGGCCATGTCCACGGGTCGAACTGGTGGTGCTGCTGGCCGGTGAGCCGCTGTCGGCACCGTGGCTCTTGATCGCGTTGTGGTCCTTGCGGGTGGCGCGGTCGGTCTTCTGCTTGGCAGGGGGCTGACAGCGAACCTTTCGCAGACCGTGGACGGTGCCCGACACCGACAGGGCAGCGGATCCCTTGGCGGCCGACTTGAGGATCGCCGTGGTGGAGATCTTCGTCCCGGTCCCGGAGGTGGTCGACTTCGCATCTGTACCGGTCGTCGTCGTCTCCGGGGGGGTTGCGATCGTCTGCGGGCCGGTGAGGACGGGCGAGATCGTGGTGGTCGTCGGCGTCGGAACTGTTGTTGTCAACGTCCCGCTGTCGGAAGGAGTCGTTGTTGTGGACGTCGACGGAGAGGGAGACGTTGATGTCGGACTCGTGGTCGTCGCGGTCAGGATCGTGTCCGTGGCGGTCGTGTCAGTGGAGGTCTGAGTCTGCACTGCGCCAGTGGTGGTCGAACCGCCCGGCGAGGATCCCTGCGGCGAAGAGTCGGCGTTTGCGACCGTCGCCGCCGACGAGAGGCCGGCCCCGAGCGCGACCACGGACGCCAGCGCCGTTGCCTGGCGCCTGCGATGACGAAGCCCCTCGGCAGCCGAAGGCAGTCTGTCGGTCAGCCACTCCATCGACATCCCAGTGGCGGCGGGCAGCGCGAGCGTCGGCGCCGGTAGTGCGAATCCGCGGCGCTCGGCGCCGGCGACCTCGAAGCTGGCGCCCGGGTGCTCCACGACCGTCAGCGGGAGCCTGAACGAGACGGTCCAGACCGACGAGCGCTTGTTCGAACGCGCCCTCGACCCCTCCCGTCGGTCCACGGTGGCCCGCAGCGCCCGGTGCGAGGTGACCCTTCTCGCACGCCGCACGCGCAGCTCGGCCCGCGTCGGAGCGTGCACGCCGCCACGCAGCTCGGCGATCAGCTCAAGCGTCGCAAAGCGACCGTCATCGCTCGCGTACTCGAACGAGGTCACCTTGACCCATGGCAGGATCTCGAGGACCGGCGCGGCGCTCTATCTGCAGCGCGGGCGGTTGTGCGCTCTTCACGAATGTCCCGTCGCCGCCCGGCCCGGGGATCCGCTCGGCGCTCATGCCGACGCTCCTGCGGCAGCGGCCGGCTGGGCATCGGCTCCGACGATCAGGCAGTCGCCGACCTGAACGCCGCGACGCTCGATCTCACCAGCCGCCAGTTCAAGCACCTTCCGGGATCGCTTGGCGGAGTGGGCTCGCCACGGTGGGATCCGCTCGACGACCTTGAGCACGTTGAAGTCACGGTCAAGGAAGACCGCATCAAACTCGAAGCGCATGAAGGCGCTGTGGATCGACGGCGCAGGCTCGATCAACATGCCCTCTCCCGGCGGCAGCATCTTCCGGCCGAGCAGCCCGCGCAGGCGTCGCCACGGCGTGTTCGCCATCTCCGTCCGCTCACAGATCACATTTCCCCTGGTCTCGCTCAGGACCACTTTCATAGCTGTGCCCATAGCCCCCCGCCATCGGACAAAGTCTCACGCGGGCCAGCGTAACGGCTAGTGGTGGGATGCACGTTAACGGCTCGTATCGGCTTTTGCGTCATGACGGAACAGCTGACCCATTTCTTGCATACCCGCTTGCATGGTTCTGCGCCCTGCCGGGGCAATCCTCTCAGCTCGGCGCAACAGTGCTCTCACCACCATCGACGGTGTGCCGTGGCAGGCTCACCGAGATCACGGTCGGACCACCCGGCCGGCTGTCGATCCGGGTGCTGCCGCCGAGCATCCTCACACGCTCATGCATGCCGACCAGGCCGAGATGGCCCTCGCGAGCGGCTTTGATCAGGGCCGACTCGGGCTCGAACCCGGAGCCGTCGTCGGTCACCGTCGCCGCCAGCCCGTCGGGTTCCGCGGTGACCGTGATCGTGACATGCGTCGCGTCACTGTGCTCCCGGATGTTGCTGAGCGCCTCCCGGATCAGTCCGAGCAGGGTGATGTGCTGGGAGTCCGTGAGGTTGTCGAATTCACCCTCCAGGCTCACCGCTGGGATCACCTCGGTCCGTTGGGCAAAGGTGCCGGTGAGCTGCGCCAGCGCTTCCGGGAACGATTGCGAGCGCAGGAACGGGGACTCGAGCAGCGAGGCGATCCGTCGCAGGTCGCCGTCCAGTGCGACCAGCATCGCCTTGAGGTCATCGAGACGGCCGATGATCAGCCGCCGCAACGGGTGCTCCGACAGCGCAGACTCAAGCTGGCTGCCGAACAATCTCAGGTCCTCCCCGAGCAGCATTACGTCCTGCAGCGGCCCGTCGTGAAGGTCGAACCGCAGTCGCGTCAGCTGGCGTTCCGCAGCGGCAGGCGCGCTCTGCTGTCCGCTCGCGGCCGGTAGCGCCAGAATCGGCGTCAGGGCGGCGCCGGCCGCGGCCAGCAGCATCGGAGCCTCGGTGGAAGGGACCCAGGCGTCGGTGCATACGAGCGCCCAGGCCGTCGGATCTGACGCCGTGATGAGCCTGACGCCGGATGTCGCACCGGCGGTGTGCTCCACCGCGCCGTCGCCGGCGAGCAGTTCGATCACGGTCGCGAAGGTCTCACGCTGGTCGGCCGGAGGGTCGCCTGCCTCGGCTACGCGGGCAGGCGCTCGGCGTCCGGACTGCCACAGCGAGACGGCCTGCGCGCCGATGATCGCCCGTGTCAGGGCCAGCGCCCGCTCGAGCGCGGTCTGACGCTCCAGGAGTTCGCCCTCAGGGCCACGCTGGAGCATCCCCGTGAACAGCAGCCGACCGAGCAGCGAACGGGGGATCCCCGTCGTCGACTCGATCGAGTCGACGAGATCCCTCAGCGCGTCCGAATGCCGGCTGCAGGCGGCTGGCAGCGCCAGCAGCATCTCGACGGCGAACGAGAGCGCGATCGGTGCCTCCGGCGCATCTGGGCGCGAGGCGCGCAGCGCATCCGCCCAACGGCGGGCGCGTTCGTGAGTGGCCGCACTGACGGCGGCCTCGGCTGGCAGACAATTGAAAGCCTGCTCGACTGCTCCGAGTATTTCGCTGGCTTGCTGGCGCATCCTCAGCACGTCCGGCCCCTCGCCCGTTCCGTTGATCCTAGACCTTTGACCTGTTATCGGCCGCAACCGGGGCACGGCTTAGCCGGTCTCGAACATAGACTTGCGCGATGTTGCCCGCTGCTCGCGCGCGTCTTGACGCCGCCGTTTTTCGCCTGCCGGTCGAGCGCATCCGCGCCGGCTATTACTCAGACGCCTATTTCGTGCACACGAAGCGCCTCCTGGAGGCGGAGGACCACCACCCGCGAGTGCTGATCCAGGTGTTCCAGAAGCAGGATTCACTGCTCGGTGGCATCGACGAGGCGGTCGCCGTGCTGAAGTTGTGCTCCGGCGTCGAACGGGCCGGCGAGTGGATCTCAGGCTGGGAGTCGCTCGACGTTCGCGCCCTGCACGAGGGCGATCGCATCGCGCCGAGCGAAACGGTGATGACGATCGAGGGCGATTACGTCCTATTCGCGCATCTGGAGACGGTCTATCTGGGAACGCTCGCCCGGCGGTCGCTGATCATGCGCAACGTCGCCGAGGTCGTCGACGCCGCCGCCGGTAAGCCGATCTTCTACTTCCCCGCACGCCACGACCACTGGCTGGTGCAGACGGGAGACGGATGGAGCGCGCACGTGGCCGGGGCGATCGGTGTCTCGACCGACGCGCAGGCCTCCTGGTGGGGTGGTGTCGGCATCGGCACGGTGCCGCACGGCCTGATTGCCGCATACGGAGGTGACACGGTCCGCGCTGCGAGCGTGTTCGCGGAGCGTTTCCACGACGAGATGAACGTGACGGTCCTGGTCGACTGGGAGAACGACTCCGTGCGCACAGCGCTTGAGGTGGCGCGGGCGCTCGGACCGAAGCTGTGGGGCGTGAGGCTCGACACGTCTGAGCGGCTGATCGACCGTGCGCTGCAGGATCGAGCGCCGGCAGAGGATCTGCGCGGCGTCAGTCCGGAGTTGGTGGAGAAGGTGCGCTCGGCGTTGGACGCCGACGGGTTCGGCGCGGTGCGGATCGTTGCCAGTGGCGGGTTCGATGCGTCGCGGATCGCACGCTTTGAGGCGGCCGGCGTGCCGGTCGATGCCTACGGCGTCGGGTCCTCGCTGATCCGAGGCCAGAATGATTTCACCGCCGACGTCGTGATCGTCGACGGCGTGCGGTGCGCAAAGGAGGGGCGTGGGTATGCCCCGAGCGATCGCCTCACCAGGGTGGACTGAGCGCCCTGGGTATGCTCAGCCCGCATGCTGTCGAGGATCGATCATGTCGGTGTGGCCGTCGAGGACATCGAGGCTGCACTCACGCTCTACACGGATGTGCTGGGGATGCCGCTGGTCCACCGCGAGACGGTGGCTGAGCAGGGTGTGGACGCGGCGCTGTTCGACGTCGGAGATGGTCACGTCGAGCTGCTCGCGCCACTTGGGCCCGACACGCCGGTCGGGAAGTTCCTTGCTCGGCGCGGGACCGGCCTGCATCACGTGGCGTATCGGGTGGAGAACATTGACGACGCGCTGGGCACCCTTACGGCAGCCGGTGTGCGCCTGATCGACGAGCACCCGCGGATCGGAATCCGCGGCTCACGGGTGGCGTTCCTGCACCCATCCTCCACCGGCGGTGTACTGACCGAGATCGTTCAGCCGACTGGGAGCCATTATGAGCACTGACAAGCCGCAGAAGATCAGCATTGGATTCCACGGTGGACAGGTGCTGTCCGCCCGCGTGCCGCACGACGACCTGGCGAAGCTTCGAGCAGCGCTGGGCTCCGTCGGCTGGCACGAACTGACCGCCGAGGACGGAACGATCGCGCTCGACCTCGGTCGGATCGACTACGTGCTGGTCGACCACGACGAGCACCACGTCGGCTTCTAGCAGGAGGCCCACCGGGCTTAAGTGCGCACGCCCCGGCAGGGAGGCGGCCGGGGCGCGCTCGCTCACGGGTCATGTCGGGCGGTGTGTGGAGTCCCGACACTGCAGTCCCCGGTGTCAAGCGTGCGACTAGGTTCGCCCAGTCGGTCCTCGACGGCGACGGCAGACCACGTGATCAACAGCGGGCAAATACGGACTGCGATCCGGCCGCGTACAGTGCTGGCGCCGTGCCACTGACCGAAGCTGACAGAAGGATGCTGGTCGCGTGCCGCACACGCGGTCACGATCGCCGCCTTGAGCGGGCCGCTGCCGCCTACTCGCGGTTGGGGGAGCACGCGGCCTGCTGGCTGGTGCTTGGCCTGGCCGGCGCGACCCTCTCGCATGAGCCCGAGAGGCGGCGCGCCTGGCGAAGGGGCGCCGGCGTCGTCGCCGCGGCCTACGGCGCCAACTATGTCGTCAAGCTGGCGGTGCGCCGCCGGCGACCGGAGCTTGACGGGTTGCCGCCGCTGACCGGGGTCGTCTCCCGGCTGTCCTTCCCCAGTGCGCACGCGACCACGTCGTTTGCGGCGGCCCGCGCATATGCAGGCCTGGCGCCGGCCGGGCTCCTTTACGGAGCGGCGACCCTGTTCGCGGTCAGCCGGCCCTACCTCGGTGTCCACTATCCGAGCGACGTCGCGGCCGGGGCGCTGCTGGGGACGGCGATCGCCGGTGCGGCGGCGGCCGTGACGGGGATGGGCGCGACCGGGGCGGGCCGATGAAGGTCGGGATCGTCGGAATGCCGAACGCCGGCAAGTCCTCGCTGTTCTCGGCTCTGACCGGGGTCGCGGCGGAGGCCGCCAACTACCCGTTCACGACGATCGAGCCGAACATCGCGATCGTCCCGGTCGCCGATCCGCGACTGGACGCGGTTGCGGGCACGGTGAAGGCCTCGAAGATCGTGCCCGACACGATCGCCTTCCATGACATCGCGGGTCTGGTCGCCGGCGCCCACCGTGGCGAAGGTCTCGGCAACCAGTTCCTGGCCAATATCCGGGAGACGGACGCGATCGTGCATGTCGTCAGAGTCCATGGGGACGAGAACGTGGTTCACCCGGAGGGTCGGGTCGATCCGATCGCGGACGTCGAGACGGTCGAGACGGAGCTTCTGTACGCCGACCTGGAGCAGGCGGAGCGCCGGCTCGAGCGGGTGGCGAAGACTGCCAAGAGCGGGGAGCGGCGCGCGGTGGTCGAGGCGGCCTGGCTGCGGGAGCTGATCGAGGCGCTGCAGGCGGGCCGGCCCGCCCGAACCGTGCCGCCGCCGGCAGACGCGCCCGATGCGATGGCGCTGCTGGGTTCGCTGACCGCCAAGCCGGTGCTGTTCGTCGCCAACGTCGACGAGGGCGATGTCGAGGTTCCAGAGGTGATTGCCCGGCATGCCGCCGCTCAGGGTGCGGGCGCGGTGGCAGTCTCGGCCAGGATCGAGTCGGAGCTGGCGGAGCTCGACGCCGATGAGGCGGCGCTGATGCGCGAGGAGCTGGGATTGAGCGAATCGGGCCTTGAGCGGGTCGTCCGTGGCGCCTTCTCACTGCTCGATCTGGTCGCCTTCTTCACCGCCGGCGAGGACAAGCCGGCGCAGTCCTGGCATCTGCGACATGGTCTCTCCGTCTGGCACGCCGCCGGGCAGATCCACAGCGACATTCAGCGGGGGTTCGTCCGCGCAGAGGTCGTCTCCTGGGATGCGCTCGTCGACGCCGGCGGCTACGCGGGGGCGCGGGACCGGGGCGAGCTGCGGTTGGAGGGGCGCGACTACGTCGTCACCGACGGTGATGTGATCACCGTCAAGTTCACTCCCTAGCGTCGTGACACCAGCTCACAGGTCGCTGAGCGATGCCGCCGCCTCCAGGCGGCGGGCGAGCTGTCCGAGGCCGTAGCGGCGCGCGATCTCGGCTCCGCCGGTGAGATCGGTCGGTGCATCGCGCGGGCGCGGCAACGACTCGCGCTGCAATTCGGCGATCGCCTTGAAGGCGGTCAGCTCAGCAGCGCAGGACGTCAGCGCCGCGGCCACCTTGGGCCGCTCCTGCGCAGCCCCGGAGATCGCAGCCTCCAGCGAGCCGTGACGCGAGAGCAGGTCAGCGGCGGTCTTGGCGCCGATCCCCGGTGCCCCGGGGAGGCCGTCAGACGGGTCGCCGCGCAGTGCGATGAAGTCCGGCACGAGCTTCGGTGGAACTCCGTACCGGCGGATCACCTCGGCCTGATCGACCTCCTCGAAGCCGGTCGTCCCCGACTTCAGATAGAGCACCGTGGTGTGCGCGTCGGCGCACTGATACATGTCGCGGTCGCCGGTCAGGATCAACGTGCGCCCGGCGCCGTCGGACTCGATCGCCGCGAACGAGCCCAGCAGGTCGTCAGCCTCCAGCGAGTCCGATGACTGATGCTGCCAGCCGAAGCCGGCGAAGAACAACGGGGCCTGCGCGAACTGCCACGCGAGCTGGTCGGGAACGGGCGGGCGGGCGGCGTGGTAGCCGGGGTAGAGCGCCACACGGTAGGTCGCGGCCTCCGCGCCGAAGCAGACGACGATCGCGCGCGGGCTCCGATCTGCCGCCACGCGCAGCAGTGCGTTGGCGGCGCCGAGCAGCGCCCCGACGGGGCGATCATCGACGCCCGTGATCGACTGCGGCAGCGCGAAGAACGACCTGTAGAGCAGGAACGGGGCGTCGACGACGAGCAGCGGTGCCGGCACGTCTGAGCCGTCAGCCGGTGACTCTGATCGCGGGGCCATCGATCCCGTCGTAGGCCACCCGGTAGGTGCCCGCGTTCGTAAGACCGGCGGAGAAGTCGCCGTTCGCGGCGATCTCGGCGCTCGCCACCGTCCTGTAGCGGCCACGGCCGAGCTTCTGAACCTGGACCGACGCACTGAGCGTCGCGGGGAAGATCGTGCCGTGAATGCCGGCGCCGCGACGGCCCGTGACCGCAGTGCTCAGGCCGGTCGAACCGGTGCCGGCGCCGCCCGTCGTGCTCGACGAGCCGCCCGTCGCTCCAAGCGACCCAGCGCCCGCGGAGCCACCGCTACCGCCAGGCTCGGTCGTGATCGTTGCAAAGGTCATGTAGGTGCTCATCAGGTCGAACTGCTGCTGAAGCTGCAGGCCCGTGACGGTGCTCGACCCGCGCGTGCCGACGACCAGCGCGGTGACGACTCTCGGCGAGACGCCCTGCTTTGTCACGCGGATTCCGATCAGCGATCCCTTCACGAGGCTGCCCAGCCGAGCCGTCGCCTGCCCAACCGACAGGTCGATCGTCCAACGGAAGAACGGGTTGCCGCCGGAGTCGTCATACGGGTCGGGGACGCCTACCAGCCAGGGCTCGGGTGTGGCCCCCGGCCATTCGTTCTGGATGCTCTCGGTGTGCCCTCCCGAGCTGGCCGAGAAGTACGTCACGACCGGTTTGCCGTGGTAGGTGACGACCTGATCTTGGGTTGCGGCCACCGCGGCGTTGGTTGCGGCAGTCTCGGCCGCAACCCCGCGGTACATCTGCGAACGGGTGTCGGAATAGACATCGAAATGGGAGCTTTCCGGGCTCACGCTGATCGCAAATGTCCGGGCGGCGACCGCCTGGGCGTCCAGTGCCTGGGCCGGCCAGCTCGGGGGCATCTCGGCCGAGATCACGCCGCGGACGTAATCCTCCAGATCGAGCGAGTTGACGGTCTCGACCGCGCCCCCCGGCTGTGGCCAGAAGACGAGTGAGCCGCGATAGCGGCCCAGCCCGACAAGGTCGACCGGGCCGGCGCCGTTGACGACGAGTGGCGCCGGGAAGCTGCCGACGGTGCGCCCGCCGGAGCTCAGCCGCAGGGTCCCCGCCCGGCCATCGACCACCGAATAGGTCACCCCTGACTTCAACTGATGCGTTCCGCCGGCCGAATCGGCGCCGCGGAACGAGGCGGAGCCGACCTCGAGCAGGACCGTGACAGTGCGGTCAGGGCTGACCGTGCCCAGCGCCGTGCCCTGGTAGTAGTGCGCGAGGATCTTGGGATAGCTGTAGCCGTGCAGCGCGTATCCGAGCGCGCCGTACTGGCTCATGCCGATCCCGTGGCCGTTGCCGCCGCCACGGATCACGAACGCGCTGGCGGCGCGGGCAGGGCCCGCGCTCAGCAGCGCGAACAGCGCCGACAGCGTCGCGATCGCTGCAAGCGAGATTGCCCGCATGCGAACGCATATGACGCGGTGATTTGCCTGGGAAGCCGAGCGCATCGCCGTACAGTTGGTTGTATCGGCACGGTCAAGCTGATTCGGAAGCCGTCGGCTCGATCGCCTCTGAATGCGTGTCCATCGATGCGCCGAGCACCGTCTCTGCGGCTCTCTCCGGATCGGAATCCTGATGCTGACCGTGAGGCGCGATCCCGCGACGCCGGCACCACCTGTCAAAGCTCGATGGCTGCATCCGGGGCAGCTGGACCCAGGAGATTTTGACACCGAGCCACAGCGAGATGTCCCGCGCAAGCAGGATGCGGCTACGGATCCAGATCGCGAGGACGACGATCGCCACGACCAGCGTGACGATTGCGAACGCGAAGCTGGAGGTCGCCTGAACACCGTCGAGCACGGCGAGCGCAACCGCAGCCGCGACGCACATCAGCGGGATCAGCAGCAGCAGGTTGTCCCGGCGAGCAAGGCGGCGAGCCGCAGCCTCGCCGACGCGCGGAACCCAGTCCCGTTCGAAATCAATCTGTGACATGGCCAACCATGCGTGGCCGTCGGGACCCCTCGGCACTCACGCCACTGATTATCGGCCTTCGCCGGACGTACTGAAGTCTTGGGCGGGCGCGACCACCGTCAGGCGGGCACGAGCTATTCGAGGTTCCCCTGAGCCATCTTGCGCAGGTCCATCGCCTTGTTGTATGTGTCCTCATCGACGCCCTTCTCGTAGGCGACATCTCGCAGCATGCGTCCCGAGCTCGATGCCTCCTTGACGATCTCGGCTGCACGGTCATACCCGATGTACGGGTTCAGGGCAGTCGCGGCGGCGAGAGTCGACTCCGCCGAGCGTTCGCAGCCTGCCTCGTTGGCGGTGATCCCCTCGACGCATTTTTCCGCGAATGCTCGTCCAACAGACGCGAGCAACCGGATCGACTCGAGCAGGTTGCGCGCGATCAGCGGCACGCGCACGTTCAGTTCGAAGTTGCCCTGCATGCCGCCGATTGTGATCGCCGTGTCGTTGCCGATCACCTGGGCGCTGACCTGCAGCACGACCTCCGGGATCACTGGGTTGACCTTGCCCGGCATGATCGAGGAGCCCTTCTGCAGCTCGGGCAGGTACAGCTCGCCGATCCCTGCCCGCGGTCCGGAGCCCATCAGCGCGAGATCGTTGGCGATCTTCGTCAGCGACACGGCGATCACCTTGAGCGCGCCGGACAACTCGACGAGCGCGTCGCGGTTGCCCTGGGCCTCGAACGGATCTTCGGGCGCCGAGATCGTCAGGCCGCTGTCACGCGCGAGCAGCTCCCGCACCCTGGGGGCGAACTCCCGGTGCGTGTTGAGCCCCGTGCCGGTGGCGGTCCCGCCCAGCGGGATCTGCGCCACCTGCGGTAGCGCCGCCCGGACCCGGCGGGCACCGAGCCTGATCTGCGCTGCATAGCCGGCGAACTCCTGGCCGAGGGTCACCGGGACCGCGTCCATCAGGTGCGTACGACCCGACTTGACGATGTCGTGGAACGCACGGGCCTTGTCGCTGAACGCCGCCTCGAGCCGCTCAAGTGCAGGCAGCAGATCGTTGGTCGCCTCCGCCAGCGCTGCCAGGTGAACCGCGGAGGGGAACACGTCGTTCGAACTCTGGCCCATGTTGACATGGTCGTTCGCGTGTGTGCCCTCACCCGCCAGGGTCGCGATCACCTCGTTTGCGTTCATGTTCGACGACGTGCCCGAGCCGGTCTGAAACACGTCGATCGGGAATTGATCGTCAAACTCGCCCGCCGCAACCCGATCGGCCGCCGCCGCGATTCGCTCCGCGAGTGCGGGATCGAGCAGGCCGAGCTCGGCGTTGACACGCGCGGCCGCCGCCTTGATCGCACCGAGCCAGCGGATCACCGGGACCGGGATGCCTTCGCCGGAGATCGGGAAGTTGCCGACTGCCTTGGTGGTCTCGCCACCCCAGAGCTGCTCTTGCTGATGAACGCCCATGCGGTTCCTTTCGACGATCTCGAATCGCTTCCAAAGAATCAAACGCTACCGCTCCGCCGTAGCACCGCCACCGTTGCCAAGGCGCAGAGACGCTGCGGCTCACCCGCAGAAGGCGATCAGCTCTCGCGCCAGCGCGACCGGATCGTCGTAGGCGATCAGGAAGCCGGTGCCGGGCAGGGTTCGCAGCTGGGCGTTCGGAATCAGATCGAGCGCCTCACGCGGCCCGTCGAGCGGATGCCACTGGTCCTCCTCGGCCCAGAGCATCAGCACCGGCACCTCGATTGCGGCGTAGGCGTCGAGCAGGTCTCGCTGGGGCTCGACCGGCCAGTGGTGGACGAACTTGGCCCACGATCTGGCGCGGTTGGTGTTGCCGCCGACATCGGCGAACGCATGACGCAGCAGGTCACGCGCGGCAGGGTTGCGCTGCGCGGACAGTGTCATCGCAGTTGACGGCCGGAACACCAGGCCGGCGCTGTGCGAGAGCAGCCGGTCAAGGCCGGGCACGACGGCGAGTTCGCTCGCGAACCTGAAGGCCGCCCGCTTGACGGGGAATTCGTCACGTCGGTGTAACCGGGTCCCCATCAACACGAGCCGGGCCGGGCACAGCCGGCCATCCGTGACCCCGCGCAGGGCCAGCTCGGCGCCGAGGTCGTGCCCGGCCACCAGCGGCCGCGGGCCGGCAACCTCGTGACAGAAGGAGGCGACAACGTCGGTCAGCCACTCCGGCGTGTACGGGTGACGCGGACGGTCCTCTGAATCCCCGTGCAGCGGCAGGTCGGGAAGCACGACACGGAACCGTGCCGACAGCGCCGCCACGATCGGCTCCCACTCGCGATGTGAGAGGCCGAGCGAGTGCAGCAGCACGATCCCCGGGCCGGTCCCCGTCTCTCGGTACGCGATCCGTGCGCCGTCGCTGTGGTGATACAGACGTAGCCGCATCGTCATCGCTTGGAATCTGGGGTCATCGGGGTCATCGGGGTCATCGGGGTCATCGTCCCAGACCCTACGATCTACGCTTGTCGCCGTGCAACCCGTTTCTGAGACGGCCCGGGCCAGCAGCTTCGACCCGTCGTCATTGCAGACGTTCCGGTTCGTCGCCCGCTCTCTGGACGGCGCCGGCAACGTCAGCCTGCGCTATGCGCTGGACGATGCCCACGAGTTCGAGGAGCGCCTTACGATCCCGATCGGCGACGCCGGCTCCGGTGCGGATCCGGACACGATCGACGGCCTTCTGAACCTGCTGCACTGGGTCGCGGGCGTCAGCTACTACAAGGCCGCAGCGCCGCCGGCGATCTCGTGCGAGGCGGGGTTGCCGACCCCGGCCGCGCGAGCGTTACTGGAGGCGCTCTACTCCGAGGGGCTTGGGGAGTTTGCGGTCGTCAACCGACTGCGTGACCTGCCCCGGCCGCGGTTCCCATCGACGCCCGCGCCGGCCGTCTCCGCGCCGCCGGAGGGGGTTGCGCCGCCGCACACGGGGCTTGAACGCGTGCTTGTCCCGGTCGGTGGCGGCAAGGACTCCGCGGTCGCACTCGAGATCGTCGCAAGCGCCGGTCTCGATACGACGCTGTTCTCGATCTCCGATCCGCCCCCGATCGCGGGCACGGTCAACGTCTCAGGCCTGCCGAGGCTGCTTGCGACGCGGTCGATCGACCCGCGACTGATCGCATGCAACGCAGGCGGGCGCGCTCAACGGCCATGTGCCCGTCACCGCGATCGTCAGCTGCGTCGCGCTGTTGAGCGCGGCGCTGAACGGGGTGCAGGCCGTCGCGATGGCAAATGAGCGCTCAGCCTCGAGCCCGAACCTCGTCTGGAACGGGATCGAGGTCAACCATCAGTTCAGCAAGAGCGCCCGCGCCGAGCGTCTGTTGGCGGCGGCCGCCGCAGAGCTGCCGCGAGCACCCGCGATCTTCTCGGTTCTGCGCCCGGCCTCAGAGCTTGCGATCGCCCGCGCGTTCGCGCGGATGCCTCAGTACCACCCCGTGTTCACGAGCTGCAACCGCGTCTTCAGGCTCGACCCCGCATCGCGGTCGAGTTCCTGGTGCGGCAACTGCGACAAGTGCCGTTTCGTGTTCCTGATCCTGGCCCCATTCATCGAGCCGGACGCGATGCAGGCGATCTTCGGCGCGGATCTGCTCCAGGACGACGGCCAGTTCGACGGCTTCGCCAGCCTCACCGCGACCGGTGCCCACAAGCCGTTTGAGTGCGTGGGGGAGGAGCAGGAGAGCCTTGCGGCGATCAGGCTGCTCGCCGCGAATCCACGCTGGCGTGACCGCCGGGTCGTCAGGCGGCTGACGGCCGAGGTGTTGCCGCGCTTCAATGCCGACGATGGAGATCCGTACACGCTGCTGGCGCTCAGCGACGACCACGCCGTGCCACCCGAGCTGATCGACGCGGTAGATGCGATTCTCGGAGCTTGACGGCAAGGCGATCGCCGTCTGGGGGGTCGGCCGCGAGACGCGGTCGTTCGCCAACCACCTGCACGAGAAGCTGCCCCAAGCTCGCCTCGTGGCGGTGGTCGGCGACAAGCCCGATCGCGATGCATACGCCGCCCTCGAGGATCCGAATCTCAGCGCGGCGCGGTTCGTCGCGGGCGAGCAGGCGGCCGAGGAACTGGTCGGCGTGGACGTGCTCGTCCGATCTCCCGGCGTCTCGATTCACAAACCGCAGCTGCAGCTGCTGAGGGACCGCGGAGTCGTGATCACGACCGCCACCGGCCTATGGCTCAGCGAGCGCGAGGGCGTCAACGTGATCGGTGTCACCGGGACGAAGGGGAAGGGGACGACTGCGGTCCTGATCGCGCACCTGAGCTCGCCGGCGCGCAGCACCCATCTCGCCGGCAACATCGGCCGCCCGGTGCTCGACCTGCTCGATGCCCCACTCGAGGACTGGGTCGTGCTGGAGCTCTCCAGCTTCCAGATCTCCGACCTCGTCCAGGGGCCACGCGTCGCCGTGCTCACCAACCTGTTCAAGGAGCATGTCGACTGGCACGGATCCGAAGCCGCATACCGTCGTGAGAAGCTACGGCTGCTGGGCCTCCCCGGCGTCCGTGCGGTCGCGTACCGCCCGGGAGATCCCGAGGTGCGCCAAGCGGTCGCTCGCGATGCTGTTCACGTCCACTTCGGGGTCCCGGGTGGCTGGCACATCGGAGCCGACGGCGTCGTCACCGACGGCCACTCCGCTCGGATCGCGCCGCAGGATCTACCGCTCCGGGGTCGCCACAACGCCGAGAACCTCTGCGCTGCGCTCGCCGCACTCGATGCGGCCGGCCTGCAGCGGCCGCCGCTGCCGGCGGCGCTCGCCGGCGTCCACGGCCTGCCGCACCGGCTCGAGACGATTCTCGTCGCCGACGGCGTCGAGTGGGTCGACGACAGCATCGCGACCAACCCGGCCTCCACGATCGTCGCGCTGGCAGCGTTCAGCGATCACGATGTGGTGCTGATCGCTGGGGGCTACGAGCGGGGTCAGGATCTCAGCGACCTCGCTAGCGTGGCGGCGGCCGCCGAGCGGCTGAGGATCATCTGCCTGCCGGACACCGGCGCCCGGCTGGCGGCGGCGGCGATTGCGGCCGGGATGGCACCCGAGCGAATCGTGCACGCGAGCGATATGGCCGATGCGGTGGCGATCGCGCGTGAACAGGCGCGACCCGGGTGTGCCGTGCTGTTGTCGCCGGCGGCGGCGAGCTACAACAGCTACCAGGACTTCGAGGAACGGGGCGAGCATTTCGCCGCGTTGGCCGGCGCCAGAGCCAATCCATAGAATCGGGCGCCCTGATGGCCCCGCCACACCGTCCAGTCGACCCGCGCGCCTCGTTTCCCGAGATGGAGGAGCGCGTGCTCGAGCGCTGGCGCGAGCACGACACGTTCGGTGAGTCGGTCCGCCGCCGCGAGGGCGCGGAGCGCTGGGGCTTCTACGAGGGGCCACCGACCGCGAACGGCGCCCCCGGCTCCCACCACGTGCTCGCACGGGTGTTCAAGGACATCTTCCCCCGCTACAAGACGATGTGCGGCTACCAGGTCGAGCGCAAGGGCGGCTGGGACTGTCACGGGCTGCCGGTCGAGTTGGCGGTGGAGGAGGAGCTGGGTTTCACCTCGAAGGACGACATCGAGCGCTTTGGCATCGCCGAATTCAACGCGCGCTGCCGTGAGAAGGTGCTCAGCCACGTCGAGGACTGGAACGCGCTGTGTGAGCGGATCGGCCACTGGATCGACCTCAAGCACGCCTACCGCACGCTCGACCCGCTGTATGTCGAGTCGGTCTGGTGGGCGCTGCGCACGATCCACGACAGGGGGCTGCTGTTCGAGAAGCTGAAGGTGGTGCCCTACTGCCCGCGCTGCGGCACCGCGCTCTCCAGCCACGAGCTGGGGCAACCGGGGGTCTACCAGGACGTGCACGACCTCTCCGCCTATGTCCGCCTGCCGGTGACCGCGCCGGTCGGGCCGCTGCAGCAGGGGGACGAACTGCTCGTGTGGACGACGACGCCCTGGACGCTCGTCTCGAACGCGGCGGTCGCCGTCGATGCGGAGATGACGTATGTCCGCGCGCGGCCGCCCGGCGATGGCGGCCGCGGCAGCAGTGAGGTTCCCGCCGGGACGGTCATGGTCCTCGCGAAGGACCTGATCGAGCGCGTGCTCGGCGACCACGTCGAGGTGCTCGACGAGTTCCCCGGCGCGGCGATCGCCGGCGCCGGGTATGAGCCGCCGTTCACGTTCATCGCGACCGAGGAGTACGGGCCTTCGGGGCACACGGTCCTGCCGGCGGACTTCGTCACCGCCGAGGAGGGCACCGGCCTCGTGCACACGGCGATCGCGTTCGGCGAGGACGACTTCCGCCTCGGTGAGCAGTACGGCATCACCGTGATCAACCCGGTCCGTGCCGACGGCACCTACGACGAGCGGATCGGCGAGTACGCCGGGCGCTCGGTGCTTGACGTCGACGCCGACCTCGTCGAGGACCTCCGCGCTCGCGGGCGGCTGCTGCGCGCCGAGGACTACGAGCACTCATACCCGCACTGCTGGCGCTGCGGCACGCCGCTGCTCTACTACGCGAAGCCCTCCTGGTACGTCGGGACCAGCCAGCGCAAGGACCGCCTGCTGGCCGCCAACGAGACGATCAACTGGTATCCCGATCGCGTCAAGCACGGCCGCTTCGGCAAGTGGCTCGAGGGCAACGTCGACTGGGCGCTCTCCCGCGAGCGCTACTGGGGCACACCGCTGCCGGTCTGGCGCTGCGAATCGGGCCACATCCACGTGATCGGGTCCTTTGATGAGCTGGAGCAGCGCTCGGGCGTCAGGCTGAGCGACCCCCACCGGCCCTACGTCGATCAGGCGTCGTTTCCCTGCAGCGAGTGCGATCTGACGATGCACCGCGTCGCCGAGGTGATCGACGTCTGGTTCGACTCCGGCTCGATGCCGTTCGCCCAGTACCACTCGCCCGCGCACGGTACCGAGGAGTTCGAGCGTCACTTTCCGGCCGACTTCATCTGCGAGGCGCTCGACCAGACGCGCGGCTGGTTCTACTCGATGCTGGCGGTCTCGACGCTGCTGTTCGACCAGTCCTCCTACCGCAACGTCGTCTGCCTCGGGCTGATCGTCGACGAGCAGGGCCGCAAGATGAGCAAGTCTCTCGGCAACGTCGTCGAGCCGTGGGAGGTGATCGATCGCTACGGGGCCGACGCGCTGCGCTGGTACTTCTTCACCTCCAAGTACCCATGGGACGGCTATCGCTTCTCGCTGGAGACGATCGGCGAGGCGGTCCGTCAATTCATGCTGCAGCTCTGGAACACGTACGGCTTCTACGTGCTCTACGCCAACGCCAACGGGATCTCGGCCCCGGAGCTCGATCACGCCGCCGCGAGCGCCGTGGAGGGCGATCTCGATCGCTGGGCGCGCTCGCGACTGGAGGCGACGGTCGAGCTCGTCCGCGAGCGGATGGACGATTTCGACGCCACCGGCGCCGGCCGCGCGATCGCGGCGTTCGTCGACGAGCTCTCAAACTGGTATGTGCGCCGCTCGCGCCGGCAGTTCTGGGACGGCTCACCGGCCGCGTTCGTGACGCTGTATGACTGCCTGGTGACGGTCGCGCAGCTGCTGGCGCCGTTCTGCCCATTTCTCGCCGACGAGATCTACGACAACCTCGACGGCTCGCTACAGAGCGTGCATCTGACGAACTTCCCGGTGCCGGGCGAGCGCGACGTCTTGCTGGAGGAGTCGATGGCGGTTGCGCGGGAGACGGTCCGGCTCGGGCTGGCGGCGCGCGGTCAGGCGAAGCTGAAGGTGCGTCAGCCGCTGCGCGCGGCGGTCGTCGTCGCGACCGGCTTCGAGCGCGAGGCGATCGAGCGGCTCGCCGAGATCGTCCGCGACGAGCTGAACGTGCACGAGCTCCGCTTCGTATCGGAGGCCGACGAGCTCGGCCAGGTGGAGATCAAGCCCAACTACCGCACGCTCGGGCCTCGGTTCGGGAGCGAGATGCCGCTCGTGGCGGCTGCGATCGCAGGGCTCGATCCCGGACACGCTGCGGCGACGCTTCGCGCCGGCGGGAAGGTCGCGTTCGTGATCGACGGTCACGACCATGAGGTCGGCGCTGATGACCTGCTGATCTCGATGAAGCCACTGCAGGGATACCAGGTCGAGCGCGAGGGCTCTCACGCGGTGGCGCTCGAGCTGGAGATCGATGACGAGCTGCGGATCGAGGGATACTCGCGGGAGATCGTGCACGCCGTCCAGTCCGCCCGCCGCGATGCGGGACTGGAGGTCTCCGACCGGATCACGCTGACGCTCGACGGCGACTACGAACTGCTGGAAGCGGCGCGGCGCCACCAGGATTACATCGCCGGCGAGACGCTCGCGGTGGCGGTGCTCTACGCACCGCTGCCCGAAGCGGAGCCGGTCAGGATCGACGGCCGTCAGCTGCGGATCGCGCTGTCAGTCGCGCAGCGCGCCGCTTAGGTCGGCCCAGAGGTCGTCGACCGCCTCCAGCCCGACGCTGAGGCGCAGCAGGCCGGGAGGCACCCGTGAGCCCTCCCATCGGCCGCGCGCCTCAAGCGTCGAGGCGACCCCGCCGAGGCTGGTCGCGTTCTCGATCAGCGTCAACCTGCGCTCGACCCGCGCCGCCCGTTCGGCGTCAGCGACGTCGAACGACAGCAGCGGTCCGAACGCCTTGACGTAGCGCGCCGCGACAGGGTCGCCAATGCCCGGGTATCGGACATGCTTGACGCCCGGGTGCGCCGCCAGCCGGCGCGCCAGCTCCAGGGCGCCGGCCGACTGCCGCTCGACGCGCAGCGCGAGCGTCTTGAGACCGCGCAACATCAGCCAGACCGGATCCGGCGCCGCCACGATCCCGGTCTCGCCGCGGAACTCGCCCAGACGCTCGTGGTCGTCCGCGCGGGCGCAGGTGACCAGCCCGAGCAGGGCGTCATGGTGACCGGCGATGATCTTCGAGGCGCTGTGCATCACGAAGTCGGCTCCGTGCTCCAGCGGCCGCAGCAGGATCGGGCTGAGGACCGTGTTGTCGACGACGACACGTGACCCGTTGGCGTGGGCGTCTGCGATCACACGGTCAAGGTCGGGAAAGCTCATCATCGGGTTGGAGCACGGCTCCAGCCAGACCAGTTCGGCCGCGGGCGGACGGCCGGTCTGGTCGAACGGCGTCACCTCAAGCCCCCAGCGCGCCAGCGCGTTCATCAGTCCGATCGTCCCGAAGTAGCCGCCCTGCGCAACCGCGATCCGCGCGCCAGGTTCAAGCATCCCCAGCACGAGCGCAGTGGTCGCCCCCGATCCGGATGGGAACAGCAGCGCCTGGCCGCCCTCCAGTTCGCCCAGCAGCCGTTCGGCCTCCAGCCCGACCGGATGCGCGTAGCGCTGGTAGAAGACGGGTCCCGGCGTGCCGTCGACGTACTCGTGGACGGTCGCGCGGTCGACCGGCGGCAGACCGCCGCGCGCCAGCTCGGTTTCCGGTTCCATCGCCCTAGCTTATGCAAGCTGTACAGAAACGCTCCAATATCGAGCGTTTCTGTACAGGGAGAGCCCGCCGGGGTCAGTGGCCACGGCGCTTCAGCCTTGTCGCAAGCGTCGTCGTGCCACTGTCGCCGTTCCCGTCCCTGGCGAGCGCGATGAGTTTGACCGCGAGGCCCTTGCTCCCGGCGGCGCGGACCGCCGCCGTGGCGCTCCCGCTCAGATGCAGATCAAGCGCGCGGCGGGCTCCGGGGGCGAGCTTGAAGCGGGCGTGGGCCAGCGTGACTGTCCGGGTCTTCGCCTTCCCGCTGCCACGCGCGGTGATCGAGAGCGTCCCGGCGCACGAGCCCGAGGTTCCGCGCGGACACGAGATCGTGATCGGGACGCCACCGGCGGTGCTCTCAATCAACTTGCCCTTGGCGATCGTGACGCCGGCGAACGCAGAGGTCGCAAACGTGCCGTCGGCGCTGGTTGTGGTCCCGTCGGCGTTGGTCGCCACCAGCCGGTAGTGATAGACCGCATCACGGGCAAGGCCGCTCAGGGTCGACTCGACTGCGATCGGCGTCGTGCCCGCCGCGAGCGTCGCGGGCGCGGTCTGGCTGCCGTAGGCGGTTGTGCGCCCGTAGTCGATCGTCCAGGTGGTGACCCGCGCATTCGGGGATATCTGCGCGGCGATCAACGCCGTGTGGGCGGTCAGGTTCGTCGCGGTCGGTGCGGCGATGTCCGGCGGTGCGAACTCGTACGCACCGGCGTCGCAGCCGGCCCCCTGTGGCCGCGCGACGCCGCGCTGGTCCGGCGTCGTGCCGCACGGCGCGGGAACGCGGTCGATCGCGATGCTGCCGGCTCTGAGCGCCATCGTCTCGGTCGGGCCACCGTTGTCTGCGAGCGGGCCCAGCTCGGGGTTGCCGACGAGGCCCGGGCACGGCGTGGTTGCCGGCAGCGCCACGTTGCCGCCGCCGTCGTTGAACGTTCCGAAGCACACGCCGATGATCGAGGCGCTGATCGTGACCTCCGGCGAGTCGGGCGACGACTGACCCCAGACGTCGGCTCCCAACCCGGCGTCGCCGTCGGTCCCGGCAGTGGCCGATGCGCCGGTGCCCGCACCGCCGCCGGAGCTGCCTGCACCGGCTGAGTTGCCTACCACCGTGACGTGCGCGAGGCTGCCTGGCGAATTGCCCCCGAGGCCGCCGCCGAATCCACCCTCTTCACCGAATCCACCGTCGCTCGAGTTCGGTCCGAGGCCGCCGTTGCCGCCGTTGCCGCCGGCGCCGGCGGTGTTGCCGGTGACCGTGACGTCGGTGAGCGTGAAGTAGTCGTCGAACTCGGCGCCGCCCCCGAAGCCGCCTTCGCCGCCGAATCCGCCGGAGCTGTTGGCGGCGCCGCCTCCGCCTCCGCCCCCGCCTCCAGTGCCGGGCTGGCCTCCCTCGAAGGCGTCGCCACCGACGCCTCCGGCTCCCGCCTGGTTGTCGGACAGCGTGTCGGCGGTCATTGCCAACGTCGACGAGAAGTCCGAGCCCGGGAACAGCACCAGTCCGCCGCCGTCTCCACCTTCTCCTCCAAAGCCGGCGATCTCATCGCCGCCTGGGCCCCCGTTGCCGCCGCCACCGCCTCCGTTGCCGCCGAATCCGCCCCTTGCGGTCAGCGAGGGCACTGGCCCCCCGGCTCCTGCAACGTTCCCGGAGAGCGTGCTGTCGGTCAGGGTCAGAGTGCCCCCGTCAACCGCAACGCCGCCACCCGACCCGCCCTCGGCGCCATCGCCTTCGAACGTTTCGCCACCGGCGCCACCGGCCCCGGACCCAGCGCCGTTACCTCCGTGCCCGGCGATCGGCGCGGTCCCGGCGGCGCCGCCGTTGCCTGCCGTGTTCGACGAGATCGTTGAGCCGGTGATCGATGCGGTCCCGCCCTCGACGCTGATCGCCCCGCCAAGACCACCGGCTCCGCCGGAGCCACCGAACGCCCAGCCGCCCTCCCCGCCGGCACCGTTACCGCCGCCTGCGCCGCCCGTACCGCCGTTGCCGGCGGCACCACCCGCGCCGCCGTTGCCGGTGACGTTGGAGGTGAACGAGCTGTCCGTGATCGTCACCGAGCCTGCGGTGCTCTCAAGGCCGCCGCCGGCGCCGCCGGCGCCGCCGGTGCCGCCGTTGCTCTGGCCGCCATTGCCGCCGTTGCCGGAGGTGTTGGCACCGCCGTTGCCGCCGGTCAGGCCCACCCCGCCGGCGCCGCCGTCACCGGAGCGGTTGCCGGTGACGGCAACGTCGTCAAGGATCAACGTGCCGGCGTTGAGAATCCCGCCGCCGCCCGCGCCCGGCACGCCGCCGCCGCCCGTGCTCGCGCCGCCGGCCCCGCCGCCGGCCGTTCCGGTCGTTCCCAACGTTCCTGTCAGCCCAACGCTCCCGTCGGGCGCGTGGCCACCGGTGACGGTCAGATGCTCCAACGTCAGCGTGGCGCCCGGCAGGACATCGAACACCCGGTCGATGCCGTTCCCGTTGATCGTGGTGGCCGAGCGTCCGGCGCCGATCACCGTGACCGTTCCCGCTGTGATGTCGAGGTCGCCGGTGGCATTGTCGTCATCGGGCGGGCCGGTCAGTGAGAGTCCGTACGTCCCGGCGCCGAGCACGATCGTGTCGGCGCCGGAACCGGCCGGGCATTCCCCGGCCGCGGTGCCCGACGCGGTGTCGGTAGCCGCAGCCGTCAACGCCTCGCGCAGCGAGCAGCGGCCGTCGTTGGCGACGACGTCGGCCGTCGTGGTGACGGTGATCGTGCGAGCGATCGCGACCGGTGCCTGCGCCAGCGTGCCGGCAACCATCGCGACGATCATCAGACCCATCGGACGCTTCAAACCCATTGCACTTCCTCCGCCGCTCACTATACGTCTCGACGGCCCGGGTTCGCATCTTTTCTCGTGTGACCCAGCCCGGGAGAGCGCCGAGACAGCCTCGTACGCAGTCACGGCGCTTGACCTCAGGCCGCGGAGGGATCATCATGGGTGGCCGTGCGTCGCTGGGGAGTGGCTGCCGTTCTTTTGCTGGCTGTCGGAGCTCCGGCGGCCCATGCGGTGCCGCTCAACGGCACGGTCCTGATCGACCGCCCGACCGGCTTCGGCGCGCTTCCATTCGATGGGATCGGCGACTCGCAGGCGGACTCGCACGCGATCACGCCCGACGGGCGCTATGTCGTCTTCAGCTCGCAGTCGAACGTGCTGCTGGCCGGCGTCGAGCAATCGGCGACGAACGTCTACCGCGTCGACCTGACCACGGGAGCGGTGGTCCAGGTCGACACGACCGCTTCCGGGGGCCAGCCGACCCCCGGCTCCGACAACTACGACCCGTCGATCAGCGCTGACGGTAACTCGGTCGGGTTCATGACCACCTCCAACGCGTTCGATCCGTCCGCGAGCGGCGACAACCAGGAGTTCGTGGTCAAGAATCTGAGCACCGGCGCGGTCGAGCTCGCGAGCAGATCGACAGGATCCGGCGGCGCTCCGGTGACGCAGCTCCAGACGGCCGTGCTCTCCGGCGACGGGCTTCACGTGGCGTTCACCGCCAGCTCGGCGGTGCAGGCCGACAACGCGACCGGAGTGTCGGGAACCACGGACGCTTACGAACGCTTTCTCGGCGCCGCGCCGAGCAACGCAAATACCACTCACATGATGAGCGTCACCAGCCCGGGCGGGGTCGAGGGCGGCGGCGTGCAAGATGTCGACATCGACTACGCCGGGGATGCCGTCGCGTTTGCCGGCAGCAACCCGCTGGTGACGGGCGCCGGCTCGGGCGACCAGGTCTACGTGCACGTGCTCAGCGGCACCGAGCGGACGATGCTGGCGAGCTTCTCTTCTGGGCAGACCTCGGGCGCAGCCAACGGCGATGACGTGGCCGTCAGCGGGGGTCCGTCCGGGATCGAGGTCGCCTGGGACAACAACGACCAGACGGTCTGGGTCACCCCGTGCGCGGCCACCTGCTCCACGCCCGCCTCGCAGGCGGATCACGCGCGCACGGGCGGCACTGACAACGGCGAGAACTTCGCCCCGTTCTTCCCGCCGGAGGCGTCGTCGGCGACCCTGCCGACGCGGGTGTACTGGTCTTCATACAGCCCGCTGGATTCCTCCGACACGAACCGTGCGATCGATATTTACGGCTGGGACATCGGCAACACCAGCTACGACAGCTCGATTCACCTGATGACCGGCGGCCAGGACCTGGCCAGCGTCGATAACGGCGCTGCGACCGACGACGGCACGGTCACGCTGTTCACCTCCGATGCCTCGAATCTGCCCGGATCCAATGGTCTCGTCGACCAGGTGTACGTACGTCGCGCGGGCGTCGACACGAACGTCTCGCAGCCGCTCGGCCAGCCTCCGCGGACGAGCGATGCCGGCTACGCCTACCTTGACCCCCAGCACCAGGTGAGCAATGACGGCAGCGAGGTCGCCTTCACCTCGTACGCGCCGGCGTTCGGCAGCGTCCCCGGGCCGCAGGGTCCACCCGACCAGGTGCTGGTCCGCAACGTCGTAACCGGAGTCACGACGCTCGCGAGCGCCGCACCGAACGGTGTCACGGCCGGCAACGGTTCCTCCTCGGATCCGAGTATCGACGCAGCCGGCAACCTGGTCGTCTTCGCGAGCAGCGCGTCGAACCTCGTGCCAGGCGATGACAACCAGACCACCGATGTGTTCCTCCACAACCTCTCGACCGGGGTGACGACGCTGGTCGACCGGACCGCGGGCGGTGGACCACCCGCGCAGGGTGCCGACGATCCGGAGATCTCCGCCGACGGCACCGAGGTCGTGTTCATCAGTCGCAGCATTGATCTGCCGGGCGCCGCGCTCGACGGCAACAACCATGTCTACGAGGTGAATCTGGCGACGGGAGACGAGACGCTGATCGACCGCGACAGTGCCGGCGATGTGGCCAACGGCAGCGCCCGAGAGGTCGACATCGACGGAAACGGACAGCGCGTCGCGTTCATCAGTGACGCCGCCAACCTCGGGGGCGGCACCGACGATTCCGTCTATGTCCGTGACCTGACGAACCCCGCTTCGCCGACCACGACGTGGGTGTCGGTCCCCCAGGACGGCAACCCTGCGCACGACGGCGCCTTCTACGTGTCGATCGACGGTGACGGTGGGCGGGTGGCGTGGACGGAGACGAACCCGGACTTCGGATTCGGCATGACCGCCAACAACGAGGTCTTCCTCCGCGATCTCGCCAGCAAGACGACGCAGCTCGTCAGCACCGGTCCCGACGGCGCCGCCGATCAGAGCGCCTACGAACCCTCGCTCAGCGCCGACGGCACCCGCGTCAGCTTCGAGTCAGAGGCGGACAACCTCCCCGGCGCGATCCCGGGCTACGGCAACGTCTTCGTGCGTGACCTCGCCACCGGCACGACCGTCCTCGGCTCGGCCCGTGACGGCACTGACAGTTCGGGCCGGTTCGGTGCAGGCGATGGATCGCTGAGCGGTAACGGCGAATGTGTCGCGTTCGACTCCAACTCGGACGACCTTGTCAGCGGCGGCTACGGCTCTGACTTCCAACACATCTTCCTGCATGCCCTGAGCGGCGCCTGTCCTGCGGCATCGACGCCGCCGCCGCCGCCCGTGATCAGCGGCCTGTCGATCACCAATCGTCGCTTCGCACCAGGCGCCAAGCCCACGGCGATCTCGGCGGCTGCCGGCCGCCGGGCCGCAAAGGTCGCCAAGGGCACGACGTTCCGCTTCACGCTGAGCGAGCAGGCAAGCACTCGGATCGCGATCACCGCGACCGTCAAAGGCCACCGCGCGAGCGCGAAGAAGCCGTGCGGCGCGGTCCACCGCGGCCAGCGGACGAACTGCTCCCGGACGATCACGCTCGTCACGCTGATCCGTGCGCATACGACCCAGGGCCGTAACGCCGTCGCCTTCTCGGGGCGTTACCGCTCGAAGAAGCTCCAGCCCGGCAGCTATACCGCGACGCTGACCGCGACCAACGCGTCCGGTCGCCGGTCGCGCTCGGTCAGCGTGAAGTTCACGGTCGTCGCCTGAACCACGGCCCGCTGCTGTGGCGAGCCCGCGCCGGGGAAACCGCTCGACTAGGCGAGTGCCGGCTCGAGCTCGGCGACGAGGCGCTTCTTCGGGTAGGCGCCCGTGACCCGCTTGGCCTCCTGGCCGTGGCGGAACAGGATCAGCGTCGGGATCGACAGCACGTTGTACTGGATCGAGGTCTGCTGGTTCTCGTCCGTGTTGAGCTTGACGACCTTGAGCTCGCCCGCCTTCTCATCGGCGATCTCCTCGACGACCGGAGCGACCATCCGGCAGGGGCCGCACCACGGCGCCCAGAAGTCGACAAGCACCGGCACGTCTGACTCCAGCACCTCGGCCTGGAAGTTGTTGTCGGTCACTTCGTTCACGTTGCCTGCCATGTCAGCTCCTGACTGTCGTCTGGTACTTCACAAAGTATAGCGCGGTGCCGGCGCTCGATGCGGATGCCGCATCAGCATGTGCGCCGACGGCTAGCCTACGCCTTCAGGATGGCGGATCCGACCAACTCCCAGATCGCGGAGGCGCTCGATGAGCTCGGCGACCTCTACGAACTCGACGGCGCGATCATCCACCGCGTCGTCGCCTATCGCAACGCCGCGAAGGCCGTTCGTGATGCTTCACAGTCGATCGCGGCGCTGGCACGAGCCGGAAGGGCTACAGAGCTGCCGGGGATCGGCGCGACGATTCAGGAGAAGGTGCTGGCGCTCAGCGACACGGGCGAGATCCCGGCGCTGGTCAAGCTGAGGGCGAAGTTCCCGCCGGGTCTGGTGGCGATCACGCGGCTGCCAGGGCTCGGACCGAAGCGCGCCCGCCGGCTGTTCGACGAGCTCGGGATCGATTCACCGCAGGCGTTGCGCGAGGCCGCGCAGCAGCACCGGATCCGGGACCTCAAGGGCTTCGGCGCCAAAGCCGAGGCGGCCCTGCTCGAGGCGCTGGATAACCTCGACGAGGATGGTCCGCGGCGGCGGATCGTGCTTGACCGGGCACTCGCGGTCGGCGAGCAGCTGCTCGCCGCGCTGCGCGCACAACCCAGCGCCGAGCGGGTGGAGCTGGCCGGCTCCGCGAGGCGCATGACCGAGAGCGTCAAGGACCTGGACATCATCGCGACCGCCAGTGATCCGGCCGCGCTCGCGCGGGCCGCCACCGCTCTGGAGCTGGTCGAGAGCGCCGGCACCGCCAGCGACGCCGGTGCGCGCCTGCGCACACACACCGGGCTGATGGTCGACCTGCGGATCGTCGCCCCCGACCAGTTCGGCAACCTGCTCCAGCACCTCACCGGCTCCAAGCAGCACAACATGGCGCTGCGTGACCACGCCGTGCGCCGTGGCCTGCACGTCTCCGAGTACGGAGTGCTCGACGACGCCACCGGCGATACCCACCGCTGCGCCGGCGAGGAGGAGGTGTACGCGCTGCTCGGGCTGGCCTACATCGAGCCTGAGCTGCGGGAGAACCGCGGCGAGCTGGAGGCCGCTGCACTCGACGGCGGCGCCGGTCTGCCGAAGCTCGTCGAGGTGAGCGATCTGCGGGGCGACCTGCACTGCCACACGACGGCGTCCGACGGCACCGCCTCGATCGAGGAGATGGCGCTCGCCGCGCTCGATGCCGGTTACGAGTACCTGGCGATCACCGACCACTCGGCGAGCATGGGCTTCGGTGCCGAGGTCACGCCCGATCAGCTGTTGGCGCAGATCGAGCGGATCCGCTCGATCTCGATCCCTGGGATCGAGCTGCTCGCCGGCTCGGAGGTCAACATCCTGCCGGACGGGTCGCTCGACTACGACGACGAGCACCTCGCGATGCTCGACTGGGTGATCGCGAGCGTCCATACGTCGTTCCGGATGCCGCGTGAGGCGATGACACAGCGGATCGTGGCCGCGATCGAGCATCCGCTCGTCGACGCGATCGGCCACCTCTCAGGGCGCAAGATCGAGCGCCGCGCGCCCTACGAGTTCGACTTCGACGCGGTGCTCGACGCGGCGCTGCGCACCCGGACGATGCTGGAGATCAACGCGAGTCCGGACCGCCGTGACCTCAACGAGGTCCATGCACGGGCTGCCGCCGCGGCGGGCGTACCGATCGTGATCAACTGCGACGCCCACCGGACTGGCGGGTTTGAGGTTGCCCGCTACGGGGTCGCGACGGCCCGCCGGGCTTGGCTTGAGCCTTCGCAGGTCGCGAACTGCCTGCCGTGGGCGGAGTTTGCGGCGCTTCGGAGTCGCGTCCGCGCTGGATCACGATGAACCAGATCAGCCCCGCCAGGCAGCAGAGCGTCGCGATCCAGAAGTTCAGTCGCATCCCGAGGATGTACACCGAGTAGTCGATTCGCAGCGTCTCCTCGAAGATCCTGAAACCCGAGTAGCCGGCGACGTACAGCGCGAACAGCCCCGGCGGGCGGATCTTGCGGTGATGGCCGAGCCAGACCAGGAAGGCCGCCAGCGACAGGTCCCAGATGATCTCGTAGAGGAACGTCGGCTGGAAGGTCGCGTACTGCAGGTAGTGCGGCGGACGGAACTGGGGCGCGATCTTAAGGCCCCACGGGAGCGTCGTCGGCTTGCCGAACAGCTCCTGATTGAAGTAGTTGCCGACCCGGCCGATCGCCTGCGCGACCGGCAGGGCGGGGGCGGCGGCGTCCATGAACACCCGGACCTGCTCACGGGGCAGGCGGCGGTAGAGCACCCACAGACCGGCGCCGACGCCGGCGGCGATCCCTCCCCAGATCCCGAGCCCACCCTCCCAGATCGCGAACGGCCCCCACCAGTGATCGGGGACCTGACTGGGGGTCGTGATCAGGAAGTAGATCCGCCCGCCGATCAGCCCGGCCGGGAAGCCCCATTTGGCGACGTCGTAGACAAGGTCGGGGTCGCCTCCCAGCTTCGCCCATCGGCGCCGGGTGATGATGATCGCCGCCGCGACCGCGAGCACGTACATGATCCCGTAGGCGTGAAAGAAGAACGGGCCGACGTAGAAGCCGTTACTGGAGGGGCTGGGGATGAAGGCGAGAGGGCTCACGGCGCTTCGCTCAATCGTGGCAGCATGCGCGGAATCACGCGCTCCCGGAGGGTGCGCGCGACGCTCTCGAGGCTGAACGCGTCGAGCAGTTCGGTGGCTCGCTCCGCGTAGCCCTCCGTAGGGTCATCGAGCGCGGTCCGCAGGCACGCCGCCAGATCATCGCCGACCAGCCTCGGGTCCAGCGCGCGGGCGAGGTCGAGCGCGGGGTAGGGTCCGGGGGCCGGCGTCGTGACCAGCATGCAGCCGTCCGCGAGCGCCTCGAGCGGGGCGATCCCGTAGTCCTCGCGGACCGGCGCGGCGGCGAACACACGGGCGCGCCGGAGCAGGGCGCGGTACGCCTCGGGCGCCAGCCTGCCCGCCACCTCGACCCCATCCGGCGGGTCGTCGATCCGATCGATCCCGGCGACCACGAGCCGTTCGCCCTCACGTCGCATGCGTGAGAACTCGCCGAGGATGAACCGCAGGCGCTTCTTCTCCGGATTGCCGGCGTATGTGAGGACATCGATGTCGCGCTTCGCCGGTGGTTCCGCGCCCGGCGAGGAGGCGTCGATCGGCACCGGGATCACAAAGCTCTCAGGACGCCGGTCGCCGAGCGGATCGAGCGCGCGCGCGCTCATCGTCAGCACCAGCGGCGCCTGCGCGCAGACGGCGGCGCTCGACCACCCGCTGCCAGATCCCATGGCGTCCCGGCCGGTTCTCGGCGGCGATCGAGTCGAGCCAGATCACACCCGGGCGCGGCCACAGCAACGAGGCGGTGATCGAGCAGTAGATGATCGCTGCCGGCTCGCTTCGCGAGAGCGCCCGCGCGCAGCTCCGTCGCGCCATCCAGGCCTGCGTGAGATCGGTCAGCGCGAACGTGCGAACAGTCGGCACGGGACCGGTCCCGACCAGCTCGACCTCTGCGCCGGCTCGACGCAGCGCCGCCACCAGGCCGGCAGCCGCCAGGCCCCAACCGGTCGTGCCCTCGACGTTGACCACGAGGATCCGATCGCCCGCCATCTCGCCAACCTCCGAGTGCAGTGCCGCCGCGGCCGCTAGCCGCGGGGGCTGACTTGCCCGGATCGTGTGGCGCCGTTGAGTTCGAACAGATTCGAGCGGAACCCGGGCGTCCGCACCAGCTTGATCGGGGCCAGCGGGGAGGTCTGCTCAATGTAGAAGCGTGCACCATCGCGCTCCTCGATCGCGGTCACCGCGTGGGCTTGGCGACGCCACGCCAGCGACCAGATGATCGCGAACCCAGCCGCCGTGGCCGGTACCTGCGGAGCCAGGAATGCGAGCGCGCCGGCGCCGATCGTGCACAGCAGCAGGGGCCATAGGCGGTTGAGGACCGTCCTGGCCGGGTGCAGCTCCGGCAGGGTCGTCTGGGTCCTGGCACTCGACAGCAGCGACGCGATCGGTGGCGAGGTCGCAGCTCGCCGCCCGAGCCATGAGCCGATCAGGGCCGCGATCACCCACCAGCCCGCCGCCACCGGCACGACGAGGTCGTTGCCGGCGCTGCTCGCCCCCGCCAGCGTGACGATCCCGAGCGCGCTCGCGGCTGCCGCGCTGATCAGCACCGTGATTCGCAGGAACTCGGAGAACCTCACCGCCGCTCCCGCGCCGCCGCGGTCAAGATGTGCGTCCCAGCCGGCGAGTCACGCTATTCCGCGGCGAGCGACGCGAGCAGCCGCACGACTCCGTCGGTTCCGTCGACGAGCAGGTCGGCCGCGGCCTCGAGTTCAGGTGGTCCGTCATCCGAGCGGACCCCCACGCGCAGTGCGTACTTCAGACCACCGTCATGCGCCAACTCCGTGAGGGCGCGAAAGGCGTCGAGATCTGTGACGTCATCACCCACATACACCGCCGTCTGCACCCCCGCCCGGGCGATCAGTCTGCTCACGCCCTCGCCCTTGTCGATCCGCACCGGCGGGCGGATCTCCAGCACCTTGCGGCCCCAGTGGATGTGGAAGCCCTGGGCCTGCGCGCCCGCAGCGATCTCATCGATCATCGCCTTGGCTGCGGGTTCGTCGACCGCCCCACGCCAGTGGAACGCGAAGATCACGCCCTTGTCCTCCAACCTCACGCGCGCGCGGCGCAACTCCCGCGTGTCGTGTGCCTGTGCAAACTCCCTGATCGGGTCTGCCCACGGTGCCAGGCTGGGGTCGAGCACCGCTCTCGGTCCAGCCACCCTGGAGCAATTCGGCCCCGTGGGAACCCAGGTAGGTGATCGTTCCGATCGACACCATCGCGCGGGCCTCCTTCGCTCGCCGGCCGCTCACACACGCGACCAGGCCAAAGCGCTTGGAGATCGTGATCAGCAGTTGGCGCGTCGGCTCCGGCACCGTCGCATCGGCCGCGTTCTCGACGATCGGCGACAGCGTGCCGTCGATGTCAAGCAGGACGGCGGCTCCCGACGGGTTCGATCGCAGCGGCTCCAGCGCATCTTGAATGAGCGCGATCGTCACGCCTCTAGTATGCCGGGTCGTGCCGATCCTGCTGCTGCACGGTCAGCCCGGACGCGGGCGTGACTGGCAACCACTGGTGGCGGCGATCCACAACGGTGCCCGAGCGTCGGGGCTCGAACCCCCGGAGGTGCTTGCAATCGACCGGCCGGGTTGGGACGGCGTCAGCGCCGCAGGTGGCTTCGAGGCCAGCGCCGAGGCGGCACTGGCCGCCCTCGATCACGCGTGCCTGCAGCGCGCCACAGTCGTCGGGCACAGCTACGGCGCCGGGGTGGCGTCCTGGCTGGCGACGCGGCACCCGGACCGGGTGGAGGCGTTGGTGCTCGTGGCACCGTCGGCCAATACCGCTTCGCTGATCGCGGTCGACCACCTGCTCGGCTGGCCGGTGCTCGGCTACGCCGCGAGCGCCGCGCTGATGTCGTGCGTGCGTCTTGCGATCGGCTCACGCCCGATCCGCGGACGGCTCAGTTCACACCTGGGGGTCGACTCGGAGTGGCTGCGCGGCGCCGGCGAGTGGTTGCGCGGTCCCGACGTGCGGAGGTCATTCTTCATCGAGCAGCGACACCAACTCCGGGAACTGCCGCTGCTCGAACGTCGCCTGGGGTCGGTGTCGGCGCCGACAACGATCGTGATGGGAACGAGGGACGAGATCGTTCCGCTGCGTTCCGCGCGGCTGCTGGCGAGTCAGATCCCGGGCGCCGAGCTGATCGAGATCGAGGGTGGGCGTCACATGCTCCCGGCTCAGGTCCCGGCCCGGCTCGCCGAGATCATCCTCGCGATGCGCATCGCTCCCGAGCTGATCGAAGCTCCCGAGCGGTGACGATCAACGCTGCAGAGCGGAGCGGTGGAGGTCAGAACCCCTGAGCGGTGAACGTTTCCCGCGCGAGCTCCAGAAACGCTCGCGCGGCGGGGGCCTGCCGTCTTCCCTCTCGCCAGGCGAGCGTGATGTCACGGGTGAGCGCAGGCTGGGTCAGTTTGGCGACGGCCACGGCCGCGCCGGGGCCAACCGCGTCCGAGCGCGGCAAGATCGCGACACCCATGCCGCGACCGACCAGGCTGCGGATCCGCGCGCTCTCGTTGGACTCGAGCTTCACGTCCGGTTCGAAACCCGCGTGCCTGCCCGCCGCCATCAACAGCTCACGCAGGCGTGCCCCCTCGCGGTAGCTGATGAACACCTCGCCGGACAGCTCGGCCATGCGGATCCGGCGTCGTGACCCGAGGCGGTGATCGAGCGGGAGGATCACGACGAGCTCCTCGTCAAGCAGCTGATGCAAGCCGAGCCCGTGACTCTCGATCCGCTCGGTGACCGACAGAAACGCGAGGTCAAGCTCGTCCGCCCTGAGCATCTCGGCCAGTTCCTCGCTCGACTGTTCACGGACCGTGAGCTCGACCGACGGGTGACGCTGATGGAAGATCGCGAGCGCCAGCGAGACGTCGACCGGGCCCATCGTGTGCATCGCGCCGACCGTGACGTGCCCGGTCTGCACCCCGCGCAGCCCCTGCAGCTCGTGATGCGCCGCATCCAGCTCTGCCAGGATCCGCCGCGCGCGGGCGATCAGCACCTCGCCCGCATCGGTGATCGCGACGCTCCTGGTGGTGCGCTGAGCAAGGGCCAGGCCGACCTCGTCCTCGAGGCGACGGATCTGCTGCGAGAGTGCCGGCTGGGCGATGTGCTCACGCGCCGCGGCGCGCGTGAAGCTCTTCTCCTCCGCGAGCGCCACGAGGTATCGCAGCTGACGTAGTTCCATAACTAATCATTATATATTCCTGGCAAAACCGATCTTGGACATCTAAGCCACTCCGAGTAAGAATGAGCGCTGCATCACATCTCCTCCCGAGCGCGCCCCGCCGACTGAACCTCCTCTCCCATCAGTCGCCGGGGCGCGACTCCTTTGTGGGCGCACCTTTGTGACATAACAGGTGTTAACAGCCTGTAACCACGACTGGCGCTATCGTCGGGACGTTCAAGAGTCCGGCCGGAAGTTCATAGCCCGGTTCCGTAGAAGAGGAGACACATTGTTGAAGGGACGAAGGTTCGGCGCCTGCCTGGTCGCCGTCGCAATCACCAGCGCGATTGCGGCGCTGTCGCCCGCGCTCGCGAGCGCCAAGACGCCGCCCGTTCGCTACTACGTGGCGCTCGGCGACTCGCTGTCGGTCGGCTACCAGCCCAACACCCAGGGCGTCGGAGTGGTGCCGCCGTGCTCCACGAACCTGACGAAATATCCCGGCTGCGAAACCAGCCAGGGCTACGCCAACGATCTGTACGCGCATTACGCCAAGCAGATCCCCGGTCTCAAGCTCGTCGAGTTTGGCTGCCCCGGAGACACGACCTCCAGTCTGTTGACCGGCAAGGGCAACGACGCCAGCGCCACGCTGTTCCACTGCGACCGCAAGCACGGCTCGCAGGAGGCGGCGGCCGAGGCCTTCCTGAAGGCGCACCACAAGAAGGGCGAGGTCGCGCTGATCACGATCGACATCGGGGCCAACGACGTCGATGGCTGCACGTCGGCGACCCCCCTGAGCGCCGTTTACACGTGCGTGGGTGCCGGTGAGACCTCGATCAAGACCAACACGCCGAAGATCCTCAGCGGCCTGCGCAAGGCTGCGCCGAAGGGCACCGCGCTGGCTGCGATGAACCTGTATGACCCGGTTCTCGCGTTCGCGCTCGAGCCGTATTCGCCGGACTACGGACTCGCCGCGCTGTCGGTGCCGCTGCTGCAGGGATCGACCGGAATCAACGCGGACATCGCGGGCGCCGACACGGCCGCCGGCTTCAAGACCGCGGACGTCGCCTCGGCGTTCGACACCTCCGACACCACCGATCAGGTGCCCTACCAGGGCAAGCTGGTCGCCAAGGATGTCGAGGAGATCTGCACGCTCACGTGGATGTGCGCGGCGCCGCCGGTCGGTCCGAACATCCATGCCAACAAGCAGGGTTACAAGGTGATCGCCGGCGCCTTCGAGTCGGTGCTCGGCAAGCTCGGCTGACCGGTTTCGGGCAGCCTCGGCAACACAACGTCGGTGCAGTGATTCAGAGGCCGCGGCGGGCGGTGAACGCCGCGGCCTCGCTCTGCACCACCTTCAGCAGGTTCCCAAGCGCGATGTTCGCGTCGAGTAGGTGAAGGCCCCAGGCGGCGTCAGGGCTCGCCGTCGGCAGCGGCGCGCCGAGCCGCGGCTTGATCTCAAGGACGGTGGCGTGATCGAGCGTCTCGCACCGTGCGCTGTAGGCGCCAGGCGCCGACCACCACACGGTCGGCGGCGTCGGCTGGGTGAAGTCCAGCCCCGACAGCCCGAGCCCGATCAGCGTGTACGGCGCGAAGGCAACGCTCGGGGCGACCGGGTCAAGCAGTCCGCTGCCGCCGCCGAGGGCGGCCGGATTGGTGCAGAGCACCTGCAGGTGCGGGTTGTGCTGGGGCTTCAGCGAAGTGGCGGTGTCGGGGACTCCGAACAGCGTGTCCGGCGGTGGCGGCGCGTCGAACGTCGAGAACGCGATCACGCAGCCGATCTGGCTCGCCGCGCGGCACGCGGGGATGTGTTTGAAGTCCCCGCCGATGCCGGTCCCGCGCCTGACGGTCACGTTGCCGCCGAACAGAAGCGCTGAAACCAGCCGTGCGCGAAGCGCCGGCACCGGGTCGATGTCCCGCGCGATCAACGCACGCAGGATGAACGAGCCCTGTGAGTGCCCGATCAGCACGAACCCGCGGTTGTGGTTGTAACTGCGCAGGTAGGTGCGGAACGCCGCCTGGACGCTGTCGAACGCGAGCGTCGAGTCGGGCTTCGTCGTAGGCGCAGCGCCGGTCCCGATTCCCGCCAGGGTCACCTGCCTGTACATCGGCGCGAACACGCGGCAGTACTGCGAGTAGCGGGCGGCCTGGTAGAGCGCGATCGAGCGCTCCTCGGGGTCGATCTGGAGGTTGGCGTTGCCAGTCGGCTGATCGCTGACGGTCGGGTACACGTAGAAGCAGTCGATCGCCGGCGAGGCGGCGGGTCGCGGGTGCTCGACTGTCAGGATGCGAGTCAGAGACGGGCTGTAGACGGTGGTCGAGAGCCCCGGCTCGCAGACATCAGGCGTCTGCCCCGGCCGGCACAGCCAGACCGTCTTGGCGCCCGCGTTGACGGCGACGACGGCCAGCACGGTGGCCACCGTGACCAGACACACCGTCAGCCTTGATCCACTCCGCTGCATCCGCTCTCCCGCTCGCTTGTGGCCATCCGGCAACGCGGCCACTCTATCCCCGCCCGTGGGTATGTGTCACTACCGGGGCTGCCGCAGGATCAGCGCGTAACCCTGGCCGCCGCCCCCGCAGAGCGTGGCGGCGCCGTATTCCACCTGCCGGCGGCGCATCTCGTGCACGAGTGTGGCGACCATCCGCGCACCGGTCGAACCGAGTGCGTGACCGAGCGCGACCGAGCTGCCGTTGACGTTGACGAGATCCTCGCCTGCGTCGAGCATCCGGCTGGCGTGAACAGCGACCGACGCGAACGCCTCGTTGATCTCGACCAGGCCAAGGTCCTCGACGCTCAACCGGGCCTTGCGGAGCGCCTCTTCGAGCGCGATCGCGGGGACCGTGTGGAGGTACGCGAACCGTTCCGCGCACATCCCGTGGGCGACAATCTCCGCGAGTGGCTCGATGCCGAGCGCCTCTGCGCGCGCGGCACTCGTCACGACGACAGCTGCGGCACCGTCGGAGAGCTGCGAGGCGTTTCCAGCCGTGATCGTGCCCTCCGAGCCGAACGCAGGGGCCAGCAGAGCGAGCATTTCACGGGTCGTCTGAGGGCGTATGCCCTCGTCCCGGTCGACGATCGCCGCCGCGCCTGCTCGCGCGCTCACCTCGACGCCGACGATCTCCGCTGCGAACCTGCCCGTCTCCCGCGCGTTGGCGGCGCGCTGGTGTGAGCGGGCCGCCCACGCGTCCTGGTCCTCGCGTGAGATCTGCAGCGCTGCGTTGACTTCGTCCGATGACTCGCCCATGTGCTGGCCGGTGAACGTCGACCACAGGCCGTCGTGGATCATCGCGTCGATCATCCGGCCCGCACCGAGTCGAGCACCCCAGCGAGCGTCGGGCAGGACGTACGGCGCGTTCGTCATCGACTCCATGCCGCCTGCGACCACGGTCTCGAGCTCGCCCGCCCGGATCAGCTGGTCGGCGTAGGCGATCGCGGTCAAACTGGACAGGCAGACGTTGTTGAGCGTGAGCGCTGGCACCTCGAGCGGGATCCCTGCGGCGATCGACGCCTGCCGAGCGGTGATCTGGCCTGCGCCGGCCTGGAGCACGTGCCCCATGACGACGTAGTCGACGCCGGCGGGCGGGATCCCGGCCCGCGTGACCGCCTCGCCGATCGCGACTGCGCCGAGGTCGACCGCGGAGCGGGTCCGGAATGCCGAGCCGTACTTTCCCACGGGCGTTCTCACAGCTGAGACGATGACTGAGCGCGTCATGGATGAACTGTCCCCTAGTTGCAGTGTAAGTTCTCAGTCTGATCAATCAGCGACAACACTGAAGATGAGCGTCACAGGTCCGCCGGTCGATACGCAGCTCCTGGTCATCGGAGCCGGTCCGTACGCACTCTCGGTCGCTGCGCGCGCCGCCGAGCTCGGCATCGCGACCGTCACCGTTGGCCGTCCGATGGCGTTCTGGCGTGAGCACATGCCCGAGGGCATGTTCCTTCGCTCGGGCGCTGACTGGCACCTCGACGCCGGCGGCGTCCACACCTTCGAGGCGTTCCTGGACGAGCGCGGGATCGTCGCGGCAGACGTCGATCCGATCCCGATCGGGCTGTTCCTGGACTACGCCGACTGGTTCACGCAAGTCAGGCGGGTCGATGTCGACCAGGACCTCGTCGTCGAGCTGGCCAAGTCCGATCGACGGTTCCAAGCGACGCTTGCGAGCGGCAGGACGATCATCGCCGACGCCGTCGTCTGCGCTCCCGGGATTCGTCACTACACGAGCCTTCCGGGTTGGGCGGCATCGATTCCGCAGAGCCGTGGCGTCCATACCTGCGACCTGGTGCGGTTCGGCGACTTCGCCGGAGCGCGCGTGCTGATCGTCGGCGGCAGGCAGAGCGCGTACGAATGGGCCGCCCTGATCCGCGAGCACGGGGCGGAACGGATCGACATCGTCCATCGCCACGATGTCCCGCGGTTCGCTCGGGTCAGCTGGAAGTTCGTCGATCCACATGTCGAGCAGACGATCACCGTGCCCGGCTACTGGCGCGGTCTCCCCAAGGCCGAGCAGGAGGCAATCGCGGAGCGCTTCTGGGAGGTCGGCCGGCTGACGCTCGAATATTGGTTGACGCCGCGGCTCTCCTGGGACGGCATTCATCGCTGGCCGGGAACAGAGGTGGCTGAGGCCGCCGTCGCCGACGACGGTGAATCACTGCAGGTTCGCCTGTCGAATTCAGAGCGACTGACCGTCGACCGAGTCGTGTTCGCGACCGGTTACCGTGCCGACCTGCGACGCGTTCCGTACCTGGGTCGTCTGTCCGGACTGCTTCAGCTCGCCGATGGCTTCCCGGTTCTGAACGAGAGCTTCGAGACGAGCCTTCCTGGTCTCTACGTCACCGGTTTCTCCGCCACCAGGGACTTCGGCCCGTTCTTCGGCTTCGTCAAGGGCTGCCCGGCTTCCGCCACCCTGATCGCCCGTGCGTTGACGCTACGATGACCGGCGCTGCCGCTCCGAATCGATCATCTCCAGCTGGCCGCGCCACCCGGCTGCGAACCCGAGGCGCGACGGTTCTTCGGTGAGCTGCTCGGCCTCGCCGAGGTCGAGAAGCCCGAGCCGCTGAGCGCGCGGGGCGGCGTCTGGTTCCAGCTGCACGGCGAGCACCAGCTCCACATCGGGGTGACCGACGAATTCACGCCGGCGGCGAAGGCTCATCCCGCGTTTGCGCTCGACTCCGTCCCGGAGTTGCGGCAGCTCGCGATCAGGCTCGAGGGCGCCGGCTTCAGGGTCGAGTGGGACGCGCTGCTGACGGACGTGACCCGCCTGTTCACCTTCGACCCGTGGGGCAACCGGATCGAGCTGCTGGCCCGGCGAGCACCCGAATCGAGCCGCTGAGCAAGGTCTAACCCGGGTCGTCGCCCGGTGCGAGCACCTCGTGCAGCAGGCGCGTATCGACGTCGTAGACGAAGCCGCGGACCAGATCGCGGTGGGGGATGAACGCCGACCGGCGGATCCGCAGGAGCGACTGCCGCACGTTCGCATCGACGTCGGTGAACGACTCGATCGCGAACGCCGGGGCCACCCCCGTGTCCCGCTGAAGTTCAGCCCGGAAGCCGTCATCGGTCAGCGTCTGCATTCCGCAGTCGGTGTGCTGGATCAGCATCACCGCTCGCGTCCCGAGCCGCCGTTGCGAGATCGCCAATGAGCGAATCACATCGTCGGTGATCACACCGCCGGCGTTGCGCAACACATGCGCCTCGCCGTCGCGCAGCCCCACGGCCGCAAACACGTTGATCCGCGAGTCCATGCAGGTCACGATTGCGAGCCGGCTGGCCGGCCGCACGTCGAGATGCGCCACCGGCAGCGAGGCGGCGAACGCTCGGTTGTTTGCGAGGAGCTGGTCGATCGTCTCCATCTGGAACGGCGATCGTATGTCACCACGTGGTCGGCCGGTGACCGTCGGCGGCGGGGACTCTGACAAGCTTGGAGGATGCGGCTCGGCGAAATCGGCGTCTGGACGTCACTAAGGGCGATCGGCGAGGAGAACGCCGCGACCGCGGCGAACCTCGTCGAGCAGCTCGGTTTCGGTGCGTTCTGGCTCGGCGGCTCGCCGCGGCTTCCGGCCGTTCGACCGTTGCTGGAGGCGAGCGAGCGGCTGGTGATCGCGACCGGGATCGTCAACGTCTGGCAATACGAGCCGGCGCAGCTCGCCGAGGAGTTCGCGGTGTTGAACGCCGAGTTCCCGGACCGGCTGCTGCTCGGAATCGGCATCGGCCACCCGGAGGCCACGAGCGAATACACACGACCGCTGACGAAGATGCGTGAGTTCCTCGACGGGCTGGACGGGGCCGCCGAGCCGGTACCGACCGATCTGCGGTGCATCGCCGCGCTCGGCCCGAAGATGCTTCGGCTCAGCGCCGAACGCTCACTCGGCACACACCCGTACTTCGTGCCCGTGGAGCACACCGCCCAAGCTCGTGCCGAGCTCGGACGGACGGCGCTGATCGCGCCCGAGCTCGCCGTCGTCGTCGACGACGACACGGCCCGCGCCCGGGCGGCCGCGCGCGAATACGCGGCGAACTACCTGAGGCTGCGCAACTACACGACAAACCTGCTCACATGCGGCTTCGATCAGCGAGATCTCGCCGATGGCGGCTCGGACCGCCTGATCGACGCGGTGGTCCCGCAGGGCTCGGCGGCCGCGGTCGCGCTGGTCGCGCGTGAGCACCTCGCCGCCGGGGCCGACCATGTCTGCGTCCAGGCGGTGGGCGTGCGCGGCGTCCCGACGGCGGAGTGGACCGCGCTCGCGGCCGAGCTGGTCCCGTAAGCCGGCCGGCCCGCGCGGCTGGATCGCTGGCAGCGAGCTCTATGCGCTCAGGCGCATCTGCCGGCCGTGCTGGCCCATCAACTTCGAGAACGCCCGCACGACGGTGGGGCTGAACTGTGTGCCGGCGCCGCGGCTGAGCTCGTCGAGCGCGTCCGCGACGCTCATCGGCGACCGGTAGGCGCGCTCGCCCGTCATCGCGCCGAACGCGTCGCAGACCGCGATTATCTGCGCGCCGATCGGGATCTCCTCGCCCGCGAGCCGGTCCGGATAGCCGTGCCCGTCATACCACTCGTGGTGTGAGCGGATCAGGTCGGCGGCACCGGCGAGCGACGGCGCCGCGGCGATGATCCGAGCGCCGATCTGCGTGTGGCGGCGCATGAACTCCCACTCAACCTGATCGAGTGGGCCAGGCTTGTTGAGGATCATGTCCGGGATCGCCGACTTCCCGATGTCCCGCAGCTTCGCGGCCAACTCGATGCGCTTGACCTCCAGCTCGGAAAGTCCGAATGCCCGCGCGGTCGCGCTCGCGAGCTGCGCCACCTCGCTGGTGTGCTCCACCAGCCCGGGGCTGCGCTCACCGAGGACCTTCAGCAGGACGCTCGTGCTCTCCTTGCTGACCGCGGCGTTGGCCATCTTCTGCTCGTACATCCGCTTGTCCGCGATCCCCAGCGCCTCGGAGACCGTTCCCGCCTCGCTCGGGATGAAGGCCACGCCATAGGAGCAGCCGATCGAGAACGCGTCGCCGTGCTCGCTGAGCGCCTTGGCGGAGCGCTTCGCGAGCGCGAGGCCCCCTCGCTGATCGGTGACAGCCAGTACGCCGAACTCGTCTCCGCCCATCCGGTAACCGTGGGCGGAGCCGTCGAGCGACCGCTGCAGTCGGTTGGCGAGGCGGATCAGCAGCGCGTCGCCGGCCGGGTGGCTGAACGCGTCGTTATAGGGCTTGAAGCCGTCAAGATCGAACAGCGCCAGCATCAGGTCGGGCCCGTCCTCCTGGGCCAGGTAGGCGTCGAGGTCACGCATCAGCGCGCGGCGGCTCGGCAGCCCTGTCAGCGGGTCCGCGAACGCCTTCTCCGCGGAGGCTGTCTCCAGCTCACTGTTCTCGCGCTCGAGTCGCGCGATCCTGTCTGCAATCGCGGCCAGCGACGTCCCGAGCGAGTCGTGCTCGGACAGTGGCTTCACCCGCGTTGTGACATTTCCAGTCGCGATCTCGTGGGCGACCTCGGCCGTCCTGCGCAGGTACTCGAGCATCGACTCCAACTCGCCGCCGGCACCGCCGGCACCGCCGCGCCCGGCGACGTCGAGGCTCTCCTGGATGTCGCCGGTCGCGATCGCCTTGGCCGCGGTTCCGAGTTGGCGGGCGGTCGAGTTCACGCCGCGCCCCAGCATGAACACGCCGGCGATCACCAGCACCACGGCCGCGGCGAGCAGCCCGAGGACCACGATCACTGCGAGCTGGGCGATCTGGGGCTTGGCGCTACGCAGCTGCAGGGCGCCGAACAGCCCGATCGCGAGCAGCAGCGCGATCGCAACGCCGAACAACACCATTGCCTTGTTCTGGACCGAAGCCTTCATGTCCGCCAATCGACTGATCGGCAGAAAACCGGCGCTGTTGAGCGCGATAACGGCCGTGTGGACGAAAGATCAGCGCTGGTGGCGCGCTCAGGGCAGTCCGTGTTCGAGCGCGCCCTTGACGCTGGCGTCGAGCGCATTGACGCGGTACAGGGCGAGCGCCTCAGCGGATGCGAAGCGTCCGCCCGGAGCGGCACCGGGTCCGTGATGGCATTGAACGCAGTGCAACAGCGCCAGCAGCCGGTCCTCGTCAAGCCCGGCCTCGCCGGCAAGCTCGAGCAGGATCTGCTGACCGAGCGCCAGGTGGCCGAGCAGGCGCCCCGCTTCGGTCAGGCCGATCTCGGCACCGTAGGTGAACTCACGGATGCGGCCGACGTCGTGGACGATCGCCGCGGTGATCAGCAGGTCGCTGTTCAGGCGCCGGTGCAGATCGCACAGCTCGTGTGCAAGCGACGCCACCGCCACGGTGTGCTCGAGCAGTCCGCCCAGGTAGGCGTGGTGCCCTCCGCGCGTGCATGGCGCCCGGCGCAGCTCGGCGCGCAACTGCTGGTCGGAAAGCAGACGATCGAGCAGGGCTCGATAGCCGGGGTCGTAGACCTCGCGCACGAAGTGCTCGAGGAAGCCCTCGAGCTCGTCGACATCTCGGTAGGCGCTCGGCAGGAAGTCGTCCAGGTCGGCGCCCAGCGCCCCCGGCTCGACCCGCACGACGTCGGCGACGTCGATCGTCAGCGCGTCACGGAAGCGCTGTACGCGCCCGGTGATGCGCACGAGCTCCCCGCGCTCGAAGCGCGCTGCGATCACGTCCGCATCACGGAAGGCGCGGGCGCTGATCGTCCCCGTCCGGTCCCGCAGCTCGAGCGCCAGATAGGCGGTGCCGGTGCGGGTGGTCAGCCGATCCTTGCGCACGCATGCGAACACGCCGCGCACCTCGTCGCCTTCCCGCAACGAGCTGATCATCTGCTCCGTCGCCATCGTCGCATGATGTACGGTGAACCGGATGCAGCAACCACTCCAGTGGGAGTATCGACCAGACGGCCTCCGCGCCCCCGCGCTGGTGTGCGCATTCAAGGGCTGGAACGACGCCGCCGACGCCGCCTCGACGGCGCTGACCCACGTCGTCCATGCGCTCGGCGCACGACGTTTCGCGGTGATCGATCCCGAGGAGTTCTACGACTTCCAGGCGACGCGCCCGCGGATCACGATGGTCGACGGCCAGGCACGGTCGATCGAGTGGCCGGAGGTCGAGCTCTACGAAGCGAAGATCCCGCGCGCCCCGCGCGATCTGCTGCTGTTGACCGGCAGCGAACCGTCGTTCCGGTGGCGCGCGTTCAGCTCGCTGATCGTCGAGCTCGCCGAAGCGCTCGGCGTGCAGATGGTGGTCACACTCGGGGCGCTGCTCGCGGACGTGCCGCACACCCGTGCGATCAACGTCACCGGCCTTGCGAGCGATCCCGCGCTGGTCGGCCGTCTCGGTCTCACACAATCATCGTATGAGGGGCCGACCGGAATCGTCGGCGTGCTGCACGCGGCATGCCACGCTGCCGGCGTGCCGTCCGCGAGCCTCTGGGCGGCCGTTCCGCACTATGTCGCGGCCGCGCCGAACCCGAAGGCGGCGCTCGCACTGGTGCGCAAGCTCGAAGGGCTCGTCGGCGTCGCCGTCGACGGTTCGCAGCTCGAGACGGCCGCCGTCGACTACGAGCGCCAGGTCAACGCGGCCGTGCAGAGCGACCCGGACGTGCAGGCGTTCGTCGCCCGCCTGGAGCGGGCCGCCGGCGAGCACAGCGACGAGTACGAGCTGCCGTCCGGCGATTCGATCGCGCGTGACCTGCAGCGGTTCCTGCGCCAGCGCGGCGACGATCCGCCGAAGCCCTAGCGCCCGGGGCCCCGCGAACCCTCAGCGCTCTGCGGCGGGGCAGACGAGCCGGTAGTCGCAGATCGAGCACGCACGCTGCGACGGGGTCGGCTCGAACGACTGCGCAAGGATCCCCTCGGCCACCTCGGTCGCGACCGCGCTGATCCACTCCGAGCGGTCGCCGTCGTCCGCGGGGACCGACACCTTCTCGTCGTCGAGCAGGTAGTAGTAGGACTGCCGGGAGGCCTCCAGGCTCCACGCCTCCCGCGCGCCGACCGCGTACAGCGACAGCTGGACGTCATCGAGCAGCTCTGACGACGTCTTCGGGCGTCCGGTCTTGTAGTCGATCAACTCGTATTCGCCTCCCGGCAGTCGATCGACACGATCGACCCGTCCGCGGAGCAGGTGCGGCCCGAGCTTGAACGTGAATTGCCGCTCGAACCAGATCGGCTGTGATTCCTCGGTGAGCGCGCGCTCGTGGTAGCGCGCGAGCGCCGTCGCCGCCTTGCCCCGCAACTGCCGCTCCTCCTCGGAGTCACCGAAGCCGCCCCGCCGCCAGCCGGCTTCCAGCAGGCCCAGCAGCTCGCCGAGCGTGCCGGGCTGCTCGGTCGCGCCGCCGGCATGGAAGCGTTCCAGAACCTGGTGCACCACGATCCCGAATCGCTGGTGCAATGTCGGCTCCTGCGGGATTCGGAAGACGCGCGCGAACTTGTACTTCAGCGGGCACGCGCGGTAGGTGTCGATATCGCTCGCCGACAGGATCACGCCATCCCCCCGCCGTGGCAGGAAGGCCTCCAGCGACGGCTCGTCGCGCGCCGCGATCGCCTGCGCTCGCCTCCGCGCGTCGCGCTCGGTGCCGAGCAGGTAGTCATCCAGCGCCGAGCTGGTGAAGATCTCCCGCTGCTCTGCGGTGACCGCCTGCAGGATCCTCGCGTTGACATCTCGCAGCGCCTCGGCCACCCCCTGCCCCTCGGGCCGCGCGATCAGCGCGGCGAGCTTCAGCAGCTCCAGGTAACGCACGACCGCGTGCGACACGTCGAGGTCGGTGTCGAACCGCAACTCGCCAAGCCTTGAGCCGGCCCGCAGGGTCCCAGCGAGCAGCTCATCACGCAACAGCTTGTAGGTGGAATGCAGCGCCTCTGCGGGGCCGAACAGCTCCTCGTCGACCTCCTCCCAGGCGCCGCCGACCGCGAGCCGGGCGCGCTCGATCAGCGGCGCCGGCGCGACGGCCGCGCCACGCTCGCCGCTGCCCGAGTAGGTCAGCACGAGGCGCCTGCGAGCCCGCGTGATCGACACGTACAGGAGGCCGCGAAGCGCAGCGTGGCGGCCGCGCTCGTCGTCGGCGGGCAGCGGCTCGCGCAGCAGCGCGTCGGGGATCGGCTCTGGTGCCCGTGGCGCCAGCCCCGCGTGCAGTCCGAGCACATAGACGTGGTCGGCCTCCAGGCCGCCGGCGTTCTGCGGCTCCAGCACCTGTACGGCTGTGCCGGTACCGTCGAGCTCAGGCTCCTCCTGCTCACGCAGCCCGTAGTCGGCGACCGCCGCGATCGACCGCGCGAACTCCCGCGGGGTCGCGAGCGGCGTACGCGTCACGTAGGCGGACGCGAGCTCGCCGAAGTGAGCCAGCGCCCGCAGCCGCTCGACCACGTCCGCCTGCGCTACGAACAGCTGCGCGCGGCGCAGCCCCAGCCGCTCGATCAGGCGGTGCACATAGAGATCCGGGCGCATCGTGTCGATCGAGCCGGCGCCTGAGCGGTACAGCTTCAGGAAGATCCGGATCCGCTCCCGCGCCTCGGGTGGGACCTGCGGGGACTCCGTCGCCGCGGCCAGCGCCGCGACCATGTCAAGTTTGCGCCGGCGCGCGATCTGGGTGCAGCGGGCGATGTCGACCGATCGCAGCTCGATCGGAGGGCGTGCGAGCGCGCGAACGACGGCCGCGGCGTCGGTCGGGTCGGCGAGCAGCCGCAGCCACGCGAGCAGGTCGCGGATCTCGGCCTGCTGGAAGAACGCGGCCTCGCCGACGAGCCGGTGCGCGACCGCCCGTTCCTCCAGCGCCACCGATACGGAGCGCCCTTCCCGTGAGATCGCAGGCACGAGCACCGCGATCGTTGCAGGCGCGACGCCCTCGCGCACGATCAGCCGCTCGATGTCAGCGGCGACGGCCTGCGCCTGAGCACGGTCGCCGGCGCAGCGCCAGAAGTGGATCTCACCCGCGGCCGGCGTGGCCGCGGGCTCCTGTTCCGCGCCGTCCGCCGGCGCTGCGGAGCCGTCGAGCGCGACCGCCCAGGCCGCGCGCATCACGCTCGCCGGGCAACGCCGCGAGCCGAGCAGCTGAACGACCCTGGTCCCCGGCGTCTCGAAGCTCTGCAGGCGCTGGGCGCCCGCGGCACGGAACCGGCGCAGGGCCGCGAGCGGATCGCCGGCGACCGTCAGGGCACCACCCGTCAGCGCTCGTGCCAGGCTGGCGGCGGCCAGGTCCAGCTCCTGCGCGTCGTCGAGCAGCAGATGCTCGAACGGCTGGCGCAGATGGGGCTGGGACTGCACCAGCCCGAGCGCCAGCCGGACCACGTCGCCGTCATCACGCGCCCCCATGTCGGCGAGCATCCGCTCGTGTGCACGGTAGATCTCCGCGAACTCGCGCTCACGTTCGGCATCGAGCGTGTCACCGAGCGTCTGCGCCCAGCGCGCGTAGTCCTCGGCGCCGATCAGCTCCGATTTGAGCCGGTCGATTCGCCTGATGAAGCCGCCGAGCAGCGCACCGGCGTTGCCGCCGAAGTCGTGGTGGGCCAGCGACAGCTCGTCGATTCGCTCGGCGAGCATCGCCAGCCGGTCGCCGGCGCCGACGGTCGCGTCGACCTGCTCGGTCCGGGCGCCGCCGTGGCGCAGAATCAGGGCCGACAGCGTCGCCGGCGTGGTCACGAGCAGCTCGCTGTAGCCGTCGGTCAACTGCTGCTCAAGCCGTGCCCGCACGGCGTCGGCGCGGGCCAGGGTCGGCGTCAGGAAGACGATCCGATCGGGCATCGAGCCCTGCCCGACCAGCCACAGGAACCGCTCGAGCAGCAGGCTCGTCTTACCGGCCCCCGCCGGCCCCACCACCAGCAGCGGCCCGCTGCGGTGGGCGACCGCCTGATGCCAGTCGGCCACCGATGCGTCGGAGAGAAGCGCCACGTCTGACAGGATAGGTCGCCGATGGCGATAACTCCTTCGGCTCTCGATGCTGACTGGCTCGCGGCCTGCCGCCGAGCGTCCGATCGGCTGCGTGCGATGCTCACGGCGACGACGAACGCGCAGGAGCGGGCGGCGGAGACGGGCACACGCGGCAGCGGCGGTGACCGCACACTGATGATCGACTCGAGCGCCGAGTCGATCGTGTTGGCGGAGCTCGAGACGATGCACGCACAGGGATTCCGGTTCCGCGCGGTCTCCGAGGAGCTCGGCGAGGTCGACTACGGCGGCGACGATGTCTGCGTGATCATCGATCCGATCGACGGCTCGCTGAACGCCAAGCGCGGTGTCCCGCATCATGCGCTGTCGATCGCGGTTGCCTCGGGGGCGACGCTCGGTGATGTCGAGTTCGCCTACGTGTACGACTTCGGTCCCTCGGAGGAATGGTGGGCGGTTCGGGGCGAGGGAGCCTGGCTCGGAGGTGAGCGGCTCGATCCGGCGGTCGGCGAGCGCCGAAGCCATGACGGCCGGCTGGAGATCGTCGGGATCGAGTCCGCCGACCCGAGGTGGGTGGCCGCATCGATCGATGCGCTGCTCGCCCGTGCCTACCGGCTGCGGGCGCTGGGGACGATCGCATCGACGCTGTGCCAGGTCGCGGCGGGCCGCTTCGACGCGATGGTGACGCTGCGCAACTGCCGCGCGGTGGATTCAGCGGCGGGCCAGTTGATCGTGCGTGAGGCCGGCGGCCTGATCGCCTCTCCCGGATTTGAGGATCCGCTCTCGGCGCCGCTTGACCTGGTGCCGCACGCGCCGCTGATCGCCGCACGCACGGAGCAGACGCTGCGAGAGCTGCAGCTGGTCCCGTGCTCCTCCCGAGCCACCGGCTAGCGGTGTCAATCTGATGATCGACTGGTTCATCGCCGAGCGGATCGCGTGGCAGGTTGCGGGCCGGGGGGACGCGCCGGCACCGATGACCGATCTGCGTGAGCTCGCCACAGAGTCCGAGCGCCGGGTCGTTCAGTACACCGGGCTTGTGCCTGCGGCTGCCCTGCCGCGCCCCGAGGGGATCGGCAGGCGCGAATGGGTGGCGAGCAACATCAGCTCGATGCGAAAGCTGGTCGATCCGGTTCTCGAGCGTGCTCGTGGCGGCCTGCGCCCGCTCGGGCCGATGATGCAGATCTGGGTCGGTGTGGTGATGAGCGTCGAGGTCGGGCTGCTGGTCGGTTATCTGGCACAGCGGGTGCTCGGCCAGTACGAGCTCGTACTGCTGGAGGAGCCCTCGGCGACGAACCCGCCGCGGTTGCTGTTCGTGCTGCCGAACCTCGGTCATGCGGTGCGGTCGATGGGTGCCGACGAGCGCGAGTTCATGACCTGGGTGGCGCTGCACGAGGTGACGCACGCCGTCCAGTTCGGGGGCGTGCCGTGGCTGCAGGGCCATCTCGCCGGGCTCGTCGGCGAGCTGCTCGCAAGTGCCGAGGCGAAGATCGAGGCGCCGTCCCGGGCGCGTCTGCCGAGCGGGGATGAGCTGGCGCGGGCTGTTGGGTCGCTGCGTCGCGGCGACCTCCTTTCGATCGTCGCGAGTCCGAGCGAACGCGAGACGCTCGACCGGGTGCAGGCGGTGATGGCCGTGATCGAGGGACACGCCGAGCATGTGATGGACGCCGTCGCACCTGATCTGCTGCCGTCGCTGCCCCGGCTGAGGCGGTCGCTGGATCAGCGCCGGCGCTCGCAGAAGGGCCTTTCACGCCTGATCGGCCGGCTGCTCGGGATCGACATGAAGCTGCGCCAGTACGAGCAGGGCAAGATCTTCTGCGACGCGGTGGCTGCGGCGCGGGGCCCGGCGGCGCTGACGCATGTGTTCTCAGCGCCTGAGGCGCTGCCGACGCTCGCTGAGATCAGCGATCCGACGGCGTGGCTGGCGCGCACCGCAGCGGCCGAGCCGGCCGACTGAAGCTTCCCCAGCGCGTTCCGACCGGCGGTGGTTGTGACCGGATTGCTACTCGCATGTAACTTCCTTGGTCGGTCGGTTTACAAACACATGTTCGATCGCTTACAGTCATTCGCATCGACTTGCAAACATATGTTCGATGCACTATGATGTAAGTAACGAACGGACCAGAAGAGCATCCGTTTAGACCGAGTGGAGCAGACAAGATGGCCGCAACACAAACCGATAAGACCCAGACGAAGACGACCCGCGGCCGTAAGCCGATGACTACCAACCGGTCGACGGCGCCAGCCACCGATTCGACGCAGCCACAGACGACGGCGCAGCAGGTTCAACAGGTCGCCGAGCGGGCGATCCTGGTGCCGGTCGGCGCCACGCTCGTCGTTCGCGACGACATCATGGGTTTGGCGAACCGGTATGGCACCCGCGCCGGACTCGAGCGTGAGCTCAAGCGTTATGAGAAGCGGGGCAACACCGCGCGGACGCGCGTTGAGCGGCGGCTCCGCCAGCGTCGCACCCGGATCGAGCGGGCGGTGAAGCAGAACCGCCGTCGAGTCGAGCGCGAGGTCGGCACGGTCCGCCAGGACTTTGCCAAGCGCTCGGACGCCGTCACCACGCAGGTCGACAAGCTCGTGTCCTCAGCTCAGGAGCTGATCGGGTCGATCTCGTAGACAGACTTCCCCCGCCGGGTGCCCAGGAGAGCACCGGAGCGGGCAAGGTTCGCCGGCCTCATATCTCGCCGGCGAATGCAGCACCCTCTCCTCCCTCAACCGCCGGGGCGTCACGAAAGTGGCGCCCCGTCGGTCCTTGAAATGGGCCGGTCTCCTACGTCCGTCCTACACATTTCCGTGAGAACGCTTATCCGGGGCGGTCAGGCTGGCAGGCATGAACTCGAACCCTGCCGTGTCAGAGAACACCTTCGCGCCGCGCCAGATCGCCGGCGGACGCGCCGACCTGATCGATGCGATCCGTTCACGGATCACGTGGGCGCGCGTCGGATTGGCGGCGCTGCTGCTCATCACCGCGGTGGCCTACATCTGGAACCTGAGCGCATCGGGCTACGCGAACAGCTTCTACGCCGCGGCGGTGCAGGCCGGCACCAAGAGCTGGAAGGCGCTGTTCTTCGGCTCGATCGACTCTTCGAACTTCATCACCGTCGACAAGCCGCCCGCCTCGCTGTGGGTGATGGCCCTGTCGGGCAGGATCTTCGGTTTCAGCAGCTGGAGCATGCTCGTGCCGCAGGCGCTCGAGGGTGTCGGCGCCGTCTGGCTTCTCTACGCCGCGATCAAGCGCTGGTTTGGCGCCGGTGCCGGCCTTGCCGCCGGCGCGATCCTCGCGTTCACGCCCGTGGCGGCGCTGATGTTCCGGTTCAACAATCCGGACGCGCTGCTGGTGCTGATGATGACCGCCGGCGCCTACTGTCTGATCCGCGCGCTCGAGCACGCCGGCACCCGCTGGATCCTCGCCGCTGGGGCGCTGATCGGCCTCGCGTTCCTGGCGAAGATGCTGCAGGCCTTCCTCGTGCTGCCCGCGTTCTCGCTTGTCTATCTGATCGCCGCGCCCACGGGGCTGTGGCGGCGGATCTGGCAGCTGGTGGCGGGCGGCGCGGCGTTGTTGCTGAGCGCGGGGTGGTGGGTGGCGCTCGTCGCCCTCTGGCCGGTTGGCTCACGGCCGTTCATCGACGGCTCGCCTGACAACAGCATCTTCAACCTGATCACCGGCTACAACGGTCTCGAGCGACTGTTCTCAAGCGGCGGGCCGGGCGGCGGTGCCGGCGGCGGTATGTTCAGCGGCTCGACGGGTCCGTTTCGGCTGTTCAACGACCTGATGGGCGGTCAGGCATCGTGGCTGCTCCCGGCCGCGCTGCTTGCGCTGGTGATCGGTCTCTGGAGCTGCCGGCGAGCGCCGCGGACCGATCGGATCAGAGCGTCACTGCTGCTTTGGGGCGGGTGGCTGCTGGTCACCGCAATCGTGTTCAGCTTTGGCCAGGGGGTGATCCACACCTACTACACGGTCGCGCTGGCACCGGCGATCGCGGCACTGGTCGCGATCGGAGGCGCGCTCCTCTGGCGTGATCGCGACTTGACCCACGCTCGGGTGCTCGCGGCCCTGGTCGTAGCGCTCAGCAGCGGCTGGGCGTTCGTGCTGCTTGCACGCACGCCTTCCTGGCTTCCGTGGCTGCGCGTCGCGATTGCGATCGCGGGTGCCCTGGCGGTGATCGGCCTGTTGATGGCGCCGCTCCTGCACCGGCCCGCGCGGCGCTTGACGCTGGCCGCCGCGGTGCTCGGTGTGATCGCGATCACGGCAGGCCCGCTTGGCTACAGCGCCGAGACGATCAACACGCCACACACCGGCTCGATCCCCTCGGCCGGCCCGGCGCTGTCGGCCTCGGCGGGCGGCGGCCCGACCGGCGGCGGGCCCCCAGGTGCGACGACCGGCGCCGGCGGCACTCACGCAGGGTTCCCCGGCGGCGCAAGCGGCCGCGGGGCGTTCCCCGGCGCCACGGGTGGGCTCGCGGGTTCCCCCGGCGCTCACGGCGCGATCGCGGCCGCGGGTCCAGGTGGGAGCGGCACCTCCACACTCGATCACGAGTTGTTGGCGGCGCTTGAGCGTGATGCCTCGGATTACCGCTGGGTCGCGGCCACCTTCGGTTCGCAGACGGCGGCCAGCATCGAGCTGGCCACCGGCGGCGAGCCCGTGATGGCGATCGGCGGCTTCAACAACAACGGCGGCAACCTCAGCCTGACTGCCTTCGAGCGCTATGTAGCCGACGGCGACATCCATTACTTCATCGACTCGGGCGGTGGTACGGGCGCCGGCGCCTCGGGCGCGGCCGGCGGTTCGAGCAGCATCGCCACCTGGGTGCAGGCCCACTTCAAGTCCGTGAGCGTCGGCGGCCAGACGATCTACGACCTCACCCAGCCTCTCCACGGCTGACCCCGTGGCCGACCGACACATGGAAGGACGGCGATGACGACCACCACTCGATATCCAACCGTGCTGCAGCTCGCTCGCGTCGTCCGGCAGCGTCGGAGCGCGCGGGTCGACATCGTGGTGCCCGTCTATAACGAGCAGGGCGCGCTCGAGCGCTCGATCCGACACCTGCACGGCTTCCTCGCGACCAGCCTCCCATTCGATTGGCGGATCGTGATCGCCGACAACGCGAGTATCGATCAGACGCCGGCGATCGCCCGCGCACTCGCGCTCGAGCTCCCGCACATCGCGGTGCTGACGCTGCCGGAGAAGGGACGCGGCCGGGCCTTGCGGACCGCGTGGCTGGCGAGCGATGCTGACGTCGTCTGCTACATGGATGTCGACCTGTCGACAGACCTGCGGGCGCTGCATCCACTCCTGCGCAGCCTGATCTCAGGCGAAGCGGAAGTCGCGATCGGCTCTCGCCTGGCCGGCGGCGCCAGGGTGGTGCGCGGGTTCAAGCGTGAGTTCATCTCGCGTTCCTACAACCTGCTGCTGCGAGTCGTCCTGCGGGCACGGTTCTCCGACGCGCAGTGCGGCTTCAAGGGATTGCGCCGCGACGCCGCCCGCAAGCTGCTGCCAGAGGTCCGTGACGACGGCTGGTTCTTCGACACGGAGCTGCTGGTCCTGGCTCAGCGCGCCGGGATGCGGATCCACGAGGTACCGGTGCAGTGGACCGACGATCCCGACTCACGCGTCAAGATCGTCCGCACGGCGCTCCGCGACCTCCGTGGCGTGGGCCGGCTGCTGTGGCAGACCCAACCGGCCCGCTTCGTCGCGATCGGCGTCGCCTCGACGCTCGCCTATGCCGCGCTCTATCTGCTGCTTCGCGGCCCGCTCGGCGCCGACGCTGCGAACGCTCTCTCGCTCGCGCTCACAGCGGTGGCCAACACCGCCGCCAACCGGCGTTTCACGTTCGGCTTGCGCGGTCGCGATGGGCTGATCCGCCAGCAGGTCGCCGGCTTTGCCGTCTACCTGCTGGCACTCGGTCTGACTGCGGGGGCGCTTGGTGTGCTTCACCGCCTTGATCAGCACCCCGCGGCGCTGCTGCAGGTCGCGGTGCTCGTCGTCGCCAGCGCTGTGGCCACGATCTCACGGTATCTGGCGCTGCGCAGCTGGGTGTTCGCGCGCGGTCCGCTCAGGCCGGTGCGATCGAAGCCGGAGCGGAGGGCTCAGCGCCTTCCTCCAGCAGCCGCTCGTACACCCGGCAACGCTTGACGATCGAGCCTCCGAGCGCCTCGAGCGCGCGGTTCATCGACTTGTTGCTCTCCAGGATCCAGCCGGCCTCGCCGGTCTTGATCTTCGTCCGGTCGGCGACCTCGAAGTGCTCCATGTAAAGGGCGGCGGCGACGCCGGTGTGCTGGTATTCGGGCAGCACACCGAGGAACCCGATCCGGGCGCGGTCGATGTATCTGCGGCGGTTGAGGTAGTACCACCAGCCGAGCGGCAGCAGGCGGCCCTTCATCTTCTTGTAGACCTGGTTGATGTCAGGGATCGTGATCGCCATCGCGACCGTCTCGGTGTCGTTCTCGGCGATCATGAACCAGTCTCGTGAGTAGATCAGGCGGTAGGTGATCCCGAGATCGTCGAGATCCTCCTTCGCATACGGGACGAAGCCCCAGTTGTGCGACCACGCCGCGTTGTAGACCTTGGCGAACTCGTCCATCTCGCGGCGGAGGTGCAGCCAGGACATCTTGCGTAGTCGGATCCCGTGCTTGGTCCGCGAGCGTTCGGCGAGCTTCGGCAGGATCGGCGCCATGCGCTCTTCGCGGTCGGAGATCTGCAGCTTCCAGTGGAACAGATCCATCGCCTTGTCCAGGCCGGCGCTGTCGCACCGTTGCCGGTAGTACGGCGGGTGCCATGGCTGGCGGATCATCGGCTCGAGCTCGTAGCCGTCGAACAGGACGCCGCTCTCCTCGTTCATCACGAAGTCCATCGGGCCGATCATCCGGTCCCGGCCACGGGCTCGCAGCCACGCGGCTGCGGCCTCGAGCAGTGCGTCGAGCAGTTCCTGGTCATCCTCGAAGTCAAGGAACCCGAACATCCCCCACCTGTTGTCGTGGAAGGCGTTGAAGGCGCGATCGACCTGAGCGCTGATCCGTCCGACCACGCGCCCGTTGCGCCGGGCGAGGAACAGTTCGGCCTCGCCGTGTTTGAAGTACGGGTTGAGCTTCCTGTTCAGGTAGGCGTACCGCTCGAGCTTCAGCGGCGGGATCCAGGGCGTCCCGGCATGCAGGCGAAACGGGAGCTCGACGAACTCCCGCAGGTCGCCTCGCCCACTTACCGGGGTGATCTCAAGGGCCATCGCGGGGAGCTGTCAGGCGCCCTGTGTCAGCTCGCGAGCCATGTCGTCGAACACCTGGACATAGGCGTCGATCGCCTCGTCCGTATGTGTTATCGACAGGGTCCACTCCTCTTCGCGGCCAGGGGTCATGAAGATGCCGCGGTTCATATTCCAGAGCCACGCGAGCTCCGTGACCTCGACGTCCTGGTTGGCCTTGAACGTTTCGTAGTCCACGACCTTCGCGGTCGAGAAGGTCACGCAGCCCTTCGCGCCGATGCCGATCGCGTAGCCGGGGAGGTTGTATCTGTCGACCACCGCCTGGCAGCCGCTGACGATTCGATCGTTGAGCGCGTTGAGGTGCCGGTAGGCGTCGGGTGTCAGCACGTCCAGCAGGCTGGCCCGTGCCGCCGCCATCGAGAGCGGGTTGCCGTTGTAGGTGCCGACCTGGTAGACGGTGCCGTCCTCGACGACCCGCATGACCTCCTCGGTGGCCCCGATTGCGCCCGACGGAAGGCCCCCGCCGAGCGTCTTGGCGAGCGTCACCATGTCCGGCTTGACCCCGAAGCGCTCGGTGGCGCCGCCGGCCGCCACCGCCAGGCCGGTCTTGACCTCATCGAAGATCAGCACGATCCCGTGCCGGCGCGTGATCTCACGGACCTCCTCGAGGTAGCCGGGTTCTGGCAGCACGACCCCGAGGTTCATCATCGCCGCCTCCATGATCACGCAGGCGGGCAGGCGTCCCTCGGCGTCCAGGCGCTTGATCCGGCGCTCCATCGCACCGGCGTCATTGAACGGAACCGGGATCGTCAGCTCCGTGACCGCGTGTGGGATGCCTGCGCCGTAGGGCAGCGAGGCGTAGTTCTCGCGGTCGCCGATCTTGTCGTAGGCGACGCCGATCGAGACCATCACCGCGTCATGGTGGCCGTGGTAGGAGCCGAAGATCTTCATGATCGTCTCGCGCCCGGTGAGGCCACGCGCGATCCGGATCGCGTCCATCGTCGCCTCAGAGCCGGAGTTGACGAGCCGCCAGCGATCCAGGCCCCAGCGGCGCTTCAGCTCCTCGGCGACGACCACGGCGTCCTCCGTCACCGCCGCGAAGTGCGTGCCGAGCGGCATCCGCTCGTTGACTGCCTTGATCAACGCGGGATGCGCGTGACCCTGAACCATCGAGCCGAAGCCGTTGTGGAAGTCCCACATGCGGTTACCGTCGACGTCATAGACGACCGGCCCTTCGCCATGCGTCATGTAGATCGGCCACGGCTCGCCCAGTTGGTAGCTCGAAGCGACGCCGCCACTCAGCGACTCGCGGGCGCGGGCGTACATCGCTCCCGATGTCGGGGTTCGTTCCTCCAGCCGTGCGCGCTCACGCTCGGTGAGCTCACGGATCCGCTCGCGGTCCAACTCGACGGGGGTGTTGACTGCCATTTCGCGCTCCTTCTCCCTCGCTGCCACCGGTCGTGGCTATCGCCTATTTGAGATTTCTAGCGGAAACCGCAGGGCGACCAAGTGCTGCGTCTGCCAGAATGACCTGATGCCGACAAGAGATCAGGTACTTGAGGCGCTGCGCGCCGTGATCGACCCGGAGCTACATCGCGACATCGTCCAGCTGGAGATGGTGCGCTCGATCGACGTGCACGCCAACGGCGTCGTCGACGTGATGGTCTCGCTGACCACGTCCGGGTGCCCGATCCGTGGCCACTTCCAGACCTCCGTCGCCGAGGCGGTCCGCGCGCTCGACGGCGTCAGCGCCGTCAACGTGAGCTTCGACGTGCTCTCCGACACCGAGAAGTCGGCGCTGCGCGGCAAGCTCGGACGCGGCTCGCTGCCGGAGGGAGCGCTCGCTCAGGTTCAGAACGTGATCTGCGTAGGCTCAGGTAAGGGTGGCGTCGGCAAGTCGAGCGTGACGGCCAACCTCGCCGCCGCGCTCGCCGGCCAGGGCAAGCAGGTCGGCGTGCTCGATGCTGATGTCTGGGGCTACTCGCAGCCGCGGATGCTCGGCCTCGGCGCCGAGCGCGCCCGCGTCAACGCGCAGCACAAGCTGGTGCCGTTGCGCGCGCAGGACGGGATCAGGGTGATCTCGATCGGATTCTTCATCGAGCAGGACGCTGCCGTCGTGTGGCGCGGCCCGATGCTTCACAAAGCTCTGCAGCAATTCCTCGAGGATGTCGACTGGGGTGAGCTCGATTACCTGCTGATCGACCTGCCTCCCGGCACCGGTGACGTCTCGATGACGCTCTCACAGTTGTTGCCCCAGGCGAAGTTCGTGATCGTCACGACGCCGCAGGCGGTCGCGCAGAAGGTCGCCAAGCGCTCAGCTGATATGGCCGAGAAGCTGAAGCTCGAGGTGATTGGCGTGATCGAGAACATGTCCGGCTTCGTCACCCCGGGCGGAGAGCGCTTCCCGATCTTCGGCGAGGGCGGCGGCGACGAGCTGGCGGCCGAGCTGGAGGTGCCGCTGCTGGCGAAGGTGCCGCTGACGATGCCGTTGCGCGCTCAGTCTGACGCCGGCGTTCCGGTCGTCTTCTCAGATCCGGACGACCCGGCCTCCCAGGCGCTGATGCACGCGGCCCGCGGTCTGATCGCGGCCACGCCGCCGCCCGCCAAGCCGATCGAGCTGCCGGTGCTGCAGGTCGTCGCGCCGACACCGGCAGCGGCGGCGAAGCCGGTCGGTATGTCGCTACCGATGGCCTGAGGTCCGAAGCCGTGGTCCCCGAGCGGACAGCGGCTTCCGGCGCGAGTCCTCAGCCCTTGTCAGGGTAGTAATAGGCCGCGTTGATCCCCGCGTACTTCTGCCACTCCTCCGGCAGCTGATCCTCGGCGAAACAAGCGTCGACCGGGCAGGCTTCGACACAGGCGTCGCAGTCGATGCACTCCTCGGGGTCGATGTAGAGCATCTCGACCTTGTCGTAGTCGGGCTCATCGGGCGTCGGATGGATGCAGTCAACCGGGCAAACCTCAACGCACGAATTGTCCTTAGTGCCGATGCAGGGCTCGGCGATGACGTAGGCCATTCTCTTAGATCTTCCTTGTGAGTTTTCGATGTACGGGGAGGCGCCCATTCTACGGAGGTGCCACGCCGCGGGTAGCCTCCCGCCGGTGCTCCTGCTGACCGGCGCAACCGGAACCATCGGTGCTCCCCTGCTCCGCAGGTTGACCGCGTCGGGTCACGAAGTCCGCTGTCTTGTCCGCGATCCCCGCCGCCTCGGTGCCCAGCGGGTCCGCGTGCAGATCGCGATGGGGGATCTGTCCGATCACCTCTCGTTCCGCCACGCTCTGCGAGGCGTCGACACGGTCGTGCACCTCGCCTCGGTGATCCGGGATCAACCTGGCTCATCGATCGAGGAGCTCGCCGGCGTCGCCACCTGGCGGCTGGTCCGGGCCGCGGAACGCGCCGGAGTCGAGCGCTTCGTGTTCTTCTCGGCGCTTGGCGCGTCGACTCGCAGCAGCTCCCGGCTGATGCGCGCCAAGGCGGTCGCCGAGCGCGCCGTGATGGAGTCTTCGCTCGCACCCACTGTATTTGCGCCGTCGCTCGTCTACGCGCCGAACGATCCATACCTGAGGCTGCTGCGTCGCATGTCGCTGCTGCCCGTGATGCTCGTTCCGGGATCCGGCAGGACGCCCTTCCAGCCGATCTGGGCCGACGACGTGGCCGAGTGCGTGATCGCTGCACTGCCGGGTGGTGAGCGCGCCGAAGAGGCTGTCGGCGCGCGCTACGAACTGGCGGGCCCCGAGACCCTCACACACGAGCAGCTGGTCGAGATCGTCCTGTCGTCCCTGCACAGGCGCAGGCCGGTGGTCCGCGTGCCGATGCGGGTCGTCCGACGCACGCTCAATGCCGCCGAGTTGCTGATGGGGCCGACCGCCTTCGCCACCTGGGATGAGGCGCAGCTGCTCGAGATCCCGATGACCTCACGCCATGGCAGCGCTGACGCCGAGACACTCGGTGTGGTCCCAAGGTCGATGCGGGCCGTGCTCGGCGGTGGCTGATCGAGGCGTGGCGTGGTGTTGATCGCGATGCACGACGATCGGTTCACCGCCAGGCCGAGCGGTCAGCCCGAACTCGCGCGGGACTCACGCAGCTTCGGAAAGCTGGCGGTGACCGTTGTGCCCTCACCGGGGGCGGAGACAACGTCCAGAGTCCCGTACAGAAGCCCTACACGCTCACGCATTCCCGCCAGCCCGAAGCCACGGGTTCGGATCGCAGGGTCGAATCCCTCGCCGTCGTCGGCGATCGTGACCGTGATCGTGTGGTCGGCGTCGTGGATGGCGATCTGAGCGTGCTCGGCGTGACCGTGCTTGCCGGCGTTCGTCAGCGCCTCCTGCGCGATCCGGTAGATCGCCGTTTCGAGATCCGCGGCATCCGCGTCACGTCGGCCTTCTCGGGGCCGGTCGGCCGCAACCTGCAGATCGACCTCAAGTCCGCGATTGCGAGCGCGTCCGGCGAGATCCTCCAGGGCGGCCTCGAGGCCAAGGTCGTCCAGTGCTGTCGGGCGCAGCTCGGTGATCAACGCGCGCAGGTTCGCGATCTCCACATCGAGTTGATCGATCGCGCCGCTCATCATCTCGGCCAGTGCTTCCGGGCTGCCGCGGCGCTGGTGCATGGCGATCGACAGCCGTAGCGCCGCGAGGTTCTGCAGCGTCTCGTCGTGCAGCTCACGTGCCCATCGCGCGCGCTCCTGCTCAGCGGCCGCGAGACGTTGGCTCCGATGCTCAGCCTCGACCGACCTTGCGGTCGCCACAGCCGTCGCGGCACTCGACGCGAACGCCTCGAGCAGGCGCTGGTCCTCGGCTGTGAACTCCGGTCCGCCATCGAGCCTGTCGACGGCGACCAGAGCGCCGTATCCATGCCCTCGGAAGATCAGCGGGACCACCAGACCGGCCTGCGCGTCGATCCCCAGGCGACCAAGCCCGTAGTGGGCGAACCGAACACGGTTGGGCTCCGTTTCGAGCCGTAGTGTGCTCATCGTCCGCAGCGCCGAGCTGGCGAGGCTGTCGTGGAGGTCGACGTTCTGTCCGACCAGCCCATCGGGTATCTCGCCGGCGCCCGCGGCGACCAGCATCCCGTCGCCACGTTCATACTCAATCACCAGGGCTCGCGCCGAGACCAGGGCCCTACCGCGTTTGGCGACGAGCTGCAGGACCGCCTCGAGGTTGGTCTCGGCGCCGACGGCGCGGGCGATCTGCACGGTTGCGTCGAGCGCCTGGACGGTGCGCTCCAGTTCCGAGCGCTGCTGCTCGACGGTCGTGTATCGCCGTGCGTGATCGATCGCCACGCCCGCCAGCCCAGCGAGCATCACGAGCGCCTGCTCATCCGCATCGCTGAACGGTGCGCCGTTCGTCTTTTCGGCGAGATACAGGTTCCCGAACGGTTCTCCGCGTACGAACACCGGCACACCGAGGAACGAGTGCATCGGTGGATGCCCTGACGGGAACCCGTACGAGCGCGGATGGGAGCCGACGTCCTCCAGACGCAGCGGCTTCGGGTGTGTGATCAGCTCGCCGAGCACACCTCGGCCTCGGGGCAGTGGTCCAATCTGCTCCCGAGCCGCCTCGTCGAGCCCCGATGTGAGGAACTGCTCGAGCTCCAGACGGGTGCCGTCCAGCACGCCGAGGGCGGCATAGCTCGCTCCCGACAGGGTGCGCGCCGCGTCAAGCACGCGCGCGAGCACCACCTCGAGGTCGAAGTCGGAAAGGACACCCTGGGCGACCTCGAGTACGCCCCGGATCCCAGACAGCGAAGTTACATCGAGCTCATCCACGAGCATCCCCGATAAATCACTGAGGTCGTGCCCGTACCCTACTACGCAGGTTCGGGATCTTGCGGCCGAGCAGGATCAGGCGGGCGCGAATCTCGCCGCCCACGGGAGCGCCGTCTCAAGCTGAGCTGCCGCGGACAGCACCAGGTCCTCGCGTGCGGGCCGCCCCACGAGCTGGACTGCGGTCGGCAGACCATCGTCGCCGTGGTAGAGAGGCAACGAGATCGCCGGCAGGCCGGTCACGTTCACGATCGCGGTGTACGGCGTGAAGTCGCCCGAGCGTTGGTAGTTGCCCCACGGATCCGGTCCGCGTCCATGGATCTCGCCGACCGGGACCGGCCGGCGCGCAAGCGCCGGCGTCAACAGAAGGTCATACGGCGCGAGGAAGGTGACAATCGAGCGGCCCACGTTCTCGAGCCGTGCGGTTGCCTCGAGATAGGTCAGTGTGTCCTGCGCAAGGGCCAGCTCATACATCGCCCAGGTCAGCGGCTCGACGTCGTCTTCGGTCACCTCACGGCCGGTGACCCTGGCGCCGGCGGCCGAGGTCATCGCGATCCCGGGACCGAAGGCACTCGTGAAGTCCGGCAGCAGATCGAGCCCCGACCATGGCGGGCTGACCTCCTCGACGTGATGACCGAGCGACTCCAGCAGTACCGCCGCATCGCGCGCCGCCTGCTCGCAGACGGGGTCCAGTTCGGCGCCGTCGAGTGGCGGCGTGACCGTCAACGCGATCCGCAGCGGCCCGTCGGGCGGACGCCCCGCCGCCAACGCGAAGGGCGCAAGCGGCGGCGGCGCCCAGTTGGCGTCGCCCAGCTCATACCCGGCGATCACGTCGAGCACCGCGGCTGTGTCGGCGACCGTACGTGTCAGCACGCCATCGCCGACGAGGAAGCTCTGGCCGCTCTCCGGGCCGACTGAGATGCGTCCGCGCGCGGGCTTCAGGCCGACCAGGCCGCAACAGGCCGCCGGAATCCGCGTCGAGCCGCCACCGTCGTTGCCATGCGCGATCGGGACCATGCCGGCCGCCACGGCGGCGGCGGAGCCACCACTCGAGCCGCCCGGTGTTCGATCGAGCGCCCACGGGTTGCGGGTCGGCCCGTTACGGCGAGATTCGGTCGTCGGCAGGATTCCGTTCTCGGGCAGCGCCGTCTTGCCGACAATCACGAACCCGGCCGCCCTCAGCCGCCGCACGAAGAATGTGTCGTGGCCCGGCCTGAAGTCACCGAACAGGTCGCTGCACATCGTCAGCGGCATGTCCCTGACCGCCCGGTTGTCCTTGATCGCGATCGGCACGCCGGCGAATGGGCGCTCGTCGCCGGCGGTGATCGCGGCCGCCTGCGCAATCGCCTCCTCGTGGGCGACATAGGTGAACGCGTTGATCGCCGGTTCGGCTTCCGAGATCCGCGTCAGTGACGCGTCGAGCAGCTCGCTGGCACTCAACTCCCCGGCGCGGACCATCGCGGCGAGCTCAACAGCGCTTGCGCGAAGCAGGTCCTGCACGGATCAATCGCGGTCGCTGTAGGGACCGTTGACGTAGTCGGCGAGCATCCGGGTGGCGCTGAACCGGGGCGCGATCGTCATCAGTGAGGCGCGCATCATCGTCAGCCAGCGCACGGGAATACCGCGCTCGTCGCGCTCGTAGAACGCGGGGATCACCTCGGTGTTCAACAGCTCGCGCAGCGTCTCCGCGTCGCGGTCGTCCTGTGCCTGATGGTCGGCGTCGACCTCGCCGGAGATCGCCCATCCGTTCCTGCCGTCATATCCCTCGTCCCACCACCCATCGAGCACGCTCAGCTGGAGGCCGCCGTTCGCGGCCGACTTCATGCCGCTCGTGCCGCTCGCCTCCAACGGCGGCCTCGGCAGGTTCAACCAGACGTCGCAGCCGCGGACCAGCGCAGCACCCGTCGCAAGGTCGTAATCGTCGAGGAACACGACTCGCTGCGAGATGATCGGCGCGTACTTCAGCGAGAAGAGCCGGTGCAGCACCCGCTTTGCATCATCGTCACGCGGGTGCGCCTTGCCGGCCAGCAGCAGCTGCACGGGACGGTCCCCAGCGAGCATCGAGAGAGCCCATTCGGCTTCACGCATCAACAGGTCCAGACGCTTGTAGGTCGCCACTCGGCGCGCGAAGCCGATCGTCAACGCCTCCCCGCTAAGTGCCTGCGCCGCCGCCAGCACATACTCGTGATCATCACCGCGAATCAGGCGATCGGAGGTGCTGCGGGCCGCCACGAATTCGATCAGTTCGGCGCGCTGTCGCTGACGCGCTTCCCAAAGCTGTTCGTCGGGGATCTGATCGATTGCCGCCCAGGTCCGCGGTTCGGCTGCATGCTCGAGCCAGTCAGCGCTGAGGTGGCGGTCGAACAGCTGCCGCATCGGTGTGCCGAGCCACGTCGGGAGATGCACACCGTTGGTGACATACCCGATCGGCACCTCGTCAACGGGCAGATCGGGCCATAGCGGCGTCCACATCTCTCGTGCGACCAAGCCGTGCCGGCGGCTGACCGCGTTCGCAGCCCTCGTCAGCCGCAACGCCGCCTGCGTGACCCCGAACGGCTCGGTCGGCTCGTCGGCATTGGTCTGGCCGAGCCCGATCAGCTCGGCCTCTGGGATCATGCTGTCGCGGGAGAGCAGCTCGAAGGCGCGCGCCGCCTGCTCGGCGGGGTAGGTGTCGTTGCCCGCCGGGACCGGGGTGTGGGTCGTGAACACGGTGTGGGCGGTCGTCCCCGCGAGTGCGGCGTGCAGCGCCTCGCCGTCACGCATTCCGGTCAGTGCGAGCTCGAGCGGCGCCAGCGCCGCATGGCCCTCGTTGAGGTGCAGTACCCCGGGGTCGATGCCCAGCGCGTGGAGCGCGCGAACGCCTCCGATTCCGAGCAGCATGTATTGCGCCAGCCGCGTGTCCGGATCGGACTCGTACAGGCGGGCCGTGATCCAGCGCTGGAGTGGGTCGTTGCCCGGCACGTCGGAGTCGAGCAGGAACAGCGGCACCCGGCCCACGTCGACACGCCAGATCCGCGCACGGACGTCCTTGTCATACACCGGCACCCTGATCGTCAGCGGCTCGCCGCCCGGAGCGGTCACGAGCGCGGCAGGCGTGCGATCGGGTTCGGTATCGACCCAGTACTCATGCTGCCAACCGCGGGCGTCGACGCGCTGGCGGAAGTAGCCCTTGCGGTACATGAGACCGACCGCGACCATCGGCAGCGTCTGGTCAGAAGCCTCCTTGAGCAGATCGCCGGCGAGCGCCCCGAGCCCGCCCGAGTAGATCGGCAGCGATACGTGCACGGCGTACTCCGCGCACAGAAACGCGACGGGACGGGCCGGATCGATCACGCTGCCGTCAGCCGGCGCATGCACCAGGCCGTCGATCCGCGCTTCGAGTTCAGCTGCCCGCTCGAGCAGCTCGCCGTCCCCGGCTGCCCGCTCCAGCGCGGACCCAGATGCCTCCTGCAGCAGCGCCACGGGGTTGCGCAGGCAGCGGTCAAAGAGCTCGCCGTCGATCGACGCGAACAGCTCGTGGCCGCCGGCCTGCCAGCACCAGGCATAGTTGTAGGCGATGCGTGCGAACGCCGCCAGAGGGTCCGGCAGCCGAGCGGCCAGCTCGGCCGCGGCACGTTGCAGATCCTGCCTCCCGGCGTTGGCGCCCTCCATGGAGCCATTATGCATACGAGACGATGACAACGATGTCTCAGCCGGACGCTGACCCCCGGCTGGGGGTCCTGGCCTTCGGTGACTCGATCACCAACGGGGGTGGAGAGCTGCAGTGGGGGGTCGCGCTGCAGTCATGGGCGTTGTGGGTGGCGCGCAGCCTGGGCCTTGCGTACACGCCGAACGCGGTCGATGGAGCGACGTGCGCCGACGTCGTCCTGAGCCAGATTCCGGCGTTCGAGAGCCGCACCGCGCATCCACAGGCGCACTACGAGCTCGGCTGCCTCTACATCGGCACCAACGATCTGCGGCTCCCGAACTGGGACGCCGAGCTGTTCGCCGCTGACTTCACGGCCGCGCTTGAATTCCTTGCGGTGCGATGCGATCGCGTCCTGACGCTCACGATCCCGCACGACCTGGGCCGGCCACGGGTCGGGGGCAGGGTGTCGGAGTGCAACGCGAGGATTGAGGCGGCCGCGCTCCCGCCGGGGGCGCTCGTCGTGGACTTGGCCGGCTTCCGCGGGCGCAACCTGGTGATGAGTGACCACGTCCACCCGACCGCGTTCGGTCAGATCGCGATCGCCGAACGGGCGCTGGCGGTCCTCGCAGCCGACGGGATGCGGATCGCGGTCTGGCCCTCGACCCTGATCGACTACACCGAGACGCGGTGGGGCCGCCTGCACGGCGATGTCACCTACGCGTACCGCCGCGCGAAGCTCGGCGTTTCTGCGGTTCGTGATCGCCGAGGGTGATCCCGCACGCTCACGGTTTCACGAGTTTCATCGTGAACTGCGAGTTGACGCGACCGACGCCGGGTAGCTCGGCGAGTTCGTTGATGTAGACGGCCTCGTACGCGTCCACATCAGCGACGGCGACGCGGATGATGTAGTCGGGAATGCCGAACATGCGCCGGCACTCGACGACGGCGTCGATCGAGGCCACGCGGGCTTCGAACGCCTCCACCGTCTTTCGATCCTTGACCGTCAGCTCGACCAGGACCGATACCTGGAGACCCCGGCCGAGCGCGGATGGATCGATGTCGGCGTGGTAGCCGCGGATCACGCCGGCCTGCTCCAGCGCGCGCACCCGGCGAAGGCACGGCGATGGGGACAGGTTCACGCGTGCGGCCAGTTCGACGTTGGAAAGCCGCCCGTCGTTTGAGAGTTCGCGAATAATTGCGTGGTCGAGCGAGTCCATGGCAGGATATTGCCAGCTCGCGCCATTTTGGGGCCGTCTTTGCACCCACGTGCTCAGTAATCCGCGCGAAGATTCTGTAGCGCCATGGCGAATGACCCCGTTCAAAGAAATGCAATCTCAATCGGAGTCGCGACCGCGATTTACGCGGTCTCGTTCGGCGTCCTGTCGGTTGCGGCCGGCTTCAGCGTCGCGCAGACATGCGTCATGTCACTGGTCGCGTTCACCGGCGCCTCACAGTTCACGTTCGTCTCGGTCCTTGGCGCAGGCGGCAGCGTCGCCGGCGCGCTGCCGCCCGCCCTGCTACTCGCCGCCCGCAACGGGGTCTATGCGCTCAGCCTCGCCGAGGTTCTCCGGGGCACGCGCCTGGCGCGGGCCTTCCTCGCGGTCTTCGTGGTCGATGAGACGACGGCGATGGCCCAGGCGCAGCGGACCCCCGCGGCGAAGCGCCGGGCCTTCAACCTGACTGCGATCAGCCTCTACGTCGGCTGGAACGCCGGGACGCTGGTTGGCGCGGTCGTCGGCAAGGGCATCGGCAACCCTCGCGACTTCGGCATCGAGGCAATCTTCCCGGCCGTCTTCCTGGCGCTGCTGGCCCCCCAGCTGCAACGACCCCGGGCACCGCAGGCCGCACTTTCAGGCGCGATCGTGGCTGCGTGCCTGATTCCGATCACGCCGGTCGGGGTGCCGGTGATGGCCTCGGCGCTGGTGGCGGTGCCACTGCTGCTCGATGCTCGCAGGCGATCGCGGGGCGGGCGATGAGCTGGTGGTCAGTCGCCGCTCTGTGTGTCGGGACCTATGCGCTGAAGGCACTCGGGCTGATCCTCGGGCAGCGTCTCGGTAGTCAGACCGCCGAAAGCTGGTCGCTCGATGTGATCGTCGTTCCGGTGCTTGCGGCGCTGATCGTCGTGGAGACATTCAGCACCGGCCAGAGCTTGGTGCTCGACGCCCGCGCTCCTGCACTGCTGGTCGCCGCGGTACTCGTCTGGCGCCGGGCGCCGCTGGTTGTGGTCGCGCTGGCCGCTGCCGGCACGGCCGCGATGATCCAATTGATCTCGTGATCGGACGCGGCCGGCGCGGATCACCGCAGACGTCCCGCAGCCTCGGTCGCCCGCCGCAACCGAGCCGCCAGTGATCGCGTCAGCGATCCACGAGCGAGTTGCCAGCGCCAGTTGCCACTGACGCGGGCGGGGTTGTTCATCCGCGCCTCGCTTCCGAGGTTGAGCAGGTCCTGTGCGGGGATGATCGCCACGCGGGCGGGCGACGCCAGCGCCAGGCGGATCAGGCGCCACGATGGCTCAGGATCGGCGATCCCGCGTGAGCTCAGCTCGGCATCCACCCGCCGGCGCACCTGATCGTCGAGCGACTCGTACCAGCCGCGTGTGGTGTCGTGGTCGTGGGTGCCGGTATAGATGATCCGGTTCTCGATGTGGTTGCGGGGGCGGTGCGGGCTGTGCGGATGCCGCGGGTCGAAGCCGAACTGCAGCACCAGCATCCCGGGGAGCGCCAGCTCGTCACGTAGACGCTCGACCGCCGGCGTGATCACGCCGAGGTCCTCCGCTACCAGCGGCAGTGGCTCACCAAGCTGCCGGAACACCGCCTCGAAGACGGCGCGCCCGGGTCCTCGGCGCCACCGCCCGTTGGTGGCATCACGGTCTCCGGCCGGGATCGACCAGTACGCGACGAAGCCACGGAAATGGTCGATCCGCGCGAGGTCGAACAGCGACAGCGTGCGACGCAGGCGCTCCACCCACCACCGATAACCCTGGCGTCGCAGCTCCTCCCAGTCATACAGCGGGTTCCCCCACAGCTGCCCCTTGGGGGCAAACGCGTCAGGCGGTGCGCCGGACACGAATCCCTCCTGGAACAGCTCCGGGTGCGCCTGGTGATCGGCGCTGTGGGGGGCCACGTAGATCGCGACATCGCCCATCAGCCGTACGCCGCGTTGCGCGGCGTAGGAACGCAACGCCGTCCACTCGCGCTCAAACCTGACCTGATCTGCGACCGCGTCGGTCCCCGCATGCCGATCCGCACCAGTGATCGGGCGACCGGAGGCCCCAGCGCTGGAGAACTGCTCCCAGCCCGTGATCCAGTACGCATTTCGCTGACGAAATTCGTCAATCTCGGCGCGCGAGACGCGGGCGCGCGGCGCGGCCAGCAACTCGCGCCATCCCGCGAAGGCTGACTGCGCCTTGTACGGCGAGCGATCGCGATCGGGGGGCCCGAGCGGCAGTACCTGCCACCAGCTCTGCCCGGCCGCCGCCAGCCAGTCGACGAGCTCGTAGGCGGCCGCGCCGAGGCGGCCGCCAGGGAGCGAGGTGACGTGCAGTTGCACGCCGCTGCTTCGAGCAAGCTCGGGGCCCTGGTGGACGGGGTGCGGCGTCTGTGACACCCGAGGATTGTGGCGTCCCCGGTTATTGTGGGTAGAAGGTTGGCCGTGCAAGCCCCAGAGCGGATCGTGATCCAGTACCCGACGCCTGCCGTGGACGACGGGGCGTTTGCGGCTAAACGCTGCGTCGGTGATCGCGTGTCGATCTCGGCCGATGTCTTCAGCGACGGCCATGATCTGCTCAGCGCGGTGGTCCGCTACCGGCCACCCGGAGCCCGCGCCTGGCGTGAGATTGCGATGGAGCCGACCGACGCCCAGCTCGGCGGCGCCCGCTGGGCGGCTGAGTTGGTCGTCGACAAGGTCGGACGCTGGGAATACACCGTTCAGGCGTGGACAGATCGCTTCGGCACTTGGCGCGCGGAGCTCGCCCGTAAGCTCGAGGCGGGCCAGCACGAGCTTGCCGGCGAGCTCTCGGAGGGAGTGCTGCTTCTGCAGGCGGCTGCCGGGCGTGCGCGCAGCGTGACTGACCGCAAGCTGATCGATCATGCGCTGGCGACGCTTGTCGACCCCGATGCGCCCGAGAGCGCCAAGCATGATGTCGCCCTTGGAGTGGAGCTGCATGCGGCGGTCGAAGCCGAGCAGGAGCGGCATGGGGTTGTCTCGCTGGCGGCGGCTCTGAGGATCGAGGTCGACCGGTTGCGGGCTCGCTTCGGCGCCTGGTATGAGCTGTTCCCACGGTCCTGGGGTGGGCTGCGGGGCGTCGAGGCGCAGCTTCCGCTGTTCGCCGAGCGTGGCTTCGACGTCCTCTATCTGCCGCCGATCCATCCGATCGGGCTGACCAACCGCAAGGGCGCCAACAATGCCGCGCACGCCTCGCCTGGCGACCCCGGCTCACCCTGGTCGATCGGTGACGCCAGCGGTGGTCATGACGCGGTCCATACTGAGCTGGGGACGATCGAGGATCTGCGGAGCCTCACGGCCGCAGCCGCCGCACACGGAATTGACATCGCGCTCGACTTCGCGATCCAGTGTTCGGCTGACCATCCGTGGCTGACCGAGCATCCTGAGTGGTTCCACCACCGGCCGGATGGGACCCTGAAGTACGCTGAGAACCCCCCAAAGCGCTACCAGGACATCTACAACGTCAACTGGGAGTCGACAGATTGGCGGGGGCTTTGGAACGCGCTGTTCGAGGTCGTGCTGCACTGGGTGCAGTGCGGTGTGAAGGTCTTCCGCGTAGATAACCCGCACACGAAGCCGTTCGCGTTCTGGGCGTGGCTGATCGACCGAGTCCACGCGCGCGATCGCACCGTGGTGTTTCTGGCGGAGGCGTTCACGCGCAGACCGGTCATGCGACACCTCGCAAAGCTCGGCTTCACCCAGTCCTACACATACTTCACGTGGAAGAACTCACGCCATGAGCTGACCGAGTACGTGAGCGAACTCGCCTACTCCTCCGAGCACGAGTACTTCCGGCCGAACTTTTTCGTCAACACGCCTGACATCCTGCACGCTTACCTTCAGCACGGGGGGCGCCCGGCATTCGAGGCGCGGTTGGTGCTGGCGGCTACGCTCAGCCCGAGCTACGGGATCTACTCAGGCTTCGAGCGGATCGAGAACGTGCCGCTCCATGCTGGATCCGAGGAGTATCTGGACTCGGAGAAGTACGAGCGCAAGTCCCGCTCGCTCGACGGCGAGTTACTGCCGCTGATCACCCGGCTCAACCACATCCGCAGACACAACGTCGCATTCCAGGAACTGTCGAATGTCAGCTTCCTCGACGCCGAGAACGACGCGTTGATCGCCTTCGCCAAGCGCACCGCCGGCAATTCGGTGATCGTCGTGGTCAACGTCGATCCCCATCAGGCGCAGGCGGGTGCCGTCCATGTCCCGCATGGACTTGCGGCCGATGACACCCTGACGGTCCACGATCTGCTGGGCGGGGAGCGCTATCAGTGGCACGCGGGCCCCAACTACGTTCGCCTCGCCCCTGGCGAGCGTCAGGCCCATGTGCTCGAGGTGATGCAGTGACCGGCGGATCGCCGGTGATCGGCGAACAGGCGAAGCGCCGTCTCCGTGCGCGTGGCCAGTCGATGGAGCCGGTTCCCTCGCCGGCCCAGACACAGCAGTGGTTCGAAGCCGAGCCGCTTTGGTTCAAGCACGCCGTCTTCTATGAGATCCACATTCGAGGCTTCTACGACGGCAACGGCGACGGCTCGGGTGACTTCCGCGGTCTCACCGAGAAGCTCGACTATCTGCAGTGGCTCGGGATCGACTGCATCTGGTTGCTGCCGTTCTACCAATCGCCGCTCCGCGACGGGGGATACGACATCTCTGACTTCCGCGTCGTGCACCCGGACTACGGAACCGTAGAGGACGTCAAGATGCTGGTCGACGCCGCTCATGCTCGACAGATCAGGGTGATCGCCGACCTGGTGATGAACCACACCTCGAGCGATCACGCCTGGTTCCAGGAGTCACGCTCCAGTCCCGATTCGCCCAAGCGCGACTGGTACGTCTGGTCCGACACCGACGATCGCTATCCCGACGCGCGGATCATCTTCACCGATACCGAGACCTCCAATTGGACCTGGGATCCGGTGGCCGGCGCCTACTACTGGCACCGGTTCTTCTCCAGCCAGCCCGACCTCAACTACGACAATCCGGAAGTGCAGCAGGCGATGATCGACGTTCTGCTGTTCTGGCTCGATCTCGGCCTCGACGGCTTCCGGCTCGACGCCGTTCCGTATCTGTTCGAGCGTGACGGCACGATCTGCGAGAACCTGCCCGAGACGCATGCCTATCTCAGGCGCGTTCGCCGGGCGGTCGATGAGCGCTACGAGGACCGCGTGCTCCTGGCCGAGGCCAACCAGTGGCCTGAGGACGTGGTCGAGTACTTCGGCGACGGCGACGAGTGCCAGATGGCGTTCCACTTTCCGGTGATGCCTCGCATGTTCATGGCCGTCAGGCGTGAGGACGCGCTCCCGATCTACGAGATCCTCGAGCGCACACCGAACATCCCCGACAGCTGCCAATGGGGACTGTTCCTCCGCAACCATGACGAGTTGACGCTCGAGATGGTCACTGACGAGGAGCGCGACTACATGTACGCCGAGTACGCGAAGGACCCGCGGATGAAGATCAACGTGGGGATCCGTCGCAGGCTTGCCTCGCTGCTCGATAACGGCCGTGACGAGATCGAGTTGTTGACTGCGATCCTGTTCTCGCTCCCCGGCTCGCCGGTGCTCTACTACGGTGACGAGATTGGGATGGGCGACAACGTCTTCCTCGGAGACCGCGATGGCGTGCGCACACCGATGCAGTGGACGCCGGACCGCAATGGCGGCTTCTCCCAGGCCGACTTCGCCCGCCTCTACGCGCCGCCCCTGATGGACCCGGTGTTCGGCTTCCAGGCCGTCAACGTCGAGGCACAGCTGCGTATCTCGACCTCGCTGCTGCGATGGCTGCACCGCTTCATCGCGCTTCGCAAGGAGCACCTTGTGTTCGGCCTCGGCAGCTACGAGCCGATCATGTCCTCCAACAACCGGATCTTCGCCCACATCCGGCGCTTCGAGGACGACCTCGTCCTCTGCGTTCACAACCTTGCGCGCTCCGCGCAGGCTGTCGAGCTTGATCTGCGCGCGCTCGAGGGCCGCTATCCGGTGGAGTTGTTCGGCGGCTCGCGGTTCCCGCGAATCGGAGCATTGCCCTACCTGCTGACGTTCGCGCCGCGCGGCTTTTACTGGTTCGCGCTGATCGAGGAAGGGAACAACGGAGCTGATGGCTGAGACCGCTGATGTGGCCGTTGACACGATCCGTGCTCTGCTCGCTCAGGCCGACCTGCGTGAGTGGTTCACAGCCCAACGCTGGTACGCGTCCCGATCACGCTCGGTCAGCTCGATCGAGCTGTTCGACGTCGTTACCGTCGGTGAGCAGGGGACGATGCTGCTCGCAATCGTGCAGGCGCATTTTGCGAGCGGCGCCCACCAGCTCTACCAGCTGCCGCTCGGCGTGCGAAGCGGCGATCATGCTGATCAGCCGATCGTGATCGCTCAGGCCCGGGGTTGGAGCGCCCACGACGCATTGCGCGATCCCGTGCTCGCCGCGGCGCTGATGGCGAAGATCAACGCCGGCGGCGACATCGAGACGGCGCAGGGGCGTTACTCCTTCCGCTGCGTTGAGGGTGCCCCGGGCCTCGACGAAACTGGTGCGCAGGCGGTGCGGCCGCTTGACGTGGAGCAGTCGCACACCTCGCTCGTCTTCTCGGAACGCACGGTGCTGAAGGTGTTTCGCAGGTTGGAGCCGGGGATCAACCCTGAACTTGAGATGCTGCGGTTTCTGACGGCACATGGATTCGAGCAGGTGGCGCGTCTGCACGGCTTCTACGAGTACAACGGCGTCGCGCTGGCCAGCACGCTGGGGCTTGCACAGGAGTTCATCGCCGGTGCGGTCGGTGGCTGGGAGCTCGCGCTCGAGGAGATCCGTACCGGACCTGAGGCGTTCCTGCGACGACTCGCCGGGCTGGGCGAGGTGACTGCGGCGATGCACAACACGCTTGCGACCGACGCCGCCGATCCGGCGTTCTCACCGGAGGAGCCGAGCCATGAGTGGATCGCGTTGCTGACCGCCACGATCGACGAGGAGATCGAGCGATTGTTCCTGCAGCTGCCATCCGATGAGGGCCTCGCGCCGATCGTCGGGCGCGGTGAGGACGTCCGTGAGCAACTGGCGACCAGGGCCCAGATCGGCCTCAAGGGACGGATGATCCGCACGCACGGCGACTACCACCTTGGCCAGACCCTCCACTCTCCGCGTGGCTGGGTGGTGATCGACTTCGAGGGTGAGCCGGCGCGACCGCTCTCCGATCGCCGTCTCAAACGCTCAGCGCTGCGCGATGTCGCCGGCATGCTCCGCTCGTTCGCCTACCTGAGCGCCACCGCCGGCCTGACCGGCGACAGCCTGGCTCCAGGCGACTTCGAGAACCGTGCCCGTGCCACGTTCCTTGACGCTTACCTCTCGCATGTCGATCCCAGCCTGATGCCCGCGGGCGAGCTCGCCACCGAGAACCTGCTCTCGATCTTCGAGCTCGAACGGGCGATCTATGAGCTGCACTACGAGGTCGAGCACCGGCCGGACTGGGTACCGATCCCGGTTGCGGGGATCAGCCGGCTGCTGGAGTCGTCGTAGTGTCCCGACTCGACGGGCCGGTGCAGGCGCTGCTCAAAGGTCGGTTGGCCGACCCTCACGCGATCCTCGGAGCACACGCTGCTCCCGGCGGTGTGTTGGTCCGTGCGTGGCGCCCCGGCGCCCGCGCGGTCACCGCCGAGCTAGCCGACGAGTCGGCGATCGAGCTGGCGCGGATCCACGCCGACGGGGTGTTTGAGGGGACCGTCCCGGGGGCGGAGCTGCCGCTGGATTACCGTCTGCGGATCGACTACGGCGCCGACGGATCGTTCACGATCGAGGATCCGTACGCATTCCTGCCGACGCTCGGCGAGCTGGATCTTCACCTGATCGGCGAGGGCCGGCACGAGCAGCTCTACGAGCGGCTCGGAGCGCGCGTGATCGAGCATCAGGGTGTCCGCGGGACGGCGTTCGCCGTGTGGGCCCCCTCGGCGCATGCGGTCAGCGTCGTCGGCGACTTCAACTTCTGGGACGGGCGCGTGTATCCGATGCGCACGCTCGGCGCGACCGGTGTCTGGGAGCTGTTCCTCCCCGGAGTCGGCGCCGGCACCCGCTACAAGTACGAGATCCTGGGGGCTGATGAGCGGGTCGTGTTGAAGGCCGATCCCTACGCTCAGGAGGCGGAGCTGCCGCCGGACACCGCGTCCGTCGTGTTCACCCGCCGGCATCAATGGGATGCGGACGATTGGCGCTGGCGCGAGCGCCGGTCCGCGTCGCAACCGCTCAGAGCACCGATCTCGATCTACGAGGTTCACCTCGGCTCCTGGCGGCTCAATACGCTGGAGGGCAACCGCGTCCTGCGCTACCGGGAGCTTGGCGAGGAACTGTCCCAGTACGCCGTCGAGATGGGTTTCACCCACGTCGAGCTGCTGCCCGTGATGGCACATCCGTTCAGCGGATCATGGGGCTATCAGGTCACCGGATACTTCGCGCCGACGCCCGTGTACGGCTCGCCTGATGACCTCCGTACGATGATCGACACCCTCCACGCGGCCGGAGTCGGCGTACTCGTCGACTGGGTCCCGGCCCACTTTCCGCGTGATGAGTTCGCGCTTGCGAGGTTCGACGGCACGGCACTGTACGAGCATGACGACCCGCGCCGCGGATCGCATCCCGACTGGGGCACGCTCGTCTTCAATTACGGCCGGCATGAGGTTCGCAACTTTCTGATCGCCAGCGCCCTGTTCTGGCTGCGCGAATACCACGTCGACGGTGTTCGGGTCGACGCCGTCGCCTCGATGCTCTATCTGGACTACTCGCGGCGTGAGGGTGAGTGGGTCCCCAACGCCTTCGGGGGCCGGGAGGATCTCGATGCGGTCGCATTCCTCAAACAGCTCAACGAGGCGATGTTCGCAAACGAGCCTGGCGTGATCTCGGCCGCCGAGGAGTCGACGGCATGGCCGGGCGTCTCCCGCCCCACCTACCTCGGCGGGCTCGGGTTCGGCTTCAAGTGGAACATGGGCTGGATGCACGACACGCTCGGCTACTTCCAGCGTGAGCCGATCCATCGTCGCTACCACCATCATCAGCTGACCTTCAGCCTGATGTACGCCTTCAGCGAGAACTTCATCCTGCCGCTCTCCCACGACGAGGTGGTCCACGGCAAGGGCTCGCTGTACGAGAAGATGGCCGGCGACCATGTCCAGAAGCTGGCCAACCTGCGGGCGCTCTATGCATACATGTGGGCGCATCCGGGCAAGAAACTGCTGTTCATGGGTGGCGAGATGGCGCAGCCGTATGAATGGCGCGACGGCGAGTCGCTGCCGTGGCATCTGCTCGACCGCGCGGACCACGCGGGCGTCCAGTCGCTGGTGCGTGACCTCAACCACACCTACCGCGCGGAACCGGCGCTGTGGGAGCTCGACTCCGAGCCGGCCGGATTCTGGTGGCTTGAGCCCAACGACGCCGACAGCAACATCCTCGCGTTCGTGCGGGCCTCCGGCGGCGCCGAGCGGCTGCTCGTGTGTGTCGCCAACCTCTCGCCGGTACCGCGGATCGCCTACAGGCTCGGCCTGCCGCGCGCGGGACTATGGCGTGAGGTGATCAACACCGACTCTGCCCATTACGGCGGCGGCGACGCCGGCAACGGCGGCGGCGTCAGCACCGAGCCCATCCCCTGGCACGGCCAGGGACAGAGCGCCGAGGTGACGCTGCCGCCGCTGGCGGTCCTCTGGCTCGTGCCCGACGTTCGATGACGCTCGTCTGGCCCGGTGAGCCATTCCCGCTCGGCGCCCACTGGGACGGCGGCGGCACCAACTTCTCACTGTTCAGCGAGCACGCCGAGCGGGTCGAGCTCTGCCTGTTCGACGACGACGGTGAGGAGACTCGGATTGAGATGGTCGCCCGGCGGGCGCTCAACTGGCACTGCTACCTGCCGGACGTGGGGCCTGGTCAGCGCTATGCCTACCGCGTGTACGGGCCTTATGAACCCGAGCGGGGCGCCCGCTTCAACCCGGCGAAGCTCCTGATCGATCCCTACGCCAAGGCGATCGACGGCGTCGTCGACTTCACGCGCGGCCTCAACGTACTGCCCTACGTCCCGGACGGCACCCCCGACGCGGAGCTGACGCGCGACGATCAGGACGATGCAGCGGCGATCCCGAAGGCGGTCGTGATCGACGACTCGTTCTTCTGGGACGGCGATCGGCCCCCGCGAGTGCCGTTCGCCGACACCGTCATCTATGAGACCCATGTGCGGGGTTTCACGATCTCCAATCAGGGGGTCCGTGAGGACCTTCGCGGGACCTATGCCGGCCTTGCCTCCGACGAGGCGATCGGCTACCTGTGCGATCTCGGTGTGACCGCCGTCGAGCTGATGCCGGTCCACCACATCGCGCACGAGTCGTTCCTGCACGAACGCGGCCTGAGGAACTACTGGGGTTACAGCACGATCGGCTTCCTCGCGCCTCATTCCGAGTACGCCGCGACCGGCAGCCGCGGCGAGCAGGTTCGGGAATTCAAGGGGATGGTCAAGGCGCTCCACCGGGCCGGGATCGAGGTGATCCTCGACGTCGTCTACAACCACACGGCGGAGGGCAACGAGCTCGGTCAGATGCTCTCCTTCCGGGGCATCGACAACGCGAGCTACTACCGGCTGGCGCCCGAGGATCCCCGCTGGTATGTCGACTTCACGGGCACCGGCAACTCGCTGAACCCCGCACATCCGAGCGTGCTGCGGTTGATCATGGACTCGCTCCGCTACTGGGCGACTGATTGCCACGTCGACGGCTTCCGGTTTGACCTCGCCTCTGCGCTCGCACGCGAGCTGTTCGACGTCGGCCGGTTGTCGGCATTCTTCGACGTGATCCACCAGGACCCGGTGCTCTCCCAGGTGAAGTTGATCGCCGAGCCGTGGGACCTCGGCCCCGGCGGCTACCAGGTCGGCAACTTCCCGGTGCTGTGGTCGGAGTGGAACGGCGTGTACCGGGACACGATGCGTGACTTCTGGCGCGGAAACGCCAGCCGCGGGGCATTCGCCTCGAGGCTGACGGCATCATCGGACCTCTACCAGGAGCCCGGGCGCGACCCGTTCGCCTCGATCAACTTCGTCACCGCCCACGACGGGTTCACGCTCGCCGATCTGGTCTCCTATGAGCAGAAGCACAACCTCGCCAACGACGAGGACAACCGCGACGGGACCGATGACAACCGTTCATGGAACTGCGGCGTCGAGGGTCCGAGCGACGATCCAGAGGTGATCGAACTGCGCGCGCGCCAGCGGCGCAACTTCCTGACGACGCTGATGCTCTCGCAGGGAACGCCAATGCTCCTCGGCGGCGACGAGCTCGCGCGCACGCAGGACGGCAACAACAACGCCTGGTGCCAGGACAACGAGATCTCGTGGTTCGACTGGACACCGTCGCCCGAGAGCACGGCGCTCCACGCCTTCACGAAACGGCTGATTGCACTGCGCCGCGCCCACCCGACGTTTCGCCGTGAGAGCTTCCTGACCGGTGAGGAGCACCGGGGCTCCGGGCTACCGGATGCATGGTGGTTCAGGCCCGACGGGCGCAAGATGACAAACGCCGACTGGCAGGACGGTGAGTGCGCGCTCGGGTTGTTCCTGAACGGGCTTGAGGTGCGCGACCTCGGACACCGCGGGCAGGAGATCACAGACGATTCGTTCCTGCTCCTGTTCAACGCCAACTCCGAGGAGCGAGAGTTCATTCTTCCGCGCCGGCGCTTCGGTCGCGAGTGGACGCTCGAGCTGTCGACCTCCCAACCTGAGCTCGAGCCCGCCAGCGCGAACTACGGTGCCTGGACCGAGCTGACGATCCCGTCGCATTCGATCCTCGTGCTCAAGCGGATCGCGTGACGCCGGTCCGGCCACGGGGACCTCACCCGAACTGGATGATGCGCAGCCAACCGGTTCTGAGAGGCTGCGTCATCGCGATCCGTGTGCGATCTGTCACCTCCTGCAAATAAACACATGTGAGGCTGCTGCGATGAGCAAGCCGTTCAAGGGCGTCATCAACGTCGACATTCGAGATTCAGTTCCGGACTGGGACCCGTTCGAGCCGCCGAAGGCCCCAGAGGGCGCGCCGAACGTCGTCTACATCGTCCTCGACGATGTCGGATTCTCGGCGATCGGCTGCTATGGCGGCCCGGTCGAGACCCCGAACATCGACCGGATCGCGGCGACCGGAGTGCGCTACACGCAGTGGCACACGACAGCTCTGTGCTCGCCGACGCGTTCGTGCCTGCTGACCGGCCGCAACCACACCCGCAACAGCATGGCCTGCATCACGGAGGCCGCGATCGGGTTCCCGAATGCGAGCGGAACGATTCCACCCGAGAACGGCATGCTGTCCGAGATCCTCGGCGAGCTCGGCTGGAACACGTACATGACGGGCAAGTGGCACCTGTGCCCGACCGACGAGATGCACCTCGCTTCGACCAGACGCAACTGGCCCACGGGGCGTGGGTTCGAGCGCTTCTACGGCTTCCTCGGTGCCGAGACGAACCAGTGGCACCCCGATCTGATCTACGACAACCACCCCGTCGACCAGCCAAGCCAGCCAGAGGACGGCTACCACCTGTCAATCGATCTGACCGATAGGGCGCTTGAGTTCATCAAGGACGCCAAGGCGGTCGCGCCCGACAAGCCGTTCTTCCTCTACTACACGCCAGGCGCATGCCACGCGCCGCATCACGTTCCGACGGATTGGATCGAGAAATACAAGGGCCGCTTCGACATCGGCTATGAGGCGATGCGGGAGCAGACGCTTACGCGCCAGAAGCAGCTCGGGCTGGTTCCGGAGAACACCGAGCTGCCGCCGGTCAACCCGATCGGGACACCGCAGACCCGTACGGGGCCGGACGGCAAGCCGTTCCCGATGATGGACCTCACCCGCCCCTGGGCCTCGCTGTCCGAGGATGAGCGCGAGTTGTTCTGCCGCATGGCGGAGGTGTACGCCGGGTTCCTGGCGCATGCCGATGATCAGATCGGCCGGCTGTTGGCTTACCTGGAGGAAACCGAGCAGCTCGAGAACACGATGATCATCCTGGTGTCCGACAACGGCGCCAGCGGCGAGGGCGGCCCGAACGGATCGCTGAACGAGAACAAGTTCATCAACGGCATTCCCGATGACATCGAGACGAACCTCGCGATGATCGATGAGCTCGGAGGCCCGAAGACCTATAACCACTATCCGAACGGCTGGGCGATGGCGTTCAACACGCCGTTCAAGATGTGGAAGCGCTACGAGTTCAACGGCGGCACCTGCGATCCCTGCATCATCTCCTGGCCGAAGGGGATCAAGGCCCGGAACGAGATCCGCGGGCAATACCACCACGCGATCGACCTGGTCCCGACGGTCCTTGACTGCCTCGGGGTCGAGCCGCCCGAGACGATCAAGGGACATGTGCAGAGCAGTTTCGACGGCATCAGCATGCGCTACAGCTTCGACGATGCCGGCGCCCCGTCGGAGCGGAAGACCCAGTTCTACGCGATGCTCGGCTCACGGGCCATCTGGCACGAGGGCTGGAAGGCCGTCAGCACACACCCGACGCTGGCCGGCTGGAGCAACTTCAACGACGACACCTGGGAGCTCTACAACGTAGAGAACGACCGCGCGGAGCTGCACGACCTCGCTGCCGAGCAGCCCGACAGGCTGCGCGAGCTGATCAACCTGTGGTTTCGTGAGGCGGGCGCAAACCTGGCGTTTCCCCTCGATGACCGCTCGGCGATCGAGATCATCACGACCCCGCGGCCGCAGCTCACGAGCCCCCGCAACCGCTACCGATACTTCCCGGGCGTCGCAGAGGTCCCCGAGGCGTTGGCGGTCAATGTCCGCAACCGTGACTACATCGTCGGAATCTGGGTCGACATCCCAGCGCCGGGGGCGAGCGGCGTGCTGTTCGCGCATGGTTCGCACTTCGGCGGGCACACGCTGTACGTCAAGGACAACCGGCTCCACTACGTCTACAACTTCGTCGGCATGCTGGAGCAGAAGATCGATGCCACCGAGGATCTACCGGTCGGCGCCAACCAGATCCTGTCGGCTGAGTTCGTCAAGGACGGGGAGGACCCGCCCGGGCTCGCAACCGGGATCCTGTCGCTCTACCACGGCGACAACAAGGTCGGTGAAGGGCGGATCAAGACCCAGCCCGCGACCTTTGGCCTGACCGGGTCAGGGCTGACCGTCGGGCGAAGCCTGCACGCGATCACCTACGACTACGCGGGCCAGCGGCCCTGGCACTTCACCGGCGGCACGATCCACTTCGGTGCCGTCGACGTCAGCGGCGAGGCGTATGTGGATCTGGAGCGCGAGGCCGCCGCGATGATCGCCAGGGAATAGCGCCACCAGCGCCCCACTCTCGACACTCGGACGGACGGCAAAAAGAAGGGCCCGGCCGAAGCCGGGCCCTTCCAAGACAGCGATAACGCTATCGGCGACTGATTACATCATCCCCGACATGTCGGGCATGCCGCCGCCGCCGCCCATGCCGCCGCCAGAATCCTTGTCCGGCACCTCGGCGACGATCGCCTCGGTCGTCAGGATGTTCTTGGCGATCGACGCGGCGTTCTGAAGCGCGGAGCGCGTCACCATCGCGGGATCGATCACGCCTGCCGCGACGAGGTCGACGATCTCGTTCGTCGCCGCGTTCAGGCCGTGGCCCTTCTTCGCCTTGCGGACGTCGTTGACGACGACCGAGCCCTCGAGCCCGGCGTTCTCAGCGATCTGCCGCAGCGGCTCCTCGAGCGCACGGATCACGATCCGGGCGCCGGTCTTCTCGTCCGGATCCTCGATATCGTCGAGCTTGATCGCGGTCTGAGCGTGCAGCAATGCGACACCGCCGCCCGGAACGATGCCCTCCTCGAGGGCTGCGCGGGTGGCCTGCAGCGCGTCTTCGACGCGATGCTTCTTCTCCTTCATCTCCGTCTCGGTGGCAGCGCCGACCTTGACGACCGCGACACCGCCGGACAGCTTCGCCAGGCGCTCCTGCAGCTTCTCCCGGTCGAAGTCCGAGTCGGTGTTCTCGATCTCGTTCTTGATCTGGTTGATGCGACCCTTGATCGCGTCGCTCTCACCGTGACCATCGACGATCGTCGTCGTGTCCTTCGCGACGACCACACGACGGGCGCGGCCGAGCTGCGAGATCTGAGTGTTCTCGAGCTTGAGGCCCATCTCCTCGGTGATCACTTCGCCACCGGAGAGAATCGCGATGTCCTCCAGCATCCGCTTGCGGCGGTCGCCGAAGCCGGGTGCCTTGACCGCGACGCCGGTGAACGTGCCACGGAGCTTGTTGACGACGAGTGTCGCAAGCGACTCGCCCTCGACGTCCTCGGCGATGATCAGCAGCGGCTTGCCCGACTGAATCGTCTGCTCCAGCACCGGCAGCAGGTCACGGACCGAACCGATCTTCTGGTTCGCGATCAGGATGTAGGGGTCCTCGAGGACTGCCTCCATCCGGTCCTGGTCGGTGACCATGTAGGGGCTGATGTAGCCCTTGTCGAACTGCATGCCCTCGGTGAACTCGAGGTCCATGCCGAACGTCTGGCCCTCCTCGACGTTGACGACGCCGTCCTTGCCGACCTTGTCGATCGCGTCGGCGATCACGTCGCCGATCTCGTCATCGCCCGCCGAAATCGTGGCGACGCGAGCGATCTGATCCTTGCCCGAGATCTCCTTGGACTGGGTCTCGATGTTCTTGACGACCTGGTCGACGGCCTTCTCGATGCCGCGCTTGAGCGCCAGCGGGTTGGCGCCGGCCGCGACGTTCTTGAGGCCCTGGCGGACGATCGCCTGTGCGAGCACGGTCGCCGTCGTGGTGCCGTCGCCGGCCACGTCGTTGGTCGCCGTGGCGACCTCGCGCACGAGCTGTGCGCCCTGGTTCTGGAAGACGTCCTCGACCTCGATTTCACGAGCGATCGTGACGCCGTCATTGGTGATCGTCGGCGCGCCGAACTTCTTGTCGAGGACGACGTAGCGACCCTTGGGGCCGAGCGTCACCTTGACTGCGTTGGCGACCGCATCGACACCCTGCTCGAGGGCCTTGCGGGCCTCCGAGTCGTACTTCAGTTCTTTATGTGCCATGTGTTCTTTCGTTCTCCTGAGCGGTCTACTGGACCTTGGCCAGCACGTCGGACTCGCGGAGGACGAGCAGCTCTTCGCCGTCCACCTTGATCTCCGTGCCGCCATATTTGCTGTAGAGCACCTCGTCGCCTTCGGCGACGTCAAGCGGCGTGCGCTTGCCGGTGTCCTCGTTCACCTTGCCGTCACCGACGGCCAGGACCTTGCCCTTCTGGGGCTTTTCCTTCGCAGTGTCGGGCAGGACGATCCCACTCGCGGTGGTCTCCTCCTCCTCGATTGCCCGTACGATCAGTCGATCGCCGAGGGGCTTGAGCTTCATTGATGCAACCTCCGGGTGGAAATTGTGCCTGGCGCTTGGCACTCTCAGTGCAAGAGTGCCAATACGAGGACTATAGCCGGTTTTGAGCGGCGTTCAAGGCCGACTTGGCACTCTCGTGTGAAGAGTGCCAGGATCCGACGGGAAAGGCCCCGCACAGCGGGCCTTTGCGCCCCGGCGAAGCGCCGTCGGATTGCTCGGAGAGGTTCGCCGCGGCGTGTGACGCCCGGTGCCCCTGAGCGTAGTGTTGGTGGTAATGCGCCGGCTTGGCAGCCACCTACGCTCAATTGTGCTCTTCGCTCTTGCCCTCGCGCTGGGCGTCGCCGCGGGTTCGGTGGCGTTCGGTGCCGGCACGCGTTCGGGTGAGTCCGGGGTCGCGTCGGCCGCGAGCGCTCCCACCGCTCCGTATTCGCTCAAGCCACCGACCTGCCCGGCCGGCGACTCAGGGTCGATCCTCAGCAGCCGTGCCGGCGCCGGCGCCGCGATGGTTCCACCCGGGGCCCAGCAGGTGCTTCTGTGCCGCTACAACGGGTTGCCGAATCCGCCGCCGCTGTCGGTCGCCGGCAAGCCCGCATTTGGTCTGGTCGCGCAGCACCTGGTCCTCAACCAGGCGACGGTCACCGGGCTCGCCTCGCAGCTGAACGCGATCCCCGTGACGACCGGTGTCTACTCCTGCCCGGCGGACTTCGGCACCGCGATCATCGCCTACTTCGGGTACGCATCGGGCACCGCCAATCCTGTCAAGGTGGGCCTCAGCGGCTGCGAGGCGATCAGCAATGGACACGTCGACCGTCTCGGACTCGACGCTCCGGTCGTCTCGCAACTCGAGGCGCTGGTCCCGCTGGAGCCGGTGAGGCCTGCGCGCATCGATGGCGACGTTTGGCTGTGCGGCGGCCCGGCCCCCGGCCGATGCCGCACAGAGACGCTGACCGTCTGCGGTCCGACCGCGACGCAATGCTTCACGACCGACCGCGTCACGATCAGCAAGCGCGCCGGCGGGTTGGTTGAGACGGTGAAGCTCCACCAAGGCCGCTTTGCGGCGACGGTTCCGCCCGGCCGTTACAGGGTCAGCCTGCTCGGCGACGGAAGCCGGGTTCACGGCAAGGTGCTCCAGACCAAGGCCGTGACTGCGCGAGCCGGTCGCACCGCGACCGTGCGTTTCCTGATCGCCGTGCCCTGAGACCACGGCCGCTTGCATTCACGGCTGCGTGCATCGGCGTCGCGCCGGTGAATGCACGGAAATTCACGATCGGCTCCACCGTTACCGATATAGGGGTGGGTTCGACAACGGAGCAGCTCGTGCAGATCTCAGGTGCAGGTCTCGACTTGTCAGGGCAGGACCGACGCGAAACGACCGCGATCGGCGAGCCTTGCCTGGCGTTTCCAATTACCATCACGAAGATCGGCCGAAGAAGGGACCCGGTCTCGTGAGCTACACGAGCGATACGAGCGCCGCGCAGCCAATGCCGCTCGGGCTCGACCACGGACCAGTGCTCGGTTACGTGGATCGGGTCGATGCCGACCGGATCGAGGTCACGATGACCGACCCGGAGACGATCGCCCGGGTCTCCGTCTCTGACCTGGTCGCGTTGATCGCCGGCACCGGCTTCCTGATCGGGATCGTGGACGGCCTCGCGCTGCTCGGGGACGATTCCTCGAACGGCAACGGTTCGGGTCATGCCCGCCGCGTCGCCCTGCGGATCATGCCCGCCGGCACGCTGCACCCGTCCGCCTCCAGCGGGGGATCTTTCCGGGTGGGCGCGGCCGCGTATCCGAACATCGGCTCCGCTTGCCATCTGATCGATGGGGAGCGCTTCAACTCGTTCATGTCGCTGCTGGGAGCCGAGGTCGCTCCGGACGAGCGGCTCGTTCTTGGGCACTTCGTTGCCGATGAGGGTGCGATCGCGATCGCAGACGGCAACAGGCTCTTCCAGCGGCACCTCGCGATCCTTGGTAACTCCGGCGCCGGCAAGAGCTGGACCGTGGGGTTGCTGCTCGAGCGCGCCTCCCGTCTGCAGCACGCGAACCTGGTCGTGCTCGATATGCACGGTGAGTATGCGCCGCTCGGCCTCGCCACCGAACAGCGCGATGCCTGCGTGCGCGGGATGCGGATCGCCGGGCCGGCGGACCTCCTCTACGCGGGCGGCGACGTCCTTCACCTGCCGTTCTGGCTGCTGCAGCTCGAAGAACTGCTCTCGCTGGTGATCAACGAGGGCGATCCGCACGCGGCCGACCACCGGTTGTGCCTCACCGACCGCGTGCAGACGCTCAAGCGATCGGCCCTCGCGGAGATGGGGCGTGGGGATGCGGTCGCGACCGCAACCGTCGACTCGCCGGTTCCCTACAAGCTTGACGACCTGCTGCGCTGGCTGAAGGCCGACGACGTCGAGATCATCGTCCGCCAGCCGAGCGGCCGGGTCGACCCGGGCCCGTTCAACGGCAAGCTCGGCGGCCTGATCGCCCGCTTCGAGGCGCGGATGGCCGATCCTCGTTACGGCTTCATCTTCCACCCGCCTGATCACACCGTGTCCAGCGACTGGCTGGCTGAGACGGCCACGAAGCTGCTGGAGGCGGGTCCCGGAGACGTCGGGATCAAGGTGATCGACTTCTCCGAGGTCCCCGCGGCGATCCTGCCGATGGTGGCGGGAGTGCTCGCCAGGCTGATCTACAACGTCCAGTTCTGGATGGACCCGGAGGACCGCACGCCGGTCTGCATCGTCTGTGACGAGGCGCATCTCTACCTGCCGGCGCGCTCCAACCCGACCGCCGTTCAGAGCGTCGCGCTCACGGCCTTCGAGACCGTCGCCAAGGAGGGCCGCAAGTACGGCGTATGCCTCGCCGTGGTCACCCAGCGGCCGAGCGACGTCAGCCGGACGATCCTCAGCCAGTGCAACAACTACATGATCCTGCGCCTGACCAACGACCAGGATCAGGAGGTGATCAAGCACCTCGTGTCTGCGACGCTCTCCAGCCTGACCGGTGTCCTGCCGATGCTGGACGTCGGCGAGGCCGTCGTGATCGGCGACGCGATCCTGCTGCCGATGCGGATCAAGCTCGACGCGCCGGAGCTGAAGCCCTCAAGCGTGACGATGCCCTACTGGAAGTGGTGGGCGGACCGGGCCTCGAGCAACGCCGCGATCGCCGTCGGCGTCGAGGCGATGCGCAATCAGTGGCGTGGCGAGTTCTGATCCTGATCCTCGCCGGACCGCGTTGAACCTTCCCGATCGCCTTGTCGAGTTGCTGCGTGCGCCCAGCCCGTGCTTCATCACAACGCTGATGCGCGACGGCTCGCCGCAGGTCACCGAGACGTGGGTCGACACCGACGGTGAGCACGTGATCATCAACACCGTCCAGACCCACCTGAAGCTGCGTAACGTCGAGCGTGACCCGCGTGTCGCCGTGGCCGTCTGCGATGCATCCGACCCCTCGCGGTACTACGCGGTTCGAGGCCGCGTCGTGAACATCACGACCGAAGGCGGTTCGGAGCACATCGAGGCGCTCGCACAGCGCTACACCGGTGGTCCGTACCAGTGGTACGGAGGTCGCGACCAGGTCCGCGTGATCCTCACGATCTCGGCCGAGAAGATCCACTCGATGGACCGTTAGGCCCACGAGTCGGGGCCCAGAGCGCGCGCGACCCCTAATTCTGGGCGGCGCCGAGGCCGTGGATGCGGTCGCGCAGCTCGGGTGGGTTCTCGATGATCTGCGAGAAGCGCACGACGGTCACGGTGTCGTCCATCGACACCCGGCGTCCATAGATCTGCTCCAGGAAGTGGACCATCTCATCGACGCGGCGAAACTCCGGGTTGTCGTGCTCGATGTCACGGGGTGAGAGGTCGGCGACGCGCTTGACCTCGACCTGATCGATCACCGCCAGGAAGATCTTCTCCCGCGGCGAGTGCTGGTAGCCGATCGTGACCAGCACGCAGTCGTTCTTGCGATATTTGTGAGACTTGTCGCCCAGGCGGATCGTGGCCGTCTTCCGTCCCCGCCGGAGCTGGTCGGCAAACACCGACGAGTAGAAATTCAGGACGCGCACGCGACTCAGCCTACAGATCTGCCCCGCGCAGCGACAACGCGCGCGCGAGGATGTCCCGCTCCCCCTCGTAGGTCAGCGCCCCGGCGGCGTCGTGCACCGGCATCCAGCGTGCCTCCTCGATCTCGTCATCGTGGTCGGCGGGATCGCCGTCGAGGTACTCGTAGAGAAAGAACTCGACTCGCTTGTCGATCGTCCTCCCACGACGCTGATAGGCGTAGCGGACCTCCCCGAGCGCCGCCCGCAGCTCTCCCGTGACGCCCGCCTCCTCACGCACCTCGCGCGCGGCAGCCTGCTGCGGCGTCTCATCGCCATCGAGATGACCCTTGGGCAACCCGAGCACCCGGTTGCCCTCGGCATCGCGCTTGCGGGGAACGATCACGACCACCTCGTCGGCGCGTAGCACGACACCGCCCGCCGAGCGCTCGACCTCAGTCTCGCCGGAGCGGGGCACGAGAACCGTGGCGGATGGTCAGGATCGGCACTGTGCAGGAATACCACAGAACCTACGTGGGAGCTGAATGAACCGTGTGAGCCGGCTCTCGGCTCGGAGAGCCCCGCGACTACGCTGCGTCGAGTGCGGCCTCGCGGCGGCGCCGGCGCACCCAGTAAGCGATCCAGGCCGCCAGGGCGGCGATCAGACCGAGCGGCAGCAGTACCGCCAGCGCGATCAGCGACACACCCGCGACGACCGTCAGCACCCGCACGGCGTCGTGCCATGCCCGACCGAGCGTGAAGCCGCTCGAGGAGCCGGTCGCCGGCACGACCGGCGGCACCGTGCCGGTGTTGACCTGCACCTGCAGGTTGCTGAAGTTGACGGCGTGGTTGAGGCCGGCGAGCGTCGCCTGATCGCTTGAGATCGACGCCTCGGCGCCCTGGATCTGCGCCGTGATGCTGTCGATCTGCGCCTGTGTCGTCGCCGCCGCCAGCTGCTTGAGCAGTGCGGTGCGCAGCGCCCGGGCGTCGGCCAGTCGCCGAACGTCATTGAGGTACTGGCCGTTGACGTCCTGAGTGGCATCGGTCCGCGAGGCGACGTGCGCGTATTGCAGAGTCGAGAGCCGCGTCATCGTCAGCGCCAGATTCTGGCTGGGGATGCTCAGCTGGAAGATCGCGTAGCCGTTGTCACCGCTGGCCGCCGTGATCGTCGAGCTCTTGACGACGCCGCTCTCGAGTCCGACGACCGTGAACACCTCCTGGCTGACGTCGTCGATCCGGTTGCCGGGCGCGAGCAGCTGCAGCTGGGCGGACTGGATCACCTTGCGACCGTTCGACGACGGGGTCGGGACGACCGTCTGGTTCGCCGCGGGCGGAGCCAGCGCCTGGGCTGCGGGCGCTGATCCAGACCCCCCAGAGGATGAGGCGGAGGAACCCGCAGTGCTGGGGGTGGTCGCAGCAGCACCGTAGTCGCTCGGCTTGCCGGCGGAGCCCGTCGCCGCGGCGTGGCGCACGACGGTCGACTTATTGGCTGCCGCAGAGCCGGAGGCGCCGGAACCGGCCGCGCTCGCGCTCGAGCTGCTGCTACTGGAGCTGCCCGCGGATCCGGTGCCGACCGCTCCTGGGGCGGCGCCGGCCAGCGGCGCCGAAGGCCTCGCGAGGCTCAGGTTGTTGACCGCTGGAGAGTTGGAGCTTCCGTTCAGCACAACCACGGCGGCGATCGCCGCCGCCGCCAGCCCGGCGAGGCCGGCCCCGAACGCTGGACGCAGCGCCCACCGCGGGTTCCGTGGGCGCTGCGAAGTGGAGGCGCCGCCGCCGGGTGGATTCGCGGCGGCGCCTGCCGGCTCGAAGCGGCGTGCGACGGCGGCATCGAGCGACTGTGCGGCATCCGCCGGCAGCGCTGCTCGCTGATCGGCCAGCAGCAGCGCCAGCTCAGCCAGATCGGCGTGGGCCGGGTCGACCGCCTCGCCGCGCAGGGTGGCGTCGATCGCCTCCAGCTCGGCGAGCACATCGGGATCGATCGGCATCTCTTCAGACAGTCGCATTACAGGCCTTCCTCAGCTTCTGGACGGTGCGGTGCAGCATGGTCCCGGCGTTCGATTCGCTGACGCCCAGGACCTGCGCGAGTTCGGCGTTGCTCAGGCCGGCGTGGAACTTGAGCGCGATCAGCTCTCGGTCCCGCGCCGACATCGCCGCCAGCGCGGTGCGGACCGCCGTCCGCCGCAGGGTCACGTCCGGTCCGTCATCGGCGGTCTCCTCCTCGCCGAGCGCCTCGGGATCGACGAGCAGCGTCGCGACCCGCTTGCGCCGGCGCAGCTCGTCGAGCGCGGCGTTGCGGGCGATCCCGAACAGCCACGCCCGCTCCTCGCCACGCCGGCGATCGAACGTGCGCCGGCGTCGATAGGCGCGCTCGAACGCGAGCGCGGTCACGTCCTCCGCCGCGGCGCTGTCACGCAGGAGCGTCAGCGCATAGGCGTAGACATCGTCACGGCTCGAGCGATACAGCTCCTCGAGCCTGTCCCAGCTTTCGGCCTCGTCCCTTGACGGTGCTCTCATCGCCAGCGCCATATCAACACTACGACGCTTACGCCGGTTCATCACAGATCAATTTAGGCAGCGGACCTGACCGAGCGCGCAATTCAAACACCAACGCCCGAGATCGCGCGCTCGGACACGAAAAACGTGTTCGAGCGCCGAAAGCAGCCCGCCGCCTGTTGATGTGCGCGCTCGGACACGTCCTCAGCGAATCGTGAAGGTTGCGCTCCCGAACGGCTTTCCCGGGCGCTTCAGCCCGCCGAAGATGCCCAGATCGATCACGCCGACGCTCAGGTGGTAGGTGCCCGGACAGAAGGCGGCATCCGGCTCGGCGTGAACGACGATCGCGTTCGACACGTCTCCCCGCAGCGCGTTCGGATTTCCGGCCTGGCCCGGGGGCGGGACCATGCAGTTCGTGCCGCCCGTGTGGCTTCCGGTGATCTTGTAGTAGTAGTCAGCGCCGTTGAGCAGGACGTCGAAGTGCACGTGGAACGCGGTTCGCACCCCGCCTGACACCGGCATGACCGAGACGGGGTTCGGAGTCGCGGGGTCACGTTCCGCCGCGCGGGACAGCGCCGTCTCTGAGCCCGGGGAGGGCGGCGCCACGGCACGGGCTGCAGCGGCAAAATCGCCGACCCGCTTCAGGATGCGGCCGTCCGCGCCGTACCAGACCATCGGTATGCGCTCACAGCAGACCCGGTCGATCTGGACGGCGGCGACGTTGCCGCGCACGGGGGCGGTGAGCGTCACAACGCGCGGGTAGATGCGGCTGCCATAGATCGGTCCCGCCGGCTGGCGGGGCACGATGAAGCGCACCCGCCTCACACCGTCGGGGACGACGACGATCACACGCTCCACCGTTGAGTGGTACCGGAAGGGGTCGCCGAACCCACGCCCCGCGATCGCGATCTTCTCGGCCTGTCCTGACTGGACCATCTCGGCGTTCAGAGACGCCGGTGTGTCAAGTCCGGTGAAGTTGCCGGCCTGGTCCTGGGTCAGGATCCCGCCCTCCAGCAGGAGCTGTCGCTGATCCTGAGGCGCGGACCGCAGCTGGGCGCTCGGAACGTTCGGCGCGATGATGAACACCCGATCGCCCCACGGCGTCACCGCTGCGAGCCGGACGATCGGAGTGATCGGCGGCGGTAGGGCATTGATCGCGGTCTCGGCCATCGCCGTCGGAACGGCGCGGTCGGCAGACATGTCGGCTCTCGACTGCGGCCGGCTTAGCACCGACAGGATGTCCCCCAGCTGCACGTCTGAGTGGTGGTGGATCCGCGTCGCCGGATTCGCCTCGTGCCCGCCGGTGTGCCGCAGTGAGGTGAAGGCGACGACCGCCACGGCGACGGTCACCGCCAGCGCAAATACGAGCGGCGCCGATCGCAGGCGATCGGTCGCGCGCTCCTTCCCGGCGGCGGCGATCGGGTACTCCCGCGCCGCTGCCTTCACCAGAGACTCCCGCAGGTCAGGCAGATACGTCATGACGAGGGCTCCAATCGTCGTCGAAGGCTCCTGAGTCCCCGGCTCACCCGCTGGCGCACGACGCTCTCCGAGCACTCCAGCGAGACGGCGAGTTCCGCGTATTCCCGCTCCTCGATGACCCGCCCTGTGACGGCCGTACGCTGCTCCGTGGGAAGCTGCTCGAGCAGAATCAGCGCGTCGGATCCGTCCCCGGCGAACTCCGCGGTGCCGCCGGACGCCTCCGCCCCGAGCGACTCGATCGAGCGTAGCGACGCATCGCGCAGGACCAGCAGCTCCGTCTCAAGCCGCCGGCGCGCCCGGTCCTCGACCTGTCCACGCTGGAATGCGTCGGCGAGCTCGTGCCGCGCGATCCCGAGCAGCCAGGCCCGTGCGCTCCCCGCCTCCGGGCGGTAGCCGCGTGCGGAGACGAGCGCCGCCGCGAACACCTCGGCGCACAGATCCGCTGCGAGGTCGGCGCGGCCCGTCGCGCGCATCAGGTACCGCAGCAGGTCGGCCTCAAAGCGGTCGTAGAAGGCGCCGAATGCGCCGCTATCGCCTGCGGCCGTCCGCACGAGCAACTCGCCGTCGCTGAGCGTCGGTTGTGCCATTTGTGCCATCACAGCACGTATTCCATCTCCGGCCCTGTTTTGTGACAGGGCTCAGGCAGCCGAGTGACTCAGACGAGCGCCGCGAACAAGCGGGGGTCGTTGGTGATCACACCACTGACGCCGAGCGCGGCGAGGTGACGGATCCGCGGCAGCTCATCGACAGTCCAGACGTACAGCTCGCCACCGGCGTTGTCGATTGCCGCGACAAGGCGCGGCGTGACCAGCCGCCAATGCGCCATCAACGCGTCGCAGACACCGTCTCGGATCGCGCTCGCTGCCCGGGCCGGCAGTACCGCGCGTCCGTACTGAACGGCGGCGAGCCCAAACGGCACCATCAGCGGCGAGGAGAACGGATCGCGGCGCACCTTGGGGACCGACAGGCCCAGTCGCAGCGCGGGCTCCGTCGCCCGGATCAGCACCAGGCTCTCACGGAAGAAACTTGAGATCAACGTGCGCTGCACCAACCCGCGCTCGCGTAGGGCCTCGACCACGCGGAGCTCGTCGCCCGGCAGCTTCAGGTCAAGGTCGAGCTCGATTTCGGCGAACGCATCCGACGCGAGGTGATCGAGCCCCTCCTCCAGCGTCAGGGGCGAACGCCTCGCGGCGGCGTTGTAGTCGTGCGCCAGCACGAGCCGCTCGCCGTGCTCCTCACGCAGCACGTCGAACTCGATCATGTCGACCCCGGCCTCCAGCGCTGCGTCGAAGCTGGCGCTCGTGTTGCCGGGGACGATCAGGTCAGCGCCCTTGTGTCCGACTCTTCGTAACCGTCGATGGTCCATCGCCGAAATGGATTGTCCCAGCTGCGCTCTTCGTGCCCACCGTGCCGGCGGCCGGCCTCAGCGCCGACGCGACGTCTGCGCCGCTTTGCACGGGGGCGGCTCCGTTGGCAAAGCTCACCCAGGCGGGACCGGCATCCGTGCCGGCCCCGCCTGCTGAGCGGCCCCGCTTCCCGCGAACTGCGGGATGGCGGGATGGTCGCGATGGCCCATTTCGGGCGATCCGCTCTGATCAGGACGCGTGGCCGCAGCCGGCGCCGAAATGATCTGAGCCTGCGCCGGAACGCTCTGGGCCCGCGTAGTTGATGCTGTTCGCACCATGGTGCGGCGACCGCCGCGCATCGCCAGCGTGGCGCCGACGCGCCGACACATCAGCACGTAGGTGATCGTGATGCCCGCCACCGGCAGCAGCAGCATCACGATCCCGAGCGCGCCATTCAGCGCGTCGACGACGCTCCCTGAGCGAAATCCATCGGCCACGCCGCCGCCCTGTGCGAGCAGCGACCGCCAGGCCGTGTCGATGTAACCGGATGCGCCCCGAACGATCATGATCAGGACCGCGATCAGCACGATCAGGGTGGTCAGCACCCAGGTGGTCACGCCGGCCCGAGCCCATGGCTTGAGGTCACTGATCCGCGGATCACGCCGGCGGCGCAGCACGCTCCTGAGCACCGGCCGGATCCGCGCGAACAGGTCCGAGACGCCGATCAGGTCGCTGACGACGTGGTAGCCGTCAAGCCTGACCCACGGTAGGAACTGATTGAGGATCAGGATCTGCTGGCTGACGACCACGATCAGCAGCGGCTCGTATCCGGTTGCGAGAGCCATCGCGGCGGCGGCGAGCGCGAACAGGGCGTTGAAATAAACGCCGCCCAGGTCGGTCCGCAGTCGTCCGGATCTCGTCAGCCGCCACGAGTCCGTCACGTCCGTGTAGAAGACCGGCCAGACGAGGTAGATCCCGACCCCGATACGTCCCGGACGTGCGCCGCCATAGCGACAAGCAGCCGCGTGCCCCAGCTCGTGAAAGGCCAAGGACAGGATCACCAGGGCGAACATCGCGAGTCCCAGAGCCGGGTGATGGAGCATCGTACGAAGACCGGCGCTGACGCCGTGCGAGCCGGCCAACCACACGTCGCAGGCGACGAGCGCGGCGAGCGCGGCGATCATCACCGGCGGCAGGAACAGTGCCCGCAGCGGACCCGCGAGGGCGTTCACCGCACGCTCCGGGACGATTCCTGCGCGGAACCTGAGGCCGAGCAGCACGTTGCGTCGCTGCAGATGGGGGGTGCTGCCGTCAGCGAGCGGCAGAAGACCCAACGGAAGGAGTTTCTGCTCGGCTATGTAGCTCACGTGGTCCGGTGTGATTCGAACGCCGGTCCGGTGGCTTGCCCGATCGGCGATCTCACCGAGCGGGCGCCCATCCATGCAGCCGGCGATCTCGTAGAGAAGCTCTGAGAGCTGCACGATCTGGCCGTCGCAGCGGCGGATCAGGTACGGAGGCTCCCTCAACCCGGATCCTGCGCTCCTGCCGATCAGCTCTGTGCCGGCCAGAAGACTTAGCCGGCTGGGGTTCGGTGTTGCTTCGATCGTGATGCTCATCGGCTGCTTTCCGGGGAATCGAGTCCGGCACGCCTCAGACACGCAAGCGGGGCGGCCGTTGGGCCACCCCGCCTTGCGTTCATCAGCCTGCTCAGAGGTACAGGCTCACGTTGTTGCCGTCGAGGTCGCCGTTGCCGTTCCCGGCGATGTTCAGCAGCCCGAAGTTGCCGTTCCCATTGCCGTTCCCGTCGAAGGAACCCTGGTTGTAGGTGTACGTGTTGCCGGCCGGATGCCAGGCGCAGCCCATCAACTCGCGGGCGGGAAGCTGCTCGGCCAGCTGGCCGTCGAGCTCTTGGATCGTGATCTCACGCATGCTGTCTCCTTCGGTGGTTGTGGTCAGATGCCGGGTCCGGCCGGGCCCTTTCACCGTCGCCGGCGATCGTCTGGTCACTTCTAGGATTCCCGGCGGTGTGGGTGGGCACGTGATGACGTTGGTGAGATTGGGCTGAGGGTTTTTCTCATCAGCGACTCCTCTTGTCGCAGGCGTTCTGCTGTCCGAGCGACATCACGACGTGAGTGGACACCGAGCTTCCGCATCACGTTCTTGACGTGGCTGTACACGGTCGTGCTTGAGAGCACGAGTCGTGCTGCGATCTGCTCGGTGGTGGCGCCGTGCTCCAGCAACTCGACGACCTGCCACTCACGGGTCGTCAGGCGGCTGTGCAGCGGCCGCCAGCCGGCGTCGGGAACCTCACGCAGTAACGTCAGCAGCGGCGCGATCAGCCGTCGCGGAACGATCGCCTCGCCCTGCATGGCCAACCCGACGAGACGCCCGAGATCGTGAGGATCGATCTCCTTGTCGATGTGCCCGGTCGCGCCCGCGCGGAGCGCCTCCAGCACGGCGTCATCATCCTGATCCGTGGCGCCGACCGTGAGCATCAGTGCTGCCGGGTTGATCTCGACCAGTTCGCGGATCAGCGGGACGCATCCCGCGGGCGGGAGTGCGGTGTCGATCAGGATCAGCTCGGGCTCGTAGTAGCGCGCGAGTTCCAGCATCTCACGGCCGTCTCGGGCCGTGAGCACGACCTTCGAGCACTCGGCCGTCTGTAGCGCGTTCTGCACCATCCGCCGGGCGAGCCCGTCCGCGTCGGCGACGAGAACGCGCTTGTGGGCCTCGTCGCGTCGGGGCTGCACGCGACGTTCGAACTGAAGCACCAAGCCCTCGCCGCTCATCGCTCGCTCCAGTCGACGCCGTTGTCGGGATCGGTTGATCCGAACCGTCTGGCCCGCGCGAGTGACAGCTCACGCCGCCACGCCGGCGGCCCCGGCGAGGCCCCCGCGTGGTGTCTGCGTTTCAGGCGGCTATGGGCTTGCCCGTAGCTGACGGCAACGGTCACGAGTCCCAGGAACGCCATCGCCACCAACACCAGCCCTGCCGGTGCCGGCGGTGACGTGGGCGCGTGACCGCGGGTCGCGACGGCTCGATGGGACGCACGGGTACTCGTGCGGTGGGGTCGGGCAGTCGGTTCCGGCGCGACACGCGGGCCGGACCGGATCGGGGTGGAGGGCTTGCGCCGGGACCGTTCAAGCGCGGTCCTACGCTGTGCCTGCCGCGCGCGTGTCAGGACGCGTTGCACGTGCACGTCGGCGATGCCGTTCACCGGTAGTTGGTGGGTGTGTTGGAAGCGTGACACGGCTCGGGTCGTCATCGGGCCGTAGCGCCCATCGATCGGGCCGGGCGGGAACCCAACCGACTTGAGCCGGCGCTGCAGCGTTCTGACCGCACCGGACCCTTCGGGGAGCTGGTAGCCGGCGCCAGGCGCCAGCGGGTAGACACTGGCCTGTAGCGCCGCCAACGTGAGCGGACCCGCGATCCCGTCAACAACCAGACCGTGCCCGGCCTGGAAGCACGCGACCGCCCGCTCGGTGATCGGCCCGTAGAGTCCATCGATCGGCCCCGGAGCACAACCCGCGGCAGACAGACGACGCTGCAGTCCACGGACTGCGCCAGAGCCACCCGTCAGATAGCCACTACCCGGCGCCAGCAAGGTCACCGCACGCAAACCGCGATCAGCGACACGTCCCGGCCTGCGGGCCCGGGAACCGCGTGTCCTGCGGTGCGGGTGGGCGCCACCGCGCGGGCGTCGAGTGACCCCGGCGAAGTACCGACCAGCGTCCACTCCGCCGACATCAACCAACTGCCGACCGGCGAACAGCGGGTCGGCTTGGGTCGGACTGGCTTGGGTCGGACTGGCTTGGGTCGGACTGGCTTGGGTCGGACTGGGGTGGGTTGGGTCGCCGGCCGAGATCAGCGAGATGCCGGAGATCAACGCCAGCACGAGCACCACAGCGGCAACCAGCTCGCCCCAACGAAGGGCTCCCCGCCACAGAAACCGGCCCATCCAATTACTGCCAGGCGTCGCCTGGCGACGAAAACTAAGACGCAGAAGCGAAACAGCTATGCGATGCCTGGCACCAAAGCGATGCCGAGCCCCGAGAGCGCCCTCACCACGCAAGATGGCACGGAGGACCGCACAGCTCCCACTCCACGCCCGATCAGAGCGTGACATGAAAGTGTCTCCTATTGCTTGCTAGAAACGCGCCTCAGCCAAGAGCCGAGGGCGCGATGACCTGGTGAACTGACCCGGGCCTAGCCGGGGCGCTCTAGCAACAACAGGAACGGCGCGGCCGTCCGCGGCTGCCGGCGCTCCCGCAGAGCGCGACACACGAACGGCGCGAACATCGCCATCAGCGAAGCCAGGATCGCGACGCCGAAGAAATAGCCAGAAGCGCCGGACGCCACCGAATCGACACCGCCACCAAGCTGGATCGGCGCGGCCGGTGCAGGCGACGCCGGAGACGCAACGCCAGGACGATGACCAAACCGGCGGGCCGCGAGCGACGAACCGCCTGCGGCGGCTACGGGCGCAATAGCGGGAGTGGCGAGAGTCGACCCGATCACCGCTGGGATTCCACGATCAGACGGCGCCGGCGCGATCCTGACCGGCGACGGGGTCGCCAGACGAACACCGCTTGCCGCCGGCACGAAGCGGCCGCTCGCCGGCGACAAGACCGGGGAAACCGGACCGGCCGCCGCCACAACGGAACCGACGGCCGATCCGACGCTGCCGGTCACCGGGGCGACCGTCTTGGTGACCGGGCTGAGAACCGGAACGACCGATTTCGTGACGGTTCCGAGGACCGGGGCGAGCGAGCCGGTCACCGGAGCGACCGTGTTCAGGACGGGAGCGACAGTGTTCACGACCGGCGCGACCGTGTTCAGGACCGGAGCGACCGTGGACGTGACGCTCCCGAGTACCGGGGCGAGCGTGCTGGTCACTGGAGCGACCGTGTTCAGGACCGGCGCGACCGTGCTCGTCACGGTGCCGAGGACCGGCGCCACCGTCTGCGTCACGGTGCTGGTGATCGGCGCGGTCGTGCTGGTCACCGTGCTCGTGACCGGCGCCACCGTCTTGGCGACCGTGCTCGTGATCGGTGCGATCGTCTTGGCCACGGTGCTCGTGACCGGCGCCACGGTGCCGCCGACCGTGCTCGTCACCGGCGCCACGGTGCCGGCGACGCTGGTCGTGACGGGCGCGGCGGTCTTGGCGACCGTGGTCGTGACCGGCGCCACCGTGCTGGCGACCGTGGTGGTGACCGGCGCCACCGTGCTGGCGACCGTGGTGGTGACCGGCGCCACCGTGCTGGCGACCGTGGTCGTGACTGGCGCCACCGTGCTCGAAACGGTGCCCGTGACCGGCGCGACCGACTGGGTTGCGGCAGAGACCGTCTGGGTCACCGCACCCAGCGCCGAGCCCAACGTTGATGTCGGCGCCGGCGTACCGGCCTGCGCCGCACTCGCCCCGACGGCGAGCAAGCTCGCCACCAGGACCAGGAAGAGACCGAAACGGAGCTTGAGCACCTTCGCTGTCTACTCCGTGAGTCTGAAGATCACGGGAAACCCCGAATTAACCGAAAGCGGACGACACGCATCGTACGAGGGCGTACCCATCCGCTCAAGGGGTCAAACCTCTGCCGCCGGTTTAATTGATCGCGGACACCCAGCATGGTCGGTAGGTGGCTCCGTCGAGCGCCAGGTTGTAGAGCGCCCCCATGATCCCGAGGCGCTGGTCGGCCGCGCAGAAACGCGGGTACAGCGAGCGCTGGTACTCGGCGTTCAGTACGGGCTTCCCGGCTTTCAAATAGGGCTTGAATGCAGCGCATTCCCGGAACTGGTTGCACTGCTCGACGAGCGCTCCATCGAAGTACGGTTCGAGCACGGCCGCCTGCTCGGAGTCGTTCTTCTGCAGCACCGCCAGCCCCAGTCCGTGTGCCTCACGGGCGATCCACTCGGCGTAGCGCAGCTGCTCGGCGAGCGTGATCGGGAACCCGGTGTTGTTGCCGACCTCCTCGATGTTGTCGGGTTCGATCGCGTCGAAGCGCTTCCGCGCGCACATCCTGAATCGCGCCGACATGATCGGCTCGAGCACCGACAGTGCGCGGATGTCGAGCCAGCGTTCGCCGGGCCAGCCGTCCGGTCTGCCGAGCACCGAGCGTGGGAACTCAGCGGCATCTGAACGCCAGTTCTCCCAGGTGCCGACGTCGATGTAACAGATCACGCGCTTGCCGGCGCGGTGAAGCGCCGCCACCTCGGCTGATGAGGTATCGAAGCCGTCGACGTCGTATGCCACCGCGGGGACGGAGTTGTCAACCTTTCCCTGCAATTGCCAGTACCAGGTGAGGTGCTCGGGCATCTGCCAATGGTGAGGCCCTGCGGCGAGCGCGCCGGTGCCGGCGACGAGCAACACGATCGTCGCGGCGAACCCGGACATCAGCCTCACGACTGGCACCCAGGGCACCAGTAGGTCATGCGGTTCCCATCGCCCTGCGACCGCGCGCGGATCGGCGCGCCGCAGCGGGGGCACGGGCGTCCCTCCCGCCGGTAGACCCGCAGCTGCGCTGAGCGCGGTCCGTGCAGTCCTGAGGCCAGCATCCGCGGGCGTGTGCCCTCGACGATCGAGAGCGCCTCTGGATCGGTGATCGAACGCAGCGGGCGCCATGGGTCGATGCCCGCCTCCCAACACCCCTCGGACTTCCAGATGTTGCCGATTCCAGCGATATTTCGCTGATCGAGCAGAGCGTCGCCGATCGCTCTCGTCGTGTCATCATGGCGCAGTGATCGCAGGAACCGCGGACTGTCGAACTCGGCGGCGAGCACGTCCGGCCCCAACCCCGCGAGCCGCTGGTCGAAGCGGACGCGGGTCTCGGTCAGCAACTCCAGAACGGGCCCGTCGAACTCCACCACCTCATGTTCGCCGCGGCGCAGCACGATCCATGCCCGTGAGCGCGCGCGATGCCAGCGCTGGCCGGGCGCGAACACACCCCATGATCCCGTCATCCGCAGGTGGGAGTGGAGCACGAGGTCGCCCTCGAAGCGTAGGAACAGGTTCTTGCCGTGCGTGTCGACACGGGTGAGCGCCCGTCCCTGAAGGCGCGGTGGCCACCGCTCCCGTCCATGTGAGCCGCGAACCGCGCCGCGTGCCGGCGCCGGCATCACGATCTCGTCAGGTACGTGGCCCTCGAGCACCGGCCGGATCTGCGTCGCCGCCCACAGGATCGTGTCGCCCTCCGGCAACGTGCCCCTCCGTCACGCCGTCAACGTCAGCCGGCGCGGACCCTCATCGAACCCGAGCTCCAGCAACCTCGGACCGAGCGGCGAGCTGAGCGCGCTCTGACCGTCGACCTTCTCCAGCGCGAGCCGCTTGATCCGTCCGGCACGGACGTGTGCGACCAGCGCCGCCAGCGCCGGCATCAACCGCTCGTCGTCGGCGTCGACGAGCGTTTGCAGGCCTTTTCCGCCTCGCTCGAGATAGACGACAGGGACGCCGCGGTCGAGCACGACGTGCGCGCCGGCGGTCCGCGCGGGCGCGCGCAGTTCACCCGGACGCGCCGGCCACTTCAGCGCGGCGCCATACGGCTGAGCGGGATCGACCGAGGAGAGCACCAGCGGCGCCGGCTCGCGGCCACCGTCGCCGTCCACGGCCCGCAGACGCTCGACCGCGCCGGGCAGCGCGAACTGCGCACCGCCGAGCCCCTCGACGAAGTAGCCACGCCGCGCGATCCCAAGGGTTTCGAGCGCCGTCAGCTCGGAGTAGATCGCCGAGAAGCCTCCGGGGAGACCTTCGGCGAGGACCTGCTCCCGCGTCACGATCCCGTAGCGCTCGAGCAGCAGTTCTGCCAGCGCACGACGCCGCGCGCCCGGATCGACGCTCGCGCCGAGCAGCATCGGCTCGGTCAGCGACCAGCGCCCCTGGATCGCCGGCGCGCGTCCGCCAGAACGGCGTCGTGCCGAAAACCTGCTGGCGCGCGTCCGCCCGCCTGCCGGACCCGACCGCGCGGCTGCGCCCGTGGCCTGCGCCAGTGTCAGCCGTGGCGCGCGCAGCGGCGCGAACGCGTCGTTGGTCACCTCGCCCGCCCACACCAGGTCCCAGAGAACGTCCTGCAGGTCCGCCGCGGGGACCTCGACTCCGGCGATCAGATCGGTGAAGAAACAGGCGCCTTCGCGCAGACGCTCGCGCACGCGCATGTGCGCGAGCGTCTCCGGCACCTCTCCTCTCGACGGCGGGCCTCCGAGCAGCGGCAGGTCCTCACGGAAATAGAGCGTCACACGGCCCGAGGACCGGCCGAGTGCGCCCGCACCGATCCAGACAACCTCGCCGGCGGCACACAGCTGATCCATCCAGGCGCTCGAGTAGGCGCCGATCCGGCGCGGCAGCACCTCGCGCTCCCACACCTCGGCCGGCAGCGCGACCCCCTGCAGGGGCACGAGCGCATCGCGCAGCCGATCGATCCCGGCGCCGCTCGCCGGGTGGCGGTCAACGTTCTGCCAGCCGGGCAGGAAGCGCGCGAGCGCGCGCTGGTCGACCGCCTCGACCTCTTTGCGCAGCGCAGCGAGCGACGCCCGGCGCAACCGCCTGAGCACCTCGGGATCACACCATTCGCGCTCTGAGCCGCCGGGCCGCAGTTCGCCGCGCACGAGCGTGCCGTCGCGCTCGAGCGCTACGAGAACTGCGCTTACGTCGACGCCGTAACGCGCCCGCGCCTGCGCGGTCGTGAACGGACCATGGGTCCCAGCAAAGCGCCGCACGACCCGAAGCAGCGCATCCGGGACCTCCTCAAGGAACGCCTCCGGCATACCGCCTGGCGGCACGACGCCGAGCGCGTCCCGGTACAGGCCGGCGTCGGCGGCGTCGATCCAGCGCTGTTCGCCGCCGAGCCGCACCCGGATCGCTCGGCGTTCCGCGGCCAACTGGTCCAGCATCGCGCGGGCATCGACGCCGTCGATCACCCGCGCAAAGACCTCTGCATCGCCGAGATCGCCGAGCGCTCTCAGCATGTCGTGCAGCGCGTCGCGGGTCGCGACACGACGATGATCTGAGAGGAATTGCAGGTCCGACTCGACCGAGGCGAGTGCGCCCGGGTCGATCAGATCGCGCAGCTCCTCCTGTCCGAGCAGCTCACGCAAAAGCTCTCGGTCAAGCGACAGCGCCGCCGCGCGCCGCTCGGCGTTCGGCGTGTCACCCTCGTACATGTAGGTCGCGACGTAATCGAACAGCAGCGAGGAGGCGAACGGCGAGGCGCTCGCGGTCTCAACCTCGACCAGCGAGATCTCCCTGCGTGCGAGGGCATTCAGCAGCGTCAGCAGGCCGGGGACGTCGAGCACGTCCCGCAGGCATTCACGGAACGTCTCGAGGATGATCGGGAACTGGCCGTACTTCTTCGCCACCTCCAGCAGCGACTGCGATTTCAGTCGCTGCTGCCACAGCGGCGTGCGCTTCCCCGGTCGCGCACGCGGGATCAGCAGCGCCCGCGCCGCGTTCTCCCGGAAGCGCGCCCCGAACAGGGCACTCGACGCCAGTTCCGTGACGATCGCCTCCTCTACCTCGTCTGGCTCGAGCATCACCAGCTCGGCACCCGGCGGCTCGTCGGCATCTGGTAGGTGGATGATGATCCCGTCGTCCGAGGTGATCGCGTCGGACTCAAGTCCCAGTTCATCCCGGATCCTCGCGCTCAGCGCGAGCGCCCAGGCGGAGTGGATCCTCCCGCCGAACGGCGAGAGGATGCAGAGCCGCCAGTCGCCGATCTCGTCCCGGAATCGCTCGACGACGATCGCGCGATCCGATGGGATCACGCGCGTCGCCTGCTGCTGTTCACGCAGGAACTCGACCAGGTTGCGCGCGGCGCGCGGATCGAGGTCGTAGTCGCGCTCCAGCACTTCGGGTGCCTGATCGACCGCCCAGCGTGAGAATGCGCCGATCGCGGCGCCCAGCTCGCCGGGTCGCCCGACGCCGTCGCCCTTCCAGAACGGAACCGCGCCCGGAAGTCCGGGTGCCGGCGTGACGATCACCCGGTCACGTCCGATCTCCTCGATCCGCCAGGTGGAGGCGCCGAGCAGGAATGTCTGGCCCGGCCGTGCCTCATAAACCATCTCCTCGTCGAGCTCCCCGACCCGCCGGCCGTCCGGCAACGTGACCGCATAGAGGCCGCGGTCGGGGATCGTCCCCGCGTTCGTCACCGCCAGCTGACGGGCACCCGGGCGCGCACGGATCGTGCCGGTGATCCGGTCCCAGACGATTCTCGGGCGCAGCTCGGAGAACTCCGACGACGGGTAGCGCCCATCGAGCATGTCGAGCACGTTCTCGAGCTGGGCGCGGCTGCAGCTCGGCGTAGGAGTAGGTACGGGTGACGAGCGCATGGAGATCGTCGACCGACACCGTCGGATCGCCGCCGCCGGAACCGACAAGTCCGGCGGCGGCGATCGCCACGATCTGCTGTGCCAGGACATCGAGCGCGTTGCGGGGCACGACCGTCGTCTCGATCGCGCCCTCGCGCATCCGCTTGGCGACCACCGCGCACTCGAGCAGGTCGGCGCGGAACTTCGGGAAGATGCGCCCGCGGCTGACATCGCCGACGTTGTGGCCGGCGCGACCGATCCGCTGCAGCCCGCGCGCCACCGACTTGGGCGACTCGACCTGGATCACGAGGTCGACGGCGCCCATGTCGATCCCGAGCTCAAGCGAGGAGGTCGCGACCAGGCACGGCAGTTCGCCGGCCTTCAGCATCTCCTCGACGATCAGGCGCTGCTCGCGGGCCAGCGAGCCGTGGTGGGCTCGCGCGATCTCACGTCCCTCAAGCTCGTTCAGGCGCAGCGCGATCCGCTCGGCACCGCGGCGGTTGTTGACGAACAGGATCGTCGAGCGGTGGGCGTTGATCAGCTCCAGCAGCTCCGGGTAGATCGCCGGCCAGATCGAGCGGCGGGTCGCGTCATTGCCGCCGGCGAGCGGGTCGAGCTCGATCGACGCGTCCGGCTCGACCATCGATTCGACCGGGATGTGGATCTTCAGGTCGAGCTGTTTGCGCACCCCGGTGTCGACGATCCTGCAGGTCCTGGACGGTCCGACCATGAACCGCGCGACCTCCTCGAGCGGGTTCTGTGTGGCGGACAGCCCGATCCGCTGGACCTCGGTGTCCGCGGCCGCGCTGAGGCGCTCGAGCGTGAGCGCGAGGTGGGCCCCGCGCTTGGTCGCGGCGACCGCGTGGATCTCGTCGATGATGCTCCAGCGGGTCGGCGCGAACAGGCTCTGCGCCTGGCCGGTCAGCATCAGGTAGAGCGACTCCGGGGTGGTGATCAGGATGTCCGGCGGGTTGCGGAGCATCGCCTGGCGCTCCTTCTGGGGTGTGTCGCCGGTACGGACCGCCACCTTCAGCTCGGCTCCGATCCCGCGCAAGGGCACGCGCAGGTTGCGGTCGATGTCGTAGGAGAGTGCTTTCAGTGGCGAGATGTAGACGAGGCTGATGCCCGGCTGCCTGCCGTTGTCCGGCTGTTGCGCGGCGAGTGCGTCGATCGCCCACAGGAACGCCGCCAGCGTCTTACCCGACCCCGTCGGGGCGCTGATCAGAACGTGCTCGCCAGAGGCGATTGCCGGCCACGCCTGCTCCTGGGCGGCGGTCGGCGCCGCAAACGCGCGCTCGAACCACTCACGGGTGCCCGAGCTGAATGCGTCCAACGGCTGATTCCGCGCCATGACGCCGAGCGTAGCGCTCGCTCCTGCGGTGGATCCTACGGCGGCTCTGGGCTCATGAACGCCAGCTGGGTCGAGAGCCCTGCGGATGCGCTCAGCGTCGCGATCCGGCGGTGAGGTTGAACTGCAGGTCTGATCTCCCCGAGCTGTGGACCGAGCCTGTCCGCCAGCTCATCAAGGCTGATCACGACGATCGCCAGTCCCCAGAACCGCGGTTGGCGGTCCTCGAGCGATGGCGGCGCAACAAGTTCGAGGATCGTCGGTCCGAGCCGGACGAAGCCCTGGCGCATTCCCTCCCGCTCGACGGTGCGCTTCAGCGGGATCCCAGCCATCTCGAGCGCCGCCGAGGTCCGGTCGAAGTCAGGTGTGGCGACGACCAGGTGGTCAAGCCCGGTGGCGCCGTTCGGGTGGGTCGCGAACGGCGGTGGGTGCCGCATCAGCGGCTCAGGGGTGTCCAGACCGTCAATCGATTCGGGGCGATCGATGTAGCGCATCGCCCACGAGGTGATCCCGCGCGCCCCATTCCGGGAGCCGAGCCAGATCCGCACGCTGCCAAGATCGAGGTAGCCCTCCTCGTCGACGTCGAAGCCGAGTGCGCGCCAGCGCTCGGGCGGATCGGCGATCGTCAGTTCGGCCAGTTCGGGCTCGCGGTCAGGGCGTCTCGGCATACGGCGCAGATCATCGCTGGCGCCGCGGGCTGAGATGTCAAATCCTGGTCAACTCACCGACGTCTGGGGGGATTGGAGCTAGATGGGCTGCCCGCCGGGGTGCAGCCGGCCGTGCAATCCAGGTCTACGACGCCGGCCTATGTCACCCCGGCGTGAGCAGTTCACGAGTACGCGCGAAGACATCGTCGAGCATCGGCTCCGTGAGCCGTCCGGTGAACGTGTTCTGCTGGCTGGGGTGGTAGCAGCCGAGCAGCGTCAGCGCGCGCTGCATCGGGGTGACGGTGGTGAGGTATTCGGCGCCGTGCGTGAATCGAGGCCACGGACGCGGCACGGCCAGCACTCGCAGCGCTCCGTCCCAGGCGAAGCCGCCAAGGCACACGGCCACACTGGTGTGCGGCAGCAGCGCGAGCTCGCGACCCAGGTACGGCAGGCAGCTATCGCGCTCGGCCGGGAGCGGCTTGTTTCCAGGTGGCGCACAGCGGACCACGGCGCTGACCCAGCAGTCGCTCAGGCGCAGGCCGTCGTCGCGGGAGACTGATGTCGGCTGGTTCGCGAAGCCCGCCCGGTGAAGCGCGGCGAACAGCCAGTCGCCTGAGCGGTCGCCGGTGAACATCCTGCCGGTGCGATTGGCGCCGTGCGCGGCCGGTGCGAGACCGAGCACCAGCACACGGGCGCGTCGGTCGCCGAACCCGGGGAGCGGCCGGCCCCAGTAGGTCTGATCCTGGAACGCGGCCCGCTTGTCCAGCGCCACCTGCTCACGCCAGTGCACGAGGCGAGGGCAGCGCCGGCAGGCCGTGATCTCGCGCTCGAGCTCGTCCAGCGTGCTCACGACTTGAGCGAGCGCCCGTAGTGGCGCTCGTAATACTCCAGGTACTCGCCGCTGCGGATCGGCTCCCACCACCAGGCGTTCTCCCGGTACCACTCGACGGTGCGCCGCAGGCCCTGCTCGAACTGAGTGCGCGCCCGCCAGCCGAGCGCCTGCAGCTTGTCGGAGGCGAGCGAGTAGCGCCGGTCGTGGCCGGGACGGTCGGTGACGTACTCGATCTGCGCCGGGTCGGCGCCCGTCAGCTCGATGATCCGCCGCACCACCGTCAGGTTCTCGCACTCGTCAGGGCCACCGCAGTTGTAGACCTCGCCCGGGACGCCATGCTCCAGTGCCTGACCGATCCCGCGCGCGAAGTCCTCGACGAACAACCAGTTTCGGACCTGTCTGCCGTCTCCGTAGACGGGCAGGTGATCGCCGGCCAACGCGTTCAGGATCATCAGCGGGATCAGCTTCTCCGGGTACTGGTACGGGCCGTAGTTGTTCGAGCCGCGGCAGATCACGGTCGGCAGACCGTAGGTGTGGAAGTAGCTGGATACCAGCAGGTCCGCACCGGTCTTGGTGGCGCTGTAGGGGCTGGAGGGGGCGAGTGGCGAAGCCTCGGTGAAGGAGCCGCTGTCGATCGAGCCGTAGACCTCGTCGGTCGAGACCTGGACGTAGCGCAGGGTGCCCGCGCGGGCAGCCTCGAGCAGGACGTGAGTGCCCTGCATGTTCGTGACGATGAACGCCTCAGGTCCCGAGATCGAGCGATCGACGTGTGTCTCGGCCGCGAAGTTGACGATCGCCTCTGCTCCCTGGACCGCGTCGGCGACCGCGCGAGCGTCCTCGATCGCGCCGTGAACGAAACGGAGCTCGTCGATCACGTCGTGCAGGTTCTCGCGACGGCCGGCATAGGTGAGCTTGTCGAGCACGGTCACGGCGTCGCCGTGCTCACGCACGCGCAGGCGCACGAAGTTGGAGCCGATGAAGCCGGCGCCGCCACAGACCAGCAGTTTCATGTCGGGTGCACCCTAGATGAATCGCTCATCTCGCCGCCATGTAGTCGGCCAGCCCCGCTTGCCAGTGCGGCAATCTGGGGACCCGCTCGCCGCGCTCGGTGCGCAGCACGCTGTAGGGCGGCCGCTGAGCGGGTCGTCCGAGCGCAGCGGTGCTGCCCGGGTTGACCTGCGTCGCGACACCGGCGGCCGACATGATCTCCCGCGCGAACTCATACCAGGAGCACTCGCCCCCAGCCGCGAGATGGACGATCCCGAGCAGCGCTCGGCGCAGCTCACGGTCGCTCGCGATCGCCAGCAGTGCAGCCGCCAGATGCCCGGTGAACGTCGGGCACCCGAGCTGGTCATCGACGACCGTCAGCTGATCGCGCTCGGCTGCCAGACGCAGCATCGTCGCCGGAAAGCACGGGCCGCCGGTGCCGAACAGCCACGAGGAGCGGACGATCGTGTGGCTGTCCGGGGCGGCCTGGGCGACGGCCCGCTCGCCCGCCAGCTTCGACTCGCCGTAGACCGACAGTGGGCCCGTCGTGTCCGATTCGAGGTATGGCGTGCGCTTGGCGCCGTCGAACACGTAGTCGCTGGAGACATGGATCGTCCACGCGCCCGCATCCCTGGCGGCCCTGGCCACATTTCCGGCCCCGGTGCCGTTGACGGCGTGCGCAGCTGCAACGTCGCTCTGCGCGCCGTCGACGTCGGTATAGGCCGCAAGGTTGAGCACCGCGTCCACGTTCACAGCGCCGATCGCCGCGTGGACTGCCGGTGCGTCGGTGACGTCGAGCTCCGTGCGCGAGCACGCGATCACCTCAATCCCCCTTGCGACGGCGGCTCGCCGGGTGTCGATCCCCAGCATTCCGTGCCCGCCCGTGATCAGAATTCGCATCTGCGGCAAATCTACCCGCCGCACGGCGTTTGGCCAGACGGAGAAGGCGTCGCTCCTCATCATGCGCTACATCTACTCAGGTGATCGAGTCGGCTGTGATCGACGGATACGTCGTGCCTGACGGCTGCTGCGACGAGCTGGTCGGAGGAGATGGATCGCCGAGGCCGCACGCGGCCGCGCTGCTCGCAACGCTGCAGAGGCTCGGACCTGAGGCGCTGCTGGCCGCGGGCCGACGGCGTGACGCGATCTTCATGCAGCAGGGAATCACGTTCGAGGTGCCCGGCAGCGATGGCCGCCAGCGGGATCGCGCCTGGCCGCTGGACCTGGTGCCGCGGGTGTTGACCGCGGCCGAATGGACGGTGATCAAGCGTGGGCTGGCACAGCGCATCCGCGCGTTGAACGCGTTCGTGGATGACGTCTATCACGCGCATGAGATCGTCCGTGCCGGGATCGTTCCGTGGTCGCTGATCGTCAGCCGCCCGAGTTTCGCGCGACCGGTGCACGGGGTTCGCGCCCCCGGCGGGGTCTACACCCACGTCTGTGGGTGCGATCTCGTACGAGGTGGAGACGGTCGTTGGCGTGTGCTGGAGGACAACGTCCGCACTCCTTCCGGGATTTCGTATGTGCTTGAGAACCGCCTCGCGATGACGCGCCTGATGCCGGAGCTGTTCGCCGGGCATCGCATCCGTCCGGTCGACCACTATCCGACGCTGCTGCTCGAGGCGCTTCGAGCCGTGGCACCGGGGACCGAGACGGAGCCGACGGTTGTGCTGTGGACTCCCGGCCCGCTGAACGCCGCCTACTTCGAGCATGCGTTTCTCGCGCGGGAGATGGGCGTCGAGCTGGTCGAGTCCTCAGATCTGGTCGTGCGCGATGCGGTCTGTTACATCCGTACCACGGCGGGGCTCCAGCGCGTCCACGCGATCTATCGACGACTCGATGACGACTTCATCGATCCGCTTGAGTTCCGCCCCGACTCGCTGCTCGGCGTCCCCGGGCTGATCCGCGCTTATCGCGCGGGCACGGTTGCCGTCGCCAACGCGATCGGCACTGGTGTCGCCGACGACAAGGCGGTGTATCACTACGTGCCCGCGATGATCGGCTTCTATCTGGGAGAGGAGCCGATTCTCGACAACGTCCCGACCTACCTGCTCGGTGATCCGACGGTCAGAAACGATGTACTGACGCGACTCGATCAGCTCGTCGTCAAGCCGACATCTGAGTCGGGCGGCAAGGGCGTGTTCATCGGGCCTCAGGCGAGTGCCGCCGAGCGCGAGCAGCAGGCGCGCCTGATCAAGACACAGCCCGACCGGTTCATCGCCCAGGACCTGGTCCACCTCTCGACGATGCCGACCGAGACGGGCGACGGCCGTCTGGCGCCGCGCCACGTCGACCTGAGGCCATTCGCGGTGTTCGGCGATGAGATCCGGATCGTTCCGGGCGGCCTGACCAGGGTTGCATTGCGGGAGGGCTCGATGATCGTCAACTCCTCGCAGGGTGGCGGATCGAAGGACACGTGGGTGCTCGACGACGGAGGCTTGACTGATCCGGCTCCGGGGACGCTGCCGCCCCGTCGCCCGCCGCGTCTCCCGGAGGTCCGCTACGGCGGGTGGTCCGGACAGGCTCAGCAGCAGCAACAGGCTCGTGGGTGATGCTGGCGCGGATCGCCCAGGAGCTGTTCTGGCTCGGCCGTGACCTGACCAGGGCAGAGCACACCGCGCGGATGCTTGACGGCGCCTTTCACGCTGATGTGGCGGGCGGGCCCGGCGAACGCGGGATCGCCCTCTCGTGGCCAGGAGTTCTGGCGATCATCGGGGCGAAGGCGCCGGCGCCCGGTGAGGATCCTGTCCGTGACGGCACTCGCGAGAGGGCCGGTGGCGGCAGGAGCGACGGCGAGCGCGCGGACGCCGGGCCGCTCGAACCGCCCCGCGAATGGCGGCCCGGGCCGGTGTCGCGCGCCGAGATCGCGTCATTGCTGACGCTTGACACCGACAGTCCCGCCTCGATCGTGTCATGTGTCTCACGTGCCCGTGAGCGCGGCCGAACGCTCCGGGACGTGATCTCCACGGAGATGTGGGAGGCGCTCAACTCGTTCGACCTGTCGCTCGGTCGCTATGACCTGCAGGCGGCGCTCGCAACCGGCCCCTACTCCGTCTACCAGGAAATCAAGGAGCGCTGCGCACTGTTCTGGGGTCTGCTCGAGCGCACGATGCTGCGCGACGAGGCTCGCTCTTTCCTGGAGGCCGGCGGGAGGATCGAGGAAGCCGACATGGTGTTGCGGATGCTGCTTGTGGTGGTACCTGCAGAGGACGAGGGCGAGCCGGACACGCGACATGAAGGCGAGGCGCTGGCGCTGCTTCAGGCGGTCGGCGGCTTCCAGGCGTATCGGCGAGCGGTGCGGCAGGCGCCGGTGCTGCGCAGCGTGGCGCGCTTCCTGCTCTACGAGGGCGACTACCCGGGGTCGGTCGCCTGGTCGGTCACGGCGTTGCGGGAGGCGCTTGACACGGCCGATGCATCACCGCGCAGCTCGCCGCCGGTGCTGCGGCTGGGGCGGTTGATCGCGGACTTGGAGCTTCAGCGACGCGCTCCTGATTCGACTTGGTCGTTTGGGGAGATGCTGATGCAGGTACAACAGGAGCTGGAGCTCGTGGAGCACGACATCGACGAGCGCTACTTTCCGATCGCCGCGCTCGCGGCGGTACACATCTAGCGCCCCACCGGGACCATTCGATGAACTTCGCGATCCGATTCCTGACCAGCTACGACTATGACGCAGAGGTGGTCGACAACCTCAACGCGCTCCGCGTCAAGCCTGCCGCCAATTCACGCCAGCGCGTCGACGAGTTCGGTGTGCGCCTCAGTCCGGAGGTGCGGCTCCATCGCCACGCCGATTACTTCGGGACCGAGGTGGTCGAGTTCGAGGTTGCGCGTCCGCACCGCCAGCTCACGATCGACGTGCGCGCGCGTGTCGCCACGCAGCCACCGTCAGAGCCGCCGGCGGAGGGCTGGGAGGCTCTGCGTGGGGACGAATACCGGGAGGCCGGGGGCGAATTCCTGCTGCAGACCGACGACGCCTTCGGTCACCCGCTCGCGGCGGAACTGCTCGCCACCACCGGCTTGGCGGCGACGCCACTCGAGACGGTGCTGCAGGTGACGGAACTGATTCCCGACCGATTCGAATACCGCCAGGGGGCGACGTATGTCGATTCGTCGGTCGCACATCTGCTTGATGTCGGGGCCGGCGTCTGTCAGGACTTCGTCCATCTCGCCCTATCGCTGCTGCGACACCACGGGATCGCGGCTCGGTATGTCTCCGGTTACCTGTTCGCCATGCGCTCAGACAGCGACCAGGAGTCCGTCGAGGTCGACACCCACGCGTGGTTGGAGGCACTGCTCCCCGTGCCGGGCGGTGGCGAGCCCGTCTGGGTCGGCGCCGACCCGACCAATCGCGGGCTGGCCTCGGAGCGCCACGTCAAGATCGGCCACGGGCGCCACTACGCCGACGTCCCGCCGATCAAGGGCGTTTACCGCGGACTCGCGAACGCGACGCTCGAGGCGAGCGTCACGATGACCCGGCTCGATGGGGTAGATCCGGCGTCGATCGCGCGATCCTGAGCCCAGCGCCGGTAGCGACGCGACGGCGGATCCGGCAACCGTAACCAGCCGCCGGGCGTGCCGTACTTTTATGAACTGTGAGCGCCCGCGCATGGACCCTGTTCGCCGCCGTTTCCACCCTCTGGGGGATCCCGTACCTGTTCATCAAGATCGGTGTCGACGGAGGCGTCCCGCCGGTGGTCCTCGCCTGGGCCCGCCTGGTCCTGGGCGCGGGCGTGCTGCTTGCGCTCGCGGCGCGGTCCGGGGCGCTGCAGGCGCTCAAGGGCCGCTGGCGCTTCATCATCGCCTACGGCATCGTCGAGGTGACGATTCCATTTCCGCTGATCGCGACCGGTGAGCGTTACGTCGCGTCGTCGCTGGCGGCGATCATCATCGCCTCAGTGCCGTTGATCGTCGCGGTGCTGGCGGTACGGTTCGACCACGCCGAGCGCGCGACCGGCGGTCGGCTCGCCGGCCTGATCATCGGTCTGTTCGGCGTCGTCCTGCTGGTCGGGCTCGACGCCTCGGGCAGCACCAGGTCACTGCTCGGCGCCGGTGCGATTCTGATCGCCGCCGTCGGTTATGCGTCCGGACCGCTGATCCTCAAACGCAACCTCACCGACATCGACCCCCGCGCCGCGATGGGGGCGAGCCTGGCGATCGGGGTGGTGGCGCTGACGCCACTGGCGATCATCGACGCCCCGAGCAAGATGCCGACGGCCGGCGGGATCGCCTCGGTCGTCGTGCTCGGTCTCGTCTGCACAGCCCTCGCGTTCGTGCTGATGGCAATGCTGATCAGCGAGATCGGCGCTTCACGCGCCGTCGTGATCACCTACATAAACCCGATTGTCGCGGTCGCGCTCGGGGTCACCCTGCTCGGCGAGAAGCCCGGCGCCGGCGGGATCGCGGGGCTGTTGCTGATCCTCGCCGGATCGTGGCTGTCGACCGACGGCCGCCTGCCGCCCGGCATCGGCACGTGGCTCACGCGCGTGCGGCGGTCGCCGGCCACGCCGGCCGGCGGCCCTCCGGCCAACCCGTCAGTCGGTCCAGAAGTCCTGGACCATCTCGCCGTCCCCGCCCTCGGGGCGATCGTTGCCGACGGCGATCACCTCGAGCCCGTCGGCGCCGGCTTCAAACGCTCGCGCGACTCCAGGCGCCACGCGGACCAGGTCCCACTGGCGAAGGTCCTTGATCTCGTCGTCGAGCCGGACGCGGCCGGAGCCTGAAACGACGACGTAGGCCTCCTCCTGCTCGCGGTGGCGGTGGCCGAACGGGGAACGGAAGCCTGGCGCATAGCGGAAGTAGCTGACGCCGAGGTGCTCGGAGTCGATCTGGCTGCGCCCGAAGCGGGCCTCGACCTTGCCTTCACTGCGGGCTCCGCCCGAGTCCTCGATGTCATCCTTGAAGTTCTTGATCGCGTAGTTGCTCATGTCCGTGAGTCTCGCACGTTGCGACCGGGACAGGCTGTCAGGGGACGCCGATCGCCTCGGCGGCCGTGCGGTCGGACGCCGGCGCCGAGGATGGCGCCGCGTACGCGACGAAATCCCGGCGGCGGATCAGCGCCAGCGCCGCGGCCGCTCCGAGCAGCGCGACCACCGCGGCGACGAGGAACAGTTCGTTCATCGCGCCCGCGAACGCGACGTGGATCGCGTGGGCGGCGGCGGCGTGCTCGGCGGGCGGCACGCGCGCAAGCACGGCCTGGGCGCCGCCGCCGGCGACCGCGTGGGCGATCGCAGGCGCCTCGTGTTGGGCGGCGGTCCCGGCGAGCTGCGGGGCGAGCTTCGAGGAGATCGAGCTCTCGAACAGCGCGCCGAGGATCGCGATCCCGGTCGCGATCCCGACCTGTCTGAAGGTGCTGTTGATGCCGCTCGCCATCCCGGAGCGCTGCGGTGGGACGACGCCGACCGCGGTCGCCGCGAGCTGCGGGTTGACGAGCCCGACACCGGCGCCGGCGACGATGAACCCGGGCAGCAGCGCCGTCCAGCCGGATTGCGCGGTCAGGCCGCGCATCAGCAGCAGGCCGACTCCGACGAGCAACAGGCCGGCGCCCAGCAGCACGCGGACCGGGACCCTGGAGGACAGGTTGCCGGTCGCGGCCGACACGACGAACGCGAGCAGCGTGACCGGCAGGAAACGCAGGCCGGTCTGCAGTGGCGAGAGACCCAGGTCGGTCTGGAGGTAGAGCGTCAGGTACAGGAACATCGCGAACATCGAGGCGGACACGGTGAAGGCGACGGCCGAAGCGCCGAGGAACGCCGGCTTGCGGAACAGCGTCAGGTCAAGCATCGCGTGGCTAGAGCGGACCTGTCCGATCAGGAACAGCGCCTGGGCGACGGCGGCCCCGGTGAACAGCAGGATGATCTCCGTGCTCCCCCAGCCGAGCGAGTTCCCCTCGATGATCGCGTAGACGAGCAGGAACAGCGAGACCGTGAACGTCACGGTGCCGAACCAATCGGCACTGACGGCGTGCGGGTTCCTGCTCTCCGCAACCTTCGTCAGTGTGATCACACAGGCGACGATGCCGATCGGGACGTTGATGTAGAAGATCGAGGACCACCCCAGTCCCTGGGTCAGCACGCCGCCGACCAGCGGGCCGATCGCCGCCGCCGCACCGATCGTCGCGCCCCATACGCCGAGCGCCATACCCCGCTCGGGACCGTGGAATTCCTGGACGAGCAGGGCGAGTGAGGTTGCGAACATGATCGACCCGCCGATGCCCTGGCCGGCGCGGGCGGCGATCAGGAAGTCGGCGGTCGGCGCCAGCGCGCACAGGAGCGAGGTGAGCGAGAACAGACCCAAGCCGATCGCGAACACGAGCCGGCGCCCACGCAGATCGGCGAGCGCGCCCGCGGTCAGCAACGCGGAGGCGAGCGTCAGCGCGTAGGCGTCGATCACCCACTGGATCTGCGAGAAGCTCGCGTGCAACTGCTTGGCGATCGTCGGCAGCGCGACATTCACGATCGTGATGTCGAGCAGCAGCATGAACGTCGCCGTGCAGACGACGATCAGTGTCCACCACTTACGTTCCATAACCGACGATCCTAGATGGTCGCCAAGCTCGTCCGACGCACGACGCTAGGCGCGGCCGTAGACGGGGATCGCCGCTCCACTGGTCGCCACCGAATCGTCGGACAGCAGATGGGCGATCACGCCGGCGATCTCGGCCGGCTTGACCCATCGTGTGAAATCGGCGTCCGGCGTCGCTGCACGGTTGCCCGGAGTGTCGATCACGCTCGGCAGGATCGTGTTGCACCGAAGTCCGTCCTTGCGGTACTCGACCGCCACCGCCGCAGAGAACGCGATCACCGCCGCCTTCGATGCGATGTATCCCGCGGCTCCGCTGAACGGTTGCAGTGCAGCACGCGTACCGACGCACACGATCGAGCCGTTGCCGGCCTCGAGCATCGGCTCGATCACGGCTGCGGTCATCAGGTAGGTCGCGCGCAGGTTCAGCCGGAACTGACGGTCGAACTCGTCGATCGGGGTTTCGTGCACTCTGCCGCCGGCCGCAAACCCGCCGACGAGGTTGACGAGTCCCCGCAGCGGCTGCTCCCAAGAACCGGCTCCGAGCGAGGCCACCGACGCCACCGAATCGTGATCGAACAGGTCGGCCTCGATCAGCTCGAGCCCGGGGCGTCGCTCGACGCGGTCAAGTTCACGCTCCAACACCCACGGAACCACGACGCGCCAGCCGTCATCGAGCAGTCGTGTCACGACCGCGGTGCCGAGTCCGCCCGTGCCGCCGGTGACGATAGCCGTACTTGTCATCTCGCCGTCCGCACTCCACTCTATCTTCGCCTTACGATGCAGGACGCCACCGTCGCCACCGTCGCCTCCGTCGATCAGATGGAGACCGACCTGCGGAAGCTGATCGCGACCGTCCAGAGCCCGCATCTGCGCTGCCTGCTGGGGGCGATCTTCGCCGAGGGCTCGCGGACCTGGGTCAGCTATCGAGCGGCGCCCGCCGCCAAGCACTATCACCAGGCATACCGCCACGGTCTGCTGGAGCACTCACTGACGGTGGCGCAGGCGGTCAGCGCGATGTCGGCGATCTTCCCCGGAATCGACCGTGACGTGGCCGTCACCGGTGCGCTGTTGCACGACATCGGCAAGCTGGACGCCTATGAAATGCGCAGCGACTCGATCGAGATGTCCGATCTCGGCCGGTTGCATGGGGAGATCGCACTCGGCTACTACCGGATCCGGCGCGCGATCGAGCAGCTCGACGGTTTCCCGTCCGAGCTCGAGCACGCCCTGTTGCACATCATCCTCAGTCACCACGGTGCGCTTGAGCACGGCAGTCCGGTGGTCCCCTGCACACGTGAGGCGACGCTGATCCACATGGTCGACAACCTCGGCAGTCGGCTTGGCAGCTTCGACCGGATCGAGCACCAGCTCACCGCCGGCGAGCAGTGGGCGGCATTCGACAAGGCGATCGGTGCCAGCGCATACTTCGGTGGGCCGGGCGCCGACGGCGAGCGCGCCGCCGCCTGACAGAGCCGCGGTTGTACCGTAAATAGCGGGTCGAGCGGCCCCGGCGGCAGACGGCGGGACGCGCCCGCGATTAAAGTGGGTGGCTGATGGCCAAGGACACCGAAAAACTGATCCGCCAGCTCTCGCTGATTTCGTACCTGATGGCGGAGCGCCGACCGGTCACCGCGCCGGAGATCCGGCGTGACGTCGAGGGATACAGCGTGATGAACGAGGACGCCTTCGCACGCCGCTTCTATGCGGACCGGTCGGAGCTCGAGGCGCTTGGGATCGTGCTGACCGTCGAGAAGCCCGCGGACGGACAGGTCGAACAGGAGAACTATTCGCTGCCGCCCGAGAACTTCCATCTGCCGCCGATCGAGTTCAGCGATGATGAGCACGCGGCGCTGCATACCGCGCTGCACCTGTTCGGCGGGGAATTTGCGTATGCCGAGCCGCTGCGGCTGGCGCTGCAGCAGATCTCCTGGGGGAGGCCGAGCCCATTCAGCTCGCCGGTACAGCGCACCGTTGCGCTCGGGATCACCGGCGCCGCCGGCGGCCACGAGGTGTCGCAGCGGCTCGCCAAGATCGAGACCGCGATCTTCCGCCGTAAGACGATCGTGTTCGACTACTACACGATGGAGCGCGATGTCACCGGGTCGCGGCGCGTCGATCCGTTCCAGCTCCTGTTCCAGGGGGGGCAGTTCTACCTCGTCGGCCGCTCACATGAGCGGGACGCGATCCGGGTCTTCCGCCTCTCACGGATCCTCGGCAAGGTCGGCTACGCGACCAAGGCCGAGCATGACTTCCAGCGCCCGTCGGATTTCGACCCGCGTGCCTATGCCAACCGCGTCGCCTGGCAGTTCGGTGAGCCGGTCGGGACGGCGGAGATCTGGCTGAGCGGCCGGATCGCCTGGCAGATCGAGCGGCATTTCGGACGCTACGGGGAGATCCGCTCCAGCCCCCAGGGAGATCGCGATCGCGTGTTCATCACGGCTTATTCCAACTCTCGTCAGCTGATCGCCTGGGTGCTCGGGCTCGGCGAGCACGCCCGGATCGTCGCGCCGGATGAACTCGCCCGGGAGCTGCGCGACCGCCTCGCGTCGCTGATCGAGCGGCATACCGGGGAGATCGACCTCGCTCCGGCGCGGGACGGGGATCCGATCGAGGCGACCTCGGTTCCACCCGAGCCCGCGGCGGCGTCAGGGTCGGCGTCTGCGGCGGCGTCGGCGTCGGTGCCCGCGGCCGCGTCGGTGCCCACGGCCGCGCCCGCCGCCCCGCCGGTCGAGCAGGCCGATGGCGACGGCGGCGCCGAGGCGGCGATCCGCCCGGAGCGGTTCGCGCGTCTGGTCACGCTTGCGAGCATCCTGATCGAGGCAGGACGCGCCGGTCGCCAGCTTGACGCGAGCGTGCTCGGTCAGGACCTCAACGTCTCAGACCAGGAATTGCGGGAGGACATCTCGGTCCTGAACGTGGTCAACTTCGGAGCCGGCACGTACGTGCTGTACGCGGAGATCGGCGACGACGGCGCGATCGAGGTTGAGCCGGAGCCCTACGGTGACTCGTTCGCCCGCCCCGCGCGGCTGCTGCCGGTCGAGGCGAAGGCACTGGTTGCGGCGATTGATCTGATCGGCGAGCACATCCCTGAGGGATCGCTCGCGTCCGTGCGACGCAAGGTCGTGGCCGCCCTCGGCGAGGATCCGGCGCATGAGGGCCTCCAGATCGCAGCGCCCGGTGGCGATGACACCGAGATCGCCGCGGTCGTCTCACGCGCGATCGCGGCGCGACGGTTGCTCTCGTTCGAGTACTACAAGGAGAACGAGGACGAGTTCACGACGCGCCTGGTCGAGCCCTACGCGCTGATCAACGGCCGCGACGGCTGGTATCTGGCGAGCTTCGACCCAACCAGGAACGACGTCCGCCACTTCCGCCTTGACCGCTTCCAGTCGGCCAGCGTGACCGACGAGACGTTCGAGCCGCGGGCCGACGTCGATCCGGCGGCCGACGTCGACGGTTGGCCGCGCACCGGGGAGGTCCCAGCGTCCCGCCGCGCGCGCGTCTGGATCTCGGCGGACCGAGCGCGCTGGGCACGCGAGGAGCGGACCGTGATCGAGGAGCGCGCCGATGGCTCGCTGGTCGTCGACTTCGGCTTCGCCGGTACCGATTTCCTGGTGCGCGAGGTGCTCAAGGAGGCGGGCGACGCCGTCGTGCTCGCTCCGGCCGATGCGCGGGAGGCGGTTCGTGTCGCGGCCGAGGCGATCGCTGCCGGGGTTGCCGAGCTGGTCGGGCGCTGATGCCCGAGCCGGCGCCTGCAGTTCGAGCCGCGCCTGACCGGAACGAGGCCGCCGACGACTCGTTGAAGGGCCTGATCCTGTCCGGCGGTAAGGGGACGCGACTGCGACCGATCACCCACACGAGCGCCAAGCAGCTCGTCCCCGTCGCGAACAAGCCGGTCCTGTTCTATGGCATCGAGGCGATGGCGCAGGCCGGGATCACCGAGGTCGGGATCATCATCGCGCCAGAGACCGGCGACGAGATCCGGGCCGCGGCCGGTGACGGCTCGCGCTTCGGGGTCCATCTCACCTACATCGTTCAGGACGCGCCGAGCGGACTCGCGCATGCGGTGCTGACGGCCGAGCAGTTCCTCGGCAGCTCTCCATTCGTGATGTACCTCGGCGACAACCTGCTCCAGGGCGGGATCCACGAACTCGTCGACGCCTTCCGCGCAAGCCGGCCGGATGCACTGATCCTGCTGACCGCCGTCCGCGACCCTGAGAACTACGGCGTCGCCGAGCTGACGGACGGCCACGTCGTCAGGTTGGTCGAGAAGCCGCCCGAGCCTCGATCGGACCTTGCACTTGTGGGCGTCTACATGTTCACGGCGTGTGTGCACGACGCGGCCCGTGCGATCGCGCCGTCGGCGCGTGGCGAGCTGGAGATCACCGACGCGATCCAGTACCTGCTTGACCACGGCCACCGTGTCGAGCCGCACATCGTCGGCGGCTGGTGGAAGGACACGGGCCAGCTGGAGGACATGCTCGCCGCCAACCGCCTCGTGCTCGACACGATCGAGGCGAGCCTCGCCGGCGAGCTGATCGACTCTCAGGTCGACGGCCGGGTCGTGATCGAGCCGGGAGCGCGGCTCGAGCGCTGCACCGTCCGCGGGCCGGCGATCATCGGCGCCGGCGCCCATCTGACCGACTGCTACGTCGGGCCCTACACCGCGATCGGCGCGAACTGCACGATCGAGAACGCAGAGGTCGAGCACTCGATCCTGCTCGAGGGCTCGTCGGTCAGGGGTCTCGCCGGGCGGATGGAGTCATCGCTGCTCGGACGCAATGTCCACATCGGGCGCGACGACCGGCAGCCGCGGGCGTACCGGTTCCTCGTCGGCGATCAGTCGGAGATCTCGATCCTGTAGCGGCTGCGCCGACAAACCGTGCAAACGTCTGGCGGTTGTGGGATGGTGTCGAGGAACATGAGACCGCGGAGCGCGATGCGCGCCGTTGCGTGCGTGCTGGCCAGTGCCGTGTCGTGTGCAGGCATTGGCGCGATCGCGGTCGCCGCGCCCGCCCAGGCGGCGACGCCGGCGTACACGCCCCCGTTTGCCGCCGGCCCCGACCAGGGGCCCTGCGGCGGGTGCACACTCAACCCCGAGGAGATCACGGTTGGGCCGGACGGCAACGCCTGGTACACGGACGGGGGCTCCTACATCTACGAGATGCCAACGTCAGGTCCCGATCTCGGCACCGCCTCCTACGCGCCGGCCGAGCCGGCGATCGGCAGCTCGCCGAGCGGGATCGTCGAGGCCGACGGCGTCTTGTGGTTCACCGAGACTCAGGCCGGCGAGATCGGCTGCTTCACGATGAATCCGACGGCAACCGTCGATAGCTATCCGGTCCCAGGCTCGTCCGCCGGTGATCTGGATGGGGGAATCGCGCTCGGTCCAGACGGGAATCTGTGGTTCACGGAGGTCAATCAGAACAAGATCGGCCAACTGGTCCCATGGACGACGGTGCCGGCCGGGAGTCCGTGGAAGCCGTGTCCGAGCAGCCCGGTCGCGCTCAACCAGTATCCCGTTCCCGGTGCGACGCTCGGCCCGGCCACCGCTTCCGACACGATCGCCTCCGGGCCGGGCGGCAATCTGTGGTTCGTCGAATCGGGCTCCAGCAAGATCGGCGAGATGAGCACATCCGGTCAGGTCTTGAACACATTCCCGGCTGGGGCGGCGACACTCAGCGGCACCCCGCTCGGGATTGCGCAGGGCGCCGACGGCGACATGTGGTTCACGGAGGGCGACAGCGTGATCGGCAACGTCACCCCAGCCGGCGTCGTCACTCAGTTCACCCTGCCCCAGGGCATTTCTGATCCCTGGAACATCATCAGCGGGCCCGATCGAAACCTCTGGTTCACCTACACCTCGAGCGCTGCGAACGCCGGCGTCGGCTGCATCAACGCACAGGGAAACGCGGCCGCCTACGCGGTCAGCACCCAGGGCAGCAACCCCGACGGCCTGACCCTGGTCGATGACGACGCGATCTGGTTGGTCGAAGGTAACGGGTCAAGTATCGACACGCTCTCGCCCGTTGCATGCGGAGCGCCGACCGGACCGCCGGCGTGCACCTCCGGGCAGTGCGGAGGCGCCCCGGTCCAGGCTTCTCCAGGCAATTACACCTGCGTGGTCGGCACGTGGAGCAACGATCCGACGAGTTACAGCTACCAGTGGTATCTCGACGGAACGCCCATCCAGGGCGCAACCGGCGCCACGTACCGGGTCATGACCGCCGACGAGGGCACCACCCTGACGTGTGCCGTCGCAGCTTCGGGCGCCGGTGGGACGAGTGCGCCGGTGACCGGCACCGGGACCTACATCCCCGTCCCGCATGTCGCGCGCTGCCCCGGCGCCACCGGCAGTCTGAACGGCGACACGCTCGGGCTGGCCCGGCTCGGCATGACCCGTGCACAGGCGGTCCACGCCTACACCCGCAGCTCGAACCGCGGTAAGCACTACGAGGTGTTCTTCTGCCTGACGCCGATCGGTGTTCGCATCGGGATTGCCTCGCCGGCGTTGCTGGACACGCTCCAGAAGGCACAGCGCAACCGCCTCGCCGGGCGAGTGGTCTGGGCGTCGACCTCGAGCTACTACTACTCGGTCCACGGTGTCCGCGTCGGCGCGACGGTCGCCGCCGCCGGCAAGGTGCTGAAGCTGAGCGGCCCGTTCGATGTCGGCCTGAACGACTGGTACCTCGCGCCGAACGGCGCCTCCACCGCCGTCTTCAAGGTCCGTGGCGACATCATTGAGGAGATCGGGATCGGCGAAAAGTCGCTGACTGCGGGTCACAAGGCCCAGATCACGTTCCTGAAGAGCTTCTCCTGAGCGGACAGCGAGTGCTCGGAGCCACCAGACAGAAGGAGTTCGGAATCATGCGTCGCCACCGGTTTGTCGCCGCCGTCGTCGCGTCTGGCTTGTTGGTCTTCGGTGTCGGCGCGACCGTGGTTCCGGTCGCCGGATCGGCAGCCGAGCCGCAATTCAGCGTTTCTTCGCTGATCTATCCGTATTCGTTCACGGTCAGCGGCGACGGTGTTGCGAACTACAGTGGCGCCGGAACTTGTGGACGCTTTACCGAAAATATCCGGTGGACGCTCGGCGATGTCCAAGGCGTTGCCGGGAAGCCTCAGCCGAAACTCCATGTGCCGTACGGCGTGCTCACGATCACTGGCGACGGCACCGACTCGTCGATCTCCGTGCACATAGCGGAAATCGGGAGCGGGGCCTGTATGCCCGAAGACAACGGCCCGGCGTCCGGCTACCCGCAGATATGTGGAGCCTCGGCCTCGACGATCAATCGCTTCGTCCTTCCAATCACCCCTGCCGGCTATACGGGATCCGGCCTCGCCCTTGCGCCGCTGGTCCCGGATCCAGGTTATCTCGTGGCTTACGGCGACTTCACAGGTGGTGGCCCGTGTCCTTTTGCGAGCATGTTCTTCGCAATCCCGGACGGTAATCCGCTCGGTGGACCGGCGACGGAAGCCGGCGGCGAGCCGATCGCATACCTCTCGGGTCCGGCCACCTCAATCGTCCGCAGCCTGAGTCATTACTGCAATGCGAGTCTGAGCCGGTGCAGGTTTCCGCGGACCATCCGTCTCAGCGGCCGGGCCACCCGCAGCTTCTGTCAAGGGTCATACGACAGCGACTGCCACGCTCCCACGGTGGCCAGCGGATCGACCTGGCGCGATGACAATGAGAACTGGCGGCTGACGATCCGCGTCAAGAAGCTGCCTTCGAGCCGTCGGTGACGAGCGGCTCGAGCGCGAGCGCCCGCACGTTGAAGCGAGGTGACCTAGATGCCTGAGGCAGAGCACCAGCGGCGATCCAGGCGCCCGGCTCGAGCGCTGCTGGGATGGATGGCGCCCGAAGCTGCCGCGTCGATCCAGACAGGTGGTCCTGCTGACGCGACGGTGGGAGCCGAGCACGTCGAGCGAGTCCGTACCGCTCGCGAGGTGGTCGCGGGGCGATCGGCCGGAATCGATCAGAGCGGTGCGGTCGGCGAGCTTCCGGCGTCGCTCGGCGGTCATGTCGATGCGTTGCGAGCAGCGCCGCTGACCGCCGCATACTTCGAGTCTGGCTGGGAGCCGGTGTTCGTCGACCTGAGGCGGCTCTGTGCGGTGCAGCCTCACGTCCACACCGACGACCGAGGAGGACTACTGGAGAGCGTCGACGTCGAGGACCTCCATGCGATCGCCGCGATCTCGCTGCCCGAGCCCTCGCCGAGCAAGCTCCCGGTCCAGTACGACCCGTCCCGGAATGCCTGGATCTTCTCAGCCGAGGACTCCAACCTGACCGTTGTCAGCCACTTTCAAGGTGAGGTGCAGCCCGGCACGTTCGGTTTCGGATTCGTCGTCGGCGTGGTTCCGTCGCTGATGCAGGTCGCGCGGTTCGACGGGCGCTATCTGCTCCGCGACGGCTATCACCGTGCGTACGGGTTTCTGCGTCGCGGGATCACCCACGTTCCCGCGCTCGTGCGTGACTTCTCGACGCTGGCGGAGCTTGACCTGACGCCGGTGATGCTCTCAGCGGAGGTGTTCCTCGGCGAGCGGCCGCCGCTGATCGGCGACTACCTCGACGACGCTGTGGCAGCGGACGTAGAGCTGCCGCAGTTCCGCAAGATCGTCGTGATCCAGGCGCTCGAGCTCTCGCCGATGGTGTGAGCGCCGGGCCGGATCGTCACGACTTCTGGTTGAGATCGGTCTGCAGCTGCGAGAGCCCACCCTCGATCTCGAAGCGGTCCAGCAGGAACGGGTCGGCACGGGTCGCGTAGCCCGGATTCTCGGTGGTCGCATTGGTGTAGCCCGCCGCCCTGACCGCCGCGATCACGGCTGCGTTGTACTTGCTCGACGGGTAGCAGAAGCTGTTGGCTGGAATGTGGAACGTGTTCCTCAGGAATTTCCGGGAGGCCACCACCTGGTACTGCAGGGCGCTCGGTGAGATCTGCGTCAGATCGGGGTGGCTGACGGAGTGTGAGTCGATCTCCCACCCGATCGACAGCAGCCTTGACAGCCGGGCATTGTCGAGGTGCCCGGCCGTGATCTCGTTGAGCACGCCCGGCCAGCCGTAGCGCGACATCACCGACGGCGCGAACGTCGCCTGCGGGATGTAACCGTTGTCGAACGTGATCACGATCGGCTTGCTCGGCAGCGTGGCGCCGTGGTACCAGGCGGCCATCACCTCATCCAGCGTCACGGCCTGGTAGCCGGCCTGATGCAGCCACGTCATCTCTGACTCGAAGTCGGAGTCCGATACGTAGAGCCCGGGGTACGGCTCCGAGGCCGGCGGCGTGCCGAGGTCGTGGTAGACGAGGATCGGGACCGGCCCCGTGTCGGGCCGCCAGCTCGGCTGGGGTCGGGCGTTACGCACCAGCAGCGCGTCGCCGTGAGGCCGGCCCACCCGCCCGTGGTGAACCGCGACGGTGGCGGTCCTCGGCTGACCCCCACCGCTCGACTTGCTGGAGCTGACCACGATCGCGACGACGAGGAACACGAGCGCGATCATCAGCGCAATCAGGCTGATGGCAAGTTTCCGCACACGGGAAGGCTAGCCCGCCTGGCCCGCTACCCTCGGCGTCGTGAGCGGACCGTCGCAAGAGGTGCGTGAGCGGCTGTTCGCAGCCTGGCGCGCGGAGGCGTCGGCGACCAAGCTGTACCAGTCGATCGCGCGAAGGCTGCCCCCCGCGAGGCGGACATCGTGCTGCGGATCGCCGAGACCGAGAGCGGCCACCGTCAGCGCCTTGAGGCGCGGATGAGCGAGCTCTCGATCGAACCGCCATCGTTCGACACGGTTCGCCTGCCGCTCGTGATCAGGATGCAGGCACGGATCGCACCCGTCGATCGGCTGCTGGCGCGGGCGGAGGCGGCCGAGGACGAGGCCGTCGACGATCTCTATCGGCGCAGCACCGGCGACGCCGCGACCGACGCGCTGCTCGGCGAGCTCCGGCAGGACGAGCGCAGTCACTCCGACTCGTTCCATGAGCTGCGCAGCGGGTCCACGGATCGCGCGCAGAGCACATCGCCGCGAGTGCCGGCGGACCGAACGCCCTCGCAGCAGTACGCCCAGGATCGGCTTGACAAGATCCTCGGCCGAGAGAACTGGCACCGCACCGGCGGCGGCTGGATCGGAGGTGCGATCTATGGCGCCAACGATGGCCTCGCGGCGGTCTTCGGGATCGTCGCCGGCGTCTCGGGCGCGACCGGTGGCTCGAGCTTCGTGCTGACGGCCGGCATCGCCGGCGCGATCGCATCGGCCCTGTCGATGGCGACCGGCGCGTTTCTCGCGGAACGCTCAGAAGCCGAGGTGGCGGATGCGAACATGGCGCGCGAGCGCCAGGAGATCGCCGAGCACCCCGAGGAGGAGAAGGAGGAGCTGTCGCTCTTCTACCAGCTCAAGGGGATCGACCGCGTGACCGCCGACGCGGTCGCCGAGCAGCTCTCGAAGAACCCCGAGGCGATGTTGAGCGCGCTGTCCGCCGAGGAGTTCGGAATCTCGGGCGAGGAGCACGACCCCAAGCAGGCCGCGCTGGCCGCCGGGATCTCGACCGGGCTCGGCGCGATCATCCCGGTGATCCCGTTCATGTTCACGACCGGCACGGTGGCGATCGTGACCGCCGCGGTGATCTCGCTGATCGCGCACTTCCTGGTCGGCGCCGCGAAGTCGTTGGTGACGCTTCGAACCTGGTGGTCGGCGGGACTCGAGATGACGATGGCCGGCGTGATCGTCGGCGGCGCCACCTTCCTGGTCGGCCTCGCGCTGCCGACCTGAGTTCAGCCGTCAGGTGCCCTGGCCGGGCTTTCCGCGAGCTCGGTCCGCAGTGCGGCGACCTCGATGCGCAGCGCCGTCAGCTCCCGTTCGAGTGCTTCGACGCGCTGCGCGAGACCGTCCGTCCCCGCGGCCGCGCCCGGGCCGGTTGCGCTCGGGATCCTCGTGATCGCCGCCGGCGGGTACCCGACCGAGCCGCCGACTGCGGCTGCGGGCGCGCTGGGGGCAGCGCCCGCAGCCGGGCCTGCCTGAGCGCCGGGATCCCCATGGCCCCCGAGCAGCTGCTCGAAGCGGTCCTCCTTCTGCCCGGGCCGGCGCTCGATCCGCTGTGCGTAACCGTGCTCGGCCAGCTCGCCGAGCACCCGCTCGACATCGGCCAGCGACTCGAACGCCACCATCCGCTCGGTCCGACCCTTCAGCTCGCCGGGCGTCTGGACACCTCGCAGCAGCAGCACGCACAGAACCGCGAGCTGGCCGGAATCCAGCCCGAGCGCCTCCTCTGCGAGGTGCCGGTACTTGGTCGCGCGGCTGCTGTGGCCGCTGGCCAGCCGCGCCACGCCGTAGCGCGTCAGGCGCTGCGCGGCGTCGTGCACCGTCGCCTCGTCGTAGTTGGTGACCGGGTCGCGGTTGGTCGCCTGGTTGCAGGCGAGCCGCAGCGCGTTCAGCGTCAGCGGGTACTGGTCGGGCGTCGTAAAGCGCTTCTCGATCAGGCATCCGAGCACGCGCTGCTCGGGCGGCGTCAGCTCCAGGATGTGCACGACGCGAGGCTATCCGACGGACGGCTCGCGGCGCGGACCGACCGGCCCGCACCGGACGGACATCGATCCCGCTCACGCCTCGATCGTGCGAGTGGTGATGATCCGCCCGGGGTCCGGCGCCGACCACCTCCCCTGCCGCCAGCGCACGCGGGTTCCGTCGGCCAGCCTCGCCGATGCGCGGCCAAGTCGTGGTAGCCCCCAGAGGGTCGCCTCCAGCGGACGCTCGGCCTCGCTGACGTCGCCGAGCCCGGCGGCAACGTGCTCGGCCGGGTGGGTGACGATGATCGAGCCGGCGCGGACCCAGACGGGAATCTGGTGCAGGGGCGCCTGCACGACGACCTCGCCGCCGCCGCTCACGCGCCTGCCCGACCAGGTCTCGATCCACTCGCCCCGGGGCAGGGCGACGTCGCGCTCACGGGCGCCCTCGTCGAGGACCGGCGCGACCCACAGCGCCGGTCCGTAGCCGTAGGCGTCGGTGATCGTCCAGCCGCGGGGGTCGTCGGGGTCGATCAGGCACAGTGGCCTCACGATCGGCAGCCCGGCGCGCGCGGCCGTCGCCGCGGCGGCGCGAACATAGGGGAGGAGCCGTTCGTGCAGCAGCACGTAGGCACGGTAGGCGTCGAGCACGTGCCCGCCGTAGTGCCAGGGCTCCTGTGGCATCCGCGCGTGCGCGTGCATCAGCGGCGTGAAACAGCCGAACTGCAGCCAGCGGATCAGGAGCTCCGCCGAGCAGCGCTCGACGAGGCGGCGCCCGAGATAGCCGCCGATGTCATGTGACCAGTTCGAGATGCCGCTGGCGGCTGCCGACAGGGTCGCCGTCACCAGTGCTCGCAGCGACCAGAAGTCCGACGCCTGATCGCCGGCCCAGGTGAAGCCGGTCGCCTGCTGGCCGCTCCAGCAGCTGCGTCCGAACAGCACCCCCTCATCCGGGTGGACCTCGTCGAGCGCCCGCTGCAGGCACTGACGGTGCAGCCCGCCGAGCTCCCAGGCGGCCTCCGCGCCGCTGCGACCATCCGCCAGCTTGGCGTCATCGGGGATGTAGTAGCCGTCGCCGTCATCCATCTTGATCCCCTGCACGCCGAGCGAGAGCACATGCCTGACCTGCTCGGCCCACCACCGCTCGGCTGCGGGTGAGGTGAAGTCGACCTGCGAGCCGGTCCCCATCCACCACTGCGAGACCAGCGGCCGGTCAGAGGAGTCACGGACGAAGTGACCGGCCGCGGCGCCGGCCGCGTAGTTCGAGGCGGGCAGGCGGTGCAGCCGCTCGGACTCGGGCTGCGGCGGGATCTGACCGTCCTGGGAGTCGAGGTTGACCCACGGCGTGCACCAGACGACGGTACGCACACCGTCGGCTCGCATCCGCTCGATCATCCCCTGCGCGTCGGGGAACTGATGGGAGTTGAATTCCCAGCTGTTGTACTGGGTCGCCCACGGAGAGTCGATCACGATCGCGTCGAGTGGGATCCCGTGCTCACGGAAGCCCTCGAGGTCAGCCAGCACGTCGTCCTGGTGCTCGTGGAGGTCGCGGCTCTTCCAGAAGCCGTACCCCCACTCGGGGGCGAGCGCCGGGAAGCCGCTCTCCCGGCAGAGCGCGCGAAGCCGCCCGGCGGGCGTCGGCTCGCAGAAGAACCGCAGCCGCAGCGGGCCGGCGACGCTGCGAGTCGAGATCGATGTCCGCTCGCCGGAGAAGTCAAACCGGGTGCCGTTGGCGTAGGTCTGAGCCCACACGCCATAGCCGCGACTCGAGCTCACCCACGGCACCGGTGCGCAGTCGCCCTGCGGGATCCCGCCGAGCGCGAGCATCTCGGCGGGGCAGTCCGGCCCGGTGTAGCGGCGATCCGCTCCGAGCTGCACGGCCCGGCCGGCCTGGTCGAGCTGGGTCCCGTGGCGTGCCCCGAGCCCGACGAATCGCTCACCGGACCGTCGGTCCCAGTCGATCGCGATTCGCAGCGGCGTTCCGTCGGCGTCGAGCTCCAACACGAGCCGATCCTCGGCGGGTAGTGCGACTCGCAGGATCGTGGCGCGGCCGCCGGCGAGCCTGACCGTCAGCTCGGCGGTGTGGGCTGAGCGATCCCGCAACTCCGCCCGCGTCGCCCGCTCCAGCGGCGCCAGCCGCTCGGCGGCGATGATCCCCTCGGTGAACATCACGAAGCGGTCATCCTGGATGCCCTCGGCCACCCACAGGCCGCCGTCACGCAACAGCCGGCGCCCGGCCCTGCGCAGTGTGAACGCGAATGGACGCAGCACGATCTCAAGCGAGATCAAGCCCCGCCCGAGGGTGACCAGCTCCTGACCGGGCGAGACCGATGCGGGGCCGGTCTGCATCCTGCGCATCTTTCACCAGCCGCCCGGGATCACATCCATCCGTTCACCAGATCGTTACAGGACGTGAGCGTGTTCTTCACGAGTCGTCCGGTTTGCAGGTCAATCCTGTGCTCATGAACGACGAGAATCGAAATCAGATGGACGTCAGCCGTGCCGACATGCACGTGCATTCGACGGCGTCTCAATTGTCGAAGCTCGGGATCCAGCGCTCGCTGGCGCTGCCCGAGTGCGCAACCGAGCCCGAGGAGGTGTACGAGCTCGCGAAGCGCCGCGGGATGGACTTCGTGACGATCACCGATCACGACACGATCGAGGGGGCGCTGGCGCTCGCCCACCTGACCGACACGTTCGTCTCCGAGGAGTTGACCGTGTGGTTCAGGGGCGAGCCGCAGGCGGTTCACGTGCTCTGCTACGGCATCACCGCCGATGACCACGAGTGGCTGCAGGCCCACAACGGCGACGTCGAGGCCTGTGCGGAGTACCTCAACGCGAGCGGACTCACGACCGCGCTGGCGCATCCGTTCTATGCGGTGCAGGCGCCGCTGACGGCACGCCACCGCCGCCGGCTGGCGCAGCTGTTCCCGATCTGGGAGACACGCAACGGCTCCCGCGCCAAGGAGCTGAACCTGCCGGCGTTCGTCTACATCGAGACTCACGGTGGCACGGCGATCGGAGGCTCGGACGATCACGCCGGCGTCGATATCGGCGCGACCTTCACCGAAACGCCCCGCGTGGCGAGCCCAGCGCAGTTCCTCGCCCAGATCCGCGCCGGTCACGCCGCGGCCCACGGAGCGCAGGGCAGCGCTGCGAAGTGGACTCATGCCGCGATGGCGCTCGCGATCCGCACGCTCGGGGAACAAGACACCGAGGGCAGGCCCGACCCCGCCGCGGTCCTGAAGATCACCCAGCGACTGATGAGCGAGGGCGACGCCCGGCACGGTCAGATCGCCGGCGACCTCGGACCTCGGGACGCACTCGCGCTGTTGCGGGCCTGGCTTGAATCGATGGACCTCGACGTCGACGAGCGCAAGCTGCTGGAGCAGCTCCAGAGTGGCGAGCTCAGCCACGCCGATCTTCACAGGCGGGCGCGGCGGATCCACGAGCGTGAGCTGGCAGACGTCGTCACCGGCACAGCTGCGCGGATCGCCGCCGACGGCGGCGTCGACCTGATTCGCGTTGCAAGCGAGCTGTTCGACGCGTGCGTGCCCGCGATCCCGTACGCGGCCTCGGCTGCGTTCCTCGGACGCGAGAAGCTGAAGCTGACCCGCAGCGACGGCGATCGCCCGCGCGTCGCGCTGCTCGCCGACGGGCTCGGCGGGATGCACGGCGTGACCCACACGGTCATCCAGATCAGGGACCGCGGCGTGCCGGGCTTCGAGGTCGAGGTGATCGGGACCGACGCCGACGTCGACCGCCGGCTCAGTGCGGTCGCCGAGATCGAAGTGCCCTTCTACCCGGGACTGAAGGTCGGGGTGCCGAGCGTTCCCGCGATCGTCGACGCGATCTCCGAGGGCCGCTACGACCTCGTGCATGTCTGCTCGCCCGGGCCCGCGGGCGCCGGCGCCTGGCTGCTGGCACAGCTGCTTGAGCTGCCGCTGCTCGGCAGCTACCACACCGAGCTGGCAGCCTACGCCGGCCTGCGCTCGGGCCAGGAGCAGATCGAGGCGATCGCGGGATACGCGCTGGGCAGGTTCTACGGCGCCTGCGACGCGGTGCTCTCGCCGAGCCCGGCGTCCGATCGGCGGCTGCTCGAGCTGGGGATCGCGCCGGGCCAGATCGGGCGCTGGGACCGCGGCGTCGACCTCGAGCGCTTCGATCCGTCGCTGCGCGACCGGTCACTGCTCGGTGACGGCATCAATGTCCTCTACGCCGGCCGTCTGACCAAGGAGAAGGGCGTCGAGCTGCTGGCCGAGACGTTCGAGGCGGCACGGGCGCGTGAGCCGCGACTGCGGCTGGTGCTCGCCGGCGGGGGGCCCGAGGAGGACACGCTGCGCGAGCGGCTGGGTGCACACGCGACCTTCCTCGGCTGGCAGCATGGCCGCGACCTGGCTCGCGTCTACGCGAGCGCCGACGCATTCCTGTTCGCCAGCCGCACCGACACCTTCGGGCAGGTGGTGCTGGAGGCGCAGGCGAGCGGACTGCCGGTGATCGCGGTCGCCGAGGGTGGCCCCCTGTCGCTGATCGAGCACGGCGAGACCGGATTGCTGGCGCCGGCCGACGCCGCCGCGCTGGCGGAGGCGCTGCTGTCGGTGCTCGGTGGGCCACTGCTCGCAGAACGGCTGCGGCGCACGGCGCTGGCATCGGTCCGCACCCGGACCTGGGAGGCGTCGATGCAGCAGCTCGCCGCCGGCTACGGCAACGCGCTCGCCCGAGTTGCGGGCGAGCGCGAGCGCGTCGTAGCGTAGGGATCGGGGCCGGCTTAGAACGTGATGATGAAGCCGGTGCCGGGGTAACCATAACCGCCGTCGCCGCCGTAGCCGTAGCCGCTGCTGTAGCCGTAGCCGCCTGCCGAGGATCCGCCGGGGCTGTAGCCGTAGCCACCACCTGAGTAGCCGTCGCCGCTGCCGTCCGAGTAGCCGTATCCGCTGCCGTCGGAGTAGCCGTAACCGCTGCCGTCGGAGTAGCCGGAGCCGCCGTAGCCACCACTTCCATAGCCGCCGGTGCTGGACTGCGTGGACACGTCCTGGCTGAGGCCGTTGGCGTCATAGGACACCGAGAACGAGCCGCCGTTGTTCGAGAGCCCTGAGGGCTGGGCAGCCGCGGTCGACCCGCCCGACGTCGAGCTGGTGTCGGCGAAGCCGAACCCGTCGCCGCCGCCGAGGGCGTCCTGCGAGGGGTCCAGCGCGAGCGGCTCGTTGGTCCAAGCCGAGTCGCTGATCGAACCGCTGTGCCCGTCTGCTGTCGCGGAGGCGCCTGTGAAGGCGACACTCCCGAAGTCCGCGAGCGGCAGCGGCGTGCACTGGCCGTCGGCACCGCCCTGACAGTTCGACGGTGCCTCCGCGATCCACTCCGCGGTGGAGGTGTCGGGGTTGCTCATCTGCAGGGTCTTGTTGACGTAATTACCCGTGGTGTTGTCGAGCAGCGTGACCGTCACCGAGCTGCCGTTGACCTTGACCGCGGCCGAGATCTTGTCGCCGGGGCTGACCTGCAGCCCGAGCCGGACCGGTGCTGCGGGCACGAGCTCGTACCAGGCGAAGTAGCTCGCCTGGCCGGTCGCGCTGCAGTCCGCCTGCGTGCCGGTCTGCTCGAGCGCCGATGATTGCTGTGAGCCGCCGCCGATCCCGACCCAGAAGGCCGAGTAGGTGGCGGTGCCATTCGTGCACTTCGCGGAAGGCTGGATCCAGCTGCCCTGGACGTTGGAGAAGCCGCTCGAGCTGGCATTGTTGGGGGATACCTCATACCCCGCCCAGTTTTCGCTGATCCCCTCGGAGGAGGAGGCGGCGAGGGCGGGGGTGGCGGCAAGCGCCACTGCGCTGAGCGCGGGTACCAGAGGGAGGAAGAGAATCCGTTTGTTCATGTGAGGACTCTCACCGACGCTCCTAAGGTTTCTTTCGAAATACGCCAAGACAGCGCGAAGAGCTTTTGAAGAGTTGTATGAGCGCAGAGCCATATATTTCGTTGCAGTGGCCGTGACGGCGGACATCACTTGACCGCGGTGGTCCGCGAGCTGGCGGCGCTGATCGGCGCCGGCTCGGTGATCGACGGCGCCGATCCAGCCGCGCGGCTGTACCTCAGCGATGCGAGCCGCTCCCGTGGCATCGGCGGGAACGCCGACGCCGTGGCCACGCCGGCCACGGCGGAGCAGATCGCCTCCGTGCTCGGCTGGTGCTATGAGCACGACGTGCCGCTCGTTCCCCGGGGTGGTGGCACCGGCTACAGCGGCGGCGCGGTTCCGGCGGGCGGCGTCGTCCTTGGTCTGCAGCGGCTCGCGGCGCCGGCCGCCGTTGAGCCCGAGCGATGGCGTGCGCACGCGCAGGCGGGTGTGCGCACGGCCGATCTGCGGCGCCGCGCGCGCGAGAGCGGGCTGCTGTTCCCGCCTGATCCGGGTGCTGCCGAGGAGTCGATGATCGGTGGCAACGTCGCCACCAACGCCGGCGGCCCGCACGCGTTCAAATACGGGGTCACCGGCGCCTGGGTGACCGGTCTGGAGGTCGTGATCGCGCCCGGCGAGGTGGTCAGCTTCGGCGGCCCCGTTCGCAAGGACGTCGCCGGCTACGACCTGAAGTCGTTGATGATCGGATCGGAGGGGACGCTCGGGATCATCACGGGCTGCTGGCTGCGGTTGACCCCAGCGCCCGAGCGCGAGCTGCCGGTGCTGGCGCTGTTCGACGATACGCATGCCGGTTGTGAGGCGATCGCCGGGGTGATGGCTGCGGGTCTCGTGCCGGCCGCGCTCGAGTTCCTCGACGCCGGGGCACTCCACGCCTCGATCGGTTCACTGCGCGATCTGGTCGGAACGCTGTCGCCCGAGGTGCAGGCCCGTGCGGGCTTCATGGTGATCGCCGAGGCCGACGGCTCCGCGCCCGAGGCGGCGCGGCTCGCGCTGGAGCTTCGCGAGCTGATGAGCTCCAGCGGCGCGAGCTTCGTGCACGCGCCGAGCGCCGCCGGTGAGATCAGACGGCTGTGGCGCTGGCGCGACGGCGTTTCGATCGCGATCACCGCGCAGCGCGGAGGGAAGCTGAGCGAGGACATCGCGGTGCCGATCGAGCGGCTCGAGGAGGCGATCCTGGCAACGCTCGAGATCGGTGCCCGGCACGGCCTCGATGCCTGCAGCTGGGGTCACGCGGGAGATGGCAACCTGCACTCGACGTTCCTGCTCGACCCCGGTGACGCCGATCAGCTTCGGCGCTCTGAACGGGCCGCGCACGAGCTGCTCGCGCTCGGGCCCGCGCTCGGCGGGACGGTCTCGGGGGAGCACGGCGTCGGCCTGGTCAAGCGCGGTGCGCTATCGATGCAGTGGTCCCCCGCGGCGATCGCCGTGCATGACGCGATCAAGCGCACGCTTGATCCCAAGGGCCTGCTCAACCCCGGCAAGAAGCTGGCGCGGTCTTGAGCACCGCTCGCCTGGAGGCGTTCTCCGACGGTGTGATCGCCGTCGCGATCACGCTGCTTGCGCTCGGCCTGGACGGTCCCCAGCCCGCTGAGCCCGCACACGCTTGCCCACAACCTCGCGCATCAGTGGCCCGCCTATCTCGCCTACGTGATCTCATTCGCGACGATCGGGATCATCTGGATCAACCATCACGCGGCGATCGGGCGGCTGCGTGAGACCGACCACACGATCCTGGTGATCAACCTGCTGCTGCTGATGAGCGTTTGTGTGCTCCCGTTCTCGACCCGCCTGATGGCGACGTATCTGACCGGCAACGGCACCGACGAGCGGCTCACCGCGGTGATCTACAGCTGCTCACTGCTGGTGATGGGCGCCTGCTTCTCATTGCTGAACCGGCACACGCTGCTGACCAAGGCTCACCTGCTCGACGGCAAGCTCAGCGAGGAGGACCGTCGCCGGCTCTATCGGCGTGGCGTGTCCGGGCTGCTCCCATACGCGGTCGCGGTCGCGCTGGCGCCGTTCTCGCCGGATTCGAGCATCGCGATCTGCGGACTCGTCGCCCTGTTCTATGCGCTCCCGGCCGCGAGTAGCATCTGAGCCATGGCGACCGGCTGGGAGGCGCTCGACTATCCGCACTGGAGTGCGACCTGCGACACGCTGCACGCCCACACCCAGCTACTGGGCAAGATCGCGGTCAAGCTCGCGCCGCCCGAGCCGCAGCTCCAGCACGCGGCGCTGCGGCTGAGCGCGCGCGGCTGGGAGACGGCGCCGCTGCCTGCGCCCGATGGCTCCGGAGCGCTCGTCGTGGCTCTCGATCTCCGTGCCCACGAGGCTGTGGTCGAACACAGCGACGGCCGCTCACGCCGCTTGCCGCTGACGCCGGACCGAACCGTGGGGGAGGTGGCCGGCGCGGTGTTGGAGGCCGCACACGAGTTCGCTGGGAGATTCCAGATCGACCCGACGCCGCAGGAGGTCTCCTGGACGGTGCCGATCGTGGCCGACGATCAGCACGCCACCTACAACCCCGGCGACGCCGAGCGCTACTTCGCGGCGGCGACTGCAGCGGCGCTCGTGCTGGCGGCTTTCCGCGCGCCATATCGCGGTCGCAGCACCCCGGTCAACGCCTGGTGGGGCTCGTTCGACCTGGCTGTCAGCCTGTTCTCCGGCCAGCCTGCGGCACCACCCTCACAGGACTTCATCATGCGCAACGCGATGGACGCCCAGGAGGTCGCGGTCGGCTGGTGGCCCGGCGATGCGCGGTACGGCAGGGCCGCCTTCTACGCGTACGCGCACCCCGCCGCCGAAGCGCTCCCCGCCGCGACGCTGTCACCGTCGCAGGCGCGCTGGGATGGTGACCTCGGCGAATTCATCCTGGACCACAACGACGCGGGCGCGAGCGATGATCCCCACGCGACCGCGCTCGAGTTCGCCCACTCGGTGTTCGCGTCCGCCTGTGTCGCGTGCGACTGGGATCCGGCGCTGCCGGCCAGCGCTCGGGGCGAGCCGCCGCCGGTCAGCTGACCCGGAGGGTCGTCCAGGAGCGCTCCGGCGACGTGCAGCTCTCAACCGAGATGCAGACGGTGTGCGACGGCGGCCGCCTGGGTCCGGCTGTGCACGCCGAGCTTCGCGAGGATCCGTGAGACGTGCACCGACGCGGTCTTCTCCGCCATGTACAGCGACGCGCCGATCTGGCGGTTCGTCGCCCCCTGCGCGACCAGCGCCAGCACCTGGCGCTCACGTGGCGTCAGTCCGAACGGGTCCTCGTGCCCGGCGTCCTGCGCGCCCGCACCGTGACCGTCGAGATCGGCCGCCGGCACCGTCAGCCGGGCGCGGTCGACTAGTCCTCGCAGCTCGCCGCCGAGCCAGCCGGCGCCGAGCCGGTCGGCGATCTCGAGCGATCTCGCCGCGGTCTGTGCCGCCTGCGCTCGCTCGCCACGTTCGACCAGCGCCTCGGCCTGGCGGTGCAGCGAGATCGCCACGGGATAGGGCCGCTCCAGCGCCTCCCATGCGGCCACCGACTTCGCCCAGGCCGCCGGGTCGTTGCGCCCCCGGGCGCGGGTCATCTCGGCGAGGCCGAACTCACGCCACGCCCGCTCGACCGGGCCGCCGCTCTGCGCCGCCGCCCGCAATCGCTGCATGTGAATGCGCGCACGCACGAGCGCATCACGGCCGTCGCTCGGCTCGCCGAGGTCACGTGCGCGCTGGGCGCGGTCGGCCTCGACGGTCAGCCCGACAGCGGTCACACGCGCGATCCGCATCACGTCGTCCGTGCACGTCTCGAGCTCGTCGAGCGCCTGCGCGACGTCCCGGCGGGCGCCGTCGAGATCACCTTCGCGGCGATGCAGTTCACTTCGCAGAGCTCCGAACAGGCCGTGCCACTGTGCCTCGCTCGAGACACGTACCAGCGGCTCCGCGTGATCGAGCGCCGCCGCCGCGCGATCGGTGTCGCCCTCGCCGAGGGCCAGCTCGGCATCCCGCAGGAGCGCGTAGATCAGCGTCACGCCCGCAAGGTGTTGCGCGGGCAGTCCGGCGTGCTCGCGGGCGGCCTTCCAGTCGCCCGCCTCGAACGCCTGCTCCGAGACGGTCAGCGTCATCCAGTCGTAGTTGCGACGCAGCCGCGCCGGCGTCTGCGCCAGCCCCTCCCGCGCGGTCCTGAGTGCCTCGCAAGTGTGCCCGGCGAGACTGAGGAAGTCCGCGAGGTTGGCGTAGGCGGTGACGGCCCCGTCGAGATCGCCCTGATCCTGCGCGATCGCGAGTGCGCGACGCAGGCCGGCAATGCCCTCGTCGACCCTTCCGAGCGCGATCCTGGCCATCCCCAGCGTGTTCAGCACCTCGCTCTCCGCGGTCAGGTCGCCGGCCGCGATCGCTGCCGCCAGCGCCTGCTCGCCGTCGGTGATCGCGTCCCGGTAGCGGCCGCGCAGCACACGCGTGCGCGCGAGCCATCCGAGCAGCGAGGCGCGTTCCGCGCCGGCGGTCTCGGCGGGCAGCAGCTCGAGCGCCCGCTGCGCGGTCGCAAGGCTTTCGCGGCCGCGGTTCAACGACCACTGAGTCCGCGCGAGTCGCGCCAACAACGCCCCGTAGCGGACCGGCTCAGCGTCGGCGTCGAGCTCCTCGAGCGCGCGCAGTCTCAGCAGCTCGCTGCGCGCGCGATCGCCACCCATGCCGTGCCCACGTGCCGCCAGCACCAGCAGGCCGACGTGATCAACGTCCGCTGGGCGCGCGTCCGGCGCGACACGCGGCCACAGCTCGAGTGCCCGGTCTGCCAGGTCGGCCATCTCACCGTACGCGTACACGCCGCGCGGCCTGCCTGGCCGCCGCCACGGTCGCGCGGAGTGCCGCGGCCTGGTCGCCGGCGGCGTCGTAGTGGGTCGCGACGGCGCTGACGCGCTCGAGCTCGGCCTGGGTGCCGTCGCCCGTCTGCCGCTCAAGTGAGCGCGCGAGCGCCAGGTGCAGCTCGCCGCGCTCGCCTGGGAGCAGATCGTCGTAGAGCGCCTCGCGCAGCAGTTCGTGCCTGAACAGGAAGCGCCCGTCCGGATCGCTCACCAGCACCTGCTCGGCGAGCGCCTCGCGCAGCGCCTCGTGCAGCGCATCGTGCTCGATTCCCGTCACCTCGCCGATCGTCTGCTCGCTGCAGCGGTGGCCCACCGCAACCAGGCGCGCGACCCGCCTGGCGTCCGGCGAGAGCCGCTCGATCCGCAACATGAACGCGTCGCTGAGGCTCTGCGGTGCCGCTCCACGTCCGTCCAGTCCGGCCGCGAGCAGCTCCTCGACGTAGAGCGGGTTGCCCTCGCTGCGCGCCAGCAGGCGATCGATCAGCTGCCCGCTCGGCGCCTGGCCGAGAATGTCGAGCAGCGCCTCGCCCAACTCGTCGCGATCGAATGGCGCCAGCTCGATCGCCCTGGTGCGCTCTAGGCGGTCGAGCTCGGCGAGCAGCGGCCGCAGCGGGTGCCGGCGATGCAGCTCGTCGTTGCGGTAGGTGAGCAGCAGCATCACGCGCTCTTGGCGCAGGCTCCTGGTCAGGAACGCCGCGAACGTGCGGGTCGAGCGGTCAGCCCAGTGCATGTCCTCGAGGATCACGACGACGCCGCGGTCCTCGCTCAGAAGGTGCAGCAACTCGAGCAACGCCTCGAACAGGCGCACCTGGCCGGCTGCCTCGACGTCGAACTGTTCAACGGACGCTCCTCCGAGGCTCGGAAGCAGCGCGGCAAGCTGCGCGCGGCTGCCGGCGCTCAGCTCCTCAAGCGCCGGGTGCCGTTCGCGCACCAGCGGACGCAGGGCGCTCAGCAGCGGCGCATAGGGCAGCTCGCCGTCACCCTGCTCGACGCACTCACCGTGTAACACAAGCCTGCCCTCCAGCCGCTGCTCGAATTCGGACACCAGCCGGGTCTTGCCGATTCCGGAGGCGCCGCCGAGCAGCACGAGCACAGGACGACCGCGGGCCGCGTCGCCCGCGGCCAGCTCGAGCTCAGTCAACTCGTCTGAGCGACCTACTAAGTGGCTGCTCGTCAGCCGCCCTCGCATGACCGAAGTATCGCTGCCGCAGGCGACCACGTCGCCCGAAGCGCCCGGACTGCTCCGCGGCGCGGATGAGGTCGTCGCGGTGCGCCGTGTGTAATGCCTGTGCGAGGCTGGGGTGCATTCTGTGCTCCTTGTCGGTCGCCTATTCACCTGCATGCAGGTTGAACTGAGACCGGCCGCTGCACATCGGCAGTTCGCAGCCACCTGCGCTGACGAGGGCCTTACCTGCGGCTCGGAACCCCTTAGGGCGGGCCGGTGGAACCCTTAGCCGCGGTCAGCCGGCGGCCGCGACCGGCACTTCTGAGCCGGAGCTGATCGGGCTCAGCTCCGAGCGGCTCGCAGCGGAAACCTCCTGCGCCGAGACGCTCTGCGGGTGGTGGCAGGCCGCCAGATGGCCTCCTGCGTACTCGGTCAGCGGTGGCTCCTCGGCACGGCAGATGTCGGTGGCGAACGAGCAGCGCGGGTGGAAGCGGCAACCGCTCGGCGGATTGATCGGGTTGGGCACCTCGCCTGAAACCGTCGTGCGGACACGCGCGCGATTCTGAACCGGGTCCGGGATCGGGATCGCCGAGAGCAGCACCGAGGTGTAGGGATGGATCGGCTTGTCGTAGAGCTCCTCGGCCGGCGAGACCTCCATCACCTTGCCCAGGTACATCACGATGATCCGGTCTGAGACGTGGCGAACGACGCTGAGGTCGTGCGCGACGAAGATGTATGAGAGGTGAAGCTCGTCCTGCAGATCGTCGAGCAGGTTGATCACCTGTGCCTGGATCGAGACGTCGAGCGCGGAGACGGGCTCGTCGAGCAGGATCAGCTTCGGGTCGACCGCGAGCGCCCGCGCGATCCCGATCCGCTGTCGCTGGCCGCCTGAGAACTCGTGCGGGAAGCGATTGAGGTGCTCGGGTTGCAGGCCCACGGTGGTCAGCAGCTCCCGGCTCTCGCTCTCGATCCTGTTCTTCGGGACGCCGCGGATCCGCAGCGGCGTGGCGAGGATCTGGTTGACGCGCTTGCGCGGGTTCAGCGACGCCTGCGGATCCTGGAAGACCATCTGCATCTCCTTGCGGATCGGCTCAAGCTGCTTGCGCGAGGCGGCGGAGATGTCGGCTGCCGCGGAAGCTGATCGTGCCGCTGGTGATCGGGAGCAGGCGCACGAGCGTGCGGATCAGCGTCGTCTTGCCGCAGCCCGATTCGCCGACGATGCCCAGCGTCTCGCCGTCGTAGAGCGTGAACGAGACGTCGTCGACGGCATGGACATGACCCGTCACCCGATCGACGATCACGCCCGATTTGATCGGGAACAGCACCCTTAGATGGTCGACCTCGATCAGCGGCAGTGATCCGTCGCCGGCCGGGCCCGAGTTCGGCTCCGGTTCCGCCGTCGGTGGCGACGCGGGCCGCGGTTCGTCCGCTGGTGTCTCGGGCGTGCTCAAGTGGCCACCGGCTGCGGTGCCGCGAGCCCGATCTGGTCGCCGACCACCCGCACCCTTCGCTTGGTCTCGACGTCGAGCCAGCAGCGGTCGAGATGGTCGCGAGCCTCTGAGAGCTTGGCGCTCAGCTCCGGCACTTCGGTGCAGCGGGCGATCGCGTGGGGGCAGCGCGGGCGGAAGTGGCAGCCGCGTGGGGGTCTGAGCATCGACGGCGGGGTTCCCGCGATCGCGGGCAGGCGTTGCCCTCGATCGCGGTCGACGCGTGTGATCGACCCGAGCAGGCCCCACGTGTACGGATGCTGGGGGTCGTAGAACAGCTGGTCGAGCGTTCCCTGCTCGACGACGCGACCGGCATACATCACGATCACCCGGTCGGCGATGTCGGCCACCACGCCGAGGTCGTGGGTGACGAGGATGATCCCGGCCTGTGTCTCGACGCGCAGGCTCTTGAGCTCGTCCATGATCTGCGCCTGGATCGTCACGTCGAGGGCGGTCGTCGGCTCATCGGCGATCAGCAGCTTCGGGGAGCACGACAGCGCCATCGCAATCATCACGCGCTGGCGCATGCCACCTGAGAACTCGTGCGGATAGGAGCGCAGGCGCTCCCGCGCGCGCGGGATCCCGACCTTGTCCATCAGCTCGACGGCGCGGTCCATCGCCTCCGCCTTGCTCGCCTGCTTGTCATGCACACGGATCTGCTCGACGATCTGGGTACCGATCCGGTAGACCGGATCCAACGAGCTCATCGGATCCTGGAAGACCATCGCGATCGAGCCGCCGCGCACCTTCTGCAGCTCAGACTCCGGCGCTGCGAGCAGTTCCAGGCCGTCAAGCATCGCGGTCCCCTCGATCTTTGCGTTGGGACCACGGGTCAGGCCCATCAGCGTCATCGAGCTGACCGACTTGCCCGAGCCGGACTCGCCGACGATCGCCAGCACCTCGCCGCGGTCGACGTCGAAGCTGACGCCGTCGACCGCCTGCACGACGCCGTCCTCGGTCGCAAACGAGACCCGCATGTCCCTGACCTGCAGCAGCGCGCCGGTGTCACCCGCCGGGGAGCTCCGGTACTGCTGGTCGCCGATACTCATGCGGTGAGCCGGATCCGGGGGTCCAGGAACGCGTAGGCGATGTCCATCAGCGCCTGCACGAAGACGACGATGAACGCGAGGAACATCGTGATCACGAGGATCGTGATGATGTCCTCCTGCTGGATCGAGCTCGCCGCCAGCTGGCCGACGCCGTGGAGGCTGAACACCGTCTCGGTGAGGATCGCACCGCCGCCGATCACCTGCGCGACATCGAGCGCCCACAGCGAGAAGATCGGGACCAAGCTGTTGCGCAGGATGTGGCGCACCAGCACCTGATTGCTGGAGAGGCCCTTCGCCTTCGCTGTACGGACATAGTCCTCGTTGATCGTGTCGAGGATCGTCGAGCGCAGCACGCGTGAGTAGAAGCCGACGAACAGGACCGACAGCGTGACCCACGGGAGGACCAGATGCATGAACCACTGTGACGGGCTCGTGGTGAACGGGACGTAGCCGCCGAGCGGGAAGATGCCCGCCTGGTAGCCGAGGAAGTAGAGAAACAACGAGCCGAGGAAGAATGGTGGCATCGACACGCCGATCATCGCGAGCACCGTGAGCACGCGGTCGGTGTAGCGCCCGGCTCGGATCGCGGCGATCGTTCCGACGACTATCGAGGTGAATAACCACAGCAGGCCGGCGCCGATCGCGAGCGACAGGGTCGCGGGCAGGCCGGCCTTGATCTCAGGCCATACATAGAAGCCGTTCGTGTACGAGTATGCCTGTCCGGTGACGATCGTCTTCATCGTGTTGACGTACTGGACCCAGACCGGCTTGTTGAAGCCGTACTTGACCTCGATCTGGTGGATCTCGGCGGTCGATGCGCTGCGTCCCGCCAACCGAAGGGCCGGGCTCCCGTTCGGGATCGCCTCGAACATGAAGAAGGTGGCGACCGAGATCAGGAACAGCACGAGCAACATCAGCGCCAGCCGGCGGACGATGAAGCGGCTCATCGGAGTGTGACGCTCAGCATTCTCAATGGCGCTCGATCTTGACCTTGGCCCGCGGATCCAGCGCATCCCGCAGACCGTCGCCGAAGACGTTGACTGAAAGGACGGTCAGCACGAGCATGATCCCGGGGGCGAGGACGAGGTGGAAGGCGGCCGGGATCAGGTCGACGCCGGTTGCGATCATCGTCCCCCAGGATGCGTTCGGCGGCTTGACGCCGGCTCCGAGGTAGGTGAGCGCGGCCTCGAGCAGGATCGCGTTGGCGAGGATCAGCGGGATGAACACGACGATCGTGCTCGCGAGGTTCGGCAGGATCTCGGTGAACATGATCCGCGTATTGCTGAGGCCCTGCTGGCGGGCTGCGTCGATGAACTCGCGCTCCCGAAGGCTGAGCACCTGCGCCCGCACAGGCTTGGCGACGTAGGGGATATAGACGAAGCCGACGATGCCGGCGACGACGAAGTTGTTACTGCTCTTCAACGGCCCGATGCCGCCGGTCGCGAGCACCGTCCCGAGCGCGATCCCGAGCAGCACGGCCGGGTAGGCCCAGATGATGTCGAGCGTCAGGTTCGCGATGATGTCGACGATCCCGCGGAAGAAACCGGCGATGATCCCGACGATCACCGCGAAGAACATCGTGATCAGCGTCGCGACCGCTCCGATCTCCAGCGAGGTCCGTCCGCCGTAGAGCAGCTCGGACGGCGACATCGCGGCCGAGCTCATCGGCGCCCAGAAAGAAATGGTGGATGTCCCAGGTCGGACCGATCGGGATCCCGAGGGTCGAGAGGATGAAGATCTGCTTGCCGTTCTCGGTGATCGTGCCCGTTGGGTTGCCGTAGTCGGGGCTGATGTGTGCGACGTCCTGAGAGTAGATCGGAGCGAGCAGGCACATCACCACGATCAAGACGAACAGCGCGCCGAAGAACAGCGCCGTCTTGTTGCGGCGCAGCCGCCTGGCCGCCAGCCGCCAGGGGCCGGTGCCGGGCGCGATCTCCTCGCCGGGCTCGGCGCCGAAGTCGGCCGCCGGCTCCTCGAACCCGGCGGCGGTCGAATCATGTGTGTCGGGAATGAACGACATAAGCGCGGTGGGCCGGGACAGAGTATCCGTCCCGGCCCACGCAATGCTGCATTTCTCCCGTTCGCCCTACTTCAGCGCGAACGAGGTCCAGTCCCAGCCGTACTCGGGCTGGAAGATCAGACCCGCGTAGTTGACGCGGTCAGACGCGAAGAACGGGAACGTCTGGTACCCGAACACCGCGACGTCCGCCTTCTGCGCGAGGTACTCGTCGAGCGTCTGCCACTGTGACGCGACCGTGCTCAGCTGCGAGGTCGGTGTCGGCTGCAGCTTCGTGACCGTACTGTCGATGTGCGAATCCTGGACCTCACCGAAGTTCTCGTTGTTCTGAGGCAGGATCCCCTGCTTGGTGACCAGCAGGTAGAAGTCGACCGGGTTCGGGAAGTCCATGTTCCAGTCGGCGAAGCCGGTCTGGGGATGGAGCTTCAGGTCTCCGATCGTCGTCCAGTATTGGGCGTCGGCGATCACCTTCTGCGTCGCCTTGAACCCGATCTCGTTGAGGATCTGCGTGTAGTAGGTCATCCACTGCTGGCGCGGCGGACGGCCCTGGCTCCACACGGTGACCGACTGGCCGGCCATGCCGGACTGCTGCACAAGCTGCTTGGCCTTGGCGATGTCACCGGTGAACTGGGCGTTGCTGTACGGGCACTTCGCGGTGCTCGGCGGATGGCCGGGCACCGCGGGCGGCAGGAACCAGCACGCCGGCACGAGCGTGCCCGAGCCGATCCTCACGAAGCCCTGCTCGTTGAGTGCCGTCACGACCGCCTCGCGCGCGAGTTGGCTGCTGAACGGCTTCTCCGTCTGGTTCATGAAGATGTAGTAGGTCGAGCCACCGAGGTCGACGAGCCGGTAGCGGCTGGCCGCCTGGGACTTGATCTGGGGGATCAGGCTGCCCGGAATCGTGTCGGCCCAGTCGAAGAAGTCGGCCGTGTTGTTGAGCACCGCCTCGGCGCTCGCGGCGGTATTCGTCTGGTTGACCTTGACGTTGACCGTCACCTTGCCGGCCGGGATGCCCGGGATGTTGTAACTCGCCCACTTGGGGTTCGGCACGGCCGTGAACGACGCGTTCGGGACGATGTTCGTCACGTAGTACGGACCGACGCCCGGGGGCGGGTTGTTGGGCTCGTTCTTGAACGGCGCGGCGGGCGGATATACGAATCCGAGGGCCGGGAATGCGAGGACGTTGTCCCACGGGCCGTACGCATGCGTCAGGTGCATCGTGATCACGCCGGTGGTGTTGTTCGTCGTGACGCCGCTGATCGTCTTGGCCTTACCGGTGGAGTACGCGGTGCCGCCGACGATGACCGGCGTGATGAACGATCCGGAGCCGCCCCACGGCATCTTGATCGCGCGCTCCATCGCGTAGGTGAAGTCGCTCGCGACCACGGGCTTGCCGTTGGAGAATTCCAAGCCGTGGCGCAGCGTGCACGTATATGTCAGGCCGTTGTCGCTGACAACCGGAAGCGCTGTGCAGAGGCCCGGGATCACCGCGGTGCCGGCGACGCCGTCCGCGTGTGCGTAGGTCGTCAGCCCCGTGTAGGCGATCCAGTTGATCTCGGCGCCCTGGGTCGTGTAGTCCATCTGCGGGTCAAGCGACTGCGGGGCCGAACCCATCAGCAGCGTGACGGTGCCGCCCTTCGGCGACGTGGTGCTTGCGCTGGTCGACGAGCTCGACGAGCTCGAAGCTGACGACGAGCTCGACGAGCTGCCGCATGCGGCGAGCACAGCGGCGCTGGCAAGCGCCAGCAGACCAATGGCTAGGAATCTGAAGTGTTGTTTCACTGCGCCTCCTCCTAGAGGGTTGTGCTGAGCGAAATCTTCTGCCTGAAGCAACCTATTCCGCGAGACTCAGCGAAATCTAGTCCGCACGGCAGTCGTTGTGGCGCGTTTACGTTACGCCTAATCAAGGCTCAACACAGCGGGGCGGGCGCCTGTAGGCTCTCCGGATGCTGTCTGGAAGCGGGAGGGCGATGCTCAGTCGAGCCGCCGGAAATCGCCTGGCGCGCGTGTTGGGCGCGGCGGTCGTGACGCTGCTGGTGGCCGTCCCCGCCCCGGCCGGCGCGCGCGTCGCGATTCACTGGATGCAGGGTTACACGGCCCCCGGCACGCCGTCTCGCTACGACCGTGTCGGCGTGATCGAGGTCGGAGCGGCCCGCGCGCGCAACGTGCTCGTGCTCGAGCCGGGTACCTCGGCCGCGGCGGCCTATTTCGTGCCGCTTGCGAAGTGGATCGTCGCGCAGGCGCCAGGCTGGCAGGTGTGGGCCGTCCAGCGCCGGGAGACGCTGCTCCAGGACGAGTCCGAGCTGAATCTCGTCAAGCAGGGCAGGGCGAACGCGACCCAGCTATTCGACTACTACCTCGGGTGGGCCGGGAACCCGTACCCGATCACGCCGCACTTCAGCGTGATCCCGAGCGCGTCGGTCTCGTTCGCCAAGCAGTGGGGGATGAAGGTAGCCGTGGAGGACTTGCACGACGTGATCGCGGCCGCCGAGAAGCTCGGCGGGAAGGTCGTGCTCGGCGGTCACTCGCTTGGCGGCTCGATCGTGACCGCCTATGCGACCTGGGACTTCGCGGGGCATGCCGGTGCCGCCGGCCTGTCGGGGCTCGTCTACATCGACGGCGGCAGTTTTCCGGCGGTGAGTGCCTCGCAGGCGCGCAGCTCGCTGACCGAGCTTGACGCCTCCGGCGCGTCTCCGTGGCTCAGCTTCGGCGGCATTCCGGCGCCGTTCGCCGGCCTGTTCGTAATGACCGGCTCGGCCTCGGCGCTGATCGATCCCGCCGGCCCGTCGCTGGCGCAGTCGTTCAGTCTGCTGCCGGCCGAGCTGAAGCCCGCGGTGCCGGCGACCAACCTCGGGCAGTTCGGCTACGCGCTCAATGCCGCCACCTCGCCGGCATCGTTGCTCGCCGCGCAGGCCCATCTCGGTGTCGGGCTTGACACCTCGACGACTCCCGCCGGCTGGAACGGCACCGGCGCCCTGACCCCGATCACGCGCTTCGCGCAGATGTTCGCCGGATGGGGGCTGCAGGGTGTCGACGGCAGCGAGTGGTACTTCCCGCAGCGGTTGACCGACGACACCGGCGCGGTCGGCAACGGCCTCGCGAATCCCGCCCAGAAGGTGCTCGACGTCGACGCGACGATGGGCCGCCGGCTTCCGCGAGGCCTCAAGATCTACGCGTTCTGCACGGTGCTGGGCGGCGCGCGGGTGCTGAGCGCGGCGCGCGAGCTGGCCGCCGAGTCTCACATCCCGAAGCGCAACCTGACGCTCGTCAACCGCCAGGCGACCTATTCGCACAACGATCCGGCCGGCGCCTACCCGAACAACGCCTTCTTCGCGCATCTGATCCCGTTCCTGAACGGGATCACCGGTTCCTGATCCCGATCGGTGCTGCTCCGCGACCCAGCTTCGATCGCTACAGGCCGCCCACGTAGTCAGCTACGCGTCCGGCCGTGTCGCTGTCGCAGATCACGAGTGTCTCGGTCGGGAGCATCCGGTCCAGCAGAGCCAGGATTGAATCGAGCAGCATGCTCCGGGTCGACTCGAGCGCAGCTGATCCGGGATCGCGGGAAACCCCACCTCCAACCCAGAGGCGCCGGTGTCGCGCGAGTGCGCCGACCCGTCGCTCGCGTGCAGGGGATCCGACGAAGGACTGCCGCACGACGGAGGCGGCCGCCTCTGCGGCCGCGGCGCGCGCGATTGCTCGGGCGCGGTCCGCGGCGATGTCCCCGACGCCCAGCCGCGCGGCTGCCCAGGCCGCCGCCCCGACCGAACCCCAGGCCGCTTCACGGGTCGCCGATTCTCCAGCGGATCCTGCGAGCAGTCCCACCGCCGGCCACCGCATCCCGAGCGTTGACCCAGATGCGGCGCGAGCGTCACGCCGTGCGAGCCTGAGCGCCGACAGGGCCGGGCCGAGGTCGGCGACGTCGAGGACCGGTGGGAGCGACGCCAGCCGCTCAGACGCCGCTGTCAGCCGGGCCAGGCGCAGCCACGCGGTCGTGTAGTCACGGATCAGCCAGTCCATCGCCATCCACGAGCGCGCCCCGTCAAGGCCGTCGTTCGAGGTGCCGATCGTACGGGCCAGATATGGGCGCAGCCGCTGACGTGGCTGATCGCCGAGACCATCGTTGAGCGCTATGCAGAGCGCGCGCAGCACCGGGCTGACGCAGACAGGCTCGTCGCCGTGCGGCTCACCCGCCAGGTAGCTGACCCATTCCATCGCGCACCGGCCATCCTGCGGTGTCGCGTGCGTTCCGTGGCCGAGCGTGTAGTCGGTGCTCATCGTTCCTCCAGGGTCGACAAGTCGCTGGCCACATTGTTCCGCGGCGACGGTCAAACGTCCAGTCCAAGCCGGGACTGCTCCCGCTCGGATCCCCTGCCACCTACGTCGGCCTCACCGCCGGATCGCTGGTCATCGCGATCGCGCCGCAGCGTTCGCACGTCCACGCGACGTGTTCGGGGTCGAGCTTCATCACCTTCGGGCAGCCCCATGCATGCGGCGGGCATGGTTGAAGCCCGTCGGCGATCCACCAGACCATCTCGGCAATCGAACGCCGCGACGCCGGGTTGAACAGCGGTCCCGTGCCGTCGCTCAGGAGCTCCAGCGTCCGCGCGACGCCGCAGGGATTCAGCGGCTCGGGCGCCGTCAGCGCCTCCGCCAGGCCAAGCAGGCCCTCACGCCAGGGGGCGACGGTCGCGCGGCATACCGGGACCGAGCTGAACACGACCGCCTGCGAACGCTCGGCCTCGGCCACCACTCTGCGAAGCGAAGACGCCAGGCGCCGACGTGTGGCCGGATCCATCAGCTGCCGTGCACGCAGTGAGTGATCCGCGCTCACCAGCTCACAACCGATCGCGAGTTCCCGGTCGAGCCGGCGGCGCCTGATCCTGACGCGCGTTCGCAGGCGCACCTCGGCGGGCCTGAGCGGCAGGATCGCGCGACGTGATCTGCGAGCGGCCGATTCGGTTCTGGAGGGCGAGTCCGTAGCGCCCCTGAACGCTAGACCCAGTTTGTTAAGGCGACATGCAGAATCGCACGATCGGATCAAGATTTTGTGAATGCCCGGCGGCGCGGCGGGGCGCCGTCGCCGTGGCCGGACGCGGTCAGTCAGCGCTCGAGGCTGGAGAGGAACGCTTCGAGCTGTGCGGTGAACACGTCGTTGTCGTCACCGGCGACCATGTGGCCGGCGGCGCCGACGTCGACGCTCTGGGCGTGGGGGATCAACCGCAGCATGTCCGCCAAGCCCTCGTCGCTGACGACGTCGGATTGTCTGCCCCGGACGATCAGCGTCGGAATCCTCACGCGGGTTGCGGCGGCACGCAGCTTGCCCGGGTCGATCCGCCGTTGCGGTTCGTCGTCGATGTTCATGAACGCCGGGTCCCAGTGCCAGTACCAGCGGCCGTCGGCGCGCTGGCGGACGTTCTTTCGCAGCCCGTCGAGATTACGAGGACGCCGGCGCAGCGGGTTGTAGGCGGCGATCGCGTCGGCGACCTGTTCGAGCGATGAGAACCCCTCTGGGTTCGCGCGCATGAAGTCCCGGATGCGCGCGACGCCGTCCGGCTCGATCCGGACGACGACATCGACGAGCACCAGGCCGCGGGCGATCTGAGGGTGCTCTCCGACGGCGGCGAGCGCCGTGATTCCACCGAGCGACGCGCCGACCAGTACCGGTGGTCGTTCAAGCGTCGAGATGAAGCCGACCAGGTCCGCGACGAACCCGTCGAGCGTGTAGTCGTGCTGCGGGTGCCAGTCGCTGTCGCCATGACCGCGAGCGTCGAGCGCGATCGCGGTTCTCCCGTCGGCTGCCAGCCGCCTGGCCGTGCGCGCCCACGAGTGCCGTGTCTGTCCGCCGCCGTGCAACAGCAACACGAGATCGCCGGAGTCGGCGCCTGCCCACCGCTCCCCGACGAGGCCGACGCCTGCGCCGTCGAAGTGGAAGACCTCAGAAGTTACGACCATCGCGGTCCGACGTTACCCGAACACAACAGCTCTACCCTGTGCCGCTTCCCGTACGGACGACGCTGGCGCCGGGGGAGCTGCTGGTGTCGGTACAAGTGCCGATTCCGACGATGCGGACCGGATGTGCGGTGAAGGAGATCGCCCGGCGCCCGGTGTCGGAATATGGTGCTGTCTGGCGGGTTTAAGAGACTTGGGGATGGCTAGAGATTTCGTTGGTTGTGACCGTGGTCAGTTGTTGTTGATGCCGCCGTCGTTGAGGATTGGCTGCCGGAGGATCACTTGGTGTGGACGGTGCTGGGGGCGGTGGAGCAGATGGACTTGACCGGTTCCGGGAGGCGTATCGGCTGGGTGGGGCGGGTCGTGCGCCGTATGACCCGGCGGATGATGGTGGCGCTTCTGTTGTACGCGTACGCGCGGGGGAATCGGTCCTCGCGGGGGATCGAGCGGGCGTGCTGGGAGGACGTTGCGTCAAGGTGATCACGGGGATGCGCACGCCGGATCACTCGACGATCGCGGAGTTCCGCCGCCGGCACGAGGCTGAGATCGCGGAGCTGTTCGACGACGTGCTGGGGCTGTGCCGGGAGGCGGGCTTGGTGTAGGTTGGGGTGATCACGATCGATGGGACGAAGATCAAGGCGAACGCGTCGATGGATCAGAACCGCAGCTACGAGCGTATTGGTCAGGGAGATCCTGCGGGAGGCGGAGGAGACGATGAGCGCGAGGACGAGTTGCTACGGCAAGGACCGGCGCGGTGATGAGCTGCCTGAGGAGCTGCGCACGCGGAGGGTCGCCGGCAGGCGTTGGTGGACGCGAAGCGGAGGTTGACGGAGCGCAAGGGCGCTCGGTCGGTGATGAGCGCGTGGCGAGATGGAGCTGGAGCTGGAGCTGGAGATGGATCTTGAGTCGACGGTGCTCGGTCGCCGGTGCTGCGTCGGAAAGGACGGCGGGAGTGGTTGCGGGTGGCTCGCGGAGAGCTGGAGCGTACCGAGCCCAGCAGGCGCAGCGGATGGCGCGTGATCGGGAGGATCGTCTGATCGTCAGGCTTGAGCGGTTCGAGCAGAACCAGCGGGTCGAGCTAGCCGCAACGAGGCGTACGAGCGGTGGCGTGCGACCGCGCGCGACACGAGGGCCGGGTGCTGAAGGGCAACAGCAAGCCGTTCACGGCGCCGGAGTTGCCGGACGGTGTGATCAACCTCGGCGATCCGGACTCAGGGTGATGCGCACGCAGGGCACCCCGCCGCGGCAGGCGTAGAACGCGCAGGCCGCGGTCAACGACCGGCAGATCGTCCTGGCGGCGGAGATCAGCGATCGACGCGCCGGACTTCGGGCACCTCGGGCCGATGCTCGACATCACGCTGAGCGGCTACGTGAGCAGGGCATCGACCGAGATCCCGAGGGCGGTGCACGGGGAGCCGGCTACTGGCACACCGCGCAGATGGAGGCGATCGAGGAGCGAGGGATCGAGGTGCTCGTCCCACCGGACGGGACATGCGCGAAGGCACCGCCCGGGCTGGGAGGATGGTCCGCTACCCGCAGATGCGCGAGAAGCTGCCAGCGACGAGGCCGTGAGCTCTACGCGCAGCGGAAGATCACCGTCGAGCCGGTGTTCGGGCAGATCAAATACAACCGGCGCATCGACCGGTTCATGCGAAGAGGCCGGGCCGCCGCGCAGTCGGAGTGGCGGTTGGTGGCAGCGACGCACAACTCCTCAAGCTGCACAGCCACTGGATCGCCGACACCGCCTGACAGGACGGCGGCCGGGCACGAACGCGGTTCCGCGGAATCGCCAGCCGCGCCCCGGGTGCTCTCCGCAATTTCGACGGCCTGCGACTTGCGCACTGGTCGGCGGAATGGCGACCGTCTCACGTGCCGACGACGACACCGTCGCCAAGATCCGCCTGGTCCTGTTCGGCGTCGCGGGCGGGCCGGTTCGTCTGACGGCGCTTGAGGACGAGTTGGTCGGGCGCCGGCAACCACCGGCGGCGCTGGGGGAGTCCTGCCGGCGAGTGGCCGCGGACCTCAACCCGCCGAGCGATACGCAGGCGTCCGCCACCTACCGTCGCCGGGTCGCGGGCCAGCTTGCCGCCGGGTTGGTGCGTGAGGCGATGGAACGCTCGCTTGAGGCGGTCTCCCCGTGACCCAGCACGATCTCTGTGACTGCGAACGTCAACGACCGCCGCTACGAGCGAGACGTCGAACCTCGCCGGACCCTGTCGGACTTCCTGCGTGAGGACTGTGGCCTGACCGGCACCCATGTGGGCTGCGAGCACGGCGTTTGCGGTGCATGCACCGTGCTCGTGGACGGCGAGGCGGTTCGCTCCTGCCTGATCTTCGCCGTGCAGGTGCAGGGCGCGGAGATCACGACGCTTGAGGGGCTCGCGCCCGAAGGCGGTCCGACTGACGCCGGTGCAGCGCGGCTTCATCGGAGTGCCACGGCCTGCAGTGCGGTTTCTGCACCCCCGGGTTCGTGATCTCGGCACACGCGTTCCTGCGCGATCACCCCGACCCGAGTGATGCGGAGCTGCGCGAGGGGCTGTCGGGCAACCTATGTCGGTGCACCGGCTATCAGGGGATCATGCGCGCGGTGCGGCGCGCGGTCGAGATCATGAACGAGGAGCAGGCCGACCCCGAGCTTGAGGAGCGCAGGGGGATTGAGCGCCATCGGCTTGCCGGTCGCCGGCCGCTACGTCGGCGCTCGGGTGCAGAGACGTGAGGATCCGCGCCTGCTGACCGGGCACGGCGTTTACATCGACGACGTTCGTCTGCCGGGAATGCTGCACGCCGCGTTCGCACGCAGCCCGCTCGCCCATGCGCGGATCGCCTCGATCGATGCTGAACCGGCCAGAGCGCTGCCGGGCGTCGTCGCGGTTTGGACCGGACCCGAGCTGAACGGCGATACGGTCGGGCGGCTCTGGGACTGGTCGACCAAGGATTTCGCGTTCCCGGCCGTCTACGCCCTCGCGGAGGGCGACGTGTGCTTCGTCGGCGATCCGGTGGCGATCGTCGTGGCCGAGAGTCGCTACCTGGCCGAGGACGCGGTCGAGCTGATCGACGTCGAGTACGAAGAACTGCCGGCGGTTGTCGGGCGCGAGTTCGCGCTGAGCACCGAGCTTCGCACGCACCGCGGCTTCGAAACGAATCTTGCCTGGGCGAAATCCACGCCGGTTGACCCGGAGCTCGAGCAGGCCTTCGCGCCGCAGCGCCCACGTCATAACCCACACGGTCCATCAACATCGCCACCTCAACGTCCCGATGGAACCGCGCGGGATCGTCGCCGACTGGGAGCGTGGGGAGGAACAGCTGACGGTCCACATCTCGTCCCAGAACCCACACATGGATCGCGAGTATTTCGCTCGCGTGCTCGGCCTCGGCGATCACCGGGTCCGAGTGACATGCGAGACGTCGGCGGCGGCTTCGGCCAGAAGATCTTTCGCGGGCGCGAGGAGACGGCGGCCGTGCTCGCGAGCCGGCGCCTCGGGCAACCGGTGAAGTGGATCGAGGATCGCCAGGAGAACCTGACGGCTGCCAACCACGCCCGGCGACGAGCAGATGACGATCAGGATCGGCGTTGACGAACAGGGTGTGATTCAGGCGATGCACGCCGACTATCTCGGTGACATGGGCGCGTACCCGTTCCTGCCCGGGTCGATCCCGGGCGCGATGGCGGCCGGAGGTCCTGCCCGGCCCGTACCGTCCTCGGGCATTACGGGTGGTCAGGCTGCGCTCGTGTTCACCAACACGAGCGGCCTCAGCGCCTACCGCGGGCCATGGCTGCTGGAGACGGTCGTCGCGGGAGATCGTGATCGACGTGGTGGCACGTGAGCTCGAGATCGACCCGGCCGAGCTGCGCCGCCGCAACATCCTGCGCGCGGACGAGATGCCGTATACGACCGCAACCGGGAGCGCAGTACGACCGGCTGACACCGGCGGAGACATTCGAGGCGACGCTCGGCGCTGATCGGCTACGACGCGTTCCGCGCCGAGCAGCAGCGGCTGCGCCGGCAGGGCCGCTATCTGGGGATCGGGATCAGCACCTATGTCGAGCCGACGGCTGGCGCGCAGGGCCCGACGGGCGTCGAGGTGGCAACGATCCGGATCGAGCCCGGCGGCAAGGTCAACGTGCTGATGGGCACGGGGTCCCACGGACACTCGCTGGAGACGACGATGATCCAGGTGGTCGCCGACGAACTTGGTGTCCCGCTCGAGGACGTCAGGTTGTTGCAGGGCGACACTGCGGTCTCGCCCTACGGCGGCGGGACGGCGGGCAGTCGCAGCGCGGTGATCGGCGGCGGCGTCGCGCGGATCTCGGCGGCACGATTGCGTGAGAAGGTCCTGCAGATCGCCGGCCACATGCTGGAGGCCGCGCCCGAGGACCTGGAGATCGTGCAGGGCGTGATCGCGGTCAAGGGTTCCCCTGGTGCGAGCGTCACGCTCGCCGAGGTCGCGAGCCGCGGCCTACTACGCGGCCCATAGCCTGCCGGAGGGGATCGAGCCCGGGCTGGAGAACACCTCGCGCTATGCGCCGCCCGGGGCGACGTTCGCCAACTCCACTCAGATCTGCACCTGCGAGGTTGATCTGGAGACGGGTCAGGTGACGTTGCTCGACTATGTGGTCGGTGGCGACTACGGCGTGATGATCAACCCGATGGTGGTCGAGGGCCAGGTGGCCGGCGGTGTCGCCCAGGGCATCGGCGGGGTGCTGCTCGAGCACATGCCCTACGACGAGTTCGGCAATCCGATGGCGATCACATTCAAGGACTACCTGCTGCCGACGACAGCCAACGTTCCCGACATCCGCTACGTGCATCTGGAGACACCGTCGGACCGGCCCGGTGGTCACAAGGGCGTCGGCGAGGGCGGTGCGATCGGCGCGCCGGCAGCGGTCGTCAACGCGATCGCCGATGCGCTCGCGCCACTTGGTGTGACGGTCGTCGACCAGCCGCTCGGTCCCGACCGCGTGTTGGCGCTGATCGACGCCGCCAGGTCCGAGTGACTGCCGCCGCCGGAGTGGGCTGAGCCCCGGCTGGCCGCTCAAGGCTTGTGTTCAGCTCTCGGCGAGTCGCCGCATTACCGCCACGGCGTTCGTCAGCGTTGTCTGTTCCTCGTCGTCGAGCTGCTCGACGATCGTCTGTGCGAGCCAGCCGTCCCGTTGGCGCCGGTCGTTCTGTAGCGTCGCGTGTCCCTGATCGGTGAGCTCGATCAGTGCGCGGCGCTTGTCGGTCGGGTCGGGCTTGCGGGTGACGAGGCCTTCGGCTTCGAGCTCACTGATCGTCTGGGCCATCGATTGCGGACGGATCCGTTCGGCGGTGGCCAGTTCGCTGACGCTGCTGGTTCCCTCCCGGTCAAGGCGCGCGAGCACCGTGCTGTGCGGGAGCGGCAGCCGGTTCTCCGCACGCAATCGTCGGACCAGTTGCCCGAGCACGACCCGGAGCTCGCTCGCTACGAGCGCGGGATCGATCGAGGGCATCGCCGGATCTTAGCCCCAACCACAACGGCAAACTGAACAGGTTGCCTGCAGGACTGAACAGGTTGCCTGTATAATCGTGTTAGTGGAGTCGCGCCTGATCCTCAACTCGCCCCGGGTTTCTGAGGTGGGTGGGCATGGGGATCGCTACAAGTGGATCGCCCTCTCCAACGCGACGCTGGGGGTGCTGTTGGCGACGCTCGACGCGTCGATCGCGCTGATCGCGATGCCGGACATCTTCCGCGGGATCCATCTGGATCCGCTGGTCCCGGCAAACAGCTTCTACCTGCTGTGGATGATCCTCGGCTACATGGTCGTGGCGAGCGTGTTGATCGTCAGCCTCGGCCGGCTGGGGGACATGTTCGGGCGGGTTCGGATCTACAACCTCGGCTTTGTGATCTACACGGTTGCGTCGTTGCTGCTGGCGGTCGATTGGATGAGCGGGCGTGCGGGGGCGACCTATCTGATCGGATTCAGGGTCGTGCAGGGAATCGGTGGCGCGTGCCTGCTCGCGAACGCGGCCGCGATCATCACCGACGCGTTCCCGGTCAACCAGCGTGGGATGGCGCTCGGGATCAACAACATCGTCGGGGTCAGCGGCGTGTTCATCGGACTGCTGCTCGGAGGGCTGCTGGCGCCGATCGACTGGCGCCTGGTGTTCCTGATCTCGGTTCCGGTTGGTGTCTTCGGCTCGGTGTGGGCGTATCTGAAGCTGGAGGAGCGCAGCGAGCCGCGCCGGCGCCCGATCGATTGGTCGGGCAACGTCACCTTCGCACTCGGACTGATCCTCGTGATGGTCGCCGTCACCTACGGGATCAGGCCGTATGGCGCCGCCGCGATCGGATGGGGGAGCCCGCGCGTGATCGCGCTGCTGTGTGGCGGCCTGGTGTGCCTGGCGGCGTTCGCGGCGATCGAGCGGCGTGTCCCAGATCCGATGTTCCGCCTGGATCTGTTCCGGATCCGGGCGTTCACCTGCGGCTCGTTGGCGACGTTCCTCTCGGCGGTCGCGCGCGGCGGGCTGATGTTCATCCTGATCATCTGGCTGCAGGGCATCTGGCTGCCCCAGCACGGCTACGACTTCACCGTGACGCCATTGTGGGCCGGCGTCTACATGCTGCCGCTGACGATCGGGATGCTGTTCGCGGGACCGACGTCCGGCTACCTCTCGGACCGTTTCGGTGCCAGGCCGTTCGCGACCGGCGGGATGCTCGCCTGCGCGGTCAGCTTCGCGCTGCTGGCGCTGCTTCCGACCAACTTCGCCTACCCGGCGTTCGCGCTCGTGCTGCTGCTCTGCGGGGTGTCGATGGGCCTGTTCGCCTCACCGAACCGCGCGGCGGTGATGAACAGCCTGCCGCGCGGTGACCGAGGCGCGGGCGGCGGCATGAACCAGACCTTCCAGAACTCCGCGCAGGTGCTCTCGATCGGGATCTTCTTCACGCTGATGATCATCGGTCTCAGCGCCAGCCTGCCTGAGGCGATGAGGACCGGTCTGCAGGCGCACGGTGTCAGCGCGGCAACTGCGAACCAGGTCGCCCACCTGCCGCCGGTCTCGATCCTGTTCGCGGCGTTCCTCGGCTACAACCCGATCCAGCATCTGCTCGGCCCGCACGTGATCGCGGTGCTCAGCGCCCATAACCGCGCGGTGCTGACCGGCCGCTCATTCTTCCCGCACCTGATCTCGCCCCCGTTCCGCGCCGGCCTGCACGAAGCGTTCGCGTTCGCCGTGATCGCGTGCCTGCTGGCGGCGGTTGCATCACTGATGCGCGGCGGGCGCTACCACCACGTCGATGAGCCACCCCAACCTGCCGACGAGCGATCTCGGCCGGCCGCTACGCCGGCGTTACCCCTGGTCCGCTAGAAACGCGTCGATTGCCAACGCGGGGGTCTGCGAACGACGCCAGCCGGCGACTGCTAAAGCTCGCCGAGCGACTCGTACAGCGATTTCGCCGCCGCCGTCCCGAGCGGGACGTACTCGGCGAGCAGGCGCTCGTTCGGGGCGTGGACGTTGGCGTCGGGGAGTGAGAACCCTGTGATGATCGTCGGGATGCCGCGCTCGGCCAGGGCCGCGACGATCGGCAGCGACCCTCCGGAGCGGATCAGCGGGGGTCGGATCCCCAGAGCTCGCTCGAACGCGTCGAGCCCCAGCAGGACCGCACGGGCATCCGCAGGCACGATCCCTGCCGGGGCGGCGTTCTTCAGGTCGAGTGTCAGCTCAGCGCCCGGCGGAGCCGCCTCGCGCAGGATCCGCTCGAGCGCTGCGGCGATCACCTCGGGCTGCTGGCCGGGAGCGAGCCGAACCGACAGGTTGGCTGCCGCGACCGACGGGATCACCGTCTTGACGGCGTCCGGCGAGCCGCTCACGACGCCGTTGATGTCAAGCGCGGGCTCGGCGAACGTACGCCGGTAGAACTCCTCGGCCGCCGTCGGGTCTGCCGGCCGGGCCCCCTGGTCGGCGAGCTCGTTGGCGCCGGCCGGCAGCTCCCGCCAACCGGCCAGCTCCACTTCGGTCGGCGGCACGATCCCGGCCCGCAGCGCCTCGGCGAGCCGGCCGTCGGTGGCGATCACGGCAGAGAGCGTCTGCACCAGCGCGTGGGCGGCGTTCAGCGCCGCGCCGCCGTAGATGCCCGAGTGGAGATCGCGCTCGCCGGTGCGCAGCTCCAGGTGGAAGTAGATCATCCCCCGGGTCGCGACCGTGAACGCCGGCAGGCCGCGCCGAATCATCCCGACGTCGAAGATGATCGCGGCGTCAGCGCCCCGCGTGTCGGCCTGGATGAACTCGACGATCGAGTGACCGCCGGTCTCCTCCTCGCCGTCACAGGCGAACCGCACGTTGACCGGCAGCTCGCCGGCGGCGGCCAGCTCGCGCGCCGCGGCCAGCAGCATGTACAGCTGACCCTTGTCGTCGGCGACGCCGCGGCCGTACAGGTACCCGCCGCGAAGCTCGGGCTCAAACGGTGGCGACTCCCACAGCTCCAGCGGATCGGCCGGCTGCACGTCGAAATGGCCATAGCTGAGCACTGTCGGCGCCCGGTCTGGCTGCACCGATGCGCGGATCTCGCCGACCGCCAGCGGCTGACCGTGCCAATCGATCAGCTCGCACTCCCCGCCGGCGCCGCGGACCAGGTCACAGACCCAGGCACCGGCTCGCAGAACGTCGTCGCTGTGCGAAGCCTCCGCGCTGATCGACGGGATCCGAAGGAATTCGCTCAGCTCCTCAAACCAATCGCTCACGCCGGGCAGCGTATCGCGGCGCCGCCCTTTGTGTCCGGGGTTACTCGGCCCGGTCGCCCGGTAAGCGGTTCGCCATTAGGATGCGAATCGATGCCGATTGAGTGGGCCGGTTTGGGTCCGGGGGTGCTGCTCCGAGTTGACCGGAGCCTGGATGAGCCGCTCGGCTCTCAGTTACAGCGAGAGCTGCGCGATGCGATCCGCTCAGGGAGGCTCGCAGGCGGCGAGCGGCTGCCGTCGTCGCGTGCGATGGCGGCCGAGCTCGGGATATCGCGTGGACTGGTGCTCGATTGTTACAGCCAGTTGCAGGCCGAGGGGTTCCTCACCGGACGTAGCGGCTCGGGGACGCGGGTCGCTGCCGGGGCGCGGGAGCCGTCGCCACTGCCCCTCACCTCGCCGCCGCCCGCGCGTCTGGCGGTCGACTTCCGCCCGGGCGTCCCGGACCTGGCGAGCTTCCCGCGACGGGATTGGGCTTGGGCGATGCGGGAGGCTTGTCGCAGGGCGACCCCTTCCGAGCTTGGCTACGGCGATCCGCGTGGGCTGGTGGCGCTGCGCGAGGTGATCGCCGCATATCTGCGCCGCGTGCGCGGGGCGGTCGCCGACGCGGAGCAGATCGTGGTCTGCGGCGGCTTTGGACAGGGCATCAACCTGGTCCTGCGCTCGCTCGCGCAGGACGGGGTGCGCCGGGTCGCAATCGAAAACCCCGGAGACAATGACTACTACGCGATCGCCGCACGGTTGGGCGTCGAGGCAGTCCCGGTGCCGATCGATGAGCGCGGGATCGATGTCGATCTTCTCGGCGCCTCGCAGGTGCGCGCGGTGGTCCTCACCCCGACGCACCAGTTCCCGACCGGGACCGCGCTCGCGCCTGAGCGACGCCAGGCACTGGTCAGGTGGGCCAACGCCTGCGATGGCACGATCATCGAGGACGACTACGACGCCGAGTTTCGCTACGACCGCGGCCCGGTCGGCGCGCTGCAGGGCCTTGCGCCCGACCGTGTCGCACTGCTCGGGACCGCCAGCAAGTCGCTGGCGCCCGGGTTGCGTCTCGGATGGGTGCTCTGTCCCGGCGCGCTGCTGGGGGCGGTGGTCGAGGACAAGCGGCTCAGCGATCGCGGGTCACCGGCGCTCGAGCAGCTCGCGCTGGCGTCGCTGATCGAGTCAGGCCGCTATGACCGGCACCTGCGAGCGATGCGCGGCGTGTACGGCACGCGGCGCGACGCGCTGATCGGCGCGCTCGCCAAGCGGGCGCCGCAGATCGTGCTCGGCGGACTGGCTGCCGGCTTTCATGCGGTGGCGCCGCTGCCTGCAGACGCCGACGAGCACGCGATCGTTGAGGAGGCGGGGGCCCGATCGATTGGCCTCTACGGCATCAGTTCCTACCGTCCGAACGGCCACGGCGGGCCGCCGCAGCTCGTGCTCGGCTTCGGCAACCTCACCGGCGCGGCAATCGAGCGGGGCATCGGCGCGATCAGCGATCTTCTGTGAGCTGACCGACGCGGTCCTCCGGCCGGTGATCGGACGCTACCGCCGAAAGCGGCCCACTATTTCGGCGGTGAACCGGCTCTTCTCACGGGCCACTCGCGGGCTTATCTTGATCTGGCGATGACCAGCAGCGACAAGCACACGTCGATCCTCTCAGCCCCGACCGGCGCGGGTTTGCATTGGCGGTCGAGCAGGCATAACCCAAACAACACGAGGAGGTTTCCATGAGTCCAGCCAAGCAGACGCAACAGTCGTCCAAGAGCACCACCGTCATCAAGACGCGGCCCAAGGGCTTCACCGACGAGGAACGAGCCGCAATCAAGGACCGCGCCCAAGAACTGAAGGCGGAGGGGCGCCGCGGTCCGCGCGGGAACGGGAACAAAGCGGACGGGGAAGGCGACGTGCTCGCGAAGATCGCCACGATGCAGGAGCCGGATCGCTCGATCGCCGAGCGGCTTCACGAGATCGTCAGTGCCAGCGCGCCTGCCCTCTCGCCAAGACTCTGGTACGGGATGCCCGCCTATGCCGACAACGGCAGCGTTGTCTGCTATTTCCAGACAGCGCAGAAGTTCAAGACGAGGTACGCGACGCTCGGCTTCAGCGACAAGGCGAACCTTGACCAGGGCGCGATCTGGCCGACCGCGTTCGCGCTGACGAAGTTGACCGCCACCGAGGAGGCGAAAATCGCGGCGCTCCTCAAGCAGGCCGTGAGCTGAGCGTCGAGCTGACCGCCGGCCCTTTCGAGGTGATCGCGGGAGTCGGACTTTGATCGGGGACACCATCGGTCCGCGCTGAGGCGTCAGGCATGCGCCTCCAGGAACTCGAGCACGCGCTCGCAGAACGCCGCCGGTCGCTCGAGCTGCGGGAAGTGTCCTGCGTCCTGGAGCGTTTCCACCCGGATCGACGGCGACAGCCTTGGGCGCACCGCCTCCACCACGTCGGTGCCGATGCAACCGTCATTGCTTCCATGCAGGTACAGCAGCGGCGTTGCCCAGCCCGGGATCTCCCGTTCTCGGTTTGCGTCCTGCGCCGGAGCTCGGGTCGGCGCCTCGCGGTAATAGCTGATTGCGGCACGCAGATGGCCGGCGGGGCGAAGCGCCGCCTTCGCGCGGGCGAGATCTTCGGGAGAGTGCCAGCCCGGCGACCAGTCTCGCCACAGCGAGCCGATCAGCGCCAGATCATCATTGGAGGCGATTTGCTCGGGGACCTTCAGATCCGGGAGCTGGAACAGAAAGGAGTACCAGCTGCGACGCAACTGCTCCAGCGAGAAGCTGTCGAGCGCGTCATCGCCGATCGGCGGGACAGCCACCGAGACTGCGCATGCCCACCGATCCGCGGACTGCCCGAGGACCGTGTACACGGCCGCAGCACCCCAATCGTGACCGATGCACACACTCTTCTCGGACCCTCGGCAGGTCTCCTCGAGCGCGAGCACATCGGCGGCGAGGTCCCGCAGGCCGAAGCCGCCGCTCGGCAGCTCCGTCGGGGCGTAGCCCCGCATGAATGGCGCGACACCGTGGTAGCCGCGATCCGCCAGCGCCGGAAGGAGATGACGCCAGGTCCAGGCCGAGTCGGGGAACCCGTGAAGGCACAGAGCCAGCGGCCCGCCCGGATCTCCGGCTTCGATCGCCGCGAACCGCAGCCGCGCGGTCTGGATCGACGTTTCGCGGATCGGATGTGCGGGCGTGCCGCCATCGCCGGACCTCATCGAAGTTGACAATCCCAGCCACCTCTCTCTGGATCGGAACAAGCTGTCGACCGCGATCCTAGAGCCCGCGGCTTCCCGGACGGCCGGTCGGCGCGGGCGTCGAGGGTGGTGGCGGGTCACAGAACCTGGGTGTCCGACGAATACTTGATGAATGGACGATCAGGGTCTGCTCTTGGAGGACTTCGGCGCGTTCTATCGAGCGCATCTCGATGCGCTGCTGAGGTTCTGCATGGCGCGGGTCCGTGATCCCGAACTGGCAGCGGACCTCGCGGCCGAGGTGTTCGCGGCGGCGCTGATCGGCCGCCGTCGCTACCGCACCGAGCTGGGAAGTCCGTGGCAATGGCTGGTCGGGATCGCGACAAACAAGATCGCGGACGTGGCACGGCGGGGGCGGGTCGAGCGCCGTGCGCAACAACGGCTCGGGATCGCCGCGATTGACTGGACAGAGGATGACCTCGAGCGGGTGGCGGCGCTCGCGGACGGCGCCCAATACGCGCGACTGCTGGACGAGCTGCCCGCCGAGCAGCGCGAAGCTGTTCAAGCACGCATCGTTGAGGAGCGCAGCTACGAGCAGATCGCGGGCGCTTACGGAATCGGTGAGGCAACCGTCCGCAAGCGCGTGAGCCGTGGTCTGGCCACCCTGCGCCGCGGGGTGTCAAGGGAGGAGCTATGACCAGTGGTTTTGACCGGCTCGAGCAGGAACTGAGGCACGCCGAGGCCCGCGATGGCAGCCGCCGACGGGCGCTACCGAAGCCAATGCCGTCACGGCTCCTGAGCCGTGCGATGGTCACGATCAGCGTGCTGGTCACGCTCGCGATTGCGGCCGGCGCAATGGTGCTGCTCCATTCGGCGAACCGTGATGTCGTCGCGCCGACAAGCTCCGGGCGCGCCAGTCATTACACCGATCCGCAGGGTTGGTCGATCACGGTCCCCGGAACGCTCACGCTCACCCGGGTACCCGGGCGTGGGCTTGCTGGCTTGGATCAGATCACGCTCGCGAGCTTCCCGCCCCAACGCGAACTGACCCAGGATCGACACGTGGCTGAAGACAACATCACCGAACCGCCATTCGCCGTGCCGCTCGACGCAAGCGGAGCATTCCCCGCGGACGGCGTCGCTTTGATCCTGGAACCATCGCCGGCTGGTTTCCTCGTGCCCGATTCACGGTTCCCGATCGTGTTGAGCAGCTTCGGCGCGTCGCGGAGCGAGACCTTCCTGTCCAAGACCGTGTCTGACAACGACGCGGTCCCTGCCTCGCGCTCGCGTGTCATTGTTGCCTATGGAAGCGAGGTCACGGCGACCGTTCTGATTGGAGGCCAGGCATCTCCGGCGCTTAAAGAGCAGCTCGCGAACGTGATCAGGTCGCTCAGATTCCCGCGCCTGCATCCCGGCAGCCAGGCCGGCAACGGCGTGCTCCTGCAGCCGGCCGTCGACTACCCAGTCGGCTCCTTCACGCGCGCTCAGGGCACCTTTGGAATAACTCGAGAGTCGTTCTATCTCGTCCACGCCCCGGGACGGCTCGGGTTCGGCCATCAATGCGTCTTCGAGGGCCCGTGCGTCGCCGCCGGCTCGTTCTACGGAATCGGACCGCTCTACAACACCCGACTGAACCACGCCCCGAAGTGCGATCTGCAGTTCGACCGCCCTGACGAACAGTTCTACTGCACAAATCTCGGGGTCAGATGGGACCGGGTCGGGCGGGTCATCACCCGGCCGGCGGACGAGGCCTACATCGGCTCGATCGAAGGGTTCTACGCGAGAGTCGCCTGGGACGGACAGGTCCTGGTCACCGCCGGCTGGGGTCCGCAGCTCAACCGCCCCGCCGTACACAAGCTCTGGCCGAACTGGAACCAGCCCAACGAACCACTCTCGCGATGATCACAGGCTGAGAACGCGGCCGACACGTCGCACATCTCCCTGCGGAGGATGCGACAATCGGGCGGCTGGCACGTGGCGGTCGAGTCTGATCGGGATCCGCGGGTGTCCTCGTCACAAATGTCAGGCCTCGTGGCTTAACCCTTGTCATCTGACCGCCGAGGTGTTCGCCGCCGCGTTGAACGCCGCGCCGAAGTATCGGCCAGAGAGGCCTGAAGCGGCTGCCTGGCTGTTCACGATCGCGCACAACACGCTGGCTCGCAGCGTCCGCCGGGGACGCGTCGAGGCGCGGGCGCGACACCGTCTCGGGATCCGGGATGCGTTCGGGCTCGATCCCGGGCAGGCCGAGCGAGTGCAAGCGGCTCTCGGGTCAGATCAGTGGGTCGCCGATCTGCTCGAGGGGCTGGCGCCCGATCAGCAGGACGCCGTTCGTGCGCGGATTCTCGATGAGCTGCCCTATCACGAGATTGCCGAGCGGATGCAGACCTCCGAGCTGGTCATCCGACAGCGCGTCAGCCGCGGCCTGGCGTCCCTGCGAGCACGACTGGAGGAAACAAGATGACGCTGCTGCCACAGGTGCGAAGCCAGCTTGACGCCGCCGCGCATCGCACGGCGACCACCCGTCGGCGATCCGGCGGTAGGCCGCGTTTGCGCACGATCGCCCGGAATCTCCCCGTCACACTCTCCGTCCTGACCGCACTCGTGATCGCGATCATCGCGGCCACGGTCCTGCACCACGCTCACGCCGGTCCGACCCCACCGGCGCACCCGGCCGGATCGCGAACGCATCCCCGGCAGGTGCTGATCGGACGGCCTTCCCCCGCCCAACAGGCGATCGAGGCTGACATCGGCAGGGCCGACAAGCAGACTCGCCGGAGCGACCCCGCCTGTGTCAACAACAACCGAGGCCCGACCACGGTGACCAGCTCACCGGGACCAGCGCTGCTCTCGCAGCTCGGAGTGCTCCGCCGACCGGCGATCAGGTCGCCCACCCTCGAGACGCTCCTCGGCGGCGGCTTCACGGCTGGATCGCAGGTCGACATCAACTACATCCGCCTCGCGCAGATCATCGACGGCAGAGCCTTCTACCTGATCCCAGAGGGCAACCCCTCGGGCCTGGAGTCGATCCCCGCACGCTGCTACACGGAGATGCGAACCCGACTAAAGCGCATCGTCCTCAACCTGCCCGCAAGCGAACGCGCGACCGCGTTGCGAGAGCAAGTGCAGGGGTTCCGAGCGACCCGCGTCCTCACCGGCCAGGCCGCGCTCTGTTTCGCCGTGGTCACCACCCGGCATGTCCGGCCACCGAACGGTGTCAACTCCGGCTGCGCGTCAACAACATCGTTCCTGCAGCCGGGCCTCGAAGGCGGGATCGGCCTTGGCGACCGCGCGGGCGGACAGATCTTCGCCGCGATCGTCCCCGATGCCGTCACCACGGTCACACTGAAATTCCGCTCCAGCCGCAAGGACCCCGCCCGCACCCTCACCTCACAAGCGATCAACAACGTCGTCGTGTTCAAGATCCCACGACGCACCGCCGACCCGGACTTCCCAAGCGCGATCATCCGCCGGGCCGCCAACGGCCAGATCATCACGAAGACCAGCTGAGCGATCAGGTGGTGGTTGGCTCTCTCAGCTGCTTGATGGGGGCTCGGTTGCGCGAGCGTGAACGCGCCCGCCCGGTCCGACCCTCAATCTGCGATCCACAACGTCAGCCGCGTCGTGCGCGGTCAGGCCGAACAGCTGCAAGACGAGTTGCGCGACCTCGATCGCAGCTTCAGGCCCAACCGTCCCTTCGCTGACCGCGCGCATGTTGAAGATCAGCGCGCCGGCCGAGGCGATCAGTACGACCTCCGGATCGGAGACCGTGAAACGCCCGGAAGCGAGTCCGCGCTCGATGTCGTTACGTGCGTGAGGGCCGAGCTCCTCGAGCATGATCTTGTAGGAAGCGTCCAGGCTGAGCAGCAGCTGCGTGATCTCACCGTCGTCGTCGGCCTTCGATGCGAAGTGGTGATACGCGATCGCGACGGTCTCGGCCGGATCGTTCAGCTTCTCAACGAGACCCATCACCACGCGCACCTGCTGTCGAAGGTATTCGCGCACGGTCGCCTCGACGATCTCGTCCTTCGATGCGAAGTGGTTGTAGAACGAGCCGAACCCGACGTCGGCTTCCTCGGTGATCTGGGAGATCGTTGTGTCAACAACGCGCTGCCGGGCGAACAGCGCCTGCGCGGCGTCGAGCAGTCGCTCCCGCGTCTGCGCACGGCGCCTCGCTTGGCGTGTTGGAGGCGTGTCCCGAGACGAGTCATCTGGCATTTGACTTGTCATCTCAAACTGGAGTCAAAATTATAACTGATGGGTCATCAGTTTTGTTATATTCCCCACCCGGTTGACAATTGCGAAGGAGACGAGAGTGGCCATCGATCCCGTTCAGCGGAGCGTTCTGCCGATCCCAAGTCGGCGCCGAACCGGCCTGACGACCTATGAGGCGCGTGATCCGGACACGCGGTTCGATCCGATCGAGCCGCTGCTGCCGCCCGCGGGAGCCCCGAACGTGCTGCTCGTCCTGCTCGATGACGTCGGGTTCGGCTCCTCCAGTGCCTTCGGTGGGCCGGTGCACACTCCGGTCGCCGAGCGTCTCGCGTCCTCGGGGTTGAAGTTCAACCGGTTCCACACGACCGCGCTGTGCGCGCCCACGCGAGCCGCGCTGCTGACGGGCCGCAACCATCACACCGTCGGCATGGGGGCGGTTCCCGACCTCGCGACCTCAGCGCCCGGTTACAGCTCCGTTCGCCCGGATGACTGCGCGCCGCTCGCGAAGACCCTGAAGCTGAACGGCTATTCGACGGCGCAGTTCGGCAAATGCCATGAGGTCCCGATGTGGGAGACGAGTCCGGTTGGACCGTTCGACCGCTGGCCGACCGGCTCGGGTTTCGAGTACTTCTACGGGTTCATCGGCGGCGAGACGAATCAGTACACCCCGGCTCTGTACGACGGGACCACGCCGATCGAGCCCCCGCGGACGCCCGAGGAGGGGTACCACCTCACCGAGGACCTCGCGGATCACGCGATCACGTGGATTCGCCAGCAGAAGGCGCTGATGCCGGAAAAGCCGTTCTTCGCTTACTTCGCGCCCGGCGCGGCGCACGCCCCGCATCAGGTGCCCAAGGACTGGATCGACAAGTACAAGGGCGCCTTCGACGACGGCTGGGATGCGCTTCGCGAACGCATCCTGAAGCGGCAGAAGGAGCTTGGCGTCGTACCGCCCGAGACTCAGCTGACTGCCCGGCCCGACGAGATCCCGGCGTGGGACGCGATGCCGGCCGAGCTGAAGCCGATCCTCGCGCGCCAGATGGAGGTGTTCGCGGCCTTTCTCGAGCACGCCGATCACCACGTCGGACGGATCATCGACACGCTGGAGAGCCTCGAGATCCTCGAGGACACGCTGATCTACTACATCGTCGGCGACAACGGCTCGAGCGCGGAGGGCACACCCCAGGGGACGTTCAACGAGCTGTTCGTCTTCAACGGCGCCGCGCACCTCGAGACCGCGGAGTTCATGGCGTCGAAGATCGACGATTTCGGTGGACCACAGGCGTTCAACCACTTCGCCGTCGGGTGGGCGCACGCGACCGATACGCCCTACCAGTGGACTAAGCAGGTGGCTTCCCACTGGGGCGGGACGCGCAACGGGACCGTCGTTCACTGGCCGCGTGGCTTCAGTGCTCGCGGCGAGGTCCGATCGCAGTTCCATCACGTGATCGATGTTGCGCCGACGATTCTTGAGGCGGCCGGCCTGCCTGAGCCGGCGTTCGTCAACGGTATCCAGCAGCAGCCGATCCACGGCACGAGCATGGCCTACTGCTTCGATCACGCGAGCGCCGACGAGCGGCGGGATACCCAGTACTTCGAGTGCGTCTGTAACCGGGGGATCTACCACAAGGGTTGGACCGCTGTGACGCGGCACAGCACGCCGTGGGTTCCCGGCTCGCTACCCCCGGTTGACGAGGACGTCTGGGAGCTCTACGACACGGCGTCGGATTGGAGCCAGTCCCATGATCTCGCCGCCGAGCAGCCAGAGAGGCTGGACGCGCTGAAACGGCTGTTCCTGATCGAGGCCGTCAAGTACGGGGTCCTTCCGCTCGATGATCGCCGGGTCGAGCGCTTCAACCCGGATCTCGCCGGTCGCCCGACCCTGATCCGTGGCAACCGGCAACTGCTGTTCCCCGGAATGGCGCGGCTGTCGGAGAACTCGATGATCAACGTGAAGAACAAGACGCACGCCGTCACGGCTCAGTTCGCCACGCCCGAGGGTGGAGCCAACGGTGTGCTGATCGCCCAGGGCGGTGGGTTCGGCGGATGGTGTCTGTTCCTCGACGAGGGCCGGCCGTCGTACTGTTACAACCTCTTCGGAATGACCCGCTTCCACGTTCAGGGCGCGGACGCGGTCCCGGCCGGCGAGCATCAGCTCCGCATGGAGTTCGCCTACGACGGCGGTGGCTTTGGCAAGGGAGGGGCGGTCACGCTCTACCTCGACGGGAACAGCGTCGCGGACGGGCGGGTGCAGGCGACGGTGCCGATGATCTACTCGCTCGACGAGACGGCGGACGTGGGGGAGGACGCGGGCACGACGGTCAGCGACCGCTACACGTCGGAGACGAGCCGCTTCACCGGCTCGATCGACTGGGTCGAGATCGACATCAACGACGCGGCGCAGGACGAGGACCACGTGCTCGCCGCGGAGGAACGGCTGCGGATCGCGATGGCGCGGCAGTAGTCAGCGCTGACCCTATCCGCTCCGTCCCGTGAGCGCCGGCGCTCCCAACACCGCCGAGCCGTCCCCGGCGTTCCGCCGCAATCGTCGGCGCCCTCAACTCGCCCGGCTGCTGGTGCGACGACGGCAATTGCGGGCGGGAATCGTTCAGCTGTTCGGCGTCCTGGTGGCGGTCGCGCTCGCGTTCGCAGCGCCACGGATCAATATCGGCTTCAGCCTCGCTTCCAACCGGACGATCGACATGCTGATCTCAGTCGGTGCCGGGACCGTGACCTTCATCGGCATCGTCTTCTCGCTGCTGTTCCTGGTAGTCCAACACGGCTCGACCACGTTCACGCCGCGCCTGAACCTGTTCCGGGATGCGCCGATCGTCTGGCGGGCCTTCGCGCTGTATACGGCGGTCGTCGTCTATTCATTCACCGCCGCGCTCGTGATCGGGCGGGACGAGCGGACGTCCGGGCTCGTTCCGATCATCTCGGTCCTCGGCGTCTTCGCGACGATCATCGTCTTCCGCAGACTCCAACTCGAGGCGTTCAGGTCGATCCAACTCGGCCCCACCCTGACGCAGGTGACCATCCGCGGCATCGAGGTGATCGACGGTCTCTACCCCGTGCCCGCTCGCGAGGGTCCCACAAGCGACGAAGACCGTGTAGCGCTACGCGAGCCGGAGAGCCAACTCGGCCGCATCATCCGTTGGCCTCGGGGGACGGCGGTGCTGCAGGTGGTCGATGTCCCGGCGCTGCTCCGCGCGGCCGACGCGAACCAGACCGAGCTGAGCCTCCACGTCTCGGCGGGAGCTACGCTGCTCGAGTTCTCGAGGATCGCCTCGGTTGAGAACCACGCAGGTCCTCACGTCGATGACGCGATCCTGAACGCCCTGACCGTCGGCGAAGAGCGAACCTTCGAACAGGACCCGACGTTGGCGCTGCGCGTGCTCGTGGACATCGCGCTACGCGCCCTTTCCCCAGCGATCAACGACCCGAGCACCGCGGTCCAGGCGATCGACAGCATCGACGGCCTGCTTCGCCGTCTCACGTCGCGTGACCTGGACGTCGGTCGGATCTCGGGCGAGGACGGCAGGCCACGGGTCACACTCGCGATGCCGACCTGGGAGGACTACGTGGCCGTCGCGCTCGACGAGCTGATCGGACTCCGCGTCCCCTCTGCGCAAGCCTCGCGGCGGCTGCACACCCTGCTCGAGGATCTGATCGCGTTGTCGGACCCCCCACAGCGACCCGCTCTCCGTACCAGGCTCGAACGCCTCGACCGCCGGGATGGCTGACCGCGTGCCGCCGGCGAGCTCTCCGAACAACGCAGCGCAACGGTCGATGTATGGCGAAGGTGCACCTGCGTTCAAGGAGGCGCCGCCGAGGCCGCTCGTACAGCGTCTGGCGCCGCTCGTCGGCCAGCTACGACGGCTACCGCCCCGATAGCGGCAAGCGAGATCTGGTAGCCGGCATCACCGTTGCGGCGCTCGCGATGCCTTCAGCGATGGCGTACGCCGAGGTCGCCGGTCTCCAACCGGTCAACGGCCTCTACGCGCTCCTGCTCCCAACGGTGGCCTACGCGCTGCTCGGATCCTCGCGCCAGCTCGTGATCGGTCCCGAAGGATCGCTCAGTGCAATGGTCGCGGTCTCTGTGCTGGCGTTCGCGGCACAGGGCAGCCAGCACGCGGCGGAACTCGCAGCGATGCTCGCGCTGCTCACAGCAGGCTTCTACGTGCTCGCCCTGATCGCGCGTCTCGGTTGGCTCGCTGATTACTTCTCGCGCCCCGTCCTGATCGGCTACATCCACGGCATCGCGATCGTCCTGATCGTCGGCCAGCTCGGAAAGATGCTCGGGCTCTCGATCTCCGCGTCGGATCCGATCCCGCAACTGGTGGAGGTGGTGAAGGAGATCCCGAGCACGAGCCTGAGCACCCTCTGCGTCAGCGTGGTCTCACTCGCCGTCCTGCTGCCCTTGCGGTACCTGGCCCCGCGCTTCCCAGCCGCCCTGCTGGTCGTCGTCGGCGGCATCGCGGTCTCCGCGGCGCTTAATCTCAGCGAACACGGAGTCGCGGTGGTGGGCGCGATCCCAAGCGGTCTACCGAGCATCTCGCTGCCCAGGCCGACGGTCAGCCAGACCGTCCAACTGATCCCGGCAGCAGCGGGGCTGTTCCTCGTCAGCTTCGCGGACGAGATCCTGACCGCTCGTTCCTACGCGCAACGTCACAACGAGCACATCGGGGTCACGCAGGAGCTTCGTGCGATGGCCGCCGCGAACGCGGTCGCCGGTCTGACACAGGCCCTCCCGGTCGGCGCGAGCGGGTCGCGAACGGCGGTGGCCGATGCAACAGGCGCCCGAAGCCAGATCTCGGGGCTCGTAGCGGCGTCAGCAATTCTGCTGATTCTGTTGTTCCTGACGGCGCCGATCGCACACCTGCCCAAAGCGGTCCTCGGCGCGGCGATCGTCTCCGCCGCGATCGGACTGATCCGGCCGGAGTCGTGGCGGAAGCTCGCACGCACCGACCGGGTCGAGCTCGCAATCGCCGCGAGCACGACCGCCGGCGTCGTGATCGTCGGCGTGCTCGCGGCGGTCGTGTTCGCCGTCGGCCTGACGATCATCGACGCGGTTCGCCGCAGCGCCCGGCCCGGGGACGCGGTGCTCGGCTATGACCCGGAGGTCGGGCGGTGGGTGGACGTCTCCGCCGACCCCGACGCGCAAATCACGCCGGGCGTCGTCGTCTACCGGCTTGAGGACCGGCTGTTCTTCGCGAACGTGAGCTACGTCAAGCAGCGGGTCCATGAGGCCGTGAGGGGGGCGCCAAGCCGCGCGAACTGGGTGGTTCTCGACTCAGAGGCCGTGATCGATGTGGACAGCACCGGACTCCAGGCGCTCCGAGAGCTCATCTCCGAGCTGGCAGGCGAGGGTGTCAGCCTGTCGATCGCTCGGGCGCGTAGGCGGCTGCGGAGCACGCTTGATTCCGGCGGGATCAGCGAGCTCGTCGGAGCCGAACACATCCACCCGACGGTCCGCGCCGCGGTGGCTGCCTGCACGGCGACGTCCGTTCAGCTGTCGGCGGCCCACCCCGAAGCCGGCATCCGCGCGTGATAGGTTCTTCGGGGCGCGGCTCGCGCCGAACCTCCAGGTGCTGGCTCCCAGCGTCAGCGGTGATGGTGGAGGCAAAGGGTCTTCTGAGCTCGAGCCATCACGTGTTCTGAGCCGTCGCGGTGAGCTGCTGGGAAGCTGTTGCCGGCGACGTGGAGGATCGTGATGACGGAGAATGCCAACCTCAAGCGGCGCGTGCGGGCGCGCGCCGCGAAGACGGGTGAGTCCTACACCGCCGCGCGCCGGCACTTGCTGGGCGGCGATCGGCCCTCGCCGCGTCATCTGCTGATCGCGACGGTGCAGTCGGTGCTGCACCCAGATCCGCGCTCATCGGAGCAGTTGCGTGAGAGCGCAACGCGGATCCGCGCGGTGATGCGCTGCGCCGCGGCGGCGGGCGCATCGCTGGTGCATTTCCCGGAGGGCGCGCTGTGCGCTCCCCATAAGCGAGTCGTGTCGAGCCGTGGTCCGGGGATCATCGCTGACGCGGATTGGAGCGTCGTTGACCGCGCGGTGTTACGGACTGAGCTCGACAGTGTCGCCCGCGCGGCGCGGGATCTGAAGCTGTGGGTCGCCGTCGGCGGGATCGACTTCGCGCAGGGACGGTCGCGGCCGACGAACTCGTTGTTCGTGATCTCTGGCCGTGGCGTGATCGTCGGGCGCTACGACGAGCGGATGCTGTCGAGAACGAAGTCGCTGTACATGTACGAGGCGGGTAAGCGACCGCTGGCCTTCGAGGCTGGCGGCGTGCGCTTCGGGTGCGCGCTGGGGATGGAATCGCAGTACCCGGAGCTGTTCGGCGCCTACGAGCGAGAAGACGTGGACTGCGTGCTGTTCTCGACCGCCGGCAACCCCGAGTTCCCCGAGGTGTTCGCGGTGGAGGCCGCCGGACACGCCGCCGCGAATTCGTTGTGGGTGAGCTACGCGGGTCCCGTCGGCCCTCGCCAACCCCCGGCCGGCGTCGTCAACCCCAACGGGGTTTGGGTCGCTCGCTGCGCATCGGCAGATCACGGCGCGATTGTCCTCACCGAGATCGACACCTCCACCGGCGAACACGCCAGAACGTGGCGCCGCCGCGTCCGTGAGAGCCGCTCTCACTTATCAGCGTGAGCAGAAAAGGTGGGCGGCGCTGTCGGGCTGAATTCTCGAAACCAACGCCTTGCAGGATTCTTCACGTGATGGCGAGACCCGGACTTGAACCGGGGACACCACGATTTTCAGTCGTGTGCTCTACCAGCTGAGCTATCTCGCCGTGTCGCGCGATGCTATCGAGGCGGCGAGGGTGGCGGGGTCGTGCGCTGGGCGAGCCCGCCGACCCACTCGCCGCGGTGCGTATCGGCCGTCGACCGCAAATGGTCGCGTGTTAGGAACGGATGAGGACGCCGCCGGAGGCGGGACAATGGAGACATGCATGATGAACGCACGCTCTATGTGCTGCGGCACGCGAAGTCCAGTTGGGACGATCCGGGGAAGCCAGATCACGACCGGCCGCTTGCGCCGAGGGGTCGAAAGACGCTTCCGGTGCTGGCTGACTACATTGCCTCGAACGAGATCAGCCCCGATGTCGTGCTGTGCTCGACGGCGCGTCGCACGCGTGAGACGCTGGCGGGCATCACCGTCGGCGGCGAGCACCGGATCGAGCGGCCGCTGTATGACGCGAGCTGCGATCAGCTGATCGAGCGCCTGCGCCGGATCCCGGCCGAAGCCGGCTCGGTGATGGTGATCGGGCACAACCCCGCGATGCAGATGCTGGTGCTGAAGCTGGCGGGTGCCAGGGACGCATCCGCTGCCGGTGCGCTGCAGGGAGAGTTGGGCGAGATCCAGCACAAGCTTCCGACGGGCGCGCTCGCGACCCTGTCGCTCGACTGTTCCTGGGCGGATCTGCGCCCCGGCTGTGCCGAGCTGGTCGGCTACGCGCGGCCGAAGGCACTCCTCTACCACTAGAGACTGCTCACGGCTTTCCGACTCGCGACATTAGCTCGCATTTGACGTTAGTCGCGCCAGGAGCTCAAGCGCGCCTGCCTTCGACAGCGGTTCGTTGAGGTTGCCGCACTTGGGCGACTGCACGCACGAGGGACAGCCCGAGCGGCATGGGCATTCGCCGATCAGCCGCTGCGCGTCCCCCACCAGCCGGTCGAACTGATCAAAGCCGCGGCGCGTGATCCCAACGCCCCCCGGGTGGCCGTCGTAGATGAAGATCGTCGGTCCGCCGGTCTGCGGATGCGCGTTTGTCGAGAGCCCGCCGATGTCCCATCGGTCGCACATCGCGATCAGCGGCAGCACCGCTATCTGCCCATGCTCGAGCGCGTGCAGCGCGCCCAGCAGGTGTTCCGGTGGGAACGGCTCGGCGTCGATCAGGCCCTCCAGCTCGTACCACAGCGCCCGCGTCGAGAACTCGACGGTCGGCATGTCGAGCGACTGGAAGTCGATCACGGTGTGGTCCTGGAGCCGCTTGCGCTGGTAGCCGAGCACGGTCTCGGTGTAGATCACCGTTCCGAACGAGAGCGTCACCCCGTGCGTCTCGACACGCTCCGCCAGCCGATCGATGTAGGTCATGCTCTCGCTCCTGGTCTGTGTGAAGTGCTCGCCGGAGAACGGTGTCAGCAGCGCTCGCCGGGCAGTGAGGTCGAGCTCCCTGACCTCGTAGGAGCGACCGAGATGCAGGTAGATCGCGCCGTCATGCACTGTCGAGAACGCGCGCGCGGCCTCGATCGTCCCGAGCACCTCTCCGGAGCTCCCGTCGATCAGCACGAAGCTGTCGGCCGAGGCTGAGCGCAGCGCCACCCTGGCCGCCGGGTAGTCGTCGGCGCGGACCGGGACGAAGCCGGTCGCGCGCTCACGGAGCAGCCCTGCCTCGGTGAGCCTCGTCGCGTCGGCGACGACATCGCCACCGAGGATCTCGTCATCGAGCTCGGTCAGCGGCGCCTCGTGGCTGGCGCAGAGGAGATGCTCATCGCGGATCTCGGGGCTTGAGGGGTCGATGATCGCCGCCTCGACCGCCCGGCGCAGGAACTCGGCCGGATGGCGCGCGAAGAATTGATCGAGCGCGTCCTCGCCGGCGATGTAGACGGCCAGCCCACGGCCTCGGCGACCGGCGCGGCCCCACATCTGGCGCAGGCTGGCGACCGTCCCGGGGAACGTCACGCAGATCGCGGCGTCGAGCTCGCCGATGTCGATCCCGAGCTCCAGCGCGTTGGTCGTGACGACGCCGAGCAGCTCGCCGCTCGAGAGCCGGCGCTCGATCTCGTGGCGCTGCGCCGGCGTGTAGCCGGCCCGGTAGGGGACCACTCGCTCGGCCAGTTCAGGCGCCAACCGGTCGACGGTGTGGCGGAGGATCAACTCGACCCCCTTGCGCGAGTTCATGAAGCAGATCGTCCGCGCCCCCGCGCTGACCAGTTCGGACAGGAGCTCCGCGGCCTCGTAGAGCACCGAGGCCCTCGTGCCGAGCTGCTCGTCGAGCAGCGGCGGGTTCCAGATCGCCACCCGGCGCGCGGGCCGCGGCGCGGCGTCGTCGTCGATCAGGCTGATCTCGTCCAGACCGGTGAGCTCCCGGGCTAGCTGGAGCGGGTTCGCGATCGTCGCGCTGGTCAGCAGGAACCGCGGAATCGTGCCGTGGATCGCAGCGACTCGACGCAGCCGCCGCAGCACGTTCGCGACGTGCGAGCCGAACACGCCGCGGTAGACGTGGGCCTCGTCGATCACGACGAAGGCCAGGTTCGCCAGCAACTCGTCCCAAGAGCTGTGGTGGGGCAGGATCCCGATGTGCAGCATGTCCGGGTTCGTCAGGATCAGGTTGCTGGAGCGGCGGATCGCCGTGCGCTCCTGGCGTGGCGTGTCGCCGTCGTAGATCGCCGGGCGGATCTGCCGCGTCAGCCCGAACGCATGCAGCGCGCGCGCCTGATCCTGCGCCAGCGCCTTGGTCGGGTACAGGTACAGCGCCCGTGCCCTCGGGTCGCGTACCAGCACCTCGAGCGTCGGCAGCTGGAAGCAAAGCGACTTGCCCGATGCAGTTCCGGTGGTGACGATCGTCGGTCCCGCATAGGCGCTCTCGAGCGCGAGCCGCTGGTGAGCGTAGAGCTGGTCGATCCCGACCTTCGTGAGGGCGTCGTGGACCAGCGGATGGAGGTCATCGGGAACAGAAACAAGGCGCGCGGAGCGTGCCCTATAAAAATCGTTGTAGACGAGCCGCTCGTCGGCGGCGCCGGTGTCGAGCAGCTGCTCCCAGGGCTCGGTTTCACGCGCGGTTGACACCGGGCCAGTATGGCGGTGGGGATGCTAGGTTCGCTGACCTGATGCGCTGCATGTACGTGGACCTCGACGGAACCCTGCTCGGCCCGGGCGGATCGCTGCTGGCGGCAGCCGACGGCTCGTTCTCGCTTGACGCGATCAGAGCGCTGCAGGCGTGCTCACGCGCGGGCGTCGAGGTGGTGATCTACTCGGGCCGCCGGCAATCGAGCGTGTTCGAGGACTCACGGTTGATCGGGCAGCACTCGTTCATCTTCGAGCTCGGCTGCGGACTCGTTCTCGACGGCGAGCTCGAGTGGCTGACGGGCGGTATCGAGCCCTCCGCGGTGGCGGGCACGATCCACGATCAGATCGAGGCATCCGGTGCTCCCGCGCTGCTGCTGGAGCGGTTCGCGGGCTCGCTTGAGTACCACACGCCGTGGTCTGAGGGGCGCGACGTATCGCACCTGTTCAGAGGCCACATCTCGCTGGCTGAGGCCGAGGCGACGCTCGCACAGGCCGACCTCGGGTGGCTGCGGCTGGTCGACAACGGCGTCGTCTGGGCCGGCGATGGGAAGCGCGACGGCCAGGGGCGGGTCCACGCCTACCACCTGATCCCGGCGGTCGCGTCGAAGGCGCGCGCGGTGGCCCGACACATGCAGAACCGCGCCTACTCAGCGGCGGACTGCATCGCGGTCGGGGATTCCCGTGAGGACCTGGATGCGGCCGGCGTGGTGGGCTGCTTCTGGCTGGTCGCGAACGCGCTCGAGCGTGACCCGACGCTGGCGGACGACGTCGCCGGCCGGGAGGGGGTCCGGATCGCTTCGAGCGGCTATGGCGCCGGGGTGTACGAGGCGGTCGTGACGACGCTGGCGGAGCGCTGAGCGCGCGCCGCGCGCGTTGGTCCCGCGCGTCCTGACTGAGGGTTCAGGACGCGCGACTTCAGGTCTGCTGCGGGTCCGGCGCGGTCGGCGCCTGCTGCATCGAGGTGGTCTCGGGCAGGTGAGTCGTCTCACGCCTGCGCGCGAAGATCGCCCTCAGTCGCTCACGCAGCCGCCGCCAGAAGCCGCGCCGTACCGGTCGCCAGCGGGCCGGCGGCGGGACCGTCGCGCGCACGACCGTGATCCACTCGGCGAGTGGAAGCGTGCCCTCGATCAGCTTCGCGAGTGCGGTGTTCACCGGGGCCGCGATCCCGGCGGCGTCAAGCGCCTTGGCGAGCAGCGGTACGGACTCGAGCGACTCCACCGCCTGACCGATCCGCGCCGGGATGTCCACCGTCGCCACCCCCTGCGCGAGCAGCTCGCCGGCGCGGCGGTTGCGGCTCTGCGGCGCGAGCGCGGTCGCGACCAGGTCACCGGTGCCGGCCAGGCCGATCATCGATTCGGGCCGGGCGCCGAGCGACTCGGCCCAGCGCCAAACCTCGGCGAAGATGTGCCCGGCGGCCGCACCGGCAGCGTTGAGGCCCTGGGCGACGGTCGCCCCCGACGCGAGCGCGGCCGCATTCTTTGCCGCCCCCGCCAGCTCGACGCCGACAGGATCGTTTGACTGCTCGCAGATCACGCCCGCGCGGATGAACGCCGCCGCGAGCGCAGCAGCCAGCGCCTGATCGCTCGACGCCGCGACCAGCCCGGCGCCATCGAACACCATCTCACGCGCGTGCGCGGGACCTCCGACACAGGCGACGCGGTGCGCCCCGAACCGCTGTCTGAGCTGCACCGTCGGCGGCGTGCCGAATGGAGGCACGAGCCCCTTGGCGAGCGACACCACCGCTGCCTTGCGCCCCAGGCCGTTCTGTTCAAGTCCGTCGATCACGCCGTCAAGCCGGCTTGATGGGACGCCGAGGAAGACGTAGTCCGCCCGCGCGACGCCGGCGCTCGTGTGCTCGATCTTCAGTTCCCGCGGGAGCTCCACGCCGCCCAGGTAGTCCCTGTTCTCTCGCTCCTCGTTGAGGCGCAACGCCTGCTCCTCGGTGCGGGTCTGCAGCGTGGTCCGCATCCCGCTGCGGGCGAGCAGCACCGCCACGGCCGTGCCGAACGAGCCGCCGCCGATCACCACGGCGCGTTTGCTGCCGGGGGCGGAAAGCGGGATCGTTGGGCGTGCGTGCGGAGCCATCGGCTGGTCGCTAGCGGCGAGTCGCTCGCCGGCTGCTGTCGGAGGTTTGCAGGATCTTCGTCCTGTTGGAGTGTCGAGCCGAGTGTGTAGCGGGTCTCAGCTGCCAATGCGGTCTCGACCGGCTCGGCCTGACGTGGATCTGCCCGATCGCCGCGATCAGGCGGCCCCCCGCGCCCGCGCCCGCATCTGCGCCTCACGCGCTACCTCGTCCTCGCGCCCGATCGCCTCGGCCAGCTCGGAAGCCGCGCCTGACATCTCGCCGAACGCATCGGCCAGATCGGACGCGCTCGAGCCGGCGATCGCCTTGTTCAGAGCTCCGACCGCCGCGTCGAACCGAGCCCACAGCTGTTGGGGCCCGCGGCGGCCGGTCCCCGGGCGAAGCTCATACGGCGGCTCGGCGCTCTCGCCGCCGGGCACCGGTCGCCACAGCAGGCCGGCGCGGTGCGCCTGTTCCCAGGCGACCTGCTCGGTCGCGGCGGCCTGCGCCAGCGATTGCAGCCGTCCGGCGAACCCGGCGTCCGGCGGCGCGAGTGTGTGCGCACGCATCGCGTCGGCCCAGCCTTCGCTGGCGTGACGGACCAGATGCGTGACGTGCGCGCGCTGGCGCTCGAGTTCGTCGCTGAAGCTCAGGGTTGGTCCTCCGCTGCAGCATCGCGGCGGGTCGCCGTTGGGGTCACGGACTCACGGCCTCGCGGTTGGAGGAGGGGTCGCCTGAACTGACGCCCGGTCGTTCCGGCGCCTGTGGGCCCTCGTTGGCGTCCGGGTCGACCTCCGCCACACCGACCGGCGCGCCACTCCAGAAGTCCTGTGCATTCGGGCCTGATGTGCGTGGTGCGGCAACCGACGTGGTGCGCCCCTGCTCAAGCACGCGATCGAGATCTGAACGCCTGATCCGTACGCGCCTGCCAACCTTCAGCGCGGGCAGCGATCCTTGGTCGATCCAGTTGCGCACGGTCTGCTGATTGAGCTTCAGCAGCTCGGCGACATCGGCGACCGTCAGAAAAGAGTCTTCCTCAGGTTCGTGTCCTATTTGCAAATTTTCTCCAATTGAGAACAACCGGCGCTAATTCAGTGTGCTTATACTAACGCGGCAAGCGGATGTCATCGTCAGGAATGCGGAGGCAACACGGACGTGGGGTCGGAAGGCCAGGGCTGGCACAACGGGGGCGATGGCGACGATTTTGACAACGTCGTGCGGCTTCCCACGGACTGGATCGGACCACCGGAGGAACTGGTCCCGATCGGTCCGGTCGCGGACCGCACGCTGAGCGCGGATTCGTTCTGGGGGGCCGACTCGACGGCGCTCCACGAGGCGGTCCGTCCGCCGCGAATCAGCGCTGGGTCGCCACCTCCATATGCGAAGCCGCGTCCGTCTGGTGAGGAACCGTCGTCGTCAAGGGAGGAGCCGCATCCGGCGACTGACGAGCCGCTTGAGTTGAGGGAGGAGGCGTATACACCGGCTGAGGAACCGCTTCCAAAGGAGCCGGAACGGCGCCAGCGGTTGGTGGTGAGCTCGCTGGTCCTGATCGCGTTGATCGCGGCAGGCGCCCTGGTGATGCTGCTGCCGGGCGTTCGAGCGAAGGCGGGTTCGGCCGTGTCGCCGGGCGCTGCGCTGACCACCGCCGAGCGCAGCCCGTCGGCGACGCGTGCGGGCATCGGTCAGGTCGCCGGGGTAGGCGGCCTCACCGCCGGCGGGCGGACCGTGAACCGCGCCGCGGCATCGCGAGCACGGTCGCGGTCAGGGGTGCATCGCGGCCGCCGAGGCACGCGGCGCGACGCCGATGGATCAGGCGCGGGCACAACCGGATCGGGTGCGGACGCCAACCGCACGCACGCGGCGGCTACCATCAGCGGCGCCGGGATCAGCGTGTCGACGACGAGCGCGACGACCACGCCGGCGACCGAATCGACTTCGGGGACCTCTGATCAGAGCGCCGGTGCGGTAGACGGCACGCGTTCAGATGTTGGTACTGCCGAGCACACAACCTCGGCCGCGGGCCTGCCCGCTCCCGGCGGCCCGCCCGCACCGTAGGAAGCGAAAGGACCTTGCGATGAAAACCAGCTCCAGACTTCTCCAGACCTCGATTGCGCTGCTCGCCGGCGTGCTGCTCGCCGGCGGCAGCTACGCGCTCGGCTCCGCCAGCTCGAGCAAGACGATCTCAGGATGTGTCGTCAAGAGCACCCACCAGTTGCTGATCCAGAAGCGGTGTGGCCCGGGACAGAGCCGTCTGTCGTGGGCTCAGCAGGGTCCGCAGGGTGTCCAGGGGAGCACCGGTCCGCAGGGGCCGCCGGCGGCGAGCGCGTGGGCGCAGTGTGGTGTCGGGCAACGTGTCCACCATCGTGACCGGCCAGCGAGAACCTCGAGCGTTCAGCCGGACGGTAACGGGGTCTACACGCTGACCGCGGGCGGTTCGTGCACGAGTGGCAGCAACCCGTCGGAGGTGGTCACGCCGTCGCTCGGCGATGTGAGCACCAACGGTGTTCCGGTCGCGTACGTCGTGACCCCGAACGGCCCGGGCAACGTGTTCCAGGTCGTGACGGGCAGCCTCAACACCACAGGAACGTTCACGCAGGCCAACGGCGACTTCAGCGTCGCGGTGTTCTGCAAACAGAGCTAGCCAACAGGAAGGCAGGGGGCGATGGAAATCAGGTCGATCAGGCGGCCGGGGTGCCGTGTGGGGCGAGGCGTGGCGATTGCCGCGCTCGTGGTTCTGGGGGTTTGTGGTGCTGGTGCGATGGTCGTGCCCGCCACGGCGATGGCGGGCTACTACGACGTCTACATGTGCGCGGACGGGTACGGCGCGGGCGCGTTCCAGAACGGGTGGTCCTCGAACGCCGGGACCAATCTGGACACCGCCGCCAACTGCTCCCAGCCCGTGGGAGGCTCGCCGGGCCAGGAGAGCGGCAAGGGCCTTCAGGTCTGGAGCGCCGAGGCGGCCAACGGTGCCCAGGCCGGCGCGTACTGGCTCGATGCGCCGTCCGGTACGTCGATCATCGGCTTGGCGTTTGCGGGCAGTTTCAACGCCTACGGCGGCTGGGTCGCGCACTGGGCGACCTCGGGCGGTGGCGGCGGCGATCCCGTCAGCGACTGCGGCACCTCTCAATCGTGTCTTGACAACGATCCGGGGGACACGTCGTGGTCCGTTGACGACGCGAGCGAGATCGGGTTCGGCCTCTGGTGCGACGCGAGCACGCTGCTCCAAGAATTCCTCGGACTCGATGTTCGGTCCGGCCGGCAGCGCCAACGTCTTCAACGCGACCGTCACGATCGATGAGCCGAGCCCGCCCTCGCTGCGGCATCTCTGCATCCCCGACGGGTTGGATCAGCAACAAGAACGGGCCGTGGCGGAGGCTGGACGGCCAGCGCGTCGGCGAGCGATCCCGCCGGAGTCTGCAACCTGAACCTGTCCGTCGGGTCGCTGTCGTCGACCAATGACGTGGCGCCGAACTACGGCTCGGCAACTCCATGCTCGGCGGACACCGGCACAATCGTCCTTCCGCTGAATCCCTGCCTGAGCGGTGGCCTGGCGGCCGGGAGCTACACGCCCCAGGCGTCGGCGATGAACCCCGCGAACATGTGGTCCTCGGCGAGCAGCGCTCAGTTCTCGGTCGAGTGCACCGGTCCGAGCGTTGCGGTGACGAGCACCGAGAACCTCGGTACCTGGTACCCGAGTGCACAGCAGGTCGATGTCGACGCCAGCGACGAGTCCGGCCTGCAGGGCCCGGTGACCTGCACGGTCGGATCATCGAGCGTGACGATCCCGACCTCGCAGCTTCCCTACGTGCTGCCGGTCACCCAGAACGGCGCCAGCAGCGTCACCTGCACCGCCGAGAACAACGTCAACTATTCGACCAGCGTCAACCTCAACGGCCAGGTCAAGATCGACAGCCAGACGCCGTCGGTCACATACAGCGGCTCGACGCCGGCGCCGGCGTGGGTCAGCGGCCCGCAGACGATCACGGTCACCGGCAGCGAGCCGACCCAGCTGTCGGGGATCGCCAGCGTTTCCTGCGAGCTTGACGGTGGCGGCTGGACGACCACCGACGGGAGCGTCGCGAACGTCGTGGTCGGCAGCGACGGCGTGCACACGGTCAACTGCTACAGCGTCACCGGCGCCGGCGTGAGGAGCCCGACGACCAGCTACACGGTGCAGATCGATTCCGCACCGCCGACCGTGAGCTTCTCCGGCGGCCCGAGCCAGTCGAGCTGGTCGACGACCGCGCAGTCGATCGACGTGTCCGCCGCCAAACCGCAGGGCAGCTCGGGCGTGGCGGAGATCAGCTGCACGATCAACCAGCAGACGAGCGTCTACACCAACCCAGGTGCAACCGACAGCCAGACGGTGAAGGTCACGGTGCAGCCGCCGGGCGGGGATCTGTCCTGCAAGGCGCTGGACAACGCCGGGAACTGGTCGACGCCGGTCGCCTGGAACTTCCTGATCGACAGCACACCGCCGACCGGGGAGTTCCTGCCGACCGACCCCCAGCACCCGACGCTGATCGCCGTTCGGGTCACCGACACCGGGTCGGGTGTGGCCGGCGCGAAGATCGAGCTCCAGACGGGGGACGGATGGCGGCAGCTGCCGACCACCTACAGCGCAGCCACGGGGATCGTGAGCGCGACGATCCCCGACGACGGCAGCATCGGGGACGGCACCTATGACCTCCAGGCGCTCGTCTGGGACGTCGCCGGCAACGAGGCGACGATCACCCAGGGAAGCGGCGGCATCCCCGAGGCGGTGACACTGCCGCTGCGAATCGTGACGCAACTCGTGATCGGGCAGCCGCAGGCGAATACCGCCGGCTGCGGGCGGATCTGCGGGCGGCGGCGCCCGGATGCCGCTCGTGCGCTGAGGCTCCACTATGGCCAGTCAGCACTGGTGCACGGCCTGCTGACGACGATCGACGGGACGCCGATTCCCGGCCAGCGGATCGAGATCTCCCAGCAGTCCAGCGGCTGGGACACCGAGCCGGTCGGCGCGATCACGACTGACAGCGCCGGTCAGTTCACCTACACGGTGAGCGCCGGGGCGTCCCGCACCGTGACGTTCTCCTATGCCGGGACCGATGTCCTGCGTGCGAGTCGGGCGAGCGCGGGTGTTCGCGTCACCGGCAAGGGCGTGATCGACGTCGGGCGCTCGGTCGTGGCGGGCAGCCCGTTGCAGATCAGCGGCCGCGTCTACGGTGGCTACATACCGGTCGATGGGGTGCTCGTGCAGCTGCAGTACCGGATCGAGGGGGTGCCGGTCGGCTGGGCGCCGTTCGCGCGGGCGGTGCAGACCGATCGCCGCGGTCACTGGAGCATCCGGTTCCCCGTGGCGTCGGGCGCGCAGGGCTACACGTACCTGTTCAGGGGACTGGTCGCGAGCCAGAGCGGCTGGCCGTTCCTGACCACCGTCACCAACGTGGTGGCGCGCCACGTGGGCTGAGAGAGCGCCAAGCCCGGTCAGTCGACTGCCCCGCCCGTGTGCAGACGGGCCCCGATCTCGAGGGTCAACTTCAGCAACTGCTCGAGGTGCGCCGCCTCGGTCCGGTAGTTGACGATGCAGGTCCGGATCGCGGCACGTCCGTGCACCGAGGCGTTTGACGGAAACACGCGCCCGTCGAGCTGCAGCCCGGTCATCAATCGCGTGTTCAACCGGTCGACGTAGGCCTCGTCGGTGACGCCGTCCGGGCGGTAGCGAAAACAGCAGATCGACAGCGAAGCAGGGCACACCAGCTCCAGCTCCGGTGTCTCCTCGATCCGCGCGGCGAGCCAGCCGGTCAGTGCGACGTCGTGCTCGATCCGGCGCGCGAGCGCGGCCCGGCCGTGCGCGAGCAGCGAGACCCAGACGCGCAGGGCCGCGAAGCCTCGGCTGAGCTGCAGCCCCTCGAATCCGAGGTCGACTCCGCGGTCGACGTGGTCGCGCTCCTGCGCGATGTAGGCCGCCTGGGCGCTGAACGATCGCTGCAGGGAGGTGTCATCACGGACGAGCACGAACGCGCTGACGACCGGACCGTAGAGCCACTTATGGGCGTCGAAGGTGACCGAGTCGGCGCGTTCGATCCCCGACAGCAACCCGCGCAATGCGTCCGAGACGGCGAGCGCTCCACCGTATGCAGCGTCGACATGGAACCACGCTCGATGTCGCTCGGCGAGATCGGCGGCTTCATGCAGCGGATCGATCGCCCCGGTCCCGGTCGTCCCGGCTGTGGCCACGACGGCGGCCGGCACCACACCCGCGGCGACGTCCTGCGCCATCAGTTGCTCCAGCACATCGATTCGCATTCTCAGATCGCCGTCGACGGGTACCTTCCGCGCCGCGTCCTCGCCGAGCCCGAGCACGTCGGCTGCCCGCTCGATCGTGAAGTGCGCCTCGGCTGAGGCATAGAACGCGATCGGCGGCCCGCTGCGCAGACCGTCGATGCGCACCTGCGGCCGCGCGTGATCGCGCGCGAGCTTCAGCGCCGTCAGGTTGGCGAGCGATCCACCCTGAGCCAGCATCCCGCCCGCGGTCTCCGGCAAGCCGAAGATTCCCGTCAGCCAGCGCACGAGTTGGAGCTCGATCTCAGTTGCTGCGGGGGACAGGAGCCATCCGCCGACGTTGGCATTCAGTCCAGAGGCGAGCAGGTCGGCGATCGCTCCGGGTACCGTGCCGGCGCCGCTTATGTAGGCGAGGAAGCCACCGCTGCCAGGGCGGAGCGAGTTGTCGAGCACCGCCTGAAGGTGCGCGGTGAGCGCATCGTCGCCGAGCGGTTCGTCGGGCACCTCGAGCGCGACCGCATCACGTACGGAACCAGCCGTCAACTGCGGTGACACAGGCCCTTCCGGCAGCGTTGCAAGCAGCTCGGCGTAGAGGTCCACGATCCGCGCCGCGAACGCTCTGGCGCGGTCAGGCGGCCAGTCGAGATCGGCGACCGGTGGCGGTGGCTTGGTTGACACTGAGCGCGCATTCTTACGTGTCTTGAAGGTCTAACGGGAGCAAAACGTCACGAGCGGCACATCAACCGCTAAAGTTCACGGTTGTGTTCGGGGACATCCTGCAGCCAACGCATCTGATCTTCATCCTGCTGGTGGCGCTGATCTTTCTCGGTCCGAAGCGTCTTCCTGAGGCAGGCCGTGCGCTCGGCAAGGGGATTCGTGACTTCAGGGGCGCCGTTTCGGGCCTCGATGAGGCTGTCTCGCCCTCGACGCCCGCACAGCAGGCGCCGGCCACGGCGGCCCCCGCCGTCCCCGCGGTTCAGGCCACTGCGGCCACGGTGGTCGAGCCGGCGCCGGTGACCGCGAGCGTCCAGACCGCTCCAGCGGCCCCAAGCTTTGACACCGCGGCACCGGCGGCGTCCGCCGAGGCGCCGACAACCGCGATGGAGTTCGACATGAGCAGCGTCATCAGCCCGGGGGCTGACGCTGTCACGAACCCGGTCGAGGGCGCCTCGATGGGCAGTCCCAGCTTCGCCGCGCGCACCCGCGGAATTACGGACGCGCCGGTCGCGCCCACGCGTCCGGCGGTCGCATCTGAGTCGCGGGCGTCGCGGGCCGAGGTCGAGGTCGCAGACCCGACCGAATACTCGGACTAGACATCGATCCACCGTCCGTCGCGAGATCCGTTTCCGCGACCGTCATCTCCCCGATCGTAGTCCTACTTAGGTCTATGATATGAGCATGACCAACGTGGGAGACCTTCTGCGCGACGCCCGCCGGCGGAGCGGACTGGACCAGGCTGAGCTGGCGCGCCGCGCCGCGACGACGCAGACGTACGTGAGTCGGGTGGAGCGTGGCGTCACAGTGCCCTCGCTGCCGACACTGGAGAGGCTGCTTCATGCAATGGGTCTGCGCCTGCGCCTCTCGGTTGAAGCCGTGCCGACAGGCAATTCCGACCCCGCGGCGTTGCGAAGAGAGTTCCTGTCTTCGACAGCAGAGCATCGGATCGAGGAGGCGATGACGCTCTCCATGTTCATCGCCGAGCTTGCCGCGGTACCGGCCGGGGCCACGGATGGTGCGCGCTGAGGAGGGTCAGGACGTCGGGCGCGGTGGGTCGCGCCCGGTGCTGAACCCGCGCGCACTGCTGGACAGCTTGCGCGCGCATGACGTCGAGTTCGTCGTCATCGGCGGCTTCTGCGTGGCAGTCCACGGCGTGGTTCGCGCCACCAAGGACGTTGACATCGTGCCAGAGCCATCTGCCGCGAACAGAGCGCGGCTTGCGGCGGCGCTGCGCGGATTGCACGCGCACGTTGACCTCGGGGACGTCACGGCCGACGAATTGGGCATCGCGCCGGACGAGGAAGGACTGGCCGGCGGAGGCAACTGGGTGTTGCAGACAACACATGGGCGCCTTGACGTGATGCAGGACGTGCCGGGCTTGCGCTCGTGGCAGCAGCTGCGGGCAGGAGCGGTCGAACGCAGCGGCGTCTTGTATGCCGGGTATGAGGAGCTCATCAGCATGAAGAGCGCCGCTGGGCGCGAAGAGGACCTCACGGACATCGCGAAACTTCGCGCGGCTCGCGGTGAGGCCGATCCCCGACCCTTGTGAGTCCGCCGCTGCGCCCGGAACGTCGCCTTCATTACAGGCGCATAGGAACGTCCGTTCGCCCAGATAGTTTCGTGGTGTGACCACCCCGAAGCTCGAAACAGTCGCGCTCGTCGCCCTCCTACGGGGGAGTGACCGTCCGCGGAAGCCGGCGATCGATCGGACCAGGCTGATGCGGACCGGCGGCGTGATGACGGCACTGGAGACCGAGCACGGCCTCCTGGCGGCCGCGGAGGTTGACCGCGCCTGGCGTGAGATCGGCGACTGGGCTAATGGCGGGATCTCCGTGCTCTCACAGTTCGACGACGGCTATCCGGCCAACCTGCGTGGCGTCGCCGACCACCCGCCATTGCTGTTCATCAGCGGGGCGCTTGCGGCCGCCGACGAGATGTCGGTTGCGGTCGTCGGAACGAGGCGGCCGACCGCGCGTGGAGTTGCCACGGCGTCGGCGATCGCCTCACATCTGGTGGGGAGTGGGTACACCGTGACCTCCGGCCTTGCGACCGGAATCGACACAGCGGCACACAGGGCCGCGCTGGAGGCCGGCGGGCGTACGGTTGCCGTGGTCGGGACAGGCCTGGAGCACTGTTATCCAAGGGAGAACGCTGCGCTGCAGGCGGAGATCGCCTCGCGTTGCGCAGTCGTCTCGCGCTTCTGGCCGGCGTTTCATGCGAGCCGGCGGAGTTTCCCGATGCGCAACGCGGTCATGTCGGGGATGTCGCTCGCAACGGTGATCGTCGAAGCCGGTCCGACGAGCGGCACACGCGTACAGGCCCGGCTCTCACTCGCGCAGGCCCGACCGGTGGTACTGCTCGCTGAGTTGCTGGAGCAGGACTGGGCCGCCGAGTTGGCCGAGCGACCCGGTGTGTATGTCGTCAGCCGGCCGGCCGAGGTCACTGAGGTGATCGAGCATCTGCAATGCGACGACGCCTCGGTCGGCGCCGCGGTCCGCGGAAGCGGCGCTTGATGCCCGGCATAGAGGAGCTGACCGCGCGCTACGAGCGCGTGATGCTGGCGCCGGCGCCCGGGTTTGGTGTCTGCGTCGAGTGCTTCAACATGACCCGTGGCTTCGAGCGCTGCTACGCGTGCTCGAGCATCGAGCGCGTCCTGACCGCGGTCGTGCCGATCTCCTACAGCGTCGCGCACGAACCGCTGAATCAGGCGCTTGCGGGTTACAAGCGGATGACCGGCCCGATCTGCGCATCGCTACAAGCTTGAGCTCGCGGCGATTCTGTGGCGGTTCCTCGCTGCGCACGAACGTTGCGTTGCGCACGCATGCGCAGTCGAGCGATTCGACCTCGTCACTACCGTGCCGTCCAGCGACCGCCGGCGAGACCGGTGCCATCCATTGCGGGAGGTCGTCGGCGAGTTGGTCGGTCCCACGCGAGCGCGTCACGAGCGGCTGCTCCGGCGATCCAGTGTGGAGTCTGCGCCACGGAGCTTCGACCCGTCCCGCTACGAGGCGACTCGAGCGATGGCAGGAGCCAGGGTGCTGCTGATCGACGACACCTGGACGACCGGCGCCAACGCCCAGAGTGCCGCCGCGGTACTCAAAGCGGCTGGGGCGAGTGAGGTGGCGGCTGTCGTGATCGGGCGGCATCTGAACCGCGAATGGCACGAGAACGATCTCAGGCTGCGCAAGCTGACGCGCGCGTTCGACTGGGGCAGCTGCGCCCACTGCGCCGCTTCCGCCTCACAGCCAGACGCCAACCGGTGTCGCGAGGCGGCGTGATCGGCGTCGGCTCGCCGGCCGTCGTTTGAAACCAGACGGGGGCCTCACGAATGAGGCCCCCGCTGGTGGATCCCCCGCTCAAAATCGTCCACGGCCGGGTTGGACGCTCTGTGCGATGCGATTCCATCCGCTTAAAGGCATGACGGAGCCAAAAGTTGCGCACCTCACTCCCCGGGCTGACGCGCGACTTCCGGAAATTGAGGAGCACGGCGGCGAGATCCCTCAGTTGCCATACTTGCCCTCCCCGAGGGGGCGTAGCTCAGTTGGTTAGAGCGCCGGCCTGTCACGCCGGAGGTCGCGGGTTCGAGTCCCGTCGCTCCCGTAATGTCGCTCCCGTTCCTGACGTCATCGGATATCTGGCTGTTCGGGGCAATGACGCCCACGTGCCGGGCGTCGCGACCGATGCGGGCAACCGTTGGATGTGCATAAGGACGTCGTCCGGCTGTTGAAGTCGTCGTTGTCGATTGTGCGATCGCTCTGGACCTGCGGAGCATCCGTTTGTGGGTTGGCGACGGGCGCGGATGCTCGTCGGCGACTCGCAAGTACCCCGACCGTGACCGTGCGGGCGCGCCAGGGAGGACTGAACAGCAAGAGTGTGCTCGCGATCACCGGGAACAGACTGGCTCGGGATCCACGCGCGGGGTGCCGTCCTCGACGGCCGGTTCAGCGCGAATCCACAACGCGTGTCATCGGCGGCGATCGGTCTCTTGGCAAAGGCACCACGCCGTCCGGGCGAGTCGGTGACAGACGCGCTCGTCGCGCCGAAAGCGCGGCCGCTGATCAGCGTGCAGAATCGGTTGAATGCCTACGCACGGTCGGCTGCGCTTGGACGGGCGAGCAAGCAGTCGATCGGCACCTCATCGCACGACTGCTCGGTCGCCGTTACGATCGTCCGGTTCGAAGCTGTCGCGTGACGAAAGCACTCGCCAGCGGAGATCCGGTTTGGGTGGTGCTGCGCGGCTGCCGGATTCAGCGGCGGAGAATGTCGGCTACTACGGTGAGCGGGTCGAGTTCTGCGGCGTCCGCTGCGCCGGCGCGGTACCCGGGCTCGTCGCGGAGCGCTGGGGTGAGGGTTCGCTCGTAGCGGACGCGCTCGGCGCGCAGCATCCGGAAGCCGAGCTGCTGCTCGATCCGCTCGGCTAGTGTCCACAACCGCCCAGCCGTCGTCGCGTCATCGCTCCGTGCCGATACGCAAGCGAGACCGGCTAGGCAGTAGGACTGTAACCGCACGTCCTCCTCTTGAGGTGCAAGCGCGAGCGCCTCGAGGTAATAGCGCTCGGCGGATCGCAGGTCACCCTTGTCCAGGTAGAGATCACCGAAGCTGTGCAGCAGGGCGGAGACGCTGCCGAGACCGTGCTCTCGCCTGAGCTCGATCGCGCGGTTGTACAAATCTGCGGATCGCTCGAACTCACCGGCGTCTCGGAGACCTTCGGCTAGGTAGAAGACCGCGCGGGCGATTCCGTCTAGGTCATCGAGGCGCTCGTAGATCGCAAGCGCCTGTTCTGACCGTTCGCGCATCTCCTCGGGTGAGCCGGAGACAAACCCCACGCCGCCAAGGAGCAGGAGCACAGACGCCTCGTTTCGCTCGTCCCCGGCTTCCCGATAGAGGGTTAGTGCCTCGGTCAGCGCCGCTCGCGCCGGCTCGGGTGTGTCGGTGTAAGCGAGCGTGTGGCCAAAGCCGGCGAGCGCGTCGGCTCGTTCGCTCGGCGAGAGCTCGCCGGGATCCGCCAGCGCTTGCTCATACCAGCCCCTGAGCTCACCGTTGCGGCCGGCTGCCAACCATGTGTAGAACAACGAACCAGCGAGCGGCAACGCGGCCGCGATGTCGTGGTCGAGTGCCCAGGAGAGTGCAAGCCTGACGTTGCCAGGGTCCCGTTGCAGACGGTTCAGAGCCTCCGCCCGCTCGGCGTCTTCGCGGCGGGCAGCTACGCCGAGTGCGAAGTACCAGTGAGCGTGGCGTGCCTGGACCTGATTCTGGTCCTCGCTCGCGTCGAATTGCTCGAGCGCGTATTCGCGCGTTGTCTCCAGCAGGAAGAAGCGGCCGCTGCCGGCCTCGCGGAGCAGACTCTTGTCGACCAGAGACTGCAGGTCGTCAAGCTTCGCCTCACAGATCTGCTCAGCAGCCTCGAGCTCAAAACCGCCGACGAAGACCGCAAGCCGAGCAAATAACCGCTGCTCGCGCTCCCTCAGAAGGTCGTAGCTCCAGGCGATCGCGGCGCGCATCGTCGCCTGGCGTGCGGGCAGGTCGCGACGGCCGCCCGCCAGAAGCGGCAGGCGCTGCTGCAACCTCGCCAGGAGCTGGCTCTCGGACAGGACCTTGACGCGTGTCGCGGCGAGCTCGAGCGCCAACGGCAGACAATCGAGGCGAGCACAGATCGCGTCAACCTCTGCTCCCGGCTCGAAGTCCGGCTTAACCTGCCGCGCCCGCGCGGTGAACAACTCGAGCGCCCCCGCAGGTGAAAGTGGCGGAACGGGATACTCCTGCTCACCCGAGATCGCAAGCCTCTCACGACTGGTGGCGATCGCCGTGCATCGCGGCGCGGACGCGAGCAACTCGCCGACCAAGGGCGCTGCATCGATGACCTGCTCCAGGTTGTCCAGCACAAGCAGCAGCGACCGATGACTGAGATAACTCGCGAGATCTTCGCCGACACCCAACGCAGCGGCAATCGTCGGTAGCACGACCACTGGGTCCGTCACCCCCGCGAGCGAAACCCACCACACCCCGTCCACGTAACGGTCGGCAAGCTCCGCTGCCAGTGCAAGCGCCAACCGCGTCTTGCCCGTGCCGCCTGTCCCGGTCAACGTGAGCAGCGCGTGACTGTCAGCCAGCTCGAGCAGCTCAGCTGATCTCCTGCTCACGCCCGAGCAACGGAGTTGTCTGTAGAGGCAGATTGGCGTGACGCAGCGTCCGTAGCGGCGGGAACGTCGCCTTACCCAACTGAAACAGACGCTCTGGTGCAGCCAGGTCCTTGAGCCGATGCTCGCCGAGGTCCCGCAGCTCTACATCGACCAGCGCCCGCGTCTGCGCCGAGACGACAACCTGTCCACCGTGCGCAGCCGAACAGATCCGCGCCGCCTTGTGCACAGCCATGCCGAAGTAGTCTCCCCCCGCGAGCAGGACCTCGCCCGAATGAACCCCCATGCGAACCCGCAACTGACCCTCCGCGAGAGCCGACTGCATCTCGCCGGCGGCCGCGAGGCCGTCACCGGCGCTCTGGAACACAAAAAAGAACGCATCGCCCTCCGTCCCCATCTCCACTCCGCCGTGCGCATCCGCGACAGACCGAAGCCTTTCACGATGAGTCAGCAGTACGCTGGCATACCGCTCGGGACCGAGCTCGTCCAACAAGCGCGTTGAGCCCTCCACGTCGGTGAACAGCATCGTGACCGTGCCCGTCGGAAGAGGCTGCACCCCGGACTCCACGCACAAGACGCTATCCCACAGCCCCGACCGCAGAGTCGACGCTGACGCGACTCTGCTCCCGAGCCGGACGGCAGACGATCACGAGCCGATCAAAAGCCGCTGACGATCGCTTCGCTAGGCCCGACCGCAGCGACGCTCGCGATTGCCCTGGCGACGAAGTAATCGCCCGGCACGAGCCCCGTGGACGCGCTGATCAGCGGTGCCGGGGGGCGTGCAGAACCTCCAGATCTGCCTACGCATCCGCCGGGGTCCACCCGGTCTGCTTCAACGGACACGCTTTCGGCGAGCTGAGCGCATAGGGCGGACCGGCCGGGCGTCGAGGTGTCGTGACGAGTCAGTCGCGCCGGATGCTCGTGATGGTTTCGCGTATGAGCTCATGGTGCTTGGCGTACGCCGTCCACACCGAGCCTCCCCATGCCAGCGCCCTGGCGCGGTAATCATCTAGGTCGCGGGCACCGACGAGCTGGGCCACCGTCAGCTCGCCCGGTCCGCGATCACGGGCGAGCGCGGGAAAGTCATCGTGGGCTCGCAGGACGCGACGCAACAGGTCGGTCGTCTCGGCGGTGCCCATATTCTGCTCAACTACCGCACACAGTCCGGTGAGGTGAACGAACACCGACTGGCGATCGCGGCGATCGTGGCCGTCGCCTGGGTGCTGGGCCATGTAGGCGTCGACAACTAGACGGTGCGCGGGCGGATACCCGAACCGCAGCGCCTCGTCGGCCTGGATCTCACCAAACAGCCGCCAGCAGCCCGGCGCGCTCGGGACATATCTGTGGACAGGCCCAACGATGTCGGGCACAGCCGCCCCGCACTGCGGACAACTCTGCAGATCGGTAGCCATCCTCCTCGGAGGAGAGCGATCAGCGAGGTCGTCGGCGAGCCTCATCGCTTCGAGAGCCAGTCGCGACGCAGTCGCACACATATGCATCGCGTCGATACCGCACAGCGACGTGCTCGCTGTGCTTTCGGCACCTGTCGCCAGCGCAATTCGGCTCAGCGCGGCAGATTGACAACTTCTCGGGAGCCGCAGGTGCCACCGACCGAGCACGCGTTGTAGTCGGACTCTCTTGTGAAGGGACCCTTCCAAGTGGTTCCGCCGCCGGTCCCCGAGACGTAGGCCGGGCGGTAGGGATAGCCGCAGAAGTAGAACCCCATACGACCGCCGCACACCCACCAGCGGCCGTCAATGAGTACCGGCCCGGCGTCGCCGGTGGCGGCCCCGTCCGCGGTCAGGTTGATGTACTTGGCGTGTGGGTTGATGGCGCCGGCAAGAATTGTCCGGGCCTGTGCGCATGACATGTGCCACGGATAGATCGCGTCCTTGCCATAGAAGCCTTTGGCCGCGTAGCCGCAGCGCTTGACCGTGACCGTCGTCAGTGCGGACGCTGCACCGACGCTGATCATCAGTAACGCGAAGGCAAACACGATGTACCGCCATCCCCTGAACACGCGCGCGAGCCTAACACGAAATCGCTGTCGTTCGACAGCGGCTTCGGCACGCGACCGCGGCGCGACATTCCGCTCGGCCGCGATCACTTGTCGGGCGATGCCAGGCCTAGCCGTCATGCCGGCGCCGCCGAACCGCTCGTACGTAGGCAACACGGTGCTTGTGAGCGCGTCGCTGCGAGCCCTGCTCACGGCGATCGGCGCGAGCCGTTCTCGCCTCACCAAGCGGGCGAGGGTTTGTGCGTATAGGAGCGATCGTCGGCTCGGTCGAGGTGCGTGCGAACGGTGTCCTGGCGCTGGTGTCGTGATGGCTGGATAACGTGCGGATCCCACCAACTGCAGAGCCGAGGATCGAGCGGGCGTTGACTTTCGAGGAGCCGTCTGGAGTTGCGAAGCGTTTGCGGCTGCGCCGTCCGGATCGGTGCGCCCGTTGCGGCCGTGAATTCAATCCGGGCGATGAGGCGCTCTGGTATCGCGAGGTCAAGCTCGTGACCTGCCTGGAGTGCCCAGCCGATCCGCAACTCGGCTCGGGTAACACGGGCCCAGCTGGCGGAGATGAGCTGCAGGCTGGGACCGCCGGGGCGAGCGCACGGCGCCAGTACGATCGCCGACGACAGAAGCGCGAAGACGGCGCGCGCGAGCGCCTCGGGGCGACTGGGGGTTGTTCTCGCCCGGCTGATCGACGAGCCGCAGAGCACCCGCGCCTGGCAGAAAGGCGCCAAGGGTGAGGAGTTCGTCAGCCGGCGACTCGAGAAGCACCTCGCGGGCACAGCCGTGAGGCTCCTTCACGATCGCCAGATCCCTGGGCACGGGAAGGCGAACATCGACCACATTGCAGTCGGTCCCGGCGGCGTCACCGTGATCGACACCAAGAACTACCGCGGCAAGGTCAGGGTCGAGCGGGTCGGCGGCCTGTTCTCGGAGCGGCGCACGATCCTCACGATCGGTGGGCGGGACAGAACACGGCTTATGAAGGCGATCGAGGTTCAGGCCGAGATCGTCCGAACGGTGCTCGCCGATACCGAGCATGCGGCTATAGACATCGCGGGGGCGCTCTGCTTCGCCGATGTCGACGGCCTGCCCTTGCTCGTCCCAACCGCAGTTGGACGGCGTCACGATCGATGGGCCACGACACGTCGCGAAGCTCGCCAACCGAGCAGGTGGCCTCGACGAGCCCGCGATCGACACCATCCGGCACGTTATCGGCGCAGCGCTCCCCGCGGAGGACTGACAGCCAACCATCCGACAATGCCCATGTATTCGAGGGCTGCGATCAACACGCTCAAGAGTCTCGCTATCGGCGACGAGCGCGTCTCTCGCGGACTCGCCCATGGAATCAGGACTACACGGTGCGTGCCTTTTCGTGTACTGTGGCTGTCGATGGAGCGTCTGAACATCACGCTTGATGACGAGCAGGCGGAGAAGCTCGCGCGGCTCGCGGACCGGATGCACATTCAGCCGGGGACGATCGCACGCTCGCTTCTGTCTGGAGCGCTCGATGATGCCGATCCGGACGCCCGGAACGTCGCCGAGCTCTTGGATGGCATTCCGAACGCCATCGCGCGGGCGGAGCTCGGCCGCGAGCAGGCGAAAGTCGGCAGGACGATCCTGCTCGACGAGCTGTAGGACGTGGCGAGGGTCGAGCTCGCCGTCGCAGCCGTCGACGATCTCGACAGGCTGATCCGGACCCACAGCCTCCCGGCTGACACCCGCGCCCGGGTGGCCCGGTCGCTACGTTCTCTCGTTGAGTTCCCGAAGATCGGCCCGGCTCTGGTCGGACGTTGGGACGGCTACCGGTTCATCCTGGGGCCGTGGCGATGGTTGATCTTGGTGTACGTATTCATCGAGGAAGAGGACAGAGTTGTAGTCGTCACGATCCAGGACGCACGCTCGTCGATGGCCGTGACCGGAAGTCGTCCGGCTTCGATCTGATCGACGCGGTCGTCAAGCACCCACACTCAAGACCAGCGTCGCGGCACCAGAGCGAGCTGCTATCCGGGCCATTGATGTCTGCGTTATGCGGGATAATTTACGGCCTGTGGTTCCGCTCGTTGTCCAGCTTCGACTCGCCGACGCACTCGAAAATAGAAACGGTGACCAGACGGTGACCAAACGTGATTAGAAATCGCTATTTGCAGGACATTCCGTCCGTTGAGCGCGCCGGACTGTCACGCCGGAGGTCGCGGGTTCGAGTCCCGTCGCTCCCGCTCCGAAGTTGCTGCAAATCCTGATTTCGCTGATCTTGGGGCAACGCCGTTCGGGTCATCGAGTGGTCACCGTTTTCTCTCGTCGCCGCACGGGACACGATGGCGGTTTGCAGGGGTTCTCGGCCAATGATCGCCGGCGCAGCGGCCGCGTCCTCGCAGAACGATGAGCTCACCGGGCTTTGACGGAGTCTGTCGACCCCACGTGATTGCGGGCAAACGCTCGGGACTGTCATTTTTCGGGCGCCCCTGATCGAAGGCGTCGCCTCGTCGGTCAGAGTGGGATTCGCTCCAGCAGCGGCTCGCTCACCGCGACGATGGCTTGGGCGGACATCGAAATCGCCGTGCCGAAGTTGGCGACAGCGTCAACGATCAGTTTGGCGATGGCCGGCACATCCTCGAACGCGTCGTTGAGTGCCGGGAACCCCAGCGGGGCGACGTCGTAGGACACGTTGGCGAGGACGCCAAACGCGATGCTCTCAATGGGGACGCCTTGGTCATGGCCGTAGATGCTGCTGAGCACGGTGTTGGCGACTCCAGCGAGCGCGCACAAGACCGGCACGCCGTAGTCGTTGTAATCCGCCGCGTCGGGCAGGCGCTTGGCGTCCCCCCTACAACGTAGAAGACGGTACGAGGATGAACAGCGATCTGCACGGCGTCGACGGTGAGATCCGTTAGCGCCCCGTCATCAGGGCGCAGCTGTCGCGGGTGTGGCCGAGGTTCCGGCGCTGTTGGAAATCGGTCGTCAGCACCGCCGGCGAGGCCCGGCCGGGCGAGGAGCCCGGCCGGTGCATCGTCGTTAGCTGTGGAGGTGGTTAGCGTGCGCGCACGCGCAGCCAGGCGATCGGCCCGATCTTGCCGTTGTAGCGGGTGACGACCGCGTAGGTGGTCGCGCGGCGACTGGCTGGGACGAGGGCTGTGGCTGAGTAGGTGCCGTCGGCTCGCACGTGGGTGCGGATCGCCGGGATCCCGTTGACGGTGTAGCGGGAGGCGAATGCGTCGGACACGATCGTGATCACCTGTCCGCTGTGTGCGGACTGCGGGGCCCGGCCGGAGACCGTGACGCGTGAGCCGGTTCGGATCGCGCTCGGGGTGACGTTCACCGTGTTCGTCGGACGAGCGGGCTGCTGGGCGGCGGCGCCCACCGACGCCGTGGTCGGGATCGTAAACGCGCCGTTCGGAATCGCGGTCTTGGGGCCACCATTCACCGACGCGTAGACGGTCGCGCCGGCAGGAACGAGAGCGTCCCCGGTGATCGACTCGCCCGTGGTGATCTCGCCGTGGATGAGGTCCGCGCCGCTGTTGGCGGCATTGGAGGTGACGATGAACCCGTCGGCGCTGGCGATGAAGGCGACCATGCTCGAACCGGTAGCGGCTTGGCTGCTGATGTCACTCAGGCCGGACTCGAAGCTGACGTTGACGTTGCTGCGGGCCGGCTGCTGGATCGTGAAAGTGATGGACGAGTCCGCCTGCCCTTGGGTCGCGTGCGCCGAAGCGGCGGTCGCTACCGAGGCGGTGGCCAGCGCGGCGGCGACGCCGAGCGCGATCCCACCGCGGATCAGATGGATGGCGCGCAAGGACCTGCTGCCGATGTGATGATGTGGATTCATGGTCGTTCCCTTCGGTTTGGAGATGGTCCGCCAGGCCGTTTGCGGTGTGGCGGGTTGGTGATGAGTACGGTCTCAGCGACCGGGCGCCTCGCCGTTCGTAGTCGGCTACGACGATTGCCGGCGCGCACTACTGACCGCCGGCGCCGGTTCGGCGGCCTAAACTGCGACGAGTGTCGGATCGGGCGACAGTCGGCGTCGCGGCGGTCACCCGGGCGTGGCCGCTTGTCGGTCGCCAAGCCGAGCTCGAGGCCATCGCTGTAGCCCGCTCCGATAGAACCTGCCCGGGCGTCGTCGTGAGCGCCCTGGCGGGCGCGGGGAAGTCGCGGCTGGCCGACGAGGCGCGCGCCGCTGCCAATGGCGAGGGCGCGCTCACGTATCGCGCGCAGGCGACGGCGAGCAGCGCGACGATACCGCTCGGCGCGCTGGCCGCGCTGATCCCCGATGATGTGCGCACCGACGAGCCGCTGGAGCTGTTACGCCGCAGCGCGGAGGCGGTGCGAGCCCGGGCTGGGTCACGGCCGGTGGTGCTCGAGGTCGATGACGCTCACCTCCTCGATCCGGGATCGGCGGCGCTGGTCCTGCATCTTCAAAGCAGCGCCGGCGTGTTCGTGCTGGCGACCATTCGCTCCGACGCTGTCGCGCCGGATGCGGTGGACTCGTTGTGGAAGGATGCGGGCGCGCGACGGATCGAGCTCGGTCCGCTCGACGACGACGCGATCGCCGCGCTTATCGAGGCGGGGTTGAACGGACCAGTGGAGCAGCGTGTCCTGCGTCGCGTCGTTGATACGTGCGCTGGTAATCCGCTGTTCGCGCGTGAGCTTGTCCTCGGGGCGATCGACGAGGGTCGGTTGACGTTCGACAGGGGTCTGTGGCGGCTGCACGGGACGCTCGCGATCTCCCCGTCGCTGGTGGCGCTTATTGCAAGGCGCATGGGAGCTCTCGATCCGGCGCGCCGGCGCGTGTTGGAGCTCGTTGCCCTGGGTGAGCCGATGCGCCTCGACGAGCTGATCGCTCTGGCCGATCTCGCAGTCCTGGCGGCGGTCGAGGAGGGCGGGATGGTGTCGGTCTCTGCCGCTGGGACGCGGACCGAGGTTCGCCTCAGCCATCCCGTGTATGGGGAGTTGCTGCGCGAGCAGCTGCCGATGCTTCGGGGTCGGGAGCTGCGCCGGGAGTTGGCCGAGATGGTGGCGCGGCGGGAGCCGTTGACCCCCGACGATGCGCTGCGTGTCGCCCGGTGGCGTCTGGACGCCGGCGAGCAGGTCCCGACGGGGCTGCTGATCGACGCTGCGCGAGCCGCCAATCTCTCCGGCGATCCCGAGCTGGGGGCTCACCTAGCCGGTTTGGCCTTGGACGAGGGTGCCGGCCTGACGGCCACGCTGCTGCTGGCTCGCGCCAACGTCGTCCGTAACCGCTTCGCCGAGGCCGAGGCTGTGCTGGCCGCCGCCGAGCCGGTCGTGCCGGGGGACCCCGAAGCGCTCCCCTATATCGGCCAGCGCGTCCACGCCCTGTACTGGGGGCTCAGGAGATTTGCAGAGGCGCGGGCGCTCCTTGCGCGAGCCGAGCGTTGGTCGCAGGACGAGACATGGCAGCGCCGGCTGGATCCGTGGCGATTGGTGTTATCAGGGTTTGCCGACGGCGTGGAGGACTACGAGCGAGGGGCCCTCGAGGCCGAGCGGATCCTCGCCGACCCGGGCCTCGTCGGACGCGAGCGTCTGCAGGTGGAGCTCGTGCACGCCTTCCGGCTGATGGCGGTCGGCCGGGTCAAGGAGGCCGATGGGCTGGTGCGCAGGATCCGGCCGGGCGCTCCGTTGCGCGGCAACTACGACGCGTACGCTCTTGGCCTGATGTCGATTGTCGGCCTTGAGTCAGGGGAGGACTGGGCCGGCTTGGAGACCTACATGTCGTCGGTCGTTCGCGATGGCGTGCGGGTCGGGGACCATGAGGCCGCGGGCGTGGGGTCGTTCACGCTGGCTTCGCTCGAGATCGCGCGCGGCTGCTATCGGGAGGCGGAGCGGTGGCTCGCGGAGGCCGACGCTCAGTTCGAGCATCAGGACGCATTCGGGACCGTGCTCAGCGTCCGGGCGCTGCGCGTCGGGATCGCCGTGCTGCGGGGCGACCCGGCCGGCGCCCGGGCGGCGCTCGCTACCGTCCACGAGCTCGTCGGCGACAGCGAGCCGCTGCCAACGCAGATCGCCTACCTCACCTGCGCCGAGGGTTGGGGTGCGCGGGCCCTCAGTGACGCCGCGGGGGCCGAGTACTTCCTGCAGGCGGCCGCCACATTCGACCAGCCGAACCTCCGATCGCGCCTACTCTACGAGGCGCAGCGCTCGGGGGCCACCGCGGTCACCGTGGCGGCCGAGCAGAAGCGTCTAGCGCAGCGATGCGATGCGCGGCTGGTTGCCGCCTACGCCGCGCACGCTGCCGCGCTGGCCGCCCGGGACGGCGCCCGGTTGCTCGCGGCGTCCGATGAGATGGACGCGATCGGCGCTCAGCTGTACGCGATGGAGGCGGCCGTCGACGCCGCCCGGCTGTTCGTCGCCGCCGGCCGCCAGGACTCGGCCCGGCGGGCGTTCACGCGCATGACGGAGCTGCACGTACCCGACCAGGGTGCCGAGATGCCCGTCATCGACGGCCTCGGCATGGTGGCGACCGAGCTGACCCGCCGTGAGGCTCAGATCGCCTCGCTCGCCTCGCGCGGGCTTTCCAACCAGGAAATCGCGGAACAGCTCGTCCTCTCGGTGCGAACGGTCGAAACCTATGTGTACCGGGCGATGCAGAAGCGCGGCGTGGGTGACCGCCACGAGCTGTGAGTCAACCGCTGAGGAAGCCCTCCAGCCATTCGAACAGCTGCCGGTCGCGCGCCCGGCCGTCCTCCTCAGCCAGGATGAGGGCCGTGTCGGCCGCGGTCTGCTCGTGCAGGCGGCGCGACTGCTCGGGCCAGTGGCCGCCTGCGCCGCCACGCTCGGCGATCAGCAGCGGCGTCGTGATCTGGACGGGCTCATCGGAGAGGCGGTAGCGCCCGACCTCGGCGAACACCCGCGCCGGGGAGGCCGCCGCCAACCCGTAAGGAAGCGCATGCCAATACAGACGCCCGGCCGCGCGCCGGTCGAAGAGCAGGGCGGCTCGTACCCGGCGGTCGAACGCCGCAGACTCTCCATCGGCGAGCATCTGCGCGAGCGATGGCGTGAGCGCAGCGGTCCACGCGGCGCTCACATCGACGATGCCCGGCACCACGGCGACCGCCACGAGTCGGTGCTCGTGCGCCAGCGCTCGGGGTAGCCAGAAGCCAGCCTGACCGAACCCGACAGCCGCGATCCGGCCCGGAAGGACGTCGGACCGCTCGGTGACAACGTCTAGGACAGTGCCGAGCACCGCTTCCCAGTCAGGACGAAAGAACAGTCCGCGATCAAACAACGCCGCCTGCTGGCCAGGCCCGTCGAACGTCAGCCAGTGATAACCCTGCTCTGCCGCCGCCGCCCCGCCGAGCCCCCACATCGCCGAGGTCGGCAGATGAGCCCCGTTGTGCATGATCACCAGCGGGCGACGACGTCCCACGGCTCGTGGAGCAGCGAAGAAGTAGCCGGGCAGAGAGCTACCCTCATACGGGATCTCGATCCGCCGACCGGCCGCCGGCACGCAGGAGACCGCCCGCTCCCAGCAGACGCGCTGGCGGCGCCACAGCGCCGGCAGCCGATCGCGCTCCGAAGACCCGGCGATCTGCGAGAGCGCCGCGGCGTAATAACCGGCGGCTCGCAGGTACAGGACCGCGGCCGCGTGCCGCTGCCCCGACGAGAGGGCCCCGTTGGCGGCCGCCCAGGCGCTGCCGGCGGTCCACACCCACTCGATCACCCATGAGTCAACGTCGCCGTCGCTGATCCGGCGCGCGGTCGCCAGCACCTCGTCGGCGTCGCAGCCGCCGTGGTGGGCCTGGCTGAGCAGCCTCGCGAGCTGCTCACGGAACTCGGGGTCCAAAAGAGGGATCTCGGTCATGGGGCGATGGTGCGCCCTCGCCGCCGCTCGTGCCGCCGTAGACCGCTACGACATCTTTCGCAGGGGTACGACATGGCCGACGTCGTACTGGGAGGCGGGGGATGTCGTACCCGGATACGAATGGCAGCGCGACGCGCCGATGAGACCGTGGGGACACAACGACATGCGGCTGCCAGCCAGGCGGTCAACTCTGAAAACGAACGGAGATCCCGATGTTCCCCAATCACACCCGCTCACGTACCTCATCGCTCAAGCTCGCCGCCATCGGCGTCATCGCCGCGAGCGCCGTGGCGGCGGCGCCGACCGCGCTCGCTGCGACATCCGGCGGCGTTCCGATGACGCCGGACGTCGCGCACACCACGCTGAGCTCGCCGTTCACGATCGGTCTCAGCGCGACCACGGTGAAACCAGGCGACACGCTGACGGTATCCGGGCTGGCGTACGCTCGGGCCGGCGAGAACGTCACGATCCTGTCCGATGCGATCGCGTCGGCCCGGACCGTCAACGGCATCCCTGCCGTCCAGACCCCAGCGCTCGTCGAGGGTGTCTACCACACCACTGTGCGGGTCCCGCCCGCGACCAAGCCAGGCGTCTACACGGTGACGCTGCGCTTCGGCGACCGCCAGGTCGCCTCGATCGCGAAGCTACGCGTCCTCGCCGCCGGTTCGCGGACCGGCGGATCAACGAAGCTCGACGCGTGCGCGGGCATAGGTTTCACCGTCCTGCACAACGACCGCGCCGGCACCGCGTATCTGCCCGCCGGCGGGTACACCGTCTCCAGCCGCAACATGATTTGCGGAACCGCATCGGCCGACTTCACGAGGTTCCTCGCCGGTGCCGGAAAGCCGATCGCCGGGTGGACCACGACATCGCCGGCCGCTGGCCGCGCGAGCTTCACCCAGCACACCACCGGGTTCAGTTTCACCGTCGCCAAGACACGCTGATCCTGGCTGAGCACACCGGTTGGCAGGGCAGCGCACGACGGCCCTGCCGACCGCAATTCACACGCACGTTATCCGCAGACACAAGACCAGAAATGCGTAGGGTGCACGAATATGACACGTCTGTTGCTGAAGGATGAGCTGCTTGATGCACAGCTGCTGAGGGCGGTCGGGACGGCTGGCTATGGCGGCGCTGATCTGGGGGAGTGCCTGGCGACAGCGCGGCGGATCGATGAGCGCGACCTGAACAGTTGGTTTGAGCAGTGGTCTGCGACCGCGGCGGTCGTCGCCACGGTTGCCGAGCGTGAAGCGGCAGCTGGAAATCGTGAGTCGGCAAGGCTGGCGTACCAGAGAGCGAGCACATATCACCGAACCGCCGGCGTGATGTTGCTCGGCGCGCCGCTGGATCGCCGGCTGGTCTGCGCCTACAGCGCCCAAGCGGACATGTTTCAGCACGCGATCGAGTTGATGGATGTGCCGGGCGAGACAATCGCGATCCCGTTCCAGGACACGATCTTGCCCGGCTATTTCTTCTGCGCCGCCCAGGACGGTCAACGGCGCGCGACCGTGGTCTTGACCGGCGGCTACGACGGCACGGCCGAAGAGCTGTACTTCGCCAACGGCGCGGCCGCGCTCGTGCGGGGCTACAACGTGCTCGCGTTCGACGGGCCAGGACAGGGGCGGGTATTGACCGAACAGCAACTGGCGATCCGTCCCGACTGGGAAACCGTCCTTGGCGCGGTTCTCGACTACGCGCTCCTGCGCGAAGACGTCGACCCAGATCGCGTCGCGCTGATCGGTCTCAGCCTCGGAGCCCACCTCGCGCCGCGCGCGGCGAGCGCCGAGCATCGCCTAGCCGCCTGCGTTGCAGACTGCGGCGCCTACGACCTCTACGCCGCGTTCCTGGACAGGCTCCCCAAGCCCGTCGCCAGCCCGCTTCTGCTGGAACGTCGCCCCGCCCGGCTGGCGTTAGCGCGACTACTGACGCTCCTCGCCGGTAAACCCACAGCAGGATGGGCCCTTCGACGCGGGATGCTCGTCCATGGTGTCGATGACCCGCTGGCCTACATCGACGCTCTCCATGCGTTCACGCTCACAGAACGGGCAGCGCAGATCACCTGCCCCACCTGGGTGTGCAGCGCCGAGGGCGATGAGATCAGCGCTTCCGCGCCGCAACTAGTGAACGCGCTCACCTGCCAGAAAACCTACGTGCGCTTTACCGCCGCCGAAGGAGCCGACGATCACTGCGAACAAGCCGCCCGCGCGCTCTACCACGCTCGCTCATTCGGCTGGCTTGACCATCAGCTACATCCATCCCAGCCGACACACGCCTGAACAGCGCCAGCCAGGCCGGCACCGGCTCGCACCGGGCACGCGTTCCACGTCGCCTACAGCACAAGATTCCCCGGTGCACCACGGCCGCCGCAGCTTCCAACCCTCCTCCATCCATCAAGCCACCACACTAAGAGCAACGCTGACGAGTGCTTCGCATGGCTCCCCCTGGGCGCATCGCCGCCTCCCTTGGCGACATCGCAGGCGTGCGCTTCAGGACCGTCTCAAACGCAAAAGCGATAACCAGCCCATGCGCGGCTTCCGTGCTTAGCGGGCATCGAGGCCCGTGACGGTGAAGACGCCTCGCGCGAGCAAGGCAGGTGGCATGGGGCGCCCCGCGGGCGCCCCGGATCAAGCGCGCTACGCCGCGGCAAACTGCGGCGCGAGCTGAGCCAGCCGCAACTGGTTGCCGGACGGGTCGCGCAGCCCGCAATCGCGGCCGTAAGGCATGTCGGTCGGCGCCATTGTGAACTCCACCCCGGCCTCGCTCAGGCGCTTGTAGTCGGCGTCGACATCTTCGGTCACCAGAAACACGGTCCCGGCGAATCCCTTCGCCATCAACGAGCGGACCTGTTCGGCGGTCTCTGAGTCCATCACCGGCGGGCCCGGGATCGCCATCAGCACGACGGCGAAGTCGCGCTGGCTCGGCGGGCTGACCGTCAGCCAGCGGAAGGCGGCGAGCTCGGGCATCGTGACGTCGCTGCGGATCTCCCAGCCGAGCTTGCCGACATAGAAGTCGAGCGCCTCGTCCTGGTCGTGGACCCAGAGCTGTGCGTTTTGTACGTGCATCGTTGCTCCCTTCAGTGGTGTGCTGAGAGGAAAGCTAGTCGGCCGCCGCCGCCCGGTCTTCTCCCTTTGTGCTGTGTTGCGGGCGGCCGTACAGGCGCATGTAACAGGCAGGGACGATCACCTGGGCGGAGGCCGGCGGGAAGCTCGCGCGGTACTCCGTCGGCGTCTTGGCGAAGTGGCGCTTGAAGCTGGTGGTGAACGACCCGAGGCCTACCAGCCCGACGTCGAGGCAGATCTCGCTCACCGGCCGGTCAGTGTTGCGCAGGAGCGCGGCGGCACGCTCGAGCCGGCGGGTCATCAGGTAGGCCTTCGGTGACTCGCCGAACGTGCGACTGAACTCGCGGCTGAAGTGCGCCCGCGACAGCCTGGCGGCAGCTGCCAGCTCGCCGACACCGATCGGCTCGGCGTAGTGGCGGTCAGCGAGATCGCGTGCGCGCAACAGATGCCTGGCAGGTGGCACCGGGGTCATGCGGCCAGGCTATACCGCTTGCCCGAATTCCGACGGATCAGAGATATCCATACCGTGCGGACGGACGTGAGCATCAGAGGCAGCGGCCGGCTCGATGTTGCCCACGGCATTAGCGGATGTCACTGGATGCCGGTCACGTGGCCAAAGCAGGTCAGAGTCCCAACGGCCGAGCTGGCCTCGCAATTCGCCTCAGAAGCAGGACGCTTCGTCTGTCTTTCCGTGGCCGGCGCCAGCCACGTTCTCGCCCCGTTGGGGCCATAGGAAGATTCGCAGCTCTGGACCGTGTGCTCGTCCAGCGCCCGATGGCGCCGGTTGAGTTGTGCAACGCCGCCTTGCACACGAGAGCCCTGATCGGCTCGAGTGGTTTGCTCTCGCCGCCGAGGCGGGACGGGAGCAGGCAGTAGCGGCCGTAGATCAGGTCGATCGCGATTGGGATCGACGTCGACTCCGTAATACATCACACGTCGCATGTGATACGCTCTAACTATGCGCAGCGTTCGCTTGGATGACGAGACCGAATCTCGAGTGCGGCGCGCCGCCGAGATCGAAGGCGTGTCGGTGTCGGAGTTCCTGAGACGCGCCGTATCGGACCGCAGCGAGCGTGTCCTCTCGACCGACGCCACGGACCGGCTCTCCGATGTCGTGGGCGCTATCCGGAGCCACGGCGGACAGGCTCGGCGGACCGGGAGCGCGTTTGGCGACGCGCTCGTCGAGAAGCGGCGTCCGAGCCGGTGACACTCACCGACGCCGGGCCGCTGATCGCGCTCATCGACGCCGGTGAACCCGACCACGAACGCTGCGCACAGGCGCTCGCGCAGCTCGCGCTTCCGCTGCTTACGACCTGCCCCGCGTTCACCGAAGCGATGTACCTACTCGGCCGAGCTGGCGGATGGCCAGGCCAACAGGCGCTATGGCGACTCCTGCTCCGCGAGGACCTCGTCCTCGCCGAGGCGTCGCCTGCATCCAACCGGCGCGCGGCGCACCTGATGGAGCGCTATGCAGACCGCCCGATGGATCTCGCCGACGCGACCCTCGTCGTGCTTGCCGAAGAGCGGGGCCTCTCAAGAATCTTCACGCTCGATAGCGACTTTCACATCTACCGGATCAACGGTCGCAAGCGGTTCGAGCTGATCCCGACGTGAGCAGCCCAATCGGAGCCTGACGTCAAGCCCACCTCGGCGCGCCCCTATTACCAGCGCGAAGATCGCGGAGACGGCCGTGCCTGAGTGGAGGCCTCGCCGTCCGGCGGCCGCGCGACCGCCGGCGCTCGAGGTCCTGATACGACGACGGTCACGCCCTGCCGTCGATACGCAGCTCACGGAGCGTCTCGGCGGCGCGGAGGTTGTCGAGTTCTGACTCGCGCCCGTCGAGCAGTTCGTCGAGGAAGGCGCGGAACGCCGCTGGCGAGCAGTCCTCGTCGGGATTGGTCAGCACGACTTGCGAGTTCGGTGGGAGATCTGCGGGTGGGCGTCGCACCGGCACGATCCTACTGTTCGGGCCATCGACGTCCGTCTTATCCGGGATAATTTCGAGTCTGAGCCGCCGTTGCTTGTCGAATTTCAGCTCGCCGACGCACTCGAAAATAGAAACGGTGACCTGGCGGTGACCAATCAGCTACAGAAATCGCGAGATGCAGGAGTTTCCAGTGTTTGAGCCCCGGACTGTCACGCCCGAGGTCGCGGGTTCGAGTCCCGTAAGTCACTGCGAGCCAAACCGCGTCAATACCAGGACCTTCCTAGCCTTAGCGCGGTTGAGGCTTCGCCACCGCGAGCCACTGGAAGTCGGCGCGCGACAGAAAAACGGTGACCAATCCCTCGCGTTGGAGCGTGTCCATGCGCTGCTGCTGCGGCCGTGTCGACGGGTACAGCCCTGCGCGGCGGCCTTCGAGGAGCTGGCAGCGGGAACGGCGTACACGCCGTTCCCCGCTGGCTCATTGACCGCTGTCCGGCGGAGCTTGCCCGCGGCCCGCCACCCAGCGGGAGAGCACGCGGGTCTGACGCCCGGCATCGTTTCGCGGCGTCCTGCGTCCAGGTACCGACGATCGATCTCCGTTCCTCGAGCGCGAAGGGGGAAGGGGATCGCCGGCAAGACCAAGAGTGGATTCAAAGCAGAAGGGCGGCACGCCGCGTGATGCTGGCTTCCAAGCGTTGGAACAAAGATGCGCATATCGCCGCTTTGCTGATCTGAAATCGCGAGAGATCAAGCCCGCAGAGCTGCCCCGGACTATCTCAGCGTTCGCGAATGCCGACGGTGGCGAACTGCGCCGCGCTCGGGTCCAGTTGATATTGTTGCTCTCGGTCGCTTCGAGCGGGAGGGGCGTGGGAGGGTGTCAAACCGGGCGGAGATCGTGGTGGCGCGTCGTTGGTTGGGCATCGGGGGTCGTGTGGTGGCGCTTCTTGCGGCTTGGCGGCTGGTTGGTCGACGGAGCGCGGTTGGTTCTCTGGTAGCGCTCTGCTGTCTCGCGAGTGCCGCGAGCGCTTCGGGCTCGCCGGTTTTCAAGCAGGCTTCAGGCTCTCCGTTCTCGGCTGGCGCGGGCGTGTTCTCCGTGGCGTTCAGTCCAAGCGGGGGCCTGCTCGCAACCGCCAACTTCGGCGCCAACACGGTGTCGGTGTTCACGGTGAACCAGACCACGGGGGCGCTGAAGCTGTCCGGCTCCCCGTACAGCGTTGGTAGCGGCCCGGAGTCGGCCATCTTCAGCCCGAGCGGCGGCCTGCTCGCGGTCGCCAACACAAACAGCAACTCGGTGTCGATTTACTCGGTCAACCAGACCACCGGCGCGCTGACTGGGGTATCGGGCTCGCCATTTTCTACCGGTGCCGACCCGTCGGCGGGTGTGTTCAGCCCCGACGGTGGGCTGCTTGCCGTGCCCAATTGGGGCGACGGCACGGTGTCGGTGTTCACGGTTAACCAGACCACCGGCGCGCTCGCCCAAGTGTCGGGCTCGCCGTTCGCAGCAGGCAGCGGTCCAGTTGCGGTGGCTTTCAGCCCTGACGGGACGCTGCTTGCGGCTGCGAACGAGTTGTCCTACTCGGTGTCGATGTATTCGGTCAATCAGACAACGGGCGTGTTGAAACAGCTTTCGGGCTCTCCGTACGCCGTTGGCAAGTATCCGACGTCGGTGCAGTTCAGCCCGGGAGGGGGTGAGCTGGCGACCGCCAACTCGGGCGACAACACCTTCTCGGAGTTCACGGTTGCCAGCGGCGGCGGTCTGACGGTGGTGTCAGGATCCCCGTTTGGCACCGGTGGGGCCCCATACGGCGTGGCGTTCAGTCCTGATGGACAGCTGCTTGCGACGGCCAACGGGGCCGACTCGTTGTCGGTGTTCTCGCTATCCGCGGCGGGGATCCCGAGCGCTGTGTCCGGCTCCCCATTCGGCACCGGCTCGAACACAGGCCCGAATTCGGTCGCGTTTAGCCCAGATGGGTGGATGCTCGCGAGTGCCAACAACAACAGCGGGAATGTGTCGGTGTTCACGGTACAGCCGCCGTCGGCCTCAATTTCTTCGCCGGCGGACGCGCAAGTCTATGCCGTGAGCCAGTCGGTGGCGACGTCGTTCTCGTGCAGTGAGGCGGCGTACGGACCCGGAATCCAGTCGTGCGCCGACGCGGCAAATTCCGCGAGTCCCGGAACGCTGGACACCTCGACTCTCGGGCAGCACACCTACACCGTCACGGCGACGTCGAAGGATGGGCAGACGGGCACTGCGCAGATCAGCTACACGGTTGCGGCGGCACCGTCCGTGACGATCACCTCGCCCGCGAACAACCAGACGTATGCCGTCGGGCAGACCGTCGCGACGGCGTTCACATGCAGCGAGGGGACCGACGGACCCGGAATCCAGTCGTGCGCCGACGCGGCAGATTCCGCGAGTCCCGGAACGCTGGACACCTCGACTCTCGGGCAGCACACCTACACCGTCACGGCGACGTCGAAGGATGGGCAGACGGGCACTGCGCAGATCAGCTACACGGTTGCGGCGGCACCGTCCGTGACGATCACCTCGCCCGCGAACAACCAGACGTATGCCGTCGGGCAGACCGTCGCGACGGCGTTCACATGCAGCGAGGGGACCGACGGACCCGGAATCCAGTCGTGCGCCGACGCGGCAGATTCCGCGAGTCCCGGAACGCTGGACACCTCGACTCTCGGGCAGCACACCTACACCGTCACGGCGACGTCGAAGGATGGGCAGACGGGCACTGCGCAGATCAGCTACACGGTTGCGGCGGCACCGTCCGTGACGATCACCTCGCCCGCGAACAACCAGACGTATGCCGTCGGGCAGACCGTCGCGACGGCGTTCACATGCAGCGAGGGGACCGACGGACCCGGAATCCAGTCGTGCGCCGACGCGGCAGATTCCGCGAGTCCCGGAACGCTGGACACCTCGACTCTCGGGCAGCACACCTACACCGTCACGGCGACGTCGAAGGATGGGCAGACGGGCACTGCGCAGATCAGCTACACGGTTGCGGCGGCACCGTCCGTGACGATCACCTCGCCCGCGAATGACGCCAGCTACACCAAGGGCCAGACCGTTAACGCTAGCTACGGCTGTCAGGAAGGCCTCGACGGACCTAGGATCGCCTCCTGCAGCGGGACTATCGCCAACGGCGCCGCGATCGACACCTCCACCGCCGGCAGTCACACCTTCACGGCCACGGCCACATCCAGTGACGGCCAGAGCACCACAATCTCGGTCAGCTACACCGTCGTGCTACCCCCAAACAACTTCACCGTCTCGCACATCAAGACCCACCGCGACGGAGAGATCACACTCGACGTGACCGTGCCAGGCCCCGGCTCGATCGAAGTACTCGAGACGGTGTGGAACGATAACCTCGCTCAAGCAGCCGCGTTACTGCAACCAGCGCGGAACCGGTTCGTCTACGCCCGCAAACACGCCAGCGCGACCGGTCCCGCAACGCTGCACATCCGGATCAACCCCAACGCCCGCGGGCATCGACTGATCCGCCACCACACGTACCAGGTGGTTCTTCGAATCTGGGTGACATACACCCCTGCCGGGGGCATCTACCACAGCCTCGGCTTCTACGGGCTGCTTATACCCAGATAGGGCGCCGTCGACCGGCGCCACCGGAAGCTCGGGATCGGGACGGCACTGACTGTGCATGTGCTCGCCACGGCCGTCGAGCTGAACGAGAAGGCGGCGTGCCGAGCTGTGGTCGTCACGGCGCTGAACGCCGCGGCCCGCGCCTGGTGGGATCGATTGGGGTTCCATCAGTTCGGCCCCGACGAGCCCGACGAGCTCGACCTCTATCTCCTGACCTCCGAGATCGCGGAGGAAGTCATCTCAAGCGTGGCGTCGGTGCGGAGCGCCCGCTCGAGGAGCGCCAGATCGCTCCTTTCGAAGGCCGCGATGTACTGGTCGAGGAACGCGAGAGCTTCCGGCTCGGTGGGTTCCGCGAGTTCGTCGCCTGTGGCGTGACCTGTTCGAGTCGCGCACGGGCGCGCTGGAGCGCGCTCTTGACAGCCAGAGCCGCAGACTTGCGCGCGCCGCTGTGATCGCCGACGGATCCTCGGATTCCGGGGCGAGACGTGCTGGATCTCCCCGCAGCTCGAGGTGGCGCAGATGCTCGACATGAGCATCCCTGGGGAAGGACCGAGTCGTGGTCGTCACCATCCAGGACGCAAGCTCGTCGACGGCCGTCACTGGTAGCCGGCCGGCAAATTGATCGCGGGTCAGCTGCCGAGCCGCGACGCAGCGGCCGCGCCCGAAGGCGCGGCCGCTCCTCGCCGCCGGTCACGATCTGGCGTTCAGTTGCCGAGGAACGCGGCCGGGATGTTGCGGCCCGGCACCGTGCTCGGCGTGAAGATCTTCCGGTCGCCCGGATAGGCGATCGTCCAATCGTGCGCGCTGTACCAGTCGTAGCGGTTGAGCAGTGCCGGCTTGACGCGGTCCGGCCCGTGGAACAGGCCGAGGCGAGCCTCATGCTGCAGCCACTCCTGCCACGCCCGAGCCACGCCCCGCATCGACGCCGGCACGACGCCGATGACGCGCGTGACGCCGGGAGCCTCACGGCGCAACTGCGCCTCCGGCTGCCGGAATCGAGCACGTCTGCGGATCGCCGGAGCCGCTGGCCCCGCAGTTGAGCGGGATCTCGTTCGGCAGCGCGTTGTACGGCGCGAAGTTCGGATGATCCGTGAACGCGTCGTACATCGGGATGGCGCTGTAGTCGTCCTGGTTCATCGGCTGGATGCCAAGGATCTGCTCGATCGTGCGCACCATGTCGACCTGCGTGTAGTACGTAGTCGTCGACGCCCGGCTTCGAGTACGGGCTGACGACGAACACCGGACCGCGGTGGCCGTCGACGTGGTCCACGCCGTTCTGCGTGTCGTCCTCGACGATGAAGATCGCCGTGCTCTTCCAGTACGGGCTGTGCGAGACGGCGTCGACGACGCGGCCGACCGCGAGGTCGTTGTCGGCGACCTGTGCGACCGGGTACGGGATCGCCCGAGCCGGTCGTGTGGTCGGTCATCAGCCACATGAATGACAGGTTCGGCAGCCGAGTGGTCCTTGACTTCCTGCTGAGAACACCGGCAGCCACGTGTCGACCCGATACTGGTCCGGGATCCCGAGCTGGAAGTTCGGGAAGTCCGGATCGGTGATCTTCTCGAGCGACGGGATGTCCGACGCGGTGCCGGTGAGCATCTGGCCGTTGACGTCGTTCGTGCCGAACGACGTTCCCGGCTGGACGTTCGCAGGCAGCGACGACCACGACGCGGTCGACGTCGGGTCGTGCGCCTCCATGTACTGCGAGGCCGCGTAGTAGTCATCCCAATCTCCGGCCGTGCTCGGCAGGCTGTATGGGAGGTAGTCGTACTCGCCGAAGTCCTGGACGCTGAGCCCCGCCCGCTCGGCGGCGTTCCAGAGGAAGCCGTCGCGCTGGTAGGCGAGCGCGTCGCCGGCCTGCGACGGATAGGACCGGTAGAACGCCCCGAACTCCTTCTCGACGTAGTCGTTCGCCTCCGCCTGGACGAGCCAGTTGTGGCCGTCGGCGGATAGCGTCCCCTCGTCGTAGAAGTTGTCGAGGTCACCGAACCGCTGCGCGAGCGCGTGCTGGTTCGGGGTGATCGGCTGGCCGAACTGGGCGTCCGCCGGATCGCCGTTGCCCTCGCCGCAGGTCACCGAGCACCTGGTCGTATGTCCGGTTCTCCTTGACGATCACGATGATGTGCTTGATCGGCGAGTAGCCGCCGATCCGCGGCGGGATCACCGACGGGACCGTGTCGCCGGCGCCCGCGTTGATCGCTGGGATGCTGGTCCACGCGTTGTCGACGAACGACCTGATGGGTCAGCGACTGAGCTGCCAGCCGGTGCGGCATCACGAACGTCGTGAGGCTGCCCGTGTCGTCGTACGTGTTGTGTCCGGTGGCCTTCCCCGGAGTCGGGTAGGTCGGAGCGCGCCGCTATCTGACTTGTCGATCGTCGACTCCGGCCCGCGGGCGCCGATGCCCTTGTCATTCGTGACCACGATCGCGCCGAGCGCCGAGCGCCGGGTCGGGCTGGACCTGGACCGGATACCAGTCGGTCGGGATCAGGCCCTCGAGGCGGATCGGGCTCCACAGGCCGTGATAGCTGTAGACGGCGATCGCGTTGTCGCGCCCGATGCTGACGAGCAGCTTGTGCGGGCCGAACATGTTGATCGCGTTCGCGTAGCTGCCGACGCTCGCGCCCGGGACGGGGTTCGTACCGACCGTCTGCGTGACCGTGTTCGAGTCCGTGTCGATCACCGACATGCTGTCGTCGTTGGAGTTCGCGACGAACAGCGCGTTGCCGTCGAGGTAGAGCGCGGTCGGCTCGAGACCGACCGGGATCTCCTGCGTCTCCTTGCCTGACGAGAGATCGACGACCGACACCGTTCCGGTCCGCGCCGCGCCCGTGACGTGACTGGCGACGATCGGGGTTCCGTCGGACATGTTCGTGTACTCGCCAGGTTTCGCTGGGCGGCCGCCCTCGTTGGAGACGTACGCCGTGTTGCCGTCGATGACCACCTGCCGCGGCGCGTTGCCGACCGGGATCTGTTGCACGAGTTGATCGGTTGCGGTGTCGATCACGCCGAGCGTGTTCGCCCCGTTGAGCGCGACGTACAGCTTGCTGCCGTCGGCGGAGAGCGCCATACCGGCTGGCAGCCAGTCATCGCCGGCCACACCCGTCCGATCGTACGGGGCGTTGTATGGGTCGCAGATCGGATCGGTGATCGCCGCGCCGCAGAGCGGAATCTCGTCGGACTGAGTGGTCGTTCCGTTGCTGGCCACCGTGAACTTCAGCAGGAACGCCGATTGCGGGACCCAGAGCGTCGAGCCGTCGGCCGACCAGAGGGGCCCATCGGGGCCGACGGAAGTGTCCTCATCGTATCCGCCGTACCAGCTGCCGTTGACCAAGGGCGTCGAAGAGACCATCGAGTCGGTCTGCAAATTGAAGATCGTCAGGTTGCCCTGGAAGTCGTTCCACCCAAGGGCGGCGAGGTACTCGCCGTTCGGGCTGATCGAGCTCGAGACCAAGCGTTCCGTCGTATCGAGGAGGCGGGTTCCGTACGGGGAGATCCACTGGTTGGTCGGCAGCAGGACGGTGCCGTTGGCCTGGGGGCCGACCTGCGCGTTGCCGAACGGACTCCAGGCGCCGGTCCACCACGCTGACGCCGCGCCGGCGAACGCGAGCACGGCGATCGCCGTCCCCGCCGCGACCACGCGCAGGCGTCTGTTGACCCGCCGGGGCGGGCGTTCGTCGGCTGTGAAGACTGACATGGTCAGACCACTCCTTCCGGGCATGGCAACGTGCCCACTCGTGAAGTGAGGATTCCTGAGTTGTGCGCCGCGTCCGTGCGACTGTCGAGCTCCTGCGCGAGGCACGTTATGCCTCGCGCGGAAGCATGGTGTTATCAGGTCGTTTCTAGATCGCGTCTTTGTGTCAGGCGGCTGACACCCAGGCATATCCGCCCTTCACACCGCGTTCACTCGACCAGGATGGTGGCGGTCTAACGTATCCGCGCGATGGACGCGACCGATGCCGTCCGAGCGACGGGGTTGACCAAGCGCTTCGGCCAAACGACCGCCGTCGACGGCGTCGACATCGCGCTCGCGCCCGGCGAGATCCGCGGACTGCTCGGACCGAACGGTGCTGGAAAGACGACGCTCCTGCGGCTTCTCTTCGGCCTCATCGCTGCCGATCACGGGCAGGTGTCGCTGCTCGGGCGTCCGATCGGCACGCCCCAGGCGCTGGACGCCGTCGGCGGCTTCGTCGAAGACCCCGGGTTCTATCCGTACCTTTCCGGAACGGCGAACTTGAAGATGCTCGCCCGCCTCGACGGCGGGACGCGGCTCGATGCGATCGGCTCGGCGCTCGCGCGCGTCGATTTGGCCGACCGCGCCGGCGACCGGGTCAGCGGCTATTCGACGGGCATGCGTCAACGCCTCGGGATCGCAGCTGCGCTGATCCGCGCGCCGCGGCTGCTGCTGCTCGATGAGCCAACGAGCGGACTCGACCCGGCGGGCACGCGTGCTGTTGCCGAGCTCGTCCGCGAGCTCTCCGCCGAGGGCGTCGCCGTGCTGCTCTCGAGCCACCAGATAGGCGAGCTCGAACGCGTCTGCGGCACGTACACCGTTCTGAGGCGCGGCCGCGTCGTTTGGGACGGGACCGCGGCCGAGCTCGGCGCCCAGGCCCCCGCCTCGGCCTACACGCTCTCGACGAGCGATGACCGGCGCGTGCTCGAGATGGCCGGTGAGACGCCCGGGGTGCGCATCGGACGCGGGCCGCGCGGCGAGCTCGCGTTCGCGGCAGAGCCAGGCTGTCTGGACCCTTTCATGTTCGCGATCGGCGACGCCCGCATCGCAATCCGTCGGCTCGAGCTGCTCGTCAGCCCGCTCGAGGGCATGTACTTCGCGCTGACGGAGGGCATCCGCGTCGACGAGCTCGAACCGCACGAGCTCGCCCGCCGCGTCCTCGCGGGGGCCGAGCGGTGAGCGCTGTCGCCGTTCCGCAGCGCACCGCCGGTCGTGCAAAGACCTCGACGGACCCGCTCTGGAGCGTCTATCGGGTCGAGCTCGAGAAGCTGCTGGCCCAGCTTGCGATCCGGGTGCTCGTGCTCGCCTGCGCGCTCGGGCCGTTCGCGTTTGGCGCGGTCCTGAAGATCCAGAGCGGCACGCCGACCGACGCTGTGTTCGGCGTGTGGGTCCACTCGACCGGTGTCGCGACATCGCTCGTGATCCTCAGCTTCGCCGGCTCATGGGGCTTCCCGCTGATCGCCGGCGTCGTCGCCGGAGACATGTTCTCCTCGGAGGACCGCAACAACACGTGGAAGATGATCCTGGTGCGCTCCTGCACGCGTGGCGAGGTGTTCACCGGCAAGCTGCTCGCCGCGGTCACGCTCACGTCCGCGCTGCTCGCGCTGACGATGGTCTCGAGCATCGCCGCAGGCGCCGTATTCGTCGGCGCGCACGCGCTCGTCGGCCTAACCGGTCAACTGATCGCGTCGGGCCACGCGGTCGCGCTCACGGTGCTTGTCTGGCTCGTCTGCCTGGTACCGCTGCTCACGTACACGACCATCGCGGTGCTGTTCTCGATCATGACGCGCAACGGCATCATGGGCGTCGTCGGGCCGGTTCTCGTCGCGCTCGTCACAACGCTGCTCGGGCTGATCGGTAGCGGTGTGTGGATGCACCTCCTGCTGGTGGGCTCGACCTTCACGGCGTACTTCGCGCTGTTCACCGCGCACCCGTACTTCGGTCCGCTGCTCGTCAGCATCGCGGCGAACCTGCTGTGGGCGATCGGTGCGATCGCAGCAAGCTGGGCGATCCTGCGCCGGCGTGACTTCGTCGCCCGCGTCGCCTCGCGCCGCTCGACGTGGGTCGCGCCATTGCGGGTGCTCGTCGCGGCGACGGCGACGATCGCGATCCTTGCGCTGCTCGGCAACGTCGGACCGGTCGGCGTCACCGCTCCGCGCCTAGACACCGCAGTCGCGACGACGTTCAACAACCTGACCCTGCTCCAGCAGCAGATCATCGGCCGTCAGGTGCCCGCCGGCGCGCGCCTCGACATCGTCCCGTACTGCAACCGGCGCGGGCAGCGCTCGCTCGGGCCGGGCGACTGGACGTGCAACGTCGACGTCTTCCTGCCACAACCGAAGCGCGTCCCGTTCCAGCGCTCGATCGTCGAGTACGACGTCAGCGTGTCGGCCGATGGGTGCTTCAAGGCGCAGTCACCGCCCGCGTTCGTCGGTAGTCCGACGATGACCGACGCGGCGGGCCGCCAGGTCGTCAACCCGCTGTTCATCGTCTACGGCTGCTTCAACAGCCTGTAGGCACGCTTCGGATGATCGCGGCTGCGGGCTGGCTGGGGCTGCCGTGGAAGGAACTGAGCACCATCGCCCGAACCGTATGATCCGGCGATGGGGTCCGTCACCGGCGGGCAGTTACTCGAACGCAACGGGGAGATCGCGGCGCTGATCGGAGCCGTGCGGGCTGCGCGCGACGGCACCGGCGGCGCGGTGCTGATCGAGGGGGCCGCGGGCATCGGCAAGTCCTCGCTGCTTGAGGAGAGCGCCCGCGAAGCTGAACGCCTCGGGCTCCGCGTGCTGCGCGGTCGTGGCGATGAGCTTGTGATGGAATCGTCGTTTGCCGCTGTGCGCGAGCTGTTCTGGGAGCGTGTGCGGGCGATCGGGATCGACGCGCTCGACGGTGCCGCCCGGCTGGCGCGACCGGTGTTCGCCGCCGAGTCTGGTGTCGGCGGCGACCGGGACCGCACGTCCGCCGTGCTGCACGGGCTCTACTGGCTCACCGCCGATTTGGCTGACGACGGTCCGCTCGTGATGGTGGTCGACGACGTGCAGTGGCTCGACGCCGCGTCGGCTCGGTTCCTCGCCTATCTGACTCGCCGCATCGAGACCCTGCCCGTCCTCCTGGTCACGGCTCTGCGGACCGGCGAGTCCGCGGGTCGTGGCGAGCCCGCCGCGACCTGGGCCCAACCCCCGGTCCGCGTGCTGCATCCGGCCGCGTTGAGTGCTGAGGCGAGCGGGCAGGTAGTGCGCGGCGTGCTCGGGGCGCGCGCCGACGATGGGCTGTGCCGTTCCTGCCACGAGGCGACACAGGGCAACCCCTTCTACCTGCGCGAGCTCGCGGCGGCGCTGGCGACCGAGGGCGGCCGGCCGACGGTCGACCTCGCTCGGCACGTCCGATTGCTCGGCGTCGAGGCGATCCGCGCAAGCGTGCTTGTTCGGCTCACCCGCCTCGGGGCTGATTGCGAACGGCTCGTCGAAGCAGTGGCCGTGCTGGGGGCGCAGGCCTCGCTGCGCGACATCGCGACGCTGGCGGGACTGGATCGGACGACGGCGACGGCGGCGGCCGACCGGCTTCACGATGCAGAGCTGATCGCTGTCGGCGGCGGGCTCACGTTCGTTCATCCGATCGTCGGTGAGGCGATCGCCTCGCAGATCCCGCCGGCCCGTCTCGCAGCGATGCACGGCGAGGCGGCCCGCTTGGTGGCCGACGGCGGCGCCGCGACCGACCGGGTCGCCGCCCACCTGTTGATGGCCGAGCCGTTCGGCGACGGCTGGACCGTCGACGCGTTGCGATCGGCGGCGCGCGACGCGCTCGCCCAGGGCGCGCCGGAGGCGGCGGTCTCCTACCTGCGGCGGGCGCTGGCCGAGCCGCCACCCGTCGCCGACCGGCTCGCGGTCCTGCGGATGCTCGGCAGCGCCGAGGCCCTGCTGCCGGCCGGGGACGACTTCGCCGCCCTGCGCGAGGCGCTCGCGCTCGCCCCCGATCCGGCGACACGCGCGGAGATCGCGTTCGAGCTGGCGCTCGCGCTGTGTGGGGTGCTCCGCAACGCGGAGGGCCGCGCGGTCCTCACAACATTGCTGGCCCAGCCCGCGGAGCTCGATCCGGACACGGTCGAGGTGCTGGAGGCGGCCGTGATCCTCGTTGGCCTCGACGACTGGGCAGCGGCGCGAGACTCGATCGAGCGCTCCGGCCCGTTGCTCGCACGAGCCGTCCGCGGCGCGACGCGCGACCCCAGGACGCTCGCGATCATGGCCAGTGTCGCGGTCACGTCGGGAGAGACCGCCGCGGTCGCGGCGGAGATGGCCGAGCGGGCGCTCGCCGACGATCGGCTGCTGACCGACTGGCTAGACGCAGGCTACGTGACCGCCGGCTTCGCGCTCGGCAGCGCCGAGGCGCTCGAGGTGGCCGCCGAGACCGCGGAGTGGGGCATCGACGAGGCGCAACGGCGCGGCTCCGTCCCAATGCTGCTGCAGCTGTCTCTGCTGCGCTCGGACATCGCTTACCGGGCCGGCGACCTGGCGACGGCTGAGGACTACGCCGAGCGGGCGCTCGACTTTGGACGGGCGCTCGGCGCGACTGACAGCGCGATGGTGCGTCTGCCCGCGATCAATCTCGAGCGTGGGCGTCTCGAGCGTGCCGTCGAGCTGATCGAGTCGGTCGATGTCGTCAATGCGCAGGCCTGGGCCCGGGTGCTCCAGGCCGAGAGGGGCCAGGTTCGGGTCGCTGCAGGAAACCTGACGGGCGGTCTCGACGACCTGCTTGCGGCACATCGCGGAGCCGTCGCAACAGGCCTGCGACTCGGCGTCGACAGTCGCTGGGTCCCCGCCGCGGCTGATGCCCTCGTCGCCCTCGGCCGGCACGCGGAGGCGCAGGCGCTCGCGCACGACGAGCTCATCGAGGCGCAGGCGTTCGGCGCCCCCGGGCGATACGGGAGCGCCCTGTCGACGTGCGGCACGCTCGACCTCGGGTCCGGCGGGCTCGACCGACTGCGGGAGGGCGTCGAGGTGCTCGCCCGCTCGCCGGCCCGGCTCGAGCACGCCCGGGCGCTTGTGAACCTCGGGGCTGGGCTGCGCGCCCGCTCCGAGCGTATCGCCGCCCGGGAGCCGCTGGCGGAGGGCCTCGACCTCGCTACCCGGTGTGGCGGATGGGCGCTGGCACAGCGCGCCCGCGCTGAGCTCGTGGCGTGCGGCGCGCGACCGCGCCGCGCCGTCCGCACCGGGCCGGACGCGCTGACGCCGGCCGAGCTGCGCGCGGCGCGAATGGCGGCCACCGGGATGACCAACCGGGAGATCGCCCAGACCCTGTTCCTGTCGACGAAGACCGTCGAGGGTCAGCTCTCCCAGGTCTACGCACGGCTTGGTATCCGCTCCCGTGCCGGCCTGGCCGCGGCGCTCGACCCGTCGAACACGAGGGTGCCGGCGGGATAACTCCAGGGTCGGTCCCGATGCCGTATCAAAACGCGCGCATCACGCTCTATCGGACGTGAACACCAACCGGAGCAACCGAGTGGTCATCGAGATCATGCAGACGACGGGCACGGTAAGTGGCCGCATCGCCGTCGGCACCGGAGCCGCGACCGAGTTCTTCGGCTGGCTCGAGCTGATCGACCGGCTCCAGTCGGCTGCCGGTACCACGACGAAGGAGGCAACGATGCAGCTGGACCCGATCTACGGGCACGTTCAAGGCGCCGACCTCCCCGTGGACGAGGTCATCCGCGTCGCCGACACCGTCGTCGTCCGCGCCGACCCGCGGCCCGCCGCCGCCTGATCGCGATGCCCTCCTACGAAGACAAGCTCAAGGACCAGGCCCAGCCGTACCTCGAGCCCGGTGAGCAGGTTCTCTCTGCGATCATCGCCCAGCCGCGTGGCACCACGACGGCCCGAGCCGGCGGCAACGCCGGCAGCGTATTCGGTGGCCGCTCGATCAAGCGCGCGCGCAACGCCGGCGCAGAGACCGGGCTCGAGCTCACCAGCCCGATGGCGCTCGCGCTCACCGACCGGCGACTGCTCGTGCTCTCGATCACCGCACCGATCGCGCTGGGTAAGGGCGGAGACGTCACCGACCTGGTCAGCGCCGCCCCGATCGGCGACGTCGAGTCGATCGCGATCAAGCGGCTTCTCGTCGGCAAGATCGTCACCGTCACCGTACGTGGAACGCCGATCGCGCTTGAGGCGGGCGCCGGCGCCGACGCCAAGGGCCTCTTGGCCGCCTTCGAGCAGATCACCACGGCCGCCTGAGTGACGATGTCTGACTTCGGATCGAAAACGACGGCGGCGATGATCCGGCGGTTCGCGCGAGTGGCACTTTGCGTTGCGGGAATTCTGGTAACGGTTGCGCTGGTCGTGCCCGGCGTTTCGCTGGCAGCCGGCGGCCCGGTGGTCACGGCCGTCAACCCGAGTGTCGTGCAGGGCAGCGCCTATAGCGGCTCGCTCGGGACGTTGACTGAGGACTGTCCGCCGATCATCGAGGTCGCGCAGGGCCGCTCAGCGGATGCGCTCACGACTTGCGGCCAGCTCGACCCGACGGCGACGATCAGCTGGGGCGACGGCCACACGACGACGGCGACCCTCACGCCGAGGTGCGACCCGCCGGTCAACGAGGGACGGCCGGATGCAGAGCAGGCATCCTGCCTGCCCACCTCACCACCATGCTCGACGCAGAACGATGCGAACTGTGAGTGGACAGTCAGCGACGACGGAGACCACGTATACGCACTCCCGGGGACCTACGACGGCTCGTGGACGTGGAGCGATCCGGATGACGCCGATGGCGTCACGGGCGGCACCGTCGACTTCACGGCGACCGTATCGACCGCCGCGTTTTCGCTCAGCAACGTCACGATCAACCGAACCGGCAACGACGCGTCGCTGAGCGGCACGCTCACCGATGCAGACCCCAACGTCCACTGCTACGACTTCACCGCGACCGTCGACTGGGGCGACGGCAATACGACGCAGGTCGCCGTCAGCCCCCCTGCGACGCCGGCGCCGATCGCCTGCATCAACCCGATCAACGAGGACCGTCCGGCGGCACAGCCGCAACGGGCCGCCGCGAGCGAGGCGACCTTCGACGTCGTCGGCGACCACACGTATGCCACCGCTGATGACCCGAGCCAGGACGCGCAGCTGACCGTCACCTACGACTACACCGATCCCGACGGGACCGAGCACTCGACGCACGCGAGCGTCACTGTGGCGCACCTGCCGGTGGCGACGACCGGACAGGCCACGGACGACACCCCGACCGGTGCGACCCTGAACGGTCAGGTCGATCCCCAGAACGGGACCGTCACAGACTGCCACTTCGAGTACGGCACGACCACCGCCTACAACGGCACCGCGCCGTGCTCGCCGTCGACGATCACCGGCCCGACGGCGGTTAGTGCCACCGTCACGGGCCTAGAAGGGAAGACGACGTACCACTACCGGCTTGTAGTCACGACCGGGGTTGGCACAACCGACGGGCAGGATGCGTCGTTCGTCACCGAGACGCCACCGCCACCGGGCGCGCCCGAGGTGTCAACCGACATCGCGACCGACATCGGCCAGACGTCGGCGGGCCTCCAGGGTTTCGTCAACCCTGTCGGCGGGTCGCTCAGCGACTGCCACTTCGATTGGGGCACGACGACGGGCTACGGAAACTCGATCCCCTGCCAGGAGAGCCCGGTCTCCGGTTCGAACTCGGTCGGCGTCGGGGCGGAGTTGACCGGCCTCAGTCCGGGCACGACTTACCACTTCCGGCTCGCGGCGGCCAACCCTGGCACCGCGACGAGCGACGGCGCCGACGTTACGTTCACGACGCTCCCCGACTGCAACGTCGTGGCGAAGGTCGATTACCTGGAGGCGACCGGCTGTCTGTCGGATGCAGGTGGCGTGTATTCGAGCACCCCGGGCACGCCGGTGGATGTGAACGGATTGACGCTGACGCCGGATGCGAACGCGATCAGCCTGACGATCGACACGACGACCGGGCAGGTGCGCAGCAACGGCCCGATCAGCATCACCGCCAAGCACTCCGGCGGCGGCACAGCCGACTTCATCTACGACGGCACGATCGACTGGAGCGTGTCCAAGCCTCCGCGGTTCGCGCAAAGCGAGCCGATCACCACGCTGTCGCTACCGACACTGTCCAACGGAACGACCGGGCAGATCGACGGCCTGTCGCTCGATGGCGATCTCCAGCTGAGCTTCGACAGCGGCTTCGGTGCAGATCTCGTCGGGGACGCGTGGCTGCCGCTGCCCGGCTGGCTGATTCACGGGCTTGGGATCACGGGCTCGATCACGATCAACACGTTGCCGGATGTCGGGCTCCAGGACGGCAGCGAGACGATCAAGGAGGCCGATTGGAGCCTCCTCGGCTCGATCGGCGTGAAGAACCTCGTACTCAGCTACGACCCGGTCCAGGACATCTGGTACGGGAACGCCCAGCTGCAGCTGCCGACCCCGAACCAGGTCGCGATCGGTGCGAGCCTCGCGATCCAGCACGGCGCCTTCCACTCGTTCAGCGCCGACGTTGAGAACATCAACATCCCGATCGCCTTCGGGGTATTCCTCCAGCAGATCTACGTCGATGTCGGGATCCACCCGACCACGGTCGGGGGGTCGCTGGGCGTGTCGTTCGGCCCCGAGGTAGACGGCAACGCGCTGGTCAAGGTCAACGGCGGCTTCACGTATCAGGCCGCCTCCGGCAACCAGCCCGAGCTCCTCCAGGCGACTGGCCAGCTCACCGTCCTGTGGCTGAAGGGACTGAACGCGTACTTCGACTACTACAACCCGGGCGGCTTCCGCTTCGGCGCCGTGTTCAACCCTGACGACGATGCGCCGATCTACTTCAAGGCGTCGCTCCAGGGAGCGATCGACGACGGCCACTTCGACATCGACGGCCAGGCGACCGTGACGCTCAAATACGTCGATCTGTCGGCGGGCGCCGAGGTGCTCGTCTCCGACGCCGGTGCCGTCGGCTGTCTTCATCTGAGCGTGCTCGGCTTCGGCTGGAGCCCGGGTGCGGCCTACACGTGGGCCACCCACTCGTGGGACCTGATGGGCGACAGCTGTTCGGTTGGTCCCTGGCAGACCCTGCCAATCGGCATCGGACAGGGCGACAACCAGGGCGCGCTCAACACCGCGGCCGGTTCGAGCCGCGAGGTACGACTCACGACGGGCTCCGATCTCGTCCAGCTGAACGGCGCCGGCGGCGCACCCAGGGTCACCCTCACCGGGCCCAACGGAGTCCACGTCCGAGTCCCGGCACACTCGGTCAAGCCGTACTTCGTCAGCGGCTTCCAGGTACTCCAGGATCCGCATGACAAGCGCACCTGGATCGCCGTCCAGCGTGGCGGTGGCATCTGGAAGATCACCCCCGAGCCGGGCTCGACGCCGGTGACCGCGGTTCGGGCGGCGAAACTGCTCCCGACCCCGACAGTCACCGGCCACGTCACCGGCACGGGCGCCGGCCGGCATACGTTGACCTGGCGGATGACGCCGCTCCCCAACGAGAAGGTGGTCTTCTGGGAGAAGGGCTCCGGCGTCGACCGGATCATCGGCTCGAGCACAGCGAGCGACGGGGTCGTGGGCTTCACCCCGGTCGCCGGCCCGGGTGGGCGCCGGACGATCGAGGCCGACATCACTCTCGACAGGCGACCGCGCACCGACGTCACGGTGGCCCACTTCACCGCGACGGCGCCCGCCAAGCCCGCGAAGCCGGCGTCGCTCGCGATCCACGCCTCCGGCCGCAAGCTGAGCGTGAGTTGGAAGACGGTTGCCAACGCGCATACCTACCTCGTCCACGTGCTCGTGACGAAGGGTGACGGCGCAACGCTGATCGCCCAGGTCACGGCGCCCAAGCACGCGGTCACCCTGACCGACGCGGCACCGATCAAGGCGGCCACCGTCACCGTCACACCCGAATCGGTCACCGGTCTCCCGGGGCGCGCGGCAACCGTGACTTTCCCGACGCAGAAGACGAAGGCGAAAGGGAAGTAGCGAGGCAATGACACGAACCGGGGCCGGCCGGCTGGATTCGTGGCCGGCCCCGGTTCTGCTGAGTCTGGGGTGGTGCTCAGACGAGCGTGAGTGAGAGCTTTCGGATGATCTGGCGACGGCCCTTTCGTCTGCTCAGAGTAAGCGTGTAGTGCCCCAGTTTGAGCCGCCGGTCGCTCGCGAGCACCAAGTCTGAGGTGCCGTCGCCGGTGACCACGCGCGCGCCTGTAGCGTAGACCTTGCCGCCTCGGGAGATCTTGGCGGACTGTGAGGCGCCGCTGCCGGTCGGGACCGCGGCCGTCGTACGCTTGCACATCTGCGCTCCATCAACGGTCGTGCACGCCAAGACCTCGCTGCCCGGGGACGACAGTCCCACTCCGGCCGCAGCGAAGGTGATAACCACCTGGGGGGCGCTCGCGGTTGCTACGGGGCCCTTGACACCGGTCGCGCCGGACGCCACGAAGCTCCCGCCGCCCCCGCCGCCGCCACCACATCCACCCGAGTACCCGGGGCCGCCGCCACCGCCGCCCCACAGGCCGCCGCCACCACCGCCACCGGCATAGAAGGCCGTGCCCCCGTCACCGCCGTCGTTGAACGAGCCTGAATCGCCGGCTACCGCCGGAAGCAGAATGCCAGTTTCGCTCGGAACTTCCCCGCCCTCGCCCGCAGCTGAGTCGCCGCCTGCCCCGCCCGCGCCGCCACTGTCGACACGCGGCGCCCCGCCGCCAGGCGAATCGGCGTTGCCGCCCGCATTCGCACCCGTTGGGCATCTCCCGGCACCGGCCCCACCACCGCCGCCGCCTGCCAGCAACGCCCCGTTGCCAAAGCCCGGAAAGCCGACGCCGACCTGCGCGATCACTGACCCGCCTCCGCCGCCGGCCGCGCCGGCATTGCCAATCAGCTTCGCGCCACCATCGCCGCCGCCGCCGATGCCACCACTGCCGCCGGCCGGGCTGCATGCCTCCCCGGCCGAGCCCACCCCGACGAACAACTGCTCCGCAGGCACTACCGAGACCGTCGCGGTCACCGACGCCCCCAAACCACCCTTGACGGTCCCGCACGCTCCGCCATTCGCGCCGACCACCGTTGCCGTCATTGACGTCATCCCAGCCGGCACGACGATCAAGGTGCTGCTAGGGGAGCTGAAGGTCAGCGTGGTCGCGCTCGCATCGCCGACCCCAAGCGTCGCGCAAGACACAAACACGCTCAGCACAGTCACACTGGCGCGCCGTGCCAAACGCCCGACACGCACAACACTATTACCGGAACAGGCCATCCACCCTCCCATCGCCGCGCTGACGCGCGGGGTGCTGTTGGAAACGATCCACACCTCAAAAGCGGTTCGCGCCCGACCGCGAACCGCTTTCTCACCATCATCAACCTCCGATGAGGCAAACGCGGCCCGATGCTATCAGCGCGGAATCGAAGCCCGGGGTTTATCAGCCGCTTGTGGCTGCCCCTCTCGTTCAGTTAGTTCTGATGTGCCGTTCAACGTCTCCCGAACAGCTCGGCGTCGCCGATCGTCGCCGAAAGCCGGCAACGAGCCGCGGCGAAGAGCTGGCAGGACCTTCTTGAACGCGCGGTCAGCCTTGACGGTAGGCAGGGAGGACGTCGCTGGCGAACCGCGCGACCTGCTCCCTCCCGTCGCCCGGTCTTGGGAACAGCACCAGTGTGTCGACCCCGAGCTGCTCCCACTCACGTAGCTTTCCGAGGCAGGCCTGGGCGTTACCCGCGACGGCGACTGCGTGGACGGTCGGGTCATCGAGCCGGCCGGTGGCGTCCGGGTCGATCCCCGCAAGTTCGGCGAACCGCGGGATCAGACCCGCTCTTGCCAGACGCGCGACCGCCGGCTCGATCAGCGCGGCGGCCGCCGAGGCGTCGCGCCCGAGACTCAGAAAGGCAAACACGACAACGCGCCCCGCGCGCCCGTCCGTCTCGATCGTCCGCTTTACCCAGCGGAGCGCCGCCGGGCTGGTCAACTCGGGCAAGACCACTCCATCGGCGCTGCGCCGCGCAACCGCGAGTCCCATCGGACCGGTCGAGCCCACCAGCACGGCCGGCGGAAACCGCGGCGGCGTGGCGAGCGCTACATCCCCGAGGCGGATCCTCGGGGTCGACACGCTGACAGTCTCGCCATGGAGAAGCCCGCGCACAGCACAGACGGTCTCCTCGAGCAGACGCACGCGCGCCGGTGAATGTGCGCCGATCTGCTCCATCCATTCGTCGTTCCCGTGACCGAACGCGGCGGTGAACCGCGACGGCGCGATCTCGCTCAGGGTGGCGATCTCCATGGCGACGGTCGCCGGATTGCGCACGGGCGCCGCGAACAGGCCAACCCCGACGCCGATGCGCGTCGTCACGGCGAGTGCTGCCGAGGCCAACGCCACGCCACCTGACCAAAAGCAGTCCTCCGAGAACCACAGCTCGTCGTAGCCCATCGCCTCAACGGCGCGGGCGAACTCCACGACCTGCCCGGGCGGCCAATCCGGCTCGAACCTCACCCCCACTCTCATATCGCGAGACTATCCCTCTCCAGGACCGATCAACGAGATTCGACGCGCGCAGTCCTACGGGCTAAGGTCTCCACACGGACCGCTGCCACCGGGCGCGGCGCCGCGAGGACGACGTTACTTGCCTATTGCGACCGAACGATGCGCCGCCGGCTACCGGTTTGTTCCGGGCGTTTCTCAGTACTCCGCGGGGGTGGCCGCCGAGCCCGGCCATGAGATCGTGCGCGCACGGCTTCGCACGCCGATCCCGCTCGCGGAAGGCTTCGAGGTGGTGTGGGAGCATCTCCGCGCGGTCGGCCTCTCACCGGCGTCGTTGTGTGCGTGCGAGCTGCGCTCTCCAGCGCCATTCACTGAGGAGGGGTTCGCTCGATTCAACCGTGACTATGTGGATCGCCTCGTGCGATCCGGTGTGTTCGACGGCGGGACCAACCCGGTGGCTCGCACCAATGTCTGCCCAGCGGGCGACTCCCCGGCGGTACCGGCGCTCTACGCGTTCTCGTATGTGGTTCGCACCGAACGCGCGGCGTTTGGAACGTTCGTGGTCGCCGGCAGCGGCGAGGCTCCCGAAGGGCGCGATGCCTACGAGCCGCATGTCGTGCGGCCGGGCGACCGGACCACGGCCGGCATGCGGGAGAAGGCCCGCTGGGTCCTCGCCGAGATGGAGCGCCGAATGGGGCTCCTCGGCTTCAGCTGGCCGGATGTGACCGGCACTCACATGTACACGGTTTTCGACGTCCATCCCTTCCTCGAGGAAGAGTTCGTGCGTCGCGGCGCAGCCGCCTGCGGTCTGACCTGGCACTACAGCCGGCCTCCCGTTGAGCACCTCGACTTCGAGATGGACGTCCGTCGAATCCGCCTCGAGATGGTGATCTAGTAGCTGGTGCGGTGCGGAACGGCTGGCGATCGCGGTTGAGATGAGCCTGATCGGGATCGACGTCGGCACGAGCGCCATCAAGGCAGCCGCATACGGCATCGATGGTGCGCCGTTGGCCGTGGAGCGGCGGGAGGTGAGGCTGCAGCGGCCGGCGCCCGGTCACGAGGAGGTCAGTGTGATCGAATCGCGAGAGGCGTTCTTCGACTCGCTTGCGAGTCTGGCCGTGGATCCACAGGTCCGGCGTGACCCACCCGTGGCGATCGCCCTGAGCGCGTCCGGACGAGAGGTGTTTCCGGTCGCCGCTGATGCCACGCCGCTTGGACCGTGCCTGATGACAGCCGACCTGCGTGGTGATGACGTTGCGGCGCAGACGGCGGCCCGTCACTCGCCGGAGGAGTGGTTCCGGCTTGCAGGGCATCTGCCGCAGAGAATGGATCCGGTGAACCGTGCCCTGTGGTGGCGGCGAGCCGAGCCGGAGATCGCCGGGCAGGCGCGATGGTTCATGAATTGGCACGAGTACTACGCGATGTTGCTCAGCGGCCGCCCCGTCGCGGACTCGAGTGGCGCGGGCGCCTGGGCGACGTTCGACCTGCAAACCCGAAGCTGGTCCCCCGAACGCATCGCAGAGACCGGCATCGATCCAAGCTGGCTGCCCGAGGTGCAGGCGAGCGGCAGCGTGATCGGGCGGATCCTTCCAGCTGTGACGCGGAGGCTGGCGCTGTCGGAGCAGACGCTGATCGTGGCGGGTGCATTCGACACGTTCGCGGCATCGATCGGGACGGGCGCGATCGGCACTGATGTCACCTCGCTCGCCTGCGGTACGTGGCACACGTTCGCACAAGCGGTGCCGCAGGACTGGCACCATGATCTCGCTGTCGCAGCAATGAGTCTGTCGCCACACCCCGGGCCGACAGGTTTGGCGCTGCTCGTACCGCGCCCGAGCGGCATGAAGCTGATTGACCGTGCCCGCGACCGCGTTCACCTCTCGACCGCCGATCTGAGCGCCGGACTGTCGGCCGTCGGGCCCGAGCCCTCGGCGCTTCTCGCCAACGGCGGTCTGGATCTGGCGCAGCTGTCCGCGGCGCTGCGGTCGGCAACGGTCCCTGACGGCGCGGACTTCGTCGGGAGCGGGATCGAGCTGGTCCGCGCGCTGCTCGAGGTGGTTGCCTGCGACTTCGCACTCGCGCTCGATGGCCTTGCGCCATACGGGCTCCGGTCGAACCTCGTTCGGGTCTCTGGCGGCGGAGCCCGGATGCCCTGGTGGCTTCAGCTGCATGCCGACGTCTGCGGTCGGCCCGTCGAGGTGACAACGCAGGACGAACCTGGCGCATTCGGGGCTGCACTGCTCGCCGGCGTCGGAGCGGGCGTCTACAGATCGGTGACGGACGCCGCAACAGAGCGGGTGCACGTATCGCGGCGCTACGAGCCCGACCTGCACCGCGGTGCGCTCTACGCTCCGGTGATCGATCTGATCAACTCGATGAAGCCGGAGTAAATATCGATGGACGCGTACAACGCGGAGTCATGCGCGGGTGCCAAGGAGGAGTTCGCCACGCCGGCCCTGCTCGTCGACCTCGACGTCTTCGAGGCAAACGTCGCGTCGATGTCATCGCTACTTCGTGGAACCGGAAAAACGGTCAGGCCGCACTTCAAGACCCATCGGACACCGGAGCTCGCCAAGCGCGAGCTCGGACGCGACGTACGCGGCGCGACCTGTGCCACCGTCGGGGAGGCCGAGGTGGTGGTCTGCGCCGGTATCGATGACGTACTGATTGCCAACGAGATCGTCAGCGCTTCGAAGATCACCCGTGTCGTCGCACTCGCCCACAGGGCGGTCGTTCAGATCGCGGCCGACGATCGAGAACCGCTCGAGGTGCTCTCTCGCGAGGCTGCGCTCGCCGGTGTGACCGTCGGCGTGCTGATCGACGTTGACATCCGGCTGCGCCGCTGTGGGGTTGGATCCCCGGACGCCGCGCTCGCCTTGGCAGAACTCATCGACCGGCTTCCGGGACTCGAACTGGCCGGCCTGATGGGGTACGAGGGTCGGATCTCACAGGCGGTTGCCGAGCGCGAGAGCGTCGTCGCGACTGCGTATTCGACGCTGGCCCACTTCAAGGAGGCCTTCCTGACGGCCGGCTTCCCAGTCAGGATCGTGTCCGCCGGCGGCACCTCGACGCTGCACGAGGCGCTGGCGGACCCGACCATCACCGAGGTCCAGGCCGGCGTGTACGCGCTGATGGAGCCCGAGCTCCTCGGTGGCGGGCTTCCTTTCCGATGCGCGGTCCATGTTCGCGGCACGGTCATCAGCCGTCATCCAGATCGCGTCGTTGTCGACGTCGGGCGGAGGGTCGTCGGGACAGAGTACGGCCCGCCCGTCCCGGTTGATTTTGAGGCCGAGCAGATCGTCGTCAATGACGAGCACACGGTCATCACCGGCATGCGGCCGGCAGCGCCCCTCGGCGGCGCGGTCGACCTGATACCGCGGCAGATCAGAACCACGTTCAACCTGCACGACCGGGTCTGGCTCACTCGAGCCGGCACCGTCGGCGGCTGCTGGCCCGTGTCCGCCAGGGGAAGGTCACAATGAGCCACCCAGGTTGTCCGGTCATCGGACCACAAACCTCGCTCAGCGGTTAGGATTCGCGATGGCGGCGGTAGAGGGCTTCCGCGACACGCGTCGACCATGTGAGCGAGGAGGACATGATGAGCAACCGGGTGACCGTTCCTGCGTTCGAGGAGATCTTCGAGTCCGTCAAGAACTGGGGGCGCTGGGGAGCGGACGATCAGCTCGGGACGCTCAACTACATCACTCCCGACAAGGTCCGCGACGCGGCCCGCCTGGTCGTCAGTGGCCGGCGCGTTTCGATGGCGATTCCGATCAACAAGGTGTCCGGGCCTGACAATCCCCAGCAGGCGACGCTGTTCGTGGTGCAGGCCCACGACGTCCCGATCGACGAGAGCAAGGTTCGCTTCGGGCTCGACTGGTTGGGCATGGCCGCGCACGGTGACTGCCACACGCATGTCGATGCGCTGTGCCACATCTCCTACGACGGACTCACGTACAACGGAAGGCCCGCCAACGAGGTGTTGCGGAGCACCGGAGCCATCGAACAGGACATCGCCGCCTACCACGAGGGGATCGTCGGCCGAGGCGTGCTCCTTGACATCCCCGGACATCGCGGGGTCAAGTGGCTGGAACCCGGTGAGGCCGTGACGCGCTCGGAACTCGAGGCCTGCGCGACGGCGCAGAACGTCGAGCTCGGCGAAGGCGACATCCTCGTGTTCCGGACCGGCCATCATCGGCGCCGGCTCGAGCTCGGACCGTGGGACAACTCACCGCCACCGCTCGGCGAGGGCAAGGCCGGGCTGCATGTCGACACGATTCCGTGGATGCACGAACGCCGCATCGCCGCGTTCCTTCCCGATGGCGATGGTGAGACGCTTCCCAGCGTCGTCGACGGCGTCACGTACCCGATCCATCCCCTCCAGGTCGTCGCGATGGGCATGCTGGTGTCCGACAGCCTGCAGTTCGAGGACCTCGTCGCAGTCTGCGAGCAGGAGGGGCGCTACGAATTCATGGTGGTCGGCTTGCCGCTGCGCCTTCCGGGCGGCACCGGGTCACCGTGGAATCCGATCGCGATCTTCTGAGGAGCGCACGGATGCCATCTCTTCGCCACACGCCCGTTGGCCGCCGCGACCTCCAGCGCCGCATCGGCCGGCTTGAGCAGCTTGCGGGCGTCCGCCTCGTGACGCTCGGGGATGGGGCCGAGCGCGGGGTGCGCGTGCTCGAATTCCGTACCGGGACCGGGTTCCAATTTGACGTGCTCGTCGACCGCGCGATGGACGTCGGGCGGTGTGAGCTCGGAGGGCGCTCGCTGACCTGGCTGGCCCCGCCCGGCGTCGTCGGCCCGTGGTACACGGAACCGATGGGGATGGGATGGTTCCGGGCATGGGGCGGAGGCATGCTCGTCACCTGCGGACTCGACCACACACTGCTCGGCGGTGTCGACGACACGAGCCATTTCCATCAGGTCATCAAGCCGACGGAGGAGTATGGCCTGCATGGTCGCATCGGCTTCCTGCCGGCCCGTCTGTCGGGCTATGGGGAGCGCTGGGACGGCGATCAGTGCACCCTGTGGGCGGAGGGGACGGTCCGCCAGGCGGCCGTCTTCGGGGAGACACTTGAGCTCCGGCGACGGATCGAAGCCCGCGTCGGAGAGAGCCGGCTGACGGTTCACGATGTTGTCGAGAACGTCGGCTTTGATCCTGTGACCCACATGTACCTCTATCACGTCAACGTCGGATGGCCGGTGCTCGATGCCGGGGCCGAGTACCTGATCCCCGCTGGGCCCGGAGTTCCAGTCGCCGAGTACCAGCAGGAGGACTACCGCACGATCACGGGCCCGGCCGCCGGGTTCGCGGAGCAGTGCTACGAGCACGACGTGATCGCGGAACCGGCTGGAACCGTTCCGGTCGGAGTGGTCAACCGTGCCGCCGGCCTCGGCGTATACCAGGTCTACGTTCGAGAGCAGTTGCCGTTCCACACGATGTGGCGGATGCTGGGGGAGGGGACATACGGCGTCGCGATGGAGCCCACCACCAATCGTGATGAGGGCAGGTTCGATGCGCGGGCTCGCGGTGAGCTCGCCTACCTGGCCCCCGGCGAGCAGCGATCCTACGATCTCGAAATCGGTGGCCTCGAGGGTGGGACCGAGATCGATCAGTTTGACGCGCGTGTCCAGGCGGCGATCGACGGCGCTGCGAAGCTCGCCGGTCAATGAGCGGCGTGCTCGACAGCCTGGCAGCCGATGACATCGGCGCCCGCGCGACCGACACGGCACGCCGGGCGTATGGCTCGATGATCGGGCGCCATCGCGACGAGATCGTGACGCCGGCCCTCCTGCTCGACCTCCCGTCGGCGAGGGCCAATGTCAGCAAGATGGCCGATCACCTGGCGTCGCTGTCGATGGCGATTCGACCCCACATCAAGGTGCACAAGAGCCCGCAGATGGCACGGATGCAGGTGGATGCGGGGGCAATCGGCGTGTCGACCGCGACCGTCTGGGAGGCCGTCGTGATGGCGCGCGCAGGGATCACCGGGATCGCGGTGATGAACACGGTCGCAGGAGCCGACAAGTTGGCCGTGCTCGCGGCGCTCGCTCGTGAGACTGAGTTGATCGTCGCCGTCGACGAGGCTGCAAACGCGGCTCAGCTTGCGGCGGCGGCTGCCGACGCGGAGAGCGTCATCTCGCTCGTGATCGAGGTCGACACCGGCATGGACCGCGCGGGTGTAGACAGCGTCGAGGAAGCGGTGGTGCTCGCACAGCAGCTCGCCGAGCTTGATCGTGTGCCACTCGTCGGCGTCACGGGGTATGAGGGCCATTGCAGTCTGACCCCGGAGCCCGAATTGCGCCGGGAGCGCCAGCGAGCCGCGATGGCGATGCTCGTCGAATCCGCCGAATCGATCCGCTCGCTCGGGATCGAATGTCCGATCGTGTCCGCGGGCGGTACGGCGACATGGGACTGGACCGCAGCCTATGAGGGCGTCACGGAGATTCAGGCCGGGTCCTACGTGCTGATGGATCGGTTTCACGGACCGATGGCGCCGACGTTTGGCCTGGCGCTGACCGTTCTGTCGACGGTCATCAGCCGGCGGCCGGACCGCGCCATCGTCGACGCCGGCAACAAGTCGATCGGCGCACCCGGACTCGTCTCGATCCGGGGCCATGATCTCGTGAACCACCGCTTTGACGAAGAGCACGGTGTATTCGTCGCGACGGATGCGAGCCCGCTGAGGGTCGGCGACGTCGTCGAGCTGATTCCGGGTTACGCGCCCGGCACGGTCAACCTGTACGACGTGTACCACGTGCTCGAGGATGACCGTGTTGTCGACATCTGGCCCGTGATCCCCCGAGGGCCGGGCTATGGAGGTGTGATCGCATGACCGATTCTGGACAACGGTTTCAGGGACGCAGCGTCGTTGTCACCGGCGGGGCCCAGGGGCTCGGGTTCTCGGTCGTCGAGGCGTTCCTCGCTGAAGGCGCGAGCGTGACGACGGTCGACATCGAGCGGGAAACGCTCGACGGTGCCGTCAAGCGGCTCGGAGAGCCCCAGGCATTGCAGGCGATCGCCGGCGATGTCAGCCGCCGCGAGGACGTGCGCGCTGCCGTCGACGCGGCGGTCTCGCGCTTCGGCCGGGTCGACGTTGCCGTGCAGGTCGCTGGTATCGCCGAGTTCGAGCCATTCCTCGGATATCCGGATGAGCTGTGGCGCAGGACGTTGGAGATCAATCTCAACGGGACGCTGTATCTCGTGCAGGAGGCTGCCCGGGTGATGGTCGCTCAGGGCGATGGTGGTGCGATTGCGGTGACATCATCGACCAACGCCTACCAGCCCGAGGCCGGCGGGCTTGGATACAACACCTCCAAGAGCGCCCAGGTCGCGGTGATGCGCACCGCAGCGCTCGAGCTCGCGCAGCACGGGATTCGGGTCAACGCACTGGCCCCCGGGATCATGGAGACGCGGCTCGCGGCGATGGTCATCAACGACCCAGTCGAGTCAAAGACGGTGCTCGCGCGAATCCCGATGGGTCGCTTCACGCCGCCGCGTGAGATGGCACGGCCGATCCTCTGGATGTGCTCGGATGACGCGTCCTATATGACCGGCGAGTTGCTCGTGTTCGACGGCGGGCTGTCCGTCGGCCTCCCCGAGCCCGGCGCCTCCTCGGAGGTGTCGAAGGGGTGAGCGCACACAAGAGCAAGAAGTTGTGCGAGGCAGTGGAGCTTGAACCAGATACGCGACGCTGAACCGCCGAACCGCCTGCAGAACGACCCGTTCGCAGTCGTCGATGAGCTGCTCGAGGGCGCCCTGGCGATGTTCGGGCATCGCGTCCGCGCCACCGAGAGTGGTCGCGGACTGATCCTCGCCGACAGGAACCCGCGGCGGCGGGTTTCGATCCTGACCGGCGGCGGTTCGGGTCACGAGCCTGGGTTCTTCGGCTTTCTCGGCCGGGGGCTCGCGGACGCAGTCGCAGTCGGCAACATCTTCGCGTCGCCGTCCGCGATCCCCACCGTCGAGGCTGTCCGCGCAATCGGGCTGCCGTCGCTGTTGATCTTCGGCAACTACGACGGCGACGTGATGAACTTCGGAATGGCATCGGATCTGCTTGTCGACGAGGGGCTGGAGACCGAGACGGTGCTCGTGACAGATGACGTCGTGTCGGCGCCGCGCGGGTCGGAGTCTGAGCGGCGGGGGGTGGCGGGCGATCTGATCGTGATCAAGGCGGCGGGAGCGAAGGCCGACGAGGGCGGGTCGCTGGAAGAGGTGGTTGCCGCGGCGCGCCACGCTAATGACCGGACTCGTACCGCAGGCGTCGGGCTTGCCGGCTGCACGCTGCCGACGTCGAACGTCCCGATTTTCGAGCTGCCGGCAGGGATGATGGATGTAGGGGTCGGCCTGCACGGCGAGGCCGGCATCCGGCGCGGCCCGCTGGCTTCGGCCGACGAGGTCGCCATCGAGCTGCTGGACGTGCTGCTCGCCGAGCTTCCGCTCGGATCAGGTGGCCGGGCTGCCGTCGTCGTCAACCTGCTCGGCGCGACTCCGTATATCGAGGGATTCACAGTGTTCCGCGCAGTCGTCAGGGCACTCTCGCAGGCAGGCGTAGAGGTCGTCGTCTCCGGCGTCGGCGAGTACTTCACCTCGCTTGACATGCGCGGGCTCTCGATCACGCTGACGGCCACGGACGACGAGTTGGACCGGCTGCTGGCGGCGCCGGCGGACCCCCTTTTCGCCCCGCGACTCTACGCAGCCCGATGACGCCCAGGGACCAGATGGTCGCGTTGTCCCGGGCGGTCCTTGAGCAGGTTGAACGGCGCCAGGCTGAATTCGACGGCCTCGACCAGATCGCGGGCGATGGTGACCACGGTACGACGATGGTGCTCGGCGTCCGTGCGGTCGCCGCGGCGATGGCGGAGGCCGACGACGCCGCGCTCGGCGAGCTGTTCAAGCGGGCCGCCGCCGCGTTTGCGTCAGCGGGCGGCTCGATCGGACCCCTGTGGGGGAGCGCGCTGCTGAGGGCGGGCCAGGCACTCGGCGCGGATCCGGATCCGTCCGATGCGTTGTTTGCGACCGCCGCCGAGTCGGCTTGCGATGGGGTGCGCGAACGTGGGCGCGTCGCCGAGGGCGACAAGACCCTCCTGGACGTCCTCGCGCCCGCGGCCGCGGCACTGCGGGAGTCTGTCAAACGCGGCGCCGACCGAACTGAGCTCCTCGACGCCGTCGCGCGGTCTGCCCGCGAAGGGCTGATCACCACGATCGAGCTCGTTCCCAAGCGTGGACGCGCTCGGAGGTTCGGGGAGCGGTCGGTTGGGCACGAGGATCCGGGCGCTGCGTCGGCGTGCTGCATCATCGAGGTCGTCTGCGACACGCTCGGCGCCAAGCCGGGATGAGTGCGCCGAATCCGCGGCTGGTCCAGACCATGCATTGTGAAACTGATGCATGATCCCGGCATGGGTTCCACCGCGCGTTCGCTCCGAGGTGCGCTCGCCGCCGGCGGGTTCGCCGCGGGCATGATGCTGTACGAGTTCGACACTCCGGCGGTGATGAGGATCCTTGAGCTCGCGGGCGTCGACTTCGCGATCTTCGACCTTGAGCACACGGGCTGGGACGCCGGCTCGCTCCGGCGGGTGTTTGCCACGGGTCGCGGGACGGGCGTCGATCCGATTGTCAGAGTTCAGCGGGTTGACCGGAGCCTGATCGCATCCGCGCTCGATGCCGGAGCACGCGGGGTGATGGCCCCGATGATCGAATCCGCAGCCGAGGCCGAATTGCTCGTCAGCTCCGCCAGGTATCCTCCGCGCGGCCGCCGCGGCTTCGGCACGCTGCTGGCCGATGATCTCGATGGTGGGCCGGCGGCTGCGGTCGCCAGGGCGAACGAGAGAACCGTCGTCATCGCCCAGATCGAAACGCGGGCCGGGATCGAGCACGCCGACACGATCGCCGCTGTCGATGGCGTCGATCTGATCTGGCTCGGGCAATTCGACCTGACGTTGTCGCTCGGCGTGCCGGGCGATTTCTCACATCCCGACTACGCCGCGGCGGTCGAGCGCCTCCTCGACGCCTGCCGACAGGCGGGCAAGCCGATTGGGCAGATGATCAGAACCGTCGAGGAGGGCGTCGCACTGCGCCGGCGGGGCTTCAGCGCGCTCGCGTACGCGGACGTCTGGGTGTTCGAGGATGCTCTGCGCGCACAACTTGATTCGCTCCGCGGCGCGCCGTAGACAGCGGCGACGGCGCGGTCGGCTGCGGCTCGGTTGCCGCTCGATACGCCGGTCAGACGAGGAGCCGCACGATCGCCGTCGTTGCGGCTGCACAGGCGACGACGACGAGGATCGGCGCCCGCAGCAAGAGGGCGAGCGCGGCCGCGCAAAGCCCGGCCGCGCGCGCGTCGATCGTCAGCGATTCGCCGGTGCCGCCGAAGGTGTCGACCGCGATCAGCGCGGCGATGATCGCGGGCGCGAGCAACGGGACCACGCGCGCGAGGACCCCGGGGAGGTCGCGCCCGCCCAACGCGACGGGCCCGATCGCCCGGATCACAAAGGTCGTGATCGCCAGACCTGCGATCAGGGCCCAGACGTTCACGTCTGCCATCCCAGCCCGAGCGCGGTCGCCGCGATCGCGGCGACGATCGGAAGGCCGGCCGGGAGGACCGGGGTGAGGCAGATCGCGATCAGTGCGCCGACCGCGGCGACGAGGCGCGCGACCGGGCGCCGCAGCTCGGTCGCGAGCAGCCCGAGCATGAACGCTGGAAACACGGCATCGAGTCCGAACGCTTTTGTGTCGCCGAGCAGCGGGCCGAGCGCGACGCCAAGCGCCGTGCCACCGACCCAGCTGATGTACTGCGCGAGCGTCGCGCCGAGCATGAAGTCGATGTCGTAGAGGCCGTCGGGCCGGCGCGCCATGACCCACGATGGGTCGACAATCGCCTGAGCGCGAGCCACGCGGCCCAGTACACGATGCTCGAGGGACGGGGCGATCGAGACGCCCATCGGCAGAAAGCGAAGGTTGACGAGCGTGCCGACGACGATCGCGGTCACGACGCCGCCGCCCGCAGCGAGGACGGCGAGCGCCGCGAACTGGGACGCGCCGGCGAACACGATCGCGGACATGACGAGCGCGGGAAGCGCGCCGATCAGCGGCCGCCCCGCGACCCCGAAGGTCAGTGCGAACAGACCTCCGGCGACTGCGAACGGAAGGCCGGCCCGCAGCCCGTCGCGCAGCGAGCGCACCGAGTGGTCCGCGTGGTCCGCGTGGTCCGAGTGGTCCGCGTGGTCCGGTCCGGCCGGCTCTGTGGCCGCCGCGTCGGGCGGCAGCGCCGTCACCGGGCCGAGCTGCGGCGTTGCTTCTCAGTCATCCCAGGTGCTGACCTCGAACGTGCTGAAACCATGGTCGATGTTCGTTGTGCTGACATAGAAGTTGAACCCGATCCCGGGAGCTCCCTCGCTGACGACATCGTCGACGACCGAGATCACCTGGCTGCCGTTGACGTAACCCGCGATGACGTTACCGAAGATCGTCGCCTCGACGATGTCGCCGTGTTCCACGCCGAACTCCCGGCCCTCGAGCCGCGCGAGCGAGGTGAAGTCGCCCACCGCCCCATTCCAGCGGACGATCTCCGCGTAAGCATCGTCCGCCTTCAGGCACCGCCAGAACACCTCGTAACCATTGCAGAAATTCGGCCTGAGGTTGTGACGCAGGCGGATCTGCACCTCCTGGAAATACCGGTCGGTCGGGTTCCTGCAGTAGACGGTCGCACGGCCGTACTGGTTGCGGCCCCACGAACCCGCGAGGACGGCGGTCGGGTCGTCATAGTCGCCGACCGGTGCGGGGGCGTCGTCGTTCAACTCGAGATTTCCCTGTTCAACGCGGCGCTCGGAGACGGTCATGCGGCTCACCTCCCCGTAGGCATAGCCGCCCCCGGAGACGACATCGATCCAGTCGATCCCGTCCTTGCGGCCGTTCAGCCACATGGACCCCTCCGAGATCGGGTTCTCCTTCAGCGGGAAATCCGTCCTGTACGACCTCACCGGCGCCCGCGAGGGCGCGCCGACACCGCTCACCCCGCCACTCATGCCAACTCCTTTCGGTTCTAAGTCTTGATCGACGATCAGTCGTGGGCGCCGTGCTGTCTGAGTGCCCTACGTCTCCAGTTTGAGCTCGTCGGGGACCGACATCCCGCCGATCGACATCTCGAGGTCCTCGTCGGCGATGTCCCTGGCGCGGTCAAACCAGTCCTCGCCCTTCGAGCGCAAATAGAACAGCACGCCGAGGCCGATCACGAACCAGCCGGCGACGATCTCCGGTGAGTAGTTGTACGGATACGCGGGCATCGGATGGAATGACTTGTAGAGCGAGTAGAGCAGGATCGCGCTGGTGCCGACCGGAAGCAGGAAGTGGCTGAACCAGTTGAACTCCGATCGCCGCTCCCGCCAGTAGTAGACCATCACGCCGATGTTCGCGACGACGTAGACGAAGATGACCGCGATCACCAACACGAATCCGACCGAGAGGATGAACATCTCCAACGGGCTGAGCAGCAGCGGCAGAACGAGCCCGAGCACGAGCGAGAGGGTCAGCTGCGCATACACCGCGACCGTCGGCGTCTTGTGGACCGGGTGCAGCTTCGCGAACGGTTTCGGCAGCACGCCACTGCGGCCCATTCCGTACCACATCCGGGTGGCGACGTTCTGGCACGCGAGGGCGACGGCAACCCCTGACGTGAACATCGCGATCAGCGCCAGGAACCACAGCCCCCCCCATACCCGCCGAGCGATCACGAGTGCCGGAAGCTCCGGCGAGCTGACCAGGGTCTTGAGGTCGAGGTAGCCCCAGCCGATGATCTGTCCCCAGATCACCAAGACGAGCATGCTGCCCATGATCAGGATCGAGATCATGATCGCCCACGGGATGTTCCGTCTGGGATTGCTCGTCTCCTCCCCGAGCGGCGCCGCCGCCTCCCAGCCGGTGAGGCCCTGCACGGTGAAGACGATCGCGAGCGTGAACCCACTCGTGGTCGCGATCGCGCCGGGGTTGAATCCGAAGGTGAAGGACTGGAAGGTGAAACCCCCCGGGCCCGGAGAGACCAGGCCGCTGATCCCCAGGGCGAGGACGATCAGGAACTCGATTCCGCCGACGATCACGATCGATCTGACTGAGAACGCGATTCCGCGGTAACCCGCGAGGGCGATCAGCGGCAACCCAATCACGACGAGCTCCCACCAGTGGAACCACCCCCAGTGGTAGTGCGCTTGCACCTCGCCCTGGATGATGAAACCGAGGTAGGCGAGCACCGGGCCCGCCACGATCGGCGAGTAGAACGTGAACATCCACCCGGTCAGGAAACCCATGCTCCGCCCGAGCGTATGGGCCGCGTAGGTGAAGTACCCGCCGGCTGACGGAAAGTTCTTCGCCATCTGCACGAGACACCAACCCAGACCCAGCACCAGGATGAAACCGATCAGGTAGGCAAGCGGAGCATGTGCGCCGGCGAACCCGACGATCGTCTGCGTGAAGAAGAAGGCGGCGATCGCAGGAGCGATGTGCGTGACGTTCTGCATGATCGCACCGGGGAGGTGGACCTCGTTCCGTTTCAATCGCTGCTCGTCAGAGATGTGCGGGCTCCGCGTGGTGTCAACGTCGCTCATCGGTCTCTCTCCTCTGCGCCGCCCGCGTGGGCGACGGCGTCGCTTTCCGCTCTTATCCCCGTCTGGATGACGTGATTCTGCACTTGGTCTCCTCCCTCATGTCCGACAGCCCCGCGCGAGCACGGGCCATACGTGTTCGACGATTCCATCTCTGATGCCAACCAGTTCGCATCGGATCGCGGCTGCAATGCCGAGCGATGCACAGGCCTTCCACAACGCGTGGGCGGGGGTTGGCACCTCGTCGAGCGGCATCCCGATCTCCGGGATCTCGGAAAGCGTTGTCTCGGTCTTCGAGCTCAAGTTCTCCTCCCATGTGCGCTTGACAAGCCCCACACGCGGCAGCATCCTATCAGCAGATGGTCAGACCAGTTAGGTTAACTTGTCAGACCAGTCGTGTCTCAGCGTCGATCACCGCTTGGAGGCACAATCCGGAGGATCACGCGAGCAAGGGAGACAATCTGATGAAGGATCTTGGCGGGCGTGTCGCAGTGATCACGGGTGCGGCGAGTGGCGTCGGGACGGGGATCGCCACGGTGCTGGCGCAGGAGGGTGCCGCAGTTGCGCTTGTGGATCTCGATCGCGCGGGAGCGACGAGGCTCGCCGACGAGCTCGTCGGTTCGGGGTGCCAGGCGATCGCGCTCGGGGCCGATGTCGTCGATCGCGCTGAGGTGGACGCTGCCGTCAAGGAGGTGTTGGCGCGCTTCGGCCGTCTGGACATCCTCGCCGCCAACGCCGGGATCTACCCGCTCGCCGTGCTTTCGGAGATGACCGACGCCGACTGGGATCGCGTCATGGACATCAACGTCAAGGGATCACTGCACGCGATTCAGGCCTGCGCGCCGGAGATGTCCCGCAACCGGTACGGGCGGATTGTGCTGACCTCTTCGATCACGGGACCGGTCACCGGTCAGGCCGGACTCAGCCACTACGGCGCGTCGAAGGCCGCGATGCTCGGGCTGATGCGAGGCGCCGCGCTCGAGTACATCGCCGACGGAATCACCGTCAACGCCGTCCAGCCTGGCAACGTGCGAACGGCCGGAATCGAGGCGTTCGGCCCGCAGTTCATCGACGAGATGGCGAAATCGATCCCGATCGGCCGGCTCGCGGACCCGAGCGAGATCGGCTGGGCGGTCCGCTTCCTCGCGTCGGAGGAGGCGGGATACATCACCGGGCATGGGCTCGTCGTAGACGGCGGCCAGATCCTGCCCGAAGGCGGCGGCATCGAACCTGGAGGCGTAACGACGTGAGCACCGTTTCCCCACGCCTCGAGAATGCACGGACGCTGATCGGATCAACGCGTGACGTGCTGCCGACGCCGGCGCTCGTGATCGACCTGCCCGCAGTCGAGCGCAACCTCGCTGAGATGGCGCGGCGCATGGACGGGCTGCCGGCCGCGCTGCGCCCGCACGCGAAGATCCACAAGAGCCCTGCGCTTGGCCGGATGCAGCTCGACGCCGGAGCGATCGGGCTGACCACGGCGACGATCTGGGAGGCGAGCGCAATGATCGACGCCGGCCTCAACGACCTCCTGATCGCCAATCAGGTCGTCGGCCCGGTGAAGGCCGCCGAGCTCGCGCGAATCGCAGGCCTGGGCCGCGTAACGGTCGCGATCGAGAGCGAGCACGGCGCCCGGCAGTCGTCGGCCGCCGCCGTTGCCGCTGGCAGCGAGATCCACGTGATCGTCGAAATCGACGTCGGTCTCCACCGCTCGGGCGTCCGCTCCGTGGAGGCGGCGGTCGCGCTCGGGCGGTTGATCGACGAGCTGCCCGGGCTGACGCTCGACGGGTTGCTCGGGTACGAGGGGCACTGCATGCTCGAGCCCGATCGTGCACTGAGAATCGAGAAGGCGACTGCGTCGAACGCGATCCTCGTCGACGCTGCTGACGCCTTCCAGCGGGCCGGCCTCTCGACGGAGATCGTGGCCGGCGGTGGCTTCGGCACCTGGGACATCACCGGTGCGAACCCGAGGGTCACGGAGATCCATGCCGGTTCCTACATCTTCATGGATGCCTTCCATCGCAACCTCGTCCCGGGCTTCGACGTCGCATTGACGGTGGAGGCGACGATCGTGTCGCGGGATGGGAGCCTCGCCGTGATCGACTGTGGACGCAAGTCGATCGGCATCGACCGCATCACCCCTGAGGTGGTCGGCGGCGTCGCGACCGTCCGCTTCGAGCACGGCGAGTATTTCGTGCACGAGGAGCACACCGCGCTCGAGCTTGCCGCCGGTTCGGGCCTCGATGTCGGCGATCACGTCCGGTTGATGCCCGGCTACGGTCCGACGACGGTCAACCTCTACGACATCTACTTCGTCGCCGAGGGAGACACGATCATCGATGTGTGGCCGATCCTCGCGCGGTACGGGAGCGCGACCTGCGGGCTCGGGCCCGTGTCGTGACGCCGGTCGGCGAACGCTGCGCGGCTCGATCAGCCGGCGCCGGAGCGCCGGTAGTGCTCGGCGAGCGACAGGATGTGGCTGCGCATCAGCTCGGCGGCGCGCTCCCCGTCGCGGTCGCGAACCGCGGTGTACAGGCCCCGGTGCTCCTCCAGATCCCACGCCGGGAACCCGTCGAGCGCGTAGATCTTCGGCCCGCGCTCGATCATCATCCCGACGAACGATTGGACGAGCGCGACGAACACCTCGTTGTGGGCGGCCTCGGCGAGAACCACGTTGAAATTCGCCGCGACGTCGATCAGCGCATCGGTCTCGCCGGCAAGGAGGCGCTCCTGCTCGGCGAGCGCATCGAGCAGCTGCTCCAGGTCCTCGTCGCTGCGCCTCTCAGCCGCGAGCCGGGCGACCTCGACTTCGACCGCGAGCCGGGCCTCGATGAATTCGTGGGTGATGCCGCGCTCGAGCGCGGCCTCGAGCGACCCGGGTTCGTTCTGGGCTTCCAGGCGCTCTACGACGAAGGCGCCCTGTCCGTGGCGGATCTCGACGTAGCCGAGCAGTGCAAGTCCGTTCAGCGCTTCCCGGACGGTCGAACGGCCGACCTCGAGCTGCTTGGTCAGCTCGCGCTCGGACGGGATCCGGGTGCCCGCCGGCAGCTCCCTGACCGCGTCGAGGAGCTGCTCCGCGACGGACTCGGCGAGCTTGCGCCGGGGGGCTCGGGACAGGCTGAGGTCAGAGGTTTCCGCCACCTGGCTCCCGGACGCTACACGACACCGAGGCGATCGGACTTCCGCGCATCAGAGCCCAAGGAGCTCTAGACTCTGATCTGCTCATCAGACCAGCATACAACTATGAGAACAGACAACAGAACGGCGATCATCACCGGAGCAGGAAGCGGGATCGGCGAGGCGATCGCCAAGCGGCTCGCCGCAGAGGGTCTCGACGTCGTGTTGGCCGGCCGGCGCGAGCGAGCACTGCGAGAGGTCGCCGACTCGATCGAAAGCGGGGGGGGTCACGCAGCGGTCGTGCCACTGGACCTCTCGGGAGCGGAGGCGGCGTCGGAACTCGTCCAGGCCGCGATCGAGCAGTTCGGGCGCGTCGACGTGCTCGTCAACAACGCGGCGGTGATTCGCACGCATCCGCTTGCCGAGTTCTCGGTCGAGGAGTTCGACTGGCACGTCGCAACGAACGTTCGCGCGCCGTACTTCCTGATCCAGGCAGCACTCCCGGCGCTACGCACCGCGGAGAACGCCTCGGTCGTCAACATCAGCTCGTCCTCCGGCACGATTGTTCGTCCTACCCAGTCGGTCTACGGCATGACGAAGGCTGCTCTTGAGTACCTGACGAAGTCGCTTGCAGCAGAGCTCGCTCCCGAGGGAATCAGGGTCAACTGCATTGCGCCCGGACCCGTCGACACGCCGATTCATGAGACATGGGCGGAGAGTCGTGAGGCCGCGCACGAGTGGCTGGCGCCCCAGATACCGCTGGCGCGTATCGGTCTCCCGGATGAGATTGCAGCTTGGGTCTGGCGGCTCAGCGATGCCGAGGCCAGCTGGGTGACGGGTGTGGTCCTGCCGGTCGACGGCGGGCAGGCGCTTGACTTCCAATAATGGGTGGGCGAGAGGGCGTAGGGTAAGTATGCTCATCTGGTCATCAGACCAGTAGCTTTTAGTGCGGGAACGAGGAGGGTTTGTGATGAAGCCGGAGCACGTCGTCGTCGGTGGAGGGTCGACCATGGGTTCGACCGATCCGGTGATCTCGGACGCGGTGCGTTGGGGTGATCTTCTCCTGCTTTCCGGGCGGGCGCCCGTCAACCCGACCACGCTCACACTCGCCGCCGACGGATTTGAGGAGCAGGCCCGTGCCGTCCTGCGCGACGTCGGTTTGGTGCTCGATCGCTGTGGGTCGCGTTGGGACCTCGTTCTGCGCGTCGAATGCTTTCTCGCCGACGCCGCGGACTTCCCGGCGTGGAACCGGTTGTGGTGTGAGCGGTTCACGCCGCCCCGGCCTGCGCGAACGACGGTCGTATCCGGCTTCACGGTTCCGGGCATGCTGGTGGAACTGCAGGTGACCGCCGCTGTCGAGCCGTCGGCATGAGCCGCAGCGTGATCGTCGTTGGTGGCGGCGTCGCAGGGCTCTGCGCTGCCTACTACCTGCGACGGTCCGGCGCCGAGGTGACGATCGTCGAGAGCAACCGCATCGGTTCCGGGGCGTCGTTCGCAAACGGTGGCTGGCTTTGCCCCGCTCAGGCCGGGCCACTGCCCGAGCCGGGCTTGACGCTCTATGGCATGCGCGCTCTGTTCGCACATGACTCTGCGCTGTACTTCAAGCCGACCCACCTGCAGGCGCTCGCCCCATGGCTCAGTCGCTTCCGCAGCTATTGCAACGAGCGCGATCACGAGCACGGAACGGCCGCGATCGGGCGGCTCGGCCGCGATGTGTTCGAGCTGGTCGACGAGATGGAGCGCGACGGCGTCGAGTTCGAGCTGCACAAGCAGGGAATGGTTTATGCCGCCCAGAATGTTGAGGACGCGCGCAATGAGCTGCGCAAGCTCGAGCCGATGCGTCAGTTCGGATACGACCTCCCCGGCGACGTCGTCACCGGAGAGGAACTCCAGGTCCTCGAGCCGGCGCTGTCACCGAAGATCGCCGCCGGGTTCCTCGTACGCGAGCACTGGCATGTGAAGGCGGACACGTTCACCGCCGGCCTCGCCGCCGCGCTGCGAAAGGGCGGCGTCGAGATCCTCGAGGGCGCGGAGGTGTTCGAGCTCGAGACGACGGCACGGGCAATCAGCAGGGTGCGGACCGCGGCCGGTGACCTCGACGCGGAGACGGTTGTGCTCGCGGCCGGCTCGTGGACGACGGCCCTCGCCGCATCGATCGGGGTGCCGATTCCGATGGAGCCCGGCAAGGGGTACAGCTTCTCGATCGAGCCGAGCGTCGTGCCGAGCCACGCGGTCCTGCTCGTCGACGTCCATGTCGGCTGCACGCCGTTCGGCGAGCAGTTGCGGATCGGTGGCACGATGGAGTTCAGCGGCGTCAACAACCGGCTCGACCGTCGCAGGATCGACAACATCGTCGCCGGCGCGATCGAATCGTTCCAGCCGTGGAAGACACCGGCGATCGCCGATGAGTGGGCGGGGATGCGTCCGATCGCCGCCGACGGGCTGCCGATCATCGACCGCAGCGATCAGTACGACAACCTATTCATCGCGACCGGTTACGCGATGCAAGGAGTGACGCTCGCCCCGACCGCCGGCCGCGCGCTCGCAGAGCTGATCGAGACCGGCCGGCGGCCGGAGTTGCTCGAGCCCTTCCGGATCGGCCGCTTCCCTCGGCTCCCGCTGCCGCTGCATGCCACGAGGTAGCGCGATGAACGGCGACCGACGTCCACTGCGAGTCGCGATCATTGGCACCGGCAACATCGGCACCGACCTGATGTACAAGGTGGAGCGCAGCCCCCTGCTCGAGCTCGCAGGGATGGCCGGGATCGATCTCGACAGCGAGGGATCGCGCAAGGCCCGCGAACGTGGTCACCTTGTCACAAGCCGCGGGCTCGCCGAACTGCTCGAGCGCGTCGACGGCCTCGACGTCGCCTTCGACGCAACATCGGCCGGTGCTCACCCCGAGCACGCTCGGATACTCGCCGAGCTGGAGATCCTGAGCGTCGACCTGACGCCCGCGGCGCTCGGCCCGGCGATCGTGCCGCCGGTCAACCTGACCGACAACCAGGACGCTCAGGAGGTCAACCTCGTGACCTGCGGTGCGCAGGCGACGGTGCCGATCGTCGCCGCGCTTGCCGGCGCCGGCGAGCTTGAGTATGCGGAGACCATCTCGACGATCTCCTCGAAATCCGCCGGTCCGGGAACGCGCCAGAACATCGACGAGTTCACGAGTTCGACCGCCCGGGCACTCGAGGCGATCGGTGGAGCGCGGCGCGCAAAGGCGATCATCATCCTCAACCCTGCCGATCCACCGGTGATGATGCGCAACACCATCTACGCGCGGATCCCCGAGGCGGACACCGCCACGGTCGAGTCGGCGGTCGCCGCGGCTGTCGCCGAGGTCCAGAAGTATGTGCCGGGATACCGGCTGCGCACCGCGCCGCTGGTCGGCGACGGCCTCGTGACGGTGTTCGTCGAGGTCGAGGGCGCTGGTGACCATCTCCCGCCGTACGCCGGGAACCTCGACATCATGACCTCGGCGGCCGTCCGCGTCGCCGAGCTGCATGCGGAGGTGAGCTGAATGGGAACGAACGGCTCGGATATCCGGATCGTCGACACGACGCTCCGCGACGGGTCCCACGCGATCGCGCACCAGTACCACGTCGAGCAGGTGCGACGGATCGCCGAGGCGCTTGACCGCGCCGGCGTCTGGGCCGTCGCCGTCGGGCACGGTGACGGGCTCGGTGCGAGCTCGATCCAATACGGCTTTCCGCGCCATTCGGATGCCGAGCTGCTCGCCGCTGCCGCCGAGGTCGTCAGCGATGCGCTGATTGCGGTCGCGATCCTGCCCGGGATCGGGACCAAGCGAGACCTCGAAGCGGCTCGCGATGCGGGGGCGTCGCTCGTGCGGGTCTCGACGGTCTGTACCGAGGCGGACATCGGTCTCCAGCACCTCCGCCTCGCGCGTGAGCTCGGAATGATCGCGCACAGCCACCTCAACACCGCACACCTGCTCGACGCAGACGACTTCGTCGAGCAGGCCCGGATCGTCACCGACGCCGGGAGCCAGGGAGTCTTCATCGTCGACTCCGCCGGGGCACTCCTGACCGACGACGTCCGCCGCCGCATCGCCGCACTCCGTGCCGCCCTGCCGGACGAGGTTGCGATCGGCATGCATGAGCACAACAACCTGTCACTTGCGGTCGCGAACTCGGCGGCTGCGGTGCAGGAAGGCGCGACACTCGTCGACACCTCGCTCGCCGGCCTCGGAGCCGGCGCGGGGAACTGCCAGACCGAGGCACTCGTCGCCGTACTCGAACGGATGGGGATCAACACGGGGATCGATCTCTGGACGCTGCAGGATGTCGCGGATGAGATCGTCCGCGGCGAGGTGATGCAGCGACCGATCGTCCTCGACCGGCTGTCAATGACGATGGGATTCGCCTCGGTTCCGGCGAGTTACCTTCTGCACGCGATCCGCGCTGCGGAGCGCTTCGGGCTCGACGCCCGTGACATCATCGTCGAGCTCGGGAGGCGGAAGGTCGTCGTCGGGCAGGAGGACGCGATCATCGGGATCGCTGCCGAGATGGCCGCCGTCCGACGTGGCGGGCAGTGATCACCGTCGTACTCGACGACGATCCGACCGGCACGCAGGCGGTGAGCGACGTGTCGGTGATCCTCGATTGGGCGCAGGATGACGTGTGGAAGTCCGTCAGGCCGGCGGACCGCTCCGTCCACGTGCTCACCAACGCGCGCGCCTATGACGGCGAGCAGGCCGGCGAGCTGACGCGAGACGCGGCGTCGGCAGCGCGCGCTCACCTGACCGACTGCCGCTTCGTTCTCCGTGGCGACAGCACGCTTCGCGGCCACGTCTGGGAGGAGTACCACGCGCTACGGCGCGTCCTGGCGCCGCGGGATCCGTCGGTTCCGCTGCTGCTCGTCCCGGCACTGCCGGCCGCGGGGCGGGTGACCCGCGGCGGCATCCACCTGCTTCGGCGCGACGGCATCGAAATCCCCCTCCACGAGACTGAATATGCGCGAGACGGCGTGCTCAGTTACAGGAGCGCCGAGCTCGCGCGCTGGGCGCAGGAGCGCAGCGGTGGCCGCCTGGCCGCCGAGGATGCGGCGCTCGTCGGCCTAGAGCATCTACGCGCCGCCGGCGGCGCCGGAGACCTCGCGGCCGTGATCGGAGCGGTGCACTCGCGCGGTCGTGCCGCGGTCGTCGTGCCTGACGCGGAGTCGCAGGCCGATCTGCAGATTATCGCTGACGCCGTCGAACTCGTCGAAGCCGCCGGCACACCGCTGATCATCCGCTGCGCGCCCGCATTCGTCGTCGCCCTGACAGTGCGGGTCGATGCGGCACCGGCGCCGATGCCGTCGCCTGACGGAGGCGTGCTGCTTGTGTGCGGCTCGTTCGTGGCGGCGACCACGGCTCAGATCGGAAGGCTCGCGGCGGCGCGGCCACGGGCGATGATCCACGCGCGGGTCGCGGCACTCGCCGCCGATGGATGGGAGGACGAGGTCGAGCGGGTCGCAGCTGAGGCCTCTGCACGATTGCGGGCGGACGGACTCGCGGTCGTCGTCACCGACCGCGAACGCGACCCGTCGCTGGTCGCCGTCGACGCCCAACGCCGCGTCGCGAGCGCACTCGCGGATGTCGCCCGCCGGGTGCGCGCCGGTGTCGTGATCGCCAAGGGTGGGATCACATCGGCAGTGACGGCGAGAGAAGGCCTGCTTGCGCGAGTCGCCAGGGTCCTCGGCCCGGTCTGCCCGGGCGTTGCCCGCTGGAGACTCGAAGACGGCACCGACTACCTCGTCGTCCCCGGCAACGTCGGGGACGAGAACCTGCTGCTCGAGCTCGTCACCCGGATCGGGCGGTGACGGGTACGGTGGGCTGCTGATGCTGACGCCCTTCCACGAGCTGCTCGACGAGCGCCGCGCCGGCTCAGCGGTCGGAGCGTTCACCGCCTACGACCTCGAGGAGGCCGTGGCGACGCTGGCGGCGGCCCGCGCGGCGGACACCGGCGTGATTCTGCTCGTCGGATCGAAGTCGTTCGCCGCGCAGGACGGGTCGCTGCTGCTCGACGCGCTGATCGCCGCAGTCTCGCGCGCGTCCGGAGTTCGTGCGTGCGTGCAGCTGGACCACTGCACCGATCTCGAGCTCCTCGAGGCGGCTCTTGCCGCCGGAGCCGGGGCTGTGATGGCCGACGGATCGGCGCTCGCCTACGAGGACAACGTGACGTTCGTGCGCCGAGCCGTCGACCTCGCGGCCCGACACGGGGCGGCCGTCGAGGCGGAGCTGGGAGCGATCACCGGCGATGAGGACGTTGCTCTGGCGGTCGCCGCCGGCGCACTCACGGAGCCCGGCGAGGCGGTCGACTTCATCGAGCGGACTGGCGCAGATTGCCTTGCGGTGTCGATCGGGAACGTCCATGGCATCTATCGGGAGCCGCCACGACTGGACATTCCACGGTTGGAGTCGATCCACGCGCGCTGCCCGGTGCCGCTCTCGTTGCACGGGGCCTCGGGCATCCCGGACGAGATCATCACAACGGCGATCCGGTCAGGGATCGCGAAGATCAACGTCAACACCGAGCTTCGCGCTGCGTATCTCGAGGCGACCGTTCGGCGAGCGCCTGAGCTCGTCGAGGGCGGCCGGCTCGCGGATCTGCATGCCGCTCAGATTGCGGCGGTCGAGGCCGTTGTCCTGGGGAAGCTCAACGCATTCGAAGGAGCGGCAGATGATCCGGCGTCTTGACCACGTCGCGGTCGCGGTGAAGGACACCGAGGCGGCGCTCGCCCACTTCCGTGATCACCTCGGGCTCGAGGTCGTCGCGGTCGACTATCCGCCCGAGATACCGGTCCGGCTCACGTACCTCGACCTCGGCAACGCGTCACTCCAGCTGGTCGAGCCGCTCACCGACGATCATCCACTCGCCGACTGGCTCGCCGCCAACGGCGACGGGCTTCACCACATCTGCTTCGGAGTCGACGATGTCCTCGCCGAGCTCGAGCGCATCGGTCCGACGGGTGCTCCGGTGCCGCCACTCGGGAGCGGTCGTGGCAGGCCCGCTGGGTTTCCCGCCGGCGCGCCCGCGCACGGCACGCGGATCGAGTGCACGGTCTTTGATCCGCGGAGGACCTCGGCGCCGGCATGCTCGGGCCTGAGCGAACCTGAGCGAAGGCCCGCGGGACATGGCGGTCCCGCGGGCCTCACGACGACGATCAGAGAAACTCTGGCTTCGCGGCCTCCTCCTCCGGTGTCTCAAGCCGCTCGAGCACCGCGTCCTTCGCGTGAGCGAGCATCGACTCGCGTCCTGAGGACAACATCCAGATGAGGACGCCGACGCCGATCGCGATCCAGCCGACGACCACGAACGGGGCGAGGCTGACCGGATAGGCGGGTAGCGGATTGACCGATTCGTAGACGACGAGCACGAGGGCGATGATCCCGATCAGGGGAACGACGATGTGCTTGAACCAGTTCAGCTCCTCAGGGAAGTTCTTGCGGTAATAGAGGAACAACCCGACATTCGCCGCGATGTAAACCGGCGCGAGCGCGAACGTGAACCACGTGCCGGTGATGTTGTAGACGTTCGCGACGCCGACGATCAGCGGGAGCCCGATCCCGAGCACGATCGTGATCGCCGCCGCGAAGATGATCGAGTTGCTCGGCGTCCGGAACTTGTCATGGATCTTTGTCAGCCCGCTCGGCAGCACGCCGGTCCGCGCCATGCCATACATGAAGCGTGTCGCGGAGTTCGTCGTCGCGATCGCGACGGCGCAGCCCGAGTTGAACAGCGCGATCAGGACGATCACCCACGCGCCACCCCAGTACTTGTGGCCGAGCACGAACCCCGGCAGCTGTGGCGAGGCGGCGAACGCCGTCGAGTGGTCGGTTCCCCAGCCGGCCATCTGGCCCCAGGAGACGAACACGAGGTAGATGCCGAGAATCACGATTGAGCCCATCACCCCTCGCGGGACCGTGCGCTTGGGGTCCTGGCTCTCCTCGCCGAGCGGAGCCGCGGCATCCCAGCCGGATATCGCGAAGATCGCGAACACGACGCCGAGGAACAATCCGTGGCCGCTTGGCGCGTTGTGCGGGCTCAACCAGTGAAGGTTGACTCCGCCCTTGCCGGGATCGGCGAAGCCCCAGATCGCGAGCGCGGTGCAGATGACGATCTCGGTGATGCCGAGAATCACGACGAGGCCGGTCGACAGCTCGATCCCACGCCACGCGGTCAGGGTGACGAGCACGATCAGGAAGATCATGAAATACCACCAATGGATCGTGACCCCGTACTCGGCCTGGACCGTGCTCTGGATCGTGCTGCCGATGGACGTTCCGACCTGGGCTGTGACGACCGGATAGAACAGCAGGTAGGTCCACGCGACGAGGAACCCCCAGCGGGAGCCGAGCGAGTTCGACACGAACGTGTAGTACGTGCCCGACGACGTCATGTGCTTCGTGAACTGGGCGAGCACATAACCGAGCATCAGCGCGATGACGAACGCGAGCAGGTACGCGAGTGGCGCGGCGACGCCGGCATTGCTAACCGTGAACTGAACGGTCAGCAGGCCGGCGATCGCGGGCGCGATCGCCGTGACGCCCTGCATGAGCACGCCAGGAAGGCCAATCGCCCCGGCTTTAAGCTCTGTCTGTGCGACGGTGTGCTGCTCGGAGCCGCCGGCTCCTTGGGGGATGGTCTCAGCCATCGATCTCCTCCTCCGTGCTGCGGGCCGTGGTGGCCGGTTGGGTGAGCGACTGGATGCCGGACGCGCTCCCGGTCGCCTCCAGCATGGAGCGCGCGCTGTCGGTGAGATCGTCGCCGGCAAATACGGCGCTGCCCGCGACGATCAGATCGGATTTGAGCGATGCGACCCACCCGGCGTTCTGCCGGGTCACACCGCCGTCGATGCCGAGCGCGATCTGGCGCCCGTCGGTCAGGTCGCGCGCCTGCTGGAGCCGAGCGACCGTACTTTGGATGAAGGATTGTCCGGACCAACCGGGGTTGACGGCAAGGATCAGGACGTAATCGAGCTCGTCGAGGAGCGGCTCGATCGCACCGATCGGCGTCCCAGGGTTGAGCGCGACGCCGCGCACGATCTCCCGCCCCGCGAGCTGCTGCAGGACACGGTGAGGATGATGCGTCGCCTCGACGTGGAAGGTGAGAATCCGCGCGCCCGCGTTGAGATAGGCGTCGACCTTCTCCACCGGGTCGTCAATCATCAAGTGGACGTCGACGATGAAATCCCCGGGGAGTGCGGCGACGAACGGCGGCCCGACCGTCATCGGCGGGCAGAAGACCCCGTCCATCACGTCGACATGGAGGAGCTCGACGCCGGCGTGCGAAAGCCGGCCGAGATCGTCAGCGAGGTGCAGGAGATCCGCGCCGTTGATCCCGACACTGAGGGCGGGGCCGTGAAGACCGAGCTCGTCGAGCTTCACGCCCCCGCTACCTGGTGCGCGTGCTCTTCGAAGAACTCATATGCCTCCGCGGGGCTCGCATTCTCATGCACGACCTTGCCGACCGCCTGGATCATCGCCGTCGGGGCGTGGCTCTGGAAGATGTTGCGGCCCATATCGACGCCGGCCGCGCCCTCCTGAATGGCGCGATAGGCCATCTCGAGCGCCTCGCGCTCCGGGAGCTTCGTGCCCCCGGCCATCACGATCGGGACCGGACACGCCGCCGTCACCTTCGCGAACCCGTCGGCGCACCAGTACGTCTTGACGATCTGGGCGCCCAGCTCGGCACAGATCCGCGTTGCGAGCCCGAGGTAGCGGGCGTCGCGGGTGAGTTCCTTGCCAACGGCGGTGACGCCCAACACCGGGATGCCGTAGCGGTAGCCGGCGTCGATCAGCGAGGTCATGTTGCGCACCGATCGCGTTTCGTGCTCGCCGCCGACGAACACCTGCACCGCGAGCGCGTCGACGTTCATCCGCACCGCATCCTCGACGTCGACGGCCACCTGCTCGTCGGACAGTTCCTTGAGGATCGACGGGCCACCGCTCGCCCGCATCACAACACCGCCCTGGTGTTCCGGCGGGATCGTCGTACGGAGCATGCCGCGCGTGAGCATCAGCGCGTCCGCGTATGGAGCGATCGGCACGATCGAGAGGTCGACGCGTTCGAGGCCGCTCGTCGGCCCCTGGAAGTAGCCGTGATCGATCGCGAGCATCACCGTGCGGCCACTCGAGGGACGGAAGATGTGCGCAAGCCGGTTCGTCATCCCCCAGTCATACGAGCCCGAACCCTTGAGATAGAAACCTCGGTTGACGGCGGGGATGTCCTCGTAGAACTGCTTCTCTTCGCGGGTGTCTGCCTCGGGCATCGTCGGCTCCTCTGTTCGGTTCAGGCCCCGGCTGCGCGCCACAGCGGTCGCGCGAGACCTGCTTCGGATATCTCCAGCGCCCGCCGGTACAGCTCGAGCCACTGGTCGTACAGCTCCCGATAGGCGGCCGTGGCGGACGGCTCGGGTTCCAACGTCCGGTGGATCCGCCGGTACCGGCGACCCTGCTCGACGGCGTCGTCGATCAGTCCCGCGCCGACACCCGCATAGAGCGCGGCGCCGAGCGCGGTCGACTCGATCACCGCCGGAATCATCACGGGAACACCGAGGACGTCGGCGACGATCTGCGGCCACAGGTCACCCTTCGCCGCGCCGCCACACATCACGACGCTTTCGACGGTCTGCCCGAGCAACTCCTCGACGATCGCGTGGTGGCCCCTGGAAACGTAGCCCGCGCTCTCCTCCAGTGCTCGGAAGCACTCGATCCGGCCCGATGAGGTCGGGTCGTCGACGTTGAACCCGATGAACGCCGGCGATGCGTGGACCCAGCGGTCGGCCTGCATCAGGTTGGAGAAGATCCCGAACACACCGTTGGCCCCAGGCGGGCGCGTGGCCGCCTTACGCTCGAGCACGGTGTAGACATCGATCCCCTCGCGCCGTGCCTGCTCGAGCTCCAGTTCGCAGAATGCGTCGCGGAACCAGCGCATCACCATCCCGCAGTAGAACCCGATCCCCTCCATCATCCAGCGGTCTGGGACGGTGTGGCACAGCGTCCGCAGGCGTCCCTTCGGATCTACGAGCGGATTGTCGAGCACGACGGTGTGCTGCCAGAAGGTCCCCCCGACGATCGTGACCTGCCCCGGGTCGCCGAATCCGAGTCCCGCGAGGGCGAGCTGCGTGTCGGCGCCGCCGCATACGACGGGCGTGCCGGCGCGCAGTCCGGTGTCGGCGGCTGCGCTCGGCGTCACCGTGCCGATCACGCTGCCCGGATCGACAACCGGCGGGAACATCGCCCTCTCCAGGCCACAGATCTCAAGGATCCGCTCCGACCAATCGCGACGCGCGAGCTCGAACATCCCGGAGCTCGAACCGAGCGACGGGTCCGTGACGAATTCACCGCTCAGCCGCTGCAGAATCCAGTCGCCGAGCATCGTCACGTGCGCGATCGAGGAGAACAGCTCGGGCTGATGCCGTGCGATCCAGAGGAACCGAGCAGGGGCCGTGATCGATACCCAGTCGCCGGATCGTTCGTAGATCTCACGTGCGGCGCCGCTCGCTATCAACTCAGCGCTCTCAGCGCCCGCGCGCCCGTCGACGTTCGGGCAGGCCCAGATCACCTCGCCGGATGCGTCGTAGAGGACCGTGCCCTCGCGCATGCTCGTCGCGCTGACCGCCTTCACGGCCGACGGGTCGACTGCCGCGGTTGCGAGCGCCTCACGGATACAGCCGCAGATCAACTTCCAGTTGCTCGCCGAATCGAATACCTGTGAACCAGGGACGCCTGGAAGCGGACGATGGCTGTACTCGCGCTGGCCGGCGGCGATCAGCTCACCCTCCGGTGTGAACAGCGCTGCCCGAGCGCTTCCGGTTCCCGCGTCGATTGCGAGCAGCAGCTCCTGGTTCACGGGCTGCTCTTCGCCGCAGGCACGAGGTTGACGCGAGGTTCGGCGGCGGCGAACCGAGCGATGTCGGCGGCGAGCATCTCTGCGCCCTGTTCCAAGGACTCACGGGTCGCGCCGCCGAGGTGGGGGGTGAGCACGACGTTCGCGTGACGCAGCAGCGGTGAGCGCGCGCCAGGCGCTGGGGTCTCGAACACGTCGAGCGCCGCTCCGCCGAGGTGGCCGGACGCGAGCGCCTCATCGAGTGCGTTCTCGTCGACCAGGATCTCACGGGCGGTGTTGATCAGGCACGCCCCCGGCCGCATCGCGGCGAGCGCGCGGGCGTCGATCAGCGTTGATCCATCCGCGGGTGCGCGGGCGTGGAGCGAGACGAAGTCGCTGCCGGCGAGCAGTTCGGCGAGCGTCTCCACCTGTGGTGCGTCATCTGCGCGCACGGCAGGGTCGTAGACGATCACCGGCATGCCGAAGGCTCGGGCGCGAACCGCCACCCGCCGTCCGACCTGGCCATAGCCGACGACTCCGAGCGTCGAACCGCGCAGGTCGCGCCCCATGAACAGCGCGCCGACGAAGTTCCCGCTCAGCTCCTCGCCGCGTTTGACGTAATCGATCGCCTCCGGCAGGCGCCTGGAGAGCATCACGAGGAACGCGAGGGTGAGATCGGCGACCGCCTCCGAGTTCTTGCCGGGCGTGTTGATCAGCTCGATCCCACGCTCTCGAAGCGCACCGATGTCGACGTTGACCGGCCCACCGCGGGCGCAGCCGACGAGGCGGAGCGCCGGGCCGGCGGCGATCACCTCGTCTGTGACCGGGGCGCCCTGGACGACGAGGACCTCAATGCCGTCCATCAGGCGGGTGACGCTCGCCGGGGAACCGATCGACTCCCGCAGGCCGAGCTCCGACGGGGTCTGCGGCTCGAACGGGATTGATTCGTCGACGTCGGCGTAGCGGACGTCGTGATCGAGCTCGAGTTCCCGGAACGCGCCGCGGAAGTGCTCCGCCGGCATGTACGAATCGCCTACGACGAGAATCCTCACGTGTTCGTCCCGTCCGTGTTTGACGGCACCCTCATCACCAAACTAACATGATCATCCTGTAGGTACAAGCAGACAGCATTGCGTTGAACGACCCGCCAACACCGATCGATCCGGCCATCGTCGACTTGGCGTCCGGCGGCGTCGTCGAGCTTCCTGCCGCGGTCGTCGATCGGGCGTCGCCGGTGCCGTTCTACTTCCAACTCGCGAGCCTCCTTGAGGAGGAGATCGTCTCGGGCCGATGGCAGCCAGGACAGCGCGTCGCCTCGGAGAACGAACTGTGCACCTGCTACGGACTCTCGCGGACGACGATCCGCCAGGCGCTCGGCCGCCTCGAACAGGAGGGCCTGATCTCCCGCGAGAAGGGCCGCGGCACCTTTGTCAGCGACTCCCGGCCCCGTTCCTGGATGATCCAATCGACCGAGGGGTTCTTCGGAGATGAGCTCCTCCGGGCTGGGCGCCCGGTGACCTCGCGCATCCTCGGAATCGAGCAGCAGCCGTTGCCGCGGTGGGCGTGCGACAGCCTGCGAGTTCCCGACGGCTCACCGGGCGTCGTGGTCGAGCGGCTGAGGTCCATCGATGGGTTGGTCGCCCTGTACGTCGTCAACTGCCTTCCCGAGTTTGCGGTCGGAGCGGTCAGCGGTCTGGCAGACGACGAATCGCTGTACAGCCGCCTCGCGGCTGCGGGATTCGTCGTCGCCGGAGGGCACCGCTCTCTGGAGGCCGTCGGGGCGGGCCCCAATCTCGCACGGTTACTCGAGCTCGAGGCGAGCGCGTCGCTCGCGTACATCGAATCGGTCAGCTGGGATGAGCATGACCGGCCGATCGACTCCTATCGGGCGTGGCTTCGCACCGACCGTATGCGACTCGAGATCGAGGTCGCCACCAATGCGGCGAGCGAGGCCCCATGGACAGCGTTCGCAGCGCACGGTGCGAAGTGACGTCGGTTCCCAATCAGAGCAACGAAGGAGCAGACATGGACGAGAAGCAGAGTGCAGAGTCGGTCGCGCTGGGGCTGATCGGCCGACCGTTGATGATCTCGCAGATCGCGGTTGTCGTGAACGACTTGCAGAAGACGATGGAGCAGTACACGAAGCTTCTCGGTTGGGGGCCGTGGAACGTCTACCGGCACGAGCCACCACGCCTGCACGACACGGTGATCCGTGGCGAGCGGGTCGATTTCACGATGCTCGGTGCCGAGACGCATGTCGGCGAGATGGGCTTCGAGCTGCTGCAGCCGCTCGAGGGACCGAGCATCTACCGAGAGTGGCTTGACGAGCGTGGGGAGGGACTGCACCACGTGGCGGTGATGCTCCACGACTTCGATGAGTCGACGTCGCTCAAGCAGAAGTTCGGCGCCGTCGGCGCCTCTGTGCTGATGGGCGGCAGGATCGGCGAGACGATCGAGTTCTTCTATCTCGACACCGAGCCGTCGCTGAAGATCATCATCGAATCGGGCAGCGGGCACGCGATCGACCTCGTGCCCGACTACGTCTACCCCTGAGCAGCGGATCTCGAATGGGTGCTACTTGAGGCGAGCGGTGAACTTGATGGTCCCGCTCGTGCATGTGATCGCGGCGCCGTTGTTCTCGCTCGAGTCGACCTGTGTGATCGTGCCGGTGGCGGTCGAGTGTTTGACATGCACGACAAGCGTCGAGCGGCTGGCGGCCGGGTCGGGATCGACGGTGTCGAAGCCCTTGCGCACGTAGGTCTCGCTGCCGTTCGACAGGAGCGCCTCGAAATCGGCCGCCTCGGCGTTCGTGGTCAGCGTCGAGCCATCGCTGCAGGTCTCGTTGATCGTGGGATAGCCGAGATCAAACTCCCCGTGTAGCAGCGGGTAGAAGCAGTAGCCGGAATGGGGCGCTCCGGTCGCGCCGCCGCTTTGGCTCGACTCCCTGCTCGTGTAGCACTTCGACTTGATGATCCTGAACTTGATCGGCTGATGCTGGGAGGTCGTGCCGACGTACGTTCCCGTCTCGAACCCTGGTGTGGCGTTGGCGAGTGCGCGCGGTGCCAGTAGCAGCGCCATCGCCGCAAGCATCACCGCAAATGCTGCGCTGGCGATTGTGACGCCGGCGACCGCGCGTCTGGGTCGAACATCGATCACCTGCTGCACGGAGCCCCCTTCCGTTCGGTTGGATCGATGATATCGAGCAGATCGGTGCTCGCTGTGTTCGTAATGCCGTGGACAGGTCACGGCCCTGGGCGAGAATCAGCGCCGGATGCCGGCGACGAGCGCATCCCAGTTACCGGCGGCGATCCGCTCCTGATCTGCCCGATCGAGCCCTGCGGTCTGCAGGAAGTGCTCGACGCCACCGTCGGGCCCGGGTCGGTACGGGTAGTCGGTCGCGAACAGGATGCGCTCCACGCCGACGACCTCGACCGCCCACCGCAGGTAGCGCTGGCTGTAGACGCCGCCGGCGGTGATGTACGCGTTTCGGCGAACGTATTCCGAGAACAGATGGGGGAGCTTGGCCTGCATCGCCATCCCGTCGGCCCGGTCGAGATAGAACAGGACCACCTCGCCCCAGTGGCCGAGGAGTACCTGAAGGTCAGGGAAGCGGTCGAACACGCCGGCCAGCGCGAGCCGGAGGAACTGCACGCCGGACTCGTAGTGCCAGCCGATCCCGTAGGTGGCGAACGCGTTGTCGACGGCGTCGTCGAAGCCCGCGTACAGCGCGGCCCGAACTCGCGGCTGCGGGATCTGCGGGTGGATGTACAGCGGTGCGCGGAGTGACGCGGCGGCCTCGAAGATCGGCCAGTTGTCAGGGTGGTCGAGGTTGCGCTCGCCGGTGCGGCCGAACAGGAGCGCGCCGTTGAGGCCGAGCTTGGTGACCGCGCGCTCGAGCTCCTGCGCGGCTGCAACCGGCGCGGGGGTCGCGAGCGTGGCGAAGCCCTGGAACCGGTCCGGGTGGGCGTTGACGAGCTCGGCGATGCGGTCGTTCGTCTCGACCTGCAGGCCGGCGGCCTCCGCCGGCGCGAGGTTGTGCAGGCCGGGCGAGGTCAGCGAGATCACCTGCACGTCCAGCCCCGCCTCGTCCATCGCCGCGATCCTGCGCGCTCCGACCTCGCGGAGCCGCTCCCCCATCTCTCCCGGAGGGGCGCTGGACCGCGAGTCCTCCGATGCGCCCGAGTCGAGCCCGGCTCCAAGCGGTGAGGACCTCGTCGGTGACGAAGTGCTCCTCAGTGCCGATCGTCCTCATCTCGATGCCTTCCTGCTGGGGGTGTCAGGGTCTTGATTCGCGCGCGTCAGCCGACACCGATCAGGTCGACGACGAAGACGAGCGTCTCGTCCGGTCCGATCACACCGCCGGCACCGCGCTTGCCATAGGCCAGCATCGGCGGGATCGTGATCCGGCGCCGGCCTCCGACCTTCATACCGGCGACGCCCTGATCCCAGCCGGCGATCACCTGGCCCTTGCCGAGGCCGAACTTGAAAGTCTGTCCGCGATCCCATGACGCGTCGAACTGCTCGCCGGTCTTCCACGAGACGCCCACGTAGTGGACCTCCACGACGCGCCCGGCAACGGCATCGTCCCCATCGCCGAGAACGATGTCCTCGATCTCAAGCTCATAGGACGGCGGCTGGTCTGAGGGAACGTCGACCGTGGGCTTTTCGTTCATCTCCATAACCTCAAACCGTAGCCGACCGCAGCCGGCGTGACTATCGCGGTTCGTTCCGGGCTTCCGTCTGCGGGCCAGGCTCGAGTTGGCGTCCACGGCGCGCGAGGAACAGCGATGCGAGCAGTAGCAGCGCGACCAGCGCGCCGCTGAGCTCGGCGGCGAATGTCAGCCCCGAGACGATCACCCTCGCGATCACGGCGACCAGGATCGCGCTGAGCGCGCGGATGCCGATCCGCAGCTTTCGCATCGCATCCTCCCAAGCCTCACGGCGCGCCTCGATTCCATGCGGGTCGGCGCGCAGCCGCGCCTCAGGGTCTCTCGGAATTGCCGGTTGGTGACCAGAGCCCTGCCGCCGAGCCTCGTTGCGGGTCATGGCGGTCCAGTCAGCTTGGTCATTGCGCCTCCCAGCGATGACGGGTAAAGGTTGCGGAGTCGATAGTAGAGATACTCAAGTTTAGTCCGGCGCTTGAGCCTGTCAAGGTTTCTCGGCACAATCCTCGCCGTGACCGACGTCGATGACCTGCAGGACGCGCGGGAGCTTGCCGACGCGCTGCTCCGAGCCGGCCGCGCGACTCAGCACAAGCTCAGGTTGATCGCCGCTCGGCACGAGCTGACGGCAGCACAGGTGATGTTGTTGCGCTCGCTCCAGGAGCCGGTCACGATGTCAACGCTTGCCGACGCAACCGGCTGTGACCCCTCGAACGTGACCGGGCTGGTCGACCGAACCGCGCGCCTGGGCCTGGTGCAACGCCTTGTCGACCCGAGCGACCGCCGCGTCAGGCTCCTGTCACTCACCCCGAAGGGCGAGCGCATCCGTGAGCTGATCGACGAGGAACTGGCCCGAGACGTATCAGGCGCGTTCGATGGCTCACGATCGGACCGCGCCGATCTCAATCGGCTGCTGCGGCAGCTGTAGCGACACCCCCACGGTCTGCGATAGAACTCGCTGATGACAGATCTTGCGACACGCGCATTGGGCGACTCCGGCCTGGAGGTATCGATCGTCGGTCTCGGGTGCAACAACTTCGGCCGGCGCGTGGACCTCGCGGGTACTCGCGCGGTCGTCGACGAGGCGCTCGCATCCGGGGTGACGTTTTTCGACACGGCCGACATCTACGGTCGGGGCGGCAGCGAGGAGCTGCTCGGCGAGGTTCTGGCGGGCCGTCGTGAGCAGGTTGTGCTCGCGACGAAGTTCGGCATGGACATGGGCGACGGAAAGGGTCCACGCGGCTCACGCGGCTACATCCTGCAGGCGGCGGAAGCCTCCCTGCGGCGGCTGCGCACCGATGTGATCGACCTCTACTGGTACCACCAGCCCGATGGTCAGACCCCGATCCTGGAGACGCTGGAGACCCTTGATCAGCTTGTGCGCGCGGGGACGGTGCGCGCGATCGGCGCGTCGAACTTCACCGCCGAGCAGCTTGAACAGGCCGACGCGGTCGCCCGTGAGCGCGGGCTCACGCGCTTCGTCGCGCTGCAGAACGAGTACAGCCTGCTGGTCCGCGATGCCGAGCGGGACGTGCTGCCCGCGTGCGAGCGGCTCGGGGTCGGCTTCGTACCGTTCTACCCACTCGCGTCCGGCCTGCTGACGGGCAAGTACCGTCGGGGGGAGCCAGGGCCGGCGGGTGCACGGCTCTCTGATCGCGGAGAGGTCGCCACCGCCGAGCAGTTCGCGGTGATCGAGTCGCTCGAGAACTACGCGCAAGATCGGGGCCTGTCGCTGGTTCAGGTTGCGATCGGGGCGCTCCTGCACCGGCAGGTGGTGTCCTCGGTGATCGCCGGCGCGACCAAACCAGAGCAGGTTCGCGCGAACGCGGCGGCGGCAGAGTGGACGCCGAGCGACGATGACATCACCGAGCTGAACTCCCTGCTCATATAAGGCGCGGGGCTTCGGTCGGTCCGCGACTACGACTCGGGACGACTAGCGACGTGCGTGCAGGTCACGCTGGGCCACGGCGAGCGCATCCACGCGTTCGTTGCGCTCGACGCCGTTGTGGCCCTTGACCAGCACCCATTCAAGCTCGTGCCGGCCGGCCTGCGCCAGCAACTGTTCCCACAGCTCCCGGTTCTTGACCGGCTTCTTCGCGGAGTTGCGCCACCCGTTCGCCTGCCAGGAGGCGATCCAGCCCTTGGTGAAGCCGTGCATCACGTAGCTTGAATCCAGATGCACCTGCACCCGGCAGCGGCGGGTGAGTGCACGAAGCCCCTCGATCACGCCGATCAGCTCCATCCGGTTGTTGGTCGTGTTGCGCTCGCCGCCGCTGAGCTCGCGTTCGCGCTCGCCCAGAACGAGCAGCGCGGCCCAGCCGCCCGGGCCCGGGTTGCCGGAGCAGGCTCCGTCGGTCCACAGTTGCACGGTCGTGAGGGCGGTGGAGTGGTGCAACGAGCTCACAGAGGTAGGACGCGAATCGCCTCAGGCGACCTCGCCGGCGTGCTCCAGTGTGTCAGAGGCCTCGAGCCACGCCGTCTCGAGCCGGTCGCGTTCAGCCTGCACCGCATCAAGCTCGCTCTGCAGCTCGTTCAGGCGCGTGTGGTCGCTGGCGTTCGACGCCATCTGATCGTGCAGGCGGGCTTCCTGCGCCCCCAGCTTCTCCAACGCCGCCTCGGTACGCCTGAGGTCCTTGCGGGCGGCCCGGACCGCGGCGCCCGGGGCCGGCGCGTCGCGGCGCCGGGCCGAGTTCGCGCTCGGCGCCGCCCCAGCTCCGTGCGGGCGAAGCTGGAGGTACTGCTCGACGCCGCCCGGAAGGTGACGAATGCCCCGTTCTGCGGTGATCGTGTAGACGGAGTCCGAGACGCGTTCGATGAAGTAGCGATCGTGACTGGCGATCACGAGCGTGCCCGGCCAGCCGTCGAGCAGATCTTCCAGCGCGGTCAGCGTGTCGGTGTCGAGATCGTTGGTGGGCTCATCGAGCAGCAGCACGTTCGGTCCCGCGATCAGCAGGCGCATCAGCTGCAGGCGCCGCCGCTCGCCACCGGAAAGGTCTCTCACGAGCGTCCGCGTCCGGTCGCCGCGAAAGCCGAAACGCTCGCAGAGGGAACCGGCGGTGAGTTCCCGGCCATCGCTCAGCGTCGCCGCCCCCGCAACAGCTTCGAGCGATTCAAGAACACGTTCCTCCGGCGGGATCTCCGCGGTGTCCTGCGACAGCTGCCCCAGCCTGACCGTCGAGCCGCGCTCGACCTCTCCGCGGGTCGGCTCAAGCGCTCCTGCAAGCAGCTTCAGCAACGTCGTCTTGCCGGACCCGTTGGCACCCAGGAGCGCCACGCGATCGCCCGGTCCGAGGCGAAGCGTGACGTCATCCAGGACCTCGTGCGAACCGAACGCGAATGAGACATTCACCGCGTCCAGGACCTTGTCGCCGAGACGACGGCTCGCGAAACGGAGCAACTCGTCGCGGTCACGCACCTCCGGCACGTCTGCGATCAGTGCGTTTGCCGCTTCGATCCGGAACTTCGGTTTCGATGTTCGCGCCGGCGGACCGCGCCGCAGCCACGCAAGCTCCTTTCGGAGCAGCTGACGGCGCCGGTCATCGCGCACCGCAGCCTGCCGCTCACGCTCGGCGCGGGCGAGGATGAAAGCCGCGTAGCCGCCGTCGTACTGGTGGATGGCCCCGTCGGCCAGCTCCCAGGTGGTGGTGCAGACCGCGTCAAGGAACCAGCGGTCGTGCGTGACGACGAGCAGTGCGCCCGGTCGCGCGGAGAGATGCCCCGCCAGCCAGTTGATCGCGGTGACGTCAAGGTGGTTCGTCGGCTCGTCCAGCAACAGCAGCCCGGGGCGCTCGAGCAGCGCTCGTGCAAGCGCGACCCGCCGGCGCTCGCCACCCGAAAGAGCAGCGATCAGGGTCTCCATCCCGGCGGGGAACCGATCGATCTCGACGCCGCCCAGCAGGCCGTCGAGCACCGCGCGGAATGCAGCGTCCCCAGCCCACTCGTGCCGGGCTCGGTCGCCGATCAGGGCAGCGCGGACGGTTTCGTCGCCACCGAACCGATCGCCCTGTGCGAGCAGCGCAATGTCCAGGCTGCGCGCCCGGATCACTGTCCCGGAGTCCGGCGTCTCGGCGCCGTCGATCAGCCGCAACAGCGTCGATTTGCCCGCGCCGTTACGACCGACGACTCCGATCCGGTCGCCCTCGCTGACTCCGAGCGTGATCTCGCTCAGCACCGATCGGCTGCCGTAGCCCTTGTCGACCGCGTTCAGGTTCACGAGATTGCGGACAGCCATCAACCCATCCTGTCGCACAGCACCGGCACGCGGCGAGCCGCGATACTTGCGGCGTGAGCGAGCGGAACGTACTGGGCGGTGAGCTCGAGCCCTGTGGCAGCGACCCGGTCACCGGCTTCTACCGCGACGGTTGCTGCAACACCGGCCCTGAGGACCGAGGCAGTCACACGATCTGCGCGGTCGTGACCGAAGAGTTCCTTGACCACCAGCAGCAGATCGGCAACGACCTGATCACGCCGATGCCGCTGTACGGGTTTCCCGGACTGGTTCCCGGTGACCGCTGGTGCGTGACCGCGGTGAACTGGCTGCGCGCCCACGATGACGGCGCAGCCGCATACGTCGTGCTGGCCTCGACCCACGAGCGAGCGCTCGAGATCGTCCCGCTCGAGGCGCTCCGGGAGCACGCCGTCGATGTCCCCGCAGACCCGGGTCCGCTGGCGTCATAGCGGCGGCCAAAGAACCCCCGACAGAGATTGGAGCGAGCGATGAGTCAGACACGTGAACAGCGCACTGCGGTGGTGTTCGGTGCCCGCAACCTCGGGCGGGCGGTAATCGAGAAGCTCCTCAGCGAAGGCTGGTCGGTGGTCGGCGTCGCCCGGTCCCAGAGCACGCTGGACGGTGTCAGCGCGGCTGGTGCGCGCGCGGTCAGGGCGGACGTGACCGACCCTGGGAGCGTTCTCGAGGTGCTCGAGCAGGCAGCCGCCGAGCACGGCTCGGTCCAGCTGATGGTCAACGCCGCATCCGCCTACGGTGGCGATCGCAGCGGGCCGTTCGGCGGCGGTCCGATCGCCGAGGCACAGCCCGGCGCGTTTGACGCGTGGGCCGCGGCGCCGGCACGCTCGGCGTTCTCGTTCCTGTCAGCCGCCGGACGCTTCGCGCTGGCGCAGGGCGGGCCGGCCACGCTGATCCAGGTCACGGGTGGTTCGGCGCGCCGGGCGATGCCCAATCGCGGCCTGTGGGCCGCCGGCGCCTTCGGTGTTCGGGCGATCACCAATGCGGCTGCGCTCGAACTCCGCCCACACGGCATCCAGGTGTCGCTGCTGATCGTCGATGCCGGCATCCAGGCGTTCGATCAGCCACCCCGCGCGGGCGTCGCCCCAGAGGCGCTCGCCGACCCGCGCCAGCTCGCTGACGCGGTCGTGTTCCTCGCCGACCAGGGCGCGCGAGCCGCGACCCACGAACTCCAACTCACCCCGCTGGCCGAGAGCTGGACGCCCTGAGTCACCGCGGGCGTTTTGGGTGGCGCGGCCAGTCGACGTCCCGGCCAAGGTGTTCGCTCACAGCGACACGATCCAGATCCCGGTAAGCCTGCTCGAGAGCAACGCTCCCGACGCCAAGAGCTGTTACGTGTCGGCGCCGGACGTACTGGAGTCGTGCACGATCGACGGCTCCTGGTCGGGGACGCTCACGCTGCATCGAGTATTGACGGCCTGAGCACGACGCACCCGGCGTCTGCCCGAGGTGGCAGCCGGTTTGCTGCGATCCGCGCGGAGGCGGTCGGGGCGTGAGGCCGCAGACAGTCCTGGGAGGGCGTCGGCAGTGACGGCCGCAGGGGTGGCGATCACCTCGTCGGTGGCGGGGACCGTGGATGCAGTCGCGCCGGCCGCGAGCCGCCGCCGGTAGCGAACGATCGGCGCCACGGTCAGCAGCATCAGAACGGCCAGCACCAGGAACGGTGTCGCCTCGTTGGTCGCCTGTGCGAGCACGGCGGAAGCCGGGGCGCCGATCGTCTCGCCGAGCGCGTAGGAGAGGTTGAACAGCATCGTTGAGACCGCCAGCGCGATCCCGGCCGCCTGGGTGGAGTCGGTCAGCAGCGACACGGCGGGGATCAGGAAGGCGCTCAGCGGGATGCCCATCAGCACGATGCTGACCAGTGCCAGGGCGAGCGCGGCATGCGGCAGCGGCAGGATCGCCATCATCGCCGCGGTACCGAGCAGCGCGAACGTGACCGGCCGGACCGGACCGCTCCGATCGCACAGGCGCCCGACCGCCGGCGCGACGAACATGCTGAGGACGCAGGCGAGCAGGAAGGTGGCGCCGACCTCGACGCTCGAGGCTCCGAGGTGCGCGAGCCGAAGCGGGATCAGGACGCTGAGCGCGCCCCATGCGATCGCCTCAAGCATCGTCAGCCAGACGCCGATCACAGCGCGACGGCTCTTGATCAGCGTCCAGATCGGCGCCGCCGAGGTCTCCCTGTGGAGCTCCGGCTCGTCGCTGCGCGCCACCATCACCGCGGCGAGCAGCGAGACCGCCGCGGCCAGCGTGAAGACGATCTCGGGTCCGATCGTGACCGCCGCGACGCCCAGTACGGGGCCGATCAGCATGCCTACGATCGCAGCGCTGATCGCGGTGCCGAGCATCTCGCCACGACGGCCCTCCGGTGCGACCGCGATCACCCAGGTGAGCGCGCCTCCCCAGATGCAGCCGCAGGCGATGCCCTGCACCGCTCGCAGAGCGTCGAGCGCCGGCAGGTGCGAGACGAACCCGAACGCCAGCAACGCCACGGCGAACACGAGCACACCGGTGAGCGTGGTTCGCCGGACGCCGAAGCGAACCGCCATCCAGCCACCGAGGATGCTTCCGGGAATCAGCCCAGCCGTATACGACGCCGCGAGCACGCCGAGCTGCGCCTTGGTGGCCGGCAGCGACTGCGCATAGTGCGGCAGCATCGGTGTGATCGCCGAGTACATCGCGGACTCAAGCAGAAGCAGCTTTCGCACGAGGCGGATCGCCTGATGGTGCCCGCCGGCGGGCGTGGCGCGGCTTGAACGGCGAAAGGTCATCGCGCCACCAGCAGACCTGCGACCAGGCGGTTCACCGCAGCGCGAAGCGATGTTGCGCGGCCCTCCGCCAACTGCTGCAGAATCAGTCCGTCGATTGTGGCCACGACCATCCGAGCGTCGCCGGTCGGATCCTGCGAACCGCCCTGCTCCAGCAGATCAGCCGTGGTCGTCAGGTAAGCATCCGTCCATCTCGACGCGATCTCACGCAGCGCCGGGCGGCGAGCCGCCTCCAGCCACAGGACGTAGGCGCCGAGCAGCGAGCTGCGGCTGTGGCGCAGCTGCTCCTCGATCGGGTCATACAGCAGCGCGACGATTGCGCCAGGCACGTCGTCAGTGCCCTCGAGCTCGCTAGCTCGCGCCTGCAACCACGCCAGGTCCCGCTCCGCGGCGGACCCGAGCGCCGCGGTCAGCATCTCCTCCTTGGACGCGAACCAGTACGTCGTCGAGGCCAGCGGCAGGCCGGCCACCTCGGCGACGCGCCGATGGGTGACCTCATCGACGCCGAACTCGGCGACGATCTGGATCACCGCATCGAGCAGCGCGTCGCGCCGCGCGACCCCACGTGGACGAGTTGTAACCGTCATTGGTACAAATGTACCGATCGCCGTCGGCGAGGATCGACCGCAAGCTTTTCTGCACGCCTGCAGGGCGCTGAATACAATCCCCGCTGTGAGTGACGAACACTCCACGCTCGGCCCGATCGTGGCCGGGACCGATGGCTCCGGCACCGCCGGCAAGGCGGTTCAAGAGGCGGCGCGCCTGGCGAGGGCGCTCGGAACCGAGCTGCATCTCGTCTACGCGTTTGAGCCTGCGGGAGGCCGGATCCAGGGAGCACCCGCAGCGGCCGCGGCGATCTGGCGCCAGCTTCCGGATTCCGACGTCGAGACGGTGCTCGGCAGCGCCGCCGTGTCGGTGCGCGACGACGCGCTGGTTGTCAAGTCGCATTCGTCGCAGGGCGATCCGGCGGAGGCACTGATCAAGGTGGCCGATGAGGTCGACGCCTACCTGATCGTCGTCGGCAGCCGCGGTATGCATGGGGTCAAGCGGGTGCTCGGGAGCGTCCCGAACAAGGTCTCGCACGCCGCTCACCGCAACGTGATGATCGTCGCCACCGACGAGGACTGATTCGGTCCCGCAGCATCTGAGTGGGCCGCGGCGGAGACCCGCGCGAAGACGGCTGAAAGCAGCCGAGCCGGTAGGGTGAGGGGCCCGATGAAGATCATCTACACGCTCACCGATGAGGCCCCGGCGCTCGCCACCCGCTCGCTGCTGCCGATCGTCGCGGCCTACGCCGCCGCCGCCGGGGTCGAGGTCGAATCGCGGGATATCTCGCTGGCGAGCAGGATCATCTCCCAATTTCCGGACCGCCTGACGCCAGAGCAGCGTGAGCCCGACGCGCTCGCCGAGCTCGGCGAGCTCGCGAAGGCCCCCGAGGCGAACATCATCAAGCTGCCGAACGTCAGCGCCTCGCTGCCACAGCTGCGTACCGCGATCGCCGAGCTCCAGCAGCAGGGCTACGCGCTCCCCGACTACCCGGACGAAGCGCTCAACGATGAGCAGCGTGACGCGCGCGATCGCTACGACCGGATCAAGGGCAGCGCCGTCAATCCAGTCCTGCGCCAGGGCAACTCCGACCGCCGTGCACCGGCATCGGTCAAGTCATACGCGCGCCGGCACCCGCATTCGATCGGCGCGTGGTCGCCGGATTCGCGCTCCCACGTCTCGACGATGAGCGAGGGCGACTTCCGGGACACCGAGCGCTCGGTGACGATCGAACGCGCCGGCGCGCTCCGGATCGACTTCCATGGGCTGGACGGAACGATGAGCACGCTGAAGGACTCGGTCCCGGTGCTCGAAGGCGAGGTGATCGATGGCGCCGTGATGCGCGCGGCCGCGCTCGACGCGTTCCTGACCGAGCAGATCGCCGACGCAAAGGCCAGGGGGGTGCTGTACTCGATCCACCTGAAGGCGACGATGATGAAGGTCTCTGACCCGATCATCTTCGGCCACGCGGTCCGTACGTTCTTCCCGGCGCTGTTCGAGCAGCACGGTGCGGCGCTGGCTGCGGCGGGCGTCAAGGCGGACGACGGCATGGCGGCGCTGCTGACGGCGCTCGAGCGGATGCCCGAAGCGCAGCGCACGGCGATCCAGGCCTCGATCGACGCCGCCTACGCCGAGGGCCCAGCGCTGGCGATGGTCGACTCCGACCGCGGGATCACCAACCTGCACGTCCCGAGCGACGTGATCATCGACGCCTCGATGCCGGCCGCGATCCGCGCATCCGGTCAGATGTGGAACGCCGCCGGCGAGCAGCAGGACACCAAGTTCGTGATCCCCGACCATGCCTACGCGCCGCTGTACGCCGAGGCGGTCGAGAGCTGCCGCCGGCACGGCGCGTTCGACCCCGCGACGATGGGCACCACCCCAAACGTCGGCCTGATGGCCCAGCAGGCGGAGGAGTACGGCTCCCACGACAAGACCTTCGAGATCTCGGCGCCCGGCAGCGTCCGCGTCGTCGACGACAGCGGCGCGACGCTGATCGAGCACGAGGTCCAGGCCGGCGACATCTGGCGCATGTGCCAGGCGAAGGACGCGCCGATCCGCGACTGGGTCGCGCTCGCCGTCGAGCGCGCACGCCTCAGCGGCATGCCGGCCGTCTTCTGGCTCGACGAGCAGCGCCCGCACGACCAGCAGCTGCTGCGCAAGGTGCGCCCGGAACTGGAGCGGCTCGACACAGCCGGCCTGGAGATCCAGATCATGTCCGTGGCGGACGCGGCTCGGTTCACGCTCGACCGCGCCCGCCGGGGCGAGGACACGATCTCGGTCACCGGCAACGTCCTGCGCGACTATCTGACGGACCTGTTCCCGATCCTGGAGCTCGGCACCAGCGCCAAGATGCTCTCGATCGTCCCGCTGATGGCCGGTGGCGGCCTGTTCGAGACGGGCGCCGGCGGATCCGCGCCCAAGCACGTCCAGCAGTTCCTGAAGGAGAACCACCTCCGGTGGGATTCACTCGGGGAGTTCCTGGCGCTCGCCGCCTCGCTTGAGATGCTCGCGCAGAAGGCCGGCATCGAGCGAGCCCGGATCCTCGGTGAGGCGCTCGACCGCGCGACCGGCAGCGTGCTCGAGCACGGGCGCTCTCCCTCGCGTCGCTGCGGCGAGCTTGACAACCGCGGCAGTCACTTCTATCTCGCGCTGTACTGGGCGAACGAGCTGGCCGCGCAGACCGCCGACGCCGAGCTGGCCGCACGCTTCTCGCCGCTTGCACAGCGGCTGGCCGCCGACGAGCAGCTGGTCATCGCCGAGCTGGCCGCCGTCCAGGGTGAAGGCGTCGAGATCGGCGGCTACTACCGTCCGGACGCGGAGCTCGCGACCCGGGCGATGCGTCCGAGTCCGACGTTCAACGCGGCAGTCGCGTCCCTGTAACGGGCCGTTCGCGTCGCGACCGCCCGCTGACCGGCTGGGCGCTCGCGCGGTTCCCGGTTGACATCTCGTCCAGCGTTAGCGTACGCTTACCGTAAGGCATGGCTTACGCAGCTACGGCATTTGCCGCCCTGGCGGATCCGACCCGGCGGGAGATCTTCGAGCGGCTGGCCGAGCGGCCCCGGGCGGTCGGCGAGCTCGCCGACGGCTTGCCTGTCAGCCGCCCGGCGGTCTCCCAGCACCTGAAGGTGCTCAAGGGCGCCGGTCTGGTTTCGGACCGTGCCGCGGGCAACCGCCGCGTATACGCGGTCGACCCATCGGGGATCGCCGAGCTTCGCGCCTATCTGGACGGTTTCTGGAAGGTGGCCCTGACTTCGTACCAAGCAGTCGTCGAGCAACCACGGGAGGGAAAATGACCACGCAGGATTTGGGCTCAAGCGTCACGACCTCGATCGTCGTAGAGGCGCCGGTCGAGCACGCTTTCGAGGTGTTCACAGCCGGCATCGGCACCTGGTGGCCCGCTGGGCATCACATTCTCAAGGCTGAACTGGCGGAGATGGTCTTAGAGCCGCGCGTCGGCGGGCACATCTATGACATCGGCGTCGACGGCAGCGAATGTCACTGGTCCCGTGTCCTCGCGTATGAGCCGCCAGACCGAGTCGTGTTCAGCTGGGATATCGGCACCGACTGGCAGATCCAGCCCGATCCCGCGAAAACCAGCGAGGTCGAGGTCAGATTCGTCTCCGAGGCGCCAGATCGCACGCGCGTCGAGCTCGAACATCGCCACCTCGAGCGCCACGGCGAGGGCTGGGAGGCGATGCGCGACGCGATTGGATCTCCGGACGGTTGGGCAAGCGGCCTGCAGGCGTTCGCGGCGGTCGTTGCGGACTGATCGGCGGCCCCGGTCGCACGTTTGGTGTGCTAAGATGCTTGCCAGCAGGCAAATAATTTCACGAGCCCACCGAAGGAGCGCAGATGCCGGCGTCCGCGACACAACAGGAACTGGAGACCGCCCAGCGTCTCCGGATCGTGTCAGGCAGGCTTTCTCGGCGGCTCCGCAAGACGGCGGCGGGGGATGCGGCCGGGCTGACCCCGGCGCGGGTCTCGGCATTGCTCAACATCGAGCGAAACGGTCCGCTGCGGCTGGCTGAGCTGGCGGCGTCGGAGGGGCTGAACCCGACGATGCTCTCACGGATGGTCGGCGACATGGTCGACGCCGGTCTGCTCGAGCGCTCCTCTGATCCCGATGACCGGCGCTCCGCTTGGGTCGCCGTGACTCCGGTCGGCAGCAAGCTTGCCGAGCGGATGCGCCGCCAGCGGACGCGCGCCGTCGAAGCCGCGCTCGAGGCGCTCGCACCCGATCAGCGCCGAGCGATCGAGCAGGCGCTGCCGGCACTGGAGGCACTGACCGAGGCGCTCGCCGAGGTGCTCGCTTGACCCGGATCCGCCTCGCAGGCCGCACCACGTTCGCGGCGATGGTGGTGCCCAACTACCGCCGCTACATCGGCGGTCAGTCGATCTCGCTGATCGGCACGTGGATGCAGATGACGGCGCAGTCGTGGCTGGTCCTGACGCTGACGCACTCCGCCGTGGCGCTCGGTGTGATCGTCGCGCTGCAGACGCTGCCGGTGCTGCTGCTGGCCCCCTACGGCGGCGTGATCGCCGACCGGGTCAACAAGCGGCTGCTGATGATCGCGCTGCAGAGCGCAATGGGTGTGCAGGCTCTGATCCTCGGCGTGCTGACCGTGACCGGCAACGTCCAGGTCTGGGAGATCGGCGTGCTGGCGGCGTTGCTCGGTCTGAACAACGCCTTCGAGAACCCGTCGCGGCAGTCCTTCATGCTGGAGCTGGTAGGACCCAAGCACCTGCGAAACGCGGTCACGCTCAACTCGGTGATGGTCAACGTCGCGCGGGTCGTCGGCCCGGCAGTGGCGGGGATCATGATCGCGACAGTGGGCGACGGCGTCTGTTTCCTGATCAACGCGGCGAGCTTCGTCGCGGTCGTGACGTCGCTGGCGACGATGGACCGCAGGGCGCTGCGTCCGGTGAAGCCCGAGCCGCGCGGACGCGGACAGCTGCGCGCGGGTCTGAAATATGTGCGGGATACACCTCAGCTGGCGGTGCCGCTGCTGATGATGGCGGCCGTCGGCTGCATCACCTATGAGTTCCAGGTGTCACTGCCCTACATGGCGAGCCGCGGTCTGCACGCCGGGCCGAGCGGGTTTGGCTTCATGACCGCCGCGATGGGTGTCGGAGCGGTCACCGGCGGCCTCGTCGTGGCCGCGCGCGGGGGGATCGGGACGCACCGGCTGGTGCTGGCCGCGGCGGCATTCGGGATCGCGATGACACTGGCGACGGTGGCCCCCGATCTGGCGACCGAGATCATCGCGCTGATGCTCGCTGGTGCCGCCAGCATCGCGTTCATGTCGACCGGCAACGCGACCCTTCAGCTACGTTCGGCGCCGGAGATGCGCGGCCGCGTGATGGCGCTGTGGTTCGTGGCGTTCCAGGGCTCGACGCCGATCGGCGGACCGATCATCGGGCTTGTGATGGCTGCGTTCGGACCGCGCGCAGGGCTCGGTCTCGGTGCGATCACGTGCCTCGTGGTTGCGCTCGGCGGCGCGATCTTCCTCGCCCGCCGGCAGCAGCAGGACGAGGCTGATCCATCAGCTCCCGCATCGCCTGCAGGTATCCCGCGCGCTCGAAGTGCAGCACGTGGCTTCCGGGGTACCAGTGCAGTGCCGGGCGTCCCCAGTGCTCCCAGAGCCACTCGCTCTGCTCTGGCGGCGCGAGCCGGTCGCCTCGTCCGCCGATGACCATCAGCCGCTCCCGCGGAAGCAGCGCCGGGTAGGTCAGCGGCGAGTGCAGCGCGGTGCTGCGTTCGATCAGCTCACGTGGCACGTGCTTGATCAGCTCCAGCGCCAGCGCGCCGACGTTGGTCGGAAACCAGCCGGACATGATCGCCGGGATCGAGGTCACAGCTGCGTTGGTGATCGCGAAGTCGAGCCGCGCCTCCACCTCGGCCAGCAACGCGGTCACGTAGCCACCCAGCGAGATCCCGGTGACGCCGATCCGCGGCGCTCCGATGCGCTGCAGGTAGTCGATCAGCACCCGGAGGTCGCAGATCGCCTGGAGCATCGCTTCGTTGAAGTGGCTGAGTCCGTGCGAGAACAGCTCAGAGCCGTTGAACGGCGCGCGACGACCGCCGCGACCGCCGTGGAAGGGCAGCGTGAACAGCACCACATCCCAGCCCTGCGAGAAGAACTCGGGTAACGAGAAGACGGCGGCATTTAGGCCCGCGGGGGAGGCGCCGAAGCCGTGGATCACGATCAGGGTCTGGCGCACGCGATCCTGATGACGCCAATGCTGCGCGCGCGCGGTGAGGTTGCGGGTGTGGCGCAGGTAGGCCTGGCGCATGTCTGCGTTGAGTGGCTCGTGCGGGCTCCTGAAGCGCAGCAGCTCGACCCGGCCATCCTGGTCACGCAGCCCCTCTCCCGGCCGGATCTCGATCGGGACCCGTGCCGGCGGCGGCGCGAACACGGCCGCCGGGTCTCGTTTATCCGCGAGCGCGGCGTAGCGCTCGAGCCTGCGCACCTCGGCGCGGCTGTCGAGCAGGAACGTCCCTGGCACCATCACCCCCGTCAGCGCCGAGGAGAGCATCGTGCGCAGCGCGTAATCGCCGAGGACCGCGCCGTCGTAACGGAGGCGCTCACCGACCGTCATCTCGGCCGCCAAACCGGTAATCGCTCAGGTGTCCACAACTTGGCGCAGCTTGCTGGTGATTGAGATCCAGAGCCCTCGTAGGGCCTCGATCGGGGGTCGATTGTCGTCGTAATCGATGAATCGACAGTCAGCGCTCGAAGCTGAAGCAGTCGTCAGTGGGAGACTTTCGCGTCGCGCCCCCACTGTCCTGCCAGCGTTTTGCAGGAGCGTGCCGCAGCGGTCTGTCAGCTCAACGCCGCAAACCCGGCTGGCATTGAGCAACTCGCTCGCCTGATACTGGGGATCGGAGGAGTGCAGCAGCACCACCGCCAGCCAGTGGCCGGTGCGCCTGGCTGCGGCCACGAGACACATGCCGGCCGCGGTCGTGAACCCCGTCTTGACGCCGTCAGGAAGCGCTGCGTCGCACGACGATCTGCTGCGCGCGTGTTCATCATCGACGCGAACTCGGGCTGCGTCACGGCGACGTGCTGGGCCAGCGCGCTTATCTGATTGCGGCTGGGCTGCCGACCGACACGATCCGCCACGGCTCCTCAGCGTCGGTCGTCAGGGCCAGCGTCCAGGACTCGGTGAACGAGGTCTCACGAGCGGGGTTGCCCGCCAGCACTCGTGTCGTGTCTCGATCCTCGATGTAGCGGCGGCCGCGCAGGTCGACATCGATCGTCATCGTCGGCGGCTCGGCCGCGGCATCGAGGTGGGCGATCCGGATCTGCCGCACGCTCGTCCCGCGGACCACGAGCCGTGTCTGCTCGCTCGGGTCGCCTGGGTGCAGCAGCTCATGGATCGCCGCCGGGTCGGCGATCGCCCGAAGCTTGTCATCGCTGCCGTCGACGGCCTCGGTCCACGCTGACACCGCACGGCGGGCGGCGACCTCCAGCACGTCGGGAGCGAACCTGCCGTCGGCGAGGCTGAGGTCGTTCGCGGCGGACCGCGCATCACCGGTGAACTGCAGGTCGGCGACCTCGCTGACCTTGGTGCCGGCGGGGACCGCCTGGGCGACTGCGCCCTCGACCAGCGCCTCGTCCTTCAGTGACTGCTCGTCGGCCCAGGGCGTCGCGACGATCTGATCCTGGAGCGAGTGCCTGCCCTCGGACCCCTGCTCGATCGACTGCAGGATCCAGTGGTTGCCGCGGCGTGCGAGCGTCCAGTACTCACGCATCCGCACGGTCTCGGTGAACTGGCCCTGTCGCTTGATGTGACGACCGTTTCCGTCGACCACGAAGTCACGAACCTTCGCGTCGATCCGGACGATGACGCGGTGCTCGTCAGTCGGGCCCTTGCGGAGGATCCCGACGTACTCGACGGTCGGCTCGCCGATCGGCTGCACGTGGTTGCGCCAACCCTGGCGGTCGAACTCGTCGAGCCGGCGCTCCCATTCCGTCAGCAGGTCGGGCGCAACCAGGCCGCGCAGCGCGATCCTGTCCGCCGCATCCCACGCGAGCTGGACCGACGTGAACAGTGAGCCGGCGGCGGCGCGGACGTGCTCGGGGTCGAAGATCGGGTCGACGTCGGCGGCCTCCGCGGCGGCCAGCTCGACGCGGCGCTCGCGCTTGCGGGTCGTGCGCTTGGCGGCGGGACCGGAACGCTCACGCGCCTGCCAGAACGCCTGCAGCTTCGGCCATCCGTTTCTGAGGAACCAGTAGCCCCCGACCAAGCAGATCACGAAGATCAGGCCGAAGGGCGGGTCGAACGTCGCGAGCCTGATCAGAATGTAGAAGAGGAAGAAGCTGCCGCCGCCCCCGCCTCCGCCGCCATCGCCACCACCACCGCTGAAGCCGCCGGTGCCGCCGCCCGCCGAGGCGAGCGCCGCCGGCACGATGATCAGCGCCGCCAGTACCGTCAATGCGGCGATCAGCAGAAGGGTGCGTTTGCGGTTGGGGGTCATCGGGTTATGCCGCTGCGCTTGCTGCGCGGTCGCTCGCCGCGCGGTCGTTGAGTGGGCCCTCGCCGGGAAGCTGCTGGGCGACGTGCTGGTCGGCGTGGTAGCTGGAGCGAACCAGCGGGCCGGCCGCGACGTGGTCGAAACCGAGCGCATAGGCCGCCTGCTCGAGTGCCTTGAACTCGTCGGGGTGCCAGTAGCGGACGATCGGGAGGTGCTGCTCGGTCGGGCGCAGATACTGTCCGATCGTGATCACCTGAACCTGATGCTCGCGCAGTTGGCCGAGCGTCTGGAGCATCTCGTCGAAGCTCTCGCCGAGCCCCACCATCAGGCCCGACTTGGTCGTGATGCTCGGCCCACCCATCTCCTTGGCATTCTCCAGCACGCGGCAGGAACGTTCGAACGTGGAGCCGCGACGCGCGATCGGGTAGAGGCGCGGGACGACCTCGACGTTGTGGTTGAAGACATCGGGTCGCGCGGCGATCACCTTCGCCAGCGGCATCTCGGCGCCACGGAAGTCGGGCGTGAGCACCTCCACCTTGCATCCGGGCGCCTGGCGGCGGATCTCCCTGATCACGTGGGCAAAGGCGCCGGCGCCGTAATCGGGCAGGTCGTCACGGTCGACGCTGGTGATGACCGCGTGGCGCAGGCCCATCCGGGCGACGCTGCGCGCCACCCGTGCCGGTTCGAGCGGATCGTTCCAGGTCGGCCTGCCGGTCTTGACATTGCAGAAGCCGCAGCGCCGGGTGCACGTATCCCCGAGAATCATGAATGTCGCGGTCCCGCGCTGCCAGCATTCGCCGATGTTCGGGCATGCCGCCTCCTGACAGACCGTATGAAGGTTCTCGGCCTCGATCTGCTTGCGGAGCTCGCGATAGCGGGGGCCTCCGGGGGCCGGAACCTTGAACCACGGCGGCTTACGGCCACGCAGCGGCTCGACATCGGGGCCGAGCACATCGAGGATGTCGCTGATCCCGCCGGGGTTGGCGCGTGATCGGGTCGCGGTCATGGTCACCTACAAGCGTACCGGTCGGCTGTCTCGTTTCCGTCGGCTTACGTATTTGTTGCAGATGCGGTCTGCTCAAAGCGCCGCGGGTCAAACGGCGCCGGGTCGCACAGCGGCTGTGCCCCGGTGATCATCTGAGCCAGCAGCAGTCCCGAGATCGGGCCGAGACAGACGCCGGAGCCCTCGTGTCCAGTGCTTGCCCAGAGCCGCTCGCCGAGCTCGCCGAGCGCGCCGACGGCGGGCAGTCCGTCCGGGAGCCACGGCCTGAACCCGCACCATGCGCGGCGGACCGGCAGCTCCAGCAGAGCCGGGACGAAACGCGCCGCCCGCCTGATCATCGCGTTGGTGACCTCCTCACGGACCGTCGTGTCGAACCCCGTCAGCTCACGGCTTGACCCGACGAGGACCTCGTCGCCGTCAAGCGTCTGCTCGATCACGCTGGCGATTCCCAGCTCCGGCGCGTCGCCCGACGCCAGCTCACGGTAGGAGGCGTCGACCAGCTTGTGGCGGATCATCTGCGGCGGTGCGGCCAGCGCCACGAGCTGGCCCTTGCGCGGTCTGACCGGCAGGTCCGTGAGCCCGCCCGCCCATGCGCCGGTGGCGACGATCACGTGCTCACAGGTCAGCCGCTCGCCGGTTTCGAGCGTCACCTCACCCGGCTGCACCCGGATCACGTGCGCGTCCTCGCGGACCGGCACGGCGTCGGCCAGCGCGCGCGTGAGCCCGGCGGCGTCGACCTGCAGATCGCCGGGCTCGAGCGTTGCGCGGACCCCGGGCGCGAGGCCCGGCTCGATCTGCGCCAGCTCCTCGATTGGGACCCCGTTTGGCTGTTCGGGGCTCGCGCCGGCATGCTCGATCACAAGCGCTCCCTTCCTCGTCACCCGCGCGGCCGGGAACCGCTGCCGAGCTCGACCCACAACTCCCGCGCGAGGATCGACAGCTCACGCTCGGCCCCGGGCGGCTTGTCGCAGACCAGGACGTTGCCCTCGCCGCGTCCGGTCGACCCGGCGCCGACGCCTTCACGATCGAGCAGCAAAACCTCGAGGCCGCTCTCCTGGAGGTAGAACGCGGCCGCGGCGCCGCAGATTCCGGCGCCGACGACGATCGCGTCAGGCGCCATCTGGTGATTGTAGCGGCGGTCTGCCCGGCGAGCTCATCGGCCGTCGACCGTGAACCCCTGTGGGAACGGATCATCGGGATCGAGCAGGTACTGGCCGATCCCAGTTATCCAGGCGCGTCCGGTGATCTCGGGAATCACCGCCGGGCGGCCCCCACGGTGACCTGTTCACGCAGCCGGCCGCGTGAACCTCGTCCCGATCAGCGACTGATGCACGAACGGCGTGTCGAGCGCCAGCTCGCCGCGGCTCCAGAGCTGCGCCATGCGCGCGCTGGTTCCGGTGCCACACGGGGAGCGATCGATCCAGCCGGGGTGGATCGTGGTGGCGCCGCGCGCGTCGGCGCCGTCGCTCGGCGGCGCCGTCCAGATCACGTGCCGGCAGCCGCGGATCTCCGGATCAACCGGGTGGACCGGCTCGGGTATCGCGGCCATCAGTTCGAGTGCGGCCGCAATCAGCTGATCGGCGTGTTCGGGTTCCACCGTCAGCCCGGCCGCGGCCGCGTCCGCGATCGCATAGAAGTTGCCCCCGAAGGCCATGTCGTATCGAACTCCGGCGGCCTGCGCATCGAGCTCGTGGACGAACGCGGGCACGTTTCTGATCGTGACCGAGGTCGCGCGTCCATCCTGCACGGCGACCCGCGCCTCGATCAGCCCGGCGGGCACATCGAGCGCGACGACCGTCTCGGGTTCGGTGACCTCGACCATGCCCGTCTCGACCAGCACCGTCGCGACGCCGATCGTCCCGTGACCACACATCGGCAGGCAGCCGCTGACCTCGATGAACAGCACACCCCAATCAGCATCCTCGCGGCAGGGCGGCTGCAGGATCGCGCCGGACATCGCGCCGTGCCCGCGCGGCTCGTTCACCAGCAGCTGCCGGATCCCGTCGTTCTCACGCTCGAACCGCAACTTGCGCTCGAGCATCGTCGAGCCCGGGAGGACGCCGACGCCGCCGGTGATCACCCGTGTCGGCATGCCCTCCGTGTGGGAGTCGACGGCTTGGAAGACGCGTGAGGCGCGCATCACTCGATCCTCCCGGCTGTGGTCGCCGAATGCAAGCGCTGTCGGCTCGGTCCTGCGCGGCGTCGGGGCGTTTGTCTTCTGACACACGTTTGTCGCAGAACCGTTGCGTTCGTCGACACACACCTAACGTTTTCCCTGCCACGCTGGTCGAATGCCACGTGCGGGTCGAAAAACGGCCACATATCGGTCATTTGCCGCCCCGCACCCGGTTGTCGAAGAGCGGCTGGTGGCACTGGCGGTGGCGCAGCATGGCGTGTTCACCTCCCAGCAGGCCGTCGTCCTCGGGATCCCTGCGCGTACTGTCCGCCGCCGCGTCGCCGCCCACCGCCTGCATCGCGTTCACAACGGCGTCTATTCGCTCGTGCCGCCCGAGCTTCTCTCCCGTAACGGTCGCTTCATGGCTGCGGTCCTCGCGTGCGGCGCGGGCGCGGCGCTGTCGCACCGCTCGGCCGGTGCGCTGCTCGAGCTGATTCGAGCCGACCGGGCGCAAATCGACGTGACCGTGCCGAGCCGCAACGGCCGCGGGCGGCGAGCGGGCATCCACCCGATCAGGATCCACCGGTCCGGCACGCTTCGGCCCAGCCGATGTCAGGCTGATCGATGGGATCCCCTGCACGAACGTGGCACGCACATTGTTTGATCTCGCCGGTGTGTTCGGCCGGCGCCGGATCGAGCGGGCGCTCGATCAGGCGGCGATCCTCGAGGTGCTCGACCTCAACGCGCTCAACGAACAGCTCGACCACAACGCGAAGCGCGATGAGGCATCGAAGCTGCGGGCGGCCCTTCGACACCACCTACCCGGCAGCACGCCGACGTGGAACGAGTTCGAGGAGCGGTTTCTGGCGATGACGCGCGCGGCCCGCCTGCCTGACCCTGAGGTTCAGCAGTGGCTTGACCTCGGCGACGGGGAGCCGATGATCCGCGCCGACTTCATCTGGCGCGCGCAGCGGCTGATCGTCGAGACCGATGGCTGGGAGACACACAAGAGCAAGGGTGCGTTCGAGAGCGACCGCCGCCGGGACCAGCGTGCCACCGTCGCCGGCTGGCGGCCGGTGAGGGTGACATGGCGTCAGCTGATCAGCGAGCCGGGGCGGCTGGCGAGAATGCTCGGCTCGATGGTGGCCGCGGCCGCGATAGGCCTCGAGCCGCGCCGGCGAGATCAGACGCTGCCGGCGCCCGAGCGCCTGCGCCACCCGCCACGCAACCCGCTTACGGAAGCAGGGCATCAGCGCGCCGGCGCGGCCGGTCTCCGCCGCCAGCGATGTCATCTGGACGTCCGGCAGCCCGCACGCGACGACCCATCCGAACGGCGCCAGATCGTTGTTGACGTTGACCGCGAAGCCGTGTGTGGTCACACCCCGCGCGACGTGGACGCCGATCGAGGCGATCTTGCGCTCCGCCACCCAGACACCTGTGTAGTCGGGACCCTCGTCGTCCCGCGCCCGCGCCGGCAGCCCTTCATCCCCCAGCGCCGCGATCAGTGCCCGCTCAAGCGTGCGCACGTACGCGACGACATCGTCGACGACGACGATCGGGTATCCGACGAGCTGGCCGGGCCCGTGATAGGTGACCTTCCCACCGCGGTTCGTGTCGATGATCTCGATCCCGCGAGCCGCGTACCACTCGGACCCCATCGTCAGTTCGCCCGGCGCGGAACGACGGCCGCGGGTGTAGACCGGCGGATGCTCGAGCAGCAGCAGCGTGTCCGGGATCCGCCCGTCCGTCCGTGCGGCGCGCAGACGCTCCTGAAGCAGCACCGCCGAGCGGTAATCGACGACGCCGAGGTTGCAGACCAGCAGCTCGGTTTGCACAGAGTCGATGCTAATACCTCGGGTCCCGCCGCCCGATCGCATCACCCAGAAGCGCGGGATACCCGCGCTCACCCCGCTTCATTCGGGCGGGCCGGAGCGACGGGCGACGCTCAGCAGCACGCTGACCGCGGAGGCGCTGATCACGATCGCCGACAGGCCACCCGTCACCGCACGCTCGGGGTGATGCGTCAGCTGCGCCGCCGAGCACCAGCAGCGGCGCTCCGATCGCGACGATCTCGAGCAGCAACCAGGGTGCCACCCAGATGATCGCGCTGAGGCCGCCGAACGGGTCGGTCGCCGCGGTCGTCATCACCCGCAGCAGCACCGAGCCGCCGATCCGGCCTCCGCCTCTGGCTCCCAGCGCCGCGCAGACCACCGCCGTACCGGTGAGCGGCACGAGCAGCGTTGGGATCAGCGCGAGGACACCCGCGCCCGCGCTCCCAAACGCGACGCAGGCGGCGAGCGCGAGCCCGGTGACGATCACCAGCGTGATCACCGGGAGCACGCAGTGGGCGACCAGCACCCGCGCGAACGGCCACGACAGCAACAGCCGGCTCTTGTCAGGATCGTCGATGTCGATCCGCAGGGGTTCGAGCAGGGCGCCGGCCGCGAAGTAAAGCGTGACCGCCGCCAGGCCCGCAGGCAGCGGCCGTCCAGGGTGGGTGGTCGCCTCGACGGTGGCGGCGGCGGCGAGTGCGCCGGCCCACACGAGCCGCGCCGGCGCGCGCGTGAGCGCGATCACGTCACGCCAGAGCACAACCGCTCCGGGCCGAGCCGGACGCCGCAGCCACCGCCGCGAGACGCCTGGTCCGGTGCCGGCGGTCGCCGCCCGATGGGCGAGCCGCGCTGAGCGATAGTCGAGCAGCACCGCTGAGGCGGTGATCCGGGAGCGCGTCTCGGCCTGGGCGAGGAAGCGCTCAGAGGCGGCGTCGCCGGCTGCGCGGACAGCGGCGAGCGCCGCGCCCGCCGCGACGAGCGCCGTCAGCCCAACCGCCAGCGGCCAGCCGCTGCGACCGACGACCGGCGCCAGCGGCCATCCCCAGGGGCCGGACCAGATGGCGATTGCTCGCCCAAGTGGCCCGGTGTGTGCGACCGCCACAAGCCCGATGACCACGACGACGAGGAGCGGACTGGCGCGCAGCACAGCCGAGCTCAGCTTCTGCGAGCGCTCGGTCAGCCAGCTTGCAGCGACGGCGAGCAGGCCGAGCAGGGCGAACGCGATCACGGTGCCCGCCGTCCGTGCCCCGCCGACACCGCCGATCCCGGCCGCTGAGGCGAGCAGCACGAGGACTCCCCCGAGCGCGCCGAGCACCGTCCCGATCGCCAATGCCTGAACCAGCCGCGGACGCACCAGGTCGATGAGCGCGATCGGCGCCATCAGCAGGAAGGCGACGTCTGCGCGGGAGAACACAACTGGCCCCTGCCAGGTGCCGGACCTGGCTGCGGCCAGCAGGAACAGTGCCACCAGCGCCGGTCCCCAACCAGCCAATGCGGTCGCGCTCAGCCCGGTGCCGACGGCGGTTGAGATCGCATGGCCGGCCAGGACGCCATAGATCGCGCCACCGAGCAGCGTGAAATAGACCTGATAGAGGCTCGGCCGGAACTGGCGCGTTCGGCGGATGCGCAGCACCTCGCCGGCGGCGCGCGCCCGCTCACGGGAGTCGACCCGCGTGTCGGTGAAGCCGACCGCGCTCAGTGAAGTCCCCGCTCATAGACACGCTCGCCGTCGACGACCTCGTCATACGGGCCGGTCTGCACGACGGCGCCGTCCGCCAGCAGCACCGCCCGATCGGCGACGCCGCGAGCGAACTCGAGCTGGTGGGTGGTCAGCAGGATCGCCGCGCCGTCTCGCTTGGCCTCCAGCAGCAGGTCCCGGAGTGTCCGCTGGGTCGACGGATCGAGGCCGACGACCGGCTCGTCGAGCACCAGCACCCGGAACGGGCGCACAAGTGCGCACGCAAGCTGCAGCTTCTGGCGCATGCCGCGAGAGAGCTGGCCGGGGAACGCATCGCGCCGCGCATCGACATCGAGCCGCTCGAGCATCGAGTCGACTCGCTCGTCCAGAAAATCCTTTGAGACGCCGTGCGCGACCACCACCAGCTCCAGGTGCTCACGAACCGTCAGGTCGCCGTAGAGCATCGGTGAGTCGGGCACCAGCGACAGGTCGGCGCGTGCTGCCAGCGCCCCCGGCAGATGCACCGGTGTACCGCACACTCTGACGATGCCGGCGCTCGGCTCCAGCAGGCCGCCGATCACCCGGACCGCCGTCGTCTTGCCCGAGCCGTTGTGACCGATCAGCGCCACGCACTCGCCCGCGCCGATCTGCAGGTCCAGTCCATGCAGCGCCTCGAAGTCGCCGTAGCTGCGCCTCAGCCCGTCGACCTCAAGCAGGGCACGATCGTCTGTCTGACCGTCACGCTCCACCTCGATCCCCGATCAAGCCAGGTCGCGGCGGCTAACCGCTCGTGAACGCCTCTAGATGCCGGCGCACAGACGCGAGGAACTGTGCCGAGAGCGCCCCGTCGAGCGCGCGGTGATCCCAGCTCAGCCCGAGGATCGTCATCGGCCGGATCGCGATCGAGTCGTTTCCGTCCGCGTCGGTCACGACCACGGCGCGCTTGACGACCGCCTCGAGGTCAAGAATCGCCACCTGCGGCTGGTTGATGATCGGCGTCGCCATGATCGACCCGTACTGCCCGGGGTTGGTGATCGTGAACGTTGCGCCGCGCACCTCGTCCGGTGTCAGCTGCCCCGCCCGCGCCCGGCGCGCCAGATCGCGGATCCGGGCCGCAAGCCCCTCGACCGACAGCTCGTGCGCATCGTGGACGACCGGCACGATCAGCCCCTCATCGCCGAGCGAGACGGCGATCCCGAGATGGACCACACCGTCGTGGCGGGTGTAGCGGTCCCCGTCGAGCCACGCATTCAGCGCCGGGTACTCACGCAGCGCCGCGATCACGGCCCGACCGACGATCGGCAGGGCGGTCACGCCAAGCTCCGCCCGGGCCGCCTCCACCCGTGACATGTCCGCCTCGATCCAGGTCGTGCAGGTGGCGGCCGTCATCAGGGAACGCTTCATGTGCTCGCCGATCTGCCGCCGCATCCGCGACAGCCCGGTGCCGGGAGCGTCGGCGGGCTCAGGCCGGTAGGGGCTCTCGATGTGCAGCGGCGCCTGCTCCTGCTGCTGCGCCTCCACTGCCGCGAGCACGTCCTGCTTGCGCACGCGCCCGTCACGACCCGTTCCGGTCACCTGCCCGAGGTCGACTCCGTGCTCGGCCGCGATCCGCTGGACGACTGGCGAGTAGCGGCCGCGGGGGCTCCCGGGTGAGCCGGAAACCGGCGCGGTGATCGCGGGTACGGTGCCCGGCTGTGGCACCGTACCCGGGTCGGGCTTCGCCGACTCGGGAGCCGCCGGCGCCGCACTCGGCGTCTGGGATGCAACTGCCCCCGCGCTCGAGCCGTTACTCGGGAGGGGAGCGCCATCTGTGGCGCCGGTCGCAATCCGCGCGAGCACGGTGCCGACCTCCACGGTCGACTCGACGTCGACCAGGATCTCGCTCACAACCCCGGAGACCGGCGCGGGCAGTTCCGTGTCGATCTTGTCGCTCGAGATCTCGCAGATCGTCTCCTCAGCGGCGATCGCGTCGCCCACCTGCACCCGCCAGGCGACGACGGTTCCCTCGGCGACCGAGACGCCCATCTGCGGCATCGTCACGTCGACGAGCGCGCCCGTCTCTGTGCTCTGTGAACTCACCGCCACACCCGCTCAGTAAGCCAGCAGCTCACGGCATGCATCGCGGACACGCTCGACGCTGGGCAGCACCGCCTGCTCAAGCGTCGGCGAGAATGGGATCGGGACGTCAGGTGTCGCGACGCGGACGACGGGTCCGTCGAGGTCCTCGAAGCCGCGCTGCGCGATCACCGCCGCCACCTCAGCGCCCGCGGCACAGGTCGAGTTCGCCTCGTCGACGATCACGACCTTCGAGCACCGGGCCACCGAGTCGAGGATCGCATCGACGTCGAGTGGCACCAGCGAGCGGAGGTCAAGCACCTCGACCGAGGCGCCATCGAGATCGTCGGTCGCCTCGAGCGCGACGTGGACCATCGCGCCATACGCGATCACGACCAGGTCGGTGCCGGCGCGTGCCACGCGCGCGGTCATCGGCGTCTCGTAGATGCCATCTGGCACCTCGTCCTTGATTCTCCGATACAGATGCTTGTGCTCCATGAAACAGACCGGGTTGGGGTCTCGGATCGCCGTGTGAAGCAGGCCCTTCGCGTCATGGGCGGTCGAGGGCGCCACGACCTTTATTCCCGGCGCGTGCATGAACCACGCCTCGGGGTTCTGCGAGTGAAACGGCCCCCCGGAGAAGCCGCCGCCGCTCGGCAGCCGGACCGTGATCGGAACCGCGAGGCCCTGGCGGTAATGCATCTTGCCCGCGACGTTGACGAGCTGGTCGAACCCGCAGGCGACGAAGTCGGAGAACTGCATCTCGCACACGGGACGCATGCCGACGACGGCGGCGCCGACGGCACAACCGATGATCCCCGCCTCCGCCAGCGGCGTGTCCATCACCCGGTCGGGGCCGAACTCCTCGATGAAGCCGTCCGTGACCTTGAAGGCGCCGCCGAACACGCCGATGTCCTCGCCCATCATCAGCACGCGGTGATCGGCGCGGAGCTCGTCGCGCAACGCGCTGGAGATCGCCTGCAGGTAGGTGAGCGTCGCCATCAGGAGCCGCTCGCACGCTCACTGGAGGCGAAGCCGCTCCAGCGCCCCACCCCATCCCCGAGTGGCTCGGCCTCGCCTTCGCAGAACACGCCGTCGGTTGCGCTCGCCGGATCGGGCATCGGCGACGCAAGCGCCTCCTGCACGGCTGCTTCGATCTCGGCGGTGACCTCGTCGGCCAGCGCGTCGACGTCGACGCCGAGCTGACGGAGCCGCGCCTGCTGGCGGTCGATCGGATCCCGCGCGCGCCATTCCTCGACCTGCGCCTTCGGCACGTACTTCATGTCGTCATGGGCCGCGTGCCCGTGCATGCGCATCGTCACGGCCTCGATCAGCGTCGGCCCGCCGCCGTCGATTGCACGAGCACGCGCCGCCCTGGTTGCCTCGAACATCGCCTCCGCATCGTTCCCGTCGACGCTGACGCCCACGATCCCGTATGCGTCGGCGCGGCGCACGGGATCGACCGCGAACTGCTTGTCAAGCGGGGTGGAGTACGCGTACTGGTTGTTCTCGAGCACGAACACGACCGGGAGTCGCTGCACACCGGCCCAGTTCAGCGCCTCGTGGAAGTCGCCGCGGGAGCTCGAGCCATCGCCGAACCAGGTCAGCGCGCACCGCCGCTCGCCCCGCAGCTTGAACGCCATTGCCATGCCGGTCGCGACGATCATCATGTCGGGGAGCATCGAGACCATCCCGACGCAGCCGAGATGCCTGTCGCCGAAGTGGACGTTGCCGTCCCGTCCGTGCGTCGGCCCGCCCGAGCGGCCGAGATACTGGGCGAGGATCCGGGCGGGGGCGACGCCACGGATCACGTGCGCGGCGAGATCACGGTGCAGGATGCAAAGCCGGTCCTCCGGCGCCATCGCGAAGGCGGCACCTGCCGAGACCGCCTCCTGGCCGTAGCCGTCGTAGAAGGAACCTGGGACCTTCCCCTGGCGGTAGAGGCTCATCGCGCGCTCCTCCAGGCCGCGCATCATCAGCATCGCCCGCAGCAGCCAGGTACGGTCCGGGAGCGTCAGATGCTCCGCGGCGGCTGCGCCGGCCGCGCCGGCTGGCTGAGCCAAATCGGTTGCCATGAAGTTCCTTGCGAGCTTACTCCAGCCAGGCGCCGGACTCGACCATTCGAGCCCGGACGGCGACTACTCTTGGACAGATGGATGGTGCCCGGTTGTCGCGCTTGCGCTGGCGATTGCGAGGTGCGTGGCTGTGGCCGACGTTCGCGCTGCTGATGGTGATCGACGCGGTCGTCGGCCACGAACTGCCGCCGCAGGGTGACTCGCAATCGTGGGCGAGCGCGTGGCTGGTGGCCGTGCTGGCGATGCTCGTCGCTGTGATCGTGCTGTCGGGCGCGGTGGGCGTCGTGATCCGCCGGTTGCGCTCCGACATGCCCCGCGTGGTCGCGCGTGATTACGCCGGCACGGCCCTGATCGTGATCGTCAGCGCGGCATTGCTGGCAGCGGGGCTGGTGCATCGCCCGGCGGTCAACACCGACCGTGTGGCGCTGCGGGAGGCGGTCGCCAGAGCGCAGGCGTGGATCGGCGATCGGGGGCCGGTCGCGTTCCGAGACGATCTTCGCTACACCAGTACCTACGTGATCCAGCCGGGCAGCGTCTACCGCACCTGCGTGCGTGACCGCTCGCACACCCGGACCTATTGCGTGGTCGTGCACATGCGGATGCCGTTCGCGCGCAGCGTCAGCTTCTCCGGCTATGAGCCGAACTCGGTGATGTCGGCCGGAACCGGCTAGGCGAGCGGGCGGTGGGCAGCGGCGTCACGGTCGGGATCGAGCCCACGACGGCGAAGCGATACGCGCTGGTCGCGAGCATCGTCGGGGGCGGGATCGTGTTCCTTGACGGCACCGTCGTCAACGTCGCGCTGCCTGCGATCCGCGCCGGATTGCATGGCGACCTCGCTGATCAGCAGTGGGTCGTGGAGGCATATCTGCTGACGCTCTCCTCGCTGCTGCTGGTCGGTGGCTCACTCGGAGACCTGCTCGGCCGTCGCCGGATCTTCGCGGCCGGACTTGTCGGCTTCGGCGCCTGCTCGCTGCTGTGCGCGGTCTCGGTGAGCACCGGCATGTTGATCGCCGCGCGGGCGGTGCAGGGTGTCGCCGGTGCGCTGCTGGTGCCGAGCTCGCTGGCGCTGATCATGGACAACTACGACCCCGGCGAGCGCGGCGCGGCGATCGGGACATGGGCGGCATGGACGGGCATCGCCACGGTGATCGGCCCGCTTGGCGGGGGCTTCCTGATCCAGGCTGCGTCCTGGCGGTGGATCTTCGCGATCAACCTCGTGCCCGTCGTGGTGACTCTGGGGTTGCTGCGACACGTCGGTCCGAGCCGGCGGATCGATCAGCGGATCGATGTGACCGGTGCGCTCCTGGCGGTCTTCGGGCTGGCTGGCGTCGTGTTCGCGCTGATCGATCAGCCGCGATTTGGATGGACCGACCCGCGCGTGCTGGTTCCGCTGATCGGCGGTCTCGGTCTGCTGGTGGCCCTGGTCGTGTGGGAGCGGCGGGCGCCCCAGCCGATGATCCCGGCCGGCCTGTTCTCCAAACGCAACTTCGCGGTCGGGAACGTGACGACCTTCGCGCTCTACGGCGGCCTCGCGGTCGCGACCTTCTTCCTGATCGTGTTCATCCAGCAGGTTGGCGGTTACACGCCGCTGCAGGCGGGCCTGGCGCTGCTGCCGGTGACGGCCGTCGTGTTCGCACTGTCGCGGCGCTTCGGGGCGCTGTCAAGCCGCATCGGGCCCCGCTTTCTAATGGGACTCGGCCCGATCGTGGCCGGTGCCGGCCTGCTGCTCGAGCGCCGGGTCGGTGCGAGTGCCGACTACGTGACCGAGGTGCTGCCGGGGATGCTGGTGTTCGGCCTTGGTATGTCCGCGACCGTTGCGCCGCTGACCGCGACGGTGATGGGGGCGGCCGGGGTCGGGCACGCGGGTGTGGCGAGCGGCATCAACAACGCCGTCTCCCGGGTCGCGGGACTGATCGCGATCGCGGTGCTCGGGGCCGTGGTCACCGTCTCGTTCCAGTCCCATCTCGCGCATCAGCTCGCGGCCCGGCCGCTCGGTCCCGCCGCCAACTCGGCCGTCGCGGTGGCTCGCCTGGCGCCGCTGGTGGTCGGTGCGGGCTCAGCTCCGCCCGCGGACCGCGCGGAGCTCCACGCGGCGCTCGTCGATTCCTCGGTCGCGGCGTTCAGGCTGGCGATGAGCATCGGTGGGGCGCTCGCGATCGTAGGCGGGCTGATCTCGCTGCTCGGCATCAGTGACCGGCTGCCGGGGCCCGCCGAAGACCCGTGAACAGCCGCCCCGCCGTGCGGGCAGCAGCGCGGATATGCTCGGGCGGCGGATGGCGACTGCTGCGGTTGACCAATGACGTTCGTGGCGCTGGTCACGGGAGCCTCGAGCGGGATCGGTGAGGCGACCGCGCGGCGGCTGGCGCGTGAAGCCGATCTGCAGCTGGTGCTGGTCGCGCGCCGTGAGGACCGCCTGGTCGCGCTCGCGCGTGAGCTTGGCGGCGCGACCGTGATCGCCGCCGACCTCACCAGCGAGGACACGCCGGCCAGGATCGCGGGCGTCGTCGAGCAGGAGCACGGCGCGCTGCATCTGCTGGTCAACAACGCGGGCAGTTCCCACCGAGGCGGCTTCGGCGACAAGGGCTGGGAGAACCTCGACCTCCACATGAGGTTGAACTTCGAGGCGCCGGCGCGCCTGATCGAGGCGCTGCTGCCGCTCCTGCGCCGGACCGCGGCGAAGGCGCGGGCGACCGCGACCGATCGGATCGCGGGGCGGGGGAGCGATACGCCGCGCCCGTTTCGATCGTCAACGTCGCCAGTACCGCCGCGCGCGTCTCACGACCGCGAGCAGGCGCCTACTCGGCGAGCAAGTTCGCGCTCGCCGGCTGGACCGACGCGCTCTACGGCGAGGAGCTTCCACACGGTGTGCACGTCGGCCTCGTGCTGCCGGGCTTCATCGCCACCGAGGGCTTCCCGCAGCGCGAGTTGCTCGCCAAGCCGGCGACCCGCTGGATGGTCTCGACACCGGACAAGGTCGCCGAGGCGATCTTCGAGGCCGGGCCGGGAGGCAAGCCGGAGCGCTACGTCCCTCGTTACTACTGGATCGCCGCGGCCGCACGGGTCCTGGCGCCGTCGCTCGTGCGCCGATCAACCGGCTCCGGCTCGTTCACGACGACCACCAACCCCGGTGGAGATCCCACGCCCGCCGGCCCCGACCGGCGAGCCGCTTAGGCGATCGTCACCGCGGCGCGGACACTGTCGAATCCGGGGACTCGGCGAGCGCGTCAAAGTGCGCGGCAAGCCGGTCGAGCACCGTCGCTGCCGTGATCAGCTCCTCGTCGCTGAACTCGGCCAGCGCCGCTCGCCACCGTGGCTCGACGCGCGCACGGTGCTCCTCGATCTGCGCCTGGCCGTCCTGCGTCAACGCCGTCAGCACGACCCGCTTGTCGGTCGAGCATCGGGTCCGCCGGACCAGACCGGCGGCGGCGAGCGCGTCCAGCATCGGGGTCACCGTCGCCGGCGTCACGCCCGCGGCGTCGGCGAGATCACGGGCGGACATCTCGGGGACGCCGGCGAGGCTGAACAGCAGGCCGTACTGCGCGTTGCTGAGCTCATCCGGGTGGTGGGTCTCGCGGCCGCGCAACCGGCGCACGGACGCCAGCGCCCGCTTGAATGATCGCCCCAGCTGCTCGTGCGGCTCGAGTGCCGGCCCGGCATGCTGGTCACGCGCCGGCGCTGGCGCCGGGCCCGCCAGCCCGGCGCCAGCGGACACACCCTGCTCGGCGGACGTCTGCTGAACATCAGCGGTGGGCGTCATGCGACCGCCTCGGCGAGCGCCTCGGAGACCTCGCCCGGATCAAACGGGGTATGGGTCGGCTTCGCGGCCCGGGCGGCTCGCTCGGCGAGCAGCAGGATCACGCACGGCACGATCGCCAGCGCGGTCAGGCCCGCCGACCAGGTGAACGCGGTTCCGAACGCGGAGGCCTTCTGCTCGAGCGTGTGAGCGCCGACCAGCGATTGCTCCAGCACGACCGCCAGCATCGCGACGCCGATCGAGCCGCCGACGCGCTGCAGGACGTTCAGCTGCGGGGTCGCGTGTGAGAGCTCGGAGCGCTGCAGCGCGGCGAACGCCGCGGTCATCGCCGGCAGGAACGCAAACCCGATCCCCATCCCGCGCACGATCATCGCGACGATCAGGGTGGCGTCGGGCGTGGTCGCGGTGATCAGCGCGAACGGGATCGATGCGAGCGTCGTCAGGCAGACGCCGAACAGCGCGATCGGGCCGCCGCCGAAGCGGTCGGCGAGCTTGCCCGAGAGTGGCATCACCAGCGCCATGCCGATCCCCTGTGGGGCGGTCAGCAGGCCTGTGTCGACGACGCTGTAGCCGCGGATCTCCTGCCAGTAGAGCGGCATCAGGATCATCGCGCCGAACAGCGCCGCGCCGAGGCAGAACATCGTGAATGAGGCCGACGCGAAGGTCGTCCTTCTGTACAGATGCAGATCGAGCAGCGGGTGCTCGATCCGCAGGGCGTGGACGATGAACAACCCGATCAGCGCGATCCCGGCGAGCCCGGGAATCAGCACGTGGCCCGAGTCGAAGGTGCCGAGCTGACCGATCTCGGCCAGTCCGTAGGTCAGCAGGACGAGGCCGGAGGCCATCAGGCCGAGGCCGAGGAAGTCGAGCCTGTCGGTCGGCGCGGGCTTGGCCGCGGGCAGGATCTTGACGGCGGCGATCACCGCGACGATCCCGATCGGAACGTTCACCTCGAAGATCCAGCGCCACGACGTGTAATCGATGATCAGGCCGCCGAGCGTCGGCCCGAAGATCGGCGCGAGCATCGCCGGCACGGCCACCAGGCTCATCACCCGGCCCATCCGCTTCGGTCCGGCCGCCTCCGCCATCATCAGCTGGCCGACCGGCAGGATCATGCCGCCGCCCATGCCCTGGAGCACCCGGAACAGGATCAGCTCGGTGCTCGTCTGGGCGAGGCCGCAGGCTGCGGAGCCGATCGTGAACAGGATCAGCGAGACGATGTAGACCCGCTTGGCGCCGACGCGGCGCGCGGCCCAACCCGAGACTGGGATCACCGCGGCGAGCGCCAGCATGTAACCGGTCACCACCCACTGGATCTGGGTGATCGTCGCGTTCAGTTCCTTCGCCAGCGTGTCGAGTGCGACGTTGACGATCGTCGTGTCGAGGATCGACATGATCGATCCGAGGATCACGACGGCGCTGATCTTCCAGACGTAGGGCTCGATGCGGTCTGATGCTGATTCCACGCGGCTGCTTTCTCCCTGTCGGTCGTTCGAGTCGGTCATTCGAGATTCATAAGGTACCAAATGATTAGGCACCCAAGCAAATTCAGATCGGCGCGGATCGCGAGCGCCGTCTATCGTCTTGACGGAATGCCGACATTCGCCGAATTGGGATTACCACCGCAGATCCTCGAAGCGATCGAGGATGTCGGCTACGAGGAACCGAGCCCGATCCAGGAGCAGACGATCCCGCTGCTGCTGGCGGGCCAGGACGTGATCGGGCAGGCACAGACCGGCTCCGGCAAGACGGCGGCGTTCGGGTTGCCGATGCTGAGCTACGTCGATCCAGAGGAGCACGAGGTTCAGGGCCTGGTGCTGACCCCGACCAGGGAGCTCTGCATTCAGGTGACGCAGGCGCTTCGCACCTACGGGGCGCGCAAGCACGTCGACGTCGTCGCCGTCTTCGGTGGCGCTCCGATCCGCACCCAGCAGGCGCAGCTGCGCGCCGGCGGGCACGTCGTCGTCGGCACCGTCGGACGCGTCAAGGACCTGATCTCCCGGCACTCGCTGATGCTGCACTCATGCCGGTTCGTGGTGCTCGACGAAGCCGACGAAATGCTCGACCTCGGATTCCTTGAGGACGTCGAGCGGATCCTGTCGCTGACGCCCTCGAGCCGGCAGACGGCCCTGTTCTCGGCGACGATGCCGCCGGAGATCCGGCGTCTCGCCGCCCAGTACATGTACGACCCCGTGACCGTCAAGGTCCAGAACCCGACGATGACGGTCGACAGCGTCGAGCAGTTCAAGCTCCAGGTGGCCGCGCGTGACAAGGGCGAGGCGCTCGCCGAGGTGCTCGCGGCGGAGCGGCCTGAGCAGGCGATCATCTTCGTCCGCACCAAGATTCGCGCCGACCAGCTCTACCGCACGCTGCGAGATCGCGGCATGAACGTCAAGGCGCTCCATGGCGACATGACCCAGGGGGCACGCGACGGCGTGATGATCAACTTCAAGGACGGTCGCACGCCGCTGATGGTTGCGACCGACGTCGCCGCACGGGGCCTGGACATCTCGACCGTCTCGCACGTGATCAACTACGACGTTCCGACCTCCCCCGACGTCTACGTCCATCGGGTCGGCCGGACTGGACGCGTCGGTCGCAGCGGGCGCGCGATCACACTGTTCGAGCCGCGTCAGGAGCGTGAGGTGGAGGCGATCGAGCGGCACGCCGGCGTCACGCTGGCGCCGTGGGTGAAGGATGCGCGCGTCGCGCCGACCGCGGTCACCTCGAAGCCGAGGCGCCACTCCAAGCCGCACGAGCCGACCAACGGCGAACTGCCGCTGCGCGGCGTGATCGTCTCCGGCGGAAGGGCCGCCGGGCTCGAGCCCTCGGACATCATCCACGCCGTCACCTCGGCGACCGGCCTCGACGGCGAGGCGGTGCGCAACGTTCGCGTGCTCGAGCGGTTCGTGCTGCTCGATGTTCCCGAGCGCGATGCCGACCGCGTGCTGGAGCTGACAACAGGGTTCGAGGTCCGCGGCCACAGGCTGTCGCTTGAGCTCGCGCGGCGCTGACACGCGCGCCCGCGATGCCCACCGGGTAGGGTGGTCGGCATGAGCACAGCAACCATTCACACGACTGCCGGCACGATCTCGTTCGAGCTGTTCGACGACGACGCGCCCGAAACAGTCGCCAACTTCCGCAAGCTGGCCGGCCAGAACTTCTACGACGGCACGATCTTCCATCGTGTGATCCGCGACTTCATGATCCAGGGCGGATGCCCCGAGGGAAAGGGGACGGGCGGGCCCGGCTACACGTTCGCCGATGAGATCAACGATCACAAGATCGTCCGAGGCACGCTGGCGATGGCGAATGCCGGGCCGAACACGAACGGGTCCCAGTTCTTCATCGTCACCGCCAAGAGCTGCCCGTGGCTCGACGGGAAGCACACCGTGTTCGGACAGGTCACCGATGGTATGGACACGGTCGACGCGATCGAGGACACCCCGACGGGCGCCGGTGACCGACCGACCGATCCACCGTCGATCGAATCGATCGAGTTCGACCCGGTGGCCTAGGACCGGCGATGGCCAAGGCCGAGCCACAGGCGCAGAACCACACCAACGGCGGCAGCGGCGGCGCGACGATCGCGGTCGAGAACCCGGCCACCGGGGCGATCGTCTCGACGGTTCAGATTCAGGGAGCGCAGGAGCTCGAAGCGATGGTCGAGCGCGCACGGGCGGCACAGCCCGGCTGGGCGGCGCGGTCGTTCGCCGAGCGCGGGCATCTGATCAGGCGCGCCCAGCGGTGGATGCTGGACAACTCAAGCCGGGTGATCGAGGTGGTCGTGTCGGAGACCGGCAAGACCTACGAGGACGCACAGCTGAGCGACTTCGGTGTCACCGTCTCGGCGCTCGCGTTCTGGGCCAAGCACGCGGAGAAGTACCTCGCCGACGAGCGGCTGCCGTCGTGGAACAACCCGGCGGCGATCGGCAGGAAGCTGATCGTCCGGTATGAGCCGGTCGGCGTCGTCGGCGTGATCGGTCCGTGGAACTTCCCGATCCTCAACTCGTTCGGGGACTGCATCCCGGCGCTGATGGCCGGGAACAGCGTGATCCTCAAGCCGAGCGAGGTGACCCCGCTGAGCTCGCTGCTGATGGCCGAGATGCTGCGTGACTGCGGCGTCCCCGACGGGGTCTTCCAGGTCGCAACCGGAGACGGGAGCACCGGAGCGGCGCTGATCAGGAAGGTCGACTGCGTGATGTTCACCGGCTCGACCAGAACCGGGAAGGCGGTGATGCGGGAGGCCGCTGAGGCGCTGATCCCGTGTTACCTGGAGCTCGGCGGCAACGACCCGATGATCGTCTGCGCCGACGCCGACATCGAGCGCGCCGCCAATGCGGCCACGTTCTACTCGATGAACAACGCGGGTCAGGTGTGCATCTCGATCGAGCGTGTGTACGTCGAGGCGCCCGTCTACGACGAGTTCGTGCGCCGGGTCACCGACAACGTCCGCGCTCTGCGCCAGGGACCTCCGACCGGTGAGGGCACGGTCGATGTCGGCGCCGTGATCTTCCCGCCGCAGATCGAGATCGTCGAGGAGCACGTGCGTGACGCGGTCGAGAAGGGAGCGAAGGTGCTCGTCGGCGGCCACCGGCGGGCCGGGACCGGCCGCTTCTTCGAGCCGACCGTGCTGGTTGACGTCGACCACTCGATGGCCTGCATGCGCGAGGAGACCTTCGGGCCGACGCTCCCGATCATGCGGGTGTCAGACGTGGAGGAGGGCATTCGCCTCGCGAATGACTCGCAGTACGGTCTGCAGGCGAGCGTCTGGACGGGCGACATCAAGCGCGGCGAGCAGGTTGCGCGCCGGGTGCACGCCGGCGCCGTGTGCGTCAACGACGCGCAGATCAACTACAGCGCCCTGAACCTCCCGATGGGAGGTTGGAAGGGGTCGGGCATCGGCACCCGCCACGGCACCGGCGGAATCCGCAAGTACTGCAAGACGCAGTCGCTGCTGATCACCCGCTTCGGTCCCAAGAGCGATCCGTTCATGTTCCCCTACAGGGCGCGCCGCACGCGTCTGCTGCGACGGGCATATCGCTGGCTCTACGGGCGCGGCGAGCCCGTCTGACCTCGCGGTAAAGGATCATCTACGGATGCGGATTGATCCGGTGCGAGCGGCCCGTCGTCTTGACGCTGAGCGTGACCTCGGCGCTGGCGCTGAGCGGCGTGTCCGCGCTGCTGTCCGCGCCGGCGATCGCCGCAGAGCGCGCCGGCGATCAGGGCGCCGACGCGCGGTCGGGCCGGAGTCGGCCACGCTGCACGGCGTCGTCGACACCGGCAACGGTGCGGAGGGGTCCCCGTGCTACTCGTTCGAGTACGACACTCGCGCGGACTGGACCGGACATCAGAATGATGTGCGATTCACGCGCATCGTGTGTCTGCGCCCGGGCTCGGGCGATGTCGCCGTCACGGCAAGGGTCGGGTGTCCGCACAGTACGACCTGCGGGGCGGGAGTGCGGCTGGCGCCGGGGACCAGGTATCAGGCGACGCTGTTGGTTCAGTACGTGGGCGACGGCGAGTATTACTACGCGGAGCAACTCGGCAGTGCACAGGCCGTGTTCACGACCCAGGCGCTCGGCACGGTCAGGTTGAGATCGCCGACGATCACCGTCAGGAGTGGCGTCGCAGCGGTGGGTCTTCTCTGCGCCAGTGTGCGAGCCTGCGCCGGCAGGCTCGAGGTGACGGTTGCGCAGGGTCGCAAGGCCGTCAAGTGCCTGTCAGGGGCACTCTCGATCAAGGCCGGCGCCCACGCCACAGTCGATGCCAGGCTGAGCGGAGAGTGTCGTGCGCTGGTGCCGGCGGCCGGCCGGAGCGGCCTCGCCGGCAAGCTGTCGGTTACGGCGAGAACCGGCCAGTCCGGGGTGGTCGCCCGGCGGGTCACGCTGGTGACTGGCGGGTAGCGGCTCGGTCGTCAGGGCGCGCTCGGCGATAGGGTCTGGGCCGAGTTGTTACCGACTTGTAACTGATTGACCACCAACTTGTGAACCATTTGTAATTCTTTGGCGCGGAGGCCGTCAGAGACGGCATTTGGCCCGGTTTTGCGAGGCTCATGAACAGCGTCCCGTGGTAGCTTTTCCGCGCTCTGGGCGAATGACGGTGCGAGTGGAATTGATGCACTACGTGCTGCTCTTTCCCCGGTGTCAGGTGGCCGGACTGAGAAAAGGCAGGACAGCGGCACCGCCGCTGTTCGCCGTCGTGTCACCCGCAGAAGCGCTGGCACGCCGGCGTCTAAACCCCACATTAGGAGGAAGAAATTGTCGAGATTGGTCCCACGCCTGGCACTGATCGGCACATGCGCGATTGGCGTTAGCGGGCTTGTCGCCGGGCCGGCCTTCGCGCTCAACAACTATGTGACGCAGCCGGTCGTCACGGGCGTCAGCTCGCTCACTCCGGAGTCGGCCCATGCTCTCGGGCGCGATCGACACGGGCGGCGATCCGGGCGTCACGTTCACCGCGTCTCCCGCGGCCCCGTACTCATTCGGCGGCCTGACGATCACATCATCGGCGATCCTCAACGGTATCCCGGTTGGACTTGGCTTCTACTCGACCGCACTGTTCGAGGCCGACCCCCTGTCCGACTACGTGGCCTCCGGCAATCAGCCCGGCGCTGAAACCGTCACGGCGCAGACCGTCGAGGTTCCGACGTCCACCGGTCTGAGCTCCGTCAACGCCGAGATCGGCGCCTACCCGGCAGCGAGCGGGTTCGGTCACGCCGCTCACCCCGGGCACCAAGTACGTCTACTGGATCGTCCAGCAGGCGGGCGAGACCCAGCAGGCGACGACGGTCAACGAGTACAGCGCCGAGCGATCTCGCCAACTGGCAGGCCGGCTCTGGCACGATCACCGCGAACGGATTCGGGAGCTCGTCGAACGTCACCAGCTCGAACGACTACGCCGCCTGGTCGGCGGGCACCGGCAGCTTCGCCGGGGACCCGAATGACCCGACCAAGGTCCCGGGCTCGCTGATCAACCCGGACTACGCGTGCGTGTTGAACACCACGATCGCTGCAAACAAGAACGCGACCTGGGCCGCCGAGCTCGCCGCCGGCGAGGTTCCGGTCTCGGCCGGTACCACGACCCTCAACGGCACCGCGCTGCCCGACGGCATCGCCTCGGCGAGCGTCAGCGGTGCGTTCACGGCAACCGCGAAGCAGGAGCCGGCGGAGCAGGGACCGTGCGTGGCGTTCTACGGCGGCAACAGCACGAACTTCTACGTCAGCGCCTCGGGGTCGTTCACGACTCCGAAGCTCGGGAAGATCGTCGTTGCCGGCAAGGGCACCGTCGCCGGCAAGAAGGCAACGCTCACGATCAACGACGAGAGCGTCGAGAAGGCGGCCGGCACGATCGTGCTGACCGCGCAAGAAGGGCAAGAAGACCGTGACAGTGGCCTCCGGCAAGTTCTCCGTTCCGGCCGGCGCGACCGGCACGGCGAGCCTGAAGCTCACGTCCGCCGGTTCCTCGCTGTTGAAGAAGTCGAAGAAGCTGGTCGACCAAGATCACGCTGACCTCGACCACCGACCAGCCGAGCCCGAGCAAGACGGTCACGCTCAGCTAGTCGAGCGAAAGTCACAAGCGGCTGTGATTTCGAGGGGCGCGGCCTGACCAGGCCGCGCCCCTCGCTGCGTCTGGGACCTGCGCGGCCCGCGACCGCGCCCACGACGCGGCGATCAGCCGAAGCGGCCGCTGACGTAGTCGCGGGTGCGGCGATCGGCTGGGTTCGAGAACAGCTTGGAGGTCTCGTCGTATTCGATCAACGTGCCGACGCGCTCCTCGTCGAGGCTGAAGAACGCGGTCCTGTCGGCGACCCGTGCGGCCTGCTGCATGTTGTGCGTGACGATCACGATCGAGTAGCGCGTCTTCAGGTCGTGGACCAGGTCCTCGATCGACGCGGTCGCGATCGGATCGAGCGCCGAGGCCGGCTCGTCGAGCAGCAGCACATCCGGTTCGATCGCGATCGCGCGCGCGATGCAGAGGCGCTGCTGCTGGCCGCCGGAGAGGCCGAGGGCGCTGCTCTTGAGCCGGTCCTTGACCTCATCCCACAGCGCGGCGCCTCGCAACGCCCGCTCGACCCGCTCGTCCAGGTTCTCACGCATCCCGAGGTTGCGCGCGGCCCAGGCGATGTTGTCGTAGATCGACTTCGGGAACGGATTCGGCTTCTGGAACACCATCCCGATCCGCCGCCGCACCTCGACGCGGTTGGCTCGGGCGTCGTACAGATCGTGGCCGTGGTAGAGCAACTCGCCGCTGATCCTGAAGCCGGTGATCGAGTCGTTCAGGCGGTTCAGGCAGCGCAGGAAGGTGCTCTTGCCGCAGCCGGACGGGCCGATCAGCGCGGTTGCGTAGTTGCGATAGATGTCAAGGCTGACCGCGTCGACGGCGAGCTTCTCGCCGTAGTACACCGACACGTTGCGAGCTTGAAAGACCACCTCGCGCTCGACCGGCACGATGCTGCTCAGGCGTCCTGGTCTCGACGACTCCGTCCGACAGGCGCACCCGCGGCCGAAAGCCATCGTGCGGCGTTGTTGGATCCGTCAGGCTCATAGTCCCCGCTTCCTTTGGCTGCGGCGCAGCCACACGCGTGCACCGATGTTAGCTGCCAGGATCACGACCATCAGCGTGAACGCAGCGCCCCATGCCTTTTCGATCGACGCCTTGTAGCCCGATTCCAGCAGGGAGAAGATCTCCAACGGGATCGATGGAACCGCCTGCCGCGGGTTGATCGAGAAGCCCTGCGTGTAGAGGCTCGTTGTGAACAGAAGCGGCGCGGTTTCGCCCGCCGCGCGCGCGACCGCGAGGATCGTCGCGGTGACGATCCCATTTGACGCCGTCGGCAGGATCACGCCGGTGATCGTCCGCCAACGGGCGACGCCCAACGCGTCGGCGGCATCGACGAGCGACTCGGGCACCCGGGAGATCGCCTCGAGGCTCGCCCGCGCGATCAGCGGCACCTCGACGATCGAGAGGGCGAGGCCTCCCGCCAGCGCCGACTGGCCGAAGCGGTTGGTGATCAAGCCTGCGACGAAGACCCCGATGATGATCGTCGGCAGGCCCGCCATCAGATCGAGGATCAGGCGCAGCACGCGGTCGGCGCGCGGGCCGGCGAACTGGGTCAGGTACAGCGCCGTCAGCAGACCGACGGGGAGTGCGATCAGCGTGGCGATCAGCACCAGCTCGATCGTGCCGACCAGCGCCGGGCCGATACCGCCGCCGACCCCGGTGTATGACGGCAGGTCGCTGGTGTAGAACCGGAGGCTGATCGCGTGGATGCCCTGCTTGAAGACGTAGTAGACGAGGATCAGAAGCACGGCGACGGCGAGCGCGGCCGCCGCGACCGTGAGGCTCACGAACGCGCGGCTGACGGCCTGCCGGCGGCGCAGGTTGCCGGTCGCGGTCAGCGCGTGAGCGGGGTCCGGAATCGCGCTCACCTGGCGCCCCCGAAGCCGTAGGCGATCCAGCGAGCGGCCAGGTTCGTGATCAGCCCGAACACGAACAGGATCGCCGCGAGGTAGAACAGCGAGGACTCGTGCAGCGCGCTGACCGGGCTGGCGAACTGCAGCGCGAGGCGGCTGGCGAGCGTATCGCCGGGCAGGAACAGGTTATGCGGAGTCAGCGGCGCGTCGCCGACCACCTGGCTGACGGCGATCGCCTCGCCGATCGCGCGGCCGAAGCCGAGGACGCAGGCCGCGATCACGCCCGAGGACGTCGTCGGCAGCACGACCCCGCGGATCATCTCCCACCGGGTCGCGCCGAGCGCCTCGGCGCCGTCACGCAGCTCCAGCGGAACCGTCAGGAACAGGTCCCGGGACAGTGCGGCGACGATCGGCACGACCATGATCGTCAGCACCAGGCTGGCGGTGAAGAGCGAGTTCCCGACCGTCCCAGGAGTACCGAAGATCGGGAGGAATCCGAGCACGTCGTGAAGGATCGGTTCGACGTGGGCGACGATGAACGGGGCGATCAGGGCGATCCCGATCAGGCCGAGCACGACGCTCGGGATCGCGGCCAGCATCTCGACCAGCGGGCCGACGATCGCCGACACCCGGCGCGGGGCCATCAGGCTCAGGAACAGACCGATCGCGACGCCGAGGAAGCGTCGACAGGACGATGCAGAGGAGCGAGGTGACGAGCGTTCCGTAGATGAACGGAAAGGCGCCGAACTGCCCCGATCGCCGGGATCCAGAGCCTGCTGGCCGAGGAACGCGAAGCCGTACTTGTCGAACGCCATCGATGCGCCGTCGATCACCTGGTAGGCGATCGCGATCATCGTCAGGAACAGCAGCGAGCCACCGATCATCGCCAACCACTTGAGCGCCCTGTTCGCGCGTAGCGTCGAACTTGTTGAGACGCCTGCGGCGCGCGGAGGCGGCGCGGGCGGGATCGACCAGCGGAGGGGTCAATGTCGACATGCGCGCCGCACGGTAGACAAATGGCTCGAGATCTGTTGAGCAGGTCCCGTCGGGTTTACAAGCATTCAAAATCTGCGTAACACCTTGGTAACAAGTCGCAGAGTCCAGTCACCTAGCTTCTAGCCAGAGGCGTGCTCGGTCGGACACGCTGTGCTCGCCACGTTCTGATCGGCGAGGGAACGATTCACCCTACATGCTCCGAAAGGAACCAACCTTGCATCTCAAGAGGATGATCTGCGCGAGCGTTGCCGCGCTCGGCGTCACCGCGTCGGTCGCGACCGCGAGTGCCTCGGCCGTGACGATCAAGGAAGCCGGCTCATCGCTGGTCTACCCGCTGGCGACCGACTGGGCTGCCCATTACACAGGCGCCAACGTGACGACCAACAGTGTCGGCTCGGGCAAGGGCATCAACCTGATCCAGGTCGGCCAGGTCGACATCGGCGCGTCCGACGCTCCGATGACATCGTCGCAGTACTCGCTTGACCATGCCGGCACGCCGGTGCAGATCCCGTGGGCGCTGAGCGCCACCGGCGTCGGCTACAACATCCCGGGCGTCGGCTACGGCCTGCAGCTGAACGGCGTCGGTGCTGGCGGGGATCTTCAGCGGCAAGATCACCAACTGGAACAGCTCGGCGATCCTGAAGCTCAACCCGCAGTTCAAGGGCGCGCTGAAGCGTGCCGGCAGGATCACGCCGGTCTACCGCTCGGACGGCTCTGGCGACTCCTACGCCTTCCAGCACTACCTCACGGTTGCCGGCGGCCGTGCCTGGTCCCTCGGCTACAGCACCAGCTGGGGCGCGTCGGCGGGCGTCGGTGAGAACGGCAACTCCGGTGTGGCCGCCGAGGTCACCGCGAACAAGGGCACGATCGGCTACATCAGCGCCTATTACCTGATCAACCAGCGGATCACGACCGCGAAGATCGAGAACGCGGCGAGGAAGTTCGAGTTCCCGCAGCTGAGCAACATCGCGGACGCGGCCAAGTCGAACAGCAGCGTCTCCGCGCAGGGTGCCGGCTTCTCGGGCGTCTCGATCGTGTACCCGAGCGCGAGGTACAAGACGGCATACCCGATCTCGACCTACACCTACGCGATCGTCAACCAGCAGGACCCCAACATCGGTCCGCCGTCAAGTCGTTCCTGAGCTGGGTGATCAGCTCCGCCCCGCGGGGGCTTACGTCGGCACGCAGCTTGACTTCGCGCCGCTGCCGTCGAGCATCATCTCGGCGGACACACGGGCTGATCAATTCGCTGTAATCGCCGAAGACGGCGAACCAAGCATCACTCGGGCCCCGGTCTTGACGACCGGGGCCCGAGTCGTTAAGGGGTGGTCGGGGCTCGGCACACCGGGCTCGAGGGACCCGTCGGGGCCGCCATCGATCTCAGGCCGGCGTGTAGTTGCTGTAGAAGCTCGACCCGAACAGCGGCAACTGCCCGGCGGCCGCGTAGCCGAGGCGCTTGAGGCCGAACAGCTGCTCGATCGAGCCGAGCAGCGAGAAGTGGTTGAAGCTATCGAGGTAGTCGCCGGAGCCGGGAGTGATGTACTGGGAGATCGCCAGCAGCCCGACCTGCCCGCCTGCCGGGACCGTGCAGGGTGTGGTCGTGGTCGTGGTCGTGGAGGGCGCTGTCGTAGTCGGCGTTGTGTCGTCGTCGTTGTGGTCGAGGTGGGGGTGGTCGTCGTCGTGGTCGGCGTGGTCGTCGTCGAGGTGGGGGTCGTGGACGTCGTGGTCGGCGTGGTCGTCGTCGAGGTGGGGGTTGTCGACGTCGTCGTCGGCGTGGTCGTCGTCGAGGTGGTCGTGCCGGAGTCGGTCGTGCCGGAGGTCGAGCAGGACGAGGTGGCACCGGGCAGGTCGTACGGGGTCGGTCGTCGTGCCCGTCGTCGAGGTGGTGGTCGTCGTCGTGCTCGTGCCGGCGTGGTCGTGGTCGGCGTGGTTGTGGTCGGCGTGGTTGCTCGTCGTGGTCGGCGTCGTACCGGTGCCGCTGGCTGCGCCCGCCGGAACGTTCGGGTACGTCGTCGGGTTCTCGCAGCATGAGCTGCTGTCGGCGTCGTTCCCGGTCTGCGGGGCCTGCGCGAACGTGATCAGGATCAAGCCCGCTCTGCTTGTAGGCGGCCGAGTTCATGATCTGCGGCACGACCGATTTCAGGAACTGGTCGGCGGGGCGCTCACCGGACGGCGCGCCGTCGGTAGCAGGGAGCACTGCTGCCGTCGTCGCACGGGTCGGCGTAGATGAACGACACCGAGGGCGTCGTACTGGCGGACTTCAGGTCGCTCGCAAGGCTGGTCAGGCCGACGACGTCGTCGTTGCATGCCTTGGTTCCCGTGACCGAGCGGAAGTAGACGAACGGATCACGCCAGGTCGCGTACTGGTCGGCATGGCTGGCGTTCTGGAACCGGTCGGTTGTGCCGACCGCCGGGTGACGGCAGGTGGCTGCGTTGACGGTACCCACCTGTTTGATCGCCTGCCGGCGGGCCGCGCGAGCTGCTGTGGCGGTTGTCGTCGTCGGCGTGGTCGTCGTCGCCTACGGCGGATGCCGGCGTGTCGTCGTCGTGCCAGCGGTGGTCTTCGTGTTCGACGTCGCCGGCGACGTCTTGGGAGCCGGCGGTAGTTTGACGACAGCGCCCAGGCCCTGGACGTAGGCCCTCCAGGTGTCATGTTTGGCCGCGAGCTCGGAAGCCAGCGTCTGCGTCCGCTTCGGGTAGACGCAGCCCTGGCCGGATACCTGTGAATGCGGTTTGATGACGAGTGCCAGGCTTGATCGGCCCGATATTGGGCGCACCCGGCCTCGGTCTGCGGGGTCGGTCCCTGCCCGCTGATCATCGCGATCTCGTTCGCGAGCTCGCCCTGGGTGACCCCGAAGTACTGTGAGACGATCTCGCCCTTGGCCGCAAGCGTCTTGCTCAGGTACTTGTCACTGGAGCCGCCGAGAATGTCTTGGAGTAGCCCTGGGTGCCCATCGTGATCACCCAGACGTGCTTGATCGGCGGCAGCGGCGTGGTGCTGGCCGTGGTGGTCGTGCCCGTATTGGTTGGCGAGCCGGAGGACGGGGTTCCGGTGTTGCCTGAATCGCTCGACGGGGCGCCGGCCGAGGGGGCACCGGACCCGCCTGTTGACCCCCCGGTTCCCGCGGAGGCGTTGTCTGTAACCGGTCCGGCCGCGTTGACGGCCGCACGACCGCCGATGCCGTTCACCACCAGGTTCAGCGGCAGCGATGCGAAGCTGATCGACCCGCTCCCGACCAGGACACCGAACGCCAGGATCCCGAGCACCGACGCGGCCGCGGCGCGCGGCGTCGGCAGCTCGAACGATGGGAACGCAAGCCACGGGCGCTGCGTCCGCGGTGATTCCAACGGCGGCGGTGTCGTCGCCTCCCACCGGTGTCCGCGGGCGAGCGCTACCAGCGTGTAACGGATGTGCGGCGGGCAGCCCCCGCGCTCGGGTGCCGCAGTTGACGCAGTAGCGCTGATCGACCGCCAGCCTGGAGCCGCAATCGCGACAGTCCAGCGGCCCGCGACGGCGCGTTTCGCCGGGGCCGCTCAAGGTGTGGGACGGAGGTCGCGGGGGATGGACATGTTCAGAGAGATCATCCGCCTTTTCGGCGCCCGAGATGTGAAACAGCGGGTCCGAAGGCAGGCCGGAGTCAGGTCCGATTATGGCTGAGTCACCCGCTCGGCTCGGCGCGCGGCGCGCAATGTTCACAACATGGTCACAACCCGCTCCGGGCGCAATGTACGCTTGTCGGGGTCATGACCACGACGACGCGCAGCGCCGAGGATGACTCACCGCGGGCGAATCCCGTCGCGGCTGACGCTGAGACTCTGGACAACGGCCAATCGCTGCTCGGCAGCACGGTCTCCGGCGACACATGCGACGTGTGCGGATCACGGCTGGCGCCCGACCAGCGTTACTGCGTCGAATGCGGAACGCGCCGTGGCCAGCCGCGGTTCACGCTCCAACCCGGCAGTGGTGCAAGTGCTGCGCAACCGGGCGTCGAACCGGCAAGCGGGCGCTCACGGCGTGGAGGCTGGACGTCCAGCACGACCCTGCTCGCAGGCATCGCCACGTTGCTGCTCGCTCTCGGGGTCGGGGTTCTGATCGGGGAGTCCGGCTCCAGCACGCCCAAGACCGGTGGCATCCACGTGGTCGTCAACGGAGGCGGCGGCAGCGGCTCCGGCGCCGGCACCGCTGCCTCGACGCCATCGTCGTCCGGCAGTACCGGTGGCTCGTCGACGTCCTCGGGCTCGTCTCACTCGTCCGGTTCCAAGACGAAGGCGGCCAAGAACTCGAGCTCGAACTCGAGCTTCGAAGTCGAAGTCGTCGGGCTCCACGGCGACGCCGCCACCGTCGACCGGGGTCTCCAAGACCGTCACGAAGACCCCGGCTGTGAAGCCCGGTGGCTCCTGCACTGCGGGTTCGCCCGGCTGCCAGAACGGCAAAGAAACCGGCAACTTCTTCCCCTGATCAGAGGACCAGCTGAATGCCCGATCGTTCCATCACCGTCGGCGGACGCCGCTTTGGTCCGGCACGGCTGCGTGGCAAGCAGGCCGAAACGGCCCCAGATCAACGCGGGCTGACAGCCGACGCGCCCGCAATCGACCTGGAGAAGCGCCGCGATCAGCTGACCGCACACGTCGCGGAGTTGCAGTGGGATCTTGGCGGGCTCGTCTACGAGATGGCGGTTCGTGACCGGATCCGGGTCGACGTGATCGTCAAGCGGGCCGCACAGCTTCAGGACGCGGACGCGGAGCTCAGCGAGATCGAGCGAATTCTGGCGCACGAGCAGAGCGCCACCGCCGGGGTCTGCGAGAACTGCGGAGCACCGCACTCGAGCGGTGCGGCCTACTGCTGGCAGTGTGGCCAGTCGATCCTGCGCCGGGTCGACACCTCGTCGATCCTCTCGCCCTGAGCAGTCAGACCGCCTCACCACGAGGGCAGCTTGCGCATCAGACGGCGACGCCGCGACGCGGGTCGAGTCTGAACAGGCGGTGAATTCGCCGCTCGCGAGGCCTTTCAGGGCTTCGGCGGCTGCGACAATGGCGCCCATGGAAGCGCACTCCCGCGGTTCGGTGCTGGTCGTCGACGACGAGCCGACGATCGCCGAGGTCGTCTCTCGCTACCTCGAGCGTGCCGGTTATGCGTCAAGCATCGCCTCCGACGGTATCTCGGCGCTGGAGCAGGCCGCCCGCCGGCGACCTGATCTGGTGGTACTCGATCTGATGCTTCCCGGCATCGACGGGCTCGAGGTCATGCGGCGTCTGCGTGAGCAGGACCGCGACCGGATCGCGGTGATCCTGCTGACCGCGAAGGGTGAGGAGTCAGACCGCGTGACCGGGCTGCGGCTCGGCGCCGATGACTACGTCGTGAAGCCGTTCTCGCCGGCGGAGCTGGTCGCACGGGTTGACGCCGTGCTGCGTCGTGTCGACATCTCGCCGACGCACGAGCCGGTGATCGAGCTGTCGGATCTGACGATCGATCCGGCCAGCCGCCAGGTGTTCGTCCGCGGCAGCGAGGTGCAGCTGACTCAGCGTGAGTTCGACGTTCTGCTGTTCCTCGCGCGCCATCCGGGTCAGGTGTTCTCACGCAACCAGCTGATGGATGCCGTCTGGCAGTACTCGTTCTACAGCGACACCTCGACGGTCACCGTTCACATCCGACGGCTGCGGTCGAAGATCGAGCTCGATCCCGCACAGCCCGACCACATCCAGACGGTGTGGGGCGTCGGGTACCGGTTCCAACCGTGAGCGAGCACGGGAACTCGATGCGGCGCGCCGGCGGCCCAGCGGCATCGATCGTGACCCGCGTCCGTGCCGCCGCAGGCTCCCTCTCGCGCCAGCTGGCACTGGCGGTTGCGATCGTGGTCGCGCCGGTCCTGATCGCGCTGGTGGTCGTCGGGCTGCTGATGGTGATCTCCGATCATGCGGCTGTGCTGGTGGCCGCGATCGTGGTCGCGGCCGGCGGGCTGGCGGTGCTCGCCGCGAAGCTCGTCGCCGACTCGATCCTGCAGGACGTCGGGGCGATCAGCGATGGGCTGACGGCGGTCGGGCGCGGCGAGCGCGACGTGCGGATCCAGACCGCGGTCGGCGACGAGCTCGATCAGCTGGCGCGCGCAGCCAACGCGATGATCGAGCGGCTGTCGGCCGAGGAGGCGGCGCGCGATCAATCCGATGCGGCGCGCCGTGACCTGGTGGCTGCCGTCTCGCATGACCTCCGCACGCCGATCACCTCACTGCGGCTGCTCGCCGATGCGGTGCAGGACGAGATCGTCGACAGCGACACCCGCCGTGCGTACCTGAAGCGGATGAACACGCACATCGACGCGCTCAGCGCGCTGATCGACGATCTGTTCGAGCTCTCCAGGCTCGAGGCCGGCGACATCGGCTGGTCGCTTGAGCAGGTGCCGCTCCGGGAGCTCGTCGGCGAGACGGTCGAGGCGATGCGGGCGCAGGCCGAAGCAAAGGGCGTCGCCGTTCACGCCGAGGTGCCCGGTGCGCTGGCGCCGGCACGCGCCAATCCGGAGAAGCTGCAGCGCGTGCTGTTCAACCTGATCCAGAACGCGATCCGGCACACGCCGGCCGACGGCAGCGTCGTCGTCAGAGCCGAGCCCGTCGCCGGGCGGATCGAGGTGGAGGTCGCCGATGACGGCGAGGGGATCGCGCTGGAGGAGCGTGAGCACGTATTCGACGCCTTCTTCCGGGGCGGCACGGGAGCTGCGCGGTCCGGCGCCGGCGCGGGCCTCGGACTGGCCGTATCACGCGCGATCGTCGAGGCGCACGGCGGACGGATCTGGTTGGAGGACGCGCCCGCCGGAACGCGGGTGCGATTCAGCCTGCCATCGATCAGCTGACGCCCTCTGATCGGACGTCAGCTGTCCTGCCAGGTTCAGCTGACTGCCGGGAGAAGGTCAGCTGCCGAGCGGGAGCGGCTGCAGGCCGCCGACGACACGGTCGAAGCGCCAGCCGCGAAGCTGCTCACGGCTGCCGGCGAGGCCGACGACGACTGCGCCGGTTCGCTGTTCGATCGCCGCGAGCAGAGACGCGAGGCGATCACGAATGGCACGCCCGCGGGGTGAGTCGTCACTGCCCCAGTCGGATTGGTCGTCCTCGAGCAGGACGGTGACACGGTCAGGGTGGCGGCGTTCGATCTCGTCCAGCAGTCCGTCGTCAGCCACTTGTTGGGAGATGATTGCGAGGAGGTCGGTCATGCGATCGAGTCTGCGTTCGCTCGGTTAAGAAAACCTCAAGGCGATCGAACAGCACTCGAACAATCGGTGCGGACCCGCGGCGCGGCGCAGACGGACGGGCGACGCATCGGCTGCATTAAGCTCGTAGGTGAATGCCGGAACTACCCGAGGTCGAAATCACCGCTCGCCGGCTCTCGCAGGCCTTGTCGGGCAGCACAATCGAGTCGGCGCTGACACCCGGCGTGAACGCGCTGAAGACGTTCGATCCGCCGTTCTCGATCCTCGACGGTAGGCGCATCGACGGTGTCAGGCGGCGCGGGAAGCTGTTCCTGGTCGAGCTCGACGGTGAGCTGACGCTGATCGTGCACCTGATGTCAGCGGGCAGGCTGCAGCTGTTCGAGAAGCGCGCGTCGCTGCGCGACCGGGCGTCGAGGGCGCTGATCCGGCTTGACGATGGTCGTGAGCTGCGCCTGCGTGAGTTCGGCACCAAACAGCGCGCCTGGGTCAAGCTGATGCGCAATCCGGACCTCGCGACCGAGGAGACCCTCGCGGCGCTCGGCCCCGATGCCTGGCCGGACCCGCCGCCGCTGAAGGAGCTGCTGGCGACGGCGCGACCGCTGTACGCGCTGCTGCGTGATCAGCACGTGATCGCCGGGATCGGGCGATCGTGGGTGGACGAGATCCTGCACGCGGCCAAGCTGTCTCCGTTCAAGCGCGGCTCCGACCTCGACGAGCAGGAGGCGCTCGAGCTGCGCGAGGCGATCGTCGGCAGACTCGACGAGGTGATCGAGCACTACGAGCAGGTGATCACGATGCCGATCCCGGACAAGTTTCCGATGCCGCTCACGGTCCACCGCCACAACGGCGAGCCCTGCCCACGTTGCGGCGAGCGGATCGAGGCGGTGTTCTACGAGGACTACGTGATGTGTTACTGCCCGCATTGCCAGACCGAAGGCAAGCTGATGAAGGATCGCCGTCTCAGCCGCCTGCTCAAATAGCGCTGCTCGGATAGGCTTTCGTTTGCAATGGCTCCGAACGTCGGCGACACCGCCCCGGACTTCACGCTCCCTGACCAGAACGGCGAGCCCGTCACGCTGTCCTCGCTCAAGGGGAAGAGCGTGGTTCTCTACTTTTACCCGAAGGCGGACACGCCTGGCTGCACAACCCAGGCCTGCAGCGTCCGGGACCACAGCGGCGATTACAAGAAGCTGGACGCCGTCGTCCTCGGCGTGTCACCGGATCCGGTCAAGAAGATCGCCAAGTTCGACACCAAGTACGGGCTCGGCTTCCCGCTGCTGGGCGACGAGGACCACTCCGTGGCGGAGGCATACGGGGTGTGGGTGGAGAAGTCGATGTACGGCAGGACGTACATGGGCATGGAGCGCTCGACCTTCGTGATCGGCCCCGACGGCAAGGTCACACACATCTTCCGCAAGGTGAAGCCCGCCGAGCACGACCAGCTCGTGCTCGATGCCTTGTCCGGCGCGTAGAGCCGTATCGAGCCTTGGCTGCCCCGGCGGACCGCGCGTACTGCAGTGTGTGTGACGTAGGTTGAGACGTCAAAGAATTACACTTGGGCGATGAGCCCGCCAGTTGGCGCTCGTGAGACAGACCATCTGCGCGTCCTGATCGCGAACGAGCGGGAGGACCGTCTCGCCCTGGTGGCGCCGATCGTGGTTGCCCTCGGCCACGAGGTGATCGCGAGAGAGATCGAGGTGGAGGATGTCGGGCCGGTGACGGCGCGTGAGCGACCCGATGTGGCGCTCGTGGGGCTTGGGGAGAGCTCAGAACATGCGCTCACGCTGATCGACAAGATCGTTCGCGAGGCCGCCTGCCCGGTGATCCTGTTGCTGCACGCATCGGACCCGGGGTTCGTCAGGGAAGCGTCCAAGCGAGGTATCTTCGCCCACATCAGCGACGACGACGTTGCTGAATGGCAGAGCTCGATCGACATTGTGCTTCGCCGCTTCGCCGAGTATCACGACCTCGAGGGCGCGTTCGGGCGCCGCGCGCTGATCGAGCGGGCGAAGGGCATTCTGATGGAGCGCCACTCGGTCAACGAGGAGCGCGCGTTCGAGTTGCTGCGCGAGCAATCCCGCGAGGCGAACCGCAAACTGATCGATCTCGCCGCCGCTGTCGTCGACGGTCATCGTCTGCTGCCAAGATCACCTCAAGGCCCTTCTGAACACTGACGTCGGCGGTTCGCAGACGCTGCCCGCAACTGACGGCTTCACCCGCCGTGCGTCGCCATCGTCACGTATGGATGAGTACGGGGGTTCTCGTCACTCCAGACGTATCGGTGTTCGTGGCGGCGAGCCTTGTGAGCACTCGACCGGCGCTTCCCTGAGTCACACATCAAGACTGGACGGGTGCACCGGGCGGCTCGCTGCCACACCGGAACGTGGTTCAGCTGCCCAGGCCGGCGAGGTTCATCGAATGATTCGAGGAGAGTGCGGATGATGGCTCCTGATCTTCGCGTTCGCGTGTCGACAACCTGCGGTCTTCACGCCTGACGCGGCTGGTTGCTGGAGCCGCCAGACTGTCGCTCGCCACTTGTTGGAGCAAACGAACGATCGAACCGTACACCCGTTGTCGCAGCCGATCAACGGATCGTGCTCGTCAATGCCGCAACGACTGACTTTTTGCTGGAAGAAGCGCTCACGCGCAGCGACGACTCAATTCGTGGCGCTCTTCGGCAGGGGTGTGGTGCTCACGAGAGGAGCGCGTCAAATGAGTGTATAGTCGTGGTGCTTCGCTTCCACCCTCTGGCGGGCAATGTTTTTCCGGCTCTGACACTCGGCCGGCCCAGGTGCGTCGGTCCGGTCTGATTCGCACACACCAGACCGCTTGGAGCCGGCGCGGACGGCGCTCGGCGCGCCGACCCTAGCCAGCAACCTGGGGCCTCACGTTTGTAACGCGGAAGTCACCGGCCGCGCCCCTATCGGCGAGATCCACCGAAGTAGGCGATTCACATGAAAGCTCTCGTTTATCACGGCCCGGGCCAGCGCAGCTGGGACACGGTCGCTGACCCGACGATCATCGATCCGACCGACATCGTCGTTCGGATCGATAGCTCCACGATCTGTGGCAGCGACCTGCACATCCTCAAGGGAGATGTCCCAGAGACGACGCCGGGCACCGTGCTGGGGCATGAGGCGGTCGGCACGGTGCAGGAGCTCGGCGCGAACGTCACCACGGTGGCTGTCGGGGATCGAGTGCTGCTGTCGTGCGTGAGTTCATGCGGGCGCTGCCGCTATTGCAAGGAGGGCCACTACGGCCAATGCCTCGGTGGCGGCGGCTGGATCTTCGGGCACCTGATCGACGGGCTTCAGGCCGAATACGCGCGTGTGCCGTTCGCGGACAACTCCGTCTACAAGGTTCCGGACGAGCTCAGCGATGAGCAGGTCCTGTTCTTGGCAGACATCCTTCCGACCGCCTACGAGGTCGGCGTCCTGAACGGCCTGGTGACGCCGGGCGATGTAGTGGCGATCGTCGGGGCGGGGCCGATCGGGCTGGCGGCGGTTCTCACGGCGAGGCTCTACACGCCAGGGCGGATCATCGCGATCGACCTTGCCGACAGTCGGTTGGAGGCCGCACTGCGGTTCGGCGCTGATACGACGATCAACAACGGCCGTGAAGACGCGCTTGGCCAGGTTATGGAGCTCACCGATGGGCTGGGGGCGGACGTCGCATTCGAGGCGGTGGGTGTACCTCAGACGTTCGAGCTCGCGGCGGAGCTGATCCGTCCGTGCGGACGGCTGGCGAACATCGGCGTGCACGGCAAGCCGGTCACTCTCCACATGGAGAAGCTCTGGACCCGAGACGTGACGTTGACGACCGGCTTGGTTGACACGTTCACAATCCCGCGCCTCATGAAGCTGGTACTCAGTGGTCGGCTCAACCCGACGATCTTCGCGACGCACCGGTTCGCACTTGAAGACACGATGAGTGCCTATGACACATTTGCCGACGCCGCATCGACAAACGCGCTGAAGGTAGTGCTTGAGGGAAACGCGCACGATCTGAGCACCAACGGTCATGTAGCCGCGAGTCTCGTCGCGGGAGCCGCCGGATGAGAGCGATCAGCGGGATTGCACGCGTGCCGGCCCGTGGTTCAGGTGTTGAAAGATGATGTGTCAGCCGAGGAGGCTGTGATGGAATCAGCTGTGATCGTGAGTGCCGTGCGGACGCCTGTGGGAAGCTTCGGCGGGCAGTTCAAAGACGTCCCGGCGACCGAGCTCGGGGCGCATGCCGTGCGCGCCGCGCTCGAGCGGGTCGGCGTCTCCGGCGAGGAGGTTGACGAGGTATTGCTCGGATGCGTCCTCACCGCCGGGCTCGGACAGAATCCGGCGCGCCAAGTCGCGATCGGCGCCGGAATTTCGATCGACGTGCCGGCGACAACGATCAACATGGTCTGTGGATCGGGACTCAAGGCAGTCGCGATCGCGTCGCAGATGATTCGAGCCGGCGACGTCGAGATCGTCGTCGCCGGCGGGATGGAGAACATGACGCGCGCCCCGTACCTGCTGCCGTCAGGCCGCTTCGGTGCGCGGATGGGCGACGCCCAGCTGATCGACTCGATGGTTCACGACGGCCTCTGGGACGCCTTCAACGACATTCACATGGGAATCACGGCGGAGAACCTCGCCGACCAATACGGCATCAGCCGTGAGGAACAGGATTCGTTCGCGGCGAACAGCCAGCAGAAGGCCGCGCGTGCAGTCGCTGACAGGATCTTCAGCGACGAGCTCGTGCCAGTAGAGGTGCCCGCAAGAGGCGGCCCACGTCTGGTCGACAGCGACGAAGCACCGCGCGCTGGGACGACCACGGACTCGCTTGCGAAGTTGCGGGCGGCGTTTCGCCGTGACGGCGGCACCGTCACCGCCGGCAACGCCTCCGGAATCAACGACGGGGCCGCGGCAATCGTCTTGATGTCGGCGACCAAGGCCAGAGAGCTTGGCCTGCGGACGTTCGGGACGCTCGAGAGCTACGCCTCGGTCGGCGTTGAGCCGAAGATCATGGGCATCGGTCCCGTACCCGCAGTACGCAAGGCCCTGGCGCGAGCAGGGCTCCAGCTCGCCGACATTGACCTGTTCGAGCTCAACGAGGCGTTCGCAGCCCAGTCGCTCGCCGTCCTCCGGGAACTGGGGATCGAGCCCGAACGGGTCAACGCCAGCGGCGGCGCGATCGCGCTCGGGCACCCGATCGGTGCCAGCGGCGGGCGCATCCTCGTCACCCTGGTGCACGAATTGCGCCGCCGCGACGCGGGCCGGGGCGTCGCAGCGCTGTGCGTCGGCGGCGGCCAAGGTCAGGCCGTGATCATCCGCAACAGCTCCCAACCATAGACAGAGCAGAGCGCACTGGCATGCCAGCTCGCTCGGCTACTGAGCCGTCATGCCGCCGCCCGGGCAGACCACGCCGGCCTGCAGTCGCATCCTGAGGCCGATCAGGTACCGCCGTCCGGGTGAGCTACCGACTTGGGGCTGTGCGCTCAGGCGAGACCCTCGCGCGCCTCGCGCACGAGCGTCACTGCTTCGGGGAACACGACGGCCATCACCGAGCGCAACTGCTCCGCCTGCTGCTCGGTCGTGCCCTGGATGTTCACCCTGTTCATCGCCGCGACCGTCAGGTCGACGGCGAGCTTGATCGCGTTGTCAGCCCACGCCAGTCGCTGGGCACCCTGCATCTGCTCGGCGAACTCGCCGAGTCGTCGCTGCAACTCGTCCGGGTCTCCGAACAGTCCGCCAAATCCGCTTCCTTCCATATGCCTAATCCTACTCTGCAGCCTGATCGGGCACCCGCGCACGGTTGAGCGGCCACCAGCGCACCGCTGATCTGGAACCGGCGCACTAGGATTGCGTGCTCGATGGGCGTCACAGAACAGCTCGCATACGAGACCCGCGTGCGTCCTCGCCAGGCCGTGATCGCCGGCGCGGCGGCCGCGCTGCTGCTGCTCGCGCCGGTGATGGAACTGGCCGGCCTTCACACGGACGTCAGTGAGCTGACGCTCGGTCTGATCACGATCCACAAGCGCTTCCCGCTTGATCTGATCGCTGCGGTGATCAACGGGATCGCCTACCTGCTGCTCGCCGGCACGCTCGGCTGGCTGGCGGATCGGACCAGGGTGCGCAGCCCGACGGCGCGGAACTGGTCTCGCTGGGTCGCGGTCGGCGGCGCCGTGGCGTTGGCGATCGGGGTCGCGGGCAGCGAGGTCCTGATCTCGATCGCCGCCAACAAGTTCGTCTCGACCGGCGCCCAAACCTATCTACAGGCCTATGCGCTGGCCAGCACTGGCGCGATCAGGGTGCTGGCGCTGACCGAGGAACTCGGCGCGTTGCTGCTGACGCTGGGCTTCGTCTTCATCGCCCTGAATGCGATGCGGGTCGGTTTGCTCCCTCGCTATCTCGGCTATATCGGGGTCGCGGCAGGCGTGCTGGTCCTGGTCCCGATTGTCCCGGTGCCGATCGTGCAGTGCTTCTGGCTGGCGGCGCTGGCGGTGCTGCTGGCGGGCCGCTGGCCGTCCGGGATGCCGCCGGCCTGGACCAGCGGCGAGGCGATTCCCTGGGCACCCGCGACCCCGAGGAACGCATCCCGCGCTCCGGCCCCGGCCCCGCCGTCGCTGTTTGGTCGCCGGCGTGCGGCAGCGTCCACGGAGGTCGTCGAATCAGAAGCCGACGCGAGCACCGGCCCGAGCACCGCCTCCAACGCCGAGCGGACCCGCGCGAACACCCCCAAGCGTAAGCGCAAGCACCGCCGCTGACGGGCGTTCCGGCGCGCGTGTGAGGTCAAGCGCGGATCGGCAAAGACTCGCGCACCCTGCACGGTTTCTCTCAAGTGCGATCAAGGTCGTGCCGATATCTCCGACGGCGAACCCGCCCGCGGGATGGATCCCGAGAGGGCGGTCGCCGAGCAGCAACTCCGAAGCGGACCGACGCAGCCGCTACGGAGCGTCATGTGTGGCGCATCTGCGCCGGGCGGACGGCTAACGCGGCCCGCGACACCGGAGCTTCGCGCCCGTGGCGCCCCGACCGAGACAGCCCCTCCCCCAACCGAGACGGGGGAGGGGCTGCGGGGCCCCTCGTCAGTCCTCGTGGGCCTGCTCGGCCTTGATCTTGTCCTCGAGCTGCCCCATCACGACCGGGTCACGGAGTGTCGTCACATCGCCGAGTGCACGACCTTCGGCGATGTCACGCAGCAGCCGGCGCATGATCTTGCCGCTGCGCGTCTTCGGCAGATCGTCAGCCCAGATGATCCGCTTGGGCCGCGCGAACTTGCCGATCCGCTCCGCCACCGTCCCGCGGATCCCCTCGATCAGCTCGTCCGTTCCCTCGGTGCTGCCCTGGAGCGTGACGAACGCGCAGATCGCCTGGCCGCTCTGCTCATCGGACTGCCCGATCACGGCCGCCTCGGCAACCGACGGGTGCGCGACGATCGCCGACTCGACCTCCGCGGTCGAGAGCCGGTGGCCCGACACGTTGACGACGTCATCGATCCGGCCGATCACCCAGAAGTAGCCGTCGCGATCCTTGCGGGCCGCGTCGCCGACCAGGTAGGTCTCCCTGCCGAACCGCTTGAAGTACGTCTCGATGAACCGCTCGTCATCCCTGTACAGGGTGCGCAGCATCGACGGCCACGGGCGTGTGAGGACCAGCAGTCCCTGACCCTCGTCGATCGGCTTGCCCTCACGCTCGTCGACGACGTCGGCCCGCACACCGGGGAACGCCTGGGTGGCGGAGCCTGGCTTGGTGGAGGTGATGCCGGGCAACGGCGAGATCATGATCGCGCCGGTCTCGGTCTGCCACCACGTATCGACGATCGGGCAGCGCTCACCGCCGATCACCTTGTAGTACCAGAGCCACGCCTTCGGGTTGATCGGCTCGCCGACCGAGCCCAGCAGGCGCAGGCTTGAGAGGTCGAAGCGGCGCGGGTGCTCGGCACCCCACTTGATGCACGCGCGGATCGCCGTCGGTGCGGTGTAGAACGTCGTCACCTTGTAGCGCTCGACCAGCTCCCACCAGATTCCCTTGTGCGGGTAATCGGGCGCACCCTCGTACATCACCGAGGTGGCGCCGTTGCACAGTGGGCCGTAGACGATGTAGGAGTGGCCGGTGACCCAGCCGACGTCGGCCGAGCACCAGAACACATCCTCATCCGGGTGCAGGTCGAAGATGTAGCGGTGGGTCGCGCTGACACCCGTCAGGTAGCCGCCGGTCGTGTGCAGGATGCCCTTCGGCTTGGCGGTCGAGCCCGAGGTGTAGAGCACGTAGAGCGGATCCTCGGCCCCCATCGGCGCGGCTGGGCAGACGGGATCGGCCGCGGCGACGATCTCGTCGTACCAGACGTCCCGTCCGTCCTTCATGTTGCACTCGACGCCCTTGGAACGCACGACGATGATGTGCTCAAGCGACTCGAGGTCACCGAGGTGCTGGTCGACCTGCTCCTTGACGCCCGCGGTCTTGCCCTTGCGCGCCGCACCGTCCACGGTGATCAGGGCCTTCGCCTCGGAGAACTCCATCCGCTCACGAACCGCCTCGGCCGAGAAGCCGCCGAACACGACGTTGTGGGGAGCCCCGATCCGCGCGCAGGCGAGCATCGCCACGACCACCTCGGGAATCATCGGCAGGTAGATCCCGACGATGTCGCCCTTGTTGATGCCGAGATCCTTCATCGCGTTGGCGAAAGCCTGTACGTCGCGGTGCAGATCGGCATAGGTGATCGTCCGCTGCTCGCCCTCCTCGCCGTGCCAGTGGAACGCGACCTTGTCTCCCTTACCAGCCTCGACGTGGCGGTCCAGGCAGTTGTATGAGACGTTCAGCTCGCCGCCGATGAACCACTTGTAGAACGGAGGATTGGAGTCGTCGAGCACCTGGTCCCACGGCTTGAACCAGTGCAGCTCCCGCGCCTGGCGCTCCCACCAGCCCTTCCAGTCGCGCTCGGCCTCCTCATATATGGCTGGGTCGTTGAGCAGCGCATGCTCCTTGAACGCCTGCGGCGGGTCGAACCGCTCCACGTCCAACAGGGAGGCGAGCTCGTGCTCCAGTTCGTGCTCGCTGGCAGCTTGATCTGTGGCCATCTTTTCCCTTCCCTCTAGCTCTCGTTACCTGATCACGTTACCGATCGAAACGCGCCCGACTGGTGGTCGGGCGCGTTTTCCAGCTTACGACTTCACGCGAATTGACTCAGTCGATTTCGTTGGCAACGATCGGTTGCGGCGCCCCGACCGGCAGGATCCAGCGCCCGTGTTGCTCGTGCAGGATGATCCCGCACGATGTGTACAGCGCGACCGCCGCGGTCGCGAGACCGAAGTAGCCACCGAGATGGATCGTGCTGTTCGTTCCGCCGACGATCTGGAGCAGGGTCGCGCCCGACCAGCCGATCCCGAGCAGGACGAAGGTGATCGTCAGGAGCAGGAACACGACCGTCACTGCCCTTGGGCCCGCGAACGAGCAGAAGAACATGTAGCCCGTGAAGATTCCCCACGACCACAGGTAGAGTCCGCCCGCGGACGGCAGCGCACCCCCCGTCGCGAGTCCCGCAAGGTTGTTCGTGACGAGGAAATAGAACGAGATCCAGAACGCGCCGTACGACGTGAACGCGACCGCGCCGAATGTGTTGCCGGTGCGGAATTCCCACATCCCCGCGAGCAGCTGCGCCAGGCCTCCGTACGCGATCGCCATCGGGAACACGACCGCCAGGCTCTTTGATCCGACGAGGTTCGCATTGATCATGCTCAGCATGAACGTGGTGAGCCCGAATCCGGCGAGTCCGAGCGGCGCGGGATTCGCGGGTACCCAACTCTTCCCTTCCATCTGCACCTCCTCTGGCGTCGTCAGGTACCGGCGCCATCGAGTGACATGGTTCTGGCGCAACTTAGAACCGCTCCGTCGCGCGGAGGCGCGAAAATCGGGAGTCGGCGCCATCGATGCGACGAACGGTCGTCTACACGCGACGAACGGTGACCGTCTGGCGCGTGCGACAGCCGATCCTCGCGCGGCGGTGTTTGAGCGCAATATGCTCAGCGGTCAGAGTGGAGGTCTTTATTGGTGTCCTGCTCGGTTTGGCGATCGCCGTGTCGCTGTTCGCCGCGCTTCGGCTGCTCCGACCCGCGCCTGTGGTGTCCGGCGAGGTCCACGCGATCCAGGGTGCCCTGCATGCCGCCACGATCACGCTGCCGCAGCTGCGCAAGGGGCTCTCCGCCGAGTCCGCGTCGAAGGCGGTCATGCATCTGCGCACGCTGACGCAGGCGTCGGCGGTGGCGCTGGCCGATCGTGAGCGGGTGCTGGCGTTCGACGGGATCGGCGCCGATCACCATGCGGGCGGCGATCTGCTCTCGGGCCTGGTGGCGGCCGCACGTGACGACCGCCTGCACGTCGAGTCCGAGCTCAGATGCGCGAACCCGAACTGTCAGCTGGCGTCGGCGGTCGTTGCGCCGCTGGTCGTGGCCGGGGAGTGGGCTGGTTCGTTCATAGCCCTGTACACGCGCGGCCGGCGCCTGACGCCGGACGACACCCGCACGGTCGCAGAAGCTGCGAGCCTCGTATCCGCTCAGCTTGAGCTCGCCGAGCTGGAGCAGCAGTCCGAGCGGCTCGCGAACGCCGAGCTGCGGGCGCTGCGCGCGCAGATCTCACCGCACTTCATCTACAACGCGCTGGCGGCGATCGCCGGCTACATCCGCACCCAGCCGGAGGAGGCGCGCGAGCTGCTGACCGAGTTCGCCGAGTTCATCCGTTACGCCTTCCGGGGGCAGCGGCCCTACGTCACCCTGGCCGACGAGCTGCACTATGTCGAGAAGTACCTGCGGCTGGAGCGGGCCCGGTTCGGCGATCGTCTGCACGTGCGCCTGCAGGTGGCGCCCGAGGTGCTCCAGGCCGTCGTCCCGGTTCTGTCGGTCCAGCCGCTGGTCGAGAACGCCGTCAGACATGGCGTCGAGCGCCGGGGCCAGGGCCGGATCGAGATCTCAGGGCTCGACATGGATGCCGACGTCGAACTGCGGGTGTCGGATAACGGCGTGGGTATGGAGCCCCGGCTCGCCGCGGCGATCCTCGTGGGCCACGGAGACGGTGTCGGGATCGCCAACGTGCAGGCTCGCCTGCAGACCGCCTTCGGCCCGGATTACGGACTGGAGATAGACACTGCCCCCGGGCGGGGTACAACCGTCACGATGACACTGCCGAAGTTCCGAGCCGGGGTGAGGGCGGCGTGAGTCAGCGTGGTTTGCGGGTGCTCGCCGTGGATGACGAGCGCCCCGCGCTGGAAGACCTGGCACAGATGCTGCGCGGCGCTGCGGAGGTCGGCGACGTCGTGCTCACCACCGGCGGCGGCGAGGCGTTGCGGGTGCTGGCCGACCAGCAGTTCGATGCGGTGTTCATCGACGTGCGGATGCCGGGGATCGACGGCCTTGAGCTGGCGGCGGTGCTCGGTCAGTTTGCGACGCCGCCGATGGTTGTGTTCGTTTCCGCCTACGAGGACGGCGCGGTCGGCGCTTTCGAGCTCGATATCCACGCTGTCGACTACCTGATGAAACCCGTTTCCAAGGCGCGGATCGCGCAGGCGCTGGCGCGCGTGGTCGCCGGTGCCCAAACTGCGGTCGCGGGCGGTGGCCTACCCCGAGGCGTGGGTGCCGGCGCCCACCCGGGGTCGCTCGCGAGCGGCCAGGAGAATGGCGTCGCCGGGCGCGACGGGGTGGCGCTCGACAACGGCGCTGGACTGCCGCCGGGGATGACCGACGAGATCATCCCGGTCGAACATCAACGCGGCGGCGCAACCCGTCTGGTGCAGCGCTCCACGATCCTCTACCTCAAGGCCGAGGGCGACTACGTGAGGATCGTCGCCGACAACGGCCGCTATCTGGTGCGTGCGGCGCTGTCGGACCTCGAGCGCCGCTGGCAGGCGTACGGCTTCGTTCGGGTTCACCGCAGCTACGTCGCGAACCTCCGGCGCGCGGTCGAGATCCGCCCTGAACTCGGCGGTGGGGCCACGGTTGTGCTGCCGGACGGCAGCGAGATTCCGGTTGCCCGTCGCCACGTGGCCGACCTGCGCAGGCGGCTGCGGATGTGAGTACCGGCCGCCGCCGCACCCGGGCCGGGTTGCGCTCTCCTCGGGACGAACTCGCCGAGTCGACCGCGCACGGCCAGGTCTATCTGCGGCGACTGCGCAGCGCCCAATTGAACCTCTCGATCCTGGCGCTGGTCGCGTTCGGCGCTGTGTTCGGCGTGCTCCCGCTTGTGCTCTACCTGCTGCCGGGGCTCCAGCACCGCTACCTGCTCGGCATCCCGGTGCCGCTGTGGCTGCTGATCGTCCCGCTGCTGGGAGTGTTCGCCGGCATCGGGTGGTTGTACGCGCGCCGCGCGGACGCGCTCGACGACCAGTTCCGGGACCTGGTCGAGCGTTGATCGCGCTGCTCGCCGTCAGCGCTGTGACGTTCGGCACGCTCGGGCTCGGCGCCTGGGGAGTCCGGTTCGCGCGGACGACGTCTGACCTGCTGGTCGCGTCGAGGGCGGTGACCGCCTGGTGGAACGCAGCCGCGATCTCGGGTGAATACCTTTCCGCCGCCAGCTTCCTGGGGATCGCCGGTCTGATGATGAGCAGCGGCGCCGGCGCGATGTGGCAGTCGCTCGGGTTCACCGCCGGCTACCTGGCGCTGCTGCTGTTCGTCGCCGCGCCGCTGCGCCGGTTCGGCTCCTACACGATCCCCGACTTCGTCGAGGCAAGGCTGCGCAGTCCCGGGATCCGTGCGGTCGCCTCGGGGATCGTGTTGCTGATCGGAGGCTTCTATCTGGTGCCACAGCTGAAGGGTGCGGGGCTGGCGCTGAACGTCGTCACCGGTTCGCCGTACTGGGTCGGGGTGCTGATCGTCGGCGCGATCGTCGCGATCAACGTCGCGATCGGCGGGATGCGGGGGATCACCTACGTGCAGGCGTTCCAGTTCTGGGTGAAGGTGTTCGCGATCTCGGTGCCCGTGATCGTTCTGCTGATCCACTTCGGTGGGCTTCCCGAACGCTCTGCGCTGTTCGGCGCCGACTATCCGCACGTCCGCGCGGGCGGTGCCGAGGTGACGCTGACCGCGCCCTCGAAGCTGGAGTTCCCGGTTGCCGGCACCTATCAGCTCAACGGCAAGAGCTTTTCGGTAGTAGGCGGGCAGCAGGCGTTGCTGCCCGCTGGGGAACTCCATCTCCCGGCCGGCTCGGTCGCACCGGTTGCGAGCGGGATCGTCCCGTTGCGCGGGAACGAGTGGTCACGCCCGGTTGGCGGCAGCGCCGAGAGCGCGCCGCTGCTCGTCTACTCGCTGCTGTTGGCGACGTTCCTGGGCACGATGGGGCTGCCGCACATCCTCGTGCGCTTCTACACCAACCCGGATGGCACCACTGCCCGCCACACGACCGTGCGCGTGCTCGGCCTGCTGTCGATGTTCTACCTGTTCCCGGCGTTCTACGGCGCACTCGGAAGGGCGCTGGCGCCACAGCTGTACACCACCGGGCAGACCGACGACGTGGTGCTGACGCTGCCGCGCACGGCCTGGCCGGGGACGGTCGGAACGTTGCTGACAGCGCTGACCTGCGCCGGCGCGTTCGCCGCCTTCCTCTCGACCTCCTCGGGGCTGTGCGTCTCGCTGGCGGGGACGATCAGCCACGACGTCTGGCCCCGGCTGGCGCGTGAGCGGTCGAAGGGTGTGGCCCAGCGGCGCTCGCGCTTCCGGGTCGCGGCCGTCGGCTCGATGGTGATCCCGGTGGTGTTCGCGCTGTATGCGCGCTCGATCGACATCTCGATCCTCGTCGGCTGGGCGTTCGCGATCGCCGCGAGCACCTTCTGCCCGATGTTCCTGCTCGGGATCTGGTGGACGCGATTGACCGCGCGCGGAGCGGCCGCCGGCATGATCGTCGGGATGCTGGTGGCGACCTCCCTGATCTTTGTCGGCCTGGCGCTCGGGGAGCCGATCGACGGACTTGCCGCGCTGCTGCAGCAGCCGGCGGTCGTCTCGGTGCCGGTCGCCTTCATGGTGATGATCGGGGTGTCGCTGCGCGACCCGCACAAGATCGAGACCGCCGATCTGATGCTGGCGCTGCACGCACCCGAGGGCTTGGGCCTGCGGCTCGCAGAGGACGACCTGGAGCCCGCAGTCGCGGGGTAGGCGGTGCCGACGTTGCCGGGGGTTTAGAGGTGGCACACCCGGCTTGAAGCCCGACGCGTCGGAGCGAACTTCACGGTTGGTGGTTTTGTGGTGGCTGCCGAGATTGCTTCTGGGGTGTGCTGACTGCGAAGATGGCGCACATGAGCTCAACGATCCCGTTTCAGTCATACGAGGAGGCGTGCGAGCACCACCGCTGGGTGGTTCCCGAGCGCTACAACATCGCCGCCGATGTCTGCGACCGCCATCCGCGTGAGAAGCTCGCGATGGTTCATGAGGACTTCGCGGGCAACGTGCGCCAGGTCGACTGGGGCGAGTTGCAGGACACCTCCAATCGCTTCGCCAACGTGCTGGCTGCAGCTGGTGTCGAGCGCGGCGACCGGGTGGCGATGCTGCTGCCGCCGACGCCTGAGACCGCGGCGGCGTTCTTCGGGACCTGGAAGACCGGCGCGATTCTGCTGTCGATGTCGGTGCTCTACGGCGATGAGGGGATCCGCCATCGAGTCACCGATTCGCAGGCAAAGGTGCTCGTCACGAACGCCGAGAACTCGGACCGGATCGAGCGATCGCTGGTTGAGCGTGTGCTGATCCTCGACGATGCGCTGCTCGCCACGGGGTCTCCGAGCTACACATGCGTCGACACCTCCTCGGAGGATCCGGCGCAGCTCTACTACACCTCCGGCACCACCGGCCTGGCCAAGGGCATCCTTCATGCGCACCGCTACATCCTCGCCCACGAGGAGTTCATCTACTGCCACGACGTCCGTGACGGCGAGCGGTTCCACGGCATGGGAGAGTGGGCCTGGGCGGCCGGTATCTGCCCGCTGATCGGCCCGTGGCGCCACGGCGCCGTGCAGTGCGTCTACCAGCGTGAGGGCGGCTTTGACCCCGGCAAGCAGCTTGACTTCCTCTCCCGCCATCAGGTGGCCAACGTGTTCGGGACGCCGACCGCGATCCGCTCGATGATGTCGATCACCGACGCCGGCGAGCGCTACCCGCAGTGCTTCCGGATCGTCTGCTCAGCCGGCGAGCCGCTGAACCCGGAGGCGATCCGCTGGTTCCGTGACCAATACGGGATCACGGTGCTCGATTACTACGGCCTCAGCGAGTCATACCCGCTGTGCGGAAACTTCCCGTTCATGGAGGTGCGCGAAGGGTCGATGGGGCGGCCGCTGCCGGGCTGGGACGTGATGATTCTGGACGAGGACGAGCAGCCTGTGGCATCCGGTGAGCGCGGCGAGATCTGCCTGCGCGCGCGGAGCAACCCGCACTATCCGCTTGGCTACTGGAACCGGCCGGAGGACTCGGTCGAGGTGTTCGGTGGCGAGTGGTTCCACACCAAGGATGCCGCCCGCACCGATCAGGACGGTTACTTCTGGTACGAGGGCCGGGCCGACGACGTGATCATCTCGGCCGGTTACCGGATCGGCCCGTTCGAGGTCGAGTCAGCGTGTCTCGAGCATCCGGCTGTGGCCGAGGCGGCGGTGGTGGCCTCACCCGACGAGCGCCGCGGGATGATCGTCAAGGCGTTCGTCGTGCTCGCGGGGGGCTCCGAGCCATCGGACGAGCTGGCCGAGGAGATCAAGGCGTTCGTCCGCGACCATCTGTCCGCCTACGCGTATCCGCGCAAGATCGAGTTCGTGACCGATCTGCCGAAGACGCTGACCGGCAAGATCCGCCGGATCGAGCTGCGTGAGCGTGAGGCCTCGACGGGCGGCTAGGCCAGGGCGCGAGCTCTCACCCTGGCCCAACCTGCGTCGCCGATCCAGCTGCGCGGCTCAGCCGACGCGCTTGCCGCTCGCGCTGACGCCGTACCAGGTCCCGTAACCCGCATTGAAGCCGAGGTAATCGGTTTCGGCGGGACCGGCGTCACCCGTGTAGGTGTACAGCGGGTGCCCGGCGTAGGTCACCTGACGGCGGCCGTGGCCGATGTTGATCGTGCCGAGCAGCGATGACTTCGCGCCGGAGCCGGCGCTCGGCGTGCCCTTCACGGTCAGCGGCGGCCAGACCGAGGCGCAGCCGCTGATCGCCACGCAGGCGTCGTGGTTGCGCCCGTCTTTTGACAGCTGATAGATGGTGTGCCCGTTGGCGGCGACGAGCAACCCGCCCGCGGAGGTGTGCATGATCCTGACTGTCGCTGTTCGCGTGGTCCGTGCGGTGGGCCGCGCAAGCGCGCCACCGGTCAACGTCAATGCCGCGACGCTGGTCAACGCTGCCGCTGCAAGCGCGGCAATCGCCGCCGGCACTCTGATCGAACTCCTGGCTCGCATCTGCACTCCTCTCGATTCTGGTTCCTGGTCACCACAGATGACGCCAGGCGATCCGCGAACCTTCCCTCGGATCGCGGTCGTGTGCCCGTGAACGGCGCCGAGCTCGGCACCGCGCTGCGCCCACGTGACAGCCTTGCCGGATGAAGCGGGTTGTCACGATCGGCGTCTACCGCTGGGACCTCGAGCACTTCCTGGCGGCGCTGCACGGCGCCGAGGTGCAGGCGCTGCTCGACGTCCGCCAGCGACGCGGAGTCAGGGGGCACGAATATGCCTGGGCGAACTCACGGCGTCTGCAGGAGGCACTGGCGGGTGCCGGGATCGCCTACCGGCATCACCCCGAGCTGGCGCCGAGCACCGAGCTGCGGCACCTGCAGTACGCCGAGGACGATCGTCAGGGCGTCGGCAAGCGCTCGCGGGTGGAGCTGGCCGCGGCCTATCGCGAGCGCTACACGGTCGAGATCCTGGACCGCGCCGATCTCGCCGTGGTCCTCGATGAGCTGCCGCGGGCCGGCGCCGCCGCGCTGTTCTGCGTCGAGGCCGACCCAGAGGCATGTCACCGCTCGATCGTCGCCGACCGGCTCGCCACGTCGTACGGGGTGGCTGTCACGCACCTGCGGCCCTGAGAGCGCAACCTTGCCCTGAGCCCAGCTAGAGCGCGCCGATTGCGATCACGGCGCCGACGCAGATCAGGACGATGCCGCCGAGACGCTCACTGCGGTATCCCACGTGCGTCCCGAGCCGCGCTCCGGCCTCAAGTCCGATCAACGACATTCCGACGCTCACCACTGCGATCACGACGACCGCGAGGGCGATCGGGACGCCGTAGGCGCCGAGCGCGAATCCGACGATCAGGTTGTCGATGCTGAGGGCGGCGCCCAGCAACAACAGGCGCCCGAGCCCGGTGTCCCCACGGGCCGGTGGCGGCTGGTCGCTTGACCGGGTAGCGTCGACCAGGTTGTACGCACCTGCGGCGACCAGCAGCCCGCCACCGAGCAGGTGTGCCTGCGAGCCGAGCGTGCCAGCGAGTTGGTGGCCCAGCAGCAGTCCGACGACGGGCATCCCGGCCTCGAACAGCCCGAACGCGAACGCGAGCCGCATCCGCAGGGCGTGATCCACCCCGGAGATGCCGATCGCAATCGACGCGGCGAAGTTGCTCATTCCGAGCGATCCGGCGACCAGCAGCAGCGGCAGCACCCCTGCAGCGTATGTGGCGCGGTGCCCGGCGGGGTCCGCGACCGGCGGAACGTCCGAGGCGTTCGGCAGCATGGCGCAACCCGACCTAGAGACAGAATGCGCCCGAGGATGCCAGGATGAATCAAGCGCCGCCCACCATCGAGACCCTGCCGAGCCACACACCCATGCGTGAGACCTCACCGTCCGTGTTCCTGATCGCCCGCCCGTCGATCGACGTCACGGCGATGCGCGCCTACCTGGAGGATGTCGGCGGCGAATCATGGCTCGACATGCGGCTGGCAGAGCCCGATGAGCCCAACCAGGGCGAGCTTCTGGCCGAGTTCGCCGGACGGATCTGCTACCGCAGCTGGGAGCCTGGCCTGAACGCGAACGTGACGCGGATCCGCACCGATCGCGAGGCCTACTTTGCAAACGTCCTGCAGAGCTTCCACGGCAGCGTGCTGGAGCACGCCAATTACAGCTTCGCGTTCCGCCAGGTCTCACGTGTTTTCACGCACGAGCTGGTGCGCCATCGGGCCGGCTCGGCATTCAGTCAGGAGAGCCTTCGCTACGTCCGCCTGACCGAGATCGGCTTTCGGGTGCCGCCTTCGCTGGAGCCGGTTCGTGATCAGGTGATCAGCCTGGTCGAGCAGCTGGAGGAGTTCCAGCGCTCCGCGGCCGAATCCCTCGGACTCGACGACGACGGGGTTCCGTTCGCCGTCAAGAAGGAGATCACGTCAGCGCTTCGCCGGCTGGCGCCGATCGGGCTGAGCACTGACATCCTGTGGACCGCCAACGTGCGCACGCTCCGGCACGTGATCGAGATGCGCACCGCGCCGGGGGCCGAAGAGGAGCTGCGATCGGTGTTCGATCAGGTCGCCGTGGCGATGCTCGCCGAGGCGCCGCTGCTGTTCCAGGACTTCGAGCGCCGCGACGACGGCTCCTGGGTTCCGACCTGGCGCAAGGTCTGAGACCGGCCTGGCGCAAGGTCTGAGTCCGGGCTGGCGCGAGATTCCATCCAAGCCTCAGCGGAAGCCCCCAGCGCGGGCGGCTCCCGCGATCGTCAGACCCTCGCGCCGGCCGACTGAGGCTTGGGCGGATTCGTCGGTATGCGACGAAAATCGCCAGGCGTCGCCGGTCCGTCGAGTCCCTGGAGCCTCGCCCCTCTCCGGGCTGACGGTTACCCGCTTCGAATCTGCGGAGTCCGCTAGAAGATGCCGGTGAGCGCCGCGCCGGCGTGCGACGCGAGCTCGAACAGCGGCTGCGGGAAGAAGCCGAAGAACACGCACGCGCCGGCGAATACGACCGCCACTGCGGTGAGCTCCTGGTGCTGGACCGGCGCTGCTGGAGCATCGGAACCGGTCGTCCCGGTTTCCGCACGCACGCCGTCCTCGCCAGACTGCTCGACCTCACCGGCCTCCGGCTCGTCGACCTCACCGGCCTCTGGCTCGTCGTGCCATCGGCCTCCGGCTCGTCGTCTTCATCGGCCTCGGGCGCCCCGCCGGCAATCGGGGCGAGCGCCACCTCCCGCGGCCGCAGGGTGATCAGTGAACGCTCACCCATCCAGATCGCCGCGACGACGCGCAGGTAGTAGCCGAGTGAGATCATCGCGCCGATCACCAGCACGATCGCGAGCCAGGTGTAGTCGCCGTTGACGAGCGCGTGAATCAGCTGGAACTTGCCGACGAAGCCGACCGTGCCGGGGATCCCGGCGAGCGCGAGCATCGCGATCGTGAGCGGCCACGCGAGCCAGGGGTTGCGCGCGCCGAGGCCGGCGATCGAGCCGAGCAGGTCATCGCCGGAGTCACGCTCCTGGGCGATGATCACGGCGAACGCCGCGATGTTCATCATCAGATAGACGCCGAGGTAGAGCACCGTGGCGGACGCGCCGAGCTGGGTGCCGACGACCACGCCGCAGAGCATGTAGCCGGCCTGGGCGACGCCGGAGTAGCCGAGCATCCGCTTGGTCGAGGACTGCGACAGCGCGCCGACGTTGCCGACGATGATCGTGATCGTCGCGAGCGCTGCCAGCAGCGGCGCCCAGGTGTTCGAAGCGCCGACGGCGGCAACATCGAAGAAGCGGATGAAGACTCCGATCGCGGCGGCCTTGGTCGCGGTCGCCATGAACGCGGTCACCGGCGTCGGCGCACCCTCGTAGACGTCCGGTGTCCATTGGTGGAACGGAGCGACCGATGCCTTGAAGGCGAAGCCGACGGTCGTCAACCCGATTCCGGTGAGCAGCAGCGGATCGCCGGCGACGCCGAGCGAGAGCGTGCCCCCGGTGATCGCATGTGCGATCCCTGAGAAGCTGGTCGTGCCGGTCGCCCCGTAGACCATAGCCAGCCCATAGGCGAGCGTTGCCGAGCCGACCGAGCCGATCACCAGGTACTTGAGCCCGGATTCAAGCGAACCCTCACGGTGGTACTCGGAGGCGCACAGCACGTACAGCGGGATCGACAGCAGCTCGATGCCGATGAACAGCGTCACCAGTTCCTGCGCCGAGACGAGGATCGCCATCCCGAGCACGCTGAACAGCAGCAGTGAGTGGTACTCGCCGTGCCCGGCCTCCCGCGGGGCCCGCGCGCGCCAGGACATGATCACGGTCGCGAGCGCGGCAACCGCGCAGATCATGTCGATCAGCAGGGCGAGATCGTCGATCGCGAGCGCGCCGGAGACGATCGAGGCCGGCTTGTTGAAGCGCCAGATCTCGGTTCCGATCGCCCCCGCGAGGACCAGCAGCGCCAGTGTCGGCACGACGCGCTCGCGCACGACCGCACTGCGCAGCAATCCGGCCAGCAGCACGATCAGCGCGCCGCCGGCGAGCACGATCAGCGGCGACAGGGACGCCCAGTCGATGTGCGGACCGGTGACGTGGTGGTGGGTCACGACGACGAGTGCGCTGCTGGTTGAGAAGTTCATCGATTGTCGGTCCCCGTCGCCATAGCTGAGGCCAGGGCGGTCGTGATGGATCGAGATACGGTGGTCGTGTGCGACGCCGTCGCGGCGGCCGTCGAGACTCGACCGGAGACGCTGCCATATGTGTAGATCCGCCGAGGCAGGCCATTTACGGTGCCGCCGCTCATCAGCGCGACCGGCGCGACCGCGACGTTCAGCGACCGCTGCGAGCGCTTGAGCCCGAACTGCGGGTAGAGCGCGAGTGCCAGCACGACGATCACCAGCGGCACGATCGCGACCGCCTCACCAAGGCGCATCTCCCGCGAGTGCACCCCTCTGCCGACACGGTTGTGCATCGCGGTGATGAACAGGCGCAATGCATAGAACGCGGCGGCGACGACGCCGATGAACGCGATCACGGCGATCGCGGTCTTCGAGCTGAAGGTGCCGAGCAGGATCAGGAATTCGCCGATGAAGTTCGATGAGCCGGGCATCGCCAGGGTCGCGAAGGCGATGATCAGGAACATCGTCGCAAGCAGTGGCGCCCGGAAGGCGATGCCGCCCATCTCCCTCAGATCCTCGCTGCCGCCGCACCGTGCCGCGACTGCTGCGACCACGAAGAACGAGGCTGCGGTGACGATCCCGTGGTTGAGCATCTGCAGCAGCGCCCCCTGACCGCCCTGCGCGCGCAGCGAGAAGATCCCGAGCGTGATGAACCCCATCTGGGCGATGCTCGAATAGGCGATCACGAGCCGCGCGTTGTTGGTCGTGAACGCGACCGCGCTCGCCCACAGGATCGAGACCAGCGCGATCACCAGCATCACCATCTGGTAATGGACGGTCGCCTGCGGGAACAGCGGCAGAACGATCCGCAGGAACCCATACGCCGCCACCTTCGAGAGCACGCCGGAGAAGACCGCGAGCGCCGGGATCGGCATCGATTTGTACGCGTCGGCCAGCCATCCGTGCAGCGGCGCCAGCGGCATCTTCACCAGGAACGCCGCGGCGAAGCACAGGAACAACCACTCCTGCGAGCTGCGTGACAGCGGCAGCGCGTGCAGGCTGGAGATCACGAACGTCAGCGAGGTGCCGTGCTGCTCGGATGCGATCACGCCGGTGGCGACCGCCGCGGCCAGCATCAGGAACGAGCCGACGGCCGTGTAGATCACCAGCTTGGTCGTCGCGCGGACGCGTTCGCCGCTCCCCCACGAGCCGACCAGGAAGTAGAACGGGATCAGCATCAGGTCGAAGAAGCCGACGAACAGGATCAGGTCCTGCGCGCAGAAGGCACCGAGCACGGCGCTCTCGGCGAGGCCGAAGTGGAAGTAGTAGAGGCGCGCGCGTTCGACATCACGCCATGCCGACCAGATCAGCGAGACGCTGAACAGCAACGCCGTCAGGAGGATCAGCGACATGTTGAGGCCGTCGATCCCGAGCTTGTAGTGGATCCCGAGCGAGCTGATCCACACCCGGTTGGTGACGAACTGCAGCGCGGCGGTGCCGCTGTTGAAGCGCGCCATGAACGAGATCGCGATCGCGAGCGTGATCAGGCTCCCGGCCGCGGTCGCCTTGCCGACCACAGATGGCGGCGCGAGCGCTGCGAGCAGCGAGATCACCAGCGGTAGCCAGATCAGGATCGAGAGGGTCATGTCGCGCTCACCGGCGTCATGTCGAGGACACCAGGAAGTAGAAGGCGACAACGGCGACCCCGAGGATCACCGCGGCCGCGTAGAAGCGCAGGATCCCGGTCTGGGCGCGGCGCACCGCGGCTGAACCGGCGCGAACCGCACCGACGACGCCGCCGGTCAGGGCGCCACTGATCACGACGGTCTCCAGCACGGAATCCGCCAGCCGCCCGAGCAGCAGCGCCGGCCGCACGATCAGGATGTCGATCGCCTCGTCGAAGTACCACTTGTGCACCAGGAAGGTGTGCAGCGGACCGAGGCGGGCCTGCATCCTCTGGGCCGTACCGGGCCTGGCGACCCAGATCCCGTAGGCGAGCGTGATCGCAAACGCGGCGATCACCGCGCCGATCACGAGTCCGATCCAATCCGAGGCGACGGTCGGCTCGATGTACTCCAGGCGGGAGTTGTCGAACACCGGTGCGAGGAACGTCTGGATCGAGTGGTCCACACCCGGGATCTGCAGGACGCCGGAGACGAGCGTCAGCACCGCCAGGGCGCTCATCGCGATCTTCATCGGCAGCTTGCGCTCGGCGATCACATGCTCGGGTCCCGGGAAGCCGACGTCGTTGTCCTCCTCCTCGCCGGTCGCGGGGTTGGTCGGCACCTCGGCGTGGGCGAGGTGCCCGTGCTCCAGCTCGACCGCCTCCGGGCACGGCTCGCCCCAGAAGGCGCGGAAGATCATCCGGAACGTGTAGAGGCCGGTCAGCAGCGCACCGAAATAGCCGAGGTAGCCGAGTACCTCGAAGCCGCCGCCGCGGTGGTCCAGGTAGGCGAGGATGTCGTCCTTCGAGAGCCAGCCCGAGAACGGCGGCATCCCGGACAGCGCCAGGCCACCGACCAGGAAGCAGATGAAGGTGAACGGCAGCGCCTTGCGAAAACCGCTCATCCGGTCAAGCGACTGGTTGCCGGCCATCGCGCCGATCAGCGAGCCGGCGGCCATGAACAGCAGCGCCTTGAAGAACGCGTGTGTCATCAGGTGGAACAGCGCAGCCGAGTAGGCGCCGGCCGAGACGCCCATGATCATGTAGCCGATCTGCGACATCGTCGAGTAGGCGATCACGCGCTTGATGTCGGTCATCACCAGTGCGATCGAGCCGGCGATCAGCAGCGTCGCGCAGCCGATGATCGCGCCCACGCCCGACGCTGTCGGTGCCCAGTCGAACAGCGCGTGCAGTCGCGCGATCAGATAGACGCCGGCGGTCACCATCGTCGCGGCGTGGATCAGCGACGAGACCGGTGTCGGGCCCTCCATCGCGTCCGGAAGCCACGTGTGCAGCGGCACCTGGGCCGATTTCGCGAAGGCGCCGACGAGGAACATCAGGCAGGCGATCACGAGCACCGTGTCGTTCTTGGCGAACACGTGGTGGATCGCCCTGAAGCTCGTCAGGTAATCGACGCTGCCGGTGTGGCGGAAGATGATGAAGGTGCCGATCACGAGCCCGACGTCACCGACGACGTTGATCACGAACGCCTTGATTCCCGCCTTGGTGGCGGTCTCCCGGCGGTACCAGAACGAGATCAGCATGTACGAGGCTGCACCGACGAACGCCCAACCGACGATCAGCAGCACGAAGTTCCCGGCAAGCACCAGCACCAGCATCGAGAACACGAAGTAGTTGAGATACGCGAAATAGCGCGCGAAACCGCGGTCTGACTCCATGTAGGAGATCGAGTACAGGTGGATCAGCGTGGAGACGCCGGAAACCACCAGGATCATGAACACCGACAGCGGGTCGACGAGGATCGAGATCTTGGCGTCGAGGCCGTCGGTGACCGCATAGCTCCATAGGGTCGAGGTCAGCTCACGATGGACTGGCGAACGGTGCAGGATCGTGATCAGCGCGCCGACCGCGGCGAGGAACGAGAGCCCGATCGCGAGCGTGCCGAGCCAGCCGGCCGTGCGTCCGAGCCGCCTGTAGCCGAAGCCGATGATCAGCGACCCGAGCAGCGGGAACAGCAGCACGAGCCAGCCGTAGGTGGTTGGGGTCACCCCTTGCCTCCCTCCGGTCGGCGCTCTTGATGGGGTCTGCGGGCGTCCAGCCCGCAGTGACCGCTCACCTTTGGCTCGCTCATCCGTTCAACTCATGCAGCTCGTCGACGTCGATCGGGAGGTTGCGACGGTAGATCGCGACGATCAGCCCGAGGCCGACCGTGACCTCACAGGCCGCGACCACCATCACGATCAGCGCGAACACCTGCCCCGCCTCGTTGCCGTGCATCCTCGCGAACGCGACCAGCGCCAGGTTGGCGGCGTTCAGCATCAACTCCAGGCACAGCAGGATCACGAGCGGGTTGCGTCGCGTCAGCACGCCGGCGGCGCCGATGCTGAAGATGATCGCCGAGACGACCAGATACCAGCCGATCGCCATCAGGAACCCTTCCCTGACCGGATCACGCCGGCCGACTCGGCCAGCGTTCCGGTGTACGCCGGGCGGGGTGCGGTGGCGAGCGCATCGAGCTGTTGGTCGTGCTCAAGCCCGCGGCGGCGGCGCGCCAGAACGACAGCACCGATCGCCGCGACCAGCAGCAGCAGCGATGCGACCTCGAACGGCAGCAGGTAGGTGGTCAGGAACAGCTGTCCGATGTGCCGGGGCGTGCCGAATCCGAGGACGTACGGCGCGCCCTTGCCGGAGATCCCCGACAGCGCCGAGCCGAGCATCGCGATGCACAACTCGATCGCGACGGCGAGCGCGAACAGCGGTCCGAGCACCCGCAGCGCGGTTCCGGCCGCAAGCTCCTCGCCGCCGCCGACATACGCGACGACGAACACGTACAGAACCATCACCGCGCCGGCGTAGACGACGACCTGAGCGGCGGCGACGAACTCCGCCCGCAGCAACAGGAACAGCGCGGCCAGCGCGATCAGGTGGCAGACGAGCGCGAGCACGCTGTAGAACGGGTTGCGCAGGATCACGACGCCCATCGCCCCGGCGATCGCGATGATCGCCGCGAGGAAGAACAGGACCTGGCTCATCTTGCCTCCGTCCCGTCGGCGCTCCTGGGACGAATGCTCGACCGCCTACGCGAACCCTTGGCGATCACTCGCCCTCCTGGCGCAGCGGGGTCCGCTCGATCGGCTCGGCGAGCAGCATCTCCTTGGTGAAGATCAGGTCCGAACGGGTGTAGTCCGACATCTCGTAGTCGTGGCCCATCGTGATCGCGTCGAACGGGCACGCGACCTCGCAGTAACCGCAGAAGATGCAGCGGCTGAGGTTGATCTCGTAGACACTCGCGTAGCGCTCGCCGGCTGAGACGCGGTTCTCCGGCGTGTTCTCGGCGGCGACGACGCGGATGCAGTCGGCAGGGCAGGCGGCGGCGCAGAGCGAGCAGCCGACGCACTTCTCCAGCCCCGAGTCCTCGAACCGGTGGAGCTTATGGCGCCCGCGGAAGCGCGGGTACACGGGCGTCTTCTCCTCGGGGTACTGGATCGTCGTCGGTCCCTCGACGACGCGCATGAACGTCGTCTTGAGCCCGACCAGCGTCGCGCCGAACGCGCGGTAGGCGCCCGCGGCCGCCCCGGGTCGTGGGTGACGGACGATCTCGATCACATCGGTGCCGGGGTCGTAGCTCATCTCAGTGGACCTCCACGATCGCGGTCACCAGCAGGTTGAGCGTTGCCAGCGGCAGCAACACCTTCCATCCGAACGACATCAGCTGGTCATAGCGCAGGCGCGGCAGCGTCGCGCGAATCCAGATGAAGAATGTGAGCACGATCGTGATCTTCGCGATCACCACGAACGGGTCGACCCAGCCCGGCGGGTGGATCCCGAACGGCAGCAGCCAACCGCCGAGGAACATCGTCACCGCCATCCCGGAGACGACGATCATGTTCGCGTACTCGGCGAACAGGTAGGCGACGAACGCCGTGCCCCCGTACTCGGTGAAGTAGCCGGCCACCAACTCGGCATCCGCCTCGACCAGGTCGAACGGCGCGCGGTTGGTCTCCGCGAACGACGCCACCATGAACACCAGGAAGCCGAAGAACTGCGGGATGAAGAACCACATGCTGTACTGCGCGTGGACGATCCCGGTCAGCGACAGCGTCTGCGCGGTGATGATCACGCCGACCAGCGCCAGCCCCTGGGAGACCTCGTAGGAGATCAGCTGCGCCGCGCCGCGCATCGCGCCGAGGAACGAGTACTTCGATCCCGACGCCCAGCCGCCGAGCATGATCCCGTAGAACGAGATTCCGGCGAGCGCGAACACGTACAGCGGGCCGATCGAGACGTCGATCCCATACAGGCCGACCGGGGTCCCGAAGATGTTCTGGACACCGCCCCACGGGATGATCGCGAGCGCTCCGACCGCCGTCAGGATCGCGATCACGGGTGCGATCCGGAACAGGAAGCCGACCGAGGTGCTCGGGCGGAACGGCTCCTTGGTCGCGAACTTGACGATCTCGGCCAAGCGGCTGCAGCAGCCCGAACGGTCCGACCCGGTTCGGGCCGTAGCGGTTCTGGAAGCGTCCGAGCAGCTTGCGCTCGTAGACGATCAGGATCGGCATCAGCCCGAAGACGACGCCGAAGATCACCAGCGACTTGACGATCTGGATCCACCAGGGCTCGTAAGTAGAACGCGTTCGCGACCGAGATCACGGGCCGCTCACCTCGTCGAGCACCGGGTGAACCTCGATCAGCGGCTCGGTCAGCGAGTTGGCTGACTGCTCGGCGATGCCGTCGGCGAGGAACGCCGTCCCCGATGCCACGCCGGTCCGCACGACCGCCCGCGCCCGCAGCCTGGTTCCATTCTGAGCGACCTCGACCTGCTCGCCGTTGAGCACGCCGATCCGCGCCGCATCCTCCGGCGCGAGCTCGAGCAGCTGCTCGGCGATCGTGAAGTGCAGCGCCGGCGAGATCTCGACCTCGGGAGAGGCCCAGATCGGCCGGTAGGTACCGAGGCGCAGCGATCCGTTCCTCGCCGCCGCCGGCCGCCTGGCGGGCCGGCCGGCGGCGGGCTTGCCGCTCGGCGCGGGCATCGCCGCCGCGTGCTCGCCGGACGGCCAGCGGACGCCCTGCCCGCCGATCTGCTCAAGCGTCAGGCCCTCGTAGAACGGCACCGCTCCGACCAGTTGGCGGAACGCCATCGGGCCGGTCAGCACGCCGAGATCGTGACCGGCGCGCCTGGAGATCTCGGCGATCACCGACCATCCCGCGCGGACCTCGCCAGGGTGCGCGATCGCGGCGCGGAGCCGCTGTAGCCGACCGTCTGGGTGGACGACGGTGCCCTCCTTCTCGGCGCTGGACTCCGCCGGGAAGATCACGCTGGCGTGCTCACGCAGTCCGTCGGTGAGGACCGAGGCGTGGGCGATCACGAGGCTCGAGCTGCGCATCGCCGCATTCCAGAGGTCGCGGTCGGGCAGCTCACGGACCGGGTCGGTCTGCAACAGGTAGAGCGCGGTGATCTCGCCCGAGGCAGCTGCTTTCGCGATCTCGGCGGCGCTGCGCCCGTGATCGGCGAGCTCCGCGTATCCGGGGCCGGCGTTGGGCAGCACGCCGGCCTCGCGCAGGCCGCGGCCGTTCGCGCCCGACGGGATCTCCAGCAGTCCGGCGCCGTCACGGCCCGACAGCGACAGCAGCTCGGCGATCCGCGCCAGCACCGCCAGGGCGTCTGCTCCGAGGCGCTCGCCCCAGAGGATCACGATGTCCTCGCCGCCGTCGCGCAGGAGCTTCGCCAGCGCGGTCACGTTCGCATCCGACCCGCTGGTGCCGGCGTTCGTCAGTGCCGCCTCCAACGCGCCGAGGAAGGCCGCTTCCTCGCCGGGGACGTAGCGCACGGTCACCGACGCATTCGGATCAAGCGCGCTCGGCCGGGCGCTCGCGATCGCGAGCTTGACGCCGTTGCGCCGGACGCCCTTGCGGATCCTCAGGTCGAGGATCGGCGCGTCATCGAGCGGCTCGCAGCCGAGCACCAGCACGGTGTGCGCGAACTCGAGGTCCGGAACGGTCGCCTGCAGCGACGGAGCCGCGAGCGCCCGCGTCAAACCGAGCTCGACGCTGTCCGGGGCTCCCAGGCGCGAGTCGAGATCGCTTGAGTTCAGGTGCTCTCGCATCAGGCGCTGGAGCAGGAAGCCCTCCTCGTTGGTCGCCTGACCGCCGACGAGCGCGCCGACGTGGCCCGCGTGGCGGCCGATCGCGGCGGCCGTCTGCAGCGCCCGCTCCCAGGAGACCTCGCGCAGCGAGCCGCCGTCACGGACCAGCGGCACCGTGATCCGCTCATCGACGTGGATCGCCTGGTAGGCAAAGCGGCCCTTGTCGCACAGCCAGCCATCGTCGACCTCGCCGTGGTCACGCGCGAGCACGCGCAGGACCTTCTCGTCACGGACGGTGAAGGTGACGTTGCATTGCGAGGGGCACAGCGTGCAGATCCCGCCTGCGCCCTCGATGTCCCACGGCCGCGCGCGGAAGCGGTAGGGCTGGGAGGTCAGCGCGCCGACCGGGCACAGCTCGATGATGTTGCCGCTGAACGGTGCGACGTACGGGTGGCCGTCGTGGGTGCCGACGAACGTGTGTGCGCCGCGCTCGGTGAAGATCAGCTGCCAGTCCTCGGCGATCTCCTGGCTGAAGCGGACGCAGCGGTAGCAGAGGATGCAGCGCTCGCGGTCGATCGCGACCAGCGGCGAGAGCGCGAGCGGCTTGACGAAGTGGCGCTTGGGCTCGATCACGCGGCTGCGGCCGAGGCCCCAGCCGAAGGTGATGTCCTGCAGCGGACACTCGCCGCCCTTGTCGCAGACGGGGCAGTCAAGCGGGTGGTTGACGAGCAGGAACTCGACGATCGCGTTCTGGGCGGCGCGGACGCGGTCGGTCTGCGTGTTGACGACCATCCCGTCCTTGACCGGAGTCGAGCACGAGGTCTGGAGCTTCGGGATTCCCTCGATCTCGACCAGGCACATGCGGCATGCGCCGACCGGCTGGCCGAGCTTCGGCTCGTAACAGAAGTAGGGGATCTCGACGTCGCCCGCCTTGGCGGCGTCGACCAGCATCGCGCCCTCGACGGCCTGCACCTCACGGCCGTCGATCGTCAGCTGGATGATCTTCCGTTCAGGTCTGGGCATCTCGGTTCGCTCTAGTGGGCGCCGACCGGAAGCGCGTCGGCCAGGACAGCCGCGTCGGCGCGCTCACGCGCAGCCTCGATCTCCGCCTCGAGCTCGGCTCGGAACTTCTGGACGATCGAGCCGATCGGCATCGCCATCGCGTCGCCGAGCACGCACAGACAGTTGCCCATGATCTGGGTCTGGACCGAGGCCATGATGTCGAGATCCATCGGTGTCGCGAGGCCCGCGTCGAGGCGCTCGAGCATCTTCATCGTCCAGTTGGTCCCCTCGCGGCACGGCACGCACTTGCCGCACGACTCGTGCGAGTAGAACTTCGCGAGCTTGATCGCAACATCGAGCGCGCGGTGGCGATCGTCGACGACGATGATCGCGCCGGAGCCGAGCATCGTGCCGGCCTTCGCCATCGAGTCGAAGTCGTACGGGACGTCGAGGTCATCGGCGGTCAGCACGGGTGAGCTCGAGCCGCCCGGGAACCAGAGCTTGATGCTGCGCCCCGGCTCCGGGCCGCCGGCCAGCCCGTAGATGATCTCCCGCGAGGGGATCCCAAGCTCGATCTCGTAGTTGCCGGGACGCTGGACGTCGCCCGAGACAGAGACGAGCTTCGTGCCGGTCGAGGTCTCGGTGCCGATCTTCGCGTACTCGGCGCCGCCCATCGTGATGATGTGGGGCACGGTCGCGAGCGTCTCGACGTTGTTGATCAGCGTCGGGCCGTCGTACAGACCCTGGATCGCCGGGAACGGCGGCTTCAGGCGCGGGTTGCCGCGCTTGCCCTCCAGCGAATCGAGCAGGCCCGTCTCCTCGCCGCAGATGTAGGCGCCGGCGCCGCGGTGCAGGACGAGCTTCAGACGGTGGCCGGAGCCGAGGATGTTCTCGCCGATGTAGCCGGCGCGCTCCGCCTCGGCGATCGCGGCCTCGAGAATGTCGGCCTGCAGCACGTACTCGCCGCGGATGTAGATGAACGCGCGGTCGATCGCGGTGCCGTAGGTGGAGATCACGATCCCCTCGATCAGCATGTGCGGGCTCTTCTGCATCAGCTCGCGGTCCTTGAACGTGCCGGGCTCGGACTCGTCCGCGTTGCAGACCAGGTACTTGGCCATCTCGCCCTTGGGCAGGAACGAGGCCTTCTGGCCCATCCGGAAGCCGGCGCCGCCGCGGCCGCGGATGCCCGAGGCGGAGATCTCCTCGACGATCGCCTCACGCGGCATCGCCAGCGCTTTGCGCAGTGCCTGATAGCCGCCGCGGCGCTCGTAGACGGCCAGCGTGTTGAGGCCGGGCTCGTCGATGTTGTCGAACAGGATCTTCATTCTCTACTTGCGATTTCTATTTCAGGTGGCGGCGGCGACGTCGGCCGGCCCGGCGTCGGGCGGCCCGGCGCCCGGGTCGGCGCACCGACGCAGGCGAAGCTGCTTGTCGGCGAGCACCGGTGCCCCGGTCTGCAGGTCGTAGATGATCTGAGCGGCATCCTCCTGCACCAGCGGTCCGACGAACTCGCCGTTGACGGACGCCATCGGGGCGATGTCACAGGCGCCAAGACACTCGAACCCACGGACGTTCACGTCGGGATCGTCAGCCGCGGCGGCGAGCATCGCTTCGAAGAACTCGTCGGCTCCTCGCAGCGAGCACGAGATGTTCGTGCAGACGTAGACGTAGTTACGTGGCTTTGGCGTCAGCTCGAACATGTCGTAGAAGCTCGCGACGCTGGTCAGGTAGGCGGGGGTCAGGCGCATCACGCAGGCGACCTGCGTGATCGCCTCGGGCGAGCACCAGCCGTGCACGAGCTGCGCGGCGTGCAGCGCCGGGATCGCCGCCGATCTGGTGTCCGGGTAGCGCGCCATCGCCTCCTCGATCTCGGCGCGCAATGCTTCGGGCACCGGTGTCAGAGCAGGGTCGGGGACCGTCGCGGGCTGCTTGGTCAGATCGACGGACTCATCCCAGCCCGGCGTGCGCGAACCGTGCGCGAAGCGGGGGACGATCGGGCGGTTGGTGGCGCTCACCGGTCGACGCCTCCCAGCACCGGGTCGACCATCGCCAGCGTCGCGATCAGGTCGGCGATGTACGCGTCCTTGACCATCGGGGCGGTCGCCTGCAGGTTGATGAAGCTGGGGTCGCGCATGTGGACGCGCGCAGGCTTCGCGGAGCCGTCGGAGCGCACGAAGCAGCCCAGCTCACCGCGGGGCGACTCGATCGGGTAGTAGACCTCGCCCGGCGGCACGCGGAAGCCCTCGGTGACGAGTTTGAAGTGGTGGATCAGCGCCTCCATGCTGGTCGCGAGCTCATGCCGGGGCGGCAGGGCGACCTTGCGGTCGGTCGTGATGTGGGGACCTTCGGGCAGGCCGTTGAGCGCCTGCTGGATGATCTTCGTCGACTCGTAGAGCTCGGCGTGACGGACGCGGAAGCGGTCGTAGTTGTCACCGACGGAGCCGACCGGGATCTTGAAATCGAAATGGTCATAGCTGCAGTAGGGCTTCGCCTTGCGGAGATCCCAGGGGTTGCCCGCGGCCCGCAGCAGCGGTCCGGTCACGCCGAGGCCGAGCAGCGTCTGCTCGTCCAGCGGACAGGTGTCGCGCAGTCGCGCCAGCAGGATCTCGTTCTTCTCGAGCATGTCGGCGTACTGGTCCGCACGCGTCGGCATCTCGTCAAGGAACGCCTGCAGCTTCCTGGCGAATCCGGCTGGGATGTCCTCCATCACGCCACCGATCTGGATGTAGCGCGTGTGCATCCGCTGGCCCGAGGACATCTCGAACAGGTCGAGGATCGTCTCGCGCTCACGGAAGCAGTACCAGAACATCGACATCGCTCCGAGGTCAAGCGCGCTCGTGCCGAGCCACACGAGGTGGGACATGATCCGGTTGAGCTCAAGGTGGATCACGCGCAGGTACTGGGCACGTGCGGGGATCTCGAGCTCGAGCAGCGTCTCGACGGCACCGCAGAACGCCATCGCGTTGAAGTAGTAGCTCAGGTAATCCATCCGCTCGACGACCGGGATCACCTTCCAATAGGACTTCTGCTCTGCGGTCTTCTCGATGCCGGTGTGGACGTAGCCGATGATCGGCTTGATGTCCCGGACGACCTCGCCCTCCAGTGTCGCGATCAGTCGCAGCACGCCGTGGGTGGCCGGGTGGTGTGGCCCGATGTTGAGCGTCAGCAGTTCGTGCGAGCGGCCCTGCCCGGCCGGCTCGGACGAGATCGTGATCGACTCCTCACGCTGGCGGTAGTCGCTTACTGCCATTTGCCGTAGGACTGCTCTTCGTTGAAGGTGAACAGGACCGGCTCGCCGCCGACCGGGAAGTCACGCCGTTGCGGGAAGCCCTCGTAGTCCTCCGGCATCAGGATCCGTCGGAGGTCGGGATGGCCGGCGAAGACGACGCCGAACATGTCGAAGACCTCGCGCTCGGGGAAATCGGCGCCGGGGAACATGTCGACGACGGAATCGATCTGCGCCGCGTCGATCGGGACGCGCGCCTTGACGGTGATCCGGTCCACCTCCCGCATGTCGAGCAGCTCGTAGAGGACGCCGAGCCGCGGCTCGTGCGGGTAGTAATCGCAGCCGTGCAGGCTCGCGAGGAAGTTGTAGCCCTTGGCGCCAAGGTGCTGGATCACCGTGCGGACGTGGGAGGGATGGATCTCGAGCGTGGCCTGCTCGCGGAAGAAGACCGTGTCGATGACCGACTCTGGTTCGGCGTCACGGAGCTCCTGGGCGATCAGCTCGAGGCCGGTCGCGTCAGGCACCGGCTGTGTCCCCCGGCTTGGGGATCCCGATCTCGACGTCGCGCTCGATCTCCTCGCCGTGCAGGAACTCCTCGGTTCCGACGGCGTCGTAGCGCTCGCGCCAGCCTTCCTTGCGGGCCCCCTGGACCTTCTCTCGCAGGCGCAGGATCCCGTGGGCGAGCGCCTCGGGACGCGGCGGGCAACCGGGCACGTGGACATCGATCGGCATGAACTTGTCCGAGGGCACCAGCGCGTAGTTGTTGAACACCCCCATCGACGAGCAGCAGGCGCCCATCGAGATCGCGTACTTCGGCTCGAGCATCTGGTCGTAGATGCGCCGAACGACCGGCGCCATCTTCATCGACACGCGACCCGAGAGGATCAGCAGGTCGGCCTGTCGCGGGGAGGCGCGGAACGCCTCGAACCCGAAGCGGGCGATGTCGACGCGAGCGGCGACGATCGACATCATCTCGATCGCGCAACATGCGAGCCCGAACGTCAGCGGGAAGAACGAGTTGCCGCGTGCCCAGGCGACCGCCTTATCGACCGTCGTCGTCAGCACGGCCTGCTCGACGTAGTAGTCGAGCGCGTCGCCGTCGAGGTCGCCGCGGAGCATGTCCCGCGCGAGCAGCTGGCGCGAGCGGAAGTCCTGTGGGGGCGCCTGCGCGCCGAACGGCAACGGCGCGCCTCCGGTGAGGATCGAGGGGCCGTCCAGCGGCTCGCGCTTCACTTCCATTCGAGTGCTCCCCGCCGCCAGACGTAGACGAAGGCGACCATCAGCAGGACGACGAACGTGATCGTCTCCCAGAGCGCGAACGATCCGAACGCCCGCAGCTGGACGGCGATCGGATACAGGAAGATGACCTCGATGTCGAACAGGATGAACAGCATCGCGATCAGGTAGAAGCTGATCCCGAACCGGAACCCGCGCTGGATCTCCGAGGGCAGGCCACACTCATAGGGTGAGGTGCGGTTGCGATTCGGTCGGGTCTTGACCCCCACCAGCAGGTTCAGCACCGAGAAAAGCGTGCCGACCGCGCCACCGAGCACGAGGAAGACGATCGCGGGAAGGTACGTACGCAGCACAGCCGCGTTATATCACTGTGGGGGGTTGGCCGCGTTGCCTTGTAACAATCTGTTACTTAGTGCGGAATGCGGCTATCTTCCCTGAACTCATGCGCGGAGATCGTCTGATGAAGGATGTGCACATCGTCCTCGGGGTGCTGTCGATCGTGCTGTTCTCGATTGCGGGGCTATGGGGCGCGTGGTGCTGGTGGCGGACGATCCCGAGCACCTTCTTCTGGCGGTTGCTGCGCGTCGCGCAGGTCACGATCGTCTTGGAGGCCGTGATCGGCGGCGTGCTTCTGGCAGAGGGCAGGAAGGCAACGTCGCTGCACATCATCTACGGGCTGCTGCCGCTGGCGTTCTCGTTCATCGGCGAGCAGTTCCGGATCTCCTCGGCTCAGACGATCCTCGATCAGCGCGGGTTCGAATCCGCTCAGGCCGTCGGGGAGCTTGCCGCGGAGGAGCAGCGCGGTGTCGTTGTCGCGATCATGCGGCGCGAGCTCGGAGTGATGACGCTCGCAGCGCTGATCATCGTCGTGCTGCTCGCGCGCGCCGCCACGACCGGGGGGTAGCGTCCTGATGCGATCCGACTATGACATCGCGATCATCGGTGCCGGCGACGTCGGCGCGGCGATCGCGCGGGAGCTGGCTCGGTTCGAACTGACGGATCGCGCTGTTCGATTCCGGTGATGTCGGGGCCGGTACCAGCAAGGCGAACACGGCGCTGCTGCACGTCGGCTTCGACTCGAGGCCGGGGACGCTCGAGGCGCGCCTGCTCAAGCGTGGCCAGCGGTTGCTGATGGCCTATGCCGCGGAGGTCGGGATCCCGGTTGAGCGCACCGGGGCGCTGCTGGTCGCGTGGACGCCGGAGGAGCTGGCGCGTCTGAGCGAGATCGACGCCAATGCCCGGGCGTGTGGTTATGAGGACGCCGAGGCCCTGCGTGTCCGGCAGCTCTACCGCCGGGAGCCACATCTGGGCCCCGGTGCGCTGGGGGCGCTGGCGATCCCGGACGAGGCGATCATCTGCCCGTGGACGACGCCGCTGGCGTTCGCGACCCAGGCTGTGCTGGCCGGCGTCGAGCTGCGGCGCTTCGAGCAGGTCCTGGAGCTCGATCCGCGCGGGCGGGGGTGGGAGCTGAGAACCTCACGCGGACGCCTGAGCGCCCGCTGGGTGGTCAACGCAGCCGGGCTCCACTCGGACGAGATCGACCGGATGGCGGGGTTTGACGGCTTCACTGTCACACCGCGGCGCGGTGAGCTGATCGTGTTCGACAAGCTCGCGAGAGGGCTCGTCTCGCATGTCGTGCTGCCGGTGCCGGTGCCGGGTGCCGGGACCAGGGGCGTGATGATCGCGCCGACCGTGTTCGGCAATGTCCTGGTCGGGCCGACCGCCGACGACCTGGCGGACAAGCGCTCGGCGCCCTCGAGCCGGGAGGGGATCGACCAGTTGCTGATCCGCGCGCGGCGGCTGATGCCGGCGCTGCTGGAGCACGAGGTGACCGCGATCTACGCCGGCCTGCGGGCGGCAACCGAGCATCAGGACTACCAGCTCAAGGTCTCGCCCGAGCATGCCTACGTCTGCGCCGGCGGGATCCGCTCGACCGGGCTGAGCTCGTCGATGGCGATCGCGGAGTGGGTGCGCGACGGTCTCGCAGACGCGAGCTTGGACCTGCAGGAGCGCCCGGAGCCGCTGCCCTCGATCCGGATGGCCAACATCGGTGAGGCGTTCCCTCGGCCCTACCAGGACGCGGCGATGATCGCCGCCGATCCGGCCTACGGGGAGATCGTGTGCTTCTGCGAGCGTGTCACCCTCGGCGAGATCCGGGATGCGGTCAGCGGACCGATCCCGCCCAGCGACCTCGACGGGTTGCGGCGGCGCACCCGCGTGCTGACCGGCCGCTGCCAGGGGTTCTCGTGCGGCGTGCGGGTCGGCGTCGAGCTGGCCTCCCTGACCGGCCAGGAAGTCGGCTCGCTCTGGAGGCAGGGCGCATGAACGCCGAGCGCGTCGAGGTGGCGATCGTCGGCGGCGGACCGGCCGGCCTGTCAGCCGCGATCGAGCTTCGGCGTCGAGGTGCCTCGCCCGTGGTCGTGATCGAGCGCGAGGTCGAAGCCGGCGGGATCCCGCGCCACGCCGATCACCTCGGGTTCGGCGCGCGCGATCTGCACCGCGTCCTGAGCGGACCCGGTTACGCCCGCCGGCTGGTGCAGGAGGCGCAGCTCGCCGGAGTCGATCTGCGCACCCGCACGCAGGTCACGGGCTGGAGTGCCGACGGAGAGCTTGAGGTCACCGGCCCGGGCGGCCGCGGCGCGGTCGTGAGCACGGCGGTCGTGCTGGCGACCGGCTGCCGTGAACGTCCTCGCAGCGCGCGTCTGATCCCCGGTACCCGGCCCCAAGGCGTGATCACGACCGGAATGCTCCAGCAGATCGTCCATGGCACCCACGGACCGGTTGGCCACAGAGCGGTCGTGATCGGAGCAGAGCACGTCTCGTTCTCCGCGCTTGAGACGCTCGCGCTCGCCGGCGCCAGGCCGGTGGCGATGTCGACCGAGCTGCCACGTGAGCAGTCGTTCGCCGCGTTCCGCACCGGCGCGTCGGCCGTCTGGCGCCTGCGCCTGCGCACCCGCAGCGCACTGACTGCGATCCACGGGCGTGAGCGCGTTGAGGCGGTCGAGTTCACGAACCTGGACACGGGCGCGGTCGAGACCGTCGAATGCGACACGGTCGTACTGACCGCGGACTGGATACCCGACCACGAGCTGGCGGTGCTCGGTGGAGCACGGCTCGATCCGGAAACCCGGGGCCCGCAGGTGGACCGGCATCTGCGTACCAGTCGTCCGGGTCTGTTCGCGGTCGGCAACGTCCTGCACGGCGCTGAACCCGCCGACGTTGCGGCACTCACAGGCCGCAACGTCGCGACCAGTGTGATCGGCTTTCTGCAGGAGCGAAGCTGGCCGGCCGACCGGGTCTCGATCGAGGTGCGCTCGCCGCTGCAGTGGATCGTTCCGAACGCGGTCGCGGCCGCCGGCATCCGCGCGGTGGATCCGGCCTGCCGCCGGTTCCTGCTGCGGGCGCGCGAGGAGTTGCTCGGCGCCCGGGTGGAGGTCGTTCAGGGGAGCCGGGTGGTCCACCGGCAGCGCCTGGTGCGCGTGATGCCCGGACGTTCGGTCGCGCTCGACGCCGGCTGGACCGCCGACGTCGACCCGATTGGTCCGCCTGCGACCGTGCGGCTGCGCTCAGGCCGGCCGCTGCAGCGAGCCGGCGACCGCCCGCGCTGATCCGCGGTCAGGTCCGGTCGGGCCCGAGGTTGCGGTAGCGCCCCTCGAACCACAGGAGCGGCTCGCCGCCGCCGAGACCCATCTCGATCACCTCGCCGATCGCGATCGTGTGGTCGCCGCCGGCAATCAGCTCACGCAGACTCAGCACCGCCCAGGCGAGCGTGTCGTCGAGCACGGGCATGCCGCGGACGATCCGGTGCGGAACACTTGCGACCTTCTCGGACTCGGGCATCTTCGAGGCGAACGCCGCCGCGACGGCGTGCTGATCGGCGCCGAGCAGGTTCAGGGCGAACGCGCCGGCATCACGTACCGCGTTCAACGTCCGCGCCCGGTTCTCGAAGCAGACCAGCGCCATCAGCGGTTCGAGCGAGAGCGAGCAGAGTGCGTTCGCGGTCATCCCGCCGGCGCCGCCGGGGCCTGCGGAGGTGATCACCGCGACCCCCGTCGCGAACCGGCCGAACACCTCACGGAACAGCTCGGGGTCGATCTGCTGCTCCATTGGAGCGGGTTATATCGTGCCTCCGCACCGCGCCGCGTGCCACACCAGCGGCCCGGATCTGCGGCCCGAGGTGGGCAAGTGCTCGCTCACGGCGTTCACTTCCGTATGATCTCGGCGCGCATGCGTAGGCCGACCAGGGTCATCCTCACAGTGCTCGCGGCGATCGCCGTCGCTGTCTCTGCGGGCGCCTGCGGAACCCAGCACATCGACGTTCCGAAATCCGACCCGAACTACGCCAGCAGCGTTCAGGCGGCAAATCTGTTCCAGCAGCGGTGCGCCGGCTGCCACACGCTGTCGGTGGCGGCGGCGATGGGCTCGGCGTCGAACATCCGCACGGCACAGGCGATCAACGGCCCGAACTTCAACATCACCTGCGTGCGGCCGGCGGTCCGCGTTCTGTACGCGATCGAGAACGGTGGGTTCTCCGGCGCCTACATGCCCGCGAACATCTTCGTTGGGGCGCAGGCGCGCGAGGTGGCGATGTTCGTCGCCAAATACGCCGGTTCGAAGGCGCCGCAGGAGCCGCTCTCGACGCCGTGTAAAGATCAGCCGCTCGGCACGCTGCCACCGCCGCCGCCCTCTTGACGCGCGCGTGCTCGACGTCCGGCTGATCCGATCCGAGCCAGAGGCGGTCCGCGCGGCGCTCGCGCGCCGCAGCGAGCATGACGCCGGGCGGGTCGACAGCTTCCTCGAGCTCGATGCGCGCTGGCGGGCGATCACAGCCGAGCTGGAGGAACTCCGGGCGCAGCAGAACCGCGCCAGCCGCGGACGGATGGGCGCGCCGACACCGGAGGAGCGTGAGCAGCTCGCGTCGCTGGCCGCGCGCGGACGGGAGCTGAGCGACGCCGAAACCGCGATCAGGGCGGAGCGTGACGCGTTGCTCGCATCGCTCCCGAACCTGCCGTCGGCGGAGGCGCCGCTGCAGGACACCGTGCGCAGCGAGCACGGTCAGCCGCGGCGCCGCGGGCCGGGACCACCTGGAGCTGGCCGGCGCGATGATCGACATGGAGCGGGGTGCGCGCCTGTCCGGTTCGCGCTTCGCGTACCTGCGCGGCGGGCTCGTCTTCGTCGAGCTTGCGCTGGTCCAGTACGCGCTTGAAAAGCTGGCCGGCGAGGGCTTCGAGCCGGTGATCCCGCCCGTTCTGGTGCGTGAACGGGCGCTGTACGGGACCGGTATGTGGCCGGACACCGAGCAGCAGATCTATCGCCTTCCCGATGACGACCTGTATCTGGTCGGGACCTCGGAGGTCGCGCTCGCATCGCTTCACAGCGACGAGATTCTCGGTCTGGAGGAGCTCCCCAGGCGCTATGCGGGCTTCTCCACGTGCTTCCGGCGTGAGGCCGGCGCCGCCGGCAAGGACACCCGCGGGATCTTTCGGGTGCACCAGTTCGACAAGGTCGAGATGTTCGCGTTCGTCGAGCCGAGCGAATCGGCCTCCGAGCACGAGCGGCTGCTGGCGGTGGAGGAGTCGATCCTGACCGAGCTGGGGATCCCGTACCGGGTCGTCGCGATCGCGGTCGGTGACCTCGGGGCCTCGGCGGCGATGAAGTGGGACTGCGAGGCGTGGCTCCCGGGTCAGCAGCGCTACCGCGAGCTGACCTCCTGCTCGAACACGACCGACTACCAATCACGGCGGCTCGATGTGCGGTTCCGCGGCGCTGGCGGCAAGCTTGCGCATGTGCACACGCTGAACGGCACTGCCGTGGCGGTCGGTCGCACGATCATCGCATTGCTGGAGAACGGCCAGCGCGACGACGGCTCGGTCGCGCTGCCCGAGGTGCTCGTTCGTCACGGCGCCCCAGCTGTGCTTCCGTCCGCCGGCACCAGCGACGCGTGAGGGCGCTTCGCGGTCTGCGGCGGAGCGCGGTGCGGATTGCGCCGGCGGTGCCGGCGGCGTCGGCGGCAATCGCCGGGGCTGTGATCGCGCTCCTCGCATCTGTTGCGGTTGCACAGGCGTCCGGGCAGACGACGACCAAGCATTCAACTGGTCCCTCGAAGACGGCCAAGCCCCGCTGTGGCGTCGTCTCAAAGCCCGTCTCGCGGAACCGCAAGGCCGGCGCGCCGCCGCCTCCGATCACCGCCGTTGACCCGTTCACGACCAAGGGGATGCGGGCTTACCTGTCGACGCGAGGTGGCTCGGTGACGGCGGCCGTCGACGACCTCGTGACCGGTCAGATGTGGGTTTACAACCCGGGCGTCAGGCATGTCACCGCGAGCATCATCAAGGTCGACATCCTGGAGACGCTGCTGCGTCAGTCGGACTTGCGGCAGGAGCCGTTCGACGGCGCGTCACCGTCGACGATCGCCGGGATGATCCAGGAGAGCGACAACGATGATGCGACCGATCTGTGGGACCGGGTCGGCGGCCCCGGCGCGGTTGGGGCCTACAACTCCACCGCCGGCCTGACGCAGACGAGTCCGAACGTCGCATGGGGGTTGACGACTACCTCGGCCGCCGATCAGGTCCGGCTCCTCTGCCAGCTGGTGGAGCCTGATTCGCTGCTCCCCACCGGTGCTCAGGACTACGCGCTGTCGCTGATGCAGAGCGTCGATCCCGCCCAGGCGTGGGGGGTCAGCGGTGGCGTTCCGGCCGGCGTCACGGTCGCGCTCAAGAACGGGTGGCTGCCGCTCACCAGCGGCTACGACTGGGAGATCAACAGCATCGGCCGCGTCAAGGGTGAGCACCGCCGGTACCTGATCGCGGTACTGACCGCCGGTGAGCCCTACGCCTACGGGATCGACACGATCAGCGGGCTCTCCGGGCGCGTCTGGAACGATCTGAAGCCGGTCAAGCCAAGGGCGCAGCACAAGCGCAAGCGGCGGCACAAGAAGGGCCGGCCGTACTCGATCAAGCCGTAGCGCGCGTTCCGGTCGGCCCGGCGCCGACGGTGCTGAGCGTCTCGCCGCACCCCGATGATGAGCTGCTCGGCGCGCCTGCGACCCTGATGGCACTGCGAGACAGCGGCTGGCGGGTGCTCAACCTCGCGTGCAGCCTCGGGCGTCCCGCTGAGCGCGAGCGTCGCCGCGCCGAGCTGACCGAGGCGTGCAAGCGCGCAGGCTTCGATTTGACGATCCCGGAGGGAATCCCGTCGATCGGTCGTGACGGCGATCCGGTGCTCGCCCAAGCTGCGCTCGCAGATCTGATTGCGGCGGCGGCTGCAGAGGCCGGCGCGGTGTTGATCGCCGGCCCATCCCCGCACGACGGCCATCACGGCCACGAACTGGTCGGCCGTGCGATCCGCGACGCTGTCGAGCTCCGCGGTGGCCCTCCGCGGGTGATGTTCTGGGGGTTGTGGGCCGAGCTGCCGCTACCGAACCTGCTAGTTCGGTTCGGGGCCGGCCGGCTCGCCGAGATCCAGCGTGCACTGGCTGCTCACGCGGGCGAGCTGGCGCGCAACCGGTTCGATCGGCTGCTCGCCGGGAGGGCCGCCGTGAGTGCCGTGCTCGGACCCGAACGGGTCTTCGGCTACGGAACTCCCGGGGCTACGGATGGTCAGGACCAGTTCGCCGAGTTGCTGATGGACGTCCACTGGGGTGCAGGGGGCGGCTGGCGACTGGCGCCGCCGCGGGCGCTTGACCGATCGCAGCCACTGCCGCCCTGGCCGGGTGGATCCGACCGCGGGATCGAGATCGGATGGTGGCTGCACTCGGTCAGCGTTTCAGCTCGCGTTCACGAGGCTGAGCGCCCGAGCTCTGGTGGCGATCTGCGGGGCTCCGCGTGAGCTCACGCTGCCGAGACCGGTCGGGTCTCCAGTCGCAGGCCGAACGTCAGCGGCAGCGCCACGGCCGGGACCACCGCGAGCAGCAGGAATGCCGGCAGCGGGTCGTTGACCAGCGGGCTCAGGACGCCCGCGACCACCAGCCCGCCGGCATTCCCCGCCAGCCAGATGATCGCCGTCGCGATACCGCCCGAATCGCCGGCGCGACGCTCGGTCAGCTCCAGGATCACCGGCAGTGCGGTCAGCAGCAGCGCGCCCGTCGGTACCAGCGCGATCCAGGCGATCGGCAGCGGCTCGAACAGCGCCACCAGCACGCAGCCGATCCCGGCGACGACCACGACCGCGCGCAGCAGCAGCGCCTCCTGCCCGCGCCGCGCGACCATCGTCGGCAGGATTGCGCAGGAGATCACGCCCGCGATCACCATCGCCGCCAGCAGCGCGCTCGTCTGGTGGTCGCTGACCCCGCGCGGTGACAGCAGCGACTGCAGCCAGGTGGCGAGCGCGACGAACAGGCCGAACCCCGCGAACGCCAGCCACGCCAGCGTACGCAGGGTGCGGTCCTGCCACATCGCCCGCAGCTCGGCGCGGCCGATCGCAGCGGACGGCTGCGCACCGTCGTCGGCGACGACGGTTGCAAGGCGCACGCAGATCGCCAGCGCGATCGCCGCGACGATGGCGATCGCGGCGCAGATCGCCAGGAGCGCACCGAAGCTGCGGGAGGTCGCGACGATCGGGCCGAGCAGCAACCCGAGCAACATCCCGAGGAACGTGCCGATCGACCCGACGACGATTCCCAGCGCCCGCTCGCTCTCGGGCAGGTACACATGAGCCAGCTTCGCGATCGCATTGAGGACGAACGGCTGCGCGGTGGCGACCAGCAACTGCCCGATCAGGACCAGCGTGAACGTATCGCCGAGCCGGACGATCGCGCCGGTCGCGCTCAGCGCCGCGCCGGCCAGCAGCGCGCCGCGGAAATTCCGGTCAAGCGCGATCCCGGCCGGAATCGCGAGCACCACGTAGAGCAGCGGGAACACCTGCGCCAGCCAGCCGACCGCCGCCTTGGAGACGCCGTAGTGCACCGCGGTCTGCGTGGTGATCGGCGCGAACGTCAGCCACAGAAGCTGGGTCGCCCCCGCCACCATGGCGAACGCAACTACAACGCTCCAGCGGCCACGCCCCGTCACGACGCGCACGATACCCGCAGAACCAGTCACCGGCGAGCGGTGCCCGCACGATCCGGCCGGGGTTGCGCCACCTGCGGTCGTGGCTAAGGGCGAGTGATCCGCAGACCGCTCGTCAGGGTGCGGCCGGAGATTCCTTGCAGGCTGGGGGTCGCCGTGAGCCGATACCGGCCAGGGTTCAGCGAATGACGGTTGACGCGGCCGGTGAAGTGCAAGCGGTTGCTGCCCGTCACGTCGAGGTGCGAGAAGCTGCCGATCGGCGTGTAACGCGTGCACCGCTCGACGCGCCCGCCGTGCTTGTGCCGGGAAGGTTTGACACAGCGGCCGTTCTGCTCGACTCCGGCGTGCGGCGCCAGCACGGTGAATGTCGTGATCGCAGGCTCGCTGTCGTTGTAGCTGATCGTCGCCCCGGTGCTGCGCCTGCGCGCAATGCTCGCCCCGGACCTGGCGGCAGCGAACGACGACGGGTTCACGGTCAGGCGGCTGAGCACGGGCGCCACGGCCGGGCCCACCGACGTCTTGAACGTCTGATCGGAGCCCGTGGACGTACCGTCGATCGAGACCGCGACGACGCGGAAGTGATAGGTCGTGCCGGGACTCAAGCCGTCGATCGCCGCCGACACCGGCACCGGCATCAGGCCGGCTACATGCTGGACGGCGGTCTCGGTTCCGTACGAGGTCGTCTTCCCGATGTCGAAGTGCACGCTGGCGTCGCCGGCGTTGGCGGTAACCGTGCCCGCCGCCGTAACGCTGGTCGAGCCGACGGCGCCTGCGGTGCCCGTGATCGCGACCGGTGGGGTGACCTCATAGGCGCCGATGTCGCACGCGGGGCCGGAAGGGCGGGCGACGCCGCGCTGGTCGGTCGCCGGGCAGCCGGCGCCGGTGGCGGGAACCGCGTCGATCGCCGCGCTTCCCGGCCCGAGCTCCTGTGTCTGCGTGGGGCCACCGTTGTCCTGCAGTGGGCCGAGGCGTGGATCGCCGTTGATCCCCGGACATGTGGTGTCCCCGAAGCTGAGGTTGTGGCCGCCGTCGACGATCTGCCCGTCGAGCCCCTCGGCACAGTTGCCGCCGCTGTTGCTCGCGACGATCGTGTTCTGGAGCGCCGTCGACGGGCAGCCCACGCCCTCGATGCACAGGCCGCCCTGCTGGTAGATGCCGCCACCAGTGCCGCTCGCGCCAGGGTTGCCGTTCGTGCCGTTGATTCCCCCGCTGCCCCCGCTTCCCCCGGTGCCGGCCGTGCCGGGCGCGCCGACGGCGTTGTTCGCGATCGTCGAGTTCAGCAGCAGTGGAGTCGTCCCCGCACCGACTTGCAGGGCGGCGCCGTCGCCGCCACCGCCGGCGTTTCCACCCTGGCCGCCGATCGCCTCAGACGCGACGCCGGGACCACCGGCACCGCCTGTCCCGCCGGCGCCGGCGAAGTTGCCCGACAGCGTGCTGTTGGTGACCGCGAGCGCGCCGCCGAGGATCGAGATCGCCCCGCCCGAGGCGCCGGCGCCGCCACCGCCGCCGGCGCCGCCGAGGCCGCCCGCGCCCCCGGGACCGCCCTCGCCCCCGGCGCCGCCGCCGCCGGCGAAGTCGCCGGTGAGCGTACTGGCGGAGATCGTCAGCGATCCGGAGCCGGTGTTGACGCTATCGATGCCGCCGCCGCCTCCCGCGCCGCCGCCGGCACCGCCGGTCACTCCATCGATCGAGTCGCTGTAGCTCACCTGTCCCGGCCCACCCGCGCCGGCCTTGTTGGCACTGATCGTGTCAGCGCTCAGCGTCAGCGTCGCGCCGTCACCGTAAATGCCGCCGCCGCCACCGCCGCTGCCGCCGGCGCCGCCGGCACCGGTGGACTCGCCGGGGGTCGCCTCGCCGCCGCCGCCGCCTGTGCCGGCGTTGTTCCCGTTGAGCACCGAGCCCGTGAGCGTCACGCTCCCGCTGCTGTAAACCCCACCGCCCAATCCGCCGGCGCCGCCCGTGCCGGCTGCATAAGAGGTGTCGGTGGGGCCGCCGGTCCCGCCGTTTCCGGCGCTGTTGTCGCTGATCGTCGAGCTGTTCAAAGTCAGCGTGCCGGTGTTATAGATCCCGCCCCCTGATCCACCGGCGCCGCCCGTGCCGCCGGCGACACCGCTGTTGGCGAATCCACCGCCGCCGCCGCTGCCGGCCGTGTTGGCGGTGAGTGTCGTGTTCGTCAGGGTCAGGTTCCCCGCGTTGTCAATCCCGCCGCCGTCACCGCCCGCCCCTCCTGAGCCTCCATCAGCATTCGCGTCAGTTGCTCCGTTTGGGGCGCCGCCGCCGGTCAGCGTCAGGCCCGTGAGCGTGACGCTCGCCCCTGAAGCGATGCTGAGGATCCGGTCGCCGAGCCCGGTCGCGTCGATCGTCGTCTTACCTGCGCCGGCGCCCTCGATTGTCAGGCCGGCGACAGTGCCGGCGATGTTCAGGTCGCCGGTCGTGTTGTCATCGAGGCCGGAGGCCTTGATCGTCAGCACATAGTGCCCGGGGCCGAGTTGGATCGTGTTGCCGGTTGCGCTCGGCGCCGCGCAGTCGGGGCTCGGAGAGCCCGGAGCGTTGACAGAGCTGATCGCCTCTCGCAGCGAGCAGTGCCCATCGCCGGGCGTCACCTCATCGTTGGTCGTGTTGACGGTCAGCGTGTTTGCCCAGGCTGCGGCCGGCGACGTTGCCAGGAGCATGGTCCCGACGGCCACCGCGAGATCTGCGATACGCATCCCCCTACGGCCCATCGTCGAACTATGCCGAAGCCGATCGCAGAGGTCAACGCCAACGGCCCACCCGCGACAATTCCCGCCTCATGCCCTGCGGTGAACCGGGCGAACTGTCACGGCATGCTTCGAGCTCCAGGAGCGGAGAGGGGGGGATTCGAACCCCCGAACGAGGTTGACCCCCGTTACGCGATTTCCAGTCGCGCCCGTTCAACCACTCCGGCACCTCTCCGGGCTGCTGGCGCGTTAGCCTAGCGCCTCAGATCTGCCATTCGCCGTCACGCAGCAACGGCACCTCGTGCCCGGCGCGGGTGACGCCGGTCACCGCCACCTGCGGCGATCCGATCATGAAGTCGACGTGGATCTCGCTGTGGTTGACGCGCTCACGGTCAACGGGGTCGGCTACGGCGAACCCATAGGCGTGACCGAGCGCGATGTGGCTGGCGGCGTTCTCATCGAGCAGCGTGTCGCAGAACACCGTCCCGAGCTCGCCGATCCGGCTCTGGCGATCGACCAGGGCGACTTCTCCCAGGAACGCGGCGCCCTCGTCGCGCCTGGTCATCTGCCGCAATGTCTCAGCACCGGTGTCCGCGTCAATCGCCACCGCGCGGCCATCCTCGAAACGGACCCGCAGGCCGGTGATCAGCATGCCGGAGACGAACAGCGGCTTGGTCGAGCTGACGTGGCCGTTGACGCGTCGAGGATCGGGCGTGCTGAAGACCTCCTCGGTGGGGAGGTTCGGCAGATGGACGAGCCCGTCGACCGTCTCGAAATCGGCCGCCAACCACCCCGAGCTCGGCAGCAGGCCGACCGTGAGATCGGTGCCGGGCCCCACGAAGTGAACGGAATCGAGCGCCAGCGAGCTGAGTCGTTCAGAGACATCGTTGAGCTGTGCGATCCGTGCCCGCCATGCCGCCACGGGATCGTCCTCGCGCAGCCGGCAGACGTGGGCGATCTGGTCCCAGAGCTGATCCAGCGCCTCGTGCTCCTCCAGCTCGGGGTGTACGAGCCTCGCCCATCCCGGCGTCGGGCACGGGACGATCGTCCAGTTGACCAGCCGTCCGTCGATCAGCTCGCCGGACTCCTTCAGGCGCGGCAGCAGGTCGATTCCGAGCAGCGCCGGATCGATGCCGTCCATCACGTTCGGTGCCGCCGGGCCGCTCATCGAGATCAGTGCCGCGCGCTCCTCGCCCAGTCGCCGCACCCGCTCACCGAGCCACGGCGGCACGAACGCGAGCGTGTCGGGGTCCGCGTGACGCAGGCGTGCACGCTTCACCTGCGGGTCAAAGACGGTCACCTCGACGAACTTCGCGCCCCGTCGGTACGCGGCCTCGGCGATCGCGCGTGCGAGCGCCTCCTTCCCGGGCTCGGAGGAGACGGACACGATCTGGCCCGGCTGGACGTTGGCGCCAAGGCCGACCGCGAGCTGCGCGAGTCCCTCGATCAACTCGGATCTGTTCACGTCACGCGCCCGCGGTCACTGCGTCGATCAGACTGGTCGCCGTTCGCTCCGGCTGCGGCCGGCCGTGCGCTCACATACGGCATCAACGCCTCCCGAAGATCGTCCGGCCACGGTTGCTTGTGCCGCTCGTTGAGGTCGAACCAGACGTGGCGAACGAACCCCTCGGTGATCACGTCGCTCTCACGGCGAACCCTGAAGTGGCTGGTCAGCGACGAGGCCGTCGGCGGGTCGAGCTCGATCTCGATCAGGAGTTCGTCGTCGAAGCGCGCGGGCGCGAGGTAGCGAATCCCGCACTCGGCGACGACGACATCGGATCCGGCCGTCACCAGCTCCGCGAGCCGGCGCCCGAACGCCTCGGACAGCAGCTCCGCGTGTGCCATGTCGAACCACGTCAGGTAGTGGGCGTTGAACGCGTGTCCCTGCATGTCGCATTCGACGTAGCGAACCCGGACAAGGAAGCTGAACGTCTTCGTCATGCGCCGATCTTATGGTCCCTATCCTCCCAGGACAATATGAGTGACGTGAGCTCCGCTTCGCCCGATCCCGATCCGCGTGCGCCGGTGATCATCGCCGGCGGTCACGGTCAGATCGCTCTGCAGCTCGGGACGCTGCTCGCCGATCGCGGCGGTCACGTCCGCGGGCTGATCCGCAACCCCGATCACGCGGCCGACCTGGAGGCTGCGGGGATTGCGCCGGTGGTCTGGGATCTGGAGCGCGACGATCCGGGCTTGGCGGAAGTCATCGGCGGTGCCGCGGCAGTGGTATTTGCGGCGGGCGCCGGTCCCGGCAGCGGTGCGCCGCGCAAGCAGACGATGGATCGTGATGGCGCGATTCGCCTGATCGACGCGTGCCTGCGAGCCGGGGTCAGCCGTTACGTGATGATCAGCGCGATGGGTGCGCGGGATGCGCCGCCAAGCGGAGGCGGCGTCTTCGGCGACTATCTGCGCGCCAAGGCGCAGGCCGATCAGGCGCTTGCGACCTCGGGCCTCGACTACACGATCGTCCGGCCGGGAGCCCTCACCGATGACCCGCCGACGGGCAGGATCGCGCTCGCGCCCGAGCTTGCCTCCGGCTCGATCGCCCGAGCCGATGTGGCCAGCGTGCTGGTGGCTGTGCTCGACGCGCCGAACACGGTTCGCAAGAGCTTCGACCTCACCGCCGGCCCGACCGCAATCGAGACCGCGATCGCTGACGCGTTCCTCGCCTGATCGGGGGTTTGGGTTTGGTCTGTCCTTCCTGTCAAGCCGAGAACAAGGAAGGCGCAAAGTTCTGCAACGAGTGCGGGACGCCGCTGGCGCTGCGCTGCCCGGACTGCGGGACCGCCCATCGCCCGGGCCAGAAATTCTGCGATGAGTGCGGTCGCGCACTGCAGCCGTCGACGCCACTGCCGCCGGCCGGCGTGGCCGGCGCAGCGACCGCTCCGCTCGCCGGTGCGCCCGACGCTGGCGCCTCCCCTGCCGAGATGCGACTGGTGTCGGTGCTGTTCGTCGACCTGGTCGGCTTCACGTCGCTGTCGGAGGCCCGCGAGGCGGAGGACGTCAGGGAGCTGCTCGGGCGCTACTTCGAGTCAGCCCGGACGATCGTCGAGCGGTACGGCGGCGTCGTCGAGAAGTTCATCGGCGATGCGGTGATGGCCGTCTGGGGTGCGCCGGTCGCGCGTGAGGACGACGCGGAGCGGGCCGTCAGGGCCGCGCTTGACGTCGTCGATGCGGTCGGCGCCTTCGGTCAGGAGGTCGGTGCGCCCGAGCTGCGGGCGCGCGCCGGCGTCGTGACCGGACAGGTGGCCGCGCTTGAGAACCCGGGCGAGGGGCTGGTCGTCGGCGACCGGGTCAACACCGCCTCGAGAGTGCAGTCGGCGGCCGCTCCGGGGACCGTGCTCGTCGACGAGGTGACACGCCAGGTGACCTCGGCCGCGATCGCATACGAGGATGCAGGTGAGCACACGGTCAAGGGCAAGGTTGAGCCGCTGGTGCTGTGGCGGGCGGTGCGGGTCGTCGCGGGCGTGGGTGGCTCGGATCGTGAGCAGGGACTCGAGGCGGCGTTCGTCGGCCGCGACGGCGACGTGCGCCTGCTGAAGGAGCTGTTCCACGGTGCGCTCGATCGAGGCTCGGCACGGTTGGTTGCGGTTTCGGGGGAGGCGGGTGTCGGGAAGTCAAGGCTCCGGCGGGAATTCTTCAACTACATCGACGGGTTGTCGGACACGATCCTGTGGCACCTCGGGCGCTGCCTCGCGCACGGGACCGGGGTGTCGTATTGGGCGCTGGCCGAGATGGTCCGGCAGCGGTTCGGGATCGCAGAGGAGGCCGCCGTCGAGGATGCGGCGCGGAAGCTCGACGAAGGTCTCGAACGTTGGGTGGAGGACGCCGCCGACCGGGACTTCATCCGCCCGCGCCTTGGGGCGCTGCTGGGGGTCGCGGAGCCGGGCCTCGCGCGCGAGGAGTTGTTCGCGGGCTGGCGGCTGTTCTTCGAGCGGCTCGCCTCGCACCTACCGGTGGTGCTCGTGTTCGAGGACCTCCAATATGCCGATTCGGGGCTGTTGGACTTCATCGAGCAGCTACTCGATTGGTCGGCGTCGAGCCCGATCTTCATCCTGACGCTCGCGAGGCCGGAATTGGCGGCGCGGGCCGAGGGGTGGCCCGCGGGCAGGCGCGGCGCGACCACGATCCCGCTCGAGCCGCTCGGTGAGGCCGCGATGCGGGCGTTGCTTGGCAGCCTCGTCGAGGGGCTGCCGGCACAGGCGGCGGAGCGGATCGTCGCGCGGGCCGAGGGCGTGCCGCTGTATGCGATCGAGACGGTCAGAGCGCTGGCTGCGCGCGGCGCGTTGAAGGAGGGCGCCGGCGACCGCTTGGTGCCGGTCGGCGAGATCGGTGAGCTGGACGTGCCGGCGAGCTTGAATTCGCTGCTCGCGGCCCGCCTCGACGCTCTCGACCCCGTCGAGCGCGGGCTGGTGAAGGCGATGTCGGTGTTCGGCGGCTCGTTCCCGCGCTCGGCGGCAGCTGTGCTCGGCGGTGTGAGGGAGGATCATGTCGATGCCGTGCTTGCAAGCCTGGTGCGCAAGCAGGTCCTGATCATCCGCGCCGACCGCCTCTCGCCGGATCGGGGTCAATATGCGTTCGCACAGGGGTTGTTGCGGACGGTTGCATACGGGCTGCTGTCACGCCAGGAGCGCAAACCGCGGCACCTGGCGGCGGCGGAGCATCTGCGCAGGGCGTTCGCGAATGACGGGGAGGACGTTGCCGAGGTGATCGCCTCGCATTACCTAGAGGCGTATCGCGCCGCCGGCGAGGACTCCGATGCGGAGGGTCTGCGGGCCGAGACGGTCTCGGCGCTGCGGCGCTCGGCGCGGCGGGCGGCGACGGTCGGCGCGCCCGAGGTCGCCGAGCGCGCGTACCTGACCGCGATCGAGCTCGCCGGTGACGAGGACGAGCGGATGGCGCTGACGCAGCTGGCCGGCGAGATGGCCCTGCAGTCCGGCCGCCGCGAGGCGGCGATCGAGCTGCTTGAGGCTGTTGCCGCAGCGCACCGTGCGGCCGGGCGGGCACGCGACGAGGCCAGGATCGCGGGCGAGATCGGTCGCGCGCTCGGGCGGCTCGGGCGGAACATCGAGGCCGCGGAGCGGATCGCGGCGGCGCTCGAGACGTTTGCCGGCGAGGAGCCCGACCAGGATGTCGCGGTCCTGACGGCCAGGCTCGGCGCCGCCCTCTATCAGGCAGGCGACTATGACCGGGCCGGCGTGTCGCTGCAGCGCGCGCTGCAGCTGGCCCAGGCATTTGAGCTGCCAGACGTGCTCGGCGATGCGCTCGCGTCCCAGGCCAGCATGTACGGGTACTCCGGGCGAGTCCAGGAGTCGCGCTACCTGTTCCTGGCGGCGCTCGACATCGCGGAGCGCCACGACCTTCCCAGCACGTTCGCGATCGCCCAGGGCAACCTCGGGAATCTCGCGATGGCATGGGATCTGCCCGAGGCGGCGCGTCTGGTCGACGCCGTGCTCGTCATCGATCGCCGTCGCGGCGACCGCTACGGGGAGAGCATCGACGCCGGCAACCGGATGCAGCTGCACCTGTTCTCAGGCACCTGGCGCGAGGCCGAGCAGCTGGCGGTCGAGCTGCTTCCCGACGATGGACAGCGCCCCGCCGGGGAGTACGTCCACTACGTGCTCGTGCTCCTGTGCGCGCTCAAGGGCGAGCTGGCGGCGGCTCGCGCCCACCTCGACCGGATCGATTCCTGGATTGACGCCGAGAACGAGGAGCTTCTGGCATGCCATGCCGCGTCGTCGTTGGCGTTGCTGTTGGCGGAGGGCAACGCCGAAGCGGCACTGGACCGTGGCAGGCGCATGCTCGAACGCTCGCTCGAGCGCCTCAGCGCGGCGCATGAGACTGTCCGCTACGGCTGGCCGGCGACCCTTCAAGCGGCGCTGGAGCTCGGCCGCCTCGCCGAGGCGAGCGAGCTGCTGGCGATGCTGAGCGAGCGTCCACCCGGCCACGTCCCGCCGTACCTGCGCGCCGAGCTGATCAGGGGCCGGGCGCTGCTCGCCGCCGCGCAGGGCGACCACGAGACCGTCGAGACCGACCTGCGCGATGCGATCGAGCGCTTCCGGGAGCTCGCATACCCCTACTGGCTCGCGACCGCTGAGGCCGACCTTGCTCAGTGGCTGCTCGGCCGCGGCCGTGCCGGCGAGGCGTCGCCGCTGCTCGATGAGGCGCTCGCCACGTTCAGCTCGCTCGGTGCGGCGCCGGCGCTCGCGCGCGCTGAGGCACTGAGCGCGTCGCTGTCCGGCGCCGCCGTCTCCTGAAGGTCCGGCGCGATCGGCTGGGCGGGCAGCAGCAGTGCGGCCGCGAGCGCGCCTGCCGCGGCGACCGAGCCGGCGACGATGCAGCCCCGGCTCATGCCCTTCATGAACGACTCCACCGCTGCCTGCTGGGTCGCACGGGCGAGCATCGGAGCGCCTGCGCGCGACAGGCGCTGCGCAATCGTGAGTGCCGCGCCGACCGAACTGCTCGCCGCACGCGTGAGCTGCGCCGGTAGCAGCCTTGGCAGTGTTGCCGTCAGCCTGCTTGCGTAGACGGTCGCGTAGACACTGCCGATCACCGCCACCCCGAGCGTGCCGCCGAGCAGCCGGGTGGCATCGTTTACGGCCGATCCGACGCCGGCCTTCGCGATCGGAACGACTCCCATGATCGCCTCGGTCGCAGGCGCGCTTGTCAGCCCCAGCCCGGTTCCGTAGAGCACCATCTGCACCGCGATCGTCCGGTACGCGGTGGTCGCGCTGGCGGTCGCGACCCAGGTGTAGAAACCGGCGACCATCAGCATGCCGGCTGCGACCACGATCTTTGTTCCGATCCGCACCGCCAGCTTGGTCCCGAGCACTGAGGCGATCCCCACGGAGCCGGCCACCGGCAGCAGGTGGATGCCCGCCGAGAGCGCGCTGTAGCCCTTGATGAACTGGAAGTACTGGGTGATGATGAAGATGAAGCCGAACAGCGTGAAGAAGCCGACGGTGACGGCCGCGCACGCCGCCGTGAACCTCGGGTTGCGGAACAGGGTGACGTCCATCATCGGCGCGACGGACCGGCGCTCCCAGCCGATGAACGCCGCCAGCAGCAGGATCGCCAGGGCGAAACCGGCGAGCGTCCGCGCGCTCCCCCAGCCGTAGTCGGGCGCCTCGATGATCGTGAAGATCAGCAGCGCCATCGCGACCGTTGAGAGGGCGAAGCCCCGGGGGTCAAGCGGCGGCGCGGACTCGTCACGCGAGGTCGGCACGAACCGCGTGATCAGGATCATCGCCAACGCCGCCACCGGCGCCATCGCGAAGAAGATGCTCGCCCATGAGAACCGCTCCAGCAGCCAGCCGCCGAAGATCGGACCGAGCGCGATCGCGATCCCGGCGGTGGCCCCCCACATCCCGATCGCCCGCGCGCGCTCGACGCGCTCGGTGAAGACGTTAGAGATCAGCGACAGCGTCGCCGGGAACACCATCGCGGCGCCGAGGCCCATGAAGCAGCGAGCCGCGATCAGCTGCGACGAGCTGGTCGTCAGCGCGGCGGCGATGCTCGCGAGCCCGAACAGCGCCAGTCCGGCGAGCAGCATGCCCTTACGGCCGAAGCGATCCGACAGGCTGCCGGCGGTCAGCAGCGCTGCGGCGAACACCAGGTTGTAGGCGTCGACGATCCACTGGAGCTGGCTGTCGGAGGAGTGCAGCTCCCGCACGAGCGTCGGCAGCGCGACGTTCACGATCGTCGTATCGAGGTTGATCGCGAACGCAGCCAGCAGCAGCGAGAGCAGGATCAGTCCTCGCCGTTGCAGTGATGAGCTGGACGTCTCAGACAAGAGATCTCCGCCAACCGCTCTGCACCGCTGCAAAGCGCACGCGCTGACCTGGCCGCAGCTGTCCGAGCACGGGGAGGTCGTCGCTGACCACCACCGCGATCACCGGATAGCCGCCGGTCGTCGGGTGGTCCATGCCGAGCACGATCGGCTGACCGTCGCCGGGCACCTGAATGCACCCGGGGAGCATCCCCTCCGAGGGCAGCTCACCCTCACGGCTGCGGGCCAGCGGCTGGCCGCTCAACCGGACGCCGATCCGGTTGCTCGATGGTGTCACCTCGAACGCGGAGCTCGTCAGCCGTACCAGCGCGGCATCCGTGAACCAGTCCGCGCGCGGTCCGAGCACGACCCGCAGACGAGGCTCTGGGTCGGGTGCAGCGATCGCGATCAACTCGACGCCGGCAGGCTCCGCGCTGCCCGGTGGCCCGATCCGGAGGCGATCGCCGGCGATCAGTGCCGGCGGCCCCAGTCCGGTCAGCAGGTCGGTCGAGGCGCTCCCGAGCGCACGTTCGACCACCAGCCCGCCGCCGAACGCGAGGTACGTCCGCAGGCCTTCGCCGGCGGGCCCGAGCGTGAGCTCGTCGCCGTCCTCGAGGCGCGCCGGTGTGTTCATCGGCAGCTCTCGCCTGACACCGCCGGCGTCCGTGCACCAGACCGTGACCGCTGCGCCGGTCACCGCGATCCTGCATGCCCCGAGCAGTCGCAGCCGCGGGCCGGTCAAGGTCGTCTCCAGCGCCGGAGCGTCCTCTGCGTTGCCGACCAGTCGATTGGCCAGCCGCAGCGACCGCGAGTCCGCCGCCCCGGACCGAGGCACGCCAAGGTGAGCAAAGCCCGGGCGCCCCAGGTCCTGCACGGTCGTCAGCAGGCCCGCGCTGGTCACCTCGACCAGGTCATTTCCTCCCTGCATCCGCTGATCGAACATCTCGCTCAAACCGCCTTGAACGTCACCCTGGTGCCCGGTTCGAGCAGCGCCGGCGGGTCACGATCGGGCGTGAACATCACCAACTCCGTGTGGCCCAGGATCTGCCAACCGCCCGGGGCGCTGGTCGGGTAGACCGCCGAGTAGCCGGCAGCGATCGCGACGGAGCCGGCCGGCACGCGCTGCCGGGGGCTGCTGCGGCGGGGTACATCGAGCTTCGGATCGCCGCCGATCAGATAGCCGAAGCCTGGAGCGAACCCGATGAACGCGACGCGGTACTCGGCGCCGGTGTGCAGCTCGATCACCGACTCGGGGCCCACGCCCACAACCTCGGCGACCCGCTGCAGGTCAGGGCCGTCGTAGCGAACCGGCACGACGAGCCGCTTCGCCTGCGGCTCGTCGTGCCGAACCCGGGCGAGCCGGTCGAGCTCGACTCGGATCCGGTCAAGCGGTGGACGGCTCCGTTGCCACACCAGCAACAGCGTGCGCGCTCCGGGCACCACCTCCGCGAGCTCAACTCCCCAGCGCGCGCGGACGGCCATCGACAGGGACTGCACCCGGTCGTTGTCGGCGACCTCGACGAGGACCGCGCGGTCACCGACGGCCCGCAGCTCGGGGCCGCGGTCCACCGTCGCGCTCGACCGGTCTGAGCCGCTCACGTGAACGCGCTGATCTCGAACCCGGCACGCAGCAGCCCCGAACGCAGCGCCCCCGCGAGCTCAGCGGCGCCCCGCGTGTCGCTGTGCAGGCACAGGGAGCGCACGTGCTGCGCGACGGCAGCGCCGTCGCACGCGGTCACCGTCTGCTGCGCGACGATCTGCGATGCCTGAGCCAACGCCGCCCGCGGATCGAGCACGCTGCCCGGCCGGCTACGCGGCATCAGGCGTCCATCGGGGAGGTAGGCGCGGTCGGCGAACCCCTCGGTCACGGTCCTGACCCCGCGTGACTCGGCGACCTTGAGCAGCGCCGAACGCGGTGGCCCAAGCAGCGCCAGCGAGGTGTCGAACGCGACGATCGCGTCGACCACCGAGGTTGCCTGAGTGACGTCCACCGCACAGCGGTTGTACAGCGCTCCGTGCGGTTTCACGTACGTGACCAGCCCGCCCGCGGCAGCGGCGATCGCCGACAGCGCGCCAAGCTGGTAGAGCGCCTGGTCTCGCACAGTTGCCGGATCCAGGTCCCGATCACGGCGCCCGAACCCGGTGCGATCCGCATAGCCGATGTGCGCACCGATCCGCACACGGCGCGCCACGGCCTCCTCGCAGATTGCGCGCATCGTGCGCGCGTCCCCCGCGTGGAAGCCGCAGGCGACGTTGGCGCTGCTGATCGCCGCCATGATCGAAAGGTCCTCGGCGATCGCCTCAGCGCCCTCCCGCTCGCCGACATCCGCATTCAAATCGATCACCGGCACGCGCTCACAGATGGTACGGTGCCACCGGACTTCCAATCGAGGGTGGTCGGCAGTGGGCCGGGATCGGGTGCAAACTGTCTTGATGTTGGGCGTATCGCGCCCGAGTCGACTGCGCGCAGCGCGGCGCCGGTGGCTGCTCACGTCGGTGCTGCTGGTGTTCGGCGCGCTCGGTCCGGGCGCACAACTCGCGTCGGCGTCGACGACGACGATCAACTTCGAGACGCCGGCGCTTTCAGGCAGCACCTCGCCGCAGGCCGGCTCGTTGCTGGGCAGCTACTCGCAGTTCGCATCCGACGGCGTCCAGTTCGCCTCCTACTTCTCGCCGATCGAGAGCGAGATCCCGGGCGAGCCGTGTGGTGGCGAGCTCTACCGCGACGACGCGAACGCGCACTCCGGAGACCAGGTGGGCTTCAGCTTCTGTGGGCCGGAGGGGGAGAACGAGTTCTCCAACGCGAACATCAGCGGTCAGATCCTGAACGCCGCGACCGGGCTGGGGTCGTTGACGGACTCGATCAGCGTCTATGCGGGCGCACCGAAGGTGACGATCAACGGGATCAAGTACGGGGGCGGCGGCCAGCTGACCACGCTGACCGGATACAACACCGACGGCGGGGTGGTCAAGACGGACTCGGCAACGGTCGGGACAAAGGCTGCGACGCTGCTGTCGATCACCTCGTCGAGCACGGACATCGCCTACTTCACCGTGTCCGGTCCGGGCGACGCAAGCGCCCCGCTCGAGATCGACGATCTCAGCTTCGAGGTGCCGGCGACACCGCCGCCGCCGCAGATCGCGCTCAACCCGGTCGCCGTGGGATTCACGACCGGGTCCCAGGCGCAGACGCTCGAGGTGCCCGTGACGATCGACCGCTACTCCGGCGCGGATGATCCGGTCACGCTCGCGATCAGCGGCCTGCCCGACGGCGTCACCCTCACCGGAGGACAGACGATCGCGGCCGGCAGCGACTCGACCGACCTGACCTTCTCGATCGCCGCCAACGCACAGGTCACAAGCTCCACCTACACACTCAAGGCGTCCACAGCCGATGCCGCCACAGTATCCGAGCAGGGTACGTTCACGGTCACCGCGGGCCTCGTGCTGACGCTCAGCCAGAGCTCGATCTCAGCGGCGGCGTGCTCGGCGACGACGATCACCGTCTACACACAACAATACGTTCCGGGGACGCTGTCCCTGTCGGTCAGCCCGCAGGGAAACACGAGTGGGCTGAGCGATTCGCTGAGCACGATCTCGAACGGTGAGGCCACACTGAAGCTGGCGAGCAACGGCACGGGTGGGTCGGGCACCGCCACCTACAAGTTCACCCTGTCCGACGCGAACGTCACGCCGGTGACAGCGACGCTCGTGGTCAATCGCGTCGGGCTGACGGCGCAGGGGATCTACGTGACCCAGGGCACGCAGCCCGACCCCTCCGATCATGACCTGATCCCGAGCGGCACCGCCGAGTCCGGCTACCCGTACCAGGGCGTGACGCTGGTGGCGAACAAGCAGACGGTCGTCCGTCTCTACGCCGACGCCACCGGTTCGCCGGCGGTCTCAGGCCTGCTCTACGGCTACCAGGACGGCAAGCCGCTCCCGGGCAGTCCGCTGCAGCCCGACTATGGCCCGCTCGACTCGAGCAACAACCCCGAGGCGACGTTGCCGCCGGCTGCTGCAGCCGGTGGCGAGGTCGTCCCCGACAGTGAGCTCGAGAGCAACGCCAACGCATACACGTTCACGCTGCCCAACAGCTGGACCTTCGCGACCCTCCCGGCAAGCCCGATCCAGCTCGTCGGCCAGGTGGCACCGACCGGCGGGGTGCTGACCTCGGGGTGTCATGCGAACGACAGCTTCACGCTCAACGACGTCCCGTTCAGCGAGGTCGGTAACAGCTTCAACTCGGTGATCTATCCGCTGGCGATGACGGTCAACGGCGTTTTCCCGCCAAACCCGGGCCAGGTGTTCCAGGATGCCGAGGCTGCGACGCCGATCGCCGCCGCGCAATTCGTGGTGCTTCCGTACCTGGCGTCGGTCAACATCACCGGCGTCGCCAACACGACACAGGGCCCGTGTGGCCTGAACCCCAGCGCGACGGCCGTCTACTCCCAGGACCCGCTCAACTCCAGCGCTTCGGAAACAGCCGGCCAGGCGTGCGCCAACATCAAGGACGCCGATGTCCTGAACCTCGTCGAGAGCTTCGCGCAGGGATACCAGGGGGGCGAGTTCAACGGCCCCCATGTGGTCGGGGTCAACCTGGGCGTCGCGCGCGGACTGACGAACGGTGTGCCGGGTCAGTACTCGGTCGTCGATGGCACTTCCAACTACCGCCCCTTGACCTCGGTGACGCACGAACTGTTCCACCAGTTCGGGCTCCAGCACGCCAGCGCCGCGTGCGGCGGGGCGGGGGTCACCTGGCCCCCTGACCAACAGGGCTACCTCGACGGGATCGGCCTCAACACCACCTCCGAGCCCTACCAGTTCATCGCCGCGGGTTCACCGGACTTCGCCAGCCCCTTGAGTGCCCAGGCCTACGATCTGATGTCCTACTGCGCCCACGCCGGTGGCGATGACCCCAACACCTGGATCTCGCCGCGCAACTGGAGCCAGCTGATCTCCAACTTCGGCATCAATTGCTGCGACGCGGCTGACGTCTGGCAGCAGGCGCTCTCCCGGTTCGGACTTCACCGCAGTGAGCAGCCCGACCTCGCCGGCGTCGTCCGCGCTCGCACACAGGCGGCCGATCCGCTTGCCGCGATCGCGAGCGTCGACCCCGCGCGTCTGAGCGTGATCGGCTTCGTGACCGCCGGCGGCGTGGCGATCACGAACGTCGGACCACAGGTTGGCCCGGCGTCACCGAGCGGGACCCCGGCCGACAGCTTCACGCTGACCGCACGCGGCGCGAACGGGCAACTGCTGGCGGACGTCCCGATGGTCGGGACGACCGGCGGTCACATCGACGGTGCCGCGCCTGAACCGCTTGCCCAGATCAGCGGCGAAGTGCCCGTTTCCGGCGTCCAGAGCATCCAGATCGAAAACAACGGCCAGGTGGTCGCAAGCCGTGTACGCCCGGCCAGGGCGCCCCGCGTGAGCTTCCTCTCGCCCCGCGCGGGAGCGGTCGTTGGAGCCCGGCGCACCGTGCTCGTGAAATGGCGCTCCACCAACCCCGAGCACCTTGCCCTGACCGCGATGCTCGACTACTCGCGCGATGGTGGGCACACCTGGCGGACGGTCTACGTCGGACCGGACACGGGTCGGGCCGTGCTCCGGAGCTTCTTCCTCACCGCTACTCGAAGGGCGCGGCTGAGGGTCAGGGTCAACGACGGGTTCAACGAGTCGGTTGCGGTTTCTGGCCGGTTCGTTGCGCTCGGTGCGCCACCGCAGGTGACGATCTGGACACGCATCACGCGAGGTCTGCGCATCTCCGGCGCGGCGCGCGTGCAGTTGAGCGGGCAGGCGATCGATCAGGCCGCGCAGGTGCTGAGCGGCCGGAGCCTGCGCTGGTTCGACGGCTCGACCCTGCTCGGCGTCGGCTCGGCGATCAGTGCCGGACCGCTGCCCGCCGGGGTCAACCGGATCCGGCTCCTCGCCCGCGATTCGGCCGGCCGCACTGGCTCCGCAACGTTGACGGTCAGGGTGAGCCCGGTCAGGCTCCCGTTCCTGACACTGGAGATTCCGCGGAGCGTCTACCGCTACTCGAAGCTGCTTACCTTCCGTGCCGCCGCCTCGGTCCCGGCGATCCTGCAGATCGACCGCCACAGCTTCCGCCTGGCTCGTAAGCTCAAGCGCTTCAGCTTCCGGATCGGCTCCTCCGGGGCGTCGCTGCTGCTGGCGTGCCGCGTCACCGCGAACGGGATCGCGACTCCGTTCGTGGTGCGAACAACGCGTTCCTGACGCCCGGACCGCCTCCTGGCGAATAAACTGCGCTCCGTCCCTGCGGTGAAGCACACGAACGACGAGCTGTGAATGGGCTATCGACTGCTGAACGAGCAGGACGCGTACTGGCGGCCCTCCAACCAGATGGGCGTGCTCAACACCGATCTCGGCAAGCAGCTGGAGGCACAGACGCTCGGAGCTCGACTCTGGCGCCTGGCTCCCGGTCAGGCCTCAACCCGGCACCGTCATCGGCAGACCGCGGAGCTGTACGTGCTGCTGGAGGGAACCGGGCGCGTACGCGTCGACGGCGAGCTGCTCACCGTCACGCCGCTGAGCGCGATCCTGATCGAGCCGGACTCCGTCAGGCAGCTGTTCAATGACACGGAATCCGACCAGCTGTGGCTGATCGCCGGCGCGCCGCCGGAGGCGGCCAACACGCTCGAGCTGACCGCCGAGACGCTGGCGTTCATCTACCCGAACGGACCGAAGGCGCTCCCGCCCGAACTGGCCGGGCGAGAGCGCCGATCCGCGTCCTAATCGAGCCGGATCTCGGCCACGGCTCCGTCGGGCACTGACACGCAGGGCCCTTCGGTGTCCGCTTGCGCCCAGACGACGTACTTGCCGGCTGCGAGGCTGCCGAAGATCGCCGTCAGAGTCGACCCGCTCTGCGTACGCCGATCATGCACGCCGGTATGAACTCGCCGGCCGTCGCCGCCAACGCGACTGATCTCGATCTCGCTGCCGCGGTAGCGCTCGTCGGGATAGATCACGAGCGCTCCGCGTCCCGCACCGATGTCGAGCGCGACGCTCGCACTGCCGGCGGCCTGCGTCACGGATGTCACGGTTTCCGTTTTCGTCACTGTGGTCGTCATCACGATCACCCCCGATCAGGCCGCTGCCAACGGCATCGTCTGATAGCCGCTCAGCGGCGTCCCGAGGTAGGGGAACGACGTCATGTAGGTGGAGTCGGCGTCGGTGAGCCCGTCGGAGATGCCACCGCTCTCGGTGGCGGGGATCCCGCCGACCGCCGCGTCGGGCGTGTAGCTGGCGACCAGCTCATACGTGAGCCCCGCGATCGCTCGCAGCTCGATCGTGACGACATCGTCGAACACCCGCCGCCCGTTGGGGAAGCCGGCGGCGTCTCCGCCGATCAGCCCGAGCTGGCTCGTCCCGAACGGCTGGGAGGGGCTGCTCGTCTGCGGGATCGCCATGTTCAGCCGCAACTCGTCCGCGTACGTGCTCCCCGTGTAGTTCTGGAAGCCGGGGACGACGCCGGCGGGGAGCCCCGTCAGCAGGATCGCAACGAGATCGGCTCGTGCCGCGGTCAGTCCCGCCAGATGCGGGAAGACCCCACTTGGCGCGGAGGGCTGTGGCGGGTAGAGCACCGGCAGCAGCGACGCCAGTTCGGGGTGCTGGTAGTACTTGAGGAACTGGCCGTCCTGCGACGGTGACAACGTGTTCCAGTAGTCCTTCTTCCCCATCGGGATCAGCACCTCGTTGATCAGCGGGTTGCCGAGCCGTGAGACCTGGACCCAGTCACCGCCCCACCAGTCGCCGCCGTCGTCGATCGCGTCATAGATCCGAGTCCGCTGACGGCTTGCCGCCGCCCAGACACCGATCACCGAGCGTCGATCTGCCGGGTTGCTCGGCGTCGAGCCATCGCGTGTCAGGTCGCTCTTGGGCACCTGGATCGCGATCGAGTGCACACCGAAACCGTTGGTCGCGTTCACGCCTGGCGCACTCGCCATCGACGCGACGTGCAGGCTCTGGAACGGACGCAGATCGGCGAGGTCGAAGACCGCCCCCAGATCGACATAGAAGCCCTCCAGCCGCTGTCCCGCGAACACCGTGCGGCCGGAGCCGATCGAGTGGATCGCCTGCCCGGCGAGGGCGCCGTAGTTCGGCGTCGATGCCGGACCGATGTTGCACGGCGGGCAGGCGAGGTTGCTCGCCAGGAGTTGCCGCTGTCCGTTATGCACGCGCGTGACCGAGTAGAACTGGCGCCGGTTCCAGTTCGGGCTGGAGATCGAATCGATCGTGCCGGTGTTGTAGAGGAACGTGTCCGGATTCAGAACGACCGTCTCGAAGCGGAATTCGTAGGTGATGTCCGGCAGGCCGTCGCCGTTGTTGTCGATGTTGATGTCGTAGCGGACGTCGTCGCCGAACTCGAAGAAGTTCGGACCGCCGAACGGCGCCTCGAGCGGCAGGTAGTTGGAGATGATCGTGACGGTGTCCGGGTTGTCCGGGCTGACAAACGCATATGTGTCAGTGTTGTCGGCGACCGGGTCCTTGCTGATCGCCGGCGCCTCGCGGTGAGACGACATGGTGTTACCTCCGAGTCGGTATGAAAGGGTGTCTGTGATCGAACGTCGCGAACTGCTTCTAGCCCACGGCCCGCGCGATCTGCGCGGCCAGCTTCCGGTCGTGGATGGTCACCTGGCGGTCGGCGCTCATCACTGAGATCTCGCCATTCCTGGGGTCACGAACGAAGGCGACAACCGTCTCGCGACCGACCGGTGCGTTGCTCTTCGCATCGGCCTGCCCGGTGACGATCGCTCCGATCGCGGTCATCGCAGCTGCGCTACCAGCTGTCTTGGTGACGAAACCTCGCCGCGTGAGGTCACTCATTGAGTCCTCCTCGATGGTTGCGTCGAGTGGCCGGTCGGACTCGTCGCGTCTGCTCCCGCGTCGGCGAGGTTCGTCTCTTGGCCGAGCCCTCAACTCTGTTTGCCGGCCATACGGCCGGACGGTGACTTCGGATCACCGCGACGCACGAAAAACGAGTTCAGAGTTCAATCAGGCGTGACATGTCCGACGAACGTCATAAGCAGATCACGCGGTTCATCGAGCCATTCCGGGTCAAGCCCGGATCGAAGCTGAAGCTGGCGCGAGACTTCGACCCCGCGTTCACCGGCGGGCTCAAGAAGAAGGAAGCGGACGAGCTACTCGCTCAGAGCGTCGCGCTGCTGACCGAGTATCAGGCGCGCCTCGCCGCGCAGTCCACACACGGCGTGCTGGTGGTGCTTCAGGCGCTCGACGCGGCCGGCAAGGACGGAACGATCCGTCACGTGATGAGCGGCGTGAATCCTCAGGGCGTATCGGTGCACAGCTTCAAGGTCCCCTCGGCCGAGGAGCTCAACCACGATTACCTCTGGCGCTACCAGCAGCGGCTGCCGGGTCGCGGCGAGATCGGCATCTTCAATCGCTCGCACTACGAGGAGGTCGCCGTCGTGCGCGTGCACCCGGAGAACCTCGACCGCCAGAAGATGCCGCCGGAGAGCAAGGGCAAGGATGTTTGGGAGCGGCGATACCGGGAGATCAACGACTGGGAGCGTTACCTGGTCGACAACGGCATCCGGGTCGTCAAGCTGTTCCTGAACCTGTCGCAGGAGGAGCAGCGGATCCGCTTGCTCAGGCGCTGCGACCTTCCCTCCCACAACTGGAAGTTCTCACTCAACGACGTGCACGAGCGCAGCTACTGGGATCAGTACCAGCGGGCGTTTTCACAGATGCTCTCCGAAACCAACACCACCTGGGCGCCTTGGCATGTGATCCCGGCGGATCAGAAGTGGTTCGCGCGGATCGCGGCAGGCTCCGTGATCGTCGAAGCGCTGATGGCGATCGACCCGAAGTTCCCGACGCTCGACGATCAGGGTCGGGCGCAGCTTGCCGAGGCGAAGGCCCAGCTCGAGCGAGAGGCGCCCGCGGGCGCCGCTCCGGATCCGTACGACGCGAGTCGGCGCACAAAGTCACAAGCCAAGAAGGGCTGACGCTCCATTCACATCGATCCCTACATCGTTCTGGGCGGTGCCGTGGTCGGACTGCTCGTCGGAATGACCGGCGCCGGCGGCGGCGCGCTGATGACGCCGATGCTGATCCTGCTGTTCGGTGTGACTCCGTCTGCGGCGATCTCCAGCGATCTCGTCGCCGCGGTCGTGATGCGGCCAATCGGAGCTGCGGTGCATTACCGGGCAGGGACGGTGAACATGAGGCTGGTTCGCCTGATGGTGCTCGGTTCGGTTCCGGCCGCGTTTCTGGGGGCCTACCTGCTGCATCTGATCGGTGACGCGAAGACGGCAGAGAAGCACATCGAGATCGCTCTGGGCGCGGCGCTGCTGATCGGGGCCGGCGCGATGGTGCTGCGCTTTGCGCTCGACCGTCGCGGTGGTGCGAGCCGCGTCATGGTTGTGCACGAGGTGGTCCCGCGCCCACTCCCGACGGTGGCGATCGGAGTGCTGGGCGGGCTGATCGTCGGGATGACGTCGGTCGGATCTGGGTCGCTGATGATCGTGATGCTGCTGTTTCTGTATCCGCTGATCGGCGCCAACCAGCTGGTCGGAACGGACCTTACCCAGGCCGTTCCGCTGACGATCGCAGCCGCCCTTGGCGCGCTGATCTTCGGTCACGTGGAGTTCGGCGTGACCGGTTCGCTGATCCTCGGAAGCGTTCCGGCGGTGTTCGTCGGGTCGCTGCTCTCCTCGCGGGTGGCAGACCGCTACATCCGCCCGGTGATCGCGTTCGTGATCTTCGCGTCGGGTCTGAAGTACGTGGGCGTCGGGACGACGGCGCTTGGCTGGATTCTCTGCGCGACGCTGTTCGCGGGGGCCACCTTCTGGCTGCTGTACGCACGCCCGTGGCGGGCTGCTGAGATCGCGGCCGAGCGCTCGCCCTAGCGGGCTGGTTCTGGTCGGAGCAGCGCATCGATCTCGTCGAGTTGCCGGCGAACGCTGCCGCAGACCTGTTCGCAGAGCTCGAACACGCGCTCGTCTGCGATCGAGTAGCGAGCGTGGTTGCCGTCCTTGGTGCGGACGACCATGCCGGCGTTGAGCAGGATCCCGAGATGCTTTGAGACGTTCTGCTGGCTGGCTCCGAGGCCGTCCTGAAGCTCGGTGACGGTCGCCGGACCTTCTCGCAAGTGGTCGAGGATCTTGATTCTCATCGGTTCCCCGAGCACGCGGAACCGCTGGGCGATCAGCTCGACGAGGGGGTCTGGGAGCGGATGCGGTATGGCCGTGTCGACGGTCACACACAGACAGTACCACAAGTACACAACGGCATCGGTGTGCAGTTGACAGCGCATGAGGTCTTCGGCTAGGATCGTCTAGACAACTGTATAGGTGTATAGATGGTTCTTGTTTGAGGTGTGCCCGGATCCGTCCACAGCCTCATACGGCGACATCCCAAAGGAGCTGATGGTCTGTGGCGATCGTTGAACTTGAAAGCGGGATCGAACGGAGCGGGGCGGACGTTTATCCGCACGCGGTCGATGTCGGGCCGATCGGTCGGCTCGGGCGGTACACGGCGACGCATTTCCGGGTCGTGCTGGTCTCGTGGCTGGTTGTCGCGATCGGGCTGGGGTTCCTGGCCCCCCGCGTCGAGACCGCGCTATCGGGCGCGGGGTGGGAGACGACCGGATCACAGTCGGTGCAGGCGCGCGACCTGATCAACAAGGACTTCCGCGGCCTGTCGAGCTACGGGCTGATGACCGTCGTGTACTCGCCGACGCAGACCGTGAACGATCCCGCGTTCAAGCGGGTGGTCGCGAACGTCGAGCGTTTGCTTGGCTCCGATCGTGCCGTGAGGAGCGTGGTGGCGCCCGCGCCGGGCGTCTCGATCTCGAGCGACGGCCACACCGCGATCGTTCAGGCCGGTGCCGCGCTCAGTTCGAACGCAATGGTCAAGGCCGCCGACGGTCTCAAGGGAAGGCTCGCCTCGCTATCGACGGCCGGCGTGCAGGTGCATCTGACCGGCGCGTCTGGCATGTGGTCTGATTTCAACGCCGCGAACCGCTCGGCGATGCTGAAGTCCGAGGTGATCTCGTGGCCGGTGACATTGGGGATCCTGCTGCTGGCGTTCGGGTCGCTGGTCGCCGCCGGCCTGCCGTTGATGCTGACGATGGTCGGCCTGATGGCCGCCGCGGGGATGCTGTACCTCGGAACGAAGGTGATGCCGATCTCGATCTGGGCGATGAACTTCGCGCTGATGTTCGCGCTCGCACTTGGGATCGATTACGCGATGTTCATCGTCCACCGCTTTCGCGGCGCGCTGTTCGGACACGAGCTCTCGGCGATCGATGCGACCGCGGTGACGATGGACACCGCCGGTAAGGCCGTCCTGTTCTCAGGGGTCACGGTGCTGATCTCGCTCAGCGCGGTGATGCTCGTCCCGAGTCCCGCGTTCCGATCGATGAGCCTCGGGATCATGCTCGCGGTGATCTTCGTGCTCGCCGCGACGCTCACGCTACTGCCTGCCGTGCTCGCCAAGCTCGGCCCGAAAATCGACAACGCATCGCTGCCGTGGGCGCACGCCGGTGAGCACCGCTCGGAGCGGTTCGCCGCGTGGGGCGAGCGGCTCTGGCGCCAACCCGTTCGCTACGGCGTCGTCGCGCTCGCGATCCTGATCGGTCTCGCGCTCCCGGTCACGCAATTGCGGACCGCGATGCCGTCGATCAAGGTCGTCCCCGCCGGCGACTCCTCCCGCATCGGCTACAACGAGGTCCAGGCCGCGTTCGGTCCCGGGGCGACCGGGCCGTTACAGATCGTCACACCACTCGCCGACGCCGGCACCGTCGAACGGATCGCCAAGGGCGACCCTGGAGTGGCGGAGCTGATGCCGACGCAGACCAGCAACGGTTACGCGCTCGTGACCGCGATCCCCAGACAGGATCCGTCAAACCCGGCCGTCGGGCAGACGATCGACCGCCTCCGCGCCAAACTGCCGACCGGCTCACTGCTCGGCGGCGCGGCCGCGGAGAACCACGACCTCCAGGCCGCACTATCGGCCAAGACGCCGCTCGTGATCGGCGTGATCCTCGCCCTCGGGTTCCTGCTGCTGCTGATCGCCCTGCAGGCGCCGCTGCTCGCCGCCGTCGGCGTGCTGACGAACCTGCTCGCGACCGGCGCCGCGTTCGGCGTCGCCAAATGGGTGTTCCAGGACGGCGACCTGCACTCCCTGCTCGGCTTCCAACCACAGGGGTTCCTCGACGCCTGGGGCCCCGTGTTCTTCTTCGCGATGATCTTCGCGATCTCGATGGACTACACCGTGTTCCTGCTGTCGAGCGCGAAGGAACACTGGGACCACACCCACGACCCCAAGGAAGCGATGATCGGCGGGCTCGCACACTCAGGACGAGTGATCTTCGCCGCCGGCGCAGTGATGGTCGCGGTGTTCTTCACCTTCGCCCTCTCAGGACCGCTCCCACCAAAGGAAATGGGCGTCATCCTGGGCGTCGCGGTGCTGCTCGACGCCGCCCTGATTCGGCTGCTGCTGCTCCCCGTACTACTGCGGCTGATGGGCAAAACAGCCTGGTACCTACCCCGTTGGGCTCGCCGGGTTCTCCCGGATGTCACCTTCGGACACTCGTGAGACAAAGGAAGACACGATGAACTACACAGCGACAGCCCACTCGATCAACGGCAGTCTGCGCCACGAAGTCGACGTCAACGGCCGCCACACGATCATCACCGACGAACCCGAGAGCCTCGGTGGGACCGATACCGCCCCGACCCCCCACGAACTCCTCGCCGCCGCGCTCGCCTCATGCGTCTCGACGATGATCACGCTCTACGCACAACGGCGGGACTGGGACCTCGGCGAGGTCGCAGTCGACGTCGATTACGACGCCGACGTTACCCCCAGACACGTCGAGGTCACGATCCACCTCCCCGACGACCTCACCGCAGATCAGATCAACCGACTTGAACGCGTCGCACGGACATGCCCCGTCCGCCGAGCACTCGAAGCCGGCTTCGCCTTTGAGGAGCGACTCGCCCCGACATCCTCAACGCCGCACATAGCCGTATAACGTCAAGCAGATCGGGCGCTCGGCGAACGGGCCCCACGTGACCTCCCGAACGACACGCCGACCACCTGAATCGAAGTGAACGAGCTTGAGCTGATCGACTGGCGCTGCCAGGTGGCAGAGCTGTACCGGGCGGTTCGTGCGCAGGCGCGGCCGGTGGCAGCTCACGAGCTCTGGCGCCGCGGGCGCGACGCTCTGTTCCAGCACCATCCTCAGAGCCCGCTGCGGCCTTCGGATCCGCTGAGAACGACCGGCGTCCCCTACTGGCCCTATGACCCAGACCTCCGTTTCACGCTGTCGATCGACCCTCCACGCGAGGCGCCGCGACGCTCGCAGCAGGCCGGAACGGACGGCATCCCATCTCTGCGCTCGGTCGGGTCTGTAAGGCTGCCGGCACCTCTGGGAGCGACGATCGAGCTGTGGTGGCTCGATCAGTACGCAGGCGGTCTGTTTCTGCCGCTGCGCGACGGCACCGCCGGGAGTGCGAGTTACGGCGGCGGGCGCTACCTGGTTGACACGGCCAAGGGCGCCGACCTCGGCTCGGACATCGCCGGGCGCACGCTGACGATCGACCTCAACTTCCTCTACCACCCCTCGTGCCGTTATGACGAGGCGTGGGCGTGTCCGCTGGCGCCGCCCGCGAACACGATCAGCGCGCCGGTTTGCGCCGGCGAGCGGCTCTGATCGCGGTTGACGGTCGGACCCGTCCGCCCGGTCGGCGGCCGATCAGCCGGCCGGTGTGCGCTTCCGATCGGCCAGCGCCCACGACGCCGTGCCGCTCGCAGCCGATGCTGTGAGCACGGCCGGCCAAGCGCCGATGCGCTTGGCGAGGGGGTGAGAACCGGCGAACCCGGCCGCGTAGAGGCCGAGCAGCACAGCCGCCGTTCCGGGTCCCGCACGGCGAGTCCATTCGCGCGTACACCACACGCCCGCAGCCGCCAGCACAACCCCACCGAGCGGGCGCACGCCGGTCTCCCGTGCGACCAGGTACCCAGCCACGAGCGATCCCGCGGCGACGGGTGCGGTCGGCAGGGCGGGCATCTGTTGGAGAGTACGCACCGGCCGACGTCAGGGCGTCGCGGGTTCATCGGGGCTCACGGCTCGGTGTTGCCGGTGGCGGTCGTCGTGTTCGGCGGCGAGGGTGGACGCCGCCTGCTCCAACCGGCCGGCTGCCCGGCTGCAGGTTTCGCCCAGTCCGGCGGCGTTCAGAATGGCTGCGGTGAGCTGAACATGGGTGACGAGGCGTTCTACCGGGAATCCACGTCCACTCAGGACGCGCCCGAGCCACTGGACCTGCTCAACGCAGTCGAGGGTGCCGGCGCGCGCGTCCTCCAGCGCCCACGCCAGTAGGTACCGGGTGTCGTGCTCGCACCACATCTGGCCCGCGGGCCCGTAGCGTTCAACGTCGTCCGGGTACAGCTGGTAGTACTGCTCACAGAGCTCGAAGGCAAGCGGTCCGAGGTCGATCCTAATCCCATCGGCGAGCTCGAAGGTCTGGGGTGGGGTGGCGCCACTGGGCGGCTCAGGGCGGTTCATCTGGCGACGACGTTGTAGGTGTGCAGGTGATCCAGGCGTTCCAGGCGGATTGCATCCTTCAGGCTCGGTTCGATCCGTGCGTGCGAGGTCCTGTGCTCCTCGCTCCTCATGTAGCGGGTGAACGCATCCCGGTGCTCCCAGCGGCTGACCATGATCACCTCTCCCGGGTCACGGTCGGAGTGCCAGACCTCCAGGTCGATGAAGCCTGGGGCGTTATCGACGAGGCGCGCTCGGTTGCTGAAGGCTTCGATCAGCTCACTGACCTGCGTTTCGTGGAGCCGCAGGTGGGACATCGAGATGTACATGTTGTGCTCTGCGCCTCAGGCGAACGCAACCTGGTTGCGGCCGTTCTGCTTGGCTTGGTAGAGGGCCAGATCGGCGTCGATGGTCGCGCGGCGGCGGTCCGTATGGTCGGGGACACTGATCCCGATGCTGACGGTCACCGGTGGGCCGGTGAGGTCGGCTTCGACCTGAGCGCGGAGCCGCTCGCCGATCTCCGCTGCCACCCCGTGGGGCGTGCCGGGGAGTAGTACGACGAACTCGTCGCCACCGTGGCGGGCCGCGAAATCCGATGGGCGCATCGCGTCAGTGATGCATCCGGCGACTTCGATCAACGTCCGATCGCCCGCATCGTGGCCCAATCGGTCGTTGATCGACTTGAACCTGTCGATGTCGATCATCAGGATCGTCGGCAGGGATGCGCTTGGGTCGTCGGTGATCGACTGGTAATGGTCGTCCAATGCTCGCCGGTTCCAGAGCCCGGTCAACGGGTCACGAAACGCGATCTGCTCGAGCGCAGCCGCGCGGCGCGCGTGACCGCGGGCCGCGTCGGCAGCCGCCTCGGTGGTCTGGACGAAGCTGGCCGCCAACCCATCCGCCGGCGCGAGCGAACAACGGGGGAGCTGAAGAAAGCCAACGCCCTCGCACCCTCTGCCGGATGGCAAATCCCCCTGGGGCGACAGGCTCGCGGATCGGTTGGCGATCTCGGCCAATCGCACGCTGTCTTCGGCGAAGACAACGCCCTCACAGGCGCGCAACACCGGCGGCACGCCCTGTCCGCCGACGATCAGGCGCAGGTTCGGATCGTGGTCACGGAGCGCCTGCAACTGCCGCAGCATCGCGGCGACGTTCAACGGCATCGTCACCCCGAGCGCGACGACCGTGGGCTGATGCTCGGCGACGTACGCGAGCAGCGACTCCTGCGGGACATCGGGACCGAGGAACCTGACGTCGTATCCGGCTCCCTCGAACACGTCCGCGGCCATCCGCAGGCCGAGCGCGTGATCTTCGCCGTGAACCGCGGCGACCACAATCGTCTCGCCTCGACGGTGTGTCTGGGCGACCAGCCCCGGATACAGCCGGACCAGGATCTGATGGCTCACGGCGGTCGCGAGGTGTTCGTGCGCCACCGTCAGTGCGCCGCATTCCCACAGCTCGCCAATCGCATGCATTGCGGGTGCGATCACCCGCGCCTGGATCTCAACCGGTGACAGTCCGTCTCTCAAGGCTCGATCGATCACGACCGCCGCGGCGCGGGGATCGCCCAGGCGCAGCGCATCACGGTATGCGCGCGCCGCCAACCGCTGCAGCGCATCGCCGCTGCGGCGATTGCGTTCCGCTTTCGGTTCCCCGTCAACCCCGAACACCATCAACCGGGCGCCCTCCTCGCTCGCCTGTAGTCGTGCCGCGGCCCGCAGGTGGTCGCCGACCTCACGGATGGTCCCGATGCGATGGCGTGGCCAGCATCCGTCTCTGAGCGGTTTATAGCTCGCCGTCGCAGGCGACAGCTCAGTAACAAACCGCACAAATCTCCGCGCGTTCTACCGATGCGATCGGCCGGCGCCGGGCCGCATCAACGACTTGGCACCAATGCGGCACACGGGGTGGTTGAGGTGCCGGGGTCGGCGAAGCTTCGAGTCGGCGGTCGCGTGGTCCACTCATTCAGGGGGTTTATGCGATACGTCGCAGCTATGGCTCGGGGGCTCACCCCGGCGCGGTCACGCGCGCGGCGAGCGACTCGGCCGCGGGACGCAGCGCCTGGCGAGACCAGGCGTAGAGCCAGGCCGCGTCGGTCAGGTCCTCTGGCCGTTCGGCGCTGTTGCCGGTGCCGGGGCTCGCCGGCGGGGGCGGACTCGTGTGTACGCGTTCGCCGGAGCCCGAGCGTGAGGTCTCACGATCCGGCGGGCTCATGCTTGCGCTCGGCCCGATTCGAGGGCCTCGGCGTCGCCTGTGGCCCAGACGAGTCGCTCGAGCAGTTGATAGACGTAGTGGTCGCTTTCGAGGTTCGCGGCGACGATTCGCTCGCTCAGGGTCCAACGACGCGGTTCGTCATCGGCGTGGACTGCTTCGACGGTGATTCTTGGCATCTGGCTGTTCCTCACAGATCTAGAAGAGTTCTTTGACCGCCGGCAGGCGGCCTGCTGAACGCGGCGGCCGCCCGGCGAGAGGAGAGGAAGAGCCGGGCGGCCCATCGCCCCCACGACAACCGCGTCAGGGCCTGCCCGTGAGTCGGCTCTACCTGTCGACTCACGCGTGCCCGTGGCGGTTCAGGCCGGGGACCGATCAGGCACAGAACATCGCGCGGCATGCGTCGAGATCGCTCCCGCCGCGCCGCTTCGCGGAGGCGGCCGGTGCTTACGGTCTGCCAGTGTCACGGATGAAGTGTGACGGCTGGTCATCCACATGTCAAGTAATTAGATAGACATTATTTATATTACTGTCGAGATCGCACACACCACCCGATCGGACCGATCGGCGGGGCGCTCTCGTCAGCTGAGCTCGACCCCGGTTCGAGGCGGTACGACGAACGTCGGGTCGCCGGCGGAGCGCTGCGTCTGGGTGTTGATCAGCGCACCGACCGGCGCTGGGACGGGACCATCCAGGAGCGGGTCGGAGGTCTGCACCATCCAGCGCTCGAGGCGCTCACGAAGGTCGGCCAGAATATGCGCGTACTCGGGGGCGTCGATCAGGTTGCGGCCCTCGCCGGGATTGAAGAACAGGTCATGGAGAGCTTCACGGCTGACCTCACGCTTGTCCCATCCCCGAGCAAGGTACGCGTCCTTGCTGGGGCTGTCGTCGCAGTTGGGCAATACCGGATATGGGTAATCGTCGAACCGGCGGACGTACTTGTAGCGATCAGTTCTGATCGCACGCTGCGGCTCATAGGCGGCGTGGTAGGTCAGCTCGGAGAAGATCTCCGAGCGTATGCCCGGCTCCTCGGCGCCGGCGCTGAGCGGAACCAGCGATCTGCCGACCAGCCATGGCGGGGCGTCGATCCCCGCCACATCGCAGACCGTGGGGAACACGTCGACGTGCGAGACAAGCTCGTCGAATGCGCGGCCGCCCATGAAACCCGGGCCGCGGAGGATCAACATCACACCAATCCCGCGATCGAGCAGGCTCGCCTTGGCAGTCGGGAAGGCGAGCCCGTGGTCGGTCGTACAGATCACGAGCGTTCTCTGGTCGAGCCGGTTTTCATGAAGCGCGTTCAGCACCGACCCGACGCCGTGGTCCAGCGAGCGCGCGCTGGCCTTGTAGGCCGCGATGTCATCGCGTATCTCAGGCGTGTCGGGGAGGAATGGCGGCGGCAGCGAATACACGCGGTCGCGCACCGAACTGGGCTCGAAGAAGCTTCGATGCGTCTCGAAGAACCCGACCGACATGAAGAACGGTTCCCGGATGCCACCCCTCAGTGCCTCGATCGCAGCTGGAGCAACCGACGTCACGCGGGTGTCGTCGATCCGGTGCACGAGGTCGTAGCCGAGCATCTCGGGATCCGCTGAGATGTGCTGCTCGCCGATCAGTTCCGTGTGGTAACCCGCCGCCGCCAGCGTTCGCACGAGCTGGTGGCCGTAGTCGTAGAGCTCAAAGCCCCGGTGGGCGAGGCCCATCATCCCGTTCGTGTGGCAGTACTCGCCGGTCAGCAGCGCAGCCCGGCTGCCCGAGCATGACGGCGCGGCGCAGAACGCGTTTCGAAACATCACTCCCTGGTCGGCAAGCCACTGGATGTTCGGGGTCGGGATCGCGTGTCCGTACGGCTGCACGTAGCGGCCGGTGTCGTGCGAGTGCAGATACAGGATGTTGCAGGCCATGCTCTGAGCGTAGACCGACGCTCAGTCGATCTCGGCGGCGACCGGCGGGCGCTCGTTCTTACGAGCGGCGAGATCGCTGCGATACGTGCCGACCCACGCCTCGCTCAGCGCGTCCGCCTGGCGATGCATCACCGCCGGCGCGAGCCAGCCCTCCGGCGGCGAGATCCCGAGGTCGCCGAGCAGGCGGGTCACGGTTCCCGTCCGGTCACGTTCCAGGTCGTCCTCGTAGATCACCTCGATCGCGGTGATCGAGTGCTCCTGGAAGTGATCGCCCCAGGCACGGTCCTCGGCGGTGAGCGATCTGACGAGATGATCGATGCCCTCGAAGCTGTAGCGCAGATTCTGTGCGGCGCCCGTCTCGTGCGGGTGCTCCAGGCGCCATGCCCGCGTCTGCAGCGCCCGCCACAAGCTCACAGCCTGACGCACCTTGTCACGTCGTGACATCCAGACGTAGCGCGGATCGCGCAACAGCTGCGTGAGCAGATCGTGCAGCTCGAGTCCGCGATACTCGGGTAGTTGCGCCGCCAACGCTTGCAGGTCAGGGAGGTGGCGCCACATCAGTTTGGTGGCGAACACGCCGTTTTCTGTCGTCCCCAGCTGGAACGTACGGCGCAGATGCTGTCGGTAGCTTGCGAGGCCCTCCAAGGAGGAGTACTCCGGGGCGCGCGGCGGAGTCGCGTCATCCCGAATTCCGGCTCCGGTGCGAGGGAGGCCGGCCAGATAGTCGCCCGGATGCGGAGGCCGCCCGGTCTCAAACGTCGCCTCGAAGTACTCCTCCGGCACACCGGCGACCTGAGTGCTCTTCAACAGCTCGCACAGCAGCGTGCTGCCGCTGCGCGGCGTCGCGCACACCACGTACGAGCCGGCGCCCCCGTTGTTGTGACCGCTCGCCATCACATCGACCGACGAGGGCGGGTCAGCCCGGAATCTGATGCGTCGGCAGCGAGGGTCTCACGTACAGACAAGTTCAATCGATTTTATCCATTTTCGAACGCCGGCGGTGTTGCCCCACCGGCGATTCCGCTGTCAGAATGGCGGGATGGCTGAGCACTATCAGCGACCGGGGTGGTTCACGACGAACGTTTTCAACCGGCTGGTAGCCGCTCTGACCGGGCTCGGCGTGAGCGTGTACGGCTCCCGCGTGCTGGAGGTGAAGGGCCGCAGCTCGGGCCAGTGGCGCCAGACCCCGGTGAACCTCCTCCATTACAACGGCGCCGACTACCTGGTCGCGGCGCGCGGTCAGACTCAGTGGGTCAAGAACCTGCGTGCGAGTGGTCACGGGCGGCTGCGCGTCGGGCGGCGGACCCAGCCATTTGCGGCGGTCGAGCTCACCGACGAGGAGAAGCCGCCGTTGCTGCGTGCATACCTGAGGAAGTGGAAGATCGAGGTTGGCGCGTTCTTCGGCGGAGTCGGGCCCGACTCCTCGGACGACGAGCTGCGCCGGATCGCACCCGACCATCCCGTTTTTCGACTAAACGACGGATAGCGGCCCGTCGGGTCAGACGCTGAAACCGGCCGAAACAGGGTTTCAGCAAGAGTTGGTGCTCGCCATTCGAAGGGCCCCCCAGCGCCGGGGGTAGCGGGGCGGCCCTAGCTGCCCGCTCGCCCGAGCGATAGCTCCTGGTCGAGGGCCGCGGCCACTCCCGGGAGAGCGACCGTTCTAGCCGCGTGTGCAGCGAGCGCCTGGCCGCCGAAGACAAGGCCATCGATCTCCTCCGCCCAGCTGCCGAGGCCCTGCAGGAACAGATCGGCGACCGACGGTGATCCCTCCACGAGCCAGGTGACGGGGGCCAGCTGTCGCTCCAACCAGGCCCCGTGCTCCTCCAGGTCCGACACCGCTCCGGACTTCAGTGCCTCGACGGCATCGGCCGCGATCATCTCGTCCGCCTTAAACCAGCGATAGAACGCCGCCATCAGATTGTTGCTCAGCCAGGCCAGCCAGAAGTGGAGCCCTGGTCGTCCTGGGTCGCCGGCTCGAGGGCCGAGCCCGGGGAAGCGTTCAACGAGGTACTCAAGGATCGCCACCGTCTCGTACAGCACAAGCTCGCCGTCGACGAGTGTCGGCACCGTGCCGCGAGGGTTCAGCGCCAGGTAGCCCGCCGGTGAGACACCATCCCCTTCGTCGGGGCGCACCTCGATCGCACTGTGGGGCACGCCGGCCCACTCGAGCGCGCAGTGCACGATCGTCCCCGCCGTCTCGTTGCGCGTGTAGAGCTCGATCACGTGCACATTCTTCCACGCGGGTCCGTCCAGGGCGAGTCTCTCCACAAGTAAACCGCACGAAGGTAATGGTTTTTCTGACCTTTCGTCAGAACGGCTCGTTGTCGGCTTGAGGTTGTTGTGATTCACATCGTGTTCACATCTTGTTCACATCTGGTTCACGATCGCGACGTAGTCTGCGCTGGCCTCGGTGGAGACATCGGGGTCGGCGCGGCTGGTCGCGGCGGGCCAGACTCGACCATGGGGTAGCTGGCGGTTCCGGGAAACTCTTTGATGGCTTCGATCGCGAACCTGATACGCGGCACTGACCGCGAGTTCTTCGATCTCTTTGAACGGGCGGGAGCGAATGTCGTGCGTGCTGCCGAGTTGCTCGACGAGATGCTCGCGACGTTTCCGGATGGTCCGAGGCTGGATCAGAAGATCCTGGCGTGCAAGCACGAGGGCGATCAAATCGCCATTGAGTTGAGGACGCGGTTGAACAAGGCCTTTGTCACGCCGATCGATCGAGAGGACATCCTTGATCTCGCCGCGTCTCTTGACGACATCGTCGAGTACACCGAGGCCGTCGCCGGCTATCTCGGCCTGTACAGAATCGAGGCGCCGATGGTTCAAGCCCAGCGCCTCGCACACGTTCTCTGGCAGGCGACCCTCCAGATAGCCCTCGCGATCCCACTGCTGCGCGGCTTCAAGGACATCAGCGAGCACACGATCGAGGTGCACCGGCTCGAGAACGAGGGCGATCGGATCGTTCGGGATGCGATCGCGTCGCTGTTCGAGGTCGGCATCGATCCGATCGTCGTGATCCGCTGGAAGGACATCTTCGAGCGTCTCGAGAGCGCGATCGACTCAGCCGAGCGGACTGCGTACACGCTCGAAGGGATCGTGATCAAGAACGCCTAGAACATGAGCGGAGACATCATTCTGATCATCGTCGTCGCCACGGCGCTGGCGTTCGATTTCACCAACGGCTTCCACGACACCGCCAACGTCGTCGCGACCGCGATCTCGACGCGCGCGATCGCGCCAAAACCGGCGGTCGCGATGGCGTCGCTGCTGAACTTCGTCGGGGCGTTCCTGTCGCTGAAGGTCGCCACGACGATCGCGAAGGGCTTTGTCGACTCGAACACGATCACGACGACGGTTGTGTTCGCGGGATTGGTTGGCGCGATCGCGTGGAACGTGATCACCTGGTACTACGGGCTGCCGTCAAGCTCCTCGCATGCTTTGATCGGCGGTCTCGTCGGATCGGCGATCGCGTCGGCGGGGTTCGCTGCCGTCAACGGCAGCGGGCTTGTCGGAAACCTGATCGTGCCGGCGATGGTCGCGCCGCCGATCGCGTTCCTGGTTGCGGGGCTTGCGATCGTGCTGATCTACCGGATCGTGGGGCGGCTGCGGCCGGGTCCTGTCAGCCACGGCTTCCGTCTCGGGCAGATCGCCTCCAGCGGTCTCCTATCGCTCTCACACGGCACCAACGACGCGCAAAAGACGATGGGCGTGATCACGCTCGCACTGGTGGCTCACGGCGACATTCCGGCGAACCACTTCTACGTTCCGACCTGGGTCGTGATCGCGTCCGCAAGCGCGATCTCGCTCGGCACGTTCACGGGCGGCTGGCGGATCATCAAGACGGTCGGCATGCGGATCGTCAAGATGGACCCCGCGCAGGGGTTCGCCGCACAGGCTGCTGGGGCGACCGTGATCCTCGCCGCCTCCAGCGCCGGATTCCCGCTCTCAACGACACACGTCGTCTCCGGAGCGATCATGGGCTCCGGTGCAGCCAAGAAGTTCTCCGCCGTGCGCTGGGGCGTCGCCGGCAACATCGCCGGCGCATGGGTGCTCACGCTCCCCGCAGCCGCCGTCATGGGCGGAGCCACCTATGCGATCTCGACGCTCTTCGGCCACGGCGCGATCGGCCCGGTCGTGATCAGCGTCGCTCTGGTCCTGGCTCTCGCAACAGCATTCGCACGTCGCTTGCAACACGCGACTCCGGCACCCGTCGCACCATGATCGCAAGCATCGTCAACACCCATGCACTGGTCCGGATGCTGTACTCCTCGCTCGTGGCGGGCGTCGGCGTCGCCGTCGTCTTCTCAATCGCGATCCTGGGCGTGACCCGCTCAAGCGAGATGCGCAGGCTGCATCGCAGCGGCCCCGCCACGGCCTACGCGGCGCTCGCAGCCACCGGGCTGCTGATCGCAGCCGCCACCGTGATCTACGGCCTGATACTCGTCACCCACAAGACCTAGCGGCAGCGCCCAGGCCTGATCCGCCGTCATCGAAATCGGCGGTATCGACTCCGCGTACTCCGTCGAGCTTGTCGAGCTCGATCGTCAGCTCTTCGAGCTTGGGTCTGCCGCGGACCTCGAAACTGACCGCAACCGCCGGGACGCCTGCGATCTGCGATCCCGGAGACAATCGCTCCAGCCCGGCCGGGGACGAGAGGACGAACGCCAAGCAACCGTGGTGAACTCATTCGGCTGGGGCCGTCAGCCTGGCGCCGCGGACATAGCGCCTGTTCGGTCTATGGCAGAACGCCGGCTGCTCGGCTGTCCGCCCAACTGGGGTCGGTGCCGTCGGCGACGAACTTGGGCTTACCGCCTGAGAAGGGAACCGTCTCGATCACGCTTCGCGGACCGCCACAGTCCGCATGCGGCGTCGACCCAGAGATCAGAATCGAGCCTCCTGAGGGAGTGATCCCGTACGGCGCGAAGCTGGCTGGGAACTGGTGCACGACCTTGCGGGTGGACAGGTTGACGCTCACCGGCCAGACGACCCCGCATGCAGCACTTTCGGCCGCGAGGTGGGTGCCATCGCTCGATACTGCCACTGGCCACGCCTCCAGTTTCATCAAGGTTGACGAATGACCGCCTGAAAGCAGATCAAGGTAGGACGTGCCGTTATTGAGCGCGTGCTGGTACAGAAGCCCTTGAGGTCCCCACACCGGGTATTGGTTGGTGCCGCTCGTGGTCAACTGGACGCTGCGCTGGCCGGGCGTCACGGACCAGATGCTCGGGTTGTGCCCGACCTTGGTCACGTTCGCGTAGGCGAGCTGGTGCGACGACAGCGTGGAGAACGTCGGGCCACCCCAGCCGCTGAGGAAACCGGTTGCGACGTTCGTCACCTGCCCGGTCGCAACGTCGATCAGATCCAGCTGCTCGTGGAACGGGGCCTGCTCCGGATTCGCCGCAACGACTGCCGCGACGATGCTCGAATCAGGCGACCAAGTGATGCCGGTGATCGTGTCGTGGCTGCCGAAGAACTTGCTGACGAGCCCACCGCAGGACGTGAACAGGCCAAGCCCGGCGGAACCACCGAAGTTGGTAACGGCAACCATCTCGCCGCTCGGAGAAAGAACCGGATCCGCCGCGCGGAACAGCTCCCGTCGGTCGGTTCCATTCGCATTGGCAAGCCAGACCATCGCCTTCTGCCCCGGGTACCTGCCGGCCGAATACGCAAGCTGGCTGGTCCTCGCGCACGAAGACGCGCCCGCGCCGACCGCCGCCTGGCCATGGACCGTGCCGATCAGCAGCACGCCGACGGCGAGCGTTGCGGCCGCCAGCAGCATCACGACCCTTCGCTGGATAACCCCGCTGAGTTGTGGACCGCGCAGCTGTCGCATCAAGCACCCCTCGCCCGTGTGTTTCGAAACCCGAGGTTCGCATAGAAGTGCCCATCGATTCAAGTCGTGGGTCGCTCCTGCACGCGATCCGACAGCGCAGGCGAGCGGTGGCCTACTGAGCAGTGGAAGTGGGAGCATCCTGCGAATGACTACGGACTGGACCAGCGCCACCCATCTGGACCGGGCCGATCAGGCCCTGCTCGCGGCGCTGCTCTCCAGCACCGTCGACGGGGTCTACGCAGTCGATGATCACGGGCGCGTGCTGTTCGCGAACCGCGCCGCCGTGACGATCCTCGGCTACGACGACGAGGCTGAACTCGTCGGGCGCGACAGCCACGCGACCATCCACCACAGCCACCCCGACGGGGAGCCCTTCCCAGAGTCGGACTGCCCACTGCTGCGGGTACGGGCGAGTGGCGCGCCAGTGCGAGTCGAGCAGGACTGGTTCGTGAGGAAGGACGCTACCTTCGTTCCGGTCGCCTACTCCTCGGCGCCGATGACGCTCGATCAAGCCGCCGGTGCCGTTGTCGTCTTCCGCGACACGAGCGATCGTGACCGTGCCGAAGCGGAGCGGCTGCGCGCGGAGGCGATCGATGCCTCGCGTGCGCGGCTGGCGCGTGCAGAGCTGGAGGAGCGACGCCGCCTCGGGCGCGATCTCCACGACGGGGCGCAGCAGCGGCTCGTCAACGTGCTGGTCACGCTGCAGTTTCTGGCCGGACACGGCGGCGACGACGAAACGACGCGGCTTGTGACCAACGCGATGTCCGAGACCAAGCAAGCGATCGAGGACCTGCGAGACCTGGCGTCGGGGCTGCACCCCTCAGTGCTGACGCACCGCGGTCTGCGAGCCGCGATCAACTCGCTCACAGCGCGAGCTCCGATCCCGGTGACGCTCGAGCTTCCGGCAGCGCGGTTCGCGCCGAACGTCGAGGCGACTGCGTACTTTGTCGTGGCAGAGGCCTTGACGAACGCCACGAAGCACGCTCAGGCGGCCGACGTGTCGGTCAGCGCCATGGTCGATGGTGATCGACTTCGAATCGCCGTGCAGGACGACGGGCGCGGTGGTGCGGTGATCGATCGGACACGCGGCTCGGGGCTGGCGGGGCTCGAGGACCGCGTCGCCGCTGCAGGTGGCACGTTCGAGGTGCAATCACCGCTCGGCGCGGGCACGCGAGTGACCGTCATGCTGCCGCTCGACGCGACCGTCAGCCCGGCGCCTTAAGCAGCGTGAGCACGGCAAGGACGCGCCGATGCTCGAGTGGCTCGTTCCGGAGCCCAAGCTTCCCGAAGATCCGCCCCACGTGCTTCTCGACGGCCGCGAGGGTCACCCCGAGCGACTCCGCGATCCCGAGATTCGACTTGCCCTCGGCCATCAGGGTCAGAACCTGACGCTCGCGCGGCGTCAGCTCCTCAAGCGGGTCGTGCTTGCGCCGGCGACCGACCATCAAGGCGACGATCTCGGGATCGAGCGCCGAGCCTCCCGAGGCGACCCTGCGCACCGCGTCCGTGAACGAAGCCAGGTCGGCGATCCGGTCCTTCAGCAGGTAGCCAACGCCCCGCGCATCCTCACCGATCAGGTCCATCGCGTAAGCCTCGTCCCGGAACTGCGAGAACACCAGCACGCCCACCTCGGGATGATCGCCGCGAATCTGGATCGCCGCCCGCAGACCGTCGTCGGCATTGCCTGGCGGCATCTGAATGTCGACGATCGCGACGTCAGGGTGGTGGGCTGACACCTTGCGCAACAAGTCGGGCGCGTTGCCGGCCTGCGCGACGACGTCGAACCCGCTGTCGCCGAGCAAGCGGCTGAGACCTTCTCGCAGCAGCAACTGATCCTCCGCGATCACCACTCGCACCGGTGCCATCGGCGACAACGCTAGCGACAGCCGGCCTCGGCGGCAGCGCCGCATCAGGTAGGGCGAGCCAGACATCGGCCGTCGGGGCGCCGGTCGAAATCTGGCTGCACGCACGGTCGAACTCGGCCCCTCGCAGCGCGATCGTCCATGACAGACCAGATCACCGCTACTGAGGAGCCGGACCTATGAATGAACGTGAATCAACTCAGGTGCGTCAGATGGAGATCCACCGTGGCGTATCCGCCGCCGAGGTCGGCATGTTCCTCGTGCGCTACGGGATCGGGGCACTGCTGATCGCGGCCGGACTCGTGGTGTTCGTAGTCTCGCCGGCCGGTCTCGGCGTGGACGGCTTCGCGATGGCCGCCGGAGGCGGGCTGGCCGTCCTGATGCTGAACGGCCTTTACCGGCTCGGGGTCGAGGGCGACCGCGAGCGTGACCGAGAGGAGGCGGCCCGAGCGTATCTCGATGAGCACGGCGTGTGGCCCGCCGACAACCTCGCACCGCGAGGCCGGAAATGGACGCTCGCGCCCGGAGTCGTGACCTACGAGCAGGAGCAGGCAGAACTAGCGCTCAAGCAGAGCACGCGATTGGAGCAACCATGTTGACATCGAACGTTTCGAAGGCAGGGAAGCGGTGGCTGGCGGCAGCCGGCGTGTCGGCCGTGGCGCTGCCGGCGGCGATTGTGCTTCCGTCGATCGCCTCGGCAGCTCCCGTTACCCCCGTCGGCACCGCGCCGGCGCAGCAGATCTGGCAATACACCGGCGCGCCGCAGACGGTCCCGGTTGGGCCCGGGGTGATCTGCCTGATCGCCAAGGGTGGCGACGGTGGCGGCACAACCGACTCTGACTATCCCCGTGATGGTGGTGGAGGTGGGGCCGTCGTGAGCGGCTGCATCAGGCTGCCTTTGGTGGAGCGCCTGACCGTGGCCGTCGGCAATCGGGGTTACATGGAGGGCGCTGGGGGTGCGACGAATTCGAACGGTGGTTGGGGATACATGAACGCCGTCGGCGGTTCCGGACACCCCGCCGGCGGCGATAGCGGCCAGGACGGGTTCGCCAGCGGCGGCGGCGGCGGCGCGACGATCGTCCAGCTCAATGGCAACAACGTGCTTGTCGCCGCCGGTGGAGGCGGCCAGGGCGGCGGGCAGCCCGACATGGCCGCTGGAGGCAGCGGCGGGTCGGGCGGACCAGTTGCCCAGAGCGGTGCCGGCCCCGGCGACGGTGGCGACGCCAAGGGTGGACTCGGCGGCGCGATGGCGGAGTCCTACGGTCAAGCGAGCGCGGTCACGGACACGTGGCTGTCGTCGTACAGCTGGGGTGGTGCCGGCGGCGGTGGCATCAACGGCGGCACCTCGGGCCAGGGAAGCACCCAGGATCCCGCGACCGGCAACATCGGCTCTGGAGCGGGTGGAGGCGCGGGTTCCTCGATGCTCGACTCACAGCTGATGCATGGCACGATCGAGCCGGGCGCTGTGGGCCAGAACGCGGGCGGGGTCGTGCAGGCGTGGACGGCTCCAACCCTGAGCTACCAGGCGACCCCCGCTGCGGCCAGCGTGGCCGCCGGAGGATCGGTGAAGATGACGCTCGCTGCAACCGCCGGCGACAGCCCCAGCTTCCCGCTGACCGACTCGGGCGTGACCTGGAGCAGCACCGTGACGCCGGAGGACGGAGACACCGGCAACGCCCCGGACAAGATCTCAGGCTCGACGATCACGATGTACCAGGCGGGAACCCATACCGTGACCGCCTCGGTGGATGGTGTGTCCGTCGCCACCGCAACGATTGATGTGACCGCGGCGGCCGAGCACTCGATCGGCGTCGCCTCTCAGTCGACGCAGATCACCGCGGGCGACAGCGTCGGCTTTGTCACGACAAGCTACGACGCCTACGGCAACCCGATCGCTCAGATCACCCAGAGTGCGACGTATACCAGCAACGTCTCGTCGGACATCGTGAGCCGGAACGACGTGCAGTTCTTCGCGGCCGGCGCGCACACTGTGACCGCGACGGCAGACGGTCACACAGGCCACACCACTGTGCAGGTCGCGGCTGGGCCGGCCGTCTCGATTGCGTTTGCTAGTGACGACCAGAATGTCACCGTCCCGGTAGGTGGCACGGTGACGTTCGCCGTCGATGCGCAGGATCAGTACGGGAACGTATGGACGCTTGACCCAAGCCAGTACGGGGTCATCGCCAGCGGTGACACGACCTCGATCAACAGCAACACGCTCCAGTTCAACAGTGCCGGACAGTTCAACGTGACGGCGATCACGAACGGGACCGGCCTGATCGCCTCGACACCGATCACCGTGACCTCCGCCGGCGTCGGCAGTGGCCCCGGTGGGGTGTCTTCGGGATCAGGGCACCCGCGTCGCCGGTCGGATCACGCGCCGGTTGGCCACGGGTCGGTGTCGCCGCATCGACACCGATTCGGTCGCTGAGCGAACCCACCGCGGCCGCGGGATCGTCGACCGTCGCCAGTCGAACGTCCCGCAACCCCGCTCCCGATGTGGCCCCTCCGACCGGAGGGGCCACATCGCCGGTTGGGCTGTTGCGAGCGCTTGACGGGGAACGCGCGCGCGATCGTGGACGTCGCCGCGAGCACGAGCGCACACTCCTCAGTGTCTCCAAGGGCGTCTGACCCGTGATTCGGTCCGGGGCACGGGGGACGATGACCGACGTGGCTGTCTCGGCAGGAATCGATCCAGGGAGCGATCTCGGAGTGCTCGTGGCGCCGGCCGGTGCCGGCAGTAGGGTCGCCGGGTGACGCTACTGCTCGAGCTGGTTGGTGCGCTCGTACTTGCGGCGATGATCCGCGGTCTGCTGCCGGGTCGGGTATCGCTGCTTTCGGGGCTGACAGTGGTGGCGGTCGCGCTGGCTGGGTTTGCCTTCTGGAGCAATGTGTGGTCGGTCGGGCGCGGCTTCATCAGCCAGCATGCGGTCGATGCGCGGCTGACGGCCGAGCAGGCGCTGGCGGTACCCGGTGGGGAGTACGGCGCGCGCGAGGACGTGCTCGCGTGGGCGGACGGGGTGCTCCCGAGGCAAGCGCGGGTGTTCCTGGACTGTCAGCAGCCTAACCCTTGTCAGAACGCGCTCGCGAACTGGATTACGTACCGCTTGCTGCCGCGCGTGTTCACGGACTTTCCGTGGCAGGCGCAGTGGGTGTTGTTCTACGACACGCCGCCGGGAGCTCTCGAGTCCGTGAAGGTGAGCGACGAGGTTGTGTACAAGCCGGGTTTCGCGATCGCGCGGTTGACGCGGTGAGGGCGGTGCTCGGCCCAGTGTTGGTCCACGGCATGCTGTTGGCGGTGGGTCTTGGAATGCTCCGGGCCGCCGGTGTGATCGAGTCGCTTCGCTCGCCCCGCGCGCTGGCGGCGGCCGGCCTCGCGTACCTGGTGGGCGTGGCGGGAACGCTCGGGGTGTGCGTGATCGTGCTGGTGCTTGGAGGTCCGTTCACGCTGGAGGTCTTCGCCGTCGTGGCGGCGGCGCTGCTCGTGCTCGGTCTGGGTTGGCGTCGTGGCTCCGGCTTGACGGGGCGCCGCACCGCCGGCTGGGTCCGACGGCCGCGCGGCACAGGCGAGTGGGCGGTCGCTGCGACGTTGACCGCCTTCGGGGTGCTCGCCATGATCGGGCTGTTCACGCTGGCGGACCGACCGATCGGTCTGCTCGACGCCGATGCCTGGAACGACTGGGGGAGGAAGGCCCTGCTGCTGGTCGACGGCTCCCATCTCCCAACGGCGATCTTCGGATTCAGCGGCGACGTCCGATACGACGCCCACTACAACATCAACGCCTCCTATCCTCTGCTCCTGCCGCTGCTCGAGGCGCTGCACATGCGGGCGCTCGGACGCGGCGATCCGTCCTCGGTGCACCTGGTGATGTGGCTGCTCGCGATCGCCTTCGTGTGGGCCGGAGGGTTTATCGCCTCGCGCGTCACCTCGCCGCTGGTGTGGGCGCCGGTGCTCACGGGCGCCGTCCTACTCTCATGGGGCCGTCTGCTGAGCGGGTATGCGGACATTCCGGTCTCCTTCTACCTCTGCCTGGCCACACTCGCGCTCGGCGTGTGGCTCCAGTCGTGGCGCCGCAGCGACCTGGCGGTTGCAGCGCTGCTGCTCGCCGGCGCCGTCGGCCTGAAGAACGAGGGCACGGCCGGTGCGCTGCTGCTGCTGGCGGCGGCGCTGGCGGTCACATTGCTGGCGCGCAGACGGCGGGCCGCGCTCGAGCTCACGGTCGCCGCCGGGCTGGTCGTCGTGCTGGCAATCCTGCCCTGGCGCGTCTGGGTCTTGGTTCACCATCCCCAGACTGAGGAGCCGCTCGGCCGGATTGCGGATCCGGTGTACCTTCTTGGCCACCTCGGCCGACTCTGGACGGCGCTGCAGGCATTCGGTCAACAGCTGGGCATCGCCAATGGTGTCGCGGTATTCGTCTCGGTGGCAGTGGCGATGACCCTGGTCTGCTTCTGGGAGCGGCGTGCCCGCCCGCTGGCCGGCTTCTACCTGGCTGCGCTGGTCGGATACCTCGTCATCGTCGTCTGGTCGGTGTGGATCAATACGCTCTCGGTCGGCTCCCTGGTAATGCACGGGGTCCCGCGGGTGGTGCTCGGAGCGTGCTTCATCGCAGTCGCGGTGGTTCTGCATCTCTCCGGACTGGGGACCCCGGGGTCAGACTCTCCAACGGCCGCTGCGACGGGCAGCGCGTAAGAGACGCTGCCGAGCAACGCCACGTGCCCTGGTGGCAAGATTGAGCCGGTGAGGCGTGTGACAGCACGTACGGTGTCCGGCTCCCTAATCGAAACGGAAGTTGACCTGCATGGCTGATCCCAACGTCAACCGGCCCGAGTGGGATGTCGAATCCAGCGAGCCGCCGTTTCGCAGGCGCGCGATGCGTCTGGGCTCCCGTGCAGGCGCCGCCGAGATCGGCGTCACGCTGTACGAGATCGACGCCGGAGGAGCGGTCTCTCCCTACCACGCCCATCACGCAAATGAAGAGCTGCTCCTGGTGCTCGACGGGCAACCGCAACTGCGGACGCCCGACGGTAGCCGCCGCCTGCAACCTGGCGACACGGTCGCGTTTCCACGCGGCCCGCTCGGCGCGCACCGGATCAGCAACCCCGGCGGTCCGCCCGCGCGCGTCCTCGTGTTCTCGACGATGAACCTACCCGAGGTGGCCGAGTACCCCGATACTGGGACGCTGCTCACCAAGACGGGTCTTGCCGCCCTGTTGTGCAGTCTCGGCCGCTTCGTCGAGGCGGAGGGAACAGTCGACGGTGGTGGCGGTGGCGCGAGGGGCGTGCAGGCGTCGGTAGCGGCGGCTCGGTTCGGCACGATGTTCAGGCATACGCGAGACTCTACGCCCGAGAGCGGCAGGATTGTGAGGCCTCCCTCCGGCGGCGAGAACGGGTCGTGCTCGGGTGGGGAACAGCGGCCTGCGTTGACCTTCGTTGACCCGCGAGGACGCGGCTGCGGTTGATGGCGGAATTCGCTTTCGCCGGTCGTGTTCGTCGTCGATAGCCGGTGACGCAACGCATGGAAGTCCGACGTTGCGCGATATGCGCGCGGCCGGGTGGGATGCTTGCGCTCCAGCCGGGTGGTGCTCGCTTCTCGATGGACTGCGGGACCGTCGTAAGCGCCCGGCGCACTCGTGCCCGTCGAGCACACGGTCACGCCGATTTGGTTCTTGGGCCCTGGTTTCGAGAGCGCAGCAGGGCCGGCGACGCTCAGGGCGGCGGATCCGGCGATGGCGTCGATGCCGAACTGCGGCCTGGCCACGGGATAGCGCCGGTGCTGCTGGGGTCGGCCGGCGTTGCTGAGTTCGTTCCGAACCAAGCAGTCTCGGCCGCGCCAAACGGCTCGCCGAGACTGCCGCACGTGGCCCGATCCACCTGTCTCGTTTGCCCGTGCGGTGTGCTCCTTTCAAACCTCGGGGCGCTTGCACGGCTGGCGCCTTTCAGCTAGAGGTGGCGTGCGTCCACCGTGGCGTCTGATACTCCCGGGCGCGAGAAGCTCCGGGTCCGCTCGTTTGCAGGTGGTCGGCATCACGTCCGAGGTGCCCGTCGCGGAGTTCGAGCAGGGCTCGCGCCCGATCCGCTCACGGGTTCGAGAGCACCGATCGGCAATGCCGGGTGACGTTTGTCTCTGCAGCGTAACGTCACCGCCGCCGGTGGCCGCCTCAGCGGCGGAGCGGCCGTCCGGAAGGACGGCTCACAGGCCGCGCGTCCGTGCGTCGGTGGTGGCGATGCTCCGAATCGGGTCGAGTGATGGGTGGGTTTGTGGTTCAGCGGGTCAAGACCGTTCGGTTCTGTCGTGGTTGCCCACGAGGCGTAGGATGCTGTGGCTAACTTCGTTGGTGGCTTGCTCGACCGTCATTCGTCCTGCTTTGACTTCGTCTTCGGCGGCGCGCGTGAGCGCGAGGCTGGCGGCGAGGAGCCATGTGGGGGATGGTCTGGGGTCGAAGTCGCCGGTTGCCTGTCCGCGTCGGATGAGGGCTTCGACGAGTCCGAGCATTGGTCCGTGTCGATCGAGGTCGTCTTGTGGGCCGACTGGCGGGGCGTGCCATACGAATGGGTACCGGGCACTGGTTTCCCAGACGATGTCGAGCAGCTTGACCAGCGCCTTGGTCGGTGGGAGATCCTCGAGTGCCGCGGCTTCGAACGCCAGTTTCACTTCGGTGCTGCCGCGCTCGATCGCGGCGTTGATCAGGGCTTCGCGTGAGGCGTAGTGGGCGTAGACGGTCTGCCGGCTGATGCCGGCGGCATTGGCGATGTCCTCGATGCTCGCGTCCGGCTGTTCGGCCAGGACGGTGATTGCGGCGTCGAGGATCGCGGCGAAGTTCTGTTCGGCGTCAGTTCGTCGGCGGCGAGGGATCGGTGGTGTTGATCCGGGCATCGGCTCGTTCCATTATCTTTGACATTACGTCAGAGATCAACTAAGCTTGACAACGCTGTCTGAGATTGTGCGTTGGAGGGCACCGCTGTGACGTCGACCTTACGGGGCGGCAGCACACCCTGACTTCCGTTGGGTCCATCAACCCTGGAGGTCGACATGCCCCACAATGCGGTTCAGACCATCCCGAGCGTCACGCCGGTCGTCCTGTTGCCGGCCGGTGGACCTCACCCGGACCTGTTCGTGGGTCCAGCGGTCTTCCCGTTGGGCCTTGTGCGCCGCGCCGACCTGCGAACTGTGCGTGGGCGGCTTGGGCGATGAGGGGTGTTGCTCGTTGGTGCATCGTCCATCGCCGGGGTGTGATCGTCGCGTGGGTGGCTTTCGCGATACTCGGCACGGTGGTTGCCCAGTCGGTCGGCCGGAACTATGTCGTCGCGTTCAGCCTTCCCGGGACCGGTTCGCAGCGCGCCACCGATCTACTCATGCGCGAGTTCCCCGTTCAGAGCGGCGATGTCGACACGGTCGTGTTCCACGTCGCGAAGGGCACGGTCGACTCTCCGGCGGTGCGCTCGGCGCTGACGCCGCTGCTCGCGCGCGTGAGCGCTCTATCGCATGTGACCGGAGTGGTCAGCCCTTATAGCGCGCGTGGTGCGTTACAGGTCTCGCCAAACCGGATGACCGCGTTCGCAACGGTCAACTACGACAGAGCGGCGAACGAGCTCGCGTCGAGCACTGGTAGACCGCTGCTTGACGACGTCAACGCCGTGCACGTCCCGGGCTTGCAGATCGCTGCGGGCGGTCAGGTGGTGGAGGACGCCGAGGCGTTCAGCGTCGGTCCAGCGACCGAGGTTGGGGTGCTCGCGGCGCTGTTGATCCTGCTGCTCACGTTCGGCTCGCTGACCGCCGCCGGGATGCCGTTGATCACCGCCGGTTTGGGCCTAGTCACAGGAGTGGCGCTGATTGGACTGGCGACACACGTCACCGACATGGCGACCGTGTCCCCCGAGTTGGCGTTGATGATCGGTCTCGGTGTCGGGATTGACTACTCGTTGTTCATCGTGACCCGCGTTCGCGAGAACTATCTCGAGTCAGGCGACGTGGAGCGCTCTGTGATTGCGGCGATGGACACCTCGGGGCGGGCGATCCTGCTCGCCGGCAGCACCGTGGTGATCGCCCTGCTCGGAATGTTCGCGACCGGAATCGGGTTCATGTACGGGCTAGCGATCGCCGCCGTGATCGCCGTGCTGCTCACGCTCGCCGCCTCGCTGACGCTGCTGCCGGCACTCCTGTCGCGCTTCGGCGCCCGGCTCGTGCGGCCCCGCGCCGCGCGCACGGGATTCGTCGGTCGCCGCAACGCGTCAATCGGCGCAGGCCGCGGCGCGGGTGTGGCGGGGCGATCGGCGTGGCGGTGGTGGAGCGAGATCGTGAAGGCGCGACCGTGGCCGCTGGCGATCCTTTCGCTCGCGCTGATGCTGGCGCTGCTGACGCCAGTGTTCGCGATGCGGTTGGACTCAAGCGACGCCGGGACCGACCCGCCGAACTTCAGCTCGCGCACCACCTTCGATCTCCTCGCCAATGGGTTCGGCGCGGGATTCAACGGGCCGCTGCTGCTCGTCGCCCGCCTACCAGCCGGCGACGCGGACGCGGTGCTGCAACAGGCGCGGGCTGCGCTCAGCGCCACCCCCGACATCGCCGCCGTCACCCAACCGCGGATCGCACCGTCCGGCACCGTCGCGGTCATCGAGGCGTATCCCAAGTCCGCCCCGCAAGCGCTCGCGACCACCAACCTCGTCAACCACCTGCGCGACACCGTGCTGCCAGCACTCCAACGCCGCACCGGTTTGCCCGTCCTCGTCGGCGGCTACACGGCCGCGTCAATCGACTTCTCCCACGTGCTCGCGAGCGAGCTGCCCTTGTTCTTCTCGATCGTGATCCTGCTCTCCGCGATGCTCCTGCTCGTGATCTTCCGCTCCGTCGTGATTCCCGTCCAAGCCGCCGTCATGAACCTGCTCACGATCGGCGCGGCGCTCGGGGTCACCGTCGCCGTTTTCCAGAACGGATGGTTCGCGAGCGTGCTCGGGGTGCAGCAAGGCCCGATCGAGCCGTGGATGCCCGTGATCCTGTTCGCGGTGGTGTTCGGACTCTCGATGGACTACGAGGTGTTTCTCATCTCCCGCGTACGCGAGCAATGGACACGTCACGGCGACGCGTCCGCTGCTGTCAGCGACGGTCTCGCGCTGACCGGACGGGTGATCACTGCGGCTGCGGCGATCATGGTCTGTGTGTTCGTGTCGTTCACGCTCGGCGACGAGCGCGTCCTCAAGGAGTTCGGGTTCAGCCTCGCCGTCGCGGTACTCCTCGACGCCGTCGTGGTGCGCTGCGTGCTGCTACCCGCCGTGCTTGAGCTCCTCGGCCCAATCACCTGGCGACTGCCGAGCTGGCTCGACACCCGACTACCTCACATCAACATCGACGGCACGGAACGCGCACTGCCCAAAGCCGAACACGTCTACAACGACGCCGCCGTCGCAGAGGAAATAGCCGGGACTCCGACGCTGTTCGTCTGCGACGGCGACGACGGAGGCGCGCCGATACATCCGTGCCGGCGCGTCCAAGAAGCACTCCGCGCCGCAGACATCCACTACGAGAAAGTGGTCACCGGTCACTGCAACCCGCTCCCGTTCCTGCGCAACGAATCGCGCGACCAACTGCGCGCCGCGACCGGCGCAACAAAACTACCGGCGCTCAAGCTCCCCGACGGGACGATCGTCACCCACTCCCGGGCGATTCTCGCGTGGATCGATACACAGACCCGGCACCCGCCGAACGCTCCACACGCAGGCCCCGCCAGCGACCGCTTCGCCGCCGAGACGACCGCGCTGCCCACGCTCGTGACCGCAACGCGAACACCGGACGAAACGCAGCCAAACTGACGCACAGCGCCGCTTACCGAGCACTCGTCGTCAGCCAACCGCGACAACTTTGCCGACCGTCACCAAGTCTGCGCTTTATTACCGCGACGTCAGAGATCAGCAAGCACCTCGATTCCGGAACGAGCTCTGTGGCATCCCGCGCCGAGACCGCCCCTTCGATCATTGTGAGCCACACTGCGCGGGTCCGTGAGCCGTTATCGAGGCCAGATCGTCGCGGTATCGGCGAATGTTTTGATGATCCTTGCGACCTTGGCAGGCGCGCGTGCGTTTGCGAGGTGGCCTTGGCCCTTGAGGATCACGACCGACTCGACGTTGGGCATGACGGCGGCGAGTGCGTCGAGTCGTTGGCGCAGGTGTTGTGGACTCCGGGCGCCCCCGAGCAGGAGCGTGGGGGCGTCTATTCGTGCGTAGCGGCCGATTCCGACACCGAGAGATTCGAGCTCGTTGTCGTCACTGATCTGGCCCGGTGCGAACGTCGTCATCTGCCTCCAGAGCCGCGGGAACAGTGGCAGGACTTTCACGAGCAAGCCCGGTGCCTGGACGATCTCTCGCAGGTGAATCTTCATGGCGCGACCAGCGTCTCCACCATCAATCGCCTGATTGGCGCGCACGAGCGCCTCGCCCCCGAGCGGTGTCGTGACCGCGACGGGGGGTTCGTAGAGCACCAGCCCCGCGAAGCTCGCTGGTGAGGCGGTTGCGGCTTCGAGTGCGATCACCGCTCCGGAGGAGTGCCCGACGAGCAGCACCTGCTCACCGACTGTGGCGACGATCGCTGCGACGTCGCTCACCTCGTCGGCGATCGTGGTTCCCCGGTCCGCGGCACCGGGGATCCGGTACGGGCGGCGATCAAACCGAACGACGCGAAAGTCCGCTGCCAGCAACTCCGCGACTCGCCTCCACGACGACGAACTGCCGCCGCCGGGATGGACGATCAGGATCGTTCTCCCACGGCCGATCACCGTGGCGGTGAAGTGAGTGCCATCCGCGGCGGCAACGTCCATCGTCGACGAGGTCATGTTGCGAGGCTACGCAAGCACGGACGTCTCGCTTGCGCAATGAATCATGTTGCAACAGCCTCGACCAGGCCGCTGCCTTTGAGTACGAGCAGCACAGCGCGACGGCGATCGCGTCGCTTCTGCTCTCCGCGATTGCGGAGGTACCGTCGGCTGGGCTCTGCGTGTCGCCTGGACGAGTCGCGGCACTATGGGCCGCTCGTGCCTGGCCGTGCCTTCGTGCGTATCGGACCGGGCGGCTCGCTACCACGTTCGCCTGCGAGCGGCGGCGGAAGCGGACCGCTAGCACGAACTCGCCGCCTGGGCATTCGCGCCGAGAGCGATCGTCGTGGACCGCCGCAGCCCACCGTTGGTTCGCCGCGATTCCAGTCAGCACTCAGCACTCAGCACTCACCGCATCGAATCACGTGAAGCGCTGACACATTTGATGGGCTCGACCGCCCGGCAGACTGAGCCTGCCGCATCGATCCGGCGAGCAGGGCCTGCCGTCCGGGGATTGCTCGGCTATCTGCTCGAAGTCGGTTGGCTTGCTCGGCTGGAGTGACTCTTGGCCGTTTGGCGTGGTTGTTGGTCGAGCGCAAGACGTTCGGCTGCGTGAGCGAGCGTTTGGTACGCCGGGGCGAGCAATTCGACGAGATCGTGTCCGTTGGGGGAGACTGGCGTCGGTTCGAGTTGGCGCAACAGAGCGTCTGGGGCTGGGCCGGCGAGCGGCCTGAGTTCCAGCTCTGTGCTCGCGGGGCCGCTGGACCAGAATGATGTCGGCGGCGCGGGCGTCGGCGATTCGGTCGGAGGCGGCTTCGGCGCCGATCGTGCTTTGGCAACCGCTCGAGCGGCACTGCCACCGCGGTGAGTTCGTAGACGCTCGAGCAGTTCATCCCTCTCGCGGCCTCGCCAGGCGAAGATGAGGAACGGGTCGACGTCGAACTGTTCGGCGAGGATGTAGTAGGTCGCGGCGACGTGTTTGCAGGGGTTCTCCCGGTCCGGGCAGGTGCAGTTTGCTTTGAGCTCGGATGCCGAGGCCGGGAACAGGGCCAGCCTGCAGGAGCTGAAGACCTGCTCGATCTCGTGTGGCATCTCCCCGGCGAGCAGCTTCGCCAGGTGCAGCGCCTGGGCTGACATTGCCTTCTCGACCCGGCGCCACTGCGCGTCGGACAGTGGCTTGGTCCGGATCCGGACCTTGTAGGGGGTGTAGCGGGATCCCTGGACCTTGGCGAGTACGATGCCCGGCTCGACGTCGAGTTCGATCACTTGGCCGCTGCGTGCGTAGGTGCGTCCTCGTTTGAGCCGCGAACCGACGCCGAAGGACTCGAGTAGCTGGATGAACCGTCGCGACCACCACTCCTCGCCGATCGCGCCACGGCGGCTGCGGGCGGCGATTCCGCCTTTCGCCGGCAGCGGACGGGAGGGCTCGAACTCCGCGTAGTCCCAGCGAGCGTTCACGCGGCCTCCTCCGTGGCGTCGGTTGACAGCGACACCAGCTCGCGCAACTGTGCGGTGTCGAGTTCCGTGATCCATGCCTCGCCGCTGCCGACGATCCGCTCGGCGAGATCCTTCTTGCGGTTGATCAGCGTGTCGATCCGTTCCTCGAGCGTGCCCACGCACATCAGCTTGCGGACCTGCACATTCTTGCGCTGGCCGATCCGGAACGCCCGGTCAGTCGCCTGATCCTCGACGGCCGGATTCCACCAGCGGTCGAAGTGGATCACGTGATTCGCGGCAGTCAGGTTCAGGCCCGTCCCGCCCGCCTTCAGTGACAGCAGGAACAACCGCGGGCCGTCCGGTGCCTGGAACTGCTGCACCATCTCGTCACGGCGGTCCTGTGGTGTGCCGCCGTGCAGGAACAGGACCTCGAGCCCGAGCCGCTCCTGAAGATGGTCCTTCAGCATGTGACCGAACTCGGCGAACTGGGTGAAGCAGAGCGCCTTGTCGCCCTCCGACAACGCCTCGGCCAGCAGCTCTTCGAACCGGGTCAGCTTGCCGGAGCGCCCGTCCAGATAAGAGCGATCCTTGAGCAGGTGGGCCGGGTGATTGCACACCTGCTTGAGCTTCATCAATGCGGCGAGAATGATCCCTGATCGCTCGATCCCGGTCGCCGCCTGCGCCTTCTGCAGCATCTCGTCGACGACCGCCTGGTAGAGCGTCGCCTGCTCCTTGGTCAGGTGACAGTCCACCCGCATCTCGATCTTCTCCGGCAGATCGCTGATGATCTGCTTGTCGGTCTTCAGCCGGCGGAGAATGAACGGGCCGGTCACGTGCCGCAGTCGCTCGGCCGCCTCTTGATCCCGCCAACGCTCGATCGGCGTGGCGTACGCGTGCTTGAATGTCGCGGCCGGGCCGACCAGCCCCGGGTTGAGGAAGTCCATGATCGAGTGCAACTCGCTCAGCCTGTTCTCAACCGGCGTGCCAGTCAATGCGACCCGGTGCAGTGCCGGAAGCGAACGGATCGCCTTGGTCTGCTTCGCGTCGATCGTCTTGATGTTCTGCGCCTCGTCGAGCGCCACGCGGCCCCATTTGACCTCGGCGAGTGCGTTGCGGTCGCGCGTGGCCAGGGCATAGGTCGTGATCACGAGATCGCTTGCCCGGGCAGCCTTCGCGAATTGCCGGTCCTTCAGTCGGTCGGGCCCATGATGGACGTGGACACGCAGACCGGGGGCGAACCGCTCGGACTCGCGGCGCCAGTTGCCGGCCACCGATACCGGGCAGATGAGCAGGGTCGGCGCGAGTCGCTTGCGGCGGCTCGACGGCCTGGGCCTCTCTCGCTCAGCCAGCAGCAGCGCCAGCAGCTGAACAGTCTTGCCGAGCCCCATATCGTCTGCCAGGCAGGCACCGAGACCGAGGCTGGCGAGAAAGGCGAGCCACGCAAGGCCACGCTGCTGGTAGGGGCGAAGCTCCCCGGTGAAACCCGCGGGTGTCGGGATCTGCTCGAGACGCCGATCGCCACGATCGCCTAACAGCTCCGCCAGCCAGCCATGAGCCTCGATCTCGGTGGCCGGCAAGCCCACCGGCGCCCCGTCCAGTCCCAGGCCGGTGCGGACCAACTCTGCGGCGGGGGCCTCGCCGTGCTCGGCGCGGCCCTGAAAGAACTTCAGCGCCGCGGCGACGTCCTCGGCGCGCAGGACGATCCACTGGCCGCGGGCGCTGACCAGCGGCCGCTTCAGCGCGGCAAGTTCGCGCAGCTCGCTCAGGGTCAGAATGACGTTTCCGACGGCCACCTTCCATTGGTATCGGCACAGGCCGTCGAGCCCGAACAGACCCTCGCTTTCATCGAACTCGTCAAATGGCTCCGCCTCGAGCTTGATCCGGAGGCGCTGCGTCCACCATCGCGGTGCGAGCACCGCGAAGCCACCCTGTTCGAGCGCGGGAGCGGCATCGCGCAGGAACCGCATCGCCGACTCGGAATCCAGGTCCACTCCTGTGGGTGCGCGCTCGCGGAGTGCCGGCTCGAGCTCAGGCCAGAGTCGCAACGCGTGACCAAGACCGCCCAGCAGCCGTTCCTGCGGCTCGTCGATGCGGCGGCCGAGGAGGCCGAGACCGTGCCCGTTGGCGTTCCATACCTCCGCGGCCGGCACGAGCACGCTCGGATCGTCCTTGGCCTGCAGAAGAATCTCGACCCGCCAGTCTGGCGTGCGGCGGTTATCGTCCAGCGCGTCGGGGTTCGACTCGAGCGCCGGTTCGACCGCGCGCTCGGAGAGGCGAAAGCAGGTGCGGAACATCCGGTCGGCGCCGTAGCGCTCACCGGAGCCACGCCACTGCTCCAGCCGCTCGGCCAGCTCCGCAAGTGCCTGCTCATCGCCCCGCACGACAGGATCCGAGGTCGTCAGCGCGGCAAGCCACAGATCCACGACTGACCGCTGCCGAGCTCGGGACGAGTGCCGCCGATCGTCCGATGACCGCAGACCTTCGCTGAGAAACCGGCGCGCTGACGCATCCAGAATCGCGGCGAGCAGCTGCCCGGCCACCGACCCTGGCTGGTGCTCAGTCGCAGATCGCCCGTGCTCGGACGCGAGGACCGGCGGCATCGAGGCGGACAGCGCGCGCACGCGATCCTCGTCGTCCGGATCAAGCGTGACCGGCGCCCAGCACGCCACCCAATCGGACCCGCGTCGTTGGAGCCCCGGCAGCAGCCGGCCGCGAGCAATGAGCTCGAGCGCGAGCTTGGCGACGGTCGCGGCAAAACGCAGCGAGTCTCCGAGCGCCGTGCCCACGCGCTGTTCCGCTGGCAGCGCCAGCAGCACGTCGACGGCTGTGCCCGGACGGGGCGTGAGCGCCGAAAGCACCCACGGATCACGCGCGCTCGGGGTCGCGTCCTGTCGCTCCTCGACCGCGCGCAAGAGCTGCGGCGACCGCTCAGGCCCGCTCTCGGACGACGGCAGCGCCAACGTCAGCTCGCGCTCACCGCGGGCAAGGGTTGTCGACGTGACACCGATCCTGGCCAGCGCCTTGCGAAGCTGTGGGGTCGCACAAGCGAAGGGATGCGCACGTGGACGCGGGTTTAACGGTTTACGGCCGCGTCGCTTCGGGGCCGCGGCGGGCATACCAGAGTCCTCTCCCCAGATGCAGAGCTGCGAGTCGGTCGACCAGACCGCGTGGAGGACGATCACACCCGCAATGGTCGCGATCCAAACGGACGCGATCTCCAACGGCGGCTGTCAGTCGGCGAGCAGGCGGTGCGCCGCGAACGACAGAACGCGCTGAAGCATCTCGAAATGCCGATCTTCATGAACCACCACGAGGCCGTGCTGCTGCGCGATTGCGGCAATCAGCAGATCCGGCAACGGGACACGATGATGAAGCGGACCGAGCCCGGCAAGGTCCCGCTGCGCCGCCATCGCAGCCCGTTGAACCGTGGCGGTGACCGCGACGTCGCGCAGCGCAGCAAGACGTTCCTCCAACACCACAAACGACGCGGCATCGCGCGTCGAGAAGAGCAGCTCATATCTGACCGGCAGGCAAGTGACGATCCTCCCCGTCACCAGCGCCTCCGTCCACTCCTCGCGCGCGCGCGGATCCCCCGCGCGCTCCCACGCCGACTTGTCGGCCAGAAGCAAACCTTCGGGGAACGTCACCCGGCCGAGAGCTCGTCAATCCGAGCCAACACGTCGGGGTCCCACGGCGGAGCGTCCCCCGTCGACCACTCAGCCAGATCCCGCAGCAGCCCTGTACGACTGGTGGCGTCATCCTGGATCGCGCGAGCACCGCGGATGGCAAGGTCATGGACGACTGTCGCCGCCGGCGTTGTCACGCCCACGATCGAGGCCACACTCTCAAGGGCCTGCTGCAGGGCCTCGTCCTTGACGACCCCAATCCGTTCGTGCTTTGTCGGCATGATGTAGCACCAGAGTGTAACACCGACGATCACGGCGATAGCGATCCATCGAACACGCCCGCCGGTCGCCCGGGTGACATCTAAACGGAGAGGGAGGGATTCGAACCCTCGTACGGAGAGAACCCCGTAACCGGTTTTCGAGACCGGCGCACGATGCCGAAATGGCCTCCCTGTAGGCGACCACTGAATCGCCCCGTTGGTGGCCCAGTGGCCACCGTCGGAACTGTCAGCGGCGGATCTCGCCGACCCTCACGACGGCTGCGCATATTGGCAGCAAGGGCCCGTCGAGTAGTGTTGAGTTGCAGGGTAGGAAACGAGCGACTTGGGGGTGGGCGTGGATTGGTTTGGTGCTGGATGGCAATGGCGACGGATGGGTCGGCGAGCGCCCCGTCGCGCTAGTTTCGCACTGTTCCTAGTCGTCGTGGGGCTGGCCGCCTGGCTTGCCCCGGTCGCGCTCGGGGACACGACGGCCGGAACTCCGATAGCGGTCCCGGGGATCAGTCTGAGCGGGATCGCGTGTCCGAGCACCACGAGCTGCCTAGCCGTTGGAGCGGGCGTCAGCGCCTACGTGGTCGTGCCAATCACCAACGGCAGGCCGGGCACGCCGATCCCTGTCACCGGCGGATCGGCAGGACTGCAGCTCTTCTATATCGGGTGCAGCACCGCGAGCAACTGCGTGGCCGTCGGATTCGATAGCAACGGGGGTGTGGTGGTTCCGATCGCGAACGGCGCGCCGGGCACCCCGATCGAGGTCGCTGGGACCCACCAGCTCAACAGGATTTCGTGCGCGCCCGCGGGACCGTGCTTGGCGACCGGAATCGATGCCGCCGACGGGACCGGGGTGGTCGTACCGGTCACCGGCGGATCTCCGGGGGCCGTAACGCCCGTCGCGGGGACAGGCTCTCTCAACGGTGTGTCGTGTCCTTCTACGACCTGCGAGGCGGTCGGACAGGCCAGCGGCGGCGGCGGCGCCGTTGTGACGATCACCGGCGGAGTCCCCGGGATTCCAGCGGACCCCGCTGGCGTGTACGGCTTCGAGTCTGTCGCCTGTGTCAGCACCTCGAGCTGCGAGGCGGTCGGGGCGAACTTCGGCGGTGTCCAGATGGCGATGCCGATCACTGGCGGCGTGGCCGGTGCCTCAAGCACCATCGCAGCAGTCCCGATCAGTGTGGCGTGCGCCAGCTCCACCGTTTGCGAGGTAGTCGGCGAAAACGCAGATGGCACCGGCGCAGTGGTGCCGATCACCAGCGGCGCTGCAACTAGCCCGATCCTGCTCGATGTCGGCAAGCAGGCCGACGTGGCCTGTCCAAGCGCAACGGACTGTGAGTCAGTCGGGGGAGCTGACATTACGCCACTCACCATCAGCACTGGTCCCAGCACGGCGGGGCCCACTCGGGTGGCGCTCGGCAAGGTGTCGCTCAGCGGGACCACGGCAGCGATCACCCTGTCGTGCGCAGCCGCTGCCCCCGCCAACTGCGCCGGAAGCATCATCGAAACGATCAGGGCCAGCGTGGGCCGCGGCAGACACCACCATACGGTCACCGAGACGGTCGCCACCGATTCCTACTCGATAGCCGCCGGACAGATGAAGACGGCTTTGCTGAAGCTGAACAAAACCGGTCGCAGCGCTCTCGCCAAGGCGGATAGGCTCAAAGTGACGTTGACCGTGCGCCTGGGCTCTGGCAATGCCGCGATGACCGTCGCGAGTCACACGCTGACTTTCAAGGCCAACAAGAGGACCACGAAGTAGCCCTCGACGAGTCGAGGAAGCGAACGAGCTCCCCGATGGCCACGCGCAAGGAGCGCTCCTGACGTCCCTCCTGGTTCCGGTCGTGAGGAAGCCAGAACCCCAGGCATGGCGAGGCATCCGCCCTTCTACAACGCCCTCACCTCACCCACGGAAAACGCCAGGAGCGCCTCATTTCTCGAGCTCCCGCACCCAGCATCCTCGCCTCATTCTGCCCGCCCCAATCGAACGGCTCCCGATTGGACACTGAGCTGAGGATCGTCGCTGCGGGCCCCGCGTGGGTCTGTGGAGATGCGGATGGGGCGCAGTCCCAGTGCGCCCTGACTGTCGCCGATTAGTTGCAGTGGTCCTTCGGAACCGAGACGCCGCTGGACCAGGGATCCGGACGCGCCTTGCGGACGCCCGGGAGCGTGCGCCGGGCGATCGAACGCGGTCGGGACGATCGTCGACGCGAGACGCGTCTGCGAGCTTGCGCACCCGGTCGGAGCGCTCGCGTGGGTCGACGCCATCCACTACGCGTCCCACGAACCGATCGACGTCCGCGTGATCGATGCCGACGTGCTCATCTGCTCGCCGTACAAGTTCTGCGGGGCCGCACCTCGGCATCGCCTACGGTCGCAATCCCTGCTCGAGTCTTGGCGCCCATACAAGGCCCGGCCGGCGGCGAGCACCCGCTCGGGCGGCGGTTCGAGACCGGGACGCTTCCCTACGAGGTGCTCGCGGGTCTCGCAACGACCTTCGACTACCTCGACTCGATCGGAGGGTTCGACGCGATCATCCCGCACGAGCGCGGTCTCGGCGAGCGGCTCCTGCGCTCGCTCCCGATGGCGTGACGGTCTACGGGCTGCCGTCGCTGACCGGCCGGGTACCGCCGTTTCTGATCAACGTCGCCGGCGTTCGCTCCGCTGAGGTCGTCCGCCACCTGGCGGCACTCGATATCGGGGTGTGGGCGCACGACTGCACGTGGTACGCGCCCAACCTGTATCTGCGGCTCGGCTGCGAGGATCAGGCGATCCGCGTCGGGTTCATCCACTACAACGACCGAGGAGGTCGACCGACTCCTCGCGGGCCTGAACTCCGCGCGCTGAGCTGGCATAGCCTGCCGCGAGGGATCTACGACCTAGACGCCGTGAGGTGGGGGCGGCTCGCCGCCCTCCTGCCCGAGCTTCGCGGCGAAGGAGCTGTCACCACCGCATCTGGCGGGACCGGTGATACGGCCGGTGACCTTCGTCGCCGAGACGACCTTCCCCGTGACTTTGAAGGAGATGTCTCCGCCGGCGGAGAACTCGCCGAATGTCTTGAAACTCCCGTGCTTGATCGGCGCATACTCGAGCTGACCATCGGTCACCGGGCAGCGGCCGTGGGTGGCGCCGAAGGTGATGGTGGCGCCGATCAGATTGGCACTGTGGCAGCTGACGTCGGTCTGCGAGCACGCCGTGAACACCTCGATGCCGTAGTGGCCGTTCTTGCTGACCCCGTTGAAGGCGACACCGGCCTTGAGCGGCGCTGCAAGCGCGACGGTCGTGAGTGTCAATGCGAGACCGACGGCGAAGGCGATGGTTGAGACACGATGTGACATTTGAGGCGAGCCTATCTCACTTTCGTGGCGTCTGTGGTCTGGCCCACTGAGGATCTCGGCGAGCGTCGTGAGGTTGATGTTGCCACCGGAGAGGTCCGCTCGTGGGTGAGTCGAAGGTCCCATCGGCGAGGTCGCAGCGCCGTGTGGACCCGAGCGCTGTTCTGTGCCACCGAGGCGCTGCAGCGATCGCCTTTGCGGTCCTCGCGGTCAGCAGCTACTCTCAAGGACGCGAGGTCAAGCTACGTACAGCAGCACGGCATCGAGGCCACCGCTGTCGTCTCCACGATCGAGCATTACCCAAACCGCGACCCGAGGGACCTAGAGCAGTGCGTCCCGCGCAACGACGCGACACTGACGCCTGCTGGCACATGCTCACCACTGGTGAGCTCTACAACGACCTCGGAGGCGATTACTACCAGCGCCGCGACCCCGAACGCCAAACCCAACGTCTCATCCGCCAACTCGAAGCGCTCGGACACACCGTCACGCTCCAACCAGCAGCAACAGCACAGGCGGTCGCCGCACCCTGAGCGTTATTTTCCTGTCAGCGCTCCGGCCGAAATCGGCGTTCGGCGCCGAGCACGAGGTGGCTCCTGTCGGCCGGAGGCAGCCATCCGTGAGCCGCCGGCTCAGGTGGCCCCATTGGCGCTGATGCAGCTACCGCGAGTCTGCTGGAATTAGCCGACTCGTCGACTCGTCGCCGTGCCAGCAAGCGCCTTGAGGCGCTCCCGCCCGGAGGCCTGGGCTTGCGCTTCGCTGCGCATCTGAGCCGAGCAGACCGGACCGATGCTCCCGCCCACAAGCGTGTGCGCGCCACCGATTCAAGAGCCGTGGTCGCGGCCTGCCCCGGCAAACTCCGGATCCTGCAGCCCGGCTATGCCAGCACTGGATCCCACGACCCGTCTGATCGCCCTGCTTGAGGCACCCTTGGCTTGACGGTGGCCTTGAACAGGATTCCGGTCCTCGGAACGGGGGAGTTTCACGACGTTGCCGGCCGCTGTCGGCTGACGATCCTGCGTCCCGCGATCACCGGCGCGCTCGCAATCGGCCGTTGAGAGGATGGATTCCGGCTGCCCAGAGTTGCCCGGTGCGATCGCGCCAAGGGAACGACGCAACGTGGCCCAGGATCCGGCGTGTCCTGCGTTGACCCGCGTCGGCGGGGCCCGTGCCGGTCTACGCGTTCAAGCAGCCCGGGCTGACCGTCACACGGGCAGACTCGCACTGCGTGTCCTGTACGCGGGCTGGGACCACGACGCGAAACCTTCGACGCGGCCTGGATTGACCCGCGCTGGCTCACCGGTGGGACCGGCTGTGCCAGCTGCAGCCGCTCCCCCGCGCGATCACGATCAGGTGGGCTCGCGCGAGGTACTGAGCGGAGAGGGTGTATGAGATCGACCGCCTGGTCAGCCGCACGCTCTCCTACGCGATCCTCACCGCGCTGCTCGTCGGAACGTTCGTCGGCCTCGTCGCGCTCACGACGAACACGCTCGCGCTCTCGGGAAACGTCGGCATCGCCGCGTCCACCCTCGCTGCCGCCGCGCTGTTCAACCCGCTGCGGCGCTGCATCCAACACCGTGTTGACCGCCGCTTCAACCGCGCCAGCTATGACGCCGAGGCCACGGTCACGGCGTTCGCAGCACGGGTGGCGCTGAATTCCTGACGCCGCCCAAACAGCACCAGTACGAGATCCGCTGCTACATGCGCGATCCCGACGCCGGCCGGCTCGCGTCAGGCGGGCTGACCGGCCGCGCGGCGTCCGCTGGTTCGATCGTCGTCGAGCGCTGGGACGTGCCCGGGCTCGTTGGTGGGGCCATCTCTCGGGGTCATCGGGTTCGTGCCGCGGCTTCCGGAAACCCGCCGAGGGGCAGTGCGCGCCGAGGCGGAGTGCCGCGGTCCTGCGGAGAGAGCGTCAGCCAGCCGCGGTTTGAGTCGCTCACTCGCTGATCGATGCGACCGTGTGATCGGCCGGTTTGTCGGTGCTTTTGTCGGCCGCGGTCCCCGGCTGGGGACGCTGCGGCGTGGAATCGGGTGTGAGGCCGGTTGCGCTCCGCGTCGGGCGCGCGGCGTTGGGGTGGGCCGATCGTGTTGACAGCCGCGCGGATACCTGCTGGGATTCTCGTAGCTATGGCGGGGGCTGCCTTCAGGTTTGCGGATGCGATCGCCTTCGAGGCTCGAGGGCGCGAGGGCGTGGGCCATCGGCAGCCGGGGCGAGGTCGTGTTGGGGTGCTGGTCGCTGCGGCGTTGTTGGCCGGGGTGGCGCTGGTCGCGGTGGTGGCGCCGGTTGGTGTCAGAAGCGGCGTGTCGAGCGCGCGATCGTCGGCTCGTGCGTCTCCGGCGGGCGGGTTTGCGCGTTTGCCGGTCCCGTTGCGCGGTCTGGTCTCTCGCACGCTTGGTCGCAGCGAGCGCGCGTTCTGGGTTAGGCGCGCGGGTGCCGGGTTTGTGTTGGTGAACGGTCCGCAGGGTTACTCGGCCGACTTTTCGGATTCGGGTGTGCGCATTTCCGCCCCCGGGGGGCGTGTCGCGCTGAGCCTGGCCGGGATTGGTTTCGGTTCGTCGTTGACGCCGCTTGGGTCTCGGGCGCCGAGCGGGGGTTGGAACCGTGTCTCGTATGCGGACGGGCCGGTTACGCAGTGGTTTGAGAATGGGCCGTTGGGGCTCGAGCAGGGCTTTACTTTGCGTGCGCCGCCGGCGGGCGCAGCGGGCGGCCCGGTGACGATCGCGCTGCGTGTGGGGGGGTCGTTGCGGGCGCGTGTGGTTGGTGGTGGCGAGGCGGGCGATTTCATCGCCCCGGGCGGGCGGGTGGTGCTTCGCTACACGGGTTTGCGGGCGGTCGACGCGCGCGGGCGCGTGCTGCGCGCGTGGCTGGCCGCGAGCGCCGGCGGGCTGCTGGTTCGTGTTGACGCGCGCGGCGCGCGCTATCCGCTGCGGATCGACCCGTTCGTCCAGCAGGGGTCGAAGCTCGTCGGCACCGGCGCGGTCAACAGCCCTGACGCCGCAGGGCAGGGCGTCAGCGTGGCGCTGTCGGGTGACGGGAACACGGCGCTCGTCGGCGGCCCCGACGATGACGGCGGTGCGGGGGCGTCGTGGGTGTTCACGCGTTCGGGGACGACCTGGACCCAGCAGGGCCCGAAGCTCGTCGGCACCGGCGCCGTCAACAGCCCTGTCCCCGCAGGGCAGGGCGGCAGCGTGGCGCTGTCGTCCGACGGGAACACGGCGCTCGTCGGCGGTGCCAGCGACAACAGCTTTGCGGGGGCGGTGTGGGTGTTCACGCGCTCGGGGACGACCTGGACCCAGCAGGGCCCGAAGCTCGTCGGCACCGGCGGAGCCCACAGCGCGATCCCCGGCGGCCAGGGCACCAGCGTTGCGCTGGCGTCCGACGGGAACACGGCGCTCGTCGGCGCCTCCGCCGATGGCGGCGACGTGGGGGCGGTGTGGGTGTTCACGCGCTCGGGGACGACCTGGACCCAGCAGGGCTCAAAGCTCACCCCCGACGACGAGACCGGTACCGGCGGCTTCGGGATCAGCGTGGCGCTGTCGTCCGACGGGAACACCGCGCTCGTCGGCGGCTCCGCCGATGACGTCGACGCGGGGGCGGTGTGGGTGTTCACGCGCTCGGGGACGACCTGGACCCAGCAGGGCGCGAAGCTGGTTGGCACCGGCGCCGTCGGCGCCGCCTTCCAGGGCAGCAGCGTGGCGCTGTCGTCGGACGGGAGCACCGCGCTCGTCGGCGGCTTCGAGGACAACGGCGGCGCGGGGGCGGTGTGGGTGTTCACGCGCTCGGGGACGACCTGGACCCAGCAGGGCGCGAAGCTGGTTGGCACCGGCGCCGTCGGCGCCGCCTTCCAGGGCAGCAGCGTGGCGCTGTCGTCGGACGGGAGCACCGCGCTCGTCGGCGGCTTCGAGGACAACGGCGGCGCGGGGGCGGTGTGGGTGTTCACGCGCTCGGGGACGACCTGGACCCAGCAGGGCTCAAAGCTCATCGGCTCCGGCGCCGTCAACAGCCCTGACCCAGCCGAGCAGGGCGGCAGTGTGGCGCTGTCGGGCGACGGGGACACGGCGCTCGTCGGCGGCTCCGACGACAACAGCGGGGCGGGGGCGGCGTGGGTGTTCGTCACGGCGAGCTTCGGGCTGCCGCCGGCGAACACGAGCCGTCCGGTGATCTCGGGGACCGCGAAGGCGGGCAGGCAGCTCTCGTGCTCACGCGGGTCCTGGACGCACGACCCGACGGGGTTCACTTACCAGTGGAGCTATGACGAAACCCCGATCCAGACCGCGACCCGCGGCACGTACACCATCCAGAGCGGCGACGAGGGTCTCACGCTGACGTGCGCGGTGACGGCCTCCAACACGGCCGGCTCGAGCTCGCCGGCGATCAGCAACGGCGTGCCGATCCCGGTGCCGCACGTCGCGAAGTGCCCCGCCGCGACCGGCAAGCTGTCCGGCACGACGCTCGGGCTCGTGCACCTCGGGATGAGCCGCACCCAGGCCCGCCGCGTCTACACCAAGAGCTCCAATCGCGGCAAGCAGTACCAGGATTTCTTCTGCCTCACCCCGATCGGCGTTCGCGTCGGCTACGGCTCACACAAGGTCCCGAAGAAATACGCCAACCACGTCACCTGGGCCTCCACCTCCAGCGCCTACTACACCGTAGAGGGGATCCGGGTCGGCGCCACCGTGACTGCCGCCGGCAAGGTGCTGAAGCTGACCGGTCCGATCAAGGTTGGGCTGAACGACTGGTACCTGGCCCCCAATGGCACCTCGACCGCCGTCCTGAAGGTCCGGGGCGGGCTGATCGAGGAGATCGGAATCGGCGACAAGCAACTCACCCAAAACCACAAGGCCGACCTCGCGTTCCTGGAAAGCTTCACCTGAATCGAGCATCTGCACGCTACCGAGCCGACTCTACGGAGCGTGCGATAGAGGTTGGTTGGTGAGACGCGCCGCGTGCTGGGTCATAGGGCTCACGCTTGTTCCCGATCAGGCCACGAGCATCCGGGGCCTGCGGTCCCGCACCGCCGTTCGGCTTACTCCAGGGACACTCCGCCGCCTTTCGCTTTTGCTCTTGAGCCGCCGCGGCTCACTGCTGCATTCGCGCGCTGAACCACCAGCGCTAACTGACGCGGTGAGCCCCGATCGCAGCTTCTGCCTTCGCCCAATCCCGAGCGCGGCGGACCCGGCCGGCCAAGCGGCACGGGCATAAGCGCTGCATAGGTATCAGGCCGAATCTGCACGCCGTCTCGCGAGCCTGCTATCGCGATATGCGCTTCTTGGACCAACACTCGAACCGTCGGGCACGAACGTACCGGCTTGCGAGAGCCCGGGCCGATGCATGCCTGGCGCGCCACGACAGATGCGAGCCAACACGGTGGGCAACTGATGCGCGGGAACTCAGTTTGAAGACGCCGCGCCTGACGGCCCCGGCCGTCGCTGGGTTTATCCGAACTGCAACGGAGAGGGAGGGATTCGAACCCCCGATAGCCTTGCGGGTATACCGGTTTTCGAGACCGGCGCATTCAACCGCTCTGCCACCTCTCCGGCGAAGCGGCATAGAAAACTAGACGACTGCCTCGGGTTGCGTCCGCCGATCAGCGCCGCTCCGCGAAGAACGCTCGCAGCAGGTCGGCGCTTTCCTGCGCCAGCAGGCCTCCGCGGCACTCGGGTCGGTGGTTGAGCTGCGGCACATCGAGAACGTTGAGGACGCTGCCGGCGGCCCCTGCCTTGGGGTCGCCGGCGCCGAACACGACGCGCGGCAGGCGGGCGAGAACGATCGCGCCCGCGCACATCGCGCACGGCTCGAGGGTGACGTAGAGGACGGCGTCCAGAACACGCCAGCTGCCCAACGCGGTCGCTGCCTCACGCAGCGCGATCACCTCCGCGTGTGCCGTTGGATCGCCGCGTAGCTCGCGCTCGTTGTGGGCGACCCCGATCACCTCGCCATCCTTGACGATCACCGCTCCGATCGGGACGTCGTCGTGCTCGAGCGCACGTTCGGCCTCTCGCAGCGCGAGGCGCATGAAGTACTCGTCTCTGGGGAAGAAGTGCGCTGTCATCGTGTGCCTGACAATGTGAAGACTCGAGTATGAAAGGGCCTGCCGGTGAAACTTCCGGCGCCCGATGATGTCTTAAGCCTGCGTGGGCGAGACGTGAGCGCCGGCGCCGATCGAATGTCCCTGCCCAGCTCCCGTGTCCTGATGACCCTTGTGGCCTGCGTCGCCGCGGGCTTGTGGCTGCTCGCATTCGACCCGCCCGTTGACGGGGCGGTGATCAGATCGGCGGGATCGACGGTCCGTACGGCCCACGGTGCCACAACGCCTCAGCTCGTTGCGCACATCGCCGGCTCCTGGTTCCCGAACGATCCGGGCAAGGCGCGGGTGCCCGGCGGCTGGGAGCGGCTTCAGTGGAACTTCCTGCCCGGGGCCGGGGTGAACGCTCCGGAGGCATGGGCAAACCTGATCGCCGATCATCACCCGGGCGGTCGCGGCGCGGTTGTCGCGGTGCTCGACACCGGGGTCGCGTTCCGGAACTGGGAGAACTTCAAGCAGTCGCCGGACTTCCACGGGACGCGGTTCGTCGATCCATGTGATCTGGTGGCCGGCACGATCTCGCACGGCAGGTGCACCGACCCCTACCCGCTTGACCGGGAGGGGCACGGCACCTTCATCGCCGGAATCATCGCCGAGGCGACCAACAACCATCTCGGCGTCACCGGCCTCGCGTATGGCGCCTCGATCATGCCGGTCAGAGTGCTGAACGCCGACGGCGACGGCAACGCGGCAACGATCGCGCGCGGGATCCGCTACGCGGTCCAGCACGGTGCCAATGTGATCAACCTCAGCCTGGAGTTCTCGATCAGCGTCACCGCATCTCAGATCCCCCAGATCCTCTCGGCGATCCGCTACGCCCACCGCCACAACGTGGTCGTGGTCGCGGCAGCCGGCAACGACAGCAGCGAGCAGATCGCGTACCCGGCGCGAGCGCCGGCCGCGATCTCGGTCGGAGCGACCACCGCCGACCGCTGCATCGCGGACTATTCGAACGAGGGCGCAGACCTCGACATCGTCGCCCCCGGTGGCGGCGACGACGCGTCGTTGCCGTCGGATCCGCTCTGCCAGCCGCAGCGCAATCTGCCCGGCATCTTCCAGATGACGTTCAACAATCCGCTGCGCCCCGACGATTTCAGCCTGCCCTCAGGCTGGTACGGAACATCGATGGCGTCGGCTGAGGTGGCCGCCGGGGCAGCGCTCGTGATCGCCAGCGGTGTGATCGGTCGGCACCCGACGCCGGACCAGGTGCTGGCGCGGCTCGAGCAGACCGCACAGCCGCTTGGGAGCTCCACCCCGAACAGCTACTACGGGTACGGGTTGCTGGACGTCGGCGCCGCGACCTCCCGGACGCCGAGCGCGACGTCCCCGCCGTCGGCCGCTTCCTAGTGTCGTGAGGCGACCGGGCAGCGTGGAACGGGAGAATTCACGTGCTCCTGACGATCAGCACGGAGCACGGCGCGTAGTGGGAGACCTTGTTCGGCACCGATCCGAGCAGAAATCGCTTGGCTCCGGTGAGGCCACGATGGCCGACCACGACCAGGTCGGAGCGCTGCTCTTCGGCGACATCGAGAATCGCGTCGGCGGCGTCACCCTGGCGGGCGAACGTCTCGACCTCGCTGACGCCGGAGCCGCGCGCCTGGGTAGCGGCCTCCTCGAGGATCGAGAGCACGTCCTCACGCGCCTTGACCATCCACTGAGCCGCGGGCATCGCAACGCGCTCGCCGCCGGGACGAAGGTCGAACACCGGCTCGTAGGCGCTGACGATCTGCAGCCTTGCGCCGAACTGACGGGCCAGATCGATCGAGCAGGCCACTGCCGCCCCAGCCGTCTGCGACCCGTCTGTGCCGACCACGATCGATCTGAACATCGTTCCGATTCCAGACCCGTCGGCTCAGGCCAGCTTCGTGATCGCGATCACGATGCCGGCGAGCACGAATACGATGATCGCGATCTGCGTATAGAGCCATACCTTGGGCATCGGACTCGAAAGCTAGCGTCTGGACGCGCCGAGCCAGGCTCTGATCCACGGATAAAGGTTCCGATCGCGCCGGCCGATACCTTGCGTGAGTTGGTGCCGCGGGCTGATTTGCCGGCGCCCCGACCACTGAGCGATTTTTCGGTATAAAGGATCAAGATGCGGAAAGCCCTGACGAGTTTCACGATCCTGTCGATGGTGATCGTGGCCGGCGTCGCCACAGCGGTGGCCGCTGCGGCGAGCCAATCGCGCGCTTCAAGCGCCTCGCTGAGCCCCAACGGACCGCGCGCCGCTTCCAACGTGAAGTTCAGCGCCGGGCCGTTCCCGACCGAGAGCTCGCTCCCGGCGACGATGAACCTGAGTTTGCAGCACGGCTTCACGATCGGCTCGGTCGGCACGGCAGCGACGCTGTGCACCGCTGCATCGGAGGCGAACGACGCGTGTCCCCAGAGCACCGAGATCGGGACAGGCTCGCTCACGATCAAGCCGGCGCACCAGCTGTTCGGTGCCGCCGGCACGGTCCCCCTGGACCTCAGCTTCTATCTGGGCGTTCCAACCCACGCAGGCTGCGCGGCGAGCGTCGAGCTGTTGATGAGCGTGAAGCGGACCAGCGACGACCTGTTGCTCGACTGGCCGCAGCAGAGCGGGATCGGCAACCTGTGCTCGCACGCCGGTGGCGTCGAGCTCAGCTTCCCGGCGTTCCCGATCTCAAGCAACTTCACAGAGAACGCGAACGTCACGATCGAGAAGCTGTCACTTGACCTCGGCAGCAAGGGCGGCCGCAGTCTGTGGCACAACCCGGCCTCCTGCGCTCGTCGGTGGGGCGGTACGGTCACGCTGGGCTTCAACGGCGCCAGCTTGCAGACGCCGGCCACGTTCGCCTGCAGATAGAAGTGCCGCGGCGGGAGCCGCACGCGCAAGCCGTAGTCGTATCGTCATGGGTCGATGGCGGAGCATCTGAACCCCGCGCTGCGGGCCGTCAGCAACGCCGTTCTGGCGGTGACGTCCCGCTTGGCGGTCGACGAGGTGCTGCAGCAGTTGGTCGAGTCGGCCCGGGAGCTGGCCGGTGCGCGATACGCCGCGCTCGGCATCCCCGACGGCGAGGGTGGCTTTCGCCGGTTCCTGGTGGCGGGGATGAGCGACGAGCTGATCGAGGCGATGGGACCATTGCCGCGAACGCACGGAATGCTCGGCGCGATGCTTGCCTCGACCGCTCCCTATCTGAGCGAAGACGTACAGGGCGACCCTCGCTTCCGGGGCTGGTGGCCGTCGCGAGCATCCCGACATGCGCTCGTTCCTCGGTGTTCCGATCATCGCCGGTGGCGAGGTGATCGGCGCCTTCTACCTGACCGAGAAGGAGACGGCGCCGAGCTTCGACGCAGCCGACGGCGAGCTGATCTCGCTGCTCGCGGCGCACGCGGCGATCGCGATCACGAACGCGCGGCTGTACGAGCGCAGCCGTGAGCTGTCGATCATCTCGGAGCGCAACCGGCTGGCGCTTGAGCTGCACGACGTCGTCAGCCAGAAGCTGTTCAGCCTGACGCTCACGGCACAAGCTGCCGCTGCGCAGTTCGACCGTGACCCACAGGCTGCGAGAGCCCATCTCGAACGCCTCGGCGAACTGGCGAGCGAGGCGCTCGAGGAGCTTCGCGCACTGATCCTCGGACTGCGCCCGCCGGCGCTCGAGCGCGACGGCCTGCGCGCCACCCTGGCCAAGGAGCTCGACATGCTCGCCCGCGTGCATCAGGTCGAGATCCGGCTTGCGGGCGACGGTGAGCTTGCGGCCGGCGAGCCCGAGCGCGACCTTGCGGTCCTGCGAATCGTCGGCGAAGCCGTGCACAACGCGCTGCGCCACGCACAGGCCGGTGAAATCGTCGTTCGGATCGGTTCGGGAACGGTGGAGGTGATCGACGACGGTTGCGGTTTTGACCCCGACGCGATCGGAGCTCCGCGCGCGCCACCTGGGCCTCACGTCGATCGAGGAGCGCGCTCGCGAGCTCGGTGCGAGCCTGACGATCGACACGGCCCCCGGCGAGGGCACGGTCGTGCGGCTGGTGCTCCCGGAGCCGGTCTGATGATCGGCGTCCTGATCGTCGATGATCACGCCGTCGTGCGCGAGGGGCTGCGGTCGTACCTTGAGCTGCAGGACGGGATCGAGGTCGTCGGCGAGGCCGGCGACGGCCGGGAGGCGATCGCCTGCGCCGGTGCGCTGGAGCCGGACATCATCCTGATGGACCTCGTGATGCCCGTGGTCGACGGCATCTCCGCGATGAGGACGATCCGGTCAAGCGTGCCCACCGCGCGCGTGATCGTGCTCAGCAGCTTCCTCGATGAGGACAGCCTGCTGCCGGCGATCCAGGCGGGCGCCAGCGGGTTCCTGCTCAAGAACGTGGCGCCGTCGGAGCTGGTGCGGGCGATCAACGCCGCACATCGGGGTGAGGCGATCATCGACCCGGCGGTCGCGGCACGGTTGCTCGCGACGCTCGCCGGCGATGCGCAGCGAGCGCCGGTCCAGGCGCAGCGGCTGACCGCGCGGGAACAGGATGTCCTTGAGCTGATCGTCGGCGGGCGCTCGAACAAGCGGATCGCGCTCGAGCTCGGGATCGCCGAGAAGACCGTCAAGGCGCATGTCTCACGGGTGCTGGCGAAGCTCGGCGTGGCGGACCGGACGCAGGCGGCGCTGCTCGCCGTGCGGGAGGGGATCGTCGGCCAGCGGTCTTAAGACCTATTGCCTCTGGTAACCGGGACCGCCCCCGGACTACCTTGATGGCATGCCCAAAGCGATCATCACCGGAGCGTCTCGCGGACTCGGCCTGGCGCTCGCCCGAGACCTCGCACGCAGACGGTGGGAGCTCGTAATCGACGCGCGTGGCGCCGAGGCGCTGGAGCTGGCGGCAGCGGAGCTCTCCGGTCTGACGAGCGTCACGGCCGTCCCTGGCGACGTCGCCGACGAGCGCCACCGCCAGGCGCTCGTCGGCGCAACCGAAGGAGCGATCGATCTGCTCGTGAACAACGCGAGCGTGCTCGGTCCCAGTCCGCAACCGGTACTTGCGGACTATCCACTCGCGGCGCTGCGCGACGTCTACGAGGTCAACCTGCTGGCGCCGCTGGCGATCGTGCAGCACGTGCTGCCGCGGATGCCGGCAGGTGCGCGGATCATCAACGTGACCTCCGACGCGGCCGTCGAACCGTACCCGGGGTGGGGTGGCTACGGCTCGTCGAAGGCCGCGCTCGATCAGCTCACAGCGATCCTCGCCGCCGAGCTTCCGGCGTTGCGGGTGTATGCCGTCGACCCGGGCGACATGCGGACCGAGCTTCACCAGCAGGCGTTCCCCGGCGAGGACATCTCCGACCGCGCCGCGCCTGAGGAGAGCGTTCCCGGCCTGCTGGCGCTGATCGACGGGGAGCTGCCGAGCGGGCGTTACCGCTGCAGTGAGCTGTCCCAGGGTCTGGAGACGCCCGCGTGAGCGCGCTGGCGTTCGAACTACCGACCGCGCTGGAGGCTCGGGAGCCCGCCGAGGCGCGAGGGCTGGCGCGCGACGGCGTGCGGCTGATGGTCGCCGGCCGGCGTGCGCGGTCGATCGAGCACACGCGCTTCTGCAAGCTGCCTGACCATCTGGCGGCCGGGGATCTGTTGGTGATCAACATCTCCGCGACGGTGGCTGCCGCGACCGCGGCCCGCAGGGCTGACGGCAGCGCGATCCGCGTGCACGTGTCGACCCCGGCCCCGGGTATCGGCGGCGATCGCCACGTCGTCGAGCTGCGCACGGCGGACGGCTCAAGGCCGCTGCGCGCCCGCACCGGTGAGCTGTTGGCGCTCGACGGCGGCGGTGGGACGCTTGAGCTGCTGGCGCCGTACGCGTCGAGCGCGCGGCTGATGCTCGCGGCGCACAGCGGCCCGGTGACGCTCGCAGAGCATCTTTGGTCCCGCGGCGAGCCGATCAGCTACGGCTACCTGCGACGCCGCTGGCCGCTGAGCGCCTACCAGAACGTGTACGCGAGCGTTCCGGGCAGCGTCGAGATGGCATCGGCGGGGCGGCCGTTCACACAGGAGCTGCTCACGCGGCTCGAGGCTGACGGCGTCTCGGTCGCTCCGATCGTGCTGCACGCGGGCGTCTCCTCGCCTGAGCGCCATGAGCGGCCGTTCCCGGAACGCTACGAGGTGCCGGCGCGGACCGCTCAGCTGGTCGAGCTCACGCGCTCCCGGGGTGGCCGCGTGATCGCGGTCGGCACCACGGTCGTGCGGGCGCTTGAGACTGCCGCGATCACGGCTACCGGCGAGGGCGCGGCGGCCGCCGGCTGGACCAACCTGGTGATCGGACCCGGTCACCGGCTTCGTGCGGTTGACGGCCTGATCACCGGCTGGCACGAACCGGAGGCCTCGCACCTGCAGATGCTGGAGGCCGTCGCCGGCGCGGAGCTGCTGGCGCGCTCCTACCAGGAGGCGCTCGAGTGCGGCTACCTCTGGCACGAGTTCGGTGACAGCCATCTGATTCTGCCCTGACGGGGGTGGACTCGCCTGAGGGTTGGCCCGATTAGTCGCCATGCGACGAAAATCCCCAACCCTCCCGCAGGTCAGCTCTCGGGCCTCGCGGCCCAAGCCGCAACATCTCGAAGAAGCCGAGCCTCGTCGGCCGCTAGTGGAGATCGGCGGCTGAGAGTTCGTCGAGCAGGCCGACCGCACGCGGCGCGCAGCCGGACTCCAGCACAAGCGCGCCGCCGGGCCAGTACGGGTGCGGTGGGGTCGCGCGGTGGACGAGCAGTGGCTCGTACAACCACGAGCCGGAGTTGGCGATCCGCGGCCGGCCGCGTGGCGCGGCCCACTCCTCCAGATCATCGCCGGCGAGCGGCCCGAGGCGGTGGACGTGACCGAACAGCACCCAGTCGGCGTCGATCCGCAGGTGGTCGATCACGTGCAGCAGCGCCGGGATGCTGAAGCGCTGCATCTGGCCGCCCAGGAGGGTCGCGGTCAACGGGGCCATGTGCTCGTTCAGCATCAGCTGGCGGACCCGGCGGGCGAGCTGCCGGCGTCCGTGGGTGCGAGGCATCGTCCACGCGCGCGCCAGCTCTGAGAGCGCTTCGAGCGTCGCGTTCAGCGGCCGCGGCAGCCTCCTCGGAACTCTCGTCGACGAACGGCGGCGCGCCAACTCGTAATCGAGCGGCGAGGAGAGTGAGCTGGGCGTGTGTGACAGCCAGCCCCTGGCGATGCCATAGGCGCCGATCGGGAACAGGTGCTGATCGAGGTAGTGCCCGTGGGTGGCCCACACCCGATCATCCAGCCACACACCCGGATAGCTGACGCTGACCCGTGCCGGCGCGAGGCATGCGGTCACATGCGCGAGCGCCGGCGTGGCGTCCGTCGGGACCGCGGTCTGCGAGCGCAGTGTCGATGCATGATCGCCGAGCCAGCCGCGCAGCAGCGCCAGATCATGGTTCCCCGGCACCACCACGACCTCACGATCAGAGCCCAACCGGGCTCCGATCGCACCGAGGATCGGCGTGGCCGCTGCGAGCGCGCTCGTGACCCCCACCTCGCTGAGGTCGACCGTGTCGCCGAGCAGCACCAACCGATCGCAGTTCTCGAGCGCGCGCATCAGCGCGTCCAGCGGTCCCGGCAGGCTGAGCACGCCGACGCGGCGGCGAGTCCCGATGTGCAGGTCGGATATCACCAACGTGCGGGTCACGGCGCACCACGATAGAGAGACTCCCCGAACCGCCCTGGAATCGATCGGCGCGACCCCGCGAAGCTGTCAGAGCGGGAGCGGCGCGCGCCGGTCAGCGCGACGCGGACACGGCCCGCGCCGGTCAGCGCGACGCGGACACGCCGACGAACCAGTCGCTGTCATGCACGATCGTGCCACCGCCGAGCTCCGCGGCCAGCCCGGCGGCGCTGAAGTAGCGCTTGAAGACGCGAAACCGCTGCCCGTCGTTGAGAGTTCGCGTCTGCCACTCGGCGGCGTCGTGGTCGGGCCGAAGCGCCGAGTCGGCGACGACCAGCTCCGGCGCGACCCGGAAGGCCTCGGCGACGAATCGCTCCCTGTCGTCAGGCTCGAGGTGGCCGTAGAAGTGGGCCGTGAACACACGTGAGAACGAATCGTCCGGGAACGGAAGCGCCAGCGCGTCACCCTGGACCAGCTCGGCGTTCGGCAGCCGCTGGGCGGCGATCGCGAGCATCCGATCGGATTGATCGAGGCCGGTTACGCGGCCCGGGAGATGACGGGTGAGGAAACCGGTGCCGCAGGCGATGTCGAGCGTGCTTGCCGGTGTGAGCGCTTCGAGGTCCGCGACCAGCCGGCCGACGGCGGCATCCCAGTCGGGGCGCTCGCGCTCGGCGAACACGCCGGTCCCCATGTACCACTCGTCGTACTCAGGGGCGCGCGTGTCGTAGTACTCCTTCACCGGAGTCCATGGTGCCACCGAGCTCGAATCGACGTCGCGGACCTGGCTTTGCCTCAAGCGGGCGCAATCAACCGGTGACAGCGGGCGGCCGGCGGGTAGGGTTCGGCTCGGATGGAGTTGACTGACCGACACGTCGTCGTGACCGGTGCCGGGAGCGGCATCGGCCGCGCGCTCGCGCAGCGCTTCGCCCAGGAGCGGCCGCGCGCGCTCGTCCTGGCGGACATCGACGCCGTGAGCGTCCGCGCGGTCGCCGGCGAGGTCGGCGGCGTGGCGATCGTCGCCGACGTCGGTCGCGAGGATGGCGTGATCGCGCTGATCGAGCAGGCCGAGCGTGAGCATGGGCCGATCGAGGTGTTCCACTCCAACGCCGGTGTCGCGGGCCCGGCGGGTGGCGTCGAGGCGAGTGACGCCGAGTGGCAGGCCACCTGGGAGGTGAACCTGATGTCCCACGTCTGGGCGGCCCGTGCGCTGCTGCCGGGGATGGTTAGCCGCGGCGAGGGGTACCTGCTCAGCACCGCCTCGGCGGCCGGGTTGCTCACACAGGTCTCGGCGGCGCCCTACAGCGTCACCAAGCACGCCGCCGTCGCGCTCGCGGAGTGGCTGGCGATCACCCATGCCGACGCGGGCATCAGGGTCTCCTGCGTCTGCCCTCAGGCGGTCAGAACACCGATGCTGGAACTGGCGCTGACCGATCCGATCGGCGCCGCGCCGCTCCTGGCCGGCGGTGTGCTCGACCCCGGCGACGTCGCCGAGGCTGTGGTCGCGGGGATCCGCGAAGAGCGCTTCCTGATCCTCCCGCACGAGGCGGTGGCCCAGCACATGGCGCTCAAGGGCGCCCAGCCGGAGCGATGGCTGAACGGCATGCGGCGGCTCGTCAGGAATGCCCGCGCGGCCAATTGATCCAGCGCTTCTCCGAGCCGGGTGATCCAGCGCGTCTCCGAGCCGGGGCGCTCAGGCGTGGATGTGCATCAGATGACGCAGGTGCCGCGCGAACTTGCCGAGCCGGCCGTGCGTCTTCGCGACGAACGCGGTGGCGCCGAGCGTGATCACGAACGCGCCCGCCAGCAGCGCCGCTCCTGCCAGCAGCACAGGCCAGTTGCGCTGCAGGAACTCCCTGAACCGAGCGAGCACCTCATCGGCGTCGTCGCCCGCGATCCAGAGCGTGACGACGATCGCGATCAGCGGTAGCACGAAGCACACGTTGAACAGCACCAGCAGCGCGAATTGTGTGCCGGGGTCGGTGCCGGAGCCGACGATCGCCGCGATCGCGGCGAAATAGGGGAACGCCGTCGGCAGCTCGACCGCTGTGATGCTCGCGCCGAGCAGCCAGCTCGACTTTCCCTGCGGATCGGGTTGTGGAAGCTGTCGCTGGGACAGCGAGTTGCGGTGGCGCCAGAGCACCACGCTGGCCATGATCATCGCGATGCCGACGATCACCTCGATCGTCGCCTTCGTGTTCGTGCTGGGGTGCGGGACCAGTGACAGCAGCAGCTGACCGGGGCCGAGCGCGATCACGGCGCCACCCGCCAGGTAGACCGCGAACACCGCGATCGTGTACTCGAGCACCCGTTCGCGAGCATGCTCGGCACTCGCCAGATACAGCGCGGGCGCGACCGTCGTCGGGTTGAGCGAATCGGCGAGCCCGATCGTGATCACGATCCCGATCAGCCGAAGCATCAGCGCATTGTCGCCGTGCAGGGCGATCTGATGCCGCCGGACCCCTCGGCAACCCGTGGCGGGACGGACTAGCTACACTGGCCATCGGCGCCGGGCGGCGTTTCTAGACGCGCCCGGAGCTGGCAATCCAGCCATCACTACACCGAACGGGAACTGACCCAAATGGCCCGTGGAGACGTCCGGATCGCTGCCACCCTCGCCTGCGAGGAGTGTAAGCGCCGGAATTACCAAACCAAGAAGAGCAAGCGCAACAATCCTGAGCGGCTTCAGATGCGCAAGTACTGCCGCTGGTGCAGGTGTCACACCTCGCATCGCGAGACGCGATAGCCGTACGAGCAGGTCGTGGCCCGCAATCGCAAACGCGCGAGGGATCGCCGTGCTCGGCCCGGGGACGACCAGTCCGGGCTGGCGACGGCGGGCTCGCAGCCGCTCGGACCGCAGGGCGACCCGCTGGGCGCGCCACCCGATCCGGTCGACGCTGCCGTAGCTCCCGCCGCGGAGGAGGCGCCCGATCCGCTGGAGGCGCCGGATCCGCTCGAGCACGCAACGCCGGACGTGGAGCTCGCCGATGCGCAGGTGATGCTCGGCGCGGCGGGGTTCGACCGCGCGCGAGACGAGGGCGACGACGAGTACGACCGGATCTACCAGGACGAGGTCCTCGACGACGGTGACGGCACCCTCGCCGATAACGGACTCGGCAGTGCTCCGGCCGGGCCCGGCGGCGGTGGCGGTCGCCGTGGCGGCGGCCTGACGGGCGCCTCGTCGGGCGGCGGCGGTGGCGAAATCGCGATCCCGGGAGCTGCCGCCCCGGAGCGCCCCGGCATCTTCAGCCGGCTGATCAACTTCCTTCAGGGAAGCTGGCGAGAGCTTCAACGGGTACAGTGGCCGGATCGCCGTCAGGTGATGCAGGCCACCGGGGTGGTGCTGGGCTTCGTAATCGTCGCCGGCGTCTTCCTCGGCGTGGCCGACTTCGTCGCCCAGAAGTTCGTTCACTTCATCCTCACTAAGTAGCCAAACGCAAATGTTCCGCTGGTACGTCGTCAACACATATTCCGGACACGAGAACAAGGTCAAGCACAACCTCGAGCACCGAGTCGTGTCGCTCGGGCAGCAGCGTGCCGTTCGCCAGATCGTCGTGCCGACCGAGTCCGTCTCCGAGATGAAGGACAACCAGAAGATCACGGTCGAGCGGCGCACGATGCCCGGCTATGTGCTGGTGAACATGGATCTCAACGAGGACTCCTGGGCGCTGGTCAAGGGCACACCCGGTGTGACCGGTTTCGTCGGAGCCTCCAACGAGCCGGTGCCATTGACGCAGGCCGAGGTCGATCGGCTGCTTCACCAGGAGACCGCGGAGCGGCCGCGCAGCCGCGCCCAGTTCTCGATCGGCGAGTCGATCAAGGTCATCTCCGGGCCGCTGTCGGACTTCTCCGGTGAGATCTCCGAGGTCAACGAGGATGCGCAGCGCCTGAAGGTGCTCGTCTCGATCTTCGGTCGCGAGACGCCTGTCGAGGTCGGCTTCGACCAGGTCAAGAAGCTCTAACCCCTATTTTTTAAGGGGCCGCGTGTGCGGCCCCGTGTTTTCGTTTATCGAGGTGCTGAGAACGCAATGGCCAAGAAGGTCCTAACCCAGATCAAACTCCAAGCGGTTGGCGGGCAGGCAAGCCCGGCACCGCCGGTCGGCCCTGCGCTCGGCCAGCACGGCGTCAACATCATGGAGTTCGTCAAGGCGTTCAACGCTCAGACGCAGGGCGACGCCGGCACGGTGATCCCGGTCGTGATCACCGTCTACGAGGATCGCTCGTTCACGTTCATCACCAAGAGCCCGCCGGCGGCGGTCCTGATCAAGCAGGCGCTCGGGATCGACAAGGGCTCGGCGGAGCCGCACCGCGACAAGGTCGCGCAGATCACCGAGGATCAGCTGAAGGCGATCGCCGAGAAGAAGATGAAGGATCTGAACGCCAACGACATCGACGCCGCCGCGAAGATCATCGCCGGCACCGCGCGCTCGATGGGCGTGGAGGTTGTGTGATGGCCAACCACGGCAAGACCTACGACGACGCCAAGCAGCGCTTCGACCGCGAGCGCGAGTACTCGCCGGCCGAGGCGATCGCGCTGGTCAAGCAGCTCGCACGCGTCAAGTTCAACGAGTCGGTCGAGGTCCACGTCCGCACCGGCCTGAACGTCCGTCACGCGGATGAGCAGCTGCGCGGAACGATCGCGCTGCCGAACGGGCTCGGCAAGGACGTCAAGGTCGCGGTGTTCGCCCAGGGCGAGAAGGCGCGCGAGGCGCAGGAGGCCGGCGCCGACGTCGTCGGCGCCGAGGACCTCGCCGCCCGGATCCAGGATGGCTTCGACGATTTCGACGTCGCGATCGCGACCCCGGACCTGATGCCGATCGTCGGCCGGCTCGGGCGGATCCTCGGGCCGTCGGGCAAGATGCCGAACCCGAAGGTCGGGACCGTCACCGCCGACGTCGCCAAGGCCGTGCAGGAGTCGAAGGCCGGCAAGATCGAGTACCGCACCGACCGCAACGCGATCGTGCACCTGGTGATCGGCAAGCGCGAGTTCGAGGAACAGCGTCTGCTGGAGAACTACGCAGCGGTGATCGACGAGCTGATTCGCGCCAAGCCGTCGGCGGCCAAGGGCCGCTACATCCGCTCGGTCACCTTCGCGTCGACGATGGGGCCGGGCATCAAGGTCGACCCGTCGCGTACGCGTGACATCGTCGAGGAGCAGGCAGTCGCGTAGAGTCTGTAGCCACTGAGTGAAGCCCAAGACCTCCGGCCGTGTGATCGCATAAGCCCGGAGCAGGTGGAACGCTCGAATTCCAGCGGTTGGCCGCTGGTGCTCGACGCCCGCCTGCAAGCGGGCGTTTGAAATTCGAGAGGCCCATGAACCGAGAACAGAAAGCAGCAGTCATCGACGAGGTCGCCGGGCAGATCGCGGCGGCGGAGGCGATCTTCGCGGTTGATTACCGCGGTGTCTCCGTTTCGCAGATCGCCGACGTGCGCGCGAAGCTGCGTGAGTCCGACACCAAGCTCCGGGTGGTCAAGAATTCACTGTCCGAGCGGGCGGCCGATCAGGCTGGGGTGGAGGCGCTCAAGTCACTGCTCGAGGGCCCGACGGCGCTCGCGCTCGTGCAGGGAGATGTGGCGGTCGCAGCCAAGGCGCTGAACGACGCGGCCCGCGCGCTCCGGGGCCCGCTTGAGTTCAAGGGCGGCGTCCTCAACGGCGAGCTGCTGAGCGCCGATAACGTTCGCTCGATCGCGCGGCTTCCGGCACGCGATGTACTGCATGCCCAGCTGGTCGGCACCGTGGCCGCCCCGCTGACCGGACTCGTGCGGACGCTGAACGCGATGATCAGCGGGCTCGCGATCCAGCTCCAGGCGATCGCCGATCAGGGGTTGGTCAGCGGGTCCTCGGCGCCCGCGCCCGAGGCGGCGGCTGAGCCCGAGGCGGCGGCCGAGCCCGAACCCGAGGCGGCGGCTGAGCCCGAGGCGGCGGCCGAGCCCGAGCCTGCCCCCGAGCCGGAGGCCTCGGCCGAACCGCAAGCGCCGGCCGAGTCTGAACAGATTGATGAACCTGAACAACCTGAAGGCGACGTCGCGTCGGACGACGAGCCGTCCGACGAATAAGGAGGAACGATGAGCACGACAACAGAGTGGATCGAAGAGCTGAAGACGATCTCCGTCCTGGAGCTGTCAGAGCGGATCAAGGCGCTGGAGGAGGCGTTCGGCGTCTCCGCGACGGCGGTCGCGGCGGCCGCGCCGGCCGCAGCTGGCGGTGGCGACGGTGGCGGTGGCGAGGAGGCCGAGGAGCAGACCCAGTTCGACGTGGTCCTGACCGCCGCCGGCGACAAGAAGATCCAGGTGATCAAGGTGGTGCGCGCGGCCACAGGGCTTGGCCTCAAGGAGGCAAAGGCACTGGTCGACGAAGCACCGAAGCCGATCAAGGAAGGCATCGACAAGGCCGAGGCGGACAAGCTCAAGGCCGAGCTCGAAGAGGCCGGCGGCTCAGTCGAGGTGAAGTAGCGCCAAGCGCCCGCCGCCGGCGGGCGCTTGTCCGATCAGTGTGTGAGCAGTTCCTGCGCGACGTCGTCGGTCCACGCCAGCGCGGTGACGTAGAGCTGTCCGGCAGCCGGCAGGATCGTCTCGGCTCGCTCCAGATCGCCGGCCTCGATCGCGGTCACGCAGTCGAGCACCTGCCCCTTGCGGCCGGCACGCTCGATCAGCGCCGCGCACGTGTCGGGGGTCAGCGGGATCTGGCTGAGCAGCTCGGCCATCGGCGCGCGGAGCAGCGCATCGATCACCGAGAACAGGCCGAGTGTGAACATGTCGCGGCTGCTGCCGTCCGGGTATTCCTGGGCGGCGAGCTCGCAGAAGCGAGCGCGGACGAGCGCGGTCACCGTCAGTTCGGTCGGCTGGTCGTCGATCCCCATGAACAGGGTCAGGGTGATCCACTGCTTGAGCTGCTCGAAGCCCAGCAGCGCGACCGCCTGGCCGATCGAGCCGACCCTCATGCGCAGACCGAAGAACGGCGAGTTGATGTAGCGCATCAGCCGGAAGCTGAGCCCGACGTCCATCTCGATCCGTCGGTGCAGGTCGGCCAGCTCCACGTCCGGGTCGTGCAGCGCTGAGAGCAGCTCGAGCAGCGCCGCGCGGTTGGCGTCGATCCGCCGTCCTGCGATCAGCTCAGGGCGGCAGAAGAAGTAGCCCTGGAACAGGTCACAACCGGCCTGCGCACAGAACGCCTGGTCCTGGTAGGTCTCGAGCTTCTCGGCGACCAGCGTGACACCGTAGGGCTTCAGCTGATTCACCATCTCCAGCAGGCGCTCACGACCGAGCGCGAGCAGATCGAGCTTGACGAACTCGACCAGCTTGAGCAGACGTTCGGTGTCGGGCGTCAGCTCGAAGTCGTCGAGCGCGAACCTGTGGCCGAGGAGCTTGAGCTCGGAGACTTTGGCGAGCACCTGATCGTCGATCTCCTGATCCTCCAGGATCTCAAGCACCAGCGCGCCCGCCGGGAGGAGCTCGACCAGGCCATTCCTGATGAAGTCGGCTGAGATGTTGACCCAGGCGGGACGCCCGCCGACCACCCGATCGAAGCCGATCTCGGTGATCGAGTTCAACAACACGGTCGCGGTTGCAGCCTCGTTGTCGACGACGACCGCGGCGTCCACGGCGCCGTTCCTGAACAGCAACTCGTAGCCGACGAGCCGCAGTTCGCGATCGAGCAGTGGCTGCCGGCCGACGAAGACGTCATTCAACTGATCCGCCGAGCTTGCCTGACTCGATTGCCCCGGTCCCGGGCAAGACTGCTCCGGCGCCTCGGCCGCGCCTCCAAAGAGTTTCACTATTGGGGTCATCGGCAGCCCGGCGCCGATCATGAAGGGGTCGGGTTGGCGGATCGGCACCAAGCGCACCGAAAACTTGCCACGCCGCGGATTTCGCCCTACACTGCCCTGCGTCAGCCGATAGTCGTAGCCGCCCAAACATCGGGTACCGCGCCACATACGCGGATGCCAGGGGCGGGGTCCGTGAGAGCTGGGCGGTCCTGCACAGGGCATCGATGCCGTGTGCTATCTTTGTTGGTCGCGCCTGAGAATGGCCTCTCGGTCCTTCCGCGCGACACTCATCCTCTCTCCACTCGCCCGAGGAGTCGCCGTCTTGGCAACCGCTCACGCCCCGCGGACGCGCCGTAGCTTCGCGCGCCTGAACAAGGTCCTTGAAGTCCCCAACCTGATTGACATTCAGCGCAGGTCGTTCACCTGGCTGACCGACCCCGATGGCGGCGGTCTGCGTGAGACGATCGACGATATCTCGCCGATCGAGGATTACACCGGGAACCTCGCCGTGCAGTTCGGCGAGTTCGTGTTCGACGAGCCGATCGCGAACCTCGAGCAGTGCCGTGAGAAGGACCTGACCTTCGCGCGGCCGCTGACCGTGACGGTGGCGTTCATCAACCGGGAGACGGGTGAGATCCGGGAGCAGTCGGTGTTCATGGGCGATTTCCCGTGGATGACCGAGCGCGGGACATTCATCATCAACGGCACCGAGCGCGTCGTCGTCACGCAGCTGGTCCGTTCCCCGGGCGCGTATGTGATGGAGCCCAAGGATCGGGAGAAGCAGGTCTTCATCGCCAACCTGATGCCGGCTCGCGGCTCCTGGCTCGAGCTTGAGATCGACAAGAAGGGGCGCGTCTACGTCCGCATCGACCGCAAGCGCAAGCTGCCGGTCACGGTTCTGCTGCGGGCGATGGGCTACGCGAGCGACGAAGAGATCCTGAAGATGTTCGACAACTCGCTCTACATGCGCCTGACGCTCGACGCCGATGCGGAGATGACGCGCACCGAAGAGGGCGCGCTGATCGAGCTGTTCAAGAAGCAGCGCCCGGGCGAGCCGCCGTCGATCGACGCCGCGCGTTCGCTGCTGCACCAGCTGTTCTTCGATCCCAAGCGCTACGACCTGACCCGCGTCGGGCGCTACAAGCTGAACTCCAGGCTCGGTCTGGACATCGACCTCGACACGCGCACGCTGACCCACGATGACGTGATCGCGCTGGTCAAGGAGCTCGTCTCGCTGCCCAAGCTGCTCGGCATGTCCGAGGAGGGCGACGGCGATGTCAAGGACTTCGCGGCCGAGGCATTGTCGATGCCGCGTGAGCCGATCCAGGACCACCTCGACGAGTACGAGCACTTCGGCAATCGCCGGCTGAGGACGGTCGGCGAGCTGATCCAGGAGGCATTCCGGATCGGCCTGTACCGGATGGAGCGCGTCGTCCGCGAGCGGCTCACGACCGAGGACGCCGACACGATCACGCCACAGACGATCGTCAACATCCGCCCGGTCGTGGCGGCACTGAAGGAGTTCTTCGGCTCGAGCCAGCTGTCGCAGTTCATGGACCAGACGAACTCGCTCGCCGGCCTGACCCACCGCCGTCGCCTGAGCGCGCTCGGAGCCGGCGGCCTGACACGTGAGCGGGCGCCGATCGAGGTCCGCGACGTGCACCCCACCCACTATGGGCGGATGTGCCCGATTGAGACGCCGGAGGGCCCGAACATCGGCCTGATCGGCTCGCTCTCGGCCTATGCGGAGATCTCCGAGCATGGATTCGTGACGACGCCCTACCGCGTCGTCAAGAAGGGCGTCGTGACCGACGAGATCGTGCGGATCGACGCGACCCAGGAGGAGGAGCGCAAGATCGCGCAGGCGAACGCCGAGGTCGACAAGAACGGCCGGCTGGTGGAGGCCGAGATCATCTGTCGCACGCAGGCCGGTCAGTACGTCTGGGTGCCGCCGGAGGAGGTCGATCTGATCGACGTCTCGCCCGAGCAGATCTGGTCTGTCGCGACCGCGATGATCCCGTTCCTCGAGCACGACGACGCCAACCGCGCGCTGATGGGCTCGAACATGCAGCGTCAGGCGGTGCCGCTGCTGGTCACCGACGCGCCGCTGGTCGGGACCGGGATGGAGCGCCGCGCCGCGATCGATACCGGTGACGTGGTGCTCGCCAAGGGCGACGGCACGATCTCCTACGTCGATGCCGAGCGGATCGTGATCGACCGCTCGGAGGGCGGCCAGGACGAGCACGAGCTGCAGAAGTTCATGCGCTCCAACCAGGGCACCCTGATCCATCAGAAGCCGATCGTCACGGTTGGTACCGAGGTCGCGGAGGGCAGCGTGCTCGCCGACGGCTCCGCGACCGACATGGGCGAGATGGCGCTCGGCAAGAACCTGCTGGTGGCGTTCATGTCCTGGGAGGGCTACAACTTCGAGGACGCGATCATCCTGTCCAAGCGGCTGGTCGCCGACGACGAGCTCACCTCGATCCACATCGAGGAGTACGAGGTCGACGCGCGCACGACCAAGCTCGGTGACGAGGAGATCACGCGTGACATCCCGAACCGCTCGGAGGAGTCGCTGCGCAACCTCGACGACCGCGGGATCGTGCGGATCGGGGCGGAGGTCACCTCCGGCGACCTGCTCGTCGGCAAGGTCACGCCGAAGGGCGAGACCGAGCTGACGGCTGAGGAGAAGCTGATCCGCGCGATCTTCAAGGAGAAGGCGCGCGAGGTTCGTGACACCTCGCTGAAGGTGCCCCATGGTGAGGGTGGCGTCGTGATCGACGTCAAGACCTTCAGTCGCGACGAGGGCGACGACCTGCCGCCCGGCGTCAACGATCTGGTCCGGGTGTTCGTCGCCAAGAAGCGCAAGATCGCCGAGGGCGACAAGCTCGCCGGCCGTCACGGCAACAAGGGCGTGATCTCCAAGATCGTCGACATCCAGGACATGCCGTTCCTTGAGGACGGCACTCCGGTCGACGTGATCCTCAACCCGCTCGGCGTGCCGAGCCGCATGAACGTCGGCCAGATCCTCGAGACGCACCTCGGGTGGGTCGCGGCCAACGGTTGGTACCAGGACGGCTCGGAGGCGAAGAAGCTGGCGAAGGTGAAGGCGGTCAACTCGACCGACGGCGCCGGCGCCAAGGTCTACGTCGCCACGCCGGTGTTCGACGGCGCGACCGTCGGCGACGTCGACGAGGCGCTCGTTCGCTGGCAGGACGAGCACGCCGGTCGGATCCACATGGACGTCGACAAGAAGCGCCGCGTCGGTGAGCAGGCATCCGGCAAGGTCCAGCTGTTCAACGGCCGCACCGGCGAGCCGTTCGAGGAGATGGTGACCGTCGGCTACATGTACATCCTGAAGCTGTTGCACCTGGTCGACGACAAGATCCATGCCCGTTCGACCGGCCCCTACTCGCTGGTCACCCAGCAGCCGCTGGGAGGCAAGGCGCAGTTCGGCGGTCAGCGGTTCGGCGAGATGGAGGTGTGGGCGCTGGAGGCCTATGGCGCCGCGTACACGCTGCAGGAGATGCTCACGATCAAGTCCGACGACACCGTCGGGCGCGTCAAGGCGTACGAGGCGATCGTCAAGGGCGAGAACATCGCCGAGCCGTCGATCCCCGAGTCGTTCAAGGTCCTGCTCAAGGAGATGCAGTCGCTGGCGCTCGACGTCAACGTCGTCTCCGAGGAGGGCGAGCGCGCCGAGATGCGTGAGGAGGACGACGACCTCCTGCGTGCAGCCGAGGAGCTCGGGATCGATCTCAGCGGCGTCCGGGTCACCGACGCTTCGGCCGCCGACGAGGCGACCGAGCACGAGGGCGACACGGTCGAAGCCTCGAGCGACGAGCTCGAGGAGGAGGACCCCGACCTGGAATCGGGCGAGGACCTCGTCGCGGACGACTTCGATTCCGATCTCGACCCGATGATCGACCCGGAAGTTGAAGCCGGAGAAGCCGAGGGTGTCACCGAGGAGGCTGAGTCATAGGCCGACTCGAAGTCACCGTTGTAAGCAGAGACCCTCGCCGAGACACTGAAACAGAAGGAACCACACCTTGATCGACATCAATAACTTCGACGCAATCGAGATCGGACTCGCCTCCTCCAAGCAGATCCGCTCGTGGAGCTCCGGCGAGGTCACAAAGCCGGAGACGATCAACTACCGCACGCTCAAGCCCGAGAAGGACGGACTGTTCTGCGAGCGCATCTTCGGTCCGACCAAGGACTGGGAGTGCTACTGCGGCAAGTACAAGCGTGTCCGCTACAAGGGCATCGTCTGCGAGCGCTGCGGAGTCGAGGTCACCCGCTCGAAGGTCCGGCGTGAGCGCATGGGCCACATCGACCTGGCGGCGCCGGTCTCCCACATCTGGTTCTTCAAGGGCGTGCCGAGCCGGATCGGCTACCTGCTTGACATGGCTCCCAAGGAGCTGGAGAAGGTCCTGTACTTCGCCGCTTCGATGGTGACGTGGGTCGACGACGAGGCGCGCGCCCGCGACGTGGAGTCGCTCGAGGGCGAGGTCGCCAAGGTGCTTGACGCCTACGGGGCCGAGAAGGAGGAGCGGGTACTCGAGCTGAAGGAGTCACTCGCCCGCCGTGAGGGCTACATCGAGGGCGGCAAGAGTGGCCGCGACTTCTCCGACGAGGACCATCTCTGGGCCGAGTCGCTGGACATCAACCTCGGGAAGATCTCCGACGAAGAGCGCGAGAAGCTGCTCAAGGATCTCCGCAAGAGCTTCCAGGCGGACATCGACGACACCGAGGCCTACATCGAGGACGCCGCCGAGCGGATGCGGCAGGTGTGGGAGCTGTTCAAGACGATGAAGGCGAAGGACGTCGTCAACGACGAGACACTGTTCCGTGAGCTGAAGGACCGCTTCGGCTCACCGTTCGGCTTCGGCGAGTACTTCCGCGGCGGCATGGGTGCCGAGGCGGTCCGTGACCTGCTCCAGCAGGTCGACCTCGTGGCGGAGTCCGACGACCTGCAGGATCAGGTGAAGACGGCGCGCGGCCAGAAGCAGGCTCGCGCGGTCAAGCGGCTGAAGGTCGTGACCGCGTTCATCAACTCCGGCAACAAGCCCGAGATGATGATCCTGGAGGCGGTTCCGGTGATCCCGCCGGAGCTGCGCCCGATGGTTCAGCTCGACGGCGGCCGCTTCGCGACCTCGGACCTCAACGACCTCTACCGGCGCGTGATCAACCGCAACAACCGTCTCAAGCGACTGCTTGACCTCGGCGCGCCCGAGATCATCGTCAACAACGAGAAGCGGATGCTCCAGGAGGCCGTCGACGCCCTGTTCGACAACGGCCGCCGTGGCCGGCCTGTGACCGGTCCGGGCAACCGCCCGCTGAAGTCGCTGTCGGACATGCTGAAGGGCAAGCAGGGCCGCTTCCGCCAGAACCTGCTCGGCAAGCGCGTCGACTACTCGGGCCGCTCGGTGATCGTGTCCGGTCCGTCTCTGCGGCTGCACCAGTGCGGTCTGCCGAAGCTGATGGCGCTCGAGCTGTTCAAGCCGTTCATCATGGCCCGCCTGGTCGAGCGCAAGTCCGCGCAGAACATCAAGGCGGCCAAGAAGATGGTCGACTCGATGATCCCCGAGGTGTGGGACGTGCTCGAAGAGGTGATCCACGAGCATCCGGTGCTGCTGAACCGCGCACCGACGCTTCACCGCCTCGGAATCCAGGCGTTCGAGCCGGTGCTGGTCGAGGGCAAGGCGATCCAGGTCCACCCGCTCGTCTGCCACGCGTTCAACGCCGACTTCGACGGCGACCAGATGGCCGTGCACCTGCCGCTCTCGGCGGAGGCACAGGCCGAGGCGCGGATCCTGATGCTGTCCTCCAACAACATCCTCTCGCCCGCCCACGGCGCGCCGCTGGCGACGCCGACGCAGGACATGGTGCTGGGCGCCTACTACCTGACCTACGGGCCGGACGAGTCGGAGCTGGCGAAGATCGACCGGGCGACGCACACGCCGAAGCCGCACGTGTACCGCACCGCCCAGGAGGCGGAGTGGTCATACGAGCACGGCGTCGTCAAGCTGCACGATCTGGCGGAGTTCCGCCCGCTCGGGCGCGCCGGCGGCCACGTGCTGACCACCGTCGGCCGGATCATCTACAACGAGAAGATCGAGCGGGCGCTCGTCGAGGCACTCGGGGATCAGTTCGACCTGCTCAGGCTACGAGTTCATCAACCGTTCGATGAAGAAGAAGGACACGACCCGGCTGGTCGACGACCTCGTCCAGAAGTACGGGGCGCCGTCGATCTCGCAGGTGCTCGATGCGTTCAAGGACATCGGCTTCCACTACGCCACCCAGGCCGGTGTGACGATCTCCAAGAACGACGTCGTGACCCCGCCGAGCAAGGGGGAGATCCTCGCCCGCTACGACGACGAGCTGGCGTCGATCGACCTTCAGTACAACGCCGGCGAGATGGATCAGGAGGAGCGCCACGAGGTGGTGACCAAGCTCTGGGATCGTGCGACCAACGAGGTTGCCCAGGCGATGGTCGAGAACCTCGACGAGCTCAACCCGATCTTCATGATGGCCAACTCGGGAGCCCGTGGCTCGTTCCAGCAGATCCGCCAGCTGGCCGGCATGCGCGGCCTGATGGCGAATCCGAAGGGCGAGATCATCGAGCGTCCGATCAAGGCCAACTTCATGGAGGGCCTCGACGTGCTCGAGTACTTCATCTCGACGCACGGCGCGCGCAAGGGGCTCGCCGATACGGCCCTGCGCACGGCGGACTCCGGCTATCTGACGCGCCGTCTGGTCGACGTCGCCCAGGACGTGATCATCCGCCAGGATGACTGCGGCACGGCCGAGTTCATCAGGATGCCGGTGCTCAAGCCGGAGGTGGACCCCGAGACCCGGCGGCTGCGTCCGACCAACGAGCCCAACGACAACCTGATCGGGCGGATCGCGGCTGAGGCGATCACCACCAAGAAGGGTCGTGTGATCGTCGAAAAGGGCGTCGAGATCGATCGCGCCGAGTTCGCCGACATCGTCGAGTCGTTCTCCGAGCAGTCAGCGACGGGCGAGCTGGTTCGCGTTCCCGTCCGCTCGGTGCTGAAGTGCGAGGCGCCGACGGGTGTCTGCCAGGCTTGTTACGGCCGCTCGATGGCGACCGGCAAGGTGGCGCAGATCGGCGACGCGGTCGGGATCATCGCCGCGCAGTCGATCGGCGAGCCCGGCACGCAGTTGACGATGCGCACGTTCCACACCGGCGGTGTCGCCGGCGCCGACATCACGCACGGTCTTCCGCGAGTGGTGGAGCTGTTCGAGGCACGTAAGCCGAAGGGCCTGGCGAGGATCGCCGAGGTCGGCGGCCAGATCTCGATCGAGGACACCGACAAGTCGATCACCGTGGTGATCACCGACGAGGGTGGCGAGGAGCATCGCCACACATTCCCGCGCCGGACGATCCTGTACGTCAAGCACGGTGATCGGATCAAGCAGGGCGCGCCGCTGAACGAGGGCTCGCTGTATCCGCATGAGATCCTCGCCTACGGTGCCGACGATCAGGTCCAGCGGCGCACGGAGACCGAGCTGTATCTCGTCCACGAGGTCCAGGAGGTCTACAAGTCCCAGGGCGTGGACATCAACGACAAGCACATCGAGCTGATCGTGCGACAGATGATGAAGAAGGTGCGGGTCGACCAGAAGGGCGACACCGACCTGCTTCCCGGCCTGTTCGTCGACCGCCACGAGTACAAGCGGATCAACCAGGCGGTGATCGACGCCGGTGGCGAGGGCGCCCAGGCCGAGGAGATCATCCTCGGAATCACGAAGGCGTCGCTCAACACCGACTCGTTCCTGTCGGCCGCCTCGTTCCAGGAGACCACGAAGGTCCTCACCGACGCGGCGCTCGAAGGCAAGATCGACCGCCTCAACGGGCTCAAGGAGAACGTGATCATCGGCAAGCTGATCCCGGCCGCGACCGGGCTCAAGCGCTATCGCCGGATCGAGATCGAGCCGGCCGAGCCGCTCCCGCGCGGGATCGACGAGGTTGGCCTGCTCGACCACGACGATCTCGCCGCCGAGCTCGGTCTCGCCGACGGAGAGTCGCTGGCCGGCTTCGGCGGAATCGAGGCCGACCTGTCCGACCTCGAGGCGATCGGCCGCGAGGGCTCCGCGTTCGGGTTCGTCGACGAGCTCGGCGATCTGGACCTGCCGCCGGCCGAGGACCGCACCGGCGGAGACTGAAAACGCAGGGCGCCGGTCGAGCGACTACCGCTCGACCGGCGGTCCCAGCCGGCCTGAGCGCTGGAGCGACTGGACCACCAGCGCCGCAGCGTCTGGCGCCGCGGTCCTGAGCGTCTCGATGTGGATCTCCGGGTTCTCGGGTGGCTCATAGGGCGAGTCGATCCCGGTGAAGTTGGCGAGCGAGCCGCCGCGCGCCTTCCGGTATAGACCCTTCGGATCCCGCTGCTCGGCGACCGCGAGCGGGGTGTCGACGAACACCTCGATGAACTCGCCGGGCTCGAACAGCCCGCGCGCCATCCGCCGTTCTGCCCGGAACGGCGAGATGAACGCGACGATCACGATCAGCCCGGCGTCGACCATCAGCCGCGCGACCTCCGCCACCCGCCGGATGTTCTCGACGCGGTCGGCCTCGGTGAAGCCCAGATCCGAGTTCAGGCCGTGGCGGACGTTGTCCCCGTCGAGGATGTAGGTGCGGTGGCCGCGGGTGTGCAACTCGCGCTCGACCAGATTGGCGATCGTCGACTTGCCGGCGGCCGGCAGCCCCGTCAGCCACAGCACGGTCGGCGTCTGGTCATTGCCCGCGGCGCGTGCCTGCTTGTCGACGCTCAGCGACTGCCAGCTGAGGTTCTGCGAGCGGCGCAATGCGAAGTGGAGCACGCCGATGCCGACCGGTTCAAGCGTGATCCGGTCGACCAGTGTGAAACCGCCTGTGCTGCGGTCCGGGCGTGGAGCGTCGAACGCGATCGAATCCGACAGGACGAGGTCGCAGACACCGAGCTGGCCGAGCTCCAGCTTCGCCGCAGCGATCCGTTCGATCGAGTGCAAGCCGACCCTGTGCTTGATCCTGGCGATCGTGGCCGCCACCGTCACGGCACCGATCGCCATCAGGTATTCGCGGCCGCGGAGCATCGGCTCCTCGCCGGTCCAGACGATCGCCGCCTCGAACTGGTCCGCGACGCCGGTGGGCTCGGGCTCGCCGCGTCGATCGTGGACCTTGATCAAGGCCATCTGATCGAGCAGCGGGGGCCCCGGATGCCAGGCCATCGCCGGGCTTGCGGCCGATACGTTCTCGCCGGTGCTCGCACAGATCGGAACGCAGGCGAACTGCACCAATCCGAGCCGGACCGCCAGCTCGGTGCACTCCCGCTCGATCTGCTCGAACTGGTGCTCGGCGTAGCCGACGAGGTCCATTCTGTTGACGATCAGGACCGCATCGGGGATGCCCAGCAGCGCGACCAGCTGGATCTGGCTCTGCGTCTGCTCGGAGATGCCCTCGCCGGCGTCGATCAGGATCAGGGCGCAGTCGGCCCTCGTCACCGCGGCGAGGTTCTCGGCGCGGATGCCGGGAGAGCTCGGGGCGTTGTCAAGCCTGACGAGCTGTTCGGGCGCCGGAGACCGTGAGTGGCCCAGCAGGCTGGTGATCAGTGTGCCCGCGCCCGCATCGGTGACGGCGCAGATCGCGAATCGCGGCCGGGGCTTGAGGCTTTGCGTCTGCGGATCGGGCTCGACCAGGGCGCGCGCAAGCTTACCGTCGGCATCTCATCTACGATCCGAATCCGGATCCACGACTTGCGGCGGCACGGCCCGGAGGTGGCTCAGATGGCTGGCACCAACATTGCAGACTCGGCGCGTGAGGTGCTCAACCAGTCGCCGCCGCTCGAGCCGCTGAACCTGTTCGAGACCGACGCCGCTCTCCAGGAGGCGCTCGAGCGCGAGGGCGGCGGTTGGGGGGTCGACCGCGCCCGTGAGCTGGGCGAGGTCGCCGGCGGGCCGGAGGCGCGCGAGCACTCCCGCCGCGCCGAGCGCAACGTGCCGATTCTGCGTACGCACGACCGCTTCGGCAACCGGATCGACGAGGTCGAGCTCGATCCGTCGTGGCACTGGCTGCTGCGCGGCGCGATCGAGCGAGGTTTGGCCGGGCTTCCGTGGCGTGATCAGCGCACCGGCGCGCACGTCGTGCGCGCGGCGATGTTCACGCTCTGGGGTCAGGTCAACGACGGCGTGATGTGCCCGGTCTCGATGACCTACGCGGCTGTGCCGGCGCTCCGTGACGGGAACCCCGAGCTGGCCGCCGAGTGGGAGCCGAGGCTGACGGCGCCCGATTACGACAACGGCGCGCTTGCAGGGATGGCGATGACCGAGCGTCAGGGCGGTTCCGACGTGCGCGCCAACATCACCCGTGCGGATCCGCTCGAGGACGGCGTCTATGAGCTCCACGGCCACAAGTGGTTCTGCTCCTATCCGCCCTGTGACGCGTTCCTGGTGCTCGCGCAGGCGCCGCGCGGCCTCTCGTGCCTGTTCGTGCAGCGTGGCCCGGGGATGGAATTCCAGCGTCTCAAGGACAAGCTCGGCGGCCGATCGCTGCCCTCCGCAGAGGTCGAGTTCAGCGGCATTCACGGCAGGCTCGTCGGCGAGGAGGGCCGTGGCGTCCCGGCGATCATCAGGATGGTCAACCACACCCGCCTTGACTGCATGCTCGGCGCCACCGCCGGCGCCCGGCGCGGCGTCGTCGAGGCGATCCACCATGCCCGGCACCGCAACGCATTCGGCGCTCCGCTGGTCAGCCGGCCGGCGATGCGCAACGTGCTCGCAGACCTCGCGATCGACTCCGAGGCGGCCACGCTCAGCGCTCTGCGGGTCGCTCGCAGCTACGACGATTCCTCGCAAGCGGACTTTCGCAGGTTCGCGACAGCCGTGATGAAGTACTGGTTGACCAAACGAGCGCCCGCGCACGCCGCGGAGTCGCTCGAGTGCCTCGGCGGCAACGGCTTCGTCGAGGACTCGGGCATGCCGCTGCTCTACCGCGGTGCGGTCGTCAACTCGATCTGGGAGGGATCCGGCAATGTCGCCGCGCTCGACGTCCTGCGAGCACTGATCAGGCAGCCGGCCGGGCTGCCGGCATTCATCGCCGAATGTGAGGCTGCCGCCGGCGGCGATGCTCGCCTCGACGCCCATCTGGTCAGGCTGCGCGGGCGACTTGACGCGATTCTCGGCGACGGCGGTCCTGCCGGCCAAGAGCGGCTGGAGCGAGATGAATTCCAGGCGCGGCACCTGGTTGAGGCGCTCGCGCTGGCGCTTCAGGGATCGTTGCTCGTGCGCCACTCTCCAGCCTTCGTCGCGGATGCGTTCTGCGCCGCCCGTCTCGGGGGCGAGTCGGGGTGGGCGTATGGCACCCTCCCGGCCGGGGTCGACGCCGGCTCGATCATCGATCGGGCGCTGCCGGCGTGAGCGCCTGGCAGGCGGGCTGTTGAGCGACGCGGTCCGGGTGCAGCGATCGGGCGCGGTCTGGACCGTGCTGCTGTCGCGCCCCGAGCGCCGCAATGCCGTCGACGGCCCGACCGCCGATGCGCTGGCGGCGGCGTTCAGGGAGTTCGACGCCGACGAGCAGGCGTCCGTCGCGGTCCTTCACGGCGAAGGTGGGGTGTTCTGTTCCGGTGCGGACCTGAAGGCGATCGGCACCGCGGATGGCAACCGGGTGCGGGCCGTCGGCGAGGGCGATGGTCCGATGGGGCCGACGCGGATGCGCCTGAGCAAGCCGGTGATCGCAGCGATCGCGGGGCACGCCGTCGCCGGCGGGCTTGAGCTCGCGCTGTGGTGCGACATCAGGGTGGCCGAGAAGGACGCCGTGCTGGGCGTCTTCTGCCGGCGTTGGGGGGTGCCGCTGATCGACGGCGGCACCGTGCGACTGCCGCGGCTGATCGGCGCCGGCCGGGCGATGGACCTGGTCCTGACCGGACGCCCCGTCCACGCGCAGGAGGCGCTCACGATCGGACTGGTCGACCGTGTCGTTCCCGTCGGGGGCAGCCGCGCTGCCGCCGAGGCGCTCGCGCACGAGCTGGCGGAGCTGCCGCAACGGTGTCTGCGGGAGGACCGCCTGTCGCTGCTTGAACAGGAGCCGCTGTCCGAGAACGAGGCGCTCTCGAACGAGCTGGTCCACGGCCTGCGCTCGCTTGCAGAAGTCGAAGCGGGGCTCAAGCGATTCCGTGACGGGCAGGGACGGCACGGAGCGCCCGGCGCGGGCATGGGTCAGTGAGTGCGTAGGATCGGCGTCGGTGCGGTTGATCCTCAACATCATCTGGTTCGTGTTCGCCGGCCTCTGGCTGGCGATCGGCTACACGATCGCAGCCCTGATCTGCTTCATCCTGATCATCACGATCCCGTTCGGGATCGCGTCGCTGCGAATTGCCGCCTACGCGCTGTGGCCGTTCGGCCGCACGGTCGTGAAGCGGCCCGACGCGGGTGCCGGCTCGATCGTCGGCAACGTGCTCTGGCTGGTGCTGTGCGGCTGGTGGCTGGCGCTCGGCCACCTCGTCAGCGGCGTCGTGCTCTGCATCACGATCATCGGGATTCCGCTCGGGTTGGCGAACTTCAAGCTGATCCCGATCTCGCTGTTGCCGCTGGGCCGCGAGATCGTACCGGCGCCCTGAGGACCGAACCTCGCCCGCTGCCGGGCATGAGGACTAGGATTATCGGACAGCACCGAGTGCCGGGATTGACATGCGTCGCCTTGCGATCCTCACCATCACCTTCACGCTTGCCCTGAGCGGCGTCGCGGTCGCGTCTCAGTGGTGGTTCGGCGGCGCGACCCAGACAGCGGAGATGAGCTCCTACACCGGCCCCCTCGGGATCGACCTCGCTGTCAACGGCGCCGCGGGCGACGCGGTCACGAACGTCTACCTGACGGCGTTCTTCCCCGGCGCCGCCGGCTGTCACACCCACCGGATCGAGCTGCGAGGTCTCAGGTTCAGGATCCTGCACAACGCGTTCCGGGGCACCAAGCGGGTGGCCGCCGGCAACGTCCTGGAGATCAGGGGCAAGTTCCACATGGCCGGCGCGTTCCGTCAGTCGGTGACCGGCTCGTTCGCCGAGACGTGGACGCCGAAGGGTCAGACCGCCGCGTGTAAGACCGGCAGGGTTCCCTACACGGCGGAGTACGAGAGCTCGCCGCTGTTCTGAGTCCACGACACTAGTAGCGACGTGGCACGAACGTCTGGTCCTCCATCGGCGGACGGACGTAGTGCTCGTTACCGCGCGGCGGCAGCTCCAGCGGCTCCGGTGTGAGGTCCTCGTACTTGACCATCGAGAGCAGATGCGCGATGCAGTTGAGACGCGCGCGGCGCTTGTCGTCGGCCTCGACGACCCACCATGGCGCGTGCTTGATGTCCGTGTAACGGAACATCTCGTCCTTGGCGCGTGAGTACTCGACCCACTTGGCGCGCGACTGCAGATCCATCGGGCTCAGCTTCCAGCGCCGCATCGGGTCCTGCACTCGCGCCTGGAAGCGACGCTCCTGCTCGTCATCGGACACCGAGAACCAGTACTTGATCAGTTGGATCCCGGAGCGAACCAGCATCCGCTCGAACTCCGGGCATGAGCGCATGAACTCCTCGTACTCATGCTCGGTGCAGAATCCCATCACGCGCTCGACGCCGGCGCGGTTGTACCAGGAGCGATCGAACAGCACGATCTCACCGGCGGCCGGGAGGTGTGGCGCGTAGCGCTGGAAGTACCACTGGGTCCGCTCGCGCTCTGTCGGTGCCGGGAGCGCGACCACCCTGCAGACGCGCGGGTTCGTGCGCTCCGCGATTCGCTTGATCACGCCACCCTTGCCGGCGGCGTCGCGACCCTCGAAGATCACGACGATCTTCAGGCCCTTCGCCTTCACGTACTCCTGCATGATCACCAGCTCGCGCTGAAGCTTCTCGAGCTCCCGATCGAACGTCGCGCGATCGAGTGGCTCACGCGGTGCCGCGGGCCGCCGTGCCGATCGCGTCTTACGCGCAGGTGGCTTGCGCGCCGGCTTGTCGCGCGGCTGGCCGCCGGGGTGTCGCTTCGGTTGGGGTGTGCTGCTCTGTTCCAAAGCCGTGCTCAGCCGAGGTAGCCGTGCGCGCGCAGGAACCGCTGCAGCTTGGCGACGAACTTCCTGCCCTCTGGCACCACCGGCGCGAGTGGGCTGTTGAGATGGCCGTCCTTTGCCTGTTTGGCCAGATAGCCGGCGACCTGCGCCGAATGCCCGAGCTCGTCCTCGTCCGCGGCCCATGCCGCGATCAGACCGACGCTGTCGGGGTAACCGGCTTTCGCCTCGCTCCTGTACGCGCGCAGCCACGCCGCTGCGTCCCTGGCGATCAGCTTTGGGAACTTCCTGGTGATGTTGACGAACCGGTCATCCGAGAAGGCGAGGATCCGGATCGGCAGACCCGACGCGGCGTAGTCCGTGAACTCGTACGCGAACGAGTCATCGGCGGTCAGGAACTGATACCGCCCGTTGTGTCCGAGGTCGACGATCTGGGCGCCGGGGTCTCCAAACTCGTACTCGGTCTTGACGTAGGTCATCGTCGCCTGATTCAGTGAGAACACCTGATCGACGTAGCAGCAGTGGGCGCCGCCGCTGTAGAGGCCGAGCACGACGTTCTCCTGGCCGTTGTCCTCGAGGTCAAGCACGCTCACCGACGGGTGCCTCGCGGAGGTCGAGACGGGCGCGCAATATTTGCCGCAGACCTGGGGTTCGGAGACGACCGGCTTGTCGTACAGAACCTGACCGGCCTGTGCGATCGTCAGGTGCAGGTCACGGTAGTTCGGATAGGCGCCGCTGAAGCTGAACGTGGCGGTCACGTTCCCCGCACTCACGGTCTGCGTGGCCGCGAGCGCCACCGACGCGGTTGCGAGCACGACCGCGGCTGCGGCTGTCAGGGCAAGCGCTCGCCTCATGCCCGCATCCTACCCGGCGCCGAGGGCCAGAGCTCGATCTCGGCTGGACGTTGTGGTTAACCGATCTCAATCGATTACACCGGCATGTACATCGAAACACCGGGTACGGTTGTACAAAACGGCACACGGCCAGTAGTGAGGGAGAACATGGCAGCTACCGATACCGCGAGGCGGACCGATCTGAGCACGCTGCAGGCGCAGGCGCGGGCGCACCTGTGGCTGCATTTCACCCGGATGGGCGGATACGACGATGACGAGGAGATCCCGATCATCGTCCGAGGCGAGGGCTGCTACGTCTATGACGCCCGCGGCAAGCGTTACCTCGACGGCCTGTCGGCTCTGTTCTGCGTCAACATCGGTCATGGCCGTGCCGACATCGCCCAGGCCGGTGCCGAGCAGGCAAGGGAACTGGAGTTCTTCACCAACTGGTCCTACGCCCATCCGCCGGCGATCGAGCTGGCGGCGAAGGTCGCGTCGCTGGCGCCGGGCGATCTCAATCGTGTGTTCTTCACCAGCGGCGGCAGCGAGGCGGTCGAGTCGGCGCTGAAGCTCGCGCGCCAGTACCACAGGCTCCGTGGCAAATCGAACAAGCACAAGCTGATCGCGCGCGAGGTCGCCTATCACGGGACCACCTTCGGGGCGCTCTCGGCAACCGGGATCACCGAGATCAAGACGCCGTTCGAGCCGATGTCCCCCGGCGGTTGCCATGTGCCGAATACCAACACCTATCGAATGCCGCACGGGATGAGCGTCGACGGGCTTGCCGAGTCGATTGCCAGGCGGATCGAGTTCGAGGGGCCCGACACCGTCGCGGCCGTGATCCTCGAGCCCGTTCAGAATGCCGGTGGCTGCTTCACCCCGCCCGAGGGCTACTTCCAGCGCGTCCGTGAGATCTGCGACGAGTACGACGTGCTGATGATCTCCGACGAGGTGATCTGCTCCTGGGGCCGGCTCGGTGAGTGGTTCGGCTGCCAGCGCTACGACTACGTGCCGGACGTGATCACGACCGCCAAGGGGATCACCAGCGCCTACGCGCCACTGGGCGCGGTGATCGTCTCAGACCGCGTCGCCGACGTGTTCCATGACGGCGCCAACAGCTTCTCGCACGGATTCACATTCGGCGGCCATCCGGTCTGCACCGCGGTCGCGCTCGCCAACATCGACGCGTTCGAGCGTGATCGGATCCTTGAGCACGTGCGCGCCAACGAGGCGCCGTTCCGCGCGATGCTCGACTCGCTGCTCGACCTCCCGATCGTCGGTGATGTTCGCGGCGCCGGATACTTCGTCGCGGTCGAGCTGGTCAAGAACAAGGAGACCAAGGAGACGTTCAACTCGCAGGAGTGCGAAACGCTGCTGCGCGGCTTCCTGTCGAACGAGCTCTACCGACGCGGCCTGATCTGCCGCGCCGATGATCGCGGCGACCCGGTCGTGATCCTGGCGCCGCCACTGATCGCCGGCCCTGAGCAGTTTGCCGAGATCGAGTCGATTCTGCGGCCGGTGCTGACCGAGGCGGGCGAGCGGATGCAGCTTCAGGGCGGCTGATTTGCTCACCGTCCGGGAGCTGATCGGCGACCTCGAGCTGCCGTTGCTCGCGGGCGATGCAGGCCTTGACCTGCCGGTCCGCTGGGTGCACATGTCCGAGCTGCTCGACCCGACACCGTGGCTGTCGGGCGGCGAGGTGCTGCTGACCACCGGCCTGCAGCTCGGAACCGTGCAGCAACAACGGGAGTTCATCGGCCGGCTCGTCGACAGGCAGCTGGCCGGGCTCGGCTTCGGGACCGGCCTGGGCTTCGACGAGGTCCCGCCGGCGCTGCTGGAGGTCGCCGGCGAGCGTGACTTCCCGGTCTTCGAGATCCCCTACGAGCTGCCGTTCATCGCGGTCTCGGAGGCCGCCTTCACGAAACTCGTGAACGAGCAGTACGCGGTGCTGCGCCGCGCGCTGGCCGCGCAGGAGCGGCTCAAGCGGATCGTCCTCTCAGAACGCGGTCTGGAGGCGCTCGTCTCGACGCTGGCGACGCTCGTCGGTGCCGCCGTGCTGGTGTTCGACTCCCGCGGTGAGCTGCTCGCCCAGCACGCGTTCAGGCGCCCGATCGCGCCCGAGACGGTCGAGACGCTGCGGTCCGAGATCAGGGACCGTGCGCGACGCCATGACGCGCACCAGTTCATGCCGGCGGTTGAGGATCCGAGCAGCAGCCTTGCGCTCGCGGTGATCGCGGACGGCACCCCCACGTCTGACGGGCCAGGATCGCAGCCGATGCCGGAAGCCTGGCTGGTGGCGATCAAGGACTCCGAGCCGCTGTCGGACTTCGACCGTCTGGCGCTGCGCCAGGCGGTCACGATCTTCGCGCTGGAGCTGCTCCGAGCCCGGGTTGCGGGAGACACCGAGCGGCGGCTCGCGGGTGACGTGCTGGCGGCGATCGTCAGCGGCGAGCTCGACGGCAGCGAGCTGCACCGACGGCTCGAGCCGTTCGGTCTCGCGGCGAGCGTCGGCGCGCTGGTCACCGACTCCCGAGACGCGGGTCGCGGCCCGGCCGTGGTTGTTGAGACCGCACTGCTGAACGCCCTCCGCAGCGAGGCCACCCCAGGTCTGGTCGCCTCAGAGGGACCGCTCGCCACCGCACTGGTGCCGGGGCTCCCGGACGCCGAGCTGTTCACGCTCGCCGAGCGCGTGGCCGGGCGGATCGCGGCCGAGCTCGGACGGAGTGTCACCGTGGGCGTCGGCCGCGCCGTGCCCGGAGAGCAGGCGCGCCGCACCTACCAGGAGGCGCGGTGCACGCTCGAGGCGGTCTCGTTCGCGCAGGCGGCGAGCGGCGATCGGCGTGGCAACGGCAACGGCAACGGCAACGGCATCCTCCGCTCGTGCCGGCACGCCAGCCGGCACGAGCGGCACCAGCGTCACTCGCGTGGCGACCTACCGTGACCTTGGATCGTTCCAGTTGCTGCTCTCGCTCCAGGACGACGAGGCGCTGAAGCTGTTCTGCGACTCGATCCTCGGCGCGATCGAGGCGAGCGAAGGCCATTACGGTGGCGAGCTGATGCGCTCGCTGGAGGCATTCATCGAGGAAAACGGTCAGTGGGAGCGAGCCGCACGTCGGCTTTACTGCCACCGGCATACGCTGCGTTACAGGATCCGGCGAGTGGAGGAGCTGACGGGGCGTGACCTCTCAAGCGCCAGGGACCGGATCGAATTCTGGTTGGCACTTCGAGGGAGGGAGTTGGTCTCATGAAGGTTGGCGTTCCGAGCGAGGTCAAGGTCGACGAGTACCGGGTCGCGCTCACACCGGCAGGCGTCCGTGAGCTGGTCGACGCGGGCCACGAGGTTTGTGTCCAGAGTGGCGCCGGCGTCGGCTCGGCGATCTCCGACGAGCAGTACGGTGCGCAGGGGGCGAAGATCCTTCCCGACGCGCCCACGGTGTTCGCCGAGGCCGAGATGATCGTCAAGGTCAAGGAGCCGCAGCCGCCCGAGGTCGCGATGCTCGAGCCGCGCCACCTCCTGTTCACCTATCTGCACCTGGCGGCCGACAAGGAGCTGACGGTCGGGCTGATGAACTCCGGCGCGACCTGCATCGCCTACGAGACGGTCGAGGATGCGCGCGGGCGTCTGCCGCTGCTCGCGCCGATGTCGGAGGTCGCCGGCAAGATCGCGACGCAGGCCGGCGCGTTCATGCTCGAGAAGCCGCTCGGCGGCCGCGGCATCCTGCTCGGCGGCGTGCCCGGCGTGGCGGCTGCCAACGTGATCGTGATCGGTGGCGGCGTCGTCGGCATGAACGCGGCGCTGATCGCGCTCGGGATGCAGGCGACCGTCTACGTGTTCGACCGCAACATCGACCGTCTGCGGGATCTCGACATCGCCTTCGGGGGCCGTGCCGACACGTGCTTCGCGACGACGCTGTCGATCGAGGAGCGCCTGCCCGATGCCGACCTCGTGATCGGCGCGGTGCTCGTCCACGGCGCCAAGGCGCCGCACGTGATCACGCGCGCCCAGCTGGCGCTGATGAAGCATCAGTCGGTGCTCGTCGACGTCTCGATCGACCAGGGCGGCTGCTTTGAGACCTCCAGGCCGACGACCCACTCGGACCCGACCTACGAGGTCGACGGCATCACCCATTACTGCGTCGCGAACATGCCGGGCGCGGTTCCGATCACCTCGACCTACGCGCTGACGAACGCGACGATGCCCTATGTGGTGCAGCTCGCCAACGTGGGCGCCGCGCGGGCGGTCGCCGCCAGCCCCGGCTTGAAGCTGGGCGTCAACGTCGCCGGCGGTCATGTCACCTATGAGCCGGTCGCCGAGGCCGTCGGCGTGCCCTACGTTCCGGTCGACGAGGTTCTCGGCGGTGTCGCAGCGAGCTGAGTGACGGGACCGAGCCGCAGTTTCGACGCGGGTGGGAGGGCCCTTCCGCCTGCCCCTGCTACATTCAGCCACCGATGCCGACAACAAGCCAACTGATCCGCAAGGGTCGCGTCACACCGAAGAAGAAGCTAGCGACCCCGGGTCTGAAGTCCGGTAAGGGCCGCAAGCGCAAGGTCGCTGCGCCGCAACGGCGCGGCGTCTGCACGCGCGTCTACACCACGACCCCGAAGAAGCCGAACTCGGCGCTGCGCAAGGTCGCGCGCGTGCGGCTGACGAACGGGATGGAGGTCGGCGCCTACATTCCCGGCGAGGGCCACAACCTGCAGGAGCACTCGGTCGTGCTCGTGCGCGGTGGACGCGTCAAGGATCTTCCCGGCTTCCGCTACAAGGTGATCCGCGGAACGCTTGACGCCGCCGGCGTGTCGGACCGCAAGAAGGCGCGCTCGCAGTACGGCGTCAAGGCCAAATAGACCATGCCCCGTCGCGCAGCCGCTCAGATCCGGCCGGTCGAGCCCGACCCGGTCCACCACAACCGCCTCGTTCAGCAGGTGATCAACAAGGTCATGCTCGACGGCAAGAAGTCGACCGCCGAACAGATCGTCTACGACGCGCTCGCGATTCTCGGCGAGCGGACCGACAAGAACCCGCTCGAGGTGCTCGAGGCGAGCATCAAGGCGCTGACGCCGATGCTCGAGGTTCGCTCGCGCCGCGTCGGCGGCGCCACCTATCAGGTGCCCGTCGAGGTGCCGCCGCGCCGCGCCCGCACGCTCGCCGTCCGCTGGCTGGTCACGTTCGCGCGCCAGCGCCGTGAGAAGACGATGGCCCAGCGGCTGGCGCACGAGCTGCTCGACGCGCAGCAGCAGCAGGGCAACGCGTTCAAGCGCAAGGACGACATCTACCGCATGGCGCAGGCCAACAAGGCCTTCGCGCACTACCGCTGGTAGCCGGCCGTAGCCCGTTAGCGAGGGCCGCCCACCACACGGGACCGGGGGCTGCAGTGGGACGACCCTCACGACCAAGGGTACGCCCCTGGGCAAGCCCCCCGGCGCAGGTTGTTCTGGAGGACCGCTTGCGGCCGCGAACCGAGCGGTGACTTGCTATATTCGTTGGTCGCTTCGCTTGCGCCGCGTCCCTGTGCGCCCGCGGCTGAAGACGAGGATCAGATCATGGAGACGCTGCGTCACTGAACACCCGGCCCGTGCCGACACACCACGTCGTGAAACGGGCCCCCCTGGGCCCTTTTTCGTGCCCGCAGCAGCCCTCCGCACCAACACCAGCAGCAGCCAGCAGCAACCCCCAACACATCTCACGACATGCCACGCGCGTTCAGCCTCGACAAGATCCGGAACATCGGCATCATGGCCCACATCGATGCCGGTAAGACGACGACCACCGAGCGCATCCTCTACTACACCGGCCGCACCTACAAGATGGGCGAGGTCCACGAGGGCGCGGCCGTGATGGACTGGATGGAGCAGGAGCAGGAGCGCGGCATCACGATCACCTCGGCGGCCACCACCTGCGAGTGGAACGGCAACCGGATCAACATCATCGACACCCCGGGCCACGTCGACTTCACGGTCGAGGTCGAGCGCTCACTGCGCGTCCTCGACGGCGCGATCGCGCTGTTCGACTCGGTCGCCGGCGTCGAGCCCCAGTCCGAGACGGTCTGGCGCCAGGCCGACAAGTACTCCGTCCCGCGGATCGCCTACATCAACAAGATGGACCGGATCGGGGCCGACTTCGACCGCGGCGTGCAGACGATGATCGATCGGCTCGGCGCCCACCCGGTGCCGATCCAGCTGCCGATCGGCGCCGAGTCAGACTTCAGGGGGATCATCGATCTGGTCGCCAACAAGGCGATCGTCTACAAGGACGAGCTCGGCAAGGAGCAGGAGGTCAGTCGAGATCCCGGCGGAGCTCGCCGAGGCGGCCGCGGCGGCGCGCGAGCACCTGCTCGAAGAGGTCTCCCACTACGACGACCAGCTGGTCGAGATGATCCTGGAGGACCAGGAGGTCTCGCCGGAGCTGCTCAAGGCGGCGATCCGCACGGCGACGCTCGCGAACAAGATGACCCCGGTGCTGTGTGGCTCGAGCTTCAAGAACAAGGGTGTGCAGCCGCTGCTCGACGCGGTGATCGACTACCTGCCGAGTCCGCTGGAGGTGCCGCCGGTCCACGGGATCGAGCCGGACAAGGCATCCGAGAACGGCGGCCGTGACGCCTACCGCAAGGCGTCCGACGACGAGCCGTTCGCGGCGCTGGCGTTCAAGATCATGGCTGACCCCTACGTCGGCAAGCTGACCTACTTCCGCGTCTACTCGGGCAAGCTCGCGGCCGGCTCACGCGTGCTCAACGTCAGCACCGGCAAGACCGAGCGGATCGGGCGGATCCTGATGATGCAGGCGAACGAGCGCGAGGAGCTGCAGGAGGTCTACGCCGGCGACATCGCCGCCGGCGTCGGGATCAAGCAGGTCGTCACCGGCGACACGCTCGTGCGCGCCCGACCGGCCGATCAAGCTCGAGACGATCGTCTTCCCCGAGCCGGTGATCAAGGTCGCGATCGAGCCGAAGACGAAGATCGACCAGGAGAAGATGTCGACCGCCCTCGCCCGGCTCGCCGATGAGGACCCGACCTTCCAGGTGCGCACCAACGAGGAGACCGGCCAGACCGAGATCTCGGGGATGGGCGAGCTGCACCTCGAGGTGCTGGTCGACCGGATGCTGCGCGAATACAAGGTCGACGCGACCGTCGGGCGCCCGCAGGTCTCCTACCGTGAGACGATCAGCGGGCACCGCCGAGAAGGTCGAGGGCCGCTTCGTGCGCCAGACCGGTGGCTCGGGCCAGTACGGGATCGTCTACATCAACGTCGAGCCGATCCCCGGCGAGGGCTTTGACTTCATCAACAAGGTCAGGGGCGGCTCGATCCCGACTGAGTTCATTCCGGCGGTCGAGAAGGGCGTCGAGGAGGCGCTCGAGAACGGTCCTCGGGGCGGCTATCCGATGGTCGACGTGCGGGTCACGCTGACCGACGGCAAGTACCACGACACCGACTCGTCGGAGATCGCGTTCAAGGTCGCCGGTTCGCTGGCGCTGAAGGAGGCGGTGCGGCGCGCCAAGCCGGTGCTGCTCGAGCCGATCTTCGCGGTCGAGGTCGTCACGCCCGAGGAGTTCATGGGTGACGTGATCGGCGATCTGAACCGCCGGCGCGGACAGGTCAACGGAATGGAGCAGCGCGGCAACGCGCAGGTAATCTCTGCGCTGCGTGCCGCTCTCCGAGATGTTCGGGTACGCGACGGACGTGCGCTCGAACACGCAGGGTCGGGCGACCTACACGATGCAGTTCGAGCGGTATGAAGAGGTCCCGCCCAACATCGCCGACAACATCGTCGGCGGTGACGGCGGTTAAGGCACATAGCAGCACGGTCGGACGGAGTCCGATAGATTTCTGAAGTTCGTCCGCAGGACGAGCACAATCACGAGCCGCACGAGTGTGCGGCACAGCAAGAAGGAGCGACACCAAAGTGGCGAAGGCCAAGTTCGAGCGCGATAAGCCCCATGTGAACGTCGGAACCATCGGTCACATCGACCATGGGAAGACGACGCTGACGGCTGCCATCACCAAGGTCCTTCACGACCACTACGGTGGCACCGAGGTTCGGTCGTTCGACTCGATCGACAATGCTCCTGAGGAGAAGGCGCGAGGCATCACGATCGCGACCTCACACGTCGAGTACCAGACCGCGAACCGTCACTACGCGCACGTCGACTGCCCCGGGCACGCCGACTACGTGAAGAACATGATCACCGGCGCGGCCCAGATGGACGGCGCGATCCTGGTCGTCTCGGCGGCCGACGGCGCGATGCCGCAGACGCGTGAGCACATCCTGCTTGCCCGCCAGGTCGGTGTTCCCTACATCGTCGTGTTCCTGAACAAGGCCGACATGGTCGACGACCCTGAGCTGCTCGAGCTGGTCGAGGTCGAGATCCGTGACCTGCTGTCCGAGTACGACTTCCCCGGCGACGACATCCCGTTCGTGATCGGATCGGCGCTGAAGGCGCTCGAGGGCGACAAGGATGCCGAGCAGAAGATCCTTGACCTCGCCGAGCAGCTCGACGAGTACATCCCCGAGCCGGTCCGTGACCTCGACAAGCCGTTCCTGATGCCGGTCGAGGACGTGTTCTCGATCACCGGCCGCGGCACGGTCGCGACAGGCCGGATCGAGCGCGGGATCATCAAGACGGGCGAGACGGTCGAGATCGTCGGCATCCGGCCCACGACCTCGACGGTCGTGACCGGTGTCGAGATGTTCAAGAAGAACCTCGATCAGGGTCAGGCCGGCGACAACGCCGGTTGCCTGCTACGTGGCACCAAGCGTGAGGAGATCGAGCGAGGCCAGGTGCTCTGCAAGCCGGGCTCGATCACGCCGCACACCAAGTTCAAGTCGGAGGTCTACATCCTCAAGAAGGAGGAGGGCGGCCGTCACACGCCGTTCTTCACGGGCTACCGGCCGCAGTTCTACTTCCGCACGACCGACGTCACCGGCGTCGCCAACCTGCCCGAGGGTACGGAGATGGTCATGCCCGGTGACAACGTCCAGATGGAGATCGAGCTGATCCAGCCGATCGCCATGGACCAGGGCCTGCGGTTCGCGATCCGGGAGGGCGGCCGCACGGTCGGCTCCGGGGTCGTCACCGAAGTCATTCAGTAATACCCACGCGGCGGGCCTTGTGGCCCGCCGCGTGAGATTTCCAAGCCGATACGACATCAAGGGCGGGCCCCGAAGCCCCGGGCTCGCCCTGAACACTGAAAAGAGAAGACCTCACAGCATCAAGACCTAGCGCCGCAGCCGCTGCGCCAAGGACCCGAGAAGAGAAGAAGAAGTGGCAACAATCGCCCAGAACAAGATCCGCATTCGCCTGAAGTCCTACGACCACACGGCGATCGAGACAGCGGCCAAGGAGATCGTCGAGACCGCGACGCGCACAGGCGCGCGCGTCTCCGGTCCCGTGCCGCTGCCGACGGAGAAGAACGTCTATTGCGTGATCCGCTCGCCGTTCAAGGACAAGGACTCGCGTGAGCACTTCGAGATCCGCACGCACAAACGACTGATCGATATCCACCAGCCGACCCCGAAGACCGTCGACTCGCTGCAGCGACTTGACCATCTTCCGGCCGGCGTGGACATCGAGATCCGACTCGCATCCTGACCAAATGGCAGCCATCCTCGCACGCAAACTTGGGATGACCCAGCGATTTCTCGACGACGGGCGCGTCGAGCGCGTGACCGTGCTCGAAGCCGGCCCCTGCCCTGTCACCGCGATCCGCCGCAAGGATCGCGACGGCTACGACGCCGTTCAGCTCGCGTTCGGCGCGTGCAAGGAGAAGGCGCTGACGAAGCCCGAGCTCGGCCATCTGAAGAAGGCCGACGCCTCCGCCCACCGGCACCTCGCCGAGTTCCGCGATGAGGCGGGCGAGCTGGCCGTCGGCAGCACCGTCACCGTCGAGACCTTCTCGCCCGGGGACAAGGTGAAGATCTCCGGCAAGTCGAAGGGCAAGGGCTTCCAGGGGACGATCAAGCGCCACAACTTCGCCAGCGGGCCAAAGTCCCACGGCTCCCATAACGTCCGCGCGCCCGGGTCGATCGGCGCGTCCGCGACGCCGTCACGGGTGTTCAAGGGCCTCAAGGGCCCCGGCCGGATGGGCGGCGGACGCGTCACCCAGCGGGGTCTGACCGTAATCGAGGTGCTGCCCAGCCAGAACGTGCTGCTCGTCCGTGGAGCGGTGCCCGGCGCGCGCGGCGGCGTCGTCGAGGTGAGAACCGATGCCTAGGAACGCGACCGTTCTCGGCGGCGGCACCGTCGAGCTCGAGGCTGCGGCCTTCGAAGCGCGCTTCAACATGCCGCTCGTCCACGAGGCAGTGCGGGCCGAGTTGGCTGCGCGCCGGCAGGGCACCCACTCGACCAAGACGCGCGGCGAGGTCTCCGGCGGCGGCGCCAAGCCATGGCGTCAGAAGGGCACGGGTCGCGCACGCGCCGGCTCGTCGCGCTCGCCGGTCTGGACCGGCGGCGGCACGGCTTTCGGTCCCACGCCCCGTGGATACACCTTCAAGGTCAACCGCAAGGCGCGTCGCGCAGCGCTGCGCAGCGCGCTGTCGGTGCACGCCGAGCGTAACTCGTTGGCGGTGTTCGACGCCGCGGTGTTCGAAGCGCCGTCAACCAGTCAGGCGTGGGATCTGCTCGCTGATTGGGACGCGACCGAGCCGACGCTGGTCGTGCTCGACGCTTCGGAGTCGAACGCCGGGAAATCGTTCCGCAACCTTTCCCGGGTTGCGGTGCTGACCGCCGAGGCTGCGGGAGTCGCCGACATCATCGGTGCCGCGTCGCTGCTGGTGTCAGAGGCGGCGTTGCCCGCCCTGGTGGCGCGAGCGATTGGCACCGCGGACGATTCGGCGGAGTCGCAGGAGGCCTGATGGAACCCTCGCACGTGATCATCCGCCCGGTCGTATCCGAGAAGAGCTATGTCCTCGCCGAGGCCGGCAAGTACACCTTCCGCGTGCACGACCGCGCCCACAAGACGCAGATCCGTCAGGCGATCGAGGCCCTGTTCGAGGTCAAGGTCGTCGCCGTCAGAACCTCGTCGGTGAAGAGCAAGCCCAAGCGCCGTGGCCAGACCGCCGGGCGCAGCCGGCAATGGAAGAAGGCGGTTGTGCAGGTCCGCGAGGGCGACACGATCCCGATCTTCCGCGGCCTGGAAGGACCTGAGGCGTAATGGCGATCCGTAAGCCGAAGCCGACGTCGCCGGGAATGCGGTTCGTCACCTATCCGGACTTCGCCGAGATCACGCGGTCCAAGCCTGAGAAGTCGCTGACCGAGGGACTGAAGAAGTCCGGCGGGCGCAACTCCTACGGGCGCAAGACCTCACGTCACCGCGGTGGCGGCGCCAAGCGGCTCTACCGGAAGATCGACTTCAAGCGTCTCAAGGACGGGATCCCGGCGAAGGTCGCGCAGATCGAGTACGACCCGAATCGTTCCGCCTACATCGCGCTGCTGCACTATGCCGATGGCGAGAAGCGCTACATCCTCGCGCCGGCGCGCCTGAGGGTTGGCGCCGCCGTCGAGTCGGGCCCCGGTGCCGACATCCGTGTCGGCAACAGCCTGCCGCTGGCGAACATGCCGCCGGGCACGGTCGTACACAACGTCGAGTTGACCCCGGGCCGCGGCGGCCAGCTCGGACGCGCGGCCGGAACCGGAATTCAGCTGCTCGCCAAGGATGGGGATTACGTGACGCTGCGCCTGCCCTCAGGCGAGATGCGGATGGTGCGCGCTGAGTGCCGCGCGACCGTCGGCACGATCGGCAACTCCGATCATCAGAACGTCAAGATTGGTAAGGCCGGGCGCAAGCGCCACATGGGCGTGCGGCCGCAGACTCGCGGGGTCGCGATGAACCCGGTCGACCACCCGCACGGCGGTGGCGAGGGTTCGACCACCGCCGGGCGTCACCCGGTGACGCCGTGGGGCGTGCCGACACTCGGCTACCGGACCCGCAAGAAGGGCAAGCAGTCCAACCAGTACATCGTGCGAGGCCGGAGAAGGGGTAAGAAGCGGTGAGCCGTTCCAGTAAGAAGGGTCCCTACGTCGACGAGCGGCTGATGTCGCGGGTTGAGGGTTTGAACTCCTCGGGAGAGAAGCGGATGCTCAAGACGTGGTCACGGGCCTCGACGATCTTCCCCGAGATGGTTGGTCACACGATCGCCGTCCACGATGGCCGCAAGCACGTCCCGGTGTTCGTCTCGGAGTCGATGGTCGGGCACAAGCTCGGCGAGTTCGCCCCCACCCGTCTCTACCGCGGGCACGCCGCGACAGGAAAGAAACGATGAGCTCGGCTGACGACGAGAAGCTTGAGGACTCGGAGCCGACGTCAAACTCCGAGGCAACGGCCTCGAATGCCTCGGAGTCTGACGTCGTCCCCGAGTCGGCTGCTGAGGATGCTCCCGTTGCAGCCTCGGAGGAAGAGCCAACGGCGGTCGAAGCGCCCCCGTCGGATGAGCCGCAGGCCGATGAGTCTGACGACGATGACGACGAGTCCGATGACGACGACGAGTCCGAGGACGAAGACGCCGATGACGAGTCCGAGGATGAAGACGAGGACGACGACGATGAGGACGACGACGAGGCTTCGGCCGATGAGGACGACGCGGCGGTCGCCGACGCACCGAAGCGCGGTCGGATCCGTGGCCGGCGTGCGAAGGCGGACGATAAGGCCGGCGGGAAGGACAAGTCCAAGTCGAAGTCCGATTCGAAGGCGAAGCCCGCCGCGACGCCGCGCCGGGGCCGCTCACGGCGTAAGCCCGGCGAGCCGCTTCCGGTCGTCCGCGCCCAGGCGAAGTACGTGCGCTCCTCGGCACGCAAGGCCCGGCTCGTCTGCGATCACATCCGTGGCAAGAGCGTCGAGGACGCCCGGGCCGTGCTGGCCCACACGCCGAGGGCGGTCGCGCGTGACTGGAGCAAGCTGCTGGAGTCGGCCGTCGCGAACGCCGAGCACAACCACGAACTTGTCGGAGAGGACCTTTACGTGAAGGCGGTTCACGCCGACGAAGGTCCGACGATCAAGCGCTTCCGCCCGCGTGCCCAGGGCCGCGCCACGAAGATCCGCAAGCGCACCGCACATCTCACGATCCTCCTCACCCCGAAGGACTGACATGGGTCAGAAAGTTCATCCCGAATCGATCCGCGTCGGCTACATCCATGACTGGAAGTCGAACTGGTTCAACGAGCGTCACTTTGCCGACTACCTGCATGAGGACACGCTGATCCGCCGGCACATCGTCGGGCGCCTGTCGCATGCCGGCCTGTCGGACATCACGATCCGTAAGAACGCGACCGAGGTGGAGGTCAACATCCACACCGCTCGCCCGGGCATCGTGATCGGCAAGTCCGGCTCAGAGGTCGACCAACTCCGTCGTGATCTGCACCGGATCACGAACAAGCAGGTCAAGGTCAACATCCTTGAGATCAAGCGCCCCGAGCTCGATGCCCGCCTGGTCGCTCAGTCGATCGCCGAGCAGCTCCAGAACCGGGTGGCGTTCCGCCGGGCGATGAAGCGCGCGCTGACCAGCGCGATGCGCTCCGGTGCCAAGGGCGTCAAGGTGCAGGTGTCAGGACGTCTCGGCGGCGCCGAGATGGCACGTACCGAGGGTTACTCGGACGGTCGGGTGCCGCTGCACACTCTGCGCGCCGACATCGACTACGGCTTCCACGAGGCCCGCACGACGTTCGGCCGGATCGGCGTCAAGTGCTGGATCAACAAGGGCGAGATCATGCCCGAGGGCTACACCGGCGCAGATCTGACGATCATGGACGAGCCTGCACCACAGGCACCCGAGCGCGGCGGTCGTGATGGTCGTGGCGGCCGCGAAGGCCGCGCGGGCGGCCGTGGTGGTCGTGGCGGCGGACCCGGGCGCGGAAATGGCCCCGGTGGCCCCGGTGGTCCTGGTGGACCGGGCGGTCCCGGCGGCGGTCGTGGGCGCGGCGGCGGTCCCGGTGGCTCAGGTGGCGGTCGTGGACGCGGTGGCGGTCCCGGTGGCGCCGGAGGTGGCGGCGGCGGTTACCGCGGCGGTGGCTCAGGCGGTCCCGGTGGCAGCGGCGGCGGCGGTGGATATCGCGGTGGCGGTTCCGGCGGGTCCGGTGGTGGCGGCGGTGGCGGCGGCGGCGGTTACCGCGGCGGCGGTTCCGGCGGTTCTGGTGGCTCTGGCGGTGGCGGCGGCGGTGGATATCGCGGCGGTGGTTCAGGCGGCTCCGGTGGCCCGGGCGCAGGCCGTGGACCGCGGCCCGGTGGCTCCGGCGGACGTCCCGGCGGCTCCGGCGGTGGCGCAGCGCGTGGAAGTGGACCCCGGCCGGGCGGGTCAACTGGCTCCTCTGGCGGCGGCGAGAGCTCGCCGAGCGGTGGTGGTAGCTGATGCTCGCACCCAAGCGCGTCAAGCACCGCAAGCAGCACCGCGGGCGGCGGGCCGGCCTGTCACGTGGTCAGGTCAAGGTTCAGTTCGGCGAGTACGGCCTGAAGGCGCTCGACGCCGGCTGGCTGACCAACCGCCAGATCGAGGCGGCACGTATCGCGATGACCCGCAAGATCAAGCGAGGCGGCAAGGTCTGGATCAACGTCTATCCGGACAAGCCGTTCACGAAGAAGCCCGCCGAGACCCGGATGGGATCCGGCAAGGGCTCCCCGGAGGGCTGGGTCGCGGTCGTGAAGCCCGGTCGCGTGATGTTCGAGCTTGCAGGTGTGCCGGAGCCGCTGGCTCGCGAGGCGATGCGCCTGGCCGGGCACAAGCTGCCCGTTCGCACTAAATTCGTTCTGCGAGAGGACGGCTGACGTGAAGTCGTTCGAGTTGCGTGACATGTCCGAGACCGAGTTGCGTGAGCACATCGCCAACGCGCGCCGTGAGTTGTTCGGACTGCGCTTCCAACATGCGACCGGGGAGTTGGACAACACCTCGGGGTTGGGACGCGCGAAGAAGGAGATCGCGAGGGCGTTGACGATCGCGAGTGAGCGCGGGATTGAGATCTGAGGTTGATCCAGGTAATGGCTGAGAAGAAGAAGAAAGAAACCGAAGAAGCGACAGAGGTCGAGACCTCCTCGGAGGCGCAGGTCGAAGCGGCCGCAGCCTCGGATGAGACGGTCGCGAGCGCATCCGAGGAGGCGGCGACGTCCGACGCTCCGAAGGCGACCAAATCGCGGGCGAAGGCCAAGAAGTCCACGGTCAAGGTGCTGACGCCGGAGGAGCGGCAGGCGGCACGTGACGAGGTCCGCCGCAAGAAGGCGATCGCCCGTCGCGTCGAGCGCTCCGGCGCTCGTGCCAAGCACAAGGCAGCTGAGCACGAGCGGCAGGCCACGCCACCCCGTGAGCACGCCCCGGGAGCGCAGAAGACGCGCCAGGGCGTCGTCGTGTCCGATCGTGCCGACAAGACGATCACCGTCCGGATCGACGTTTCGCGCCGGCACCGGCGCTACGCGAAGGTCGTCCGCACATCGAACACCGTGCATGCGCACGACGAGCGCAACGAGGCGCACATCGGCGACACCGTGGTCGTGCGGGAATCGCGCCCGCTGTCTCGAACCAAGCGGTGGCGCCTGGTCGATGTGGTCGAGAGGGCCAAGTAGCCATGGTTCAGAACGAGAGCCGACTCAGGGTCGCCGACAACACCGGTGCCCGTGAGATCCTGGTGATCCGCGTGAAGGGCGGGCACCGTCGCCGCTACGCGGGCGTCGGTGACGTGATCACGGCCACGGTCAAGCAGGCGAGCCCTCAGGGCTCGGTGAAGAAGGGGGAGGTCGTCACGGCTGTGGTCGTGCGGACCAAGAAGGCCTACGGGCGTGACGACGGCACCTACATCGCATTCGATGAGAATGCGGCCGTCCTGATCGACGCGAACAACAATCCACGCGGAACCCGTATCTTCGGTCCCGTGGCACGTGAACTGCGCGAACGCAACTTCATGAAGATCGTCTCCCTCGCCCCCGAGGTGCTCTGACCATGCCCGCACGGATCAAGTCTGAGGACCAGGTGGTCGTGATCGGTGGCAAGGACCGCGGCAAGAAGGGTCGTGTGCTGCGCGTCGATCCCGAGAAGCAGCGGGTCTACGTCGAGGGTCTGAACATGATCAAGCGCCACGAGCGCCCGCGGCAGGTCGCCGGCGCTCAGCGCGCCGAGCAGGTCGGCGGCGTGATCGAGAAGGAGGGGCCGATCCACATGTCAAATGTGATGCTCGTCGATCCGTCCGACGGCAAGCCGACCCGCGTCGGCGTCGAGATCGAGAACGGCAAGCGTTTCCGGGTCGCGCGACGCAGCGGAACGAGGCTCGACTGATGGCCGCCCGCTTGAAGGAGAAGTACAACGTCGAGATCCGCCCGGCGCTGATCGACCAGTTCGGCTACTCGACGCCAATGCAGGTTCCGAGGATCCTGAAGGTGACCGTCAACATGGGCGTCGGTGACGCCAAGCAGGACTCCAAGATGCTTGACGCTGCGAGTGAGCAGCTGGCGACGATCACCGGCCAGCGGCCCAACATCCGGCGCGCCCGGAAGTCGATCGCTCAGTTCAAGCTCCGTGAGGGGATGCCGGTCGGCGTCTCGGTGACGCTCCGCGGCGACCGCCTCTACGAGTTTCTGGACCGGCTGTTCTCGATCGCGATTCCGCGCATCCGAGACTTCCGGGGGCTCAACCCGCGGTCGTTCGACGGACGCGGCAACTACTCGATGGGCGTTCGCGAGCAGATCATCTTCCCCGAGATCGACTACGACGAGGTCGACCAGACACGGGGCCTCGACATCACGATCACGACCACGGCAGCCACCGATGAGGAGTCGTTCGCGCTCCTCACAGCACTCGGGATGCCGTTCACCAAAGAAGGTCGCAACGCGACCGTGACACAGACGTAAGGGAGCAGATGGCCAAGGTTTCACAGCGAGTCCGCCAACAGCGGACGCCCAAATTCAAGACCCGCGGATACTCACGGTGTCGCCGTTGCGGACGGTCGCGCTCGGTGTACCGCAAGTTCGGCGTGTGCCGGATCTGTCTGCGTGAGCTTGCTCACAACGGATACATCCCCGGAATGACGAAGTCGAGCTGGTAGGCGCGCCATGTCGATGACCGATCCGGTAGCCGATTTCCTGACGCGCCTGCGCAACGGCGCGAAGGCCCAGCACCACGACGTGACGATGCCCTCCTCGGGGATCAAGCGAGAGCTCGCGAGGATCCTGAAGGAACAGGGCTACATCGAGGGCTACGCGGTTCTGCCTCCGGGTCCCGAGCACCCGGGCGAGCGGATCACCGTGACCCTGAAGTACACCGATGCCCGCCGCCCCGTGATCTCCGGGATCCAGCGCGTGTCGAGGCCCGGGCAGCGCACCTACGTGGATCACGACCATATCCCGGTGATCCAGGGCGGGATGGGCACCACGATCATCTCCACTTCGAGCGGCGTCATGACCGGTCACCGAGCACGTCAGCTGGGCGTCGGCGGCGAGGTCGTGGCGAAGGTCTGGTAGACCTGAGAGCGCAGCAATGTCCCGAATCGGCAGACAACCAATCCCAATCCCCGCCGGCGTGAGCATCACGATCGAGCCTGAGCTCGTGACGGTCAACGGTCCCAAGGGCGAGCTCTCGGAGCGCATCTCCAGAGATATCAGCGTCGAGCGCGTCCCGCGCGAGGACGGCGTCGACGGTGAGCAGCTGAAGGTCACACGGCCGACCGATCGTGGCCAGCATCGCGCGCTGCACGGCCTGACGCGGACGCTCGTCGCGAACATGGTGACCGGCGTGACGACCGGCTTCGAGAAGCGCCTGGAGCTACAGGGGGTCGGATATCGCGCGCAGATGAAGGGAGCCGACCTTGAGCTGGCGCTCGGCTACTCACACCCGGTCGGCGTGAAGGCGCCGGCAGGGATCGAGTTCGAGGTGCCACAGCCGACCAGGATCGTGGTCAAGGGCGCCTCCAAGCAGCAGGTCGGCGAGATCGCCGCGTTCATCCGCAAGCAGCGCAAGCCGGAGCCCTACAAGGGCAAGGGAATCCGCTACGAGGGCGAGTTCGTCGCCAAGAAGGTTGGTAAGCGGGCATGACCGTCAAGACCAGAGGGGAAAGTCGCCTCAAGCGCCGGCGCCGCGTCCGCGCGAAGGTTCGCGGAAGCGCTGAGCGTCCTCGTATCTCCGTGTTTCGCTCCAACCGCGGCATCGCCGCCCAGCTGATCGACGACGACACGGGCCGCACGCTGGCCGCGGTCGTGTGGACCGAGCCCGAGCTCCGAGAGCTGCAGTCGAGCGAGCAGGCCAAGCGGGCGGGCGTGCTGCTCGCCGAGCGGGCGAAGGCGGCCGGCGTTTCAAGTGCCGTGTTCGACCGGGGCGGCTATCAATACCACGGACGCGTGCAGGCACTCGCCGAAGGCGCCCGAGAGGGAGGGCTCGTCTTCTAGTCGGCTTCCAGCCGCTACGCTGACGCACGATATGGCACGAGATAGAACAGTCTCAGCAGCGGGTCTCGACCTTCAGGAACGGGTCGTGGAGATCAACCGCGTCGCGAAGGTCGTCAAGGGTGGACGGCGCTTCTCGTTCACCGCGCTGGTCGTCGTCGGCGATGAGCGTGAGGTCGTCGGGATCGGATACGGCAAGGCGAACGAGGTTCCGGTCGCGATCCAGAAGGGTGTCGAGCGGGCGAAGAAGAACCTCTACCGCGTCCCCAAGCATGGATCGACGATCACGCACCAGACCACCGGCGTGTTCGGTGCCGGTCGCGTGTTCCTGAAGCCGGCGGCCCCGGGTACCGGCGTGATCGCCGGTGGCGGTGTGCGCCACGTCCTCGAGCTTGCAGGGATCCACGACATCCTCTCCAAGTCGCTCGGCTCGCAGAACCCGATCAACCTCGTCAAGGCGACGATGGCCGGGCTGGAGTCGCTGCGCACGCCCGAGGAGGTCGCAGAGCTACGTGGCCTGTCGATCAACGCGGTGCTCGGCCTGACCTCCGACGAGGCGCCGGACACACACGCGCCGTCGGCCACGCCGGCCGAGGGCGCGCCCGACAGCGATGAAGCCCGGATGGCCAGCGAAGTCGCCGCCGCCGGTGCCGTCGCCGAAGAGGTCGCAGAATGAGCGTCGTCAAGGTCACTCAACGCAAGTCCGGCAACGGTGCCGACAAGCGTCAGCGGGACACGCTGCGCTCGCTCGGGCTGCGCCGGATCGGACAGACGGTCGAGCACGCCGACACCCCGCAGCTGCGGGGCATGCTTCACAAGGTGCGCCATCTCGTCGAGGTGGAGGGCTGATGAGCGCTGACGAGCAGCCCGCGCAGGAGCGCATCGGGCTCCACAACCTCAAGCCCGCACCCGGATCTCGGCGGCCGCGCAAGCGGGTCGGGCGTGGCGAGGGATCCGGCACCGGCAAGACCGCCGGACGCGGCCAGAAGGGCTACGGCTCACGCGCGGGCTCCAAGAGCCGCGCCCGCTTCGAGGGCGGCCAGATGCCGATTCACATGCGGATGCGCAAGCTGCGTGGGCCGCACATGAAGAAATCGATGCCGTTTGAGCCGTTCCGCACGCACACCCAGCCGGTGAATCTCCTGGACCTGGAGAGCCGGTTTGAGTCGGGTGCGGCGGTGACGCTCGAGGCGATGGTGGCCAAGGGCCTCGCGACACGTAAGGGGATTCCGGTGAAGGTGCTCGCCAAGGGCGAGCTGACCAAACCCTTGACGGTTCACGCCCACGGCTTCTCCGCGGCCGCGCGCGAGCAGATCGAGGCTGCCGGCGGCACCTGCCAGCTGGTCGAGGCCTCAGCCCACGAGGCCGACACGACGTCGTGAGGGGGCTCCGTTGATCTCGACGATCCTCGGCGCGTTCCGGGTGGGCGAGATCCGGAAGAAGGTCCTGTTCACGGCGATGCTGCTCGGCCTCTACAGGCTGGGCTCCTACATCCCCGCCCCGGGCGTCAACGCGAGCGCCGTCTCGGCGATCCAGAAGAACTTCGGCGGCGACAGCGTCCTCAGCCTGCTGAACACGTTCTCCGGCGGCGGACTCGGCCGGATCGCGATCTTCGCGCTCGGGATCATGCCCTACATCACCGCCTCGATCATCCTGCAGCTGCTGCAGGTGGTCGTCCCCTCGCTCGAGAAGCTCTCGAAGGAGGGAGAGGTCGGTCAGGCGCGGATCACCCAGTACACGCGTTACCTGACGGTCGGCTTGGCGTTCGCGCAATCGATCGGGTACGTGTTCCTGTTCCGCAGCTTCGAGAGCCAGATCGGCATCCCGCTGATCTCGAACTTCAATCTGGCGAAGGTGTTCCTGATCGTGATCTCGCTCACGGCCGGCACCGTGCTGCTGATGTGGATGGGCGAGCTGATCACCCAGCGTGGGATCGGCAACGGCATCTCGTTGATGATCTTCGCATCGATCGTGTCGCGGATCCCCAGCGGCGTCCAGTCGTGGTGGACGAATCCCAACCAGGTGTTCCGCGTGATCATGCCGTTCATCGTGCTCGGCGTCGTCGCCGCCGTCGTGTTCGTCCAGGAGGGCCAGCGCCGGATCCCGATCCAGTACGCGAAACGGGTGATCGGACGGCGGATGACGCAGGGCGGCCAGACCTATCTGCCGTTGCGCGTCAACATGGCCGGCGTGATCCCGGTGATCTTCGCGGCCAGCGTGATGGCGATCCCTCCGACCGTCGGCCAGCTGGTCGGGCAGAACAAGACCGGCTTCGGCACCGACCTCTACAACTTCTTCGCGCCCGGCGGCTGGCACTACGTCGTCGGTGAATGTCTGCTGATCATCGTCTTCACGTACTTCTACACGGCGGTCACGTTCAACCCCGTCGATCAGGCCGAGAATCTGAAGAAGTACGGCGGGTTCATACCAGGGGTGCGACCAGGGCGGCCCACGGCCGAGTTTCTCGACCGCATCCTCGCTCGCCTGACGCTGCCGGGAGCACTGTTCCTGGCCGCGATCGCCGCGCTGCCGACGATCCTGATCAACCGCGCGGGGGCGAACTTCGCCTTCGGCGGAACCTCGATCCTGATCGTGATCGGTGTCGCGCTTGACACGATGAAGCAGCTCGAGGCGCAGCTGATGATGCGCAACTACGAGGGCTTCCTCAAGTGACCCCGCGATGAGCGATCTGAACCTGATCCTGATCGGGCCGCCGGGCGCCGGCAAGGGAACTCAGGCCGAGCGGCTGCGCAACGACTTCCGCCTGCCGTTCATCTCGACCGGCGAGATGCTGCGCGCGAACGTCAAGGACGGCACGGAACTCGGGAAGGCAGCCAAGCAGCACATGGATTCCGGCGGACTCGTGCCGGATGATCTGATCGTCGCGATGGCCGCCGAGCGTCTTGAACAGGACGACGCCCGCGACGGCTTCATCCTGGACGGCTTTCCGCGCACGACGGCGCAGGCGCACGCGCTGGACGAACAGCTGTCGGTGCTCGGTCGCCGCATCACCGCCGCGCTGTTGATCGACGTTCCGGACGAGGAGGTCGTCAAGCGGATCTCCGGCCGGCGCGTCTGCGTCAAGACGGGCCACAACTACCACGTTGAATTCGATCCGCCGAAGGTCGAGGGGGTCTGCGATCAGGACGGTTCGCGCCTGATCCAGCGCGATGACGACCAGCCCGACGTCGTCAAGGAACGCCTCGCGGTCTACCACGAAAAGACCGCGCCGCTGATCGAGTACTACGACTCGATGGGGCTGATGCGACGGATCGATGGGCTGCGCAGCCCGGCCGACGTGCACGACCACATCAGGGCCGTGATCGCGACGCTGCGCCTGGAAGACGATGTCTGAGACAGGGTTGCCTTGATCATCAAGAAGACCCCGGCCGAGATCGATCGAATGGCGAGCGCCGGTGCAATTCTCGTGCGGACGATGAACCTGCTCGCCGGCAAGATCAGACCCGGCATCACCACGCTCGAGCTTGATCAGGCAGCCGAGAAGTTCATCCTCTCGCAGGGTGCCACGCCGGCGTTCAAGGGCTACCGGGGGTTCCCGGGCTCGATCTGCGCGTCGCCGAACTCGATGATCGTTCACGGTATCCCGGGCCCGTACAAGCTCGATCGCGGCGACATCCTGTCCGTCGACATCGGTGTCGTGCTCGACGGCTGGGTGGCTGACGCCGCGAGAACGTTCGCGGTCGGGCCGATCACGCCGGTGGCGACCAAGTTGCTGAAGACGACCGAGGAGTCCCTGCACCTGGCGGCGGCGCAGTGTGTGGCCGGGAACCGCCTCGGGGACGTCTCCAACGCCGTCCAGCAGCATGTCGAGGCCGCCGGCTTCTCGGTCGTCCGAACGCTGGTCGGCCACGGCGTCGGCCGCAGCATGCACGAGGACCCGCAGATTCCGAATTACGGCAAGCCAGGTACGGGCGTGCTGCTGGAGGAGGGGATGGTGCTCGCGGTCGAGCCGATGGTCACCGCCGGCCGGCACACCGTGAGGATGGGTGATGACCACTGGTCGATCTACTCGCTCGACGGATCGCTGGCCGCTCACTTCGAATTCACGATCGCGGTGACCGCCGCTGGGCCGCGTATTCTTACCCCCTGGCATGAAGCCGGCAACGGCGCTGCCGCAGCCTGAATGACGGTTCCCCGTGCTGCAACGGTGCGCAGCGCGCAAGTTGGCGTGGCCCTGCTACCATCAGCGGTCGCGCTCGCAGCGCCGTTTTTTGCGCTGCCCGCCGCTTCCAGCCGGGTAGCGGCGACCGTACCGGTCGCCAGAGCCCAGGTTGGGACCACTGAAAACACTCATCACGAGAGCGAAGCGACGTGAAAGTACGACCGTCGGTCAAACCGATGTGCGAGAAGTGCAAGATTGTCCGCAGGCACGGCCGTGTGCTCGTGATCTGCTCGAACCCGCGCCACAAGCAGCGGCAAGGTTGAGCAGGGCGAGCGGCAGCGTGGTGATCAACGACGTACTGCAGTCGTGTGAGCTCGGGATGCGCGGAGGTATCTGATGGCTCGAATCTCCGGGGTCAACATTCCGCTGAACAAGCGGGTCGAGATTGGCCTCACCTACATCTACGGGATTGGCCGGTCGACATCCAACGAGCTGTTGTCGGAGGTCGGGATCGAGCCTGACCGCAAGGTGCGTGACCTCACTGAGGAGGAGGTCGTCAAGCTCCGTGACCTGATCGATGGGAAGTTGACCGTCGAGGGTGACCTTCGCCGTGAGCGCTCCCAGAACATCAAGCGGCTGCAGGAGATCGGCTGTTACCGCGGCATGCGACACCGTCGCGGTCTGCCTGTCCGCGGGCAGAACACGAAGACAAATGCGCGCACGCGCAAGGGCCCGAAGCGTATGCAGGTGGCCGGCAAGAAGAAGGCGGGTAAGAAGTGATCGAAGTGAGCGCTGAGCTGTAATGCCGGCACCACGCAGGCCGCAGAGAGGCCGCCGTCGGGTTCGCAAGAACATCCCGGTCGGCCAGGCACATATCAAGACCTCGTTCAACAACACGATCGTGTCGCTGACCGACCGTGAGGGCAACGTGATCGCGTGGGAGTCCGCCGGCGGCGCCGGTTTCAAGGGCTCGCGCAAGTCAACCCCGTTCGCCGCGCAGGTGACCGCCGACGCGGCTGCCCGCAAGGGGATCGAGCACGGCCTTCAGAAGGTCGAGGTCTTCGTCAAGGGCCCGGGATCGGGCCGTGAGACGGCGATTCGCTCGCTCCAGGCGGCCGGCCTAGAGGTCACCGGTGTCAAGGACGTGACGCCTCAGGCGCACAACGGCTGCAGGCCGCGAAAGCGCAGGAGGGTCTGATGCGGATCGCATCCCGATCGATTTTCAGGAGCGCAGCCGATGGCTCGTGACACCTCGCCCCAGTGCAAGCAGTGCCGTCGTGAGGGGCAGAAATTGTTCCTCAAGGGTGAGCGCTGCCTGACCGACAAGTGCGGCGTCGAGCGCCGCTCGTATCCGCCTGGCGAGCACGGCCGCGGTCGCCAGAAGGCCAGCGACTACCGGGTTCAGCTGCGTGAGAAGCAGAAGGCGAAGCGCTATTACGGCGTGCTGGAGAAGCAGTTCAGCAACTACTACAAAAAGGCCTCACGCCAGGGCGGGATCACGGGCGAGAACCTGCTCCGGATGCTCGAATGCCGCTTCGACAACGTGCTTGTCCGGCTCGGCTTCGCGGCCTCTCGCCGCCAGGCCAGGCAGCTGATTCTGCACGGACACTGGACCGTGAACGGGAGGCGCGTGAACATCGCGAGCTACCAGTTGCGAGACGGCGACGTGATCGCGATCGACCCCCGGTCGACCGCTACGCAGGTGATCCGTGATGCGACCGAGCTGACCGGCCAGGTGCCGGCATGGCTGCAGGCGGACCACGATTCGCTTACGGCGAAGGTGCTGCGCAGGCCCGAGCGGCGGGAGATCGCCGCACCGGTGCAGGAGCAGCTCATCGTCGAGCTTTACTCGAAGTAGACCCATGAACCGATGTCGCGTGCCATCCGGCGCGCGCGTCGCAAGCGCCCCGGCGGCGCCAGGAACCCACGACGTTAGGACGTTAGATGCTTGACTTCCAAGTCCCACGAATCTCCAGCGAGTCTGTCGAAGAGAATCGCGGCTCGTTCACGATCGAGCCACTCGACAGGGGCTTTGGCTACACGTTCGGCAACTCGCTCCGGCGCGTGCTGCTGTCCTCGCTTGCCGGCGCGGCGGTGACCAGCGTCCGGATCGAGGGTGTCGCTCACGAATTCTCGACGATTCGCGGTGTCAAGGAGGACGTCACCGACATCGTTCTGAACCTGAAGGGCATCGTCTGCAGGATGCACAGCGACGCGAGCGAGATCGAAGCGCCGCTGGTCGTCACCGGTCCCGGCGAGATCACCGCGAAGGACATCGACCTGCCCTCCGGCGTCGAGATCCTCAATCCTGATGCGCACATCGCGACGCTGGACAAGCAGACGAAGCTCGAGGTCTACCTGACGATCGGTCGTGGCCGTGGCTACCGGCCCGCCGAGGAGAACAAGTCGACTGACCAGCCGATCGGGGTGATCCCGATCGACTCGATCTTCTCGCCGGTGCGCCGCGTCGCGTACAACGTCGAGCAGGCACGCGTCGGGCAGAAGACCGACTTCGACAAGCTGACGCTCGACATCGAGACCGATGGCTCGATCGACCCGCTGGCGGCGCTCCGCGAGGCCGCAGAAATCCTGATCTCGCAGCTGGCGATCTTCACCGACGCCGATCGCGTCGTCGAGCTGCGCGACACGGGCACCTCCGGCGTGCTCGATGTCGGGCTCTCCGGCGTGGACGCCACCCGCTCGCCGACGCGCGCGCCCAATGCGATGGACGACATCCTGATCGAGGAGCTCGAGCTTGGTGTTCGCTCATACAACTGCCTCAAGCGGGCCGGCATCCAGACCGTCGGCGACCTCGTCTCAAAGACCGAGGGTGAGCTCAACGCGATTCCCAACTTCGGGAAGAAGTCGATCGACGAAGTGATCGAAACCCTGCACGCTCGCGGCCTTTCGCTGCGGGACGGGTAAGCTTGCGTTCCTGACATGCGTCACCAGCGGCAGCGATATCAACTCAGCCGCAGCGCCTCGCACCGCAAGGCGCTGCTGATGAACCTCAGCAAAGAGGTGATCGAGCACGAGCGGATCCAGACGACGGAGGCGAAGGCCAAGGCGGTCAAGCCCGAACTGGAGAAGCTGATCACGCTCGCCAAGCGCGGCGACCTGCATGCGCGGCGCCAGGCCCTCTCGGCACTCGGCCAGGACAAGTTCGCCGTGTACAAGCTGTTCGAGGAGGTCGCTCCCCGTTACACCGAGCGGCCGGGCGGCTACACGCGGATTCTGAAGCTCGGGCCGCGTCGCTCAGACGCCACCGAGATGGTCCTGCTCGAACTGGTCTGAGCAGAGACGAGCCGTGACGGCTCGCCTGTTGATCGAGTACGACGGGGCCGGCTTCGCCGGCTGGGCGAGCCAGCCGGGGCGCCGAACCGTTCAGGGTGAGCTGGAGCACGCGCTTGCGACCCTGTTGCGCCGCGCTGAGGGGGTGCCGTTGACCGTCGCGGGGCGAACCGACGCCGGCGTCCATGCGTGGGCCCAGGTGGCGAGCTACGAGGGGGAGCCGGTGCGGGTCGAGTCGGTCAACGCGCTGATCGGCGACGACGTCGCGGTGCTCAGCAGCGAGTCCGCGCCGGACGGATTCGATGCGCGGCGTGACGCGACCTCGCGGGCATATTGCTACCGCGTGCTCGCCCGTCCGGGGCGCGCGGCGCTGGCACGCTCCCGGGCGCTCCACTGGCGCCACCGCGTCGACCTCGGCCTGCTGCAGGCCTGCGCGGCCGCACTCGTCGGAACCCATGACTTCACCGCGTTCACGCCGACCGACACCTACCACGTGCGGTTCGAGCGGGACGTCCTCTCAGCCCACTGGCGCCGCGGCGAACATGACCTGCTCGAGTTCTGGATCGAGGCCGACACGTTCATGCGGCACATGAACCGCGTGCTCGTCGGAACGATGCTGGAGGTGTCGGCGGGGCGCCGCAGCGTGGCGGAGTTCAGCGCCCTGTTGTCGGGTGCTCAGCCCCGCCGTGCCGCCGGGCAGACGGCTCCCGCTCACGGGCTCTATCTCGCCGGTGTCGGCTACGGGGGGCAGTCGGTTCTGAGTGGAATCGGGTTCATCGACCGCCGTCCCGGCGGCTAGCATCGAACAGCGATGCAGGTGCTGCTGACCAACGACGACGGGATCGAAGCAGAGGGGCTGCAGGCGCTCCGGCGCGCGCTGCTGGCGATCGACGGTATCGACCTGGGGGTGGTCGCACCGGATGGCAACCGCTCGGCGATGGCGCGCTCGATCACCACCAGACGGCCGTTGTGGGTGCAGGAGGTCGACTTCGGCGACGGGACGGTCGGGTACGCGACCGACGGCACGCCGGTCGACTGCGTCAGGCTTGCCAGGTTGGGGTTGATCGACGACTTCGATGCGCAGCTCGTCGTCTCGGGGATCAACCACGGCTCGAACCTCGGCGACGACATCACCTACTCTGGGACCGTCGCGGCGGCGCTTGAGGCGATCGTGCTCGGCCTGCCGGGGATCGCCGTCTCGCAGCAGTCAAGCGCGCTCGAGCTCGACTTCAGGCAGGGAGCGGCCTACGACTTCGCCGTCGCGGCGGCGTTCACCGCCTCGCTCGTCGCCGACCTGCGTTCGATCCCGCTCCCGCTCGGGACACTGCTGAACATCAACGTGCCGGGCGCACACCCCGTCGGAGTGGAGGTAGCCCGCCTCGGCAAGCGGATCTATCGTGATCAGCTGGCCCTCGTGGAGGAGGCGAACGCCGGGCGCCGGCTGTACCGGATCTACGGGGAGGTCGGGTACGACGCCGATGAGACCGGCACCGATCTGATCGCGGTCGCCGCTGGGAAGATCGCGGTGACGCCGCTGCACTTTGATCTCACCGATCACAACGGGGTGCAGGCGCTGGCCCTACACGACCTGGATCGCCTGGTACCAGAGCGCCCTTCCCCACGGTCGTGAGCGAGAAGACGCCGAAACCTCAGGAGCGATCCGCCGAGCTGCGCGCCCTGCTCGAGCATCACGGCTACCGCTATTACGTGCTCGACGATCCCGAGATCGGCGACGGCGAATACGACGCGCTGATCGACGAACTACGCGCAATCGAGGCGGCGCATCCCGAGCTCGTCACCCCGGACTCGCCGACACAGCGGATCGGCGGCGAGCCGGTCAGCGATCTGGAGAAGGTCCGTCACCCGCTGCCGATGCTGTCGCTTGCAAACGCGCGCTCGGCAGACGAGCTGCGGGCGTGGATCCTGCGGATGCGCAATCACCTCGCCCGTGAGGGGATCGAAGCTCCGGAGTTCGAGTTCGTCGCCGAGCCGAAGATCGACGGGCTGGCGATGTCGTTGCTCTATCGAGACGGGGTGTTCGAGCGGGGCGCCACACGCGGGAACGGCGAGATCGGCGAGGATGTCACGCACAACATCCGTACGATCGCCGCGATTCCGCTGCGGCTCGATACAGACGAGCCGCCGGCGCTCGTCGAGGTGCGCGGCGAGGTCTACATGTCGCTCCCGGATTTCTCGGCGCTGAACGAGCGCCGCGCACAGGCAGGTCTTTCGACGTTCATGAATCCGCGCAACTCGGCTGCGGGAACGATCCGCCAGCTTGACCCGAAGTTGGTGGCGGAGCGGCCCTTGTCCTTCTGGGCATACGCGATCGGAGCGACTGACGGCATCGCCTTCGAGACGCACTTCGATGCGCTGCAATGGCTTCGTGAGCACCGCTTCCCTGTCCATCCGGACATCAAGAAGCTGAGCGGCGAGGACAACGTGGTCGCCCAATGCAAGGCGTGGGAGGAGCGGCGCGGATCGCTCGACTTCGAGATCGATGGTGTCGTCGTAAAGGTCAACGACACGGAGCTCCAGCGTCGTCTCGGTGTCGTGGGACGTGAGCCACGCTGGGCGATCGCGTGGAAGTTCCCGCCGACTACAGCGGTCACGAAGCTGCTCGGGATCGGCTGGAATCCCGGGAAGTTCGGTGATCTTCATCCCTACGCGATGCTCGAGCCGGTCAGGGTCGGTGGCGTCACGATCAAGCTTGCAACCCTCCACAACGAGGAGGACCTCGCCCGCAAGGACATCCGGGAGGGGGAGGAGGTGATCGTCCTGCGGGCCGGAGACGTGATCCCGCAGGTGCTCTCGCCGGCCCCGCACGTGGCCGAGCGCGACGACCGGCCGCCGCGCCCCCATCCGCCGGAACGCTGCCCGGTGTGCGACACGCCGACGCTCAAGCCGGACGACTCGGTGTTCACCCGCTGCCCGAACCGCCAGTGTCCCGGGCGGCGCTGGCAGCTGCTCAAGCACTTCGTCGGCGCGATGGATATCGACGGTCTCGGTGAGCGTCAGGTAAGCCTGTTCATGGATCTCGGCTGGGTCACGACCGCGGGTGACTTCTACCGGTTGAGCGCCGAGCGGCTCGCTGAGCAGAGCGGATTCGGAGAGGTGTCGGCGAACAAGCTGATCGAGGCGATCGAGCAGTCGAAACGCCAGACCTTCGGTCGGGTGCTGTTCGCGCTCGGAATCGAGGAGGTCGGGTACGTCACCGGGCGCAACCTCGCCCAGCAGTTCCGAACAATCGATGCGCTGCTGGCTGCCGAGCCCGAAGCAGATCGAGCAGACGCCCGGTGTCGGCGCGAAGATGGCGCAGACGATCCACGCTCAACTGGCCGATCCGCAGATGCGGGAGCTGATCGACGACCTCCGCCGACAGGGGCTCACGCTGGAGGAGGCGGGGCCACCTCCGGGCGAGGGCCCGCTGGCCGGCAAGACGTTCGTGCTGACCGGCACACTGCCGGAGCTGACGCGTGAACAGGCGACGGAGATGATCGTCGCCGCGGGCGGCAAGGTGACGGGCTCGGTGTCCCGCCGGACGTCGTATCTCGTCGCCGGCGAGAGCCCCGGATCAAAGCTGTCGCAAGCGGAACGGCTGGGGGTCCCGGTGATCGACGAGGAGGGCCTCCGAGCGCTGCTGGCCGGTGGGTCCGCGGCCTGAAGGGCTACGTGCCCGTTGCGCCGCTGCCGCCGGTGCTGCCGCTGCCGCCGCTGCTGCCGGTGCTGCCGGTGAGCGGGGAGGTCGTCGTCAGCGGCGCGCCGTCGTAGTTCGCCAGCGCCACGCCCATCTGGTCCTCCATCAGGTGGCCGTAGGTGGAGTTGCTGAGCGAGTTCAGCATGAACGCGAACGCCAGCGTGTCGCCGTTGCGCGCGGTGCAGTAGCCGACGAGGTTGGCGACGTCATGGAGCGTGCCGGTCTTGCCGCGGCAGTTGTCCACGGCCCGTGTGCCGAGCATCTCCTGCTGCATCGTCCCGCTCACCCCGGCCACCGCCAGCGAATCGACGAAGCTCGCATTGCGCTGCATCTGCTGGAGCAGCGAGATGACCTGGACCGGCGACGTGCGGTCGTAGCGAGACAGGCCTGAGCCGTCGTCGAACCTCGGCTGGAGTCCGAAGTGCGCGGCGATCGTCGCTCTGACCACCGCGACGCCCGCGGCGGTGCTCCCGCCGGCCCCGAATCGTGCGCCGATGTCCTTGAGCAGCGTCTCGGCGAAGAAGTTGTCCGACGGTGCGTTCGTCAGCCTGATCAGCGTGGCCATCGGTGGAGACGGAAGCTGCGCAAGCAACCTGGCGCCGGCCGGGGTGTCACCGGTGATGATCGGTGTCTTTGAGGGAACCTTGACGCCCGCGGCGCGCAGTGCTGCGGCGAACGCGCGGGTGGCGTCGAGCGCCGGCCTGGGCTGCAGCGAATCCTCGGCCAAGCTCAGGAAGCCGTCGTCGAAGGACAGCCCGCTCAGCTCGCCCTCGACGTACAGGTTCGGGGCAAAGCCCGTCGCCGGAGTGCCGCGCAATGCGTCGAAATACGACCCATCACCGACGATCACGCCCTGGATCGCCCGGATCCCGGCGGTGCGCAGATTGAGCGCGAGCTGCTGGACCGTCGCGCCGGTGTCGACGCCGTAATTGAGGGTGTCGAACTGCTGGGAGCCGAACGTCGGGTCGCCACCTCCGCGCAGATAGATGCTTCCATCCCACACGCCCGTGGCGCTCAGCGAGCCGACTCCGAACACGCTCGTGTCCAAGGTGGCGTTGGGCCCGAACTTGAGCAGCGCGGTGGTGGTCGTATAGAGCTTCTCGACCGACGCCGGCAGCCGGCCGACGTTCGGTGAGGCGGAGAACAGCGTCTGACCGGTGTTCGTGTCGACGACGAGCGCGCTGTTGACGCCTCCGGCCCGTGCCAGGTGAGCGGTGAGCGTCCGCTGTAGCGCCCGCTGCGCCTTGGAAATCGGCGGACTCGTCTGCGTCGGCGTCGTCTCCGCAGGCGTCGTCTGGGTCGGCGTCGTCTGCGTGGGGGTCGTCTGCGTGGGGGTCGTCTCGCGTGGGGGTCGTCTGACCGCGCGCAGACATAACCGGGATCAGCGCGCACAGCACGACCGCGCACGCGCCGAACCGGGCGAGAATCGAACGCATCAACTGTTTGTAACCGATCTCGAGCGCAAAAGGTGCGATCCGCCTTGCTCGGAGTTGTGAGACTCCAGAGTGCCGGGGCACGGATCCGGTCGCTCGGCGCCGCCCGTGGCGGGTCGGCCGGCGGCGGCAGCCGTAGAATCAATCCCAGCATGGGCAAGGTGGTCGAGTTCGACGCTGCCGGGGGGGCTCGTTCCGCCGCCGGCTCCCGTTCCTCGTCGTCGTCGCGGCGCGCTGAGAAGCGCTCGCGCTCGGCGCTGGTCCTCGGCGGCGGCGGCTTCACGGGTGGCGTTTATGAGATCGGCGCCCTCCGTGCGCTTGATCTGCTGTCCGTCAACCGGACCGTCAACCAGTTCGACGTATATGTCGGAACGAGCGCCGGGTCGTTCGTCGCCTCCGCGGTCGCGAACGGGGTCTCGCCCGAGGAGATGATGCGGGCGATCATCGACCAGGGCCCCACCAATTTCCCCGACGCGCGCGTCGGATCGCTGCTGAAGCCCAACTACGTCGAGTACCTGACGAAGGGCGCGCTGCTTCCGTGGCGGCTGCTCCAGCTCGTGCGCACGTTGATCCGTGACGCCGGACAGGTTTCGGCGGTCGACCTGATGACGGGCCTGGCGAGCTGGTTGCCGTCGGGCCTTTACTCGAGCGCCGGTCTCGAGCGCTACGTCCGGACGATTCTCTCCGATCCGGATCGCACCAACGACTTCCGGCTGCTGGAGAAGGAGCTCTATGTGGTCGCCACCGATCTGGACACCTGTGAGCGGATCGTGCTCGGCGGCGAGGGCTGGGACGACGTGCCGATCTCGGTTGCGGTCAGCGCGTCGAGTGCGCTTCCGATGATCTACAAGCCGGTGCAGGATCAGGGACCGTGAGCTGGTCGACGGGGGCATCATGTCCACGACCAATCTTGACATCGCGGTCGAAGCCGGCGCCAAGTTCATCGTCGTCGTCAACCCGCTGGTGCCCTACGTCAACGACTTTGAGAAGCGGATCACGACGATCAAGGGGTCACGCGATCCGGCGTGTCTCAGACGTCGGGTTCCCCCACATCGGCTACCAGGCCTTCAAGCTCGTCGCCTACCAGCGGCTGCACGAGCTCGCGCAGCGTTGGAAGGAGCGCTATCCGGGCGTCGACATCATCCTGATCGAGCCCGAGCCCAACGACGAGCTGATGTTCCAGACGAGCGCGATGAACTACACGTCGCGAGTGGATGTTGCGCGGCACGGCTTTCAGTCGGTGACACTTCAGCTGGCGCACGACTATCCGCGCTTCAAGCGGATCTGCGCGCGCCACGGAATCGAGATCTCCGCCACCCGCGTGCGCAAGGTCGTCAAGCACTTCGAGTCCGAGCGAGAGAAGACTCGCGCCTGGCGCAAGATTCTGGAGCAGACGACCTCGACGCTCCTGCGCCAGTCTGCTCAGGACTGAGTCGCTGAGAAGCTGCACCCGAACGAGCTCAAGCCGAGCGCCTGAGCTCAGCCCAGCCTGCCTTCAGGCAGCTGCCACCTGCCGGTCCGCGCCGCCCCCGAGGACTTCGTGGAGGCTTGAGAGGAAGAGGGTCTTGTCGATCTTGCCGTTGAAGATCGGGACGCCCATCTCAACGCACTTGGTGATCACGTCACGCCGGTCCAGTCCGGCTTCGCGCGCGAGTTCGCTGGGCGTCAGGTGATTGGCCATCGGTCTCTTCCTCCTTGGACGTTCACTACATGGCCAAAAGTATGCCGCTTTGTGGGGACAGACACAATGCCAGTTGGGCTTGACCGGCAGGATTTCTGCTCAATGCGGAGTTCTCGTACGCAACTCCACGAGTGATCAGGCCCACGTCCAAGGGACGCCGCGGGCCTGCCCTGTGGTTTACTGGGACGGCTCGGGGCGTGGCGCAGCCTGGTAGCGCGCACCGTTCGGGTCGGTGAGGTCCCCGGTTCAAATCCGGGCGCCCCGATGTGCGAGAACCCCCGCGGCCACGGGGGTTCTCGCGTTTCCTGGCCGAGGCGCCGGCGACGCTCAGACCAACTGCAGGTCGGGCGGCTGCCAGGTGCCGTTGAGGATCGGAGTTTCGGGCACGTAGGTGCGCAGGATCATCCGGAACGGCCCGTCGGGGGCCGGCAGCCAGTTGTCGGAGCCTGATGCCGGTTGCGCGTTCGAGATCGTGATCGTCAACGACCCATCCGAGGCGTAGTTGAGGTCGGTCGGGTTATGGCTGGCGAGCTCGTAGCGGTTGATCGCGTTGGCGACCAGCTGGTTGTTGGGTCCGTACATGATCAGCGACCAGAACGCCTCGACCGGCGGTAGCTGGTCCTTCGTGAACGTCAGCTGATAGGTGTTCGCGCCGCTGAGCGGCGTTCCGCCGACGGGCAGCGCCGAGTAGTAGAGCGCCTCCTTCTCGATGTGCGTGCCGGGGCCGTAGATCGTCAGGCCAAGGCGGCGGAGAGGATCGTGCGTGATGTTGGTGATGCCGAGCACCACGGACCAGGTTCCCTCGACGGTCACGGCCTGTGGGAGGTAGCCCTCGGCGGCCTCCCAGGCGGGCGTTATCGCCGCCTCGAGGACGGACGCGAGCGATGCATCCGGTTGGCGGTACCACTCGACGTCGACGCCCACAGGGCGCAGCGTCCGTGCGTAGCGTGCATCGGCCGGGAGCGGCGGGTACTCGAGGATGCCCTGGTTGATCTCCTCGTAGAGAGCGATCCCGTCGCCGGTGAGATCGATCGGCACAAAGATGTTGAAGGCGTTGGAATTGGGAGCGGCCACCGCCGCCACTCGACCAAACGGGTAGCGGTCCAGCGATCCCGTGGTGTAGCTCGTCTGGATCGCCTGTGCAGCAGGCAGATCGGCCGGGTCGTTCACAAGCGTGCGGACGAGGCCCAGCACCCGCTTCGTGGTCGCGGGAACCTCCTTTACCCCTCTCGGCAGCCGGCCCCACCAGCCCGGAGGAGTGATCGCGAATGCGCCCGCCTCTGTGCCGGTCGTTCGGAACCCGATGTACGCGAATGGGTTGGTCCAGAAGTCGATCAGCTGGATCGAGTAGTAGCGCCCGGCGGTATCCGGCACCCCGATCACCTGTGGGCCCTTGCTGAGATCGAGCCAGACCAGGCCGTACAGGGTGTCGTCATTGGGACCCACGGCCAGCGTCGCCGGTGAGGAGAGCTCGGTGTTCACAAAGAACTGATTCACAGGTATCCCGGCCTGCAGGCCCGCCTGCAGGTAGCGCTGCATGAGCACAACCGGTGAGCCGAAGATGACCGCGTCCTCGGCGGTCTGCTGAAGCGACTGTGGTGAGGCGGGCCCGGGCGCGTTCCACCTGCGGTGGCCGGTAGCGGCAGCGGTCCCCGGAAGCGCGGCCGCAGCCACCCCGGCGCCAATACCCGCGGCAGCGACTGCGCCGGATTGCTTGAGGAAGTGGCGACGCGTCGCCAGAGCATCGAAGGGTCGGTCGCCAACGGCCGCCGGGCCCTGCTCGTCATTGCTGGACATGATGGAGGAGCTCCCTCTGTTCGTCTGGTTTGCTCACCGCCCACGCCACCTGGTCGACAAGAGGCCGTGGGTAGTAGAGAACTATCTTGATTAATTCAATTGAATTTATCAAGTAAGAACGCGCGACTTCTGATTGAGGAGACCTCGGCCGGTGCCGCGTGTCACGCGTGCGACGCGTGCGACGCGTGCCACGCCTGCGATGTGTGCGACCTGCCCGAACGCGCAGATCAAGTCGCCGCGCGCCGATTCGTGCGCTCGAACACGAATCTCATGCTCGAGCGCGCGGATCAACGCCGTCGCGATTAGTTCGCGCGCTCAGGCGGCGCGCCGCTCCGGCGGCGCCACGCATGCTCAGACCTGACCCACCCACGCGCGCGACATGGCCACCCACGTGCGGGCCTCACCCGCCAGGCACAGCCACCGGCGTTTCGAAGCCGTGATGAAAGACCGAGAACCCGCAGATCGCGGCTGCCTGCTTGAACGCGGGCGATTGGATCATCGACGCGGTCAGCGAGAAGACACCGTCGGGACCGCCGAGGATCGTCGCGTTCGGCGCGGGGGGTGCGGTCGGCGGCGAGGTGGTCGGATCGGGGAACGTCCTCAGGCCGTGCGCACGCATGCACTCGGCGCGCTTGACGCCCTGCTTGATGTCCGTCGCCGAGACGCCGCCCGGGCCCCCGATACCTCCGGGCAACAGCTTCTGACACACGTTCTGGGCCGACCGGAACGCGGGCGACTGTGTGTTGATTCCGGAACCCGATAACTGGACTCCGGCACCGGTCGGATCGGGGAAGTTCGGCACCCCATGCGCACGCATGCAGTCCGCGTACCTGACCCCGAGCGCGCTGACGCCGGCGTTGGCGTCTGACTTGCTCGAGGATCCGCAGGCGCCGATCGCGATCCCGCAGGTGATCGCAGCGAGTGTGATCAGGATCGAGAAGCTCTTCGGACCGGCCATCGCCATATCGTCGCGGACGACACGTAACACCTACGTAACGCCCCGAGACCGCTGCTCGGATGCAACAACGACGGCCGACCGACACCCCCGTCGGCCGTCGTCGAGTCAAGATCTGACGTCGAGTCAAGATCTGACGTCAAGTCAAGATCTGACGTCAAGATCTGACGTTGAACAGCTCCAGGCGGCCGCGACCGTCGGCCTTTGCACGGTAGACGGCAACGTCCGCGTCACGCAGAAGGGCGTCCGGATCGGTCTGCCCGAGCGCGATCCCGATGCTTGCGCTCATCCGCTGGTTGACGCCGCCGACGGTGATCGGCCGGCGGATCGCAGCCTGCAGACGGCGGCCGAGTGCGAGCGCTGAGTGCTCGTCAACGTCCTCGCAGACCGCGACGAACTCGTCACCGCCGAGCCGCGCGACGGTGTCGCTGGGACGGACGGCGGCCCGCATTCGTCTGCTGAGCTCCGTCAGGACCGAGTCTCCCGCTGGGTGGCCGTAGGAGTCATTGACATGCTTGAAGTTGTCGAGGTCGACGACCATCACGCCGGTGGTGCCGCCGCCGCGCTCGGATCGCGCGAGCGCGAGTTCGAGGCGGTCGCGCAGCAGCACACGGTTCGCGAGTCCCGTCAGTGGGTCATGAACGGCCTCGTGGCGCAGCCGCTCCTCGTCCCGCAGTCGAGCGAGCGCGCTCGTGAGCGTGTTCGCCACCGCGCGCACGATCGTCAGTTCGTCATCGGCCAGCTCGTCCTCGGCAACGACCAGCAGCTCGTCGCCGGGGCCGATCGGCAGCACAAGTCCCACCCGCGCGATCGGCCCGCCTGATGCGAGCACGATCCCGCCGGCCAACCGGACCTCAGCCGCGCGGATCGGCAGGGTCGCCCGGATCAGATCGACCGCGTCGCGAGCGAGATCCGACGGATCGGCGCCGGCAAGCGCACGCTCGCCAAGCGCCGACACGGCTCGAAGGCGCGCCTCGGCCGCGCGTCGCTCGGAGCTGTCGCGGCCGACGGCCAGCAGCACCGCGCCGGCGCTCGTCTCCACGACCCCCCAGCTCATCTCGCCGATGAACTCCGAGCCGTCCCGCCGAAGTCCCCAAACCTCGCTCGAGAACCTCAGCGGATGCTCGGTGGCGAAGTACAGCTGGATGTTGCGGGCGTAGCGCTCACGGAAACGCTCCGGCCACAGCGCGTGGACTGGTTGCCCGAGCAATTCCGCGCGGTGGTAGCCGAACAACTGCTCGGCCAGTTCGTTCACGAACACGATCCGCCCGTCAGGGGTCGCCGCGACGATTGCGTCAGGCAACCCCTCCAAGAGCGCCGCCGGCGCAACGAGGAACTCGCCGGGTGTCTGGTCGACACCTCGCACGACCGCCTGCCCCACGGCCCCCGCGCCACGATCGCCACCGGTTTCGGCCCCCATGACGAATCAAATGTACCTTCCCGTGGCAATTGCCACAAGGTAGGGCCGCGGCCGGCCGATCGAAAGCGGATTGGCCGTCTACGGCACGTCGCGTCGCAGCGTCACCACGAGCCCGGCGAGAGCGAGCACCAGTGTCCAGGCCAGTAGGACCACGCCACCGGCGGCGGGCGCAAGCAGGTGTGCGGTCTTGAGGCCCATCAACGCGTCCGCGGCGGTGGTCGGCATCAACCGGCCGACCGACGGGACGAGCCCGAACAGGAGCGCGTTGACGACGAAATCCCAGGCGAGCAGGCCGATCACGGCACCGACCTGGTTGCGAACAAGCGCACCGAGCCCGACGCCGAACGCGCCGCGGAGCCCGATCCCGGCAAGCCCGCCGCCAGCCAGCAACAAGATCTGTCCGGTGCCGAGGGCTGAGGGGATTCCGCGTGCCGCGAGGATCAACGATCCGATCCCGAGCGCCAGGGCGACACCGGTGGCGCCGAACACCAGACCTGTCAGCAGACCGGCGGTCAACTTGGCTGCAAGCACGCGCGAGCGACGCGGCGTGAACAGAAAGGTCGGGCGGATCGTTCCGTGGCGGTACTCGCTGGTGATCAATAGGACCCCGGCGAGGCCGGAGAAGATCACTGCGATCCCGGCAGTGGAAAACAGGTTGAGCTGGTTGCGCTCCGAGCTGAGCGCATCCGCGTCGGTGAGCAGGCCAGAGAGGACCACGATCAGCAACGTCAACGTGATCATCCCGGCCACGAGCCCGAGCGTGGTTCGCGTCGAGCGGACCTTGAGCAGCTCCGCTCTCACGTGCGCGATCACGTGCCCGCCTCGGAGGTGAACTCACGCCCGGGCTCATGGCGGCACGATCGCAGAACGGATCCGGCGCAACGCACTGCGTCCAATCTAAACGGTCTCAGGCGCCTTCATCCAGATCAGATGATGTCCTTGCGGCCGTCGTCGTCCACGATTGGCCGCGAACCTTCAGCTCTGCTTCCGTGACTGTCTGGGCAGGCTGACGACGAGAGAAAGGAAGCGCCCATGAAGGGTGTTGGAAGGGCGGCATTTGTCGCGATCCTGTTGCTGATCGCGGGCATCCTCAACGTCATCTATGGCATCGCGGCCATCGGCAACGCGCACTTCTTCAGCAACACGCAGTTCGTCTTCTCGGGCCTTCACACCTGGGGATGGATCACGATCATCGTCGGCGTCATCCAGCTGGCCGCCGGGGTGTCGCTGATGGGAGGCGGAGGCTTCGGTCGAGTGATCGGCATCTTCGCGGCCACCATCGGCGCGCTCGAGTCATTGCTGTCGGTCGGTGGCGCGCACCCGTTCTGGTCCCTGGGGATCTTTGCGCTGTGCCTCTGGATCCTCCACGGACTGGTCATGTATGGCGTCGAGGAGACACAATAGATTGCACATAATTACGGATTTGAGACTCTGGTGATCTTCAGAGCCCCGTAATCCGGTCGACCGTTCGGGTATGAGCGCCATCCGCCTGCCCGACCCGCTGCGGGAGGATCTCGGGCGCACGTTTGTTTCCCGGCAGCCGGTGTTCGATGCGCGCATGCGGCTGCAGGGCTATCGGATCGCGTACGCGAGCTTCGCCACCCTGGGCGAGGTCCGGCCCGCCGCCACCGTTCGCGAGACGCTCGAGCTGTTCGGCGAGGTTTTCGGTGGTGGCGGGGTTGACGAGATCGCCGGCGACAGCATCGCTCACCTCCCGGTCTCAGGCGATCTGCTGTGCGAGGTCGGAGTACCGCCGATCCGAGCGAATCGGGTCGTGCTGCGGGTGCGCTACGAGGATGCGATCTCACCGGCCGTGACTGCGGTCCTGGAGGACCTGGCGGGGCGGGGGTACATGCTCGAACTGGACGGCCTGCCCGGCCCCGAGGTTGAGCTCGACGTGCTCAAGCCGTTCGCGGTGATCGAGGTCGACGTATCCCGTTGGGCGGCCGAGGAGACCTCCGCGGTGCTGGCGCAGGCGGCGATCCTGCAGGCATCGACGCTCGCCTGCGGGGTGCGAGACCAACCGCAGCGGCTCGCCGCGCGCGAGATGGGATTCGACTGGTTCACGGGCCCTTTCATCGCCAGACCCAGCGTGATCGAGGACCACAAGACCCCCCCGGCCGGTCTGACGACGCTGGTCGACGTCGCGCGGTTGCAGAGCGACGAGACGCCGCTCGAGGATCTGATCGGCGTGATCGAGCGTGATCCGGCGCTCAGCATCGAGCTGCTCCGGTACGTGAACTCCGCCCGGTTCAGCGTTTCGCGGCACGTCAACTCCGTTCGGCAGGCCGCTGTGCTGATCGGCTCACGCAGCGTCTCGCGGTGGGCGCTGCAGACGGCGATGCAGGCCTGCGCGCCAAAGCTGACGCGCGAGCCCGCGATCATCGCCCTGACCCGCGCGAGCATGTGTGAGCGTCTGGCCGCGCGCCGGGCTGAGGCAGACGCCGATGAGCTGTTCACGATCGGTCTGTTATCGATGGTCGACACACTCGTCGGAATGCCGTTTGAGGAGGTTGTGGTCGGCCTACCGCTCAGCGCACGAGCGCTCGACGCCCTGCTGTACCGCACCGGCGTCGCGGGCGAGATCCTGAATGCCGTGACGGCCTACGAGCAGGGCGTGTTCGACGCGCCGGAGCTGGCGTCGATGCTGCCGCATTGCCCGACCGCCTACCGGGCGGCGCTGCGCTGGGCGACCGGCACTCTGCCGGCGGCGCTCTGACTACGGCAGCGTTCCGAAAATCCCGGTGCGATCCGGGCGGCAGCTCCATCCTGTCTAGCGACGATTCGAGCCCCGGCGTTGCTCGCGGGGCGCTCGCAGCACGAGCGGCTGGCCACGGGTGCGCCTCAGCCGCAGGAAGGCGATCGTGCCCCACATCGCGGGGACCCAGAGGGAGATCCCGTGATAGACGACCGTCGCGGCCGTCGCACTCGTCGCGCTGATGCCGAACAGCACGAACAGGCCGACGAAGCTCGCATCGAGCACGCCGACGTTGCCGGGGATCGGGAGCAGATTCGAGAGATAGCCGATCTGGTAGGCGACCACGATCTCGGCGATCGGCGGAACCGAGCCGACCGCCGCGAAGCACACCACCAGAACGGCGATGTCGAACCACAGGTAACCGATCGCCCCGATGATCCGCCAGTCGCCGGAGAACATCAGCGACGCCGTGCTCCTGATCACGGTCGAGGTGGTGCGTACGGCGGTCGCGAAGTGCCCTGTGTTGTGATCCTTGAGAAATCGATCGCCGATCGAGGGCAGCGCCAGGACGCCGAAGAACACGACCGTGCTGACCGCTCCGGGAACGAGGCTGAGCAGCGGATCGCTCTTGCCGGGGAACACACCGACCCACAGTCCGATGCCGGCTACAGCAAGGGTGATCACGTTGATCGCGCTCGTCAACAGGAACAGCACCGCCGAAAGCTCGGCCACCCGCGCCGGACGCCCGCCGCGTTCGACGAGCAGCATCGCGCCGGCGGCGACGCTGCCGGCACCCCCGAGCGAGACGGCGGCACCGAACGCGAGCTCGCTGAGGGCGACGCGGGCACCGAACCTGATCGGCGCCCGATCGAACACCTGGAGGAACGCGAGCACGTACGCGGCACACGACAGCACCTCCAGGAGGATCGCCAGCAGCACCAGCCCAAACGGCATGTGCGTGACCTCGCGTGCGACTCCGTGCAGTCCGGGCACTGCCAGCAGCAGCCCGCCCACCAGTGCGATCAGGATGACGAGCGAAACCAGGCCGCTGCGAAGGCTGCGCGTTGCTCTCGCACGGTCCATGTCCAGATCTGTCGCATCGGCCATCGCCTCGTCGGCCGCCGTGTAGCCGGCGGGGCGCGCGATGCCCACAGCAGGTTCCCCCTGGCCGCTGTTCCCCGGAGACATCGACGACATGCTTGAGTATCCAAGCATTGTCAGTCGAGTTGTGTGCATGCGATTCCGAGCGCGCTACGCGATAGACCTCCACTACCCGTGACCCGCCTCGACCTAACTCCGCGAGAGATCGTCGGTATCCGTGCCGCCAACCCCGGGATCTTCACGCTGACCGGCACCAACAGCTGGCTTGTCGGCCGGGATCCGGCATGGCTGGTTGATCCGGGCCCGGCTCTTTCCGAGCACGTCGATGCGATCACCGCCGAACTGAAGCTGCGCGGTGGGCTGGGCGGGATCGCGCTCACGCATGATCACGTCGACCACAGCGAGGCGGTCGGTGCGGTGTCAGCCGCCTTCCCGGGCGCGCCGCTCGCCGCCGCACGCGGTCAGGTGGACGTGCGGCTCGGTGACGGTGATCGCTTCGGACCTCTGCTCGCGATTGCAACCCCGGGTCATGCCCCGGACCACCTGGCGTTCATCGTCGGTGACGCAGCCCTGACAGGCGATGCGGTGCTCGGCGAAGGGAGCGTCTTCATTGCGCCCGATCCCGGCGCGCTCCGCGGCTATCTCGAAGCGCTCGCGCGCCTGCGACGCCTCGCTCCGTCTGTGATCTGCCCCGGACATGGGCCGGCGGTGCTCGATCCCGACGCCAAACTCGCCGCCTATATCGCACACCGGCTGGAGCGCGAGCGGCTGCTGCTGGCCGCACTCGCTGCCGGCGGGCGGACGGTCGAGGAGCTGCTGGACGCCGCCTGGCCCGACGTGCCCCCAGCACTGCGGCCGGCCGCCGCCGTGACCCTTGCCGCTCACCTCGACAAGCTCGCCGACGAACACCGGCTGCCCGACGCTGTTGAGCGTCCGACGTTGCCGGCGTGGCTGACGTCGGCCCACTGAGAGTCAGCCCGACGCGCGGGCGCTCAGACGGCGGCCCCGGGCGCGACGAGGCGCCCGCGTGCCAGTTCGAGCGCCGCGGTCAGCGGCGTGGCGCCGATCGAAGCGGCATGGTCGAAGATCCGTTCCAGCGTGGCGCCGATCCCCTGGACCCGATGCCTGGCCCTGGTCGGCTCGTAACCGCCGAGCTCCTCGGCGATGTTGATCAAGCCACCCGCATTGGCGACGAAGTCCGGTGCCCAGAGGATGCCTCTGGCCGCAAGGAGGTCGGCGATCGCCTCATCGGCGAGCTGGTTGTTGGCCGCGCCGGCGATCACCTGACAGCGCAGCCGGGGCACGGTGTCGTCGTCGAGGATCCCGCCGAGCGCGCACGGTGCGAGCACGTCGACGTCGGCGACGAGCGCCTTCTCAGGGCTCGTCCAGCGCGCTTGCATCTGGTCGGCCAGCTGCCGCTTGCCTTGATCCACATCGGCGAGGAGCAATCTGGCGCCATCGCGGGCGCATCGCTTGGCGACCCTGCCGCCGACGTGGCCCAGTCCGACCACGCTGATCGTCCTGCCCCGGAGCGACGCTGTTCCGAACACCCGGTGCGCGCAGGCGCGGATCGCGACGTGGACGCCGAGGGCCGTCAACGGGCTCGGATCGCCTGAGCCGCCGCTACCACGTGAAAGCCCGGCAACGTGCGCGGTGCGGCCGGCGATCACGCGCATGTCCCGGCTTGAGGTTCCGACGTCCTCGGCCGTGATGTAGCGGCCTGCAAGCGACTCGACCGTGTCGGCGAAGTCGAGCAGGGCCGCCTGGCGCCGCTCCGAGGACAGCCGCGCGTTCGGCGGCAGCATGATCACGCCCTTGCCGCCGCCGAGCGGCAGATCTGCGACCGCGGCCTTGAACGTCATCGCCCGAGACAGGCGCAGAGCATCACGCAGGGCCGCCCGTGAGTCGTCGTAGCGCCACATGCGGCAGCCCCCGAGCGACGGGCCGCGAACCGTCGAATGGATCGCGACGATCGTGTAGAGCCCCGACCGCAGGCCACGCCGGACCACCACCTCTTCGTGGTCAAGCTTCTCGAGGTAGCGGTCGATCGTCGTCGGCGCCGGTCAACCGGCGGGGGTCGAGGCTGCACCCGAACTCGGGCCTACGCCGGCGCCGGTCGAGCCCGCACCGGCCGAGCCGGTGGTGCCCGGCGTGCCGGCGGTCGAAGCAGAGCCGTCGCCGGACGTCGTCGCAGCGGTCCCGGTCGCAGCAGTGCCGGACGTGCTCGGTGTGCTGGAGCCGGCACTGCCCGTCGGCGTTGTCGCGGAACCAGCACAGCTCGAGGCCCGTGAGCCTGAGTCTGTGGTCGTGCCGGAGCCGGTGCTGCCCGCCTCCGAGCCCGAACCGGAAGCCGGGGCCGTGCCGGCGGCCGATCCGGTCGTCCCGGCCGGGGCAGAGCCGACGGCCGCTGAGGCGCCGGTCATCTTGGCGGCGGTGACGGTCGTGCCGGGAGTCGGACAGCCGGTTGTGCTGCTGCTGCCGCCGCTCGCACCGGCGCTGATCTGAGATGCCTTGCTGCTCGTCCCGCCCCATGCGCTCAAGGTGGTGGTCGCAGCCATCCCGGTGGACACCGAGGACACCTGGTGCCGGGCGGCTTTGCTGCCCTGGGGAATCATGCTGGCGCCGCCGGTGGCGGCGGGCGACTGCCGGGCGTCGGCGAGGAACGAGGGGCCGCCCGCCGATGCGCTCGTGGCTGCGGCTGACATGAGGCTGTTGGCATCGCCGTTATCAGCGCGCACGAGCGCCGAGGAGGATCTGGAGCTTCGCCTGGCGGCGAGGAGATGGTGGTGCGCCGCATGCGACGCGGTCTGGCCGCCGGCCGGATGCAGTGCGACTGCGCCGCCGGCGGTCACGATTGCGGCTGCGACCAGCGTCGCGATGTGGCCCGCCGAGATCGTCGCTCCGCCGCCGGCAACCGCGGCGCCACCCCCGGCCGTTGCCACCGCGCCGCCGGTCACGGCGGCGCCGCCTCCAGCGGCAGCCGCCCCGCCGCCGGCCCCGGCTGAGCTGCCGCCGGCTCCGCCACCGATGCCGAGCAGCTTCGCGATCAGCGCCAGCGGCCCGACTGCAGGCACGACCGCGGCGAATTGACGGCTGATCCCGCGGATGTCACGACGGAACTGACAGCACTGCTCGCAGTCACGCAGGTGCCGTCGAGCGGTCCCGGTCGCGCGCACACCGCGGTCGTGGCAGTCGACCAGCTCCCGGCGGATCTCGACACACGCCGCGTCCCTGGCCTCGAGCGCCTGCGCGAGACCTACCCTCGCGCGCACGAGCAGAGACTTCACGGCGGGTACCGACAACCCCATCGCCGCCGCGAGGTCGTTGTAGCTCATCCCGCTCAGCTCACGCATCAGCAGGGCTGAGCGCTGCTGCTCAGGAAGGCGCTGGACGTCTGCGATCAGCGACGCGAGTGCCTCACGCTGCTCGGCGATCGCGACCGGGTCTGAGGACTCCCGCCCAGGGAGTTCGTCGGCGGTCGGGGTCAGCATCGGGCGCCGCAACACGTCGATGCAGCGGTTGTGCGCGACTCTGTAGAGCCAGGCGCGGAGTGCAAGCTCGCGATCGTTGGCGCGCAGCCCCGAATATGCCCTGACGAAGACATCCTGGAGCGCATCCTCGGCGTCCTGCCGGGAGCTGGGGAGCATCTGGCGCGTATAGGCGAACAGCCGTTGCCGGTAGCGGTCATGAATCACCCGGAACGCCTCGTCGTTACCCTCGCGGAACAGCGCGACGAGCTGATCGTCGGAACGCAGCCGCAGCAGCGGCGACCCGATAGACACCCTTCCCCGGGTCAATCTCGTGGGTGCTTGGAGCGCTGAAGCTTCCACGTTGTTACCTGACCACACTATACGAGCGGCACAGGGAAAAGTTCCGGGTCGGCCGAGATCCGGCGTGATCGCGCACCCGCGCTACGGTTGGCAGCCTGCGCCGCCGGTCATCCGGGCCCCCACGCCGCAGCGCCCGCTCAACGAAAGGATCAACCGCCATGGAAGCAGTCGTGATCGTCTCAGCCGCCCGCACCGCGATCGGTTCCTATGGCAAGAGCCTCACGGACGTCCCGCCGTCGGACCTCGGGGCGATCGCCGCCGCAGCTGCGATCGAACGTGCTGGGATTGAGCCGGCCGACGTCGAGCACGTGGTCTTCGGCAACGTGATCCACACCGAGCCGGGCGATGCGTATATGGCTCGCGTCGTCGGTATGAAGGCGGGCGTGCCGAAGGAGGTGCCGGCGTTCACCGTCAACCGCCTCTGCGGCTCCGGGCTGCAGGCGATCGTTTCGGCCTGCCAGTCGATCCAGACCGGCGAGTCGTCGGTTGCGCTGGCGGGCGGCGCCGAGTCGATGAGCCGCGGGCCGTACTGGATGCCGATGCGCCCGCTGGGGCGCACGGATGGGGGAGGCGAAGCTGATCGATCCGGTGATGGGCGCGCTGACCGACCCGTTCAGCTCGGTCCTGATGGGCGTCACCGCCGAGAATCTCGCGGAGCGCGGCTCGATCTCCCGTGAGCGTCAGGACGCGTTCGCCGTCGAATCCCACCGGCGCGCAGCCGCGGCGCGCGCCGGCGGGCGCTTCGAGGGTCAGATCGTCCCGGTGCCGGTCAAGGTCAGGCGCGACACGATCGAGTTCAAGGCCGATGAGCACATCCGCGAGGATGCCTCTGCGGAGTCGATGGGAAGGCTCAAGCCGGTGTTCAAGCCCGACGGCACGGTCACGGCGGGCAACGCCTCGGGAATGAACGACGCCGGTGCCGCGGTCGTGCTGATGAGCGCATCGCGCGCCTCCGATCTCGGCGTGGCTCCGCGCGCACGGATCGTGTCCTACGCCAGCTGCGGCGTCGACCCGTCGATCATGGGGATCGGGCCGGTGCCGGCGGTACGCAAGGTGCTGGAGCGAGCCGGCCGGTCGCTTGACGAGGTCGGGGTGATCGAACTGAACGAGGCGTTCGCGGCGCAGGCGCTGGCGGTGATCGACGATCTCGGCCTCGACGAGGAGAAGGTCAACCCGAACGGCGGCGCGATCGCGCTGGGGCACCCGATCGGAGCGACCGGCGCCGCGATCACGGCAAAGATCCTCGATGAGATGGAGCGTTCCGACCTCGATCTCGGCCTGGTGACGCTCTGCATCGGCGGCGGCCAGGGCATCGCGATGCTGCTCGAGCGCGAGTAGCGACCAGGGCACCGAGCGAAACCGGTTCGAAGGCGGCGGCCGAGGCGCTCGCCTGCGCCAACCCGGGCCCTCGCGGCGCTACTCTCGTCAGCTGACTATGGACGCTCGTCTCAGGTGTTGGAATTCCGGTCGCGTTCGGTGCAGGGTTGATCTCGTTCCTGTCGCCGTGCGTGCTGCCGCTGGTCCCCGGGTACATCTCCACCGTGGCCGGCGTGACGCCGTCCGACATCAACGCCCGCCGGGTGATCGGTCCGACGCTGGCATTCGTCGCGAGCTTCTCGGCGATCTTCATCGCGCTTGGACTGATCGGGCAGCAGGCGCTTCACGCATCGCTGACCGGGCCGGCGGCGCTGAAGGTCTCCGGCGCGGTGATCATCGCGATGGGCGTCGTATTCGTGATGGCGCCGTTCGTGCCCAGATTCTCGCGCGAGTGGCATTTCGGCAACCTGATGGAGCGGGCCGGCAAGAGTGGCCCGGTACTGACCGGCGCCGCGTTCGCGCTCGCGTGGACGCCGTGCACCGGTCCGACACTCGGCGCGATCGTGACCGCCGCCGGCACCTCCGCCTCCGCCGCCCACGGCGCCTACCTGCTGGCCTTCTACTGCATGGGGCTCGGCCTGCCGTTCCTGATCACGGGGCTCGCCTTCGGCAAGGCAACGGCGGCGTTCGCCGTCGTCAAGCGCCACTACGGGGTCGTGATCGGCCTCGGTGGGCTGGTCCTGATCGGGATGGGCGTGATGATCTGGACGGGCGAGTTCACGCAGATGAACATCACGGTCGACCACTGGCTGAACACGCTCGGGTTGCCCAACTTCAACTCCGACACCTAGCCTCAGCGGCGAAGCGGCGTGCGGCTGTGGTGCTACTCCTCGGAGTGAAGCTCCTGCCAGCGCAGCGATGCGGCCTCGGCACTGGCCGAGTGGCGGTTCGGGACGATGCCGTCGGCCTCGGGTGGCGCCGACGGGGGCGGATGCTCGACGTCCTGCTCCGGATGCTCCAGTCCCCAGCGGATCGCTGCCGCCTGTGCGCTGCGTGAAGGATCGGGTACCTCAGGATGCTCCATCTGCTCTCCTCTCTTGACGCTCCTGACCACTCAGGTTAGCTGCGGACCAGCTCGGGTTTCAACCGTCAACGCTCACCGGACGAACAGGGTCGAGAGCACAACCTCGGTAACGGTGCGGATCACGCCATCGGTTGCCCGGATCCGCTCGAGTGCGAGCTCGAGATCCTTGGTGTCCTGCGCCATCACGTGCAGCAGCGCACTCGCCTCACCGGCGACCGTGTGAGCCGAGACGACACCCGGCTCGGGCTCGACCGCGTGCCGGATCGCGGCGGCCGGCATCGTGCCCTCGCAGAACAGGTCGACGAACGCTTCGGCGTGCCATCCGAATGCGAGCGGGTCGACGATCGCGGTGTAGCCGATCAGAACCCCGTCGTGCTCAAGCCGGTCGACGCGGCGCTTGACTGCCGGAGCCGATAGGTGGACGTGGCCGCCGATGTCCTGGTAGGAGCGTCGCGCGTTTTCGCGAAGCAGCGCAACGATTATGCGATCGATCTCGTCCATAGCAGGGTCACCTCACATTCTTACGCAACGGATAGTGGTTGTATTGCCGCTGTGAGCAGCGGATCATTGCACTATTACTTCTGGCCAACCGACGCGCCCCACGCACGCCCCGGCAGACGTGGCGAGTGACGACTGATTCGCAGGAGGGGAGATGTTCGAGGAAGCACAGCTCTATGCGCCCGTCACGACCAGCGCCGACGGTCAGGTCACCGTGCACCTGTCCGAGGATCATCCGGGGTTCGCCGACCCCGATTACCGCGCTCGGCGCAACCACATCGCCGCGCTCGCGCTCGACTGGGCTCCGGGTCAGCCGGTCCCCCACGTCGACTACACCGAGGAGGAGCAGGGCGTCTGGCGGACAGTGAGCCGTGAGCTGGCGGTCAAGCACGAGCGCCTCGCCTGTGCGGACTACCTCGAGTCGATGGCGAGGCTCGCGCTGCCGCTGGATCACATCCCCCAGCTTGACGAGGTCAGTGACCGCCTGCGGCCGCTGACGGGCTTCGAATACCACCCGGCGGCAGGGTTGGTGGCGTTCGATCAGTTCTACGGCTCACTCGCCAACGGGGTCTTCAACTCGACCCAGTACGTCCGTCACCATGCGCGGCCGCTCTACACCCCGGAGCCCGATCTGATTCACGAGGTGATCGGTCACGGGGGACTGCTCGCCAGCCCGAGGCTCGCCGAGCTCAACCGGCTCGCCGGCCGCGCCGCCCGGCGCCTGGAGACCCAGGAGGGGCGGCAGTTCTTCGCCAACGTCTTCTGGTTCACGATCGAGTTCGGTGTGGTCCATGAGCACGGCGAGCTGCGTGCCTACGGCGCCGGACTGCTCTCCTCCTACGGGGAGATCGAGGAGTTCCGCGGCGCCGAGATCCGTCAGCTCGATATCGCCGAGATGGGGGTGCTCGAGTACGACATCACCAAGTACCAGCCGATCCTGTACGCGGCGGACTCGATCGATCAGCTGCTGGAGGTCGTCGGTGGTTTCTTCCAGAGCTGCGATGACGACGCGCCGGGCCGTCACGCCGGCGCCAAGCGGGTCCGGGCTGCCTAGCGCTGCCCGGCGTCTGGGTCGACCGCGACCGGGCACCGCGCACCGGGCGCCGCCCGCCGGGCACCGCGTTCACCACAGAGCAGTGAATGTCACCTTGCCGGTCGAGCAGTGGATCGGCGGCAGGTGAGCCCGCTTGGCCGTGAAGGTCTCGGTGAATGAGCCGGTGACCCTGTCGCGATGGAACCGGCCCTGCAGGCCTGTGATCAGATCAAGTGAAGAACCGTTCTTCACGTTGGTCGCACTGAACGCGCCATGCTTGATCACCAGCGCCGGCGCGATCGAGGTCAACGACCCGTCAAAGCGACTGGCGCAAAGCGGGCTGTTACCCGTGTAGTTGGCGTTGTACTCGATCCCGTACACCTGCTGCACGCCGTCGTCGGTGACGGTCAGACTGAAGGCGAGCGCCGCGCCGTTCGTCCTCTGATCAGTCGTCCCCGAGAACAGGCCGGACGGCGCACCGTCGGCGACCCCCGCCAGAACGCACGCAAGCGCCGCAGCGACGCTCGCGATCATGCCCACTGTGCTCCTCATGCCGATCCTCCCCACGAAATCGCGACGCCCGCCGTCAGGTCGCGGGCGCACAATGCGGTGACCACAATAGTTGCCGCATTATCCGCTTACACACGTGATCCACGTCCAGAAGGCCGACCGGGCGGTTCACCGCCCGGCGCGACCGGCGGTGTCGCGCCGGGCGTCAGTCGTCGTACCCGGGCTCGCCCGGGAGCACGATCCGCGCCGTCTCGCCGTGCATCAGCACCCGTGGCTGGACCGGCACGACCTCGACGCTGCGTGCGTGTTCGAGCAGTTGATCGGCGGAGGCGAACACCGACAGCTGCTGTAGCTGCCTGATCGTCGGGAAGACGAGGAACAGCTCGCCGGCTTCGCGCGCCGCGAGGGCGTCATCGGGGCTGTACCAGCGGCCGTCGACGATCTCGGTGCCGTCGAGGACCGGCTCTGCGCCGACCGGCGATCGCGCCAGGTAGAACCACGTGTCGAAGCGCATCTTGACCTCGGCCGGGGTGATCCAGCGTGCGAACGGAACGAGCTGGTCGCCGCCGGTGATCGTGATCCCCGTCTCCTCCCGCAGCTCGCGGATCGCCGCGGCGCGCAGAGCGCGCTGTCCGTCGCCCTCAGATCGGTCAACGGCGCCGCCGGGAAACACCCAGGCGCCGCCCATGAAGCGCGCCTGCGGGTTGCGCTGGACCAGCAGCAGCTCCAGCCGCTCGCCACCGCCGCGCAGCAGCATCACCGTGGCAGCCGGTCGCGGCACGGTCGGCGGGCCGGAGTTCAGCTGGACACCGGGCTCCGGACGATCGCTCTGCACCCGCTGACCCTATCGCGGCGCGCTCCGGATCAGCGCTCGCCGTCGGGCTCGATCGGGAGCGGTCGGTGCGGCGAGGTCCCGCTGCGGTCAATCATCTACATTTGGCCCTGTGAAATGGATGTGTGAATCCTGCGGGTTCATCTATGACCCCGAGGAAGGCGACCCGGACGGAGGGATCCCGCCCGGAACCCCGTTCGAGGACATCCCGGAGACCTGGTTCTGCCCGGTCTGCGGCGCGCGCAAGCGCGACTTCACCCCCTACGAGGACTGAGCTTCACTCGCCGCCGCCAGGTCTCGGCGGTCACCGAACGACCGGATACATGTCCAGCTGCGTTCCGGGCGCCTCACGGTTCGGCGCAGGCGACCGATTCTGATCAGGCCTTGCCAAACCCGGCCCCGACTTGATCCGGTCGGGTGCCCTTCCACGATCTGAGGCAGCCCCGCAGATGAAGCGACTCGCTCTGGCCGCATGCGCGGCGATGCTCGTCCTCCCGGCCAGTGCGAATGCGACGAGCACCCACTCAGGGGTGATTCTCTCGGTCAAGCGCCATTCGATTCAGGTGGTCAACCCGGTCGGTCAGGTCGGCGCCTACCGCCTCGCGGGCCATCATGTGCCGCTGCACGTGGGCAGCAGGGTCGATTTCACGGCGACCGGCATCAACATCAAGGGTCTCCGCGTGGTTGGCGTGAGTACCCGCATCACCTATCTCGCCAGTGTCCTACACGCGGGCTCCGCCGGTATCGTGCTGGTGCTTGCGGACGGCGACAGGGTCTCGTTCTCCAAGCGCCAGATCGCCGGGAGTGCGCCCGGGCGCCGCACTCACCTGGCGTTCTCGGGTCGCTCCGGCGCCGGCATCACGCTGACGATCGAGGCGCCGCCCGGTACCACCGTGCAGGTGACGGAGACGTTCGGGCCGCGCGGCGCGATCAACGTGACACTGACGATCGACCCCGGCGCCTCGGTCGGGGGCGGCTCCGGCTCAGGCTCCGGCGGCGGCTCGGGCTCCAGTGGCGCCAACACCTACAGCAATGACCAGCAGGCCGCCGGCATTGTCACCGACGTCGAGAACGACAACTTCGGGATCGTGACCGGTGACGGAACCGTGATCCGCCTCGGCATGAACCCGAACGACCTCGCCGACGTCGGGATCAACCCCTGTGACACGGTGGAGGTCTCCTATCACGACGACGCGGGCAGCCTGATCGCCGACTACGTCGACGACAACGGCAGCTCGGACGCCGGCGCCTGCGACACGGACGGCACCTTCTACCCGACCCAGGATCAAACCGGCCCGATCACCGCCGTGTCCGATACCGGCATCACGATCGACACCGCTGACGAGGGCCCGATCAGATTCCCGGTCGATCCGTCACTGGATCTGACCGAAGGGCTCCTCGTCGGCGACGACGTCGACGTCACCTACGAGCCGGTACCCGACGGCACGCTGTACGTCACCGAGATCGAATACGTCGAGAACGATTCGACCGGCGTGGTGACCTCGGTCAGCGGTGGCAGCCTGACGATCACCGATGACTCGACCGGGCAGCCCGACGTGTTCGTTGCCGATCCGAGCGAGCAGATGTTCGCTGGAATCGCGGTTGGCGACGAGGTCGATGTGACCTGGCATCAGGCGGCCGGCAGCCAGATGGTCGCCGACTACGTCGAGGACGATGGCAGCCCCGCCTGGTGACCGCCGACAAGCTCCGCTCTGGGGGAAAGGACCGAAGGGCGCCCCGTGGCCGCACCGCCGCGGGGCGCCCTCGCTCTTCGACGCCCTCCTACGTGGAGCTGAGGGTGATGCGCGTGGTCGTGTTCTTGTGTTCCGGTGGTTTGCTGCCGTCGTGGGCGGTGGTCTTGAGCACTACCCGGACTCGGTGGGCGTGTCCCAGCGTGGCGAGCAGCGTGCCGGTGATCGTGAGGGTGACGGCGTGGACGTCTCCTGGGAGGATCTTGAACGGGCCGGCGGCGATCTGCCTGCCCGCTTTCCCGCTCGTGCCTAGCGCGAACGTTCCCTGGCAGTAGCCGGTTGTGCTGGGCGGGCAGAACAGGCTCAGCGTCCCGTGGGCACTCGTAACTTTGCTCGTCGGCTTGGCTTTGGCGACCGTAGCGACGCGGATCGCAGCATCCTTCGCGGATTTGGTTGTGGTCATGATCGTGACCGGAATCGTGGCCGCCGTCGGGGTGACGCCCACGGTCTTGAACGAGTGGCTGTGATGACCGATGGTGAGGCATGGCGAGAACTCCGATGTGCTGCCATCCGGCGCGGTCGCAGTCGCAGTGATCGCCCTATCACCGGCGGCGGCCGCGGGGAAATGCAGCGAGAACAGGACCCCGAGCGGATGCGGGATCGGTTGCGCGACGGCGTACAGGTGTTGGGCGCCGAGGTAGTGCTCCCCTTCGCCTGGGGTGGCGAAGTCCGATTCGCATGACGGTTGGCTGTAGAGCTCGACCTGGTAGGTCCCGCCAAGCGCCGGGATCCCTGCTAGGCGGCCGGTGATCAGGAGTCCGTCGTCACGTGTATAGGCGCCGATCAGCTGCGGATAGTACTGGTAGCCGTTCGGTCCAGAGCCCGGAGTGTTCACACCGTCGAAGTCGTAAACACCTTGGAAGGTGATTCCGCGCGCGTTGCCGCGCATGACGTTATCGGTGACCGTCGCGCCGGTGCCCGCCTCGATGCTGACCGCGCCGGCGCCCGGGTTGTTCTCGAAGTCGTTGTGCTCAATCAGCGAATGATCACCACCCTTCGCTGCGACCCGGATCGCCGCGATCGCTTCGAGAAGACCCAGAGCGTCAGGGTTGGTGTCCGGGACGATCGCCCCGGCATCGTCCTGAATCATCGGTTCCGGTGTCCCGCCGTCGTGCTCGATCAAATTCCCGACTCCGAAATCGCTCGCGCCGCCGATCGTCACGTCCGTCCCGGCGTCGAGGATCGCGCCCGCTTGGTCGTCGCGAAACAGGTTGCCCTCAACAACCGTGCCGCTGCCGGAGATCGCAAGCTCCTCGATCAGGGAATCCACCGATTCAAACTCGTTTCCATCGTTCTGGCCCGGTGTCGTGGTCGGCCCGCCCACCGTCACCACCCCGGTCACGTTCAGTGGATCGGGAGTGTCCACCGCCTGATGGTCTCCCAGTCCGCCGTCGGTGATCGTGTTGCCCTGCAGCACCGAACCGGCGCCATCGATCGTTCCCCCGCCGGCGATCACGTTCCCATCGCCTGCAGCGCTGCCGCCGACGGTGTCCGCGGCGCCCGACAGCGACAACGCGCCCTCGATCCCCAACGGAGTGAAGGTCGACGTCACCGGCCCGAGCAACGGCGTGCTTGAATTCTTCGCGAGCCCGATCCAGTTGCCCTGGATCTCGTTCCCGCCAGCCGTGTCATCAATCTCTCCGGCACCAAACAGCCCGTAATTCGAGTAGGGTTGCTGCGCTTTGGCGGAGCTGTCGGGCCCCGTGTAACCGCTTGCGAGCACGTTCCCCGCACCAGGAGCCCCGATCTGATTCCCAGAGCTCTCAACTCTGACTGCGACCTGCCCGACAGGCAAGCGTGCATCATCCTCTGGCTTGTCGTGCGGCAGTCCCAGCGGCGTCGCATCCGCCGCCGAACCAGCAACATTCGTGCCCAGCCAATCATCCTCGATCGTGTTCCCGCCACCCTGCAACACGATCATCTCCTGGAATCCGTTGATCACCATCCCCTTGATCGTCGAGCCTCCGCCACCCATACCCACGACCAGACCCGGTACCACGGAGCTGTAGCTCACCTCGCCGCTCAGCTCCACCTTTCCGACGCCCGGCTGTGTCGTGCCGTCAATGAACGTCGGCGCGGTGATATCCAACACCGCTGTCGCTGAAGTCTGCTGGATCTGCGGCAGCCCATCGTCAAACGTGTTCCCGTCCGCAGGGTCGCTCGGAATATCGAAATCGATCGTCGCGCCACCGGTGTCGTTGGACACCGCGATCGCCTGTGCCAAAGTGCACGTAACGGTCGCTAGTGTCGGCGTGCTGTTGCAGACGCCCTGCGAAGCCTCCGGCCCGTCCACCCCCGTCTGGGTGCTGTTGACGGTCAACTGGTCGGCGGTGTACTCGAACGCGGCGTAGCCGTTGTACTGGTCGTCGTCGGTCTGTGCGCCGCCGCCGACCTCCTGCGAGGTGTTCGTGAGGCTCGGGCTGATATAGCCACTCCCGCCACCACCACCAGCCTGCACCGAAGAAGCGAGATTGCCATCAACCCAGCCACCGCCTCCACCACCGTAGTAGCCGCCGCCACCACCACCGCCACCGGTCCGAGTTTCGCCTCCGCTGCCACCGTTCCCGCCAAACCCAAACACGCCGGGCCCACCAGCCGGGCCACCGCCCGCGGTCGACTGGGTGACTGATACCCCGTAGGCGGGGGGGTCGTTGGTGCCTGCTCCGCCCGGGGCGCTGCTGGTCGCGCCCAAACCGACATAGACAAAGCAGCTACTGGCCATCGGTGTGGGGCAATCACAGGGCCCCGTGGCGGGACAACCGGTCTGTGGGACAGCCCCGAAGTTCTCGGTGTCCGAGTCGCCGGCGGTGCCGTGAGCGCCACCGCCATCGCCGCCGTCATACCCGCTTCCCGCCTCGCCGCCGCCGCCGCCGGCGGCGAGCAGCAGCTGACCGCTCGGGGCCCAGATGAACGTGCCGCCGCCGCCGCCACCACCACTCTGATACAGGTAGTCCCCCGAAGCGCGCCCTGCGGCCGGAAGGTCGCGGGGCGCGCTCGCTTCCCGCTCTCGGCCCGCTCGCGCGGCCGCAGGCTTCAGCGCTCCGGTTCCCCTGGCGGGCGCTCGGGCGTCGCAGCGGGGTCATCTACCGCGACAGCTACCCCTGCGCCGAGCACCCGTACCCACACGCGTTGGCCGGGGTTGGCGTTGACTGCACCGGGGATCCGTGCCACCAGGCCCTGGGCTCCGGGACCGTCGAGTTTCACGTACGCGAGCGAATCGTGCCCCTGGTAGTAGAGGCGGTCGATCGTGGCCGCAACCGAGTCGGGTGCGGGCTCGGTTAGAAGTGCGAGCTGCTCGGGTCGCACGAGCAGGCGGTGGGTTCCGTTGGAGGATGCCGGCAGCGGCGTGCCGATCGGGACCGTTCCGAGTGCGCACCGACACTGCGTCCCATCGAACTCGGCATCGAGGATGTTGGCCTCACCGACCGAGATCGCGGCCGCCAGGTCTGCGGGGCTTCGGTACAGCGTCTGTGGATCGTCGAGCGCCGCGATCTGCCCGCCGGCGAGTACCGCGACCGTGTCGGCGAGTGCCAGCGCCTCGCTCTGATCGTGGGTGACGAGGATCGTGGTCGTCGCCGACTTCGCGAGGATCTCGACCACGTCGCGGCCGATCTCGGTGCGCAGCGAGGCATCCAGCGCGTTGAACGGCTCATCCAGCAGGACCACGTCCGGGCGAATCGCAAGCGCGCGCGCCAGCGCCACGCGCTGCTGCTCGCCGCCCGAGAGTTGGTGGGGATAGCGCCGCGCGAGTCCGCCCAGGTCGACCCGCTCGAGCAGCTCCTGCGCCCGCCCCCGCTCTCCCCGGCGCAGGCCGAACCCGACGTTGGCGATCACCGTCAGGTGTGGGAACAGGGCGCCGTCCTGCGGCACGTAGCCGACGCCGCGCCGCTGTGGTGGCACATTCAGCTGTCCGTCGTCGACGACACGCCCGCCGATCTCGATCGTCCCGGTGTCAAGCCGGTCGAACCCCGCGATCAGCCTCAGCATCGTCGTCTTGCCGCTGCCCGAAGCGCCGAGCACGGCGGTGATCGATCCGTCGGCGACCGTCAGATCGAGATCGACCAGCACCGGTGCGGAGCCGAAGCGCTTGCAGACGCGACGTAACAGGATCGCGCTCACGGCGTCATCTGCGGCATCGCGCCGCGCCCACGATCGAACCACAGCGCCAGAACCGCCGCCGGGACGACGGCCAGCGTCATCATCACCAGCGCATATGGAGCCGCTGCGCCGTAGGCGACCTCGGATTGGAACGCCCAGAACTGGGTGGCGAGCGTCATCACGCCGATCGGCGCCAGTACCAGCGTCGCGGTCAGCTCGGTGGCGGCCATCACGAACACCAGACAGAAGCCCGCGAGCATCCCGGGGGCGAGCAGCGGCAGCGTGACCCGGAAGAACACGGATACCCGGCCCCGGCCGAGTGAGTGGCCGACGTCAACCAGGCGCGCCGAGGTCTGGACCACGGAGGTCTTGACACAGACGAGCGCGAGCGGGAAGTGCATGATCACGTAGGCGGCGATCAACAGCCCGCTGGTCTGGTAGATGCCGTCTGCGTAGCGCGTGGCGAAGTAGACGAGGCTCAGCGCGACGACCACCCCGGGCATCGCCAGCGTGACGAAGGTCGCGCGCTCGATCATCACCCGGATCGGGCTCGAGCGACGGAAGGTCATCATTGCCACCGGCACCGAAAGCACCACGGCACAGAGTGCGCCCAGCGCGCTGTAGATGAACGTGTTCCAGGTCGCCTGCGAGAGCGTCGCGACGGCCGGCAGCGTCGTCTGCTGACTCTGTGCCATCCAGTAGACGATCGTCGCCAGCGGGACGCCGACGCCGAGCGCGACCGGCACCGCCAGGGCGGCGAGCATCACCAGCGACAGTGGCCCGCGCCGCGTCGGCTGCGCTGTGCGGCGCGGGGCGGTGCGGCTGACCGTCCGCCGGGGCACGATCGCGTCGACCGACAGGACCAGCAACGCCAGCAGGATCAGCGGCAGTGAGAGGGCGCCGGCGGCGCTCGGGTTGAACTGGAAGACCGTGAAGATCTCGGTCGTGAAGGTCTGATACCGGAGGATCTCGAACGATCCGTATTCGGCGAACAGCGTCAGCGCGACCAGCACACAGCCACCGATCACCGCCGTCCTGATCAGCGGCAGCGTGACCCGCAGGAAGGTCCCGATCCGGGACGCGCCGAGACTGTAGGCCGTGTCCTCCATCGCGGGGTCAGAGCGCCGCAGCGCTGCGGCCACCGGCAGGTAGACGAACGGGTAGGTCGTGAGCGTCATCACGAGCGTCGCGCCCAGGAAGCCGTTCATCGTCGGCGCGAGCGTGTGCCACGCGTACCCGGAGACCTCGTCGGGGACGGCGACCGGCACCACCAGCACGACTCGCCACAGGCGCCGCAACGGCACGCCCGCCCGCTCGGTGCACCATGCCGCACCGACGCCGATCGTCGCGGCGAGCACGACCACGGTCGCCGCAAGTCCGACGGTGTTGCGCAGCAGCACGGCCGACTCCGCGCGGAACAGCTGGGCGTGGACGAACCCCCAGCCGGCGCTTCCGACATCGAGAACGAGCAGCCACAGTGGCGCCAGCAGCGCAAGCGCGATCAGCGCGCTGACGCCGACGAGCACGCGGCCGCGTCCAGCGCGCCGCCAGATCGGGACCCGCGCCGGCGACAGAGTGCCTGCGCCACCGGCGCCGCTGCCGCCGATCCCGCTGAGCGGAACGTCGGTCATCGTTCAGAAGCGGACGAGTGCGCTCACAGCACGCCGGCCTGTTCAAGCAGCTGCTCGCCGAGCACGCCGGTGCCCAGGTCGGCCGGTGAGAAGCTGGAGGGATGCAGCTGGTCCAGCGGGATCAGCTGCGGATTCGCCGCCACGCCGGGATGCAGGGGGTACTCGAAGCTGTCGCTGTGGGCGATGATCTGCTGTCCGGCGGCGCTCGTCATGAAGTTCAGGAACTCCTGCGCGGCGTGCTTGTGCTCGGAGGACTTGAGGATCGCCGCGCCCGAGATGTTCTCCACATACCCGGGATCGCCAGGGGCGAAGTAGGCGATCCTGGAGTGCATCGCCTTGCTGCCGATCTCGGCCCTCAGGCGGTAGTAGTAGTACTGGTTGATCACGCCGAGGCCGACGATGCCCATGTTCACGTCGCTGGTCAAAGTCTCGTTGTCGGGGATCTGGGCGTTGCCGCCGGCATTCGTCTTCAGGGATATCAGCCAGTGGATCGTCGCGGCGTGACCGTAGGCGTGGTCGACCGAAACCACCAGCGGCCAGAAGTCGGTCTCGCCCGAGTCCAAGCCGATCTTGCCCTGCCATTTCGGCTGCTCGAGCTCGATGATCGACTGCGGCAGCTGCGATCGCCGCAGCAGCTTTGTGTTGTAGATCATGCAGCTCACGCGGGCCGTGACGCCCACCCAGTCGCCGTCGGCCGCGCTGTCCTGGCGCGGGACGTTCGCGAGCGTCGACGGATCGACCTTCGTGAGCAGCCCGGCGGCGTCGACGAGCGCGAGCCAGTTCGAATTCTCCGTGTAGTAGATGTCGGCCGGCGAGTGGCTTCCCTCCTGCTGCAGCTGGGCAGCGAGGACGTCCTCGTCGTCGCTGAGGACGCGCACCTTGATGCCGGTCCGCTTCGTGAACGCGCTGACCAGCGCGTCGGTGGTCTGCGGGTGCTGGCCGTTGTAGATCGTCAGCGTCGCATTGGACACGACGCCTGCGGCGACGCCGCACCCGGAGACCGAGGCGCCCGCCGCAAAGGCGCATAGCGCGCCGAGCGACAACCACCGAAGTCGCTTGGCTAGCACCCGGGCGGCGCAACGCAGTGGCGGCGTGGCCGGTCGAGGACGTCTCAACGGAGCGCGGGATCGCACTGTTCTGACCATATCGGTCGTATCTGAGCTTTCTTAGAGCAGCAGCCATGCATCGATCGGGAGCGTCGCGGCGGCCGCCGCCAGCAATTCGGGCTCCGGCCGCTCGATCGATGGAAAGCCCCAGACGTCGACCTCGCCCAGGTTCGCGATCGTGTCGCGGTTGGAACGCTCGATCACCGACGGCTGAAGCGGCCACGGCGTCAACACGACCGCGGCGACCACCAGCCCTGAGCTGCGGGCCGCCTCCAGCGTCAGCAACGTGTGGTTGATCGTCCCCAGCCCGGGGCGTGCGACCACCACCAGCGGCAGGCCGATCGCCGCGACGAAGCGGCGCACGTCCCAGCCATCGGCGAGCGGCACCAGCAGTCCACCGACGCCCTCGACGACCAGCACCTGCGACCCCTCGCCTGCGGCCAGCGTCGCTCGCACCAGCTGATCGCCGTCGATCGGGTCGGACGCCAGCGCGGCCGCAAGGTGTGGCGAGACGGCCGGCCCGTAGCCCCGGAGCACAACCTCATCAGCGGTGACGCCGGCGACGGCCGCCAGCAGCTCGTGATCGGGTGGCCAGCCGCCGGCCGGCTCGTCGAGTCCGGTGATCACCGGCTTCAGCGCCCTCACCGCCGTACCACGGGCCCGAAGCGCGGCAACGATCGCCGCTGCCACGACGGTCTTGCCGACGCCGGTGTCGGTTCCCGATACGAACACGCCGCGGAAGCCGTGATCACGTTGCGCCGGGGCCGGCGGCCGCACCGGTTCGATCCGCCTCGGATCCAGCCGTCGATCCACCTCAGCGACCGCGCCACTGAGGCGCGCGCTTCTGCGCGAACGCCCGCACCCCCTCACGAAAATCCTCGGAGGCGAACGACGACCGGCGCAGCTCGGCCAACTCGTGCTCAAGCTCGCCCGTGATCTCCGGGCCCGCACCGAGGACTGCGTTGATCACCCGTTTGTTGCCGGTCTGGGCGAGCGGCGCGCCCGATCCGATCTCGACCGCCAGCGCCAGCGCCTCCTGCGCAAGCTCTTCGCCCTGCGCGATCGCGTTGATCAGGCCCCAGGACAGCGCGGTGGGGGCATCGATCGCGCGGCCCACGAGGAACAGCTCACGCGTGCGCGGGGCGCCGATCGCGTCGATGAAGCGGCGGATCCCGGTGTCCGAGTACACCACCCCGAGCTTCGACGGGGGCATCGCGAGCTTGATCCCGCCGGCGGCGATCCGCAGATCGCAGGCCAGCGCCAGCTCCAGGCCCCCGCCGATCGTGTGACCGTTGAGTGCCGCGAGCGTCGGGCACGGATGTGCCGCGAGCGCATCGAGAGCGGCTGCGAACGGGTGCGCGATCAGTACGTCCGCGTCCTCTCCGGAGAGTGAGTCGGGCACATTGCCGATGTCGTAGCCGGCGGAGAACGTCGTGCCCTCGCCCGTGAGGATCACGCATGCCGCGTCCAGTTGCCCGAGCGCTGAGCTCAGCTCGGCGAGGATCGTTGCATCGAGTGCTCCGCGCCTGGCCGGATTGGAGATCGTCAGGCGCGTGACGCCCGGGGCCGGCTCGTCGATCAGCAGCCGTCCGGCGCTGGTCTCCGGACCTGGGCTACTCGAGGACAACGAGCGGGTCGCCCTCGGACACCGATTGGCCCTCGGCGCAGAGGATCTCGGTGACAACGCCCGGATCCTCCGCCTCGACCGGCATCTCCATCTTCATCGACTCGAGGATCACAACCGCGTCCCCCTCCTCGACGGTATCGCCGACCTCGACCTCGATCTTCCACACGGTGCCCGTGATATGGGCTTCGACGACGGACAACTGAGGAATCCTCCTGTGATCGGAAACGGCGATGGACCGAACAGGATATTCGCGAATCCGACGATTCGGCCGCACGGTTGTGAGGGCCTCACGAAACAAGCATCGAAACAGAAGAATCGCCAAATTCCGGCTTCCGTCCGACACGTCCAGTTGACTGTCCCACGATAGGCGAGTTGGATCGACTCTTAGGAGAGTTCGATGGATGGCTCGAGTCCATTTGTGAGCACCTGCAGTCGTCGGCAGCTTGCCCGACGGCGAGCGCATGGTCGCTCTTGGCGCGGACGCTATCTGCGTTGGCGGGACACCGGCGGCCGTTGGCGGGTGGTTGGCGTGGTGCTGAGCGGTGGCGTGGACCTGCTGGTCCTGACGACCGTGATCATCGGCGTAACCGCCTTCCTCGTCGGACGCGGCACAATCTAGAAGACGAACAGCGACGGCCCATGGGATCGACGCGATGATCCTCGCGATCGATCTCGGAACCACCGGGATCACGTGCATCGTGTTCGATCAGCACGCCGAGCCCGTCGGTCGTGCCTACAGCGAGTTCACGCAGCATTTCCCGGCGGCTGGATGGGTCGAGCACGATGCCGCGGAGATCTGGACGGTCACCGAGGCGCTCACCGGTCGGGCGCTGGCGGACGCCGGCTGCCAACGCGGTCAGCTGAGCGCGGTCGGGATCACCAACCAGCGGGAGACGGTCTGCGTGTGGGATCCGGTCAGCGGCGAGCCGCTTCACCACGCGATCGTCTGGCAGGACCGCCGCACCGCGCCTCGCTGCGACCAGTTGCGCGCCGAGGGTATCGAGGCCCTCGTCCGGGAGCGCACCGGCCTGGTGCTCGATCCATACTTCTCGGCCACCAAGATCGAGTGGCTGCTGCGCAATGTGGAGGGGCTCAGGGAGCGCGCTCGCCGGGGGCGCGCCGTGTTCGGCACGGTTGATTCGTGGGTGATCTTCAAGCTGACCGGCGAGATCGTGACCGAGCCCTCGAACGCGTCGCGGACGATGCTGTTCGACATCCGTAAGGGGACCTGGGATCGGGAGCTGACCGAGTTGCTGGGGGCGGCCGACGCGGTGCTGCCCGAGGTCAGGTCCAGTTGCGGCCCGATCGCGATCACGAGGACGACCGCTCTTCACGGGCACGCGGTTCCCGTCGCAGGCGTCGCCGGCGATCAGCAGGCGGCGCTGTTCGGGCAGGGCTGCCTGCAGGTGGGTCTCGGCAAGAACACCTACGGCACGGGATCGTTCCTGTTGATCAACGCCGGCCAGACGCCGCCGGAGCCCGCGGAGGGTTTGCTGAGCACGGTCGGCTGGGGAATCGAGCAGACGCTCACCTACGCGCTGGAGGCCTCGATCTTTGTCACCGGCGCGGCGGTTCAATGGCTCCGCGACGGGCTCGGTGTGATCTCCGATGCCGCCGAGACCGAGCAGCTGGCCGCATCGCTTGGATCGAATGACGGCGTCTACTTCGTGCCGGCGCTGAGCGGGCTCGGCTCGCCGCATTGGGACCCATATGCGCGTGGAACGATCGTCGGGCTGACACGTGGCTCGACGCGCGCGCACCTTGCGCGCGCGACCCTCGAGTCGATCGCCTACCAGACCGTCGACGCGGTCCGCGCGATCGAGCGAGCGGGCGGCCTCGCGCTCAGCGAGCTGCGCGCCGACGGTGGTGCGACCGCGAACGCCTGGCTGATGCAGTTCCAAGCCGACCTGCTCGGCGTCCCGGTGGTGGTGCCGGCCTGTGCCGAGACGACAGCGCTCGGAGCGGCCCGCCTGGCCGGGGTCGGGATCGGACTGTGGACGCTCGACGATCTCCGCGCCGAGACGAGCGTGAAGCACCGTTACGATCCAACGATGAGTGCTCAGGAGCGGGCGCCGCTGCTGAGAGACTGGCATCGCGCACTCGACCGCGCGCGCGGCTGGGCGGACGGGTAGGCTCATCGTATGGCATCCGAAGAACCGCTTGAGCTCGACATGCTCGCGGCGTCCCTGCGAGTCGATCAGGCCGATCTCGGCACGTTCGTCGAGAGCCTTGCCGCCAAGCTCGAGGAGGCGATTCCGAGCCTGGTGCGCGTCGGTAGGGCTCGCCAGGGGATGATGGGGCCGAAGGTCGTGCGCACGATCGCGATCGATGCCGGCGGGGAGCGGCTGGAGCTCAGCCGGGACGGTCACGACAAGGTCCGCACGCGCCGCGCGCGGGTGTCGGGCGGGATCGTGCTGAAGACAGAGGAAGTTGACATCGACTCGTGGATGACAGCGTTGACGGCAGCGCTGGCCGACGAGGCGAGTCACAACGAACGAACCCGGCAGGCGCTGGCGCGGCTGCTCCTAGATTGACCAGGAGGTAGGCGATGGGATTTCTCAAGCGCGACGACGACGGTCGCAGCGGCGAGGAGACGCCGCCATCGCAGCAGGCGACAAGCGACCAGGGCGAGGCGGTCGCCCCGTTGGAGGGGCCACAGGCGGACGTGTACCGGGCGGGGTCGATGGCCGGCCTGCCCGAGTCCGGGCGCGAGCGGATCGAGCGGATGAAGCAGGACCTCGCGCGTGGATTCTTCACAAGCGACTTGTCGGTGAACGAGTTTCTACTCGTCAAGGAGTCGGGCTTCGAGCCGCTCGGGCTGGTCCTCGGAAGCTCGATCTACCACATCGGGTTTCAGCAGGCGATGTGGAATCAGAACCAGGAGATGGGCGTCCTGACACAGGCGATGTACCACGCCCGCGAGCTGGCGATGACGCGGATGGAGGAGGAGGCCGACCAGTTGGGCGCAGACGGTGTGGTCGGCGTGCGCCTGACGATCGGGCGCTATGACTGGGGTGCGGACCTGGCCGAGTTCATCGCGATCGGCACGGCGGTCAAGCACCGTGAGGGGGAGTTGCACCGCGCTCCCGACGGTCGCCCATTCACCTCGGACCTGAGCGGCCAGGACTTCTCGACGCTGCTGCGCGCCGGCTACCGGCCCGTCGGCCTGGTGATGGGCAACTGCGTCTACCACGTCGCGCATCAATCGATGCGACAGGCGTGGAAGCAGATCGGGCGCAACCAGGAGCAGACGAACTTCACCCAGGCTCTGTACCAGGCGCGCGAGTTGGCGATGGGACGGATGCAGGCCGAGGCCGAGCGTCTGGAGGCCGGTGGCCTGGTCGGCGTGCAGCTGAACGAGAAGAGCCATGGATGGGGCTCGCACGTGATCGAGTTCTTCGCGGTCGCGACCGCCGTCGTGCCGACCCGGGCCGATCACATCATCGAGAAGCCGGCGCTGATGCTGCCGCTTACCGGTTGAGCCGCGCCGGCGATCGCTATCTTCCGCTCGCGCGATGACCGATGTCGAGCTGAAGCCGCAGATCTACAAGGACCCGCGGCCGCCGGAGTACTTCAACCAGTTCCACGAGCGGGTGCGCGACCATCCGCCGGAGTGGGTCTACGAGGTCGTCAGGGTGGCGATGATGCTGCACCTGCTGATCACCTTCAGGGCGCGGGGTTTTGACTCCGACAACGTGCCCAACGGACCGCTGATCCTTGCGCCCAACCACGCGTCGTTCATGGATCACTTCTTCTGCGGCGCGTTCATTCGTCGCCACGTGCAATTCATGGCGAAGTCGCAGCTGTTCGGGCGGGGACCGGCAAGCTGGGTGTTCACGCACGGCGGTGTGTTTCCGGTCAGACGCGGCAACCAGGACGACGAGGCGTTCATCTCGGCCTTCAAGATCCTGCAGCGCGGCGGCGTCGTCGGGATGTACGTCGAGGGCGGGCGAACCCGCACCGGCGCGGTCGGTGCGCAGGCGCGGCCGGGGATCGGCCGGCTTGCACTGGAGTCCGGTGCGCCGATCGTGCCGGTTGCGATCCTCGGCTCCAACAAGGTCCGCAACTGGAAGCGCGGCCGTTTCCCGCGGGTGCTCGTTCGCTACGGGACGCCGATCGTCTATGACCAGCTCGATTCCAGCACGCGGGCACAGCAACAGATCGTGGCGGACGAGATCCTGCGGCGGATCCGGGTGATGCACGAGGAACTCTCAGCCGGCTGGCGGGGCGGGCCCGCCGGTGCTACCTGACGGCCTCGACGAACAGTGACCAGCGTCTGGTCTCGATCTGATCGAGATCGGGACACAGGCCCTCACGGAATTCGTGACGCCGCACGTCACGAAAGCCGATGCTCCGCAGCAGCGCCTCGAGCGAGACCTCGTTGTAGTGCCACCAATGGCGGGCGGTGCGCTTCGCCCGTGCGCCGCGCCCCTGGTAGATGCCCCACAGAAAGTCGTCGGGATCGGCGGGGTCGTAATGGGCGACCATGTGGTCAAGGTCGGGCACCGCCAGTCGCAGGACTCCGCCCGGCCTCAGCACGCGATGCGCCTCTGCCAGGCAGCGTTGCGCCGCATCCGGGTGCAGGTGTTCGAGCACGTGCGATGAGTAGACGAAGTCGAAGGTCTCGTCATCGAACCGAAAGCGGCGAGTGACGTCGAGGTAGCGCACCGCACGGAACGCCCCGGAGCGATACGCCGCCAGGCGCTGCTCGCCGAGCACGCCGATCCGGGCCAGCAGCCACGGTAGCGCAGGGACTCGTGCGACCAGCAGGTGCGGGGTCACGTCGGTGTTGAGCCAGCCCGGGATGGCCTGGTCGAACGCCCCCAGATGGAGCTTGCGCTCGAATACGGGCATGGCTAGCGCACCAGGGTCAAATCTGTCAGCGGCGGTGTTAGGCGGTGACGATCGCGGCGGCCTGCTGGAGGCCGAGCTCCTCGACCGCCAGCTCACGCATCTTGAACTTCTGCACCTTGCCGGTGACCGTCATCGGGTAGGACTCGACGAACTTCACGTAGCGCGGGACCTTGAACTGCGCGATCTGCCCGGCGCAGAATTCGCGGATCGAATCGGCGCTGAGCGACGAGCCGGGTCGCACCACGATCCAGGCCATCAGCTCCTCGCCGTAGCGCTCGTCCGGCACCCCGATCACCTGTACGTCGGCGACGTCCGGGTGCGTGTGCAGGAACTCCTCGACCTCGCGCGGATAGACGTTCTCGCCACCGCGGATGATCAGGTCCTTGATCCGTCCGACGATCCGGACATAGCCGTGCTCATCGATCGTCGCGAGGTCACCGGTGTGCATCCAGTGCCCCGGATCGATCGCCTCGGCGGTGCGCTCTGCGTCGTTCCAGTAGCCGCGCATCACCGGGTAACCGCGCGCCTGGAACTCGCCGGCCTCGCCGATCGCGACTGCGTGGCCGCTGACCGGGTCGGCGATCTTGATCTCGACGTGGGGCATCGCCTGCCCGACGGTCGCGCAACGGTGCTCGAGCGTGTCGTCGACACGTACCAGCGTCGTCACCGGCGAGGTCTCAGTCATCCCGAATGCGATCGACATCTGCTCGATCCCCATGTCGGAGACGACGCGCTGCATGACCTCGACCGGGCATGGCGAGCCGGCCATGATCCCGGTGCGCAGCGAGCTGAGGTCGTACTCGGCGAAGCTCGGGTGCTCCAGCACCGCGATGAACATCGTCGGCACCCCGTAGAGGCTGGTGCACCGCTCGGTCGCGCACGCGCGCAGGGTTGCCTGCGGATCGAATGACTCCGCCGGGTAGACCATGCAGGCGCCGCGGGAGGTCGCGGCGAGATTGCCCATCACCATTCCGAAGCAGTGGTACAGCGGTACCGGGATGCAGATCCGATCGCGCTCGTCGTAGCTCAGCAGCGCGGCGAGCGAGTTGGCGTTGTTGAGAATGTTGTGATGCGTGAGCGTGGCGCCCTTCGGGGAGCCGGTGGTGCCGCTCGTGTACTGGATGTTGATCGGGTCGTCAAAATCGAGGGCCGCGAGTTGCGTGCCGAGCGCGTCGAGGTCCGGCTCGCAGGCTTCGAGCTCATCCCAGTCGGGTGTGTCGAAGATGATCGCCCGCTCCAGATCCGGCAGGTCGGCGCGCGCGGTCGCCACCATGCCGGCGAAGTCCGCGTCCCTGAACTGCGAGGCCGCGAACAGCCAGCGGCAGCCCGAGTGGCGGAGCGCATACTTCAGCTCAGTCAGGCGGTAGGCGGGGTTGATGTTGACGAGGATCACGCCGAGCTTTGCCGTCGCGTACTGGACCAGTGCCCACTCGACTCGGTTCGGGCTCCAGACGCCGACGCGGTCGCCCTTCGAGAGGCCCGCCCTGAGCATCCCGGTCGCGAGCGCGTCCGCGACTGCGATTCGAACTGCGCGTAGCTCAGGCCGGCGTCCTGGTGGCAGGAGACGATCGCCGGCGAGTCAGGGACGCGAGCCGCCGTTCGCGCGAGGTTGGCGCCGATCGTCTCGGCGACCAGCGGCTCCGCGCTCGTGCCGTGTCTGTAGGACAGCATCCTCAATCCGCTCCTTCCCGTTGGGTCGGGACACCAGTGTCGTGAGACACTAATACGTCGGCGCGTGGGCGCGTTCGGCGACCCATGTGCAGATCTGATCGAGCACCTGCCGCTGCTCGGGTTCGTTCAGGAGCTCGTGCGCGAGACCCTCGTAGGGGGTCACGGTCAGGTCGGTCGAGGAGATCCGGGCCGCGATCATCTCGCTGCCGGCTGGGGCGACGAGCTGGTCGGCGGTTCCATACATCAGCAGCGTCGGCAGCGTCACGATTTCGACGTCGTCAGGCAACGACTCGGCGTGGATCAGGAACTGCGCGATCACTCCGGCAGGGATCCCGCGGTGATAGACCAGCGGATCCTCCGCGTAGGCGCGCACAACGGCGGGGTCACGGCTGATCAGCTTCGGGTCGATCTTTTTGAGCGGAACTCCCGGCGCGACTCTCGCGATCGTGCGGCCGAGCGCCTTGACGGCGTCGTGGCCGTCAACCTGCGCCAGCGGTGAGGTCAGGATCAGCCCGCAGAGGCGGTCCTGATGCGCCATCGCGTAGCGCAGGGCGAGCGCACCGCCCATGCTGTGGCCGAGCAGGAAGACCTCCGAATCAGGGTTCCGCGCAGCTGCCAACGAGATCAGCGTCGACAGGTCATGGGCGGCATCGTGCAGCGAGATCCGTCCGCGGGGACCATCCGAGCGCCCGTGACCATGATGGTCGAGCGCGTAGACCACATGGCCCTCCTCGTTCAACCTCGCCGCCACGTGCCCGTAACGGCCGCCGTGCTCGCCGTAGCCGTGCGCGATCACGACCACGGCGTCGGGCGTGCGCTCGGGCAGCCAGCAGCGGAACAGGATCCGCCTTGAGCCGGCGCCGAGCAGCGTCTCCTCGCTGGTCGGTCTCATCCGCCTGCCTGCGCCCACGGGACGACGACCGCGTCCTCGGTGGGCGAGTCGCGCGCCACGACATATTCGGCCGGAGCCGAGTCCGACGGGTTCTCCAGCACGTGGGTCTCACGCGGTGGGACGTACACCATGTCACCCGGTTCGAGCGTCAGCTCCTGCTCCAGATGATCGCCCCACTTGACGATCAACGTCCCGGACAGCATGTACACGGCGCTCTCGCAATGCTCGTGGTAATGCGGGCGTGAGCTCGATCCTGCCGGCACCCGGAAGACACCCATATAGATCTTCGTGGCCCCTGCCGTTGCCTGCGAGATCTCGGCGCCGCCGACCACGCCGCGCGGTACCGCCCGGTCCTCACCGGGCTTCACGACCTTCATCGCAACGCCCTCGGCTTGGCGCGCGGCAAGCCCATCCTCGGAGTCTAGCGCCGCGACAGCATTCGACGGGCGGTCTGTGGACACTTGGACGAGCGTCCTGGACCCGCGTCGGAACTGATTGGCGGCCGGCGCGGCGGCCAGTCACGTGCGCTAGCCCACCTCGCGTGGCGCGAGCTCGATCTGAAGCGGTGGCTGCGTCGCTCGGGCGTGCTCGACCTGGAGGGTCGAATGCGTGATTTCAAAGCGATCCTCCAGCAACCGGGAGAGGGCGCGCCTGAGTTCGTGGCAGTCCCGGTCGGCGTCGACGACGATGTGCGCCGAGAGCGCTGGGAAGCCGGACGTGACCTCCCAGACGTGGAGATCGTGAACCTCGACGACGCCGTGCTGTTCAGCGAGCGTGTGGCCGATCTGCTCCGGGTCGACGCCGGCCGGAGCCGCCTCCATGACGACGCGGATCGACGCTCTCAGCAGGCCATAGCCGCCGCGCATCATCAGCGCGGCGATCAGCAGCGACGCGATCGCGTCGGCACGGTCAAAGCCGGTCGTGAGGATCACGACCGCCGCGATCGCGGTGGCGATGAAGGCATACAGGTCGGTGAGGATGTGGCGGTAGGAACCTTCGACGTTGAGGCTGCGGGCGTTCCCGTCGCCGCTCAGCACGCGCACCGCGACCAGGTTGACGGCAATGCCGGTGAGCGCCACGGCCAGCACGACGCCGCCGTCGACCGCGGGCGGCGAGATCAGATGCACGACCGCTCCGTAGACGATCAGCGCGCGATAGGACCATCATCGTCATCCCGTTCGCCTGGGCGCTGAGGATCTCCGCCCGGCCGAGCCCGTAGGTCATCGAACCTGCTGCCGGGCGCTGGGCGAGCCTGGCGGCGACGAGCGAGATCGCCAGCGCCGCGGCATCGCTCAGCATGTGGGCGGCGTCGGACAGCAGCGCCAGCGACGAGGCGAGCAGCCCGGCAACGATCTCGACGACCATGAACGCGACGATCAGGACCAGCGCGATCCGCAGCCCGCGTGCATCGGCGTTGGCGCCGTGGTCATGATGCGCGTGCTGATGTTGATCGTGGTGGTGGTGCACGTGCCGCCGCGCCTCAGTTGACGGATGGGTCCGCCGGCATCCTCGCGATCAGCGCGTAGCTGCCGCCCTTGCGCGTCAGCACCGAAGGCCACAGCTCTCGCGGCTCGACCGCGAACGCGTCGTCTCGCTGCGCCGGCTCGAGGATCCAATCGCCGCGCTCGAGCTCGGCGTCCAGCTGACCGGGGCCCCAGCCGGAGTGCCCGGCGAACGCGCGGGCATCACGGATCGCCAGCGCGGCGTGCTCCTCCTCGATGACGCTTCCCAAGGATCCCGATGTCGTCGAACGCGATCATCGCGGCGTCGCTCGGATCCTCGAACTCTGCGAGCACGATCACCGACGATTGCTGAACGGGCCCGCCGACGAGCACGTCGGTCTCCGGGGGGATCAGGTCGCCCAGTTCCGGGACGGCGTCGGCGACCGTCGCCTCCGATGGCCGGTTGAGCACCAGCCCGAGCGCTCCCTCGTCGGTGTGCTCGACGATCAGCACGACCGTCCGCCAGAAGTTGGGGTCGGCGAGACGTGGCCCTGCGATCAACAGCTGTCCGCGGATCGAATCCACACTGCGGATGTTCGCACCCGCGGCCGGCGACGGACGCGGGAAGTGCCGGCCGGGAGGCTGCCGCCGAGAAGCTCAGCTGCCGTCCGCGTCCTCCGGGCCGCCCGTGTTCGGCTCGCTCGGCGGCTGCTCCGGCGGCGGTGGTGGCACGTAGGGCGATTGCTGGTTGCGGGGCCAGCCGCCGAGCGTCTCCGGTGGGGAGGGCCGCTCCGGGGTTGACGGTCCGCCGAACCCGTAGGCGTCGCCGGCCCCCGGCGGACGGATGTAGCTGGGCGGCCATCCGCCGCTCGCCACCTCACCACTGAGCAGCTGGTCGCGATCAGCGCCCTCCTTGCGGACCCGAAGATCGATGTAGATCACCGTCGCGACCGCTGCCGTGAACGGCGCTGTCAGGATCGCGGTGATTCCCGCCACAACCGTATTCACGACCAGGTACACGGTCACGCTGGAGACGCTCAGGGCCGAGGCCACGTTCACGGCGGCGAACACCAGCGACAGCACCACCAGCAGAAGCCACGCGATGAACAGCCGGCCGAAGGTCGCCCACCAGCGTCCGCTGACCAGTTGCCGCGAGCGCGTCAGCGCGGGCATCCCCTTGATCCCCTCGGCCATCAGAACCGGGATCGCGACCGAGAACGCGACCAGCAGATAGACGCCTGGAAGCAACAGCAGCACGAAGCCGATGCCGACGAGCACGGCGACCAGGATCGCGATCCACAGCAGCGACAGCAGCCGGTCGGCGGCGAACTCGAACGATTCCTGAACCGAGGTGTGGCGGCCCAGGTAATCGTCGAGCACGAGCCGGAACACCGCGCCGATCGCCAGCAGCTGTGCGAGGCCGCCGATCAGCGCGACCACCAGCGACGCTCCCAGCCCGCTGCTCGCGGTGGTCAGGTTGTTCGTATAGAGCGTGCCGTCGTGGACGAACGAGCCGGATGGAATCGAGGAGAGCCTGATGATCAGCTCGATCAGCTCGAGCGGGACCACCACCACCGCCACCGCAGCCCAGAGCTGCAGCGCATTGCCGCTGTAGACCCCGAGCGCCGCGCCGAGCGTCTGACCGGCGCTCAGCGGCCGCAATTCTGAGCCTGGCTCGGTCCCGTAGCGCTGATCCATGCACGGGTGACGATAGCCCTCGGCGCGGCAGATCCGGCGCCAGGCACCAACCCGCTTCAGCAGGGCCTACGCGGAAACGGCCAGCGTTCCGTCGAAGCCGACCTTGGCGTGGCTGCCGTCGCAGAACGGCTTGTTGGCGCTGTGGCCACAGCGGCACAGGAACACCGCGGCCCCCTTGACTGCAACCACATTGCCCTCGTGATCGACCAACTCGACCACGCCGGTCACCTTGTAGGGGCCGTTCTTCGTTGCGATCACCTGCACGTCGCTCATCTGGTCCTCCATCGGGCGGTCGATTGAGTCCACAACGCTAGCGCGTGTTCAGGACCTCGCGCTCCCGGTCTGAGCTGCGGTCAGAGGCCGTACGAGCGGCCGATCACCTCGAGCATGATCTCGTCGCTGCCGGCGCCGATTCGATTCAGGCGCAGGTCGCGCCAGGAACGCTCGATCCCGTACTCCTTCATGTAGCCGGCGCCACCGTGGATCTGGATGCATTCGTCGGCGACCTCGACCGCGATCCGCGCGGCGTACAGCTTCGCCATCGAGATCTCGCGCACCGGGTACTCGCCGTGCTGGCTCCTCCAGGCGGTCGTGTACACCATCTGACGGGCCGTCTCGATCTTGGTCGCCATCTCGGCGAACTTGTGCCGGGTGACCTGGAACTTGCCGATCGGCCGTCCGAACGCAGTGCGCTCCTTGGCGTACGCGAGCGTCCGGTCGAACACATGCTGGGCGCCCGCCACGGACCCGGCGGCGCCGATCAGCCGCTCGCCCTGAAGCTCCCACATGATGTGGTAGAAGCCCTTTCCGACCTGTCCGAGCACGGCGCTGGCGGGAACGCGGACGTCCTGGAAGGCGAGCAGCGCCGTGTCGGATGCGTGCATCCCGAGCTTGGCGAGCTTCTTCTCCCGGATCACGCCCGGGAGATCCATCGGGACCAGGAACAGCGTGAAGCCGTCATAGCCGGCGTCGGGGTCGGTCTTGGTCACGAGCACGATCGCGTTCGCCCGGTGACCGTTGGTGATGTAGGTCTTTGAGCCGTTGATCACGTATTCGTCGCCGTCGGCGACGGCGCGCGTCTTGATCGAGGCGACGTCCGAGCCGGCGTCGGGCTCCGTGATCCCGAGGCAGAGGATCTTCGTGCCGGCGATCGCCGGCGCCGCCCACTCCCGCTTCTGCTCCTCGGTGCCGAACGCGAGGATCGGAGGGAGCGCCATGTCCGTCTGCACAGCGACCCCCATCGCCAGTCCACCGCTGTGTGAATGCACGATCTCCTCGGCCAGGACGAGCGTCGAGTAGTAATCGCCACCCTGGCCGCCGTATTCGACCGGCTTGTCAAGGCCGAGCAGCCCGAGCTCGCCCATCCGCGCGAACACCCAATCAGGAAACGTCGTCTCCTCCCACTCCTCGGCATGGGGCTGCAACTCCTTGATCATGAATCGCCGGATCGATTCGCGCAGCGCGTCGTGCTCCTCGGTGAAGATGAAGTGGCGGCGCTGGCCGGAGTAGTCGGGCTTGATGACGTCTGCGGTTGCCATGAGCGATCTGGTTCTCCTCAACGACGATGGTTCGGTCGATCCGGCGGTATCCTGCGTACCGCGAAAGTGAACAGTAGTGCTTCCTACTTTCGATCGTGCCTGCCTACCTGCCGGTGCCGGACAACTCACCTAGGATTCGACCCGATGCCTTCCTTCCAGACGCTCCGCTACGAGGTCGCCGACTCACGCGTCGCGACGATCTCGCTCGACCAGCCCGAGACGCGCAACGCGCTGTCCAACGAGTTGCTCGCCGAGCTGGAGTCGGCGTTGCTGGCGGCGCGTGAGGACCCGGCGGTCCGATGCGTGGTGCTGACCTCGACGCACGCGACCGTGTTCTCCAGCGGCGGCAACCTCGCGGGCTTCGCGGCGGAGGTGCCGTTGGTGCACAAGCACTTCGGGACCGAGTTGTTCCCGCGCGTCTTCAGGCTCCTCGGTGAGCTCGGCAAGCCCTCGATCTGCGCCGCCAACGGCCACGTCCTCGCGGGCGCGCTCGGCCTCGCGCTGGCCTGCGACCTGGTGATCGCGCGCGATGGCGCACGCTTTGGTACGCCGGAGATCAACGTTGGCGTGTTCCCGTTCATGATCATGGCGCTGATCTACCGAAACGTGCCGCGCAAGAAGGTCAACGAGCTGCTGCTGCTTGGCGAGCAGATCACGGCGCAGGAAGCCGAACGGATCGGGATCGTCAACCGCGTCGCGCCGGCCGAGGAGTTCGATCAGCTCGTTCGCGACTGGTCGCAGCGGCTGGCGTCGAAGTCGCCGCTGATGATGCGGCTCGGTAAGGACGCGATCTTCCGCCAGCAGGACATGGCGTTCCTCGATGCACTCGACTTCCTGCGCTCGCAGCTCACGATCGCCTTCTCGACCGAGGATCTGGTCGAGGGTGTCTCGGCGTTCTTCGAAAAGCGCGAGCCCGAGTGGAAGGGCCGCTGAGCGCACCGCGCAGGATCATTCTCGCGCCGCTCCACTATTTTGCGTTACGATTTACCGGCGGCTGGCAAATCCAGTACCAGCCGCGACTCCATCGGCAGAGGGGGTTGGATCATGTCTGAGTCCACGCGTACACGCGCCGGCTCACCCGGCACCGGCCGGCGCTCGGCGCCGGCGCTGGGATTGGTGCGTGAGACCGGTTGCGAGCAGCTGCTCGCGACGGGTCAGTTCGTCGAATGCATCTTCAGTTGCGAGGCCTGCGGGCTGAGCGGCTCGAGCATCGCGCGTCCGGCGATGCTCGAGGGAAAGACCTGCACCGCCTGCGGCGAGGCGGTCGCCGTCACCGTGCTCTGACCTGGTTCAGCGCAGAGTCACCGTGCTCTGACCTGGTTCGGCGCGGAGTAACCGTGCTCTGACATGGTTCGGCGCGGAAGTGGAGAGTTGAACGTCTCACTTTCTGCTTTGATTCTCGGTAGTGATGTCCGCCGAGGCCCAGCCGACGAGCATGCTGAGGTCGCTGGTCGAGGATCTCGATCAGCGGCGCGAGCAGATCAAGCTCGGCGGCGGCGAGCAGAAGATCGCCGCCCAGCACGCCGCTGAGAAACTGACCGCGCGGGAGCGTCTCGCGCTGCTGTTCGATCACGGCACGTTCGTCGAGCTCGGAATCCACGGCCGCCCGCACTTCTCCCAGCGCGCGATGGACGGTCGGGAGGCGCCGGCCGACGGCGTCATCACCGGCTACGGCCGGGTCGACGGCCGGCTGCTGGCGTGCGCCGCCTACGACTTCACGGTGATGGCCGGCTCGATGGGGATGACGGGCGAGCTCAAGGTCACGCGCCTGCGGGAACTCGCGCTGTCCAAGCGGATCCCGCTCGTCTGGCTGCTCGACTCCGCCGGTGCCCGGATCCAGGAGGCGGTCGGCTCTCTGTTCGCCGGCAGCGGCCACCTGTTCCGGGAGGAGGTCGTGATGAGCGGGGTGGTGCCGCAGATCGCCGCCCTGATGGGTCCGTGTGCCGCGGGCACCGCCTACATACCGGGCCTGGCCGACTTCGTGCCGATGGTCAGGGGCCGTGGCTCGATGGCGCTTGCAGGTCCGCACCTGGTCCGTGCCGCCGTCGGCGAGGACGTGACCCAGGAGGAGCTCGGCGGCAGCCGTGTCCACTGCCGCAAGTCCGGTGTCGGCGACCTCGAGGTCGCCGACGACCGCGAGTGCATCGAGAAGATCAAGCAGTACCTCAGCTACTTTCCGCAGAACTGCGAGCAGCAGCCGCCGGTCGTGCCGTCCGCTGACCCGATCGATCGTGCCGAGGAGTCGTTGCTGGATCTGCTGCCAGAGTCCAACCGCAAGCCCTACGACATGTACGACCTGATCCGGGCGATCGCCGACGACGGCGTTTACTTCGATCTCAAGCCGCAGTGGGCGAAGACGATCATCACCTGCCTGGCGCGCTTCGGCGGTCGCCCCGCCGGGATCGTCGCCAACCAGCCCAGGCATCTCGGCGGGATCCTCGACAACGACTCAGCCGACAAGGCCGCGCGCTTCATCAACCTCTGCAACGCCTATGGGATTCCACTCGTGTTCCTGATGGACGTTCCCGGATTCATGGTCGGAACCAAGGTCGAGGAGGCGGGGATCATCCGGCACGGAGCCAAGATGCTCTATGCCACGGCGAACGCCACGGTTCCAAAGATCACCGTGATCGTGCGCAAGGCATACGGGGCCGGCTATTACGTGATGTGCGGCCGGGCGTACGAGCCTGACCTGATCGTCGCCTGGCCGTCGGCCGAGATCAGCGTGATGGGCGCCGAGGGCGCTGTCGAGATCATCTTCCGCAAACAGGTCGACGAGGCGGAGGACCCGGCTGCGAAACGTAAGGAACTGGTTGACGGCCTTCGTCAGGTGATCGACGTGTACATCGCCGCCGGCAACGACATGATCGACGACGTGATCGATCCGCGCGAGACGCGTGCAACGATCTGCCGCGGGCTGGAGATGGCGGCCGACAAGCGGGTCGAGCGCCCGTGGAAGCGGTCCGGCGTCGTGCCGGTGTAGTCAGGGGACCGCGTGAGCCTCGACGACCCCGCCGTCATCACCTGCGCGATCTCGGGTGCGATCGCCAACCGCGATCAGTGCCCGGCGATTCCCTACACGCCCGCCGAGTATGCCGCCGAGGCGCGTCGGATCGTCGATCAGGGCGGCGTCCACATCCACATCCACGCACGCAGCCCCGACGGCGTCCCGAGCTATGAGATCGACGACTTCGTGGCGATCAAGCAGGCGATCCTGGCCGAGGTCGGTGACGCGGCGATCATCAACTTCTCCACCGGCACGATCGGCGTCCCGCGTCGCCAAGCGCGTCGCCTATCTCGAGGCGGGTCTGCCCGAGGTCGCGGCGCTCAACATGGGCTCGATGAATTACGCCAAGTACTCCCGCTCGCGCAAGGACTTCGTCTTCAAGTTCGTCTTCGCCAACCCGTTCGAGGAGATCATCGAGCTGCTCGAGGCGATGCGCAGGCTCGAGATCAAGCCCGAGCACGAGTGCTTTGACCTCGGCCACGTCGGCTCGCTCGCGCCGTTGCTCGACATGGGCTTGCTGCAGGCGCCGCTGCATGCCGATTTCGTGATGGGTGTCGTCGGCGGCGTCCCGGCGACGGCACGCAACCTCGCCACGATGGCGGACAACCTGCCCGCCGGCAACCACCACTGGGGTGTGATCGGGATCGGCCGCGAACAGTGGATGCTCGTCGCCGCCGCGCTCACCCTCGGCGGCTCGATCCGGGTCGGGCTCGAAGACAATCTGTATCTCCCGAACGGCGAGATGGCCCGCTCCAACGGCGAGCTGATCGCCAAGGCCAGGCAGCTGACCGAGGACGCCGGACGGCGCCCGGCCACGGTCGAGGAGGCGCGGGTGATGCTCGGGATCCGCCCGCCGAGCGCATGAGGAGCCGAGGCGCTCAGGCATGACTGCGCCCGACCGTCCAATGCTCAAGATGAGCGAATTGGCGGAGCGCTCGGGTGTCAGCGCAGGCACGATCAAGCATTACCTGCGTGAGGGGCTGCTTTCCGACGGCTCGGGGATTGTTCGCACCAGCCGCAATATGGCTTACTACCCGCCTGAGTTCGTCGAGCGGATCGCGCTGATCAAGCGGCTGCAGGAGGAGCGGTTCATGCCGCTGCGCGTGATCAGGGAGCTGATGAGCACCGATCCCGCCCGAGCGGCCCGGCTGATCGAGCTGGAGGACCGGATCCTGGAACGTGCGATCCAGGCCGGTGACGCCGCTCGAACCTCTCGCAAGCGGGTGCGGGACACCTACGATCTGCCGCAGAACGTGCTTGACCGCCTGGAGGAGATCGGCGTGTTGAGCCCGACCGGTCGCGGCTATGACCCCGACGACGTCAAGATCATCGAAGCGATCTCCCGTTTTCGCTCGGGCGGATACGAGCAGGCGCTCGGTTTCACTGTGTACGACACGCTCCGCTACCGGGACGCGTTGATGCCGTTGGTGGAGGAGGAGATGCGCGTGCTGCTCGATCGACTCTCCGCCCAGGTCGACGTCGAGCGCGCGCTTGAGATCATCGAGTCCGGCGTCGAGCCGCTGCGTGAGCTGATCAGTGCGCTGCACTCGAAGCTGCTGCTCGATGCGCTTCGCAAGCAGCGTGGCTTCGAGCGAGGTTGACCGGCTTTGCGCGAGTCCGGTCATGCGCAGCGAATATGCTGAGTGTGCGGTCGATCTGGAGGTGAGCGAGATGACGAGGAGTGTGCGCGCAGCTGCAGTTCAGCTAAACGCGACGGAGGATCTGGAGCGGAACCTGGAAACCGGTGACCGGCTCGTGCGCGAGGCTGCCGGCAGGGGCGCCGAACTCGTCGTGATGCCGGAGAAGTGGAACGTGCTCGGTGAGCCCGACGCGATGGCGGCTGCGGCCACCCCGCTTGACGGTCAGGTGCTCCAGTGGGCGCGCGCGATCGCGGCCGAGCTCGGAATCGACCTGGTCGCCGGCTCGATTGTCGAGCAGGTGCAGGGCCAGGAGCGCACATCGAACACCAGCGTGCATGTCTCCACCGACGGGCGTATCCAGGCGGTGTATCGCAAGCTGCACATGTTCGACGTCGAGGTCGACGGCGTCATCTACACCGAATCCGCCCGTGAGCAGCCTGGCGATGAGATCGTGGTCTCCGAGCTGAGCGGCGGCACCACGATCGGAATGAGCATCTGTTACGACCTCCGCTTCCCGGAGCTCTACAGGGAGCTGTCGGCGCGTGGCGCCGAGATCATCACGGTTCCGGCCGCATTCACTTTGGCGACGACCCGCGACCATTGGGAGGTGCTGCTTCGAGCCCGTGCGATCGAGAACCAGTGCTTCGTTGTCGCTGCCAACCAGATCGGCAGTCATGCCGGTGGCCACCGGTCGGGCGGGCGGTCCCTGATCGCGGACCCGTGGGGGATCGTGCTCGCGTGCGCGCCTGACGCCGAGTGCGTGATCGTCGCGGACCTCGACCTGTCGATCATGGCGGACGTGCGCCGGCGGCTGCCGGCATTGACGCACCGCCGGCCGGAGCTCTACGCAGCCGATCGGGACCTCGCGCAGCACAGCGTCGCGTGAGCGCTTTGGTGCGTAGCATCAACGGATGACGATTGCCGCCGTCGACAAGCGCCGAGTGATCCTTGACGCCGCCGTGCGGGTGTTCGCACGACAGGGGTTCCACACCTGCCGGGTCGCTGACATCGCCGACGAGGCCGGTGTCGCGTATGGGCTCGTGTACCACTACTTCTCCTCCAAGGAGGAGATCCTCGACACGCTGTTCCTCGAGCGTTGGGACGTGATGCTCTCGGCGATCGCCGAGGCGGACGCATCGCCCCTCACGCCGAGGGCAAAGCTCCGTGCGATCGCCTCGTTCATCGTTGATTCCTATCGCCACGACCCGGAGCTGATGAAGGTCATCATCGTCGAGGTCACCCGGGCCGCGAACACGTTCGGACGAACGCACCTGGCAAAGATCCAGGACGCATATGGCGGGATCGCGGCGATCGTCGCCGACGCTCAGCGTGACGGGGCGTTCCGCAGCGAGGTCGAGCCTCAGCTGGCGGCGCAGGCGTTCTACGGTCTGATCGAGCAGGTGCTGACCGACTGGATCTTCAAGAGCCTGCCGGTCGAGGACACCGAGTTGGAGCGAACGAAGGAATCGATCGTCGAGATGATTTGCGGAGGCCTGGCGCTGGGTAGCTAGAGCCTGGCCGGGCGCTTTCGAGTGTTGCGCCAGGGGTGGGCGCCCCAAACCTGATTGAATCCGCGGTGATGAAAGAGAGCCCACTTATCAAGCGACTGCTGTGGTCGGGGCTGGTGACCGGCGTCAGCGCGCTCGCAAGCATCGTTGCGGTGCGCGTCTCGGCGAAGATCTGGAAGCGCGTGTTCGGCGAAGAGCCGCCCGAGTGACCGATCAGTCCCACGACGTGACCGAAGACGCTCCGCCGCCGGGCCCGTGGCTCGACCCGCCAGGCGGGGCCCAACACAACTGGGCTGCCGAGGGACCCCATCCGGGTCCGTCGTGGACGCCACCGCCAGAAGCGCCACCCAGCGTCAGCCACGTTCAGGCGTTGCTGCGGCGGCCCGAGTTCGTGATCGGGGCCGCGTTCGCCGGGGGCCTGGTGCTCGCGACGATCCTCAAACGCCTTGCTCGCTGAGAGCTCCAAGCACCGTGCCCGCTAACAACGGCAACCAGGACACGATCGCCACCGCGATCACCGACATCTCGGATCGGCTGACCAGCCTGGTCCACGACGAGATCGAGCTCGCCAAGACGGAGATCACGCTGAAGGCGAGAAGCCTGGCGGTGGGCACCGGAATCTTCGTCGCCGGCGCGATCTTCGGCGTGTTCGCGTTGATCTTCCTGCTTGTCACGCTCGCGCTCGTGTTCAACTCGTTCCTCGCCACCGGTCTCGCACAGCAGTGGATCGGTTTCGCGATCGTGCTGCTCGGCCTGATCGTCGCGACGGTCGTTTCGGTATTGATCGCCAGGCGCCTGCTGCAGACCGGTGCCCCGACCCCGACGATGGCGATCGACGAGGCGAAGAAGATCCGTGACACGGTGACGGCGAGCACGGAAGCCGAGTGGCTGGGCATGGACCGCTGATGCCTGAGGGCGGCAACACGGGAGGGGGTCCGCCGGTCGGAATCCCCGCCCGGACCCCGGACCAGATCCGGGCGTCGATCGAACAGAACCGTGAGCAGCTCGGCGTATCGCTCGAGAAGCTTCGCGTCGAGGTCGTCGAGCTCACCGACTGGCGCGCCCGGGCGCGACGCAATGAGCGTGAGCTGTCGATCGGCGCCGCGGCCGCCGGCTTTGTGCTCGGCGGCGGCATCGCCGGGTTGGGCGGCCTGCTGTTCGGCGGCGGGCGCCGCCGGGCGCGCAAGGCCGCTCGCGCCTCGCGGCGCTGAAGCCCCGCGACGCCCGGGCCGCTCGCGCGGCGCGGCGCTGAAGCCCCGCGACGCCCGCAGACGTTTCGCCGTCAGTAGCCGCCGCCGGAGCTGCTCGACGAGCTGCTCGACGAGCCGCCCGAGGAGCTTGTGATCGCCACGCCCGCCGGCGACACCAGCCACCACTTCGCGCCGAATCCGTCACTGCCATCGCCGGTTGTGGTGCCCGAGCCCGGGTCGCCCGCGAAGAAGTACAGCGGGTGACCCTTGTAGGTGACCTGCTTGGACCCGTCGGCACGGGTGATCGTCGCGAGGTCCGCGGCGGTGGCAGACGACGACGCGGTCGGGGCGCCGGTCACGACCAGCGGCGGCCACGCGTCCGCGCACGCCCCGGAGCAGTCGGACTTCCCGTTCTTGTCACCCATCCACAGATACAGTGCCCGCCCCGAGGAGCTGACCAGATAGGTCCCGTGCGACCCGCTCGCGGTCTTGACCGTTACGGCGCTGGCGCCGGCGGGCGCGGAGGAGCTGGTCGCCGACGAGCTGGAACTGCTGCCGCAGCCCGCGAGGACCAGCGCTGCACCGGCCGTCAACATGACGCCGATCACACGTGTAAAGGCTCTGTTCTGAAATTTCATGGCTCCGCTCCGCTTCGTGGTGTGGGTCGATCCGGCTGCTTGCCGGTATCAGCAAGGACGCCGGCGGCTGCCGGATCCTTCCTGAGCGCATCCGTGGAGCAGCCACAGTCTGACAAGCGCAGCGAGCGCCGTCGACCCAAACTCCGGGTTCTAATCGACCGCGGCGAACGGCTCAAGCAGCGACCGGGGGACGCCGCCGGCGCCGAGCAAACCGGGTCCGACATGAGTTCCGATCACCGGCCCGACCTCGGACACGAGCACCGGCTCGGTCCCAAAGATCTGACGGCCCCGCGCGATCAGCTCCTGGACCTGCGAGGTCGCCTGGATGTACTGCACCACCCACCCGTCGGAGCCCTCCTGGCGGCAGATCTCCAGGACCTCGACGAGACGCTCGAACGCCCGTTTGGAGGTCCGGACCCGTTCGATCGGTTCGATCTCGTACTCGACCGAGAGGATCGGCTTGATCTTCAGTGCGGTGCCGAGCCACGCCTGCGCTCCGCCGATCCGCCCGCCCTTGCGCAGGTACTCCAGCGTGTCGAGCGCGAACCACAGCATCAGGCTCGCGCGGGTCGCGAGCGCTCGCTCCTTGACCGCCTGCACGTCGCCGCCGCTCCTCGCCGCAGCGGCGGCTGCGAGCAGCATCAGACCCTCGCCGCCGCACGCGGAGGAGGAGTCGATCACGTGAACGCGCTCGGCGGCGTCGCCCAACTGGTCCCGCGCCTGCTCGGCAGCGCGGACGGTGCCGGAGATACCGCCGGAAAGGTGGATCGAGACGATCTCATCGCCTTCCTGGAGCAGCGGTTCATAGACCGCCAGGAAGTCGCCGATCGAAGGCTGGGACGTGGTCGGCACGTCAGCCGAGGAGCCGAGCCGGCGGTAGTAGGCGTCGTAGTCGGACAGCTCGCTCTCGCGCATGACCTCATCGCCCCAGTGCACGTAGAGACTGACCTCGTGGATGTCATTGGCCTTGACCAGATCCCGTGGCAGGTAGTGGCATGTGTCGGAGACGAGCCTGATCGCCATCGCGGCGGCACCCTAGCAGCGACGTCGCCCATTCCTCAAAGAATCCCCCCCGAGACCGGTCTGCGCGAGGGTGCGGGGCGCAGAATGACCGATATGTGACCGTTATTCGACCCGCACCTGTCTTGGCCGGCCCCCGCACCTGTCTGGGCGGCGGTTCAGTTCGGACGGAGCGCCAGGAGCGTCCCGGCATTCACCGGGCGCGCGACGCCTCGATCGGTGACGAGTGCGCTCACGAGCGCCGCCGGTGTGACGTCGAACGCCGGATTGCGGCAGCGCGTGCCGGGCAGCGTCAGCAGCTGTCCGCGGACGTGCCGCACCTCGTCGGGGTCGCGCTCCTCGATTTCGATCGCCGTGCCGGACGGACAGCTGATATCGATCGTCGAGCCAGGCCCGGCGACCACGAACGGGATCCCGGCGGCGCCGGCGGCCAGCGCGAGGCCGTAGGTGCCGATCTTGTTCGCGACATCGCCGTTGGCGGCGACGCGGTCGCAGCCGACGATCACGGCGTCGGCGGCGCCGGCACTGATCAGCCACGGAGCGGCTGAGTCGACGATCAGCTGATGCGGAATCCCGAGCCGCGAGAGCTCGTAGACCGTCAGCCGTGCGCCCTGGAGCAGCGGGCGCGACTCGGTGGCGATCACGCCGCCCAGCGCGCCACGGCGGTGCAGCTCGGCGATCACCGCCAGACCGGATCCCCCGCCCGGCACCGCCAGTGCCCCGGTGTTGCAGTGGGTCATGATCCGCGCCTGTGCACCGAGCAGTCCGCCGCGCCCGGGGTCAAGCAGGTCGGCCCCGGCCGACGCGATCGCGATGCTGGCGGCCACCTCCTCGGCGTGGACCGCGTGCGCCTCGGCGAGCGAAGCCGCGGCGAGCTCGCCACTGGGTGCAGCCAGCGCCACATCGAGCACGCGATCGACCGCGTAGGCGAGGTTGACGGCCGTCGGCCGTGCAGCTCGAAGGCGTGCGGCCGAACGCCTGGCGCGCTGCACCGAGGGGTCATCGGCCAGGTCCAGCGCCAGCCCGTAAGCGCCCGCCGCGCCGATCAACGGCGCGCCGCGGATCGCGAGCCGCTCGATCGCCTGTGCGACGGCCTCGCCATCCCTCAGCTCGAGCTCGACCTCGCGGTCGGGCAGCAGCGTCTGGTCAAGCGCCCAGAGCGCCCCGTCGTCGAAACGGAGCGCGCTGAGCACTTGTGTCAGAGCCGGTTCTCGATGCTCAGCGGTGCGGCCGGGCCAACCGAGGTCTCGGCCGGGGCCTCGAGCGGAGCTTCCTCCAACCCGAGCGCGTGGTGAAGCTCGCCGGACTCATACATCTCGGTGACGATGTCGCATCCGCCCACCAGCTCGCCGTCGGAGAACAGCTGCGGGATCGTCGGCCAGCCGGACAGTGCCGAGAGCTCCTGCCGGATCCGTGGGTCGGGCAGCACGTTGACGGCCGCGAACGGCACGTCCAGCGACTGCAGGATCCCGACCGTGCGTGCCGAGAAGCCGCATGCCGGCTGCTCCGGCGTGCCCTTCATGAACAGGATCACCTGGTTTTCGGCGATCGCGCCCTGGATCGCGTCGCGCATCGGGTTGCTCGATTCGTCGCTCATGCTGGTTGCTCCGTTGCCGTGGTCTTGATGGAGAGTGCGTGAATGCGGTCGCCGACCTCTGCGCCAAAGACGTCGTAGACAAGCCGGTGCTGGGCGATGCGGCTGAGGCCCGAGAACGCCGGGGCGCTCACAACGGCCTCGAAGTGGTGCCCGTCACCGCTGACGACGGCTCGAGCGCCCGGGATACCCGCCTCGATCCGCTCCTTCAGCTCTTGAGGAGTCGCTGACATTCTCCGATTAGGGTAGCGGGTTGAGTCGCGCCGCTATACTGAATGAAGCAATGATCTCACTGACTGACAAGGGTGCGGAGAAGGTTCGAGAGTTCCTCTCTGCTCAGGCTACGGTAGCCCCGACCGCCGGACTGCGGGTTGGCGTTCGTGGTGGCGGCTGTTCGGGCTTCCAGTATGCGCTCGCGTTCGATGAGCAGCGAGACGACGACACGGTGTTCGAGGACAAGGGGATCCGTCTCCTGGTCGATCGCCCGAGCCTGCCGTACGTCCGTGGCTCGGTGATCGATTTCGTCGACGGCCTGCAGGGCGCCGGCTTCAAGGTCGAGAACCCGAACGTGATCGCCGCCTGCGGCTGCGGGTCGTCGTTCCGCGTCGCCGACGAGCCTGAAGTCTCCGCCGTATAAGCACGCCTCAACCGCGCACCGCGCTGTACGCTCGATCCGGTGAGCGCAGTGCGACCAGGGACGGCCAGACACCGCGGACAGCGTTTCGTGCGGGCTGCCGCGCTCGCCGCGGTCTCCGTGATCGCGCCGGCCGCATCGCTGGCCGGCTGCGGCGGGTCTTCGAACTCCGGCGGATCGTCTGGCACCGCGCCGCCGCGCGTGTCTGCGGCGCAGCTCACCAGGGCCGCTGACATCTCCTCGAGCGCGGTCGGTTACAGAACCGTGTTGTCGATGCGGGAGACCGTCCCGGGGGTCGGGCAGATCTCGATCGACGGCTCCGGCCGGTTCGGGCGCCAGTCGGGCTCGCTGACGCTCGAGATGCGCCTACCGGGGGTGGCGGCGGTCGCGCTCGGCGGGTCGCTGCGGTTGTCGATCGTGATCCACGACGGGATCATGTACATGAAGCTGCCATCGGCATTGATCAGCCGGATTCCGGGCGTGAAGCCATGGCTCGAGATCAATCTCGCGCAGATCGCCAAGCAATCCGGTTCCGGCGTCTCATCGCTGCTCGGCAGCTCGCAGCAGCTGAGCGACCCGGGCCAGTACCTCGCGTACCTCCGCGCGACCTCCGCCGGCAGCCTCAGGTCGCTGGGGCCGGCGACGGTCGACGGGGTCGCGACCACGCACTACCACGCCGATATCGACCTCGCGAACCTGAGCCGCGCGTTCCCGGCAGCGGAGCGTCCGGCGATCGCCAGGGTCCAGGCCCAGTTGAGCAAGCAGATCGCCGGCGGCCAGCTGCCCGTCGACGCCTACGTCGACTCCGACAACCTCGTTCGCCGAATCGTGATCACCGAGCCGCTGACGTTGAGCGGCAAGGGCGGCAGCGTCTCGATGCAGATGGATTTCCCCGCATACGGACCGCAGCCGCCGCCGGCGATCCCGCCCGCCGCGCAGGTAACCAACTTCTCAGCGCTCGCCCACGGGCTGCCGTAAGTCGAGGGAGAGCCACGGGCAAGCACCGGGCGATGCGCTCGGGCCTTTTACGATGTCGCTACGGCATGCTGCGGGCGCAGGCCGCAAATGGTCGCAGCCTTCTCGAACGCCGGGGACTGCTCGATCCCTGCGGGCAAGGGCCAGTACATCCCACCGCGGATGATCCCGTGAGCCTGACCCGGTGGCGGAACCGAAAACGACGGATCCGGAAAGTCCGACATGCCGTGGTCACGCATACACCTCGAGAACTCGACGTCGACGATCCTCGCACGCTCCGACGCTTTCTGGGGGCTGCCGATCGCGCCAGGCTGCAGCTTCGCGCAATCCGCCAGCGCGTGCTTGTAGGAGGGGGATTGCGGGTCGATCGTGGAAGGAAGAGAAACGCCGCCGTCAGGGCCGGGGTCGGGGAAACCGGGCACACCATGCGCACGCACGCAGTCGGCAAACGTGATCCCCTGGCCGACAACAGCCGACCCCGTCGTGCTGCTCGACTTGTTCGACGATCCACAGGCGGCAATCGACAGGGCACAGATGAGGGCAACAAACGTGCCCAGCAGCTGGACGCTCTTCGTGTTGACCATCGGCTCGGTTCTAGCCCATCGCCCGTAACACCGATGTAACGTTCTCCGTTCGAACGCCCGGGGGCGCGCGCTGATGACCGGGGAAGATAATGTGTCGAGGGCGCGCGCAGCATGGGCGAGATGAGGAGGTGCGTGTGACGGCGGTTGTGCGGGCCGAGTCGCTGACTAAGCGTTTTGGTGAGGTTTCGGCGGTTACGGATCTCTCGTTTGTGCTGGAGGCCGGGACGATCACCGGCTTCCTTGGACCGAACGGCGCGGGCAAGACGACGACGCTTCGGATGGTTCTCGGTTTGGCGGCACCGACGAGCGGGCGGGCGCTGGTGTTCGACCGCCCTTACCGGGAGATTGAGCGTCCCGCGCTGCGGATCGGTGCGGTGCTGGAGGCGACCGATTTTCATCCTGGCCGCTCGGGTCGCGATCACCTGCGGATGCTGGGGCGCGCCGTCGATGTTCCCGATTCGCGCGCGGATGAGACGCTGCGGCTGGTGGAGCTCGGCGACGCGGCGCACCGGCGCGTGAAGGGGTATTCGCTGGGGATGCGTCAGCGGCTCGGGCTCGCTGCGGCTTTGCTCGGCGACCCGGAGCTGCTGATTCTCGATGAGCCCGCGAACGGGCTTGACCCGGAGGGCGTTCGCTGGTTGCGTGACTTCCTGCGCCGGCTGGCGTCCGAGGGTCGCACCGTGCTCGTCTCAAGCCATGTTCTGGCGGAGGTCGCGCAAACCGTCGATCAGGTACTGATCATCAGCCGCGGACGGCTCGTGATCGAGTCCTCGCTGGCGGAGCTGACCGCGCGTGCCGGCGGCGCCGTCCGAGTCCGCAGTGCTGATCAAGAGCGGCTCGCGACCGCGCTGCAGGACAACGATCTGCAGGTCACGACCGGCACCGATCTCGCCCTGCTCGTGCAGGGAGCGTCGAGCGAGCGGGTCGGCGAGATCGCCTTCGCCGCCGGCGTCCCGGTTCATGAGCTGCTGACCGACGGTGGCTCGCTTGAGGAGATCTTCCTCGAATTGACCTCGGAGGCGCCGGCATGATCTTGCAGATCAGGTCGGAGCTGCTGAAGATCCGCTCGACCCGGACCACGATCGGGCTGCTGCTCGGGATGATCGCGCTGATCCTGCTGTTCACGCTGCTGACCGGACTGCTCAGCCACCCACCCGGGCTGATGGGCAAGGAGAACCAGCGTCAACTGCTGAGCATTGGCAGCCTCGCGGGAGTGTTCTCAGCGCTGGCCGGGGTGCTGCTCGTCACCAGCGAGTATCGCTACGGCACGATCCGCCCAACGATCCTGTTCAACCCGGCGCGCTCGCACGTCCTGACCGCCAAGATCGTCGCCGGCGCGCTCGGCGGAATCGTATTCGGAGTCCTCGGCGGGGCGATCGGCGGGGCGATCAGCTACGCGATCCTCGAGGGGCGAGGGATCACGATCGTGCTCAGCTCAAGCGATGTCCTGCTGCTCGCGCTCGGAGGGCTCGCAGGCGTGGCCTTGTGGGGAGCGATCGGTACCGCCCTCGGCACGATCATCCACAACCAGGTCGGCGCCGTCATCACCCTGCTCGCCTGGGGCTTCGTCGTCGACAGCCTCCTGTTCGGCCTCGTGCCCTCCGTGGGCCGGTACACGCCAACACGCGCGTCCGACGCGCTGATGGGCCTCAAGACCCAGCATCTACTCTCGCCAGGCCTCGGCGCGATCATCCTGATCGCCTGGGCGATCGTGCTCGCCTTGATCGGCATCGGCCTAACAGGTCAACGCGACATCAACTAGCCGGTTACGTCGGTTTCGCTCGGTTTCGCTTCGGTTTCGCTCACTCTCGCGGGTGTCTCGCGGGTGCCTCGCCTGGGCGGTTGTTCGCCGACGCGACCGAATCATGAGAGTCTTAGCGCACGAATCTACCCGCGAGGGGGCATCGGCTGATGAAGCAGGCGGACTACTTGTTTGTGCTGGACACGCAGGGCGCCGAGAAGGTCGTGCTGGATCTCAGCCGCGAGACAGCCACCCCGTCGAGCCTGCAGATCAGCGTGAGGACCCCGGCCGCAGAGCTGAACCATGGCATCGGGGCGCTGTATGACGCGCTCCTCACCGGCCTCGGAGACGACGTCGGTCCGACCGCCGAGCTCACGCCGAACCAGGCACGAGAGCTGGCGGCAGCGCTCAACCGGTTCGCTGACAGCCAGCCTCTCAGCTGAGCCGAGACCGAACGCGGCGAGCTGGATCGATCGTCTGCCGACCGGTGTTCCTGACCTGACCGTCATCAGGCAACGGATCTCTTCCGCCGTCGGCGCTCGATCAGACCGGCGTATTGTCGAGCGAACGCCACAGGAACCGGCAGGCGAGTGAGCGGTATGGACTCCACGGAGCAGCGATCTCCTGGAGTGTTTTTGGGTCCGGAAGCGTCTCCAGCCCGTAGGCCAGCTGCACCGCCTTGCGGATCCCCAGGTCCCCGACCGCGAGCACGTCTGGGCGCTGCAGGTGGAAGATCAGGAACATGTGCGCGCTCCAATCGCCGATCCCCTTGACCGCCACCAGTTCCGAGATCACCTGCTGATCGTCGAGCGCATCGAGTTTGTCGAGCTCAAGCGACCCATCGGTGGCGTGCTCTGCCAGCGAGCGCAGGAACGTAACCTTCGCCCGGGACAGGCCCGCGGCGATCCGGAGCTCGTCGGGATCGTCGGCCAGCACCTCGCCCGGCGTCGGCGGCCGACCTCCGAAGCGAGCGGTCAGCCTGGAGTAGATTGCTGCGGCTGCCCTGACCGAGAGCTGCTGTCCGACGATCGATCGGACCAGCGCCCCGTAGTGGTCATCGGGGCTGCTCCGCCGCGCATTATCGAGCCGATCGGCGCCGATCGAATCGATCAATGCGCGCAGAACGGGGTCGCTCGATCGGAGGTGCTCGATCGCCTCAGCCCTGCCGGTCGGTACCTCAGAAGCACTCATAGATCGAACAACCTACGCGAAACACCAGCATTGTCTTGACGAAATCTTTAGCCGAGCCGATCCAACAGGTACCATGGGGGAGATGCGCATCGCCTTGGTGTCGCCCTACTCCTGGACTTACCCGGGGGGCGTTACGAGGCACATCGAGGCTCTTGCGGAGCATTACCTTGCAGCCGGACACCACGTCCGGGTCCTGGCTCCGTTCGATCCCCCCGATGGTGTCTCGGCCGTCCTTCATCGTGGTGCGCGGCCGCAGCATGTGGTCGCGCCCGATTATCTGACCTCGCTCGGGCGCACGGTCGGCTTCAAGGCGAACGGCGCGGTCTCCAACCTGGTCGCGGTGCCACCCGGCATCGTCAAGATGCTGCGAGAACTGCGCGACGGCGATTTCGACGTGGTCCACGTCCACGAGCCGATCACGCCGCTGGTCGGATGGGCGGTCTGTGCGTTCTCGTCGCTGCCGCTGGTCGGGACGTTCCACTCCTATTCGACCAAGCGCCTGCCCAACGCGATCGGCAACGCCTTCGGCGCCACCCAGATGCTCAACCATCTGCAGGTCCGGATCGCCGTCTCCGAGGCGGCGGCCTGGACGGGTCGGCGCTGGTTCGGCGGGCGCTACCGCGTGATCCCCAACGGTGTGCACGTCGACCCCGAGGTGGCGGCGCTCGCTGCGGCACGGCCGCCCGGCGACGCACTCCGGATCGTGTTCGTCGGCCAGGCAGTGGAGCGCAAGGGACTGCCGATGCTGCTGCGGGCGTTCGAGGCGCTGCGTGAGCACGTTCCCGCTGAGCTGACGGTGATCGGGCCGACCAGCCACGAGCTCGATCCGATGATGCTCGACCCGACCGGCGTGCGGGTGCTCGGCAAGGTCGATGACGAGCGCAAGCGCTTTGAGCTTGAGCGCGCGGACGTGCTCTGCGCACCGTCGCTCGGCGGCGAGAGCTTCGGGATGGTGCTGACCGAGGCGTTCGCGTCCGGCACGCCGGTCGTTGCCTCCGACATCCCCGGATACAGGGCCGTCGTCAACGATGGGGTGGACGGTGTGCTCGTCCCGGTCGGCGACGCCCAGGCCCTCGCGGAGACTCTCCGTGACCTCTACCACGAGCCCGAGCACCGCATGGAGCTGGCAGCGGCGGCCGCCGCCGACGTCCAGATGTTCGCGTGGGAACGCGTCGCCGAAGAGGTGTTCGAGGCCTACGAGGAAGCGATCGCGACGCCCAGGCCGGAGGGCTTCAGGCAACGCGCGGCGCTCCGTGTGGGCCTGCGTCCGGCAGACCTGAAGCCGGTTGTCCGAGCACACAAGCTGCCCAGCCTGGAACAGGAGTCTCCGCTCACGGCGCGCAGGGGAGGGTGGGCCCTCGCGCGACGCGGCGGCATGCTCGGCGTCACTCTCGCCGGCCTGGTTCTGGCGGTACTCGCTCTGCGCAGCATCGGTGTCGGCAACATCACGCATGCGCTGGTCAGTTCGAGCCCGACATTCGTGTTGCTGGGCCTGGCGACGATGTGCGCGGCGATGGCGATGCGCGGGGTCTCGTGGTTCGCGATCCTCGAGGCGGCGCTGCCGCGCGCACGGCTGCGGCTGGTCGACGCGATGCAGGGCACGTTCATCGGCGTGCTGATGTCCTCGACGCTGCCCGCGCGCCTCGGCGAACCCGCTCGCGCGCTTGTCGTCGCCCGTCGCAGCGGCCGCCCGCGGGAGAACCTGCCGGTCGTGCTCGGCACGCTCGTCTCGCAGACGCTGCTCAACATCATCGCGCTGGCGATCCTGGGGACGATCATGTTCACGTCCGTCAACATCTTCAAGCACCAGGAGGCGCTGCTGATCGCTGCCGGGGTGCCGGCGACATTGCTTGCGTTCGTGCTGGTCGCTCCGCTCGTTCTGAGCTACGGGCCGGGACGGACGCGCTTCGCCCGTGCGCACGCGCTGATGGCGCAGGCACGCGATGCGATGGTTCGGGTCAGGGCCGGCCTGGCGGTGTTCCGCCAGCCGCGACTTGGCAGTGTCGCGGCCGGCGCCCAGCTGTCAGCTTGGGCCCTTCAGTGCCTGTCCTGCTACCTGTTGCTGCTCGCGCTCGGTCTCGGCAGCCGGACGGGAATCGCCGCGGCGGCCGGTGTGTTGTTCGCTGTCAACATCAGCGCCGTGCTGCCGGCGACGCCGGCCAACCTCGGCGTCTTCCAGGCCGCGTGTGCGGCGGTGCTGCACGCCGGCTGGCACATCCCGATCGCAACAGGCGTCGCCTACGGGGTGATCCTCCAGTCCGTCGAGGTCACCACCGCGATCCTGATGGGGATGCCGGCGCTGCTGAAGGAAGGGATGTCCTGGCGCGAGGTCCGCCTTCGCGCGATGCACGCCGCACCGATCAAGCTGCCGGTGCGCTCCTCAGCGCCGGCACGCCGGCGCTCCGGCGAGGCGGTCGAAGTCGAGTTGTAGGGCGGCGCCGCGGTGGTGCCGCAGGTGGAACACGTCACGTAGACGTCGCGCTACGCTTTCGCGACTCGGCACGCAGCAACGGATCAGGGGGTCGCATGCGCTCAGTTCTTGAAGGTTCGAAGCAGGGTGCCACCCGGCTCCTGGGGCCGGCGACCGCTTCGGCCATCAAGCACATCGTCGTGGCGGCTGCCGTCGTCGCTGGTCTGGCGCTGGCGCCGGCAACGGCGCTCGCCTCCGGCCCGGCGGCGTTGGACTCGCCCGGCAACGGCGCCAATCCGCAGGTCGCCTACGCCCCAAGTGACGGGTACACGTACGTCGCGTGGTCGGCCCCGACCGCCGACTCGACGCCCCCGGGCCCCGGCGGCGTCGACCTCTGCGTGGTGCCGGCCGGCAGCAGCTCATGCGAGGACGGCGTCCAGGATCTCCAGGACCCCGAGTACACCGGCGACAACGCACCGACCCTCGGCGGCCTGACGATCCTGCCGGGCGGCGAGGTGGTCGTTCTCGGTACCCCGACCCTCCCCAGCCCGACGCTGGCGTGGGCTTCGCCTGCCGGTGGTGCCGCATTCCTGACCGGCAACAACGGCCTCCAGAACGGTGGTTCGCCGATCAGTCCGTCGGTCTCGCTGTACCGCTACGTGCAGGACGTCGCGCCCCTCAGCGCCACCGACCTCGCACTGTGGGACAGCGACGGGGATTTCTTCCAGGACTCGGCGTACAACGCAGGCTCCCCGACGATCTCCAGCTCGAACGGCAACCCCGGTGGCCAGTTCACGGGTGGCAGCGAGGAGGCTTCCGGCTCGGAGATCGCCGCCGAGCCCGCGCCGGCGCCGGCACCGGCCGGAACTGAGGATGTGGTGGCGGTCGGAGAGAACACCAACGCCCTTCAGAACAAGCCCAGCGGTTGCGCCAACGACGCCGCCACCGGCTACGGCGTCACCGTTGGCACCGTCGGCGGCAGCGCCTCCGGGTCACTGAACGCCCAGGGCCTGCCCGCCTTCGGACTGCTCGATTGCACGGCGGTGGGACCCGCGCTGGCGCAGGGCGGCGCCGACGGCATCGGCGTGCTCGAGCAGGTGGGCAGCGAGTTCGACGGACTGGGCACGGCTGACACGCTCGTCTTCCGGGCGTTCCATCCGGGCGTCTCGGCTGCCACCAGCGGCTTCGGTGCCGACGTACCCGTCGTGACCCTCACACCGCACGTGCTCGTCGACGCAGAAAGCGACGATCTCTCCGAGGACACGGGCACCGGCGTGTACGCCAGCTGGGTGGACCTCCAGGGCCTGGTGCTCGACTACAGCCCGAACGGAGGCGCCAACTGGGATCCTCCGGTTGCCCTGCCATCGCTGTCCAACGACGCCACGCAGGGGAACCCGGTGATCGCCGGCGTCGGGGGCGGCAACGTGGAAGTCGCCTACGACGCCAATTTCGGCACCGGCACGCAGGTCTTTCTGCAGCTGGTCGATGTCGGCCCTCGCGCGCCGACGAACACGGCGGCGCCGAAGTTGACCGGGACCCCGGCTGCGGGCAAGACGTTGAGTTGTTCCGCAGGGGGTTGGGCGAACGCTCCGACCGGTTACGCCTACCAGTGGTATGACGATGGGACGCCGATCGCGGGCGCGACGGGCTCCAAGTACAAGGTGACGACGCTTGATGAGGGCACGACCTTGACGTGTGTGGTGACGGCTTCGAATGCCGGTGGGTCTGGGTCGGCGTCGAGTAAGGGTGACAAGGTGCCGGTGCCGTTTGTGGCGAAGTGCCCGGGGGCGACGGGCAGGCTGTCCGGCGCAACGCTCGGGTTGGTGAAGTTGGGTGCGTCTCGTGCGAGCGAGCATTACCTGTATCGCCATCATTCTGATCGGGGTAAGCAGTACGAGGATTTCTTCTGTTTGACGCCGATTGGGGTCAGGGTTGGGTATGGCTCGCCGAAGTTGTTGAAGATTCTGACGACGAAGCAGCGTAAGGCGCTGAAGGATCGGGTGGTGTGGGCGTCGACGTCGAATCCGTTCTATGCGGTCGATGGTGTTCGTGCGGGTGAGGCGATCTCGGTGGCGTCGGTGAAGTTGCATACCGGGGGGGCGCTGCACATCGGCCTCAACTATTGGTATCTGGCGGTGCAGAGGCACTCGACGGTGGTGTTGAAGGTCCGTGGTGGGGTGGTTGAGGAGATCGGGATCGCGACCAATCTGCTGACCGCTTCGGCGCACGATCAGAACGTGCTGATGCACTCCTTCTACTGATCCTCCGAGCTCCGGGACCTGAGTCGCCGACGCTAGGATCCGCACGGATGGCGCTGAGCGAGGACGGGATCAAGCAGCTGCACGCGGTCGCGCAGGCCGCCGTCGGCGATGACCGCGTGCCCGGACTGGTGGCGCTCGTCGCGCATGGCGAAGAGGTCCACGTCGAGGCGCTCGGGAAGCTGGGTCTGGGGCGTGGTGCGGTAGCTCGTGACTCGCTGTTCCGGATCGCATCGACGAGCAAGCCGATCACCGCCGCGGCGACGATGGCGCTTGTCGAAGACGGGCTGATCGACCTCGATCAGCCGATTGACGGCCTGATCCCGGAGCTCGCCAACCGTCGCGTGCTGACCCGCATGGATGGACCGCTGGAGAAGACCACCGAGGCCTGGCGGTCGATCAACGCGCGGGATCTCCTGACGTTCACGTTCGGCTTCGGGATGGACCCACGGATGTTCACGGCGCAGCCCGCCTGGCCGATCGTGGCCGCCGCGGAGCGACTGCATCTCGATACGATCGGAGCACCGCGCCCGGAGGTCAAACCGGACCCGGACACGTGGATCGCGAACCTCGGAACGTTGCCGCTGATCGCCCAGCCCGGCGAGCGCTGGCTTTACAACACGGGCGCCAGCGTGCTCAGTGTGCTGCTTGCGCGTGCCGCGGGACAGCCGTTCGAGCAGGTCCTGCGCGAGCGGGTGCTCGAACCGCTGGGGATGCGTGACACGTCGTTCTGGACCTCGCAGACCGACCGCCTCGCGACCGCATACCGCCCCACTGCCGATGGTCCTGCCGTCTGGGACGAACCGACCGGTGCCTGGAGCCGCCGGCCGGCGTTCTGCGACGGCGCCGCCGGGTTGCTCTCGACCGTCGATGATCAGCTCGCGTTTGCGCGGATGCTGCTGGCTGGGGGCGGCGCCGTCCTGCAGCCCGAGTCTGTACGCGCGATCACGAGCGATCAGCTGAATGAGGACCAGAAGTCGCACGGCGGGCTCGGGCGCGGTTTCTTCGACGATCGCTCCTGGGGCTACTGCATGGCGGTCTATGACTCCGGTGCGTACGGCTGGGATGGCGGCTTCGGCACGACGTGGCGGGTCGATCCGATCCACGACCTCGTTGTGGTCGTTCTGACACAGCTGATGTTCGCCACCTCGGCGCCGCACCAGGTCCACCGTGACATCCAGGCCGCCGCCTACGCTGCGGCCGGCGTCAGCCCGTAGGTGGCGACGGCAGACGCAAGGCTTCGCCATGCGCGGCTGCGGGCGATAGGGTTCTGCTGACGCCCGCGCCTGCGGCGTCTGCAGCCCCCAAGAATGGACGCGAACATGCGACGAGTTTCGAAGCGATCGGTCCTCGGGATCGTTGTCGGGCTTCTGGTCGGAGCCCTGCCTGGCAGCGCGTACGCACTCGGTCCGGCAATCACGATCGGGCCTGCGAACTCGACTCCATCGCAGTCTGCCGTGGCCGTTGATTCGTCGGGGACGGCCTATATCGCGTGGCAGGTTCCGACGCCTTCACTGACCAACACGTTGATCGACTTCTGCAAGGTGCCGTCAGGCGCGAGCAGCTGCACGCCGGTCGCGATTCCCGTGCCCGCCGGAGGCCTGTTCTTCGACCCTCCCACCGTGATGCTCGCCGGTGGCGACATCTATGTGTTCGAAGAGGTCGATGGATCCACGTCGGCTCAGGACGGTCTTGATGCCTGGGTCTCGAGCAACGGTGGCAGTTCGTTCGTCGAGGATCCGTATGCGATCAGCAACCTCGACGAGGAGACGGCGAACCCAGTGATTGCACTGCCAGGGGGAAACATCGGCAACGGCGCCGTGCAGGCGACCGGCAACCCTCAGTTCCAGGCCAACTCGCTCGCCTCGCCCGTCCAGTACTCCGCGGCGACCGAGCCATCGCCTGCGGCCACCCTGAACCCTTCGCCCAACAGTTACAGCATCGGCAACCTCGGCGGGCAGTTCGCTTCCCAGCTGACCGGCTCGCCGGGCATTCTCGGTGTCTTCGAGCTGATCGAGACTGGTCCGTGCCCGTCGGGAACGGGACTTGTGTACGCCTACGCCCCACTCGCGGCGAGCACCACCGGTGCTGAGATCAATCTCAGCACCGGCGTCACGGGCAGCCCCTGGCTGCCGCTTGGCGGAATCGACTGCAACACCGACGACGAGGCGGTCGGCGGCGGTCCGTCGGGGCTCGGGCTGCTCGAGACGAACGAGGCCTCGCTCACCAAACCGCTTGTCGAGTACCGGCGGTTCACGCCTCCCTCGACCTGGAGCGCCCCCGTCACGATCACGGTCGGCGCCTCCAACCAGGACTCGCTCTCCCAGGACGGCTCGGGGGGCGTCTACGCGACCTGGCTCGACAACAACACCGGGGTAAACCTCGCCTACAGCTCGACCGGCGGCCGCAGCTGGTATCCGCCCGTGATCCTGCTCAGCAACCACGACGGTGCCGTCAGCGTCGGCGGGCTGGCGAGCTCGGTCAATGGCGCTGGGCAGGGATGGGCCGTGTACGGGGTCAGCGGCAGGGAGTACGCGCAGCCGTTCGACACCGCCGCTGCGCTCCCGCCCCCGCCGGTCAACACCAAGGCGCCGAAGATCAGCGGAACCGTCCTGGCCGGGAAGACGCTGAGTTGCTCAAAGGGCAGTTGGTCGCATGATCCGACGAGCTACAAGTATCAGTGGTACGACGATGGATCGCCGATCGCCGGTGCCACTGGCGCCACCTATAAGGTCACGACTCTCGAGGAGGGCACAACCCTGACGTGCTCGGTCACCGCCGCCAACCCGGGCGGTGCTGGGTTTGCCTTGAGCCAGGGTGTGAAGGTGCCGGTGCCGTTTGTCGCGAAGTGCCCGGGGGCGACGGGCAGGCTGTCCGGGACGACGCTCGGGTTGGTGAAGTTGGGTGCGTCTCGTGCGAGCGAGCATTACCTGTATCGCCATCATTCCGATCGGGGTAAGCAGTACGAGGATTTCTTCTGTTTGACGCCGATTGGGGTCAGGGTTGGGTATGGCTCGCCGAAGTTGTTGAAGATTCTGACGACGAAGCAGCGTAAGGCGCTGAAGGATCGGGTGGTGTGGGCGTCGACGTCGAATCCGTTCTATGCGGTCGATGGTGTTCGTGCGGGTGAGGCGATCTCGGTGGCGTCGGTGAAGTTGCATACCGGGGGGGCCGCTGCACATCGGCCTCAACTATTGGTATCTGGCGGTGCAGAGGCACTCGACGGTGGTGTTGAAGGTTCGCGGAGGCGTGGTTGAGGAGATCGGGATCGCGACCAATCTGCTGACCGCTTCGGCGCACGATCAGAACGTGCTGATGCACTCCTTCTACTGACAGGCGCGCGATCCTCGGCCCCAACGCGCGCGATCCTCGGCCCAAAAAATTCTCACCTGCGCCCCGCGGTTAGGCGTACGCTTTGTGACGATAGGTACGACGGCTAGCACGAACTGAGGGGGTCGCATGCGCGACGTCATCGGCGTTTGTCAGGTTGTCAAGCGGAGCGGAAGTGGTTCCGGGGCCCGCTCCGCGATCAGAGGAATCGTGTTGGGTACCGCGATCCTGATCGGGCTGGCAGCCCTGCCGGCTGCGGCGCTCGGCGTCGCGCCGATCGCGCTCGACAAGGCGGGCAACGGCGCGGCTCCATTGATCGCCTATGACGCGACCAGCCAGACGACCTTTGTGGCATGGAATCCGCCGCAGAGCACCGGCATCGACCTCTGCATCCTGCCCGCAGGCGCCAGCGCCTGCTCGGGCGGAGGGCCACAGCTGCTGCTCGACCAGCCGGTCTACCCGATGAGCCCGCCGACGCTCGATGCGCTCGCGGTCCTGCCGGGTGGGGGTGTGGCTGTGATCGGCGATGATTTCGGCGAGATCGCGTGGACCTCGCCTGCGAGCGGCAGCGCGTTCATGAGCAGCGGGCAGGGTCTGACGAACAGCGGCAATCACATCAGCCTCACCGATCTCAGTCGTGACATCGACAACGTCGCGCCGCTCAGCAGCACCGATGTCGCGATGCTCGGCGGTGTCGGGGCGGACAATTTCGAAGACACCACCCTCACCGGCGGATCTCCCACGCTCTCGTTCCCGAACGCGAACCAGAACGGCCTCGGTGAATTTCCAGGTAAGGCCTACGCCGTCAGCGGCACCGAACTGGCCGCCGAGCCGGCACCGCCGCCGGCGGCTGCCGGTACCGAGCTCGTGGTCGGCGTCTCTGACAACTCCGAAGGCCCCGCCACCAAGCTGACCGGATGCCTCAAGCAGTACGGCACCGGCTTCGGCATCTCCGTCGGCCAGGTGGACGGGACCTCGGCTGCGCCGGGCACGCTCAACGACGACCCGCTACCGAGTTACGGAGTCCTCACTTGCTCGGCTGCCGAGCCGGTGCTGGTCAGCGGTCAGGATGGGATCGGCGTGGTCGAGGCGGAGGGCGACGGGTTCGATGGGACCGGCTCCACCTACACGATCGATTATCGCCCGTTCGATGCGACATCAACCGGCGGCACGTTCGGCGCCCCGGTCGAGTTGCAGAACGCCAGCAACGAGACAGGCGGCACGCTCGTCGGCCTCGACGCGGTCGACGACGCCGGCACCGGCGTGTACACCAGCTGGGGCGACCATCAGGGGCTGGTGCTCGACTACAGCCCGGACGGAGGCGCCAACTGGGATGGGCCGATCGTTGCGACCCCACCCGCAAGCGGCTTCAACGACACGGTGATCGCAGGCATCAGCAGCGGCAACGCTGAGATCGCATTCGACAGCAACACCGGCAGCGGCACGCAGGTGTTCCTGCAGTCGGTCGATCTCGGCCCCCATGCCCCGACGAATACGGCAGCGCCGAAGTTGACGGGGAAGCCGGCTGCGGGGAAGACGTTGACGTGCTCGACAGGGGGTTGGGCGAACGCTCCGACGAGTTATGCGTTCCAGTGGTATGACGATGGGACGCCGATCGCGGGCGCGACGGGCTCCAAGTACAAGGTGACGACGCTTGATGAGGGCACGACCTTGACGTGTGTGGTGACGGCTTCGAATGCCGGTGGGTCTGGGTCGGCGTCGAGTAAGGGTGACAAGGTGCCGGTGCCGTTTGTGGCGAAGTGCCCGGGGGCGACGGGCAGGCTGTCCGGCGCAACGCTCGGGTTGGTGAAGTTGGGTGCGTCTCGTGCGAGCGAGCATTACCTGTATCGCCATCATTCTGATCGGGGTAAGCAGTACGAGGATTTCTTCTGTTTGACGCCGATTGGGGTCAGGGTTGGGTATGGCTCGCCGAAGTTGTTGAAGATTCTGACCACGAAGCAGCGTAAGGCGCTGCGCGATCGGGTTGTGTGGGCGTCGACCTCGAACCCGTTCTACTCGATCAACGGCGTGCGTCCCGGCGAGTCGATCACCGCGGCTTCGGCCGTGCTGCATCCGGAGGCACCGCTGAAGATTGGCCTGAACACGTGGTACCTGGCGGTGCAGAAGCACTCGACGGCGGTGCTCAAGGTTCGCGGAGGTGTGGTCGAGGAGATCGGGATCGCGACCAATCTGCTGACCGCTTCGGCGCACGATCAGAACGTGCTGATGCACTCCTTCTACTGATCGGCTCCCTCGATCGATCGCCGGCGCTGTGCCGGCGTGACGACGGACCCCGACGGTAGGGTGTCCGCCAGGCTGGAGCGATCTCGGGGAAAGGTGGGGGGATGAAACGGACATCGGGGCTCGTTGTGCTGGCAGCGCTGACGCTGTTCGTGTCGCTGACGCCGGTCGCGAGTGCGGCCGCGCCGATCAAGCTCGGAACGCAGCTCGCGGGTCTGCAGACCGGAGGTCCGGCGATCGCCGTGGACTCGACCGGAACGTCATACATCGCCTGGCCGAACGCGACCACGGCGAATGGCGCCGACTTCGTCCAGTACTGCGTGCTGCCGGCGGGCGCTCACAGCTGCTCGCATTCCGGCGAGCTGGCGACGGGAACCGCGGCGGCGGTTGACGGCGTACAGGTTCTGCTCGAGAACGGTTCGGTCGTGATCCTCGCAAATGTCTTCGCAGGGAACAGCCCGTTGGCCACCGAGTACGAACCGCTGGAGGAATGGCAGTCGACCGATGGGGGTGCCGCGTTCACGGCCGTCAATGGCGGCCTCTCGATGGCCAACGGCCTCCTTGCGCAGGCTCCGGCGACCAACGGCGTGGTTCTGCCCGGCGCCGACGAGCTCGGGTATGGCTGGTACACGATCTCCGGACCGCCGAGCTTCACCGCCTTTCCCATCGCCGACCCGCCGATGTGCACCGATCCCGCCGACCCGACCCCGTGCCCGTACGCGACACTCGAGCCGTCGAGCAACCCCGATCCGATCGGCAACTACTTCGGCGCGCTCGCATCGCGGACGGGGGCCGATCCAGGTGTTCTGGGCGTCTACACGACGACCTTCGCCGCCGGGCCGTTCGCCTGCCCCGGCGCCGGTCACGACGGCACCGCCTACGTCTACGGCAGCGGCCTGCAGAGCGCGACCAACGACTACAACATCTCGCCGGGCTCGCCGGGCAGCGCCTGGCGGGTCGCGGCCACACAGGCGCAGTGCGGGACGACGGTGGAGGCCGTCTCGGGCGGCTCCGGCGGCCTGGGCGTGTTGCAGGACGATGACGACACCGCCACCGCCGTCTACCAGCCGTTCGATCAGGCGAGCATGAAGTTCGATACGCCGAGCCACACGGTTGCGGACACCTACGTGGACGCCGGGTCGCTGTCCCAGGACGGCGCCGGCGGGATCTTCGCCACCTACACCCTCGGCGGCCCCGCCGGCCCGATCGCGCTCTCATACAGTGCCGACGCGGGCGCAGCCTGGGTCGGTCCAAAGACGCTTGACGCCAACGGCGACAAGGGCGCCGACTGGCTGACGAGCGCGGTCGGAGCGACCGGTCGGGGGTTGGCATCCTGGGTCGACAAGGGCTCGGTCGAGGCGCTGGCGTTCGATGCCGCCGACACCGTCGCGGGCGCTTGGGCAAAGCTGAATCCGGTCGCCCTCAGCACGGGCACGTCGGTGAAGGCCACGGTCGCATGCGTCTACGTGCCGTGCACCGTCTCGCTGACGCTCACCAAGGCGGGCCAGGCTGCCGACGTGAGCGCCGCACGGTCCCCGACGACGACGCCGCTCGGGTCCGGCAGGTCGACAATCGACAAACGTGGCGCGCACCAGCTCTCGATCAGGCTGACGACGGCGGGCAGGAAGCTGATCGGCGCCGATCACGGTTTCCTGACCGCGACTGCGCTCGAGTCGACGAGAATGCAGGGACTGACCGTATCCACGACCCGGAAGCTCTCGATCAAGCCGACGCGAGGCTAGCGCGACCCACCGGTTCCGATACGATTCCGGCGCTCGGAATCCGTTACCGCAGGGGTTGTCCACATGAGTTCGGTAGCCGACCAGCAGTCGCGTGTCAGCGCCGACACCGGCGGTGAGCACTACGACGCCTTCGTGTCGTACTCGCATTTCGATCGGGATTTCGCCGTGCGCCTGAAGACCGCGCTTGGCGCCCGCGACTGCAGCCTCTGGATCGACGAGTCCGAAATCCATGGCGGCAGCCGCTGGAGCGAGGAGCTCGAACTGGCGATCGAGGGGTCGGATGCCTTCGTGTTCCTCGTCAGTCCGGAGTCGGCGAAGTCGAAAGAGTGTGCCGCCGAGCTGGAACATGCGGTGCGCCTGGGCAAGCGCGTGCTGCCACTGCGAGTGCGCGACACGCCGATCGAAGCGCTGCCCGCAGGGCTCGCCTCGTATCAGCTGATCCCCTCTCGCCAGCTGTTCGAGCAGGACTTCGAGGGCTCTCTGACACAGCTGATCACCGAGATCCGCACAGACAGAGAGTGGGTTCGTGAGCACACCGAATGGGGCGAGAAGGCGCGCGAATGGGAGAAGCACAATCACGATCCGAGCTATCTGCTGTCAGGGGCCGAACTTGAGGCGGCCGAGCGTTGGCGGTCCCAATCAGCAGGCAAGCAGCCGGGACTCAGCGCGCTTCACAACGAGTTCATCGATTCCAGCCGCGCCGGCGCCACCCGCCGGCTGCGCCGAACGCGGGCATTCGTCTCCGTCGCGCTTGTAGTCGCGCTCGTGCTGGCCGGCGTCGCGCTGATCCAGCGTGAGCAGGCGATCGCCCAGCAGAAGAAGGCGAGCTCCGGTGAATTATCGTCTGACTCGCTGCTGGAACTGGGGACCGACCCGCAGCTCAGCCTGCTGCTCGCCGCGCGTGCCGCGCAGACCAGCGAGACCACGGCTGCGCTCGACGCGCTCAGGCGGGCGATTCCGGCCAATCACCTGTTGGAGACATTTCGGGCGTCGGACGGCCGTCCGCTCGATTCGGCAGAGTGGGGACCCGGCGGTGCGACGGTCCTGACGGCCGGCGAGGACGGGGACGCGCGGCTGTGGAGCGTCGCCACCGGGCGCGTCGTGCGGACCTTTCCGACGGCGTCCGGGCAGAGCGTGCAGGCGATCTTCGCGGACGGCGGCAGCGAGGTCATCACCTGGGCGCAGGGCAAGATCCTGGTCTGGAGTCTGACGAACCCGACTGCGCCGCCGGTGACGATCGCGGGTAGCACTCCGGCGCAGCGGGAAACCCTCGCGTTTCAGTTGGGCATGGTCCGGGCCAGCCCCGACGGCGCCGTCATCGCCACAGCCAGCGGACCCGGCATCGCCGGCTCCTACAGCCTTTGGAACGCACGCACCGGCGCCCTGCTCCGGCAGCTTCCGCCAACGTCGCACTCGGGCGGGTTGGGTGAAGCCATCGCCTTCAGCCCGAACGGCCAGCGCGTGGCGACAGGGAGCGAGAACGGCACCGCGCAGGTCTGGGATGTGGCAACCGGTCAACTGGTGCGCCAATTCGATGTTTCACAGGCTGCATCGGCGTCCAGCGGTTTGCAGTACGTCTACGCGGTGGAATTCAATCCGCAGGGCACTGCCCTCCTGACGGCCGACGGGGTGCCGCCGCTCGCCGGGAACGCCGGTGCCTTGGAACAGACCCAGGCGTGGAACCTGGCGAGCGGCGGGCTGCTGTCCCGTGTCAATGGCGGCGATCCAGCCTGGAACCCCGGCGGGGACTACGTGATCACGACGGCCTCGGATGGAACCTCACGCGTATGGCAGGCGAGTGACGGCGCGCTGGTGTCACAGCTGAAGTCCGACTACCCGATCAGTGGACAGGCTCTGTTCGCCCCGGACGCCACGACCACGCAGGGCCAGACCGACATCACGGACGCGGTCACTGGAAGCGATCTCGGGTTCGGCGCGATCTGGAATGCGATCAGCGGGATCGAGCTCTCGACGCTGGCGGGCGACACCGGGGCGATGACGCCGGCTGGATTTTCCCCGAGCGGGAAGGCGGTGCTGACCTACTCGAGCGACGGCGCGGCCCGCATCTGGGGTACCGGCGTGATCAGTGCAACGCCCGCGCCCCTGCCGGCCCGGGTCCGGCAGGCGCTCGGCGCCGGCCCCGCCGTAGACGCACAGGGAGGTCTGGTCAACGATCCGCGGCTGCCGCTGCTCCCGGTGGTGCTCGGTGACGACCCGCCGCCCGCGCTTGGATCCCAAGGGGCGATGGTGGTGCTCGACGAGCGCAGCGGCCAGACGCTCGCCAGCCTGCCGGCTGCAGTCGGCGCCGGCTCGGCCGCGTTCGACGGCGCCGGGCGGCTGATGCTGGTCACCCGCGAGCACTTCGCCGGCACCCGATTTGTCCCTCTGCCCGCACAGCTGCGACTCGTGCAGGGCGGGCGGCTGCTGCGGACGCTGGCAGGCACCGGCAGCCTTGCGTCGAGCGGCGCGATCAGTCCGAACGGCGAGCTCGCGGCCACGGTCGACCGCGCCGACCGCGTCGCCGTCTGGGATCTGAGCACCGGTCGCCGGTTGGTTCTGTTCACCGGACACGTCGGTCACCAGACGCCCTATGGCCCAGCCGGGGTCGTGGTCAAGTTCAGCCCTGACAGCAGCCTGATCCTGAGCAGCGACAGCGACGGCTACAGCTACGTCTGGAACGCACGGACCGGACAGCTTCTGGAGCGCATTCGCGGGAGCGCCGAGCCTGCCGGCCTCCAGTCCGCCTGGTGGGGTGGGGCGATCAGCCCGGACGACGCGCTCGTCGTCACGGTCGCAAGCTGGGACAACAGCGGGCACGTGTACCGGATCGGGGAGCGCGGCGAGCTCCTGTCGTTGCTCGGTGGCTCAGAGGGGATCGACGACGCCACCTTCAACGCCGACGGAAGCCTGATCGCGACGGTCTCGCCCGACGGCATCAGGCTGTGGGACACGCGGTCGCAGAGCCCGATCCAGACGCTCTCGGGCTACTTCGGCACGCGGGTCGCGTTCGGTTCCAGCGGCGGGTCGTTCGTCGCGAGCGACGGTGACGGGGACGGCTACACGCTGGCGTGCGACGTCTGTGCAGGCTTCACGGGTCTGCTTGCAACCGCAGCCAAGCTCGAGACGCGCACGTTCACCCCTGCCGAGCGCCAGCTGTATCTCGGAGGATGAGCGTCCGGCTGCGCGGACGGTCAGGAGCTGACTGTCGCGGGCTCGCCCTCGGGCTCGGCGCTGCCGTCCAGCGATATGTCGGGATCGGCGTCGGTCAGGTCGGTGAGCAGCGTCGGGTCGCGATAGCTTCCGGCGATCAGATCGTCCGCCGCCTGACGCTCGGTCTTTGGCAGGAAGCCTGACTTCATCCCGAAGTACACCGCCTGGGGGTGGTGGGCGACGATCGCCAAGGTCGACTGCTCAGGCTCGATCGCGAAGCCATCCGACAGGCTCAGGCCGATCTGCTGCGCGTCGAGCAGACGGAAGACCTTCTCGTGCTCGGACTGCTCCGGGCAGGCCGGATAGCCCCACGAGTAACGTCGCCCCTGGGCCGGACCGATCCCCAGCTGATCCCGCACCCGAGCGTGCAGCCACTCGGCCATACCCTCGGCGCACTGCACGCCGAGGCCGTGCACGAACAACTGCTCTGCGAACTCTCCGTCGACTTCCAGCGCGGCCATCAGCTCGGTCACCTCGGCGCCGGCGGTGACCGCCTGCAGCGCCACCACGTCGACGCCGCGCCGGCGTGCCCGCGGATCGTCGGTGGCGTCCAGCGGCCGGAAGAAGTCGCTCAGGCAGATCCGGTCGTGCCGCGGCTGGCGCGGAAATACGAGCCGCTCCAGCTCGCGCTCACCCGGGGCCTCGGGGTCCCAGACGATCAGCTCATTGCCCTGCGCGTTGCAGGGAAAGTAGCCGAGCAGCGCGCGCGGACGCAGGTAATCCTGCTCACGCCACATCCGCTCCAACCGTGGCTGGAAGTCCTCACCGACGAGCCGCGCCCACGCATCGCCCTTGACGCCTCGCCCGCCCCAGTGCAGCTTGAACAGTACGTGCGTGTCGAGATGGGGATAGACCTCGTCGAGCGATACAGGCACCTCGCGCGCACCCCAGAACGGGGGCGACGGGATCGTCTCCTGCACGGTGACGGCGCTGCGAACGCTCGCGTCGGTGGTCGGCGGCGCCCCCTCGTCGACGACCTCGACCTGGTTGCGCAGGCGCTCGGCGGCGTCGCGCGTGCTCGCCACCAGCTCGGCACGCGCCGGCTCGTCGATCAGCTGATCCATCTTCGCGAGTCCCTCGAATGCGTCCTTGCAGAAGAACACGCCAGGCTCGTATACCTCGTCGGACTCCCTGCCGTTCGGGTAGAGGATCCGCAGCGCGAAGTTGCGGTTGATCGCCGCGCCGCCGACCAGCACCGGGAATCGCAGCCCGCCGGCGTGAAGCTCCTGGACGCACGCCGGCATCTGCTTGGAGGTGGAGACGAGCAGCGCGCTCAGCCCGATCGCGGTTGCGTCGTGCTCGACCGCGGCCTCGATGATCGTCGAGATCGGTACCTGCTTGCCGAGATCGATCACCGTGTAGCCGTTGTTGGTGAGGATCGTGTTGACGAGCGACTTGCCGATGTCGTGAACGTCCCCGAACACGGTCGCGATCACGACGGTCCCCTTGGTGTAGCCCTCGAGCTTGTCGAGATACAGCTCCAGCCTGGCCACCGCCTTCTTCATCACCTCCGCCGACTGCAGGACGAACGGCAGGATCAGCTCGCCGGCCCCGAACTTGTCGCCGACCTCACGCATCGCCGGCAGCAACACCTCGTTGAGCGTCGGAACCGCACCGATCTTCTCGACGCTCGCATCGATCCATGCCTCGACCCCCTCCTTGCGCCGGCGCAGGATGTGGAAGTGCAGCGCCTGCTCGGGCTCCATCCCCTCGGTCGGGTCAGCGGCCCCGGCGCCGGCCGACTCCTCGCCGGAGCCGCCCTTCGCCTCGAAGTGCGCGATCAGCCGCTCGAGCGCGTCGATCCGACGGTTGAGCACGAGGTCGTCGGCGAGCTCGCGCTCGAACTCGCCGATCTCGCCGTAGGGGGTGATGTGGTTCGGGTTGACCATCGCGAGGTCGAGCCCGGCCTCGACACAGTGATGCAGGAAGACGCTGTTGATCACCGAGCGCGCAGGCAGGCCGACGCCGAACGAGACGTTGCTGACCCCGAGCGAGGTCTTCACGCCGGGGATCTGCTGCTTGATCAGACGGATCCCCTCGATCGTCTCGACGGCACTCGGCCGCCACTCCTGATCGCCGGTCGTCAGCGTGAACGTCAGGCAGTCGAAGATCAGCGCCTCGCGGTCGAGTCCGTGCTCCTCGCAGCACAGCTGGGTGATCCGCTGTGCGATCTCGAGCTTTCGCTGCGCGGTCTTGGCCATCCCGACCTCGTCGATCGTCAGTGCGATCAGCGCGGCGCCGTGCGCCGCGGCAAGCGGCGCGACGCGGTCGAGCTTGGCGCGGCCGGCCTCGAGGTTGACCGAGTTCACGATCGCGCGGCCGGGGATCTGCTCGAGCGCGGTCTCGATCACGTCAGGTTCGGTCGAGTCGACCTGGATCGGCGCCGGCTGCGTCAGCGAGATCTTCTTGACCAGCAGCCGCATCTGCTCGGCCTCGTCCTGGCGCTCGGTCAAAGCGACGCAGACATCGAGCACGTGCGCGCCTCCCTGGACCTGATCCTCGGCAACCATCACGAGCCCGTCGTAGTCGTCGGCGAGCAGCAATTCCTTCGCCTTGCGCGAGCCCTGGGAGTTGACTCGCTCGCCGACCAGCGTCGGGGCCGGGTCCTGGACCAGCGGTGTCGCGGCGATCATCGAGCTCACGTGCGGCGGCCGGCTGGCGGGCCGGCCGCCCGGTTTGCGGCCGCTCACACGCTGGGTGATCGCCGCGATGTGCTCGGGCGTGGTGCCGCAACAGCCGCCGACGATGCCGACGCCGTATCGCTCGACGAACGAGCCGAGCACCTCGGCCAGCGGTCCCGGCTGGTCAGGGAAGATCGTCTCGCCGTTCGGGCCCTGCAGTGGCAGGCCGGCGTTCGGGATGCAGTGCACCGGCACCGGGCAGTACTCGCCGAGGAAGCGGATCGCGTCACGCATGTCCTCGGGCCCGGTCGAACAGTTGAGGCCGATCACGTCGACCGCCAGCGCCTCGAGCGTCGTCAGCACAGCGCTGATGTCGGTCCCGAGCAGCATCTTGCCGCCATTGGGCAGCAGTGACACGCTGCACTGAATCGGGACCGCGCGGCCCTCGAGCTTGAACGCCTCGCGGGCACCGAACACCGCCGCCTTGACCTCAAGGATGTCCTGGGCGGTCTCGATGATGATCAGGTCACTACCGCCGCGCACGAGTCCCTGCGCCTGCTCGGTGAACACCGTCACGAGTTCACGGAAGCTGATCTGGCCGAGCGTCGGATCCTCGCTGGCCGGCAGGAAGCCGGTCGGGCCGATCGATCCAGCCACGAAGCGCCGTTCGCCGGCGGCCCGGCGTGCGATCTGCGCCGCCCTCACGTTGATCTCCAGCGTCTGGTCCTCGAGTCCCCACTCGGAGAGCTTCAGCCGCGATGCCTGAAATGTGTCCGTTTGCACGACCTCGGCGCCCGCGTCGAGCATCGATGTGTGAACCTGCTCGATCACGTCAGGGCGGTTCAGGACCAGCGCCTCATGGCAGCGCCCCGGCAGCCGGTAGTCGTCGGTCAGGCTGAGGTCGAACTGCTCAAGCGTCGCGCCCATACCGCCGTCGAAGACGACGATCCGGTCTGCAACGGCCGCGAGAAAGTCACGCATCGTTCTGGCATCCTAGCGCGTTGAGACCAAACCTTGACACAGCTATGGCAAGGTTAGCGCCGTCGTCCGGCGAGCCCGGCTAGAGGACGAACGGGATCAGCATCTTCGTGTGCGCTCGGTAGGCCGGATACGCGTCGGGGAAGGTTGCGGTGAGGTTCTTCTCCTCCACCGATGCGGAGTAGTAGAAATACGCGCCGATCGCCCCGACGATGATCAGCCCGATCAGGTTCGTCGCAAGTGCGGTTCCGAGCACCCCGGCCAGCAGCCCCGAGTAGATCGGGTGGCGGACGAATCGGTAGGGGCCGGACGTGACCAGCTCCGGCTCGGCCTTTTGCGTCATCGGCATCCCCCAGTTGCGGCCGAGGTAGATGCGAGCCCAGACCGCGAGCGCGATTCCCGCTGCGAACACGACCGTCCCGATCGCTCCGAGGACCGGGCTGTCGACGCTCAGGCTTCCACCCCGGAAGGCGCGGAAGAGGAGGATCACGGCCACGAGCGTCAGGCCCGGTAGAGGGATCCGGCGCCCACCGCCCCTTCTGCCCTGCTTTGCGCCGAAGGCAGACACCAGCCAGTAGATCCAGAAGGCGATCCAGGTGACGTTGATGGCGATCTGAAACCCGTTCATGCTGTGCGGCGAGCGGCGGGACCCGACAAGCCTACGCTTCAACAAGGGGTGGCCGCCGCGCTTGGCCCTCTACGAAACTGACGGGCGAGACCACTAAGCTGGCACGGTGCAGCTCGTGAGGGGGTTCGCCTCGGATAACTCGGCGGCGGTCCATCCGGCCGTGCTTGCGGCGATCGCCGCGGCCAACGACGGCCACGCGATCGGCTATGGCAACGACCCCTACTCGCGCGCGGTCGGGCAGCGGGTCGAGCAGGCGTTCGGCGAGTGCTCACGGGCGTTCTTCGTGTTCAACGGCAGCGCCGCCAATGTGCTCTGCCTGCGCGCGTCGTGCCGCCCATGGCAGGCGGTCATCTGCTCCGCCACGGCCCATATCAACGTCGACGAGTGTGGCGCTCCTGAGGCGCTCGCGGGCGTCAAGCTGCTGAGCACGCCCACCGTCGACGGGAAACTTACGCCGGCGCTGGTGCGGTCGTTGATCACCCGCGTCGGCGATCAGCATGCGGTGCAGCCGGGTGTCGTGTCGATCAGCCAGTGCACAGAGCTCGGCACGGTCTACTCCGCAGCCGAGGTGCGGGCAATCACGACACTCGCCCATGAGCACGGCCTGCCGGTTCACGTGGATGGTTCACGGTTGGCGAACGCGGCAGCCGCGCTCGGGACATCACTGCGGGCGATCACGACCGACGCCGGCGTCGACCTGGTCTCGTTCGGCGGGACCAAGAACGGGCTGCTCGGCGCCGAGGCCGTGGTGCTGATTTCCGACAGGCTCGCTGACGGCTTCGAGTATCTGCGTAAGCAGACGCTCCAGCTGGCATCGAAGATGCGCTTCCTCGCAGCTCAGTTCGATGCGCTGATGAACGATCAGCTGTGGCTGTCCAATGCCCGCCACGCCAACGCGATGGCGGCCCGCCTCGCCGCGGCGGTACGGGGGCTGCCCGGTGTCGAGATCACGCAGCCGGTCGAGACGAACGCGGTCTTCGCGACGCTGCCGGCGGCGGCGCGGGAGCAGCTGCACGAGCGCTTCGCGTTCCTTCCGTGGAACGAGTCGATCGGCGAGGTTCGATGGATGTGCTCATGGGACACGACCGAGGAAGACGTCGACGGGTTCGCCGCGGCGGTGCGCGATGTCAGTGGTTGACCCGCTCCCGCCGGCCCTACCCCAGGGCCGGGCGGGGGCGCAGAGCGAGGTGGCGATCGTGACCCACGCGTTGAGTAAGCGCTACGGCGAGACGCTCGCGCTGGACGGGCTCGAGCTGACGGTTCCCGCCGGTGAGGTGTACGGCTTCCTCGGCCCCAACGGCGCCGGCAAGACGACCACGATCCGGCTGCTGCTCGGGCTGCACAGAGCGAGCGCCGGGCACGCCGAGCTGTTCGGGATCGACTCCTGGAGTGAGCCGCTGCGCGCCCACGCGCGCGTCGCCTACGTCGCGGGTGAGCCCTCACTATGGCCGTCGCTGACGAGCGCCGAGACGCTCGAGTTCCTCGGGCGGATGCACGGCAGCGTCGACCGCGGTTACCGCGAGGTGCTGGTCAAGCGTTTCGATCTGGACATGCACAAGAAGGTTCGCGCGCTGTCCAAGGGGAACCGGCAGAAGGTTCAGCTGATCGCCGCGCTGGCGACGCGCGCAGAGCTGCTGCTGCTGGACGAACCGACGGCCGGGCTCGACCCACTGATGGAGGTCGCCTTCCGCGATTCGATCGTCGAGGCCAAGCAGCGTGAGCAGACGGTGTTCCTCTCCTCGCACATCCTCAGCGAGGTCGAGGCGCTCTGCGACCGGATCGGGATCCTGCGGGCCGGCCGGTTGATCGACGAGGGAACACTCGCGCAGCTGCGCCACCTGAGCGTGCAGACGGTCGAGGTGACCTTTGCGGGGGAGGCGCCGGCAATCGCGCCGCTTGATGGAGTGAGCGCCGTCCGGGTCGGGCCGGACGCGCTCCGATTCGAGGTTTCAGGTCCGATCGGGCCGTTGATCACGGCTCTCGGCGCGCATCAAGTCCTGTCGCTCAGCAGCCATGCGCCGTCGCTGGAGGAGATCTTCCTGCACCACTACAGCGTGCAGGACGGGGGCGATGGTCCCGCCGACGGCGTCGAAGATGCGAGCAACCAGGGCGGGGCCGATGGTGGCGACCGAGCCGGCGCCGGTCGCTGAGACGAAAACCGGCCGTGCGTGGGTCGCGCTGACGCGGCGCGCGTTCGGCGATGCGAAGGTCCGCACGATCGCGTTCGCCTATCTGTTCGCCGCCTACGCGTTCATCCAGCCTGTCGGATACCGCAGCGCCTACAAGACGATCGCCGCCCGCCAGGGGTTCGCGCGGAGCTTCGGCAACAACACCGCGATCCGGCTCTTCTATGGCGAGCCGCACGACCTCCTGACCGTCAGCGGCTATACCGCCTGGCGGGTCGGAGGCGTTCTCGTGATCGTCGCCGCCGTCTGGGGGGTCCTGGCCGCGGTCAGAGCGCTGCGCGCCGAGGAGGACGCCGGTCGCACCGAGCTGGTGCTCTCGGGTGCGGTCTCTCGGATCACGCTCAACGGCAGTGCGATGCTCGCGATCGCCGAAGGCGCGTTCCTGTTGTGGCTGGTGACATGGGCCGGGCTGACCGTCGGTGGGCTGAACCCGGCCAGCTCGGCGTTCATGGCGTTGTCGATCGTGTCGGTGATCCCGCCGTTCGTCGGGGTCGGGGCGCTCGCCAGCCAGTTCGCTCCGCGCCGGCGTGTGGCGCTGGCGATCGGGAGCGGCGCGGTGGCGCTGTCGCTGCTGCTCCGCGCGATTGCCGACACCTCCAGCGGTGTCGGCTGGATGCGCTGGCTGACGCCGTTGGGTTGGGCGGAGCAGATGCGGCCCTACACCGGCGCCCAGCCACTGGTGCTGCTGCTTCCGATCGTCGCGGGGATCGTGCTGATTGCGCTGGCGGTGCGGATCGCGACCGCGCGGGACATCGGCAGCGGGCTGCTTCCGGCCCGTGACTCGGCACCGGCGCGCCTGACGCTGCTGTCCTCACCGATCGCGCAGTCGCTGCGCAGCGAGCGCGGCTCGATCGCGATCTGGATCGTCTCCGCGGGTGTGTTCGCCTACATCTTCGGAGCTGTCTCGAACAGCATCAAGACAGCCGGCATCTCGAAGCAGCTGCAACGCGAGATCGCGAAGCTCGGATCGGGCTCGATCGCCACCTCAAAGGGGTACCTCGGTTTCGTGTTCGTGATCCTGGTGCTGGCGGTGAGCCTGTTCGCGTGCTCGCAGGTCGGCGCTGCGCGCAGCGAGGAAGCGGGCGGGCAGCTCGAGACGTTGTTCGCGTTGAAGGTCGGCCGGCACGGCTGGCTGACCGGGCGGTTGCTGCTCGCCGCCGGGGCCGCAGCGGTGATCTCGCTCGTATCGGCTGTGCTCGCCTGGGCCGGCGCCGGTCTGCAGGGGGTCTCGATCTCATTCGCGACGATGCTGCTGGCGGGCGTCAACTGTCTGCCGGTCACGCTGCTGGCGCTCGCATTCGGCGCGCTTGCGTTTGCGATCGTTCCGCGCGCGTGCGTGGCGATCGCCTACGGGCTCGTCGGCCTCGCATTCGTCTGGTACCTCGTCGGCTCACTCGTCTCAGCCCCGCACTGGCTGCTGGAGGCAACGCCGTTCGCGCACATCGGACTGGTGCCGGCGGCGCCGTTCCGAGCCGGCGCGGCCGCCCTGATGGTCGTGATCGCGCTGGCGGTGATGGCGGCTGCGGCGATGCTGTTCGCGCGCCGCGACCTGCTCGAGTGAGCTGGCGGACCGTCAGCTGAGGCGTTTCGGGGAAGCCCGATAGCCAACCCGAGCGGGTCGAACATGCGTCCGCCCGGGTCAAACATGCGTCCGTGCGTACTCCGTCTGGTCCCGGAGAGGTGCTACCGCTCCGAAATCAGGTGGTATGCGGGCAAGGCTGCTCACCGCCTGGGTGATCCGGTTGGCGCTGGCGGCGCCGATCATGCTCGTGCTCGGCGTCAGCGGTGCGCAGGCCGCCGGCTCGCCCGGGGCGCTCGCGCAGACGACGGGGCTCTCGGCGTCCCGGGTCGCGGCTGAGAACGTCTGCCCGGCCGCCGGTCCCGGGTACGTGCAATGCGCCGCTGAGGTGCTTCGCTTGCGCAGCGGCGGCGGCCTGGTTCGACCATCGGCACCGCATCTGCGCAGATCGACGCGCACCGGGTTCTCGCGATCCGGGCACATCGCCGGCGACGGCGCGGCGCCGGCGCAGGCGCCTCCCGCGCCCGGTACCCCTCCCTACCTGCAGGAGGCATACGACCTGAGCTACCTGTCAGCGACGGCCGGCGGATCAGACACGATCGCGATCGTCGACGCCTCCGACTATCCGAATGCGGCGTCGGACCTCGCCACCTTCCGCGCCGACACGGGCCTGGTTCCCTGCACGGTCACGAGTGGCTGCTTTCGGAAGGTCAACGAGCAGGGCGCGAGCGCACCGCTGCCGGCGGCCAACAGCGGCTGGAACGTCGAGGAGGCGACCGACCTCGACGCCGTCTCCTCACTCTGCCCCAACTGCCACCTCCTGCTGGTGGAGGCGAACTCGAGTTCGTGGGAGGACATGGTCACCGCGATGGGAACTGCCGCGAGGCTGGGCGCAACCCAGATCTCCGACAGCTGGACCAGCAGCGACACCGTTCAGCCTCAGGGGCAGCTCACGTTCCCCCAAGTGTCTGTCGTCGCGGCCACCGGCGACAACGGCTATCAGGACTCCGGCGAGAGCGTCTACCCGGCTGCCGCTGCGGGTGTCGTCGCCGCTGGAGGCACCAGCCTGGCCCCCGCGGCGAACCTCCGCGGCTTCGCTGAAACGGCGTGGTCAGACGCAGGCTCCGGCTGTGATCAGCAGGCATCAAAGCCCGCCTTCCAGAGCGCCGTCTCGTGCCCCGGGCGGGCCTACGCCGATATCTCCGCCGACGCCGATCCCAACACCGGGCTTGCGATCTACGACTCCGGGTCAGGCGGTTGGCTGCTGGCGGGTGGTACCAGCCTCGCCTCACCCCTGGTCGCTGCGTTCGAGGCGGTCACCGGCGTCGACGGCACGAGCCCCGCCTGGGCCTACGCCGACAGCGCACTGCTGAATGACCCGAGCAGCGGCTCGAACGGGTCGTGTGCCGGGGCGATCTCGGAGATCTGCCTTGCCGGCGTCGGATATGACGGCCCGACCGGTGCGGGCTCGATCTCCGGGCAGGTTGCAGCCGGAGCGCCGGGAATCGGTGGCGCGGACGTCGACGGTGCCGGCGCCAACAGCTACACCGACACGCTCGGCTCCTCGACGGCGTCGCTGCTCGGCGGCGTCTACCCGAACGGCTTGGTGACACGTGCCTGGTGGCAGTACGGCACCACGACCGGATATGGCTCGACCAGCACCCCGAACGAGATCGGTGCAGGCACCGCCGAGGTTTCGGTCGCGGGCGCGCTCAGCGGCCTGGCGCCATCCACCACCTACCACTACCGGCTGGTCGCCCAGAACAGCGACGGGACCAGCTACGGCTACGACTACACGCTGACCACGCCTCCCGGGTCACTGTCCGCCGTCTCCCCGCCGGTCAACACGGCGCCGCCGCGGGTCACCGGCGCCGCCGTGCAATCAAAGCGGTTGACCGCGAGCGGCGGCACCTGGAGCGAGGCCGGCTCCCTGCACTACAGCTGGCAGCTTTACGTGCATGGACACTGGACCACGATCCCGGGCGCGAGCTCCGCACGGTACGTGCCAAATGCCGCCGACGTCGGGCATCGCCTGCGGGTGTTGGTGACCGAGACGACGCCGGCCGGCCAGTCGGGCAGCGCCTGCGCCTCCTCGCCGAAGATCGCTGCGGCGCCCTCGCTGCGGCTCAGGGGCCGGGCGGCGCGCGCAGCTCGCGCTGGCGGGCGCGGGCGGCATCGACGACGGACACGATCTGCTCGGGGTCACTGAGCAGACGCAGGGTGTCCAGATCGGCGGCCACGATCCGATGGTCCGGCAGCGCCCGCGCGCGTAGCCAATCGATCATCCCGCTCCATTCGCCGTCGCCGACGAGGATCGCGGGGAAATGCTGGATCTTCGCCGTCTGGATCAGCGTCAGCGCCTCGAACAGCTCATCGAGCGTCCCGAAGCCGCCCGGCGCGATCACGAACGCGCTCGCATATCGGACGAACATCACCTTGCGCGCGAAGAAGTGCCTGAAGCGGAGCGGGATGTCGACATAGATGTTGAGTGCCTGCTCACGCGGCAGCTCGATGTTGCAGCCGACCGACACGGCTCCCGCGTCGCGCGCGCCACGGTTAGCTGCCTCCATCAATCCGCCGCCGCCGCCGGTGATGATCCCGTAACCGGCACGGCCGAGCGCCGCGGCGATGCTTCGCACGAGCTTGTAGTGCGGGTGCTCGGCGGGAGTGCGGGCGGAACCGAACACGGTCACGGCCGGACCGATATCGGCAAGCGCGTCGAAGCCCATCGCGAACTCCAGCGCGATCCTGTGAATGCGCTGGGCGTCCTGCTCACGGAATGACTCGGATTCATCTCCGAGCCACAGGAACAGCTCCTGGTCGAAGCTGTCAGCCACCGCGCTTGCGCACAGATCGGCCGTTCTCGACGAACGCTTCGTAGATCTCGCGCAACGCCGTTCGCTGACGGGCCGACAGCTTGGGGTCGGCTGCGATCGCGCTCAGTACAGCGCTCGCCTGTTCCTCCCCCTCGCCGGGCGGGGTCACCCCGGCCTGTTGGTAGAGCGTGTCGGCCGACAGCTTCAGCGCCCGCGCAATGCCGTCGAGCACCTGCTCCGACGGTGCCCGCAGGCCCCGTTCGATCTGCGACAGATAGGGATTCGAAATCCCGGCGACCTCGGCGAACTGACGCATCGACATCTCTGCCAGCTCCCGCTGGCGGCGGATGATCTCGCCCAGGGCGATTGCGGAGTTCCTTGCCATCAGCGGGCAGTCCATCCCATGTCCATCGTCACCGGCACGCCGGTGAACGTGCTGCCGCTCGGGCCGGCAAGGAACGCCACGACATCCGCCACCTCGGCCGGCTCGATCATCCGCTTGACGGCCTGCGGGGCGAGCATCACCTGCTCCAAAACCTCGTCCTCGGAGATCCCATGCACCCGAGCCTGATCTGCGACCTGCCGCTCCACCAGCGGCGTGCGCACATACGCGGGGCACACCGCCGTCGCCATGATCCCGTCGGGCGCTCCCTCCAGCGCGAGCGTCTTGACGAGCCCGAGCACGCCGTGCTTGGCCGCGACGTAGGCGGCCTTGTACGGCGACGCGATCAGCGCGTGCGCCGAGGCGATCGCGATGAACCGCCCGGAACGGCTCGCCGCGAGCGCCGGCCAGGCGTACTTGGCCAGCAGGAACGGGCTCGTCAGCAGCAGTGAGACGATCGTCTGCCAGCGCTCGACCGGGAACTCCGAGATCGGCGACACGTGCTGAATGCCGGCGTTGGCGACGACCAGGTCAAGCTGTCCGAACAGCTCGATCGCCTGTGCGACTGCGGCCTGATTGGCCTGGGGATCCGTCAGGTCCGCCCGGAACGGAACGCCCGGACCCCCGTCTGTGCTGTTGAGGTCGACCGACAGCACGTCCATCCCGGCGTCGGTGAGGCGTTGCGCGATCGCGAGCCCGATCCCGCTCGCGGCCCCGGTCACCAGCGCAGCACGACCGCGCAGTTGCTCCTCAGCGTCGCTCATCCGCGGCTACATCTCCTGTCCGCCGTTGACGTTCCACACCTGTCCGGTGATGAACGCCGAGTAGGGCGAGGCGAGGAAGTGCACGACCCGCGCGATCTCGTCGGGGCGTCCCAGGCGGCCTACCGGGATCTCGGCCTTGATCCGGTCGAGCACCTTCTCCGGGACGTGCTCCAGCATCTCGGTCGCGATGAAGCCGGGCGCGACCGTGTTGACCGTGATTCCGACCGAGTCCTCGGTCAGCTTCCCGGCACGCTGCAGCTGGAACGTGGCCTCGCGCGCGAATGTCTTGGTCAGGCCGAACAGGCCGGATTTCGAAGCCGCGTAGTTCGCCTGCCCGATGTTTCCCGTCTCCCCGATGATCGAGGAGATGTTGATGATCCGTCCCGAGCCGCGCTCGATCATGTGCGGCAGCACCGCCTGGGACATGAAGAACGCGCCCGACAGGTTGACCGCGATCACCTTGTGCCAATCCTCGTCGGTCAGCTTCATGACGGTCTTGTCGATCGTGATCCCGGCGTTGTTGACGAGAACGTCAAGCCGTCCGTGCGTCTCGATCACCTCGGCGATCGTACGCCTGCAGTCGTCCGAGGAGCCGACGTTGCCCTGGTGGATGCTCGCCTCGGCATCGTGTTGACGCAGTTGCTTCAGCAGCGACTCCGCGTGGTCACGGTCACGGCTGTAGCCCGCGGCGACGGTCGCGCCCTGCGACGCGAAGCTTCTTGAGATCGCGGCGCCGATCCCGCGCGTGCCGCCCGTGACGAACACGACTCGGCCCTCCATTCCCGGACGTCGCGTGGCACTCGGCCACTGCTCCTCATCCGGCGGGATCGTCAGAGCTGGTGTTTCGCGGGTCCCGGCGCTGGTTGCATCCATGGAGTCTCTCCTTCTCCTCGAATTTGCGCTATCTCTACTGTGGCAACCGCTGTTTGCGGTTGCCATCGTGCTCGCTGCCTATTCCTGTGAGCGCTCCGCGAGCCATGCCGCCAGATCCGGCCAGATCTGCCTGCGGGCAGCGGAGCCTGCGATCAGTCCGATGTGTCCTCCCGGTCGGTCGAAGTGGGTCACGTCCTCGCTGGCGACGAGGTCGAAGATCGGCATCGTCCCCTGCCGGGGCGCGATGTGATCGGCCTCGGCGGTGACCACCAGCAGGTTCTGCTCAATCCTGCGAAGGTCGACGGACCGGCCCCGTAGCCGTGTACGACCTGACGCGAGCGAGCCGTCACGGTACATCAGCTGGATCCATTCCGCCCACGCGCGCCCCGGAAAGTTCGGGTTGTCGGCGACCCACTTGGCCATTGGTTGGTACGCGCTCGGGTGCGCTGATCCATCGAACACCGATGCACCGAGCCGGCGGTAGGTGGTCCAGAAGTTCGTCACCGGCTTGAGCAGCTTGTTGGCGATGTCGACCCCGCCGCCGGGCAGCACCCGGAGCTGGTCTGCAATCCGGTCGGAGGCGAAGTCGGGGCTGCCCACCCAGCGCGCGTAGGTGGAGGCTCGGCCGTCGATCGGCATCGTCAGCAATGCGAGGTTTCGCACCGCGGTCTGTTCCGCATCGCGTTCCAGGCCGCAGTACATCGCGCACAGGGTCGCCCCGATGCACCACCCCATCAGCGTCAGCTCGTCCGCGCCGCTGCAGCGCAGCGTCTCCCTGATCGCCCAGTGAAGCTCGTCGCATACGTAGTTGTCCAGGCCGAAGTCCGCGTCCTCCTCGTCGGGGTAGCCCCAATCGACGAGGAACACGTCGAAGCCCTCGCCGAGCAGGAACTCCACCAGCGACCGTCCCGGCGCGAGGTCGAAGATCTCAGGCCGGTTGATCAGCGCGAACACCAGCAGCAGTGGCACGGGGTAGGCGCGCTGCGCCGATGAGTAGCGGTAGAGCGTGACCCCGCGATGGGTCCATACGACCTCCCGCGGCGTTGGACCGATCACCGCGTCGTCGGTGGTCAGCAAGATATTGGTCAGCTCAAGTGCGCTCAGTGGCGCCCGCGCGATCCGTTCAAGCGCGTTCACGACGACGCGCTGGACTTCAGCCGCTCTTCTACCAGCTCGTCTCGCAGCGACTCGACCTCCTGCAGGACCCGCTCGAGCTTGTCCTCGTTGCGGTTCAGCTGCCTTGCGAGCCTGGTGATGTCGGCTCGGCCGGCGATCCGGAGGTTGCGCCAGGCCGTGTCCGCCACGTCGGCGGAGATTCTCGTGACCGCCGCGATGTTCTCGCTCATCAGCGCCATCAGCCCGCCGAAGCTTGGCTTGGCGACCATATCCTCGAGCGCCTTGGCTGAGTTTGACTCGGCCTGCTCGTAGAGCGCTCGAACCTGATCCTCAGGGGTTGGTTTGCCGTTGTCAGCCATTGGTCACAAGTTACTCCGTCGGCCCGGCTCGTGGGAGCCGGGCCCGACGGAGGGGTATCTGCGACTACAGGCCGATGCAGACGGCCTTCGTCTCGGTGTACTCGTGGATCACTTCCTCGCCCATCTCACGACCCCAGCCGGACTGCTTGTAGCCACCGAACGGCAGCGCGGCGTCGAAGATGTTGTAGGTGTTGACCCACACCGTCCCAGCCTTCAGGCGCGGGATCAGGCGGTGCGCCTTGGTCAGGTTGTTGGTCCAGATGCCGGCGGCCAGGCCGTAGACGGTCTGGTTGGCGGCGGGAGCAACCTCGTCGACATCCTTGAACGGGATCGCGGTCACGACGGGGCCAAAGATCTCCTCGTCGAAGACCTTGTTCCCCTCCTTGGCGCCCTCGAGCACGGTCGGTGACACGAAGTACCCCTTGTCGCCGACGCGTGAACCGCCGACGACGGTGTGCACGCCCTCGCGCTCGCCTGAGGCGAGGAAGCCGGTGACCCGCTCGAGCTGCTCGGCGGAGACCAGCGGACCCATCTGGGTATCAGCGTCGAGCCCGCGCCCGATCTTGATCTTGCCGGCCGCGTCCGACACGCCCGCGAGCACGTCGTCGTAGACCTTCTGCTCGATGTACAACCGTGAGCCGGCGCAGCAGCACTGCCCGTGGTTGAAGAAGATCGAGTTCGCCGCTCCGGGGATCGCAGTCTCCAGATCGGCGTCTGCGAACACGATGTTCGGCGACTTGCCGCCGAGCTCGAGCGTGACCCGCTTGAGGTCGTTGGCAGCTGCCTTGACGATCAGCTTGCCGACCTCGGTCGAACCGGTGAACGCAATCTTGTCGACTCCGGCATGACCAGCGAGCGAGGCGCCCGCCGTCTCACCAAGACCGGTGACGATGTTGACGACGCCGTTCGGCAGTCCGGCCTCGAGCATGATCTCGCCGAGACGCAGCGCGCTCAGTGGGGTCTGCTCAGCCGGCTTGAGGATCACCGTGCAGCCGGTTGCGAGTGCCGGCCCCACCTTCCACGCCGCCATCAGCAGCGGGAAGTTCCACGGGATGATCTGGCCGACGACGCCGATCGGCTCCTTGGCCGTATAGGTGTGGAACTGCGCGCCCGGTGCATACGGCACCGAAATCTGGAACGTCTGCCCATAGATCTTTGTCGCGAAACCGGCCATATAGCGGAACAGGTCGGCTGCCAGTGGGACGTCGGCGGCACGCGCGACGCCGACCGGCTTGCCGTTGTCGATCGACTCGATCGCCGCAAGCTCGTCGGCGTTCTCCTCGATCAGGTCGCCGATCCGCCACATCACCTGGCCGCGCTCAGACGGTGTCATCCGGCTCCACGCGGAGTCCTCGAACGCCGCGCGCGCGGCGCGGACGGCGAGGTCGACGTCCTGCGCGTCGCCCGCCGGGACGTGGGCGATCGTCTCGCCGTCAGCCGGATCCCAGACCTCGAAGGTCTCGCCGCTGCGAGCTTCGACCCACTCGCCGTTGATCAGCATCAGCTTGCGCTGCGCCAGGAAGTCAGCGGCCGGTGCGGCCGCTTCGGTAACTGTTGCCATGTTCTCCCCTCCAATGGGGTTGGTGGACGGACCGACCTTAGGCTCCGAGAGGTTGCAACCGGGTTGCAGGTCCGGCGTGGCGAGGGCGAGTCAGCGCACGCCCGTGAGCGCGGCGACACTGTGGCGCCGGCCCCGTGCGGGTGCGGTTGCGAGGCGCGCGCGGATCGCCGACAGCGTGGCGGTCGCCGCCGCCCGTCGCGGATCGCCACCCGGCAGCACCGCCACCAGCGCACGCGCCGCCGCCAGATCGTCGCCACCGGAGGGGTGCGACAGCCAGCCTGCGAGCAGCGCCGGATCGGCGCTCGTCAGGATGCTGCGACGCAGCGACTCCTCAAGCAGCGTGCGCGCCTCGACGATCGCCGGAGCATCGGAGGCCGGCAGCAGCGGCCCGCAATACTCGCGCAGCGCCTCCAGCGGCCGTCCGGCGGCGATCAGGCGCTGGACCTCCATCCAGTCGGCCTTGACCTGCCCGTCCAGCCGGTAGGGCTGGGTGTGCAGCATCCGCTCTCCGAGGCGGGCCCGTACGCGGTGCACCTGGGCGCGAATCGTGACCGTCTTGCCGGATTCGCCGTAGAGCGCCAGCGCCAGCTCCTCGGCGGTGAGGCCGTCGGGGTGCATCGCCAGCACGGCGAGCAGCTCAAGTGAGCGCAGCGCGCGCTCCTCGGCGTGGGTCTGATCATCGACTCGCGCGGTCGCCTCATGGCCGAGCAACCGCAGCGACAGCGGGCCCGCCGGCTGTGGTGCGGCCGAGTCAACGATGCCGTTTCGGCGCGCATTCGGGTGGATCGGCCCAAGCACGAATCCCTGGCTGCGGCCACTGTCGCGCGCGCGCCGCTCCAGCGCGTCGAACCTCAGCTTCGCCTCCGCCGCCTGGGCCGCGAGCATCGCCAGCGAGAGGGTGTGTGGATGCGCGGACCGAAGGTCCGAGGTCAGGTCGATCACGCCGATCAGCTCGCCGGTGCTGGGATCGTGGATCGGCGCCGCCGAGCACGTCCAGGGATGCACGGCCGTGACCAGATGCTCGGCTGAGAAGATCTGGACGGCGTGATCCAGCGCGGCGGCGGTGCCGACCGCATTCGTTCCGGCTGCCGACTCCGACCAGGCCGCGCCCGCCTCGAAGTGCATCTCGTGAGCGAGCTCGACCGCTCGGCTCTCGCCGCGTACCCACAGCAGGTTGGCGTTGCCGTCGGCAACCGCGATGACATGACGGGCGTCGCCGTCGAGGCTCGTCAGTGAGTCGAAGATCGCGTCGATCGCCCCGGCCAGCGGCGAGCTCTCGCGGCGCTCGCCGAGCTCGTCTTCGGTCATTGCGACCGTCGAGCCGGGTGCGTCCGGCGTGACGCCCGCCGCCAGGCTCCGGCGCCAGCTCGCCACTACCAGCTCCCGAACCCCGCGCACGGCGTTGGCGCCGCCGACACCTCGCTCATGGGCTCGCCTCAGCGCGCGCGCATGCGCGACCGGGTTGGTCGAGACATCAAGGGCGATCCAAGGATTGCGCAAGCTGATGTACGTCTCCTCTGCTGAGAACGATCGTAGCCAAGCGGCCGCCGATTCGCCAATTTGCGCACGTATGCGTAGGCAACGTGGCGCTAGGCTCTCAACCCGTGCCAAAGCTACCGTTCGAATCGCTCTACCGCCACGGCTTCGTGCGAGTTGCCGCCGGTGTGCCGACGGTCACGGTTGCCGATCCGCATACCAACGCCCAGCGCACACTCGCGCTCGCGCGAGCGGCATCGCTCCAGGACGCCGCGCTGGTCCTGTTCCCGGAGCTCGGATTGAGCGCCTACACCAGCGAGGACCTGTTCCGTCAGGACGCGTTGCTGGAGGAGACCGACCGGGCGCTTGAGCTGATCGTGTCCGAGAGCGCGGCGCTTGCGCCGGTGATCATCGTCGGCCTGCCGCTGCGCGCGGAGCAGGGACTGTTCAACACGGCCGTCGTGATCCACCGTGGCGAGGTGCTCGGAGCGGTGCCGAAGAGCTATCTCCCCGAGTACTGGGAGTTCTACGAGAAGCGCCAGTTCCGTGCCGCCCGCGACGTGATCGAAGGCGATGTGCCGCTGCTCGGAAAACGCGTGCCGTTCGGATCTGACCTGCTGTTCAGCTGCAGCGACGTCGCCGATCTGACGATCCACGTCGAGATCTGCGAGGACCTGTGGACGGCGATCCCACCGAGCACCTACGGTGCGCTGGCGGGTGCAACAGTGCTGGCGAATCTCTCGGCGAGCAATGTGACCGTGGCCAAGGCCGACTACAGGCACCAGCTGTGCGGCGCCCACTCGGCCCGCACGCTGGCAGCCTACGTCTACGCGGCTGCCGGCCAGGGTGAGTCGACGACCGACCTCGCCTGGGACGGGCAGGCGTTGATCTACGAGAACGGCAACCTGTTGGCGCAGTCACGGCGGTTCGCCGACGAGGACGAGTTGACGCTCGCCGACGTCGATCTGGAGCGGCTCGTCGCCGACCGGCGGGCCACCAGCCACTGGGGCGACTCGATCCATGATCATCGCCGGCGCCTGGGGCGGATGCGGCGGATCCCGTTCGAGCTGGGGGTCCCGCGTCGGCCTGTGCCCCTGCGCCGCGCGATCGAGCGCTTTCCGTACGTTCCCTCAGATCCGGTCAGCCGCAACGATCGCTGCGATGAGGTCTACCGGATCCAGGTCGCCGGGCTGCAGACGCGGTTGCGCGCGACCGGGATCAAGAAGGTCGTGATCGGCGTCTCGGGCGGACTGGACTCCACCCACGCGCTGATCGTCGCCGCACGCGCGCTTGACCACCTCGGGTTGCCGCGTGAGAACGTCCTTGCCTACACGATGCCCGGGTTCGCGACCAGCGCGAGGACACTGGAGAACGCACGCGCGCTGATGCAGGCCCTCGGCGTCAGTGCGACCGAGCTTGACATCCGCCCGGCAGCCCGTGAGATGCTCCGTTCGATCGGCCATCCGGCGGCCGAGGGCGCCCCCGTCTACGACGTCACCTACGAGAACGTGCAGGCCGGCGAGCGCACCTCGCATCTGTTCCGCCTCGCCAACCGCCACGGCGCGCTGGTGCTCGGCACCGGCGACCTCAGTGAGCTGGCGCTCGGATGGAGCACCTACGGGGTCGGTGACCAGATGTCGCACTACAACGTCAACGCATCCGTGCCCAAGACGCTGATCCAGTTCCTGCTGCGGTGGGCGATCGACACCGACCAGTTCGGTTCGGTTGCCGATCACGTCCTCGGCTCGATCCTGGACACGGCGATCTCGCCCGAGCTGATCCCATCGCAGGACCCGGACACGGACGTTCCGGAGCAGCATAGCGAGCAGATCGTCGGGCCCTACGAGCTCGTCGACTTCTTCCTCTACCACGTGCTGCGATTCGGCTACCGCCCGAGCAAGGTCGCCTGGCTTGCCCACAACGTGTGGGGAGACCGCGAGCGCGGCGCATGGCCGGACCTGATCCCGCCCGAGCGGCGCAACCAGTACTCGCTCGCCGAGATCCAGCGCTGGCTGGAGGTGTTCCTGACGCGCTTCTTCATGACCAGCCAGTTCAAGCGATCCGCGGTCCCCAACGCGCCCAAGGTCGGCTCAGGTGGATCGCTGTCGCCGCGAGGCGACTGGCGCGCGCCCAGCGACGGCAGCGCGGCGCCGTGGCTGCACGAGTTGCGAACTGGGCTTTCATCAGAATCAAGCGATGAGTCCTGAGGATCCCGTCCTCGACGCCGCGCGGGAGAAGATGCGCGCCGCGCATCAGTCCGAGGGCGCGATTGCCCACTTCACCTCGGCGCTCGCTCGTCTGCGTGCCGGCGCCGCGACGCGGATCCCGAGCGCCGAGCTTGAGCCGGTGGCGGACGTCCCTGAGCTTCAGGGGCTGCCGCGCCGCGACGAGGAGTCCGAGGCGCTGCGGCGCCTGGCAGTGATCAAGCTGAACGGCGGCCTCGCGACGTCGATGGGTTTGCAACATCCGAAATCCCTGATCGAGGCTCGCGAAGGACGAACCTTCCTGGAGATCATCGCCGGCCAGACGCTGGCGCTGCGCCGCCGCCACGATGCGCGCCTACCGCTGATTCTGATGGACAGCGACGTCACCCAGGCCGAGACCCGCTCGGCGCTCACGGAATTCCCGGAGCTCCCGGTCGACGGGCTGGAGCTGGACTTCCTCCAGAGCATGGTCCCGAAACTCGATGCGGACACGATGCTGCCCGTCAGCTGGCCGGCGGCCCCCGCGCTCGAGTGGTGTCCGCCGGGTCACGGCGACGTCTACGGCGCGCTGCGCAGCTCGGGGATGCTTGACGCACTGCGGGAGCGCGGTTTCCGCTACGCGATGATCTCCAACGCCGACAACCTCGGCGCGACCGCTGATCCGCGGATCGCTGTCCCACCTCGCCGCCCAGCAGCTGCCGTTCCTGATGGAGGTGGTGCTGGGGACCGAGGCCGACCGCAAGGGCGGCCACATCGCGCGCCGGCGCAGCGACGGCCAGCTGGTGCTGCGTGAGGTCGCGCAGACACCGGCCGAGGATGCCGACTCGTTCCGTGATTACCGCCGCTGGCGCTACTACAACACCAACTCCCTGTGGCTCGATCTCGATCGATTGTCTGACCTGCTGGAGAGCGGCGGCGGTGCGCTGGAGCTGCCGGTGATCGTCAACCGCAAGACGGTCGACCCGCGTGATCCCGAATCGACCCCGGTGATCCAGCTCGAGAGCGCGATGGGGGCGGCGATTGCCTGCTTCCCTGACGCCGGGCTGCTGCTGGTTCCCCGGACGCGGTTCGTGCCGGTCAAGACGACGGACGATCTGCTCGTCCTCCGTTCCGACGCCTACTCGCTGGGCGAGGAGCTCGACGTCGAGCCGGCGCCCGAGCTGGGCGGCGAGCTCCCGTATGTCGAGCTCGACAACCGCTACTACAAACTGCTTGACCAGTTCGAATCCCGGATGCCCGACGGACCGCCGTCACTGCGTGGCGCCCGGCGGCTGGTAGTCAACGGCGACGTCACCTTCGGCGCCGGCGTGGTCGTCCACGGCGAGGTCGAGCTCGATGTCGAGGAGCCGGTGAAGCTGGCCCCGGGAACGGTCCTCGGGTCCGAGGTCTGACCGGGGACGGTGGGTGTCGATGGAGATCGAGCGCAAGTTCATCGTTGCTGACTTGCCGGAGGCGCTGGCCGACCACCCGGCGAGTCTGATCGACCAGGGTTACCTCGCGATCGGCACCGACGGCTCCGAGGTGCGGGTGCGCCGCGCCGGGCGACAGCACTGGCTGACCGTAAAGGCGGGCGTCGGCCTGGTCCGCAGCGAGACCGAGGTTGAGCTGAGCGCCGAGCAGTTCGAGCTGCTGTGGCCCGTGACCGACGGCGCTCGGATCAAGAAGACTCGCTACCGGCTGCCGGCCGGCGACGGCCTCGTGATCGAACTCGACGTATACGCAGGCTCGCTGTCGGGCCTGGAGGTGGCGGAGGTCGAGTTCGCCGATCAGGACGTGGCGCGCCGGTTCCAGCCGCCTGCTTGGTTCGGGCGTGAGGTGACCGATGACGACCGCTTCAAGAACCGGAGCCTGGCCGTCGACGGGCTGCCGGAGTCCTGAGTCCTTGGTCCAGAGTCCGTCCTCCTGAGCCTGGGCGGCGGGGCGCCGGGGCGAGCGAGCGGAGGCTGCGGCGAGCGGAGGCGGCGGCGAGCCAGTGAGCGAAGGCGTCACCGAGCGAGGCGTCACCGAGCGGAGGCCGCGGCGAGCGAGCGGAGGCTTGGTCGATTTTCGTCGATATGCGACGAAAATCACCAAGCCTCAGCGGGATGCTGTGCCTGGGCCGTGGCCGCCGGCGCCGGTGGGGGAGCCGGCCAGCTCGTTGGCGCGCTCCGGCAGCGAAGCGGATTTTGGTACCGCCAGCACCTCAGGTCGGCGGCGGCCGGCGGCGGCGCTGGATGCGCTGGCGACCACCTGTGCGGTCAGCTGCTTGCGGTTCATCACCCATTTGACCGCCACCGGTGAATATTGGAGCAGCGCGGCCCACGTGTATGGGTCGATCACGCCGGTCTCGGGCAGTCCCTTGGACAGCTGGAAGCGTTCGACGGCGGCCTGCGTCTGCGGGCCGAACTCGCCGTCGATCGTGACCGCCTGGCCGGCCGAGACCAGGTGCTCCTGGGCCCAGACGACGACGTCCCCGGCGGCTCCCCTGGAGAGGGTCGCGACGGTGGTGTTGGCCACGAACCCGGTGACCGGGCCGGCCGGACGTGCCGTCTGCGCCAGCTGCGCCGCCGAAGCGTCCTGCCAGTCCCACCAGCTGACGCCGGCGGCGTGGTAGGCGCGGGAGACCGAGCGGAACATCCGGATCTGCGATGCGGCCGGCGCTTGGAACAGCTGGCCGAGCGGGTCGATCGGACGCTGGTAGAGCTCGTTATAGGCGTAGGTGTGCGAATACACGGTCTTGACCGAGACGCCGATGTCCTTCCAGTACATCTGCGGGGTGTTGTACTGCGCGCCTCCGGGACCGAGGAAGATCGAATAGGGGAACGACGGGTGATAGTCGATCCACGGGAAGCCGGCCAGGGCCACCGGGAAGTTCTGGCCGATCAGCGACCTCAGCTTGGTGATGTAGCGCTGAGCCTGAACGTAGCGTCCCTGGTACTCGACCTCGGCGTCGATCACGAGGCAGTCAGCGCCGTCCTTGACCGCCTTGGCCGCGGCCTCCGCCTCGAAGATCGGGTGTGCCCCGTAGACGTACTGCCATGCACAGACGTCGAGCCCGGCGGCGTGCAGCGTCGTGACCAGCGCCGGGCTGAACTGCGGCCACAGGTTCGGCCCGTCGGCGCTCTTGATCGTCAGCGTCTTGATCCCGAGCTGATCGGCAGTCGCGATGATCGAGTCGAGGTTTCCGCCGTCCGAATCGGACAGCACCCAGATCCACATCCCGCGCTTGGCGAACGGATCTGCTCCGGTCCCCGGCGAGATCGTCGGCGGCGCCGGTACGGGCGTCGCGCCCGGCGTTGTCGTCAGCGGGGTGGAGGTCGTCCTGGTTGTGGTGGTGGGGGTTGTCGTGGTGGCGGTCGGCGTCGTCACGATTGGCGTCGTCCCGGTCGGCGTGGTCCCCGTCGGCGAGGTCGGCGTCGTCAGACCGCCGCCGCCTGATCCCGGTCCGCTGGCGCTCGCGCCGGCGGCGAGCGGGCCGGAAACGGCCATTGCGAAGCCGATCAGCGCAGCCGCCAGCACCAGCAGCGCGTAGGCGGCGCGGCTCTTCAACGACAGCAGCGCGAACGCGCCGCGGTTCCTCAAGCGCGCCAGACGTCGACGCGCGCGGTGGGTGCGGTCTTCCCACATTCGACGACTCAACGTAGCTTAGAACTATCGGTCAGGCCGCAAGTTGCGCTGCGGGCGCCGCGAATCACAACCTCTCGGAGGCCGATTTCGCTCAGCCCGTGGCGTCGTCGACTCCCGGATGATCTGGAGGCCACCCCTCGAACAGCGGCGCCACCAGGCGCAGCCATGCCTCGACGCGGTCGGCGCCGGCGCGGGTGATCGCGACACCCGTCCCGCTCTGGCCATCCGGCATGACCACCACCAATTCCGAAGCGGCCAGCGCCGCGATCCCGGCCTGCAGGACCGGCGGATCGCAGGCGAGAGCGACCGTGAGCGACTCGACATTCACGGCCTCGGCGCCGCCCGGATCCCCCCGGCCCTCAAGCGTCAGGAACACGAGGATCTGCATCTCAATCGGGTCAAGCATCCCCGTGCGGAGCGGGTCGAAGGCGCGGCGCGTGAGCGCGGCGGCACCGAGCGCCGCAAGCGTCACCGGCCGCTCACGCCAGCCAAGCTCAAAGCCGCTCTCAATGACCCCGCCGCCGATGCTCTGAGCGCTCGGAGGCAGCTCCAGATCCTCCGGAAGCACCTGCCGAACGCGCGGCGGCACGCCACGATCGACGATCACACCCGGCACACGACCGCGGAAAAGTTCGGGCATCGCAGCGCGCAGCGCCCCACGGCCGATCCCGAGGTCGCGCAGGACCTGTGCGGCGACCCCCTCGTTCTCCCGCTCGAGACCGAGCAGGATGTGCTGGGGCTCGACCTGCCGCGTCCCGAGGCTCAGCGCTTCGCGGAACGAGCGCTCCAGCACCCGCTGCGCCCGGGGTGCGAACGGGATCGTCGGCCCGGCGATCGCGCCCTCCTCGCCGTCCTCACGCGTGTCCTCGTGATCGTCCGGAGCCTCCTCGCCGAGGCTGACGATCGCGACGACCCGCTGCTCGACCTGCCGGCGGTCCGCTCCGAGCAACCCCAACGCGGCCGCGGCCCGGCTCTCGACCCGGACCAGTCCCAGCAGGATGTGCTCGGTGCCGACCTGGTCGTGGCGCAGCTCACGCGCCGCCACCTGCGCCTGCCCAACCACCAGCCGCGCCGGCTCTGTGAACCGCTCGAACATATCCCGGATCGGCGGCCTCTGACCGCCGATCAGCGCCGCGAGGGAAACGCGAACCGAACCGGCGGCTGGTGTCGCCCCTGCGCTCGGCGCGCGAGCGCCGGTGCGGCGTACCAGGTGCCGACCACGAAGCGCATGATCGGTCCGAAGCTGAACGCGGCAGGCGCGCCGAGGAAGTGGAGCCCTGCCACCGAGCTCTCCAATCCGGGGCCGAGCAGTGGATAGCCGCCTGAGGCCTTGATCTCGGCGGCAAGCTCGGGAGCCAGGAACGGATATCGCACGATCTCGATGCTATATCCGGTGCCGAGCAGGACGTGATCGACGGTCCGTTCCGAACGGTCGCTGAGCAGCAGCCATGCGCGTCCGTCGCGCTCTTCGCAGGCGACCACCGACACGTGGCCGGAGATCCGCACAGCCTCGAGCCTTGGCCGCAGCCAGCCCGACCCCATCGGTCGGATGCAGCTGTGGGAAACCCATTGCTGTGTGTCTCTGGGCGTCCTCCTGAACGCGTCGGGGGTGGCGGCGAGCCAACCGCTCAACCTGCCCCCGACGTCGGTCGGCGGCAGCGGCACCGAGATGCGCCCCCCGGATTTCGTGGGCGGCTCGCCGTCGTCGGCGAGCCAGCGGATCGCCGGCGCACGCCCCAGGACCTCCACGGTCGCCTGATGCTCGTTCAGCAGTGCCGCCGATTCAAGTGCGCTCTGCCCCTGACCGACGACCGCCACGTGTTTGCCGGTGAACACGCCGAGGTCGTCGTGCTCGCTGGTATGCGAGACGAGTCCGGGGGAGAGCGAGCTGAACACCTCGGGCCGGCGTGCGAACGGAAACAGCCCGCCCGCAACCACAACCCGTGATGCGCCCAGTTCCTCGCCGTCGGCGAGTCGTAGCTGGAAGCGACCGTCATGCCGGGCGACCGACTGCACCCTGCGGGTGTCAACGTCCGGCACGACTTGGCGCTGAAACCACAGGCCATAGTCGACGAACTCCTCCAGCAGGAGGGACGGTGAGCGGACCTTCGTGCCCTCGGCAAGTTCGTAGCGATCGATCGAGAACCTCTGCTCCGGGTCGGAGATGTGGGTACTTCGCCTACGTGAGCGGAGCACCATGCCCTTCGGCATCTGCTTGCGCCAGAACTCGAGCGGCTCTCCGAAGCAACGGATCGGGAGGCCCGCCGCTCGAAGGTGGGCGGCCGCCGCGAGCCCGTAGGGGCCGGCTCCGATGATCACGATCGGCTCGTCGCGGCCGGCCGGCCGGCGGGGGATCAGCCGCGGCGTCGTCGCGGTGCGACCGGCCTCGGCCCGCGCGCCGCCGGATTGGCGGGTCGCCCGGGCGCGGCCGGCTTGCAGGGTCGCCCGGGCGCGGCCGGCTTGGCGGCTCGCCCGGGCGCGGCGGAGCCCAGCCTTGCTCATGGACAGGGCATGGGCGACGAACGGCCACGGGTCGCTGCGCTCGAAGAACGGATGCACGACACTTCGGCCAGGATGCAGGACCGGCGCCGCCGCGGACATCCCGCCGTGGCGCAGCTTCCACATCGCGTGGCGCAGATCGCCGTCCTCCCAGCGGTAGCAGACGCCGGGACGCGCCGAGACCGGTCCAGGTTCGCGGCCGAGCAGGTGCTCGCACCAGATCGCGGGCAGGTTCGCGCCGGCGCCGATCGCAAGCGCGAGCGAGCCGTAAATGCGGGGATTCAGATCGATCGCCGACCAACCTCCATCGGATCGCTCGATCAGTTCCAGCTCAAACAGGCCCTCCCAGCCGATCTCCTGCAGGACCGCGATCGTGTGCTCGCGAAGCGGCTGCGGAATCTCGACGGTCTGGGAGAACGAGACGTTGCCCGCCTCAGGGCGCCAGGTGCGGGCGTAGCGCGAGAGCGCCTCGCCGATCAGACGACCGTCGGCCAGAACCCCCGCGAACGAGAGGATCGCCCCCGGTTCGACCCGCTGGAGCAGGAACGGGTCGCCAAACCGGGGAGCGATGCTGCGCAGCGAAGGCTCGTCCTCGACGAGCACGCTGCCCACCTGGTGTCGATTGCCGGCACCCTCAACAACCGACCGCAGCGGCTTGATCAGGACCGGAAAGCCGATGTCGCCGGCGACCTCGACCGCGTGATCGAGGTTCGAGCACGCGATCGTCTGCGGTGCCGACAAGCCGTTATGCGACGCCGCCTCCGTCAGTGCCTGCCTGTCGGTGCTGCGCTTCACCGCGTCGTGCGAGGGCAATCCGATCCGGATGTGCGGCTCCAGCAGGTGCCGCCCGCGCGAGCAGGCGATCAGTGAGGCCTCGCCACCGGGTACCAGCGCCCCGTACGTTCCATATGAGACGGCGCCCGCGATCGCATCAATGAAGGCCGGCTCATCCGTGATCGGTGGCGGCACCGATAGCCGCTCGTCCACGCACCTCGACCAACGGGCGGGTGTGGGTTCGGGCCCGAGGGCGGCGGTGACCAGAAACCCGGCTTTGTGCAGTCCCCGAACAGCCGCCAGTGCCCCCCGGGTCTCCACTTGGGTGACCAGGATCCGAATCCGTTCATCGCCGGCCAACTGCATTCACCCGCGATTCTCGCATCAAATGCCAGAGGCTGGGAAGCGGACAGCGCGGAAGCCCCGCATTCGCAGGGCTTCCGCACATCCGTCTCGGCTGCGAGGGGCTATTTGATGAACAGGATCTCTGAGTACTTCGGCAACGGCCAGAGGTCGTCGGAGACCACCTTCTCCAACTTGTCGGCGGCGGCGCGGGTCGCCTCCATCGACGGCAGGACCTGGTCATGCATGTACTGCGCATGCAGGAGCCCGTCGTCGTGGGGCTGGTTCTCCTCCAGATTGACCGACTCTAGTGCCCGGATCGCATCCACGAACGACGAGATCAGCGTCTCGGTCTCGCTCGCGAGCTCAGGCAACTGCGCCTGCAGCATCAACGCGAGGTGGCGCGCCGCTGCCGGCAGCAGCAGCGTCCGAGCGATCGCGGAGGCGGTCTCTGACTCGATGTTGACCTTCTTCACGTACTGCTCGAGGAACACCTCGTAACGAGCGTCGAGCTCACGCTCGGACAGCACCGCGTAGTTGGAGAACAGCTCGATCGTCTGGTCATCGACGATGTAGGGCAGCGCGTCGGGAGTGGCGCGCGAGGTTCAGCAAGCCACGCCGAGCAGCCTCGGCGTGCCACTCCTCAGCGTAGTTGTCGCCGCCAAAGACGATCTGCTTGTTGGCGGCGAAGCTGCGCTGCAGGATCGGCGGCAGCGCAACCTCCAGCTTCGTGCCACTGGCGAGGGCGTCCTCCAGCTCCTCTGCGAGGAAGTCGATCGCCTCGGCGACGATCGTGTTCAGGACCGTGTTCGGGAACGATGGTGACATGCTCGAGCCGAGGGCGCGGAACTCGAACTTGTTGCCGGTGAACGCGAACGGGCTGGTCCTGTTGCGATCGCCGCTGTGCATCGGCAGCGGCGGGAGCACCGGCGTGCCGAGGCCGAGGAACGATTCGGGGCTGGACTCGCCAACCTCGCCGCGCTCGACCGCGCCGAAGACCTTCTCAAGCTCGGCACCGAGGAAGATCGAGATGATCGCCGGAGGTGCTTCGTTGGCTCCGAGGCGGTGGTCCTGCCCGGGTGAGGCGATCGACGCGCGCAGCAATCCCTGGTGCTTGTTGACGGCCTGGATCACGGCCGTGCAGAAGAACAGGAACTGGAGATTCTCGTGCGGGGTGTCGCCCGGCTCGAGCAGGTTCTCGCCGGTGTCGGTGCCCATCGACCAGTTGTTGTGCTTACCCGAGCCGTTGACGCCTGCGAACGGCTTCTCGTGTATCAGGCACACGAGCCCGTAGCGCCTGGCGACGTTCTGCAGCACCTGCATCGTCAGCTGCTGGTGGTCGGAGCCGACGTTCGAGCTTTCGAACACCGGTGCGATCTCATACTGGTTCGGCGCCACCTCGTTGTGGCGTGTCTTGACCGGCACGCCGAGCTTCGAGAGCTCACGCTCGGTGTCAAGCATGTATGCGAGGATCCGCTCGGGGATCGAGCCGAAGTAATGGTCGTCGAGCTCATGTCCCTTCGGTGGCTGGGCGCCGAACAGCGTCCGGCCGGTGGTCACGAGGTCGGGGCGCTCGAAGAAGTACTGCTCGTCGATCAGGAAGTACTCCTGCTCGGGCCCGATCGTCGTGAAAACGCGCGAGGCGGTCGTGTTGCCGAACAGGCGCAGCGCGCTGATCGCGGACTTCGAAAGCGCATCCATCGAGCGCAGCAGCGGGATCTTGTGGTCAAGCGCCTCCCCGGTCCACGACGCGAACGCCGTGGGGATGCACAGCAGCGCCCCGTTCGGGTTCTCCAGGATGAACGCCGGGCTCGTCGGATCCCATGCCGTGTAGCCGCGCGCCTCGAACGTGGCGCGGATGCCGCCGGTCGGGAAACTCGAAGCGTCGGGCTCGCCCTGGATCAGCTCCTTGCCGGAGAACTCCGCGAGCGCGGTGCCCTCGCCGGTCGGCCCGTAGAAGCTGTCGTGCTTCTCGGCGGTGGAGCCCGTCAGCGGCTGGAACCAGTGCGTGTAGTGAGTCGCGCCCTTCTCGAGCGCCCACTCCTTCATCGCGATCGCGACAGCGTCGGCCAGCGAGGTATCGAGCGCCTCGCCGCGGGCGAGCGTCTGGGAGAGACGCTGGAACACGTCCTTCGGCAGCCGCTGGCGCTGGACCGCGGGACTGAAGACGTTGGCGCCGAAGACCTGGTTATCGGCGGCGGTCAGGTCGGGGGCGCCGAGCGCGCCGCCGTTCGGCGTCCACTGTGCGGCGAGGACATTCTGCTGACGGATGCGGGACATCGATTCGTTTTCCTTCCTGTTCGCGCATGCGCAGTGCGCATGGGTAGTCGGCCTCAAGCGAGACGCGGAGCAAGAGCGTAGGAGACCGACCGCCCACGGTCACTATCCCAATGGCCAAACTCCCGCGTTATGGAAAGAATCAGGGCGCGAGACGCTCGACCAGCCAGCCTGCCGGAGCCAAGCGGTAGCGGAGGCGGTCGTGGAAGCGGTGCGGACGGCCCTGCCAGAACTCGACGGACGAAGGCGTGATCCGGTAACCGCCCCAGTGTGCGGGGCGTGAGAGGTCGGCCTGCTGATCGTCGGCGAGCTTGCGCCAGACCTGATCCAGCGCGTCGCGTGAGGAGACGACCTCGGATTGGGGGCTGGCGATCGCGCTGATCCGGGATGCTCGCGGGCGCGAGGCCCAGTAGGCATCGGATTCCTCGGCGCTGACCCTGGCCGCCGCGCCCCTGATCACGATCTGGCGGTGGATCGCAACCCAGGAGAACACAGCTGCCGCGTGCGGGTTGGCCTCCAGGTCCCGTCCCTTCGCCGAATCGAAGTCGGTGTAGAAGGTCAGCCCGCGGTCGTCAACGCCACGCAGCAGGACCGTGCGGACGCTGGGGGCGCCCGCGGTGTCGGCGGTGGCGACCACCATCGCGTTGGGCTCAGGCAGGCCCGCGTCCGTGGCGGCGTCAAACCAGGCGCCGAACTGCTCGTGCCAGGTCGGGGCGAGATCGGCGGTGTCGAACGGCGCGCACTCGTACTCCTCGCGCGCGCGGGCGATCCGGTCCGCCTGCTGATGCGCGCCGGCGGTCGGGTCCGCCGACTTCTCCGCGGCGGTCCGCTCGGGTTGCCCTTCACCGGTCATGGTTGCTCATCTGCCGCATCTGACAGCGAATCATGGCGAGTAAACGACCTGGCCGTTGTTCTGGACGTAGGCGGTCCGCGGCTGGCGCACGATCGTCGCCCTGAACGCGCCGGCTGCCGGGAGTCCGCCGGGAAGCACCGCCCGCCCGCTGCCGTCAAGCGCCGCCGAGACGCGATATGCGACCGTGTAGCGCCCCGGCGCCACCGCGGTCAGCGTCCAGGTGAACCTTGCCGTCTGCCCGGGCGCCAGGCGGCCGAGCGCCCAGGTGTTGGCGTAGGCGGTGGCGGCGCCGCCGGGGCCGCCCTGACGGCAGGCGAACAAGCACACGCCGGGTGGCCGGTCGATGATCCACACCGGACGCGAGCGGCTCGCCAGGCCCGGCTGCGGCGCGATCAGTGTGCTGAACGGTTGCGCGGCGGTGCCATAGCGAGGGTTGGTGATCGTCACGGCGACGTTCGGGATCACGGCGGTGCCGACGTTGCGCACGAGGATCGCGAGCCTCGAGCGCTCGGCCAGCCGTTGTGTGGCCGGGAAGGCGGCGGTCGACACGACCACCGGGTAGGAGACGACGTGCACGCTCGCCGGCTGCGTGGTTCCACCGCAGGCGCTCAACGCCAGACCGGTGGCGATCGCCGCGAGCGCTGCGCCGCGGCTGGGACTCCAACCCCTCAAAGCGATCGCAACATAGCACTTGGTCATGCGCCTTCCGTTGGCGTAGGCTTCGCGGTCCCGGCGCCGGGTGGAGAGAGGGAGCACTTTTGATACGAGCAGTCGCCGACCGGTCTTTCTCGCCGTTCAGGGCGGTCCTCGAAGAGACGGGCGACATGATGATCCTGACCGGCCGCACGATCGTGTCCGCCGTCAGGCCGCCGTACCCGTACGGTCCCGAGTTCGTCTCGCAGTTCATGTTCGCGCTGCGGCTGTGCTGGTTCCCGCTGCTGATCTCGACGATCGCGTTCGGTTACGAGGCGCCCGGCCTTCAGGCGGCCAACTTCCTGGTCCTGTTCGGAGCGCTCGATCGACTCGGCGGGTTCTTCGTGCTCGCCTCGATCCGGGAGTTCGCGCCGTTCGTCGACGCGATCGTGCTAGCCGGCGTCGCGGGGACCGCGATCACCGCGGACCTCGGCGCCCGCAAGATCCGTGAGGAGCTCGATGCGCTGCAGGTGCTCGGCGTCGATCCGATCAAGAACCTGGTCGTGCCGCGATTCCTGGCGCTGATGGTCGTGACCGGCCTGTTCGACATCTACGCGCTGCTGTTCGGGGTCTTCGGCGGGATCCTCGCGACGCTCGTCAACAACGCGCCGCTGGGCCCGTTCTTCGCGACGTTCTTCAACAACGCCTCCACCACCGACCTGTGGGGCTCGGTGCTGAAGACGACGCTGTTCGGCGCGATCATCGCGGTCGTGTGCTGTTACAAGGGGATGACGGCGTCCGGTGGAGCCGAGGGCGTCGGTCGCGCCGTCAACCAGGCGGTGGTGATCGCGTTCCTCGGGATCTTCGCGTTCAACTACGTGTTCACTCAGGTGTTGCTGGCAACGCACCCCGAGCTGACGACGATCGTCAAATGAGGCGCCTGCGGTCTCGGTGCAGCGGCGGGACGGAAGCCTGATGGGCGACTTCTTCGCGGTCCCGCGCGAGTGGATCGAGGCATTCGGGGAGATCGTCAAGTTCAGCTCGAAGATCTTCGGCGACGTCCTCAGCCTGCGCGTGTTCCGCTTCTTCGGCGAGACGCTGCGCCAGGCGGGCATCCTGATCGTCTCCTCGACGCTCGTGATCTGGGGCCTGGTGTTCATCATCGGGCTGCAGTGCGGGATCGAGGGCGCCTACTTCAACCGCTCGGTCGGCTCGCCCGCCTACGCCGGCGTGTTCTCGGCCTGGTGTGACCTGCGTGAGCTGGTACCGCTCGTGTTCGGCTACATGATGGCCGCAAAGGTCGGTACCGGGATCGTCGCCGAGCTCGGCTCGATGCGGATCTCGGACGAGATCGATGCGCTCGAGGTGATGGGGATCAACGGCGTCACGTTCCTCTGTGCGACGCGTCTGCTGGCGGCGCTGCTGGTGCTCCCGTTCGTGTACCTGTGCTCGATCGGGGCGGGCTTCTTCGCCAGCTACCTGGCTGTCGTACAGCAGATCGGGGATGTGTCCTCCGGCGGCTTCTTCCTGATCTTCTGGCAGTTCCAGAACCCTCCGGACGTGCTCTACAGCCTGATCAAGGCGATGTGCATGGCGACGGTGGTGGTGCTCGTCGGGTGCTACTACGGCTTCAACGCGAGTGGGGGTCCGGTAGGGGTCGGCACCGCCACCGCAAAATCGATGGTGATGAACATCGTCTCGATCCACCTGATCGGCATGCTCGGAACGCAGTTATTCTGGGGTGCGAACCCGCGAGCGCCAATCGGAGGCTGAGCAGTCATGCAGGAACCGCCGACACCAGAGGAGGGCGGGGCGCCCGTCAGCGGCGCCGATCCCGTGCTGGAGCGCCCGACGCCCGAGCCGGAGCGCTCGACGCCCGAGCCAGGCGCCTCGCGTGTGTCGGTGGTCGATCAGCAGCCTCCGCGACCGGCGCCGCCCGAGGGCGCCACCGAGGACGAATACCGCTGGCACAGCTACCGGGTCTACCCATCGGGCCGGCCGGATGCGGTCGAGTTCCTGGACACCTACAAGTCGTTCGGGAGCAACCGGATCCTCCGTGGCCTGAACATGGGTCTGCCTGAGGGCATGGTCTCGATGATCATCGGTCCCTCCGGCACCGGCAAGTCGGTCTGCATCAAGCACATGGTCGGCCTGCTCTACCCGGACTCAGGCGATGTGCTGGTCCATGGCGAGTCGGTCCCCGACATGGCCGACGATCAGCTGTTCGAGATGCGCAAGAAGTTCGGCCTGCTGTTCCAGGACGGTGCGCTGTTCGGCTCGATGAACCTCTACGACAACGTCGCCTTCCCGCTGCGCCAGCACACGGAGAAGGGCGAGGACGAGATCGAGTCGATCGTGATGCGGCGCCTGACCGAGGTCGGCCTCGGTCACTCCAGGGAGAAGTTCCCGAACGAGCTCTCAGGCGGGATGCGCAAGCGTGCCGGGTTCGCCCGCGCGCTCGTGCTGGAGCCGGACATCGTGCTGTTCGATGAGCCCGACTCGGGGCTTGACCCGGTTCGCACCGCACTGCTCGGAGAGCTGATCCTGGAGATCCACCGGGACATGATGGAGGAGGCGAAGCAGGCGCAGAAGACGCATCTGCCGACGTTCGCGGTGATCACGCACGACATCATGAGCGCGCGGAGGGTGGCCGACTACATCAACGTGCTGTGGCGCGGGCGGATCGTCGAGGCGGGCCCTGCCGAGGACATGCTGAACTCCTCCAACCCGTTCATCCGTCAGTTCCTTGCGGGTGAGTCGCAGGGCCCGCTGACGATGGATTGAGCAGGGTGGACGTGCGCCCGCGCAGGAGGCGTCGCGGATCGAGTGCCGGCGCGGTGCTGGCGCGGCTGACGGGAGCGGCGGCCCGAGTGCCGCTTGTGACCGTCGCGGTGGTCGCGGCGCTGAGCCTCGCCGGCGGTCTGCTGGCGCTCTCGCTGAAACCGTCGGTCGCTGACAACACGCTGGTGTCCAGCTCGTCGGCCGGCTATCAGGCGACCGAGGCCGACGACCGCGAGTTCGGCGGCGATGCCGTGATCGTGCTCGTGCGCACACCGGTGAGCGACCTCGTCGAGTCTGACGATCTGGTCACGATCAGCCGGCTCGAGGCCTGTCTGTCCGGAGAGGTGCTCGCAAAGAACCGCACCCTCGGGGCGCTTGAGCCGGCGCCCCGAGGCTCGCTGGCGCCGTATGGCGGCTCGCAAAGTCCGTGCGCGGCGCTGATGCGCGACCGTCCGGCCCAGGTCGTCTACGGACCGGGCACGTTTCTGAACCGCGCGGTCGCCTCGGTCAACCAGCAGGTCAGCCTGATCCGCGCGGCCGATCAGCGCTACGTGTCGCGGGCGGCGCGCGCCGCATACAGGCTTGCGCTGGCCCGCGGGCTCTCCAGCAGCCTGGCGAAGTCCGCGGCGCTGGCGGCGGCCGCGCTCGAGGCCCAGCGGTTGACGGCTCCGCTGGAGAAGCTGGCGCTGAGCGCCGGCGTCAGCAGCGCGCCGTCGATCAGCGACAGCGCCTTCGTCTCGCGGATCGTGTTCGGAACGAGCGGCCCGCCACACCCCAAGCCGCTGCTGGCGTATCTGTTTCCGACGGCGAACGCGGCGCTGATTCAGGTCCGCCTCAGGGCGAACCTGACGACGGCGCAGAGCGCGCAAGCGATCTCGCTGATCCGAGCGGCCGTTGCGATGCCCGAGTTCCGCCTCGGCCACGGCGGCACCTACACGGTGACCGGCGAACCGGTCGTGCTCGACGAGCTCGCCACGCAGATCACGGGTTCGATCGCGCTGCTAGTGCTGGGCGCGATCGTCGCGATGGGACTGGCGCTGGCACTCGTCTTCCGCGGCACGATGCGCCTGCTGCCACTGGCGGTGGCGGTGGCGGCGACTGCGATCACGTTCGGCGTCGCCGCGCTCGCCGGCGCCGGGCTGACGATCGCGACCGTCGCGGCCCTGCCGATCCTGATCGGCCTGGCGGTCGACTACGCGATCCAGTTCCAGTCGCGCGCCCGGGAGGCGCCGTCGGCTGACGCCGGGGAGGCGGTGCGCGATGCCGCCGTCCGGGGCGCCCCGACGATCACCGCTGCTGCGCTCGCGACGGCGGTCGGCTTCCTCGTGCTGCTGCTCTCGCCGGTGCCGATGGTCCGAGGCTTTGCGGTCGTGATCGTGATCGGAATTGCGGTCGCGCTGCTGGTCACGCTGACCGCCGGCGCCGCCGCCCTGGTCCTGCCCCGCTCAGACCTCGGCGTGCTCGGGGCGTCGGTCCGCGGCGCGCGGGAGATCCTCGCGGACGCCAGGTCCGCAGCGAGCAGGAGGCGTCCAGCCGCAACCGGGAGGGCGCGCCCGCCAGCGCGCCCGCAGGCGCGAAAGCGGACACGCGGTACCGCGGCGACGCACGTGAGCTGGGCGGCGCGCCTGACCCGCCATCCCGGCCGCGTGCTGGCGGTGGCGGCGGCGCTGGCGCTGCTCGGCTGGTTCGCCGACACGCAGACGCCGGTGTCCTCGGACATCACCAAGCTGGTTCCGGCGAACACGCCGGCGCTGCGTGATCTCGACGAGCTCGAGCGTGTCTCCGGCGTCTCGGGGGAGATCGACGTGACCGTGCACGGCACCGATGTCGCGACGCCGGCGACGGTCGCATGGATGACTGCCTACGAGCGCCGTCTGCTCGCACACTTCGGCTACTCGCAGGCACGCGGGTGCGCCAGGGCGACCCTGTGTCCGGCCCTGTCGCTGCCCGATCTGTTCGCCGGCACCGGCTCCCCGGTGGTCACGCGACGCTCGATCACGGAGCTGCTGACGGCGGTGCCCCGTTACTTCTCGCAGGCCGTGATCACCGCGAACCACCGCAGCGCGGTGCTGGCCTTCGGGATCCGGCTGATGCCGCTTTCCGAGCAACAGCGGGTGATCGTCTACATGCGCTCGCAGCTGCATCCACCGAGCGGGGTCGACGCGCAGCTCGCGGGCCTGCCGGTGCTGGCGGCGGACGCGAACGCGGCGCTGTCATCGTCCGGGCGCCGGCTGCTGACCGCGCTGGCGGCGCTGCTCGCGGTCGCGCTGACGCTGCTGGTGGTGTTCCGCGAGCCGCGGCGGGCGCTGGTGCCGCTCGTGCCGATCGCGCTGGCGAGCGGTTGGTCGGCGCTGATCCTGTTCCTGGTCGGGGTGCCACTGAACCCGATGTCGGCGACGCTCGGCGCGCTCGTGATCGCGATCTCGACCGAATTCAGCGTTCTGCTGTCCGAGCGCTACCGGCAGGAGCGCCTGGGGGGCGGCGAGCCGGCGGAGGCGCTCCGGCGCGCGTACCGCTCGACCGGCGCCGCCGTGCTCGCGTCGGGCATCACGGTGATCGCGGGCTTCGGCGTGCTCGTGCTCTCAGACATCACGATGCTCCGTGACTTCGGGTTCGTGACCGTGATCGACATGTCGGTGTCGTTGGCCGGTGTCCTGCTGGTGCTGCCGGCGGTGCTGGCATTGGCCGAACGCGGTGACGACGCCACGGAGCCGCTGAACGAGCCACCGGTCCGGGGGCGCCCGGCGGCGCGGCGGCGACGGCGGCCGACGCCGGTGGCGTGAGCGTGCCCGGGCCGTCGATCCCCGACGAGATCGAGGCCACCAGGCACCGGTACCAGGCGATGATCGGCGCGATCGGCCTCGTCGTCGTGATCGCATTCTCGGTCTACCTCTACACGGATGGGTCACCGACGACGCCCGGCGTCGCGGCCGGTGCGTCGCTGCGGCGGTTCGTCGCGCCACTGGCCACCAGCGATCTGAACGTCCCCGCGAACGTCAATCCCCGGTGCGACCCGGCGCGGCCCGCCCGGCGAGGTCTCAACGTCTGCGGCCGGGAGCCGATCGTGCTTGACCTGTTCGCGACCGGTGCGACCCCGTGCGTGCGCTCGGTCGACACGCTGGCGGCGGTGTCACGGCGCTTCACCGGGGTGCAGTTCGCCGCCGTGGCGATCGACGCCGGCAAGGACACGACCGAGGCGCTCATACGCTCGCACCGCTGGAGGATTCCGGTCGCCTACGACAGCGACGGCGCGGTCGCGGCGCTGTATGACGTGTCGGTCTGCCCGCTGATCGAGCTGGCCGGCCGGGGCGGGATCGTCGCCGAGCGGTTGATCGGCAAGGCGTGGATCGAGCCCTCGCGGCTGGCGTCGGCGGTACAGGGGATGCTCGACGGGCATTAATCTTGACGAGATGCGCGAGGTTCTTCGCAGCGGCACCGGCGCCGCGCTGGCGCTGATGATCATGTTCATCGGCAGCTTCGTGCTGTGGCTCGGGATGCCGCTGCTGTGGATCTGGGTCGGCTCACAGATCCAGGGCGAGACCCAGTCGATCACGGGGGCGCTGGTTGCGATGTTCGCCGGCGTGATCGTGTCGATCGCGCTGCTCGCGATCGTGCTGGCGAAGCTCAGCGACTTCTACCGCGCCAACCGGCTCGCACGGGGTCTCCGTGACCCCGGCCACGTCGTGCTCGAGTCCGTCCTGGTGGTCAGCGCCGGGGTGACTCTGGTCGCCTTCCTCGTCTGGTTCCTGTTCATCGCCGGGGCGAGCCCGGTGCCGGGGATGAACATCCAGCTATGAAGCGAGTGTGGCGCCGGTTCTGCCCGGGGGGTGGCAGAACCGGCGCCGGGTGCACGCTCAGACGTACGTCAGCTCACGTGAGCGCAGGCTGTCGCTGCCGCTCGGGTCCGCCGACTCGGCGGGGGTGGTCGCCGGTCCGGGGCGGGAGGACTGCAGCTGGCCGGCGAGGAGCTTGCGCTGGCGTTCGGTCAGATCGCCGATCAGCTTGATCTCACTGATGCCGTTGCTCTCCAGGAACTTCCGGCAGCGGGTCGTCCCCCAACGCCGCTGGCTCAGCAACAACTCGGCCACCGTCCATCGTTCGGCCTCGCCCGGGCAGCCGAGGATGATCGCCGCGGCTGACGTCTCGCCGAGGGCGATCCGTCGCTTCAGCTCGGCGCGCGCGAGCCGGACCGTGTTTGCACGCTCCAGCGCTCGCAGTCTCTGCGGCTCAGGGGGCTTCGTGGCTGTCTGCATCATTTGGAAACGTCACTCCTACATCATCAAGTCCGCCGGTAGCGGACAGCGTTGGTCGTTCCCGCCGCAGGGTCAACCGGGACCTCCGACCGCGGGTCATTCATCACATCTCATTCAGCATCAAGAATCGGTTCCCGCGAACGTTTTTCCCCCTGCTGGAGACCGTTCGCGTTGCTCCTGATTCGCTCCGCCTCGAACTGAACGACACGCTACGTGAGCAGGGCGATAACAGCAAGGTCACACGATTATGAACGCGTGCTTAGAGCGTGTTTTTTCTGTGACCGAGGTCAGGCCGGTTCGCCGAGCGGACCGTGCTCGGCCTCGAATGAGCGCTTCGTCGTGGCGAACACCTCGAGTGCGCGATCAAGCGTGGCGCGGTCGTGGGTCGCCATCACGCTGTTGCGAAGCAGCGCACCGCCCGGCGGGACCGCGGGATGGATCGCGACGTTCACGAACACCCCCGCCTGGTAGAGCGACCTCCACAGGAAGACCGCCTTCCAGTCGTCGCCGACGACGACCGGGACCACCGGCGTGATCACCTCGGTGCCGTCGCTCAGGCGGGTCGGCCCGAGCACGCGGAAGCCCTGTGCGCGCAGTCCCTCGTGCAGGTAGCGGGCGTTGTCCAGAACTCGCGCGAACAGCTCCCGGCCCTCGTCGGATCGGCAGATGCGAACCGCCGCCAGCGTCGCGCCGACCGCGGCCGGCACACCGGACGCCGTGAAGATGAACGGCCGTGAGGCGATCCTCAGGAACTCGACAACCTCGGCCGAGCCGGCGATCACGCCGCCGCAGGAGGCAAGCGACTTGGAGAACGTCGCCATCCGCAGATCTACCTGGTCCTCGACTCCGAGCAGCTCGCTGGCGCCGGCGCCGCGAGCCCCGAGCACGCCGAGCGCATGCGCCTCATCGACCATCAGCCGTGCCCCGTAGCGACGGCACAGCACGGCGATCTCCCTGAGCGGCGCGACGTCGCCCTCCATCGAGAACACGCCGTCGACGACGACGAGCACGCCGCCGCCATCGCCCACCGCCTTCTGCAGCCTGTCCTCCAGCAGATCCAGCCGGTTGTGCCTGAACGCCCGCATCTTCGCGCCGGACAGGAGCACCCCGTCGAGGATCGACGCATGATCTCCGGAGTCGACCACGACCGTGTCGCCGCGCGTCAGGATCGTCCCGAGGGCGCCGAGGTTCGCCTGGTGCCCGGTCGTGAACACCAGGGCGGATTCGGTGCCCAGCCAGTCCGCGAGCTCATTCTCCAGCTCGACGTGGAGGTCGATCGTCCCGTTCAGGAAACGTGATCCCGTGAGCCCCGTGCCGTATTTCGAGAGGGCATCGTGGGCGGCCTTCTGGACGCGCTCATCGCCGGTCAGCCCGAGGTAGTTGTTGGACCCGAGCATGATCCGAGAGGCGCCCTCCATCTCGACGACGGGGAGGGTCGGCCCCTCGAGCACGCGGAAGTAGGGGAGGGCGTCGAGCGCGCGCGCCGCCTTCAGCTGCTCCAGCCGTTCATGCTCACGCACCTTCGCGAAGACATCGGGCGTAGGCATCACCAGGATCGTAACGGGCGAGGAACGCTTTGACAGCGCCGCCATCGCTGTCAAGATTGCACCATGAACGACGAAGTGCCGTCGGCCGAGCCGCCGCCCGCCGATCGTGAGCCCGAGCGGGAGCCCGCCGGCTCTGATCCCGGTGAGTCGGCACAGGAGCCGCCCGAGCAGCTGGTCGAGGCTTTTCCGGTGCTGGCTGAGGTCGTCACGGTGCAGCGCACCCGCACGACCGCGATGCCCGCCGTGCAGGCGGCTGCCGTCGCGGCGACAGGGTTCGTCGCCGGGGCGGCGACGATGGCGCTGCTCAAGCGCCATGGCGCCAGGCGGCTGGCCCGTGCGCAGCGTGATCTCGGCGCTCTGCCCGACCTGCGTGACGCCAGGGATCTGCCGCGCCGCGCGAGCGACCCCGCCGCCCCCGGCGCCCGTTCGACGTATCTGGTCAGCGTTCGCCTGATCGCACGGTCCGAGGATTGACCGCCCTGGCGGCCCAACTCGAGGTCCGCGTCGAGGTGCAGCCGCGATGGTGCCTGGCGCTGCCACGGCGAGGCACCCCGGATGGTCTGATGCGCGTGCGCGGCGGCGTGGTGCACCGGCTGCTGCACCACGCCGGCTCGCCGGTGCTGGTCCGCGTCGCAGCGCTGTCGGGGGGACGGGTCCTGTTCGGCGCTCGGGCGCGCGACCGCGCCGGCGCGGAATACGGGATCGAGCGGATGCGCGTGGCGCTCGGGGTCGACCTCGACCTGCGGCCGTTCCACGACCGCTTCCGCTTCGACCGCCTGATCGGCGCCGCGGTCCGCGCCAACCCGGGCCTGCGCGTCTACGCCCGGCCGGATCCGTTCGAGGCCCTGGTGTGGGCGATCTGCGAGCAGCTGATCGAATACGAACGAGCGGTCGCGATCCAGCGGCGGCTCGTGGCTGCGCTCGGACGCCGCTGCGAGGCGAGCCGCATGTCGGATGCGCCGGAGTGCTCACGGCTGGCCCAGCAGGCGCCCGCACTGTTGCAGTCGATGGATCTGTCGGGCGACCGGGCACTCGCGATCGTGCGTGCCGCGCGGGCGGTCACGAGCGGCCGTGTCGACCTGTTCGGTCCCGACCATGAGCGCGGCTGGCGCGTGCTGCGAGCGATCCGGGGGATCGGCAGCTGGACCGTGGAGATGCTCGCGCTGACCGGGCAGGGGCGGATGGATCAGCTGCCCGCCGGAGACCTGTCATACAGACGGCTGGTCGGCCGCCTGCTGACCGGTGATCCCCGCGCACGCGTCGAGGAGGATCAGGTGCGTGAGTTCTTCGCGCCCTACGCGCCATGGGCGGGTCTGGCCGGCGCCTATGCGCTGCGTGGGGCGCAGACCGCGATGATCGCGGCATGACCGAGATCGACAGCATCGAGGCACTGCGGGAGCTCTATGGCGATCCGCACGATCGCGCTCTCAAGAAGGAAGTGCGTGTGCTTGACGCCCACTGCCGGCGGTTCATCGCGATGAGTCCGTTCCTGGTGATCGCGACGTCGTCGGCCGACGGGGCCTGCGACGTCTCTCCGAAGGGCGGCCCGCCGGGGTTCGTCTCGGTGCTTGACGAGCACCGCCTGCTGATCCCAGATGCCACCGGCAACCGCCGGCTCGACGGGCTCCAGAACATCCTCGCCAACCCGCAGGCCGGGATCCTGTTCCTGATCCCCGGGATGCGGGAGACGCTGCGCGTCAACGGACGGGTGGCGCTGCGAGACGATCAGGAGCTGCTCGAGGGTCTGCAGACCGGCGGCAGGCCGGCGGTGCTGGCGATCGTCGTCACGATCGAGCAGGCATTTCTGCACTGCGGCAAGGCGCTGATCCGCTCGGCACTGTGGCGGCCGGATTCATGGGCGGCGCCGGATGCACTGCCATCGGCGGCGGAGATCCTCAACGACCATGTCGGCACGGACGATCTCGCCGCTTCGGCCGCCGCGCTCGACGAGAGCTACACGCAGCGCATCTAGCGGGCCTCCGGCTGGGCAGCCGCCAGCAGGTGCCAGCGCGGAGTGTCGGAATCGGTCCAGCTTGCCCATTCGAGCAGCGCCGGGCGCCACTCCTCCTTCCCGGCGTCGACATCAGCAGCGCCCTGGTCGCCGGGGTCGCGACGCACCAGCCTCAGGTGCCCTTCGTGCAGAAGTTCCCACACGGCGCGCTCGGTCAGGGCGATACGGTCGCTGACGCGCCACTCCGGATGCTGGCTGTTCGCAAGCCACATGGCCTGGTGGATGGCGAGCGGGGCGGTGGAGCACTGCGCCAGCAGCACGGCCTTGAATGCAGCCAGGGGGTCTGATCCCTCCGCGGTCCCGGCCGGTCTCGAATGCGCACGGGCGGCGCCTGTCACGCGCTCGGTGACGTCCTGGCCATGGCGGATCGCGTTCCCCCAGCCGCGGCCCATGCCGATTTCGTCGAGTCGCAGTTCCCGGCCTTCGAGAATCGTCAGCTTCGTGCGCCTGGGCTCCCACTCCCGCTCACCGATCAGCACGATTTGACCCTCGGACCAGGGAACGAGCACCTTCGCGCTCAGCTCCTCCTCGGAAAGGTTGAACGAGTGAGCGACATGCGGAAACTGACGCCGCTCGCGCAGCTCGACGTGGAACACGATCGATCTACGCTGCGGGGACCCGCTCGGGGCGCGTCTGGACGGTCAGCTGCTGGTACGCGTTCGAGGCGGGGTAGAACAGGATCGCGTAGCGGGTGCGACCGGTCTGCGGCGCGTCGATCGGCGACGGTGCGGCGATCGCGACGCCGGTCGCGATCAGCGTCACGGCGATGACGGAGGTTGCGAGCAGGCGGACGCGCATCGCGCGACAGTATGACCACGGACGGCGCCGCCGTGCTTAACTCCCCGCGCTTCGGACTGCGGGCGAGCGTGTGGGGGTTTGCGGTTGCTTCGCGCCCGTTCAGACGCCCTGGCCGGCGAGCAGCTCGTTGGTTGACGCGTCGGTGACGGCGTTCGGGTCGGTGATCAGGCCGTTGTTGATCATCCACTGCCCGAACGCGTTCCACTGCGAGGGGTTCTGCCAGCCCCACGGCTTGCCATTGGTCGGGAACCAGTAGGGCATCGTGGCCTTCACGCTCGCCAGCTGGAGCTTCTCGCTGAGGCCGGCATCCGGGTTGGCGCTCAGCAGGTTCGCGACCGCCTGCGTCGGGTTCGCCCGCGCGGAGGCGTATCCGCGCGCGACCGCCTGTACGAACGCGCGGATCAGATAGGGGTGGTTGACGATCTCGTTCTCGGTGACGACGAACACCAGCTCGTTGTAGTCGGGGACTCCCGCCTGCTCGACGTGGATCACGTTGGGGTGCTTGCCGAGCTGCGCGAGCTGGATCGCCTCGTAGTTCCAGTAGGCGCCGAGCGTGGCGTCGACGCGGCCGGAGAGCATCGCCGGCACGAGGTTCTCGCCGACGTTGACGGTCTTGACCGAGCTCTGGGGTACGCCCGCGTGGTGCAGGATCGTCTTCAGGAAGGCGCTTTGGTACGGGATCCCGGCCAGCCCCACCGTCTTGCCGCGCAGATCGGCGGCCGAGGTGATGTGCTTGGAGCCGAGCGAGACGATCGAGGTGAGCGGCCGCTGCATCAGCGCCGCCACCGACACCAGCGGGATGTGCTGGTTGCGCGCCAGCAGAACCTCGGGTTCATAGGCGATCGCGACCTGGACCTGCCCCGCCTCCAGCTCCCGAAGCGGCGCGGACGGGTCCGCGGTGTTGTATTCGAGGTGGACGTTGAGCGCCGCGCGCCGGAAGTCGCCCTCCGCCTGCGCCTGGTAGATGCCGACGTGGTCGGCGTTCGGGGACCAGTCGAGCATCACGTTCAGCGTCGTGAACGCGCCCGCGGCGGGGGTGACCGTGTTCTGGATCTCGCCGCACGCCGCGAGACCCAGGACGAGGACGAGCGTCGTCACGGCGAGGAGAGCGCGGGGCAGTATGCGCCGGCGGTTCATCGGGCACCGAACTCCGCCGGTCGCTGCGCCCATGGCAGAAGGATCCGCTGCAGAAGGCCCAGACCGGCGAACAGCGCGATCGCGCCGACGGACAGGAGGACGACGCACGCACACGCCCTGGCGACGAGCAGTTGGGCCATGGAGACATTGAACAGGTACCCGAGACCTGCGCTCGCGCCCGACCATTCGGCGAAGATGGCCCCGATCCAGACGAACACCGCAGCGATCCGGACGCCGGTGAAGAGCCCGGGAAGCGCCGATGGCAGCTCGACCTCGCGGAAGGTGCGGTAGCGCGAAGCATCGAAGGTGCGCATCAGCTTGAGCAACTCACCGTCCACGCCTTCGAGCGCGGTCGAGGTCGTCACGATCACGGGGAAGAACGCGATCAGCGCGACGATCAGGACCTTCGGACCGAGACCGAAGCCGAGCCAGAGGATCAGAACCGGGGCGATGATCGGGATCGGAACCGTCTGCGAGGCGACCAGCAGCGGATAGACGGCGCGGCGGAGCGTCCGCGAGAAGTGAATCAGGATCGACAGGGCGAATGCGATGATCATGCCAGCGAGCAGGCCGAGGACGACCTCTTCCATCGTTACGAGCAGGTTGCTCCACAGCAGCGAACGGTCCTGATACAGCGACGTCGCGATTGCGTGCGGCGCAGGCAGGACCAGCGAATTGGCGCCGCCGAGGTCGACATAGAGCTCCCAGATGCCGAGCAGGACGGCGAGCAGGAGCAGCGTCATCAGCACGGAGCCCAGTCGCCTCATGACCTGACTCCGAGAGCCTCGAGTGCCCGCGCACGCAGCGCCACGATGATCTCGTCGGTGCGCGCCCGTGGCCGCGGATCGGGGACCGGGATGTCGGCCAGGATCCGCCCGGGACGCGCCGACATGACGATCACCCGATCGCCGAGCAGAACGGCCTCCTCGACATCGTGGGTGACCAGGACGACGGTCCGCCCCTCGGTTGCGAGCGCTCCGGCGAGCCAGCCCTGCATCTCGGCGCGCGTGATCGCGTCGAGCGCGGCGAACGGCTCGTCGAGGGCGAGCACCGGCTTACCGGCCAGCAGCGAACGCAGGAACGAGACCCGCTGGCGCATGCCTCCGGACAGCTCCGCCGGCGTCGAGCGCTCAAAGCCCGATAGGCCGAAGGACTCAAACAGCGAGGCCGCCTGCGCACGTGCCTGCGCACGTGAGAGGCCCTTCACCCGGAGGGCGAGGCCCGCATTGTCGATCGCCGATAGCCACGGGAGCAGCAGGTCTCGCTGCGGCATCAATGCGGCGGGAGGGCTCCGGATCGTGCCGCTGTCCGGCGCCTGCAGACCGCAGATCAGCTCGAGCAGAGTCGTCTTGCCGCAGCCGCTCGGTCCGACGATCGCGACGACGGACCCGGCCGGCACCGCGAGCGTGACATCCGCGAGGGCCTCGATCCGCCCGCGGCTCGAGACGAAAGTACGCGACACGCCGCAGACCGCGATGCCGTCGCCTTCGCGGTTCCCAGAACGTTCTCTGACCGGAGCCTCGACCATCTTCCGCTCCCTTCGCGGGCATTACCCCACAGGTTCAAAGGGTCAGCGCCGCTCTGCGGGCGCTCTCTCAGCCGGCCTGCCGCCAGCTCCCCTGTTGTCCGAACATGGACATCGTAGCGGCGAGCAGACCTGCGCAGCCGGCGGGTTGTGGCGGCAATTGTCAGGCCGCCACAACCGTGAAGTGCTTGCGCCGGCGCCTCAGGCGAGCGCCGGCCGCCTCAGGCGAGCGCCGGCGCCTCCGGCAGCGCCGCCAGCGCCGCGTCCAGATCCGACTCGGAGAACTCGGGATCCTCCAGCTTGCCCGCAAGGTACGCGTCGTAGGCACTGAGATCGAAGTTCCCGTGGCCGCAGAGGCCAAACAGGATCACGCGCTCCTCGCCCGCCTCACGCGCAGCCTGCGCCTCATCGATCACCGCTCGGATCGCGTGCGCCGGCTCCGGCGCGGGAATGATCCCCTCGGTGCGGGCGAAGGTGACCGCCGCCCTGAACGTGTCGTTCTGCAGATACGCACGTGGCTCCACGAGCCCGGCCTTCACGAGCCCGCAAACCAGCGGCGAGTCTCCGTGGTAGCGCAGGCCACCGGCGTGCACGGGCGGCGGAACGAAGCCGTGGCCGAGCGTGTACATCGGCATCAGCGGCGTCAGGCCGACGGTGTCGCCGTAGTCGTACGCGTAGACGCCCCGCGTCAGCGTCGGGCAGGCCGCGGGTTCGGCCGCGACGAACCTGGTCGAGGCGCCGTCGCGGAGCACCCGGCGCAGGAACGGGATCGTGAGTCCGCCGAAGTTGGAACCGCCGCCGACGCACGCGACGACGACATCCGGCTCCTCGCCGGCCATCGCCATCTGCGCCATCGCCTCCTGCCCGATCACCGTCTGGTGCAGCAGCACGTGGTTGAGCACCGAGCCGAGCGAGTAGTTGGTGTCAGGCGCCTGCGCGGCGACCTCGACGGCCTCGGAGATCGCGATCCCGAGTGAACCGGTCGGGTGCTGGCGCTGCGAGCGGCCGGCCTCGGTCAGCTCGGACGGTGACCGGTGCACGGTCGCGCCCCACGTCTGCATCATCGAGCGGCGGTAGGGCTTCTGGTCATAGCTGGAGCCGACCATCCAGACCTCGCACTCCAGGCCGAACAGGCTGCACGCGAACGCGAGTGAGGACCCCCACTGGCCGGCGCCGGTCTCGGTCGTCAGCTTCCTGATCCCGGCAGCCGCGTTCTCATAGGCCTGGGGCACGGCCGTGTTGGGCTTGTGCGAGCCGGCGGGGGAGACGCCCTCGTACTTGTAGTAGATGTGCGCCGGGGTGTCGAGCTCGCGCTCCAGTCGCCTGGCCCGGTACAGCGGCGTCGGGCGCCACAGCCTGTACGCGTCTCGAACCTGCTCGGGGATCTCGATCAGCGGTTCGGCCGAGACCTCCTGCAGGATCAAGGCCATCGGGAAGATCGGCGAGAGGTCGTCGGGACCCGCGGGCTGCTTGGTGCCCGGATGCAGCGGCGGCGGCGCGTCGGGCGGCAGGTCCGCCATCAGGTTGACCCAGTGGGTCGGGATGTCCCGCTCGCCGAGGATGAATTTGACCGTGTCGCTCATTTGCCCGCTCCTTGAGACATCGCTTGCGCGACGATCTTATGCCAGTGGCTGCGCCGTTGCACGAGCTCGTGACTGGTACCGGCGACGCACCGGGTCGTGTACCGTGGAGGACCCGCGTGACCGCACGATTCCTCCGCATAACCGTGCTGTCCGCCCTGCTGCTCGCCTGCGCACAGGTTGCTCCCGCAATTGCGGCCCCGACTTTCCGCCCGCGGGTCGGCAAGGCCATGGGGCTGGTGCCGGTGGTCGGCTCGCAGGACGTCGCGGTCGGAACGCCGTTCCCCGAGGTCTACCACGGCGGTTCGGTGATGAGCGATGTGACCGTCCACACGATCTTCTGGGCGCCGAGCGGCTACTCGTTCGGCGGTTCGCCAAGCGCCGGCGTGCTCGGCTACGAGCCGCTGATCCAGCAGTTCTTCACGGATGTCGCACACGATTCCGGCTCCACGACGAACATCTTCTCGATGCTCAACCAGTACAGGGATTCGGCGGGCCAGGGCGGTTACGACATCTCCTACAACGCGGCGACGGACACGGTCAACGACACCGACCCATACCCCTCCAGCAGCGAGCAGTGCGCTTCGCCGTCGGGCGTCGCGACCTGCCTGACCGATCTCGATGTGAGCCGTGAGATCAACAAGGTGATCGGTCAAACCGACCCGAGTGGGCGCGACCTCCACAACCTCTGGGAGGTGTTCCTGCCGGTCAACGTCGACGAGTGCACCGGAGAGGATGAGTGCGGCACGAACGCGTTCGCCGGCTATCACTCGCTCGCCAACCAGGGCAACGGGCAGTTCATCTATGCGGTGATCATCAACACTCTGATCGAGGAGCAGCCGCTGGCCGGCGCCGACCCCGAGGGAAATCCGATCGCTGAAGCGTCGATCGACACGGCCGGGCACGAGACGATGGAGGCGATCACCAACCCCGAGGGCGTCGGCTGGATGGATCCGAACGGCTTCGAGATCGCCGACAAATGCGAGGACGGGCCGCAGACGGGTACGCCGCTCGGATATGCGCCCGACGGCTCCCCCTACGACCAGCTGATCAACGGACACGAGTACGACATCCAGATGATCTGGTCAGACGCCGTCGAGGGTTGTGAGCAGAGCTCGACCGTGACCACAAACGGCCTGCCGCTGCCGAGTGTGTCGTTGCGCCAATTCAGCCCGAACGTCAGCGGCAGCGCCGGCGAGTCCGTCGGCGGCCTGCAGGTCGGGATCGTGCTGGTGCGCGGGTCCGACTTCGTCGCGGCGGCGACGGCGACGACCCGTGCCAACGGTGATTGGGGGCCGGTCACGCTCAGAGCCGGCGGCAGACACTCGGCGGTGCACGCGCTCGGCGACGACCGGGACGTGCTCCTGATCAGCTACCGCGGGCGGCGGCGCCCGTCGCCCGAGGTGATCGAGACCGGCAGCGGCGGGGATCCGTTCACCGAAGCCGGCTGGACCGGTTGGCTTGACCTCGACAGCGGCTTCGCGGTTGGGGGGAACTCGGTCACGATCGGGCCCTGCGGCCAGACCGGCGTCCTGAACGTCGCCGTTAACGGTGTCCCCACCGGCCCGCCCGTCGCGCAGTGTTCGACTGAATTGGATCAATCCACCGTTCGCACGCCGCACCTGTCGGGGGCGAGCGTGGTGACGATGAGCAGCGAGGACAACCGTGCCGTGTCGATCCTCGACCCCACCGGTGCGCTCGTCAAATTGACGGTTCCGCTCGGCGAGCCCGACAGCGTCGGCGTGATCCCCAACAACAATGTCGACTTCCTGTCAACCGGGATGCCCTCCTGCACCGCCAACCTCCGGCTCCAGGACGTCAGCTGCGACGGACTTGTTCCCGGGGCGCACTACACCCTGACGCGGACCCGCGGGCACGCGGTCCGGCACGCCAGGGCGGACATCAACGGCACGATCGAGATCACAGATCTCCCCGGCCGTCTGCCGGTCGCCGGTGGCGATGTGCTGACGCTTCGCAACGGTGCGCGGCGCACACTGACCGTGCTGCATGTCGCACACCTGCGGGTTGCGATCGATGGCGATCAGACCGTGATCGCCTCTGGTAGCTGCCAGCCGGGCGACTACTGGGGCGCACCGCTGACGAGCCTCCCGTCGAGCTCATCGGTCGGCGTCGGCGGCGCTGCGGGGACGGGCACGGTCTGCCCGACCGAGGGCGACGCCGCAGGGCTGCCGGACAACGTGATCGGACAGACCGACGATCTCAGCGGCGGGCAGACCGTCACCTCGGTGCCGCTGCTGCAGGGCACCGCCCCTTCAAACGACGCGATCGTCTCCGGTCCGTTCACGGCGATCGCGCAGACCGGAGTGACCGGCGCGAACGGGGCCGTGTTCGCCGCCTCAGCGAACGTCGCGCTGACGATCACCAGCGGCACCTCCCACAGCAGGGTCTTCCACGCCGCGAGCGTCGCCGGCGGCGCCGACGTGCCGTCGCTGAGCGCCGGCGTCTACACCGCGAAGTGGGTCCTCAGCGACCGCAACGGGGACACCCGGACGGTGCTGACGAAGTTCGTCGAGCAGTAGCTCGCAGCTCGATCTCTCAGAGCGGGATCAGGTCCTGGTAGAGCAGGCGCAGGCCGTCGCTCGGGAAGTAGGCGATGTTGATGCTCGCCCTGCGCCTGTCGGTCGGGATCACCTCGTACTGGGCGATGAACAGCCGATGCTTTCCGCCCGCTGGGAATTTGACGTTCCTGGCCGTCCAGTACGTGACCCCCTCCTTACCGGTGACCGCCGTCATCTCGATCGGCTTGCCGACCGGCTCCCAGCCGAGCACCTCGTCATGGATCTCGGTCACGCGGCGCTCGACCACGAGCGTGGCGTATCCAGGCCCGGTGCCCGTCTGATCGCCGTCGATGCTGTATGAGAAGCCGGCGAGCGTGACGTTCTTGAGCAGCCCCGGCCCGCCGCGCACGATCGAGACGATCCGTGCCGGGTCGAGCGACATGATGTCGGCGAGCACGATCCGGGACAGCTGGGCGTTCGGTACAGAATCGGGCTGGTAGCGCGCGAGCCCGAGCCGGATCATCGGCGTGTAGGCCTCGCCGATGTCGATCAGGATGTCGGAGTACCAGAGATCGCGGCGCTCGTCGTACTCCACCTTGTGACCGGCGACGTTGACCTTGATCCCGGCGATCTCCTCGATCGTCAGGTTCTTGCCGGTGTGGACCTTCGCAACGAACGAGTCCAGGCGGGGATGGGGCGAGGGCAGCTTCCCGTAGGTCGGCGGGATCACCGGGGTGAGGTCGATCTTGGGTCCCCTGAACACGGGGTCAAGCCCCCAATCGCTGACGTAGAGGTTGTTCGGCGACGGGATCTCCTTGGCCTTGTCCTTCTCTGCCGCCGGGTCTGTGGTCACACCAAGCAGCTCTCCGATGCCGGAGCTCCACCACGGCCGAGACAGGAATACGCGAAGGCCGGCGGACGTGCGGCCGCTCAGCGTCTCCTTTCCGTGATGGACGATCTTCGACCACTTGAAGATCGGCACGACGAATTCGACGTCAGCCGACAGCGGCCGCGCGCTCGACAGGATGTTGAGCGTCGTCGGGACCGACTCCACGGTGACGGGGGGCAGGAACCTGACCGTCACCGTCGAGCCTGTCGGCGGGCCCGCCGGCGCCGCGGCGAATGTGATCTTCCCGGCGGTCAGATCGAGCGTGAAACCGGTGTTCTCGGCATATGGGGTTCCGTCGCTGCCGGTGACCGTCACCGAGCCGTCCTCGAGCCCAAGACCGCTGTGCCCGGGCAGGTTGAGCGCGGTCGCCGTGCCGGGGCTCGGGACCGTGAACGTGCTCGTGCCCTGGTAGTGCTCGGTAAAGCTGCTCGTCGCCTTGCCGGTGTATGCGATGAAGCGGTGCTTTGTGTCGAACAGCTCGTGGGGCCCGCTGAAGCGATCCTGCTCGGAGTTCTTCTGATCGTGGGAGCTCGGGATCGTGAACACGGTCGCCTGACGTGGCGCGAGCTTCTGGTGTGGCTTCGGGACACCGGGACCCTGTGGGGTGCCGGTGCCCGGTCCATTGTCGACGGGATCGCCCCACGCCGCGAGCAGATCGGTCCGGGCGGTGCTCTTCGGGCTGTAGGTGATGTCACCGCCGATCGTCGCGAAGGTCTGGCCGAGCACCTTGTCGGCGAACATGTTCGCGAACTTCGGGATCAGCAGCGGCTTCTGTACGGCGTAGACGAGTTCGAGCGTCGTCCACGGCGTGAACGCCCACGTCAGCCCCTCGACGATCGAATCCCCGAGCGCCGCCGGCGGCGTGCCGGGAGCGTAGAAAGCGGCGATCCACCAGGCGAGGCCGAACTTGAGCAGGTCGCCCCCGTTCATGTAGCTCGAAAGCTGCATGGTGACCGTGTCGCCCTTGGTCGTCTCGAACGTCAGCTGACGCGTGGTCGCGTCGAGAGCGACGTTCTGCACCGCACCCGGCTTGAACACGATCCCGTAGGGCTGGTATGCGGGCCACTTCTGGCCCGAGGCGGGATTGAAGTCGAACTGGTAGTGCTGGCCGGTCAGCGGACCGAGCGTCACGAACAGCGTCCCACCGCGAGCGAGCGGGTCCGGGAGAAACGGCACCGGCGCCGTCAGCGTGATCGGGTTCCAGACCTGGACGCCGCTCGGGGTCAGGCTACCGGGGTAGCGCTGGCTCTCGGCACCGACGATCAGGCTGTACGCCGTGGGGTCAAGCGCACCCCCGGAACCGGTGTCGAACTCGCTGTGCAGCTCGGCGAACGATTCCGCGATCCGGTTGGGCGCGAACGTGCGGTCTGACGAGGGTGAGGCGTCGATGTCTCGGATCACCAGCCGCTTGAGCGACTCGCCGGGCAGCGGGTTCGTGTTCGATGTGTAGATGTCGGGGGACCCGATCGGCTCGTGGCGTCCGAACGCTGACAGCGGGCTCACCCGATCGAGCGCGTCGCCGACGCCGGCGGCGTTCGGGTCGTTCAGCGCGATCACATTGCCGGCGATGTCGACGACCCGTGCACGCAGCGCGTACTCGCTGCCGTAGCGTAGCCGCGGCAGCGAGCCAGGGTGAGGCGTCACCGGCCCACTTCCGCTCGGCCCAGTGATCGCCAGCTGGTTGAACGGGCCCGATCCCGGCCCGCTCGAGAGGTTGGTCGAGCCGTCGTCGGCGAGCGGCGTCCCGTAGCGAGGCGCCGCGTTGCTCCAGCCGTTCCAGCGGATCAGGTTCTCGGGCAGGTTGAGCTGAGTCTGCGACGAGTTCGTCGGGTCGTTCTGCATCCGCGGTGGTGCGTCGGTCCCGGGCTCGTCGGTGACCGGTCCGAGCGTGATGCTCGCGCTCGACACGACGTACTCGACGTCGCGCATCGAGGTCGAGTGCCACGTCTTGCCTGCAGCGTCGTAGACGTCGAGCACGAACCCCTTGACGAGATCCTCGGCGGTCAGATCGGGTAGCGGAGAGGCTTGGAAGATCGCGTTCGCGTTGTTCAGCTGCGTGACAAACGACTTCCCCCGGTTGACGGCCGCGACCGTCAGGCCGGAGGAGCGAAGCGACGGCGGCGCGTAGCTCTGCGGGGCGTCGGGGGCAGGCCCGTTGCTCGAGCTCGGCTCGTTTGACCGGGGCTGCTGGGCGAGCTTCAGGTTGTCGGCGAACTGGGTCGTCTTGAGGCCGCCGCCGTCGACATCGATCTCATAGATCGAGAATGACGACGGGTCACCCAGCGTCAGCTGGCGACCGACGATCTGGCCGGTGGCCGGATGCGCCTCGAACACGCTCGTGCTCGCATTGCACTGCGTTCGTGGCGTCAGCCCGGTGTAGGTGACGCCGCTGCCGCCGAAAGATTGCGTGCCGTCGACGTTGCTCGCATACGCCCTGACATAGATGTCGCTGTTGACGCTCGATGTGAGCGACGGCAGCACCGCGGTCGACACGGAGACGTCGAACACCAGTCCGAGCGCTCGCTGCAGCGTGCGGTGATCGCCGATGAAGGTGAGTGCCCGGTGGAAGTCGACCGTCGGTAGCGCCACGGGCGGCGGTGGCTGTGACTTGCCCGGGCCCATACCGGGGGCCATATGGTAGAAGCGCAGCGCGGCGAACGCGTCCTCGATGCTGGTCGTGCTCCAGTCGTTGTAGTAGGGCGCCTTGCCGCCCGCGCCCGACGCTGGTGGGTTCAGCCGCTGCGATGAGAGGAAGTTCCAGAGGATGCCCAGCTCCTCGATCCCGTCCTGGTTGGCGTAGCCGAGCTGGCCGTAGATGCTCCCCAGCGAGTCCACCGACGGGTATGAGGTCGGCGAGTTGATCGCCAGGTTGGTGTAGGTGCTCTTCAGGAAGTTCGCGACCTGGTCGGCCGGGTAGGAGACGACAGGAGTGGTCGTCAGCTTGAACTCGTAGGGCTCGCGCGCCATGTACTGGATCGAGCCTGCTGGACTGAACAGCGCGAGCCAGAGGGCATTGTTGACTACGCTCGGGTCGATCGCGATCGTCGTCGCGCCGAGCGCTGTGCCGGAGCCGTCCGTGAACGCGACGTGAATGTGGCCGTCGCGACTCGAACTGACGAGCTGCGGCCAGTTCTGGAAGTCGGGGAAGTCGCTGAGCGTCCCGGTGAGCGTTCCTCCCGTCACGGATAGCGTGGGCGAGACGAACACCGAGAGGTTGAGGACCTGACCCCCGGTGGCGCCCGTTCCGATGCCGTTGGGCACCGCGGTCCACATGATCTGTTCGACGGCTGTCGGCATCTCAGTCCCCTAGTTGGTCGCGAACGCCAGGCAGTAGTTGTTCCAGTCCCCCGAGGACATCTGGTCCTCGAACGTCGGCGGAACGTCGGTGCCAGAACTGAGCGTCAGATGCTGCCGGCGGCTGCCGACCGAACTGTTGTTGGCACCGCCGCCGAACGTCTTCTGCGCCGTCACCGACACCGAGAAGCTGAAGCAGAAGACCGACACGCCGACCGTCAGCGTCGCGGTTCCGGTGACCGACGAGACGCCGCCGAGATCCTCATAGGTGAGGCTCAGGTCGAACTCCAGCGACAGCGTGATGATCCCGAGGATGCTGAGACTGCCGTCGAGCTTCACGAAGCCCGTGAGGATGCAGCCGACGGTGGTCGCCGGCGGGGCGATCTGACCGTAGGCGAAGTAGATCCCGGCCGTCAGCGACACCGAGCCCGACGCGACCCCGAGGTCGATCGAGGCCATCGCGCCGAAGTCGAACGACGCCTGGATCAACTCGACGCCGTCGGTGCCGATCGCGATCCCGAAGAAGCCGCCGCCGCCGAAGATCGCGACCGACAGCGTGAACGGATTGTCCTGGGTGGCGAAGGAGAAGCGGAACCGTGCCGGAGCGTTCGCGAACGGCAGGTTGAAGCCGGCGTCGACGCCGATGTTGGACAGCGAGAAGATCCCGACCGCGATCGGCGGCAGCGCGACCGACAGGTCGGCGCTGATCCCGTCGGGCTCGATCGTGATCTTCGGACCACCGTCGCCCGAGAAGTCCATGAACTCCTCGAGCTGCTGGATGAACTGCAGCACGCCGAGGAAGTCGACGCCGCCGATGTCGACGGTGACGCCGCTCTTCTGGCCGCTCGAGGCGGTGAAGGTCAGCTCCTTGAAGTGGATCGCAATGAACGTCTCGGCGTCACCCGAGTTGTCCATCAGGCTGACGTCGAACCCCTTCAGCGTGCCGACCAGCTTGAACGTGGAGTTCTTCGGGTTGGCCAGGTCGGTCGTGACGGTGCCATCGAGGTTGAACGAGAACTCGACCGCCGGGTCGAGCGGATTCGAGCTGTCGGAGTCCTTGCTGACGATCGGGTTCGAGCCGATATCGGGAGACCACGTGAAGTGGGTCGTCCTGGTCGTCGGGATCGGCGGCGTGATCCGTGCGGACTCGTCGCCCCGGCGCCGGTCGGCGGCCATTCCACCGGAGCCGACCGTGCTGTAGAGGATCTGCATCGCCTCCGTTGACGGCGAGTCCCCTGAGAGTCCGGTGACGAGCTTGATCAGGTCGATCAGCTTGACGCCACCGAGGATCGTCGCGTTGAGATCGGAGAAGATCGAGCTCGGGTCGAACGTCCCGCCGAGGATGTTGCTGACGTCGCCCGCGATCGGACCGAGGCTCCGTGAGAGGCCCGAGAGCTGGATGTTCGGCAGCATCACGCCGCCGGAGCTGCCGCCGTTGAAGTTCATCGCCGGCTGGCTCGACGCCGCGATCTCCATGAACAGGTTGCCCTTGTTGGCCGACGAATTGAAGTCATCGGAGACGAACGTCGGGTGGTAGGAGACGATCGGGTTCGTGGGCAGCGGGGCTCCGCCGGACGCCTGGGCGGCGGCGCTCAGCGTCACCTCCGCCTGGGCCACATTCGGGTAGCAGAGCGGTTGGTCGTTGTCAGCGAACGCCGTGTTCAGGGTCGAGCCGGTCGTCGGTCCGTTACCGGAGCCCGCGCCGAACGTGATCGACTGGACGCCGAGGTTGGTGTCCCCTGGCGTGTGCGAGGCGGCGAATGCGACCTCAGCGCCGGTGAAGTTGCCGATCCGCACGGCATCGCTGACCGGCAGGCTGTTGTACTTGTTGCGGACGGTGCTCGCGGCATTCGGCGTGAACCCCTGGTCCTGGATCACGAACACTCCAGGCGCCGTGAAGGCGACGTCGTTGCCATTCCAGTCGGTGCCGACGAAGTGCCACTGGAACGGTGCGCCAGAGACGTAGGGGACGAAGCAGTCGTTCGCCACGAGCGGCGGTGCGAACGCGCTCTTCGGGTCGATGTCGGGGGTCCGCAGCGTCTTCAGCGTCAGGCTCCTGAACGGAAAGTCACGGCTGTTGTTCGCGACGCCGTAGCTCTGGCTGGGGTCGTAGCTCTTCTCGGGCTGGCGGACGACGAGGTAGTTGATCTGCCGGGAGGTCGCGACGATCTGATCGCCGACCAACTGGAACAGGCGCTCGGTGACGATCACGTTGACGACGCGGTGGCCGAACGGGAACAGGAAGCCCTTCTCGACGACCTTGACGTAATGGTCGCGCGCGAGCGTCGCTAGGTGCTTCCACTCGCCGAGATCGGCGACCTTGCCGAGGCTGGGTTCGAGGTCCCAGTCGCCGATCGAGTCGAGGAAGCCACCGCGTGCCGACAGCCAGAGCTTGCTGGCTGTGACGTCGGCCCTGCCCTTGCCCTGGTAGGCGAAGTTGCTCGTCGCGTTGACGATCTGCCAGCGGTAGAACGGGTTCAGTGAGGTCCGGAACGGCGTGTCGACGTTCGGCGGCGCGTGGTTTGGGTTGAACCGCGTGTCGTAGGACCACACCGCTCTGATCACCCCGCCGTCGGCCGCCGCCTCGCCACTGCCCTGCGCCAGGCGCGTGTGCCATAGCTCGGTCCAGCCGTCGGCGCCGGCGAGGACCTCGACCGGATGGCTCCAGCTTCCGCCGACCGATGTCGGCGAGATCGCCAGGTGCCAGGGAAGCTCGATCGCGGTCTCGTAGTTCTTCGGCTTCTGGATCTTCGGCGGCTTGGTGACCGGCGGAATCTTGATCGGCCCGACGCCACCGGGCCCGGTCGGATGGTTGTCGGCTGAGATCAGGATCTGGTTCGGGTTGTATGCCGCGCCAGGTGGCAGTGAGGGATCGAGCGCGGCCCAGTGGAGCAGTCCGGGGAGCGTCAGCGGGATGCTGGCGCCGGCGGGCAGGCTGAACGCGATCCTCGACGGGTACGCGAGCAGCGCCTTCGAGTAGCCGGGCGTCTTCGGCGTCTGCCCCGGCTGGGAGAACGCCTCCTCAGTCAGGTGCTGGGGCTCGAAGGTGAACACGATGTAGGCCGCGTAGCCGCCGATCTCTCGCTCGAGGCGTTGTCGGCGGCGCACGAGGTTGTAGCCGTCGACGCGCACGAAGAGGAGGTCCTCGCGCCGACGCATGACGACCGTGAACGTCGGCTTGGTGTCGGAGATCACGGACTCGATCTCGCCGAGCAACGATGAGATCGGTCCCTTGACGACCTGATGCACCCCGGGGTTGGTGATCAGCCCGGCCTTGGCCGCCGCAACCTCGATCGCGGCGGCGCCGCCGAGCGCCCCGGCGCCCTTCATGAACGTCCGTCGATTTACGTGGCTTGACTTCGTCGACTCCGGCCGCGGGTGCACCGACTCGTCCGCAGCGCCTGACTGCTGTGCGAACTGATCGCCATCAGTTGCGGAACCACCAGGTGGCTCGCCGGGCCGTGCGCCATGATCGGAACCGTCTTGCCCCATCTCTCCTCCTCAGGCGCGCTCACTGACCGTGTCGACCGCGCCGGAATCCTACACCCGGCTGGAGTCATTTGTCAGATGTCTTGGACAAATGTTTGCGGCACGGTGATACTCACCGGATCACCGGCTGCGCCAACGCCTTGACGAACTCCTCCAGCTGGTCGGTGCGCCAGCACTCGAACGCGACGCAGTGCTTCTCATATGCGGCGATCACGCTGTCGCCGTAATTCCAGTACAGCCGGGGCTCGGGGTTGAGCCAGAAGGTCCGGCCCGCCTTGGCGGCGATCGCGGCGAACACGTCGTCGCGCGGCGGGCGCCCGTTGGTCCGAGCGTCACCGAGCACGATCACGGTCGCGCGGGGGTTCAGGTCATCCTCGACCAGCTCCAGGAATTCGGTCCAGACGCGGCCGTAGTCGGTGTAACCGGAGATGTCGGCCACACCCGCGTCCCGGGAGACGGCGGCGCTGGCGGCGCGGAAGTCGCGCTCACGCTCGAATACCTCGGTCACCTCCGAGATCCGCTCGATGAATACGAACGAGCGCAGCTTGCGGAACGAGTCGTGCAGCGCGTGCAGCACGCTGAGGAAGAACGTGCTGGCGCTCGTCACGCTCGTCGAGACGTCGCACAGCACGATGATCTCCGGCCGCCGCGGGCGGTGCGGGCGGTAGCGGAGCTCGACCGGCACGCCGCCGGTCTGCAGCGAGGCACGCATCGTCCGCCGCACGTCGACGTGGGCGTGATGCTGATGGCCCTTGCGCACATTCCCGTGCGTCGCGAGCCGGCGCTTGAGCTGCGCGACCACCCGGTGCACGGCCGCGAGGTCCGCCACTGGCCCGTTCGGGAGCGCGCGGTCCAGATCGCTCAGCGGCCGCTTCGGCGGCAGCGTCGCGGTCCGCTCGATCAGGCCGCGCTCCAGCTCACGCCGCAGGTGCTGCTCGAACGCACGCAGCTGCTCCCGTGGGAGGCCGTCGTGGCGGGGATCCTCGGCTGGAAGCTCGGGCTGCGGCTCGGTCCGCAGCCCGAGCGCACGGCGGATCCGCTGTACGTCGACCCCGAGCACACCTGAGCCCTCGCCGCGGCTGAAGGCAGCGATCGCAAGTCGCGCGAGGTCCCGCAGGGCTGACTCATCACCGTCGCGCAGCGCCTGCGCGATCGCCCGGCGCAGCTCATCGAGGTCAAGCTCGCCGGACTCGCCGGACTCACCGCTGCCGCGGCTCTGTGGCTCCGACACCTCCAGCCTGACCGCCTGCGCCTCCGCCGCGCGGAAGAAGAAGCGCTCGAACACCAGGTCGAACAGCCGGCGGTCATCCGGCGATTTGGCGATCGTTGTCGCCAGCGTTTCACGGAACAGCTGCGGCTCGGTCCAGCTGATGTGCTCGAGGGCCGCGAACGCATCGAGGATCTCCGAGGTTCCGACCGCCACGCCCTCGGAGCGAAGATCCTCCGCGAACGCCAGCAGCTCACCGTCGATCGTGCCGGGAACCCGATCAGGAACGCCGCCGTAGATCGCCTTCGGTGTGGGCATCGGCTGCTCGATCTGCGCTCGTGATGCGCTTGCCGGCGGCTGGCTATGCCGCCGGCCGCGGGTTCGTCGCGGACACGGCCGCTGCCGCGTTGCCCTGCTCCAACTTGACACCGACGCGTGCGGCGACGATCTCAAGGTCGGTGCGGTGCTTGACGATCACGCTCATCGTCTCGTTGAACGTGGCCTGGTCGATCTCATCCGCGCCGAGCAGCAGCAGCGCGCGCGCCCAGTCGATCGACTCGGCGATGCTCGGCGGCTTCTTGAGGTCAAGCTCACGCACCTGCTGGACGATCTCGACCAGCTTTCGCGCGATCGTCTCGCCCAGCTCCGGCGCATGCAGCCGGACGATCGCGAGCTCCTGCTCGAGCCCTGGGTAATCGAGCCACAGGTAGAGGCAGCGTCGCTTCAGCGCCTCGGTCAGCTCACGTGAGTTGTTGGAGGTCAGCAGGACCACCGGGTGGGTCCTCGCCTCGATCCGCCCTAGTTCCGGGATGCTGATCTGGAAGTCAGAGAGCAGCTCGAGCAGCATCGCCTCGAATTCCTGATCGGTCTTGTCGATCTCGTCGATCAGCAGCACGACCGGCTCCTTCGACGCGATTGCCGTCATCAGCGGCCGCGCGAGCAGGAACTCCTCGCCGAAGATGTCGTCCTGGACAGCCTCCCATCCGGTGTCGCCGGCCTCGGTCTGGATCCGCAGAAGCTGCTTGCGGTAGTTCCACTCGTAGAGGGCCTTGGCTTCGTCCAGGCCCTCGTAACACTGCAGGCGCACCAGCGGGCGGTCCAGATACCGCGCGAGCGCCTTGGCGAGCTCGGTCTTGCCGACGCCGGCCGGACCCTCGACCAGCACCGGCTTCCCGAGCTTGGTCGCCAGGAACGAGACGAGCGCCGTCGACTCGCCGGCGAGGTAGCCTGCGCCTCGCAGTCCGTCGGCGACTTCCTGAACGGTATTGGGAAGTTCCGCCATTCCCCGAAATATAGGGTTGTCACCCACGTGCCGCTGATTCCCGCCGACGCCACCTCGCATCTGAGCCTGTTCGCCGGCGTGCTGGTTCTGGCATTTGCGACCGGCGTGTACGGACACATCGCCGGATCCCGGACGCTGATCATCCTCGCGATCGTCGTGATCGGCCTGATCAGCCTCTATTTCGTCGAGATCGGCGAAGTGGCGAGCTTCAATAAATAGCTAGGCGGCCGGCGCGATCGTCAGGCGGCGGCGCTCGCGAGCGCTGCCATCGAACTGCAGCGAGCGGCAGCGCTCGCGCGCGGCGCGATACGCGAACAGCGGTACGAAGTCGAACACGGTCGCGCTCGCCGTGATCTCCTCCACCGATTCGCTCATCAGCTGCTCGATCCGGTCATGGTCAACGCAGCCACCGAACTCGTCGAGCAGGGTGTCAAGCATCCGATCGAGCTTGAGTCTGGTCGTGGAGTCGAGCATTACGTTCACGACACCCATTCCACCGCTTAACAACAGATAGGTCAAAGACCAAATATGGATACGATCCACAGGAAACGCCTATGGATGAACGCAAGCTACGCCACTTTCTCGCGGTCGTCGAAGAGGGCAGCGTGACGGCTGCGGCTGCGCGCCTGCGCGTCGCTCAGCCCTCGCTGTCACAGTCGTTGCGTGCGTTCGAGGCGGAGCTCGGCGTCGAGCTGTTTCACCGCGTCGGGCGCGGGCTGAGCATCTCGGATGCCGGTCGTGCGCTGATCGGCCCGGCACGCGGCGTGCTGCGTGCGATCGACGAGGCCCGCGGCGCCGTCTCCGGCGTCGCCGAGCTTCGCTCCGGCACGCTCGAGATCGCCGCGCTGGCGACGCTGGCGGTTGACCCGATGGCGGCGCTGATCGGAAGCTTCCGAGAGCGGCATCCCGGCGTCCAGGTGCGAATGCTCGAGCCGGAGAACGCCGACGGCGTCTGCGCGCTCGTGCGCGAGGGCGCCTGCGAGCTGGGCGCGGCGCCGCTGCCGTTCAACGACGACGGCCTGCAGGTGACCCCACTGCCCGCCCAGGAGCTGATGTTCGTCCTCCCGCCAGGTTCACTCGCGGGAGACGTCTCGGCAGTCGGTGCCGGCGAGCTGGCGCACACTCCGCTGGTCGTCAGCCCCGCGGGCACCTCCACCAGAACACTGCTCGAGCAGGCGCTGGCCGACGTCGGCGTGACGCCGACGATCGCTGTGGAGACCGCGGCGCGGGAGGCGATCGTGCCGCTGGTGCTCGCCGGGGCGGGGGCGGCGCTGCTCCCGGCGCCACTCGCATACGAGGCTGGGCGACGCGGGGCGATCGTCCGGGCCGGGCGACCCGCGATCATGCGCCGCGTCGGGCTGATCCACCGTGAGCGCCCGCTCTCGCCGGCGGCGCGCGCGTTCGTCGCGATCGTCTCGCAGCCGCGCCCGACCGGTCCGGCTACTCGTCGCCCTCCAGCGGCATCGTGAGCTGCTCGCTGTCGTCGGCCCTGGTCAGGTCTGTGTGCTCAGCTCTGTCCGCGGGGCGGCGCAGCGTCTGAGCATCCTCGCTGTCGTGTGGATCGGGGGGAGAGACATCGCCCGGCGCACCGGTCAGCCAACCGACGGGACGTTCCGGCTCGCTCCACTCCGGGTGGTCGGCCGGGCGCCACGACGATCGCCGTGGCGCCCGGGTCCTCTGAGGAGCGGCGGCGTCGTCAGCGTCGGCTCCAGCTGGGATCGCCGGCGTCGGTCGCGGTACCGCTGCGGGCTCGGTGGCGGCCGTCGGGGATCGGCCCTCCGCGGCCTCGTCGGTGGCGGTGGCCGCCGCCCTGCGTGCAGTTGCTCGTTCTGTGGCTGAGGTCCTGCGCGCCACGGTCGGCTCGCCGGATCCCTCGGAAGCTCGCGGGGCCGGCGTGTGCCAGTGGCCGTCGAACACGGCACCATCGGCGCTCGGGAGTGGCGGCTCTGGCCGGCGAGATGCTCTGATCCGAGTACCGGCATAGGTGAGCAGCCCGGCGACGCCGAGCGCGACGAAGATGCCCCACTCGATCCCGGAGGTCGAGGCGTACTGGCCGTGTCCGGTCGTGCCCTGCTTGTCAAGCATCCGCCAGGCCACCAGGAAGCAGGTCCAGCCGCCGGCCAGCGTGATCGCCCAACCGTCGCCGCCCGGCAGGTGGAAGGCGCGACCCTCGGCGCGCTGGAACAGCAGCACCAGGACGCTGACCGCGACCAGCAGCACCGCCGCCTCGACCCACGAGAACGCCGCCCAACCGGTCAATGACTCGGTGGCGGGCACCGGCCTGCCCTTGGCAGAGGTGATGATCACCGACTCCTGATACCAGGGAAGGAACAGCGTCAGAAACAGACAGCAGGCGGCGAGCCCGGCCAGACGCTGTTCCGGCGAAAGCTTGCGGGTGGCCCGGGTGATCCGTCCGGGCAGCGATCGGCTCCCTCGCGCCGCCCTTGTTCGGGTGCTGCTCATCGCGAACCCGTCCCACCGGCAGGTCCGATCGGATGCCGCGCAGGGATCCTCTTCTGGGCCACGCCTCGATTGTAGGCGCGAGCCAACCGGCTTCCTCGATGCCGACATGCGCCGCACCGAGGTCTGTAGGTTCGCGTGCATCGATCAGGCAGCTGACATGCGCGCGCGGCTCGGCGTGGGGCGGGAGCTCGATTCAGAAACGTCCGGCATGCGCGGCCGCGAGCGCTGGGCGATCCTGCTGTTGGCCGTTGCCGGCGCTGCGTTCCTGCCCGGTGCGCTCGATCGGTTCGTGTTCCCGAAGCTGGCGCTCGCCGCCGCCGGCGTGATGCTGGCGTTCAGCGTTCCGGCTCGTGGCTCGCTCCCGCGGGTGGCAGTATGGCTGTTGCTCGCGGCCGCAGTGATCCTGCTCGTGGCGGCATTCACGGGTGCTGCGCCACTTGCGCAGATCCTCGGGCGGCCGCCGCGCTACGAGGGGTTGGTGGCGCTTGCGGTCTACCTCGGGGCGCTCGTGGCCGGTGCCCGCCTGCTCGGGCCGCGCCGGGCGCCGGGGTCGACCGCCTGGCTGCTCGACGGGCTGGCGGTCGCGGCAATCGCGATCGGGATCGAGGCCGCGCTCGAGGCAGCCGGGCTGAGGCCGCTGGTCAGCAACGTCTCGCGTCCTGGCTCGCTGCTGGGCAACGCCAGCGATCAGGGGGCATGGGCGCTGCTGGCGCTCGGGCCGCTGGCCGGTGTGTCGATCCGTCTGCGCGGCGCGCTGCACCGGGCGGGCGCGGTCGGTGGCGCCGTGGCGCTGATCACCTCGGGCTCGCGTGGGGCGCTGGCCGGGGCGGTCGTGCTCGCCGTGATCCTGATCGTGCTGGCCACGGATCGGCGTTCGAGGGTCACGATCGCCGTTGGTTGCCTGGTGATCGCGGCCGGCGTGCTGGCGCTCCCGGCGACACGCAGCCACGTCCTCAGCGCCACCAAGCTCTCTCGCCAGACGACCACCGGCCGGACGCTGCTGTGGGGCGAGACGCTCCAGCTGGTCCGCGATCATCCCGTGCTCGGCTCCGGTCCGAGCGGCTGGGTGGATGCGATCCCGGTCTATCACGACCGTCGCTACGAGGCCGAGGTCGGTCCGGCGAACCCTCCCGACAGCCCCCATGACTGGGTGCTGCAGGCGGCGGCCGCCGGGGGCATCGGGCTCGCGTGCCTGGCGCTGATGATGGCCGCGTTCGTGCTCTACCGCGGCGCCGGATCGCTCAAGGCACAGCCAACGGACGCTGAGCGCATCGCGTTCGGCGGGCTGCTCGCCGGCCTCGCCGGCTACGGAGTGGCGCTGCTGTTCTACTTCACCGGACCTGGCACGTCGCCGCTGGCGGCGCTGTTCGCCGGCGCCCTGATCGCAGCCCCGCCTCGGCCTGCAGCCAGCGCAGGCGCCGATGCTCGCGCCTGGCTACGGCGTGCTCTGGTGTCCGTGTACGCCGCGCTCACGATCGTGCTGGTCGCCGCAGCAGCCGCTGAGATCCCGTTGCGCTCGGCGCTGCTGGAGGCCGCCGCGGGCAACCTCGCGGCCGCCGAGAGCGACTTCAGGACCGCTCAAGATCTGAGGCCGTGGGACGCCGGCGTCGACCAGATCGCCGCCCACGCCTACGCCGTACTCGCCGCGCACCACTACGCCGGCGCGAGCAGCTTCGGCATACCGTGGTCGGTCAAGGAGCTTTCCGCCTATCCCGACTCGATTCAGGCGCTTCAGGACGGCGCGACTCTGCAGGACGCCGCCGGCCGGTCCGCCACCGCGGCCCGTCTGCTGGCCAGAGCACACCGGCTTGAGCCCGACAACCCGACGCTGTAGCCGTGGTTGAGGGGCTATCTATAGCTACGAGAAGCTCTTGAAGAAGTTGAGCTGCGCGGCGTGGGTGCCGGTCAGCGATTTGTCGCCGATCCCGATCTCCTCGATGACCCCATGGCGGACCTTCAGGACCGCGGTCGAGGTGCCGTTCGGCGCGATGTACCAGTCGTTGAGACCGATGTGGATCGGGCCGGTCAGCTTCAGCTTGAGACGCGCCGCGGCGACCGTCGCGCCGACCCGAATCCCGTCGATCGTGTAATAGGCGCTGGAGGTCGACGCCCAGATCACGTGGCCGGCCAGCTTCCCCTGCTCGCTCTTCGGGAGTGTACGAAGCAGAGCCGGCGAGGCGAACCCGACCCGGACCCCGATCGGCGTCAGACAGAAGAAGTCCTCGTACTGCTTGCCGCGATTGGAGCTGTGGGTGTAGGCCTTCGCCGCCTGTGAACGCGTGTCCCCGAGCTTGACCAGGCCGAGCGTCTCGCCGCTGAGGCTGCCGGTCGCTTTCGGGCAGCCGGTGACGTGCGGGACCGGGATCGTGATTCCGTGCTTCTCGCTCGCCGGTGAACCTGCGCCCTTGCTGTTGGAGGCGGTCACCGAGCAGGTCAGCGTCAGCTGCTCGTCGCCGGCCTGCACCTTGTAGGTGCTGCCGGTCGCGCCCTGGATCGGCGTGCCGTTCAGATACCACTGATACAAGAACTTGGTTGGGTCGTTGGTCCAGGTGCCGGTTGAGCATGAGAGCTTGCCGCCTGCCTTGTCGCTACCGGAGACGACCGGTGGCGCCGTATTGACCGGCGTGCCCGCCCCACCGGCACCGCCGGAAGTACCGAAGACGTTGACCGAGCCGGGGTTAAACGTGGGGGTGGAGGTGAACTCCCCTGTGCTGTTATCAACGCCCTCGAGCAGATCGTTGCCGTCGAGCGTCAGCGAGTACGTCGAGGCGCTCGCCAGCCCCAGGACCGCCGGGGCGCTGGTGGTCTGCCAGCCCGAGGCCGGCTTCGCGAAGGCGTAGACACCGGTGCCGTCCCCGGTGCCCACGAACACCGTCTCCGTGCTCTGGCTCGCCGAGGCGGAGCTGTTCGTCGCGTTCGCGGGGAACGGTCCGATCGCGACGCGCAACCCGAACAGGCCGCGCGCCGTGCCGGTGGAGGGCGTCAGCTCGGCCGTGGGGGTCGAGGTGTCCATCCATCCCCCGGAGTTCGGTTCCGCGTACACGAAGACGGCGCCGTCACTCGTAGCCGCCCCGACCGTCGCGAACGGCGCACCGGCGGCGATCGTCGAGCCGTCGGTCGCAACCTTGTACCCGAGCTGGCCCGCGGGCTGGCCTGGAGCCGTGAGCACCGCCGTCTGCGTCCCTGTCGTCCAAGGCGCCTGGAAGACGTACACGGCTCCGGCCCCATTACCCGCATCCGGAGCTCCCGCCGCGAGCGTGGAGCCGGACACCGCGAGGTACTGGCCGAGTTGGTCGGGTCCGGTGTCGGAGGGACTCAGGGTCGCCGACTGGGTTTCGCTCTGCCAGCCACCCGGCTGCTCGTTGAAGACCAGCACCTGACCGGTGCCAAAGCTGCCGACGCCCTCGCTGAGAGTGCCTGCGTAGGGTGCGCCGGCAAAGACCGTCGTCCCGATTGCTGCGACCGACCAGCCGGTGAAGTCCGGGAAGACCTCGTCGGTTGTGTTCACTGAGTCCGTGAGGGTCGCGGTCGGGGTCATCGTCGCCGGCCAGCCGCTTTTCGGCTCGGTGTAGGCGTACACAGCGCCCTGACCCTGGGAATCCGAGGTCCCCCCGCCGTACGGCGCGCCGGCGAACACGGTCGTCCCGGACACGGCCACCGAGTAGCCGAGCGAGTCGGTCGTCGCGCCGCTCGGTCCATTCAGGATCGCCGCCTGGGTGGCGTTCGCCCAGCCGGAGGCCCGCTCCGTGAACACGTACGCCGCGCCCTCGCCGCTGTCCGCCGACGGGTCGCCGACGACGAGGGTCGAGCCGGACACGGCGGTCCTGAACCCGAAGTCGTACTTCTGCGCGGGATCCGACGCGGTCAAGATCGCCGCCTGGATCAGCGGGTCGATCGTGATCGGGTACCGCGCGCGGCGATCGTTGACCTCGATCAGCAGCCTGCGCCCGTCCAGCTGGAGACCAGACGGCAGGACCCTGCCGCGAGCGTCGGTCGCGATCAGGCCGCTGTAGCGCAGGATCGCCCTGCCGCCGGGCCCCGCGAATGTCAGCCGGCCGCCCTGCAGCCGTGCGCTGGCGCCGCCGAGCGCGAACTCGAGGCGCAGCGCACCGTTCGAGTCCGCTCCGGCGGGACGTGAGCTGAGGGTCATGCCCTGCTCGAGGCCGAATGGACCGTTGGCATACCACTCCACGGAGACCGGCGCGCGAGTAGGTAACACGGTTCGCGCGGGCGACCGGGGCACGGCCGCAGCCGCGGCATCAAGTGACGTCCCGCGTCCGAGCCGCCCTCAGCGAGAGGGTCACCGCGCCTCCCGGAACCGCCACCCGCACGCCGCCGGCCGTGAACGTGGCCCGCATCCGCTGCCCGGCGTTGACCGCGAGCAGCTGATCCGCCTTTCTGGTGACCCAGTAGGCGTGCTGATCGAGTCCCAGGCCCCGTGATGCCGCCATGCTGGCCGCCGACGGGGCACTCGACTCGGGCGCGGCTGCGAGCCTCGGAACCCGCCACGGCGGAGCGCCTGAGGTAAGGATCGCGACGGCGCCGAGGAACAGCGCGGCGATCAGACCGGCGATGATCAGCGTGCCGCGGTTGCCAAGGCGCCCGCACTCCCGTGCGCGCATCAGACCCTCGGGTGCGAGCCCGCCCTCCTCGCACCTCAGCACTCCGGCCGCCGTCCCGTAGGCCATGGGCGCGACTTATACATGAAAACACCGGCCGCGTCGAGCCGTCGCGTCGACCGGACCGCCTCAGAGAATCGGGATGTCCTGCACCTCGGCTCCAGCGCGTGATCCGCGCTGCTGGCGCTCAAGCACCCAGTCGATCAGCGCGCGGAGCGCCAGCAACAGCTCGTTGAAGGCCTCGATCAGTCGCAGGTGCAGCTCAGGCGGGATCAGCTCACGCAACTCCCGGGCGATCTGCAGAAGCCGGCCCAGGTCACCGCTGCCGCCGTCGTCTTCAGACTCCTGGCGATCGCCGGCCTGACCCTCGGCGGGGCGCTGGAAGCCGGCCGGTGGTGGCTTGCGCCCGCCGGTCGCCGCCTCGCTGAGCGCCTGCTCCAGCAACTGCTGGGCTGCGCCGGAAGCACTCTGCAGACGCTGCTCAAGCCGGCGCAGCGCGGCGTCGGAGTCGGCGTCCGGCACGGCTCTTTCCCGATCAGCCGGCGGCATCGAAGCTCACCTCCAGCGCACCGTCCTCGAAGGTCGCTGTTGTCGGGTTGAAGGAGGCCAGCGCGTCGGGAAGCATGATCGTCCGGCGCTGCCCGGCGACCGAGACGATCAGCTCCAGCCCGATCTTCTTCAGCGAGATCTCGCCCTTGCGTGCGAGCGGCAACACCAACCGCAGCTTCGCGCCGTCGGCGGTGACGTCGATCTCGTGCGTGATCGCGTCGTGAAGGATCCCGGCCGGGTCGATCCCGGCGGATCCGAACAGCGCCGCGGCGAGCCGGTCGAGCATCTCTGGCCCGATCACCTCCTGGTCGAAGTAGGGCGCCTCCAGTACCGGGACGGGGGAGAAGGCCGATCGCACCAGTTCGAGGTGCTCCTGCTGCAGACGGCGCCACTGAGCGAAGTAGTCGCCGACATCGGCGCTGAACACCTTGTTGACGACGACCGCGTCGGTCAGGTAGCCGTACAGGTTCAGGTACGTGAACGTTCGCATCGCCTCACCGATCACCATCCGGTCCGGGTTCATCACCAGCCGGACCGTGCAGTGCTCCCGGTCACGGAGGATCGTGTTCATCGCGATCAGGTTCTCAGACAGGCGCCGGACGTCCGCCCAGACCGCCGAGTTCGGCAGCGGGATGTCAAGCAGCGTGCGGGCGATCGGTCCCGCGGCCGCGAGGATCTGTCGCTCCAGCGGGAACACCTTGTCGATCCACCAGCGGGCCACGTCGGGAAACGACAGCAGCCGCAGGGTCTCGCCGGTCGGTGCGCAGTCGACGACGATCGCGTCCCAAGCTCCGGACATGTGTTGCTGCTGCAGGACGAGCAGCGAGAACAGCTCGTCCATCCCGGGGGGGACCGTCAGCTCCTGGGCCGAGATCCGGTCGATCCCGCGCTCGATCAGCAGCCCACCCAGCCAATCCTGCACACCGGCCCAATGACGCGTGAGCTCATCCTGCGAATTGACCTCCTGGCCCCACAGCCGCTCGCCGGCCGCAACGGGCTCGGCGCCAAGCGCCACCTCCAGCGACTCCGAGAGGCTGTGGGCGGGATCGGTGGAGATCACGAGCGTCCGGCGACCGGCATCCGCGAGGCTGCGCGCGGTGCACGCCGCAACCGATGTCTTGCCGACCCCACCCTTGCCGGTGTAGAGGATCGTCCGGGGCGTCATCGGCGCCGAGTCTAGTGACGGTCGACCGCCGTGAGAGCGCCGCGGCGCGGGTCTCAGCCGCTGTGCGGCCGGCGTGGGGCGAGGGCCAGAGATCCGACGATCCGGCTGAAGTTGCCGGCCAGGTCGGTCGCGGCCAGATGCACCGTGTAGGTACCGGCCGCGGTGAGCGGCGGGATCGCGAAGGCATCGACGCCGTAGCCGAACTCGGCGCTGGTCAGAAACACGCTGCGGCCGCCCCGCAGTAGGACGATGCCCACATGTGATTCCTTTGAGAGCCGGAACAGCAGTCGGAACGAGCTGCCGGCGCGGGCGTCGAGCGTCAGCTGTGTGAGCGCCGGAGGCGTCGTCAGATCCGCCTTGAATGCCGCCGCGGTGCTGCAGTAGAGAGGCACGGCGGTGAGTGTGCACAGCTGTTGCAGAAAGCCGGTGACGAGCACGTGGTAGGAGAGCGGGTCCTCGATCCCGGGCTGATAGAGCGACCACGCGCCGGTGTTGAACTGCGGCAGCTCGGCCTGCGCCTGTGCGCTGCCGGCGTTGAACAGCGCCAGCGCCTCGGTGTTCCCGCTCGCGTGTGCGTATTCGTAGAGGCCGATCAGCGTCTGCAGGAACGCATTGATGATGTCGGTATCGGGCGCGAACGAGTACTGCAGGAATCGACGCCCGCGCGGTGTCGTGACACTCAAGCCAACCGGTGGCGGCGCCGCGAGCGGCTGCAGGGCCTGCGCGGCGACCTGCAGATACGCCGGATCCCTGAATGCCTCGTAGGCATGGGTCAACGCCTCCAGTGCGGTTCCCTGCGCCATCGCGCTCGCCCACGGCGGCCGGCCGCCGTCCCAGTTGAAGTAGTAGTCCCACGCGAGGCCGCCGCTGCTGTGTGAGGCGAGCGGGATCAACTGCGCCAGCAGCGCCGCAAGCGCCGGATAGTCCGCAGCGCCGGCGGCGTACAGCGCGTTGGCCTTGCCGAAGCTGGCCAGCGCCTGGAGCTCGATTCCCTCGCCCGGGTAGTACTCCCAGACGAGCCCCGATCCGGCGAACTCGACCCGCTGTCCGTAGCTGAGCAGCGGACCGCCGGTCCACCACTGCCGGTTTCGCTCGAGCGTCAGGAACATCGCCGGCAGCCGTGACGGCGTCAACCCGCCGGCCGCGGCGATCGTGTGCAGGTTCTCGATCACCCCTTCCAGCTCGGTTGCGCGGGTGCCTCGCAGGCGTTTCTCGGTGGCGAGTGCGACCTTCCAATCGGACAGGTACTGCCGGTAGGCGCCGGACGTGATCGTCCCGGCATGCAGCAGCTCCCCGAGCTCGCTGACCATCGTCGGGCCGCCGCGCGGACGCGCACCGCCGGCAACGCGAGCGATCACGGCGCTCGAGCCGGCAGCGAGCGAGGGTGCCGGCGTCAACGCCGGGCCTTGAACGAAGCGGTCGAGAACCGTCCGGGCGCGGTCGTGGGATCCGAGCACGATCACGTTTGCGCCCAGTGCGCCCGGGGCGAACCAGGCGCAGACGAGCAGGATGACCGCTGAAATCAGGTTAAGACCGCGCGCACGCACCGCACCAATGCTATTTTCGATGTCGTTGCGCGGCGCAGGTCTTGTTTCAACCTCCCGGTGCCGATTAGGATGTCTATGAGAAGACCCCTCAACGGAGTTCGCGTCATCTCGGTGCTTGCGGCCGCGGTCTGTGCGGTTGCGCTCGGCGCTTGCGGCAGCAGCTCCAGCAGCTCGGTCGGGGCGAGCGGAGCCGGACTCCTGCGCCAGACGTTCACCGGTACGCACAAGATCGACAGCGGCGTCATCAGCCTCTCGCTGGCCGTTACCCCGGTCGGCTCGAGCGTCGTCAGCGGCCCGATCAACCTGTCGATCAGCGGCCCGTTCCAGAGCCTCGGCGCCGGCAAGCTGCCCGAGCTTGACCTGACCGCGACCGTCAGCGCGCTCGGACAGAGCGGCTCGCTGGGCGTGATCTCGACCGGAACCAACGGCTACCTGACGCTGGAGGGCGGCAACTATGCGGTGCCACCGGCGAGCTACGCGAAGCTGGCGGCAAGCGTTTCGCATGCGAGCTCGCACACCTCGCGGCGCTCGGGCGAGACGCTCGGCAAACTCGGCATCCACCCGCTTGACTGGCTCGTCAATCCGACCGTCGTCGCCAGCAGCGCGCCGATCGGTGGGGTGCAGACCACGCAGGTGCACACCGGTGTCAACGTCGCCTCGCTGGTCCGGGAGGTGTACGCCGCGGTCCTGCAGCGGGCCGGCACGCTGCACCTGGGGGGCACAGGCAGGCTTCCGGCGACGATCCCGGCGTCGGCGCTGTCGAAGCTCGCGGCGATTCATCCGACAATCGACGTCTGGACCGGCAACAGCGACCACACCCTGCGCAAATTCGTGCTGAAGATGTCGGTGCCGGTGAGCGGCGCGCTGGGGACCAAGCTGGGCGGCGTGACCGGGGCGCAGATCACGTTCACGCTCCAGTACAGCGACGTCAATCAGCCGCAGACGATCACGGCCCCGACCAACGTGCAGCCCTACAGCGCCTTCCAGGCGAAGCTCAAGTCGCTCCTGTCGGGGATCGGCAGCATGCTCGGCATGAGCTCGCTCTCCGGCGCGCTCGGATCGGCGACGGGATCGAGCAGCTCAAGCGCCTCCAGCGGCACGGCCGGCACGGTCAGCCGCTACAGCAAGTGCATCAAGGCGGCCGGGCGGGACGTCATCAAGATGCAGAAGTGCTCGCATCTACTCGGCTGACACTGCGTCACCCGGCGCCGGTGCTTCGAGGATGCTGCGAGGCCACAGCCGGCGCGTCAGTACGACGTTGATCTCGGCGGCGTAAACGACGATCCGGGCGCCGACATACAGCCACGTCAGCAGGCCGATCACCGTTGCGAACGTTCCATAGGTCTGACCGTCGCCTTTGACCACGTGGTTGATGTAGAGGCCGCCAACCGACTGCAGAACGGTCCAGCCGAGCGTTGCGGCCGCGATTCCCGGCCAAGAGTGGACGACCGAATGCTGGGCGGAGGGATCTCCCTGCAGAACGAAGCCGAGCACGGCCGTGAACACCAGCAGCAGCGGGAACAGCGAGAAGAACCCCCAAAAGGCAACCAGCGCCGCGGCGTTGCCGGCCCCCTGCTCGGAGAAGTTGCGCAGCACCGCGACCGGGATCGCCAGCGGCGCGTGAGTACGCTGGAAGCGGTCCAACGACCTCACCGGCCCGAGAAGCTCCACGACCACGTCCTACCCTCCGCGGTCGTCCGTCACGCTCTCGCCTGACGCCGCCCTACTCCCGTCCGACCTCCTGATCGTCCTCTTCGAGCTCATCGAGCTCATCGGGCTCGTCGTCACCGTCGTCGGTGATCTCGCCCGGGTGGTAGCGGATCTGAAAGGCCTCCAGCAGCTCATCCCGACGGCTCTCGTCGACCGCCGTCTCGTCCGAGATCAGCACCCAGTCAGACCCCTCGTAATCCTCCAAGTTGAAGATCTCGCCGTCGAGCTCAGGCGAATCGTCGACGACGATCAGAACCTCGGTCTGCGGATTGAAGTAGGTCCCCGGCCGGTTCGCCAGGTCCTCCAGCTCGAACTTTCGCGGGTCTGCCATTGGCGCGCAGCCTAACGCGATCCGTGGTGGTTCGCCACCCGTTGACCGCACACGTTTACCGGTCCTTCAGAAGCCTGCCTCGAGAACAGCTACGCTTTGTCGATAACGACGTTGACTGACTAGTCAATCGCTTGGCCGAAGGAGAAGCAATCGTGGTTGATTTCACGCTGACGGAAGAGCAGCAGAGCATGCGGGAGCTGGCGCACGACTTCGCCGAGCGGGAGATCCGCCCGGTCGCGTGGCAGTACGACCGTGACGCCACCTGGCCGCAGGACATCATCGACAAGGCCTGGGAGCTCGGCCTGATGAACAGCCACCTGCCGGCCGAATACGGTGGCCCGGGTCTCAACTACCTCGAGGGCGCGATCCTCGAGGAGGAGCTCGCCTGGGGCTGCTCCGGGATCTCGACGACGCTCTCATGCAACGGCCTCGCCACCGCCCCGGTCGGGCTGGCGGCCTCGGAGGAGCTCAAGCGCGAGTACCTCGGTCGCCTCAGCGAAGCACCGCTGCTCGCCTCGTTCTGCCTGACCGAGCCCGATGCCGGGTCCGACGTCTCGGGAATGAAGACGACCGCCAAGCGGGTCGGCGACAAGTGGGTGATCAACGGCTCGAAGTGCTTCATCACCAACGGCGAGTACGCCAACTGGTACACGGTCTACGCAAAGACCGACCGAGAGGCCGGCCACCGCGGAATCTCGTGCTTCATCGTCCCGCGTGACGCCGGCGTCGTCGTCGACAAGCATGAGGACAAGATGGGGCAGCGCGCGTCGAACACCGCGACGGTCTCGTTCAACGACGTCGAGATCCCGCTTGATCACCTCGTCGGCGAGGAGAACAAGGGCTTCAAGATCGCGATGATGACGCTTGACCGCACGCGCCCAGGCGTTGCCGCGATGGCTACGGGCGTTGCGCGCGCGGCGATGGAATTCGCGATCGACTACTCCAAGGAGCGCGTCCAGTTCGGCGCCCCGATCGCGATGCACCAGGCGATCCAGTTCATGATCGCGGACATGGCGACGAAGGTCCACCTGTCCCGGCTGGCCACGTGGAACTCGGCGGTGCTGCTCGACCAGGGCGCGCGCAACACGCTTGAGTCCTCGCACGCGAAGCGCTTCGCCGCCGACTCGGCGATGGAGGTCTGCATCGATGCCGTTCAGGTGTACGGCGGCTACGGCTTCATCAAGGACTATCCGGTCGAGAAGCTGATGCGTGACGCGAAGATCCTGCAGCTGTACGAGGGCACCGCCCAGATCCAGCGTCTGGTGATCGCACGCGAGACGCTGCTGCCGCGGCGCATCGAGCAGCCGGCCGCCGCTCCCGCATAGGTTTCAATGTGCGTCCGGGCCACCCGGCGGGGGTGGCCCTCGGTCCGGCGCAAGGGCGCCGGGCGGCGCCGTTATCCGTCCAGCCTGAACTGCCCGCCGGCGTAGATCAGGCGCTCGGTGCCATCCGAAAGAACAGCGGTGACGGTCCGGTCGGTCCTGGAGACGATGTCGGTGTGGATCGCCGCGGTGTTGTAGCCCAGGCGCTCCCACTCCTCGTCGGTGAGCGCTGTCTGGTCGCCGTCGTAGGTGTCCCTGATCGATAGCCCGACGGCAATGTGCGTGTTGCCGAACTCGCCGCCGGTGTTCTCGTCGAACAGGGTCGTCGCCATGAAGTGTCTGATCGGGGAGAGCCGCGCGTCGGTCAGCGAGAACTCGCCGACGCGGTCGGCGTTCTCGGCGGCGAGCATCTCCTTCAGCAACCCCTCGTTCTGCTCGGCGCTCGCCCTGACCACACGGCCGCCACGGAACTCGAGCTCGACGCCCGTGATCAGGGACCCGTACGTGTAGAGCGGCTCGCTGAAGCGGATTCGCCCCTCGGTTCCGCGCCAGTCGGGGCTCGTGAAAATCTCGAAGCTGGGGATGTTCCGACCACCGCCGGACACCCATTTGCGCCGCTCGCCGAGCGTCAGCCACAGGTCGACGTCGACTCCCTCGACGTGGAGGCGATCGATCGGCAGCGTCGTTCAGGCCGTCCTTGAAGACGGCGATCTGTGCGTCGACATCCCGCCACCGGGCGATCGGGTCCGGTTCATCGAGGAAGCACGCGGCGATGATCTCGCGCCAATACTGCTCGCCCGACAGGCCGGCCTCGGCCGCCATCGCATCGGTCCCGAACAGTGCCGCGGTCCACGTCAGATCACCCCGGCTCTCCTTCTGCATCTGCAACTCCATCACCGGCAGTTGCGCGGCCTGGCGTCGCATCATCTTCGCCGGATCGACGGTCGCCAGCGCATGCGGATCGGTCTCGCTGATGACGGCGACGAAATGGTCGACCTGCTCGAGCAACCCGCGCTGATAGCGCTCGGCGCTGAACTCCAACTGCGCGTCGCTGGCGAGCTCGTAGAAGATCCTCTGGATCGCGCTGCCGGGCTGGTTGGCAGGCTTGTACTCGCCGATCACGTTGCCGCCGGCACGCCAGATCGCGCGGCACAGCTCGACGTACATCGGCCTGGCGTTCTCCGGGCAGACGACCGATACGGTGTCGCCCGGTTCGATCCCCTGATCGTTGCCGAGGGCGTAGTTGATCAGGAGGTCGGCGTAACGCTCGATATGAGCGTCGGAGGGCATGTAGTCCATCTGCGCAGGTTACGTCGGCGAGCCGTCGCGTGCGCTTGCGGACCGGCGCCGGCGTGGCGTGAACGCGCGCCGACCCAGCGCGACGGATAGAGTCGCGCGATGCGGGCGTTCCTGACGGGTGGGACCGGTTTCATCGGCGGCCACGTCGCCGCCAAGCTGCGTGAGCGGGGCGATCAGGTCGTCGCGCTGGTCCGCGCCCCGGAGAAGGCCGGCGCGCTGAAGACCCTGGGCTGCGAGATCGTGGCGGGCGACCTCCTGAATTCGGTGGCGATGCGTGCGGCGATGGAGGGCTGCGACGGGGTCTTCCACATCGCGGGCGTCTACAAGGTCGGGATTCCCGAGTCCGAGCGGGAGCCGATGCTGCGCTCCAACATCGATGGCACGGCGACCGTGCTCGACGCGGCGTTCGCCGTCGCCGTCCCCCGCATCGTCTACGTCTCGACCTGCAACGTATTCGGTAACACGCACCGCAAGGTCGTCGACGAGACCTACCGCCGCAACCTCGCCGAGGGCTTCCTGTCGACCTACGATGAGGCCAAGTACCGGGCGCACGAGGTCGCCGAGGACCGGATCGCGAAGGGCGCGCCGATCGTGATCGTGCAGCCCGCCGGCGTCTACGGCCCGGGTGACCACAGCGAGCTTGGCACGGTGATCGAGCAGGTCCGCAAAGGGAGGATGTTGATGATCCCGTTTGCGGACATGGGGATCGGCTTGAACCACGTCGATGACGTCGCGGCCGGGATCCTGCTCGCGTTCGACAAGGGCAGGATCGGGGAGTCCTACGTGCTCGCGGGGGAACTTGTGACGATGCGCGATCTGGCGCAGAGGACAGCGCGGATCGCCGGACGCCGTGAGCCGAAGCTGGCGATGCCGACGGCGCTGATGAAGCTCTCGGCGCCGCTGGCACCGCGCGTGGGGCCAAAACTCGGCCTGCCTCCGAACCTGCGGGAGGTGATCAGAGCGTCCGACGGCGTCACCTACTGGGCCAGCGATGCGAAGGCGCGCCGTGAGCTCGGCTTCTCGCCGCGGTCGCTTGACCAGGGTCTGAGCGACACGGTGCACCGCTGAGCGGCGCCCAGCGAACCGCGGCGCCACGCTCAGCCGGCGCCGCCGACCTCCGCGACCCTTCTGTAGAGCTCCTGCTCACGCCGGATCAGGTCCGGATTCGTCCCCAGCGCCATCGCCAGCTCAAGCGTCAGCAGCTGCAGGGCGACGGCGCCGGCGATCAGCGCCGCGGCGCCTGACGCCAGCGCCGGCTGCGACAACTCCACGGTCGGCATCTCCAGCACCGCGACCGCCGCCCTGACGTTCGCGGCGCGCGCATCGCGGCGTTCGGCATCTGAGGGGTCGAAGCGGAGCAGCACCAGGCCGGTCCGCGCGTCGGCGGCGGGCAGGTGGCCGTGCAGCACCTTCTCGACGCCGAGCGGCGTGCAGGGCAGATGCGCGGCCTCCTCGATCTTCAGCGCCAGCTCCGACGCGGTGATCTGATCGACGCCCGAGCCGACGATCAGCAGGCGCTCGCAGCCGGCCAGGACGGCCGCGTCGGCACGTCGGGAATCGCGGGCGGCGAGCTCCCGCTCGATCAATGCTCGCGCGGCCTCGGGCTCGGTGCCGGCGCTGAGCGCACCGGTCAGGATCGGGGACATGTAGGCGACCGTGTGGCACCACGACTGATCGAGCATCGGGGTTGCCGCGGTCGTCACCGCGTCGAGTGGCGTGCCTCGGTTGGCGGTGATCAACAGCGCCCGGGCGCCGGCGGCGACCGCGCTGCGAGCCGCGGCGAGCGTCGCTGCGGTGCCGCCCTCATGCGAGATCGCAATCATCAGCCCGTGATCTGGCGGGTCGAGCGACGCCTCGAACGCGTCCCGCGCCAGCACCCTGGCGCCGGGATGCGCCTCCCGCAGGATCGCCGTGATCGCCTGCGCCGCGTGCTCGCTGGTTCCGCATCCGCACACCACGATCTCCTCGCCGGAGCGCAGCGCCTGCCTGATCGCCTCGGCGGTGCTGCGGAGTGCCGAGCCGCGGGCGATCAGGCCAGGCAGCTCGAGCTCCGCGTCGATCATCTCCTCCATCGCCCACGGCGGTCCGTCGCGCAGCTCGGGCTCGAAATCGGTCATCTCCGGTCTCCAATGTCGCGCCACGGCGCGGGGTCGATCAACGCCGGATCGATGTGCTCGACCAGGCCTGAAATAAGCGTCGCCGCGATCAGCTGGCACTCCAGGCCGGTAGGCCAGGTGCGCGGGCGTCGGCGCGTCGAGGACGGCGACGTCGGCCCGGCAGCCCGGCGCCAGCCGTCCGATGTCCTTGCGCCGCAGCGCGCGCGCGCCGCCGACGGTGGCGGCGAACACCGCCTCCTCGAGCGTCATCCTCAGGTCACGGACCGCGAGCGCGATACAGAAGCTCATCGACGTCGTGTAGCTCGAGCCCGGGTTCGTATTCGTCGCGAGCGCAACGGCACCGCCGGCATCGAGCACCCGCCGCGCGTCGGGGTATGGCTGGCGCGTGGCGAAGTCGGTCGCGGGTAGATATGTCGCGACGGTCCGCGATGATGCGAGCGCCTCGACGTCGGCGTCGGTCAGGTACGTGCAATGGTCGACCGAGGCAGCGCCGAGCTCGACGGCGAGTTGGACGCCCAGTCCCGGCTCGAGCTGCGCGGCGTGGATCCGGAGGCCGAGGCCGGCGGCGGCGCCCGCCTCGAGGACCGCGCGGGACTGGTCCACGTCGAAGGCGCCGCGCTCGCAGAACACGTCGATCCACCGGGCATACGGTCGGCACGCTTCGAGCATCGGACCGCATACGAGCGCGACATAGTCGTCGGGGCGCTCGGCGTACGCGGCTGGGAGAACGTGGGCGCCGAGGAACGTTACGTCGTCGGTAAGTTCGCGGGCGAGCCGACACAGGCGCGATTCGCCCTCGACTGTCAGTCCGTAGCCCGACTTGATCTCGACGTGGGTGATCCCGGCGCGCACACCCTCGCGCCGACGCGCCGCGGTCAGCGTGCGCAGATCCTCGTCGCTCGCGTCGTTCGTCGCTTCGACGCTGACGCGGATCCCGCCGGCGGCGTAGGGGGCGCCCGCCATCCGTGCGGCGAACTCGTCGGCACGGTCACCGGCGAACACGAGGTGCGTGTGGCTGTCGACGAAGCCGGGGATCGCGCAGCGGCCCTCGAGGTCGACGCGGTCATCGGCCAGCGCGTCCGCACCGGCGCGGACGATTGCCGCGACGTGCCCGTCCTCGATCACCAGCGCGGCGTCCCGGACGATTCCGAGCGGTCCTTCGCCGATCCGGGGGTCGCAGGTGACCAGCGTGCCGATGTTGTCAAGCGCGAGCGTCGTCATCTCGGCCGCCGCTACACCCGGGAGATCGAAGCGGACAGCTCGGCGGCGACGTCGATCGTGACGTGCGCGCCGTCACGGACGATCGGGCGACCGCCGACGATCACGGTGCGCACGTCGCCGGCGCCGGCCGCGAACACGACCGCATCGAGCGCGTCGTGCGGCCGGGTTCCGGCGAGCCGCACCGACTCGAGCGACACCGACACGAGGTCGGCCAGCGCGCCCGCCTCGATCCGCCCGCCCTCAGGCCAGCCGAGGCTCTGATAGCCGCCGGAGGTCATCGCGCCGGCAAGCTCGAGCGGGGTGTGCCGGCCGCGGACGAGCGTGCCGAGGCGCTCGTCGAGCTCGACCGCGCGTGCGTCCTCGAAGATGTCGATGACGGCGTGGGAGTCGCTGCCGAGCGCGAGCCGCACGCCCGCATCGACCAGCTCCCGTGCGGGACCGATGCCGTCGGCGAGATCGCGCTCGGTCGTTGGGCAGAAGCAGCTGAATGCGCGCGCCTCGCCGAGGCGGCGGATGTCATCGGCGGTCATGTGCGTCGTGTGGATTGCGGTGAAGCGCTCCGACACGGCGCCGGCGCCGTCGAGCAGCGCGGTCGGTGTGACGCCATGCGCCCGCAGCGTCGTCTCGTTCTCGGCGGGCTGTTCGGAGACGTGGGCGTGCAGCGGCCAGCCGCGCTCACGCGCCAGCTCGGCCACGACCCTGGCGCTCCCCGGGTCAACAGCGCGGACACTGTGAATCGCCGCGCCGAGCCTGACGCCGGGGCCCGTCGCGAGCTGCGAGACACGGGCTGCCCACGCTTCGACGTCGGCATCGCGGAACCGGGGCAGGCCGCCGTTGAGATAGCAGGCGTCGATCAGCGTCACGCGGATCCCGGCGTCCGCCGCCGCCGCGATGATCGCCGCGCCCAACGTGTTGGGCTCGTCGTACGGAGTGCCGTCGCGGTTGTGGTGTACGTAGTGGAACTCGCCGACCAGGGTGATCCCGGCGAGCGCCATCTCGGCGAAGGTCGCGCGCGCGAGCGCGAGGAAGCTGTCCGGGTCACAGGCCAGCGCCTGCTCGTACATCTGCTCGCGCCAGGTCCAGAACGATCCGCCCGTGACACGCTGCGTACGGCCGCGAAGCGCCCGCTGGAAGCTGTGCGAGTGCGCGTTGGCCAGGCCTGGAAGCGTCAGACCTCCGAGCACGACAGCCCCGTCGGGCGCGGCCACGCCGGCCGCGATCGACGCGATCCGCTCGCCGTCGGTCTCGATCAGCACGCCGGCCTGCGGTTCGGCGCCTCCCAGCCAGGCGAGCTCGCACCAGAACGCGGTCACGATCCGACCCTGGCGACGAGCGCCTGCGCCCGGGCGACGAACGCATCGCGGTGGTAGCGCTCGAACTGCTCCCAGGTCATGAACGTGCGCGGATCTGCGACCCGGTCGAGGAACAGGATCCCGTCGAGATGATCGACCTCGTGCTGGAAGGTGCCGGCCGTGAGGCCGCGGCGGACCTCCTCGTGGGGGTTGCCGTGGCGGTCGAGGTAGCGCACACGGATGTTGACGTGGCGGTCGACCTCTCCCCGCAACCCGGGCACCGACAGGCAACCCTCGTTGATCGTGAACAGCTCGCCGTCGAGCGGCTCGATCACCGGGTTGACGATCACCGTCAAGGGGATCTTCGGCTTGTACGGGTAGCGGGGGTTGTTGTTCACCTCGATCACCGCGACCCGCTGTCGCGCGGCAACCTGGTTGGCGGCCAGGCCGGCGCCGCCGGCGGTGCGCATCGTTTCGATCAGGTCGTCGATCAGCGCCTGGGTCTCAGGGGCGGCGAGCTCCTCGGCGGTCAGCTCGCGCGCCGGCTCACGCAGCGTCGGGTGACCGGCGGTGATGATCTCGCGGACGCTCACGAGGGGCTTGAGTCGTGCATCGGGATGCGCACGCCTCGCTCTGACGCGACCTCGATCGATCGCTCGTAGCCGGCGTCCGCATGGCGGATCACACCCATCCCCGGGTCGGTGGTCAGCACCCGCTGGAGCTTCTGCGCTGCGAGCGGCGTGCCGTCGGCGAGGCAGACCATGCCGGCGTGGATCGAGCGGCCGATGCCGACGCCGCCGCCGTGGTGGATGCTGACCCAGGAGGCGCCCGCGGCGGTGTTGACGAGTGCGTTCAGCAGCGGCCAGTCGGCGATCGCATCGGAGCCGTCGAGCATCGCCTCGGTCTCCCTGTAGGGCGAGGCGACCGAGCCCGAATCGAGGTGGTCGCGACCGATCACGATCGGGGCGGAGAGCTCGCCCGAGGCGACCATCTCGTTGAAGCGAAGCCCGAGCCGCGCGCGCTCGCCATAGCCGAGCCAGCAGATCCGTGAGGGCAGGCCCTGGAAGGCGATCTTCTCGCTGGCGGCGGTCATCCACCGCGCCAGCGGCTCGTCGTCGGGGAACTCCGCAAGCACGGCCCGATCGGTTGCGGCGATGTCTGCCGGGTCGCCCGACAGCGCCACCCAGCGGAACGGCCCCTTGCCCTCACAGAACAGCGGCCGGATATAGGCGGGCACGAACCCCGGGTAGTCGAAGGCGCGCTCGAACCCGCCGAGCAGCGCCTCGGCCCGCAGGCTGTTGCCGTAGTCGAACACCTCCGCGCCGGCGTCCTTGAAGCCGACCATCGCGGCGCAGTGCGCGGCCATCGCCCGGCGGCTGCGCTCGATGTACTGGGCCGGGTCGCTGACGCGCAGCTCGGCCGCCTCCTGAAGGGTCATCGTGTTCGGCACGTAGCCGCCGAGTGGATCGTGGGCGCTGGTCTGGTCAGTGACGATGTCGGCCGGGAAGCCGCTGCGCAACAGCGCCGGCACGACGTCGGCAGCGTTCGCCTCAAGACCGACCGACAGCGCGCGCCTCTGGGCCTTGGCCTCCAGGCAGCGCGCGACCGCGTCGTCGAGGTCGTCAGCCAGCTCGTCGAGGTAGCGGGTGCGCAGGCGACGCTCGATCGCTTCGCGGTCGACATCGATGCACAGCGCGACGCCGCCGTTCATCGTCACCGCCAGCGGCTGCGCGCCGCCCATGCCGCCGAGCCCCGCGGTCAGCGAGATCGTGCCGGCGAGCGTGTCGCCGTGGCTGCGCCGCGCGATCTCGGCGAAGCATTCGTAGGTCCCCTGCACGATCCCCTGGCTGCCGATGTAGATCCAGGAGCCGGCCGTCATCTGCCCATACATCGTCAGGCCGAGCTCCTCCAGCCGGCGGAACTCGTCCCAGGTGCCCCACTCGGGCACCAGGTTGGAGTTGGCGATCAGGACGCGTGGTGACCATTCGTGGGTACGGAAGCGGCCGACCGGCTTGCCGGACTGCACCAGCAGCGTCTCGTCGGCCTCGAGTGTCTTGAGGTTCGCGACGATCGCGTCGAATGCGTCCCACGAGCGGGCGGCGCGGCCGGTGCCGCCGTAGACGACGAGGTTGTCCGGATGCTCGGCGACCTCGGGATCGAGGTTGTTCATCAGCATCCGCATCACGGCTTCCTGCGGCCAGCCCTTGCAGCTGAGCTCGGTGCCGCGCGGGGCTCGTACGGGTCGGGGTCCGCTCACGCCAATGCTCCTATCGTTTGCTCGACGGCATGCTGCAGGTCGCCGGAGCGGACGAGTGCCTCGGCGGCGGCCAGCTCGGGCGCCAGCCAGCGATCACGGCCATCCCCGACGCCCGGCACGTGGGCGCGTAGCGTCTGCAGTGCGGCGGCGGTCGCGGGTGCCGGCGACAGTGGCGCGCGGATCTCGAGGCCGCGGGCGGCGCAGACCAGCTCGACCGCGAGGATTCGGGTCAGGTTGGCGACCACCGTCCGCAGCTTGCGGGCCGCGCCCCAGCTCATCGAAACGTGATCCTCCTGCATCGCGCTGGTCGGCAGCGAATCGACGCTCGCCGGCGCCGCCAGCCTGCGGTTCTGAGCGACGATCGCCGCCTGTGTGTACTGAGCGATCATCATCCCGGAGTTGACACCGGGATCGGGCGCCAGGAACGCCGGCAGGCCGTGGGAGCGGCTGGGGTCGAGCAGCCGGTCGGTGCGGCGCTCGGCGATCGCGCCGACCTCGGCCGCCGCGATCGCCAGGAAGTCGCAGGCGAAGGCGACCGGCGCGCCGTGGAAGTTCCCGCACGAGGCGACGCGACCGTCGGGCATCACCATCGGGTTGTCGATCGCGGAGGCCAGCTCCGCCTGCGCGACGCGGACACAATGGTCGAGCGTGTCCCGCGCGGCGCCGGCCACCTGCGGCGAGCATCGAAGCGAGTAGGCGTCCTGGACGCGTGTGTCGCCGTAACGGTGGCTCGCGACGATCTCCGAGCCGGCGAGCAGCGCCATGATGTTGGCGGCGCTGGCCGCCTGCCCTGGCTGTGGGCGCAGCGCGAGCAGGTCGGGAGTGAACACCTGGTCGGTGCCGAGCAGCGCCTCGACCGTCATCGCGGCGGTGATGTCGGCGACCCTCAGCAGGCCGCCGAGGTCGTGCAGCGACATCGCGAGCATCCCGAGCGAGCCGTCGGTGCCGTTGACGAGCGCCAGCCCCTCCTTCGCAGTCAGCCTGATCGGCTCGATCCCAGCGGCGGCGAGTGCGGCGGCGGCCTCGCCGTCGAGCGTCTGGCCCTCACCGATCAGCGCCAGTGCACAATGCGCCAGTGGCGCGAGATCGCCGCTTGCGCCCAGCGATCCGTGCTCGGGGACGATCGGCGTGATGCCGGCATTCAGCATCGCCAGAATCGTCTCGGCGATCACCGGGCGGGTGCCGGAGTAGCCCATCGCGAGCGTGCGTGCCCGCAGCAACATCATCGCCCGCACGACCTCGCGCTCCACCGGCGGACCCATGCCGGCGGCGTGGGAGCGGATCAGCGCCCGCTGCAGCTCCTCGCGGCGCTCGGGTGCGATCCGGACACTCGCGAGCGATCCGAAGCCGGTCGAGACGCCATAGGCCGGCTCACTGGAGTTGGCGAGCCGGTCGACCACTTCGGCGCTGCGCTGCATCGCCGCCAGCGCGTTGGCGCCCAGCGTGACTTGGCGTCGTCACGAGCGACCGCGACAACCTCGTCGATCGTCGGGGGAGCGCCGTCGAGCACAACAGCCATGGGTTCGAAACCCTAACCGGTTTGAGGTCAGCACGGCCCGGCATCCGGCCGGGCCTCATTCGGTGGCGCTGAACTCCCAGATCGCGATCCCGAGCATGATCAGACCGAGCAGGACGATCATCGCGGCGTCGAGCAGGGTCGGGACGTGCCAGCCGAACCAGGTGATGCCGGGATCGAGCGCCGCTCGGGCCGCCGGCAGGATGCTGAGGTGGTTGAAGACGAGCCGGCGCATCGGCTCGATCGCGTAGGTCAGGGGGTCAAGCCGGTTCAGCACCGCCAGCCAGGCGGGCAGGCCCGCGACCGGGAACAGCGCCCCCGAGATGAAGAACATCGGCATCACGATCATCTGCATGACGCCCATGAACGACTGCATCTGCTTGATCCGCACGGCGATCATCACACCGAAGGCGGTGATCGAGAAGGCCAGCAGCAGCTGCAGGATGAAGATCTGAATGATCAGCAGCACGTTGTAGTTGACGCCCACCAGCGGCCCGAGCGCGATGATGATCACGCCCTGGAAGCTCGCGACGGTGGCACCGCCGAGGCATTTGCCGATCACGATCGAGCTGCGCCGGACCGGCGCGACCATCATCTCGCGCAGGAAGCCGAACTCTCGATCCCAGACGATCGAGGCTGCCGAGAACATCGCCGTGAACATCACCGAGATGCAGAGGATCCCGGGGTAGATGAAGGTCTTCAGGTTGATGCCGTGAGTGCCGGCGTTGACGAGGCTCTGAAGCCCGGTGCCCAGCACGAACAGGAACAGCAGCGGCTGCACGAGCGAGGTCAGCATCCGGATCCGGTCGGCACGGAAGCGGATCAGCTCCCGCCGCCAGACGATCCTGATCGCGCGCAGCTCTGAGACGATTGAGCGCTTCGGGACATGGACACGAACGACCGGGTGGCTCGGTGGCGAACCCAACGCGGCGCCGTTGCGGGCGGCACCGTTCGCGGTGCCTGGATCGCTGGTGACTCCGTTGCGCCGTGTTGCGTCCGTGTCCTGCGGCCCTCGGACCGTGCTGCTCACCGTCTGCCTCCACTCATCATCTGCATCATCACCCTGTTTCGGTGCTTGGACTGATCCTCCTCGGCGTCACGGATCGTCGTACCGGTGTAGGACATGAACACATCGTCGAGCGTCGGCCGTGAGACGCTCACGCCCTTGATCGGAACGCCGAGCTCCGCGAACAGCTTCGGGACGAACTCCTCGCCTGAAAGCACGCCGAACGTGACCGCTCCCTCCGAGATCTTGGCCTCGATCCCGAAGTGCTCCGCCAGTGCGGCGATCGCGGCGTCGTCATCGGCGGTGTGGATCATCACGCGGTCCTTGCCGACCTGGGCTTTCAATGCCTCAGGGTCGTCGAGCGCGACGATCTGCCCGTGATCCATGATCGCGATCCGGTCGCACCACTCGGCCTCGTCCATGTAGTGGGTGGTCATGAAGATCGTGATGTCCTCCTGCTGCTTGAGCTCCCCGATGTAGGTCCAGATCAAGCGTCTGGTCTGGGGGTCCAGGCCGATCGTCGGCTCGTCGAGGAACAGCACGCGCGGCGAGTGCATCAGGCCACGCGCGATCTCAAGCCGCCTGCGCATCCCACCGGAGAAGGTCGACACGGGTCCGTCCTTGCGATCCCACAGTCCGACCATCCGCAGCACCTGCTCCATCCGCGGCGCGACCAGGGCCGACTCGACCCCATACAGCTCGGCGTGCAGCTTCAGGTTCTGCTCGGCGGTCAGGTATCCGTCGAGTGTCGGATCCTGGAACACCAGACCGATGTTGCGGCGCACATCGTCGCGCTCGGTCACGACGTCGTGACCGGCGACGCTCGCGGATCCGGAGGTCGGCTTCGACAGCGTGCAGAGCATGTTGATCGTCGTCGTCTTACCGGCGCCGTTGGGTCCGAGGAAGCCGAACACCTCACCGCTCGCGACCTCGAAGTTGACCCCGCGCACCGCCTCAACCTCGCCAAAGGTCTTGACGAGGTTGCGGACGGTGATCGCTGATGTCGGCTCGCCGTTGTTCAGGTTCGCGGTCATCGCCAATCAGCTTACGGGGTCAACCTTCGGAGCTCGCCGGACCGGGGCGGTCAGGAAGCCGACGGGTCCTGGCCGGCGCTGTCGCCGCCGTCTCCGGCGTCGTCCACAGGCTCCTCGGCAAGCAGCCGATAGAGCCCGCGCCGTGTCTCGCTGAGCAGGGCGCACGCCGCCGCGATCTGCTGCTTGTCACCCTCGCGGGCGACCTGCCAGGTTGCGGCTGCGGTCGAGGCGAACAGGTTGCGCAACGAGGACAGCGAAGGCTCGCTTGTCTCGTCCTCGGGCTCCCACGGCGGCGCCTGGCCGCTCTGCTGCTGAACCTGCTCACGGCCGGCATCGGTGATCTCGAACACGCGGCCCGGCTCACCTTCGACGGCCTTCACGAGACCTTCGTCCTCGAGCTGGGACAGCGCCGGATATACGGAGCCCGGGCTCGGGCGCCAACGTCCGCCACTGCGCTCCTCGATCTCCTGCATCAGCTGGTAGCCGTTGCGCGGCTCCTCGGCGAGCAGCAGCAGCAGCGCGGTCCGTACCTCGCCGCGCCGGCGCCGGCCACCGTGGCGACCACCTGGGCCGCCTGGTCCGCGGCCACCGGGGCCGCCCCACGGCGGTCCGCCGAACGGTCCACCGAAACCGCGGCCCGGACCACCGAAGCCGCGTCCGGGTCCCTCGGGACCGCCGAACGGGCCGTGGCGACCGTGGCGTGAGCGGGTGTACATGGAGTCATCGTCGATCTGACGATTCGAATGTGTTGGCCTGATCAATTTGCAGGCCCTTGAATATGAGGACATGCCTCTCCTTTGGGTTTAGACTATCTACGATAGGTAACGATATATCGTTAAGTATCGTTTGTCAAGTCGGTCGGGTTCGCGACGATCCGGACCGGTGCGGGCGGTCAGGTCGGTCGTCCGCTTGCGCCCTGAGGGCGGCGGTCAGGAATCGTCGCGGCCGGGGCCGCCGGGGCCGCCGGGACCGCCGGGGCCGCCGGGACCGCCGGGACCGCCGGGACCGCCGGGACCGCCGGGACCGCCGGGGCCGCCGGGGCCACGGCGGCTGCGAACCCAGCTTGCGGCCTGCTCGGTCATGCTGCCGAACTGCGCCCCGAGGCTCGTGATGTTGTCGCCCACCTCACGGAAGGCGGCCCGGAAGCGCTCGGCGTAGAACTCGAACGCGTCGCCTGCCTCCCCGCGTACGTCGCTCGCCTGATCGCGGGTCCGGTAATCGCCGCGAATGATCCGGTCGTACTCGCCACTCTGGACCCACTTCATCACCTCGGACACGCGGCGAACGGCGTAGGGGTGCGTGTGGCTGATCTCATCGAAGAACCGACGGACGCGGTCACTGGGATCGTGCCAGCGGTGGTAGTCCATCGCCTGCGTCATGAAGGCGTCGAGGTTGAGTTGGTCGGAAGGCATGCCGCCGGCCAGTGACATCAGCATCCGGCATGTGATCTGGGGGTCGCGGACCGCGAGCGTCGCCGCGCGGTCACAGCTCAGTTCGGCTGCGCGGTACCACTCGAGCAGCACGGTCTTGACGGCTCTGAACGGCAGCTCGAAGAACAGCGGGAAGCCACTGCCGGCAGCGAGCAGAATCTGCAGCGCCGTCATGTACACGAGATGGTCGGAGAGGATGTGACCGAGCTCGTGCGCGAGCATCGCGCGCTGCTCACCGGGACCGAAGCGCTGCACCACCATCGCGTCGACGACGATCATCGGCTTCGAGGAGCCGACCACCACGCCGGCGCCGCCGACCGGCGTCGTCACGTAGAGGTCGTAGACCTCCGGCGCATCGAGCATCCGGCAAGCGGCGAGGTGGGCCGTCCACAGCTCTGGCAGTTGCCGCTCGGAGACCTTCACCGAGGTGCCCAGGAACGACTGCCTGATCGCCCGCTCGTAGCGCCACTCGATCAGCCTGCGCACGAGCAGGTTGGCCATCGGGATCGACTTGAGCGCCGCCGTCGCGGCCCGATCGGCCGGGTGCTCGTACGCCTTCGACGAGATGTTCACGAACGGCTCGAGGGTGTCAGGCAGGTTCTCGGAGATGCGAACGATCCGATCAGCTCGATCGAGGAGTGAATCGCCACACTACTCCGAGCGTGGGCTGGCCACGGCTAGACTGCCGGGCGGGCTCCGCGGCGACCCGCACGGAGCACGCAGGCAACCACGAGAAAGCGGATGTTCGTCTTCAAGGCTGCAGTCGTCGGCGCGGGCACGATGGGCGGTGAGATCGCCCAGGCGATCGCCGACGCCGACATCCCGGTCGTGCTCAAGGACCTCGAGCCGCGGTTCGTGGACCAGGGGCTTGAGCGAGCGCGCTCGATCTGGCAGGCCCGCGTGGACGCCGGCAAGCTCGATCCGGCGGAGCTCGAGCGCCGCCTCGGTCTGATCGACGGCGCCACCGATTTTGCCGGCTTTGGAGCCGTCGACTTCGTGATCGAGGCGGTGCCCGAGGACCTGGAGCTCAAGCAGGCGGTCTTCTCCGAACTCGACGAGGTCACGCCCGGGCACGCGATCCTCGCGTCGAACACCTCCGCACTGCCGATCACCGCGATCTCCGAGGCGACGACGCGCGCCGACAAGGTGGTCGGCTTTCACTTCTTCTTCCCGGCCTCGGTGATGCGCGCAATCGAGGTCGTCGAGGGTGAGTACACCTCGCAGGAGACGATGCAGGTTGCGTTCACGTTCGCGCAGGCGATCCGCAAGATGCCGGTCCGCTGCGGTGAGGCCCCCGGGTTCATCGTCAACCGGATCCTCAACGCGAGCGTCTCGGAGATATGGCGTGTGCAGCACGAGACCGGTGTCTCCGTAGAGGAGATCGATCGCCTGATCTCCGAATCGAAGGCCGCGCCGATGGGCCCGTTCCGGCTCAGCGACCTGGTCGGGCTCGATACCGCATTGAGCGTCGCGGAGTACCTGAGCGACGTCTACGGAGATCGGTTCTTCGCACATCCCGGCATGCAGGAGCTCGTCGCGCAGGGCGACCTCGGCGTCAAGACCGGCAAGGGCTTCTATGAGTACGGCAGCTGAGTTCGACGGCGATCGTCTGGTCGAGCGCTTCACGCTGAAGGCGTTCGTCGAGAGTTGCCTCGTGCTTGAGGAGGGCGTCGGCACGATGCGGGAGATCGACCTCGGGCTGATGGCCGGGGCCGGGATCACGCCACCCCCGTTCCAGCGCGCCGACCAGATCGGCCTTGGCGTGCTGCTCGGTAGGCTCGAGGAGGCGCAGGCGGAGTGGGGGGAGAGCTTCGAACCGCCGCTGATCCTCCGCCGCCTTGTCGCCCAGGGCCGTCTCGGCGCCAGCTCAGGCCAGGGCTTCTACCCCTACCCTCGCCCGGACGTCGGCTGGGAGACAGAACCGGTGAAGCTGGATCGCCGCGGTCCTGTGGCGATCGCGTGGCTCGACCGCCCGCCGGCGAACTCGATCTCGCCTGAGGTGGCGACGGCGCTGCGGACGCTGTGGGGCGAGGTCACCGGCGATGGGACCGTGCGCGCGCTCGTGTTCGCCTCCGCAAATCCGATGCTGTTCTGTGCGGGTGCGGACATCAAGGCGTTCACCGCGATGGACGCGGCCGCGGGCCGCGAGCTCCTCGATTCCATGCACGGCCTCGGGCGGGCGATGGAGCAGAGCTCGGTTGTGACGATCGCGGCGGTCAATGCAGGCGCGTTCGGAGGCGGATGCGAGCTGGCGATGGCCTGCGACTTCCGGATCGCCGCCGAGTCCGCGACCTTCGGCCAGCCCGAGATCAACCTCGGGATCATCCCCGGCTTCGGCGGGACTCAGCGACTGCCGCGGCTGGTCGGCACGTCGAAGGCGCTGGAGATGAACCTGACCGGCGACCCGGTGTCGGCGGAGGAGGCGTTCGAGCTCGGTCTCGCCAACCGCGTCGTGCCCGATCATGAGCTGTTCGACACCGCGCTCGCGTGGGCGCGGAAGCTGAGCGGACAGGCGCCGCTGGCGGTCGGCGCGATCAAGCGGGTTTCCGCCGCGGGTGAGATCGAAGCCGGGATCGAGGCCGAGAAGCAGGCGTTTGCATCGGTGTTCGAGTCTCAGGACGCGAAGGAGGGGATCTCAGCCTTCCTCCAGAAGCGATCCGCGCGTTTCACCGGCAACTGAACGCCGCGGCTTGGTGGGGATGCTGCGGGTGCGGATGGTGCTACCCGTTCCTTGGCGTTATGCGCCTGGCAGCCTCCCGGGCTGTGCGGGTCGCGAGATGACCCCTATGTGGCCGTTATTCGACCCGCATCAACCTGGCGGCCGCGATCGACCGGGAATCCTCGTGTCAACCGTCGTCGCCGTGACACGCGGTGAACACATAGGATCGCGCTGACGATGGGCACCAACGAGGAATCGCGTTTGACTGCGCCGGCTGCGAACGTCACCGTCGCCGACGTGATCGCGAGGATGGTCCAGATCGACACCGAGCTGCCGCGCAAGGACGGTGTCGCCTACTTCAACCGCCTCTACCTTCAGGTCACGAGGGCCGTTCTGGCTGGGGCCGCCGACATGACGTTCGCTGATCCGGCCTTCACCGAGCGTCTCGACGTCGTGTTCGCCGGCCTGTACTTCACGGCCGAGGGGACGCTCGGCACAACTGAGCAATGCCCGCCGGCATGGCGCCCGCTGATCGAGGAGCGCGCCGCCGGCCGTGCGCCGATCCAGTTCGCGCTCGCCGGAATGAACGCTCATATCAACCACGACCTGCCGATCGCCGTCGTGCGCACCTGTGAGGAGTTCGGCATCACACCCGAGGACGGCAGCCCGCAACACGCGGACTTCCAGCGGGTCAACGGGATCCTTGCGGGCGTCGAGGATCAGGTGGCGGTCTGGTTCGAGACGGGTCTGATCGCCGATGTCGCTGACGTCAACGCCACGCACGTCGACGATGCCCTGGCGATGTGGGTGATCTCGGCGGCGCGTGATCTCGCCTGGAGCCACGCGAAGGTGCTGTGGCGCCTGCGTCAGGACCCGAGCCTGGCCGACGCCTACGGTGACATGCTCGCCCGGCTCGTGGAGCTCTCCGGCCGCGGCATCCTGGTGTAGCGCCCCTCCGCTCCCCGTCACTCACATATGCGCAGCGGCCCGTGCGCGCAGCGCCGCCTCGACTCGCGCGAGCGTCGCCTCGATCACCGCACGCTCCCCCTCGAGGGAGTCGCCGCTGAACGCAGCCTGGACGGCGGCGCTCACCTGATCGCGCGCCGCACCCAACTCGACCAGGCGATCGGCGAGCACCGGTGCGCGTGGATCAGCACTCAGCTCGGCGATCGCGGCGTCGAGCGCGATGCTCAGCTGAAGGGTGGCCTCCCTCAGGCGTCCGTGATCGAGGTCGAGCCTGGCCCGCAGCGTCAGCTCCTCGCAGACGAGCTCGCTGTCGTGCGCTCCCAGCACGGCCGCCAGCCGCGCCTGCGGCTCCAGCACCCGTCTGCGGCGCAGATGGCCGCTCGGCGCCGGCAGCTCACGGGCGTCGCTCCAGCGCCCGTCCGCGACCTCCTCGCCGGCGCCGTAGCCGACCCGCGCGACCACCGCCTGCCGACGGTCCACCGAGTTGACGTACGGGTTGGCGGTCACCAGGCGGAAGGCGTGCAGCGCCCGGTTGAGGACCGCGATGCCCGCCTGCAGCTCAGCCTCGCCGACCGCGCCGAGCCAGCGCACGGCCTCAGGCTCGCTCTCGAACCGCTCCACTACCTCGATCACCGTCGCCCGTGCCGTGCTGACCGGTGTCGGCTCCGGCTCCGGTTCGGCCCGGGCGCGACGGCGCCCGCCCAGAAGGCGGCGTTCCGGCGCGCCGAGCGTGGCGAGCACGAGCACGTGCGTCGGAGCCGCATCCCGAGCGGCGCCACGCGGGCGCATCAGGTAACGGCCGTCCGGCGGCCCGAGCACCCAGGGAAGCTCGAATTGGGTAAAGCGAAACAGTTGCGTCCGCGCACGGTAACGTGGGACGCCGAGGTGTTCGATCTCCAGGAAGCAGGTGTGGCGATGGGCGAAGACAAGGGACTGAAGCAGCGGGTGTCCAAGCAGAGCGAGGATGCGATCGGCAAGCTCACCCAGGGCATGCTCGAAAATCCGGTGCTGACCGGCGCGGTGGCAGCCGCATTCGAGGCTCGCGGACGAGCGTTGCGCGCCCAGGAGGCCGCGATGGGCGCGTTGAATCTGCCCTCCGCGAGTGACCTGGAGCGGCTGACACGACGCCTTCGCAGCGTCTCGCAACGGCTCGAGGCGATTGAGGAGAGCCTTGACCGTGTCCACGACCGGGTGCAGGACCTCGACACCCCGGAGCGGCTCGAGCAGCGACTCGAGGCGATCGAGGCGGCCCTGGCGCGGATCGAGGCCTCAGTTACCGCGCGCGCAGAGGGTTGAGACAATCCTGTGATGCGCTGCTTCAACGTCCACTCGGGCGCGCTAGAGCATGAGTGCGAGCAGCCCGGGTACCAGTGGCGCGGCACTCGCGGTATCGGCGAGCGGTTGGGCGCGCAGCGGATCGGGGCGAGCCTGTTCGAGCTCGCCGACGGTGAGCTGACCTTTCCCTACCACCATCACCATGGGATCGAGGAGTGGCTCCTCGTGGTCGCGGGCACGCCGACGGCCCGCACGCCGCACGGCGAGCGGAGGCTGGGGGCGGGAGATCTCGTCTGCTTCCCTTCCGGCCCGGCCGGCACCCACAGCGTCCGCGGACCTGGACGTGTCCTGATCTTCTCCGCCGACAGCCCCCAGTCGATCAGCGTCTACCCCGACTCAGGGAAGCTCGGCATCCGCCCCGGCGATCCGGCCGACCGGCTCGATTTCCGCCGCGGCGATGCAGTCGATTACTGGGAGGGCGAGTGACCCATCCGATCGTCAACGTTCAGTCGGTCGCGCTGGAGTCGGACACGACCAACCCACCGGGGTATCGCCGCCGCGTGAGGCGGGTCGGCCCGCTGCTTGAGGCCGAGCAGCTCGCCGCCACGATCTACGAGCTCGACCCGGGCGAGAGCGTCTGCCCGTACCACTACGAGGTCGGCGATGAGGAGTGGCTGCTGGTGCTCAGCGGCAATCCGACCGTCCGTCATCCCGACGGTGAGGAGGTCGTCGAGCCGGGCGATCTGGTGTGCTTCCCGCAGGGCCCGCGCGGCGCCCACAAGCTCAGCAATCAGAGCAGCCACACAGTGCGGTTCGTGGTCCTCTCGACGCGTGGTGAGCCCGCGATCGCCTTCTACCCCGACAGCGGCAAGATCGGCGTGTGGCCCCCGGGCAGGTACTTCAAGGAATCCGATGCCGTGGACTACTTCCACGGCGAGGTTTGACGGGCGGCCCCGTGTGACGGACGGCGACCGCCTCCGTGTATGCCGGGCGACCGTGCTCGCCTCGCAGAGCTGGTTCCCGGGCTGGTGCTCGGGCTAGTTCCCGGGCGCGCGGTGCAGGACGACCGTGCCACTCCAGTGGCCGACCGCGGTGCAGTCCTCACCGCTGTCCTGCGCAAGACCGCAGTTCTGCGGGGCGCCGTTCTTCGGGTCCAAGCGTGACCGGGATCTCGATCTCCCTGGAGGTCGCAAACTGACGTGCCGGGATCCTGACCTTCCCCCCGACCACCAGTTGGTCAGCAACGGACCTCCCGGGGGCAGCAGCGGAGGCGCCCACACGCCGAGCACCCCGACGCCCTCGACGTTCGGTCCCGGGCACTCCGGGTCGCCGGCGGCCCCACCGACAAGTGATGCAGGCAGAGCCACGACGCTGAGCGTCAGCTCGTATGAGTCGCTGTCCTTGAGGTAGGTCGCCGTGACCCCCACCCCTCCGGCGCCGTCGGATTTCGCACTGCCCGTGCACTTGACCGTCTGTGGCGGGGCGTTGCCGTCCGAAATCGTGTCGTTGATGCTGAAGACCAGGTTCGAGGGACCCCTGCCGACGCCGGTGCCCATCGGTTGTGGGCACGGGTAGCTGCGGGACACACGGCAGAGCGTCGGGTAGTCGACGATCAGCCCGGACGCACCAGAGCTCTCGCCGGCCACTCCGTAGTCCCAGTTCGCCCTGCTCGACTCGTCGTAGCTCCACGAGTCTCCGCTGCTGTCCGACCCGGTCTCCGTGACACCCCACGACAAGCTGCCCTTGGCCGAGAGCAGCCATCCGGTCTGCTCGGTCACGCGCGTGTCGCCCTTCGCCTGGTACTCGGGCTTGACGTGGGCCAGCGCCGCACCCGGGGCAAGCAGCACCACGAGCGTGCAGAGCAGCGCCCCCACTCCGAAGAGCCGTCCCATTGACCGCGGACCTTACTCGCCCGCTCCGATCGTCGCCAGGTTTGCCGCTAGGGCGTGTCGGACAGCGCCAGCGTCGCGACGGCACCGAGACGCGTCTCGGCCTGGTGCAGATCCTCGGTGGCGATCCGTCGCCGCGCCGGCGCCAGCAGGTCGGTGACGATCAGCAGCGCGGCGGCGCTGACCCCTCTCCGGTCGGCGAGCGCGTACAGGGTCGCGGTCTCCATCTCAACGGCCAGGGCGCCGGCAGCGGCCCATTCGCGCTCATGCTCACGCTCGTCGTAGAACAGATCGGTTGAGACGACCGGGCCTGACCATAATCCCGCGCCGGCTGCGCCGGGGCTTACGCCGGCGCGGCCCAGCGCCTCGACCAGCGCGCCGTTCGCCGTCGTATGTTCGCCGGCTCCGAGCGCCCGGCTGGTGCCGTCGGCCGCCAGCGCCTCGGTCGCGATCAGCAGATCCCCGAGCGCCAGCGAGTGATCGAGCGCGCCGCAGGTGCCGACCCGCAGCAGCTCCCGCGCTCCGAGCTCGATCAGCTCCCAGATCACGATCGCGGCGCTCGGACCGCCCATCCCCGTGCTCTGGATCGTCAGCGGCCTGCCGTCGAGCAGCGCCGCGCCGGTGTATCCCCACAACCCGCGGTTGTGGTTGAACATCTTCGGGCTCTCCAGCAGCTCCTGGGCGAGCCGCAGCGCCCGGCCGGGATCGCCTGGCAGCAGCACGCGCTCGGCGAGCGGTGCCGTCGGCAACAGATGGATCGTTGTCGTCAAGCCCGGCCAGGTTAGATACTCGTCGTCGAAGATGAGCGCCACCGCCGATCCGTCAACGCTGCTGGACGAGGTTCGTGCCGCGGGCCTGCTCGCGCCCGGGCCGTCCCGTGGTCGTGATGCTCTCCGGCGGGCGCGACTCGATCTGTCTGCTTGACCTGGCCGTCAGGATCGCCGGCTCCGAGGCGGTCAGCGCGCTTCACGTCAACTACGGGCTGCGCGCCGGCGCAAACGCCGACCAGCGCCACTGCGAAACACTCTGCGGCTCGATGGCCGTCCGTTTGGAGGTCCGCAATCCGAGCGAGCCGCCGGCGGGGAACCTTCAGGCGTGGGCGAGATCACAGCGCTACGGCGTTGCCGCCCAGCTCGCGCTCGCCCGAGGTGCCGACGTCGCCGCCGGGCACACCGCGACCGATCAGGTGGAGACGATCCTCTACCGGCTGGCGTCGTCGCCGAGCAGGCGCGCGCTGCTCGGCATGCGCGCGCGAGATGGGGCGCTCGTGCGCCCGCTGCTGACGTTCACGCGTGAGCAGACCGCCGCCTACTGTCGCGCCCGTGCGCTCAGCTGGCGCGATGACGAGACCAATGACACCCCGGTCTACGCCCGGGGGCGCGTGCGCGGCGCACTCGTGCCGGCGCTGCGGGAGATCCATCCAGCCGCCGAGGCAGAACGTGCTCGCGCTCGCGGAGCTGCTGCGCGACGAGGCGGCGGTGCTCGACGCGGCGATCGACGCGGAGCTCAGCGGTCGGCGTGAGATCGAGCTCGGAAGGCTGCGACAGCTGCCGCTCGCGCTCGCCAGGCTCGTCGTGCAACGGCTCGCGGACGCCGCCGCCGGTCAGCCCGCGCCCGGGGCGGCCCGCCGCATCCAGGAGATCCTCGAGATCAGCGACAGCGGCGATGCGGCGCTCGACCTGCCCCACGGCGTCAGGGCAGTTGCGCACAACGGCATTCTGCGCTTCGTCCGTACGCCGCCGCTCGCCGACCGTCGCTCGGCGCCGGAATCCCGACCGAGCGAACTGACCTCCTGACCCGCTGATCTGGTCCCGGCCTAAAATCAACCGGACGTGACGCACGACGACGACGCGATCGGCGAGATCCTCGTTCCGGCGGTGGACCTCGCAAGGCGCGTGCGAGAGCTGGCGGCTGAGGTTTCGCGCGACTATGCCGACAAGGACCTGGTGCTGATCGGGGTGCTGAAGGGCGCGGTCTTCTTCCTCGCCGACCTGATGCGGGCGCTCGAGATCCCGTGCGAGGTCGACTTCATGGCGGTCGCCTCCTACGGGTCCGCGACCAAGTCCTCAGGCGTCGTCAGAATCCTCAAGGACCTCGATGCGGTGATCGAAGGGCGCGACGTCCTGATCGTCGAGGACATCGTCGATTCTGGGCTCACACTGCAATATCTGTTGCGGAATCTCGCCGGGCGCAACCCCCGGTCGCTCGAGGTCTGCGCGCTGCTGATCAAGCCCGAGCGCCGCAAGGTCGACCTCGAGACGCGCTATGTCGGCTTCGAGATCCCCAACCGATTCGCGATCGGATACGGGCTCGACCACGGCGAGCGCTACCGCAACCTGCCGTTCGTCGCAGCCCTGAAGGACTGACCAGGCTTGATCTCTGAGCTCGAATGCATCGCTCTGCAGGCGCCGCCTGCCGATAACTCGAGCAATGAGCTCCCGCCGCACGCACCGGACACCCTGCAACCGCCCGAAACCCAGGTGCTACGCTTGATCATTCCTACCCAAGAGACAAGCGGGCGGATCCAGCGGGTCACCGGGTGAACAAACAGCCTCCTTCCATGAGCCGGTTCTTCAAAAGCGCAGCATTCCCGATATTGATCGTGGTGGTTCTTGCGTTCTTCGCGCAGAAGCTGATCGGCGGCGCGGAGAAGACCGCGAGCTACTACGTACGGGCAGCTGGTCACGCAGGTCAACAGCGGCGACGTCCAGAGCCTGACGCTGGATCAGAAGGACAACAGCGCCGCGGTCGTGCTCAAGCCGGTCAACGGGCAGGCCAGCGTCAAGTACACGACCGGCTATCCCGACAGCTACTCGGCGCAGCTGATCAACAGCGCGATCGTCCACGACGGCGCGACCGCCGTCGACGTCCAGGACAAGTCGACCAGCGGCTGGCTCTCGCTGCTGACCTACATCCTGCCGTTCGTGATCTTCATCGGCTTCTGGATCTTCCTGATGAACCAGGTGCAGGGCGGCGGCTCGAAGGTGATGTCGTTCGGGAAGTCGCGCGCCAAGCGGATGTCGGTTGACAGCCCGAAGATCACGTTCAGGGACGTCGCCGGGGTCGACGAGGCCGTCGAGGAGCTGCACGAGATCAAGGAGTTCCTGGAGAACCCGAAGAAATTCCAGGCGCTCGGCGCCCGGATCCCGAAGGGCGTACTGCTGTATGGACCGCCGGGCACCGGCAAGACGCTGCTTGCGCGCGCCGTCGCCGGCGAGGCGGGCGTCCCGTTCTTCTCGATCTCCGGCTCGGACTTCGTCGAGATGTTCGTCGGCGTCGGCGCCTCACGCGTCCGCGACCTGTTCGAGCAGGCCAAGCAGAACTCCCCCTGCATCATCTTCATGGACGAGATCGACGCCGTCGGCCGGCACCGCGGCGCCGGCCTCGGAGGCGGCCACGACGAGCGCGAGCAGACGCTCAACCAGCTGCTCGTCGAGATGGACGGCTTCGAGATGAAGGACAACATCATCCTGATCGCCGCCACCAACCGGCCCGACATTCTCGACCCGGCGCTGCTGCGCCCCGGGCGCTTCGACCGCCAGATCGTCGTCGATCGTCCCGACCGCGCCGGGCGCAAGAAGATCCTTGAGGTCCACACGCGCGGCAAGCCGCTCGCGCGGGAGATCGACGTCGACGTGCTGGCCGGGCAGACCCCCGGGTTCACCGGTGCCGACCTGTCGAACCTCGTCAACGAGGCGGCGCTGCTGGCGGCGCGCAACGGCAAGCGTGAGATCACCCAGATCGAGCTCGAAGAGGGGATCATGCGCGTGATCGCCGGGCCCGAGAAGAAGACCCGGGTGATGAGCGTCAACGAGCGCAAGATCACCGCCTACCACGAGATGGGGCACGCGATCGTCGGCCACTACCTGCCAAACAGCGACCCGATCCACAAGATCTCGGTCGTCTCACGCGGCCAGGCGCTCGGCTACACGATTTCACTGCCAGGCGAGGACAAGTTCCTGACCACGCGCGCGGAGCTGCTCGACACGATGGCGATGACCCTCGGAGGTCGCGCAGCCGAGGAGATCGTCTTCAGCGAGATCACCACCGGTGCTTCCAACGACCTCGAGAAGGTGACCGCCACCGCCAAGCAGATGGTGATGCGCTTCGGCATGTCAGAGAAGCTCGGCCCGCGCGTGTTCGGCCACGATCACGGTCAGCCGTTCCTAGGGCGTGAGTTCTCCGCCGAGCCCGACTACTCGGACGAGATCGCCCGGGAGATCGACGATGAGATCCGTCGGATCGTCGAATCCGCGCACGTCCAGGCGAAGGACATCCTCAACACGCACCGCGCCTCGCTCGAGAAGCTCTCGGAGATCCTGCTCAAGCGGGAGACGATCGAGAAGGAGCAGTTCGAGGCGCTGCTCGAGGGCGGCACCGAGGAATCCGTCTTCGGCGCCGAGGCGCCGCCGCCGCCGGAGATGCCCCTGCCGCCCGCATCGCCCGAGCGCATCCCGCGTGACCCGGCGCCGCGCACCCTGCCGCGGCCGGGGTTGGCCGGCGGCACCGCCGAATAACCTCTGGCGGACTCAGACCGCCGACACCGGCGTCCTCCCTCACTCGTGTGCAGAGCACACTTCGCTCGGTGCGTCCTTGGTGACGACGCTCTGAGCCGCGCCAGAGAGGGTTGATGACGATCGGGTCCGGCTGAGCCCGTCAGATGGGGCTCGTCTGGAGCAGACCCGGCTGCGGGGCGAATAGCGGCCAGATGGCGGTCATTAGCCGCCCCGCAGATCGTGGAACGCCGTTCGCCGCTCCGTCGGAGCGGCGCCGTAGGGCGCGGATGGTGCGGGGGACCCAGCCGGGGGCTGGGCGCGCACAGGTGCCTCGGCGGCGGTGGGGCCGCGGGGCTACTGCCGAGGGTTGCTCAGCTCAGCTTGCGCCGCGGGTGCGTTGGGCACCCTGGATCGGCGACAAAGCACGCCACTCGTTGCGCCTGCGCTCCTTGGCGATCGAGCGCACGTCGTGGCCGGTGATCTCGCCTGAGCGGAGGTCGGCGACGTTGCGATTGATCGTGGCGTACAGGTGCGACAGTGGCCCGTTTGCGGCTGCCTGCTCGTCCGTGGCGTTCATTGCGAGGCCTGAGTGCTTGTTTGCCTTCTCATCCATTGAGCGTTCCTTACGGTTGCCAGACACCTCCCCATCCACCGGGAACATTACCGCACGGAATCCCGGGTGGACAAATGTACTAGCCGATCCGTGGACGTCGGCCCCAATGCATAGAGTCCTGCAGACCGCCACCCGCCGATTTCGTCAAGGAGAATCATGAGATCTCGTCTGCGCAGAACCGTCGTGCCGGCCTCGTTGGCCGTGGTCGCTGCGCTCGCGCTGCCGTCGCTGTCATACGCCCAAGCCACCCGCACCTGGGTGGACGGCGAGACGGGCGACGACGCTAACCCTTGCTCGATCACGGCGCCGTGCAAGACGTTTGCCGGTGCCGAGTCGAAGACGGCCACGGGCGGCGAGATCAACGTGGACGGCCCCGGTGGTTACGGCGCCGTCACGATCACCAAGGCGCTTACGATCTCGGCCACCGGCGTGACCGCGGGCGTGATCGTTGCCGGGACGGACGGGATCGTCATCAACACCTCCGGCGACACCGCCTCTCCGGGCGATCCCGACCGCGACATGGTGACGCTCCGAGGCCTCGACATCGACGGGCTCGGTGCTCACACGCTCACAGCCGGCTTGACCGGGGTCGAGATCCAGCACGCCGGCACGGTCAGGCTCGAGGACGACGAGATCTACGGCTTCGCCGATTCCGGAGTGGCTTTCAGCCCATCTGACACGACCGAGGCGGGCGCCCCGGTTTCGAGCCTCTACGTCGAGGGCTCGATCATTCACGACAACGGCCAGGCGGGCGTGCTCGCGCTGGCGCCTGCCGGACAGTCGGCGCGGGTTGTGATCGAGGACTCGCAGATCGAGAACAACGGTTGCGGCCTGGCGGCGGGAATCTCGGCTGCGGCGGTCTTCTCAACAGCGGACTGCGGTACGGCGTCGACGGGAACCGGGACGATCGAGATCGATACCGCTGCGAGCTCGATGTCGGGCAACACCGGCGCCGGTGTCCAATCCGACGGTTCGAACGCGACCAATGAGCTCGCCGACGACGTCGTCACCGGCAACGGCACCGGACTCCAGGAGCTCGCGGCCGGCCAGATCACGTCCGTCGGCGCCGACAACAGCGTGTTCGGCAACAGCACCGACGGCTCCCCGACCTCGACTCAGTCGACCGGCGCTGTGGGTCCTGCCGGGGCCAACGGCGCGAACGGGCTCAACGGTGAGATCGAGTTGGTCACCTGCAAGACCGTGACCGTCACGGTGACCAAGAAGGTCCATGGCAAGCGACGGAAGCTCAAGAAGAATGTGCAGAAGTGCGTCGGCAAGCTGGTCTCCGGGAAGGTCAAGTTCACGACCGCCGGAGACGTCGTCAAGGCGACGCTCTCACGCGCCGGGATCCTCTACGCGAGCGGCACCGTCCGGATCGAGGGCGCTGCGGCGCAGGGCGCGCTGCGTGTCCGGCGGCGGCTGTCGCGCGGCGGTTACACGCTGAGCTTCTGGAAGGGCGGACGGATTCACAGCCGCCGGTTCGTGGTCGAGCGCTGAGCAGCGCGGGCCTCGGCGACAATCGCGCGGGTTCCCTCGGTGAAGCCGGGGTCCTCTAGACCGTGAATCCACCAGGGGTGGCGCGCGGATCGGGCTGAGCGCAGCTTTCAGCGCCTGTATCTCAGCGTCAACACGCCTGACCAAGCACCGCCGGTGACGCACTGTTGAATCGACGGTTGCGGCACCGCACAGTCGTGCGGTGGCGTGCCGTCGCGGCTCTGGGACAGCGGGATCCTGATGGTCGCACCGATCTGCAGGCGCCGTCGTGGCACGGTCACCGTCGCCGAGGTGAACCAGCGATCGGGCCCGTAGCCCTGCGCGAAGCTGAAGCCGGGACCCAGGTAGTTGTCGAGCAGACCGTCGATGCTGTCGCCCTGCCCTGGGCACGCCGCGGGCAGCAGCAGCAGCGCGTCCCCGAGCGGATCGAGCGCCGTGATTGAGATCGAACGCGCGCCCACTTGGATCCGTAGCGACGCATCGAGGATCGCGCCAGGGGGCGTCGATGAGCTGATCGAGCACTGCACCGATGCGTTCAGCTGGGAGTAGAGCCCGTCGACGTGCACGTGCGAGATCTGCGCCGTGATCGACGTGGCACCCCGGGCGCCTGTGAGGACGGTCGGCTGCGTGCACCGTGCGGCGCACCGTACCCGCAGCGGGGAGATGAACCGCAGGGACCAGCGCTGGCGCTCGCTGTCGTCTGCCGAGTCGGTGTCGTGCATGCCGCCCTGGTTCGGCGGCTCCGAGTGATACCGGGTGCCGTAGGTCCCGGAGCCGGAGTAGCTGATCGTGAACTCGGCGGCACTTGCCGCAGCAGATGCTCCGAAGGCGAGGACAAATGAGGTCGCACCGACCAACGCCTTCCGTTTCGCCGTGAACGTGGCCACCCCGGGCAGGTAACGTGCGGTGGCGAACATGCTGATCGAGCTTAGTGTCCCGTCGCGATGAGCGCGCGTCGCATCAGCCTGGCGTTCGTCAGGGTCGGCCTACCGGTCGGCCTCGTGATCGCGGGCGTGGCGCTGCTGATCATCGGCCACGCGAAGACCTCGGCCGCGGGTGCGGGCGTCGTTGTGCTTGGTGCGGCGGTGATGGTGGTGATGCTCGACTGGCTCGCGCGGCTGAGCATCTCCAGCACCGGTGACCGGGAGAAGGAGGAGCGCGCGCGTGAGTACTTCGACCGCACCGGGCACTGGCCGGATGAGCCTGGGGAATCATCTGACGACGAGGCCGGCGGGTGAGCGCCCGGCCAAGGAGCGCCGGGTCGACCGGGGCGTATGAGCCGGGCAGCGGGCACGAGTTCGTCCTGATGGGCGTCGTCAACGTCACCCCGGATTCCTTTTCCGATGGTGGCCTGTTTCTTGATCCCTCCCTCGCCGTCACGCATGGACTTGAGCTGCAGTCCCAGGGCGCCGGGATCCTCGATATCGGCGGCGAATCGACGCGTCCTGGCGCGGCGCCCGTGCCGGTCGGGGAGGAACTCGAGCGCGTGGTGCCGGTGATCGAAGGCCTGGTCGCCGCGGACGTCGCTGCGAAGCTTTCGATCGATACCTCGAAGTCGGCGGTTGCGGCCGCCGCGCTGCGCGCGGGTGCGTCGATCGTCAACGACGTGACCGCGCTTCGTGCTGCACCTGAGATCGCCGGTCTGGTGGCCGACAGCGGGGCCGAGCTGTGCCTGATGCACATGCTCGGCGATCCCAGGACGATGCAGTCCGATCCGCGCTACGACGACGTCGTCTCGGACGTCAAGCGCTTCCTTGAGGAGCGGATGGCGTTCGCCGTCGCCGAGGGCGTGGCCGAGGAGCGGATCCTGCTCGACCCGGGGATCGGCTTCGGCAAGACGGTCGCCCACAACCTGGAGCTGCTGGCGCGGTTGGGTGAGATCGTTGCGCTCGGGCGGCCGGTTGTGATCGGGACTTCGCGCAAGTCGTTCATCGGTCGTCTCACCGGACGTGAGGTCGATGAACGGCTCGCGGGGACGATCGCGACGAACGTCCTTGCCTACGAGCGCGGTGCCCGGATCTTCCGGGTGCACGATGTCGAGCCGCTGCGAGACGCGCTCACGGTGACTGCTGCTACGGTCCGCTGAATGGAGCCCGAGGAGGCGGACGAGTACGAGGGCGACGAACTCGACGAGGATGACGAGGACGACGACGGGCACTCTGAGCCCGAAGTCACGATCGAGATCAGCGGCCTATCGCTGTTCACCCATATGGGGGTGACCGCCGCCGAGCGTGAGGTGGGCCAGCGGCTGCTGTTGGACGTCCGGCTCGACGTTGGTGAATGCGACGCGACGCTGACCGACCGTGTGGAGGACACGGTCGATTACGCCGAGGTGTGCGACACCGTCAACCTGGTCGCCCAGCAGCGGTCCTACAAGACGCTTGAGCGGCTCTGCACAGCGATCGCCGACAGGCTTCTGGAGCGCTACGAGACACACGCCGTATGGGTCAAGGCCGCCAAACCCGAGCCGCCGATCGCGCTGCCGGTGAGCGAGGTCTCGGTCGAGGTGTGGCGGGAGGCCTAGCGCCGCCGGAGCGCTGGCTGTCGTGGGGCTCGGTTATCTCGGGCTGGGCTCGAACATCGGCGATCGCCGCGCGCACCTGCAGGAGGCGGTCGACCGGCTCCCCGTACACGGCTGCCGGGTGCTCGCCTGCTCGTCGGTGTATGACACCGAGCCGGTCGGGCTGGTGCTGGATCAGCCGGAGTTCCTCAACGCATGCGTGGCGATCGAGACCGATCACGGCCCAGAGCAGCTGCTCGACGCCTGCAAGGCGGTCGAGCGAGAGGTGGGACGTCAAGCCGGGGGGGTGCGCCACGGACCGCGCGTGATCGATGTCGACGTGCTGCTGCTCGGGCAGGCCGGCTACCGATCAGAGCGCCTGACCCTGCCGCACCCCGAGGTCAGCAGCCGGCGGTTCGTGCTTCTACCGCTGCTGGAGCTTGACCGGGAGCTGGGGCTGCCGGGTTCCGATCAGCCCCTGGCGGCTGCGCTTGACTCGCTCGGACCGGGTCAGGCGGTGCGTCTCGCCGGGCCGCCGCTCAAGGTGCCCCGTCCGAGGTCCGGTTGATCCGGAATACTCGGATGCCCTCGCCGCGCTCGATCGCTTCGACGCGCTCCCGCTGCGTGTCCAGAAAGCCGGTGAGCGCGATTTCAAGGCCCTTGCCCTCGGCGAACAGGTCACACATTTCGGAGACCGGGACCTCGTCCTCGTTCAGGCGCGCGGCGATCTCCTGCAGGCGCTGATAGCCGGATTCGAAGGTCAGTTCGGTCGGCTCGGTGGTGTCGGTGGAGCCGGTGGTGTCGGTGGACCCGGTGGTGTCGGTGGGCCCGGTGGCGTAGGGTGGTGTCGGTGGCTTGATTCATGTGGCGCTGCTCCCGTGATCGTGGGTGATGTTGTCGATGACCGCCTGCGCGCGGCCGTCGTGTAGATGGAGGTGGACCCGCTCACCGGTCCTCAGGTCCGTGACCGAGCGCGCCGGGCCGCTCGTGGTGCCGGCGAGCAGCCAGCCGCGACGGCGGAAGTCCTGGGCAGCGATCAGCTCTGCCTGATGCATCGCGTCGCGCCGAGCGTCATCGAGGCGCCGGCGCAGGCGTTCGCTGAGAAGCGCGCCTTCGCGCTCGACGAGCTCACGCGCGCGCAACTCACGTCGGTCAAGGCCGGCGCGCGCCTGGCGAACGTGGCGATTGGCCGCGCGTCCGAAATCACGGACGTGGTCGGCCAGCTGGCGCCGGGTTCCCTGGCGAACGAGCGCGCTGAGCGCCCGGACATCTCGTGCGAGGCCGGAGAGCTGCTCACGGGTCAGCGCGAGTGCGGCGCCCGCCGTCGCGAGCGTGTCCCGTTCGGCGGCCAGCTCCCTGGCAGCTCGATGCGGAACCGCGTCGAGGGCCCCGCCGGCGTGCTCCAGCCCGTGGTGGCGCGCCACCAGGGACTCGCGGAGCGCGCCGGCGATCTCGGCGGCGCTGTTACGGAGCTCGGCCGCCCGGGCTTCGAGCACGGCAGCGCAGTCCAGCCGTTCGGCACAGGCATCGATCCGCTCGACGGCGAGGTCCAGCTGCCGGGGAACGGCCGTGAGCCGCCCCTCCGCGGTACCGATCTCCCGGCGGATGTCGGCCGCTGAGGGGACGACCAGCTCGGCCGAGCGCGAGGGCGTGTACGCCGGCCATGCAACGTGGTTGCAGACAGGGTTGTTGTCGGTGTGACCGATCGCGCACACGACCGGAACCTCGCAGGCGAACAGCGCTCGGCACAGCCCCTCATCGTCGAAGCAGACGAGGTCCTGAACCGAACCGCCGCCGCGCGCCATGACGATCACGTCGACGAGCGGATGCTCCTGCAGGCGTGCGATCGCGTCGATCAGCTGACGCGGCGCGGCCTTGCCCTGGACAAGGCTTGCGCAGGTGACGATCTGCACCGCCGGCCACCGGTCGATCAGCGCCCGGACGACATCGCTCATTCCGTCCGAGGACTGCCCGGCGATGACTCCCACCGCGCGCGGGAATCTCGGCAGCGGCCGCCGACGAGATGGATCGCTCAGCCCCTCGGAGGCCAGCCGCGCAAGGATCTCCGCCCGCCGTCGCAGAAGCTCGCCCTCGCCGGCGAGGCTGACGGCGCTGACGATCAGGCTGATCGAGCCGCGGGCCGCATAGAGGTCGGGGCGGTCGACCTGGACCTGGACGAGGTCGCCCGGTCTGGGCCTGTGCTCCAGGGCGTCGGCGTCACGGCGGAACACCTTGCAGGCCAGCAGCGACTCGCCGTCGGTGAGGTCGAAGTAGAGCATCCCGTTTGGTCGCGCCTGAACCTTCTGAACCTCGCCCTCCAACACCGCGGGCCCGACATCTCGCAGCGCGCGACCCAACCGTGCCGAGTACTCGGATACGGTCAGGAGGTCGGATTGCACGCTCTCGTAGAACAAGGGCAGCGAACCGTAGGAGGTCAGGCGGATGGACCGGCGGAGCCGCCTTGGATCCGCGATCGCGCCGGCGAAACGACCTCGCAGGTTCTCTCGCTGCCGCCTGCGGAGCCCCAGATGGGGTGACTCAGGTTCCGTGGCACTGGGGAGCGCGGCTGGGCAAAATGCGCCGGATGGGGGCCGTGCTTGAGCAGAACCGGTCGCAGGCTTCGCCCGACGGACGCCGCGCCCGTTACCGGCCGGACATCCAGGGTCTGCGAGCGATCGCCGTGCTGGCCGTGGTGGCGAACCACATGGCGGGCTGGCCGAGCGGCAGCTTCGTCGGGGTCGATGTCTTCTTCGTGATCTCCGGCTACCTGATCACCGGGATTCTCCTGCGCGAGTTCGAGCAGCGGCGGACGATCTCGTTCCGCGGTTTCTATGCCCGGCGGATCAAGCGGATCCTTCCGGCTGGTCTGTTCGTGATCGGCGTGACCGTGTGCGCAACCCGGGTGCTCGCCGGCATCGACCGCTACCACTTCACCGCCGCAGACGGGATCGCGTCGGTGCTGTTCGACGCCAACTGGCATTTCGCCCGCACCGGCGTCAACTACTTCAACCAGTCGCTGCCGCCATCACCGCTGCAGCACTACTGGTCGCTGTCGGTGGAGGAACAGTTCTACTTCGTGTGGCCGTGGCTGATGCTGGGCCTGCTGCTGATCGGTCTGCGCCTGCGGTTCTGGCGAGACGAGCACACGCGGTTGGTCGCCGGCGTCGCGATCGCCGTGATCTGCGGCATCTCGCTCGTCTGGGCGTTCTCCGAGACCGTCCACGACCCGAGGGCGGCGTACTTCTCAACCTTCGTCCGGGCCTGGGAGCTGGGCTTGGGGGCACTTGTCGCGATCGCCGCTGGGCCGATCGCCAGGTGCGACGTACGCCTGCGACGAGTCGTTGCGTTGGCCGGCCTGCTCGGTGTGCTGTGCTCGCTGTTCGTCGTCCGCTCGTCCTCAGGGTTTCCCGCGCCGTGGGCGCTGCTGCCGACGCTGTCGACCGCGGCGGTGCTCGCCGCCGGCGCCGGCCTCTCGGGCCGGTCGCTGCTGCCGCTGACCAACCCGGTCAGCCAGTATCTGGGCGAGACCTCCTACAGCATCTATCTCTGGCACTTCCCGGTGGTCGTGCTGATCGTGCTGATCGTCCCCCAATACTCGGCGGCGTACTGGGTGGCCGGTCTTGTGTTGATCTTCGGGCTGTCCGCCGCTTCGTTTCACCTACTCGAGAATCCCGCCCGGCGCGGCACCTGGTTTCGACAGCGCCCTGGCCGCGTTCCGCTCCCAGCGGGCGGCTGGCTGCGATACGCCGGCGCCTGCGCGCTGACCGCGGTCCTCGCCGGGGCCGCCCTCCTAGCGGTCCGGGCGATCAGTCCGACGAGGCTGGTGCTCGAGACGCCCGTCCTGATCGGACATACGCAGGACGATCCCAGCAACTGCGTCGGGGCGGCGGCGCTCGACCCACGCCATCACTGCACGAAGCTGAACAGCGGCGACCGCGTCGCACCGTTGCCAGGCGAACTGCCCGACGACACCGGCGGCGCGTACGCCTGCTACGCGTACCTGAGTCAGCCCCTACACCCGTGCGACTACGGAAGCCGGCGACCGGACGCGATCCGGGTGGCGCTCGTGGGCGACAGCCACGCCGCCGCGCTGCTGGCGGCCCTCGAGCCCCAGCTGAACGCGCTGAACTGGCGCGTCACCGCGTTCACCGGGCAGACCTGCGGATGGCTGCCGGCGGAGCTCTCACCGGGCTGCCCAGGGCTTCGCCTGATCCAATACTCACTCCTCCACGACCATTACGCGGTCGTGATCGCGACCGAGATCCGCGTCTACACAAGCTCCGTGGCCGACCACCTGAAGGTGATGATGCCCGTCGCCGCCACCGGCACGCGGATCGTGGTCGTCGAGGATGACCCCAGCGTGTCGCCTGCGAGCACCGCGTGCGTGACCAGGATCACCTACAGCGCGACCGGCGACTGTGGGACTCCGGAGGCCGTCGGCTACCAGGACCCGGATCGCCTCGCGCAAGCCGCCGAACGGATTCCGGGGGCCCGCGTGGTCAAGACCCGCCGGTTCTTCTGCCGCCAGGGCTTCTGTCCCGCCACGATCGGGAACGTCCTCGTGTACAGGGACACCGCCGCGCACGTGACCGCCAGCTACGCGCGAACGATGAGTCCGTACCTGGTCGAAGCGATTGTGCATCAGCTCCCAGCCACGCTTCGCTGAGGGCCGGCGCACCGGCGCGGGAGCACTGATCTGGCTACATGCGGGGAAGCTGGGTTGCGGGGATTAGGTTGCGGGGATCGCGCCGGCGGGGAGCGTGCCGTCCCACTGCGGGAACAGCTCGCGCGCCAAAGCCTGCGCGCGTGTGCCCGCGAGCGCGACCTGAGCGTCGCCGATCGTGCTCAGCAGCCGCACCGTCGAGAAGATCTGAAGGTCGGCCGCGTTCGGGTGCTCGGCATCCCCGATCGTGCCGTTCTCGATCCAGGCGTCGATCCGCTGAAGCTGCCCGGGCAGCTCACGCAGGCGCCGGCGGGCCTTGTCATCGCCGGTGTGGTTGAGCAGGGCGGCGCCGTGTGCGATCAGCGGCGCGCTCAGCCGCACGGCGAAGTCCGGCAGCGGGATCCGCGAGTGCTCGCCGTAGCTGACGAGCGCATCAGGATGGTGCACGATCCCAGTCCAGACCAGATCACGAGCGACCTGCTGGAACTCCTGATCGCCCCAGCGCTCAGCGTCCTCGACGCGGCCGCGGTGCTCCGGATCTGCCGGGTACAGCGGTGGCTCGGGCGCGATCTCGTCAAGCCGGCGCATGATCGCGCGGGAGCCGACGATCTTCTCGGACCCATTCCGCAGAGCGGGCACGGTCCGCCGGCCGAACAGCGCCATCTGGATCGCGGGATGCAGCGGCGGTGGCCACTCGGTGACCTCGTATTCGAGACCCTTGGCCGACAGTGCCTTCTCGACGGCCGCGCACGGATGCGAGCCGTGCACGACGAACAGCCGGAGTCCCATGCGTCGCGAGAGTATATGTTGCGCTGATGGCAACGGGCGAGGGCAACGGCGAACCGGGGAAGCTGCTGGTCGTAGACGTCGGCAACACCCAGACGCACTTCGGAGTGTTCGGACCCGATCGCACCGTCGTCGAGCAGCACTGGCGATTCGCGACCGTCCGTGAATCGACCCGCGACGAGGTGGGGGCGGCACTCTCGAACCTGCTGGCGCTCCGGGGCATGAGCTTCTCTGACATAACCGGGTCGATCATCTCCTCGACGGTCCCGCAGCTCTCAGATCAGTGGACCGAGATGGCGCAGCTCTACCTCGGCCACGAGATGCTGGTCGTCGGTCCCGCGATCAGGACCGGCATGCCGATCCGGATCGACAATCCGCACGAGGTCGGGGCCGACCGGCTAGTGAACTCGGTTGCGGCGTATGAGCGCGTCAGGTCGACCTGCGTGGTCGTCGACTTCGGCACCGCGATCACCTACGACGCCGTGTCGGCGGCCGGCGAGTACCTCGGCGGGATCATCACGCCGGGTGCCGAGATCTCGATCGATGCGCTGTATGAACGCGCCGCAAAGCTGCCGAAGGTGGAGCTGGCGGCGCCGCGCTCGCTGATCGGCAAGTCGACCGTTGACGCGATTCGCAGCGGGATCGTCTACGGGTTCGCCGGCCAGGTGGAGGGCATCGTGCGACGGCTCCGCGGCGAACTCGGCGCCGGCACGTTCGTGATCGCGACCGGCGGGCTTGCCGGCGCGCTCGTCCCGTTCATCCATGAGACGATCGACGAGGTCGACGACATGCTGACGCTGACCGGACTGCGGCTGATCTACGAGCGCAATCAGCCCGCCGAGGGTTCTGGCGGGCTCTGATCTCAGACGAACCCGGCGGGGAGCGGCACGTCGGGTGTACGGGCGACGGTCAGAGCCATCATCAGGAACGACATCCGCCGCCGGTCCTCCGGGTTCTCCTCGGTAGCCTCGTCGAACTGGCGTAGCAGCTTGAGGATCGCCTCGAACACGGGTGCATCGTCGATCTCGTCGGGGACCTCGCACGCGAGCCGCCCGAGCTCAAGCATCTCGGGGCCGAACTCGTTGCTGCGAAACGACAGGATCGTCCCGATCTGCAGGAACTCCGAGACGCGGTCAAGCAGCACATGTCCGGCCCGGTCACGCTCGCCGATCGCCTCCCCGGCCGGCTCGAGCTCCGCCCCGGCCGCGATCCGCAGCGATTGGCCGGAGGTGATGCTCAGGATCTGATCGTGCGAGAGGCCGGCCTGGAGCATCAATCTGAGCTGCACCGCGGCGGAGGCGAGCGTATGCCCGTAGGGCATGTCGCTGGCGAACAGAACCTGGCCGGGCGGGACCAGCGAGAACAGCGCCAGCAGATCGGCCGGCATCCACCAGGCGGTGTCGAACATCAGGTTCGGCAGATCGGCCGCGACCCGCCAGAGCCATGACAGATCGGTGATTCCGGCGTGCGCCAGGATCAGGCGTGCGCCCGGGAAGTCGCTTGCCAGCTCGACGGCGTGCTCGCCGAGCGCGGGGATCCCACGCCCGGCGTGGATCAGCACCGGCAGGGTCTGCTCGTCGGCGATCGCGAACAGCTCCCGGACCTGGGGGTGATCGAGCGTGAACTGCTCGGCGCGGGTGTGGAGCTTGATCCCGCGCGCGCCGGCCGCGAGCGCGCGCCGCGCCTCCTGCGGCGCGTCGTTGTTGGGGTCCACACGGCAGAACGGGACCAGCAGCCCGTCGGAGCCGCGCGCGGCCTCGATCACCATGTCGTTGGCCGGCTGATAGCCATCGGGTTCGTGCATCGGAAACACGAACGCGCCCCGTGCGTCCGCCAGGCGGAGCGCCGCCAGCAGCTCCTCAGGGCTCTGGCGCATCATGTCGGGGTCGTTCTCGCCGAGGTGCGTGTGAGCGTCGAACAGCTGGATACCCGGCACCTGCTCGCGGATCGACTGCATCCAGGGGTTGAACATGGTGGGGATCTCCATCTCGCTATTCCTACCATGAACCGGGGATTGGCGGTGCCGGGCTCGCACAGGCGTAGGCTTGGTGTCGTCAGATGCCGGCGGGAGCGTGCTCCAGCGGGTGGCTTCGGATCTGTTTCCCAACGGCGATCCAAATGACCTTCCGGAGGTTCATCAGATGGCGTCCGCAGAGCAGGTACCGGCAGATCGCGTCGTGATTCCAGGCAGCGAGCGTGAGCCAGATCGTGAGCACCAGCGGGTCGGGGACCCTGATCCGGACGCCACGCTTGAGGTGAGCGTCTACCTGCGAGCCTCGTCCCCGCTTGACTGGGTCGACGCCGAGGCGGCACGGCCGCCAACGCAGCGGCGCACGCTCTCCAGGGAGGAGCTGGCCGCGGCCAACGGCGCGGACCAGGATGACATCGCCGCCGTCCGAGCGTTCGCCGCGCAGTACGGTCTCGAAGTGGCCGACGTCGACGTTGGGCGGCGCCAAGTGCTCCTGCGCGGGAAGCTGGCCGACTTCGCCCGCGCCTTCGGTGTACAGGGCCTCGGTGCGTTCGCGCACCCGAGCTCAGGCGTCTATCGAGGCCGGCAGGGACCGCTGACGGTTCCCACCGCGCTGGGCGGCGTTGTCACGGGCGTGTTCGGGATCGACCAGCGCCCGCAGGCATCGCCGCATCTTCGGCGCCACGTCCGGTCATCGGCGCCGACGTCGTACACGCCGATCCAGGTCGCAGATGCATACGACTTTCCGCCGGGCCTGACCGGTGCCGGAGAGACGGTGGCCGTGATCGAGCTCGGTGGCGGCTTCAGCGAGTCGGACCTGAACACCTACTTCACGGGACTTGGTCTGTCGACGCCGACGGTCACCGCAGTCGGAGTCGACGGCGGCGGCAACGCGCCCGGTGTGAACCAGGACTCCGATGGCGAGGTGATGCTCGACATCGAGGTCATCGGTGCGGTCGCGCCCGGAGTCTCGATCGTGGCGTACTTCGCGAACACGTCCGATCAGGGCTTCCTCGACGCCGTTTCCACGGCTGTACACGACGCCGCCCACAACCCGTCGGTCGTCTCGATCAGCTGGGGCGGGCCCGAGGACTCCTGGACGCAGCAGGCGCGGGCGCAGATGGAGCAGATCTTCACCGAGGCGGCGGCGCTCGGCGTGACCGTGACGGTCGCCGCCGGTGACAGCGGCTCCACCGACGGCGTCAACGACGGCAAGCAGCACGTCGACTTTCCCGCCTCGGCCCCACACGCGCTCGCCTGCGGCGGGACCTCGCTGCGCGTCCAGGGCACGGCGATCACCAGCGAGGTGGTGTGGAACGACGGTGCTGCCGGCGGTGCGGGCGGGGGAGGCGTGAGCATCGAGTTCGCCCTGCCGAGCTATCAGGCCAACGCCAAGGTGCCCGACAACGTCGACACGGGCAAGCCCGGGCGAGGGGTGCCAGACGTCTGCGGCGACGCCGACCCCGACACCGGCTACACGATCGAGGTCGACGGCGCCTCGCAGACGATCGGCGGCACCAGCGCCGTTGCACCCCTGTGGGCGGGTCTGACGGCGCTCGTCAACGAGGCGCTCGGCAAACCCGTCGGCTTCTTCCAGCCGCAGCTCTACTCACCAGCCGCACAGGGCGCCTTCCACGACATCACGCAGGGCAACAACGGTGCCTACAAGGCCGGCCCGGGCTGGGACGCATGTACCGGGCTCGGCTCGCCGAACGGGGCGCTGCTGCTGCGCGCGCTCGGTGGTGGCGCCTCGGCTCCGTAGAACTCGCGCGCTGGTAAGACTCGCGCGCAACGGCAAGGGACTCGCGGGCGCGCGGGTCCCGACCAGCCGGCAGATGTTGCGATCCTGATCAGCCGGGCGGTGTTGCGATCCCGGTGCGGTAGGCGTAGTTGACCGCTTGCGCGCGGTCGCGCAGGCTGGCCTTGGTGAACAGGTGGTTGATGTGGGATTTGACCGTTGTCGGGCTGACGACGAGGCGCTCGGCGATTTCGGTGTTCGTCAGCCCCTCGGCGATCAGGGCGAGCACCTCTGCCTCGCGCGGCGTCAGGTCATCGGGGAGGTCAATCGCGGCCGCGACGCTCAGATCCTCGTGTGTCTCCGGTCCGGTGGCGAGCGCGGCGACCACGTGGTGCTGGACGGCGGGGTCAAGTGCGGCCTCGCCGGCCGCGACCGTGAGGATTGCGGTTCGAATGTCCTCGCTGCTTGCATCCTTCGTCAGATAGCCACGCGCGCCGGCTCGCAGCGCACCGAGCACGCTCTCGTCATCGGCGTAGGTGGTGAGCGCGATCACGCGCACCCCGGGGCTTTGTTGACGCAGTCGCCGGGTCGCCTCGATCCCGTCCAGGCGTGGCATCCGCAGGTCCATCAGCACGACTTCGGGTTGGTGGCGATCGGCCAAAGCGAGGGCCTCCTCGCCATCGGCGGCACTGGCGACGAGCTCGATGCCGTCGATCAGGCGCAGCAGCGTGCCGAGGCTCTCGCGGACGAGGCGCTGGTCGTCGGCGAGCATCACTCGAACCGGTTCGCGCCCACGCCCGGATGCTCGCTCGTCCGGGCTCATGCCGGCAGTTTCAGCTCGACGCGGAACCCGTCGTCGGTCGGTTCGGCCGACAGCTCGCCGCCGAGCAGCGCGGCGCGCTCGCGCATTCCGGTCAGACCGTAGCCGGTGCCGGTGAGCGCGATTGGGGCGGGCGGTGGTGTGCCGGCGCCGGCGTGGTCGGCGACGACGAGGACGGTGCTCTGCGGCAGATAGGCGAGCTCGATCTCGACGCGCTCCGCGGTCGCGTGGCGGCGGACGTTGGTCAGCGCCTCCTGTGCCGTGCGGTACATCGCCAGCCGCGCGTCGGGCGGTAACTCGCGTGGCTCGCCGAGCACCCTGACGGCCACCGGGAGGCCCGCCTGCTCTCCGAACGCATCCGCCAGCACGCCGATGCCGTCCGGTCCCGGTTGCTCGTCGCCGCGTGCGGTCGCGATCGCCCGGCGGGCTTCCTGCAGGCCGCCGGCGGCGAGTTGGTGGGCTTGGTCGATCGCTCGTGTCACGTCCTCATCGACACCGCGGCTGGCAGCCAGCAGGCGTGTGCTCTCCAGCTGCAGCGCGAGCGCGGACAGGGAGTGGGCGAGCACGTCGTGCATCTCGCGCGCGAGCCTGCCGCGCTCGGCCGCCGCGGCCGCCTGCGCCTCGGCCGCCCGCGACGCCTGCAGCTCGTTTCGCTGGGTGGCGATCTCCCGCATCAGCCGCATCACCAGGAACCATGGGACGGCGGTGAACAGGACGGAGATCGCCAGGTTCCCGTGGTGTTCGACCACCGAGACGGTCATCAGAACCGCGACCGAGAACGCGAGTGTCAACGCTCCGGTCAATCGCTCCAGCCACAGCGCGGCGATCAGCCCGACGAGAACGGCGCCGCTCTCCCACGCGCCGTTCGGTTGCATCACGGCGAGCGCTGCGGCGGCGGCGGTCACGCCGATGAGCCCGGCGATACGACGCGATGCCGGCACGTCGGCGTGCTGGGGCTGCGTGCTCACAGCCGCCGCCACGAGGGCGATCAGCGCCAGCAGGATGATCGCGCCACGGCCGTGCAGTCCGGGATGCGGGCGCGTCAGGACGGTGCCCGCGAGAATCGACGCGAGCCATGCGACGCCGAAGCAGCGCATCACGATCACCTCGATCGGCGCACGTCTTGTGACCGGGTCGAGCCCGCTTCTGGTGAACCATTTGTAGAGCGCACGCATCTTGTACCGGTAACGATAAGACGCCCGCGCCGGGCTGTCATCGACTCACGGGTGGAGCTGACGTGCCCGTTCCTACACCCGCGGGTGGAGTTTCAAGATCGGCCCGTGAGCCGATGACAGCGCCAGCGCCGGCGCATAGCTTGTCGGCCATGCTTACGAACTCACTTGACGTCGCGGTCGCCCAGCGCGCCGACACGTCCCCCACAACGAGCAGGTCCGATCCCGTCATCTCGATCCGCGGGCTCCGCAAGCACTATGGCGCCCACGAGGCGGTGTGTGGCATCGACCTGGACGTTCACCGCGGCGAGATCTTCGCGTTTCTCGGTCCCAACGGCGCCGGCAAGACGACGACCGTCGAGATCCTCGAGGGCTTCCGCCAGGCCGGCGACGGTGTCGTCGAGGTACTCGGTGCGAACCCGTGGCACGCGCCGTCCCGATGGCGTGAGCGGATCGGGATCGTTCTGCAGGAATCCGAGTCAGAGCCCGGTCTCACCGTCCGTGAATGCCTCGAGCTGTATGCCGGCTACTACCACGCACCGCGGAACATCGACGAGACGCTCGCGTTGGTCGAGCTGCGTGAGCAGGCCGGTGAGCGTGCGACAGCGCTGTCCGGCGGCCAAAGGCGACGGCTTGACGTTGCGCTCGCGCTGATCGGCGACCCGGAGCTGATCTTCCTCGATGAGCCGACAACCGGTTTCGACCCCGCCGCGCGCCAAGCGGCGTGGGAGGTGATCGGCGGTCTTCGGGAGCTCGGCAAGACGATCTTCCTCACGACCCACTACATGGAGGAGGCAGAGCGTCTCGCCGATCGCATCGCGATCATCGCGGCCGGCAGGATCATCGCCCAGGGCACACCCCAGACGCTTGGCGACCGGCACCTCGCCGGCACCCAGATCACGTTTGCGCCGCCGGCGGAGGCGACCACCGGCGAGCTCCCGGACGCATTCGCAGAGCGTGCCAAGCGCCGGGCGGGGCGGATCGTGCTGCCGACCTCGAACGTGACCGCCGACCTGCACCTCCTCTCCGGTTGGGCGCTCGACCGCGGTCTCGAGCTCGACGATCTGGAGGTCCATCGCCCGACGCTTGAGGACATCTACCTGAAATTGACCGACGACCAACAACCGAGGAGCCAGCGATGATTCTGCTCGTCAAGTACCTGCGCCGGATGTGGGGCGAGCACCAGTCTGGTGCCGTCACCCCGTCCGCCCCGAGGACGACACCCCGTCCGTCAGCGGCCTCCAAGGGTCCGATCGCGATGGCGATCCACCAGGTGCGCTACGACGTGCGGACTAGCCTGCGCAACCCCCGCGCACGGTTCCTGACGTTCTTCTTCCCGGTCCTGCTGCTGGTGATCTTCGCCGGCGTGTTCCATGGCACGACCACGGTTGACGGCGTCCACGTGAAGCTCGCTCGCTTCTTCGTGCCGGGGATCCTGGCGATGTCAATCGTGATCGCGACCTACGGCAACCTGGTGATCTCGACCGCAACCATGCGGGACGCCGGTGTGCTCAAGCGCCGTCGCGCCACGCCGGTGCCGCCGGCATTGCTGATCGCCGGCCAGGCGCTCTCGATGCTCCTGATCACCACGGTCATGGCGACGCTCCTGCTGGTGATCGCGAAGTTCGCATACGGCGTCGGTATGGCGCCTGGGGCGATCGCCGCGATCGCCTGCACCGTGATCGTCGCAACGCTCGCGTTCGCGAGCATCGGCTACGCCGTCTCCGGCCTGATCGGCTCTCCCGACGCGGCACAGCCGATCGTGCAGGCAACGACGATGCCACTGTGGTTCATCTCGGGCATCTTCATCCCGACCGCCGCTCTGTCGGGTGCGCTGCGCACGGTCGGCGCGCTGTTCCCGGTCGAGCACCTCGCCGATGGTCTGCACCTGGCCTCTGTCAACACGTCGTTCAGCAGCGCGATCTCGGTGACCGACCTGCTCGTACTCGCGGCTTGGGGCATCGCCGCCGCCGCCTTCGCGGTCTGGCGCTTCAGCTGGCTGCCCAGCAGCGCAACCGCCTGAGAGCGGACCGGAGATCAACAGTGGCCCGTGTCCCGGCCCGCCCCGCCTCAGGCGGCGCGGGCCTCGGACTCGGGGCGCGCGGTGGCGGCTTGGATCGCCGTGACCGTTGCCTCCGGTCGCGCCCTCAGCCCGACCATTGCCAGGATCGCGGCCAGCAGCGTGATCGCCGCGCCGACGTGGAGGGCGACGGCGAAGCCGTCTGTCATCGCCATCGCGCTGCCTCCACCCGCGCTCCTGGAGCTCGATGCCGCGATCGTGCTGAGGATCGCGAGGCCGAGTGCGCCGCCGAACAGCCTCGAGGTGTTCAGCAGCCCCGAGGCCAGACCGCTCTGCGTCCGTGGCACGCCCTGCGTTGCGGCGATCGTCGAGGAGACGAGCGTCAGGCCCATGCCGAGTCCCGCGAGGATCCCGCCGGGCGCGACCAGTACGAAGTAACTGCCTGCGGGCCGGATCCCGCTGAGTGCCAGCAGGCCGGCGGTTGCCAGGAGCATCCCGAAGGTGACGACGCTCCTGACGCCGAAACGGCCGACGAGGCGCGGGGCGAGCCACGAGCCGGCGAATACCGAGAGCGTCATCGGGAGGAACGACAGGCCCGCCTTGAGCGCATCATCGCCGAGCACCTGCTGCAGATACAGCGTGACGAAGAACATCATCGAGAACAGCGCCGCGTACATCATCACCACGACCAGGTTGGCGGTGCGCAAGCGGCGCAGCCTGAAGATCGACAGCGGGACGAGCGGGGATACGGCGACCCGCGCCTCGACGATCAGGAAGGCGCCGATCAGGACCAGACCGCTCAGCAGCGGCACCAGCACGCCGGCAGATCCCCACCCGAGCGTGTCGCTGCGGACGATCCCGTATGTGACGCCGACGAGTCCAGAGGTGATCAGGACCGCACCGCTGAGGTCGAAGTGACGCGGCCCGACGCGACGCAGGTCGGTCGGGATCACGCGTGGTGCGAGCAGGACGACGAGTGCGCCGAGCGGCACGTTGATCGCGAAGATCGCCGGCCAACCGAAGACCTGCGTCAGTGTGCCGCCGAGCAGTGCGCCCGAGGACGCGCCGAGGCCGCCGATCGCGCCCCACAGGCCGAGGCCGCGATTGCGCTCCGGGCCCTCACGCAGTGACGAGGTGATGATCGAGAGCGTGGCTGGGGAGACGATCCCGCCTGCGAACCCCTGCAACGCGCGGACCGCGATCAGCATCTCCCGTGATTGCGCGGTCGCGCAGGCGAGCGAGGAGATCGCGAACAGTGCGACGCCGGCGATGAACACCCGCCGGCGGCCGAGCAGGTCGGCGGCGCGCGCTCCGAGCAGCATGAAACCGGCGAACGTGATCGTGTAGGCGTTGACGACCCATTGCAGGCCGGTGGTGGAGAAGTGGAGGCCATCGCGCATCTCCGGCAGGGCGATGTTGACGACTGCGACATCGAGGATGACCATGAATTGCGCCAGGCAGACCACGAACAGCAGTGCGTTGGTGGAGCTGATCCGGCGTGCGAGTAATGTCTTGGTTGCGTTCACACGGTGCAGTGTGCAACACTGTTTATCCAGGTACAAGAGAAGGGTTTATCCTGGTAGTAGCAACTCCCCCCAAAACGGTTGGCTCGGCGGTCGCTGAGGCCCAGGAGATCACCGCCGACGGCTCCGACGGTTCCAACGGCGAGCGCCGGCGAGCCGAGCTCGCCGATTTCCTGCGCCGTCGCCGCGAGGACCTGAAGCCGCAGGACGTCGGCCTTCCCGGCGGCGGCCGGCGCCGCACTCCCGGTCTGCGCCGTGAGGAGGTCGCGATGCTCGCCGGTGTCGGCACGACCTGGTACACGTGGCTCGAGCAGGGCCGGGACGTGCGCGCATCACTCGACGTGCTCGAGGCGATCTGCCGGGCGCTGCGGCTGACGCCGGCCGAGCGCCACCATGTGCTGCTGCTCGGACGCGCCGAGGAGCCACCGCCCTGCAAGTCCGCCAGCGAGCGCGTGTCACCGGCGCTCCGGCGTCTGATCGAGAACCTCGGGACCAACCCCGCGTTCGTGCTCGGGCGCCGCTACGACTATCTCGCCTATAACCGGGCGACGTGCGCGGTCTTCGGCGACCTCGACGCGGTCCCGCGCGGCAAGCGCAACCACATCTGGCTGCACTTCATGGACCCGCGCAGGCGCGAGATGCTGCCCGACTGGGAGCGCAACGGCCGTCTGCTCGTCGCCAAGTTCCGCGCCGACAGCGCGCTGCACCTCGGCGACCCGGAGTTCGAGCAGTTGATCCGCGCCCTGCGCCAATCGAGCCCCGAGTTCTGCAAGGCGTGGAAGCGTCACGAGGTGGCGCGCGGTGGCGGCGGGCGCAAGGAGGTCGTTCACCCGACGGCCGGCAAGCTCGTCTTCGAGCACGCCGTGTTCCACCCGGCAGAGACATCCGAGCAGCGCCTGATCCTCTACTCGCCGGTACCTGAGAACGACACCCCGGCGAAGCTCGAGCGGCTGATCCGGGACCACGCCGCAGCCGCGCCGGATTTGGTGCCGGCGCTCGGCTGAGCGGCGAGCGCTCGCGGGGAACTCGACCGGCGTGGCCGAAATCTGGCAGGGTTAGGCGATGGCGTTACGGAGAGGGGCGCGCTGCTCCCGGGTTGGGCGCATCATGGCGCTCGGATTGGCGATCACGGCCGTCTTGATGCTTGCGGCACTGCCGTCAGGCGCCTTCGCTGCGAGCACTGCTCGCAGCGCCTCGTTCGTGGCACGGGGCAGCGCCGAGCAGGCCTACGCGACCGGAGTCCCGGGCCGATCACGGCTCGAGCTGATCAACCGGCGTGGCAACGTGGTCCAGTCCGGGCGCGCCGATTCGCTCGGCGGGATCCTGTTCCGCAACGTGGCACCCGGGAGCGGGTACCGGATCCGTGAGCTCGGCCGGGGCGGTGCGCAGTCAGGGCCGCTGACGGTGATGTCGCTGCGCTCGGCGCCACCGAGCACCAGGATTTACGACCAGAAGCTGCCGACGAGCGGGTACGGCTACCTGACGACGCGGGACGGGACGAAACTGGCGATCGACGTCAGGTTGCCCGCAGGTCCGGGTCCCTACCCGACCCTGATCGAGTACTCCGGCTACGGCTACGCCGACCCGGCCGGGCCCGACAGCGGCATCGCACCGATCGCCACGTTGCTCGGCTTCGCGGTGGTCGACGTGAACATGCGCGGCACTGGCTGTTCGGGAGGGGCGTTCAACTACTTCGAGCCGCTCCAGGGACTCGACGGCTACGACGTGATCGAGACCGTCGCCAGCCAGCCGTGGGTTCTGCATCACCGGGTCGGGATGATGGGCATCTCCTACGGGGGCATCAGCCAGCTGTTCGTCGCCGAGACCGACCCTCCGGATCTGGCCGCGATCACGCCGCTGTCGGTGATCGACAACACCGCCACGACGCTGTACCCGGGCGGACTGCTGAACACGGGGTTCGCGCTGTCGTGGGCGGAGGATCGAGTCGAGGATGCGCTGCCGGCGACGGCGACCACCGGCGAGTCGTGGGCCTACAAGCGGATCCAGGAGGGTGATCAGACCTGTAAGGCCAACCAGGTGCTGCATGGTGAGGCCGTCAACCTGATCGCGAAGGTCCGCGCCGACGCGTACTACGTTCCGTCGGTCGCCGACCCGCTGGATCCGGCGATGTTCGTGAACAAGATCAAGGTCCCGGTGTACCTCGCCTGCCAGTGGACCGACGAGCAGACCGGCGGGCACTGCGCGGACCTCGCCGAGCACTTCACCGGCACGTCGCACAAGTGGTTCACGTTCACGAACGGCACCCACATCGATTCGCTCGATCCGGCGACGTTCACGCGCTGGTACGACTTCCTGGAGCTGTACGTGGCGCGGCAGGCGCCGCGGCTGTCGGCGAGCGTCAAGGCGGTCGCGCCGGCGCTGTTCAACTCGGTGATGGGGATCCCGAACGTGACCCTGCCCAACGACCCGATCCAGAGCGAGCCGACCTATGCGGCGGCGCTCAGCGCCTTCCAGGCGCTGCCCCCGGTGCGGATCCTGTTCGACAACGGCGCCGGCAGCTCGACCGCGGGAGCGCCGGTCCCCGGTTTCGAGCAGTCGTTCTCGAGCTTCCCGCTGCCCGGGACGCAGGCGCAGTCGTGGTACCTCGCCGGCGGCGGCGCGCTGGCGGCGGCGCCGCCCACGCCGGGCGGCGCCGACGAGTTCACCTGGAATACAAGCGCACAGCCGGCCACCGACTTCAGTGGCAACACGAGCGGCGGCCCGGGCGGGCTGTGGAGCGCGATCCCGCCCTACAGCTGGCGGCAGAACCCGCCGGGGACCGCGCTCTCCTACATCACCGCGCCACTGAGCGCGAACACCGTCGTGGTCGGCGGCGGCTCGCTGCAGGCGTGGATCCAGGCCTCGGCGCCGAGCGTCGACCTGCAGGTGACGGTCTCAGAGATTCGCCCCGACGGGAACGAGACGTTCGTTCAGGACGGGTGGCTGCGGACCAGCGAGCGCAAGCTCACAGCGGGCAGCACGCTGCTCTACCCGGTTCCGACCCTGCGCAGGGCCGATGCCGCGCCGCTTCCGAAGGGGCGCTGGACGGAGGTGACGGTGCCGCTCTACTACGAGGGCCACGTCTACCGTGCCGGTTCCCGGATCCGGGTCACGATCTCGGCGCCCGGCGGCGCTCAGCCGATCTGGGCGTTCGCCGACACGCTCCCGAAGGGCGAGGCGACGGTCAAGCTCGCGTACTCCGCCACGATGCCCTCGCGGCTGACGCTGCCGGTCGTTCCCGGGATCAGCGTCCCGACCGGGCTCCCGCCCTGCCCGGGCCTGCGCGGCGAGCCATGCCGGCCCTACCAGCCGCTGGCCAACCGCAGCGCCTGAGCACGCAGCTTCCGCCGGCAGCCTGACGCGGACGCGGACGGCTCGCCAATTGCGTCCTGACAAGTGGTTTCCCGCAACGGCCGGCGGCACGTTCCGGACCGTCCGCGCTGCCGCGCTGCCGATGCGTCCATTGTGAAGCCGATTTCGATCCGCGGAGCCACTGGCTCGGCGATACGAAGGTATGTTCAGCTCATCTCTTGACGGCGTGCTGATCGCGCTCCTGCCAGCCGCGGTTTGTTTCGTCCTGGCGCGGCGACCGGCGTTCTTTGCGGTGCCGGCGCAGCTGATGGCCAGCAGGCCGCTGATCGTCAAACAGAGCACGTGGATCGCTCCTGTCCTGATGATCGGCACGCTGGCGGCTCTCCCACTGATGATCTGGTTGATCGTGCATCGATCGACGGACATGCAGTACGCGACCTTTGGGTTGACAGCTCTCGCTGCTCTCTGGGGCGCCTATCGCCTGGCGGGCCGCCCGGCGTTGGCGATCGCCGGCATGCTCGTCGTGCTCAGCGTGCTGGAGCCTCGCCTGGGAGGAAACGCGACCACCAGCCTGCTGGCGGTGCTGGCGGGGCTCGGGATCGCGAACGTGGTGGCGGTGACCCTGCGCCCGCGACCGCTGATCATCTTCCTGGCGGCGTTCGCCGCGGTTGACCTGCTGCTGGTGTCAAGCGGCCTGACACGCGCCACACTCGTGCACCTGCCGGTCGCCGGAACGTTTGGCCAGATGACGGCTACCGCCAAACCGTTCATGCGGATCCAGGCCGGCGCCCTGCTGCTCGGGGTCGGGGACGTCGTCTACGCTGCGCTCGTCGCGGCAGTCCTGGTCGCGCGGCGGGCGCCGCTGCGGCTGACCATGTTCGTATCCGTCGCCTATGCGATGGGGATGCTGGTGGTTGCAAGCTGTGCTCTGAGGAGCGGCGCGATGTTGCCCGCGACACTGCCCGGCGCATTCGCGCTCGCTGTGATGTGGGGTGTCTGCCGGTGGAACGCTGCCGAGCACGGTCACGGCCGGGCATCGTCCACTGGCGCTGCGCCCGCAGCAGTCGCCTGACCAGCTCGCGCTCGGCGTCGACCGCTCGATCCTCGATCGGCATAACGCTTGACGTTCATAACGCGTGGCGTTATGCTGTGAGGCGGTGCTGCGGTCGTTCCGTGACAAGGACACTGAGCTTGTATGGCAGCGCCAGACGGTACGAAGGTTCGACCAACACACCCAGCGGATGGCATTGCGGAAGCTTCTGATTCTTGACGCCGCCGATGCACTTGGCGATCTGCGCGTGCCTCCCGGAAATCGGCTGGAGAAGCTTCGCGGCGACCGTGCCGATGTGTACAGCATCCGTATCAATCGGCAGTGGCGGATCTGCTTCCGGTGGTCCGCCGGCGGTCCTGAGGACGTCGAGATCGTCGACTAGCACTGATCAGAAAGGAACTTGTGATGACCAACCTCCCGATCATGCCGCCCATCCACCCAGGCGAGGTGCTCATGGAGGAGTACCTGGAGCCGTTGGGCGTGACGCAGCACAAGCTTGCCGTCGCAATCGGGGTGCCGCCCCGTCGGATCAACGAGATCGTCCATGGCAAGCGGCGCATCAGCGCTGACACCGCATTGCGGCTCGCCCGGTACTTCGGGACCAGCGAGCGGTTTTGGCTGAACCTGCAGGGGCGCTACGACGTCGAAGTCGAGCGGGACCGGCTCGCGCCGACACTTCACGAGATCGAGCCGCTGGTCCGCGTCTAGCGGCTGGTCAAGACCCGCGACGATCACCCGTCGCGCCGGCGCGGGGCTCGGTTCTGGCGTTCGATCTCGGCGGCGTGCTGCTCGTTGAACTGCCGCCCGTCGCGGACGAACCCGAGTAGCAGCTCCAGCTGCTCCTGGGTGTAGCGCGCGAACAGCTGCTCGGACAGGGCGATGTGGGGTTCGTAGAAGCCGTAGGTCCGCTCGTGAGCCTGCTGGGTCAGCTCGACCAATACGCGGCGCCGGTCGGCTGGGTCGCTGACGCGCCGGGCGTAGCCGGCGCGCTCAAGGCGGTCAAGCGCCGTCGTGATCGCGGCGCTGGTCAGTCCGGTGGCCTCGGCAAGACGGCCGGCGGGGACCGAGCCCTCGCGCTCGATCGTGTCCAGGCAGCGCATGTCCGTGCGGTTCAGGCCCAGGGCGTCGGCGACCGCCTGATCGAACCGGTCGGTCGCGCTCTGGGAGCGGCGCACCTCGCGGATCAGCTCTTCGAAGACTTGGCGTTTATCGCTTGACAATCTGATCTTTAGATGATTAAACTACTTACCAATCTAAGGATACCAGGGAGAACGATGACAGCGGCAATCGATGCAACGGAACTCAGGAAAACCTATCCGCCGGACGTGCAGGCGCTCGACGGTCTCAGTGTCTCGGTGCAGGCCGGAACGATCTTCGCGCTGCTCGGCCCGAACGGCGCCGGCAAGTCGACAACGGTGCGAGTGCTCGCGACGCTCACGAGGCCCGACAGCGGCAGCGCGCGCGTGGCCGGCATCGACGTCCTCGCCGAACCGATTCGGGTGCGCCACATGATCGGCGTCGTCGGCCAGAAGCACGGTGGCGCGCCGGAGGCGACCGGGCGTGAGAATCTGATCCTGCAGGGCGAGTTCTACGGGATCACCGGCCGTGATCTCAAGCAGCGAGTCCGTGATGCGCTGGAGCGCTTCGGCCTGACCGACGCCGCCGATCGTCCCGTCAAGACCTATTCCGGCGGCATGCAGCGGCGCCTTGACATCGCGATGGGGCTGCTTCACCGCCCGCAGGTGCTGTTCCTCGACGAGCCGACGACCGGGCTCGACCCTGAGGCACGGACGGAGATGTGGCGCGAGATCGAGCGGCTGACCGGAGAGGAGCTGATGACGATCCTGATCACGACCCATTACATGGAGGAGGCCGACCGGCTCGCCTCACGCCTGGCGATCGTCGACCGGGGTCACGTCGTGGTGCAGGGCACGCCGATCGAGCTCAAGCGCGATCTCGAGGGCGACACGCTCCAGATCGGGCTGGCCGATCCGCAGGGAGCCGGCGCCCGGGTCGCGCTCGAGCGAGTCGGCGAGCTCAGCGAGGCCCGCCTGGAGGGCGCCAGCATCTATGCGCGCGCTCGCGACGGCGCCGCCGCGATCCCGGCGGTGCTCGCGGCGCTGGAGTCCCACGGCGTCGAGGTCACATCGGTGACGCTGTCCCGGCCTTCGCTCGATGACGTCTATCTGCGCCACGCGGGCCGCGCATTCAACGCCGCCGAGCGCGAGCATCAGGAGGTGGCGGCATGACCGCAGCGAGGCAGACCTGGCAGGTGACCCTCCGGGGGATTCGCGTGTTCCTGCGCAACCCCGCCTACATCGCGATCACGTTGGCCCAGCCGCTGATCTGGCTGCTGCTGTTCGGGGCGCTGTTCAAGTCGATCACGAAGATCCCCGGTTTTCACGGCGGCTCCTACATCAACTTCCTGACGCCGGGCGTCGTCGTGATGCTCGCCGTGTCCTCGGCGGGGTGGAGCGGCATGGGCTTCATCGAGGACATCGCCAGCGGCGTCATGGACCGTGAGCTCGTCTCACCGGTATGGCGAGGCGCGCTGAACGCCGGAACCGTGATCTACGCCGCGCTGACCGTGGCGCTGCAGACCGTGCTGATCGTGCTGCTCTCGCTCGCGCTCGGCGCGAACTACGTCGGCGGTGTCGGCGGCGTCCTGCTGCTGATCCTCGTTGCCGCACTGCTGGCGGCGATCTTCGCGTCGCTGTCAAACGGCGTCGCGATGCTGGCGCGCCAGCGTGAGGCGCTGATCGGTGCGGTCAGCTTCGTGCTGCTGCCGCTGACGTTCCTCTCGACGGCGCTGATGCAGGAGAGCCTGATCCCGGGCTGGATCCGAACCGTCTCGAAGTTCAACCCGGTCAATTGGGCGGTGCAGGCCGGCCGCTCGGCGGCGATGCAGCAGATCGACTGGGGGCTGGTGGGCCTGCGCCTCGGCCTGTTGCTGGCGCTGACGGTGGTGAGCGGGTGGCTCGCGACGCGCGCATTCTCCAGATACCAGCGCTCGTTGTGAACTGGAGCCCGCGCCGCCGGGCGTGCGACGAGTCTGCCGCCTGAGCACCCCGAGTCAGATGTGGCAGCCGCAGCCGCCCTTGATGTCCGCGAGGACGCCGCGCTCGATGAACTGGACGTCGTCCGCGTACTCGCGTCGGAGGTCCCTTCGCAGCTGGTTGTAGCGCTCGTGGATCTTGGCCTTTACCTCGGGACAATGAGCGCGTGCGACATAACGGGCCTCGGCCTTGTTGGCGGCGCTTATGGCCTTGCGCAACAGACCTTTGAGCGTGGCGTCCAGCTTCTTCGCCTCCTGCTCCGCGAGGCGGGTGCGGTCTGCCCGGTCAAGGTCAGGCAGCGGATATCGCTTCAGGAGCTGATGGCTCCAGCGATTCATGATCGCTGTCTGCGACTCGGCGCCCGCGTCGTGGCCGGTGCCCTTGCCCTCGAAATCGCTCGTGATCCGCTCAGCCGCGTTGAGCGCATCTGCCAGGACCACATCGTCGGCCGGGTCCGGACACGTGCACTCGTCGCCCTGGGCCCCAGCGGCCGAACGCTGAGAGATCATGTCGTCTGACCCGCACGGCGGCGGTGTCTGCGTGGCGCTGGAGGTGTTGATCGTGAACGTCGAGGCAATCGTGTCGGTGATCGAGCCGGTGCCGACGTCACCCTCGAGAGGCTCCGTGAACGAGTAGTTGAACGACGCGGAGACCGGGTTCGAGGTTCCAGAGATCGCGAGGTTCGGCTCGAACGCGGCGCTGTAGGCCGCCTCTTGGGCCTGCGACGCGATACTCGACGCCCAGCCGAAAGGAGGGTCGGCAGCCCATGAATACGGCGGACCACCGCAAAGTTCGTCGCCCACCCCCGGTCCGCTGTTTGAGACATTCGTCAGCTCGGTCTGGTCCAGGATGTTGAACAGCGATCCCTTCCACTCACCGCTCGTCGGGTCATAGTAGAAGTCGGTCGGGCCGGCATCGGCTTTAGCAAGCGCGTAGTCGAGCGTGCAGGTGTCGTCATCGGATGGGATGTCAGGCTGCGAGACGTCGTTGGATCCATCGCCGGTAACCGAGTCCACGCGCCAGTCAGAGCCAAACGCCGCGCTCGCGCTGAAGCTGACAGTCGCGTGAAGCGTCGTTGTCGCTGCAATGTTCGGGTCGTTACCGAGCGAGTCCCCATTACCTGAGGCGGTCTCGGTCAGCGTCCCACTCCAAGTGGCGCTGGTCCACTGACCGGGAGCCAACGCTGCGGCAGCCGTCGCGCCCCCGTGTGTGGCAAGCACCCACCCAATCACCAGCGCAATCGATAACCCTGCGAGCCCGAGACCGCGGATCGCCCGGCGTCGCCTCGACATGAGCCTGATCTTACGAAACCCCCCGCCGCGGGCGCCGTCGATGATCACCCGGCGGAGATCCCGACCAGATGGCATCTCACCCCCCTCCCGGCACGAGCAGCGGCTCGAGCCGTGCGGCCTGCTCGTCGCGGTCCCGAGCCGCCAGCCAGGCCGCAGCTTCGGCCAGCACCGCCTTGGGATCGGCGTCGGGCGTGCCGGCCGCGAGCGCGTCCATGTCGTCGATGCCGACCAGACGGGCGGTTTCGTCCCGCAGCGCGCCTTCCGGCCAGATCTCGGCGTCGAGCTCCGTCAGCATGCGTTCGGCGTGGCCCAGCCAGCGACGAGCCGCCTCGGGGTCGAAGCCGGCCGCGTAACGGGCGACGAACCACAGCGCGATCACGTCGACCGGCTTGATGCCCGGACGCCGCATGACATCGAGCGTCGTGGCTAGCGCCGCCTGCGGGATCGCCCCGTCCTGCGCCGACTGCGCGAGCAGGCGGGTCGCCGCGGCGCCGGCCTGCATGAACGCGTGGCCGGTCGCCAACGCGAGCTCGGCACTGCGGGCCGCGTGCTCGGATGCCTGCGCCAGCTCGCCGTCGATGTAGGCGTCGAGCGCAAGGAAGTAGTGGACCCAGCCGAGACCCCGATCGTCGGTGGCCGGCGAGTCGAGCTCCAGCAGGTCGGGCTTCAACCGCCGCATCTCGTCACGGTCATGCGCGTTGATGGCGGTCGCGAACAGGTTGAAGGTGGCGGTGGCGAGCGCCTCTGAGTCTCCGGCCGCGGCCGCGAGGTCCCTCAGCCGGCGCGTGAACCGGCAATGCCGGACGGCGCTGGCGTCGACGTGATCGAAGAAGCTCGCCGCCTTGAGCAGCGCGATCTCCGTGTCTGCCGTCAGCTCAAAACGCTCGCACAACCGGTCGATTGCGTCCTGACATTCCTGGCCGAGATTCGCCGCGAACCACACGGGACGCAGACCCATTCCCAGCGCCAGCGCGGACACCTGATCGCCCGAGTCGATCGCGTCCTCGAACGCGGCTCGGAGGTTCGAATGGTCGATCAGGAGCGGTGCGGCGATCTCGGCCGGAGCCCAGGCCCTGTCGAACTCGTCGCTGGCGGCGCCGACGGATGCGGCGAAATGGCGCCGGTGGCGTGCCCGGGTCTCCGGTGCCTCCCCGCAGGCCTCCAGCTCGTCGAGCGCGAACGCCCGGACCAGCTCCAGCAGCGCAAACCGCTGATCGCCCGGACGGCGCCGAACGAGGCTGGCCTCAACCAGCGCCTGTAGCTCGGATCGCAGCTCGCGCCCGGCAACCGCCTCGAGCGCCGGCAGATCGAAGCCACCGCGGAACACGGCGGCGACGCGCAGCGTTTCCTGCGCTCCCGCGCTCAGCAGGTCATAGCTCCATCTGATCGTCGCGGCCAGCGTCTGCTGGCGCTCAGGCAGGTCCCGCAGCGCGTGATCGCCGAGCGACAGCGGCCGAGCCAGCTGGTCGGCGATCTGCGCTGGTGTGAGCACCGCGAGCCGCGCGCCGGCCAGCTCGATCGCGAGCGGCAGGCCGTCGAGCGCGCCGCAGATCTCGGCTGCGGTGCGGAGTGGCTCAGGGTCGGAGATCGAGCCCGGATGCGCCGATCGCGCGCACTGGAGGAACAGCTGCACCGCGGGGCTGCCGGCGAGGTCGGGCTCGGCGTCGCCTGAGGGCAGCGGCAGCGGCTCGACCGCGAACACATACTCGCCTCGCACGCGCAGCGGGGTTCGACTCGACGCCACAACCCGGACCCTGGGCGCCAGCCCGAGCAGCTCCGTGACCTGCACGGCCCCGGGCAGGAGATGCTCGAAGTTGTCAAGCACGAGCAGGAGCTCCCGGGAACGGAGCCGGCGAGCGAGACCGTCGGCGCCGACGGGCGCGACGCCGTCGCGCTCTGCGATCGCGGTCGCGACCTCGGCGGTCACGAGCGCCGGATCACTGAGGCGCTCGAGCCCGACGAACACCGCCCCATCCGCAAAGCGCGACTCGAACCGCTGCGCCAACTCGAGCGCGAGGCGCGTCTTGCCGACGCCGCCGGGGCCGGTCAGGGTGATCAGCCGCACGTCCCTGTCGGCCAACAGCTCCGTGAGCGCGCTCAGCTCCCGATCGCGTCCAACCAGCCGCGTCAGCGGCCGGGGCACGCCGCCCGTTGTGCTCGGGCCAGGGAGTCGCGCCGGGCCCAGCAGCTCCTGGTCGCCTTCGAGAATGCCCTGCTGCAGTCGCGCAAGAGGCTCACCCGGAGGGAGGCCGAGCCCCTCCGCAAAGGTGAGCCGTGCCCGCTCGAATGCGTCGAGTGCGCTGACCTGGCCGCGAGCGCGGTAGAGCGCGAGCATCAGCTGCCCCCAGAGCCGCTGCTCGAGCGGGTGCTGGGCGACGAGGCGCTCGAGCTCAGGTACCAGCTCGCCCGCCAGGCCATCCTCGAGGTCGGCGTCGATCCGGGCCATGAGCGCCTGCTCGCATTTCTCGGCGAGCGCCCGACGCCACTGCGCCACCGCCCCTTCGCACTCGACATCGGCGAGCGGCTCGCCGCGGCACAGCGACAGCGCCTCACGCAGGAGTTCGCCGGCGCGTGGCGGGTTCAAGCGCGCCTGCTCGACGAGCCGGTCGAACTCCCGGACATCGAGCTCGTAGCGGTCACGCGACAGCGAATATCCGGTCCCGTCCAACACCAGCAGGTCGCCGAGCACCGCGCGCAGCTTCGAGATGTGCACGTGCAGCGAGGACACGGCGCTCGCCGGTTGACGCCCGTTCCACAGCTCGTCGATCAGGCGATCACGTGAGAGCGGGCCCTCCGCGCACAGCAGCAGCGCCAGCAGCGCGCGGGGCCGACGGCCCGAGAGCGGCACGACATCGCCGCCGCGGTCGATCGCGAGCGGACCAAGCACCGCGAAACGAAAGTGTCGTCTCCGCACGGCAGCTAGAGCGTATCCCACGTCCCCCGGGCGACCCAATTGCTCCGTTTGGCGGTTTTTTGGCGTGAGTTTGGCGCCGGTCTGGATCGTTCACGCAGACAACGGATTGGAGGACGGGATGGGACTGTTCGGACGGGCGAAGGAAGCTCAGCAGCAATGGAAGGATGCCGTCGTGGGCGCCGGCGCGACCAACGGAGCGGCGAGCGGGGCGAGCTCGGCGGCCAACGGCGGGAGCTGGCTGGTGGGCGCCGGTAACGTCGACGAGAAGCTCCGCTATCGGGAGCTGGCCCAGAAGCTGTCCGCCTCGGGCGTCGAGGCGCCCGGTGTGATCACCACGATCACCCCGGGCGAGCAGGAGTTCGGCGGCTCGGTCTCGGCGGTCTTCGAGGTCACGATCGCGCCGGCGGACGGTGACCCGTTCCCCGCCACGATCAAGCAGTCGATGCTGCAGGCGGCGATCGACGACCTGTCGACGGGAGACGCGATCACGGTCCGATATGACCCAGCTCAGCCAACCGCGGCGCTGATCTACAGCTGGTGATCTGAGATGGGCCTGTTCAGACGCCGCAATGCTGGGCTGTTCCAAGATCTCGAGGCGATCAACGAGGCTGTCGCCGATCGGGGCGGGGCGCCGAGCGTGGCCGATACGCAACGTGCGATCCGGAGTGCCTTCGACGATCGCGGCGAGCGAAAGCTGCTGAGGTCAGGCGTCGCCGCAACGGCGATCGTGCGCGGGTTCCCGATGCAGGTGCGCGGTGACCGGTTCGCGATGCGGATCCCGCTTGAGATCCATCCGCCTCAAGGGAGGCCATACACGATCAACTACGTCTACCCGACGGTCCGGATGCGGAGCGCGTTGGCGGCCGGGATGGAGGTGCCGATCAAGATCGACCCGAGCGACCGGCGGCGGGTGGCTGTGGAGTGGGGCGCGCAGCAGGCGGCGGTCGCGGCCTCCGGCGGCATCGACGCCGTGATCCGGCGTGGGCTGGAGCAGTCCTACGGCACGGCCGCGATCGCCGCCGGCGAGCAGGCGATCAACAGCGCGCGCGGGGCCATCAAGGAGGACCCGGCGCCATGAAGATCACACCCTATGACCTGACCAAGGTGCCGCACGAACGGCTCGAGAAGCGGCTCGTGGCGTCCGGGCGTCACGCCCGGGCGGAGGTGCTCCAGGCGTCGTTGCCGGTGACCTACACCACCAGCGGGATCACCTTTGACGACAACATGATCGTCCCATGGGATCTGGAGCTGCACGTTACCCCGGACACCGAGCCGGAGTTCGACGTACGGCTGCGGATGCACATTCACAACCTCCTGACGCTGTCTCCGGGGATCGTCTTTCAGGTGCTCTACGACCCGGAGGACCATCAGAAGATGGTCGCCGATCCGAGTGCTCTTCCGAAGACCACGGTGGAGGGGTCGATCATGTACGAGCTCGGCTCGATGTCGGCGCGGGGCATCGACACGACGGGGATGCAGGACGTGGTCAACTCCGCGACGCTCGAGGCCGCGCAGGAGATCATCCACCGACGGGTCAGTGAGCAGGTTGCCGCGCGGAACAACACGGCGATGGCGGAGACTCTGAAGGCGCGGCGTGAAGGGACTCACACGGCGCCGCCGCCGGCAGGGTTCGCCCCCGACGTCAGCTCCCGCCTCGAGCAGCTCGATCGCCTGAAGAAGTCCGGGCTGATCGACGAGCAGCAGTACGAGACCAAGAAGCAGCGGCTGATCGACCAGCTCTGATTACCTCGGGTGGGCCCGACTCACTCCCCGCCGCGCCACGCGAGCGCGCGGCGCCGTGACTGTGGCAGCGCGCTGACGACGAGGTCGTAGGAGTCCTCGACCATGTCGGCGATCATCGCATCGGGCAGCGACCCGTCGATGATCACGGTGTTCCAGTGGCGCTTGTTCAGGTGATACCCGGGGATCACCGCCGCGTGCAGCTCACGCAGCTGCTCGGCCAGCAGCGGCTCGCACTTGACACTGACGCGCAGCGGTTGCTCGTCGAGCCGGGACAGCGCGAAGATCTTGCCGGAGACCTTGAACACCGAGGTCAGCGGGCCGAACGGGAACTCCTCCGCGGTGCCCAGGAATGACAGACAGTGATCACGGAGAGCCTCGGGGCTCATTTCCTGAGCAGTGCGGACGCCGCGGTCCGCAGCGCGGCGATGTGATCATCGACGGTCTGCAGGCCGGCGCCCATCGTGTTCAGGCTGAGGTGCGTGGCGCCGGCCTCGCGCCAGGCGGCGGCCCGCTCGATGATCGTCTGCTCGCCCACCGCGCCGATGTTGATCCGGGCGTCCATCCCGATCGTCGCCGGGTCCCTGCCGGCAGCGCGCGCGGCGTCGTTGACGGTCGCGATCGACTCGGTCAGCCACGGGCCGGGCTCGCCCATCGGGAACCACCCGTCGGCGAGCCTGCCGGCGCGACGCAGCGCGACCTTCGCGCGGGCGCCGAACCAGACCGGGATCGGACGCTGGACCGGGAGCGGCGCGAGCCCGGCGCCCGTGACACGCTCGTACTCGCCGTTGAAGGTGACGCTCTCCTGGCTCCAGAGCTCTCGCATCAGCGCCACCTGCTCGCCGATCCTCGCGCCCCGGTTTGCGAAGTTCTGCCCCAGGGCCTCGTATTCGACCTCGTTCCAGCCGAGCCCGACGCCGAGGCGGAACCTGCCGCCGGTCAGCAGGTCGATCTCAGCTGCCTGCTTGGCGACCAGCACCGCCTGGCGCTGGGGAAGGATCACGATCGAGGTGACCAGCTCCAGCGACGTCAGGGCCGCGAGGAAGCCGAACAGGACCATCGGCTCGTGGAAGGTCGTGTGGATGTCATACGGGCCGTTCCAGCCCTGATGGATCGTCGGATCGGCGCCGACCACGTGGTCGTAGACGGCGATGTGCGAGTAGCCCAGGTCCGAGACCGCGGCAGCGTACGCGCGGACGGCGCCCGGGTCGCCACCGAGCTCCGTCTGAGGGAATACAACGCCGATCCGCATCGATCCAGCCAAGCCAGCCTTCAAGATACCCAAGCGGGGCTCACTTGACGCCGCGAACGGTGCGAGGATCACGGTGTGAGGCTCCCGACCGGGATGCGAGTGGCGGTGGTGGTCGTGGCCGCGCTTGTGGTCGCCGGGTGCGGGGGTTCGTCGGGGAACCGCCTGGCGGACGCCACCAAGGTGATCGGCGGATGGTCAAGTGCACTGCGTCACGGCGAGCTGAGGACAGCTGCGAAGTACTTCGCCCTGCCGAGTCTGTTCGTCAACGGCGCCGGCGACGGAGCCGAGGTGATCCGGATTCGCACCGCAGCGCAGGCTCAGCTCGTCAACGCCACGCTTCCGTGCGGAGCGCGGCTCGTCTCGGTCCATCGCGAAGGACGCTTCTTCAACGGTCGCTTCCTGCTGACCGGCCGACCCGGCCCGGGAGGCTCCGACTGCGTCCCGGGGGCCGGTGAAACCGCGTACGTCGACTTCGCTATCTCCGGCGGCAAGATCACGGAGTGGATTCGCGTTCCTGCGGAGACCGGACCGACCGTCCCGATCCCCGCACCGAGCCAACCGGGCGGCGGCGGCTCGGTCGACTGAGCGCCCGAGAGGACAGCTGCCGGCCGTCCTGTCGAGCGCGACAGGACGGCCGCTAAACCGTGGCGCCGGCGGCGAGCGGGAAGCGGACGCCGGTCAGCTGCTCTGAGACCTCCCATAGCCGTCGTGCGGTCTCGGGGTCGTTGGCGGCGCCCGAGCGCCCGACGAGCTTGGCCGGCCCGCGCTGCTCCATGAAGCCGCCCGGTCCGGCGAAGCTGTTGCCGGGGATCTCAGCGACGGCGGCGTAGAGCGTCGGCAGCGCTCCGTCCGCCTCGTCCTGGGCGAACAGGTGGTTGCCGGCGCTGCTGATCAGATCCTGCAACCGGCTGCCGCTATGGAATTGCAGGTTGGTCGCCGCGTACCCGGGGTGCGCCGCGTTCGCCAGCACGGTTGAACCGGCGGCGCTCAACCGTCGCTGCAGCTCGGCGGTGAACAGCAGGTTGGCGAGCTTCGACTGCCCGTAGGCGCGCCATGCCCTGTATGGCTTGCGCTCCCAGTTGAGGTCATCGAAGTCGATGCTGCCGAGCCGGTGCCCGGTCGAGGATACGGTCACGACGCGCCCCGTCACGTTTTCCAGCAGCAGGTTGGTGAGCGCGAAATGGCCGAGATGATTGGTGCCGAACTGCAACTCGAAGCCCTCGGCGGTGCGGCTGAGCGGCGGCACCATCACACCGGCGTTGTTGATCAGCAGATCGATCTCGCCCTCCCAGCCATCGGCGAACTCACGCACCGAGGCGAGGCTCGCGAGGTCCAGCCGGCGGACCTCGGTCTCACCGGGCATCGTCGCGGCGGCGGCCCGGCCCTTCTCGGTGTTGCGGACCGCGAGGATCACGCGGGCACCGGCACCGGCGAACGCGCTGGCTGCGGCGCGGCCGATGCCGCTGTTGGCGCCGGTCACGATCACGGAGCGGCCGGTCATGTCAGGGAGGGAAGTGGAGCGTGAAGTAGTCATGAGCAACAATGTAGACTATGACAACAATGATGTCAACGACAACTTCGGTTGCTAGGCTGCGCGCCGATGGATGAGCGCCCCTACCACCACGGCAACCTTCGGGCGACCCTGCTTGAGCAGGCCGAGCGCACCGTCCGTGAACGCGGTGTCCAGGATCTGTCGCTGCGGGAGCTCGCCCGCGAGGCCGGCGTCAGCCACGGCGCCCCCCGCCGGCATTTCCCGGATCGCCAGGCGCTGCTCGACGCCCTTGCCGAAGCGGGGTTCGAGCGCCTCGGCGCCGAGCTGCGCAGCGCGATCGAGGGGGCGGGCGCGGACTTCGAGGAACGGTTGCATGCCACCGCCGCAGCGTATGTCCACTTCGCCACACGCGACGCAGCCCTGCTGGAGCTGATGTTCGCGGGCAAGCAACAGCAGCAGCAGTCGGGCGAACTGCACCAGGCAGCCGATCGTGCCTTCTCGGTGATGCTCGAGCTGATCGAGCAGGGCCAGGACGAGGGCGTCCTCGAGTCGGGCGAGCCCGAGCGTGTCGGCCTCGTCCTGTTCGCGACGATCCAGGGCATCGCGGCCCTGCTCAACGGCGGCATGGTCCAGGCCGACCAGCTGGACGGGCTGGTCGCCGACGCGATCACGCACTTCCTGCGCGGGTCGCGCGCAGCCGTGTGATCCGGTTCTCACGACCAGCACCGTTCCAGCCCGACTGACCGCGTTGCGTCAGTCGTTCGTGTGGGCGTGCCTGGGCAGCCAGAACACGGCCGCGTAGGCGGCGATCAGGAACGCCACCGCGACCAGCAGCGCATGGTCGGCGGCACCGACGAATGCTGCCGGCCCGTGGCCGCTGCCGAGCCGGTCGAACAGCTCGGTCCCGACCAGCGCGATCCCCAGCGACATCGCCAGCTGCTGAACCGACTCCAGCAGCCCGGAGGCTGACCCGAGCTCGTGGGGGGCGACCCCGGCGAGGATCACGTCGAACATCGGCACGAACACCATGCCCATCCCGAAGCCCGTGATCGCGAGCGGGCCGGCGAGCGCCCAGGCGCTGAGGCCTCCGGCCGCCGAGCGCATCACGAGGTCGACCACGACCAGGCCGAGCGCCATCGTCACGATCCCGATCTGCATCGTCGCGCGGCCGATCCGTGTGAGCAGAGCCGATGAGGTGATCGAGCCGCCGATCGCCGCGACCGGGATCGTCACCGTCGCGATCCCGCAGGCCAGCGGCGTGAACCCGAGACCCGTCTGATACATGACGTTCAGGGCGATCATCATCCCGCCCATCGCGCCGATGAACCCGAGCACCACGGCGAGCCCGGCGACATAGGGACGCCGGCGCAGGATCGAGGGCTCGACCAGCGGCGTGGCGCCCCGGCGCGACTGCCGGGCCTGGCGCGCCGCGAACGCTCCGAGGGTGACGACGCCGCCGGCGAGCAGCGCGAAGGACCACGCCGGCCATCCATCCTCGCGACCCTGGATCAGCGGATAAACGAGCGCAGCGACGCCCAGCGCCGCCAGCGCGACGCTGAGCGCGTCCATCCGCGCCCCGGGCGCGGCCGGGGCGGATCTCGGCAGGTACCGGCGTCCGAGCACGAGCGCCGCCAGGCCGAGCGGGACGTTGACGAGGAAGATCGCGCGCCAACCCGATCCGAGCAGATCAAGGTCGACCAGGCCTCCGCCGAGCAGCGGCCCGGCGACCGCGGCGAGGCCCATCACCGGTCCGAACACGGCGAACGCCCGCTGCTGTCCCTCGTCTCCGAACAGCTCACGGATCAGGCCGAAGCCCTGTGGCACCATGATCGCCGCGATCGCGCCCTGGAGCGTTCGTGCGGCGATCAGCGCATCGGGCGAGGGCGCGAACGCGCACAGCACCGATGCGCAGACGAAGCCCGCGATCCCGACCAGCAGCACGCGGCGGCGCCCGAAGAGATCGCCGAGCCGGCTTCCGAGCAGCAGCATCGCGGACATCGCGAGCGTGTAGGCGGCGGTGATCCACTCGAGGTCCGCGTAGGAGCCGCCGAGGTCACGGCGGATCGCCGGGGCGGCGGTCTGGGCGATCGTGGAGTCGAGCAGATCCATCACCGCGGAGGCGATCACGACCAGGAAGCCCAGCCAGACCGCACGGTTGATCGGCCGCGCGCTGACGGCGGCCGTGGGGTGGGGGAGTGTGGTGGTTGACATGACACCAGGATCTCGACAATTACGGTCATATTCGGTCCTGAATAGATCGGTCTGATTGTTCAATGCGGTCAGCATCTGTCCGCAATCGGTGGCAGGCTTTGCCGCACGATGATGCAGACGTCCGCCCGCCTCCTCGCGCTCCTCTCGCTGCTTCAGGTCCGCCGTGAATGGACGGGCCAGGAGCTCGCCGACCGGCTCGAGGTCGGTCCGCGCACGATCCGCCGGGACATCGACAAGCTCCGCTCGCTCGGCTATCCCGTCGAGGCGGCGCCGGGGGTTGCCGGGGGCTACCGCCTCGGTGCCGGCGGTGAGCTGCCGCCACTGTTGCTCGACGATGCCGAGGCGGTCGCGGTGGCGCTCGGCCTGCGCACCGCCGCCTCCGGGTCGATCGCCGGGATCGAGGAGACATCGATCCGCGCACTCGCGAAGCTGGAGCAGGTCCTGCCAGACCGTCTGCGGCGCAGGGTCCACGCGCTCAGCGATGCCACCTCGGCGTTCAGCGTCGACGGGCCGCGAATCGACTCCGACGTGGTCGCGACTCTGGCCGGTGCCTGCCGTGACGGCGTCAGACTGCACTTTGCCTACGTCGCGAAGGACGACGCGGCGACCCGACGCAACATCGAGCCCTGTGCCGTCGTCTACAGCGGCTGGCGCTGGTATCTGGTCGCCTTCGACCTTGACCGCGATGACTGGCGGACATTCCGGATCGACCGGATCCGAGGGCGGGTCCGGCCGGGGATCCGCGGCCGGCGCCGCACCGTCCCGGGCGGGGATCCGGCCGCCTACGTGAAGGCGCAGCTGCGCAACAGCGGTGATGACCGCGCGGCCGTCCCAGGGAGAATCCGGCTGCGGCTACCGGCCGCGGCGGCCGGCCGGCGGATCCCGGCGCGCTACGCGACGATCGAGCCTGACGGTGAGGATGCCTGCATCGTCAGCACCCGCGGAGCGTGGTCACGCAGCTTCCTCGTCTGGATGGCGCTGCTCGATGAACCGATCGAGGTGATTGACCCACCGGAGCTGGCGCAGGCCGCGCGAACGCTCGTGGCGCGACTCGGCGCGGCGGCCCACTGACTGGGAGTATCGTTGCGGCCGTGTCGGGCGCGAGGCTCTGGGGGGTAAGGCAACACTCGGCCGGGAGCCTGCGGTGGGCTACGTTCGGGGTTGCGCTTGTGCTCGCCGTAGCGCTCTTCGGCGTCGCGGTGACTTCGGCCCTCGGGCTGCCTACTTCCTTCACCTTTGTGCCGCTGAGTGGCTCGAGCGTTTGTGTCCACGTCGTGTACGCGCTGAATGACAGCGGCGATGCTGTCGGTGCGGCCAATTTCCTTGACAACGCCGCTGACGATCAGGGGGTGTACGGGTTTCGCTGGGATGGCGGGACGTTCTCAGAGCTTCCGATTCCGCCAGGGACATCGCCGCTAGGAGTCGGGTCCTCGCCGCCCTGCACCGATGGTTTCAACGAGAGCGTCACCGATATCAATGACAGCGGGTCGGTTGTCGGTCAGGCGGTGTTCGCCGACCCTGACCATCTTGATGACACCGATGACGCGGCGCTGTGGCCCGGCGGGGGTGGTGCTCCGATGTCGCTCGGGGTGCTCGGGGTGCCGTCGGATTACAGCGGCACCCAGTGCGAGACGACCGGTCTGGTATCGGAGGCTGATGCGATCAATAACGCCGGCGATGTGACGGGGGAATCGACGAATTGCTCGACGGGCGCTCCTGACGCGTTCTTCCTGCCGGCGGGTCAGACACTGGCCAGTGGCGTCGATATCGGCACCGTACCCGACGGGGAGGCGGAGGGGGTTGCGATCAACGCGGCTGACCAGGTGGCGATCTACAACGAGCTCGACACCAACTTTGGCGGCACGGAGCAACCCTCGACGCTGTGGAGCAAGAACGGAACCACCAAGACGCTGCCGTTCCTGATCAACTTCTCGCCGAACATCCTGAATAACTCGGGGGTCGTTGTCGGCACCGATCACAACGTGCCGGTGTACTCGGTCAACGGGGGCCCGGAGAAGCAGCTGCTGCTGCCGGCGGGCGACACCGAGGGGAACGCATTCGGCGTCGATGACGAAGGCGATGTGGTCGGCAACGTCGAGGACGAGAACTTCGGGGTCTACTACGCGGTCGTGTGGCCCGCCGCGGTGCCACCGGCGACCGGGCCGCCGCCACAGCCGGTGCTGCTCTCAACCCTCGCTCCCAACGCGCCGGTGAACCTCAACGCTGCCCTCTCGATCACCGACAGCGGCTATATCCTCGATGAGGACGCCAACGGCTATGACGAACTGGCTCCGTGCAGCTCCTCGGCCGCGGCGGCGGACGCGCAGATCGCGTCTGTCGCGCACGCCGTAGGCGCTCATTGCCCGCTCAAGGTGTTCGCCAAGATCGTCGGCCCGGTAGCCAACGAAGGCACGCGCTCCGGCCTCACGGTCGACAAGCTCGATTCCAGGGAAGGGCCGGTCAACTTCACGATCCCGACGTACTCGAAGACGGAAACCGGCTACGCGGGCGCGTTCGACATCGGGCAGAAGTGTGTGTCTGGTTGCGCGAATGTGCTCGTGACGGTGATCGACCCGGCGACAGGTAAGCCGGTGGCCAACGCTACGGTCACCGCGACGGTGGGTGCTCTCGGTGCCGCGAAGTCGGTGTCGGGCGATCTGGCTGGCGACCAGTTTCTCTGCGTCCAGTCCGATAATCCTTCCGCCAGCTCATGTGGGACTGACCTGACCGGCCTTTCGACCGATTCGGCCGGTGAGCTTCACCTGCTGTACTGGGCGCCGGGCGAGACAGCGACCTCGACGAGCAGCATCTCGGTCACAGCGCAGAAATGCTCGTCGACCTGCTCGGCGGGTGAGCAGGAGGGCTCGGCGCAGACCGGTGTGACGATCACGCCGTACCCGATCTACACGCACAACGGGACGCTCTCAGCGGCTGAGGTCAAGAGCCTGATCGAGGTCGCCGGCGAGGGCAAGCTCAACAGCAAGAGCTATGCCGCGGCGCGTGACCTGTGGTTTGAGCAGACGATTCACTGGCTCGCCCAACAGGACAAGGTGGCCAAGCGGCTCGTGAAGGCGGCGCTCGGGCCGCTCGGGTACTCGCTGATCAACCTCGTTGAGGTCGGGACGCTGATCGCAGAGGGGAACACGGGCCTGAATGAGGAGAAGCTGCTGTCCGGCGCGTTGCTTGAGGCGATGGAGATGCCGGGGATCGGGCTGTTCGATGATCCGTTCGAGAAGCAGATTCCGGCGCAACCCAACGACTATCTTCGCCAGGCAATCATCCACGGCCTCGGTAACGCTGACGGGATCGGAGGGGCCGGCGGCGTCCTCTGGGACCTCGGTAAGGCGCTGATCAAGCAGTACGGCAAGCACGGGGTCGCCGTCCAACCGGAGCAGGTAAAGACGACCGTCGATGAGATCTCCAGTTGCAACCCCGGCAACCCGAACTGCGGCACCGGCTACTTGGGCTCGCGCGGCATCCGGCCCCGGCTGTGCCTGATCCTCGACTTCTCCAACCGCGTTCCGGGCGGGGACTACGGCACCCACTTCTGTCTCTCGCCGTATGACCCAGTGGCCTTCGCGACGACCCAGCCGCACCTGGACAAGAGCCTGCCCGGCAGTTAGATCGGCGGCGCGCTAGCCGGCAGACGGTAGCTGCTGCGGCGCGGCGCCGGTGCCGAGCTCGGCCTTCATCTTCGCGATCTCGGCGTCGACCTCGCTCGAGTTGGTGACGGCAGCCAGCTGACGGTCAAGATCGCTGTCGCCGGCGTCCAGCTGGGTGGGGTCATCGAACGTTCCGGCCTGCTCAAGCTCGCCGACCGCATCCGCGCGCGCCTTCATGCTCTCGGTCTTGTCGATCGCGCGCTGAACCGCCAGGCCGACATCGGCCATCTGCTCGCCGACACCGGTCGCCGCCTCGGAGATCTGGACCTGGGCGTCTGCCGCCGAGTACTGGGCCTTGATGACCTCCTTCTTGGTCCGGAACGCCTCGACCTTGGTGGTCAACTTCTGCTCGTTGTCGATCAGCTGCTCCTGCTGGCGCTGAAGCTCCGCGATCTGCTGATCCAGCGAACCGAGCTCGGCCTCGATCGCCTGCTTGCGCTGCAGCGCCGCGCGCGAGAGGTCCTCGTTGCCGGCGACGAGCGCCTGGCGCGCCTGGCCGTCAAGCTTGGTGGCCTGCTCCCGGAGGCTGTCCTCCTGCATCTGCAGGCGCTTCTTCGAGGTCACGACCTCGGCGATCCCGCTCTTGGCGCTCTGGAGCAGCTCCAGCTGCTTCTCGTAGCTGTAGTCGAGCGTCTCGGCGGGATCCTCGGCGCGATCCAGCGCCGCCGAGACCTTCGCCTTCACGATTGTGCTGAAACGTCCCTCAAGCCCGGGCATCAAAATCTCCTCTAAGTCTGGTTGCGGCGTCGCGAACATCTATTCAACACCCGCGACGCACTCGGCGTTGACGTACCCGGAACGGAACGGGCTCGCTTCGCCTGTCTGCTCATCGTAGGCGTGGCGCCAAACGCAGCCGGTGTCGTTGGCGAGCAGGTGGATCGAGACCGATGTCTGCTCGGAGGTCGTCCGGACCCGGTGCACGTCGTCACGCGGCGGCAGCAGCGTGTAGAAGTCGCCGGGGTCAAGCGGCCGGCGGCGAACGAGTTCCAGGCGACCGTCGCCGGGACGGTAGAACTCCTCATCCTGGTTGCCCTGATAGACGCCGACCAGACCCCATGCAAGGTGGTCGTGGACGGGCGTCATCGCGCCGGGCGGAACCACCAGGCTGAACAGCGCCAGCGAACGGTCGGCGGCGCGGAACGCGAGCCACTGGCCGATGCCGCCGCCCATCCCACCCTCAGCAGCCGGCTCCCTGAACGGCGCCGGCAACCACTCCCGGTCGGCGAGCAGTTCCGCGAACAGCGGGCTGATCAGCGCGCACGCCTGCTGTGGCGAGGAGGCCGCGGCGATCCGTTCACGAACGTCGCTGATGAAGCCACGCACGCGGGCCGTGTCCAGCAGGTACTCGTCGGCCTGGAGCGGCGCGAGCGGCTCGTGATCGGCGTGGAGATCGCACATCGCACCGTGAAGCGTGACAGCTGACGGTTGGATCCGCGCGGATCCACCCGAGCGGCGCCTGTGCCGGCGCCACGGCCGGTGAGTCGGTACGAGTACGGTTGAAGGATCGAATCCGAAGCAAACAAGCCGCGTCAGACACCGCGGCAGCTGGCGAGGGCGGTCGACGACGGCCGTCAGGTGGGGGCTGCGTTGCGCCACCTCGACGGTCACGGTTCTGAACCGGGGGCGGTCGGCGTGGCGGAGGCGCTTGCACGGTTTCTCGTCGCGCGCTGCGATTCGCATCACGCGGGCTGGCGTGTGGTGCGTCAGGTGGTCGTCGACTCGGCCGCCGACGCGCCCTGGGAGCGGTGCGCACGCCGTGCGGTGCCGCTGGTGGCGGCGGACCTGATCAACCTCGCGGGGGACCGTGGCCGTACGCAGCTGTCCCGCGCCCAGCACATCGCCGCTCAGCGCCGAGCCGAGGAGATCGCGGTTCACGTCGATCAGGCCGCGGTGCTTGCGGACCTCGGGATCAAGGACGTCTCAGCGACTCCCGAGCGCTGGCGCGGAGCCCTGAGCAGCGCCGTCGGAGCACGCTCCCGAGAGCAGGTCGCACGGGCAGTCGATCGCTCTCTGAGGGGCTGAGTTGCAAAGTCGGGGGTCTTGTGCACTAGACTGTGCGGCAGGGCTCGAGCGTTCGCTCGGGCGAAAGCAGTGCCAGCGTCACCGCAGTTGTTGCGTTTAGCACCCTCCGCGTTTCGCAGTGCACATATCCCGGAGGGGCCAAACAATGGCAACAGGAACCGTGAAGTGGTTCAGCGACGAGAAGGGCTTTGGATTCATCACTCCCGATGATTCCGGCAAGGATCTGTTCGTGCATCACAGCGCGATTCAGGGCAGCGGCTTCAAGTCGCTGGCTGAAGGCGCGAAGGTGAGCTACGACGCGGAGCAGGGTCCCAAGGGCCCGGCCGCCGCGAACGTACAAACGATCTAGACGCCCGACTTTCGGCGGTGATGGGGGGCCTTCTGGCCCTCCATCGCGCCTGCCCGCGTGGCAGGCGCATGCGTTTCGGTGGACCTGCACGAGGTATGCGCAGGGCCGCACTAGACGTGCCCCACAGTCCACACCAGGAGGACACGGATGGCATCAAGCGGCAAGAAGAAGACGACGATGGCGAAGCTCAACCGTGAGCGAAAGCTCCGCGAGCGTCGCATCGACAAGCAGTTCAAGAAGGACGCCAGGAAGAACGCGCCGGCAGTTGACCCGGAGCAGAGCGGCGAGACCGTGCTTGACGCCGACGGTCTGCCGGTCGTGCAGGACGACGATCCGGCTGCTGTCGAGCCGGCAGCTGAGCCTCTGATCGAGGTCTGATCGCGCTCGATCGGCAGCCGCCGATCGATCGCCCGGTTTTGGTTGGCCGCGCTCGGGTAAGGCGGTAAGCTGCGCCTCGCATGTTCGTCCGGGCGTCGCTCGCAGTTCGCAGATTCGCGGTCGGAGTGTCCGCCGCCATCGCCGTGTCGGCCGCCATCCTGGCCGCTGCGGCTTGGGCGGCGACCCCGAAGGACGGCCATTTCTCGGGGTTCGTGGATCCGTACACGATCAGCTTCGTCGTCGGGCACGGCAAGATCACCGAGCTCCGGACCGACTTCGAGGCGACCACCTGCTCCGGGCTCGCGCCGTCAAGTCTGGTTCATTACTTCGAGTTTCCGGCGCTCGCGATCCGGAACGGACGCTTCACCGGTTCGACGACCCTGCACTACGCGTCCGGACTTGATCCTCACTTCAGCCTCAGCGGCAGCTTCAGCTCGCCGACGCGCGCGGCCGGGACGTTTCACGAGCACATTGCGGTGCCGGCGAGCTGGGGGGTACCGTCGTGCACGATCTCCGAGGCGTTCTCGGCATCACGCGTCAAATAGGCCGGCTCAGCCTGGACGCAGCTCGTAGCTCAGCTTGACCCATGGTGCGTCGAGCAGAGCATCGCGCAGCTCCTCGGCGGTGCTGAAGGGGCCGCCCAATCGCCGGCCCTCGATCGCCAGCTTGACGCGGTCCGCAGTGAACGGCCAGGGAGCGACGGTGTGAACGTCGCCGTCGCGGCCGAGGTGCATCGCCGCCATGACACCGTCTGCGGCCGGAACGTCCTCGACGCTCCACGGAGCCCAGCCCAGGATCAGGCCAAGCGACAGGCTGTCCCAGGTCCACAGCAGCTGCTGGTTGCGCATGAGCTCGCCGGGCGGCGGCTCAAGCTCTGCGATCAGGCGCTGCTCGAAGACGCTCCGTTGCGCCAGAAACTCCGCGATCCGCGGCTCCTCTCGGCGTCCGTCAAACAGCGCGCTGCCGTGCATCGAGGTCAGCAGCGCCGCGTACCTGCTCTGTGACAGCACTCGCTCCGGGCCCTCGGTCCACTGACGCAGATGGGTCTCCAGATCCATCTCCATGAACGTCGTCGGCAGCCCGGTGGCGGCGTTGAGCGACGGCGCCTGCTCCCAGGCGGTCATCCCGACGTCGTGCTGCTCGGCCGCCAGGCACACCTCCTCCCATGGCTCGAAGCGCCCAAGGCGGTCGTTGCCCCAGGCGCGGGCGAGCTGGCCGGCGAGCCACGCATGCGCTGGTTGGGTGACGAGCACCGGTCCGTCGCGATGCTCGGCCAGCATCATCCGCGTGCGGACCTCAGGCTCGTCGGGGCTCGGTCGCCGGCTCGTCCGCCGGCTTGGTCGCCGGCTTGGTCGCCGCGGCCAGACCGAACGGGCTGCCCTCTGAATCGCGACAGATGGCCCAGCGATCGCCCGGATGCACCACGCTGCCGCCGAGCTCGGTGACGCGCCCGAGCGCGGCCGTCATGTCGGCGACCGTGAAGTACGGCAGCGAGAACGAGTCACCGGGACCACGTCCGCGTGGGTGGACGCCGACGTTGGCTCCATCAGCGTGGGTCTGCCAGCCCTCGCCTTCGTCTTCCTGGCGGTCCTCCAGCGCGGCCCCGAGCACGCCTGACCAGAAGCGCCTGGCGCGCTCGGGATCGTCGGCGGGGAACTCGATCAGCGATGGTCTGGCGGCGGGCATCGACGCCCTCCAATCTAGCGCCCACCGCTTTACCGCCTTCAATTGGGAGCCGATAGGTCTGACATCGTGAGTGCTGTGATCAGCGCCGGCCGTGAGCGAAAGCACCTCCGTGCGCTCGAGCACGGCGTATTCGCGGTGATCCCGGTCCTGATGACGCTCTGGGTCCTGCATTTCGTCTGGGCCCGTCAGTACGAGGGTGCGGACTTCCACCGCCAGTTCTGGATCGCCGGTCAGCGGGTCCTGCACGGGCTGAGCCCCTACACGCTCACGCACGCGCGAATCGCCGCGGGGATGGCGTTCCCGTACCCGGCCGGTGCGGCGGTCTTGTTCGCGCCGTTCGCCCTGATCGCGCGGACGCCGGCGGGGGTTCTGTTCACGGCGATCTGCTTCGCCTCTTCGCTGCTCACGCTGCGCGTGCTGGATGTGAGGGATTGGCGCCTGTACGGGATGGTGCTGCTGCTCGATCCGGTCGTCAGCGGCTGGCAGACCGCCAACCTCGACGCTGCCGCTCGTGCTCGGGCTCGCGGTGGTCTGGCGGTACCGTGATCGGCCGCTGGTGAGCGGTCTGGTCGTCGCGCTGATCATCTCGCTGAAGGTGTTCGTGTGGCCGATCGGACTGTGGCTGATTGCCACCCGCCGCTACGTGGCGACCGCCTATGCGCTCGCCTTCGGTCTGCTGATCAACGCGGTTGCCTGGGCGGTGATCGGCTTCGGACAGATCCGCCCGTTCATCCGGATGAGCTCGTTCGTGACGAACATGTGGCATCGCACCGGCTACAGCCTGATCGCGTTCGGCATCCATCTCGGTGCCAGCCGGGGGGTGGCGACCGCATTCATGATCGCGGTGTCGGCGGCGGTTGCGCTGGCATGCGTGGTCGCCGGCCGGCGCGGACATGAACAGAACGCCCTGCTCCTGGCGGTCGTGCTGATGCTGGCGGCATCGCCACTGATCTGGAACCACTACTTCGCGGTGCTGATCGTCCCGCTCGCGATCGCGCGGCCGCGGCTCGGCCCGCTGTGGGCCCTTCAGCTCGTGTTCTGGCTCTGCCCGACGGTCGCTCCGACCCAATGGCAGCGACTCGTCGCGATGGCGGTGGTCGCCGTGACGACCTCGGCGCTGCTGCGCTGGCCCGAGAGCGATGAGGTGGTACGGCGTGACCCGCAGCTCCTGGAGGGCCTCGGTCTCGGACGCGCAGTGCAGGCGAACGCGCCGGGGCGCTAAACATTGAGGCAGTGCAAACGACTCTGCCTGACCCGACGACGTCGACGCCGGTGGCGCCGGCGCGTGACATCACGCGTGAGCTGAGCGAGCCCTGGACGCTCGGCGGCGTCCCGATCCCGAATCGTGTCGTGCTGGCGCCGCTGGCGGGCATCGGCAACTGGTTCGTGCGCCTGCAGGCCAAGCGCTATGGGGCCGGCCTGGCGGTCTCGGAGATGGTCTCAAGCTTCGCCGTGCACTACGGCAACGAGCGCACCTGTACGGAGCTGCTGCGGATCCACCCGGACGAGCACCCGGTATCGGTGCAGCTGTTCGGCGCCGATCCGGACGTGATGGCCTCAGCAGCCGAGCGTGTCGCGGCGGCCGGCGCCGACCTGATCGACATCAACATGGGTTGCCCGGTGCCGAAGGTCTGCAAGACCGGCGCCGGTGCGGCGCTGCTGGAGGACCCGAAGCTGGCGGTCGCGATCGCCCGGGCGGCCGCGCGTGGGAGTGGCCTGCCGGTGACGGTCAAGCTCCGAACCGGCCTGCGCGCCGGGGACCGCGCCGGTGTCGCGGTGGCCCGCGCCCTCGCCGAGGACGGCGCCGTCGCGGGGCTGGCGATCCATCCGCGGAGCGCCTCCCAGCGCCACAGCGGCGCGCCCGACTACGAGCTGGCCGCGGCGCTGGTCGACGAGCTGCCGGTGCCGGTGCTGATCACAGGCGGGCTGCGCAGTGCCGAGCAGGCGCGGGCTGCGTTCTCGGCCACCGGCGCGAGTGCCGTGCTGCTCGCCCGCGGGTCGCTGGGGAATCCGTGGCTGTTCGAGCAGCTGCTCGGCGCCCGCAGCGGCGAGCCCTCGCGAGCAGAGATCCTGACCGAGCTCGATTGGGTCATCGACCGTGCGGTCGAGCACCTCGGCGCCGAGCGTGCGACCCGCTACCTGCGCAAGTTCTACCCCTGGTACATCGAGCGGCTCGGCGGCACCCGGCAGGAGCAGGCTGCGCTTCAGGCGGGGTTGCAGACAGCGCCGACGCTCGCGCTCGCGCGGGCGTCGCTTGCCGATCAGCTGGGGAAGGGCAATCGCCGCCACGTCGGGTCAGCCGCACTCGCCGCGGCTAAATAGTCGTACCGTGTGACGGCCGAGATGGTCCGGTCGCTCTGGTCTTGCCTGTCCTTTGCATTAGGGAGAATAGGGGAGCTATCCCCGGTCCCATTCCCAAGGAGATGTCGTCTGACGAGCCGGAACCCCGCCCCAAGAACGAGCCTGACAACGCGGACCACTTGCCGGATCTGCGGCTGCCCGCACCTCGCGCCCGTGCTTTCGCTTGGCGACCATCGCATCGCGGGCGCGTTCGCGGATCCCGAAGGGCGGCCAGCCGGTTCAGCGGGCGATCCCGCTCGAGCTGGTGCGCTGCGACATGACACAGGATCAGGATGCCTGTGGCCTGATCCAGACGCGCCACACTGTCCCCGGCTCGATCCTGTACAGCTCCTACTGGTACCGCAGCGGGGTCAACCGCACGATGACCGAGAACCTGCACGGGATCGCCCACGCAGTCGAGTCGATCGTGCCGCTCGGAGTCAGGCGATCTCGTGGTCGACATCGGCTGCAACGACGGAACGCTGTTCGACGGATATCAAGCGGAGGGCCTCCGCTACGTCGGCTTCGATCCGTCAGACGTGAGTAGGTACGCGGTCGAGAAGGGCTACGACGTCGTGCGCGACTTCTACTCGTACGCCGGCCTGCGGCGGCGCCGTCCGGAGCAGAAGGCGAAGGCGATCACGAGCATCGCGATGTTCTACGACCTAGAGACGCCGCGCGCATTCGTCGCCGACGTCTCCGAGGCCCTCGCGGAAGGCGGCATATGGGTGATCGAACTGCACTATCTGCCGACGATGCTCGAGGCCAACGCTTTCGACGCGATCGTGCACGAGCACCTCGAGTACTACTCGCTCGCGGTGATCGAGCGGCTGGTCGGCGAGGGAGGGCTCGAGGTGATCGCCGGCCGAGCTCAACGACATCAACGGCGGCTCGATCCGCCTCTTCATCGGGCACCGCGGGGAGCACGACGCAGACGACCGAGCAGATCGAGGAGCTGACGGCAACTGCGCGTGAAGGAGTTCGAGCTCGCGCTCGACTCGCCCGAGGCCATACGAGGAGTTCCGGCTAGCGCGTCGAGAGGGTCCGCGACGAGCTCGTCGCGCTGTGTCAGAAGATTCGCGCCGAAGGCAAGACGATCCACGTCTACGGTGCCTCGACCAAGGGCAACACGATCCTCCAGTACGCGGGCATCGACACCAGCCTGATTGCGGCTGCCGCCGATCGCAACCCGGACAAGTGGGGGTCGGAGACGATCGGCACCAGAATTCCGATCATCAGCGAGGAGGAGTCGCGAGCAGCGAAGCCGGACTACTACCTCGCGCTGCCGTGGCACTTCCTGGATGAGTTCATCGAGCGTGAACAGGAGTTTCTCGCGCGCGGCGGGAAGTTCATAGTCCCGCTGCCTGAGGTGCGCGTCGTCGAGTCGTGAATTGAGCATCGCGCGATTTCGCAGCCCTGGATACAGCACGGGCCGCAGCGAAGAGCTTCCTCGTAGTGAAGCGGTATAGCAACAAGTAGAGACGGTTTCTCAGCGTTCGACCGCCGTACACCTTGGAGGCCAGTCGATCCAGCTCGGGCATGTCCTCTGGGTGCTCGTCTTGGGTCGCGAATTTCAACTCGAGCATGAAGTACGGCGGGAACTCGTTTGTGACCACCCGCCGAACGTGATGCGCCTCCAGACTGTCTTGCGGGAAGAAGGCGGTTGCGAGGCGATGGTAGCCATCAATTGCGATTGCGTAACGATGAACCAGACCTCTCTCCATGAATGAATCGTTACCGGTGCGCTTCAGCAGGTATGACGCCGGGAGATACTGTAGGCGCAGGCCGTGTGGGATCATCTGGAAGAACCGAGCGACGTGTGCCCAGCAGCTTCCTACGAAATCCTCGTCGAGTCCGATCGCATCCCAGCGGGACTTCCTGAACGTCAGAGACCCCGCAAAGCTGAAGAAGGCCGTAGTCGTCAGCGCGTGCTCGAAATAGACCATGCGATCGTGCGGCACCTCTAGCGCGAACTGCGCATCGGCACCGATGCTCGAGACAGGATGGTCCACCATTGGCTGCATATCGAACGTGGCAAGCGTCAGTCCGCACAGATAGACGTCGCAGTCGCTTTTCAGTAGCCAGCATCCTGCGGATTGCGCCTGGCCTCATGACGTCGTCGGCACAGAACAGCCAGCAGTACTCGCCGCGGGCCAGGGCGACAACCCGGTCGATGTCGCGATCGATCCCCCCACGCTCAGCTCGACGCTCGTAGCGCAAATCGGGCAGCTTTGCCGGAACGTCTCCACGACGGCGGTCGTGCCATCGGTCGAACCGCCATCCAACACCACGATTTCGACACCCTCTTCAAGCTGCGGCACGATGCTCGACAAGGTCTCACCGATGAAGGGGCCGAAGTTGTAAGTCGGGATGCAGATTGAAAGGCGGATGGCAGCCTCTATCGGACAAATCGCGAGAGCGTGACGTCGATCATGTTCCTCGCGTGGCGCTTCGTGGATTCTGGGAGCAACCGTCCCAGCTGAAGGGCGAGTTTGTTGTCCGTGTACTTGCATTCCCAGCGTTGACGCGCCTTCGCCCGCTCGAACCGCATGATCGCTTTTGGTCGGATGAGTTCGATGTCGGATGCGAGCGCGCACCACTCGTCGACACCCGGCCGACGGAAGCGCACATACCCACGGTCTGTCACGTGGCCGGATACGTTCGAGTGCCGCCAGAGTTGTCCTGGGTGATCACAACGCGTCCCGGCGGGACAGAAGCGCCTGGCGGAGTCGGCCGGCACGATACCGAGCGCCAACAGTGCCGCCGCGTAGAGCGCTGATCCGACTGCCGCCGAAACGATTGGCGCTAATCCGAGAGCGATGACCACGATTGCTGGAGCAAGGGTACGATGCCGACCCGAAGCAGAAAGCCACCTTCGAGCTGTAGCTCAGGTCGGTCGCGGGTGATCGAGTATTCGTAGCCGGCCGCCAACGTCAACTCAGCCAAGACCATCGCGATCGCGGCCCCGACCGCGCCGTGAGTGCTAATCAGCGGTAGCCCGGCCCCCAAAACCACCGCGAGGGCGAACGCGTTGCAGATTAGCAACGCACGGGGTAACCGATCCAACGACAGTAAGGCATAGCCGCGCGCGCTGATGATGAACGTGCCTACTAGCGCGATCGCCAGAATGCGCAGGACGATAACCGAGTGTTCAAAGTGCGGCCCGCCGACAACATCGATGGCGAAGGCTGCGCCGAGGAACAACGCCAGCGCCACGCCGCAACCGGCGAGCAGCATCGTCTCGACCAGCCTGCGGCTCGCGTAATCGAAGCGGTCGGCGTCGTCGCGCGCGGCGCGCGCAAGCAGCGGGAGCGCTGAGGAGACCAGCAGCGGCGGGAGCCGTGAACGCCACCAGGACACGAAATGACACGCCGAAGTAGCCGGTCTGGGTGGAGCTTGAAAGAAGCGAGACCATGATCTGAGCGATCTGGAAGTACACGACCGACAGGACCACCGCGGCGGAGTAGGGCAGGATCCGACCAACCATCCGTGCGCCACTCGCGCGAAATCGATGCACGGGACCAGGCGCGAATCGTGGCCCGCCGATCACCATCGTCACGACCAGCGCGGGAACCACGATCGGCAGTTGCAGCGCAAAGAACGGCAACAGGCCTGCGCCGGCAAGCGCCAGCAGCACGGCCTCGATCGCCATGCCGACCTGGATCGCGAGCTGAAGCCCGGCCACCCAGCCGAACCGCAGGCCGACCTGGAGCGGGATCGAGCAGCCGTCCTGAACCACGAGAGAACGACCATGCCGGCTCCCGCGATGGCCGTACCCAGCACCATCACCGTCGGGGTAGCCGACGAGCAGGCCGAAGAGGACCGCGAGCACCAGGCCACCGAGCGCGAGCGCCAGACGGATGCCGAGCAGGTTGCGCAGGAAGCGCCGTCCGTCCGATCTCGGTCCGGTCGCGTATTCGCGCACGGCGATGCCCGTAAGTCCGAGGTCGCTGACGGTCGGAATGATCGTCACCAGCGCCGTGACCGTCAGTGAAGTGTCCGGTGTCGATCACGCCGAGATGGCGGATGACGACGGCGCTCGAGGCCACCGTGGCCAGCGTGCCGATCACATAGCCGCCGAGCCGCAGCAGGCTTCCGCGGATCACGCTCGGGCCGGCGTCGGTGGTATCGAGGATGTCCATGTGCGCGTCCTCTGCGTCCGAGACCCGCCAGCGCCGGATCGCCGTCGGCTGGGAGCGTCGATACCATTCGCCGACAGGATATTGGACCGTCGGCGTCCCGCCGCCGCGCGAAGCATCGCCGGGCGGCGCCGGCGAGGACCGCCGACTCTCCCAAATGCACATCGCGCTCGTCCACCATCACGTCGGCGGCAAGGCCGGCGGCGGCGGCGGCGTGCGGCTGATGCTCGAGCTCGGGGCCGGCCTGGTTAGGCCCGGCCATCGTGTCACGATCGCCTGTCACGACTTCGTGTCCGAGCAGCGAGTTCGCCTACGCGCTCAGATCGACTCGAGATCCGGTCGGTCAGGCACGGCGTCTCCGAGCTGCCCGAGGGCAACCTCGATCTGGCCCGTCATTTCTGGCTCGACATGCCGAAGGTCGCTCGGCTCGTCCCATCCGATGCTGATGTGGTAAATGCCCACGAATGGCTCGCTCTTAGGCCCGGGCGGATGGCCGCTGAGCGCCTATCGGTCCCGCTGGTGTGGACCCGCAACGACGAGTCGCTGTGGGAACGCGCGATCGTGCCGAAGCAGACGATCGAGGGCGACCCGGAGCGCGCCGGGTGCTGCGAGCGGCGTTGCACTGGCCTGACTTGCTCGACGCCCGGAAAGCGAGTGCGATCGTGGTGCTCAGTGCTCAGCAGGTCGAGATGGTCCGCCATAGCTACGGTCGCGCTGCGCTGATCGTGGCGGCGGGGCCACCCGCACACTTCTTCGATGCACCCGACCGTGCGAGCGCGCGCACCCGCCTGGGCATCCCGGACGACGTCTTCTTGGTCGTCGGATCAGGCATTCTCGTCCCGCATCGCAGCTTCGAGGACCTGATCGATGCGATGTCGTTCCTGCGCGATGACCCACGAATCCATGCGCTGATCGCTGGCTCCGACCATGTCGATCCCGCCTACGCGGATCGGCTAGCCGCTCAAATCGCTACGCGCGACCTCGGGAGCAGCGTGACGCTGCCTCGCCGCCCGCTCTCTGATGCGGAGATGAAGGACACATATGCCGGGGCCGACGTGTTCGTCATCCTGAGCCAGCGCTATGCATGGGGTCTGGCGCCGCTTGAGGCGATCGCCTCGGGAACTCCGGTGATCCTGACCCCGGGTGCCGGGGTGTATGACATTCTCGGCGGTCGGCCGGGGGTGCAGGTGGTCCCGGCGCACGACCCGCGGGCAACGGCTGACGCGATCTTGCGGTGGCGCTCGGGGGAGGGCCGCGAGGGCCTCGAATCGACTCGTCAGTGGCTACGCGCGGAGTACGCGATGGATCGATACGTGGATCGTATGGAGCGGATCTATGCTGACGCAGTCGGCGCCGGCGCGCCCACCCCAACCGGGTCGGGGTGATCGGTTCAGTCTGCCCGGGCCGCGAGCTCCAACGCCGCGAGCGTGCGTTCAGCGCACGTATCCCAGGAGAACTGCTGCGCGCGCTCGAAAGCGAGCGCACCGAGTTCGGTGCGCCTTGCCGGCGAGCTGAGCAGCCGCTCGAGCCCAGTCGCGATGCTGGCAACCGCCCGCGGGTCGACATACTCAACGGCGTCGCCACCGACCTCGGGCATCGAGGAGACGTTTGAGGTAACCACCGCTGCTCCGGCGGCCATCGCCTCGAGCACTGGCAGGCCGAAGCCCTCTCCCAGTGATGGATAACAGAACGCCGCGCAGCGGTGGTAGAGCTCAGCAAGCGCACCGTCAGAGACGCGGCCAAGGACAATGCATCGGTCGCCGAGCGAGCGGAGCGCGGCCAAGGTCGGACCGGTATCCCAGCCGCGCGCTCCGACGACAACCAGCGGGTGGGCCTCCTGCAGAGCGAGCGGAAGCGAGGCATAGGCTGCCACCAGCCGGGGAAGGTTCTTGCGTGGCTCAAGCGTCCCGACCGACAGAACGAACCCAGCAGGCGGCAGCTCGGCAAGCTCAGTCGCCGAAGGTGCTGAGAGTGATGGTGATACCCCCAGCGGCGCAACCGTGATTTGGCCCCGGCCTTCGGAAAGTGCTTCAGCAGCGCGGCCGCCGTGGCCTCCGATATGCAAACCAGCGGTTGGCCAGACCGAACGGCAAGTCTCAGCGTGACACGCTCGATCAGGGCAGAGCGAGGCGGGCGCAGCTTCGGCTCGAACGTGACCAGGTCATAGACGATCGCAACCGCCGGCACCCGAAGGAGCGCGACCATCAGATATGAGTTCGTGGAGAGAAACACGTCGCAAGCGCGGCTTGCCATGGCTGCGGTGCGCAATTGCCAAACTGGGTCGTGCGCGTCAAGCAAATCCCACTGGAAACGCTCATCGAGTGGTTCTTCCCACCGCTGGCGGGCATAGCAGCGGTAACGATGGGGAGCTTCTTTCGCCGCAAACGCGCGCAGCAGCTCCCGCACTACGCGACCGCGGCCAGCCCCTACCTCAGCCGCCGCCCGTGCATCGATGCCAATCGTGAGCTGCGGCTGGGCATCGACGACGGAGTGGGTCATGGGCCTTGGGGAGCTTGCCAACTTCATGCGCGTTACTTCGGTTCCCCTGTGTGTCGGTTCTGATGCGCGCTTCCTATAGCCCGGACCGAAGGTCCTGAGCACATCCCGGCCAGCCGAAATGCTTCATCGGCGTCACACGGCCTACGATCTCGCGCCAATGCCCACGGTACTGCGCCACGTGGCGCTGAACGCGCTATTCCTCGACCCGGGTCAATCCGGCGGAACGGAGACCTATCTGCGCGGGCTCGTTCCGGCGATCGCCGCCGAGGCTCCGCAGGTGCGGCTCACGATAATCACGACGCGGCGCGGTGCGCAGTCACTTGTCGCGGACGGTTGGCGCGAGATCTCGACGATCGTCGCGCTGTCCGCCGACGAGGGCGAGCGAGCTCGTCGACTTGTCGCCGAGCAGGGCCTGGCGGCGAGAGTCGCTCGGCGCAGCGGCGCGCAGCTTCTGCACTCGCTCGCATCGACTGCGCCGATCGTGCCGAGGATGCCGTCCGTGATCTCGCTGCATGACGTCAACTGGCTGCATGTGCGCACCCTCCGGATCTCATCGACCCTCGTGCTGGCCGCAATCGTGACGCTGGCGTCGCGGCGTGCGGAGGTGTTGCTCACCGCGACCAATGCGTCGCGGGATGACATTGCGCGAACGTTGCGAATCCCCCCGCAACGCTTTCTGGTGGCGCCCCACGGCGCCGGACGGCTGCCCGGAACGGCGCCCGCAACCGCCGAGGTGGTACGCGACCGGTTCGCGATTCCAGAGACTGCGCGCGTCGTCCTGTGCGTTGCGGCGGTGCGCCCGAGCAAGAACCAGACACTGCTGGTCCAGGCCGTGACGGAGCTTCCGCAGGACGTCATGGTCGTACTCGCCGGGGTACAGGAGCCCTATGCCGAGCGCGTACGACGACTCGCGGACGAGCTCGGCGTGACCGATCGACTGCGCATGCCCGGTTACGTGGGCGACGCCGAGCTCGAGGCGCTTTGGGAGATGGCCGCCTGTGCCGCGTTTCCAACACTCACTGAGGGCTTCGGCCTCCCGCTACTAGAGGCGTTGCAACGTGGGGTTCCGGTCGCCGCGTCCGACATTCCCGTCTTGCGGGAGGTTGGCGGCACGCTGACGCGGTACTTCGATCCACATGACGCTCAGTCTGCAGCCCGCGCGATCACCGCAGCGATGGATGGGGGCCTGGACCGGGCGGCAGCGCAGCGATGGACCGCCGGCTTCAGTTGGAGCAGTGCGGCGAAGGTGACGCTTGAGGCCTACGAGCTGGCGATGCTCCGATGCATGTCGGCTTGAACCTCGTCTTCCTCGTTCCAGGCGAAACCGGCGGCATGGAGGTGTACGCGCGGGAGTTGATTCCTGAGATGGTGGCTGCCGCGCCGCGGACGCGATTCACAGCGTTCGTGAACCGTGAAGCTGCCAGCGAGGGTGGTGGGCCGTGGGGCGAGCTGATACCTGCGGTCACAGTGCCGGTACGGTCCCGGAACCGGGTCGAGTGGGTCCGGGGCGAACAACAGCTGTTGCCGCGCTTGGCGAGACGCGCGGGGGTGGACGTCGTTCACAGTCTTGCGAGCACTGCACCTGCTTGGGGGCGGTTCCGTCGAGTGGTGACGATTCACGACCTCAATTACCGCCTCGTGCCCGAGGCGCACCTCGGCGTGCTCGGCGTCGGAATGCGCGCGTTAGTCCCTCTTGCCGCGTACAGATCGCACCGGATCATCACACCTTCGCTGAGCACGGCAGCGGACGTGACCCGCTTCTTGCGCGTCGCACCAACCAGGCTTGACGTCGTGGCGGAGGGTGTGGGTGCCGCATACACTCAGGCTCTACCTGAGGCTCAGATTCGATCTGAAGTAGACGCAGGCGAGCGAGCGATCGTCCTCAGCGTTTCCGCGAAGCGGCCCCACAAGAACCTCGCCCGGTTGATCGGGGCACTCGCGCTGATCACGCCGTCCCGCAGGCCACTGCTCGTGCTCCCCGGGTATCCGACACCCTACGAGGCAGAGCTTCGCCGGTGCGCGGCCGATCGCGGCGTCTCGCAGGATGTCCGTTTTCTCGGGTGGGTCGACCAGCCAGAGCTGGAGGGCTTGTACGCGGCGGCTGGGTGCTTCGTGTTCCCGTCGCTGTATGAGGGATTCGGCCTACCGGTGCTGGAGGCGATGGCGCGGGGCGTGCCGGTCGCGTGCTCCGCACGCGGTCGCTGCCGAGGTGGCCGGCGACGCCGCGCTGACTGTTCGACCCCGAGTCGGAGCCGGCGATCGCGCGCGCGATCGAGCGACTGCTGGGCGACCCGCGGAGGCAGAACGGCTCCGAGCCGCCGGACGAAGCGGGCGGCACGGTTCAGCTGGGCGGCCACCGCGGCGGGCACGCTGGCCGGCTATGAGCGCGCGCTTGCGCCGGCCCGAATAGACGCTGAGCGCGATCTGGAGCGAACGCTCCAGCGACAGCCGGTCGGCGTTGCGCGTGAACCAGGCGGCAGTCGATTCCCGCAGAGGCGGTCCCGCCTCGTGCACACGAACGATCGCGGCGGCGAGATCTTCCGGCGAGGCCGACGGCGCGATGAAGCCGTTCTCGCCTTCGGTCACGAGTTCGACCGCGGCGTTATCGGGATCGGCGACGACGACGCTCGGCGTGCCGTGCGCCGCTGCCTCGATCACCACCAGCCCATACCCCTCGCGCCTCGAAGGCAGCACCAGGCACAGCGCGCGCCGGATCGCCTGCTCGACGGCCTCGGGCCGAGACAAAGCCGGGCACGGCGACGACGTCGCCAGTCCGAACTCGTCGACGAGACGCAGCACCTCGCGGCCGCTCGGGCCCGTCACCGAGGATCTCGGCGCGAAGCCGCGGCACGCTGCCGGCGGGCGCGCGCGATCGCCGGCACGATCGCTGGCACCCGCTTCTCCGGGATGTGACGGCCGGCGAAGACGACGACGGGCTCGGCCGGCGCGCGACAGGCCCGGCTTCCAGCCGTCCGGCGTAGATCCCGGCGAGCATCGTGATCTCGCCGCGCAGACCCTCGGCTCGCAGCCGCTCGGCGTACAGGCGTGAGAAGCAGAACGCGTGCTGTGGCACGCGCGCGCACAGCCGCTGGATGCGCCACCCGAGGTCGCCCTGAGCGCCGGCCGAGGTACTCGCGCCAGTAGCCGCGGGTCCACACCTCGAACCAATCGACCACCAGCCGGTAGCGCCCGCGCCGGCGGGCCGCCGCCGCGGCGAGCATCGAGAAGTACGGAAACGAGCAGGTGTGCACGACGTCGTAGCGACGCCCGTAACGGAGCAGGTGCCAGAGAACGCCGGCGCCGAACACCAGCGGCGGCAGCGACCCGGCGCGGACCCTCAGGCCGTGTACAGCCTCATCCGAGGGCCGACGGCGACCACACGCGACGCCGGGAACACCGGGATCGGCACCACGATCCCACTGGCGCAGCGTCAGGTAGGTGACGTCGTGTCCCTCGGCGGCGAGCCGCTCAGACAGGCTCCGGTACCAGCGCTCGGCGCCGCCGACCGTGTGCGGGAACAGGCAGTCGTAGACGAGGCAGATGCGCATCGCGGCCCGCAGGGTCGCAGATCGTCGACCGTGACCGCGATTCGCCGCGCGCTGGCAGCCCGCCGCGCTTTCGCCTAGCGCCGCCGGCGCAGACCGAGGATCGAGAGCAGGAACGACGAGAAGAAGATCTGGATCGCCGATGATGATCAGCGTCGCGGCGAGCACAGCCAGGTTGTCCTCGTCGAGGGCGCCGAAGCCGTGTGAGATCCAGTCGATCACGATCCCGGTGCCGATCACGACGCCACCGAAGATCACGGCGCCGCCGAGCATCAGCCCGTGCTCCAGCCGGTAGCGGGCGCGCATGCGGTCGAACCAGCGGTCCTCGTCGCCCATGAAGTAGGTGCCGTACGCGTGGGCGCAGATGCCGAGCGCGACGACCTGCGTGCCGACGATCGCCAGCAGCGCTCCGGCGATCAGCGCATGGATGTCCCACTCGCGGCCGAACAACGCCGAGATGGCGATCACGATCAGCTCGATCAGGGCGCCGAGCGCGGCCATCGACCGCGCCGGGGAGGATGAACAGGTGGTTGGGCGAGTGGACGAGCAGGAACCGCAGATGCCGCCAGCCGTCGCTGAAGCTCGAGAGCTTCGACTCGCCGCCGCGCGGGTGGTACTCGATCGGGAACTGGCGGATCTCAAGCTTCTCCTTGGCGGCGCGGATCACCATCTCGGAGGCGAACTCCATGCCGGTCGTGCGGAGGTCGAGCGCGCGGCAGAACGTCGCGGCGCAGCGCGCGCATGCCGCAGTGCGCGTCGTCGACGCCCGGTGTTGAACAGCACGTTGAGGAAGCCCGGACAGCAGCGGGTTGCCGATGTAGCGGTGGTGCCAGGGCATCGCGCCCGGGTGGATGTTCTTCATCCGGTTGCCGATCACCATGTCGGCGCCGCCCTCCAGTTCGGCGAGGAAGTGCGGGGATCTCCCCGAAGTCGTAGGTCAGATCGGCATCGGCCATCAGGATGTATTCGCCCCGGGCGGCAGCGAGACCGGCCAGGTACGCGCTCCCGTAGCCCCGCTCGGGCTCGTAGCACGACGTGGGCGCCGGCTGCCTCGGCGAGCGCGCCGCTGCCGTCGCTCGACCCGTTGTCGGCGACGATCACCTCGCCGGCGATGCTGTTGGCATCGAGGGCGTGCCGGGCGCCGCGCACGCACTCCTCGATCGTGCCTGCCTCATCGAGACACGGGATCACGATCGACAGCCGAACTGCCGCGTGCGTGCCGGCGGGCGTCGGAGTCGTCGGCCGGCACGTCCTTGATCGTGCTTGTTCGGGGCGCAGCGCGTCCAGCGGACGGCATCAGTCCGAGCGTGCCCGCCGCCTGTGGCGACACGACGTCTCGCATCCGACAGAATCTACGCCGAATGGGCGCCTTCCCAACTCGACCAAGTGCTAGGTCGACCTAGACGAAGGTCCGGGCCGGCTGGGTTGATGCCGTGTCCGTGAGCGGAACGTACCAAACGGTCATGGCGCTGCGCGCCGGGCGCCGATATGAGGCCATGACGCGCGGTGTCGGCGATCGACGATCCGCGGCGTCGTGCCGGCCGGTGCGCGGGCTCGCCCTGCAGCGAGATGACCTCGTTGCCGGAGTCTTCGGGATCGTCCTGGCCGTTGCGGTGCTCGCCTATGCGAGTGCCACCGGAAGCACGTTGATCAGACTCAACGACTTCTACCGTGAGGCGTGGCCGGCCTACCAGGCGCTGACGCACGGGCACGTCGTTGGCTTCGTCCGCGATGGGCCCGCCGTACGTTGGATCGCTCGTCCTGCGGGCCCCGTTGGCGCTGATACCCGGCATTTGGGGCGGCGGCGAGCGCTGGGTGTACTTCGCTTCGGCGCTGCCGTGCGTGATCGCCGCGCCGATCTTCGTGATGTGGCTCGGCACGCAGCGGCGTGCGGACGGCAGCTCACCCAACCGGATCTGGCTGATGCTGCTGGTGGTGCTCAACCCGATCTTTGTGGTCGCCATCTACGGCGGGCATCCCGAGGAGATTCTCGGCGCGGTGCTGTGCGTCGCCGGCGTCGTCCTGGCGGTCCGCGGGAGGGTCGGGTGGGCGGGCGTCCTGCTCGGTCTTGCGGTGATCAACAAGACCTCGGCGCTGGTCGCGGTCCCAGTAGCGCTGGTGGTCGCCACGACCGGGCGCCGCCAGCTGCTGGCGATCATCGCGTTGACGGCCGGCTCGGTGATGGTCCCGGTCGAGTTGATCCGCCTCGGGGGCGCTGGTGTCGGGCGGGGCCGTCGCCGGCGGGACCAGCTCGGCGCTTGGAACGGGCACCGGGGCGATCTTCAATCAGCCGCAGCTGCTGTGGTGGTTCGGGGCCAACTCGTGGATCGCAGCCCACGCGCATGAGGCGATCATCGTGGCGGCGATTGCCTGCGCGGCGCTGTGGTGGGTTTGGCGCGAGCGCACTCGGTCGAAGGCCGATGACGCCGAACCCGATGATCCGCTGAGGTCCCGGCACGCGCTCACGCAGGCGCTGCTGCTGCTTGCGATCGTGTGTCTGCTGCGGTGCGCGCTGGATCCGTGGAACAACCTCTACTACCACCTGCCGTTCCTGCTCTCGCTGATGGCCTACGAGGTCTGCAGCGGGCGCAAGCCGCGACTGACGCTGATCTACACGGTCCTGGTGGTTCTCGTGGTTCCGCCGGGGTTGTTGCCGATCCCCAAGGATGCTCGCGCGGCGGCATACGGCGTGATCGCGATCGTGACGATCGTGTGGATGGCGCGCAGCGTGGTCGCGTCGGCGCGACGCTCAGAGCGGCCCTCGGGCCGACAGCCGGTCCACGGCGTCGCCTGACGCTGCCGACGGCCTATACTTCGCCGCCGCGCCGTCACACGGTGCCAGAGACTCGCGTGCGAACGCGGGTTTTTGTGTTCCTAACCTCAACCCCACCCAAGAGTCGCATGCCCAAGGACGTCATCCTCACCCCTGAAGGGCTCGCCAATCTGAAGGCCGAGCTAGAGCACATGTCGACCACGCGCCGGCGTGAGGTCGCAGCGCGGATCAAGGAAGCGCGCGAGTTCGGCGACATCTCCGAGAACGCCGAGTACGACGACGCCAAGAACGAGCAGGCGATGCTGGAGGCGCGGATCGCTCAGCTCGAGGACAAGCTCCGCTCGGCGACGGTGATCGATGCATCGGACCTCAACACCGACGTGGTCAGAGTCGGCTCCACGGTCCATGTCGTCGACGGCGACGGCAAGAAGATCAGGTACACGATCGTCGGCTCCGCTGAGGCCAAACCGGCCGAGATGAAGCTCTCGAACGAATCACCGGTCGGCAAGGCGCTGGTCGGCCACAAGCGGGGCGATCAGGTCGCCTTCGCCACGCCCAAGGGCGAGCGCAAGCTCAAGATCACGAAGATCGAAGTCGCCTGAGGGCGCAGCGCCCGTGAGCGCCGGCGAACAGCACGAGGACGTCTTCGCCGCGCGGCGTCAGAAGCTCAATCGCCTGCGCGACACCGGCATCGAGCCGTTCCCGCACGAGTTCGACGCGACCGAGCCGATCGGCTCGGTCCGTGCTGCCCATGAGGCGCTCGAGCCCGGGGAGGAGACGACGACCGCGCACCGCGTCGCCGGGCGACTCGCCGCGCGGCGCGGTCAGGGGAAGATGGCCTTCCTTGACCTCGTGGACCGCTCCGGGCGGATTCAGCTGCAGGCGCGAATCGACGAGCTTGGGGCCGACCGGATGGAGGCGCTGCTGGACCTCGACCTCGGGGACCTGATCGGCGTCGATGGCACAGCACTGCGCTCCCGCCGCGGAGAGTTGACGCTGCGCGTCACGGGCTACGAGCTGCTGGCCAAGTCGCTCCGCCCGCCACCCGACAAGCATCACGGTCTGGTAGACGTTGAGACTCGCTTCCGCCATCGCGAGCTCGACCTGATCGCGAACGAGGACTCACGCGCGCTGTTCATCACGCGAGCGCGCGTGATCACGGCGATCCGCAGCTACCTCGACAAGCACGGCTTCGTCGAGGTCGAGACGCCTGTGCTGCAGCCGCTCTACGGTGGCGCTTCAGCGCGGCCGTTCACGACGCATCACAACGCTCTGGACCGTGACTTCTACCTGCGGATCGCGAGCGAGCTGTACCTCAAGCGGCTGATCGTCGGCGGACTGGAGCGGGTCTACGAGCTCGGCAAGAACTTCCGCAACGAGGGCCTCGATCCGCGGCACAACCCCGAGTTCACGATGATCGAGTACTACGAGGCCTACGCCGACTACCTGGACGTCGCCGACAGGTTCGAGGCGCTGATCCGAGCGGTCGTCGACGCGATCGACTACCGGGGCCCTTACGACTTCCGTTCCCCGTGGAGACGGGAGACGCTCGCCGGGGCGATCCAGTCGCGGACCGGGATCGACATCCGTGTCCTCCAGGACCGTGACGCTCTGGCCGCGGAGATGGTGCAGAGGGGCATGCCCGCGCCGGCCGAGGACAGCTGGCCGCAGCTGGTCGACGAGATCCTTTCCAAGCACGTCGAGCCGAAGTTGCAGGAGCCGACACTGCTGCTCGACTATCCGGTCGAGCTGTCGCCGCTCGCGAAGCGCCACCGTACAGAACCGGGCTTGGTGGAGCGGTTCGAGGCCTACGCCGGTGGGATGGAGCTTGCCAACGCGTTCACGGAACTGAACGACCCCGACGATCAGCGCGCGAGGTTCGAGGGGCAGCGCCGCCTGGCCGCCGGCGGGGACGAGGAGGCGCAGCCCTACGACGAAGCGTTCATCGAAGCGCTCGAGTACGGGATGCCGCCGACCGGTGGGATCGGTGTCGGGATCGACCGGCTCGTGATGGTCCTGACCGGGACGCGATCGATCCGCGAGGTGGTGCTGTTCCCGGCGATGCGCGATTGACCGCCTCGCCGGAAAGCCGCTCCATACACATTGCACCTGAAATCAGTGCGGGTACGAGCCGCAGCGAACGATGCAATGTTGCTTGCAGAGCAGGCCCAATCGACTGCTAACGCCGAAGTGTTGTGCGACTGGGGATATTTGTCTAAACTCCGACGGTAGAATCGCCTAGGATGGGCGATGTGACGATTGAGGGTCAGGCCAGTGCGAAAGCGGTTATCACTAATCAGGGGACAACATGGGCAGGCTCTGATCGAGTTCGCGCTCGTTGCACCGCTGCTGCTCCTGATCCTGTTCGCGATCTTCGACGTCGCCAGCGCGCTCAACGACCTGAACGACGAGACCAACCTCGCGAACGTCGCCGCCCGCTATGCGTCGGTCGCGCCGGCCAACGCTCCGGCCTGCAGCTGCTCCAACACCAACTGGTGCAGCGGCGGGGTCGCCGTCGATCTTTACGGCTACGTCGCGTGTGAGGCGCAGACCGACTCGGGCTCGCTTGCCAATGGGATCGGTGTCTGCGTCAGCGATCTCGGTCCCGGAACCAGCTACGCAGCGGGCGATGCGGTAAAGGTTACGGTCTACTATCCGTATAACTTCTTGAACTTCATCTCCGGCGTTGTGGGCAAGAAGTCGATCACCCTCAGCAGCAGCGCGACGATGATGATGGAGTCGTCCGGCAGTTCGGCCTCTTGGCTGTCGGGCACCGACACCGACACGAACAATCCCGACTACACCAAATACGTCTCCGGCGCATGCACCTAAATCGACTCCCATCAATCGTACGTGCACGGCGGCGTCGCTCGGTTGGTCCCGGCGAGGGCAGAGAACGTGGCCAGGCGATCATCATCGCGGCGATCGCGATGGCGGCTGTGATCGCGATCGCGGCCTACGCGATCAACACGGCTGAGTGGTGGGACCACAGCCATCACCTTCAGGAGCAGGCTGATGCGGCTGCGCTGGCGGCGGCATCTAATTACAACGCGGCCCTGTGCCAGAGCAGCCCGTCGACGGTGAACACGGACATCGCGAACACGATCGCCCAATACGACGGCGGTAGCAGCACCACGCAGGGCAACGGCTTCACGGGGACGGCCACCTCCACCTACAACTCGCAGATCTATCCGACCACCCAAGCCACCGGGCACACGCTGACGGCACTGATCAACAGCAACTACTTCGTGAACCCGCAGAACTGGAGCGGTTCGCCGCTGACCGGCAACCCCTGCACCGACGGAGTGATCGACGTCAAGCTGACGGAGACCAACCTCGGATCGCTGCTCCCGATCATCTCGCCGCAGTACATCAACGCGGAGTCGGAGGTCGGCTTCTACGAGGTCAGCACCGACCGTGACGTTGAGCCCTTCATCTTCCAGGACGACGTCCCGCAGGCGATGTGGGTCGAGCAGATCGAGGAGGTGAACGAGGGCAACAACACCTACGATCCGGTCCTCGCCACCCAGATGCTGAGCAACAACAACGGGACCTTCTCCGCGCAGCTCAGCTCGTTCGCAGCCGAGAATCATTCGGGCTCCAGCACCGCAGCCTTCCCGCTCGGATACAGGATCGTCGCCAGCGCGTTCCCACCGCCATCCGGCTCCACCACCGCGCCCAGCTGCCCTCCGATCTACGGCACGCGCACCAACATCACCAACGACACCGACTATGAGCCCAACGGCGTGGTCTGCTACGACATCGGTCCCTCGAACCCGAGCTCGACCAACGATGTCGACACGGGCGTCGGCTTCACCAACGTTTGGAGCAGCGAGAACAGCTACAACGCCGCCAACGGCGACCCCACCACCCCTGGTCAGCCGTATTACACGGCGAATAACCAGCAGGGAGCGAGTCCGGCGGCGCCGCAGGCCGAGGGCGCGTGGATCGTGCCCTGCGCCGGCACGGGCAGCTGTACCGCTACGAACGCGAGCCAATCGTGCGGAACGTCGCCCAGCACCAACTCCAACTTCTCCTCAGCGAGCGCCAGTACGACTGTGGTCCTGTGCGCGGACGTCGCCTTCACGTCGAGCAGCGGGACGCCGATCACCTGCAGCCAGGCGTCGCTGACCGCGACCGAGATCCCGACGATCGAGAGCGCCACGAGTGCCCCCCAGGTCGCGATGAACTGCCCGACCACCGGTGGGCTGACCGGTGCTACCCCCTGGTATTCCTCGGGGATCACGATCGCCGCCAACTCCGGCCCCACGTCGTTCGCGCTGAGCTGGGTGCTGAAGACCGGTGCCGTGCCGACCGAGGACAACTCCAGCGGCAACAACGTCGTGACGACGCCGTCCAACCCGACCTCGCAAATCTCGGAGACCGCCAAATCGGGAACGTGGACCACGGGCTCGGGGGAAAACGGCACCGGTTGCACACCGACGGCTCCGTGCGCCTGCACGACAGGTAACAAGTGCACCTGCTCCAACAGCAATCCGTGCCAATGCACCGCCGGGTTCCCGTGCATCTGCTCCGGCAGCTTCAGTTGCAACTGCACGAACTACGTGTGCACGTGCAATAGCGCCAACAATGCCCAGTGCAGCGGCTCGTTCGACGGCTACACCGCGGAGAGCAACTGCGCCGTGGGCGATGTGACGACCTCTTACAGTTCGAGCAACTCGCCATGCGGTGAGATAGTCCAGCGATATTGGGCGGGTGCATACAACCAGGACTCGGGCTCGGTGAGCAGATCGGGGCCGCTGACCAATCTTGCGATCACAAACTGCACCACCGGTAACGCGATCCAGTCGATCCAGGTCAGTAATCCCAGCAACGTGAACGCATGTCTGAGCGTCACCACGGTGGCGGACTTCTCCACCGACACGATCTCGGCCAGCTCGATCGGGAACCCGATTTCGCTGAACGCCGGCGACGACGACGTCAGCGGCGAGTGGGACTGTGCGACACCGCTGTACAACTCCGGTTCGAACAATTACAACCCCGATTACGAGAGCGGCAACTCCTACCCGAGAAGCGACACGTTCAACCAGGACATCCAGTGGTGGATCGAGGACGGGTGCAACACGTACGGAATCACGCCTTCGGGCGGCAGTTGGTCGAGCACGACGACCTCGTGGCCGCCGCTGACCGCTAACGCCACACCCAAGTACGCGCCCGGCGATCCTCCTCCGTGGTCGGGCCAGACAACCGGAGGGACGGCCGAGGTGCCGATCGCGACCAGCACCTATGACCCGATGTCAACGCTGGCGTCGCTGGACGCACCGCCTGCAGCCGGGTATACGACGACGGACACGCCGAGCTGCCCGACCACCACCACCTTCGACACGCCGGCGACCGGCTGCGTGATGGGCGTCGACGACCCTGACATCACGACCAACCTGATGGCCGGGCTGAACGAGCGGATCTATCGGGAGACCTGCACACCGGTGGACAACAGCGGCGGCCTGTACATGAACTGCACGCCTCCGTCAGGCGGCGTGAAATGCAACAACCTGTGGGACACGGCCAACAACGTCAACGACATCACCTCGCTGTCGCCCGCGGACCCGCGTCTTGTCTCGGTGCCGCTCACCTACTACGGCGAGCTGTACGCAAACGCGAGCGTCGACCCGCCGGTGAGCCCGGCGCCGATCGCCGGCTTCGCCGAGTTCTACATCACCGGCTGGTGGGGGGATCCATGCTCGTCGATCGGCGGCGATTGGCTGAGCGGAGACACCTACAAGGGCTACCAGGTCGCGGAGGACGACGCGCCGCCGACCGATCCCGATGAGGGGCAGAACGGCTCGATCGACGACGATCAGGGCGCGGAGGGGACCACCTACTCCTACACCAGCGGGCAATGCCTGTCGACGAGCACACCACCGACGCCGGGCTACAACCCGAACGGCCCGTCTCTCTCCGGCCAAACACTGTGTAGCGATCAGGGCGTGTTGCTCGGCCACTTCGTCACCTATGTCGCGGCGCCCGGACTGGGCACCGCCAGCTCGACCCAATGCACAGCTTCAACCCTTGGTATCTGCACGGCTGTTCTAGAAAAATAAGGAGAATCGGATGGAAGCCTCAACATCAAGCGGCGGCCGGATCGGCGGTAAGTGGTCCGGCGGCGCCTTCAGCGGACGGCGCACCGGCATCTATGTCGCCGTCGCCGCAGCGCTGCTCGCCGGGGTCCTCATCTACGCATTCGTGCAGCACTACAAGAACAACGTGACGCCGACCGCGACAAGCAACACGGCGATCGTTGCCACCAGCTACATCCCGCGCGGCACGCCGGCCAGCATGGTCGCCGCCAACAATGGCTGGAAGCTCGTGCAGCTGAAGTCCGGCTCGATCGTCGGCGGCGCGATCAGCTCGCCCACGCAGATCGCCAATCAGGTGGCCGCGACCAACATCGCCCCAGGGCAGGAGTTGACCTCGGCAGACTTCGCGACCGGGACAGTGTCCCTGTCGCAGTACCTCGTCGGGGGCAACAGGGCGATCGAGATTCCGGTCGACTCGACCCACGGTCTTGCCGGATACATCGTGCAGGGGCAACACATCGACCTCGGCACGACCACAGGCGCGCAGTCGGGGACCAAGTCCCGACCGGGAATCGGCATGCTGGCGACCAACGTGCTCGTGCTGGATGTCGGTGCGAACGGAGCCAGTCTGGTCCTGGAGCTTCCTGAGCAGCTGGCGCTGAAAGTGGCGTATGCAGCCGACAACGGGAGTATCTGGGTGCTGGCGCGGCCGCCGGCATACGCCGGCAACACGCACGGAGCCAAGTGATGACGCCCGCGGGCATCAGAGCGATTCTTGCGCACGACGAGGCGGTGCCCGCTGAGCTCGTCGCAGATCACATCCTTCCCGACGCAGGCGTCGAGGTGGTGGAGATCTGCGACGTGCTCTACCCAGCCCCGGAGACGATGCGCTCCTCAGATGCGGACGTGCTCCTGATCGGGTGTGCGGAAGGGTCTGAGGACGCACTCCGGCTGGTCGACTGGTGGACCGCTTCGCGGCCCGGCCGCCCCGTCGTGGTGCTATGTGAGGGCCACTCGAACGGATTCGTCGAGGAGGCGTTCGCCGCTGGAGCCGACGATCTGCTGGTGCTCGATTCCGGCCCGTTCGTCGCCCCCGCGTCGGCGCGCCACGTCGGATTCTCGGTCCAGAAGGCGGTCGCACGCAAGGTTGGCCCGGCGGAGCTCTCCGAGGCGACGGGCAAGCTGGTGTGCGTGCTGGGGCCGAAAGGCGGGATCGGCAAGACGATCACCTCCTGCAACCTGGCGCTGGCGCTGACGATACGAGGCAAGCGCACCGTGCTGGTCGATCTGGACCTGCAGTTCGGCGATGTCGCCCTGTCGCTCGGTCTGACGCCCGACACCACGATCTACGATCTGGCGGTGTCCGGCGGCGAGCTGGACGACTCGAAGCTCGACGCCTTCCTGATGCACCACCAGTCGGGGCTGCGCGTGCTGGCTGCACCGGCTCGCCCTGACCAGGCGCAGGCGATCACGCCCGAGTTCCTGGCGGACGTCTACGAGATCCTGCGAGGTTCCTATGACTACATCATCGTCGACACGCCACCGGCATTCTCGCCGGAGGTGATCACGTCGATCGACGTCTCGTCCTACGTCTGCATGGTCGGGATGCTCGATGCGCTGTCGCTGAAGAACACCCGTCTCGGGCTTGAGACGCTCGAGCTGATGGGTTACGAGAGCGAGCGGGTGCGGACGGTACTGAACCGAGCGAACTCGAACGTCGGGATCAACCGGACCGACGTCGTCAGCATCCTGGGACGCGCACCGGACGTGCTGATCCCCAGCCATCGGGACATCGCGAGGTCTGTCAACGAGGGATCGCCAGTCGTGATCTCACAGAAGCGCTCGGACGCAGCACGCGCGTTCGATTCCCTGGCCGGGGTGTTCGTAGCCCTTTCGAGCGAGCCCGTCTCAGGCGGCCGCCGCGGTCGTCCCCTGATCCGGCGCGGGAGGTCGTGATGGAACTTCGCGAACGTCTCAACAGCAACCGTACCGAGAGCATCCAGACGCGGACCGACACGTTCGCGGAGCTGAAGGACCGCATTCACCTGGCGGTGATCTCCGACCTCGGGCCGCGGCTCTACAACCAGGGGATGGACGACACCCAATTGCAGTCGGTGGTGCTCGCCGACATCCGCAACCGGCTCAGCCAGGAGCGCGGGCTCGCAATTGCCGATCGTGACCGGCTCGTTCAGGAAATCGCTGATGACACGCTCGGGCATGGGCCGATCGAGCCGTTGCTGCAAGACGACTCAGTCGCCGAGGTCATGGTCAACGGCCCCAACGACGTCTGGGTTGAGCGCTCCGGCAAGCTGCACAAGACGCCTGTCCGCTTCCACGACGAGCATCATCTGCGGCGGATCATCAACAAGATCGTCGCCCAGGTCGGCCGGCGCATCGACGAATCCTCACCGATGGTCGACGCGCGCCTGCCGGACGGCAGCCGCGTCAACGCGGTGCTGCCACCGCTGTCGTTGATCGGACCGCTGCTGACGATCCGGAAGTTCTCCAAGGCCCGCTGGGACCTTCAGGGGCTCGTCGTGATCGGCTCGCTGAGTCAGCAGGCCAAGGAGTTCCTTGACACGTCGGTGAACGCCGAGCTGAACATCCTGATCTCCGGTGGTACCGGCTCTGGTAAGACGACGCTGCTGAACGCCATGTCCAGCGCGATCCCGGAATCGGAGCGGATCGTGACGATCGAGGATGCGGCCGAGCTGAGGCTCGATCAGGCGCACGTGCTGCGGCTTGAGGCCAGGCCGAAGAACGTCGAGGGTCAGGGCGAGATCCCGATCCGTGAACTCGTGCGCAACTCGTTGCGCATGCGTCCCGACCGGATCATCGTCGGCGAGGTGCGCGGCGCCGAGACGCTGGACATGCTCCAGGCGATGAACACGGGTCACGACGGTTCGCTCAGCACCGTCCACGCCAACTCGCCTCGCGACGCGCTGTCGCGGATCGAGAGCATGGTGCTGATGGCGGGTGTCGACTTCCCGATGCGCGCCGTGCGCGAGCAGTTGTCCCGCGCTCTGGACCTGATGGTGCACATCGAGCGCTTCGGCGACGGCTCACGCCGGATCACGCACATCACCGAGGTCCAGCGGATGGAGAGCGACGTGGTCACGCTGCAGGACATCTTCGAGTATCAGATCGACCGTACGCACACCGGCGGTGCGGGTGCGCTGCGCTACACAGGACTGCGTCCGACCTCGACGAAGTTCGACCTTCACGGCATACCGCTGCCGCGATACATGACGACGCACGAGTTCGGCGCCGCCGCAGCAGGCGGCGCCACCCCACGCACGCTCCCGACCTCTCGACGACTGGGTCGATGACTACCTGGCCGGCCCGGCATCGCTGGTCGGTCGGCGTGTGGCCGGCGGCGCTTGTCACGCTCGTGGCGGCGCTGTTCGCGATCTGCGCATCGACCGCAGGCGCAGCGACATCGCGAGTGCCACCGGCGCTCGGCGTATGGGCTGTGCCGAGCGCGACGTATCCCCAGGAGGTCTACCGAGTCGGTGCGACATCGCCGCTGAACGCGGCCGATCCGCATGTGACGGTCACCGAGAACGGCACGGCGGTGCAGGGCGCGACGGTGACGCCGATCGGTGGCTCCAGTGGCCAGAAGACGGGTGTGGTGTTGCTGATCGACCGTAGCTGGTCGATGAACGGGGCGCCGGATCAATCGGCGATCGAGGCAGCTCGCGCGTTTGTCGCAGAGCGCAATCCGAGCGAGCCGGTCGCCGTCATCTACTTCGCGCAGACGCCGATCATCGCGGCGCCACTGACAACCAACAGCTCGACGCTCGACAATGCGCTGGCGTCCGTGCCGAAACGTCAATCGGGCACGCTGATCATGGATGCGGCCGCGCGGGCGATCGGCATGCTCCACGCGGGCGGCGTCACCGATGGCACGATCATGATCCTGTCCGACGGACAGGACACCGGCAGCAAGATCAGCGAGTCGCAGCTGGCCAACCTCGCGCAGCTGGACAACGTGCACATCTACACGTTCGGGATGCAGGACCCGTCGTTCGACGGCAGCACGCTCCAGAGCCTCGCGAGCGAGAGCGGCGGCACCTATGTGCCGACGAGCCCGACCGCAGTCGTAGCGGCCTACCGGCAACTCGGCGCCCAGCAGGCCAACCAGTACACGCTCAGCTACAACACGAAGCTTCCGCGCGGCAGCACCGTGACCGTCGCCGTCGGCGCGCCGGGTTATCCGGCGGCGCTCACCCAGTATTCGACGACCAGCTCGACGCCGGTCCCTGCGAACCAGTCATTCCTTCACTCCACCACAGCGGCGATTCTGATCAGTTTGATCGTTGCGGTACTGATCGGTGTGGCCGCGTTCCTGATCACCCGGCGCCACAATGAGGTCAGTGCGCGGGTCGGCGAGTTCGTGCTGCCGGTCACCGGAGGCACGGGTCACACACGTGAGCGATCGCTAGTCGAGCTGGCGCTCGGTGACTCCCAGTCACGGGCCGGGCACCGCTCGCCACGCGTGCGTGCTTTTGCGACCGAGTTGGACGTTGCCGGGATTGCGATCGCCCCGGTCAACTACGTGATCATTTCGCTGATCTTGATGCTGGTCGTCGGATGGTTCGTCGTGACCGCGTTCGGGAGCCTGCTCGCCGCGCCGGCCGCTCTGATCGTGCCACTCGGCGCCTACTGGCTCGCGCACTACCTGGCCGATCGCCAGCGCCGGCTGTTCGACTCGCAGCTGCCGGACAACCTGTCGGTGGTCGCCTCGGCGATGCGCGCCGGCCAGACATTCCTCGGTGCGCTGCAGGCGGTCGTCGACACCGCTCCCGACCCGTCGAAGCGTGAACTTCGCAGAGCGGTCACCGACGCCCAGCTCGGAGTGCCGATCGACGAGGCTCTCGGCTCGCTCGGCGAGCGGCTGAAGAGCGCTGACTTCCAGCACGTGGCGCTGATCGCGACGCTTCAGCGCGAAACCGGAGGCAACACCGCTGAGGTCGTGGAGCTGGTCGCAGAAACGATCCGTGAACGGCTCGAGCTACGGCAGATGGTGCGCGCGCTCACCGCTCAGGGCCGGCTTGCCAGCTTGATCCTCTCGGGTCTGCCAATCGCGCTGCTGCTGCTGGTGTCGGTGATCAACCCTGGGTACGAACACCCGCTGTTCCACACCACGATCGGGATCATCGCGCTGGTCGCCGCCGGCGTCCTCACAGTGATGGGATCCTTCGTGCTCAAGAAGATCGTCACGATCGAGATATGAGGTTCAAATGATTCTGCTGCTCATCCTCGGAGTTCTCTGCATCGGCGTGTCGGTCGCTGCGCTGGTCGGCGTCCTCGGTGCGCGACGGCTGCGGACCTCGGAACGGCTCGCTTCGATCCATGAATACGGCTTCGCCGGCGATCCGCAGCCGGCGGCCTTCCGGTCGACCGAGCGCGGCCCCAACCCGCTTTCGTCGCTCGCAACCGGCGTCGGGGACTTCTTCCAGGCACGGATCGGTGGCGTCAGCGAAGACGAGCTCCGCGGCCGAGCTGATGGCTGCCGGTTTGTACAGCACCTCCCCCAGGACGCTGCTCGGCTACCGGGTGTTCGGCGCGGTGCTCATGCCGATCATCGTCTACCTGCTGATCGGGACCTCCAGTGGCATCAGAATCGCGATGATCATCCTGATGGTTCCGATGGGCTGGGTGCTGCCGATGACGATCGTGCGTCGGAAGGCCCGCAAGCGGCTGCAGGCAATCGACCGTCGGCTGCCCGACCTGATCGATCTGTTGTGCGTGATGGTCGAAGCCGGGCTCGGCTTCCTCGCCGCGATGCGGATGGCGGCTGATCAGTTCCAGGCGCCACTGGGAGATGAGCTGCGGCTGATGCTGCAGGAGCAGACCATGGGCCTCGGGATCACGGAGGCGCTCGGCAACCTCGCCGCCAGGTGCGATACGCCGTCGGTGCGCTCATTCGTGCGCTCGATGGCGAACGGCGAGCGGATGGGAATCTCGACAGGCCAGATCATGCGCAACCTCTCCCATGAGATGCGCCTGCGCCGCCGGCGCAGCGCCGAGGAGCGCGCCCAGAAGGCTCCGATTCGGATGCTCTTCCCGCTCGTCTTCATGATCTTCCCGGCGATGTTCGTCGTGCTGCTCGCGCCGGGCGTGCTGTCGCTGATCAAGGCGTTCTGAGCAGCCGCTTCCGCGCGGAAGCGCCCTTGCACCGTCGGTATCAACCGGCGCTGGGCGTCTGGATCTACCGAAACACCGCCGCGCGGCTATTCGCAGAAGAGTCGAGACCGAACGATCCCGCGCTGGTGCAAAGAGAGCTGGAGCATAGTCGTGAGGGTCTTGAGCCCGTACACGGTGCTCTGCCGAAGCGAAGCCGACGAGGCTTCCGGGAAATACTTCGTCGCAACGGGCACCTCGGCGACGCGCATATTCCATCGGATCGCCTGGGCGATCACCTGCGTGTCGAACACGAAGTCGTCGGCGTTGCGCAGATAGGGGATCGTTTCAAGGCATTCGCGGCTGTATGCGCGATAGCCGGTGTGCAACTCGCTGAACCGGCTTTTGAGCACGGCGTTCTCCACTGTCGTCAGAAACCGGTTAGAGATGTACTTGTAGAGCGGCATACCACCCAACCGCGCACCGCCAGGCTCCATGAAGCGCGAGCCGAGCACCATGTCCGCGTTGCCGTTGAGGATCGGCCTCACGAGATCCGGAAGAAGCACCGGGTCGTACTGTCCGTCCGGGTGGAGCATCACGACCACGTCGGCATCCTCGCGCAACGCCGCCGTATAGCACGTCTTCTGGTTGCCGCCGTAGCCGACGTTGCGGTGGTGCTTGATCACCTCCACGGGGAGTCGCCGTGCCACATCGACCGTGCCATCGCGCGAGGCATCGTCGACCAGGATGATGAGCGTGACCCAGGCTGCCGGGATCTCGCGCCACGTCATTTCAAGCGTTTGCGCAGCGTTGAAGGCTGGCATCACAACGATCACGCGCTTGCCGTCAAGCAGAGCGGCGTCCCGCTCATTGAGGGCGGTCTCCCCGATCGTGTCCACGGGCATCATGGTCCAAGTCTCCGAAGGTCCGGGTGGGATCGGGAGCGACTATTGATTGAGGGACCGTCGGTCATCGGGCGGTACTTTCCTAAGGGACGCGGGGGCTCGATGCGTCGGATGTTCATGGCGCAGCAACGGGCTCCCGGTCGAGCGCGGCTCGTGGCGGAACGCGAACGGTCGCGCCGCTTCGACTAATGATTTGCTGCGTGACGTAGACGGTGACGATCCAAAACAGCCACGGCTCCCACCATCTCGTGCCATGTGGCGTGCACAGAAACAGAGCGATCGGCGCCAGCCAGATGCGGTTGAGTCGCGGGAAGGCGGCGGCCGTAGGAATCAACATGTAGACGAAGTATTGGTTCCAGACCAAGGGCGACGCGGCGAGCATCATGACAACCGTGAGGGCGAGAGAGCTTGAGTCATCGCGTCGGCACCGGAGCATCAAGACGAAGATCACCGCGCAGAACGCGACGACGAGCGGGCCGCTGAGGTCACCGAGTCCACCGCGCAGCGCGATCGATTGCACCGAGTACCCGATGCTGTGAAAGAGCGCGGTGATCGACTTCGTCTCGTGAAGGTAGGACCCGATCAGGTTGAATCCGACGACTGACCATGCGACGAGATTGATCGCGGCTCCGGCGAGCAGGCCCCAGCCGACCGCCGCAAACCGCCGGGTTATGAGTAGCCATAGCGCCAGTGGGAAGACCACCGGCTTGAGCGAGATAAGGATTGCAGTGAGGACACCGGCCACCGCGGGACGATCGCGGTAGCGCCACAGAAAGGCCATTCCCAGCGTCAGAGGGAGCGTGAGATTTGCCGACTGCCAGGCGGTAACAGTCGGCGCCCACATGAGCGCCACCCCATACACGCGACGGTCGCGCACACCGAGGACGAGCAGTGCAAGCAGGGGCGATGCGATACATACGGCTGTGAAGACCGCGTCGGCGGAGGTTCGCGACAGGAACGCGAACGGCACGAACAGCAGGCCGCTCAGCGCCGGATACGCGAACGCGATGGCCGGAGCAGTCTGGTGAATCGACCACACGTAGGGGGACTCGCCATGCAGCACTCGCCAGCCAGCTGGCCAATACTCGTAGTGGAAATCCTGGGCCTGGATGTGCTCCCCGATGAACGCCCTCAGGCACCACAGCGTGAAAACGACCCCGACGACGATCAGGGCAACGCCATCAACGCGCTCGCGGACTTGCGCGTTCAATGAAGCGAACATCTCATGTGGCGCTTTCAATTCCTTCGTTGCCATCGGATGATCTGGTCAGCCGGTTGGATCTCTCGGCACCATGAACCCGACCTGGCGACGAACCGCCGAAGCACTGGGTCCGCTAATGCCGCTGAGCCATGCCAACTAAGAGCATTATCGGCCCCGATGCGCTTTCCCAGGAGGCTGAAACACCCCGTGCGGTCCATCTGACTTGCCTTCGACAGTTCCTCCCGGACGGATGAGAGCACTCCAGTAGAGCGGACAGTCGGTTGTTGGAGGGCTAGATGCTGTTGGCGACGTGGGTGATCGCCGTGGAGACCTTGCTGCCCAGGAATCGGGTGGCGGTCAGGACGACGATCATGATGAACGCGAGGACCATCGCGTACTCGACCAACTCCTGGCCCTCCTGGTCACGAACGCGGATCAGGACAACGCTATATGCGCGAAGAAGCAATAGACCCAAACGTGTATATAGAGAGGTCATCGAATCGGAACCAAAGTCTTCCGCGTGCGTCCGTGTTGTCCTGCCGGGGAGGGGATCAAAAAGTATAAGTCCGCCGGCCCAGGTCTCCCGGGGCCGGCGGACAAGTTACGACTAGAGACTGCTGGCGATGGTGTTCAGCACATCGGTGACCTTGCCGCCGAGGAGCGTCAGTGCCGCGATGGCGACGACCGCGATCAGCGCGAGGATCAGCGCGTACTCGGTGAGTCCCTGGCCATCCTCGTCATCGAAAACCCGCGTGAGCAGAGCCTGCAGGTTCGTGTAGATCGAAAGCATGTTTGTAATTCACCCCCTTGCTTACTAATCGTGGTTGACCTGAGCGCTGAGCAACAGAGCACAGGCTCCGGCTCCGAGGAGCGTGAACGCATACTCGGTTTCTCCCTGCCCACTCCCATTACCCGTGCAACGGGCGAGAGAGCGTTCAGACCGTCGATGAGTTCCGACACCGCCGCCGCTTTCGCAGCGACCCTTAGGTGCCGTTCTAGGTCGGGTCATCCGACGTTGGGTCATTGTGGGTCGCGTGTGTCTCATCACGCAGGGAAATCGAGTAATCCTCGCGACTGAATCGTATGAGCGTGAAGCCCTGCGAAGAACGGACATTGGTCTAGTCGGACCTAGACGAAGGTGTAGGCCGACATCGCCCCGCTGGCGCGAACATTATCGAGTGGTCACCAAAGAGCAGGAGTTGCAGGCGGTGCTAGACGAGACCGCGCCGTCAATGACCCCTGAGGCGACCGTGTCCGCCGGCTCGCGGGCCGGACTGCCGGCATGGTTGGAGAGGAACGCGCTCTACATCGCCGCCTTCGCAGCGGTTGTCGTGATGAGCGCCGCGGGAATCCCTGCGCACCTCTCGCAGGACGGGTGGTTGGCGATGGTGGCGGGGAGGATCATCGCCGAGCACGGCATCCCCCATCACGACTTTCTGACGGTGATGGCCTATGGAGTGCCCTGGCATGACCAGCAGTGGCTCGCTCAGCTGATCATCTACGAGCTCTACCAGCTCGGTGGGATGGCACTGTTCACGATCTTCTACGTGGTCTTGACGGGACTGTCGTTCGCCGGAGCGATTGCGGTCGCGCGCAGCCTCGGCGCGGATGACCGGCACATCACGTGGATGCTCCCGATCGGGGGCTTCTTCTACCTTGCCACCGCAGTCTCGATCCGGACGCAGGGGTTCGCCTATCCGCTGTTCGTCTGCACTCTGTGGCTGCTGGCAACAGCCGTCCGAAGGCCGGAGGACCGGCGCGTGTACTTCGTGTTTCCGCTGCTGGTCCTCTGGGCAAACCTGCACGGCTCGGTGACCCTGGGTGCGGCGATGGCGGTGATCTACGGCGGGCTGCTGCTGATTGAGGGCTTCCGAGCACAGCGCTGGCGCGGGCTCGCGCACCGGCGCGGACTCGCATTTCTGATCGGCGGTCCGCTGTGCCTGCTGATCACGCCCTACGGTCTCTCGATCATCGACTACTACAGGGCAACGCTGTTCAATCCGGAATTCTCAAAGCTCGTGACCGAATGGCAGCCGGTGACCGCCTACATGATCCTCGCGGTCCCGCTCCTGCTGCTGATCGTCGGCACGGTCTGGGCGATCGGGCGAAGCGGCTCCAGGACGCCCGCATTCGACCAGCTCGTGCTGATCGTGCTCGCGCTCGGGGCGATCTTTGCCGTGCGGAACATCACCTGGTTCGGTCTGGCCGTGATGATGCTGCTTCCGACAACGATCACCGGTCTGGTGCGCCACAAGCCCCCTGCGCCACGCCGCACTCGGTTGAACCTGGCGATCGCCTGGACGTCGTTGGCGCTGGTGCTGGTCGCGATCGTCACGACCGCCACGCGGTCGGCGTCCTGGTTCGAACGGACGTATCCGACACGCGCGGTCAGCGTGGTCGAGGGCGTGATGGCACGGGCGCCGGCCACCAAGGTGTTCGCGGATGTGCGCTACGCGGACTGGCTCGTCTGGCACGACCCGAAGCTCGCCGGACACATCGCCTACGACACCAGCTTCGAGCTGCTGAGTGACGATCAGCTCTCATCTCTGGCTCACATCGGCGCAGCGCTGCTCCCAGGCTCCCACAGCATCCTGGCGCCCTATTCGCTGTTGGTGCTCAACCCGGCTGACAAGGGAAGCAACCGCATCGTCCTCGCGCAGACGCACGCCCACGTGATCCTGCGCTCCAAACGAGTCCTGATCGCCACCAAACCCGCGACGTAGTGGCGGCGCCTGCGGCGGGCAGGGACCTGTCCGCGGTCCGACTCGCCGTCGTGATCGCGCTGATCACGGGTTTGATGGCGATCGTTGCGACCGTCGGTGCGGACGCCCGCTGGCTGGCGGCGCTCGGCCGGATCATCGTCGCGCAGCGGTCGATCCCCGACGGGATCCCGTTCGCGGCGGCTCCCACCAGCCACTGGTCCAACACCCTGGTAGTTGCGGAGCTGACGTTCGACGGGCTGGAGCGCGCGTTCGGCGATCGCGGCCTGCTCGTCGCCCAGCTCGTCGCCGTCGCGCTCGCAATGACCGTGCTCGCACGCGACGCTCGCGCCGGCGGTGCCAACTCGTTCGGGACCGCGAGCGCACTGGCGCTGGTTGCGATCGGCTCGCTCGGGAGCCTCGCTGTCGCGCGCGTACAGCTGTTCTCGCTGGTCCTGTTCCCGCTGCTCGTCGCGCTGCTGCGCAGTCAGGCCCGCGCGCCATCGCGCCGGCTCTACCTTGCGTTGGCGCTGCTTGCGGTCTGGTCGAACCTCCATGGCGCCGCGCTTCTCGGACTCGCGGTCCTGTGGGCATACCTGGCGCTGTCTCGGTTCCGGCAAGAGCGCTGGACGGCCGTCGCGGTGGCCGTGCTCGCTCCCCTGGCAATCTGTCTGACGCCTGCGGGGATCGACACCGTCGACTACTACCGCGGGCTGCTGACGAACGTGGCCGCGCAGCGCGGCGTCGGGCTCTGGTCGCCTCTCAGCACCGGGCCTCTGGACGTGCTGATGGTCGCGGTCGCGCTTGCGTTGCTGTTCCGGATGCGACGGGCGCGCCCACCGCTGTGGGAGCTCGTTGTGATCGCGGGCCTGGCGATCCTGACGATCAAGGCCGGGCGTGACGGCGTGTGGTTGCTGTTCTTCCTCGCCCCGCTCGCCGCGCACAGCAGCAGGGCGGTGAGGCGCGAGTGGAATGGACTGCTCCCGATCGCCGCCGTCGCCGCACTCGCCCTGCTGGTCCTCGGCCTGGCGCGGACGCCGACTCGTGCCACGGTCGGTCCGGCGCTGGTGGCGCGCGCGATCACGCTTGCGCACGGCACGCCGGTGCTGGCCGAGGCGATCGCGGCGGAACAGGTGGCGCTGGCGGGCGGGCGGATCTGGGTGGGCGACCCGCTCGACGCGTTCCCCAGACGCATCCAGGGCCTTTACCTCGACTGGCTGGCCGGGGACCCCGACGGCCGCGCGGTCCTCGCCAATCCGCGGATCGAGGTCGTGCTGGTCAGCCCGGGCAGCGCGGCGCTCACACTTACGGCCGCCGACTCGGCCTTCATCAGAGTCGCCGGTGACAAGGCGGCGGTGCTGTTCGTTCGCCGCAGCGCCGCCAAGTCGCTCCGCGGCGGCAGTGCGGGTGCAGCGGCGGGCTAACCGAGCGCTGAGACGCTCGCCGCCCAGCGTCGCCCGTCGGCACCGCCGACGTAGTAAGCCGGACGGCGAAACGGGCAGTACAGCTCAATCTCGCCCGACGAGGCGTTCTTGCGCAGCGTCCAGACCCCGGTGCCATCGCTCAGCCGGGTGCAGGTCTGCGGCGTAGCCGGCGAGACCGGTCGGTGGACCAGGGTCACGGCGGCCGTGCTGCGCTTGAGCGTGGATGGGTCAAGCGACGGATGCAATCCGGCGATGATCACCAATGCGCCGACGCCCGCCAGCTGGAAATCCGGTGCCTGGACCTGGCTGTTGATCAGGGCGACGGTTCTGATGCCGTCGCCCCGGAGCGCAGTCAGGAGTCCGGGCACATCGCCGTCACGCTGTGGTCCGGCCACAAGAAATCCCTGATTCGAATAGAGGACGACCCGGTCCGGGAACGCACCGGTTACCGGCGGGTGGCTGACGAGCGCCAATTCGACCGGCCGACCCAGGCCGAATGTGGTGCCCAGCGTGTTCGCGGCCACTGCCAGGACAAGCAGGGCGGTCGCGCAAAACCGCGCTTCGCGCGTGAGATGGACGATCCAGCCGGTTCCGATCACCGCGAGATACGGGATCAGCGGCAGGCCGTAGCGGGTGTCGTGGTGCCTGGTGAACGTGATCGCCAACAACGCCACGACTAGGCCGGCGAGGAACTCCAGCCGCAGCCCACTCGTGGCTCGCCGCCGCGCCACGGCCACAATCGTCCAGATCGTGCCGCCGACCGCGAGGACGAACAGCGGCACCAGCAGTTGCGAGTTGAGGATGCTCCAGAAGTACCAGCTGAGACTCGCGGTTGACAGCAGTGGGGGAGTGTTCCCCGCCAGCGTTCCCGGGTTTACTCCGGACAGGTTCTGATTCGACACCAGAACCGAGTGGTTTGCGAAGTACCAAGGAGCACCCGCGGCAAGTGTCATCACGGCGAACCACGCGAGGCCACGCCAATGGCGCCAGCCACCGCGCACGAGCAGCGCCAGAACGAGACCGGCCACGTAGAACGGAAACTGAACCTTGACGACCATCCCACAGCCGACCACCAGGCCGGCCAGCCCCGCAAAGCCGACCCGGCGGAAGTCGTCGCTGGCAAGAATCAGCCATAGCGACAAGGCCACGACGGCGGTCTCGGGGGCGTCCAGCATGAACACGTGGAACTGCGCGATCACCAGCGGTGAACCCAGCGCGAAGATCACGGCCAGCAGGCCGGCTCGCGCTCCAAACAAGAGCCGTCCGGTCTGGTAGCAGCCGAGTGCGAGCAGCGACACGAAGACCACGTTCTCGGCGATCACGGCTGAGTACTGGTTTGCGCCTCCCACGAACATGCCGAGCGCACCGACAAGCGGCGCCAGCGGCGGATAGATGAACCAGGTCTCCCGCAACGGTCCCAACAGGTGGCCGGCCGCGAGCAGGCTGTGATACGCAATTGCCGTCTGGAGGTGGTACCCGGCGTCGGGGAATGGAATCGAGCGATCCTGGGTCAGCCACCAGCAGGTGAGCGCCAGGAACGCCGTGGTTGCGCCGATCGCACCCCACGCCGAGTGACTCCAGCGCGGTAGCCCCACCCGGACGCCGCCGTACTCAGGTGACGCTGACACCCGCGGATCGCTCGACGCCAACTGAGGGTGCTCGAGTGGTCTCAGGGGCGCGCGGCGTCATCGATGCGACGCAGAGCGCCGCGAACACGCACAGTCCTAGCGCATGCGACCAGATGTCCGGAAAATCGGCGGGTGTCACCAGCAGCACGAGCGGCAGCGCCCAGATCAGGCTGAGCCTCGGCTGCGCGAGCGCCAGCGGGACGATCATCAGCACCACGTAATGCGATTCGACCAGCGGCGAGATCAGCAGGCTGGCGGCGACGCAGCCGCTCAGCACGATGCGGTCACGTGACTCACCGTGAGCTCTGAGCGCGACCACGAGCACTGCTCCGGCGGCCGCGATCCCGATCGCATAGGCGCTCGCCCGGCCGGCGCCGAGGTGTAGGGCGAAGCTGATCAGGCTGTATCCCCGTGACTCGTCGTAGCGCCTGACGGCGGAGACCACATGCAGGTAGACGGACACCTGAGACCAGCCGATCAGGGTCCAGGCCACGACGTTGAGGGCGACGATCGCGGCGAGCATCCACGCGCACGCCCGTAGGCGCCGGGTCGCGAGCAGCCAGATCGCGATCACGATCGGAAACACCTTGACGCAGACCATCAGCGCGAGGACCGCTCCGACGATCGGCGCGCGATCGCGGAACCGCCAGCAGGCGGCGAGGCCGAGCAGCAGCAGCAGCGAGACGTTGGCGGTCTCGTAGCCGATGATCACCGGCTGCCAGAACATCACGATCCCGTAGACGCGCCAGTCGCGAACGCCCACCATTCGCAACGCTCCGACGAGTGCGCCGAGGACCAGCGCCGTGAACACCCAATCCGCGGCGCCGTGCGGGAGCAGTGCGAACGGAACGAACAGCAGCGCCGCGGGCGCCGGGTAATTGAGCGCTCTCCAGGGGCTCAGCGCGTAGGGGCTGAGACCGTTCAGCACCCGCTTGCCGGCCGGCCAGTACCAGCTGTGGAAATCGACCGCGAAGTTGTGCAGCGGATGCGCGAGCACCAGCACGATCGGGACTGAAAGGATCGGCAGGATGCCGAGCAGACACCTTTCAGCCGCGGCTGCGAAGGCATCGCGCTGCTGGCGACGCGCAGGCAGTGACGCAACCCCTCCGCTTGACATCCGCCAATCCTAGATCGCGGTCTGGCGGCCGGCTTCAGAAAATCGTCGCAGCTCACCTAGACCAAGGTCGAGGGTTGAGGATTGCCGGGGCGCGGCGTAACGTTCAGTCTGTTTCTGTCGGTGATGCTCATGGTCGAGCCGCTCTGGCCGATACATGTCGCAGGCTCCCTCGGCTAGACCATGTCTGCGTCCGTATCCACCTCAATCACCGCCAGCGGCCAGTCCGCAACTCTTCGGTCGCTTTTGATCAAACTGATCCGAACGCTCGCGGTGATCATGTTCGCGGTCGTCCCGGTTGCGATGGTGCTCTTCACCGTCGTGCTGGCACACGGCGGCACCAACTACTTCTACGACTTCGTCGGCGACATCTACAAGGCCGGTCGGGCGATACTGCACGGGCACGACCCCTACCAGGCCGCGTTCCTCGCCCATCTGGCGGCGGTTGAGCGGTCTGGAGGCTCGCCAACGCAGTCATTCGCGGTGCCGGTCTACCCGGCGCCGGTGCTGGTTGCGACCGCGCCGCTCGCGCTGCTCGGCGGCCGCACAGCCGGCCTGATGTTCACGCTGATCTCGATCGCTGCGATGGTCGGCGGCCTGCGGCTGCTGGGGGTGCGCGACTGGCGCTGCTACGGCGCGGCGTTCCTCAGCTTTCCGCTGCTGCACTCGCTGCGGCTCGGTCAGGTCAACGAGCTCCTGGTGTTCGGCATCGCGGTTCTCTGGCGATGGCGCGCGCGTCTGTGGCCACCCGCGATCGCGACCGCGACGATCGTCCTTGCAAAGGTGTTCCTGTGGCCGCTTGCGGTCTGGTTGGTGCTCACCAGGCGCTGGCGCGCTGCGGTCCTGGCAGCCACGATCGCCCTCGTGGCGACGGTCGCCGCATGGGCAGTGATCGGCTTTGGCTCGCTGAGCGAATACCCAAGGATGCTTGGCAATCTCTCGACCGTTGAGGGTCCCGCCGGTGTATCGGCGATCAGCGTCGGCCGGGCGCTCGGGGTCTCGACCTCGCTCTCACAGCTCGTCGCGCTGCTGCTCGCCGCTGTGCTGCTGGCCGTGGCTCTGCGGCTGTTCTACGCCAGCGATGACCCCAACGCTGAGCGCCGCAGCTTCGGGCTGGCGGTGATGGCTGCGCTCGTTGCCTCACCGGTCGTCTGGCCTCACTACCTCACGCTTGTGTTCGTGCCGATCGCATTGCTGTCGCCGAACCTCTCGGCGCTCTGGCTGGTGCCGATGCTCGCGTACCTGGCGCCCGCGGAGCTGACCGGTGGAGATATTTCGAAGATGCTCCCGTACGTCGCGATCGAGATGATCGTCATCGCTTGCCTGTTCTCGAAGCGCCTGCCCGACGCTCTTCGGAACCGGCCCTCGAGCCCGGATACAACCAGTTTGCCGGACTTTTCCGCTGCATCCGGGGGCCCGGCGGAGCGCGTAATCCCGACTGGTAGACTTCGTGATGGCCTCAGGACGACCCCGTTTCGCTCACATAATGCGGCACAGCGGCCGACTACTGGGCCATAGAGTCTCCAAGCACCCGATAATGGAGGCCAGCGCCCAGACCCGAAACCGACGACCAGCCCAATCCCGCGACGTGAAGAGACATCACAATGTTCGAGCGATTTACTGAGCGTGCCCGCCAGGTTGTCGTCCTGGCACAGGAAGAGGCGAGGACGCTCAAGCACAACTACATTGGGACCGAGCACATCCTTCTCGGGTTGCTCCGGGAGGAGGAGGGTCTCGCGGCGCGCGTCCTCGAGTCGCTTGAGATCACCGTCGACCGTGTCCGCGCGCAGGTCGTCCGGATCGTCGGCTCCGGCGAGGAGGTCACCTCCGGCCAGATCCCGTTCACGCCGCGCGCCAAGAAGGTGCTTGAGCTGGCGCTGCGTGAGGCGCTCAGCCTCGGTCACAACTACATCGGGACCGAGCACATCCTGCTCGGGCTGGTGCGGGAGAACGAGGGTGTCGCCGCGCGGATCCTGCTGGACTTCGACGCCGACTCCGAGAAGATCCGCAACGAGGTGATCCGGATGCTGTCCGGGCCTGGCAGCCGCCAGCGTCCTGCGGGCGCGGGTCCCGGCGGCGGTCCCGGAGGCGCGACCGGCGAAGCCGGCAAGAAGTCATCGAAGCTGCTCGACCAGTTCGGGCGCAACCTGACCAAGCTCGCCGCCGACGGCAAGCTCGACCCGGTCGTCGGCCGGGAGACCGAGATCGAGCGGATCATGCAGATCCTCAGCCGCCGCACGAAGAACAACCCGGTGCTCGTCGGCGAGCCCGGCGTCGGTAAGACGGCTGTGGTCGAGGGCCTGGCCCAGCGGATCACAAACGCCGACGTGCCGGAGCTGCTCAAGAACAAGCAGATCTACACGCTTGACCTTGCGGCGCTGGTCGCCGGCTCGAAGTACCGGGGCGAGTTCGAGGAGCGCCTCAAGAAGGTGATGAAGGAGATCACCCAGCGCGGCGACATCATCCTGTTCATCGACGAGCTGCACAACCTCGTCGGCGCGGGCGCGGCCGAGGGCGCGATCGACGCGGCCTCGATCCTGAAGCCGGCGCTCGCACGCGGTGAGCTGCAGACGATCGGCGCGACCACGCTCGAGGAGTACCGCAAGTACCTGGAGCGCGACTCTGCGCTCGAGCGGCGCTTCCAGAAGATCGTCGTCGACCAGCCGAGCACCGAGGAGACCGTGCAGATCCTCAAGGGCCTGCGTGACCGCTACGAGCAGCACCACAAGGTGAACATCACCGATGAGGCGCTCGAGGCGGCGGCGGACCTCGCCGACCGCTACATCTCCGACCGGTTCCTGCCCGACAAGGCGATCGACCTGATCGACGAAGCCGCGTCCCGGATGCGGATCAAGTCGATGACCTCACCGCCGGTGTACCGCGAGCTCGAGGACGAGATCGAGGAGACGCGCCGTGCGAAGGAGGCCGCGATCGAGGCGCAGGAGTTCGAGAAGGCCGCCAACCTCCGTGACCAGGAGCGCCGCCTGACGCAGCGCAAGCGTGAGCTGGCCGATCAGTGGGAGGCCGGCGAGTCGACCGAGCGCCCGTCGATCGGCGAGGAGGAGATCGCCGACATCGTCTCGATGTGGACCGGTATCCCGGTGTTCAAGCTGACCGAGGCCGAGACCGCGAAGCTGATGCGTATGGAGGAAGAGCTCCACAAGCGTGTGATCGGCCAGCACCCGGCGATCGAGGTGATCTCGAAGGCGATCCGTCGCTCGCGCGCAGGTCTCAAGGACCCCAAGCGCCCGACCGGCTCGTTCATCTTCCTGGGACCGAGCGGGGTCGGCAAGACCGAGCTCGCCCGGACGCTCGCCGAGTTCCTGTTCGGCGATGAGGACACGATGATCCGGATCGACATGTCCGAGTACATGGAGAAGCACGCCGTCAGCCGGCTTGTCGGCTCGCCACCCGGCTACATCGGGTACGACGAGGGCGGACAGCTGACCGAGGCCGTGCGCCGTAAGCCCTACAGCGTGCTGCTGCTCGACGAGATCGAGAAGGCCCACCCCGACGTCTTCAACATCCTGTTGCAGATCCTCGAGGACGGGCGCCTGACCGACGCCCAGGGTCGCACCGTCGACTTCCGCCACTGCATCGTGATCATGACCTCGAACATCGGCGCCGCCGAGATCGCGCGCAACACGCCGCTCGGCTTCGCGATCTCCGACGATGAGACCGGGATCAGCTACGACGACATGAAGAACCGGATCATGGGCGAGCTCAAGAAGGTGTTCCGGCCCGAGTTCGTCAACCGGATCGACGACGTGATCGTCTTCCACAAGCTCAGCAGGGAGGAGATCAAGGAGATCGTCGACCTGCTGCTGCGGCGGATCCGTGAGTCGATGGCAGAGCGGGAGCTGCAGCTCGAGCTCTCCGATGCAGCCAAGGACCTGCTCGTCGAGAAGGGCTGGGATCCGGCGATGGGAGCCCGGCCGCTGCGCCGCGCGATCCAGCGCTACATCGAGGATCCGCTGGCGGACTTCGTGCTCCGCGCGTCGATGCCGACCGGCTCGACGGTGCTCGTCGAGCCCGCGCCGGCCGACGACCCCGAGGAGCGCGAGGTGATGCTGTCGATCATCGAGCCGGCTCCGAAGCCGACGCCGGTGGGTGTCGGCGCCGAGGGCGGCGGCGAGGACGACGGCGACGGCGAGCAGGACAGCGGTGAGTCCGCGCAGGCGGACGGAGCCCCCGAGCAGGACTAGGCAGGCGTTCACGCGAGGGCGCTGCGAGCGGCGGGCGTGATCAGGCGATGTATGCCCAGGTCGCGAAGCTGGCCGAGTAGAACAGCAGCAGCAAGCCACTGATCAGCAGCACCGGCTTCAGCGCGCCTCGCTCCGTGAGCCACGCGCCCGCGGCCATCCACAACGGGAAGATCGTCAGCTGGTAGCGGTCGACCGACAGCAGCGGCTGGATGATTGTCTGACTGGAGATACACGCGAGCAGCGCAAGCGCAGCGTAGGCCGTGTAGGCGAGCGGCAATCGGCGCCAGGCGATCAGCAGCGCCGCGACACCGATCATCAGGACCGCGAACAGGATGATGCTCTGGAGCGGCAGCGAGATCGGGCCGACCGCCGTGGCAAGCGGCCTGTCGCCCGAGAGAATGCCGCTGACGCCGTTCACGGCGAAGCGTGCCGCCGCCACCACGGTCGCGACCGGGCCGCCGGTGTGGTGAGCTTGCTGGTTGCGTATCGGCGCGAGCCATCCGTAGCCGTGCTGATGCAAATATGCGAAGAAGCCGGCGAGCGCCGCCGGCGAGAGCGCCAGCAACAGAAGCCGGGGGTCGAAGCGACGTCTGCGCTCGAACGCCATGATCGCGATCGGGACGACCAGGAGGATGCCGGTCACGCGCGTCACCGTCGCCATCGCCGCGAGCAACGCCGCCGGCACGAGCCGATCGTGGCGTGCCGCGTAGATCGCTCCGACCGACAGCACCAGGAACAGGGACTCGGTGTAGACGGCGGTGAAGAACAGCGACAGCGGGGCGAACGCGAGCAGCAGGACCGTTGCGTCCGCGGCACGCGGCCCGAGCTCCAGGTTGGTCAACCGGTGCAGCAGCACCAGCGCCACTCCGAACGACACCCAGCTGATCAGAATGCCGCTGATCACGTAGGAGCCGATCACGGCACCCAGCGCGGAGATCAGCAACGGGTAGAAGCCGAACAGGATCGTCTCGCCCTTCTGCGTATAACCGTGGGCCGCGATGTTCAGGTATCCGATGCTGTCCCAGCGGATCATCGATGCGGTCAGGGCGTTTCCGAGCGGACCGAAGCTGAGCGTCAGACGCCCCGGATCGATCGCTGCCCAGCCCGGCGCCCTCGGCGTCAGGGAGCCGACGATTCCGGCGCCGAGCACCAGCACGCGGGAACCGAGTACCGCCAGCGGTATCCGCCAGCGGAAGGCCCAGCTTCCCAGCCAGCTGGTCCTGTGGGCCCGTCTGGGAGCCGTCAGGACCGTCCCGTAGGCTCGATCAGGCATGGCTCAATCTAAGTCGATCCACGTCTGCTCCGCGTGCGGGCACGAGGCCCCGAGATGGGCGGGCCAATGTCCGAGCTGTGCTGAGTGGAACACCCTGGTGGAGGAACTTCGTCGTCCCGCGAACGGTTCTTCGCTCGGCGCCCGCCCGCATGGCGGCGCCGGCGCTGTGGCGCCGGTCGAGCTCAGCGAGGTCTCGGCGGCTGAGCACGAGCGCCTCAGCACCGGAATCGGCGAGTTGGACGGCGTGCTCGGCGGTGGCCTCGTTCCCGGCTCGCTGGTCCTGCTCGGCGGCGCACCGGGGATCGGCAAGTCGACGCTGACGACGATGGCGCTCGCCAACCTCGTCGCCGCGGGTTTCAGGACCCTCTACGTCTCGGCCGAGGAGTCCGCCGCCCAGATCCGCCTGCGCGCGCAACGGCTGACCGGCGGCGAACCGATGCGGATCCCGGTGATCGCCGAGACGGACCTTCATACGGTGCTTGCAACGCTCGAGCGTGAGCGTCCCGATGTCTGCGTGATCGACTCGGTTCAGACCCTTCAGAGCGGCGAGCTCGTCGGAGCGGCCGGGTCCGTTGGGCAGGTGCGCGAGGTCGCGGCGGAGGTCCAGCGCGTCGCGAAGCTTCAGCGGACTGCGGTCGTGCTGGTCGGGCACGTGACGAAGGATGGAGCGCTCGCGGGGCCGAGGGTGCTGGAGCATCTGGTCGATTGTGTGCTCCAGTTCGAAGGCGAGCGTGAGCGGACCTACCGAATCGTACGCGCACTCAAGAACCGCTTCGGCTCCACCAACGAGGCCGGCGTGTTCGAGATGCGTGACCACGGGCTTGTCGAGGTGCTGGACGCCTCGGCCCGGTTCGTCTCGCAGGCGACGCGCGCGCCCGGAAGCGTCGTGCTGTGCGCGATCGAGGGATCGCGTCCACTGCTGGTCGAGGTTCAGGCGCTGGTGTCGCCATCGGAACTGGAGCAGCCTCGGCGCGTGGTGGCGGGCATCGACCGCAACCGTCTGGCGTTGGTGCTGGCGGTACTGGCACGTCACGGCGGCATCGGCCTCGGATCGGCAGACGTGTTCGTCAATGTCGTCGGTGGGGTGCGGGTCGATGAGCCGGGAGCGGACCTCGCCGTGGCGCTCGCCGTCGCCAGCGCCGCCAGGGGCGTCGCGCTGCGCTCGGGTGAGCAGCTGCCGCTCGCGTGCTTCGGCGAGCTCGGCCTGACCGGGGAGCTGCGCACGGTCGTTCACTCCGATCGCCGCCTTTCGGAGGCGGCGAAGTTCGGGATGACCGATCCGATCAACCCCGAGTCTCACCGCACGATCCGCGCCGCTCTGGGCGCCGCGAACCTCTAGCAGCTTCGCGGCGAGCGCCAGATCTAATGCTTGACGCCGAACTTCTTCGGACCGCTGCTGGACGACTGGGCGCCCGCCGTGAAGGTTCCATCAGCAGTCAGTGCGATCCGCTTACTCTTCTTGAGCAGCTGGCGACCCGTGCCTGTCAGCGCCACCTTGACCTTGGCCTTGCCGGCGCCGCGGAGCGTTGTCGAGGTCTTGGCGACCAGAACCTGCTTGTGCTTGATCGTGGCGTACCAGGCGACCACGAGCTTACCGGCGCTCGGCGCCGTGAACGCGAAGGTGTATCCGTGGTTCTTGAGCAGCGCCGGAATCGCGGCGGCCTTACCGGACGCGGCCAATGAGTTCCACATCGACGCGGCGAAGTGAGGGCTGACGGTACCCACGGGCCCGGTCTGAGTCGGCCCTGTGCTCGTCGGGCCTTTGGCCTGTGTGACGACGCCGGTTGGCGCAGAGCTGACCGGGCTGCTGGACACGTTCGGCGTCAGTGCGGTCACGAGGACGCGGATCGTATTCCCGACATTTGCGCTCGTGAGCGTATAGGTGGCGGATGTGGCACCCGAGATCGTCTTGCAGTTGGCGCCGCTTGCGTCGCAGGCCTCCCATTGGTAGGAGTAGCCAGTTGGAGTCTGGGTCCATGAGCCATGCGACGCGCTGAGGGTCTGGCCGGCTGCGGCCTGGCCGGAGATCTGCGGCGGCGCGGTGTTGGCAGGGGGGAGCCCCTGGACGACCGCGGTCGGCGGTGAGCTGGCGGGGTTGCTCGGCCCGGCCGCGTTGATCGCCGTCTCGATCACCCTGATCGTCTGCCAGGAGTCCGACGCGGTGACCGTGTAGGTGTGCGACGTCGCGCCGGGGATGATGCTGCAGTCGGTTCCCTGCGCGTTGCAATCCTCCCACTGGTACGTGTAGCTGGTCGGATAGTAGGTCCACTGGCCGTGCAGCTCGTTGAGTGTCTGGCCGATCGCGGCGGTGCCCAGGATCTGCGGCGGACTGACGTTGCTCGGCGCGACCGGCGGCGGCGGCGGCTGCACGACCCCGGTTGCAACCGAGGTGTCCGGACTGCTCCAACCGCCCGGGTTGGCCGCAGTCTCGATCACCCGGATCGTGTGGCCGATATCAGCCGCGATCAGCGTGTAGGTATGCGACGTGGCGCCAAGGATCGTGGAGCAGTTGAGGCCGGAGGCGTCGCAGAGCTCCCATTGATAGGAGTAGCCCGTGGGGTCGTTCGTCCAGATCGCGTGGACCTCGCTGAGCGTGTCGCCCTGCTGCGCGGTCCCCGTGATCTCAGGAACGCTGTTGCTGACCGGCGTCGGCGCGCCGTTGCTGCTGTCGGTGTCGAAGCCATCGCCGACGCTGTCGACCGCCACGCACTCCGTTGTCGATGCACACGCGACCCCGGACAGGCCGCTGGCACCGGTGCTGGTCTGCACCGACCAGCCCGCGCTCCGGGTTTGTCGGGTCGCCCTGAACCGCCCCGCCACCGTAGTCGACCGCGACGCACTGAGTGCTCGACGGGCATGCGATGCTGGAGAGCGTCTGATCGGTGTCGACCATGTTGGGCGTCGGCGTGCCCGGGTTGGTTGGGTCGAACGTGATCTCCTGGCCGGTGTCGTCGACCGCGGTGCATTGATTGGCAGCCGGACATGCGATCCCGTCAAGCGACTGTCCCTGGTCGATCGTCGTCACGATTGGATCTGTGGGCCCGGTCGGGCTGAAGGTGATCTCCTGCCCGTTGTCGTCGACCGCGGCACATTCGCCCGTGGTGGGGCACGCGACGGAGATCAGCGGAACCGAGCCGTCGATCGTGGCCGTGGTCGAGTTTCCCGGGTTGTTGGGGTCGAAGGTGATCTCCTGGCCGGCGCTGTCAACGGCGGTGCAGCTGCCCACGGACGGGCATGCGATCGCATCGAGCTGATCGCCACCGTCGAGCGTGGCGGTGGTGGCGACCACGGACGTGGTCGGGTCGAACGTGATCAGCTGTCCGTCCGGGCCGACAGCCGTGCATTGGTCTTCCGCCGGGCATGCGACCGCGTCAAGGTTCTTGCCGGGGTCGATCAGCGCCGGTGTCGGCGTACCGGGCGACGTCGGGCTGAAGGTGACCTCCTGACCTTCGCCGTCGACGCTCGTGCACTGATCGGTCGATGCGCACGCGACGGCGTTCGACGCGTTCCCAGGATCGACCCTGGTCGGCACGGGGGTGCCGGCATCGGTGGGATTGAACGTAAGCTCCTGACCGTAGGGGTCGACCGCGGTGCATTGATCGGCTGACGGGCATGCGAGGTCAAGCAGGACGTCGCTCGCGTTGAGGGTGACAGGCGTCGGGTCGGTTGGACCGACTGAGTTGAACGTGATCTCGGTGCCAGTTGAGTCGATCGCCGTGCATTGGCTGGTGGTCGGGCAGGCGACCGCACTGAGGGGGTTCGTGGAGTCGATCGTCGTCGGGGTCGGGTTGCCGGCATTGATGAGGGCCGGGTTGTAGGTGACCTGCCGCCCGTCGGAGTCGACGGCCGTGCACTGTGAGGTCGATGGACAGGCCACGCTGCTCAGGAAGTCGGTCGAGTCGATCGACCACGGCGTCGGCTGACCTGGGTACATCGGGTTGAACGTGACCTCCTGACCGTAGGCGTCGACGGCCGTGCACTCGGATACGGACGGGCAGGCGATCGCATTCAGCGGATCTCCGGGATCGACCGTGATCGGTGGAGGCGAACCGAGCGCCGTGGGATCGAACGTGACCTCCTCGCCGACGGAGTCGACCGCGCTGCACTGGCTTGTCGTCGGGCAGGCGACCGCACTCAGCGACTGGCCGGCGTCGATCGTCTCCGAGGTGGTCGTGGCCGGATTGTTCGGGTCGAAGGTGATCTCCTGGCCGTCGGCATCGACCGCGGTGCACTGGCTCGCCGACGGACACGCGAGCGCGCTCAACCTGTTGCCGGTATCGATCGTGGTCTGCGTCGACGCGGCGGGAGTCGCCGGGTCGAAGGTCGCGATCCGCCCGAAGTTGTCGCCCGTCACGCACTGGGAGATCGTGGGACACGCGATCGGGCCGATCGGAACGCCACCGTCGGTGTCAAGTGAGATCGGGACCGACCAGAACAGCGTGTCCGCCTGGGCCGTGACCGGCAGTGCCAGCAGTGCCAGCACCACGATCGACGCCAGCATGCCTGCCGACACGTTGAATGAGGCGACCGTTTCCCCGGTGGGCGCCCCGAGTAGGCGAAACCACATCGACCATGTCTGTTCCGTCGGGGTTCGCGCGCTCGGCATTGACGATCGCCGTCCAGCCTGGACGAAAGGACGAGCGAGTGCTTCTGGACGCTGTCAGGTAGGCCCCGGTGACGTGGCCATCGAGCGATCCCCGCTAAAATCGCCGGCATGGCCTCGCGTTCCGGGGAAGAGCTCAAAGAGGAGCTCGAATCTCGACAGGAGTCCCGGATGGTGAGGGCGCTTGAGATGGTCGCGCCTGGCACCGGCCTGCGGGAAGGCATCGACAGCATCGTCCACGCGCACACCGGCGGCCTGATCGTGATCGGGGAGGTTGACGAACTGGCGTTCCTGTTTTCCGGCGGGATCAAGCTCGATCTCGACTACACCTCGCCGCTGCTCTACGAGCTGGCGAAGATGGATGGGGCGATCGTGCTCAACGCCAGCGCGACCAAGATCGCCTACGCGAACGTCCAGCTGACCCCGGATCCGACGATCCTCACCTCCGAGACCGGGACGCGGCACCGCACCGCCGAGCGCGTCTCGAAGCAGACCGTCGCGCTGGTCGTCGCGGTCTCCGAGCGCCGTGAGGTCGTGTCGGTCTATGTCGACGGGGCCCGCTACATCCTTGAGGACATTCCGGTGGTGCTCGCCAAGGCCAACCAGGCGCTGGCCACGCTGGACAAGTACCGCAGCCGGCTCGATCAGGTGGCGACGCGGCTGACCGCGCTCGAATTCGAGGGCGGCGCCACGCTGCATGACGCGCTCACGGTTCTTCAGCGCGCGGAGCTCGTCACCCGCATGGCGGTCGAGATCGAGCGGTTCATCGTCGAGCTCGGGACCGAGGGTCGCCTGATCGAGATGCAGCTCGACGAAACGATGGTCGGCGTCTCCGCCGACAAGGCCGCGCTCGTGCACGATTACCTTGTGGAGGACACCGACGAGAACTTCTCGCTAGCGTGCGAGCTGCTTGTCCGGCTCGTCCACCAAGACCTTCTTGACTTTGGCCGGCTCGCCGAGCTGCTCGGCTATGACCGCAAGCTCAACAGTCTTGACTACCCCGTCTCGCCGCGTGGGATCCGCATCCTGGGGCGCATACCGAGATTGCCCAAGCTCGTGATCAAGCGGATCATCGACGAATTCGGGGGACTTGAGGAGTTGCTCGCCGCCACCGATGGCGAGCTGGAGACCGTCGATGGAGTCGGCGGGATCCGAGCGAAGGACATACGAGAAGGCCTTCGCCGTCAGCAGGAGATCAACCTCGTTGATCGGTACCTGCAGACCTAATGCAGTCTGGTTAGCGGGCCGCTGCGCCCATACCTGAACAGAGGAGGACACCATCACAGAGCTAATGGAAGAGCACTTGGAGGATCTTGACGAGATCGAGCCTCTGCCTCAGATTGATTTCGAGGTCGGCGACAGCGTCGTGTACCCGCACCACGGTGCGGGCAAGGTGATCCGCAAGGAGATGAAGGACGTGCTGGGTACCAGTCGTGAGTACCTCACGATCAAGATCCTCCACAACGACATGACGGTCATGGTCCCGACCGAGAACGCGGCGCTTGCCGGCCTACGGCGCGTGATCGACGAGGAGACCGTCCAGAAAGTGCTCGCCGTTCTGCAGGACGAGTGCTCGGAGATGCCCAAGAACTGGAATCGCAGGTTCAAGCACAACCGCGACAAGATCAAGACGGGCGACATCTACGAGCTGGCCGAGGTCGTGCGGAACCTCGCCATCCGGGAGCATCAGAAGGGTCTGTCGACGGGCGAGAAGCAGATGTTCACGCGCGCCAAGAAGATCCTCTCATCCGAGTTGATGTACGCACTCGGCATGAACGAGACGGAGGTCGAGGAGCACCTGTCGGGGTTGCTGGAGGATTCCAACGCCAACGGCAGCGGCAGCCGCATCGTCAGGGTCGCGGTCGGCGCCGATTAGCGGCGCAGGAGCATGGCGGTCGCGCTGATCGTGGCCGCGGGACGTGGCGAGCGCCTTGGGTCCGGCCGGCCCAAGGCGCTCGTCAACGTTGCGGGCCAATCGATGCTTCAGTGGAGCGTCACGGCGCTGCGGCGCGTGCCGGCCGTCGAGACGATCGTGGTCGCGCTGCCGGCGGAGTTCCTTGATCAGGCGCCCGTCGGCACCGTCGCCGTCGCGGGCGGCGCCGCGCGCTCGGAGTCGGTGCGGGCGGCGCTGCTCGCGAGCGGGGACGGTGACCCGGTGATCGTCCACGATGCCGCCAGGCCGCTCGCGAGTGCCGAGCTGTTCACCGCGGCGCTGGCGGAGCTGCGAGCGATCCGGGGCGGACGCAGTGATCGCGGCGGCGCCGGTGACCGACACGATCAAGCAGGTGTATGGCGGATCTCACACCGTCGAGCGGACCCTCGATCGCTCCCGGCTGTGGGCCGTCCAGACGCCGCAGGTGTTCCGGCGCAGCGTGCTCACGCAGCACGTTGTCGGCGCCTCCAGCGCCGACCTGCAGGCGGCAACCGACGACGCGTGGCTGGTGGAGCGGGCCGGCGGCACGATCGTCGTGCTGCCCGCGCAGGCCGAGAACTTCAAGATCACCACCCCGCTCGATCTGCGGGTAGCGGAGCTGCTGCTGTCGGAGCGTGCCACGTGAGCACCACAACCGGCCTCGGCTACGACTGCCATGCCTTCGTCGAGGGCCGCCGGCTGGTGCTCGGCGGCGTCGAGATCCCCCACACGCACGGGCTGCTCGGCCACTCCGACGCCGACGTTCTGACCCACGCGATCATCGACGCCCTGCTCGGTGCCGCGGCGCTGGGCGACATCGGGGAGCACTTCCCCGACACCGATGAGCGCTACCGCGATGCCGACTCTGTCGGGCTGTTGCGCGCCACCGTCGCCGAGCTTGAGCAGGCCGGCTTCACGATCACGCATGTCGACGCGACGGTCGTGATCGAGCGCCCGCACCTGTCGGGTTTTCGTGACGCGATCAGGGCCACGCTCGCGCAGGCGCTCGGGATCGAGCCCGGGCACGTGAGTGTCAAGGCGACCCGGGGTGAGGGGATGGGTTTCGTCGGACGCCAGGAGGGAGCGGCTGCATTGGCGGTGGCGACGCTCGATCGGCGTCGTGCGACGGAGCTCTGACTGCCGCGAAGGCGAGACCCGCTCCGAGTACGGGCACCAGCAGTATCTGCCAGACATGCGTGACGGGCTCCACCGGTGAGAGGTAGAACGCCGCCGTGGCGAGCCAGGCGGTGTCCAGCCGCGGGCGTGTGATCGCCAGTGGCACGAACAGGACGGTCAGGTAGTGCGTCCAGAGCAACGGCGAGACGAACAGGCCGGCGACGATCGCGGCCGTGAAGATCCCGATGTCGCTCATCTTCGACGAGCGCGCCAACGCGACCGCGAGCGCGGCGCCGACGAGAATGCCGATCACCTGCCCCGCATGCGCGCTGGTCCCCAACCTGATCGCGGCGGCGGCGATCGAGTGCGACCGCGTGTCGAAAGCCTGCCCGTCGAGTGAGAGCCGGTGCAGATAGCCGCGTAGACCGTGGAAGCCGATCGCTGCCCAGGTCCCGACCAGCAGGAGCGCCGCAGTCACGGTCGCAAGCACCGTCGAGGCGATCCTGCGCGTCAGCAACAACCACAGCAGCAGCGGCCACAGCAACAGCTTTGCGGCGATCAGGACACCGATCGCCACCGCGGAGGGCCATGAATGCCGGTATCGCCAGGCAAGCGCCAGCGCCAGCGCGAACAGCCCATCGGGCTGTCCGAGCCAGAGGCTGTCGATGAACGGCAGCGAGAACAGCACGATCACGTAGATCCACGGATCCCGCACGTCCAGGAGCCACAGCGCGCCGATCATCGCCGCGATGCAGATGGCGTTGAGGAACGCCACCGACAAACCCGAATCGAGGCTCGTCAGAGGGATCGTCAGCTCGCCGATCAGCGGCGGGAGCACGTACGGGTTGTTGGCTAGCAGCAGTGCGTGCGCGCTTGAACCAACGTAGGGGTTCGTGCCGTCGAGCATCGCACGTGCCGCGTCCAGCACTCCGCGGAAGTCGTAGCCGTAGTCGGGGCCCGTGAGGTTGTGCCACATCGCCGCGGCGCCGGCCGCGACGACAAGTGTCAAGACGGCGACGCGGACGGCTTTGCCAGGCTCGAGCGCTCGATTCCGCAGGCCGCAAGGCTACCGAACGCCGCCACGGACTTGCGAGGGTGTCAACCCGGCCCGCCGATCGCGCTCCCGGCATTGACGGCGCACCCACGGCGGGCGGAGATCCTCGCTGCGCGGCTGCGTCACCTCGATCCGGCGCAGCGATAGGGTTGGGCGACCTTGCGCGAGATCACCCTGCACGACACGCTCACCGGCCGCCTGCTCCCGCTCGTGCCACGCACGCCTGGCAAGGTCGGTATCTATGCCTGCGGCCCGACCGTCTACGGCCGCATCCATGTCGGCAACGCACGTCCATACGTCGTGTTCTCGCTGCTCAAGCGGTTCCTCGTCCACGAGGGCTACGAGGTGACGTTCGTCGCCAACGTCACCGACGTCAACGACAAGATCTATGCGGCAGCCGCCGCCGCCGGCCTATCCAGTCAGGATCTGGCGCGGCAGATGACCGATCTCTACATCGCCGACACCGAGGCGCTCGGGCTCGGCCGGCCCGACGCCGAGCCGCTCGCGAGCGAGACGATGCCCGCGATCATCGAGCTGATCGCAGTGCTGATCGAGCGGGGGCACGCCTATGCCGTCGACGGTGACGTCTACTTCTCGGTGCGCTCCTATGGGCGCTACGGCGAACTCTCGCATCGCAAACTCGATCAGCTTGACCAGGGCGAGGGCGTCGAGGGAGCCGACCGTAAGCGCGAGCCGTTCGACTTCGCGCTGTGGAAGGCGGCGAAGCCGGGCGAGGACAGCTTCTGGGAGTCGCCATGGGGCGCCGGGCGCCCGGGCTGGCATATCGAGTGCTCGGCGATGGCGCAGGAGTTGCTCGGACTCGACTTCGAGATCCACGGCGGTGGCTCGGACCTGATCTTCCCCCACCACGAGAACGAGGCGGCCCAGACGTGCGCCGCCACCGGGGAGCCGCTGGCGAGGCTGTGGGTCCACAACGGGATGGTGCGGGTGATCGGCGCGAAGATGGCGAAATCGGTCGGCAACATCTTCCTCCTGCACGAGGCGCTGAACGCCTACGGCCGTGACGCGCTGATCGCCTATCTGCTCGCCGGCCACTACCACCAGCCGATCGAGTTCGACGACGAGCGCCTGGCCGAGGGCTCGGCGCGCGTCACGGGGATCCGGGAGGCCGCCCGCCGCCTGATCCCCGGGCCATCGCCGAGCTGGTCGGCGCCGCTGCGCGAGGAGTTCTTCGCCGCACTGGCAAGCGACTTCAACACGCCACGCGCGCTCGCGGCCCTGGCCGGCTGGGTGCGTGAGGCGAACCGTTCGCAGCCGGGCGTCGGCGACGGCGATCTGCGTGAGATGCTCGATGTGTTCGGGCTCACGAACCTGCTCGACTCCGAGCAGGTCTCGGTCCCGGCGGCCGCACGTGAGCTGCTTGAGGCTCGTGAGCAGGCACGCGCGGCCAGGGACTGGACCGCCGCGGACTCGATCCGTGAGCAGCTGCGGGCGCTCGGCTGGGAGATCCGTGACGGCGCCAGTGGCCCCGAGCTGCTCCCGGCCAGGTGATCGTCTACGGTCGCAACGCCGTCCGGGAGGCGATCCGTGGCCCGCGCGCGGTGACGCTCGTTTGGGCCACCAAGAGCACGCTGCGAGAGCCGTGGCTCGCCGCCGGTGGGGTGCGCGTCGTCGTTCAGGGTGCCGAGGAGATCCAGCAGCGCTGCGGATCGGCGGGCCATCAGGGTGTCTGTGCCGAGGTCGCGTCGTACTCCTACGCCGACGCCGAAGCGCTGCTGGCCGGCCCTGAGCCGCTGATCGTCGCACTTGACCAGGTTCAGGATCCCCAGAACCTCGGCGCGATCTGCCGTAGCGCGGAGTGCGCGGGCGCCACAGGGGTGGTGCTCCCCGAGCGCCGTGCCGCCGAGGTGACGCCGGCGGTATGCAAGGCATCGGCGGGCGCGGTCGAGCACCTCCCGGTCGCGCAGGTGCGCAACCTGGCTGACTTTCTCAACGCCGCCAAATCAGCGGGATTGTGGTGCTACGGCGCCGACGCCGGCGGCACGATCCGCTACGACGAGGTCGACTACGCGGGGGGCGTGGTGCTGGTGCTCGGGTCCGAGGGACGTGGTCTGCGACCGCGGGTCGCCGCGGCGTGCGACGCCCTGGTCTCGATCCCGCTGAGTGGCAGGATCGAGTCGCTGAGCGTCAGCGCTGCCGCCGCGGTCCTGCTCTACGCAGCCGGCAGCGGACGGGCGAAACCGCTCAGGGCTTGACACGGGTGCATTGCTATGTCAAGCTGCGGCCGGGAGTAAGGATCAACCTAAGCTTTAGGCTGATTCAGAGGGTGAGTACCTGGAGGAGGGCCGCCCTCGGAGAAGAACAAAAAAACTCTATAGGTGCGGCGCCAGGGGAGGTGACGCGCCACGCAATTCCGACATCTCGGCCGACGACGGCCGGATGCAGAAGGGAACCACGTGGCTCGATTCTCCCCCAACTCTCAAGCTCAGCTTCAGGTTGATGATGGCTATCTGATCGCCCTGGCCAAACAGGGCCACGCCGATGCCTACGACCGGATCGTGCGCAGGTACTACGGCTTCGTCCGGCTCAAGGCGTCCTCGTACTTCCTGGTCGGTGGCGACTCCGACGATCTCATCCAGGAGGGGCTCGTCGGCCTCTACAAGGCGGTCCGTGACTACCGGACCGACCGTGAATCAAGCTTCCGCAACTTCGCGGAGCTGTGCATCACCCGGCAGATCATCACCGCGGTCAAGACCGCGACGCGCAACAAGCACACGCCGCTGAACCAGTACGTGTCGTTCTCAAGCAGCCCCGCGGGCGCCGTCGGCGACTCAGAGCCGACGCTCGATGAGACGATCGCGGGCTCGACGGTCCACGACCCGGTCAACCAGGTGATCAGCTCCGAGGAGCTGCGAGCACTCGTCGCGTGCATCTCGACGGTCCTCTCCGAGCTCGAATCACGGGTCCTGTCGCTCTATCTCGACGGGCACTCCTACGAGGAGATCGGCCTGCGGCTCGGCTGCGACTGCAAGACCGTCGACAACGCGCTTCAGCGCGTCAAGCGCAAGGTCGGCCAGCACCTCGCCTCCCGGGCGGTCCCGGCGTAGGGGTCTCCCCGACGGGTGGCCTGCGGCTGGGCCCATTGAGCGGGACGCCGATCGGCCCGCGCCGCCCTCTTGCGCCGCCCTCTTGCGCCGCCCTCTTGCGCCCCGTTGCGCTCGCCCCGGGCCACCACAAGACCCCAAACGCAGGCACTCTCGGCTCTGCGTGGGGTTTTAGGCCGGGCAGAGCAGCTCAAAACCCCTCGCATCCGGTGCGGGCGGCGGGAGTGGGGAGTTGTGGTGACCGGGAGAGGCCGAGTCTGGACCCAGAGGCCGAGCCCGGACCCAGAGGCCGAGCTCCGGACCAGCTATCCGTGGTCCGCGATCGGGCCGAGGTTGGGAGTGGCGCCGTAGGTCTCGAAGGCCAGGAACCGGGAGAACAGGCGGTGATCCGGTCCGTGGAAGTCGGATGACCCGGTGCTCAAAAGGCCGCGCCGTTCGCACTCCTCGGCGAGCAGCAGGGTCTGCTCGCGCGTGTGGGTGACATAGAAGACCTCCACGCCGTCGAGCCCCGCGGCCTCGAACCGCTCGATCGTCGCCAGCACCTCGCCGGGCTCCTTCACGTCCCAGAACGGGTGCGCCCAGACGGCAACGCCGCCGGCGTCGTGGATCAGGGCGATCGCATCGGCGACCGAGGGCGCGATCCGCTGCGAGAATCCAGGCTTGCCCTCGATCAGGTAGGCCTCAAGAAAGCTGGAGAGGTCGAGATGCCCCTCCTGCGCCAGCCGCGCGTGGTTGGCCGGGTCGCTCACGACCGCGCCCGCCAGATGGGGCCGCCCGATCGCGCCGCGATCGCCGGCCAGCTCACGCACCCTGTGGTCATCGACGGTGAAGCCGAGCTCTCTCAGCGCCTGTGCCATCCGCGTGGCCCGCGCCTCCCGCTCGCCCCTGAAGCCCCGCAGGCGCTCAGCCAGCGCAGCGTTCCCAGCGTCAAAGCGATAGCCGAGGATGTGCAGGTCACTGCCGGCCTCGTCGTGCGTCGAGATCTCGACACCGCTGACGACCGAGACGCCGAGCGCTGCGGCCGCCCGTGCCGCCTCGCCGAGACCGTCGACGCTGTCGTGGTCGGTCAGCGAGAGCAGCTCGACACCCGCCGCGTGGGCGCCGGCCACCACCTCGGCCGGCGCCAGCGCGCCGTCTGAATACGTGGAGTGGGACTGGAGGTCGAACCTGGGTCCGGGGCGGCTCACCCACCGCAGGCTACGCGCAGCTCCCGGGTAATCGGGAGCACCAGGGCGTTAGGAGGACCTAATTAGGGTCGCCTAATGTGTGCTAAGGTCCGGCCGCGCGGCACAACCGCCGATCCCGTCCGGAATGACCCAGTAGACATCGATGCCAAGCACAGGCGAGGCCACCCCGGCCGGCAAGCGTAGACAATCCTCGCGCGGGAGCTGGTATCTGTGGGTCGCGATCGTGCTCGGCGTCGCGGTCCTGACCGTGGTCCTCGGCTGGCACTCCTCGGGCGGCACGCCCGACCCGAGCGTCGCCGGCAATCACATGAGCCGCACGAGCGCGGTGATCAACAGCGCGATCCTGGTGTTCCGTGAGGGACTTGAGACGATCCTGGTCCTCGCCGCGGTGACGGCCAGCTTCCGGGGCTCAAACCAGGAGTACCGGCGCCCGGTCGCGATCGGCGGCGGCGTCGGCCTCGCCGCGACGGTCGGCACCTGGTTCGCGGCGATCTGGCTCATCGGCCGGTTCGGCGGATCCGGTCTGAACGTGCAGGCCGCCACCGGAATTCCCGCGATCATCGTGCTCCTGATCGTGATGAACTGGTTCTTCCACCGCGTCTACTGGACCGGCTGGATCTCCCACCACAACAAGCGCAAGCGCGGGCTGCTCGCCTCCACGGGCGATGAGAACATGCGCCGCGCGCTGCTCGGCTTCGCGCTGCTCGGTTTCACCTCGATCTACCGTGAGGGCTTCGAGGTCGTGCTGTTCCTGCAGAACCTGCGGGTCACCTTCGGCTCAAACGTCGTCCTCGAGGGCGTCACGCTCGGCTGCCTGTTCACCGCCGCCGTCGGCGTACTCACGTTCATGCTGCATCAGAAGCTCCCCTACAAGCGTCTGCTGATCATCACCGGCGGGATGCTGCTGGTGGTGCTGGTCGTGATGGTCGGCGAAGAGGTCCAGGAGATGCAGCTGGCGCACTGGATCCCGACGACGCCGATCGGCGTTCAGATCCCGGGTTGGGCGGGCCAGTGGTTCTCGATCTTCCCGAACGTGCAGACGATCCTCGCGCAGCTGCTCGCCGTCGGGATCGTGGTCGGCTCCTACTTCGCAGCACAGTACGTCCGTGTCTGGCGGCCCCGTCGCCGTGGCCTACAGGCCGCGACCTTCGCCTCACGGCCGCCGGCGCCGCAGCTCACCCTCCGTGAGCGCCAGCCGGTCGAGCTGAGCCCGCAGCACCCCTGACGAGTCAAGCAGCGGCCGCCCGGGAGTTCAGCGCGGTCCGCTCGGGGGTGGGATACCCGAGTTGTTTGCAGATCGCTCTTGCGAGCGTCAGTCGCAGCGGCTCGCTCATCACCCCAGGAACGGTAGCGCTCCACGTCGGTCGCGCCCAGCACGCCTGACTCAGGCGCTCTCCACCGCCGGTTCCACCTGCGCCTCGCGCACGCTCGCGACCCGCACGCCTGGGCGCGAGGGCACCAGCAGGCTGGCGAACACGCCCACGATCAGAAACCCGGTCGCCATCGCGAACGACAGGTTGAAGCCGGTCACGGTCGGCAGGCCGTTGGACACATTGTTGGCGATGAAGGTCGCCGACAGCTGACCGCCGAGTGCACCGCCGAGTGTGCGCATCACCGTGTTCATGCCGCTGGCCGCACCGGTCTGCCCGGCCGGGACGGCCATCACGATCAGGTTCCCGAGTGCCGAGAACGCCAGTCCGACGCCGATCCCCAGCAGCGTCGCGCTGATCAGCAGTTGGTACGGATGGCTGTGCGCGACCAGCAGGAACGCGAACGCCAGCGCGGTGATCGAGGTGCCGGCGACGAGCGCCGCCTTGGAGCCGAAGCGGCGGGCGACCCGGCCCGCGACCGTGCCCAGCAGGCCCATGAAGAGCGCCGCCGGCAGCAGGTACAGCGCCGAGGTCACAACCGAGGCGCCGAACCCGAAGCCCGTGCTCGTCGGCAGCTGCGCGAACTGCGGCAGGATGATGAACGACGCGTACATCCCGGCGCCGAGCAGGAACGCCGCCACGTTGGTGGTCCAGACGCCGCGGATCCGCATCATCTTCATATCGATCAGCGGCACCTCGCTGTGCGTCTCGACGTATATCCACGCAACGCAGAACAGCGCGCCGATCGCGAACAGGCCGAGCGTCTTGGCCGATATCCAACCCCAGGTCGTCGTCTGTGCGACCGCGATCAGGCCCGCCGAGATGCCGAGGCTCATCAGCGCCGCGGCCAGCCAGTTGACGCGTCCGGGGATGCGGATCGGCGACTCGGGGATGAACCGCCAGGTGCAGACCGCCGCCAGCGCGGTGAAGATCGTCGGAAGCACGAACAGCCAGTGCCAGTCCAGGTGCTCGATGATCAGGGCACCGGCGATGATCCCGGCACCGCCGCCGACGCCGAGGATCGAAGACATCAGGCCGATGCTCCCGGCGACGCGTTCGGGGGGAAACTCGTCCCGCGCGATCGCGAACGCGAGCGGGAAGATGCCGCCGCCGACTCCCTGGATCACCCGTGCCAGGATCAGCACCGGCAGTGAATCCGACGCGGAGGCGAGCACCGTGCCGAACGTCAGAACGACGAGCGTCAGAAGCAGCATCCGCTCCTTGCCGTACATGTCCCCGAGCCGTCCGATGATCGACGTCCCGACCGATGCCGACAGCAGGAAGCCCGTCAGCAGCCAGGCGACGCCGGTCTCGTTCGTGTGGAGGCTGTGCTCAAGCGTGGGCAACGCCGGAATCACGGCGGAGGCGAGCACCGAATATGAGAGCCCGCCGAGCGACAGCACCGCGAGGATCACGTTCGGGTGCACACGTTCGGGCCCGTGCCGATGAGGCGAGTGCGCCATTTGCACAACTTTACGCTGTCGTCAATTTGACGGCTTCGTCGTTCTACCGCAAGCGGCGCGCTGCGAGCGCCTATTCGTCCGGATCGGCGCCGCTGAACAGCGTGCCCCGACCGAACAGCTCGTGCAGGCGGTCCCGGTGTTCCTGCAGCCGCACCTCCGGTAGCTCAGGGCGCGGGCGGCTGACCTTCTCAAGCGGTGCGAGCACCACCGCGGTGCCCTCGATCACGGTCACGCCGCCCTGGTTGACGGCGCGGCAGTCGAACGTGATCCGGTGGCGTTCTGGATCCTTGGCGATCGCGGTGACCGAGACCTCGAGCGTGTCGCCGATCCCGACGGGCGCGAGGAAGCGCAGCGTCTGCTCCAGGTAGATCGTCCCGGGGCCGGGCAGCTTCGTTCCCAGCACCGTTGAGATCAGCGACGCCCCCCACATCCCGTGCGCGATGATCCGGTGAAACGCGTCACCCTGGGCGTATTCCGGATCGAGATGCGCTGGGTTGACGTCGCCGGATATCACCGCGAACAGCTCGATGTCCTCCCGCGTAAGCACCCGCGACAGGCCTGCGCAGTCGCCCACGTCGATCTCGTCGAACGTGCGGTTCTCGATCAGCTCCATGGTGCGCCGCCAGTTTGCCGCAAACAGCAGGGCAGCCCCCTGCCGCGCGAACCCTTAACCTTCAGTAATGGGCACGGAGGGCGTCACGCCGTCGCTGGTCACCCTGGACCGGGCCGAGTGTCTGCGCCTGCTCGGTGCCGGGCACTTCGGTCGGGTTGCGGTGCGCATGAAGGATGGCTCGCCTGCGGTTCGTCCCGTCAACTACGTGTTCGACGAGAACTCGCAGTCGGTCGTGTTCCGCACCGGCCGCGGCTCCAAGTTCCACGCGCTGCTGGCGGAGGGTCAGGCGGCCTTCGAGATCGACGGGTTCGACCCCGAAGCGCAAACCGGTTGGAGCGTGATCGTCTCCGGGGTCACGGAGGAGGTCTCCAACGCCGGTGAGGTGAATCGCCTGTCGGCCCTCGATGTCGTTCCCTGGGCGCCGTCCAACAAGCCGTTCTTCGTCCGGCTGCGGGCATTCACGGTGTCCGGCCGGAGGATCGTTCGCTAGGGGCCGCGCGTGATCGAGGCAGACGAAGCACCCGGCCGACCGCTGATCGCGATAACTTGAGCGTGAATGTCAGAGATTGACGACCTGGCGTCGGCCCCCCGGGAGGACGATGCAGCGCCGGAAGCCCGGCTGCGCGTCGTGATCGCAGACGACCACTCGCTGCTGCGCCGCGGTCTGCGTCAGCTGCTCGAGGACGAGGGTGTCGAGGTGGTCGCCGAGGCCGGTGATGTCGATACCGCGCGGCGCTACGTGCGCGGCCACCACCCCAACGTGCTGGTGCTCGACCTGAACATGCCGGGCAGCTCGAGCCTCGAATCGATCCCGGTGATCCGGTCGGAGTCGCCCCTGACCCAGATCGTCGTGCTGACGATGCAGGACGAGCCGGCCTACGCCCGCCAGGCGCTCAGCGCCGGCGCGCTCGGCTACGTGCTCAAGGAGTCCGCCGACTCGGAGCTGGTGGAGGCGGTGCGGGCGGCGGCGGAGGGGCAGAGCTATCTGAACCCGCGTCTCGGCGCGAAGGTCGCGGCCGAGCCGCCACCGGGACCGCCGGACGGGCTCTCCGAGCGCGAGGTCGAGGTGCTGCGGATGATCGCGTTTGGCCATACAAACGCCCAGATCGCCGAGAAGCTCTTCCTGTCGGTGCGCACCGTCGAGACGCACAGGGCGCACATCCAGCAGAAGCTGCGGCTGTCGGACCGCTCGGAGCTGGTCCGCTACGCACTCGAGCATCGGCTCGTGAGCACCTCTGACGTCTGAGGCGTTCGGCAGCGAGGAGCTGGTGGCGGCGCTGCGCCGCCGTGAGACCTACTCGGCGGACGAACCCGGACCGGTCGAGCTGCGTGAGACGTACATCTCGTGGGTGTTCCTGGTCGCCGATCGGGCATACAAGCTGAAGAAGCCGCTGGTGCTGCCCTACCTCGACTACGGCACGCCGGATCGGCGGCGCAGGCTCTGCCTGGAGGAGGTGAGGCTCAACCGGCGCCTTGCCCCCTACATCTACATCGGCGTCCGCGGCGTGGCGCTTCAGGCCGACGGCACCGCCAGGCTGCTCGACGAGCAGGATCCGAGCGCGATCGACTACCTGGTCGAGATGCGCCGCTACGAGGAGGGTGAGACGCTCGCGGCCAAACTGGCCGCCAACGAACTCGAGGATGCCGAGATCGACGCCGTCGCGGTGACGCTCGCGCGCTTCCATGCCGAGGCGAAGCTGATCTCGTCTCCCGAGAGCCCTGTGCTCGCCGCCGAGCGTCGCTTTGAGCGAAACGCCCACGAGCTCGGCACCGCCTCACGATGGCGTGAACTGCTCGGGCGGATCATCGCGCTTGAGAACTTCGCGCATGCGTTCCTGAGTGCCCACGGGGCGACGCTGCTTGACCGCGCACAGCGCGGCTGCATCCGCGAGGGGCACGGGGACATTCGAGCTGAGCACGTGGTATTTGGAGAGTTGGTCCAGATCGTCGATTGCATCGAGTTCGATCGGGGGCTACGTGAAATCGACGTCGCAGACGATCTCGCGTTCCTCGTCTTCGACCTCGTCAGCAGAGGCGCTCAGCCTGCCGCCGATCGGCTGGTCGAGTCCTACCGTGCCGCCGGCGGAGACCCGGGGGACCAGGCCCTGATCTCCTTCTATGCCGCCTACCGCGCACTCGTGCGGGCCAAGGTCGCGCTCGCCGCCGGTCACCAGCGCGAGGGGACCGAGCTGATCGGAGCGGCCGAGTCGTTCGCGTGGCGCGCGCGGCGGCCGCTGCTGATCGCCGTCTGCGGAGTGCCGGCGAGCGGCAAGTCACACCTGGCGCGGATCCTCGCCGAGCGCTCCGGCCTGCCCCACCTCAGCTCCGACGCGACCCGCAAGGCGCTGGCCGGCGTGCAACCGACCGAGCGCGCGCCCGACAGCGCCTACGCCCCGGAGTTCAGCGCCCGAACCTACGCCGCGCTCGGCGATCACGGAGCCGGCGCCCTGCGCACGAGCGGCGGGGCGATCGTCGACGCGACCTTCCGGCACGCCGCTGATCGCCGCGCCTTCGCCTCGGCGCTGCCGTCCGGAGCGCCCGTGCTGTTCATCGAGTGCCGGGCACCAGTTGACGTCCTGGCGGCGCGCGCGCATGCGCGCCGCCAGAACCAGGCTCAGCTCTCGGACGCGGATCTGTCGGTGGTGCTGCGCGAGCACACCAGCTTCGAGGCGCTCGACGAGGTCGATCCCCGCGCCCACGTGGCGCTCAGAACCGACCGCGACGAGGATGAGGTCCTCTCCGACCTGCTCGCCCTGCTCGATCTCCGGCTTGGGTTTCTCAGCCCGCCGCCGTGACAGCCTGAGCCGGCTGCTCGCCGGTCAGCGTCTCCAGCGGGGTCGCCGCACGCGCCGCGCGCGTCAGCACCAGAATCGGACACGGCGCGGAGTGCGCCAGGTCGTGCGACGTGCTGCCGTGCACGAGCCGCCCGATCGGTCCATAGTCACGGGAGCCCAGCACCAGCAGGTCAAGCGACGCTCCGTAGACGGCCAGCTCCGGGCCGGCCGGGCCGTAGACGGCGTGTGCCTCGACGCCGTGCGCGGAGATCCGCTCCAGCGCGTCGTCAACGATCTCCTGGATATCGTCCTCGGTCGGCAGCGGCACGCCCGCGAAGGCGTATGTCGGCAGCGAGACGGCCTCGAACGCGGACACCTTCGCCCCGTGTTGCTCGGCGATCCGCTTCGCCAGCGCGATCGCATGCTCACTCTCGGCCGACCCGTTGTACGCGACTCCGATCTCCCGCATCGCGGCCGCGTTCTTGGCGTACCCGGCGGGTGCGATCGCGATCGCACAGGGCGCGCCGTTGAGAGCCGCGCGCGTGTCGTCACCGACCAGCACCCGGCCGGCCGCGCTGTGACGGGTCGATCCGATCACGAGCAGATCGGCGCCGATCGATTCGGCCAACTCATGCAGGCCGCGTCCGACGGATTCACACCCGGTGCTGAGGATCTCAGCCTTGACACCCGCCTCGTCACGCACACGCTCAAGCAGCGTCTTTGCGCGGGCGCGCTCGCTGGCCTCGAACTCGTGGCTGATGCTGCGCGCGATCTCCGGGAAACCACCATGGATGTATGCGAGCGTCAGCCCGCCGTCCCTGTCAACGAGGTTGCCTGCGAGGGCGATCGCGTCGCGGCCGCCGTCGTGCTCGTCGATACCGATGATGACTTTGTTGAACATCGCTGGCTCCTTTCCGTCAGCGACAACGTTAGGAGCCGGCGCCCTGACGGTCATCGGGATGCGACCTCCCCTATCCTGCGGCTTTCTACGGCATGCGGCCTGGCCGGGCGAACGTGGCGAACTACGCAGGAATGCCGCGGCAGGAGCGCGATGGCGTCGCCCCTGTCGGCGCGTACCGTGGGACTTAAAGCTGAAACGATCGGAGGGCTAAGGATGTTCAAGCGCATCGTCGCCGGCGTCGACGGCACCGATAGCGGGCGCGACGCGGCCGCGCTCGGAGGTGTGTTGTCGAAGGCGACCGGCGCCGTCATCTCGCTCGTCGGTGTGCATTCGACGTCGCTGTTCCCGATCCCGGACGTCAGCGACCGACGCACGCTTCGCAAGCACGCCGAGGGGATGCTGCGGCGCGAGCGCGAGCAGTACGCCCCCAACGCGATCGTTCACACGGTCGTCGATTACTCGATCCCGCGGGCGCTGCGCCACCACGCAGAGAGCTGGAGCGCCGATCTGGTCGTGGTCGGATCCGAGCCGACCGCGGCGGTCGGGCACGTCTCGATCGGCCGGCGTGCGCGCCAGCTGCTCTACGAGGCCCCGTTCGCGCTCGCCGTCGCCCCGCGCGGGCTCGCCGAGGGCGACTTTCAGCTGCGCCGCATCGGCGTCGGCTTTGACGGCGGCCCGGAGGCGGTGGCTGCGCTCGGGGTCGCCGCCGACCTCGCCCGCGCGGCACACGCCGAGCTGTCGGTCCTCAGCGTTGTCGAGGATCACGTCCCGGCGCTGTCCGCCGCCTGGATCGCCAGAAACCGCCGCCATGATCTCAAGGAGCTCAGGGAGGTCGCGCTGGCCGAGGCGCAGGAGGCCGTCGCGGGGCTCGAGCTGAGCGCCGAGGTGAGCGCGATCATCGGCGATCCCGGCGATGCTCTGCGCGAGCTGACCGAGAAGGTCGACCTGACGGTCGTCGGCTCACGGCGGTGGGGCCCCGTCGCGAGGCTCGTCAGCGGTGGCGTCGGCGAGACGCTGGTTGCGGATGCGAGCTGCGCCGTGGTGATCGTGCCGCGGCCCCGCCGCTCGGCTCGAAGCCGTCAGAAGCAGTCCGAATAGCCACTCGCCGCCGAGCTGGGGTCCCTGTGGCTACTCGCCCAGCTGGTGCGCCGCGTTCCACGCGCGCCGCTTCGCCTCATACTCAGCGGAGAGCGCGCCGTGCAGCGCCTCGGCGGCGCTGAGCGCGTCCAGCGCCGAGGCGTAATCACCCCACTGCGCATCGCAGTCGGCCAGTAGCAGCGCCAGCTCGACCGCATCCTCGTGCTCGGCATCGGACACGGGGGACCCGGGCACGGCGACGCGGTCCGCCAGCAGTTCGGCGTGCAGCAGATCAGGGCGCGCAGTCGCCAGGAACGGTGCCAGGTAGCGCCCGGCGATCTTCGCCGGCGGCCACCAGAGCGCCTGGCCGCCTGCGACTGACGCGTTGCGGGCGGACCGGCGCGTGAATGCGGCATTGATCGCAACCGACGATGACCGCGCCAGCCGCTGGGGCTCCGAACGCAGATACAGCGGTGCGCCGCCGGTCAGCAGCAGGCCGCGCAGCACCGGCATGAACGGACGCGGGTGCAGTGCCACGCCCGCCTGCGCCGCGATCTGCTCGGCGACGGCATCGGCCTGCTGCGCGGCCAGCCCGCCCTGCTTGAGCGGAAACGCGGTCACGTCGCCGGCCGCGAACACGTCCTCTGAGTCAGGTACGCGACCATGGGCATCGACCGGGATGAAGCCGTGTGAGTCGTGGGGGACACCCTTCAGGCGCGGACCCTCGAGTGTCGGCAACGTCACCACCCGGTCGGCGTACAGCCGAGCGCCGCCGGCGAGCACGATCGCGCGATCCTCGATGTGGCTCACCAGCGAGGAGCACCGCAGCTCGATCCCACGCGCCTTCAGCAGCGGCGTGATCACGCGCGCAGTTTCGGGACCGAACAGCTCAAGTGGCTCCTCCTCGGGCGTGACCAGAACGATCGGCGTCTCGCTCGCGCCGTGGTCACGTAGGTGCCCGGCGGTCATCAGCGCAAGCTCATACAGAGGCAGCGGCCACATTCGACCCGAGGGCAGCGTGAACGCGATCGACTGCGCGGTCCCGGACACGAGCTCGTCAAGGACGGCACGCAGTGGCGCCACGTCGGCACGGCCGTGGAAGGTCAGCGCGCCGGGCAGCGTGTCGGTCACGACCGCGCCGGTCGCGATCACGAGCACGTCGAATTCGATGCGCTCGCCGGAGTCGGTCACAGCGACGTGCTGATCGGCATGCACCTCCGCCAGCGATCCGGAGACGATTCCGCCGCCGCAGCTGTCGGCGACCAGCTCGGCGATCGACCAGCTTCTCGCCTCGCCCCGATCGAACGCCTCGGCGACGGTGACCGGCCTGTAGAGGAACTGCTGATCGGGTGTCAGCAGCGTCAGATCGACGACGTGACCGGCGAGCGAGTGCAGCGCCAGCAGGGTCTCGAGCGCAGCGACCCCACCGCCGGCGATGACGACGCGGGTACGGTCGTGCGCATGCTCGCTCACATGCTCAACGTAGCGCCGATCGCGCGCCCGAGTGTACGCGGAGATGCCGCGTGGTTAAGCGGGTTTGCCGCAACAATCAGGGAGGTAGAACTGGCTAGGCTGGACACGATCGTGCTCTATCTCCATCACCCCTCATCGCTCGAGCACGACCCTCGCAGCTGGTCGCCGGAGCACCCCGACACACCGGAGCGGATCGAGGTGCTCGAGCAGGCGATGGAGGCGGCCGGCTGGCCTGGTTGCGAGCGCCGGCAGGCGCCGGCGGCGAGCGAGGATGACCTGCTGGCGGTCCACTCCCGCCACGTCGTCGATCGCATCCGTGATCTCAGCGCGGAGGGCGGCGGTCAGATCGACTCCGACACGTTCGTGGTCCCCGAGTCATACGAGGCGGCGCTGTATGCGGCCGGCGCAGCATGCGAGATGGTACGAGCACTCCTCGGTGGCCAGGCCGGCACCGGTTTCTGTGGCACACGCCCGGCCGGCCATCACGCCGAGCAGACGCGGTCGATGGGCTTCTGCCTGTTCAACAACGTCGCCGTGGCAGCCGAGCTGGCGATTCGTGAGCTCGGCATCGAGCGGGTCCTGATCATCGACTGGGACGTCCACCACGGCAACGGAACCGCCGAGATCTTCCGCCGGCGCTCCGATGTGATGTTCGCCAGCATCCACCAGCGCGACCTCTATCCCGGGACCGGTTCGATCGTCGACGCCGGCTCGGGTCCGGGGCTCGGTTACACGATCAATGTCCCGGTTCCGTCAGGCTCACGCGAGGACGTCTGGCTGTCGGTGCTCGAGTACGTGATCATCCCGCCTGCGCTCGCCTTCCGCCCGCAGCTGGTGCTGATCTCGGCCGGCTTCGACGCGCACGAGGACGACCCGATGGCCGACTGCGTCCTGGACAGCGAGGCGTTCGCGATGATGGCTCGGCACGTCCGGGATCTCGGCCGACAGGTTGGCGCTCCGATCGGCGCTGTGCTCGAGGGCGGCTACGCGCCGGAGGCGCTCGCCGAGTCGGTGCTCGCGACGATCCGCGCGCTCGACGGCGAGGGCGAAGCGGACTCGATCGCCCCGGACCAGATCGTCACCACGCGGGCGTCCAGCTACGTCGGTCAGTACTGGGAGCTGTAGCCCCAAGTCGAGGGCGACAAACCTGCTAGATCGTCAGCACGGCGGCGCCGACCAGGCGCCCGTGGCGCAGGTCGTCGAGTGCCTCGTTGGCGGACTCCAGCGGATACGCGGTCACGTGTGTCCTGACCGGTACCCGCGGGGCGAGCGCCAGGAACTCCTGGCCGTCACGGCGGGTGAGGTTGGCGACCGAGCGGATCGTGCGCTCGTGCCAGAGCAGCTCGTAGTCGAAAGCGGGGATCTCGCTCATGTGGATGCCGCCGCAGACGACCGTGCCGCCGGGGGCGAGCGCCGCGAGCGCCGTCGGGATCAGCGCGCCGTCGGGGGCGAAGATGATCGCGGCGTCGAGCTGCTCCGGCGGGGTGACGCCGGAGTCCCCGGCCCAGACGACGCCGAGCTCCCGCGCGAACGCCTGCGCGGCGTCGTCGCCAGGGCGTGTGAACGCGAACACACGCCGGCCCTGCCAGCGCGCCACCTGGCAGATGATGTGGGCGGCGGCGCCGAACCCGTAGATGCCGAGCCGCTCGCCATCACCGCACATCTGCAGCGCACGATGGCCGATCAGCCCTGCACACAGCAGCGGGGCGGCCTGCAGATCCGGATACCCGTCCGGGATCGGGAAGCAGAAGCGCTCGTCGGCGACCGCGTACTGCGCCATCCCGCCGTCGATGTCACGGCCGGTGAAGCGGGCGCGCTCGCAGAGGTTCTCACGGCCGCTGCGGCAGTAGACGCACTGGCCGCATGTGTACCCGAGCCACGGGACACCGACGCGCCGCCCGCCTGGGACCCCGCCGGCCGCGCCATCCTCGACGACGCTCGCGACGATCTGATGGCCGAGCACCCGCGGCGGCGATGGGACGGCAACCTCGCCGTCGAGCAGATGCAGATCGGTCCGGCACAGCCCGCACGCGTGAACCTTCAACAGCAGCTGGCCCGGGCCGGGTTCGGGGATCGGCAGATCGACCGCTCGCAGCGGCTGCCCGACGGCCTCGAAAATCATTGCTCGCATCGTCCTCACTTCACGTTACACCGGCTCGAGCCCCGTCTACGCGACGGCGCTCAACAACCGGCCGTGCGCCAGCTCGATCAGCTCGAAGCCCTCGAGCCCCTCCGAGCGGTGTGAGATCACGAGCACGCCGCGGTCACCGGCGGCGGCCGAGATCGCATGCATCATCGCGGCGGCGGTGTCAGCGTCGAGATGGGCCGTCGGTTCGTCGAGGATCATGTAGTCCGCGTCGGAGAGCAGCGCGCGCGCCAGCGCGATCCGCTGCCGCTCCCCGCCCGAGACGAGATCACCGTCCTCGCCGAGCAGCGTGTCGAGGCCCTCGGGGAGCGAGCGGGCCCAATCATCGAGCCCCGTCACCGACAGTGCGTCCCAGATCTGGCTCTCGGTGGCGTCGTGGTTGGCGAGCAGCAGGTTCTGGCGGATCGTGGTGGTGAACACATGTGCGTCCTGCGCCGCGAGCACGACATGGCGGCGAGCCTCGTGCTGGGCGAGCTGACGGAGATCGACGCCCGCGAGCGTCACCCGGCCGACACTCGGATCGATGAAGCGGACCAGCAGGTGCGCGATCGTGGTCTTGCCGGCACCGCTCGGTCCGGCGAGGACGACGCGGCTTCCCGGCTCGATCCGCAGGTCGACCCCGTCGAGCAGCCAGGCGCCACGGTCGCCGTAACGGAAGCGGACCGACTCGAGCGCCAGTGACTCCGGCCGGCCGGGCCCAAGCGTGCGTGGTTGCGCGGGGTCGCTGACCGACGGCGGAACCGCGGCGAGCTCCTCAAGGCGCCGTGCGGACTCGGCACACCCGCGCAACGACCTCGCCGCCGCCGGCAGCGGCGTGATCCCCTCGAAGGCCCCGAGCACGAGGAACACCAGCGCTGCCAGCAGCACGCTGCTGAGGGCGCCGCTGTGGACCGCCGGCACGCCGACGAGGAGCACCGCGACGACGCTCAGCCCGCTCAGCAGCGACGCGAGCGAGGTCGATGCCGCACCGGCGAGTGCGTCTCGGCGCCGGACGCCGGCGAGCGCGTCGCTGAGCCGGCGCACACGCGCCAGCCGGTCGGCTCCACGACCGGCGACCGCGAGCTCGACGCCACCGTCGAGCGACTCGACCAGCTCACCGGTCAGCGCCGCGCGGGCCGGTGCCTGGCGCCGTCCGGCGGACGCCGCCAGCGCGCCGGTCAGCAACGGGATCAGAATCGCGGAGATCAGCAGGCAGACGGCGATCACCAGCGCGGCGAGCGGCAGCATCAGCCAGGCGGTTGCGGCTGCGGCGAGGATCACCGCAAGGGCGACCACGGGCGGCGCCAGTGCCCTCAGGTAGAGGTCCTGAAGCGCATCGACATCGGCGACGAACCGAGCCAGCAGCTCGCCGCGGCCGCGGCCACCGAGTGCCGCTCGGCCGAGTGGTGCGATCACGCGGTAGAAACCGGCTCGCAGCCGCGCGAGCACGCGCAGCGCCAGGTCGTGGGAGACCAGCCGCTCGCAGTAGCGCAGGATCGCGCGCGCGATCCCGAAGGCTCGCACCGCAACGATCACGGCCGTCAGCTCCAGGATGTCGGGTCGCTGGGCAGCGCGGCTGATCAGGTACCCGGAGGTCGTCAACAGTCCGGTCGCCGCCGCGACGGCGCCGAACGCGAGCAGAATCGAGAGGGCGAGCCGGCGCCGCTCGCCGTCCTGCAGCTGGGCGACACGCCGCAGACTCCGCCAGACGCCCGGCCGTTCACCGTCCGGGCCGACCCCCGCGAGTGGTCGCGTTCCGCGTAGCGCGCTCATGCCGCCTCGAGTGATAGCGCCGGGGCGAGCTCGCGGGCACGCCCGCCCGCGAGCTCGAAGATCCGCTCTGCGCGGTCCGCGAGCCGCCGATCGTGGGTGATCAGCAGCGTCGTGCGCCCGCGCGCGAGCCGCTCGATCGCCTCTCCGATGCCACGGGCGCTGTCGGCATCGAGGTTCGAGGTCGGCTCGTCCAATACCGCCAGTGGCGCGTCGCTGAGGAACGCCCGCGCGATCGCGACGCGCTGGCGCTGCCCGGCCGACAGCCGCCGGCCGCCGTCGCCGATCACCGTGTCAAGACCATCCGGAAGCTCCGACAGCAGCTCGCCGAGCCCGGCGTCGCGGGCGGCGCACTCGATCTCGGCGCGCTCGCTGCCGGGGTCCGACAGCGCGATGTTGTCCGCGATCGTCCCGGCGAACAGCTTGGCGCGCTGAGGCACCCACGCGATCCGCCGCCGCCACTCCTCGATGCTGATCTCCCTCAGATCGACCGTCCCGCACACGACACGGCCGGCGGTCGGGTCGGCGAGGCGCAGCGCGAGCGCCGCGACCGTGCTCTTGCCGATGCCGCTCGGTCCGACGAGCGCGACGAACTCGTTCGCGCCGATCTCGAGTGACAGGTCCTCGAGCACCGCGCCTGGCCTGCTCGGATACGAGAACGTCACGCACTCGAAGCGCAGCGGCTGCGTGCGGGGGTCGCCGGCCGGCCGTGGATGTTCGGCGAGGGGGAGCGGTTCACGCTCGTCGAGCACGGCCAGCAGGCGTCCCGCCGCGGCGAGCCCGTCGGCACTCGCGTGGTACTGCTGGCCGACCGCCCGCAGCGGGTTGTAGAGCTCCGGCGCGAGCAGCAGCACGACCAGCCCCGCGTCGAGCGTCAGGTTGCCGCCGATCAGCTGCACGCCGATCGTGGCCGCGACGAGCGCGGTCCCGAGCATCGCGCACAGCTCGAGCACGAGCGCCGACATGAACGCCAGACGCAGTGTGCCCATCGTCTCACGGCGGTAACGCTCGCCGACGTCCTCCAGGATCGCCGCCTGCGCCTCCTCCCGGCGGTGGGCGCGCAGTGTCTCGAGCCCCTGGACGACATCGAGGAAGTGACTTGAGAGCAGCGTCAGGGCCTGCCAGCGGCTGCGGGTACGCGCCTGCGCGCCCATCCCGATCAGGATCATGAAGATCACCAGCACCGGGATCGTGATCGCCAGGATCACCGCCGCGACCAGGTCGACGCCGGCGAGGTAGACGAGCACCGCGAGCGGAACCGCGGCTGCGAGCACGAGCGAGGGGAGGTAGCCGGCGAAGTAGTTCTCGAGCGAATCGATCCCCTGGACCGACGCTGCGGCCAGCTCGCCGGTGCGCTCCCGCGGGGAGCGGCCGGGCCGATCGATCAGCAACCGCCGGGTGAGCCGCAGGCGCAGCTCGGACATCACCCTGACCGCGCCGATCCGCCCCGACAGCTCGAACGAGCCGGCCAGCAGCGCACGCAACGCGATCACGGCGATCAGCGCGATCAGCGAACCGCGCAGCGCGCTGAGCGGCTCGTGGCCGACGGCTGAGGCCGAGATGATGTGCGCGAGCAGCACGGCCTGCGCGACGATCACCACCGCGCTCACCACTCCCAGCCCGCCGGCGAGGGCGAACTGGGAGCGGGCGGCGCGTGATTCCCGGGCCAGCCGCCGGTCTACGCGTTCGACGCGAGGCGGGCGACGGGATCCGGTGCCGTCTGCGTCAGCTGGGGACCGGCGCATCTGTGCTGGCCGGTGGACGCGGCAGTTCCGGCGCCGGCGTTCCGTTCTTGCGCGGGAACTTCTGATCGAACACCGCGATCGGCGTCGGCGTGCCGTCGAAGTCCGAGCGACCGAGCCTGTGCCGGAACACCCAGTAGGTCCACGCCGTGTAGCCGAGCACAACCGGCACGAACATGATCGCGACGACCGTCATCACCGTCAGCGTGTAGTGACTGGAGGAGGCGGACGCCAGCGTCAGATCGAACGCGTGGTTGGTGCTCGACGGCAGCGCGTTCGGGTAGAGCGCGGCGCAATAGACGACCATCAGCGCCAGGACCGCGCCGGCCCCGATCATGAACGCCTCGCCGTCCGAGCGCGACTGGACGATCGGAACGCGCCGCGACCAGCAGGCCGGCGACGATCGCCGGGATCAGCACGCCGATGCCGAACGACTGGTTTGCAAGCGTCCACACGAGGAACGCGATCATCAGCACGGCCGCGACCGGCGCCACGCGCCGTGCCGTCGCGCGGGCCCGATCACGAACGTCCTCGGTCGTACGCAGCGCCAGGAAGTTCGCACCGTGCGTGAGGAACAGCGTCAGCGTCACCAGACCGCCGAGCAGCGCATACGGGTGCAGCAGATCGAACAGGGTTGCATGGACTATGTGGGCGGGACCCATCGGCACGCCGTAGATGAAGTTCGCCCAGGCGACGCCGAACAGCAGCGCCGCGGCACCGCTGGCGATCCCCATCGCCCACTCCCAGGTCGAACGCCAGCGGGGCGAATCGACCTTGCCCCAGAACTCGAATGAGACGCCACGGATGATCAGCGCGACGAGCACCAGGAACAGCGCCAGATAGAAGCCTGAGAAGGCCGTCGCGTACCAGACCGGGAACGCCGCGAAGGTGGCGCCGCCTGCGGTCAGCAGCCACACCTCGTTGCCGTCCCAGACGGGACCGATCGTGTGGATGATCATCCGCTTCTCGACCTCGTCGCGGCCGAGCGGCCGGACCAGCATCGCGACGCCGAAGTCGAACCCCTCGAGGACGAAGTAGCCGCCCCAGAGGACCCCGATCAGCAGGAACCAGAGGCCTTGTAAGAAGGTTGTGTGCATGTCTGTGTCTCTCTTCGGATCAGTACGCCATGACGAGGTCGGGGTGCGCGGCGGGGGCGGCTGGGGGCTCGCCCACGCCGTCGTGAGGTTCGCGCGGGTCCGGCTCGGGACCGTGCTTGATCTCACGCATCATCAGCCAGCCGCCGATCGAGATCAGCACGCCGTAGATGATCAGGTAGCCGCCGAGCGTCAGGACGATGTCGAGCGATGAGACATTCGGCGAGTTCGCCTGGGATGTCTTCAACAGCCCGAACACCACCCATGGTTGGCGCCCGACCTCGGTGAAGATCCAGCCGGTCCAGTTGGCGATGATCGGCAGCAGCGCCCCGAGCAGCGCGAGCTTCAGGAAGAAGCGGCTGTTCGGGAGCTTGCGCCTCGCCATCTGGACGAGTCCGATCGCGCCGATCAGCATCATCAGCATCCCGGTACCGATCATCAGCCTGAACGACCAGTACTCGACCGCCACGATCGGGACGTAGTTGCCCGGCCCGTACTGCTTGCGCTCGGCCGCCTGAACGTTGTCGATTCCGGGGACCGAGCCGTTCCAGCTGAGCGTCTCGATCAGCGACAGCAGGTGCGGGATCTGGACGTCGGTGCTGAGGTGGCCCGGGTTCTGCTTGGCGGGCGCGATCGCGAGCACGGACAGGCCCTGACCGGGGCCGCTGTGGTAGATCGCCTCGGCCGCGGCCATCTTCATCGGCTGCTCGTGGAGCAGCAGACGGCCCTGGCCGTCGCCGAAGCCCATCGTGATCACGACCGCGACGAGCGCCATCGGGATCGCCATTTTCAGCGATTTCAGCGGCACGGAGTTGTCCCTGCGGCGCAGCAACAGCAGCGCGCTGATCGCGATCACCAGCATGAACCCGGTGGTGTAGGCCCCGAACAGCACGTGCGGGTAGGCCAGCAGGACCGTCGGGTTCAGCAGGACCGCAAAGATGTCGTTCAGCTGCGCCTTGTGGGACGCGTGGTTGATGACGTAGCCGACGGGGTGCTGCATCCACGAGTTCGCGGCGAGGATGAAGTAGGCGGACAGGGCGGTGCCGGCCGCGGTCAGCCAGATCGTCCAGAGGTGCATGACCGGGGAGAGGCGCCCCCAGCCGAAGATCCAGAGCCCGATGAAGGTCGACTCAAGGAAGAACGCGATCAGCCCCTCCATCGCGAGCGGGGCGCCGAAGATGTCGCCCACGTACTTCGAGTACAGCGACCAGTTCATCCCGAACTGGAACTCCTGGACGATGCCGGTGACGACACCGATCGCCATCGAGATCAGGAGGAACTTGCCCCAGAACTTGGTCATCCGCAGATGAACCTCGTTGTGGCTGAAGTAGTAGCGGGTCTGACAGATCGCGACGAACAGCGCCAGGCCGATCGAGATCGGCACGAAGATGAAGTGGAACAGCGTCGTGACCGCGAATTGGGTGCGTGCAAGATCGAGGGTATTCATGAAAAGCACCTTAGATACGGCCTGCGCGACCGATATCGGGGTTCCACCCACGGGCTGACAGCAGCGACCACGTCGCTCCGTGCGGATAAGTACTGAGTAGTTTTGTACGCGGCGGAGCTACCTTGAAATCATGTTTGCTGTGATGTCCAACGGCGACGCCCCGAGCGGACAACAACGCACGCAGCCTGACGGTCGCCCGCGCGATCCGTGGCGCGTCGAGGGGGCACGCGGGCCTGCGGGCCAGCCCCAGCCACCGCCACGCCGGCCGGGTGGGATGCGGTGGTTCTGGATGCTGTTCGCGGCGCTGCTGCTGCTCAACTGGGTGCTGGCCTCGACGCTCACCAAGACCACCACCGAGCCGCTCCTGACGATCCCCTACAGCGCCTTCCGCACGCAGGTGACGGACCGCAACGTCGCCTCGGTGACGGCGACGGGCGAGACGATCGAGGGCGCGCTGCGGACCGAGATCCACTACCCGGCGGGCAAGGAGGGCCAGAGCTCGAAGGACTTCAAGACCCAGCGACCGGTGTTCGCCAACGACCAGATCTTCCAGGAGCTGCTGGCTGCCGGCGCCGTCGTCGGGGCGAATCCGACGACGAGCGCGACGCCGGTCTGGGAGGAGCTGCTGTTCGGCTTCGGTCCGACCCTGCTGCTGGTCGGGCTGTTCGTGATGCTGATGCGCGGCGCCTCCAAGAGCCTCGCGGGCGGCGCCGGCTCGTTCGCCGGCTTCGGCAAGGCGCGCGCACGTCGCTACGAGCCCAGCGAGCAGCGCACGACGTTCGCCGATGTCGCCGGGATCGACGAGGCGACCGAGGACCTGGCGGAGGTCGTCGACTTCCTCAAGACCCCGGATCGCTATCGCAAGCTCGGGGGGATGGTGCCCCGTGGGGTGCTGCTGACCGGACCCCCGGGGACCGGCAAGACCCTGCTCGCCAAGGCGGTCGCGGGGGAGGCCGACGTGCCCTTCTTCTCGATGTCGGCGTCGGAGTTCATCGAGATGATCGTCGGCGTCGGCGCGAGCCGTGTGCGTGATCTGTTCGAGCAGGCCAAGCAGGAGGCACCCGCGATCATCTTCATCGACGAGCTCGACGCGATCGGGCGCTCGCGCGCCGCCGGCTCGATCCCTGGTGGCGGTCACGACGAGCGTGAGCAGACCCTCAACCAGGTTCTGACCGAGATGGATGGGTTCACCGGCAACGAGGGCGTGATCGTGCTCGCCGCCACCAACCGGCCTGAGATCCTCGACGCCGCGCTGCTGCGGCCCGGTCGCTTCGATCGCCGCGTCGCCGTCAGCCCCCCCGATCAGCGTGGTCGCGAGGCGATCCTGAAGGTTCACACGCGCTCGGTTCCACTGGCCAAGGACGTCGACCTCTCGATCGTGGCCTCGACGACCCCCGGAATGGTCGGAGCCGATCTGCGCAACCTCGTCAACGAGGCGGCGCTGCTCGCCGCCCACCGGGAAAAGGACGAGGTCGGCCGCGAGGAGTTCGCCGACGCGCTCGAGAAGATCCTGCTCGGCGCCGAGCGCCACATCCTGATCTCGGAGGACGAGCGCGAGCGTACCGCCTACCACGAATCGGGCCACGCACTGCTCGGCATGCTTGAGCCGGGCGCCGATCCGGTCAGGAAGGTGTCGATCATCCCGCGCGGGCACGCACTCGGAGTGACCTTCCAGAGTCCGGAGAGCGACCGATACGGCTACGACGAGAACTACCTGCGCGGCCGGATGACCGGTCTGCTTGGCGGGCGCGCGGCCGAGGAGCTGGTGTACGGGGCCGTCACAACCGGCGCCGAATCCGATCTCGAGCAGGCAACCGCGCTGGCACGGATGATGGTCGGCCGCTGGGGGATGTCCGAGGCGATCGGCTTGGTCACGGTGCTGCCGCCAGAGGGCTCGGGACCGTATGCGATGGCCGGCGAGATGATCTCCGAACGCACCCGGCAGGCGGTCGACGACGAGGTCCGCCGGATCGCCGACGAGTGCCATCAACGCGCGCTCGAGACGCTGCGCAGCCACCGTGAGCAACTCGACTCACTCGCCCGCACGCTGCTCGCGCACGAGACGCTCGACGAGGTCGACGCCTACGCCGCCGCGGGTGTCTCACACACGCTCCGTGCTGACCGATCTGAGGCCGTGGCGTGAGCGCCGGCGCCGCCTACCCGGCCGAGCAGGCCGCTGACGTCGCCCTGCGCGACGGCTCCACCGTGCACGTCCGCCCGGTGATGGCGGCGGACCGAGCCGCGATTCAGTCGTTCCTGGAGGCGATGTCGACCGAGTCGCTCTACTTCCGGGCGTTCGGAACCCCGAACGTCGAGCGGATGTCGGACTGGTCGGTGGACGTCGATTACGCCGACCGCTACGGGCTGGTTGTGACGAGGGGAGCCGAGGACGCGATCGTCGCCCACGCGGCCTACGTGCGGACCGGCGAGCACCACGCGGAGGTTGCATTCGAGGTCGCCGACGCCCTGCACGGGCATGGGATCGCGACGCTGCTGCTCGCCCACCTCGCCGGCGTCGCCAGAAGGCACGGGATCATCTCGTTCACGGCGGAGGTGATGCCGAGCAACTACAAGATGATCGACATGTTCCGCCGCAGCGGCTTCCCGGTCACCCAGCACACGATCGAGGGCGTCACCTCGATCGAGCTGCCGACGGTGCTGTCGGAGGAGACGCTGCTGGCGTTCGACACGCGCGCGCAGACCGCCGCGATCGAGGCGCTCCGGAGCTTCCTGGCACCCAGCGCGGTCGCGGTGATCGGCGCCTCGCGACGGTCCGGCACCGTCGGAGCGGAGATCCTCATGAACCTCGTCGCCGGCGGCTATGCCGGTGGGCTGTATCCAATCAACCCGCACTCCGACACGATCGGGGGCAGGCGGGCCTACCCGTCGATCGGCGATGTTCCAGAGCGGGTCGAGCTTGCAGTGGTCGTCGTGCCGGCGGAGGCGGTCGTCGGGGTCGCCCGTGAATGCGCCGCCGCCGGCGTGCGTGCGCTGCTGGTGATCTCGGCGGGATTCGCCGAGCGCGGCCATGATGGTGTCGCGCGCCAGCAGGAGCTGATGGATGTCTGTCGCGGATCGGGGATGCGGCTGATCGGCCCGAACTGTCTCGGGGTTCTCAACAGTGACCCGGAGATCCGGTTGAACGCGACCTTCGCCGCCAGCCAGCCGCCGCCCGGGCGAATCGGCTTCCTGACTCAGAGCGGCGGTCTCGGGATTGCGCTGATGGAGGCCGCCGACAGGCTCGAGCTTGGCCTCTCGACGTTCGTCTCGGTCGGCAACAAGGCCGACATCTCCGGCAACGACCTGCTCGAGTACTGGGAGTACGACAGCGCAACCGACGTGATCCTGCTCTACCTGGAGTCATTCGGAAACCCGCGCAGGTTCGCGCGGATCGCGCGTCGCGTCAGTGCTCGCAAGCCGATCCTGGCGGTCAAGAGCGGGCGCTCGCCTGCCGGCGCCCGCGCCACCTCGTCGCACACCGGCGCCCTGATCTCCGCCTCCGACGTCAACGTCGACGCCCTCTTCAGGCAGGCGGGCGTGATCCGGGCCGACACGATCGAGGAGCTGCTCGACACCGCGGCGTTGCTGTCGATGCAGCCGGCGCCGCGTGGCGGGCGGGTCGGGATCGTGACCAACGGCGGCGGACCCGGGATTCTGTGTGCGGACAACTGCCACGCGGACGGATTGACCGTTCCGGAGCTGTCAGCCGGGGTGCAGGCGCAGCTCGGGGCCTTCCTCTCGAGTGAAGCCTCGCTGAGCAACCCGATCGACATGATCGCGACCGCCTCTCCCGGCGATTACCGGCGGGCGATCGAGGTGCTGATCGCCTCAGGCGAGTGCGATGCGGTGATCACGCTGTTCGTGCCACCGCTGATGACCGCTGCCGCCGACGTCGCGCGGGAGGTCGATGCGGCTGCCGCCGGCGCCGATGGCGTCACGATCGCGTCGGTGTTCATGGTCGCCGAGCAGCCGCCGCACCCGGCCGGCAACCGGCTCGGGGCCGCTCGCTTCGCGTTCCCTGAGGAGGCCGTCCGCGCGCTCGCCCACGCGGCGCGCTGGTCGGCGTGGCGTGACCGGCCGCCGGGCGTGGCCGGAACGGTCGACGGCTGCCGGACCGATGAGGCCGCGGCGATCATCGCCAAGGCGCTCGCCGCCGGCGAGGAGTGGCTGAGCCCCGACGAGGTCACCGCGTTGCTCGACTGCTACCACCTGCCGCTGGTCGCAACACGAACCGTGGCGAGCGCCGAGGAGGCGGTTGCCGCCGCCGCCGACTTCGGCCGGCCGGTTGCGCTGAAGGCGATCGCGAGCGGTCTGCTGCACAAGACCGACGCGGGGGCGGTGGCGCTGAACCTGGCCGGGGCCAAGGCGATCCGATCCGCCGCCAAGCGGATCGCCGATACCGTCGAGCAGGCCGGGTACGCGATCGATGGGTTCATCGTTCAGCCGATGGCCGAGCAGGGGGTCGAGTTGCTGGCCGGGGTCGTTCATGACGCCAGCTTTGGCCCGGTGATCGTCTGCGGTGCCGGCGGCATCAGCGCCGAGCTGCTCGGGGATGTGGCCGTCAGGATCACGCCGCTGACGGACCTCGATGCAAGCGAGATGCTGCGCTCGCTGAAGACGTTCCCGCTGCTCGACGGCTACCGCGGCCTACCGAAATGCGATACCGCCGCGGTCGAGCAGGTGCTGGTGGCGCTGAGCGTGCTCGTCGAAACCCATCCCGAGATCGCCGAACTCGACGCGAATCCGCTGATCGCCGGCCCTGACGGGGCGGTGATCGTCGATTCCAGAATCCGAATCCAGCCGCCGGTTGCCGAGCGCCCGGTGGGGGCGTTGGGCGGATGAGGCGGATACGCGTTTTGCCGCAACCGATCCGCCTGTCTGCCGCGATGTCCGCCGCCAACGGCAGATTTAGCATACTCGTATGGCAGCACATCTGAAATTGGCCGAGGCCGCGGCGCCAACCGAATCGATCGCGGGTGTCGAGCGGTCCGACGTCCCGATCAGTGTCGTGCTGGCCGACGACCGGGCGGTCGTGCGAAGGATGTTGCGTCTGCTGCTCGACGGCGAGGACGGAGTTCAGGTTGTCGCCGAGGCGGGAGACATCGGCGGCGTCAGGCTCCAGATGAACGGTCACGCTCCGAACGTGCTGGTGCTCGATCTACAGGTACCGAGCGGCTCCAGCATCGAGGCGATTCGCGGCTTGCGAGAGCAGTCGCCGGAGACCGAGATCGTCGTGCTGACGATGGAGGCGAGTCCCGTGTTCGCGCGCAAGGCGCTCGACGCCGGGGCGCTGGGCTTCGTGCTCAAGGAACATGCCGACGGCGATCTGCCCGAGGCTGTCCGGCGTGTCGCGTCAGGTCAGGAGTTCGTCAGCCCGCAGGTGGCGGTCGGACTGCGTGCAATTCGGCGGGCGTCCGGCGAGGATGGCCTCAGCCCGCGGGAGATCGAGGTGCTGCGCCTGACGGCGCTCGGCTACACCGGCGCGGAGATCGCCGAACAGCTGCACCTCTCCCGGCGAACGGTCGAGTCGCATCGAGCGACGATCCACCGCAAGCTGGGTCTGGCGAGCCGGGCCGAGCTGGTCCGCTACGCGCTAGGACGCCAGCTGATCAGAACCTGACCCGCTCAGCGGGTCGGTGGCATCGAGCGCGATGCTCGCTCTCAGCAGCGTGCCGTTGCTGTCGGAGCTCAGGTCAAACGTGCCGTCCGCGAGGTAGATCCGCTCACGGATGCCGGCCAGACCGAAGCCCACGGTCTGTGCCGTGATGTCGAAGCCGACGCCGTCGTCGCTGACCTCGACGACGACGCGGTCGCCGTCAAGCCGAACGCAGACGTGAACGATCGTCGCGTTGGCGTGCTTGACGACGTTCGTCAGGGCCTCCTGGACCAGCCGGTAGACCGTGGTTTCAAGCTCTGGCGCGATCCCGCCGCCGGCGCCGACGCGCTCCGGCAGCGTCAGCTCGCTGACGATCTCCAGGCCGGCCGCGCGCCGGCGTTCGATCAGTGCCTCGATCGCCGGCAGCAGGCCGAGGTCGTCGAGCAGCGAGGGCCGCAGATCGGTGATGATCCCGCGCAGGTTCTGGATCTCGGTCTCGATGTCGGAGATCGCCTGACGCATCACCTCGACGTTGGCTGCGGCGTCACTGCGCCTGACCGCGGAGGCGAGCAGGACTCGCAGGCCGCCGAGCGCCTGCAGCGTCTCGTCGTGGAGCTCACGCGCCCACCGCCGGCGCTCTGCCTCGGCCGCGGCGATCGCGCTCCGCAGGCGGTCCGCCTCGACGCTGCGGCTGATTGCCACCGCATTGGCGGCGGATGCGGCGAACGTGCGCGCGATCGCCTCGTCGGCCTCGGTGAACGGCTCCGCGCGGGCGTCGGTGCTGTTGCGCGTATCCGTCTCGGTGCCCCGGTCGAACGCCGCCAGGACGCCGACAGCCGCGCCGTGATAGTTCATCGGGACGAGCAGCGCGGTCCGTACGCCGCTGACGCCGAGGGCCTCCGGAGCGTGCCGCAGCCGCGTGCTGCTGACTTCGGCGATCCGCTCGGAGCGGCCACGCTCCAGGACCTCCCCCGAGGTTGACCGCAGCACCGGGATCCGGCGTCCCAGCGCCGAATCGGCGTCGCCGGCGCTGGCGCAGACGACCAACTCGTCGCCCTCGCGCAGCAGGATCAGAACGGTGCGCGCCGACACGAGTGCCCGCCCGCGCTTCGCGATCAGGGCGAGGATCCCCGGCAGCTCGAACGCGCCGCCGATCGCATCGGCGATGTCCCGTGCAGCCTCCAGCCCCAGCACCGCCTGCTCCAGCTGCTCGCGTCGCTGCTCGCTGCTCTGGTACAGGCGGGCGTTCTCGATCGCGGTGGCGGCCCAGTCGGCGAGGATCATCGCGGCTTCCTGATCCTGCGCCGTGAACGATCCGCCGTCGGTCTTGTCGGTCAGGTAGAGGTTGCCCCAGGCGAGGCCGCGGATCATGATTGGGACCCCGAGGAATCCGTGCATCCTCGGGTGAGCCGCGGGGAACCCGTAGCTCTCCGGGTGCGCGCCGACGTCCTCCACGCGCAGCGGCGCCGGGTCGGCGATCAGTACGCCGAGCACCCCTCGCCCGTGGGGAAGGTCTCCGATCCCCTTGTGTGCCTGCTCGTCGATGCCGAGCGTCATGAACCGCGCAAGCTCGGTCCGCTGCTCGTTGAGGACGCCGAGCGCGGCGTAGCGTGCGCCTGTGATGATCTGCGCCTCCTCAAGGATTCGATCGAGCACGGCCTCTGGATCGAGCTCGCTCACCAACGAGCGGCCCACATCGAGCAGCCGGCGCAGCGTTTGGTCAGAAAGGCTCATCGGGTGGTTCGGTCGCGCGCGAGTCCCAGCGTGCATTCGCGCCGACAGCGGCAGGATAGCTGCGATCGGATAAGTAGTTCTCCGCACGGCGGCGACGGGTTCGAAGCGATGCGTCCCGGCCCCGGTCGTTCCTAGGCTCACGTTGGTGATGATGCGACCGCATCGGGGCGGTGACAGGTCAGACGGCCCCGCACGCCGATCCTGTTCGGATTGTGGTGAGCCGATCGGTGTCTACGAGCCGGGCGTGTGGATCGTCAACACGATCCCCCACACGACCTCGGTGGCGGCAGAGCCCGAACTGACGGCCAGCGCCGAGCGTGCGTTCCACGCGGACTGCTACGCCGCTCTCCAGTAGCGCGGCTGCTGCTCGCGCGCGCTCGTGGGGTGACCGCTTGGGACAGTAGTTGTCCGCAATCGGCTGCAGGTCTGACCGGATGGCGGCGCGCCCGGGCCTCCATAAGGTCCCCCGCCATGGCTGCGATCTTCAATCTCAATCACCCAGCACATGTCGTCAACTTCTGGGTCGTTCACATCACGCTCGCGAATCTGCTCGTGATCGTGCTGATGTTCATCGTGTTCGCGCTCGCGATCCTGCTGCCGTTCCCGCATCACAAGGTCGAGGAGAGCTCGCCGTGAGCGTCTCGTCACGCAAGAACTGGACCGTCACCGTTCGTACGAAGGCGGTTGCGGCGCTGCCGCCGGAGACGATGCTCCCGGACGGCCAGCCCTCCTACATGTCGTCGTGGATCTACGTCTTCGGCGTGCTGTCGATCGCTGCGCTGACGTCGCTGATCCTGACCGGCACGATCCTGGCCCTGAAGGGCCCGGCGTGGTGGCACGGCTCCAGCATCGGGCACTTCTTCAACAGCATGCACATGTGGTCGGTGGAGATGTTCTTCTTCTTCATGGTCATTCACCTGTGGGGCAAGTACTGGATGTCGGCCTGGCGCGGCGGGCGCGCGCGTGTCTGGATGACCGGCGCGATCACCTTCCTGATCGCGATTCCCTGCGCGCTGACCGGCTATGTCTCCCAGCAGAACTTCGACGCGCAGTGGATCTCCACCCAGGCGAAGGACGCGATGAACGCGGCCGGCGTCGGCGCGTTCTTCAACCTCATGAACTTCGGCCAGATGTACAGCTTCCACATCCTGCTGCTGCCACTGGCCGTGGTCACGCTTGTTGGGGTCCACATTCTGCTCGTGCGTCACCACGGGATCGTTCCGCCGCTTCTCCTTGACGAGGAGCGCCTCAAGCTCGTTGCAACGAACGGTTCGGTCGCGCATGCGACCAGCACGTTGGCCGCTGCCGCCGCGACGCCTCGGGCCGCGACCGGCGCGACCGGCGCGACCGGCGCGACCGGCGCGACCGGCGCCGACCGCGTACCGCCCGCTGCCGATCCGGAGGTCTCGTGATGACCGGCGAGCAGCGCAAGCAGCAGCGCAAGCTCGAGAACGAGCAGTACCGCAAGTGGAAGGGGTCGTATCGCCCATACGACCTGATCAAGGAGGCGACGATTGCGATCGGGGTCGTGCTGGCGCTCGCGTTCGTGCTGAGCATCCTGTTCTCGTCTCCGGACGACCCGCCGGCGACCCTGAAGACATGGTCCAGGGCGATGCCCGTCGACTTCGTCACCGCCGCGGTGAGCCAGCTCGACGGCACCAGTGAGACCGCCACCTACGGGCCTCCATACAACCACGCCGCTGACGGTCAGCACATCGCGTTCGTCTATCCGGCGAAATGGGTCGGCGTCAACGATCCGGTCAACACCGTGCAGGACTACGTCGTCAATCCGCTGCGCTCGATCCCGGGCATGCCCACCGTCCAGGCCGCCGTGAGCACCTATCTGGCGGCGCCGGCAAAGCTGCAGACCGCATGGACGACCGCGTACAGCAACGCGCTGAACAAGGCCACGGCCAATCCGAACGGCTCGATCACGGTGCCCGCCGGCCACTACGGGCCGGTGCCGACGATGATGAATGCGCTGCTGTCGGTGGCGCAGTCGGGCGCCCTCGACGGCGCGCTGCTGACCACCAAGCAGTTCTACGAGACCGACTACACCAAGATCCTGCTGTTCCTGGAGGACGGCAATTACCTCGCCGACCGAGCCCAGGCTGATCATCTGCTCGGCAACCCGCAGTGGGGGATGATGAACGAGACCGGCAGCTTCCCTGGCCAGGTGTGGCTGTGGCTGTACACCTTCTGGTACCAGGTCAGTCCGTTCTCGTGGTCGAACAACGCCGACCTGCTGGTGATGATGGTGATGACCGTCCTCAGCATCGGCCTCGTCTGCATCCCGTTCCTGCCGGGAATCCGGGACATACCGCGCAAGGTCCCGATCTATAAGGCAATCTGGCGCGATCACTACCGCTCGCTGCGTGCTGAGCCGCTTCCTCCCGAGAAGGGCGAGCCGCCGCGCGTTCCCACACCCGCTTCCTCCCCACCAACATAACTACCCCCTCTCCGCCTGACCAGATCCGCCTCGGCCTGATCGCCGGGGCGGTTCTGCGTTCGGGACCCGGCATCCGCGTCTTGCCAGGCAGTCGAATCGCCGCCCGATCGACGGCAACCGACCCCTATCGCCGGTGGTTGCTGTTCGAACGGACAATCTGGCGTGCGGCCCCGGTGATTCGCGCGCTCGAACATGAGATTCGTGTTCGAGCGGACAATCTGGCGCGCGGCCCGGTGATTCGCGCGCTCGGACAGGCTTTCAGTGAGTCCTCGTCGCAGGAAAGACCCTGCCTCCCTTGCCTCAGGCGCCGGATCGTTCGACCGGCCCGGCGGATCAGCCCTGAGCCCGCTTCTTCCTGGGGCTCCTGGTCGCGCCCGAGTGCTTGAGCACCTCGGCGAGGATCCCCGGCCAGTGGTTGCGCAGCGCCTCGTGTGACATGAACAGACCGAGATGTCCGCCGCTGGTGACCTCGCGGCGGATCAGCTCAGGCGGCGTCGAGGCGGCATCGGCGAGCGCGAACACCTGGTCTGGCGGCGTGATGTGATCGTTGGCGCCCGCGAACAGGTTGAGCGGCATCTCGAGCTTGCGCAGATCGACCGTCCGCTCGCCGATCTTCAGCGACCGGCTGAGGAGCTCGTTGTCACGGAACAGATGGCGGACGATCCACAGGTAGAAGCGTCCGGGGATGTCCTGGGTGTGCCTGAACCAGTTCTCGAATTCGACGTAGCGGTCGATGTGAGCTTGATCGTCCAGCTTACGCAGCAGCTCCAGCTGCCGGCTGAGCTCATCGACGGGCTTGATCATGATGAACCCGCCGAGCATGTGCTCACCCTTGAGCACGCCGCCGTCAAGGGCGACAAGCGACTCGTAGAAGGACATGTCACCGTGGGGCGCGAGGTGCGTGACCACCTCGTGGATCACAGGCTCGCCGGCGTGGAAGTCGATCGGCGCCCCGGCGATCGTGAGCGTGTTGACGCGCTCGGGGTGGAGGGCGGCATAGATCGTGGCGAGCCAGCCGCCCTGGCAGTCGCCGATCAGGTTGACGCGACCACCAGCATGATCGACGGCGCGATCGATCACGTCGAGATAGTCCTCGATGCCGGCGTCGGCGGTCTCGGCGGTCGCACCGATCCAGTCCAGTGAGTAGGCGCGCTGATGCCCGGACTCAAGGATCGTGCGCATCTGGCTCTGCTCCGGCGAATAGTCGACGATGCAGGAGTCGTGACCCGCCTGGGGCGGGAGCACCAGGACCGGAACGGTCCGGGAGGCGTGATTCGTGCTGAAGTCACGCAGGCGGGCGACCGGCGCCTCGAGCACGACCTCGTGTGGCGTTGACCAGGTCGGGTGGGTCCGCGTTGTCATCAGCTCCCACCATCGCGGCAGGTTCCGGACGCGCGGGCCGCGCGTGAAGGTGGCGCTCATCTCCTCAAGCGCTTCGAGGCCGACGGCTGTCCACAGCTCCGTCCAGCCGTCAAGCAACCCGTTCGGAGCGCTCGGCGGCATCGGAAGATTGAGCGCTGGCGCGGTGGGTGACCTGGTGGACAACCTATACCCCCTTGTGAGAAAGGCGAAGGGCGCCGGCAGCTGTCGCCGCCGGCGCCCTTCGTGAAGAACGACTGGTGGGCGGGAACCCTACTTCAGAAGGCTGCGAGCCGTGGTCGCGTACGCGTCGGTCATCTCCTTGGCGATGTCCGCGTGCGCGTCGATCAGGTTCTTCAGCCATTCCTGCTTGGTCGCCCCGGCGAGCTTGCGCTCGAGGTCGATCGCACGGTCGACGGTCTTCTCGTAGGTGTCGAGCGACTGGACGCTGACCTTGCGGGCGGCGCCGAGGACCTGCTCGTTGAGCTCCTTGATCTGCTCGTTGAGCTCCTTGATCTGCTCGAACGCGGCCTCGAAAGTCGGCTGGGTGGTGCTTGTCTGGGTGGTGGGCATGCTTACTCCTGAATGTCGATGGTGAGAGGAGAGAGGGTGTGTGCTTGCACGTTAGCACAAAATAAGCTAGCAAGCAAGCAAGCATGTCCAGCATTCGTGTCAGCCGCCGTACGCGGCGGCGATGTCCAGAGTCGACAGGATCCCGGCAGGATGCCCACTCGCGGCGTCAAGCACGACCACGTGCGAGACCCCGTGCGAGACCATCACCTGCGCGGCGTGGTCCAAGGATTCCGACGCGGATACCGTGACCACCTCGCCGGCAACGGCCTCACCCGCCGTCAGCTCCTCGCCTGACGCCGCCGCGGCGGCGATGTCCAGCGCGGTGATGATTCCCCACGGCCGGCGGACGTGGCTGGGCTCGGTGACCGCGACCGCATGGACGCGCTGCTCGGCCATCAACCGTGCGACCACGCGCAGCGGGGTCGAGGAGTCGGTGGTGAGGATGCCGGTGTGCATCGCCTCGTGGACGCGCACGTGGGACAGCGGTGCATCGGGAATGCTCATTGGCGCGATTGCTCCTCTCCGGATGGCTGCATGACACCGAGCATCTGAACCCTAACGTTACGTGCGCAGCAGGATGGGGCCATCGCCGCTGGGCCGTGACATGCATCAGTAGTTCCCCGCCCGCCGAGCAGTGGTTGACCGGCATGCGGCGATCAGGCAAGCTTGCCGCTGCTGTCACTGTTCAAAGCGAGGAGTCCGATGTTCAAGAAGATCATGTGGGCGACCGATGGTTCCGAGGAAGCGGACCGCGCGCTGGCGGTAGCGAAATCGCTTGCATTCGAAGGCGAAAAGACGCTCGCGATCGCACACGTCGTGCAGAAGATCGCCACAACCGGTGACAGCGCGCTTGCGTGGTACGCCGATGAGGAACTGGTCGAGGACAAGGTCAAGCGGATCGCATCGGAGCTCTCCGAGGAAGGGTTGGATGTCACCCTCAAGGTCGTCAAGCACGTCGGCCACCAGCCGGCTCACACGATCGCGGACCTCGCTCGCGACGTGGACGCAGATCTGATCGTCGTCGGTACCAGGGGTCATGGGACGCTCCCTGGGCTGATGCTCGGGAGCGTCACCCAGCGCCTGCTTCACGTTGCGCCATGCCCATTGCTCGTCGTGCCGCCCGCGGACCGGACCTGATCAGGTTTCGCGGCTATCGCCCAGCGCGCGCTCGTAGCAGGCCCGGTAGCTCTCGCATGTCGTCGAACAGAGTCGTGCGCGGGCCATCGAGTGCTCGCACCGACGTGAGCCCGCCGAAGTATGCGAGCACGTCCATGTTCGCCGCCCGGGCCGCCTCAACGCCATAGCGGCTGTCCTCGACGACAACGCATCGCGACGGGTCGACGGCCATCCTCTCGGCGGCATGCAGAAACAGATCGGGAGCGGGTTTCCCGTTCTCCACCTCGCTGGCGCTGAACACGCGGCCCTCGAACCGGTGATAGAGGCCGGTCAGCTCCAGCTTGCGACGCAGGCTGTCGGGCTCGCTGCTCGAGGCGACGCAGCTGGGATTCGCGATCTGATCGAGCGCTTCCCCGACGCCGTCGACCGCTGTCAGCTCAGCCTCGAACGCGGCCGTGTACAGATGCTCATAGGACTCCAGGCGATCAGGAATCGGTCGTCCGATGTGTGCCTCGATCACGCCGAGCATCACGGCTGGTGAGCGGCCGACGAATCGCTCGATCACCTCGTCCTGCGAGAGCGCCAAGCCGAACTCGGCGAGCACCGCGAGGTCGACCCGCACCGCGATCGGTTCGCTGTCGACAAGCACTCCGTCGCAATCGAAGATCACCAGGTCAAGCGGTTCGGGCATCGGGCGCAAGCTATCGCGCGGCAGCGGTCCGCGCGCCCAACCACCCGACGCCGGCGACGCGGCCTAGCCCTTCTCGATCGGGAAGCCCACGAGATTTCCCCACTCGAGCCAGGATCCGTCGTAGTTCTTGACGTCCCGTTCGCCGAGCAGCTCATGCAGCACCAGCCAGGTGTGGGCGGAGCGCTCGCCGATCCGGCAGTAGGCGATGATCGGCTCGCCACTGAGCACGCCCTTGCGGCCGTACAGCTCACGCAGCTCGTCGGCCGATTTGAAGCTTCCGTCCTCACGGACGGCCTCGGTCCACGGGATCGAACTGGCGCCCGGGATGTGACCGGATCGCAGTGCGCCTTCGTTCTCGTAGCCCGGCATCGCGACGAGATCGCCGGAGAACTCCGGTGGCGAGCGGACGTCGACGAGCACGCTTGAGTCGCCGAGCGCGGCCAGGACGTCATCGCGTCTGGCGCGAATCGTGTGATCGCCCGGCTTCGCCCTGAAGGTCACGGCCGGATGGTCGGGAGGAGCGGACGTGGTGGGGCGCCCGTCGGAGATCCAGCGCTCGCGCGGGCCGTTGAGCAGCCTCACGTCGTCGTGGCCGTAGTACTTCAGATACCAGTACATGTAGGCCGCGAACCAGTTGTTGCGGTCCCCATAGAGGATCACCCGGTGATCGTTTGAGATACCCCGGCTGCCGAGCAGCCGCCCGAAGTCCTCGGGGCCGAGGAAGTCTCGCCTGAGGTCGTCCTGTAGGTCTTCGCGCCAGTCGAGGCCGATCGCTCCGGCGATGTGTGCCTCTCGATAGAGCGCCTGGTTCTCGTCAACCTCGACGATCCGGACCGAGTCGTCATCCAGATGCCGTTCGAGCCATTCGGGCTCGATCAGGACATCGTTCGCGTAGCCGGTCACGATCATGCCTCCTAGTCTGTTGGCGCCAAGGCGAGTGGCTCTGGTCGGCCGAGGTGGAAGCCCTGGGCGTAGTCGACACCGAGCTCTTGCAGGGTCTCCAGTACCTCCGGGCTCTCGACGCCCTCGGCGATCGTCTCCTTGCCGAGCGTGCGAGCGATCCCGATGATCGACCGGACGATCTCCTTATCGGTCGGGTCGGTATTGACGCCCCGCACGAACTCCATGTCGATCTTCAGATAGCGGGCCGGGACGTGCTTGAGGTATGTGAACGAACCGAAGCCAGTGCCGAAGTCGTCAAGCGCGAGCTCACAACCGAGTTCGGTCAGGGCTGCGACGAACACGCTCGCCGTCTCCAGATTGTTGAGCGCGGCCGTCTCGGTGATCTCGACCACCAGGTTGCCCGGATCCACGCCGGCGGCAACGCCCCTGGCGATCGCCGAGAGGATCCTGGGATCTCCGATCGAGCGACCGGAGAGATTCATCGTCACCGGCTGGTGCCGGGCGAGCGCGAGCGCCTGTGAGACCACCCACATGTCGATTTCTCCGGCGAGGGAGAACCGCTCGGCGATCGGGAGGAACTCGCTGGGCGGGATCAGCTCGCCGGTCTCAGAGGCCATCCGGATCAGCAGCTCGTGATACGCGACGTGGCCGTCGCGAAGATCAACGATCGGCTGAGCATGCAGGATCAGACGGTCTTCGCTCAGCGCATCCCTGACCGCATTGACCCGCAGCATCAGTGCCCCAGAGTGGCCGTTGTAGACAGCGGCTTGATCACCGCCTGCTTCCTTGACCTCGTACAGCGCGATGTCGGCGGCAATCAGCAGGTCGTCGGCGGTCAGCTGCTCGCTCCCGTCGAACAGCGCGATCCCGATGCTGACATGGACCGGCGGTCCGGTCGGACGCTCACACAGCAGGGCACGCAGCTGCACCGCGACCGCGAGCGCCTGCGTCTCGGTGGCCTCGGGCAGGATCAGGACGAACTCATCGCCGCCGATCCGCCCAACCGTGTCAGTCTTCCGCAGCCGGCTGCTGAGCACACTTGCCAGAGAGATCAGCAGGCGATCACCGGCGGCGTGGCCGTAGGAATCGTTGGTCCACTTGAAGTTGTCGATGTCGAGCATCAGGACCGCTCCGCCGTGTTCGTACCGGTCGGCGTGGCGTAGAACCCGGTCGAGTTCGATGAACAGCTGGCGGCGGTTGTAGAGGCCCGTCAGTGGATCGTGCTGCGAGAGGTGCTTGAGTGTCAGCTCCATCGTCTTGCGCTCGGTGATGTCGACGGCCACGATCCCGATTCCGGTCACCTCACCCTCCACCCTGACCGGGTACAAGCTCGTCAGCCATGTGCGCACGCGGGCCGAATCGCCCGGGAGCTCGGCGCTCGTCTCGCTGTTGACGACCGGTTCGCCCGTTTCGAGCACCCGCGCGTAGAGCGGCTCGAGCTCGGGCCACAGCGCCGGGATGTTCTCCGCGACCGTGTGGCCGAGCAGCTGTTCGATCGGTCGCCCACTTGTCGACGCCAGCGCCTGGTTCATGTTGCGCACACGGAACTCGCGGTCGACGTAGCCCAGCCCGATCGGCGCGCTCGATTGGAGGGTGTCCAGCAACGACAGTGATTCCGCGGCCTTGCGCTCGGCGGCACGGAGGCCCAGCTCGAGCCGGTGCTGGTCCTCGATGTCGGTTGCCGTGCCGATCCACCTGATGATCTCGTCATCCGCGTTCCGGATCGGGATTGCGCTGACCTCGTGGGTGCGGAACTCGCCGTCGTGGCGACGCAGCCGGTACGCGGCGGTGAACTGAGCGTTGCGCGCGACCGCGTCGGCCCACGCCGCGGCCACGCGATCGCGGTCATCCGGGTCGAGCGCCTGCGTCCACGCCAGGCCCTTGGCGGATTGCGGCGGTAGGCCCGTGTAATCGGTCCCACGGCGATTGACGTACTCGGTCGATCCATCCGCAGCCGCGATGAACACGATCTGCGGGATCGACTCGGCAATCAGTTCGAAATCGGCGATCGGCGATGCCTGCCGGACGGCGTGGATTGAGCTTGTCATGTCCCTCACGTACAGCTACGACCCCTGGCTCGTCACTCCGGACCGCACAAAACCGGCCAGCTAGCGGCGCAAACTACGTAGACCCCCACCCGGGCCGGCGTTGCGGCCGACGCCGAGACGGTCAGACAAGCTGTGCGCGGGCAACGTCCAGCCTGAAGTGAAGGTATGGTCGCGATATGAACGCCGAGCACCCGGACGACACCGACCTGGCCGACCCGGCAGAAGAGGCGGTCGAGACAGCGGCGCTATCCCACGACGAGTGCCTACGGTTGCTGGCCACGCACCAGTTCGGTCGGCTCGCCGTGGTGATCGGTGAAGGGGCACCGGTGATCCGGCCGGTCAACTACGTCTTCGACGATCGTTCGAAGTCGGTCGTGCTGCGCACCGGGGCGGGCTCGAAGCTACATGCCCTGGTTCGTTCCGGCAGGGCCGCGTTCGAGATCGACTCGGTCGATGAGACGTCGCACACCGGGTGGAGCGTGATCGTGGTCGGCACCGCTGCCGAGGTCACAGCTGGTTCGGAGATCGAACGCCTCGAGCAGCTCGGTCTGAACTCCTGGGCGCCGGGCGAGAAGACCCATTGGGTGGAGATCCGCGCCTGGTCGGTGTCCGGGCGTCGGATCACCTCCGTCCAGGAGCGCACGTCCCGCGAGCGCGAGGGCGGTTAGCTCTCCGGTTCTGCGGCGACGTGGCTCTCAGTTGCGACGCCGGCGTCCTGCGGACCCTCCGGGAGATCGGCGACCCCGTGCGGAAGCACCAGCAGGGCGCAGTGAGCGCTACGCGCGAGATGGTTAGAGGTGCTTCCACTGAACAGGCGCGAGATCGGCCCGTGAGCTCGCGAACCGACGATCAGCAGGTCAAGGCTCCGGCTGAAGGACTCGAGCGCCTCGCCGGGATTGCCCTGAACGGCCTCGCCGTCAAGCCCACCGAGCTCGAGCAGCCGTGACCGGTCCGGTTCTGAGGGCTGCGGCGCGGTTCTCTGCTTCCGAGCGCTCTCGCCTGAGCCAAGCGACCGCTGCTTGATCACGGCCAGCCCCCTGATCGTCGCACCGGGACGGTGCTCGGCGAGTGATCGAGCAACGACGACCGCCTGCTCGCTCTCCGGTGAACCGTCGTAGCCGACACCGATCCGCAGCAGCGGAGCCGGCGACTCGGCCTGCCCTACCGGCGCGATCGCGATTGGGCAGGGCGCAGCGCTGAGCGTCGAGCTGGTGTCGTCAATCCGGAACGCACGGCCGAGAATGCCGTGGTGGCCACGGCCGACGACGAGCAGATCGTTGCCCTGGCTGATCGTGATCTGCCGGAGGCCGCGCGCGATTGAGCGCTCCGCGCACGGGATCAGCTGCGCGTCAAGCCCCGCCTGCTCACGCTCGCGCGCCAGCAGGGCGCACGTCTGCTGGCGCTCGGTGGCGAGCAGCAGCGCCGCCGCGTCGCCCGGCATCAGACCGGCGCCGTATACGTGCGCGAGTGTGAACCGCGCGTGTTCGGAAGCCAACTGGCGTGCCAGCGCGATCGCGTCGTGACCGCCGTGACGCCCGTCGACCCCGATCAGGATGTCGTCGAACACGAACTCACTCTAACCCGCGACGATCGCAGCCCATCGTTCGGCGGCCACGCACCGTATTCGGGTTTTCCGAAGTTCGGCTGCGCACCGCTGCGGATGGCTCCGGGCGCCGCCGGCGTCACGCTTCTGGGCACCGACCAGGAGGAAGCGATGGAGACTACGCAAACCCCAACCCGCCCAAGCTCGAATCCGTTCCTTGGGCTGGACACGTGGCTGGAGAGCGCGCTCGGCGCGGACATGCGGCTCATCTACGGCGTCGCCATTCCGATGATCGTGGTCGTCGACCTAATCGTACTGCTGGCGCTGAGCCCGACGGCGTGGCTGGTCGGGCTCCTGATGCTCGTCGAGATCACGGCGCTCGGGCTGGTCATCTTCGCGTTCATGAAGATGCTCGACGACGATCACGACCAGGATCTGGCCGACCTCTGAGCGCGCCGGGTGACGCGCGTCGTTCAAGCGCGGTCGAGATCGAGCGACTGACGGTGCACCGGGGTGGCCGCCCGGTGCTGCACGAGTTGACGGCGTCGCTGGCGCGGGGACGGGTGACGGGGCTATTCGGTCCCAGCGGCTCGGGCAAGTCGACGCTGATCCGCGCGATCGGCGGCGTTCAGGCAAATGTCAGTGGAACCGTGACGGTGCTAGGGGCGGTGCCGGGAAGCGCCGAGGCGCGCGCCCAACTCGGCTACAAGACCCAGGCGCCGTCCGTCTACGAGGATCTGACGGTTCTGGAGAACCTGCGCTACTTCGCGCGGCTTCGCGGCGCGGACTTCGCCGGTCTGCTGGCCAGGGTCGGTCTGGAGCAGGAGGCGGGCCGTCTCGTTCGCAACCTCTCAGGCGGTCAGCAGGCGCGGGTCTCACTGGCGGCAGCGCTCGCCGGTGGACCGGCGCTGCTGCTGTTGGACGAGCCGACGGTCGGACTCGATCCGCTGCTGCGGCGAGAACTCTGGGCGCTGTTTGCCGAGCTTGCAAGCGAGGGGACGACGCTGCTCGTCTCAAGCCACGTGCTTGACGAGGCGCGGCACTGCGACTCGCTGCTGCTGATGCGGGAGGGCGTGATCCTCGCTGCGCTGACGCCGGCGGAGCTGATCGAGCGAACCGGTAGCGAGGACATGGACGAGGCGTTCGTGCGCCTGATCGAGGGCGCATGACGTCCAGTCGCACGCTCGCCACGGCGCGTCGCGTGCTCACACAGCTGCGCCACGATCCGCGCACGATTGCGATGCTGCTGCTCGTCCCGTGCGGTCTCGAGACGCTGCTGTGGCTGATCTTCACGCATGACCGCGAAAAGTTCGACCAGATCGGTGCGTCGCTGCTGGCGCTGTTCCCGCTGAGCACGGTCTTTCTGGTCACCTCGATCGCGCTGTTGCGTGAGCGCACGAGCGGCACGCTCGAACGCCTGATGACGACCTCGCTCGGTCGCCTGGAGCTGATCATCGGCTACTCGCTCTCGTTCGGTCTGCTGGCCGCCACACAGGCGGTGGTTGCGAGCGCCCTGACGCTCGGACCGCTGGGGCTGAACGTCGCAGGGCCTGCGGTGCTCGTCGTCCTGCTGGCGATCTGTGTGGCCCTGCTCGGTATGGGCCTCGGGCTGTCGGCGAGCGCGTTCGCGCGCACCGAGTTCCAGGTGGTCCAATTCTTCCCGGTCGTCGTGATCCCACAGTTGCTGCTGTGCGGCCTGCTGCTGCCGCGCCAGGACCTGCCCGCAGGCCTACACGCGATCTCCGATCTGATGCCGATGTCCTACGCCGTCGACGGCATGCACCACCTGACACTGGACCGTGCCGTCAGCCACTGGTTCTGGATCGACACGGCGATCGTGCTGGCTTTCGCGTTCGCTGCGCTGATCGCCGGTGCGATCACGCTGCGGCGCCAGACCGACTGACGAGCCCCGCTGGTCCCGGGCGCCGGCCCGGTCACGCCCCCGGCGCCGGCCCGGTCGCGCCCGGGCCGCCGGCACGGTCACGGTTGCCCGTAGTAGGCCTCCGGCCCGTGCTTGCGCTCGAAGTGCTTGTGCTGGAGCGCCGCATCCAGCGGTGCGGCGGCCGGATCGAGCAGTGTCGTCAGCAGCGCCATCCTCGCCACCGCCTCGAGCGTCACGGCGCTGTCCACCGCCTTACCCGGGTCCGCGCCCCAGCAGAACGGCGCATGTCCGCGAACCAGCGCACATGGGAGCTCAAGCGGGCCGATCGCGGAGATCGCCTCCACCAGCACCGTGCCGGTGGCGCCCTCGTAGTCAGAGGCCACCTCCTCGGCGCTGAGCGCGCGCGTCAACGGGATCGGGTGCGGACAGAGGTCGGCATGCGTGGTCCCGAGCAGCGGGATCTCCCGTTGTGCCTGTGCCCACGCGGTCGCCCAGGTCGAATGCGTATGCACGACCCCGCCGATCTGCTCAAACGCGCGGTACAGCGCCAGGTGCGTGGGAGTATCGGTCGATGGCCGCCCGCCGGCCACGATATTGCCGTCGAGGTCGACGATCACGATGTCCGCCGCACCGAGCGCGTCGTAGGAGACCCCGCTCGGCTTGATTGCGACCAGACCGCGGGCGCGATCGATCCCGCTGGCGTTTCCCCAGGTCAGCGTCACCAGCCCGTGGGCCTGAAGCGCGAGGTTCGCTTCAAGCACCTCCTCACGAAGCGCTTCCAGCATCAGATCCGCTCACGCCTGCGCCCGACCCGCCGGCTGGAGCGCTGACTAGATCTCCTCATACTCCAGCTCGAGCAGCTCTGCGAACGCCTCCCAGCGGGCCGCGTGATCGCCGAGGTTGGTGACGAAGTGATGGGGCGCGCCATGCCGCAACCACTCGTCCATGAACGGCTCGATCCCGCGCTCGGGCCGGAAGTGGAAATAGTGCATCTGCACGTGCGGGAGCTCCGGCGTGTCGAGCACCTCGCCACGCGCCACGATCAGTCGGTAGTACTCGCCTTCGAGCGGCACCAGCGCCGCGGTCGTGGCGACACCGGGTTCGGCGGAGAAGACCGGTGTCGGCGGGTTGTCAAGCCGCCCGATCCCGAGCGGGCGGTCGATCAGACGAATCGGCCGGTCACGGCGTGCGACCTTCCAGTTGCCCTCGCCCATGTGGCTGATCAGCACCGAGTCGAGCTCCCAGTCCATTGCGTACATCTCGCTGAAGTGGGTGTCGCCGATCATCGTCTGGGCGGCGCACATCAGGGTGGCCGTGTTTGTGTCGCCCTCCGCGGCGAAGCCGTAGCCGTCTGCCATCAGGTCCGATGCGGCGAGCAGCGGCAGCTGCTCGAAGCGGCCGTCGCCGCCGAATGAGTCGAAGTGGAAGGAGAACCCGCTGTAGTCCTGCTCCTCCATCAACCCGCGGATCCCCAGCTCCAATCGCGCGGCATATTCGTGCCGGTGACGGGGAAGGTCATCCGCGACCTCAAAGCGCTCGTGGTGCTCGGCGATCAGCGCGTCGATCGCGGCGTCGCTGATCGCCTGCATGCGTGTCACGAGCCGGCCGAGGTCCTCGTAGACGATCGTCGGCCCGAGCCTGCGCAACAGCGCGGGCGGGTCGTAGCGGATATCGCCCATTCCGTTCATCGGATACCCGAGCAGGGCGATCTCGGTGCGGCGCAGCGCGGTCACCGTCTGCGCCGCCCGCGCCCAATCCTCGAACGACCGCGCGAACTCTTCCGAGCGCCATTCGCCGGTCAGCACCGAGAACGGGATCCCGGCGCGCACGAGCGCGTTGGCCTGGTCCTGCGCACCGTGAATCCCCTGGTTGTAGGTGAGCGTGTCCATGTTCCACTCGGCCGTGACCGAGCGCTCGGGCTGGATGTTGGCCAACAGCAGCGGCACCGGGACGTCGAGCATCGCGCGGACCGACCGCATCGCCGGGCCGTAGGTGAGCATCACGATCGCGATCCCGTCGACGTCACGGGCGAGCAGTTCGCGCGTGATCGTCTCGATGTCCTCCCGGTTGCGAGCGGGCCGGATGAAGCTGACGTCTGCGACCGGGCTGAGCCGCTGCGCCACCTGCTCGGCGAACTCAGCCTGGTGCTCGGTGATCCCGGGGATCATGTCGTCGTAGAGCTCCTGCATGATCCCGAGGAGTCCGATGCGCGGGGTGGCACTCATGCCTGTGTCCTTTCGGTGCGGATCCGCTTCAGCCCGTGCAGCAGGTCAACCCTGGAACGGCCGAGCAGCTCGTATAGATCTCTGTAGATGGCGTACACCCGCGCGTAGGTCTGCTCCGCGGCGGGGTCCGGGGTGTAGGTGCTGCGCGATCGCCGGACGGGTCGCCGCGATCGCGGCGCCGATGTCCTTGAAGCTGCCGGCGGCGACGGCACCGAACAGCGCCGCTCCTCGCGCCGGGATCTCGCTGGAGTCCGGAACATGCACGGCTCTGCCGCTCGTGTCGGCGACCAGCTGCATCGTCAGCGGGCTCTTGTGTGCGATCCCGCCGCAGGCGACGATCCGCTCGAGCCCCATGCCGTGCTCTTCGAAGTTGTCCATGATCCGCCGGTTGCCGAACGCGATCGACTCGAGCAGCGCGCGGTAGATCTCCGCCGCGGTGCTCTGCAGTGTCAAACCGAAGATCGCGCCGGTGAGGTCGGCATCGGCGAGGATCGTGCGGTTGCCGTTCCACCAGTCGAACGCGAGCAGACCGGTCTCGCCCGGTTCGATGCCGGTGGCCGCACGCTCGAGTTCGTCGTAGCCCGACGGGCCGGTGCGCAGCGTGTCGACGAACCACGCGAGCATGTCGCCGACCGCGGCCTGGCCGGCCTCGTAGCCGAACAGGCCGGGCAGGATCCCGTCCCGTACCACCCCGTGATCCCGGGCAGTCGGATCTCGTCGTGGCCGAGCGCCATGTCGCAGATCGAGGTTCCGATCACCATCACGAACGTCCCCGGTTGCTCGACCCCGGCGCCGGGCACCGAAGCGAACGAATCGACGTTCCCGACCGCGACCGCGACATCACCAGGCAGCCCGAGCCGGGCAGCGAGCTCCGGGCGGATCACACCGGCGCGCGTCCCGAGCGGCACGAAGCTGGTGCCGAGCTTCTCGCCCGGCCGGGTGAAGCCGGGATAGGCGGCCTCGAAGTAGTCAAGCGGCGGCAACCCCTCGGTATCTGACCACATCGCCTTGTAGCCGGCCGTGCAGCTCTGCCGTGTCTCGGTACCGGTCAGGTGCCAGACGACCCAGTCCGTGGCCTCGATGAAGCCGTAGGCGGCGTCGTAGACGTCGCGGTCCTCCAGCCACAGCTCGATCAGCTTCGGGAAGTACCACTCCGATGAGATCCTGCCGCCGTAGCGCTGCAGGAACGGCTCGCCGCGATCGAGCGCGACGGCGTTCAGACGGTCGGCGACAGGTTGCGCCGAATGGTGCTTCCACAGCTTCGGCCAGGCGTGCCGATGCCCGCGCCAGCCTGCGAGCGTGCAGAGCGGAGTTCCGTCGCCGGTGACCGGGAGGACCGTGCAGGAGGTGAAGTCGATCCCGATCCCGACCACCTCGGCGGGCGAGATGCCGGCCTTCGCGATCACTTCGGGCACTGTGGTCTCGATCACTGCGGCCCAGTCATCGGGATCCTGCAGCGCCCAGTCCGGTGGCAGCGCCTCGCCGGTCTCCGGCAGATCCCGGTCGATCACCCCGCTCGCGTACGGGGCGACGCTGACCGCCAGCTCCTCGCCTGTTGCCAGGTCGAGCAGCAGCGCACGCCCGGACTCAGTCCCGAAATCGACTCCGATTGCGCAGCCTCGGCCGCTCACGCGAGGTGGCTCGGTCCGCTCAACCCTGCGCGGACGCGGCGCTCTCTCGCGCGCTGATCGCCGCCGCTTCCTCGGCCCTCGCGGCCTCACGCGCGCGCCTGTACTCCTCGACGACGATCTCGTTGAGCTCGTCCACCGACGTCTCCGAGGTCGGCTTGTCGAGCGAGATCACGCCGTCCTGGATCAGGCTGACACGGTCGCAGGCGGCGAACACGTGCGCGTAGTTGTGGAGGATCATGATGATCGAGACGTTACCCTCGGCCTTGAGCCGCGCGATCAGGTCGAGGATCAGGCCGCCCTCCTTGGCGCCCATCGCCGCGAGCGGCTCGTCGAGCAGCAGGATGTCGGCGTCGCTGGAGACCGTCCGCGCGACCGCGATCGCCTGACGCTGGCCGCCTGAGAGACGCGCGACCGGCACGTCGATCCGCGGGATGTTGATCCCGATCTCGTCGAGCGCCTTGCGCGCATCGCGGCGCATCGCGATGTTGTTGAGGAACGGGATCGGCTTGTGCAGACCGCCTCACGGCGCAGGAACAGGTTGTGGTAGACCGACAGCTCGTCGATCAGCGCCAGGTCCTGGTAGACGGTGTCGATCCCGTGCGCTCGGGCGTCGTCGACGCTCTTGGGCTGGTAGTCCTCGCCCTTCACCCACATCGTGCCTTCGTCCTGCTTCTGGAAGCCGCAGATGATCTTCAACAGAGTCGACTTGCCGGCGCCGTTGTCGCCGAGCAGTCCGAGCACCTCGCCCTTGCGCAGGTGGAGGTTGACGTCACGCAGGGCGATCGTCGGACCGAAGCGCTTGCGGATGTGCTCGACCCGCAGCACATCGTCGTCGGCCGTGTGCGGCCCGACGATGTGCTCTCCCGCAAATGCCGGCTCAGCCACGGCCCGACCCCCGGCGCACGCGCTGGACGTAGACGTTGACCGTCATCGCGATGATGATCGCCAGACCGAGGTACATGTCCTCGTAGTTGGCGCTGACGCCCTTGATCACGAGACCATCGGTGAGGATCCCGAGGAACAGCGCGCCGATCAGAGCGCCGACGACGGTGCCGGCGCCGCCGGTCATCAGCGTGCCGCCGATGATCACTGCCGCCACCGCGAGCAGCAGGTCGGAGTTCGAGCCCGACGGGTCCGGGGTCATGCTGGAGGTGCGGATCGCCTCGAGGAGGCCGGCGAAGCCGGAACAGACGGAGCAGAGCATGAAGTTGCGCAGCACCACGAACTTGATGTTGACGCCTGCCTCCGCCGCGCCCAGGCGGTTTCCGCCGGCCGCGACCGTGTACAGGCCCCAACGGGTGAAGGACAGGAGCACCTGCAGGACGATCACGATCCCGACCGCCCAGATCAGCTCCGAGTACGTTCCGGCGCCGAGGACCTGCGCGAATGTGGTGACGCCGATGATCGATGTGCCCGGGGTGGTGATCTCCTCGGAGTGCGAGACGATCAGGGTGATCCCGTCGAGAAAGAACAGCATCGCGAGCGTCGCGACGAACGAGGCGATCCCGACCCATGCGACGAAGAAGCCGTTGATCGCTCCGCACAGCATCGCCACCAACAACGCCAGGATCACGCTCGGGACCAGCGGCACTCCGGCCGCGTTGATCTTCCAGAACACGAACGGCGTGATCAGATAGAGCGCGCCGATCGACAGGTCGATCTCCCCGAGCGTCATCACGAACACCTGACCGGCGGCCATGATCGCGAGGTACGCGAAATATGGCAGCAGCGACTTGAAGTTCGAGACCGAGACGAAGTTCGGCGTCGTGCTGGCGAAGTAGATCAGCGTGACCGCCGTGACGACGATGATGCTGCCCTCGCGCAGCGTCAGGAATCGCTTCAGCAGACTCCCGGCTGCACCAGCGAGGGTCCGGCTCGGTGCCGGACCCTCCGGTGCGCTTGTTGCCGGTTGACCCGAGGTCGACGTCGCCGCCATGGGTACAACCTAGCTGTTAATGCGGCGTCTTGCTAGGCCTTTTGGACGCCTGGCACGGTGCCGGTACCCTCGTACTCGCTCTTCGTGGAGCTGTACGGGACGACCGTGGTCTTGTTCAGGAACTTCAGGCCGGTGTCGACGTCGGCGATGCCAGTCAGGCCCTGCGAGGCGTTGTACAGATAGAGCTCCAGGATCGGGAAGAAGCCCTGTAGGTAGGGCTGCTGGTCGATCGTGAACTCGATGTAGCCGGCCGCGAGCAGCTGCTCGGTGATCGGCGTCAGGTCATAGCCGCCACCGACCCAGCCCTTCGACTTCAGCCCGAGCTTCTGGATCGTCTGCGCGACCCCCTGGGTGCTGCCGGCATCGACTGCGAACATGCCCTTCGCGGACGGGTGACCGGTCGCCCACGAGTTGATCACGGTCAGCTCGGCCGGGACCGCAGCACCGGTTGCGACGACGTCGTACTTGATGTTCGGGTACTTCTTCAGCGAGTCGATCGCACCATCGATCCGCGGCTGGATGTTGGCCGCGCCGGGGGTCGCGATGAACAGCGCGATCTGCCCACCGTTGGGCAGCAGCGCCGCTGCCTGCAATCCCATCTGCTGACCGGAGACGAGCAGGTCCTGGCCGATGTAGGCCAGCCGGCCGGTCTGCGGCTCATCGGCGTTGTAGGCAACGACCGGGATTCCGGCCGACAGTGCAGCCTTGACCGGCGCGTTGAACGCGGTCGGATCGATCAGCGAGGTCGCGATCCCGTTCGCCTTCGCGGACACGGCGCTGTTGATCGAGTTGACCATCTCGGAGACGTTGCTCGTCGCCGAACCGGTCCACGTGTACGAGCAGCCAAGCAGCTTGCAGGCATCCGCCGCGCCGCTCTGGGTCGGCGTGAAGAACACGTTCGTGGTCACGTGGTTGACCATCACGAAGTGGTAGTTCGCGCTGACGCCGAAGATCGACGCCGCCGAACTCGTGCTTGGAGCCGTCGCAGCCTTCGAGGTCGAAACCGAGCTCGAGCTCGAACCGCAGGCCTCGAGTGCGAGCGCCGCAATCCCCGCGGCACCACCCGTCAATGCGGTGCGCCGGGTGATCTGCTTGATCTTCATGAACGGATCGTCGGCATCCTTGCGCTCATCAAACTCAAGACGCTCAATCGCGTCGTTGAGGATGTCGTGCTCAGCCATTTGGGTCCTCTCTCTTCGTTGTTCGGGGGCTCCCCGACGGCACACTCTCATACGCGACACCATCCGTCCATCCGTCTTAACGATCCGTAAACGGTTGGTGTTACGGCCGAGTCAATCTCCGTGGTTGCTACTGAGACGTGACCGTAGTTTCTGCTGAGGCTTTTGTCCGCGCAACGTTTCGCCGGTCTGCGCAACTGTTTGCGGGTCTGCCGCAACGTTTCGCCGGTTCGGCCGGCTGTCCGGCCAGACGGCGCGCCGTGCCGAGTTTATGATGGCCGCTTGAGCGCACCGCTGTTCGGACTCGACGTAGGCACCTCGGGCGTGAAGGGCCTCGCGATCGACCACGCCGGCGGCGTGCTGGCGAGCGCGGAGGCCGGCTACCCGCTCTCGACGCCGCGCGTCGGCTGGGCCGAGCAGGATCCGGAGGACTGGTGGCAGGCCAGCGCCGCGGTGCTGGAGCGGCTGAGGGCCGATGCCGGCCCGCCGGCCGGCATCGGCCTGAGCGGCCAGATGCACGGGCTCGTCGCGCTCGACGCTCAGGACCGCGTGCTGCGCCCGGCAATCCTCTGGAACGACCAGCGGACCGGCGCGCAGTGCGCCGAGATCGAGGCGCGGATCGGCCTGGAACGATTGGTCGAGCTGACCGGCAACCGGGCATTGCCCGGATTCACCGCGCCGAAGCTGCTGTGGCTGCGTCGTCACGAACCCGATCTCTATGCGCGCATCGCCCGGATCGCGCTGCCCAAGGACTATGTGCGCCTGCGGCTGTGCGGGGAGCACGCGACCGACGTCTCCGATGCGTCGGGAACGCTGCTGCTGGATGTCGCGCAGCGGCGCTGGAGCGCCGAGGTGCTCGACGCGCTGGAGCTCGACGCCGGCTGGCTCCCGCCGGCGCTTGAGAGCCCTGCGGTCTCCGGACATACGGCCGACGGTGTCCCGGTCGCGGCCGGCGGTGGCGACCAGGCGGCGGGCGCGCTCGGCGTCGGCGTCGACCGTCCCGGACCGATCTCGGTCGTGCTCGGCACCTCGGGGGTCGTGTTCGCCGCGCTGGAGCGTTACGCGTCCGACGCTCAGGGGCGGGTGCACGCCTTCTGCCACGCGGTCCCCGGCGCCTGGCATGCAATGGGCGTGATGCTGTCCGCCGCGGGCTCGTTGCGGTGGCTGCGCGACACTGCGGCCCCCGGCATCGGCTTCGACGCGTTGAACTCAGAGGCCGCGGCCTGGCCCGCGGGCACCGAGGGGCTGATCTTTCTCCCCTACCTCGCCGGCGAGCGCACCCCGCACGCCGATCCTGACGCACGGGGTGCGTTCGTCGGCCTCAGTCTCCGCCACGACCGCGGCGCGCTCGTGCGTGCCGTGCTCGAGGGCGTCGCCTTCGGCCTGGCGGACTCACTCGAGCTGATCGTCGAGCTCGGCGGCGCCCCGGGCCTCGGGCGGGTGTCGGGTGGGGGAGCGCGCAGCGACCTGTGGCTGGCGATCGTCGCGTCGGTGCTCGGGCTGCCGCTGCAACGCGTCGCCGTCGACGCCGGCGCCGCGTTCGGCGCAGCGTTGCTCGGTGGGGTGGCCGCCGGCGTGTGGCCCGACGTTCACGGCGCCGTGACGGCGACGGTCGTCACCAGCGGGGAGATCGAGCCGGTGCCGGAGTGGACCGAGCGCTACCGCGAGCAGCGCCTGCAATACCGGGCGCTGTACCCGGCCCTGCATGCACTCCGCGCTTAGGCGCTGCTCTCCGGGAACTCCGCGTCTGTGCGCTGAGCATTCCGTGCTCAGGCGCTGATCAGATGGGCGCCCGGGCCCGGCGCCACCTCGCGCGCACCCGCCGGCAGAGGCACGCCGGGCGCCAGCAGCCCGAGCACGTGGCCGCCGAAGCCGCCGCCGATGATCCGTCCGCCGATTGCACCGGCCTCGCGCAGGCGCGCCAGGGTGGCCTCGACCGCCGGCGTGGAGACCTCGTAGTCGTCGCGCAGGCTTGCATGCGACTCGTTCAGAAGCCGGGCCAACTCGGCGAGGTCGTGACGCTCGAGCGCCACGACCGCCGCCTCGACGCGGGCGTTCTCGGTGATCACGTGCCTGGCTCGGCGCCGCAGCGGTTCCGGCAGCTGCATAACCGCGTCGAGCGTCGCCTCACGCAGGGACGGCACTCCGAGCGCGGCGGCCGCCTGCCGGCACTCGCGGCGGCGCAGGTTGTATCCCGAAGCGGCGTTCGCATGATGCTCGCCTGAGTCGACGGTCACCAGCCGGTGCTCTCCGAGCGACAGTGCGGGGGTCTGCACCTCCAGCGTCCGGAAATCGATCAGAACACCATGGCCGGCTTCCCCGAACAGCGACGAGAGTTGATCCAGCAGTCCGGTTTGGGCGCCGACCCAGTCGTGCTCGATGCGTGAGCAGAGCCGCGCCAGGGCGACCCGCTCGGGTCCCCGCGCGCCTGCGAGCTCGACCAGCGCCAGGCACAGCGCCACCTCCAGCGCGGCGGAGGAGGACAGGCCGCTCCCTCGTGGGACGGTGCCGGTGATCTGAAGCTCAGCTCCGCACAACGCCACGCCCGTCGCCTGCAGCTCGGCGACCGCGCCGCGGACGAACGCCCGCCAGCCGGCGACGGGCTCCGGCGCGTCGAGCGGAAAGCTGTCCGATTCGCCGAGATCGAGCGCCGCTGCCTCGATCCGGCGCTCCGTGAGCGCCGCCGCGGTCACCGTCACACCGGCGGTGACCGCGAACGCGAGCGCGAGACCCTGGTTGTAGTCGGTGTGCTCTCCGATCAGGTTTACGCGACCTGGAGCGAAGGCCTGTGCATGCTCGATCAAATTCGTCTAGGTTCCGCGGTCGGGTGCTTTCGCAAGCTTCTCACTTCACGCTCACACGAGGCTCGTGGTGACCGTCAACTGGGGCGTCATCTCGACGGCGGCGATCAACGAGAAGCTGCTGGCGGGTGCGCGGCAGGCAACCGGCGTCGCGGTCGTCGCGGTCGCCAGCCGTGACCACGACCGCGCGCGGCGCTACGCCGATGATCATCGGATCGAGCGTGCCTACGGTAGCTACGAGGCGTTGCTCGCCGACGACGATCTGGAGGCCGTCTACATCTCGCTCCCCAACTCGATGCACATCGAGTGGACGCTGCGGGCGTTGCAGGCCGGCAAGCACGTGCTGTGCGAGAAGCCCCTGGGACGCCGTGTGCCGGACGTGCTCGCCGGGTTCGACGAGGCCGAGCGCCGCGAGCGGCTGCTGATGGAGGCGTTCATGTACCGCCACAACCCACAGACCCGGCGCCTGCAGGAACTGGTCGCCGGTGGCGCGATCGGGCGTCTGCGGCTGATCCGTGCCGCATTCAGCTTCCCGCTCAGCGACTCCGCCAATGTGCGCCTGGCGGCCGGACTTGACGGCGGCAGCCTGATGGACGTCGGCTGCTATTGCGTCAACGCCGCCCGGATGCTGGCCGGCGAGCCGGAGCGCGTCGCCGGCGAGCAGGCACTCGGCGGGGACGGCGTCGACGTCGCGTTCGCGGGGACACTGCGGTTCAAGGACGACGTGCTCGGGCACTTCGATGCCGGGCTCGCGCTGGCAGCGCGGGACCAGCTCGAGGTGGTCGGTGAGGACGGTTCGTTGCTGCTTGCGGACCCATGGCACTGCCGCCGGCCGCAGATCGAGCTGCGTCGGGACGGCGGCCGCGAGTTGATCGAGATCGCCGTGATCGACTCGTACGCGCTCGAGCTGGAGAACCTGTCGGCCGCGATCCGCGGCCGCGCCGAGCCGCTCCTCGGCCGCGCCGACGCGATCGGTCAGGCGAGGACGATCGAGGCCCTGTACGAGTCCGCCGAGACGGGGCGGACGGTGTCGCTGTCCTGAGCGGGGCTCACCAGTCGCCGTCCCGCGTCTCCGTGGACGCTGCGTGGTCCGCCTCGCCGTAGGTGCTTCTCGACGGGGGACGACCGCTCTCGGGCTTGAACGCGTTGGCGAGCGGGTCGACCCCGGGATCGCCGAACTCCGCAGCCGCGATCAGATCCTGCTCGGCGAGCTCGAAGCCCTCGGCCTCGCCTTCGCCGGACTCGATCAGCGGTCGCTGTGCCGGATCCAGATGCTCGTCACCGGCGATTCCGCCGATCGCGGCAGCCTCGAGCGCCGCGGCCTGCTCCTCATCGGCTTCCCACGTTGAGGATTCTGCTGATTGTCTGGAGCTGGTGGGCATCTGGTCCCTCCTTCAGCGAGCGGACGCCGGAGCGGCCGTAAGTGCCTGCTTTGGACTTGGCACCAACGCTAGTCGCCAGCCTCCCGTCGCCCATCGGCGAGCCCCCGCACGATCTCCTTCCAGAAACTACTTAGCGAGAATCAACGCCCTGAGTGCCAGCCGTCCGTGCCCTCCCGGAACGGAGACGCCGCGCCCGAAAAAGGAAACGGCCGCGCCTGGGTGATAGCGCGGCCGTTCCTGGGAGGTGTGTGTGTGGTGTGCGCCGGCCGTGGCCCCGGCAGGCGAAGATCAGTGTTCCACGACCGTCGGACGGAACCGTCGCGGCCCCTCGCGCGCGGGACGCGCGCGGGACAACAACCACGGCCCGCGATAATTCGACTGTGCTCTGGGTAGCGTGGGTTCGGTGAGGTCTAAGGTGTCTCGGGCGTGATTTCGCTGATCACAGCAAATGTGCGCCGCCGTCGTGCGCGTACGGCCCTGACCGCGGCCGGCATCGCGGTCGGGGTCGCAGCCGTGGTGGCACTGCTGGCGCTCTCGGCCGGCCTTGACCAGACCGCTGCGCAACTGGTGCACCTCGGCAAGGCGGACCTCGGTCTGTTCCAATCAGACGCATCGGACCCGACCGCATCGCTGCTGCCGCTGTCGATGTTGCCGCGTCTGCGCGCGAACCCCGACGTCACCGCCGCAACACCGCTGCAGCTGGTCGTCAACGCCGTCCCGCAGTCGCCCGGAGCATTCGTTTTCGGAGTCGACCCGAATGGTTTCGTCGCCGGTCGCCTGGTGTTCACAGCCGGTGGCGGGGTTCGCACGGGCGAGGCGGACGTCGGCGACCTGCTCGCCGGCTCGCTGCACCTGCACGTCGGCGGCACGATCAAGCTGGCGGGCCGGAAGTTCCCGATCCGGGCGATCTACCACTCGGGTGTGCCGTTCGAGGATCAGGGCGTGATCACGTCGCTGGCCGACGCACAGTCGCTCGCCGGCCGGACTTCCGATGAGGCGACGACGATCGCGGTCAGGCTGCAGCCGCAGGTCACGGCCGCCGAGGCGGTCCGCTCGCTGCAGCGTGAGTTCCCCGGAGTCGAGGCGATCGACGACCCGACCGAGGCGATCCGCGCCGGTGCGAACACCGAGCTGATCAGCAAGGCTGTACTGCTGATCGTCGTGCTCGCGCTGATCATCGGCGTGCTCGCCGTCGCCAACACGATGCTGGCGGCGGTGCTGGAGCGCCGCCGTGAGCTCGTACTGCTCTCGACGATCGGCTGGAGCGCCAGTCAGCTGGCGCTGCTGGTGCTGGGGGAGGCGATCGCAGTCAGCATCATCGGCACCGGCGCCGGCTTGGTGCTGGGGGCGCTCGCCAGTGGCGCGCTGCCGCCCGCGCTCGGGCTGCAGAGCTTCATCTCGCCCGACATAACCGCGTGGGGCCTCGGTCGTGCATGTCTGATCGGGGTCACGATCGGGGTGTTGGGGGCGATCTACCCGATCTGGCGCGTCACGCGGATCTCCTCGGCGGCCGGGCTCGCTCCCAGCTGAGCGATCGCCGTCCTCAGGCGGGCTCGACGAGCCCGTAATGGCCGTCGTGACGGCGGTAGATCACGTTCCCACGACCGGTCTGGAGGTTCTCGAAGAACAGGAATCGGTGGCCGACCTCGTTCATCTCGGCGAGCGCGGTCTGCAATGAGACCGGTCCCGAGAAGCGGTCGGTATCGAGCACCGCGCCGGTGTTGGTGATCCGCTCGGCGACTGCGCGCGGCTCGATCAGCGCGAGCAGGCCGTCGTCACGCCAGTAGACGACCGCGTCGGCGCCGCTCGACGCGTCGTGGAACAGAAAGAAGTCGTGGTCGAGATCCTCGAGCGCGTCAGCCGCCTCCTCGATCAGCATCGGCCCGAACGCGAACGACTTGCACTTGATGATCTCCCGATCGGCATCGTAGGGACCGAACCACGGGGGCGCTGCGCGCGGCGCCTGTGTCCGCCGGCCTAAGCGGGCCGCTGCACCGTCGTGCCGGGTTCGCTTCATTTCGGCGTTGCGCCGCAACTGCCGGCGCAGACGGTCTGCGACCTCATCGACCGCGGACTGCATCGACGCCGCGACCGCGCGCGCCTGGATCAGCCTGCCGTCCACATCGAGCTCCGCCTCGGCACGCGCCGGCAGCGGAATCGTCGGGTTCGCCTCACGGGTGAGCACCACACGCGCGGTGATCACCGCGCCGCCGGCAAGCCGCTCGAGTTCACCGAGCTTCCTTCTCGCACGGTCACGGCTGCGCTCGTCAACCTCCCCGCGCGTGGTGACGTTGATCTCAAGGCTGCTGCTCATGGGAATCTCGCTAAGCGACACCATCGGAGCGTCACGGGGGCGGTCGCCTTGGCCGTGCGCTTCACGGGCCGTGCTCTTCTCGACGATCGCCATCGCCGACTCCTTTGCGCGTGTGGATGGATGGACGTCAACCACTTTCCCATGACACGGCTTGCGCGCCATCAGCGGTTCGCTCACTTGATGCCGCGAACGGTCCGCGTTAGCGCTCAGTAGTTCCCCTCTCGGTGATCTTCGGCAGTACGCTGGACCAATGTCCTGGCTCGGCGTAGCGTCCGCGGCGTGATTCGCTCCAGCTCTAAGACCTTCTGCGGCTCAAGCGGTCAATGACTGCCGCCGAGGAGGTCATCGACCGCAGCGACCTCGACATGTTGTTCGAGGCGCTGGCGCGGCGTGGCTACGCGATCGTCGGCCCGACGATCCGGGACGGCGCGATTGTCTACGACGAGCTTCGCTCAAGCGCCGAGCTGCCCGCCGGCTGGACCGACGAGCAGGAGGCCGGGCGCTACCGCCTGAAACGCCGCGACGACGAGGCGCTGTTCGGCTACAACGTCGGACCGCACTCGCTCAAGCGCCTGGCGCTCCCTGAGAACCGCCTGCTGTGGCGCGCGCGGGTGACCGCCGACGGCGAGCTGACTGACCTTGCGGCGCCGGCCGGCGTGCCGGCGCCGGTGGCGTTCATCGGCGCCCGATCGTGTGAGCTCCATGCCCGGTCGATCCTCGAGCGGGTCCTGCTCGGCGGCGCGCATCCGGATCCGGGCGAGCGGTCCGCGGCTGACTCGCTGCTCGTGATCGCCGTCCAGTGCGGACAGGCCGGCGGCACCTGCTTCTGCGTGTCGATGGGCACGGGGCCGGAGGTGACCGCCGGCTATGACCTGCTGCTGACCGAGGTGCTCGAGGACGGCCGCCACTACTTCGTCGCGGCGGCGGGGACCGAGCGGGGGGCCGAGGTGCTGAGGGACGTGAGCAGCCAGGCCGCGGGCGAGCATGAGCTCGCGGCGGCGCGGGCAGCGCCCGCCCGCGCCGCCGCGCAGATGGGACGCGAACTAGACACCACCTCGCTCAAGGAACTGCTCTACCGCAACTACGAGCACCCCCGTTGGGACGAGGTCGCCGAGCGCTGCCTGACCTGCGGCAACTGCACGATGGTCTGCCCGACCTGCTTCTGCACGACCGTCGAGGACGTGACCGATCTGACCGGGGAGCACGTCGAGCGCCATCAGCGCTGGGACTCGTGCTTCACCGTCGACTACTCCCATATCCACGGCGGCGCCGTGCGCAGCTCGGCGAAGTCACGCTACCGCCAGTGGATGACCCACAAGCTGGCGAGCTGGGTCGATCAGTTCGGGACCTCCGGCTGTGTCGGCTGCGGGCGCTGCATCACGTGGTGCCCGGTCGGGATCGACATCACCGAGGAGGCGCGTGCGATCCGCGCCAGCGAGGAGGGATCAGATGCAGGGCCTTGACGAGCTGATCGCCGCGTCGCCCGTGTTCGACGGCGTCAGCAGCGATCAGCTCAAGTTCATCGCGGGGTGCGCGCGCAACGTGCACGTCGAAGCCGATACCTACCTGCTGCGCGAGGGTGACCCGGCGGACACCTTCTTCCTGATCCGCCGTGGCGCGGTGGCGCTCGAGGTCCATGGACCCGGCCAGGGGGCGCTCGTGATCCAGACGCTCGACAACGGGGACGCGGTCGGCTGGTCCTGGCTGTTCGCGCCCTACCGCTGGCAGCTGGATGCGCGCACGATCGTGCCGTGCAGCCTGGTGGCGTTCGACGGCGCCTGCCTGCGCGGCAAGTGCGAGGAGGACCATGAGCTCGGCTATCAGCTGATGCGACGGTTCGCGTCCGACATGGTCGACCGGCTCCAGGCGACGCGGATGCAGCTGCTCGATGTCTACGGCAGCGGTCGCAGCAATGGCTGAAGCAGCCGTGCTCACCGAGCTGCCGGCCGTTGGACCGATGGTTCCGGTGCCGTTCGAGGTGATCGCCAAGCAGCGGGACACGAGCGATACGTGGACGCTGACGCTGCGCTCCGGCACGGGTGAGCCGCTCGTGTTCGAACCAGGCCAGTGCACGATGCTGGCGGCGGGAGGATCCGGCGAGGTGCCGATCTCGATCAGCGGCGATCCGGATGCGCCCGAGCTGCTGGTGCACACGGTTCGCTCCGTCGGTCTCGCGACCGAGGCGATCTGCGCGACCGAGCCCGGCGGCGTCCTGTCGGTGCGCGGGCCGTTCGGCTCGCCCTGGCCGGTGCAGGAGCTGGAGGGTTCCGATGTCGTGTTCGCAGCCGGCGGGATCGGGCTGCCGCCGCTGCGTCCCGCGATCCTGCAGATGCTCACCCGGCGTGAGCGCTACGGCCGCCTGATCCTGCTCTACGGCGGGCGTGCACCCGATCAGCTGCTGTTCGACGAGGAGCGAGAGGCCTGGGCACAGCGGGGGCTGGAGGTGCTTGTCACGGTCGACGCCGCCGGGCCGGAATGGCTCGGGCACGTCGGTGTCGTCACGCGGCTGGTGCGCCGCGCCGGACTCGATCCGGCACGTACCACGGCGATGTGCGTCGGGCCGGAGGTGATGATGCGCTTCACGGTCGCCGCGCTCGCTGCGGAGGGCGTCGGCGGGGACCGGGTGTTCGCGTCGATGGAGCGCAACATGCAGTGCGGGATCGGCCATTGCGGCCACTGTCAGCTCGGTCCGACCCTCGTCTGCCGTGACGGTCCGGTGTATCGCTGGTCGGAGATCGAGCGATGGCTGTCGATCAGGGAGCTGTGATGAGCGCTTCGAAGCCGACGCTGGCGGTCTGGAAGTTCTCCTCGTGCGACGGCTGCCAGCTCAGTCTGCTCGACTGCGAGGACGAGCTGCTGGCGATCGCCGATCGCGTCCAGATCGCCTACTTCATCGAGGCCACGAGCGCCGTCGTCGAGGGCCCGTATGACGTCTCGCTGGTCGAGGGCTCGATCACCACCCCGCACGACGCGCAGCGGATCCACGAGGTGCGTGCGCAATCGCGGGTGCTGATCACGATCGGCGCGTGCGCGAGCGCCGGCGGCATCCAGGGGCTTCGGAACTTCGCCGACGTCGAGGAGATGACCGGCGCCGTCTACGCGACGCCTGACTACATCTCGACGCTGGCGAACTCGACCCCGATCAGCGCGCACGTGCCGGTCGACTTCGAGCTGCAGGGCTGCCCGATCGACAAGGGCGCGCTGCTCGAGGTGCTGAACGCACATCTGAACCACCGCCGCCCCCGGATCCGCGCGCACAGCGTCTGCATCGAGTGCAAGCGGCGCGGGAACGTGTGCGTGATGGTCGCGCACGGCACGGCATGTCTGGGTCCGGTCACGCACGCGGGTTGCGGAGCGCTGTGCCCGTCGTTCGACCGCGGCTGCTTCGGCTGTTACGGGCCGATGGAGACGCCGAACCCGGCGTCGCTTGACGCGTGGTCGGGGCTGCCGGAGCTCGATCTGGTGCGGCTCTACAGGACGTTCAATGCGGGCGCTCCGGCGTTCAAGGAGGCGAGCGAGGCACATGAGCGTTGACCCAGGCGCTCCCGAGCGGACGCTGCGCACCGACTACCTCGCGCGGGTCGAGGGCGAGGGCGGGATGTACGTGAAGCTGTCCGGCGATCAGGTCAAGGACGTGAAGCTGCGGATCTACGAGCCGCCGCGGTTCTTCGAGGCGTTCCTGCGTGGCCGCTCGTTCACCGAGGTGGCCGACATCACCGCGCGGATCTGCGGGATCTGCCCGATCGCGTACCAGATCAGCAGCCTGCGGGCGATCGAGGACGCGTGCGGTCTGGCGATCGACTCCGGCCCGATCCGTGAGCTGCGGCGGCTGATCTACTGCGGCGAGTGGATCGAGAGCCACGCCCTGCACGTGTATCTGCTGCACGCGCCGGACTTCCTCGGTTATCCGGGATTCATCGAGCTCGCGCGCGATCATCCGGCGATCGCCGAGCAGGGGCTCCAGATGAAGAAGGCGGGCAACACGCTGATCGACGTCGTCGGCGGCCGCGCGGTCCACCCGATCAACCTCAGGGTCGGCGGCTTCTTCAAGATCCCGTCCCGGGCGCAGCTGCGGCAGCTCGTCGATCCGCTCGAGCGGGCACGGGAGATCGCGCTTGCGACCGTGCGCTGGGCCGCCGGGCTGGATTTTCCCGACGTCGAGCGGGACGTCGAGCTGGTCGCGCTGCGCGACGGCGATCGTTACCCGATCGACCGCGGCGAGATCATCTCCGACCGGGGGCTGGAGATCACGCCGGCGGAGTTCGACGAGCACATGGCCGAGTCCCACGTCGAGCATTCCAACGCGCTGCACTCACGGATCCGTGCCCGCGGCAGCTACCTGACCGGTCCGCTCGCCCGATACAACCTCTGCGGCGAGCAGCTGCGGCCGGTTGCGCGGGAGGCGGCCGCGGAGGCCGGCCTGGCGCCACGGTGCGTGAACCCGTTCAAGAGCATCATCGTGCGTTCGGTCGAGCTGGTCGACGCGTGCGACGAGGCGCTGGCGATCATCGACTCCTACGAGCTGCCGGACCGGCCCGCGCTCGAGGTGGAGCCGCGGCGCGGTGTCGGGCACGGTGTCAGCGAGGCGCCACGCGGGATGCTCTACCACCGCTACCAGATCGACGAGGACGGCACGATCCTCGATGCCTGGATCGTGCCGCCGACCTCACAGAACCTGCTCGCGATCGAGGAGGACCTGCGGGCGGTTGTCGAGCGCTACCACGGCCTCGGTGACGACGAGCTGCGTCACCGCTGCGAGCAGGCGATCCGCAACCACGACCCATGCATCTCGTGTGCGACCCATTTCCTGGAGCTGACGGTCGAGCGTGAATAGTGTCGTGAGTCGGAAATTCGCCACCGAATCTTGACTCACGACACTCACGACAGGGTGCTGGTGATCGGCGTCGGCAACGCGCTGCGTGGCGACGATGGCGCCGGTCTGGAGGTCGCCCGCCGGCTGCGCGGCGAGCCGGGGATCGAGGTGCTGATCCACGAGGGCGAGGGCTGGGATCTGCTTGAGCTGTGGTCGGGCGCCGGCACCGTGGTGCTGATCGACACGGTCCGCTCCGGTGCCGCGCCGGGGACGATCGTGCGCTTCGACGCCGGCTCGCAGCCGCTGCCCGGCACGCTGTGGCGCCGGGCCGGCCATGCGGTCGGTGTCGCCGAGGCGATCGAGCTCGCTCGCACCCTGGGCCGGCTGCCCGGCCGGCTCGTGGTGCTCGGGGTCGAGGGCGAGCAGTTCGAGACCGGCGGCCCGCGTCAGCCCGGCGGTGCAGGCGGCGATCGAGCCGCTCCTCACCGCGGTGCGCTCTGAGGCGCTGGTCAGTCGCTGACGACCTGTCCGTCGACCAGGTGCACAACGCGATCGCCGCGCGCGGCGACGGCCGTGTCGTGGCTGACGACGATCACGGTCATCCCATGCGTGTCCCGAAGCCGCGCGAGCAGCTCCAGCGCGCGGCTGGCGCTGTCTGAGTCCAGCGCGCCGGTCGGCTCGTCGGCGAGCAGCAGTCGCGGGCCGTTCGCCAGCGCTCGCGCCAGCGCCACCGCCTGACGCTGGCCTCCGGAAAGCTCCGAGGGGAGGTGCTCGGCGCGGTCGGCAAGTCCCACCTCGGCGAGCAGCTCGGTGCTTCGCTCCCGTCGCTCACGCCGGCTGAAGCCGGTCGCCATCAGCGCCGACTCGACGTTGGCCCGCGCCGTCAAGTAGGGGAGCAGGAGGTAATCCTGAAACACGAACCCGACCGTGTGGCGGCGGAACTCGACCGCCAGGCGCGGCTCGGGCACCGGCACGCCGTTGACGGTGACGGTGCCGCTGTCAGGCCGGTCAAGGCTGCCGATCAGGTTCATCAGCGTGCTCTTGCCCGATCCGGACGGTCCCGTGATCGTGACGAACTCCGATGCGGCCACGGTCATCGAGACGCCGCGCAGCGCCTGGATCGGGCCGAACGTCTTGACCACATCGTGCACGATCACATCGGCGCCGCCGGTCCGTTCCCGTTGGATCTCGTGCGCCCGCTCGTCCCCGGGGTCGCGGGTTGCGGGCGTACTGCTCATTTCTTGACGTCGATCGCCCAGTCGAGCGTGAACGAGTGGCCCTCTGAGTGCACCACGATCTGTAGGTCGATCGGGTGGCCGACGGCTTCCTTTGGGAACGTGATCGTGTCATGCACGTAGCCGTGGACCACCTTATGGGTCGGCGGAGTCTCGTGGCCAACGACTTCGCCATCGAGAGCGAACGCGGTGTTGATCGTGCCTGACAGCGGAGCTCCGGAAGGACTGAACACATGCACCGTGTACTTCCATACCTTCTTGGCGGTCGGGTCATGGTTCTGGCCGGTGAGCAGCGCCCGGACCGGCCCGCTGTAGTGCCAGTAGTTGGCGCCCAGGGCGGCCGCGGGAACGCTCAGCACGAACGCCAGCGCCACGAGCGTGCCGGTCGTGCCTTTGCTCACGCGTCGTGTGACGCGTCGGGTCCGTGATCTGCCCGTGCTGTTGCCTGTCGGTTCAAACATGATGGACCCTGCCTTCCGTCTGATTGCGCCTGCTGCGCAGCGTTCTGAGCCGGATCGTCCGCGGGGAACGTCCATGACTTACACGATACTGACGCGCGTGGTTGTGCTGTCAATGACTACCGCGCGGCCGGGGTCGCTAAACGCGACTCGCGGTGGGTGTTGCGTCACCGGCCTCGACTTGTCTGAGCGCGCAAAACACCCGCTGGCTCCGTGATTCGAGCGCTCGGACACGAAAAACCTGTCTGAACAGCCATAGCACCCGTTTGGGCGGGTGATTTGCGCAGCCGGACAGGTCCGGATCGAGGTGCAACGGGCGGGCCGGTCGGAGTGTTGGGGATATCGCGCGAGACGCCGCTCGGCTTCAACGGTTTGTCGCCGGGCGACTCGCGTTTACGAGCGGTCGGCGGCGCGCTTCTCGGCGACGGCCTTCGAGGGGACGATCAGGACCGGCCGGTCGGCGTGTTGCAGCACGGCGTGCGAAACGCTGCCGAGCATCATCGATTTGACGCCGGTGAGGCCGCGGGTGCCGAGCACGATCGCCTGCGCCGAGATCGCCTGCGCCTGCTCGATCACCGTGTCGGCGATCGTCGCGCCGCGGGGACAGGCGAGTGGCTGCGCGTCGAGGCCCGCCTGGCGGCCGCGCTCGGCACCCGCCTCCGCGCGGTCGAGCGCGCCACGCTCGGCGGCTGCGTCGAGCTGGACGTGATCGATTCCGGCGGGCCACATCTCCAGGCCGGGCCCGAACCGCGTGACCACCTCCACGAACGGCTCCCAGACGGTCATCACCGTCGCCGACTGACCGGGCATCATCGCCGCGGTCGCGTCAACGGCCGTGTCCGCGTCGGCGGACCCGTCGTAGCAGATCAGAATCATCCGGTCACTCCTTGCGCTTGTTCAGATGGGTCGCCGGCGCGAGCGCCGCGAGGGGAGGGTCGTAGTTTGCCTCGTTTTCCGATGATGTCCGGTCGCGGCCCGCCCGGTGGGGGCCAGATCAGGGGGCTCAAGTCGGTTTCCGGCCTGCCGATCACAGCGGCAGGAGGTGGAGAGATGCTAGGAATCCGAGACCGCACCAAGGTCCAGCTCGACGTGCCCACGCACCCCGAGCAGCGGCCGATCGACAACCTGATCGCGCACATCGACCACAGCGTCGACAAGCTTCGCGCCGGCAATATCTCCGGCCGTGAGTTCCGCAATCTTGCGGCTGCGCGCAGGAGCCGGGAGGCGCAGGCGTGGGTGCCGATCCGTAGCGCCGCTCGCCTGCGCGGCGCCCGCTAAACCGTCCCGTCGCTGGACCCGCCCCAACCAGGACGCGCGCCCCGCAACCGTTCCGAGGCTGGACCCGATCGTCGTCGCGGTGCGGGCTCTCTGTACAGAAACGCTCCAATATCGAGCGTTTCTGTACAGAGAGCCGAAGTCGCAGCGTGGAGACGGCCAGCTACCACCGGCTCAGGTGGCCGGCACGACCCAGAACGCGATCACCGCGTACTGCAGCGCAGCAGCGAGGATCACGAGCGCATGGAACAACTCGTGGTAACCGAACACGGTCGGAACCGGGTCGGGCCGTCTGATCGCGTACACGACGGCGCCCGCCGTGTAGACCAGGCCGCCGATCATCAGCAGCGTCAGGCCGCCGATGCCGAGCGCGGCGGCCAGCTGTGGCACCGTGATGATGGCCGTCCAGCCCATTGCGAGATAGATCACGGTCAACACCCACTTCGGCGCGTCAATCCAGATCAGGTTGAAGGACGCGCCGGCGAGCGCCAGCGACCACATCACGATCAGGATCGTGACCGCGAACGTGCCGTGCAGAGCGATCACGGCGAACGGCGTATACGTGCCGGCGATCAGCATGAAGATCATCGAGTGATCGAGCCGGCGCATCCAGCGGCGTGCGGTCAGCGAGCGCCAGTTGACGCGGTGGTAGATCGCGCTCACCCCGAACAGCGATGCGAGGCTGATCGCGTAAACCGCGAGCGCGACCCGCGCGCGCGTCGACTCCGCCGCCAACACCAGCGCGATGCCGAGCGGCACCGAGATCACGGCGGCCCACTGGTGCCATACGCCCCGCAGGCGCGGTTTGACTGAGGCGGGGGTGTTGATCAACTCCAGAACGGCACTCTCAGTGTTGCAGGTGGCAGCTTCGCCGGTAGATTGTCGCCGGTGTCGGTCCTGCGCGCGAGCGGTCTCGTCAAGCATTTTGGCGAGACGTGCGCCGTCGACCACATCGACCTCGAGCTCCAGCCGGGCGAGATCCGCGCGCTGCTGGGGCCCAACGGCGCCGGCAAGACGACGCTGTTGCGGATGCTGCTGGGGCTGGTGGCGCCCGACGGAGGGTCGATCGAGTTGCTCGGTCGCCGGCTGGCGACGGCGGACGCCCTCGGTGACGGGGTGGCCGGGTTCGTCGAGGACCCGGCCTTCTACCCGTACCTGAGCGGCCGCGCGAACCTGGAGCTGCTCGCCGAGCTCGACGGTGTGCAGGCGTACGGCCTCGTCGACGGCGCGCTGGAACGCGTCGGCCTCGGCGCGGGCGCAGCGCAGCGTGTCAGCGGCTACTCGACCGGCATGCGCCAGCGGCTCGGGATCGCGGCGGCACTGCTGAGGGCTCCGAGGCTGCTGCTGCTCGACGAGCCGACGAGCGGCCTGGATCCGGCCGGCGCGCGTGATGTTCGCGCGCTCGTGGTCGAGCTGGCCGCCGCCGGGGTGGCCGTGTTGCTGAGCAGCCATCTGATCGGCGAGGTGGCCGAGATCAGCGACAGCTTCACGGTTCTGCACCGTGGCTCGGTCGCGTGGAGCGGCACCGCGGCAGAGTTGCGGGCGCAGGCGCCGACGGCGACCTATGCGATGCGTACGAGTGACGATCAGCTGGCGCTCCAGATCGCCGGCGGACATCCGGCGATGCAAGTCGTAACGTCGTCTGACGGCGCCCTGTGGGTGACCGCCGGGGACGCGCAGCTCGACGCCTACGTGGTCGAGCTCGGTCGTGCCGGCGTCGCGATCCGTCAGCTGCAGGCGCTCGTCAGGGGGCTGGAGGCGATGTATTTCTCATTGACCGAACAGCCCGTCGCCGGCCAGCTCACGCATGCTTGAGCAGGGCGCCGCCGCGGACGGGGCGACGCCGCCGCCGCCCCAACCTCCGGGGGGCGGCGGCAGCATCCTGCGCGCCTTCCGGACCGAGGCGCGCAAGCTCGCCAGGCAGACACCGACGCAGGTGCTGGCGCTCGCCTGCCTGCTCGGTCCGCCCGCGTTCGGCGCGGTGCTGAGGCTCCAGGGCGGTGTTCCCGGCGACGCGCTGTTCGGTGTCTGGGTCCACTCCAGCAGCTTTGCGGTGTCGCTTGTGATCCTCGGCTTCACCGGCTCCTGGGGTTTCCCATTGATCGCGGGGGTGCTCGCGGGCGACATGTTCTCCTCTGAGGATCGTTACGGGACCTGGAAGACGCTGTTGACGCGGTCCTGCAGCCGTGGTCAGGTGTTCGTCGGCAAGGTGCTCGCAGCCGCGAGCTTCGCGATCGTGATGGTCGCGATCACCGCGATCTCGAGCCTGATCGGCGGGCTGATCGTCACCGGCGACCATGCGCTGGTGTCGCTCAGCGGCACGTTGCTGTCACCGGGCGCGGCGCTGGGTCTGTTGCTGGTCAGCTGGCTGCTGTGCGTGCCGGCCGTGCTCGCGTTCGTCGGCCTCGCCGTCCTGTTCTCGGTCGTCACCCGCAACGGGATCATGGGCGTGCTGGGCCCGCTGCTGGTCGCGCTCGTCTTCCAGCTGCTTGTGCTGATCGGAGGTGGCACGGTGCTGCACACGCTGCTGATCTCGTCGTCGTTCGACGGCTGGCACGGGCTGTTCACCGCGCCGCGGTTCTACGGGCCGCTGGCGATCGGGATCGTTGTCAGCTGCGTGTGGCTGGGAGCCTGCGTCGGCACCGCGTGGCGGATCATGCGGGGGCGGGACTTCGCCGGGCCGCCGGTCAACCGCAGGCCCGGCTGGGTGATGCCGTTGCGGGTCGTGCTGGGCAGCGTGGTGCTGCTGGCGGTGCTGGCGGCGGCCAGCGGCTGGGGTCCCGACGCGGTCACGGCGAGCCGCCTGACCGCCGCGCTGACGCCGACCTTCGACAACCTGTCGGTGCTCCAGCAGCGTGAGCTCGGCCGTGCGATCCCCGCCGGGGCTCACCTGACGATCGTCCCGAACTGCAAGCGGCGCGCCGGCGCGAGCACGGGCCCCGGTGACTGGACCTGCACGCTCGACGTCTTCATTCCCCAGGAGGGCGCGATCCCGTTTCAGCAGACGGCGATCACCTACGACGTCAGCGTCCAGTCGAACGGCTGTTACAAGGCCGAGGCGCCGCCGTCATTCGTCGGCCAGCAGCTGATGCGAGCGGCCGACGGGAGGACCGTCGAGAACCCGGTGTTCACGATCTACGGGTGCTTCAACACGCTCTGAAGTGTCCCGGGCCTGCTCCGGCGGCGCGAGCCGGTCGCAGTGGGAGTCGAGCGGGTTCGCCGTATGAGTCGATCGTGTTAAGCGGATTGCACGGCGGCTCATGAAGTGAGAGGCTTACGGCCGGTGACGCCCTCGACGATCAGGTGGTTCTCAGGTTGGCGGGTCCTGGCGTCGCTCGTCGTGGTCCTCGCCGCGGTCGGCACCGCTGCGGCGATGAGCTCCAACTCGAGCGGCGTGATCGGTCCGCACAACATGATCCAGCCGACGGGTCGCCAGCTGCATCCGACCGGCACGCTGGTCGCGCTCGGCAACTTCCCCTCGGGAGGGGCGCTGACCCCCAACGGCCGCTTCATGTGGACGATCTCCTCTGGTCGGGGCCGCAACGACATCCGGATCGTCAAGCTCGGCGAATCACACGGGCGCGGTCAGGGGCGTGTGATCCAGAACATCCTGATGCCCGGCCTCGACGGAGGGGTCGCGATCGCTCCCGACGGACGGACCGCATATGTGTCCGGGATTCCCGAGTCCTCATACACGGATGAGCAGGTTCCGGCGAGCATCCCGGGCCGCGGGGGCGACGTGATCTCCGTGTTCAAGGTCAATCCGAACACCGGGATCGCGACCCGTGACGGCGTGATCGCGGTGCCGCCGCCGGCGAGCGCGCCCCCCGAGCAGCAGTTCCCGCCGACGGCGACCGCGAAGGCGTCGTGGCCGATCGGCCTGGCGGTCAGCCCCAACGGCAAGACGCTGCTGGCGGCGCTGAACCTGGCCGACAACGCGGCGGTGATCAACACGGCGACCCGCGGCGTGCGCTACGTCTCGGTCGGCCACTACCCGTTCGGTGCGGCGATCACCAGCGATGGACGCTACGGGATGGTCGGCAGCGAGTCGCAGGGGAGCGTGTCGGTGATCGATCTGAAGCGCGCGACCGTGGTCAAGACATTGGCGGTCGGGCCTCACCTGGCTGATACCGAGGGGATCGCGGTCGACCCGAAGGCGCCGCTCGCGTTCGCGGCGGACAGCAATGCCGACGAGATCGCGGTGATCAACACCAAGCGGATGCTGGTCCAGGGAATGCTGTCGTTGATCCGTCCGCAGGGGAACGGCACCACCCCGACAGCCCTCACCGTGACCGGCGACGGCTGTGACCTGCTCTCATCGGATTCTGGCGAGGACGCGGTCGCGGTGTTCGCGCTGTCAAACGCTCCCGCGTGCAACGTCGGCGGGCATGGCGCGCGGCGGTTGCAGCGGTTCGCGCTGATCGGGCGGATCCCGGTGGCGTCCTACCCGACGTTCGCGGCGGCTGCCTCGGTCCATTCGCCGCTCGCCTGGATCGCGGGCAACGGCATCGGCGTCGGGCCGAACCCGAACGGACCGAACCCCTACTCGCAAGATGACGTCAACGACTTCGAGAACAACTTCCAGTACCTGCCGTCGATCGTCCGCGGCGACGGGGGCGTGCTGCCGTTCCCGAGCGACGCCGAACTGAAGACGCTGACTCCGATCGCCGATCGTGAGCTCGTCCCGACGGATTCGCAGAAGGCTCCCGCGGGAACGCCGATCCGCCCCGACGGACCGATCAAGCACGTGTTCATCATCGTCAAGGAGAACCGCACCTACGACCAGGTGTTCGGCGACATCAAGCGCGGCGACGGCGATCCGAGCCTGACCCTGTTCGGCGCGAACATCACACCCAACGAGCATGCCCTGGTGCAGCGATTCCCGTTGCTCGATCACGTCTACGCCGACTCGCAGGTTTCGATCGACGGCCACTACATCACCTCATCCGGCGAGGTGCCCGACTACGTCGTACGGAACTGGCCGCCGAACTACGCCGGACGTGGACGGCCGCTCGACTTCGGGGCCTACGAGGTGGCGGCGCCGTATGAGGGCACGATCTTCGACCGTGCCCTCAAGCAGGGAATCTCGTTCTACAACTACGGCGAGGCGTTCGGCGGGCTCGTGCCGCCGAGCTTCTTCCCCGACAAGGACCGGACCGCGGCGGAGGCTGCGCAGAACGTCAAGGTGCTGGCGGGCTCCGATGTGCAGCTGTTCGGCGGCGGTCCCGCGTACCAGGGCGGACCAAGCCTGTCGCCGTGTTACGACAGCGAGGACACGATCTTCAACTCGTTCCTCGCGCCGTTCCCGGACGTCTTCGATTCCTCGTTGCCCGCGGGCGCGCCGGCCGGCTCGCACTCACGCTACGACTGCTGGCTCGCGCGCTTCCAGCAGCAGCTCGCGAACAACGCGGTGCCGGCGCTCAACTACATGGTGCTGCCACTCGATCACACCGAGGGCGTCGCCCCCGGTGTGCGCACCCCCGATGCCGACGTGGCCGACAACGACTGGGCGCTCGGCGAGATCGTCGACACGATCTCGCACTCATCGATCTGGGGCAGCTCCCTGATCCTGGTGATGGAGGACGACGCGCAGGATGGCCCGGACCACGTCGACGCCCACCGGATCCCGGTGATGGTGATCAGCCCGTTCGCGCGCCAGGGCGCTGTGATCCACAATCGCTACGACCAGCTGTCGTTCCTGCGGACGATGGAGATCATCGTCGGGATGAAGCCGGCGAACCTCGCCGAGGCGCTGGCCGTGCCGCTGTATGACGCGTTCAGCTCGACTCCCTCCAACAGCGCGCCCTACAACGTGATCGCACCGAACGTCAACGTGCTCGCCACGAACCCGAACACGGCCTACAACCGGGACGTCTCGGCGGGTCTTGACCTCAATATGGCCGACCAGGTTCCCGAGCAGCAGCTGGACGCGATCCTCTGGCATTACGCCCACGGCGCCAAGTCGAAGCCGCCACCGCCCGGGCCGAACGCGTCAACGCTGAGCCTGGCGCAAGTGCAGGCCGACGATCAGTTGCTGAGCCCCGACCCGCTGTTGAAGCTGCTGCACAGCTGGCATCCGCGCGCGGCAAGCCGCTAGCCGGCAAGCGTGCTCCGTCCGGCGGGCGGCGATCCCAGGAGCGGCTGTGCCGTCCTGAGATCGCCCTGCGGGCCTGTGGGGGAGTCAGCCCGCGTAGCCGGACACCGACGAGCGAGGCGACGCGTGACGGCGGCGCCTGGCTCTGTCCGGCGCGTTCCGCGCGGTGCGCGGCGTGTGTGTGAAGACGTAGTCACGGCGGGCCGTGTGGATCGCCCAGGCGATCGTGGTGAGGACGGCGGCGATGACGACGAATGCGCCGGTGGCGCTGATGATCAGATAAGTGGCCATGGTTCGTTCCTTCCGATGTCGGTTATGCGAATCGATCGGGTCGGTGGATCGGAGCCCATTGCTCCTCCGCTTCCCGTCTGGCGAGAGCTTCAATCGTCCGGCGAAGATCGCCGTCAGAACCGCGTCGGAGCTGCGTAAGAGCCCCGGTTTGGCGGTCGGAAACGAGCGATTTTGACCGCAAAGAGCGGATTCTTACACCGATATGACGTACGTGAGAATCCTCATAGGTTCGCTGCGATCGCTTGTCGCCGGTCGCTCAGTCGGGTAGAAGTCCGCGCGATGGCAAGGAGAGCGGTGGGCACAGCCGTGGTTGCGGCGATTCTGGTTGGGCTGACGCTGCTCTACCTGTTCGACTTCCTGTTCGTTGCGCCGCCGGCGCTGTCGGCGACGATGCGCGGCAAGGTTGCCTACCTGACGCTCCAGACCGTGCCCAGCTACGGACATGCGCCGGATCCGGACTGGGTCAGCTACCTGGCGCGGGACTCAAGCGGGCAGTGGCAGCACACGACGATCTACAAGGTTCCCGCGCACACGCTCGTGCATGTGACCGTCTACCAGTTCGATAGCTCGACCGGACTGCGCAACCCGTTTCTCGCTCAGGTGCGCGGGACCGTCGGTGGCGTCGCCTACTACAACGGTAAGCGCCTGAGCGTGCTCGACCCCAACGACGCCTCGCACACCTTCACGGTTCCCGACCTCGGCATCAGCGTCGCGCTTCCCGGAATCTCGGATAGCGCAACGAACACCTGCAGCGCGGCGCCGTGCTCGAACAGCTACGCCCACACAACGATCCAGTTCTCGTTCATTTCGCCGGCCAAGGGCACCTACCGCTGGCAGTGCTTCGTACCCTGCGCCGCCGGATTCATCTTCGGCAACGGCGGGCCGATGCAGACAATCGGTTGGATGGACGGGGAGATCGAGGTCACATGAGCGCCGGCTCGGCGGCTGCCGCCGGCGGCGGCGGGATCGAACCCAGGCACGGAGTCCGCATCGCAGTCATCTGGGCGGTCGTCACCGCGATCGCGGTTCCGCTGATCATCTTCGTCGCGGGTCCGCACATTCCGCCGTTCGACATGAGCCTCCAGTCGGAGACCCAGCACACCGTCAACGTCACGCTGCTGACGCATCGCCACACCCGTCGCGACGCTGATCTGGGTCTACTTCGCATACGCGATCGTCGTCTTCCGCAGGCACGGCGATGAGATCGTCGACGGCGCGCCGGTCACCTCCAATACCCGGATCCAGGTGGTATGGCTGGTGGTCACCTCGGTGATGGTGCTCGGTCTGGCGACGTATCGGAACCGTCGATCTGCTCGGCGCCTCGAAGGGTGCCGGCGGCGGGCAGGGCCCGAACCCGCTCAGCAAGCCCGCGGACATGGCGAACGTTCTGCAGATCCAGGTGATCGGCCAGCAGTGGCTGTGGACCTTCCGCTACCCCGGCTACGGCGGAGTCGAGACGCACGCAGCTTGAGCTCCCCGTCAACCGGTGGACCGAGTTCCACGTCACATCGCTGGACGTGATCCACAGCTTCTGGGCGTATGAGCTCGGGGTCAAGGCAGACGCCGTGCCAGGCACCGACAACATCGCGTTCGTGAAGCCGCTGAAGACCGGCGGCTTCCAAGTCCGCTGTGCGGAGCTTTGCGGCCTCTGGCACGGGCACATGAACACGACCGGGCAGGTCGTGACGCCGGGCCACTTCAACGTCTGGATCGCGCAGACGGTCAGGAAGTACGCCGGCGTCACCAAGTACCTGCCGCCGTACGCCCTCTACTACTACCCGCAGCCACTCAGGAGAGGTTGATCATGGAAGCAGCTTCGGTTCCCGTGAGCGGCCGATCCGCGCCGAGTCCTGTGTGGCGGGAAGCGCTTGGCTTCGGTCTGCCTTGGGCGATCGTGATGGGGATCGTCGGATACGCCGTCGGCCATTGGGTGGGGGTCAAGATCGCCGGCAACATCTACGGTCAGCAGGTCAGCGACCAGAACGACGTCGCGATCTTCCTCGGGATGCTGTTCTCGATCCTCGGCTGGGTCGGTGGCCTCGGCTTCTTCCGCTATCCGCTGAAGCGGATCATGGGGCGTCCCGCATCGCTCGAGGCTCACGAGCAGGAGGGCGCCTGGCGCTACTTCCGGATGTGCACCGATCACAAGGTCGTCGGCATCCAGTACCTCGTCGCCGTGATCTTCTTCTTCTTCGTCGCCGGCTTCAACGCGATGATGATCCGCACCGAGCTGACGAGTGCCAACGCGACCCTGATCCCGGCCGGCAACTATCTGACGCTGGTCGGGCTGCACGGCACGATGATGCTGATGATGATGTCAGCGGGCGTGCTCGGGCCGCTCGGCAACTATCTGATCCCGTTGATGATCGGCGCCCGCCGGATGGCGTTCCCGCGGGTCGAGGCGCTGACGCTGTGGCTGACGGTTGCCGCCGGCTTCATTCTGCTCTCGGCGATCCTGCTCGGAGGCTTCCCGACAGGCTGGACCGGGTATGCGCCGCTGGCGGATCAGGCGCGCGGGGGGATCGACGCCTACCTGGTGTCGTTCGGGCTGATCGGGATCGCGCTGGTGCTCGTTGGAATGAATGTGATCACGACCGTGTACACGATGCGCGCGCCGGGGATGACCTGGAATCGAGTACCGGTATTCGTTTGGGGGCTTGTGGCGACTTCGGTGCTGGCCGTGCTGGCGGCGCCGGTGCTCGCGGCGGCGATCGTGATGGTGACGTTCGACCGCACGACCGACACCTCGTTCTTCCTGACGACCGCCGGCGGTAGCCCATTCCTGTGGAACAACCTGTTCTGGTTCTTCGGGCACCCCGAGGTCTACATCTTGGCGATACCGGGATTCGGGATCGTGCTTGAGATCCTGCCGGTGTTCGCGCGCAAGCCGCTGTGGGGCTACCGGCTCGCCGTCGCCGGCATGTTCGGCGTCGCGCTGATGAGCTTCATGGTCTGGCAGCACCACCTGTTCGTCTCCGGGATGAACGCGAATCTGCGGCCGTTCTACATGTTCACGACGGAGCTGATCTCGATCCCGACCGGTCTCGTGTTCCTCAACGGGATGGGCACCCTGTGGCGCGCCAAGATCCGCTTCACAGTGCCGATGCTGTTCGCGATGTCGTTCTTCTTCAACTTCCTGATCGGCGGGCTCTCAGGCGTGTTCCTGTCCGACGTTCCGAGCGATGTGGGCACCCACGGAAGCTACTTCGTGATGGCGCACTTCCACTACACGATCATGGGCGGGCTCGTGTTCGCACTGTTCGCGGGCGTCTACTACTGGGTGCCGAAGATGACCGGCTTCAATCTCAATGAGAAGCTCGGCAAGCTCCACTTCTGGATGATGTTCGTGTTCTTCAACCTGACCTTCTTCCCGCTGTTCGCCGCCGGTCTGCTCGGGATGCCGCGCCGCGTCTCCAACTACAACGCGTCACTGCACACCCTGAACATCTTCGTCTCGGTCTCCGCCTTCTGCCTCGGGCTATCGATGCTCGTGTTCCTGTGGAACCTGATCTGGTCGCTCGTGCTGCAAGCGTCGAGCGCGCGGGCGCGAACCCGTGGCATTCGAAGGGCCTCGAGTGGCAGATACCGTCACCGCCGCCGGTGCACAACTTCGAGACGATCCCGCTGATCACGGGGCTGCCCTACGGGTATGGAATGCCGGACGCGCCGCCGGTCGCCGATCTCCGTCCCCGAGTGCTTGCGGGCGAGGGCGGTGTCGCATGAGCGCAGCCGGTCGCCCCGCCACACCTGGCCTGGAGCCGGAGGATCCCGCGATCGTTGGCGCGAACCTCCGGATCGGTGTGCGCCTGCTGGCCAGCGCGATCGTGTTCCTGTTCATGGCGTTCGTATTCGCGTTCTTCTACCTGCGCGAGCTCAATTCGAACAACGACTTTCACCCATCGAGCGTCAATCCACAGCAGGGCTACGGGATTGCGGTCCTGGTCGGCGTGATCCTCACCGGTCTGGTCTTCGACCGCGCCAGGCGTGGTCTGGCGGCCGGATCGGAGTCGACCTGGCGTTCGGTCTCGCTGGCCGCTCTGCTGCTGTCACTGGCGGTGTTCGTGGTCTCGGTGATCGAGCTGATCGAACTGCCGTTCAAGACGGCCTCCGGTGGATTCGCCAGCGTCTTCTGGGGGTGGACGGCGGTCTGGCTGCTGTGCTGGCTGGGCGGCGTCTACTGGCTGCAGACGCTGATCGGCGAGACGCGCCGTGGTTTCAAGAGCGGTGACTCGCAGCCCCTTCAACCATCGGCGGACGCCTTCATGGTCTACATCTACACGCTTGTCGGGATCGAAATCGTCCGCTACATCTGCCTGTATCTGATCAAATGAGTCTGCTCGTCTCGTTCGCCGCAGCCGGCACCGGATCAAACGTCGCCGGCGGCGCGTCGTTTACGCTTGTGTTCCCGATCGTCTGCACGATCGTGATGCTCACGGTCTGGTTCGTCGTGGTGCGCCGCCGCCGCGGCGAGTGACGTCGTGCTGCTGTACCTCCCGCTCGCGCTGACTGCAGCGGCGTTTGCGCTGCACCTGCTCGGTGAGCGGATCGCGGTGATCGTGACCGGCCGGCCGCGCAGCAGGGCGGCCCGCACACGAGCACTGATGTTCTATGCGGGATTGTCGGTCGTCTTCCTCGCGCTCGGGACGCCGATCGACTCACTTGCGCAGAGGCTGTTCTGGGTGCACATGATCCAGCACGTGCTGCTGCTGACCGTGGCGCCGCCGTTGATCGTGATGGGGGCGCCATGGATGTCGATCTGGCGTCCGCTGCCGCTGAACTTTCGCCGCTCGCTGGCGCGGACGGTCGTGCGCTCCCCGCGGCTGGCGCCGCTGCGCGACGTCTGCCGGTGGCTGTACTCCCCGGTCGGGGCGTGGCTCGCCTTCAGTGTGAACCTGATCGGCTGGCACGTGCCGGCCGTCTACGACCTGGCCCTGCAGAGCGCTGCAGTCCACGCGCTGGAGCACGTGCTCTACCTGACCACCGGAATCCTGCTGTGGGCCCAGGTGCTCGACTCTCCGCCGCTGCGTGCACACGTCGCGTTCGCGCAACGCGCCTACTACATGCTCGGTGCGATGGTCGTCGGGTGGGTGCTGTCGCTGGTGCTCGTGTTCGCGACCTCGCCGCTGTATCCCGTCTACGCGCACCTCGCAAACCGGCCGGGAGGGATCTCGGCGCTGACCGATCAGCAGCTCGCTGCAGGGGTGATGCTGGTCCCGGGCTCGATCACGATGACGCTGTTCATCTTCATCGTCCTGTATCAGTGGCTCGGCTCCGGCGACGAGAGCGAGCGCCCCCGCCACCGATCGACTGCGCTGAGCGGCGAGGGTCGGGCCCTATGATTGGCTCTGTGCGAACGCTGACGTTGAGCGTGACGCTTGCCGCGGTCCTGATCGCCGCCGCCCTTGGGGGCTGCGGGTCCAGCGCTCCTGCTGCCCCTCCGTCGCCCGGTGTGGTGCAGGGCAACGGACTGCAGGGGCTGATCCTGAAGCCTCAACAGGCCGCGCCGCCGCTGGCGTTGCGCAACTTCACAGGGCAGCCCGTGTCGCTCGCCTCGATGCGCGGCAAGGCGGTGTTCGTGACCTTCGTCTACACCCACTGCCCGAACGTCTGTCCGCTGATCGTCAGCAATCTCGCCGCGGCTCAGCGGGCGCTTGGCAGGGAGGCCAGCCACGTCGAGATGGTCGCCGTCACCGTCGACCCGCGCCGCGACACCCCGGCGGCGGTCAGGACCTTCCTCACAGCCCGCGGCGCGCTCGGGCGGATGTACTACCTGATCGGGTCCCGTCGCCAGCTGCTCCCGATCTGGAAGGCCTGGCACGTCGGGATCACCGTCGACACGAAGCAGACGCTCGTCGGTCACACGGCGATCGTCTACGGGATCAACGCCAGTGGGCGGATGGCGGTCGTCTATCCGAGCAACTTCAGCGCGCAGCAGATCGTCCACGACACCCCGCTGCTGGCACGCCAGTAGCGCCGCTGTTACGGCGACACCCTCGGCCGCGGCCAAAGGCTCCAGCTAGGCGCGAAGCTCAAGGAACGTCCGGTTCAGCAGCGCCACCTGGTCCTCGGCCTCGGCGAGGGTGTCGACGGCCAGGCGAAATGAGCGACCGGTGAGCCGGTTGGCGGCCAGGAACGTGCTCGCCTGCGCCGCGACTCGATGCACCTGCCACGGGTTCCGCAGGCTGCCGTCACGACGCTCGCCGCCTTCGGCCGGCGCTGCATCGGAGCCCGTGGTCGGGCGCGGGTGCGGACGGCGCACGGCAACGAGCTGGCCGGCGGTGATCTCAATTTCGGGTGGCACGGTCTCCCTTCCGTCCAACAGGTCGATCAGAACCGCAAGGGTCGAGCAGAAAAGTGGAGTATAGGGATGGGAGCGGCGGATGGGAAGGCATTGCCGCAACTTGGCGTGCATCGCTCCCGATCACGAATTGAAACCGAGCCCCAGCCGGTCAAGCGTCCGTAGCCACACGCCCCGGCGGCCCTCGTGCAGGTCGGCTGCGGCGAGCCGGCTGCGCGTCAGCTGAATCACCGCCGAGCGCAGCGGCTCGGGTGGGAACGGAACCGGGCGGGTGTTGACGTAGTCCAGCCGCGTTGCCTCGGTGCTGCGGCCGTCCAGCAGATCGAGCGCGACCCGCGCACCGAACCGCGTTGCGCCGACGCCCAGGCCCGTGTAGCCGGTCGCGTAGCTGACGTGGCCGCCCAGGGCCGTGCCGAAGAACACCGAGAAGCGGCTGCAGGTGTCGATCGCGCCGCCCCAGCGGTGCGTGAACCGCACACCCTCCAATTGCGGGAAGGTGGTGAAGAAATGCTGCGAGAGCTTGCCGAAGGTGGCGTCGTGGTGATCGTGGCGGCGGTCGACCGGCCCGCCGTAGCGGTACACGGCGTCCCAGCCGCCGAACAGGATCCGATCATCCGCGCTCAACCGGTAATAGTGGAATTGGTTGCCGCCGTCGGAGATCCCCTGCCGTCCGCGCCAGCCGATCGACTCACGCTGCTGCGCGTTCAGCGGCTCGGTCATCAGCGCATAGTCGTAGACGGGGGCGATGTAGTGGCGGACGGCTCGCAGCAGCGGTCGGTACGCGCTGGTCGCGAGCAGCACCCGGCGCGCCCTGAGAACCCCGCCGGCTGTCCTCACCTCGACCCGATCGCCTGTGCGTGCCAGACCGAGCGCGCTCGTCTGCTCGAAGATCCGCACGCCGCAGCGGAGCGCCGCCTGACGCAGACCGTCGGCGAGCTTGCCGGGATGGACCAGGGCCGTGCCCGAGCGAACCGACAGCCCGCCGAGGTAGGTCGGGGAGTTGACCTCGGCGCGGATCCCGGCCGCGTCGAGCACATCCACGTCGTGGCCGAAGCGGCGCAGCAGCTCCGCCTCGTGTTCGAGCGACTCCAGTTCGTGGTATTCGAGCGAGACCTCGAGGTCGCCGCTCTGCTCGTAGTCGGCATCGATCCCCAGGCGGCTGAGATCGTCGCGCAGATCGGAGAAGTTCTGGAGCCCGAGACGCTCGAGGATCACGATCTCGGCGCCGAAGCGCCGGAGCCCGTTGGTGAGCCCGTGCGTCAGCGAGGAGCTGAGGAAGCCGCCGTTTCGGCCGCTGGCTCCGCCACCGCAGCGGTCGGCCTCGATCACGACGACATCGCGGCCTGGGTCGTCGGCCTTGGCGTGCAGCGCCGCCCACAGCCCCGTGTAGCCGCCGCCCACGATCACCAGATCCGCGTCGACGGTCGCCCTCAGCGCCGCGTGCGGCTCGCGTTCCGGGATGCTGTCAAGCCAGTACGAGCGCGGCGCCGCATCTCGATATGCCTGACGGTGGGCGGTCGATGGCGCGGTTTGCGGCCAGGGTGGCGTCAACTTCTCTCTCCAGTCTCGAAGGCGCGGTCGGATTCAGTAAATCGAACGGACCTTCATCCGTAGCTTTGCGCGATAGTGACAGGACACCGGGCCACGTAGGCTGCATGTGGACGCCCAGCATCGAGGAGGAACCGCACCGACATGTCGACATCAACCTCTCGACCCACACCAGAGCGCGCAGACGCCGAGAAGCAGACCGGCCACGCCGGCGCGGGCGATCGCGCAAAGTGGGTCTACGACTTCGCGGAGGGGTCCCGGGAGATGCGTGATCTGCTCGGTGGCAAGGGCTCCGGCATCGCCGAGATGACACGCGTGCTCGGGCCCGAGCTGGTTCCGGCCGGGTTCACGATCACGACCGCGGCCTGCGTCGCCTACATGCAGGCGCAGCAGACGGCGCCGGCAGAGTTGCGCCCGCAGGTCGACGCCGCGCTGACGCGGCTGGAGGAGCGGGCCGGCAAGCGGCTCGGAGATCCGGAGGATCCGCTGCTGGTGTCGGTGCGCTCCGGCGCGAGGGTCTCGATGCCGGGGATGATGGACACGGTGCTGAACCTCGGCTTGAACGACGAGTCCCGGGGTGGGCTCGCCGCCAGGACCGGGAACGACCGCTTCGCCTGGGACTGCTACCGGCGCCTGCTGCAGATGTTCGGCAACGTCGTGCGCGGGATTCCGGGTGAGCGTTTCGAGGACGAGATCGCACGCGTCAAGCAGCAGCATGGGGTGGAGCTCGACACCGATCTTGACGAGGACGCGCTGCGCGAGCTGACCGAGAGCTTCAAGACCCTGTTCGACTTTCCGACCGATCCGCGGGAGCAGCTCGCTCAGTCGATCCTCGCCGTGTTCGACTCCTGGATGGGTGAACGCGCCGTCCAGTACCGGCGCATCAACCGCCTGCCCGACGACTGGGGCACGGCCGTCAACGTGCAGCAGATGGTGTACGGGAACAAGGGCGAAACCTCCTGCTCGGGGGTCGCCTTCAGCCGCGACGAGGTGACCGGCGCGCCGACCCCGTCGGGTGACTTCCTGCCCGCCGCTCAGGGCGAGGACGTCGTATCGGGCGTGCGCACGCCGCTCGACCTCCATCAGCTCCGCGACTGGATGCCATCGGCCGCCGACACCCTGGCCGAGATCCTTCGCAAGCTTGAGAGCCACTACAGGGACATGCAGGACACCGAGTTCACCGTCGAGGAGGGGCGCCTCTACATGCTCCAGACCCGCAACGCCAAGCGCCCGGCGCAGGCGGCGGTTCGCTTCGCCGTGGATTCGTTCGAGGAGCGTCTGCTCAGCAAGGCCGAGGCGATCTCGACGATCGACGCCGGATCGCTCGATGCGCTGCTGCACCCCGCATTCGACAGCGCCGCGCGCTACACCGTGCTCGCACACGGCGTCGCCGCCTCCCCGGGGGCGGCGAAGGGAACGATCGTGTTCACCGCCGATGAGGCCGTGCAGGCGGCGGCTGCCGGCGAGTCGGTTGTACTGGTGCGCCCGTTCACCGAAGCTGATGACGTCGCCGGCTTCCACGCCGCCGTCGGAATCCTGACGTCCGAGGGCGGCAAGGCGTCGCATGCCGCGCTCGTCGCCCGCGGGATGGGCCGCCCCGCGGTCACCGGCGCATCGGGGCTGGAGGTCGACCTCCATGCCGGCGAGGTGCGCGTCGGCGAACGGGTGCTGCACAAGGGCGACTTCATCGCGATCGACGGCACCACCGGCACGGTCACGACCGACGACGTGCCGCTGGTGGAGATCCACGTCGACGATCGCTTCGAGACGGTCCTGCGGTGGTCAGACGAGCTTCGCGACATCGGCGTGCGCGCCAACGCCGACACGCCCGATGACGCCAAGCGCGCGCACCGATTCGGCGCCGAGGGGATCGGACTCTGCCGGACCGAGCACATGTTCATGGCTGCGGACCGCCAGCCGAAGATGCGGGCGATGATCATGGCCGGCGACGAGGCCGGTCGTAAGGCCGCGCTTGACGAGCTGCTGCCGCTCCAGCAGAGCGACTTCGAGGGGCTGTTCGAGGCGATGAAGGGCTGGCCGGTGACGATCCGGCTGCTCGACCCGCCGCTGCACGAGTTCCTGCCTGACCGCTTCGATCTCCATGACGCGATCATCAGGGCTCGGATGGATCGCAGTCCGGCGCTTGACTCGCTGGAGGAGCAGTTCGAGCGGGCGACCTCGCTCCAGGAGACGAACCCGATGCTCGGAACGCGTGGCGTCCGGCTGGGACTGATGCACCCCGAGATCTATGAGATGCAGGTCCGCGCGATCGCCCGGGCCGCGGTTGCTGTCAGGTCACGCAGCGGTCAGGCACCCCGGCTTGAGATCATGATTCCGCTGGTCGCCTACGAGCACGAGCTGGAGCTGGCACGCGCTCGTGTGCTGTCGGTGGCGCAGGAGGAGGGGCTCCGTTACGGAACCGACTTCGGCGTCGGCACGATGATCGAACTGCCTCGAGCCTGCCTGGTCGCGGACCGGATCGCCGATCACGCCGACTTCTTCTCGTTCGGGACCAACGACCTGACCCAGGCCGGGATCGGCTTCTCCCGTGACGACGTCGAGAAGGGGATCATCCCGCGGTACGTCGAGGAGAAGATCCTGGACGGCTCGCCGTTCCAGTCGATCGACGAGGACGGCGTCGGTCAGCTCGTCCGGATCGCGGCGGAGCGTGGCCGCGCCACCAAGCCGGGGCTGGAGCTGGGTGTCTGCGGCGAGCACGGGGGTGACCCCAACTCGATCCGCTTCTTCCACGACGTCGGGCTTGACTACGTCAGCTGCTCGCCGTTCCGCCTGCCGATCGCCCGGGTTGCGGCGGCGCAGGCGACGATCGCAGCGGCGCAGCGGCGCGAAGGCGCCGGTTAGCCGGCGCGAGAGCGCGGGCCGAGGAACCGACGATCGGCTCAGACCGGCGTCGCGTAGCGGCTAGGCTCTCTGCGCGTGGTCGGGATCGACGATGTGAACCGTGCGGCGGCGCGCCTTCAGGGCGTCGCAAACCGCACGCCGGTGATCACCTCTCGGACGCTTGATCAGCGCGTCGGCGCGCCGGTCGTGTTGAAGGCCGAACTGCTGCAGCGCACCGGCTCGTTCAAGTTCCGCGGGGCGTACAACAAGATCGCCTCGCTCACCCCGGTTCAGCTTGAGCGCGGGGTGCTGGCGTTCTCCTCCGGCAATCACGCCCAGGCCGTGGCACTCGCCAGCGCGCTGGTCGGCTGCAGTGCGACGATCGTGATGCCCGCGGACGCGCCCGCGATCAAGCTCGCCGCCACCAGAGGCTATGGCGCCGAGATCGTGACCTACGACCGTTACGCGGAGGACCGTGAGCAGATCGCGAGCGCGATTGCCGGCGATCGCGGCCTGACGCTCGTGCGTCCATTCGATGATCCGCTGGTGATCGCCGGCCAGGGGACGGCGACACTCGAGCTGATTCAGGAGGCCGGCGAGCTCGACGTGCTGCTGGCGCCGGTCGGCGGCGGCGGGCTGATCGCGGGCAGCGCCACGGTGCTGAAGGCGCTGCACCCGGCGGCTCGGGTGATCGGAGTCGAGCCCGAGGCCGGCGATGACCACCGCCGCTCGCTTGCTGCCGGACGGCGTGTGGCGATCGAGGTCCCCAGCACGATCGCAGATGCCCTGCAGGCGACGATCCCGGGAGAGCTGACCTTCGAGATCAACCGGGTACTGCTCGACGAGGTGCTCGCCGTCTCGGACGCAGAGCTCCTCGACGCGATGCGGTTCTGCTTCGAGCGTTTGAAGCTCGTGCTTGAACCCGGCGGTGCCGCGGGCCTCGCGGCGTTGCTGGCAGGCAGGGTGGCGGTCGGACCCGGGAGCCGGATCGGCGTGATCCTGTCGGGGGCCAACATCGATCCTGAGCGCCTCTGCGAGCTGTTGGGGCGGTAGGATGCCGGTGTGATCTGGCTCTGGCTGCTGGTCATCGTCGCTCTGAAGATCCCGACCTCGGTGATGGTCTATTGCGGCTGGCGCTTCGGGAGGGCCTGTGACCCGGTCAGTGACTCGAACGACGATGGTGGCTGCGGCGTCAACCGCGACACCGGTCGCATCGATCCGCGATCGCCATTCCCCCGGGTGCCGCGGCGCGGGCCCCACGGCGACCCGCCGCCGCCACCGCCGAAGCGAGTGCGTAGGATCCCTCCCGGTACGAGGGTGCTGGGCGGCTGAGGACCTGGCCGGTGCGGTTTGCTGACCGGCTTTCATAAATTGGTTTTTGAGGTCCTGCGTCGGCGGTATGTCGTGCGCCGGCGTGTAACGGCTTTTCGGAGATTCGTATCGAGCGCGGAGGTGGTCCGGTGCAGCGCGATGGCATGACGAGCGCTCCTGGCGCAGGCGTCGAGGAACTTCGGGCGATCGACGCGTACTGGCGCGCCGCCAACTACCTGTCGGTCGGTCAGATCTACTTGATGGACAACCCGCTGCTGCGAGAGCCGCTGGCGCCCGAACACGTGAAGCCGCGGCTGCTCGGTCACTGGGGCACGACGCCCGGTCTCAACTTCGTCTACGCCCACCTCAACCGCGTGATCGGCGCGCGGGACCTGAACGTGATCTACATTGCCGGTCCCGGCCACGGCGGCCCCGGTGTGGTCGCGAACGTCTACCTGGAGGGGACCTACAGCGAGGTCTACCCGAACATCGCACGCGACGAGGAGGGGATGCGGCGGCTGTTTCGCCAGTTCTCGTTCCCGGGTGGGATCCCGAGTCATGTCGCGCCGCAGACGCCGGGGTCGATTCACGAGGGCGGCGAGCTCGGTTATGCGCTGGTGCACGCGTACGGCGCTGCGTTCGACAACCCTGACCTGCTCGTCTGCTGCGTGGTCGGAGACGGTGAGGCCGAGACCGGGCCGCTGGCAACCAGCTGGCACTCCAACAAGTTCCTGAATCCCGCCCGTGACGGTGCCGTGCTGCCGGTCCTGCACCTGAACGGCTACAAGATCGCCAACCCGACCGTGCTCGCGCGGATCCCCCACGCCGAGCTGCGCGCGCTGCTCGAGGGCTATGGGTATGACCCGCGCTTCGTCGAGGGCTCCGACCCACTGGAGATGCACGCGCTGATGGCGGAGACGCTCGACCGTGCAGTCGATGACATCGCCGCGATCCAGGACGCGGCGCGCAACCACGGGGAGCTCGAGCGGCCGAGCTGGCCGATGATCGTCCTTCAGAGCCCGAAGGGATGGACTGGTCCGAAGTTCGTCGACGGGCTGCCGGCCGAGGGCACGTGGCGCTCCCATCAGGTGCCGCTCGCCGAGGTGCGGACCAATCCTCAACACCTTGCCCAGCTGGAGGAGTGGATGCGCTCCTACCGCCCGGAGGAGCTGTTCGACGGCGACGGCGCGCTGGTGCCCGAACTGGCCGGGCTCGCCCCCCGTGGCGAGCGGCGGATGGGTGCCAACCCGCACGCCAACGGCGGGCTGCTGCTGCGCGCGCTGGAGATCCCCGACTTCCGCAGCTACGCGGTCGAGGTCCGCCAACCGGCGGTCAGCACCAGCGAGGCGACCCGCGTGCTCGGTCAATTCCTACGGGACGTGATCACCGCCAACCCGGACAGCTTCCGGATCATGGGCCCTGACGAGACGGCATCCAACCGGCTCTCGGCCGTGTTCGAGGTGACCGACAGGGCGTGGGACGCGGAGCTGCTCGAGGGTGACGATCACCTGGCGAGCGACGGCCGCGTGATGGAGGTGCTGAGCGAGCACATGTGCCAGGGCTGGCTGGAGGGGTACCTGCTGACCGGGCGCCACGGTCTGTTCAACTGCTATGAGGCGTTCATCCACATCATCGACGCGATGTTCAACCAGCACGCCAAGTGGTTGAAGGTCACCCGTGACATCCCCTGGAGGCGGCCGATCGCATCGCTCAACTACCTGCTCTCCTCGCACGTGTGGCGTCAGGACCACAACGGCTTCTCGCATCAGGATCCCGGGTTCATCGACCACGTCGTCAACAAGAAGGCGGAGATCATCCGCGTCTACCTGCCGCCTGACACCAACTGCCTGCTGTCGGTCGCCGACCACTGCCTGCGCTCACGCGACTACGTCAACGTGATCGTCGCCGGCAAGCAACCCGAGCTCGATTACCTCTCGATCGATGAGGCGATCTCCCACTGCACCCGCGGGATCGGGATCTGGGACTGGGCCGGGAGCATCGGCGCCACCGGCGAGCCGGATGTCGTGCTCGCGTGTGCCGGCGACGTGCCCACGATGGAGACGGTCGCCGCTGCGGCGCTGCTGCGCGAGCGGTTGCCCGAGCTCGCGATCCGGGTCATCAACGTCGTCGACCTGATGCGCCTGGAGCCCGACAGCGAGCATCCGCATGGCCTCTCGGATCCGGAGTTCGACGCGCTGTTCACGGCGGCGCAGCCGGTGATCTTCGCCTACCACGGCTACCCGTGGTTGATCCATCGGCTCACCTACCGGCGGACCAACCACCACAACATCCACGTGCGCGGCTACAAGGAGGAGGGCACGACGACAACGCCGTTCGACATGGTGATGCTCAACGATCTTGACCGCTTCCACATCGTGATGGACGTGATCGACCGGGTCCCGAGCCTCGGCGAGCGAGCCGCACCGCTGCGGCAGGAGATGGTCGATACGCGCCTGCGACATCGTGCCTACACCCGGGAGTTCGGAGACGACCCACCCGACATCCGCGACTGGCGTTGGCCGTCGCTGAACGGAGATGGCGCCGGCGGCCACGGGCGCGGGCGTGCGGACTGAGTGGTTCGGTGCGGGTGCTGACGGTCAACGCGGGCTCAAGCAGCGTCAAGCTCGCGCTGCTCGACGCCGACGACGCGATCGTCACCGCTCGTGAGCTGGAGGCCCCCCGTGCGCGCGTCGATGACCGCGAACTGCGCGACGCTCTGTCAGCCGGCCTCGCTGACGCCGATGTCGTCGCGCATCGCATCGTCCACGGCGGGGAGCGCTTCACCGGCCCGGTCTTGATCGATCACGAGGTGGAGCATGAGATGCGGGAGCTCAGCGATCTCGCTCCGCTGCACCAGCCGAAGTCGCTCGACGCGCTCGATGCGGTCTCCGGCGCGCTCCCACGACTGCCCGCTGTCGCCTGCTTCGACACCGCGTTCCACACGACGATGCCGCCGGCGGCTCACACCTACGCGCTCCCGCGGGCATGGCGGCGGCGCTGGCCGCTGCGGCGATACGGCTTCCATGGACTCTCGCACTCCTGGATCGCGCGCCGGGCGCCGGAGCTGCTCGGCGCCGGCGCTGACGACCTGCGGATCGTCAGCGCCCATCTCGGTTCCGGCGCCTCGCTGTGCGCGATCGCCGGCGGCAGATCGCTCGATACGACGATGGGCTTCACGCCGCTCGAGGGTCTGGTGATGGGCACGCGCTCGGGCAGCGTCGATCCCGGGCTGCTGCTGTGGCTGCTCGGGCGCGGCGAGATCAGCGAGCCGGAGTTGGCGAACGCTCTGGAGCACGAGTCCGGATTGCTCGGCCTCGGCGGCTCGGCTGACATCAGGGACGTACTCGGCGCCGCCGCCGGCGACCGTGACGCCGGCCTGGCGCTGGAGGTGTATTTCCACCGCCTCGGCGGCGCGATCGCGCAGATGGCGGCGGCAATGGGTGGGCTCGACGCGCTCGTCTTCACCGGCGGTGTCGGTCAGCACCTCGGCGAGGTGCGGGAGCGCGCCGTGGAGCGGCTGCGCTTCCTCGGGCTCTCGCTCGACGGCGCGCTGAACGCCGCCTGTGCCGGCGAGGGCGAGATCTCCGGGCCGGATGCCGCCGTCCGCACGTTGGTGATCCCGGCGCGGGAGGATCTGGAGATGGCCCGCCAGGCCCGCGCGGTCTGTCTGTGAACCGGCGCGGCTGAGCGCGCCGTCCGCCTCTGAACCGGCGCGGCTGAGCGCGCCGTCCACGACGAATCAGTAGTAGTCCTGGACTCCGACCGACCAGCTTGCCGTGTCAAGTCCCGATGAGATCCGGATCTGGTAGATCCCCGGCCCGGAGTCGATCACCTGCGTCTGGTCGCTGCCGCCGTTGAGATCGAACTGGGACGTGGTCGAATGGTTGCTCAGGTCGACCACGGTCGCGCTCGGCCCCTCGCAGAAGAAGATGAACGTGCACGTCCCCTGGTAGTTCATGTTGTAGACGATCCGCCATTTGGTTCCCTGGATCCGGAACGGAACGGAGCTGTTCGCGTTCGGGCCGAACGAGGTCAGCGTCGGCTGCCACTGCGGCACCTCGGCGACCAGCAGCGAGACCGCACGATGCGGCGCGACGTAAACACCCGAGACAGGGCTCTGGCCGGTGACCGTCCCCGGTGCCTTGCCAGGGGCCGGGACCGGGTGCAGCGTCGCGTTCAGGTGCAGTGTGCTGAGCAGCGAACTCGCCGAACTCGAGCTGTAGCCGATCAGTCCCGGCACCTCCACTGGCAGCGGCCCCTTGCTGAGGACGACGTTGACGACCGAGCCGCTGTCGGCCAGGGTCCCGGGCGCCGGATGCTGGGCGATGGCCACACCCACGGGTTTCGCCGAGTAGTGGTGGCTGAAGCGTGCCAGCAAACCGGCATGCCTCGCGCTTGCGGCGAGCGCCGCGGTGCCGGCACCGCGCAGCTTCGGCACCCTCACCTGCGAGGGCGCCGTCAGCGCGCCGACCAGCATCACCAGCCCGGCGACCACCGCCGCTGCGGCGCCGGCGGTGATTGCGAGCGCCGCAAGCCGGCGGCGCCGCGGCGAGGGTCCGGCCTTGCGCACGAGCGTCTCGTGCGGGGCCACCCGCGTGGCGTCGAGATGGTCGGTGCTACGCCGCGCGCGCACGCGGGCGCCGGCCGCGTCGGCCCCGCGTGAGCGGCGGCGCTGCTGGGTCGTCGGGGATGACGGGATCACCCGCGTCGTGCCGGCCGGCGCCTCGAGCGAGGCCGGCGCTGCGGCGGGGGAGGCTGCGACACCGGCCGGCGAGCCTGGCGCCGCGGATCGGGAGTCAGGGGCGTCGGTGAGCGAGGCTGGCGCGGTCACGAGGGCTGTGGCGGCGCCGGCGCCGGCCAGTGCCGGCTCGGCGGCCCGCTCGCCGCTCGTCCGCCTCGGGCTCACAACTTCGGTGAACTCATCCTCCCGCGCCCGGGATGCGGCGCTGCCGCGCTCCTCCTCGGTCGCCCGCGGTCGTGCGCGCGCCAGCGCCCGGGCCATCGATCGGCCGTCCGGGTAGCGCGCCGCCGGGTCCTTCGCGAGGGCACGTGCGAGCACCTTCGTCAGCGACGCCGGGGTGTCTGGGGCAAGCGGTGGCGGCGCGTCGTTCGCGTGGCGCATGGCGAGCTCGATCGCCGATCCGCCCGCGAACGGTGGGCTCCCGGCGAGCATCTCGTACAGCACGATGCCGGCGCTGTAGACGTCGGCCGCGGGGGTCGCGCCGCGGCCCCTGGCCTGCTCGGGGGCCATGTACCTGGGCGTTCCGAGGATCATCGCGGCGGGCGCCTCGGTCGTGTTCTCGGTCAGCCGCGCGACCCCGAAGTCGCCGACCTTGACCTGGCCGCGAGCAGAGATCAACACGTTCGCGGGCTTGATGTCGCGGTGCACGATCCGCTGGTCGTGTGCGTGCGCGAGCGCCCGGCACAGCTGCTCGGCGACGTCGCAGGCTTCACGCGGCGGCAGCGGGCCGCGGCTCAGCCGGCTCGCGAGGCTCTCGCCATCGACGAATTCGGCGACGTAATAGGGGCCCTCCGGCGCATGTCCGACATCGAAGATCTGCACGATCCCGGGATCGCTGACCCGGGCCAGCAGCCTGGCCTCCTGGAGGAAGCTGTCGACCCACTCCGGATCGTCCCCCCACGCGGGTTTGATCACCTTGATCGCGACGATCCGGGCCAGCCTCCGGTCCCGGCCCAGATAGACGCGCCCGAACGCGCCCTCGCCGAGCACCGAGCGCAGCTCATAGCGCCCATCGAGGACGGTGCCGACAAGATCACGTGCGCGTCGCATCAGTTTCGAGGAAGGGTTGTGCCGTGGTTGATCGTCTGTGAAGGAACGCGGCCCGCGCGGCGAAATCCGAGCACGCGACTCCTGCGATCGCGGTCGTGCATCTATATCTGACCGTACCCAGAGTAGATGATGACAGGTACGGTTCCTCCGTGGTCCCCGTTTTCGACGGCCATAACGACGCGCTAACCGCCGATGATTCCGGGCTGCTGGCGCTCGGGCGCGGCGGTCACCTTGATCTTGTGCGGATGCGCGCCGGCGGGATGCGCGGCGGGATCTTCTCCGTGTTCACCCCGTCCTCGCGAGAGCGCAAGCGACCCGTCGCGCGAGGCGACGAGGTGATCGAGTTCGAGCTCGCCTCGACCGTCAGCCAACCGCGAGCGGCCGCGTTCGCGAGCGTTGCCGCCGGCCGCCTGTTCGCGCTCGAGCGTGCCGGTGCGCTTCGCGTGGCCCGTGGGATCGCGGATCTCGACAGCGCCCGCGATCAGGAGGGCCCGCCGGTGGCGGTGCTGCACCTGGAGGGTGCGGAGGCGATCGATCCCGGGCTGGAGGCGCTTGAGCTGTGGTACGCGGCCGGCCTGCGTTCGCTGGGTCCGGTCTGGAGCCGTGCCAACGCGTTCGCGCATGGCGTTCCGTTCGTCTCACCCTCGAGCCCTGACACCGGGCCCGGGCTGACCCCGGCGGGGACCGAGCTGATCGGTCGCTGTGCGCAGCTCGGCATCCTCGTCGACCTCAGCCATCTGAACGAGGCCGGCTTCTGGGACATCGCGCGCCTGGAGCTGGGCCCGCTGGTGGCGAGCCATTCCGCCGCGCACGCGCTCTGTGGCTGTTCACGCAATCTGACCGATCGGCAGCTCGATCAGATCGGCGCCACGGGCGGCCTGGTCGGCATCGTCTACGCCTGCCAGTTCCTGCGTGAGGACTTCTCCGAGAGTGAGGACACCCCGCTTGAGCTGATCGTCGCCCACGCGCGCTACGTCGCCGATCGGATCGGGATCGCGCACGTCGCACTCGGTTCGGACTTCGATGGTGCGCCGATTCCGCGGGAGCTGGGGGACGTGTCCGGCCTTCCGAAACTGCTCGCGGCGTTCGCCGACGCCGGCTTCAGCGGCGATGAGATCGCCGCGATCGCCTGGGATAACTGGCGGCGCGTGCTGGCGGACTGGTGGTCGTGACCGTGGGCGATCAGGCGACGATCACGGTCCGCGGCGATGCGGTGGTACGGGCCGCGCCAGATCAGGCGCTGCTGTCGATCATGCTCGAGGCGGTCCACGAGTCGCCGGGCGCGGCACTGGCGGAGGTCGCCGGGCGAAGCGGGGCGCTGATGCGGTTGCTTGACGAGCTTGACGTCGATCGCCAGGAGCGCTCGACGACCGGCGTGGGGGTTCACGAGGAGTTCGATCACACCTCGCAGGGACGTCGCTCGCTGGGCTATCGCGCGAGCGCCGGCGTCTCGCTCCGGTCGACCGATCCCGGCGTCATCGCCGCGCTGATCTCACGTGCAAGCGAGGAGCTCCACGCCGCGATCCACGGGCCCCGGTGGTACGTCTCGGAGAACAACCCACTGCGGCTCGAGGCCGCGCGCGAGGCCGCGGCGAACGCAAGGACCAGGGCGGAGGCATACGCTGCGGGCGCCGGCGCGAAACTCGGGCGGTTGCTCGAGCTCAGAGAACCTGACACTCCCGGGATGGCGCCGACGGTCAGGCGCCTGAGCGCTCGAGCGGCGGCCGGCGGCGGTCCACCGGAGCTGCCGATCGAGGCAGGCGAACAGGACGTAACGGCCACCATCCTTGCAACCTTCACGATCGAGGAAGCCTGAGTTCGGAGCGTGCACGCATGACAGACATCGGTGATGGGCAGTTCCAACGTGGTCAAGCCGTCTGGGTGATCGGAGCCGGCGGTTCGGCGAGGGCGGCGGAGTACGTCGGCGAGGGCGAGACCAGCGCCTGGTTCGGCGGGCCGCCGACCGTGATCGTCGTCTACCCCGACACCCACAGCGGTGAGGCCGTCGAGATCGACCGCGTGATCCCGCGGGACCCCGATTAGCCGCTGTCAGGGACCCCGAATAGCCTCAGCCAGTCTCAGGGTGTGCGCGGGCGCGAGGCGAGCCGGCGCTGGAGGCCGAGCGTGGTCGCGGCCCCGGTGACCATCATCGCGACATTGACGCCGAGCACGGCGAGCGCACCGAGCGCCTGGCCGGCTTCGCCGAGGCCGGCGGCAACACCCAGATATGCAGCCGCCGGGATCGTCGTCACCGAGATCGCGACGCCGACCCCGGCGCTCGCGCGCGTCTCGAACGCGAGCATCCCCGCGACGCCCGCGGCGAGCGCCACCGCGAACGTCTCACTGTCGATCGACACGAGGCCGTGGAGCACGGACGAATGGATGCTGAAATCCTCCGGCAGCAATGACAGCTGGTGTTGGGCGAAGGTCACGAGCGCCGCAAACGCGGCTGTCACGGTCAGCCCGACCGCCAGCGTCAGCAGCGCTTTGGCGACGAGCTCGGGGGAACGGCCGATCAGCCCCACGGCGCCGGCGGTGATCGGGAGCAGGTCGGGACTGACCGCCATCGCGCCGACGATCAGAATCGGGCTTGCCTCCGTCACGCCGTAGCAGGCGATCACGCCGGCGACCGCCATGAACGTCAGGTAGCGACCGATCAGCCGGGCATTGGATCCGGCGAGGCCGACGACATCGGCCCAGATCAGGCTCGTATCGGCACGGCCGGCCCTACCTCCGAGTTCCTCGACACGGGTCAGCGTCACAGCATCGGGCGCGACGTCGAGCATCTGCAGCTCATCCAGGATCCGGTCGGTCGCGCTGTGGCTGACGGTTGCGATCACGACCGAGTGGCGATCTCGGACGGTCGGCTGGATGCGGACCCGGCTGGCGCCCTCGAGCTCGTGGAGGCGCTGCGCGACGGCGTTCATCAGCGGCGTCTCACCGAACACCTCCAGGGCGATCACGCCGCGTAACGATGACGATCACCGGTGACGGACCCGCCGCGTCGAGGTGACGGTCGATCGTGGATGCGCCGCAGGCGCCTCGATCCGCGGGCGTCTCCGCGTGACAGGCGGTTACCGTCTCCGTCCGGGCGGTGGCTAGGATCACCCGCGGATGGCCGAGCAGGGACGGACGCGGTGAGCGGCACGCCGACTCCGGGGGCGCCCGAGCCCGCAGAGGAGTCCTCGGTCGCTCCGGCGCGGGCCGGGCTTGTGCTGACGGCGCTGATCCTGGTGGCCGCCGTCGCAAACCTGAACCTGGCGGTCGCGAACGTGGCGCTGCCATCGATCGGCAGGGCGTTCAATGCCGGCCAGACCGCGCTTGACCTGATCGCCGTCGGCTACTCACTCGGACTGGCCACATCGGTGCTGTACCTGGGTGCGCTCGGTGACCGCCACGGACGCAAGCTGATGCTGCTGATCGGCACGGGGCTGTCGATCCCGATGGCCGTGCTTGCGGCTGCCGCGCCGTCGATCGGCGTGCTGTTCGTTGCGCGCCTCGGTGGGGGCGTGGCGGCCGGTATGGCATACCCGACCACGCTCGCGCTGATCACCGCCCTGTGGTCAGGGCCGGGCCGGACCAGGTCGATCGCGTTGTGGTCGGGCAGCGGCGGCGCGGTCGCATCGGTCGGTCCGCTGCTTGCCGGCCTGGTGTTGGTGCACCATGCGTGGGGGTCGGTGTTCCTGCTGACGGTGCCGCTGGCGCTGGTCGCCTTCGTCCTGGCACTCATGTTCGTGCCCGAGCATGTCAACGAGACGACCGATCCGGTCGACAACCTGGGCGGGATCCTGTCGGTGGTGCTGATCGCCGCGCTGATCCTTGCGATCAACTTCGCCCCAGTCCCCGACCGGCTGTCGCTGGCCGTCGGACTCGCGGTGATCGCGCTCGCGGCACTGATCGCCTTCGTCGTGCGCCAGCGGCGGGCTGAGAACCCGCTCTACGACCTGCAGGTGGCGGGCCGGCGCGTGTTCTGGGTCGCCGCCGGCGCCGGGATCATCGTCTTCGGATCGTTGATGGGCGCGATGTTCATCGGACAGCAGTTCCTGCAGAACGTGCTCGGTTACTCGACACTCGACGCGGGCGCGGCGATCCTGCCGGCAGCGTTCGTGATGGTGCTCGTCGCGCCGCGTTCGGCGAAGCTGGTCGATAATCGCGGCGCCCGCTTCACGCTGCTGCTCGGTTACACGTTCTGCGGCCTGGCGTTCCTGACGATGCTGCTTCTCTGGAAGGACCACACCCCCTACTGGAAGGTCGGACTCGGCTATGCGCTGATGGGGATCGGTGTCGGCTTTGCCGGCACGCCGGCGTCGCACTCGCTGACCGGCTCGGTACCGGTGCGCCGCGCCGGAATGGCGTCTGGCACGGCCGATCTGCAGCGTGACCTCGGCGGCGCGATCATGCAGTCGATCTTCGGCGCGCTGCTGACCGCCGGCTATGCGGCCGCCTTCGCCGTGGCGATCAACGGCTCCAGCCAATCGGTGTCCGCGGGCGTCCAGAACGAGCTGACGAAGTCGTTCTCGAGCGCGGCGGACGTGGCCAAGCAGTATCCGAAGTACGCGAGTCAGATCACAGCCGCCGCGAAGACCTCGTTCCTGCAGGGGGACAAGTGGGCGTTCGGGGCGGGGGTGATCGCAGTCCTCCTCGGTGCGGCGCTGGTGTTCACCATGTTTCCGAACAAGAACGATGAGCAGAGGCTGCTCCGCGAGTACGCCGCCAGGGACGCACCGAGGCCGGCCTGATGGGCGAGATCATCCTGCTCGCGTTCGTGGCCGCGGTGTACCCGACCCTGCTGGCGGGCGTGATCGTGATGCTCAGCCGTCCCGCACCGAGGCCGCTGCTGGCCGGCTTTCTGGTCGGCGGTCTGATCGTCAGCATCACCTGCGGACTGATCATCGTGTTCGTCGTCAAGGGTGCGATCTCTCCCTCGCAACAGAAGTCGGCGAGCCCCAAGATAGATCTGATCGGCGGCATCCTTTCGCTGATCCTCGCCGGCGTGCTGTGGGTGCGTCGAGGACGAGGGCATCTCGGCAACCGGCACGCCTCAACACCCGATCGCCCCGGTGGCGATCAGGCCGTCACGGGCGATGCCGGAGGCGAACACGAGTCGTTCTCCAAGCGGATGCTGGCGCACGGCTCACCGAAAGCCGCGTTCACGCTCGGGCTGATCCTGAACCTGCCGGGCATCTGGTACCTGATCGCGCTCAAGGACATCGCCAAGGACAAATATGGCCCCGTCGACGCGGTGCTGCTGATCCTGATCTTCAACGCGATCATGTTCCTGCTCGTCGAGGTCCCGCTGATCGGCTACCTGTTCAGTCCTGAGGGCACACGGGCGCGGGTCGAGCGCTTCCAGAGCTGGCTCTCCGCCAACGGCCGGCTGATCGCCACGATCGCCGCGCTCGTGATCGGCGTGTACCTGATCGTCAAGGCGATCGTGGAACTGACCTGAACCGATCACCAGCAATCCGGCACTGACCTGACCAGATCGTCACGATCAGCGGCGATTTCGGCGCGATCGTCTGAGTCGTGACAGGATCACTGACATGTCGCTGAGCCCTGACGTCGAAGCGGCCGGCCCGGTGCTGACGGTGCCGGGGGCGCCGGTCGCGTTTCACGTGATGGCGAAGCCGACCGGCGCGATCTGCAACCTTGACTGCGAGTACTGCTTCTTCCTGTCCAAGGAGATGCTCTACCCGGGCAGCCGCTTCCGGATGGCGGCCGAATTGCAGGAGGCCTACATCCGGCAGTTGCTCGAGGCGCATCACCGTGCTCCGGAGGTCGTCATCGCCTGGCAGGGTGGCGAGCCGACGATCATGGGACTCGAGTTCTTTCGCCGCTCGATCGAGTTGCAGCGTCAGTATCTGCGGCCGGGGCAGCGGATCCTCAACACGCTGCAGACGAACGGCACGCTGCTCAGCGACGAGTGGGGGGCGTTCCTGAAGGAGAACGACTTCCTGGTCGGGATCTCGATCGATGGTCCGCGTGAGATCCATGACCGCTACCGGGTCAGCAAGGGCGGGCTGCCGACGTTCGACCGGGTGATCCGCGGACTTGATGTTCTCAAGAAACATGGCGTCGACTGGAACGTCCTGACGACGGTGCATGCGGCGAACGGTGATCAGGGCGGTCGCGTTTACCGGTTCCTGCGTGACGATCTCGGCGCGACGTTCATCCAGTTCATCCCGATCATCGAGCGGGCCACACCAGAGACGCTCGATGTCGCCAACAGCGGCTGGGGTGGCGAGGTCAAGGGCCGTCCGCTGTACACCCAGCATGGCGACCTGGTGACGGAGCGCTCGATCGGCCCCGAGCAGTACGGCCGCTTCATGATCGACGCGTTCGAGGAGTGGGTTCGTCATGACATCGGCACCGTTTATGTGCAGATGTTCGATACCGCTCTGGCGAACTGGGTCGGTGAGCCGGCGGGGATGTGCGTCCATGCCGAGACCTGCGGTCAGCAGCTGGCGCTTGAGCACAACGGCGATCTGTATTGCTGTGATCACTTCGTCGAGCCGGACTATCTGCTCGGCAACATCGCGCAGACGCCGATGGCGGCACTGGTCGCTTCCGCGAAGCAGGAGAAGTTCGGGGAGGACAAGCGCGACACGCTGACCAGGTACTGCCTTGATTGCGATGTGCGTTTCGCGTGCAACGGCGGCTGTCCGAAGGACCGGTTCGCGACATCCCCCTACGGCGAGGGCGGTCAGCACTATCTGTGCCCCGGCTACAAGTTGTTCTTCCACCACGTCTCGGCGCCGATGGAGACGATGGCCGGGCTGCTCGCCGGCGGCCGCGCGCCCTCCGAGCTGATGGCCGGCTACGCGGCGAGCGACGCGCGCCGCGGCCGCAACGAGCCGTGCACCTGCGGCAGCGGCCGCAAATGGAAGCACTGCCACGGGCAGACGATCAACTGATGAAGCGGCGCGACGCCGCGCTTGGAACGACGCGACGCCGGCTTGAAGCTACGTGACGCCCGCTTGAAGCTACGTGACGCCCGCTTGAAGCTACATGACGCCGGCTTGAAGCTACGTGACGCTGCGGCTGGTAGGCGGGAGCGCGCAGAGGCAGGCTGCGCTCGCCCGCCCTAACCGCCGGCGGTGCTGGTTCCGGTCGTCACCGTCGAGGTCGCCGGCGTTGTCACGGTCGTCGGTGGGGTCGTGACGGTCTGCGGAGGAGTCGTGACGGTCGCGGTCTGAGTGACCGCCGGTGTCGTCGCCACGGTCGTCGTGTGGGTGACGCTGACCGTCTTCTGGTTGGTGACCGTCGTCTTGCTGCCGCCGCCGACCAGCACGATCACGACGACGATCACGGCGATCACCAGCGCCGCGCCGCCCGCGATCGCCCATCCGTTGACGCCTTTGCGTTGGTCCTGCGGTGGCGGTGCACCGCCACCCGGCGGCTGGTCGTAGCGATCGTCGCGGTACGGAGGGGTGCCGCCCCGCCCTGACGGGTCGTAGCGGTCATCCGGATATCGGGGCGGGCCGACAGGCGGTGGCGGGTCGCCCGGCTCGTCTGGTCCGTAGCTCATCGAGCGATCATTTCTGAGGTGGGAAGCCTGCGCATCTCAGCTCAGCGTAGCGGCTGTCCAGGACCTTGCGACGTTCGGGCCGCCGATCGAAGCGCGTGGCGAGGGTCGCCAGTCAGGAGGTGGACTGATACGAGTCCACCTCGTGGTAGAGCCTGATCACGAGATTCGCGGCACCGTGCAGGTTGTGAAGCGTGTCGCGCACCTCCGGGATCTGCTCGATGCGCTGGCGGTCCTCGGCGGTTTGCATCTCGACCAGCGCAACAAGGGAGACGCGGTCGGAGCTCTGAAGGACCCGTGCGGACACGAAGCCGGGATCCGTGCGGAGCTGGCGGAACATCTCGCCGAGATGACGGACCGCGGCCGCCTCCTGCTCCGGATCCACGCTCCAGATGTGGATAAGAACCGGACTCTCGTTCATCGACGGACCTCGCTTTCGGGCTCCCAAGCCTTGCGTGCTTCGGGCGGATTCGCTGCCGATCATAATGCGCTGACACGCCGCTCGCCGGGCACGAGCACAGCTCGAATTCAGTATCGGCTCAGCTGTCTTGCGCGGTACGAGCTGCCCGAACGCGCAGATCAACTCGCCGCACACTGATCCGCGCGCTCGAACACGAATCTCATGCTCGAGCGCGCCGATCAACGCCGTCGCGGCTGATTCGCGCGCTCGAACACGAATCTCATGCTCGGGCGCGCCGATCAACGCCGTCGCGGCTGATTCGCGCGCGCAGGTCGTGGACAAGCGCCGCGAGCAGCACCAGCGCGCCGAGCGCGAACAGTTCCGGATAACCGCCGGGCGCTCGGTAGCGCCAGGCGATCCGGTGGGTGCCGGCGGGCACGCGAACCGCAACCAGGGCCGGGGCGACGATCAGCGTCGGTCGCCGCCGACCGTCGACCGTGGCGCTCCAGCCGGGATCGAACGAGGCACTCGAGAACGACCACTGCCGCCCGCTTCAGCCTGACGGTCGCCGTCACCGTTCCCCGGGCAAGCTCGTCGGTCTCGTTGAGGACCGAACCGACGCTGCCGTGTCGAGGCGCGAGCGGTGGTGTGGGCGTGGCCGCGCCCGGTCCTCCAAATGCAACCTCGAGGTAGTCCTGCCTCTGGGTCAGTTCGGAGTCAAGCACGGGGATGCTGCGAACGCCCACGTTGGTGCGGTTCTCCGAGATCCCGCCGACAATCGTGCCCACCTTGACGTAGCCGGCCGTGCCGGTGCTCCAGAGCGAGTAGGCACCTGACCTGGATAGCAGCCGTGCCGGCACCGGCGGCGGGGATCCGGACGGAAGGATCAGGTAATGGATCGCGAACAGCCGGTAGTCGCCGGGGTTGCTCTGGTCGAAGTAGTACTCGGGGTCGGTCATCAGCGAGGCTGTGCGCAGCGTGTATCCGACCTCGTCGAGATCGTCGCTTTCCAGATACTTGAACACCGGCACGGCTCCGACGGTGAAGTTCGCGCCCCAGTTCGATGGCATTCCCGCGTACGTGCGGCCACCGCCTGCTTCCTTGATCTCGGCGATCAGCCGGTCAAGCTGCGCGCCGCTCGTATCGTCGGCCAGCCGTTGGGCCGCGATCGCCGCTGCGTTGTGCCGGTCGTATGCGCCCAGCTGAAGCCATGCGGGCGCCAGCACGGCGATCGTTGCGGAGATCGCCAGCGTCATCTGCACCAGCGAAGCGTGCCGGCCCGCCGCGGGCGAGCCAAGGCCATGCCGGACCGTCCAACGGTCAAACGTGCTCCACCCCGTGCGAGCGACCCAGGCGGCACCGCCGCCGGCAAGCAGCAGTGCCGCGAGCTGAATGCCCATCATGAAGCGGCGAAAGAAGATGTCGCCGCTGCCGGGGATCACATCGACGAGTGCGCCGAATGTGGTGCGCCCGAACGACAGGAGCAGGCAACCCACGAGCAGCACCACCAGCGCTCGAAGGTTCCGATCGCCACGCCAGCGCAGACACGCGAGCGTCAACCCGATCGCCGCGCAGACGGTGAGCACCGGCAGCCTTCCGTGATCAAGCAGCTGGCCGGAGACGAGCCAGCCGACCACCTTGACGGCACCGTAGCCGTTCGCCAGCGGTGTCCCCGCAAGGACCTCGTTCGTCGCCGCCCATGACCTCTGCTCGATCAGCGGTACCAGCACCCAGGCCGCCGCGACCAGAGCGCCGGCGGCGATCGCCGCTGCCCGGATCAGCCGCGGGCCGATCCGTTCGCCTGCCACGAACGGCCACAGCAGCAGTGGCATCAGCGCCAGATATCCCGTCTCGAAGTGCAGCGCGATCGTCAGCGAGACGAGCGCGATCGCCGCAAAGAAGCCCCGGCCGTCACGGATCGCGCGCCAGCTGAAGCCCCACGCCAGGGGAAGCGTCATCGATGCCCAAAGCTGCGTCCATACTCCGTATCCCGTCCAGACATACGCGTGCTGTTCGTACCCGATGCCGGTGACGCTCACCAGGAACGGCGACATCGCGCAGGAGATCGCGGCCGCCCGCCTGTCCGCCCCGAACAATCGCGCCGCCAGATAGACGCTTACGGGCCAGAACGACAGCAGCACGTACAGCGACCAGCGAAAGGCGGCGTCAGGACCGGTCAGCAGACCGATCAGCCCGGTGAGCGTCGCCGCCAGGCTCTGGTAGTGAAGGAACTGTGGCGAGCCGAGCCCGAGGAATGGGAACCAGCTCGACAGCGGCAGCTGTCCGGCCTCGAGCCGGCGGGTCGCGAACCGGACCATCTGCTCGTGGATCGAGCTGTCGTCGAGGTAGGCAACCGGGAGCGTCTCCGCTCTGAGGCTGATCAGGTTCCAGGTGACCGCCGCAGCGACGAGCAGCCAGGGTCCGGCGGCGCCCGACCGCGCCGGGAGGCGACGGTCGGGCGGTTTGCTGCCAGGGCGGGCGGCGGCTGCGGTCAGCTGTTGCCGCTGTTGCCGCTGTTCCCGGATCCCGCCGGCGGCTTGATCCTCTGCGGTCCTGCGCAGAACACGGTCAGCGGAATCGCCACCTGTGCGGGGCCGCCCGCGACCGATGTCGTGGTGCCGTCCCCGCTGTTGCCGCTGTTACCTGAGTTGCCGCTAGAACCGCTGTTGCCGCTGTTGCCGCTAGAACCGCTGTTGCCGCTGTTGCCGCTGTTGGCACTGTTGCCGCTGTTGCCTGGTGCCGGGGCCGCGATCTTCTTGCAGTGCACGAACACGCTGGCGGCGGTTGAAGCTGAGTGCACGAGAGCTGCCTGCCGTGCGAGCTCCGACGCGAGACACACCGGCGTCGCGCCGCGAACGAGGCGCGCGGGCGCAACGTGGACCACGCGGCCGTCGCGCCACGCTGCCAGCACCAATGCCTTTCCGGCGGGGATCCGTGTCGGGTCGATCCGGGCCTGCGTCAGGCCGGCCGCTACCCGCAGTTGCGTTGCCGTTGTCGACGGCCGCAGAATCATCCGATCCCCCAGCATGCTCTGGGCACACGCGGCGGCGACCGGCACCGCTCGCACGCGGATCCCAAGGGCGGCCAGCTTCTGGTTCGCGCCCTGCACCCCGGCGGCGAGCTGGTGGATGCTGACTGTGACCGAACCGTCGTGATTCTTGGTCACGGCGAACGCGGCGGTGCTGCTGGTCGCGCTGAGGAGCAGCGCCAGCGCGATTCCGGCGCCGGCGATGCTGAGGGCCGTACCGGCGAGCACGCGCAGTCGGGCTCGCCGGGTTGGCCGCGCCGGGGTGGGCGTGTCTGGCCCGAGCTCGCGCGCGATCGCGCGCTCGAGCTCGCGACCGAACCGATCCATGCTGGGCGGTAGTTCATCGGTCATGATTCCTCCTTCGGGACGGAGACGGCGAGCCGCCGGAGCGCGCGAGAGACGCGCAGCCTGGCCGCCGCGGGGCGGATCGAGAGGCGCTGTGCGACCTCTTCGTATGAGAGTTCATCGATGATTCGAAGCTCGAGCGCCTCCCGCTCGTGGGGTGCAAGCGACTCGACGTGACGCGCCAGCGCCAGGCGCGGCGAGAGTCGTTGGTCGACCTCGGTGTAGCCGTCATCCTCGGCCAGGTCGAGCGGTAGGCCGAGGCGTTCGCGTGCGCGTGTCTCGATCCGGTCGTGACGTGCGGCGTCGGCCAGCAGGTTTGCGGCGATCCCCAGCAGCCACGGGAGGGCCGAGCCCTCGCGGTCATCGCGGAAACGAGCGCGGATCAACCACGCACGCGCAAATGTCTCGGCGGTGAGGTCACTCGCAGCCCATTCGATCCGTCGTCGCAGCCAGCGATGGACGGTGGCGACGTGCCGTGAGTAGAGCACCGAGAATGCCGCCGGATCCGCGCTCGCGTCGCGTAGGAGCTCTGCGTCGCTACGTTCGTCTGGGGCGCTGCCTGAACTCACCATCCACCCTCTGATCGCACTGGCACCGAAAGTTGTATCCGTGGCGGTGTCTGATGCCCAGCTGGTTTGCTGAGCCGCGAGACACGACGATAGCCTGGCCCGGTGGACGCGTCGCGCCATCCGATACCGGTCTTCATCGTCGCCGCGCCGGCGATCGATGCGGGCTTCCTGGTCTCCTCGCTCGGCACCGACGCCGGCGTCGCGGTGGCGACGCTCGCCGTCGGTGGCGACCACGGCGAGCACTCTGCCCGCTTCCTCGCCGACTCGCTACCCGACGCGCGCTTTGTGTTCCTGGCGGTCGACGAGCACCGCCGGGCTCCGGTCGAGCTTGCCGAGTTGGCGCCCGAGCGCTGGATGCTGATCGCGCGGGATCGGCTGCTCGCGGATCCGAGCGCGGAGCTGCAGCCGCTCTGCCGGTTTCTGGGGATCGCCTACGACCAGGCGCTGCTCAGTCCGATCGAGGCGGAGCGTCGAGCGGCGTTCGCGGCAGGTCCGAGCGAAACGCGATCTCCGTTCGCAAGCGTCTCGACCAGCACCTTCAGCCAGGCACTCGAGCGCAGCGGCGGCTCGCTCCTGATCTCGACCTACCAGACGAACCGGGTGGTCTGCGTGCGCGTCCGGGACGGAGCCGTGAACACCCACCTCCGGACCTACGAGAAGCCGATGGGGATCGCGGTGGCGCCGGGGCGGATCGCGCTCGGCACCCGGACCGAGGTGTGGGACCTGCGGGACATGCCCGACGCGGCGGCCAAGCTCGAGCCCGCCGGGACCCATGATGCCTGCTATCTGCCCCGCAACCGTCACGTGACCGGGGACATCGCCGTTCACGATCTCGCCTTCGCCGGCGGGGAGCTGTGGCTGGTGGCGACCGGCTTTTCATGTCTCGCGACGCTCGATGCAACCCACAGCTTCGTGCCGCGGTGGGCTCCGCCGTTCATCACCTCGCTGGCGCCCGAGGACCGCTGCCACCTCAACGGCCTTGCGGTCAGGGAGGACAGGGTTGCCTACGTGACCGCGCTCGGCGCGAGCGACGAGCCAGGCGGCTGGCGGGCCCACAAGGCCGACGGCGGGCTGCTGATCGACGTCGCCTCCTCGTCGGTTGCGATCGGCGGCCTCTCGATGCCCCATTCGCCTCGCTGGTACGAGGGGCGGCTGTGGCTGCTGGAGTCCGGCACCGGTGCCCTCTGCGTCGCGGACCTGCAGACCGGCACGGTCGAGGTCGTCGCCAAGCTTCCGGGATTCACGCGCGGTCTGGTGTTGGTCGACGGGGTCGCGTTCGTCGGGCTCTCGCAGGTACGCGAGTCCGCGACGTTCGGCGATCTGCCGCTGACCCGCAGCCTGCCGGAGCGCCAATGCGGCGTCTGGATGGTCGACCTGCGCTCCGGCTCGGTTTCCGGTTACCTGCGCTTCGACGACCTCGTGCAGGAGATCTTCGACGTGGCGCTGCTGTCTGGGGTGCGTTTCCCAGAGATCGCCGAGGCCACCGGTACCGCGACCGCGCGGTCCTATGCGCTCCCCTGATCGCCCTCCGGCGCCGGGGCGCCAGGAAAGACCTCGGGCGCCGCGGCGCCGGGAAAGAAGTACACGCGCACGTGGTCGCCGCGCACGTTCTCGCCGATGAACAGAAACCGCGTGGACGGCCACTCTGCCTGCGAGAGGTTGTTTCGCACGCTGACGTTCTCGACCTCTGCGAGGATCCCGATCCCCCGTCGGTCCTCGCCGGCAACGTAACGCCGCTCCAGGAGATCGCGGCCGGCGAGCAGCAGCGAGCGGGCGAGATCGGCCCCGCGGTGCGTGCCCGCGACGAACACGCGCACATGCCAGAGCTCTGCATGCAGCCGCTCGCTGCGGCCCAGGAACGCGGTGCAGACGCCCACCGGTCGCCCTCGCCCGGTTGCCGCCACGACCAGAATCTCACCGACGCGGCGCTCCGCCTCGGCGGTGCTCAACACTCCCTCACGGGTCCACATCTCTGCCACGTCGCTGCCACTGACGAGGTCCTGCTCGTCGAACACCGTGATCCGGTATCCGTCGCCCTCGGCAGGGCGAGTCTCACGATCGTGTTCGCGCTGGGGCGGGGAGGCGGGTGCCGGCTCGGGTGCCTGCGCACCGGGGAAGAAGTGCACACGGACATGCGCGCCACGATCGCTCTCGCCGATGAAGAGGAAGTCGGTCTGCTGCCAGAGGGCCCCGGAGAAATGGCGCCGGAGGCCCTCGTTCTCGACCTCGACGATCAGACCGATGCCGCGGCGATCCTCGCCACGGTTGAAACGACCCACCAGGTGATCACGCGCCGTCAGTGCCAGCACGAGAGCGATCTTTGACTGGCGGTGGGCGGTCGCGACGAACGCGCGTATGTACCACAGCGGCGCGCGCAGCTGGTCGTTGTGTCGCAGCACGGTGGTGGAGACTCCGACCGGCTGACCGCGCCGATCGGTCGCGACAAGCAGGATCTCGCTCGCGCGTCGCTGCGCCTCGGCGCCGGACAGGGCACCCTCGCGGGTCCACATCGCAACGATGTCGGCTGCGCCGACGATGTCCTGCTCGGCGAACAGATCGATCCGGTAGCCGCCGGCAAGCTGCCGGTGTTGGTCAGGCTCGCGGTCGCTCAAGGGTGATGTCGGCACCGTCGAAGTAGGCGATCCTGACCTGGCGACCGTCGGCCAGATAGCCCGCGTAGATCATGCGAGGGTCGCTCCATTCGGCTTCCGGCCGGCGGCGACGCTCCTGCGCGTCGGCGACCAGCACGCAGAGACCGATCGGCACGCCGGCCGATCGGTCGAACTCAGCCTCCAAAACGTTGAAGGTCGCGCGGATCAGGGCGGGGGAACGGTCGGCCGCGAGATCTGCGAGGACGCTGCGGTAGATCCAGAAGCGACGTCCGCCGATCAGCGCCACGTCTTCGGCATGCACCGAGCTGAAGCCGGCCAGCGCACCCTCCTGCCGGACCACGCATACGAGCTCGGACAGCAGTCGGGATGTGTCCTGCGAAGCGGCCGCGGGGTCACGCTCGGCGAGCAACGCGAGCACCTCGGCGGCCTGCGCCGGGTCCAGTCGTCCGCGGACGACATCAATGGTCGATGGGGAGCCGGGATCGGTGATCGGGCCGATCCTACCCCGGCGGTGCCCGGCGACGATCACGAGCGCCAAGCCGGACGGGAAACTTGTGCCCGACCGCCGATGCGGAGGGTAGACTGCGCGCTCGCAGGGTCGTCGTCGGGATCAAGGAGAAGCTGCGTGTCGATACGCTCGTTCAAGCGGGCACATGAGCGTCGTGTCGCCCGGGAGCGTCGCCGGCTGGAGGCGGCCAGACGCCACGGCACGCGTGTCGCCGGGGTTGCGCTGAGCGCGAGCGCGCTGTTCGCCGCCGGCGCGCAGGCCACGACCTACACGGTCACGACGGCGGGCGCCGGCGCCGGGTCCTGCACCAGCGGGCCGACCGAGAACTGCACCACGCTCCGCGCGGCGATCACGGCGGCCGATGCCGACACCACCTCGGCTGACACGATCAATTTCGGGCCAGGGGCGACCGGCACGATCAGCACCGGCTCGGCGGACCCGTTCGCGATCACCGGCACCGAGAACCTCACGATCAACGGCCCCGGCCCGACGGTGCTGACGATTTCTGGTGGAGGCGACTCGCAGATCTTCACGATCAACTCCGGCTCCTCGAACCACCCCGCGGTCGCGATCTCGGGTCTGACGCTCACCGACGGCTCCGGGGGGTCCAGCAACGACGGCGGCGCGATCGAGGACGAGGCTGACTCGATCGATGCCTCGCTGACGCTGAACGACGACACGATCACCAACTCCACGACGCAGGACACCGGCGGCGGCGGCGGCGTCTATACGGCCGCGCCGCTGACGGTCACGGGGTCGACGATCAGCGGCGACACGGCGCCTGACGGTCGCGGCGGGGGCGTCTCGTTCGCCGAGAACAGCCCTTATTCGAAGTACAAGGGGACGTTCTCGGGCACCACGATCACCGGTAACACCGCGGAGAGCGGCGGCGGCATCACGGGCGGAGAGGATTCGCTCACAAACAGTCAGATCACCGGCAACAACGCCATCACATCAGGGAGCTCCGACGGCTTCGGCGGTGGGATCTACGCTGCGGACGGCTCGCTCACACTGACGGGCTCGACCGTTTCCGGCAACACCAGCACGAAGAGTGGCGGAGGCATCTTCTCGGGCACGAAGTACGGGACGAAGCTCGTGAACTCGACGATCTCGGGCAACACGTCGGTCAGCGGCGGTGGGCTCTCGATCTACGGCGAAATTGCGATCCCCGGTCGGTTTGCGAAGTACAACCCGATCCTGATCGAGGACTCGACGATCTCGCAGAATCACGCGACTGATGGTGCGGGCGTGGATCTCGCGGTGACGGGACCCGGCAGCCCGGTGAAGATCCTGGCAAGCACGATTTCCGGCAATCAGGGTGGTACGGCCTCGTTCGGCGGCGGGCTGCTCGTCGGTGGGTCAAACCTCGAGAACAAGTACATGAAGTCGAATCTCTACGCGCCCGTCGATGTGGTCGATTCGACCGTGTCCGGCAACACGGCGACGGACGGCGGCGGAGTCAGCATCAGCGACGGCGGCACGTACCCGCTGATCGCCAAGATCGATAATGGCTCGCTCGCCTTCACCGACTCGACGATCGCGGGCAACTCCGCGTCGGCGGCGGGTGGCGGCATCTATCTCGGGGAGTATTCGACCGGAACTCCGGCCACCGAGCAGAGCGGGATCGCGAGCCTCAACGGCACGATCGTGGCGGGCAACACGGCCGCCGGCAAGGCGCAGGACCTGGCGCGTGCGGCGACGTCGACCAGCGGAGGCTTCGACGGGGCGTTCAGCCTGGTCCAGACCCCCGGAACCGCGCCGCTGCTGAGCAGCCAGTCGATGATCCTCGGCGCGAACCCGGAGTTGGGCCCGCTGGGGAGCAACGGCGGCCCGACGCAGACGATGCTGCCGTCGGGGAGCAGCCCCGTGATCGGGCAGGGTCGGGCGGAGTCGGGTCTGACAACCGACCAGCGCGGAGACCCCAGGACGGTTGTCGTTGCCGGCATCCCGACGCCGCCGAGCGGCGATGGTACGGACATCGGTGCGGTCGAGCTGCCCGCGTCGAGCGTCGTCGTCCCGCCGGCCTTCAGCGTCTCGATCGGGGGCAAGCTGCTCGGTGGCTCCGCGGCGCCACTGCTCGCCGGCAGCTCGACGCCGGTGAAATGCACCGCTCGTGTCGGGACGCTCGGCTCGTGTGTGATCGAGGTGCTCAGCACGAGGGGCAAGCTGCTCGCGAGCGGCCTCGCGACCACGTCGGCGGCGTCGAGCCTATCGACCTCGGTGAGCCTGACCGCCGGCGGTCTCGCCGCGCTCGCCCGCCAACCATTGGGCTTGACCACCGACGCGCGGGTTGTTGCCGGCACGAATGCGGTCGGCTCCCAGACGGTCATCGGCAAGGTACGTCTGCTGGCCGGACCGGCGATCACGCTGCCGATCGGGGTCCGCTCGACGAAGCTCCCGGCGAAGCTGACCGGCGAGCTTGACCAGGTCGCGCATCTGCTGACCGGGGCCAGCACGATCACCTGCAGCGCCTACTCCGACAGGGGCCAGGGCGACAAGGCGCTGACCCGGGCACAGGCGCTCGCGGCCTGCAAGCAGCTCCTCAAGGACGGATTCAAGGGGAAGGTGAAGAGCGTCGGGGAGGGTCACTCCGACCCGATCGCCTCCAACGGCTCCGCCAACGGCCGCGCCAAGAACCGGCGGCTCGTGATCACCTTCAAGCTCTAGCCGGACACGAACGGCCGCCGACGGGCGGGCGGGCGGTCGGTCGGGTGGGCAAGACCCCGCCGATCGGATGCATCCAATTTCGGCCTGAGCGCGTATAGGTGGCAGATGATCGGTCTCCTGATCCTTGTCGCAGTGATCGTGGTCCCCTACATCGCGCTCAACCTGCGTCGCCTGCACCAGGGACGCCGCTGGGCATTCACCGTCTGCCAGGTCGCGAAGGAATGGGAGGAGCGGGAACGCGCCAGACTGCGCGCATCACGGGCGCGCGAATAGGAGATCCTTATCCATCTGGCTAATGCCGATGTGATGCTCGTGCTCCAGGATTACCGAGCCGATGAGCGCCGACGTGATCATCTCCTATGACGGAACCCCGAACGACGACGACGCGCTTGCGCTGGGCAAGATGCTCGGCCGCGGCGGCCTGACACTGGCGCTGGCGTACGTGCGGCACTCACGTGAGTTCGATCCGCGGCGGGAGGAACTGGCCCAGCATGACGCCGCCCAGCGCCTCGAGCGCGGTGCGGCCGTGTTGGGCGATCCGCAAATCGCCCAACACGTCGTGATCGGTGCCTCCACCGGCGACAGCCTGGGAAAGCTTGCGGAGCGGGAGGGGGCGGGGGTGATCGCGTTTGGCTCCGACTACCGAACCGCTCCCGGCCACGTCGAGCCGGGCACCTCCGCTCAGCAGCTGCTCGACGGTGGCAGGGTCGGGGTGGCGATCGCGGCCGCCGGCACCAGATCACAGCTCGACGGCGCGATCCGCTCGATCGCCGTCCCGCTCGCCGGGCCGCACAACGACGTCGCCAGGGTGACGGCCGCGGCGCTTTCAGAGAAGCTCGGGGCGACGGTCGTCGAGCCTCCGTCGGAGAGCGTCGACCTGATCGTGGTCGGCTCGCAGCCGGGCGCGCCGGACGGCCAGATCGTGGTCGGCGGCGATGTTCGAGCTGAGCTGAACCGAGCGCGCAGCTCGGTGCTGGTCCTCCCGGCCGGCGCGTCCGCGCTGCTGTAACCGCGCGATCTCCGACGGGGCAGCGCCGCCGGGTTAGAGTCAGCGCTGATGCGCGTGTTCATCACCGGGGCATCGGGCTTCATCGGCCGTGCGCTCTACGAACGCTATGTCCGCGAGGGTCACGAGGTACTCGGCTGCGATCTGGTCGCAGACCCCGCTCGGCAGGTCGTGAGCGGGGATGTGGCGCAGCAGGGTGCGTGGCAGCAGCATGTCGCCGGATCTGATCTGCTGATCCACACCGCGGCTGCCGTCTCGCTGCGGATGGAGCGCCGCGAGGAGATCTGGCGCAGCAACGTACTCGGGACCGCTCACGCGCTGACGGCGGCGGAGCGCGCCGGTGTGGACCGGTTCGTGCACTTCTCCTCGGTGACCGTATTCGGCTTCCGGTTTCCGGACGGCGTCGACGAGCACTACCCCGTGCACAACACCTATGTCCCCTACCCTGACAGCAAGATCGCCTCGGAGCAGGTGGTGTTGCAGGCGCACCTGGAGGGGAGGGTGCGGTGCACGATCGTGCGACCGGGCGATGTCTACGGGCCCGGGTCACGGGTCTGGGCTCTGATCCCCGCCGAGCTGATCAGATCACGCCGGTTCACGCTTCCGGGCGGCGGGCGCGGGATCCACTCGCCCGTCTACATCGACAATCTGCTCGACGCGGTCGTGCTGGCGGCGGCTTCAGAAGCTGCGGACGGCGAGGTGTTGATCCTCTCAGATGGTGTCGGGGTTCCCTACAGGGAGTTCTTCGCGCCGTACGCCGAGCTGATCGGCCGCCGCCTGATCACGCTTCCGGCGCCGATCGCGATCGCGTCCGCCGCCGTGGTCCAGCGTGCCGCGCGGCTGGCGCCGGGGGACAACGAGATCAATCCGGGCTCGGCACGCTACCTGCTGCGAACAGGGACCTACTCAAACGCCAAGGCGCGGGAGATGCTGGGCTGGCGGCCGGCGGTCGGGCTGCACGAGGGCCTCGAGCGGACCGTTGCCTGGTTGCGTGAACAGGGCTTCGGGCCCTCACTCAGCTGACGACGATCACCGTCGCGCCGGGGATCGCGACGACGGTCACCGGCGCACACATCGTGTGGCGTGCCCGCCGCCGCTGCGAGGGCCGCGGTTCGGGCTGAGTCGCTCAGCGTCCTGACCTCGATCTGCAGCCCCCGCTGTTCCAGGCGCCGGGCCATGCGTGCTGCCGTCGGGTGCATGGTCGCGGAACCTATCATCAGGCAGACTCCGCGATCACGATGCAGCGGCAGTCCGGGCGCGGCGGCTTGTGGCGCCCGATCATGACTAGACTCGCTCGCTGAGCGTGATTGTGATGAGCGGCGCTGCCGGCTTGCGGTCACCTGCGGAGCGGCGCCTGCTCGGGCGCCTGGTTGACACCTGCTGATCAGCGAGCAAATGAACAGCCGTAGCGAGATTGCGAGTTCGGAGCATGGACAGGATCACAATGACCGTCGAGGAGCTGACGACGATTCAGCAGGAGCTGAATCAGCTCGAGAGTGCCGGACGGGCCGACATAGCAGCGAGGATCAAGACGGCGCGGGGATGGGGTGACCTGAAGGAGAACGGCGAGTATCACGCCGCCAAGGAGGCCCAGGCGCACCTTGAGACGAGGATCGCCAAGCTTCGGGATCAGATCCGAAGTGCTGACGTATTCGAGGCGGCCGCGTCCCAGGACGTGGTACAGCACGGCTCGACGGTCTCCTATACCGACCGTGAGACGAGTCGCACGCAAACCTTCAAGATCGTCTCTCCGCACGATGCGAAGCCGTCCGAGGGGGCTCTCTCGGCCACCTCCCCGGTTGCCAGAGCGTTGATCGGCCGTCGTGTCGGCGACGTGATCGAGGTGCAGACACCGACCGGCGTCCGCGCGCTGTCGCTCGACTCGATCAGCTGAGCGCCGGACTGCGATCGCCGTCCCAGGGGACGTCGACGAACGGGGCGGTAGCCGGAGGACCCGGGGCGACGTGAACGCGGGGCGGTGCGGTGTGCTCGACCGCGAACGCGCCGAACGTGTCGATCTCGCCCGGCGTCTGGCCGTGGTGGCAGATCGGCGCGCTGCGGTCGGTCAGAATCGCCTCCAGGTCCTCAAGCGCGTCGGCGCTGCCCAGCGCGGCGTCGGCGATCGCAAGCCGCGCGACGGAGTTCGGATGCGGGGTGGCGTGTTCAGCGGCAACGTGCGGGTTGACGAGTTGGTGGTTCGTATGGGCGAAGGCCGGGCCGTGCCCGACCCACTCGGTCACGCCGGACGCGGACGCCTCGAAGTCGACGATCACCTGATCGTCGGCGAGCACGTAGTTCTGACCCGAGGCATGCGGCACGGCCTGCAGGAAGGCGGCGGCCGAGTTGAGATCGGCATGACTCAGCAGGCGTCGAACCACGAACGTAACCGGCAGCCCGTCCGTCGAGCTGTGGAGCGAGAGCAGCGTGTTGACATTGACCGAGATGCCCGCGCGTGACACGCCGGTGAGGCCGAGGTATCCGGCGAAGCTGAGGACCAACTGCTGGGCGCCGTCAGACGGTCTGAGGTCAAGCAGCACTCGGCCCGGTCCGTAGAAGGTGCTCAGATCCATCGTCTGTGCCACCAGCGGCACGTGATTCGCGCCGCGCTGCACGGCCAGGGCCGTGCAGCCTGGTGACGCCTGCCCCTCGAGCATGTCCGGTGCGACGGCGTTGCCGTGGTCCCTGCACCACCACCACTCCTCGTCCATCAGGTTGTAGGCGAGGATCTCGTCACGGGACTGCCCCGCCGCGTCGGCGAGTGACTCCAGCTCAGCGAGTTCGTCCGGTGCCCACCGGCGAATCGCCAAGTCGAACCCGGTCCGATCGAGCAGGGCACGAACGATCTCGGTCGGCGCTCGACCCGTGCGCTCGCTCAGGAGCGCGCGCCACCGCTCCAGGCCGGCAGCGATCAGATCGCCGACCGCCTCTCCGTGCATCCGACCGCGAACCTCGGGCGGGCCCTCGAGCACGACTCTGGGGAGCGCGCCCGAGGCATCGTCCGCCGGGTTCGCGTTCAACGCGCTCTGCATCACCGGCGCAAGCGTGTGATGCGCTGCTTCATCGGCTTGCATCGCGGCAGTCTCGCAGGTCGACTGGCGGCCCGGCAATCTCCCGGTTATCGGTGCGTCGGGGCCGCCGCCCGGCCGCCGGCGATTGCACGGCCGCGATCTCCGTAGAAGGATGCAGGAGCTCCGATCTTTCCCCGGATTACGCCGGCTGCTGCGCACCGTAAGGTGAGGTTCAGGTGTACCGATGAGCGTCTCAACCACAACCCACCTTCGCCGAGCCGCCGATCGCGCAACCGGTGCCTCCACGCTCGGAGACCTGGTCGTTCGGGCGGGGGCCAGGGGAGATGCCGTGGCGCTCCGCTATCCGTACGCCGGCGGTATCGCTGAGGTCACCTATGGTGAGCTCAGGGATCGAGCGTTTGCGATTGCACGCGGCCTGATCGCACTCGGGATCGAGCCCGGTGATCGTGTCTCGATTCTTGGCTCCACCCGTGCCGAGTGGACGCTCTGTGATCTCGGCATCGTTTGCGCGGGCGCGGTCGTGGCGCCGATCTACCACACCAACTCGCCGGCCGAGTGCGGGCACGTGCTCGGTCACTCCGAGGCTCGCCTGGTGTTCTGCGATGACGCCGCGCAGGCGGCGAAGATCGCCGAGATCCGTGGCAGCTGCCCAGAGCTTGAGCACGTCATCGTGATCGAGGACGGCGAGGTCCCCGATGCGATGCCGCTGTCCGAACTGCGACGCCGCGGCGAGGAGGTCGATGCGTCCGTGGTCCTCGATCGTGTCAACGCGGTCGGACCCGACGACCTCGCGACCCTCGTCTACACGTCCGGAACCACCGGGCCGGCGAAGGGTTGCATGCTCACACACGGGAACTTCATGGCCGCCACGCGAATGATCCGCGGTGAGTTGCTGCTCGACGAACTGCAGCCGGTCGTCTACATGTTCCTGCCGCTGGCGCATGTGCTGGCGCGGGTCACGCAGGCGGTCGTGCTCGACGTCGGCGGCGTGATCGCCTACTGGGGCGGTGACCCCAAGAAGATCGTCGAGGAACTGGCCGAGGTGGCGCCGACACACGTCCCCGCGGTGCCGAGGATCTACGAGAAGATCCATACGGCGGTGGTCTCAGGCGTCGAGGCGCAGGTGCCGCGGTTCGGCGGCACGCTGCTGCGGTGGGCGCTGGCTCAGGGCAAACGTGAACGTCTTGCGACGCGCTCCGGTCGCCAGCTCGACCCCATCGCCAGCGCCCAGTACTGGCTGGCGGATCGGTTGGTGCTGGCCAAGGTCAGACGCGTGTTCGGTGGCAAACTGGTGATGGCGGTCGTCGGCGCGGCGCCGATCGCGGGCGATCTGGTCGGGTTCTTCGACGCCTGTGGCGTGCTGCTGCTCGAGGGTTACGGGATGACCGAAACCTGCTCGGTGGCGACCTTCAATCCGGCCGGCGCGCCCCGTCCCGGGACGGTCGGGCGCCTGCTCCCGGAGTGCGAGGTCAAGATCTCCGATGAGGGCGAGATTCTGATGCGCGGACCGAACGTCTTCCGAGGCTATTACCGCGACGACGATGCGACCGCCGAGGCGCTCGATCAGGACGGCTGGCTCTGCAGCGGCGACCTCGGCGAGCTGACCCCCGACGGCTACCTGAAGATCACCGGTCGCAAGAAGGACCTGATCATCACCTCGAGCGGGAAGAACATCACCCCGGCGAACATCGAGAGCGCGCTTCGTGAGAGCCGGTGGATCTCAGAAGCGGTCGTCTACGGCGACGACCGTCCGTATCTGGTCGCGCTCGTCACGCTTGACCGTGAGGAGGCCGAGAAGCTGGCCGAACAGCTGGGGACCTCGGCGAACATCGCGACGATGGCGATGGACGATCGGGTGCACGCGACGCTTGCAGCCGACATCGATCAGGTCAACACGCACTTCGCCAGGATCGAGCAGATCAAGCGCTTCCGGATTCTCGACCGCGACCTGACCCAGGAGGGCGGCGAGCTGACACCCACGTTGAAGGTGAAGCGCAACGTCGTCTACGGCAAGTACGCCGACTTCTTCTCGGACATCTACAGGGAGTCCTGACGATGTCCCAGCGGATGGCGAACGCGGATGCAGCCTGGCTGCACATGGACCGGCCGACGAACTTGATGATCGTCAACTCCGTCTGGCTGTTCGACGAGCCACTCGTATTCGAGGACCTTCGTGAGATCTATACCAAGCGGCTGGTGGAGCTCTACCCGCGCTTCTCGCAGCGGGTGGAGCACAGCTCGCTGCCGATGCAGGGACCAAGCTGGGTCGATGACCCGAACTTCGACCTCAGCCGGCATCTGCACCACCGCGGCCTACCGGCGCCGGGTGACATCGCCGCGCTCCAGGAGGTGGTGGGCGACCTGATGGCGACGCCGCTCGATCCGTCCAAACCTCTATGGGACGTCTACCTGATCGACGGCGTCGGCTCTGGCTGTGCGCTTCTGACGCGGATGCACCATTGCATCGCCGATGGGATCGCGCTCGCTCGTGTGATGCTGACCCTGACGGACGCAACCGCCACCGCGCGGGACGCCGGCAACGGCTTCAGCGACGAGAGCTCGCATCGCGGTCCGCTTGGCGACGCTGTAGCGCTCGGCGGCGGACTCGTGCACAGCGGGATCGAGGCGGCCATGCACCCGCGCCGGACGGCTGGAGCCCTCGGTGACGACGCACAGACGCTGGCGAAGCTTCTGTTCGGGCCCAACGATGCTGACAGTGCAGTTCGCGGCGAACTCAGCGGCATGCGTCACGTCGCCTGGTCCCGTCCGATCCCGCTCGATCAGATCAAGGCGATCGCGCACGCGCAGAAGGCGACCGTAAACGACGTGCTGCTTGCCGCCGTCAGCGGCGCGCTGCGGCGTTACATGCTTGAGCATGACGGTCCGATCGCCGAGGTCCACGCGATCGTCCCGTTCAACCTGCGGCCACTCGACAAGCCGATCCCGCGGACCCTCGGCAACCGCTTCGGGCTCGTGTTCCTCGCGCTGCCGGTCGACATCAGGAGTCCGCGTGAACGCCTGCGTGAGCTCAAGCGCAGGATGGACGAGATCAAGGACTCACCTGAGGGTCCGCTTGTCTACGGGATCCTGGGGGCGGTCGGACTGACCCCGATGGCGATCGAGAAGCGGGTCGTCGACATGTTCTCCGCGAAGGGCAGCGCCGTGATGACCAACGTTCCGGGCCCGCGCGAGCCCGTGTACATGGCAGGGGTTCCGGTGCGCGCCGTGCTCGTCTGGGCTCCGACTTCGGGCAGTGTCGGGATGAGCGTCAGCATCTTCTCCTACCGTGACGAGGTCACGATCGGGTTGATGGTCGACTCCGCGATCGTGCCCGAACCGCAACAGATCATCGATGCGCTCGAGCCCGAGCTGACTCAACTGGGGGCGCTGACAGCGGTGTCCTCGCTCAGCGCTCGTCGCGCGTCGCCAACAGCTGCTTGATCAATTCGAAGTAGAGGGTCAGGTGGTGGGGCCCGAGAAAATGGTCGCGTACCCGCGCACGGGCCGCGACCCCGATCTGCCGCGCAGCCTCGGGATCTGCGAGCAGTGCGGTGAGTGAATCGCCGAACGCCCGTAGGTCGCTCGGGTCCGAGAGCAGCACGCCGGACACGCCGTCGACGATCTGGTCCTGAATGCCGCCGATCCGGCTCGCGACGACCGGCCGCTCTTTCCACATCGCCTCGGCAACGGTGAGGCCGAATCCCTCCGCCAGGCTCTTCTGAACGACCACCTCTGCGTGGCGCTGAACCGCATTGACGATTGCCGCGTTCTCCTCGACGTCATCCATCGGCAGCGTCGCAATGTGAACCCTGCGCCGGTCCTGAGCCGGCAGCGCCGTCCATGCTTCGATCACGGTGCGATAGACGTCCATTCCCTCGGGGTCGTCGGCGACGGAGCTGGTCGCCGGGCCGGCGAGCAGCAGATGCGCATCGGTTCGCGGCGCCGCATCGTCCACGAACCCCCGCATCACACCGATCGGGTCCTTCAGCCGATCCCAGCGCGAGACCTGGACGATCACCCGGTCGGTCGGTGTGAGTGGAGCGACCTCACAGATCTCGGCACGGCGGTCGATCCGGCCCGGCGTGCCGTCGGTGTGGGTGAACGTCGGGGCGACGCTCGGCCGAAGCTCGAGGATGCCGGCCCGTGACAGGATCGAGAGGGACTGCTCGCGGCTCTGGTCAGCGTTCTTTGGAGAGAAGATGTCGATCGAGGGTTGGATCACGGCGACCTTCCGGCGGTCCAGGCCGTCCCAGACGAACGCCGAGCGGGAGAACACGTACGCATCCGCCGCCAGGACGTATCCGCGCAGGAAGTCCCACGCGCTCCGCGCGCGGTCGTTTGCGTGATCGACGCCGACGTGGCAGCGCCAGATCACGACCGCGCCGTTGCGCCGCGCGGCAGCGACCAGTCCCGCGGTCTGCGGGTCGTGGAGGATCACGATGTCCCTGGGGCGCACGAGCTCGGCGAGCTCTGCGGCGTTGGCGGCGAGCGCCTGCTCGTAGACCGCGCGCTCAGCGTCGGTCAGTTCGCCGCCGTCGCCGTCGACGCCGTGCAGATGGTTGTGGATCCGCTTCGTGACGCTGAAGAACTCAGGCCCTGCCGAGATCACCACCCAGCGGGCATCCACCCCGCTATCGCGGGAGTAACCGAGAAGGGGGCCGAGCAGCTCGACGACGCCGCCTCCTCTGGAGGTGGAGTTGACGTTCCAGATCACACGCCCGTCGAGCTCCCGTGCCGCGGCTTCGATCAGCGCCAGGAGGTGCTGATATTCCGCCGCCGAGATCACCGGCTTGAACCGATGCGGATCGATCGGCCAGACCGGGACGTGCTCTAGCTGTGTCATTGCAGACGCTCTCCCTCAGCAGACTCGCAGATCGGGGCGAGACCTGCGGAGATCCCCGGATGGCAGTGGTCTCGGCGGGTGGCACGCTTGCGAGATGGCAATCGTGGTTGATGACTCCCCTGCGACCGCGGGAGGCGAGTGGGCGGCGCGTCTCGACGCCTATGTCGATCATGCCCGTGAGGCAGCCGATGCGCTGCGTCGGCTGGACCAGGAGACCGTCGACCGGATCGTGTGGGAGATGACGGTCGCGGGACTCGAGCATGCCGTGGAGCTGGCCGAGTTGGCGATGGAGGACACCCACTTCGGGGTGTTCGAGGACAAGGTCATGAAGAACTACATCGCCACCGAGTTCCTCTACGACTACCTCAAGGACAAGAAGTCCGTCGGCGTGATCGACGAGGATCGCGGGCGGGGGATCCAGTACATCGCCGAACCGATCGGGGTCGTGCTGGCGCTGCTGCCGATCACGAATCCGACCTCGACGGCACTGTTCAAGTCGATCGTTGCGGCGAAGACGCGCAACGCGCTGATCATGCGCCCCTCGGCCAGAGCCGCACGATGCGCCACGTGGGCCGCCGAGCTGCTGCAGAAGGCGGGAGAGCCCGCCGGTCTGCCGCCGCACGCATTGCAGGTGATCCCCGATCCAACGCTCGACGTGTCCCAGTACCTGTTCCATCATCCCGGGGTCGACTTCATCTGGACGACCGGGGGACCGAAGGCGGTGGCTGCCGCAAACGCGGCAGGCAAGCCGTGCCTGAGCGTCGGCTCCGGTAACGCGCCTGTCTACCTGCACCGCAGCGCCGACATCCGGATGGCCGTCGTCGACATCCTCGTCTCGAAGACATTTGACTCGTCCGTGATCTGTCCGGCTGAGCAGACCTGCGTGATCGACGAGCCGATCTACGACGCCGTGATCGAAGAGTTCCGGCGGATGGGAGCCCGTGTGCTCACCGAGGAGGAGACCCGAGCGCTGGCGGCGAAGTCGTTCACCGACGATGGGCGGGTCGAGCTCGAGGTCATGGGCCAGTCGTGCGTCACACTCGGCGCGCTCGCCGGCTTCGAGGCGAGCGAGGCCGACAAGGTGCTGCTGGCGCCGCTGCCGGCGGACCTCGCCTCGCTCGCGGCGCACCCGTTCATCGCCGAGAAGCTGATGCCGGTGCTGGGAGTTGTGCGCTCGCCGTCGGTCGAGCATGGAATCGCGGCCTGCGAGCTCGTCACCGAGCATGGCGGGCTCGGCCACACGTCGGCCGTCTATGCCACCGACGAGCAGGTGATCAAGGCCTTCGCGCTGGCGATCCGGACAGGGAGGATCCTCGTCAACGCCCCGACTGCGGTCGGGGCGCTCGGTGGCGTCTACAACTCGATGACGCCCACGTTCTCGCTGGGATGTGGAACCTGGGGCGGTTCGAACACGACGGACAATGTGAATTACCTCAACCTGCTCAACATCAAGGCGGTCTCACGTCGGCAGTCGCCGCTCTCAGTGGTTCCGGGTCCCGTCCGACACGTACTTCAATCCGGGCGCGCTTGAGAACCTCAGGATGCTCGACTCCGCGTCAGGTGATGATCGTCACCGACGGTCCGACCGAGGCCCGCGGCGTTGCGGACGAGATCCGCAAGTATCTCGCTACCGATTCTGTACACGTGTTCTCCGGCGTTGAGCCCGAACCGACCGAGGCGCAGATCCGCGCCGGGGTGGTGGAGTTGCAGCGGATCGAGGCCGATACGATCATCGCCCTCGGTGGTGGCTCCGTGCTGGACGCCGCCAAGGCGATGCGCCTGTTCCACGAGAGCCCTGAGCTCAGTGTCAGAGAGCTGTCGCTGCCGTTCCTCGACGCTCGCAAGCGGATCGCGTCGTTCCCGCAGGTCGAGCACGCGCTGCGCCTGGTCGCGATCCCGACCACGGCCGGCACCGGCTCGGAGGTCTCGCCCGCGGCGGTGATCAGTGCCGGTCTTCGCAAGGTGACGCTGGTCGACTACTCGCTCGTCCCTGACATGGCGATCGTCGATCCGACGCTGACGCTGACGCTCCCTCCCGAGATCACCGCCGACACGGGTATCGATGCCCTCACCCATGCGCTCGAGGCGGCGGTTTCGATCTTCGCGTCACCGTTCACCGATGCCTTCTGCATGCAGGCGGTCAACCTGATCCTGACGGCGCTGCCACGCGCCCATGCCGATGGTTCGGATCTCGAGGCGCGGACCTCGATGGCGAATGCCGCGACGATCGCCGGCCTCGCGTTCTCAAACGCGTTCCTGGGCCTCAACCATGCACTGGCGCACGCGGTCGGCGCCCGCTTCGGGATCGCCCATGGCCGCGCGAACGCGATCTTCCTCCCGCACGTGCTCCGCTACAACGCCTCGCTGCCGACCAAGTTCATGCCGGCGCCAGGGTACTCGGCCTATGTCGCACCCGAGAAGTACGCGCAGATCGCCTGGATCCTCGGGATCAGCGGCAAGTCAGAGAAGACGCGACGAGACCGTCTGTTCGCTCGCGTCGATGAGCTGCTGCTGGCAGTCGATGAGCCGCTCTCGTTGAGTGCGGCGGGAGTTCCGAGAGCGGCTTTTGATGCGGCGCTCGCCGAGCTCGCCAAGGCCGCCTTCAGCGACCCGAGCATCCGCACCAACCCGCGGATCCCGCTGCTGCGTGAGATCGTCTCGCTGCTGCAGGCCGGTTACGACGGACCGCCTCAATAGGCCGGCCGCCCCCGTGTGGGAGGCGGCCGGTGTGCCGGTGCCGTTCGTCGCCGGCTGGAGGTTTGTTCAGCCCGAGCAGGCTGAGGAACTGGTCAAGGCGAGCCTGCTGCCGTCGGCGTAGAGGAAGTTCGACTTGACGGAGAACTGGTGCGAGACGCACTTGCCCGAGGTGACCAACGCCGTCTTGCCGGAACCGAGCGCCGGGATGTTCAGCTTCAGCGAGGTCAGCACGAGGCTGATTCCGGAGCTGGAGGTCGGCACGGGGATCGAGAGCTTCGAGCCCGACACCGTCTCCAGGATCACGATCGGCGGCGCGATCTCGGGATGCGTCACCACCTGCAGGACGACCGTGCTCTTGTTACGCACGTAGGACGTGACCGAGGCGTTGACGGGCGTCAACAGCGTCGGCGAGGCGTTCGCCACGGCCGAGCCGGTGCCGATCTTGCTTGACTTCGGGCAGCTCGGACCGCCGAGCGTCTCGAGCTGCTTGGTGCTGAGCGTGCACGGCTTGATCAGCTTCGTCCCGAAGTTGAACTTGGTGCCGGCCGGGAACGTGATCACCAGATGCGTCGCCGCCTTCGGCTTGCCGCCGGGGGCGGTCGGGTCGCTCGACTGGATGTTGGCGACGATGCCGCTCGACTTTCCCCCCTTATGCGCGGTCAGCGTGATGTTGCTCGTTTGCGAGAACTGCGCCATCGCCACGCCGGCCAGCGCGAGCGCCAGCACCGTGACTGCGGCGATTATTGGCCATTTGCGCATTTTGTTTGCTCCTTGGAATTCATCTGGTTGTGGATTGAAATCGTGATCTCGCGGGTTGTTGCGGGGCCGTTACTGGGCAGCCGGGCCGGGTTGGCGGTGGGGGAGATGCGGGCGGCGTGGATGACGCGTCGCCGCACTCGGCCCCTCCGGCTCGGTCGGCTGCTCGGTCTGGCTCGGAGCGCCCGGCCACCAGCCGGCGCGTCCGAGCACCGCCTCTGCGGCCGGCAACAGCACCGGCCTGAGGACCAGCACGTCGAGCAGGAGGGCGATCACGATGCCGATACCGAAGGTGCGCACGTTGATCAGGTCGCTCGTCGCGAACGGGATCAGCACCGCGGCCGAGACGAGCCCGGCTCCGGTGGTGCCGGCGGCTGTCCGTCGGAGGCTGGTCGAGACCGCGCCCCTGTAGGAACCGCCGGTCCCAAGCCGCTCCTTCGTATCCATCAGCAGCACCGCGGTGTTGACGATCGAGATGCTGAAGGCGATCGTGAAGACGCCGATCAGCGTCGCCGGATCGAGGTAGCCGGGTCCGCCCAGCAGCGGGTTGGAGCCACCGAACAGAAGCTGCAGCACCCCGAAGGTGGCTGCCGTCAGCAGCAGGCTGAAGACCGTCGCGACGGCCGGCAGCAGCACGGCGCGCAACGCCAGGCCGAGCACCAACGCGATCGCGATCGCGATCACGGCGATGTCAAGCCAGATCCGCGACTGAGCGACGCTGGTCATATCGCCGAGGCTTCCCTCAGGGCCGCCGACGGCGATCTGCACGTTGTTGTCCTTGGCGAACTTCCGGCCGAGGGTGGCGAGCGTGCTTCCCAACGCCTCGGTGCGAGGGTCGTTGGACGCGTACTTCGAAACGATCACGATCTGGCCGGCGGTACCGCCACGGAACAGGTTGATCGTGAAGGTGGCGGCGTTGCGCTGAGATGGCGTCGCCCCCGCCACCGCGGAGAGCACGAAGTAGCCGGAGCTGAAGATCCCCGGTGACTGCTTCTCCAGGGTCTTGAGCGCGGCCGTCGACGGGATCTGCCCGCGCGACTTGATCACCGCGGCCTGCATCGTTCCGAGCCCGCTGGCCAGCTTGCCGGCCGGCGTGACACCGCTTGCCAATCCGGAGTAGAGCTGCCCGGTGCCCGAGGTGAGCTGTCCGAGCCCGGTCTGAAGCTCGCCTGCGCCGGCTGCGAGCTGACTGAGTCCGCTCGTGAGGCTGCCACCACCGCCGGAGAGCTTGCTCATCCCGGCTGCGAGCTCCGCGTTGCCATTGTGCAGCTGCTCGATCCCGCTCGCGAGCTGCGCCGCGCCGGTATGCAGGAGGTTCAGCTCGGGGCCGAGTCCCGACGCCGAGTACGCCGCGGCGGTCGCCGCGGTGGACGTCTGGGCCGCAGTCGAGCTGGCGCCGGTGATTGTGCTCGACAGGCCACCGACTGCGGCGCTCGCCTGTGAGAGCGCAGCCGCTGCCGAGGCGTAATGGGGATCGCCCTTGCCGGCGCTCGACATCGAGTTGAGCGCGGCAATCGCGGTTTGCACCGCGGCTGTCGCCGATTGCGCCTGGCTCTCGGCGCTCGAGAGCTTCGAGCTCGTGCTCGACGCCAGTGACTTCAGACTCTTGACCTGGTTGGTCAGCTGTGGCACGCCGGCCTCCGACGCGCCGATGTTGTTGTCCAACGTCGTCGCTCCCGCGAGCGCCGACGCGGCGCCGTTCCTGAGCTCGTTCGCGGCGGTCAGCGCGCTGTTCAAACCGGCCGCCAGCGTGCTCGACCCCGCCTGTGCCTTCGAAAGGCCCGCATGCAGCTGGCCGGCGCCGGATTGCGCGGAGCCGGAGCCGGCGTTCAGCAGGCTTGCCCCGGACGATGCCGAGGCCAGCCCGGATTGCAACTGCTTCGATCCCGAGCCCGCCTCGCCAAGGCCCTTGATCAGCTCAAGCAACTGGACCTTGCTCTGGTCGGAGATCTTGACCGAGTGCAGCAAGCTCGGGCCGAACGCCTTCAGCTGGTTTGACGTCGAGTTGATCTCGCCTGGCCCATCGACCGTTGAGACCGTGTTGTTGTGGGCGATCTGCGTCTCCAGCCGGTACATCCCGGCGAGCAGTGCCGGGGTTGTGATCGGGCGGTTGTTCGCGATCACGACCATGTTGTAGGGAGTCGCGTAGCCGGGCCCCATCACGCGTGAGATCTCGTCGTAGGCGATCCTCGCCTTGGAATTCGCGGGAAGCTGGCTGATCGACTCAGGCCCCGTCTTCAGCGCAAGCGCCGGCACGGCGATCATCGCCAGCAGAGCCGTCGCGATCGCTCCGGCGAGCACCGCGTGACGTGTCACCCAGTTGCCACCGTCCAACATCCGTGCCCATGCCCGTGCGAGCGGAGCCGGCGCCGGGAAGCTGAACGCGTCGATCCGGCGGCCCAGCAACACCAGTGCCGCGGGCATCACGACGACCGCGCCACCGGTGGCGAACGCTGCGCAGGTCAGCATTCCCATCCCGAGCGAGATCATCAGCTGGGTTGGGCCGATCACGGCCACGAGCGCGAGCGCCACGATCACCGCGGTGCCGCCGATCAGGACCGCCTTACCGGTCGTCTCGAGTTCGCGTACCGCTGCGCCGGCGGCATCTCGTGGATGAACGCCGTCGCCGAATTCCTCGCTGTGGAAGCGATCGAGTATCAGCAGTGCGAAGCCGACGCCCATCATCAGCCCCGTCATCGTCCCGAGCGCGACCGCAACCGGGTCGACTGCGAACACGTGCCCGAGCAACGCCACCTCGCCGAACCCGGCCAGCATGCTGATCCCGCCGACGGCGGTCACCAGCAGCGCGGCGATCGGTGCGCGCAGGCCGATCAGCAGCAGCAGCAGCAGGATTCCGACTGCAATCGCCTCGTCACGCCTGAGGTTCGACAGCGAGGCGCTCTGCTCGGCGCGATCGAGCGCCGGCTGCCCGAAGATGAATGACTTCAACGGAGCCTTGATCTGCTGTGAGACGAGGTGCTCGATCTGCGGCTCGTCGTACTTGACCGCATTGGCGATCGAACGATCGACCGAGACGATCATCATCGCCGCGGTCGGGCTCGGCCGCAGCCCCGCGCTGGCCGTGCCGCCGTCCCAAGCGGAGAGGACTCTGGTGTACGGGCGACTGGCGAGCTTTGCGACCAGCGCCGGACCCTCCTTGTTGAGCTGGGCCTTTGGGCCCTCCAGCAGGATCGGCACCAGTTGGGTCGGGCCGAACGCAGCCTCTCCGAGCTTCTGGGCGCGCGCCGATTGGGTGCCGGGAACGACGGTGATCGACGGCGACAGCGCGTTTGAGATCCCCAGCCCGATCAGCGTCAGGATCGCGGCGAGCGCGAGCCAACCGATAAGGGCGACGCGTGGACGCCTGATTGAGAATTTGGCAAGAAACAGCACCGTGACCTCCTCACGTCGTCTTCGTCGTCACTGCTTGAGCTGACCGCGGACCGCTATCGGTCTGCACCTCTGAACCTACGTGCTGGCTGCACCCGTGGTATCCGCGCAGCCGCGAAGTGTTGATCCGTAGTTGGCCGCTCGAAGGCCGCCGTTTTTGCGGTTCTTCAGCTATCTGTGCGCAGGCGGACGCCGGCGCCGGTGGTGGCCGGCGACTCCGTGCTGCCAGTTCCGGACGTCCTGGGCGGTGTCGTGAGAGAGCTCGGAGGGTGTCTCACGCCCCGAGCTGTGGTCAAGGTCGGCGTAGGGATGCTGGTTGATGGCGCTCCCTCTGCGCGTGTACCAGCTGGCTGCGAACACGAAAAAACCCACGATCAGGAAGCCGGCGAAGATCAGGCTCCCCGGCGCCAGCGCAAATGCAAATGGAATCGTGGCTGCTTCGTGCATCGAGACTCCTCTGCGCTTAGGCTATGTCCGGGCGCGAGACTTCGCATCGGAAGTCAACCCGGCTGCTGATCAGTAGTAATTCCAGTGGACCTCTGACGCCAAGGAGAGAACCCAACCAGATGCTGGTGCTGTAGACGATGGCCGACGACGGGTTGGTGTGTGGCGAGGACGGCATTGCTCGCTGTTGGTGGGGTGTTTCGGCGCCTGAGTACCGCGCCTATCACGACACCGAGTGGGGCTTCCCCGTGGCGAACGACGTACGGCTGTTCGAAAAGCTCAGCCTCGAGGGATTCCAGGCCGGCCTCTCGTGGCTGACGATCCTCCGTAGGCGCGAGGCCTTTCGGCGCGCCTTCGCCGGATTCGAGGTCGAGCGGATCGCCCAATTCGATCAGAGCGATGTCGACCGGCTGGTCGCCGACGCATCGATCATCCGCCATCGCGGCAAGATCGAGGCCGTCGTCAACAATGCCCGCCGGGCGCTGGAGCTCGTCGAGGAGGAGGGCTCGCTGGCCGCCTACGCATGGCGGTTCGAACCGGCGCCGCGCGCCGCTCGGCTTGACCGCGCAGGCCTTGCCGCGCTCGCCCAGACGGCCGAATCGCAGGCGCTCGCACGAGACCTCAAACGCCGGGGATGGCGATTCGTCGGCCCGACCACCGTGTACGCGTTCATGCAGGCGATGGGCCTCGTCAACGACCATCTCGATGGCTGCCCGGCTGGCGACGAAGTCGACCGGGCGCGCGCGGGGTTCCAGCGCCCGCATCACCCGTGATCGCCGCGGGCCAAGCGGTGATCGGCCCGCGCGATCAGTTTCGGCGCGCACCCGACTGATGCGCTCAGCACGGTCCGCCGCGCGGCCGGCGAGGCCGCGCGGCGGGTTCCGCCACTGTCTACTTCTTGATCGTGATGATCTTGTCCATTCCCAGCGACGCGTGATCCGTGCCGTCCTGGGTGTCCATGAAGCAGTTCAGGACATAGATGCCCGGAGGCTCCGTGATCGAGGTCTGCTCGATGCTGCCTGAGCCGATCGGGTTCACGAAACCGCCCTCGGCGGTGAACTGCTTGCGGCCCACCTTGTTCTCATGCCCCGCCAGGATCAGCGCGACGGCCTGCTTTGCCGCTGCCATGCTCTTCGCCTTCTCCCAGACGAACATGTGGACCAGGAACCCGATGTTCTGGAACCGCACGACCTCGCCGTCAGTGAGCGTGCTCGGTCCGAGGAACTTGAACTCCTCGGACTGGATCGTGGCCTGCGGTGCCGGCAGCGATGCCGGGGTCGTCGACGGGGTTACGGTGAAGAACGCGTGCGGCGGCACGCCGGCGCTGCTGTTTGAGTCGACCGCGACGTAGCTGCCTGCCGGCAACACCACCTGCCCGCTGCTGACTCCCTTGGGTGAATAGGCGTCGTAGACGATCGTGCCGTACGCGTCGAGGTAGTCGAGCTGTCCGTGGTGCGCGGCGAGTATCTGGACCGCCTGCCCGAAGGCCGCATCCGACTCGCCGGGCTTCAACAGGTACAGAAACGTCCCGCCGGCGGCCTCGTTGGTTGTCGTCGTCACCACGTTCACGGCCCCCGACACTGTCGAACCGCCGATCGTGACCGTCTTGCCGTTGAGCGCAACGGTCATCGTCGGCAAACTGCTCGCGCTCGATGCGCTGGCGGCGCCTGTGCTGATCGCCGTGAACACGAGCACTGATGTAGCCGTCAGCACCCCCGCCGCGGCGAAGAGAGCTCTCCATCTCTGCATGCCTGCTCCTCTCTGGTATTGCGCGACCCCGTGGCACACGTCACGGGCCGCCCCTGATACCCGGTTGGGCGCCGTGCCGGCCGCGCGGCATGCCTCGAATCCGGCGACGGTGAATCTATCAAGCTCGCCGACCCCCGGTTGACGGTTGTGCCAGTCGCCGGTCTTACGTGTGTCGTTCAGGCGGCCCAGGGACCGACGCCGCCGATGCGCTCAACCGTGATGTGGGTGACATACCCTGGGGGCGGGTCGTCCATCGGCGGGAACTTCGCATCGGGGCCGAGATACGTCCGGGCCAACCGCTGGAGCAGCTCGGGGGCGCCGCCCTCGGTGACACGAGCGCGACCGTGGATCACGAGGTACTCGGCAAGCCCGATCGGGTTGTGCGTTCGAGCCTCGATTGACAGCGCGACCCTCGGATCCCTGCGCACGTTGCGCACCTTCCGGTGCTCGGGCAGATGTGCCGCGACGATCTCGTCTCCGTCAAGGCCGACCCATACGATCGACACCTGCGGGCTGCCGTCCGGGTCGATCGTGACCAGGTGGGCCAACGCCGGTGACTCCAGAACCACGCGAGCGGCGTCATTGAGCGTGGCCATCGCCGAAACCTACCAGGCAGGGGCAGGGGTACGCTTGTGTCAACCGCGATCGTGAAAGGCAGGAAGATGGCGAAGGTGCTTTACACAGCCCAGGCGACGGTCACAGGTGGACGAGCCGAGGGTCACGGCACGACGGCTGACGGTTCGCTGGACGTTCAGCTGCGCCTGCCGGTCGAGATGGGCGGGGACGGCGGTGGCACCAACCCGGAGCAGTTGTTCGCCGTGGGTTATGCCGCCTGTTTCGAGAGCGCGCTTGGCGTGATCGCCAGACGTGAGCGCGCCGAGGTGGGGGACCTCTCGATCGACAGTCGCGTGAGCCTGCTGCCGACCGAGCAGCGGGGCTTCCAGCTGGCCGTCGAGCTGGACGTGAGCATGCCGCAGGTCCAGGACAGCGAGCAGGCGATACGGATCGTCGCGGCAGCGCATCAGGTATGTCCGTACTCGGCTGCCACCCGCGGCAATGTCGAGGTCAAGTTGACCGCCAACGGGCACGTCGTTGCGTGACGCCCCGCGATTTGCGCCGACGGGCTAACCGACCTGGAGCTCGGCGCCACGGTCGGGAACGACGACCAGCATGCTGCGGCGCGCGCGCTCGCTCTCGGGTCGTGCCGGGCGGATCCTGACCCGTGCGGCCACTCGCAGGATCTCACGGATCTGCATCTCAGCGAACGGCGCACCGGCGCAGCGCCGCACGCCGCCGCCGAACGGGATCCAGGAGGCCGGACTCTGCGGCGGCTCCTGGAGCCATCGCTCCGGGCGAAACGCGGAGGCGTCCGGCCACAGGTCAGCTCGGCGCAGCGCCAACCACAGACAGGCCGCCACCTGCACGCCGGCGGGGATTGTGTGTCCGGCGATCTGCGCCGGTTCGAGCAGCCGCCGGGGAGCGATCGTCAGTGCCGGGCGCACGCGCATCACCTCTCTGACGACCGCGTCAACGTAGGCCGGCTCGTCCTCCCGCAGGCGCTCCAGCACGGCAGGGTGACGCGCGAGCCGCTCGAGCGCCCACGCCAGCGTCGCCGCGGAGCTGTCATGCCCGCCGACCAGGAGCGCGACCAGCTGGTCACGCAGCTGCTGGTCGCTGGGCGGGTTGCCATCCTGATCGCGCTGCTCGAGCAGCATCGCCAGCACCGAGTGATCAGCCGGCGTGGTCCGGCGGTGAGCCAGCAGCGCGAACAGCAGGGAGTCGAAGCGCTCGACCGCGATCCGAAACCGCCCCCACGGGCTGCGCGGCCCAAGATCTCGCTGCACGAGCGCCATCGCCAGCATCCGCGGCATCGATCGAACGCCGCCGAGCGTGTCTTCGACTGCGTCGCGCAGCTGTGCCGCCTCCTGATCGCCGGCGCCGAACACGACGCGCAGGATGATCTCCAGCGTCAACTCACGCATCCGCTCCAGCGCCACCACGTGACCTTTCCACGTGGCCAGCTCTGTCCGTGCGAGATCCGCGACCAGCGGTGCCAGCGCACGCATCCGCTCACCGTGAAACGGCGCCGCCATCAGCCGGCGTTCACGCAGATGCGGCTCACCGTCGAGCAGCAGGATCGAGTAGGGCCCGGCGAACGGACGCAGGAACTCCCAGCTCTGCCCGGCCGGCGCGATCGCCGGGTCGAGCCGGAATACGTCACGGACCCCGGCGGGACCCGAGAACAGCACCATCGGCTCCTCGGTCCAGTAGGTGCGGATCGTCGCCGGGTCGCCGAATCGTGCGTGCACACGTGACAGGAACGCCCCGGGCCGGACCATCCACGCCACCGTCTGCCAAGCGGCGGGAGCACGCGGACCGGCCGGCAAATCCATGGTTCGTGATCCTACGCCGGTCATACTTTGGCGATGACCGACGTACTGCTGCCGGCTGCGATCTGAGGACGGCGGTTCGCGGCGCATGGACACGTTCAGCGCGATTGTCTTCGTCAGCTTGGCGGCGGGGCTCTTGTGGGTTGTGCTGGCCGGCTGGGTTTCACGTGATCGGCCTGTCGGTGAGTTGATCGACAAATGCCGTGACGAGCGATGGTCCGCGCAGATGGACGTCGAACAGCATGATCTTGCGCAGATGGTCGCCGCGGCCAACGACTACCGGCGCAAGCGCGGGCTGAGCCCGGTGACGCTTGAGCAGGTCCAGGCGCGGGCCGGCCAAGACCTGAGGGACGAGATCGTCGAACAGGCCAGTACAGCCCCCTGTTGACCTGTGCTAGGCTTGTGTTGCGTTTGTGTTAGGAAACTCGGTGCAGGCTCTTGCCGTCCCCGAGCGTCTGGCGCCGACGCATCTCCTCCTCGTGACGAGGGACCGACGGCCTCAAGTGCCGCCGGTCCCTCGCGGGGTTAAGGCGAGGGCTACCTGCCGGCGATGCTCTCGGCCGGTCGCATTGCGGCCCGGGCGATCAGCTCGGCGACGGACCACCGCCGAAGGATCACGGCTGGTGTCACGGGCGACGGTTCCGCGTGCGCTTCAGGTTCCACGTGCGCTTCAGTCAGGCGCGAGACTGATCCGATCTCTGCCCTGTTCGCGGTTGTGGCGGCGATGCGGCGCCGCCGGCCCGGAAGGCCGCACCCTCTGCGCTCGGGGATCGGGTCTCCGGCAGGCGGGGTGGACCGGTTGCGTTCTTGGTTTGTCATCGGGTCTCCTTGCGGTGCATCGTGGTCCTTCCGTTCACTGCGAGAATGGACCATAGCAGGAATCATCCATGATGCATGTATAAAAGATCTCGTAAGAATAATCCTTACGAGTCGGAGAATGCGCGATTTTGCGCTATAGTGGGGCGCGGATGTCGACTCGGATCTCCCAATATGAGTGCAGTTCGATGGTGCTGCTACCGCGCCTGACCAAGCAGATCATGCGGCGTTGCAGTCCACAGCTGCTAGGTCTGGACCTCCGGCTGCTGATGGCGCTCAGCTACGTGGGCGACCATGACGGCACGCCCCAGCAGGAGCTGGCCGACACGTTGTGCATGGACGGTAAGAACGTCGTGCTGCTGCTCAACGAGTTGGAGGACGGCGGATACCTGGTCCGACGCCGCGACGCCGGCGATCGCCGTCGCCACCGCGTCTACATCACAGGCGATGGCCGTCAGGCGCTGGAGCGGGCGAGCCGCGCCCTGGAGGAGATCGAGGACGAGGTCCTCCAAGCTCTCGATGCCGACGAGCGCGTAACCCTCAGGAAGCTCGTGACCCGAGCAGTCCGTGACGCTGAGCCGACCGCGGAGGACTCCTGTGTCCAACCGCTGGCGCCCGCCACGGCGTAGCACCTGGGCGTCGCGACCCGTGGCGCCTTTGCTCGACCGAGCGTTTCGTTCAGGCGGGCGTACCCGACAGGTGGGCGTGGACGAATTGCACGACCATCGCGCCCTCGCCGACGGCGGTGGCGCAGCGCTTGATCGACCCTGACCGCACATCCCCGACCGCGTAGATCCCGGGCACGCTGGTCTCAAGGAGCCTGTCCGCGCCGGCCATCGCGCCGGTCAGCACGAACCCCTTGTGGTCACGCTCGACGTTGTCGCCCAGCCAATCGGTGCAGGGCGCTGCGCCGAGGAACAGAAACAGGAATGAGAACGGCAGCCGCTCACCGTCGTGCAGCGTGACGGCGTCAAGCTCGCCGTCGGCGCCGTGCAAATGCGCCACCTCGCTGCGATCACGCACCGCGACGCCGTAGCGTTCGAGCTCGAGCACGAGGTAGTCCGACATCGTCTCGCGCAGGTCGGCGCGACGGTGCAGCAGCGTCACCAGCGCGCCTCCGCGCGCCAGCCAGACAGCCGCCTGCCCCGCCGAGTTGCCACCGCCGACGACGCCGACCCGTTGCGCCCCGCAGCGCTCGGCCTCCGGTGGGCCGGCGGCGTAGAACACGCTGATCCCCTCGTACTGGTCGAGGTCGTCGACCGGCAGGCGGCGGTATTGGGCGCCTGTCGCCAGCACGACGGCGCTCGCGGAGATCTCGTGATCATCCTCCAGCCGGACGGTGTGGCGACCGGTCCCCGGTTCGAGTGCGATCGCCCTGTACGGGGTTGCCGTGCGCGCGTGAAACTTTCGCGCCTGCGTCACCGCGCGGCCGGTGAGCTCTGATCCGCTGATCCCCGCCGGGAACCCCAGATAGTTCTCGATCCGGCGCGATGTGCCCGCCTGACCGCCCAGCGCGGTGCTCTCGACGACCAGCGTTTCCAGACCCTCCGACGCTCCGTACACAGCCGCCCCCAGACCCGCCGGACCGCCGCCGATCACGACCAGGTCAACCTCCTCGCGGGCCGCGAGCTCGAGCCCGATCCCCAACTCCCGGGATACCTCGCCGATCGAGGGATTGCGCAAGTCCTTCCCGCCCGGCAAACGCACGAGCGGAAGCTCAGCCGGATCCAGCGGCTCGATTACCGCCCGCGCGGCGTGATCATCGGAGTGCTCCGGATCACGCAACGTGTACGGCAGGCGATTGCGTCGTGCGTAATCCACGATCCGTCGCGTGGACGCCAGCGACCGAGGGCCGAAGATCTCCATCCCGACGTTCTGCAGCTGGAGCGCCTCGCGGCGCGCGACAAAGGTCGACAGCAGCAGGTCCGCCAGTGCCCCATCGTCGAACAGGAGCTCACGCAGTTCGTCGCGATCGACAGCGATGTAGCGCAGCGGCTGCGTGACAACGGCCGTCAGGTACACCGTCTGACCCGACAACAGGTTCACCTCGCCGAGAAACCCCGAGGTTCCGTGCCGGACGATCTCCTGCCCCGCCGGGTCGAGGATCGCCACCTCGCCCTCCAGAATCGCGATGAACGGATACCGCACATCGCCGACCCGGAACAGCACATCGCCGATCGCCGCGACGCGCTCCTCTCCGTGAAGCGCGAGGGTCGCCAACTGCGCCTTGGACAGAAGCGGGCTGACCGGGCTCGACACCGCACAATCGTAGCCGAGCAGTCGCGAGGTAGGCGGTCGATTTGCCCGATCGCCGGTTGGCTGGCGTAGGCTTCCCGGATCCCGTGCGGGGTTCGTTTTGACTACCGCCGCAGTCGCGGCCCCTGGCGTTCCTCGTTCGGAAGCGAGGCATGGCCTCGGCGTTGTCTTCAGCGGCCTGATGCTCGTGACGCTGCTCGCGGCGATGGACTCGACGATCGTCGCAACCGCGCTGCCGACGATCGTGGGCGATCTCGGGGGGCTCGAGCGGCTGTCGTGGGTGACGAGCGCGTATCTGCTTGCACAGACCGCGGTCACGCCGCTCTACGGGAAGCTCGGCGACCAGCTGGGCCGCAAGCGGATCCTGCAGAGCGCGATCGTCCTGTTCCTCACGGGTTCGGGACTGTGCGGGATCGCCGGGTCGATGACGCAGCTGATCGCCTTCCGAGCGGTCCAGGGGCTGGGTGCCGGCGGCTTGATCGTGCTCGTGCAGGCGACGGTCGGGGACATCGTCTCTCCGCGAGAGCGCGGGCGCTATCAGGGATTGTTCGGCGCGGTCTTCGGGGTCGCGAGCGTCGCCGGCCCATTGCTCGGAGGGGTGATCGTCGAGCACGTGTCGTGGCGCTGGATCTTCTATGTGAACCTTCCGATCGGCCTGATCGCCCTGGGCGTGATCACGACGACGCTGCCGGTGGTCGGCGCGCGCAGCCGGCCCGCGATCGATTACCTGGGCGCGGGTGTGCTTGCCAGCGCATTGAGCGCGATCGTGCTCGTCGCCAGCCTCGGCGGCACGACCTGGGCATGGGGCTCGGCGCAGACCGTGCTCGTCGGCGCGGCGGGCGTGGTGCTGTTCGGTGTCTTCCTGGCAGTCGAGCGCCGCGCACGTCGAGCCGATCCTGCCGATCGCGGTGTTGCGCGACGAGGTGTTCCGGATCGCCGGCTCGCTCTCGCTGATCGTCGGCTTCGCGCTGTTCGGATCGGTGACGTTCCTGCCGCTGTTCTTCCAGACCGTGTTTCACTCCAGTCCGACCGGGGCGGGACTGCGGCTGGTCCCGATGATGGGCGGGCTTGTCATTCACATCGATCGTCTCCGGCAGAGTGATCTCGCGCACCGGGCGCTACAAGCTGTTTCCGAGTCGCCGGCACTGCGGTGATGACGGTCGGGCTGCTGCTGCTCTCACGCCTGGACCTGACAACACGAGCTCGGCCGCGGCCGACGCCTATCTGCTGGTGCTCGGCCTTGGTCTTGGGATGGTGATGCAGGTGCTCGTGCTTGCGGTGCAGAACGCCGTCGATTACGCGGTCCTCGGGGCGGCGACCTCCGGCGTCACGCTCGCGCGCGGAATCGGCGGCTCGTTTGGGGCGGCGGTCTTCGGCACGATCTTCTCCAGCCGCCTGCGTGCCGGGCTCCACGACGCGATCAGCGGACCGCTCGGCGCCCAGGTGGCAGGTGGCGCGCGTCTCACCGGCAGCCAGCTGGCGAGGCTGCCGGCGGCGGCCAGACTCGCATACGAGAGCGCCTATGTTCACGCGTTGCGACCCGTGTTCCTCGTCGCCGCAGGGGTCGGCGCGGTCGGGTTCCTGCTGAGCCTGCGGTTGCGTGAGCGGCCGCTGCGGGCGACCGCGTCGACGAGTCAGGGCCTCGAGGATGCGCTCGCGGCGCCGGCGAGCCCGAGCTCGCTCGCCGAGCTCGATCGCCAGCTCGCCGTCCTCGTCAGCGATGAAGCGAGGCTGGCGTTCCACGAACACGTCGCCGCCCGGGCCGGCGTCGATCTCAGTCCCGGGGCGATCTGGGCGCTCGCGCGGTTTGACAGCTACGGGATCGACGGGACGCGGGAGATGGCGCGTGAGCAGGGAATCGAGGAGGAACGGATCGCCGTGGTTCAGCGGGAATTGCGCGATCGTGGTCTCGTCGCGGAGCGCGACGGCTCCGCTGCGCTGACAACGGACGGCGTCTCGATCGCGCAACAGGTGATCAGCGCACGCCACGATGAGCTGTGCGGGCTGCTTGCCGATCCGGACACAGAACGCGTTCCGGAGGTCCAGCAGCTCCTCGAGCAACTCTGCGTCGAGCTGGCCGGCCAGCAGCCATAGCGGCGGCCGGCGCCGCAACCGCACGAGCGGCTGCGCGTTGTGACCATGGTGTTACCACGATCGGTTTCTAGCCGGACGTGCTACAAGTGGAAGAGGTAACGGAGCGACGCTCGGAAAAGTGTCGTCTTGTTACCAGCATGTTACTGGCAGTCAGCTTGTTACCAGGGTGTTACTACAACCGCTATCGCGGTTTTGAGGGGCACAGCTCTGGAGAGCACTGACTTACTGTCTTACATACACATCCTGTAACGCTGTGGATTCATCTCGTTCACAGTTGTCGCCACAACAGGCTTGAGAATCTCAGGACCTCGAAAATTGAAGGAGACAACGTGAGTATCAGACGCTTCGGCGCGATCGCGATGGCGGTCGCGTCAACACTCGTGATTGCAGCATGCGGCTCGAGCGGCAGCTCGAGCAGCGCCTCAAGCGCCGGCACGAGCGCCAGCTCGGGTACGACGGGCGGTTCCAAGACGCTCGTCGGCGCCGGCAGCACGCTGATCGCCCCGCTGATGTCGCAGTGGCAGCCGACGTACAACACGGCATCCGGCGTCGCGGTTACCTACGGCGCGATCGGCAGCGGCGGCGGGATCGAGCAGATCACCGCCCGCACCGTCGACTTCGGCGCCAGCGACGCACCGATGACCGCCAGTCAGTTCACGGCGTGTAAGGGTTGCGTCCAGCTCCCATGGGCTCTCACCGCCACCGACGTCGCGTACAACGTCAAGGGCGTGCCGAATCAGCTCAAGCTGACCGGGCCGGTACTGGCGGGCATCTATCTCGGCCAGATCACGACTTGGAACGCGTCGCAGATCAAGGCGCTGAACCCTGGCGTCAACCTGCCGGCCACGAAGATCACGCCGGTCTACCGCAGCGACGGAAGCGGCGACACGTTCGCGTTCACGAACTATCTGTCGGAGATCAGTCCGACGTTCAAGTCGAAGGTCGGCAACGCAACGCAGGTGGCTTTCCCCACCGGGATCGGCGGCAAGGGCAACTCCGGTGTCGCCGGGGTGCTGAGCACCACCAATGGTGCGATCGCCTACATCGGAATCGCCTATGTACTGGCGAACAAGTTCGACTACGCGCTGGTCCAGAATGCGGCCGGCAAGTACCCGGTTCCGGGGATCCCGAGCATCTCTGCCGCCGCCGCGGCGGTCCCGACGACCCCGACGGGGACCAACGCGATCGTGATCGTCAACCCGCCGGCCTCGGCGTCCGGTGCGTATCCGATCTCAACGTACAGCTACGCGATCCTGCCGACCAGCAGTTCCAAGGCGACGCAGCTGAAGGACTTCGTCACCTGGGCGATCACCACAGGACAGGCTGACGGCCCGAAGCTCGACTTCGCGCCGCTTCCGGCCCAGATCGTGTCGGGCGTAAAGACGGCGTTGACCAAGGTCAGCTGAGTCGGGTGAGCGCCGCCGTTCCGTCCGTCAAACCTCCGAGGACGAGCCTTGACTCGGTTCGTCGCAACCTCGCCGACAGGGTGGGTGATCCGGCCCTACGGATTCTCGCCGGCCTCGCGTCGATCGTCGCGGTGGGAACGATCGTTCTGCTGGCGTACAAGGTGTTCGACGGATCGAGCCTCGCGTTCCAGGAGTTCGGGCTCGGGTTCATCACATCGAAGGTCTGGAATCCGGTCACCAACGAGTACGGCGCGGCGTCGTTCATCTACGGCACGATCGTGAGCTCGTTCTTCGCGATCCTGCTCGCGGCGCCGCTGTCGATCGCGATCGCGCTCTATCTGACCGAGCTCGCTCCGCGGCGCGTCCGTCGCCCGGTCGGCACGTTGGTGGAACTGCTGGCAGCGATCCCGAGCGTGATCATCGGTCTCTGGGGGATCATCGTGATGGCCCCGGTCGTGGAGAACCAGCTCGAGCCGTGGCTGCAGAGCGTGTTCGGGTGGATCCCGCTGTTCAGCGGCACGCCGTCACCGTTCGGACTGCTGCCGGCGATCCTCGTGCTGACGATCATGGCGACGCCGATCATCAGTGCGATCACCCGTGAGGTGTTCGCGACGGTGCCGGCTGACCTCAAGGAGGCCTCCTATGCGCTCGGGGCCACGCGCTGGGAGATGGTGCGGATGGTGATCCTGCCCTACGCGCGCAGCGGGATCGTCGGCGCCACGATCCTCGGCCTCGCCCGAGCGCTCGGCGAGGCCGTCGCGGTCACGTTGGTGATCGGAGGGGCGGTCTCGATCGACGCTTCCCTGTTCCAGCCGGCGGACACGCTCGCGAGTCGCGTTGTCGACCAGTTCCAGGGGGCGACGAGCCCGTTGCAGATCTCATCGCTGTTCTACCTGTCGGCGATTCTGCTCGTGATCGCGTTGATCGTCAACGTGGCGGCGCGCCTGATCGTTCGCCGAGGCACGCCCGCGGGCGTGATGAACTGACCGATGAGCGCGACCAGCGGCTCCCCGACCCCCTTGCTGATCGGCGTGAGCCGGCGACGCAAGCTGACAAACCGGACGATGGAGGTACTCGCGACGCTCGCCTCGGTGCTGGCGGTTGCGGTGCTCGCGCTGGTCGTCGGCACGGTGGTGATCAAGGGAATCAGTGCGATCAGTCTCGACTTTCTGACCGAGACGCCGGCACCGTTCCTCTCGCCCGGTGGGGGGATCGCGAACTCGATCGTCGGTACTTTCATGCTGGTCCTGGTCGCGAGCGTGATCGCCGTGCCGATCGGCATCCTGATCGGGATTCACGCGAGCGAGTTCGCCCCACCGAAGATCTCCTATGCGGTCTCGTTCGCGCTCGACATCCTCGCCGGCGTCCCGACCGTGATCACCGGCATCTTCATCTTCGGGCTGCTGGTCGTCGGGCATCAGCAGAGCGGGTATGCGGGATCGATCGCGCTCGCGATCGTGATGCTGCCGATTGTCGCCCGTTCCGCTCAGGAGGTGCTGAGGCTGGTGCCCAACGCGCTGCGCGAGGCGGCGGTGGCGCTCGGAATCGCGCGCTGGCGGATGGTCCTACGGATTGTGCTGCCGTCGGCGGCCGGCGGGCTGATCACGGGAGCGATGCTCGGTGTCGCGCGCGTCGCCGGCGAGACCGCGCCGCTGCTGTTCACATCGTCGATCGCTTCGAACTCGGTCACCTGGAATCCGTCGCAGGCGCTGGCGTCGATCCCCGTGACGATCTTCACCCTCTCGGAATCACCGTCCCCGGCCGACCACACCCGGGCCTGGGGGGCGGCGCTGGTGCTGATCTTCGCCGTCCTCGTCCTCAGCGTGCTCGCCAGAAGCATCCACGAACGCAGCCGCCGGCGCCTGCGTGGCTAAACCTTCACAAATCCGGGAGCTGACACCGCCATGATCCAGTCTCGCCTCTCACGCAAACGAAACGCCGAAATGTCAACTTCAGAACCGCCGAGCGAACCACCGGCATCCGATCGCCCAGCGGAGACCGCCGAGCGGTCGAGCGCCCCCGAGGTCCACGGCACGACCCGGCCGGCAGGTACCGGCGCCGGGCATCGCGTATCGATCGCCGATCTGCACGCGTACTACGGAGCCACGGAGGCCGTCAAGGGAGTCGCGATCGAGTTCCCACCGCATGAGGTGACGGCGATCATCGGACCCTCGGGGTGCGGAAAGTCGACGATGGTGCGCTGCATCAACCGGATGCACGAGGAGATCCCGGGCGCGCGCGCCGAGGGCAAGGTGATGCTCGACGACCAGGACGTCTACGCATCCGATATCGACGTCACCGCGGTGCGGCGGCTGATCGGGATGGTCTTCCAGAAGCCGAACCCATTCCCGACGATGTCGATCTTCGACAACGTCGCCTCCGGACCGAAGCTGACCGGCAACAAGGGCAGCGATCTGAGCGAGCGGGTCCACAGCTCGCTGCGCGCGGTCGGGCTATGGGACGAGGTCAAGGACCGCCTCGGCTCGCCCGGCGTCGGGCTATCCGGCGGCCAGCAGCAGCGACTGTGCATCGCCCGGACGATCGCAGTCGAGCCCGAGGTGATCCTGATGGACGAGCCCTGCTCGGCGCTTGACCCGGTGGCAACGCTCAAGATCGAGGAGCTGATCGACGAGCTCAAGGAGCAGTACACGATCGTGATCGTGACCCACAACATGCAGCAGGCCGGTCGCGTCGCGGACTCGACGGTGTTCATGCTCGACGGAGAGCTGATCGAGCACGGCCCGACGAACGAGATCTTCACGAACCCCAAGGACGAACGCACCGAACGCTACGTGACCGGAAAGTTCGGGTGAGCGCGATGCAGGAATCACGTCACCAGTTTCGGGAATCGCTGAAGGAGCTTGAGCGTCAGACGCTCGGCGGCCTTGACCTGGTCGTCGGTCAACTCGACCGTACTCTGGAATCGCTCCTCTACCAGGACGTCGAGCTCGCCGCGATGATCATCGCCGACGACGACAGGGTCGACGGCCGCTACCTCGAAGTCCACCAGGGAGTGCTGTCACTGATCGCGCGTCAGACGCCGGTCGCCGGCGATCTGCGGATCGTCGCGGCGCTGCTGCACATCATCCAATACGTCGAGCGGATGGGCGATCAGTGCGTGAACATCGCCAAACTGGTTCCGCTTTCGGGCAACGAGCCACCAAAGGACAAGGAGATCCTGGACACGGTCGAGCGGATGGGCCAGCTGGCACGCGCGCAGGTCGTCGAGGCTAAGGAGGCGTTCGAGACTCGAAACGTCCCGATGGCGGAGGCGCTGGTCCGCCAAGATGCCAAGATCAACCGGCTCAACCGCGAGGTGTTCAGGCGCGCCGTCGAGGTCGGTGACGACCCGGAGGTGCGTGAATGGGCGATGTTCATGATCCTCGTCGCGCGCTGCCTCGAGCGGATCGGCGACAACACCGCCTATATAGCCGAGCAGACCGTGTTCGTGGTCACCGGCCTGTTTCGCGAGGTCACCGACCCGGCATCGTCGAGGGTCGCGCCTGGCTGAGCACCCGCTTCAGCGGCGACCGTGCGGCGAGGAGTTGTTGCTGACTGGTTACCACACGGATCAGGTACGGGGCTTTCCCCTGATGTGGCGGCGGCGTCTGTGGGCGACGATCAGGTTATGGCGTCTGCACAAATCATTCCGGAGGATCGCGGCCGAGCCGCCCGCGAGCACGAGCTGGCGGCACTGATCGAGCGTCTGTCGGCAGTTCGCGAACAACTGCTTGAGGCCTCGGAGGGGTGGCGCCCGTGGATCACAGGGCGTGACGCCGACCGTGACGCGAGCGCGCGGAACCTTCTGCAGTACCTTGCGCTCCGGCGCCACGACCTGCGCGACATCCAGGATCCGCTCGTCGCGCTCGGGCTGTCCTCGCTCGGCGGCGCCGAGGGTCACGTGCAGGCGAGCGTCGATGCCGTGCTCGATGCGCTCGGTGCCCTCGCGGGCCTGGCGCCGGAGGCGAGGTCAAGCCCGCCACCGATCGGCTTTGACCACAGCCGCCAGGTGCTGTCACTCAGAACCGCGGCGCTGCTCGGACCGGTGCCGAGACGCAGGCCGACGCGGATCATGGTGACGATGCCGACCGAAGCTGCAGACGATCCGGCGCTGGTGCGCGAGATGCTCGTCGCCGGGATGGACTGCATGAGGATCAACTGCGCCCACGACACGGTTTCGCAGTGGCGGGCGATGGTCGAAAACCTCCGCCTGGCGGAGGACCAGACGCGGCGCAGAGCACGCGTCGTGGTCGATCTGCCGGGGCCGAAGCTCCGCACCGGACCGCTTGCGCCACAGCCGACGAGCGACCGCAAGGGGGATTATCTGCGGCTGCGGATCGGAGATCGGCTGCTGCTCGGTCGCGACGAGCAGCCGACCGCCTGCAGCACCACCGAGCCGACGCCCGCTCGGATCGGCTGTTCGCTCGCCGAGGCGTTCGCGGTCACTCGCCGGGGCCATCACGTATGGCTTGATGACGGCAAGCTCGGGGGCGTCGTCGAATCGGTCGATCCGGATTCGATCCTGCTTCGCATCACCTCAGCTGGGGCCAAGGGCTCGAAGCTTCGTGCCGGCAAGGGAATCAATCTCCCGGACGCCGTGATCGACATCGATCTGCTCGGGTCCCACAGTCAGGACGCGCTCGAGTTCGCGGCCGACAGCGCCGACATCGTCGGATTGTCGTTCGTCAGTCGAGCGCGTGAGGTGGAGCGGGTCAACGAATACCTCAACGAGCACTCCCGGCCGGACGTCGGGATGATCCTCAAGATCGAGACGCGGCGAGCCTTCGAGCACCTTCCGGGGATGCTGCTGGCGGCACTCGGCGGCGAGCGACCGGCGGGCGTGATGATCGCGCGAGGCGACCTCGCGGTGGAGTGCGGCTACGAGCGGTTGGCGGAGGCCCAGGAGGAGATCCTCTGGTTGTGTCAGGCTTCGCACCTGCCGGTGATCTGGGCCACGCAGGTGCTCGATCAGCTGGCGAAGACCGGGCGACCGTCACGCGCGGAGATCACCGATGCAGCGATGGGCGTTCAGGCCGAGTGCGTGATGCTGAACAAGGGGCCTCGGATCATCGAGGCGATCTCGGTGCTCGACGACATCCTGCGCCGCATGGACCGACATCACCGCAAGCGGCGACCGCTCCTCCCGAAGCTCCAGGCGGCAGACTATGTCCACACCGAGCGTGGAGAATAATCGTAGAGCGGGTAACCCAACGAGAGGTTGAGCATGTCTGACAACGAGTTGCATCAGGTGGCGAAGGCGCTGGTGGCTCCCGGGAAGGGGATCCTTGCCGCGGACGAGAGCAGCGGCACGATCAAGAAGCGATTTGATTCGATCGGCTTGGAATCGACCGAGGACCATCGCCGGGCGTATCGGGAGATGCTGTTCACGACGCCTGGCGCCGAGCGGTACATCAGCGGCGTGATCCTGTTCGACGAGACGATCCGCCAATCTGCGTCCGACGGGACGCCGTTCCCGAAGTTGCTTGAGTCGCGGGGGATCATTCCCGGGATCAAGGTCGACCAGGGCGCAAAGCCGCTGGCGCTCGCCGAAGGAGAGACGGTCACCGAAGGTCTCGACGGCTTGCGTGCCCGGCTCGCCGAGTACCGGACGCTTGGAGCGCGGTTCGCGAAATGGCGCGCGACCTACTCGATCACCGACGAACTGCCGAGCGATCACTGCATCTGGGCCAACGCACATGCACTTGCCCGGTACGCAGCGCTGTGCCAGGAAGCGGGGATCGTCCCGATCGTCGAGCCAGAGGTGCTCCAGGACGGGACGCACACGATCGAGCGCAGTTACCACGTCACGTCGCGTGTGCTCGACGCCGTCTTCACCGAGCTGTTCGACCAGCGCGTCGACACGTTCGGCGCCCTGCTGAAGCCGAACATGGTGCTATCCGGCTACGAGGCGTCGGACCGGGCCGGGCACGACGAGGTCGCGGACTGGACGTTGAAGTGCTTCTACAAGCACGTGCCCGCCGCTGTTCCTGGGATTGTGTTCCTGTCCGGCGGCCAATCGGATCAGGACGCGACCGCCAACCTGAACGCGATCAATGCGCACGGACCGCATCCATGGGAGCTGTCCTTCTCCTACGGCCGCGCGCTGCAGGTGCCTGCACTGAGGGACTGGGACGGCAAGTCCGAGAACGTCGAGGCGGGCCAACAGGCATACCACCACCGGGCTCGGTTGAACTCCGCTGCGCGCAGCGGCGACTACACGCCCGCGATGGAGCAGGAGGTCGCCGCGCTATCGAAGTAAGCTTTCGCTGCTGTCGCCGCCGAGGCGGCGGGCAAGGCGGTCCATGGCTAAGTTCACAGCACTGATAGCGGGTGTCGTGTTGGCGGCGCTGAGCGCGCTGACGCCGGCGGTGGCGAGCGCGTCCGGGCCGGTGACGTTCGGCGCGAGCCTGGCGCAGGCTCCGGACGTCAACTTCGACTGCTCGGTGATCCCCTACGCGACTCCGATCCGTTCCCCGGGGACCTCGTGCACGTGGGGGACCCCGCTGTTTGACGTCAGCAACACGTCGGCCGGTGGCCTCGACGTACCGGGCAACGGCAACGTCTACCAGGTCAGGCTGCGGGTCGGTGCGAGCACCGGGCCGATGCAGCTGGTCGTGCTGAGGACGCTGTTTGACCCAAACGATCTCAGCAGCAACGAGTGCTGTGTCGATGTGGCGCAGAGCTCGGTCTTCACTCCGGTCGTGAACGGGATCACGACGTTGAACGTCGATCTCCCGGTCGGGGAGGGTCAGGAGAGTGACAACGGCGCCACGGTCGATTTCCTTGACCAGATCGGGCTATCGATCCTGGAGGACGGTGTTGCGATCCCGGTGATCGATGAGACCAGCCTGGAGGCCACCGAGCAACAGCCTGTGGTCAACTTCAACGCGCCCGCGATGACCCTCGGTGCGAGCCAGCTGGCCGGTGATCCGGATGGTTATGAGCTTGACATGCAGGCGACCTGGTACCCCACCGGACAGTCGCCGGCGACGGTCGTGCTCCCAGCCGGAGCTCCCAGCGTCACGGGCAACAACGCGCGCGTCAAGCTCGACTGCGACAACGCGCCGTGCGCCGGGACCGTGACCGTCACCGGCGCGCCGGTTGCGACGACGGCCGGCGTCACGAGGGCGTCAAGGTCGGTCACCTACGCCAGCGGAGCGTTCAGCCTCGCAGCCGGTGCGTCGAGCGACGTGGCCGCGAAGCTGACGAGCAACGGCCGGGCACTCGCGCGCGAGCACAAGAAGCTCAGGGTCACGCTGACCGTCAAGCTCACGAACCTGTCGCCGGTCAAGACCTTCACTCGCTCCGTGCAGCTGAAGTTCTGATCGGCCACGACGTCGCGGAAACCGGAGCCTGAGCCGCTACGAGATCGTCTCGCCCAGGTCCCGCCAGCTGAAGCCCGGCGAGTAGCCGAGCACCCTGCGCGCCTTGCTGATGTCCAGCAGGGTGTCGTTGCCTTCGATCTCGTCGGCGACGGGAACGCCCGGGAACACCTCGGCCATCAACTCGCGGCTCGGGCGTTTCATCACCGTGTCGGCGGCGGCGATGATGAAACTGTCGGCCCCCTCGATCTCGGCCTCGAGCGCGAGCCGCACACTTTGCGCGACGTGGCTCTCATCGACGTAGCCCCAAAGATTCCATTTACGAAGGTGCGGGTCGTCCCAGAACGTGGGGAACCGCTCGTAGTCGGAGCGGACCATGATGTTGGAGAACCTCAGTCCGATGATCGTGGTCCCGTGCCAGCGGTGCAACTGCCGCGCCATCTCCTCGCCGAGAACCTTCGACAGCGCGTAGCTGGTCTCCGGGAAGAGGTGCGCTTCGTCGACCGGCGCGTAGTGGGGCGGATGCTCGAACGGCAGTCCGAGCGTCGTCTCGCTCGACGCCCAGACGACGCGGGGCAGACCGAGGCGCGCGGCCGCCGAGAACACCGTGTACGTGCTCGTGATGTTGGTGCGGAACACCTGATCCGGCGTCGCGTGAGCCGGTGAGGGAATCGCGGCGAGGTGTACGACAACTTCGATCCCGGGCAGTGTGTGCCCCCCACTCAGCGCCTCGAGGGTCTGTCCGAAGTCGGTGACGTCGGCCCGCAGGAACGGAATCGGCGCCTCCGGGTGCGGCGACTCGGGCGAGGGGACGAGATCGATGTTGAGCACCTGGTGCCCTCGCTCATGCAGATCGCGAACGACCACGCGCCCCGCCTTGCCGCTACCGCCGGTCACGGCGATCCTCGTCATACACGGAGGTTTACCGATTTGCGCGCGGCTTGGCTTCGTCGGGCCAGGTGCCGCCGGCAGATGTGCGGTCGGGCGATCGCTCCTACGATTACGACGGTGAGCATCTCCCGAGATATTGAAATCAGAGGGCTGCGTGAGACGGTGCCGGCTGCGTATGGATGATCCGATGAGAGTGGGGCGTCAGGTGGAGATCCCGCTGCGCGAGATCACGATCCGCGCGTCTCGTTCCTCCGGCCCCGGCGGACAGCACGCGAACTCAACCGACTCTCGGATCGAGGCGGTGTTCGATGTCGCGGCCTCGGCTGTGTTGAGCGAGGAGCAGAAGCGGCGGATCATCTCGCGGTGTGGTCCCCGCGTGGTGGCGACCGCCCAGGACACGCGCAACCAGACCAGGAACCGTGAGCTGGCGCTCCGGCGCCTGCGTGACCGGCTGGAGTCCTCGCTGCACGTTTCGAGGCCGCGTGCCGCAACGCGGCCGACGAAGTCGTCCAAGCGTCGCCGCATGCAGGCCAAGGTTCGCCAATCCGAGCGCAAGCGCCAGCGCCGGGCCCCTGGTACCGACGAGGCCTGACTCGACGACGCGATCCGTGCACCGGCAGATTGGCGCGATCCGCTCCTATCCGCTCTGATCCAGCGCCGGATTCGGCGCGCCTGGCAGCAGCAGGGCGGGCCCGAGGCAGGCAAGCCGGCGCCCCAGAGTGCCGGGCAACGGTCTGCTCGCGAACGACGCGATGATGATGCGGTGAGAGCCTCTCGCCCGCGGCTGTGCTCGGCTGATCGACCAGTTCGGCGACGGCGCTCAGGATGCGGTGCCGCTGTCCCGTCGCGCTGGCGTCGTGGGGAGAGGCGTGTTGCGCAGCCCATTGATCAGGACCTCGAAGCTCCAGGCGTTCCGGCTTGGCCCTCCAGCCATCAGGTCCTCACGCGCAGCTGCGATGTGCGGGTGAATGTCCGGCGAGACGTTGCCAATGACGTCGGCAAGATTGGCCAGATCGCCCTCGCGTTCAGGCGACTCGGCGCGGGTGGCATGCTCCGTGGCGGTGGCGGCCGCGCGCTGGAGCAGGAGGTCGACACCCCACGCGGCTCGCCCCGATTCGATCTGGCCCTCGGCCAGCAGCCCCAGCAACCGCTCGATCAGGTTCTGGTAGTTGGGACCGCTTGGCGACGTGAAAAGCGCGGTCCGCGCCAGCACGGGGTTGCCGTACAGCATCGCCGTGTAGGCCGTCAGGAGCTCGACAAGACGCTCGCGCCAGGGTGCGCGGCCCCGCTTGAGGTCAAGCGAACCGAGCAGTTCCTCAAGCATCGCCGCGTGTAGCTCCTCGGTGTTTCTGACGTACACGTAGAGCGAGGCGGCGCCGGTATCAAGCGACGTCGCCAGACGGCGCATCGTCAGCGCGTCGGCTCCTTCCTCGGCGAGGATCGCCAGCGCCGCGCCGACGATCGCCTCCCGGCTCAGCGCCTTCTTCGCCGGGCGCTCCCTGCGACTGACCGGTGCACGCTGCATCAGGTTCCTCCAGCTTCGCCGAACGTGTTCGTAACGAACATGTTCGTAACCTAGCATCCGCCGATAGGATCGACCGCGATGGACGCGTCGATCAATCCGGCTCTCGCCGCTGCCCGCTTCTGCCCGCGGTGCGGGAAGCCGGCCGAGATCACGTTCCCGCGTGTGCTGTCATGCCCGGACTGCGGTTACGCGCTGTACTTCAACCCCAAGCTTGTCGCCGGTGCGATCCCGGTGGACGACGCTGATCGGGTGATCCTGCTGCGCCGCGGGTTCGATCCCGGACGGGGTCGTTGGACCTTTCCCGGCGGGTTCGTCGATCTCGGCGAGTCGGTGGAGGATGCCGCCAGCCGGGAGACTGACGAAGAGTTGGGTATCGCGATAGAGCTTCGGCGGTTGGTCGGGGTCTACTCGCGTGCCGAGGAGCAGGTGGTGTTGATCGTCTACCTGGCGCAGGCGCTCGGCCGGCCGCACCCGACCCCTGAGGCGATCGAGGTTCGCTCGTTCGCTGAGGCCGAGATCCCCTGGGATGAGCTCGCGTTCTGGTCCACGGCGCAGGCGCTGCGCGACGCTCTCAGCCTGTGACGAGGGCGGCGGCCACGTCACCCAGGGCGCGCGGCCGCCGTCGTTGTTCAAGGGAGCGCGCCGGCTATGGAGCCGCGCCGGCCGAATACGAGGTCGCCGTGTGAGCGACGGTGCCATTCGCGCCCGTGACCCATACGGTCACGGATGCCTTGGTCCGGTAGGCGTGGCCGATGTAGACCGTCCTGGCGCTCGACATCCCGAGCATCGTCACCGAACGGGTTCCCGTGCTGAGCTGCGATCCCGTGATCGTGAACCAGGTCGCCTTACCGTTGCGCGACCCGGAGACCTGCACGGCGATCGACACGTTCATGCGGGTGACGTTGGCTGCCGTCGCGCAACCCGAGTAGCCGTTGTAGTTGAGGATGTAGGTGTTGTTGACGGCGGCGAACTCGAGCCCCTCCTGGGCCAGCCAGCAGGGAACTCCGGGGACCGCGACGGTCTTGCCGGGTTGCGCCTGGTTGCTGCCGACCTGCCGGATACTGAGGGTGTCGGGGCTTGTCGACGGCGGCGCACCGGCGCAGCCCACACACGCTGTGGTCGATGCCGGCTGTCCGTTTGAAAGCGTCACGCGTCCGTAGACGAGCACGCGGTAGATGTGCCCGGCGACCGCTCGGGTTTGCGAGTTGAGGCGCAGCGGGTTGGCCGGTGTCGGACCCTGATAGAGCCCGACCAGGCTGATGCTGTACCACAGTTTGTGGCCGTTGACGACCCGGTAGACCTGTGGCACGACGTCCAGTGTCTTCTGGCCGACGCCCTTTGCGCAACTGACCCCGCCGCCGTAGCTCATCGCCCCGCTGCTGACCGACAGCTTGGCGGTGACCGAGCAGGGAACGCCCGGCAACGCCTTGGTCACCGGGGACATCGACGCTGCACTGGCCGACGCAGATGTGAGTACGAGCGCGCCGGCACACGCCAAAACGAGTGATCGTGAGAACTTCATGATCGGTCCTCCTTCCGGTTCCGGGCGGATCGATCGCAGGAGAGCGATCAGATCCTGCCCGACCGTTCCTGCTCACAACTCCATCACAGACCGGCGAGGAACGTATCCGGCAAAGCCCGCAATCGCGCGCATCAAAGGCGCAGGCCGGGCCGCCCGCGGGCGGCCCGGCTGTGGGATACGCCGGTCGAGTGCCCGAATGGGGCAGTTAGCGGCTAGGGCTGCTGCGGATGGGCGACCAGGCCATCGGTGTTGCCGGCAGAGTCGGTGTAGAAGCCGACGAGCGTGCCGCGGTCGTTGACGCCGTTGATCGTCGTCGAGCCGATGCCGTTCGGATCATTGATGCTCTCGAAGCCGAAGCCGGGGCTCCAGATGAAGCCCGTGGTCGTCGCGTTCGAGCCGGTGCCGACCGTGTAGTCGCCGACGACCTCGTCACCGTCGTTGACACCAAATGCCTGCGTGGTCGTCGCCCCGGGCACGTCGAGATGCACGACCCTGCCACTCGCAAGCTTCAGGAAGCCCTCGGTGGTGCCGGCACCGTTGGTGGCAACACCCGCGATGTCGCCGAGGTTGTTGATCGCGGCGGCGGTGACGTTGGTGTCGCCCGAGACCTTGACCTGCGCGTAATGGTGAGTCGCGATGTTGTATGAGTAACCGTGGTTGACACCCTTGCCGTTGGTGTAGAAGCCGACCGCGATGTCATTGTCGTTGACTCCCAGCAGCTGGTCGACCACCGGCTTGGCAGGGTTGCGGAGTCGGGTAGTCAGCGGTGCGGAAGCGATGGCCGCCGACCGAATAGAAGCCGAAGTTGTCACCGGCGCCGTCCACCCAGAAGCCGACGGTGGTGTTGGCGTTGTTGAGGCCGGTCACCTGCGTCTGGGCCGAGCCGGGGAAGTTCTCGTTGCGATAGTTGACGTGCAGCGTGTACCCCTTGTTCGGGTGGCCCGCCATCCCCGAGCCGAAGTAGCCCGCGATCGTGTCGGAGTTGTTGATCCCCAGCAGCTGGTTGAACGTCAGGTCGGCCGGGTTGTCGACCGTCTGGAACGCGAAGTTGGCGCTCCCGTCGGGCGGTGTCGTAACGGCGGTCGCGGCGGCGGGGCCCGCCACGGCGCCCGCGGCGAGCGCCGAGAGGCTTGCGGCGAGGACTGCCTTGCGCCACCCGAAGGTGCGCCCGATGCGGCTGGAACGGCAGCGTGAAGCGGTCTTGCTGTGCATGACTTTCTCCCTTGCAGATTGGTGAGGTGGATGCTGCTGGGGAGAGAGACGCGGCGTCTCGCCGAGTTATTCCATGGCCGCAACAAATTTGTCGATGCGGGGTGCCGCGGCGCTACACGCCGGCCTGCAGCTCGGAGGCGAGCTGGCCGCGGGCGCGGTGCAGGCGGCTCATGATCGTGCCCTCCTTGCACCCGAGTGCCTTGGCCGCCTCCCGGTAGGACAGCCCGACGATGTCGACCGCCACCACCGCCTCGCGAAGCGGGTCGGTGAGGCCTGTGAGCGCCGCATACACCGCACCGGCCTCCACCACCTGCGACACAACGGGGTCATCGGCGGTGGTCGCCGCCGCAGCCAGCTCATCGGGCTCCAGCATCACGGTCACCGGCCGCTGGGTGCGCGCCGAGCTGATCCAGGTGTTGCGCATGACGCTCAGGAGGTATGCGAGATCGTGGTCGCGGTTGCGCAGGAAGCGCGGCCGGCGCAGCACCCGCTCGAACGTGTCCTGGACGAGATCCTCGGCGTCTTGAGCGGAGCCGCAAAGTCCATAGGCCGCGCGGTAGAGGCGGCCGACGTGGTCAGAGAGCGACTCGGGGTCGAGCCGGCGCGTTCCCGGGTCCGGCACCGCGCAAGTATTTCAACTGACGATGGAATAAGCGGACCCTTATCTGCGTCTCACCGAGCAGGGAACCTATGACCCGTTGCCTATGATCGAGCTGCCGAATGGCCTTCACACCGAGATCTGACGACGAAGCCGCCCAGGCGATCACCCGCCTGGTCGACGGCACGCTCGGCGACGCCGAGCGCGACGCGGTCGAGGCGTGGGCGCAGGCCAGCCCCGAGGTCTCCCTCCAGATCCTCGCCCAGCGCCGCGTCGCGCGGGAGCTGGCGACGGGTGGACCAGCCGTGCCAGACCGCCTGCTGGAAACCGTGCGCCGGCGCTCCCAAACGCCGGGCGCACGCGTCCCGCCGGTGTCCGAGCCGGGATCGCGCCCGGATCGCCGTGCCGGTCGTCGAGCGCCATCGGTGATCGGCTGGCGGCCGGCCGCCGCCCTCGGTGCAGTTGCCGTGGTCGCGGTCGCGATCGTGATCGCCGTCGGCGCCGGTGGGTCATCTGCGTCACCGAGCATCACCGCGGCCGCGCGTCTTGCGTTCGTGCCGGCGACCGAGGCCGCCCCCGCGGTCAGCAACGCCTCCTATCTCGACGTCTCCTACCACGGCGTCACGTTCCCCAACTATGCCCGCCTGCGGGCGGTCGCGACCGGCCAGTTGGTCAACCGGATCGGTGGCCGGCCCGCGCTCACCGTCTTTTACCGGCTGAGCAACGGGGCCAGGCTCAGCTATACGGTCTTCTCCGGTAAACCCGTCCCGCTCCCCGCCGGGGCTCGTCTTGTCCGCTATCAGGGTGTGCCCCTGCGCGTCTACCGCACCTCCGACGGCCTCAGCGTCGTAACCCTCGTCCGTCACGGGCGGACGTGCGTGCTGGCCGCCACCACTCCCCGCACCGTCGTGCTTGGACTCGCCGCTGAGCCGGTGCTCGTCGCGCACGCCTGACCGAGCGCCGCCGTGAGCGAGCGCCCCGAGGGGTGGATCAGTGGCACGACCGGTGCCCAGCCGGCTCGAAGCAGTGCCAGCAGTGAGGGCGGCGTGACGACGGTCGCGTCGCTGCCGGCGGGGCGCGGAACCGAGGTGGCATAGCCCGCCGGTGACCACGTCAGGAGGTGCCCGCCCAGGACCAACCGCGGTGCTCCGCGATCCAGCACGATTGCGCCGTCAGGCAGCTCCTCGAACGCTGCGGTGTGCAAGCGCCGGCTGCGGGTGGCGGGGTCGATCCGCTCCGCGTGGAGCCGAGCGTCGATCGTGTCAGCTCCGCCCGGCCCGCCGTGGAGCTTCGCCCAGGTCTCGCCGAATCGCTCGTAGTCGGCGCGGCGGCACTCGGCGCACGGTCGATGACCTGCGGCCAGCGCGGTCACCTCATCGAGGAAGAACAGCTCTGTGTAGCGACCCGGCGCCATCAACTGCGCGCGCCGCCGGCCGCGGAACTCCAGCCGGCAGGCAATCCAGCGCTTGCCGTTGTAGTCACGGCGGATGCGGCCGTCACGATCATGCAGGCAGCCGCGGTTTCCGTAGACGAGACCGCGCTCCGGTGTCGCCAGCAGCGTGCCCAGCGGCGAGACCCGATTCTGGCGCGCCATCACGCTCAAGCGTAGCCCGCTTTGAAAGCAACGATTAGCTGTGGAAGAGTGGACCTAGCCGCCGGCCCGGCTGCAACGCGTCGCCGCAAGGACCACCCACCACCGACTCGAGGAACCGATGCCAACCGCTGCACTTGACCGACTGACGATCAACTACCGCCTCGAGGGCGACGGTCAGGAGACCGTCGTGCTCGTCAACGGCCTGGCCGATGACCTCGAGACCTGGAGCGACCAGGTGCCGGCGCTGCTGGAGGCCGGCTATCGAGTACTGAGATTCGACAACCGGGGAGTCGGACTCAGCGATAAGCCCGTTGGGCCGTACACGACCGCGATGTTCGCAGCCGACACCAAGGCGCTCGTCGAGCACCTCCAGATCAGCGACTTCCACCTGCTCGGCGTGTCGATGGGCGGAATGATCGCTCAGGAGTATGCGCTGGCCCACCCGGCCGATCTGCGCAGCGTCACGCTCGCCTGCACGTATGCGGCGCCGGGGCCGTTCTGCTCCCGGATGTTCGGTTTCTGGGCAGAGATGGCCAACGTCATGGGCGTGCCGGCGGTGATGCGCGACGTGACGTTGTGGGCGTTCACTCCTGAGTTCTTCGAGACGCGGCCCGACGACGCCGCGGATTTCGAAACCGCGATGCGGTTCATCGACCAGCCGATCCCGGCCTACCTGGCGCAGCTGCACTCGATCCAGACACATGACGCGACAGCCAGGCTCGGGTCGCTGACAGTACCGACGCTGGTGCTCGCCGGCGAGACGGACATCCTGATCCCGGTCGAGCTCTCCCGCCAGTTGCATTCACTGATCCCGGGCGCCCGGTGGGCGACGACGAAGGGCGGGCACGCGTGCCTGTGGGAACACCCCGCCGCGTTCAACCAAAGCCTGATCGAATTCATCGCGTCGATCTCGCGGGGATGAGCGGTCGCTGATCGGGCGGGACCTCGGGCAGGTCTGCTGGATGCGTCTGGGTCGGCCGACGCGCGGCCGACCCAGGCATCGAGATCAGGTCAGGTCGAAACGGTCAAGGTTCATCACCTTGACCCACGCGGCGACGAAGTCGCGCACGAACTTCTCCCGCGCGTCATCGCTGGCGTAGACCTCCGCCAGCGCCCGCAGTTCGGAGTTCGAGCCGAACACGAGGTCGACGCGGCTGCCGGTCCACTTGAGCTCGCCCGTGGCGGCGTCGCGGCCCTCGAATGTCTCCGCGTCCGGCGACGTCGCCGTCCAGACCGTGCCGAGGTCCAGCAGGTTCACGAAGAAATCGCTGCTCAGCGACCCAGGTGCCGAGGTGAAGACGCCCTGCGAGGACTGCCCGACGTTCGCTCCAATGACCCGCAGGCCGCCGACGAGGGCCGTCATCTCGGGGGCGCTCAGGGTCAACAGGTTCGCGCGGTCGATCAGCAGATACTCGGCCGGCAGCTGATGCCCGTTCCCGAGATAGTTGCGGAACCCGTCCACGGTCGGTTCGAGCGCGGCGAAGGACTCCACGTCGGTCTGCTCCTGCGACGCGTCGACCCGCCCCGGTGTGACCGGGACCTCGACGTCATGACCGGCTTTCCTGGCCGCCAGCTCGACGGCCGCGGAGCCGCCGATCACGATCACGTCGGCGAGCGACACCTGCTTGCCCGTTGTCTGGGAGCTGTTGAACGCTCGCTGGACACCCTCCAGGGTGCGCAGTACCGCCGCCAGCTGGTCGGGATCGTTGACGTCCCAGCCGTTCTGTGGCTCCAGGCGGATGCGCGCACCATTGGCGCCGCCGCGCTTGTCGCTGCCGCGGAACGTCGACGCCGACGCCCACGCGGTGGAAACGAGCTGGGAGACGGACAGCCCCGACTCGAGGATCTGAGCCTTGAGGGCGGCGATGTCCTGCGCATCGATCAGCTCGTGCGGGGCTTCGGGGAGCGGGTCCTGCCACAGCAGCGTCTCGGAGGGCACCTCCGGCCCGAGGTACCGCGCGACGGGACCCATGTCCCGGTGGGTGAGCTTGAACCACGCCCGGGCGAACGCGTCGGCGAGCTCGTCGGGGTGCTCGTGGAAGCGGCGTGCGATCTTCTCGTACACCGGGTCGGAGCGCAGCGACAGGTCGGTCGTCAGCATCGTCGGGGACCGCATCGGCGATCCCTCGTCGGGACCGGGGACGGTGCCCGCTCCGGCGCCGTCCTTCGGCTGCCACTGATTCGCGCCGGCCGGGCTCTTGGTCAGCTCCCACTCATAGCCGAACAGGTTGTCAAGGTAGCTGTTGGACCACGCGGTCGGCGTCGCAGTCCAGGTGACCTCGATGCCGCTGGTGATCGCGTCCGCGCCCTTGCCCGAGCGGTAGGTATTCCTCCAGCCAAGCCCCTGCTCCTCGAGCGGGGCGCCCTCGGGCTCGGCGCCGACGTACTGATTCGGGTCGGCCGCACCGTGGGTCTTGCCGAACGCGTGCCCGCCGGCGATCAGCGCGACCGTCTCCTCGTCGTTCATCGCCATGCGGCGGAACGTCTCGCGGATATCCTTCGCCGCCGCGACTGGGTCGGGGTTGCCGTTCGGGCCTTCCGGGTTGACGTAGATCAAGCCCATCTGGACGGCGCCCAGCGGCTCCTCAAGCTTCCGGTCGCCGGTGTAGCGCTCGATCACCCAGCCACGTCGTCTCAGGGCCCCAGTAAACGTCCTCGTCCGGCTCCCAGACGTCCTCCCGGCCTCCGGCGAAGCCGAACGTCTGCAAGCCCATCGACTCAAGCGCGACATTACCGGTGAGGACCATCAGGTCCGCCCAGGACAGCTTCTGCCCGTACTTCTGCTTGACCGGCCACAGCAGCCGGCGAGCCTTGTCGAGATTCCCGTTGTCCGGCCAGCTGTTCAGCGGTGCGAAGCGCTGCTGGCCGGCGCCGGCGCCGCCGCGGCCGTCGCTGATGCGGTACGTGCCGGCGCTGTGCCACGCCATCCGGATCATCAGCGGGCCGTAGTGCCCGAAGTCCGCCGGCCACCAATCCTGGGAGGTTGTCAGCACATCCGCGATGTCCTGCTTGACCTCGGCGAGGTCAAGGGTGTTGAACGCCTCGGCATAGTCGAACTCTTCCCCGAGCGGGTTGGCCACCGCGGGGTTCTTTGCGAGGATCTTGAGGTTGAGGCGGTTTGGCCACCAGCCTCGGTTTCCTCCACCCTGGGTCGGGTGCGGAGCCCGCTCATGCGCGACCGGACAGCCGCCCCCGTTCGAATCGTTCATTTCTCCAACAACGGCGTCAGGACTGGTAGACAAGGGGAACCCTTTCCGGGATCAGTGGGTGTACTAAGGCGTGCCCGGGGTTGCGCATGCGGGCACAGGCCCAGTGTGCCACAGCACTCCGGCTACCAGGTGTCGACGAAGCGGTGTCCACGAGCCGGCGGGCGCGGACCGGCTGCGGCCAGCGTCGATGCGATCAACGACCGCGTGTCGGCCGGGTCGATCACATCGTCGAGCTCGAACAGCTGTGCTGCGCTGAGCGCCCTCGCGTTCTCCCGCGCAGCGGCTGTGAGCTCGTTCGCGCGCCACTCGCGTGCCGAGCATCGACCGCCTCGCGCCGTGCGGCGTCCTGCGTCAGCGCACGGCGGCGTCGCAGCTCAGTCAGGTCATCGCGAACTTCCTGATCGTCGGCGGCCATCAGCCGACTGCGGCAAGGCCCGCTTGCGCAACCTCCATGTCCTGTGTGTAATGACCGCCGCTGACGCCGATCGCGCCGACGATGCGATCGCCGACCTTGATCGGGTAGCCGCCGCCGAAGATCACGAGTCGGTCGATGCCGCCGACGGCGCCGGCGGCGAGTGGGGGATCGTCCTTGATGAAGTCATGCCAGCCGTCGCTCGGCATTCCGAAGCCCACGGCCGTGTATGCCTTGTCCTGGGCGATTTGGACGCTGAGCAGCGCCGCGCCGTCCATCCGGCTGAACGCCTTCAAAACGCCGGACTCATCACATATCGCGATCACCATCGGCACGCCCAGCTCGGTGGCTCGGGCCTGCGCGGCCGTGATCATCCGCTGCGCGAGCACGCTGGTGGCGCTGGTCTTTTCGAACACGTCGGGCACTGCGACTCCTTCCGGTGAGGTCTAGCTGCTGTTGTCTGCGAAGCGTTGCTCGAGTTCACGAATCTCGCGGATGCCGATGAAGTCGAGGAACTCCTCGAAGCGCAACATCGACGGGAGCACATCGATCGGCGAGCCGTGCGCCTTGATCTCGCTCAGCACCGACCGGATCGCCGCGGTCGCCACCATCAGCGTGCTGAGCGGGAAGATGACGAGGCGGAAGCCAAGATCGCGTAGGAACTGGTTGCTGACGGGCGGGGTCTTGCCGCCCTCGGCGTAGTTGAACAGCAGGGGCACGTCAGCGAGGCTGGCGGCGATCGCCTCGATCTCCTCGATTGACTGCGGGGCCTCGACGAACAGCAGGTCGGCGCCTGCCTGTCTGTAGGCGCGAGCGCGCTCCAGAGCGCCGGTCAGTCCCTCCACCGCGCGCGCGTCGGTCCTCGCGATGATCAGGAACTCACAAGACGCCCGGGCGGCGACCGCCGCAGCCACCTTGCCGGCCATCTCGTCGGCCGGAATCAGCTGCTTACCCTCCATGTGCCCACACTTCTTGGGCATCAGTTGATCCTCGATATGGATCGCGTCAACGCCGGCGGCCTCGTATTCACGGACTGTCCTGATCACGTTGATCGGATTGCCGTAGCCGGTGTCGGCGTCGGCGATCACCGGGATGTCGACGGCCTGTGCGATCCGCCGGGCGTTGTCCACCATCTCGGTCAGCGTCATCAAGCCGACATCGGGTCGGCCCAGCCGCGACGCGGCGCTGCCAAAACCGGTCATGTACACCGCCTGGAAGCCGGCCTCCTCGACCAGCCGGGCGCCAAGCGCGTCGTAACAGCCGGGGGCCAGCACCATCTGCCCCGCGTCGAGGAGCCCGCGGAGACTCGGCCCGCGCCCTGTCCCGGCGCCGAGCAGGCTCGCCACCTAGGACACTCTCACCAGTAGAAGCACCAGTTGCACGAGTTCGTCACGAGCTTACGTTCCGCAGCTTCGCAGCGTCAAGCCAAGGCTGCAATCGGCGCCCGCGGGTTCGTCTCTCAGCAGCATTGCTGTCGTCAATTTGCCGACCTCGATCAGACGTGCTAGTTATGACCCGAACGCGACGGCCGGCGCGCAGTTGATCGCCACCAGAGGATTTCATGACGACCGCCCTGATCGCAGACCACAGGGATTCCTACGCGCTCTCGGTGCACCAGTGCCACCTGCACGTGCGCGTCATCGCCTGGCTTCAGGCTTTCCGGCTCGACGAGATGCTGGCGACCGGGATCAGCCCGGACTCGAGCGTGCTGTTGTCGCTGCACGCAGGCACGCTCCACAGCGCCGCCAACCGCCAAAGCCTGGCCCGCTCATACAGGCGGCTGGTTGCCGACTCGATGCGGGTTCCGCACCCTCGCAGCGTGTCCCTACCGCTCGCGCGCCGAGAAATTCTTCGCTGTCAGGAGCTCGTCGAAGAGCTCGCCGAACTGCTTGAACGCTCCGAGCCCGCCGACCCGCGCGGTATTGCCCTCGCAAACCTGCTGATCCGAGACGGCACAAGCCCGCTCTACAGCCCCGACGTCGTCGGCGCGCTGCGCCCTTCGCTGCAGGGAGTGATCGACATGCTGGCGGCGGCGCCGAGAATCGACCCGGCGTTCTGACGGAGCTACCGATCCAGACGATACGTTGCGGATCTCGCAGATCTGGAACGATCTCGTGATGGCGGACTTCGCCGATCTGCCGTTGGGGGAGGTCGTGCAGCGCGTGGCGTCACTTGAGCCGACGCCTGGTGCGGGTCCGAGCCTGGCCTGGACATGCGCGCTGGCCGCGGCCCTGGTCGAGATGGTGAGCCTCGTGTCGCTCCGCAGGCAACCAGCGCAAGCCGCTGCGATCGAGGAACGGCGGGATCGGGCGGCGGTATTGAGGGACGTCGCGATGTCACTCGCCGAACGCGACGCCGCCGCGTACCGAGAGGTGCTGACGGCGCAGCGTCGCCGGCAGGATCCCGATCGCGCACGGGCCGTTCGCAAGGCGCTGCACGCGGCAGCCGATCCGCTGGTCGAGATCGTCGAAGTCGCCGGTGAACTGACTCGCCTCGCCGCCGACGCGGTGGCTGAGGCGCACGGCGGTGTGCGCGGTGAAGCCGTGACTGCTGCGGTGCTGGGCGCCGCGGTGGTGCAAGCGGCCGTTTCGCTCGTCGAGCTGAATCTTGCGGGAGCGCGCGATGACCCGCGTGTAGCACGCGTCATTGAGGTCGGCCAACAGGCCTATGCGGATCGTGACCGCGCGCTCGAAAACCGACCGTAACCTCAGCCCGCCAGCTCGAGCTCTCGCGCGCCGGCGTGGATCGAGCCGGTGGCGCATGCGGCGGACGACAGCTGTAACCACACGAACAACCGCCAGCTAATCCGTACGGTCGCGGCTACAGTTGCGCCGTGAATATGGTCAGGTTCGGGTAGGTCGAGTTCGTTTGAGATGCGGGTCAACGTCGTCTACGACCGCTACCAGCATCACGCGACGCGTTCCGGTTATCCCAGGCTCGCCCAGGGCCTCGCCCGACACGCGGAAGTGCGGCGTCTGGCTCCTGACCACCCGTTAGCGATCCCCCGTCGGTTGACGGAGTGGATCGCCGCCCGTGCCGCAATGCCCCAGTATGGCCCGCGATCGGCGGAGCTTGAGCTGGCCGTCGCTGGTCGGCTGGCTCTGGGGTTGCCCGAGATCTGTCACTTCTTCTACGCCGAGCAGAACTTCCGCTTTGCTGGGGCGATGAGTCCCACGCGGCGCGGTGTGATCGTCTGCACGTACCACCAGCCTCGGGATTTGTTTGATTGGCTGGTTCCGGATCCTGTCAGGCCCGCCAGCGCCGACGCGGTGGTCGTGGTGTCCGAGCACCAGGCGCGGTTCTTTCGCGAAATTGTGCCCGCTGAGCGGGTGCACGTTGTCCCGCTGGGGATTGACACGGCGTACTACTGCCCCGGCCGGCAAAGCGAGAGCCATCGGCTGATTTTCGTGGGAGAGCACCGGCGAGACTTCGAGGTGCTGGTCGAGGTGGCGGCACGTTGTCGTGAGCTTGATCCGGAGCTCCGCCTGGACGTGATCACCACGCACGAGCGCGCAGCCGCGCTTTCGAGCATCCCCAATGTCGCAGCGCGCTCGGGGGTCTCTGACGAGGAGCTCGTACGTTCCTATCGCAGCGCGGACCTGCTGCTGCTCCCGCTGCTGGGGGCTACGGCTAACAACGCACTGCTCGAGGGCATGAGCTGCGGTCTCCCCGTAATTGCCACCGACGTCGGCGGCGTGCGCGAGTACGTGGATCAAGATTGCGCAGTGCTTGTGGATCCCGGCGACTCGCAGGGGATGGTGCGCGCCGTGATGGACCTCATCGGTGACGGCTCCCGGCGCGAGCGCATGGGCCTCGCGAGCCGTCGGCGCGCTCTGAGCTTTGACTGGGCGCGCGTGGCCGAGCGCCAGCTTGATGTTTATCGCCAGGCGCTCGCACAGCCTCGAGCTCGCAACACCTCGGCGACCCTCTCGGGGATGCGATCGGCTTGGAGGAAACGCTCTGCGGTCGAGCGCGCCGATTAGATGTAGGATGCCGCGGTGGCCCGCACCACGGCGCGTACGCTGGTCCTGACCGTAGTCGTGTTGCTGGGCGCCGTGACGCAGGCGCTCGCAGCCTCGCCGCCGTCGAACGACAACCGCAACTCGGCGCAGCCGCTCGGCGCACTGCCCGCCGCTGCCACCGGCACCACTGTCGGCGCGACTGTCGAGACCAACGAGCCACCCTCCGGCTGTGCCCGCACCGCCGGGTCGGTCTGGTACTCGGTCTCGTTCGGTTCCTCACCTCCGGGCGAGGTCGGTGTGAAGGTCCAGGCGAACGGCGATCTCGACGCCGCCGTCGACATCTTCCAGCGCCAGCGGTCCCAGAACATTCCCGTCGCCTGCGCCCGCACCGATCAGAACGGCTTCGCCGGCACCACCTTCCAACCATCGGCGGACACCACCTACCTGATCAGGATCGCGCAGCGCGCGAGCTCGGTCGCCGGCACGTTCTCGCTGAAGGTGTTCGTCGTCCCGCCGCCACCGTCACCTCCGGGGCCGGCGCTTCCGGCCCGCGGCGGCCACGGGGTTCTCGACAGCACCTTCGACACCCAGGATGCCTACTCGCTCGATCTCCAGGCGGGGACCACCTACAAGCTCAACCTGGTCAAGACGAACGACGGCTGCATGAGCCTGGGCGTCTTCCCGCCCGGGACGAGCTCGTTCGACGGGGGCGCGGCCACCGGCCTGAGCTGCGCGGGCTACCGGCTGTTCACCCCGACCGTCAGCGGCCGGTGGAGCTTCCTGATATCCGCCGCCTCCGGGATCGACGGCTCGCAGCCGTACTGGCTGCACATCGCACCGGCAACATCGCTGGAGATGGCGCCTGGAATCTTCCTGCCGAACTTCGCGCACTACAAGGCAACGCTGCACGGGAACCTCGATACCGACGTTCGCCTATTCCGGTTCGACGTCACCACCTACAGCGATCTGACCCTGTTCCTCCAGACGGCGTCGGACGCGTCGTTCGACCTGAAGCTGCTCAACGATCAGGGCAGGTACCTCCAGTGCAACTGCGGGTCAGAGGGCGAGGAAACGATCCGGCGCGAGATGAGGCCGGGTCGGTACTTCGTCGTAGTGCAGGCCGAGAACTTCGAGTCGGGGCCGTTCACGCTGTACCGGGAATCGCGCACGATCACCCACGTCCGAGTCTCCTTCGACGGCCTCGGCTACGAGCAGATCAGCCCGGGCGCCTCGACTCGGGTGACCGCCACAGTCTCTCCTGCTGTCGACGGGGCGGTGACGTTCGAGCTTGAGTACTTCGACCCGGTGCAACGATGGCAGTTCCGCGGCTACTACCACGCAGAGGCCGTGAACGGCGTGGCGGTCCTGCCGTTTGTGCCGCCCGCTGTTGGACGGTGGCGGGCGACGGTCGTCTACAACGGCACCCACAGTGCAGCGCCGGCGACGAGTGGCTGGGCCAACCTGCTGGTCGCCGGACCGCTCACCCAGTAACCGTCAGCTTCAACGCCGAACCTAGTACATACGTCCGGCCTCGCGCAACGGACGTCCAGGGTGCCGTACATTCTTGGCCGCCGTTCGCCGGGAGTTCGAGAAGAGAGGTATGCCCTCCACGTTCTCGAAGCTGCTGGCCGTGCTGCTCGTCGCCCTGCTCGCGCCTGGCGTGGCGCTTGCGTCGGCACGTGCGAGCACTCCGGCCGGTGGTCCCGTCGCGCACATCAGCACCGTGCATCGCGCTGGTTCGAAAGCGGGCTTGAGCGCTCGAGCGCGTGCCCGGAGGGCTAGGGTCGCGAGGAGGGCGAGGGCCGCGCGGAGGGCCAGGGCCGCCAGGATCGCGTACGCCGCGCGTCAGGCTCGCGCGGCTGCCGCAGCCGCGGGGGATACCGGTCCGATCGTCTCGCATGTCGCGACCTGGGCCTATGACGACGGATGCAGCGGCGGCACCGGCGCCGGCGCCACGCTTGTGCGTCAATGGGTCACGTTCGCGGAGAGCAACTGCGGTCCTGCGGCGAGCAAGGCGCTGGCCGACTGCGATCAGGGCGGCATCACCTACTGCACGGCCGTGCAGTATCTCGATGCCAACCGGATCTACGCGCAGGGCAGCGTCCCCGTTGCCGGCAGCGCACAGGAGAACTGGTGGCTGCACCAGCCCGGCTACAGCGACGCGGCACACCGGCTGACGATTCCGGCCTACGGCGGCGGGAATGTCCTCAATCAGTCCGATCCGGCCGTCGACGCGTGGTTCAAGCGCTACGCGCAGCGCAACTTCAATGACTACGACGCGCTGATGATGGACGACTCCTCGGGCAGCCTCAGCGACGAACTCTGGGGCACGGGCTTCGAGACCAGCCAGGAGATCGCGAGCAGCCGCGCGCTGCAGGCCTCCCATGACCAACTCGCCGCTGGGATGACCCACGTGAACGGCACGCCGTTCCTGCAAATCGACAATGCGCTGAATCCCAATGACAACCTCGCGACTCCGTTCCCGATGCTGAACAGCTCGCCTGGCGTGAGAGGGTTGATTGCGGAGGGCGCCCCCGAGTCTGACGGAACGCTCACCGGCTACTACTCGACTCTGCTTGACGAGATGGCCTACGTTGACCATACGGCCAACGATTTCGTCGTACTGCTCTCCTACGACCAGTCGGGTGCCCCACAGTCACGATTCGTGCAGGCGGCCACGATCCTGCTTGGCTACAGCTCAGGCCACACGGTCAGCTGGTCAGACCTTGAGACCGATAGTCGCGATCTGGCTGTCTGGCCGGAGGAGGGGATCGTTCCGGCCGATCCGGTACAGACGATGAGCGCTCCCGGCGGCGCCGATTGCCTGGCCGGCCAGGGCATCGTCTGCTCGAGTGGCGGACATAACAGCCTCCAGGTCGCCCCCGGTGTGTACCGGCGCGAGTTCGGCGAATGCTACGACCAGGGCGCCGCTTTCGGGGATTGCGCCTCGATCGTCAACACGACCGGGACGCCTGTGACGGTCAAGGGCAGTTGGCTGACCCAGTCCTACGGCCACCAGGTCACGCTGAACGGCGGCGACGTCCAGTCCGGCGGCAGTGTCAACCTGACCGGCGCCCGGTTCACGCCCGGCGCTACCACGGTCCCCGCGCACGGCGCGCTGCTCCTCGCCCGCTGACGAAACCTGGGCGAACGCTTACGCGGGCTCGGAGATGACCAACCGAAGGGCGCCGTCGAAGGTCGCCTCCCGCCGGAGATGACCATGCTCGGCGTCCCAAGCACCCGACGCCAGGGCCTCGTCCAGACGTCCGACGATCAGATCCTCGACGCCGCGCGGCAGCAGCTCCCACATCGACTGTGACGCCCGGACGGCGGGGTCGAGCAACGCCTCGGGCCGTCGCCAGAACGCTTCGAAGAATCCATCGACGCAGTCGCCCGGCGTCGGTACGCGCTCGACCCTGACCCGTCCGCCCAAGGATGCGGTGATTCGCTCCATCGAGGGGAACCGCGGGCGTTCAATCACCAGCCCCTCGGCGAGGTGCTGATGCTGCCAGGCCGGGAGGCTCTCCAGCTCGAATGTGAATATCACCACGGGGCCGCGCGCGACTCGGCGCATCTCCGCCAGCCCCGCCTCGGGCGGATCCCAATGGTGGATCGTGACGCACGCCATCGCCGCGTCGATGCTGTCGTCGTCGAACGGCAGAGCCTCGGCCCGCGCATCGATCGCCGGCGCGGCCCCAACGGCGCGCTGGGCGCGCATCGTCGCGCTCGGCTCGACCGCCAGCGTCCACCGGTCATCAGGCTCATATGAGCCGGCGCCCGCGCCGACGTTGAGGACCGTGCGCGCACCACCCAGGGCAGCATGGATTCGCGCGGCGATCCGCGGGTCGGTGCGGCGGAACCGAGTGTAGGTACGACCATGGCGTTCGTAGTCGACCCGAGGGCTCAATGCCGACACAGGCTATCCCGGGCCACTCTCGTCAGCAACGAAACGCGCGATCAGCTCGGTGCCACGACGCGTGCGGGACCATTTATCGTCGGTCCGGTGTCTGGCGCGGCGAATCAGGTGCTGCTGGCGGCGGCGGCCGACAACCATCGCGTGTGGTTTCGGCGCAGCACTGTCGCCGACGGTGGTGAGGTGGTGCGCGTTGGCGAGGCCGAGCTGTTCCTGGGACGGGAGACGATGGTCTTTCCCGGTGACGAGCTAGACGTCGACGCGTTGATGGCGGAGATCCGGGCGCGAGATTGCGCCAGCGTCGGGTGTTGGTCGTTGGCGCCTGATTCCGAACTCGGCACCCGCCTGGTGGCGCGCGGTTTTGGCTGGGGGTGGCGGCCACACTGGATGGCGATCGACCTCACCGACGTCTGTCGTGAGGCGCCGCCGGCAGGTTTCGCGGTCGAGCCGGCCGCGCCGCCGTACGCCAGGACGCTGCCATACTCGCCCAGCGGACCCGATCCCAAGGGGAGCTTTCGACTTGGCGTGCGCCTGCGAGAGAAGGTGGTCGGTCATGTCGTCGTCAACCCGTGGAATGGCGTGGCCGGCATCTATTCGATGGGCGTCGCGCCCCGTGTCCGTCGCCGCGGGATCGGAGCCGCGTTGACGCGGGCGGCGTGCCGGCTCGCGGTCGAGCACGACTGCCGGCACGCGGTTCTGAACGCCACGGACGCGGGTGAGCCGGTCTACCGCAGTGTTGGCTTCCGTTCACTCGGCTGGGGACAGACCTGGTGGTACTCCCGAGGGCGCGAGCCGACCTCGCGTGAGACCGCCCTGACCGAGGCGATCGGCTTCGGCGACCTTGCCGGGCTCAAGGCCCTCCACCCGACGGACGCCGAATTGGCCGGTCCGCTGCCCGGCGATCAGAGCTCGCTCACGCTCGCGCTCCTCACCGACCGACCGGTGGTCGCCGAGTACGTGCTCGAGCGGCGCCCCGATCTCGCCGCGAGACGGTACGCGCCGCACAACGCCACGCTGCTGCACCTCGCCGTTGAACACGATCGCCCTGCCTTCGTCGAGCTCGCACTCGCACGCGGCGTTGACCCCCAAATCCGCGATCAGACCTTCAACGCCAATCCACTGGCGTGGGCGCAGCATTTCGGTCGCGATCACCTCACCCAGCGACTCGCCCAACTCCCGAGACCAGCCTGATTGCGGGCTGTCTAGTGGCCGATGTGGCGAGGTCCGACCCGCATGCCGCGAGGGTGCTGCGGCGGCAGCGAGCCCAGGCCGCCCCCGGCCGGGAGCGATTCGGGGTCGTTCCCGACGCCGAGCAGGCTGCGCGTCAGCCGCTGCCCGCTGTCCAGCAGATCATCGAGAGCGCGTGAGGTGTGCGCGCCGGTAACGATCGGCTCGGAGGCGTTCTCATCCAGCGACTCGAGCATCGCCCGGCGCAGCAGCTCCTTCAGGAACGAGGCGGTCACACCGTCCGTGCGCTCGATGATCTCACGTGTCTCGGCCGCGGACAGCTGCAATCGGATCGAGCGGCCGTAGAGCGCGAGCAGCCGCGCACGGGCCTCCGCGTCTGGAAGGTCGATTTCGATCGCGACGTCAACCCGTCCGGGACGAGCTGCCAGAGCAGGTTCCAGCAGGTCCGCGCGGTTGGTGGTCAGGACGAACAGCAGATCGGCGTCTGTTGCCGCGCCGTCCATCGCATTGAGCAACTCGAACAGGACCGGGGTCGCCCCGGGACCGAAGCTGCGGTCCTCGGCGATCAGATCGACGTCCTCGAGCACGATCACGGCCGGCTGCAGGTCGCGCGCGAGCTCGGCCACTGAGCCGATCGCGTGGAGTGCGCGCCCCATCATGATCAGCCGCGTGTACCCCGTCATCTGACCGACCAGGTAACCGGTCGTGTGCGTCTTGCCCGTCCCCGGCGGTCCGTAAAGGAGCAGGCCGCGCTTGAGGTGCTGCCCGGCGTTGCGCAGCGCTTCCCGGTGCTCGGCGACGCCGAGCGCGTGACGCTCCACCCTGGCGAGCACCACCTCGGGCAGAACCACGTCTTCTCGGGTGATCGCTCGGATCTCGCCGAACTCCAGCGTGACCCCACCCATCGGCGAGATCCCGACCTCGATCAGATGTCCGCGGTAGACATTCAACTGGTTGCGCAGCTCGCCCAACCGGGCGTGCACGCGCCTGCGCCGCCTTGACGGACAACCCCGCGATCTCGATTTCAAGCGTGCGGCTCTGCTCTCCCGGGCCGCTGACCATGACCACGTAGCGACCGTCGCCATCATTGACCAGCAGCAACCCCAGCTGCAGGCACGCGAGCGTCGAGGCCGGCCCGTTGGGAAGGTCGACGAGTGCAGGTGGCGAGAGCCGCAGCGGCGGCATCCCCTCTCCGGTCACCAGCTGCTGCAAGCTGACAGTTCCGTGGTGCGGCGGAATCGTGATGCCCCGCACGACGACCTCGCGGCCGGGCTCCAGCGCCCACGCGTCAAGTGCTGTCTGCAGGTTCACGTGCTCGAACACCGGCAGCGAGCGCGTCACCACCGAGTGGTCGGAGGCGCCGTCGCCGAGGAAGTCGCTGACCAGGGCCGCGACCTCGTTGCGCGGCCGAGCACCTGCGTCCTCCGAGTGCACCCATCTCAGAAACGACAGAAAGGCCGCCGCGAACTCGCGTGCCTCCGGATCCGACGCGCCCGTCATCGCCACCGAACGATATACGCAGCGTCCCTCGGCGATCGGCGATCAGCGGTGCCGGCGTGACGCGCCCGCGGTCCGATCGAGTCACGTTTTCGGGCGATTGCGACACTTACAGGGCATGGAGTCGTTCCTCGCCGATCCGGAAGCGTTCTCACGCTTCTATCGTGCGAACGCGCGCAACCTGCTGGTGTTCTTCACGCGCCGGACGTTCGACGCGCAGGCGTCCGTCGACCTGACCGCTGAGACGTTCGCGGCGGCCTTCTCGTCGCGGCGCAACTTCCGCGGAGGGACCGATGGCGAGGCAGGCGCCTGGCTTGCGACGATCGCCCGACGCCAGCTGGCCCGCTACTACCAGGACGGCAGAGCCTCCCGCGAGGCGAGCCGGCGGCTGTCGGTCAGCGCCCCCCGCGTGAACGACGCTGAGCTCGAACGGATCGAGCGGATCGCCGAGCTCGATGCACTCCGCGGGCCGCTGCGAGAGCAGCTTGCCGCGCTCGAGGACGGACAGCGCGAGGCACTGTGGCTGCGCGTCGTCGAGGAACAACCCTACGCGGAGGTGGCCCAGCGCCTTCAGATCAGCGAGGAGGCAGCGCGAATGCGGGTCAGTCGCGCGCTGCGAGCCATCGCCGGATCGCTGAGTGCAGCGCTGCCCGAGACCCTGGAGAGGATGTCATGAGCGAACAACTCCCCGTCCTCGACGAGCTCGAGCGCAGGCTGATCGTCGGCTGCTACGGCGAACCCACCCGCAGGCCCCCGGGCCGGCGCTGGCTGCGCTGGCCGCTGGCCGCGGTCGGCCCAATCGTGACGGCGGTGGGCGTGGCGGTCGTCGTCGTGGTCCTGTCCGCAGGCAGGCCGATCAGCCCGACGAGTGCGGCCCAGGCCGCGCTTCAGCGCGCGGCGGCGGCGGCCGCGGCGGTCACCGAGCCGGCGTTCGGACCGGGAGACTTCTGGTACACGCGATTGCTGCAGAGCACGACCGGGCCAGGTTCCCAGCGGTTCCGCACGACGGTCGAGACGTGGTTCGGATTCGACGGAACCTCGCGGACACGTTCGGCTTCCCCAGCACGCAGCGTGTCTGGCCAGGACAGCGTTACGTTCGGCGATCCCGACTACGGCCCGGGGGACGGAGTCGGGTTCTCGCCGGCCGTGTTCAGCGGCGCGCAGCTCAGGTCGCTCCCGACCGGGGGCGCACAGCTGCGAGCGGCGATCGATGCCGCCCAGAGGGCTCTCGCTCGCCAGGAGAATGCGCTCAAGATCCAGGTGCACCGCACGCCCGGCAGCGGCACTTCGCAGGTCGTCCTTCGTTCGACGCTGAACGCGTCGCAGCGCCGCTCGCTGCAGCTGTTCGAGACGGCCGCAGCGCTCCTGGCCGGGCCCGTCAGCCCGGGTGTACGCGGGGCGCTGTACCGCCTGATCGCTACGTTCCCGGGTCTCCGCTACGACGGCACGGTGCGCGACGCGCTCGGGCGCCAGGGGACGGCTGTGTCGATCGGCCGTGGGCGCGCCGGCGTCAGGATCGTGTTCGACCCGGCAACCGGCGACTTGCTGTCCGACTCGCTGGACGGCGTCGTCACGCAGACGATCGTCGCCGAGGGGTTGACGTCCTCGCTCGGGAGTGTGCCATCCGGTATGACGCCGGCCGGCGGCGACGCGCCCGCGATTCTGCTCGCCACCGTTTCACCGCAGGTCGGCGGGGCGCTGACCGTCTTTCAGGTGGCACAGTCGACCCGCAGGGCTCCCATGGAGGACACGCTCCAAGGTCCGACGGCGGCGAGCTGTAAGGCCGAGCTCTTCCCAGGGCCGAGTCCCCGGCTGTCGGGCGGCACCCGCACGGCGGTTTCGGTAGGTGGGCTCCGCGGGCTCGCCTACCGCTACAGCTTCGGCCCCGCCTCGATCGGACGGCGCGTCTGGTGCCCCGGCGAGTACCAGCTCCAGGTCACCGGCGTGAACGGCCGCCAGGCGACCGCCTACTTCGACGTGAAGTGAGCGCTGGCCTCAGTGAAGGCCGGAACAGCGCCTTGCGCGGGTGAGGTATCCAAGCCGAGCGTGATCGCGACCCTGCAGCTCCGGCTCGTTGACCCACAGTGCAGCCACCTGCTCCAGGAGTGCCGCTCGCTCGGCGGGCTCCAGCATCGCGATGCTGGAGCGCGATAGGGCGAGATCCCTGAGCAGATCACGGTCGACGGCCTGCTCGTGGGGAAATTCGCGCTCCTGCACCGAGTCGAAGTACCGCAGCAGTTCCTGATCGCTCGGCCAATGGCCAGGGCGGCCGAGACGCGATCCGCCGAGGATCTCACGGAGGCGAAGGACCCAGTGAACGGAGCTGTCGAAGCGATTACCCAAAAGACCCACGACGCCCGGTGGCCGCAGGACCCGGGCGATTTCAGGGAGCGCTCGCGCACGATCGAACCAATGGAAGGCAGCGCCCGCGACGACGGCGTCCGCGCACCCGTCGGGCAGCCCGCTCTGCTCCGCGGTGCCCTCCACCACCCGGGCCTCTGGGACCCGTTCCTGAAGGATCGTCCGCATCTCGATCAGCGGCTCGACAGCGGTAACCCGGTGGCCGGCGCCGACGAGCGCCTCGGTGAGCTTGCCGGTGCCGGCGCCGAGGTCCACGACGTCCAGCGGCTCGTCCCCCAGCAGCCAGCGAATCGCCTCGGTGGCATAGCCCGGACGTCCACGGTCGTACTCCTCGGCGACGAGGCCGAACGCTCTTGCACGCTCCACCATCCAAGGATGACAGACGCCGTTGTACCTCAAACCGCCAAGGTGGCGGCTCAGCGCACAACCGCACGGCTAGGCCGGTGGCTGCTCGGTCCTGGGTGGGCGCAGCTCGAGTGGCTCATGCCTCGAACGGCGCAGGCGCATGAACGCGATCGCGCCCCACATCAGCGGGATCCACAGCGAGATCGCGTGGTAGACGACCGTCGCCGCCGCGGCCTTCGTGGCGCTGACGCCGTAGAGCGCGAACATGCCGATGAAGCTGCCGTCGAGAACACCGATTCCGCCCGGCACCGGCAGCAGGTTCGAGAGGTATCCGATCTGGTAGGCCAGCACGATCACAACCAGCGGTGGCACCGGGCCGACTGCCGCGAAGCAGACGACCAGCACGGCGATGTCGAACCATAGAAAGCCGATCGTGCCGAGCAGCCGCCAGCCCGGAGTGAACAGCAGCCTTGCCGCCGAGCGAATCACGCCGGAAACGCTGCGCGCGGCGACGGCCAGCCGACCCGTATGACGGTCGGAAAGCATGTGATCGGTTAGCCACGGCAGTGCCAGCACGGCCAGGAAGACGACCGCGCAGATCGCTCCCGGGACCAGCGTGAGCAGCGGATTGGTTGACCCCGGGAAGAGCCCCACCCACGCGCCGAGGCCGGCGATCGCGAGCGTGAGCACGTTGACTGCGGCTGTGAGCAGGAACAGAACCGCCGAGCGCTCGGCGACTCGCCCCGGTGACCCGCCCCGCTCCACCAGCAGCAGGCCACCGACCGCGATGCTGCTCGCTCCACCGAGCGACACGGCTGCTCCGAACGCGAGCTCGCTGAGCGCAACCTGCGCACCGAATCGGATCGGAGCGCGATTGAACACCCAAAGGAAGGCGACGATGTAGCCGACGCACGAGAGCACCTCGAACAGAACCCCGACGATCACGAACCCAGGCGACATGTGAGCGACGGCGCGGCCGACGCCGTGAAGGCCGGGCACAGCCAGCAGCAGACCGACGACGAGCACGATCAGGAAGACCAGCGAGATCACGCCGGTCCGCAGATTTCGCGTCGCCTGCGCCTCGTCGACCTGGGGCAGCTCGCCGGAGACCTCGTCGGTCTGGATCGGATCCTCCCCGGCTGGCCGCCCCGCCGACATGTTGGTATCCAACCAGCTCTGGCCGATGTCGGCCGATTCGACGTGATCGCCGCTCACGTCTCGGAGAGAAGGCGCTGGGCCTGTTTGAGGCTGGTGGCGGATGAGGTGATCTTCTGCCAGGGGTCGCCCATGTCCTCGGTCCGGACGGGCAGCGATCTCAGGGTCCAGCGATCGGGTGTCAGTCGGCGATCGTCGAGTTCCTCCCAATGCAGCGGTGTGGCGACGGGCGCTCCGGGGCGGGGGCGAACTGCATAGGGGGCGACCGCGTGCTGGCCGTAGGCGTTGCGGCCGACGTCGATGAAGATCCGGTTGCCGCGACGCTGCCGGCGGATCTCGCTGGTGAGCGTGCTGGGGCTTTCGCGGACGAGCCGGTCGGCGACCGCGTGAGCGAAGGCGTGGACAGCGTCGTAACCATCGCTGCGGCGCACTGCGACGTCTACGTGAAGCCCCCGGGAGCCCGTTGTCATCACGAATGGCTTCATGCCGAGGTCCCGCAACAGGCCGCCGAGCATGCGGGCGGTGGCGCGGATCTCTGAGAACCGACCGTCGGGCGGTGGATCGAGGTCGAAAATGACGCGATCGGGCTGCTCAAGCCGGTCGGCGCGACTGGTCCATGTGTGCAGGGTGATCACGTTCTGCCCGGCCAGGTAGGTGAGCGTTGCGGCGTTGTTGCCCAGTACCTGGGTGATCGTCCCGCCTGCGCGCCGAGGCACCCGCACGGTTGCGATCCAATCCGGGAAGTGGCGGGGGCGATCCTTGACGAAGAAGCCGTCCTGCTCGATGCCGCCGGGGTAGCTGTGCATCGCCAGTGGTCGATCGCGGGTGTGCCGAACCATCACCGACGCGATCCGCGCGTAGTAGCGGGCGAGGTCGAGCTTGGTGAGACCGGCGTCCGGGAACAGCACCCGGTCGGGGTGGCTGATCTCGACCGAGCGGCCACCCGCAGTGATGCGGTCGGTCACTCGCGCACCTCATCCGCCGGCGCCTGCTCGGCTGGGACCGCCTTGATCAGCTCGATCAGAGTCTCACCTGTCCCTCAAGACAGCCAGCTTTCCTGGTTATCGCCAGCTCAAACCTGGCGAGCGGGGTTGCCAGCTGGTGAAGCTAACGGTCGCGTCGTCGTTGAGTCGACCCCTTCGTCCCCCACGCTCATGGAGACACACTACCCGCCTGCCCGATCAGACGGGCGGGGGAAGCAGGGCGCCGGGGGTCGCTAGCTTGTTCCTGTCAGAAGCCCTCTGAAACGAAAGCGCCGTTCATGAACGCAGCGGTCGTCCGAGCATTCGGAGATCCCCCGGCCTACGAGCCGTTCGATACCCCTGCAGCCACCAGGCCCAATGAGATGCTGATCGACGTGCTCGCCGCCGCGCTGCACCCGCGGACGCGCTCGAGTGCGAATGGCTCTCACTACACGAGCACCGGCCGGCTGCCGATGATCCCGGGCTTCGACGGCATCGGCCGCGACCCCGATCGCCAGCTGCGCTATTTCATCCTCGATGACCCCCAACTCGGGAGCATGGCGGAGCGCGTGATCATCGACACCCGGCGCAGCGTGCTGCTCCCGACCGACACCGACGTGTTGAGCGTCGCCGCCGCCATGAATCCCGCGATGTCCTCCTGGATCGCGCTGCGCAACCGGATCGACTTTCAGCCCGGACAGGGCGTGCTCGTGCTCGGCGCGACCGGCAACGCCGGACGAATGGCCGTGCAGATCGCCAAGCGGCTCGGCGCCGGACGGGTGATCGCCGCCGGCCGCGATCCGGAACGTCTCGCCGCCCTGACCGAACTCGGCGCCGACAGCACCGTCTCGCTGACGGGCGATGAGGACACGACCAGCCGCATGCTCGGCGATGCCGCCGCCGATGTGGACGTCGTCATCGACTACCTCTGGGGTCCGGCGACTGAGCACAACATGCTCGCGGTGCTGACACACCGCAACGACAAGAGCCGGCCGCTCATCTGGATCGAGATAGGCTCCATGTCCGGCCTGCAGATCACGCTGCCATCCGCCTGGCTACGCGCCGTCCGCCTCCAGATCGTCGGCAGCGGTCAAGGATCGGTCAGCAGCCATGACATCGTCAGCGAACTCCCTGCCCTCGCCGCTGAGATCACGACCGGGACCTACGCAGTCGACGCCATTTCAACACCGCTCAGCCAGGTCCAGACGGCGTGGAACGCAAACACCGCTCCCGGTCAACGGATCGTCTTCGTGCCGTAGCTCCCGAACCAGCGCGGCACGAGCCTGAGTCCAAGCCGATCCCGCCTCTTCATGTCAGTCCCTGCCGTCGGATAGGATCGAACGCATGGGAAGATGGGAGCCCAATGCCCGCGGCCGCCTGCTGGAGGCCGCATTCGAGCTCTACGGCGAGCGCGGCTACGAGCAGACCACGGTGGCGGAGATCGCCCAGCGGGCGGGTCTCACCGAGCGAACGTTCTTCCGGCACTTCGCCGACAAGCGCGAGGTCCTGTTCGCCGGCGCAGACGTGCTTCGGGATGTACTCGTGAGCACGGTCGCCGCCGCCCCGGATTCAGCCACGCCGATCGATGCCGCGGCGGCGGGTCTCGAGGCCGCCGGCGCCGCAATCCAGGAGGGAGGGGAACTCCCACGCAAGCGGCAGCTGATCATCACCGCCAGCGCGGAGCTTCAGGAGCGCGAGCTGATCAAGCTCGCCGCACTCGCCGCGGCGCTCGCCGACGCGCTGCGCCGACGCGGCGTCGAAGACCCGGCTGCGAGCCTGACCGCCGAGGCCGGGATCGCCGTGTTCAGGATCGCGTTCGAACGCTGGATCAACGACCCCGGAGAGCGGGACCTGCCGCGAATCATCCGAGAGTCACTCGACACGCTCAAGGCGGTCACAGCAGGCTCCAGCGTCTGAACGCTCGGTACGCTCGGCGCCAAAGGACGTCACAAGGGAGGAGCGAAGGCATGGCGAGATTCTCGGTGGCCCGGCTTGATGAGATTGATGAGATCGATGACGGGCGATGCCGCTTTCGGCCGGTGCGCCACCACTTCGGGATCATGACCTTCGGAGTCAATGCGATGACCGCACGCTCCGGCGGCGACCGGCTGATCAACGAGCACGACGAGGCGGAACCCGACTCCAGCGAGGAGCTATACGTCGTGATTGCGGGCCACGCCAGGTTCGAGCTCGACGGAGAGGTTGAGGATGCTCCGACGGGAACGTTGATCCACGTACCCGCGGGGATCAAACGGACGGCGTTCGCCCGCGAGGCCGGCACGACCGTGCTTGCGATCGGCGGCGGGCCGGAGGGCAGGCCGTACGAGGCCAGCGGCTGGGAGCTGTTCGCGGCGCTGCTGCCGCTGTTTGAATCCGGCGACTACGAAGCGGCCGCTGACCGCGCCCAGGCACTGATCGCCGACAACCCGCCCTACGGCGCGATTTACTACAACACCGCGTGCTTTGAGAGTCGCGCCGGGCGGACCGGCGCAGCGCTTGAGCACCTGCGGCGCGCAATTGAACTGTCGCCGTCTCTGGCCGAGCTTGCTCGCGACGACGACGATCTGGCGGCGCTGCGTGAGCAGGCCGCGTTCATCAAAATGACCGGCGGCTAACGAGCGCGAACGCCCGACGTTGACGGGAGCCGGAGGCATTGGAGTCGATTCGCGACGCGCCAAGAGCGCATGCGGGGACGTAGTCTCCTGTCGCAATGAGACTCGTCGGTGGCGCCACAGCCGGTCTGACCGGCCTGCTGTTCGTGGCGGTCTCGATCAGGATCGACTTCATTGCCAGATCACAAGAGCTCAGGAATCGCGCTGCGCAGACACTTGCGCTTTCGATCCTGCTCTTGATCGCCGGCGTTCTCGTGGCCGCTGGAGTTCACGCCGGGCTCTATGTACTGGTCGTGCCCGTACTCGTGGCCCTGGCCGGCGGCGTCGTGAGCGCATGGCTGCTCCTGACCAAGATCGTCGAGTAATGGGTCTCGGCAATGGCGCTGCGGGTCGATTACAACAAGCTCGGGTGGACGTACAACCGATTCAGGCAGGAGGACCCGCGCCTCGCTGAGCGTATCCACGGGGCTCTCGGAAACGCGCAGACGGTTCTCAATGTTGGTGCGGGCACCGGGGCCTACGAACCTTCGGATCGATGGGTGCTCGCTGTCGAGCCCAGTGCCGGGATGCGGGCAAACCGGCCGCCACTGAGTCCGCCCGCAATCGACGCGCGAGCGGAGGCGCTGCCGTTTGACGACGACGCGGTCGATGCCGCGATGGCCTGCGCCACAATCCACCATTGGCAGCCGGTTGAGGCGGGCCTGGCCGAGATGCGCAGGGTCGCTCGCGGCCCGGTGGTGATCTTCACGCTCGAGCTCGAATGCGTCCCCGCTTGGCAGCACGAATATCTGGCCGAGGGCATCGCCAGCCAGCGGTCGCTGTTCCCGACAGTCGATCGAGTCACAACCGCGCTCGGTGGCGACGTTCGAGTCGAAAGAATCCCGACCCCCGCCGATTGCCTGGACGGGTTCTTCGAGGCATATTGGCAGCGACCGGAAGCCCTACTGGATCCGGCTGTTCGAGCCTCACAGTCAATGTGGTCAGCGGTCGCGCCAGAGGTGGAGGAACGCATGGTCCGCCGATTGGCGGAGGCCTTGGCGTCGGGACGGTGGGACGCCGACTACGGCAAGCTGCGAGAGCAGGCCGAATACGACGGGTCCCTGCGCCTGATCGTTTCCGACGCCGCCTCGATCAGCGCGACCTGATCGCCGTTTCGCGCTGATCAGACGGTTGGGTCATTGCGCTGCGGGATCACGTGGATCGCGACGAGCGCGAGGAGGACCAGGCCGAGGTTGACGAACGTCGCGGTTTGGAAGCTGTGGATGTAGGCGGTCGCGAGCGCCTCGGGGGTGCCGCTGGTGGGGTGCAGGGTGTCGAACAGAACGCTTGCGACGATCGCGATGCCGAGCGCGCCGCCGAGCCGTTGTCCGGTGTTGAGGACGCCGCTGGCGGCGCCGGTGTCGGGTGCCGGGATCTCGGCGAGCGTGAAGCCGACGTTCGGGGCGATGATCATTCCGTTCCCCAGGCCGATCGTCAACAGTGGCGCGATCAGCGACCAGCCGTTGGGGTCGGGGGAGCCGAGATGCACAACCATGATCAGAGCTGCGGTGCCGACCGCGACGGTCACACAGCCGGCGGTCAGCACGCGCCGCCCGAGGCGGGCGGTGATCTGATGGCTGCGGCCGGCGGTGATGATCGATCCGAGCGCGTAGGGGGTGCAGAGCAACCCGGTCGCCAGTGCGCTGTGCCCAAGGCCCTCCTGCCAGACGACGGAGAGGGTGAAGAAGATGCTGGTGAACGACGCGAAGTAGATCAGCCCGAAGATCGTTCCGGCAGAGAAGGACCGGCGGCGGATGATGCGCGGTGGGATCAGCGGGGTGCGGCCGGTGCGCTCGACCCTCAGTTCCCACACGGCGAGGATCGTGAGCATCGCGACCGATGCCGCGAGGCACGCGAAGGACCAGAGCGGCCAGCCGTGGGCCTGGCCGTTGATCAGCGGGTAGAGGATCAGCATCAGCGCACCGCAGAGCAGGGCGACTGCTGCGTGATCGCCGCGTTCCCGGGGGCGCCGCGCGGGCGTGGGTAGCAGCAGGACGGCGGCGGGCACGGCCACGAGGCCGATCACGACGTTGATCAGGAACACCCAACGCCAGCCGGTGTGCGGTCCCGAGGCGGCGATCAGTAGGCCGCCGGCCAGCGGGCCGGCGGCGGTTGAGAGCCCGATGGTGGCCGACAGCACCCCGAACGCGCCGCGGCGCGCGCTGGCCGGGAAGGTGTCGATGATCGTCGCGTTGATCTGGGTATAGAAGATTCCCGCGCCGAGTCCCTGAGCGACCCGCGCGGTGACGAGCTCGCCCGCGCTCTGAGACAGGCCGGCGGCGAGGCTGGCGAGCAGGAACAGGCACAACCCGGCTGTGTAGAGCGGTTTGCGGCCGATCGAGTCCCCGAGCCGGCCGGCCGGGATCAGGACGATCCCGAACGCGAGCGCGTAGCCGGACACCGTCCAAGACAGCGCGGTGTCGCTCGCGTGCAGGGCGTGCTGGATGCTCGGTAGCGCGACGTTGACGATCGTCGTGTCGAGCAGTGCCATGAACGCGCCGAGCATCACCGTCGCCAGCACCAGCTTCGAGTGCCGATCGACTGGATCGGCGATTGTCCCGGCCGTGTCAACGGCGGGGGCGGTCGTTGCCGGCGGGCCGAGCGGGCGGGTTGCCGTCGAGCTCATGTTCTTCACCTCAGATCGTTGATCGTCACGAACAGCATTCGTAATACGAACAGTATTCGTTACGAGCAACGTTTGTCAAGTGCTATCTTTGAGGCGATGGTCGACACGCTCGAGACCCCGGAGCCCAGAAGTCGGAGGGACCGGCCGGCGAAGCCGCCTCTCAGTCGCGCTGCGATCGTCGACGCGGCCCTCGTGCTCGTTCGCCAGGAGGGCCTCGATGCGGTCAGTCTCCGCAAGGTCGCCGAGCAGCTCGACACGGGACCTGCCTCGCTGTACGTGTACGTCGAGAACCGCGACGATCTGCTCGGGCGGATGCTGGACCGCGTGCTCACCGAGGTCCCGCTGAGCACGGTCAACCCCGGCCGCTGGCAACAGCAAATCGTCGAGCTGTTCACAGATACCCTCGCCGCGCTCGAGCGCTACCCCGGGATCGCTCAAGCGGCGCTCGGATCGATCCCGACCTGGCCCGGCGCGCTGGCGATCACCGAGAACGCGCTCGCGCTGATGCGCGCCGGAGGCATCGAAGATCAAGCCGCGGCCTGGGCATGCGACGCGTTACTCCTGTTCACGACCGCGACCGCGGTCGAACACGCGATCGAGAGCCGGCGTGCGCCCACCACCACCCAACACAAGTCGCCTGAGACCGACTACGGCGCAGCCGCCCGAGAGCTGTTCGCCTCGCTCCCGGTCGAGACCTACCCGAACCTCGCCCGGATGGCCACCACCATGACCCAGGGCGATGACGAACAGCGCTTCAGATTCGGACTCAGCGCGCTGATCAACGGCGCTCGCGGAGACCGCCGGAAGTGAGCCTGTGCGCCCGGTGACAAGGTGCACCGACGCGACCAACACCACAAACGAGGTACCGCTGCCCGACTACAAGGTTGGGACGCGTGAGGAATGGCAGGCGGCTCGCGACGAACTTGACGAAGCTCGAGGCCGAGCATGCCAAGCTCGGTGAGAGGGTGGGCGAAGAGCGTCCCATGACCGCCGAGACCGTTACTTGGCAACGACCGTGATCGGTGCGCTGCCCACCCCGACCAGCCGCTGCCCTCGGCTGGTGTGGCCGATCACGAGCGCTTCAAGCAGGAACGAGCCCGTGCCGTTGACCTTGACCGTGTACGCGATGACCTTATGCTGGTGCGGTGCGAGCGGGCCCACCGATGCGGGGTCAGGGCCGCCGTTCGTGCTCAGCGGGACCCGCAGTGGAATGCCGGCTGAAGATAGGGCGGCCTCGCCGGCCCAGCTCGTCAGCAGAACCGGCTGGGCGACCGCCTCGGGAATCGTGGTTGGGCCCGCGTTGGTGACGTCGACCGCCACCTTCAGCGTCACCGCGTGACCGGCAGCCAGCTTGACCGTCGCCGACTTCGGCTTGACCGTCACCGTCAGCTTGCCGCTCTGGGCAACCAGATCAATCGTCCGGTCAGCGTCGGTGACCGTGAACTTCTCGGTCGCGACGCAGCCCTTGATGCCTTTGATGCACACGCCCTTTTCGAGCTGGAGCGTGTAACTGCCGGGTGCGAGCTTGAACTGATAGGAGCCACCGGCGTTCGTGGAGGTTGTCTGATCGACGACCTGCTGCTCGTCGGTGACGCCGGTGACGTGAACGGGCACACCGTCGGCTGTGCCACCGAGGACGTGGGTTCCGTCCTCGCCCTCAAACGCGCTCCCGATCACCCGCAGCGGCGCCGGAGCGCCGAGTAGATACGTTTCGGGAGTCGTGCTCCCCGCCGGAATGCCAATCGCGAGGATCGAGCCGTCGTTGTTGACGTCGAGCGCTGCGGTGAGCGTGCCGTTGAAGCCGCCGGCGACCAGCGAGGATACGGGGATCGCCTTGCCGTCGACCCACGCGACGGCCGTGTATCCGTCACTCGGGCCGGCAGCGGCACCACCCGTCGGGTTCTGGTCCCAGCCAACCGCGAAGTCGCTGTCGTTCAGCGCCTTGACGGTCACGGAATCGCCGGCGTTGAGGGGAGGCAGCGTCTCGAGCGTCCCGTTCGCGAACTCGATCCCAGCTTGCTCGCTCACGGTTCCGGTCTGACCAAGCTGCCCGGCGACATCGCCGTTGTCGTTCAGTTCGTAGCCGTCGTTGATCCACACCTTCGATGTGACGATCGACCCATCCTCATACAGAAACGGGAACGGCTTGGCGCCCCCACACAGGTCGGTGCCGGCGACCTCGGCCGAGTCGTTGACGGCAACCGCTGTGCCGCATGCCCCGAGCGTGATCGGCAGCGCCGCCGGCGTGTAGCTCGGAGGCCGCCCGATCACAGCCTCGAACGTGGTGTTGTCGATACCTCCGATCCCGACGTTGCCCGACGCGGCGATCCCGCTGTCGCTGACCGACTGCCACACGGGCCGCGAGTAGTTCGGGTTGGGGGTGGTGTCGAGTGTGCTCGGCGACGGCCAGATGGCCAGCAGTCGAGGACCGGTGTTGGGGACGACGATCCCGAAGAGTGTGCCCGCCCCGTCGATCGCGACGGCAGCGGCTGCGACCCCGTCCGGGCCGAGTGTGTAGGACGTGATCGTGCCGTTCTGCCAGCGCGCGGCTGTGCCCGTGGTGCCGATTGCTCCCGCGACCTGGTTGGCATCGTTGACCTGGGCCCATGTCGAACTTTCGACCACCGACGCGGGACCGATCAGGGCTGTGTGCAGCACGCCTGCAGCGATCGACGTGGCGGGGAGGCTGCACAGCAGGCAGGCCGCTGCGGCAAGGGTCAATGCGGTACGTCGCGGAGCGCTCATCCGTTACCCCCTGAGGAAACTCGTCTGTCTCGTGTAGATCCTGGAAACGCAACCCTACTGCCGGCGGCTGCCCTCAGCAAGCCGAAGCGATCTTCGACCTGTCGGCGTAAGATTCAGCTGCGATGGAGTCGATCGGTGTGGATTTCGCGCTGATGGTGTTCGAGCACACTGGCGGTGCCGAGCACGCCTACGGCGATGCGATCGGCGAAGCGTCAGGTGAGCCGTGGGCGCTGGAGGTTGCGTTCGTCGAGCATCACCGGCGTGACCGGATCGTGGTCCGCGGGACGTTCGCCGGGCATTACGTGGATGCCGACGACGAGGCGGACTTCATCGGGAGCAAGACGGCCGAAGGGGCGGTGGCCGGTGCAGCTGTCGGGTTGCTGTTCGGTCCCGCGGGGCTTGCGGTCGGATTGGTGGGTGGCGGCATGGTTGGGGGGGTCGCCAACGAGCACTCCGGTCCGCGACTTCGCAGCGCGCTGCTGGACGAGCTCCGTAGCGAGGTGCCGGAGGGGTCCTCGGCAGTGATCCTGATGGCTGCGCCAGAGGACGTTGATGCAATGGTCGGTGCGCTTGCGCCGTTTGGCGGGCGGCTCGTGCGCCACCATCTCACGCCCGACGGCGCGGAGGTGCTGAGGGCTGCCGTCGCAGGCAGCCCGAGCGCCGCGGCACCGCCGTCACCGTAATCCGACGGTTGACTGGTCCGCCGTTGTAACCCGCCCGGTACCTTCGAATCGATAATGGCGCAGACCGGTGTCCATCAGGTTGTCGTCGTCGGAGGAGGCTTCGGCGGGCTGCAGGCGGCATTGAAACTTCGCGGAGCGCCGGTCGAGGTGACGCTCGTCGACCGCCGGAACTTCCATCTGTTTCAGCCGCTCACCTACCAGGTCGCGACCGGGGCGTTGGCGCCGGGCGAGATCGCCTATCCGCTGCGCACGATCTTCAAGCGCGACAGCAACTTCCGCGTGGTGATGGCTGAGGTCACCGGCTTCGAACCCGATCGGCGAGAGTTGCAGCTGCGTTCGATCGGCGATCTTCCTGCGCCTCCGTCGATGGCCTACGACACGCTGATCGTGGCGGGCGGTTCCCACTACTCCTATTTCGGTCACGACGATTGGAGGGAGTTCGCCGTCGAGGTGAAGTCGCTGGAGAGCGCCGTGATCGCGCGAAGCCGGATCCTCAGCGCTCTGGAGGCGGCCGAGACGGAGACCGACCCGGAGCGGCTTCAGGAGTGGCTCACGTTCGTGGTCGTGGGCGCCGGTCCAACCGGGGTGGAGATTGCCGGGCAGATCGCCGAACTCGCGCGCGACAGCTTGCGGGGAGATTTTCGGACCACCGAGACCGGTGCCGGTCGCGTGGTGCTGGTTGAGGCGGCGGGCCGAGCGCTCACGGGCTTCGCGCCTTCGCTTTCGAAACGGGCGGCGCGATCGCTTCAGAAGCTTGGCGTGACGCTGGTCGTAGGCCGGACCGTGGTCGCGGTCGACGGCGGCGGTGTGACGACCGAGGACGGCGACGGCAACACGCAGCGGATTCCTGCCCGGACGGTCGTGTGGGCGGCAGGCGTGGCTGCATCAGAGCTGGCTTGCGCCTTGGGGGCCGCTGCCGGCGCCGTGGTGGACCGTGCCGGCCGCGTAACGGTCGAGCCGGACCTGACACTCCCCGGCCACCCAGAGGTGTTCGCGATCGGAGACATGGTTCGAGTGCGCAGTGCGAGTGGGGGGATCGAGGTTCTTCCCGGCGTCGCGCCGGTTGCGATGCAGCAGGGCCGTTACGTCGCGAAGGTCGTTCAAGCTCGGCTGCGCGGTGACGTGATGGCGCCGTTTCGCTACCACGACAAAGGCAACCTCGCGACGATCGGGCGCGGCGCCGCGGTGGCGGAGATCAAGGGCCTGAAGCTGGGCGGATTCATCGCCTGGTTCGCGTGGCTTGTGATCCATCTCTGGTACCTGGTCGGATTCCAGAACCGCATCCTTGTGTTCATCCGCTGGTCGTTCAGCTTCACGACCCACGGTCGCGGCGCCCGCCTGATCGCCGAACTGGCGCCGGGAGGCGGTTCTGCTGACGGGCGCGCTGGTGTTCCTGACAGTTCACACTGATGAGCATGTCTTTCGAAAATGAAGGCGCAATGCCAACGAGCGGGAACGGTGCCGAACCTCCGGCGGGCGGCCGTCGGGGCCACAGAAGCGGGGTTCCGCCGCGGCCGATGCCGCGTGACAAGGGTGGCTGGCAGGTAGCGCCGGCGCCCGACGGGCGTGGGATGCCGGAGGAGCATCAGCCGCGGCCGCCGCATCGGTTGCGGGGTTTCTGGTACTTGGTGCTCGGGTTGTTGGTGCTCAACTGGGTGTCGGTGTTGTTGTTCCGCGCACCCAGCGAGCCGCGTGTGACGGTGCCGTTCAGCCCGTATTTCGTGGAGGCGGTGCAGGCCGGTGAGGTGAAGTCGATCTCCTCGACCGGCGACACGATCCAGGGCACGTTCAAGACGAAGGTTCGCTATCCGGCCGACGACAAGAGCGCGACCGAGACGGATCTGTTCTCGACGCAGGTCCCTTCGTTCTGGGATGGGGCGGAGTTGACGGCGTTGCTGCGGTCAACGCGCGTGGTCGTCAACGCCAAGTCGACGGCGACGGGCACCTCGCTGCTGGCGGAGCTGTTGTTGGGGTTCGGTCCGACGTTGTTGCTGGTCGGATTGTTCGTGCTGGTCATGCGGCGTGCCGCGGGGGCGGCGGGTGGGATGGGTGCGCTCGGGAATTTCGGTCGTTCGCAGGCGCGGCGGGTCGATCCGGAGAAGATCAGGGTGACGTTTGATGACGTCGCGGGGATCGATGAGGCGAAGGCCGAGCTGACCGAGATCGTCGACTTCCTGCGCACACCTGATCGCTACGTCCGTCTCGGCGGCCGGATGCCGCATGGCGTGCTGCTGTCGGGTGCACCGGGAACGGGCAAGACGCTGCTTGCGCGCGCGGTTGCGGGAGAGGCGCATGCGGCGTTCTTCTCGATCGCTGCGTCGGAGTTCATCGAGGCGATCGTCGGTGTCGGCGCCTCGCGTGTGCGTGACCTGTTCGCGAAGGCGAAGGAGGCGGCGCCGTCGATCATCTTCATCGATGAGCTTGACGCGATCGGCCGCTCGCGCCAGGGGTCGGCGTCGGTCACCGGCGCCAACGATGAGCGTGAGCAGACGCTCGATCAGATCTTGACCGAGATGGACGGGTTCGAGTCAGAGCAGGCGGTGATCGTGCTCGGCGCGACGAACCGTCCTGAGATCCTCGATCCGGCGCTGCTACGCCCCGGGCGGTTTGACCGTCGTGTGGCGGTGGCGCCGCCGGACCGGACCGGGCGGGTGAAGATCCTGCAGGTGCATACCCGGTCGATCCCGTTGGCGGACGATGTCGATCTTGACGCGATCGCGTCCTCGACCCCGGGGATGGTCGGTGCCGACCTCGCGAACCTCTGCAACGAGGCGGCGCTGCTCGGCGCGCGGCGTAACCACGACAGGGTGACGATGGCGGACTTCACCGATTCGCTTGAGAAGATCATGCTCGGCGCGCCGCGCGGAACGGTGCTGAGCCCCGAGGATCGTGAGCGGACCGCCTACCACGAGTCAGGCCACGCGCTGGTCGGGATGCTGACCCCGGATGCCGACCCGGTCCGCAAGATCTCGATCATCCCTCGCGGGATGGCGCTGGGCGTGACGCTCTCGACACCCGACGCCGACCGGGTGTCCTACTCGAGTGAGGATCTGGAGGCGAAGATCCGGGTTGCGCTCGGAGGTCGCGTCGCCGAGGAGATCGTCTACGGCAAGATCACGACCGGCGCCGAGTCCGACATCGAGCAGCTCACCCAGATCGCCCGACACATGGTCGGGCGCTGGGGGATGAGCGAGAAGGTCGGACCGATCGCCGTGCTACCCAGCGACTCCAACGGCCCGTTCTTCCCCGGCACCAGCGAAACCTCGACTGACACCCAGCGCTTGATCGACGACGAGGTCCATCGACTCGTCGACGAAGCACACACCGAGGTCACCCAGCTGCTCACAGAACACCGCGACCAGCTCGACAGCCTCAGCCAGGCGCTGCTCAAAGCCGAGACGCTCGACGCGATTGAAGCCTACGCCGCAGCCGGCGTGCCGATGCGACCCGTCGAGCAGCAGCTCGCCTCGCCCGACCGGACTGTCGGTGCGACTCGGGATCTGGGCTGAAAGCTCGAGTACTCCGAGCTTCGAATGACCAAGAACGAGATCGATCAGTACCTCGGCAGCCTTGATGAGCCCAAGCGGGCGACGCTTGCCCGGCTGCGTGACACGATCGTTGCGATCGTCCCGGACGCGGAGCAGGGCATCTCCTACGGCGTTCCGGCATTCAGGCTCCACGGCAAGACGATTGCCGGCTTCGCGGCGTTCAAGAGTCATCTGAGCTACCTACCGCACAGCGGCTCTGTGATCGGGCAGCTCGCCAAGGAGACCGAGGGATACGTGAAGACCAAGGGCTCCCTTCATTTCCCGATCGATCAGCCGCTCCCCGACGGACTCGTGAGGAAGCTGCTGGACATCCGGATGGCCGAGGCGTTCGGCCCAAGACGTTAGTCGACGCTTGCTTTCGGCTGACGCCGATCGGTAGTTGCACCGGATGGCGCGCCGCGCGCGGAGCGGAAGAATCGAACCAAGCCGCTCATTAACCACCATCGGCAGCGAGGAGGTTTTCGATGAGCGCACAACAGACCCCCACCCAGGCTGGGCCCCGATCGCCGTGGCTTGTTGAGCATGAACTGCGCGACTACGAGCATCGCCAGCAGCAATTCGCCATGCAGATGCTGCGCGACCGGATGACTGGTCGGCGCCCAAGTGCGGCCAGCGGGCGGCGAACGAACGCTCCGAGCGGGCCCGCCCACAACGTCGGGCCGGCACCGGACTGGATCTAATCGTCCTGCCAGGCGCAGACAGTGCGGGCCGTCCAGAGCGTCGGATCAGGTGCGGTGTTGTTCGAAAGAATGTGGCGGCGGGACTGCCGTCCTCTCGGACATACGCGAGCGCCGGCTGATGACCCGCGGACGACCTACGCGGGGCAGCCAGCGGCAGACCGCTAACCGCGGAGCTCGGGCAGCACCTTCTCGGCAAGCATCGCCGCGGTCCTCACAGGGTCGGCGCTGGTCGGCATCTCGCCGCCGCTCAACATGATGATGATCTCCGTGAAGCCCGCCTCGTGGAAGTCGCGCACGCGATCGACAATCTCGTTGGCGTCCTCGCCGACCGGGAGCTGGACCGAGCGCCGGATCTCGTTGGGGTCGCGGCCGATGGCTGCACAGGCGTCATCCAGCTGCTGGGATCCCGCGACCGCGCTTTCGACCTCGCTGCCGGTGGCGTTCCAAACGTCGGCGTGACGAGCGGTCAGCTTGAGCATGCTTGGGCCGCCGGATCCGACCCAGATCGGCGGGTAGGGCTTTTGAACCGGCTTGGGATTTGCGACTGCGTTGTGCATCTTGTAGTAGCGGCCGTCGAAGTTCGTTCGCTCCTGCGTCCACAGTGACCTGATCACCTGGAGCCCCTCGGAGAACAGGCCGACGCGGTGTTCCAGCCCAGAGATCCCGTACATCTCGTGCTCGTTCGTCGCCCACGCCGCGCCGATTCCAAATTCGACGCGGCCGTTTGAGAGGTGGTCGACCGTGGTGGCGAGTTTGGCCAGGAGCGCCGGGTTTCGATAGGTGATGCCGGTCACGAGGAGGCCTATCCGGACGTGACTCGTCGCCATCGCCATTCCGGCCAGCAATTCCCAGCCGTCGAAGATCGGCCTGTCGTCCCCGATAATCCCGATCGTTGCCAGGTGGTCCATCGCCCAGCAATGATCAAAGCGCGCCTCGTCGGCGATCTTCCAGACGGCCTTGTAACTCTCAATCGAGGCGTCCTGGGAGAGCTTGATCCCGACTCGAAGTGGTGGTGTCATGACTCCTCCTGACTGTCGGTTCAGTTGCTTTCAGGACGGTAGCGTGGCGCTCGCTGGTGATCAGCTCTCGATCGCCGCGCGGATTTCGCCGGAGCCGGGACCGGCTAGCTGTTGGCGGCGAGCTGCGCGAGTTGTTCGATCGAGGCGACGATGATTTCGCGTTGCGCGTCGAGGCGGTCCGCCTCGACGTCGGGAATCTCGACGTCGACGGTGATTCGGGTGCCCTCGCCGGCCGGCTCGAGGCGCCATTCAAAGCGTAGGTCTGAGACCAGGCAGGAGATCGTCACGCGATGTTGGTCATGGCGGGTGTCGAGCAGCTGGGCCATCGGGAAGTCGGGATAGCCGTCCGGGTACATCGTGTACGCGCCGTCGCCGGTGACGTCGACGCTCTCGATTCCCGCCCACCAATCGGGGAAACGGGATGGGTCGTAGAGGAGCTTCCAGACATCCTCCGGCGGCGCCTCCGATGTCGTGGTGTCATGAAACGACGGCACTGGACCTCCTCAAGAGATCGCTTGCAGTTCGGCGCGGGCTCGATTGAGCTCGCGCTCCGGTTCGACGAGGCCGACGACGGGCCGGCCGAGGTCGGCGAGCACGGTCGTGATGCTCTCCGCGCGGACCGTGCGCTCGAGCATGCGCTCCCAACCGGCGACCGACTCCGCCAGCCGTCGCCTGGCCTCGTCCGGCTTCCCGTTTGCGAGCGCGATCAGTCCCTGCACGCGTGCGAGCCGTGGCACGAGTGCCTGTGGGAAGTCGCTGGGGCGGACCGGTTCCAGCACCGTCGCGCGGATCTCCTCAGCGGCCTGCTCGAGCGCTCCGCTGCGTGCGAGCGCTTCGGCCAGCGCCAGGCGTGTTTGTGGCCGGCTGATCGGTGCCCCTTCGACGAGCGACTCCGCCAGCAGGGTCGCGGCAAGCGAGTGGTCGCCCTGCTCGAGCGCGATCAGGCCGCGGTCGTGGCTTGCCATTGCCAGCAGGTCCGGCTGCGCGAGCTGCTCGGCGAGCGCTCGCTCGGCCTCGGCTGCGGCGCGCGCCTCGACCAGCAGGCCCGCGCTGCTCAGCACGAACGATCTCTCGCCCAGCAGATGGATCTCGAGGCTCCGCAATCCGTGCCCAGCGATCGCGACCGTGCCGCGATCGAGGAACTCCAGCGCTCGTTCGTGCTCGCCCGCCGCGACCGCGGCGCTTGCTCGCTGAGATCGAGCAACTCGATCGCTGTTCTCGCGCTGTCGAGAACGGCGCGGGGGATGCAGATCGGACCGTGGTAGGCGCGGGCGCGACGCAACCAACCCCGGGCGCGCTCCAGCGGCTCGGCTTCCCGTAGCAGGCCGGCGGCCCGCTCGAACGCTGCATCTGCACGTTCGCGGTGGAACAGCCATGCCTCCAGCTCGCCAACTTCGAGCCAAAGGTCGGGGAGCTCCGGGGCAATCGTGAGTCCCTCCTCGAGGTAACCGACCGCCTGCTCGGACGCTGCAAGCGCCCGTGCGTCGGCAGCGGCCCGGACGAGCTGCGGAACCGCCTCCAGATCCGCGCCGGCGAGCCGTAGGTGGCGCGCCGCCTCGGCCGGCCGCCGGATCCGCGCTGCTGGCTCGCCGGCCAGCAGCGCGTGCGCCCAGCTCCTGTGCAGTGAGCGGCGTCGCGGCTCGGCGATCTCCTCGTAGACCGCGTCTCGGAGCAGCGCGTGATGAAAGCCGATGGCACCGTCGACGACGGTCAGCATGCCGCTCTGCAGGGCTTCAGCGGCGGCCTCGTCAGGGTCGCTCAGCGGAAGCTGGGAGAGTTCGTGTGGCTGCAGCGAACGGGTCGCGACGGCAGCCACCTCGACGAGCTTGCGAGCCTCGCCGGACAGCGGGCTGAGCGTCGCGCGGACTGATCCGCGCAGGCTGGGAGCGACCTCGCCCGCTCCGCGCTCGATCGCCCTGGCGGTCTCGACGGCGAGCAGCGCGTTACCCTCGGCGCGCTCCACCACGCGCCGCACCTGGTGGTCGGTGATCGCCGCCGGCGTCCAGCCGCGTGATCAACCGCCGGTGCGCGGCCTCGTCGAACGCGTCCCGATCGAGCTGACGGCGGGTCAGCTCGATCGCCTCACGCAGCTCATCGCGCTGCTCGGCGTCCCGCGCAAGCCGCTCCAGCACCGCGATCACGCGCTCGCGGTGGCGCTCACGCGCCGAGCGGGCCCACTCGTCCTCGAACCCTTCCAGCAACTCGCCGCGGCACAGCTCGAGCGCCGCATCCGGATCGACTTCGGCGAGACGGTCGAATTCGCGGACGTCGACCCAGATTCCCTGGGGGTCACTGAGCCCCACCCGCTCGCCTTCGACCACCAGCGCATCCCCAAGCTGGCGGCGCAGCGCCCACAACGCGCTGCGCACACTCGCTCGAGCGCTCTGATCCAACACGTCGGGCCAGAAGCGATTCGCCAGCTCCGCCCGTGGAACCGGGTGAGAGGCAAGCGCGAGGTAGGTGAACAGCGCCCACGGACGCTGCGACGGCGATGCGCTGATCGCGGTCCCGTTGCGCTCCACCTCGAGCGCCCCTAACAGGCGTGCCCGCAGCACGATCTCGACCGCTTCGCCCGCGCCGCCGAGGAGCGCGACGCCGCAACGCAGCTGTCGATGTACGGGCCGGACGCAACCGTCACGATCGCCGACAAGATCACCCAGCCCGGCTCACCACGAGTGCTTCACGACCGCGGCGAGATCAGGGCCTGGCTCGAGGACACCTACGGCCGCGACATGACCCACACCGTCGGTCACCGCGTCACCGATCAGACCGGTGCTGCCTACACCCAGGCGTGCTGCTACCCCGACGGCACCAACGTCCTGTGCGCGACCGTGATCGAGCTGGACAACGGCCTGATCTCGAGCCAGACCGTCGTTCAGGTCTGGGACGAGAACTGAAAGGAGGGCGTCAACGCCCGCTCCAACTCGCGACCTCGATGATCAAGGACGAGGAGACGATCGGACGCGCGTTCCAGAGCGGCTGCGGCGTCGGCTGGCACGAGCACCACCACGACCTGTTCACCGGCACCGAGCGGTTCTTCCGTCCCGGCTACCCCGCCAACCTGGTCACGTAATGGATTCCGGCGCTCGACGGTGTGCAGTCCAAGCTCGAAGCCGGCGCCCTGGTCGCCGACGTCGGCTGCGGGCACGGCGCCTCGACGATCCTGATGGCACAGGCATACCGGCGCTCGGAGTTCGTCGGTTTCGACTATCACCAAGCATCGATCGAGCACGCACGCACCGCAGCCGCGCAGGCCGGACTCGACGGTCGTGTCAGCTTCGAGCTCGCGAGCGCCAAGGAGTATCCCGGCGACGGCTACGACCTCGTCACGATGTTCGACTGCCTGCACGGGCCCTGAGGTCAGCCTCGGGGCGGGACGGAAGAGGTGGCTTGGAGACGGTCTCGCTCTGAGATGATTCAGTGATGGTGATCAGTGGGCTGGGGCGCGGCGCTCGGTTTCGCGCCCTCGCAACCCGCGTCGTGATCGTGGCGGTCCTGATGACGCTGTGCGGCGGTGGCACAGCTGCGTTTGGCGCGACCACGATTTCGGTCTCGAGTCTTGCTGCGGGGCTCGGTGATGCGAGTGCGGGCCGCTGCACCCTGCGCGATGCGATCGTCGTCGCAGACCTGTCGTCGAACCCGGCGTTGGCAACCAGGTCGGAGCCGGGTGGCCGCAACGCGCCTCGGGACTGTCGGGGGCGAGTCAGGGGTCACGGATCGCCGTACGAGATCAGGCTTGCCGCCGGCGCCGTCTACACGCTTGCGACGATCGATGATTACTGGTTCGGGCCGGACGGGCTGCCTCCGATTTCCGCTGCGGTGAAGATCGTGGGCAACGGCGCGACGATCACCAGGTCGACTGCCGGCCGGACGCCGGCCTTCCGGTTCTTCTACGTGTCCGGAGGGTTGTCGGGAATTCCGGCAGGTCATTTGACATTGGAGGACGTCACCCTGTCGAACGGACTGGCACAGGGCGGTGCCTCTGGCGGGGGTGGAGGTGGCGCCGGGATGGGCGGTGCGATCTTCAACCAGGGGGTGGTCTCACTGGAGCGAGTCACGCTGAGCGGTAACGAGGCGCAGGGTGCCACCGGGAGCCGCCCCGTGCTCGACGGCAGCGGTGGTGGGATCGGGCCTGATGGCGGCTTCGGTGGGTCGGCCCCTGGTGCGCACGGCGGTGCCGGCGGTGCCCAGAATGCCGATCTCGGTACTCGCCTCAACGATGGTGACGCCGGTGGCGGTGGCGGCTTCCGGGCGGCCGACCCTGGTCACAGCGGTGCGTCAGGGGGTGCGCCCGGCGGGGTGGGCGGCTTTGGCAGCGGCGGCGGCGATGGCGGGTACGGTGGGAACGGGGACGATGACGATGGCGCCGGTGGTGCGTTCGGTCACCACGGCGGTGCGCCGCATATCTTCGGCGGGCCAAACGGTGACGGTGTCGGCGCCGGTGGTGGTGGTGGCGTCGGTGGCGGTGGGGAGCTGGGCGCCAATGCGACCGGAGCCGGCGGCGGTTTCGCCGGCGGCGGTTCCCAGGCGGGCTGCGACAGCGGTGGCTGCAGTGGTGGCAACGGTGGCTTCGGCGGGGGCGGCGCGGGCTCGGGTGATGGCGGCGATGATGGAAATGGCGGCTTCGGCGCCGGGCACGGGAACGGCAACGGGGGTGGGGGCGGAGCGGGAATGGGTGGTGCGGTCTTCTCGCTGTTCGGCACCGTTTCGGCATCTGACTCGAACTTGACTGCCAACAGCGCGATCGGTGGCGCCGGCGACTCGTCGTCCGCTGACGGCACGGCCGGCGACGGCCTCGGCGGCGCGATTTTCAGCGTCGATGCAACGGTGTCGGTGAGCGACTCGACGATCGCTCAGAACACTGCCGAGGGTGGCGCATCGGCCGGCGGCGGGGTCTACAGCCTCGCGTTCGGCAACACGATCACGCGCGGGCGCGCGACGGTGGCGACACTGATGGTCGCCGGTTCGACTGTCAACGGCAATATCGGCACCGACGGACAGGCGGACGATCTCGCGCTCGATCGCGTCCATGGCAGGCATCCGAACGTGAGTACTGGAACGGTCCTCGCGACGAGTAACGTCGGCGTCAGGACCGTCACCGGCGGTGCCACCCTCGTTATCGATACGACCGGCTGACAACGGAGTCGTGAGACATCGAAGGCCGCCGCGCTCGGCGCCGCGGCGACAGCGTCTCAGCCACCGTCCGGCTGCACGGAGCAGCGAAGGCGACGACGAATCGCAGCTCCCGTGGCGAGGAGCAGCGCAGCCGTCAGACCGGCGAGCGTCAGCACGCACGGCTCGCTCGAGAGGACCGGCGGAGCGAGTGTCGTCGAGCCCACCGCCGCTCGGCTGACGAGCAGAGCGACTCCGATCACCAACGTCATCAGCGCTGTCGCCGCTGCGCACGACACGATCGGGAAGCGCCAACGGTTCAGTCGCGGCTCCAGCAGGTGGTCGACTCGTTTGGCGTCGACCCCGGCACCGCCGGGGGCATCGACGAAAGTGAGGATCGCGCGGGCGAGCGCGGGCCTGCTTCCGGGCGAACGTTGGGCTGCTGCCTCGTCGGCGCCGAGTTCGGTCAGAACCGCGTGCTGCGCGGTCAGCATGTCCAGACTCGGGACGAAGAAGAGCGCGCCGGAAAGGACGCGACCCAACGCGAGTCTGAGGGGATCGTGGCGCCGCGCGTGGTGCCGCTCGTGCTCAAGCACGGCCAAAAGGGCATCCGGGGCAAGCTGCGCGATCGTTCCGTCCGACACGTACACCCGCGGTCGGATCCACCCCGCGCAGAAGGCGAGTGGTTGATCGGTTGACAGGACGAACGCTCCGTGCAGGTCGGCGCCGCGCTCGACGCTCCGGCAATGTGTCAGTGCTCTTGACAGCCGGTAGGCGGCATGCGCCTCGCGCACCGCGCCTCTGACCAGCAGCAGGACGGCAACCAATGCCGGCAGTGCCATGGCGAGAACGACGACGGCATCGGCGTTGGCCGCCGGGTAGGCGAGCCGCTGTCCGAGCAGCGTGATTGTGTGCGAGCCCGTGCTCGGGGACACGTGCCAGGTGCTCAGCAAGCGGACGAGAATCAGGACGGCGCAGACGAGCCCGAGGAAGCTGAGCGCGACGCCCGCTGCGAACGCGAGCGTAGATGAGCGGGCGGCTGGGCGGTCGGCGATCGTCGCCATCTCCTACACAGCATCGTAGACGATCGTAGACTCAGTCGTGATGGATACGCCACTGCTGCATGAACTTGAGTCCGAGGTGATGGAGGAGCTGTGGCGCGTCGGCGAGGAGCCGATCCGCCCGGTGATGGAGGCGCTCAACCTCGTTGCCGCGAAGCCGCGCGCATACACGACCTATATGACGGTCATGGCACGGCTGTGCAAGAAGGGCCTGCTCGAGCGCCGCCGGGAGGGAAAGACCGACCTCTACAAGCCGACGTTGACCCGCGAGGAATACCTGAGTCGCCGCGCGCAGTCGGAGATCGAGGTGCTGATCGACCGTTACGGCGATGTCGCGTTCAGCCACTTCGCAAAGCACGTCGCCGAGCTTGATCCTGAGCGCCGGCGGGCGCTCGAGCGGCTCGCCGACGAACAGTAGCTGTCCTACTACGCTATGTAGTACGATGTTGCGTAGTGGATCACGACAATGCGACGCCTCGCCGGCAGGCGACGGGGCAAACCCGGATTCCCGGAGGGTTTGAGGGCGAGACGCTCTCGCGGCGCCGCTTCATGACGGCGACCGCGCTCTCCGCGGGAGCGCTCGCCTCGGCGGCGTTCACGCTCCCAGCGCTCGGCTTCGCGGTTGGCCCGGTGTTCGATCGCGAGCCTGACACCTGGCAGGCGATCGGACGCCTCGAGGACTTCACGGCTCTTGCCTACAAGCCGATCGTGTTCGTGCTCGTCCCCGGGATCGGCGAGGCGGGAATGTCGCTCGCCTATGTTCGGCTGCGCAACGACCCGATCGACGGCCCGCCGAGGGACCGGTTCGACCATGTGATTGCGCTGTCGTCTCGCTGCACACATGTCGGCTGCCCCGTTCGCTACGAGCAGGCGGCAGGCAGCTTCGTGTGCCCGTGCCACGGCGGTGTGTACAACTTCCTGGGCGAGCGAGTCGGCGGTCCACCGCCACGTCCGCTCGACCGCTTCTTCACCGTGATCACGGATTCGCTCGTGTTGCTGGGGCCGCGCTACAGCGTCAACGACGAACTGCAGCGGTTCTCACCGCGTGACCCGGGCGAGCCGCTCGATGGAATCGGACAGTACCTCTACCCGCCGCGATTCACGACTGCGCCCGCGCCGCCGGGGGCCTCGTGACGACGCTGGGATCACTCACATCGAGACGGCACACTGCCGCCCCGGGCGGTATGACGCTGTCGATCCTCGTGGTAGCCATGATCGGCCTTGCCGACGCGACCTACCTGACATACGTTCACTACGTCGATCTCCAGGCGCTGCTGTGCGTCGGAGCTCACGATGGCCACTCGAGCTGCATAACGGTGCAATCGTCGCCATGGGCGCAACTCGCCGGCATCCCCGTGGCGCTCCTCGGTGCACTCGCGTACGTGGCGCTGCTTCTGTCGCTGGCGGTCCCCGGTGATGTCGGTAAGTCGATCGGCTTCGGCATCGCGGCGGTCGGCTTCGGGTTCAGTATGTACCTGTCGTTCCGCGAGGTGTACACGATTCACGCGATCTGCGAGTGGTGCGTGGCAAGCGCTGTGTGCATGACCGTGCTCGTGGTCCTGATGGGCGTGCGAGTTGCAAGCGGCGGGGAGCTGGGTGGAGCCCGCATATAGAATCGCGCGGCGATCTGCAGATCTCACATCTTCAAGAGCGGGACCGCGTTCTGTTTCGGCGCGGCTGTGTGGCTGTGCCTGGCTGCGACCGCGTTGGCCTCCCCGCTGCACTGGGTTGGCCCGCAGCTGATCGCCGCGGAGGCCCCCTTTGGTGCTGACGCGGGTGGGATCAACGACGTGTCGTGCGATCCGTCGGGGTTCTGCGCGATGGTGGACAACACTGGGACCGTGTTCACGACGTCGGATCCGGCCGGCGGCAACTGGACGCGCGTTTCAGTTGACCCTGGCATTGGCGTCAACGCCATCTCGTGCCCATCGGCGCAGCTCTGCGTCGCCGTCGACGACGCTGGGAACGTGCTCACCTCAACCGCTCCGACCGGAACGGATTGGACCCGCTCCAGCGTGGATGCGGGCGAGCCTCTCTGGAGTGTGTCGTGCCCATCGACGCAGCTATGTGTCGCCGGCGATCTCGGCGGGAGCCTGTTGTCCTCGACGACCCCAGCCGTCGGGTCGTCGTGGACCCGGGACACGGGTGGGGGCGGAGAGGCTGTCACGTGCGTCTCGACCCAGCTCTGTGTCGGCGTGGACGAAGGCTATGTGTACTGGTCGTCGGACCCGGCCTCGAGCGCTGCCGGTGGTTATCCGGGTGTGTGGGACTCCGGTGATGAGATCGACACGACCGGGTACCTGCAGAGCGTCTCGTGCCCCTCGGCGCAGTTGTGCGTCGCCGTTGACTACTCGGGGAACGTGTTCACGACCAGCGATCCAACCGGAACGGATTGGACCCGCGCGAGCATCGATCCTGGGCATGACCTGACCTCGGTTTCGTGCCCATCGACGGAATTGTGTGTCGCGGTAGACGAGACGGGCGCGGTGCTGACGACCACGGTTCCGACCGCGACGCACTGGAATCGCACCGCTGTCGGGCGCGGGAGCGACCTATTTGGCTGCAATGGGGCAGACGACAATCCAGATCCGTGCGAGCCCGCCGTCTCCTGCGCGTCGACACAGCTCTGTGTCGTGACCGACTCGCGAGGCGATGTGGCCGGCTCGACTGATCCAACCGGCGGCTCTGGCAGCTGGACGCGGATCCAGCTCGTCGGTCATGACTCGCTGCAGGGCGTGGCGTGTCCGAGCGAGCACCTGTGCGTGGCCGTCGACAACAACGGCCACGTGACGACTTCGACCAACCCCGCCGGCGGCGCCTCCACATGGAGCAGCGCCGAGGTCGACGACGGCTACACGCTGAAGGCCGTTTCCTGCCCAGGCGACCGGTTGTGCGTCGCAGTCGATGACCACGGCCGTATCCTGACCTCCCGCAACCCGACTGGCCGGGCACCGGTGTGGAGCGCCACCGGCGTTGATCGGCGACATGTACTGCTTGCGATTGCCTGCCCGAGCGACCGTCTGTGCGTGGCGGTTGACGACCACGGTGATCTCCTCAGCTCGACCGATCCGGCCGGCGGCGCGCACACCTGGAAGCGCAGGCGGGTCGATGTGAGGCGCCTGGCGGCGATCTCCTGCCCGTCGGCCAGACTGTGTGTCGCGGTCGACAGCCGCGGCGATGGTGTCGAATCGATCGACCCGACCGGTGGCGCCGGCGCCTGGAAGGCGATCTCGATCGATCACGGCAACCCCCTGTACGCCGTCTCGTGCCCGAGCGTGCACCTCTGTATCGCGGTCGCTGCGCAGTACGGCACCTCCCTGTTCGCGCTGAGCTCGACCGACCCCACGGGCGGACAGAGGTGGAGGCGGACCGACGTGGCGGACTTCCCTCACGTGGGAGCACCCACCGGCGCCGTTTCGTGCCCGTCCACCCACTTCTGTGTGCTGGCCGACAACATGGGGAACGTGTACGTCTCACGCCGGCCAACGACCCACGCGTGGAGCACATCGACGCTGCTAACCCAGCAGCTGAACGCCGTGTCGTGCGCGAGCACGACCCTCTGCGTGGCCGTCGATCACCTCGGCAACGCGTTCGTGCTCACCGGCTGAACGCCGTCCGCCTCCGCTGGTCGATGCGCTGCGGCGGGGACCGCAACCGGTGCAACGCGTGTTCGGTTGCGGCCTTCTACGGCTGCGCCAGGTACATCCTACGGTGCTCAATCATCGTCGATGGTTCGATCAGAACAGTATGGACTTCGCTCCGGAGCCGACTCGCATCCTGGTTGTCGACGCCGACGGGCAGCGGGCGACCGGCACCGCGCGTGTGCTGGCCGAGCTTGGTGAGGTCACGGTCGCCGCCGACGCCAACCAGGCGCTGCAGCGACTCCTGACCGGTGATTGGAATGTGATCGTCGTCGAACGCCGCCTGCCGGACATGGACGGCGTCGAGTTGCTGCGAGCGATCCCGTTACGAGACCCGATGCCGATCAAGGTCCTCGTCGGTGAGCCCGGCTTCGACCAGGCGATCGCAGCGATCCGCGCGGGCGCCAATGACTTCATCACCGGGGGCGCAGGTCCAGATGAGCTGCTGTCGCGGGTGCGGATTGCAGTCGACAACGACCGTGACGCGCGCCGGCGAGGCCGGCCGAGCGAGCGGGTGCTCGCGATCGGCTCGCACCCTGACGACATCGAGATCGGCTGCGGCGGGATCCTGCTCTGCCACCGCGACGCGGGCCACGCGATCACGATCGTAACCCTGACCCACGGCGAGCGCGGCGGCGAGGCCGAGCTTCGCCGGGCGGAGTCACACAAGGCGGCATCGCTGCTGTCAGCACGGCTTGTGTTGCTGAACCTCGGCGACACCGCGGTTCCAGAGAGCGGCACCACGATCGAGGCTCTGACCGAGATCGTGGACGACGTGCGTCCGACGACGGTATACACGCACTCCCTCACCGACACTCACCAGGATCATCGCAGCGCCCATCGGGCGACGGTGGTCGCGGCCAGGGACGTCCCGACCCTCTATGCGTATGAGAGTCCCTCATCGACTGTCGACTTCCATCCCCAGGTGTTCGTTTCGATCGACGACGTGCTTGAACGCAAGCTCGACCTGATCGAGCCGCATACGTCGCAGACTTCCGTGCGGAACTACCTCGCCCCGGACCTGATTCGCGCGATTGCTCGACACTGGGGCCGGTTCGGAAGCTCCGACTACGCGGAGCCGCTCGAGGTGATCCGCGAGGCGGACGTGCTCGCGTCCCGCTGGGAACGATCGCTCCATGAGGCCGCCACCGATGCAGCTGCGGCCGGCTATGCGGCCGTGTAGCCCGAGCGTCACTCGCGTGCTCGTAACGGGAGCCGGCGGACCGTCGGCCGTGTCGTTCATGCGCGCGGCGGATGGCGACGCGGTCGAGTTCTACGCAGCGGACGTCGACCCATACGCGCCGGGCCTGTACATGGTCCCCCCGGGCCGACGCGTGATCCTCCCCCGAGGGGACGATCCGGGCTTCGTCACCTCCGTCCTGTCGGTCTGCAGGACGCACCAGATCGAAGTGGTCGTACCCACCGTCGATACGGAGTTGCTGCCGCTCGCCTCGAAGCGGTGGCGCCTCGAAGCCGCCGGCACGCGTCTGCTGCTGGCACCCAAACCGGCGCTGGCGGTGTGCCTGGACAAGTGGGCGCTTGTGCGTGCGATGGATCTCACGGTCCCGATACCGCGGACGTCGCTGATCGAGCCGGATTTCGACTGGCGCGGTTGGGCGCTGCCGGTGATCCTGAAGCCCCGCAGCGGGAGCGGGTCCAACGGTGTGCGTCTGATCGAGCGCCGCGAGCAGCTCGACACCGCGCTCGGCTCCGATTGGGTCGTGCAGGAGTACCTGCCGGGCCGCGAGTTCTCGCTCGATGTGCTCACGTCAGTCGCCGGCGAGGTTCGCGCCGTCGTCCCGAGGGAGAGGCTGAAGCTCGACTCCGGGATCGCGATCACGTCTCGGACGGTGCACGACGAGCGGCTTGAGTTGATCGGGCGCCGTGCGGTGGAGCTGACCGGACTGACAGCCGTCGCGAACGTCCAGGTCCGTGAGGACGCCCTGGGAACGCCGCGGCTGCTGGAGATCAACCCGCGGTTTCCGGGAACGATGTCGCTGACGGTCGCGAGCGGCGTCAACATGCCGAAGCTGGCGCTCGGCGAGTTGCTAGGCCGACCGCTCCCCGCCGGCGAGCTCCGATTTCGAGAGATCGCGATCGTTCGCTATCTGGAGGAGATCGTCGTCGACGTCGCTGAGCTCCGAGAGCTGGAGTCGCGAGCGGAAGGAGGGCTGAGGAGTCGTGTCGGTTCTGCCGCTTGCTGATCAGGACATGCATGTCCACTCGACGTTCTCGGATGGGGCCGGCACGCTCGAGCAGAACCTGGCGGTCGCCGAGCGGCGCGGACTCCACCACCTGACGTTCGTCGATCATGTCCGTGCCGGGACCGTTTGGGCGTCGTCGTTCGTCCGTGCCGTGAGGTCCGTCGCGAAGTCGACCTCGATCGAGGTGCGTTGCGGGCTCGAGGCGAAACTGCTCGATCTGTCCGGCGCGCTGGATCTCCCGGCCGACACCGGTGGCGTGGACTATGTGTACATCGCCGACCACCGGGTTCCGGCAGCCGGGGGGCCGGTGGATCCGGCGACCGTGCGTGAGCTGGTTCTGAGCGGAGAGCTCGCCCCGGCCGATGTCATCGCGGACATCGTCCAGGCGACGTCGAACTCGCTGTGGTTGGGGGAGCGTGCGGTGATCGCCCATCTGTTCAGTCTGCTCCCGAAGCTGGGCCTCGAGGAGTCACAGGTCCCGTTGGCGGAGATCGAGCGGCTTGCCGCCGTCGCTGCCGTGGCAGGAGCGCGAATTGAGATCTCCGAACGGTGGCACTGCCCGTCGGCCCGAACGCTCGGCGCGTTCCATCGACGCGGCGTTCCGATCCTGCTCAGCACCGACAGCCACGCGCCCGACACGATCGGCCGCTACGAGTACTGCACCGCGGTTCTGGGGCGACTGTGATCATCGTCGTTCACGTGTTGCTGGTTGCGATGGTGCTGAGCGGCTCGATGGTGCTCGCGATCGGAGCGCTGCAATTCCTGCTCGCGAGCGTGCACTTCCTGCGCCGGCCGTACGCGCGCGCGACGGAGCTTTACCCGCGAGTCGCTGTCGTGATCCCCGCTTGGAACGAGGGCGCGGTAATCGGTCGCACGATCGACCATCTGATGACGATGCGGTATCCAGCGGATCGGGTACGCGTGTACGTCGTCGACGATGGCAGCACCGACGTGACACCGATCGTGATCGAGCAGCGGGCGACGATCTATCCGGACACGGTGATTCACCTTCGCCGCCCGACCGGAGGCAGGGGGAAGGCGGATGCCCTCAACTACGGTCTCGGGCAGATCGTGCACGACGACTGGTACGAGGCGGTGCTGATCATTGACGCCGACGTGCTGCTGACGCCGACCGCGCTGCGGCGGATGGCGCGTCACTTCGGCGACACGATGGTCGGCGGCGTGACCGCGTACATCAAGGAGGCGAGCATCCCGCCCAACTTCGTCAACCGGTTCGTCCGGTTCGAATACATCACCGCCCAGGCCGCAGCGCGGCGCGCGCAGAACACGTTGCGCGCGCAGGCGTGTCTCGCCGGTGGCGCGCAGCTGATCCGGCGCGAGGCGCTCGAGTGCCTCGGGGGGCAGCTCGACGCGACCACGCTGGCCGAGGACACCGTGACGACGTTCCGGATTCAGCTCGCGGGCTACGACGTGCTGTTCGACGGCAGCGCCGTGGTCTTCGCCGAGGAGCCGAACACGCTCGCGGCCCTGTGGAAGCAGCGTGTTCGCTGGGCCCGCGGGAACACGCAGGTGACGAGGCTGTTCCGCGGGGTTTGGCTGCACCGGCTGCGTGTCGGCGCGCTCGGCGGACCGACGTTTGCGGCGATCTGGGCGTCGGTGACGATGATGCCGCTCTTCATGATCGCCTCGACGATCGGTCTGCTGGCGTTGTTCTTCACCGACAGGCAGCTGTCCGTGCAGGCGTTCCAGTCGTTGTGGATGCTGAGCGGGGCGACGTTCCTGCTGGTGACGCTTTCGAGCTTCGTGATCGACACACATGAGGCCCGGAGGTGCTGGCGGGAAGGGCTGCTGTTCCCCGGTGTGATCGGCCTCGCATTGATCGTGTTCGGATTGTTCGGCCCGTTCCTGACCGACGCCTTCAGGCCGCAGTTCGCGGCCATCGGTCTGAGCCATGGCCAGCCGGCCGTCACCGATCTGCTGCTGTTCGCCGACGTCTGGCTGTCGCTCTCGATTCCGTGCGCCTACCTGGTGAGGCGCCTTGAGCAGACGAAGCGTCTTGGGTGGCTCGCACAACCGCTGCTGTACGTCGTCGGCTACGGCCCGTTCCTGTGTGCGATCACGGTCGGCGGCTGGATCGCTGAGATCCGCGGATCGGATCGCACGTGGGATAAGACCGACAAGGTGGGCCGAGCCGGGGAGCTGGTCGCGTGAAGCACAGCGAGTCGATCCAGAAGCGACTGCGCGTTCGCCGGCCGGGCGACACATGGTCGGACGAGTTCCGCGACGAGTTGCGACGCGACCGCAGGTTCGAAGCGAGCCTGCTCGCGCGGCAGGCGGTCGTCGTGCTGATCGTCCTCGCGATCATCGCCCTGCGGCTGCTGGCGACCTGAACCGCAGTTGCACTAGTCCGTGCCTCACTCGGGAGAGTCGACAGCGGCTCGACTCTCGGCTTTTTTGTCACGAGCGTTGGTGATCGGAACAATGTGGCGGCGATGAACGTCCCAGCCGACGATGCCTACCGCCATCAGGATGCAGCGCCGAGGCCCGGCTCGTCTGCGTGGGGGCCGTTTCGTTCTCCTGATTTCGCGAGGATGGCTTCGGCGCAGTTCGTCAGCAACGTCGGTAGCTGGATGCAGACCGTCGGCGCTCAGGAGTTGATGCTGACCCTGACGACGTCCGCGACGCTGGTCGCGCTGATTCAGACGGCGGCGGGTCTTCCGGTCGTGCTGCTGGCGGTGCCGGCCGGCGCGATCGGCGATCTGATCGATCGCCGACGGCTGCTGATCGTGTCGCAGTCGTTCATGCTGCTCGCGGCCGCGGTGCTGGCCGGGTTGGCGCTCGCCGGGTTGGTGACGCCGTGGATTCTGCTGGCGTTGATCTTTGCGGTGGGCGCCGGCCAGACGCTGACCTCACCGACGTGGCAGACCCTGCAGCCCGAGCTGGTCGCTCCCGAGGATCGGACGCAGGCGATCGCGCTGGGAGCGGTGAACCAGAACCTCAGCCGGGCGATTGGTCCCGCGATCGGCGGTGCGCTGTATGCGGCGACTAGTGCGGGGGCGTTGTTCCTCGTCAACGCGCTCAGCTTTGTCCCGGTGATCGGGGCGGTCGCTCGCTGGCGCGGTGGGCCGCGGCCGGCGAGCACCGCCGCTCCCGAGCACGTGATCGAGGCGATCCGTGCCGGCGCGCGCTATATCGCCGGCAGCCCGGCGCTGCGCGTGATCCTCCTCCGCGCGGGCCTGTTCATGCTGTTCGCCAATTCGCTCTGGGCGCTTCTGCCGCTGGTTGCGCGCACACGGTTGCATCTCGGTTCTGGCGGATACGGACTGCTGCTAGGTGCGGTGGGAATCGGAGCTGTGGCGGGCGCGTCGGTGCTGCCACGCCTCCGTGGCCGCGTCGCTCCGGGGACCTTGATGACCGTCGGCTCACTCGTTTTCGCCGGTGTGACGCTGGCACTTGCATACGCGCGTGTCAGCGCGCTGGTGGCGTTGGCGCTACTGGTCGGCGGGGTCGCGTGGATCCTCGTGCTCTCGACGCTGAACTCCCAGTATCAATCGACGCTGCCCGGTTGGGCGAAGGCTCGCGGCATGGCCTACTACCTGGTGATCTTCCAGGGCGGCGGTGCACTCGGGAGCGCGGCGTTCGGTGTGATCGCGCAGCACTCCGGGCTGAGCGCCGCACTCGTCGTCGCTGCCGGTGGGCTCGCGCTCGTCACCGTCGCGGGCATTTGGCTGCCGTTCTCGAAGATCTCACCTTCGGACCTGTTGCCGGCCGGTGACTGGCCGGCCCCGCACCTTCTCGGTGCGACGGCGACCGACGGGCCGGTTCAGGTCACGGTTGAGTACAGGCCCCGGCCGGGGCTCGAGCGGGACCTCGTCGTGGCCCTGCACGCCGGGCGCCGCGCCCGGCGACGCACGGGCGCCGTCAGCTGGCGGGTGTGGCGCGATGCGGCCGATCCCGGCCGCATCCTTGAACAATTCGTCGTCGGCTCCTGGGACGAACACCTCCGCCAGCATGAACGCGTCAGCCGCCGAGACCAGCAACGCCTCGACGAGATCATCGCGATGACCGATCCAACCCAACCCACGACGGTCACCCACTGGCTGGCGCCTGCGATCCACCAGAGCACTCCCCCCACGCCGCCGGCCGGGGGCTCCGGCTGAGGCCGTCTCAGCGGGGCTGCCCCCGCCGAGCCGGCGCGCGTCCGCGCGGCTGGCTGGGGGCTTCCCTTGGCGGCAGCGGAAGGATCGGCTGAGTCAGAGCCCTCCGCGGATCGACGGTAGCCCGCTGGCCGTGATGAACGATCTCGAGCGCAGGCCCCTCCAGGAGCGAATAGCTCGCGTGTTCGCGCTTGACCTCCACGCGCAGCCTTCGCTCTCTGAAGCAAATGCGGAACGCGAGACGGGTGAGCCCCTGGGGCAGGCGCGGCGCAAAGTGGAGGATCGCGTCGTGATCACGCATCCCCCCGAAGCCGGCGACCAGAGCGATCCATGTTCCGGCGAGCGATGCGATGTGGAGCCCGTCGCGCGTGTTGTGCTCCAGGTCGTCGAGATCCATCAGTGCGGCCTCGCCGGCGTAGTCGTATGCGAGCTCGAGGTGTCCGACCTCGGCGGCGATCACCGCCTGCGTGCATGCTGACAGGGACGAGTCGCGGACGGTCAGCCGCTCGTAGTAGTCGAAGTTCCGGGCTTTCTGCTCGGGAGCGAACGCGTCGCCGCAGAGGAACATCGCCAGCACCAGGTCAGCCTGCTTGACGACCTGCTTGCGGTACAGCTCGAAGTAGGGGAAGTGCAACAACAGCGGGTACTGCTCGGGCGAGGTCGCCTCGAAGTTCCACTGTTGGTGATCGAGAAAGCGCTCGGCCTGGGGGTGTAGCCCGAGCGCCGAGTCGTAGGGGACCAGCATCGCCTGCGCTGCATCCCGCCAGGCAGCTGTTTCCTCGTCGTCAACCCCGAGTTTCGCGGCGAGTTCCGGCTCGCTCTCGACTGCCCTGGCGGCTGATTGGAGATTTCGCTGCGCCATCAGGTTGGTGTACACGTTGTTGTCGGCGATCGCGCTGTACTCGTCGGGTCCGGTGACCCCGTCGATGCGGAACCGTCCGGCCGCATCGTGATGGCCGAGGTCCCGCCACAACCTCGCTGTCTCGACGAGCAGCTCGAGGCCCGACTCGCCTTCGAAGTCATGATCCTGGGTCGCGTTCAGATAACGCTCGACCGCATTCGCGATGTCCGCGTTGATGTGAAACGCGGCGGTGCCTGCCGGCCAGTACCCCGAGCATTCCTGCCCGTGGATCGTGCGCCATGGGAACGACGCGCCCTTGAGGCCAAGCTGCTGAGCTCGCTCGCGTGCTCGGTCGAGCGTGGCATGTCGCCACCGCAATGCATCGCGGGCTGCGTGGGGTGCGGTGTACGTGAGCAGCGGTAGCACGAAGGTCTCGGTGTCCCAGAACGTGTGACCGTCGTAGCCGGATCCCGTCAAACCCTTCGCCGCGATCGGCCGTCGCTCGGCCCTGGCGCCCGCCTGCAGGGTGTGGAAGAGCGCGAAGCGGACCGCCTGCTGAAGCTCTGCGTCGCCGTCCAACTCGACGTCGGCCCGATCCCAGAAATCATCGAGATATGCACGCTGCTGGGCGACGAGCCCGTCCCAGCCGGAGTGCCGCGCCTCGGCCAGCGCCGCCGCGACCTGGTCGCTGACCGCCGACACCGAGCGCCGCCTGGACCACCCGTAGGCCAGAAACTTGACGAGCCGGAGCGGCGCGCCGGGAGCGATGTCGGCACTCACCATGACGCGTCCGAGGTCGGCGAATGACTCGGCGCTCTCATCAATGCCGTCCGGCCCGTCGATCACGTGGTCCATTGCGGCAGCCATCGTCAAGCCGCTCACATTCGTGGAGTGCGCCAGGATCACGCGTGTATCGCGTGACCCGGAGTACTCGGAGCGAAGCACAGATGCGAGCGCAGCGGCCGCACGGGGGTCGGGTTCGGTGTCGGGCATCGGCTCGTTCGCGATCAGTTCCGACTGGATCACGACCGGAATGCTGCGATCGAGCGGCTCGACCTCGTACTGCACTGCGGCGATCGAGCGTTGCGAGAACGAAACCAGTCGCGTCGAGGACACGCGGACCACGGTCCCGGTCGGCGAGACCCAGACGGCGCTCCGGCGCAGCACTCCGGCACGGAGGTCCAGCACCCGCTCGTGGCTGCGAAGCTCGCCGTAGCGCACATCGAACGGCTCGTCCTCCACCAGCAGGCGGATGATCTTGCCGTTGGTCACGTTGACGATCGCCTGACCCTGCTCTGGATAGCCGTAGCCGGGCTCCGCGTAGGGGAGCGGCCGAACCTCGTAGAAGCCGTTCAGATACGTGCCAGGTAAGCCGTACGGCTCGCCCTCATCGAGGTTGGCGCGTAGCCCGAGGTGACCGTTCGAGAGGGCGAACACCGATTCGGTCTGCGCCAGCTTGTCCAGCTGAAGCTCCGTCTCCCGCACCGCCCACGGCTCGACCGGGAACGCTGGATGCTGGATCACGGCTGATCCAGCAGTTCGGCAAGGTCGCCGACGACAAGATCGGCGCCGTGCGCCTTCAAGGCGTCGGCCTGCCCGACCCGATCGACCCCGACGACGAACCCGAAGTTGCCCGCGTGCCCTGCTGCGACGCCGGCGAGCGCGTCCTCGAACACGACCGCATGGTCCGGGCTGACACCAAGTGCCCGAGCGCCGGCGAGAAAGGTGTCAGGCGCCGGCTTGCCCTTCAGATGCTCGCGCGCTGCGGTGTGACCGTCGACGATCTCCTCAAACAGATCCAGGATCCCGGCAGCGACCAGGACGTCGCGACAGTTGGCGCTTGAGGACACCACCGCTCGGCGCAGACCGATGTCACGCGCCGCACGCACATAACGCACAGACCCCTCGTAGGGCTGCACGCCCTGGTCACGGATGATCCTCTGCAAGATCTCGTTCTTGCGGTTACCCAAGCCATCGATCGTCTCGGCTCCGGGCGGATCGTCAGCACTGCCTTCGGGGAGCTCGATCCGGCGTGACGTGAGAAACGCACGCACCCCGTCGTAGCGTGGCCTGCCATCGACATACTCGTCGTAGTCCCGAACCGGATCGAACGCAACGAACTCCTCGCCTGCGTCGGCTGCCCGATCGCGCAGGTAGTCGTCGAACAGCTCCTTCCAGGCCGCGGCGTGCAGCTTCGCCGTCTGCGTCAGCACACCGTCGAGGTCAAACAAGCACGCGGTTACTCCGGCGGGAAGACCCAACACGACGATCAATCCGCGAGCCGCGGGTCCATCGGCGCGGAATCCTGCGGAAGCACCGTACTGCTCACGTGATGCACGCGCAGCGCTGAACTCCGCACCAGCAGGTCACCGATCCTGGCTTGATAGTCCGCGAACGCCCGTGAGCGATAGTGATCGTCGAGCGCGGATTGATCGCGCCACTCCTGCACCACGACGAAATGGCCAGGTTCACCGACCACCTCCGCGAACAGATACGACAGGCAGCCCGGCTCCTCCCGCACAAGTCCCTGCGTGGACCGCATCAGCTCGCTCGCCTCGGCGCGTTGCGGAATCTGCGCGTAAACGTCCCCGACTGCGACGATCATGCCGAGCTGTTCCCGGGCAGCGTCCGTAGGCGCGCTTCGAACTCCGCGTCGCTGAGCAGCCCGCTGTCGCGCAGTTGGGCCAGCTGTTTGACCTCGTCAATTGCGCCGGCCGCCGGCACGCCGGCATCGGGGTCGGCCGGGTCGGCTTTGCGCTCGATGACCATCACCGTTCCTCCCTGGCTCCGGAAACCCGTTGCCACAACCGTCGGCTCTGGCAGTCCGAGGATCCGGCGGCGCAGCTCGTCGTACTCATCATCGGACAGCGCGCCCCGGGCGTAGAAGTGAGCGAACTGCTCGAGCTCGGCGCGGTGTTCGGGCGGTGCCGCCGCGGCCTCGGCGATCGCCTTCTGACCTTCAGGCAACGAGACCATCGAGCTGAACTCCGAGTGGCTGTGAAGCTTGGGCGCGAGATCCTGGGCAGGATCGATCACCGTCCTTGAGTGATCGCCAGGGTCATAGACCACGCCGATCCTGTCGCCTGCCCGTGGCATCAACAGGACCTTCAGGCTCGCGCTCAGCTCGACCTCAAACGGCTGCTCGTCCGCCGGCTGCACGCGCAGCTGGAGGATCCACGACCTGCCGTTCAGCTGCTTCCCGTAAGAAGCCTCGAACTGCTTCGTCGGCTCGGAGCTGAGGACCTCCGCCTCCGCCTGGCGGCCGCTCTCGGAAAGCTGCTCCTCGCGCGACTTTCGTCCGAACCTCATCTGCCTCAGCGAGCGGTGAGACGGACGACAGGCAGTTGCCTGTCGGTCTTCTGCTGATAACCCGTGAACCGCGGCTGGGCCGTCGTGATGCGCTCCCATGCGGCTGCGCGTTCCTCACCATCCAGCGTCTCGGCCGTCACGGCAGTCTTGCGGCCCTGCAGCTCGACCTCGATGCGATCGGGATGGGCGGCGATGTTATGGATCCAGGCCGGATGGCCGGCGGTCCCGCCGCGGGAGCCGACGACGATCCACGAGGTGTCCCCATCGGGGAAAGCCATCACAGCCGAGGTCCGAGGCTGGCCGCTCTTGGCGCCAATCGTATGCAGATACAGCAGCGGCTGCCCCGACATCTTGTTGCCGGTCAGCCGATGGACCGAGCGGACGACGCTCATGATGCCGCGGCCGACAGCACCACTCGGCGGCGCCTTGGTACCCCGCGTCCCCGCGGGTGGGATCTCGATAGCCATGCGGCGAGTCTGTCACCAGTCTGCGGCCAAGGCAACTGATCGCGTCATAAAGACCCGACAGCGAGCTTGAAACCCAGCGCAGCGCGTCGGGCTGTGGGTGGGTCGACCCGGTCGCCTCGGCGTGGGAAGATGACCTCCGGCGTACTGCCGGGACGGATTCGCACCTAACGAAGGGAGCCCGATGGAAGCGCACCTCAGCAGCCATCACCGCGATACGGTCGGGAGGATCTTCAGCCATCCGCCGAGCCGCAATATCGAGTGGCGCGAGGTCCTGTCGCTTCTGGAGGCGATTGGAACCGTCACGCATGAGCGCAACGCCAAGCTCAGGGTTACGGTCGGGCCTGAGAGCGAGGTGTTTCCCGCGGCTCGGGGGAAGGACGTCGACATCCAAGTCGTCGTCGATCTGCGGCGAATGTTGAAGCAGGCCGGCTTCGCGCCCGAGGGACCCCCGGCGATCGCGGATCAAAGTGCGCGTGATCACGGCGATGGGCAGTGGGGCGAGCCGACCTGAGGTTTTCCCCACGTCGGCTGAAACAGATGGTCAGTCAAGCGCTGCGCCAGCTGGCAGAGGTCGGCTTGAGCGAAGCCCAGACCATCCATCGCGGGCGTGGCCCGGGCGTTGTGATAGCCGCCTGTTGAGTACACGGCCCCGAGCGGCCGCACCGCACTCGGTGGGAGGTGCACCGAAGCATGTTCGCCAATCGAGCGACGATGATTGCTCGCACGACACGCGCAGGCAGCGGCTCGCCAAACGGCATCGCCGTCCACAGCTGCGACGGACGGTCGGCCTGTCCCTGCTCACTGAGAGCAGACACCGCGGAGTCGCCAGGAGCCGACGTGACGCCATAGATCAACGCGCCGGGATCCGCCCGGATGCGATCCGCCACAAACGTTTCGAACGACTCGTGGCAGCGATCCATGAGCTCAAGTGCCGCCGGTGCGATCTCCAGCCTCTCCCCGCGCCACGCAACCTCGTGAACCAGCTCGAGCGTGAGCTCATCACGATCGGCGACCCGTACGCTCATCATCCAGCGTCCTTGACATCCAGAGCCACGGCCTGTCTCACGAGCAGTGATCGTAGGGGCACCTCGCCGGAGTCAGCGCGTTCGAGCAAAACTCCGGAGGCTGTGGCCGGGATCGAGCTATGCGTCATGGGCGTAGGATCGCGCGTGTGGACGTGGCGGTGCACGATCATCCCGAGAAGCACCGTTACGAAGCGATCGTCGACGGGACTTTGGCCGGCTTCGCCGTCTACCGCATGGAACCCGGACTTATCGCACTGATCCACACGGAGGTCGATGATGCGTTTGAGCGACGCGGGGTAGGGTCGATCCTTGTACGCGAAGCGCTCGAGGATGCGCGCCGGCGAGGCTTCGATGTAGTCCCGATCTGTCCGTTCGTGACCTCATTCATCGATCAACACCGCGAGTACCTCGACTTGGTGCCGGCGTCACGAAGGAAGGAGTTTGGTTTATGAGCAGAACCTGCACTCGCGACCAGCGGAGTCTCAGGGGTTGTCATCATGTGTGCAGCACGATCACGGAACCTTTACCAGGAGGAGTTGAGAGATGGCTGCAACCGAGAAGGCGATCCTCGCGGGTGGCTGCTTCTGGGGCGTCCAGGATCTGATCCGCAAGCTCGATGGCGTGAGCGCCACGCGTGTTGGCTACACCGGCGGCGACACGCCCAACGCGACGTACCGGAACCACGGCACGCACGCGGAGGCGATCGAAATCCTGTTCGACCCGGACCGCATTTCCTACCGCGACCTGTTGGAGTTCTTCTTCCAGATTCACGACCCGACGACGATCAATCGCCAGGGCAACGATGTTGGGGCGAGCTATCGCTCGGCGATCTACTACGTCGACGAGGAGCAGCGGCGCGTCGCGGAGGACACGATCGCCGATGTCGACGCCTCCGGCTTGTGGCCGGGCAAGGTCGTCACCGAGGTCGCGCCCGCCGGACCGTTCTGGGAGGCTGAGCCCGAGCACCAGGACTACCTGGAGCACTACCCCAACGGCTACACATGCCATTTCGTCCGTCCGGGTTGGAAACTGCCGCGACGCGCGCAGGAAGCGGTGCGCTGACGGTCAGCCCATCGCTTCACTGTGGGCGCGTACCGCCGCGCCTGTAAACGTCCTGCACTGGTAACGCGAGGGCTTCCGCGTTAGGCTCATCGGCGATGCGCCAGCTCACGTTTCTGGAGGCTGGGCGGGTCGCCTGGCAAGAGGCTCCGGAACCACAGCTGTCGGACCCCGGTGGCGCGCTTGTGCGTCCGCTCGCGGTCGCGCGGTGTGATCTCGACCAGCCGATGGCGGCGATGGGTTTCTTCCCCGGGCCTTTCCCGGTCGGGCACGAGACGGTGGCCGAGGTGATCGCGATTGGAGAGCAGGTCAGCGCGCGCCGCGTCGGCGAGCGGGTGCTCGTCCCGTTTCAGGTCTCGTGCGGGGCCTGCGCGGCCTGTCGTGACGGGCGCTTCGGCGCGTGTCTCACCTACCGAGCCCGAGCGGGGGGTGCGTTTGGGTTCGGTGAGGCGGGTGGCGGTCACGGCGGTGCGGTGGCCGATGTCCTTGCGGTTCCGGCCGCTGATCACATGCTCCTGCCGGCGCCGGATGGGAGGGCCAGCGCGCTATGCGCCCTGCCAGACAACGCCTGCGACGCCTACCGTGCCGTCGGCCCCCAACTTGCCGAGCATCCCGGGGCCGAGGTGCTGATCGTGGGTGGCGCGGCCGCCTCGATCGCCCTGTACGCGGTCGCCTTCGCACGCGCACTGGGGTCGGCGCGTGTGCGTTATGTCGACAGTGACGAGGAGCGTTGCGCAGCGGCGGTCCGGCTCGGTGCCGAGGCTGAGCACAGGCAGGGTCCCTGGCCGCGGCGCTACGAACGCGCGCCGATCACCGTCGAGGCAAGCGGCGAATTTGAGGGACTGACCGCCGCGCTGCGCTCCACCGAGGACTACGGGTTCTGCACGGCGGTGGCGATCCATTTCGCGCCGACGGTTCCGCTTCCGCTGCTTGAGATGTACACCCACGGAATCACCTTCCACCTGTCAAGAGCCGATTCGCGCCGTCTGCTGCCGGCCGTGCTCGAGTTGTTCGCTGAAGGGCGCTTCGATCCGCTGGCGGTGCCGACGACGATCGTGCCCTGGGATCGAGCCGACGAGGCATGGCTTGAACCGGCGACGAAGCTCGTGCTTGAGCGCGAGTAGCGCTCAGGTTCGGATCAGGTGGTCATCCACGTCGCGGCAGTAATCGCGCTCGTCGATCTGGTCGTCCATCTCTGCCAGCAGCGGGAAGAAGCTATCGGTGAGCGCGTCCAATATGCGGTGGAGCAGGAACTGCTCGCTGTGCAACATGCGGCCGTCGAGCTGGTCGCGCTGCTCGTCCAGAGGCGGCAGTGGATCGCGATGAGCAGTGATCACATATTTGCCGGAGATGAACAGGTGTACCTCGCGCAGCGGATCTGCTGGCGAGGCATTGTCGCCGAGGACGCGATCACTGCACCTGAGCACAGATCGGGGATCCGAGCTGAGTATGGAGCAGCCCCGCCGGCGGAGCGTATTGTGTGGTTGCGGTTCCGTCGTATGGACCACTCCAGCCAGCGAAACCGCTGAGAGGAGGATCAACCGTTGCCGACGAACTCAGACCGGAGAGCACGATGCTCCTCAGTGCTTCTGATCGTGGCTGCAATCTTGATGGCGGCACTCCTGCCGGCCGTTACGCCGGCTGTGGGCGCTGCGCCGCGGGTGACGACCGCGCCCAACAGCTACCTCACCGCCGTGCAATGCCCGAGCTCAAGGAGTTGCTTCGCCGTCGGCCAGTACGGGACGTCGGTGTTCGAGTACAACAGCCTGGCCGAGCACTGGAACGGCACCGCGTGGGCCACCGAAGCCTCCCCGACGTGGCAAAGCACTGGTGTCGGCATCTTCGTGGACGGCCTGTCATGCGCCTCGAAGACGGTCTGCTGGGCCGTCGGGGACTATCTCACGCCTGAGGACCTCTCGATTGCCTTTGCCATGCGTTGGAACGGCACGGCTTGGCAACTGGGAGACCCGCCCGACGCGTTCCCAGCCGCGAACGCGCTCGCGTCGATGTACTGCCTCAGCACCCTGTACTGCCTTGCTGCTGGCTCCTACGTCAACAGCAGCGGAGTTTCGACGCCGCTGATCGATGATTACTCGGTGACGCCGAGGGTTGGCGTGCGCTGGTCGGTGTTGACCACCGCAACTCCGGCGGGTGGGAATTTCACGAAGCTGAGTGCCATCACCTGCAACGGTACGACCCACTGCAACGCCGTGGGTGACTACGAGAACCCGCAGGGTGTGTATGTGGCCTTGGCTGAGCACTGGGATGGCAGATCGTGGAGTCTGTCCCGGACGGCGAACCCGGCTGGGTCCCGAGCCACGTACCTCGATGGATTGGCATGCACCAGCAGGACGAGCTGTATGGCTGTCGGTTATTACAAGGACAGTGCTCTGCTCTACCGGACCGTCGTCGAGCGGTGGAACGGTACGCGATGGGCGCTTGTGCCCTCGGTGAACACGGGAGTCAGCGACTACCTGAACTCGATCGCCTGCTCAAAAGCCACCAGCTGCATCGCGGTCGGCGAGCGGTCGTCCTCCAAGGGCGGGGTGGCGCTCGCCGAGCGCTGGAACGGGTCCCGATGGTCGGTCTCTCCAACTCCATCGCCTGGCACGAGCGGTCAGCTGACTGGTGTTGCCTGCACCGGTGCCGCCAGCTGCATGGCGGTCGGCAACGACATGGATAGCGCCGGCGTGTCTGTAACCCTGGCGGAGCATTGGAATGGCTCGGCCTGGTCGGTCCATCCGACGCCGAACGGTTAGCGAGGGTTTCCGATTGGCACGAATCCTCGCCAGTTGTCGTCAGGCTGGTTACGGAATGGACCGGCAACTACCAGTGGTTCAGATGTTCGCTGTGAGCAGTTGGCCGCCTTCGAGATCGCTGACAACGATGTTCTCGAAGCGGGCCGTGTCGGCCAGCGCGACAAGCTCGTGGTTCTCGTAGAAGTGGCTTCGACTTGCCAGCGGCTCGGGCGCGGCCGGGGTGTCGCGCAGTCTGGGCGAGGTCGTGTAGATCGCAATCCGGCCGTCCGGCGCGAGCACGCGACGAGCTTCGCGAAGTGCTGCCAGCGGGTCGGCCAGGAAGAAGAAGACGATCGACATCGCCACGGCCGTGAACGACGCGTCCGGGAAGGGCAGCTGCTCAGCGCTGCCTAGCACGACCTCGGCACCGGGCGCGCGCTCGCGTGCGAGGCTGACCATCTCTTCGCTGTGGTCAAGCCCGGTCGCGGACGCGCCGGTTGCGAGCGCCTCCCGCAGCAGCAGGCCCCCGCCGCAGCCAACGTCTAGCAGCCGATCGCCCTTTTGCAGGCGTAGGATGCCCAGAATCGCGCGGCGAGCGAAGTCGTGCACGTCATCGGCACCGTACGTGCCCCGAGCACGCAGGCCGGCCGGGCGCCTGGCGACGCGATCGGTCAGCCAATCATCGAACGCGTCTTCCGGCAGGCCGCTTTGCTCCCACGCGGACAGGTCGTCCTGGCCGAGTCGGAACGTGCGCGCGAGGACAAGGTGCCGTGCCGATATCCGCGACCGCCGGTCAGTTGGTTGCGCTTTTCGAACCTTCAGAAGCCTCTTCGGAGCCTTCTGTTCCCAGGCGTCGAGCAGCAGTTCGCTGATGAACTGCTCGTCTGCGAGGGCGAGATCGACTCGCACAGCGCGCAGCTGCGTGCCCGACCAGAATTCCTCGCACACGTTGGGACGGGCCTCGACCGTGCTGCGGATGCCGGTCTCGTCGAGCATCACGTTCATACGCTCCTGACTCCACAGCGTCGCAAGGATCCGCCCCGCCACGCGAAACGACGGCCGCCCACGATGGTCTTGCTCGACTACCTCGGGCAGCGCCAGTGCTAGCTGCCGAACCTGATCTCGCGACGCCATGCCGCGTTTCGCCGTCTACCAGCCGTCCCAGTGAACGATCGTCTCAGGCCCGGGTCGGTGGGCGGGGCGGAAATCGGTGCCCAGCGTATAGGCGACGGGCAGCAGCGCACATTGGACGTAGTCGTCGGGGATGCCGAGGAGCTCTGCAGCGCGCTCGGCCAGCCGCAGATGCAGCGTTGTCCACGCAGAGCCGAGACCGCGGGCCCGCAACGCAAGGCAGAAGCTCCACGCAGCCGGCAGGATCGACCCGTAGAAACTGGGAGCGCCTACGGGAGTCACCTCGTCGCGGCGCCCTTGAATGCAGGGGATCACGTGAACCGGGGCACGATGGAAGTTCTCTCGCAGGTACAGGGCGCTGGCACGGACCCTCTTGGTCTGCTCATCTGGTGCCGCCATCGCAGCGAAGTACTCGGCCGAGGCGTCGCGGTAGATATCCGCCAGCGCAGCCCGCTTGTCGGCGTCGGTGACGATCACCCAGCTCCACCCCTGGGCATTACCGCCGGTTGGAGCCTGCTGCGCGAGACGGATGCAATCGAGCAGCACCTTCCGCTCGACCGGCCGGTCGAAGTCCAGGCGGCGACGGACGGCACGAGTCGTGGACAGCAGGAGGTCGGCGGCGGCGAGGTCGACCGGGCCTTCGGTGTCGGATGTCATCTGGTCCCTCCGGGTCCGGGGATATGCGGGAAGACGCTACCGGGCCGGCGTCACGGTCGGCGTGAGCAGGGCGCCCACGACCCGGCCTGGAGCCTCAGCGACGACTGACGCTCGTGATCGTTCCGGGCCTGACCAGGGTGGCGTTCTAGCCGCCGCCGAATTGCTGCTCCAACGCCAGCACGCTGTTGACGTACTGCTGAGTGGACGGATAGATCCCGTCCTGCTCGACGGAGCCGAGGCCCTGGTAGTAGTCGGCGGCGGCCAGTGGTTGGTTGCTCCCGGTCGCGTCCAGCAGCCAGTGCAGGAGCAGAACTCCGCCGCGCACGTTGTCGGCGGCCGAAGCGGGCGCGAGCGGGGAGCCGGCGGTGAGCGTGTTCTGGATCCAGTTCCATGTTCCGGGCAGGATCTGCATGACGCCACGGGCGTCGGCGGTGGACACGAGATCGTTGTTGAAGCCGCTCTCCTGCCAGCCGACCGCTTCGGCAAGCGCCGGCGGGACGCCATTGGCGGACGCGATCTGGGCGATCTCCGTGGCGCTCACCGACTCCGCCGTCGGATACGGCGGATCATCCACGTTCCCCTCCGCGGCCGCACCGACCGGCTGCTCCTCAGCCGACGCGGTTTGGCTCACCGTCGTGACTGGAACGGCTGTCCCGCCAGAGGCACCGTCACCGAAGCCGATCACCGAGCCCGCCGGCAGCACCCCGTTCGGATTCAGGCCGTTGTCCGCCGCTAGCTGCGCGACGCTGATCCCGACGCGCGCAGCAATCGCCCAGAGCGTATCCCCGGGCTGCACGACATAGCTGTCGCCGCTCGCCGAGCCGTTCGTGGCCGCGACGCCGGTGCTGACCGGCACCGTCGTGGTCGCGACGGCGGCGTAGGAGCCGGCCGAGGGTCCCTGCGGGGGGATCTCCAGGGTCGTCCCGGCGATCAGTGACGAGTCTGAGGCCAGGCCGTTGGCGGCGGCAAGCTGGCTGACCGTCAACCCGTCCACGGCCGCGATCGAGCTCAGCGACTCGCCGGGAAGAACGGTGTGGGGATATGCGGCCGATGCCGCAGCCGGAGCCGCCAGCAAGCCCGTGAGAATGATCGAGTAGAGGCTTCGCAAACGCATGAAATTCCGTATTCCCATGATTGCATCGATGAAAACCGCTGCAACACTGCATGCAGCGCTTCGCGGACGGCGTCGCGCGCAACAGGCGAATGCAGCACGATCGACGCCGTGCTACGCGTGCCGCCGACGGTGTTGGAGCACGGTGATGTCGTGCTCGATGCCGCCAAGCGCTGCGCGCGGCGGTCTGGCCGTGATCTGGACTTGACGCCCAAAGAGTTCGGGGCGCTGGAGCTGTTACTGGGCGCGCAGGGGCGGGTCGTCTCGGCGGAGGAACTGCTCGCGCGCGTATGGGATGAGAACGCCGACCCGTTCACAGGCGCCGTCCGGATAACGATCAGTCGGCTGCGCGCCAAGCTCGGTGATCCCCCCGTGATCGAGACTGTCGCGAAGGCCGGCTACCGCATCGGAGCAGGAGTGTGATGGGCGCCGCACGTCCGCGGTTCACCGCACCATCCTCTTGGCTGCGATTGCCTCGCCGAACAGCCCGGCGCCGGCTCACCGCTCTCTACGGCGGCCTCCTTCTGCTGTCCGGCGTCGCGCTGGTCGCGATCACCTACGTCCTCTTTGAACGCGCGACCGAATACCGAGCGCCGCACCTGCCGAAGGTTCCTCACGCTCCCGCCATCCAGCGTCTGCAGCTTCCATCTGGGCTGGCACAGGCACTGCCTCGCCTGGAACAGTTCCAGCATCAGCTGGACAAGGACCAGCAGCAGCTGTCACTGCTTGTGCTCCACCAAGGACAAGCATTGGGCTGAAGCTACCTGTGCCTGCGCCGGAGCAGGAGCAGCATCGGCTTGCGCAGGACCAGCACCAGTTGGCGCAGGCCGTTGATCAACTGGCTCGGGCTGTGCATCAGGTGGCGCAGGCAGGGTCGATCCAAGCTGCACAGCGCAACGCCGACTCGCACCAGCTTCTCGTCAACTCAGCAATCGCTCTGGCGATCGTGGCTGTACTCGCCATCCTGGCCGGCTGGGTCGTTGCCGGCAGGATGCTGAAACCGATCCGCACCATCACCCGTACGGCCCGGCGGATCTCCTCGACCAATCTGCACGAACGGTTGGCGCTCGATGGCCCGCAGGATGAACTCAAGGAGCTCGGGGACACCCTGGACGAGTTGTTTGGGCGGCTCGACGCTGCCTTCGACGCACACGTCAGTTCGTCGCGAACGCTTCGCACGAGCTGCGCGCGCCCCTGACCCGCCAGCGTGCCCTGATTCAGGTCGCGCTCGCAGACCCGGATGCGAGCTTTACGTCGTTGCGCGCGGCCCACCAGCGCGTACTCGCCTCCGAGCAGCAACTTGAGCAGGTGATCGACGCGCTGCTGACACTCACACGGGGTCAAGCCGGCCTGGAGCACCTCGATCACCTTGACCTTGCGGCGATAGCCTCCGAGATCCTGCCGGCGCGTGAGTCAGAAGCGGCAGGTCGCGAGCTCGACGTTCGCGTAACGCTGGACACGGCACCGGCCGCTGGCGATTCGCGACTGATCGAGCGTCTGATTGCCAACCTGCTCGACAACGCGATCCGTCACAACATCCCCGGAGGGCGGGTGGAAATCACAACCGGAACGCGCGACCGCCACGCGTTTCTGTCAATCACGAACACCGGCCCGACGATCCCACCGGAACAACTCCGCCGCCTCTTCCAACCGTTCGAACGACTCAACGGCGCCCGTACCCAGCACAGTGGCGGACACGGGCTGGGACTGTCAATCGTCGAGGCGATTGCGATCGCCCACGGGGCGGAGCTCATAACACGCGCGCGACCGCAGGGCGGTCTCAGCATCGAAGTCTCATTCCCGGCGGCGGCATTCAGCCCCGGGGTAACACCGCCGTTGCCCTGGCAAAACGGAGCCGCCCAGGTGACATCCCAGCCTGACGCTTGCGCGGAGGACTGAACTAGCTTTTGGCTTCGTGGCGAGAAGCCCCGCGCAGGATCGATGTCGGCGCTCAACGGACCGTCATCGCTCGCTCAAGCCGTCATTGAGCGGGGTGCTCGAAGCGCTGGCGGGCAGGTCGGCGCTCGCCTGGTCATGGGGTGGGGGCACTTGCCGCTCGGGTTCTGCTTCCCGATAGACCGTCGGCCCGGTCAGGATCCCCCCGCGTTCGGTGTGCCAGGGGGTCCATTGCTCGGTGGCGAGCGCGTCAAGGATCACGGTCCCCACACGAGAAGCGAGGTCCGCGAGGCGGGAGCGCCATGAGGTGGCCTCCGGCGCAGAGTCGGCAGTGATCGACGGCTGTGTCGGGCGGTCCTGCATCGAGTCCTCCGTGGGCCGTGGTGTTGGTGGAACAGCGCCGGCGCTCAATCGGCGGTCATCACGCGCGCAACGCTCTGCTGATCACAGCCTTGCTGTTGAGCAGTCGCTTCGGAAGGTGACCTTGGTCTACGATCGCGAGACGCGCTGTCGCGCAGCGTCGTCGGTCGGTGCGTGTTCCTGTTGCCCGGGTCGCGTTCGCGGGAGTGCTGCTCGCCTGCGCTTTCGGGTTGTTCGGCGGGAACGCGAGCGCGCTGACGGTCGGACCGATCCCGACGCTGCCGCCGACCCCGCCGCTCGGAGTCGGCCCGATCCCGAGGGGGCTGATCGCGGTCCAGTTCTATCGACCGCCGAAGCTCGCCCCGTCACCGGATACCAAGCCAACGCCGATGTTCAGCAACAAGGTGTTCCGGGATCGGCTGATCAGCGGCGTGGATGCGGGCATCGAGTGGCAGTACCTTGAACCCAACAAGAGCGGCTCCGGCCAGTTCGACCGGACGCTCCTCAATCAGGTCTTCAGGCAGGCGGACAGGTCCAAGAAGTTCGTCGTCCTGTCGCTCAAACCAGGATTCGGGACGCCTTCCTGGGCGCTGAAGGGCGTCAAGACGGTCACGACGGCTTGGTCCTACCACTCGGTGCAGGTCAAGCCGCAGCCCCTCCCGCTGCCGTGGGACAAGCTGGGTGCGATCCGCTCACGCTGAGCGCCACCCCGGAGATCGCGACGGTCGGCACCGCGGCGACGGTTACGGCGGCGCTTGGACCGTCGGCGGCGTCCTGTCCGACGATCGCGGGAACGTGTCCAAATATGCTCGACAATCTGAATTTCGGGGCTACGTCGTTCGACCCGCCGTACAGCCCCACCACCCCGGGCAGCCCGTTTGATTTCAAGGCATACATCAGCATCTATATGGGCACTCACCTGCTCGGCTCATGCAACACCGGCGCCGGCTGCTCGGTCACCGTTACGCCGGGGCTCGGCGTGACGAGGCTCACCGCGGAGATCAGCGGGGCCGACGTGCTCCCGTTCAGCAGCCAGGCGGTCGTGTCGGCCGCTGCGACGGTTCAGCGCACGAGGTTCATTCCCTGTAAGCCGCAAGTCTGCATGTAGGTGCCAAGGGCTTGCCTCTGAGTCTGTAGCTGTGGCTCGTGAGTTAGAGCTACGGCAACAGCTGCGAACCGGAGAACGCCGCGATGTACTCCTGTGAGCCGTCGGTGTACGCGAGCTCGCCGCTTCCGCCACCGGCGCCGGCCACCACCGGATCGGACGCTCCCGGCGACAGCCCGACCGTGACGGGGGCCGTCCAGCTTGAGCCGCCGTCTGAGCTGTACGAGAGCTCGAACCCGCGCGCGTCCAGCCAGCTCGCATAGATCCCCGCAGCGGTGTCGGCGCCGAGGCTCACATCCGCTGGTCCGTCGAGCGTGACGTCGGTCTCGTCCGAGACGAGCGTGGGTGCGCCAAAGCTTGAGCTCGCCGGGTCGAACGCGCGGTAGTAGAGGCCGTCGGAGCCGCTGCCGTCGAGTCCGGGCCCTTCGGTTTCAAGTAACCCGATCGACCCGCCGGCCGCCCCGCCGCCCGCGAGCACCGGATCTGCCGCATCGCAGGAGATCGGCTCGAAGTAGGCGCTGGTCCACGCCGCCTGTGTCGCGAGTGCCGCGGGCGTCCCGAGCGCGACTCCATAACCGGTCGCGTAGCTTGTCCCGGGCCCGCACCCGGGCGGCGCCACCGACGAAGCGGCGCCGACGGCGACGACGATGTACTTGCCCGGCACGGAGGGATCCGGGACTGCGGCAAGCTGTCCGCCAGTGACGCCGATCTGCGAACCGTAGTCACCGGTGGTGTCGACCACCGGCATCGAGGCTGGGGCGGGCGCGGACAGCGTGAAGTCCGTGAACCCAGATCCGAACGGATACTCGTTTCCGTACACCGCGACGACTGATGACGTGAGCGCGATCGCGCCGTTCTGTGGTGCCGACGCGACGCTTGGCGCGAGCTCCTGGCCACCGTCGGCGATCCCCTGATCGGCGGATCCGAACGCCGCACCGCCGGCCGGCGAGCTCCATGCGACGACACCGTCACTCACGTAGCCTGCGGCATCGGCCGCCGGGTTCGAACCGTCGAGATCGGCCAGCACGGTGACCTCGCCACCAGGCGCGACTACGGGCATCGCCGCGAACACGATCGGCGATGCCCCGCCGCTCGCGGCCAGCTGATCAACAAGCTGGTCGGGACCCGCGCCGCCGTTGCACGACGGTGCCGGCTCGGTCACGGTGCAGATGTCGATGACGTCGCCTGCGGAGTCGGGGATCCAGACGACGTAGGTGTCGTGCGAGGTCGGGTCATAGGCGATCGTGGGCTGGGAGGTGCCCGGCCCCAGCGCGATCGACGTCAGCTGAACCGACCCGCTCGGCGGCGCGCTCGTCCCGGAGCCGCCGGCGACTCCCTCGCCGGGCGTGTCGCCGATCGCCGCCGCCGGGCTGCCGGTGGCGAGCACGTCGTAGACGCAATCCTTCAAAGCGACCGGGTTGCTCACGCCCGCCTCCTCGCATTCCTCTTTCGCCTGAGCGCGCTTTGACCCCGACGCGTGGCCGACATCGACGATGCCCTTCGGGAAGTTGAGGATCGTGTACGAGTGGGTGTTCTTGCCGCGCGGATAGGTGAACAGCGACTCGCGTTGGGTGATCCGCCAGCTCGCGCCGTAGCCCTCGTACACCGACGAGCCACCGTCTTGGAGGGTCCCGAGCTTGTAGAACTTGCCATTCGCGGCCTCGAACTGTCGCGACACGGGCTCGCCGGCGCTGCCGAGCAGGCCCGTCACGTGCCCGAGGCGGTCGCGCGCCAGCCGAACCCCGACCGTCAGCGAGGGTGCGGTGTGGACCGCGTCGGCCGAGGTGAGCTCGCCGGTGACCTCCACAGTCGTCCCGTCCGGCCAGACGATGTCGACCGTCGTCGTGCCCTGCGCGAGTGCATCGAGGAACTTCTCGCACGGAGCAAGCTGCTTGCCCCTGGCGCCATGCGTCTTGCAGTCTGACGCCGCCGTCTGGCCGCGCGGGAGTGGCAGCGCGTAGTGACTGACCTGGAGGCTGCCGCCGCCGGCGAGCGCCCTCGACGCAGTGGGGATCGAATCGTGGTTCAAAAACAGGACGATGCCGTGCCGGGCGCTGGCGTCGACCTCGACGGTCGCCGGGCCGTCCCGGATCGCGACCGCGGTGTTGATCGACGCGAACGTCGAGCGCGGGAACGGCTGCTGGCGGACCTGCACATCGAGGCCGTCGCCGGTCCGGGAGCGCAGCAGCGTGAATTCGCCCGCCGCCATGAAGTCGAACTCACGCACACCAAAGGAAAGCAGATGCGGGTCGCCCCCGTCCGACGCGGTTCCGTTGTTCGGACACTGAGGCTTGGAGGGGGGCAACGGCGTAACCGGCTTCAGCTGGATTGTGTAGCTCGCTGACGAGCCTGCGCTTGCGAGTGCCAGCACAAACGACTGGCTCAGCTGCGGCAAGCTCGATGGCGGCGGCTCGCCGCCCTCCTCTCCACAAGCGCTGGTGGGAGTCTCGCTGCAGCCGCGCGCCGCCGTGCAGAACGTCGCGCTCGTGAAGCCCACCGAGCCCTGCTGACCCGCCTGATCGTGGACGGAGGCGTATCCACCGCCTGTCACCGTGATCGTCAAGATCCCCTGGCCGACGCTCTCGTCGAAATCCTGCCCCGTCCACGGCTTGATCGTGCCATGGGTGGAGCCCGTGGCCGGAGTCGAGAACAGGATGCCCGACGCGTCGCCCAGGCCGGGACCGTGGGCGACCCAAGCCCCTCCCCAGCTACTGTCATTGAGCAGCGACGGCCCCCACTCCTCCGTCACCTGGGTGGAGTCGCCGCCGATCGCCTTGATGAACGCGGGGCTGCCGCCGTGCGTCGACACGTACCAGGCGTGTGGCATCTCCGACCACAGGCTTCCGTGGACGTTCGCGACCAGCGAGAACCAGCCGATCGCGTTGTAGCTCATCGTCGTCACCGTGTGTGTCTGCGGCGCCTTGGGGTTGAACCACGCGTTCCACCAGGTCGCGAGGCGCGGCGGTGTCGCGCCGACGAGGTCGGCCGCGAGATACTCGGCCGACCCTTCCAGGATCCAATTGGGGATCGTGCCGCCACCGACGTAGTCGAACTGATAGCAGTGGACGGTCTCGTGCGCGAGCACGAAATCGCCCTCCAAGCCGATCGATCCAGATGCCTGGCCGAACTGCTTCCAAAGGCCCGGATAGAGCGTGATCAGGCACGGCGACTTGCCGTTGGGGCGCGTGTCCGCGAGCGTGGTAGCGCTCGACGGCCCAGAGGCCGAGAACACAATCTGGAAGCCCTTCGCGCGCGGCTTGGAGATCAGCGGCAGCGTCTTCAGGTCGAGCTTCCCGGCCTCGGTGCCCAGGTAGCCGTCCTCGGCGGCGCACACGCTCGCCTTCACGGCGGCGGACTGCGGCACGCCGCGGATGTTCGCCTCGCAGTTCTTCAACTCGCTCTTGGTGGGCGATGCGTTCGCTGCAGGCACCGCCAAAAGGGAACCCATGCCAGTAACGACTGCCACGGCAACGATTGAAACGAGGCGACCAACACCAGCCTTCCTCATCGCAGGTCAGTCTAGGCCAGGACGACTCTCTATGAGCCAGCCCCGATCTGGCGCCCCCCACGAGCACACCGGAGCAGGCGATCAGCGGGAATCGAACGACCAGCGAACAAGTCGACGAGCACCTTGTTGTCACGCTTTCTCAAGACCGCCGCCGGCGACACCGATCAGGATGTGTCGATCGGCGCGGGGCGGCCGATCGCGAATCCCTGGGCGTAGTCGACGCCGAGCTCCTGGAGCAACGCAAGCGTCGCTTCGTTCTCGACCCCTTCGGCGACGGTCTGCCGTCCAAATCCCTGGGCGAGGGTGACGATCGCTTTGACGACGTGCTGGTTCTGCGAGTTTTCTGGAAGGTCGCGGACGAACTGGATATCGATCTTCAGGATCGTGATCGGGAGGCGTTTGAGGTACGCGAACCCTCCGTAGCCGATGCCAAAGTCATCTAGGGCGATATCACAGCCGAGCTCTCGTAGCTCGTGCACGAACGCTTCGGCGACGGCCTCGTCGTTCGCGAGCGCAGTTTCGGTGATCTCGCAAACGAGCAGTTCCGGGGCGGCGCCGGTGTTTCGCAGCGCACCCTCAAGGTCGGCGATCAGCTCGGGCGAACCGAGTGACTTGCCGGAGATGTTGAAGTACACCCTGGATCCACGCGCCGCGAGCTTCACCGCCTGGGTGAGGACCCAGCGGTCGATGTCTACGATCAGCCCGAACTGCTCCGCAGCGGGAAGGAACCGGCCGGGGGCGATGACCGCGCCGTCGCGGTCGATCATCCGCAGCAGCAGCTCGTGCGCAACGAGCTTGCGGCTTTGCAGATCGATGATCGGCTGGGCGTGTAAGACGAAGCGGTCCTCGTCCAGCGCGTCGCGGATCCGGCCCACCCAGTTGAGGGTTTCAAGCTCGCGGCGACGGCGCTGCTCCTCGGCCCGGCGGGCGCTGACGTCGCTGAAGACGACGACGATGCCGCGGTCGCCATCGTGGAACGTGACCGGTGCGGCGCTGTAGGCGACCGGTAGCAGGCGGCCGTCGCGGCGGGTGAACGTATCGTCCTCGACGCGAATCGCAGTGCCTGTTTTCAGGGCGCCATGAAGAGGACAGTCTGCCGCCTCGTAGAGCGTGCCATCCGGGTGCTGCCGGTGGACGGTGTCGTGCATCGAGCAGTCCGCGAGCTCGTCCTGAGTCCAGCCCAGTAGCTTCTCGGCGGCCTGATTCATGTAGGTGACGCGTCCTTCACGGTTCATCGCGCACACCCCCTCAGCCACCCTGTCGGTGAGGGCGGCGAGAAAGTCCGTGGTCGCGCGCAACTCCACCGCTTGGGCCTTCGACGCGGTGATGTCGGACACGATCGCGAGTCCGCCGGTGTACTCACCGTGCGGACCGGTCAGTGCCGTATGCGAGACGCGCGCCCAGCACTGCGTGGCGTCCTTGCGCACGAAGCGGTTCTCGACAACGCCAAACCGGCGATCTTCACGAGCTTTGACCATCTCCAGCTTGGCGATTTGAAGTTGCTCGGGGTCCATGAAGTCGGCGAGCTCGCTGCCGATCATCTCCTCGGGCAAGTAGCCGAGCATGCTCGCCATCCGTGGATTGACGTAATCGGTGCGACCCCCGGCATCGACGCGCCACACGCCGTCCGGTGTCGCATCGAGAATCTCGCGGTAACGCTCGTCGCTTACGGCCAGCGCGCGCTCCGCGCTCATCCGCTGGGTGATGTCACGCGTGATCGTGGTCGCACCGACTACCTTGCCGGCAGCGTCGGCCAGCGCGAACGCGGTGATCGCGACGTCGACGAGCGTTCCGTCCTTGTGCAGCCGCTGGGTCTCGTATTGCTGAACCTCCCCGCCGGCCACGACCCGCCCGCGCAACTCCCGGCTCTCAGGCGTCGCATCCGGCGGGATCAGGATCGCGCTTGGCTTGCCGAGAACCTCCTCCGACGCGTAGCCGTAAATCGCTTCGGCGCCACCGTTCCAGCCCGTGATCCGTAGATCGATATCGAGCGACACGATCGCGTCGTGCGACGAGCGCACAATTGCCGACAGCCGTGCCCGTTCCGATTCGGCGCGATCGCGTTCACTCACGTCGCGCCATGTGAGCACAAGTAGCTCCCCCGCCTTTAGGGCCCGTACATCAAAGAACCGCTGATCGCGCTCATCACCAGGCGTGCATGGCTGCGCGAAATCGTTGAGCGCCAGGGGTTCACTGGTCTCGATTACGGCCGCGTACGCGTCAAAGAGGCCCACCGGTGCAAGCTGGGTCAACCGCTCGAGAACGCGCATACCGATCAGCTCCTCGTGCGCGACGATGTTGGTCGTGCACGCAGCCTCGTTGGCATACTCGTAGACGAAATCCGAGACCTGCCCGACTTCGTTCAGCATCGGTCTGAGTAACACCAACGGGTCGATCAGCGTGTCGATCGAGGTCACGAAGCGTTCCTCGCTGCTGGCGAGCCGGGCGCTCAGTTCGTTGAGACTCGAGTCACTCGATGAGCGGTGCTCCTCGACCGGCACCCGACCGGAAGCCTCCGACAATGTGGCGCCTTCTGGCCTGTCAATCGATTCCATTCGAACGTTTCCATTAGGGTTAGGGTGCCCTCGTCGCTCAACGATTGCAAAGGGCTGAGCGACCTACCTGCAACGCGACTCGTCGGTCATTATTGGCTTGCCGCGACCGTCCGGAAGATGCGGAAAGGTTCGCGCAACGCCAAATCGCTCTGCACCCATGCGTATCGGCACCCGAGCGGCAGCCCTTGAGCGTGCGTGTGCCGTCGCGAGGGTCCGCAACACAGCGGCCTAGCGCTCGCCATGTGCGGAACTCTGCAGCTTGGGGCCGGTCCACCGGTTGACACGCGGTCGCGGGCACCGCTATATACCAGCGGGTGGCGCGAATCGAGCGGATTGAGGCGTGGGCCGTGAACGTGCCATTGGAGGCGAGGTATCTGATGGCGCCGGGTACGTTTCCGGGTGTCAGCCGGACGGTTGTGCGTGTCAGCACCGACGACGGATTTGTCGGCCTCGGTGAGTGCGGCTCCGCTGAGGACGCGGCCGCGGTTCGCGACGCGGTTGGGCCGCCGCTACTTGGGCGCGAGCTGGCCGAGGCGCTTGACGAGCTTGACGTCACCGGGCCCGGATCTGTCGAGCATCGCTCGGATGGACGGGTCGTGTTCGGTGGCGGGCGGGCTGGAATCGAGATGGCGTTGTACGACGCGCAGGCCCGGGCGGCGGGGGTGCCGTTGCATACGCTGCTGGGTGGGGCATGTCGCACAGAGGTTGAGTTCAGCGAGTACTTCGCGCTGCGTGAGGGCCGTGAGCAGTCGGTGGATGACGTGGCAAGCTACTGCGCGCGGATGGTCGCAGAGCACGGCTCGCAGATGTTTGAGGGCAAGGTGGCGGTGCGTTCGCTTGAGGAGGAGACGCGCCTGGTCGGTGCCGTGCGCGAGGCGATCGGGCCGCAGCGCCGCCTTCGGTTGGACGCCAACATGGGGTGGAGTCTGGAAACCGCGGGCCGCGCGCTTGATGCGTTCGCTGAGTTTGAGATCGAGAACATCGAAGAGCCGGTTGCGACGTTTGAGGAGATGGCGGTACTGCGGCGACGCTCGGCGATCCCGTTCTCGTCGCACACGCCCGATCTCACGCGAGCGACGCGGTTGGGGGTTCCTGACGCCTTTGTCCTGGGATTGGGAGCGTGCGGGGGGATTGGTGGCACCCGCCGGTTCATTGCGGCGTGTGAGCGGCACGGCGTCGGGTTCTGGTTCTATAGCGGCGATCTCGGGATCGCGACCGCCGCCTACCTTCATATTGCGGCCGCGAGCCCATACCTGCGCTGGCCGAGCCAGTCGCTGTTGCGCTGGATGACCGACGACGTGGTCGTTGGCGGTCCGGTCTCACCAGAGGTCGGCGTTCTGCCGGTGCCGATGGGTCCCGGCCTCGGAGTCGAGCTTGATGAGGACGCGCTTGAACGGTGCGCGGAGCGCCACGCCCGCGAGGGCTCCTACGATTACTACAGTGAGCGTCTTCCGAGATACTGAAACGAGCGGGCTGCTCGAACGCCTGCGCGACGGTGTGGTGGTCGGCGCCGAGGGTTATCTGTTCGAACTCGAGCGGCGCGGATGTCTGAAGGCGGGAGCGTATGTTCCCGAGGTTGTCCTCGACCGTCCCGACGCGGTGCGCGAGCTCCACCGCGAGTTTCTTGACGCGGGCGCCGAGGTGATGGTCGCGTTCACGTACTACGGGCACCGCGCAAAGCTGCGGGCGATCGGTCGCGAGAACGATCTCGAGCCGCTGAACCGCGGCGCGTTGCAGATCGCGCGTGAGGTCGCTCGCGCGGGTGGCGCTCTGCTCGCCGGGAACGTCTGCAACACGTGGGAATACGACCCCAACGAGCCCGCCGCCTCGGGGAAGGTGGTGCGGGCGATGTATGACGAGCAGGTGACGTGGGCGGTGCAGGAGGGAGCGGACCTGATCATCTCCGAGACGAATGACTACCTCGGGGAGGCGCTGATCGCGCTCGAGGTGATCCGCGCGAGCGGGCTTCCCGCAGTGGTGACGTTCGCCTCGACGAAGGAAACGACGATCGACGGGGTGCCACTGCCCGAGGCATGCCGCCGAGTCGCGGACGCCGGCGCCGAGGTGGTCGGCCTCAACTGCTCGCGTGGGCCGGCGACGATGCTCAAATTGCTCCAGCAGGTGCGTGCCGCCGTCAGCACCCACGTCGCGGCGCAGCCGGTCCCGTTCCGCACAACGCTCGAGCACCCGACCTTTCAAACGCTGATTGATCGTGACGGCCGGTCAGCGTTCCCGATCGGGCTTGACCCGTTCACGTGCACCCGCTTTGAGATGGCCGACTTCGCGCTCGCCGCACGCGACCTCGGCGTCGGCTACATCGGCATCTGCTGCGGTGGCGCTCCGCATCACGTGCGCGCGATGGCCGAGGCGCTCGGTCGCGAGGTACCAGCAAGCCGTTACTCGCCTGACATATCGCTGCACCCGGTGCTCGGCGAGATCTCGCCCGAGCAAGCTGAGCGTTTCGAGCACTGGCGCCAGTAGCGCATCGGGATCCGGAGGCAGGCCCGATAGTTAGGCGATCACCTAAGTGATCTGCTACGGTCCGGGCCGTGCCGATCGCTGAGGCTCAGCAACTCGACCGGGCGTTCCACGCTCTTGCTGATGGCAACCGTCGCGCGATCGTCGCGCGGCTCACTCGTGGTGCCGCGTCCGTGAGCGAGCTCGCGGCGCCGCTGGATGTGTCGCTACCGACCGTGCTGGGCCACCTCGAGGTGCTGCAGAGCAGCGGGCTGGTGCGCTCCGAGAAGGTCGGGCGGGTTCGGACATGCCGGCTCGAACCCGGCCCGATGCGGACGCTCGAGCAGTGGATCGCTGATCACTGCGCTCTTTGGGAGCGTCGGCTCGAACTCCTGGGCGACGTCCTCGACGACGCATTTCCGACCACAAGAGGAGACCGCAACGAATGAGCATCCGTCAGCACGACTTCACGATCGAGCGGCGTTTCCGCCAAAGCCCGACGCAGACCTTTCAAGCATTCGCCGACCCCGAGCTGCGTCAGCGTTGGTTTCGGGTACCCGAAAGCTGGACCGACACCGAATGGTCGCTTGACTTCCGAATCGGCGGCGGCGAGGTGAACGCAGGACGCGACCATCGCGGCATCCGCCACTGCTTCCGCAGCCGTTTCCACGACATCACCGACGACCAGCGGATCGTCTTCGCCTACGACATGCTGATCGACGACCGCCTGACGTCTGTGTCACTGACGACCGTCGAGTTGTGCCCCGGCGAAGACGGCGGCACACACCTGACCTTCACCGAACACGGGGCGTTTCTGGACGATCTTGACGACCCGGCCGAGCGCGAACACGGCACCGGCCTGCTGCTCGACAGGCTCAAGTCCTTCCTTACCAGCGAGGTGATCGCGTGAGCCTCATTCTTTACGAACACCCCTTTGCGATGTACTGCTGGAAGCCGCTCATCGCACTCTATGAGCGCGACGTGCCATTCAGAGCCGAACTCGTTGAGGCCGACCGCTCCGCGCTGGCCGAGTTGTGGCCACCGGCCTCGATTCCAGTGCTGGTCGACGATGGCGTCGTGATCGGCGAGTCAACAATCATCGTCGAGTACCTCGACCACCACTGCGACGCCCTGACACTGATCCCAAGCGACCCAGAAGACGCGCTGCAGTCGCGTCTCTGGGATCGAGTGGCCGATGGCTACATCACCACGCCGGTGCAAAGGATCGTCGGCGATGCATTGCGACCCGCCGGCGCGAAGGATCCACACGGGGTCGCCCAGGCCCACGCGACCCTCGACCTCGCCTACGCGACAGTCGACCGCCACCTCACTCAACGCGACCACGAAGGCTGGCTGGTTGGAGACGACTTCACGCTGGCCGACTGCGCCGCGGCGCTCGCGCTCCATTACGCCCACCTTCTCCATCCGCTGGACCATGTCGAACATGCTGCACTGGCCGACTATTACGACCGGCTGCTCGCGCGAGCGTCGGTCGCGCGGGTGATCGAGGAGGCCCGCCCCTACCGCAACCTGTTCCCGCTCCCGTGGCCCGCCTACGTGAGCTGACTGGTCGTCAGAGACCGATAGGAGACGCTCACAATGGCGATGTTCATCACGATTGGTTACGGCGATCGCGACGGCTACGACCGCACGAACCCCGCCCTAAGAGAAGCAGCTCACGCTCACGACGCAAGGCTGCGTGCTAGTGGGGCGGTCATGGGGGTCGCCGGACAGGCAGTCCAGGTCCGCAATCATGACGCCGCCGGCGTTCAAACGAAAGCAGGACCGTTCATGAACGCCACGCTGCCGGTGGCCGGCTTCGCCCTGATCGAAGCGAACACGGTTGAAGAGGCGATCGAGATCGCCTCGCGAACTCCATGTGCCATCGCCCACGGCGTCGTTGAGGTCTGGCCGCTCGAAAGTCAGTCTCTGTGAGCCAGCCAGCAGGTGGCCGGTCCTCGCCGGGACCGGCCACCTGATCCGCCTCGTTCGGACGTGGTGATCTCCGCGCTTGCCCCCAGAGTGACGGTCAGGCGGCTGCTTGGTGGGCAAGCCGCTGATCGCTTTCGGTGAGGGTGATTACGGGCACGGCGCGAGGCGCGAGGGTGTGCAACCGGAGCATGGTTGTGAGCACCGCAAGTGCGCCGGCGCCGCCGGCGAGCGCGAAACCGGCGGGCGATCGTTGCGCCGCCGAGCAGCAGCACGCCCCCGAGCGCAACAACGCTGCCGGCCGCGGGGACCAGGGCCAGGATTCCGGCGGTGAGCGCGCCGAGAACGAACGCGAGGCCGGCGCCGGTGCGGGCTCCGCCGCCGAGGCGGGCGGCGAGCAGCCCGCCCGCGAACGAACCGACGCCCCAGAGGGCCAGCAGCGGGGCGGCGGCCGTGGTGCTGTCAAGCGACTTGGCGGCTGCGACGATCGCGACCTCGGCGGCTCCGAGCAGGACGCCGACGGCGACCAGGATGATGACCAGCGTCCGCATCGCCGGTGTGCGTAGCGAACCGCCACGCGGCCGCCGGTCCGCCGGCGCCGGCCGCCAGCTGCGTGAGGCCGGTTGCGCGGCGAACGCGGCGGTCGCGATCAGCAGGACGATCCCACCCACCGCGAGGGCCGCGCCGGTGGACCACAGCGCACCGATGCAGAGCGCGAGCGGCGGCCCGAAGATGAACGTCAGCTCGACGACGGACGCCTCGAGGGCGTAGACCGCGCGGACCGCGCCGGGATCCGCTATGAGGGCTGGAAGCTGGGTTCGCAGGCAGGCACCGACGGGCGGTTCGACCAGGCCAATGCCGGCTGCGAGCGCGAGCAGCACGGCCAGCGACGCGCCCACCGGCTGCAAGGCGATCGCGACCAGCAGCGCAGCGGCCACGGCGGCACTCGTCAGCAGCACCACTGTCTGTCCACGCCGGTCGACGAGCCGTCCAAGTAGCGGCCCGCCGACGCCGAGCGCGATCGCATAGACACCGGTGACCACGCCGGCGGCGGCGAACGAGCCGGTGAGGTACTGGGCATGGACCAGCAGCCCGATGCTGAGCATCGCCAGCGGCAACCGCGCGAGGACCGAGGTGGCGAACAGGCGTCGTAGGTCGGCGGATGACGCGATCGAGTGCATGCTTCGATGCTAGGTTTTCACTGGTGCAGATGGAAGATCCACAATCATTGCTTTGAACGAGACCAGTAAGCCGGTGGAACTGCTGCTCTCCGTGAGCCGCGACGGCTCCAGGACGCTCGGAGCCCAGATCGAGGACCAGCTTCGGCGCGCGATCCGAGATCGCGCGCTGCGACCGGGTGCAGGCGTGCCGTCCACACGTGATCTGGCGCGCCAGCTCGCCGTCTCCCGGCGAGTCGTGGTGGACGCCTACGCCCAGTTGGCTGCGGAGGGCTATCTGAGCCTTCGGCAGGGAGCCCGCCCACGTGTCTCGGACGCGGCGGCGGTCGCGGGTGAGGCGCGCGAGGTGGTGGCGCCGGCGGCGCCGCACGCACGGTTCGACTTCCGTCCCAGCGTGCCTGACGTCTCGACGTTCCCGCGCGCGGCATGGCTGCGCTCGTTGCGCTGCGCGCTCTCGACGATGACCGATGCCGACCTCGCCTACGGCGATCCTCGGGGGGTTGAATCGCTGCGCTCGGCGCTGGCGGACTACCTCGGCCGCGTCCGCGGCGTCGTGGCCGATCCCGAGCACATCGTCGTCACCAACGGCTACACACAGAGCCTCGGCTTGGTCTGTCACGCGCTTGCGGCAGCCGGCGCCAGACGGATCGCGTTTAGAGAATCCGAGCAACCCCGAAGACGGTCTGGTCGCCGCACACGCCGGCCTGGAGCCGGTCCCGATCGGGGTCGACGAAGCCGGGACAAGGGTCGACGATCTCGAGCAGGCCGGCGCCGACGCCGTCGTGTTGACGCCTGCCCACCAGCATCCCACCGGCGTGGTGCTCACAGGCGAACGACGAACGGCCCTGCTTGCGTGGCTCCGCGACCGGGACGCGATCGCGATCGAGGACGACTACGACGCCGAGTACCGCTACGACCGCGCGGCCGTCGGAGCGCTCCAAGGCCTCGACCCCGATCGCGTCGTCTACGCCGGCTCGGCGAGCAAGACCCTGGCGCCGGCGCTCCGCATCGGCTGGCTGGTCGTGCCGCCGTCGCTGCTTCAAGCCGTCAGCCACGAGAAGCTTCTCGCCGACCGCGGTACCGCCCGCATCGAACAGCACGCGTTCGCGGATTTCCTGACCCGCGGCGAGCTGGACCGCCACCTGCGCCGTATGCGAGGCCGCTACCGAAGCCGCCGTGATGCGCTCGTCAACGCGCTCGCCGAAACGCTCCCGGGGGCCGCCGTCCGCGGCGTTGCCGCCGGGCTGCACGTCACCGTCCAGCTGCCCGACGACGTCAGCGAACGGGCGATCCGCGAGGAGGCCCACGACCGGCGCGTAGAGCTCGAAACGATGGCCGACTACCAACCCGACACCCACGGACGCCCGCCAGTCCTCCTGCTCGGTTACGCGCAAATGCCGGAATCAACCATCCGCGCGGGCGTCCACGAACTCGCCAACGCAGTACGCGCAGCGGGAGCCCGTACCGACACGCCGGCTGCCTGAGCGACGATCTCCGCTCCGATTTTCATGCTGCTTCCAATTCGATGTCGTGATCGGTTGGGGTGTCGGTGGCGCCAGCGGTCTGCGCCAGTTGAAGTGACGTGCGTTTGCTGCTGGACCGCAGGAGTGGGAGCGCCAGGGCTGTTCCGGTGGCAACGATCGCCGCGGCGACGAGGAAGGCGAGGTGGTAGCCGCTGATCAGTGAGGTCGTCATCGTGTGGTGGTCGGATAGGTAGGTCTTGGTCTGCTTGGCTGCGATCGTGCTGAGAACCGCCAGCCCGAATGCCCCGCTGATCTGCTGGGAGACGTTGGTGATTCCGGAGCCCAGCCCGGCGTCTGCCGCGGGGATGTCGGCCATCGCGATTGTCAGCAGTGGCATGAACGCGTTGCCGATCCCGAGGCCGATCGCGAAGGCAGCCAGGAATATCGTCGGGAAGAAGGTGGTGTGAGGACCGACGCTGCTGAACAACAGCAGCCCGGCGACGGCGCTCGTCATCCCGCCGATCAGTACGTGAAGGGTTCCGAACCGTGTGACCAGCCGGGCGGTGATGCCCTGAGACAGCAGCGCGACGGTGAGGGTCCAGGGGAGGAAGGCCGCGCCGGTCTGAAGGGCGCTGTAGTGACGGACATGCTCGAGATAGAGCGTCGCCAGGAAGAAGGTGGAGTACATGGCGGTGACGAGGAAGCCTCTGATCAGGCTTGCGTTGATCAGCCGCCGCGAGCTGAGGATGCGCAGCGGCATGATCGGGTTTTCGATCCGGCCCTCGAGGACGAGGAACGCCGCCATCAGTCCGGACGAGAGCGCGCCGAGTCCGAGCACTTGCGTTGACAGCCAGCCGTGGGAGGTGGCCTGGACGATCGCGTAGATCGCGCTCATCAGAGACACGGTGACCAGCAACGAACCGGCCCAGTCCACTCCGTGCGCGAGTCCGAGTCCCGTGTCTGCGGGAATCAGCCGATGACCGAGTGCCAGCGCGGCGACGCCGATTGGAAGGTTGACGAAGAAGACCCAGTGCCAGCTCAGCGCCTGGGTGAGCAGCCCGCCGGCCAGTAGTCCCAGCGAACCGCCCGCGACCGAGACGAACACATAGGCGCTCATCGCGCGGGCACGCTCGCTCGCTTCAGGGAACTCAGTGACGATGATCGCGAGGATCACGGAGGCCTGTGCGGCCGCGCCGACGCCCTGCAGGAAGCGGGCGCCGATCAGCACGCCCTGGCTCGGAGCTAAGCCGCAGAGTACCGAGGCGGCGGTGAAGATGACGAGTCCGGCGAGGAACACGCGCTTGCGTCCGGCGAGATCGCCGAGTCGGCCGGCGAGTAGCAAGAGGCTCCCGAAGGTGACCAGAAAGGCGTTGATGACCCAGGTGAGGTCTCCCTGAGTGAAGTGGAGGTCACGCTGGATCGAGGGCAGAGCGACGTTCACGATCGTCACGTCGAGGACGATCATCAGCTGCGCCAAGCAGACGATGATCAGCGCCGTCCAACGCTGGCGGTTGGGGACGGGCGCCGGTGCGGGGGGAGAGGCGAGATTCATCTACGGCTCCAAACTTGTCGAGGCAGTCAGGCGGTGATAAACTGGAGGCCGCCTCCGAAATAACTGGAGGCACCCTCCGGAAATATACGGAGGCATCCTCCGTTTGTCAAGGTAGTCACGTGAACGCGATCGAGACCGGCCCCCAGGACTTCGCCGCACGCCCGAAGCGCGCCGATGCCAGGCGCAACTATGAGAAGGTGCTCGCGGCTGCGCGCGACGCGTTTGCCGAAGGTGGAGAGTCCACGTCGCTCGAGGAGATCGCGCGCCGCGCCGGTGTCGGCATCGGGACGCTCTACCGCCACTTCCCCAATCGGCGGGCGCTGCTAGAAGCTCTGTACGTCGACGAGGTCAACGAGGTCTGCCGCACGGCCGTGCAGCTTGATGGCGCCGATCCGTGGGAGGCCCTCACCGGCTGGTTCGAGCGCTTCATCGCTTACCTCGCAACCAAGCAGGCGCTCGCGCACGAGCTGCTCAACTACAACGACCAAGATGCACCGCTCTTCCAAGCGTGCCGAGCGTCGCTGTTCGACGCCGGCGAACCGCTGCTGGAGCGCGCGCAACAGGCCGGCGTCGTACGCCCCGATGCAACGTTTGCCGAGATCATGCAGATGGTGATCGGGATCTCGAAGATCCCCAACAGCGACAGCGTGCAGATCGAGCACATTCTCCGGATTGCCCTCGACGGCCTCCGCCACAACCCGAGCGTTTAGCTTCGGTCTGGCGCTCCGGCCGCCTCCCGTGCAGTGCAGATCGGAGACCCGCGTGGAGCAAAGGAGCTGGTGATGCCAAACCAACATCCAGATAGAGCCGGAATCGTGACCAAAGTGAGCCCTTGGTCGGTCGAGGACACGGTTTCACGACTGTCGGCGGTAATCGCCGCCAAGGGCTTGAAGCTGTTTGCGATGATCGACCACAGCGGCGAGGCGAAGGCGAACGGGCTTGAACTTCGCGACACGAAGGTGATCATCTTCGGCAGCCCGCTCGCGGGAACGCCGGTGATGGAGGCCTCGCCCCTTGTGGCGCTCGATCTCCCGCTCAAGGTGCTCGTGTTCGCCGACGGCGACCAGACAAAGCTGTGCTACACCGCGCCCGCGGAACTCGCCCGGCGGTACGGGCTCACCGAGGAGCTCTCCGCAATGCTCGCCGGCATCAACCCGATCACCGACGCGGTCATCGACCGATAGCGAGTCGCTCTGGCCCGTTGTTCAGGCGGCGATCGTGAAGCTGAGCTTCGCGCTGTTCGACGTCGCGCCGGCGGCGGTTGCCGTGACGGTCATCGCGTAGCGGCCCGGGGGGAGCCGGTTCCTATGGCTGATGAGGCCGTCGAAGGCAAGCTTGCGTGTGCCGGCGGCGGCGGCGAATGTCAGCTTGCCGCTCGTCAGTGTGCGTGTGCACCGCTTGTGGTTGGCGTTGTGCCTGGTCTGCTTGACGCACGCCTTGCCTGAGCGCCGACCGGCGGCAGTGTGGGTGAAGGTGAAGCTGACGTTCGCCGGCAAGTTGAGCTTGAAGCTGAAAGTTGTGCCGATCGGTGGCTTGCGGACCTTCCTCGCGAAGCGTGCGAGCGCCGTACCCTCACTCCAGGTCGAGTGGGACTCGCTGAGTGCTCTGATCCTGAGGGACTGGACCACGATCGACGCGCTGGTAGCACTCGCGGTGCCCCCGTAGAAGCCGGTGGCGGTGATCCGGCACGAGAGCGACCGGCGCTGATCGGCGCCAGTCACCACGAGCGTCGGCGCAGCGCTGATCGCCGCCCCGTTGTGCAGCCACGAGTAGCTGTAAGTGAGGCCATCGCCGGTGAACGCGCTCGGCGTGCAGGTGAGCGTGTGCCCCGGTGCCGGTACGCCTGCGAGCAGTGCCGCGCCGCCGGCCGGCAACTGGTGCTGGAAGGCGCCGATGTCGCACGTAGCCGGTCGCGGGAGGCCGCGTTGGTCGACTGCCAGTGTCGGCGAGCCCGCGAGCAGTGGGTTGACGCAGGCGTCGCCCGCGCCGATCGCTGGGCTGATCGCGGATAACGCGAGCGTGTCGGTCGGCCCGCCGTTGGCGGCTAGCGTGGTGGCCAGCACAGGGGTGCCCGCGGCGACGAGCACGTCGTGGTTGGCGGGTGACAGCCCGCATTGCGAGATCGAGTCTTCCTCAAGGTTGTGGCCGGCGTCGGTGAAGCCGCTCGGAGCGTTGAGCTCGCAGTTCTGGAGACCCGGTTGCGTCGCCCCGCCATCGACGAAGATCGTGTCGGCGATCGACAGGGTCCCACCACTGAATGCGATGTTGCCGCCCTGGGTCAGCGCTGGGCCGCTGCCGACGGAGCTGTTGGCGGCGAGCGTGTCGCTCGCGAGGACGACCTGTCCGCCGGCCTGGATGTACATGCCACCGCCGAACGACCCACCCCCGGTCGCGCCATCCGAGACTGCGCCCGCGTTGGCGTAGTTGCCGGTCACCGTCGAGTCGACGATCGTGGCCTTTGCGCTGCCGAAGCTGACGACGATACCGCCGCCATCTCCGCCGCTTGCCCTCCCTGTGGCGCCCTGAGCCGCACCGCCGACCGCTCCATTGTCGGCGACGGTGATCGCCTGCGCGGTCAGCGACGAGCCGTTGACGAAGATGCCGCCGGCGCCGCCGGAGCTGGCCAGCCCATCGGTCGTGGCGATCCCGCCTACGCCGCCGGTTGCGGTATTGCCGTCAACGGTCGTGCCGGTCAGGGCCAGCGGGTTGCTGACCGCTTCGATTCCCCCGCCCTGGGCGGCGCCGCCGCCTCCGCCCGTGGCGCCGGATGTGACCGAGCCGCCACCCGCGCCGCCGATTGCCTGGTTATCGGAGATTGTGCTGTCCGTCGCCGTGAGCTGCCCGGTGATGTAGATGCCGCCGCCACTTGCGTTGCCGCCCACGCCACCGGTGCCCGATCCGACAGGCGCCCCGCCGTTGCCGCCCTGCGCGTTGTTGTCCTTCACCACGCTGTTGTTGAGCGTCAGCGAGCCACTCTCGTAGATGCCGCCCCCTTGCGCACTGACTCCGGCCTCGCCCGCCGAGCCGTCGGAGCCGGTCGCAGAGTTACCGGTGACCAACACCGAGTCGAGCTCGAGGCTGCCGTTCGACGCAATTCCACCGCCCTGGTTGCTGTCAGTGGCGCCGGTGAGCTCAAGCTGCTGCACCGTCAACGATCCGCTCGAGAGACTTGACACGATCACCGGGCCGGCCCCAACCTGGTCAAGCGTCGTCCCGCCCGGCGCGCCGGACATGCCGGCACCGACGATCTTCATCGGCTGCTCGATCATCAGCCAGTCGTCAAGTTTGTACGTGCCGGCGCTGAGCTGAATCGTCGGGACGTTCGTGGCGGTCGAAGCGGCCTCGGCAGCCAATTCGGCGTCCCGCAGCGAGGGACAGGATTGCGTGGCACCGGCCGGCGCCTGGCAGTTGCTCGCGCTGGGGGCGGGGGTTGACGGGTCTCCGAATCCCGTGACCGTGATCGTGGTGACGGCGGCGCTGGCCCCGGCGGTGACCGCCAACGACGATGCGACGATCCCCGCGACCATTGCAGCTCTCGCGCAAAGCACGGCTGGGATCGTAACCCGTTAGCCAGTCAGCCAAGCCGGCGGGTGATCTTCAGCGTTGGGACTCCGCGGAGTCGCTTGTGGCAGCGCGACGATCGCATCCTCGAGGCCCAATCACCCGGTCGGTTTCCGCGGGCGCACCTTAGACTGCGGCTCGTGTTGGGGTCGGGCTTGGCACTTGGATCTTCGTTGAGCTACGGGGTCGCGGATTTTCTCGGCGGCACGACGTCGCGGCGGATTGGCACGCTGCAGTTCATCTTCTGCACACAGATGATCGCGGTCGTGCTCGCTGGCAGCTGGGTTGCGATCAGCGCCGAGCCGGTCCCGCCCTTGGCTACGGTCGCAGCGGCGGCGGGCGCCGGCCTCGGGATGACGGTTGGCCTCGCCGCGTTCTTCCAGGCGATGGTTGTCGGGACGATGAGCATCGTGGCTCCAATCAGTGCGACCGGTGTGATCGTGCCGATCGCCGCGGGGGTTGTCGGGGGCGAGCGCCCGGGCGCCGCCCAGGCGATTGGCGTCCTGGCGGCACTCGGCGGGATCGTGTTTGCCTCTCGCTCGCCTCGTGAGCATCCGTCTGCACCGGTGGAATCCGGCCTCGGGCTGGCGTTGCTCGCTGCCCTCGGCAGTGGCCTGATGCTCTGGCTGCTCGCGCCCGCGAGTCGCCACGGCGTTCCCTGGGCGCTGCTGATCGCGCGAGCGGTTCCAGCCCTTGTCCTGACCGTGATCGTGGCTATCCGACGTCCGTCGCTGCGTCCAGCCCTTGAGTCGCGCAACGCGCGCATCACGGTCGTCTCGGCCCTGCTCGCAACCTCAGGCGTCGTGCTATACGCGTTCGCGACACTTCACGGGCAGCTGGTGATCGTGTCGGTGCTCGCTTCCCTGTATCCGGCCGTGACGGTGCTGCTTGCCTACCGTCTGCTCGACGAACGCCTTCACCGCGCGCAGCAGTGCGGCATCGCCGCCATTCTCCTTGGCGTGGTCCTCCTGTCCACCTGAACTCGCACGCGGGCGCACAGGGGACCAGCGCGTCGCCGTCGGTGGCGTGCATCGGCCAGACGGCGAAATCTGGCTCCAAAGCGTAGGATCGGCGCGACGAGCACGGGTACTGGCACGGGGCATCGCACTTGTACAACTGGTGGGTATTCATCCATGTCATCGGTGTAGTCGGTTTCATGCTGGCTCACGGTGTCAGCACCGGAGTGGCGCTCCGGACTCAGAAGGAGCGCAGCCCTGAGCGGCTCCGGACGCTGCTCGAGTTTTCGGCTTCGACGACCGTTGTCTTCTACGTCTCGAGCTTTCTTTTGCTCCTCGGCGGAATCGGTGCCGGCTTCGACGGACACTGGTGGACCCAACAGGCTTGGATCAGCGTCGCCCTCGGCGTGTTCGTCGCCGAGATGGGCTTCATGTACTCGGTCACGCGACCGTACTACCGGCGGCTGCGCCGGGTGATGACGATCGAGGCGGGCGGGGGAACGGCGGTCGGGCCGGCCGAGATCGAGGAATTCGTCTCCTCCCACGTCCCGATGATGACGCTTTGGGTCGGAACGATCGGGCTCCTGTTCATCATCTACCTGATGGTCTTCCAACCGTTCTGAGGCCGGTCAGCATGAATGCCACCCCGTTGTTCGGAACCATCCTCGTCGGCACCGACGGCTCACCGACCGCACGCATAGCCGAGAAGGCGGCGGCGAGGTTGGCGAACGCCACCGGCGCACGACTGATCATCGTGACGGCCCACGCGGGAGACGCGGAGGCAAAGGAGTCGGCCGAGCGCACCCTCGAGGAGGCTCGCGCTCGTGCCGCGGCAGCCGGCATCCAGGCGCCGGCGTTCGCGGCCGAGGGAGAACCGGCAGCGGCCCTCCTGGAGTTCGCCGGTCACGCCGGCGTCGACCTGATCGTGATCGGCGACGCCGGCATGGGCCAGCTTCGGCGGGTTCGACTCGGCGGAGTCCCGGACCGCATCTCGCACACCGCACCGTGCAGCGTCTTGATCGTGCGCACCTCGAAGGTGGCGCGCGAGTTCCCGGACACCGAAGCGGCGCATGATCCCTACGGAACCCTGATGATCGCCACCGACGGCTCCCCGACGGCCGCACATGCCGCTCACGTCGGGACAGGGCTCGCCCATGCGCTCGGCGCAAGCGTCACGCTCGCCTATGTTGGCGATGGTCTGATGGGCAGAATCGTCCTGAAGGACACGGCCGAGCGGCTGGGGGAGCCGGAGCTCGCCCAGCGGATCGGGACCGGTGAGCCGGGGAGGGCCATCGCCGAGCTCGCCGAGGCCGAAGGCAGCGATCTGGTCGTCGTCGGAAACAAGGGCATCGCCGGGCCCAGGCGCGTTCTGGGCTCGGTACCGAACACCGTCTCGCACACGGCCGGCTGTGATGTCCTGATCGTCCACACCGTCGGGCGGGCCCTCGAGGACCTGAAGCCTGGAGAGGGCGCGATTGTGGAGGACAAGGGCAGGAAGCTCGCAGGCTACCGCGATGATTCAGGTCAGTTGACGGCCCTCTCGAGGAAGTGCCCACATCTCGGCTGCTCGGTGCAATGGAACTCGTCTCAGACGACGTGGGACTGTCCCTGTCACGGCTCGCGCTTCGACGCCCTGGGCAAGGTTCTTCAGGGACCGGCCGAGCGCGACCTCGAGCCGATCGAACTCTGAGGCCCTCAGAGCACCGACCTCGGCGACGTGTAGTACTCCGGATTCGCCGAACCCGGTAAGGACGACAGTGGCTTCTCTTCTGCCAGCAGTGAATTTGGGTGGATCAGGGCGAAGCCGCGCCGAGGGGATCGTGTTGGGCGTCGGTGGCGTCGTCGCGGTCGGTGGAGATCGTGAGCTCGTGCCAGCGCTGATCGGATGCCGCTTGGGCCCGGGCCGCTGCAGTCGCGTAGGCGTATGCCTCGCTGCCGAGGATCAGGCGCAGCGGGGGGTCGTCCATCGCGGCGATTTGCAGCACGACCTGGGCGACTTTGGCGGGGTCGCCGAGGGCGACCGCGTCGGAGTCATGCATCGCCGCCATCTTGCCGACAGTCTGGCGGTAGGGCTCAGAGATCAGCGGAACCTGCATCGAGGAGCCGGCCCAATCGGTTTGCATCCCGCCGGGTTCGAGCACCGTCACGCGGATGCCGAGCGGTGCTACCTCGGCGGCGAGGACGCTGGAGAAGCCGCCGACGGCCCACTTCGCCGACTGGTACGCCGAAAGTCCCGCGGTCGCGAGTCGACCGCCGACGGAGGAGACCTGGATGATGTGACCGGCTCCCTGATGGCGAAGGAGCGGGAGTGCAGCCTTCGTCACATTGACGACGCCGAACAGATTGGTGTCGATCTGGGCGCGAAAGTCCTCGAACGTGACGTCTTCGATCGAGGCGAGGTCGGCATACCCCGCGTTGTTGATCACAACATCGATGTGCCCGAAGCGCGCGGCGCCTGCGACGATCGCCCTGCGCGCGGCGTCGGCGTCGGTGACGTCCAGCGCGAGCGGAAGGATTTGATCGCCGTGGGCGGCGACCAGATCGTCGAGCGATTGCGGGTTGCGTGCGGTCGCTACGAGCTGGTGGCCGCTCTCCAGCACGGTCCGGGCGATCGCACGACCCAGGCCCCGGCTGGAGCCGGTGAGGAAGAAGACGCTGGGCATGTGGGCACCTCCGAGTTAAGAGAACGCTGTTGCGTAATATAACACACCGCCGTTCTCCTAGGTACGCTTGCGCGCGTTGTGACGTCGCTTGACTTTCAACGCGCTCGTAGCGCGGAGCACAAGAGCCAGCGCCGCGAGGCGATCCTCTCGGCAGCCGCGCGCCTGGCCGCGCGAAGTGGTGTGCGCCAGGTCACCCTCACCGAAATCGCCGCCGAGGTCGGCGTTCACAAGTCCGCGCTGCTGCGCTACTTCGAGACCCGCGAGCAGATCTTTCTCGAGCTCACCGGCCGATGCTGGCGCGAATGGGCCGCCACAACGTCCGCCGCCCTCGCCGAGCTCACTCCGCGCGGCGCAGACCGCGCCGCGGCAGCCGCCCTGGCCCGTGAGTTCGCGGACCGGCCCCTGCTCTGCGACCTGATCCCCCACACGGCGCTCAACCTCGAGCGGCACGTGTCGGTCAAGGCCGTGCGCGCCTACAAGCTGATTTCACTGAGAGCCGTCGACGATGTCGCGGCCGCACTCGAGGGGCCGCTGCCCGAGCTCACCGCCGAGGACCGTCGCCAGCTCGTCTCCACGGTGGCATTGCTCGCCGGCGCCATGTACCAGATAGCGACCCCACCGCCACCGCTCGCCGACCTCTACGTCACAGACCCCGATCTGGGTCATGCACTACTCGAGCTCGAGCCCCGGCTCGCCCGTGCCGCTGAGGTCACGATCGCCGGGATGCGCACGCTATCCGCGTGACCGATCGCTGACGGTGAGGCTCTGCCGCGCCACGTCGAGTGACGAGACAGGCGCTCGGGTCCGTGAGCGGGCGTTACGGCCGGCGATTTCTGAGCGGTCTTGGGGAAGCGCGGGCCAGTGACGGGGCATCCGCTGGCCGGCTGGAATCGACGTGACGTAGCCCGATGGCGCGCCGAGCCAGGTGAGGAGCGAGTTGAAGTTGCGTCCCTCGATCGAGGACCAGCCGCCCGGGTCGGCGCAGGTGCATTGATGGCCCCGGGCGGCGGCGAGGGTGTAGGTGCCACGCCCGGCTGCCCAGCCGATCTCGAGGTTCGGGGATGCGTCGTGAAGGATCGCGATCGGTTGTCCTGCGGCCACGGTCTGGCCGGTGTGGACTGTGATCGTCAGGTTCTCGACGATGTAGACGTACTTGCCCGCGAACGGGCCGTCGAGGAGCCGGTACATGACCCAGTTGCCTGGGGGCGGAACGCAGGTCTTGCCCCAGCAGCTCTCTGGACCGGCGAGGCGGTCGCTGGCGCGAACGATGCGTGCCCAACCGAGAGCGAGGATCGGGCCGGAGCCGGAGTAGTCGACGCCCATGTCGATGCGGCTCGCCCGCAGGTCGGTCACCTCGCGGAGCGGGTTCACGTACGACCAGACCGTGTAGTGCACGGTCTTGGTAATCGTCGCGCCGCTTGCGTCCGTCGCGGTGACCGTGAAACTCTTTACGCCCGGCGAGCGCGTGTCCAGCGTGCGGCCGGAGCGCTCGGTCCCCCGACACGCGACGATCGGCTCACTCACCGCACTGGGTCGGCAGCGATAGCGCACGTACACCCGCGCCCCGCGCTCGTACTCGCCACGATCAATCGGTGAGGCGATCATGATCCTAGGAACCCCGGCCGCGACCGCCACCGCGACACGAGCGCTGATCCCCGCGCTGACGGCGGTCAGCCACAACGCCGCGGCGAGCGGCGTCACACCCATCCACCAGCGCCACCTCCCGGGTCGTTCAGGACCTCTGGTCGTATTGCCTTGAGATCGCCGCAACGACATCGAGGCTATCGGCCCGACCAACCTTGTCGCGAGCACGCGATGACGTCGACCACCCTCGCCCTGCTGAACTACGCTGCGCGGCGATGTCCGTCACAGCCTCCTCCGAGCGATTCGCGCAGATCGGCGCAGTCGAGCTCTGCTATGAGACGCTCGGCCCCGACGACGCGCCGCCGCTGCTGCTGGTGATGGGGCTCGGGTCGCAGATGATCTTCTGGGAGGACGAGTTCTGTGCGTTACTGCTCGACGCCGGGTACCGGGTGATCCGCTTCGACAATCGTGATAACGGCCGATCGACGATCTTCCGTGACGCCCCGCCGCCGACCATGCGCCAGCTCGTGTTGCGCGACCCTCGCGCGAGTCCGTACCGTCTCGAGGACCTCGCAGCCGACGCCACGGGGCTGCTCGACCATCTCGAGATCGAGCGCGCACCGGTCGTCGGAGTCTCGATGGGCGGGATGATCGTCCAATTGATGGCGATCAACCATCCCGAGCGGGTCAGCTCGCTTGTCTCGATCATGTCGACGACGGGCAGCCACTGGGTCGGTAATCCCAAGCCGGCGATGCTGAGGCGGCTGCTTCGCCGCCCGGCAACTAATCGCGACGGCTACATCGCCGACTCAGTCGCGACGCTCCAGGCGATCGGCTCAAGGACATACCCGCCCGACCCCGCACGGCTCCGGTTGCTGGCTGAGCGCTCATACGACCGCGGCTACCACCCCGCCGGGACCGCCCGGCAGCTCGCCGCGATCAACTTGACATCGAATCGCAGCCGGCGCCTCCGAGGTCTACGGATCCCAGCGACAGTGATCCACGGGAACGAGGACCCCCTGATCGCTCCGTCCGGCGGACGCGCCACCGCCAGCGCGATCCGGGACTCCAGCCTGCTGATGCTCGCTGGGATGGGTCACGACCTGCCGCGGCCGTTGTGGCCGCAGATCATCGCGGCGATCGTGCAGACCGCCGCCGCGGGCGGCTCTGGCTAGACCACCTGCGGCGCCGGCTACTGCTTGACCAGCGTGCCGACCGTGACGTGCGGCCAGGTGATGCCATTGAAGTTGAGCAGCACCAGCTGCGTGTATTGCAGCTGGAGGGTGTCGGGGTTCCCTCCGGTCCCCGCGATCGTCTCGATCCAGAACGTCGCGTCGACCTCGACCGCCTTGGCGTTGCCGCCGCTTGAGCCGGCTGCCAGGAAAGCGGTGTTAGCGGTTCCGCCACCCCCGACGACCGGGTGAACGTTGTCCGTGGTGGTGACGTGCAGGAACGTTCTGCTCTTCATCGTCGTTCCCTGGAGCGAGAGTTCCAGCGCCGCCTGCAGGACGCTGTTGGGGTTCTTGACAATGTCCTGTGTAACCCCGGGGGATTCGAAGCGGAAGCTGGTCGGGATCGAGAGGTTCAACTCGGGGAACGTCTGCGCGACGGAGTTGAAATCACCGTTTGCCGGTGGCGGGGAACCGATGAAGAATGGGAGGATGTTGTTGTCGGGGATCGTCTGCGGACCGCCGGCGAGGACCTGTGCGGTGCCCTGGGCGAGAATTGTCGTGCCGTGCGGGATCGAGGCCATCCGTACTACGGTCGGAGGCTCGACCGGATCGGTCGTCTGGGGAACGTTGGCCCAGATGCCCGGCTCTATGTGAAGACCGGTCCCATCACTCGTCTGCGCGATCTGCTGAAGGTAGGTGACGCCGAACATGTTGATGTCGGGCATCTGCAACCCGCGGTTGGGGATCGGGCCGTTGATCCTTGTGAAGACAAGCGTCTCGGTCGTGAGATTCAGCTCGAGGAAGCGATCCTGCGGGCTGGATGGGTGATGAGGCCGCCAGATGGCATTGAACCCGTGCCCCTTCCACGTGCCGGGAACTTCCGCTGCACCAGGAAGCTCCGCCAACGGTCCGAGCGGATCTGCCGCTGGAACGATAGCTGGAGCCTCAACGGCGGGGATGCCCTTGAACGCGAAGTCTGGGTCGAGCTGGACGATCGGCGTCATAACGGCTCCTCTCAGGGGTTGTGAGCCGCACCAGACCACACCCCCTGATCGAACCTGCTCATGGACAGCGGCCCGTCGTGGTTAGGACGCTACTCCAACGCCGCGGACCGCAGGAAATTTTCTTGTGGCCGGCGCGCTGATCGACAAGGCTGTAACCCTACGCCGTGGGGGCGTTCTCGCTGCATGGCTCAAGATTCCTTCACATGAGGACGATATTTCGGAGCGATGTCGTTTGAGACCGATATCGCTTCACCACCGGACCGGGTTGGGCAGCCAGGACGTGAGCACCGGGCGAGTCGGCGACCATGGCTCGACCACTGGCTCGAGACTTGCCGAGACCTCTCCGCGCTGAAGTCGTCGCACCCGATGATGGACGCGGTCATCGACGAGATCGACGGGCGGATGATCCGCGTCGGGGACAAATGGCTCGCGGATTTTGCGTCGTGCAACTACCTTGGCTTCGACCTCGACCGGGAGATCATCGACGCCGTCCCTGCCTACCTCGACGCGTGGGGTACGCATCCGAGCTGGTCGCGGCTGCTCGGCAGCCCGGTCCTCTACGAGCAGATCGAGGAACGGCTGACGGACCTACTCGGCAGCGCCGATTCGCTCGTGCTGCCAACGATCACCCATATCCATATGTCGGTGATCCCTCTGCTCGCGGCCTCCGGCACGATCTTCCTCGACGGCCGGGCACACAAGACGATCTACGACGGTTGCCAGATCGCGCGCTCGCGCGGTGCCGCCGTCAAGCGCTTCCAGCACAACGATCCAGACCACCTCGAGCAGCTGCTGAGGGCAGAACGGGATTCAACGCGGTTGGTCTGCATGGACGGGGTCAACAGCATGACCGGCAATGCGCCCGACCTGCGAGCGTTCGCGGCCGTCGCAAAGCGCCACGGGGCGCTCCTGTACGTCGACGATGCGCACGGGTTCGGCGTCATTGGCGAACGCCGCGACGACGAGACCTCGCCGTACGGGATGCGGGGCAACTGCGTGGTCCGTCACTTCGGCGAGAGCTACGACAACCTGATCCTCGTCAGCGGGTTCTCGAAGGCGTACTCGTCGCTGCTCGCGTTCGTGGCATGCCCGACAGACGTCAAGGAGCTACTCAAGGTGGCAGCTCCTCCGTACCTGTACTCCGGGCCGTCGCCGGTCGCATCGCTCGCCACCGTCCTCAAGGGGTTCGACGTCAACGAGCAGCGCGGCGATGCGTTGCGCGCGGTCATCTGGAAGCACAGCGCCCGCGTTGTGCGGCACCTGAGGGACCTCGGGGTCGCGACGCCGAACCACTCCGAGCTGCCGATCATCGAGGTGCCGATCCGCGATCACCGCAGGATCGCGGCCGTCGGCAAGCGCCTGTTCGATCGCGGCGTCTACGTCACGCTGGCGGCATACCCGCTCGTGCCCAAGGACGAGGTCGGCTTCCGCATCCAGCTCACGGCGGCGAACACCGACGCTGAGCTCGATACGTTGCTGGCGGCCATCGATGAGCTGGCCGGGGACGGCGAGCTGATGCCAGCCCACGAGCTCGACCGCGGGCCCGAGGCGCGAGCGGCATGACTCCTCGCTCCGATCCGGGGCGTCTCCAGCGGGCCGTCGCGAGGGTGCCACTATGGCTTGCGTACCTCGCGGTCACCTCGGTTATGACGGCGCTGTACGTGCTTGTCCCGCCGTTCCAGGGCTCGGCTCCGCTCGAGAACCTGCTCGGGTTGTCGGGCCTCGTCGCGGTCATCGCGGGCATCCGCCGCAACCGACCGCAGGCCAAGGGCGCGTGGTGGTTGCTCCTGTTCGGGCTGGTCCTCTACTGGATCGGCGACGTCTACACGTACAGCTACCGGGAGCTGGCGAACGTGCAGATCCCGTTCCCGTCGTTTGGCGATGCGGTCTACCTGGCCATGTACCCGGTGATGATGGTCGGCCTGCTGCTGTTCGTCCGCCGCCGCAACCGTGAGGGCGACCGGCCGGGAGTGATCGACTCGCTGATCATGACGCTCGGGCTGACGCTGTTCTCCTTTATCTGGCTGATCGCGCCCTACCTCCACGACAGGACGCTGCCACTGCTTCCCAAGCTGGTGTCGATCGCATACCCGACCGGAGACATCATCCTGCTGGCCGCCCTGATCCGGCTCGCGATCGACGCCGGCAAGCGGCCTCCAGCGTTCTACCTGCTGGTCGCGGGCGTCGTCTCGTTGCTTGTCACCGACTTCGTGTACGGGCTCGTCACGCTCGCAAACACGTACGACCACCAGCTTTGGATGGACACAGGATGGATCTATTTCTACCTCCTGTGGGGCGCCGCGGCGCTGCATCCGTCGATGCGAGAGCTCGAGCAGCCGGAACCCGAGCACCGGCCCCGGCTGACCCCGGTCCGGCTCGCGCTGCTCACCTGCGCGTCACTGATCGCGCCGGCGATCCTGCTCGTCAAGTCGTTCCAGCGCGGCGACTTCGACGCCGTGGTCATCATCGCCACTTCGGTCGTACTCTTCTGCCTCGTCATCTCACGCATGGCCGGCCTCGTGCGCCAGCGCGAGCGCTCCGTGGCTCGGGAGCGCGCGCTCACGGCCGCGGGGGGCAAGCTCGTCGCCGCGACGTCCCGGCGCGCGATCGCGGCGGCGGCGCTAGACGCAGTCGTCTCGCTCGCGTCTCGGCCGATCCAAGCGCGGTTGTGCCTGTACGAGAACGACTCGATGCAGGTCTTTGCGCCGTCCGGCGAGGGCGAGAGCGAGAGCACGGGTGAGAACGACATCGTTCGATGGAGCGCACCGGACGCCGCGCCGATCGGCGGCGGGGATGGCGCGGTGATCGCGCTGAGCGAGAAATCCCGTGCGAGGCTTCGCCTCGACGAGAGCAGCGGTGAGGTTCGCATGTTCGACCTTCACGTCCGAGGGCGGACGGGCGGCGCTCTCGTCGTCGCCGGCGAGACCGGAACCGCTCTCAGCGGGTTGCACACCCTCGCGACGCAGGTGTCGCTCGCGCTCGACAGCGAGGCGCTCACCGAGGAGGTGCACCGCCGGGCGAGCGAGGCGCGCATCAGCTCGCTGATTCAGAACTCAAGCGACCTGATCACCGTCCTCGACGCTCGAGCGAAGGTCATTTACCAGAGTCCCTCGATCGAGCGCATGCTCGGGTACGCGCCGGAGGAGGTCGTCGGCCAGCCCTTCCACATGCTGTTGCATCCCGAGGAGAAGGGGCGGCTGCTGCGTCGGATCACTGGCGTCTCCGACCGCGACCAGCCGGACGCCGTCGACTGCTCCCTGCGCCACAAGGACGGGAGCGTCCGGTACTTCGAGATCGTTCACACGAACATGCTGCGCGACGGCACGGTCGGGGGCATCGTGCTCAACGGCCGTGATGTCAGCGAGCGAAAGATCTTCGAGGAGCAGCTCGCCCACCAGGCATTCCACGATTCGGTCACCCATCTCGCCAATCGGGCGCTGTTCAACGAGCGGGTACGCCACGCCGTCGCCCGCGCCTACCGGGAGAGCATCAGCCTCGCGGTCATCTTCCTCGACCTCGACGATTTCAAGGTGGTCAACGACAGCCTCGGCCATGCGGCGGGCGATCGCGTGCTCCTGGAGGTCGCGAAGCGACTCGAGGTGGGCATCCGCGTCGGCGACACCGCCGCGAGGTTCGGGGGTGACGAGTTCGCGGTGCTGCTCGAGGACATCGAGAGCCCCCAGCAGGCCGCGGAGGTCGCCGAGCGGATCCTCGAGCTGCTCGCCGAACCGATGCATCTCGAGCACAAGGACGTCGACGTCCGCGCCAGCCTCGGCATCTCGGTCGCGGAGGCGAACACGCCGACCAACGCCGAGGAGCTCGTCCGCAACGCCGATGCGGCGATGTACATCGCCAAGGGCGACGGCAAGGGCGGCTACCGCCTGTTCGAGCCCACGATGCATGAGCGCGTGCTCGCGCGTCTCGAGCTGCGAGCCGACTTGCAGCGAGCCCTGACCGGCGATCAGTTCATCCTCCACTACCAGCCGGTCGTGCGCCTCAGCGATGGCAAGATCATCGGCCTCGAGGCACTCCTGCGCTGGGACAGCCCCGATCGTGGGCTCGTCCCGCCTGATCAGTTCATCCCCTTTGCCGAGGAGACCGGCCTGATCGTCCCGATCGGTCGCTGGGTGCTGAGGACGGCCGCGCGGCAGGGCCGGCTCATGCGGGCGCAGGGCGGGTCGGACGACCTGTCGATCTGCGTCAACCTCTCCGTCAAGCAGCTCTTCCACAGCGACATCGTGTCCGATGTTCGCGATGCCCTGGAGGACGCCGCGCTCGATCCTCAAGCGATGACGCTGGAGATCACCGAGTCGGTGATGATGGCCGACACCGAGCTCGCGATCGAGCGTCTCCACGACCTGAAGAACCTCGGCGTGCGCCTTGCGATGGACGACTTCGGTACGGGCTACTCGTCGCTCAGCTACCTGAGCAAGTTCCCGATCGACATCCTTAAGATGGACCGCTCGCTCCTGAACGCGGGCGCGACGCCTGAGACCGAGGGTCTCGCGAACGCGGTGCTCGGACTCGGCGAGACATTCGCCATCGACGTCGTCGCCGAGGGCATCGAGTACTCCGACCAGTGGACCGTCCTGCGCGGCCTCGGCTGCAAGCTCGGCCAGGGGTTCTACTTCGCCAAGCCGATGGAGCAGGACGCGATCCTGGCTTATCTGGAGGACCACGCGGAGAACGGCGCGTTCGACGGCCTGTCGTAGCGCGGCCCTCCGATGCAGCACGGATACGATCAGCTGGACCGCGCCGGCGGTTTCAGCCGCGTCCGCATCTTCGCGCCACTCTCCAACCGGGACTTCCGTCTCCTGTGGACCGGGATGTGCGTGTCGCTGCTTGGCGACGGACTGTTCATCGTCGCGCTCGCGTGGCAGGTGTACTCGCTCTCAAACGCCCCTGCGGCGCTTGCGACCGTGATGGCGGCGATGACCGTCCCAACGATCGCATGCCTCCTGCTCGGCGGGGTTGTCAGCGACCGGTTCGACAGGCGGCGCGTGATGCTATGCGCCGACTGCGCTCGCGCCGCAGCCCTCGGCGTGCTCGCGGCACTCTCGCTGACGGGGACCCTGAGGCTGTGGCACCTCTTCGTGATCGGGGCGCTCTACGGGGCGGGTACCGCGTTCTTCGATCCTTGCTTCGATGCGATCGTTCCCGACCTGCTGCCGAGCGCGGCGCTTCCGCAGGCGAACTCGCTGGACCAACTCGTCCGCCCGATCGCCCTGCGGATGCTGGGTCCAGCGCTGGGCGGCGTACTCGTCGCCACGCTCGGGGCAGGGGTCGCATTTGCGCTCGACGCGGGGTCGTTCCTCATTTCCGCCACGGCCCTTTTTGCGATGCACTCCCACCACCGGCCCGCCGCCCAGGAGGGCGAGTCGGTTGTTCAGCAGATCGCCGTCGGCCTGCGCTACGTGCGCAGTAGCGCGTGGTTGTGGGTGACATTCGCCACGGCCGCGGTGGCCTATCTGCTGTTTATCGGGCCGACGGAGGTGCTGGTTCCGTTCATCGTCAAGAACGACCTGCGGGGAGGAGCCGGGCAGCTCGGACTCGTGTTCGCCACCGGCGGCTTCGGCTCCCTGCTGTTCGCGCTCGTGGCCGGGCAGCGCGGGCTGCCGCGGCGCCTCATCACCTGCGCGTACGTGACATGGACGCTCGCAACCTTGGCAGTCGTCGGCTACGGGGTCGCGCACGCACTGTGGGGACTCATGTTGACGAGCCTGATCTTCAACTCGTTGGAGACGTTCGGGACAATCGCGTGGTCCACCGCCAAGCAACGCCACGTGCCCTCGGCTCTGCTCGGCCGGGTATCGAGCCTCGATTGGCTGATCTCGATCGGTCTGCTCCCGCTCTCGTTCGCCCTGACGGCCCCGGTCAGCGCGGTCCTTGGCGTCCGCGTCACGCTCATCGCGGGGGGAGTGCTCGGCGCGGTCGTGACGTTCGCCGGCCTGTTCGCCCCGCACGTGCGCGACATCGATAAGGTCGCCGCGAGCAGCGCGACAGCAGTATCCGTCTCGCGCTGACCCTCAACGCAGAGTTCGCGGAGGCCCGTCAGATCGTGCCGAGCATGATCTGCTTGGCCAGAAACACAACGTGCGAAAGGTGGGCGTCGCCTTGCTGTGCGACCTCGGTGATCGCCAGCATCATTGCCGAGCCGGTCGGGCGGTAATGCCCGAGGACGACGACCTCGAATTTGACCTCTGCAGGATCGCTCACACATTGAGGACCGCCAGTCGGCATGACGTGGTGGAGTGGGCACGGTCCTTTGCCCGTCACGGTCGCAGAGGCGAAGAAGCCCTTGCTCCACGGGTAGCCGCGGGTCACCAGTTGGCTCTCGTACCCCTTCCAGGAGCGGCTCGCCGCTTGCTGCGCGGCTTGGTAGACGGACGGGATGCCGACGCTCGGCGTGATCCCGACGGCGTCGTCATAGCGATTCGTGTGTCCGCCGGCGTAATCGCACTCGCCGGCGATCCTGTACTCCAGCCTCAGCGGGAACGAGCCGAGCGCCGAAGCGATCGACCTCGTCGACAGGCTCGTGCAGACCGGGACGCCTTGGCTCACAGTCGGCACGTGACGAGCCGCTGCGCCCGCCGCACCGAACGCTGCGACGGCGCCGACGAGCGCGACGGCCGAGAAGGACCTGAGCACCGACATGTCGAGCGGACGTTACTGCATGAGGGCCTGCCCGCTGACGATCGAGATCAAGCAATGGACGGTACCGTCGCTGTGCCCGGATCTCGGTCGTCAGCGAGCAGCGGCTCCCAACGTGGCGCGTTGGGGAGCATTCTGCCCGACGCGACCAGGTTCCGGACACGTTTTACGTCCGCGGCCAGTGAACGGTCCTGGTCGATCTCATCGACCAGTTCGGCGACGGGTAGGATCGCTGTCTCGAGTGCAGGCGGCAGCGGCTCAGCGCGCAGGGCGCGGGCGTGGCGCAGGGCGACCAGTTCGTAGGCGAGTGCGAGCTCGAGGTTCGCGGCGATCCGGTCGAGCTGGAAGGCGGCGAGCAGCGTGTGGGCTTGAATGTCCTCCTGACCGGAGGAGCTGTCCCCGACGTTGAGGATCGCCGGCGTGGCCAGCGATCTCGCCTCGGCGGCCAGCCCGATCACCTGCTTGTGCAGGATCGTCAGACCGGACTGCAGGCCGGGATCGCGGGCGAGTTGCTCCGGGAGCCCCGAGAAGCGCGTGTCGAGCAGGCGGTGGAGTCGCTTCTCGACGAGGTTCACTACCTGGGCGAGCGCGACGCCGAGAGCGGCGAGCCGCAGCGTGACCGCTTGCGCGTGGAAATTCCCGCTTGGGTACAGGCCCGCCGGCTCGCCTCCGCAATCCGGCAGGAACAGCGGGCTGTCGGTCACCGCGCGAAGCTCGCGCGACAGCTGCGAGTGCAGGTGGGCCAGCTCATCCAACGCGGCCCCGTGAACCTGGGGGATCACGCGGAGCGAGACCGGGGCCTGGACGGCGTGCGGCGACCACGCATTGCCGGCGAGCCACGCTTCCATCAGTTCGTGGACGCGCTGCTGACCGGGGTCGCCCTTGAGCCTGCCGATCCTTGCGGAGTAGGGTCGTACCGATGCCCGCGTGAGCGCGACCTGAAGCGCGCCGGCGAGCGTCGCCTGCAGCAGGAGCGCCTCGGCGCGCAGCGCGAGTGGGATCGCGACGGCCGGCGCGAGCGGCGCTCCATTGATCAGCGCGAGGCCCTCCTTGGCGCCGAGCACGACGTGGCGCTCGGCCACGAATGCGTAGAACATGTGCGAGAGCGGAACGATCTCTCCGGCCGCGCCGGTGACGGCCGCCGGTACCGCCGGGCACCAGCCGTCGTTGAGAGCGTCGGCAAGGGCTTGGCAGAGTTCGGCGCTGACTCCGGCGAAGCCGCTGAGGAATCCGGTGAGCCGCAGCAGCAGCGCTCCGCGCACGACGGCCTCCGACAGCGCCGGGCCGATCGCGGCCGAACGACCAGCGAGGATCGCGCGCTGGTAGTCCGCCTGGTCCGACGGCGCGACCGCGTGCCGGCTCAGGTACCCGAGCCCGGTGTTGACTCCGTAGACGGGCTCACCGGAGGCGACGAGGTCAAGCAGCAGCGCGCGGCTGCTCGCGATCGCCGCGAGACGGTCCGGTGCGAGCGCGACACGTTCGCCGTCGAATGCCACCCGCAGGTAGGTCGGGAGGTCGAGCTGGTCGTGACGCTCGAGCAGGATCATGCCCCGATACACAACCATAACTTGAACCGCTCGGCGTGCTGTGAGAGCAACCGCGGAGGGTAGGCTCGGGCCATGCCAGCGATCGAGATCACCTATCTGAGCGGTCCTGAGATCGACGAGCTTGCCCTGAGCAACGACGAGATCCTCGATTCGGTTCGCTCCGTGCTTGGCGCCCAGGGCCGCCATGAAACCGTGGTCGAGCCGCGCATGCATCTATTCCCGCGTGGCACCTCGGGCCACTTCAACGTCCTCCGGGGCGCCACGCCCGAGCTCGCGGGCGTCAAGGTCGTCGGCGACTACGTCGACAACCACCGCCTGGGACTGCCCTCCGAGCTGGCATTGCTGATGCTGATGGAGCCCGCCACCGGGGCGCCCGTAGCGATCCTCGATGCGACGGCGATCACTGAGATGCGGACCGGAGCGGTGACGGCGATCGGGGCCGAGCATCTCGCGCGCCGCAACACGCGCTCGCTTGCGCATATCGGCGCCCGCGGCACGGCCTACTGGAACGTACGTCTCCTGAATCATGTGCTGCCGCAACTGCAAGAGATCCGAGTCCACTCGCGCCGGCCCGAGAGCCGTGACGCGTTCGCGCGGCGACTGAGCTTGGAACTCAATCGCGAGGTGCGGGCCGTCGCGAGCTGGGAGGAGTGTGCCCGTGATGCCGACGTGATCGTCGAGGCCGCGCGATTGACCCAGCCCGAGCCGCTGCTGGCGACTTCGTGGATCGCCCCCGGCGCGCTGGTGATCCCCTACGGGACGATAAGCGCGGTGGCGCTCGACCTGACCGACATCATGGACAAGATCGTCGTGGACGACTGGGGTCAGGCCGGGGTCGGTCCGCTCGGCGCTCTGCGCGCCCACGTCGACTCGGGACGGCTCACTGAGGCCAACCTACACGCCGAGCTCGGGCAGATCGTGTGCGGAGTCCGATCCGGGCGTGAACGCGACAACGAGACGATCCTGTTCTGGCACCGCGGCCTCTCGATCACAGACATCGCGCTCGGCCAGACACTTCTCGCCAAAGCGCGGGAACAAGCTTCGGGCACGCGTCTGATATACCGGCGATGAGCGCCAATCAACGGGCCGCATACCAACGATGGCTGCGACGCTGAAGCTCACGCACAAAGCGATTGGAGTGGAGGTCCGCCGTGACGCGTACGACGTCGTGCTCGACGGAGAGCGTGTCGGGTCACTCGAAATGAACGACAAGTTCGAGACGCCGATCGAACCTGGACGTCACACGCTGCAGGTCCGCGACGGCCGAAACTCCAGCCGAACCAAGACCTTCGACGCCGCCGACGGCGAAATCGCAAGCTTCCGATGCACCGGAAAGAGCATCTTGCCGATCTTTCTCTTGTCGTTCGTCGTTCCCAGCCTGGCACTCTCGCTTGTTCGCGAGTAGCCAACGCCATCGACCGCGATCGGGTTCGTGGCCGTGCGCTCATCGGCGCGCGAATCGGCCTAAGCCTGCAGCGTCACCTGTGCGATCGCCGAGCCGGACGTTCCCCAAATGCGGAGGCGATTGTGGCGTCTGACCAGACGCGGTTGCGGTATCTGGTGTCGGTGAACGGCCAGTCGGTGGCGAGCCAGCTGTCCACGGTCTCGTGCAGCACGGAGTCCAGCTCTGCCCGACTCACGGTGACCCAGGACCGCACCTCGGTGATGTCGGGGTCTGCCCGCGACGGGTAGATGTAGACACAGCCGACGACGACGTCTTGATCATCGAGGACGGTGTAGGTGAAGCCGACCCGTCGCTCGAAGTCATCGGCATGCCTTCGCAGGTCGCGTAGGTTCTCCTCGAGTGACATTCCGTCGACGGGTGGCCATCGCCAGGTTGAGAAACCTGGGGTGGCGCGGATGTGCTCGATGCTTGACATCCAGGCACGGTGGTCGGCCTCGTTGTGTTGGGGTCCGAGCGGCTCCAGGCGGAAGCCTGGACCCGTAAGAGCCTGCGGAACGACGTAGTCATCCGGAACGAACGAGTGCGTCATATCGCGAGCTTACAGGCGGCCCTGAGCGGCCATGGCCCGCGGGTCGGCCGCATCGGACCTACAGCTCTGACCCAGCTCGTCCTCGCATTTCTGGGCGGGTGAATCCTGTCCGCTTGCGTGCCCATGGCTGAGGTCACGAGGTTGGGGGATTTGCTTCGCGCTTACTAGCCTCTTGCTTGTGCTCGTGCTGCTCCCGCCCTCCCAGGGCAAGGCGTCGCCTGATCGAGGGCGCCGTGCCGGCCTCTCGACGCTCGTCTACTCGCGACTGCGCGAACCGCGCGAGCGGCTGATCGATGCCGTCGACCCGGGCCTGCGCACCGCCCCGGCGATTCCGGCCGCTGAGCTCTACACCGGTGTGTTGTTCGCGGCTCTCGGCCTGGCGGATCTGCCGTGGGACGGTGTGCTGATCGCCAGCGCGCTGTGGGGTGTGGTGCGGCCCGGCGACCGGATCCCCGCGTACCGGCTCGACATGAGCGCCAAGCCGTCGGGGATCGGCGGGCTAGCCGCGTACTGGCGTGAGCCGTTGCGCATGGCGTTGCCCGATCGCGGCCTGGTGCTTGACCTGCGCTCCGGGTCCTACGCGGCAGCGTGGCGGCCGCGCCGCGCTACCCATCTCGTTGTCCGTGGGTTCATGGAGGCACCCGACGGCAGGCGGACTGTGATCACCCACATGGCCAAGCGCGTCCGCGGCGAGGTCACACGCCTGGTCCTTCAGGCCGGCGGTGCCGAGCGCCCCGAAGAGGTCGCAGAGATCGCGACCGCGGGCGGCCTGCGCGTCGAACTCTCAGACGGCGTTCTGGACGTGATCGAGTGACTCAGCCCGCATCGCACGCGATAGGCATCGTTCGCGCCCCACACCCAGGGCACAGCCCTCCACACGCGCCGCTGGCCGATTGCCCGCCACTCGCCTCCCGGGTAGGATGGCCCGGCAGGTCCGGGCAGGGCGAACCGACCGTGTGGTGTGCGATGATCGAGCGCGGGTTGAGGCTGGTGGCGGCGATTGCAGCGGTTGGCGTTCTGCTGATCGGAGCGGGGCCGGCTTGGGCGGTATCGCCGACCTCCTCGTCGATCTCCTCTCCGGGTGATCACTCGCGCTTCTTCTACGACGCGAGCGCGGCGTCGAGCACGGTGTTCATGGTGACCGGCACCGCCACGGGATCCGGCAATCTGGACGTCGATTGCTTCGACGGCAATGGGACTCAGTACACCCTCGTTTCGAACGTGGCGCCGACGATCGGCAACTCGTTCTCCGTGCCGATCACCTCCAGTGAGCTCAATAGCGCGGGCTTTTATCACTCCGGGCAGGATGGGACTTGCGTCTTGCGCGCTGTGCCCACCGGGAGCAGCACGAAGTACCCGCCGGGCTCGGTCTCCTCGTTCGAGGGGCCACTGATCGCGGTGACGCAGAGAGCACTGTTCACGAACATGGGCCAGGCCACGGATTACGACTACAGCATGAGCGGGTTTGCCGGAGTGATGCGTCTCGAAGCAGCCGGAGACGAGGGTTTGGGTGCCACCCTGCTCGAGCCGACGGCTTTCGCCAGCAGCACCCCGTCGTTCAATGGTGTCGGCTCGTACGGCGAGATCACGGTCGACGGCGCCGAGGCGTTCGACGCTTCCTCGGCCGAGTCGTCCCTGCCGGGCTACCAGGGCCTGACCGTCTCGGACTCGTTCGACGCCTCCACCGGGGACTTGACCGTCTCCGAGGCCGAACCGCTGCTGCTCTGTCAGCCCAGCGTCTCGATCTGCACGAGCTACACGGAATCGGGCGTGGAGTTCGACCGCACCTGGCAGGAGACCCAGGATGGGACTGTGGCCGACCAGACCGACGCGTTTCGCTCGGTCGACGGAAACCCGCATTCGCTGGATGCGCAACTGAACGATGTGATTTTCAGCCAGGCAGGATTCACGGGCAGCGGCGACGTTGCCGGATTCAAGTTCGTGGGTTCCTCGACGTGGCAGGACTATCCGCAGAACGCGACGGTCTCGCTGCCAAGCGGTGCGAACAGCATCTACTTCAAGGTCGACGACAACACACCGGATGCCGGCGATGGCGTCAACCCACAGGGCGCGATCAGCTATGCGGCAGCTCCTAGCGGACCGGTCGAGTTCACCGCCAGCGACGAGGACAACAGCGGCAACTTCCCTGAGTTCGCGCTGCCTTACGACCGGACGATTCCGGCGGGTGGCCAGACCGTGCTGCGTTTCTCCTATGCGCAGGCGTTTGACCTGACCACGGCGCAGACACAGGCGCAGGCTGCGTTGGCGCGGTTCGCGCCGCAGTTGGCGGTCACTTCGCCGGACGATGGGGCGACGGTTGACGCGTCGACGGTCTCGGTCTCGGGAACCGCGTCTGATTCTGTGGGGATCCAGTCGCTGACGGTCCAGGGGCGCAGCGTCACGGTCGGCGCCGGCGGTGCCTGGACCGCGCCGGTGTCGCTGGCGCCGGGCGCCAACAAGATCACCGCCACCCTCACCGGGCAGGACGGTGACATCTCGCAGCAGCAGATCACGATCACGTGGAGCAAGCTTGTGATTCGGAGCAAGCTTGTCGTTCACAGGCCGAGCGTGTCGGCGCGGGAGGTGAAGTTCGGGGTCAGCTGCGAGGGCGTGGCCGGGAGTGTCTGCCAGTGCCAGGGTCAGGTGGTGACGGTCGAGAAACCAGGCGGGAAACAGATCGTCGGACTGGTCGCCAGCGAGCGGCAGCGCCGCCGCAAGCAAGTGATTCTGGGCTCCAAGCGGTTCTCGCTGAAGGCCGGCAAGACGCAGGCGATCGTGATCGAGCTGAACGGCAAGACCGGGAGGCTGCTGTCGCAGTTCCGGGATGTTCCCGCCCTGCTGAACGTCACCCTGCTCAACACCCAGCCGTCGACCGTCTCCACCACAAAAATCACGATCAAGAAAGCGCGCCATCGGGCTGGAAATGCGCGCGACGCTGTTCAAGCGGGCAATTGAGTCCTACCCGCCTGCCCGAGCCGCTCCATCCGGTGAGCGGCGCCGTTGGCTCAGAGTCTCGTCATTTGCCAACGGCCACTTTCGCAAGCCGGCGAGATCAGGCGGGACGACCCTTCGGCGACGAGGGTTCGTCCGCCGCAACCACAGATAATGAGCTGCTGCCAATGCCACCGGTGAAGTCTGATGCGCTGCCGCTCCCAGCGCTCCTTTCGGCCGCGTTCGTCGCGTTCACGGTCGAGGCCGACAACGCTTTCGAGCAGCAGTTCCCGCACCGGACGACGTCGTTCGGTGCCAGCGTCGAGCGCGGTGCAGCGTGGTTGACGTCGCTCGCGATGTGGTTCAACTGCCTGCGCGGTCTGAGCGACGGTGGCCAGCAGACGGTCGCCGAGCTCGAACGGCGGGTCCGGATGGGGACGAACCTCGACGGGATGCGGCGCTGGGGCTATATCACCGTCGACGGGACCGGGCGCGTGCCGCGACGGCCAGGGGGCGCCGCCAAGCCGCATGTCGGGCCGGGTTCGGCGCTCGCCTTGACCGGCCGCGGCCGTGCCGCCGACGCAGTCTGGCGGCCGCTGCCCGGGGCGATCGAGGCGCGGTGGCGCGACCGTTTCGGCGCTGCCACGGTAAAGCGGTTGCGGGAGGGGCTGGTGTCGGTCGCGGGACAGATCGAGGCGGCGCTGCCGGACTTCATGCCGATCACTTTGGGCTACGACAAGCCCCCGGAACCGCCTGCCCGTGACCCGGCCGAACGCGCACAGGACCGCGGGCTGCCGCTCGTTTCGCTGCTCTCGAGGGTGCTCCTGCGCTTCGAGCTCGACTGCGATCATGGGGAAGGGGTGTGGCTCGCGGTCTGGTCCGACCTGATCCGCGTCCTCGATCCGTCCGACGCGGTCGCGGTTCGTGACCTGCCGACGCTGACCGGCGTGTCGAAGGAAGCGCTCAGCGTGATGACCGGCAGACTGGAGAAGGCCGGTGTGATCGCCCTCGAGCCGCGACCCGCACCCGCTCGCGGTAGGCAGCTGCGGCTCACGCCCGACCGAGGCGTCCGGGCACGTGCCGCGGTCCCGCGGCGGATCGAGCGGACAGTGCACGCGTGGGAGCAGACCTACGGGCGCACGGCGGTCGCCGAATTGCACGCGGCGCTACGCGCTGTCGCCGGGGACGGCACCCGGGACGGGTCACCGCTGTTCGCAGGTCTGGAGCCGCCGGCAAGCGGATGGCGAGCACAGCTGCCGCCGCCGCGGCTGCTGCCCTGGCATCCGCTCGTCTGGCATCGCGGCGGATACCCCGACGGGAGCTGACGTAGGCTCCGACGTTCGATGTCGAGCGGCCCACGCGCGGCCGCACAGACAACGCTTCTCCGGGCTGGTCGCGTCGGTGGGCAAGGCTTGTTATGTAGTTAGCCATAATGGCCGGTTGCATAAGAGCAGCGGGGACAGAGGGGCGCGCGCGACAACGTTTATATGCCAGTGTGCATAATGTACTGATGCATAGAGAGTCGAGGAACCCGTTCACGTTCGGCGATCTCGCGCTCGATGAGGCGTTCACCAACCGCGAGCACGAAGTACGGGAATTGGCGTCGGACATGCGCAATGGCCAGAACGTGCTCGTCTACGCCCCCAGGCGCTACGGCAAGTCCTCACTGATCTTGCGCGCAGCCCAGGAGGCGATGCGACGCAAGGCGCTCGTTGGCTATTGCGACCTGATGAAGACCCCGACCAAGGAGCGATTCGCGGCTGCGCTCGCCAAGACGATCTACGCCGACATCGCCTCTCCTGTGGGCCAGGCGTTCGAGCGGGCGGCCGAGCTGTTTAGGGGCCTACGGGTGATACCGACGATGGAGGTCGACCCCGCCGACGGCTCGCTCCGTTTCAGCTTTCAGGCCGGCAGGCGAAAGACCGACATTGACGACACGATCGAGCGGCTACTCGAGTTGTTCGGCGAGCTCGCGGCGGAGCGTAAGCGCAGTGTCGTGATCATCTTCGACGAGTTCCAGGAGGTCATCTCGCTGGACCCGAAATTCCCGAATCTGATGCGCGCGGTGTTCCAGACGCAACCCGAGGTCAGCCACGTCTACCTCGGCAGTAAGCGTCACGTCCTCGAGCGCATCTTCAACGACAAGAACGAGCCGTTCTGGCGCAGCGCGAAGCAGCTTGAGATCGGGATGATTCGCCCCGCCAAGTTCGAGGCCTTCATCCGCGATCGCTTCGCTGCCTCCGGCAAGGAGATCTCCAACGAGGCACTCACGCGCCTGCTCGAGATCAGCGGCGGCCACCCGTATGGGACGCAGGAGCTGGCGTACTTCGTCTGGGAACTCGTCCCTCCCGACGCCGAAGCCTCCGCCGAGGACGTCAAGGAAGCAGTCGCTCGCGTCCTGCGGTCCGAGCACAACCACTTCACGCAGATCTGGGACGAAGCGCCACGCCCGCAACGCCTGCTGATGCTCGCGCTCGCCGAGGAACCAACCGATTCCATCTACTCCGCTGAGTACCACGAGAAGCACGAGCTGCCCGCCACGCCGACACTGCAGACCGCTCTCAGAGGCCTCATCACCAAGGACATCGCTGGTCGAGACGCACATGGCTACTACACGGTGATCGAACCATTCCTGGCCCAGTGGTTGCTACGCGACCAGCGGGACTACGACATATCGGAGATCACAAGAAGGCCCCCGATCCGGACGCCTTGAGCTGACTCTGAGCGCCAGGCTAGCCGCGCGATCCCGCACGCAGCCCAACGTGGGGCGGATCCTACGATATGCAACCAATTGGTTGCGATAGCCTGATCGATTATGTCGACATTGATCTTCGTTCACGGCGCGTGCGTGCGGGACGCTTCTTGGTGGTGGAGTCTGATGGTCAAGCCGCTCGCCGAACACGGCATCAGCAGTGCCACGGTCCCGCTACCGAGCTGCGGGGAAACGGGCGACGAACTCGGCGATCTCTACGCCGACGTCCGCGCGTGCAGCCGAGCGATCGCAGATGTCGACGGGCCGGTCATCCTGTGTGGCCACTCCTACGGCGGAGTGGTGATCACCGAGGCCGGAGTCGATGATCGCGTTACGCAGCTGCTCTATGTGACCTCGGTGATGCCTGAAGCTGGGCAATCCCAAGCTGAGATCATCGGCGACGCGCCGGCTCCTTGGATGGCGCCGGGCGACGACGGCACCGTCGGCGTCCACGCTGACCTGATCCGCGAACTATTTCTCCAGGATTGCGATGAGGTCACGACTGCGCAGGCCCTGGAGCGTCTCACTCGTCAGGCCGTCACGCCGTTCATGCAAGCACCCCGCCAGATTGCATGGCTGCAGAAGCCCGCCACATACTTCGTGTGCACAGAGGACCTCGCTACCCCCGCCGAGACGCAGCGTCAACGCGTCAGAGCCGGCACTCGGCTTGTCGAGTTCCCGGCTGGGCACCACCCGTTTCTCTCACGCCCCGACGTGTTCGCGCAGAGCATCGCTGCCGAGATCCATCCGCGCGGCTGACCGGACGATCCGGGCAGCGTCGAAGCGGACGACTGCTTGCTCTGTCCATACCAGCCGGCAGACACGATCTCTCCGGCGACTGAAGGGGCGACGGAGTCGCCACCGCTAGCGCCCTCGTATTGCCGCGACCAAAGGTCGAGGAGGGAAGCGCCGTCATGTCCGCCCGCCCCCGATGATCGGCGGGCACATCGAACACCACGCTGACCGGCTGCGATCGACTTCCGCAAGGTAAAGCGGGCCACGCGAGCGCCCTACTGGGGTGGTTCCCTAGCGCTGACCGCACCAGCGTGATGCTAATGCTGCTCAGCGAGCAGCTCGGCGGGTCGGGATCTCGCGCCCGCGGACAGAAACGCCAGCTGGATCGATTAGGATAGGTTGCATACAGTACGAGCGTATGTATACTCATGCCTGCGGTCTTCCTGGAGGAGGTGGACGCCGCCCCAGGACGTGTCGCCCAATGCGCGTCCAAACCGAAGACGCGGTCATCACATAGGCTCACGAAAGGAGCCAGCATGTTGCTGCGACGAGAGCGCGAGTTGAGCGCGCTGCCGGCAAGGTTGCTGCGTACGGCGCTTGCGGTTGCGTCCATCACGCCGATGTTTCTAGTGGGGGGTGTCGCATCGGCCTCCGCGGCTTCGAGCCCGGCGTCGTGCTCGACCCCGACGCCGGTCACCACCCTCCCGACGAACCCGTTCGGGGCCAACGTCACGATCTTCAACCCGTCGGAGTCGGTCTCCACGATCAACGCGGCGCTTTCTGCGCAATACACGCCTTCCAATCATGAGTTCTTCTTCCTGCCGGGTACCTACGGCAGCGCATCGGCGACCCCGGCAACCGCGACGACGAGCAACACGATCGACGCGCAGGTCGCCAGCGGCAGCGTTGTCGCCGGGCTCGGTGCGAGCCCGTGTGATGTCGTGATCAACGGCAACCTCGGCATCTACAACGACAGTCTGGCAATCCGACCGAGTCAGCTCGAGAACCTCACGATCAACCCGATCGAGAGCGGCGATCCGGCCGACACGATGACCTGGTCCACCTCCCAGGAGGCGACCTGGCGGCGGGTCAACCTGCTCGGCAACCTGCTCGAGGCGGCGCTCCCGTACACCACGGGCTTGTGCCTGAGCGCGTGCGCCCCATTCCCCGGCTCGGGGATCAACGGAAGCGGTGCCGTTGAAAACGGCTTTGAGGTTGCGAACTCCAATATCACCGGAGACGTCATCGACACCAACGGTCAGAACACCGCCGGTGTCTCAGGCCAGGACGGCAACTCGGATCCCTACATCCAGGGCAGTAACATCGGCGGCGCTCAGGGCTTCGGCTCGGACACCATGTTCGCCGGGGATACGGGCAGCGTCCCAGCGACCAACTTCGGTCCTGCCGTCGGGTCCAACCCTGCGGGCTCCAACGTCAACGTCAAGAATCCTGCCGGTGGTCCGCGAATCACCGTTCGTCTACTACAAGGGCGGCCAGTTCTACGTGTTCGACCCCAAGGTTCAGTTCAACCAGCGGGGCTATGACTGGAGCCTCAACGGCACCGGGACGTCCCTGCCGCTGAGCGATTTCTACATCGCCAATCCGACCACGGATACCGCGACGACGATCAACGCAGCGCTGTCGAACGGCGAGGACGTGCTCCTCGAGCCGGGTGCCTACTCCGTGACTGCGCCGTTGACGGTCCCCAGCGCCAACGAGGTCATCTTCGGTCTGGGCGAGGCCACCGTGACCGCCAGCACCAACACCCCGACGATCATCGTCAACGACGCCGCGACGGGTACGATCCTGGCCGGGTTCGACGCCAATGGTCTGGGGTTCAACGCGACGCACCAACACCGGACCATACGCGGCCGAGCAGATCGAGATCGGCAACACGCCGAACGCGACCGGCTGGCGCAGCGACCCGACCACCCTCAGCGACGTCAGCACTGATCAGCAACTCCACGACGGACGAGTTGATCAATCAGAACGATGTGCTGCAGAACCAGGCCGAGATCCAGTCGAACAACAACAGCGGGAACGGCTACACCACGGTCAACTGGCCTGCTGAGAGCAGCAGTGACTACGGCGTCATCGTGAACGGCAACGACGTCACCTTGGAAGGCATTTGGCTCGAGCATTTCAAGATGACGGAAGCCACGTGGAACGGCAACGGTGGCCAGGTGATATTCCTCGAAAACGAGCTGCCGTTGACGATTCCGTATTCAGCTGCCGGTGTCCAGCCAAGCTTCTGGATGGAAAACAGCCAGCTTTGATGGCTATCCGAGCCTGGCGGTGTCCGCCAGCGTCAGATCGTTCACGCTGACCGGCATGCAGTCTTGGAGCCGCTTTGGTAGCGGCTGCGACTGCCTGGTCACCAGCCTGATCACGGCGCCGGTGAAGAGGCACGTATCGATCAACGACATCTTCAGCGGCCAGATCCTCGGCTCGGCGTCGCTGTCCGGCGGGCCGACGGCGGTTGGGCCGGGATTCCCGGACTTCTCCGGCGCCACACTGGGCGGCGTGCTGAACATGATCAACACCGATGGAGTGTCGTCGTACATTCCCTACAACCCCGCGATGAGCGCAAGCTTCACCGGGACGACGAGCTCGGGTAGCACGACCGTGACGAACGTGTCGAGCTTCACCGGGATCACAGTCGGATCGGTGATCACTGCGGCCGATATCACGTTCGATACGACCGTCACCGCAATCAACACGACCGCCGACACGCTCACGTTGAGCGCCGCGCCGACGGGATCAGGCAACGCTGGCGAGGCGATGACCGCGAGCGGTCCCGGCTACGACAAGTTCGTCGGTACGACCAACGGCACCACAACGGTCACCTTGACCCCCGGCATCGCGCCGTTCTTCGAAGGGCTCACGGTCGGATCGACTGTCTCCGCGGCCGACATCACCGGCGGGCAGACCGTCACCGGGATCAACACGACCGCCGGCACGATTACGTTGAGCGCGCCGGCTTCGGGGAGCAACACCTCCGAAACACTGATCTCGAACGGCCCCGGCTACAACCCGGCCTTGGCCTGGATCGGGAGCTCGGCGTACCCGCACTCGGACCTCTACGGTCATGGGGTGACCAACCGAATCGTCCACTTCCCAAGCCGTATCCGACGCTTCCGCCGTTCCAGAGCGCTGGCGACGGTTCGTCAGCGGACGTAGGGTCTCAATGAGCTTGGCCGCACCGCCAGAGTGTCGGTGCGGCCAAGCGCTCCTCGAGCCAGTGGCGAACGAGCACTAAGGCGATCGCGAATGCGGCGTTGGCTAGCGATGCCGGCGTTGACGGCGGTGTGGATGAGGACCTCGCCGTAAGGATGATTGTCGAGGCGTCCTCAAAGGTGCCTGCCAATGCCTGCGCTTCGCTGCCTTCGGCTCGGCAACCCGCTGCGCGATACTCGCTGCACTATGGAGACTGACTGCCCGTGCGGTTCCGGGGCGACGTACGTGGCGTGCTGCGGCCCGCTCCATAGCGGCACCGCAACCGCGCCGACCGCCGTGCAGTTGATGCGCGCTCGCTACAGCGCGTTCGCGGTCCGCGACGCGCGTTACCTAGTGGAGACGTGGCACCCGGCGACACGTCCGGCGTCGGTGGATCTCGATCCCGCGGTCGAGTGGCGGCGGCTGCGGATCCATGGCGTGACCGACGGCAACGAAGACGACGAGGCGGGCACGGTCGAGTTCGTCGCTCACTATTGGGACTCGGTCCGCCGCCAGTATGGGCGCCTGCACGAGAACAGCAGATTCGCCCGCCAGGGGCGACGCTGGTTCTACGTCGAGCCCGCGCCCTGACGGGCAGGAGCGAGGCGGCGGTTTCCGATCGCTATGCCGGTCGCGGGGAAGCTTGGGGCGCGTGGAAGAATTTCGACATGCCAGAGACAGAGAGTGGTGCGCTGGAACGGGGGCGGGTGGCCTTCGAGGGGAGGGATTGGGGGACCGCGTTCGAGGAGCTGCGCTCGTGTGATGCGGGCGGGTCGCTGCCTCCGGAGGAGCTCGAGCGCTGGGGCGAGGCCGCGCGCTGGTCGCGCCACTTCGACGAGATGCTGGACATATTCGAGCGCGCTGCGGCTGGCTATGAGAGCGCTGGGGATCGTCGGGCCGCAGCGCGGGTGGCCGTGAAGCTGACGCTTGAGCACCACGCGCGGCACGGCGACGCGCTCGCTGCCGGCTGGTTGGCGCGGGCCGGGCGGTTGCTCGAGGGTGAGCCCGCGTGCCGGGAGCGTGGCCTGGTGCTGATGTGCATGGCGCAGGGCATGTTTTTCGTCGGTAACGGACCGGCGGCATTACAGATAAGCCAGGAGATGGTCGAGCTCGGCCACGAGCTTGAGGACCGCGATGTGGAGGCCCTGGGCCGTTTGTCCCTGGGTCACGCGCGGCTGCTGGGTGGGGAGGTCAAAGAAGGCAGTGCCCTGATCGATGAGGCGATGGCCGCTGCACTCGGCGGGGAGCTCGATCTGTGGACGACGGGGCAAATCTTCTGCTCGACGATCTTCGCGTGCCGGAATCGTGGTGACTGGGGTCGAGCCGGTGAATGGAGCGTCGCGTCGTTGCGCTGGTGTGAGCGCCAGTCCCTGAGTGGCTTCCCTGGCCTATGCCGGTTTCACCGGGCCGAGGTGATGCGCTTTCGCGGCGAGCTCGACCGCGCTGAGCGCGACGCGAGCCAGGCGGTCGACGAGCTGCTGGTGGCGGCTCCTCGGTGGGCCGCCTGGGGGTTACACGAGCTCGGCGAGATCCGCCGCCGACGCGGCAACTTGAAGGGCGCGGTCGAGTCCTTCCGGCATTCGGCGGAGCTGGGTTTTGACCCGCAGCCCGGCATGGCGCTCTTGCGCCTCGACGAGGGGAAGCCGACCGTCGCCCGGCGCGCGATATTGGATGCTCTGGAAGACGAAAATGGTCTGGCGCGCGAGGGCCGGTGGCTTGTCCTACCGGCGGCGGTCGAGATCGCCATTGCCGCGGGCGACGCCGAGCTGGCGCGTTCCGCACTCAGGGAGCTGGAGGAGCTTGCGGACTCGCTTGACACTACCGCGGTGCACGCCGCCGCGATCGTGGCCAGGGGACGAGTCGCGCTGCTGGAGTCTCGGACCGAAGACGCTGTCCGCGACCTTCGCCGAGGGGCGCGCTTGTGGTCCGAGATCGACGTCCCGTACGAGGCGGCGCAGGCGCGCGAGCTATTGGCCAGCGTCTACGCCGATCTGGGCGACCAGGACGCCGCCGAGCTCGAGCTGAGTGCCGCGCGGGCGAGCTTTGAGCGCATCGGGGCGGAGCGCGCGGCGCGTCGCGTCGTCGCCCTTCTCTCAAGAGACGGCACCGGTCCTCGCACGACCGTTAGGACCTTCATGTTTACCGACATCGTTGATTCGACGCGCCTAGTCGAGATGCTAGGTGACGAGCAATGGGAGTCACTCCTCACCTGGCACGACCGTACGTTGAGGCAGTGCTTCGAGGCATGCGCCGGCGAAGAGGTCAAGCACGAGGGTGACGGCTTCTTCGTCGCCTTTGCCGAGCCCGACAGCGCGCTTGACTGCGCCTGCTCAATCCAACAATCGCTGCGCGATCACCGGCGCGATCACGGATTCGCGCCTCGCGTTCGGATCGGTATTCACGCCACCGAGGCGACCGACCGCGGCGGCGACTACGGCGGCCGCGGGGTGCACGCGACTGCGCGGATCGCGGCAGCGGCCGGCCCAGGCGAAATCATCGCGAGCCGCGAGGCGCTCAAAGCGGCACGCGACAACTTCCGCACTCACGATGAGCGACCACTTGAGCTGAAAGGACTCGCGCAACCGATCGTTGTGGCTACCGTCGACTGGTCAGACGCTTAGCGCGAGTTCAGGCGGATGCTGCCTGAACTGCGAGCCGCCACGGGAGTAGCCACGCAGATCGTTGATGCGTCGCAGATGCTCGGTTCGCCGCACGCGGTGGGGCTGATCGTTGCGCCCAGGGCACGATGCGCCGCTTGACCGCGTCGGCGGTCATCATCGGGTCCGCTGGGCTCGTCTGGTCGCAGCCCGTGTGGGGTCGGTGGCGGACGGTCGGGAAAACGGCGCGTCTACCAGATGCTGAGCCGCGATCCGTTCCGTGGAGCTCACCGTGAGCGGTGGCCGTCGCCGACGTGGCGGTTGGAAGGGCGCGGCGGGTACGGCGGTACTGCTGCTGCTCTGGGGAGTGGCCAGTGCACTGAAACATTCTGGCGGCGCCCAGGCTTTGGTCGTCCCATGGTGGGCAGGCGTTGGCATAAGCCTGGTGGCTCCTTTCGGCTTGGTGGTGCTGATCGTGTGGGTCAGCGACCGTCGCGAGCAAGCGCGCTATCACGCCGTCGAGGCGGCGGCAGCCGAGGCGGCCACGGACGACCCTGCGTTCGCCGCCGATTTGGTTCGCGCCGCCGCCGAGCAGTTGTTCCGTGACGCGTGGGGGGCGTGGGAGGCCCGCGACCGGGACCGCTTGAGCAAGCTGATGACGCCCGAGGCGGCCACCGGGTTCGCGCGCGGGATGGAGCGCAACGACCACCACGTGAGCGTTTCCTCTATGGCCGGCATCGACCTCGTCAGCCTGATCAACCGAGGTAGCGACCAAGACGATCGTGTGACCGTGCACATTCGAGCGAAACTGCAGAGCTACCTGCAGGTGCCGCTCCACGAGAACAAGAACGAGAGGCTCGCGCCAGCCCCATATTGGACGCTGTCCAAACGCGACGGACGCTGGATAGTGCACAAGATCGAGAGCCACAACCGTGGCGCGTATCACCTCAAAGAGCCAATCGTCACAGGGCCGAACGTCGTTGCGGGATCTCGAACGATCCAGTCTTAGTTGGGCGGACGGCTCTTCGTGACCGTCGCGTTGACATGCCGCAGTTAGCTGACTAAGGTCAGAGAATGGCGGATGAGATGGTCGACCAGGTTCGTCGCTTTAACCGAATGGTGACCGCGCGCGTCGGGGCTCTCAACGACCGCTTCCTCGGCTTTGACCGGCCGTTCGGTGAGGCACGGCTCCTGTGGGAGATCGGGCTCACCAACTGTGAGGTACGTGTGTTGCGTTCGCGCTTGGGGCTGGATTCCGGGTACCTGAGCCGACTGCTGCGCTCGCTCGAGGCCGCCGGGCTGATCGAGGTGGCTCGCAGTGAAAATGACCGGCGGATTCGGGTTGCGTGCCTTACCGCCGCCGGTCGCCGCGAGCGGGCCGCTCTGGACCAGCGCTCCGACGAACTCGCCCGATCGCTGCTCACACCGCTGAATTCGCGGCAACGAAAGCAGCTGGTTGCGGCGATGCGCGACGTCGAGCGCCTGCTGATCGTGGCAAGCGTCGAAATCGCGTCCGTTGATCCCGAGCATCCCGATGCGCGGTACTGCCTCACGGAGTATGTGGCTGAGCTCAACCGCCGCTCGGAGCGTGGCTTTGACCCAGCGGTCGGCGCGACCGCCAGACCGCATGAGGTCCGGCCGCCTGCCGGGCAGTTCTTTGTCGCGTACCTGCACGGCGAGGCGATCGGCTGTGGCGCCGTCAAGCACCACCCCGACGAGCCGACCGAGATCAAGCGCATGTGGATCGTGCCCCAGGCACGCGGACTCGGCCTGGGTCGCCGCCTACTGGAGACACTCGAGGCGTGCGCAGCGGCCAGCGGCGCGCGGGCCGCGCGCATCGAGACGAGCGCCGTCCTCACCGAGGCGCTCTCCCTCTACCGGTCAGCCGGCTGGGTCGACGTGCCTGCTTTCAACGACGAGCCCTTCGCGGACCACTGGTTCGAGAAGGTGCTCGCCTAACACCGAAAGCGCGCGCCACCGCCGCGGCGCTCGAACCAACCGCCGCGGGCCACGCCGTGCCGACCCGAACGGGATCGAGACAGCGCGACTGCAGAAGCGGGGCGACCGCGTGACGGATGGGCTTGACGCCCGCGAGGGCACGGTGTCAGGGCTATCAAGGAGTACCCCTGCCAGCGGTGGCCGACGGGCTCCAGCGGCTTAGGAACTGCTCGGCGGCGTTTGCCAAGCCGCGCGCGATCGCCTCTTGCCCGGCGGTTGAGTCGGCCAGCGATGCTTCCGATGGGTTGGTGAGGAACAGCGGTTCGATCAGCGCCGCCGGCACCAACGTGGGTGTGCTGAGGTAGCCGCGTTTGGCCGGCCCGAGCAGCGTCAGATGACCGTATGCCTGGGCGCCCGCCGCCGCTAGGTCGCCGTAGCCGACGTCGTTGTGGACGCCGAGATCGGGGACTGAGGTACCGTCGGCGCTCAGGCTCGCCAGTACGTCGTGCTGCACCAGCTGCGCCAGACGTAGGTTCGCAGCGTGGTACGGACGCTGGGCGTCATAGAGCGTAACGCTGCCGGTCGCACCCGGCCCCGCGGCGGCGTCCTCGTCGATTCCGAGCACGACGTTCGCGTGCGACAGATCAGCGCACAGATTGCGTGCGACAAGCTCGCGCCGTTCTCCCAGCACCGTGTACTCCCCGCCCGAGAAGTCGCCCGGTTCCGGACGCGCGACCGGGTTCGAGCCGGACCGCGACAGCACGACACCAAAGCCGCGCCGGCGCAGCAGCGCCACTGCGTCTTTGGCGACGAGCAGATTCAATGGAGCCTCGCTGACCGGCTGGCCACTGCTGGTCCTGCCGGTCCCGCCCGGATCGATGCCACCGTGACCGGCGTCGATAAAGACCCTCAGATGACGGTTGCCGTCAGTGGGTGTGAACAACACACACGAACCCGGCTCAAACCGAGACCGCGCGACCGGATACGAGTTGGCCTTCAAGGGCGCGGCCGCGACCAGCCCCAAGCTCATGACGGCGAGGCCCGCAACACCGGTACCCCAACTTGGCAGCCAGCGCATCACAAAAAACTAGCAACGGCCCGGCGACCCTTGGCGCAAGGGGCAGACGCAGAGATCGCCAGGAACACGACCGCGTTCGTGGGAGGCTGTCGCAATGCGGAAAGTGCGGGAATCGAGGCCGGCCGGCGGTCCGCGGAACCGCTGACTGCGTGAGTTGACTTCGGCGGCCTCAGGGGGTGTTGGGCACGCTGCTGGCCGGCATTCGGCCGCCGGTAGGCGACCGGCCCTATTTGTGGTGCTTCTTGTTGGCCGGCTTGCGGATCGCGGGGGTGAGGCTCCAACTGAACTCCGCCGTGCCCTCCTGCTCGCCGTCCGGGCACCCGGTGGGTGAGGGCTGCGAGGAGCCACACGATTTGAGCGTGTCGAACTCCTGCACCCAGCTGGAACCGCCACCTGGTATGCCGGCGAACTCGTACCAGCCACCCGCCGGAGACTCGCCCGCGCAACCGTCGTAGTACGCCGGAACCGACACGTTGCCTGAGAGCTTCAATGAGGCCGGAATGCGCTTCTTAGGGCTGAGAGCGAACCCGCCGGCGCCGGCGTCGGGCGGGGTGGGCCATGAGCCGTTCGAGGTCGTCGGCACCGCGAACGAGACTCCGAGCTGGTAGGTGCACCCCGCCGGGTCTAGGACCAGCGAGCTCACGCTACCGAACGGAATGCTGTCATCGTCCGGAGCGTGGGCGCTCTCCGCGCCGGTCGTCTCCGATCCTGAGATCGTGTCGGTGTATGTGTCCGCCACGAAGATCAAGCCACCTTCCACACCGCCCAGGAACTCAGTGAAACGGCTACCCGTCTTAGGGACACGGGCCGGCAATTCGATCTTCAGGTTCGTCGCGTTGCGGTCGAGGTCAACGGTCTCGGTTCCTCCGTTGCCGTCGCTTCCGCTCACCGACTCTTCAAACAGGATGTCGCCCGCCTTTCCGGTGAACCCCTTCACCTTCCCCCACGATGGGCAGGCACTCGCAAGCGCCGGAGCGGCCAACACAATCGCTGCCGCTGCGCCCGATGTTGCTCCCCTTCGGAGCATGCTCCCACGCACAAGCTGGACTGTTGCAGGCAGTCGCCTGCAAGTCAATAAAGGGTGGCCATTGAGGTCACGTGCGCTCTCTCCGTCCGACGAGGGGAGCGCCAGGTCGCTGTCCCGGGAGGAGGGATCCGACCACGCGAGCCATCGTCCGCGTCCGGACCCGCTTTTACGTCCAGACGCGCCTGTCGGCGCAGAGGGTGGCCGGTGCCCCTACGCGCGGAAGCGCGAACGAACGCCGCCACCCAATTAGCTGGATCGCAGCAAGCAGTGATTGACACTCGAGCGCCACCCGGACGGCCCGGACACCGGCCTCGCGACGTCTTCTGCTGCATCGCCGACGGGGCCATGACGGCGTCGCTTCCGCTCTTCTGACGTCGATGGACGAGGCGGAAGTCGGTCTCCGGCCTTCCGTCGTGACCGCGGAGGGAGGATCGCAGAGCGTGTCGGCGGGGCAGGGGAGTGCTTCTCCGTGCGACAGCCGTCACGAATGCGTGACGCGGCGCAATACTGGATCTGATGCGCGCGAAGCTGCTCGTGATCGCGATGGTCGTGATGGTGGCGGTGCTTGGCACGGTCGTGGCGGCGGCTGGCGTGCCCGTTTCGGCGTGCCCGGGGGCGGTGAGGGGCCTTGGAATGGTGGCGGTGGTCGCGCGTGGGCGGGTCGAGGTGATGGACCTGGCCACGTGCCGGACGCTGGTGGTGGCTCGTGTGAGCGTGACCTCGCCGGTCGGGCGCGCAAATTCGTCGGTGGTGCATGTCCTCGGTGACGGTCACTGGGTGGTGTACGCGACGACGTCCGAGAACGGGTCGCTGCGCGGTCCGTTCGTGGTGCCGGTGATGGGGGGTCGGGCTCGTGCGCCGCTGGGCTCGGGGTTGGTCGCGTTCGCGTGGGCGCCCAACGGCTCGCGGCTGTACGGGATCACTGGCGGCGGGGAGCTTGTGTCGGCCTCGCCGACCGGCGGGCGCCGAGTGGTTGCCGTGGGGCTCGGGGTGGCGACGGAAACGACGTCGCAGAGCTTGGCGATCTCGCCTGACGGGCGCTACGCCGCGGTCGACATCTCGTCGTGCGGCGCGGCGTCATCGGCTGAGCTGCTGAGCGTCGATCTGCGCACCGGTGCCGTGCGGACGGCGTTGCGCCAGACGGGCGAGTACTACACGCTTGACGGCTGGTCGCGTGATGGGCGCTGGTTGCTGTACTGGCCGCAGAGCATCTGCTCCGCGTCGCTGGCCGCCGACGGCTTCCCGCTATATGCGGTGGTGTCGGGAGGCGGGGGCCGACCGGTGCGCGCGGTGGCGCACATGCTCCTTTACCCAGACTTCCTGACGTGGTGCGGTGCGCGGTTGGTCGCGGCCGCCACCCCGGACCGCGAGACCGAGATCGACGGCAAGCTGGTGCAGAGCGGGCCGCCGGCGTGGCGGCAGCGCACGATCGACGGCGCGCGGTCGCTGAGCTGGGTCTCGCCGTCGTGCTCGGCGTCGGGGCGCTGGCTGGTGGCGGCGGCGGGAGCCAACCGAGAGATCCCGTTCGGGGCCGAGCACCGCTCGGTTTATCTGCTGCGCCCGGGCGGCGCGGTCGTGCGGCGGCTGTCGCAGCCGGGCGCCGCGGACCTGAGCGATGAGGCGCCGCGGTTCTCGCGGGACGGGCGCTGGGTGCTGTACGTCCGCAGCCGGGTGGTGACGGTCGGGACCTCCGCGTACTCGCAGGACACGCTCGAACTGGTGCGCATCTCGGGCGCCGGCGGCCCCGTTCCGGTGCTGTCGTTCACCAGTAGCGACTTCAGCTACTACGACCACTTCGAATGGCCCGAGGAGATCGACTGGTACCAGCCGTCAGCGCCTGCGTTCGCTGCGGGCCGGCTGCCCGCGGCCGACCGGCGTACGTCGGCACCGTGCGACGGTCCCGCTCGCTATACATCCGCGTCAGCGTCACCGGGATGTTCGTCGCCGGTCAGCGTGTCGAGGGCGGGATCTCGAGCGCCAGGAACGTGAGCGCCCGCACCGGCCGGGCCGGCGGGGTGTGCCGGACATCGAACGACTGGCAAGCCTCGGAAGGCCCACGCGGCTTCGGAGTCTGCTCGCCGCGCCCGCCACGTTCTCAACCCCCGGCCGGAGCTGCCACGCGATCCACGCCGCCGCAAGGTCGTGGCAGTGCGTGCGCCGGGCAGCGCTTCCAGTTCACCGTCTGGAGCTGATCGAGCTGCGACCAGTCCGCCCGGCGCGGCAGAGGGTGCGTTCAGCTGAGTGCTCGGGCGGCGACTGCAGCGCGTGCAGGCTCGACGAGTGTCTCTTGGAGCCGGCGTACAGCGTCGAGGTGGTCGCCAGTCCAGATCACCTTTACCCCTGTTGCGGTGGCGAAGCCGTCGGTGCCTCGCAGATCACGGGTGACTGCCTCCACGAGGCGGCCGGCGGCGACCTTGTCGGGGGAAAGCGGGTCAGGCACCAGTTCGCCCTGGGCGATGCTGCGGGCGAAGCGGTCATACCAGCCAGCCACGTGATCGGCGGCGCTGAGCAGTTCGCGGCGGGCGGCCGATCGGTCACCGCCGCGAGCGTCGCCGATCCACAGGTCGAGCACCGCGTCGCCGGCGAGGCGGAGCCCGGCAACGCCGGTGACGAGACTCGTCACATCGCACATCGGCAGCGGCTTGACACCGCGCTCGGTCAGATACCCGCGGAAGGTGTCATCAAGACGGCGGGCGGCGGCCGCAGCCTGCTGTGCCTGGGCCCGGGGTGAGGCGGTCATCGGCCCGCCGGCGTCACAGCGACCGACCCCGTAGGCGACCGCGTCGGACAGATAGCGCACGCTCTCCTGGTACGCCTCCGCCAACGCCCGGCCGAAGGTGACCGCGGCGCCGCGGGGCCAGAAGAGCAGCCCGACCAGCAAGCTGACGCCGCAGCCGATGGCGATGTCCTCGACACGCACCAGACCGATCGTCCAGCCGGCTGGGACGATGAGGTTGAACAGGATCAGCAGCGTGAGCGTGAACGCCGCCTGACCTGCCGCGAACGAGATAGCCGCCGGAGCCAGCCCTGCGAACAACACGGCGAACGGGAGCAGAACCCAGAGGATCGCCGTGGTCCCGATCAGGTAGACCAGCAGACCGCCCGCGAGGAAGCCGATGATCGTGCCGAGCACCGCCCGGAGCGCACTCTGGCCAGTACTGAGCGCGTTTGAGCGCAGAACCGACAGCGTCCCGAAAACGACCCAGAAGCCGTGCTGCACGCTCGCGAGGTCGGCGACAAGGACCGCCAAGGCGAGCGCCGTCGCGCCGCGCAGGCTGTTGTGCAGCCACGAGGAGTTGAGGCGGACGTGCGCGCCTGCGCGCTCTGCGATCGACGCCAACGGGCCGGTGAACCCCGACGGCTGGCGGCCGAGAACGCGGTCGGTCCACGAGCGACGAACAGCGGCTTCCGCGAATTCGGCATTAGTCGCAACCTGCTCGACGACAAAGGCGAGCTCCTGAGCCCGGAAGCTGGGGTCAAGGGCACTGACCACCCGCTCCGCATCAATCAGCGCGGCCGGCGGTTCGGCGGGAAACCCGGTCGTGGTCGCGCGCTCCAGAGCCGTAAGCGCGTCGCGCAACGAGACCATCGCGACTTGCAGCGCCTCGACGCCTCGGCTCGAGTCGTCGAGGGCGTCGGCTGTGTGATCAAGCACCTCGGCAGCGGCGTCTTTGACCGTGCACACCGCTCGGTTCGGGACCGAACGCTCGGCCACCTGCGTCGAGCGCAGCACGATCGCATTCAGCCAGCGAAGCTGATCGACGAGGCGCAGCACCGCGCGAGCGTCGGTCGTGAGTCCGGACGGGCGAAACGGCGTGGCGAAAAAGCGGGTCTGCAGCACACCGACCGCCGTGTCGGCGTAGGTGATCGCGGCCTCGTAAGCGGCCCACGCCGCGGTCGATCCATCACTCAGCACCCACGCGACCTGCGTCCGCAGGCGTTCGGCGATCGCGCGGCAGGCGTCGATAGCCGCCGCCCTGACCGGATTACGGTCCGGTCCCGGCCACAGCAAGGTGATCGCCGCCAGGGACACGGCCCCAGCGAGCGCCCACCCCGCGACCCGGTCGGGAATCGTCGAGACGGGACCCGGGAGCGACACGGGCAGAATAAACGCGAGGAGCAGCGCGGTAGTGGCACCGGCGAGCACCGAGCTCACGACGCCGGCGAACAGGATGAACAAGCCGAGCACTCCCATCAAGACCACCGCTGCCACGGTCGAGCGCGAAGCGAGGGTGCCTATGCAAATCAGCCCGACACAGGTGACGACGAGCAACGCCTGGTCTCGGAGTCGGTCGGCGAGCGAGCCCTGGAAGTCGACGAGCAGCAGCATCGCAAATGACCCAAAGGCAACGAAGTACGCCATCTCCGGGTTATCGAGCACCTTGTCGGCAAGTGCGAACAGCGACGGCATGATGATCGCGGCGCGGACGGCGCGTCGAGTTGCCGCGTACCCGGGATCGTGCCCGGCCAGCCAGTCGCGCGCGGCCGTCACAGGCGCCCCGTCCCAACCTTAATCCCGCCGTCCGCTCCGTCCATCACTCGCAGCCGGGACTTTATGCCACGCCGCACGCCCAGGACACTGCTGACCAGACCTGACGATCACTTCGGCTGCCGCAGTGGCCGGTTTGACGGCCGCCGCCGGGACAACCCGCTTCCGCCGCGTGGGCATCGCCTCCAAGCGTAGGAGAGCGATCGGACGGGAGCCGACCATCAAGGCGACCAATCCGGAAACGCAGCGAGCGAGACTGGGAGTGGAAGCGCCGCACGCCTCCGCTCCCAGTCAAATACGGCGCGGGCGAATTGTGCCGCCTCGGAGGCGTTACGGCCTTCCACCTCATAGATGATCGTGAGCGTCTGCCCGATGTCGCCGCCATCGGGTCCTGCGGCTTTCTCAGATGTGTGCCAGTCGATCGCGCTCGTGTCCCACTCCGGCGCGTCGCAACCGAAAGCCGGAGGGTTGGATGCGCGCAAACGACGCATGAATCGAACGTCCGAGGGGTAGAGCGCAACCACCCGAACGCGGTATGTAGACAGCATGTCCGCATAACCCATCCTTCCGTCGAGAGTCGCTCTGCGGGGAGTTCGCATCGTGTTAGCTTCGAGTGTGGTCCGGCCATCCGCGCGTGGAAAGTCACCGTGTCTGAAGGCTTGGGAGGGACCTACCACCCGCGTCGACACAACGCCGAGCCGAGAGGCACACATCAACCGCTAACGAACCGGCGCGCAACTCCACCGAGCCACCTGGGGTTTGAACGATCGGCAGGACTGAAGTGGTGTCCAGATGCCGGTGCGAGCCTGAAACGCGGCCCATAGGGCCCGGCTCGCGCCGGCCGGGACAAACAGGAACCTGGAGCGCCCAGTGTTGGGCGATCGTGACAAACGTGTTGGCCCCGGGTTGCGATTGCCGAAGAACACTCCAATCGGCCGCACCAGCACGCACGAGGTCGTGTTCCCTCCCTTGTGTCCGACCTCGGCCTCGCCTGTCCGCTCTGCCACAAACCGATTGATATCCGGGAATCGGCGATCGGAATCACACCAGCCCTGTCGGTGCTGTCGGTGCTCCAACACCCCATGATGCGCGATGAGCACACCCTGATGCACCTCGAGTGTTTCCGCGCCGGCGGCGCGAGGCTGCTCACGTTCCCGGCGCAATACCCGAACTCGCAGAACTGATCTCGCATGCAGCAAATGGGCGTGCATCGTTACGCGTGGATCTCACTTGGCCAAAGCGCGTTCGGTCTGATCGAAGTCGACCGAATGGTCGCCGTCGTCTACTGGGCAGACTCGGAGTCGGGGCTGGACGCGCGGAGAAAACCCACGGTTCACGAAGCCGGGTATTTCCTCGTGGAATGCGCGGACCCCAAAGAGCATGTGCGGATCGTCGACGGCGTCAACTGGGACGAGGCTCTTGCTCGCGCTGCGTGGGAGTTCCATGCTCGTCGTAGGACGAGGGGCAATCGCTGACCGAACCCGCAAGCGATTCGGAACCCCATCTGCCGGGGAAGACTCCCACTGTCCGCGTGAGGCGACCGGGTGCGAGTTCCTCGCGCGGACCTCAACATCTGATCGGATTCGTGGTGGGACGATCGCCCTGCGCCAGCGATCGGAACGATCGAGGCGTTCGCCAAACCAATCGCCGATCCGGCGGAGTCGTGCACACGGTGCGATCGTCAGGTCGGTGCCGTCATGGCGATCGGCTGGCCGCCGTTCGACGCTACGGGCGACCGTCCTCGAACTCCCAGCAGATGGTCGATGCGGCGTTCGGACCGCCCGGGACGCCAGTGGTGCTGCAATCCGGCGGATCAGCCAACGCTTGCTCGGAGGAGAACTTCGCGTTGAGGTCTCCGCCGGACCTGATCAGTGCTGGGTCGATCGATTTCAGCGGACTGGTATCGGCGAGTACGCTGTCGACGGCCGACTCGCCGCGGGCGTACGGCGTAGTGGTTTGTGCGATCAGATATGCCGGGTTCGATGCAAACGGGTTTGCGGTGGCCGGTTGGGCGTTCACGTAGTTCCAGCTGCCGTTCGCCCACGGCAACGCGCCGATCCACACAGGGTTCTTGCTCACGCCCTGGGGTCCTAGCGCGTTGCGGGTGATTTTGAGGGAGATATCGGGGAACTTCGTGGCCGTCATCGAAAGCCCGAGTGTCTCACGGGCGGGGATCTCCTCGCTGTCCGACTTGTTGTCGATGAACTGCGTGGTGGTGAACTGACCACGGATGACCGCTCCCATCACGGGGTAGGACTCCTTCGGGTCCAACAGGTCGGCGAGGCCGTTAGCTTCACCTTCCAAGTCATAGATCGTATGCAAATTGTGTAGTGCCTTGGGGATGCTTTCGGCGTTTGTGAGGATCTTGATCTGCTTTGCAGTGGCGTGCAGACCAGCGGCGACCGCGGATGCCACTTTCAAGCCCGCTTCGAAGGACTTGGTGACGCCCTCCGCGATTAACAAGCTGACGACGAACTTTGGGATAAATGGGGCGTGCTCCCAGTGCTCGACAAATTCGTGCGCGGACTCCTCACCAAAGATCTTCGCCTCCCATGACTCAATGGTTGTGCCGGGTGGGACCACCGCGCTTTCGGGCGTGAATGGCACATACCAGAACGCGAGGACCGTGAACGAGGTCGGGTCGACGCGACCGTCGTTGTCTGATCCGCCGGGCACCACGTAGTAACGAGGTGTTATCGGTGCGGTGACCTTGCAACTGAAGTATGCGGACCTGCCACCAGGGCGCTCGACGACGTACTTCCACACGCGCGTGAGCGAGCCGTTCGAGCTCGACGTGACGTCGTCCGGATCGAAGGTCACCGCCTGCTCGGGGTCGGCGTTTGGCCCTCGGTTCTGGTTCCAGATCAAAGGGATCGTGATCTTCCCGAGTTGCCCGCCGCTGAGATACGTGTACCAGCTGACTTTGACGCGCTCGTCAGCGAACGCCTCGAGTTTCGGCAAGCTGAGGCACGCCGGGTATTTCGGATAAACCTCAAGAATGCTGTCAAGCAGCCGCCCGTAAAGGTGGCGCCCGAGGCTCCCGGCGAGGAATCCCGGCGCGGGGTAGTCGGGCTCCGCCGCAGCTGTCGAGCTGTTGTACGGCGCGTCCGGCGAGAAATCAACGATCTGCTTCTGCGGGATCTGCGCCGATAGACGCAAGGTGTATTCAGATTTGCAGTAGCTCGGGCTGAAGGTCGCAGCCGCAGCGACGTGCGCGCGGCTGAAAGGGTCTGGGCGTAGGTCTGGGAGCGGTCCTGGCACATCCGATGCCAATGCAGAAGACGAAGTGTCCATGCTCTGCGTACACAACGTGAAGTTCACGCCCGTCACCGCAGTGCTGCCCACCGTGACCTCCTGTTCGAACGCCGGGCTGGCGATCGTCGAGCCATCAGAACTGATACCCGCCGTGTAGTTGCCCGGCGGCACATAGACGGTCCACGTGCCGTCGGATTTGGTGAGCGCGCTCGAGCCGGCCGGCTGGCCGTTGGCCGCCGTGCCCTGGACGACCACCGCAAACCCGGACGCATCGACGGGAGCACAACCGCTATCGGAGCAGCTGACACCATTGACCGTCCCGGACACCTCAGTCTGCCCGGTGTGCAGAACGTACGTTGCGGAAGCGCCGTTGAGCGTCCCAAAGCCGAGTACGTTGCCCTGAGCGCTGATCGCGATTGCGCCACCCAGGACCCAGCCGCTGCTCAGCGGCAGGATCGCGTTGAGGTTGATCGGCTGGGCGGTGTAGCTCGTCCAGAGGACGCCGCGACCCTTGATTTCGCCGACGATCTCGCCTGAGTCATTGATCGCCGTCGCCTCACCGGTGTCACCGGTCGGCACCGGGAGCGCCTGGACGGTCCCGTCGGGGAGCATGATCTCCGGCACGCCGCCGCCAGGGGCGCTCCCGACAACGGACCCGTCCGGCGCGAGCGCATTCTGGATCGCCGCCCCGCTGCCTCCAGTCGGAGCGAAGGGAATCGGCGTCGTCGACCCATCCGTCCGGTCAACGCGGCTCCAGTTGGTGTAGTTGGCGCCGCCGTCGGGGTCGACGAGTTCCCAGTCGGGCTGAATCGCCTCCACGTACGGGCTCCCCGAGATCGGCTCCATCGCGTCGCCGGGGCCCGCGGCGACCACATTGGAGCCACAGTCCGGATCGTCGCCTACGTTCCCCTCCGAGCCACCTGCCTCGCCGGTGTCGTCGACCGCAGTCAATGAGCCGGCCTCCTCGGCACATCCCATGCTGGGTGCCACGACCGGAGCGACCGACGCATCCCCGGTAACCGTGTCCCAGTAGTAACCCTCGCTCCCCGTGAAGCCGGGGAACGACGCCGTGGCGCCACCAGCGACGAGCCCGTCGTCATTCATGTCGACCGGCGACGCCAAAATGGCACCGCTCGGGGTCGGTGCGGACACAAACGCGCCGTCGCGCCAGATCCCGCCGGGCTGCCCGCTGGGCCCCGAAGCCGAGTTGTACGAGACCGTGCCGGGGTAGAGGACATCACCGCTGTCATCGACGGCGAGCGGCGACCCATACGAGCTTGCGTTCAACGGGCCGATCTCGGTGATCGGCGCGGTGGCGGGAAGCGTCACGGGGGGTGCGATCCGTGGCGTCGCCGCGCGTGCGAGTTGGTTCGCGCCGGCCGACCACAAGAAGAGCCCAAGCACGAGCGCCGTCAATCCACCGACGACCGCAGTCCAACGCATCACAGTTGCCGTCATGGCACTTCCCCTTTAGTCATGTGGCATCGGCTTGGCCGTCGACTCCGCAGTACGGCAAGAAACCAGCGCCGCGATCACGATCAACGGGAGCCGCGGCTCCGCGCGGCTCTCACTCAACACTGACGTGTGAGCACAAGCCGCGTCGCCCATCCCATCCACCCTCCGATCACGCTCGCACCACGCCTGGCGCCAATCCGGCAGTCTCGCCGCCGACCCTTGCGTCGCGGACACTCTACACCCGGACCACGGCCACAGAGCCCACGTGTTCCGAAAATCACGTATGCCCAATTCGACTATGTTGGGACCGTGCCGCGATCAAATGACGCCCAACTGCTGGAGCTGATCGGCGAGATACAGGGACTGCTCGAGCTCACCGACTTACGCGAAGGCCTACTCACGACGCTTCACCGCGTCGTGCCGAGCGATTGGGTCTCGATCAACGAGATCGGGAGCAGTCCAGACGACGTGCACGTCGTCGTGCGCCCGAAACTCCCAAGCCGAATGCATGACACCTTCGCCAGACACGCGCACCAGAACCCCCTGATCGCTCGCTTCACGCGAACCGGCGACACGCGACCCTACCGCTTCTCAGACGTCATCTCCCGACGCGAGCTGCACGCACTCGCGCTCTATCGGGAGTGCTACGCCGAAATCGGCCTCGAGCACCAGATCGCGTTCATCATCAAGGTCTCCGAGACGAACCACGTCGCGATCGCCCTCAGCCGCAAAGCCCGAGACTTCACCAACACCGAGCGAACGCTGCTCGACCACGCACGCGGCTACCTGATCCAGATCTACCGCAACGCGCTCACCTACACAGCGCTACTCGCCGCGCAGTCCGAACCTGCGACCGCCGTCATGACTGCCGGACTCCTCGACCGCGGGCTCACACCAGCCGAGGCCGAGGTACTCACCCACGTTGCACACGGACAATCGAACGCCGACATCGCAGCCGCACTCAACGTCAGCGAACGCACCATCGGCAAACACCTACAGCGCACCTACAACAAGCTCGGCGTCACGAACCGCTCGCAAGCCGCCATGCTCGCATGGACGACCTCGGAGCGACCGAACGCCTCCTCATGATCAAACAACGCCCCACCACCAGCGATCGCCGCCCCATCGCAGCACCCACGGCGTCGGGCAGACAGGACATAGCCGGCGTCACAGAAAGCGGTTCTGAGATTCGCCAAACCCGCGCGGCTCGCACCTCCGGCGGACGACGGCGAGCGCGTGTCGGACCGACTCGCCCGGACGCCGGCTTCTACGGCGTGCTGCTGCTGACCGTCGGTCACCGGCGCTCTTCTAGACTCGCGAGGCGATGATGGTGCTGACGCTCGACCGAACGGCCCGTGGCCAGTACTCGCTTGGCGAGGTCGGCTCGCTGCGTAACCTCAAACGGTTCTCCGCGGAGATCCGGGCAGGTGACGCGGCCTGGACGCTGCAACGGGCCCTGGGCGGGATTGGTCAGGTGATCAACGCGTCCGACAGTGCAAATGGCGCACGCGTCGGCCGCTACGTCCCGCACGGGTTCCTGCACCTGCGCGGCGTCTTTGGCGGCACGTTGACGGCCGGCGAGACGAGCTACGACTGGCGAGCCAAGCACCAGTTGAGCAGCCACTTCGCGGTGAGTTCCGCCGGCGTGGAGTTGGCACACTTCGATGCCGGCTCGCAGGCACAGCCGGTACGGGTTCAGATCGAGGACCTGACGGCGCTCGAGCCGCTCGCGCTGCTGTTCTGCTGCCACCTCGTCAAGCAGATGGCCGACACCGCGAAGGTTGGCACCGTTGCCGCCGTCGGTGTCGCGGTGGGACGCTCGTAGCCACCAGCTCGCGCGTCGCCAGGGTAACCCCCGCCGGGCGGGCATTGACGAATTGGCGTGGCTGCGGCAGCGCCGCTGTGCTGCTCGTCCCGCGGGGGCGCAGCCGACGTTCCCCTTACGACGGAGTACGCATCGTCGCTCCAGCCACGCGCAGACCTCGTGGTTCTGACGACTGCTGGCACCGAACGCGCGCGTCAGGTGGGCCGCCGGGTTGCGCTCCCGTTGGTTGCGAAGCGGTCTGACGGGCAGCGCTTACGGCCGCCCGAGTCGCTCCTTTCGGACACAACCAGTCACAACGTCGTGGGCCTGATACCCGCGCGAGAACGAAAGCGAGTCTTGATCGAAACGTGGTTGCACACCTCCTGTTCGCCGGCTATGCGTGTTTAGTGTGTGGGGGTAGCGGCGCAGATGCCGCCCAGAGCTGTTCGGGCAGAGTCGTACCGCCCAGGATGTACAACCGGCGGTCGGTCAACGAGATCTGGCTGATGCAGCTGTCGGGGTCTGAACAACCGCGTGCAACCTGGGGTGGCAGCCTGATCGTGAACGGCCGCAGGCCAGGGAGGGTAAGCGCGTTGAGAGAGCTTCCGTGCGCCACCCAGACGACCTCGTGCGTGTTGGCGCTCACGAGCGCCGACGGGTCCGATGAGTCGGTTTCGTTGGTCAAGAAGCGGTGCAGGTGGCTTCCGCAGCGCTCGAGATATGCGTCAGAATCGGTGTCACCGCTGATCGAGACCGCGAACCTTCCATAGAACCTCAGCGACCCAGGGACGGGCGTTCCATATTGATTGAGGGCCGTCGGAACCGTCAGCGGTCGGCAGACGGTGGCTGTCAGGCTGGGTGCGTTGAGATCCGCGATCGTGGTGCCGCCAGTGGGGTCCTGTCTCAGTTCGCCGGTCTGGAGGTTCTGAAACACGTTGCTGGAGGTGTAGTGCTCGCCGTCGGTGCTCGTCTCCAGGTCGTACTGGAGCCAGAAGCGACCGGCGCCCGCTAAGTGGTAGAGGCTTGTGCAGCCATTCCCGCCGCATACGTCTGAGATGCCTGGGCTTGGCTGGACCGCCAGCCATTTGCCCGTGGTCGGCGAATACAACTCGGGCGAGGTTGTCCCCCGCGACGAGGCGCAGTCGAACGCCACCCAGCTGAGTTCGGCCTGTCCAAGCACCGACGCACCATCGGGAGAGCAACCGGCACGGCTGATTGCAGTCACCTTCCCAGTCTGATCGTCGAACAGCGTGGCCGTCGGATTCGGCGATGACCGGGACGGCCAGGACAGCGCGTATCGGGTACCAGCCCACAAGAAGTTCGCGTAACCCGCATCGCGGAACGGCGGACTCACGACAGGTGGAATCTGTGAGCCCATCCGGAGTGAGGCGGCGACGGAGGACCCAGCGGTACCCAGCGGAAAACAAGCGACAAGCATCGCCACGGCCAGCGCGACGCATCGTCCCGGCGTCTGGGTACAGCAAAAACTACGCACCGTCGCGGCTCTCATACAACCACCGTAACGCGAACATCCGACAAGGGTTTCGGCTTTGCGGCCAAGACGGCTTTCGCTGCGAGCTGAATGTGTCGGCTTGCCGGCTACTGCGTTTTGATCGGACGGGCGGTCTCGGCGCCGGGGCCACAGGGTTCCTTTCGGGGCTCGAGCATGCCCGCGGTAGTGGTAGCGTCGGGCGATGTTCGACCACGTGGGGATTGCCGTGTCCGACTTCGCCGAGTCTGAGAGCTTCTACCGCACGGTGCTCTCCGTGCTCAGCACCGAGCCGAGCTACGTTGGCCCGGAGACGGCCGGTTGGGAGGACTGGTGGATCGGTCCGACGGACCGCGAGCACGGTATGACCAGCGGCCTGCACGTCGGCTTCCGCGCGCCGGATCGCGCGGCCGTCGACGCCTTCTGGCAAGCAGGGATCAACGCCGGTCACCGGGACGCCGGCGAGCCCGGGCCCCGCCCGTTATACGGCCCCGACTACTACGGCGGGTTCCTGCTCGACCCGGACGGCAATAGCGTCGAGGCGGTCCACACCAACCGCCAGGATCCGGTGCCCGATGGTCGCATCGACCACCTGTGGCTCCGCGTCCGCGACCCGCACGCGTCGCGGCGCTTCTACGAGACGGTCGCGCCGTACGCCGCTCTTCGGCTGGTGCACGACGGGCCTGATCGTGTGCAGTTCTCCGGCGCCGGCTTCTCGTTCTCGCTCGTGCACGATGGGCGACCGCTCACCGAACACGTCCATCTCGCGTTCCCCGCGGACGCGGACGCCACGGTGCGGGCCTTCCACGCCGCCGCGCTCGCTGCGGGCTACGAGGACCACGGAGCTCCCGGCGAGCGCGTCGTCTACCACCCGGGCTACTACGGCGCCTTCGTCCTTGACCCGGACGGCCATAACGTCGAGGTAGTCAACCACAACCGCTGATGTTGTGGGCCTGCAAAAGCCACTCGTCGACACTGCTCAGTTTCGATCCGAGCGCCAGCGTTAAGGTGTTACCTCGAAGTTATGTGTTGCCCGCTAGAAATATGCGATGGCCGAACTGAAGGGCATCAAGTTGCTGGTCACGCTCGCCGTCGTCACGTGCGTGCCATTGATCGCAGGGTGCGGCTCCTCGTCGCCGATCGCAGCGAGTTCCGCATCTAGCGGCCTGTCGCAGGGGATCAAATACGCGGACTGCATGCGGGCGAACGGCGTGCCGAACTTCCCCGACCCGTCCGAGGGCAGCGGTATCCCGCTGGGAACCTCGCCGGCCTTCGAAGCAGGAGAGAAGGCGTGTCGTGACCTGCTTCCCGGCGGAGGCAGCCTTGCAGAGGCCACCGAAGCACAGAAGCAGCGAATCTTCACGATCGCAAGATGCATGCGGGCGCACGGCGTCTCGGGGTTCCCCGATCCGATCAGCGAGCCGCCCGGCAGCCCGGCTGGCTACACCCTGATATTCGGCGTTCGGGGAGCGATCCTCGCGATCCCGAGCACGATCAACCCGCAATCGCCGAACTTCCAGCACGCGGCGTCGGCATGCGAACTCCCAGGGTTCCCAAGGCATACGTGACCGTCCGGCCTGGTCGAGCGACAGGCCCAGCGCGGTCGCGCTCCTGAGACCTGGCGAGACTGTCCGATCGGGGGCCTGGAGCGACAGCGCGACGATTCCGACTCTCAAGCTCAAACAAACATTTCGTTCCGGGCGCGGAGCCAATACGTGGCTGGCCGGTTCTCGATCTGAGCACCTGTCACCACAGCCAAGGCTGCGCTGTCCCTTTCAATGGCGTTGGGGAAGGCTGGCCTGCGGCAATGTCGCGCGGCTGCTCATGGCTCGTCGCAGACCTCTGGCATCAGCGCCGCCAGGGCGCGATGCATCGCTAGAGCGCTCTCACGAAGCGATCATGGCGATAATTAGTATATGCAATGATTAGTGTATGAGCAGTGGTGCGGAAGAGTCGTTGGATTCGGTTGTCGATGCGGTGCTGTCGGCCAGTCGGGTGCTTGTGGCGGTGGCCGCTCGGTCGCTTGCCGACGTGGCGGAAGAGGTCACGTTGACGCAGTACAGGACGCTGGTGGTGATCGCGTCCCGCGGGCCTCAGAATCTCGCTGGGCTTGCGGAGACGGTGGGGGTGACGCCGGCGACCGCGACCCGAATGTGTGACCGACTGGTGCGAAAGGGCCTGATTCGCCGCCGGGGGGAGCGTGGTGATCGTCGCCAGTTGCGGCTGGTGCTGACCGAGAAGGGCCGAACGCTTGTCGATGCTGTCACGGAGCGTCGCAGGCGCGAGATCGCGCGAATCGTGAGCGAGATCCCGGCTGTCGAGCAGGCTGTCCTGGTGCAGGCGCTGGGTCGGCTCGCGGCAGCGGCAGGCGAGGTACCGGAGCAGGACTGGACGACCGGCTGGGATCTGTAAGTGAGGAGCGCGCTCCGCACGCGGGCGGGCGGGTGGGGACGACGGTTCCCGGCGCTGCAGGCTCGCGCTGGCCGCTGGCTCGCTTCGGCGAGTTATAGCCGGAAGTGGCTGGTGCTCGGCGGAGTGATCGGGGTGATCGCGGGGCTCGGCGCTGTGGTGTTCTTCGAGGCGCTGCGCGGTGCGTCCTATCTGTTCCTTCAGGTCATCGCCGGTTACACGGTGCCGACGCCCGTCGGCGAGGGGGGACGGGCCGCGTCAGCCGGGTTCGTCAGACCGTGGGCGATCCCGCTTGTCGCCTGTTTTGGCGCGTTAGGTGGGGCGCTCCTGGTGTGGCGGGTCGCGCCTGACGCGGCGGGCCACGGTACCGATGCTGCGATTGCAGCGGTCCACCACAACCCACGGGGAATCCGGTTGAGGACGGTAGCCGTCAAGATCATCGCGTCAGCACTGACGATCGGCTCCGGCGGTTCCGGTGGTCGAGAAGGACCGACGGGGCAGATCAGCGCCGGGTTCGGTTCGTTTCTGGCGAGGCTGTTTGATCTGAGTCCGTCCGACGCGCGGATTGCGGTGGCGAGTGGGATCGGTGCCGGTATCGGATCGATCTTCGGCGCTCCACTTGGCGGTTCGGTGCTCGCGACTGAGATCATGTACCGCGACGACTTCGAGGTCGAGGCGCTGCTCCCGGCGTTCATCGCCTCGATCATCGGGTACGCGGTGTGGGGGTCGATCGAGGGCTTCGGACCGCTGTTCGGCTATGTCGGGAACTACCACCTGACCGACGCCACACAGCTCGTCTGGTTCGCGCTGATCGGCGTCCTCGGCGGCCTCGTCGGGCTGCTCTACGCGAAGGGGTTCTACGGAATCGCCGCCGTCTTCGATCGCACGTCGCTACCGCGATGGGTCCGGCCCGCGATCGGCGGGCTGATCGTCGGCTGCATCGCTCTCGCGATTCCCGAGGTGCTTGGTACCGGCTACGGCTGGATCCAGCAAAGCCTCGGACCTCAGCTGCTTCAGATTCCGCTGTGGATCGTGCTGATCCTCCCGTTCGCCCGGATCGTGACGACCGGATTGTCGATCGGCTCCGGCGGCTCTGGCGGGATCTTCGGCCCGGGCATGGTGATCGGAGCGTTCCTTGGCGCATCCGTCTGGCGGGTGTTGGAGCCAGTCGTGCCGAGCCTTGGCAGCGACCCCGCACCCTACGTGATCGTCGGAATGATGAGTTGCTTCGGGAGTATCTCCCGCGCCCCGCTCGCGGTCATGATCATGGTCGCGGAGATGACCGGCACGCTCTCCCTGATCGTCCCCGCGATGGTCGCTGTCGGTCTGGCGACGCTGATTGTGCGCCGCACAGACGACACGATCTACCGCAGCCAGCTCCGCAACCGAGCCGAAGCCCCCGCACACCGCATTCTGACCGGGCTCCCCCTCCTCGCCGCGATCACCGCATCAGAAGCCGCAGCACCTCCACGCTGTGTGCTGACCGAGCGCGCGAGTATCGCGACGGCCCAGCACGACATGGAGAGTGCCGGGGTCTCGGCGGCGCCGTTCGTCGACGCCGAAGACCACTACATCGGTGCCGTCAGCCTTGCCGACTTGGAAACGGCGACCCAACAAACAGACCCGCCCGACATCGCCAGCCTGCTCGACGCGAACTTCGCCCCAGTCCCCCACGACCGGCACCTCGACGTGGTCCTTGACGTTCTCACCTCAACACCACAAACATGGACCGCCGTCGTCGATGACCAGCGTCACGTGGTCGGAACGATCACGACCTCCGACATCGTCCGCAGCTACACCCGCGCGCTGCAAACGAGCCTACGGCGCGCGTCCGAGATCGGAACCAGCACCGGCATACTCGACGTGACAGTCGAAAAAAACGCGCCAATCGTCGGCGCGACCCTCCGCGCGGCACACATGCCACGCGGCCTGCTCATCACCACGATCGAACGCGGACGCGACGTCATCCCACCCGCCGGCGACACCACCATCCGCGCCGGAGATCGAATCATGGCCCTCGGGTCTCCCCACGATCTCGACCAACTCCAAAAGGGCGCGAAGGGCAAAGTAGCGCTTTGATCAGCACGCGCCCAGCGGCCCCGCCCTCGCAGCGCCATCGCCGCTACGAGGACGTCGACGACCCCGACCTTGACACGGAGCCCAATCAGGTTGGAGATCGCCGCCGCACCAGCGCGAAATGACTGGCGAGCGGGCCAAGCTACCTTCCGGAGCCGCCGGTGATGTGGTGCAATCGCGCTCACGGTGGATCGACGACGCTCACCGAAACTGCAAGGTGTCGCTGCGCGGCCAGATCATGCCGGAATCGTCCGCCGGCCGCGAATCGATCGCCTGCTGGCGGGCGCCTGGCAGCGACGGGTAACGCTCGTCGTCGCTGGAGGCGGCTACGGCAAGACGACTGCCTTGCGGGCGCTGGCGTCAGCGCACCGCGCTCGGTCGCTGGCGCTCACCGCGGCCGACCGCGAGGTCGAGGCGCTCGCGGCCCGTTTCGCGGCGGTCGCCGGTGTCGACTCGAGCTCGGGCGGCATCGCGACGGGCTCGGCGATCGGCCCGTCAGATCGCCATGGACTCGCCGAGGGCCTCGCCGGGACGATCTGCGCACGACTAGACGCGCTTTCCGAGCCGCTGATGATCGTGATCGATGACGTCGATCAGCTGGCCGACGCTTATCCGGCCGGCCGGTTCCTGGCGACGGTCTGCCTCCAGGCCCCTCCGGAGTTGCGCCTGGTGTTCGGTGGTCGCCGGCTGCCGTCCCTTGGACTCGGGTCTATGCGTGGTCGGGGCGAGCTGCTCGAGGTGACCGCCGCGGACCTCGCGTTCACCGAGCACGAAACGGCGACGCTGCTCAAGGCACGGCTTGGAGGCGGTGCCCGCGCCCTCGCCGAGCCGTGCTGGAGTCTCACTACCGGCTGGGCGGCGGCTCTGCAGCTGATCGCGGACCGGCTTGAACGCACCGAGCCTGATCGGTGGGCGGCGACAGTGCAAGGCATCGACGGGCGCCGCGGCGCTCTGTGGCGGGACTTCGCGGGCGACCTGATCGGTCGGGAGGCGGCTTCCGCGCGGCGCATCCTCGATGTGGCAAGCGTCCTCAGAGGGGTTGATCCGGAACTGCTCGCGGGCCTCGGCGTCCCGTCCGCGGCGGCAGAGCTTGAGAGCCTCCAGAGCCGAGGGCTGATCGTCGCCTCGGGCGAGCATGGCATCATGGCTCTCTCACCGGTGTTGACCGACACTGTTGCCGAGCAGCTCGCGGACGCCGACGCACAGGCGCTGCGCGGCGAGGCGATGTCGTGGCTGGAGGCGGCGGGGCGCCTCGAGGAGGCGCTTGACTGCGCTGCCTCCGGATCACGCAGGGAGGCGGAGGAGCTCATCCGGCGCAGCGGGCGGAGACTCGTCGCCGGCGGCCACGGTGAGCGCGTCGCCGAGGTCCTTCATGAACTCGGCAGCGGTCAAGATGTGGAGCTTGAGACGATCCGCGCGGAGGCGCTCACTGCCTCCGGAGACTGGGACGGGGCGGTCGAGCTGTTCTCCGACATCGAGCGGCGCACGGCAGGCTCGCCGCCGGCGCCGGCGATCGCCTGGCGCCATGGGGCGCTGCTCTACCTGCGCGGAGACATGGAGAACGCCCGGACGGTCCTGGGGGCCGCCTTCGATGAACGAGCGCAGACGAGCGACGGAGCGCTCGTCTCGGCATGGCTGAGCTCGACGCTATGGGGCAGGGGCGAAACCGACGAGGCACGACGGACCGCCGAGATCGCACTCACCCAGGCCGCGGCGAGCGCGAGCTCTGGCGCGCGAGCGGCGGCGCATGCCGCCGCCGCGATGGCGGCCGCCGCGAGCGGCGACCGAGAGCGCATCGAACGCCACAACCGCCTCGGGCTGGCGGCGGCGCGGGAGGCGGGCGACGCAGTCCAGCTCGCGCGGATCCATAACAACCAGAGCTCGAAGAGCATCGAGGACGGCCAGTATCGCCGAGCGATCCAGGAGGCCGATCAGGCGATCAGCACCGGTGCGACGCTGGACATATTCAGAGCGATGGCGACTTCGAACAAAGCAGAGGCGCTGATGCATCTTGGCGAGCTCGAGGAAGCCCGCGCGCTGCTCGTGCAGGCGATCGAGATGTTTGACGCCCTAGGATCGCTCGCTGCGGCGACGCCCTACACGCTGCTGGGATCGCTCGACACCGAGCGCGGGAACTTCGCCCGGGCCCGCGTGTCGCTCGAGCGTGGGCTGCGTCTCGCCGAGCGCGCCGGCGACGTCCATGAGCTTGCGCGCTCGCGGTGCGGACTCGCGCGGATCCTGGCCGACGACGATCCTGACGCCGCGGCGCTACAGGCGCGGACGGCGGCGGAGCTGGCAACGAGCCTCGAGCACGCTCCGGCGCTGTGCACTCTGGCACTGGTGGAGCTGCACGCCGGGCGCCCGGACGCGGCGGCGAAGCTCGCGCGCGAGGCTCGGGAAGAGGCGCAGCGCACCGATGATCGACCCTCGCTCGCGCGGGCGCTCGAACTGCTGGGCGCCGCATCAAAGCCGCTCGACGAGGATCAACTCGAGGCTGCCGCCGACCTATGGCGCGAGGTCGGCGATGAGGCGGCGGCTTTGCGGACCGAGATGATCCTGGCCGGCTCAGGCGGGGATCCCGAGCGGGTCGCTCAGATCCGCGAGGAGCTTGCGGCTCGCGGGGTTCGGCCAGAGCTGGATGTTGCGGGGATCATGCTCGCCGGCCAGCGGCCTCCGGCTGAGCTGTCGCTCACGACGCTCGGTCGTTTTGCGGTGTCGCTGGCGGGCCGCCCGATCCCGCTCGTCAACTGGAAGTCACGGAAGTCGCGGGACCTCTTGAAGCTGTTGGCTGCCAGGCGCGGGCGGCCGCTCACCCGTGAGGCGGCGGCCGAGGCGCTGTGGCCGGGCGAGCCGCCTGGCGTGCTCGCCAACCGCTTGTCGGTGGCGCTCAGCACGCTTCGCAAAGTCCTCGATCCTGAGCGTCGTCACAGCGCTGATCACCTGATCGCCAGCGACGGACATTCGCTGTCGCTGCGACTCGAGCACATCGACCTCGATGTCGCGCGCTTTATCGAAGCGGCACATTCGGCCATCGCGCAGGCCGAGCAGGGGGATTCAGCCGTGGCTGAGTTCGTTCTGCGAGACGCGGCCGCGATGTACACGGGGGACTTCCTTGAGGATGACATCTATGAGGACTGGGCCGTCGAATGCCGCGAGCAGGCCAGGTTGGCGGCGCAGGATGTCTCCAGGCTGCTCGCTCGTGCCGCCAGCGCCCGCGGAGACGACGAGGAAGCGTCGAGGCGTCTGCGGCTGCTGCTCGAGCGGGATCCGTTCGACGCAGACGCGTGGACCGCGTTGATCGGGGCTCAGCTCCGGATGCGCAGATATGGAGAAGCTCGGCGCCAGCACGTCCTTTACGCGCGACGGATGGGCGAGCTGGCGATCTCGCCGGTGCCGCTCGAAGGCACGCGTGAGGCGCGGCCCTAACGGCGATTAAGCCGGCTTTAAGCTGGTTGGAACGCGGAGCGCGGAAAGTGCTGCGGTATGCAGACGTTCGTCGTCAGGGTGTACCGCTCCGCACAGGACGAGCCGCCCGATGACGACCGGCTGCGGGGGGTCGTCGAGGAGATCGCCACCAGGTCCCGGGCTACGTTTCACAGCTCCGCGGAGCTGATGTCGATCCTGCGGCGGGCGGCGGCCCGTGACGAGGGGGCGAGCCGTCCGGCATCGCCCACGACTGAGGGGAGTATCTGATGAGGTTGAACGGCCGTCGGGCGCGCTGGTCAGCGCGCATCTCGTGTGGGGTGCTCGCGCTGGCGCTGACCGGCGGGTTTGCGACGCCGGCAGGCGCCGCAAACCTTACGGCGATTGCTCCGGCGACCGGAGCGTTCGACCAGGAAATCAACTTCGTTCGCACCTCAGATGGGGTGCTCCATCTCGTTTACATCACAAACCCCGGGACGGGCGCGGACGATGGGTTCCAGTCACGGATGATCTCGCCGAGCGGGACCGTCGGACCGGCGGTCCAGGCGCTGTCTGGATGGCAGATCCACACGCCTGGGCTCGCAAAGCTCGCGGATGGAGAACTGCTGGCCGTCTTCGGCTCGCTGCCACCGAGTCCGTTTGCCAGCGGCGCGTACGAGTCCATCTCCACAAATGGTGGATCTACCTGGTCGGCTCCGGGTCTTGTGAGCAGCGGGTCCACCCTCGAGGACCAGATCTACGGTTCCACGATCGAGCCCTTCGAGGTCGGCTCGACGCCGGTTTTGGCAACAACGTCGGACGGAATCACCGTCCAGTCTGGTCTCGGCGCCGGCGCTCTCACCACGCAGGTTCCGCTCACGAGCAGCGATGACTACGTCGGCGAGCTCAGCTCCGCGCAGGACGCTGCGACGGGCGAGATCGTATCCAGTTGGCAGTCTGAGGCAACGCCGGGCGGGGACTTCGTGCAAGGAGTCTGGCCGTCCACGCAGGCGTCGATGCTTGTGCGCGGGCAGCGTCGCAACTGGCTCGTGATCTCGCCGCGAGACACGGGCCCCGGGGTGTTCGGGGCGTTCACCCCGAACGGCAGCCAGGTGCGGATGTTCCGCTACGGATCGCCAGGATCGGTCAAGGTCGGTTCCCTACCGAACGTGAGCGCCCAGTCGCTCGGCACCGCTACCGGACTCGACGGACGGATCTGGGTCATGTGGGGCGATACGAGCGCCGAACCGAAGATCGCAATGACCCGGTCCAACCGCGCGGGGACGAGGTTCGAGCCGATCCAGACGATCAGCACCGACGCGTTCTCGCTGACCAGGATCGTCGGCGACGGGCGCCTCGGACCCCTGGACCTGTTCGTCGACGAGGAGCGGGTGCACGCCGCTCGGAGCCAGATCTTCTACGCGAGAGTCCTTCCCGAGCTGAGCGCCTCGGCATCGGCGATCGCCGTAAAACACATGCCTGGCCGCTTCATTATCAGCGTCAGGGTGACAGATGCGGGCGACGCTGTGGCGGGCGCCACGGTGTCAGTGAACGGTGCGGTCGCACAGTCGAAGGCGTCGGGTGACCTCACGCTCTCGGTGTCCGGATCGGTCCGCTCGAAACTCGCGGTGACGATCACAAAGCCCGGGTACAGAGTTCTGCGGCGTGACGTGACGCTGTGATCGGAACCAAGTGAATGTCGACAACTCAAGATAAGGGAAAGCCGCGATGACACGTTGTCCGTGGAGTGTCGTTCGGCGCGCGGCCCGGGGTCTCGTCGTCCTGTGCGCGGTGTGCGGGGCGCTCGCCGTGATCGGCGCGGCGCCGTCGGCCGCGACCGCGAGCGACTGTCCGTCGTATGCGAACGTGACGTCTTTTTATGGCACCGCCAGCGTGAGCTTCTCGGGGTCGGCGAGTGACGGAACGATCTCGGTGTCGCTTAGCCGTAGCGCGAATCTTACCTACCAATCTCTGACACCGATCAGACTGAGCAACGGAACTCTGCTGAGCTTTATGGGGGTGCCGTCGGGCGGGGCGGTGAGCGTGACCGACAGCTACTCCGACAGCGCGACCGGCTACTCTGGCGACCAGAGCGGGATGGCTCCACCGTTGCCGTACCCGGCAAGCGGCAAGGCGGCAATATCAGTGCCCCAAGCGGGGCTGCCGTGCACTTATGACATCGAGTTCAGCTTCGCGATCGGTGTGACCTCTGCCGGCGATTGGCCTTACTCACCCACCGACCTCGAACCCGATTCCGGAGTGGCCGGGGATGTCGGGACGCCGTTCCGAGCGGTGCCGTCTGACCTTCACCTGATCGGCACCGCTGTTGTGCCGTGGGAAGGCTCCCTGGCACCTGACCAGTATCAGGGCACGTTTTCCGAGGGCTTCGTTCCTGGGAATGGCGACGTGTACCCGAGCGCGTACGACCAGACCACAAAGAACGCCGGGCTCAGCGGCGGTAACGCGACGGTCACTTGGAACTTCGCGCCGGTGTTCGCGCCCAGTAGTTGCCCGGTTGGCGGTGTGACCACCGCCTCGCGTCAGCGCACCAACGCGCCGGCGGCGGCGACCGCTCAGGGGACGCTCTGCCATCTGTGGACTCCTGCGCAGAAGCAACAATTTCGAGACGAAGAGGTGAGTTGGGCTAGAAAGTACGCGCTCTACTGCGGTGCAGGGCCCGCTGATCCGTTCCGATTCCTTCGTTCCCTTGGCGCCCTCTTGGGCCCGCTGCAGATCTACTGCGATTCGGTCAAGTTATACATCGAGCATTTGCAGAGCCTCGCCGACAATGATCCGCCGGCGTCGAGCGTTGGTGTAGTGGCACTGCCGGCAGTCCCAGTTGCCCTCAAGCCAAAGTCGCGCGGCTGTCGGCTTTCGCCGGCGGAGTGTCGACGCGCCGGCGCCGTCGCCTCGGCGTATGTGAACAGCTTCGAGCAGTTGATGGCGGTCGCCAGCGCCGCTGTGATTTCGGAGGATAGGTTCGGTTCTGCGCCGAGCGAGCCGGAGGACCTGTTGGCGTCACCGCCCGTAGACAGCAGACGACTACAGGCCGCCGCGGCAGCGATGTACACCGGACTGCTCGCCGCGTGGTCGGAACCGGTCAATTCGGCTCGGCTCGGGTTGATCGCGTTGTTGGACACACTGGGACCAACCGGCCGCGTCGCTGCGAGCCGGATTCCGCAGATGCTCGCACCTAAGCTCCTGTGGCAAACCTTTCATCAGATGAGCGGCGCCGAGTACACGCAGCTCGCGGAAGATTTACTGTCGCAAACGGTGCAGGAGCCAGCGGCCACGTACCTGCGGGCGCATCCGAGCGCCCCGCTCTCCGGTGGACAGCGCAGGATGCTCCAGACCCCGGTCACGACTGGGGGGACGGACGCCGGCGCAATCACGACGGCCACGACGCCACCGAACATCAGGCGAGCGATCGGTTCGTTTGACTCATATCTGAACTCGCTGGCTTCGATCCCCGGGTTCCATGAGGCCGCGCCGAACGGTGCCCTCGCGATCAAGCTCCTCGAGTTCACAGCGCAGGCGTTCACCAAAACCGACCCGGCGCCGCCCATCACTCCGTAGCGCCACGCGGCGTACGCCCCCAGGCTCATCCGTGGTTTCCGGATGGCGCCGACCGTGGCCGACGAGGAGGATCGTCGTCGGCGTCGTGGGCTGGGCTACTGGGAAGAGCCGGAATCGCAGTGATCGTCTCGGTGGCGCTGATCGCCCCCAGGACACTGAAGCCAGCCAACCGCCATCGTGGCAATCGTGATCACGGCGAGGATTGTGGCCGTCAGGTCACGACCGCTCGGAGCCATCAGGGAATCCCGCCTGAGCGTGCTCTCTATCAAGCCCGCCGGGGGACTCGAACCCCCAACCCCTTCATTACAAGTTCCGCGATACAGGGCTTTCCACGCTGTCCTACACCGATTTCAGGTCGTCTGAGTTTCGCTGAGTCGACCTCGAAATTGCTGAGTTCGGGACATATCTCGGGACACGCGTCGTGCTGGGGCTGCCAATCGCATCGGTCGACACGGATCATGACCACGATGCGACCGCTGTCGTCCGGGCCGACGAGAACGAGTCTCATGCTGCATCTGTCAGGGAGGATTGCCGCGGGGAGGCGCGGTCGGCCGGGCAGCTGCGCGTTTCAGCTGAAGGTCATACGCCCGGGCGCGGTGCGCATCGGGACCACGACGCGCGGCCCGGACCTCGAGGTGAGCGCATTCCGAAACAGCGCCGGCTCGACCGCGGTGATCGTTCTGAACAGCGCACGCAGACGCCAGGTCGCGACCTTCTCGCTGCGCGGGCTCGACGCAGCGCACGTCATCCGCTACGTGACCGACACAGCCCACGAGCTTTCCGCGCGGACCTCCATCACGGTGAACAACAACGCGTTCACGGCGATCGTGCCGCCGCGGTCACTCGTCAGCTACGACATCCGATCGTGACCGTCGCGCGCCCGCTGTGACCAGCGCGTTCTCGTCAGCATGAAACTTCACGAATCGCATCGCTGCGACCGCCCTCCAGGCCTGGTGACGACCCAACGCCGACCGCTCAACCGGGGCGGTCGCCCATCAGCCTGTGCTGCGGTCGCGACCGCGCTACTGAGTGCCGGACTGCTCGCGGGCTGCAGCGGCGGCGGGCAACACGCGAGCTCGCCGACCAAAGTGATGTCGGCTCGCTTGATCATCGCGGCGTGGATACCACGCCGGGTCGGTGACCGCCTCGTCTGAGCGAACTCTCATCTGCCGCCGCCAGACAGGCTCGTCTTCGCGTGTATGGTCGGAGCCCGTACACCATGGCGATCGGAGACCGACACGGGGGGGCGGGCGGGCCGCAACGCGACCTCGAGCCGGCCGCACCGTCGCTGCTTGACCGTCGCGAGCTCAGCGCGCGGCGGGCTGATCGGGGGCGGCTTCGCCGGAGGCGGATCCTGTTCGGGATGCTGGCTCCGCTGGTGCTGGTGGTCCTCTACTTCGGGATCTCCTTCGCGATCTACATGCTCAAGCCGACGAGCGAGACCTTCTCCGAGCGCTCGGCGGAGTGGGTGCGCGACGATGTGCCCTTCGGAAACTGGATCATCGACACGGCCGAGCACTACACAGCGAGCTCGCCCCGCAAGGGCGGCCCCGGACTCAAGCGGCTGCCCAGTGTCGGACTCAGCTCAGCACGGCCTCTGGTCAAGCATGCGAAGTACGTCACCTACACACCGCCACCGATCAGATCGGTGTTCGCCACGCCGCTGCCCGGCGAGGGCGTCTGGCGTCGGACGGGTCCATCGGTCGATGGCGGGCCGCCGGTGCTCGTGACGACCTACCGGCCCAGTACGGAGTACCCCACCATCGTGGCTTACGTCCTGTGGATCGACCACACCCGCACCGACCTTGCCTACTACCCCGGCCGCTACGAGCCACCCAGCGCGGTCGACCGGGGGCCGATGATGGTTCCTGTCGATCAGCGCTACCGGCTGCTCGCCACCTTCAACGGCGGTTTCACGCACGTCGACACCAATAACGGTTCAGCCGTCAACGGCCATACCAACGAGCCGCTGATCGATGGCAACGCGACACTCGTCGGCTACCGCGACGGACACGTGAACATCGTCAAGTGGACCGGCGGCCCGAATGCGCCGGCCAACGTCGCCTGGGCGCGCCAGAGCCTCACCCCGATCCTCTGGGACGGCAAGGTCAACCCCAGGCTGAGCACCGACCCGAACAGCATCCAGTGGGGTTACACCCTGGGCGGCGTCACCTTCACCCCACGCACCGCTGTCGGCATCGACGCCCACGGCAACGCGATGTTCGTCGTCGTGTCGGAGGCGACGGTGATCTCACTCGCCCAGATCCTTCAGCACATTGGGGCGATTCGCGGGATGGAGCTCGACATCAACCCCGAATGGCACACGATGATCGCCTACTCTCACCGGCACGGCCTCGGGCCGACGATGGTCGAGCCCCAGCCACAGCAGTCCGCCGACCGCTACCTAACCCCCGATGACCGCGATTTCATGGCGGTGTTCTCCAAGGTGCCCGGGCCGGTCACCGTCCCCTTCAAGTAGTCAGTGCGCCTCAGCGCACTCAGCTACCCGGTGGCGCCTCCATTGCCCCGCTGCCGCAGCTAGGTAGCCAGGTGCCCGCAGGTGGCTGCTCGTCGAGCAAGGGGACCACTGCGCTCTCGTCACCGGCAAAGGCGTCGAGCGGTAGCGGACGACGCTGGACGACGCCGTCAACGCCGCGCACCGGCCCGGGCGTGACCCAAAGTGTCCGGGAGCGGTCGCGTGCGACAGCGCCGTGGACGTCGGCAGCGCGCGCGCGACAGCACCGTGGGCGTCGGCAGCGTCACTGCTTCCAATGCGGCCACCTGGGCCGGCCGGGGCGGCTGCTGCACGTAGCCGGTGTTCGATCTGATTGGCGAAGAACTTGGGCGTGGGATCTCCTCGTGGGGTTGGTTTGATCGGGTCGATCGTCGTGGTGATCGGGGCATCGACGGCCCAGGCGGACTCCGCGATGGGGTCGAGTGTGTCTCTCGCCGATGTGGGTTGAAGATGGGGGCTCGCGTGTATTCCGGTGGCGGCTGTGGTGCGGCATCGTGGTCTGGCCAACCACTGAAGGAGATGATTCGATGTTGACCGTGTATTCAGGGCCGGATTCCATGGCGAAGGGCGCCCCGTTCGGCGGCGAGGTCGGTGATCGCGAGCTGCGCGTGCTCGTTGTCGATGACCATCCCGCGGTGCGTGCTGGGGTGATGCAGCTGCTGGAGGAGCAGCCCGACCTGTCCGTTGTGGATGCGGTCGGGTCCGCGGAGGCTGCGATGTCTCTGGCTGAGCGCGAGCCGATCGATGTGGCCGTCGTCGACTACCAGCTCGGGTCGCGCAGCGGGTTGTGGCTGAGCCGAAAGTTGAAGCGCCTGGACCCTTCAGCGCGCGTGGTCATCTATTCGGCGTATTGCGACGGTCCGCTCTCGGCGGCGTGCGTGGTGGCTGAGGCCGACGCGCTGGTTGGTGAGCAAGGGCGGGGTCGCGAACGAGTTGTGCGATGCGGTGCGCGCCGTCGCGGACGGCGCGACGTGGCTGCAGCCGGTTGCACCTCGGCTGGCCGAGGCGATGCGCCGGCGCATGGAACCTGAGGATCAGGCGATCTTCGGGATGCTGCTGGCAGGGATCGCGACGGCTGAGGTCGCGGCGACGGTTGGGCTGTCGCGAGCCGGCTTGGACTCGCGGATGTGGGCGATGCTCCACAAGCTCGAGGGACTCGGCGCCGATCCTGTCGATCCGAGACCGTTCGGCGCGCCGCCGTTCCGGCCGCGGCGCCGGTGACGGGTGCTGCCGGTTGCTGGTTCACTGAACGAGACGTTCGATGAACGACGAGACCTCTGTGCCCGCGACCCCGCGGCGACGGTATGTGCCGTTGCTGCCCCGGGTGGTGGGCATGAACGCGATCCTGCTGGTGCTCGCGGTCGCTGTGACGATCGTCGTGCTTGAACCGACCCGTGTCTCGTCGCTCCACGTGGATGAGGAGGGGGTGTTGGCGGTCGTCGTGCTGGTACTGGCGGTCACTCTCAACGTGTATCTCGTGCGCCGGGTCGTCACCCCGGTGCAGACGTTGACGGCGCTGGCCCGCCGGGTTGATCTGACCGGCGACGGGGAACGGATGCTGGCGCTTGCGGTGAGATCGGAGGCGGGAGAGCTGGCGTTGACGTTCAACGAGATGCTCGATCGTTTGGAAGCTGAGCGCCGTGACGCGACTGGACGAGTCCTTGCGGGGCAGGAGGCCGAGCGGTTGCGGATCGCGCAGGAGTTGCACGACCAGATCGGGCAGGAGCTGACCGCGGTGCTGCTCAGTCTCGCGCGGGTCGAGACGCGCGCCCCGGGAGAGTTGAAGGGTGACGTGATCGAGGTGCAGGAGACGGTGCGCGGCAGCTTGGAGGGCGTGCGGCAGATCGCGATCGAGCTCCGGCCAGAAGCGCTGGATGACCTCGGACTCGAGAGCGCGCTGGCGGTGTTGTGCGAGCGATTCGCCGAGCGCACGGGGCTTCGGATCACCGAGCACGTTGATCCGGAGCTGCCTCCGCTTACGCCGGAGGTCGAGCTGGTGGTCTACCGGGTCGCGCAGGAAGCCCTGACGAACGTTGCCCGACACGCCGGTGCCAACGAGGCGGAGCTCGATCTCGAGCACGGAGGGGGACTGCTGACGCTGACCGTGAGTGACCGCGGACGCGGGCTGCCGGCCGACCACGTCGCCGGCACCGGGATGCGTGGAATGCGCGAACGCGCGACGCTCATCGGGGCGCACCTCACGATCGGACCCGAGTCCCCCGCCGGCGGTTGCCGGGTCCGGCTCGCGGTCGCGCTGGAAGCTCGGCGATGACGCCGCTGAAGACGCGGGTGCTGCTCGCCGACGATCACGCGCTCGTGCGCCGCGGTCTACGGGTGGTGCTCGACGCCGAGCCCGATCTGGAGGTCATCGCCGAGGCAGGGGACGGTGCAGAGGCGATCGAGCGCGGCCTCGCGCCCGAGGTTGACCTGGTCGTGCTGGACATTACGATGCCGCGGATGACCGGTCTACAGGCTGCCCGTGAGCTTCACCGCCGTCGGCCGGAGTTGCGGATCTTGATGCTCTCGATGCACCAGCACGAACGCTACCTCTACGAATCGCTGAAGGCCGGAGCATCGGGGTACGTACTGAAATCGGTCGTGGACCGCGATCTCGTCGAAGCGTGCCGTGCGGCCATGCGCGGCGAGAAGTACCTGTACCCCGGTGCGATGACCCCGCTGATCCGTGACCTGCTGGACAGCGCCCGCGACGATCTGGCGTCGCTTCGGGAGGATCCGCTAACCCCGCGGGAGACCGAGATCATCAAGTTGATCGCGGAGAGCTACAGCACCAAGCAGATCGCACAGACGCTGGTGATCAGCGAGAAGACGGTCGATCGCCACCGCACCAACATTCTCGAGAAGCTCGGGATGCACGACCGCGTCGAGCTCGTTCGCTACGCGATCCGCCGCGGGCTCGTCGAGCCCTGACCTGCGATGAGCTTCCGCCGAGCGGCTGCGTAGTCGCTGATGTACGTGCTGGTCGCGCTGCCGTTCAGGGTGCTGCTCGGACTGCTGGCAGGTGGAAATTCAGGACTCAGTTCCTCGCAGCGCCTCGTGCACGCTCGACGTGCGGTTCGGCCCCAGCGCCACTGGGGCGCGGTCGGCAACACTCGCGATCACTATGTGCAGAAAGGCGTACTTGTCTAGGTACGACGAGGGCCCTGGCGTACCGTCGAGGTGACGTCTGCTGGCGGCTAACCACGCTCATTCAGTCGGCTGCCCGGCTGTCGAGTTAGGCCCCGGATCCGGCAGTGCGGCTCATCAGTTCGGTGTGACGCACTGTATTCCCCGTGATTTGAGTCATTTGGTAGGTTGACGACTTGGGCTGCGTGATCGAGTTCTTCTTGGGCAGCCTGGCGCTCACCGCCCATGTTGATCGCTAAGGCAAGCGGGGTCGGCGCAACCCCGGACTGGGTCGTGGACGCTCTCGCCGGCCTTGGGTCGGCTCGCCACGGCCAGAACAGCTCTGTGTGATGTCGCCTCGTGACCCGGGCGGGTGGCATGACGTCTGCGTCTCGATCGTCGATCAACTCAAACGCTGACCGACGCGAGCGACAGACTCAACCACAGCTTTTGTCGGGCGGCGCCTCTCGGCATGATGGTCATTCCCAGCCCGATCGTCCGGGCCTTGTGGACGATCGCCATGGTGTCCTGGGTCACGGTGCGCGAGGTCGCTGGTCTTGATCCAGGTCGGACGATCCGGCCGGTCGGTTTGGTCAGCCGGCCGGTGGCGGCAGCAGCCCAGCGATTCGGTTAAACCGGGGCACGCCGACCCCGCTGGCGAGGTCATAGCCACGGCGCGCGCGGTGCCCGGGGACGTGACGGTCATAGCCGTTGGTGCCCGAGACGATGTCGTAGAGGGCGCCGGGTCGATAGCGCTCAAGCCAGTAGAGCAGTCCGTTGACCGGACCGAGCGGCGGCTTGCCGGCCGCCTGCAGCCGGGCGCTGATCGCGCTGAACGCCGCGGCAGCTAGCGGGGCCGCGGCGCTCGTGCCGCCGTCCTGCACCCACTGACCGTTGGCGTAGATCGGATATCCGGGCAGCATCGAGGCGTGCACCGCCATGTCCGGGGTCGCGCGCCGGTTTCCCGGAACGTGGATATAGCGCTGGTAAGGCGGCCGCGCGTAACCGTCCGCGATACCACCGCCGCCGGCGCCGCCGCCCATCCCCGGCGACAGCCAACGCAAGTCGTTCCACACGACCTCGTTAACCCGCTGGTTGCGATGATTGAGCACCAGCCTTGTGCCGCCGACGCTCGTCACATACGGCGAATCGCCCGGCCACGACGTCCCTGGGAACGGCTCGCCGTCACAGGTCGAGCCCGAATCGCCGGCCGAACCGAACACCCCGACCCCGGCCAGTCCCAGACGCACGAACATCGCGTCGAGCAACCGCACACCGCCGGCGACCAAGGGGCCGCTGACCTGGCGCGGACAGTATCCATACGAGATCGACAACGCGTCCGGGAGCCGGCGCAGACCCATTAGCTTGGGTGTTCGGCGGTTTCTCGTCCGAATGGGCCGTATCCGCGCGGGCGCGGGTTTGGGGCGTCGGTGCGAGGAGGGACTCGGGCATCACAGGCCCGAGTCCCTCGGAACACCGACACTTCACGGCCCGCCGTGGCGCTCGTAGCGGCGAAAGGATGTGACCGTCCGTCAGTTCGCCGGAACCACGTGCCAACGGCCGCCGAAGCTCGTGATGCCTTGGCCGGCCGTCGAGCCGTTGCGGCCCTTGTCGCCAGAGAAGTAGTACAGCGGGTGTCGGTCGAGCATCACCTGGTAGAAGCCGCCCCTGACCCGGCGCATGATGCCGACGGTGCCGGGTACGCCTGGTGCCTTGACAACCTTTACGGTCGCGGAGCTGACCTTCAGCGGCTGCCAAACGTTGAAGCATGCGCGGGTGACGCACTCCAGATGGGCAAGACTCTCGCCGCCGAGTTCGTAGACCGTCACGCCGCGTCCGTCCACGACGATCGTCTTCGGCGTCCCGGCCACGGCACGTTTGCCGACGCCGAGCGAGATCGAGGTGCCCGCAAATGCAGCGCTGGTTGACAGCGCGAGCACCCCGACCGCGATAGCGCCGAGGGCGAGCCGGAGCATCGCCGTCGTCCGGGGTCGCCGGACTCGGGCGTGATGCTTGCGCTGATGGTGCCGGCCGAGGCGATCTGCGATCGACCGGGGGACCTGCGTGGCGGAATCCGCGTCGAGCAGCTCGGAGCTGCGCTCCTGCGAACGGGAAACGGTGGAGCTCATTGTGTGTCTCTCTCTTCTGGCCGTTGGTTGGTCTGCGTGCGCAAAAGGGGTTAGCGGCCATTGCCGTGCGATCTGGGGGTGTCCACGCGCTCGTGCCGTCGTCGGTGAACAAGTCCCGGGCGAGCACAACTGGCGAGCCGGGGAGGTTCAAGGCCACCGCCGAAACGTCCGGAGCCGCGCGGGTCGCCGGGCGGCCCGAGGCCGTCCCGGAACGTCGGGCGCGTCGAGGCGATCGAGAAGCCGTCGCCTGACGCGCCGGCTCCATCCCGGATGCGACAAGTAAGTTTCGAGAATGCTCACGGCCCTCCTCAAATGGTCATGTGTGTGCGACCAAAAGAGCGTGATCGATCGACGGCCCGTTGACGTCAGTAATCGACTACTGCACCCCCCAACGCGGCGTACTGACGGGCGGCACTCGATTGGCCCTCAACCGGCGCAAACACTGCCGACGATCGTCGAGACCGGCGGCCGTGGTCCGCTCGTCAGAGCACGTACCGGTCGCTGACTCCGAGCTTCTTGTGCGACACGGGTGCGAGTCCACGGTGCGGACCGAAGCACGAGCCGCTCGGCGATCTGCAGGTTCGTCAGTCCGGCCGCGCGAGTCCGACCAGCTGGATCTCGCGCGCCGCGAGCTCGACGGCCGCGCTTGAGCTGCCGAGCCGCGCGTCGCATCGCTCGCTCAGCTCAGACAGCGCCGCCGCGACCTCGCGCGGTCGAGGGCCGCCGCATCGCCTCCTACTGCAGCATCGCGGCCCGCGACCCTCAACTGGCCTGGTTTTCAACCACGGCGTGGGGCACTTTTTGGGTTTGTGAAAACAGCGCATTTCTCAGCTCCTGTTGACAGGTGGGGTTCCCCGGCGGACTGGATCAACCGCCTGGCACCGACCGAAGCCCGCCATTCCCGGCACGACGGTACACCTGAGACTCGACGGCGCGGCGACGCTTGCCCGCCCTCGGCCACGCGTACGGGACGGAACTGGCTCGATCGATCCATCGGCGAGCAGAGGGAGGATGACCCCTGAGATGGAAGTCTGGCTCCACTGTTTTGCCGTGCCCGGGCGCGTGGTAGAGCTCTCGCGTGGCGCGGCGTGGAGACGGATGGCCGGGCGACGTTCGGCTTCGCGCAGGGGGGCGCGGGACCGTCAAGCATCATTGTCGGCGCGTATCTCAATGTCGCTGTAGATCCAGATCGCGACGCCGCCCACGAGCTGGTCCGCGGGAGCGTCGCGACATTCAAGCGCTTCTCGGCGGACAGCGAGGCGGTCATCGGCTGCCAGAAGAAGCGCCACGGCGAGGCCGGTGCGGCGTTCGCCCAGCGCTTGGAGGACGACTTCGTCGGCCGATTCGCGGTCGCCAGGACGGCCAACGAGGTGCGGGAGCGCCTGCAGGCGATCCGTGGCTGTGATCATCGTGCCGGGATCGCTCGATAGCGACCCCGCTGCCGTGCGACAGTCGCTCGACCGCTTAGCCAGCGACGTGCTGCCGTCGCTCACCGCGTGACAAGCTGCCGCAGGACCTGATCCGCCGGGCGCTCGCCGACCGTCACGACGCCGGCTGGCGCTGAGCTGCTCGCCGCACTGCTCGACAGCACGGTCGATGGCATAGGGGCCAGCATCCGGCGCGAGACTCGCTCGTCGCCAAGACGTGATCTATGAGCAGAGCGACGCGGGCAGATCCAGCCCGATGACGAAGCCCTCGGCCGCTCGGGCCCCCAAACACTGCCTCTCCCCGAAATGCGCACTTCCGGCCTGCCCCTAACCACCGAGTTGCACAAACCAGCCCGTGCTTACGGCAAGGTCCCTCCGAACGGGCATCTTTTATCTGAAGGTCCCGGGTTAGAGCCCGCGCGCCGCGCAGCGGTTTCGATCGACTGGGACCGATGCCCCCGTGGCGCTCGGACCCGCGCTGCCCGCTGTCCGTCGAGGCGAGCCGGTCCGGTGAACCGATGAGCACTTGGGTTCTTGCTGGCTATGAGTCCGTAGCATCGGCCGCATCGATCAGGCCGATGATGATCGGCGCCCGTCGGGCGCGTCTGTTGCCGCGATCGGTTGTTCCCGATTGCGCGAGCTCACGCGGTTGAGCGGTTCGCGGCTGGCTGTCGCTGCTGCGGTCCCCAGCGCAATCGGCTATGCGGTGCCGCTGGCGGTGGGTCTCGCCACCGGTCACGTCGGTGACGGAGTGGCCGCATCGGCGGGGGCGTTGATCGTCGGCTTTGCCAATCTGGGCGGTCGGTACAAGGTCCGGTCGGCGACGCTCCTCGCCGCGGCGGCGGCGGTGGGTGTCGCCGCGCTGTCGGGCGGTCTCGCGGGACCGAGTGTCGTTGCGACCGTCGTGCTGATGGGGGTATGGGGGTTCGCCGGCGGGCTCGTCGGCGCGTTGGGGGTTCGACCGGCATTCGTTGGGATGTTGTCGACATGGGCGTTGCTGCTAGCTGGCAACTTGAACTTGCATGGCGAGGCGGTGCTGCACGAGGCGTGGCTGATGACGGCGGGTGGGTTGGTCCAGACGGCAGTCGCACTTCTCGCGTGGCCGCTGCGACCGGTCGCGGCCGAGCGCCATGCGGTGGCCGATGCCTACCGCACGCTTGCGAGCTATGCCCGCAGTCCTGAGACCGCGACGCTCCAACGCACCGCCACTGCGCTCGCGGCAGCGGCGGAGACGATCGGCGCAGGTCCCGCAGTCGGGGGCGAGCGCGGCACGCTCCGCACGCTGGTCGAGCAGGGTGAATGGGTCCGGCTGGAGTTGGCGGCGCTCGCCCGCGCGCAGGCGTCCGGTGTCGATCGGACCTTGGGAGCGGCAGCAACAGCCCTGGACGCCATCGCCGCAGGCCGGGGTCGCGAGCTTCCGCTCGCTGATCTACAGCGCAACGCGCGGCAGATCAGCGAGCCGGTCGCACGCCGACGGGCATCGAGCCTGATCGGTTGGATCACCGCGGCCGCATCCGAGAGCCGTGCCGGCGCGCCACGCCCTGAGCCACCGGCACATCCGATGCAGGACTTGAAGGCGGAGATGACGCTGCGCTCGAGCGTGTTCCGTCACGCGGTCCGGCTGTCGGTGGCACTGATGGTCGGTGGGCTCGTCTACCGCGGCCTATCGCTTGGCTCGGGTTACTGGGTGCCCCTCACGGTCCTGTTCGTGCTCAGGCCCGACTATGGGACCACAACCGCACGCGCGATCGAACGGGCTGCAGGCACTCTGGTCGGAATCACGATCGCGTGGGCGATCGTCACATCGTTCTCACCTTCCAGCGGCATGACCGTAGCGCTGCTTGCATCGCTTGCGTATGCCGCGTACGCGCTGTTCCCCGCCAATTACGCGCTGTTCTCGGTCGTGCTGACCGTGCTGATCCCTCTGGTCTTCGAGTTCAGCGGTGGGTCGCCCGTCGGTGCACTCGTCGACCGCGTTGTTGACACCGGGGTTGGAACAGCGATCGCGCTTGGCGCGATCGTCGTGTGGCCTACGCGCGAGGCGCCGCGGATGCGCGACCGCCTCGCCGCCTACGTCGTCGCCGAGGGCCGCTGGCTGGAGGCGATCCTGAACGCGTGCGCCGGCGGTGATCAGGATGGGTCACTGCGATCGACACGACTCGCAGCGCGGCGGGCGCGCACTGAGGCGCACAACGCCGTGCGGCTCGCCTTGGCCGAGCCCCGAAGCCGACGGCCAGACGCTCCACCACTCCGCAGCGTGCTGGCTGCAATCGATCAGATCAGCGAGTGTGCGCTGGTGCTCGCAGCGACGGTCCACGACGGCGCACGCGCTCCCCGCCAAGCGCTCATCCCATATTTGTTCACGCTCCACGCGCGCTTCCAGGAAATCGCGTCTGCGATGCAGACTGACGCCCCGGGGCCTGAGACACGGCCGCTCACCGGGGCACCTGACCACGACGCAATTGATCCGATCATTGCGACCGTTGCGGCCGAGTCGACGATCGTGCTGACCACATTGGACCGCATCGATCAGACATGGCGTGACTCCGCGTATCGCCACAGCCAGCACCGGGCGACGCCTGCTGACGGTCTGTCCACAGGCTGAAGTGCCAAGCCGCCCGCAACCAGAGGCGCTCGTCCGAGACGAGTTGACGTGTGGCCCCTCCGGGTGGAGGGGCCACATCGGGAGCGGGGTTGCGGGACGTTCGACTGGCGACGGTCGACGATCCCGCGGCCGCGGTGGGTTCGCTCAGCGACCGAATCGGTGTCGATGCGGCGACACCGACCCGTGGCCAACCGGCGCGTGATCCGACCGGCGATGCGGGTGCCCTGATCCCGAAGACACCCCACCGGGGCCACTGCCGACGCCCGCGGAGGTCACGGTGATCGGTGTCGAGGCGATCAGGCCGGTCCCGTTCGTGATCGCCGTCACGTTGAACTGTCCGGCACTGTTGAACTGGAGCGTGTTGCTGTTGATCGAGGTCGTGTCACCGCTGGCGATGACCCCGTACTGGCTTGGGTCAAGCGTCCATACGTTCCCGTACTGATCCTGCGCATCGACGGCGAACGTCACCGTGCCACCTACCGGGACCGTGACATTCTGGTCGTCACTAGCAAACGCAATCGACACGGCCGGCCCAGCCGCGACCTGCACAGTGGTGTGGCCTGTGTGACCGTCTGCCGTCGCGGTCACAGTGTGCGCGCCGGCCGCGAAGAACTGCACGTCGTTCCGGCTCACGATGTCCGACGAGACGTTGCTGGTATACGTCGCACTCTGGGTGATCTGAGCGATCGGGTTGCCGTAGGCGTCGTAGCTTGTCGTGACAAAGCCGACGCTGTCGCCCGCGGTGATCTGCGTCGACTGAGAGGCGACGCCGATCGAGTGCTCGGCCGCCGCGGTCACATCAATCGTTGCGGTGGCGACGGACACACCATCCACCGAGGCGGTCACGGTATGGGTTCCCGCCTGGTACATCGTGATCGTCGAGCCTGAGATCTTGTCCGGGGCGTTGCCGGTGTCTCCGTCCTCCGGCGTCACGGTGCTGCTCCAGGTCACGCCCGAGTCGGTCAGCGGGAAGCTGGGGCTGTCGCCGGCGGTTGCAGCGAGCGTCATCTTCACCGATCCTCCGGCGGCCACGCTGGCTGCAGCGGGGGTCGCCTGGTAGCTCAGGGTTGGAGCCGTCCACGCCTGCACGACCCCGCCCGCGTTCTGGCCCACAGTGCCCGGCTCGATCGTGCCATGCATCAGCTGTGAGTCGAGCATCGAGGAACCCGCGCCTCCACCCGCTCCAGAGCCGATGTTGCCGGTCGCGGGATCCTGGGTGCTTCCCTGGCCCGAGGTGCCGCCGTTGATGCCACCGCCGCCGGCACCACCCCAGCTGTACGACGACAGCCACGTGTCCGTGACCGCGCTCGCTTGACCGTAGGACTCCGCCATCGCGCCGCCGAGTCCACCCTTGGCGTCGCCACCGTCGCCGGGGCCGGCACCGCTCTGGGCGACTGGTCCGCCCGACCCGCCGCTGCCTCCAGCGGCCATGTCGGGCTGCCCGCCGCCCTGGCCGCCTCCACCGGCGGCGACGAGCACGTTGTTGCCATTGAGCTGGACGATCGTCGCGCCGCCGCCGCCGCCGCTGGCGAACCCGTCCTGGCCGCTATCGCCGCCGGCGGGGTGTCCGGAACCGCCGACGGCGTTCATGTATCCCCAACCACCGTTCGAATTCGTCGCACCCCCAGCGCCCTCCATGTAACCCCGATTGCCGACGGCCACGGTCAGGCGCTCCACCAAAGGCAGCCTGATGCAGCCGCTCACGACGGCCCCACCTCCACCGCCATCACGGGGATAGTCAGAGTCGGTTGTGCCGCCACCGTCGCCACCCTTGGCGATCAGGCAGATCACCCCGGGCCCAACCGGGACCGTCTGCGGCGCGCCGGTGTATTGCCAGATCTGCTGCGCCGGCGCGGTGCCGACGGGGGTAACGGGAGCTGCCGAGGCGATCGACGGAAGCACAATCGCCGCCGGCAGCGCCACGGCCGACACGCCGGCTGCCGCCAGCCACCGCTTCCCTGATCTTCGAAACGTCCGATGTCAACATGGTTGCTCCAATCGCTTGCTGGGGCGCCGATTCGGATGCTGGGCGCTCGGTAGGTTCGGTAAGCGATCTCAACTCTGCGGGAACCGAGCAAGTGCGTCGTCGGTACCCGACTACTGAATTTCAGCTGCCCTGTACTTAACCGGGGCACCAACCCTGTGGAGGGTGGACTCGCTCGCCGCGCGCGGCGAAACGGCACGCCATCGCTCAGAGATCGCGGCGGTCGCTGACGCCGAGCTTCTGCATCGCCCGGTAGAGGTGCGACTCCACGGTACGAACGGAGAGCACGAGTCGCTCTGCGATCTGCGCATTCGACAAGCCCTGGCGCGCCAGTTCGACGAGCTGCGCCTCACGCGCTGTCAGATCCACCGCGCTCCCCTCAAGTACGCCAACAGCCGGCATGACGCCGCCCTGCCCGTCGACAAACAACTCCCGTGCCCTCGCCACGGCGCGGCGGGCCGAGTCTTGACGGCCCTCGTTGATGAACGCCACCGACGCTTGGGCGGCAGCCTCAGTCGCGTACCTCAGCGCGCCCAGGTGCGCGAACCCGTCCGCGACCTCCGTGAGCGCACGACCGTCGTTGCGAGCGAGCGCATCAACATGATCGATATAGAGGCTGGCGAGCGGAGCGTCACACCGCGGGCGCATCGCGGCCATCGCCGCAACGAACCCGCGCGCAGGCGCCCCGACCCGCATCGCCTCGTAGAACATCAGCAGGCCATATAACGGATCGTCCGAAAGCTCGTCGGCAGCGTCGAGCAGTATCCGCTGCGCGGTCAGGAGATCTCCCCGCGCTTCAGCCTCCCACGCACGCACACGCGCCACAAACGGAACCTGTGACGGCAGCGGATCCCTCCCGTGAAGCGTCTCCAGACAGCGACGCGCGGTCTCGATCGTGCGGTCCGCGTTCCCCATCTGACGGACGACACTGACCAACGTCTGTCGGGCGATGACGAGCACGCCGACTGTGTCCTGCTGTTCGAAGTGGAGCTCCGCCTCGGAAAGCCACCTTCTCGCGTCCCGGTAGCGGCCGGCGAGGTTGGCAACCGAGCCCACGACCATCGCCGCTACACCGGCCGCTCGATGGTCACCCAATCGCACCGCCTCGATCAGCGTATCGGCCATCTCCCGCTCAATCCGCGCCAGGTCGACGCCGCTGTGGACCTCGACGACCCCCAGACCGACGAGCGCCAGCTCGTCACTGTGCCCAGTCAGCGGCAGCTGTGGGCGCAAACGGCGCAGCAACTCGCGCGCCTCGACCACCCGTCCGCTGGAGAAGAGGCTCATCGCGTGGCCGACCTCGAGATCGCGTCGCACTCCCGCGTCGAGCGACTCGTCATACAGCAGGACCGCGGAGATCGTCACCGCGCTTGCCGAGCCCTCGACAAGCGATGACAGTTGAAGGCGGATCGGCAACAGCCGCCGAGCCCACTCCGCCTCAGGCCACCAATCGAGTGCGCGCACGAGCAGCGCCTTAGCCTCGTCCGCGCGCTGAAGTCCCCAGTAGAGGACGTCGACCCTGCGTTTCAGGTACTCGAGCGCCAGATCCTGCGAGCTGAGCTCGTTCTCGAGAGCCGCCAGGACGGACTCGGCGTCTTCAAAGCGCTTGCGCATCTGATGGCAGCGCGCGAGCAGCAACCCGGCGGCGGCGCCGCCTCCGCAGCCAAGCGCGCGCTCGGCCAGCTCGGCTCCCAGATCCGGGTCGCCCCGCTCGCTGGCCGCCTGCCCGGCGTCAAGCAGCAGCTCGTTGGGGATCGGCTCGCCCGCCTCCAAGCGCCAACGACAGACCCGCAGCGAGTCGCGAGGGCTGAGGTGTGCGTGTGCTTCCAGACGCCTCGCGAGCGCAAGACTGAGATCTCGCGAGCGGAGCGACGGGAGCGACGCGCGGATCACCTCTCCATACAGCGGGTGCGCAAGCGACGCCGTCTGATCGACGTCCGTAGCTCTGACCGTGATCAGGCCGCGGTCCTCGGCGCTATACGTCGCCTCTCGCCCGGCGAGCTCGAAGAGATCCTCCACGGCCAGTGGCTCACCGAGCGCGAGCAGCTCGAGCACGCGGCGGTCAGAGGCCTCCAGACCCGACAGGCGGGCCGAGATCAGCTCGCCAAGCGATCTGCTCAGCGGCGGCTGCTTGGACATCCTCCACAGACCACCGACCTCGTGAAGCGCCCCGCCGCCGAGCGCGCCGACGACAAGCTCCCGGACGTACAGCGCATTGCCGCGGCTGGTCTCCCATACCCACCGACAGGCGCCCTGCTCCACAGGACCGCCAACAATCCCCTCGACCAGCGCCGCGGTGTCGCTTTCACCGAGCGCGGCGAGCTCCAGCCGGTCCGCCTCGGCGTCCTTCCATAGCGACACGACCGCATCGGGACATGGCTCGCCGGTCCGGATCGTCGCGAGAACGAATGCGGAGGTCGCGCTGGCAAGATGAAGCGCCAACGCGGCAGACACCGGGTCAAGCAGCTGCGCGTCATCGACACCGACAATCAAGGGCCGCTGGCCCGCCAGCCCAACAAGCGCTACAGCGCTCCCTCGCAGCAGATCCAGGACGTCGTCGGAGCGGACCTCCGAAGGGATGACCCCAGCGAAGGCACCCATCGGCACGGTCGCGGCGCTGCGCGTCGCCTGCACCCATAACGCCAGCGCACCCTCGCGCTCGGCCTGCGCAAGCGCGGCGCGCGCCAGCGCCGACTTGCCGACACCTGCGCTCGCGATCACGACCGCACCAGCGCGCCCTGCGGCACGCGCCCGAGCGATCTGCTCGAGCTCATCCTCACGACCGACGAACGGCCACTCTCGCACTCCGGCTATCGGCAAGGCTGATTCACCAAGCCGATCATCCTTCGTCCGGCTCTGAGGGCAACTATAACCGCTGATCCCACCCAGCCTTGGCGTCCCGATCAGTAGCGTCGGCCGCAAATGCAGTAGTCGCACACCGTCCGCGGCAGCGTCGCCACGTTCGCGCGATTCTCAACCTCCGGCTCCGGCCCCGAGCTCTCCGCCGCAAACAGCCAGCGTTGCGCAACTCACCGCCGGATACGACAAGAACCGGCACGGCGATTCAAGGCCCGTACAAAGGTGCGCCGCTGCGGGAAACCCCTACATCCGCGCCCGACATGGATCGGAGACGGTGAAGGTGGCTCCTTGCGTATCGGCGGGGCCTCAATAGGGCGCCGCCGCAGTCCAGTAGCCGCCCACGGACGACGTGCAGCGCTCTCCGCGCGAGGCTGCATCGACATTCACAGACGCCGACCTCGATGCCGCCTCGGCTGAAGAGAGGACGAACGACAATGCCACACACGAACTCACAACCACACACGACGGATCTCGCTCGCAAACACTGGCGCACCGCACCTGGCGCTGCCGGGCTATGGACGGTGGGCTACGGCATTTGCGTTGTTCTCATCCTGACGGGGTTCGCGCTTCTCATCTCCACCCAGAAGGAATGGGAGTCGATGACTTAGCGATGGGCGTCGGCGGCGGTCTGTCCATCATCATGCTCAACGCCCTGTACCGGTTCGCGTCTCGACAGCGAGGAACGCACCCACCATGACGAGGCCCTGCAGTACCTCGAGGAGCACGGCGATTGGCCGGACGAACCAGCGCGGTAGGAGGGTCCCAGGTAGAGCTGGGCGTTCGCTAGACCACGACCTGGGGCCGCCCCTGGTCGGCCACGCACAGTGCTCAGTAGCCCGCGCGGGGCCCCGAACCCAGGGCCTGCCCAGCGGAACGAGCAGCGTGTCGGGCTTGCTATGTCTCGGCAGGCCAAGCGCCCGCGGCTCAGAGGGCATCAGCCGACCCGACGTCATCATCAGTAGCGCCGCCCACAAGTGCAGTAGTCCCACACTGACGACACTTGGATCGGCGCCCGCCAGGCTGTCGTTCATGTCAGAAGATTGGAGCGCTCTCACTCCCCAGGTTGCGCAGAAGGAGCGCACCCTGCACCACTCGCGCGACCTGGTGGGGTCGCGCTTCCGAGACATTGACTTCCAGTGCGGACTCGACAGCGCGTTCGCGGCCTGTGGGCGGGACTTGGGACGCAAAGCCGACGTCATCGCAACGGCGGCCCGCATCATCGATGGAGACGCCGACTCATGGATCGATGAATGGATGGGGACGGCCGGCTCGGTCTGGGCGGCGGCAGTGGAGGCCGAGCTGAACGGGAGGTTGAGCGAGGCGTACACCGCCTACCGTCACGCCTCCACCTACTATGCCGCGGCACTGGACCGGGTCTTTCACTCAAGCGAGCCAGAGCGCCAGCCGGCGATCTGGCAACGCCAGCGCGAATGCTGGGAACGCGCCCTCGCCCTGGGACCCGCACCCGTTGAGCACCTACGGATCCCGTTTGGCGCCGTTACCCTGCCCGGCTTCTTCTTCCCTGCACCGGGGGCCGACAAGGGCGCGGCGCGGCCGCTTCTGATCGTCAACAACGGTCTGGACCGGCCTACCTCGCAGACTTGGGCGTACGGCAACGATCTCGCCGGCGTTTGCGGGTGCCACTGGATGACGTTCGATGGGCCCGGCCAGCAGGCGATGCTCTACGAACAGGGGGGGGTGTTGTGCCGTCCTGACTGGGAGACGGTGCTCAGCGCCGTGATCGACGCCGTTCTCATGCGGCCCGATGTCGACCCGCCGCGCGTTGCCGCGATCGGGATCGGCCACGGCGGTTATCTTGTGACCCGCGCGCTCTGTTTCGAGCACCGCCTTGCCGCCGGCGTCGTCGATCCAGGCATCGTCGATCTCTCCACGTTGTGGGGCGAGCGACTACCGCCGCAGATGATCGGGCGGCTCGATGACGGCGACCGGCTGGCGTTCGATCGCGAGATGCGGCTGACCGAGCTCTTCTCACCCGAGTCGGCAGCGACGCTGCGCATGACCAGCCAGGCTTTCGACGTCGACGGCCGCACGCGCTTTGACCTGTACAAGCAGATCAGCGAATATCGCCTCGGCAACGAGCTCTCCTCGATGACAACGCCGCTTCTGATCGTGGACGACGGTCACACAGGTCCCTGGCCGGGCCAGTCACGGCTCCTGAACAAACGCTTGCCGGCGACCTCAACGCTCATCCACCCCACCGTCCCCGGAGACACTGGCGGGCTTCGCTCGGGCCTGCCACGATCCGACCGCAGGATCAAGGACTGGCTCATCGAGCGCCTCGCGGTGCCCGGCAGGCAAGGAGGGTGACGGCGGTGGAGGTTTGGCTGCACGGATTTGCATTCCCGCAACGGGTCGCCGAGCTCGCACGACGAGCGGAAGCCTGGGGCTTTACCGGCCTGCTGATCGCCGACAGTCAGAACCTTACGGCTGACATCTGGGTGGAGCTCGCGCTCGCCGGCGCGGCGACGTCCCGCCTGCGGCTCGGGCCGGGAGTCACTAATCCGATCACGCGGCATCTCGCGGTCACGGCATCGGCCGCCGCCACACTCCAGGCCGAGACCGCGGGCCGAGCAGTGCTCGGGTTTGCGCAGGGAGACTCGTCGCTCACCCAGATCGGGCGTCAGCATCTGTCCGTCGAGAACTTTGAGGCGGCCCTCGAGACGCTTCAGGGTCTGCTCGGCGGCGATGAGGTACAGCTCAACGAGCGCACCCGCAGCAGGATCCGCTGGATTGCCGATAGCGGTGCGACGAAGGTGCCGGTCCACGTCGCCGCTACAGGACCGCGGACGATCGCTGCCGCCGCTCGCCATGCGGAAGGTGTCGATCTCACAGTCGGCGCAGAGCTCGACCGGATCCGGCGCAGCGTCGAACTTGCGCGTGCCGCGGCCGTCTCCACGCTGACGGTCGGCGCGTTCCTCAACGTGGCCGTTGATGAGGACCCAGATGCAGCTCGCGCGTTGGTGCGCGGCAGCGTCGCCACATTTGCGCGATTCTCGGCTTCGGTAGCCTCCCACTCTGAGCTCTCGGCGTTAGACCGCCACAGCGTCGCTCAGGTCACGGCTGGGTATGACCGGGACCGGCACGGCGAGTCGAAGGCCGAATCAGCACAAAGCATCGCCGATGAGTTCCTCGACCGGTTCGCCGTCGCAGGGGCACCGGACGAGGTCCTTCGCCGGCTCCGCGCGATCTCCAAATCGGGCATCGAGCGCGTGATCGTTGTTCCAGGATCACTCGACAGCGACGCCGCAAAGGTGCACCGATCACTGGAGCGGTTCGCCGTGGACGTGTTGCCCGGGCTGAGCGATTACTAGCACGAGCCCAGAAGCTGCGCTCGCTTGCCCCCACCGACCACACGTTGTGAGGTGGTGAGCGATCCGACCGACAAGCGCGCACCCACGGCGCAGGTGCCGGCGATGTCCGTGCGACGTAGATAAAGACACCGCCGTCGTTGAAGCCTCGCCTCTGGACCACACGGCCTTGATGCGTCTCGAGGTCCGAACCGACACAGGAGCGGGCGAGCGGGCCAGCCTCCGAATCCCGGTCGGCGCCTCGGACGTGCGCGAGCCCCAGCGGCAACCGCAGGACGGCTCGCGATCTCGTCAGTACCCGACTGATGGTCATTCAGTAGCACGCTACTGACGACGCCAGCTCGCTCCCGACGGAGGATCCCAGTACATAGCGAGGCCAGCGCGAGGGAGACACCTCGTAGCACGGCCCCTCGATCGCCACGAGAAGAAAGGAACCGAGATGAGCACAACCATCAGCAGGGAGCAGTACATCGGGGAGAACCACTATGCGGACCGTGATCGACGCCACGAGAGCGGACCCGAACATCGGAACCGCCGCCGTCGCGGGGTCCGTAGCGCGTTCATCCTCGGAGCGGTAAGCGCCGCTCTGATCCTCGGTGGCGGATGGCTCGCGTTTGGCAGCGGTCCCTCCACGAACATCCCCACCGACGGAGCATCCTCGACAGGTGCAACCTCACACGCCGTCATCACCCATCCGACATATCAGCAGGGCCAATGGGTCGCGTCATTGCAGCACACGCTCGGACTCCTCTACTACTACAACGGCCCGGACGACGGCGTTCTCGGTCCCCAGACCCAACAGGCAATCATCAACTTCCAAAAAGCGAACGGCCTCACGCCTGATGGCGTCGCCGGACCCGCGACGATGGCATTGATGAATCACCAACTGATCACCGGCGACAACCAGGCGGGTCCCAGCGGTCCACCCGTCAAGACGGCCAAAGACACGAGCACCAAAGGCACGAGCACGACCGGCAACTCGACGACAACGCCCACTGGTGGCGGCTCCTCAACCGGCGGTGCAAGCGTCACCACCACTCCGGCCGCTCCCAACGCCACCGGCGCCTAGCGCTCGTACCCCATCGGGGACAAACCGTCAGCCGACACCCACCCCGCGAGCGCCTGTGAGCGGCAGCCCGCCAGCCGGGTCTGCCGCTCACGCGTGCTTCCGGTCCACACGGGGCGCCCGAGCGGCTACCAACGTGAGTCCGACGACTGCGTAACTGCTGGCACACCACGCGCTCCGGGTCAGCCGTGACGGCTTTGGTCTCGGACCACCCAGGCAGGGGGGGCCGCGAATACACGCGACGGCCACCGACGCGATCCGGCCACGGTCGATTTCCGTCAACGCGACGAGAGGCAGCGATCCTGGTCTGATGTTCTCCGGATGCATGATCGGTGGCGACGGGCCCGAACCGGCCCTTGGGTCAGGACCGCCTCCCGATCGGGCCGCGACCGGATCCCCTGCTCATACAACGTGGCCTCCTGGCCGGACCGCGAATCAGATACATCCGGCTTCGACACGCGTTCGGCGGCGATCGCACGATCGGGTCTTGAGCCGCTAACGAGCACGGCTATAGTCGCTCGGGCCGTCATGAGCGGGCTGACTACATTCTCGCCGTCCGGTGGGTCAGGGCGAGTGTGGCCGCTGATCGGCCGCACGCACGAGCTCGACTGGATCGCGGCTGCGCAAGCGGCGGGTAAGAGCGGCGTCGTTCTAGTAGGGGGCGCAGGGATCGGCAAGTCCCGGCTGGCGCGCGCTGCGCTGACCCAAGCCGAACAGCGTGGCGCAGCGACCGTGTGGGTGCAGGCGACGCGTAGCGCCGCAAGTGTGCCGCTGGGCGCATTCGCGGGCGTCATCCCGGAGGACGTCGGCTCGGACGACCTGTTCGAGCTGCTCCGCCGCAGCGCGGCGGCGATCGGCGGGCTAGCCGGCACCCGGCCGCTGGTGATCGGGATCGACGACGCGCAGCTGCTCGATCCGACCTCGTCGGCGCTCGTGCTTCACCTCGCGAACGGTGGCGTGTGCTTCTTGCTTGCGACTGTTCGCACCGGGGAGCCCTGCCCCGATGCGATCATCTCGTTGTGGAAGGACGGCGGCGCGGAGCGGCTCGAGCTCGGCCAGCTCACCGAACGTGAGACTGATCAGCTTGTGGAAAGCATCATCGGTGGTCCGGTCGAGGAGAGTGTGCGCCGGTGGGTGTGGGAGACGAGCCGAGGCAACCCGCTGTACGTTCGCGAGCTGATGCTTGGCGCGCTCGCCGGCGGAGCATTGGAAGAGGTGAGCGGGCTGTGGCGGATGCCGAAGCGTCCGCCGCTGAGCGCATCCATGATCGAGGCGATCTCCGCGCGCCTTGCCGGCCTGAGCGTCGCGGAGCTTCGCGTTATCGAGCTGCTTGCGCTGGGTGAGCCGCTAGCCATCGGCGAGCTCGTCGAACTGGCGGGTGGCGACGCCGTGTCGGCCACGGAGGCCCTCGCCCTGATCAGCACTCAGGGATCTGACGGCGAACGTGAGGTACACCTGTCGCACCCGCTGTACGGCGAGACCGTCCGGGCCGGACTCGGGACACTCCGGGCATCGGAGTTGAGGCTCGCGCTCGCGGCGTGCGTGCAGGCGCGCGGGGAACTCACCCCGGCCGATTCTTTGCGGGTGGCACGCTGGTTACAGGACACCGGTGCGGAGATCCCGAACGCGCTGCTCCTCGACGCTGCACGTGCGGCCAACCTCAGCGGTGATCCTGATCTCGGCGCCGAGCTCGCCGGCCGAGCGCTAGCCGGTGGCGCCGGGGTCGATGCCGCGCTGCTACTAGCGCGCGCTGAACAGGTTCGCAAACGATTCGGCGAGGCGGAGTCCGTGCTCGCCGGGATAGAGGGAAAGATCGAATCTCAAGACACCGCCATCGCTTATCTCGAGCAGCGCATCTCAGGGCTCTACTGGGGGCTGAGGCGTCCCGCGGAGGCACAGGCGCTGCTCGACCGGGCGCGTTACTGGTGGATGGAGTCAGCGTGGCTGCGACGCGTCGATCCGGTGCGGCTGCACCTGGCAGCGATGCTCGAGGGCCCTGCCGGAGCGGTCGCCGTCGCCGGCGAGATTCTGGCCGACGAGTCCCTCGAGGAGGATGTTCGCCATCAGCTCGAACCGGTCTACGCAGTCAACCTGTTCTTCAGCGGCAGGGTCGTCGAAGCGTATGAGCTGATCCGCAAGATCAGCCCGGCACCGCCGCTCTCCAGTCACATCGACGAACTCGCGCTCGCCTCGCTGAGCGTGATCTCGCTCGAGAGTGGACAGAACCTCGCCGAATACGAACGCACCATGGAAGCCATCTTCGGACAAGGGGTACGAGCGGGAGATCACGCGGCGGCGGGGATCGGCGCCTGCGCCTTGGGCGGGATCGCGTTCCTCGCCGGCCGTTACCGCGACGCCGCGCGCTGGTTCGCGGAAGGTGAGGTTCACCTCGAGCAACACGACACATTCGGGCTCCTGTTGGTCACCTGGGCCTACGAGGTCGGCATTGCCCGCTTCACCGGCGACATTGACGGCGTCGCCCGCGCGCTCGCCCGCTGTGAGGACGCCCTGAAAGGAGCGGACCCGCTTCCCAGCCAGCTTCCGACTGTTGTCCGCGCGCGAGCGTGGGCCGCCGATACCCAGGGCGAAAAGCCCCGCGCGCAGCAACTGCTCTTGGACGCCGCGGCGTCGCTGTCGGAGGTGCCAATTTCTGCCGGTCTGCTCCAGTATGAGGCGCTGCGGTGCGGCGCCCGGCCGCACGAGGCCGCAGCGGCGTTGTCAGAGCTGCGCAGCCGTTGTGACGCTAGGCTCGTCGCGGCCTACGCCGACCACGCAGCGGCGCTCGCCGCCCGGTCGGGGCCGGCACTGCTTGAGATCGCCGACGAGTTCGCGCGAATCGGCACACTGCGCTACGCCACGGAGGCGGCAGCCCAAGCCGCGACAGCGTTCCTCCGATCCGGCCGGCAGGATTCCGCCCGCCGTGCTGCTGCCCGCTCACGTGAACTCGTCGTCCACGGTCAAGGCGGGACGCAGCCGCCAATCGACGGTCTCGACGGTCCCGCGACCGAGCTCACAACGCGCGAAGCGCAACTCGTCGACCTCGCCAGGCAAGGACTGACAAACGCCGAAATCGCCGAACGGCTCGTACTCTCCGTCCGCACCGTCGAATCGCACCTCTACCGGGCAATGCAGAAGCTAGGAATCAGCGACCGCCGCCACCTCTGAGCCACAGGTCAGCGCCCTAACAGCCGCGGTCGCCAGCATCGAACACAGATGCTGGAACGCGGCCGCCATCGCTCTCGGACCTGCGACAGAACGCTCCAGCGTGGCATGCGACGGACGATCGGTCTCGTCTCCCCAACCGGCACTAACTCACGAGTGCTTCGGCGTACACGTTAAGCTCGCACTGGCGATTCCCGCTTGACCTCGCGTCGACCGTGACAAATCGAGGCCGGACTTCGTCGTGGTCCGTGTGGGTCTAATCAACGATATGCGTCGCATCCGTCGCTCGGTAGCCGCGAGACCACATCCTCGCTGAGAACGAGGCTGCTCGGCCGACCGACGATCGTCGATTGGATCTGCGACCGTGAGGCTCGCTCGGCTGGGTGCCCATATGGTGCTTCGATCTCGACTTAGTGCGCGGTGTGGTCACTCTTGACGTACGTGTGCCTACGACTGCCGGCATGAATGTGTTCTCGTTTGCATCCGCAAGGCGTGAACCGTTGCCCTCACGGTTCAGCAGTGCCGTGGCTCTCATTGCCTACGCGGCGGGTGCCCATGACGTCAACTCCGCCGCTCACGACCGACGACGACTAGAACATGCTCTAGGCCGAGCGACTGACGCCATTGTCAAGGAGTGCGGTGGGACCGTTTCGGCGCAATTCTGGTCGACACCCGGGAATCCGATCGAGGCCGACTCGTAATGTGACGCCTCAGTCACCCGAGGCGGCCATCTCCCGCGTTCGCCCTAATTCCGACAGGATCTACAGCAGGCGAGCTCTTGTGTCTCAGTCACTTCGTCACCCCGGTCAGGGGTGCTGCGAAGGGCTTCATCGAGTACATCTCGCAGTTAGGCGTCGGCTGTGCCGGTTCGACTCGGAGGCCGTGTGCCGTGGGAGCCCGTAGACCTGGATCAGTGCAAATCATGTGCAGATTCAGAGACGTTCGTGACACACCAAGGAAATGGAATCCACTCTCTTTGGGTGAAACCTGTAAGCGTTCAGTCGTCGGGGCCTGGGTTCAGGCGAGCGCTGGGAAGGGGTCGCCGCGGTTGTGGGCGATGATTAGGTCGCTGGGGTGGGTGAAGAGCGATCGGTGTTGCAGGCGGCAGGTGCCGGCGGCGGACAGGGCGCGTTCGGCGAACCGCTCGCCGTTGTTGCTTTGGGTGCCGAGCGAGGCTTTGCGGTGGATGACGGGTGCGCGGAGCGCACGTTCGGCGGGGTTGTTGGTCGGCTCGATCCCGTCAACCTCGGTGAAGGTCCAGAGTGCTGGCCAGACTTTGAGGAGGTTGTTCGCGAATCTGCGGTGCCAGCGGTTGCGTGCCTTCTTCGGCGAGGCTGCCTGGAGCAGGTCTCGCAGTTGGGTCTGGATCGGCTCGATCTCCGCCCTGAGCTGGTCGCGGTCGTGGTGCTCGTGCTGGTAGGCGCGCCAGGCGGCGAACACTGAGCGGGTGAGCTCGAGCCCGTGCTCGCCGAAGGTCTTCTGCTCGCCCAGCCCGTCGGCGTGACGGGCGAAGTCGCGCTGCAGGTGCGACCAGCACACCTGCCGGCGCGTCGGGTCCAGGTGGCTATAGCCGTTCCAGCGGTCCGAGATGACGATCCCGGGGTAGGTGGTGCCGATCAGCGCGTCGAAACTCTCGCGGTTGCAGTGCTCGGCGATCTGCAAGAACACGGCGCTGTCGGTGTTCGCGGTCCACAACGCGCGCGCATCGCCGCCCGTTCGCCAGCCGGTCTCATCGACATGAACCGCCGCCGCCGCAAGCACCTGATCTCCAAGGTGCAGGTGCGGGCCGGCCAACGCGTCTGCGGCACGCTGGCAGATCGCGTCGGCCGTGCCGGTCGACAGCCTCACCCCGAACAGGTCACGAGCGATCTCGGTGATCCCGCGCCGCGGAACACGATACGCCGCGGTCAACGTCACCAGCGCCGCCTGCAATCGCGGTCCGAACGGACAGCCGGCGATCTGCGCCGGCAAGCTGGCGCTGGTCCGCGCGCGGCATTGACGGCAGCGCAACCGGTGCGTGCGATGCTCGCTGAACACCACACTGATCGGCGGCAACTCGGCGACCTGATCGCGACCGAACCGGCCACCCGGCCGACGCTGCGCAGGATCGAACGCCCGCCCGCACCCGCCACACGCCCCCGGGTAGTGATCGACGATCTGATCCATCTGATCCTCGGGCCGCAGTTCGCGACCGGCGCCACGGTGCCCAGGCCGAGCACCCTGCTGACAGCGCTCAGCATCCCCGCGCAAAAGCTCCTTCGCCTTCGCCCGCGCCTCCGCCCGCCGCTGCGCGCGCGACTTCGGCGGATCCATCGACGGCGGCCTGGAACTCGTCCGCGAGTCCTGACGCGCTTGAGCCTCCAACCGGGTCAACCGCTCCTCGAGCTGCTGCACCCGAGCAGCAAGATCAACAATGAACTGCACGCATACCTCACGCCCCGCGTCATAGATCGCCTCCGCCTCGGCACGGTCCATAACCGCAAGATTCGCTGCACCAAGCAGGAAACCCTGCCCCAGGCCCCGACGACTGAACGCTTACTGAAACCTGTGTCTGTGCAGGTATTTTTAGAGCCCGCCGGGGGACTCGAACCCCCAACCCCTTCATTACAAGTGAAGTGCTCTACCAGTTGAGCCAGGCGGGCCTGCGACGATGAGTGTGGCACGGACCGGGGCGTGATCGGACACCGCTGGCCGGGCGGCGTACCCGACCGGGCCGGTCCTAGCCCGAGGCGGAGAGCGCTGCCTCCCAATCGGCGATCGCATCCGCGATTGTCTGTCGCAGTGGAATCTCAGGCCGCCATCCGGTCGCCTGCGTGAGTCGGGCATGGGAGCCGCGGGAGTCCATCACGTCGTTCGCGCGAACTCGGCTGGGATCGACCACATGCTTGACCTCGATCGGTGCGAGCAGGGCTGCCACGGTCTGGACGTTCTCGGCCGCCGACACCGAGACGCCCGAGCTGATGTTGTAGACGTCGGGCGTGACGTCGGGGCGCGCGAGCAGGCGGTACGCTCGCACGACATCCCGGACGTCGGTGAAGTCGCGGCGTGCGTCGGGATTGCCGGTGACGATCCGGACCGATGTTGCTCCGCCGAGCCTGGCCTCGGCGGCCTGCTGGGCCAGCGATGAGACGATGAAGATCGGCTGCTGGCCAGGTCCAGCGTGGTTGAACGGCCGCGCTGCGCAGATCGAAAGACGATGGCTCTTTACGTACACGGAGACGAGCATCTCGCCGGCGGCCTTTGAAACGGCATACGGGCTCAAGGGGGAGAGCGGCGCGTCCTCGTTGACCGGGAGCTTCGCCGGCATGCCGTAGACCTCGCACGAGCTCGCCCAGACCACGCGCGCTTCAGGGGCTCCCAGGCGCACACCCTCGAGCATCGACACCGAAGACGCGACGTTGTCGTTGACCGTCGCTGCCGGGTCGTCCCACGAGCGTCCGACCGAGCTGAGCGCGGCAAGGTGGTAGACGACCTCGGGACGGTGCTCGGCGATCAGGTCGAGCACCGCGGGGCGCTCACGGAGATCGATCCGCACGCCGGTGCCGCAACCTTCGGGCACGAGCCCACTGCGTGAGGCGCCGATCACCTCGTCCCCGGCCTGCGCGCAGGCACGGGCGAGCCAACTCCCGGCGAATCCGGACGCTCCTGTGATCAGGACGCGCAAGGCGGCGGCCGCTTCGCTACGACTCCGGACGGGCCGGATCAGTCGGCTTGGTCGTAGGAGCTGACGCTGACCGTGTGCTCGAGGTGCCCATGGCCGTTGCTCGAGTAATCGGTTGTCTCGGGCGGCGGTGAGGGCTCTGGCTCGGCGTTGAGCCGACGCTCGAGTTCGCCGAGCACCAGCCCGAACAGCAGGTGCCGCCACAGGCTCTGTGCGAACGCGCGACGGTTGCCCGACAGTGCCGGAAGCTGATCGCGCGCGGGGTGGATGCGGTCGCTGACAGCGCCGAGCGGCCAGGTTATGAGATGCTCGAGCACGGCCGCGGAGGGCCCGCGCAGCACCGGTGCAACCGGCAGCGCCGGAGACAGGTTGGCGTACGCCGCGCCGAACAGGGCGCCGTTCTGGACGTGCCAGGCGAGCCCGACGGCATACCAGGACTCGCCGGTCGTGACGGCCTTGCCGAGCAGTTCGACGTCGTCATAGCGCGAGCCGAACACGGCCTTGTCAAGCGGTTGCTGGAGCGCCCACACCGTCGCCGCGACGGCTCCGCAGACGGCGCCTCTGAGCGTGCGGGTGCGATCGATGCCGAGACTCAACATTGGGAAACTGTAACGGGCGGTGCGCCGACGGGTAAACGTTGCGTCGATGGATCACGTGGCGTTGCACGAGAGGGCGAGGGCTAAGGGCGCCAACCTGCCGGTGTACTGGTTCGTGCGCGCGTTCTTCCAGCCGTTCTTCCACATCTACTTCCGGATGCGGCGGATCGGCCGTGAGCACATCCCGAAGCAGGGCCCGGTGATCGTCGCCGCCAACCATCGCAGCTTCCTTGACCCGTTCGTGATCGCGACGATGGCGCGGCGGCCGATGTACTACGTAGCGAAGAAGGAGCTGTTCCGCCGGCCCTGGCAGGCGTGGATCCTGAACGCGCTCGGCGCCTTCCCGGTCGATCGCGGTGCCGGCGACTCCGACACGATCCGCACCGCCAAGGCGCTGCTCGCGCGCGGCGAGATCGTGTTGATCTTCCCCGAGGGGACTCGTACCCGCCCAGGCGCGCTCGGCAAGCCTCACAAGGGCGTCGGGCGCCTGGCTCTGGAGACCGGTGCACCGGTCGTCCCGGTCGCGGTGATCGGCACGGAGGCGATTCGGAAGGGTTGGAGAATCCGTCCCCACAAGGTGCGGATCCGCGCCGGCCGCGCACTGCGCTTCCCCGAGGTGCATGACGCATCGCCGCAGGTTGCGGCGGCCGTCACCGCTCGGATCTGGCCGTGCGTGATGCTGCAGTGGGAGTGGCTCGGCGGCAGCACCGCGATCCGGCGCGCCGCGATTGTCGGCGCAGGGAGCTGGGGCACCGCGCTTGCGGTCTGCCTGGCGAGGGCGGGTTTCGAGGTGGACCTCGGCTGCCGCACGCAGGAGCAGGCCGACGAGCTGCGTGCCGGCCGCGTCAACCAGCGCTACCTGGCCGGGATCGAGCTTCCTGAGCAGATCAGGGTCCTGGCGGCGTCAGAGCTCGAGCTCGGCGCCCAGGACCTCGTCTGTCTCGCGGTGCCGGCCCGGGCGCTGCCAGAGGTGCTGGCCACACATGGAGACCGGATCCCGCTGCGCTCCGGACTGCTGGTGCTCTCCAAGGGGCTGGTTCCGCCGCTCGGAACGCTCCCGTCCGCGTTCGCTGCCGAACGCACGCGCGTGCGTGCCGTGGGTGTGCTCGGCGGGCCGTCGCATGCCGCAGACGTTCTCGCGCACGGCGCCTCGGTCGTCGTCGCCTCGGTCGACAGGGATTTCGTCAAGCAGCTCGCAGACACGCTCGGCGCGGCCGGCCTCGATGTTCTCGTCAGCACCGACGTGACCGGCGTCGAGCTCGCCGGCTGTGCGAAGAATGTCGCGGTGCTGGCAGCCGCAGCCGCCGCATCGGCCGGTCCAAATGCCGCCGGGGCGGCCGCCGGAAAGGTGTTCGCCGAGGTCGACGCACTCGCCCGGGTCAGGGGCTGCCGGCCGGAGACGTTCGCCGGCCTGGCGGGCGCCGGCGATCTGGTCGCGACCGTCGTGGCGGAGGGCTCGCGCAACCGGCGGGCCGGTGAGCTCCTCGTCACAGGGCGTCAGATCGGATCAGATCGGGCCGCTGCTCGGCCAGGTTGCCGAGGCGGTCGACACCGTCTCGCTGCTCGCTGCCGTCGCCCGCTCCGAGCGCCTGAAGACGCCGGCGATCGACAGTCTGCTGGCGCTCGTCGAGGGGCGGATCGAGCCGGAGCAGTGGATGGAGGCGGTCACCGCGCCCACGAACGGCAAGACCTCCGGTGTGGTAAGGGCTGCTTGAGGTGACCAAAGGTAGGCTCCACGTGCTGTGGCGGACCCGATACCCACGAGCAAGGCCGAACTGGATGCGCGATTCACCGAGCTGTATCGCGCGCATCTGCGCGACGTCTACTCATACAGCTACTACCGCGTCGGCAATCACCACGACGCCGAGGACCTCACCGAGCAGACCTTCCTGCAGGCCTACCGTCATTTCGAGCGCGCGCTGCGCGAATCCGACGGCCGCCCGCTGCGGCCGTGGCTCATCCGGATCGCACACAATCTCGCCGCGAACTTCTACCGTGACCGTGCACGCAAGCCGGAGTCCGCGATCGAGGACGCTGGCATGATCTCGGCGCCACACACGACCGAGTCCCTGGTCGAGGGGCGCGAGGAGCTCAAGGCGATTCTCGCCGGCGTCCAGCAACTCCCCGACGACCGTCGTGAGGCGCTGATCATGCGGTTCGCGCTCGGCATGGACAACCGGGAGATCGCTCGCGCGCTCGGGCGCACCGACGGCGCCACGAAGGTGCTGCTGCACCGCGCGATCCGCCAGCTCGAGGGGATCGTCGCCGAGCAAGCCGAGCGGGGAGCCACCGGCATGACCACCAACGTCGAGGCCCTGCTTCGTGAGGCGCTGACTCCGGTCGACCCTCCCGCCGACCTGCACCTGCGGCTGGAGGGCACGCTCGTCAACATCACCGGGCTCGCCCAGGAGGAGCTCGAGAGCTGGGAGCTCTCGGCGATGCGCGACCCTCGCAACTGGGTGCGGCCAGCTGCCGCGGTCGCTGGTCACGGCCACCGCCGGCAGCGCGCTGGTCGCATTGCGAGTTCGTTCGCGCCACCGCGCCCGCAGGCAGGAGTCGGAGGGACTGCTGGATCTCGCCGAGCGGACCTTCGCGGACATCGCGGAGGAGACCCGCCGGATCCTCCCCGACCGCTGAGCACCCACCTTCGGCCGGCGACCACCGGTCAGTGCCTGATGCCGGCCCGCTGCTAGCGTCAGCGATGCAACGATGGCCGTCTGCTACCGACATCCCTCGCGTGAAACCAGGGTCTCCTGCTCGTCCTGCGGGCGTCCGATCTGCCCTGACTGCATGACCCCCACATCCGTGGGGATGCGCTGCCCCGAGTGCGCGGGTGAGAAGACCAAGACGCGGACGATCGCCAGCGTGTCCTCGGCGCGGCGATACACCGTCACCGAGGTTCTGATCGCGATCAACGTCGTGGTGTTCCTGGCCGAGGTCGCGACCGGTGTCACGCTCGGCGGCAGCGACAGCGGCTGGGTGTACTACCACGGCGCCCTGTTCGGTCCCTACATGTCGAACGGCTATCACCAGTATTGGCGGCTGCTGACATCCGGCTTCCTGCACGCCGGCCTCTTGCACATCGGCCTCAACATGCTCTCGCTGTACTTCGTCGGGCGCGCGCTGGAGCCGGCGATCGGGAGCCTCAACTTCGCCGCGATCTACTTCTCATCGCTGCTCGCCGGCTCGTTCGGCGCACTGCTGTTCGAACCCGCGATCCCGACGCTCGGCGCCTCGACGGCGATCTTCGGCGTGTTCGGGGCGCTGCTGGTGGTCGCGCACGCACGGCGGATCCCGATCTGGCAGAGCGGTCTGGCGCCGGTGCTGCTGTTCAACCTGGTGTTCACGCTCACGGTCCCCGGCATCTCGATCGGCGGGCACATCGGCGGACTCATATCTGGCTGCGTCACCGGCTGGCTGGTCGTCGAGTTCGACGAGCGGCGCGGCAAGAAGCACATCGCGCTGGCGGGCTGTGCAGCCGTGGCGTTGATCAGCGTGATCGGCGCGATCGCGGTTGCCGGGGGTCACGGCCTCACCCCCAACGGCTTCACCCTCTAGCTCTCAGCTCGGTCGCGGACTCGATCCGGCGCCGGCGATCCCGGTCATCATCGCGACAGCTCGACCGTCAGCGCGCGGCCCGCGACCGGCTCCGGGACCAGCTCAGGATGGATGATGCTCGCCAGCAGCTCAAGGCCGTCGATGATCCGCGGCCCGGGACGCGAGAAGTAGGCCGCCGCGTCGACCGCGACGATCTGGCCGGCCCCGACCGCGAGCAGCTCCTGACGATGCATCTCGGCCTCACGGTGCGCGATCTCCGCGTCGTATCCGCACGGCATCACGAGGACGATGTCGGGCGCGGCGGCAACGACCTCCTCCCAGCTGCGCTGCTCGGAGTTTTCGCCCGGGAGGCCCAGCATGTCATCCGCGCCCGCGTAGTCGATCAGCTGCGGAGTCCAGTGGCCGGCCACGAACGGCGGGTCGAGCCACTCGAGCGCGACCACCCGGGGCCGCCGCGCGCCGCGCACCGCCAGCCGAACCCGGTCGATCCGCGCTGAGGCCTCGCGCACGAGCTCGACCGCGGCGTCCTTGCAACCCGTCGCCTGGGCGATCGTGCGCACGTCACCGAGCACCTCGCCGACCGTGTGCGGGTCGAGCGCGAGCACCTGCGGTCTGCTCTCGATCTCGGCTGCGATCGCGCGCACGTCGTCGTAGGAGACCGCGCAGACCGAGCACAGCGCCTGGGTCACGATCAGGTCCGGACGCAGGTCACGCAGCAACTTGGTATCGAGCGCGTAGATCGATTCTCCGCGGAGTGTGCGCTCCTTGACCGCGGTGTCGATCTCACCGGCGCTGAGCCCTGCCGGCAGGAGGTCCCGGGTGACTCGCGGGAGCTCGCCCGCGGCGGGTGGAAAATCACATTCGTGCGTGACGGCGATAACGTCGCTACCGAGCCCGAGCGCGAACAACAGCTCGGTCGCCGATGGCACCAGACTCACGATTCGCTTGCGTTGTTCGACCATCATGAGAGGAACGATATGGCACAGCTGCTGAGAGACGACGAGATCGCCGAACGTCTCCGCGACTCGGCATGGGACCGCGACGGAGACGAGATCGTCCGCGATCTGAAGTGCAGTGACTTCGCGGCCGCCGTTGCGCTGCTCAACCGGATCGCGGAGGTCGCCGAAGCCCGCAACCACCATCCGGACATGCTGATCCACTCCTGGAACGGCCTGCGGCTCTCGATCACAAACCACTCGGCCGGTGGCCTGACGGCGGCCGACTTCGAGCTCGCGGGCGCGATCGACGAGCTCGTCTGAAGCCGGGTTTTGGGGCGGGGCGCCCTCAGCCGGCGTGGCTGAGAGCGCCCGCGTTCCGTTCGCCGACGGCGTCCGCTCGGGCGGCTGCTAGCGTTCGTGACGTCGCTTCAATGAACGACGACGACGAAGAAGAACCTCGAAGTAGCAGCGCGCCACCGCCGGCCGGGCTTGTGCGCCCGAACGCGTGAAGGGCCTGTACATCATCATCGCGGGCCTGCTGGTCCTCGTCAACGCGTTCTTCGTGATCGCGGAGTATGCGCTGGTCCGCTCGCGGCGCGAGCGGCTGGAGGCGCTCGCCGAGGAGGGCGTCCGCGGCGCGGCGCTGGCGCTCACCCAGCTTGACGAGATCGGCGACTACATCGCCGCCTGCCAGGTCGGGATCACGATGGCCTCGATCGGCATCGGGGCCGTCGGCATCCCAGCGATCCAGCATCTGTTGGAGAAGCCGCTGGGGAACGTGCTCAGCCATTGGGCTTCGGTCGCGATCTCGGTCGTGATCGCCTACCTGCTGGTCACCTCCGTGCAGAGCGTCATCGGCGAGATCGTCCCGAAGCTCTACACGATCCAGCATGCGGAGGGGCTGGCGCGGCGGATCTCGCGGCCGCTGCGTGCCAGCAGGATCCTGTTCCACCCGTTCATCGTCGTTCTCAACTCGTCTTCGCGATCGATCCTGCGGATGCTTGGCACAGATCCGGACGCGGTGCCCGAGGGCGGGACGCCGGAGGAGCTAAAGCGCCTGATCGCGCGCTCGCAGACCGGCGGCCAACTCGATGCGAACGAGGCGGAGATGCTGACCGGCGTGTTCCACCTGCACGAGCAGGAGGCGCGCCAGGTGATGACGCCGATCCCCGCGGTCGTGACGGTCGACATCTCCGACACCGTCGGTGAGGCGCTCGCGACTTGCGTCTCGACCGGCCACTCACGGCTGGTGGTGACCGAGGACGACAACGCCGATCGCGTCAGGGGCATCGTCCACGTCAACCAGCTCGTCAAGCTGTTGATGGCCAACGGCGAGGCCGCGCGCTTCGATGCGCTCGTCCGAGCGGCGCCGATCGTTCCGGAGACCAAGCCGCTGGACGACCTGCTGGCGGACCTCCAGCGGGAGCGCACCGAGCTCGCGATCGTGATCGACGAATACGGGCGCACCGCCGGGATCGTCACGATCGAGGACATCATCGAGGAGGTCGTCGGCGAGATCTCGGACGAGAACGATCCCGCCGGCGGCGCGGTCCGGCGTCTGGCGAACGGCGACTGGTTCGTCCGCGGCCACGTGGCGGTCGCCGACCTCGAGGACTACGGACTCGAGCTGCCCGTCGACACCGACGCCTACAACTCGGTCGGCGGCTTCGTGTTCGCCGAGCTTGGCCGGCTCCCGAAACGAGGCGACACGATCGCCGCCAACGGCTACTCGATCAGGGTCGAGTCGGTCCGTGAGAACCGGATCGAGGCGGTCAGGATCAAGCCCACGCGTGCTGCGGCTTGATCATCTGCGCACACGCTCGCAACATTCGTTACATTTACGACCACGCAACAACCGGGTGAGCCGCTGCTTCGCAGCGCACCTACCAAGATTCCCGGTGGTTGAGAGGAGAGATGAAGCCGGCCCGCAAGGGCCGGCTTCAGTGTCTTTCAGGCTCGTTGTCGGCCTTCAGCGCGTCTCGACTGCCCGCCAACGAGGCCGCGCCGCTTGTTCGCCCGTTAAATGAAGCCGGCCCGCTGGGGACGGGCCGGCTCCGTGCTTCTGGGGAGGAGGTGCTGCTATGGGTACGTCGCGACACGAAGGATGCGGGTTGCGCATCAACGATTCTTAAAGGTTCGTTAGGCGTTCGCGCAGAAACGGCGCCTACGCCCGGCCGGCCGATCAGCCGTACTCGTAGAAGCCGCGGCCGACCTTGCGCCCGAGCGCGCCATCCTCGACGAGTCTCAGCAGCTTTTCCGGGATCGTCAGGCCGATCATCTCGCCGATCGCCTTCGAGACATCGAGGCCGACGAAGTCGAGCAGCGCGATCGGCCCCATCGGCAGTCCGGCGCCCATCACCATGCAGCGGTCGATGTCCTCGGCGCTCAGCCCCGTCTCCGACATCAGCTCGACCGCGCTGAACAGATACGGGAACAGCAGCCGGTTGACGACGAAGCCGGGAAGGTCGGGCACTTCGACCGGCGTCTTGCCCAACGCCAGGCAGAGTGCCCGGGAGCGCTCACGGGTGTCCTCACTGGCGTCATGCGGGAACACGAGCTCGACGAGCTCCATCCGCGGCACCGGATTGAACACGTGTAGCCCCGCGAAGCGCTCAGGGTGTCCGGTCGCGGCCGCCAGCTCGTGGATCGAGAGCGACGAGGTGGTGGTGGCGATCACGGTCCGCTCGCCGGCGTGGCGCGCCAGTTCGGTCAGCAACGCGGTCTTGCTGCCGTGGTCCTCGATCACCGCCTCGACCATGTAGGTGGCGTCGGCGAGCGCATCCAATTCGGTCTCGATCCTGACCCGCTCCGGATCGGCGCCGGCATCGGCCATCTTCGAGCTGATCTTCGAGATCGACGCCAGCGCACGGCTTGCCGAGCCGTCCGAGCGTGCCCACAGCACGACGTCGCCATGGCACGACGCGACGACCGCCAGTCCGCATGCGATCGTTCCCGAGCCGGCGATCCCGAGCGACTCGTTCACTTCGGGTCCCATCTGAAGCCGGTCGCGTCGAAGCTCGGGACCAGCGGACTGGGGGGGAGACCCGCCGGCGGCTGTGTCTGGTTGTAGGCCGACGGGGCGAGGTCGTTGGGCGTGTCCGGATGGAACACCGACGCAAGGTACTGCGCCTGTCCGCGCCCCGGGCCCAGCTCGGTCTGGCCACCGCCGTAGGCACCGATCCGATGCTCCGCGCAGTAGTCGTAGGTGTCGCACAGCTTCGCCAGCCCGCCGATCCGCGACGGTTTGATGTTGACCATCCTCGGGGCGAACGGGAGCCCCTCAATGTCGGCGATCGAGTGGATGTTGGCGTCCCAGGTGATTCGCTCGTGTTCCGCCGCCAGCGCCTCCGCGGTCGCCGGGGAGACGACATCGGGGTCCTCCAGCCACGCATCCGGGAACGCCTTGACAACCCTCGCGTACAGGACCGGATCGGGCGCCTGATCGACGATCGTGCCGTGGTAGAGCGCCTTGAAGTCGATCGAGTCGACGGCGCCCGTGGCGCGGAGGCCCTCGATCAGCTCTGGCGTCCACGAGCTGGTGGCGTCGAGCTTGAAGCGCAGAGTGTCGTCGAGCGCGAGGCGCAGCTGCACCGGCTCAAGCGTCGGCGGCTCGCCGAGCCGCAGCGAGCACACGTATCGCATCGGCGATGGCTCGCGGCGAAGCGCTGTGAACAGCGGCAGCCCGGCCTGCCGGAGCGCGAGGTCAAGCGCGGCGCTGTGGAACGCCCACACGCGGTACAGCCGGGAGACGTCACGTTGCGGAGCGACCGGAAACAGGTCTAGCGAGTCGATCAGCTGGCAGAACTCGCCCAGGCTGTAGCGGCCCGGTAGCGGCTGTACCGGGCCGGCCTCCTGGAGCGCGACGTGGTCCTCGGCGTCGTAGACGACGTCCTCCCCGACCCCCTCTAGCCCGCCGCCATGCAGGTGTATGACCGTGCAGACGCGTGTGAAGCCGCTCGAGACTTCGGCGCTGAGACCCTCCAGCGAGTATCCGTCGATCTCGATCGGAAGATCGGCGAGGAGATCGAACGTGGACACCGGCCGAGGATAGTAATTGATCACGGCGCGGGGTCGCCGACGCCCGACCGGGGTCTCCCAGGTAGGATGCCGCGCTCAATGGACCTGACCCTGTCACCCAAGGAGCAGGCGTTTCGGGACGAGCTGCGCGCGTGGCTCAGCGCCAACGACCCCGGGCGTGAACCGACCGGCGACGAGGCGGCGTTCGAGTTCCGGCGCGCCTGGCAGCGCAAGCTGAACGACGAGGGCCTCGCCGGATTGTCGTGGCCTAAGGAGTACGGGGGGCGCGGCGCGACCCTGGTCGAGCAGGCGATCTTCTTCGAGGAGGTCGTCAGAGCGAAGACCCCCCAGATGGCGAACGTGCTCGCGCTCGCGATGGGCGGGCCGACCGTGATCGCGCACGGAACCGAGGAGCAGCGGCGTCGCTTCCTGCCGCCGATCCTGTCCGCGGACGAGATCTGGTGTCAGGGCTTCTCAGAACCGGACTCGGGCTCGGATCTGGCGTCGCTGAAGACGCGTGCCGTCCGCGATGGCGACGAGTGGGTCGTGACCGGGCAGAAGGTGTGGACGACATATGCGCATCACGCGAAGTGGTGCATGCTCGTCGCGCGGACCGACGCCGACGCGCCGAAGCACAAGGGTCTCACGTACTTCCTGATGGACATGGAACAGCCCGGGGTCCAGGTGCGCCCGCTGCGGCAGATCACCGGCGAGGCGGAGTTCAATGAGCTGTTCATCGAGGGGGCGCGGATTCCTGACGCCAACATCATCGGCGGCGAGGGCAACGGCTGGGCGGTGGCGATCACGACCCTGATGCATGAGCGCGCGACGCTCGCCTTCGGCCTTCAGGTCTCCGCCCAGATCGCGCTCGTCCGAGCTGATCGAGCATGCTCGTCGCACGCCGGCTCACGACGGCACCACCGCCAGCCAGGACCCCGTCGTCCGACAGCGGCTCGCACAGCTGCTGATCGAGGGAGAGGTGCTGCGGCTGAACGCCTACCGGGTCCTCAGCGCGGTGATGAAGCAGGGCGTCCCGGGGCCGGAGGGATCGCTCGGCAAGTGGCACTGGTCAGAGGTCAACCAGTCGCTGACCGAGCTGGCGATGGACATCGCGGGCCCCCACGCGCTGCTCGACGAGGACGAATGGACCTATCGCTTCCTGCGCGCCAGGGCGAACTCGATCGAGGGCGGCACCAGCGAGATCCTCAAGAACATCGTCGCCGAGCGCGTGCTCGGGCTGCCGAGGATGCGATGAACTTCGGCTTCAGCGACGACGAGCTGGCGATCAAGCGGACCGCGAAGGAGTTCCTGGAGTCCCGCTACAAGCTTGAAACGGTGCGTCAGCTCGCAGCCGATGAGCGCGGATTCACCGACGCGCAGTGGCGAGAGGTAGCCGAGCTCGGATGGCCGGGCGTGGTCGTCAGCGAGGCGGACGGTGGGCTCGGGCTGGGCGCCGTCGAGCTGGTCGTGATCCAGGAGGAGCTCGGCTATGCACTCGCGCCGACGCCGCTGCTCTCGAGCATCTCGGCCGCGTTGCTGCTGGGGGCCGCCGGCGGTGACCAGCAGCGCGAGCGGTGGCTGAGCGGGTTGGCGTCCGGCGAGCTGCGGGGCACGCTGGCCGTCTGGGACGAGCAGGCCGGATGGTCCCCGGACGCCTCCGACCTGGAGCTTGACGCGGGCACGCTCACCGGGACCAAGATCGCCGTCCCCGATGCCGGCGCCGCAGACGTCCTGATCGTCGCCGGTGCGAACGGATCGCACTTCCTGGTCCAGGCGGGCGCTCCGGGCCTCGAGCTGGTTGCCGAGAAGCCGCTCGATCCGACACGAAAGCTCTACCGCGTCAGCTTCGAGCACACCCCCGCCGAGCCACTCGAGCACGCCGACGCCCCAGCGGTGCAGCACGCCTACGCGATGATCGCGACGGCGCTCGCGGCCGAGAACGTCGGTGTCGCCCAGCGCGCGATGGAGATGGCGGTCGCATACGCCAAGGACCGCAAGCAGTTCGACCGTCCGATCGGCTCCTACCAGGCGGTCGCGCACCGCTGCGCCCAGATGCTGCTGGAGGTGGAGGGCGCGCGGTCGCTCAGCTACGGTGCGGCCTGGGCGCTTGATCACGATCCTGACAGCGCGCTGCGCACCTCCTCGATGGCGAAGGCCTACGCCAGCGACGCCGGTTTCCGCGTCACCGCTTCGGCGCTCCAGGTTCACGGCGGGATCGGCTTCACCTGGGAGCACGACCTGCACTTCTTCCTCAAGCGCGCCAAGGCGAACGCGCACGCCTTCGGTGACGCCCGCTGGCACCGTGAGCGCGTCGCCGCGCTCAGCGGCATCTAACGCCGCTGATCCTCGCTCCGCGCCGCCTCCGCGCCGCCTGCACCATCGCGTGCGCCTCCGCCTCCGCCTCGCCTCCCCAGAGCGGAGGCTTGTCGATTTTCGTCGCTATGCGGGGCAAATCGCCAAGCCTCACCCGATCTACCCAAGTTTGCGTCCAACCGGCGTCTTCGCGACGAGGCGCAGCGACACCTTGGCACCGTCCGCGAGCCTGGTGCCGGCGGCCGGCCGCGTTGAGCCGACGACCAGCGGCGGCTGTTTGTGGCCCTTGGCGACCTTCGGGCGGGTGACCTTACCGAGCGCACAGTGGGCCTTCGTCAGCAGCGACCGTGCCTTCGCGAGCGACTTGCCCTTGAGTTTGGGGACCACGCAGTGGGTCGCCCCCGGTGGCGGACTCGACGAGCCGCACTGCGTTGCCGAGCCTGCGCACAGGTTGACAGTGCCGCTTGAGCCCTGGTGCACGGTGTCGCCGCTGTAGGTCGCGGTGATCGACTCAGAGCCCGGGAATGCCGGCTCGACGCCGACCGTGCACGTCTGCACCCCGGCGATCGGTCCGAGCGTGCAGGGGTTGCCGAGCACGATCGTCCCTGTGCCCCCGGCGAAGCTGACGGTTCCCGACGGCGGCGAACTCGACGCGGTGTCGGTCACTCGCGCGGTGCAGGTGGTGGTCGCGTCAACCGCGATCGCGCTCTGCACGCATGACACGGCCGTCTGGGTGGGATCGATGCCGCCGTCGAACGCGACTGCGAAGGGGCCGCCGGGGTCCGTTGCAAAGTCCGGCTCGATCTCGGTCGCCGAGGTTGCGCCGACCAGCGCCCGGCCGATCTGATCCGCGTTGAGGTCGGCCCAGTAGAGCTCGCTGCCGTCGGTTGCGACTCCGGTGGGGAGCATCAACCCGGTGATGAACGTGTAGTCGGGCATTGCGCCGGGCTCGGCCATGATCCGCCCGATCGCGCCCGCATCGTCGTAGAGGCCGCCCCAATAGACGAACCCATCTGCGGCGGCCAGGGCCACGTCGAAGGTCACACCACTGAGCGTCGCCAGCACGGTTGGCGTTCCACCCGTCACCGGAACCTCATATAGGTAGGTGTTCGAGAGGCCATCGGCCTCGGCGAAGAAGAGCGTGCCGTCCGACACGGCGAGCCCGGTCGGAGGGCTGTTCGAGTTGCCCGCAGCGATGAACGCCGGTTGTGGATCAGCTCCGTTCAGTTCGGCCCGGCCGATGCCCCCTTCTTTGCTGTTGGCCCAGTACAGGTACTTGCTGTCCACCGCCAGGCCTCCGATCGTCGTGTTGGCGATCGGTAGGAAAGCTGGGTTGGCGTCGCTGCCGTTCAGGTCCGAGATCCCGATCGCTCCAGTTCCGTCGTTGGCCCAATAGATGTGACTCGAGTTGATCGCGAGCGCGCCGGGGTTCGCGGCGCCCATGATGAAGCTGGCGTTGAGGCCACTGCCGTCGAGATCCGCACGGCCGATGGTGGTCCCGCCCTGACCCGATGGGCCGGAGGTCGTCCAGTAGACGTACGCCTGCGCGGTCGCAGCCGACCAGACCGCGAGGCCGGCAAGCACGGACGCGGTCGCTGCGAGTCGCGTGGCTGTTCTCATCGGGTCGACATCATTTTCGCTTGGGGACCTTCGGTTTGACCACCAGTCGCAACGCGATCTTGGCGCCGTCCGCGAGCTTGGTGCCGGCGGCCGGCCGCGTTGAGCCGACGACCAGCGGCGGCTGTTTGTGGCCCTTGGCGACCTTCGGGCGGGTGACCTTACCGAGCGCACAGTGGGCCTTCGCCAGCAGCGACCGTGCCTTCGCGAGCGACTTACCCTTGAGTTTGGGGACCACGCACCGGGTCGCACCCGGTGGCGGACTCGACGAGCCGCACTGTGTTGCCGAGCCTGCGCACAGGTCGGCAGTGCCGCTTGAGCCCTGGTGCACCGCGTCGCCGCTGTAGGTGGCTGTGATCGTGTCGTTGCCGGCAACCGTCGGCTCGATCCCGACCGTGCACGTCTCAACGCCGGCCACCGCCGCCAGCGTGCACGGGTTGCCGATCGGAACCGTCCCGGCGTTGCCGGAGAAGCTGATCGTGCCAGACGGGGGCGAACTGGATGCCGAGTCCGTCACCTGCGCGCTACAGGCCGTGATCGCGCTCACCGAGACCGTCGACTGAACGCAGGAAACACGGGTCGTGGTCGGATCGATGCCGGCATCGACCGCCACCCCCGCCGGGCCACCCGGCTCGCTGATGAAACCGTCCTCGATGTCGATCGGCCCTGCACCGCCGATCTTCGCGCGGCCGATCTGATCGGCCGCCTCGCCACGGTCGGCCCAGTAGAGGTAGGTGCCGTCGGTCGTGATGCTCTGGGGATCGAACAGACCCGTCAAGTAACTGTCGTTCGGCATATCCCACACGCCGATCACGACGCTGCCGATCAAGCCGCCGTTGCTGGTGTCATCGGTGAAATAGAGCGACCCACCGGTGATCGTCAGCGACGGCAGCGCTGAGGTGCCTGACACCGCCAGACGATCGGTCGCGGCTGTGGTCCCGCCGGTCATCGGCACGCTCCAGATCGAGCCGGCGGCGGTGAAGTAGATCGTCGAGGACTCGATGTCGATCGCGATCCCGAGCGGTTCGGTGGCGCCGCTGATCTTGATGAACGCGGGATTGACGTCGGTGCCGTCGAGGTTCGCGCGCCCGATCGTGTTCGCGCTGCTGTCGGTCCAGTAGATGTAGTCGCCATCGATCGCGAGGCCATCGACCTGCCCGCTCTGGATCCAGCTCTCGTCCAGATCGCCGCCGTCAACCGCGGCACGGGCGATCGAGCCGGTGTCGGGCTCGTACCAGTAGAGATATCCGGAGTCGACCGCCATCGCGCTGGGGCTGGAGAGGCCGGTGACGAGGCCGTGGGTGACGCCGCTCCCGTCGAGGTTGGCTCGCCCGATCGTCGTGCCGCCGCCGCCGAACCCGGCGGTGCCGTTGACCGTCCAGTACACGTAGGCGTGCGCGCTCGCGGCACTCCAGGCCGCGAGCAGAAGGCAAGCCCCGGCCAGCGGGACGATTGTCCGGATTCGACTTCCCATTTTGTCCGTCGACAGGGTACGGGTGCCTGCGGAGGTCGCCGGCGACCATCTGTCGACTTACATCAGAGATCGGCCAGCAGCGATGGATCTGCAACTTCCTGCTTGCGTCCCTGATAGAAGCCGGGCAGTGTGAAGTGGAACACGATCCCGAGCACGATCCCGATGATCGCGAAGGCGATCGCGATCACGTCGGGAAGCCCGAGCCCGAGGATGTCCTTGGAGTAGTTGTTCACCTGGTGGCCGTAGTAGATGAAGGCCTTGATGAACACTCCGAGCAGCAGCAGGCCACCGAGCAGCGGGCCGAGGCCGACGTAGAAGAACCTCCTGACGCTCGTGAACAGCTCCCTGCGGTAATACCACGCGCAGGCGAAGCCGGTCAGACCGTAGTAGAAGCAGACCATGAAGCCGATCGCGTCGACCGAGTCGCCGAGCACGTTGTTCGGCGACGCGATGTCGATCGCGACAAACCAGATCACGGAGATGATGCCGAACAGGATCGTCGAGACGCTTGGGGTCTTGTGCCTCGGGTGGACGCGGCCGAAGACCTTCGGGATCGCCCCCCAGCGGGCCATCGACAGTGACGTGCGCGCGGTCGGGAGGATCGTCGTCTGCGTCGATGCCGAGGTCGATGTCAGCACCGTGATGATCAGGAGCAGGCTCAGCGGCTTGGGCAACACCTCAGGACCGAGGTAGGCGAAGATGTCCGAGGCGTTCGCCGTCAGCGGTGCGGTGCCGTTGTAGGACTGTGCGGCGGCGGTGACGACGACATAGATCACGACCAGCAGCAGCGTGCTGATGACCGCCGCCTTGCCGGGGCCGTTGGCCGCGTCCTCTGACTCCTCGTTTACGGCGACGCCGCTGTCCCAGCCCCAGTAGATGAAGATCCCGACCAGGACCGCGGTGGCCAGCGTGCTGACGCTCGAGATGTCGAGCGGGTTGAACCATGAGAGCTCCGGCTTGATCGCGTGCGGTCCGGCCTGTCCCGTGTAGACGTCGATGAAGACGATCACCGCGAACGACATCAGCGTGATCACCTCGAGCGACAGCAGGACCGTCTGGAGCCGCGCCGAGAGCTCGATCCCGATGTAGCAGATCCACGTCATGATCACGATCCAGCCGACTCCGACGATGATCACGCCGAGGGAGCTCGGACTCGGGTTCGCGTACCAGAGATGGAAGGTGTAGAGGCCGGCGATCTGCGACAGGCTTGCCATCACGATGACGTCGGCGGCGATGATCCCCCAGCCTCCGAGCCATCCGGTCTGCGGGCCGAACGCCCGGGTCGCCCAGGTGAACGTCGTGCCGCAATCCGGGTCGGCCTTGTTCATGTACTTGTAGGCGCCCGCGATCAGCAGCATCGGGACGAACGCGACAATCAGGACGGCGGGCGCTTGAACGCCGACGCCGGCGACCAGCACGACGAACCCGAGCGTCGCCGCCAGGCTGTAGGCGGGCGCCGTCGAGGCGACCGAGATCACCAGGTTCGACATGTAGCCGATCGCGTTGGTCTTCAGGCCCTTGTCGAAGGGCTTGAGGTCGGTATTACCGGCCGTCGGGTCCGTCAGCGTCGCACCCTCCATGAGTCCTCTCCCTAGTTCGTCCTCATCGTGCTATGACAGTTCGGCGCGGTCCTCGCGCAACCTTTCGCGTGCCGTTGGAGCATCTTTCTGGTTGACGTGATGTGAACGCAAGCGACCGATGGATCAACTCGACCGTCTGGTATGTCCGCGCAGTCTAAGTACTTTTTTGTGATTGCTCGGCATTTTTCAGCCAGTCTGCGGTCTGGCGCAGCCCGTCGCGCAGCTCTACCCGCGCCTCCCAGCCGAGCACCCGCCTGGCTTTTTCGACTGACGGCCAGCGGCGCTGCACGTCGACCTCGAAGCTCGGGAGGTACTCGAGTTCGAAATCCGCGGGGTCCCTGCCACAGACCTCCCAGATCAGCGCCGCGATCTGCGCCACCGTCAACTCCTCCGAGGCGGAGATGTTGAAGTCCTCGTTGAGACCGGCCGCAGCGGCCATCGCGGTGACGACCCCATCGGCGATGTCGTCGACGTGGGTCAGCGTCCGCGTCTGCTCGCCCGAGCCGAAGATCTGAAGTGGACGCTGGCCGGACAGGGTCTTCGCGATCAGGTCGGGAACGGCGTGCGCGATTCCGGGCTCGTCCGGGTCGGGCAGCTCGCCGGGGCCGTATGCATTGAACGGACGGCAGATCGTGTACTCCAGGCCGTGCTGGTCGTGGGCGGCACGCGCGTAGACCTCCCCTGAGAGCTTCGAGAAGCCATAGGCTGACCACGGCGCGGGGCAGACGTGCACGTGCTCCTCAGTCGTCGGGAACTCGGTTGCCCGCTCGAACACCATCGAGGAGGAGACGTAGACGAGCCGCTCGACGTCGGAGCGCACGGCGGCGCCGACGACCGCGCCCGTCAGCGCGTTGTTGACCTGCGTGAGCGTGAACGGAAGCTTGTGAAAGTTCGCGATGCCGCCGACGATCGCGGCGAGGTGGATCACGTGCGTGCAGCCGCTGATCGCCGCCATCGCGACCTCCTCGTCGCGCAGGTCGCCGGTATGAACCTCGCAACCCTCACGCATCCAATGCGGCGCCTCACGGTGGTCCGAGATCCGGACCTCCCAGTCGGCGTCGCGCAGCAGTCGGCGCACGACGGCGGACCCGATCGTGCCGGCACCGCCCGTGACCAGGACGCGGCTCAATTCCCCAGGCCTGACGTGTGGCGCAGGCCGAGGAGCGCCGCCGATTCGGCCGCGTACGCGAACACCTGCGCGGAGCCGAGCGCGTTCCACGGATCGACCAGCAGGCAGTCGGTGTGCGCTCGCGCGAGGATCTCGGCGAGGACTCCCGGTCCCTCGAACTCCGAGTGGTTGGTGGCCACGATCACGACCTCGGCGTCGTCGAGGGCGTCGCCCAGGGATTGGGTCGGCGACGGAGCGTGCGGGTCGCAGACCGCGACGTCGGCCAGCTCACGCTCCAGCAGTCGGATCAGCTTGGGGGACAGCGAGTCGCGCTCGTCGTCGGTGTTGCGCTTGAAGGTCAACCCGAGCACGGCGACCTTGCGGTTCGTCAGCGATGAGATCCGTCGCTTGATCCCCTCGACCAGGAACAGCGGCACCGCCTCATTCACGCGGGACACCGCCAGCAGCATGCCCGGCGCGTTGGAGCGCTCCTCGGAGAAGGCGAAGTCCTTGCGCAGGCACGTGCCCGCGGTCAGCCCCGGCATCGCGATCCCGCCCCGCGGGTATCCGCGGTTGATCAGCTCGATCACGTCGAACACGTTCGCGCCGTAGCGCTCGCAGTCCATCATCAGCAGGTTCGGCAGCGCGAACGTCGCGTAGCGCAGGATGTTCGTCCAGATCTTCGCCAGCTCGGCCTGGACGGGCGTGGTTCGTTCGATCGGTGCGCCGAAGACGCTGAACAGCGCGGCGGCCCGCTCGGTCGAGGCGTCACCGACACCGCCGACGATGCACGGGAGCGTCGTGATCTCCGCCAGGAACCGACCGGCCGCGATCCGCTCAGGCGCGTGCGCGACGAACACGTCCTCGCCCGCCCGCAGCCCGCGGCGCTTCTCCAGGTAGCCGGCGACGAACTCGGTCGTGCCAGGCGCGACCGTCGAGCGCAGGATCAGCGCATGCCCGGGGTGCAGATGCGGCAGCAGATCGTCGATCGCCGCCCGCACCTGGCGCAGGTCGGACTCGATGTGCGAGAAGCTGGGGGTGCCGATCGTGATCACGATGTCGTCGGCTCGCGCGGCGTCGGCCGCGCTCTCGGAGAGCTCGAGCCGCCCGCTGCTGACGACGCGATCAAGCAGCTCCTGTGTGCCCTCCTCGGAGAACGGCATCTGGCCGGCGCGCACCGAGTCGAGCAGCAAGGTGTTGTGGTCGATCCCGAGGACGCGCAGGCCCCTGTCCGCAAAGCTCAGCGCAAGTGGCAGACCGACTCGGCCGAGACCGATCACCGAGACGAAGCGCTCGGCGCTCATCGATGCGGCGGCGGCTGGTCCATCTCCTCCGCGCTGAGGCTCGGGAGCGTGGCCAGGCCGTCGGTCTCGGCTTGACCGCGCGTCTCGCCGTTGAAGGCGATCGCTTCGAGCCGCGTGATCTCACGCTCGCCCTCAACGCGCGCAGCGTTGTCCTCAGGCAGGCCGCGGATCAACGCGCGGATTCGCGCTCGCAGCTGCAGCGCGAAGTGGGGTGTGGAGGCGCCCATCAGCTCCCGGACGTCCTCGACGGTCGGTTCGTGGCCGGGCGCCAGGCGGTCGGGACGCTCGTCCTGGCTCATTGCGCGGGGTGGTGGGTGATGTGATCGAGCACTGCACCCGGAAGCGTATTCCGATTCTCGATCGGAAGCACACAGGCAGCCGATTTGCGGCCGATTGCGCACCCGCGGGCGAATCGGCCATGTAGGCTGTAGCAACAACACAGACACCCGCAAGGAGGACGCGATGCCGGGCCTTTCCGGGCGCATGTCGACCGTCGTGAAGGCGAAGATCTCGAAGCTGCTTGACCGCGCCGAGGATCCCGCCGAGACGCTCGAGTACAGCTACCAGAAGCAGATCGAGCAGCTTCAGAACGTGAAGAAGGGGATCGCGGACGTCGTCACGGCGAAGAAGCGCCTTCAGCTTCAGGAGGAGAACTACAAGGCCCAGGTCGTCAAGCTCGACACGCAGGCGCGCCAGGCGCTCGCGGCGGGTCAGGAGGACCTTGCCAGGACGGCGCTCGAGCGTAAGAACGTCGTTCAGACCGACCTTCAGTCGCTCGACGAGCAGATCGCGCAGTTGGAGGCGCAGCAGCAGCAGATGACCGAGTCCGAGCAGCGGCTGCGGACCAAGATCGAGCAGTTCCGGTCAAAGAAGGAGGTCATCAAGGCGCAGTACTCGGCGGCCGAGGCTCAGGTCCGGATCTCCGAGGCGGCGACCGGTGTCGGCGAGGAGATGGCGGATGTCGGCCTCGCGATGCAGCGCGCCCTGGACAAGACCGAGCAGATGAAGGCTCGCGCCGGCGCGGTGCAGGAGCTCGAGGCGGCCGGGACGTTCGATGACCTGACAACGCTCACCCCTGGCGAGGACGACATCGATCGCCAGCTGAGGGCGCTGTCGAGCACGAGCGAGGTCGACGCCGATCTTGAGAAGCTGAAGGCTGAGCTCGGCGTCGCATCGCCGCCGGTCGCGGGAGAGCTCGGCGCGGGTGGGACGCCCGGTTCCGGCCAGCTGGGCGCGGGCTCCGGCGCCTCCGAGGCTGCGAGCGCCGCTGACGCACCGGCCGCCCCGGCGACTCCAGCCGCTCCGCAGGCGCCCAGCTTCGACGACCCGGACCCGGGCGAGGACGCGACGCCGGCTGCTGGGACCGCCGACGCTGACGAGGTGAAAGACGCGACCGTCGAGGAGGAGTCGTGATCGTCCGGATCGCAACCGAGGGCCAGTATCAGGTCCAGGAGGCTGACGCCGGCAGGTTGCGCGAACTCGATGATGCGGCGGTCGCGGCGAGCGAAGCCGGCGATGAGGCCGGCTTCGATGCGAAGTTCGCGCAGTTGATCGCCTTCATCCGCTCCGCGGGCCAACCGGTCGACGACGACCACCTCGGTGGGTCGGATCTGATCGTGCCTCCGCCGGACGTGACCTACGCCGAGGCGTCCGCTGAATTCAGCGGCGAGGGTCTGATACCGAATACCTGAGCAGCCGGCGGCGCCGGTCGCGGCCCGCCGGCGCTGGCTACACCACGCCGGTGATCGCGAGCAGCGCGGCGGCGACGCCCAGCGCACCGAGCACGACCAGGCTGACCATCACCGACGCCCGCTGGACGGCGGACGGCTGTGGCTCCTCGGTTGGCTCGGCCGCCACCGGCTCCTCGGCTACCGGTTCTGCGGCCGCGACCGCTTCGTCGGAACCGGTCTCAGACTCGGCCGGCTCAGGCTCAGAAAGCCCAGACTCAGGCTCAGGTTGAGGTTGAGAGTCGTCCTGTTCGGCGGCCGCTGCAGTCTCGACCGGTGCCTGCCTCGACGCTCGCCTCCCCGACCGGCGCCTCCTCGATGGCCGGCACCGGCGGGATCGCCTCACGGAACTCACGCTCGGCCCGCTCGAAGTGAGCGTCAAGCGCTCGGCAATCGGGGCACGCGGCCAGATGGTTGCTGAGCGCCGCCGCCCCGCGCGGCTCGATGTCGCCGTTTGCGCGTGCGGTCAGCAGCACCGCGGTCTCACGGCAGCTGCACTGGATCTCGGCCCCGAGCGAGGCACTGACGGCGATCCGACGCTCGCTCGGCGAGCCGCGGTCGGGCATGCTGACGGCGGCCATCCGCCGCGCGATCGCGAGCAGCAGGTCGGCGCCGGGTGCCTCGGTCGAATCGTCGTCGTGCGCGGCCAGCAGTTGCTTGAACGCGAGCAGCGCATCGGCGGCTGCCTCATCGGCCGTCGGTGCCCGCAGCAGCTCACGGCAGAAGACGAACACGGCTTCCTCGTGTCCGTCCGGGAGTCGTAGATCCGCGGCGGAGTGCTCCGCAAGCTCAACCTCGGCGGGCGGCGGCTCGCTCACGGACGCCGCGCCGGGCACGCCGGCCGGCACCGCGCCGGCGGACAGGTCCGGCGCGTCGTTGCCGGGCTGGGTCGGGGCATCGGCGCCATCCTGCAGGCCTCGCCGGCGCCGAGCTCCGATCCGACCCTTGAAGAACCCACCCTCTCTGGCTTTTCTATCCGACATCACACCTCACCTCAGCTCACGCTCGATCCGGTCATGGCCTACGCAGCCCCGGCGCGCTCACGGGCCGGCAAGCGCTCGATGAGCCGCGTCGAAACACCATATCGTTCGTCGTCCCGTGAGCGCCACCAGTACACGCCTCTCCCACGTCTACCCGATCGGCAGCCGCGTCAACGAACGGGGGCACCTCGAGATCGGCGGCTGCGATGCGATCGAGCTGGCGGCGGAGTTCGGCACGCCGGCCTACGTGGTCGCCGTCGATGATCTGCGGGCGCGTGCCCGAGCATTCCTTGACGGTCTGCGCCTGCGGCATCCGGACAGCGATGTGCTGTTCGCATCGAAGGCGTTCCCCTGCACCGCGGTCTATCGCCTGCTCGCCGCCGAGGGACTCGCGTGCGATGTCGCATCCGGCGGGGAGCTGGCGCTGGCGCTGCGCGCAGGCTTCGATCCGGCTCGCATCTATCTGCACGGCAACGCGAAGTCCCAGGACGAGCTCCGCCAGGCGCTGCTGGCGGGCGTCGGCCACGTGGTGCTCGACTCGTTCGACGACTTCGATCGCCTGGAGCGGGTCGCCGCGTCGCTCGGGATCGTCCAGGAGGTCCTGATCCGGGTCACGCCGGATGTCTCCGGGGACACACACCATGCGATCTCGACCGGGCAGGCCGACTCCAAGTTCGGGTTCGGTCTCGGCGAGGCGCCTGCGGCGATCGACCGCGTGTCCGCGACGCCGCACCTCCGGCTGGTCGGGTTGCACTTCCACATCGGATCCCAGCTGCTACGCCTCGAGCCCTTCCACCGCGCGGTCGAGGCGATCGCCGCGCTCGGCGACTTCGCGGTCTACAACGTCGGCGGCGGCCTCGGCGTGGCGTACACCGCGGACCAGGAGCCGCCGTCGATCGCCGACTACATCGCGAGCATCGTCGACACGGTCCACAGCGCGATCGGGCCCGGCAAGCGTCTGCTGATCGAACCGGGACGCGCGCTGGTGGCGAACTCGACGGTGACGCTGTATTCGGTGCAGACCGTCAAGCGCAACGTTTCGACCTGGGTCGCGGTCGATGGGGGCATGTCGGACAACCTGCGCCCGATGCTCTACGGGTCCGCCTACGAGGCGGTGATCGCCGACCGGCCGCTGGCGCCCGCGACCGAGCGGTGCCACGTCGCCGGCAAGCACTGCGAGTCAGGCGACGTGCTGGTGCGCGACGTCGGTCTCCCGGATCCAGCGCCGGGTGACATCATCGCGACCCCCGCAACCGGCGCCTACGGCCACGCGATGGCCAACAACTACAACGGGGTGCCGCGTCCGCCGGTCGTCTTCTGCGCCAACGGCTCGGCGAGGGTGGTACTGCGGCGGGAGACCTACGATGATCTGATGAGCCGGGATGTTCGCGACGAAGGGGGAGACGATGGGCGCGGGTGAGAGCGTGTTCCGAGTGGGCGTGCTGGGTCGCGGCACGGTCGGCGGCGCGTTCGCGCAGCTGCTCGGCGAACGGACGCAGCGGATCGAACGGATCACCGGCATGCGGCCGGTGATCTCAGGGGTGCTCTCACGGACCAGCGGCTCGTTCGACGAGATCCTGGAGTCCTCTGACCTGATCGTGGAGCTGATCGGTGGGATCGAGCCCGCGCGCGAATATTCGCTGCGCGCCCTGCGCGGCGGCCGCCATCTGGTCACCGCCAACAAGCAACTGCTCTCGCAATACGGCGAGGAGCTGTTCGAAGCCGCCGTCGCGGGCGGCGTCCAGCTCCGCTTCGAGGCGGCGGTGGCCGGCGTCGTGCCGGTGATCCGGGTGATCCAGGAGTCGCTGGCGGGCGCTCGTATCCAGCGGGTTCACGGCATCGTCAACGGCACGACGAACTTCATCCTGACCGAGATGGCGCGGGAGGGCCTGACCTTCGAGCAGGCACTGGCCGAGGCCCAGCGGCTCGGTTACGCGGAGGCGGACCCGAGCGAGGACGTCGACGGGCGTGACGCCGCTGCGAAGATGGCGATCCTCGCCAGGCTCGCGTTCGACACCCCCGTGCACCTCGATCAGGTGCCCTACGAGGGAATCGAGCAGATCAAGCCCGACGACATCGAATACGCCCGTGAGCTCGGGCTCGGGCTGAAGCTGATCGGGACGGCGGAGCGGATCGGCGAGCTGCTGTCGGTGCGCGTGCATCCGGCGTTCCTCTATCCGGGGCACCCGCTCGCCTCGGTCAGCGGTCCGTTCAATGCCGTAACCGTCGAGTCTCCGGAGATCACCGAGGTCACGATGTCGGGCCCCGGCGCCGGCGGGCCGCAGACCGCGACCGCCGTTCTCGGCGACGTGATCAGCGCGATGATCCCGCCGGCCTCCGTCGCGCAGGCGATAGAGCCGCTGCGCCTGGTCGATGACATCGTGTCCGCGTTCTACCTGCATCTGGAAGTCGCCGACGAGCCCGGAGTGCTGGCCCGAGTGGCACAGGTGCTCGCCGACTGCGGCGCGTCGGTCAAGTCGGTCGTGCAGAAGGGCCTGCACGATCAGGCGCGGCTGGTGATGGTTGTCCACCCGGTGCTGGAGTCGTGTTTCCGTGACGCGATGGCCCAGATCGCCGAGCTGGACGTCCTGCGTGCGCCGCCACGCGCGATCCGAGTGCTCGAGGAGGAGTTCGTCTAGCGATGAGAGCGATTCAGATCATCGACGAGACCGGGCCGGAGAGTGCGCTGGAGCTGGTTGAGATTCCGGAGCCCGAGTGCTCGCACACGCTGACGCCGGGCGAGGGGGTGCTGGTCGATGTGCACGCCGCCGGGGTCTCGTTCCCTGAGGTTCTGCAGACCCGCGGCCTCTACCAGATCAAACCGCCGCTGCCGTTCGTGCCGGGCAGCGAGGTCGCGGGCATCGTCCGCTCGGCGCCGAGCGGCGCATCGGTCAAGGCCGGTGACCGCGTAGCGGCGTTCTGCATGCTCGGCGCCTTCGCGGAGGTTGCGGTCGCACCGGCGCACTTCACGTTTCCGCTGCCCGAAACGCTCGATTTCCGCCAGGGGGCCGGGCTGGTGCTCAACTATCACACCGCCTACTTCTCGCTCGTCACCCGCGGTCGCCTGAGGGCCGGCGAGACCGTGCTCGTCCACGGGGCCGCCGGCGGCGTCGGCACCGCGGTGCTCCAGGTCGCGCGCGGTCTCGGCGCAAGGACGATCGCGGTCGTCTCGACGGACGAGAAGGAACGCGTCGTGCGCGACGCCGGCGCCGAGCACGTGCTGCGCAGCAGCGGGCCGTGGAAGGACGAGTGCAGGGCGCTCGGCGGCGCCGACATGGTGATCGATCCGGTCGGCGGCTCACGTTTCACCGACAGCATCCGGTCGCTGAACGAGGGCGGTCGCGTCGTCGTCGTCGGCTTCACCGAGGGCTCGATCCCCGAGGTCAGGGTCAATCGCCTGCTGCTCAGCAACACCGAGATCGTCGGTGCCGGCTGGGGCGCGAGCGTGATCTCAAAGCCCGCATACGTGCTGGAGGTCGCCGACAGGCTCGCGGAGCTGATCGAGGCGGGCTTCGTGGCGCCGATCGTCGGCGCCGGCTTCCCGCTTGAGCGGGCGGCCGATGCCCTGACGCTGATCGAGTCACGGCACGCCGTCGGCAAGGTCGTGCTGGACATCGCCTGACGGTGAGGGTCACCGACGGGAAGTCTCAATCGGTGCCTGCTCTGCCATGCTCAAGCGCGATGCGGGGCCTGATCGAGCGCTATCGAGCGCAGCTTCCCTTTGCCGAGGGTGACCCCGTCGTCACGCTCGGCGAGGGCTCGACACCGCTGGTGCTCGCGCCCCGCGTGTCTGAACGCGTCGGCGTCGAGGTGTGGCTCAAGATCGAGGGCGCGAACCCGACCGGATCGTTCAAGGATCGCGGGATGACCTGCGCCGTCTCGGCCGCGGTGCGAGAGGGCGCGGAGGCCGTGATCTGCGCCTCGACCGGTAACACGGCGGCGTCGGCGGCTGCATATGCCGCCCGTGCGGGACTGCGGGGCGCGGTGATCGTCCCCGAGGGGAAGATCGCGACCGGCAAGCTCGCCCAGGCGTTGATGCACGGGGCTCGGGTGATCGCGCTGCAGGGAAACTTCGACGATGCCCTGAAGCTTGTGCGCGAGCTTGCGGCGCGCCATCCGGTCGCGCTCGTCAACTCGGTCAGCGAGTTCCGGATCGAGGGGCAGAAGACCGCGGCCTTCGAGGTCGCGGAGGCACTCGAGGGGGAAATCGACGCGCTCTGCCTCCCGGTCGGCAACGCCGGCAACATCACCGCCTACTGGCGCGGGTTCAGGGAGCGCGGGATGGCGCCGAGGATGTTCGGCTTTCAGGCGGCGGGTGCGGCGCCGCTGGTCCACGGCGCCCCGGTCGTCCAGCCTGAGACGATCGCCAGCGCGATCCGAATCGGCAACCCGGCGCGCTGGGAGGATGCGATGGAGGCGATGACCTCCTCCGGCGGTTCTGTCGCGGCCGTCACCGACGAGCAGATCCTTGAGGCCTACCGCTTCCTCGCCTCCGCCGAGGGCGTCTTCTGCGAACCCGCCTCGGCCGCCGGCGTGGCCGGACTGATCGCGCACGGTGCCCGCGACGCGCAGCGAGTCGTCTGCGTGCTCACCGGTCACGGGTTGAAGGACCCCGACACGGCGCTGGGTCAGGCCGGCTCGGTGCTCTCCTGCGAAGTGGAGATCGGCGCGATCGAGCGTGCCGTGTTCGGGTGAGCGCGGTTCTCACGACGTGAGCTCGACGGGCCACCTGCAACGACGCCGGATCGTCCGCGTGCCGGCGTCCTCGGCAAACCTCGGGCCGGGGTTCGACGTGCTCGCGGCGGCGCTCGCGCTGCACTTCGAGCTTGAGATCGTCGAGACCGGCAGCTTCGCGGTCCAGACCGATCCGATGTTTCCGTCCGACCGGAGCAACCTGGTCGTGCGGGCGTTCGAGGTCCTCCATCCAGCAGACGATTTCGAGTTCCGGATCCGCTCGGAGATCCCCCTCTGTGGCGGCCTCGGGTCAAGCGCGGCTGCCGTGCTCGCCGGACTGCTGGCGGCCGACCACCTGTTCGAGCTCGACGCCGACGTGCTCTCGCTCGCGACCGAGCTCGAGGGTCACCCCGACAACGTCGGCGCCGCGCTGAGCGGTGGCTTTGTGGTCTGCGACGGGGCGCGCGTTGACCGTTTTGAGCCGCCGTCTGGTCTGGAGGCGGTGCTCGTGATCCCGGCGGAGCGGGTGGAGACGGCGCGGGCGCGGGCGGCGCTGCCTGCAGCGGTTCCGCTCGGCGACGTGAGCCTCAATCTCGCGGCGCTCGCCCAGCTGATGCTGGGTCTCGGGCAGGGGGACTGGGACCTGGTCGCAGCTGGTCTGCGCGACCGACTGCACCAGCCCTACCGCGCGGAGCTCTATCCACGCTCAGCCCAGCTCGTCGAGCAGGCGCGGGAGCTCGGCGCGATCGGCGCCACGATCTCGGGCGCCGGACCAACGGTGCTCGTCTGGACCACGACCGATCAGACAGGCCCGCTGATCTCGTCGCTGCGAAGCGCCACCAGCGACTGGGCAACCGTGCTCCGCGCGCCGTTCGAGTCTCAGGGCGCCTACGTGACGTCGCTGTGACCCCGCCGATCACTGCTGCCTGAGCCGGCCGGCGTGGCCGGCTCAGCCCGGGTCGCGCCCGATCACAGCTCAGCAACTGCTCGGGCGAGCTCGCCGATCAGCGGAACCATCTCGACGTCCTCGTGCACGAGATGCTGGATCATCACCCGATCCACCCCGACCGCGGCGTATTGCGCCAGGGTCTCCGTCAGCTGCTCGACCGTGCCGGAGACGTGTGGTGCGGCGCTGCCCGTCGTCTCGCGCCAGGCCTTGAGGCGATCCTGCGTTTCGGCCTCGTCCCGGCCGATCACGGTGCCGAGCGCGATCGAGAACGTCAGCGGCTCACGTCCGGCCTGCACCGCGCCGGCTTGGACTGCGCGGCAACGCTCGCGCGCCTCCTCGATCGTCGGGCCGAACGTGTTGTACTCGTCGGCGAATCGCACGGCTGCACGCACCGCACGTGGCCCGGCCCGGCCCCCGAGGATGATCGGCGGCCGCGGCTTCTGGATCGGCTTGGGCCAGATGTCCTCGGCCTCTGTCCATTGGCGGACGATTTCGCCGAGCTGCCGCTCGAACTCGTCAAACCGTCCCCGCCCATCCAGGAACGGGAATCCATAGGCGGCGTGCTCGGACTCATACCACCCGGCGCCGATCCCCAGCTCTGCCCGCCCACCGGAGATGTGATCCACGGTCACGACCGACTTCGCGAGCACGGAGACGTGCCGGAAGGTCACCGGTGAGACGAGCGTCCCGAGCCGGATCCGCTCCGTGCTGGCGGCGATCGCGGCGAGCGTCGTCCACGCGTCCAGCGCTCCCGCCGGTTCGCCACGGTTGATCGAGCGGTAGTGATCGGAGCTGAAGAACCCGTCCAGACCGGCCGCCTGCGCGCCCTGCGCGAGCGCCAGCCACTGCTCCCACTCGACCCCCTCCTGGACTTCGATCATCAGGCAGATGCGCAAATCCGAACTCCCGGTCAGTCATCGAACAGAGGAAGAAACGCACGGAGATTGTCCACGATCGGCCAGGCGCTCGCGAGCCGCCGGCTCAGGCTGACGCGGCGGCTCGAGGATCGAGAAGGGTGGCTGACCGGTTGAGACATGGACGGGGGATCGCTGATCTGATCGAGCCGCACGTTGCGCTGTTCAACGCGTTCGCCGCGACTGTGCAGGTGCTGATCGGCCTCGGTCTGCTTTGCCGCCGGACGGTCAGGCCGGCGCTGCTGGCCTCGTTCGCGTGGGCGATCGGGATCTGGTTCTCTGGCGAGGGTCTGGGGATGATCTTCGCCGGCACCGCGAGCCCGTTGACCGGCGCCCCGGGGGCGGCCCTGCTCTACATCCTGGCGGGCCTGATGTGCTGGCCGCGTGCCGAGACGCCCCGATCGCCGACGCGCTCGTCGGTCGCTCGATGCGGCCTGATCGGTGCACGAGGTGCGCGCCTGGCCTGGGCTGTGCTGTGGCTCGGCTCGGCCGCGCTCTGGCTGCTGCCGGTCAACGACGGCGCCAACGCCGTGCACGACGCGATCTCCGCCGCACCCTCCGGCGCCGGGTGGCTGTCGAGTGTTCTGAGCTTCGCCGCGAACATGACGGCCGGCGACGGAACTGTGATCGCGCTGGCGATGGCGATCCTGTCGGCGATCGTCGGCATCGCGGTCCTACGTGATTGGCACGCCCGCGCGTTCCTCGCGACCGGGCGCGGAGCTCACGTCGAGCAGGCGAGGGCCCGTGACAACAACAGTTCGCGTTCGCGGTCGTTCGCGCAGAGGTCAGCCGCGCGCAGGAACTCCCCGCGCGCCTCGGTCAGCCGCCCGAGGCGGACGAGGAGGTCGCCACGCACGCTCGGCAACAGGTGGTAGCCGCGCAACGCCGGCTCCTGCGCCAGCGCGGCGACGAGCTCAAGCCCCGCATCCGGGCCGAACGCCATCGCCACAGCGACCGCCCGGTTGAGCTCGACGACCGGTGAGCCGGTGAGCGCCGCAAGGGCGTCATAGAGCGCGACGATCCGTGGCCAGTCGGTCTGCTCGACGCTTCGAGCTCGCGCATGACAGGCGGCGATCGCCGCCTGCAGCGTGTACGGGCCCAGCGTGCCACTGAGCTCCTGCGCCCGGTCCAGCGCGGCGAGACCGCGCTGCACGAGCAGGTGGTCCCAGCGTGCGCGGTCCTGATCGGCGAGCAGCACCGGTTCGCCTCGGGCTCCGACACGCGCGCGCAGCCGCGAGGCCTGCAGCTCGATCAGTGCAAGCAGGCCGTGGACCTCGGCCTGACGCGGCATCAGCGAGGCGAGGATCCGCCCTAGCCGCAGGGCCTCTCGACACAGCGCCGGCCGGATCCAGTGCTCGCCGGCGGTCGCCGCGTAGCCTTCGTTGAAGACCAGGTAGATCACTTCGAGGACCTCGGACAGGCGGTCGGCGAGCTCGTCGCGGCCGGGCACGTCGAACGGCACGTGGGCCTCGACAAGCGTCCGTTTGGCCCGGACGATGCGCTGCGCGACGGTCGTCTCGGACACGAGGAACGCGCGGGCGATCTCCTGCGTCGACAGGCCGCCGAGCAGGCGCAGCGTCAGCGCCACGCGCGCGTCGCCGGACAACACCGGGTGGCAGGTCATGAAGATCAATCGCAGGACGTCATCCTCGACGTCGTCCACCTGCGCGACCAGATCGGGCTGGTCGAGTTGTGTGAGGATCTGCAATTCGCGCCCGATCAACTCCTGCTTGCGCTCGAGCGTCACCCGCCGGCGCAGCGCGTCGATCCCGCGGTGCTTGGCGGTCGCCATCAGCCAGGCGCCGGGGTTATCCGGGATGCCGGATTCCGGCCACTGTTCCAAGGCGGCGACGAGCGCGTCCTGCGCCAGGTCCTCGGCCACAGTCAGATCACGGACGATCCGAGTCAGCCCGGCGATCAACCGGGCCGACTCGATCCGCCAGACGGCGTCGATCGCACGCTGGGTGGCCGACGCGGTCACCGCCTACTTCGACACCGCAGCTTGCTCACGCAGCCGCTCGTTGGCCTCACGCAGGTCGGGGGTGAGCTGCTCGCCGAAATCCGACACCTCGAAGATCTCGCGCAGCTCGATCTCGACTCCGCCTCCGAACGGCGCGCGCTTGAGCCACTCGATCGCCTCGTCTCGCGACGCGCACTCCCAGATCCAATAGCCCGCCACGAGCTCCTTCGCCTCCGTGAATGGACCATCGATCACAGTCCGCTTGCCGGCGTCAAAACGGACCTTCGCGCCCCGGGAGGTCGGATGCAGGCCGTCGGCCGCCAGCAGAACCCCGGCCTTCACGAGCTCCTCGTTGTACTTCGTCATCTCCTCCAGGATGTCCGTACTGGGCATCTCGCCCGCCTCGGACTCCGCGCTGCCTGGGACCAGCACCATGAACCGCATTGCCGCCTCCTTGTGGGTGGTTGGGGTGGTTTCTACCCCAACGTCGAACAAGCGCGAACGAAATCGACACGGAACCGACAAATTTTCTCCGCAGCTCCGCCCCCGGCCGGTCGGCCACCAAGATCGGTCAGCCGGCGAGACCCTTGTCGCGCAGCTCCTGCTGCGCGGACGCGCTCTTCTCAAGGCCGTCGAGGCGCATGCCTCGCAGGACGCCGGTCTCCTTCGTGAATTGGATCTCGCGGTAATCGACGACCTGGACGTGGTTGCCCCACGGATCGTCGAAGTCAAGCGATCCGTACGGCGCAACCAAGACGCCGGCCTGCCGCATCGCGGCTCGAACCGCCTCCTTGTCATCGACCACCAGGCCAAAATGGCGCGCACCGTCGGCCGGTTGCGTTCGGCCGACGGCCAGCGCGATGAACTGATCGCCGATGTCGATGAAGGCCATCCTCCCGCCGGCACGGCCACGCAGCTCGAACTCGAAGAACTGCCCGTACCAGTCGAGCGCCTCGTCAAGATCGCCCACCTCCAGCGCCACATGGTTGATACCGACGAGTCGTGCCACGGTCCTGTGATGCTAGAGCCCGTCAGGTGCTCCCGCGCGGCCTACGCCGGCGCCTGGGATCCCGCCAGCAGCGGCGCCAGCTTCGCGCGGGGCTCGTGCATCCCGAGGCGGCGCAGCAGCTCGTCGGCGGCGTTCAGATAATCGGCGCCCAGGTCAGGGCGATAATCGAGGATCGAGACCGCTCGCTCGGCTGATTCGCTGTAGGCGATCGAAGCGCGGATCGTCGTGTCGAACAGCTTCTCGCCGAAGTGCGTTCGGAGCGAGTCGAACGCCTCACGGGAGTGGCGCGTTCGCATGTCGGCGATGTTGAGCATCACGCCGAGCCACTCGAGCTCCGGATTGAGCGTCTCACGAGCGAGCTCGATCACCTCGAGCGCCTGCTCGACGCCCTGGAGCGCGAAATACTGCGCCTCCGCCGACAGCAGCGCGTAATCGGATGCGACCAGCGCATTGACGGTCAGCAGCCCCAGCGATGGCGGGCAGTCGATCAGGATCAGCTCGTACTGCCCGGCGACCTCTCGGAGCGCGCGCTTCAGCGTCAGCTCACGGCCGATCTTGCCGCCGAGCGACAGCTCGGCCTCGGCCAGTGACAGGTTCGCGGGCACGATCCCCCCGTGGATCGCCTCGGTCAGTCCCGCGCGACCGCCGAGCACGTCGGCGATCGTCGGGGACGCGTCGGGGTCGACGTCCAGATAATCGGACAGGTTGCCCTGGGGATCGAGATCGACCGCCAGAACGCTCATCTCAAGCCGTCGGAAGACGTCGGTCAGCGTCCTGACCGTGGTCGTCTTGCCTGTCCCGCCCTTCTGGGAAAGGACCGTCAGCGTGGCCATCGGGCCACTATAGGGGCGTCAGGCGGACCGGCGCTCGGTCGCGCGCTGATAGCGCATCCCCGACACCACCGGCGCGTCGATGAAGTGCAGGTGATGTCGCCCGATCACGATCACGTCGCCGTCGGCCAGCGTGCTCCATTCGACCCGCTCGCCATTGACGAACACGCCGTTGAGGCTGCGGTCATCGAGTACTCGCAGGCCGTCGGGCTGGCGGACGATCAGCGCGTGCCGTCGCGAAACGGTCGGGTCATCGAAGCGGATGTCGGCGGCGAGGCTGCGTCCGATCCGCGTCCACTCACGCTGCAGCGCAAACGCGGTCACGTCACCGTTGCCGGCCTGGTAGGCGAGATACTGCCCCGGCTCCTCGACGCTCTCGCGGGCATCCTCGATCCAATCGTGATCCTCAACCTCCTGCGGCAGTTCGACGACGGACGACTGCGTAGTGGTGAACAGCGAAGCGCGGATGAACTCACGACCACCACAGTTCGGGCAGATCGGAAGCTCATCGGCTGCCTCCAGCGAGACTGGGAAATCGCAATCCGTGCATCGGAAAGTCCCGGTCCCCGCAACATTGCCTGACATCCAAGCTTTCATCGGGGGCTTCTCCTTGCTACGTGCTGAGGGTTCGCGGCTCTCCCGGGCTGCGGATCCGGCCACCGCGACAGGACCAATGATAGCCGGTTGTGCAATTCCGCGAAAAGCCTGCAAACGGCCAAGTGCACGGAATTGACCGTGTCGCGGGCGGCGGCAGGAAGTCCGCAAGGGGTGCCGAAACGTGGCTTCCATGATCACCACCGTCCGTGAGATGCCAGACCTCGAGTTGGCGCTGCTACGCCGGAGCGTGCACGCCCTCTCGGTGCAATCCGAGCGCTGCAACCGCTGTGGGCGCAGCCCGCTGGTCGGCGAGCGCGTGTACACGTTCGCCTCCGGGGCCACCGTCTGCGAGTTGTGCCGGGAGCTTGAGCGCAGCGATCCGCTCGCGTCCGAGATCGTGCACGGGCCGGCATTCGGTCACACGCTGCGGATCCTGGATCGTCGTCAGGTGCGGCCGCGCGCTGCCTGAACCCCTCGACGCGGTCACCAACGGCGGCGCCTTAATCCGAGCGCCGACATAAACTCCGCGGCGTGAACCCGCTGACCGTCTCCACGACCATCGCGCTCCCCCGCGAGCAGGTGTTCGAATACCTCGCCGACATCGCGAATCACGCCGAGTTCACCGACCACTACCTGGTCGACTGGCACCTGACCAGAGAGGACCCCTACGGCGCCGGCGCCGGTGCGCGCTTCCGCGTCAAGGCGCCGCTCAGCCGCTTCTCGTGGGCCGACATGACCTTCGCCGAGGTGCAGCCGCCGTTCAAGATCGTCGAGCGGGGCCGCACAGGCAAGTTCAACCGGATCAAGATGATCGGCGTGTACGAGGTGCTGCAGGGCCCCGGCGGGAGCAGCAAGGTTCAGTACACGCTGGAGACCCTGCCGGTGATGCCGTCCGACCGCCTGATGGAGAAGTTCGGTGCGCGTTCCTGGACGCGCAGGAAGAATGCCAAGGCGATGAGGCGGCTGCGTTCGATCCTCGAGGAGGGCCGGGGGCGCGGGGAGCGCGCCTCGGTGGCGGCTCGGTGAGCCGCCTTGGTTAGACTGTCGCCGCCGTGAGCGACCTGCGACCCAGAACCGCCCGCACTTGCGCGCGCCTCGTCTGCGTCGTCGTGGTGTCGCTCGGCATCGGCGCCTGCGGGATCGGCGACAAGGCCTCGCATCCGACGACGGCCGACAGCGAGCAGATCTATGTCGACGCCGGCAGGGTCACCTACCAGGTCCAGATCACGCGTGCGCTCAACCCGTATGCGACCGAGGACAGCCAGTACCTCGTCGGAGTCCCGCCGGATCAGCTTTCGCTCGCGCCCGACCAGCTGTGGTTCGGCGTGTTCCTGTGGGCCAAGAACCAGACCAACTCCTACGTCACGACCAGCGACTCGTTCAAGATCGTCGACTCCGAGGGCACGGTTTACACGCCGACCGAGATCGACACCTCGGCCAACCCGTACGCGTGGAGCGCACAGAAGCTCGCGCCTCAGGGCACCGAGCCCGGGCCCGATACGACCGCCTTCTATGGCCCCACCCAGGGTGGCCTGATCCTCTTCAAGCTCAGCGACTCGATCTACTCGAACCGGCCGCTGACGCTCCTGATCTACGCCCCGGGCCAGGTCCACCCTTCGACCGTCTCGCTGGACCTCTAGCCTGACTCCGGACCTCCCGCCCGAGCCGGTGCCGATCCAGGCCGGTCGGCGGTCCTGACCATGCCGGGCACGTTTGGGGTCAGGCTCGCGGCGGCTCAGTAGTGCGACGCGAGCGCGGTCTCCAGCACCTGCCGGACCACCGGCGCCGCGGTCGCGCCGCCATAGCCGGCGGCCGGGAACAGCGCGCAGGCGACCACACGCGGTCTACCGGCCGGGGCGTAGCCGACGAACCATGCATCGGTCTGGCTGGTGGCGTTGGTCTCCGACCCGGTGTTCGACAACTCGGCCGTACCGGTCTTGCCGGCTACCACGACGCCAGGGATCGCAGCGGCCGTCCCGGTGCCGTAGTCGACAACGGCGATCATCATCTGCTGGACCTCCCGTGCGACCGCCCGCGTGGTTGCGCGGACGAACCGTGGCTTCGCGCCGTACAGAAGTGTCGGGATCACCCGGCGCCCTCCCATCCCGATCGCCGCCCCGGCATCGGCCATCTCGAGCGTGCTCGCCTGCACCTCGCCCTGCCCGATCGCAGAGGAGCCGACCGAGGTCGCGCCGCCAATCGCGGACGCCGACGGGATCGTGCTCTCAAGCTCCCCTGGGATCGACGGCACCGAGTTGAAGCCGAACCGCTCTGCGGCGCTCACGAGCCTCTGTGCTCCAACCTCGACGCCCAGCGGCGCGAACACCGAGTTGCAGGAGACGGCGAATGCGTTCAGCAGGGTGCCGCCGCAATCCTCGTTGCTGGCGTTGTGAAGGATGTAGCCGCCGACATCGGCGGACGACGCATACGGGAACACGGTGCTGAGCTTCACCAGATGAGCTTGGAGCGCGGCTGCCGAGGTGATGATCTTCATCGTCGATCCGGGCGGCTGCACGTCGGTGAACGCGATACCCGCGAGCGCCAGCAGGGCCCCGGTACGGGGGTCCATCACGGTCAGTCCCGCATAGCTCGAACCGAGTGCGGTCAGCGCCGAGGTCTCGATCGCCGGGTTGATCGTCGTCTTGACGGTGGCGCCCGGGGTGGCGGCGACGCTCGCCAGGATCCGGCGCCCGGCGAACAGCCTGCCGCCGATCCGCCCGACCAGTCGGCTCTGGAAGATCTGCTCGAGCCCATCGGTCCCCACCTTCGCGTTGTGCGGGTAGCCGAGCGCCTCGTAATACGACTTCTGGCCGCTCGGGATCGAACCGAGCGTCCCGACGATCGCGCCGGCGACCTGCGGAATCGGGGAGGTCCGGCCGGGACCCTGCGCCAGTGGAGTGCCGTTATCAGCCAGCAGCGTGCCGCGCGCCCCCAGGTAGGTGGTCCGGTGGAGCGTCTCGCCCGGGCGCAGACCCGGGAACAGCAGCGTCGAGGCGAACCGGACCTGCGTGCCGGAGCCGTCGTCGACCAGCGGCACCTCGACCGTGCCGACGAGCCGTCCGAACAGCGTCGTGTCGGCACGTGTCCGCACGTCGACGACATTGCCGGTCGGGTTGCCCACATGCTCGATCTCGAGTGAGGTCAGCGTCGCTGTCATCGCGGCCTTCGAATACGCCGACTCAAACTCCGCCTCGCTCAGGCGGCGCTTCGTGTTTGGGTCGAGCATCGAGTACATCAGCGCGTAGTCGCCGTGGGCCCAGGCCCGCACGTAGCGCTGTACGAGTGCGCGATCATCGCGTGAACCGGCCCCTGCCTCATACACACCCAGAGCGAACGCGCAGACGGCCACCGCGATCAGCGGAAGCGTGCGCGTGAGCAGCCGATAGCGCCGCGTCCGCCGCCGATTGGAACGGGGTCGCGCGCCAGGCACCGTTGCACTGCTCGCTGTCACTTTCGCGCGGAACGGTAGAAGACGCGGCGCATTGATGATCGCAGCTCTAACCGGTCACTAACCTCAGACGTCGATGACGACGCTCGACTGGGTGATCGCGGGCTTTGCCGTGCTCTTCGCGTTTTACGGATATTCGCGCGGGTTCATCGTCGGTGCACTGTCGCTGGCAGGGTTCGTGGTCGGCGCCTACATCGGCACGCGGCTGGGCCCGCTGCTGCTCGCACGGGGTGACCGATCGCCGTACGCGCCGCTGTTCGGACTGGCGGGTGCGCTGCTCGTCGGCGGGATCCTCGCGACCGGTCTGGAGGGCGTCGGACTCCGCGCCAGGACCGTGCTTGCGCTCCCGACGCTGCGAATCGTCGACGGTCTGCTCGGCGCGCTGTTCACGTGCGCAGTCGCGCTCGGGCTCGCCTGGCTGGTCGGAGCGGTCGTCCTTCAGGCGTCGGGCTCAAAGTCGCTGCGCACCGACATCGAGCGGTCCGCGATCATCAGCGAGCTGAACGCGGTGCTGCCTCCATCCGGGCCGATCCTGAACGCGTTGGCGCGCTTCGATCCGATCCCCAGCGTGTCGGGGCCGCCGGCGAACGTTCCGGCGCCGTCCCGCGGGATCGTCGCCAGCCGTGGCGTGCGTGCGGCGACGCCGCAGCGTCGTGCGCGTGATCGGCCAGGCCTGCGGACTCGGGATCGAGGGAAGCGGCTGGGTCGCGGCACCGGGTCTGGTCGTCACCAACGCGCACGTCGTCGCCGGCGAGGATGGCGACACCTACGTGCAGGTCGACGGTGCACCGCCGCCCGGCCTGCCGGCGCGGCCGGTCGTGTTCGACCCCCACAACGACATCGCCGTGCTGCGCGTCGATGGGCTCGACGAGCCGTCGCTGCAGCTTGCCGCCCACCCCAGAGCTGGGACTTCGGCCGCGATCCTCGGGTATCCGCTCGACGGCGCCTTCAACCGGCAGCCGGGTCGCCTCGGGCAGACACAGCTGATCTCGACCGAGAACGCCTACGGTCAGGGTCCGGTGCTGCGCCTGATCAGCTCGCTGCGCGGCCTCGTCCGGCCCGGCAACTCCGGCGGGCCGATGGTCGACGCCGCCGGCCAGGTGGTCGGCACCGTGTTCGCGGCGATCACCGACGCCCCAAGCGGCCAGCCCGGAGGGTACGCGGTCTCCAACCCCGTGGTGGCAAGGGAGATCGCCCGGGCTCGCGCCGCTTCCGGCCCGGTCGGCTCGGGTCATTGCGCCGAGTGAGCGGTGCGCGCCCGCCGCGACTTCGCTTGCATAGGTCGCTAGGCTCCGCAACCGCATGGCAAAGATACTTGTGATCGCAGAGAAGCCGTCCGTCGGACGCGATCTCGCGCGCGTTCTGCCAGGACCGTTCATCAAGGGCGAGGGTTTCCTTGAGGGTCCGGAGCACGTCGTGACGTGGGCCGTCGGCCATCTCGTGCAGCTCGCAGACCCCGACGAATACGGCGAGAAGTACAAGAAGTGGCGGATGGCCGACCTGCCGATCGTGCCTGAGCACTTCAAGCTGGTGATCCGGGACGAGCGCTCGAAGAAGCAGATGAACGTCGTCCAGCGCGCGCTCGGCCGTGAAGACGTCGAGACGGTTGTCAACGCCTGTGACGCCGGGCGCGAGGGCGAGCTGATCTTCGCCTACCTCTACGAGAAGTCCGGCAGCCGGCTGCCGGTGCAGCGCCTGTGGCTGAACTCGATGACCAACCAGGCGATCCGGGACGCATTCGCGCAGCTGCGTCCCGGCGCTGAGCTCGCGAGCCTTGAGGCTGCGGCTCGCTCACGCTCGGAGGCGGACTGGATCGTCGGTATGAACGCTACCCGCGCCGCGACGATCCGTTTGCGCTCGTCGTTCGACGGCGCCGTGTCGCTCGGACGGGTCCAGACCCCGACGCTTGCGATCCTCGCCCGCCGCGAGGAGGAGATCCGCGCCTTCAAGCCGGAGCCCTATTGGATCGTCGACGCGAAGTTCGACGCGGTCGCCGAACCGGCGGGCCGCGCCTATGAGGGCCGGTTCCACGCCGGCTCCAAGCCGCGACTGGCGAGCGCGCAGGAGGCGGACGCGATCGTCGCCGCCTGCCGAGACCAGCTCGGGTCGATCACCAAGCTTGAGAAGCGGACCAGCAAGGAGCGGGCTCCACTGCTCTATGACCTGACCTCGCTCCAGAGCGCCGCGAGCAAGCGCTACGGGTTCTACGCGAGCCGGACGCTGTCCGCCGCCCAGCGGCTCTACGAGGAGCACAAGGCGCTGACCTATCCGCGCACCAACTCGCGCTACATCACCAGCGACATGATCGGCGACATCAAGCCGATCGCCCGTCTCGTCGGTTCACAGCAGGAGTACGCGGCTGCGTCGAAGTACGTCCAGGGCCTTGACGTGCTGCCGCTCGCGCGTGTCGTCAACGACGCGAAGGTCACCGACCACCACGCGATCATCCCGACCAACGCCGAGCGCCACCCGGTCGACAAGATGAGCGAGGACGACCGCAAGATCTACGACATGGTCGTGCGCCAGTTCCTCGCGGTCTTCCACCCGGAGGCCGTGTTCGAGAACACGCGCGTCGAGACGACCGTGCAGACGCATGTGTTCAGGACGCGCGGCCGGTTGCTCGTGGTCCCCGGCTGGCTCGGGGTTTACGGCGAGACGGCCGATCTCGACGATGACGCCAAGGACGAGGACGAGGGTGGCGAGCAGCGCCTGCCGAAGCTGAATCAGGGAGAGGACGCCGCGGTGCGCGAGGTCGCCGCCGTGCGCAAGGAGACCAAGCCGCCGTTCCGCTTCAACGACGGCTCGCTGCTGCGAGCGATGGAGGCCGCCGGCCAGCTCGTCGACGACGAGGAGCTGCGCGAGGCGATGAAGGAATCCGGGATCGGCACCCCGGCGACCCGCGCCGCGATCATCGAGCGCCTGCTCCAGGTCGGCTACATCGAGCGTGACGGCCGCACGCTGGTCGTCACCGAGAAGGGACTGAACGTGATCCGCCTGCTCGGCGAGCACGCGCTCACCTCTCCCGGGATGACGGGCGAGTGGGAGCACCGGCTGGCCAACATCGAGGCCGGGACCGATTCGCGTGAGGCGTTCATGGGCGACATCGTCAAGTTCGCCCAGGCGACGGTCGCCGAGCTCGACACGAAGCTCAAGGACGTCAGGATCCCCCGCGCGAACCTCGGGCCCATGCCCGGTCTGCGGGCACGACATCGTCGAGAACCGCAAGGGCTACTCGTGCTGGTCGCGCGAGGATCCGGGCTGCGGCTTCGTGATCTGGAAGTCGAAGGCCGGCAAGCAACTGCCGATCGCCGTCGCCCGTGAGCTGATCAGGACCGGTCGCACGGAGAAGCCGGTGACCGGCTTCAAGGGCCGCTCGGGCAAGAGCTTCCGCGCGCGCCTTGCGCTCGAGCAGACCGAGGAGGGCAAGTGGCGGGTCGAGTTCGACGAGCCGTGGGCCAAGGAGGGCGCGAAGCCGCCGGAGGCCGAGGAGAAGGGCGAGGAGACCCGGGCAATCGGCGAGGAGACGCAGGAGGCGGCATAGAGCCGTCGGCGCCCCGCGGCACACTGGCGCCGCGATGCCGCTCACTCTGATCCTCGGTCCTGCGAACTCCGCGAAGGCGGGCGAGGTGCTCGGCGCCTACGCCGCGGCGTCGCGGCGCGATGCGCTGCTGGTCGTGCCGACCGCGGCGGATGCCGCCCACTACGACCGTGAGCTCGCCGGCGACGGGGTCCTGCTCGGCCGGTGTCTGACCTTCTCCGGCCTGGCCGTCGAGATCGCACGCCGCGCCGGCTACGCCGCCCTGCGCTGCTCGGCCCGTCAGCGCGACCGTGTGCTGCGTCGCGCGCTCGGGACGATCGAGCTCGATGCACTCCGTGACTCGGCGGGGACGCCCGGGTTCCCGGGTGCCGCCGGTGCGCTGATCGCCGAGCTCGAACGCGGGCGGATCACGCCCGCAGCGGTTCTCCGCGGCGCTGGCGAGGTGGGCCGATGATCAACCCGGCAGATCCTCCTACGCTCGTGATCTCGCTGCGGTGTACTTCGCCTACACGCGTGAGCTCGAGCGGATCGGGCGCCTCGACTGCCGAGCTGTTCGCGTGGCGCGCCCTCGACGCGCTTCGCGCGGCACCCCGGCGCTGGGGCGCGACGCCGGTGTTCTTCTACGGCTTCGATGACATGACGGCGCTCGAGCGCGACGCGATCGAGACGCTGTCGCGGATCGTCGAGGCGCAGGTGACCGCCTCGCTCACCTACGAACCGGGGCGTGTCGCGCTGGCGGCGCGAGCGACCGTGGCGCAGGAGCTGGCGACGATTGCGACCACGGTGCGGACCCTGCCGGCCGGCGCGGAGTACTACCAGGACGCCGCGCGGCCGGCGCTGCACCAGCTTGAGCGATTCGTCTTCGAGCAGGCCCCCGACCGCCTTGACCCGGGCGGCGCGGTGTCGCTGATGGAGGCCGGCGGCGAGCTGGCCGAAGCCGAGCTGATCGCGGCCGAGGTGCTCGACTTCGCTGCGATCAGGGGTGAGGCCCGAGGAGATCGTTGTCGTCTGCCGCTCGCTGCAGCGATCCGGAGCCCTGCTTGAGCGAGTCCTTCGCCGCCACGGGGTCGAGGCCGCGAGCGACCGCGTGATCCCGGTGTCGCACACCGGGCTTGGTCGCGCGCTGCTCGGCGCTGGCGCGGTGCGCCCTGCTCGGAGCCGGGGAGGCGAGCGCCGAGGATCTGCTCTCCTACCTCCGAGCGCCGGGAGTGCTGGCGAACATCGACGCCCTCGACGCATTGCAGGCAACCGTCCGGCGCCGCGCCCTGCGGACGGCGGAGCAGGCTCGTGCCGCGTCCGGTCTGATGCTGGGGGAGATCGACTCGCTGCGGGCGGCCGGAGACCCCGGCGTTGAGCTCGCGCGCCAGGCGCGTCGCCTGCTCGCGGCTCCGCACCGCGCGTCTGCCGCCCGTCTTGACGCCGACGAGGAACTCGATGCGCGCGCCGCCGCGGTGATTCTCGACGCGCTGCGCGAGTGTGCGGAGCTCGGTGAACATCTCACCGGTGCAGAGGCGCTTGACCTGCTGGGCGGCCTGGAGGTCAGGGCCGGGGGCACGCCGCACGACGGCTCGGTGCTGATCGCCGAGCCGCTGGCGATCAGGGCGCGCCGCTTTCGCGTGGTGCTGATCTCCGGCCTCTGCGAGGGCGAGTTCCCCGCCGCGGGCGGCGCCGATCCGTTCCTGGGCGACGAGCGCCGCCATGAACTGGCGCTCGCCACCGGGCTTGCGCTCGGCGCCGGTGAGGACGCGCTGGCGCGCGAGCGCTACCTGCTGTACGCGTGTGTCTCGCGGGCGACCGAGCGCGTCGTGCTCAGCTACCGCAGCTCCGACGAGGAGGGTCGCGCGCTGGCCCCTTCGCCGTTCATCGACGACGTTGCCGAGCTGTTCACGCCGGAGTTGGTCACGCGCCGGCGCCGCAGGACGCTGTCGGACGTCGTCTGGAGCCCGGAGGAGGCACCCACGGCCCGTGACCTTCGGCGGGCGCGCGCGGCGGCGGCTGCGGCGAACGCCGCCGCCGCGCGAGTGGCCGCTGCCCAGACGCCCCTGGTCAGGACGCTCGGCGAGACGGCGATGCGCCACGTGCGCCACCGTGAGGTCGTCTCGGGGGGCGCGCTGGAGTCGTTTGCGGCGTGCCCGGTCAACTGGTTGATCGAGCGACAGCTCCAGCCTGGTGAGCTGGAGCCGGAGTCGGAGGCGCTGGTCCGCGGCAGCTTCATGCACGACGTCCTCGAGCGGCTGATCGCAGCGCTCGGCGGGCCGGTCACGCCCGCCTCGCTCCCGCGTGCACAGGAGCTGCTGTCCGAGCAGGCCGCCGAGCTGCCCGACGCGCTCGGCGCCGGCCGACCAGATGCCGTTCGCGCTGCGATCCGCCGCGGGATCGAGGCGGATCTGCGCAGATACCTGATCAGCGAGGCAGCTGACGGCTGCGAGTGGGTGCCCTACGCGCTCGAGCAGCGGTTCGGGTTCGACGATGACGCGGAGTCGCTGGCCGCGGTGGTGCTGGGCGCCGGTCAGGATCAGGTGCGGCTGCGGGGGATGATCGACCGCATCGACGTCGATCCCGGCGGTGGACGGGCGCTGATCCGGGACTACAAGAGCGGCGCCAACGCGATCAAGCGCGCCGGCGCCCGCTGGAGCACCGAGCACGAACTGCAGGTCGGCCTCTACATGATCGCGGTCAGAAGGCTGCTCGGGCTCGATCCGGTCGCGGGCTTCTTCCAGCCCCTGACCGGCCGTGACCTGCGCCCGCGCGGTGCCTACCTTGAGGGGCTCAGGCTCAGCTCGCACGCCTACGCGACGGACGCCTTCGAGCGCCCGGCGCTCGATCACCTGCTCGACGAGGTGGAGCGCGACGCGGTCACGATCGCGTCGACGATGCGTCGCGGCGAGCTGACTCCCTGTCCTGCGACCTGCTCACGGGACGGATGCCGTCACCCGGGGATCTGCTGGGCGGGATGACCGTCGCCTTCACACCAGAGCAGACCGCGGCGATCGAGCGCGATCACGGCGATCTGCTGCTTGATGCGAGCGCCGGCAGCGGTAAGACGTCGGTGCTGGTCGAGCGGTTCGTCCGCGCCGTCCTGCACGACGGCGTCGACGTCGGCGCGATCCTGGCGATCACGTTCACCGAGAAGGCCGCCGCCGAGCTGCGTGAGCGGATCCGCGCGCGCCTGCGGGCGCTCGGCGCGGACCAGGCGGCGCGCGCGACCGAGGCAGCGCCGATCTCCACGATTCACGGCTTCTGCGCACGCGTGCTGCGCGCAAACGCGCTCGCGGCCGGGCTCGACCCCGCGTTCACGGTGCTCGACGAGCACGAGGCCGCGCGGCTCGCGCTCGACGCGTTCGACGCCGCCCTCGATCAGATCGCGGTCCGGCCGCACGGTGCCGAGCTGATCGCGGCCCATGGCCCCGCGGCGCTGCGTCGCGCGATCGTCAGGACCCACGGCCAGCTGCGCTCAAGGGGACAGGAGCGGCCCCGGCTGCCGCCGCTTGCAGCGGCGCTGGGGGACGCCGCCGTGCTTGATCGGCAGCTGGCCGCCGCGCGCTTGCGGGCGCTGGGTGCAGCACAGGTGGCGGCGAGGGATCTCGCGGGCGCCGGCGATCCTCCGGCTCGCGTCGAGCAGGCGCTCGACGCGTTGGCCCGCGCCTGCGAGTTGCTCGCCGGTGAGGTCTCGTGGCCGGGCGAGCTGAGGGCGGTCACGCTCCCGGCGGCGACCGCGGCCACGGCGCTGGCGAGTGACGCGTGCGGTGCCTACCGTGCGGCGCTGGCGGCCTTCGCCACCGCCGGCGAGCGCCTCTACGCGTCGGCGGCGAGGTTCGCGCTCGACGAGCTGCTGGCCGCGTACGGTGACCGGTACGCCGCGCTCAAGGCGGAGCGCTCAGCCGTCGACTTCGAGGATCTGGAGCTGATCGCGCGCCGGTTGCTCGCCGACAATGACATCGGCGCTCGGCTGCGCGCCCGGTTCGCGCACGTGATGGTCGACGAGCTGCAGGACACCAACCGGGTCCAGTTCGAGCTGATCGAGCTGGTCTCGGCGGGCAACCTGTTCATGGTCGGCGACGCACAGCAGTCGATCTACGGCTTCCGTCACGCCGAGGTCGAGCTGTTCCAGGCGCGCGGTGCGGCGCTCGAGCCGTCCGGCTCCAGGCTGTCACTGAACACCAACTTCCGCTCGCGACCGGAGATCCTGGCAGCGCTGAACGGGGCCTTCGAGACGGTGCTCGGCGAGCACTTCAGGCCGCTGCACGCCGGTCGGAGCGAGCCGCCGGCGGGCGAGCCGCTGGTTGAGCTGCTGATCGTCGACAAGGGGGTGGACTGGGAGGTCGATGGCCTCGCGGCTCCCTGGCGAACCGCTGAGGCGCGCGCTCTGGCCGCCCGTGTGCGGGAGCTGACCGACGGCGGCATCGCGCCGGGCGAGATCGTCGTGCTGACGCGGGCGAGCACCGACCTGCGCGTTTACGAGCGGGCGCTGGAGGACGTCGGCGTGCCGACCTATCTGATCGGCGGACGCGGCTACTGGTCGCATCCCCAGGTGGTGGAGCTCGTCTGCTACCTCCGGGCGCTGGCCAACCCGCGCGACGCGGAGGCGCTGTACGCGACCTGGTGCTCGCCGCTGTGCGGGCTCTCGATCGACGGTCTCGTGCTGCTGGCGGCCGGCGCCCGTGACGAGCTCTCCGGCGAGGACCGCGAGCGGCTTGCGGCGTTCGAGCAGTGGTTCGGGCCCGAGCGTCGTGCCGCCGCGCGGATCGGTGCCGAGGAGCTGCTTCACCGCGCGATCGAGCGCACCGACTATGAGCTGGCTGTGCTGGTGCTCCCGGGTGGGCGCCGGCGACTCGCCAACGTGCGCAAGCTGATGCGCCTCGCCCGCGAATGGGAGGCGCAGGCCGGGAGTGATCTGCACGGATTCCTGACGCTGATCGAGGATCGGGTGCGTCTCTCGGATCGTGAGAGTGAGGCGCCGGTCGAGAGCGAGGCGATCGATGCGGTTCGCCTGATGACCGTGCACCGGTCGAAGGGACTCGAGTTCGGCGTGGTCTGCGTCGCCGACCTCGGCCGCGGGCCCGTGTACCGCCCGGATCTGATCCGGGTGTCGCGTGACGGCGCGCGGCTGGGGCTCCGCCTCGCCCTGCCGGGAACGGCCGCGAGGATCCCGGCGCTCGATTACAACGAGCTCGGTGAGGAGCAGGCGATCACCGAGGCGCAGGAGGAGCGGCGGCTGTTCTACGTGGCGATGACGCGAGCCCGGGAGCGGCTGATCCTCAGTGGCGCCGCCAAGCTCGACACGTGGGCGAAGGGGAACAGGGGGACGCCGATCGACTGGATCGCTCCCGCCTTCGTCCCTGAGATCGCCGATTCACCCGTCTCGCAGCTGACGCCGCTCGGCGTACGCCTGACGGTCATCTCCGCCTCAGACGACTGTCCCCCGGCGGCGGATCGCCGGCCTTCGGATGCGCCGCCGGTCGAACCTCCGTCGCCGGTCGTCGGGCTGACGCCGGCTGCGGAGGTGTGGCCGGGTCCGGAGGTGGGGTCCGGGCCGGAGGTGCGAGTCGTGCCCGGCCCACCGGTCTCATCGCTCTCCTACTCGTCGCTCAGCGAGTACGAACGCTGCGGCTACCGCTTCTATGTCGAGCGGGTGCTGGGGCTCGCAGGCGCGGACGAGACGTCGGTTGCCGACGCCGGCACCGGAGAGCAGCTGCGCCCCGGTGGCGCGCAGCTGGGGACGGCCGTGCACGAGGCGCTGGAGCGGATCGACTTCCGCCGGCCGGCGCCGCCTGCGCCGGCCGAGGTTCAGGGAGTGGGACCGGCCGGCGCGCGTCAGGTGGTTTCGATGGTGCAGGCGTTCATCGCCAGCGAGACGTGCGCCCGGCTGGCGCGGGTGGCGGAGCTGCGCCGGGAGCAGCGGTTCGCGCTGACGCTCGGTGGCGGCCCGCTGCTCACCGGCGTATTCGACGTCCTCGCGCTCGAGCGAGGCGCCGGCGCGCTCGTCGTCGACTACAAGAGCGACCGGCTCGACGGCCGTGTCCCGGAAGAGGTCGTTGCCTCCCACTACGCCGAGCAGCGGTCGATCTACGCGCTCGCGGCGCTGCGGACCGGCGTGGCGGCGGTCGAGGTTGTCCATCTGTTCCTTGAGCGCCCCCACGACCCGGCCACCCGAACGTTCGAGCGCGCCGAGCTGGCTGAGCTCGAGCGCTCGCTGCTGGCCCGCACGGCGGGGATCATGCGATCCGAGTTCCCGGTGGCGCCGGAACCGTACCGCGCGATCTGCGATCGCTGCCCCGCCCAGGACGGCCTCTGCTCATGGCCCGTCGAGCTCACCCGGCGGCTGGCCGCCGACCGCCTGTTCTGAGCTTGGGAGACTCAGCCGGTGCGGCTGCCGTCGGATCTGGAGGTGCTGGGCCTGCGGGACTTCAGGCTCGTCTTCAGCGCCGCGCTGGTGTCGCTGATCGGCGACGGCGTGGTGCCGGTCGCGCTCGCGTTTGCGGTCCTCGATCTGACGGGTTCGGCGACCGATCTCGGGATCGTGCTGGCGGCGCGGACGATCGCTGTGGTCGCGTCGCTGCTGGTCGGCGGGGTGGTCGCCGACCGTCTCGGCCGGCGGATGGTGATGATCTCGTCGGATCTGGTGCGCCTGCTGATCCAGGCGGCGATCGGCGTGCTGCTCGTGACCGGCGGCGCGACGGTCGCCGAGATCGCCGTTTCCCAAGCGGTGCTCGGCGCTGCATCGGGCTTCTTCAATCCCGCGTCGAGCGGTCTGATCCCGGCGGTCGCAGGCGAGCGGTTGCAGCAGGCCAACGCTCTTCGAGGGATGGCGATGGCCGCCGGGAACATCGCCGGCCCCGCGATCGCAGGAGCGCTGATCGTCGCGACCGGCCCCGGAGCGGCACTGCTGATCGACGCCGCCAGCTATGGCGCCAGCGCGATCCTGCTCGCGCGAGTCCGCCCCGACGATCCCAGCGGCGCGAGCGGCGCGAGCGGCGCCAAGCATTTCCTTGCCGATCTCCGGGAGGGCTTCAGCGAGGTCCGCTCCCGCACCTGGGTTTGGTCGGTGATCGTCGTGTTCTCGTTTGTCAACATGCTCGGCGCGGCGTTCCCGGTGCTGGGAGCGTTGACCGCAAAGACAGACCTCGGCGGAGCGACGGCGTGGGCGGTGATCCTCGTGTGTCGAGGTGTGGGGTGGTTGATCGGCAGCACGACCCTGCTGCGCCTGCGGCCTCGGCGACCGTTGTTGGCCGCAACCCTGGCCTGCATGATCGCCGCGCTCCCGACCCTGCTGCTGGCCGTGCCCGCACCGCTCGTCCTGATCGGCGCAGCCGCGGTCATCTCAGGGATCGGCTCGATGCTGTTCAACACGCTCTGGGAGACGACGCTGCAACAGCACATCCCGCCATCGGCCCGGTCACGGGTGAGCTCGTATGACTGGTTCGGCTCGATCGCGCTGCAGCCGTTGGGGTACGTCCTGATCGGCCCGCTGGCGGCCGCCGTCGGCGTGTCCTCGGCGCTGTATCTCTGCGGCGGTGTCGAGATCCTCGCGCTTGGGCTGCTGCTCACGGTGCGTGACATCCGAACGCTTCCACCGCTGCCACGCCCCGCCTGATCGCGTCTCGATCAGGGACCGCCGTCCTGCGCCGAGACCTCGCCACCGCCGCCCGAACTCGCAGCGTCCCGTGCGCCGGCAAGAGATCGTGGGTCTGCTTCAGCGGCGGTTTCCGACGCCGTGGCCCCCGGCTGCTGATCCTCGTCCCTGAACAGCCAGCGCGGCCAGATCCGGCGCGCCAGGACCACGTTCAGCTCGGCCGAGTAGACGGTCGCGTAGGAGCCGAGATGCAGCCACGCGAGCACTCCGAGCACCAGCGCGAAGGTCCCGTATGCACTCTTCGAGTTGGCGACGTGAGCGATGAAGATGCCTCCCAGTGCCTGCAGGAGCGACCACGCCACTGCCGACACCGCGGCGCCCGGCACCAACCAACTCAGCTCCGTCTCGGCCGAGCAGAGCAGCTTGAACGAGGCCAGGAACAGCGCGAAGTTGAGCACCAGCGAGCCGATGATCCCGACGACCAGCGACAGGGTGCCGCCGAGCCCCGCGCCGAGCAGGCCGTTGGCGGTGGAGGCGACCAGGAACATCCCGCCCAGGCAGATCAACAGGAACAGGCCATGCAGCCGTTGCTGGATGAAGTCGAGACGATGCTTGTTCGGCACGCCCCAGACACGATCGAGCGCATGGACGGCTGCCTGGGTGACACCGAGGCCGGCGAACAGCGACAGGACGATCCCGACCACCAGTGCGAGCGTGTCGCCCTTCAGCTCCTCATCCCTGATCGCGTCGCCGATCACCGGGAAGCGGCCGAGCACGGAATCCTTCGCGGAGTGCAGCGCGCTCGGGTCGCCGGCGAGCACGAACCCGAGCACGGTCACGAACACCAACAGCAGCGGGAACAGTGAGAGGAACGCGTAGTAGGCGACGAGCGCGGCGAGCTTGCCTGCCTGATCGTCGCTGAACTTCTTGACGACCGCCATCGGGACCGACAGCCATTGCCGTCCGTGTTGGAACTCGTCGAATCTGCGCAGCGGCGCCATCAGGTCCAAGACCGGAGTGATAGCGATCCTGGCCGACGACGGCGCAAGAGCGGCGTTTCCGGTTACCGATACGGACGGTTCAAAACGTGCCGTCGCACGTCATGTACCACAAACCAAACCGCCTGATCCACCACAAACCCCCGATGCTCCATCTGCTTCGAGGTGCCCAGGGGTCTTGAGCTGAGGAGCGCGGCTCAAGACCCCTCGCTTCGCAACGGGGGCGGGGGTGGGGGGATTTGTGGTGGCGGGATTTGTGGTGGCGGGTGTTGTGGTGGCGCGACCCGCGCTTCAGCGGTTGACGCCCTCGATCGCGAGCAGGGTGCGCTTGCGATCGAGGCCGCCGGTGTAACCGCCCAACCCACCGCCGCTCAGCAGGACGCGATGGCAGGGCACCACGATCGGCAACGGGTTTGAGCCGAGCGCGTTCCCCGCCGCACGGAAGGCGCGCGGGCTGCCCGCCTCGACGGCGACCCGTTTGTATGAGGACACCGACCCGTAGGGGATCCGAGCGGTCGCTCTCAACACGCGCTGTGGGAAGCCGCGTGTCAACCGCCAGTCCAGCGGGATCTCGAAGCGGTGACGCCTGCCGGCGAAGAACTCATCGAGCTCACGGCGCACCGTGTCAAGGCGAGCCGGTGCCTCCAGCACCCTGGGGCTGATCCGCGCCGCGATCTCGGCGAGCGCCTGCTGCTCGCCGACCTCGTCGAGATAGGCGACCCGCGCCAGGCCACGTGAGGTTGCGGCCAGCAGCAGCGTTCCGAGGGGCGAGTCCTCGGTCGTATACGCGACGTCAAGCAGACCCTCGGCGGCGGCCGCCGTGGCCAGGTCGGGGAGCCGTGCCCGGGATTCGGCCGGGGAGGGCTCCGTGCGCGGTGTGCCGCGTTCGAACTTCGCCGCGCCGGCGCGCAGCAGGGCCTCGATCTCGCTCATCGTTCGTACTCCATTCGCAGTCGCTTCAAGGCCTCGTGCACGTTGCGCCGTGCCGCCTCCTCGCTGGTCGCCATCGTCGTCGAGATCAGCGCGTAGTCGGCGTCGACGATGTATCGAAGCGCCAGTGCCGTCCGCTGCTTGTCGGGTAGCCGGCGCACCAGCGCCCAGACCCCCTCGTCAGGCAACTCCGGGCCGCCACCAACGTCGGTCTCGGAGCCCCTATCGGCAGCCTCCGGTGGCTCGGCCACCGGGATCGCCCCGCGCCGGCGGGCGCGAATCTGATCGATCGCCTTGTGATGGGCGATCGTCAGCACCCAGCCGCGCAGGTTGGAGGCGTCACGCAGCCGCGGGTAGGCGCGCAGCGCCGAGAGCCAGGTCTCCTGGTAGGCGTCGTCGGCGTCCACCGCCCCGACCATCGCCGCGAGGAACCGGTGGACGTCGTGGCCGTGCGCATCGAGCAGCGACTGGAACGGGGGCAAGCTCACTGGGGGATCAACGTGCGGGCGCGCCACGGTGTGAGATCCTCGCCGCTCGGACGGCGGCAGCACGAAGGCGCCGCAGCTGCGGCGCGGCGCCGCCGTCCAGGTAGGCTTGCGGAATGGAGCAACGCGCGCTTGGCAAACAGGGCCTCGAAGTCTCGGCCGAGGGTCTCGGCTGTATGGGCATGTCCGAGTTCTACGGTGCGGCGGACGAGGGCGAGGCGATCGCGACGATCCATCGCGCGCTCGATCTCGGCGTCACGCTGATTGACACGGCCGACATCTACGGCCCGCACACCAACGAGGTGCTCGTCGGCACGGCGATCGCCGACCGGCGCGACCAGGTCGTGCTGGCAACCAAGTTCGGGATCGTGCGGGATCCGGAGAACCCTCAGGCACGCGGCTGGCAACGGGCGTCCCGAGTACGTGATCTCCGCCTGCGAGGCGTCGCTGCGGCGTCTTGCGGTCGACCACATCGACCTCTACTACCAGCATCGCGTCGACCCGGACGTGCCGATCGAGGAGACCGTCGGCGCCATGTCGGAGCTCGTCGACGCCGGCAAGGTGCGCTTCCTCGGGCTCTCCGAGGCCTCAGCCGAGACGATCCGTCGCGCACACGACGTCCATCCGATCAGCGCCCTGCAGAGCGAGTACTCGCTCTGGAGCCGGGACATCGAGGACGGGGTGATCGAGACGATCCGGGACCTGGGGATCGGTCTCGTCGCCTACAGCCCACTCGGCCGCGGCTTCCTGACCGGCGCGATCAAACGCCCCGAGGACCTCGGCCGAGGACGACTTCCGCCGCCACAGCCCGCGCTTCCAGGGGGAGAACTTCGACCGCAACCTCGACCTGGTCGAGCAGGTGGGCGAGCTCGCCGCGTGAGCACAACTGCACGCCGGCGCAGCTGGCGCTGGCATGGGTTCTGCATCGCGGCAGCGACATCGTGCCGATCCCGGGAACCAAGCGACGGCGCTACCTGGAGGAGAACCTCGCCGCGCTCGAGGTGCAGCTGAGCGCGGAGGACATGGCCAGGATCGACGAGGTCGCCCCGGTCGGCGTCGGCGGCGGGCGAGCGCTACGGCGACATGTCCGCGATCAACCGCTGAGCGGCGGCAATCGCGCCGTCAACGCTTGAACCCTGCGCCTCGCAGGGGATAAAACAACACAATGGCACGCGCAATCTGGAGCGGCGCGATCAGCTTCGGGCTGGTCAACGTCCCCGTCAAGCTGTTCTCGGCGACCTCGCCGAAGGCCGTTCGCTTCCACCAGCTGTCCGGCAAGACCGGCTCGCGGATCAAGCAGAAACGGGTCGACGCGAGCACCGGCGATGAGGTCGCGTTCGAGGACATCGTCAAGGGCTACGAGCTCGGTCCCGACCGCTACGTGCTGATCGACCCGGCGGAGCTCGACGCGCTCGACCCGAAGGCGACGAGGACGATCGACATCGAGGAGTTCGTCGATCTGGCCGACATCGACCCGATCTACTACGACAACTCCTACTACCTGGCGCCGAGCACCGGCGGCGCGAAGGCCTACCGGCTGCTGCTGGATGCGATGCGGGAGTCCGGCAAGGTGGCGATCGGCCGGGTCGTGCTGCGCTCCAAGCAGCAGCTGTGCGCGCTGCGCCCGACCGGCGACGTGCTGACGCTCTCGACGATGCTGTTCGGCGACGAGGTCGTGCCGCCCGACTCGCTGGACGAGCTCGACACGGTCTCCGACGCAACAGGCGAGCGACCGCGAGCTGGCGATGGCGCGCCAGCTGATCGAGTCGCTGTCGGCGGACTTCGACCCCGCGCGGCACCGCGACGACTACCGGGAGCGGGTGCTGGCGCTGATCGAGGCGAAGGCCTCGGGCCAGGAGATCGCGGTCGCGCCACAGGAGAGCGAGCCGGCGCCGGCGCCCGACCTGATGGCCGCGCTGGAGGCGAGCCTCGCCGCGATGCGCAGCGACGGCGAGCCGGCGCCGACGCCGGCCAAACCGGCCCGTCCGCGCTCGTCACGGAGCAACGGCGCCGCATCCGGGGACAAGGCCAAGCCATCGCAGGAAGGCCGCCAAGGCCAAGCCCTGAACGGGATCGCTGAGGCGGTGGCCAACGCGGTGGTCAACGGCCCGCGCTACTTGCCGAAGCGTGCGTGCAGCCACGTTTGGGCGTCGTAGGGGACCACGATCGACCCGTCGAACGTGGTGTTGTCGGCTCCCTGCTCGGAGTGCAGCGTGAAGTCGAGGAACGGCTCGATCCCATCGATCTTACGAGCGCCCTTGGCCTTTCCATTCAGGTACCCGGGCCCGCACGCGTCCGTCTCGAATCTCGCCGCGCTCTGCTCGCAGTAGGAAACCTCGTGGATCGTGAGCGTCACCTTCTGGTCCGGGATCTTGTAGCCGTGCGACTGTTCGATCTTCAGCAGCGCGTCGCCGAACTTCCACACGAGGCCGCCGGACCCCTTCAGGAAGATCCCCGGGACCCCGGCGAAGTCGTCGACGAAGCCGCCCCCGACCAATGCGCTTCCCTGCTCGAGCCCGGCCTTTGGCACCTTCGAGCTGAACAGCTGCTCCAGGAACAGGTTTGTTTCGCCCTCGGCCGTGAACAGATCCGGCGTGGCGGCTGATTTCGTCTTGTTCTCGAGGACGTCCTTGCCCTCTTCCTCCACGAAGTGATCGGCCAATTTCTTGGACTCTCCTCCGGCCTTGAGCGCCGCTTCGATCGCGGCGGCCAGGAGCTTCGTGGCTCCCGTATGGAAGAAACGGTAGCCCGCGATCCAATACGCGTCACGCGCAGGCAACGGGGCAGTCGCCTTGTAGACCAGCTGTGGCGCCATCTGCATCGTCAGTGGCTGGTTGGGGACGCCGGTCTTGAGCACGCAGCTCCCTGACGTGCAGACCTCGGTCACCTTGGCGTTGACCACCGTGGAGGCGTCATTGATCAAGCCGGGTGACCAGGTAGCGGAGATACACCTGGCCCTGATCGTCGGTCGTGAGGTTCGTCAGCCCGCTGGCGCTGCAGTTTCGTGCCAACGGATCGTCGAGGCCCAGCACCAGCTTCGGGTTGGACCCCGACCGCAGAGCCGAGAGCTCGCAAATGTAGCCGGCACCGGGACTGCTGCCCGACGGGTAGCCGTCGGCAATGTCCGCCGCCGCGATCGGTGTGATTGTGACCGTAACCTTGGCGTTCGGGACCGGCTCGTTGGCATTGTTCGGATCAGTGACCGTCACCACCAGATCTCTGCAGCCTGAGAAGCAGGAGTCCGTGATCCCACCCGCCCCGCCGAGGAACGTCGCGTTTGGCGCCTTGTAGCCGAGGCCGGCGACGCCGCCGTTGATCGGCATGACGGTCACGTTCAGCGGACAGCTCGGCGGTTCCGACGCGTACGGCACCCGCGCGGCCCCTCGGGAATCGCCGGCTTGCGCTGCGGTCGGCGTCAGCAGCACCCATTCTGTGGCGGTCCCGACGAGTCCCTCGGCGAGAATCGAACCGGTCCCGTTGATGGCGTTGGCCTCGGTCAGATGGATCCCGGCATCGGCCGGGATCAGACAGTTCAGGTCGATCCCTGCCGGCTCGCCGCTGATCGTCGCCGGCGGCGCGGCGGCCGGCCAGATCGTCGCCGACGATGTCGATGAGGCCGGGTTGAGGCCCGACATGCCGACGATGTCGCCGGCGTTGTTGACCGCCAGCGCCTGGCCGTAGTGGATTGAGTCGGCGGGCGTCAGATCGATCGCCGGGCCGGCGCCATCGGAGTACGCGGGCATCGCATTCTTGGTGTCTACCCCGGCAATCGCCCCCGAGTCATTGATCGCCTCCGGCATGCCGCTCGGGTTGAGGCTGAGCGCCTGCCCGCCCGGGTACAGCTGCGACTCCTGGCCGCCGCCGTCGTCGATCACGGCCTGACCCGAGTCGTTGAGGGCGGTTGCGCTCGAGCCGCACAGGCATCCCGACGCGGGTGCGATCACGTCCGTCGGCGAACCGACGAATGCCCAATCACCGCTGGGAAAGATGCTGCAGCCGCCATTTGCCGGAGTGACCGCGTCACCAGCAATCGCTCCGGCGTCGTTGACGGCCTCGGCCTCGGATGTGCCGGGAGCACCATTGTCCTGACCCACGGCCGATTCGCTGCAGTCGCTGGAGGTCCCAGTCGGTGGCGCCCCGGCGGTCTTCCAGATCGTCGCCTGGACGTAGGAGGGAAACGGCGGGGAACCGCCGTCCTGCTGATACAGGTACTCGGTGTCACCGACGATCAGCCCCGCGTTGTTCAGATCGTTGGCCTCCGTCCCTCCCGATCCCGGACCGGCACAGTTGTCGCCACCGTATGTCTGATGCTCGAAGCCGGGCGTCAGCCAGGTGAAGGTGCCCGACTGCCATGCGAAGCCGCAGGTGCCGGTGTCGCTGTCGCCGGCCGGAGTGCCGGACCCGACCAGCTCGCCGCCGGCGTTGATCGCGCTCAGCGCATACACGCTGCCGCCGGCCGGTGCGGTGATCGGCGTGACGGTATAGGTGTTGAGCGCGGAGGCGCCGGCAGGCAGGCAGGCGCCGAGGAACAGTGACGCGAGCAGCAACGCGCCTGTACGGGCCCATCTCGAAGTCATCAAAGTCATCTCGGTACCTCCGCTTTCGCTTCGCGATCCCCGGCGGGCTCGACCAGTTGCAGGCCGGCACGCACAGGGTCGGCGGAGCTTGATCGGGTGCCGTCACACGAACGTCACACCGCCACAGTCGAGGAGCTCGCCCAGACCTGCCCCGCGCGGCGAGCGGCGATCGCTACGTCCGCGAAAAACCGCTGGTAGCCTTCGCTGACCCCCAGCCGGCCGGCTTTGGCAGTCCCCCTGCCGTGCGGCAGCCTCGATCGCCCTCACGGGCACTTCCATGACAGATAAACCAGCTCCACCGGGGCCCATCGGCCTCTACGACCCCGCCAACGAGCACGATGGCTGTGGCATCGCGCTTGTTGCGAAGCTGTGGGGCGAGGCGAGCCATGCAGTCGTCGAGAAGGCCCTGCAAGCGCTGGAGAACCTCGAGCATCGTGGCGCCGAGGGCGCAGATCCGAACACCGGCGACGGCGCCGGGATCCTGCTGCAGATCCCTGACGCATTCTTCCGCGCAGCCGTCGCGGGGGTCGAGCTGCCGGAAGCTGGGCGCTACGGCGATCGGTGTCTGCTACCTGCCGGTCGACCCGGAGCACCGGGCAGCGCTCGAGCAGACGATCGACGCGACGATCGAGGCGGAGGGGCAGAGCGTGCTGTGGTGGCGCGACGTTCCGGTCGACGAGCGCTACGTCGGTGACACCGCGCGCGCGGCGGCGCCCTACATCCGGCAGGTGCTGATCGCGGCGTCGGATGAGATCGCCGATCAGGAGGCGTTCGAGCGCAAGCTGTACGTGATCAGGCGGCTGATCGAGCGCGCCGGCGGTCAGCGATCTCGCGCTGCCGAGCTTCTCGTCGCGGACGATCGTCTACAAGGGGATGCTGACTGCGCCGCAGCTGCCGCGCTACTTCACGGATCTGCGGGATCCGCGCGTCGCGTCCCGCCTGGCGCTCGTGCACTCCCGCTTCTCGACGAACACGTTCCCGAGCTGGGCGCTGGCGCATCCATACCGGATGATCGCCCACAACGGAGAGGTCAACACGCTACGGGGCAACGTCAACTGGATGAAGGCGCGTGAGTCGCAGCTCGCCTCCGAGCTGTTCGGCGAGGACCTGGCGAAGGTGATCCCGGTGATCCAGCCAGGCGCGTCGGACTCGGCGACCTTCGACAACGTCCTGGAGCTGCTCGTCCTCAGCGGCCGCTCGATCCCGCACGCGGTGATGATGATGGTGCCCGAGGCATACCGGACCAGAACCGACCTGGACCCTGACGTCAAGGGCTTCTACGACTTCCACTCCTGCCTGATGGAGCCATGGGACGGGCCGGCGGCGGTCGTGTTCACCGACGGGCGCCTGGCCGGCGCGGTACTTGATCGAAACGGTCTGCGGCCCGGGCGCTGGATCCAGGACACCGAGGGCTACGTCGTGCTCGCGTCCGAGACCGGCGTGATCACGGTCGCCCCCGAGCACGTGCAGCGCAAGGGCCGCCTCGCGCCCGGCAAGGTGTTCCTGCTCGACCTCGAGGCCGGCAAGATCGTCGACGACGAGCAGGTGAAGCTCCGGATCGCGCGCAGCAAGCCCTACGGTGAGTGGTACAGGCGGTCCGTCGTGCATATCGACGATCTACCGGAGCGGGCGCCGCAGGCGCCACGGATCGAGCCGCTGCGTTCCAAGCAGCTCGCCTTCGGCTACTCGCAGGAGGACCTCCGGATGGTGATCGCGCCGATGGCGGCCGACGGCGAGGAGTCGCTCGCGAGCATGGGCAACGACGCTGCGCTCGCGGTCATGTCGGATCGCCAGCCGACGCTGTTCTCGTACTTCAAGCAGCTGTTCGCACAGGTGACGAACCCGCCGATCGACTCGATCCGTGAGTCGGTCGTGATGAGCCTGCAGACCGGCGTCGGCGCGGAGCGCAACCTTCTCTCCGAGGTCCCCGAGCAGGCCCACCAGCTGGTGATGGATCAGCCGATCCTGCGCAACCACGAGCTGGAGAAGCTCCGTCAGGTTTCCCACGACGTGTTCGACGCGGCGACGCTCGACATCACCTGGCCGATCGAGCAGGGGTCAGCCGGGATGGAGCTGAGGCTGTCGGCGTTGTGCGAGGAGGCGGCCCGCTACGTCGACAACGGCGCCAACATCCTGATCCTCTCGGACCGCAACCTCGGGCCCGAGCGGGTCGCGATGCCCTCGCTGCTGGCCGTCGGCGCGGTCCACCACCATCTCGTGCGACGCGGAACCCGGCTGCGCACCGGGCTCGTGATCGAGTCCGGTGAGCCACGGAACATCCATCACATGGCGACGCTGATCGCCTACGGAGCAGCCGCGATCAACCCGTACGTGATGTTCGAGTCGCTCGATGAGCTCGCGGACCGGGCGCTCCTGCCGGGCGAGCTCGACCGGGAGGAGGGTGAGAAGCGGATCGTCAAGGCGATCGGCAAGGGTCTGCTGAAGACCCTCTCGAAGATGGGGATCTCGACGATCCAGTCCTACTGTGGCGCGCAGATCTTCGAGGCGGTCGGGCTCGACAGCGAGCTGATCGATGCGCACTTCACCGGAACCGCCTCCCGGATCGGTGGCGTCGGGCTCGAGCAGCTCTCCGTCGAGGCGATCGAGCGACACTTCCGCGCCTACCCCCGTACCGATCGCGAACTGCTGCCGGTCGGCGGGGTGCTTCAGTGGCGCCGTGACGGCGAGCTGCACATGTGGAATCCGGACACGATCGCGACGCTGCAGCGCGCGGTGCGCGACAAGGACGACGCGTGGCGCACCTACGAGGAGTTCGCGCGCCTTGCGAACGACGAGGCGGCGCGCCGCTCGGCGCTCCGCGGGCTGATGAAATTCAGGACGGCCACGGAGCCGATTCCGGTCGACCAGGTCGAGCCCGCGACGCAGATCGTCAAGCGGTTCACGACCGGCGCGATGAGCCTCGGCGCCCTCTCACGGGAGGCGCACGAGACGCTGGCGATCGCGATGAACCGGCTCGGCGCCCGCTCCAACACCGGCGAGGGCGGCGAGGACGCCGCCCGCTATACCGCGGATCAGAACGGCGATCAGCGGCGCTCGGCGATCAAGCAGATCGCCTCAGGCCGCTTCGGCGTGACGATCCACTACCTGGTCAACGCCGATCAGCTGCAGATCAAGATGGCGCAGGGCGCCAAGCCCGGCGAGGGCGGTCAGCTTCCGGGCCACAAGGTCGACGATTACATCGCGCTGATCCGCCATTCGACTCCCGGCGTCGGCCTGATCTCGCCGCCACCACATCACGACATCTACTCGATCGAGGATCTCAAGCAGCTGATCTACGACCTGCGCTGCGCCAATCCGACGGCGTCGGTGTCGGTCAAGCTCGTGTCCGAGGTCGGCGTCGGCACGGTCGCCGCGGGCGTCGCCAAGGCCAACGCCGACCACGTGACGATCTCCGGACACGATGGTGGCACCGGTGCCTCGCCACAGTCCTCGATCCAATCGGCCGGCGTGCCGTGGGAGATCGGGCTCGCCGAGACGCAGCAGACGCTCCTGCTGAACGATCTGCGCAGCCGGATGACCGTGGAGGTCGACGGCCAGATGAAGACCGGGCGTGACGTCGTCGTCGCCGCCCTGCTGGGTGCGGATGAGGTCGGGTTCTCGACCGCGCCGCTGATCGCGATGGGGTGCGTGATGATGCGCGTCTGCCACCTGAACACCTGTCCGGTCGGGATCGCGACGCAGGACGCCAGGTTGCGTGAACGGTTCCGCGGAACCCCGGATCACGTCGTCGCCTATCTGCTGCTGGTCGCCGAGGAGGTTCGCCAGATCATGGCCTCGCTCGGGGTGCGGCGCTTCGAGGACATGATCGGACGCACGGACCTGCTGGAGATGGACGCTGCGATCGATCACTGGAAGACGCAGAAGGTCGACCTGTCGATGGTTCTCCAGACCCCCGAGCTGCCTGCGGGCACGGCTCGACGTCGAACCCGCGGGCCGGTGCCGGTGCTCGACGACGCGCTCGACTGGGAGCTGCTGCGGCGCTGCGCGCCGGCACTCGAGCGCCGCGAGCCGGTGTCGCTCGGACCGATCTCGCTGCGCAACGTCAACCGTGCTGTCGGCGCGATCCTGTCCGGCGAGATCGCACGCCGCCACGGGAGCTCAGGTCTGCCTGAGGGGACCGTCGAGATCGAGTTCTCCGGCACCGCGGGGCAGAGCTTCGGCGCCTGGCTGGCGCCGGGCGTGACCATGTCCCTGCGCGGCGAGACCAACGATTACGCGGGCAAGGGGCTGTCCGGAGGGATCCTCTCGGTGCGCCCGCCGGAGAGCGCGATGTTCAGGGCCGAGGAGAACCAGATCGTCGGCAACACGGTGCTGTACGGCGCAACCTCAGGGCGCGCGTTCTTCCGCGGTCTCGCCGGCGAGCGGTTCGCGGTTCGCAACTCCGGTGCCTGGGCGGTCGTCGAGGGTGTGGGCGACCACGGCTGTGAGTACATGACCGGCGGACGGGTCGCGGTGCTCGGTCCGACCGGGCGGAACTTCGCGGCGGGGATGAGCGGCGGGATCGCCTACGTGCTCGACGATCGCCGCTTCGCGGCGCGCTGCAACACCGAGCTGGTGGACCTGGAGTCGCTCACGCAGGCGGACGTGGAGGAGCTCAGAGGCCTGATCTCCGAGCACGCGCATCGAACCGGCTCGCTGGTCGCGCGCAATCTGCTCGCTCAGTGGGGTCGCGGCGCACGCGAGCGCTTCATCAAGGTGATGCCGCGGGACTACAAGCGAGCTCTGGCGCAGCGGGATCCGGCCGCCGCCGTGGAGGCCTGAGGCGATGGGTGAACTCGGAGCATTCCTGAAGGTCCAGCGGGTCGGCTTCCAGAAGCGCGATCCGTCCGAGCGCGTGCACGATCACCACCAGTACTTCGCGCTGCAGAGCGATCAGGAGCTGCGCCGCCAGGGGTCGCGCTGCATGGACTGCGGGATCCCGTTCTGCCATGAGGGCTGCCCGCTGGGCAACCTGATCCCGGAGTGGAACGACCTCGTCAACCGTGACAAGTGGCGCGAGGCGATCGACGCGCTGCACACGACCAACAACTTTCCCGAGTTCACCGGCCGGATCTGCCCGGCTCCGTGCGAGTCGGCGTGCGTGCTGGCGATCAATGACGATGCGGTGACGATCGAGCAGATCGAGCTGGCGATCTCGGAGCGGGCATTCGCGGAGGGCTGGATCGGTCCCGAGCCGCCGGCGCGCCGCTCCGGTAAGACGGTTGCGGTCGTCGGCGCCGGTCCGGCGGGGCTGGCGGTCGCAGATGAGCTCAACCGCGCCGGTCACACCGTGACCGTGTTCGAGCGCGACGAGGCGCCGGGCGGGCTGATGCGATTCGGTGTCCCTGACGCAAAGCTGGAGAAGTCGGTGATCGACCGGCGCGTCGCGATCCTCGAGGCGGAGGGGATCAGGTTCGTCTACGGGGTCGATGTCGGGCGTGACATGACGGCCGCGGAGCTCTCCGGAGATCACGACGCGCTGGTGCTCGCGATCGGCTCACGGGTCTCGAGGGACATGGTCACGATCGGCCGTGAGCTGAGCGGCATCCATCTCGCGATGGACTACCTGTACCAGCGCAACCGCTGGGTCGCCAAGCAGGAGGGACGGCCGTTCCGGGCGGTCGACCCCGGCGAGGAGATCTCCGCGGCCGGCAAGCGGGTCGTCGTCGTCGGGGGTGGTGACACCGGGATGGACTGCATCTCCAACTCCCACCGTGAAGGTGCCAGCAGCGTCGTGATGCTCGATGTCTATCGACAGCTGAGCTCCGACGGAATCGATCCTCTGCACCCATGGCCGCTGCCTCCCAAGCGCACGCCGATGACCTACGCATTAGAGGAGGGCGGCAAGCGACGCTGGGGGACCGAGGTGACCGGTTTCGGCGGTGTCGACTCTCACGTGACCCAGGTCTATGCGCGCAAGGTGACCGGCGCCTCCTCGCGTGATCTGACGCCGGTTCCCGGGAGCGAGTTCGCGCTCGACGCAGACCTGGTTCTGATCGCGATCGGTTTCGAGCATCCAGAGCACGATGGCTGCGTGCGCGAACTGGCGCTCGACCTCGACCGCCGCGGGAACATCCGGACGACACAGACGTACAAGACCTCGAGCGCGGGGGTGTTCGCCTGCGGCGACGCCCGGATCGGCCAGTCGCTGGTCGTGACCGCGATCGCCGAGGGGCGCAAGTGCGCCCGGGTCGTCAATAAGGCGCTGGGAGGGACGCCGATGGACCAGGATCGTGAGCTGCTCGCGATCGGCGCGTGGAGTGGCGAGGCCGATCGGACGCTGCGCCATGAGGCGGAGGCAGCCGGGACCCTGCGGGCCGGCGAGGAGTTCTTCAGCGGACCCGGAACCCGCCTACGTGATTAACCGAGGGTCGGCTGTCGAATTCGAGTCGGCGGCTGGTCGAATGTTGCTGTAGGGTTAAGCCCGGTGGCGCCAAGCGCAGAGGGTGGTCGTCGTTCGTGATGACTGCGTCTGAGGTTTGCTAAAGGCTTGGGACGGGGAAACTCGCCCCTGTTCGGTCAGGGAACTGCGCCCCCACTTCCCTGGCTCTCCGGGGGGCCCAGATGGACCTGGGCCCCCCGGGCTCTTTTACGGGGTGGACGTGCCAACGTCTCCGTGTGAGACCTTGTTGAGATGAACGTGCTCGCCTCGATCATCATCTACCAGCGGCCGCACGCGGCTGTCCACGAGTCGTGCACGTCCGTCGGTTGCACGGTCGAGCACTTCCTCAACAACGCTGAGACCTTCTTCTCCAGGTTGACGGACCTGAAGTGGACCGCGCTGCTGCTGGGTCTGGTGTTGTTCGGGCTCTACCTGCTGCTGCGCTCCCGCGCGCTGTGGGCCGCGCTGCACGCCGCCTACCCTGGCGTGAAGATTCGCTGGCGCGACGTGTGGGGCGCTTACATGGTCGGCTACGCGATCAACAACGTGTTCCCGCTCGGCGGTGGGAACATCGCCCAGCTGTTCCTGACCCGGACCGCGATCGAGGACAGCAGCTATCCGACCGTGGCCGCGGCGCTCTCGACCGGCGTGATCTTCGATTGGTTCGTGGGCGTGCTGGTGATGTGTTTCGCGTTCACCCAGGGGGTGTTCCCGAAGCCGCCCAACTTCGCCAAGCTGGGCTCGTTCGACATCAGCTTCTTCGCCTCGAACGTGCGTTTCACGCTGTTCTTCGTGACCGCCCTCGGGATCCTGTTCATGGTCGCCTTCGCACTGCTCTCGGCGCGGGTGCGCGCGTTCTGGCAGGAGGTCCGGCAGGGATTCACGATCCTCAGGGACCGCCGGCGCTACTACCGTGAGATGTGCACCTGGCAGGCCGCCAGCTGGGTCGCCAGGTTCGGCTCCTACTGGGCGCTGCTCGATGCCTTCCACATCGGCGGCTCGGTGCGAAATGCGCTGCTGGTGCTCGGCGTGCAGGTTGTCGCATCCGTGTTCCCGTTCACGCCCGGCGGCCTCGGCGTGCAGCAGGCGCTGCTGCTGCAGATCTTCGCTGCCAACAGCGCCTATGTCGCCGCGTTCTCGGTCGGGCAGCAGATCGCGACGACGATCCTGACGACGTTCCTCGGCTTCGCGGCGCTGCTGCTGATCTTCCGCTTCAGGAGCTTCCGTGAGGTGATCGCACGTGGCAAGGAGCACCGGCGCAGCGAGGCGGCGGTGGCGGGCTGACCGAGGCGGGAGCTCTGGCTGGTCCTGCTCTACTCTGGTGCCATGTTGCGCCAGCTTCCAAGCGTCTGCGTGATCGGCGCCGGCTCCTCCGGGATCGCCGCCTGCAAGGCGCTGCACGACCGCGGGATCCCATTTGACTGTTTCGAGAAGTCCGACCGCGTCGGCGGGAACTGGGTGTTCGGGAACACCAACGGGATGTCGGCGGCGTACCGGTCGCTCCATATCAACACGTCGCGCCAGCGGATGGCCTACGCCGACTATCCGATGCCGGAGTCCTATCCGGACTTCGCGCATCACACGCAGATCGCCGCCTACTTCGACTCCTACGTCGACCACTTCGGCCTGCGGGAGCTGATCACCTTCAAGACCGGCGTGGAGCACGCTGAGCGGGATCACGACGGCATCTGGACGATCAGCTTGGCGGGTGGCGAGCAGCGCCGCTACGACGCTCTGGTGGTCGCCAACGGCCACCACTGGGATCCCCGCTGGCCCGAGCCGCAGTTCCCCGGCAGCTTCACCGGGGAGCAGCTGCACGCGCATCACTACATCGACAACAGCGGCTGGCGGGACAAGCGCGTGCTGGTCGTCGGGATCGGCAACAGCGCGATGGACATCGCCGTCGAATCGAGCTTCGTGGCGCAGCGCACGCTGCTGTCATCGCGGCGTGGCGCGTACGTCCTGCCGAAGTACGTGTTCGGCCGCCCGCTTGATCAGATCGGGATCAGGGGACCGTTGCCGCTGCTGCCGTTCGCCGTCCGGCGGACGATGCTCCAGGCGATCTACCGGATCGCAGTCGGCCGCGTTGAGGATTTCGGCCTGCCGGCGCCCGACCACCGGATCGGCGAAGCCCATCCCACGGTCTCGTCGGACTTCCTGAACCGGATGGCACACGGAGAGATCTCCTGGAAGCCGAACATCTCCCGGTTGGACGGCGACGGGGTGTGCTTCGAGGACGGTTCGCGCGAGCCGATCGACGTGATCGTCTGGTGCACCGGCTACAAGGTCACGTTCCCGTTCTTCGCCCCTGACTTCATCTCCGCGCCCGACAACGACCTGCCGCTTTACAAGCGGGTGTTCAAGCCGGGGATCGACAACCTCTTCTTCGTCGCGCTGCTACAGCCGCTTGGGGCGACGATGCCGATCGCCGAGGCGCAGTCGAAGTGGATCGCCTCCTACCTGTGCGGCGAGTACCGCCTGCCCCCGGTCGCGGCGATGAACGCTGACATCGGACACGAGCGAGAGGTGATGTTCAAGCGGTTCGTGTCCTCCAAGCGGCACACGATGGAGGTCGATTTCGACGTCTACCTGCACGCCGTGGCGAAGGAGCGGCGGGCGGGCGGCAGACGGGCGCTCGCGGCCGCCAACCGGCTGCCCGTTACCCCGCGCGCCGAGGCCGCCGACCAACCGCCGGCGGAACGGCCCGCAGCTGTGGACGCCGAGGCGACCCTGAACCCGAGCACCGCGTGAGGACACCGACGTGCCGAGCTTCTGCAGACACAATCGCCTGATTCAGAACTGCGCGATCTGCTCCCGCGAGCAATCCGTCGAGATGCGGCCGGTCGTGTCCCCGGGCACGCCGAAGAGCAGCGCCGCGCGGGCAGCCGGACCGGAGCCGCGCCAGGCCGACGGGGCCGGTAGCCGTCCCCGTGCCGGCGCCGGCCACAGCGCCCGCGGCGGCGGATCACGTGCCGGGGGCGGGCTGCGGGTCAGGCATCTGCAGCGTGGCGTCGAGGACGGGTACCACTCGCCGCTGGTGCCGGGGCTCAAGTCCAGCGAGGATGCCGAGCGCCTGGCGGAGGAGCTCGCGTTCGCCACCGCTCGGCTGATCGTGCTCGAGCAGGATCCGCCGGGGATGTTCGCCGAGGTCGCCGCGCCGGACCAGGACCTGGAGGAGCGGACCTGGCTGGCGTTCCTGATCGCCTACCTCAGCCCCCTGGATGATCCGCATCCATTCGCGGCGATCGAGGCCGTCAGGACATCCTGGGCCTCGGGCGAGCTGCCGGAGCTCGACGGCGTGCAGACGGGGCCGCGCAGCGATCATCAGAGCACTCATGGGAGCTCGACTGTCGAGGCCTACAGGGCGTGGGCGGCGCGGGCCGGCTCGCAGGCGGCAGCGTTCACGGGCGAGGCGTTCTGGACGCCTCAGCGCCGGTTCGCGCGGGCATTCGAGCGCCTGGCCCTACCCGGGATGCATCGGGATACCCGCTTCGACCTGCTCGTCATGTTGGGCCGACTGGGTTGTTACGACCTGCGCGCCGGAGCGCTGGAGTTCGGTGGCGAGAACGAAACCACCCTCGCCGCGAAGCGAGCGCTCGGGATCGGCGATCCGCTCCTGCTCGAACGGCGCGCGGCAGAACTGGCGCACGCGTGCGGGGTGCCGCTCGAGGCGCTCGACCTCGGGCTCCACAACTTCGGCGCGGGGCATCGTTCCGGGCTCGGCATCCCTGCGGACACCGAACCCGATGCCGACGCGCTGAGCACGGCGCGAGCGGCTCTCGGCCTATAGCGCTCCGGCTCTCGCCTGCCGTTCGCGGCTCGGTCGGGGGCTCCGTCCGGGGCTCCGTCCGGGGCACGGCCTACCTTTCCGGCCAACGTTCCGCTTTCCCAGCACCGGAGTCCAATGACACTCTGCTTCATCGAACCGCAGAACGCGATCCGGGTGATCGCCGAATCAGTCGGCCGTGAAGCTCGCCGACAGATCCTCGGCGAGGTCGTTCGCGCCTGGGTCGACGAGATCCCCGAGAACGAGCTCGAGTCGCACTACGCCAAGGCGATCGCGGACCTCGATGAGCACGACCTGTCGCTGCTCGCCGCCTGGCATGCCTCGCTCGACGGCGGCCACCCGCTGCCGAACAAGGAGTTTCTCGTCAACGTTTTCCCATCGCTGGGGGAGAACCGTCGAGAGGCGCTGCGGATCGCGGCCGGATTCCGCGGCGAGGAGGCGTTCGAGGCGGGCGTCGGCGAGGAGCAGGCGTTCGACACGGTGCTCCCCTGGCTCTCCCAGGACCGATGCATCCAGCTCGCCGGCGAGTGCCTGGAGCTTTACTGCTGGGACCGTCTCGGCAGCGAGAACTGACGCTGGTCACACCGCGACGCGCCGCCGGGCAAAAGTCCGCTCAGCCGGACTGCAGCAGCGCCGCTTCGATTTCCTCCAGCGCCTGCTCGGTCGTCTGGAAGTGCACGGCGGTCATGCCCAGCTCACGGGCGGCGACGCAGTTGATCTCGAAATCATCGATGAACAGCGCGCGGCGCGGCTGCACCGAGAGGCGCTCCAGCGTCAACTCGTAGATCCTCGGTTCGGGCTTGCGTGAGCCCACGAACCCGGAGTCCACGACGACGTCGAAGATCTCGTCGACCGGCAGCTTCGCACGCCACAGGTGCTCCCACTCACGAACGTTGTTGGTGCAGATCGCCATCTTGTAGCCCCGCTCTCGCAGCGTTCGCATGTGCTCGATCATCGGTTCGTTCGGGCGCAGGCTCTCGACGAAGGCGGTTCCGAAGCCGTGCAGCGTGATCTCGCGCCCGAGCGCCGCTGTCAGCTGAGCTCCCACGTCGGACAGGAAGCGAGCCTCGGTGATGCGACCACTCTCAAGCTCGTGCAGTGGGTTTGCGCCGTCCCTGGCGGCGAGCGCCCCGAGCGCCGCTCCGAAATCCTCGGGCGCGATCCCGGTCGAGGTCTGGTAGTCGAGGAACGCGTTGACCAACGGAGATGTGAGCACGCCACCGAAGTCGGTGATCACCGCGACGATCCGGTCGCTCGCCCGATCTCCGTCCGTGGTCTCGCCGATCGCGGTCACGCCGGCGCCGATCCCCTGATCGCCACCGGGGATCAATCCGGCCGGACGATCAGAAACACGCCCGGTCCCGACGCGTCGGCGGCCTGGCAGTCCAACGCATATCCGTCGATTCGCACACCGGCGGACCTGAGCGTCAACACCGACTGCGCGGAGCTCCCCGCAAACCGGCGTGAATGGAGGTCGGCGTCCTCGCTCTCGCCGAGCCACAGCTCGACGCCGACGCGTCTCGGTGTGCCGTCGCTCGAATAGGTCGTCGACAGTCGCGGGTCGAAGATCGTGGCGGGCTCGGTCTCGCCGCTGACGGCGGCGAGCACGCTGTCGCGTTCGTGTCCCTTGGTGCCTGCCGGTCGAATCGCGAGCAGCGCGACCCCGGCGCCGCCGGGGAACCACGCGGCGAGCAGCCGCGATGAGTCAAAGCGCCCGGACGCAATTGGCCTCGCGCGCACGCCGGCGCAGTCGATCTCACGGACCACGCCACCGAGCGTGACGGCGCCGCTGACCCGGCACAGCTGAAGATTGCCGTCGATTCCCTCGGTGGCGGCGTCGGGCTGCGTGGGGGAGATCGTCAGGTCGCTCCCGGCCCATGACAGTGCCCACTTCGGGGTGGTCGCCTGGACCTGCAGCGGCGCGTCGGGCTCAGGGCTCGCCTCGGCTTCCAGTGAACCGATCGTGACCAGCGGTGCCTCGCCACCCATTGCGACCCCCCACACCGCTGCTTCCGGGTCGGAGAAAATCGCGATCGGGATGGCTGCGATCGAGGCGGAGGCCTTCATGCGGTGTGGCGAAACCTATTTGATCTCGGAGATACCGGCTTCGATACCCGTTCGCTCCGGGCTCATGCCGAAAGCTTCGGTGGGGGCACGTCAAGTGCCGTCGAGTCGACATCGTAGTTCTGGCGGGCTGAGCTCCCGCGGCCCGTGGTGAAGCCGACAGCCTGGACGACGAGCCGGTTTCGCAGGCGGGGAAGAATCCAGCTCCGGCTCAGTGCGCGCGACGGCGGCAGCAGCAGCAGCAAGCCGATCGCGTCGGAGATGAAGCCGGGAATCATCACCAGGAAGCCGCCCGTCACGACGAGCGCGCCGTCGACCACCTCGCGAGCGGGCGTGCGGCGTTCACCGAGCGCGGCCGCCAGGCGGCGCAGCACGCCGCGGCCCTGCGAGCGCATCGTCCACCAGCCGATCGGCAGGCCGGCAACGAGCAGCAGCAGCATCGGGACGACGCCGATCAGATCGGCGATCCTGATCGCGACGATCAACTCGACGATCGGCCAGAGGATCAGCAGCAGCAGAAACAGCATGCTCTAAGCCTACCGAGGTGCCACCGCGGGCTGGGTGGGATGCCGGTGCGGACCGGCCTGCGCTTCAGATCGCCGCGATGTCGAGCCGGACGCCCGGCAGCCGGTCAAGGCCGACCATCTCGATCAGCGTCATGATCTGCGGCTGCGCGCCGCGCAGCAGGATCGCACGTCCGCGACGGCGCAGCCGCCGGGAGAGGACCGCCAGATCCAGCATCAACGACGTGTCCGCGAAGACCAGGTCGCTGAGGTCGACGATCACGTCCGCCTGGGCCGCAAACGCCCTGACAAGCGCACGACGCCGGAACCCCTGGGTGGTGCGATCCTCGTCGCCGGAGCACCGGAGCGTCGGCGGCTTGTCGTCGAAGTCTACGATTCATGAAAACTACACAACCAGGCGGTCTGATGTCACCGAAAGTTAAGATCTCTTTGTGTTTTTATGGAATCTCCAGGAGGAATGGCAACCGTGGGCGACACTGACGGAGCAATGGTTTCACTCGAAGACGTGACGGACGCGCTGCGCGAGGTGATCGATCCGGAGCTTGGGCTCGATTTCGTCGAGCTCGGCCTGATCTACGGAGTCGAGGTCGAGGGCGACGGGATCGTCAAGGTGACGTACACGCTGACGAGCCCCGGATGCCCGATCGGCCCCCAGGTGGCCGAGCAGATCGGCGAGTTCGTCGGCGACGTGGAAGGCGTCAGCGAGGTTCAATCGGAGATGACCTTCGTGCCTCCGTGGACGCCTGAGCGGATGAGCGAAGACGCCAAGTTCGCGCTCGGCTTCTAGACCTCCCTAACAAATCGGCGGTTTCCGTCCTGCAGGGAGGCCGGGAGGCCGTACGAATTTCCTTCAGGCGACGCCTCTAAGCCGTCCGGAACCTCGCTGTAGAAGCCGCAGGGAGTGTAAGCGGGGCCACCGAAACCCCCGATCTCCAGTACCCACCGACGGCCCTGGAATGCCTTCCAAACGTTGGGAGGCCCGTCCTTCGACACTCGCGAGGGTTGGTAGAACAGTTGGCCGTTATAGACCAGCTTATTGAGCGGCGCCTGGTAGCTGCCGTGGCACGGCGCCTGCGTGGGTGACTCGCTGGGTCCGACCGGTGATCGAGGCTCCGCGGGTGCGGCTTCGCGGTATTTCGTGCAATTTTCGGGGCGGGCCGCTCTAGCGGGGAGGCGCGCGCGGTGCATAGGATCGCGGTTGAGCCCGACTGCTCTCGTGACTCACCGCCCGTGAGAACCACCCGGCCGCTCTCACGGGTTGCCAACGGGTTGCCGATACCCCCGCCCGATCCGTGGGTTTGGTTTGCAGTTCCTGAGCGGTCGGGCTCCGCCGATCTTCCGTCGCGGGCTAGCACGGGTCGGTCCCGTTGTCGGCGCGGGCTGCTCTATGCGTGACTACACCCCAAGCCCGCGCCGACGCTGGACCGGCCCCGTCGTGTCGTGTCGGCCGAAAGCCTCGATCGGCCTGCAACATCGCGTGCGGGGTTGTGATGCGCGCTAGGGTGCGCGTCGACGTGGCCGTAGGCGGTCCGGGACGCGCGTCCTGCCCGACAGCGGAGTCGGCTCCTGTTCGCGGGACGCGCGCCCTCGGGCCCTCACCCCGGCGCACGCTGAACCCTACCGGGCTCTTGCAACAAACGACTCAACGGACCGGGAATTTGCGCGAGTGCGAGTCGTACCCGTCCATAGTTCGCGCTCGGCTTCTAGACCTCCCTACGGCACGGAGGCGATGGCCTGGCGAACGCCGGCCACCGTCAGCGCCCCGTGGGAGGCGGGCAGGCAGGCCTTGACGGCCGTGAGCACCGATGTTGCGTGCACGTCGATGCCCTGGGCGACCACCATCTGGACCGTCAGCTGTCCGGCGGCGTTCGGGTCAGGGAAGTTGGCCACGCCCTTCGCGCGCATGCACTCCGCGAACGACAGCGCGTCCTCCTTGCGCGCCTCCTGTTGCTGAGCCTGCTGCGCGGGGCTCCCGTTCTGGAACTGCCCCCCGGGCATGATCCGGCTGCAGGCGCTGCGGGCCTTCGCAAACGCCGGCGAGGACGTGATCGCCGGCGTGATCTTGATCGACAGGCCGTGCTGGCCTGGCTGATCGACCGTCTGGGGGTCGGGGAAGCCGGACACGCCGTTGTCACGCATGCAGGCGGAGTATTTGTACGCGTCGGCGACGATGTTCTGCGGCGGCTGGCCCGCCGTGCTGCCGGTCGTCGTTGTCTTCGCCGATGAGCCGCAGCCGGCCGCCAGCGACGCGATGCTCAGGGTTGCTGCGGCACCGAGTCGGATCTTGCTCTGCATTGCCTCGCCTCCTTGGCGGCGATTCGGATCAGGTCCTCTACGGTTGTAGCCGACGGCCGGTGACAGCCCGGTCACACGGGATGTGACCCGGCTGTCACCTGCGCTGCGTCATGCTTGTCGACCAGAATGCGGATCCTGGTCGTCGAAGACCATAGGCGGCTGGCGATCGCGGTGGCGGAGGGATTGCGCCGGGAGGGGATGGCCGTCGACCTGGCGTTTGACGGCGCCGACGCGCTCGCGCACACGGGCGTAAACGACTACGACGTGGTCGTCCTTGACCGTGACCTGCCGGGGATCCATGGCGATAGCGTCTGCCGTGCGCTGGTGGCTGATGGTGGCGGCTGCCGGGTACTGATGCTGACCGCCTCGAGCACGATCAGGGATCGGGTGGAGGGCCTCGGGCTGGGCGCCGACGATTACCTGCCCAAGCCGTTCGACTTCGCGGAGCTGGTGGCACGGATCAGAGCGCTGGCTCGCCGCGCCGGCGCCGCCGTGCCGCCGACGCTTGAGCACGGCGATCTGCTGATGGACCCTGCGCGCCGGGTCGTCGAACGGGCCGGCCGGCGGCTGTCGCTGAGCACGAAGGAGTTCGCGGTTCTGGAGTGTCTGCTGACGGCGGACGGCCGGGTCGTCTCGGCCGAAGAGCTGCTCGCGCGAGTTTGGGACGAGGCGACCAACCCGTTCACGACGACGGTCAAGACGACGATCGGCCGGCTCCGCGCAAAGCTCGGCGAGCCGCCGCTGATCGAGACCGTCCGTGAGGGCGGCTACCGGATCTGAGTGCGGCCGGCGGGCGCGAGGGGAGGGGTGGCGGCGGTGGATCAACAGGCAACGAAGGCGACCCGCTCACGGCGACGGCGCGGCAGCGCCCGGCTGCGGCTGACGCTTCTGTACGCCGGCCTGTTCCTGGCGCTGGGCACGGTGTTGCTCGCTGTCACCTACGCGCTGGTCGCCGGCTCCTCAACGGTGCGTCCGACGATCGTGGTGGCACGGCACGGGCGTCCCGGCAGCTCCGTCCCGCCGGCTCCGGTGCCACCGGCATCTCCGGGGGTCGTATCGGTGACGCCCGTCGGACGCGCTGAGTTCAGGGGCTTGCCGTCGGCGCTCGGTTATGTGGTATCCGCTCAGCACGCAGCCGATCTCAGCCGGCTGCTGGCGGTCTCGTGGGTCGTGCTGGCGGTGACGACGCTCGTCTCGGCGCTGCTCGGCTGGATCGCTGCCGGCCGGGTGCTGCGGCCGGTGCGGACGATCACGGCCACGGCTCAGACGATCTCGGCCGGCAACCTTCACGAGCGCCTGGCGCTTGCAGGCCCCAACGATGAGTTCAAGGCGCTCGGGGACACGCTCGACGAGTTGCTCGCACGCCTGGAGGCGTCGTTCGAGAGCCAGCGGCGCTTTGCCGCAAACGCGTCACACGAGCTGCGCACGCCGCTGACGCTGCAGCGCACGCTGCTCCAGGTCGCACTGGCAGATCCGAACGCGGATCGGAGCAAGCTGCGCGAGACCTGCGAGGAGCTGCTCGCCTCGAACGTCGAGGAGGAGCGGCTGCTGGAGGCCCTGCTGACGCTCGCTGCGAGTGAGCGAGGTCTCGACCGCCATCAGCGGCTCGACCTGGCCGCACTGGCCGAGCGCGCTCTGACCGGATCGCGAGAAGAGCTCGATCGGCTCGGTCTCCAGCTGCAGGTCCAGCTCGAACCGGCCACGACGATCGGGGACGGCGACCTGATCGAGCGGCTGATCGCGAACCTGATCGAGAACGCCGCGCAATACAACAAGGCGGACGGGCAGATCGAGGTCCACACGCGCAGCGACGGCGGCGGGGCGACCGTGACGGTCACCAACAGCGGCCCGATCATCCCAGCGGATCAGCTCACGCGGCTGCTGGAGCCGTTCCAGAGGCTCGATGCCGCTCGAACAGGTTCAGCCGACGGCCACCACGGGCTCGGTCTCTCGATCGTCGCCGCGATCGCCGCCGCCCATGGTGCCGCGGTCGATCTGCGGGCGCGCCCGGAGGGCGGGCTGGCGGTGTCGGTCAGCTTCGTCGCGGACCCGCCGCCGGCGGTGTGATCAAAAGAATTGGGCGGACCCGATCCGTCGGGCCCGCCCAATTTAGGTTCCGCCCGCCAGTGGGCCGCTCAGGGGGGATACGGCGAGCACCAGCCGAGACGTGGGCGGAGGCACGGGGACCCAGTGACGCCGGGATCCCCGCTATGTGCCCATTAAAACCGATCCGGCCACCCCAGGTTGGAGAGTTGGCGAAATAATTTCTCGGAGTTAGGGCGGCGATCAGCCACCGAGCTCACGGCTGAGGTCGATCGCGCGGATCTCGTGCTCGCCCGGGAGCTTGTCCAACACGCTCGCAACGACCTGCTTGACGTCGTGCTGATCGCGCCCGAGGTCGTCAAACAGTGACTTCAGCGCCGTGTGCACGATCTTCAGCTGCGCCGCGGTCAGTTCCAGGCGAAAAGCGGTTTCGCCGGGCCTGATCAGGTTGTCGGCCTCGGTGGTGTCGTCGGTTGCCATTGAGGCGAAGATTATCCAGATGGCGGCTCGGAGCGCGGTGTGCGCCTGCCGCTCCGCTTGGCCCGCATATCCGCGGCCGGACCGGATCGGCTGCGACGGTGTGTGCCCGGCAGCAGCGGTGCAGGATCCGCGATCGGCTCGGACTGCTGGGCCTCGCCCTGTCCGTTGGAACCGGTGCCCCGAGTGGCGTCGGTGGTTTCGACCCCGTCGGTCTTCGCGGGGCCGGCCTCGGTCTTCGCCTTCCCGCCACGCTTCGCCTCGGCCGCGTCCAGCAGCTCCGCGAGCGCCTCGTCGATCCCGGTCGCGATCAGGTCGATGTCGTTCATCGCGTCGTAGTCGCCGATCAGCCCGTAGCCGATCTCGCCGTTGTAGGACATGATCGCGATCGCGAGCGCGTGGTTGTGGGGCAGGAACGCGATCGGGAAGAGGTCCTCGAGCTTGCGCCCGAGCAGGTAGAGCGGCAGCTGCGGCCCGGGGACGTTGGTGACCAGAAGGTTGAACAGGCGTGTCGAGAAGTTCAACCGGGAGGCCTGCGCGAGCAGTGTCGGTGGCGCGAACTCCTCGACCGCGGTCAGAGTGGCGGCGCCGATCGCCTGCTTTGACTCCTTCAAGCCGTCCATCGATTTGCGCACGACGGCGAGCCGCATCACAGGGTCACCGATGTAGACCGGCAGCGGGCCGCGCATCGCCACCAGCTTGTTCCCCCACGTGTGGCGGTCATCGGCGGTTCGGACCGACACCGGCACGAGCGCCCGCAGCTCGAGTCCCTCGGTGCGAATCCCCCGCGACTGCAGCCAGTTCGCGAGCGCGCCGGAGACGACAGACAGAACGACATCGTTGACCGTGCCGCCGAGAACGTTCTTGACCGTCCTGTAATCGGACAGCTTCTGTCGCACCACCGCATAGCGGCGGTGCGGCCCGATCTCGACGTTGAGTGGCGTCTGTGGCGCCGGGTTGAGGCCCGCCCAGACGATCTCGCCGACCCCCTCGACCGCGTCACGGACACGCCCGACCGAGCGTCCGGGGGAGATCGCGGCCGACAGGCCCTTCTCGACCGCGCCGATCACGGTCCCGACCGCGTCGCGGACGCCGGCCACGGCCAGCTCGGCCGACGTCGGCTCGGGGTGCGGCACCCACGGCTCCAGGTCGTGATCGACCGGCGCCGGCGATGGGTCGAGGTCGAACAGCACGGTCGCGAGGTCGACACCCGAGACGCCGTCGACGAGTGCATGGTGGGTCTTGCAGATGATCGCGAACCGCTCGTACTCGGCGGCGCCGTCACGTCCGGGCCCATGCAGCCCCTCGATCATCCACAGCTCCCACAGGGGCTTGGTGCGGTCCAACTGCTGGGAGGCGATCCGCGACACGAGCATGAACAGCTGCGACTCGGTGCCCGGCGCCGGCAGCGCCGTGTGGCGGACGTGGAACTCGAGGTTGAAGCTGGAATCGTCGACCCACAGCGGCCGCCCGGTCTCAAGCGGCGGCGTCGCCAGCTTCTGCCGGTAGCGCGGCACCAGATGAAGCCGTCCGCGGACGTGGTCGAGCAGATCGTCGAACGGCGGCGGCGAGCCCGCGAAGATCAGCAGCCCACCGATGTGCATGTGCGACGAGGACCCCTCCTGATGCAGGAACCCGGCGTCGATCGGGGTCAGTCGGTCTAGATGCTTCGGGGCCATCGCGTCTCCGTTGCCTCCGGGGTCCGGCCAAGGGTACTTTCAGCCGCCGCCGTGCGTGGAAAAAGGAGAAACGATGTTAGGCGCCCCCAGGGGTCGCTCTACACTGGGGGCGATGCCCGAGGCTCCTGAAAGGCTGCTGCTCGCCGCGCCCCGCGGCTATTGCGCCGGCGTTGACCGTGCCGTGCAGACGGTCGAGCGCGCGCTGACACTGCACGGGGCGCCGGTCTACGTGCGCAAGGAGATCGTCCACAACAAGCATGTGGTCGAGCAGTTGCGTGAACGCGGCGCCGTGTTCGTCGACTCAGAGACCGACGTGCCCGAGGGCGCGACGGTCGTCTTCTCCGCGCACGGCGTGGCGCCGAGCGTGCACGCCAACGCTCGCACGAGAGCGCTGAACACGATCGACGCGACCTGCCCGCTGGTCACGAAGGTCCACGTCGAAGCCAAGAAGTTCGCCGCCGAGGGCTACACGATCGTGCTGATCGGGCACGCCGGCCACGAGGAGGTCGAGGGGACGATGGGCGAGGCACCCGACCACATCGTCCTGATCGAGAACGAGGCCGACGTCGCCGCGCTGGAGGTCGAGGACCCGGACAAGATCGCGTTCATCTCGCAGACGACGCTGTCGGTCGATGAGACCGCCGCGATCATCGCGGCGCTGCGCGCGCGGTTTCCGGCGATCACCGCGCCGCGCACCGATGACATCTGTTACGCCACCACCAACCGGCAGGCCGCCGTCAAACAGCTCGCGCGCGAATGTGACCTGGTGCTGGTGATCGGCTCACGCAACTCCTCGAACTCCAACCGCCTCGTCGAGGTGGCCAGGGAGCACGGCGCGCAGTCGCACTTGATCGACAACGAGCGCGAGGTCCGTGAGGAGTGGCTGGCGGGCAAGCGGGTGGTCGGCATCACCTCCGGGGCGAGTGCACCCGAGGAGCTGGTCCTGCGCCTGGTCGAGTTCTTCAGGGACCGCGGCTGCAGCGACGTCCAGGAGCTGGAGGTGGTGCAGGAGGATGTGCGCTTCATGCTCCCCAAGGTGATCCGCCAGGCGATGGCGGACGGGGCCTAGCGGAGCCGGCCGGCGCTGCGAACGCTCGTCGTCTCGGACCTGCACCTGGGGGCGCGTGGGGGTCGTGACCTGCTGCGCGGCGACGAGCAGCTTGAGGTCCTGGCAGCCGCGATCGCCGGCATCGACCGGTTGGTGCTGCTCGGCGACCTGGTCGAACTGCGACAGGGTCCTGTCAGGGACGCGCTCGCCGCGGCTTCACGCGTCCTGTCCACCCTCGCTCGATCGCTGCGGCCGGGCGCCGAGGTGGTGATCGTCCCCGGCAACCACGACCATCACCTGCTGGACGGCTGGCTGACGCGCCGTGCGGCGGCCGGTCCGCCGGCGCCGCTGCGCCTTCAGAGCGCCGTCGACTGGGTGCCGGGCGAGCCGCTGGCGGCGCTCGCCGCAGCGCTGCCCGGCGCGGTCGTGCGCGCTTTCTATCCCGGCGTCTGGCTGCGCGACGACGTCTACGCGATCCACGGCCACTACCTCGATCGGCACACGACCGTGCCGATGTTCGAGCGGCTCGCGGCCGGCGGCATGGCGCTGATCCTGCGATCGCCGATCGCGGGCGCGCACCCCGCCGAGGACTATGAGGCGATCCTCGCCCCGATCTACGCCTGGATGCACACGCTGGCGCAGTGGCGCGAGCCGCCCACCGGCGAAGGCTCGATCGGACCCTCGACGCGGGCGTGGCAGGCGCTCGGGCACGGTGGCGGCGAGCTTCGTCGAGGTGGCGTCGCCCGGTCGCGTCGCCTTGCCCTGGGCGTCGGCCTGCGAGCCGCGATCGCCGTGTTCAACGCCGCCGGCGTCGGTCCGCTGCGGGCCGATCTGTCTCCGACGGAGCTGCGCAGCGCCGGCCTGCGGGCGCTCGCCGACGTGCTCGCGGCGCTCGGCGTCCGCGCTCCGTACGTGCTGTTCGGGCACACACACCGCGCCGGCCCGCTCGGCGGGGATGATCCGGCCGAGTGGGTCAGCCCAAACGGGTCACGGCTGATCAACAGTGGCTGCTGGGTCGACGAGCCGGCGTTCCTGGGCGCGGTGCCGGCCCGCAGCCCGTACCGCCCGGGTTTTGTCGTCAGGCTTGACGGTGAGGCGCCGCCGCGGCTCGTCAACCTGCTGGATCGACCGCAGGCGCCTTCGACGCAGAAGCCGCCACGCCCGGGCCCGCCAGCCCGGGCGTGAAGCAGACCGCGAGGCAGCGGACACCGCTCCCGAGCCGGAGTTCGAGGATCCCGGCGGTGCTGCGCTCGTGGGCGATCAGCTCGTACGCTCCGGGGTGATCGACGGTCAGCTCGCGACCGCCGGCGGTGACCGTGCCGGCACCGTCGAGCACCGCCCAGACGCCACCCGCCTCGTACGGGCCGCTGTAGGGGCCGGCCACGTCATCGCTCTGGATGCTGAGCAGTGCCCCCGGGGCGTCCTCGGGGCGGACCGGCGCAAGCGTCGGGCCCGGGCGCCCGAGCAGCTCCTGAATTGCGAGCTCGGTCTCGTCGTAGGCGCCCTCGCCGTAGTGGTAGTGGTGCAGGTTGCCGGCGGCGGTGAACAGATACCGGGCGGGCCAGCCGAGGTTCTCATAGGTCCGCCAGATGATGTGGTCGAGATCGACCACGACCGGATACTCGATCGCCAGGCGTGTGACCGCCGCACGCACGCCGTCGGGGTCCTCGGAGGGCTCGAACCCGGGTGAGTGCACGCCGATCACCCGCAGGCCGGCGTCGGCATAGCGGGCGTGCCATGCCTTCACGTACGGCAGCGTGCGGATCGAGTTGGCGCGGCAGAAGTCCCAGAACTCGATCAGGACGGGGTGCCCGAGCTGCCCCCGCATCGTCAGCGCGCTCGAATTGATCCACGGCAGGCCGCCGGGAAACTCGGGGGCGAAGATCGTGTCGACGGGCGGTCGCATCGACCCCGATCCTAAGGGCTCTCGAAAAATTGCTCCGCCGCGCTCAAGTTTTGGGCTATCAGGTCGATTAAGCCGCCATAGCCACCGCGCCGCACCCGCTGCACCGAGTCCCGGTGACACCTGCGCTGCCGCCGCGCGCGTCGGCGGCTGCAAACCGCCGCCGGGAGATCGGGATCACGCTGCTGTTCGGGATCGCGTACTACGTGCTGGCACGGATCGGCCTGCACTTCCGTGACGCCTCCACCGGCGTAACACCGCTGTGCCCAGCTGCCGGTCTCGCGTTCGGGGCGTTCATCCTGAGCCCGCGGTCGCGCTGGCCGCTGCTTGCGCTGGCGGTGTTGATCGCGAGTGCGGTTGCCGAGCTGGAGGTCGGCGCCGGCGTGGTTCAGAGCCTGCTGCTGGCGGGGGTCGACGCGCTGACGCCATGGCTGGCGACACTCGTGATCCAGTGGGCGGGCGGTCGCCGCCGGGTCTCGTTCGATACCGCGCGTGAGGTCTGCGGCCTGCTGGCGGCGGTGCTGATCGTCAACGCGCTCGCCGCGGCGCTGGAAACGCTGATCCTGGTCGTGATCGGCGGTTACGAGCTGGGCGGCACGTTCGTGCCGCTGTGGCTCGCCAGCGCCGCCGGGATGATCGTGATCACACCCGTGATCGTGGCGGCGGGCCGGCCGCGGGCCGGCGATTGCGACCGGTTCGAGACCGGCGCGATGTTCGCTGTGACCGCTGTGATCACCGGCCTGATGTTCAGCCACGTCGGTCACGGATGGACGCCACTGTCGCGGTTCGCGTTCCTGCTGATGCCGACCCTCCTGTGGGTGGCGCTGCGTGGCGGATCCCGCGCTGTCGCGGCGATCGTGCTGCTGATCGCCGTGATCGCGGCGTGGGGAACCGCGCACGGGGTCGGTCCGTTCGCGTACGCGGCGACGGGCCGCGCGCAGGCGATCCGCGTGCTGGAGGCGTTCCTGCTGGTGGCGTCATGGTCGGCGCTGCTGGTGGCGGCGATCATGGCTGGGCGCCGACAGGCGGAGGCCCGGCTGATCCAGCGTGAGGCGGAGCTGGCGGCGCTCAACGAGCGGCTCGTCGAGGACGCGCGGCGTGACCCCCTGACCGGCCTGCGTAACCGGCGGGCGCTGTCCGACGACGCCCGCGGCCTTGACGCGCTGAGGGGCGCGGGCGGCGAGTATGCGCTGGCGCTGTGCGACATCGATCGCTTCAAGGCCTACAACGACCGGCTCGGCCACCTCGCCGGTGATCACATCCTGCGCGCGATCGCCGGGATCGTCGCGGGCGCGCTGCGCGACGGCGACGTCGCCTACCGGTACGGCGGCGAGGAGTTGCTGCTGGTGTTGCGTGACGCCGGCCAGCGTGAGGCGATGGCGGTCGCCGAGCGGGTGCGCGCCGCGGTCGCCGCCGCCGCGCTGCCTCATCCTGAGGGCATCGACGGCAGGTTCACGGTGTCGATCGGCGTAGCCGCCGGCGCCGAGAGCTATCGGGCGCTGCTCGCCGGCGCAGATGCCGCTCTCTATGAGGCCAAGAACGCAGGACGCGATCGCGTCGTGGCAGCAGCCGGCAGCGAGTTCCTGACCGCGAGGGTGCGGCAGCCTGCGATCACCGAGGAGCCCGTGCCGCGCCACCTCCAGAGCATGCTGAGGCTCTCGCGTGCCGCGGTCACCGGCGGCAGCGTGGAGAGCGTCGCCGAGGTCCTCGCGCAGACGATCCGCTCGGAGCTCTCGTTCAGGGTGGTGGCCGTCAACCTGCTCGATGATTCGCGTCTGGAGCTGTCGGTGGTCGCGGTCCTGGGCGAGCCCGAGGCGCGCGAGACGCTGCTCGGCGCCCGCTACGAGTGGAGCGACTGGGAGCCGCTGATGGGTCCAGAGCACCAGCGGTGCGGGGCGATCTGGCTGCCGGCGGAGTCCGATCATTGGGATCCGGCCGGGCCGACCTGGACGCCCTCGGTGCCCTCGTCGGTGGGTGCCGACGCGTGGGGCCCGGAGGACTCGCTGCTGCTGCCGCTGCGCGGTGCCGGAGGCGAGGTCCTCGGGGTCGTGTCGGTCGATCAGCCACTCAGCGGGCGCCGGCCCGACGACGACGAGCTGACCGTGCTGATGGCGGTCGCAGACCATGCCGCGCTCGTACTTGAGCAGGTCAAGCTGAGCACGGCGCAGAACGTCGCGCTGCGCGAGCAGACGCAGGAGCTGCGGCTGGCGGCGGTGCTGCTGCTGGCCGGGACGATCGACCTGCGGCACCCGAGCACCGCCGAGCACTCAAGGACAGTCGGCGCCCACGCGCGCGCGACGGCGGCGGCGCTCGGGCTGGATCCGGAGCGCGTCGAGCGGATCCACGCAGCCGGGGTCCTGCACGACCTTGGCAAGCTCGGCATCAGCGACAGGATCCTGGCCAAACCGGACGCACCCGACGACTCGGAATGGGATGAGATCCGCCGGCACCCGGCCACAGGCGCGCGGATCCTCGAGAACGCCGGGCTCGATGACATCGCCGCGTGGGTGCGCGCCCACCACGAGCGGATCGACGGAGTCGGGTATCCGGAGCGCCTGACCCGCGAGGAGATCCCGCTCGAGGCGCGGATCCTGGCGGTTGCGGACGCATTCGAGGCGATGACGGCCGACCGTCCATACCATGCCGGGATCTCACGGGAAGCGGCCTGCCAGGAGTTGTGTCGCTGTGCCGGGACGCAGTTCGATGCGGCCGTCGTCGATGCCTTCCTGAGTACGCTCGAGCGGCGCTCCGGGCCCGACGATGGCCGGCTGGAACGTGCAGCCTGAGCCTGCGGGCTGAGTCTGATCCGAGACCTCTGTAGGCTCCGATAAAGGATTGTCGGGGGCGCTATACTCACTAAAGTAATGAATCCTGACAGTCTTTAGGGGAGTTCTGATGTCGCCTTCCGGAGCCGAGGTTCTCCGACAGATCAAGAGCAGGATCGACGAGGTCGATCCGTCAACGGTCCACGAGCACACCGGCAACGGCACGGTGCTGATCGACGTGCGTGAGACCGAGGAGTGGTCTTCGGGGCACATCCCCGGCGCCCGCCACGTCCCCAAGAGCCACCTGGAGTCCCGGATCGAGGGCGCAGCACCCGACCGCTCACAGCATGTCGTCCTGTACTGCCAGTCGGGCAATCGCTCGGCGTGGGCGGCGCGGACGTTGCTCGAGGACCTCGGGTACCAGCACGTCGAGTCGATGACCGGCGGGTTCACGCTCTGGAAGGACCGCGGCTACGAGGTCACGGTTCCGCGGATCATGAGCGCCGAGCAACGCGAACGGTACTCACGCCATCTGCTGCTCGACGAGGTCGGGATCGAGGGGCAGCAGAAGCTGCTCGACGCCCGGGTGCTGCTGCTCGGGGCCGGCGGGCTCGGTTCGCCGGCGGCGCTGTATCTGGCCGCGGCCGGTGTCGGCACGCTTGGGATCGTCGATGACGACGTCGTCGACCTCTCCAACCTCCAGCGCCAGGTGATCCACTCCAGCGAGCGGATCGGGATGTCGAAGGTGGACTCCGCGGAGCAGACGATCAATGCGCTCAACCCCGACGTCAAGGTCGAGAAGCACAGGCTGAGGATCGGCCCTTCGAACATCATGGAGATCCTGCCCAACTACGACATCGTCGTCGACGGGCTTGACAACTTCCCCACCCGCTACCTGCTCAACGACGCATCGGTGCGGCTGCGGATCCCGGTCGTGTCGGCCGCGATCCTCGGCTTCGAGGGTCAGCTGTCGGTGTTCGACCCCTACGAGGGCCCCTGCTACCGGTGCCTGTTCCCGGTCCCGCCACCGCCAGAGCTGGCGCCGTCCTGCGGTGCCAACGGTGTGCTCGGCGTGCTCCCGGGGACGATGGGCCTGCTGCAGGCGACCGAGGTGATCAAGCTGATCCTGGGCGAGGGCGAGCCGCTGATCGGCCGCTTGCTGATGTACGACGCACTCGCGGCGAGCACCAGCGAGGTCAGGGTTCGCCGTGATCCCGAGTGCCCGATCTGCTCACGGGAGCCCGACGAGATCACCGACGAGGAACTCGGCGTGTTCCCCGACTACGAAGCATTTTGCGCCGGCGCCCACTAGGGTTTGAGACCGACATGGCAACGATTCGCATACCACCAGTCCTGCGCCCGTCCGTGGGCGGCGAGAAGGAGCTGCAGGCGCCCGGCGGCAACGTCGGCGAGATCCTCCGGGCGCTCGTCGAGAGCCATCCGGATACCCAGTCGCAGCTGTTCGCCGCTGATGGCGAGCTCAACCGCTATGTGAACGTCTATCTCAACGACGAGGACGTCCGCGTCCTTGATGGCCTCGACACGAGTGTCAGTGAGACCGACACGCTCGTGATCCTGCCGGCGATGGCCGGCGGCGCTGAGCTGAGCTGAGCCCGCGGCGGGCTCTTTTTTCGAGGACCGGCCGGTGAGCCTCTGAGACGGGGCTCAGGCGGCGGGTGGGATCCCCGAGACCAGCGTCCAATGGCCGCGGTTGCCGGGCATGTACAGCCGCCCGGAATAGGAGGCTCCGCGCTTGACGATCCGCCGGTGGCGGATCCTGACCGCCTCGACGCGGACGCGGTAGCGGCGGTTCGGTTTGATCGCCGAGCTGATCCGGATCGGTGTCCGCGGGCACCCCGTCGTGTGCCGCTTGTGGCCGACGGTGAAGATCAGGTTGGTCGCGCCGTTGACGCAATCGATGTCCTGTGCAACGAAGTAGTAGCGGTAGCCGACGATCCTGTGGGTCAGGGCGGTGAGCAGCTCGATGCGGAACGCGCTCAGCTCGACGTAGACGTTGGGCTCGGTCGAGTTGCGGCCCGACGGGATGATGATGAAACGGGGTGGCGTCGTCGGATTGCCAGAGCCCGACGGTGGCGAGCCGGTCGGATTCGTGTTGGTCGGCGTCGAGGTTGTGCTCAGCGGAGGCGCGGGTGAGCTGAGCGAATACGCCCGGAAGTAGAGCTCACCGCCCAGGTCGGGCGCCGTCACGGCGAACAGGTCGGCGCCGTTCGCGCTCAGCGCGAGGCCGTGCGGGGGGATGTCGCCGGGCTCGTTCGTCGTTGCCGTCCATACCGCCTTTGGGTCCCCGAGCTTGAAGACCCTGATATCGGGTGAGCCGGGGCCGTTGTCGATCCCGGTGGCGAGCAGCCCGGACGCCGACACGGCAACCGCTGAGGGGTAGGCGCTGGCCGGGTACTGCAGGCCATCAGGCTGGAGTGTCGAGGAGCTCAGCTCCTCGAACAGATACGCGGTTCCGGAATTGGTCTCCACGGCCCCGCCCGCCGGGATCACGCGGGTCCCGTCGGGCGAGACGGCGAAGTTCTGGATGTTTTCCTGCGGCGTGGAGTTGTTGGACGCGATCAGCGTTGCGGGTGTGGTCCCTACGTCGTATTCGAACAGCTCGCCGGACGACAGGTCGTCGTCGGCGATGAACAGCGTGTTCGGGTCGGCGGGGGAGACCGCCAGGTCAGGGGTGTAGTACGTGCCGGGCAGCGTCGTCGTTGCGCCCGTGGTCGGATCGACCGAGACGACGTTGCTCCAGCCTGATCCGTTCGGATAGTTCTCCGCGACCCACAGCTTGCCGGCGGTCGCGACGATCCAGGTTGCGTCGACCAGGCCGGATGCGACCGTCGTCGGTCGGGTCGTGGCCGCGCTGGTCGGGATCGAGACGACATCGCCAGTCGTGTTCTCGACGATGTACAACTCGCCCCCGTCGACGGTCATGCCGCTCGCGTCGCGGATGTCGGGGATCTTCCTGACGAGGCTCCCGGAGAAGGTGAACTCGTCGATCGCGTTGTCGTGCGGCAGCGACACGAACACGTGCTGCCCGGTGTCGTCGACGGCGATCGCCCCGAAGCTGTCCGTTCCCAGGTTGGTGGCGCCGGTGTCCGCGGCCGTGGAGCTGCTCGATGTGGTCGAGGTGCTCGCGGAGACGATCGCGGGGATCGCTGCGCCGCACGCAAGAGCGGTCAAGAGCGCAGCAAGCGCACGGCCCCACCGACGAGCGTCTCGACTCGATCGACGTACGTACCGCGTGCCTGCCATCCAGCAACGCACCGGAAAGTTCCCCATTTGCGAACGGCATGATAATCGCGGCATCGTGAAATGCAAGCGGCGGGCGCTCGGCGCCAGGACACGTTCAGCGCGCGGTCGCGGGTGCCCCGACCGGCATCCGTGCCAGCAGCGCCAGGACCACCAGCGCCAGGACGGCAACGAGCGCGGCGAACGTGATTCCGGCTGCGCGGATACCGATCGTGTCGGCCATGAACCCGACGGCGATCACCGGGATCGAGATCGCGATGTAGCAGACCACGAAGAAGCTTGAGGCGACCGATCCCCGCTGGGAGACCGGGGTTCTGGTCGTGAGTGAGGTCAGGCCGGCGCGAAAGGTGAAGCCCTGGCCGACTCCGGCGACGACGCATCCGAGCACCAGCAGCGCCAGCGATGAGGTCCCGAGCCCGGTCGCCAGCAGCGCCATCCCGGCAATCAGCGCGCCACAGCCGGCGATCAGCCCCGTCTGATCGGACATCAGCTTCAGCGTCAGCTGCCCGACCGTCGAGGCTGCGAACGCCGAGCAGACGACGGCACCGACGACAGCCCGGCTCGTGACGCCGAGGCTCTCGGCGAGGAACGCCGGCGCCACCGACGTGAACAACCCGAACACCGCGAAACCGGCGAACCCCGCCAGCCCGGCCCGGAGAAAGATCGGGCGAAGCTCCGGGGGCACCGTGAGCTTCTGGACACGGAGGCGTGGGCGCTCGCGGACGGCGACCGGCTCCGGCATCGCCCAGATCCCGGCGATCGCGGGCACGAGCAGGGCCAGATCCAGCCAGAAGATCGTATGCAGCGGTGATCCCACCAGCTCTGACACGACCCCGGCGACCAGCGGACCCAGGCCGAGCCCGCCCATGTTCGCGATCGTTGCGATCATCGTCGCGTGCTCACGCCGGGCCGGCGCCGCGAAGTCGACGATCGTGGCCGTCGCGGTACCGGTGAAGATCCCGGCGCTCAAACCCGACAGGATCCGCCCCGCCAGCAGCCACGGGAGGCCCGCGGCGAGCAGGAACGCGACCGCGCTCAGCGCTGAGAGCGTGAGCCCCGGAAGCAGTAGGCGCCGACGGCCGACCATGTCCGAGAGGCCGCCGACCAGCAGCAGCGCGGCGAGCACGCCGACCGCGTAGGTGGCGAAGATCACCGTGATCATCAGCTCGGAGAACCCGAACTTCTGACGGTAGAGGCCGTACAGCGGGGTCGGGAGCGTGGTGCCGAACATCGTGACGGTGAACGCGAACGTGGCCGCTGCGGTCCAGGCGACGCGTGCCCGCTCGCCGCGGCCGTACGGCGGGGTCGTGTCGGTTTCGCCTGCTGCTGTGCTCATCCAACCTCCGAGATCTGGCTCAGGTTCCGGCCAATCAGGTTAGATCGAGGCGGTGCGGCTCGCTACACTTCGTGAAGTGATGTCGGCTGAGCGCCTTCAGAACAGGCCGTGCGGCGGCCGCTACGGGGACGTCGTCCAATCGATCGGCAACACGCCGCTGGTCGAGCTGCGGCGGCTCAGCCCGAAGCCGGGCGTGCGGATCTGGGCAAAGCTGGAGTCTCGCAACCCGACCGGGTCGGTCAAGGACCGCGTTGCACGGGCGCTGATCGAGGACGCCGAGGAGAAGGGCCTGATCGGGCCGCGCCAGACGATTCTCGAGCCTACCTCCGGCAACACCGGGATCTCGCTGGCGATGATCTGCGGCTACAAGGGCTACCGGCTGAAGGTCGTGATGCCGGAGAACGTCACGCCCGAGCGAACGCAGCTGCTGAGCATGTACGGCGCCGAGATCGTGTACTCCGAGGGCTCCAAGGGGTCAAATGGTGCCGTCGAACTGGCGCTCGACATGGCCTCCAGTGACCCGTCGTATTACATGCCCTATCAGTACGGCAACGAGGCCAATCCCAACGCGCACTACAACGGCACCGCGCTGGAGATCCTCGAGGAGCTCGATGAGGTCAGTGCATTCGTCGCCGGCCTCGGAACCGGCGGCACCTTGATGGGCAACGGCCGCAGGCTCAAGGAGGAGCTCGGCGATCGCGTCAAGATCGTCGCCGCAGAGCCGATGCAGGGAGAGCCGGTGCAGGGTCTGCGCTCGCTGGAGGACGGCTTCATCCCGCCGATCATCGACCTCTCGCTGCTCGACCGCAAGATCTTCGTCACCAACGCAGACGCGATCTCCTTCACGCGCAAGCTGCTCGACGAGGAGCGTGTGTTCGCCGGAGTCTCATCCGGTGCGATCGCTCGCGTCGCCGTCCGGATCGCCTCCGAGATCGACGAGGGCAACGTGGTGTTCATCGTCGCCGATGACGGCTGGAAGTACCTCTCCTCCGGGATCTACACCCGCCCGCTCGAGGAGATCGAGAACCTGGACTCCACCGTCTGGTGGTGATCAGGCGCCGGGTCGCTGCGAGCGGCCTCCTCGCACGGGCCGGGGTGCCTGCGCTTGCCGGACTCGGCCCGCTCGCGCTCGCGGGCCTGGCGGCGCTCGCGCTGTCCGGCTGCGGTGGCGCCGCCCGCGCCGACGTGACGACTCCGCTGGGACCGCCGACACCGGCACAGGCCGCCGAGGTCGCTGCGATCAATCAGGGGCTCAAGACGGATCAGCGTGCGATCGCGGCTTATGTCGCCGCCGGACCGCTGCTGAGCGCCAACGGACAGAAGACCGTGGGGTGGTTCCTCGGGCAGGAGCTGACACACGCCGGCGTCCTGCGCTCGCTGATCAAACAGCTGGGCGGCGTCGCGCATCAACCGAGCCCTCGGAATCAGCTCGGCCATCCCAGGTCGGCACATGAGGTGCTGGAGCTCCTGCGCTCGGTCGAGCTTGAGCAGATCGCCGCATACGCGTCGGCGATCCCGCGCTTGGACAAAGGGTGGCTGCGCACGCGGTTGGCAGCGATCCTCGCCGATGACGCGCAGCACCTGGCCGTCCTGGAGTCGATGCAGGGCCAGCCGCCACCCGGCACCGCATTCCCGGTAACGCCCGGGCCCGTGATCGCCTTGTCTGACCGGTCGCGGTTCGAGCAGCTGCTCCGGGCTGAGCTGATCGCGACGGAGGTCTTGCGCCTGGCGCTCACCTCGGGACGCCTTTCACCGAATGCCCAGCAGCTCGCCGGCTACCTGCTGGCCCAGGAAAGGGCGCATGTGCTGCTGCTGGCGCGCGCGCTGGGCCTTCGATCGCCGCCGCAGCCACCCAGGGTCGAGCTTGACAGGGTCGTGCGCAGCACCACGCGAGGGATGGCGCCCTCGCTGCTGCGCCGACAGCGTGGCTGGATCGAGCTGCTCAACGCCGTCGGATGGCGGCTGGAGGGACTCGTGTACTTCGCGACGATGCCACAGCTGTCCAAGTCGGACTCGCTGCTGGCCGCGTCGATCCTGGCAGATGAGGCCGAGCATTCGGTGCTGCTGAGCGAGCTCACGGCTCAGGGATCCGCCGAGCTGGCCGTGCCCGCAGCGCTGGTCCGCGGGTGGCGCGATCCCGCATCGAGCCCGTGACGTTGAGAGCCGATACCCACGTGCTGGTAGCCTGAGGCGCCGATGCGGATCGCACGGGACCTGTACGACGAGATGGTCGCCCATGCCCGCCTTGAGGCCCCGAACGAGTGTTGCGGAATGATCGCTTCGCTTGACGATCGCGCGGTCGCCGTCCACCGCGCCACCAACCAGGCCGCGAGCCCGCTGCGCTACGAGATCGATGGGGCGGAGCAGTACGCGATCCAGCAGGAGATCGATCGGGCCGAACAGGACCTCGGCGCGATCTACCACTCGCACACCCGCAGCGCCCCATACCCGTCGCAGACCGACATCAACCTGGCGTTTCACCCTGACTCCCTGTACGTGATCGTCGGCCTTGCCGGTGGTGAGAGTGCCGACGCCGAGGTCCGCGCCTACACGATCCGGGACGGCAAGGTGGCGGAGGTCGAGCTGGTCGTCGAGTGATGCGCCGGCGCACGCGGGTCGCAGATGTTCCGGCTGAGCTGCTGGTGTGTCCTGCCTGCGGCGCCCGGCAGCCGCCGGAGGCGCTGTTCTGCGACAGCTGCCGGCTGCCGATGGTCACCGACACCCACGGTCAGCCGCCGCTGCCGCCGAGCGAGCAGCACGAACGGGTTCGTAAGGTCAAGCCGCAGCTCGCCGAGGGACCGCTGGTCCACGTCGTCCAGGCGCGCAACCAGGCCGAGGCCGAGTTCATCCAGGGGATGCTGCTCGAGGAGGGCGTGCCCAGCCTGCTGCGCCGCAGCGCCGGTTTCGACGTCCCGGACTTCCTCGCAGCGGGGCCTCGAGACGTGCTTGTTCCGCAGTCCGGCCAGCTGGCGGCGCGTGAGATCCTGCTGGAGGCGGAGATCGTCAACCCAGCGGCCGTAGCGCACCCGGTGTCGGCCGTGCGGCTGATGACAGGGCTGCTGATCGCTCTCGCCGCGGGTGCGGGTGTCGTGTGGCTGATGTCCCTGATCGTGCACTGATCGCCCAGCGGCTCGCCGCGCAGCTGCTGGCGGGCACGCCGGCGTCGGACCCGGTCACTGTGACGCGGCGCCTGCTGGCGATACAGGCACAGGACGCCCGTGGTGCTCGCCTCGCGATCCGCGCGCGCTCCGCGGGGCTGACCGTCGCCGACGTCGATTCGGCGCTGAGCGAGCGGCGTTCACTCGTGATCTCATGGCTGTGCCGCGGCACGCTGCATCTCGTCGCCAGCGAGGACTACCACTGGCTCCACGCGCTGAGCACGCCGCCACTGCATGCTGCGGCGATGCGCAGGTTGAGTGCCGAGGGTGTCGGCGCAAGACGCTGACCGCGCCGTTGCGGCGGTCGAGCGCTCGCTCGCTGCGGAGGGACCGCTGACCCGGCCTCAGCTGGCAGATCGGATCGCCTCGACCGGCGTCGCCGTCGCCGGGCAGGCGCTCGTTCACATCCTGTTCCTGGCGACGGTGCGCGGCCTGATCGTGCGCGGGCCGATGATCGTGGCAGCACGCGTTCGTGCTTGTCGACGACTGGCTGGGCGCGCCACCAAGGCCGCTCGCCGCGATCGGCGCTCGCCGAACTGGCGCGACGTTACCTCAGCGGCCACGGTCCCTGCACCGAGCGCGACCTCGCACGATGGTCAGGACTGCCGCTGCGCGACGCACGCGCGGGACTCGGCGGAATCGCAGGCGAGATCGTGGAGGGCGACGGCGGTCTGCTGACGCTGACAACCCAGAGTCGCCGGCCGGGCTGCCGGCGCCACGGTTGCTCGGCGCGTTCGACCCGCTCCTGGTCGGCTGGGGCCCGAGAGTTCCTGGCGGGCGCTCACGAGGTCGTGCTGGTCAGCAACGGCATCTTCCGGGCGTTCGCGTTGGTCGACGGCGAGGCCGTCGCCACCTGGAAACTCGAGCGGGGATCGGTGTTGCTCGAGCGATTCGCGCCGATCGCCGACGATCAGCTCGCAGCGCTGAACGAGGACGCGGCCGACGTCGTGCGCTATCTGGGGCTCGGCTGAGGTCTGCGCTCGGTCAGCCGGCGCTCGCCAGGCGCGCCAGGTGGGAGCGCCATGCGCCCTCGGTGTGGACCAGCGGACGGCCGAAAACCTTCGTCAGTGCTGCCCGCGGGCCCTGGGGGTGCAGCCGCGTGACGAACTGGGCTGCGGCCGGCTCGCCCTGCTCCCGTGCGATCAGATCGATCACGGTGCCGCCCAGCAGCGGCGCGTCGCTGAGTCCCGGCGGGAAGTGGGGGCGGCGGCCCTCGTGTAGCCGCCGGCCGATCGCGCCACGGGCGTGTGCGGTCTCACCGCTGAACCACCTTGCGCCGCCTTCAAGCAGCCACGCCCAGCGAAGCCCGACGCTGAGCCTCGCCGCCGGGTTCGCGTCGTGGAGCTCGTGGTTGCACTCGACGATTACGCGGCGCGTGTATAGCGATGCGGGCGCGAGCGCGAGCATCTGAGCAGAGCCGGGAACGCTCGAGGCTCGGCCGGCGAGCACCGTCGGCGCGACCACATGCAGCTCGTCACGGCTGACCCAGCCGGCCAGGTAGCGCCGCGCTGCGGGCGCCGTCATCGCCCATGTCAGCGGCATCAGCGGGTTGGCCGCCATCAGCGACCACTGGCTCTCATGCAGCACGACGGTAAGGTCGCCGACGGTCCTGGGGAACACCGAGGACAGGGACTCGCGTGCCCGTTCAAGCAGCGCGAGCACACGTGCGGCGTCGGTCGCGTGGGCCGAGGAGTGCCTGCATTGAAACGACGCCGACGAGGATTCGACCCAGGCCAAGGCGGGTGTTACGCCGTGACCGAAACCAGCCGGCTCAGACCAGAACCGGCTGGCGATCGTCCGCGATCGCGGCGATCTCCTCAGAGGCCCGCTCGAACTCCTCGTCGGAGAGCACGGGCGTGCCCTCAAACGGAAGGTCCCGGGTCAGCTCCAGCCATGACGGACCGATGCCGTACTCGTCACGAACCTTGACCGTCACCGGTCGAGGAATGCGATAGGTGCGCAGCAGGATCACGTGCAGCGGGTGGCGGCGCCTCCAGCCGAGGCGCTTCTCGGCGTAGTCGGTCGTCCAGACATAGAACGGCGACAGTGCGTCGACCGCCCGGCGGTCGGTGATCGTGTATTGAGCTGCAACCTCGGCCCACGCCCGGATCCGGACGCGGTCGGGCTGGGTGATCTCGGCGTCGCGGAGCATCGCCTGCGCGGAGGGCTCGCCATCGCTCCAGACGCCCTCCTCAAGTGCCCGCGCTAGCTCTGGACGATGCGACTCACGCACCAGGTCGGTGCGCTGATGGTCGAACGTCGGGTACAGGAAGAAGCGCTCGTGCTCCAACTGGAAGTCTTTATCGGGCTCGTGGAGGGAGCCCTTGCGGAGCGTGAGCAGCTGCTCACCCTCGGCTAGGGCACGCACTGTGACGGCCCACTCTTTGAAAGCAATCGGCATGTATTAGGTGGGGAGGTATGGATTTGCGAGAAAAGCCCCGCTCGAAAGACCTGCTAAGGCCGCGGGGACAGTCCATTTTAGGCCAATTGGCGCAAAAACCAAAATATGCTGTAAATGGAGGGCTTTAGGGCTCGATACGGGTGCCGGCAGCTGCCTCGACGGCTTCGATCAGCGCGGCGAAGTCATCGTCGCCGTGTCCCATCGCCGATGCGGCGATCAGGATCTCGCGCGTCAGCGCCGCGAACGGGAACGGCACGCCGGCGCCGAGCCCCTCCTGCAGGCAGAGATCGACGTCCTTGAGCATGTGATCGAGCTTGAACAGCGGCGTGTAGACGTGGCTGCGCATCGGCCCGGCCTTGAGGTTGAGCATCGTCGAACCGGCTGATCCGGCGGCCATCACGTCCACCAGTGCGTCGAGATCGACGCCGGCGCGGGCGCCGACCACGAGCGCCTGGCCGAGAGCGGCGGCATTCGTGGCCGACACCGAGTTGCTGATCACCTTGACCATCTGCCCGTGGCCCAGCGGGCCGGCGTGGACGATCAGCTTTCCCATCGCGTCGAACAACGGCCGTGCGCGCTCGAAGTCCGTGTCCGAGCCGCCGACCATGAACGTCAGCGTGCCGTCCTGCGCGCGGGGGAGGAGCCGGTGACCGGCGCGTCGAGCATCGTCATCTCGCGCTCGCTCAGCGCGGCCGCGATCCGGAGGCTATGGGTCGGCCCGATCGTCGAGCAGTCGATGAACAGCGTGCCGGGGGAGGCGCCGCGCACAGCCGATTCGTCGCCCTCGAGCAGCAGCGACTCCACCTGCGGCCCATCGACCACCATCGTGATCACGATCTCGCTGGCTTGCGCGGCCTCCCGCGGAGTGTTCGCAACGCTCGCTGTGTGCTCGGCCGCGAACGCGTCGGCGGTCTCACGGGTGCGGTTCCAGACGCTCAGCTCGAAACCGGCGGCGGCCAGGTTGGCAGCCATCCGTGAACCCATGATCCCCAATCCCAGGAAGGCGACGCGCATGATCGTGCACGATACCGGCCCTCACGCGCGCAGGTCACGATCATGCGCGAGATCCTCGTCAGGCGCGAGATCCTCGGAATTCAGATTGAGGCGCGAGATCCTCGGAATTCAGATTGAGGCGCGAGATCCTCGGAATTCAGGCGGCCAGATCCTCGGAATCGGCGAGGTGCTGGTGCGACGGACAGTAACCACTGTCGGACACCGGGACTCGCTGGCACGGCGTGCCCTTGCGGGTGCTCGCACGGCAATGCAGCGGGTTGCCGCAGATGTCGTATCCCGTCTGCGGCCGGGTGCGCACGTACTCGTCCGCGATCGTCATGTAGCTGTCGATCACGTTCAGGACCCGTCGCTGAGACCCCATTGGGAAGTGGACCCGGATCTCGAAGAACAGCGACCGTGCCGGCCGCGCGAAGTAGTGGCGATCGGTCGCCAGACGCTCAACCGCCGCCTCGCAGGCCCGCAGCACGCGTTCGTGGTTCGTTTGTGGACAGTCAGAGCGGGGATCCTCCAGGATCTCCCCGGCGAGCTCCCGGTATATCGCCCGGCTGAACTGGTACATGCGCGCCTCCTTTCACGTACCCCTTCTGACGCTTCCGGACCGCGAGTATTCCGGCGCGTTGTGAAGTTCGCCTGACGGACACTATTAACTCCGTATTAAGGTGCAGTAAGAGTCCAGAGTCAGTGCCACTCCGCGAAAGACGGCTCGGCGTCGGCGCCGACAGTCACGTGGAGGTGGTCGAAACCTGGGTCGAGCTCCGGGAAATCGCGCCGCAGATGGGCGCCGCGGCTCTCGGTGCGCGCCAGTGCGCAGGTCGCGATCAGGCGCACGAGCGGGTGCTCGTCATCGAGCAGCGTGCGCAGGCCATCGGCGTTGCGCTCGAGACCGGCATCACGCCAGAGAGCCTCCCGGCTGGCCTCGGTGAGCCGGGGTGGCGGAGATGCCTGCGGGTGGCGCTGCGTGTGCGTGGCGTGCGCAGGCGTGGCGTGCGCAGGCGTGGCGTATGCAGGGGTCTCGGCGGACCGGCTCGGGACGGCGGCGGGGTGATCGTCACTCAGCGCCGCCCGTGCGGCCCGCGCACCGAACACGAAGCACTCGGTCAGCGAGTTCGAAGCGAGCCGGTTGGCGCCATGCAGCCCGGTGCACGAGCACTCGCCGACGGCGTAGAGCCCCTTCAGCGACGCGCGGGCGTCGAGATCGGTCGCGATCCCGCCCATCATGTAGTGGGCCGCCGGGGCGACCGGAACGAGCTCGCGCTCCGGATCGATACCCGCGCGTCGCAGCGCGCTGACGACGTTCGGGAACAGTGCCGGGTCGACCCGCCGCATGTCGAGGTCGACCGAGGTGGCGCCACTGCGCGCGAGTTCACGCTGGATCGCTCGCGCGACCTCATCTCTGGGCGCCAGCTCATCGACGAACCGCTCGCCGCCGGCGTCGAGCAGCACGGCGCCCTCGCCGCGGACCGCCTCGGTGACGAGGAAACCGTCGTCGCCGTTGGCCGCCACAACCGCGGTCGGATGGAACTGCAACATCTCGAGGTCGGCGAGGGTGGCGCCGGCGAGATGGGCCAGCAGCATGCCCGAGCCGGTCGCACCCACCGGGTTCGTGGTGCGCGACCAGAGCGCGGCGGCGCCGCCGGTTGCCAGCACGGTCGCCGGCGCGTTCAGGGTGGTGCCGTCGTGGAGCGCCACGCCGACGGCCCGCTGGCCTCCGGAGCCCGTCAGAATGGCAGTCACGCGCCGGTCCTCGAGCACGTCGATGTTCGGATCCTCGGCCACCAGCGCCGAGAGCTGGCGGATCACACGCCGTCCGGTGGCGGCGCCACCGGCGTGCACCACCCGTCGTGCGCTGTGACCTCCTTCTAGTCCGAGCGCAAGGTGGCCGTGGCGGTCGGCATCAAACTGGACACCGAGCCGCCCGAGGTCGGCCACGGCACCGGGCGCCTCCTCACACAGCACCCGCGCCGCCGACTCACGGACGCAGCCGCGACCGGCGGCGATCGTGTCGACCAGGTGCGCCTGCGGACTGTCGTCGGAGGAGATCGCCGCTGCGACTCCACCCTGCGCCCAGAAGCTGGAGGCGCCGGCGAGCGGCGTCGCGGAGATCAGCGCGACACGGGCACCGCAGCGCGCGGCGCATAGGGCCGTGTACATGCCCGCCGCACCGGCGCCGACCGTGATCAGTTGGATGCCACTCACCCCGGGCAAGGCCAGGTACGGTACGTGAGATGGCGACGACGCCTGTGTTCCTGCACCATCCCTCGTCACTCGAGCATGATCCGGGGCCGCACCCGGAGCAGCCGGCCCGGATCGTCGCCGTGACCGAGGAGCTCGACCGTCGCGACTGGTTGGGCTACACGCGGGTGCAATCGCCCGAGGTGCCGCGCGCAGCACTGCTCGCCGTTCATCCTCAGTCGTACGTGAACTGGATCGAACGTGCCGCCGCCGCCGGTGGCGGCAGGCTCGACGCAGACACGGCGATCAGCGAGGGCTCATTCCTGGCGGCCCTGCACGCCGCCGGTGGCGCGGTCACGCTGGTCCAGAGACTCCTGCAGGAGGGGGCGGGGGCTCGTGGCTTCAGCGCCCATCGACCGCCGGGCCATCACGCCCTGCCGGCGCGAGCGATGGGGTTCTGCCTGTTCAACAACATCGCCGTCGCGGCTCGCTACGCGATCGACGAACTGGGCCTGGAACGGGTGCTCGTATTCGACTGGGACGTGCATCACGGCAACGGGACCAGCGACATCTTCGCCGAGAGCAAACAGGTGCTGTTCGTCTCGATCCACCAATGGCCGCTGTACCCGGGCACGGGCGCCGCCTCGGAGATCGGCTCGCACGCCGGGCGCGGCTTCACCCTCAACCTGCCGGTCCCCGCCGGCACCGGCGATGCTGTGTATCTGTCGCTCGTCGCGGACGTGGTCGTGCCGCTGACGCGGGCGTTCGCGCCGGAACTGGTGCTGATCTCCGCCGGCTTCGATGCGCACCGCGACGACCCGCTCGCGAGCTGCCATGTGACCGAGGCGGGCTTTGCCGGCATGGCGGCGCAGATCTCGGCGGTCTGCGATGAGCTGGGGGTTCCGCTCGGGTGTGTGCTCGAGGGCGGTTACGACCTCGGCGCGCTGGCGCGGTCCGTGGCGGTGACGATGGCGGCGATCACCGGCACCCATCTCGCAGGTGTGGTGGAGGAGGTGGCCCTTCGAGAGCAGCCCGCGCAGCCTGTCGCGCTTGCGCAGGAGGCGCTTGCGCAGCTGTCGGGGTTCTGGCCGGCGCTCGCCTGACGAGCTTCGCGGCCGCATTGCAAAACACCACGTGAGGAGGGAGCAGATGGCCGTTGACAACCAGCTGATCACGGGGGTCGACTTCGTTCCCGTGCCGACCCGGGATCTGGACGCGGCGGTGCGCTTCTACGAAGAGACACTCGGGCTGCGGCGCTCCAGGTACCGCCCGGACCGTCACTTCGCTGAGTTCGAGACCGGCAACCTGACGATCAACCTGATGATGCCCGAGGCGATGGGCCTCGAGCACCATCCGGTCGGAAACGCGATCGCCCTGCACGTAGAGGATGTCGCGGCGGCGCGGCGGCAACTGGAGGACCGAGGGGTGCAGTTCGGCGGTGACATCTTCGACACGGGCGTCTGTCACATGTCGTTCTTCGCCGACCCCGACGGCAATGCGCTGATGCTCCATCACCGCTACGCGCCGCGTACCGACTGACGCGCGGCGGGCGGACGTGGCGCGCGGCGCGACGAATGCGGGCGGGCGAATGCGGGCAGGCGGACGAACGCGCGGATCCTCAGCGAAGCAGCGAGCGCCAGGCGTCGGCGACGCGGGCCGCCATCGTCACCGACGAGTAGCGCTCGGCTGCGGCGCGGCCGGTGATCCTCGGGTCGGGCGTCGCCAGATGCTCGGCGAGCACCGCGCGCCAGCGCGACAGTTCGAACGGACCACAGTAGGTCCCGGCGACGCCGGCGAGTGCCTCCGGCGCGATTCCACACGGAGTCGCCAGCACCGGCACGTCACAGGCCAGCGCTTCGAGCACGGCGAGCCCGAAGCCCTCCCGATCGGAGGTGACAAGCACGGCGTCGGCGGCGTTGACGTACAGGGGAACCTGTTCGGGGTCGACGGCGCCGAGCGTCAGCAACGCCACCTTCTCGGCGTCGGCGAGCGCCAGCGCGCGGTCATATCGCTTCTCGGCGCGCGCCGGATCGGCTCCGAACAGCAGATAGCGCCCGTCGGGCTCCAACGCCAGCGCGCGACGGGCCTCCCGGCGATCGTGGGCGACGAACCGTTGGAGATCGACGCCGCACGGCAGCACCGCCACCGGGCGGCCGCGGGTGGCCCAGCGCGGGACGGACTCGGCGAGCTGCGCCGACACCGTGGCTGTCAGCTTCAGCCACGGCAGCGCCGCGAGCGTGATCGCACGTGACCGCGGATTGGCGAGGTCGGTTCCGTGCAGCGTTACGGCATGCGCCCGTGCCCGGACCGCGAGCGCCGGCCACGCGGTCAGGCCGAAGTGCGCATGGACGACGTCAAAGCGGCTGCCCCGGAAGCGCCGCCGGAGCCGGTCGGCGGCGCGCAGGTAGGCCGCTGCGTCACCGGGCTCGAACGAGAACACCTCAAGCTCGAGGTCAGCCAGGGCCGCCAGCGCCTGAACCTGATCGTGCACGAACCGCCCCCGCGCGGGGAACGCGGCGCTCGGATACATGTTGGTGACGACCAGTGCGCGCATGCGGTTTCTGCAGTCGGCATCAAACCAGCAAGTCGAGTGTCAGGGGCCGCGGCGGCAGCTACGCTGCTTTGCAATGACATCGCAGCGGAGTTATGGCCGAGCTACGGACGCGCTGCGGCCGGTCGTGATCGAGCCGGGGTTCGTAAGGACCGCGACCGGTTCGGCGCTGATCTCGATGGGCGAGACCCGCGTGATCTGCACAGCCTCTGCACAGGAGGGCGTACCGCGCTGGCTCGCCGGCTCCGGGCGTGGCTGGGTCACCGCCGAGTACGGGATGCTCCCCGCCTCGACCGGGGAGCGCAAGCAGCGTGACATCAGCAGGGGACGCGCCGACGGTCGCACGGTCGAGATCCAGCGGCTGATCGGGCGAGCCCTGCGCGGCGTTGTCGATTTCGCGGCGCTCGGCGAGCGCACGATCTACATCGACTGCGACGTCCTGCAGGCCGACGGCGGCACGCGATGCGCGTCGATCACCGGCGGCATGGTCGCGCTCGAGCTGGCCATCGGTGCACTGATCGGCGAAGGACGGCTCGATCGCTCACCGCTGAGCGGAACCGTCGCAGCGGTGTCGTGCGGGATCGTCGCCGGCGTCCCGCTGCTCGACCTTGACTACTCAGAGGACTCGACCGCCGAGGTCGATGCCAACGTCGTGATGACCGGCGCCGGCGGGCTGGTGGAGGTACAGGCCACCGCCGAGCGGACGCCGCTCTCCCGCGCGCACCTCGATGACCTCCTGGCGCTGGCGGCCGGCGGCATCGACTCGCTCCGCTCAGCGCAGGAAGCGGCGGTTCAGTCAGGCTCCTAGTAGATGGACGACTCATCTGAGCGGCGATGACCCGGCTGGTGCTGGCCACCCGCAATGCGCACAAGCTCGCCGAGGTGCGCCGGCTGCTCGCGCCGGCCGGAATCACCGTCGAGCCGCTACCGGATGGTGTCGAGCTGCCGCCAGAGGATGGCGACAGCTACGCGGCGAACGCGCTGCCAAAGGCGCGAGCCGCGGCCGCGGCGCTCGAGCGGGCGGCGATCGCCGACGACTCGGGAATCGAGGCGATTGCGCTCGGGGGTGCGCCGGGGGTCCGCTCGGCCCGCTATGCCGCGGAGCGGGCGAGCGATCAGGAGAACCTGGCCAAGCTGATGCGGGAGGCTCCGGCCGGCAGCGAGCTCGTCTATGTGTGTGCGCTCGCCTACGTCGACCCTACCGGGGGCACCGAGCGGATCTTCACCGGCCGCTGCGCCGGCCGTCTTTCAGGCGAGCGTCGCGGGTCCCGCGGGTTCGGCTACGACCCGGCTTTCATCCCGGATGATCTTCCCCCGGACGCGGCACCCGACACGACGATGGCACAGCTGAGCGATGCGCAGAAGGACGCGATCAGCCACCGCGGCAGAGCTGTCCGCGCATTCGCCGCGTGGCTGGGATCGTGAGCGCCTGCAAGTGAGCGGCGAACGCGGGAACGAAGCGGACGCACCAGGCCGGACGGTCGGGATCAGGCAGCAGGCGTCGCCCGTGGCACCGGAGTTCAAGCAGCGCACCGCGCTGCTGTCGGTTGGCTCCAACTCGACCCTGATCGTCCTCAAGGTGATCGCCGGCACGCTGACAGGGTCGGTCGCGATCCTCACCGAGGCGGTGCATTCGAGCGTCGACCTGATCGCCTCGATCGTCGCCTATCTGTCCGTACGCAAAGCTGGAGAGCCGGCGGACGAGAGCCATCGCTACGGCCACGAGAAGCTGGAGAACCTGGCGGCGGCAATCGAGGGCATCCTGATCCTGGTCGGCTCGGCGGTGATCGCATTCGCGGCGGTCCGCCGGCTGCTCGGTCACGGCGAAACCCACAGGTTCGGCATCGGGATCGTCGTGATCGGCTTTTCGATCGTCGTAAACCTCGCCGTCTCGGCCGTGATCGCTCGCAACGCCCGGATCGCCTCGTCTCCGGCGCTGGAGGGAGACGCCACGCATCTGCGCACCGATGCGGTCAGCTCGGCGGCCGTGCTGCTGGCGCTCGTCCTGGTCGCGGTGACCGGCAAGCAGTGGATCGATCCGGTCGTCGCGCTCGGGGTCGCGCTCGCACTGCTGGTCACGGGCGTGCGGCTGCTGATGCGCTCCGGCCAGGTCCTGGTCGACCAGTCGCTGCCGCCGGAGGAGCTGCAGCTGATCAGCGCGGCGATCGAGCCGTTCGCCGAGCAGGGTGTGGTCGGCTTCCACGAGCTGCGGACGCGTCGCGCCGGCTCGCAGCGGTACGTCGACGTTCACGTCCAGTTTCGATCGGGGACATCGCTGGAGGAAGCGCACCGGACCGCACATCAACTGAACGACGCGATCGCCCGGGCGCTCGGTGGGGCCGACGTGCTGATCCACCTGGAGCCGGAGGATCGAGTACGGCCCGGGGAGGTGCTCGCCCCAGCGCCCGGCACGGCGCCCGCGGCTGCTAGAAGAGGTTGATCGCGGCTGACAGCGCCACCGCGAAGGTCACGAGCGCATAGCCGATGTCACCGCGGATCGTGAGCACCAGGCCGGCGATCACGCAGGCGAGGACCGTCGCAAGCCAGGCTGCCTGCGCGAGTTTCATGCCAGCCATTGTCACGGTTTGCGCCCGATGATCGACGTCAGGCGGCCGCGGCTGGAGCAGTTTCGGGCGATTGCAACCCTCAACGTCCGCAAACCGTGTTAGTTTCGGCTGTTCCTACACCTTGAAGAAGGGAGCAAAGTTGACCAAGTCGGAGTTCATCGACCAGGTCGCCGATCGCGCGGGTCTTACGAAGAAGGACGCGGGGGAGGCGGTTGACGCAGTGCTGGCGACGATCGAGGATGCGCTCAAGCGCGGCAGTGATGTCGTCTTCTCGGGCTTTGGCAAGTTCAGCGTGTCCGAGCGCGGAGCACGTGAGGGTCGCAACCCCGCGACCGGCGCAAAGATCCAGATCGCGGCGTCCCGCGTGCCGAAGTTCACGGCCGGGGCCGGACTGAAGAAGGCGGTCAACTAGTGTCGTGAGTCGAATTTTTGACTTACGACACTGAGTCCGCGCGTCAATGACGCCTGGCGCCGCGCCGCGCATGACTGCGCCAGCTGGATCCGGCGAGCGCGTGTCAGGCTTCCCCGACCGGCTGGCGGCCCGCGTCGAGGCGCGCGAGTCGCAGCTCGTACTTGGTCTGGATCCGGACCCGGTGCGGCTGTGGCCCCGCGCACTCGAACTCGTTGGTGGGGCGGGCGCTGAGTCTGGCTCACATGTCGAGCTCGCTGCCAGAGCTGTCGCGGCTCACTGTGCGCTGGTGATCGAGGCGGTGGCCGAGCATTGTGTCGCGGTCAAGCCTCAGGTCGCCTGTTTCGAGCGTCTCGGCGCGCCCGGTTGGGCGGCGCTTGCCGACGTGGTCCGCGATGCGGGGGAGGCGGGTCTGCTGGTGATCGCCGACGCCAAGCGTGGCGACATCGACGTGTCGGCGGCTGCCTACGCGCAGGCGTTCTTCGGCGAGACACCCACCGCGTTCGGCCCGGTGGCAGGTCTGGGCGTCGACGCGATCACCGTCAACCCCCTGCTGGGCGCCGACTCACTTGCCCCGTTCGTCGATCGTGCCCGTCAGGCGGGAGCGGGTCTGTTCGTGCTGGTGCGCACCTCGAACCCGGGCGCCATGGATCTGCAGGAGCTGGAACTCGCCTCCGGCGGCTCGGTCAGCGACGCGATCGCCCGGTTGGTCGCAGCCGTCGGGTCGGCGGGCCGTGGCCGATGCGGGCTGGCCGACGTCGGCGCCGTCGTCGGCGCGACAGCGCCTGAGCGACTCGAACAGATGCGTGAGCTGATGCCGCACGCGGTGTTCCTGCTTCCCGGCGTCGGCGCACAGGGCGGGCGCGTGCAGGACCTGGCAGCCGCGTTCGCAGCAGGCCCCGCCAGCGGGCTCGTGTCCGCCTCGCGAGGGATCGTCGCGGCCCACCAGCGCGATGGTGGAGATCCGGCGCGGGCGGCTGCGAGCGAGGCGGCCAGGTTGCGTGAGGCCACTTGGGTGCTCAGCCACTGAGGGTATGATCGGGCCGCGATGGTCGATCGGTCGCCAGCGGGTCGGAGGAGCCCCGCGCGCTACCTGGTACCGCTGGTACTGGCCGCTACGGTGCTCAGCACGTATCTGATCGTGCATCACGCGCTCAGGTCGAGCACAACCGCGACCGTGCCGACCAACCGCCCCGTGGAACACTCGACCGGTCATCACGTGCATTCTCAGCGAACCAAGCCCCAGACGAACGCTGCCGTGACCGTCTACATCGTCAGGCCTGGCGACACGCTCAGCCAGATTGCGCAGCGAACAGGCGTCTCGATCGCGGTGCTGCAGGCGTTGAACCCGCACCTGAACCCAAACGCGCTGCAGGTCGGACAGCGGCTGAGGCTGCGCCGGTGAGCGTCCGACGCGGCGTTCGCGGGCGCGTCGCGCCCTCCGTGGCCATGCGCGGGCGCGCCGGGATCGGTCTGCTCTGCGCGCTGCTGTGTGCGCTGTCCACGGCCGTATTGGTGCCGGCGCGTGCGCTGGCGGTGGCGCCGCCCGACCTCCAGGTGAGTGCCGCCGGGCTGATCGATGCGAGCACCGGGCAGCAGCTCTATGGGGTCAACCCGAACGCGGAGCAACCGATTGCGAGTACGACCAAGATCATGACCGCACTGATCACGCTCGAGCACGTCAAGCACCTGGATCAGATCTTCACCCAGAACGATTGGTACCCCGCGGCGGATGACTCCCAGATCGGCCTGGTCCCGGGTGAGCGGATGAGCGTTCACGATCTGCTGATCGCCCTGCTGCTGCCGAGCGCCGACGACGCCGCCGAGGATCTCGCCTACAACGTCGGAGGCGGATCGATCCCCCGGTTCCTGGCGATGATGAACGCGCAGGCGCGTGAGCTCGGGCTGACGCACACCCACTACACGACACCGATCGGACTCGATACGCCGGGCAACTACTCGACGGCGTTCGACCTGGACAAGCTCGCCGACTACACGCTGGCGTACTCGGCGTTTTTCAGACGGGTAGTTGACATGCCGAGCGCTACGCTGCACACCGGACCCGTGGGCTACGTCGTCAACCGCAACGATCTCGTCGGACGGGTGCCTTGGATCAACGGCGTCAAGACCGGGCACACCTCGGGCGCGGGCTACGTGCTCGTCGCATCCGGGACCCGAGATGGGATGACCCTGATCGGCTCGGTGCTCGGGACCTCCAGTGAGGCCGCGCGGGACCAGAACGCGCTCGCGCTGCTCGATTACGGCTTCGCCGAGTTTCGGATCGTCAAGCCCGTCGTCGCCGGACAGGTGCTCGCCCGGCCGACCGTCAAGGACTCGCCGGGCGTGCGGGCGACGGTCGTCGCCGGCTCCAGCTTCGAACGGATCGTCAGCCGCGCCTACGACGTCCGGCTGCGGGTCTTCGTCCCGACTCAGCTGGCCGGGCCCCTCAAGCGCAACGCCGTCGTCGGCTATGCCGGCGTCGTGATCGGCGGGCGCACGGTGGCGCGGGTGCCGCTGCTACTGGAGCGGGCACTGCCGGCGATCTCGACGCTGACGCTCGTCGGCAGGTTCATCGGCACCTGGATCGTGTTCGGTATGGCGATGCTCGTCGTCGCGCTCGCGGCTCTGGTGCTGGCGCGCCGCCGCTGGCGTGTGCGAATCACATCTGGGGAGACTCTGGAGGCAGGATGATCATCACCGTGACGCTCAATGCGGCGCTCGACAAGACGCTCGAGGTGCCGAGCTTCAGTCCGGGCCGCCGACATCGCACCGTTGATCAGCAGACGATGCCGGGGGGCAAGGGCGTGAACATCGCCCGAGCGATCAAGCGGCTGGGTCAGCCGGTGATCGCCACCGGGCTGACCGGCGGCTCGACCGGCAACCGGATCGTCGAGGCGCTCAACGACGAGGCGATCCTGAACGCCTTCGTGCGCATCCGGGAGGAGTCACGGACCAACACCGCGGTGCTCGACCCGACCACGGGCATGCATACGGAGATCAACGAACGCGGTCCGTCGGTCTCCGTGCACGAGCTGGAGTTGTTCCGCGAGAAGCTGATGTATCTGGCCAAGGGGGCCAGTATCTGCGTGTTCGCCGGCAGCCTGCCGCGTGGCATCGATCAGGACGTCTACGCGAGCCTGATCCGGGCCGTGCGCAAGCTCGGTGCGACGACGATCGTCGACACCGATGGGGAGCCGCTGCGGCTTGCGGTCAAGGCTGAGCCCGACGTCGTCTCGCCGAACGAGGCAGAGGCCGAGGAGCTGGTCGGCTATGAGTTCAACGACGATCAGGATCGCGCGGGGGCGGTGGACGAGATCGCTCGGCTCGGACCGGCCGAGGCGATCATGACGGTCGCCGACGGCTGCTACGCCCAGGTGATCGAGTCGGGCGCCCCGGTGCTCTATCGGGTCAGCGTCGCCGAATTGGAGCCACGCTCACGGATCGGGTCCGGCGATGCCTTCCTGGCCGGCTATGTCGCCGCACGCTACGGCGGCCAGGCGGCAGTCGATTGCCTGCGGTTCGGGGTTGCGTGTGGCGCCGAGTCGACCCAGCACATCGGTGCCGGCGTGTTGGAGCCCGCCAAGGTCGAGCGGCTGCTCGACGAGGTGAAGGTGGAACGGATCCACGCCCCGGCCGAGATCTCCTGACGGCAGCGCGACCGGCTCGGAGCCGGACGCGGGTCTTTTTCCCGGTGTAAGCGCGAACGACGCAGGAGCGGGACAGCGGCCCGCTGCTAGGATCGGTCGGACCGATGGTCTGCGCTCCGACGGTCACCTTCCAGCACGTGCGATCCCTCCGTCAGCTCTCTGCGACAGCGCTCGTGCCGCTGTCCGGTGGAGCTATTACGATGCCGTAATGGAAGTCGAGATCGGACGCGGAAAGAAGGCTCGTCGGGCATACGGCTTCGACGACATCGCGATCGTTCCGTCGCGCCGGACGCGTGACCCCGACGATGTCGACATCACCTGGACGCTGGGTCCATACCGGTTCGAGTTGCCGCTACTCGCGGCCGCACTCGATGGGGTCGTTTCGCCGACGACCGCCGGGCTGATGGGCAAGCTCGGTGGGCTGGCGGTTCTGAACCTCGAAGGGATCTACTGTCGCTACGAGGACGCCGACGCCGAGCTCGAGCGGATCGCGAGCTTCTCGAAGGACATCGCCACGCGTGAGATGCAGGACATCTACCGTGAGCCCGTCAAGCCGGAGCTGATCGCCAGGCGGATCCAGGAGATCAAGTCACATGGCGTCGTCGCAGCCGCTTCGCTGACTCCGCAGAAGGTTCGCCGCTACTACGACGTGGCGCTGGAGGCCGGCCTGGACATCCTCGTGATCCAGGGGACGGTCGTCTCGGCCGAGCACGTTTCGCGCGACGAGTCGAGGCCGCCGCTGAACCTCAAGGAGTTCATCCGTGAACTGGCGCCGATCCCCGTGGTGGTCGGTGGCTGCGCCTCGTACCACACCGGCCTTCACCTGATGCGCACCGGTGCCGCGGGTGTCCTCGTCGGCGTCGGGCCGGGCGCGATCTGCACCACCCGAGGGGTGCTGGGGATCGGCGTGCCGCAGGCGACAGCGATCGCCGATGTCGCCGCCGCGCGTGCCCAGCACATGCTGGAGACCGGCGACTACGTCAAGGTGATCGCCGACGGCGGCATGCGCAACGGTGGGGATATCGCCAAGGCGATCGCATGTGGGGCTGACGCGGTGATGCTCGGCTCAGCGCTCGCGCGCTGCTACGAGGCCCCCGGTCGCGGCTACAACTGGGGGATGGCGACGTTCCATCCGACGCTTCCGCGCGGCACGCGAGTCGCGACGAAGCCAAACGGCACGCTCGAGGAGATCATCAAGGGACCGGCACGTGAGAACGACGGCACCTTCAACCTGATGGGCGGTCTGCGCACGTCGATGGCGACCTGCGGCTACCGGGACATCGCCGAGTTCAACCGCGCCGAGCTGATGGTCGCCCCGGCGCTGCAGACCGAGGGCAAGCACCTCCAGCGTGAGCAGGGCGTGGGCATGGGCGCGAGGGCCGCGGCGGTCGGTGTCGCCGACTGAGGCACACGCGCCTGCCGGGCGTGCCGCGCCGCAAGCGGGCGGCACCTCCGTGAACGACCTGCCACTCCCCGGGAACGTCACCGAGCAGGTGGTCGTGCTCGACTACGGTGGTCAATACTCGCAGCTGATCGCACGACGGGTACGTGAGTGCGGTGTCTTCTCGACGCTCGTGCCACACCACGTCGGCGCCGCCGAGGTGGCCCGTCACCAGCCGAAGGGCGTGATCCTGTCCGGTGGCCCGGCGTCGGTGTATGAGGCGGGCGCGCCGAAGCTCGATCCCGAGCTGCTCGAGCTCGGGATCCCGGTGCTCGGTATCTGCTACGGAATGCAGCTGATGGCACGTGAGCTCGGCGGCGTCGTGCAGAGCGCCGAGGTCGGGGAGTTCGGCCGCTCGCAGCTGAGCGTTCACACCAGCGGGGTGTTGCTGGCGGGGACGCCGGAGGAACAGACCTGCTGGATGTCACACCGCGACACGGTGTTCGAGGCGCCGGCGGGATTCGTCGCGCTCGCGTCGTCGACCGCTTCGCCGGTCGCGGCGTTCGAGTCCCGCGAGCGCGCGATCTACGGGATTCAGTTCCACCCCGAGGTGATCCACACGCCGTACGGGCAGCAGGTGCTGTCGAACTTCCTGCGTGAGGTCTGCGGCTGCGAGGGCAGCTGGAGCGCGCGCTCGGTGATCGAGGAGCAGATCGAGGCAATCCGCGCGCAGGTCGGGGACTCACGGGCGATCTGTGGCCTGTCAGGCGGGGTCGATTCGAGCGTGGCCGCGCTGCTCGTACACCGTGCGATCGGCGATCAGCTGACCTGCGTGTTCGTCGATCACGGCCTGATGCGCAAGAACGAGGGCGCGCAGGTTGTCGCTGCGTTCCGTGACACGTTCGGCGTGCCGCTCGTGGCCGTCGATGCAGAGGAACGGTTCCTCGCGCGGCTGAAGGGGATCACCGATCCCGAGGAGAAGCGCAAGCGGATCGGCGCGGAGTTCATTCGGGTGTTCGAGGCCGAGGCTGCGAAGCTGGACGGGGTCGGCTTTCTCGTCCAGGGCACGCTGTACTCGGACGTGATCGAGTCCGGCGGCGGCACCGGCACCGCCACGATCAAGTCCCACCACAACGTCGGCGGCCTGCCGGACGATCTCGAGTTCGAACTGGTGGAGCCGCTGCGCACGCTGTTCAAGGACGAGGTCCGTGCCGTCGGTGCAGAGCTGGGGTTGCCGGAGCGGCTCGTGTGGCGCCAGCCGTTCCCCGGACCCGGCCTCGCGATCCGGATCGTCGGCGGCGAGGCCACCCGGGAGCGACTCGACGTTCTGCGTGAGGCGGACGCGATCCTTCAGGACGAAATCCGCAAGGCCGGGCTCTACCGTGAGCTGTGGCAGTCGTTCTGCGTCCTGCCGGACATCCGGACGGTCGGCGTCCAGGGGGACGCGCGCACCTACGGGAACGTGATCGTGATCCGCGCGGTGACCAGCGACGATGCGATGACCGCGGACTGGGCCCGGCTGCCGTACGACCTGCTTGAGCAGATCGCCAGCCGGATGATCAACGAGATCCGGCCGGTCGGGCGGGTGGTGCTCGACATCACGAGCAAGCCGCCGGGCACGATCGAGTGGGAATGAGCGCTCCCGCTCGATCCGCCTGATCGCGTGATCCCCTATCATCCGCTGCCCGCGCGCAACCGCGCGCCTGATTGCATGCCATGAAGACCTACGTAGCCAAACCATCCGACCGCGAGCGCAACTGGTTGCTCGTCGATGCGAACGGGCAAACGCTCGGACGGCTCGCGACGCAGATCGCCGATGCGCTGCGCGGCAAGCGCAAGCCGACCTACACCCCGCACATCGACACGGGTGACTTCGTGGTGGTCGTCAACGCCGAGAAGATCTCGGTGACCGGCAAGAAGCTCTCGGACAAGCGCTACTACCGCCATTCCGGCTATCCCGGCGGGTTGAAGTCGCGGACGCTCGCCGAGATGCTCGAGCGCCGTCCCGAAGAGGTCATCCGCCTCGCCGTCAAGGGGATGCTGCCCCGCAACCGGCTGGCGCGCAAGCAGTTGACCAAGTTGAAGGTGTATGCCGGGCCCGACCATCCGCACGCCGCCCAGCAGCCGCAGATCATGGAGCTGAAATCTTGAGTGAGTCTGAACACCCCGCCTCCGAGGGCGACGCCTCTTCGGAGGCACAACTTGATGAGACGTCGGCCGAGGATGTAACGGCCTCGAGTGCCTCCGACACAACGTCATCTTCGGACGGGCCATCGGCCCCCGACGATGCTGCCGAGCCGGAGGTTGCGGTTGAGGCGGTAGCGGCTGAGGAGCCCGAGGTGGTGGCTGAAGAGCCGGAGTCGGAGGAAGCGCCGGCGGTGGAGGCTCCGGTCGTTGCCGAAGAGCCGGTCGTGGAGGCTGGGATCGTTGCCGCGGAGGACGCGGCTGAGGAGGCTGCGGCTGAGGGGGACGAGGAGATCGTCGTTGTCGAGCCCGATGAGATCGTGGTGGCTGAGGTCGAGTACGTCGATGAGGATGCCCCTCCGCGTGAGAGGCCGGCGATTCCGGGTGCCGATCTGATTCCAGACATCGTCTCCGACGGGGATCAGTTCCTTGATGCCGAGGCGCTCGCCGCGGCCGAGGCGGAGGCCGAGGAGGCTGCCGCGCGCGCGGCCGAGGAGGAGTCAAGCGTCGTCTCGCATCCGATCGCAGGCGTGGCGATCGACCTCGGTGCCGGTGCTCGCTATACGGCGACCGGTAAGCGTAAGACGGCTGTTGCCCGCGTGATCCTGAAGCCGGGAACCGGGACGTACTCGGTGAACGGCAAGACGCTCGAGGAGTTCTTCCCTCGCGAGACGCTGCAGCGGGTGATCCGCCAGCCACTCGAGGCTGTCGCCTACGAGACCCGGATGGACGTGATCGCGCGGATGCATGGTGGTGGCGTTTCGGCACAGGCCGGTGCACTGCGCCACGGGATCTCACGAGCCCTGATCTCGGCAGATCCTCATCTGCGCGGTGAGCTCAAGCGCCGCGGCTTCCTGACGCGCGACCCGCGGGTCAAGGAACGCAAGAAGGCCGGCCTCAAGAAGGCGCGTAAGCGGCCCCAGTTCTCGAAGCGCTGATCGGCCACAGGCCGGCTTCCGCTCAGTCTCCGCAGATGTCCCGCCAGTTCTTCGGCACCGATGGCGTGCGCGGCCGTGCCGGCGAGTTCCTGACCGCCGAGCTCGCGCTCGCGCTCGCACGAGCAGCGGTTTCTCGCTGCGACGCGCAGCGACCCTCGGTGCTGATCGTGCGTGACACGCGCGAGTCCGGTGAGATGCTCGAGGCTGCGATTGCCGCGGGCGTCACCGCAGCCGGTGGCGACGCGCTGCTCGCAGGCGTGCTGCCGACGCCGGCCGCACCGCTGTTGCTGCGCCGCCACCAGCTTGATCTCGCCGCGGTCATCTCGGCGTCCCACAACCCCTACAGAGACAACGGCATCAAGCTGTTCGCGGCTGATGGCTTCAAGCTCCGCGATGACGACGAGCGGGCGATCGAGGCCGAGCTTGAGCGGCCGCCCGCCGCCGGCGAGCAGATCGGGCGGGTTCGCACGCTGCACGGGGCGCTCGAGGATTACCTGCGGGAGCTCCACACCCGCTTCGAGCAGCTGAACCTGATCGGCCGGCGGATCCTGCTGGATTGCGCCAACGGCGCGACCTACCGCGCAGCCCCGGAGATCTTCCGCCGGCTCGGGGCTGAGGTCGAGGTCCTGGCCGATCAGCCCGACGGGCGCAACATCAACGATGGCTGTGGCTCGACGCACCTTGAGCTGATCGCAGAACGGATCCGTGGCGGCCCGTTCGACGCCGGGTTTGCGTTCGATGGTGACGGTGACCGCGTGCTGGCCGTCGACCGCTCCGGAGCGATCGTCGACGGCGACGAGCTGATCGCGCTGGCGGCGCTGCACCTGCGAAAGCGTGGCCTGCTTCCCGGAGGTGGTGTCGTGGTCACGGTGATGACCAACTTCGGCTTCCACACGGCGATGGGTGAGGCCGACATCGAGGTGGCCAGCACGGACGTCGGGGACCGCTATGTGCTCGATGAGCTGCGCCGTCGAGGCTGGGCGCTCGGGGGGAGCAGTCCGGCCACATCATCGACCTCGGCTTCGGCCCGTCCGGCGACGGGATCGCGAGCGCGCTGCTGACGCTGGAGGCCCTCGAGGGCGGCGATCTGGTGGAGCGGCGCGGGATGACCAAGCTTCCACAGCGGCTGCTCAACGTCCGCGCCGTCGATCGCGGCGCGCTCAGTGCGGCGATCGAGGACGGGTCCGTCCGGGACGCGATCGACCGGGCCGGCGCTGAGCTCAGTGGTAGGGGCAGGGTGCTCGTTCGCGCGTCCGGCACCGAGCCGCTGATCCGTGTGATGGTTGAGGCACCGAGCAAGAGCGAGACCGACACGGTGTGCGAGACGCTGGCCGCGACGATCGAGCGCGCACTGGGCAGCTGATGGTCGCCGGCGGCGGCCACTAACATGACAGGCTCGTTCGCTGCAGCGCAGCTGCACGGACGCGGGTCGCCGCTGCGGCTCGACCGCTGACTGCATCGAACATCGACCCAGGAGCTCTCTGCCATGTGCGGCATCGTCGGGTACGTCGGATCGAGGGAGGCAAGGCCGCTGCTGTTGGCCGGTCTTGAGAAGCTCGAGTACCGCGGGTACGACAGCGCCGGCATTTCGGTGCTGCAGGGCGACCGGATCGATGCGGTCCGCGCGGTCGGGAACCTTTCCGCGCTGCGCGCGGCAATCGAAGTGCATGATCGCGCCGCCGCTGCGGCGGCCGCCGCCGACGGTGCCGATGCCCAGAGCGCGGTTGCGCTCGCCGAGCGGCCGCAGCCCGAGACCGGGATCGGCCACACGCGGTGGGCGACCCACGGGGCTGTGACCGAGCGAAACGCGCATCCGCACTCCGACACGGCGGACCGGATCCACGTGGTCGTCAACGGAATCGTCGAGAACTACGTCGAGCTGACACAGCGCCTCAGTGAGATGGGTGCCGACTTCACGTCGGAGACCGATGCCGAGGTGATCGCCCACCTGATCTCACATCACTATCGCGATGGCGGACTCGTCGAGGCGGTCCGCGCCGCCTACGCCGAACTTCGCGGCCATTACGCATTCATCGTGATGTGCGCGCAGCAGCCGGGCGTCGTGGTCGGTGTCAGGAACGAGTGTCCACTGATCGTCGGCCGCGGCGAGGGCGAGCAGTTCATCGGCTCTGCGATCCCCGCGTTCCTTTCAGAGACGCGCCATGTGCAGTTCATCAACGATGACGAGCTGGTGGTCCTGACACCCGGCGGCGTCGAATTCACCAGCGCGGCTGGGGATCCGATCGAGCGTGAGGTCGTCGAGATCGACTGGGATGCGGACACCGCTGAGAAGCAGGGCTACGAGACGTTCATGCTCAAGGAGATCCATGAGCAGGCAGACGCGGTCGCAGAGACGCTCGGCGAGCGTGCGGCTCTCAAGGACCGCATCGAGCTCGGTGAGATGGGATCGATCGATGACGATCTGCTGCGCTCGATCAGCCGGATCGTGATCGTCGCCTGTGGCACCTCCTACCACGCCGGTCTGATCGGGCGGTATGCGATCGAGGAGTGGGCGCGGGTGTCCGTCGAGGTCGATGTGGCATCGGAGTTCCGCTACCGCAACGCGGTGATCGGTCCCGGCGATCTGGTGATCGGGATCACGCAGTCAGGTGAGACGGCCGACACGCTCGCCGCGATGCGAACCGCGCGGGAGCGTGGGGCGGCGGTGCTGGCGGTGACCAACATCATGGGATCGCAGGCGACGCGGGACGCCGACGGCGTCCTGTTCACCCGCGCCGGCCTGGAGATCGGCGTCGCGGCGACGAAGACCTTCCTGGGCCAGGTGGCCGCGATGTACCTGCTGGCGCTGAAGCTGGCTGAGGTCCGCGAGACGCTCGACAGCGCCACGCTTGCCGCCAGGATCGCCGAGCTGAAGCGGATGCCGCATCTGATCAGCGAGCTGCTGGCCGGCTCCGAGAGCGAGATCGAGCGGATCGCCGCGATGACCTACAAAGCCAACTTCTTCCTGTATCTCGGGCGCAATATCGGGCTGCCGGTCGCGCTCGAAGGTGCACTGAAGCTGAAGGAGATCTCCTACATCGCAACCGACGCATACGCCGCCGGTGAGATGAAGCACGGTCCGATCGCGCTGCTTGACCAGAGCACGCCCGTCGTGGTCGTCGCGACGCAATCGCCGGTCCTTGAGAAGGTGATCTCGAACATGCAGGAGGTGCGGGTCCGCGGCGCGCGGGTGATCGCGATCGCCTCGCAGGGAGACGAGCAGATCGCCCATCACGCGGATGAGCTGATCTGGGTGCCGGCGACCGAGTGGATGCTGTCGCCGCTGGTGGCCGTGATCCCGCTGCAGCTGCTGGCCTACCACATCGCCCGCAAACGCGGCCTCAACGTCGATCAGCCGCGCAACCTGGCGAAGACGGTCACGGTCGAGTGAGCATCCCAGGCCAGCTACGGGTCGGGCTTGACCTGCTGGAGATCGACCGGCTCGAGCGGGCGCTGGAGCGCGCGCCGCGGCTGGCGCAGCGGCTGTTCACCGATGGGGAGCTCGCCTACGCGGCGTCGCGCGCGCGACCGGTGCAGCACCTCGCGGCGCGTTTCTGCGCCAAGGAGGCGGTCGCAAAGGCCCTGGCGATGCCGGCGTGGAACTTCCGTGAGGTCGAGGTCGTCTGCGACGAGGACGGCGTGCCCTCGGTCATCCTGCACGGAAGGGCCGCGGACCGCGCGGCCGAGCTCGGTGTCGGCATCGAGATCTCGCTGACCCACACGCGCAGGGATGCCGGCGCGGTCGCGATCCTCACATGAGTGCTCTGCCGGACTGGCTCGTCGCGCTCCCGGACGCCGAGGCTCAGCGGACGCTTGATTCCTGGGCGATCCACGACCGCGGGATCCCGGGCCTCGATCTGATGGAGCGGGCTGGGGCGGGACTCGCGCGCGCCGCCGCCTCGCTGGCCGCCGGGGGCGAGATCGCGGTCGTCTGCGGCAAGGGCAACAACGGTGGCGACGGGCTCGTCGCGGCCCGCCACCTGCGTGAGGACGGCCACGAGGTCCGGGTCCTGCTGCTCGCACCCGGAGAGGAGCGCAGCGGCGATGCGCGCACGAACCTCGAGCGCCTTGGAGCGCAGGCGTGGGAGCCATTCAGCACCGAGCGGCTGCGAGGCGTGGCGGTGATCGTCGACGCGATCCTCGGTACCGGCTTCACCGGCTCCCCGCGGGGCAGCGCGGCCGAGGCGATCACGGCGATCAACGAATCCGGTGGGCCGGCGGTGGTGATCGCTTGCGATGTTCCCAGCGGTGTCGACGCCTCGACCGGGGAGGTGGCGACGGAGGCGGTCCGGGCGCAGCTGACCGTGACCTTCCATGCCGGCAAACCCGGCCTGTGGATCGCCCCGGGAAAGACGCACGCGGGCGAGGTGTCGGTGATCGACATCGGGATCCCGGTCCGTGAAGGCGTGGCCGAGCTCGAGATCGGCCTGATCAGCGACCGCGTGAGCGCCGAGATCCCCCGGCGCGGTCACGGCTCGACCAAGTTCACAGCCGGCGCCGTGCTTGTCTGCGGCGGCTCGCCCGGATTGACCGGGGCTCCGTGCATGAGCGCGATGGCGGCGATGCGCGCGGGTGCCGGCTACGTGACCGCTTCGGTGCCGCGGTCGCTCTCAAGCGTGTTTGAGTCAAAGCTGCTCGAGGTGATGGTCGTCGCGCTCGATGACGAGGGCGGGGCGCTGGTCCCCTCGGCGCTTGAGCCGGCGCTCGCGCGCGCTGAGCGCGTGCAGAGCGTCGTGCTGGGTCCGGGTCTTGGCCGTGACCCCCAGAGCGCCTCGCTCGTGAGAGCGCTCGCGGCGCGCATCGAGGCGCCGCTGGTGCTCGATGCAGACGGGCTGAACGCCTTTGCGGCATCCGAGCCGATCGTCGACGAGGACGATCCGGGCGGTGATGCCGGCACGCCGGCCGGCATCGCCGCGATCAGCCGCCTGGCTTCCCGGTCGGGCAGCACCGTTCTGACGCCGCACGCCGGCGAGCTGGGGCGCCTGCTCGGCATCACCAGCGCGGCTGTCGACGCGCGGCGGCTGCGCTGTGTTCGCCGGGCCGCCGGCGCCGCTGATGCGATCGTGGTGCTGAAGGGCGACGACACACTGATCGCGGAGCCGAGCGGCCGGGTGGCGATCAGCCCCGGTGATGCGCCGGCGCTGGCGACCGCCGGCTCGGGCGACGTGCTCTCCGGGATCATCGGCGCCTACCTCGCGAAGGGCATGGATCCGTTCGAGGCGGCCTGTGCCGCGGTGTACGTGCATGTGGTCGCTGCGCGTCTGGTCGCGGCCGAACTCGGCCCCGAGGGCGTGATCGCCGGCGACGTGATCTCGGCGCTCCCGCGCGTCCTGTCTGCGCGAGTGGGGTGAGCGCTGCTTCGAGCACTCGCAACCGTCAACCTCGCCGCGGTGGAGCGCAACGTGGCTGCTCTCTGCGGCCGGCTCCGGGACGGAACTCGCCTCTGCGCGGTCGTCAAGGCAGACGGTTACGGGCATGGAGCGGCCCAGGTCGCGCGTGCCGCGCTCGCAAGCGGCGCGGGCACGCTGGCAGTCGCGACGAGCAGCGAGGCGATCGAGCTCCGGCAGGCCGGGATCGACGCGCCGATCCTGATCCTGGGGGCGATCAGCTCCGAGGAGCTGCCCGACGCGCTCGCGGCCGGCGCCGAGCTGGTGGCGTGGGACGAGCGGTTCGTCAAGCTGGTGGGCGCCTCCGCGCGGAGCGTCCCGGTTGCGATGCACGTGAAGCTGGACACCGGGATGGGGCGAAATGGCACGCGAGACCCCGACGAGGCGCTGCGGATCGCGCGGGTGATCCTTGAGACGGCGCCGTCGCTGCGGCTCGCCGGGGCGATGACGCACTTTGCGACCGCCGACTGCGACGAGCGGTTCCTCGCCGATCAGCTTGATGCATTCGAGCCCTTCGCCGCGGCGATGCGAGCGCTCCTGCCGGGGATCGTGGTCCATGCGGCAAACAGTGCGGCGACCCTGCGTTCGCCGCGCAGTCACTTCGACATGGTGCGCTGCGGAATCGCGATCTATGGCTGCGACCCGATGAACGAGGATCCGGCCAGATGGGGGCTGGAGCCGGCGCTGGCGCTGAGCAGCTACGTCGCCGCGCTGAAGCCGGCTCACGCCGGCGAGAGCACCGGCTACGGACGGCGGTTCATCGCGACGGCGGACACGTGGATCGCGACCCTGCCGATCGGCTATGACGACGGGGTCACCCGCGCGCTGGGCAACAACTGTGACGTGCTGATCACGGGACGCCGCTACCCGCTGGTCGGCGCGGTCAGCATGGACAACATCACGGTCGATCTTGGGCCGGCGCCGAGCGTCGAGATGGGAGCAGCGGCGACGCTGATCGGCGTCGACGGCGAGCAGCGCCAAACGGCCGAGGATCTCGCGGCGCGGCTCGGAACGATCAACTACGAGGTGATCTGCTCGATCTCCAAGCGCGTTGTACGCCGTTACCACCGTGACGGCACGGGGGTGCCGTGAGCGCGCCGCTACGAGCGCTCGCAGCGATCACCGAGCACGGCTGGCTGGTCGGCGGCGCGATCCGCGACGAGCTGCTCGGCCGGCCGGTGCTCGATTGGGACGTGGTCGTCGAGGGCGACGCCGGCGCCGTGGCGCGGACGCTCGCCGCTCGCACCTCGGCGCACCCGTTCGCCCTGTCGGAGGCGTTCGGTGCGTGGCGCGTCGTCGCCCGGGATCGCAGCTGGCAGATCGATCTGACGCCGCTGATGGGCGAAGCGCTCGAACAGGATCTGGCCAGGCGCGACGTGACGATCAACGCAATCGCCCGCGAGTTGGGGGACGGCGAGCTGATCGACCCGTGGGGCGGCGCGGCGGACCTGCGGGCGCGGCGGCTGCGGATGGTCGGACCGACGGCGTTCAGCGACGATCCGCTGCGAACGCTCAGGCTCGCGCGGCTCGCCGCCGAGCTCGGCTTCGAGATCGAGCGTGACACGATCACCGCCGCGGCGGCAAGCGCAGAGGGGCTGCGTGCGGTGGCGGCCGAGCGGGTGTTCGCCGAGCTGAAGCAGATCATCGCCTGCGACGCGGCCCCGGACGGGCTGGCAACGATGGATGCGCTCGGGGTGACCGCGATCGTGCTGCCCGAGCTGGCGGCACTGCACGGAGTCACGCAGAGCGATTACCACCACCTGGACGTCTACGACCACACGATCGAGGTGCTGGCGCAGACGATCGAGCTGGAGCGCGATCCGGGGGCGGTCTTCGGTGACCTGGCGGGCGGCGTGTCAGCGGTGCTTGACGAGCCGCTCGCAAACGAGCTGACACGTGGGATCGCGCTGCGGTTCGGGGCGCTGCTGCACGATGTGGCCAAGCCCTCGACGCGCGCGGTCAACGAGACGGGGCGGGTCACGTTTCTCGGTCACGACGTGGCCGGCGCCGAGATGGTCGCGGTCATTCTCGGACGGTTGCGGGCGAGCGAGCGGCTGACCAGCTATGTGCAGGGACTCACGCGGCAGCACCTGCGGCTCGGCTTCCTGGTGCACGAGATGCCGCTTGACCGGCGGGCGATCTACCGATATCTGAGCGCGTGTGAACCGGTCGAGGTGGAGGTCACCGTGCTGAGCGTCGCGGATCGGTTGGCCACGCAGGGGCGTGGCGCCGAGCGTGCGAGCGCCCGGCACCTGGAGTTGGCCAGGCAGCTGATCGGGGAGGCCCTGCAGTGGCGCGCGGCGCGACCACGGCCGCCCGTTCGCGGCGACCGGCTCGCGCGCGCGATCGGACTGCGGCCGGGTCCACAGCTCGGGCAGCTCCTGTCCGAACTGGAGGAGGCGGCCTTCGCCGGTGAGCTCGAAGGCGAGGAGCAGGCCGTGCAGCGAGCGCGTGAGCTGCTCACGCGGCCGGGGCGGGCAGAGCGGTAGGCTGAGCGTCGAATGAGCGCCGAGAACTGCCTGTTCTGCAGGATCGTCGCGGGTGAGCTCCCCGCTCAGATCGTCGCGCAGGACGAGCGCACGGTCTCGTTCATGGACATCAACCCGGCGACGCCGGGCCACGCACTGGTGGTGCCGCGCGCCCACGCGAGGGATCTGCTCGAGATCGACCCCGAGGACCTGGCGGCCGTCGCGATCGCCGCGCAGCGGCTTGCGCGAACGATCGAGGCGCGGCTGGGGGTCAAGGGCGTCAACCTGATCAACTCGTGCGGATCGGCTGCGTGGCAGACCGTGTTCCACTTCCATATTCACGTGATCCCCCGCTATGTGGGAGACCCGCTGAAGTTGCCCTGGGTGCCGGAGCCGGGTGATCCACAGGAGATCGCCGCGGTCGCCGATCGGCTGCGCTGAATCTGCTTTACGCGCTGCTGTTTGGCGATGGCGCGATGCTTCCGAGCGGGGCGAGGGCGGTCGATGCAAGCTCGCGTGCGGTCAGCGAGGGAACGTCCCTGCTACGTTTCCCGTTGTTCTGCCGGGGCCGTGAGGGCAAGCCGGTGTGTAAAGCAAGCAGTTCCGAAGGGAAATACACGACATGGCTACTGGAACCGTCAAGTGGTTCAGCGACGACAAGGGCTTCGGCTTCATCACTCCAGATGATGGCGGCCGCGACCTGTTCGTCCACTTCTCGGGTATCAACGGGGACGGCTATAGGTCGCTGCCCGAAGGGTCGAAGGTCTCCTATGAGGAGGAGGCCGGCCCGAAGGGACCGAAGGCGGTAAACGTCACGAAGATCTGATCAGGGTCGGTCGGGGCGGCACACGGCCGTCCCGATGGTGGCGGAGCCTCTCAGGTGAGGCGGCCGAGCACCGACAGAAACCCGGTTTTGCAACGGCGCGCGCAACTGCGCGCCGCCGCTCGTGTTCAATGCAATGATGAAACGCTTCCTCCTGGCTATCTCAGCGACGGCTATGTTCGCCGCGCTCGCCCCTGCGACGGGCCTCGCCCAGACGATCGAGATCGGTGTCGGCAACACGGCGCTGAGTCCACCCGTCTGCCCAGCCGGGGTGTCGGCGGTCGACTGCACGATCGTGCTCACCCAGGTGACCGCGCTCCAGACCGTCCGCAGCGGCATCTCGAATCCGACCGTTGTGAGCAAGGCCGGCGACCTCGTCGCATTCTCACTCGGGGTATCGGCGCTCAGCACCAATCCGAAGACGGTCGCAAAGTACATCTCGGGCCTCAACAGCACCTACGGTGGCCCGGCGGCGGCGCAGCTGACGGTGCTCAGGCCGTACGGGAAGCGCTCACTTCAGGGATGGGCGGTCGCGGCGCAGAGCCCGGTCTTCCCGCTGCAGCCCTATCTCGGTCAGGTCGTCCAGTTCGTGCTCACCTCACCGCTGCCGGTCGTCCCGGGCGAGGCGATCGCGCTCACCGTCCCGACCTGGGCGCCGGTGCTCTCGATCGATCTCCCGAAGGGACAGTTCGCCTACAGCCAGAGTCGCAAGGCGACGAGCAAGCAGAAGTGCACGAACCAGCCGACGAGCGGCCAGGCGCAGACCGCGATCGGCGACCGTGCCCACTACCAGTGCGTGTACGCGGGCGTTCCGAACGTCACCGACTCGGCGACCGCCGTCCAGTACTCGGCGACCGAGATCACCAGCCCGGTTCCGTCGTCCTGATTCAGCGGCCGGCGTAACCGCAGCCGCTGCGGGCGATCAGAGACCGCCGCCGCCGTTGCTGCTGGTCGAAGTCGGCGTGGTGGTGGGGGTCGAGGTGGCCGGCGTCGTGTTCGCAGGCGGCGCGACGCCGCCATTCGAGCTCGTTCCAGACGTTCCGGAGGACGAGCCGCCGGAGCCGGACGTGGTTGTCGTCGTCGAGGTGGTGGACGTGTTGGTGGAGCTCGGCGTCTTCGCCGGTGCCGGCGTTGTCGAGCCGGTGGTGGGAACCGTGAACGGCGGCGAGCCGGTCGTGTCGGTCGATGCGGTGCCACCACCGCCGCAGCCTGCCGCTCCGACCGCCAGGGCGGCGCCGGTCGTCACGGTCGCGAGCAGGCGCACCGCGTTAGCCGAACGGATACGGCGGATACCGGGAAGATCCACGAGTTCCCTCCGGCTAGTCGCCGAGCGGTTCCATCCGCCGGCCACAGTGAGGACAGTCGTTCAGGTCCTTCTGCGCGAGCTGATCGCAGTGATTGCAGAACCGGAGATTCTCGACGGCCCACGGAAGCTCCGATGCCGTCGGCGCCAGCGGCAAGAGCTGCGCGATCGGCTCGAGCTCCTCGCCGGTTTCACGGTCGACGTATTCGAGCCCAGGCTCGGCCTCGAGGATCACTTCCCTGCCCGTGGAGGGGGTCCGCATCCGGTATTTCTGGAGCAACCTCATTGAGCGCCCATGCTACCAGCGGGCCCGGGAGCCTCGTTGGCCGGGCGTTGCACGAAAGCTGCAGCGCCGCCGCCGCGGGATGACCTCGAGGAACCATCTCACCGCGCCGCCAGCTCGGATAGAGTGCCGTTCTCGACATCATGCTCAAGCTCGTGGCACGCACCAATCGCACTCTCGCGCTGCTCCTTCCGAGCCTCGTCGCCGTGGTCGCGCTCGGCGGCTGCACGCTCAAACATCCGGTCGCCAACGTGGTCAATGGCAAGGAGCTGTTCGTGCAGAAGTGCGGCGCCTGCCACACGCTCGCTCATGCGAACACCACCGGCGATACGGGCCCCAACCTTGATGACGCGTTCGCCCAGGACCGCATCGACGGGATCAACAGCAGCGCGATCCAGGGTCTTGTCGACTGGTGGATCCAGTACCCGAACAGCCAGGGCGTGATGCCGGCCAAGTTGTTCAGCGGCCAGGACGCACAGGACGTCGCGGCCTACGTGGCGCTGGTGGCGGCGAAGCCCGGTCACGACACCGGGCAGCTGGCGGAGGCCGGCGCCGTCAGCGGTACGACTCCGGCCGACGGCAAGATCGTGTTCGACAGCAACGGCTGCAGCAGCTGCCACACGCTGGCCGCCGCCGGCGCGACCGGGACGGTCGGCCCCGATCTCGACACGCGCCTGCGAAGCGACTGCGCCAGCGCGGCTTCGATGAAGATCCGCGGCACGACACTCGCGGACTGCATCCACTACGCGATCGTCCACCCCTACGCCTTCATTCCGTCCGGCTACGCGTCGGGCGTGATGCCGTCGACCTTCGGGCAGACGCTGAAGCCGAACGAGATACAGGCGCTCGTCAACTTCCTGTCGTCCGAAGCCAAATAGCGGTCCTCCAGCTTTCCGGCCGGCGTGCGGTCTGTTCAGACCATGGCGGGCCGATGTGGGACCCGGATGGGGGACTACCGTCGCGAGCCGCGTGTTCGAGCGCGCGATTCGGGTGCTATGCGGTTGCACTGCGCGCTCGGGCACGAATCTCATGGCCGAGCGCACGAATTGACGCATCTGGTCTTAGATTGCGCGCTCGGGCATGTCATCGGCCGCGGCGGAGGCTCGCTCGTGGCGGCGACGGCCGCGCCAAGCTCGTCCGGCGCTTACAGCGTGCGGATCAGGAGCACGATCACGATGATCACGGCGAACACGGCGACCACGTAGAGCAGCAGCCTGAAGGCCTCGCCCTCGGAGCGCAGTGGGTTGAGCATCGCCTCAGCCGGCGTTCTACAGAACGTAGACGGTGGTGTAGACGATCACCCACATGATGTCGACGAAGTGCCAATAGATGCTCGGCACCTCCATCCCGCGGTGGTGCTCAGGGGAGTAGTGGCCGCGGAACGAGCGGATCGTGACCGTCAGCAGGATGCACAGGCCGATGAAGACGTGCGCTCCGTGCAGGCCGGTGAGCGCGTAGAAGACCGACGCCTGCGCCGAGTAGCGGGGCGAGAAGCCGATGTGGATGTACTCGTTGATCTGGATCGTCAGGAACGTCGAGACCGAGCAGGAAGGTCGGCGAGCATGCCGGCCTTCAGGCCTCTGCGGTTGCCGTTCTTGACCGACACGGTCGCCCAGTGGATCGTCAGCGACGAGGACAGCAGGATGACGGTGTTGACGCCGGCGACCGCCTCGGGCAGCTTCGTGCCGGTGGGCCGGCCACGGGTCGTGGGTGACGATCCGGATGAAGAAGTAGGCCGTGAAGAAGGCCCCGAAGATCATGATCTCGGAGATGATGAACAGCATCATCCCGAGCGTCGGCGCGTTCACGCGCGAGGAGCTGATGGGCCGCCGGCGGCCCATGTGATGCTCGGCGTGGGCGATCGAGGCGGCTTCCATCTAGAGCTCGGCCCCCAGTCCGTGTTGCGCGTAATGCCGCTTGGAATCGATCATCCGGCGACCGGGGCGCGCTGAGGCGGCTCTTCGGTGGACGACGTGCTCGACCGGCTTGCCGGTTGGCGCGTCTGACGCGCTCGATCAGATCGGTGCGCAGCCAGCCGGACTTCGTCTCTGCGAACGTCGAGATCACGATGTCGTCGACGCGGAAGTACTGGAGCGCGTTCATGATCGCGGTGTAGGGATCGGGGTCGCCGATCATGCCCGCCGCGAGCAGACCCGCATCGCGCAGGCGGCCGAGCACGAGCTGCAGCCGGGTGCGAGCGCGACGCGGTCGCGTGCCCGTCGCCGCCCTCCTGGGGGACGAGCACGATGAACAGCCGCCCGGCGTGGTCGCGCCGTCGGCGACGGCCGGCCGGCCTTGGGCTTCAGCGCCTCGAGCAGCTCGTTGCCGGTCGCCGTGCGGTTGGCGACGGCCAGCGTGACGTGGAACGGCAAGCCCCTCGGTGTCGATGTCGGCGACGACGTGCTCGACCGGCAGGCCGGACGCCTGGCTCGAACCGCTCGATCAGGTCGCGCCGCAGCCAGCCCGAGCGGTCGTCGGGATAGGTCGAGATGATGATCGCGCTCGGGGTCGTACTCCCGGACCGCGTCCATCGTCGCGGTGTACGGGTCGGGATCGCCGACCTCGCCGATCGCCTCCGATCCCCTGGTCGTGGACGAACGCGACGCGCGAGGTCGACGCGGGCCTGGGCGGCGTCGAAGACGGCGTCGTCGTAGACGACCAGGCCCGGCGCGGGGCCGGGTCTGCGGGCACGCACAGGACGAAGCTCGCGTCGGCTCGTCGGCGGCCGCGCGTCACGGACCGCCTGCACCAGCGACACGGCCGCCGAGGGTCTCGTTCGCGACGACGAGGACGGTCTTCATTCGTGGCTCTCCTGGCTGAGCGGATCTGGCGCGCCGGACATACGCCGGCGGGCACCGCGCGTCGGCCTCGGCCGGCGGCTTGAAGATGCCGTGGACGGCGCCGGGCACCCCGTACTCGTACGGGCCGCCGACGACCGTCGGGATCGTGTCGAAGTTGAAGATCGGCGGCGGCGAGGAGACCTGCCACTCGAGCGTCAGCGCCGCGCCACGGGTTGGACGCCGCGCGCGGCCCGCCGCGCCAGCTCGACGACGATGTTGTAGAGGAAGATCAGCGTCGCTCAGGCCGAGCAGCCAGCGACGCGATCGAGATGAACAGGTTCCAGTCGGCGAACTTGCTGCGGCGTACTCGGCGACGCGCCGGGGCATCCCCTCGATCCCGATGATGTGCATCGGCCCGAACGTCAGGTTGAAGAAGATGAACGTCAGCCAGAAGTGCCACTTGCCGAGGCGCTCGTCATACATCCGCCCGGTCATCTTCGGGAACCAGTAGTAGACGCCGGCGAAGATCGTCATCACCGAGCCGCCGAACAGCACGTAGTGGATGTGGGCGACGATGAAGTAGGTCTGGCTGACGTGGATGTCGAACGGGATCATCGCGAGCATGATGCCGCTGATCCCGCCGCAGGTGAACGTCGTCAGGAAGCCGAGCGCGAACAGCATCGGGGTGTCGAGGTGCAGCACGCCGCGCCACAGCGTCGCGAGCCACGAGAAGATCTTGATCCCCGTCGGGATCGCGATGATCGCGGTCGTGACCATCATCGGGATCCGGATCCAGGCGGCCATGCCGGAGACGAACATGTGGTGCGCCCAGACGGTGAAGCCGAGCACGACGATCGCCAGCAGCGAGAACGCCATCATCCGGTAGCCGAAGATCGGCTTGCGGGACTTGACGGCGATGACCTCGGAGATGATCCCGAAGCCGGGCAGCATCATGATGTAGACCGCCGGGTGCGAGTAGAACCAGAAGACGTGCTGGTACATGATCACGTTGCCGTCCTTGCCGGCGCCGACGAACGCGTCGAAGAAGTGGAACCCGAGCGACTTGTCGAGCAGCACGAAGAACTGCGAGGCGGCGATGAACGGCGTCGCGATCACGACCAGCAGTGAGGTCGAGAAGTTCGCCCAGACGAGCAGCGGCATCCGGAAGAAGCTCATGCCGGGCGCGCGCATCGTGATGATCGTCACGAGGAAGTTGAGCGCGGTCGCGATCGACGACGCACCCGCGAACTGGACAGCGAGCGTGAAGAACAGCTGGCCGAGCGGCATCGTCGTCGACAGCGGCGCGTAGGCGGTCCAGCCGGCGGCGAACGATCCGCCCGGGGCCAGGAAGCTCATCAGCATCATCACGCCGGCGACCGGGAGCATCCAGTACGAGAGCGCGTTCAGCCGGGGGAACGCCATGTCGGGCGCGCCGATCATCAGCGGCAGGACGAAGTTCGCGAGGCCGGCGAACACCGGGATCACGAACAGGAAGATCAGCACCGTCGCGTGGACCGAGAAGACGCCGTTGTACTGCTCTGGGGTGAGGAACTGCATCCCCGGCTTGGCCAGCTGAGCGCGGATCAGCATCGCCAGCAGGCCGCCGACGAAGAAGAAGAAGAACGAGGTGACCGTGTACTGGATCGCCGATCACCTTGTGGTCGGTGTTGACGCGGAAGTAGTCCCGCCAGGTGCGGGCGCCGTGCGCGGAGTGGTCCTCGGGCCGCGTCGGGCGTCCGGACGCCCAGTAGAACCAGTAGTCGATCGTGCCGAGGCCGGCGAGGAAGAACAGCGGCACGGCGATCAGCGAGACGATCGTGATCGCGTCGCCGTCGACGAACGGGTGCTCGTGCATCAGCCAGCGGATCAGCACGGTCAGCCCGAACGCGAGCGCGAACCCGAGCACGTCGAACAGCGCCGCCCGATACCAGCCAGGGGCGCGGAGCTTGGCGGGAATTGCCATCAGTCGATCTCCTTGGCGTCTCGGAACATCTTCAGCTCGTGGACTTTCGCGGCTTTCTGGAGCATTCTCAACTCTTCGTCTTGGACGACGGCGCCGATGAGCCGTAGGTTGAATCCGCGGGCGGACTGGACGGCGTCGCGGAGCCGGGAATGCCGGGGCCTGCGGCGAACGACGGTGGCACGCCGATCGGCGGCTTGGCATTGGTCGGCTGGGAAGCGAGCCATGTCCGAGAACACGGCCGGGCTGACAACCCTGACCGGTGCCCGCATCAGCGAGTGGCCGGCCCCGCAAAGCTCGGTGCACTCGGCCGGATAGATGCCGATCCGGGTCGGCGTGACCCGAAGCACGGTCGCGATTCCGGGAACCGCATCGATCTTCTCGGCGAACTGCGGCACGAAGAAGCTGTGGATCACGTCCAGCGAGCGGAGGTGGAAGACGACCGGCTCGCCCTTCGCCATGTAGAGGACGGGGGACACGACCGTCTTGCCGTTCGGCAGCGGATACGAGAACTCGAACGCGAACTGGCGCTCGGTGATGTTGATGTTGCGCGCCCCCGGGACGCTCTGCTCGTTGTCCTGAAGGACGATGTAGGAGTAGATGCAGACCGACATGATCAGGATCGCCGGCAGCGCTGTCCAGATCACCTCGAGCCGGGTGTTGCCGTGGATCGGCGGGCCGTCCTTGAGCTCCTCGCCGGGCTTCATCCGGAACTTCCAGACCGAGTAGAGCACGACCGTGGTGACACCGACGAAGATCGGGATCGTGCAGATCATCAGGACGTCGTACAGGGTCCGTGTCCTGGACAGCTGCTGCGAGGCATCGGTCGGGAACCAGTGGATCGACAGACCGATCGCGATGCCGATCGCCGTGACGATCACTCCGAACACAAACATCTGCGCAAAAGGGTTCTTCCGCACCGCTCTCCCTCTGACTACCGATCCGTTCTCGTGGTTCGCCCGCAATCCTATGCGTTATTCACGACGGACGGCGCCAGTCTTGCGTCCGGGCCGACCGCGGCTGCGTTCCGCTGCGCTCGCGGTGCCTCAGCGGTGGAGATGCTCTTCGGGCAGCGCGTCGACATCGCGCCGCGTGTCACGAATCCAGAGCACGGTCGTGACGAGGAAGATGATCAGCCCGAGCACCGTCCAGATCCAGTCGATCGTCGTGCCGACGACCGTCAGCGTCAGCCCGACCGCGACGACGAGCGGCTTGATCGACGGCCCGGGGAGGTGGATCTCCTCACCGGCCGGCGGTAGCCCCTGGTCCTCGAAATCGCTCACGAATGCACGTAGATCGCGGCAACCACGAACGTGATCCCGAAGATGAATGCACAGATCGCCCCGGCGACCAGGCCGGCGCGGATGTTCTTGCGGGCGAGCCTTCTGTCCACGGCGGGATCCTACCGCGCCTCAGAGCTTGACGTCGGCCACCATGGCGCCGAACAGCAACGCCAGATATGCCAGCGAGAACAGGTAGAGCCTGATCGCCGAGCGGCGGTCGGCGCGTCTGTAGAGAATCACCGCGCCGGCGACGAACAGCGCCCCGAGGACGACCGAGCTGACCAGATAAACCGGCCCCATCGAGCCGGCGCAGAACGGAAGCTGCGTGATCGCGTAGAGCAGCAGCGAGTAGAGCACGATCAGGCGCCGCGTCTCGTTCTCGCCACGGACCACGGGCATCATCGGCACGCCGACCTTCGCGTACTCGTCCTTCATCAGCAGGCTCAGCGCCCAGAAGTGAGGCGGTGTCCAGTAGAAGACGATCGCGAACAGGTAGATCGCCATCCACGAGACCGAGCCGGTTGTCGCGGCCCACGCGACCAGCGGCGGCACGGCCCCGGCGGCGCCGCCGATCACGATGTTCTGCGGGGTGCGGCGTTTGAGCAGGATCGTGTAGATGCCGACGTAGCCGACGAAGCCCGAGAACGCCAGCGATGCCGCGAGCACGTTCAGCGTCAGCGACATCAGCACGAACGACGCCAGTGCGAGCGTGCAGCCGAAGATCAGCGCAGCACGGGGGGACACGCGTCCGGCTGGGATCGGCCGCGAGGCGGTTCGCTTCATCTGGGCGTCGATGTCGCGGTCGTAGTAGTGGTTGACCGCGCCCGCGCCGCCGGCCGCGAGGTAGCCGCCGAGGCAGGTGAGCGCGATCTTGGAGACCGGCGGGTTGCCTGCGACCTCCATCGTCGTCACCGTCGTCAGCAGCAGCAGCGTCTGGACCTTCGGCTTGGTCAGCTCGAAGTAGTCCGAGAGGAGCTGGCGCGCGGCGGCGGAGCGCGATGACTCCGGCAGTGTGCTGACAGACGAGTTCACGCCGCGGTCACTCTACCGGGCCCCCACCACCAGCGGCGCCGGGTCGCATCAGACCCGCGCGAACTGCTCGCTGCCGCCGGTCTTCTGGGTGACGCCGGTCTTGCGCTCGACCTCTCGGCGGATGTCGCGCATCGGCTCGACGGAGCGAACATACGGGATCGAGTCGAAGTTGTTGACCGGCGGCGGGGAGGTCGTGAACCACTCGAGCGTGTTGCCCTTCCACGGGTCGGGAGAGGCCTTCTGGCCGTGGCTGAGACTGCGGACGACGTTGATCACCGTCAGCAGCACGCCGAACCCGAGGATGAAGGCGCCGATCGTCGAGATCAGGTTCCAGGTCGACCAGCCGAGGCCCGGCTGGTAGGTGTAGATCCGTCGCGGCATTCCGTCGAGGCCGAGCGCGTGCTGCACGAAGAAGGTCATGTTGAAGCCGATGAACATCACCCAGAACGAGATCTTCCCGAGCTTCTCGTTCATCAGGCGGCCGGTCATCTTCGGGAACCAGTAGTAGAGGCCGGCGAAGATCGGGAACACGGCGCCGCCGATGATCGTGTAGTGGAAGTGCGCGACGACGAAGTAGGTGTCGTTCAGCTGCCAGTCGACCGGGAAGCTCGCGAGGAAGATGCCGGTGATCCCGCCGATCGTGAAGATCGCGATCATGCCGATGCAGAAGTACAGGGCGGTGCTCATCACGAGCGAACCTCGCCACATCGTCGCGATCCAGTTGAAGATCTTGACCCCGGTGGGGATCCCGATCAGGAACGAGCTGAGCATGAAGAAGCCGAGCACGACGATCGGGACCGGCGAGGCGAACATGTGGTGGGCCCAGACGAGCGTCGCGAGGAACGCGATCACCACGGTCGCCGCCGCGATCGCCTTGTAGCCGAAGATCGGCTTGCGGGAGAACACCGGGAATGATCTCGGAGATCATCCCGAACCCGGGCAGCACGATGATGTAGACCTCGGGGTGCCCGAAGAACCAGAACAGGTTCTGCCACAGCACCGGCGAGCCGTGCGTCGGTCGGGTTGAACCAGTGCGTGCCGAAGTGGCGGTCGGTCAGCAGCATCGTGACCGCGGCGGCGACCACCGGCAGCGCGATGATCAGCAGCACCGCGTAGATCAGGATCGTCCAGACGAACAGCGGCAGCCGGCCCCAGGTCATGCCGGGCGCGCGCATGTTGACGATCGTCACGTAGAAGTTGATCGCGCCGACAAGCGAGGAGATGCCGGTGAGGTGGATCAGGAAGATCCACGCGTCCTGGCCGCCGCTCGGCGAGTACTGGATGCTCGACAGCGGCGGATAGCTCCACCAGCCGGCTTCGGGCGGATGCCAGAAGAGCGTCGCGTAGAAGACGATGCCGCCGCAGACCAGCAGCCAGAACGAGAGCGCGTTCAGCCGCGGGAACGCCATGTCCCGAGCGCCGATCATCAGCGGCACGAAGTAGTTGCCGAAACCGGCCATCGCCGGGACGACGAACAGGAAGATCATCGTCGTTCCGTGCAGCGTCAGCAGCTCGTTGTAGTGCTCGCCGCTGATCAGCGTGTTGTTCGGAACCCCCAGCTGCAGGCGCATCATCAGCGCCTCGACGCCGCCGAGGATGAAGAACACGAATGTCAGGACCAGGTACATGATCCCGATCTTCTTGTGGTCGGTGGTCGTCAGCCAGTCGATCCACTTCTTCGTCTCCCGCGGCTTGTGGATCTCGTGCACGAGCAGCTGGGGGACCGGGCGAACAGCGGGCTGGGTCGTGATCGTCGCCATCGTGCTCCGTTCCTCCTAGTAGTTCCCGCTCGGGGTCAGGTCGCCCTGCTGGACCAGCAACTCGCGGAGCTGCGTGAGATTGTCGTTGGCAGATTTGATCAGCTCGGTCTGCGCCGTGATCCACTCCATGTACTGGGCGGGGGTGACGACCTTGACCAGCGCGGTCATGAACGCGTGCTGGCGCCCGCAGAGCTGCGCGCACTGACCGTGGTAGAGCTCGCCGGAGTGCGGCACCTTGAACCACGTGTAGGTCGTGTAACCGGGAACGGCGTCGACCTTGCCCCCAAGCGACGGGATCCACCACGAGTGGATCACGTCGGTCGACTGGATCACAAGGCGGACGGTCGTGTTCGACGGCACGACCATCTCCTGATAGGAGTAGGGGAGACGACGCTCCCAGGCATCCATGTTGCATCCGGCCCCGTAGGTGTAGCGCCAGATGAACTGCCGGCCGGTCACGCAGATCACGAGCGCCTGGCCGTTGGGCGGTGCCGGCTCGTTCAGCGACGCCGACAGCGACGAGCCCGTTCGGATCGGAGTTGGGCGGGTTGAGCACGCCGGGCAGCTTGATGAAGGTGACCGCGGCGATGATCACGACGATCACCGCGGCCCCGACCGTCCAGCCGATCTCCAGCTTCGTGTTGCCGTGGATCTGGGCGGCGACGGCGCCCTTCGACGCGCGGAACTTGAAGACGGCGTAGACGAGCGCGCCCTCGACCCCGATGAACACGATGACCGCGAGCACGAAGATGATCGTGTAGAGGCTGTGGATCGCGTCCGCGTTCGGGGAGCCTCCGGACTTCGGTCCGAAGATGCTGGCAAAGGCGCTGGGCACGAGCAGCAGCGATCCGGTCAGCGTCATCAGGACGACCGCGAGGATGCGGGCGGGCACGCGAGCGGCGTTGTTCGTTGCGGCGGTGGGCGCGGCAGGTGTGGATCGCAAGGCCGCGGCATTCTATCCTGGCGGGCGCCGCGTTCGTCGCGGCGGCGCCCCGGGCTCAGCCCTCCGCTTCATATACTGGCCTTCGTTGCGTGCGTCGAGGGCCATCCGAGCGACTGCGTGGGCCCTCGTCGCGGCCGGCGTCGCGGCTCCGTTGCTTCGCAGGCGCCTGAAGGTGCCCCCGGCGGTGGTGGTAACGACGGCTGCGATGGCGCCGGCCGCGCTGTCGGTGGCGCTGCCGCGCACTCGCGCCCGTGACATCGGCGTCTGCGTGCTGCAGATGTGGGCCTACCTGGAGGCCTACAAGCTGCCCTACGACGATCCCGAGCACGCGGCGGCGCGCGTGCACGTCCGCTACCCGATCGCCGCGGACGAGCTGATCGGTTTCGGCACGGTCCCGTCGGCGCGCCTGCAGCGCGCCTTCGCGCATCGCGGCGAGGTGAACAATTTCGAGCGCGTGCTCGTCTGGTGCCACTGGCTCTGGTTCCTGGTGCCGCACGGGAGCGTTCTGTATGTGCTGCTGCGCTCGCCCGAGGAGTTTCCGAGCGCGGCCGCCCGCATGTACGCGGTTTTCGACCTCGGCGCGGTCTGCTACTGGGTGGCTCCGACGGCGCCTCCGTGGTGGGCGGCCGCCGGCGGTTATCTGGACCACGAGCAGGGCCCGGCGGTACGCCGGATGATGATCGAGTACGGCGAGCGGTTCTGGGGAGACATGTGGGGTGACCTCTACGATGTCCTCGGAGGGAACCCGCTCGCTGCCATGCCGTCGCTGCACTTCGCAACTTCGTTGATGGCCGCCCGGCTGCTGTCCGAGGTCGGGCCGGTTGCCGGTGCGCTCGGCTGGGCGTACGCCGGCACGCTCGGGCTTGCGCTGGTCTATCTGGGCGAGCACTACGCCGTCGACCTGGTCGCCGGCGCCGCCCTGACACAAACGGTGGCCGTCGGCGCGAAGCGCGTGACGCCGCTGGCCAGAGCGCTCTCGCGCGGACTGGCGGTGCTGCAGGCAAGGGCATCGAACGGCTGACTGAGGTGGAGAACGCAGCGGGCGAGCCGATCGTTCTCCCGGGTGCCGGCGAGCCGCAGGTCGAGCAGATGCCGCGCGTGCGAATCACGCGCGCACGGCTGATCGGCTCGATCATCTTCGTAGTCTCGACGGTCGCGTTTCTGTATTTCGTGCTTCCGAAACTGCTCGGCCTGCGGGACACCTGGAACCGGCTCGAGCAGGGCAACGTCTGGTGGCTCGCGGTCGCGTTCGTGCTCGAGGTCCTGTCATTCGCCTCCTACATCGTGCTGTTCCGAGCGGTGTTCGCGCGCGACAACCCGCGGATCAGCTGGCGTGTGAGCTATGAGATCACGATGGCCGGCCTGGTCGCGACCCGGCTGTTCGCGGCGGCCGGCGCCGGCGGGATCGTCCTGACCGCGTGGGCGCTGCGGCGCGCGGGCATGGAGGCACGCACGGTCGCGCGGCGGATGATCGCGTTCATGGCGCTGCTTTACGGGGTCTACATGGCTTCGCTCGTGATCGACGGTCTCGGGCTCTATTTCGGGGTGTTCGCGGGACCCAGTCCGTTCGCGATCACGGTCATACCCGCGATCTTCGGCGCAACTGTGATCCTGATCTTCCTGCTGGCCTCGCTGCTGCCCGGCGACTTCGACCGGCTGGTCGCGAGGTGGACCTCCGGCCATGGGCGGCTATCGGCGCTGGCGCGACGCCTCGCAACCGTGCCGGCGGCCGCGTCGGGCGGCGTCCGCACCGCGATCGAGCTGTTGCGCAGCCGGGATCCGGCGCTGCTCGGCGCGATCGGCTGGTGGGCATTCGATATCGCCACCCTCTGGGCGTGCTTTCACGCGTTCGGTGCCTCGCCCAACAAGGCGGTGATCGTGATGGCCTATTTCGTCGGCTGGATCGCGAACGCGCTGCCGCTGCCGGGCGGGATCGGCGGGGTCGAGGGCGGCATGATCGGTGCGTTCGCGGCGTTCGGCGTTCCGGTGCAGACCGCCGTCGTCGCGGTTCTCGCGTACCGCGCGTTCTCGTTCTGGCTGCCGATCGTTCCGGGCGCGGTCGCCTACCTGCAGCTGCGCAAACGGGTCAACCGCTGGCGCACGCCGCAGGCGCCCAGCTATACTTAGTGAAGTGAGCGAGCGCCAGTACGAGAACGTGATCATCGTCGGCAGCGGGCCGGCCGGCTACACGGCGGCCCTCTACACCGCCCGCGCGAACCTCGAACCGCTGGTCGCCGAGGGCTTTGCCTGGGGTGGGCTGCTGCAGCAGACGACCGACGTCGAGAACTACCCGGGATTCCCCGCGGGGATCATGGGGCCGGAGTTGATGGCGCAGTTCCGGGAGCAGGCGGAACGGTTCGGCGCCAGGCTGGAGACCGATGAGGCGATGGCGGTCGAGCTGGCGAGCGACGGCGGCCTGCACAAGGTTCGGATCGGCGATCGAGGAGCATCTCACCCGAACCGTGATCCTCTCGATGGGCGCGCAGCATCGCAAGCTCGGCGTCCCTGGCGAGGAGGATCTCGCCGGTCGCGGCGTCAGCTATTGCGCGACCTGTGACGCGGCGTTCTTCCGTGACGTTCCGACGCTGATCGTCGGCGGCGGCGACTCTGCGATGGAGGAGGCGATGTTCCTCGCCAAGTTCGCCTCCAAGGTGGTGGTCGTGCACCGCCGTGACGAGTTCCGCGCGTCCAAGATCATGCTCGACCGAGCGCGTGCGATCGCGAACATCGAGCTGCTCACCCCCTACGTCGTCGAGGAGCTCACAGCGGGCGAAGCGGGAGCGCTCAAGCTTGCCCGCCTGCGCCATACCGGCGACGGCTCGACCCGAGAGCTGGAGGTCACCGGCGCATTCGTCGCGATCGGCCACGATCCCCAGTCGCAGTTGGTGGCCGGGCAGGTCGAGACCGACGCGGGAGGCTATGTGATCACCGAAGGACGCTCGACGCGGACCAACCTGCCCGGCGTGTTCGCGGCCGGCGATCTCGTCGACCACACCTACCGACAGGCGATCACGGCCGCCGGCTCCGGCTGCCAGGCAGCGCTCGATGCCGAGTGGTACCTGCGCGATACGCCGGCGCCCGCCGCGGTTGCCGGCGCGGTCGCTTTAGGCCTCAGCCGCCGGCTCCGCAGGTGTTGTCGGCGGGGCCCCAGTCGTTCGAGAAATGGCCGCCCATCGGTAACGCGAAGTCCTGCGTCCAGGTCGCCGGCTGGCTTGAGAACGGCTCGATCGCCGCGTTCACCAGTCCGGTGCCGACAGCGCTGTAATCGGGGTCCAGGATGTTGCGGCAGTGGCCGGGGCTGGCCATCCAGGCAGCGACGACCGCCTCGGCGTTCCCGTAACCGGTCGCGACGTTCTCGCCCGCGGCCGACCAGTTGTAACCGGCCGCTGAGATCCGTGCCGAGAAATTGCTTCCGTGGGTGAACTGACCTGTGGCGACCATCGACTCGGTCCAGCGCTGGGCGGAGCTGTCAAGCCGTGAGTTCTCTCGCAACGACGGCAGCCCACGGCTGGTTCGCTGCTGGTTGATCAGGCAGACGACCGCGCTCTTGACCGCCTGGGGCGAGCCGAGACTCGCAGGGACATAGGCGTCGGTGCAACCCGTTGCGGACCTGGCTTTGATCTGGCGGTGGCGATTGGGCTTACGGCGGTCAGCCTGCAGCGGTCAGCGCCCGGCCGGTGTGATGATGGCCGTTCGCCTCCGCCGACGAGGAGGTGGGCAGGAGCGCCGCGGCCAAGAGGGAGGTGATCGCAACGGCGCGGAGGCCTCGTAGCGAGCAGTTCATACATATTGGGTCGGTTCCAGCCGTGCCGCCAACGATTTACCCGCCGCGTTGATCGAACAAACGTCCAGTCGCCCGGCTGGTTGCCCGTTCGCCTGTGGTAAAGGCTCGGGCCGGCGGGCTACTGCCCGCTGCCGTCCGCCACGCTGCTGGTGCAGTGAACGTCCGCCGGCGCCCAGTTCCCGGACAGCCGGTGACCCTCAGGGACCGCGAAATCCTGCGTCCATGTCGCCGGCCCGGTGGCGTACGGGCGGATCGGCTTGTTGACCATGCCGACACCGACGGAGATGTAGGCGGGGTCAAGCAGGTTGCGGCAGTGCCCGATGCTGTTCATCCACGCCCAGACCACCGACGCGGCCGTCGGGTAACCGGTGGCGATGTTCTCCCCGGCCGAGTACCAATTCCAGTACCCGGCGTCCTGAATCCGCGCGACGAAGTCATGGCCGTGGTCGAACTGCCTCGTTCTGACCATTGTCGATGACCATCCCTGGGCGGAGCGATCAAGTCGCTTGTCCTGGCGCAGCGGCGGCAGACCGTCGGTGACGCGCTCAAAGTTGACGAGGCAGACGACGGCGTCCTTGATCGTCGTCAGCGAAGCCTTCGCCGGGGTATCGGTGATGTTCGGGCACGCATGCCTCCAGGCGGCGGGAGGGCGCCAGTGAACCCCATGGCGCTGGATGACGCCGGCCAGCGCGGCCGCAGAGGCGCCGAGCGTGATCGCCGTGACCGCAAGGCTGACGATTACGGACGCACGCCGACCACGATTCGAAGTGGACCGACTGCGGCGGTGGCGCAAGGCAGGCATGTCGAAGGAACGGCAAACAGTCGCCCCGACCTTGAGCCGGAGGCGCCTCGGGTAGAACGAACGTCCAGACGCTGATCAGGATTGATGAGCGCTAGGGCGTCAGCACGATCTTGAGCGCTTCACGTGCATCGTATCGCGCGTACGCGTCAGATGCATCTTGCAAGCGCATTTGCAAACTGACCAGCGGCGAGGGGTCGAGTGCCCCCGACGCGAGCATCTCGATCACCCGGTCGACGTGCGCGATCACGTTCGCCTGACCCGTCAGCAGCCTGATCGACTTGATCCAGACCAGTCCCATGTGAACCTCGCAGCGCTCGGCGTAGACGCCGAGCGCGCTGACGGTCCCGGCCTTGCGCGCCAGCCGGATCGACAGCTCGAGCGCGTCGGGATGGCCGACGGCGTCGATCGCCACGTCGACCCCGCGCCCGCCGGTCAGCTCGGCGACGAGTTCGCGCGGGTTCTCCGTCAGGTCGACGGCGACCGCCCCGAACTGCCGCGCGAGCGCGAGCCGCGCCGGCACCGTGTCGATTGCGATCACCGGCCCGGCCCCTGCCGCGATCGCGACCTGCACGGCGCAGAGCCCGACCGGTCCAAGGCCCAGCACCGCGACCGCGTCGCCGGACACCACTCCGGCGGATACAACCGCGTGGTAGGCGGTGCCCATCACGTCCCCAGCGAACAGAGCGATCTCGTCCGCCATGCCGTCCGGCACGCGCCGCAGGGTGAGGTTCGCCTTCGGGACCAGCGCCAGTTCGGCCTGCGTGCCCTGGAGATCGCCGAGTGCCTCGCCGTGGCCGAAGGTGCGCATCGAGTCGCATTTGTGGAACAGGCCGCGAAGACAAAAGAAGCAGGTGCCGCAGGCGGTGTGGAAGCAGCCGAGCACGCGGTCCCCAACCGCCACCCGGGTCACGCCCTCGCCGGCTTCGAGCACCGTTCCGACGAACTCGTGACCGAGTGTGAAGCCGGGGGCGATCTTGACCCGCCCGTGGTAGATGTGCAGATCCGAGCCGCAGATGCCGCTTGCCTGAACGGCCACGATCGCATCGTCGAGCGCGCTGCGAACCGGCTCTGGCCGCTCCACCACGCTGACCTCACCTGGCGCCTGGAACGTGACCGCGCGCATCACCGATCCTCCTCGTCGTGGTTGAAGAAGCCCTCGCCGGTACTTTCGCCGAGCCGGCCTGACCAGACCAGGCGGGTCAGTGCCGGCGCCGGGCGGTAGCGCTCCTCGCGCAGCTCGTCGTAGAGCGCATCGAGCACGCCCAGCACCACGTCGAGCCCGATCGCGTCGGCCCAACGCAGGATTCCGCGCGGGTAGTTGAGCGCGTGCACCACGCCGGCATCGATGTCCCGTGCGTCGCCGACGCCTTCGCCGAGCGCGAACGCCGCCTCGTTGACAAGTTGGCAGACGATCCGCCCAAGCACGAGGCCCGGGGCATCCCCTACCCAGATCGCGCGCATTCCGAGCGTTCCGAAGAAGGCCTCCGCCGCGTGTGCGGCCGCGGGCGCGCTGTCGGGACCGCGCGTGAGCTCGACCAGCCGAACCGCGTCGAGCGGTGCCAGCGCGTGGAAGCCGATCGCGGTGCCGCCCTCGTCAAGCATCGCCAGTGAACCCGAGCTGCAGCTGACTGCTCGCGGGCCGCCCTGCAGCGGCGCTTCGGGAGCCTCTCCCCGTGAGCACGCGTCAAGGATCAGGAACGGCGCTTCAAGCTCGGTGGCGCTCGCCGGCGTCGTGACCTCCCACCCGGCCTCGTACGCGAGGTCGGCGAGTTCGCGTGCAAGCACCGATTCCCCGGCGATCACGACGAGCCGGCCCTCGCCGCCGCCACGGGGGAGGGGCTCGGGGTCCGCGGCGCGATGGGACCGCGTGGCGGCGTCCGTGCCCGCTCCGTCCCCGCCATTGCGATAGTCGTAATAGCCGCGGCCGGTCTTGCGGCCCAGGTGCCCTGCGGCGACGGTGCGCACGGCGATCGGTGAAGGGCGCCAGCGAGGCTCGCCGAACCCCTGCTCGAACATCGACCGCTGCACCGCCAGCCCGACGTCGACGCCGACCAGGTCCATCAGCTCAAACGGGCCCATCCGGAAGCCGCCGCCGAGCCGGCAGATCCGGTCGATCTGCTCGATCTCAGCGACGCGCTCGGCCAGCAGCTTCAAAGCCTCGCCGCCGAACGGCCGGTTGCAGCGGTTGACGAGGAACCCCGGGCCGTCGGCGGCATCGATCACGATCTTGCCCATTGCCTCGCCCGCCGCGCGAGCCAGCGCCAGGGCACGCTCCGAGGATGCGACGCCGGCGACCAGCTCAAGCGCCGCCATCACCGGCGCGGGGTTGAAGAAGTGCATCCCGACCACGCGCTCGGGTGCTTGGACGGCTGCGGCGAGTGCGGTGACCAGCAGCGACGAGGTGTTGGTGGCCAGAACGCAGTTGGTCGAGACGACCGCGTCCGCGAGTGTCGCCAGCAGCCGCTGCTTGATCTCAAGCGATTCCGGCGCCGCCTCGATCACGAGCTCGCAGTCGGCGAGGTCGGCGAGTGCGGGTGCGGGCGCCAGGCGCTCGCGCGCGGCGGCAGCCTGCGCGTCGGTGAGCCGGCCGCGCTGCACCTCACGCTTCAGGCGGCCGGAGATCTGCTCCACCGCGCGCGCGAGCGCGTCTTCGTCCGGGTCGTGCAGCAGCGTCAGCGCGCCCGACACGCATCCCAGCTGCGCGATTCCGGCGCCCATCGTGCCGGCGCCGGCAACGCCGATCGTCGTCGGTGCCTCCATGCCCGTGGACGGTACCGGCCCCCGCCGCTTGTGGGCTGGCGGGGGCCGGTGTTCACTCCTGGATGCCCTCGTTCCACGGGTCGCTGACCCATCTCACGAGGTCCTGCCGATCGCTAGGGGCCGGTCGGCAGTGTTGCGACTGGTGCGACGCCTGAGACCACGATCGAGACCGTGGATGAGGCACCGCCGATGTTCTCCGGGCCGCCGAAGATCCGCGCGCGGAGCTGGACGGTGCCGGTCTGGTTGAACGTGTAGGTGAACGAATAGGCCGAGCCGGTGGTGACAACGCCTGCGTTGACGTCGTGCCAGTTGCCGTCAGTACCCAATTGCTGCAGGTAGATCAGGTGACCGGTGTGATCCGGGGAGACGGTGCCGCTCACCATGTCGGTACCGCCGACCACTCCGGTCAGCGAGCCGGCGGTGATCGTGAGTGTGTCCTGTACACCCTCGAACAGAACAGCCGTGTGGCGGGCCGGGGGCAGGGTCGTCCTGACCTCGTACGCCGTGTTGTTGGTCGGGGTCTGGGGGAAGCTGTAGCTTCCGTCGGAACCGGTCGGCGTGGTCGCCTGCGCCTGCCACGTGCCGCCCGCCTTGGACGCCCACAGCGTCACCTCGGTGGTCGGCTCAGGCGTCGTGGTCGAGCCCTTCGCATAGAGGACGCCGGAGATCGTCGTCGAGCCGCCCTCCTGGACGATCGGGTTCGAGCTGTTGATCGTGAACGACGGAACCTGCTTCTGCTGGATCGTGACCGTAACGCTGTCGGAGTCGCCCGCGATGTTGCGCGGGTCACCAGGGAACACGGCACGGAGCGTGTAGGTCCCCGGTACCGTCCAGCGGTGGGGGACCATGAAATTGGAGCCACCGCCGGTGAACGTCTTGGCGATCGTCGCCCAACCGTTGCCGCTGAGGCTGTTCTGCTCCTGCAGCAGCACCCGCTGGAACGGGTGATATGGCGTGATGTGACCGGTGAACACAACTGGCTTGCCGGTGTCGGCGGTTGTCGTGCTGGAGGCGAGTGACACCAGTGCGGAGACCTTCTCGTGGATCGTGACGCTCCGCAGGCCGGCTGGTCCCTCGACGTACCAGTTGCGGTTGGAGTCGACGATTCCGTCAGGCCGGAAGAACTGGAAATAGCCCAGCGAGTTCGTTCTGCGGACGCCGATGATCGTGAAATGGGCCGCCGGAACGATCCGGTGGAACAGCACGATCGGCCTGTTGGCGTCGTTCGGCAGACCCGACAACTGGCCGTAGATGAACAGGCTCTGGCCTGCGATCACCGGGTTCGCTGTCGTGTTGATCGTCAGGCTGGGTGCGGCGTTCGCGACGGCGGGAGCCGCGCTGACTACAAGCGCGCTCAGAACCGTTGCGAGCACGGCAAAGCGTGTACGCATGAAGCGTCCTTTCCCCTCTTCGACTGTTGAGCCTGCGCCTGGTCCGGCCCGTTGGCGTCGGCGTTATATGCCCGTAACAACAAGGCACCGTCGTCAAAGTTGCGGTGGTTGTGTGAGTCACGCACGATCGGTTAGTAGACTCGGCCGCGGTGGACGCACTCACCGCCGTCGTGCTCGTCCTCGCTGCTGCCCTGCTGGCGCTCGTCGTCGCCCTCGGCATCGTCCATCAGCGCTCGCCGCTGGACCCCTTCGGTCTGAGATCGGCGCGTGATGCAGCCGCGCGGCGTGATGCGCTCGAAGCCGAGGACCTGGAGCAGATGCTGGCGTTGCACAACGCTCGGCGTCGCGCACGCGGTGAGCCGGAGGTCACGGCCGCAGACATCGAGGCGGAGGTCCTCGGTGACCCCTCCGAGCCGACCGGACGCCGGGACGCTTGGCGCGCGCTCTGATCATCGGCTGCGGTTGCCGCGGGCGACTGCTGGCCGGCGAGTTGCGCGCGCGCGGCCACGTGGTCCGCGGGACGACCCGCCGGCCGGAGATGCTCGACGCGATCGAGGCGGTCGGAGCCGAGGCTGTGATCGCGGACCCCGACCGGGTGGTGACACTCGCGCCGGCGCTCGCGCACGTGACCGTGGCGTGCCTGCTGCTCGGCAGCGCGAGTGGCAGCCGCGCCGCGCTCGCCGCGCTGCACGGACCGCGGCTTGAGATGATGCTCCTGCGGATGCTCGACACGACGATCCGCGGGATCGTCTACGAAGCGGCCGGCAGCGTCGAGCCGCAGGTGCTCACCGCGGGGGCGGAGATGGTCTCTGCGTGGTGCGAGCGCTCGATGATCCCGTTTGCTTTGCTGGATGCCGATCCCGGCTCCGATCACGACGCCTGGCTGACCTCGGCGGCACACGCTGTGGAACTGGTGCTCAGCGGGTCCTGACCGCCGGGCATCGACGTTCACGCCGCCGGCCGGCGCGGGTGATTGATGCACGCGCTCTCAGCGGCACAAGAGATTAATTAATCAATGCCAGGCGGTCGAACAGATCGGCGAGGATCCGCGCGGTTGCGCCCCAGATCAGGTGATCGTCGACGAGGTAGGTGTCAGTGCGGATCACCAGCCCGCGGCGGACGACGCGGCGGCGGGCGTAGCCGGCGGCAAGGCGATCGAGCGGCAGGTCGATCACCTGCTCCACCTCGAGGGCACTTGGTGACCATGCCGGCGGCGGTTCGATCAATGCCACGAACGGGTAGACCGCGTACCCGGTGACGATCGTCGGAGTTGGCTGCAGCGCGCCGAGCACTTCGACCGATTCGACCGGCAGGCCGATCTCCTCGTGGGCCTCGCGCAGCGCGGTCGCGAGCAGGTCGGCGTCAGCCGCGTCACGGCGCCCGCCCGGAAACGAGATCTCGCCGGCGTGCCGCCGCATGTCGCCGTTTCGCTCGGTGAACACGGCGGCCAGCGCGCCGTCATCGACAACGTGGAGCGGGACGAGCACCGCAGCGTCGGTCTTGCCACGCACGTCCAGAGCCTCGGCCTGCTCGGCGCTCAGCAGAACCTGTCTGAGGCTGTCGGCGGTCACCGGCAAGATCACACCAGTGGGTTGAACACGAGACCGGTGGGCACCTTCGGGTAGAAGTAAGTCGATTTCGGCGGCATCGTCTCACCGGCGGCGGCGACCGCCTGAATCGCCTGCACCGGGGTTGCGCCCATGAAGAAGGCGGCCTCGTACTCCCCGGTCATCACCCGTTCGAGCGCCTCGGTTTGATCACGCGCGTAACCGAGTCCGTCAAGCTCGTCGATCTGCTCGTCGCTGATCCCCAGCGCGCCCTTGAGGATCAGCGCCTCCAGCACCGCCGTGTCAAGCGTTCGATAGGCCGGCGACCGGTCTGGTAGCGCAGCTGCGGCCGTGGCGGCATCTCTCAGCGTGAGCATCATCGGGATCTGCGAGCGCGTATCGATGTAGCCGATCCTGACCTGTTCGGAGGTGATCGGCGGACTCGCGGCGGGAGTGAGATCGCCGGTATCGGCGAGCACGACGGCGTCGAAGTCCCGCTCGATCGCAGTGCGCAGCCGTTCGCGCTGCTCAGCGCTCAGGCCACGGACGAGGCGATGGGTCGGAAACACCGTCAGGCCCGGATCCTGGAGTGCCACCAGGCACATCAGCACGTAGCGGTGCTCGCCCTCACCGCCGATCTCCTCGGCATACACGCGGGCGGTCTCGTAGCGGTGGTGGCCATCGGCGATCAACAGCTCCGCGCTTGCGGTGGCGCGCCTGACCGTTTCGATCAGATCGGGGTCGGTCACGCGCCAGATCCGGTTGACGGTGCCGTCGGCGTCGGTGCTCACTCCCCATGGCGGTGCTGCGGTGGCGGGCGCGAGTGCGGCCCAGGCGTCGCCGGCGGGGTCCGAGAACAACGAGAAGATCGGCGAGAGGTTGGCCCGCGTCGAGCGCGTGAGCCGGAGCCTGTCCTCTCTCGGGCCGGGGTGGGTGCGCTCGTGCGGGCGGATCCGACCGGCGCCATAGTCCTCCACGCGCACGCGCGCGAGGAACCCGCGACGCGTGCGGGCCTCGCCGTCGGGTCCGACATAGTCCTGCTCAAGCGCCCAGATCGAAGGCTCCGCGTCCCGAGTGAGCACCCCGTCCGCCTGCCACTGCTCGAACAGTTCGCCCGCATGCGCGTAAGAATCGCCACCGGGTTGTGCCGCCTCGGGGAGATCGATCGCGACGACGTTGTATGGAGATTGGGCCGCGAGGGCCGCGCGCTGGGCCGAGTCGATCACGTCGTAGGGTGGCGCGACCACCGGTTGCAGGCCGCCGGTGAGCGCCAGGTTGTAGTGAAGTGCTCTCAGGGGCTCGACGTCGGCCATCGTGAGCTGAGCCTACTTCAGACGATGGCGCCGCCGTCTGGCGCGGTCGAGCCCGCAAACGCGCCGGCGGACTCGGTCTCCGCGTCCGCGGTCTAGACTCGCTGACTGCATCGCGGGGCGTAGCGCAGCCTGGTAGCGCGCCACGTTTGGGTCGTGGAGGTCCCCGGTTCAAATCCGGGCGCCCCGATGTGATCGCCGTGTCCGTGGCCGCCTCGAGGTCGTTCATGATGTCGCGCAGCGTGACGGTCGACCCTCAGTACATGTGACGAGCGACTTGTCGACGATCGCGTCGTTGGCGACAGCGGGCGGGACGCTGGTGCTTGCGCTTGCGACGTTCAGTTCGATTCGCTCATCCAACCGTTCGGCGCGGGTCGCCGAGCGGGCGCTGCTGGTCGGGCAGCGACCGGTGCTGATCCCCTCACGCGACGATGATCCGCACGAGTTGATCCGATTCGGCGACGGGGTGATCCTGCGCGTCCAGGGTCACGGCGGCATGCTCGAGGTCCACGACGAGCGGATCTACATGGCGATCGGCCTGCGCAACGGCGGCAGCGGGCTGGCGGTGATCCATGGGTGGCACGTGCAGCGCTTATCGCTGACGCTTGGTGCGGCCGCCCCTGACGTGTCGGGCTTCCGCCGGCAACAACGGGACCTCTACATACCCGCGGGCTACAGCGGCTTTTGGCAGGGCGCGATTCGGGACCCGGAAGACCCGGCGCACGCGGAGATCCTGGCCGCCGCTGGCCTTGAGAGCGATGAGGGCGTGATGGTCGATCTGCTCTACGGCGACCATGAGGGCGGGCAGCGTGCGGTCGCCCGGTTCCGGATCTCCGCTGGGGAAGACGAGACCGCCGGGCGCGCAGAGGTGCTGCGTTATTGGAACATTGACGGCGACGATCCACGGCACCGGGACTGACGGCGCTGATGCGCGTCCCGAGCTGCTGTGCGCCGGCGATCGGTTTGGGCCACAATTGGACGATCGCGTAGCTTGCGGCCCGCCTCGCTCGATGACAACCGCATCTGGTGCGGGCAATTTGACAGTTCTCGCCCCCGTAGCTCAGCTGGATAGAGCAACGGCCTTCTAAGCCGTGGGTCGCAGGTTCGAGTCCTGCCGGGGGTATTTCGGAAGTACCTGCAAATTGGGCGGGTTTGACCTCGTTCGACGAGCCGTCAGTTGTGCGCGTATGATTCGGGCAACTGTCGCGGGCAACCGTCTGGCGTATCGTCGGCCGCTTTGTCCGGCCGCTAGGCCGCGGGTTGCGTCTTCCAATCCCGGCGATGGTTAACCATCGCTTGTCGCCGGAGCGGTCGTCCGCTCTGGGACCGACCCGACGATCGCTCTCGCGGAATCCGCTCGTTCCGCCGCGGGCACTGCTGCAACGCCGGGCAGACGCGGCAGCCTGGCGGCCGCGGCGAGACTGCTGCTGGCAGCCCTTTGCGACAGCGGGCGATGCGTCGTCGGATGCCCTCCAGTGGCCCGCCTCGGGGATGACCGGGTCACCGCCCGGAGTGGCCGCAGAAGCGGCAATGCAGCCGCGAACAAAACGCGCAGCGCCTCGAGCTGACCAGGCTGGGTTACAGCGATGTGTGACGCCAGGCCCGCGACGACGTAGTGTCGGTGTAGGTCCGATGGACCCCTTTTGCCCAGCGCGGTCACGCCTCTTGACTGGACTTTGCCGGCGGCGTTTCGAGGGTTAGGATAGGCAGACTCAACGGGAATGGCGGATCTAATGTCACGTGGCATCACTGTTAGGACACTCGCTGTCGTCGCGGCACTTCTGGCCGTCAGCGGCCTGGTGGCCAGCTCGAGCTTCGCTGGGTCGCCCCCACCGGCCGTGCCGGCGGACACGCTCGTTCCGAACGTGCGGGTCCTCAGCTTCGAGCTCGGCTCGCTGGCGCCAGCGAGCGAACCCATCAGCAAGGTCGGCACAGGGATGTACCGGTCCGTCGACCGCGGTGTTCGCCTCGTTGTGTGGAGAAACCGCAATGGCGTCGTTGACCACGTCGAGGCACAACGGGCTGACAGCCTCCGCCTTGACGGACATCCACTCAGCGCCGGCTACCACGCTTTCCGCACCATTCTGACCGGCGAAGGCTGGAGGCCGTTCGGTTGCGGCGGGGCGTACGCGGCCTGGCTCTCACCGGGCGCTCTCGGTCGCTTACCTTCGTGCGGTGGAGCCGACGGGGTGCCTGGGCCAGCATCCCCTGCCGTCCCAGGTGCCGGTCTTCGGGGTTTGTGAAGGGCTGAGTGGACCGCCCTCAGTTGTGGGATAGACCTCGGGGCACTTCCAAGCAGTAGCCACGCGCCGTACCGGCGGTGCCCCCATCGCCGCTGACGCGGCCAAGCGAGGCGCGGCCGCCAAGGCGACCGCTCCCTACCCGAGGGCGGCGACTCGAGCCAGCTGTCTCGCTGTCGAAACGATCGAGAAACGGCACTGTGCGGAGTCCGGTTTCAGGGGTAGGTGGTTCTGATCGGCCTTCCGGCGTTGGTAAGCCAGGTGACGGCTTGGGGTCGTGTGGTGCTGCCGCGGTTGGCGACGTTCCAGACCGCGACGTTGTTGATTACCGGGACGGTGATCGTCAACGCAGAAACTTGTTGGCCCGTGGGCGCACCGCGGCGCTGCGCCGCGTAGTGCACGGTGACGCGCGCGACTCCGTCGGGGACGAGGTCGGCGTTGATGGAGCCGTGAGCCCCATGTGGGCTGGTGGCGAGTTCCCCGCGGGCTTGGGCATTGATGAACGACCCGCAGATCCCGAACCCAATGGTCACGCAGATGCCGTCCGGGTGCTTCTGGGTGTAGCGCTCGTCCTCGAAGATCTCCCTGGTTATTCGGAGCGCTCGCGCGATCAGGACAGGCGGCGCGCCAGCCATGTCCTTTCTCAGCGCCGCCAATTTCGCGTTCTCGCAACCCGCCGTTGGCGGCGCTCCCAGCGGTTGATCAAAGGGTTGTGGGATCACGTCGATCGTGATCCCGTCCTTGCGCTGCGCGACCCGACCGTACGCTGACCACGGCCCTGAACGCTGCCCCGCGGGCAACGCGTTCGCAGCCGTCACGGGGGATCGCGTCACAGCGTAATCGTCGAGAAGCGCCCGCCCCGGCGAGCTTCCCTCGCTTGCGCCCGATCGAGGGGCGCCTGGAGCGAACGCGGCGCAGGCTTGACCATGCGGGACGACATGCGGTCGTGTCCTCCAGTGCCAATCAATGGCGCGCATATCCGCGGGACCGAGAGACGGCACAGGCGGCAACCCGCCTGCTACATGCAGACCAGGCGAGGTGGAGACAGAAGTCGCATGATGGCCGTGTCTCAGGAGCGCCAGCGCCAAGACCGCGATCACGATTGTGCCCAGCACCGCGAACGCGACCGGCACTGTGTGAAGTACCCGATGTGGTCGACCCGCACCAGCGTCCGCAGGATGCTCGACGCTGTCCGGTTGCGGGCGGCCTTCCAGACGAGCGAGCAGCGGCTCGATCGGCGGCGCCGCAGGCGTGCCCGGGACTGGATTTGCGCGTCGTAGACGCTCAACTGGATCCATGCTCATCACAACACCTCCAAAGAAGACGTTCGGGCGCCGTGACCGCCCGCATCCTGCTCCGCCAACGCGCGAGCGAATCTCCGACGCGCTCGAAACAGTCGAACCGCGACAGCACCGGAGGTCGATCCCAGCACCGACGCGAGCTCCTCATGACTCAACCCCTCCCACGCGACCAGAAGCAGCAACTCCTGATCTCGTTCGCTCAACGACCCGAGCGCCCGCAGCACCCCAACGCCCAACTCACCGCTGGCCGCAGGACCGTTCCCAACCGCTCCCTCACTGACCAGGCGGTCAACCAGCTTCTCTGCTCGGTTCTGAGCGCGCCACCGATTCGCGAGCACCCGTCGCGCGACCCCAAACAGCCACGGAAGCGGCTCATCGGGCACCTCGTCAAGGCGTCGCCACGCCACGAGAAAAACATCCGCGACCAGATCATCAGCGTCGCCCACGTCCAACCGCCGACGCGCGAACCCCAACACCTCCCCGGCATACGCCAGATACAACGCCTCAAACCGTGCCCGATCGTCCACCAACTAAGAAGTGTCCAGCTCCCACACAATCCTTACACCCACGCGGCACGCCGCCCCCGGCGGAAGGTCAAGCGGTGCTCACCCGCTCAAGCCGTGCCTGTCGGAAAGATCGAGAACCAGAAGCCGCTCGCTTCCGCTGCCAGCCCATACCGGCAGCGATGGTTGGGCTCAAGGAGGGTGCGCGCACTTCGGCAGGCGTGCGTACGTAGCATGCGATGAGAGGGGGAGGCCTCCGCCCGTGTCAAGCTGGTCGGCGGGCGGCTCAGGATCACGGGCAACATACGAACCCAGGGGTGCAGGGCGCCGATATTGTCTTGCGGCCCGCGGTTACGCGGTGGCCGATCGCGGCCAGCGAAACGATAGGCAAGGAGGACGCACAGTGGATCACACGTCCATCGACATTTATCTGGTGATCGACACGTTCTTTCTGCTCTTGATCGGTGTTGGACCGAAGATCGCGCTCGTGCCTTTTCTTGAGGTCACCGCTGAGATGGCCCCTCGACCAAGGCTCTCGTGGTCCGCAAGATGCTCTCGACGGCGGGCGTGGTCGCGGTCATCCTCGTCGGACTCGGGGAGTTGTTGGCGCGGTTGCTGCATTTTTCTACGGGGTCGCTGTCAATCGCCGGAGGCGTCATCCTGATCATCATCGCGGTCACGATGGTCCTCGGATCGGGTGACCCCCAGGAAAGTCAAGCGATCAAGGGACGCGATCCGATGCGGATCGCGGTCTTCCCGCTGGCTGTTCCGTACCTGCTGAACCCGGCGGGCATCGTCGCGCTGGTGACGCTCTCGGCCGAGTCGGACTCGCTCGCGGTTTTCGCAATGGTGCTGGGCGTGCTTGCCGTTGTGCTAGCGCTCGACGTTGCCGTGTTTCGATGGGCAAACCGCGTCAGTGATCATCTAGATGAGACGCGCATGCTCGTGGCAGACAAGGTCTTCGGTTTCCTGCTCGCGGCGCTCGCGGTCCAGCTGATGCTCGACGGACTGCAAAGCGTCGGCGTCATCCACCTCGCCGGTCACTGACTAGCCTCCAAATCACTTGGCAACCCAGCTCCTGCTGCCGGGTTGATCGATTAGGGGCAGCCTTGGATGCGATCGGGTCTTGGTAGGTTCGGGGCGTGGAGATCTGGCCGGTCTATGTCCTGCGCGAGATGCACGAGGACATGGGACGGCTCTTTGCGCTCGACGACGTCGTTTCGTGGGACGTCATCCTGATCGATGGCGGGGCGGCGGGCTGGCCGTCGGACGTTCTGATCGACGCGAGGGTCCACATCGAGCAGCGGCCCTCGTTCGCTCTCCGTGGGCGCCTCGCGAGGACGCACGACCTGGCTCTCTGCTGGCGTGGAGAGGACCCGGTCGGTTCCGAGTTTCAGATCCAGGCCGCGATGGTAGCCGACACTTGGAATCCTCCATTCCGCAGCGCCGTCACGGTGTTGTCCGGCGCATCGAAGTCGTGACGCGCGACACGGCGCAGGACGAAGTGGCGTGTGGAATCCGACGGGACCGTGGGTTCGCCGCGATATTCGGCAGTCACCGCGGCGGCTCGCACACCGGGACAACCCGGCGGCCGTCCGCGAGGACGGCCTCTTGGTCGCACTCGAACTACGCTCGCACGAACTCCTGCCGTTCTTACCGCGGCCGAGCACGTAGCGGTCGAGCCGGGCGCTGTTGCTTGGATCGACCGATGAAAATCAAGGGGTCTGGGCAAAACTTTTTCGCCATGGTGTGGGTCGTTGGCTCGTCGCGGAGGGGCTTAGATCGTCTCCTGTGAGCTCGATCTGGCCGTGTGGTCGGTTGATCGTGCTGTTTTCGCCGGAATTTGCGCGGCGGTGATCCTCGCCGGGGTTGCCGGGCGAGGCGGTGACGAGTTAGGTTGTGTGCGGGCGCGAGTTGATGACGTAGCGAAGCGCAGGCTTGGAGCTTTGTCTGCCGCGCGGCTTGTCCTCTTTGAGTGACTTATCTATGCGTGCTCCACTGTCACGCTCGCGCCCACTTTCTCGCCGGTCCGCCGGCGTGCTGGTCTTGGACCATCCGCTTGTAGGAGGTCTCGGCCTGTTCGGCGAGCGCGCGTTCGGCCTGGCGCACGGCATCGTTCGCGCTCCAGATCCCGCGGGACCCGGGTGTGTATTTCGGGGCGCCGGCGGTGATCTCCAGACGCCGGAGTTTCTTGTTGGTCAGCGAGGGTTGTTGGTGGGCGTAGTCCTCGCCGCGGGTCAGCATGCACCAGAACAGGACCGAGAGTTTCCGGGCGGTCGCGACGATCGCCTTCCCATGACCGCGTCGGGCTTTGGTTCGCTCATAGAACGCGTGCAACGGCCCGGGTTGCAGGACAGCGGTCCACGCCGCCTCGACCAGCGCCCAGCGGGCGGACGCGGATCCGCGTTTTGAGATCCGGCCGCTGCGCGCCGGCGCCTCACCGGACTGCTTGACCTTCGGGTCCAAACCGAGATAGGCGACCAACCGGCGACTGGTGATGAACCGTCGGGTGTCACCGACCGCGGCGATGAACGACGCGGCACACACGAGGTTCACGCCGGGGACGGTCATCAACCGGCGGATCTCCGGCCACGACAGCGCCTGCTGGGCGATCAGCCGCTCAACGGCGGCGACCTCGGCGTCCAAAAAGTCGATGTGACGGATCCCGGCGTCGACAGACTCGCGCTCCTCCAACGGCAACTCCAGGCCCGCCAACCAGGCGCGGCCTTTGACGCCGAACAGATCAGAGCACGGCGGCTTGCCCTGCAAGCCGGCGCTGCAGCACGGCATGGATCTCGTTCTTCGCGCGCGTGCGGGACCGGACCAACTGCTCGCGGCGTGCCAACCGCCGGCGCAGGATCCGGCAGCGCTCATCCGGCATCCACACCGCGTCAAGCTCACCACGCCACAACAGGCTCGCGAGCGTGCGTGCGTCCAACCGGTCGGTCTTCGCGCGGGCGCTCGCGATCCCGGTGTCGTCCGGGCTGACGACGATCACCCGGTCCACGTGCGGCTCCAGGAGCCGGGCGACCTCCCAGCAGCTGCCCGTCACCTCCAACGCAACCCGGTCCGACGGCTGAAGGCTCTCCGCCAGCGTCCCGATCCCGTTCGGGGTGCTCGGGACCCGCCGCCGAGCGAACCTTCCCGTCCTCACAGATCGCGATCACCGAGAAATCACGGTGCACATCCAGACCAATCGCGCGGCCTGTCCATCTCGGCAAAGGCACCTTTCCACCTCCCATCACGGTTGACAGTGCGGCGGGAGAAGCAGCGGGACAACGACACAGACCGATACGAGCTCGCAGCTCAATCCAAGCAAGTCGCAGGGGCGGCCGAACGAAAAGCACGGGCTCGAAGCCCATCGATCAAAACGGCCTACCCGACTGCGCTCTCCCAAAGAAGGCCCCTGTCCTGGATGACCCGGAACCTACGATCGGCACCGGACAGAGCCTCCGACAAGCAGTTTCATGCTTCGAGAACCAGAAGCGCTAGCCGCCAGCCGGCGGTGACTCAGGTCCCGTGAGGCGAGGAGCGCTGTCGATCGAGAACGGCAGGTCGGAGTCCGCCCACGCGTGTGCAGTCCTTCGAGCCTCGGGAGGGATGTCCGGACCCAAGCGCCGTTCGAGACGGCGAAGAGAGCGATCGCTCGGGTTGAACCGCAGACCACGAGCGACGACGTGGTATGCCGCGAATGTCTGACCGTTACGAGCCAGATGGTGCGCTAACGCGGCCACTACCTCAGGCTGCTCGGGATGAAGCTCGAACAGGTTCACTAAACGCTTCTCCGTGCCAATCACGCGCGCGCGGTGGGCGATGTTGCGATCCAGCTCATCGAGTTCCTTTTGGAACACGAATCCGCGTGGCGCGATCTTCTTGGCCGAGTCGATCACTTCCCGAGCGGTCGTGAGGTCTCCAGCGAAGAACGCCATCGACGCGACTTGAACGAGAACCGCGGGATCGTCGCCGCTCAAGACCCAAGCACGCCGCGCCGCATCGAGCGAGTCGGCCGGGCGATCCAATGCCAGAAGCGTTCGGGCCGCCAACAGCTGCAGGTCAGCGTCCTCTGGCTTGGCGTCGATACGAGCGGAGAGCATGCGCAGACACTCACCAAGCCGACCCTCTTCATGCATGGCGAGCCAGGTCGCGTACAGCTCCCGATCGAACATCAATACGTTCTAGCGAACGGCGACGAGGCGTTGTCGCAAAGATCGAGTACCAGCGCTGGGGCCTGACTGCTGCTTGCCTGGTGAGCAGCAGTGCGCGAGGGTGCGGGCGCGCGTCATGCGCTCCCGCACCGTCGGCTTACAGGGCGAGGCCGGCGCTGGCGTCCATCATCGGTGCTCGTCGCGCGTTGACCGTCGAGATGATCTCTTCGCTGTCGATTCCTTGGAGGTAGGTCCCGGTCGTTGAGAGGTGCGAGTGGCCGAGCTGGCGTTGGATCAGCGGCAACGGAATCCCTTCGTGCATCAGTTCGACAGCGTGGGCATGGCGTAGCTGGTGCGGCGCTAGCCGCCGCCGGACGCTCGCCTTGAGCGCGAGCTGGTGCAGCTCGTGCCGGGCTGCGCTGGCTGACCAGCGCCGTCCGCGGGACGGTCCGTCGATCACGCAGAACAACGGACCGACAGGCAGCTGCACGCGATCAGCCATCTATGGCCCGATCGCCGACCATCCCCACGCGTCCGTCCCGACTTCGCGCCGGCGATCGTTCTTGCCATGGCGGACCAACACAGAGCCGCGGCGCTGGTCAAGATCGGTCTCGACCAGGCACAGCGCCTCGTTGATCCGTAGCCCAGCGCGCCACAGCACGACAATCAGCGCGTTGACGCGATGGCCGTGGCGATCATCCCCAGCTTGGCGCATGACAGCGACGATCTCATCGACCGTCGGCGGGTCGGCTGGGTAACGCTGACCCTTGTTACGCGGGGGTAACCCTGCGCGGAACCCGGGCGTGGTCGCCGGCGAGCGACGTCGACCGGCGGCGTCCAGCAACGGCCGAACAGTGGACATGGCTCCCTCCTTTGGAGAGCTGGAACGGTTACGCCGCCAGCTGTACCGCCCCCAGGCTGTCGCAGTCCAGAGAAGCAGCAGCGACGCGTTAGCGCCGGTTCTCGATCGAAGCGGCAACGTGGCTGTTAGGTTGAGAGCCTTATCCGCTGGCTTTGTCTGGTCGCAGCACCGTGGCGCGAGTGATGGTCATCGTTCCGCAGCGTGAGGCGCAAATGGGCGGCGCACGGGAGCACGCCGCCCATCTTCTGGCGAAATCCTGAGCGTCTACCGCTGGCTCGGTCCCACCGAGTAGCCGGGCAGCATCGCGCCCCATGTGTAGTCGGGCTTGAGTGGCTGGCCAGCGGCGTTCAGGACCTGGAGATCGCCGAGATCTTCGCCCGATGAAGGTTCCGATAGGACGTAGTAGCCGTCAGGCATCACCTGCGTCGTCGCCCCGGTATCCGGGTCTCGGACGGTCGTCGCTGTGCCTTGCGCTTCAACGTAGCCGATGTAGAGCGCGTAGTGGTCGCCGTCGCGGTTGACGACGTCGTTCTCCCACGCCTCGAGCGGCGTCGGCATCAGCGCTTGGCCGGTCGCACCGTTTGGTTGCTGGCCAGGCTTCAGCGCGGTCTGGAGCAGGATCTGTTGCTGACGGGTCTGGAAACAACCTGGGATCGAGCCACCAGACCAGCCGTCTTGGGCGTCCTGCGAGGTGTGGAGGCCTCCCCACGCGCCGTCGGGCAGCTTCAGCGCGAAGCAGAACCCCCCCGGCTTGGTCGTCGCACCCCAGACCGCGACTTGTCCGTAGTCGGGGATGTCGACCGTCGCCAACTGGCGGACGGTTGAGGGCAGCACGGTCTCGATGTTCCCGTTGAAGTTAAGTCCCTGCGGGTCGGCTTGGAAGATATTGGTCGCGCTGAGGGTGACGACCGCGGCGGTCGTCGCGGCAGCGGCGGTCGCGACCACGGCCAGCATCGCGAGCGGTGGGATGGCGAACCCGCCAACCCTGATCCGTCCCCTGGTCCAGCCGCGATGTCGTGAGGGCTTACCGGCCATCTCACGCTCAAGCGCCAGCTGCAGGCGGCGGTCGCCGTCGTCGCCGGCATCCGGCAGCTGTCGAATCCCTGCATATCTCAGCGCGAGCAGCGCGTCGCTCAGATCAGCCATTGCTTTCTCCGTTCAATCGCAGTTCGGTGGGCGCCGCTTGCCGGTGCGGCGCGAGGTCGGATGCCAGGCGCTTACGTGCGCGGGCGATGCGGGAATTGACGGTGCCGACAGGCACTCCGAGGGCGGCAGCGACCTCGTCCCGCGAAAGCTCTCCCCACACCAGAAGCAGGAGAGTGTCTCGATCGACAGCCGAAAGACGGCGAAGCGCGTGGATCATCTCAGCCGTGAGACCGACATCCGGATTCACCACAACCTCGTGGCCTTCGGCTAACAACCGCTCCAAGGTTGCGAGCCGTCGCCGTTCAAGCCGCCGGTGGTCGCCGATGACATGATTCGCCACACCGAGCAGCCACGGCAAAGCGCTGCCATGGTCCGCGCGGCACTTGTCACGGGCTCGGAAGGCGCGGATGAAGACCTCGCCGGCCAGGTCTTCGCCGCTACCGATACCGACGCGGCTAACGACGTACCGTCGTACCGCCACCCCGTGGCGCTTGTAGAGCTCGCCGAAACAAGCAGGCTCCGAGACCGAACGGCGCAACAGCTCGGCATCCGAGTCGACGTTTGTGGTCATACCGTGTATGTCGCTCGCGAGCGCCAAATCCGTCACGGACGTTAGACACAACCGGAAAGAAAACACCGGGCGTACCGGAACGGACGATCACAACGCCACGAACCGGCATGCTCGACGGCGCGCCACAGGCACGACCTCGCTGTTGGATCGGGCTGCCAGCAGCCGTCTCGCCGCGGCCGCCAGGCTGCCGCGTCTGCCCGGCGTTGCAGCAGTGCCCGCGGCGGGACGAGCGGATTCCGCGAGAGCGATCGTCGGGTCGGTCCCAGAGCCGACGACCGCTCCGGCGACGTTGCGCTACTCCGACTCGGCGACGCACGAGCCCATTGCTACGAACCCGCCGTTGGCGAGGAGCGGGACGCAACCGCGGTAGACGAGGTGTCCCGCTCTGCATTCAACCCGGGGTTGTTTGGCCCGGCGGATCCCGGTCGCCGGGCCGCAGAGATCATCAGCCTTTGGATCCGCTGATCGGGACCGGTTGGAGCTCGTTGGATCCAGATCCGAGCTTGACTCCGAGCTGAGAGCAACCCAGGCCGGAGTTCACGGCAGCCGTTAGCGGAATGCCCGGTCTCCCTTCGGTGACCGTGCCGCTCGGCATTGCCTTCGCGTAGGAGAGCAAGACTTGGGGCCACGCACCTTGGCGGGACATCCAGCGGAACACCGGCCAGTGGGGGGCCGTGGCCATTGCTGCGATCGCTTGAGCTTCGGCGGCGGCGTTGTGGGTGGCGCGGGCGTGATTCCAGTCTGCGATCCACATGCAGGCGACGGTTCCGGTCAGCTCTGTGCCGAGGTAGTAGTTGGTCTGGGTGTCGTTGACCCCTGGGATCTTCGCCGCGTCGAACCGAGGCGGCAGCGGGATGCCCGCGAGCATGTCGCTGATCGCCCGACGGGAGTTGGCGCTCTTGATCACGCTCGGCGGCATCGCCTCAAGCCAAGTGGTGACGTTGACCTGATTCAGCGACTGCAGGACGGATCGAAGATCGGACATGTTTTTCACGGTCACGCGTAGCGAAATCACCCGGTTGTCGAAGATCAGACTCGCTATGACATCGGTCCACTCGCGGGTCCGGCCTTCGAACTGCAGGCGCGTCACGGGCGCGCCGAGTCCCGTTGGAATGTTCCGATGTCCGCTCTGGATGTAGCGGCGCTCGATCTGGCTCATCGGCCCCCAGTTCAACTGGGCGTAGCGGTCCAACAACGACGCCTCACCGGGCAGCGAGGTGGCGGGCATGCCTTGCGCGTTGACCCGACCGCGGATGAAGTGCATCTCACCGCCAATGCCCGGGTCCTGTTCCACGAACACCACACGCCACCCAGGGATCTGGAGCAAAAGCCGGGGCGTTGAGTCCGCGAATCGAACGAGCGCCGCCGCAAACGCTGGCGTGGGTCCGCCACCGCGACCGCCGAACGGCACGAGCATGACGACCGCAACCGCCGCAGCAGCGACGCTCAGGCTAAGCACAATCCTTGGCCGTACGCGGTGACGCACCGTCACTGCTTTGGTCGGGGCGTCGAAGCGTTCGGCGACGATCCCGCGCAGCAGGTCGGACTCACCAACCTGCAGCGGCAGCGTGGCCGCGACGCGCGCCGGCAGCGGATTGGCGGCGCCTAGAGTCTCGATTATGTCGGTAGGTGTCATACCGCCTCCTGGATGTTGAGCTTGTCAAGATCGTCGACCTCGGCCGAGCGGTCGAGTAGGACACGAAGACGCTTCCGTGCGCGATGCAGTCGACTGCGAGCGGCGATCTGGCTGACCCCGAGCACCGCTCCGATCTGTTGGGGCGACAACTCCTCCCAGGCTGCGAGGAGCACGACCTCCCGATCATCTGGCTTAAGTCCCGCCAACGCCGCGAGGATCGGCTGAGCGACCGGTTCTGGCGGCGCGACGGCTTGTAGTGCGGGTACCAAGTCGCGCCTGAGTCGGTCCGCAAGGCGTTGTCTGCGTCGTTCGCCCCGCTGCTGGTTTGCGAGCGCCCGGCGCGCGACCGCGTACAGCCACATCAGAGCCAGATCGCCGCTAGGGACATCGTCCAACCGGCGCCAGGCCACCAGAAATGTCTCCGCCAAGACATCGGCCGCGTCGTGCTCATCGGCAGTGCGACGGACGGCGTACGCGAGCACGGCACGGCCATGAGCCTCATACAAGGCATCCAAGCGCCGCTCGCGCGCCCGACCATCCGCAGCATCCCGAGATGTCGTCGTCATGCCCATATATGTCCGGCTCGTCCGTCTCGTTGCACAACTCTTCCACGACGCGCCTAGCAGCGGCGGACGACGGGTTTCGCGGGCAATTAACGATGCCGAATCAGCGCTGCCTTGCTTCGACGAAGGCTGGCAGTCGGACCGGTGAGCTGCGACATCTGCTTGGCCACCGAGGCGCCTCACCGAATGGAACCCCCAAGAGACGTGTTTCGCGCGCGGAACCCGGCACACGCTCAAGTCGAGCGTCCGGTCACCGGGTACTCTGCGGCGATGACCGCATCGTCTCATGATGCGAGCGTTGACGCGGTCGAGCTTGGTGCTCTGCTTGTGCTCCTTCATGGTGCCGACGCACCGGTAGAAACGGTCGAGGTGATCTACCGGCTTTGGCGGCACCGCGAGCGAGCGCACGCGGCGTTCTTGGCCGACGCTGAGGAGCAGAAGCGTCGGGGCGCATCGATCACGTCGTACGGGCCGGACAAGGCGGAGCCTGAGCCGGCCGAGTCAGAGGAGACGGTGCGGATCTGGCGTGCTGGTGAGCGAGTTCGTGTTGAGCATCACGGCGGCGAGCGGGATGGCTACTACGCCGTCAATGACGGACCGCTGTGGTGGATGTGGGACGAGCGAAGCGGCGCCCACAGCAACCAGGACGATCCCAGCGTGGGGAGTGGCGTCGGGGAGGAGCTTCAGATCATGCTGAACCCGGTACCGCTGCTGAGCTCGCTGCGGTTCCAGCCGACCGGAAGCTCCGAGGTTGCTGGCAGGCCGACGCTCACAGCGATCGGCATCCCGCGGCGGCAAGACGCGCGTCATCGGCGGGCGTTCGAACTCCACGAGCTCGGCACCGGCGCCGACTTCTACGAGTTAGAGGTCGACCGGCAGCTTGGTGTTCTGCTCGCTGTCACCGCTATCCGGGAGAAGCAGCCGTTCCACAGGATCACGACGCTCGCGGCTGCGTTCGACCAGCCGATCGCGGATGAGACGTTTCGGTTCCAGCTGCCGGCCGGTGAACAGATTCAGTCGAGGTGGGGTCAGGAGCGGGTTGAGCACGTCACGCTCGTTGAGGCGCAGCAACGCGCCCCGTTCACGGTGCTGATGCCCGACACCGTTCCTGCCAACTGGCAGGTGCAGTGCAGACTCATCCGGCCCTCCGAGCGCCCACCCTCACCAATGCAGATCGGACTGAGCTACCGCTCGATCGATGGACACGAGAGCATCTCGCTCAGCCAGTTCGCCGCCGGCGGGTCCAATCCGTATAGATCGCTGGACGATGGAGAGGACTGGGAGACCGTCACACTCGGCGGTATCGAGATGAAGACCCGACCCGCACGATGGGGTCAGGCACAGATAGAACTCGAACGTGACGGCACGTTCGTGCACCTCATGTCCGACAACCTCACACGAGACCAGGTCCTCACGATCGCGGCCGGCCTCCGACCCGCGCCCAGCACCAGCAGCATCTAACGATCCAAGCGAGCCTTCCTCCTCGCCGCAGTCAACCGATGCCGACGCCGTGCGGTCACCCCGATCAGGCAACTCGCGTGACCCGCTTTCACCTCAGCACGTACATCCCAAGGACATATCTGGAGTTGCGAAATGAGCGGACACGGCGCTACCGAAACGCCGTCTCGCTTCGGATCTCGTTCCCCGCCGGGTCAAGCACACCGCAATAGCCGGCAGCCGCACCAAGCTCACAATGATGAATACGGCTACGTCCTCGTCTGCGTCGTCGCTCAACGTGACCCCATTGGCGAAGCGCAGCTCGACCCGGGCGATATCCGCGCCAGCGCGGTAAACCTCCCGCCAGCGTAGAAGTGGCCGGGCCAACCGCCGCCACCAAGGTTCACCCCGGGTTGGGTCGCGCGGCCTGAGAGGCTGCCCGCGCCGCCCGCACCGCCGAATGTGCGCCACTCTCCATCGGAAGCCAGTTCGACGAGATAGCCGTACTTCATCTCGAGGAGCCCCAGCCGCGCGGGTGTTCGGCCGCGAATGTCACGTAGAACACGTGCCGCTCGCCGGCCTGGCGGTGCTTGACGAAGCTCCTGTGTCGAGATCGGCGACGAATCCCAGGCCACCGATGACGATGCTCGGCATCGGCGCCCCACGCTGAGGTCGGTGATCCTGCCCGGCGGCCTGCTCAACTCGTCGATGATGGCCTGCTCGGGAGTCGGCGAGCCCACCGCACGAACGCTACCCGACTCGCTGAACCCAACGACTGCCGGGCTCGATGACGGAGAGTTGGGCTTTCGCTCCAGCAGGAGCATTGCGGACGCGTGCGTGGTCTTCCCCGCTTCGCGCGGAAGACCACGCATCCCGACGACGAGTGCTTTCGTCCTCCGGCCGACACTTGAGCGCACGAGCGCATCGGCGACACAGCGATGCTCGGTGATCATCGCGTCGGCCTCGCGCCCGTCAAGTTCGCCCCTTCGGGGCAGCCTTCGGCTGGGCCTGACGGCCCTCCCTTGACCAGCGCTTCGTCCAACGCGGTTCCGCAACGAGGTCCGGCATCGAGCACCCTGCCGTCCGCTCCGGCCTCCTCCAGAACCCCACCAGCAGAGACATACACTCCACGCACTGGGTGCAGACGTCCCAAGACGTCCCAAGACGTCCCAAGTCGTCCCCTTCAGACCGTGAGCTACTCGACCTGACCGGCGTCTCGGAGGGGACGCAGCTCCTCGAGCGCGGCGCGGTCCTTGTCGCGGGCCGCGACCTCCTTGGAGCGGATGATGTCGTCGAGCGATGCCACGAGGATCCGAAGCTGATCGACCTCGAGTTCGGTCGCGTTCTCCGCGAGCTGCTCGTATCGCGCCAACACCGTGCGGCTCTCCCGCGGGATGCCGAGCAGCACGTCCACGTCGCCGACCGCAGTGCGCCAGGCGCCGATCTCGATGTTGTGGATCGTCCGAGCGTCGATCGCGATCTCGAGGACGTCGACCGAACCGTCGCCGATTTTCAGCCGGGCGCCGAGCTCGGTCAGCGCAGCGGCTAGCCGCTCCAGGTTCGCGTCACTCCACTCCGGACAGATGTCGGCGTCCTTCGTCGCTCGCTTCGCTCCATGAGCTTGGGCGGCCAGACCGCCGACGAGGACGAACCTCACGCCGTGGCGGTGCAGCGAGCCGAGCAGCGCCGCTCGGTCAAGCGGCGGAGGGTCGTCGATCACCGGCCGGTGCGCTCGCGCTCAATCCGCGTGTTGTTCTCGCGCGCGAACTCGAGCAGCTCCTCCCGCGTGGCCGGCCGACCGCCACTGCGGGCAAGCACGGTGCGGTTCGGGTCCGGGTTGGGAAGCGGATCCTCGTTGACGACCCGGTCCCACTCCTGCAGGGTGCCGGCCGGCATTGTCGCGACGCGGCGCCGCGGTCCACCCGGCCCCGCACCAACCGACGCGAAGGCGCTGTTGAGCAGGTCGACGTCCTCCGGTCGGGCCTTGGCGTGGAGGTAGCGCTCGGTCGTCGTCAGCTTCGAGTGACCGAGGAAGGCCTGAACCCACCGCGCATCGGCCCGTCGCGCCACCAGCGAGCCGGCGCCGTGGCGCAGCGCGTGGAAGCGAAGGACGCGTAGGCCCGCCGCCTCCGCGGCGGCCTTGAACCGCCGGCGGAGCGCCGAGCCGTCGAGCGGGCGGCCGAGGCGGTTGCAGAAGACGTAGTCGTCAGGTGAGGTGAAGTCTCCGCGCTCGGCGAGCCGGGCGAACGCCTCGGCCGCGACGTCGGCAATCGGCAGAAACCGTGCCTGCCAGCTCTTCGTCGGACCCTCGACCCGGTCGCTGAACGCCCGGTGCACGACCAGGCGACGGTTGACCAGGTCGACGTCATCCCAGTGAAGCGCGAGCAGCTCTCCGAGGCGCAGGCCGGTGTAGGCGGCGATCCGGATGAGCTCAGCGTCCTGCTGGTCCTCACCGACGCGGGCGGCGCGCTCGGCCTCGTCCAGACGAAGCCTGGAGACGTTGCGGTGAGCGCCGGCTGCGGCGGCGCGGGCGATCGCCTCGACCTCCTCCGGCTCGTAGAAGTCGAGGACGGCCGCTGGCGGCTCGCGGCGCTTGTTGGTCCCGGCGGCCGGGTTGGCCGGAAGGCGATACGTGTCCTCGCGCATGCCGAAGCTGAACACCGCGCTGATCACCTGGCGGTGCTTGTTCACCGTCCTCGGACTGGCGCCGGCCCGGTCGAGCGAACGCAGATACTCCGCAATGTCCCGCGTGGTGAGGTCCTTCGCCGCCCGGTCGCCGAGGTTGGCCATCATCACGCCGGGGGAGCTGCCCGTGCCGCGGCGGTGACCCTGGCCGGGCTCGGCGAGCAGCCAGCGGTAGTCGCGGAGTGTCGACGCCTTCGCGCCCTTCTCGCGTTCGAGGTAGACGATCCACTCGGCAGCCAGCTCGCGAAAGCTGACGCCGCGCCGACGGCGCTGCTCAGCGTCCGCCTCGAGCCGGCATAGCTCCTCGTCGTGCGAGAACACCAGCTCGTGCATTCGCACAGCCGCCTCGGTCTCGGTGAGCGCACCCTCGGGCGCCCGTCCGCGGCGCCGCCGCCAGCCGCCGTGACCGTCCGGTTCGACCCATGCGCGGCCGAGCGACCGGATCACCGGCGTGCCGCTGCGCGACCACTTCCCGTACCAGAACGGCCCGGTCGCGCGCTGGCGGATGAACGGCCTCGAGCTGGGGTGGGGGAGGGTCACACCAGCAGCTTACAACTTGTTCCAGAAGGCGGGCAACTGTCGGGCAACGGTCTGTTCGGGCAACCGTGCCGGGCAACGTCCTCGCTCAAGAAGACCGCATAGACAGGCATTTGAGCGACCAGACTACCCGTAGCTATTGGATTCACGCGGTGCGCCACGGCCTTCTAAGCCGTGGGTCGCAGGTTCGAGTCCTGCCGGGGGTATTTCGGAAGTACCTGCAAATTGGGCGGGTTGGGCGGTCGGAAGGTTCGTCCGGCACCGCACCCACCGCGTCGGCGACCGAGCGGGAGGGGTGCGTGCCTCAGCGCGCAAAACTGGTGTCGTAAGGCGCGCACCAGAGTGTGATCGGCTCTCCTGGGAGTTGCTCCCCGTCGTGGCCGATCCCGTAGGCAATCGTCAGCGGGTCCTCGGGCGTGACCCCCAGGAGCGTGAGGCCGCCTCGGCCCGGGCGGCGATCTCGCACGTTGCCCTCCTGATCGCGTAGGCGAACGAGGGCCACGTCGGAACCCGCAGTCGCCCATGTCACACAAACCTTGTGCCAGGTGGTCATACCTCGCCGGTCGCGGCTGCCGCACATGCTTCCACCGCAGCGGCTGAGGCCCGAAGAAACACTCGCGAGGAAATCACCCCACGGTTTCTCGGTGGCGGTGGCGCAGCCCATCCCACGCCACGGTCCATCGGCACGCGTGACGGTGATGTCGCCTAGCTCGGGTTGTCCGCGCGCATTCCGGGCTGCTTCCGCGTCCGCCCAGAAGAGCATCGACGCGAAAACGCCGTCGGACCAGAGGTCAAGCGCTCGGACACCAGGCCGCACATCCTCGGGCGGGAGACCGCCCTCGGCGACCGAGTCAAGCGCGATTCCGAGGAGCTCGGCCCAGAGCTCGCGATTGTGCTCCATCACCCGGTGCATTATTCACTCATACCGCCGCCTTCACGAAGAAGCGGTCGTCTCCTGCGGTCCGAGGGCCAACGGCGAGGGTGTCGTATCGATCAGTCCGACAGCAGTTCGCGCAGGAATCGCTCGCGAGCTTGAAGGAAGCTCTGGGTGAGGCGGACTGGGTCGGCGGCTTCGTAATCCACCTCGTTGAGCCCGTCGTCGTCAAACGAGTAGATCGTGGCATCGGGGTAGGCGAGGATGATCGGGGAGTGGGTGGCGATGACGAACTGTGAGTTCTGTTGGACGAGCTCATGGATGCGCCGCAGACAGGTCAAGCAGTTCTGTGTTGAAAGTGCGGCCTCGGGTTCGTCGAGCAGGTAGAAGCCGTTGGGATCGAAGCGATTGATCATCACGGCGAGAAACGACTCGCCGTGTGACTGCTCATGCAGCGACACGCCCCCGTAGGGCCGAAGCGAGTTTGGCCCCAGCCCTTCGAGATACGTCGCCGCGGTGAAGAGACTCTCAGCCCTGAGGAAGAAGTCAGTCGCCGGCCGATGAACGCCACGGACAAGCCGCATGGCTGCCCAGAGGTCCGAATGCGACTTGCGGGTGGAGAAGTTGAAGTTCGAGGATCCGCCCTCGGCGTTCATTCCGGCGGCGACTGCAATCGCTTCGAGCAGCGTCGACTTGCCGCTTCCGTTCTCGCCGATCAGATACGTGACGCGCGGATGCAGGCTGATCCCGTCGACCAATGCGCTGATCGCGGGCAGATCCCAGGGGTAGCCGCTACCCGGACGCGTGTCTGGCCGCAGCCCGACGGCCGTCACGTACGCGGTGTCCACGCGCTCAGCCTACTCCGCCACCGCGTGCTCCTTTTCAGAGGGGAAGCGACGAGTCGGGCGCCGTTTGTCAACGCCGGGTCGCGGGCCTGATCCAGACGAATGCGTGGGTCGGCTCGACGGCGCGGTTCACGGCGTCGACGAGGTCAGCGCCGATCGAATCGAGATCTACGGCGTCCCGCAGCTGGGCTCTGAAGGCGGCGACGGTCGCTTCGGCGTCATAGCGGGCACGGTTAAAGCGACGGTCGACACGGTGCTGGATCCGTCGCCGGAGAGGGTTGAACAGGGCGGCTGCCGCGAGCGTGGAAGCGGCGACGCCGACGTTGCCCGAGAGCGCGAGCGTGTTCGTCGTGAGCGCGACCAGGCCGACGAACGTCCCGACGAGTAGCGCAGTGAGGATCGCGTAGGAGAGCGTGCGGCTGACCAATCGGTCGATCTCATATAACCGGTACCGGAGAATCCCGACCCCGATGCTCACCGGGATCCCACAGATCGCCAGTGGCGTAAGCACGTTCCCTACGAAGGATGGGGCGCTGTTCCACACAACCGCGACTAGCAAAACCGCGAGCGCCATAGCCGCACCGACTCCAAGCCACTTGATCTGCTGGCGTCGCTCCCCCGAGGACCGTCGAAAAGCGACGACCTGGTAAGCGATAGCGCCGACACAAAGTGCGCCGAGCACGAGCGTCGCCGCCACGTTGACCGGGCCGGCCCAGGCCGCCGCGCCGCGAGGGTCGTTCGATCCATATACCTCGAGCTGACTGTTGACCGGGACGCGTTGCCCGAGGGCGACGATAGCGACGCTGATCGTACTGGCGATGTAAACCAGGCCGACAGCGATCGACACGCCCACGGGCCACCTCCATCCCGCCGCGAGCCTGCCGGTCGGGAACAGCAGCACGATCAGCGGAAACAGGAAGAACACGTAGATCCACGCCTGACTGAGCAGGACCGCAACCGTCCCCAACGGCAACCTGCCGTCGTGAATCGCGTAGTCCAGATACGCGTATTTGAGCGCGAGCCGACCGAGCGCGAACACGAGCGATCCGCAGAGCAGCAGCCAACCTATCGGGTTGGCCGGCTCTCGTCTCGCGACAACCACTCCCACGGCAGCGAGCGTGAACACGAACAGCACCAGCCCGCCCGGGATCCCATCCCTGAGGACGATTGTGAGCGGGACCTCCCCCAGCGACAAGAGCACAGCTACCAGGAACAGAAACGTTGCGAGCCCCGACCAAGACCACAGCCGGGCACGGCCATCACGCTTCGCATCGGTAGCTGCCGCCACGGGCACGAAACTACTCGGTCCACCGTTCCGGGACCGTTACGAGCTGAATCACCGACAGGAGCCTGCTTCCCGTGTGTCGCCTCCGGGCGGTGGGTGCGGTGCCGGACGAACGCTTCCCGCTCGAGCAGCGGTGCCGGGCAGCGGTATGGGGCTCTTTGCCCAGTATCAGATGGTTTTCACTTTGCCACCGCCGCCTTTGCCGCCGCCCGGGGTCAGGTTGCAGGCGGTCGCGGCCTGCTCGAACGCGGGCGACTGCGTATCGATCGTGCTCGGGATCACGAAACCCGCGCCGTTGTGGAACAACACGGCGCCCGTACCGGGGATGCTGGGCAGCCTGCTGGTCGGATCCGGGAACCCGCTGACCCCGTGTGCGCGCATGCATTCGGCGACCGCCAGCATCTGCTTCATGGTGGCGGCGGATGCCGGCGGTCCCGACCCGGGAGCGCCACCGGGCAACAGCTTGGCGCAGGCTTTCTGGGCTGCTTGGAATGCCGGCGATGCCGGGTTGATCCCGGAGTTGCTGTTGATGCTGATGCGGACGCCGCCGCCGGACGAGGTCGGATCCGGGAAGTGCGACACCCCGTGGGCGCGCATGCACGACGAGAACCTGATCCCGGCCGACGCCAGGTTCGAGGCGCTCTGGCTGGCGCTGCTCGGTTTGCTCGAGGACCCGCAGCCCGCGATCACCAGCACGCCCGAAGCGACAGCTAACGCGACCGGTACGCAATGGCGAGCCAGATGGAAACGCGCGGACATTCCGGCTCGTTCTACCGGGTTGAAGGTAACAGCACGGTAACGCTGCGCGCCGGAAGCCGGCGCTGTCGCAGCGATCGGGTAGCGTGACCGTCGGTCGTCGGTCGTCGCGCTCGAGACGGCTGCTCAAGGCCCCGAAGCGGAAGGCGACGTTGGGCTTACGCTGTGGCTTCCACCGCGAATAGTCGCCACTCGCCTGGGATGCCTTTCAGTTCGTAGATGCCGCGTTCCGCGAACGCGATCCCCGATCCCGCCACCAGGTCCCTGACGGTGCTGGAGACGAGCACCTCGTCGGGGCCGGCGTGCGCGACCACTCGCGCGCCGGTATGGACCGCGATACCCGCAACCTTCCCGTCGAGTACCTCGCATTCGCCGGTGTGCAACCCGGCCCGTATCGAGATGCCGAGATCTCGCACGCCCTCAGCAATCGCGCAGGCGCAGCGGATCGCTCTCGCGGGACCATCGAACGCGGCAAGAAAGCCATCGCCCGTGGTGTCCACCTCGCGGCCGCGGAACCGCATCAGCTCCCGGCGGACCAGCGCGTTATGGCGATCGAGCAGGTCACGCCACTCGCGATCGCCGATCTCGATCGCCTTTGTGGTCGACTCCACAATGTCAGTGAAGAGCACGGTCGCGAGCATCCTGTCAGGCTCGGCCTCCTCCCAGCCACCGGACTGCCACACGCCATTGAGGAAGCGTTCGATCTCGGTCTGGATCGCCTTCCCTCCGGCCCGTAACGCCAGATGCCCAACCCCAGGAAGCTCGACGAATCGCGCGGGTTGGATCCGTTGAGCGATGTATTCGCCGACCTGGACCGGCACGACCTGATCGTCGCCGCCGTGCATGACGAGCGTCGGCACGCGCACCACCGGAAGGACTTCACGGACGTCAATGTCCCTGTTCATACGGTAGAGCGCCTCGAGCATGCCGGGGCTAGCTCCATACCGGACATAGTCGATGAACGACTCGACCTCATCTTCTTCCCTCATGCCAAGCGCACGCACCGCTTCGCGCGCCTCGCCCCGCGGTGCGTAGACCTGCAGCGCCATATCGACTTCCCGCTGATAAGCGTCGTCGCTGCGGCCCCATGGGAAATCCGGCGCCCACAGTGTCCGCGGTGAACAACTGCGCAGAACCAGCGCCGCGGTCCGCTCGGGATACGTTGCCGCGAACAGAACGCTCAGTGCCGCACCCTCTGACAGTCCGTAGAACGCGGCCCGGCGCGAGCCGACCGCGTCCATCACGGCCCGAACGTCGTCCATGCGCGTCTCGAGCGTGGGAGCACCGCTCACTGGGTCGGACATGCCGGTGCCGCGCTTGTCGAAGCGGATCAGCCGAGAGAACGACCCCAGCTCGTCGATAAAGGCGCCCATTGCCGGAAGCTTCCACTGCAACTCCACATGCGTGACGAAACCCGGAACGAACACGAGGTCAAACGGCCCATCACCGACAACCTGATATGCGATGTGAACCTCGCCACTCCGCGCGTAGTGGGTCTCGATCCCCATCGCCATATTCTTGCTGACGTCGAAAGCAGCCGCATGCCGTGATCATCCGGCTACTGGGGCCGGCTAGCGCTCGTGCGGGCGCGGTCCGCGCCCTTAGGGCGCTGCAAGCGCGACGCCGCCGCCCGCCGCCAAGTGGGAGCAGACGTTGGATGCACGCTTGACGATCGGCGAGCTCGGGTCGATCTGGTTCACGTTGACGCTGAGGTTGTCGCCGCTCGGGTCAGGGAACTTCGGCACGCCATGGGATCGCATGCACTCCGAGTACTTGACGAGCTGCGCGGCCTGCGCCGCCTGTTGCGCCGCGCTGGGCGGCATGACGTTCTTGATTTGCAGCAACTCGGCGCACGTCAGCTCTGCTTTACGGAACTGTGGTGTCTGCCACACGCCGTTGCCGTTGAGCGACCAGACCCCCTGCGCGTTTGGGTCGGGGAAGCTCGGAAAGCCGTGCTTGCGCACGCAAACGGCCAATGCGACCTCGTTGGGAGTCGACACGCCGATCATCTTGGTGTAGGCACTGCCCGGACCCCCTGGCCCTGCCGCACCACTGGGCGCGCCGCCGCCAATTACGGCACTCGCGCCGGGGCTCTGTATCGAGCTTTTCGGCTTGTTGTGGTTACCCGCGAGGCTTGCCACCGACGACGAGCTGCTCGAGCCGCATGCCGTCAGCAGCAATGCCAAAGCGCCCGCCAACAAAACCGCGGCCGCGCGGCGCGAAGCACGGGCTGAAGCGCTGAGCATCTCGTAGCGGCGGCTGCCGGGAGGGGCAGCCCGGGCGCACGAGTCTGCACCCACGATCCGGGCGCGCGTCGATGCCTCGTCCGCGTCCATGGCGCTGAGTTTAGGCCCGCGTTGCCGTTTTGATCCGAGGACCGGCATTGTTGGCGTCGTCGTGCTCGACCGCGATCTCCTGGGAATCCACGGCGACACGCTGTGCCGAATGATCCCTGAATCGCACGAGCCGGCGATGATCCTGATGCTGACCGCCGCCGGGACGGGCGGCGGCCGCGTGGCCGGGCTCACGCTCGGGGCCGACGACTACCTCCCGAAACCAGTCATGTACAGACTGCAGTCAGTCTTGTACAGAACTGGTGGAGATAGGCTCAGCAGGGTGTCGCCTCGATCGAGCGCAGCGCGGCCGCGCGATCGATGCCCAGCGCCGCGATCAGCTCGGCGCCGGGATCGGGCGGCTTGAGCTCGAGGACGGTTAGGAGCAACTGTTGTGGGAACGTGTGGTGACTACGACGTATCTCTTTGTTCGATTGCTCCAGCGCTGTCTTGGCTGCGGGTGTCCCTGGCAGACGGTCACGCAAGACGGTTTTGAGCGTCGGCCTCGACCCACGTTTGATCGGAGCGTCGATCGGTATCGGTGGTGCGTTGAACGCAGCGCCGATGCCGACTGCGGCGAGCGCATCGTGATCCATCGCGTCGAGCGTGTCGCGGGCTGTCTGTAGGTCGCATCCGAGGGCCTGCGCCAGGGCCGGTTCCCTGAGCAGCCCGAGTATCAGGTGCTCGGTGCCGACCTTGCGGTCGCCGCGGCGCCGTGCTTCCTCGCGAGCGTCGATGTACGTACTCCACGGGAGATACCAGTCGGCTGCTTTCGAATGCTTGGTCATGGGAGTCGCTTTCCGTATTTGGCGTGGACGGACTGGCGGGTAACGCCGAGCGCGTCACCGATCTGCTGCCAAGACCACCCCTGCTTGCGGGCCCTCGCGACGTGGTCGGCCTCGACCCGTTCCGCGAGCCGGTGTAGAGCAAGAGCGGCGCGGAGTCCCAGCGACGGGTCGTCGGACGCGATCGAGGAGGCGATGTCTTCGGCGTTCATGGCCGTCAGTTTAGATTGACAGCTGGCGGTTGTCAATCCAAACTGACGCCGCGTGGTCTCCTCGGCAGTCGGGTCGGTTAGTATGCCCGTGATGCGCGTGACGAGTCGGGTGTCCGCGGCGCTGGGGTTGGGCGCGGCGGTGTTCGGGTGTGTGGTGCTGTTGGTGAGTGCGCCTCGTTCGGGTGCGGTTGGTGCCGCGCAGACGGTCCGCCGGGGTCCGGTGCTGACGTTCTATTTCGGGCTCAAGCGTCCGGAGGCGAAGGCGATCGCTGCCTTCTGGGCGGTGCAGCAGCCAGGATCGCCGACCTACCGCCGGTTTTTGACGCCGGCTGAGATCGCGCGGCGCTACGGTGCCTCGCAGGCGACACGCAGCGCGTTTGTCGCTGCGATGCGACAGCTTGGGCTGCGGGCGACGATCGACCCGACCGGGGTATTCGCGCGGGTACAGGGCACCGAGGCCCAGCTTGAACGCGCCTTCCACGTCAAGATCACGAGCCTTCCCGACGAGACCGCGACCAACTATCAGGCCAACCGTTTGCCGCGGTTGCCGGCGAGCGTCAAGCCGCTTGTACAAGACGTGGCCGCGTCGTTTGAACGGACCGTGCGGCCTGTGGGATCGGCGACCCTGAGGTCGTTCGGACCGGCGCTGCGACCGATGCGGGTCGCCGCGCCCGGACCGAAGAACGAAGGGAGCTGGACGCGTGGCTGCGCGGCGGCGCGCCGGCTGGGCGGCTACAGCTACGGCCAGATCCGCCAGGCGTATGGGATCGATCGGGTCGGAGCCGGGGCGGGAGGGTCGGTCGCGATCCTGAACGATGAGGAGTCGATCGTGCCGTCCGATGGTCTGGCGATCAGTCGCTGCTTCCGCTACCCGCCTAACCGGGTGAGCCTGTTGTTCACCGACGCTCAGACGAGCCGCTTTAACCCCGACACACCGGAGCCGATCGAGGACCTCTCGCTTGTCCGCGGGATCGCCCCGCAGCTGCGAGCGGTATTGCAAACCAGCGTGTGGGGCGACGCGAACCTGTGGTTCCTGGGTCCGGCCAAGCTGATCGGTCTGCGCCGGCTCCCCGACGCGCTGTCGATCTCCTATGGATACTGTCCGCAGCAGGTCAGTGGCCCCTTGGTCAAGGGCGGCGTGCACTTACTCGACTCGATGTTCGTGCGCCTGGGACTGGCCGGCGTCGGGGTGTTCGGCTCGGCCGGCGACTCAGGCTCGACCTGTGACGGCGAGCCGTTCCCAGGGACGTCGTGGCCGGGTGACTCGCCGTATGTCACCAGTGTCGGTGGCACGAGGCTGGTGCTCAACCATCACAACCAGCGTGTCAACGAGGTCGTGTGGAACGACTTGCATTGGCTGTCGCCGGCGATGGGCGGCGGCGCCGGAGGCGGTGGTGTCGCAGACGGCTACGCACGGCCCCCCTACCAGCGCTACATCAACGTTCCGGGCAACCGGCGCGCGACCCCGGACATGGCGGTGCACGCCTCGATGCTTCCCGGATATCCGATCTACGCCAACGGCCAGTGGCTGCAGGACGGCGGCACGAGCGCCGCCGCCCCGCTCGCCGCCGCGGCGTTCAGCGCGATCAGCGCCCGACTGCAGGCGGCCGGCGAGCCGCCGCTCGGCCCGGTCAATGGCCTGCTCTACTGGCTTGAGCGCTACCGACCCGGCGCCCTCTACGACATCGTCTCGGGCACCAACCGCTATGAACGTCACGTCCCCGGGCACCGCGCACACCGTGGCTATGACCTCGCCAGCGGGGTCGGCGTGCCCCGGTTCAACCAGATCGCTGGGCTGCTGCCCCCATCAGCCGGCTGACCAAACCGTGGATGACCGGCTGCAGAAGCAGCATCTGAGAGTGAGCTCCCGCTGTTTGCGCTCATCGCACGGTATAGCCGCCATCGAGCACGAGGCAGCTTCCTACCGCAAACGAGCTTTCAGCACTCGCAAGGAACAAGGCGCCGTGGGCGATCTCGCTGGGGTCGGCCACCCTCATGATCGGGGCCCACTCGGCTTGCTCTCGCGCGGTTCTCTCCGGATCGAGGCTGAGATCGACCTCGGCTTGAAGCAGCGGCGTCCGGGTGATGCCCGGACACAGCGAGTTGACCCGGATGTTATGGCGAATGAGGTCCACAGCGATCGATCGGGTAAAGCCAATGACCCCTGCTTTGCTGGCGCAGTAGCCAGGGGACTCAGGGACGACGACGATTCCGAGCTCGGAGCCCATCGTGATGATCACACCCTCACCTTGGGCCTTCATCTGTGGGACGGCGTGTTTGACCATCGTGAACATGCCCTTCAGGTTTGTGTCGATAACCGTGTCCCACTCGTCCTCGCTCAGCTCCCAGATCGGCATGACGCTCGTGATGCCGGCACAACAGAACAAGATGTCAAGCGACCCAGAGCGATCGACACAGGTTCGGACCATGTTGGCCGCGTCCGTCATCAAGCGGACGTCGCCGACCACGCCGAGGATCGGACCGACATTGCGTAGCTCCGCAACCGCCTGATCGAGCGCCTCCGAATTGAGGTCGCTGATCGTGACTTTGGCGCCCTCTTGCAAGAACAACCGAGCGGTAGCCTTCCCGATCCCGGAGGCGCCTCCGGTGATCAGTGCGGTCCGGCCGTCGAGCCTACCTCGTGTGTCTGGCATGAACATCCTTTCCCGTCGGGGTCAATGGCCATCTGAAGCGAGCTGCCACCGGTCACCACGGCGACGTTGGCACCTACGCGGATCGCTCACACGACCTCGAAATAGCGTTGGATCTCCCATGCGGGGATGTGCGCCTCGTAGAGAGCCTGCCAGGCCCTCTGCTCGGCCTCGCGGGAGGTCGCGTACAGCTCTACGAGCTCGTCTCCGAGCCACTCCCGAGCGAGGGCCGACGTGCGCAGCAGCGCCGCCGCAGACACGAGATCCGCGGGCAGGGGCGCGTCGGGGAGAACGACACCGGGCGGACCGGGGTCGGCTGCGCTAAGGATGCCGTCGACCCCGCCCGCAATGCAGGCGGCGATCGCGAGATAGGGCTCCAGATCCGATCCGGCCCGGCGCTGCTCGAAACGCGCCGAGGACTCCGACATGGTGATTGCCCGAACCGAGCTGTTCCTGTCATCCCACCCCCATGAGAGATCAAGTGGCGCCCAGTGGCCGGGAACATAGCGACGGTAGGAGTTGACGAACGGTGCGAAGAACGCGGCGCATTCACGCGTGGCGCGGAGCAGTCCCGCCGCATAGTGCCGACCGGCGTCACTCAGCGTGTCGGGCGCGCCGCCCCAAAAAGCGTTGCGACCTTCATACAGGAGGCTCTGGTGCAGGTGTCCCGACGTGCCCTGCTCTTCCGGAATGAGCTTTGACATGAACGTCACGTACATCCCGTGCCGGCGCGCCACGTCCCGCACCAGCAGCTTGAACCGCGCCGCCATGTCAGCGGCGGTGAGCGCAGGTGCGGGCGCCAGCGCAGCTTCCAGCTGCCCGTTCCCGATCTCGGTCAGAAGACTCTCGATCGGCACTCCGGCCGCCTGCGTGGTCGCCTGAAGGTCGGCGGCGAACGCGGCGTGGTCACCCCAACGCAGCAGGCTGTAGCCCTGCCGTGTGTAGGAGAGCTTGGTCATGCCATCAACGTCACCGGACCGCCTCGCGCGGTCGCTCACGGGATCGTCGCGAAAGACCCAGAACTCGTACTCGACGCCGAAGACCGCTTCGTAGCCCTCGGCGGCCGCACGGTCGATCACGTTGCGCAGAACGCTCCGGGGATGCAGCGGATGACGGGTGCCGTCCTTGTTGAGCCCATCGGCGAGGACGGACACGACTCCCGGCTCGCTCGTCAGCGCGCGCGCCGTGCTCCAATCGGGAGCGATCAGCATGTCGGGGAAGCCAGTCTCTGCCTCCGACACGGGTGCTTCGACGACGTCGTCGTTGACGTCGAACGCGAGATACACCTCCGGGAGCACGATCGGCTTGCCGGAACGCAGCTTGTCGACGGTTACGTACTTCCCTCGCAGCGTTCCGTTGAGATCCGGTGTCTCCACACATACATGGGTGATGTCGCCGAGAGATTCCAGCACCTGCTGTGCTGCAGCCCCTTGGAGGTTTGACGTGGCGGGTTGATCGGGCATCTGCGGTCCTCTTCTAGATTCCGAACCGGCCCGGTGCAAACACCGCGAGCCACGGCGCGTCGAGTAGCGCACGCGGATCGCCCACGACCAGGCGCGCGACATCGTCTCCGGTCTGCGGGGCCAGCGTGAGACCGAGCATCCCGTGGCCCGTCGCGACGATCGCGTTGGGTACGGATCGCAGTCGTCCGACGATCGGCAGACCGTCGGGAGCGCACGGCCGCAGGCCGCACCACAACGTGGCGGCTTCGCCACCAGGATCTGGCGGTTGTCGCAGATAGCGCGACGATCGCTCGTAAATGTCCGTGATTCTTCGCTGGTTGACGGCGCGATCGATGCCGACGAAATCCATGCCGCCGACCAACCGCAGGTCAGTTCCCATCGTCGTCACACCGAGCACATCCTCGTGCAGGATCATCGGGATCTTGATCGGTGTGGGCCAGTCGTGCAGGTCGATGTGATGTCCCTTACCCGCCTGCACCGGCACGCGGACGCCGAGTAACCGGGCGACGCGCGGCGTCTCCGCACCCGCGGCGAGGACGACATGGTCGGCACGGAAGCTGCCACGATCGGTCGATACGTGAGCGACGGCACCGGTCGCGTCGCGGGCAAAGCCAAGAACCGTGGTGTCGCACTGGAAGCGCACACCCAATCGTTCGGCGGCGGCGCCGAGCTCGGGAGTCAGCCGGCTCGGGACGCAGTGGTCGTCCTCCTCCCAGAGCACGGCGCCTGACAGATCGTCACGGATGGTTGGTTCGACCGCCGACACCTCGGCGCCTGTGAGCAGTGTCGGGGAGAAGCCCTCCTGCTCCAGCATGTGAGCCTCTTCGGTTAGCCGTGCGAATCCCTCACGCGTGTTGCAGACGTTCAGAACGCCACTATGCCGGAGGCCGACATCGACCCCGTGCTCGGCCAGCCGCTCGAACCGGCCCCGGCTCGCGCGTGACTGGTCGCGGAGCGCCCGCAAGCCCGCCAACAGGTGGACGGGCCGTCCGCGGCGGACCGCATGCGCCGCGAAGCGGACGAGCGTGGTGTCCAGTCGCGGTCGGACGGAGATCATCGAGTCGCGACTGAAGAGCTGCCGAGGAAGCTCGCGGAGGACTCGCATGCCGGCGAGCGGGATGCAGTGGCTTGGGGTTATGAGTCCACCGGAGCCCGCCGCCGTATCTGACCCGAGCCGGGGCGCGCGCTCAATGACCACGACCCCCACGCCACGTTGGACAAGCGACCAAGCAACGCACACGCCGATCGCTCCACCTCCGACCACGACGACGTCGGTCTCCTCGCTGCTCACCGAGACGCCATCCCCTGCGCACACGCGCGCGCGGCACCCAACAGACATCGGAACCTGGGAGCGTCGGCGTTGAGATCAGCCACGAGGACTCCAGCCATAGAAGTTGAAGCAAAGCTACCCAAAGCGACCCGCCGGCGTGGGGACCCGGCCGGCTCGCCTTACCATTCCTGGCGGGTTGCTGCGATGGGTCGTGATCCAGTTGGGCGTTGTTGTGGACCGTTGTGGTTGAGATCGGGGAGGTCGGAGATGGGTTGGGAGCTTGATGGCCAGGTGGCTGAGGCGCTTGAGTCGGTGTTCGACGCGATCGGCCAGGGCGCGCCGCCCGCGATCGGTGACGTTCAGTCTCGACGCACACTCGAAGATAAGTTGATGCAGTTGCTGATGGCCGGACTCCCGGCTGCGGAGGGCGTCGAGGTGTCCTCGCACACGGCAAGTGCACCCGACGGCGCCGAGATCTCGTTGCGGCTATTCGCGCCGCCAGGTACCGGCGGGGCGCTCGTGCTGTACATCCACGGCGGCGGCATGATCATGAGCAGCGTTGATCTCTACGAACCGCTCCTGCGATTTCTCGCCGCCAGCTCGGGCGTCGCGCTTCTCGCGGTCGATTACCGGCTCGCGCCCGAGCATCCCCACCCGGTACCGGTCGAGGACTGCTACGCAGCGCTGCGTTGGGCCGGTGAGCACGCCGCCGGTCTCGGTTATGACCCGAGCCGTCTGGCGATCGCCGGCGACAGCGCCGGCGGAGGGCTTGCCGCCGGCACCGCGCTGCTTGCTCGCGACCGCGGCGGCCCGGCGCTCACCCGTCAGATCCTGATCTATCCGATGCTCGACGATCGCAATACGACAGCACCGGAGGCCGTACCCGAGGTGCTGCTGTGGACCTACGACGACAACGCCACGGGCTGGGGGGCACTGCTCGGCGACGAGATCGGCACCGTGAACGTCTCACCGTACGCGGCGCCGGCTCGCGCGACCGATCTCGCCAGCCTCCCGGCGACCTACATCATGGTGGGCGATGTCGACATCTTCTTCCGGGAGGACGTCGAGTACGCCGCGCGCCTGTCTGCCGCCGGCGTTCCGGTCGAGTTGCACGTCCATCCGGGCGCGGTCCACGGATTCGACGTGCTCGCCCCCTCCTCGGATCTGGCGCGGCGCGCATTCGAGGATCAACTGCGGGTGCTGCGCAAACTCTGAAGATCGATCCGCGGCATCGACCTCTCGCACCCGAAGAACCCGGGGCGCGATCTGGTCGGGAGACGTACCGCAAATCAGCGGATCGGTTGCTTCGGTCTTAGCCGACCAGCAGCACGAGCTTTCCCCGAGCGTGGCCCTGCTCGCCGGCCCGGTGTGCCTCGGTAACCTCCACAAGCGGGAAGGTTCGAGCGACCGTGAGCGAGAAGCGTCCGGACTCGATCAGCTCGCCGATGCCGGCGAGCGCGTGGATCGCCCGGCCGGTATCGCCTCGGCTGAAGCGCACCCCGGTCTCGTGGGCCCCGACGAAGTCGGCGACCGTGATGACGTGCTCGGTGCCGCCGGCGAGTTCGATCAGCTCGGGCAGGACGCCGCTGCCGGCCACGTCGAGCGCGAGGTCGACCCCGTCGGGGGCGAGCGCGTGAACCCGTTCGATGAGCCCCGCGCCGTAGGCGACGGGCTCGGCCCCCAGCGAGGAGAGGTATTCGTGATTGGCCGGTCTGGCGGTACCGATCACTCGCGCGCCTCGGACCACGGCCAGCTGAACGGCAGCGCTGCCGACACTTCCGGACGCGCCGTTGATGAGCAATGTGCTGCCGCTCCCTGCGTGCAGCTGGTCAAGCGCACGCGTGGCCGTCTCGACGGCGGCCGGCAACGCGGCGGCACGGGCGAAGTCAAGCGACTTTGGGATCGCCGCGTAGTAGGACAGCACGGCCAGCTCAGCCTGAGCCCCCTCCTCGGCGGTGAAGCCGAATACGCGATCGCCGACGGACGCGTCGACAACGCCTTCACCGACGTCGTCGACAACCCCTGCGGCCTCGTAACCGAGCCTCTGCGGGAGTTCCTGGTCCATCAGTCCTTCGCGCTTCTTCCAATCGCTCGGATTGACCCCGGCCGCGCGCACCGCAATCCGGACCTGGCCAGGACCTGGATGCGGATCGGGAAGATCCACGATCCCGAGAACCTCCGGCCCCCCGAACCGGGCGAAACGAACCGCCTTCATCATTCGCTCCGATCTCGACTCAGCCGTAGCGCTCTCGGCGCGCGGCGGAGTGTGCCACGACCAGCGCTGCGCGTCGCCCCGAACCCGAGATTCACGGAGTACCTCGCGGCGACTCTACCGTGCAGGACGCAACGCCTGTCGCCGCGCCGCTGGGCCAGGGTGCGTGTCCGCTACGCCCGCTGAGGTAGCGTACGGCCGAAGTAAACGTACCCTGGCGCGTTCGGGAGTGGATCATGCCCTACACCGTGGATTTCAACAGCGTGTCGACCGTCGGTTTGGAGACGTCGCCGGTGGCGGCCGCGCTCGCTGGGCTGCGAGCGAACGAGGCCCGCTACTTCAAGAACAAATATGACCATGTCTTCACGGTCGAGCCTGCGAGCGACGCCAAGACGACGATCGATTGGGTGCACCGGATCCTCAAGGAGGAACGAGACATCGTGATCTCGTCTCGCCCTCTCGAGGCGACCGCCTTCCAGGTAGAGAACATCCGCATGGCCTACGTCTTCTATGAGAGCGGCCTGTCGATCAACGTCATGTACACGATCGACGCTCCGACGAAGCGGGCGGTCGGGCTGAAACTCTCTGAAGGGATGGAGGTCCCGGCGGAACTCGCCACGCGATTCAAGTTCGCGAGGCAGAAGTCGAGGCTAGCCGGAACGATTCGCGGTTCCTTCTTCGTGATCAAGAACGAGTATTGAGCCATCGCTGATCGATCGTGGTTGCCGTTGAACGGCATCGTTGATGCCGGCGCTGATCCGGGGGAGCGCATCGTGTTCGAGCCGGGATTGTCGAAACACGAACTCGAGCGCATCGAGAATCGCTTCAAGTTTGTGTTCCCGTCCGATCTGCGCAGCCTGCTGTCCGCGGCGCTACCGGTCTCGGCGGGATTTCCGCACTGGCGCTCAGCGCCGGAGGAGGATCTTGAGGACGCTCTCGACTGGCCGGCCGAGGGCATCTGCTTCGACATCCAGCGCAACGGGTTCTGGCTCGACGCGTGGGGACGCCGGCCGCTTGACCTCGACGAGGCCTGCTCTGTCGCGCGCGAGCACATCGCAGAAGCTCCCACGCTGATACCGATCTACGGACACCGGTACCTCCCAGACGAACCAACCGAGGCCGGCAACCCGGTGTTCTCCGTCCATCAGAGCGACGTCATCTACTACGGGCTTGACCTGCCCGACTATCTCGACCGTGAGTTCGGCGCGCCGGGGAACAACGGCCCGATAGTCGGCGTGCGACCGGTGCGGTTCTGGAGCGACCTCGTCTCCTAAGCAGATCTGAGGAGCGAAATCGTCAGGCTGTGGGTCAACCGGCGGTGCGAGCCGGCACTGTTAGCGGCGGCTCCTCCATGTACCGGTCAAGGTCATCGATCTCTTGCATCAGAACGAGATATGAAGCCATTGGTCTCCTTGCCGGTCGGGTGGGGGCTCCCGCATACAGTTCCTCGGATCGCGCACGGACCATTTCCGAACTGTCGCGATGTCTGGTGTGCGGGACCGATCTGCCGCCGGCGCCGATGCGCCGGCGCCTGCGTGAGCTGCTGCTTCAGATCGCCCAGACGCCGCTCGAACTCTGCGCCACCTGTGCCACCCGAGAAGCACATCGAGCCGGCGGGAGCGTGCCTAAATCGAGGAACACGACGTCACCATCCGGTGCGCTCACCGATGACGAGTTCAGGACCAGAAGCATCGCCTCCTGCAGGGCAGCTGACCCACCCGGCCGAAGCGACAGTCTGCTGTTTACCGCTCGCCGAGGGGCAACTCGTAGTAGTCCTCAGTGGCCGTTTGGATGAACCCCAGAGAGGTGTAGAGGCCGAGCGCATGCTCGTTTTCGACCGCCACCTCGAGGCCGATGGTGCGGACGCCTTGATCTCGAAGTCCGCGACACACGGTTCGCAGAACGCTCCGGCCGATGCCGCGGCCCTGCCAGGCGGGGTCCACCGCAAAGCCATAGATGCCGCCGGCCTGATCGTCGCGCGTCACTCGAACCGTCCCAACGACAACGCCTTCGAGTTCCGCCACGATCGTGCGGGCCGAGTTCTCCGCCAAGCGGGCCACCAGATCAGTCGGGGGTTCCCCGAACGCTGCTGCGAGCAGCCGAGAGAGATCGGGGACATCCGCCGGCGTCGCGGTTCGCAGCGTCAACCTCGGATCGGCCGGGCCCTCAGTCGGTGCTCCCAGCAGCACGAGAGCGTGCTCGGAGTGCTCGAGCACCGCAGCGCGGCTTCGGGCGAACTCCCGCCCAGCGGCAGATGTGCGGGGAGTCACGAGCAGTGCCCTCTGGTAACCGCGGTCCCGACAGATCGGCAACGCGGCCTCAAGGAGCTCGGTCGCGACGCCGCGGCGCCGAGCGCCGGGATCGACCATCCCGGCGATCTCGACGGTGGGGCCTCTGAAGCCATACAGACCCAGGAACCCGAGCAGCCGGCCGGCCTCCCGCCACAGCAGATCCTCGACGTCTCGGCCCGCGCGTGTCCTGAGCATGCGCCACTCCAGCTTCAGCCGGCCGCCGTCAGCCGCAACTACCCTTCCCTCCAACGCGGCCAATTCGCGCAGGTCATCAGGAGATAGGCCGCGAGCGAACTCAATCATGAAGGTTGTGCGGTGACTGCAGCCAGGGCGTCGATCGCGCCCGTGGTGGGTGCGATCGCGACGAGCCCACGGTAGAGCCGGACGATTACGGCGCGGTCGACCGTTCCGGTCCGGGCCCGGTCGCAGTGTGCGGATTGGATCGCGGCCTCGAGCTGAAAGCGTCCGAGCGGCCTGCCCAGCGCATGCGCGCGCTGCAACAGCGCCTCGCCTTCAGCGATCAGCGAGCGGTCCCACAGCGTGGTGTCCTGTTCGTCGAGCGGTGGCCAGGGTGTGCTGGTACGTGCGGGTGCCCGTGACTGCGCGAGCGTGATCAACGCCGCGAGGCCCCATGCCTCGGGCTCGGTGTCGAGCAGGCCGGCGGTGAGGACCGCTAGCCATCGTGCCTCATCGGCGATCGACTCATGGATCCGCTCGTACTGGTCGAGCCAGTCGATCGCGTAGGCAGCGTAGATCGCTTCGAGCACGGCGGGCAATCGCGCCGGCATATCCGCGCGCGTCGGTACGCGGAACGGGATGCCGGCGTCACGGACGCGGCGCTTCGCCCGCACCAGGCGCTGGGCCATCGCGGCGGGCTCCACTGCGAACACGTGAGCGATCTGTGCCGCGTCGAAGCCGAGCACGACCTGAAGCATCAGCGGTGTGCGCACCGCGACGTTGATCGCCGGGTGCGCACACGCGAACAGCAGCTCCAGCCGCCTGTCAGGAATCGCGTCCGGGTCAGGCTCGATCAGTGCAGCCGCGACATCGTCGTCCAGTGGCGCCGCCGTCCGCGCCGCCGCAGATGACAACAGGTCGCGGATGCGGTTTCTGGCCACGACCACAAGCCACCCCTGCGGGTTCTCAGGGACGCCAGTCGTCGGCCAGGTGCGCAGTGCGCGCTCGAATGCGTCAGCCAGCGCATCCTCGGCGAGAGCGATATCCCGCGTCGATGCCGAGAGCAACGCCACGAGTCGGCCGTACGACACCCGCGCAACATGCTCCGCAGTCGCCCCCGCCGAGCGTTCGGTCACCGGACCGGCTGTGCGCCCTGCCATGAGCCGTTCACGTACCTGGTCGCGCTAGGTCGGATCTCGACGTGACCCCATGACGCCGATGGTGCCCGCGTCGCCCACTCGATGGCGGCGTCGAGGTCCGGAACATCGATCACGAACGTGCCGCCGAGTTGCTCCTTGGTGTCGGCAAACGGGCCGTCCTGCACCACGAGCTCACCGCCGGCGAGGCTGACAGTGGTCGTCGCGCTCGACCGCTCCAGCACCTCGGCGCTGGCGAGGGCGCCAGCGTCGTCGAGTGCCTTCGCGTACGCCTGGAACGCTCGCATGCCCTCGGCGAGAGCCTCGGGGCCGAGCTCTTCGGCGGTCGGCTCGGGATAGTGGAGCAAGAGGGTGTACCGCATGATTACCGTCCTTTGGATCGCGTCTCGATTCTGTCACCCAAGTGACGAACGAAAAGCCGTGAGATCGACACGAATCTCCGTCGCAGCCGATCGCGGCGCTTCCTCCAGGGCGATTCGTGGTGGCCGCGACCTCGCCGACAGCCGGATCAGTCGCCCGCCGCCCGTCGAGATGCGCGGTTGTTGCTCGAGGATCGCACGGCGTCTGTCGATGCAGACCGAGGATGAAGAAGACGACCCTCAGGATGCGCAGGACGCACGTCGCGAGACGGATCGGCCTCGCGGGATTGGCGCTGACATCGGTGCTCTCGCTGGTCGCGATGGCGGGCTCGGCCACCGGGTTTCCGGTTCAGTACTGCGCGCAGATCCCGATCGTTGGCGGGATTCCGCCTTGGGGGTTTCACACGGGCGAGCCGATCACGGGTGCCACCGGAAGCTACGCCCGCGGCCACGGCAACATCAACCTGGCCGCCAACACCGTCTCGGGGATCCTCTGCCAGGTCAACCGTCTCCGTGATCAGCCGGACCGCCTGATCACGATGACGGTGGAGAACCATCTGATCTACCACTCGCACTACTCGGTGACATGGGGCGTGCCGGGGAACATCATGAAGATCACCGTCCGTGTGCAGAGCAGCACCGATCCACTGTGCAAGGTCGGCACCCTCGGCCGCGTGACCCTATTCGCGAGCTACAACGGCGTCCGCAGCGACAGCGTCCAATTCGCGTTCCCGGCAGCCTGCAAGGACCACGACCACCTGTATCACGGACCCCAGGTCAACAACCAGGTCCCACCGCTCTAGCGCTCGGGCGGTCGCTCAGCCGACGCGCACGCGTTCGCGGACGATCCGAAGGTTCGTCGTTCGCGCCTGCAGTCGATCCATTGCTGCTGCGACCTCGCTCGGTGGCGACTCGGCCGACCACCGCTTCCCGACCCGGCGGATCTCGCCGCGGCGCTCGAGGTCTCGTAGTCTCGCGAGCGCTTTCTCGTTGTTGATCCCGGCGGCACGCGCAACCATCGCCGTCGAGAACGAACCGGACATCCCGTCGAGCGCCGCCCGGATCCGATCAGGACCTTGGTCGGTTCGGGCGTCGGCCTCCGGTTCCGGCGGCGGGGGCGGCTTAGCAGCGACTGCACCGGCGTCAGCAAGCGGTACCTGGCCTCGGCCGACCGGTGGGTCGTCCCCGAACCGGGCTCGGCAGTTGGCGCACAGGACGACGGGTTCGCGCTCAGCCGAGCGGACCACCTCGAACCGACGCCATCCCCGGCCGGAACGGCAAACCGCGCAGCGACGCCCCGCTTGTTCGATCTCTCTCAGGTCTTCGCTTTGCACCGGCATCTCCACCCAGGATAGAACGTCGAAGGCGCCGTCGCAGCCACGGCTCCCGATCGCCGCGTCCACACGGACGGCTGGCGACCTCGCTGACGTGCTCCCGACCCCTCGATCTGACGGAAACGATGCTCGGTGCAGCAGTCGGCTGAGCGTCAGTTCATTTCGCCGCGGGCGACGGCGAGACACGCCTCACACCGCGGCCACGGCGGGTTCCACGGATATCCGGCGACGTCCCTCCCGCACAACGCCTTGTCCGGGTCAAGTTCGCCCACCAGGTGGCAAAGCTCCTCAAAGCCGTCTCCGTTCCTGCGCGGCACGTTGGCGCAGTGCGGATCGACGTTAGGGGTGTGGACAGGCACAACCTGGGAGCCAGACATTGGGGTGCAGGATACCCGGCGTCCTACCGCTCCTGCTGATGTGCGTGATGCTGGCGTACCGCGTTGTCCCACAGGCGGCCGAGACGGCGCGGCCCGAGGGCGTCGGTGTCGATCCCGAACCTCTCTCGTAACGTCGCCGTGAACGCACCGGCATCGTTGAGCAGCAGGCGCTCGCGTCGTCCGGGGCCCTCGACGAACAGCGTCCGTGAACGCAGCGTGACGATGCGGTCGTCAAACGGCCGCTGCACCACAAGCGTCTTGACAAAGCTTGACTGCGGCGATGTCGACAGTCGCAGGTGGTGAGGTGCGAAGTCTGAGAGGGTCGCGGGCCGGTCTGCGAACCAGAATCCGGGGAAGGACCCGTACGCGTGGCTCGCCACCCACCAGCCCCCGTGGTCTCGCTCGACTCGAAGTTCGAACGCACCGGCGCTTACGGGGCCCTCGACCAGCGGAAGCGGATACAGCGGACCCTCGCCCAAACCGGCTTCGGCGATGAATCGCCCCGCGTCCGGAGTGTCAACGATCAGCGCCATGTGATTGGTCGGCTCACCCTGAGCCCGGGCGTCCCGCGGCCCGACGATCCCCTGCCGACACTCGACCGTGAACCCAAGCGTATGCAGCAGGGTCGCCAGTACCGTGTTGGCCTCAAAGCAGTAGCCGCCACGGCCACCGTGCAGGACCCGCGCCACCAGGCGGTCGCCGTCGAGCGGCTCGTACTCGCCCAGTTGCACTGCCAGCGCTTCGTAGGGAACGTGCGAGACGAACGCCCGGTGCACAGTTCGCAGGCCGGCGGCGTCGTGAGCAGGCACGGCATTGAGACCGATGCGCCCCAGCAGTCGGTCACGGGTGGCGGTGTCCAGCATTCGGAGATTGTGAAGCAGACATGCGTGCGTGCACGCGTATCATCAGTGAACCATGATGTTGCGCGCCACTCGCCTCAGCACTGCAGCCGCTGGCTGCGACCTGGCGTGCGCATCGTGGTGGGCCGGCTAGCTGCCGGCCGCCTTCAGCGATCCACGGATCCACGAGCAGGCCGGCCTCGCCCCTTGCGGGGAGGGACCGCCGCGCGCCTGCCGGTACCGAACGCCCCGCCTCAACTTCGCGGGCGCGTGAAAGGACCTAATTCGATGACGATTCAGACCGTCGCGCTGACAGGCATCAAGCCCACCGGCGAGCTGCACCTCGGCAACTACGTTGGCGCGATCCGGCCGCTGGCGCGGCTCGCCTCACTGCCTGACCGTGAGATCTACGTGTTCGTCGCCGACCTGCACGCCCTCAACACGCGTCCAAACCCGCAAAGCCTGGGCGAACACGCCCACGCGCTGGCCGCGGCGCTGATCGCCTGCGGCCTCGACGCCGACCGCGTGCACATCTACCGTCAGTCACGGATCCCGCAGATCGCACAGATCAGTGTGCTGCTTGCCAACCTCTGCGCCAAGGGGTTATTGAACCGCGCCCACGCCTACAAGGCCGCCGTGACCGCGAACCGGCTAGCAGGCCGCGACCCTGACAACGGCGTCAACGCCGGGCTTTTCACATACCCGGTATTGATGGCCGCCGACATCCTCTCGCTGCGTGCCGATGAGGTTCCAGTCGGCGCTGACCAGGCCCAGCATCTGGAGATCGCAATCGACCTTGCGGAGGCATTCACCCGCACCTACCACGCCGGCGTAATCACCGAGCCGCATGCGCTGTTCGGCGCCGGGACCGCGACGTTGCCTGGCCTTGACGGGCGCAAGATGAGCAAGAGCCACCGAAACACGATCCCGCTGTTCGCTTCGGAGCGAGAACAGCGCGAACTGATCAGCCGCATCGTCACCGACAGCCGTCGCGCGGACGAGCCGAAGGACCCCGACAACTGCACCGTCGTCGCGCTGCTGGACGCCTTCGCCGACGGCGAAACCGCCGAAGAGGTCCGCGCCGCGTATCGGACCGGCGGCCTCGGCTACGGCGCCGTCAAGGCGATCCTCGCCGACGCCGTCGAGCAGGCGGTCGGACCGCTACGCGAGCGCTACGAGATGCTGCTCAACGCTCCCGCCCGGCTCGAGGCACTGCTTGTCGCCGGCGAACGGCATGCCGAACAGCGCGCCGCCGCCACGCTCAGCGCCATGCAGGACGCGATGGGTCTATGACGAGGGGTCTATGAGGAGTGATCAACCCGGGCTCTGGCAGCGCGGAACGAGCCACTCGCATTCGTCTACGGCGTACGGCCGCCGGTGGTGGTCCCCGAGTCGACAACCTGCTGCGCCGTGAGGGTACCGGCGGTTGCCTGTGTGTAGCTCACCTGCACGGTGTCGCCGATCTGGACGTTGGCGATGACGCTCGTGAGCCCGCCGGTTGTGAAGGTCAGGTCAGAGCCGCGGGCGGTCTGGATCGTGAACGACGAGCGGTTGGAGGCGATCGCCACGACGGTGCCCGTCGCCTGCGAGAGGCTGGGCGTGGCGGTGATCGCGACGGAGTGTGCGATCAGCGTTCCTTGGAGACCCTTTGTGTAGCTGACCTGAATCTGGTCGCCGACTTGAAGACCGTTGACGAGGTCCGTGAAATCGCCGGTCAACAGCGTCAAGCTCTGGCCGCCTGGCGTCTCGACGACGAACGATGACCCGTCGGGCGCGATCGAGGTGACGGTGCCACTCGTGGTGATCGCGCCGACGAATCCGACGCTGCGCGCAATGATGCTGCCGGAGCTGGCCTCCACGTAGCTGACCTGCAGGTCATCGCCAACTGCGAAGCCGTCAATGCCGACCGTGCCCGGACCAAGTTGGAAGGTGAAGCTCTGTCCGTAGGTCGTCTGCTCCTTGAGCACGGAGGGGAGCAGGTGGTAGCGCTTGTATGCCCGGGCGGAGGCGTCGGGTGCACCGTCGTCAAGCCACGTCGGACCGCCCTTGGAATTGCCTGCGCCACCGTCCGACGTGCCGAAGAAGCGCCCGTCGATGCTCATGAAGATATGTACGCCCGGATCGTCGTAGAGCGTCACCTCGTCCGGCGCCTGGCCCACGCCACGCGCGATCAACTGCTCCCGTAAAAGCTGCGTGATGATGCCCGCGTCACCCGGAACCGGACTGTCGGCCGGCCACAGACCGGCGCCCGCGAGGACTGCCGCGACCGACCCCGAGCAGTCGTAGCCGACACGGCGACCGTTGTATCCCGGGCCTTTGATGCCGATGCTTGCAACCCCGGCCGCGGCGTGACCGCCGCCCCACACGTAGGGGTAGTCGCCCTCAGTGACGGCGGTGGCGGCTTCGGTCAACGCGTTGATCACGCCGGTCCGCCTCCCAACGGTCTGAATCGTCACCGTCGATCGGCCGACTGCCGTGACGGTGCCCGTGATCGTCCTGGGCTGCACCGCAAAGGCGCCAGCGGGCAAGACGAGCACGCAGAGGAGGGCGCCGATCAGAACGCTGGAGCGTCGTCTGATCAACGAACCGGGCCAGCGAGACACGGCGGATCGTGGCGAAAGCGTCGACGAGCCGAGGACATTGACTCTCATCAGCCTATCTATCGGCACAACTGCGACGACAGTGAGCGGTCTGGGCCCGAGCTACGAGATTCGTTGCGACCTGGCACCCTCGGCGCGACATGTGGTGCCACAGTGCGACGCGAGAGCAATGAGATGCGTGCTCAATATCGCCGTGAACCCCGGCGCGGTGCCTGCGCCGTCTGCTGAAGCGGAGGCGTTCCATTCCTCGCTCCCCGGTTACCGACCGACGCCGATGCGGGAATTGCCGGTGATTGCGCAGGAGCTCGGCGTCGGTGCCGTCGGGCTGAAGGATGAATCAAACCGGCTCGGACTGCCCGCGTTCAAGGTGCTCGGTGCCTCCTGGGCGATCGAGCGCGCTCTGCGTGAGCAGTCCACGCTCCGCACACTCGTTGCGGCGAGCGCTGGCAACCACGGTCGTGCGGTTGCTCACGTCGCGGCATCGCGTGGCATGCGCTGTCGCGTGTTCCTACCCGGGCGGTCCACACCGTCCCGCCGCGATGCGATCGCCGCCGAGGGCGCGGAGGTCGTGATCGTCGATGGTGACTATGAGCTTGCCGTCGCACAGGCCGCCGATGCGGCTGCCGCGCACGCCACCGCACTGATCGCGGACGTAGGGGAATCGGGGCCTCCGAGCTGGGTGATCGACGGCTACGCCACGTTGTTCTCAGAGGCGGCTTCGCAGGCGGAGTACGACCTGATCGTGGTTCCGGTGGGCGTCGGGTCGCTTGCCGCCGCGGCTGCAAGGTCGGCGGCGCGGACCGGCGCGAAGGTGATCGCGGTAGAGCCCGTGACCGCTGCCTGTCTCACGGCCTCGCTGGCGGTCGGCCGTCAGGTTTCGGTCCCCACTCCAGGCACCGCCATGGCCGGACTTGATTGTGCTGCAGTCTCGGTCGCAGCATGGCCGTCGCTCCGCGCCGGGATCCACGGCACGATCACAGTCAGCGACGACGAGGCGGGCGATGCGGCTCGCTACCTCGCCGCCGAGGGCCTTGCGATCGGCGAGTGCGGCGCCGCACCGCTGGCTGCGCTGCGCGCGCTGAGCACCGACCCCGCGTGCATGGCGCTACGCGAGTCCGTCGCATTCGGCCCGCGGACCCGCGTGCTGCTGATCGCAACTGAAGGCCCGACCGACCAGGCGTCCTACCGGTGGGCAATCCGGCAGCGGCCGACAGGACCGACAGCTGAAAGTGGCTGAGCAAACGTCGCGCTGGAGTCCCGGGCGAGCGGAGCCGCTTTCGCTGGTAGATTCTGGATCACGCGGTGGGCGTAGCTCAGCTGGTAGAGCTCCTGGTTGTGGTCCAGGCGGTCGGGGGTTCGAGTCCCCTCGCTCACCTTACGTAGAAAGCGTCGATTAGCGGGGCTTTCGTTTCGCATCGGCACGGGCAAGTTGGTTTGAAGCGGCACGGGCAAGTTGGTTTGAAGCGTGGCCGTCGTGCCACTTCGTTGTACCACTCGGACCCAAAGCCGCTTCTGGATCTGGGGTTCCACGGTGGCCCGTTCACGGGCTTGGCCGCATCGATGAGCCGGCGGAGCTCTGGATCAGCTCTGACCGACGGGATGGCCCGTATCGCGGGGGCGTCTGGGTGTGGCATACTTGTGGCATGGCTCGCACACGCCTGAGCACGACCGTCGATGCGGGGCTGCTGAACGACGTAAGGCGGCTGCGGTCCGGGTCGAGCGATGCAGCGCTCGTCGACGAAGCGCTGCGGGCCTTGATCGACCGGCATCGCGCCGCTGAGATCGACGCCAGCTATGCAGCGTACGACCGTCACCCGCTCGATGAACCTGATGCTTGGGGGGATTTGGCGTCGTTTCGGCGGGCTGCCGGGGCGTCGTGAGCCAAACCCCAGCCCGGGGCGAGGTGTGGTGGTGTGAGGTGCCGGAGATCGGCAGGCGTCCGGTTGTTGTCCTTTCCCGGGACGCCGCGATCCCCCGGCTTCGCCGGGCGCTGGTTGCGCCGTGTACGACGACGATCCGGGCCATCGCGAGCGAGGTGGTCCTCGAGCCGGGCGAGGATCCGGTCCCAAGACGGTCGGCGGTCAATCTCGATTCGGTCGAGAGTGTGTCAATGGGCGTGCTCGTCGAACGGCTCGGCCGACTGGGTGACATGCGAATGCGAGAGATCTGCGCGGCCCTGGCCGTCGCCGTCGACTGCCAAGCGTGACGCGAACTGCCAGCCGTCGATCCTGTCCAAAACGGTCGTGCACACCGAAGGCGGTGGAGGATGCTGATCTCATCCTTTTTGGCCGATGTGCTGCCTCGCACTGTGGCATAGCCTGAGTGCCATGGAACTCAAGAAGAGGGTGGACATCTCAAGCGAGCGACGCCACCTCGGTTGTGAGCTGGGACTCCAGGCGCTCGCTAAACGCCGATCTGTGCGCCGGCGTTCGGTAGATCGCCAAGGTGCAACGCAGCCGTCGATCTGAGGCCGCCCAGCTTCGCGCTATTTCTGCAATTTTAGGCCCCGATTCTTTAGCGGGAACACGCGCGCCTTGCATAGGATCGCGGTTGAGCCCGGCTGCTCGCCCGTTACGCACCGCCCGTGAGAACCGACGTCTCTGGCCGCTCTCACGGGTTACCAACGGGTCGCCTACCCCTGCCGGACCCGTGGGTTTGGTTCGCAGTTCCTGAGCGGCCGCTCTCACCGTTCGAGGCTGCGGACTGGTGAGCCCGAGAGGCTGCGGACTGGTGAGCCCGAGAGGCGGCCTCGTGCACCCCGGGCCCGCGCACCGAGCGAGGGGGGTCTCCCAGTGCACACAGCAGCCTATCTCGTCCCGTCCTTTGTCGGCGCGGGCCAGCGCTCAACTGTTGTCCCTACACCCGCGCCGACTCAGGAGCCCCGCTGGTATATCGGCTGAAATGTCCCGGGGCTATAGACCGGTTCGGCGCACCGAAAGTGGCGGTGCAAGGCGCGTCCCGCCCGACAGCAGAGTCGGCTCCCGTTCGCGGGACGCGCCCGTCGAACCTCTCTCCCGGACGCGCGGTGCGAAACGCTACCGGAACCGGGCGGCCTCTTGCAACAAAACACACAACCACCGGGAGTTTGGCGTATCCTGCTCGTCGGCTGTCACGTCCCAATGTCCGTCAGGGGGGCTGTTGGCGGGCACGGCGCCCCGGAGGTCGCATTCATTTCCACCAATCCGGGGCGCCGGGCCGGGGGCACCGGGCCTTGGTCCTGGACAACGCCTGAACGTCCAGCCCGTCGGTCTGGATCACGACTCCTGACCGGTCGGGCTTGGGTAACTCGAGCCACTGGCAAGTCTGTGTGGGTAGTTAGCCCACCGTGGAGCGCCTCGTCCTACAGATGGCGGACCGGCAGACCGCTGTCACACTCGGTGCCATGGAAGAGGTGCGGAGTGATCACCAGATTAGATATCACGATCGGCCTTGCAATCGTGTCGCTGCTCTTGTTCGCGGGAGGCACAGCGCTTGGCTCGGTTAATGCTCCTCACTGGCGAGATAAGGGGAGAATGGAGACCACGAGGTTTCGCACTGTCCCTCGAGATCTCCATCCAAAGGCACCCAAGTCACCGTGGGAACCTCATCCTCAATCGCCCTGGGATGCCGCTCCGCAGCTGAAGCCGAAATCAGGCGCGCCGCGGCCGTCAGACGCTGTGCGTAGGCAGGTACAGAATCCGGCCCGCCACAGCTACGCGATCCTTGCGAGCGCGGGATTCGCAGCGGGGCGGTCGGGCGGCACGCAGACCATTCCCTCGCTGAACCCGGCCGACCCGATCCCGAATGCAGCGTTGAACCGATCGACGTTGACGAGCGTCAGCAGCGCAGTCAGCTCGACGAGCTGGGCGTCGCTGAAGCGCTCTCGCATCTGCGTGAACAGGTCGTCGGTGACCTCGACCGGCGTGCGCATCACAGCGACCGCGTAGTCGAGCGCCAACTTCTCGCGTTCGGTGAACAGGTCGCTCTGGTGGTAGCGCGGCAGAGCCAGCAGCTCGGCATCGGAGAGGCCGGAGTTGCGGCAGATCTGCGAGCCGAGATCGACACAGAATTCGCATCCGATCATCTGCGCCCCCTTCAGCTCGACCAGATTCTTCAGCCGCTGATCGACGGACTTCCCCTTGCGCACAGCCTGGTTGAACTTGCCCATCCCGGTCATCATCTTCGGCTGATGGGCCCAGATCTCGATCGGCTCGATCCCGCTGCCTGCTTGGGGTGCGCGGCCGGTGAGCTTCTTCATCATCCTCGGTCCGAGTCTGTAGACGAGCCTGACGACGGGCCCGGCCTCGCTCTTCGGTACTCCCTGAATGCGTGCCATCGGGCAGCTCCTGTCACATTGGTTGGGGTTCGGGGGTCTGTCCTGTATGACCCGCGAGACCCAGACGGTGTGACAAGCGATGAACGAACTCGAGCTCGCCAATACGTTCGACCGCCGGCGACCGCAGCTGCGCGCGGTCGCCTACCGGATCCTCGGCTCGCTGAGCGAGGCCGAGGACGCCGTGCAGGAGGCATGGCTACGGCTGGCGCGAACCGACTCCGATCAGATCGACAGCCTCGAGCGGTGGCTGACGACGGTCCTCGTCCGGATCTGCCTGAACATGCTCCGGTCACGCCTGGCCCGTAACGAGCAACCGCTCGACGGCTTGCAACCGGAGCCGATCATCGACAACCCGGCGGTCGGGACAGATCCCGAGCACGAGGCGTTGCTGGCCGATTCGGTCGGGATCGCGCTACAGGTCGTGCTCGGCACGCTGACACCCGCCGAGCGGGTCGCGTTTGTGCTGCACGACATGTTCGCAGTGCCATTTCCGGAAATCGCGGCGATGGTTGACCGCTCACCGCAGGCGACCCGCCAGCTCGCCAGCCGCGCGCGGCGCCGGGTTCGCGAGGCGGCGCCCCCGCCAGACCCGGATCTGACCCGCCAGCGGGCGGTCGTCGATGCCTACTTCGCAGCCGCCCGGGAAGGTGACCTCGACGCGCTGGTGGCGGTGCTCGATCCAGATGTGGTGCTGCGCGCTCACCGCCGTGATGGCGACCCGCTGGAGCTACACGGCGCCGCGCGGGTAGTGCAGGGGGCGATCGCCGCACGGCGTCTCGCGCCGTCTGTTCGACCGGCGCTGGTCAACGGCACTGCAGGTGCGGTCGCGTTCGATGGCGAGCAACCATTCGCGGTGCTGGCGTTCACGATCGTCGCCGATCGCGCGGTTACGATCGACGTGTTCAACGACCCCGAACTGGTTGCCAAGCTCGACATCCACGGGATCATCGCCTGAACGCCGTCCGCGCGTTGCAGGTTCCGATCGCTGCAGCTAAGGTCCGCCCAATCGAGGAACGTGACCTGCAGGTCCTCCACGAGATTCTGAAGACCCGCGGCGGGTTCGGCCATCGCGAGCACCTTGAGCTGGCATGGAGCTACCTGGGCCTTCACCCGGTCGACGACGCAGCTGATGCGATGGCTGCGTCGATCCAACACGTCGCACGGCTGCACGGTGCCGAAGGCAAGTATCACGAGACGATCACGCGCGCGTGGCTGCACCTCGTGGCCGTGCACGCTCAACGCTGGGGCGCTGAGAGCTTCGAGGAGTTCCTGGACTCCAACCCCGATCTGCTGGACAGCAAACTGATACGGCACTTCTATTCGAGCGAGCGGATCGACAGCGAAGCCGCTCGATCATCCTGGATCGATCCGGACCTACGCCGGCTGCCGGCGCTCGTATGACCCGCCGGTTGCGCCGCCTGCGGCTTCGAGAAAGGCGCTGATCAGGGGGTGCAGGCGGCCGTTCTCGGAACTCCCGACCTGTGGCTGGAATGCGGTGGCGACGAAGAATGGATGGTCTGGCAGCTCAATCGCCTCAGTCCCTGCATCATCGGCAAAGGCAGACAGGACGACCCCGTCGCGGGACAGCTGTTCGGCGTACTGATCGGCAAGCCCGTACCCACAGAAGTGAAACCCCTCAAAGGGCTCTGATCCGCAGATCGATGCCAGCCGGGTTCCGGCCACAGGCCGGACGGTTCGCAGCTCGCCGTAGAGGGAGCACCGCAGCGCGACGATCACCAACTGCTCGCCGTCCGGGTCGCTCTCAGCGTGCGCCGGAGCGGTTGCGATCCCGAGTTCGCGAGCCAGCTCGATGCAGGCGTACTGAAAGCCGCCGCAGGTGCCCAGGAACGGTTTGCGGGCCTGCACGCAGTGGCGGATCGCGCGGTACGCCGCGTCGTCGTCGCGGTAAGGGGTTCCTGGGAGCAGCCAGACGCCGTCCACAGCGTCCAGATCGCCGGTGGCGACACTGTCGGTCGCCACCCAGGAGCATTCAATCCCGTCGGGCAGCAGTTCAAGCGTGGCGTCAATCTCGCGATGAGTGAGAAACCCCGGATCGCGATCCCCAAGCGCTGCGATTCGCATCGCGACCACGATACGCCCCGCCAGCGGTCCGGCGCCCCAACTAGAGTCTCGCGCCTGATGTCGGGCACCGGACGGATCCTATGAGCGCTCGCTTCAGAGTCGCGGTGGCGACGCTCGCATGCCCGCTGCTTCTGCTGCTCGCGGCCACTCCAAACGCTGAGGCCGGCGTCACGCTCGGCACGAGCACTCCGCCGAGCGGCAGCGGGATCAACGCGTGCAGCGAGGGTGACGCCGACATCACGCCGACGCTCGACCCCGGCGTGTCGTACACCGTGCCGGCGGGCGGTGGGGCGATCACTGCATGGCAGACCTACACCGGCGTGTTCGATGACGACGGCTACAAGCTGACGTTCCTTGTCGCACGGACCGGAGCGAACGTCGACTCGCCAACCGTCGTCGGCACGGACACCGAGACACTGACCGCGCCGAACGACACGGTCGCCTCGTTTCAGCTCGCTCACCCGATTCCGGTCATGTCGGGAGACGTGATCGGGCTCTACCAGGATGGCCCCGCCGCCGCGTGCACTTTCGCCGGCGGCGGTGTTCCCAGCGACGAGTACTCTCTGTTCGGCTCGGAGAGCGCCGCACCAGCGATCGGGGGAACGCTCACGTTCTCGAACAACACCCCGCTCTCCTACATGGTCGATGTCTCAGCAACGCTCGACAACGACCTCGACGCGGGCGTCAGCGCCTCGGCCGGACCAGCGAACGCGACCGTCGGCTTTCCCGCCGAGCTGATGGCGACGGTCACCAACAACGGTCCGGCCTCGGCGCCGATCACGTTCACCGACACGGTGCCGTCAGGACTGACGATCGACTCGGCGCTTGCCGGTGCGGGCACGTGTGCCGTGAGCGCCGGGATCGTCACCTGCTCGATCACCGCGCTCGGTCCGGGCCAGAGTGCACCGGTCGCGATCGTCGTCACGCCGACGGCCCCCGGCGCCTACGCGCACGCGGCCACCGTCACCGTCGCCGGGTTCACCGATCCCGTCGCCGGCAACAACTCCTCCAGCGCGACTCTGAAGGTTGCTCCAGCGAGCGGCGGCGGGACCGGGACAGGGAAGAAGAGCTGCATCGTGCCGCCACTCGCCGGCGCGCCTGCAGCGATCGCGCGGCGGGTGCTGGTACTACTGAACTGCGCGGCCGGCAGGACCGTGAGGGTCGCGTCCAAGAAGATCGGGAAGGGCCTCGTGGTCAGCACGATCCCGGCCGCGGGCATGATCGAGCCGGCCGGCAGGCGCGTTCAGCTGACGCTTTCGAGCGGACCACCGAAGCGCCGCAAGCACAAGTGATCGCCGGCGAGGTCTTCAACGAGGTCGCCGAGGAGTACGACCGCCACCGCCCGGTCTACCCGGATGCGCTGATCGACCGGGTCTGCGAGCTCCGCGGTCTCGGTCCCGGTGCAGCGGTGCTCGAGATTGGCTGTGGTACCGGCCAGCTGACATGCAGCCTGCTCGCCCGCGGCCTGCGGGTGACGGCGATCGAGCCCGGCGAAGCGCTGATCGCGCGGGCCCACGACCGGCTCGGTGACGCTGGAGCGGTGGAGTTCGTCAACCGGCGTCTTGAGGACGCGTCGCTACCCGATGCGCACTACTCAGCCGTATTTTCGGCGTCGGCGATTCACTGGGTCGATCCGGATGTCAGTTGGCGCAGGATCGCCGAAGCGCTGGTGGACGGCGGAACGCTGGCGCTGGTCTCCTACTTCGGATTGCAGGAGCCGGGTAGCGCCGGCGATCAGCAGGCCCTGCGCGCCGCGCTGGCGAGCGTGGCCCCTGAGCTCGCCGACGAGTGGCCGACCTACCACGAGCTTGACGAGACACTCAGTTGCGTCGATCAACGGCGTCACAACATCTCGGAGGTATGGTCGTGGCTGGGGGGCCACCAGCTCGCGCGGGCGTATGTCGCAGACCTGTTTGACGACGCGCAGCTCACCGCGGTACCGGCCCTCGTGGAGCACACAGCCGACGAGCTCAACGCTCTGCTCGGCACGATGTCGTTCTGGTCCCGCCTCTCAGCCCGCCAGCGCGATGCTCTGCGCGCCGAGAACCAGGCTGTCCAGCAAAGACTCGGTCGGCCGATCCGCTCCAGCACGGTCGCCTGTCTGGTAACGGCCCGACGAGTTCCGCGCATCTGGCTGTAGGCGCCGATCAGGCGGCGGCTCCCGCGCTCGCCTCGACGATCCGGGCCACGTAGTCGCCGGTGATCTGCCGGGTGGCGGCGTTGACGCGGTTGAACGCGTTGATCGCCGCGATCGCCACCACCAGGGCTGCCAGCTGGGGCTCGTCGTAGTGGCGGGCGGCTTCGTCCCAGACCTCGTCCGGCACCGGGTCGGGCCGATCCGCCAGCCTCGTGGCGGCCTCCGATAGGGCGAGCGCCGCACGTTCGGCATCGCTGAAGTACGGCGCCTCGCGCCACGCGGCGACCAGGTGGATGCGCTCGCTGCTCTCGCCCATGTGCTCGAGCTCACGCGTGTGGATGTCGACGCACACGCTGCAGCCGTTGATCTGGCTCGCGCGCAGCGTCACCATCGCAAGCGTCGCCTCGGGTAGGCCGGCATGCTTGGCCGAGGCGGCGAGCTGCTGGGCCGCCTCCAGCGCGCCGGGCACGGTCAGGGCGGGGTTCTGAATTCTCGCGTCGGTCATCGTGTTCCTCCTGGGTTGTGAGTGTCGGGTTGTGGGCCGATCGGCATCTCAGGGCGCGGCCGTTGCGCTCCAAGGAGCGACGCGAAGTCAGCGACCATCCCCAGATGCGCGAGCTTGTCGGGGTTCACGACCGAGCTGATGCTGCGAATCTCGCCGCCGGCGATCTCGAGCGACCACACGCTGATCAGCCGCTGCTGACCGTCAAGGGCGATCACTCCCGCACCGCCGTTCACCTCGGTCGGCCGCAGCGTGAAATCGGGAATCCGCGAGGCGATCCGCATCCAGGTCAGCATCGTGCGGGCGACCCGGTTGCGACCGTGCAGGGACCGCGCCAACGCGGGGACCTTCCCGCCTCCGTCGCCGGTCAGAACCACGTCGTGGGCCAGCAGCGCCTCAAGCCCGGCCAGATCCCCCTGCTCGGTGGCGGCGAGAAACCGCCGCGTGAGCTCCTCGCGGTGCTCCCGCGAGCTCTGGAACCTGGGGCGGCGCTCCTCGACGTGCCGCCTGGCCCGGCTCACGAGCTGACGCGCGTTGTCCTCGCTCTTGCCGATGATCTCCGCGATCTCCCGATAGCCGTAGTCGAACACGTCGTGCAGGAGCAGGGCGGCGCGTTGCTCGGGAGACAGGCTCTCAAGCAGCACCAGCATCGCCAGCGACAGCGAATCCGCCATCTCGGCGTGCTGGGCGGGATCGTCGACGCCGTCGGTCAGGATCGGCTCAGGCAGCCACTCGCCGGCGTACTGCTCACGCCGCACTCGAGCCGAGCGCAGCTCGTTGATCGCCAGCCGCGTGGTGACGGTGGCGACGTAGGCCCGCGGGGAGATGATCTGCTCACCGCGCTCGATCGCCTGATGAACGCGCAGCAACGCCTCCTGGACGACGTCCTCGGCTTCAGAGACGCTGCCGAGCATCCGGTAGGCGATCGCGAACGACGTCGGGCGCAATTGCTCGAGCTCGTGTTCCTCAGCGGTCATGTCGGGTGCGCTCCAATCTCATCATCACTTCGTGAGCTGCCCTGCTACCCGTAAGACAACACAACCGCCTCAGCTGTGACACAGCGCTGCCGCACCTGCGCGGTACGGTCAGCGCGTCGCTGCCGCGTGAGGCCCGGCCGGTCGATCCGGCGATCGCAAATGTCGCGGACGGCCGGCGTGGCCGTCCGCTCACCCTCACGTTCGGCTCAGGACTTCTTGATGCTCTTGTACGCGATGTTGACTTCGCCGACCTCGCCGAGGCTCCCGTTCACGAAGTCGACGGTCGTGATCTTGGGGTTCCCCAGCGTGTAGGTGAAGTTCTGCCGTGTCGGGAGCAACGCTGACACGTGGAGCGACGCTGCCTTCAGCGTGCCCTTCTTGAGGAGTGCCTTCTCCGAACTGGATGCGATCTTTACGTCGACCGAGAGGACGCCCGAAGTGGGGGGCTTGAGCACGGGACTGTTCTTCGAGGTGAAGAACTCATACGACACGAACGTAAACGTTCCCTTCTTGCCCTGCGCCGTCGTCAGCTTGAAGGCCGACGGCGCCGTGGCGGAAGCGACCGAGGCTGCCGTGAGTGCCACGACCACGGACAGCGAGATGATGGAAGCCTTGATGCGGATCATGGGCGGCAAGGTACCACCGCGTGGAACTCGACTCGATAGACGAGCGTGTCCTCATCGATCGGCCCGGCGTGCGCGGCACGCCGGCGCAACGTCTCACGGTCGGGCTCGCCTGCGCGTCGCACGTCCTGCGCGGTGACCGCCGCGAACGGGACAAGCCCGATCGCATCGACCTCGATCTCACCGGGCCCGACCCGGTAGCGGCCGCCCTGCTTTACCCGCGGCTGCTTCCACAATCGGACGGAAAGGGTGATGTCTCCGGCCAGGACGTCGTTGCGCAACTCGCGGCTGAACTCCACGTCTCGAACGCTAGCTGCGTTAGCCTGACTTCGCCAGCCGATGCACTTCGCGATCTCCATCCCGCAGTACGCTCGCGAACGCCGTTTCGACGGTGACGCGTTCCGTGCGCACCTGTGCCGCATCGAGGAACTCGGCGTGTTCGAGAGTGGCTGGACGCAGGAGGAGGTGATCGGAGCGGCCGGCAACCTCGCGCCGCTTCAGACACTGACCTACGCCGCGGCGTGCACCGGCAAGCTGCGGCTGGGTTGTGCGGTGTTCGTGCTCCCGTTGCATAACCCCGTGCACCTGGCGAAGGCGATCAGCTCACTGGACTACCTCAGTCATGGCCGGGTGGAGGTGGGCATCGCGACGGGCGGGCTGGCACGCCCATTCGCCGCCTTCGGCGTCGACGCGGACAGGCCCGTTGCCCGCTTCAACGAGGCTCTGGCGCTGATGAAGGCGTGCTGGACGGAGCGTGAGATCACCTTTGATGGGCGGTTGTGGAAGCTCCAGGGTGTGTCGATGGAGCCCAAGCCGGTGCAGAAGCCGTACCCGCCGATCTGGTTCGGTGGCAGCGCACCAGCTGGGATGCGGCGTGCGGTCCGCCACGGAGACGGGTTCATGGGCGCCGGCTCCCAAACAACTGTTCAGTTCGCCCGACAGGTCAAGGTTGTTTCAGAGGAGCTGAGCGCGCAAGGCCGCGCGCCTGCAACGTTCCGGATCGGCAAGCGCGTCTACGTCCATGTCGAGGACGATGCTGCACGCGCACGCCGGCGGCTCGAGGATGCGCTCACGCGACACTACGGCAGGGGCGGCTGGTCAGAGCACATCGTCGCCGGACCCGCCGAGGAGTGCATCGTCGGGATCCGCGCGGTCGCGGATGCCGGCGCGGAGCTGATTCTCCTCAACCCGCTCCTGGATGACGCGGAGCAGCTTGAGCGGCTCGCGGCAGAGGTGATCCCGGCGCTCTAGCGGTTCTCAGGCACGAACTGGCTGGCGATCAGAGTGGCTCCCTGGGGATCGGCGATCACGGTCATGCGCACCCAGGGTGCGTCAAATGGTGCCATCAAGACCTTGCCGCCAAGCTCGTTCGCCCTCTCGGCGGTCGCGTCGGCGTCAGCGACCATGAACGTCACGCTCCAGTGAGCCGGGGTGTCGGGCTGATCGTCGCCGATCGCATTCAGCGTCGCGACGACGTCCTCGAAGCCAGGTACGCCCATATCGGCCATCTCCTGGCGAATCGTCGGCCGGTCGAGCTCCAGGTGGTCGCCATACGCAGGCAGCGTCCAAGCCTCGAACCCGCCGCCGACCGACAGCGTCTGCCACCCGAACACCTCACCGTAGAACCGCCTCGCAGTGTCTGGGTCCCGGGTGTTCAAGCCGTTGAAGTTCAGCGAGCCGGGCTCGTTGACGATCCGTGCGCCGCGGTGCTGCTTCGCCTGCCAGACGTTGAACACCGCTCCCTCGGGATCGGCGAACACCGCCATCCGCCCCGCGCCCATCACGTCGAACGGCTCGGCCAGCACCTTGCCGCCGGCGCCGGTGACCTGCGAGACGGCCGCGTCGGCGCTGTCGGACCAGATGTAGGTATTCCACGCCGCGACTGGCTCGGCACCGTTTCCGATCGACCCCACCGCCGCCACATCCTCGCCACGAATGCGCCCGATGAAGTAACTGCCACCGGCCGCTGGTGGCATCACATCCTCGAACTCCCAGCCGAACAGCCCGCCGTAGAACTGAACCGCAGCCTCGGGGTCCGGCTGGCTCGTGTCCACCCAGCATGGGACCCCCGGGATGTAGCGCTCGCGCTCGGACATTGATGCTCCCTTCTCGTCGCTTGCCTTCGGGCCATGCTAGAACCGATTTAGGCCAGCTTCGGTCCTAGATCGAACGGGCGAACAGCGCGTTCCTGTTCGCCTCCTGTCGCAACCTTTCTGGCGTCTGATGGGGTTGTATGGATTGATGGCACCTGCTGACGCCGACTTTGACCAGTTTGTGGCCGCCAACGCCGAAGACCTGTTGCGGACCGCCTATCTGATCGCATGGGACCAGGTCGAAGCTGAGGATCTCGTCCAGGAGTGCCTGTTCAAGGTCGCTCGGCGCTGGCCGCGGGTCCGCTCGATGGATCAGCCCCGCGCGTATGCGCGGCGGATCCTGATCAACCTCGCGACGGATGGCGCTCGCAGCCGGGCCCGGCGCCGCGCCGAACTCGATCCCGTGCCGTCAGGGGTCGGCGAGCGCGCGGTCGATCCGCTCGTGGCGCTTGACGCCCATGCCGAGTTGATCGAGGCCCTCGGTCAGCTGCCGCCGCGCCAACGCGCCGTGCTCGTACTTCGCTACTTCCACGACATGACCGAGGCCCAGGCGGCTGAGGTCCTCGGCTGTTCCACGGGAACAGTCAAGAGCAGCGCCTCGCGCGGACTCGCGCGGCTACGCGAGGTGTTTGAGCTCGCCCCACCCCAACCCAGGGGCACTGAGGCATGAGTGACCTACTCGAACGCTACCCAGGAGATCAGAGATGAGTGACCTGCTCGAGCAGAAGATGCGCGAAACGCTATCGGAGCGTGCTGCGCAAGTTGACCCGGCCGCGGCCGAGCGGATCCGCGCGATCGACTACCACCCCCGTCGGCGCCGGGTGCCGGCCCTCCCGGCGCTCGGCGCGCTCGGCGCCGGCGCAGTCGCGGTTGCGGCGACCGTCATCGTTACGCTCGGCTCGAGCGCCGCTCCCGCTTTTGCCGGTTGGTCGGCGACGCCGACGCCGCCTGCATCGGGACAGCTGGCGTCCGCCGCGCAGCAGTGCAGCGCCAACCTCGGCACCCCGGCGCTGACCGACACCCGCGGCCCATACACCGCCTCGATCTATGCCGACGACACCAGTAGCCACCTCTGTCTGCAGGGAGGATCGCTGTCGATCGCCTCGACCAGCAGCGGGCCGGCCGAGGGTGACGTCCCCGCCGGGCAGATACAGCTGTTCGGCTCCGGGATCGAGAACTCCTCCGGGCAGGCGCTGACCCTCGTCGACGGTCGCGTCGGCGCCGGCGTCACGTCGGTGACGATCGACCGCAGTGACGGTGTCTCCGTCCAGGCGACGGTATCCGGCGGCTGGTACCTCGCGTGGTGGCCGGGGACCGCGCACGCGACCACGGCTGAGCTGACAACGACGACCGGGACGGCCACACAGCAGTTCCCCTCGACGCAGCAGGGCCCCGGCGCCCCTCGCTGTCCCGCCGGCGGAAACTGCAGCAGCGGCTACAGCTTCGGCTCCGGCAGTGGCTCGAGCGTCGGCGGTGGGTCGGCCGGTAACGCACAGATGGCCGTCAGCGGCAGCCGTTCGCAGTAGCGAAAGCTTGGGCGCTGGTAGCGGCCTGCGGGCCGCTACCAGCAGGGTCGGCGCGAGCCGGCGCGATCCTCCCGCCCTGTTACGACCCTGTTATCCGCCGCCCGCTACAACTCACACGATGCTCAAGTCGATCGGTTGCAAGCCGCCGATCACGCTCGCCGCGATCGCGTGTGCAGCGGCGCTCGCCGCTTGCGGATCGGCGAACCATTCGGTCGCGGCGGCATCTGGTGGCGTGTCGGCTGCCCATATGGCGACTGCACTGAAGTTCGCCGCCTGCATGCGCTCGCACGGTGTGCCGAACTTCCCCGATCCCACCGCCACGGGCGGGATCCAGATTCAAGCCGGTTCGGGCGTCGATCCGCAGTCGCCATCGTTCCAGTCGGCCCAGAAGTCATGCTTCAAGTTGCTGCCCGGCGGCGGCCCAGGCGCGCAACATCCGACCGCGCAGGAGGTGGCGAGCACGCTGAAGGTCTCCGAGTGCATGCGCCGACACGGTGTTTCCGGCTTTCCCGATCCGACGCTGACGCCGCCACCCAGCCCCAATCCGTCCAAATACAGCATCGTCGAAGACCGTGGCGGAGTCGTGCTCGCAGTTCCGAGCACGATCAACCCGGGATCGCCGGTGTTCAAGCAGGCGGCCGCCGCCTGCGGGTTCAGCTGAGGCGCCGAAACCGCAAGCACGCCGCATTGCCGGCGTTTACGCGGCGATCCGCAGCGCTTCGAGCTCCGGACTCTCCGCCAGCCGGCGGAGGGCCTGCTCCTCGAGCTCGCTCGCCTGCGTAGCGGTGATGCCGAGCTCGGTCCCGGTCTGCCGCGCCGAGCGAGGTTCGTCCCCGGAAAGTCCGAACCGCAGCTCGATGACGTTGCGTTCCGCTTCGGGTAGCCGTGCGAGCACCTCGGCGACCTGCTCTTCACGCAACCTGTCGGCGAGCTCGTCAAACGCGCCCGGTTGATCGCTCGGCAGCAGGTCGCCGAGTGTGAGGTCGCCGTCATCGCCGACGGACTGATCGAGACTGGCGAGGTTACGGTCGAGCTCCCGGACTTCGGTCACCTGATCGACCGGCAACTCAGTGACGGCGGCGATCTCCTCGTCAGTCGGATCGCGTCCAAGTGCGACGCTCAGCTCGCTCTCGACCTTGCGGACCTTGACCTGCCGCTGGGCGACGTGGACGGGGACGCGGATCGTGCGGCCGGAGTTCTGCAACCCGCGCTGGATCGCCTGACGAATCCAAAGCGTCCCATAGGTCGAGAACTTGAATCCGCGACGCCAGTCAAACTTCTCCACAGCCCTGATCAGTCCGAGCATGCCCTCCTGCACGAGGTCCTCGACCGGCAGTCCGTGGCCCTGGTAGCGCCGTGCCTGCGAAACCACGAGCCGCAGATTCGCTTCGATCATCCGGTTCTTCGCGTCAAGATCGCCGCGCTCGATTCGCTTCGCGAGCTCGATCTCCTCGGCTGCCGTCAGCAGCGCGTGACGGCGTGCGTCACGAAGGAACAGGTCAAGTGACTCGACCACGCGCTCATTCGTGCGCGCTTCGGCCGGCTGGCGAACGGTGCCGTCAGTCTTGGCAGGCTGACGCCGGCGGCGTTGAGAGCCGCTGTTCTTGGTGCGAGCACGCGATCTCGCCACCTCGGCCTTCGAGTGCTCGCCACGGGTACGGCGTCCTGATTCAAATGTATTCAGCTTGAACTCCTAAGTTCATATGTTCGATGATGATCGAATTATACGCCTACACGCAGCTTCAATCAAGTGCTCGTTCAACGCCCGTTCGATCAACGGCAGCGGCGGCCCCGGGAGGGCCTCAGGCTGCGCCGCGATCCGCCGTCGAGCGCCGCTGGAGCCGCGAATCCCCGAGCACGCAGCCGAGCAGTCCCGGGTACAGCGCCTCGATGTCGTCGGTCCGCAGCGACACGAATCGCTGCACGCCCTGCGCCCGGGTCTGTGTCAGCCCGGCGTCGCGCAGCACCTTCAGATGGTGGCTGAGTGTCGACTTCGAAACGGGGACATCGAGCATTCCACAGGAGCACTCGGATCCGTCCCGCAGCGCTCGGACGATCTCCAGCCGAATCGGGTCGCTCAGCGCGTGCAGCACCTCTGGGAGGCTCAACTGCTCCCTGACGGGGTGAGGTATGCCCCTCATCCGACGAAAGTTCGACGCATCTCGAACAAGCATACCCACCCGGGAAGTCGCGCCCTCGGGCGGCCGTCTGGCAGAGTGCCCAGCAGGTGCCAGGCCGGCGCCAATCCCATCCAAGGAGCTTCATGCAGGTAATTGATCGCATCACACACGACATCCAGCAGCGACTTGAGCAGTTGCTCGACGAGGCGGACAAGTTGCGCCATGCGCTCGCCGCGCTTGACCCGCGTGGCCGACACGCGGCGCCGGCTGCGCAGGCCGCAAAGCCACAGCCGCAGGCCAAGCGTCCCGCCGCCAGGAAGGTCACCTCGCCGAAGCAGACGGTCGCGCCCAAGCGGACGGTGAGCCCCTCTGGTTCGACCAAGCCGGCACGGACGGCTCCCGGTGAGACCAAGGCGAAGGTGCTCGGAGCACTTTCGCGCGGTCACGCGCTGACGGCCGGGGAGGTCGCACAGGCGACCGGTCTGGCACGTCCGACGGTCAGTACGACGCTGTCCAAGCTTGCCAAGAGCGGTGAGGCCGCGAAGGCGCCTCGGGGCTACGTTCTGCCAGGTGAGGCGGCAGCTTCCGCCAACGGCACCGAGCCGTCGGCGTCGTCCGTGAGCACCGAGGGCTAGCCGGGAGCGCTCTGACTGCGCTCGCGCACCGCGCTGCCGATGATCGTCGGTCGCACGGTCGGGATCGAGCGTGGCTGGGTTCCGTGCTCCATGCGCTCGACTGTGAGCGGCGATTGGGCGATCAGCTCGGCGGTGCGGCGGTTCGGATGGCAGCCCGCAGCGAGATAGCGATGGGGGACCTCGACGAGGTCCTGGACACGGCCGAGGGCCGTGTCCTCACCGGCCCGGACGTGCTCAAGGAACAGGTAGCGTCCACCCGGCGCGAGCACCCGTGTGATCTCACGCAGAACGAGCGCCGGATCGTCCACTGAGCACAGCACGAAGGTGCCGACGACCGTGTCGAGGCTGCCATCGTCGCAGGGGAGCTGCTCGACACCGCACTGCTCGACTCTGAAGGACCTGGCACGCGGCCTGCTGCGCGCCAGCGCAGAGCGCAGATGCGTGAGCATGTACGGGCTCGGCTCGGTGATGATCAGCTCGCTGACGGCCTCGGTGTAGTGCGGCAGATTGACGCCGCTTCCCGCGCCGAACTCGAGCGTCACGCCGCTGGCGCCGGCGATCAGCTGACGGCGTGTCTCGCGCTGGCCGGCATTCTCGGCTCGCTCGCAGGCGTGGGGGTAGTAGAAGGCGAACAGGCGCTCGTTCAGGTGCAGCGGCTTACGCATAGCCTGCGATTGTCGCCGGACGAGCGTCGTCGTGCCGCCCGCCGACGGACGCTCAGCCGACGCCGCGGGCCAGGCAGAGCCGCTGCAGCCGCTCCATCGCATCGGTCGCTCGATCCGGGAGCGCATCGAGCGCGTCCGCCGCGAGTCGCAGATCGTCGATCGTCACCTCGCGAGCCTCGAGCGCGAATCGCCCGAGCCAGCGCACCGCCGCCCGCTCATAGCGAGCGGCGTCGCCACCGCGCAACACGAGACAGATCCGCAGCGCGTCGTCGAGCGCGACATGCGGCAGCTCGAGCGCCGCCGAAGTCACGAGCGCCGCGTTGCCGGTCTCGAGCGCACGCCGGAAGCGGCTGTACGGGTTGCCGTCGCTGGTCACGAACATATGTTCGTATACGTGTCAAGGCCGACAGACCTCTACCGACCTCATGATCGGTACCTGACGCGGGGCTGACACAGCCCCCGGGTGCCGCCTGTCGGGCGAGCGGCGCTACTTGCCGTGGTGCTGCTTGCCCCGCTTGGACTTGCGCTTCGACTTGCCCTTGCCCTTCGACTTGCCCTTGCCCTTCGACTTGCCCTTGCCCTTCGACTTGCCCTTGGACTTGCCCTTCGACTTGCTCTTGAGCAGCTTCACAACGCGCTGCAGGGAGTTCGACTGCGACACCGTCGAGGCGGTGCTCGAACTGGCAGGCGCAGTCGGGAAGTCGATCAGAACGTCCAGCGCCAAAGGCTGCAGCTGGGCGAGCGTGTCACCCTCGGGGGCGTCCAGGCCGCCGGCGACGGTGTCACCGATCCGCACATCACCAAGCGTGGTCGTGCTGAAGCCGAGCGAGGTGCTGCTCAGCACCTGGGTGCCCGATCCGAGCGTGAACGTCGCGCTCGCGCCGGCCGCGGCGAGGGTGGTCGGCTGCGTGTGCGCCAGCGTGACCGTGATCGTGTCGCTCGGCGTGGTCGTGGTCCCGGTGACGGTGCCGGCGAACGCGTACGGGATGATCACGGCAGGCGCGACCACCGGTGGCGGTGCGGGCTTCCCCCAGGCGCCGATCGCAAGCGCATCGCCGGCGGTCAGCGTCGTGATCGGCTCCGCCGGGGAACCGGTGAGCAGCGCGACGAACTTCATCGTCGAGCCGAGCTCGTCGATATTCGTGGTGTGGCTGCCGTTGACCCACAGCTTGGTGCCGGTGTCGGTGTTGATCGTCACGGCGGTCGGCGTCGGCGGCGTCGGCGGCGTCAACGACGCGGGCGGCGTGAACGACGTCAGCGAGCTCAGGTCGGTGCGCAATCCCGTAACCGCGTGGTCGTCGCCGGCGCTGCCCGTCCAATTCTGAGAACCGCTGCCGCCGCTCCCGGTCGAACCCGGATGGCCGACGGCGACGGGCCACGGGCCATGCCAACGGTGATGCCCATGGCACCACCAGGTGGGCAGGACGATCGCGTTGGCGCTGAACGAGCCACTGCTGCTCGGGGCCGAGGTGATCGTGCCGGCGACACACGCGGTCGGGGTGTACGCGAACACCGAGTCCGGGGTGTCATCGGTCGTGATCGCGCTCACTCCGTGGCCTGGCCACGCGCTGTAGTCGGCGTAGAAGGTCTGATTTGGCTTGAGATCGTCGACCGTGGCAGTGCCATTGACGCCCGGGACGCGGATCCCGGTGTTCGAGCCGAGCGTGATCGTTACGGGCGTGGTCGTCGGCGGTGTCGACCCCGGACCGTCCGGACCGCTGGTCACCAGGTACGCGTTTGCCTTGAACGTCCCGGCCACGCCGCCCGAATCGTTGACGGAGGTGATCGTCCCGGCGACGACCGCCTGCGAGGACCACGGCTGCGCCGGTGGTGCGAACCCTCCTGGGAAGTCGGCCTGTGCGGCGGCGGCCCCCAGCGACAGCGACAACGCCGCCGTCAGCATTAGCAAGGTTCGTTTCATCGGTCTTCTCCCTGGTGGGTGGTGCGCCGTCATCCGGCTGTCAATCGTCTCTAATGCAGGACGCCCCCGAAGGTGTGCCTGCGATCCGGCGCGGACACAAGTATCCCAGCCAATCCGTGCCGGTTATCAGCAAGACGGTACGGCCTCCCGCATCCGGCGTCAATGCTATCCCCCGACGACGGGCGGGGGGGGTAGGCTCACGTTGGCGACCCGCAAGCTGTGAGCCGGTGATTCAAGACCTGCCGCGGGGCGGCGAACAATCCATTCAGAGGATATGTCGTGAAGTCGAGTGATATAGAGGCGGACCTGATCGAACCGGTGGTCGCTCGCATCCATGAGCGACTCGGCACGGAGCAGGCGGTCCCGTGCGAGGAGTTCGTGCGCCAGTACTACCACTGGGTGCCGACCGACGACCTCGTCGAGCGAAGCCCGCTCGACCTTTATGGCGCCGCGCTTGCGCACTGGAATCTTGCCCAGCAGCGCCCGGACGGCGTGACCAAGGTCCGCGTGTACAACCCGGACTTCGAGCAGCACGGCTGGCAGTCCTCGCACACCGTGCTTGAGATCGTCAGCGAGGACATGCCGTTCATGGTCGACTCGGTGACGCTTGAGCTCTCCAGCCATGGCTACGGCACGCACCTCGTGATCCACCCCGTGATGCGCGTGCTCAGGGACGCCGACGGGACGCTGCTCGAGGTCGAGCCGCCGGGCCACGGCGCAGCCGACGCCCGCCGTGAGTCGATCATCCACGTCGAGCTTGACCGTGAGCCTGACCGTGAGCGCCTGGCCGAGTTGCACGGCCACATCGAGCGGGTGCTCGGCGAGGTGCGTGCCGCGGTCGAGGACTGGCGGCCGATGAGGGGCCTTGCCGAATCGCTGATCGACGAGCTCGCCGCCGAGCACGTGCCGATCTCCGCCGAGGAGCTGGCGGAGACCCAGAGCTTCCTGCGGTGGCTGGCCGATCACCACTTCACGTTCCTCGGCTACCGCGAGTACGTGCTGGTCACCGACGACGGTCCCGCCCGCCTGGAGGCATTGGCCGCTTCGGGGTTGGGGATCCTGCGGGGGGCGCCGGCCACCCACGCCGCCGAGTTGAGCAACAAGGCGCTTGAGCTGGCGATGTCGCCCTCGCCGCTGATCCTGACGAAGGCCAACTCGGTGGCGACGATTCACCGCCGCGCCTATCTGGACTACATCGGCGTCAAGCGCTTCGGCGAGGACGGGCAGGTGATCGGCGAGCGGCGCTTCCTCGGTCTGTACACGACGGCGGCATACAACGAACGCCCGACCGAGATCCCGCTGATCCGCGGGAAGGTTCGGTACGTGGTCGAGCGCGCCGGATTCCCGCCAGACAGCCACGATGCAAAGGCACTCGACGAGATCTGCGAGAACTACCCGCGTGACTCGCTCTTCCAGATCGACCCCGACGAGCTGTTCCGGATCACGATTGGCCTGCTCGGCCTCGGTGAGCGCCAACGGGTCCGGCTGTTCGCGACACCGGACGTACTCGAGCGGTTCGTCTCTTGCATCGTCTGCATACCGCGTGACCGCTTCAACACCGTCAACCGCCGCCGCGCCGCCGACATCCTGCAGCGTGCGTTCGCCGGCACCCACATCGACTGGAACGTGCAGCTGACCGAGTCGCTGCTGGCGCGGATCCACTACATCGTCCACTGCCCGGACGGGATCCCGCATGAGTACGACGAGGCCGAGATCGAGCAGGAGATCATCGTCGCCACCCGCTCATGGAGCGACGATCTCCGTGACGCGCTGGTGGAGGAGCACGGCGAGGAGCACGGCTACTCGGTGTTCAAACGTTACGAGAATGCGTTTCCCGCGGCGTACATGGAGGATTGGCTCGCGCGCTCGGCGGTCACCGACATCGCGCGGATCGAGGAGCTCGCCGATCGCAACGAGCCGCTGCTCAGCCTGTACAGACCGCTGGAGGCCTCCGCGGAGGTGATCCGCTGCAAGCTGTTCAGCAGCGTCGGCGTGTCGCTGTCTGAGGTTCTGCCGACGTTTGAGCACATGGGCGCGCGCGTGATCGATGAACGCCCGTACGAGGTGACGCCGCTGGACGGCGAACCGGTCTGGATATACGACTTCGGGATGCGATGCGAGATCGGTGACCTGGAGGAGATCCGCGATCTGTTCCAGGAGGCGTTCCTCGGCGTATGGCGCGGGGCGCTCGAGGACGACCGGCTCAACGGCCTGGTGCTGCGCGCGTCGCTGACCGGACGTGAGATCACGATCGTCCGCGCGATCGCCAAGTACCTGAGGCAGGCGGGCATCGCGTTCTCCAACTCCTATATGGAGCAGACGCTGATCGGCCATCCTGAGATCACCGCGATGCTCGTCGCCCTGTTCATCGCGCGGCTTGATCCCGACGATCACGATCAGGGCCGCGCGGCGGCGCTCGCCTCGCAACTGGACGCGGCGATCGACAGCGTCGTGAGCCTCGACGAGGATCGGATCCTGCGCAGCTTCCTGTCGGTGATCGGTGCGATCCTGAGGACCAACTACTTCGTCGGCGGAGAGTCGGGCGCTGCCAAGGCCTACCTCTCGTTCAAGCTCGATCCGGCGATGATCCCGTTGCTGCCGCTGCCCAGGCCGCGGTTCGAGATCTTCGTCTACTCGCCGCGGGTGGAGGGTGTCCATCTCCGTGGTGGTCGGGTTGCGCGCGGTGGTCTGCGGTGGTCCGACAGGCGCGAGGATTTTCGCACCGAGGTTCTCGGTCTGATGAAGGCCCAGATGGTCAAGAACGCCCTGATCGTCCCGGTCGGCTCGAAGGGTGGATTCGTCGTCAAGCGCCCACCGGCCGAGGGTGGGCGGGATGCATTCCAAGCTGAGGGAATCGCGTGTTACAAGACGTTCCTCTCAGGTCTGCTGGACCTCACCGACAACATCGTCGGCGGCGAGGTCGTGCCGCCCGCCCGCGTCGTCCGCTACGACGACGACGACCCCTACCTCGTGGTGGCCGCCGACAAGGGCACGGCCACGTTCTCCGACATCGCCAACGGCGTCTCGGCCGAGTACGGCTTCTGGCTGGATGACGCGTTCGCCTCCGGTGGGTCTCAGGGGTACGACCACAAGGCGATGGGGATCACGGCCCGTGGTGCCTGGGAGTCGGTCAAGCGGCACTTCCGTGAGCTCGGCACCGACATTCAGACGACTGACTTCACGGTGGTGGGAATCGGCGACATGGCGGGAGACGTGTTTGGCAACGGGATGCTGCTCTCACCGCACATTCGGCTGGTGGCCGCCTTCAACCACATGCACATCTTCCTGGACCCCGACCCGGACGCGGCGCTGAGCTTCGTCGAGCGCAAGCGGCTGTTCGAGCTGCCACGCTCGGCCTGGAGCGACTACGACGCGTCGCTGATCTCGGTGGGTGGAGGCGTATTCGAGCGCAGCGCCAAGTCGATCCCGATCTCCGAGGAGGTCAAGCGCTCGCTGGCGATCGATGCGGACGAGCTCGCGCCGATCGATCTGATTCGAGAGATCCTGCGCGCACCGGTCGATCTGCTCTGGAACGGCGGGATCGGCACGTATGTGAAGAGCTCGCTTGAAGTCCAGGCCGAGGCGGGCGACAAGGCCAACGACGCGGTCCGGGTCAACGGCGATGAGCTGCGCTGCAAGGTCGTCGGAGAGGGCGGCAACCTCGGCTTCACGCAACGCGGACGGATCGAGTACGCGCTCGCCGGTGGGCGGATCAACACCGACGCGATCGACAACGTCGCCGGTGTCAACTGCTCCGACCACGAGGTCAACATCAAGATCCTGCTCGGGGCGCTGCTCGCCGGCGGCGACATGACCTCCAAGCAGCGAAACGAGCTGCTGGTCGAGATGACCGACGCGGTCGCTGACCAGGTCCTCTACGGCAGCTACACGCAGACGCAGGCGATGAGCATCGCAGGCCATCAGGCGGCGTCGATGCTGGACGTGCACGCGCGCATGATCGGCGATCTTGAGCGCGCCGCCGGTCTCAACCGGGAGATCGAGTTCCTGCCGAGTCCCGAGGCGATCAACGACCGCAAGGTCGCAAAGATCGGTCTGACGGCGCCTGAGCTGGCCGTCGTGATGGCCTACTGCAAGATCCACCTGAACGCGGAGCTGCTGGACTCCGACCTACCCGAGGATCCGTACCTGGCGCATGACCTCGAGCGCTACTTCCCGCCGCCGCTGCCCGAGCGCTACAGCGAGCAGATGCGTTCCCACAGATTGCGCCGGGAGATCATCGCGACGGTCGTCGCCAACCAGCTGATCGACCGCGCCGGCACGACCTTCATGTTCCGTCTGGGCGAGGAGACCGGCGCCCCGCCGTCGCTGCTCGCACGTGCGTTCGCGGTCGCACGAGAGGTCTACGAGATGCGCGAGTTCTGGGCGCACGTGGAGGAGCTCGACAACGAGGTCGAGGCGTCGACGCTGCTCACGATGCTGATCGATGCACGGCGGCTGGTCGAGCGCTCGACGCGCTGGTTGGCGCGTGCCAACCCGAGCTCGATTGACATCGAGCGTCTGGTGGCCCGTTACCGGCCTGGCGCGCAATCGCTGTGGGATGCGCTTCCCGACACGCTCGATCAGACCGACCGCGATCGCTACGACGCCCGCGTCAACGAGCTGCTCGCCGCCGGTGTCGGCCCGCAGCTGGCTCGCCGTGTCGCGAGCATGCCGTCGATGCTGCCGGTGTTCGACATCGTCGAGGTCTCACACACCGCCCAGCGTCAACAGGATGTCGTCGGCGCGACGTTCTTCGGACTCGGTTCGCGGCTCAAGCTCAACTGGCTGCGGGACCAGATCATCGAGCTGCCCCGCAACAACCGCTGGCAGGCGCTCGCGCGTGCAGCCCTCCGTGACGATCTCGACACGCTCACGCGGGCGCTCACGCAGGAGGTGCTGGAGGTCGGTGGAACGAGCGCCGGCAGTGAGGAGGCGATCGCCATCTGGGAAGCCGGTCACGGTCCCGCCGTCCAGCGTTGCCTGAGCATGATCGCCGACATCCAGGCCTCAGGCATCCACGACACGACGACGCTGCCGGTCGCGCTGCGTGAGGTCCGTAACCTCGTCCGCGTGCCATCCGGCGCCACTGACGGGGCGCTCACGACGGCGCTGACGACGACTGACGTGCCCGCAGCGACCGCAGCGACCGCCGGCGCGCCCGTAACAAATGGCGCGTGAGCACCGGCAGCGCACACGCGACGTCGATCAAACCCGACACCAGGAACGCCGCGCGGCCGGTCACGAGCGCACCGGCAACCCTTGAGAGCACGCGCCCAAGCTATCGTCTGCGCTCGATGCCCGCAGAAGTCAAGACAAACGTCACCGAGCTGCCCGAGTCCCGGGTGCGCGTCGAGGCCGAGATCCCGGCCGCCGAGATCGAGCGCTCGATGCAACAGGCCGCCCGTGATCTCGGCCGAGACCTGCGGATCCCCGGATTCCGCAAGGGCAAGGTGCCGCCGCCCGTCGTGATCCGCCGGCTCGGGCGCGAGGCGGTTTTCGATGAGGCGTTGCGCAAATCGATCGGCGGCTGGTACCTGACGGCGCTTGACGGCGCCGGCGTCGTCCCGATCGGCGAGCCAGACCTCGACGTCGGGGACTTCCCCGGCGAGGGGCAACCGCTGTCATTCTCGATCGAGATCGGTGTCAGGCCACGCGCGAAGCTGGGTGAGTACAAGGGCCTCGAGGTCGGTCGGCGAGATCCCGACGTCAGCGACGAGATGATCGAGGCGGAGCTCGAGCGGATGCGTGAGTCGTTCGCGACGCTCGAGACCGTCGAGCGCCCTGCCGAGAATGGCGACCACGTCGTGATCGACTATCTCGGAACGATCGACGGTGAGCCGTTCGAGGGCGGCGAGGGCCGTGACCAACTGCTCGAGCTCGGGTCCGGACGTCTGATCCCCGGCTTCGAGGAGCAGCTCGTCGGCGTCGTCGCCGGCGATCAGCGCACGGTCGAGGTGACCTTCCCCGACGAGTACGCGGAGCACCTCGCCGGCCGGGAGGCACGCTTCGACGTGACCGTCACTGAGGTGAAGGGCAAGCGCCTGCCCGAGGTCGACGACGAGTTCGCGGTTGAGGCCGCCGGCTTCGACACGCTCGCCGAGCTGCGGGACGACATCGCCGTGCGCGCCAAGGAGTTCGAGGAGCACAACATCGAGCATGAGTTCGAGCGGGCCGTGCTCGATGCAGCCGTCGCCGGCGCGGAGATCGAGCTTCCCGACAAGTTGATCCACGCCCGCGCCCACGAGATGCTCGACGACACGTTCAGGGCACTCGCGCGTCAGGGTGTGTCAAGAGAGGGCTACCTGCAGATCACCGGTATGGACGAGGAGCAGCTGGCCCACGAGGCGGAGCCGAACGCCGCTCAGGGTCTGCGGCGGGAGGCCGTGATCGCCGCGGTCGTCGAGGCCGAGCAGATCGAGCCGACCGAGGAGCAGGTGCTGGAGGCGCTCGAACCGAGCGCCACGGAGGGGAACACGACACCCGAGAAACTGCTGGAGCGGCTGCGCTCGAACGGACGGCTCGAGCGGATGCGAGACGATCTCGCATCGCGCCAGGCAGTCGAGCTGCTCGTGCGCGAGGCCAAGCCGATCAGTGTCGAGCAGGCGAAGGCGCGCGACAAGCTCTGGACGCCCGGTAAGGACGACGAGACCGAGCGCCCCGGCAAGCTCTGGACTCCCGACAGCTGATCAGATCGGCCGTGGGCGGAGTGCTGCAACGACGCCTGAGGGCCAAAGCCGTGGACCTTCGGTTGCTACATTCGGAAGGAATCCGGCTGACGAAGGAAAAGAAGCGAGGATCATGAGCCCACTCGTACCGATGGTTGTCGAGCAGACCTCCCGGGGGGAGCGCGCCTTCGACATCTACAGTCGTCTGCTGAACGAGCGCATCATCTTCCTGGGCACCCCGATCGACGATCAGATCGCGAATCTGATCGTCGCCCAGTTGCTGCACCTGGAGTCCGAGGATCCCGACAAGGACATCTCCCTGTATGTGAACTCGCCTGGCGGATCGGTCTATGCCGGCCTGGCGATCTACGACACGATGCAGTTCATCAAGCCCGATGTGCAGACGATCTGCGTCGGGATCGCGATGTCGATGGGCGCGCTGCTGCTCTCGGGAGGGGCTCACGGGAAGCGGATGGCGCTCCCGAACGCGAAGATCCTGATCCACCAGGTCTCCTCCAGTTTCCAGGGCCAGGCGACGGACATCGAGATCCACGCGAAGGAGATCATCGACGTGCGCCGCCGTCTCGATGAGATCATCGCTCACCATACGGGCAAACCGGTCGATGAAGTCAAGAAGGACACCGAGCGGGACTACTTCATGAGTTCGGAGGAGGCAAAGGAGTACGGAATCATCGACCGCGTGATCTCGCAGCACTGACGGTTCTCTCCAGGCGACCGCCTGGAACGGATAACCTTCGGGCTACGAGCGCGAGCGGCCGATTGCCGTTCTCCTGCGGAGAGGAATCGCATGGCACGACCTACTGACTCCAACGAGCAGCTCCTCTGCAGTTTCTGCGGCAAGTCCCAGCGACAGGTCAAGAAGCTGATCGCCGGCCCCGGCGTCTACATCTGCGACGAGTGCATCGATCTCTGCAACGAGATCATCGACGAGGAGCTGACCGCCCCGCCGAGCTTCGACATCGAGAACCTCCCGAAGCCCCGGGAGATCTACGACGTGCTGAACGAATACGTGGTCGGCCAGGAGCAGGCGAAGCGCTCGCTGTCGGTCGCCGTCTACAACCACTACAAGCGCGTCCAGATGATGCAGTCCGAGGACCAGGACATCGAGCTGCAGAAGTCGAACATCCTGCTGCTCGGCCCGACCGGCTGCGGCAAGACGCTGCTCGCACAGACGCTCGCGAAGATCCTCAACGTGCCGTTCGCGATCGCCGACGCGACCGCCCTGACGGAGGCCGGCTACGTCGGCGAGGACGTCGAGAACATCCTGCTGAAACTGATCCAGGCCGCCGACTATGACGTCAAGAAGGCCGAGACGGGGATCATCTACATCGACGAGGTCGACAAGATCGCCCGCAAGGCCGACAACCCGTCGATCACGCGCGACGTGTCAGGCGAGGGCGTCCAGCAGGCGCTGCTGAAGATCCTCGAGGGGACCACCGCGAGCGTGCCGCCGCAGGGCGGTCGCAAGCACCCCCATCAGGAGTTCCTTGCGATCGACACCACCAACGTGCTGTTCATCTGTGGCGGTGCGTTCGCCAACCTCGACCGTGTGATCGAGCGGCGGATCGGCCACCAGGGCGTCGGCTTCGGCGCCGCGATCCAGTCCAAGGAGCAGCGCGACCTCGGTGAGATGTTCGAGCACTGCCTGCCCGAGGACCTGATCCAGTACGGACTGATCCCGGAGTTCATCGGCCGCCTGCCGGTGATGTCGGCGATCCACCAGCTCTCACGTGACGAGCTGATGAAGATCCTGACCGAGCCCCGCAACGCGCTCGTCAAGCAGTTCCAGCGCTTCTTCCAGTTCGATGGGATCGAGCTCGTGTTCGCCGACGAGGCGCTGTCCTCGATCGCCGACAAGGCGCTCGAGCGTGAGACCGGCGCTCGCGGTCTGCGCTCGATCATCGAGGAGGTCCTGCTCGAGGTCCAGTTCGAGCTTCCCTCCCGGCGTGATGTCCAGAAGTGCGTCGTGACACGTGAGACGATCGACAAGGGCACCTCGCCCACGCTCGTCACCGTCGCCGCGCCCGAGGAAGAGGGCGAGGCCGCGGCGTAGAGCGCCTCGGCGGCGGTCGGGGACGCGCCTGCGCGTCCCGGAACTAGACTGCGCCACCATGTCGGATCTGGAATCGAAGACCCGCTACGACCCGTCGGAGGTGGAGCCCCGGATCGTCAACCGGTGGCTGGAGTCGGGTCTGTTCCATCCGGCGCCGGAGGGGACGGCGGCCGAGAACTACTCGATCGCGATCCCGCCGCCGAACGTGACCGGCGTGCTGCACATGGGCCACGCGCTCAACAACTCCGTTCAGGACTGCCTGATCCGCCACGCCCGCAGCACCGGTGTGCGGACGAAGTGGATTCTCGGCACCGACCATGCCGGGATCGCGACGCAGACCCAGGTCGAGCGCGCGCTGGTGAAGGACGGATCCAGCCGTGAGCAGCTCGGCCGTGAACAGTTCGTGGAGCGGGTCTGGATCTGGCGTGAGCAGTACGGCGGGCAGATCGTGGAACAGCTCAAGCGACTCGGCGCCTCCTGCGACTACGACCAGGAGCGTTTCACGCTTGATCGGCAGTACGCCAGGGCGGTGCTGCAGGTGTTCGTCACTCTGTATGAGAAGGGCTACATCTACCGCGACCGCTATCTCGTCAACTGGGACCCGGGGAGCCGCTCGGCGATCTCCGACCTGGAGGTGGAGGACCGTGAGGTCACCGACACCCTCTACTACATCGACTACCCGCTTGAGTCGGGCAGCGGCGCGATCACGGTCGCGACCGTGCGTCCGGAGACGATGCTCGCCGACACGGCGATCGCGGTGCATCCAGAGGACGAGCGCTACCGGCGGCTGATCGGTGAGACCGCGATCCTGCCGCTCGTCGGCCGCCGGCTGAAGATCATCGCCGACGATTACGTGAAGCCGGAGTTCGGCACCGGCGCGCTGAAGATAACGCCGGGCCACGATCCGAACGACTTCGAGATCGGACGTCGTCACGGCCTCGCGGAGTTGAACGTGATCGGGGAGGACGGGAGGATGAGCGCGCAGGCCGGCGAGCCGTTCACGGGGCTGAGCGCCGCCGAGGCGCAGATCGCGGTGGTGCAGGCGCTGCGGGAGCAGGGGCTGCTGGCGCGCACCGAGGAGTACACCCATACGGTCCCGTTCTCGCATCGCTCAGGGGAGCGGATCGAGCCGCTCGTCTCGTTGCAGTGGTTCATGCGCATGGACGATCTGGCGGCACCGGCGATCGACGTGGTTCGCAGCGGCGCGGTTCGCTTTCACCCTGAGCGCTGGGGGCGCGTGTACCTCGACTGGATGGAGAAGATCCGTCCCTGGTGCATCTCACGGCAGCTGTGGTGGGGCCACCAGATACCCGTCTGGTACCGCGGCGAGGAGACATACGTTGGTGTCGAGGAGCCAGACGGGGAGGGGTGGACGCGAGATCCCGATGTGCTCGACACCTGGTTCTCGAGCGCCCTGTGGCCGTTTGCGACGCTCGGCTGGCCGGAGCAGACACCGGAGCTGCGCGCCTTCTATCCAACCGATGCGCTGGTCACCAGCCGGGACATCATCTTCCTATGGGTGGCACGGATGATCATGATGGGACTCGAATTCACCGGCGAGATCCCGTTCAGCGACGTCTACGTCCACTCGATCATCCAGGCGCCCGACGGACGGCGCATGTCGAAGTCGCTGGGAACCGGGATCGACCCGCTGGATCTGATCGATGGCGGGCTTCGCCCACCTGTGTTCGGAGATCGTTCCCGCCCGCCCGGGGAGTTCCCGGCATATGGCGCCGACGCGGTGCGCTGGGGCCTGCTGGCGATGTCCTCGGGCCAGGACGTCCGGTTCAACGAGGAGACGGTCGCGCAGGGCCAGCGGCTGACCAACAAGCTGTGGAACGCGTCGCGGTTGATCCTGATGCGGGTCTCGCCTGACACCCGCGCGGCCGCTCGCCCGAGCACGGTCGAGGACCGCTGGATCCTCTCCAGGCTGGAGCGAGCGAAGGCGCTCGTGGGCGAGCGGATCGAGAGCTACGACCTCTCGCGTGCCGCGCTCGAGCTGTACGACTTCGTCTACGGCGAGCTCTGCGACTGGTATCTGGAGCTCGTCAAGCCCCGGCTCTACGACGGAGACCCTGAGACCGCGGGAACGCTCCTGCACGTGCTGACCGAGACCGTGACGATGGCCCACTCGACGATCCCGTTCGTCACCGAGGAGATCTATTCGCACATCCCCGGAGCCGAGGGGCTACTGGCAGCGCGCGTCGCCACGCCGGCGCGCGGCGACGAAGTGCTCGATCCAGCCGCCGAAGCTGCACTCGGCGACGTGATCACGGCCGTGCAGGCCGTGCGCGCCTGGCGCGACGCCGCCGGGGTCGCTGCACGCACCAGCCTGCGCGCGCGGTTGCGCGCGCGCGGGTACGAGGAGACCCATGGCCATCTGTCGCGGCTGACTCGCCTCGAGCTGATCGACGGCAGCTCCGACGGCGCCGATCAGCCGGCGGCGACGATTCCGGTGCCCGGCGGCGCGATCGAGATCCTCGCCGGCGGCGATGTCGATCTCGGTGCGGCGCAGCGCGAGCGTGAGGCCAAACGCGCGAAGCTCACGGCCGAGATCGAGCGGGCGCGGTCACGGCTCGCGAACGAGGGCTTCGTCGCCAAGGCGCCGCCTGCCGTGGTGGCGGCTGAGCGTGACAAGCTGGCCGCGTTGCAGGCGGAGCTGGAGGCGCTGTGAGGTCGGTGTTGGCGGTGGTCGGCGGCGGTGTGTCGCTGTGAGGGCGCAGGAGGCGGAGCAGCGGCTGCTCGCGCTCGAGATGTTCGGCATGCGCTTCGGTCTGGACCGGATGCGCAAGCTGATGACCGCCCTCTCGCACCCCGAGCGGGAGTTCGAATCGATTCACGTCGTCGGCACCAACGGCAAGTCATCGACGGTGAGGATGATCGCGGCGATCCTCTCACGGCACGGGCTGCGCACGGGCGCCTACCTGTCGCCACACCTCGTGTCGTTCTGCGAGCGGATCCGGATCGACGACGTCGACCTCGAGCCGCGCGCGTTCGCGGCCGCCGTCGAGCGGGCCCTGCACGCCGCCGAGCTCGTCGACCGGCTCGCCGACCCCGAGGATCACGTCACCCAGTTCGAGGCGCTGACCGCCGCGGCCTTCTCCGAGCTGGCGCGACAGGGGGTGGAGGTGGCGGTGATCGAGGCCGGGCTCGGCGGCCGCTTCGACGCGACCAACGTGATCCCGTCGAAGGTGCAGGTTCTGACCAGCGTCGGACTCGAGCACACACGCTGGCTGGGGCCGACCGTCGAGTCGATCGCGCGTGAGAAGCTCGATGTCGTGCAGAACGGCTCGACGCTCGTGCTCGGTCCCGGCATGCATCCGGAGGCGCTTGCGGTCGCGCGCGAGGTTGCGGGCGAGCGGGGCGCGCGGATCGTTCAGGCAGGGATCGATCCGGGCACCTCGGTCGGTGCGCTCGGCGTCTTCCAGCGACGCAACTTCGCCGTCGCGCGTGCAGCCGCTCAGGCATACCTCGGCGTGCTCGATTCAGCGGCGGTCTCCTCGGCGGCCGCCGATGTGCGGGTTCCCGGGCGCCTGCAGGTGTTCGGCGAGCGTCCGCTGACGCTGCTTGACGGCGGCCACAACCCGGACGGGATCGCGGCGTTGGCGGAGTCGCTGCCGGAGATCCTGGGCGGCTCCCGCCGGCTCGTCGCGGTCGTCTCGATCCTTGATGACAAGGACGCGCCAGGGATGCTCGCGAAGCTGGTGCCCGTGTGTGACGCACTCGTTCTCACGAGCAGTCAGAATCCACGTGCTTTGCCTCCGCCGACGCTTCAGTCACTGGCCGGCCAGCTCGGGTGCACCAATGCCGAATCGGTGCGCGACCCGCTGCCTGCATTGGAGCGCGCTCGTGAGCTCGCCGGACCTGATGGCGTGGTCCTCGCGACCGGCTCGATCTACCTCGTCGCCGACCTCCTGGCGGCGCGCGGCGGCGCTGCCGCCGGGCGCCGCGCCTCGATTCTGTGAACGAACACGAAGACTTCCGGCCGAGCCTCCTGAAGATGATCGGGCTCGTCGCGCTGAGCGTGGCGATCGTGATCCTCGTGTTCTTCGGGATCGGCTACCTGTTCGGCCGCGCGTTCCTGTGAGCGCGTTGTTGCGGACTCCGGGGCACTAGTCACTAAACTCGACGCGCAAATGATCTACCTGGCGACCATTTTCGGGATCAAGAACAACACGCTCAGCCTTGTGGCCGAGCTGGTACTGCTGTTCCTGGCCGTCTTCTGGCTGGCGCTGATCTACTGGACGTTCGCCGACGCGCGGCGACGGATCGCCGACCCGATTCTGATCGGCTGTGCAACGGTCGCGTCGCTGTTTCCCTACGTCGGGACGCTGATCTACATGATCGTCCGTCCCCCCGAGTATCTCGACGACGTGCACGAGCGCGAGTTGGAGATCCAGGCGGCCGAGGCGCGGATCGCCGAGATCGGCCTGCTGTTGTGCCCGCATTGCGATCACGAGGTGGAGAGGGACTTCCTGCGCTGCCCGACGTGCATGCGCAAGCTCAAGGATCCGTGTGCGACCTGCGGACGCCCGCTTGACCCCCAGTGGAAGCTCTGTCCGTACTGCGAGGGTGAGGTCGGCGCCGGTGAACCAGTGCCACGCCGCACCCGCCGGCGGACGAGCGAGCAGCCGATCGTCGGTCCCCCGACGGTCTGAGCAGCGCTGCCTCCCCCGAGCAAAGCAACACACGGCACCACGCCGACGTTATTGTTGACCGGTTACGAGATGGTTCGGTGCTGAACAGGGGTTAGCGGCGGCTCGCAGGGGGCCGTGGCTCGTGGCTGGTGTTGTGAGCTTCTCGCTGATCATGCTCGTGCCGTTCGCGGCCCCGGTGACCTCCGCGTCCGCGGGTGGGCTCTCGACACCGAAGCCGATGTCGATCGGATCGCCGATGCTCGCTCTGTCGTGCCCGCTCGCAAACCAGTGCACCGCGCTCGACGGACTTGGCAACGAGGTCACCTTCAATCCCAACGCGCCCGGAACCCCGACGCCGGTGCCGCTTGGATCTCCTGTCGCGGCGCTCGCTTGCCCGACGGTCACACAGTGCAGCGCGGTCGGCAGCTCCGGCGAGGAGGTCACGTTCGATCCGCAGGCCCCTGGCTCACCGGCCGCCCAGCCCGTCGATCCAAACGGCGCGACGCTTGTCGGCGTGGCATGCCCGCCGGGCGCAGACTGCACGGCGATTGAGCTGAACGCTTACATGGCCGATCCCGGAGAGGTGACGTTCGATCCGACCTCACCCGGAAGCCCGACCCCGTCCGTGATCGACACAAGCTCGAGTGGCACGCTCCGCGCCGTGGCCTGCCCGTCGGCGAGTCAATGCACAGCCGTCTCCGGGGAGGGCACCGAATACACCTTCAACCCGGGCTCGCCGGGAACTCCGACGCCCACGACTCTGTTCAGCGATGGTGCGCTGGTTGACTCCGTGGCCTGTCCGGCGATCGATCAGTGCACGGCGGTGAACGACCAGCAGCAGGAGGTCACGTTCGATCCCCAGACCGGCGTTGCCGTCAACACGGTGACGCTCGAGCCGGCCGGCAGCGGCCACCATCTGACCGGCGTGGCATGCCCATCGGCGACGCAGTGCACCGCGATCGACGACTACGGGGATGAGGTCTCGTTCGACCCGCAGTCGCCCGGCACGCCGGCGGTGGTCGACATCGACGGCACCCTGAACGAGCTCAATGGGATCTCCTGTCCCGACGTTGACCATTGCACCGTGGTTGACGGTAGCGGCGACGAGGTCACATTCGACCCTGCTGGAAGCATCGGCACCCCGCCGACGGTGTCGCTGGGGACGGCGCAGGCGGTCTCGGAGTCGGTCGAGTCCCTGTCGGGGTCCGTGAATCCGCATGGGTTCGCGCTATCAAGCTGTGGATTCCAGGTGAAGAGCAGCGCTGGAGCGGTCGTGGCCGCGGCGCCATGCTCGCCATCGCCGGGGAGCGGCACCGCATCGGTCCCGCTGACCGTGCACGTCAAGGGGTTGATCAGTGGAACGACCTACTCCTACCTTCTGACAGCGACGAGCGACTGGGGCACGGCGACGTCGGCGACGGGTTCGTTCGTGGCCGGGACCTACAACCCTGGCCCACCGCCGCCGCCTGGGTCGTGCTCGACCGGATCGGTGCCGTTCTCCCCGGCGATCGTCGCCTCGGGTTGCTTTGCCCGTAACAACCGCGGGTTGTATGTCACGAGCTGGCAGATGGTCCTCAACGGGATCACTTTCGATCCGGCGAGCGGCGGGAGCATAACGCTGTCGCCGAAGGCTGGATCGATTGTGGCGTCCGGGAATGGCGTCGTGCACGCCGGGGCGCTACCGCTCGACGAGTGGGATGGCTCGACGAGCTTCGACCTCAGCGTGTCTGGCGCCCGGATCACGTTCTCTCCGCCAACGTCCGCTGGAGACACGTTGTTCGGCTTTGGTCCGATCACTCCGATCGTCGGGCAGTTCGACACCGTCAAGGAGAGCAGCCCGGAGGTGACGCTGACGAGCCAGGTCGGATTCGACGTGCTCGGTGGACCGACGATCTCCGCGCTGGTCAGTGCGGTTGCGGACGCCAAGCAGAACCTGGTATCGGTGACCCTTTCACCCGAGGCGTTCACGCCGGACGGGACCGCCACCGTAATGCTGGCCGGGGCTTTCCCGATCACCGGGGTGTCGTGCACCTACGAGGTCAACCAGGGCCCCAACCCCACGCAGCCGCCCTGGACGTGCGGCGCCACATTCAACCTGGAGTCGCTGTTCGGAGCGGGCGGCGCCGGCGAGAAGGGCGAGGGAGAATGCGACCTGGTCCCGCTACCGAGCGTCGGGGTGATGATCGGCTTTTCGGCCGATCCGCTGGCGTTCGATTCGGCTTCGGTCACCGCGAGTTCGAATGGCCCAGGCGTCGCGCTCTCGCCGCTGGTTTCGGTGAAGGGGTTCGGCTTCGGGTTCGAGTTCCACCCTGCCGAAGGGATCAGCGGCTCACTGACCTTGGGTGTCGGGCCGCCGATCGACCCCGAGTGCCCGACGTCGCGTCCGTTTCAGGTCGTGGGCAGCATCAGCTACCTCCAGAGGAGCAATGGCGACTACAAGTTCACAATCGGCGGAGTCCTGAACATCACGTTGTTCGACCTCTCGGAGCAGATCGCGAGCGCCACGTACACCCAGAGCAGCGTCAGCGGCGCGACCAGCTACTCGTTCGTGGCCAACGGCCAGATCGATGCTCCGCTTGGGATCAGCACGACGGGCCTGATCGATGGCCAGATCGCCAATGGCGGCCTTTGGCAGCTGTACCTGACCGGGACCGAGAGCGCGTTCGGGGTAACCGTGGGCGGACAGGGTCTTGTGTCCAACATCGGGATCGGTGGCTGTGCATCAGGCAGTTTCGGTCCGTGGCACGGAAGCCTGGGCTTTGAGTACTACTGGAAGAGCCACGAAAGGGACTTCGGCGGCTGCGATCTGGCCGGTCTGGTGTCAATCGCGGGCTCCGCCGCTGCGAACGATGCGCGCGCGTCGACGGCCGGCGACGGTCGACGTGTCTCGATTCCTCGGGGCCTCGGCCGTGTCGAGATCGCCGCCGGCGGCGTCGGCGCCGCGCCGATGGTCGAGCTCGTCAGCCCGACCGGCCAGACCTTCCCCGCGCCGGCGACCGCCGACCAGATCGCGACGAGCGACAACGTGCTCGCGCTGCGCGTCAGCGATGTCGACCGGACCTACTTCGACATCTACCGCCCGGCGCCCGGTGTCTGGCACGTGATACCGATCCCCGGCGCCGCACCTCCAACCACGATCGCGCTGGCGAAGCCGCTGCTTGCACCCGATGTACACGCCACCGTGGCGCTCGTCAAGCACCGTCACCTGCTTGTCTGGAGGATGCGGAGCCAGCCGGGAATGAGCGTCCAGTTCTTCGAGCGCTCACCGAGCGGGATGCTCGCCGCGATCGCCACCGAGAGCGCGGCCCGCGGCGAGGTCCGGTTCACCCCGGCCGCCGGACCCGGTGGACGGCGCACGCTGCTGGCACAGATCCTGATCAATCGGATCCCGCGCACCCGTGATCTGGTGGCCGGCCACTACAACGCGCCCGAGCCGCTCGTCCCCCGCGCGAGCGGCGCGCGCTACACGCTCTCCGGGCGCGCTGTGCATGTGAGCTGGAGACGCGCGCGCGGCCTGATCGACGGCTACGAGCTGCAGCTGCGCCTGACCGACGGCACCCGAAGCATCGTCCAGGTCAAGCGAACCAGGATCGAGGCCAAGCTTCCCGCCGGCCTGAGTGTGCGGTCGGTTGCGATCATCACCCGCTACGACGGCGCATCGATGTCGGTCACCACCGCCACCAGAGTCATGGAGCACCGCCGGAAGACCAGGAAGGGCAAGCGCAGCCGGTGACCAAACCTGGTCTTTCTCGGATTGGCGCCCGGGTCCCCACGGTCGCCCGCTCAGCGTTGGTCACGCTCGCTGTGGCCCTTGTCGCCGCTCCACCCGGCGCGGCTGCTGCGGGATTGAAGTGGTCCTCGCCGGTGCCGATCGACCGCGGCACGCCGCTTTACGTGGTGTCCTGCCCATCGGTGACTCTGTGCGCGGCGATCGACGGCCGCGGGGACGTGTTGACGACGACCGATCCGGGACGCCATCCGCGATGGCGGCGCAAGAACCTCGAGCGAGCGAAGCCCGGCAGGTACCTGAACGGGTTGTCGTGCGTGTCGGCCGCGCTCTGCGTTGCCGTCGATGGTGCCGGGAACATCTTCAGCTCCACCGACCCGACGGCCGGTCAGCGCGCGAAGTGGCCACGCCAGAACCCGGACGGGACCGCGATCGACAGCATCACCTGCACTTCGATCTCCTTCTGCCTGGCGGTCGACGGCAAGGGACGCGTCCTGACCTCGACGGACCCGACCGCCGGACGAGCCGCCCACTGGAGCAGCTTCCCGGTTGGCGCCGCCGGCTGGTCGCCGACGCCGGCGTGCGTTCAAGAGCTGCTGTGTGTGTTCGCGGCAGGCCAGGGTTACGTGCTCAGCGCGACGGCGCCGGAGAATCCAGGACCGCTCGCGGGGTGGCAGGCCAAGGACATCGACGGCAACCCGTTTGCAGGGACCGGCTATCAACTCGTCGGCGTGGCCTGCCCTGCAGACACGCTTTGCATCGCCGCCGACAACGGCGGCAACACTCTGACCTCGACCGACCCCGGTAACGGCAGCAAGGCCGAGTGGACGAGGACGAACGTGCTCGGTCGGCCCTCGAACGGCTACTCCCACGCATTCATCGCGATCGCCTGTCCGTCAACCTCTGTCTGTGTCGCGATCGGCGATCACGGGCGGACCGACGAAATCGCCGGCACGACCGAACCAGCGCTGGGGGCCGGCGCAAAGTGGTCGATCCGTACGTTCAAGGATCCAAACGCCGAACTCACGAGCATCTCATGCGCGACCCCGAAGCTCTGCGTGATCACCGACGCGGACGGCAACGCAACCTATCTGACTACTGGATAAGGTCAGCCGGTCTGTTGTGACCGTGAATAACAAGGAGACTCCGCAAATATGGAGCGCACGCTGATCCTCGTCAAGCCCGATGCCTTTGCGCGCAACCTGACCGGCGAGATCATCGCCCGGTTCGAGCGCAAGGGGCTGGCGCTGGCAGCGCTGAAGCAGATGACGATGTCCCGCGAGCTCGCCGAGCAGCATTACGCCGAGCACGTCGGCAAGCCGTTCTTCGGCGAGTTGGTCGACTTCATCACCTCCGGTCCGCTGGTCGCGATGGTGCTCGAGGGCGAGTCGGCGGTCGAGGCCGCGCGCCAGGTGATCGGCGCGACCAACCCGCTCCAGGCGAGCCCCGGCTCGATCCGGGGCGACTACGCGACCGCTGTGGGCCAGAACATGGTGCACGGCTCCGACGCGCAGGCGTCCGCCGCTCGTGAAGCCGGCCTGTTCTTCCCTGAACTGGGGTGATCGGGGGCGCGACGTGCGCCCGCGGTCGCTCTCTGTACAGAAACGCTCGATATTGGAGCGTTTCTGTACAACGATTGGGTTCTGGGGACCGTGAGCACGCTGATCCTCGCCTCACGCTCGCCGCAGCGCCGCGCGATCCTTGAGCGGCTCGGGGTCGCGTTCTCGGTGGTCGTGCCCGACATCGAGGAGCTGCAGGAGGGTCCGCCGCACGAGGTCGCGATCGAGAACGCGTACCGCAAGGCGGCGGCGGTAGCGCAGGACCACCCGGACGCGCGGGTCCTCGGGGTCGACACGATCGTCGCGCTCGGCTCACGGCTCTACGGAAAGCCGGCCGACCGCCAGGAGGCCGCCGGCACCCTGCTCGCGCTCAACGGCAGACGCCACAGCGTGATCAGCGGTGTCTGCGTGCTCGAGCAGGATCGCTCACGTACGGCCGCGGCCACGACGGCCGTCAGCTTCAGGGCGTTCGACGACACGACCCTGAACTGGTACCTGGACAGCGAGGAGTGGCGTGAACGGGCCGGTGGCTACGCGATCCAGGGTCGCGGAATGGCGCTCGTGGCCGCGATCGAGGGCGACTACACGAATGTCGTCGGCCTCCCGGTGCCGACGCTGCTGGAACTTGATCCCGGGCTGATGCACGCTCGCGCCGGTGATCGTCAGCGGAGCTGAGCACCGCTCTGGGGGCGCGCCGCGGGCGAGAACCGATCGATGGTTCTGGGATTTTGCTTGCGTCACGTGTTTTCCAGCGATTTTCCGGTGCCTGCGAGGTGCCGGATCCGGCTTGGGTGGCTGCTGTCCGCTACACTCGACCGCGACGGGATCGGCACCTCGCAACGCCACCTCCCCGGCAACTCGCCGCCCCGTCATGCGCTTTCCCCTACCTTCGTCTGCCCATGGGCTTCTTCACGTACCTGACCGGATTCGGCGGCCGCGACATGGCGGTCGATCTCGGCACCGCAAATACGCTCGTATACGTGCGTGGGCGCGGAATCGTTCTGTCTGAGCCGAGCGTCGTCGCGGTCGACTCGCGCACCGGCGAGGTGCATGCTGTCGGGATCGAGGCGAAGCGGATGCTCGGCCGCACGCCTGGGACGATCTCGGCGATCAGGCCGCTGAAGGACGGCGTGATCGCGGACTTCGAGGTGACCGAGGAGATGCTGCGGCACTTCATCCAGAAGGTTCATCAGAACCGCTGGGCGCATCCGCGCGTGGTCGTGTGCGTGCCGAGCGGGGTCACGGGCGTCGAGAAGCGCGCCGTCGAGGAGGCCTGTCTGTCGGCGGGCGCGCGTCAGGCCTACCTGATCGAGGAGCCGATGGCGGCGGCGATCGGAGCCGGCCTGCCGGTCGGGGAGCCGACCGGTTCGATGGTCGTCGATATCGGCGGCGGCACCAGCGAGGTGGCGGTGATCTCGCTCGGCGGGATCGTCGTTTCGCAGTCGATCCGGATCGGCGGAGACGAGCTCGACGAGGCGATCATCAACTACGTCAAGCGCGAGTACAAGTTGCTGATCGGCCAGCAGACCGCCGAGGAGGTCAAGCTGGAGATCGGCTCGGCGTTCCCGATGCCCGAGGAGGTCCAGGCCGAGATCCGCGGCCGTGACATGGTCTCGGGCCTGCCGAAGACGGTCGTGCTCACCAGCGAGGAGATCCGCGGTGCGCTGGAAGAGCCGATGTCGCAGATCATCGACGCGGTCAAGGAGACGCTCGACCGCACGCCGCCGGAACTGGCGTCTGACATCATGGACCGCGGAATCATGCTCGCCGGGGGCGGTTCGCTGCTGCAGGGCCTCGAGGAGCGTCTGCGTCACGAGACGCAGATGCCGGCGCATCTGGCGGAGTCGCCGCTGACCTGCGTCGCGGTCGGGTCGGGCCGGTCGCTCGAGGAGTTTGAGGCGATTCACCGATCGAGCAAGAATTCACGTAACCGGCGCCGTCGCTACTAGCTGATGGCGTCAATTCGGAGCATCATCTTGGAGACTTACAGCACGTGCATGACAAGCAAGTACGGCGCCGGCGCGCAGTCCTCGGGCTGCTCGTCGGGGCTTCCCTGATCCTGCTGACGGCGTACTTCGGCGAGTCGCCGAGCAGCCCACTGCACTCCGTGCAGCGGGGAGTCGTCGCGGTTCTCTCACCGGTCCAGCAAGGGGCGAGCAAGGTGCTGACGCCGGTGCGGGACGTCGCCGGCTGGGTGTCGAGCACGTTCAATGCGAAGTCCGAGCTCGCCAACCTGCGCACGCAGAACGCCAAGCTCGTCTGGCAGCTCGCCCAGCTGAAGGGCGACGCGCTGCAGAACCAGCAGCTCGCGAATCTGGTCAAGCTCGACGACAGCGACAACGTCGACGCCTACAACCCGGTGACGGCGAACGTGATCGGGCAGGACCCGTCGCTCTGGTACCAGCAGGTCGAGGTCGACAGGGGATCCGACGACGGCGTCGGTTACAACGACCCCGTGATCGCACCGCTGGGCCTCGTCGGCAAGGTCACCTCGGTCGAGGGCAGCTCCTCGTGGGTGACGCTGCTGACCGACCCCTCGTTCGCGGTCGGCGCCCAGGTCTTCACGGGGAGCACGGCGTACCCCGGGCGTGCTCCAGCCGCAGGCCGGCAACCCCAACGCGCTGCTGTTGACCGACCTCAACCCGCAGGCGCAGGGAATTCTGATCGGGCAACAGGTCGTCACCTCCGGTTTCATGGACCCCAGCAACTCGGCGGTCCGCTCCCTGTATCCGCAGGGGATCCCGATCGGGACGGTCTCCGACGCCAGCCAGGACCAGCTCACCAACGATCAGGAGATCCAGGTCCAACCCTACGTCAACGTGCGCAACCTGAGCGTCGTGCAGATCCTCACCAAGGTCAACAACGCCTCGACCGATCGGGCGCAGGCCCCGTGATCGCGGTCGGGCAGCTGCCGATGCGCCTGATTCTGCGGATCACGGCAATCGCGTTCGTCGCGGTCGTGATCCAGGAGGCCGCGATCTCGCAGATCTCGATCTTCGGCGTCAGCGCCGACATCACGCCGCTCGTGGTGATGTCGATCGGACTGCTGTGCGGATCGCTGCCCGGGGCGATCGCCGGTTTCGGCGTCGGCCTGCTGGTCGACATGGCGCTCGTCCAGACGCTCGGCGTGACCTCGCTGCTGTACATCGCGATCGGCTACGGGTCCGGCCGCCTGCGTGAGCTGCGTGACCCCTCCCACGGGCTCGTCCCGCTCGCGATGGGTGCCGCCGCCACCGCCGTCTCCGGCATCGGGATGGCGTTGATCCAGTTCCTGCTCGGCGTCAACGCGCCGGTCAGCCTGCTGCTGCTCCAGCAGATCTTCCTGACCGTGCTGGTCAACACTCTGATCGCGCTGCCGGTCTACGAGATCGTGCGCCGGATCCTGCACCGGACGCTGCCGCGTGACCCGCGCCGGCGCCGGCAGCGCGCGTACACGACCGGCGCGCTCAGCCCGCTTCACCGCCCATCTGAGCGGTTCGGCACATCCTCAAGGATGGCAAAGTGATCCAGCCGCCCGAGGAACGCCTCGGTCCGATGACGCCGCAGCTGGCCAGGCGCGTGGCGATCGTCGGCAGCTTCGCGCTGATGATGTTCGCGATCATCTTCTTCCGCCTGTGGTTCCTGCAGGTGCTGACCGGCAACCAGTACGCCAAGGCGGCCGAGGTCAACTACGTCCGGCACGTCGCGATCGCGGCCCCCCGTGGCGAGATCCTCGATTCGAGCGGCGCGACGATGGTCGATTCGGTGCCGGTCCGACGCGGTGCAGGTGCTGCCGGACAACCTGCCGGTGCCGGTCACGTATTACAGCCCCACCGACACCAACATCCTGCATCAGCCGAGCGCCGACCTGGCCCTCTACGATCGCCTCGCGCGCGTGCTCGGCATGTCGACCAAGCGGATCAAGTGCGATGTCGTCGGTTACAAGGTAGCGGCGCGACTGGCGCCGATTCCGTGCTCGGTCGCCCAGCAGGTGGCGCTGGTGCCGTTCGCCGACGTGACCGTCGACACCAACGTGCCTCCCTACATATACGCGTACCTCGCCGAACGTCAGAACCTGTTCAGGGGCGTCGAGGTGGAGAAGGCGTACCTGCAGCAGTACCCGCTCGGGACGCAGGCCGCGCAGGTGCTCGGCACCGTCGGTCCGATCAACGCCGGCGAACTGGCGGACAAGCATCGCTACCGGGGTGTCTCGCGGCAGGCGATCGTCGGGCAGAGCGGCCTCGAGTGGGAATACGACCAGTATCTGCGCGGCGAGGACGGATACCAGACCGTCAAGGTCAATTCTGACGGTCAGTTCGAGGGATCCGAGCCAGGGAAGGCGCCGATCGCCGGCAACAACCTCGCGCACCTCGCTTGACCTGCCGCTGCAGGAGGCCGGGCAGGCGGCGCTCGAGCAGTCGATCGCCGCAAATCCCCCGGCCAGCGGCGGTGCGTTCGTGGCCATGAACCCGAAAAGCGGCGAGATCTACGCGATGGGCTCGGCGCCGACGTTCAACCCGAGCATCTTCACGCAGCCGTTCGTGCCGCAGGCCGAGTACAACCAGCTGACCAACCCGAGCAGCGGCTATCCGCTGCTCAACCGGGCGATCCAGAGCGCCGGCCCGACCGGATCGACGTTCAAGCCGATCACCGCGACTGCGGCGCTCGAGAGCGGCGTCTGGAACGCCAACGACATCTTCGACGACACCGGGCAGTACTGCGTCAGTGGCTTGTGCCTGCACAACGCCGGCCACGCGGTCGACGGTTCGCTCAACCTCGTCAACGCGATCCGCGTCTCCTCCGACGACTTCTTCTACCACCTCGGCGCGCTGACGAACGTCTCAAACCCGGTCGCTCAGCCGAATGGCGGGGCGCTGCAGCAGTGGGCGAAGGCGTTCGGGATCGGTCGCAAGACAGGGATCGACCTCCCCGGCGAGGTCGCCGGGACGCGGCCCACACCGGCCTGGCGGGCGGGACGCAACAGGCTCGAGCAGGAGTGCGACGACGCGACAGGGCCGTTCAAGGGATTGCCCAAGCATGCACCCGGGGGCTGTGGGATCGCCGACCTGGATCCCTGGACGATCGGTGACAACGTCAACATGGCCGTCGGCCAGGGCGACGTGCAGGTGACGCCGCTGCAGTTGGCGGTCGCCTACTCGGCGCTCGCCAACGGCGGCTGGATCGTGCATCCCCACATCGGCCTTGACATCCAGTCCCCGAACGGCACGGTCCTGCAGAAGCTGCCCACGCCGGCTGCACACAACATCCACATCAACCCGGCGTATCTGGCGACGATCCAGCAGGGACTGCGCGCGGCGGCCTCCCAGCCGGGCGGCACCTCCGACGACGTGATGGGCAACTTCCCCGAGCAGGTTTACGGCAAGACCGGCACCGCCCAGTACATAAAGAACGGCGTCGAGCAGGACTACTCGTGGTACGCGTGCTTCGTGCCCAGCTCATTGCGACGAGCAAGCCGATCGTCGTCGTCGTCTGGGTCGAGCAGGGCGGGTTCGGAGACGTCGCGGCGGCTCCCGTGGCGCGTCAGATCCTCTCGCAGTGGTTCTTCGGCAAACCCGGCCCGTTCGTGAGCGGGAGCTCGCAAACGCTGTGAACACGTCACCGATCCAGATCGGCGAGCAGCCCGCCGCCACCGGGCCACGGCTGCAGCTGGCGATCGATCCGCTGATCCTGCTCGCCGCGCTCGGACTCGTCGCCTGCTCGCTGGTCACACTCAAGGGGGCTGCCGGCACCTACTATTTCGAGCATCAGGCGGCGTACGCGGGCTCGGCCTGATCGGCGCGCTGATCATCTCGAGGTTCGACTACTCACGGCTGCGTGAGTACCGGTTCGTCGCCTTCGGGCTGCTGATCGCGGCCAACATCGTCGTCTACGGGATGCCGGAGGTGAACGGGGCGACGCGCTGGATCCCGCTGCCGTTCCTGGAGTTCCAGCCGTCGGAGTTCGGCAAGCTGCTGCTGATCGTCTCGCTGGCGGCGTTCGCGGTCTCCCGCGGCCGCGGGCTGTACGAGCGCAGCACGACTGCGCGGATCATGCTGCTGGCGCTGATCGCGGCGATGATCGTGATCCCGCAGCCGGACATCGGTACGGGACTCGTGTACGTGACGATCGGGGTCGCGGTGCTGTACTTCGGCGGCACCTCCTGGAAGCAGCTGACCGCGCTGGCGGTGCTGTTCGTGATCGCGATCGTGATGGTTCTGGCGGTCGCCCCGGCGTTCGGGGTGCACGTGCTGCAGTCCTACCAGTCCGAGCGCCTGACGACCTTCCTACACCCACCGCACACGTGCGGGATCCACGATCCGACCTGCTACCAGCTGCAGCAGTCGGAGATCGCGATCGGCTCCGGTCAGAAGACCGGGCTCGGCGCCGCCGGCGCGACCCAGACCAAGTTCAACTTCCTCCCCGAGGACCAGGACGACTTCATCTTCGCGGTCGTCGGGGAGACGTACGGGTTCGTCGGCGCGGCGCTGGTGCTGTCGCTGTACGCACTCTTGATCTGGCGCACGTTGCGCATCCTCACGATGTCCAAGAACCTGTTCGGCTCGCTGATCGCCGGCGGCATCCTCGCGATGCTGATGTTCCAGGTCTTCGTGAACGTGGGCATGACGATCGGGATCATGCCCGTCACCGGAGTACCGCTGCCGCTGATGAGTTACGGCGGATCATCGGTTCTCGTCACCTTCCTGGCCATCGGCCTGCTCGAATCGATCCACGTTCAGGCGCGGATCGCGTCGGCGGGCAAGGCGCGGGTGCTGATTTCGTGACGCCGGGCTCAGGAGGAGCATTGCGCGTCACTCCACTTGGCAGGACCGCCACGCGGCCGCCATCCGAATTCCAAAGGACTGAAGCGAATTGAAGAAGCAAGTGCTGGTCAGCGTCGACCGCGGTGAGACCCGTGTCGCGTTGCTGGAGGCAAGTGGAAACGTGCCCGCTCGGACCGTGAGCGGCGCCCCTCGCCGTCGCCGCAAGTCGGCCAACCCCGCCGCGGGCTACCGCGTCGCCGAGCTCTACCTGGAGCGCCGCGGCGCGCGCTCGATCGTCGGCAACATCTACAAGGGGCGAGTCGACAACGTGCTCGCCGGGCTGGAGGCGGCGTTCGTCGACATCGGCCTTGACAAGAACGGCTTCCTGCACGTCGATGAGATCGTGCTGCCGGGCGTCGAGGCGCCACGCCGCGGTCGCGGCACGGGACGTGACGCCCGCCAGATCAGCGATCTGCTGAAGCCGGGGCAGGAGATCGTCGTGCAGGTCGTCAAGGACCCACTGAAGACGAAGGGCGCGCGGCTCTCGATGGATCTGACGATCGCCGGGCGCTACATGGTCTTCGCGCCATACGGCGAGGGAGTCGGCGTCTCGCGCCGGCTGGAGGACAAGGAGCGGGAGCGGCTGCGCAAGGAGGCCGCCAAGCTCGACCTCAAGGGCGCCGGAGCGATCATCCGCACCGCCGCGCAGGGCGCGATGCGCGCCGACCTCGAACGCGAGCTGCTCTACCTGTTCAAGCTGAACGAGGTGCTGAGCAAGCGGGTCGCCGAGACCTCGGCGCCGGCGCTCGTCTTCCAGGAGGCCGACCTGTCGGTACGGGTCGTCCGTGACATCTACTCCGACGTCTTCGAGCGGGCGATCGTCGATGACGCCAAGCAGTATCACCGACTCGTGTCGTTCTTCTCCCGGACCGCGCCCGAGCTGGTCGACCAGGTCGAGCTGTGGTCCGAGCCGCGGCCGCTGTTCGATGCGTTCGGTGTCAACGAGGTGCTCGCCTCGACGCTCAAGCGGCGCGTCGATCTGCCCAGCGGCGGCTACCTGATAATCGACTACGCCGAGGCGTTGACGGTGATCGACGTCAACTCTGGCAGCTTCATCGGCCGCGGCAAGGGCGCTCGCCTGGAGGACACGATCACCAAGACCAACCTCGAGGCGGCCGACGAGGTCGTCAGCCAGCTGCGCCTGCGCGACATCGGCGGGATCATCGTGATCGACTTCATCGACATGGCGCGCGCGCGCAACCGCGACGCCGTCCTGAAGACGCTGCGCAAGGCGCTCGACGAGGACCGCACGAAGACGTTCGTGGTCGAGATCTCCCCGCTCGGCCTGGTGGAGATGACGCGCCAGAACGTCACCGAGGGTGTGCGGGAGATCATGACCCGGCCGTGCCCGACATGCGACGGCGAGGGCGTGATCAAGTCGGAGGAGACGATCGCGATCGAGTTCGAGCGGCGGATGCGTGAGCTCGCGACCACGACCAAGGCCGAGGCGCTGCTGCTGCAGATGAACCCGCGCGTAAGCGCCGAGTTCACCGCCAACGACGGGCGTGTGCTGCACGTGATCGAGCAGGAGACCGGGAAGTGGTTCGTGTTCGAGGGCTCCGAGGGGCTGCCGCTGGATCACTTCGCGGTGTTGCAGGAGGGTGACGCGTGACAAGGTGCTCGAGCGCGCGCTGCCGTTCCGCGAGGGCGAGGAGGTGCACGTCGAGATCGTCGAACCGCACATGTACAGCTCCGGCGACGCGGTCGCCAAGATCGACGGCTACATCATCCACGTCAAGGACGCGACCGCCGCGGTCGGTGAGAAGCGCCTCGTGCGAATCGAGCAGGTCGGGAGGACCTCGGCGGTCGCGCGGCTGATCGACAGTCCGGCGCTCGAGGTGGTCGGCGGCGGAGGCTGCGGCGCCGGGCGGCGCCGGCGGTGACGGCGAGGACGACGGCGATGACGTAGAATCCAGCCCTCGGCGTCGTGGCCGTCGCGGTGGTCGGCGTCGTTCGACAGCCAAGGCGGGCGCAGCAACGGCGCCGTCGGATTCTCCGCAAGAGTGAACATGTACGCAATCGTCAAGACCGGCGGTAAGCAATACCGCGTCCAGGAGGGGCAGTGGCTGCTCGTCGAGCGGCTGCCCGAAGCCGAGGGCGCAGAGGTCGCGCTGCGACCGCTGCTGTACGTGAACGACGCGGAACTGGTCGACGGCGATCAGATCGATCGTGTGTCGGTGAACGCCACGATCCTCGCCCACGAGCGCGGCCCGAAGCTTCGTATCGTCAAGTTCAAGCCCAAGCGTGGTTACAAGCGACGCAACGGCCACCGTCAGGAGCTGACCCGGATCAAGATCACCGGCATCAGCGTGTCGGGCACCGGGTCGAAGAGCGGACGCTCGCGCAAGCCTGCGGCGAAGACGCAGGCGCCGGCTCCTGTGAGCGCCGGCGCCGAGGCGGCCGCGACCACCAGCACGGAGGTTTCAGATGGCGCATAAGAAGGGCCTCGGCTCCTCTCGCAACGGCCGTGACTCGAACGCCAAACGCCTCGGCGTGAAGGTGTTCGCCGGCCAGAAGGTCTCCGGCGGCGAGATCATCGTGCGCCAGCGCGGCACCCGCTTCAAGCCCGGCGACGGCACCGGCATCGGCCGCGATGACACGATCTACGCCCGCTCCGCAGGCGTCGTGGAGTTCAACCACGGCTGGCGCGGGCGCGTCATCTCGGTCGTCGACGGCCCGGTCGGTGGCGGGGCCCCCGACGGCGCCGACGCCGTTTGACGCTCCCGCCGGCGGGCTTAACTCCCCTAACCCACGCGGTCCCACGGATCGGCGGGGGTTTGGGGTGCCAGGGGAGGCTTTGAACCCCACTCTCGCGGCGGAGGCCGGGCGCGTGGGGGATTGAGGTGCCGTGGGGCGGTGGACGTCGTTACCGATGGGTGGGCATTGCAGGGACCGTGCCAGGGCATTTGGTAAGGTCGCGCTTCGGGCTCGCAGCAGCCCGCAGTGAGCCGACGCGTGATCGAGGGGGACTGCTCTGGACACCACACCGCCGCCCGAAACGATGAACCTGGTCAGCGCCTGCGCCGGACCCAGGGGTGCACCAGGGCCTTGACTGAGATCCGCTGCACCTCATGTGGTTCGGAGAACCGGGCCGGCAGGCGGTTCTGCGCGCAATGCGGTGTTGCGCTCGAGTTGCATTGCCCCGCATGCAACGCCGTCAATGTCCCTGGTGAGCGGTTCTGCGGTGAGTGCGGCACGCCGCTCAGCAGAGACGCCGTGCCGGCGCCGCATGGTGGCACCCCGGGCGGGGCTGGTGTGGCCGGCACCGCGCACGGAGCGATCAGCGAGCGTCGGCTGGTGTCGGTGCTGTTCGCGGATCTGGTCGGGTTCACGACGCTGAGTGAGCACCGTGACCCGGAGGAGGTGCGGGACCTGCTTTCGCGCTACTTCGACCGGTGCCGCACGCTGATCGAGCGCTACGGCGGGACGGTCGAGAAGTTCATCGGCGACGCGGTGATGGCGGTGTGGGGTACTCCGGTTGCGCGTGAGGACGATCCGGAACGTGCGGTGCGGGCGGCGCTGGCGCTGACGCAGGCGGTCACGACGCTGGGCGAGGAGGTCGGGATGCCGGCGCTGCGCGTCCGTGCCGGCGTGTTGACCGGAAGTGCCGCGGTCGATCTGGCGCCCGACGGCGAGGGGATGGTCCTGGGCGACACGGTCAATACGGCCAGCCGTCTGCAGTCGATCGCGGCACCGGGGACGGTGCTCGTGGACGATGTCACCCATCGGGCTTCAGAGGCGGCGATCGCCTACGAGGACGCGGGGACCCATCAGGTCAAGGGCCGAGATCAGCCCGTGCATGCCTGGACCGCGTTGCGGGTCGTCGCGGGCGCCGGTGGCGCCCGTCGCAGTGCCGGGTTGGAGGCGCCGCTGGTTGGACGCGATCGCGAGCTGGGGTTGATCATCGAGTCGTTTGAGGCGAGCGAGCGTGAGGGCAACGCCCGGATCGTGACCGTGGTCGGTGAGGCGGGTTCCGGCAAGTCACGGCTGCTGTGGGAGTTCTTCAAGCACATCGATGGGATCGAGCGGATCGTGCGCTGGCATCAGGGCCGTTGCCTGTCCTACGGTGAGGGCGTGGCGTACTGGGCGCTGGCGGAGATGGTCCGTGCCCGCGCCGGGATCCTCGAAGAAGAGGACGCCACGTCCGCCCGTGCGAAGCTCCGCGCCGCCGTCCAGGAGCACGTGAGCGACGAGCGCGAGCGGCGCTTGGTCGAGCCGCGGCTGGCGCATCTGCTCGGGCTGGAGCAGCGGACCGCGGCCGATCGCGCGGATCTGTTCTCCGGATGGCGGTTGTTCTTCGAGCGGATCGCTCAGAGTGAGCCGGTGGTGTTGGCGTTCGAGGATCTGCAGTGGGCGGACAGCGGTCTGTTGGACTTCATCGACTATCTGCTGGAGTGGTCGGCCGAGTACCCGTTGTTCATCCTCGCGCTCGGCCGCTCCGAGCTGTTGAGTGCGCGTCCGCGTTGGGCGACCACGATCACGTTGGCTCCACTCGAGGACGGCGCGATGGGGCAGCTGCTCGCGGGACTGGTGCCGGGCTTGCCGGCGGAGGTCGCTTCGCAGATCCGCCGGCGCTCGGAGGGGATTCCGCTGTACGCGGTCGAGACGGTGCGGATGTTGCTTGACCGCGGTCTTCTGGAGCAGGACGGCTCCCGTTACGTCGTCAGCGGCGATATTGCCGACCTCGAGGTTCCAGAGACGCTGCAGGCGCTGGTCGCCTCACGGCTTGACAACCTCGACGGCGCCGAGCGCTCGCTGCTCCAGGACGCCGCGGTGATCGGGCAGTCGTTCACGCCGGCGACACTGGCTGCGATCGCCCAGCGCCCGATCAGCGAGGTGACACGGGTGCTCGACTCGCTCGTCGTCAAGCAGGTGCTCGGCTACGTCGACGACGTCCTTTCCGCCGAGCGCGGCCAGTATGTCTTCCTGCAGGCGCTGCTGCACACGGTCGCGCTGGGGACGCTCTCGCGCCGGGACCGCAAGGCTCGGCACCTGGCGGTGGCGGGCCACCTGCGAGAGACGTGGGGTGAGGAGTCCGCGGAGATCGCCGAGGTACTCGCCAGCCACTACATCGACGCGGTCGAAGCCGACCCGGACGCGCCCGACGCCGATGAGATCCGGCGGCTGACCTGCCAGACGCTTGCGGACGCCGGTCGTCGCGCGATTTCGCTCGGGGCGGGTCCTGAGGCTCGGCGGCACTTCGAGCGTGCCGCCGAGCTCTCGGCCGATCCGGCTGACCGGGGGCGATTCCTGAGGGAGGCTGGTACAGCGGCGGAGCGCAGTGGGGATCTGGCCGACGCGGTGGGATTGCTTGAGAGCGCCGCAAAGCTGCTCTCGGAAGCCGGGCATGTGCGCGAGGCCGCGCGTGCCGAGGGTCGCGCCGGCAGGGTCCTCCGTGACATCGGACGCTTCGACGACGCCTGGGAGCGGACGTCCGCGGCATACGCGGCCGTCAACGACGGCAGCGACGACGTGGCGGTCGCCGAGCTCGCCGCGTCGCTCGCGAGCCTCGCCTTCCAGCGAGGTGATCGCGCGCGTACGCTCGAGCTCGCCGACACGGCGCTGACGATCGCCGACGGAGGACGTTTCGGCGAGATCCTCGTCAGGGCGCTGACGGTGAAGGCGATCGCGCTCGCCGAGACGGGGCGTCCCGCTGAGTCAAACGCTCTGCTCGAGTATGCGACCAAGGTCGCTCTGGCCCAGGATCTCGGTGACGCGGCCGCACGCGGCTACTACAACCTCGCCGACAACGAGATGGCGGAAGGGCGATTCGCCGAGGGCCAGGCGCTGCTCGCGCGCGGCCTTGAGCTGGCGCGCCGTCGCGGGGACCGGCAGGTCGAGCGGATGCTGCTCGCGCAGGAGGAGATCGCGCTGGTCGCGCTCGGTCGCTGGGACGAGGCGGTCGAGCGAGCCGCGGCCCTGCGTGAGCAGGCGAACGACATCTGGGCCGGGCAGTCGCTGGGGGTACTGCCGCAGGTGCTCGCCGCCAGAGGCGATCACGCCGGACTGCGCGCGGTGCTCGAAGGTGTCGGCGTCGACAGTGGCTGGGCGGTGATCGATCACGCGGTGAAGCTTGCTCAGGCGATGCTCCTGCGCGAGGGCGGGCACGCCGCCGAGGGGGTCGATGACGCCCGAACCGCAGTGCTTGGGGTGGTCGAGATCGGCGAGTCAGGCGTCCCGGTGCTGTTCGCCGAGGGCGTGGATTGCGCGTTCGCCGCCGGACGCGCTGATGTCGTTGAAGAGCTGCTCGCACGCGTCGATGCGCTGAAGCCGGCCCAGCTGATCCCGCTGCTCGATGCCGAGGCCGCGCGCGCCCGCGCCAGGCTCGCCGCAGCGCGCGGTGAAGACCAGCTCGCCGATCAGTGGTTCAGGCGCGCGATCGACCTGTTCACGGAACTGGCGACGCCGTTCCATCTGGCCCGTGCTCAGCTCGAGTACGCCGAGCTGCTGGCGATCGCCGGCCGTCCCGAAGCCGAAACCGGCAGGCAGCGTGACGAGGCCGCCGCCGTGTTCACGGAACTGAGGGCCAAGCCATGGCTGGCGCGCGCCGCCGCGCTTGGATCGCGGGTCGCCGCGTGAGCATCGGTCTGGCCACCGAACGGTGGGTGACCCGGTGAGCGTCTGTTCGAGCTGCGGGGCGGAGGCTCAGGCCGGACAGCGATTCTGCGGCCAATGCGGCGGCCCGCTCTCCCGGACATGCGCCGCGTGCAGGGCCGAGAACCCGCCGGATCACCGCTTCTGCGGGTCGTGCGGCGCCGCACTCGGCGATGCCGCGCCGGCGATTACACCGCCAGCGCCGCCGGCGGGTAGGACGGTGCCGACCGCGGAGCGTCGGTTGGTGTCGGTGCTGTTCGCCGACCTGGTCGGGTTCACGACGCTGTCAGAGCATCGTGATCCGGAGGAGGTGCGGGAACTGCTCAGCGTCTACTTCGACCGCTGCCGCAGTCTGATCGAGCGTTATGGCGGCACGGTCGAGAAGTTCATCGGCGACGCGGTGATGGCGGTCTGGGGGACGCCCGTCGCCCGTGAGGACGATCCGGAGCGCGCGGTGAGGGCGGCTTTGGCGCTGACGGCGATGGTGAGCGCATTGGGCGAAACGGTCGGGATGCCGGAACTGCGGGTGCGGGCCGGGGTGTTGACCGGGAGCGCGGCGGTCGAGATCGGCGCCGAGGCCGAGGGAATGGTGATGGGCGACACGGTCAACACCGCCTCGAGGCTGCAGTCGATCGCCGAGCCGGGGACAGTGCTGGTCGACGACGTGACCCGTCGTGCGTCGGAGGCGGCGATCGCCTACGAGGACGCCGGCGTCCATCAGGTGAAGGGACGTGAGGCGCCGGTGCATGCATGGAAGGCGTTGCGGGTCGTGGCAGGCGCCGGTGGCGCTCGACGCAGTGCCGGGTTGGAGGCGCCGCTGGTCGGGCGTGACCGCGAGCTGGGGTTGATCATCGAGTCGTTCGAAGCGACCGAGCGTGAGGGTCGCGCGCGGATCGTGACGGTGGTCGGCGAGGCGGGCTCGGGGAAGTCAAGGCTGCTGTGGGAGTTCTTCAAGTACACGGACGGGATCGAGCGGATCGTGCGCTGGCATCAGGGCCGTTGCCTGTCCTACGGCGAGGGGGTCGCATATTGGGCGCTGGCGGAGATGGTGCGTGCGCGCGCCGGGATCCTGGAAGAGGAGGACGCCGCGACCGCGCGGCAGAAGCTCCGAACGGCAGTCGAAGCGCACGTCGGCGACGAGCGTGAGCGGCGGCTGGTCGAGCCGCGGCTGGCGCATCTGCTCGGCTTGGAGCAGCGGATCGCGGCCGATCGGGCCGATCTGTTCTCCGGTTGGCGGTTGTTCTTCGAGCGAATCGCCGAGCACGAGCCGGTGGTGCTCGTGTTCGAGGATCTGCAGTGGGCCGACAGCGGTCTGCTGGACTTCATCGACTATCTGCTCGAGTGGTCGGCGGAGTTCCCGCTGTTCATCCTCGCACTGGGGCGGCCCGAGCTGCTGCAGGCGCGTCCCACCTGGGCGGTGACGATCTCGTTGAAGCCGCTCGACGATGCTGTCATGGGACAGCTGTTGACCGGCTTGGTTCCTGGGCTGCCGGAGGAGGTTGCGGCGCAGATCCGCCGGCGCTCGGAGGGGATTCCGCTGTACGCGGTCGAGACGGTGCGGATGTTGCTCGATCGCGGTCTGCTCACGCAGGACGGCAACCGTTACGTCGTCAGCGGCGATATTGCCGACCTCGAGGTTCCAGAGACGCTGCAGGCGCTGGTCGCCTCACGGCTTGACAACCTCGACGGCGCCGAGCGCTCGCTGCTCCAGGACGCCGCGGTGATCGGGCAGTCGTTCACGCCGGCGACACTGGCTGCGATCGCCCAGCGCCCGATCAGCGAGGTGACACGGGTGCTCGACTCGCTCGTCACCAAACAGGTCCTCGGCTACGTCGACGACGTCCTTTCCGCCGAGCGCGGCCAGTATGTCTTCCTGCAGGCGCTGCTGCACACGGTCGCGCTCGGCACGCTTTCACGACGTGACCGAAAGGCTCGTCATCTCGCGACGGCCCGCCATCTCCGCGACAGTTGGGGCGAGGAGTCGGTCGAGATCGCGGAGGTGCTCGCGAGCCACTACCTCGATGCCGTCGAAGCCGACCCGGAGGCGCCCGACGCCGACGAGATCCGGGGATTGGCGTGCCAGACACTCGAGGATGCGGGCCGGCGAGCGATCTCGCTAGCGGCGGTCCGAGAGGCACGACGGCACTTCGAGCGTGCAGCTGAGCTTGCCGGTGACCCAGCCGACCGTGGTCGGCTGCTTCGAGAGGCCGGCATCGCGGCGCAGCGCAGCGGAGATCTGGCCGACGCACTGATGTTGCTCAACGCTGCCGCCGAGCTGCTCTCAGAAGGGGGACGGGTGCGCGATGCAGCCCGGGCAGAGGGCCTGGCCGGCACTGTCGTACGAGAGATGGGACATGTCGATGAGGCCTGGGAGCGGCTCTCGGCGGCCTACGCGACGATCGATGACGGGAGCGACGATCTGGCAGTAGCGGAGCTCGCCGCGTGGCTCGCGAGCCTCGCGTTTGCACGCGGCGATCGCGAGGGCGCGCTCAAGCTCGCCGACACCGCGCTCACGATCGCCGACGGTGGGCGGTTTGCTGAGATCCTGGTTGACGCTCTGATCACCAAGGCGATCGCGCTTGTCGAGCTGGGGCGTCCCGCTGAGTCCAATGCGCTGCTGACCCACGCGATCAAGCTCGCGCTCGACCAGGATCTCGGTGTGATGGCGGCTCGCGGCTATTACAACCTCGCCGACAACGAGATGGGCGAAGGCCGGTTCGCCGAGGGACGGGAACTGCTCGCACAGGGTCTCGAACTGACGCGCCGGCGAGGCGACCGCCAGATCGAACGGCGGCTGCTGGCGCAGGAGGTGATCGCCCTCGTCGCGCTTGGCCATTGGGACGAGGCGCTATCGCGTACCGACGCCCTGAGAGAACAGGCGAACGACATCTGGACCGCGCAGGCGCTCGTCGCGATGCCAATGGTGTTCGCTGCGAGAGGGGATCAGGCCGGACTTCAAGCGCTGCTGCAGAGCGTTGGCGGCGACGGCGGCTGGTCGGTCGTGAACCATGCCGCCGCGCTCTGCCAGGCGATGCTGATGCGTGAAACCGGCCGCGCCGTCGAAGCGGTTGATGACGCGGTTGCCGCGGTGCTCGGTGTGATCGAGATAGCCGAGTCAGGCGTGCCGACGATGTTCGCTGAAGGCGTCGACTGCGCGTTCGCCGCCGGGCGCACGGACATCGTCGAAGAGCTGCTCGCGCGCGTCGATGCACTCAAACCAGCGCAGCTTCTGCCCCTGCTCGACGCCGAAGCTGCGCGTGCCCGCGCCCGCCTCGCCGCCCTCCGCGGCGAGGATCAGGTCGCCGAGCAGTGGTTCAGGCGCGCGATCGACCTGTTCACAGAATTCGCGACGCCGTTCCATCTCGCCCGCGCGCAGCTCGAGTACGCGGAGCTGCTCGCGAGCACCGACCGGCCGGAGGCTGAAATTGCGAAGCCGCGCGACGAGGCAGCGGCCTTGTTCGCAGACCTAAAGGCTGAGCCGTGGCTCGAGCGCGCCGCCGAGCTTGGATCGAGGGTGGCGGCGTGAGCGGTTGCCCGGCGTGTGGCGCGGAGTCGCCGTCGGGACAGCGGTTCTGCGGCCAGTGCGGCACGCCGCTGGCGCGTGCATGCGCCACCTGCGGCGCCGAGAACCCGCCCGAGAACCGCTTTTGTGGATCCTGCGGCACTGCGCTCGGGGACGCGGCGTCAATCGGCACACCGGCGGCGCCGGCCGGCGGCAGAGTGCTCTCGGTGTCCGAGCGGCGGCTGGTGTCGGTGCTGTTCGCAGACCTGGTCGGCTTCACGACCCTTTCAGAGCATCGTGATCCCGAGGAGGTGCGGGAGCTGCTGAGCACCTACTTCGACCGCTGCCGCAGTTTGATCGAGCGCTACGGGGGAACCGTCGAGAAGTTCATCGGCGACGCGGTGATGGCGGTCTGGGGGACACCGGTCGCCCGTGAGGACGATCCGGAACGCGCCGTGCGCGCCGCGCTGGCGCTGACGGCGATGGTGACCGCGCTCGGAGAAGAGGTTGGGATGCCGGAGCTGCGCGTGCGGGCCGGCGTGCTGACCGGCAATGCGGCGGTCGAGATCGGCGCGGAGGGAGAGGGGATGGTGCTCGGCGACACGGTCAACACGGCCTCCCGGCTGCAGTCACTCGCGGATCCGGGTTCGGTGCTGGTCGACGACGTGACCCGCCGCGCCTCAGAGGCGGCGGTCGCATACGAGGACGCCGGCACCCATTCGGTCAAGGGGCGTGAGCAGCCGGTGCATGTGTGGACGGCGCTGCGCGTGGTCGCCGGCGCCGGCGGCGCTCGCCGTGGCGCCGGCGTCGAAGCGCCGTTCGTCGGCCGCGAGCGTGAGTTGCGGGCGATCATCGACGCCGGCGAGCGCAGTGCACATGAGCGGCGTGCGGAGCACGTCACGATCGTCGGCGAGGCGGGCTCCGGAAAGTCCCGTCTGCTGTGGGAGTTCTTCAAGTACCTCGACGGGATCGAAGAGGTCAGGTGGTGGCATCAGGGTCGGTGTCTCAGCTATGGAGAGGGCGTCGCCTACTGGGCGTTGGCCGAGATGGTTCGTGCGCGTGCCGGAATCTCCGAAGAGGAGTCGCCAGCCTCAGCTCGGGATAAGCTCGCCGCCGCTGTGGCCGAGCATGTTCCGCTGGAACGTGACCGCAAGCTGGTCGAGCCGCGGCTGGCGCATCTGCTGCGCCTGGAGGAACGCCCGGACGCGGACCGCGCCGACCTGTTCAGCGGCTGGCGGCTGTTCTTCGAGCGGATGGCTGCGACCAACCCGGTGATCCTGGCGTTCGAGGATCTGCAGTGGGCAGACAGCGGCCTGCTCGAATTCATCGACTACCTGCTCGAGTGGTCACCGGACGTACCGATCTTCGTGCTGACGTTCGCCCGCCCCGAGTTGTTGACGCGTCGGGCCGCGTGGGCGCCGGCGGTGCTGGAGCCGCTCGAGGACCGGGCGGTCACGTCGATCCTCGACGGGCTGGCGCCCGGCCTGCCCGACGACCTCGTCGCCGAGATCGTCGCCCGGGCCGAGGGCATCCCGCTCTACGCGGTCGAGACGATCAGGATGTTGCAGGACAGAGGCCTGCTGGTCCAGCACGGATCCCGCTACCGGGTAGAGGGGGACGTCAGCGACCTCGAGGTGCCGGAGAGCCTCCATGCCCTGGTCGCCTCGCGGCTCGACGGGCTGTCGGTCGGTGAACGGTCGCTGTTGCAGGACGCTGCCGTGATCGGCAATTCGTTCACGGCAGCCGCCGCGGCGGCCGTCAGCGGCCGCGCTGAACCGGATGTCGAGGCGACGCTCGACGCGCTGGTCGCCAAGCAGGTTCTCGGGCGCGATGATGATCCGCGATCTCCCGAACGCGGGCAGTACGTGTTCCTCCAGGGCTTGCTGCGGACCGTCGCCTACGGGACGCTGACACGGCGTGCACGCAAGGCCAGGCACATCGATGCTGCCCGGTACCTCGAGCGCAGCTGGCCGGGCGAGGCGGCGGACATCGCCGAGGTCCTCGCCTCTCACTACCAGGAGGCGATCCGCGCGGAGCCGGACGCGGCCGACGTCCCCGGGCTGCGCGCCTCGGCACGGGCGCGGCTGGCGGCGGCAGGTCGCTCGGCGGCGTCGCTGGCGCTCGGGCCGGAGGCGGCACGCTACTTCGAGCAGGCTGCCGAGCTGGCCGACGACGAGCTGGAGCGCGCGGAGCTGTTTGAGCAGGCGGGCCGAGCCCTGTGGCACAGCGGTGACCTGGAGGCAGCGGAATTGCACCTTCGCGCCGCCGTGGAGGTATATGAGCGCAACGGCCGAACGTCGGGTGGATCGGCTGCCTTGACCCTCGCGATGATGCTGGCGCTCGCGGGACGCGGTAACGAAGCAAGGCCTCTGCTGGAGCGATTCCGTGCTGCTGATGACCCGGGTGCCGACCCGATCGTCCGCGCCCAGGCGCTTGCGGTCCTGGGCAATGCGCTCGCGACCGACGCGCCCGATGAAGCGGAGGCGCTGTTCAACGAGGCTCTCACCCGGCTCGAGTTGGAGCAGGCATGGCCGGCGCTGGCAGAGGCGCTGGTTCGCCGCTCCGTGTACCTGATCGTCAACTACCGTCGTGAGGAGGGAGTCGGGGTGCTGCGCCACGCGCTGGCGATGGCTGAGCAGCACGACCTCGCGACGGTTGCGCTGCGCGCGCGCTTCAGCCTGGCGGCGGTCTGGCTGGACACCGACCAGCTGGCCGAGACGGTGCGTGAGGCGACCGAGGGGCTCGGGCTGGCTCGTGAGCGTGGCGACCGGCCGTGGGAGCGGGCGATGATCACGCAGATGGTTCCGCCGCTGACTGCATTGGGCCGATGGGACGAGGCGGTTGCGCTGGGAGAGACCCTGCTGTCGAGGTCCGACGATCACGTCTCGTTGTTCGCGGCGGTGTTCCTGGCGGCGATCGCCGCCGCGCGAGGTGACCAGCAGGCCTTCGATCGCTGCAGTGCCGTGGTCAAGGAGTGGTCGCAGAACGCCAGTGCCAGCGACCAGCGGTCCGCGGTTGCTCTGTCGGCGGCTCGTGAAGCAATCGAGCGCGAGGCGTTGAGCGACGCAGTGCGCTTTGCCCGCCCGGTCCTCGGCCGCCCCGGGACCACCGGCGAGTTCGTCGTCGAGGCGTATGCGCTCTGTATCGAGGCGGCGATGGCGTTGAGCGACGATGAGCTGATCACCGAGTTGGAGCGGTTCGTCGATGATCTGCCACCGGCGCGCGCGACCCCTCTCCTGCGAGCCGGTCGCGCGCGGCTCAGCGCCGAACGGGCCCACCGGGACGGGGATGCGGAGGCATCACAGGGAGCCGAGGACGAGGCGATCGCGCTGCTCCGGGCCATCGGTGCGCGCCCGCTTCTCGCCAAAACACTGATCGAGACCGCGCGCCGCCGCGACGACGCCGAGGCGCTGGCGGAGGCGCGCTCGATCTACGAGGAGCTGCGTGCGACGCGCTGGCTGGCCAAGCTCGATCAGACCAGTGAGGTCACCGCGTGAGCGCCGCCGAGCTTGTGTGTGCGGATTGCGGCGAGCTGACACCGCCGGGTCGCTTCTGCATCAACTGCGGCACGCCGTTGCAGCGGGTCTGCCCGGATTGTGGCGAGCCGCTGCTCGCGGGTGCCCGCTTTTGCGGATCATGCGGCGCTGCCGTCGCCGACCCGGCTGCGGGGGGCCTGACTTCACCGGCGCCGGCCGGCAAGCCGGCGCCGGTGTCCGAGCGGCGACTGGTGTCGGTGCTGTTCGCGGATCTGGTCGGCTTCACGACCCTGTCCGAGCATCGTGATCCCGAGGAGATCCGGGAGCTGCTGAGCACCTACTTCGACCGCTGCCGGGCTTTGATCGAGCGCTACGGCGGGACCGTTGAGAAGTTCATCGGCGATGCTGTGATGGCGGTCTGGGGGACACCTGTCGCCCGTGAGGACGATCCGGAGCGGGCGGTGAGGGCGGCGCTGGCGTTGACGGCGATGGTGACCGCTCTTGGCGAATCGGTCGGGATGCCGGACCTGCGCGTCCGCGCTGGTGTGCTGACCGGTAACGCGGCGGTCGAGATCGGCGCGGAGGGCGAGGGGATGGTGATCGGTGACACTGTCAACACGGCATCACGCCTGCAGTCGATCGCCGCGCCCGGCACGGTGCTTGTCGACGATGTGACCCGGCGGGCGAGCGAGGCGGCGATCGCCTACGAGGACGCGGGGACCCATCAGGTCAAGGGCAGAGCGCAGCCCGTTCACACCTGGACGGCGCTGCGGGTCGTCGCCGGAGTCGGTGGTGTACGGCGCGGCGCGGGGCTGGAGGCGCCGTTCGTCGGCCGTGCCGCCGAGCTCGAGCGGATCGTGTCGGGCTCAGACGAGGTCGCGAGCAGCGGGCGTGCACAGCTGGTCGCGATGGTCGGCGAAGCCGGTTCGGGGAAGTCGCGGCTGCTGTGGGAGTACTTCAAGTACATCGACGGGGTCGAGAAGGTCGTGCGCTGGCATCAGGGCCGCTGCCTCTCCTACGGCGAAGGGGTCGGCTACTGGGCGCTGGCCGAGATGGTCCGCGCCCGCGCCGGAATCGTCGAGGAGGAGGAGCCGGATCAAGCGCGCTCAAAGCTCCGCTCGACCGTCGAGCGGTACGTGAGCGATGAGCGCGAGCGGCGGCTGGTCGAGCCGCGCCTGGCGCACCTGCTGGGGCTCGAGCAGCGCCAGGCATCGGACCGCGCCGACCTGTTCAGCGGCTGGCGGCTGTTCTTCGAGCGCCTGTCCGATGACGCTCCGGTGATTCTCGTGTTCGAGGACCTCCAATGGGCTGACAGCGGGCTGCTTGACTTCATCGACTATCTGCTGGAGTGGTCGGCCGACCACGCGCTGTTCGTGCTGGCGCTCGGCCGGCCGGAGCTGCTGGAGGCCAGACCGGAATGGGCTGCTCAGACGATCCGGCTCGAGCCGCTGTCCGACCTCGCGATGCGCGAGGCGCTCGCGGGGCTGGTCCCGGGACTCCCGGAGGAGCTGACCGTGCGGATCGTCCGGCGAGCCGAGGGCGTTCCCCTCTACGCGGTCGAGACGGTCAGGATGCTGCTCGACCGCGGGCTGCTCGAGCAGGACGGCTCCAGGTACGTGCTGACCGCGGACGTCGGCGAGCTCGACGTGCCCGAGACGCTGCATGCGCTGGCGGCAGCGCGGCTGGACGAGCTCAGCTCGGGCGAGCGCGCGGTGCTGCAGGACGCGGCGGTGGTCGGCCAATCGTTCTCGCCTGCCGGCGTTGCGGCAGTCAGTGGCCGCACCCCAGACGACGTCGAACAGTTCCTTGACGGACTCGTCACCAAGCAGGTGCTCGGCTTCGACGATGACCCGCTCTCTGCCGAAAGAGGGCAATACCACTTCCTTCAAGGGCTGCTGCGCACCACGGCGTACGGGACGCTGTCCCGCCGCGATCGCAAGGACCGCCACCTGGCGGTCGCGCGCTACCTGCAGGAGGCGTGGGGCGAGGAGGCGCCTGAGCTCGCGGAGGTCGTGGCGGCGCACCTGCTCGATGCGGCGCAGGCAGATCCAGATGCGCCGGACGCTCCGCAGATTCGCGCGATGGCGTGCGACACGCTGGCGGACGCGGGCCGCCGCGCGCAGTCGCTGGCGCTCGGTCCAGAAGCGCTGCGGGCGTTCGACCGCGCGGCTGAGCTGGCGGCGGACGAGAGCGTGCGTGCGTCATTGCTCGATCAGGCGGGCAGGGCTGCGCTGCTGAACGCTGATTTCGCTCTCGCGCGCGAGCGCTTTGGGCGTGCGATCGAGCTGTTCGACGATGCCGGCGATCGAGAGGCGGCTGCGCGCTCGCTGTCAGCGATCGCGAACGCGCTGGTGGCCGAAGATCGCCTCGATGAATCGATCGAGCTCGGTCGTCGAGCCGTCGAGGCACTTGGAGGTGCGGGCGCCGAGAAGGCGGCGGCCCTGGCGAACCTCGCGCGCAGCCTGGCGTTCACCCAGGAGGCGGCCGAGGCGCTCGACGCGGCGGACGCAGCCCTGACGATCGCCGAGCCGCTGCAGGAGTGGCGGACGATCGTGGACGCGTTCAACACGCTGGCGGTGATTCGCCAGCGACAGGGGCGGATCGAGGAGTCGATGGCGCTGAAGGAGAAGGCACTCTCGCTTGCGTTGGAGCATGACCTGGCAGACGCTGCGCTACGCGCGTACAACAACCTCGCCGACACGCCGCTTCAGCTCGATGAGTTCGCTGACGCACTCGTCATGGCGGAGCGCGGCCTCGCCCTCGCGGAGGCGCGTGGCGACCGTCGCTGGGAGCAGGCGCTCAGGCTGATGATCGCGACGATCGGCGTTGCGATCGGCCGCTGGGACGATGTGCTCCCCGAGCTCGATCAGGACGGGTTGCCGATCGTCGGTGACCTGCACCAGCTGGCCTACCTGCCGATACTCGCCCGCGTGCAGGCCGCCCGCGGCGATGAGTTCTCGGTCGCGCGAACGCTCACGCTCGCCGTCGAGCGTGCCGGGAGCACCAATGCCGAATATGCCGCCAGCCCGGTGGTTGCACGCGCGATCGCGTCTCGGGCGCTTGGGCGGGACGCCGAGGCGTTGGAGGCGGCGCTGCCGATCGCAACAGGGGGTCCCGAGGTTCCCAACGAGGATCGCCGCGAGGCGTTCGTCGAGGCTGGGTTGGCGGCGCTCGCGCTCGGGGACGAGGCGGCCGTCGAACGGCTGATCCAGTTCGCGACCGACCTGCCGCCTGCGATGCGTTCGCCACTGCTACGCGCGGGTGCGGCCCGGTTCGCGGGTCTGCTCGCGGCGCGCCGGGCCGACACGAAGACGGCGGCCGAGCTGCTCGATGCGGCGACGTTCGTACTGCGCGAGATCGACGTGCCATTCGTGCTGGCCCAGGTGCTGCTGGAACACGCCGAGCTCAACCACGCCGACGGGCGCGACGACGAAGCCGCGCCGCTGCTCGCCGAGGCGACGTCGATCTTCACGCAACTGCGCGCGACCCCGCATCTGGAGCGCGCGCAGCGGCTGGGGATCGAGGTGCCGGTGTGAGCGCGGCCGAGATGATCTGCGCCGGCTGCGGCGATGCGACGCCGGCGGCGGGCCGCTTCTGCATCCACTGCGGCGCGCCCGCACAGCGGGCCTGTCCGGCCTGCGGCGAGCCGGTGATCGCCGGCGCCCGCTTCTGCATGCAGTGCGGCACCCAGCTCGTCGAAGGGGAGCCCGCCGCGCAGGACGCCAAGGCTGCGTCGACCGCGGAGCGGCGGTTGGTGTCGGTGCTGTTCGCCGATCTCGTTGGCTTCACGACGCTCAGCGAGCACCGCGACCCCGAGGAGGTCAGGGAGCTGCTCAGCAGCTACTTCGACCGCTGCCGCACGCTGATCGAGCGCTACGGCGGGACGGTCGAGAAGTTCATCGGCGATGCGGTGATGGCGGTCTGGGGAACACCGGTCGCGCGCGAGGACGACCCCGAGCGGGCTGTGCGGGCGGCGCTGGCGTTGACGGCGATGGTGACCGCCCTCGGCGAGGAGGTCGGGATGCCGGAGCTGCGCGTCCGGGCGGGCGTGCTGACCGGCAGCGCGTCGGTCGAGATCGGCGCAGAGGCTGAGGGGATGGTGCTCGGCGACACCGTCAACACCGCCTCACGCCTGCAATCGATCGCCGCGCCCGGGACGGTGCTGGTTGATGACGTCACGCGCCGCGCGAGTGAGGCCGCGATCGCCTACGAGGACGCGGGCTCGCACAACGTCAAGGGACGTGAGGGGCCGGTGCACGCTTGGACGGCGCTGCGTGTGGTCGCCGGCGCGGGTGGCGCCCGGCGCAGCGCAGGGCTGGAGGCACCGTTCGTCGGGCGCGAGCGTGAGCTCCGCGCGATCATCGACGCCGGTGAGCGCAGCGCGCACGAGCGGCGCGCCCAGCACGTGACGATCGTCGGCGAGGCCGGCTCGGGCAAGTCCCGGCTGCTGTGGGAGTTCTTCAAGTACCTCGACGGGATCGAGGAGACGCGCTGGTGGCATCAGGGCCGCTGCCTCGCGTACGGCGAGGGGGTCGGGTACTGGGCGCTCGCTGAGATGATCCGGGCGAGGGCCGGAATCACCGAGGAGGAGTCGCCGGCATCAGCCCGCGCCAAGCTGACCGCGACCGTCGAGAAGTACGTTCCGGAGGAGCGCGATCGCCGGCTGATCGAGCCTCGGCTCGCGCACCTGCTCCGCCTTGAAGATCGCCCTGACGCCGACCGCGCCGACCTGTTCAGCGGCTGGCGGCTGTTCCTGGAAAGGATGGCAGCGACCGATCCCGTGATCCTCGCGTTCGAGGATCTGCAGTGGGCTGACAGCGGCCTGCTCGACTTCATCGACTACCTGCTCGAATGGGCGCCGGATTCGCCGATCTTCGTGCTCACGTTCGCGCGCACGGAACTGCTGGCGCGGCGGGCCGCGTGGCAGCCGGTGATGCTGGAGCCGCTCGAGGACCGGTCGGTCGCGGCGATCCTCGACGGGCTCGCGCCCGGGCTGCCTGAGGATGTGGTCGGCGACATCACCCGCCGGGCTGAGGGGATCCCGCTGTATGCGGTCGAGACGATCCGGATGCTGATGGATCGCGGGCTGCTGGTCCAGGAGGGATCGCGCTACCGCGTGGCCGGCGACGTCTCCAACCTCGAGGTTCCCGAGACGCTGCACGCGCTGGTCGCCTCCCGCCTGGACGGGCTGTCGGGCGGCGAGCGCTCGCTGTTGCAGGACGCGTCCGTGATCGGTCACTCGTTCACGTCAGCCGCCGCGGCGGCGGTCAGCGGCCGCTCTGAACGGGAGGTCGAAAGCACCCTCGACGCGCTGGTCACCAAGCAGGTGCTCGGACGCGATGACGATCCCCGTTCACCCGAACGCGGGCAGTACGTGTTCCTCCAGGGGCTGCTGCGGACGGTTGCCTACGGGACGCTGTCACGCCGCGCACGCAAGGCAAGGCACGTCGAGGCCGCCCACTACCTGGAGCGCGCCTGGCCGGGTGAGGCCGCCGACATCGCGGAGGTACTGGCATCCCATTACCAGGAGGCGATCCGAGCAGACCCGGAGGCCGAAGACGTGCCTGAGCTGCGCGCGTCGGCCCGCGCGCGGCTGGCGGCGGCCGGCCGCTCGGCGGCGTCGCTGGCGCTCGGCCCGGAAGCGGCGCGTTATTTCGAGCAGGCTGCCGAGCTCGCCGAGGGCGATCTGGAGCGCGCAGAACTGGTGGAGCAGGCCGGCAGGGCGCTGTGGTTGAGCGGCGAGATCGACGCAGCAGAGCTCAGGCTGCGCTCGGCAATCGAGCTGTACGTCGCCGGTGGGATCGCGTCGGGAGGTTCAAGCGCGGTCGCGCTCGGGACGATGTTCGTGCAGCACGGACGCAGCGAGGAGGCGGGCGAGGTGCTGGAGCCGTTCAGGGTGGGCGGTGATCCTCAAACCGAGCCGACGATTGTGGCGCACGCGCTGGCGACGCTGTCAAGCGCGCTGCGAGTCACCGGCCAGGCAGAGGAGGGAGATCGTCTCCTGGAGCAGGCGCTTGTGACGCTCGAGGCCGAGCAGTCGTGGGCGCCGCTTGCCGAGGCACTGTGCCGCAAGAGTTTCTGGCTGTTCGTGGAAGAGCGACCCCAGGAGGGGATGGCGCTCGCGCGCCAGGCGCTGGTGATCGCCGAAGCACACGACCTCGCGTCCGTGGCACTGCGCGCGCGCTACAGCCTGGTCGGTCAGACGCTGGGAGACAACCGCTTCGAGGAGGGCATCGATCAAGCCGCGGAGGCCGTGGCGCTGGCTCGCGAACGCGGTGACAGACCGTGGGAACGCGCCTTCATCGGGCTCCAGGTGGGCGGGCTCGTGGTGCTGGGCAGGTGGGATGAGGCGACGGCGCTCGCGATGCCGCAGATCGCGGGCCAGCGGGACCTCGACGCGATGGGCACCTCCGGAATCTTCGCCCTGGCTGCGTCCGCGCGGGGAGACGAAGAGCTGTGCGAGCTCTGCAGCTCGAATGCGCAGGAGCATCGTGACTCGGCCAATGCGGACATGTGGGCGGCCGCTGCGCTCGTAGATGCGCGGATGTCGTTCGAGCGCGGGCAGCACAGGCAGGCACTGGAGCTGGCACAGCGCGCCGTGGCCGCGGAGCGGTCACTCGACGAAGGTAAGGCCGAGGCGTTCTGGCTGAGCATCGATGCAGCGATCGCCCTGGCGGACGAACAGGCGATCGATCAGCTGGCCCGATTCGTCCCGAGCCTGGAGCGGGTCAGCTCGAAGCCGATCCTGCTGGCCGGGCAGGCACGACTGGCTGCCGAGCAGGCGTACCGGCGCGGGGATCCCGATGCGGCAGACTGCTTGGAGCAGGATGCGCTTGGCCTGCTCCGCTCGGTTGGCGCAAAACCGTACATAGCCCGCATCCTGATCGACCGTACGCGACGGCGTGATGACGCCGCGGCGGCGGCGGAGGCGCGCGAGCTCTGCGAGGAGCTCGGGGCGACGCGCTGGCTGACGCAGCTCGGCCAGGCCAGCGGGGTGACGGCGTGAGCGGGATCTGAGAGGCTGCGGCGATGAGCGCGACGGACACGGTCAGCTGCACGGCCTGCGGTGAGGCGACGCCGGCCGGCGGACGCTTCTGCATCAACTGCGCAGCAGCGCTGCAGCAGAGCTGCCCTGCCTGCGGCGAGCCCGTGATCGCCGGCGCCCGCTTCTGCATGCAGTGCGCCGCACCGCTGGCAGGCGCGGCTGCCGCACCGAGCAAGAGCGTGTCAACTTCGGAACGGCGGCTCGTGTCGGTCCTGTTCGCCGATCTGGTCGGGTTCACGACCCTGTCCGAGCATCGCGACCCCGAGGAGGTCCGTGAGCTCCTGAGCCGGTATTTCGACCGCTGCCGGGCGTTGATCGAGCGTTACGGCGGGACCGTCGAGAAGTTCATCGGCGATGCAGTGATGGCGGTCTGGGGAACGCCGGTCGCGAGGGAGGACGACCCCGAGCGGGCCGTGCGGGCGGCGCTGGCATTGACGGCGATGGTGACCGCGCTCGGCGAGGAGGCGGGGATGCCGGAGCTGCGGGTCCGCGCCGGCGTGCTGACCGGTAACGCCGCGGTCGAGATCGGCTCGGAGGCCGAGGGGATGGTGATGGGCGACACGGTCAATACCGCTTCACGGTTGCAGTCGATCGCCGCCCCCGGCACGGTGCTGGTCGACGACGTCACGCGGCGAGCGAGCGAGGCGGCGATCGCGTATGAGGACGCGGGAACGCATCAGGTCAAGGGTCGTGAGCAGCCGGTGCACGCGTGGACGGCGCTGCGCGTGGTGGCGGGCGTCGGCGGCGTCCGGCGCGGTGCCGGGCTGGAGGCGCCATTCGTCGGCCGTGACCGGGAGCTGGCGGTGATCACGCAAGCGGCGGATGACAGCGCGCGGCAGCGCCGCGCGGTCCTCGTGACGGTGACCGGCGATGCCGGCGCCGGGAAGTCACGGCTGCTGTGGGAGTACTTCAAGCACCTCGATGGAATCGAGGAGGTGCGCTACTGGCATCAGGGTCGCTGCCTGTCCTACGGCGAGGGCGTCGCCTACTGGGCGCTGGCCGAGATGGTTCGTGCCCGCGCCGGGATCGTCGAGGAGGAGGACGGGGCATCCGCGCGCTCAAAGCTTCGCGCGGCGGTCGAGACGTACGTGGCGGACGAGCGTGAGCGGCGCTTGATCGAACCGCGGCTGGCGCATCTGCTGGGGCTCGAGCAGCGGTCAACGGCCGACCGCGCCGATCTGTTCAGCGGCTGGCGGCTGTTCTTCGAGCGGTTGTCCGATCAAGCGCCCGTGGTGCTGGCGTTCGAGGATCTGCAGTGGGCCGACAGCGGGCTGCTGGACTTCATCGACTATCTGCTCGAGTGGTCCGCCGAGCACCCGCTGTTCGTGGTTGCGCTCGGGCGCCCGGAGCTGATCGGTTCACGCCCCGCATGGGCGGAGGACGCGATCAAGCTGCAGCCGCTCAGCGACGACGCGATGAAGCTCGGTCTCGAGGGGCTCGTGCCCGGACTTCCCGACGAGCTCGTCGGGAAGATCCTCAGCCGCGCCGAGGGCGTGCCCCTGTACGCGGTCGAAACCGTGAGGATGCTGCTCGATCGGGGGCTGCTGGCACAGGATGGAAACCGCTACGTGGTGACCGCCGACATCGGCGAGCTGGAGGTTCCCGAGACCCTGCACGCGCTGGCGGCGGCTCGGCTCGACGGTCTCACGGCCTCCGAGCGCTCGGTGCTGCAGGACGCGGCCGTGTACGGCAATTCGTTCACGCCGGCCGGGGTCGCCGCGCTCGGCGCCCACAGCGAAGCCGAGGTGCGCGGCATCCTCGACAACCTGGTCGCCAAGCAGATCATCGCCTTCAACGACGACATGCTGTCCTCGGAGCGAGGCCAGTACCACTTCCTCCAGGGACTGTTGCGCAGCACCGCCTATGGGACGCTGTCACGCCGGGACCGAAAGAGCCGTCATCTGGCGGTCGCGCGCCACCTCCAGGAGGCGTGGGGTGACGAGGCGCCCGAGCTGGCGGAGGTCCTCGCCGCGCACTTTCTCGACGCAGCCAACGCCGAACCCGACGCCGCCGACGCACCGCGGATCCGGGCAGCCGCGTGCGAGACGCTTGCCGACGCCGGCGAGCGGGCACTGTCGTTGGCTCTGGGTCCCGAGGCGCAACGCGCGTTCGAGCGGGCGGCCTGGCTGGCCGAGGACGACCGGACACGGGCGTCGCTGCTCGACCGGGCGGGCCGCGCGGCCCAGCTGAACGCGGACTACGCGGTTGCCCGTGAGCGTCTCGAGCAGGCGATCGAGCTGTTCGAGACGCTCGGGGATCGTGAGGCGGCGTCACGCTCGCTGGTCGCGATGGCTGCGGTCTTGCACGCCGACAACCGTCTGGAAGAGGCCGTCGAGGTCAACGAGCGGGCGGTCATCGGCCTCGCCGATGGGACCGCGGAGAAGGCTGCGGCGCTCGCGGCCCTGGCGTCGAACAACGCGTTCCTGGGCGAGTTCGATAAGGCGCTGGCGATGACCGAGGCGGCGCTCGCGATCGCCGAGCCGCTCGAGGAGTGGCTGACGATCATCCGCGCCCTCAACACGCTTGCGCTGATCCGCAAGAAGCAGGCACGGAACCAGGAGTCGATCGCACTGCGGGAACGCATGCTGGTGCTTGCCCTGGAGCACGACATCATCGACCAGGTGCTCGTCATGTACAACAACCTGGCCGACGTTCCGCTACAGCGCGACCACTTCGCCGAAGCCGTCGCCGTTGCGCAGACCGGCCTGGCGCTGGCCAAGGCCCGCGGTTACCGCCGCTACGAGCAGATGCTGACCCTCCTGATCGCGACCGCAAAGGTCGGCTTGGGGGAGTGGGACGAAGTGTCCGAGCTCGCGGACGGAGGGCTGCTGGCCGGGAGCGGTCTGCAGGAGCTCGCCTACCTGCCGGTGCTTGCGCGAGTGCTGGCGGCGCGAGGCGACACCGAGGGGCTGCAGCGAGTGCTCGGACTGTCGGCTGAGCACGAGGGGAGCCGCAATGTCTTCTACGCGGCAGGGCCGACCGTGGCTCGCGCGATCGCGCTGCGTGGGCTCGGCCGTGACGCCGAGGCGCTGGAGGCGGCGCTGCCGATCGCAACCGGCTTGGCCGAGATCGACAACGAGGATCGCCGGGAGGCGTATGTCGAGGCCGGGCTGGCGGCGCTGGCGCTCGGTGACGAGGCGGCCGTCGAGACGCTGATCGAGTTCGTGGCGGAGCTGGCACCCGTGATGCGCTCGCCGCTGCTGCGCGCCGGCGCGGCACGGTTCGCGGGCCTGCTCGCGGCGCGCCGCGGAGAGCTCAAGACCGCGGACCAGCAGCTCTTGGCCGCGACGCGCGAGCTGCGCGAGATCGAGGCGCCGTTCGTGCTCGCGCAAGTGCTGCTCGAGCACGCCGAGCTGTTGCACAGAGGCGGGCGGGACGACGAGGTGGCGCCGTTGCTGGCCGAGGCGACCGAGATCTTCACCAGGCTGCGCGCGACCCCGTACCTGCAGCGCGCTCAGGCGCTCGACGCGGGCGTGACGGCCTGACGCTTGACCCCGGACTGAGCCGAGCAGTAGGCTGCGAGCGCAACGTCTAGGGATTGGGGGGTCGTATGAGCGCGTCGTCGTACCGGCTGCAAACGTCACCGGAGCTTGCGGGCGCCGCGCCACTGGCGCCCACCGCCGGCGCTGCGGTCACGTTCACGTGGCGGCACCTGGCCACGCTGTTGCTCGCCCTGGCCGTCGCGTTGGCGATGGGATGGCTCCCGGGTGGGAGCGGATCGTCGGTCGGGCCGGCGGGCGGCGGCTCGCCGACGGTCAGAGCGGCGCGCGGCGCGAGCTTCCTTGCGCGGCGCGAGCTGTCCGGGGCGGTGGTGCTGACCAACTCTGTGCAGGGCTTGCGCGCGACCGTGAACGACGGGCGGCTCGCTGTGACGGGCGCCCACGGGCTGCGGCTTGGTCTTTCGGCTCCCGCGATCGGACGCGGTGGCGAGTTGGCGCCGGTGGCACGACTCGGAGCTGTGGTGCTGCAGGGCAGCAGCGTCGCGCTTGCCGCGCCCGCGGTCAGTGAATGGTTCACGAACGGCCCGCACGGGTTGGAGCAGGGCTTCACAATCCGTGAGCGCCCGGCCGGCAGCGGCCCATTGAAGATCTCTCAAGTGGTCTCCGGTAACGCGGTCGGCAATCTCGACGCGCGGGGTCAGGCCGTGACCTTCGTCTCCGCCGCCGGGGTGCTCCTTTACGACCACTTGATCGTGACCGACGCGGTCGGGCGGCGTGTCCCAGCCCGGCTGAGCTTTGGCGGTGGCCGTCTGACGATCACGGTCGATGACATGCGCGTCGCCTACCCGCTGCGGGTCGACCCGGCGATCGTCACGCCGGTCACGCAGAGTCCAGCCTCGAACGCCGCCACGGGCTCCGACCCGACGGCGATCGCCTTCAGCCCCAACGGCGGGCTGGTCGCGGTCGCGAATACGGGCACTCCGGACTCTGGGGCGGACGTTCCGGGGACCGTGTCGATCTTCACGGTCAACGATTCGACCGGCGCGCTGACCCCGGTCGCACAGACCCCCACGGTCATCGGTAGTACGTTCTACGGCGAGCCGGGAGGCGTCGCATTCAGTCCGAACGGCGGCCTGCTCGCGGTCACGAACTCGGACTCCGCGGTCGACAACGTGGTGGTGTTTCAGGTCAACGATTCGACCGGCGCGTTGACACCGGTCACGCAGACTCCGGCCACCAATGCCGACACCGGTGACTGCCCGTTCGGGGTCGCCTTCAGTCCGAGCGGCGGACTGCTGGCGACCGAGAACAACTGCGACGGCACGATCTCGGTGTTCACGGTCAACGATTCGACCGGTGCGCTGACACCGGTCGCGCAGGGCACCGCGAGCAATGCCGACACCGGAAGCTCCCCGTACGGGCTGGCGTTCAGCCCGAATGGCGGTTTGCTGGCGACCGCGAACGAACTCTCCAAGAGCCTGTCCCTGTTCACGGTCGACGACGCAACCGGGATACTGGCTCCGGTGCTGCCCAACCCGCCCGCCACCGCCGACGGGGTGGCGTTCAGTCCGACGGGTGGGCTGCTGGCGACCTCAGATCCCGGCAACACCGTCTCGTTGTACGCGGTCAACGGTGCGACCGGCGTGCTGACACCCGTGAAACAGAGTCCAGCGGCGAACGCCGATACGGGGACACAGCCGTTCGGCGTCGCATTCAGCCCGAACGGCGGGCTGCTGGCCACCGCCAACGCAGGCTCGAGTGATGTGTCGATGTTCACGGTCAACGACTCGACCGGCGCGCTCACGCCGTCGCCGCAGAGCCCGAGCAGCAATGCCGACACCGGAACGACTCCGCAGGCGCTCGCGTTCAGTCCGAGCGGCGCACTGCTCGCGACCGCGAACAGCGGCTCGGATACCGTGTCCGTGTTCAAGGTCCAGACGACCGCAGGCACGACCGGCACTGGAGCTGGGAGCGCGCGCATCGCAGCGGTGACGGTCAAGAGCCCGAAGGTGTCGGTCGTCGTCGGCTGCTCGGGAAGCGCCGGCGAGGACTGTGCCGGCGCGCTGGCGTTGACGACAGTCGAGCACCTCAAGGGTCACAAGCTGACCGAGATCACCGCCACCAAGACGCACGGCAAGTCGAAGCAGACGACCGTGACCGTCTCATGCGGCGGTGCGAGCTACAGCCTCGCGGGTGGTGCACAAAAGACGCTCACGATCAAACTCAGCGGGTCCTGCAAGCGCCTGCTCGCCGAGCGCCACAAGCTGCCGGCAAAGCTCAGCCTGACACCCTCCGGTAGCCGGAGTGCGACCGCAACGAAGACGATCACGATCCGGTGAGCGCGAACGACGTCTTCGATGTCCGAGTCGCTCGGATCGCTCGCAGACACACCTAGCGGTCAGGCGCGGCCAAGGATAGGCTGTCGCTTCGTTTGATTGCGAGGTGAATGAATGGTCTGTCCCGCGTGTCAGGCTGAAAACAGGGAAGGCTCGAAGTTCTGCGAGGAGTGTGGGACGGCGCTGTCTCTGCGCTGCCCGTCATGCGGCGCCGGGCACCGTGCGGGACAGAAGTTCTGCAATGAGTGCGGGACTGCGCTGGCGGGAGCTTCGGCGGCAGGGCGCATCGCATCACCGGCGCCGGCCGGCAAGCCGGCGCCGGTATCCGAACGGCGTCTGGTGTCGGTGCTGTTCGCGGATCTGGTCGGCTTCACGACGCTGTCAGAGCATCGAGACCCCGAGGAGGTCAGGGAGCTCCTGAGCCGCTACTTCGATCGGTGTCGCACGCTGATCGAGCGCTATGGCGGGACCGTTGAGAAGTTCATCGGAGACGCGGTGATGGCGGTGTGGGGAACGCCGGTCGCCAGGGAGGACGACCCTGAGCGTGGTGTTCGGGCGGCGCTGGCGCTGACCGCGATGGTGACGGCGCTCGGCGAGGAGGTGGGAATGGCCGGGCTTCGGCTCCGGGCCGGCGTTCTGACCGGCAACGCAGCCGTCGACCTGGGGGCTGCGGGCGAGGGAATGGTGTTGGGCGACAGCGTCAACACCGCCAGCCGGCTGCAGTCGATCGCCGCGCCGGGCACGGTGCTGGTCGATGACGCCACCCGCCACGCCTCAGAGGCGGCGATCGCGTACGAGGACGCCGGCATGCACCAGGTCAAGGGTCGTGAAGCACCGGTCCACGCCTGGACGGCGCTGCGCGTGGTGGCGGGCGCCGGTGGTGCCCGGCGCGGTGCCGGGCTCGAGGCGCCGTTCGTCGGCCGTGAACGCGAGCTCCAGACGATCATCGACGCCGGCGAGGCCAGCGCCCACGAGCGCCGCGCCCGCCACGTCGCGGTTCTCGGTGAGGCGGGAACCGGGAAATCACGGCTGTTGTGGGAGTTCTTCAAGTACCTCGACGGGATCGAGGAGACGCGCTGGTGGCACCAGGGCCGCTGCCTGAGCTACGGCGAGGGGGTGGCGTACTGGGCGCTGGCGGAGATGGTGCGCTCGAGGGCACGGATCCAGGAGGAGGAGGATCCCGCCTCCGCGCGTGAGAAGCTGAGAGCCGCCGTCGAGGAGCACGTCGACGATGAGCGTGAGCGCCGCCTGGTCGAGCCGCGATTGGCGCACCTGCTGCGCCTGGACGAACGCCCTGACGCGGATCGCGTCGACCTGTTCAGCGGCTGGCGGCTGTTCTTCGAGCGGATGGCGGCGACCAATCCGGTGATCCTCGCGTTCGAGGATCTGCAATGGGCCGACAGCGGCCTGCTGGAGTTCATCGACTATCTGCTCGAGTGGTCGGCCGAGTTCCCGGTGTTCGTGATCACGCTGGGACGGCCCGAGCTGCGCGAACGGCGGCCCGATTGGCCGGAGATCGCGCTTGTTTCGCTGCAACCGTCCGAGATCGCCGAGATGCTCGGCGGGATGGCTCCCGGCCTGCCCGAGGAGCTCGTCACAAACATCGTCCACCGCGCCGAGGGGATCCCGCTGTACGCCGTCGAAACCGTGCGGATGCTGCAGGATCGAGGCCTGCTCGTGCAGGAGGGCGTGCGCTACGTGGTGACCGGCGACGTCTCGGATCTGGATGTGCCCGAGACGTTGCACGCGCTGGTCGCATCGCGGCTCGACGGCCTTTCGCCGACGGAGCGCTCGCTCCTACAGGACGCGTCGGTGCTCGGACAATCCTTCACCCCGGCGGCGGTCGCCGCGCTGAGTGGGATCGCCGAGCCCGAGGTTGCGGGTGTGCTGGAGGGGCTGGTCGACAAGCAGGTGCTCGCGCGAGACGACGACCCGCGCTCGCCAGGGCGTGGGCAGTACGCGTTCCTGCAGGCACTGCTGCGAACGGTCGCGTACGGAACGCTGTCGCGGCGTACACGCAAGTCACGCCACGTCGCCGCCGCGCACCATCTTGAGCACGCGTGGCCCGGCGAGGCGCGCGATATCGCAGAGGTGCTGGCCTCCCATTATCAGGAGGCGATCCGTGCCGAGCCGGACGCCGATGACGTCTCGGAGCTGCGGGCGTCGGCCAGGGAGCGGTTGACAGCGGCCGGCCAGGCCGCGGCGTCGCTTGCGCTTGGTCCGGAGGCCCAGCGCTACTTTGAACAGGCGGCTGAGCTGGCGGAGGATGATGACGAGCGCGCTGCGCTGCTGGAGCAGGCCGGACACGCGCTGTGGCAGAGCGGTGACCTGGACGGCGCCGAGCAGCGGCTCCGTACGGCGGTCGAGTTATACCGCAGCAATGGAACCGCGTCCGGCGGCAGAGCCGCGGTGGCTCTGGCCGGCGTCGTCCGCTACCAGGGACGCACCGAGGAGGCGCGCGCCCTGCTCGAGCCGTTCCGGACCGATGACGCGGTCGGTGTCTCCGCAATCGTGCGTGCCGAGGCGCTGTCGGAGCTGGCCAGCACGCTCGTGTTCGTCGGTGATGTCGCTGACGTCGGCCCACTGCTTGACGAGGCGCTGACGACGCTTGAGGAGCAACAGGCGTGGCCCGCGCTCGCCAACGGGCTGGTCAGCCGCGCGGTCTATCTGATCTACAACAACCGGCTTCAGGAGGGCAACGGAGTCCTTCGCGAAGCACAGGTACTCGCGGAGCACCACGATCTACCGGCGATCGCGCTGCGCGCCCGCCTCAACCTCTCGCAGGTCTCGGTCGAAGGCGACCGCTACGAGGACGCCGTCAACCAGGTCAACGAGGCGCTCACGATCGCGCGTGAGCGCGGCGACCGCCTCTGGGAGCGAAGCCTGACCGGCAACCTGGTCCTGTCGCTGTGCGTGCTGGGTCAGTGGGACGAGGCGATCAGGGTCGGAGCGCCGATGCTGGTCGGCGACGCGGACATCGATTCGCTTGGTTGCGCCAGGTTCCTCGTGTCGGTTGCGGCGGCCCGGGGCGATGAGGCGACGCTCGCCGCCTGCATCCAGCTGGCCGCGGCCGCCCGTGACTCGACCTACGTCGATCTCCGCCTGGCCTCGCGGGTCGTGTTCGCGAGGAATGCGCTCGAAGGTGGTCAGTGGGGCGAGGCGATCGGGCTCGCCAGCGACGTGTTGTCGACGCGGAACACGGGCGGCGAAGCGACCGAGGAGGCTTATGCGCTGGGCGTCGAGGCGGTGATCAAGCTCGGCGATGACCAAATGGGGGCCGAGCTGATTGCGTTCGTCGAGTCGCTACCGCCGGTGCGGGCGACCCCGCTGCTGCGCGCGGGACGAGCGCGGCTGGCCGCTGAGCGCGCGCACCGCGCCGGCGACAGCGAGGCGGCCGTTCGCCACGAGGATCAGGCGATCGCGCTGTTGCGCGCTGTCGGCGCCCAGCCGCTGCTTGCCGCGGCGCTGCTCGAGCGCGCTCGTCGCCGCGATGAGCCCGAGGCGCTCGCCGAGGTCCGCGCGATCTACACCGAGCTGCGTGCCACGCGCTGGTTGTCACGGATCGGCGAGCAGCGTGAGGTCAGAGCCGGATGACGTGGTCCGCGGCGCTGCTGGCGCTGCTCGTCTCCCACCTGGTCGGTGATTTCCTGTTCCAAACGGAGTCGCAGGCGGTCGGCAAGGTTCGGGGGCTCGCTGACGGTGCGTCAAGGCGCGCTCTGTTCAGCCACCTCGCCGTTTACATGCTCGCGTTCGTGCCCGCGCTCGTCTGGATCGGCGTTGAGACGACGGCCGCCCGCGCGGTCGTGATCGCGGTGGTGGTCGCGGTTCCGCACCTGGTGATCGACGAAGGGCGGCTTGTCAGAATCTGGTTGCGCGATGTCAAGCGCGCGCCGTCGGCAAGCCTTGGCCTGCGGATCGCGGTCGATCAGAGCTTCCACGTCGTCTGCCTGCTGGGCGCCGCCCTGCTCGCCGCCGCATGATCCGCACCGCGGCGTTTCTGCGCAACGTGCCGGTGTTCACCGGCCTCTCCGACGAGCTGCTCGATCGTCTCGCCGGCCAGGTCGAGGAGGTCCAGATGGGCGCCGCCGAATGGCTGATGCGTGAGGGAGAGGCCGCGGACAGCATGTTCATCGTCGCCAGTGGGCGGCTCGACATCGTCCACGAGGGCCCGCCGGAGACACTGATCAGGGTCCTGCGGCGCGGCGACGTCGTCGGCGAGCTTGCGCTCCTGCGCGCGGGCACGCGCTCGGCGTCCGTGCGCGCACGCCGTGACTCCGAGCTGCTGTCGCTCGGGCGAGACGCGTTCGAGGCGCTGATCCAGGAGGCGCCGAGCTTCGCGCTCGGGCTGACGCGCGCGATGGGCTCGCAGCTTGCTGCCAGCCGCTCGCCGGTGGTCAGTGCAACGCCGCCGCGCACGATCGCGGTGATCAGCGTCGACCGCAGGGCGCCCGCGGACGAGGTGGCGGAGATGATCGCCACAGCGCTCGAGCAGCATGGCACCGTGGCGCGCATCAACGAGGGCGGCATCGCGGCGATCGATGCCGCCGAGCGGGACCGGGACCGCGTCGTGATGCGCGTGACGGCGCCGCCGGGGGACGAGTGGACCGACGTGTGCGTGGTCGAGGCCGATCTGGCGATCGTCGTCAGCGCCGGGGTTCTTGACCGGGAGTGGCGACCCCTGGCCGCGTCATTGACCGGCTGCGAGCTGATCGTCCTCGGCCCGTCGGTCTCGGACTCGGTGCTCGACGAGCTGGCGCCGACCGAGGTACAGGTGATCGCGCAGACCGATCGCCGCCGGCCGGCGATCGAGGCGACGGCGCGGCGGCTGGCCGGCCGCTCGCTCGGCATCGTGTTCTCCGGCGGCGGCGCGCGGGCGCTCGCGCACCTCGGCGTCCTGGCTGAGCTGCACGCAGTCGGGGCTGCGGTTCGACCGCATCGCAGGTGTCAGCCTCGGCTCGCTGGTGGCCGCGGCGGCGGCGGAGGAGCTTTCGTCCGCAGGAGCTCTACGACATCTTCAAACACAGTTTCGTGGACACCAACCCGACCAGCGACTTCACGCTGCCGGCGTTCTCGCTGGTCCGGGGGATGAAGACGCGCAGGCTGCTCGAGGCCGCATTCGGGGAGCGGCGGATCGAGGCGCTGCCGCTCCGCTTCTTCTGCGTGAGCTGCGACCTCGTCACGCGTGAGGCCGTGCTTCACCGGACGGGCCCGATCGTCGACGCCGTGTACCCGAGCCTCGCGATTCCCGGCGTGTTTCCGCCGGTCGCGACAGCCGACGGACGGCTGCTGGTCGACGGCGGCGTGCTGGACAACCTGCCGGTCGCGACGATGGCACGCAAGGGGGAGGGGCCCGTGATCGCTGTCGACGTGACCGGTCGCGTCGGCCAGTTCGACCGCCAGCAGCGGCCGCTGATCGAACGGCTGAGCCGCCCGCTGCGTCGTGCGCTGACCGGTAGCGAGACGGAGATCCCGCGGCTGGGGGAGACGATCGTGCGCACCGTGATGGTCGGCAGCACCGACACCGTCGCCTCCGCACGTCTGTATGCCGAGCTCGTGATCAGCCCGAACATCGAGGGGGTCGGTCTGATGGAGTGGGCCGCGCTACCCCGCGTCTACGAGCTCGGGCGGGCAGCGGCCCGCGAGGCGCTCAGCCTCGGATCCGGGCCTCGGGAGCCGGCTTGGCATCTGATCTGCTCAGCGATTCCCCCGGCCGAACAGGCGCGGTGGCGGCGGGCACGCGCCGTCGCGGGCCGACGCCCGGCACCGTGCTCGCGGTCGCATCGCTGGGGATGGTGATCGCGTTCATCGACGCGACGATCGTCAACATCGCATTCCCCGACATCGAGCGCTCGTTCCCCGGCACGTCGATCTCGACCCTGTCGTGGGTGCTGAACGCCTACAACATCGTGTTCGCGGCGTTCCTGGTCGCGGCCGGTCGGATCGCCGATCTGCTCGGGCGCCGGCGGATCTTCATCATCGGCGTGGAGCTGTTCTCGGTCGCGTCGCTGCTGTGCGCGCTGTCACCGTCACCAGGCGCGCTGATCGCCTTCCGGGTGGTGCAGGCGCTCGGCGCCGCGATGCTCGTTCCGGCATCGCTGGCGCTCGTGCTGAACGCGTTTCCGCCGGAGCGCCGCGCGCACGGCGTCGCGCTGTGGTCGGCGGTCGGTGCGGGCGCCGCCGGGCTCGGTCCATCGCTCGGCGGCGTGCTGGTCTCGATCGACGACTGGCGGCTCGTGTTCCTGGTCAACATCCCGATCGGAATCGCGGCTGTGGTGCTCACACGGCGCACATTGATCGAGAGCCGCACCCCCGGCCGGCGGCGGATGCCCGACCTCGCTCGGTGCGGCATTGTTCGCGATCGCGATCGCGGCGCTCGTGCTGGCCGTGGTCGAAGGGCAGGACTGGGGGTGGTTGAGCGCGCGGATTCTTGCCTCGCTCGCCGTCGCAGTGGCGCTCGGCGCGGTGTTCATATGGCGGTGCACGTGGCACCGGTCACCGATCTTCGACCTCTCGCTGTTCAGGCTGCGGACCTTCAGCGTGGCGAACTCACTGACGGTGATCGGCGCCGCCGGCTTCTACGGCTACACGCTGACAAACGTGCTGTTCCTCACCGGTGTGTGGCGGTACTCGGTCCTGCAGGCGGGGTTTGCGATGACCATCGGCCCGGTCGTGGCCGTCGCCGTGGCCGGGCCGTTCAGCCGGATCGCGCAGCGGATCGGCCATCGGCCCGTGCTCGTCGCCGGCGGGTTGCTATGGGGCGCCGCTGTGATGTGGTTCGTCGAGCGGACGACCGTGACGCCCGACTTCCTCGGGGTGTGGTTGCCGGGCATGGTCCTGCTCGGGATCGGCGCCGGCGCGAGCTTCCCGAACCTGAGCGGTGCCGCCGTCGCATCCGCTCCGGGGAACAGCTTCGCGACGGCGACCGGGATGAACTCCGTTGCGCGCCAGGTCGGGGCGGCGCTCGGCGTTGCGCTGGTGGTCGCGATCCTCGGCGTTCCCTCGCCGGCCGAGGCGCTGACGGCGTTTCACCACGCCTGGACGTTCGGCGCGATCTGCATGTTCACGGTTGGCCTCGGATGCCTGCTGATCGGACGTGTCAACGTCGGCGTGGCGCCGTCGCTCGGGGTCGCGGCGAGGGTGGTTCTGCGCGGCGGTGCATCCGACGCGCCCTCGATCGCGGCGCCGCCGCGCGCCCGGCGCGCGATCACGCTGGCGGACACGGCGCCGGTGGTTGCGGCCCAGTCGGCGGTTGACTTCCTCGGCGCGGTGCCGCTGTTCGCCGAGCTCGAGCCTGCACTGCGTGAGGCCCTCGTGAGCCGCACCCGCGAGGTGAGCATCGCCGCCGGCGAGTGGCTGTTCCGCGAGGGGGAGCCGGGCGACGCGCTCTACGTGGTCCGCGCGGGGCGGCTGGAGGTGGTCGATGAGGGCACCGGAGCGGTGCTCAGCGAGCTTGGGCGCGGCGACGCACTGGGCGAGCTGGCGCTGCTGACCGAGTCGCCGCGATCGGCATCGGTCCGCGCCGCCCGCGCCAGCGTGCTGCTGGCGATCAGCCGCAGCGACTTCGAGAATCTGCTGGTGGAGGCGCCGGCGCTCTCACGCGCGCTCAACCAGGTGCTGGCGACGCAGCTGCGCGACACCCGCGCACCGGTTTCCGGAACGCGACCGAGGGCGGCGACCGTCGCGCTTGTTCCACTCGACGACCAGGTTCCCGCCGGCGAGCTCGCACGGGGTCTGCTGGCCGCTCTGCGCCTGCAAACATCGGCAGAGCTGCTGGATCCGAACGGGACCTCCGCCCGCGTAGCCGGCGCTGATCCAAGCAGCGTCTACGCGCCGATGCTTGACCGGGCCGAGGCCGGGCACGACCTCGTGATCCTGAACGCATCCTCCACGGCCGGCGCCGATCCGTGGACCGAGTTCTGCCTCCAGCAGGCGGACCGGATTCTCGCCGTGACCTCGGGGGGCGAGGTCCCCGAGTGGCTGAGGTCGCGGCCGGACCTGCGCGGCTGCGATCTGGTCGTCCACGACGTCGCCCCGGGAAGCGGCCGGCTGCAGGGGTTCGCCGAGGCGCTCGATCCGATCGAGGCTCACTCGATCGGATCGGCAACGTTCGACGCTGACATTGCTCGCCTCGCGCGCCGGCTGACCGGCCGCTCGGTGGGGCTGGTTCTGTCCGGCGGCGGCGCACGGGCGTTCGCGCACATCGGCGTGATCGAGGAGCTGCTCGCCGCGGGAATCGCGATCGACCGGATCGCAGGCGTCAGTATGGGGGCCGTGATCGGGGGATTGCTGGCGATCGGGCTCGATCCCGGGGAGATTGATGCGATCTGCTTCGACGAGTGGGTCCAGCGCCGCCCGCTCAGCGACTACACGCTGCCGCGCCACGCGCTGATCCGCGGAGACCGGTTCAGGGCGATGCTGCAACGGATGTTCGGCGAGATCCAGATCGAGGAGCTGCCGCGCAGCTTCGTCTGCGGATACACCGAACTGCGCGCCGGCAGGCTGGTTCTGGCCCGGCACGGCTCGCTGCGGGAGCAGGTCGGCTACAGCATCTGTCTGCCGGTGATCGCTCCGCCCCAGGTGAACGGCCGTGAGATCTACATCGACGGCTCGCTGATCGACAACCTGCCGGTCAGTGCGATCGCCGAGCTTGCCGAGGGGCCGTTGATCGCGGTCGACGTGAAGGCGAGCTTCGATCGGCCGGTGAGCCGGCGATCGGACCCACAGCCGGGGGCCGACGGCGCCGGAACGCCGGCGCGCCGCGCGCGGACGCCGAGCCTCGGTGAGACGCTGACCCGCGTGCTGCTGCTCGGCAGCGCCAACACCTCCGAGTCCGGACGCCAGGCCGACCTCGTGATCAGGCCACAGGCGGTCGGCGTCGGACTGCTCGAGTTCCACCAGCTGGACGTGGCGCGTGAGGCCGGCAGGGCAGCCGCTCGTGAGGCGCTCGAACAGGCACCGGCGAGCATCTTTTCTGAGGTGCTCACGTGAGCAGGGCTGCGAGGGCGAATTGAGCGCTGCGACCACGGAACCCAAGCAGCAGAGCCGGTTTGAGCGGTGGTTCGGCGGCTACCGTGACGCGCTTTCACAGCGCGACCTGCGGCTGCTGCTGGGCAGCCTGGCGGTGTCATCGACCGGCAGCTGGGCCTACAACGTTGCGCTGCTGGCGTTCGTCTATGACCGCACGCATTCGCTCGGCTGGGTCGGCGCGGCCGGGTTCGTGCGGTTCATGGCATCGCTGCTGCTGAGCGCCTACGGGGGGGTGCTGGCCGAGCGCACCGAGCGGGTGACGCTGATGGTCAAAGCCAATTACGTGTGCGCGCTGTGGCAGGTCGGGCTGGTGATCGTGGCTGCCACCGGCGGCCCGGTGCTGCTCGCACTCGCGTTCTCGGCACTGACCTCGGCGAGCAGCGTCGTCTTCAGTCCGGCCGTCGCGGCGACGATCCCGGCGGTCGTCAGCGAGGACGACCTGGTCGCCGCCAACGCGCTCAACAGCACGATCGACAACCTCGTCGTGATCGCCGGCCCCGCGGTTGGCGCGGCGCTGCTGCTGGTCAGCTCGCCGTCAGTCGTATTCGGCGTCAACGGAGTCAGCTTCGTCGCATCGGCGCTGCTCGTCGGGCTGATGCGCACGCGCAGCCGTCCGGTCGATGTCACCGAGGGCGGCGACGCCGGCCCGATGCGCCAGATGGCGGTCGGTGTGCGAACGATCTTCGCGCTGTCCGCGGCACGCACCCTGGTTGCCTTCAGCGTCCTGGTCAGCTTCGTCTACGGCACCGACACGGTGCTGTTCGTCGGCGTCTCGGCGCAGCGGCTCGGCACCGGCCCAGAGGGCTTCGGCTACCTGCTCGGCGGCCTCGGGATCGGCGGCGTGCTGATGGCCGCAGCTGTCGACCGTCTCGCTGCGTACCGCCGGCTCGCTCCGATCATCATCGCCGGTGTCGCCGGCTACACACTGCCGACGGCGCTGCTGACGGTCGTGCACAGTCCGGAGCTGGCGGTCGCGATCCAGGTCGTGCGAGGAGGCTCGACGCTGGTCGTCGACGTGATGGCGATCACGTCCCTGCAGCGTGCGGTGCCGGGTGACCAGTTGGCCCGTGTGTTCGGCGTGTTCTTCGCCTTCGTGCTCGCCGCGATCGTGCTGGGAACCGTGATCACGCCGCTGATCGTCAACAGCTACGGCTTGAACACCGGACTCTGGACGATGGCGCTGGCGCCGTTCGCGCTGGGCCTCGCCGGCTATCCGGCGCTGCTGGCGATCGACCGCGCAACGGCCGCGCGCACGCGCGAGCTGGAGCCGCGGATCGCCGTGCTCGAGGGGCTCCAGATCTTCGCCAGCGCCAGCCGGCCGATCCTCGAACGGCTTGCGGCGGCGTTCACGCCCGCAACCTACGAGCCGGCGGCGGTGATGATCCGCGAGGGCGAACAGGCCGACCTGCTGTACGTGCTGCTCGAGGGGCGCGTCGAGGTCACGGCGCACGGTGAGGCCGGCGGATCAGACCGCGTCCTGAACGTGCTGGAGGCACCCGCCTACTTCGGCGAGATCGGCCTGCTGGAGCAGATCCCGCGGACCGCGACGGTCACTGCCCTGACCGCCTGCCGATGCGGGCTGATCGACGGTGACGCACTGCTTGACGCGCTGACGGCGGCCCCGCCCTCCTCGTCACTGATGGAGAACGCCAGCGCACGACTCGCGACCACGCATCCGTCGCGGAAGGTGACGTTTGCCGGTGTGTCTGCCGGCGATCGGCGCGCGGGGGCCGGCGAAGAGCCGCCGGCCGCTTCTGACTGAGCGCTGTCAGCTGCTCAGCTGTGCGGTGCACTGCGGGCAGCGCCGCGCCTTGGCCGGGATCTCGGTCGTGCACTCCGGGCACTCCTTGATATCCGGATCGTCCTTGGCACGCCGGGCCGCGAACGCCTCGTAGGGCTTGACGACGAAGAAGAAGACTGCCACGGCTGTGAACACGAACGCGAGCAGCGCGTTGATGAAGTCGCCATAGAGGAAATGGCTCGAGTTGATCGTGAACGAGAGCGCGCTGAAGTCCGGCTTGCCGAAGATCAACGCGATGATCGGCGTGATCAGATCGGTCACGAGCGCCTTGACGACCAGCGCGAACGCAGTGCCGATCACGAACGCAACCGCCACCGTCACCAGATTCCCCTGCATCAGGAACTTTTTGAAATCCTCGAGCATCGACTTCACAGCAACAGCCTCCAATCCGTGTCGCTTCAATCGCCGGGTGGCCGCCCAGGTTCGGGTGGAACCCCGGCGCAGGGGACAATAGGCGAGATGAAGGATCGAGCACGCATCTTCGTGCAGGCCGGCGCCGGCGGCAACGGCTGCCTCAGCTTCCGTCGTGAGGCGCACGTCCCGAAGGGAGGGCCGGACGGAGGTGACGGCGGTCGTGGCGGTGACGTCGTGCTCGTGTGCAGCGACTCGATGCGTGATCTGGAGCATTTCCGCCGCCGTCAGCAGTTTCACGCCCGCCGCGGCGGGCACGGCGAGGGATCCCAGCGCCATGGAGCCGATGGTGAGACGCTGGTGGTGCCGGTGCCGCCCGGCACCGAGGTGCTGGTCGAGCGTGACGGCACCCGTTATGACCTGATCGCCCCCGGCCAGCGCGCGATCGTCGCAGGCGGTGGCTCCGGCGGCAGGGGCAATCGCCACTTTGCCGGCCCTACCCACCAGACGCCGCGGTTCGCCGAGCGCGGCCTGCCGGGCGAGGAGAGCTGGCTGACACTTCAGTTGAAGCTGCTCGCGGACGTCGGCCTGGTCGGTCTTCCCAACGCCGGCAAGTCATCGCTGCTGTCCAGGTTGACGCGGGCCACGCCGAAGGTGGCCGGTTACCCGTTCACGACGCTGGAGCCGGCGCTCGGCACGCTCCACGAGGATGACCGCCAGCTGGTGATCGCCGACATCCCTGGATTGATCGAGGGCGCGAGCGCGGGTGCCGGGCTCGGGCACGACTTCCTGGCGCACATCGAGCGCACGAGGCTGCTCGTTCATGTGCTGGATCTCCAGCCGCTGGACGGCTCGGACCCGGTTGCCAACCACGCGACCGTGGAGCATGAGCTGTCCGAGCACGATCCGCGTCTGGCCTCGCTGCCGCGCGTTCTGGCGCTGTCGAAATGTGATCTGGTCGAGCCCGCGTTCGCCGCGCAGGCCGCCGGTCGCTGGCGTGATCGGCTCGGCCCTGAGGTGCCGGTGGTCGTGACCTCGTCGGCGACTCACCAGGGACTGCTGGAGCTGGCGACGCTGTTGCTGAGGATGATCCCGCTCGGCGACGGGGCCAGACCGGGGCCGCAGACCGCCGAGGTCGATCTCGATCAGCTCGCCGAGCACCGGGTGTTCCGGCCCAGGGCGAAGCGCGGCTTCGATGTTCACCGCACCGGTCCGCACAGCTTCACGGTAGCCGGTGACGGGGTCGAGCGGCTCGTGGCGCGCTACGACCTCGACAACGACGACGCGCTCGCCCATCTCGAGCGGCGGCTGCGCGGGATCGGTGTGATCCGGGCGCTCGAGTCCGAGGGCTTTGAGCCCGGCGACGATGTCGAGATCGCCGGTGTCGAGTTCGAGCTGGACCCCGGAAGCTGAGCTCTTCGGGCTCCCGCGGCGCCGCGAATCAGGTACTTATCCCGGATTCAACTCCGACCGCCGCAGTCCGATAGACGTGGCATGGGCCCGGTTGAGCACGAGTGTCACCTCTGGGCGCAGCAGCTCTTGTCCTCGGCGATCGACCGAAGCGGCTCGATCGATCCGGAGATACGGCAGGATGGGCGCGAGCGGGCGATCGCGGTTGACCACCGGCTGACGACGTTGCGGATCGCCTGCCACTCGCTGACCGACTTTCTGGACGGCCTGTTCGGCGCCCGGCTCGACGGCTATGTCGAGCTCGACACCCAGCTCACCGCGAAGTGCGCGTACCTGCTCGAGCTGGCCGAGACGCTGCGGCTGTTCGCACTCAATGCGCTGCTCGCCTCGACCCGGCTCGGCGCCGACGGCATCGTGCTGCGCGCCGTGGCGGACATCATGCGCAGCTCGTCGGACTCGATCCGCATGTTGATCCGTGGGCTGTCGGATCACCTCGATGACGCCGGGGACCTGCTCGGCGAGGTCGGATTCCGCGTCTCGGCGGCCAAACTCCAGTCATTGATGGCGATCGTGCTCGCCGACGAGCTGCTCGAGGGCGACCGATCGCGATCGAGTTGGGGACCCGAGCGAGGTCTTCGGCTCCGCGATCTGGCGCGGCTGAGCGAAAGCCTCGATGACTCCTTCAGGCTGCTACGCGACGCGCTCGAGCGCCTGGAGCTCCACCTCTCCGGCGTCGCTCGAACCGTTGAGCGGCTCAGCGACGAGATCAAGGTGATGAGGGCGCTGGAGGTGAACGGCAGAATCGAGGCGGCGCGCGCCGCCAAAGTCGATGCGATCGTGTTCCTGTTCGCCGAGATTCACGCGCAGACCAATACCGCCCGTGACGAGCTGGCTGAGTTCGCCAATGTCACCCGGCGCGGCCGTGTGGCCGCGTCACGGCGATCCAGCGCCAGGGTGCCGGCAAGCCTTTCGAAGATCCACGACTGCGCCACACGGCTCGCGGCATAACGGCTTCACGCCGACTTTGGGCCCGGCGGCGTGTTGGAACGTCGCCGCACAAATCCGCGGCGTACGGCCTAACAGGCGCAAAATGCGGGCAAACGCCGGTCGGCTCTATGATGCCGCGCTTGGCCGGAGTGTCCGAGTCAAACCGAGAGGAGCATTCTTGAAGCGCCGTCTTTTCGTCGCCGCGGCCCTGGCTGTCGCGAGCGGCTCGCTCGCGGCATCCGCTGTCGCTGCGACACCCAAAGTTCTGCGGGTCGGGACCTATAAGGGGATTCCCGGCCAGTACAAGACCATTCAGGCAGCCGTCAAGGCTGCCAAGCCATACGACATCATCCTGGTCGCTCCCGGCGACTACAAGACGGCTTCGAGCGAGATCCCAAGCGGCTCGCACGGCCAGTTCCCCGCGGGCGTCGTGATCAGCACCCCCGACGTGACCCTCAGGGGCATGAACCGCAACACGGTGGTCGTCGACGGCACCAAGAAGGGCAAGGCGTGCAACGACGTCGCCGCCGATCAGAACTACGGTCCATCGGCCAAGGGCGGTCCCGCCGGGCTGAACGGGATCATGGTCTGGAAGGCCGATGATGTGAAGGTCGAGAACCTGACCGCCTGCAACTTCCTCGGCGGCTCCGGCGGCGACGGTGGCACCGGCAACGAGATCTGGTGGAACGGCGGCGCCGGCAGCGGCGCGATCGGCGGCTGGGGCTACGTTGGCGAGTACCTAAACGCGACCAGCACGTTCTTCCCCTCCAACGGCACCAAGGCCGGGTTCGAAAAGGCCAACAACGTCGCGGCCGAGTACGGAATCTTCTCGAGCGACTGGGATGGGGGCACCTGGGCCAACACCTACGCCAGCAACCAGAACGACTCGGGTTACTACATCGGCGCCTGCCAGCAGCAATGCAACCAGACGATCGACAACGGCTGGGGCGAGTACAACGCGCTCGGCTACTCCGGCTCCAACTCGGGCGGCACGCTGGTCGTGAAGGACTCGAAGTTCGACAACAACCAGGACGGCTTCGACACCAACAGCCAGCTCGGTGACAACCCGCCGCCGCAGGATGGCGAGTGCCCGGGCGGCGCGATCAGCAAGATCACGCACACCCAGTCGTGCTGGGTGTTCGAGCACAACGACGTCTACAACAACAACAACCCGAACGTGCCCGAGGCCGGCAGCGCCGCCGCGGGACCGGACGGGACCGGGATGACGATCTCCGGTGGTCGCTACGACACGATCATGGACAACACGTTCAAGGACAATGACGCGTGGGGCGTGGCACTGGTCCCCTATCCGAGCCTTGGCGGAAGCACGCCATGCAACGGAGGGGTCGTGGACTACTCGCTGGTCGGCTCCCCGAGCTGCACCTTCGATGAGTTCGGGGACGCGGTCCTCAACAACAAGTTCGTCGACGACGGCTCCTTCGGTCACCCGACCAACGGCGCCTTCGCCCAGGTGAACCTGTTGAACAACGACACCAGCGCGGCGACCGGCGCGCCGATGAACGAGCCGTCCGATTGCTACAGCGGCAACACGTTCACGAACACGCCGTCGACGTTCGCGAGTCTGTTGGAGACCAACTATCCGACGTGTGACTTCAGCAAATATGCCGCGAACGATCTGGGCGGCAACAACGGTGACAGCCTCAACTTCGAGCTCGAGGCGCTGTGCGACACCGGGTTCACGTTGAGCGGTGTTCCGCACTGCCCGAGCGGGGCCTATCCGACCACCAACCCGGCGATGGTCAAGAACGGGCTGCACCCGCTGCCCCCGGCCAGGGAGTTGCCGACGATGCCCAATCCGTGCTCGGGCATCCCCTCCAACCCCTGGTGCACGAAGAAGTCCTGAAGCAAACCCCGCTGAGCTGAGCTGAGCTGAGCTGAGCGGACGCGTCGAATCCGGGCGCCGCCCCCGCAGGGCGGCGCCCGGAGCAGCACCTCTGAAGTTGATCCGAACCTTGCAATGGTATTGTTCGGGCATGCGCGCAACCATTGATCAGGCAGGGAGATTGGTCATCCCGAAGGCGTTGCGTGATCGTGTTGGCCTGCGCCCCGGCGAAGTCGAGGTGACGGCCGAAGGCGCGGGGTTGCACGTTGAGCCGCTGGCGGACGAGTCGCTTGGCGATCGCGACGGGCGACTGCTGATTCCGGCTGCCGGCGTGACGATCGATGACGACCTGGTCCAGGCACTTCGTGACGCGGACCAGCGGTAGCGGACCAGAGCTCCTGGTCGATACGAGCGTTGCCGTCGCCCTGACCGTTGCCGATCACGAGCATCATGACGCGACGTTCGCGGCAGTTGGATCCCACCGGCTCGGCTTGGCCGGACACGCGGCGTTCGAGACGTTTTCAGTACTGACGAGGCTGCCGCCGCCGGCGCGACGGACACCCGGAACAGTGGGCCGTCTGATCGCGTCGAACTTCCCCTACAGCAGGTTTCTCGGCCCCGAGGCCGCGGCCGCCCTGCTCGTGGAGCTGCACACTGCGGGGATCGCCGGTGGCGCCGTATACGACGCATTGGTGGGCGCCTGCGCCAGGGAGCACGGCCTCACGTTGGCGACGCGCGACCAGCGCGCGCTCAGGACCTATCACGCGCTCGAGGTCGCGGTCGAGCTGCTGGACTGAGGCGCTGCGCCCCCCGGCCGACCTCACGCGCCCACCCAGGGCGGCGCGGGCCGTAACCTCCCGAGCGTGAGCACCGTGGTGGTCAAGCTGGGGTCGAGCATCGTCGCCACCGACGATGGCAGCGTCCGTGCCGACGTGCTGGCGCGGATCTGCGACGAGCTGAGCGAGCGCCACCATCTCGGCGACCAGATGATCGTCGTCACCAGCGGTGCGATCGCACGGGGGATGGGGGTGATGGCGATCCCGAGGCCGAAGGCGGTCGATGAGCTGCAGGCGGCGAGTGCCGTCGGTCAGGGCAAGCTCTACCGCGTCTATGACGAGCTCCTGCAGGAGCGGGGCGTCCCGACCGCGCAGGTGCTGCTGACGTTCTTCGACATGAGCGCGCGCACGCACTACCTGAATGCGCGCCAGACCCTGCGCAAGCTGCTCGAGTGGCGGGTGGTGCCGGTCATCAACGAGAACGACACGACGACCACCGACGAGATCTCGTTCGGCAACAATGACTTCCTCGCGGCACAGGTGGCGATCCTGCTCGGCGCCGAGCTGCTGCTGCTGCTGACCGACGCCGGCGGTGTCTACACGGCAGACCCCCGCTCTGATCCGCGTGCCGAGCTGATCGCCGAGATCGATGACTTCGACCAGCTCGACGCATTCAGGATCGGACATCAGACCTCGCCGCTCGGCTCCGGCGGGATGCGCTCCAAGGTCGTCGCCGCCGAGATGGCGACCGCCGCAGGGATCCCCACCGTGATCGCCGGCGGCCTTCAGCCAGGCTCGATTGCGGCCGTCTGCGAGGGGCGGGCGGTCGGTACGTCGTTCCCGGCGCAATCGAGTCGCTACTCCAGCTTCAAGCTGTGGCTCAAGTACGCCAAGCCGACCCGCGGGATGGTCGTGGTCGACGCCGGCGCCGCCCGGGCGTTGCGGGAGGGCGGCACCAGCCTGTTGCCGGTCGGGGTCGTCGAGGTGACCGGGAGCTTCGACGCCGGCGACGCGATCGAGGTCGCGCACGGGACCGAGACGGTCGGCAAGGGGATCAGCAACTACTCGGCCGCCGAGCTGCGCAAGGTGCGCGGCCTGAAGTCGGCCGCGATCCGTGAACTGCTGCCCCGCGCGAGCGACGAGGCGGTGCACCGCGACTATTTCGTGCTCGCCTGAAGAACCTGGCAACCGGGAGTGTTTCCCGCTCGCGTAACCTGTTGGCGTGATGGTCACCACGGTCACATCGGTGCAGGAGATCTGCGCGCGCGCCAAGCGTGCCTCGCGCGCGCTTGCAACCGCGGGCACCGACGTCAAGAACGCCGCGTTGCACGCGATCGCCGATGCGCTGATCGAGCGCACGACCGAGATCGTCGATGCCAACAGCCGTGATCTCGAGGCCGGCCGAGATGCGGGGCTGAGTGCTGCACTGCTTGACCGCCTGGCGCTCGATCCGCAGCGGATTGCCGCGATCGCGGCGGGTGCCCGCAAGATCGCGTCGCTGCCTGATCCCGTCGGCGAGGTGATCGATGGCTCGCGGCTTCCCAACGGGCTCGAGCTGCGCAAGGTTCGGGTTCCGCTCGGCGTCGTCGCCGTCGTCTATGAGGCGCGGCCGAACGTCACGATCGACGCCGCCGCGCTGTGCCTGAAGTCGGGCAACGCGGTCGTGCTGCGCGGCTCCAGCTCGGCGGCGCACTCCAACGCCGTGCTGACGGCGGTCGCGGCGCGGGCCGCGAACGAGGCGGGCCTGCCTGACGGCGCGCTGTCACTCGTCGCCGGCGGCGGTCGCGAGGAGCTGGCGACGCTGGCGACGCAGGCCGGCCTCGTCGACCTGATCATCCCCCGCGGCGGTGAGGGGCTGAAGGCCGCGCTCAAGGGAGTCGCGACCGTGCCGGTGATCTATGCCGCCTCCGGCAACTGCCACGTCTACGTCGACCGCAGCGCCGACCTCGAGGACGCGCGCGCGATCGTGCTCAACGCCAAGCTCCAGCGCCCCGGTGTCTGCAACGCCGCCGAGACGCTGCTCGTCCACGCCGAGGTCGCCCAGCGGTTCCTGCCGGGCGTGCTGGGCGATCTGCACGAGGCGGGCGTGATCCTGCACGGAGATGAACGGGCCCGTGAGGCGGCGCCGGGGACTGCGCTGATCCCGGCGATCGACGCGGACTGGGACACCGAGTACCTGGCGCTCGAGCTGGCGGTCGCGGTCGTCGACTCGACGACTGACGCGATCGAGCACATCAACGCGCACGGCAGCGGCCACTCGGAGGCGATCGTGACCGGCGAGACCAGCTCCGCACGCGCCTTCCAGCTCGGCGTCGACGCCGCCTGCGTGTACGTCAATGCCTCGACCCGGTTCACCGACGGCGGTGAGTTCGGGATGGGGGCCGAGATCGGCAACTCGACCCAGAAACTGCACGCGCGCGGGCCGATCGGGATGCGCGAGCTGTGCTCGTTCAAATACCTGATCGAGGGCGACGGCCACGTCCGCCCCTGAACGTAGACGGCCGCGGACCCCTGACCTCCGAGCACCACTCATCGCTTCGCGTCGGGATCCTCGGCGGCACCTTCAACCCGCCTCATATCGGCCATCTGATCTGTGCCCAGGAAGCGCTGATGCAGATCGGTCTGGACCGGGTTCTGTGGATTCCAGCCGGGATCCCGCCCCACAAACCGGTCGACGACGAGCCGGGCGGCGAACACCGGCTCGAGCTGTGCCGTCGCGCCGTCGGCGCCGATCAGCGCTTCGCCTGCTCAGATATGGAGGTCCTGCGGTCAGGCCCGTCCTACACAGTCGATACGCTCCAAGAGCTGAAACGAATCGCGCCAGATAACGAGCTGTTCCTGATCGTCGGCGGTGACGTCGCGGCGGGACTCCCGACCTGGCACGAGGGCGAGCGTGTACTGTCACTGGCGCGCCTGGCCGTCGCCAAACGCCGCGGTACCTCGCGGGAGGCGGTTGTTTCGGGGCTCACGGGCATGCGCGGCGGTGAGCGTGCGGAGTTCTTCCGGATGCCGAGGATCGGGGTTTCCTCGACGATGATCCGTCGCCGGGTGCGCGCCGGGCAACCAATCAGATACCTCGTCCCGGACCCGGTGGCGAGCTACATCGCAGAACACAGACTCTATGGAGGACAGGCACGTTGATGACACCCGAGGACATCGCGCAGGCGATCACCGAATACGCGTCGGACCACAAGGCGCTCGACATCGTCCAGCTCGACCTGAGGGAGATCATCTCCTACACCGACTACTTCGTGATCTGCACGGGTCGCACGGATCGCCACGTCAAGGCGATCCACGACGCGATCCACATCGGCATGAAGGACGAGCACGGCATGCTGCCAAGGCGGGTCGAGGGGCTTCCGCAGGCGAGTTGGATCCTGCTGGATTACGTCGACGTGGTCGTGCACGTGTTCACGCCACAGACGCGGGAGTACTACCGGCTCGAGCAGCTCTGGGGCGAGGCACCGGCGCTCGTGCTGGCGAGCCCCTCCGGCATCTGACGCGCGGTTCTTGCAGTTCGCGCTAAAGCGTTGCGGCTGACGGCCGATCTCGTCGCATACAGACAGAGCGCGAACCCGGCGCCGGTGGAACGCCTGTCACCCATCAACGGAGGGCCGATGACGTACATCGAACAGGAGCACGGCGTCGCCGGCGGGCTCGTCAACGGGAACGGGAACGGGAACGGCGGTGCCGCGCGTGAGCCGGTCCAGGTCGATCCGGCTGCGGTCGACTCGGGTGGGCCGCTCGTCCGCGTCGGCAACAGGCGCTGGTCCGACCTGCTCGAGTTCTGCGATCTCCGTCAGGAGGACCTGGCGCTGCTCAAGCAGGTCGCCGAGCTCGGCGAGCTCTCCGACGCCGTCGTGGCCTCCTTCTATGACCACGTCCTGGCGACGCCGGAGCTGCGCGCGGTGATCGAGAAGAGCACCTCGATCGACCGTCTCAGCCGGGCGCTTGACGGGTACTTCAAGAGCTTCTTCACCGGACGCTTCGACGATTCGCGCGTCGAGGAGGTCGTCCGGATCGCCAACGTCCACGACAAGCTCGACCTGCCGCTGATGTCCTACGTCGGCGCCACCCTGCGGATCGACCGGATCGTGATCCCGTGGCTGGTCGAGCGCTTCCAGGATGACCCGCTGATGATCGCCAAGTCGATCCTCGCCTACCGCAAGCTGTTCACCGCCGACGTCTCGGCAGTCACCCAGACGTTCGTCGACGCTCGCGACAAGACCGCGACCCTGGTCGGGCGCTTCGAGGAGCAGACGGGCCATCTGTCCGAGCAGCAGCGCGAGATGAGCGCCGTGTCGGAGTCGCTGGCCGCAGCCTCGCAGGAGTCGTTCGCCTCGGCATCGCAGATGCGCGACACGGCCGGCGAGATGGCCGACGAGGCCAAGCTGGCCGACGAGCTCGTCAACCACGCGGTCAGGGCGGCCGGCGAGGGGGTCGCGGTGCTCGAGGGCAGCGAGCAGGCCGTCGCCGACATGAAGCAGTCGGTCGACGGAATCGTGACTGAGATCGCCGTGCTCGCCCGACAGGGCGAGGACATCACGCGGATCGTCGAAGTGATCAAGGGGATCGCCGACCAGACGAACCTGCTGGCGCTGAACGCCGCGATCGAGGCGGCCCGGGCCGGTGAGCACGGCCGCGGCTTCGCCGTCGTCGCAGACGAGGTCAGGCGGCTCGCCGATCGCACGCGGGAGTCGCTCGGCGACATCAGTGAGCTCAACGAGAAGTCGCTGGCGGCGATCCAGCACGTGCGTGACGCGGTCGACTCGGCGCAGGCCGAGGCGGAGGCGGTCGAGCGGCACACCGGCTCTTCACGTGAGAGCTTCACCGAGATCAGCGAGTCGGTCGAGAAGACCGCGGGCGCGCTGCAGACGATCGTCGCGGCTGTCGACAGCGTCGCCGGCTCCTCGCGTGAGCTGACGCACATGGCCGAGGAGGTCGCACGGACCGCCGAGCGCCTGACCACGATCTCGGGTGAGCTGGCAACGTCGATCGATGGCGCAACCGCGCTCGTCGCCGACGCCCGGGCGAGAGGCTAGTCAGCCCCTCGGCGAGGACACACGTGCAGTTCGGCCTGCACGCTCGCCGGAAGTGATCGAACCGGACAGGAGTATGTGTCGCTCTCCAGGATCGGCTCCGGGTTGCCGTCGACCCAGCGGAAGATCATCGCCCCTGGCGGGTAGCTCGGACAGGTGAGTCCGGATGCCGGCTGCGCCCGCACGTACTCGCGGTTGCTGGCGGCATAGGTGAGGCTCAGGCAGCGCAGCGGGCCCCGGAACGCCGCGGCGATCGGGTCCTGCCCGGGGTTGCCCTCCGGTGTGAAGTAGGCGACCCCCAGCACGGCGCTGTTCACGGGCTGCTTGGCACGGTGGCCACCGTGAGTGGCCTCAGCGCCGTGGAGCGGGTCCTCCAGGATCGCGACTGCGGCCAGCACCACCAGGGCGAGAGCGGCGCAGAGCGCCTTCGCGGCCCTGGCGCTGACGGGCGCTCGGGCAGGAGCCTGTGAGACGACCGTGACCTCGACGTCGCGTGATGGATCAGCGGGCGAACCCAGACGCTCGGTCGTCCGGTGTCTCGCCATCACGTCCCCTACAGCGCCGCCAGCAGTTTCGGCACGACCTGCTTCTTACGGCTCATCACTCCGGGCAACTCGATTCTGCCGTGATCGGCGTCTGCGCCCAGTGCGCGCGCCACGGTCGGCACGTCACCGGCGACGAGCAGGTCGGTGCTCTTGCTGAGCACGTCGGTGACCATCAGCGCGTAGAGGTGCATGGCCTTGTTGATCCGCTCCTGCGACATCGCGGCGAGCAGCTCATCGGAGCGCTCAAGCAGGCCCTTGCCGACGACCTCCACCTGAGCGATGCAGATCTGGCCACCGGCGCCCGTCTGGTACGCCTTGGCGTCACGCGAGATGATCTCCTCGGCGCTCACCGCCGAGACGTCCGCCGTGGTCTCGAACATCTCGCGCCCGAGCTCACGCGCATCGAGCTCGAGCACGCGCTCGAGATACTCGACCACCGCATAGTCACGCTCGGTCGTCGTGGGGGAGTTCAGGATCACCGTGTCGGACAGGATCGCGCACAACAGCAGCATCGCCGTCCTGCTGCTCGGCTCCATTCCGTTCTGGCGAAAGCGCTCGATCACCAGCGTCGCAGTCGACCCGACCGGGTCGAACGTGGCTCTCACCGGAATCCTCGTCTCGATCGAGCCGATGTGGTGGTGGTCAAGGATCTCGACGATCTCCGCCTGCTCGACGCCGATCACGCTCTGCGCCTCCTCGGCGTGATCGACGAGCAACACCCGCCGGCGTGGTGGCGCCACGAGGTCAGAGCGCGTGATCAGCCCGACCGGCCGGCGCTTGGCGTCGATCACGACCGCCGCGCCATAGTGGATCTCACGGATCTGCTCGGAGACGTCGCTCAGCAGGTCATCGGCCCTGGCCGTCAGCGGATCCACCTCCATCAGCGCACGACAGGGGGCGGCCAGCGTGATCATCCGGCCGGAGACATACGTGTCGAGCGGCGAGATGATCACCGCGGTGCCATGCTCCCGCGCCAGCGCCAGCACGTCGGGCTCCGGGCGCGAGCCGTTCGAGGTGACCAGCAGCGCCGCGCCGTTCTCGATCGCGACCCGCTGCGCCTCCGTGCGGTTGCCGACGACGACCACGTCGCCCTCGGAGATTCCGCTCTCGTCCCGGTCGTCCATCGAGTGCACCCAGACACGCCCCGACAGCTGCTTGTCCTCACCGGTCAGGAGCTCGCCCTCAAGCACATCGACGACCGCGTGAACATAGGTGGGCGCGTCCTGCAGCGTTGAGCCGGCGCGCGACTCACGGATGTAGCGCCGCGCGAGCGTCCGCGTGGTGACCACCCCGACGAGTGCACCATCGGTGTCGAGGACGGGTACGACGTCCATCGTCGCGTGCGCCATCTCGATCCCGGCGGCACGCACCGGCTCATCGAGGCCGATCCGCGGAAAGTCGCTCTGCATCACGTCGCAGGCACGCACCATCACGTGATGCAGCAGTTCGGGCTGCTCTGCGCCGCTGCGCTCGAGCACCCACCGGGTCTGGGGGTTGCAGTCGCCGAGGCGGACGGGGACATAGTCGTTATCGGGGTCGAGCCGTCGCTTCAGTTCGGCATATCCGACCGCCGCGGCGATCGAATCAGTGTCCGGGTTGCGATGGCCGGTGACATAGACGGTCGACATCGAGCCGATTATCTACCGATTCGCGCAGCCGTGGTCTGCAGATCGATCCAAACCGTCGGTCCGAAGCATTACGCTGACGCCGACCGCCGAGCGCCCATATCCCCGTGATTGGAGAGAGACATGTCTTCAGCCCCAAAAATCCTGCCGACGCAGATCCCCGAGGGCACCGCCCCCGGCGTCCGGTACCGGCTCGAGGGCGAGCTGGTCCCGGCGCTGCACATGGCGCTGGACGGTCAGGTGCCGGTCTACTTCGAGCACCACGTACTGCTGTGGAAGTACCCGCAGATGCAGATCGGATTGCACCCGCTGAAGAAGGGGCTCAAGCGTCGGGTGCTCGGCGGGATGCCGATCCTGCTGCTGCAGGCCGAGTCCGCCGGGGAGATCGCATTCAGCCGTGATGCCCCCGGGCACATCGTCCCGCTCCACCTGCAGGCGGGCCAGGGGATCATGGTCCGTGAGCACCAGTTCCTCGCGGCCACGCAGGGGGTCGAGTACGACTACACGCGGATCAGGGGCTTCGCGAACATGCTCTACGGCGGCGGCTTCTTCGTCGACCAGTTCTTCGCCGGCTCGCAGGAGGGCGTCGTCTGGGTGCACGGTTACGGGAACGTGTTCGAGAAGAACCTCGACCCGGGCGAGACGATCGACATCGAGCCCGGTGGCTGGGTGTTCCGTGACCACTCGGTGGAAATGACGCAGGAGCTCTACGGTTTCAAGACGGGCATGCTCGGCGGCGGCGGCCAGCTCGTCTTCAACCGGTTCACCGGTCCCGGCCGTGTCGGCCTGCAAAGCGCCTACGTCCACCCGCCGGGAGAGGACACCGGTGGCGGCGGCGGCGCACAGCAGCAGCAGTCCGGCGGCGGCGCGCTCGGCGGGATCGTCGGCGGCCTGCTGGGCAACTGATGTCGCTGCGCCCGGGGCATCTCGCGTCCAATCCGCTGCCGCCAGGGATCGTCGGGGCGCTGTCGCTGAGCGGTTACACGCTGCTGGTCGACATCGGCGGTGTCGGTGCCGGGAGATTGGGGCAGCACGCGTTCCTGCTCGTCGCCCCCGAGCCGGATCCGGCCGCGGTCGACGTCGGGACGCAGATCTCGCTGCACCAGCACAAGCTCCGCGACGAGCGTGAAATGGCCGCCTACACGCAGCTGGCGGCGCAGCTCGGCTACCTGCGCCTGTCCGGCTACCGGCTGGCGCTGCAGCGCGTCGGCCTGCGCAGCAAGGTCAACCTCGTGAACCCCGCCACCGGTGCGATCGCGGCCCAGATCCCTGAGAAGCATCCAGGCCGGCTGCTGGGCGGCGGCACCACCGCGGCGACGATCCTGGCGACCGTTCGTGGTCTGCCGCCGGCCGGCCCGCCGCCGGACACCCAGGACCCGGAGATGCTGCGTCAGTGGTTCCTGGCGATGGCGCTGCGCGACGACTCGATCGGCGGCGCCCAGGCCGCCGAGGTGGCCGATCGCGCCGTCGCGCTCGCCCAGAACGATCCGACCCTCAGTCCCGAGGCGGCGATCGAGGGGGCGAAGCAGGGCTAGGTTCCGCGGGCCTGATCGGTCGCGCCGGTTCGCCCGGGTTCGCGCCGGCGCTCAGTCTTCGCGGCCGGACGCCAGGCGGCTCAGCTCGTTGTCGACGGTGGCGACCGCGAGCACGTAGGCGGCATGGGTACCGAGGCTTGTCGCGATCACGTCCGCCGGCCACTTCCACGGCGGTGGCGTCCGGCCCAGCAGCGGGAACAGCGAAAGCGTCGCACTCATCAGGGTCGCCCCGAACGCCGCGCTCGCCCACGGCTCACGCAGTCGACGGCGCAGCAGGCCGTGGTAGAGACCGAACGCGGACCCGTAGCTCCAGCGCAGGATCAGCCCGAGCTCACCGTCCTGCTTGGCGGTGACGTGCGAGAGGTGCATGACGCTGGCGACGATCTCGCCCGGCACGAGCGAGTCGTCGTAATCGAGCGGCCGCTCGCCGGCGGCTCGGAGCCGACGCTCGGCCGCGTAGGCGAGCGTCATGCTCGCGGTACCGGCGGTGCCGGCGAGCACGCTTCGGATCGGCCAGGGCACGTTCAAGGCGATCATCGTATCGCTCCGGGCACGACCGTCCGCTCGCCGGGACGCAGGAGACGCACATCTGTGTCGGGCGCATCGCGCGCTGCGAAGGCTGCAAACTCCCGGGCGGGGCGCATCGGGTCGCGCGGGCGCCGCGCCGGGGACCGTAGCGTCAGCGTTCCCCAGTGGATCGGGATCGCCACAGCGGGCGCGATCAGCGCGGTTGCCGCTGCTGCGCGTTCGGGGTCAAGATGACCGGGACCGACGCTCGGGCCCCAGCCCCAGACCGGCAGGAGCGCCACGTCGATTCCTCCGCGCAGCGCCTCCATCGATCCGAACATGTCCGTATCCCCCGCGAAGTAGACGGTTCGCGAGCCCGTCAGCACAAAGCCGATCGCCTCGGCCGCAGGACCGTACGGCCGCCGGCGTCCGTCGTGCACAGCCCGCGTCGCCCTGACCTGCACACCCCCGACGGGCATCTCCTGGCCTGGACGCAGCTCCCGCACGTCGTCAAACCCCTTCGCAAGCAGCCATGCCCGTGCCGCCGGCGGGCCGATGATCGGACCGGAGCGAATGATCGCGCGGAGCGTGGCCGCGTCGGCGTGGTCGGCATGCAGGTGAGACAGCAGGACGCAGTCGACGGGTTCGATCTCACGGGGGGAGATTGACGGCGCGATCCGTGCCAGTGGACCGATCCGGTCCCGCAGGACCGGATCGGTCAGCAGCCGCATCCCGTCGATCTCGATCAGCACGGTCGCATGGCCGAGCCAGGTGATCGCCAGCTCGCCGGGCTGGGCGGCGGCGCGGTTCTGGTCGGCGGGCGTCATCGCCCAGATCGGAGCGCAGACCGGCCTCCGGCTCATCGTCCGATCCGGATGACGACGCGCGCCGTCGCAGGGTGGATCGTGCGTCCAACGAACATGGATGCCAAAGATCCTCAGGACGACACCGCCGGCTCGGGAGCCGCACCGGAGGCAACGGGCGGGGGCTCGTACGGTCAGCAGGCGAGCTGGGCGCCGCAGATGCCGAGGTTCACGGTCGGGCGGTTGCTGGTGTTCTGGCTGTCGCTGGCGGTGGCCGTGTTCGTCACGGCGGCGATCGTTCCCGGGGTCACCGTCGAACGTTTCCGTGATGCGCTGCTCGCAGCCGCGCTGATCGCCGCACTCAACGCGGTGCTGCCGCCGATCGTCGCGGCGCTGAGCCTGCCGTTCACGCTCGCGCTCGGCTTCCCGATCATCCTGCTGCTCGACGCGCTGATGCTCCTGCTCGCGTCCGCGATCGACCCGAACGCGATCCGCGTCGACTCGTTCGGCTGGGCGCTGGTGGCCGCGGTCGTGATCTCCGCGACCGTGATCGTGCTCGAGCTGGTCGTCGGTGTCAACGACGATCGCGTCTACTCGTTGCGGGTGATCAGGAGGATCGCGCGCCGTCAGGGAGATCAGATCGTGACCGACGCGCCGGGGATCGTGTTCCTGGAGATCGACGGGCTGGCGCTGCCGGTGCTGCAGCGCGCGATCCGGGACGGCAACGTTCCGGAGCTGGCGCGCTGGCTCGAGCGTGGCTCGCACCGGCTCGCCGAGTGGGAGACGGACCTGAGCTCGCAGACGGGCGCGAGCCAAGCCGGCATCCTGCTCGGATCAAACGACGACATCCCGGCGTTCCGCTGGGCCGACAAGAAGACCGGCCGGCTGATCGCGTGTTCTTCGCCGAGCGATTGCGCCGAGATCGAGGGTCGGCTGGCGACGGGTCGGGGGCTGCTGATCGACGACGGCGCCAGCCGCGGCAACCTGTTCTCCGGCGAGGCCGACGCGGTGATCCTGACGGTCAGCCGGATGAGCGCGGAGAAGCGCGCGAACCCGGGCTACCGTGCCTTCCTGGCAAACGGGTTCAACGTGACCCGCACGCTGGTCCTGTTCTGCTGGGAGCTGGCGATCGAGCGGGTCGCGGCGATCCAGCAGCGCCGCCGGGACGTCCGGCCCCGGGGCGAGCGGGGCGGGCGCTACCCGTTGATCCGCGCCGCGGTCTGCGTCGCGGTCCGAGACCTGATCGTGTTCGGCGTGCTGACCGACATGATGCGCGGCAGGCCGGCGATCTACGCGACCTTCTCGAGCTACGACGAGGTCGCGCACCACTCAGGTCTCGAGCGGGCCGACACGCTCGAAGCCCTGCGGAAGCTCGACCAGCAGTTCACCCAGATCGATCGCGCCCGCCGGTTCGCCCCGCGGCCGTACGAGCTCGTGGTGCTCTCAGACCACGGCCAGACCCAAGGCGCGACCTTCAAGCAGCGCAACGGCTACGACCTGCACGAGCTGGTGGCGCGCTCGCTTGACAACGCCAGCGTCGCCGACGCGCGAGCCGGCGACGAGCACGACGTCGCCGTTCAACACGCGGTTGCCGAAGCGACGGGCCGGACGCCTGGTGGATCGGACGGAGCCGTTCGCGAGGATGGAGTGGTTGTGCTCGGCTCGGGCAATCTCGGGCTGATCTACCTGATGGAGCGCGGCGAGCGTCTGAAGCTGGAGCAGATCGACGCGCTGCACCCACGCCTGCTGCCCGCGCTTCGCCGGCATCCGCACATCGGCTTCCTGATGGTCGACTCCGATCAGCACGGCCCGGTCGCGCTCGGCGCCGGCGGCGCCAGATACCTCGCCGAGGACCGCGTCGAGGGCGACGATCCGCTCCAGCAATTCTCCGCCAACGCAGCCAGGCACCTGCTGCGCACCCACGCCTTCGAACACGCGCCCGACATCCTGCTGAACAGCTTCTACGATCCCGAGCTGGAGCAGGGCTGCGCGTTTGAGGAGCTGATCTCGTTCCACGGCGGCCTCGGCGGACCGCAGACACGCCCGTTCATCCTCCACCCGGTCGAGTTGCCGATGCCGGCAACGCCGATCGTCGGTGCCGCCGGCGTGCATGACCTCCTGTCGGGCTGGCGCCGATCGCTCCAGGGCGAGCCGGCGCCGGTGGCGCGAACACTCGGTTCTGAGGCGCATTCGGAGGCGACGTGACACGGTGCTCTGAGCTGCCCTGATCGCGTTAGGGTGGCGTTGTGGACGCTCGGTCCGAGCCCCAGGCTGCGCACCGGCTGCCGGTCTCGCTGATCCTGGCCGTGTCTATGTTCGCCGCCGGTGTCGTATATCCGGTCACCGACTCGGCGCTTCATCACACTTCGCCGATCATGATCGCGACGCTCCGCGCGCTCGTCGGCGGAGCGTTGCTGACCGCGATCCTGCCGTTCATGCGAAGCCGTCTGCCGCGGACGCGACGGCTCTGGTCCTGGGCGGCCGCGATCGGGTTCGGCAACACGACGCTCACGCAGGTCGGTATCAGCGTCGGGACTGCAAGAGCGGGTGCGGCCGTCGCGGCGGTTCTGTTGAACTCATCGCCCTTCTTCGTCGCGTTGATCGCTCGGTTCGTGCTCGGTGAGCCGATCACCGGTCTGCGTGCCGCAGGATTGGTAATCGGTTTCGCAGGCGTGCTGCTGGTCGTGCTCTCAGACCCCGGCAAGATCGCGCACGGATCGCAGTTGGCGATCGGGTTCGCCCTCGCGCTCCTCGGTGCGTTGGGCTGGGCCGGCGGCGGGCTCGGGATGCGAGTCCTGACCCAACGTGAGCCAGACCTTGACATCCCCGGGATCACCGCCGCCCAATTCCTCACCGGTGCGATTCCGCTGGTCCCGCTCGTCCTGCTCTCGGGCGGCACGACCGATTGGGGCCGGGCGTCGCTTGATGCGCAACTCGCCTATCTGATCATCGGTGGGCAGGTGCTCGTATACCTGGGCTTCAACGCGGCGCTCGGCCGCTGGCCGTCCACGCGGGTTTACGCATGGACTTTTCTCGTCCCCGCGGTCGCCGTCGTGATCGAAGCCGTCCGCGGCGCTCTACCCGGCATCGGCGCGACAATCGGTGTCGCGATCGTGATCCTCGGGGTAGCGATCGTCAACCTGCCGCGTGCTGAGCAATCAGCCCGATCGAGCTGAAGCGGCTACCGCACGATCTTCGTCGCGAGGTCGTACGGGTACACGTACATCGTGATCCTGCCGAGGTGGTAGACGGCAGCGGGCCTGCCGAGATCCGGCGTCGGCCGTGGCACCCCGGCTAGCCTGCGGTCGGTGAGCAGGAAGCTCCCGATGCCGCGCCGCGGTGTGTACCAGCTGCTGATGAAGTGCAGGTCAAAGCGGCACAGATGTGCGCCACGGTCACAGACCGACACCGGGTAGACCTGGACGCGGAAGTGGGTGGCCCAGGTGATCGGCGCCGCGTTCCAGTAGCCCGCGTAACCGACGCTGAGGTGGTCACGAACCGCGAGCTGCGCGACTCGATGCGCCACGGCGGTGGGCGGGAATCCCTCGGTGTCGCGGGTGACGGTGCCCTGCGCGATCGAGATCACCCCACTCAGCGCGAACACACACGTTCCGAACAGCGCCAGCGCCTCCGAGCGCAGGTGTCCGACCGCAAGCACCGGAATCACCGCGGCCGCCGCGTAGAGGAGACCGACCAGGTAGCGATCGGCGTGGATGTCGACCGGCGTCGCGCTGAGCACGAAGGCAACGCTCAGGAGGACGGCCGACGAGCACCAGAACACCATCAACGTGAGCCGGGCGGGCGACTGGGAACGTGATGAGGACAGCGACGGCTGCGGCCGTGAAGGCGCCAAGGGAGCGGCGGCTGCAGCGCGGACCCCACGCCATGCGCTCCGAAACAGTACGAAGATTGCGGCGCTGCTGAGCACCGCGCAGAGGACTGCGAGACCCGAGGCGAACGACAGATCGCGGCCGAAGAAGTCGCCGTTGCCGAGGACCGCGATCGATTCCCACCAGAGCTTGAAGTTCTGCACGATCTTGTCGCCGGTCGCGAACATCGTCGTGTCGAGCCCGGGTTCCGGCGTGACGTTCCAGGCCGACATCACCGTCAGCGTGAGCGCCCCGGAGACAAGCGCGAGCGCCAGCGTCGCGAACCCGATCTGCAGCGCACGCGCGCTGTCGGGACCGCGCGTGAGGAGCGAACCGGCGAGCAGCGCCAGCGTGAACGGCGCCAGGCCGGCGATCACGACGAGCGGGTCCGAGGCGGCGTTGACCCCGACGATCGCACCGACGCTCACCGACAGCGGCACGACCGCCGTCCAGCGAAGCGCTGCCGCGCGGCGCGTGAGCAGCACGGCGAACCCCCCGAGCAGGCCCAGACAGAACCAGTCGGGGGCATGCTGGGTCATCGAGAACAACAGATGCAGCGTGTCCGGAGCGCAGCAGACCAGCAGCACCGCTGTCAGGCTCGCCGCCCAGCGACCCGCTACCTGCCACACCGACCACGACGTCAGCGCGAATCCGGCCAGTGCCATCGCATACGGCGCGATCTCCCAGACCTCCCGGTGGGAGGGAAGCGATTTGGTCACGAGCAGGAACAGCAGTGACGAATACCAGCCGAACTCGCCGAGCACGATGCTCGCGTGGGCGGGCGCGCTCGAGAACAGCTGGCCGATCACCGGCGCCGAGACCGCATCGGCGTCAAGGTTCGTCGCGGTGACGACCTCGGGGAACCTCACCAGCAAGAGGACCAGATACAGGACGCCGAACGGCACCGCCGCCCATCGCCAATAGCGCTTCGCGGAGGAACGCACGGGCGGGGCGAAGCATAACCGTCGGCCTGATTCGTGAGCGGGGTGGTCGGCGGCTGGGATCGGTACGTTGAATGGTGCCTCGATGAACCGACGCGGCCTTTCGACCTTCTTGCTGTTGCCTGCCTGCGCGCTACTCGCCGGGTGCGGGAGCGCGACCCGACAGGGTCCCGTGGAGACGACTCGGGCGCCGATCGCGCAGCTGCCCGGGGGACGTCCCGCGCACATCGCGGTGATCGTGATGGAGAACGAGGAGTACGGCGACATCATCGGCTCGCCCTCGACGCCGTACATCAACAGTCTGGCGCGCAGCTACGCCCTCGCCGGCTCGATGTACGCGACCACGCATCCCTCGCTGCCCAACTATCTGGCGCTGACCGGCGGCTCGACGTTCGGGATCGACAGCGATTGCACCGCCTGCGCGGTCTCTCAGCGCAGCATCATCGACCAGCTGACGAGCGCGCACATCTCATGGAAGGCCTACATGGAGGACCTTCCTCAGCGATGCTTCAGCGGGGCCGGCGCCGGCGACTATGCGAAGAAGCACGACCCATTCATCTACTACACGCGGGTCGCCGATCGGCCTGCACGTTGCGCCCAGATCGTTCCACTCACCGAGCTTGCGGGCGACGAGCACGCGCACACACTGCCGACCTTCATCTGGATCACGCCGAACCTGTGTCACGACATGCACAATTGCGCGGCGAGCGTCGGCGACCGGTTTCTGGCCACGCTGCTGCCGCCGCTGCTTCGCTCGCTCGGTTCCCGGGGCATCCTGTTCCTGACCTGGGATGAGGGAACCACCGACGATGGCTGCTGCCGGCTGGCGTCAGGGGGCCATATCGCGACGATCGTCGCCGGGCCCGGTGCCAGGCGCGGGGCCAAGCTGAGCACTCCGGTCGACCAGTATTCGATCCTGCAGACGATCGAGGACCTGCTCGGCCTCCCTCGGCTCAGAGGCGCGGCATGCGCGTGTACACCGTCGCTACGTCCACTGCTGAGCGGCGGTTAGAAACCGTCGCCTGCGCGCCGGTTCCGAACCCGAGCGAGGTCTCGAGCCGCAGGACGCGCTTGCCGCTGCAGGTCGTGGTCGCCTTCGACGGAGGCGATGTAGCCGAACGCTGCCGCGGCCAGGAGCAGGGGGAGGATCAGGCCGATCCCTCGGTCGCGCAAGTTCCTGCACTGCGCGAGCGCGAGCACCGCCACCGCGGCGGCCACCGCAACGGCAACCAGCGCGAGCGCGACCGAGATCGTCACGAGCGTCGAGTAGCTCACGCCGAATACCGATCCGTCCGCATCTGCCTGACCCGGTTGCCCACCACGGAAACTGTCGCGTGGGCGACTATCGGGCAGCTAAAGAGCTGCTCACTCCGGGTGGGGCTGTTCACCTGCGACCAGCGCCGACTCACGCGCCATGGGGCGCTGGTCGCCGGCCTCGGGCCGGTTGGAATCTCGCAGCTGGGGCGGTTGATAGCCGGGTAGGGTCACGCGGAATGTCGCACCTTCACCGGGTGCGGATTCGGCCCGTATGCTGCCGCCGTGGGCTTCTGTGATCGCACGGGCGATCGCGAGGCCGAGCCCGCTGCCACCGCGGTCGCGTGAGCGGCTCTGATCGAGCCGATGGAATCGTTCGAAGATCTGGTCGAGCTGTTCCGGTGGGATTCCGGGTCCGCTGTCACTGACCGCGATCTCGAGCCGGCCGTTGATGCCATGCGCCGTGATCGATATCCGGTCTCCGGTGTTGGTGTGGGTGATGGCGTTGCGCACCAGGTTGCGTAGCACCTGGGTGAGGCGATCGGGATCGGCGTCGAGCGTTCCTCCGGGTGCCTGCAGCTGGTAGTCACGCTCACCGAACAGCGGCAGGTCGCGGCGGAGATCGTCGAAGAAATCGTTCAGGTCTACTCGATGTGGCTCGATCAGCTGCCCGGCCTCGGCGCTGGCGAGCGTGAGCATGTCGCCGACGAGGCGATCGAGCTCGTCGAGACGTCGCAGCAGCGTCGCGGTCGCCTCGTCCCGGCGGTTCTCGTCGGTCTCACGGGCGAGCAACTCGACCTGGGCGCGCAGCACGCTGAGCGGCGTGCGCAACTCGTGCGAGGCATCTGAGACGAAGTCGCGCTGCCGCTTGAACGATCGCTCGAGCCGGTCGAGCATGTGGTCGAACGCATCGGAGAGAACGCGGACCTCGCCGCGCGCCGGCATCGGTCCCGCGCGCATCGAGAGGTCTCCGGCTTCGACGGCCCACTTTAGGCGGTTGTGCAGGCCAAATCGCCAGGTAAGGGCCTTCTGGACGACCGCTTACCGCGCTCTTTCCCGGCGGCTGCACGCTGGCTGATGTGAATCCCTGCGCCCCGCTGACGGACAGCAAGGCCCGTCGATGAGCGCCCGTCAGCGTGCGCGACTGCTTCCGGTCGCGATCCTGGGGGCGGTGCTGGCGGCGGCCCTGGTTCTGTTCGTCGTGCCCGACTCAAGTGGCGCCCGCGGAGCGCTCACGCCGAGGCGGCGAGCGGTCAAACTTGCCAGCGCTGAGGCGACGGTGCTCGCCGATCGCCCTGGCGTCAACGTCCCGGGCTCGTTTCTGGGCCTCTCAACCGAGTACTGGGACCTCCCGACGTTCGAGCGTCACCTGGTCCTGTTCGAACGGACGATCGATCTGATCCATGCTCCCGGTCAGGGCCCGCTCGTATTGCGCATCGGCGGCGACTCCTCGGACCAGACGTTCTGGAAGCCCAGAGCGCGGAACGAGCCGAGATGGGTCTTCAGGCTGACACCCGGATGGCTGCGGCGCACCAGCATTCTCGTGCGCCGCGACGACGTCAAGCTGATCCTCGACCTCAACCTCGTGACCGGCACCCCGGAGCGAGCCGCGCAATGGGCGAGCGCAGCCGAACGCGGCCTGCCTCACGGAAGCATCATCGGATTCGAGATCGGCAACGAGCCGGACCTCTACAGCCGCTCGGTCTGGCTGTCCAAGCTCGGCGACGCCAGAACCGCCGCGGCGCTCCTGCCCCGCTCGATCACGGCCGCCGGCTACGAACACGATTTCGGGACGTACGAGCGCGCGCTCGCGGCCGTCGCCCCGCAGGTGCCGCTGCTCGGACCGGCGATCGCCCACCCCAGACGAGACATCGGGTGGATCTCCGGTCTGCTCTCGCACCCTGATCCCGGGCTCGGCACGATCACCGCGCACCGCTATCCATACTCGGCGTGCGCACGACGGACCTCCGGGAGCTATCCGACGATCGCGAGGATCCTCAGCGGAGCAGCCACCGCAGGCTTGGCCCGATCGGTCAAAGCTGCCGTCCTGCTCGCGCACCGGGCGGGGCTGCCGTTTCGCCTGACCGAGCTGAACTCTGTCACCTGCGGTGGACTTGTAGGCGTCAGCAACACGTTCGCGACGGCCCTGTGGGCGCCTGACGCATTGTTCGAACTGCTTCGAACAGGCGTCGACGGCGTCAACATCCACGTTCGCGCCGACGCGGTCAACGCCGCGTTTGCGCTGACCAGACACGGTCTGGACGCCCGGCCACTGCTCTACGGCATGATCATGTTCGCCAGGGCGCTCGGGCCGCGGTCACGGCTCGTCCCGGTCCACCAGCAGGCCGGCGACCGAACGCACCTGAAGATCTGGGCGGTGACGGTCGGCAGTCGCGCTCTGCACGTGCTGGTGATCAACAAGAGCAGCCGGGGAGTGGATGTTCGCCTGAGGCTGCCGGCGACGTCACCCGCAACGATCCAGCGGCTGCTTGCCCGTTCGGCGGCGTCCACCGGCGGGATCACCCTGGACGGCCGGTGGCTTGCGCCAAACGTGAGCTGGCAGGGAAAGCCGCGTCAGGAGACCGTCAACCCGGGAGCGCACGGGTATACGCTCGTGCTCCCGAAAACGAGCGCCGCGCTCGTGGAAGTTCGCCTCCAACTCCGAGCCGCCGGCCGGAGCGAACGCACTCGGAGCGTCAAGCGGGCACACGAGACTTGGCGAAGTACTGCTCGACCGCCTTCGTGATCCCACCGGCGATCACCTCCTGGCCGGCGGCGCCGGCGGCGATCGTGCCCTCGAACGGATCGGTGATGAACAGCGGCTCGATCAGCGCTCCGGGCATCTGGCTCGGTGTCGAGAAATAGCCGCGCTCGGCCGGCCCGAGCAGCAGCAGGTGGCCGTAGGCGATCGCCTGGCTGCTGGTCGCCGAGCCGAGCTCACTGTCGGGCTGTACCCCCTCGTCGGGGATCTGCCAGCCGTGCCTGTTCAGCGCCGACAGGACGTCGCGCTGCAGCAGTTCGGCGAAGCGGTGGTTCTCCGCCGAGAACGGGCGGTCGGCGTCGTACCCGGTGACGCTGCCGGCGTTGCCGGCCGTGCCGGCGTCGAAGTAGATCCCGACCAGCAGGTTGGCGTGTCCAAGGTTGGCGCAGACGTCCCGCGCGGCGACGTCGTCGTGCACGCCCTTGAGCGTCAGCAGCCCGCCGGAGACGTCGCCGCGCGTGAGGCGAACCACCGATCCGGCACGGGTGCGTGAAGCGATCACGCGGAATCCGACTCCCCGTAGCAGCGCAACCGCGTCCAACTCGACCGGCAGCGTCTCGTCGGCCTCATAGATCGTCTGACCGCCCTGCGTGCTTCCGGTCGCACCCGGGTCGATGCCTCCGTGGCCGGCGTCCAGGAACACCGTCAGGTGTCGATCGCCGTCGGTCGGTGGAAACGCGACACATGCGCCGGGGCTGAAGGCCGACGGGTCGATCGCCTGGGGTTGGGTGCTCGTGCCCGAGCCGACATGCTTGACGACGACGGCGGCCACGAGTACCGCGGCAATCAGCCACGGCAACCGGGAGCGGGTTCGGTACGTGCGCATCCCGGAACTGTGAAAGCCGTTGATAAGCGGAAGCTTTCGATCTGGAAAGACCTGCTTTAGGTTGAGCTAGGTCCTGAGGAGTGAGGATTTCAGCTCACTTGGAGCACCTTTTGGTCCGTCAGGAACCAAAAGGTGCTCTGAGTCGCTTTTGCGAACCACGACGACCCGGCGTGGACGGCCTTGTTCAGGGCATGCTCTCGCGGGCCAATCGAATGTCGAATACGAGCTTCCACCAGCGTCTGTCGAGCCGGCGACCGCCCGGTCCCTCTCCCGGTGGCTGCTCGCTGAACGGCTCGACCAGCGATTCCTTGACGCCGAACACAGCGTCGTCGTCGAGGTGGGGTCCTTCCGCGGCGAATACGTGGGTGACCAGCTTGCGGTGGCCTGGAGCGCTGACCATGAAGTGGATATGTGCGGGTCGCATCGGGCTTCGATTGGCGCCCACCAGCAGTTCGCCGACCGGGCCGTCGCCGGGGATCGGGTACGGCGCGGGCTTGACTGACCAGAACCCGTAGCGTCCGCTCTCGTCGGCGATCATCCGCGCGCGCCCCGCGGTGCGGCGATCCCCGTACTGCACGTCGTAGAGGCCGTCCTCGTCGGCCTCCCAAACCTCGATCTCGGCGCCGCCGACCGGCTGTGCCGCGGTGTCGGTGACCTGCCCCTCCACCCAGCATGGCTCGCCGACGGCGCCCTGGGCGATGTCGCCCCCGAACTCGATTGCGGGCGCGTCGTGCACGAAGAACGGACCGAACACAGTCGGTTCCGTGGCATCGGGGTCGGCGGGGGCGTTGATCGCAATCGTCAGCATCGAGACCCCGAGCACGTCGGAGAGGAGGATGAACTCCTGGCGGCGCTCGTCGGTGATCTGGCCGGTCCGGGTCAGGAATTGGATCGCGTACTCCCATTCCGCCTCGCTCAGGCGTACATCTCGCAGGTAGGCATGCAGGTGGCGCACGAGACCCTGCAGCAACTCACGAACCCGTGGCGAGGGGACGTCATCGAAGCTGCGCAGCACCTGCTCGCTCAGCAGTGCCTCGCGGCGCTGGAGTTCGGATTCTTCGTTCAGTGGAGCTAGCCGGGCTCGAACCGGCGACCTTCTGGCTGCCAGCCAGACGCTCTCCCAGCTGAGCTATAGCCCCATCGAAAAGCGAGTCGGACTCTAGGGTAATACACGCGGCGCTGCACCGCGAGACGGATCGGCGCGCTACTGACGGGGCGGGATGAACTCGGGGACGTCGAGCTCGCTCTGATCGAACAGCTCGCGTTGCGCTCGTGACGGTGTCTCTGAGTGACCCGCGCGCCCGCGTTCGCCGGAGCGGGCGCGCGCGGGTGGCGGACTCGCCAGGAGGTCCTCACGGTCGGCGTCGACCCGGTCGATCTGGCGGACCATGCTCGAGTGCAGGGTCTTCACGTCACGCAGCAGCCGGTCGGCGTTGGTCCGCAGCGAGTCGCTCATCTCACGCAGGTTGCCGATCAGCTCGGTCCCGTCGTACTTGACCTCGCCGGTGATCTGGCGGGCCTCGCGCAGCAGCTCACGCGAGCGCTCGTCGGCGTCTGACCGGGTCTTGGTGGCGGCCTCGTTCGCGTCACGGATCGTCGCCTCGGCCGTCTCGTGCGCCCGTGCGACGATCTCCTTCGCCTCGCTGGTGGCGTGTGACAACGCCTCGGCGGCCTCCATGTGGGTGCGGTCGGCCTCGGCCTGCGCGCGGGCGACGAAATCCCGCGCCTCACCGGTCGCTTCTTCGAGCAGCTGCTGAGCCTCGGAGCGGCTCGTCTCCCGGACGCGGTCGGCCTCCTCGCGTGCCCAGCGGACGATGTCGGTCGCCTCCTGCTCGGCCGCCTGGACGCGGTTGCGGGCAGCCCGGTCGGCCTCTGCGATCCGATCCCGAAGTCGCTGCTCGGCCTCGGCCCGGATGCGGTTGGCGGTCTCCTCGGCGGCGGCGACGATCTCCGCCACGCGCTGTGCCGCGGTCGAGGGCTCGGACATGAGTTGATGGTAGAACCGCGGCGGCCGCTGCACGCAATAAATAGACCGGCAGGGGGTGGGGAATACAGCCCGGGTAACCTGCGCGGCAGATATGTCGGAGCGCCGATACGACTCAAAGCAGATCGAGCCGAAGTGGCAGGCCGTCTGGGAGCGCGAACACACCTGGGAGGTGGAGAACGGCTCCGGCGGTGGCCAGAAGTCCTATGTGCTCGAGATGCTGCCCTACCCGAGCGGGGAACCGCACATCGGCCACCTCAAGAACTACTCGCTCGGCGATGCGATCGCGCACTTTCACCGTCGCACCGGCTCGAAGGTGCTTCACCCGATGGGTTACGACGCCTTCGGCCTGCCGGCCGAGAACCATGCGATCAGGACCGGGGTGCATCCGCGCGCCTCGACCGAGCAATCGATCGCCGAATTCCAGCGGGCCTTCCGTTCATGGGGGATCTCGATCGACTGGTCGCGTGAGTTCTCCACCCATGAGCCCACGTATTACCGCTGGACGCAGTGGATCTTCCTGAAGCTCTACGAGCGCGGGCTCGCCTACCGCAAGGAGGCTGCGGTCAAGTGGTGTCCGCACGACCAGACCGTGCTCGCCAACGAGCAGGTGATCGACGGCCACTGCGAGCGGTGCGGGGCCGAGGTCGAGCTGCGGCAACTGGAGCAGTGGTTCTTCCGGATCACCGATTACGCCGAGCGGCTGCTCGACGACCTCGACACGATCCGCTGGCCCGAGCACGTCAAGGCGATGCAGCGCAACTGGATCGGCCGCAGCGCCGGCGCCGAGGTCAACTTCCGCTGCGAGGAGCTGGCGATCGACTACCCCGTGTTCACGACGCGGCCGGACACCCTGTTCGGCGCGACCTTCTTCGTGATGGCGCCCGAGCACCCCGACGTCCTGCGGCTCGCCGCCGGCACCGTGCACGAGCAGGAGGTCCACAGCTATGTGAACCGTGCCCTGAACGAGCAGGCGGCCGACCGTGGTGCGCTGGAGAAGCCGAAGACCGGCGTCCCGCTCGGGCGAAGCGTCAGAAACCCGGCCACCGGCGAGGACATCCCGATGTACGTGGCCGACTACGTGCTGATGGAGTACGGGACCGGCGCGATCATGGCGGTGCCCGCCCACGACGAGCGCGACTACGCGTTCGCGAAGGCCTACGACCTGCCGATCCGCCGCGTGATCGAGTCCGTCGAGGGCGATCAGCTTCCGTATACGGGTGACGGGCCGATGGTCAACTCCGGCGCGTTCGACGGGACGCAGAACCGGGTCGCCTACGACGAGATCGTCAGCTGGCTTGACCGTGAGGGGAAGGGCCATCAGTCGATCAACTTCCGCCTGCGCGACTGGCTGCTGTCGCGTCAGCGCTACTGGGGCTGCCCGATCCCGATCATCTATTGCGAGCACTGCGGCATGGTTCCCGTGCCGGAGGATCAGCTGCCGGTCGAGCTTCCCGAGGTCGAGGACTACCAGCCGAAGGGTCGCTCGCCGCTGGCGGCGGCCGAGGAGTGGGTTTCGGTCAGGTGCCCGAAGTGCGGTGGCCCGGGGCGGCGGGAGACCGACACGATGGACACCTTCGTGGACTCCAGCTGGTACTTCCTGCGCTACTGCGACGCTCGCAACAACGATGCCGCCTGGGACCGGCGCGTCCTGCGTGAGTGGATGCCGGTCGATCAGTACATCGGCGGCGTCGAACACGCGATCCTGCACCTGATGTACGCGCGCTTCTTCGTCAAGGCGCTCGCGGACATGGAGCTGCTCGATGTCCAGGAGCCGTTCCAGGCGCTGTTCACCCAGGGGATGATCCTCGGGCCGGACGGCCAGAAGATGTCGAAATCAAGCGGGAACGTGATCAGCCCGGCACCGATTGTCGAGCGTTACGGAGCCGATGCGGCCCGCTGCTACATCCTGTTCATCGGCCCGCCCGATCAGGATGCCGCGTGGAACGAGAGCTCACTGGAGGGTGTCCACAAGTTCCTCGCCCGGCTCTGGCGCCTGGGGGAGGAGCTGACCGGTGATCACGACGCCGGCTCGCCACCGGATCCGAGCAGTGCACAGCAGCCGCTCGACCCTCGTGGCGATGCGCTGACGATCGTGCGCAAGGCGAACTGGGCGATCGAGAAGGTGACGGGCGACATGGCCGGCCGGTTCGCGTTCAACACGGCGATCGCCGCGATCATGGAGCTGATCAACGAGATCTACCGCCATCCGCAGGCGGATCGCGAGGCGCGAAGGTTCGCGACCGCAACCGCCGCCTCGCTGGTGTTCCCGTTCGCGCCCCATCTGGGTTCCGAGGTGTACGAGCAACTGACGGGGCAGCGGGTGTGGGAGACGCCGTGGCCCGAAGCCGACCCGGAGATGCTGCGTGCCGACACGTTCGAACTCGTCTGCCAGGTCAACGGTCGCGTGCGTGACCGTGTGAGCGCGCCGAGTGGCGCTCCGCGTGAGGAGCTGGAGGCGCTGGCGCTGGCTGCTCCGGGAGTGCAGGCTCACCTCAACGGACACGAGGTCGTGAAGGTGATCGTCGTGCCCGACAAGCTTGTCAACATCGTCGTGCGCTGATCTCCGGGAGGACACCTGCTGTGGTGCCGATGTCGCGCTCGCGATAGAGTCGCGCCGGAGGCGGTCGTAGCGATACGCGCCGGAGCGGTAGTCGTCATACCAGGGGAGGTCGTTGTGGCGTTGTCAGATGTGGTCTCGGAGCTTCAGTTCGAACCGCCCGGACCCGGTTCATGGAGTATCGACGCGGTCCATTTTCCGCGTCCCGCGACGCGCTATTACGTCGAGGTCCAGCCGGGGGCGATGCAGCGTGGATTCGCCGAGTTCACGGCGTACTACGGGATGCTGATCGACACCCTGCAGTTCGCCTTCGTCAACGGCTTCGCGTACCACGCGGTCAAGCCGGTCAGTCCCGATCAGGCCCCGGCGCGCTTCGCTCGCGCCGAGGAGGTTTGGGAGCACAAGCTGTGGCGCGAGCAGCTTCGTGACTGGGACGAGACGTTCAAACCCAACTCGATCAGGGTCCACAAGGAGCTTCAGTCGGTTGATCCCAGCGCTCTGTCGGATGCGGAGCTGGTGGCGTACCTGACGCGCTGCCGTGATCACCACATCGAGATGTGCTACCAGCACATGCGCCACACCGGCGCCGCGATGGTGGCGCTCGGGGACCTGCTCGTGCACGCGGGCGCCTGGACCGGGATGCCGCCGGCCGAGCTGCTCAGCATGATGCGCGGGGCGACACCGGTGTCCGCCGGGGCGTCGGGCGAGCTCGCTGCGATGATCGCCGCGTTCGAGGCCGATCCGGCTGCGAGGACGCTGCTGTTCTCCGACGGCGATCCGGGTGAGGTGCTCGCTCAGCTGCGCTCACTGGACAGTGAGGCCGGTGAGGCGGTGTCGGCGTACCTGGAGCTGACCGGTTACCGCCTGCTCGACGGGTTCGACATCTCGGGGCGCTACGCGCTTGAGATGCCCGATGTGCTGCTGCGCGCGATTCGCGCCGCCGTGCAGTCGAGCGAGGAGGGCGGGGAGGAGTTCGATGTCGATGCGCGGATCGCGGAGGTCCGCGATCGCGTGCCAGAGGAGCACCGTGAGGAGTTCGATCAGCTGCTCGCCGAGGCGCGACTGATGTACAGGATCCGTGACGAGCGTGGCGTCTTCAGTGATATCTGGGCCTCTGGGATCATGCGCCGCGCGGCCGTCAGTGCCGGTCAGCGCGTCGCGCAGCGCGGGCAGATCGATCAGGCCGAGCACTTCATCGACGCCGGCTTCGACGAGATGGTCGCGCTGGTGTCCGGCACCGGCGGACCCTCCGCGGCTGAGCTCGCGGAGCGCCAGCGCTGGCGCCTGGCCCACACCGCCAAGGAGGCGCCACCGACGCTCGGCCCGCCGGAGCAGCCGCCGCCCGATCCGTCCGGGCTACCGCCCGGGGCCGCGCGGGTGATGCAGGCCGCCGGGATCACGATGATGTCGATGTTCGCCCCCTCGATGGAGGCCCACGAGGGGACGACCCTTCGCGGGCTGGCCGCCAGCGGTGGCGTCTACGAGGGGCCGGCCAGGCGCGTCGGTGGACCGTCGGAGTTCGACCGGATCGTCAAGGGCGACGTGCTGGTCACCGAGTCCACGAGCGAGGCGTTCAACATCCTGCTGCCGCTGCTCGGCGCGATCGTCACCGACAACGGCGGCGTGCTCTCGCATCCGGCGATCGTGTCCAGGGAGTACGGGATCCCCGGTGTCGTCGGAACCCGAAACGCGACCGAGGAGATCGCCGATGGGGTCCGTGTGCGGGTTGACGGCGACGCCGGCACCGTGACGGTCCTGGGGTGAAGACGGTAGTCGAGCTGGTGCAGGCGCGGGACACCGCGCTGTTCGGCTCGAAGGCTGTGGGTCTCGGAGACGCGAAGCGGGCGGGTCTGCCCGTCCCGCCCGGCTTCGCGCTCTCAGGGGATCTGGTCGAAGCGGTCGCCGCGGGGGAGGAGAACGCGACCCGCGAGGTTCTTGAGACGGTCGGGCCGCTCGGCGGCCCACTGGCCGTGCGGTCCTCGGCAGTCGACGAGGATGGCGCCGACGCCAGCTTCGCCGGTCAGCACATGACCCTGCTCAACGTTCCCTCGACGAACGAGCTGACGGCGGCGCTGAAGGAGATCTGGTGGTCGGCGAACTCGGATTCGGCGATCACCTACCGCCAGCGCGTCGGCCTGTTCACACGTCCGAGCATCGCCGTGGTCGTCCAGTCGCTGCTCGACCCGCAGTCCGCGGGCGTGATGTTCACCCGCAACCCGGTAACCGGGGCCGACGAACGCCTGATCGAGGCCAGCTGGGGGCTGGGGGAGGCGGTCGTCGCCGGCCGGGTGATCCCCGACACATACCGCGTCGCCCGCTCAGGTGAGGTGCTTGAGCGGACGGCGGGGTACAAGAAGATCGAGGTTCGCTCACTGCCCGACGGCGGCACGACCGAGGAACGGGTTGCTCCCGAGCGGGTCGAGGCCCTGTGCGTGCAGGACGCCGAGCTGGGCGAGCTGAGCGGGCTTGCAGCGCGCTGTGAGGAGGTCTACGGGCCGGAGCGGGACATCGAATGGGCGATCGCCGATGGCCAGCTGTATCTGTTGCAGTGCCGGGCGGTGACGCGGATCGGCGGAGAATCGGCATCGCCCGCCGTGCAACCGGCGCCGTTCGAAGAGCTCAAGCAGGTCGCGCTGTTCGCAGAATGCCGTGAAGAGGATCTTGAAGCGCTCTGGTCACTGTTCAAGGAGCGGCGGTTCGCTCCGGGCGAGACCGTCACGAAGGAGGGATCCGGAGGTGCCGCGTTCTTCCTGATCAAGTCAGGTGAGGCGAGTGTCACGGTCCGCGGCACCTCGCGCCCCGGTCTGGGTCCCGGCGACTACTTCGGTGAGATCGCGCTGATTGACGGAGGCGAGCGCGCGGCCACGGTCACCGCCGTCGGTGAGCTGATCTGTCACGGGCTGACCTACTGGGATTTCCGTCCACTGGTCCAGTCCAACGCAGGGGTCGCGTGGGCGCTGCTGCAGTCACTGGCAAAGATGCTGCGGGCCGAACAGAAGCTCTCCTAGTGCGGTTGCGGCGCCCTGCCGGCGAGTGTCGGACGCCCTCCCAGCATGGCTGCGCGCGAGCAGGAAATTAATTGACGCCACGGCATTCGGCCAGTGGTAGGGTGGCCTCGTTGTCAATCGGCGATGCGTGCGGCAGAACCGCGCTGGCGCCGGAAAACGGGTCTCCCCACAAAGGGAGACGAAGGCTAGGGGAAGGCTAGGGGTGAAGGACGATGCGAGCACGCTTTGATCGCGGTGTGTCGAGGGCACGCGCGCGGACGACCGTCAGGTCGTTCTCGGTGGTGGCGGTTTCGATCGCCGCCCTGTGCGGTGTCTGTGCGGTGGCCGCGGTGGCCGCGGTGGCCGGCAGCGGATCGTCGGCACGGGCTCGCTTTGAGCGTAAGGAGCAGAAGCTGACGGCATCGCGCGCGGCGCAGCTCTCGCGTCACGTCAACCAGCGTGTGATCGTGATCATGAAGGCCCAGTTCCAGCCGGCCCTGGTCGGCAGCCGGACCGCGGAGATGCGCGTCGCCGAGATCAAGGCCGCGCAAGCACCGATGATGCGTGAACTTCGTCAGGTCCACGCCACCCAGATCAGGAGCTACCAGCTGATCGACTCGTTCGCGGCGACCGTCTCCAAGGGCGAGCGGACGTGGCTGGCGCACAATTCCGCCGTCGCGAGGGTGATCCCCGACACGATGATTCAGCTCGCCTCGGGAACCGGTGCGAGTGCGACTTCGTCCAAGGGACGGGTGGCGCACGCGCTGCGCGGCCATACGACGACGTCGCTGACCCCGCACGTGATCCCGGGCGCCTGCACGGCCAACCCCCACGGGGCGCTGGCACCCGAGGGCCTGTCGCTCACCAACACCGCTTCTGATGACCCCAGCCAGCCGACCGCTCGCTCGCTCGGTCTGACCGGCGCGGGCGTGAAGGTCGCATGGATCGCCGACGGGGTCGATCCGAACAACATCAACTTCATCCGCGCCGACGGTAAGTCGGTGTTCGACCGTGCCACCGGCGGCGACTACGAGGACTTCAGCGGCGATGGACCGGGCCAGCCGACGGACGGCGACGAGGCGTTCCTTGACTCGAACACGATCGCCGGCCAGGGCCTCCAGGTCTACAACCTCAACGGTTTCAGCGCCCAGGCGGACCCGACCGCGTGCAACGTCCGGATCGAGGGTGTCGCCCCCGGTGCCAGTCTGGTCGGACTCGACGTGTTCGGCTACAGCGGCGAGTACACGACCGAGTCGAACTTCCTGGAAGCGATCAACTACGCGGTCGAGGCCGATCACGTCAACGTGATCAACGAGTCGTTCGGCTCCAACCTGTTCCCTGACATCACCGCTCTGGATGTGACCAAGCAGTTCGACGACGCGGCCGTCGCGGACGGCGTTGTCGTCACCGTGTCGACCGGCGATGCCGGGTCGACGAACACGATCGGCTCGCCGGCCACCGACCCGAACCTGATCTCGGTCGGCGCCACGACGCAGTTCCAGTTCTACGCGCAGACCAACTACGCAGCCGCGCGCTACTTCGCGACCAGCGGCTGGCTGAGCGATCAGATCAGCTCGCTCAGCTCCGGCGGCTACGCCGAGGACGGCGGCACCGTCGATCTCGTCGCCCCCGGCGACATCAGCGTCGCCTCGTGCGATGCCAGCCCGACCTACGCGGGTTGCGCGAACTTCCAGGGCCAGTCGTCCGACGACGAGGAGAGCGGCGGTACCAGCGAGTCCTCGCCGTTCGTCGCCGGCGCGGCCGCGCTCGTGATCCAGGCCTACCGGCAGACCCACGGCGGCGCGTCGCCGTCGCCGGCGCTGGTCAAGCAGATCCTGGTCAGCACGGCGACCGATCTGGGGGCGCCCGCAACCGAGCAGGGTGCCGGTTTGCTCAACTCGTACAAGGCGGTGCAGCTTGCCGAGTCGATCCAGACGTGGCAGGGCTCGCCAAGGCCGACCGGCAGTTCGCTGCTGACCTCACCGACCCAGCTGAACGGGATCGGTGAGCCGGGCACGACGCACAGCTGGAACGTCACCCTCACGAATACGGGTGCCGGGCCGCAGACCGTCAACCTGAGCGGCCGGACATTCGGTTCAGACGAGAACGTGCAGACCGGAAGCGTCACGCTCAACGACGCCACCAGCCCGCAGTTCGCCAACTATCAGGGTCTGGCGAACAACTACGCGGTGATCCACTTCCACGTGCCGGCGGGGGCAAACCGGCTGGATGCCTCGATCGCGTGGCCGGGCAATCCGACCTACTGCCTGGATGAAGGCTGCGAGGTCGGATTGAACTCCCGGGTGCGACTGATTCTGATCGACCCGCTCGGGCGGCTGGCGGCCCACTCGCTGCCACAGGGCCCGGGCAACTACGGCAACGTCGATGTCGTGTCACCCGCCTCGGGTACGTGGACCGGCGTCGTCTTCGGCGACGTCGCTGCAGACGGCGGGACCAACGGAACGGTCCCGTGGCGGGTCGCGACCGAGCGATACGTGCCGTTCGGCTCGGTGTCGCCGAGCAGCGTGACGCTCGGGCCCGGCCAGAGCAGGACGGTGTCGGTCAGCGCGACGACGCCTTCGCAGGCGGGTGACGGCTCGGGCTCGATCGACCTGAGCTCGAACACGGGTGGAACCACCTCGATCCCGGTGACACTGCGAAGCCTGGTCGACGTCGGATCGGGTCAGGGAAGCTTCTCCGGTGTGCTCACCGGCGGTAACGGCCGTGACCTCGGAGAAGGGCAGGAGCAGTACTACGAGTTCGACGTGCCGTCCGGGGTACGCGACATCACGGCCGACGTCTCGTTGACCAACGACGCCGGTGATCCGGTCGGCGCGTACCTGATCAGCCCGGACGGCGACACACTCGGCTACGGGCAGAACGCTCTGAACGGGGCGAGCGGCACATCGCTGAGCGCCTACACACTGAACCCGGTTCCGGGAAGATGGACCCTGGTCGTGACCTTCGGTGAGCCGATCGTCGGCGATGAGGTGTCGCAGCGCTACACGGGCGACATCCGCTTCAACGCGGTCCGCGTCAGCGCGCACGGCGTGCCCCGCGGCTTCGGAGCGAGCCTGACAGCCGGAACGCCGGTGACGGTCCCGGTGACGGTCACGAACACCGGCGCGGCGCCGGAGGACTTCTTCGTCGACCCGCGCCTGAACGGCACGGAAGCACTGACGCTGGCGACGCAGTTCGGCGGGACCGGCACGGTCACGCTGCCGATGCCGGACACGGCCCCTGAGCCCGTCTGGATCGTCCCGACCGAGACATCGCGCCTGTCTGTGGCACAGACCTCGTCGGTGCCGGCGATGTTCGACTTCGAGAACGACATCGGCGATCCGGTTCTGGCCAGCGCCTCGCCCGGCGGTGGCTCGCTCTGCGCGGACACCGCCGAGGGCTCCTACGCGCCGGTCGGCGGCTCGGTCGTTTCGGGCATCTGGTATGCCGAGCCGACGGAGTGCGGCCCGTACTCCGCCCCGGCGGTAGCCGGAAGCCCCGCGGCGACGCCGGGCACTGCGACGAGCGCGATGACGGTGCAGACGAAGCCGTTCGACCTGTCGGTGACCTCCAGCACGGGCGACCTCTGGCAGGTGTCGGTGAACCCGGCGGCGTCGTTCACGCCGGTTGTCGCGAACCCCGGCCAGACGGTCACGATCGACGTCACGTTCACGCCGTCGGGCGCGCCGGGCACCCGGGTCGCGGGCAACCTGTACGTGGACGCCTACGACACCGGTCTCCCGACCGTCGTCTACGGCCAGTACACCGCCAGCGAGCTCGCGGCAATCCCGTACTCGTACCGGATCAGGTAGCACCTTCGGGGATACGCGCAAGCAGTCTGCGACTGCCGTCGGCGGCCGTAGACTGCTTGGCGTGCCGCCGTCGCTGAAGCCCGCGTATCTGATCCACGGCGACGACCACGGGAGGATCGCCGAGCGTCGCGCCGGGCTGCGGACGCTCGCCGAAAAGGAGAGCGGCGCCAACGGTCTTGAGCTGTTCGAGGGGGAGGCGAGCAACCCCGACGCGGTTGCTGCGGCGCTCAACTCGATGACGTTCGCGATCGGGCGCCGGTTCATCATCGTCGACGGCGTCGAGCGTTGGAAGGAGCGGGAGCTCGACGCGCTCTGCGCTGCGCTGAGCGCGATCGCCCCGGACACCACCATCGCGTTCTTCGCCCGCGAGGACGGTCGCGCAAAGGCACCCGAGCAGCTCGCCGCCGCCGTGCGCGGTGCCGGAGGCGACGTCCGCGCCGAAGCGAGCGTGAAGCCGTGGGAGTTGCCGAAGTGGGCGATCGCCAGGGCGCGTGAGCTGAACCTCGATCTCGAAACGGACGCGGCCAGGGCCCTGATCGCGCACGTGGGCGAGCGCCAGCAGCGACTGCTGCGGGAACTGGAGAAGCTTGCGCTTGACCTCGGCCCCGGAGCGACGGTCGGCGTCGAGGAGGTGCTCGAGCTGACCGCAGCTTCGTCTGAGCGCAAGGTCTGGGCTCTGGCCGACGCGCTGCTTGCCGGCGATCAGGTCCTCGCGACGCGCGTCCTACTGTCCCTGCGTCAGCAGGGAGAGCGGGTCTCCGGCCTGATCTATCTGATCAGCTCTCGCCTGCGCCAGGCGCACCAGATTGCGGCTGCGATCGAGGCGGGTCAGCCGCCGGCGCGGATCAGGGCGACGCTGCGGATGCCTTCGCGGGCCGCCGACCAGCTGATCGCCAGTTCGCGCCGCGCCGGCGAGGAGCGGCTGCGCGCAGCGATCGAAGAGATCGCAGATCTGGAGCTGGCCTCACGCGGCGGCGGTCAGGCAGGAACCGGGGAGGACACGGCTGCGCTGCTCGCGGTTCGCGCGATCACCACCTAGCGCACCGCTCCTTGACCGTCCCCTCACCGGTGATCCAGACCGAGCGGAGCTCCGATCACAGAATTGATTAACGCTCGCGCTCCGGTCCTGATAGCGTGCCAGCGTCCGAATCAAGCTTCGGGCCAACGCCTGGCTGATGTTCGAGAACGAGGCGGTTGCGGGACCGCTAGGTTTGCGACACTCACACGCGCGGAGGGTGGAGCATGCGAAGTCATGACGTGAGCTCATCGGTTGAGTCGAAATGGCCCGACTCGAGGCCGCGGACGGCGGTGTCCTTGCGCGTTAGGAAGTGGAGGGGATTCATGAGCTCGTTGATCGCATCGCTTTTGAACGCATTCGCCGCCGTCGTAACGCTGTCGCGCGCGGCGCGAGCGAGCGCCAGGCTGACCGTGTGCGTCACAGTCGCCGTCGCTTCGCTCGGGCTCCTCCAGGGGACCGCGTGGGCCGCTCCGGCGCCGACGACGCCGCCGTTCACCGAATGTCAGGCAGTCGGTTACGACCACGACGGGTGCGCGCTGCTCATCGATGTCGAGGGCGGAGGAACCTCCATCCTCGAGGACCCGTCGCAGGGCGCCTACGACGGGTCCGACGATACGCTGGTGGGTATCGTCAACAACGGCCTGGAGCCGCTGAGTCAGATATCGCTCTCGTCAGCGACTGAAGACATCATGGGCTTCGATGGCGACGGGATCTGTGAAAACCCCAACTCGACGAGCGGAATGCCGGGACTTCCAGCATCTGACTGCGCCGGTGTGAACACCGTCGACACGACGGGGTACGGCGGTCCCGACAGCTACTTCACCAACATCTCCCCCGACCAGATGAGCGGGACCGTCAACTTCATCACCCCGATCGCTCCGGGCGGGTACACCTACTTCTCGCTTGAGGCGGCGCTGACGCCCGTCGACCTCACGCCGCCCACGAGCCTGACGACGTCGCTTAGCGGCGGCATGCAGAGTGGCGCGGCGATTACTGTGCCCGTGGGCACGGCGGTGACCGATTCGTCGACGCTGAGCGGGGCCAACGCGCTCGGCGCCACCGGCAGCGTCACCTACAACGTCTATTCCGACTCGTCGTGCACGCTACTGGTAAGCAGCGGTACTGCGGAGCCCATCACGACTTTTGGAACGCTCCCGGTATCGCAGCCGGTCACGCTGAATGCATCCGGGACCTACTACTGGCAGGCCGTCTACAGCGGCGACGCCACCAATGGTAGTTCTGTCAGCCCATGCACACCCGGCGGCGCGACGAACGAGACCGAGACCGTGACGGCGATGCCGCTGACGGCGTCCTCGGCTGCCGACAACGCATCGGTTGCGGTCGGCGAGCAGGACGGCTTCGGAGTCACGATCACGAATCCGAACGGGGTCGCGGTGCAGCTGACCGGTATCACCGACACGATGCCGGCCGGGTTCAGCTACGTCTCCGGCGCCACGACCGGCGCGACCACGTCCGACCCGAGCGCTAACGGTCAGACCCTGACGTGGTCGGGTTCGTTGACCGTCCCCGCCGCCGGTTCGATATCGCTTCATTACGAGGCGACGCCGTCGATGCCAGGTACGTCGCTCTCCGACAGCCCCGGAGCTGTTGCCGGCGGCGGGTTCTCGGTCACGAGCGGCACCGTCGCATCGGTGACGGCGACGGCGGCCGCGTTGTTGGCGTCCTCGAGTGCTGACAACCCGTCGGTCGGAGTTGGTGGGCAGGATGGGTTCAAGGTCACGGTCACGAATCCGAACGCGGTCGCGGTGCAGCTGACCGGTATCACGGACACGATGCCGGCCGGGTTCAGTTACGTCTCCGGCAGCACGACCGGCGCGACCACGTCCAATCCGAGCGCTAACGGTCAGAACCTCACGTGGCAGGGGCCATTCAGCCTCGCGGCCGGTGGCTCGGTATCGCTGCACTACGAGCTCACAGCCCCATCAGCACCACAGGCATCGCTCTCCGACAGCCCCGGAGGCGCGGCGGGCGGGGGCTTCACGGTCACACCGAGCGGCACCGCCGGGTCGGTGGCGGTGACGGCTGCTGCGTTGACGACCTCGGTGTCGGCGGACGCGTCCTCGGTCGGGGTGGGGGCGCAGGGCGGCTACACGGTCACGATCAACAATCCGAACGCGATCGCGGTGCCCTTGTCCGCGGTCACCGACACGGTGCCGGCCGGATTCAGCTATACGTCTGGGAGCACGACCGGCGCGACCACGTCGAACCCGAGCGTCAGCGGCCAGACCTTCACGTGGTCGGGTTCATTCAGTGTGCCGGCGGGTGGTTCGCTGTCGTTGCACTTCAAGGTGACGGCGCCGTCCGCGGCCCAGGCGGTGGCGACCGACAGCGCTGGCGGCACCGCAGGCAACGGGTTCACCGTGACCCCGAGCGGCGCGACCGCTCCGGTGGCGGTGACGGCTGCTGCGTTGACGACCTCGGTCAGTGCGGACAGCTCGTCGGTGCCGACCGGGGCCAATGACGGCTACAAGATCACGATCACCAATCCAAACGCTGTGGCGGTCTCGCTGACCAGCATCACCGACACGCTCGCGGCCGGGTTCAGCTACGTCATCGGCAGCACGAGCGGCGCAACCACGTCCGATCCGACCACGAGCGGCCAGAAGCTCACCTGGAACGGGACGTTCAGCGTGCCGGGCGACGGTTCTGTCTCGCTGCACTTCGAGGTGACCGTGCCCTCGTCGGCCGGAGGACCGTTCTACGACGTCGCCGGTGGTGCCGCCGGCGGCGGCTTCACCGTCACGCCGACCGGTCCGACCGCGCCAGTCACGATCACCAGCAGCGGTACCACCTCCACCTCGTGCGGCGCCGGCCAGAGCTGTCAATCGAGCCTCAGCACCACGGTCAGCGCCTTCCAAGTGAGCGCGAGCTCGGGCTCCGGGGGCGCCACGCTGACCGAATCAGTGAACGTCGGGAGTGCGCTGCAATGCTCCGCGTACAAGGCGATCGACCCGAGCTGGTACGGCTTCTCCACGAGTACAACCAACCGCTCGAAGAGCCTCGTCTACACCGTGGCCGGCAAGTTCCCGGCGCTCTTGTTCTGTTTCGGCGCGCCCTACGACTTCCTCACGGTCCTGGGCACAAAGGCACCCGCACATGCGTTGCCGGACGGTTCGCCCGGGTACGTAGGGCTGCTCGCGTTCTGCGTCGGCTCGTACGCTGGGCCGTGCGTCTCGTCGGAGGCGATCAGCGGCAGCCTGTCAACCGGTTTCAAGACGACCCTCAAGGTTCAGATCCCGGCCGGTCTCGCCGGAGACCCGTGGGGGCGTGCCTAAGCGGGTCGTGCGTTCAGCGCATCGGCGGTAAGGCAGCTACGCTGCGGAGCCGCGGCGAACGCGTTCGGCGCGTGACTTCTTGCGGGCGCCGTTGTTACGGTGCAGAGCGCCGCGCTTGACTGCCTTGTCGATCGTGCGCACCAGCGTCAGATGCTCGGCATCGGCAGCGGTATCGTCGCCGGCGCTGACGGCGTGCTCGAGGCGGTGGAAGTACGTCTTGATCCGCGACGTGTAGCGGCGGTTTTCGTCACGCTCTCGGAGCGCGCGCTCGATCCGCTTCTTCTGTGAGTGGATATTTGCCATTTGTGATCAGGACAGACGAAGGCCACGGCGTTCCGCCGCGGCGCGTGCGTACTATAGCGGCCCTGTGACGAACGCAGCTGCCCTGTGAGCAGACAGCAAGTCGCCGACGGCGACACTGAGCGCGGCGCCAGCGACCCGCCACGGCGCCGAATCGCGACGAACACGGCGATTTTCACGATCGCCACGGCGCTCTCACGCGTGGTCGGGCTGGCGCGGGAGGTGATCGCCGCGAGCATCTTCGGCATCTACGGCCCGGCGTCCGCGTTCACGATCGCCTCGCAGGTGCCGAACCTGATGGCGAACCTGTTCGCCCAGGCGGCGCTCTCGGCGGCGTTCGTGCCGGTCTTCACCGAACTGCTGCAGGCGGGAAAGAAGCGCGAGGCGTTCAAGCTCGCATCAACGCTCTTCTGGATCATTCTCGTCGTGCTGGGGGTGATCTGCGCGCTCGGGATCGTCTTCGCCGGGGTGATCATGCCGCTGTTCACGGGCTCCCTGTTCGCGGGCTCGAAGTTCACCGCGACGGACAAGATGCTCACGATCGGGCTGGCGAAGGTCCTGTTCCCGGTCGTCCTGATCCTCGGCATCACGGGCCTCCTCGTCGGGATCCTCCAGTCATACGACGAGTTCACGATTCCCGCGCTGGCGCCGGTCCTCTGGAACCTCGTGATCATCGGTGTGCTGCTCGCGCTGCGCAACCAGTTCGAGCAGAGCATCTACGCGTATGCCGTCGCCTGGCTCGTCGCGACGGTGGTACAGGGCCTGCTGATCGCGTCGGCGCTGCGCCGGATCGACTACCGACTGCGATTCGAGTGCGACTGGCGGGACCCGCGCGTCAAACAGGTCTTCCTGTTGATGCTGCCGGTGACGATCGGATTGGGGATCGTCAACCTCGACCAGTTGCTCAACTCGACCTTCGGCGCGCTTGTCTCGAACGGCGCACCGCGAGCGATCCAGCTCGCCTTCCTGATCTACATGCTCCCGCAGGGGATCTTCAGCGTCGCGGTCGCGACCGTGCTGTTCCCGACGCTCAGCCGCCAGGCCTCCCGCGGTGATGTCGGTCCGATGCGGCACACGCTCGGCAACGGGATGCGGCAGATCAACCTCCTGCTGATCCCGGCGGCAGCGGGGATCATGGTGCTGGCGTACCCGATCGTCAGGCTCATCTTCGAGCATGAGAAGCTCACTGCTGGCCAGGCGCACTACGTCTCGATCGCTCTGTTCTGGTTCGCCTGGAGCCTCCCGTTCGGCGGCATGAACCTGCTGCTCACGCGGACCTTCTTCGCCGTCAAACGCCCCTGGATCCCGACCAAGTTCGCGGCGATCAACATGGTCGTCGACATCATCGTCAGCCTCTCGCTGTACAAGCCATACGGGATCGCGGGGCTCGTGATCGGGACGGCGGTCGCGAACATGGTGATGACGGCGCTCGAGCTGCGCCGGTTGCGGATCGGCTTCAACGGACTCCTCGAGGGGCGCCAGACGCTGATGATCACGATCCGGATCGCGCTCGCGGCGGCGCTAGCGGCGGCGCTCGCCCGCGTACTGTGGCTGGGGCTCGACACGATCCTCGGCACGTCGTTCCCAGCTCAGGTGATCTCGGTCGGCATCGCCGTGATCGTCGCCGGCGCCTTCTACGCGAAGGCGGTGCTGGTCCTGCGGATCCCGGAGGCGCGCCAGATCGAGACGCTCGTGCTCGGCCGGCTGCGCAGGCGCCGGCTGGTGGCGCCGTGAGTCCGTTAGCCTGATTGCATGTCAACCGAGCCTGTTCGCCCCGAGGATGCCCATGTCCAGGGCCTGTGGGGTCGGCACTTCTCCGACCCCCGCCGGGAACGGGCGTTCCTGAGCGCGATCGGCTTCGCGACCGCCTTCACCACCTGCCGCGTGGTCACCCACTCGATCCGCGCCGGCATCGGGCCGTTCCACAACCTCGACGCCGGCGGCCGCCATCTGCACCACTGCACGTTCGGGATCTTCGGTCTGCTCGGCACCGGCTACCTCTGGAACTACCAGTGGGCGCTCGGGATCCCTGCGGGCTCACGCTGGCTGTCTCGCGTGACCGCGACGGCCTACGGGATCTCAGGAGCGCTGACGCTCGACGAGTTCGCGCTCTGGTTCGACCTCCAAGATGACTACTGGACCAAGGCCGGACGCAAGAGCATCGACGCCGTCGCCCTGTTCGGCGCCGTGCTGACCGCCGGCGTAGCTGGCAGGGGCGCGCTCAGGGAGCTCTCGCTCGTCGCGCGACGAGCGGCGAGCGCATCCGAGCGCGAGTTCGAGCGCGTCGAGAACTGAACACCCGCGACTTGTGGGTGGCGCGAGCCGATCGGGCCGTGCCGGAGTCGCTGACCTAACCTTCTTCTCATCACCGATCAGGCCCACATCCGCAACTTCTCGATCATCGCCCACATCGACCACGGCAAGTCGACGTTGGCGGATCGGATCCTGGAGCTGACCCATACCGTCGACCCGCGGTCGATGCGCGCCCAGCTGCTCGACTCGATGGACCTCGAGCGCGAGCGCGGGATCACGATCAAGGCCCAGGCGGTCCGCGTGTTCTACGAGGCCGGCGACGGGGAGACCTACCAGCTGCATCTGATCGACACGCCCGGCCATGTCGACTTCACCTACGAGGTCTCCCGTTCGCTGGCCGCGTGTGAGGGCGCGCTGCTGGTCGTCGACGCCTCGCAGGGCGTGGAGGCGCAGACGGTCGCCAACACCTACCTGGCGATCGAGGCGGGGCTTGAGCTGATCCCCTGTCTGAACAAGGTCGATCTGCCGGGCGCCGAGCCCGAGCGGGTGGCCGAGGAGGTCGCCGAGCTGCTCGGCGAGCCGGCCGACACGGTCCGACGGATCAGCGCGAAGACCGGCGAAGGCGTCAGCGCGGTGCTCGACGAGCTGATCGCCCGGGTACCGCCCCCCAGCGGTGATCCCGACGCTCCCGCCCGGGCGCTGATCTTCGACTCCGAATTCGATCAGTACCGCGGGGTGATCGCCTACATCCGCGTCGTCGACGGCACGTTCACCAAGGGTCAGGCGATCCGAGCGATGCAGGCGGACACCGAGGCGGAGATCGACGACATCGGCTTCTTCACGCCACAGATGACCTCAGCCCCGGCGCTGCACGCCGGCGAGGTCGGCTTTCTGATCACCGGCATCAAGGACGTCACCAAGCTGCGGGTCGGCGACACACTGACGCTCAGTCGCAGCGAGGCGACCGAGCCGCTCCCCGGGTACCGGGAGGTCAAGCCGATGGTGTTCTGCGGCCTGTTCCCGATCGACACCGACGCCTACGCGGACCTCCGGGATGCGCTGGAGAAACTCACGCTGAACGATGCCGCGCTCTCCTGGGAGCCCGAGACCAGCGACGCGCTCGGCTTCGGTTTCCGCTGCGGTTTCCTCGGGCTGCTGCACATGGACATCGTGCGCGAGCGCCTCGAGCGCGAATACGGCATGGAACTGCTCGCGACGATGCCGAGCGTCGAATACGAGGTGACGCTGACCGACGGCACGGTCCTGCCGATCCATTCGCCCAACGACATGCCGGAGCCGACCAAGGTCGCGGCCGTCCGTGAGCCATACATCCGCGCCTCGATCCTGACGCCGAAGGAGTTCGTCGGAGCGATCATGGAGCTCTGTCAGGAGCGCCGCGGCGATCACGCCGGGATGCACTACCTGTCGGCCGAGCGGCTGCAGATCACCTACGACCTGCCGCTGGCGGAGATCGTGCTGGACTTCTTCGACCAGCTCAAGTCACGCACCCGAGGGTATGCGTCGCTCGATTACGAGCTGATCGGCCTGCGCGAGTCCGACCTGGTCAAGCTGGACATCCTGCTGGCGGGAGATCCGGTCGACGCGCTCTCGATGCTCGTGCACCGATCGAAGGCCGAGCCGGTCGGGCGCCTGCTGGCCGAGAAGCTGCGCAAGAAGATCCCGCGGCAGCAGTACGACGTCCCGATCCAGGCGGCGATCGGCTCCCGGATCATCGCCCGCGAGACGATCAAGGCCTACCGCAAGGACGTGATCGCGAAGTGCTACGGCGGCGACATCTCACGCAAGCGCAAGCTGCTGGAGGCGCAGAAGAAGGGCAAGAAGCGGATGAAGCAGGTCGGGCGGATCGAGGTTCCCCAGGAGGCGTTCCTAGCCGTGCTCGAGCTGGGGGACAAGGGCTGAGGCCGGGGCGACGCTCGGTCGCGGTCGTCGCCGCTGCTATCGAGGGCGAGCGCGAGGTCCAGGGCGAGGTCGAGGTTGGCTGTCGCGATTGAGGTCGCCTCACGGGGTATGGTTGCCGTCGGGGCGGTTGTGGTTGACATGGGAAGGGTCGTCGTGTTGACATTGGGAGGGCCGGCGTGTTCGAGATGGGGAGGACTGACGCGCGTTGACCGGAGCCCTCCCGTGTTCGAACGCGCAAATCGGCCGGACCTTGGTTGATTCGGTCACTCGGACACGTTTCTCATGTCCGAGCGCACGAATCGACGATCGTGCCGGTGATTTGCGCGTTCAGACAGGTCGTGACCGGCTCTGACCGGCATCGATGCACCGAACGAGCCGAGCACGCGGCAGCCTGATCGGCTGAGCCGCGTACGCTGGTCAACTGCCGGCTGGGATCAGCCGAATCCGCCGCGGCGGGGCGAGGCGTACCGCCCCGGGGGCGGGCCGTAGCGGCGCCGGTGGTGGCGACCGCGGGAACCGCCGCGCAGCGTCAATGCTGCCAACACGACCAGCAGCCAGAAACCCCAGGTCATGAACCAGACGACGACGACCGCGAGCACGACGGTGACGAGCATCACGCTGAGCGCGGCGGCGGTCAGCAGCGCGACCGCGCCGACCGGATGCGAGCGCGCAAGCTCACGGCCGCGTGGGCGGCGCTTGGCCGGGACTCCCGGAAGATCGTCGACGACCGAATCAAGATCGCCGTAGGTCTGCGCGCGAAGCGCCTTGGCGAGCCGTTCCTCGAGTTCGTGGGCGAGGATCCGCCCCTCGCCGGCAGCCTCACGCAGCCGTTCGGCCACGCTCTCGCGATCTGCGTCCGACGCTCTGATCGTGGACCGTCTTGGCACATGACCAGAGTAGCGCGCCGACCGATTGTCCACCAGTGGTTGCCGAGAACGGATGGCTTCACGTCTGCGAGTGGTCGCCGGCCGCGTATGGATTGACGTCCACGAGTGGTCGCCGGTCAGCGTATGGATTGACGTCCACGAGTGGCCGCCGTCAGCGTAAGGCTTGACACGTATATACGGCTCGGGTTATATACACTGATGCCATCGACCTGGGCAGCACTCGCGGATCCGCATCGTCGTGAGATGCTCGCGTTGCTACGTGAGCGCCCGCGTGTCGTCGGCGAGTTGGTTGATGCCCTGGGCCTCAGCCAGCCCGGCACCTCGAAGCATCTGCGGGTCCTGCGTGATGCCGGTCTGGTGGTGGCGCACACCGACGCCCAGCGCCGCCGCTATGAGCTTGACCCCGGACCGCTGGCCGAGCTCGATGCCTGGCTTGAGCCGTACCGGCGCACATGGGAGGCAAGGTTGGACGCCCTGGAGCACCATCTCGATGCCGCCGCTGACCGGGACGCCGGGGAGCACCATCTGATGCCACCGCGGGCGGGCTCGGCGGCAGCCAACGCGGTGCCACAACGGAACCGGCTCGACCGCGGCCGACCCGGGGCCACCGGCAAGCACAACTGAAGGGAGAGTTCATGCACGCGAGCTTTGAGACCACGACGGAACGCCCGACCTTGCGCTTCGAACGACGATTGGAGCATCCCGTAGACGCCGTTTGGCGGGCGATAACCGAGCCGTCGGAGCTGGAGCACTGGTTCCCGTGTGCGGTCGCCGGCGAGTTCCGGCTCGGGGGCAGGCTGAGTTTCGACTTCCACGCGGATGGGGTCGACTCGATCACCGGCGAGGTGACCGCGATCGATCCACCGCGCCGTCTGTCGTTCACCTGGGGTGATGACCAGCTTCACTTCGAGCTCGAACCACTGGATGCGGGCGAGCGCCCTGCCACCCGATTGCGGTTCACGGTCGAGCTCGACACACGCGACAAGGCGGCGCGCGACGCGGCCGGCTGGCATGTCTGTCTGGACCGGCTTGATCGGCAGCTTGCCGCCGGTGCGGCGACCGCGTCGACGAATCAGCTCACCGACGAGTGGCGCGGCCACTACGACGAGTACCGCCGCCGTGGCTTCCCGGCCGATGCGCCGCTCCCGACCTGATCGGCAATCCGATCCAGCTGGTGGGCCACCCCAACAATCATCCACCCGAAAATCGTGGCCCCGGATCACCACTAGCTATAGCTAATAGTTAGTCAGCTGGTCAATCTACCTGAGCGACTAGCCGCCCAACGGCTGCCAGTCGGCGAGGTTGACACCACCTCGCGGGATCCGAACGGCAAGCGCGCGCACGCGTCCGGTTGCAAGTGTCAGCACCTCATCAGATTCCCCGAACGAGTTTTCGAACGCAAGCTGGCTGCCGTCTGGCGACCAGACCGGTGAAGAGGCTGAGTTCGTGAACGTCCGCCGGTGCGGGTTGCCACCCGACATTCCGACCGTGTAGATATCGCTCGGGCACGGCCCTGCGGCTTCACGGCCTCACCGTTTTTTGTGGGAAGTGGCTAGACCAGCACGCGGCGCTTGAAGTTGCGGATCCCCATCATCCAGAAGAACACGGCGAAGCCGATCAGTACCGGGTAGATCACATACAGCGGCATGTGCGACGCCTCTGTCAGGCCGGCGCGCATGCCCTCGGTGATGTAGATCAACGGGTTGATCAGCACCAGCGTCTGCAGCCAGGGGAAACCGCCGATCTTGACTGGGGCGAGCCGCTGCCACTGGTAATAGGTGCCGCCGAGGAAGGTCAGCGGCAGCACGACGAACCCGAACATCAGGCCGATGTTGCGTGGCTCGAAGGTAGTGCCCAGGAGCAGTCCCAGCGACGTCATCGCGATGCACGCGAGCGGGATCAGCGTGATCACGATCAACCAGTGCACGGACAGGTGCGCGGTGACGCCGGGAGCGTGGACGACCGCGGCGATCGGGAACACGATCAGTGCCGCGAGCAGTCCCTGGACCGAGCCCGAGAGCACCTTCGCCGCGGCGACCAGCCAGATCGGGCAGGGAGCCTGGACGCGGTCCTCGATCTCACGCGTGTAGCCGAACTCGGTCGACATCGGCATCGCCACCGCCTGAATCCCCTGGAACATGATCGAGATGCCGACGACGCCGGCGACGAGCACGGTCGCGAACTGCGACTCGGCTGCCGGGTCGTGGCTGCCCCCGCCGATCCCCTGCCCGATCTTGGGGAACACGTACAGGAACACGAATACGAGCAGGAACGGCTGGATCAGGGTTCGGGCGACGAACTCGCCGAAGTTCTTGCGCAGCACGATCAGGTCACGCAGGATCAGTGCCCCGAGCGCGGTGCGGCTCGCCTGCATCGTCGTGCGCGTCGGCGTCAGCGCGATCGGGGAGAGGTCCTGCAGGCCCTTCGACGCTTGCGGGGTCGTGGTCGCGCTCATTCGCGCAGGTCCTTGCCGGTCAGGTTGATGAACACGTTCTCGAGCGTCGGCGCCGACACCGCCAGATCGATCAGATCGACGTTGGCGCTATCGGCGGCGCCGACCACCCGCGGGATGATCCGTTCGTTGCCCGTGACGTGCAACTCGACACCGCCCTCGATCACGCGGGTTCGCGTGACGCCATCGATCTGCCGGCTGAGCGCCTGAGCCAGCTGGTCACCGTCGCCGGCGGCCTTGACGGTCACGATCGTGTCGACGCCGAGCGTCTGCTTGAGCGCCGCCGGTGTGTCGAGCGCGAGGATCCTGCCATGGTCGATGATCGCGACTCGGCTGCAGAGCTGATCTGCCTCCTCCATGTAATGGGTCGCGAGCATGATCGTCTGCCCGGCGCGGTTGAGCTCGCCGAGGATCTCCCAGAGCGCGAGCCGGCTCTGCGGGTCGAGGCCCGCGGTCGGCTCGTCGAGGAACAGGACGGCGGGCCGGTGGAAGATCGCGCGTGCCACCATCAGGCGCTGTGCCATGCCGCCTGACAATGCGTACACGGAAGCCTTCGCCCATTTGCTCAGATGGAACTGTTCCAGCAGGCGATCGGACTCCCGGCGCGACTCTGCGGCGCCGATTCCGAACAGGCGTCCGTGGAGGTACAGGTTCTCCCACACCGTCAGCTGCCGGTCGAGCGTGTTCTGCTGAGAGACGACGCCGATCATCTGCTTGGCGAGCGCCGGATGCTCGACCACGTCGACCGAACCGACGTAGGCCTTCCCAGAGGTCGGGATCACCCTGGTGGTGAGCATTCCGGCGGTGGTCGTCTTGCCGGCGCCGTTGGGCCCGAGCATGCCGAAGATCTCGCCGTGGTCGATGCTCAGATCAAGCCGGTCGACGGCGGCGAAGTCGGTTCCGGGGTAGACCTTCGTCAGGCCGCGCGTGCGGATGATCGCGGAGGCCTGCTGATCGGTCTCCGGCGGGGGATGCCGGGAGTCGTGCTGTGTCGCCGCGGTCATGGAAGAATCATGACGGATGGACCTCGGCCTGCTCGATCGCGCCTGCATCGTGACCGGCGCCTCGGGCGGGATCGGTGCCGCGACCGCCCGCGCGCTGGCGGCGGAGGGTGCTGCGGTGCTGCTGATCGGCCGACGTCAGGAGGCGCTGGGCCGGGTGGCGCAAACCTGTATCCGGGCCGCCGAGAAAGCCGGCGCCGGTGAGGGGCGCGTCAGGACGTTGGCGCTCGACCTCGTCCGTCCGACCTCAGCGGCGCAGGTCGTGAGCGCGTGTCTCGACGGCTTCGGCAGCGTCGATGTGCTCGTCAACAACGCGGGCGTCAGCGTCGTGCGCTCGCTCGCGCAGCTCTCAGAGCAGGACTGGCAGGCCCAGTGGGAGATCAACGTGATGGCGCCGATGCGGTTGATGCGAGCAGCCGCGCCCCAGATGGCCGGCCAGGGGTGGGGCCGGATCGTGAATGTCTGCTCGTCGTCGGGCAAACGGCCGTCCTCGACCAACATGGCCTACTCGGTCACGAAGGCAGCGCAGCTGTCGCTCTCGCGGGCGTTCGCGGACCTCTACGCCGCCGATCGCGTGTTGATCAACGCGGTCGCCCCAGGGCCGATCGCCGGCGATCGCTGGCTCGCGCCCGGTGGGCTCGCCGACCAGTTCGCCGCGGCGCAGAGCACAACTCGCGAGGCTGTGCTCGCCTCGGTCGCGGACCGGGTGCCGCTCCGGCGGCTCGGCACCGACGAGGAGATCGCCGGTGTGATCGCGTTCCTCTGCTCCGAGCGGGCAGCGAACGTTGCCGGTGCCGCGTGGTCGGTCGACGGCGGGTCGGTATCGGTGATCATCTGAGAGACTCAGCCTCGTGCCGGTGAGAACCGAGGCGGTCGGGAAGCGCTATCCAGCGGTCAGCTACGCAGTCGGCCGCGAGAAGATCCGTGAGTATGCGAGCGCGGTCGGTGAGACCGATCCGCTCCATCACGACCTGGAGGCGGCCAGGGCGGCCGGCTACCGCGATCTGGTCGCGCCGCCGATGTTCGTCGTCGTCTACTGCCGCCCGGTACTCGGCGCGGCGCTGTTCGACCCCGACCTGTCGATCGACTTCTCGATGCTCGTCCACGGCAGCCAGGAGTTCCACTGGGGCGAGCTGGTGGTGGCGGGTGATGAGATCAGCACCGTTCTGAGCGTGAAGGACATCGCCGCTCGCGCCGGGCTCGGGCTTCTACGTGTTTGAGTCGGTCTCCGAAAACCAGCGCGGGGAGCGCGTCTGTCAGGGGCTCTGGACCAACATCGTCAGGGGGATGGAGTGAGCGCGCCGAAGCTTGAGCCAGGCGCCGCGATCGAGCTGCGGGTGACGCCGGACCGCTACGTCACGGTCCGCTACGCCGGTGCGTCGGGTGACTTCAACCCGATCCACATCGACGAGGATTTCGCCCACGAGGTCGGCCTTCCGCACAGGATTCTCCACGGGCTGTGGACGATGGCCCAGGTGGCGCGTGCGCACACCGCCGCCGCCGGCGGCCCGGACAGGCTGAAATCGCTCAGCGTCCAGTTCCGCGGCATGGGTCAGATCGGCGAGGAGATCGTGATCGAGGGAACCGTCAAGGAGGTCCGGGACGGGGTCGCGCGGGTCGTGTCGGAGGCCACTCAGGGCGGACAACGGATCATCCGAAATGCGGTCGCGGAGATCGCGCTTCACTGATCCACCCTCGCACGTTCCTAGAATCCATGTGATGTTGAGCGAGCGACAGGAGCTGGTGCTCCGAAGCGTGGTGCAGGAATATCTCGATGCGGGCGTCCCCGTCGGCTCCAAGGCGCTCTCGGTCAGCTTCGAGTGGGGCCCTTCGACGATCCGTCATGAGCTCGCCGTCCTCGAGGAGCTGGGCCTGCTCGCGCATCCCCACACCTCGGCCGGCAGGGTGCCGACCCAGGACGGTTACCGGTATTTCGTCGACCGCCTGCTGCCACCCGATGATCACACGCCCGCGCTGGGTCTGTCGCTCGTCCGCCGTGAGCTCGACGAGGCGATGCGCGCCACCACCGAGGCGCTCTCACAGATCACGAACCTGCTCGCGATCGTGATGGCGCCGCCGCTGGAGACCTCGACGATCCGCCACATCGAGCTGCTCACGCTCCAGCCTCAGGTGCTGATGGTGGTCGTCATCACCTCGACCGGCGGCGTCACCAAACGGATGTTCACGTTCGAGCGGCCGGTCGATCCTGGTCTCGCCGACTGGGCTGCAAGCTATCTCAACGAGTGTCTGGTCGGCACCGGGCTCGGCGCGCGGAGGCTCGGCCAGAGGCTCCATGACAGCTCGCTGTCGGCGACAGAGGCAGCGTTCATCGACTCGCTCGCGCCGGTCTTCACAGAGTTGGAGGAGGCTGGGCAGGACACGATCTACGTCGAGGGAGCGTCGCGGCTGATGCGCTTCGAGCGACTCGGCGACGTGTCCGAGCTGAACTCTTTGATGGAGATGCTGGAGCGGCGTGTGACGATGCTCGGGGTGCTCCGCGGCGCGCTGTCGGGGCGTGACGTCCTGGTCCGGATCGGCACCGAGAACGACGAACATGCGCTGCAGTCGCTCGCGCTCGTCGCGGCCGGATACGGACTGCCGCAGCGCCAGCTCGGCACGGTCTCGGTGATCGGGCCGTTGCGGATGGATTACGGCCGTGCGATCCGCTCGGTCCGCGAGGCGGCCTCGCAGCTGTCGAGCTTCGTCACCGACGTGTACGACGAGCGCTAGCGGGACAGGGATGCCGCGCGACTACTACGAGGTTCTCGGAGTCGGCCGGCAGGCCGACGATACCGAGATCAAGAAGTCCTTCCGCAGGCTGGCGCGTGAGCTGCATCCCGACGTCAACAGCCATGATCCGCAGGCCGAGGAGAAGTTCAAGGAGGCCGCGGAGGCATACGAGGTCCTGTCCGACTCCCAGCGCCGTGCCACCTACGACCGCTACGGCTTCGACGGCCTCAAACGTGGCGGCTACGCGCCCAACTTCGAGGGGTTCGGTTCCGTCGCGGACATCTTCGAGGCGTTCTTCGGCGGCGGGTTCGGCGGCGCCTTCGGAGGTGGCGGCCGGCCGGCCGGGCCGGCCCAGGGAGGCGATGTCGCGGTCAACGCCGAGATCGATCTCGCGGCCGCGGCGCATGGGACCAAGGTCGATGTCGCCTACGAGGCCGTTGTCCTCTGCGAGCACTGCCACGGCAACGGCGCCGAGCCGGGAACGCCGATCGAGACCTGTCCGCGGTGTGGCGGGAGCGGTCAGCTGCGCGCCGTCTCCAGGACCCCGTTCGGCCAGGTCGTACGGGCCACCGCCTGCGATGTCTGTGGCGGCGACGGTCGCGTCGCGAGCAAGCCCTGCGGCGTCTGCGACGGGCGTGGACGCCGGGTTGAGCACGTGAAGCTGTCGGTCGACGTGCCGGCGGGGATCGCCGCAGGTCAGCGGATCCGCGTCGCCGGTCGCGGTCACGCCGGCGAGCATGGCGGCCCCGCGGGCGACCTCTATGTGCTGATCCGGGTGCGCGAGGACTCCCGGTTCATGCGCGACGGCGACGATCTCGTGACCGCCGTCGACGTCTCGGCCCCGCTGGCGGCGCTCGGCACGACGGTTTCCGTGCCGACGATCGAGGGTCCGGTCGACCTTGAAATCCCGGCCGGCACGCAGCCGCACGAGACGATCGTGATGAAGGGGCGCGGGATGCCGTCGCTGCGTGGCCGGCGCCCCGGCGACCTGCGCGTCGTCGTCAACGTCGTGATCCCGCGGCATCTCAAGCGTGAGCAACGGGAGCTGCTCGTCCAGTTCGAGGACTCGCTGACCGACCACAACCTGCACAGCGAAGAGGGCGTGTTCGGCAAGCTGAAGCGCGTGCTCGGCGGTTGATCCGGCTCGCTGTACGCGTCAGGCGCGCTGACGCGGAGCTCGTCCTCGCCGAGCTGTTGGAGCTGGCGCCGAGCGGGGTCGAGGAGATCGACGTCGACCCGGAACAGATCGAGTATGTGATCTACGGAGCGCCGGGTGAGCTGCCCGAGCTCCCGGCGCTGCGGGCCGCGGCCGGCACTGCGCTCGTCGACGTCGAGACGACCGAGATAGCGGACGACTGGGCCGATCGCTGGCGCGAGTTCCACCGGCCGCTGGTGCTGGGCGAGCGTCTGACCGTGCGCCCGCCGTGGGAGCCTCCCGGCCGGACGGCGATCGATCTGGTGATCGACCCGGGCAGGGCGTTCGGCACCGGCGCGCATGCGACCACGCGCATGTGCCTGGAGCTGCTGCTGGAGCTGCCGCCGCCCGGCGTGGGCGGCGGCTCTGCCGGGCCCGCGACGCCGGTTCGCGACTGGGCTGTGATCGACCTCGGCTGTGGCTCGGGCGTACTCGCGATCGCTGCCGCGGCGCTCGGCTGGGAACCGGTGCTGGCGCTCGACTACGACCCGCTGAGCGTGGACGCCGTGAGTGCCAACGCCCTGATCAACGGCGTTGCGCTCGAGGTCCGCCGCCACGATCTGCGTGAGGCGGACGCCCCGGCCGCTGACCTGGTGCTGGCGAACCTGCTGGCGCCGCTGCTGGAGGCCTGGGTCGAGCGGCTGCGAGCGGTACCGGAGCTGATTGCCGAGACCGTGATCGCAAGCGGGCTGCTCGTCACCGAGGCGGAAGCGATCGCCGCAGCGTTCGCGACGATCGGCCTGGTGGAGCAGCGCCGGCTGTGCTCAGGGGACTGGGCGGCGCTACTGCTGACGCGCGTGCGCCAAAGCTGACAGGCGCTCGGCTTCCGAACGCGTGCAACCGGACGCGACGTTGCGCACTTGGACAAGCACGGGCGGCGAAATGCTGGCCAAACGGCCCAGGTGCCAGCAATGCCTCCTGATCATCCTTCAGGCGGATGAAGCAATCGGGCGCTCAGTCGGGGAGATGACACGCAGTTGACGGGCCCGCTCACGATCGGTGTGACCCTCGGTGGCCGTCTCTTGGACATCATCGTTCCGCGACCCAAGCCTCGCTACGGATCCACGCGCGACGTCCTCCTCTCGTCGCGTGCCGTCTCGAGGACAGCCGCGGAGATACCAAGTGGGCACGGGTCCGAAGGTCCGCCGGTCGTGAGCCGGGATCTGCTCGTGGCGCTACCTTCCGGGAACGATGACGACGTTCGCCGTCAAGTTCCTGGGCTGCAAGGTCTCGCAGGCAGACATGATCATGGCGCGCGAAGCGTTGCTGGCAGCCGGCCACACCGAGGTGGACGAGGAGCACGCGGAGCTGCAGCTCGTCAACACTTGCTGCATCACGAGTGAGGCGCAGGCCAAGTCGCGGCAGTCGGTTCGCCGTTCTCTGAAGAACACGCGCCAGGTGTATGTCACCGGCTGTGCCGCCAACCTCGACGCCGGCCAGTTCGCGGCGATCGATCCCCGTGTCCATCCGCTCGTCGGCACGGCGGACGATGTCGCCGACACGATCGCCGCTGTGGTGCGCGCCGACCTCGGCGCGTGCGCCGACCTCGAGCACGACGTGCTCGCGCGCAGCTTGCGCGGTGACTCGGGTCAGTCCCCCTCGGCATCCAGCCGCACCAGGGGCTTCGTCAAGGTTCAGGACGGTTGCGACTGCCACTGCGCCTACTGCATCATCCCGACCGTGCGCGGCGCCGCCCGCTCGCGCCCCGCCAGCGCCGTGCTAGACGAGGTCCGCCGCCGCGTCGCCGCCGGCCAGCCGGAGATGGTGATGACGGGGATCAGTGTCGGTGACTACCGGGACCCCGAGAACGGCCTTGAGCTCGGCGAGTTGATGCTCGCGGTCGCCCGGATCGACGGTGTCGCACGCGTGCGGCTCTCAAGCGTCGAGGTGATCCACGTCCGTGACTCGCTGATCGAAGCGCTCCTGCGCGAACCGAAGGTCTGCCCGCACCTCCACATCCCGATGCAGTCCGGTGACGATGGAGTGCTGGCGGCGATGGGTCGCCACTACGACGCCGAGCAGTACCTGGCGAGCGTCGCGGCGCTCCGGGCCGCTGTGCCGCGGGTGAACATCACGACCGACGTGATCGTCGGCTTCCCGACCGAGGACGATGCGGCCTTTGGCAGGACGCTGGCGCTGATCGACGCCGCCCGGATCACGCGCGTGCACGCGTTCTCATACTCGCCAAGGCCCGGGACGGTCGCCGCCGGTCTCGGCGATCGCGTCCCGCCGGCCGAGAAGAAGCGTCGCTCGCAGCTGCTCAGAGGCCATGCCGAGGTTCGCTCCCGGCATCACCGCGTGAGCAAGCTTGGGCAAAGCGAGCACGTGCTGATCGACAAGCTCGCCGACACGCAATGCTCGGGTTACACGGGCGACTACACCCGCGCCTACCTGCCCGCCGGTGCCGGCGCGCGCGGGGAGCTGATCGACGTCACCTGCGTCGAGCTTCACGCCGATGGGATCCGGTGCGTAACAGCGCGTTGACGAGCGCGACGCCGCGGCGTCGTATCCTCTGAGAAGCTTGAGTGTGATCGAACAGGTTCGCGCTGACATAACGCGCGCGATGAAGGCCGGCGAGAAGGATCTCGTCGGCGCGCTTCGATTGCTGCTCTCCGAGCTGCAGAAGGACGCCAAGGAGGGCGACGGCGATGAGCTGGCGGTACTGCGCCGGGAGCGCAAGCGCCGGCTCGAGGCCGCCCATCAGTTCCATGACGGCGGACGCCCCGAGCTTGCTCTCCAAGAGGAGTCGGAGGCCCGGATGATCTCCACCTACCTGCCGCCCGATCTCGACGATCAGCAGCTCGGCGCGATCGTCAGCGCGGCGATCGCCGAGACCGGTGCGAGCAGCCCGCGGGACCTCGGCCGGGTGATGAAGCTCGTGATCGACCGCTCCGGCGGCCTGGTCGACGGCAAGCGGGCGTCGGCGGCGGTACGTGAGGCGCTGAGCGCGTAACTTGAGATAGATGCGCGAACGGATCGAACTGGACAACGCCACCGCCGCCGAGTTGGCCGGCAGCCAGGACGCGGTCCTGCGGACGCTGCAGAACCACCTCGGTTGTGATGTGTTCCTGCGCGGCAACGTGTTGACGCTGGACGGCGAGCCCGACGCGGTGCGCGCCGGCACCGAGGTCGTCAGAGAGCTGTCGGAGCTGATCGCCCAGGGTCACGAGATCGCGCCGGGGACGATCGAGGCCGTCTCACAGGCGCTCGCGGCCCACGAATCTCCGGCCGCGATCCTGGAGGATGTCGTCTGGCGCCACGGCGCGAGCAAGGTGGCGCCCAAGACCGTCAACCAGAAGCGCTACGTCGACTCGATCCGCGCCAACACGATCACGTTCGGGATCGGTCCGGCGGGCACCGGCAAGACATTCCTCGCCGTCGCGCTGGCGGCTGCGGCGCTGCACCGGCGTGAGGTCAACCGGATCATCCTGACGCGACCCGCGGTGGAGGCGGGGGAGCGACTCGGGTTCCTCCCCGGAGATCTGATGGCCAAGGTCGACCCCTACCTGCGGCCCCTGTTCGACGCCCTCCACGACATGCTTGAGCCCGAGCGCGTGACCGCGCACCTCGAGCGTGGCGTGATCGAGGTGGCGCCACTGGCGTTCATGCGCGGGAGAACGCTTAACGACAGTTTCATCATCCTCGACGAGGCCCAGAACACGACCCCGGAGCAGATGAAGATGTTCCTCACGAGGCTCGGGTTCAACTCACGGATGGTCGTCACCGGCGACATCACGCAGATCGACCTGCCCGGTGATCAGGACTCGGGGCTGGTCGTGGTCGGCGAGATCCTTGACGGGCTCGAGGGGATCGAGTTCGTGCGGTTCGGTGAGGAGGACGTTGTGCGCCACAAGCTTGTGCGCCGGATCGTGGCGGCGTACACCGAGCACGGTCAGCGGCTGGCACCTGAGCTACGCGCGCACAGCCGGCAGACACGGGCGGCGGGGTGAGCCCGCGGTGAGCGATCTCGAGATCGAGGTGATCGGGATCGACGAGCTGGACGGTGATGAGGACCCGAGCGCGATCGAGGTGCGTGAGCTGTGCGTTCTGGGGTTGTCCTCGGCTGGGATCGAGGATGGCCACATGGCGGTCGAGTTCGTCGACGCGGCGCGGATCAGGACGCTGAACCGCGAGCACCGCGGGATCGACACGCCCACCGACGTGCTGTCGTTCGGTGTCGACGAGGACGGGATCCCCGCCGGTCCGAGGGAGCTCGGTGACGTGATCATCTGCCCGGAGCACACGAGCGACCTTCGTGAGGCGGTCGTGCATGGCGTGCTGCACCTGACCGGCATGGATCACGAACGTGACAACGGCGAGATGCTCGCGCTACAGGCCGAGCTGATGCGTTGGGTGACATGACGGCCGGCATCGGAAGCCTGAGGGCCGGCGGCAGCGCCGCCGGCCGACGATGAGCACGCCGCCGCCGGCCCGGACACGCTCGGGTTTCATCGCGCTCGCCGGGCGCCCGAACGTCGGCAAGTCGACGCTCGCCAACGCGATCGTCGGTGCGCACGTGGCGATCGTGTCCGATAAGCCGCAGACGACCAGGCGGGCGATCCGTGCCGTCGCGACCGGAGAGGACTGGCAGCTTGTGCTGGTCGACCTCCCCGGCGTGCAGCGCCCGCGCGACGTGCTGACCGAACGGATGCAGCGCCGGGTCGAGCGTGAGCTCGCCGACGCCGACGGCTGCCTGCTGCTGGTCAACGCCGAACAGGGAGTCGGCCCCGGGGATCGCTTCATCGCCTCGCTGCTGGCGAGCGCTCCGGTTCCGGTGGTGATCGCGGTCAACAAGGTCGACCGCGCCGAGCAGGCGAAGACCGTCGCGGCGCTCCACGACGCCGCAGGGCTCGGGGTCGGCGCAGAGGTGTTCCCCGTGTCCGCTCGTACGGGGGCCGGCGTTGCTGAGCTGGTCGCCCATCTTGTCGGCCTGCTGCCCGAAGGGCCGTTCTACTTCGGCGCCCATCAGCAGTCCGACCAGTCGGAAACCGTCGTGCTCGCCGAACTCGTGCGTGAGCAGGTTCTGGCTCGCACCCGTGAGGAGGTCCCACACGCGGTCGAGGTCGAGATCGAGTCGATCGATCAGCCGCGTGACGATCTGATCAGGATCCAGGCCACGGTCCTGGTCGAGACCGAATCGCAGAAGGGAATTCTGATCGGCTCCGGTGGACGGATGATCAAGGCGATCGGGACCGCTGCGCGTCGCGCAATCGAGCGTGAGCTGGGCAGCAGCGTGCACCTCGCCCTGTCGGTCAGGGTGCGCCGCCATTGGCGCACTGACGAGCGGCTGCTCGACCGGCTCGGGATCGAGTGATCGTCAGTCAGCTGTCAACACACCGGGTACTTCAGGTCTTCCCGCGCTGTGTTCGCTTGTTGGATCTGCTGGCCGATTTTGGCGGTCAGGTCGATCAAACCGTGCGCGAGGAGGTAGGGCCCAAGGCCCTCGCCCGTCTCCAGTAGATACGTGATCAGCTTTTCGCCGCCCTTTTTCGCGATCTCTTCCTGCACGGATTTTGAAAGTTCATCCCAAATAGCATGTCCCAGATCCTCGATCAACTTCTTCGCGAGTGCCTTCCGCGACGCAGAGACGCAGAATGGTTGCCAGAGGAAGGTGACCGTCCCGCTCCCCGTGTTATGCGCAGCGTCCGTCACCGCGACGTTGTAAGTGACCGGTCCCCAGCACGGGCGCCACGACTCTGGAGAATTCCTGCGCACCTTGGACGGAAGGCCCTTGCACGCGAGGACGACCTTCACCTGCGACGCAGCCCCAGACTGGGTCTTTGGCGCCGGGGTGACCGACCCGTAGCCGCCGGCCTCGAGTGGTTCGGTGCGACGTGGCTTCAGCGTCCAGACGAACGTATAGGGCTGGCATCCGCCTGCTGCGTTGGCGGTCAGGGTCACATACCTGGGATTCTCAACAAAGCGGGAGGGCCCGCCCGTTTCGACGGTAATCGTGGCGGCCGACGCGTGCGCGGTGTCCGCGCCGGCTGTGCTGGTCAGACAGCACCCCGGCGTATCGCCTTCGATGGCAGGTTGCCTGAGTCCCGAGCCGAGCGCGTCGGGATCAGTTGCACCGGCGCAGTTACTCCAGGATATTGCAAGGGTCGACTGTACGGACCCTGAGAGCGTGCCGCCCGAGCCCTGGTCCGGGCCCGCCGCCGTGCAGCTGTCCGTCAGGGTGGTGGAAACCGGCAGCTGTAGGTCGGGGAACGGAGTCGAGCTCGGTCCGTCATGGCAATCACTGCCGGTCCATGGCACACCCTCAAGGTATGGTGTCCCTGCGGCACCCGCACTCCAGTTCGTATTGCACGGCGAGCTCGGGTCGGTGACCGAGCTCTGCACCACTGCGTACGGATATACGGGGCCCGTGGTGTCCAGCTGACCCGCGCCGAGAACGCTGATGCCCGGCTCATCTGCGGGGTCGCCGTTACTGCTGTACACCTGATCGCCGCTCAGCGGGGTCTGTCCGTAATAAGGCGCGTCCGCAGGGTTGAGGCTCAGCGTCGCTGAGCAGCTGTCGGTCGACCCGGACCGCAGGTCGGTATATGTGTAGGTGCCGCTAAGGGACTGGAAAACCCAGTAGGAACCGTTCCACGACTCGCTCCAGCTGAGGGACGAGACGTCCGTCGCGTTGGGCGTGTTGTCCTGGTAATGCCAGCTCCCATTGAAGGAGGCCGTCAACTCACACCAGTAGTAAGCCGGCTGCGGGGTATGTTCGGGATTGTCGTTGGACAGCCCCGCGTATGCACACGCCGGCTGCGCGGCTGCCGCCGAAGCCGGGTGCCACAGAACTCGTGACGTCCCAAACAGCAGGACCGTGAGAACAGCGACGCCTAGGGCCAGGTGACGTAGTCCCCAGCGGTCGGCGCATCGTGGGAAATGGGCAGTCGAAGTGAACACACCTGCCCGCCGGCGTCGCGGTCTCTCGCGTCGGCTCACCCGCCGCACCGTACCTCCACTCGGAGACCCGAGCAGCCAGAAAGCTCGACGAGGGCGGTCCACGAGCCGGGGGCAACGTTGCCCCCGGCTCGTGCGATCAGTCAGCTAACGACGAGACCGAACGCCGTCGCGCCGGCCGGCAGCGGCTCCGGCGAGGATGCGAGCTCGCTGAGCGAGCCGCCGTGGACGGCGAAGCCGCTCAGCACGTTGCCCGCTGAGCCGACTACCCACAGCGTCCGCCCGTCGGGGCTCAGCTGCGCATCGAACGGTCCAAGCCCGGCGCCGAACTTGAATGGGGTGGAGCCGAGCAGCGTGAGCGAGCCATTGCCCGCGATCGCGTAGGACGAGATGCTTGGCACCGCCGTGTTCACCGCGAACAGGTATCGCCCGTCCGCGGAGATCGTCACCCAGCATGGGGCTGTCTGATCGTCGGGGAACGGCGAGCTGCCGATCGAGCTGAGCGCCCCGTCGGCTGCTACGTCGAACGCCGACACGGTGCCGTTGCCGGCGCCGCCATGGGCGTTGGAGACGAACAGCTGGCTCGGGTTCGTTGGGCTGAACTCGCTGCCGAACGGGCCCGGTCCCTGCGCCGCGAACGGCGAACCGGCGGCCGCGGTGAGCAGGCCGTCACGCCCGACCGCGAAGCTGTCGATCAGCGAGGTTCCAACCCTGGTACCGACGAGGTTGGTGCCGGTCGCGTTGAACAGCACGTCGCCCGGCGTCGAGCCGTTGGGGAGGGCTACCGTCGAGCCGGCGATCGGATTCAGATGGCCGTGCCATCCGAGCCAGAAGCCCGTGTAGTCCTCGCCACTGCCGCTGTCGCCGACGCCGGCATTCGCGACGTAGACGATGCGTCGGTGCACGGCGATGCTGACCGGCTCGGTCCCGCCCGAGGAGACGACCCCGCCAGGAACCACCCGTAGCGAGCCGTCGGGTTCGACGGCGAGCACCGACACCTGGTTGCTGCCGGCATCGACCGCGAGCAGGTAGCGGCCGTGATCCGCGCTCTGCAGGGCCCCCTGCGATCCGACGGTCTTACCTGCGCCCGCCCCGCCGGCCGGGAACGGCGAGCCCGGCAGCGGCGTCAGCGTGCCGTCGTAATGGCGTGCGTAGCCCGCGATCGTGTTGAGCGGGGCGGTGTTGTCGTTGACGTAGACGTTTCCCACAACTGGCGAGCTCCAGTCGTGCGCGGAGGCGCCGGCGATCGGGCCCACGAGCGCGAGCGCCAGCAATCCTCCGACAGCGGACAGGTTCCTGAGAACACGCATGTGTTCCCCTTTCGTTTTGGTTTGGACGCCTCCCGCTTGACGCGAGGCGCGATCATCGGATGTGCGATGTGGCGCGGTGCCGCCCATCGCTCCGCACCGGGATTGCGATCGATTGGAGCAGCGCGCGAGCAGTCCGTCAAGCTGCAGCGGCGACCGTTAATGACCTCGTTCGCATCCGTTCATGGCCGCGTTTCAGCGCGTTCACGGTCCCGTTCGCGTTCGTTAAGCGTTCGGCGGGCTCGTGACGTCGACACCACCGATCCGCATCTGATATATCAGGGGCATGACCGCCATCAACCGCGAGCTGCCGTCCTCCCAGCGCACCGTCATCATCGGTGCCGGCATCGTCGGCAACAGCCTTGCCTACCACCTGTGCCGACTCGGCGAAACCGACGTGATGCTTCTGGACAAGGGACCCCTGCCAAACCCTGGCGGTTCCACCGGGCACGCCTCCAACTTCATCTTCCCGGTCGATCACAACAAGGAGATGACGCTCCTGACGCTCGAGAGCATGCGCCAGTACAAGGAATTGGGCGTGTTCATCGAGAGTGGTGGCATCGAGATCGCTCGCACCGAGGCTCGGATGCAGGAGCTGACACGGCGCATGGCGTCGGCGCTGTCGTGGGGGATCGAGCCGGTGTCGATGATCACGCCCGAACAGGTCTCCGAACTCGTTCCGTACATCAACGAGGAACTGATCCTCGGCGGCTTCTATACACCTGGCGCGGGTGTCGTCGACTCGCTGCGCGCCGGCACGATCATGCGTGAGCGGGCGGTTGAGATGGGCCTGAATGTGGTCGCCAACGTCGAGGTGCTCGGAATCGACGTCGAGCACGGCCGGGTTCGTCGGCTGCGGACCACACGCGGTGAGATCGAGGTCGAGCGGATCGTGATCGCCTGTGGCGCCTGGAGCCCGCGGATCGCGAAGATGGCCGGTGCGTCGATCCCGCTGACACCGATGATTCACCAGATGATCGACATCGGGCCGGCGCCGCGGTTCGCCGACACGACCGCGATGATCGAGTATCCGATCGTCCGTGACATGGACACGAACATGTACGAGCGCCAGGAGGGGACCGGACTCGAGATCGGTTCCTACGCGCACCGGCCGATCACGCTCGACGCCGATGAGATCCCGTCGATCGAGGAATCCGCGCTCAGCCCGACCGAGATGCCGTTCACCCAGGCCGATTTCGACCCGCAGATGGAGATCGCGCTCGAGTTGATGCCGGAGATCGTCGGCGACGAGAGCGTCGGCGTGAAGTACGCGATCAACGGCGTGCTCAGCGTCACCTACGACGGCATGCCCCTGATCGGTGAGACGCCGGAGGTGCGCGGGCTGTGGTCCGCCGCGGCGATCTGGATCAAGGAGGGGCCGGGCTCCGGCAAGACGATCGCAGAACTGATGGTCCACGGCGAATCTGAGATCGACGTGCACGAGTCCGATATCGCTCGCGCGTATCCGTGCCAGCGCACCCGGACCCATGTCGTCGCCCGCGCCTGCGAGGGCTTCAACAAGATGTACGGGATCGTCCATCCCTCCGAGCAGTGGGAGTCCGACCGCGGCGTGCGACGCTCGCCGTTCTATGACGCGCAGGAGGCGCTCGGTGCCGTCTTCTACGAGACCTCCGGCTGGGAGCGGCCGCACTGGTATGAATCAAACGCGCCGCTGCTGGAGGAATACGGCGAGCGCATCAACCGGCGTGAGGCCGAGTGGGAGTCGCGCTGGTGGTCGCCGATCATCAACGCCGAGCACCTCGCGATGCGGGACCGGGCGGCGATGATCGACCTGAGCGCGTTCTCGATCTTCGATATCAGCGGCCCGTCCGCGCTCGACGTCGTGCAGCGCGTCGCGATGCGCCAGATGGACGTGCCGACCGGCCGCGTCGTCTACACACCACTGCTGACCCACAGCGGCGGCTTCAAGCAGGACCTGACGATCATGCGGCTTGACGACGAGCTGTTTCGCGTGGTCACCGGTGCCGCGCACGGCGGGTCTGACGCAAAGTGGTTTGCCGATCAGCTTCCCGACGACGGCTCGGCGCAGCTGCACGACCAGACGAACTCTTGGTCGACGCTCGGCCTTTGGGGCCCGCGAGCGCGTGACATCCTCAGTTCGCTGACGCGCGACGACGTCTCGCACGAGGGGTTTGCGTTCGCCCGCTGCAAGCCGATCGAGATCGGTCCGCTTGAGGTGCTGGCCTCCAGGATCTCCTACGTGGGCGATCTCGGCTGGGAGCTGTACGTGCCGTTCGAGCAGGGCGCTCGGCTCTGGGACATGGTCTCGCAGGCCGGCGCCGAGCACGGGATCGTGCCGGCCGGGATCGGCGTCTACGGCACCACCGGGCGGCTGGAGAAGTCCTACCGCGCCTACGGCGCCGAGCTTGAAGGCGACTTCAACGTCGTCGAGGCTGGGATGGCGTGGGGCAAGGTCAAGGAGCAGGACTTCATCGGCAAGGAGGCACACGTCCGCCACCGTGAGGAGGAGCCCGCCGCGATCATGTGCACGCTGACCGTCGACGATCACACCTCCAAATCGGGGGTCAAGCGCTACATGCTCGGCAAGGAACCAATCCTGACCCGCGATGGGCAGTCGTTGGTCGACCGCAAGGGCAGGCGCTCGTATGTGACGAGCGCGGGCGCCGGGCCGTCGATCGGCAAGCACATCCTGATGAGCTACCTGCCGCCCGAGCACGCCGTCGTCGGCCGGCAGCTGGCGGTCGAATACATGGGTGAGCGCTACCCCGTGAGCGTCGCCAGTGCCGATTCGACGGCCGTCTTCGATCCCGACAACTCACGCGTCAGGTCGTAGCGCTCCGATGAACATTCTCGTCTGTGTGAAACGCGTGCCGTTGACCGGCGGCAAGATCGTCCTCACCGACGATGCACGGGCGATCTCCACCCGCCACCTCGGCTTCACGATCAGCCCGCACGAGGAATGCGGCGCCGAGGAGGCCGTGCGGCTGGTCGAGCAGCACGGCGGCTCGAGCACGGTGCTGACGCTCGGGCCGGCCGAGGCCGAGGAGCAGCTGCGCGACATGATGGCGATCGGCGTCGACCGCGCGGTGCATCTGGTCACGGGCGGCGAGGAGTGGGATCCGCAGGCGACCGCGGCGGCGATCGTCGCGGCGATCCGCGCCGAGCCGGAGCCGTTTGACCTGTTGCTGTTCGGCAACGAGGCAGCTGACTCGTGCGACTACCAGGTCGCGATCCGGGTCGCCTACGCGCTCGGCCTGCCGGTCGTCACCGGAGTCAAGGGCATCACCGTTCAGGACGGCCGCGTTCGCTGCGAGCAGGAGGTGCAGGGCGGCCGCGACGTGTACGAGCTGCCGATGCCCGCGGTGCTCACCGTGCTCGAGGGCCTCAACCTCCCGCGCTACCCGTCGGTTCCCGGACGCCTACGTGCCAAGCGCAAGCCGCTGGAGGCCTCGAACCCGGTGGCACCGGAGGCGAAGCTGGAGATGGTGGAGCTGCGGCTGCCGCCGGGATCGGGCAAGCAGGTGCAGATGCTCGGCGACGGGGCGGCTGCCGCGGGCGCCGTGGTCGAGATGCTGCATGAACTGGGGCTGGTGTGATGGCACTCACCGATAGGAGGGCTTGGCTGTGATCCTGGTCTTCGTCAGCGGGGCGCAGGACGAGCTCTCACAGCAGGCGCTCACGTTCGCCCGCTCGCTCGGCGAGGAGGTGCGCGGCGTCACGCTCGAGGGGACCTACGCGCCGGCCGCGTGGGCGGCGGCGATCGTCGCGGCGATCGAACAGCATCGACCCTCGGCGGTGCTGGCGCCCGGCAGCGACCGCGGCAACGAGCTGCTCGCTCACGTCGGAGCTCGGCTCGAGCTGCCGATGGCCGCCAACTGCGTCGCCGCCACGCTGCCGAGCGCCGGGTCTCCGGCGGCGGTCACGCGCGTCAGGTGGGGCGGGAGCCTGCTGGAGGAGGCGCGCGTCCATGGCTCACCGCTGCTGGCGACGGTCGCGCCGCACGCAGTGGCTGCCGATCCGGTCCTAGAGCCGATCGAGACCCTGGTCGCGGCGCAGGACGCGCCGGTCAGGGTGCTCGAACGCCTTCAGGCGGCCACCGGCGGTGTGTCGCTGACGGAAGCCCCGGTGGTCGTCTCCGGCGGCCGTGGCGTCGGCTCGGCCGAGGCGTTCGTGATCGTGGAGGAACTCGCTGGACTGCTCGGTGGAGCGGTCGGCTGCTCGCGTGCGGTCACCAGTGCCGGCTGGCGCCCGCACAGCGACCAGGTCGGCCAGACCGGCACCAAGGTCTCGCCGGACCTCTACATCGCCGCCGGGATCAGCGGCGCGACCCAGCACATGGCAGGCTGCAAGGGCGCGAAGAAGCTGCTGGCGATCAACTCCGACGGTGAGGCGTCGATCTTCGCCAGCGCCGACTACGGCGTGATCGGCGACGTTCACGAGGTGCTGCCGGCGATCTCGGCCGAGATCAGGAAGGCGAGGGGCACATAGCTTCGCCGCTGGCTGCGGTGCTGCTCGCGGCCGCGATCGCGACGAGCGGCACGATCTTCGCGCTGCGCGGGCGGCGACTGGTCGCCCTGATGCGCGCGGCGAAGCCCGAGTCGCGCTCCGGCGACACCGGCAAGCGCGTGCGCAACGAGGCGAGCATCGTGCTCGGTCAGCGCAAGCTGCTGCAGCGACCCGGCCCGGGGTTGATGCACGCGTTCATCTTCTGGGGCTTCATCGTGCTGCTGCCGACGATCCTGATCGCGATGATCGGGATCGTCGACCGGTACTCGACCTTCCCGTGGCTGGGTGCTCAGGGGTGGTACGCGCTGCTCGTCGATGTCTTCGCCACGCTCGTGCTGATCGGTGTGCTCGCCGCACTCTGGATCCGCAAGGTCCAGCGCCCGCGCCGGTTCGACGGCAGCCACCTGGGCGAGGCCGACCTGATCCTCGGCCTGATCGCGACGATCGTGATCTCGCTGCTGCTGTGGCACGCGACCCGGATCGCGCTGCATCTGAACGAGTGGCCCGCCTCGTCCTCGCCGGTTGCCAACGCGCTCTCGCACCTGTTCTCCGGCGGGCAGTCCACGCGGGTGCTGGAGCGGGTGTTCGTGTGGGTGCACGTGCTCGCGATCCTGACATTCCTGGCCTACCTGCCCGGCTCCAAGCACCTGCACATCTTCACCGCCGCCCCGAACGTCTGGTTCGTGCGCACGGGCGCCGGCGGCAGGCTTGAGCCGCTGCAGTTCGAGCCGGCCGAGGGGGAGAGCGACGATGACATCCGGTTCGGCGCCGGCACCGCCTCGGATCTCACCTGGAAGCAGGTGCTCGACACGTTCTCGTGCACCGAGTGCGGACGCTGCCAGGATGCCTGCCCGGCATTCGCGACGGGCAAATCGCTCTCGCCGAAGCTGGTGATCATGGGCCTGCGTGACAACCTGTTCGCGGGCGAGGGTGACGCCCTGGTGCCGAACGCGGTGCCCGAGGACTCTGTGTGGGACTGCGTCACCTGTGGCGCGTGCGTGCAGGCCTGTCCGGTCTCGATCGAGCACATCGACCACATCGTCGATCTCCGCCGCCATCTGGTGATGGTCGAGTCGAGCTTCCCGGCCGAGGCCGAGCCGATGATGCGTGACATCGAGCGCTCATCGAACCCGTGGGGCCGGGCGCAGTCCGAGCGTGGAGACTGGGCGGCGGACCTCGGCGTGCGCGTGCTCGAACCTGGCGAACCGGCACCCGAGTACCTCTACTGGGTCGGCTGTGCCTCCTCGTTCGACGAACGTGCACGCAAGACCGCCGAGGCCACCGCGAAGCTGCTGAACGAGGCCGGCGTCGACTTCGCGATCCTCGGCCCGCGCGAGAGCTGCACCGGCGATCCGGCAAGGCGGATCGGCAACGAGTACGTCTTCCAGGAGTTCGCCCAGCAGAACGTCGAGGTCCTCAACGGCGCCGGCGTCGCCAAGATCATCGCCAACTGCCCGCACTGCTTCAACACGCTCGCGAACGAGTATCCGGACTTCGGTGGCAACTACGAGGTGATCCACCACTCGCAGCTGCTCGCCCAGCTCGTCAGCGACGGGAAGCTCACGCCGGCGCGGGATCCGGGCCTGCAGGTCACCTACCACGACTCCTGCTATCTGGCGCGCCACAACGACATCACCGACTCCCCCCGGGAGCTGGTCGCCGCCGTCGGGCAGCCGGTCGAGATGGAGCGCTCCCGCAAGCAGACGTTCTGCTGTGGTGCCGGCGGCGCACACATGTGGATGGAGGAGCGCGGGAGCGCGATCAACGACGAGCGCGTTCGTGAGGCGGCGGCGACGGGCGCCGACACGCTCGCGGTCGCATGCCCGTACTGCACGGTGATGCTCGACGACGGCGTGCAGGGCGCGGGCGAGCAGCTGCGCGTCGTCGATGTCGCGACGCTGCTTGCAGAAGCACTCCCGAGCGACTCCGGCGACGGGTAGCCGAAAGCGACCGCTGCGATCTCCGGAAACGTCCTCACTGCAGACGACCAATTCGACGCGGTGGTCGTCGGCGGCGGGATCGCTGGGCTGAGCGCTGCATGGCGATTGAGGCATAGGCAGATCCTCTTGCTGGAGTCGAGCGATCGTCTTGGCGGAACGGCTCTTGTCCGAGACCCACGGTGACTACTGGGTCCGTCTGATCGAGCAGTCAGACGAGCAGGTCCGCACCGCGTTCCTGAACGATCTCCACAGCCTCTTCCACAGACGCGGGGCATCATCGACGACGCCTCCGTCCACCGCTGGGAGCTCGGCAACGTCTACCAAGCGCCCGGCCGCCGGGCGCTCCAGCCACCGCTCGAGGGTGCGCTCGGCCCGGGGCGCAATCTCCATTTGGCAGGCGACTATTTCGCGGCGCAGGGTTCGATGGAGAACGCGGCGAGGGCCGGCCGGGCGGCTGCGGATCGGGTTGACGAGCTGCTGTCAGCAGCGTCGCCTCAGCAGAGTTGAAGGGTTGGCCGGCTGAGGCTTGGGCGCTTTCGTCGCTATGCGACGAAGATCGCCAAGCCTGATGCCCGCGCGGCCTATGCCTCTCCGAGCAGCCGCTCCAGCTGACGCTCGAGCCCACCGTTGCCGACGTGGACCTCCTGGAGCGGCAGTGAGACCCGCGCGGCGGCGCGCTGGGCCGCCGCGCGGGTGGCAGGCGTCGGTCGTTGTGCGAGCCAGACGACGCGGGTGTAGTTGCCGAAGTAGTCGTCGCGCAGCTCGGGGTGACGGTCGAGGCCCAACTCGCGGACGACCGTGTGCTCGAACGTTCGCGCCAGGAAGTCGGTCAGGAAGTAGGTTCCAGGCTCGCTGCGCAGCAGGGCATCGACCTCGTCGTGGGCGAACACGTCGTAGCAGTGCTCGCCGCTCAGCCGTGAAACCCCAGCGGCACTCAGAACCTCGTCGATCGCGCCGTAGCTGCCGCAGTCTCCATATGCGACGGCCAGCACGTCGTAGCGCTCCGCCAGCTCGTCCAGCGCCTCGGCGAGAGCCGGCGCGATCCGCTCCGGGCGGTTGTGCAGCAGCGCCGGAATCGGGTGGATGTCAACGTGCCAGTGCCGGCGCCGGGCGATCGCCGCCACCTCGGCCGCGAGCGCGCCGCAGGCGATCACGGCGGCCGGTCGCGCCGACCCGTCGCGGGGGACAACGGCGGCGGGCCCCGCTTCCGCGCTCATCTCAGCCCGGGAATGAGAGCTGGTCGATGAACAGGTCGTTGAAGTCGCTGCGCCCCGACAGCTCGACGTACTCGACCTCACGCAGGATCGACATCGCCTCGGCGCGCTCACGCAGGCTGAGTGCCGCGATCTTCGAGCCCTCGCCGGCGACGTTGCCGGCGGAGATGATCCGCGGCAGCGCCATCTTCGGCACGAGCCCGATCCGGACGGCGCTGAGCGGGGTCAGGTACGCCCCGAAGCTGCCGGCGAGCAGGACCTGGGAGATGTCGCCCGGCTCGACGCCGAGCTCACGCAACAGGATCCCCCAGCCCGTGGCGATTGACGCCTTCGCGAACTGCAGCTCGCGGATGTCTCGCTGAGACAAATAGATCGAGCTCTCGGGATCCTCACCGCGCCAGGCCAGCACGAACACGCGCTGCTCTCCGATCTTCGTCAGTCGCGGCGCCAGGCCGGGGTGCAGCTCAAGCGCCTGCTCGTCTGGCACGAACCTGCCCGAGTGATCGATCAGCCCGGTGTGCACGAGTTCCGCAACGGCGTCGACGAGCCCCGATCCGCAGATCCCGACAGGCTCGACATCGCCGATCACACCCAGATCGAGCGAGTCGTCCCTGACGCGGACCGTCTCGATCGCACCCTCGGCGGCGCGCATGCCACAGCGGATCTGTGCCGCCTCGAACGCCGGGCCGGCCGGTGCCGCGGTCGCCAGCACGCGCTCAGCCGACCCGAGCGCGATCTCGCTGTTGGTGCCGACGTCGATGAACAGTCGCAGCCGGCGGTCGCGGGTCAGGCCGGTCGCGAGCATTCCCGCGACGATGTCACCGCCGACGTACGCGCCCAGTGACGGGAACACGAACGCCGGCGCCCGTGGATGCACGATCGCGCCGAAATCGGCGGCCTTGATCGCGGGGAACGTGTGGGTCGCGACGACGAACGGCGCCATCGAGAGTGGCTCGGGGTCGATTCCGAGTGCCAGCGACATCATCGTCACGTTCCCGCAGACGGTGATCTCGTACACCTCACGTGGCTCGACGGAGCCCGCCGCGCAAACCTCGCTGACCAGCTCGGCGACCGTCTCGTGCGCGCGGGCGCTGAGCGCCGCCAGCGCGTCGTCGTCCATCATCGTCGCCGAGATGCGGGTGATCACATCCGCGCCGAACGGCTGCTGGCGGTTGAGCATCGAGGCGACCGCGAGCGGCTGGCCGTTATCGAGATCGAGCAGCGTCGCGACGACCGTGGTGGTGCCGAGATCGAACGCGATCGCGAAGCGCCGTGCGCTGGTGTCGCCCGGCTCGACGTCGATCAGCTCCTCATCGACGATCACGGCGGTGACGTCGAAACCCGACCTGCGCAGCGTCCCGCCGAGATCCCGGAGCAGCTCAAGCGACGCCTGTGGCTCAAGGTCGTCGATCGCATCGAGCAGTCGCTGCAGGTCCGGGCGCTGATCCTCCATCGTCGGCTCCTGCAGCACGACGTGACGCTTCTGGACCGCCGGGCGGAGGATCACGTGCCGCCCGACCCCCGCCAGCGCCGCCTTCGGGCGCGTCTGCAGCGGCGGCACCTCGACGACCAGGTCGCCGCGCGCACCGGCGCGGCACGCGAGCCGCCAACCTTCACGAAGCTCATCGGCGGTGAAGGCGCGCGGGTCAAGTCTGTCGATCGGGACCTCGCCGGAGACGATCCTGACCTTGCACTTCTTGCAGGTGCCGTGGCCGCCACAGGTGGAGTCGATCGCGATCGCGTTCCAGCTCGCCGCGTCGAACACGGGCGTGCCGCTCGGCACGCGAACCTCGGCGCCGTCCGGCAGGAACCGCACACGGACGCGCTCGGCACCGTCTCCGGGCTGCGCCTCGGGCTCGATCGCCCGCAGTCGGTTCCTCGCCGGAACGCCCATCAGCTTGCAGCCAGTTCCTGCTCGGCAGCCGCCTTGCGCGCGCGGTGCGCGGCAATCCAGCTCGCGCCCCACGGATCGTTGCCGAGCAGCAGATCGCCGCCCCGCACAGCCTGTACGACGACGGGCGCGGTCGACATGATCGCGCTCGTCAGCCCTGCCGCCATCGCCATCGGCAGGAACGCGGCATTCAGGACGTGGCGCTCGGGGAGGCCGAAGGAGACGTTCGACGCGCCCAGGCACATGTTCACGCCCAGCTCGTCCCGGATCAGGCTGATCGTCGCGAGCGTGGTGGTGACCGCGTCGGTGGCGGCGCCGACCGTCATCGCCAGCGGGTCGATCACGACATCGTGCGCCGGGATCCCGTAATCGGCTGCCGCGCTGATGATCTTGCGCGCGCAGGCGAGCCGGTCCTGAGGAGTCTCGGGAATTCCGGTCTCGTCATTGGCCAGACCGATCACCGCCGCGCCGTGGGCCGCGACCAGCGGCAGGATCTCCTGCAGGCGCTCGTCCTCGGCCGTCACCGAGTTGACGAGCGCGCGACCCTCGTACACCGACAGGCCGGCTTCGAGCGCCTCGATCACGGATGAGTCGATGCAGATCGGGACGTCGACCGCGGCCTGGACGCTCGCCAGCATCGCCTTGAGCAGCTCCGGCTCGTCGACCAGCGGGATCCCGGCGTTGACGTCGAGCACATCGGCGCCTGCCTGGACCTGGGCAAGCGCGTCGACGGTGACCGTCGAGAGGTCGCCGGCCCGCAACTGCTCGGCAAACGACTTGCGACCGGTCGGGTTGATCCGCTCGCCGATCACGCAGAACGGCTGACCGGCGCCGATCGTCACGGATCTAGACCGCGACCTGAGCACTGTGTCCATGTTGTTCCCTTTCGAGTCTGGTGGGGATCTGCAGCCGCTTGCAGAGCGCCGCGATTCCGGCGTCCTTGCGGAAGGAGATGAAATGCAGGCCGGCGACTCCCGGCAGCGACAGCGCATGGGTCGCGAGCTCGTAGGCGATCTCAAAGCACTCGGCCTCGGCGTCGGCCGCCTGCTCGACACGTGCAACCGTCGCGGCCGGAACGTCGATGCCGGGAACCCTCGTGGCGAGGAATCGCATCCCGCCGACGGTGCGCAGAATGCAGATCGAGGGGATCAGCGCGACCCGCTCACTGACGCCGGTGTCGTCGGCCGCCCGCATGAACGCGTCGAGCAGCTCGGTTCTGTAGCAGAGCTGCAGCTGCAGGAAGCTCGCTCCGGCGAGCGCCTTCTTGGCGGCGCGGCGGACGCGGAACTCGAATGGTGGCGTTCCGGGGTTCTCGACCGCGCCGATCGAGGAAGTGGGGCCTCGGGTCGATCGCACGGCCAGAAAGGTAGTGACCGCCGTCAAGCGTCCGCGCGATCGCGATCAGCTGTGATGAGTCGACGTCGAAGACCCGGCGCGACTCCGGCTCGTCGCCGGCGCTGACGTCATCGCCGGTCATGCAGGACACGTTCACGACGCCGTGCATCGCGGCGCCCATCAGCTCGGCCTCCAGCGCGAGCCGGTTGCGGTCACGGCAGGCGAGCTGCATGATCGGTTCGGCGCCCGCCTGACTGAGCGCGATCGAGACCGCCAGCGGCGAGCAGTGGGCGTGAGCGGACGGGTTGTCGGTCGCGTTGAACGCATCGACGTAGGGCGCCATCGGCTCAAGGTGGCGCAGCACGTCGCCGCGGCCGCCACCGTCGATCACCGGCATCTCGGCGGTCACGACGAACGACCGGCGCGCGAGCTTGTGCTCAAGCGTCGGCATCGGCCTCCGTCTCGGCGGATTCGATTGATGACCGCCATCCCACGGGGACGCGACGGTCGCGCCCGCTGAACAGGTTCAGCCAGGCCGAGGTGCCCTTCAGCGTGTTGTCGACCGGCGGTCGCAGGTCGTCGATGTGTCCGCGCCACACGGGCAGGCGCTCGGAGCGCTCGTAGGCGTTCACCCAGACGCAGCGCATCTCCGGCTTGACCTCGCAGTTGCCGTTCGCGCGGACGCCGCCGCAGGGCCCGTTGCGAAGCGTCTTGGGGCATGTCATCGGGCAGGTCATGCCGGTCGAGTGCAGCACGCACTGCCCGCACATCTGACAACCCCAGACCGGGCCCTTGACGACGTGCTCGGCGAGCGCCACGAGCCTGGAGGCCGGCCTCGGGGTCGCGGTTGCCTGCTCCGCGCCAGAGGCCGCAGGGCTCTTGCTCACGCGGGGACCTGCGCGCGTTTGAGTTCCATCAGCTCCTTGGCCTTCTTGACCGCCGAGGACGCGTCCGCCGAGTAGCCGTCGGCGCCGACCGCGTCGGCGTACTCCTGGGTCACCGGTGCGCCTCCGACCATCACGATCACCTTGTCGCGCAGGCCGGCCTTCTGAAGCGCATTGATGTTGGCCTTGAACATCGGCATCGTCGTGGTCAGGAACGCCGAGAACCCGACGACATCCGGGTTGTGCTCCTCGATCTTCTCGATGAACCGCTCCGGCGGCACGTTGACGCCGAGATCGATCACCGTGAAGCCGGCGCCCTCCAGCATGATGTTGCAGAGGTTCTTGCCGATGTCGTGGACGTCGCCCTTGACGGTGCCCATCAGGAACGTCCCGACGCCGGTGTTGCCGCTCTCGGCCAGCAGCGGCCGCAGGATGTCGAGTGCCCCCTGCATCGCGCGGGCGGCGATCAGCATCTCGGGGACGAAGTAGTCGCCACGCTCGAAGCGCGCGCCCACCTCCTCGAGCGACGGGATCAGCGCGTCGTAGAGCAGGGTCTCCGGGTCCATGCCCTGTTCGAGGCCCTCGTTGACGCCGTCGCTGACGGCCGGCGCGTTGCCGACGAGCGTCTCGTCGTACAGCAGTTTCAGGATCTCCTCATCGGTCATGCCGCGTTCTCTCCTTCGTGGTAACCGAGGAGCGCGCTCAGAGCCAACCCCTCGTCGATCAACAGTCCCTGAAGCTCCTCGATCCGCTCCGGGTTCATCCGCAGCGTCGGTCCCGAGATGCTGAGCGCCGCGACGACGTCGCCCCGCTCGCCGCGGACCGGCGCGGCCATCGCCGCCAGGCCGAGCTCCAGCTCATCGATCGCGGCGGCGAAGCCCTCGCGGCGGACGTTCGCGAGCTCGGCCCGCAGGCTCGGCAGGTCGGTGAGCGTCTTGTCGGTGTAACGAGCCAACGGCGGCTGCGGCAGCGGCGCCCGCCCGAACGCCAGGAACACCTTGCCGTTGGCGGAGCAGTGGTACTCGACCGCTCGGCCGAGCCACTGGCCGGCGCCGAGGAAGTGGCGGCTCTCGACCTGCGCAACGTGCTCGACCCCGTTGCGCGCGGGGACCGCAAGGTTGATCGTCTCGCCGCTCGCCTCGCTGAGCGCGTCCAGCGATGCGCCTGCGAGCTCGACCACGTTGCGCTCGAGCATTCCGCGTTCGGCGACCCGCAGGATCGCCGGCCCGGGGCGCAGGCGTCCGCGCGAGCCGTCCTGCTCGACCAGGCCGTGGCGCTCGAGCGCGCCGAGCAGACGCGAGGCGGTGCTCTTGGGGATGCCGCTGGCGGTTGCCAGCTCGTTCAGCGCGACCGGCTGCTCGCTCTCCAGCACCCGCAGCAACAGGTCGGCGCCACGGTCGACGGCGGTCAGCTGTGCGCGGCGGCAGCTCTCGCACGCTGATCTTGAAACTCTTGTTCCATGGACGGTATATTACGCATCCCGACCGTGAGGTCAAGCCCGATCCAAGGAGGACCCTCAGTGTTCGTCAATGCCATGCCCCGCTACGAGATCCTCAGCGAGGACGCGATCGACGTGCTCGACCGGGGCTGGCGGCGGATCGTCAGCGAGCTCGGGATCGAGTTCCTGCTGCCCGAGGCGGTCGAGCTGCTGCGAGCAGCGGGCCAGATCGTCGAGGCGAGAACTGCGTGCGGCTTCGACCCCGAGTTCATCCTCGAGCAGGTCGCGAAGGCGCCGCGCGAGTTCGACCTGCAGGCGCGCAACCCGGCCAACAACGTCCACATCGGCGGCGACCACATGGTGTTCGCGCCCGTCTACGGCTGCCCGTTCATCCGCGAGGGGGACGTCCGGCGCGACGCCAAGATGGCCGACTTCGAGAACCTGGTCAGGCTCTCGCAGGCATTCCCAGAGCTCGATTCACCCGGCGGGACGATCTGCGAGCCCGAGGACCGGCCGCTCGACTCCCGCCATCTCGACATGGTCTACGCGCTGCAGACGCTGTCGCGACAAGCCCTACATGGGCTCGGTGACCTCGCGGGCCGAACGCCGCCGACACGATCCGGATGGGCGAGATCCTGTTCGGCGGCCGCGAGGCGATCGAGCGCACGCCGGTCTCGATCTCGCTGATCAACGTCAACTCGCCTCTGCGCTACGACGATCGGATGCTCGGCGGCGATGTTCGAGTACGTCAAGGCCAACCAGGCGGTGGTGATCACGCCGTTCCTGTTGATGGGCGCGATGTCGCCGGTATCGCTGCCGGCGACGCTCGTCCAGCAGATCGCCGAGGCGCTCGCCGGGATCGCGCTCGAGCCAGCTGATCCGGCCGGGGGCGCCGGTCGTGTTCGGCTCGTTCCTGTCAAACACCGACATGCAGTCGGGGTCGCCATCGTTCGGGACGCCCGAGTCGGGGATCGGCGTCCTCTGCACGGGCCAGATCGCCCGGCACTTCGGCCTGCCCTGGCGCGGAGGCGGCGCGCTCAACGCGTCGCAGACGGTCGATGCGCAGGCCGCGTACGAGTCGTTGATGACGTTGCTGCCGACGTTCCTCGCCGGCGCCAACTTCGTGATGCATTCGGCCGGCTGGCTGGAGGGCGGGCTGGTCTCCTGCTATGAGAAGTTCATCGTCGACATCGAGTTGCTGCGGGAGCTGCGTCACGAGTTCACGCCGCTCGAGATCGACGAGGCCTCGCTGGCGTTCGACGCCCACACGGAGGTCGGCGCCGGCGGTCACTTCCTCGGCGCGATGCACACGCTCGAGCGCTTCCGTGAATGCTTCTACCGTCCGCTGCTGTCCTCGACCGAGAACTTCGACCGTTGGACCAAGAAGGGCGCTCGCAACACGACCACGCGGGCGGGCGAGATCTGGAAGGAGACGCTCGAGCACTACGAGCAGCCGCCGATCGACGACGGGATCCGGCAGGAGCTCCAGGAGTACGTCATCCGCCGGCGAGCCGAGTTGGGCGACTGATCGCGGTAAGGGAGCCGCTCGCGGCCGGATCCTGCGCTCGGGTGGACTGGACGCCGGTTGTAATCTGCTGATCCATGACTCATATATCAGCCGGGGATCGACCCTCCCCGGCTAGGGAGCTGCTGGCTGATCGCGCATACGTCGAGTTGCGTGACCGGATCGTCACGCTCCGGATCCGGCCGGGGGAGCCGATCGACGAAGACCTGATCGGCTCGGAGCTGGCGATGGGCCGCACGCCCGTGCGCGAGGCGATCAAGCGACTCTCGCTGGAAACGCTGGTGACGGTCTTCCCGAGACGGGGGACGTTCGCGTCGGAGATCAACATCAGCGACCTCGCGCACGTCTCGGACGTCCGCAGGACACTCGAGGGTCACGCCGCCTATCGGGCCGCGCAGCGGCTCACCGACGCGCAGCGGGAGGAGCTGAACCAGCTGCGTCGAGGACCTCGACCGGTCCGGTGAGCTCGGTGATCACGCGCGGCTGATGGCGCTCGACGCACGGGTTCACCGGTTCATCTACGCGTGCGCTGAGAATCCCTATCTGGAGGAGACGCTCGATCGTTACTTCAACCTGTCCCTGCGGATCTGGCATCTGGTGCTCGATCGCCTGCCTCACCTGATGGCGCGGGTGCAGGAGCACGACCTGCTGCTCGGAGCGATCGCAGCGGGTCAGCCCGAGCAGGCTCGCGCGATCGTCGCCGAACACATCGACACGTTCGAGCGCGAGATCAGAGCCGCGCTGTAGGGTGGGCGTTGCCCGGGAATCCTCCCGCGGCAACGAAAGGATGCGATGAGCTACGACTTCATCATCGTGGGGGGTGGCTCTGCCGGTTGCGCGCTCGCCAAACGGTTGACCGAGGATCCATCGACGAACGTGCTGGTGCTCGAGGCAGGTCGGAACGACTACCTGTGGGACCTGAACATCATGATGCCGGCCGCGCTCTCGTTCCCGATCGGCAACCGCTTCTACGACTGGAAGTACGAGTCCGAGCCGGAGCCGGCGATGAATGGCCGGCGCATCTATCACGCCCGCGGCAAGGTGCTCGGCGGATCGAGCAGCATCAACGGGATGATCTTCCAGCGCGGCAACCCGATGGACTACGAGCGGTGGGCGGCCGACGCGGGGATGGGAACCTGGGACTACGCGCACTGCCTGCCGTACTTCAAGCGGATGGAGACCTGCCTGGCCGGCACCGACGACTTCCGCGGCGCCGACGGACCCCTGATGCTCGAGCGCGGTCCCGCCACAGGTCCGCTTTTCAAAGCGTTCTTCGACGCGGTGCAGGAGGCCGGCTACCCGTTGACCGACGACGTGAACGGGTACCGCCAGGAGGGCTTCGCGGCGTTCGACCGCACTATCTACCGTGGACGCCGCCGCAGCGCCGCGCGTGCGTATCTGCATCCGGTGATGGACCGCCCCAACCTGGAGGTGCGCTGCCATACGTTCGTCTCTCGAGTCCTGTTCGAGGGCAAGCGGGCCGTCGGCGTGGAGCTCAAGGGGCTGCGCGGCGGCACTCAGCGCTTGTTCGCCGGTGAGGTGGTCCTCTGCGGCGGCGCGATCAACTCGCCGCAGCTCCTCCAGCTCTCGGGGGTGGGCAACGCCGCGGAACTAAGCCCCCTCGGGATCGACGTCGTCGAGGACCTGCCGGCCGTCGGCGAGCACCTCCAGGACCACCTGGAGGTCTACGTGCAGTACGCGTGCAAGCAGCCGGTGTCGATGGCGCCGATGATCGAGATGAAAAACCGCCCGCTCGGCGGCCTCAAATGGTTGTTCCTGCGCAGCGGCCCCTACGCGACGAACCACTTCGAGGGCGGCGGCTTCATTCGCAGCAACGAGCAGGTCGCCTACCCGAACCTGATGTTCCACTTCCTGCCGATCGCGATCCGCTACGACGGCACCGCGCCCCAGGGCCACGGCTATCAGGTTCATGTCGGACCGATGTACTCCGACGCCCGCGGCTCGGTCAAGATCGTCTCGACCGATCCGCGCGAGCACCCGGCGATTCGCTTCAACTATCTGACGACCGATCAGGACCGCCGGGAGTGGATCGAGGCGATCCACTGCGCGCGGCGGATTCTGACCCAACCCGCATTCGATCCGTACAACGACGGAGAGCTGTCGCCAGGCCCCTCGGTGGCGACCGACGAAGAGGTTCTTGACTGGGTCCGCCGAGATGCGGAGACGGCGCTGCACCCGTCATGCACCTGTCGGATGGGGGTGGGGGAGGATTCCGTCACGGATCCGGCCAGCCTGCGGGTTCACGGGCTCGATGGGATCCGCGTGGTCGACGCCTCGGCGATGCGCTACGTGACCAACGGCAACATCTATGCCCCGGTGATGATGCTCGCCGAGAAGGCAGCTGACCTGATCCGCGGAAACACGCCGCTGCCGCCGCTGCCGGTGCCGTTCTACCGGCATGAGCTCGCCGCCGCCGAGGTTGCGGGGTAGGGCGAGGGCCCGGCGTGCGAGTCTAGGGGCGCCCGCGGTGCGGCGAAAGCACGACCGTCTGCAGCTCGGTGAACGACTGCATGACGTGATCGCCACCGACCCGGCCGACGCCGCTGTCGGTGCCGGCGCGGCCGCCGAACGGGAGGTGAGCCTCCCAATAATTGCTGGACTCGTTGATGTTCACCCAACCTGTGTGGACCCGGTCGGCGAACTCCAGACCAGCCTGGAGGTCGGCCGTGAAGATCGCCGACAGGAGACCGTATGGCGAGGCGTTGGTCAGCGCGATCGCGTCGTCGAGTGAGTTGATCGTCACGATCGGGGCGATCGGACCGAAGGTCTCCTCGACCGCCACGCGGGCGTCGGGCGGGACGTCGGTGAGCACGGTCGCGGGCCAGTAGAGCGACGTCGGGAAGCCGTCGGCCCTGGCACCGCCGCTGACCACCCGCGCGCCGCGGGCGACGGCGTCCGCGACGTGCTCGTCCATCTTGACCGCGACCGGCTCGTTGTTCACGGGCCCCATCGTCGTGGCGTCGTCGAACGGATCGCCGAGCACGATCCGCTCCCGGACCTGCTGCTGCAGGCGTTCGGCGAACTCGTCGTGCACCGCCCGGTGCACGAGCAGGCGCTCACCGGCCGTGCAGCTCTGACCGGCGCACAGGAAACAGGCGGTCAGCACGGCTTCGACGGCCGCCTGCAGGTCGGCGTCGTCCATCACCACGACCGGCCCGTTGCCGCCCATCTCCAGCAGCGCGACCTTGCCGGCGGAAGCCTGCGCGACCAGGCGACCGGTGACGGTCGAGCCGATGAACGCGACCCCGTTGGTCCCCGGGTTGCGGGCGATCTCGTCGCCGACCACGGGCCCGGGCCCGGTCACGAGGTTGAAGACGCCGGGCGGCAGATCGGCGTCCGCGATGCACTCGGCCAGCGCCGCCGCGCAGATCGCCGTGGAGGGCGCCGGCGTCCAGACGACCGTGTTGCCGCAGGCGAGCGCCGGGGCGATCAGCTCCGCCGGCATCGTGTAGGGCCAGTTCCACGGACTGATCACGCCGACGACGCCGCGCGGGCGTCGAACCAGCATCACGCGCTTACCCGGCGAGAACGAGTTCGGCAGCTCGCCGGTCAGACGCTTGGCGTCCTCGGCCGCCATCCGCCAGTACTCGATCAGCTCGTCGACCTCGCCGAAGGCCTCGGCACGCAGAGGCTTGCCCTGATCAAGCGTCAGCGTCTGCGCGAGGGCGTCCCGACGCGACTCGATGATGTCGCCGACGGCGTGCATCTTCGCCGCTCGCTCGAAGGCGGTCAGTCGCGCCCAGCCGTCGGCGGCCTCACGGGCGGCCGCGATCGCCCGCTGGGCGTCGCCACGATCGCCCTGCGGCACGTTGCCGATCGGCGCGCCGGTAGCAGGGCTGATCGCCTCGACGGTCTCGCCGCTGGCGCTCGACACCCAGCTTCCACCGATGAACATCTGCTGTTGCGCCGTCGTCGCCACAGGACCTCTCCTCCCACCGTTGGGTTCTCGTCACCAGGCGGCTCGCGTTGACACCGTCTGAGGACTGATATATAACAGCGCGATCAGGCCCGGGTCAACGAGTCAAACAGGCGGCGAGGCCGCGCAACGAGACCGGAGCGGGAAGCTAATCGGCCACCCGGGCATGGACGTGGTCCAACACGAGCATCGCGCAAGCGCTGCATGGAGAGGGAGGATGATTGATGGCAACCACGACTGACGAGGCGAGAGCCGCAACCGGCGGCGACAGCAACGATCTGGCGGGGTTCGGCTACAAGCAGGAACTGGACCGCTCGCTGGGGAGCTTCTCGGCGTTCGCGGCCGGCTTCAGCTACATCTCGATCCTGACCGGCGTCACCGCGCTGTTCGGATTCGGCTACCTGAACGCCGGGCCGGGCGTGTGGTGGACCTGGCCTGCGGTGGTCTTCGGCCAGATCCTGGTCGCGCTCTGCTTCATGGAGATGGCCGGCCAGTACCCGATCGCAGGGTCGGTCTACCAATGGTCAAAGCAGCTCGCCGGGCCGTTCGGCTCGTGGATGACCGGTTGGATCTACATCGTCGGCGCGATCGTGACGATCGCCGCCGTGGCGGTCGACTGGCAGGTGGTGCTGCCCCAGATCAGCACCAAGTTCCAGGTCTTCGGCACCGCCGCGGATGCCGGACTCACGAGCACCAAGGGCGGGGCGGAGAACCTGCTGTTCCTCGGTGCCGTCCTGGTGACGATCACCACGATCATCAACATGCTCGGCGTCAAGCTGATGTCACGGATCAACAACATCGGCGTGATCGCCGAGTTGGTGCGGCTCGTCGGTGCTGATCATCCTGCTGCTGTTCCACCTGCACCACCCGCCGTCGGTGATCGTGCACTCCTACGGTTACGGCGCCGGCCATCCGCTGGGCTACTTCGGCGCGCTGCTCGTCGGCGGGCTCGTCAGCGCCTACGTGATGTACGGGTTCGACACCGCCGGGACGCTCGCCGAGGAGACCAACGATCCGCGAAAACATGCGCCGCCCGCGATCATCCGCGCAATCGCGGCCGCTGCGATCATCGGCGGCCTCGTGATCCTGCTCGGGATCATGTCGAGCAAGGACCTCGCCGACAAGAACATCGGGCTGCTCGGCCTGCCGTACGTGATCAAGCAGGCGTTCGGCAACACCACGGGCAACATCTTCCTCGCCGATGCGGGGATTGCGATCTTCGTCTGCTGCCTGGCGGTCCAGACCGCGACGATCCGGATGCTGTTCTCGATGGCGCGTGACAACCGGCTGCCGTTCGGCTCGTCGATCGCGCGCGTCTCTGGCCATCGCAAGGTGCCGATCGTCCCTGCCCTGGTCACCGGCGTCCTGACGATCGTGCTGCTGGTGATCAACGTCGGCAACCAGAGCGCGTTCTACGTCCTGACCTCGGTCGCGATCATCATGTTCTACATGGCCTACCTCGGCGTCACGATCCCGATGTTGATCCGGCGCTTCAATGGAACCTGGCCGAAGAAGGACTACGGCCCGTACTTCTCGCTCGGACGTTGGGGCACGATCGTAAACATCGGAGCCGTCCTGTACGGCATCCTGATCGCGATCAACATCGCCTGGCCGCGAGACGCGATCTACAACGTCGTCGGCACGCCGCACTGGTACTGGCAGTGGGGCGCGGAGTTGTTCATCGGGGCGATGCTGATCATCGGCATGATCTACTACTTCACGGTCCAAAGGCACAAGTCGGTGGACGTGCTCGAGGAGCACCGCGCAGTCGCGGATTACATGCCGCCGGCACCGCGAGGGGACGCAGCTCCCTGATTTGAGCGATCGTTCGGAGGCGTTGCTCGAGGTCACCCGCTTCCTGCGCGTATACCCGCCGTTCGACGCGCTCGACGATGCAACCGTCGAGCGCGTCGCCGCGGCGGCGGACGTCGAGTTCCATCTGGCCGGAACGCGGATCTTCGCCCAGGCGGCGGAGCCGGTCGAGCATCTGCGAGTGGTGCGCAGCGGCGCCGTCGAGGTCGTCCTGCGACGGCCGCGTGCTCGACCTGATGGGACCGGGGGAGCTGTTCGGACATGCCTCGATGCTGTCGGGCCTGCCCGCCGGCTTCGAGGCGCGGGCTGCCGAGGACACGCTCTGCTACGTGATCGACGCCGAGGTGGCCGCCGAGGCGCTGGCCGCGCCCGCCGGCGTTCGCTTCGTCGCACTGTCGCTGCTCGAGGCCGCCGCCGACGTCGCTCGCGCGGCGCACGACCGCGATCCGGATCCGGCGCATCAGCCGGTCGGCGCCCTGATCCGCTCAGAGCCGCTGATCTGTGCTCCGGAAACGACGATCCGCGAAGTTGCGCAGCGGATGACCTCGGCCTCCGCCACCTCGGTCGTGATCAGGATCGGCGACGGCACGCTCGGGATCCTCACCGACCGTGACCTGCGCAGCCGGGTCGTCGCGGCCGGTCTGACGGGCGATACGCCGGTCTCGGAGGCGATGTCGGCACCGGCCTACACGTGCGCGCCCGACAGGCTCGGCGGCGATGTGCTGCTGGAGATGCTCGACCGCGGCTTCCGGCATTTCCCCGTCGATCTCGGCGACCGGCGAGATCCTCGGGCGTGATCGAGGATCGCGACCTCGTCGCGGTTCAGACACGCTCATCGTTCTTCCTGCGCCAGCGGATCGGGCGTGCGCAGAGCGTCGATGAGCTGGTCGCCGCCGCCGGCGAGCTGCAGCCGACGGTGATCGCGATGGACGACGCGCGCGTCGCGGCCAGGAACATCATGGCGGTTTATGCGGTCGTGATCGACGCCCTGACGCGTCGGCTGCTCGAGCTGATCGTCGTGAGCATGGGCGAGCAGCCGGCAGAGTTCGCGTGGCTCGCGCTCGGCAGCCAGTCGCGCCGGGAGATGACCCCGAGTGCCGACATCGACAGCGCGATCGTGTGGTTCGGCGACGGTGATGAGCTCGTCATCAGGCCGTGGCTGCACACGCTCGGCGAGCAGGTCGTCGCGTCCCTCGAGCGCTGCGGGCTGCGGCCGGACGAGCACGGTGCGACGGCCTCGAACGTGCTGTTCGTGCGCTCGCTGGAGTCCTGGCAGCACGCGGTGCGCAGCTGGATCACCGACCCGACGCAGGAGCAGGCGCTGATCCTCGCCTCGGTGCTGGTCGACTGCCGGCCGGTCTGGGGCGTGCACATGGGGACGCCGGTGACCGACACGTTCCGGCTGGCGCCGCAGCGCTCGGACCTGCTGCGCCTGCTCGCGCGGCTACGCGCTCTCCTACCGCCCGCCGACCGGGTTCTTCCGCGGGCTCGTCGTCGAGCACGGCGGCGAGCATCGCGGCCGGCTTGACCTCAAGCACGGCGGCGTGATCCCGATCGTCGACCTGGCGCGGTGGGCCGGGATGGCCGCCGGGGTGACGAGCGCCTCGACGCTCGAGCGGCTGCGGGCCGCCGGCGCCGCAGGCACGTTGCCGGAGGCCGATGCGCACACGCTGCAGGACGCTTTCGAGCTGGTCACCGGGCTGCGGCTCGCCCATCAGGTCGAGCAACTGCGGGCAGGTCAGCAACCGGACGATTACGTCGATCCGGCGGCGCTCAGCCCGCTGATGCGCAGCGAGCTCAAGGAGGCCTTCAGGGCGGTCGCCTCGATCCAGAAGCAGGTCGCGGCGGAGATCAACATCGGGATCCGATGAGGCTCGGGCATGCGCTCGCCGCGCGCCGCCAGCTTCGCGATCCCGCGGCGGTGACCTACGCGCGCGCCGCGCTTCCCGCCTCCGGGACGCCGTGGCGGCAGGCGCGCTGGTGTGCGCTGGACTTCGAGCTGACCGGCCTTGACCGGCGCCACGACGAGATCATCTCGTTCGGGGCCGATCCCGATCGAAGACGCGCGGATCCGCCTGCGTGGTGCTGCATCCGGGCTGGTGCGACCAACGCGTGAGCTGAGCGAGTCCTCGATCCGCGTCCACGGAATCCGGACCACCGACCTGGCCCGGGCGCCGGCGCTGCATGAGGCGATCGGACCGTTACTCGAAGCGCTCGCCGGTCGGGTTCTGATCGCGCACAGCGCGGTTGTCGAGACGACCTTCCTGCGTCGGGCGCTCAGGCAGCAGGGACTGAAGCTGCGCGGGCCTGTGGTCGATACGGAGGTGCTCGGGCGCGTGTGGCTGCACGCACGCGACGGCAGGCTGAGGCGCCACGTGCAGCTGGGCGAGCTCGCCACCGCGCTCGGGCTACCGGCCGACCGCCCGCATGTCGCGGTCGGCGACGCGTTGACCACCGCCCAGGTCTTTCTGGCGTTGGCATCTCATCTAGATGCCGAGCACGCCGAGACGGTCGACAGCCTCGCCGACGCGCATCACAGGCTTCATTCGCTGCGCTTCTTCCACGCTGGATAGAGTCATGGGATGAGCGGCGGTTGGAAGCGATGGAGGCCAGTTATCTGGCTGACGATGCTCGGGGTAGCCGTGATGCTCGCGATCAGTCCGTTCTACATCGGAGCGCTTTTCTTCGGCGCGGCGATCGGCGCCGCGATTCGGATCGAACAGCGCCGCCGCCGCGGGAGCTGAGGCAACCTACCTACCGGCAGTCGGGCCGACGACGCGCACCTCGGCGCTCGTCTCACGCTCGAGCCGGGCCGCCTCGGGACGTTTGCCCCCACGGAAGGGCCGGCGGCGCGCCGGCACCAGGATCAGGTCGAATCGCGCGGCCGCGCTCCATGCCGCGAGCGGGGGATCGACCCCTTCGATCAGCAGCTCGAATCGAGCGCTGTCGGCTGCCGGACCGAGCAGTCGACGCGCCTGATCCTGCTCGCGGGCGACCTGCTCGAGGACGATCGTGTTGAACTCTCGCGCCGAGTTGCCGCAACGCGAGCCGCTCGGGGCCTGGGGCACGACGCTCACCACCGTCAGCGAGGTACCGTCGGTCTCGGCGATCGCTCGCGCGACTTCGATCGCCGCAGCGCCGGCGGCACCGGTCTCGAACAGAACCATCACCCGTTTCCGGGCGCCTGACGCCGCGGACAGCGCTGCGTCTGACGGGGCTTCAACGCGCATGTCGCTGCATTGCAATGTAGCCACCTAGACTCCAGAGCTCAAATGGACGAGCTCAAGATCAGCTTCGACGAACGCGGGCTGGTGCCATGCATCGTCCAGGACTGGCGCAGTGGCGAGGTGCTGATGCTCGCGTACATGAACGCGGAGGCGCTCGAGCTGACCCGGCGAACCGGCGAGATGCACTTCTGGAGCCGCTCGCGTGGCGAGCTCTGGCACAAGGGCGCCAGCTCCGGCAACGTCCAGCGCGTCAGGGCGATCCGCTACGACTGCGACGCCGACGCGCTGCTCGCGATCGTGACGCCCGCCGGGCCGGCGTGCCATACCGGTGAGCGAACCTGCTTCTACCGCGGCGAGATGGCACCACAGGCGCCGCACGAGGTACTCCCGACGCTGGAGCGCACGATTGCGATGCGCGCCGAGCAACGGCCCGACGGCTCCTACACCGCGACGTTGCTGGCCGATCCCGAGCTGATCGGCGCGAAGGTGCGGGAGGAGGCCGAGGAGGTCTCGCGCGCCGCGCGTGAGGAATCCGATCAACGCGTCGCCGAGGAGGCCGCCGACGTCCTCTACCACCTGAGCGTGCTGCTCGCCTCACGCGGGCTGAGTCTCGCCGACGCCGGGCGGGTGCTCGATGACCGTCGCGCCTGACGCCGGCGCGCAGCTCGGCGTCTCGCCGACGCTCGAAGAGGCGCGCACGCTGCTCGCCGAGTACGACCTGGTCCCGCTCTGTGAGACGCTGATCGACGATTGCGAGACGCCCGTCTCGGCGTTCCTGAAGCTTCGTGAGGACGGTCCGTGCTTCCTGCTGGAGTCCGCCGATCAGGGCCGCGTCGGGCGCTACTCGTTCATCGGTTACCGGCCACGCAGGGTGCTGCGCTGGTCGCTCGGAGACCCTGGCGACCCGTATGCGCTGGCGGCCGCCGAGCTCGACCGCTGCCGGGCGGCGCCGCTCGAGGGCCTGCCGCCCTTTGCCGGCGGCGCCGTCGGGATGTTCGCCTACGACCTGGTGCGGACGGTCGAACCGATCGGCGATCCGAACGCGGACCCGATCGGGATCCCTGATCTGGCGCTGATGCTGACCGACACGATCGTCGCCTTCGACCACCTCAAGCGCACGGTGTCGGTGCTGGCGAACGTGTACGCCGACGACGACGACGTCGAGGCCTCGTACGCTCGGGCCCGCGAGGCGATCGCGGAGGTGCGCCGTCGCCTTGCGGGACCTGTACCCCGCCCGGCTGGGCACCTCAAGCCCGGCCGGGCGGCGCCGACGTTCGTCTCGAACATGTCACGGGAGCGCTTCGAGCAGAACGTCACCACGATCATCGACTACATCCGTGCGGGTGACGCCTACCAGGTGGTGCCCTCGCAGCGGTGGTCTGCCGAGGTGCCCGTCAGCGGATTCTCGATCTACCGGGGCCTGCGCGCGATCAACCCGAGCCCGTACATGTACTTCCTGGACTTCGGTGACTTCGAGATCGCCGGCGCCAGCCCGGAGCCGTTGATCACCGTCAGCGGGCGTCGCGTCTCGACCAGGCCGATCGCCGGGACGCGACCGCGCGGCGCGAACGTCGACGAGGACCGCCGGATCGCCGACGAGATGCTCGCCGACCCGAAGGAACGCGCCGAGCACGTGATGCTCGTCGACCTCGGGCGCAACGACCTCGGACGGGTGTGCGAGTACGGGACGGTCAAGGTCGACGATTACATGAGCGTCGAGAACTACAGCCATGTAATGCACATCGTCTCGAACGTCACCGGCGTCCTGCGGGAGGAGGTCGGCGCGCTCGATGCGCTGCGCTCGGTGCTCCCGGCGGGAACGCTGTCGGGCGCCCCCAAGGTCCGCGCGATGCAGATCATCGACGAGCTCGAGCCCGTCAAGCGCGGCGGCTACGGCGGCGCGATCGGCTACGCGAGCTACACCGGCGACCTTGACACCTGCATCCACATCCGCACGGTGGTCGTCAAGGACGGCGTCGCGCACATCCAGGCCGGCGGCGGCACCGTGGCGGATGCGAAGCCGGACGCCGAGTACGAGGAGTCGGTGGCGAAGTCCCGAGCGGTGCGTGCCGCGATCGAGCTCGCGGTCACCCAGCCGGACTGGCCGTGATCTCCAGTGGTCATTACGATGCAGCGGGCATTGCGAGTCCTCGTCCTCGACAACTACGACAGCTTCACCTACAACCTCGTGCAGTACCTGGGTGAGCTCGGTGCGGAGATCGAGGTGGTGCGCAACGATCACGCGACCGTCGAGCAGCTGCTGATCCGTGGCTACGACGCACTGATCGTCTCGCCAGGGCCGTGCACGCCCAACGAGGCGGGCATCTCGTTGGAGGCGGTGCGGCGATTCCCGCTCGCGGGAATTCCGACGCTCGGGGTATGCCTCGGGCATCAGGCGCTCGTGCAGGCTTGGGGGGGCGCGTGATCCAGCACGAGCCGGTTCACGGCAAGACGACGGTGATCGAGCACGACGGGCGGACGATCTTCAGCGGACTGCACCAGGGCCTGCAGGTCGGCAGGTATCACTCGCTCGTGGCCGATCCGGCGCTGCCCGAGGTGCTCGAACAGAGCGCCTTCGGGGGCGACGTGGTGATGGCCGTCCGTCACCGTGAGTTACCGGCCGAGGGTGTTCAATTCCATCCCGAGTCGGTGCTGACCGAGCATGGCCGGGAGCTGTTGTCGAACTTCCTGGAGCGTCGCCGATGAGTGAGGACGCCGGCGGCGAACTGCTGACGCGTTCGATCGACACGCTCGCCAACGGTGAGGATCTGACGATCGACGACGCCGCCGGTGTGCTCGGGCTGATCATGGAGGGCGAGGTGTCGGAGGTCCAGATCTCGGCGTTCCTGATTGCGCTGCGGACCAAGGGGGAGACGGTCGCGGAGCTGGCCGGGCTCGCGCGAACGATGCGGGCGTTCGCCGCCCGGGTTCCGATCTCAGGCGTCGGGCTGCTTGACACCGCCGGCACCGGCGGCGGCCGGCGCACGTTCAATGTGTCGACGACTGCGGCGTTGATCGCCGCCGGCGCAGGGTGCCTGGTCGCCAAGCACGGCAACCGCTCGGCGACCGGTCTGTCCGGCTCAGCCGATCTGCTCGAGGCGCTCGGCGTGCGGATCGATCTTGCTCCGGCCGCGGTCGGGCGCTGCATCGAGGAGGTCGGCTTCGGATTCATGTTCGCGCCCGCGCACCACCCGGCTACCCGCTACGTGAACCACGTTCGCCGCGCGCTCGCCGTCCGCACAATCTTCAACTTTCTCGGACCGCTGACAAATCCGGCAGGCGCGGGCTCCCAGCTGATCGGAGTGTCCGATCCGCGTTACCTGACCACGATGGCCGGGGCGCTGGCACTGCTCGGTACCCAGCACGCGCTGCTGGTCTCAAGCGACGACGGGCTTGATGAGCTGAGCGTGTCGGATACGACGCGCGTGCTGGAGCTGCTCGACGGCGAGCTGCGCGACTACCGTGTGGCGCCCGAGGAGGTCGGTCTGGCTCGCCACCCGGCCGCTGCGGTTCCGAGCGGTGACGCCAGGGCGAACGCCGCCACCACGCGATCGATCCTCGCCGGCGAGGGTGGCGCCGCGAGGGACATGGCAGTGTTGAACGCCGGCGCCGCGATCTTCGCCGGCGGTCGCGCCGGGTCGCTCGCCGACGGGGTCAGCGCCGCGCAGGTCGCGATCGACTCTGGCGCGGCGGCCGCGAAGCTGGAGGCGTTGATCGAGCGAACGCGAGAGCTCGCGTCGGACACGTGAAGCGCCGGGCCGGGAAAGTCGGGTGGTGGCGGCCGTGAACGTGCTCGACGAGATCGTCGCGGACACCCGCACGGCGCTCGCCGAGCGCCGCGTCGAGCGTCCGGTCGAGGATCTCGTGGCGGCCGGGGAGGCGCGGATCGCAGGCGGTGCGCAGCCGCGCTCGCTGCGTGCGGCGCTCGCAGGACCCGGCATCTCGGTGATCGCCGAACACAAGCGCCGGTCGCCTTCGGCCGGACTGATCCGCGGTGACGTGTCGCTCCCGGAGGTACTCGCCGCCTACGAGCGCGGCGGTGCCAGCGCCCTCTCGGTGTTGACCGAGGAGTCACGGTTCGGCGGCTCGCTCGCGGACCTGCAGGAAGCACGCCGGCTCAGCTCCCTGCCGATTCTCCGCAAGGATTTCATCGTCGATCGGTACCAGCTGCACGAGGCGCTGGCGGCGGGGGCCGACGCGATCCTGCTGATCGTCGCCGCTTTGGCGCCCGAGGAGCTGGTCGACCTGATCGGGCTCGCCGGCGAGCTGCGCCTCGGTGTGCTCGTCGAGGTCCATGACCTCCGGGAGCTGGCGGTCGCCACAGCTGTGGGCGCGGATCTGATCGGGATCAACAACCGCGATCTGACGACTCTGCAGGTGGACACGCGCCGCACCTTCGAGTTGATCGAGCACGTTCCGGCGGGAACCGTCGTGGTTGCCGAGTCCGGCCTGCGCACACGGTCGCAGCTGGACGAGCTCGCCGATGCCGGCGTCGACGCGGTGCTGATCGGCGAGGCGTTGATGCGCGCCGACGACATCGAGTCGGCGTGCAGAGATTTGACCATTCTTTAACGCCGTTTACCCCGGCTTCAGCGCCGGGAGCAGACTGGGTGGTGGATGAAATCGTCAGCAGGCTCGCATGCGCTCGCGTCGCTGACCGGGGGGGTCGTGGTCGCCATCTGTTTCGTCGCGTTCGGAATCGCCGGCCGGCGTACGACACAGCCGATCATCGAGGAATCCCCGGCGGCCGGCGGGATCACCAGTGGCAGGGATCCGGGCCTGACGCTTCACGAGATCTACGTTCGCGACGCGCCGGCGGTGGTGTTCGTCCGTGCGGTCGTGACAACGCCCGTACAGAGCCCATTCGAGCTGCGTGCGCCGCGCCCCGACAGCACGTCGAGCGGCTCGGGCTTTCTCGTAACCCGCACCGGCTTGGTCCTGACCGCCTACCACCTGATCGAAGGCTCTGATCCGAGCAGTGGTATCACCGTCCAGTTCCAGGACAGCGGGGCTCGACCCGCGGTCCTGATCGCGGAGAACGCCGACGAGGATCTCGCCGTGCTGCGCGTCGACATGCACGGCCTTCCTGCGGTGCGCCCGATCCCGATCGGTGACTCTGCCACGGTCAAGGTCGGCGATGCGACGCTGGCGCTCGCCAATCCGTTCGGACTCGAGCGGACGCTGAGCAGCGGGATCGTCTCCGCCCTGCAGCCGTTGATCGAGACCCCCGATGGTTTCAGGCTCGACGACGTGATCCAGACCGGGACCGCGACCGATCCCGGCAGCAACGGCGGACCGCTGCTCGATGCCGACGGTCGCGCGATCGGGGTGACCTCACAGATCGAGGCGGCCGCCGCGAGCGGTGACGGCACCGCGCCGGTCGCGTTCGCCGTCCCGATCGACACCGCCAAGCAGCTGCTGCCGCCCGCCGGGCGGCGACCCTCACCGGCGTCCGCGTCGCTTGGCGTCAGCGCGGCGGCCGCCGCGGCCGCGGCCGGCTCACGCTCGACCGGCGTGGTCGTGAACGTGGCGCCCGGCGGGCCGGCGGCCGTCGCCGGTCTCAAGGGCCACGAGGCGATCGAGGCGATCGACGGCCGGCCCGTCGATGCGATCTCGCAGTTGCAAGCGATCGTGCAGGAGCGCATGCCGGGCGCGCCGGTGTGGGTCACGGTTCGCCACGGCAGGCGCCTTCAGTCCGTGCGGATCGTCCTCGGGGCGAACCCGGCCTCGAACTCGCCGTAGGATTGTCGCGTGAGCGAGCGCGCCGTGAAGATCAAGTTCTGTGGGATCACGCGGCGTTCCGACGCGGAGCTGGCGGTCGAGCTGGGCGCGTGGGCGATCGGGATGATCCTCTGGGAGCACTCGCCGCGTGCGATTGATGCCGATGCCGCGGCTGAGATCGCCGGCGCGCTGAAGCGGCGCGCCGAGGTCGTCGGCGTGTTCTACAACCCGACGCTCGATCAGGTCGCGCGGGCGGCCGACGAGATCGGATTCACGATCGTCCAGCTCCACGGACAGGAGGGACCGGTGTTCTGCGGCGAGGTGGCGCGGCGCACCGGGTGCCGCGTGATCAAGGCGGCGCGGGTCCGCAGCCGCGCCGAGATCCAGGCGCTGTCGAGCTTTCACACCGACTTCCACCTGCTGGACAGCTACACGCCCGAGGTCCCGGGCGGCACCGGCGAGACCTTCTCCTGGGAACTCGCTCGCGGCCACTCGATGAAGGTGCCGCTGATCCTCAGCGGCGGTCTGAAGCCGGGAAATGTCGCCGAGGCGATCACGCAGGTGCGCCCGTACGCGGTTGACGTCGCCAGCGGCGTCGAGTCCGCGCCCGGACGCAAGGATCCCGAACGGATGCGGCAGTTCGCGCACGCGGTGGCCGACGCACTCACGGTGGACGAATCGCTCGCGGTGGCGGACTGATGGCCTCGGGCACGATCGAACATCGATTCGGCTCCTACGGCGGCCAGTACGTCCCGGAGACGCTGATGCCGGCGCTGACCGAGCTTGAGCGGGAGTGGCTCGCCGCGCGGGATGATCCGTCGTTCACCGGACGCCTGCGGTCGCTGCTGCGCGACTACGTCGGCCGGCCCTCGCCGCTGTACCTGGCGACGCGGCTGAGCGAAGCGGCCGGCCGGACGATCTACCTCAAACGCGAAGATCTGAACCACACGGGCGCGCACAAGATCAACAACGCCCTCGGACAGGCGCTGCTCGCGCTGAGAATGGGCAAGCGGCGGATCATCGCCGAAACCGGGGCCGGTCAGCACGGCGTCGCCTCGGCCACGGCCTGCGCGCTGCTCGACCTCGAGTGCGTCGTTTACATGGGCATCGAGGACATGCGCCGTCAGCGGCCGAACGTCGAGCGGATGCGGCTGCTCGGCGCGCGCGTCGTCGGGGTCGACGCCGGCGCTCGCACGTTGAAGGAGGCCGTGTCGGCGGCGATCCGTGACTGGGTCAGCAATGTCGGCGACAGCCATTACATCATCGGCTCGTGTGTGGGGCCGGCGCCGTTTCCGGCGTTGGTGCGTGACCTGCAGCGCGTGATCGGCGACGAGGCGAGAACGCAGGTGCTCGCGCAGGCGGGACGGCTCCCGGAGCGGGTTATCGCCTGCGTCGGCGGTGGCTCGAACGCGATCGGGATGTTCACGGGCTTCCTGGACGATCCCGCCGTGCAACTGATCGGTGTTGAGGCGGCAGGTGCCGGCATCGACACCGGACGTCACGGCGCGCCGCTGACGGCCGGCGGGCGCGCAGGGGTTCTGCACGGGTCATTCTCTGCGGTGATGCAGGACGAGGATGGCCAGATCCTGGAGGCTCACTCGATCTCGGCCGGTCTCGATTACCCCGGTACGGGGCCCGAGCACGCCTGGCTGCGTGACAGTGGGCGTGCCCGCTACGTTGCGGTCACCGACGAGGAGGCGCTGGCCGCGTTCGTGGCGACCTCACGGCTCGAGGGGATCATCCCAGCGCTCGAGAGCGCCCACGCGATTGCGTGGACGCTGGCGGCGGAGCCCAGCGAGCTCGATCTGATCTGCCTGTCGGGCCGGGGCGACAAGGATCTCGCCGAGGTGCTCGCCAGGCTCGGTGAGACAGACTCGCCGTGAACGGGATCGAGCGGATCGGCGAGGCGTTCGCCCGATCGCGCGCCGATCGTGCGCGCGCGGCGCTGATGCCCTACATGATGGGCGGCTTTCCCGATCTCGCAACCTCCCGGGAGATCGGACTCGCCTACGCTCGCGCGGGCGCTGACCTGATCGAGCTCGGCGTGCCGTTCTCGGACCCGCTCGCGGACGGGCCTGTGATCCATGCCGCCGCCGTCGCAGCACTGAGGGCCGGCGCGCGCGTCACCGACGTGATCGAGCTCGCGGCGGCGATCGCCGAGCACGTTCCGGTGGTGCTGATGTGCTACTCGAACGTGATCCTCGCGAGGGGGCTCGAGCGGTTCGCGGATGCGCTCGTCGAGGTTGGCGCCAGCGGCGTGATCGTTCCCGATCTGCCGTTCGAGGAGGCCCCCGCCGCGCTCGCGGCGTGCGACTCTCGCGGCCTGGCGCTGGTGCCGCTGGTCGCGCCGACCACACCGGAGCCACGTCTGGCGCAGATCGGCGCGCGGGCGCGCGGCTTCCTCTACACGGTCGCGCTGACCGGCACAACGGGTGAGAGGACCGGCCCGCAGGACGGCCTGGAGGACGTGATCGCTCGGGCGCGGGCGTGCACCGAGGTGCCGGTGGCGGTCGGGTTCGGGATCGGCACGCCCGAGCAGGCGGCGGCCAGCGCCGCCGCCGGTGCGGACGGGGTGATCGTCGGCAGCAGGCTCGTTCGGGCGGTCGGCGAGGCCGCTGACCCCGTGGCCGCTGCGCAGGAGCTGGTGGGCGCGTTCTCCACGGCGCTTCGCGGCGTGCCACTCGGATAGGATGCCCGGCGATGGGCGTGATAATCACGGCAACGGCGGGCCTGTGCCTGTGGATCATTCTGTGGTCGCTGGGCATGTCGGGTTTCGACGCGATTCTGATCGCCATCGTGATGGTGCTGGTGGCGCTCGCGGTGCGCAGCGTGCTGCCGCAACTGACCCGCCGCTCCGGCAGGTAGTGCACGGCGCTATGCGGGCGCGCGCTCGCACCCTCCTCGGCGGGGTCGCTGTCCTCGCGGCCGTGGTGCTGGCCGGCTGCGCGTCGAGCGCGTCGAAGGGGGGCTCGGCCGTGACCGCGACCGGATCGACGCTGAGCATCTACCTGAGCGTTCCCCCCGGAGCATCGGGAGATCCCGCGCAGCAGGATCTGATCGACGCCGAGAAGCTCGCCTGCAAAGCCGATCGCCGAGAGGTCACGGATTTCGGCGTGCAGTGCATCACCGTCGCGAAGAGCGAGCTCTCGGCAAATGCGCGGGCTGCGATCCAGGACCAGAGCTCGATCGCGTATGTGGGTGAGCTCGCGCCGGGAAGCTCGCAGGACTCGGTCGGTATCACCAACGCACTTCAGCTGCTCCAGATCAGTCCGACCGATACGGCGCTGGAGTTGACTCGCAGCACACCGGCGGTTCCCGGCGCCCCATCCAAGTTCTACGAGTCGTGGAGCTCCTACGGGCGCACCTACGCGCATGTCGTGCCGAGCAGCGCTCAGGAAGCGACTGCGCTCGTCGCCGAGATGCGCGCGCTGGGCGTCAGCAGTCTCTACGTCGCCGACGATGGCAGCGACTACGGAAGCGCGATCGCCCACGCCGTGCAGGCGGACGCAGCGCCCTCCGTAACGATCGCCGGCAGCGAATCGACCGCGGGCGCGATCTTCTACGGCGCGAGCTCGCCGGCGGCTGGGGCGCGGTTCATGAACTCGGCGGCGACGCTCGATCCGAACGCCAAGCTGTTCGGATCCTCGGCGCTCGATACGGCGGCGTTCGCCTCGGCACTGTCGGCGGTGGCCGCGCGCAACACCTACATCTCTGCACCGGGATTCCTGCCGTCAGATCTGCCGCCGACCGCGCGGACCAGTTTCATCGCGCCGTTCACCGCTGCCTACGGGCACGCGCCGGCGCCCCAGGCGATCTTCGGATTCGCGGCGGTGGATGCGCTGTTCGGTGTGCTCCGGCAGGCGGGTGCGAACGCCAACAACCGAGCGACGGTCACCAAGGACTTCCTCAAGCTGAACGACCCCACGTCAGTGCTCGGGGCGTTCTCGATCGAGCCCGACGGGGATACCAGCCCGGCGTCGTTTGTGATCAACCGTGTGCGGGGCGGCGAGCCAGTGGCCGTCGCGTCCGCCCCGTGACGGGCGCCGGTTCCCGCGGTATCACGACGACGTTCGCGGTCGCCGGCGCGCTCGCGGTGCTGCTGAGCGGCTGCGAGGGGGCCGAGCAGCTTGCGCGGGGGAACCGGATCGACGGGCGCGTGCTGACGATCTGGGTGAGCGTCCCGCTCGACGGGCCATCGGCGGTGAGCGGCGAGGCGGTCGAGCGCGGGGCGGCACTCGCGCTGCAGCAGAGCGGATCGAGGATCGGTCGCTTCATGATCCACCTGCACACGCTCGACGATTCGCTCCCGACGACCGACCGCTGGAATCCCGGTCAGACCACCAGCGACGCCAGGATCGCGGGCGATGATCCGACCACGATCGGCTACATCGGTGAGCTCAACTCCGGCGCGAGCGCTGTCTCGATCCCGCTGCTCAACACGCTCGGGATCGCCCAGGTCACGCCCGGGGCGACGGCGGTCGGTTTGACCTCTGACGGCGCCGGGGCGAACCCCGGTGAGCCGGAGAAGTACTACCCGACCTCTCGTCGCACGTTTGTCCGGGTGGTGCCGACCGATCTGGAGCAGGCCAGGCTGCAGATCGCGCTGCAGCGACAACTCGGCTGCAGGGCGACCGATGTGGTCTACGACGAGGGCGAGTTCGATGGCGAGGCCGCCGCCAGCACATTCGTCGCGCAGGCCGGGGCCGACGGTCTGCGCGTGGTCGCTGAGCAGCCCTTCGAGCCAAGGGCCGGCAGCTACGCATCGCTCGGCCAGGCGATCAGCCAGAGCGTCGCCGACTGCCTCCTGATCGCCGCGATACCCGACTCAGGCACCGCCGCGCTGACCGATCAACTCGCCGACGCTGTACCTCGCATGCGGCTGTTCGCCACCAGCGCGCTTGCTCAGAGCAGTTACACCGATCCGGCCGCCGGCGGGATCGCTCTGTCGGTCGACCCGAGGATCCTGATCACCGCGGCCGCGGGTGATCCAGCCGATCCGACGCCGGAGGCCGCCACCTTCTACCGTGACTACACCCGGCGCTACGGTCCGCCTGAACCCGCTGCGATCAATGGATATGAAGCGATGAGCCTGCTGCTGAGCGCGATCCGCCGCGCGACCGACGATGGTCACCGTCGGGCCGAGCGCTCCCGTGTCGTCACGGCGCTGCTGAGCACCCGCAACCGTCACAGCGTGCTGGGCGATTACAGCATCGAGGCTGACGGCGACACAACGCTGGACGACTATGGCGTCTACCGCGTGATCGACGGGCGGCTGCGGTTCTGGCGCTCGGCCGCTGAGATCGAGGCGGCGTCGTGAGCGTGCCGGTTCGCTGCGCGGGCACGTCGCCGCGGCGGCCCCGCCGCCGCGCGTCTGCGCTGGCTGTCGCGATCCCGGCGGCAGTGGCAGTGGTGGCGGTCCTGCTCGCCGCGTGCGGCGGCAGCGGTGGCGCCAGCAGTGCCCAGCTCCGGCAACCGAACTCCGTCACCGTCTACTCGAGCCTGCCGATGCACGGCACGTCCGGGGCCGTGGGCAACGACGTCGTCAGCGGGATCGAGCTGGCGCTCACCGAGGCCCACGGTCGCGCCGGCCGGTTCAGGGTCATCTACGGGTCCGAGCAGCGGCTCGACGACGGCAGCGGCGCTGCCGCCGGGTGGGATCCCTCGCGTGCCGCGGCGAACGCGCGCCGGGCGGCGGCCGACGCGGACGCGGTCTACTACATCGGCGAGCTCGAGCCGATCGCGAGTGCGATCTCGATGCCGATCCTCAAGCTTGCGGGGATCCCACAGGTGAGCCTCGGCAGCCTCGTGCCGGGGGATCCGGTCGAGGCCGCGGCGCAGCTGATGGCGCTGCGCTCGAAGGGGTGCACGAAGGTCGCGGTCGGGTACGACGAGGCGCAGGCGGCGCTCGCGGCGGGGATCAAGGCCACCGCTGCGAACTATGGGGTGGAGATCGTCAGCGAGACCCTGCTTCGGCCCGGACTGCAAAGCGAGTATTCGTTTCCGGTCAGCGTCCATCAGTCCGGCGCCGACTGCGTCGTGCTCGCCGGATCGGTTGCGGTCGATCACAAGGTGTTGATCACGACACGCATTCACCAGCTGCTGCCGAAGGCCTGGATCATCGGCTCCGCCGGCATGTGCACGCGTGCCTGGACCAACGCCGGCTACGGTGGCGTGCTGTCGCCGGTCGACAGCTTCCTGATGTGCACCCGCCCGCTTCCGATCGCCCGCTATCCGGGGGGAGCCGCGTTCATCAAGGCGTTCGAGCACGCCAACGGCGGTGTCGCGCCCGGCCCGTATGCGCTGTTCGGATATACGGCGATGCAGCTCGGGTTGCAGGCGATCGTCAACGCCGGCCGTGAAGGCGACGACCGGGCAGCCGTGCGCAGTGCGCTGTTCTCCGTGGACCACCCCACGGCGCTCGGGACATTCGCGGTCGAGCCAGGCGGCAGCAAGAGCACGCTCAGTTCCTATGGCCTCTACAGGGTCGGGCACGACTACGACCCGGTTTACGCGCAGACCCTGACTCCGCTCACCGGTCAGTGACGCGCGCAACGATCGTGGGCGCGCTCGACGTCCCGGCGCGTGGAGGAGGACAATCCGGCCAGATCGAGCAGCACGCGCGCCGGCGAGGTGAGGGGCAGGTGGTCACGGATCCTGATGTCCGCCGGCGTGATGATCGAGCTGCGGTGGATTCGGATACCTCGTCGCTCGCGGGACCACCGTCCGCCGACCAGCGTCAGTTCAAGATCGTCTCCCGGTAGCTGCCACGGCGGCAGCTGCCAGACCGATGCGGCCGTCGTATGGCTGAGGATCGCATGTTCGCCGCACGCCAGCAGCGCTGCCGGTCTTGAGCATCTCTGAGCGGCTCAAATCCCCACCCCGGCTCGGAGGGCTCTCGGATAGGGGCTTTGTGGCGACTGTCGCCTCTCGGGGCTCTGTCGCGCTCGGGTTGTTGTTGCGGTTCGTGAGTCTGATCGGGCGGAGGTGGTCATTGGCCCAAGATTGCGCACAACACACCGCATTGCACGACAGACGTTCGGATTGAGTCAGTGTCGTGGCGTACATGACACAGATCCGGGTGCGGGCGAAACGGCGCGGTGACATTCCGACGGTCGATCCGAGACTCCCAGCCGGGAATCCGAGATCGGGGCGAAGTCCACTCCGACCCGAGGCAGCCACCAGGCACGGGGGACGCCATCGCGCCAGATAGCCTCCAGCGAGGTGTCCGATGAACTGTTCCTGATCGACGGCAACAGCCTCGCCTACAGGGCGTACTTTGCGCTGCCCGAATCGATCGCCACCTCAACCGGCGTCCCGACCAACGCGATCCTCGGGTTCGCGTCGATGCTCGTCAAGATCCTGAGCGACTTCGAGCCGCGCGCGACGGTCGTGGTCTGGGACGCGGGACTCACCGGCCGCAAGGAGATCTACCCCGAATACAAGGCCCAGCGGTCGAGCCGCCCCGACCTGCTCAAGGAGCAGTGGCCGAACTTCGAGCCGCTGGTCGATGCGTTCGGCTACCGCAACCTGCGGGTGGAGGGGTATGAGGCCGACGACGTGATCGCCTCGATCGCGCAGCGCGCCACCAACCAGGAGCCGCCGATCCCGGTGATGGTCGTCACCGGCGACCGCGACGCCTACCAGCTCGTCGGTGATGGCATCCGGATCATGACCACCTCCAGAGGCGTCACCGACACCCGGATCTATGACCGCGAGGGGGTGATCGAGCGCTACGGAATCCCGCCCGAGCTGGTGCCTGACTTCATCGGCCTGAAGGGCGACACGTCCGACAACATCCCCGGTGTCCCGGGGATCGGCGACAAGACCGCCGCGGAGCTGCTGCAGCGGTTCGGCTCGCTGGAGAACGTCCTTGACAGCATCGATCAGATCTCGGGCGCCAAGCGCAAGCAGAACCTGACCGAGCACGCGGAGGCGGCGCGCATCTCCAAGCAGCTGGCGACCGCCAAGCGCGACGTCCCGTTCGACATCGACCTGGCCGACTACATCTCCCGTGAACCGGACCGCTCCAGGCTGAGAGACGTCTTCCGGCAGTTCGAGTTGCGTGAGCCGCTGCGCCGGCTCGAGGAGGCGCTCGGCTCCGCCGAAGCGGCGGCTCCGGCACCACACGCCGACACGAAGCTCGCTGCCACGGAGCGCGCGGCCACGCTTCGTGACGTCCGCTCGCTGCCGAACGCCGAACTGGCGCTTGCGATCCGCCCGCCACTGACGCCCGAGGGCGCGTTGTTCGCGACCGAGGCGAGCTGGCGGTTCGGCGTTCACGTCGAGGGCGGCCGCGAGGTGCTGGTCGGTGACTGCGGCGGCCCCGAGGAGCTGGCAGAGGCGGCCGGGACGCGACCGGTGATCGCACACGACGCCAAGTCGCTGGGCACGGTGCCGCCGGCGCTTGCGCACGACACCGAGGTCGCGGCCTACCTGCTTGAGCCGGCGCGACGCGCCTACCCGTTCCGTGAGCTCTGCGAGGAGCGCGGGCTGGCCGCCGTGATCGAGGACGAGGCCGGCGCCGACGCCGTGCTTGCAAGGGAGCTGGCGACCTGGCAACGTGAGGAGATCCGGGGCCGTGGCCTGACCGAGCTGTTCGAAACGGTCGAGCTGCCGCTGATCAGGATCCTGCGCAAGATGGAGCTCGCCGGCCTCAGGCTCGACACCGAGCGGCTGGCGGCGATCTCCACGAGGGTCAAGCAGGAGGCCGATGGGCTGGAGCGAGAGATCTTCGAGCTGGTCGGCGAGGAGTTCACGATCGGCTCGCCCAAGCAGCTGGAGGAGATCCTGTTCGGCAAGCTCGGCCTGTCACGCAAGCGCCGCGGCAAGACCGGGTACTCGACCGACGCCCGCGTGCTCCAGGCGATCCGGGACGAGCACCCGGTGATCCCGAAGATCGAGCGCTTCAGGGAGCTGACGAAGCTGGCGCAGACCTACCTGGACGCGCTGCCGTCGCTGATCGCGGAAGACGGGCGGATCCACACCACGTTCAATCAGACTGCCGCCACCACCGGGCGGCTGTCGTCGAACAACCCAAATCTCCAGAACATCCCGATCCGGACGCCGCTGGGGAGGGAGATCCGCGCCTGTTTCGTGGCCGAGCCGGGGAACCTGCTGGTCAGCGCCGACTACTCCCAGGTCGAGCTGCGGCTGCTCGCCCACATCGCCGGCGAGGATGTCCTCAAGGAAATCTTCCGACGTGGCGAGGATGTGCACACCGCAACGGCATGCCGCGTGTTCAACGTCACACCGGAGCAGATCGACCCCGGCATGCGATCGAAGGCGAAGATGATCAACTACGGCATCGTCTATGGACTGTCGGCGTACGGGATGGCCGACCGGCTTGACATCCCGCAGGCCGAGGCCGACGAGTTCATCCAGCGATACCTGGCCGGCTTCCCGGCGGTCGAGCGGTTCATTGCCGAGACGATCGAGCAGGGGACCGAGCACGGCTACGTCTCGACGCTGCTGGGACGCCGCCGGCAGGTGCCGGAGCTCCGCGCGCGGCGCTGGGAGCTGCGAAAACAGGGCGAGCGGTTCGCCGTCAACATGGTGATCCAGGGGACCGCCGCGGACATCATGAAGCTGGCGATGGTCGATTGTGATCGCGCCCTGGCGCAGTCCGGCCTGCGCTCCCGGCTGGTGCTCCAGATCCACGACGAGCTGCTGTTCGAAGGGCCTGCGGAGGAGGCCGACACGGTCCGGGCGCTGGCGGTGGAGCAGATGGCCGGCGCGTTCGAGATGGACCCGCCGCTGGCCGTGGAAGCCGGCACCGGCGCCGACTGGCTCGCGGCGAAGTGACGCGGCGCGCCCGGACGCGCGGTGCGATCGCCGCAGCACTCGTCTGCCTCGGCCTGCTCGCTGTGGCTACGCAGGCCGAGACGCTCCGCGTGGCCCCACCTGCCCGGCTCGCGTCGGTGCGCAGGGGCGCCGGGGTCCCGCTTGGGATCGTCCCGGATGTCGCCGGTGCAGCCCACCGGTCGGGCTCCGGCAGGGCGGTGATCGCGCGGATCGCGAGCATTCCGTATCTGGGTGGCCCGGTGCTTCACAGCAACCGGACGCACGTGATCTTCTGGCAGCCGGCCGGCTCAGGGCTGGCATTCGATCCCGGCTATGTGGCGCTGGTCACGCAGCTGCTGCGGGGTGTCGCGCACGACAGCCACATGACCACCAACGAGTACGGGATCACCGGCGAGTACACGGACGCCTCCGGCCCCGCCGCCTACGCGTCGAGTTACGGTGGGTCGGTCCTCGACACCGACCCGCTGCCCGCGAACGGCTGCAGCGAGCCGTCGACCGGACCGGGATGGTCGGTGTGCCTGACCGACGCGCAGCTGGAGGACGAGCTCGAGCACGTGCTGTCGGTCGACCATCTCCCCGCTGGCGGGGACAACATCTACTTCCTGCTGACGCCCGAGGGCTTCGGCGACTGCCAGGACTCGACCTCGTCGTCGTGCTCGCTGGGAGGGCCGGCGACCGGCTACTGCGGCTACCACTCCTCGACGTCCTCCGGGACGCTGTACGCGGTGATCCCATACAACGCCGTGGCCGGCCACTGCCAGTCGGATAACCCGCGCCCGAACTCGAGCACCGCCGACCCCGCCCTGTCGACGATCAGCCACGAGCAGATCGAGACGATCACGGACCCGTATGGCAACGCCTGGGTCGACGCGTCAGGGAACGAGATCGCCGACGTCTGCCTGACCGATTACGGCCCGGCGCTCGGCGGCTCGGGGTCGGCTGCGTGGGATCAGGTGATCGACCATCACCACTACTGGCTGCAGGAGATCTGGAGCCGGCTGCTTGGGCGCTGCGTGCCGCGCCCGCGGCCGGACGTCGCGTCGATCTCCGCTCCCGGCAGGGTGCCGGCGGGCCAGCCGGTCTCGTTCGTCGGCCATGGCCGTCAACCGGGCGGGTCGATCGACTCCTTCGACTGGTCCTTCGGCGACGGGGAGGGCGCGTCCGGCGGGACCGTCTCGCACGTCTACCTCCGGCGCGGCAGTTACGGCGTGGTGCTGCGGCTGACCGACAGCGCCGGTAACTGGGTCTTCGCGACGCGCACTGTGCGGGTCAGGCCCGCGCCGGCACACGCGTCGCCGGCGCGGCGGCGCTGAGCGCGAACTCCGGTGGCGCGATCCGAAGGTAATGGTCAAATGACCAGTCGACGAACGACTTGTTACCAAGCGCGCGCAGCACCGGTGCGAGCGTCCGCGGCGGCACCCGCGGGACGAGCTGCTGGACCCGCAGCATCCACTCGAACTTCGAGCGGTGCGCGGCGCTGAACGCCCCGTAGCCGGCGAGCGCCGCGGCTCGTGCCTGGCGGCCGGCGATCACCTCGCGCAGCTCACGACCGCACGCGATCCCGAAGTACAGTGCGGTGCGGATCCCCTCCGCCGTCAGCGGCAGGCAGTGGCCGGCTGAGTCTCCGACGAAGAAGATCCCACCCTCGGTGGCCTCCCGGATCCGGTGCGGGATCCAGTTGCCCTGGTAGCCGTCGGGCTCCCGCCGCAGATCGGCCGCCAGCTTCACGGTCGGCTCCTTGACATGGAAGCGGGGGTCAAACGAGCCAACGCCGACCCGCACCTCGTGATCGGCTGGGAAGCTCCACCCGTAACCGGCGGGGACGTATGCGCGGTCGATCCAGATCTCGAGGTCGTCGCCGCTCCCCTCCGGGTGGACCTCGAGCCCGCGTGACAGGTATGCGTCGGGCGGCTGAATCGGCTGACCGCCGCCGAGCACCCGCCGCCAGCCGAGCGCATCGATGATCATGGCGGCGCGGATCTCGCCGCGGTCGGTCGCAACGACGCCGTCTCGGTGGCCGTCGACCTTAGCCGTCTCGAACGCGAACTCACCCTGAGCGGCAAGCAGGCCACACAGCGAGCGGTAGTCGAACGTCGAGAAGGTCCACGGCAGGTCGTAACGGACGGTGGTGTGCGGGGTGTGGATCACGAGCTCGCCGAAGGTCTGCTGCAGCGACTCGGTCAGGCCGAGCACCTCCAGCCACCCGGTCGGGATCCCGCACGCAGAGGTCTGCCGCTCGCCGATCTCATAGCGGTCGACGATCAGCACATCGGCCCCGCTGCCGGCCAGTTCGCGCGCCACAGCGAGACCCGCGAAACTCGCTCCGCAGATCAGGACATCGCAGTCACGCTGCAGGGGTGTGCGGTCAAGGCCGCGCTTTGTCGCTCGCCGGGGCATGGCCGTCCGATGATACGGAGCGCCCCGAGTTGAGATAGGTGGCTATCCTCACACGAACACATGTCAACTATCACAGCCTCAATGTCAACCGATCAATCGAATGTCAAGGTCGTGGAAGGGTCAGACGGCCTGCTGCTGGAGATCGACGGCAAGATCGTCCCCAACTACGACGCGACGATCCACCCCTTCCAGGAGGGCGACGTAGTAACCGGCCATGTTGTCCGGATCGACAACGACGAGGTCCTCGTCGACATCGGCTACAAGTCCGAAGGCGTCATCCCGGCGAACGAGCTTTCGATCCGCAAGTCCGTCGACCCGGGCGACGAGGTGTCGCTCGGCGAGGAGGTCGACGCGCTGGTCCTCACCAAGGAGGACCAGGACGGTCGTCTGATCCTGTCCAAGAAGCGCGCCCGCTTCGAGAAGGCCTGGCGCAGGATCGAGTCCGCCGCCGAATCAGGCGATCCGGTCGAGGGGCAGGTGATCGAGGTCGTCAAGGGCGGTCTGATCATCGACCTCGGCGTGCGCGGCTTCCTGCCGGCGTCGCTGGTCGACATCCGTCGCGTTCCGAACCTCGACGAGTACATGGGCCAGGCGATCGAGTGCAAGGTGATCGAGCTCAACCGCTCACGCAACAACGTCGTCCTGTCGCGCCGTGCCGTGCTCGAGGAGCAGCGCAAGGAGGATCGCGAACGGATCCTCGATCGCCTCCAGCCCGGCCAGGTGGTGGAGGGCCAGATCTCGAACATCGTCGACTTCGGCGCGTTCGTCGACCTCGACGGAATCGACGGGTTGATCCACATCTCCGAGCTGTCCTGGTCGCACGTGAACCATCCGTCGGAGATCCTGTCGATCGGTGACACGGTGTCGGTCAAGGTGCTCGACATCGACCGCCAGCGCCAGCGGATCTCGCTGGGTCTCAAGCAGACCCAGGAGGATCCGTGGCAGCGCGTCGTCAACACCTACAACATCGGGGATGAGCTCGAGGGCAACGTCACGAAGGTCGTCACCTTCGGCGCCTTCGTCGAGATCCTCGACGGCGTCGAGGGCCTGGTGCACATCTCGGAGCTCGCCCAGCATCACGTCGAGAACCCCCGGGAGATCATCCAGCCCGGCGATCCGGTGCGCGTCAAGATCCTGGAGATCGATGCCGAACGACGGCGACTGTCGCTGTCGATCAAGCGCGTCGAGGGACAGGTGCTGCCGGTCCGGCCGATCGTGCCGCCGACCGAGGGCGATGCCGGTGATCTGGAGGACATGCCAGAACTCGGCTTGTCGGAGGATGTCTTCTCAGCTGAAGCTCAGGGTTACGCCTCTGTCGATCCGGCTGCCGCCTTGGAGGAAGAAGCGGTTGGCAGCGATGAGGCGACGCGAGCAGCCGGCTCGTCAGAGGCGACCGCTGAGCTGGCTTCCGAGGACGCGCTTGGCGAGTCGCCGGAAGCTGATGCGGAGGCCGAGGCGGTGATCGAGGAGGCTGAGGCGGAGCTCGAAGAGGAGATCGTGGCTGAGGCCGTTGCCGAGGCGGTCGAGGAGGCTGAGGCGGAAGCCGTCGAGGAGGCTGAGGCTGAGGCGGTGGCCGAGGCTGTCGTCGAGGAGCTCGAGGACTGAGGCTGATGCGTCGGCGGAGACTGCCGACGGCACGGTTGCCGACGAGCCCTCCGCCTGAACCGAGGTGCCGCCGTACGTCGGGCTGACCGGCGGGATCGGGGCCGGCAAGTCGACCGCGCTGGCGGCGCTGGAGCGACTCGGCGCCGCGGTGCTGTCGACGGATGCGGTCGTGCACGAGCTCTATGGCGAGCCCGAGGTCAGGGATGCGGTGGTCGCGCGGTTCGGTGACGTCGCCCCGGGCGGTGTGGTCGACCGCGGGGTGCTCGCCGAGCGCGCGTTCGCGACCGACTCCGACAGGCGCTGGCTGGAGCAGCTGCTCTGGCCGATCGTCGGGGCTCGGATCCACCAGTGGCGTGAGCAGGTGAACAGCGACGATCCGCCGGCTCGGGCCGCTGTGATCGAAGTCCCGCTGCTGTTCGAGTCCGGGATGCAGGATGCGTTCGACGCAACGATCGCCGTGATCGCGCCCGAGGCGGTCCGCGCCGAGCGTGCCGGCGCTCGTGGCCACCGCGCGCTTGATGCGAGGGGGGCGCGGCAGCTTTCGCAGGAGGAAAAGGCAGCAAGATCCACCTTTGTGGTCGTCAACGACGGTGATTTCGAGGCGCTCGAGTCCGCGCTGTCGTCGGTTCTTGACATGCTGACAAGGTGAGCCCGAGCAGCCGAACCGCCAGCCCACCGGTGAACGTCTCCCGCGGCCCCCGGGCGACGGCCGCTGATCGACGCCGTGCCAAGCGCCGGCGCCGGACCGGAGCGGGGGCGATCGCACTGCTGCTCGCCGGTGCGTGCGCGGTGGTGGTGGTGCTGTCGCTACCGCTGGTGCGACGGGCGGTCTCCGAGTTCGGTCTGCCGCTGCAATACCAGGGGATCATCCGTCGCGAAGCCGCGGCCAAGCAGCTTGACCCTGCTCTGATCGCGGCGGTGATCTACGCCGAGACGAAGTTCGACGCCCGCACATCGCCGGCCGGCGCCGAGGGTCTGATGCAGATCGAGCCCCAGACGGCCGAGTTCCTCGCGCACCTGTCCGGCGGCACCGCGTTCACGGTCTCCGACCTCTGGAAGCCCTCCGTGAACATCGCCTACGGGAGCTACTACCTGCGCTATCTGCTCGACGAGTACCACGGCAGCAAGCTGCTTGCGCTGGCCGCCTACAACGCAGGTGAGACGAATGTCGACGGCTGGCTGGAGCGGGCGCGGGCGCAGCATCGACGCTTCGTCGTCGCCACGATCCCCTTCCCGGAGACTCGTGCCTACGTGCAGAAGGTGCTGGCGGCGCAGAAGAACTACCGCCACACCTACGCCGTGCAGCTCGGCTACGGCTGAGCGCGGCAGGCCCGCACTCCGCTAGTCCCAGAGGACGTGCAGTGCCGGCGGCTTGCGGAAGACGAGTCCACGCGCCGGCGCAGTTCGCTCCGTGTCGAGACGCAGCGCCGGGAAACGAGCCAGCAGGCGGCCGATCCCGACGCGCGCCTCCAGCCGAGCGAGATGGACGCCGAGGCAGATGTGCGGGCCCTGGGCGAACGCCAGGTGGCGGCGGGCGTTGGTGCGATCGAGGTCGAACTCGTCTGGTCTGGCGAACACCGCCGGGTCACGGTTCGCTGCGGTGATCGAGACCCGGACGAGGTCGCCGGCTGCAACCTGAGCGCCGCCGATCTGCACGCCGGCGGTCGCATACCGATCAACGGCTGCTGCCGCCGGCTCCAGCCGGAGCGACTCCTCGATCGCGGCGTCGAGCACCTCGGGGCTCTTCCGTGCCAGGGACAGCTCGCTCGGATGCTGGAGCAGCTCACGAATCGCGTTGGCGATCATCCCCTCGGTCGTTTCGATCCCGCCGAACAGCAGCACAGCGGCGTTCGAGACCACCTCGGCCGGATCCAGGTCGCCGCTCGCAGCCGCCGCTGCGAGCAGCGAGGAGCGATCGGCACCGTTGATCACCGCCATCAGCCTCTCGCTCAGTTCTTCGAACGACACCGTTGCCGCGGTCGGCGTGTCCTCGCCGGCGGTGATCGCCGTGACGCCGGCGACGATCGCGTCATACCAGCCGAGCAGTTCATCGACCTCGGATGCCTGCAGACCGAGTGCGCGGGAGACGATTCGGGCGGCGAGCGGACCGGCGAACGCCCGGCGCAGCTCGGCGCCCGAAGCCGCTGAGAGCGCTGCGAGCAGCTGTTCGGCGTCCTGCGCGACCGGCGCCTGAAACCGTTCACGCACCGCCGTGATCCGGAACGGCGCCACGAACGGTGCGCGATGGCGTGCGTGCCGCTCGCCGTCAAGGCTCAGCATGCTCACGCCCACCACCCGGGCGGTGGAGAAGCGCGGATCGTCGACGGTGAAGGTGCTCGCATCGCGGACGACCGTCTCGGCGAGGTCATGCCGGGTCACGAGCCAGCCCTCGAGTGCCGGAAGCCACGACACCGGCTCGTGCTCACGCAGCCGTGCGAGCAGCGCGTGCGGGTCAGCCTCCAGCTGCTCGAGTCGCACGCAGGCGCCGATCGGGAAGGCGGTGGCCACCCGTTGATTGTCGCCGGTACGGCGCGCGCGACCGGCTCCGGCGCGGCGTGCAAGACTGACGGCGATGGCCGATCGCGTTGTGCTGTGGGACTTCGACGGCACGCTCGCATGGCGACCGGGGTTGTGGGGAGGCTGTGTGCTCGAGGTGCTCGATGAGCTCGAGCCCGGGCACGGCGTGACGCTCGAATCGGTGCGTGCCGGCCTGCGATCCGGCTTCCCGTGGCACGAGCCCGACCGGCCACATCCACACGCCGGCGACAGCGACGCCTGGTGGGAGCCAGTCGAGGCTCTGATCGGACGGACCGTGCGACAGGCCGGTGGCGATCGCTTCGACGCACCGCGCATCGCCACGGCGGTGCGGGAGCGTTTCATCGATCCGACCCGTGGCTGGCTGGTGTTCGATGACACCGTGCCGGCATTGGTCCGCGCCGCCCAGGCCGGCTGGCACAACGTGCTGCTGTCGAACCACGTGCCGGAGCTGCCGGAACTGGTGGAGGGCCTCGGCCTCACCGACCACTTCACGCGGATCTTCACATCTGGTGCCAGCGGCTACGACAAGCCCCATCCCGAGGCCTTTCGAACCGCGCTGCTCGCCTGCGGAAACCCGGCGCGGGCGTGGATGGTCGGCGACAATCCGATCGCCGACGTTCAGGGTGCCGAGGCGATCGGACTCCCGGCGGTCCTGGTCCGGCGCGACGCACCGGCGAAGCTGCGGACGGACGGGCTGCTCGAAGCGCTCGACCTGATTCTCGTCTCGGAAGCCTGAGCAGCGCCGGCCTGATCAGCTCGGGGCGATCGTGAACACCACCGCGACCGTCGCGTCGACCTCCTCGGTCCCTGGATGGACGTTGGTCGGAGTCCCGGAGCTGGAGCTGGAGCTGCTGCCCGGGGCCGAGGCAACCGGCTCGACGACCGACGATTGCGGGTTCAGGTTGACCGACTCCACGCCGGTCACGGTGTATCCGAGCGCCGCGGCGGCGGCGTCAGCCAGCTGGCGGGCGTCCGCGATCGCTGCGTCCGTAGCCGCAACCGCCCCGGCATTCGGGTTCGAGAACGAAAAATCAGGTCCGTTGACATTGCTGGCGCCCGCGTGGGTCGCGGCGTCGATCACCTGACCGACGATCGATGCGGTCGAGGTGATCGTCAGCGATTCGTTGGCGGTGAAGCGCCTGACGCGATGCCTGTGCTTGCGCGGTCCGACCAGCACCGTGCCGCCGGAGACGTTGACGTAGTTCGTCTGGATGCCGCTGGCGGGTACCCCCAGCGCTCGAACGGCGCCGACGATCGCATCCGCCGTTCGATTCGCCGCCGACAGCGCGCTCGAGGACGTGGTGGCCGAACGGTTCACGGACACGGAAAGCGAGGCCACATCGGGCGTCACCATCACCGATCCCGAACCATCGACGCTCAGCGTTCCCGGCGTCCCCGTGTCGGCGGCAGCCGCCGGCACGGCGATCAATGAGATGGCGGCCACCGCGGCGGCGAGGCGAACACGCATGCAAATACCTTTCGATTGAATTGCCGAACATCGCAAGCTATACGCTCGAGCGCACGACACATCACGCGACTCAGGGAGGAGAACTCGATGGGTGAGCAGGACACAGGGTCCCACGCCCCCGCCGCCGAGCCGGATTTCGCCGCGCTGCGCAGCTGCTGGCATCCGGTCGGCTTCGCCGCGGAGTTTGCCGATCAGCCGAAGCGCGTTCGGCTGCTGGGAGAGGATCTCGTGGTCTGGCGGGATTCCGCCGGCACCGCCCACGTGCTGCGGGACCTCTGCATCCACCGTGGGACGGCGCTGTCACTCGGGCGCGTCGTCGAGGACCGGCTGATCTGCCCCTACCACGGCTGGCGCTTCGCGCCCGACGGCCGCTGCACGCACATCCCGCAGCTCGCCGACCCGACGCGTGTGCCCGGCAAGGCACGCGTCGACGCATTCTCATGCAGGGAGCAGCACGGCCTGCTCTGGGTTGCGATCGACGAACCCCGCTGGGATCTTCCCGAGCTCCCCGAGCTCGAAAGCGCCGGCTGGACGGTGGTTCGCACGGGGCCGTACTCGTGGAACGCCGACGCCTCGCGGCAGCTTGAGAACTTCACCGACTTCGGGCACTTCCCCTGGGTGCATCCGGGACTCCTGGGCGACCCCGCGCGTCCGGTCGTGCCGCGTCACACGGTGCAGACGGACGGGCACGTATTGCGCTATGAGATCGTTCGGCCCGAGGCGGCGAACTCCGAGGAGTTCCCCGTGTTCGACAACAGGGCCGCGGAGGCGCCCCCGGAGCGCCACTCACACTATGAGCTGCGGCTCCCGTACACGATCGTGATCCGGCTCGGCTGGGAGGGGGAGAGCGGGATGGTCTACCTGTTCAGCTCCAGCCCGGTTGACGAGGACCGCTGCACCGGCTACGTGGTGATCGCCCGCAACTATGACCACGAGCAGCCGGCCAAGGTGCTGCAGGACTTCGAGGACACGATCTTCGAGCAGGACAGGCTGGTGGTCGAGTCCCAGCGGCCGGAGCGGGTACCGTTCGATCTCGCCGCCGAAATGCACCTCAAGTTCGACGCGGTCGCCGTCGCCTACCGCCGGGCGATGCGCGCGCAGGGGCTCGCCACGAGCGGCGCGCGTGGCTGACTACGCGGCTTCCAGGACGAACACCGGAATCGTGCGGTTGCTCGCCCGCTGCTCGTAGGAGCTCCAGCCCGGGTAGATCCTCAGCGCCTCTCTCCAGATCTGATCGCGGCGCTCCCCCTCGACCTCGACCGCGCGGAAGCGGCTGCGCACGCCGTTGACGGTGACCTCGCCGGCGGGGTTCGCCCGGAGGTTGTGACACCAGGCGGGATCTGACGGCTGGCCGTAGTTAGAGGCGATCACGGCCAGCCCACCCTCGGTCGGGAAGCCAAGCACGGGAGAGGTGCGCTGCTGACCGCTGCGCGCTCCGACGGTCGTCAGGAACACGACGGGCAGGCCGGTCACGAGGCTCGAGAGCGTGTGCCGCCCGCGAGTCATCCGGAACACGGGCGTGTCGATCCGGTGGTACACGTGGGCGCCGAGCGTCGCCATCGGGCGCGTGGCGACCAACCGCCGGAGCCGGCGCTGCACGACGTTCGCGTCGGCGTAGGTGATGACGCCGCCGCGCCGCGGTCGGTCACGGGAGATCCCGCTGAATGCTCGCAAGATCGACGATCGGCCCATCGTAGATCCCCGACGCAGGCGCACGCCCGCCACAGACGCCCCGCGCCGCCGCCCAAGCTCTTCGTTCGATGTTCACGATCAGTAGATTTGCGCAGATGCGCTCTCAACGGCTGGTCCTGACGGCGATGATCTTCGCGGTCTCGATGACCTTCATCGACATGACGATCGTGTCGATCGCAGCGCCGGTGATCCAGCACAAGCTGGGCCTCACGTCCACCGGCCTGCAGTGGGCGATCAACGCCTACCTGCTGTCGCTGGCGGCGATGTTCGCGTTCGGCGGGCGTCTTGCAGACACGGTCGGGCACACCCGCATGTGCGTGATCGGCGTGCTGACGTTCGCCGGCGCATCCGTGATGTGCGGGTTGACGCCGACCGGCTCGGTGGCGGAAGCCTGGATCGTCACGTTCCGGGTCGTGCAGGGGTTCGGTGGAGCGCTGATGTTCCCGGCGGCTCTCGCGATCGTGGTGCAGACGTTCGACCTGCGATCCAGGGGCCGGGCGCTCGCACTGTTCTTCGGCATCGCCGGCGGCCTGACCGCGCTTGGTCCGATCCTCGGCGGTGTCCTCACTCAGTGGACCTGGCGGGCGATCTTCTGGGTCAACGTGCCGATCGCGATCATCGCCCTGGTTCTGATCGCGATCTCGCGCCCGGTGACCGACCACCAGCCGGCGAAGATGGATTACCGCGGCCTCGCGCTGATCGCGCCCGGGGTGGCGCTCAGCGTGCTCGGCTTCCAGGAGTCGACGATCTGGGGCTGGAGCAACCCGGCCACCTGGCTGTGCATCGTGCTCGGCGCGGTGCTGCTGGTCGTGTTCGTGTTCGTCGAATTGCGGACCGAGTCGCCGCTGGTCCAGGTCAGGATCTTCTCGATCAGGGCGTTCGCCGCCGAGAACCTGGTGCTGTTCATCGTGATGCTCGTGTTCATTCCCGTCTTCTTCTTCGCCAGCGAGTTCGCGCAGCTGTCACTCGGTCTGACCTCGGAGCACGCCGGCGTCGTGCTCCTCTACTTCTTCATCGGGTTCGTGGTCGCCTCCCAGATCGGCGGCCGCATGCTCGACAAGCGCGGAGCGAAGCTGCCGGTGCTGATCGGCTGCGTGATCGCGGCGTATGGCTTCTACTCCTGGGGTCAGCAGGCGATTCATCTGAAGCTGTCCGACGTGCAGTGGCCACTGATCGTGACCGGCTTCGGAATGGGCCTGATCATCAGCCCGGCGAACACCGACGCGATCAACCGCGCCGGGCGACTCGCATACGGAGAGGCCACCGGTATCACCCAGACTGTGCGCAACTACGCCGCCAGCCTCGGACTCGCGATCCTCGGCACGCTCCTGATCTCCCGGATGAGCTCCCACGTCACCGACTCGCTCGTCAGCCAGGGGGTGCCTCGAACGGTGGCGGCGGCGAAGGCGTCGACGCTCTCGCAGAGTCAGGGCGGCGGCGGCAGCCTGTCGTCGATCCCCCGCTTCATCCGACTGGATTTCGCCTACGCCACACGATCGGTGTTGCAGGCGATGGCACTGATCATGCTGGCGGCGGCGGTCGCCGCCGTCATCGGGCTGCGGTGGGGCGTGCAGGAGCAGCAGGACTCGCCATCCGCGACCGAACCTGTGACCGCGGACGTCGCCGGCTAGGTTCCGGTTTGAGTTGCGCTCAGGCGTCCTCGAGCCAGGCGCGGATCTGAGCGCCGGGCGCCAGCGCCGAGGTGTCGCCGCCGTCGCGGATCGCGGTCGCGGCGCGCGCCATCGCCTCGATCGCGGTCCACGCGAGACCGCCGCCGACGCTCGCCCGCTGGGCGCCCGCGGCGAAGATCTCGGTGGTGTTGAGGCCGGCGAAGGCGAGCGCATTGACCGGCCGGGTGGTCGCCTCGCACACCGCCCTGATCTCCTGTGCGCTGCGCAGGCCGGGGGCGTAGAGGACGTGCGCGCCGGCCCGCTCGTAGGCCTGTAGCCGTGCGATCGTGTCTTCGAGGTCGGGATTGCCGCGGATCTCGTTCTCGGCCCGGCCGGTGACCATGAACGGGAAGTCGAGCTCGGCGGCGGCCCTGCAGGCGGCGGCGATCCGCTCGACCGCTCGGTCGATCGGGTAGAGCCCCTCGGTCTCGTGCCAATCCTCAATCGAGGCGGCGACCGCTCCCGCCGAGGCGACCCGGCGGATCGCGTGGGCGACGTCGGCGGGCTCGGAGCCGAAGCCGTTCTCGAGATCGACCGAGACCGGCAGGCTGGTCGCGGCGTCGATCGCGCCGACGTGCTCGACGACCTCGTCGAGCGTCACCTCGCCGTCGAGGCGGCCGAGGGTGAACGCGAAGCCCGAGCTCGTCGTCGCCAGCGCTCGGAAGCCCAGCGCCTCGAGCACGCGCGCCGATCCCTCGTCCCATGGGTTCGGGATCACGAACGGCTGGCCCACGTGGAGCGATGCGAACTCCTGGGCCTTGAGGTGCTGAATCGAGTCGCTCACGATCAGCAGAGTAGTGAACTCGCCCGTCAGCGGGCGCGAAATCGGTGAGGGTCGAGGTGTGCGTCGGCGTACTGATCGGCGAGACGCTTCGGCGCCCTCGCCAGCCAGGCCTCGACGATCACCTCTTCGAGATCCTCGAGTGTGATCCGATCGAGCAGGACGAGCACGGCCGGGTATCCGTCGAAATGCGGGATCGTGAAGAACACGTCTGGATCGTCGGCGATCAGTGCCTCCCTGGCGCCGAGGTGCTCGACCCGTGCGCCGAGGATCGGACCCTCAGGCGCCGCCTCCCCGAGCGCCCGAAGGTCACCCTTGCCAAGCGGTCGTTCCCAGACGAAGCCCTTGCCACGCACCTCCCAGAACGCCAATTCGTGGTGGCGGGTGCGCTCGCTGGTCTCGGGCAGGGCGAGCGCCAGCCGTCGCACGTCATCCCAGTCGGCCATCGCCTCAGGTTAGCTCGGCCGCGCGGCTGCGAGCGCCGCTCAGCGACCGCTGGGGCAGTGAACCTCGCTCCACCGGCGGCGTGCGCGCCCGTGCGTCAGGCTGGGGGATTCTCGGCGAACTGCGGAGCGTCGCCGCCGATCTCGTGCCAGCTCGCCTTGTAGGCGACCTGAAGGTGGAAACTGGGGTCGAGGTCGAGGTCACGCATCAGCCCGGCGGCGACGAAGTACTTCTCGCCGAGGTCGTCATACAGGCTGGATCCGCAGTTGCTGCAGAAGTTGCGGGGAGCGAACTCGCTCTCGTAGCGTTTGACCAACTCCTCGCCCTTGGTGAACCTGAAGTTCTCCTTGGCCACGACCACCCCTGCCAGGCTCGAGCCCGTCCATCGTTGGCAGCGAGTGCAGTGGCAGTACCCGAGCGCCTCCGGGTCCTTCACCTCATACTCCACACGGCCGCACAAGCAAGTTCCCTTGAGCGTCTCAGCCATCGCGACCCCTCCTCGAGTGGGCGTTTGAACGGTTCGTCGGCAGGCTACCACCGGCAAGTCCGCCTGTGGGCGACGCCATAATCTGCTCTCTTCAGATCGCGCCGAGAGACGAGGCCGCAACGATGAGTGTCTACTACCGAGAAACCGAGAAGCCGCCTCGCGGAGCTCGGAATCGCGTCCGCCGCCACCCGGAGCGCGGTCGCTATGACCGTGAGTCGGTCGAGTCGATCCTCGATGCGGGGTTCGTCGGTCATCTCGCATTCGTGGGACGGCCTCGTGCCGGCGCCACGCGCGTGAGGCATCTACGTGCGGCGCTACGCTGAGAGGCAGCGATGCCGAAATTCGAACTCGATGGCACCTACAGCCCGACCGCGGACCAGCCGGCGGCGATCGCGTCGCTTGCGGAGGGGATCCTCGGCGGCGAGCGGTACATGACGCTGCTCGGGGCGACCGGTACCGGCAAGACGATGACGATGGCGGCGACGGTCGAGGCGGTGCAGAAGCCGGCGCTGGTGATCGCGCACAACAAGACGCTCGCGGCACAGCTCTGCAACGAGTTCCGCAGCTACTTCCCGCGTAACGCCGTCGAGTACTTCGTCTCCTACTACGACTACTACCAGCCCGAGGCGTACGTTCCCAGCAAGGACCTCTACATCGAGAAGGACTCGGCCGTCAATCAGGAGATCGACCGCCTCCGGCACGCGGCGACGGCGGCGCTGTTCGCGCGCCGTGACGTGCTGATCGTCGCGAGCGTGTCGGCGATCTACGGGCTCGGGTCGCCCGAGGTGTACGACGAGAACCTGCAGACGCTCAACAAGGGCGAGATGATCGATCGCGACCGGCTGCTTCGAAAGCTGGTCTCGATCCAGTACACGCGCAACGACGTCGCGCTGGCACGCGGCACCTTCAGGGTGCGAGGTGAGACGCTGGAGATCTTCCCGGCCTATGCCGAGACGGCGTTCAGGATCGTGATGTTCGGCGACGAGGTCGAGCATCTCCAGCACTTCGACCCGGTCACCGGCGAGGTGATCGCCGATGACCTCGAGCACGTCGCGATCTGGCCCGCATCGCACTACAACGTTCGTGAGGGGATGATCGATGATGCCGTCGCGGCGATCGGCAAGGAGCTGAACGAGCGCTGCACCGAACTCGATGCGGAGGGGAAGCTGCTCGAGTCCCACCGCCTGCGCCAGCGCACTCAGTACGACATGGAGATGCTCCGTGAGCTCGGGTTCTGCAGCGGGATCGAGAACTACTCACGGATCCTTGATGGCCGCCAGCCGGGCGAGCGCCCGTACTGCCTGCTCGACTACTTCCCCGACGACTTCGTCTGCTTCGTCGATGAGTCACACCAGACGGTGCCGCAGATCGGCGGCATGCACGAAGGCGACCGCTCCCGTAAGCAGACGCTCGTCGATTACGGCTTCCGGCTGCCGAGCGCGCTCGACAATCGTCCCCAGACCTTCCAGGAGTTCCTCTCGATCACGCCGACGCTCGTGTTCGTCTCCGCCACGCCGGGCGAGTACGAGCGCACGCACTCACCGCGGATCGTCGAGCAGATCGTCCGCCCGACCGGGATCATCGACCCGGAGGTCGAGGTCCGCGAGACCCGCAACCAGATCGATGATCTGATGAACGAGATCCGGGGGCGCACCGACCGTGACGAGCGTGTGCTCGTGACGACGCTGACCAAGAAGATGTCCGAGGACCTCACCGACTACCTGCTGGAGATGGGCTTCCGGGTGCGCTACCTGCACTCCGAGGTCGACACCCTGGAGCGGATCCAGATCATCCGCCAGCTGCGGCTCGGTGAGTTCGACGTGCTCGTCGGGGTCAACCTGCTGCGCGAGGGACTCGATCTGCCGGAGGTGTCGCTGGTCGCGATCCTCGATGCCGACAAGGAGGGGTTCCTGCGCGGAGCGACCTCGCTGATCCAGACGATCGGCCGCGCGGCACGGAACATCGAGGGCAAGGTGCTGATGTACGCCGACAAGGAGAGCGCTGCGATGCGCGCGGCGATCTCCGAGACCGACCGCCGCCGCGCGATTCAGCGGGCCTACAACGAAGAGCACGGGATCACGCCGGAGACGATCGTCAAGGGTATCTCCGACATCGCCGAGTTTCTGCAATCGGACTCCAAGGTGCCGCGCTCACGGCGGCGTCGACAGCGGCCCGAGGGTTCGATGCCACCGGCTGAGATCGAGCGCACGATCGTCGAGCTCGAGGAGGAGATGCTGGCTGCCGCTGAGGATCTGCGATTCGAGTACGCGGCGAAGCTCCGCGATGAGATTCGCGACCTGCGGCGAGAGCTCGACGTCGCGATCTCCGAGGGCCGGGGCGTCCGATAGGCTGCACCTGCTGGTCGTCGGAACTCGACTTCGGAGGTTGGTGTGGCGCTCGAACGACAGAGCATCGAGAAGAGGGACTTTCCCATCGGTCGCCGCGGCTACGACCCGGACGCCGTCGACGCTCACCTTGCACAGCTCGCCGATGAGGTCGATGAGCTGAAGCTGTCCTCGCGCAAGCGCACCGAGACGCTCGCGTCGACAGCGAGCGAGCAGGTTCGCTCGATCGTCGAGGCGGCTGAGAGCAGCGCGTCGGAGATCCAGCGCGAGGCCGAGGACGAGGCGCGGGAGATCAGAGCGGAGGCGGCGGCCGAGGCGCAGTCCGCGCGTGAGCGCGCGACCGCCCAGGCGCGCGAGTACGTCGGCAAGGTGTCCGAGGCCACCGGCGTGATGATGCAGCGGCTCGACGCGATGGAGAGTGAGCTGGGCGCGATGATCGAGGGGCTCCGCGCCGGCGCCCAGCGGTTGCAGGCCGACCTCCAGCTGCTCGAGGGGAACCTCGGCGACGTCAACTCCGTGCTGCGTCTGAGGCCGCACTTCGAGCCCGAGGACGACGGGGACGCCGAGGACGCCGAGGCGGGCGCCGATGCTGTCGCTGCTGCGCCCTCGGCGCCGGCCCAGCCGACGCCGGCGGCGGTCGAGCCGGAGCCCGAGCCTGAGCCTGAGCAGCCTGTCGCCGCGGCCGAGCCCCGGGTCGAGGCGGCCGCGCCCGAGTCCGAGCAGCCGGCCGCGCCGGCTGAGACTGATGCGCAGGAGCCGGCAGCGGCCGGCAGCGGAGTTGGCGGCGACGGCGAGGACACCGAGGGCGCGCGACTGATCGCCCTCAACATGGCGCTGAACGGCACCCCCCGTGAGGAGACGGACCGCTACCTGGCCGACAATTTCGAGCTGACCGACCGCGTGACCCTGCTCGACGAGGTCTACGCGAGCGTCGAGGCCTAGGCGGTGGGAACGGGGACCGGATGAGGAGCGGCGCGATTGCGATCGCAGTGGCGGTGGCGTGCTGCGCCGCGTCCGCGCAGGGGGCGTTCGCCGCGGGCTCCGGTGTGTGGATCGCGAGCTACACGGCGCACATCGCCAACGGGACCGAGGACAACACCTGGTCGATCGACCATCAGTCGACCGGTGGCTGCGACTACCCGGAGACCGGGGGCGGGTCCGACATGTCGACGTACTCGGCAGGGGATTCGGTCCCGACCACGTTCATCGGCTCCGGCGCGAGTGCGTTCTCGTTCCAGCTGCCGTCGTTACCCACGGAGCTGCAGGAGGACCGCCAGGACGAGCTCGAGATCGGGGACGCGCCCGGCGATGACTGCCAGCCGCCGACGCAACCGTCGTTCGAGTGTGAGCCCCAATCCGCCGCGGACGTGCTGACGTTCGACGTGGACGCGTTGCCGGAGATCAGCGGCAGCGCTGCGCCCCCCTACGGGATGGAGTGCCCGCCATTCGGGATTGACGCGCCCGCGTTTCCATACCCGATGACGCTCGCGCCGCCGCTGCTCGGACCGCTCGCGCCGGCGAGCGAGCGAGCCACCTTCACCGGCGAGGAGGACAGCGACAACGCCGGCCCGAGCGGGGACGCGAAGACCGATACGCATGCGGAGGTCGTCGTCGTGCTCGACCGGGTGCTCGTGACCGATGCGATGACGATGGCGCCGGTTGACGCGGTCTCGGTGGCGGCGTCCGGCGACTCGACGATCCCTGTCGACTGTCCGTCTGGGAGCTGTTCGGGGACGGCCTCCGTGATCGCGGCGGCCACCAAGAACCTCGCCGCGGACAGCTCGGTGTTCGAGGCGACCGCAGCGAAGGCGCCCAAGTTCCCGCAGGCGGTGACCCGGGTGACGGCGGCGCTGGCGAAGGGGCACTTTGCGCTACGTGCCCACCAACACGGCATCACGGTCAAGTGGCTCGGCGGCAGCCTCGTGGCGGATGCGCTCGCGTCACGGCACATCACCCTCGACCTCGTGATCGAGGAGAAGGCCGGCAAGCACACCGTCGACTACATCCCCGGGCAGATCCGCCTGCGCGCCGGTGGCGGCGGGCTGCCGTCGCTGCCCTGACAACGCGGTCAGCCGCCGAGGGCGCTTCGCATGCCGGCCAGCGCCTGGTCGCCGACGTGTTTGAAGGCGAGCCCGAGCAGGGGATCGGCGAACCTCATCAACCCCTTCAGCGTGAGCTCGGCGTCGTAGGTGACGCGGGTGCCGTCGCCGAGCGGTTCGAACGTGATTCGATCGAGCGAGACGGCACTCGAATTCTCGCCGCGGAGCGTCAGCACGTTGGGCGCCTGGAACTCGATGATCCGGTAGACCAGCGTCGTCTTGCGCCCGAGGAATGACGCGAGCAGACGGAACTCGGTTCCCTCTCCGATCGGACCCTCACCGAGGCGCTCTGACTTGAGAGTCCCAGGATCCCACTCTGCGGCCGTCGTGAAGTCGCTGAGGTAGGCGAACACATCATCCTGCTGGCGCTGCGTCTCAACGCTTGCCTTGTAACGAGCCATGAACTCTCCTTGTGGTCTCAGCCCGACGCGAGCTGAGACGCTGGGATCGCCTCGGAGCATCGCGAGGCGAGATGGGAACGTCTGTTCGATTGAATAGACTGCACTGTAGTGGATCAGCTAGTCGTCTCAGGCGCCAGGGAGCACAATCTCAAGGACATCACGGTCTCGATTCCGCGCGGGTCGATGACGGTCATCACCGGACTGTCCGGCTCGGGTAAATCGTCGCTTGCGTTCGACACGATCTACGCCGAGGGGCAGCGGCGCTATGTCGAGTCGCTCTCGGCCTACGCCCGTCAGTTCCTGGGCCAGATGGACAAGCCGGACGTCGACTCGATCGAGGGACTCTCACCGGCGATCTCGATCGATCAGAAGACGACGTCACGCAACCCGCGCTCGACAGTCGGCACGGTCACCGAGATCTACGACTATCTGCGGTTGCTGTGGGCGCGGATCGGACATCCGCACTGTCCCATCTGCGGACGCCCGATCAGCGGCCAGTCGGCCGAGCAGATCATCGACCAGGTGATGGAGCTGCCGGAGGGAACGCGGTTCATGGTGCTCGCGCCGATCGTGCGCGGACGCAAGGGTGAGTACGGCAAGCCGCTGGCGGATCTGCGGGCCGAGGGCTTCACTCGTGTCAAGGTCGACGGTGAGCTGCGCCGGCTCGACGATGAGATCGCGCTCGACAAGAAGTTCAAGCACGACATCGCGGTGGTCGTCGACCGCCTGGTGATGAAGGGCGAGCTGCGCAAGCGGCTGGCGGACTCGGTCGAGACGGCGGTGGCGCTGGCTGACGGACTGGTCGAGATCGAGCTGGTCGACGAGCAGGCGCCCGGCAACATCCAGACCTACTCGGAGCGCTTCGCGTGTCCCGAGCACGGGCCGAGCCTGATCGAGCTCGAGCCGCGGGTCTTCTCGTTCAACTCTCCGCACGGCGCCTGCACGCGCTGCACGGGGCTCGGATCGCAGATGGAGATCGACCCGGATCTGGTCGTGCCCGATCCGAATCTGTCGATCGGCGAGGGGGCGATCGCGCCGTGGGCGGCGAGCGCGTCTGACTACTACGACCAGCTGACCACTGCGATCGCCGAGCGTTACGGGGTCGAGCCTGGAGACGCCGTGGAAGGAGCTGCCGGAGGAGTCACGGGACTTCTTCCTGTACGGCACCGGCGGCGAGCGCCTGCAGGTCGCCTATCGAAACCGGTTCGGTCGCAGCCGCTCGTACGCGACGCGGTTCGAGGGGATCGTCAACAACCTCGCGCGGCGCTATCTGGAGACCGACTCCGAGATGTACAAGGAGAAGATCGAGGAGTACATGACGCTGCGCCCGTGCCCGGAATGCAAGGGCGCGCGGCTGCGGCCCGAGTCCCGCGCGGTGCTGGTCGCCGGCCTGCCGATTCACGAGTTCACCGCGCTGCCGGCGCGCCGGGCGCTCGAGCTGGATCCAGGAGCTGGCCGCCAACGCCTCCGAACACGACCGGCGGATCGCGCGGCTGATCCTGCGTGAGATCGACGAACGGCTGCAGTTCCTGGAGAACGTCGGTGTCGGGTATCTGTCGATGGAGCGGGCGGCTTCGACGCTCTCGGGAGGCGAGGCGCAGCGGATCCGCCTGGCGACGCAGATCGGTTCGTCGCTGGTCGGCGTCCTCTACATCCTCGACGAGCCCTCGATCGGCCTGCACCAGCGTGACAACGAGAAGTTGATCGGAACGCTTGCTGCGGTTGCGTGATGTCGGTAACACGGTGCTGGTGGTCGAGCACGACGAGGGCACGATCCGCGCGGCCGACCACGTGATCGACATGGGGCCGGCGGCCGGCGAGCACGGGGGTGAGGTGGTCGCCGAGGGGACCGCCGAGGAGATTTCGAAGGTGCCGGACTCGCCGACAGGCCAGTTCCTGTCAGGGCGACGGCGGATCGAGGTGCCCAAGCGCCGGCGCCGGCCGTCGGGCTATATCGAGATCGAGGGAGCGGCGCAGCACAATCTGCGCGGGATCAACGTGAAGGTGCCGCTCGGCGTGTTCTGCTCGGTGACGGGGGTTTCGGGCTCGGGCAAGTCGACGCTCGTCAACGAGGTCCTCTACAAGGCGGTCTCAAATTCCCTGCACCGGTCACGGCAGCGGGCCGGCACGCACAAACGGATCACGGGCCTCGAGCAGCTCGACAAGATCATCTCCGTCGACCAGTCGCCGATCGGACGCACGCCGCGGTCGAACCCGGCCACCTACATCGGCCTGTTCGATCAGATCCGAGACCTGTTCTCGCGCACACAGGAGGCGCGGGCGCGCGGCTACAAGCCGGGCCGGTTCTCATTCAACGTCAAGGGCGGACGTTGCGAGGTCTGCCGCGGCGACGGCCAGATCAAGATCGAGATGCACTTCCTGCCCGACGTGTACGTGCCGTGCGAGCAGTGTCACGGCAAGCGCTACAACCGGGAGACGCTCGAGGTCCGTTTCAAGGGCAAGACGATCGCCGACGTGCTGGAGATGCCGATCGAGGAGGCGTGCGAGTTCTTCACCCACATCCCCAAGATCCGCCGGCGGGTGCAGGCGCTGCAACGACGTCGGGCTCGGCTACATGCGACTCGGCCAGCCGGCGACGACGCTGTCAGGTGGCGAGGCGCAGCGGGTCAAGCTGGCGGCGGAGCTGTGCAAGGTCGCGACCGGGCGCACCCTCTACATCCTCGACGAGCCGACCACGGGACTTCACTTCGCCGACATCGAGCGGCTGCTCGAGGTGCTGATGAGGTTGGTGCGAGGCCGGCAACTCGATCGTCGTGATCGAGCACAACCTCGATGTGCTGAAGGTGTCGGATCGGATCATCGATCTCGGTCCCGAAGGTGGCGACGAGGGCGGTGCGGTGATCGCCACGGGGACGCCCGAGCAGGTCAGTCAGGTACCCGGCTCGTATACGGGACAGTTCCTTGCCGAGGTTCTGCCCGGTTCGCGCCCGGTCCACCCGTAAGCGTGGGGCGCCGGCGCCGCCGGACCCCGTTGCGGTGTGATCCCGACGGCCGCTCAGGCCAGGCTGTGGGCGCAGAAATGGCGTTGGTACGAGCGCAATTCGCTGCCGTGGAACCGCGCGCGGATCCACTACGAGTTCATGCGTCGCGACGCGTTCGTGCGCTGGCCGGTACACGGCAACGTGCTCGAGGCGCTGCGCGAGGGGCGGCTTGAGGTAGGTGCCCAGGCGCTGCTGGAGCCCGACGTATGGATCACCGCTCCGGCGCCGGCCCGGGTCCGGATCGGGGAGGGCACGTTCCTGAACCTCGGCGTGATGGTCGCGGCGCTGGAGCTGGTCGAGATCGGCGCCCACTGCATGCTCGCCAACGGCTGCCTGGTCACCGACGCCAACCACCGGTTCGACGACCTCAGCAGGCCGGTGACCTGGCAGGGCTTCACGAGCAGAGGGCCGACCCGGATCGCTGACAACGTCTGGCTGGGCGCCCACGTGGTCGTCACGAGTGGCGTCACGATCGGTGAGCGCTGCGTGATCGGAGCCAACTCGGTCGTGACCGAGCGACATCCCGCCAGCGTTCTCGGTCGCCGCCGGTGCTGCGCCCGCGGCGCGGTGCTGCGGCAGATCGCTGCGCAATGATTAGTGGCCGACGAAAGGAGGAGAGACGATGGCGACGACAACAACCCGTCTGCTCGATAACTATGTGAACGGCTCGTGGGTGCCGGCCGCCGGGGCGACCGAGACGCTCGACGTGACGAATCCGGCGACGGGTGAGGTGCTCGCCACGCGTGCCGCTGTCGGGCGCTGAGGATCTTGACGCCGCCGTCCGCGCTGCCCGCGCGGCGCTCCCCGTATGGCGCGGCGGTCTCGACGATCGAACGCGCCCGAACCCTGTTCGAGCTTCGCGACCGGCTGGAGCGCGCGCAGGGAGGAGCTCGCGCGAGCGGTCACCTCCGAGATGGGCAAGACGATCGCCGACGCCCGCGCCGAGGTCGGCGCGCATGATCGAGATGGTCGAAGCGGCCTGCGCGATCCCGACGACGATGCAGGGCCGCGTACTGGAGGACGTCTCCCGCAACATCGACGCCGCGACCTACCGCCAGCCGGTCGGCGTCTGCGCGGCGATCGTCCCGTTCAACTTCCCGGCGATGGTTCCGTTCTGGTTCCTGCCGTTCGCGATCGCCTGCGGCAACACGTTCGTGCTGAAGCCCTCCGAGCAGGTGCCGCTGACCCAGCAGATCGCGTTCGAGGAGCTCGACGCGCTCGGCTTGCCGCCCGGCGTCGTCAACCTCGTCAACGGTGGCCGCGCGATCGTCGAGGCGATCCTCGAGCATCCCGGGATCGACGCGGTGTCGTTCGTCGGATCGGCGCCGGTCGCCAAGCTCGTCTACGAACGCGCCGCCAAGGCGGGCAAGCGCGTCCAGGCGCTCGGCGGCGCGAAGAACCACATGGTCGTGATGCCCGACGCGGTCGATCTCGAAGACCGTCGACGGGCTGATCGCCTCCGCGTTTCGGCGCGGCCGGCCAGCGTTGCATGGCCGGGTCGGTGGTCGTCACCGTCGGCGACGCGCACGAGCAGCTGATCGGGCCGCTCGTCGACGCGACGCGGGCACTGCGGGTCGGCGACGGGCTCAAGGACGGCACCGACGTCGGACCGGTCGTCTCACGCGCCGCACGTGACCGGATCCGGGACTGGATCGACCGTGGCGTCGCCGGCGGTGCCAAGGTCCTGGTCGACGGCCGTGATGCCGGACGCCGACGCCGCCGGCTGCTACGTCGGCCCGACGATCCTGGACGACGTCACGCCCGGAGATGGAGATCGCGCAGGAGGAGGTGTTCGGCCCGGTGCTGTGCGTGATCAGGGCGGCGACGCTCGACGAGGCGATCTCGATCGTGAACTCGAGCCGCTTCGGCAACGGCACCTCGATCTTCACCGAATCCGGCGCATCTGAGCGACGCTACCGCCACGAGGTGCAGGCGGGGATGATCGGCGTCAACATCGGCGTCGCCGCGCCGGTCGCGTTCTTCCCGTTCTCCGGCTGGAAGGACAGCTTCCTCGGCGACCTGCACGCGCACGGGACCGATGCCGTCGAGTTCTTCACGCGCAAGAAGACGGTCACCAGCCGCTGGTTCTCAGACGGCCAGGGCCACGGCAGCTACTTCGTCGAGGGGTAAGCGATGCGGGTGTCGGGATCCGACGGCGGTGCTGCCGGTCTCGCTCGCCGAGCTCCAGGAACGCCGGCGTGCCTCCGCGGACATCGTCCGGATGACGCCCGTGTTCTCCTCACGCAGCCTCAGCGCCCGTTGCGGCGGCGAGATCCACCTCAAGGCCGAGAACCTGCAACGAACCGGTTCGTTCAAGCTGCGCGGCGCGATGTCGAAGCTCGGCACGCTCGACCCCGCGTGCACCGAGGTGGTTGCCGGCAGCGCCGGTAACCATGCGCAGGCGCTCGCGTACGCGGCGGCCGCCCGTGGCATCAGCTGCACGGTCTACGTGCCGGTCGGCGCCTCGGTCGCCAAGATCGCCGCGATCGAGGCGTTCGGGGCGCGGGTGCTCGAAGGCGGTGACTCGGTCGACAGCTGCATCGCGCATGCCCGTGAGTACGCCGCCGAGCATGGCGCCACCTTCGTGCACCCGTTCGATGACATCGAGGTGCTCAAGGGGCAGGCCGGCGTCGGGCTGGAGCTGTGCGAACAGGTCCCTGACCTGCGGAAGGTGATCGTGCCGGTCGGCGGCGGCGGCCTCGCCTGCGGGATCGCGATGGCGGTCAGGAGCCTGCTGCCCGGACGTCGAGATCGTCGGCGTGCAGGCCGATGCGCTGCGCTCCGTTCGCGGACCTGATGAACGGACACCCCGCGCGCGCACCGGTCGCGACGATCGCCGACGGGATCGCGATCAAGCGCCCGGGGGAGCTGACCCGGCCGCTGGTCGAGGAGCTGCTGGACGGCATGGTGACCGTGCAGGACGATCAGATCGCCGAGGCGATGATGCTGCTGCTGGAGCGCAGCAAGCTGCTCGCAGAGGGCGCCGGCGCGGCCGCGACGGCCGCGCTGCTGGTCGGCGCGACCGCACCCGCGGCGCGCGGCGCGACCGCGGTCGTGATCTCCGGGCGGCAACGTCGACGTCGGCCTCCTCGTCGGCCTGATCGCGCGCCACGAGACGGTGGCCAAACGTCGTCTGCGGGTCGCGACGCGAGTGTCCGACCGGCCGGGAGGGCTCGCCGAACTGTTGGCGACGGTCGCCGCGGCCGGCGCGAACGTGCGCGAGGTGCTCCATGTCCGTGAGGGCGTCGAGCTGCACGTCGCCGAGACCGGCATCGAGATGCTGCTGGAGACCCGCGGCGCGAGCCACTCCGAGTCGGTGATCGAGCAGATGATCGCCGCCGGCCACCCGGTCAGGATCCTAGTCGGCAGCGACGACCGCTAAGCCAGGCCCGCAGCATCAACCCATCGCCCGACGAAGCTGGAGTAGTGGGACTCCGGGCCGGCGCAATTCGCGCGCACACCCGAACCGTACCGTCGACGACACACAATCCACAGCGCATCATTGCGCCGGGTCGGAGCCCCAACTACGAGTTCTTGATCACGATCCCCTCGAGGATGTTGGCGACCCGCTCGGCCGCGTCGATCGCCTCCTCGAGCCGCTCGAACAGGTCCTTCCAGCGGATCACGACCATCGGGTCGATGCCGCCGTCGAACAGGGATGCGATCGCGGCGCGAGTGATCCTGTCTCCCTCGTTCTCCAGCCGGTTGATCTCGACCGTGTAGTGCGAGATGTCCCGGAACCCCCGCAACCGCGGGATCGCCTCGCACACCTGACGGCAGGCGGCCTTCAGTACGTGGGCGAGCGTGATCGCCTGGTCCATCGGTGCCTCGATCTTGTAGAGACCGAGGTAGTCGGCCACCTCCTCGGTGTAGTCGACGATGTCGTCGAGCGCCGAGGCGAGCGCGAGGATGTCCTCACGGTCGATCGGGGTGACGAACGTGTGGTTGAGGCGGCTGATGATGTCGTGGGTGATGCGGTCGCCCGTGTGCTCGCAGTCGAGGATCGCGTGTGCGAGCTCCCGGCTGTCTGGGTAGCCGGCCATCATTTCGTCGAGCAGGTCGGCCGCGTGCTGAACGTTCTGGCCGGCCTCCTCGAACAACTCGAAGTAAGCCCGATCTCGAGGAGCGAACACCTGAGCGATCCGCGGCATCCACCGGATGGTATTGGCCGCGCCCACATACAGGGGCGCCGACCACCCGCTCGCCGGTGCGGTTATGCGTCCGAGAGAGACTCCAGATCCGCGTGGAACCGCGCCAGCTCCTCGGCGTCGATCGAGTATGTGTGCTCCGCTCGCGGATAGCTGCGGCTCCGCACATCGGCCGCGTACGCGGCGACTCCCTGGTTCATCTCCGCCTGCAGGTCACCGTAGCGCTGCACGAACCGGGCGCCCTTGCCCTTCGCGGATCCCGAGCAGGTCGTGGAAGACGAGCACCTGGCCATCGGTCGCCGGCCCGGCGCCGATCCCGATCACCGGTATCTGCATCAGTGGCATCAGCTCCGCGCTGACCGCGGCGGGAATCGCCTCGAACACGATCGAGAAGCATCCCGCCTCCTGAAGCGCGAGCGCCTCCTGGGCGATCTGCGTCGCGGCCCGAAGTCGTGCGGCCCTGCGCGCGGTAACCACCGAGCGCGGTCGAGGTCTGCGGCGTCAGCCCGACGTGGCCCATCACCGGGATCCCGGCGAGCACGATCGCGCGGGCGCGCGCGACCGAGGTCTCGTTGCCGCGCTCGAGCTTGACGGCGTCGCAACCTGCCTCCTTGACGAACCGCATCGCGGTTTCGACGGCCTGCTGATCGGAGGTCTCGTAGGAGCCGAACGGCAGGTCTCCGACCATGAACGGGGTTCGCAGGCCACGCCTGACGGCACGCGCCAGCATCAGCAGCTCCTCGGTGCTGACGGGGATCGTCGACGGGTAGCCGAGTACCGTCATCGCGCCCGAATCCCCGACCAGAACCATGTCGACTCCACCTGCCTCGGCGGCGCGCGCGCTCGGGAAGTCGTAAGCGGTGACCATCACGATCGGCTCACCGAGCCGCTTGCTTCTCGGCCAGCATCGGCAGGGTGACGGGCAGCCGTGAGGCGTCCGACGGGACGGTGAACTGCGGTGCGGCCGGCGTATAGGACATCTCAGCTACTCCTGTTCTCAGAGCTTCCCGCCATCTGCATGGTCGAGAGCGTTTCGTTGTCGATCAGACGTACATCTCCGACCCTGGCTGCCACCAGGGCGAGCGCGGTTCCGTTCAGATGCTGGAGCGGCGTCAGCGTGTCCGGCGCCACCAGCTCGAAGTACTCGGTGTCGAGTCCTTCAAGCGTCGAGCTGCTCCCGCCCGGCGGCGCTGACGGCGGCGATCGTCACGCTCGCCGTGCGTCGACTGCGGCGGCGGCCGCGCGCAGGGCTCGGTGCAGGGCGGTCGCGCGACGACGCTCCTCGGCGCTCAGCAGAGCGTTGCGAGAGGACATCGCCAGCCCGTCAGCCTCACGCACGATCGGACAGACCTCGATCCGTACCGGGATCTCGAGGTCGCGGACCAGGCGGGCGATCACCAGCGCCTGCTGGGCGTCCTTGCGCCCGAAGTACGCCACCGTCGGGGCCGACGATGTTGAACAGCTTCACGACGACGGTCGTGACGCCGTCGAAATGCGACCGGCCGCGATGGACGCCCTCGAGGCGCTCGGTGATGCCCGCCGACCGACACGGTCGTCGCGAAGCCCGCCGGGATAGATCTCCTCGCTGTCGGGCGCGAACATCAGATCGACGCCGGCTGCGCTCGCGAGCTCGGCGTCGCGCGACTCGTCCCGCGGGTATGCCGCCAGGTCGGCTGCCTCGCCGAACTGCGTCGGGTTGACGAACAGCGATACGACGACGACGTCACAGTCATCACGCGCGCGTCGCATCAGCGACAGATGACCCTCGTGAAAGGCGCCCATTGTCGGTACGAGCCCGATCTGCGCGCCAGCGCGCCGGGGCTGCGCAAGCGCGGCTCTGACCTCGGCGACCGTTCGCAGCACTCTCATCTCTGGCTCCGAGGGCTCACGCGGCCTCCTGGCGCGACAGCGCGAGTGCGCGGGTCGCATCGACCATCGTGTCGAACAGTGCCAGCAGCTCCGGCGCCCGGTCCGCGACGGCATCACGCTGCAGCGCCACGGTCACCTCGTCGCCCCGCGCGACCGGTCCTGTCAGCGCTCGCCGGGCGCCGACGGCCGCCCAGTTCTCGACGGTCGCCCGGACCAGAGGCACGAGCGCGCGGCGCTCCACGCCGGCGCTGCCGGCGAGTCGCTCGGCCGCCGCCTCGAGCGTTACCAGGAAGTTCGACGCGATCGACGCGGCGGCGTGATACGCGGACCGGTCTCTGGGGGCCACCTCGAACGGCTCCATGCCAAGACCCGTCGCCAGCTGCGCGGCGACCGCGAGCGCAGCCGGGGAGCTGCCGGCGATCGCGGCGCCGGCGCCGGCGAACGGGGCGCCGGCAGCGGTGATCGTCATCAGCGGGTGCACCGAGAAGCCCTTATCGGTGCCGAGCGGATCGAGTCCGATCGCGCCGGAGCAATGACCGAGGAACCGACCCGGCTCGACCAGCGCCGCGGCTGCCGCGATCTCCTGATCCGGTACGCACAGGAGCACCACACCGAACCCGGCGCCGTCAGCGCCACGTGGCAGCGGACCCGCCACGTCGAACCCGGCAGCGGCAAGCGCAGGCACCAGCGCAGACCCCATGCGGCCTCGGCCGATGACGGCCAGGCGCGGAACTGCGCTGTTGGGGTTTGATTGCGGTTCCAGTTCCCTCATCGGAGATACCGGTCTGCCTGCTGAGCTTCTGATCTTCGGAGGTCCAGCCCGTGACGGTGATGGCCTCCTACCCCAAATCGTAGCGCTGCTCACGACCGGGTCGTTAAGATGGCCGATCGTGAACAGCGCCACGGAGCGCCGCGAGCTTCTGAAGGAAGTCTGGGAGGAGGCCCGCGTGTGCGTGCGCTGCCAGCTCCATCAGACCCGGACAACGGTCGTTTTCGGCGCCGGCAACGCCGATGCCGAGCTGATGTTCGTGGGGGAGGCCCCCGGCGCGAACGAGGACCGGCTCGGCCTGCCGTTCGTCGGGCAGGCCGGCAAGCTGCTCGACACGCTGCTTTCCGAGATCGGACTGGAGCGCACGCGAGGTGTTCATCGCCAACACGCTCAAATGTCGGCCGCCGGACAACCGTGACCCGCTCCCCAGGGAGATCGAGGCGTGCCAGGATTACCTGCGCCGCCAGGTCACGCTGATCGAGCCGAGCGTGATCTGCACGCTCGGCAACTTCGCCACCAAGCTCCTGCGGGGCGACGGCACCGGGATCTCACGGATCCACGGGCAGGAGGAGATCCTGACGATCGGTAGCCGTGCGGTCAGGCTGTATCCGCTCTACCACCCGGCCGCGGCGCTGTACACGCCTTCGACGCTTGAGATGCTGCGCGCCGACTTCGCCCGGATCCCTGCGTTGCTGGCGCTCGGCCCGCCGGAACAGCCGCCGGAGCCTGAAGCTGCGCCGCTGCTCGACGATCAGCCGCTCGCGGCCCAGGACCCGCCGTCCGCGGCGCAGGACCTGGCGCCCGCGGTGCAGGAACCGCCGCCCGCCGTGCAGGAACCGCCGCCCGCAGAACAGTTGGGTCTGTTCTAGGTGGCCACGGGCGACTCGGCGGCGTCCGGCTCCACCGTGCGCTGCTCCGCCGTGCCCGGGTCCGCCGTGCCCGGGTCCGTCCTGCCGATCCTCAGCGCCAGCGCGAACGCGATCACCGCCGCCACCGCCTGCACTCCCAGCACGACGGTCGCGAACCCGGTCGGGTTATTCGGGGCCCGGAGCAGCAGAATCGGCTCGGCGATCGCGACCAACGCGAGCGGAAGCAGGAACCAGGTCCGCTTCAGCGCCAGCAGGTACTGGATCGCCAGATAGGTGCATGCAAGCAACGCGAAGGCGCAGCCGAGCACGAACAGCGAGTCCGCGGCCAGGAGCTGATCCTTCTTGAACACCGCCCCGAGCAGCGCGTGAGCGCCGAACGCGTAGATCCCGAGCACCGGGATCGCGCAGACGGCGATGATCCCGACCGCGCGCAGCAGCACTGGGCGGGTGTCCTCGCCCGCATGGTGGCGCCGTGAGGTCTCCGGCACCAGGTAGAAGCCGGCGCCGATCGCCACCCAGATCAGCACCTTGGCGGCGACCGCGGTCGCGGCGTAGGAGTTCGCCAGGTTGGCGATCCCGCTGAAACGGTGCTTGGCGGCGATGATGTCGATGTTCTGAAGCAGGGCCAGGATGATCAACGCCGCGATCGGCACCCATGCCCGCTTGACATGGCTCCACAGGCCGAACTCGGCCTGGCTCGCGGGGTGCGCCGGGGCGGCTCCCGGCAGTGCCTGAGCGGCGGCGGTCGCCCGCCGCAGCATCCAGGCGCAGTAGAGCCCCATGATCACGAACGACAGTGGTGTGCCGAGATATGCGCCGGTCACACCGAGCCCGACCACCGCGAGCGCCGCGCCCGTGATCAGCCGTGAACCCTGCTCTCCGATCAGGCTGATGCCGACGCTCTTGTAATCGCCGACGCCCTGAAGTGCCCCGCGCAGGATCGAAAGCTCAAGCCACAGGCACCCCGCCGGAATGCCTACGGCCGCGGCCCACTGGTACTGCTTGACACCGACCGCGGAGGCGATCGGGACGCGCAACAGCACCGAGACGACCGTCAGCGCGAGCGTCACCCACACCATCGAGCGCGTCCACCGCCGGATCGTCGAGATCAGCCCGTCGCCGACGCCGAGATTTCCGAGCACCGCCTCACGCGCGGTCGCCACCTGCATCGCCTGGCCGACGACACCGAGGATCAGGTAGTAGCTGATCAGCGCGGCCAGCGCCGAGTAATCGCTCAGCAGACGTGCGAACACGATCGTCGAGCCGAGCGCGATCACGTTGTTGATGATCATCGCGATCGCCAGACCGCCCGCCTTGGCGGTCTCCGAATTTCGGAGGTTCCTGATCGGCTCTCGGTAGCGACCTCGGATCGCAGCCAAGCGGCCGGGCGGAATCTCGGTCGCCGGGGTCGACATCAGGGCACGGACGGTAGCGGACGGCCCTGCCGTCGGCGGCTCAGGGCCGTGCTGCGCTTTGACTACAGTTTCGCAACCGATGCGACTGCCTGGACCTCCCAAGTGATGGCGGCGGAGGCCCGCCGTCGCCTGTCGCGCTCCGGCCCGGACACCGAGCGCCTCGGTGCTGAGCTCGCTTCGGCGCTTGAGCCGGGGGACGTCGTGCTGCTCGAGGGCGAGCTCGGGGCGGGCAAGACGACGTTCGTCCGCGGCGCCTGCCGCGCGCTCGGCGTCGAGGCCGTCGTCACCAGCCCGACGTTCACGATCGGCCAGCTGTACAGCGCCCCGGTGCCGCGTCGCGCACGTCGATCTCTACCGGGTCGAGGACCTCGAACTCGAGGATCCCGACCTGCTGGCCGACTACATCCGCCCGGACACGATCGCCTTCGTCGAATGGCCTGAGGGTGCCGAGCGGCGCATCGGTGAGCTGGGCCGCGTCAGGCTGCGTGTGCGCCTGAGCCACGCCGGTGGCGATCGCCGGCAGGTCGAGATCTCCGAGATCACGGATGCCGGAGGACCCCGATGAGGATCCTCGCGTTCGACACGGCCACTGCCGCGACCGCTGTCGCGCTCGCCGATCTGCCGCTGGGAAGCGGCGTCGAGCTTGAGGCGCGCGACGATCCCTCCCCCGGGCGCGCGCCCGGGGCACGCGCAGCATCTGCTGGGGTTGATCACGGAGCTGCTCGAGCGCAGCGGCGGCTTCTCGACGGTCGATCGGATCGCGGTCGGGGTCGGACCGGGAACCTTCACGGGACTTCGGATCGGGATCGCGAGCGCGCACGCGCTCGCGCGCGCGAGGGACGTCGAACTGGTCGGCGTCTCGACCCTGCGGGCACTCGCGCTGAGCGCCCACGGCTCGGCGCAGCCGCTCGGGGCGGCGGTGCTGGCGCTGATCGACGCCCGGCGCGGCGAATTGTTCGGCGCCGGCTGGCCACCCGGCGCGGATCCGCGCACCGAGGCGCCGCTGATCGGGCCGAGCGTGCTGGAGCCGGCGATGCTCGGCGACCTCCTGACGGCGGTCGGGCGGGGGCCCACGCTCAGGGCGCCGGGTGCCGCGGGCGCTCTGGCAATCGGGGACGGCGCAGTAAAATTCAGATCAGTGCTGGAACGCTCAGGGGTGATGGTGCCGGACGACAACGCTGAGCTTCACCGGGTCTCGGCACTGGCCCACTGCGTGCTTGCCGCCGATCTGGCGCCCGGTCCGCCGGCTGCGGTTCTGCCCGAGTACCTCCGTCTCGCCGATGCCGAGATCGCCAGGCGGAAGGCCGCCCGGACGTGATCTCGGACGGCGCTGCCAAACATGCGGCGGATCGGATCGAGATCAGGCCGCTCGTCTACGCCGACCTTCCTGCGGTGATCGCGGTCGAGCGGCGGGCGTTCACGACGCCGTGGTCGTTGCCGATGTTCGTGCTTGAGCTCTCTAAACCCTCGGGCATCTGCCTCGCGGCGGTTGCGCGCGACGACGCGGGCCACAGTGACACCGACGAACTCGGCGAGGGTGAGCTGGTCGGCTACCTGATCTGCGCGCACTACGACCAGGCGTGGCACCTGATGAACATTGCGGTCGAGCCGGAACGCCGCCGCCAGGGGATCGCCCGTGCCCTGATCGACGCGCTGATCGCGCGGGCGGGCGTCGCCTCGAACTACACGCTGGAGGTTCGTGTCTCCAACCGCTCGGCGATCGCGCTCTATGAGAAATATGCATTTCGCAGCGTCGGCAGGCGGCGGCGCTACTACTCCGACAACGGCGAGGACGCGATCATCATGTGGCGCGCGTTCGGCTCGCCGTGGCTGCGCTGATGATCCTGGCGATCGAGACGAGCTGTGACGACACCTGTGCAGCCGTGCTCAGCTGGGACGGCGTGATCACGTCGAATGTGATCTCCTCGCAGCTGATCCACGAGCTCTACGGCGGGGTGGTGCCGGAGATCGCCTCCCGCCGGCACCTGGAGCTGATCGACGGGGTGCTCGACGAGGCACTGGCCCGCGCCGGCGTGACCCTCGACGACGTCGACCTCGTCGCCGCGACGCGCGGTCCCGGACTGGTCGCGGCGCTGCTCGTGGGATTCTCGGCCGCCAAGGCGCTGGCCGCGGCACGTGAGCTGCCGTTCGCCGCGGTCGACCACCTACGCGGCCATGTCGCCGCCAGCTTCCTTGAACCGAATCCGTTCGAGCCTCCGTTCCTGAGCCTGATCGCGAGCGGCGGACACACGCTGCTGCAGGAGGTCCGCGACCCTTCATCGACCCCGCGCCTGCTCGGCCAGACGCTCGATGACGCTGCAGGCGAGGCCTTCGACAAGGGTGCTCGCATGCTCGGCCTCGGCTACCCCGGCGGTGCGGCGCTCGAACGGCTGGCGCGCGAGGGTGATGCCGGCGCCTTCGAGTTCCCGACCGGCGTGCGCTCACCAGGACTCGACTTCTCCTTCGCCGGCCTGAAGACCTCGCTGCTCTACAGGATCCGTGATCTCGGCGAGCCGGAGGCCGAGCGACTCCGAGCGGATCTGGCCGCCTCCTATCAGCGCGCGATCGTCGAGGCGCTCACGATCCGGGTCAGGCGCGCGCTCAGGCAAACCGGTCTGCGGCGGCTGGCGATCGGCGGTGGCGTTGCGGCCAACGGTCCGCTGCGGGAGCGCCTGAGCGAACTCGACGTCGAGCTCGACGTACCCCCACGGTCGCTGTGCACCGACAACGCGGCGATGATCGCGAGCGCCGCGCGCTGGGCGCCGCAGCTGCCGTTCCCGCAGTACCTGGAGCTCGATGTCTACGCCTCCGGCGAGCGCCCCCCGGTCGGCTGATGCGCACGGTCACGATCTACGGGCGGCCGGGCTGCTGTCTGTGCGATGACGCACTGGTGATCCTGCAGCGCGTGCGTGAGCGTGTGCCGTTCCTGCTCGAGCAACGCGACATCGAGTCCGACGACGTGCTGCTGGCCGCATATCTCGAGCGGATTCCGGTGGTGACGATCGATGGTCACGAGCGGTTCGAGCTGATCATCGAGGAGACGGAGCTCGAACGAGCGCTGCGTGATCCGGGATCCCGTGTAACCGCATCAGTAGAGTGATCGCGTCATGACCCAAGTGACGGCCGACACAAATGGGGAAGGGGTCTACGCAGAGAAGCTCTCGCTCGGCGTCGCGGCGCGGTTGTCGCGGTACCTGCAGGTGCTGACGCAGGCCCACAAGATGGGCAAGCAGACGATCTCCTCGCAGGAGCTCGCCGACTACACGCACGTCAACTCGACGCAGATCCGCCGTGACCTGTCGGGTTTCGGCAAGTTCGGTAAGCGAGGGGTCGGCTACAACATCGATTCACTCGTCTCCCAGATCCGCAAGATCCTCCACACCTCCGGTCAGCACAACATCGCGCTGTTCGGGGCCGGGCACCTGGGGACGGCGATCGCGACCTCCGACATCTTCGCCGACCACGGCTTTCGCGTGGTCGCGATCTTCGATGTCGAGCCGGAGAAGGTCGGGACGCGGATCGGGGACCTGGTCGTGCGCCACTATGCCGAGCTCTCGACGGTCGTCGACGATCAGGACATCGTCGTCGCCGTCCTGGCGGTTCCGGGATCGGCGGCACAGCATCTGGCCGACGATCTCGTGGAGCTCGGGGTGAAGATCATCTTCAACTACTCCGAGGCGCTGCTCGACGTTCCGCCGGAGGTGACCGTGCATGCGTCGAGCCCGGCGGTCGACCTCCTGTACGCGCTCTACTTCTACCTGACGTGACTCCATGGACATTGACCTGGACACTGCTCGAAGCGCGTTCGAGAGCTCGACTGATTTCACCGTCGGGCTCGAAGAGGAGTTCGGGATCCTCGACGGCGAGACGCTGACACTGGCGCAACGCTACGAGGGACTGCGTGCGGCCGCCGACGCCGACCCGGTGCTCGCCGAGGCGGTCGCCGGCGAGCTGATCTCCTCCGAGATCGAGATCCGCTCCGGACGCGCGGAGACGTTCTCGGCGGCAACCGCAGCGCAGCGTGAGCGCCGGCGGAGGCTGTTCGCGCTCGCACGCTCGCAGGGACTCGCGCTCGGCGCAACCGGAACGCATCCGTGGGCCGCCTACCAGGATCAGCAGATCATCGACACCGAGCACTACCGCCGGGTTGAGCAGGGTCTCAAATACGTGGCGTGGCGCAACAACACGTTCTCGCTGCATGTGCACGTCGGCATCCGCGGTGCCGATCGCGCGGTGCAGGTATGCGATCGCCTGCGGGCGAAGCTGCCGAGTCTGCTGGCGATCTCGGCGAGCTCGCCGTTCCTGGACGGGCGTGACTCCGGTCTGCACAGCGCCCGCAGCCAGATCTTCACGCGCAGCTTCCCGCGCTGCGGTGTGCCGGACGCCTTCGGCAGCTGGGAGGCGTACGTCCGCTACATCGCGTTCCTGATCGCGACAGCCTCGATCGTCGAGTACACGCAGGTCTGGTGGTCGGTCCGCCCGCACTTCACCTTCGGGACGGTCGAGGTCCGGATCTGCGATGCGCAGGCGACCGCGCAGGAGGCCGAGGGCCTTTCGGCGCTGATCCTGGCGTGTGTCGCCCAGGCGGCGCGGGACGTCGACGACGGTGTCCCTCACGAAGACCTGCCGGCCCGGCTGATCGAGGAGAACATGTGGCGCGCGATCCGGTACGGGCTCGACGGCGAGCTGATCGACCTGCCCCGAGGGGAGACCTACCCGGCGCGTGAAGCGATCGAGCGGCTCCTGCGCTGGACCGCGCCGGTCCGCTCCGAGCTGGGAATCGATCCGTGGTTCCCTGAGGCAAACGGCGCGCAGCGGCAGCGGTCGCTGCTCAACACCGGTATCAGCCTGCAGGAGGTTTACGCTGAGATCGTCGAGCAGACCGCCGACACGTACACGAAGATCGTCCCGAGCACCGCGGAGGTCAGATGAGCACAGAAGCGCAACAGCCCAGCGAAGAGGAGCTGCGGGCCGCATATGAGGAGGAGATCAAGCGGGTTCGCGTCGAGCATGTGATCCTCGACGGCATCGTCACGTTGGTGAACCTCGGGATGCGGCGCAGCGGTCTGATCGAGGGCAGCGAGGGCGAGCGCGACCCCGCGCAGGTGCAGCTCGCGATCGAAGCGGTTCGTGCGCAGCTGCCGCTGATCGAGCGGGTCGCACCCGAACAGGCCAAACCGATCCGCGACGCGCTCTCGCAATTGCAGCTCGCCTATGTGCGGATCGGCGGCCAGCCCGCCGGCGCTCCGGCGTCCGGCGGTCCCGAGGCCGCAGGTGCACCGCCGAGCGGCGCCGTCACGCCGGCGGACGAGCCGGCGCCATCCGAGCCGCCGCCGCCGGCGCCGGGTGAGCCCGGCCCGGCGCAGCGAAGCGGCCGGCTCTGGATACCGGGTCAGTAGGCACGGAACACTGCACCGCCGCGCATTCAAAGCCCGCTCGCCGCGCGTCACGGGGACGTTCTTCCGTGCGGCGCGCTAGAGTGCTGCGCCTTGATCGTGAGGGCCTCCGCCTAAACCGTCGGTTGGCGGCCCCGCTTGACTGCGGGTCGCATAAGCGCCCTCGCTGAACCTCAGAGCTTCCCCTAGGAGACCTGCCTTGTCCAGCTTCCTGACGCACCATGGCGTGATCGTTGCGCTCGTGTGCGCCGCCGTCGCCGTCCTGTACGGCGCCCTGACATCCCGCGCGCTGCTGGCGCTGTCGCCCGGCAACGAACGCATGCGCGAGATCTCCGCCGCCGTCCAGGAGGGCGCGCGCGCCTACCTCAACCGTCAGTACACGACGATCGCCGTCGTCGGCGTGGTCCTGTTCGTCGTACTGATCCCGATCCAGAACATCCGCGTCGCGATCGGCTTTGCGATCGGCGGGCTGCTGTCTGCGGCCGCCGGTTACATCGGCATGAACGTGTCAGTGCGGTCCAACGCCCGCGTCGCGGAGGCCGCCCGTGGTGGCGTCTCCAAGGCGCTCGACGTCGCCTTCCGCGGTGGCGCCGTGACCGGCATTCTGGTCGTCGGACTCGCGCTGATCGGCGTCGCGGGCTATTACGGCGTGTTGACCTGGATCGCCGGGGAGAGCCCCCGGACCGCCGTGAACGCGTTGATCGGCCTCGGCTTCGGCGGCTCGCTGATCTCGGTGTTCGCCCGGCTCGGCGGCGGCATCTTCACCAAGGCGGCCGACGTCGGCGCCGACCTCGTCGGCAAGATCGAGGCCGGAATCCCCGAGGACGACCCGCGCAACCCGGCCGTGATCGCCGACAACGTCGGTGACAACGTCGGCGACTGCGCCGGCATGGCGGCCGACCTGTTCGAGACCTATGCCGTCACCGCCGTCGCGGTGATGCTGCTCGGTGTGCTGCTGTTCCACCAGCAGTCGGCGGTGGCGCTCTATCCGCTGGTGCTCGGAGGGGTCGCGATCATCGCCTCGATTGTCGGAACCTACGCCGTCAGGTCGAAGTCCGGCAACGTCGAGCGCGCGCTCTACCAGGGGCTGATCACCTCCGGCGTGCTGGCCGCGCTCGCGTTCGTGCCGATCACCTACTGGCTGATGCGGGGCCTCACCTTCAAGGGAACGCTGATCACTGGCAACGTTGCCCCCGAGTGGTGGAAGTACTACCTCTGCGCACTGATCGGGATTGCGATCACGGCCTGTCTGTTCGTGATCACCGACTACTTCACCTCGACGAGGTTTGCGCCCGTAAAGAGCACCGCCAGGGCCTCTCAAACCGGCCACGCCACGAACATCATCGCGGGCCTCGCGCAGGGCTTCCAGTCGACGGCGCCACCGGCGATCGTGGTCTCGCTGGGGATCCTCGGCGCCTGGAAGCTCGGCGGCAGCGGCAGGGACGGCATCTACGGGATCGCGGTCGCGGCCTCGGCGATGCTGTCGCTGGCCGGGTTCATCGTCGCGCTCGACGCGTTCGGCCCGATCACCGACAACGCCGGCGGAATCGCGGAGATGGCCGAGCTGCCTGAGGAGGTCCGTGCCGTCACCGACCCACTCGACGCGGTCGGCAACACGACCAAGGCGGTCACAAAGGGTTATGCGATCGGCTCCGCGGCGCTCGCGGCGCTCGTGTTGTTCAACGCCTTCGAGGACGAGTTGAACGCGGCAGGCAAGCTTCCGAACTTCTCGATCGGGAATCCGCCGGTGCTGATCGGCCTGCTGATCGGCGGGCTGATGGTCTACCTGTTCGTCTCGCTCGCGATGCAGGCGGTCGGCCGCGCGGCCGGCGCGGTCGTCGAGGAGGTGCGCCGCCAGTTCCGGGAGAAGCCCGGGATCATGGAGGGCACAGAAAAGCCTGAGTACGGCACATGTGTGGCACTGGTCACCAAGGCGGCGCAGCGGGAGATGATCCTCCCGTCGCTGATCCCGATCGTGGTCACGTTCGTCGTCGGGTTGATCAGCATCGAGGCGCTTGGCGGCCTGCTGATCGGCGTGATCGTCGTCGGCCTGTTCATGGCGGTCTCGATGACCTCGGGCGGCGGCGCCTGGGACAACGCGAAGAAGCTGATCGAGGACGGGGCCTACGGCGGCAAGGGCTCTGAGGCCCACGCCGCTGCGGTCACCGGCGACACCGTCGGTGACCCGTACAAGGACACCGCCGGTCCCGCGATCAACCCGATGATCAAAGTGGCGAATATCGTCGCCCTGCTGATCATTCCTTTGATCACCTGATTTAGCCGAGGGTGGGCACCTCGCCCTGGGAACCGCAAGGGCTTGCGTGCTTCGGTGCGCTTTGCTCAGGCGCGCGAGTTCGGGTGGGCCTGAGCTGCCTGAGCGGGGCGGTTGTTCGGGTGGGCACGGGTGGATCGCTGATTGCAGGGGTGTCCTCGCGTGTCGGTAGGCTCGCGGCCGTGATTGGCGTTCTGCGGCGAGTTGGGTATGCGTGGGTGATCGCAGGTGTTGTGGGTGCGCTTGGCGTTTCCTCTGCATCGGCGTTGCGCTGGTCGGCGCCGCAGCTGCTCGGCCCGCGCTCGACCGCGGTTCACAAGCTGGTGGCCGTCTCGTGTCCGTCCGCCTCGCTGTGCGTGGCGATTGATGCCGCCGGGGAGGTCGTGACCTCTACCGAGCCGACCGCGCACGGGACGCACTGGCGTGTGAGCACGCCGCTGCCGGGTCTCCCGGTGGGTCCTGACCCGAACGGGCTGAATGCGATCTCGTGCCCGTCCACGACGCTCTGCGTCGCGGTCGGAGGGGCGCATGTGGCCGTCTCCACCGACCCCGCCGGCGGCGCCTCGGCGTGGCAGGTCGAGGAGGTCGGTGGGGAGGCCGCGTTCCAGGACGGAGGCTCGCTGGACAGCGTCTCGTGCCCATCGATCACGCTCTGCGTGGCCGGCGACAGGGACGGCAACGTCGTCACATCGACCACACCCGCGGCCGCCGTGCCAGGGTGGACCGTCACGAACATCGAGCAGGTCGGATACGGCGAAACGCTCGAAGTCTCGTGCGCGGACCCCTCGCACTGCGTTGCGGTTGACGGTGAGGGACTCGTTCTGAGCTCCACCAACCCGACCGGCGGCTCGAGCGCGTGGAGCACCGTCAACCTCGGGTATCCGCTCTACGGGATCTCATGTCCGTCGGCGTCGTTGTGCGTCGCCGTCGGATCGGCGAGTGAAACGTACGTCCAACCGGTGATCGCGACGACGTCCAATCCCGCCGCCGGGGCGGCAGCATGGAGCAGGGTCCGTCTTCCCTCGAACGTGGATCCCGGGAACATCTCGTGCGCCTCGGCATCGCTGTGCGTCGCAGAGGATTACGACGACGGATACCTGCTTGCATCGAGTAGCCCCACCGGCGCGGCGAGCACATGGACACGCACCCGGGTTCCGGCGGCGGGTTCGAACGGCATCTATGACGGCGATGTGTCGTGCGGATCGTCGTCGAGCTGCGTCTCGATCGTAAACGGCGACGCCTACGGATCGACGAACCCCGGCGCCGAGAACAGCTGGGCGCTGGCGACGGTCGACAGTTACACGGTCGCCAGCCCGTTGATCGATCTGTCGTGCGCAACGGGGCCGCTGTGCGTCGCGATCGATCAGGCGGGCGACGTGCTGACGTCGACGAACCCCCGGATCGGCGCGGGTACGTGGAGGCGCTCCCGTGTGGACCGCAAGCTGACGGCGATCTCGTGCCCCTCCCGGACGCTTTGCGTCGCGGTCGACGCGCGCGGAGACGTCCTGACCTCGACGAGGCCGACCGCGGGAGCGCGGTCATGGAGGAGTGCGCGCGTTGACCCCGGCCCGGGGCTGTCGGCGATCTCATGTCCATCGACGAGCTTCTGCATCGCCGGGGACTACGCGGGCGATCTGCTCACCTCAACCAATCCAACCGGCGGCCGGCGCGCCTGGCGGCGCGTGCAGCTGCCATCCAACGGCGACAGTCCGGGCATCCTGTCGGGCTTTGCTTGCCCGAGCCGGTCACTGTGCGTCGGTGTGGACCAGAGCACGGGGGAGGGGTTCATCGACGATGTGTTCACCTCCACGAGGCCTGCCGGCGGATCGAACGGCTGGCATCTGACAACCGAGTTCAACGACAACAGCTTCGACGGGGTCGCCTGCCCGTCCCGATCGCTGTGTGTCGCCGTCACCGACGGCGGTGAGGTGATCACGGCGAGCGATCCGACCCGTGCGTCCTCCTGGGTTGCGACCGTCGTGAACTCGAACGTATCGCTGAACGCGATCGCCTGCCCGTCAAGCTCGCTGTGTCTCACCGGCGACAACCTGGGGTCCGTCGAGACCTCACGTGACCCCGCCGGGGGGGTCGCAGACTGGCCGGCCCAGAGCGTCGATCCCGGTGACTCGATCAACGCGCTGGCCTGTGTATCGACCCGGCTGTGCCTGGTGGGGACCGCCGACGGCAAGCTGTCGGTGGGCACAAGCTGACACCGCCCGGAGGCGCGGCGGCTGAGCGGTTGCAAAGTTTTCCCCGGCTGTGCGCGGCTCGGAGTAGGTTGCGCGCGGGATGTGTGTGTCGGGCGGCCGAGGCCTGTTGCGTGCCATGCTCGTGACGGTGGCGACGGGTCTCGCTGTGGCTGCGCCGGCATCGGCCGCCACCTTCACTGTCAACACAACCAGCGACGCTTTACCGGTCGCCGGCGACTGCGCCGGCACGAGCCAGTGCTCTCTGCGACAGGCGATCGCCGCGGCGTCGGCGGGTGACACCGTCAGCCTGCCCGCAAGCGCGACTCCGTATGCGGTCGCACTCGGGGCGATCGACGTCGACAACGCGATCACGATCAGCGGCGCCGGCGCGAACACGACGACCATCGACGGCTCAGGTAACGGCGACGCGGGGATCTTCACCATCGATGGGAGCGCGACGTTCTCCGGCGTCACGATCTCAGACGGTAATGCCGGGTCGAGCGGGGAAGGTGGTGCGCTCGACATCGACAGCGGGAACGTTGAGCTTGACAATGACACGCTGTCGTACGACACCGCCGCTGATGGTGGTGCGATCGAGCTGACCTCCGACGGCGGCCTTACGATCAACGACAGCACGCTCGGTCCGGGAGACGTTGCCGTCGCAAACGGCACCGAGGACGGCTTCGGTGGGGCGATCGACAATAACGGCAGCCTGGCCGCGACGATTACAGACAGCACGATCAGCGGTGACAGCGCGACGGGCGGCGGGGTGGGCGGCGGCATCTCCACCGAGGACGGGGGCAGGACGACGCTCAGCTTCGACACGATCGCGTTCAACTCGGCTACCGGGACAGGCGCTGCCGGTGGCGATCTCTACTCGGACAACGGTGGCAACGACCCAGATGGCTTCACGATCGGTGCCACGATCGTCGCGGATGGCGCGGCGCCGACCGGCGGCGACTGCAACAGCAACGACGGGGTCAACGGCGGTTATGAATCAGGTGGCTACAACCTGACCGACGGGATCGCGGCCACCGGAACGGCCGCATGCAATTTCACACAGTCCACGGATCTGCTCGGCGATGCGCGGCTCGGGCCGCTGGCGGACAACGGCGGTCCGACCGAGACCGAGGCGCTGGCAGCAGGCAGTCCGGCGATCGAGCAGATCCCAGCCGGGGACTGCATCGCAACCGACCAGCGCGGCTACGCAAGGCCCGAGGGAACCGACTGCGACATCGGCGCGCTCGAGGCAGGCTACGGCGAGACCGTGCCGCAGTGGAGCGTGGCGCACGACTTCCTTGCGTCCCCCAACGACGCGAACCCGAGCCGCGACAGCTTCGGCAACACCGACGTCTGGTCCTACGATGAGACGCCGCTGGGCGACGTGGGCACACCGGCCGACTACACGTTGATGCCGGACTTCGGCGTGTCTTCGTGCCCGAACCTCAACGTCTGGAGCGATCCCTCCGGCTTTCCCGAGCTGGACTTCAATGCGGGCACGATCACCGATCAATGCTTCACCACGGTCACGCTCCCCGGACAGACCTTGTTCATGAGCCCAAACACGGACGCCGACGGGATCGTCGCATGGACGAGTCCGGTGTCGGGCACGATCTCGGTTGCCGGCTCGTTCGTCTCGATGGATCCCAACGGCGGCAGCGGCACGACATGGGACGTCGCCGACGGCTCGGCGACGCTCGCGTCAGGTACGAATGACCGGGGCGGGTCGGGGAACTTCGATCCAGCTCCATTCAGCGTTGCGAAGGGTGACACGCTGTATTTCATCCTCGGCCCGTCGGCCAGCCAGGACGCGAGCTACGACACAACCGAGCTCAACCTGACGATCACCGAGGCGGGAGCGCCGTCGCCGTCGGCCGACCTGGCGCTGAGCGCCTCGGCGCCTCAGACCGTCAGCCCCGGAGCGGCGGTGACCGACAAGTTCACGGTTACCGATAACGGCCCGGACACCTCTGAAGGGGTGACCTTCGTCGACACGCTGCCTGCAGACGCCACCTACCAGTCGGCAAATCCCAGCCAGGGTGAGTGCTTCCCGCCCTCATCCGGAGTGCTCACGTGCAACCTCGGCCCGCTCTCCGAAGGTGACCAGGCGACGGTCTCGGTGACACTTCAGACGCAGGCGGACTTCGTGGGCCCGCTCTCGAACCCCGCCGACGTCTCGGCCGCCACGCCTGACCCGAACAACGCGAACAACTCTGCCACCGCCACCACAACTGTCGCTCTTCCGTGCACGACGAGCATGACGATCGACGCCGTCGAGGTGCTCGCCGGCTGCATCACCGACGAGGGCAACGGCATCTACCAGGCGAGCGGCGACACGCACTTCGGCGACGGCGCCAGTATCGTCGACACCGGCACCCAGACGCCGGCGTCGCTTGTGCTCGACCCGGCCGCGCACACGATCTCGATCGCCCCCGCGGTTGGTGGCGGCGCGCAGAGCGGCGAGCTCGAAGCCGATGGCGTCGATGTCGCGACCGGGGATCTCGTGATCCACACCCAGGCCGTGACTGACCCGATCTCCGGCATCGCAGGGAGCGCGTCGGTCACCGGCATCGGCAGTGTCGACCTCGCGCTGTCCGGCTGGACGTTCACTGATGTCGGCCTGGCTCCGACTGCTTACCTGGCGCCAAGCGCGGACGGCGGTGGAGCGATCGCCGACGGCCAGCTGGCGCTGCCGTCGTGGCTCGGGGACGCGCTCAAGTTCGGTGCGCTCGTAACCGAGGGCTTGGTTCCCGGCGTGTCCGGCGAGCTCGCAGTTCAGGCCAACTCGTCGGGGCAGTTGAGCGTGATCGACGGCGGGGTCTCGTTCAAAGCAACCGTTCTCGGTGACTCGTCGATCCAGCTGGCCAACGCCGAGCTCCAGTATGAGCGGGCCGGCGACGAGTGGTCAGGGTCGGCGATTCTGGGGTTCGCGAAGCTGGTCGAGCTGAACGTCAACGGCGTGATCAGCGAAGGTAAGCTCGATGACCTGACCGCCGATTTCTCGTGCTCGACCTCGAAGATCTGCGGTACAGGGAACTTCCCGACGCTCGGGGCGATCCTCGACATCAAGGACATCGACCTGAGCATGATCAACCTCCAGGGGATCGATTACACCCCGCCGCCGACGATCGGTTCGTTCCGGATGCCGATCGCGTGTGTCCCGAGCAAGTTCCGGAGCTGCCCGCCACCTGAGCCGGCGCCGCAAGTCGACGGGGCGGTCATCGTCGGCATCTTCGGCGATCGCATCATCGCCGGCGGCGACTTCGATTACCTGCTCGACGGTCAGTTCACGGCCAGCGGCGGCGTCGGTCTGGCGCCGCTTTACGGCGGGACGTTCTCTGACCCGCCACCGCTCACGCCAGGGCAGAGCGCGACGAATGTCGTCGACAACCTGCTGAACAGCGGGCACGCCGGGGTCGAGCTCGGAAGTGCGGCGATCGACTTCACGCCACCGGGCCTGCTCCAGGCAACCGGCACGATGTTCCTGCCGCCGCTGCCGTTCCCGGTCCAATTCCTGAAGGGCACGATCTCGATCGGAATCGACCCGCCTCACTTCACGGGCGAGGGTACGGAGGAACTGGTGGTCCCAAGCTACGTCCCGGTGATCGGCGGCGATAGCTTCGGCGCCGTCCAGGCGCTGATCTCAGACGAGGCGGCGGCCGCCGAGGCATCGTTGCCGCAGTACTGCGTAAGCGTTGATCTCGGCTTCCACACCTACACGGAGTGCACTCCGAAGATCACCTTCCTGGCGGCATACGACTGGTCCACCGGCAAGGTGACGGTCGACCTCAACGGCGGCAACATCAACGACTACGCGACCGTCCCCCAGGTCAGCAGCAGCAGTGCTGCCGGCAGTGACACGCGATTCGTGCGGGTGCCGTCCGGCAAGCAGCTCGCGTCGTTCACGATCCACAGCACGCGCGGCACGCCCGATGTGGAGCTGATCAGCCCGCGCGGCGCGCGCCAGCGCCGCGCACTGACGCTGACAACCTCCAGGAAGCTTCACAATCGCACCGGCGCGATCGCGTGGGTTGACCGCAAGGCGCACCGCGAAGGCTTCCTCGTGGAGCTTCCCAGCGGTGGCACGTGGACCGTGAAGCGCCTGCGTGGGCCGAAGATCGGCTCGGTGACGGTCACGGTCCCACGCCACGCGATCCACAGCACGATCTACCCGCATGCGGTCGAGCGGGCCAGCAACCTGCCGTCCGGGACCGTCTCCAGCGATAAGGACCTGACGCTCAACTACAACGTCCCTGGCGCCGGACCGGGGACGACCGTCGAGCTGTGGGCGGGGACGGGACCCCACGGCGCCGGCGGCGTGATGATCGGCGACGGGCTGCCGCCGTCCGGCGCGGCCACCTGGAAGCTGGCAGGGCTCGCCAGTGGGCGCTACTGGCCCTATGCGATCGTCAATCAGAACGGAATCCCGGTGTCGATCCAGTATTGGCCGAACTCGGTGGAGGTCGTCAACGCGTCGGCGCCGGCGACGCCGACGGGCGTGCAGGCTTCGCAGACTGACGAGCAGCCCAATGCGCTAAGCCCCGGGCAGGTCTACATCGGCTGGAACGCCGTGCCGAACGCCACGACCTATGCGGTCACCGCCACGCCGGCCGGCGGCGGCTCGCCGGTACGCGACGCCGTGCTCGCCAGTCAGGTCGCTGACGTGCTGACGCTTGCCCCCGGCGACTGGTCGGTCACCGTGCAGTCGGTGGCCGCCGGCGATCAGGCCAGCCTGCCAAGCACACCTGCCGCGATCACCGTTCCCTGAACGCTACGCTCGTGAAGCGATGCCTGTCTCGGTGTGCTTGGGACTACTGCTGGCGCTGCTCACGGCGTTCGGGTCGGTCGCCGGCTTCCTCTACAAGTTTCGCGGCGCGCGGCAGGCGCCGGCCGTCGAGCTGAGCCGTCCGATTCACAGCACGATCGAACTGTTCCGTTCGCCCGTCTACACGCTCGGGATCGGGATCGCGCTCGGTTCTTGGTTCCTGCATGTCGGGGCGCTCACGCTCGCACCGATCTCGCTGGTGCAGTCGGTCGTCGCCGGTGGCCTGGTGATGCTGACCGTTGTCGCCGATCGTCTGTTCGGCATCAACGTGACTCGGCGCGAGTGGATCGGCGTCGCGTTGATGGCGGCGGGGTTGGCCGCCCTGGCCGCGACGCTCGACGGCGATGGGAGCAGTGCGCACTCCCACTATCAGCCGGGAACGCTCGCCATCTACCTGACGGTTGTCTCCTGCGCCGGGATGCTGCTGGCAGTCGTCTCCAGGCGAGGCACCGTCCTGGCGGTCTCAGCCGGGCTGCTGTGGGCGGCGTCGGACACCTCGATCAAAGCTCTGAGCTCGCACCTGTCGACACTCGGTGTGGGCGTCGTCGTGCAGCCGTTGGCATTCGTGATCCTGATCGCGTCGCTGGTCGGACTGCTGATCTCCGCGCGCAGCCTGCAGCTCGGCGAAGCGGTGCCGGTGATCGCGCTTACAAGTGCCGCAGCGAACCTGACGACGATCGCGTCGGGACCGATCGTGTTCGGCGAGCCGCTCCCGAACGGGCAGCTCGCGCTCGCCGTGAGGCTGCTGGCGTTCACGCTCGTGATCGTCGCGGCGGCGCTGACACCGCCGCCGATGCACCAACCCGCCGGTCAGCCAGCACCGGAAGGCGTGTCTGGCTAGAGTGCCCGGAATGTTCATTCTGATCATCGGATCGGGCCGCGTCGGGTCGGCTCTGGCGAAGCTGGCACTCGACGCCGGGCACGAGGTTTCGGTGCTCGACAGCGATCCGCTCTCGCACGAACGCCTCGACAAGGACCAGATGGTCACATGGGAGGACGCCGGCGGGCGCTTCACTGTGAGCGCCGCGCTCGAGCTCGACGGCCTGCTTGAGGCGGGCATCGAGCAGGCGGACGTCTTCATCGCCGCAACCAGTGGCGATAACACCAACCTGGTGATCGCGCAGATCGCGCAGAAGCGCTTCAACGTGCCGCGCGTGGTCGTCCGTGTCGCCGACCCGGCGCGAGCGGCGTGGTACGCAGAGCAGGGACTGCACACGATCTGCCCGACACAGATCGCAATCGACCAGGTGCAGAGCATCGGGTTCGCACCATGAGCAGCCGGGGCCGAGCATGTACGTGATCATCGCTGGAGCCGGCAAGGTGGGGTGGAACCTCGCCCGAGAGCTGATCGCGAAGGACGGCGAGGTCACCCTGATCGAGTCCGACCACGCCCGCTACCGAGTCGTCGAGGAGGAGCTCGAGCACGCCGTTCAATACGGGGACGCGAGCGAGCTCTGGGTGCTTGAGCGGGCCGGCATCCAGCGCGCCGACCTTGTGATCGCGGTCACCGGGGACGATGAGGACAACATCCTGATCTGCCAGGTCGCGAAGGAGAAGTACGGCTGTCAGCGGATCGTCGCCCGGGTCAACAACCCGCGCAACCTCCAGCACTTCAAGCTGCTCGGCATCCAGCCGGCGGTCTCAGCGACCGATCTGATCCTCGGGCTGATCGAGCACGAGGTGCCCGAATACGGGCTCGTGCAGCTGCTCGCGCTCGAGGAGGAACACCTCGAGATCATCGAGCTCGAGGTGGCGGGCGGCTCCGAAGCGGCGGGCAAGCACGTCGGAGATGTGGTGTTGCCAAGCGGCGCGCTGATCATCTCGATTCTTCGGGCCGGCGCCGGGTTCGTTCCCAAGCCGGACACGCAGATCGAGGCCGGCGATCAGGTGCTGCTGATCCTGGATCCGGGGCTTGAGTCCCAGATCGCCATGCAATTCGCCTCAAGCGGAGCCGGAGCGTCGGCTTAGCGCGCGTGGCCGGGGGATCGGCGTCGCGATGACAGCACGGAGCGTCGACTACGCGTTGATCGGAGGCGGCCTTGCTGCCGTCAACTGTGCGCGGTGGCTGCGCGAAGGCGGGGCTGAGGGCTCGATCCTGCTGATCGGACGGGAGATCGATCTTCCCTATGACCGTCCTGTCTGCTCAAAGGGCTATCTGCAGGGCACCAAGTCGCGTGAGCAGGCGCTGCTGCATCCGCCGGAGTGGTTTGCCGAGCACCGGATCGAGGCGTTGACTCGCGTCTCGGCGCTCAAGCTGGATCTCGAATCACGGACGCTGAAGCTCTCCAACAAGGAGGAGGTGGCGTTCGGCAAGGCGCTCGTCGCCACCGGCGCGAACGTGCGGCGACTGAACGTGCCCGGCTCCGAGCTTGAGGGGATCCACTATCTCCGCACGCTCGGCAACAGCGACGCGATCCGGCAGGACGCCGCCGGCAAGCGGGTGGTGCTGATCGGCGGCTCCTACATCGGCAGCGAGGTGGCGGCCACGCTCACCGAGCTCGGCAGCGAGTGCTCGATCGTGATGCTGGAGGACGTCATCTTGAGCCGGGGCTTTGGGATGCAGGCGGGGCGTTTCCTGCAGGACCGTCTACAGGAGCACGGGATCGCGGTCCACGGTGGGGAGGAGCTTGAGCGCTTCGAGGGCGCCGATGGGCGGGTCACGCGTGTGGTCACCAAGGGCGGCCTTGAGCTCGATGCAGACGCCGTGGTGGTCGGCGCGGGCGCGGTCCCCGACGTGATGCTCGCACGCGCCGCCGGCCTTGAGCTGGGGCCCAGCGGCGGCATCACCGTCAACTCGCGGCTCCAGACAGCCGTGCCCGGGATCTACGCCGCCGGAGACTGTGCCGAGTACGAGAGCGTCATCCACGACGGGGCATCGATCCGGATCGAGCACTGGGACGTCGCGTTCAGCCACGGTCGGACGGTTGCGGGCAACATGCTGGCTGCTGACACTCCACACGATGTCGTGCCGTATTTCTTCTCCGACCTTTCCGACTGGGCGTCGCTCGAATATGTCGGACCTGCGAGCGAGTGGGATCGTGAGATCGTGCGCGGGTCGCTGGACGAGGGAGCGTTCAGCATCTTCTACCTTGCCGGCGGGCGGTTGAAGGCGGCGCTGTCAGTCGGCCGCGGCGAGGATCTGGTGCAGGCGCGGCGGTTGATCGCTTCCGGCGGCGAGCTTGGCGATCGCGCCGAGCAACTCGGCGACCTCGCGAGCGACCTCTCTGAGCTCTAGCCGACCGGTCCGATCGGCTTGCGGGCGCGGATGATCGCCGACGATGCGTACTCGTGCACCTCGTGAGTGGGGTGGATCTCGATCTCCTCGAACCCGGCAGAGGTGAGTGCTCCGCGGAATTCAGCCTCGGTCAGCGCACCGGCGATGCAGCCTGTCCAGGCCGCCATGTCGGCCCTGGTCTGCTCGTCCATATCGGGGCTGGCGATCACGTCCGAGACCGCGAACCGCCCGCCGGGGCGCAGCACGCGGGCGGCTTCGGCAATGACTCTGGCCTTGTCGCCCGAGAGGTTGATCACGCAGTTGGAGATGACGACGTCGACGCTCGCGTCCGGTAGCGGCATCTCCTCGAGATAGCCCTTGACGAACTCGACGTTGCTGGCGCCGGCCTGCGCCGCGTTGGCGCGAGCGAGATCGAGCATCTCGTCGGTCATGTCGAGTCCGATCACCCTTCCGCTCGGCGCCACGCGGCGCGCGCTGAGCAGGACATCGGTGCCGGCGCCCGACCCCAGGTCGAGGACCGTCTCGCCCGGACGCAGGTCGGCGACCGCGGTGGGCACACCGCACCCCAGCGACGCGTTGATTGCGGCTTCTGGAACCTCGTTGCCGGTAGCCCGGTCATAGACCGCAGCGCCGAATACCCCGGTCCCGTCGGCCGGACTGCAGGTTGGCGCGCCGGACCCGCAGCAGCCGGCCTGGGACTCGAGCGCGCGGGCATCTTCATACTGGCCGCGGGCAGCTGCGGTCGCGGCGTCCGCATAACGCTTCCGCACGGTTTCACGGATGTCGGTCAGCTCAGCCATTCCGATAGCTCCTTCAGTGCGTCGGGGATCACGTAGTAATAGGCCCAAAGCCCCTCGCGTTCGGAGCCGACGACCCCGGCCTCGCGCAGCACCTTCAGATGGTGCGAAACGGTCGGTTGGGAGAGGTCGAATAGCGGCACGAGCTCGCAGACGCAGACCTTGCCGGCGTGCTTTCGCAGCACGTCGACCAGTTGTAGGCGGACGGGGTCACCCAGCGCCTTGGCGATGTTCGCGATCCGTTGCGCCTGTTCACGTTCGACGTCGGGGTAGACGACCGGCTCGCAGCATGGCTGGCCCGCAGGGCGCTTGGTCTTGGGGGCTAGTTCCAGATCGACGGCCATCGATACACATATATCGATTGAAGAGATGTTTGTCAATGCGTAGACTGACGCGAACCGTGAAGCGTGAGATGCGCAACTACGTGTTGGTGACCGGCGCGTACTGGACCGACACGCTCGTTGATGGAGCGATCAGGACGCTGGTGCTGTTCTACTTCGACCAGCTCGGCTACACCCCCTTGCAGGTCGCGTCGCTGTTCGTGTTCTATGAGATCGCCGGGATCGTCACGAACCTTGTCGGCGGTTGGCTCGCGGCCCGGCTGGGCCTGAAGATAACGCTGTTCATGGGGCTTGCGATCCAGGTCACGGCGTTGTGCATGCTCGGACTTGCACCGCAGTCGCTGTTGGTCGTCCCATACGTGATGGCCTCCCAGGCACTCTCGGGGGTCGCCAAGGATCTCAACAAGATGAGCTCGAAGAGCGCCGTCAAGCTCGTCGTCGCTGCGGACGACGACTCCCAGCTGTACCGGTGGGTCGCGATCCTGACCGGGTCGAAGAACGCGCTCAAGGGCATTGGCTTCTTCCTCGGCGCCGTGCTGCTGACGCTGTTGGGATTCCAGGCGGCCGCGCTGGCGCTCGCCGTACTCGTGCTGAGCGCGCTGATCGTGACCTCGAGCCAGATCCGCGGCCACCTCGGCCGGCCCGACAAGACGGCGAAGTTCAAGCACATGTTCTCCAACAACCACGCGATCAACATGCTCGCCGCCGCCAGGATCTTCCTGTTCGCCGCTCGCGATGTCTGGTTCGTCGTCGCCCTGCCGTTCTTCCTGTATTCCGAGCTCGGATGGACCTTCTGGCAGGCGGGAACGCTGCTGGCCGCGTGGGTGATCGGCTACGGCGCGGTCCAGGCCGCCGCGCCGCGATTCGTGCGCCGCCGAGGCCACGGCCCCGCGGGTGAGCCCGACGGCCGCACCGCCGTGTGGCTCGCGCTGACCGTCGCCGTGTGCCCAGCTGCGATGGCGGTCGCCCTGAACGCAGGCATCAACCCGACGATCGTGATCATCGCCGGATTGATCCCGTTCGGGATCACGTTCGCGATGAACTCTGCCGTTCACTCCTACCTGATCCTCGTGTACGCGGACAACGACAAGGTCGCGATGAAGGTCGGCTTCTACTACATGGCCAACGCCGCCGGACGCCTCGCCGGCACCGTTCTATCAGGGCTCCTGTACCAATGGCACGGGCTCACCGCCTGCCTCTGGACATCAACCGCATTCCTGATCGCAGCCGCGGTGCTGTCGCTGCTGCTGCCCACAGAGGTGGCGCACGGCCGCCGCACAGCCCGGCGCTCCGAGGCGGTTTAGACCCGGTCCGCGCCCTCAGCGTACGGCTGCATGTGCGGGAGCCGCGCTCTGCGCGGGCAGAGCCGCGGTTTGGATGTAGCGCACGGCGACGACACAGGCGATCGAGCCGAGCAGCCGCAGCACACCGGCGACGACCAACTCGAACGCGCGGCCGCCGGACAGCCACTCCACACGGATCACAGCACCGGCAACCACTCCCGGCAACGTGCCAGCGACCAGGAGCCTGGTCAGCGTGCCGCGATCCGTGAAGCCCAGTCGGCTCGGCTGGGAGCCGAGGTGGCTGAGCGCTGATCAGGTCGAGCGCTATGAAGATGAATTCGAGGAGGCGGACTGCGGCTGATCGGGGTCGGCGTCTGCCGCCTCGACCTCGACGATGTCGCCGGGCTCGACCTCGACGATCACGCCGTCGGGTTGCTTCGCAGGTTCGCGACGCCTCGTCGAGGGGGCACCGGGGAACCTGTCGACCATCCGTCCGAAGCGATCGATCGCGCCTCCCAACGGCGAGGCGAGGTCCAGAGCGCGTTCCATCGCCGGGAGCAGCGTGATCAGCTCGGCGGCGGTGTTCACCACCTGACCGGCCCGCTCGACGATCTCGACGCCGGTCCCGTCGATCCGGTCCCCGAGGTCACGGATGCTCTGGCCTAGCTCGAGCAACTCCCCGGCGCGGACGTCGAGACGGTCGCCGAGGTCGTTGAACGTCGCCGCTCGATCGTCGAGCCGCTCGGCGACCTCGAGCACCTGATGGCCAATCTCGACCAGCTCATCGCCGATCGCCAGGCCACGCTCCAGCTGGTCGGGCAGCGAGCGCACGAGTCGCTCGACCGCGGCGATGTCCGAAATCGCACGGGAAACGACGGCCCGAGGTGTGTAGATCGGCAACCCGAGCACGCGCATCGCATCCACGTTAGCGGACCCGCCTGCGCGGTCCGGCCGGAAAGCTGCGGGGCAAGGACTCGAACCTTGAATTCCAGGGCCAGAACCTGGCGAGTTGCCGATTACTCCACCCCGCAGTGAGCCGCGGGCGAGTATAGCCAGCGGTGCTGCTCAGACCGAGTCGACGAACTCGGCGGGCGCCCTGCTGAGGCCGGCCGTGACCGCCGCGAGCTGGTTCGGCGAGCCGATCAGCCGCAGCTGCAGCGCCGCTTCGAGCGCCAGCGTGTCGTCCGGCGCGCCTGTCCACGACTGGTCGAAGAGCCGCTTGACGGCGCGCACCGCGTCTGGGGAGCGTGAGGCGATCTCCGTTGCGAGCGCCTGAGCATCGGCGAGGGGATCGGCGCTGACGCGGGTCACCACACCGAGACGGGCCGCCTCCTCGCCGTTGAACACCCGACCGGTGTAGGCGAGCTCCTTGGCGACATCGATCGACACCAGCCGCGGCAGCGTGCGCGTGATCGCCATGTCGGGGACCAACCCCCATTTGACCTCCATCACCGACAGCCGCGCGTCGGCGGTCGCGATCCGGATGTCGGCGCCGAGCGCGATCTGCAGGCCGCCACCGAGGCAGTTGCCGTGGATCGCCGCGATCACCGGCACCGGCAACTCGATCCAATCGTGGGCCGTGCGCTGGAAGTGGTTCGGCACAGCTCCGCGCAGCGGTGCGGTGATCGCCTCGCCGTTCGGTTGGGCGGACATCAGCGCCGCGACGTCAAGCCCCGAGCAGAAGCTCGGGCCCTCTCCGTGCAATACGACCGCACGCACGCCCGGTTCGGAGCGCAGCTGCGCCGCGGCGGCGATGATCGCATCGAACATCGCCCGATCGAGGGCGTTGTGCTTCTCGGGCCTGTTCAGCTTGACCACGGCGACGTGGTCGGCGATCACTATCTGGACGCGCTCGGCGCTCATCCTGGGAGGACCGCGACGTCGTCACCGAGCCGGACGGCACCGCCGCGCAGGACGTTTCCATAGATGCCGAACGGCAGCGGTTCGGTCGTCTCGATATCGGTTCGATACGAGCCGAGCAGCTCAAGCGTCGGGACATCGCCGATGCCCGTCTCAGGGTCTCTGGTCGTGACCAGGCAGCGGCCCACGTTGCCGGTGAAGCGAACCTCAGCGGCCCCGATCTGGACCGTCAGCCCGATCCAGCCGTCCTCGGCGTGAGCCTCGATGCCGTCGACCTCGATCAGCATGCGGAACCGCCGCGCGTCGACCTGATCGAGCTGTCCCTCCGCGGCGAGTCTCCGCACCGAGGCGGTGGAGATCAGCGACACGGCGCCATCATAGCCTCGATCAACGGCCGAGCTTCGATCTGCGCTCGGGAGCACCCTGACCACGCGCACGGGACCTCCGAGGTAGGACGAGAGGGCCTCCGACCACGGCCCGCGCAGGACCTCTCCGACCGCCGTCCCGGAGAAGAAGCTCGCTGTGATGTTCGCGGCCGAATCGACGATCGCGCTGACCGGCTCACGATCTGGGAACGAGAAACTCAGGCGGCGGTCGTCCTGGCTCCAGTCCGCAACGATGCTCTGCAGGCGGGCAAAATGCTTGCCGTTGACCATCCGGTCGCGATCATCGATCAGGAAGAAAGCGCGGTCTCCGCGCGCGCCGCCCGGCTCAAGCAGCACGGACTCGACCAGGCGCAGCTGGGTCGCCTTGACCGCTGTCACCGACAGCGCGCTGACACGGGCGATCGTCTCCTGGTCGGACATGCGCACATGATCGCGCAAGCACAGGTCGAGTTCGAGCTACGCCGGGCAGATATGTTTCGCTGCTGATGGCAAGCGTCCGTGAGGTCACATTCGAGCTGCTCCGCGCCCATCGGATGACGACGATCTTCGGCAACCCCGGTTCGACCGAGCTGCCGATGCTCTCGGACTTCCCGCCGGATTTCTCCTACGTGCTCGGCTTGCAGGAGCTGGTCTGCGTCGGGATGGCGGACGGCTATGCCCAGGCGAGCGGTACGGTGGCGCACGTCAACCTGCACACCGCACCGGGCGTCGGCAACGCCGTCGGTGGGATCTTCAATGCCCAGGTCAACAAGTCGCCGCTGCTGATCACCGCCGGCCAGCAGGTCCGCCCGCACCTGCTGATGGAGGCGACGCTGACCAACCGTGACGCGGTCCTCGGCCCTGCGCCCTACGTCAAGTGGAGCCATGAGCCGGCACGTGCGCAGGACGTTCCAGGCGCGATCGCCACGGCGATTCATCGCGCATCGCTGCCGCCGCGCGGTCCCGCGTTCGTGTCGATTCCGATGGACGACTGGGACGCGGCGGCCGATCACGATCTCAGCACCCACGCGATCGCCCGCCGGGTCACGGGTGGCCCCGCAGCGGACGACCGGGCGATCCGCGACCTCGCCGCCAGACTCGGTGCCGCCCGCTCGCCGGTGCTGATCGCGGGACCCGAGATCGACGCAGCCGGCGGCTGGGACGCGGCGGTCGCGCTCGCGGAGCGCCAGCGCCTGCCGGTGTGGGCGACCTGCGTGCCCGGCGGCGGGCGTCTCGGCTTTCCTGAGAACCACCGCTGCTTTGCGGGCATCCTGCCTCCGGCGATCGCCGCTGCGTCACAGACGCTTGCAGGCCACGATCTGGTGCTGGTCGCCGGCTCGCCCGTGTTCCCCTATTACCCCTACATTCCCGGCCCGCTGCTCCCCGAGGGCGCGGAACTGGTTGCGATCACCTCTGACCCGAGCGAGGCGGCGCGCGCGCCGATGGGGGAGGCGATCCTGGGCGATGTCGCGATCGCGCTGGCGCGGCTCGTAGAGCTCGCCGGCGAGGCGCATGAGCGTCGACAGCCCCTGGGGCGTCAGCCGGCGGCGCCGCCGGCGGCCGCACCGCCCGGCTCCGATCGGCTCAGCGGCTCCGAGGCGATGGCGGCGCTCGCCGACGTGTGGCCTGAGGATGCGATCGCGGTTGTCGAGTCGCCATCGAACACGCTGTCGCTGCGAAATCGCCTGCGCATCTCGCGGCCCGCCAGCTTCTACCTGAGCGCGAGTGGAGGGCTCGGCTTCGGGATTGCTGCGGCGCTCGGTGTTCAGCTCGCCCAACCGGGCCGGCCGGTCGTCTGCGTCCTCGGCGAGGGCTCGGCTCAGTACGCGATCACGGCACTGTGGACAGCGGCCGCTTACAGGATCCCGGTGACGTTCCTGGTGCTGCGAAACGACGAGTACATGATCCTCAAGTGGTTCGCGGCGGCCGAGCAGCTCTCGGGCATCCCCGGCATGGACCTGCCGGGGCTCGATGTCGCCGCCGTCGCCAACGCCTACGGCGTCCCGGCGGTGGAGGTTGCCGGCCGTGAAGAGCTCTCCGAGGCGCTCCGTGGCGCTGTCGCGGCGCAGGACGGGCCGCGCCTGGTGCAGGTGCCCGTCGCAAGCGGCATGTGGATCGACTGAGCGGCCGTGGCGCTCAGGCGGTGGCGGCGGGTCGCCCGGCGCGCAGGATCGACGTGACACCCGCCACCACCAGCAACATCACGAGCGCGACGACGGCCGCGCCCGCGATGTACCACGGCCACGGGCCAAGCACGCTCAGCAGTGAGGTGTGCGTCGGCTTCCAGGCCAGGTACATGTAGTTGCCGCCGGTGACGACATCGGCGAGCCCGGCGACGGCGGCCCACGCGAGCGTTGCGCCGAACACCCGCCAGACGGCGCCCTTACGTGGGTAATGCTCGAGGCCGTAGACGAGGAATGCCGACGCGATGATCGCACCGACGTGGTAGATGAAGTACGTGAAGTAGAGGGTGTTCGGAAACGTTGTGTGCAGATCGGGCGTCAGCACCGCCTGAAGTGACGCTGAGAACGACCAGTAATAGGCGAGCTCGATCAGCAGGATCCGTCGCGTCCACAGCGCCAGGATCGCGGTCAGCGAGACCACGTCGGTGAGCTGCAGCGGCAGCGTGAACCTGATCGACCAGGTGCCGGTGACCACGTCGTAGACGTACTCGCCCAGCCACCCGGCCGCGATCAGCACGGCGAGGCCCCGAGCAAACGTCGTCGTCCAGGGTCCCGGGTGCCGCCTTGCCGCGTACACGCTGGTACCGACGCCGAGCACCATCACCGCCAATGCCGCGAGGTGGGGGGGCGAGAACTGCCGCATCGTCTCCTCGCCGCAAGCGTAGTGAGCATTTGCTCTGGATGCGCCTCGATGCTCGGCCCGCAGCGAGATCGACGCGATCCGCGCTGAGCTGAGCGCTTTGTTTAGCATCCCGTCGCGGAATGATCTTGTACACCTGCCCGGCCCGAACGCATGGCGGGAATGCGCCGCTGATCAAACACCCGTGCGGCGTCGCGGCGAACGCACTCGACGCCGCCGGTCAGACCTACGAGGTCAAGGTCGTCGGCGGCTTCAAGAACGTGCCGTTCAGCCGGCGGGGCAAACGGCAGGAGATCGTTGACCTGACCGGCCAGGAGGACGTTCCGGTGCTGGTCACCGACGACGGATCGATCATCTCCGGCTCTCAGGCGATCGTTGCCTGGGCACGTGGCCTCGACTCCGCGTGAGGAGTGTGCGGCCGGAGCAACCGCACTCCCCACCAGCTGCGCGCGGGCGCAGTACGGTTCTCGGGTGTGACGTCTCGCCTCGCGGGCATATGTGCGGCGATTTGCATGCTCGGGTGCGGCCTTGTGTTTGGCGCCGTTGGCGGTCGAGCGTCGACCTTGGCACTCAAACGTGTCGCTCCACCCGGCGGCGGCTATCGCGTTGAACTGCCAGGCACGTGGCGCTTCAAGAACGAGAGCTATCCCTCTGACCACGCCACGCATCTTTGGTTCGATCCGGCCGACCCTCTCCGGAAGATGGTGGTCGTGCTGAGCGGATGCACTGGCTGCGCTGAGACGAACGGCGGGCCGAATCCGGCTGGCGGGGTGCCGCAGGGCGCAATAAACGTGATCCGCCTCAGCGGCTCGGAGGATGCATTCCAGGCCCGCACGCACGGCAATCCGTGGGTCGCTAATGGCATTTCGATCGTCTCGCGGTACCACGGTCGTATCGATGGGTTCGTTCGCGTCGAGCTGTGGTTGCCGCCGAGGCAGCACCGCCTCGCCACCACCATCCTCAACAGCTTCCGGGTCTCAGGCTGAATCCGAGATTCAGCGCCGAGCCGGGCGCGCCGGCCGGGCGCTCCCATTCCGAGCTGTGGCTGTGTCTAGCGCCGTCGCGCGTTCGGCGCCAGCGCCGGCTGGGTCCATCCGTTGTCGGCGTGGTTGATCGTCACGCCCGGGGGGACGATCTGGTCGATGCGGTCCAGCACGTCGTCCGAGAGGGTCACCTCGGCAGCGGTCAGCTGGGACTCAAGGTGCTCCATCGTCCGCGGGCCGATGATCGCCGCGGTGACCGCGGAGTGGCGTAGGACAAACGCGATCGCCATGTCGATCAGCGAGATCCCGGCATCGTCGGCGAGTTGGGCGAGCTGTTCGGCGGCTTCGAGCTTGCGCTGATTCTCAGGCAGCGACATGTCGAACCGGTTGGCGAGCCGCTGGCGTGCCGGAGACATCGGGCCCACTATCTCGCTGTCCTTGCGATACCGGCCTGAGAGCCAGCCGCCGGCAAGTGGGCTGTAGGGGATGACGCCGATGCCGTAGCGTTGGCAGGTGGGCAGTACGTCGTGTTCGATCCCGCGCGTGAGGATCGAGTACGGCGGCTGTTCGCAGCGGAAGCGCTCGCGGCCGCGCCTCTCTGCGGTCCATTGCGCATCCACGATCTCCGAGGCCGGGAAGGTGGAGTGGCCGATGTAGCGGATCTTGCCCTGGTGTACCAGGTCGCTGAGCGCGCCGAGGGTTTCATCGATGTCGGTGTTCGGGTCCGGGCGGTGGATCTGGTACAGGTCGATCCAGTCGGTCTGCAGCCGGTGCAGCGAGTTCTCGACCTCGCTGATGATCCAGCGCCGTGAGTTGCCACGTTGGTTGGGGTCGTCTCCCATCGGCATGTGGACCTTGCTGGCGAGCACGACGCTTTCGCGCTTACCTGCCGGCGAGCGCCTTGCCAACGATCTGCTCGGATTCACCGGCGGAGTAGACGTCGGCGGTGTCGATGAAGTTGATCCCGGCATCGAGCGCGCGGTGGATGACGCGGATGCTCTCGTCGTGATCCTTGGTGCCCCACTCGCCGAACATCATCGCGCCGAGGCACAGCTTGCTGACCGAGACGCCCGTGCGTCCCAGGATTCGGTTCTCCATTGTTGCTCCTGTTGGTTCAGACGGTCTCCGCGGCGGCGGAGCGTCGTTGTATGTGTGCGGTCATGTCGGAGCGATCTCGTTGATCACGCGTTGAGGCTTCTCCTTGGCGGTGTTCGTGTCAGGCCGCGGCCGGCGGCTGGCTGTACTCCTCCTCGCTGACGTGTTCGCCCCAGTCGGCGCTGTTTCCGTGCTCGTCGACCTCGAGCATCGCGAGGTGGGTCATGAATCGGTCCGGCGCGGCACCGTGCCAGTGGTTCTCGCCGGGTTCGAAGAACACCCGGTCACCGGGGCGGATCAGCTCGACCGGACCACCGTGGCGTTGGCAGCGGCCGATCCCTTCAAGGACGTAGATCGTCTGGCCGACTGGGTGGGTGTGCCATGCGGTGCGGGCGCCCGGTGTGAAGTGAACGCTGGCGGCCTGCAGCCGTGATGGCGGACTGGGGCTGGTGATCGTGTCGACGTAGACGCCACCGGTGAACCAGTCGCTCGGTCCCGTTCCGGTGGCGTTCGAGCTTCTCGTGATCTGCATGGTCATTCCTCGCATCGTGGATTGCGTTGCTCGCTCAGCGTCAGGTCAGTTGCTCCAAGGCTTCTGCATCGCTGATGTCCAATCTCGCTCATCGTCATCTAAGAAAGCACCAAATCGCCGAAACTGAGAGTCCCTGTTGATCCAGGTACTGACAGAGCCTCCCAGCCGTGTCAAAGCGCCGGTAGCCTCGTAAGGCGGATGGACGCCCGAAGCGAAATTCGTGAGTTCCTGACCTCCCGGCGCGCCAAGATCACTCCCCGCCAAGCGCGGCTGCCCGTCTACGGAGACAACCGCCGCGTCCCCGGTCTGCGCCGTGAGGAGGTCGCGCTGCTTGCCGGGGTCAGCGTCGATTACTACACCCGCCTTGAACGCGGGAACGCTGCCGGCGTCTCGGACAGTGTGCTCGAAGCTCTCGCCAGAGCGCTCCAGCTCGACGACGCCGAACGCGCGCATCGCTAACACAGCTCGATTCGTGTTCCTGGACGCCCGCTCAGAACGGTTTTACGACGACTGGGACCAGATCGCGAACGAGGTCGTGGCGATCCTCCGCTCCGAAGCCGGGCGCGACCCATACGACCGCGACCTATCCAATCTGATCGGTGAGCTCTCCACCCGAAGCGAGACCTTCCGCACCAAGTGGGCCGCTCACAATGTCCGCTTCCACGACGCCGGAACCAAGCGCCTTCGCCACCCGATCGTCGGCGACCTCGAACTCACCTACGAAGCGATGGCGCTCTCCGCCGACACCGGCCTGACCATGTTTGCCTACACCGCTGAACCCGGTACCAAGTCAGAGCAGGCACTCCAGCTACTCGGAAGCTGGGCAGCTACCCCCGCCGAGCCAGAGCTCCGGACGATCGACCAAGCTTGAAAGCCGTGCATACACCGCGGCATCGGAACTGAGGGCCGGTCCCTCGAGGTCCCTGGCGCCAGCCGCACATAGACTGCCGTCCGCCGGATCACATCAATCGAGGGGAGAGAGCCAAAGATGAGCGCGAGCACGGGTAGGCCAGCTTCGATCACGACGCCCGATCGGATTGAGACCCGTGTCGGGACGTTGGTGTTTGATGATGGCGCTCCGTCGCCGGAGACAGCGGAACTGCTCTATGACCACCTCGATTTCGTTCACGGGGTGCAGGCGTTCATCAATGGTTTTCCTGGTGCGTCGCTTACGGCATTGCACAGGGGGTTCTTGTCGATCGGTGTGCAGGACAACGAGATTCTGTTGTTCTCGGAGCTGATGGATTCGGCGTCGCTGTTCTTGACGGCGAACTGCGACACCGTGTACTTCGTAGGCTGCATTGACTTGAGCGAGGGGCCGATGGTGCTTGATATCCCCGCGTTCGGTCCACCTTCAGGGATCCTCGGCACGATCGACGACATGTGGTTTCGCTGGGTCACCGACTTCGGGGTCTCCGGGCCGGACCGCGCTCAGGGAGGGCGCTATCTGATCGTTGGTCCCGGGTATGACGGTCCGTTGCCCGATGGCGGCTTTCATGTCTCGCACGCCCGGACCCGGCGCGTACTTCTCTTGGGGCGGGCATTCATGATTGACAACGATCCCGCGCCGGCCGCCGAGGCGATCCGCAACGGCGTTCGTATCTCCCGCTATGCGCCTGGTGCCGAGGGCACGCCCGTATCCGCGTTCCTTGAAGGCCGAGCACGGCTCGCGCCGGTCGCGCCGGCTGCCGAGACGAGGTTCGTCGAGGGGTCAAGAAAGGCGTTCAACACGATCCCGCCGAACGACTTCTCCTACTGGGAGTTGATCAACGAACTCGTCCAACAGGAGCCAGCCGGCGCCGGTGAACCCGAAACGATCGGTCTGCTCGCGGCCGTCGGGATCGTCAAGGGCAAGCCGTTCGCTCCGGACGCGCGGATGCGCAAGCTTCTGGAAGAGGCCGTCGTCGTCGGGAACGCTACCGCCAGGACGCTCTCGTTCGCGCCTCGCGCCGAGGAAGGGTGGGCCTACTACCCCGACTCGGCCTGGTTCAACATGCTCTTCACCGGCGGCTACGAGTTCCTCGACCCGCCACCCCAGATCACCGCCGAGGGCGTGATTCCGAGCGAAAGCGACGGTGCCCGGAAACTGAACTCGCGGATCGCGTTCTTCTACCCCTACACCGGCATCACCCCCGCGATGTGCATGCGCGTCCCCGGCATCGGCTCGCAATACCTGATCGCGATGCGCGACGGCGACGGGCAGTTCCTAGACGGTGACCGCAGCTACAAGCTGACACTTCCGCCCGACATTCCGGAGAGTCGCTTCTGGTCGGTGGTGCTCTACGACCGGCAAACCCGCTCGATGCTCCAGACAGAGCAGCGGAAGCCCGACATCGGGAGTCAGTCGGGCACAGTCAAAATCAACCCCGATGGCTCTACCGACGTTTACATCGGACCGACCGCACCCGCAGGCCACGACAGCAATTGGCTCCGAACCGCCCCCGGCAAGGGGTTCTTCGCGATCCTGCGGCTCTACAACCCTCTCCCGCCGTTCTTCGACAAGAGCTGGCGACCAAGCGAAATCGAACCCTACAGCCCCTAGCGCCAGCGGCCCCAATCCAGCCAACGTGCGCCGCCGCTTGGAGCCGGCGACGGCACCGCGGAAGACGTAGGTACGTTGTCTTGATGAGCGTGACCACGCCGGCCGAGTGTCGGCGCACCCGCGTCAACCGCGGCGCCGCGTCACTGTCGATCTCCTGAGACAGCCATTCAGATCAGGGAGCGAAACGCTCGTGCCGGCCGCTCATCCTCGCTCGATGCATCGATCTCGAGAACTTGCGGAGGCTGCTGCTAATCGCGCTAAGCATGCGCCCGCGGATCGGAGGTCGCTTGCGTCGCGGCGTGAATCTGACTACCGTAGAGTGACGGACTTCGGGTAACGAGTTGAGAGGATCTCATATGGGGCGCGTGGGTTTGTGTGTGGCGCTAGCAGTTGTTGTCTCTGTTCTTGCCGCCGCGACGGCGCTCGCCGGCGGCGGTGCCTCGATCAAGGTTGGGAGACCGTTCCTCTTCTGCGGTGTAAAGGCTCACAACTGCCACGCCAGCTACACGATCTACCAGAACGATGAGTATGAGGCGCCGATCACCGGGCAGGCCCCCAAGGGCGCAGACATCGTCGCTGGTTTCGATGGCCCGATCACCTGCAAAGCCAACTACAAGGCCGAGGATCGCGCCTACCCGCGCGAGAAGCAGTTGCAAGGAGGAGCATCCGTCTCTCCTGGCAAGAAGTTCGACGTGCTCTACGAGGACATGGCGGACGGACCGACGGACACGATTTGCGTTTACCTGATTCATGACTCGACTGGCAAGACGTTCGCGAGCGCGAGCAGAAAGTTCACGGTTCTGCCGCAACCAACTCCGTAGGACGTTCAGTCGCGCGCGTCGCGGCGAACGGCTTCCGAGGCATCAGCCCACGCGACGCAGTTCGTTGCTCTTGCACGCCTGGTTGCGAGCCCTGGTTGCGGCGGCCGGCGGACCCGCGTGCCTCAGGCCCGAGCCGCACACCGGCTGTCGAAAAAATGATCCTTGCGGAAAGCGGCGCGGCCTGGCTAGTGGCGCAGCCGATCCCGCAGCCGCGGCTGGCGAGCCAGCAGAACACCGCCGACCGTCACGACGACGATGGTGATGATCGCGACCGGCCACATCGGCTTATGCCCGCCCGCCCAAACTGGGATTACGACCGCAAGCACGACAGCGCCCAGAATCAACCTGTAAGCGATGTTGTGCGACGTGAACAGGCCCCTCACGCCTCAAGGCTAGCTGGTCGCTGACCCAGGACGACTGTCGAAACGCTCAGCGATTGGCCGTTCCCGCAGGCCGGCTGTCTTTACCCAGGACGTGGTGCACTGGCAGCCCGAACGACTGCGCCTCCGACACGATGTCAGGCTTCAGCCACCGAGAGAGGGAGAGCGGCAGGGTCGAGACGATGATCTCGTCGTAGTGGTCGCGGCTGAGGGCATCCTTGATCGCGGCCATCGGCTCCAAGTCGCCGATGTCGCCGGTGACTTCGCTGCCGGAGAACCGATGAGCAGCGTCGCCGCCGGCATCAGCGGATGTTTGGACGACCGAGCCGATGGATGGAGGCCTCAGCGACCTATACGCGCAGTTGGCGCAGCGCGGCCTCGACCCGTGCGAGCTCGTCGAGCATCGCGGTCGCCGCGCCGGTCATGATCTCGTTCGGCTCGATCCGCCCATCGTCGTCGAGGAACTGCTGTACGAAGGGAATCGAGACCGCCTCGGGGAGCGCAAAGACCTTCAGCGTCGTGACGATCTGCTTCGCGACCTGAACGCCGCGCGTGCCAGCCGATATGCCTCCGTAGCTGACGAATCCCGCCGGCTTGTACTGCCACTCCTGGTGCAGATAGGAGAAAGCGTTGATCAGCGCAGCGGTCGGGCCGTAGTTGTACTCGGGCGTGACGAACGCAAACGCGTCGGCCGAGTCCACCCTCGCACTCCATTCGACCGTGTGCTGATTGGTGTACTGGCGCAGTCGCGGGTGGTTTGGCTCATCAAGTAGCGGCAAGTCGATCTCGGCGAGGTCGGCAACCTCGACCTCAAAACCTCCATGGCCCACCGCATGTGCGATGAACCACTCAGCTACCGGCAGCCCAACGCGGCCGGGACGAGTGCTGGCGACAACGACAAGGAGCGTGGGCAATTGGATCCCTCCACAGGTAGGTTAGACGCGACGGAACCGAGGACGCGCGAGATGGTCGCAGCGGCACCTTGGCATTGGTGACGACGTGCGCGATTGGGCTGATGTCCGGAAAGAGCGTCCGGGACTGCGCCGAAGTTGGTAGCCATCGGTTCTCGCAGGTCGCCGGCCCTAGCTGGCGAACCATGCCCGCACAAATCCCAAGACAGACACACTGACGACTCAAGCATCTGCGGTTTCGATCAGCTCCTTCGGAGACGTCGAATCTGATGCGCTCATTTTCGCCTTCTCTTCCTGCAGCCATCTTGGGGCGTGACGAGCTGCCCACGACTCCGTCACCCAGCCTTTGAAGATGGATCGCAGCGAATCGCGATGGGTCACCGCGAAGGCGATGTGGCCGAAGACCACGACGAAGATCGCTGCTGCGAGCACATCATGGACAAAGGTCGCTCCGGTCCGCCAGCCGAGCGGAAAGAACCGGAACCACTTCAAGACGACCCCCGTCCCGAGCATCACGGCAATCGCACCGCCGACAAACAGCGCGTTCAGCTTCTGTCCTGGGTTGAACTTGTCGAGTTCGGGTAGCCGTTCTCGCCCGAGTCGGCGCAACCATCGCGTCTCTTCCGACATCCACAGGTTGAAGCGGCGCACATCGCGACGGAACCGCGCGCCCCAGGGGCCCGCGAGTGAGATTATGAGCGGAACAGGGAGCGCGATACCACACCACGTGTGAATCTGCACAATGAGCTCCCGGCGACCAACGAGTGCTTCCACCTGCCCGAAGTAGAGCGGCAAAGCCGTCGCCATGAGGATCGCGAAGAGCATTGCGTTGATCCAGTGTGCGACTCGCTCGACGCGATCAAAGCGGAGAAGATGCCCGTCGCCCGTCGAATCTGCGCGAACCCTGGTGCGCTGGTCACCCGGCCGCTTGGTTGCCACTTTCCTCCGTCCCACCAATCCAGGCATCGACGGGATAGCCGTTCTGCTCCCAATAGCCCGGCTCAGCTTTCTCCACCACACGAATCGACCGGAGCCATTTGAGCGACTTGTAGCCGTACATCGGCGCGACGTAGAGCCGCACTGGTCCACCATGCTCAGTCGTGACCGGAGCGCCGAGCATACGGTAGGCGACGATCACGTCGGGAAGACGAGCCTGGTAGAGCGTGAGGCTCTCGGTGTCAGCGCCGTCGTAGGAGTCGAACGCAACCGCTCCGGCGTGGGGCTGCACTCCGGCCGCGTCGAGAACATCAGCCAGCTTGACGCCCTCCCAGTGGACTTCCGGGACCCGCCACCCAGTGACGCATTGGAAGTTCTTCACGAGCTTGGTGCTCGGCATCGACTCTATGTCATCCAAGGTCAGATCGAGCGGACGGCGTACCAAGCCGGTCACCTGCAGTCGGTACTTTTCCCGAGGGATCAGGGGAAACGACCCAGTAATCGTGTAGATGCGAAAGCGATCACCCCCGGGTAAGAAGCTCAAAAACCCCGATCCGAGCGCGCTCCCGATTGTCTTCTGCACCTGGGGGCCAAAGGCGACACCAGCCGCACCGAGCGCAACCATACTGAGGAACACCCGCCTTCCCATCCGGACGGGGCGCTCGGAGAGCTGAGCCGGGGCAGGAGTTACGGGCTGTTGCGGCGATCCATCGGGCATCATCTCACGGCACCGCTCGAGCCAACGAACGTGCTCATCGGCAGGTCCTCACGATGAGGCTCCGCGACCGCCTCGCGCCCTCGTCGACTCGTACCGACTGGTTGATTGCCCACCCGCGGCCCTCGATTATCGGATGCATTGTTCCGTCACGATCCCCGTATTTCGGCATCACTTCAGTCCTTCGGTCGGGTGGTGTCTGTTTCGAAGCCGGTGACCGAAGCGTAGAGCGGCGCCTGCTCGGCTGCTGAACGACGATGCCGAGCACCGATCAGACCCTGCTCGCAGCCTGGTTCGAAAACGCAACCAAACAGCCGTCCGCCTGGTTGCCAAGCCCGCGACCGCTTCGCCAGTCGGCCACAGGGCGGTCTCGGCGAGGAGCGAGACTCGCGCCCGTCACCGTCGGAGACCCGAGATTCGCCACACGCAGGACGCCAGCGATCCGCGGCAACCCCGACGACTCCTGGTCCGTGGAGCTGGACTACTCCGGGACAGGCGCGCAGTCGCGACAGCGCGATAGCACGAGCGAGCCCTCCGCTTCGACCGGCGTGAAAGCAGAAGGCAACACCACGTAGAGGCCGCGGTCCGGGGGGTCCATTCGAGACGCGCTCGTCGCCGAAAGGAGGGCGGACCCAGACGCGTGAAGATCGGGCGGGATGCCTACGTACGGCCGGCGAAGCGCGTGAGGACCGTTCGTCTGCTTCGTCCGATCGCGGCGGTCGTGCCACGTGCGTCGATCGGGGGTCGGAGGGCTGGCTTGCAGAGCGGGGCTCAGTCGACGGCGCGAGGACGATGCGGAACGAGTCACTGCCGCCCGATCGTAGGAAGCGGGCTTGCACCGTGCGGGCATCTTGCTGCTGCCGGGCGCATCACCTCAGGGCAGGACGACGTCGTACCGCTGTCTCAGCTGCGCGATATGTGGTTCGCCGCGCTCTTCCCAGTGATCCCAGAGCTCTAGGTACGACAGCGCGAGCGCGGTGACCCGCTCGGTACTGAGCGGCGCGAATAACCGGCTGGCTTGATAGCGATGCTCTTCGAAGACTGGGTACGACGCCGCGTTCCTCGGCTCCCAGTACGCGTAGAGCAGCACGACGTGACGGCCGTCCTCGCGCGCCGCCTTGTCGGCAGCCAAGATGTCCTTGAGCAGCTGAGGCGCGTCAACCGGCTGATACGAGCGGGCGCCCGCATATACGTCACCGTAAACGCGGGCGGCAGGGGCGGACAGATGCATCGCGGCCAAGCCTGGCCACGCAACGCTGAAGCCTGCCTCGCCAGCATCGAGATACTCACGACACTTACTCTCGATAAACAGGTCGCACTGCTCACCTCGGACGACGACATCGAGAGTCGGCTTGAAGCCACGAGCCCCGCCGGACCGTTCCTGCTCAAGGCGGGGAGTTCCGGAGATCGTGCCGAGGCCCGGGATCGAGATCCCACCCTGCATCGGCACGAACGCATTGACGGCCAACGCCGACGAGGAGTACGCCGCGCGGAACTTCCCGTCAAGCTCGCTTCCTTTGCCGCTGCCCAGATCTGCCGCTGCCCAGATTTGCTTCTGCCACACGCCAGAGGTCTGGAGTAACGGCGTCGATCAGGTTGTCGTGGGGTGCCGCACAATAGCCGCGAGTGGTAACCGGGACTCCCGTGGCATGAAGCGCCGCTACAAGCGAGCGCTTGGCAAGATCACATTCCGGTACACGCCGCCCCGCCACACTCGAAAGGATGTCACGGAGCGAGCGAGCGGCAAGGGCCGAGCCGCGCGGCGCCGGTCGTGCTGAGCATCTCCTCGCCGTAAGCGAGGCTGGCGAGCGGCGTGCATATCCGTGGGTTTGTGTAGGTATACCGAGGGACAGGGTTTCGCACTGGGCGCGTCGCTTTGCTGGCGCATCAATAAGCGCTCCACCGCGGCCGAAGCATTCGACTCCGTCTCGGCGATCGCGAGCGAGCTCGCCGACGCCTGCGAGGAGGCTTAATGCCCGAGCAAAGTTACAGCGAGCGACTACGGATTAGCCGAGCTTCGGACCGGTCACAAGGGTTCGGAGATCAGGTAGCGGGAGCGTCGGGCGAAGGCGCGGCACATGATGCCCGCTGCTTGGTCGAATCCGTTCTCAGGAAACTCTCGGGATTCTCTGAGTCTTTTCTCATCTGTGGTGTTGATGCTGTGTGGCTGTGGACGAGGTTTCTGAGCGTGTGCGTGTTCTGGTCGTGGATGACGAGCCGAGCATCGTGGATGCGATCTCGATGACGCTGCGTCATCTGGGCTACTTGGTGGAGACGGCGGACAATGGGGAGGATGCGTTGGAGTGGGCGCGTCGTTGGCGACCGCACGCGATGGTGCTTGACGTGATGTTGCCCGGATTGGATGGGTTTGATGTCGCCCGGCAGTTGTCGGCGGAGCGGGCTGGGGTGCCGATCCTGTTTCTGAGTGCGCGCGACAACACGGAGGACAAGGTGCGTGGTTTGACGACCGGTGGTGATGACTACATGACCAAGCCGTTCAGTCTCGCGGAGCTGATCGCTCGTCTGCGCAACATTCTGCGACGTAGTGGCGCCAGTGCTGAGCTTCCTGGCCGGTTGGTGTTCGCTGATCTTGAGCTTGATGAGGACACGCTTGAGGTGAGCAGAGGCGGTCGGCCGATCGAGTTGACGGCGACGGAGTTTCGGTTGCTTCGCTATCTGATGCTCAACCCGCGCAGCGCTCTTTCGCGTCGCCAGATCCTTGATTATGTCTGGGACTATGACTTTGGCGGTGATGCCGGTGTGCTGGAGACCTACATCAGCTATCTGCGTAAGAAGGTCGATGCGGACGGGCCGCCGCTGCTGCACACGGTGCGTGGGGTTGGTTACGCGCTTCGTTTGCCGAGGGGTTGACCGCCGTTGTCGCTGCGAGCGCGCCTGCTGATCGGTCTTGTAACGCTTGCGGCGCTTGGGCTCGGCGTGATGGCGATCGCGACCGTTGAGGAGCAGCGCTCGTTCCTGTATTCGCGCGTTGACCAGCAGGTCGCCGGATCAGAGTTCCTGGTGGCCGGGCAGCTCGGGGTCGTGCGAGGCATTCCGCCAGTGCCGCTCCACCGTTTTCACGTGTTGCCGCGCTCGGGGCCGACGACGGTTCAGGCGCCGGGTACGTACGGTGAACTGCTCGGCCGTGGCGGAACGCTTCTCAAGGAGGACGCGTTCGCCTACGGCCAAAGCGCCGCCTCGCCTCCGGTGCTACCGGTGCACCTGCCACTGTCCGTGCTCGGCTCCACCCACCCTAAGATCTTCACGGTCGATTCCCTGGCTGGGTCGGCGCTCCGCTACCGTGCGGCGGCGTTTTCCATCGCTGGGGGCCGGGTGATGGTGGTGGCTGTTCCCCTGAAAGAGGTCGATCAGACGCTTCAGCGACTCACGCTGGTTGAGAGTCTCGTCGGGGTCGCTGTGATCCTTGCGTTGATCGTGTTGGGCTGGGTCGTGATCCGTGTTGGTTTGCGACCGCTCGAGCGGATCGGCCGGGTCGCAGATCAGATTTCGCACGGCGATCTCACCCGGCGGGTCGAGCCCGTGAATCCGCGGACGGAGATCGGACGGCTTGCGGAATCGCTAAATGCGATGCTGGTGCAGATTGAGCAGGCGTTCACGGATCGACGCGAGAGCGAGGATCGACTGAGACAGTTCTTGGCGGACGCGTCGCATGAGCTGCGCACCCCGCTCGCCGCTATTCGCGGCTATGCCGAAGCGTTTCAGTTGGGTGCCGCGATTGATTCCGAAACGCTTGAGCGGGCGATGGCGCGCATTCAGTCGGAGGCCGCGAGGATGGGCGCGCTGGTGGAGGATCTCCTGTTGCTCGTTCGGCTCGACAAGATGCCCGAGGTCCGACGCGAGCGTGTCGATGTCAGCGAGTTGGCCGAGCAGGCGACGCACGACGCGCGCGCCATCGCCCCCGGGCGGCTCATCACGCTTGACAGGAACGATCTGGTCGTGGTGCTCGCAGATGCCGATCAGTTGCGTCAAGTCCTTGCGAATCTGATCCGCAACGCACTGGTCCACACACCCGGGGACTCGCCGATCGAGCTCACAGTTTGGCGAGAGCGGGACCAGGCAATGATCGAGGTGCGTGACCACGGACCGGGGCTGCCGGCCGGTGCCGAGAGCCTCGTGTTCGAACGCTTCTGGCGCGATGAAAGCGGCCGGCGTCGGGGACCAGCCGGCGCTGGTCTTGGGCTGGCGATCGTTACGGCAATCGTGCGGTCTCACGATGGGGATATTCACGCGTACAACGCGAAGGACGGCGGCGCCGTCTTCCAGGTCACGCTGCCGATGGACGGGTCGACCGAACTGGTGGCTCCCTCCCGAGATCAGGTCGATGGTGCCCCATTCGAGACGGCGACGACGAGCTGAACGCGTGCTGGACCGTGAGCTTGCTGGGGCTCACACGTACTGGTCGACAAAGCTGCCGCCGCCGCTCAGCCCATTGCCCGATGCTCCCGGCGAGGGCAGATCGCCGCTGATGATGTTGGTGGCGATCTGTTGCAGTTGGTTGCTGGAGAGGCTGGGAGCGCCGGCCGGGGCGTTGGTTTTGAGGTCCTGTTCGACGCTGGAGAGCAGCGAGCTGCTGGAGACGCCCTGCTGCTGAGCGAGCTGGCTCAGTGTCTGCCCGGACTGCAGATCGCTCTGCAGCTGCTGAGTGGAGATCCCGAGCAGCTGCGCGGTATCCGAGAACGACGGAGCGCTCGGACTCCCGGACCCTGATTGCAGATTGCTGTTGAAGAGACCTTGCGGCCCGCCCTGCTGTGCGGGAGGGGTGCCGTTGATGATGTTGGTGGCGATCTGTTGCAGTTGGTTGCTGGAGAGGCTGGGAGCGCCGGCCGGGGCGTTGGTTTTGAGGTCCTGTTCGACGCTGGAGAGCAGCGAGCTGCTGGAGACGCCCTGCTGCTGAGCGAGCTGGCTCAGTGTCTGCCCGGACTGCAGATCGCTCTGCAGCTGCTGAGTGGAGATCCCGAGCAGCTGCGCGGTATCCGAGAACGACGGAGCGCTCGGACTCCCGGACCCTGATTGCAGATTGCTGTTGCCTTGCGGCCCGCCTTGCTGTGCGGGAGGGGTGCCGTTGATGATGTTGGTGGCGATCTGTTGCAGCTGGTTGCTGGAGAGGCTGGGAGCGCCGGCCGGGGCGTTGGCTTTGAGGTCCTGTTCGACGCTGGAGAGCAGCGAGCTGCTGGAGACGCCCTGCTGCTGAGCGAGCTGGCTCAGTGTCTGCCCGGACTGCAGATCGCTCTGCAGCTGCTGAGTGGAGATCCCGAGCAGCTGCGCGGTATTCGAAAGCGACGGCTGCACGCGCTGATGATGTTGCTGCTGCAGCGCCCAGAGCTGCTGCGAGCCGCTGTCGATGGCACTAACGGTCATTGGTGCTAACTCCTTCGGTCGGGTGACTGATCCCATAATCGGTCGCGGCTGCGAGTGCCTGCAGGTCGTTGCGAGCGATTCCCAGCGTATTCCCAGGTATCGGTACGCGTCGGGACCGAGGGCTGAGGAGCCCACCAATCCTCACCGGCCGGCAGAGCCAGGCGGCGAGGCTTACGGTGGGACTCCTCAACGAAGTGTCATCCACTGCATTGTTGCCGGTCCGCTTGGGTGCATCCTCAGAGGAAGCTGTGAGAACACTGGGCGCCCGTTCTGACTCCGAGCGTCGTGTTGAGGGTCGTGCCCGGGAGACGGTGCAGCTCGTTTAACGGCGGAGGCAGTCGTGTGTCACCTGATAGCCGTGGTGGACCGGCCGGGTGTGGCATCAGACGTACACCCAGGATCTTCTCAGGTTCTTCCTAGCTGACTCTCAAACTGGCGTGCGACGCTGTCGAGACGAATGCCAGGCAGAAGTGACCAACGACCCCGCGAGGTCGCATGCTCGTGCCACGGGTCCTTACATCCGCTCGAGCGAACGCTAGCTGTTATCGAGCGGGCGTCGCGTCAGCGCGCCTGGAACGCGCTGCCCCCTCGTGGCTCGCTCGGCTGCGCGTCGGCGTGGGGGAGAACTCGATCCCTCCCAAAAGGTCCGACGCGCTTTCGCCCAGCAGCGACCAGCCGGACGCTTCGTCCTCACAGCAGCCGTAGTCATTCCGGCCTCCAACGCCCGATCGTGGGCTGGATGCCGGACTGCCACGCCCTGATGCGGGGAGACGACCTGCGACCCGTCGCTTCCGATATGGGGCGGGATTCACACTAGCTATGCGGGTGCTGCTTGCCGAGGATGAGATCAATCTCGCCGAGAGGATCGCGCGTGGGTTGCGTCGCGAAGGGCTCGAGGTCGATGTCGTTGGTCACCGCGACGAAGCGCTTGAGAAGGTTCGCGCTGACCACTACGACGTGATCGTGCTCGACATGGATTCGCCTCGCGTTGATGGCGATCAGGTCTGTCGGGCGATACGGGTTGAGCGGCCGCAGATTCGCATCGTGATGCTCAGCGGTGAGGCGGGACTCGCCGATCTCGTCGAGTGCTTGGCGATCGGTGCGGACCAGTACATGTCCAAGCCGTTGCGCTTCCCCGAGCTCGTCGCGCGGATCCGCGCTCTCGGAAGGCGATCATCCCGCTGCCGTCGCCCCGTGTTGACCCACCGCGATCTTGAGCTCGATCCTGCGACCTCGGTACTTACCCGTGGTGGGCGGCAGATCCGCCTGACCGGTGAGGAGGTTGCGGTGCTGTCGGTCCTGATGCGAGCAGCGGGCGCCTCAGTGTCGGTCGAGACGCTGGTCCAGGCGGCGCCAGGGATGTGCACGGATCCATCTACTGCCGCGGTGCGCACCACGATCCGGGCGTTGCAGCGCAAGCTCGGGCATCCGGCGGTCATTGAAACGGTTGTCCGAACGGGCTACCGGTTGGTGTGACGATGACGCCCTGCCCACCTTCGAACTACCCACAACGGCTCGCCACGACGATCGCGCTCCCAGCCGTCTCGCCCGCGTGTCCACGCGGCGAGTCTCGCGTCAATTCCCACGTTCTGTCCTCGCGCGTCAGGAGGCACCGGCATTGTTAGAGAACGAGACGAGCCCCGCCGAATCAGACTTCCCAGCCGTGTCAGAACGCCCCCGCCGGGGCATTGAAGAGCCTGTGATCGCCCGCCGGCGAGAGCGCGCGGGGTTCCCGTGGCACCTCGCGATGCTCGGTGTGATCGCGATCGTGGTGATCGTGCTCGCGATCACAGAGATTGGGACGCCGACGAGCACGGCGCGTACGTCGACGGAAACCGTCTCGGCCGAGAACGGGGTTGTCCAGACCACGGTGTCGGGCAGCGGCAACGTCGAGCCCGCGACCGATGTCAGCCTCAACTTCAACACCAGCGGCACGCTCGAGCATGTGTATGTGACCGTCGGAGAGTACGTGGCGAACGGTCAGTTGATCGCCACGCTTGATGATTCGTCTCAGGAACTCGCGCTCAAGCAGGCAAAGGAGCAGCTCAAGGCGGCCGAGTACAACCTCACGCAAGCCAAGGAAGGCAAGTCGACGTCCGCAACCGGCAGCAGCGCGAGCACCGGAGCGGCGGCGAGCTACACAGGGGCGTCGCCAAGCACCGAGTTCGTGTCCGACACGAACTCGGCCACGACGACGACCCCCACCACAACGACGCCGACCCCTACCACAACGACGCCGACACCCACGACGACGACGCACACCCCCACGACGACGCGCACGACATCGACCACGACCCCGACGGTCACGACTCCAAAGCCGGGAGTTTCGACGAGCAAGTCGACGGGCAAAGGGTCCTCGAGCGGGTTGTCCTCATCGGGTCTCGGTGGTTCCTCTTCCTCGAGCACGACGACGACCACGACGCCGAATCCTGCGACGATCGCGTCGGCTCAAGCATCGGTGTACAGCGCTCAGTCGAGTGTGAACAGCGCTGAGACCGATCTGGCGGCGACGCGGTTGGTCGCGCCGACGAATGGCACGATCGTGTCGCTTGAGAACATTTCACCGGGCCAGTCGGTGTCGGGGGGGTCGAGTGCGTCCACCGGTTCGTCGTCGAGCACGTCCTCCAGCGGCTCGGGGTCGGCCGGCGCGATCAGCGCTGCGACGCTCGGTGGGAGTTCGTCGAGTTCGTCGAGTTCGAGCTCTGGCTTTGCCCAGCTGATCGACAGCAGCACGATGACGATGACGGTGTCTTTGAGCGAGTCAGACATCATCGATGTGAAGGTTGGTCAGGCGGCGACGGTCTCGATCAACGCTCTGAGCGGGGTAGAGCTTGGCGCACACGTGACGGCGATCTCGCCGGTCGGTTCCAGCAGCTCTAGCGTGGTGTCTTTCAGCGTCACGTTGACACTCGATCAGACTGACAGTCGGGTGCGGCCGGGGATGAGCGCGACGGCGACGATCATCACCTCCCAGGCGCAGGGTGTCACCGTCCCGAACGGTGTGATCACGGGCACAGGGTCACTCGCGAGCGTGCAGGCGCTTCAGAACGGCAAGACGGTCACCAAGCAGGTCGTTGTCGGGCTGCGCGGCTCTGAGCGCTCGGTGATCGTGAGTGGCGTGAAGGCCGGTGATCAGCTGGTTGAGACGATCACGCTGCCGTCGCTCGGTGCGAGCACCTCGACAAGTGGGACCAGCAGCTCGGGAACGCTGGGAGGGACCAGTTCGCTCGGTTCCGGTGCGAGCGGGCTCTTTGGTGGCGGCGGCGGCTTTCCGAGTGGTGGCTTCCCCGGCGGTGGAGGGGTCCCCTGATGTCGAACGAGCAACGGTCGCGCCGGGACGCGATCCGCCGGGCACAGGAGGCACAACGAGCTCGGCGTGCCGCCCAGCGCTCGCCGCGCAGAACCCGGACACAGACCGTTCAGGCACATGAACCGATGACGCGATCACGCCCTGAGATTCCGGTCATTGACGTTCGCGGCGTGACCAAGGTCTATCACCTCGGTGGCATCTCGGTCCATGCGTTGCGCGGGGTGAGTCTGCGAGTGGAGCGTGGCGAGTATGTGGCGATCATGGGCGCGTCCGGGAGCGGCAAGAGCACGTTGATGAATATCCTCGGCGCGCTGGATGCGCCGACCGGCGGGGAGTACCACCTGGACGGGTTGGATGTGAGCGGGATGAGCGAGGACGATCTCTCCGATCTGCGCAATCGCTATCTCGGGTTCGTGTTTCAGGCCTACAATCTGATCCCGCGCACACGGGCGCTGACGCAGGTCGAGCTGCCTTTGTCTTATGCGGGGTTGCGCGGCAATGCGCGGCGCGAGCGAGCGATGGCGGCACTGAGAGCAGTTGGGCTCACGAATCGTGCCGGTCACCTTCCGTCTGAGATGTCCGGTGGTCAGCAGCAGCGGGTCGCGATCGCGCGCGCGCTGGTGACGAACCCGTCGCTGATCCTCGCCGACGAGCCGACGGGGAACCTGGACACGCATTCTGGTGACGAGGTGCTCGCGATCTTCGAGCGGCTGCACCGCGAGGGGCGCACGGTCGTGTTGATCACCCATGAGGACGAGGTTGCGCGTCACGCGGAGCGTGTGATCCGGGTCCGGGACGGGAAGATCGTCGCGGACGAGCGCCCCGCGGCACGAACGGTGCTCGCATGATCGAAACGTTCCGGGTTGCGCTCGCGGCGATCTCCGCGCACAAGATGAGGTCGGGTTTGACGATCCTGATGCTGATGATCGGGGTCGGGTCGGTGATCGATTTGGTCGCGGTCGGCCAGGGCTCCTCGATCGCTGTGCAGGCCCAGATCGACTCGCTCGGCTCGAACCTGCTCACGGTCAGTTCCGGCCCGACGCTCGGCGGGTTGTTCTTTCGCGGTGCGTCGAGTAGCGGCGGGCTGACGCTCGACGATGCAACCGCGTTGGAGAACCACTTCCAGGCACCCGACGTCGCGAACGTCTCGCCGGTCGTCAGCGCCTCGAGCGTCACGCTCACGTCCGGGTCAACGACATATTCGCCGTCGTCGTTCGTTGGCTCTACACCGAGCTATCAGCAGGCGCGCGACTACACGATGGCCGAGGGTTCCTGGTTCACCAAGGCGGAGGTCGCCATCCACGCCCGGGTGCTCGTGATCGGCCCGACCGTCGCGCAGGAACTGTTCTCCGGCGAGGACCCCGTCGGACAGACGGTACAGGTCAACGGCACCAACTTCGAGATCATCGGGGTCACCAACTCGAAGGGCTCCAACGGGAGCTCCAACCTCGACGACGTCGCAATCGCGCCGCTCACGACCGTGCAGGACACCCTCACCGGGTACGGCAGCATCAGCGAAATCCTCGTGCAGGCGAAGTCGGCCGACGCGCTGAGCTCCGCGCAAACCGAAGTCACCGACATCATGAACAAGGTCGACCCGACCCCGGCCGGGTCCGAGCAGTCAAATTTTCAGGTCGAGAACCAGAGCTCGGTCCTGCAGACCTCCAACGCGAGCAACGCCGTGTTCACCAGCCTGCTGACACGCGTCGCGGCGATCTCGCTGCTGGTAGCGGGCATCGGCGTGATGAACATGATGCTCGTCTCAGTCACCGAGCGCACGCGGGAGATCGGGATCCGCAAGGCTGTCGGCGCGCGCCGCAGCGACATCTTGCTGCAGTTCATCGTCGAAGCCGTCCTCGTGTCCGTGTTCGGTGGACTCGCGGGAATCGCGGCCGGGATCATCGCCAGCAAGTTCAAAGTCGCTGGCGTGACCCCAGTGATCGAGCCCTACTCGATCGTGCTCGGCTTCGGCGCCGCGGTGCTCATCGGCCTGTTCTTCGGCACCTATCCCGCGGGTCGCGCCGCCGCCCTGCGACCGATCGACGCGCTGCGCTTCGAATGACCTCCCCTCCCAACCAATCAGAAGGACCCGAGATGGACGCTCTCCCCCACACAGGACTCGTGCCCGACGGCTACGAGCGCGGTTACGACGACACGGAAGACCACGAGCGGGACCACAACGACCACGACTACGGCGACCTGCCGCCCCGCAAACGGATCCGCTTCTTCACCCCGTGGACGGCGGCGCTGATCGCGATCATCACCTGCGCCGTCGGGTTCTACGCCGGCGCTCGCGTCCAACAGAACCAGACATCGAGCTCCGCCAGCCCATCGCTTGCAGGGGCGCCCTCCGGCTTCGCGGGCCTCGCGAGCGCCACCAGCACCACCGCCAGTTCCAGCTCGAGCAGCCGACGCAGCACAAGCTCATTCCCCGCCGGGCTGTTTGGGAATCGCTCCGGTGGCCTCCCGGGTCTGGGAGGCGGCACGATCGGCACGGTCGCGAGCGTCGACGGCAAAACGATCTACGTCACCGAGACGAGCGGAAACACCGTCAAGGTGACGCTGTCCGACGCGACCAAGATCACCAAAAGCCTCCCCGTCGGCAAGGAATCAATCCATCCCGGCGACTCGGTCACGATCGAGGGCGCCAGCGGCTCCGGCGGCACCGTCAGCGCGACCTCGCTCAGCGACTCCGGAAACCGAAGCGTCTCCACAACTTCGAGCTCGGCCAACTCCAGCTCCAACAGCGGCCAGTCCGCTGTCGGCTCACTGTTCGACGGCGGATGAGCCGCCTCAGCAACACGAAAGGAAAAGCAGGAAACACAATGATCAAGATCGCACCGCGAAGCGCACCGATCGCGCTGGCCGCGTTGATCTTCGGACTGGGCGTCGCAGCATGCGGATCCAGTGCGAACTCGACCACCAAAGCCGCCGATACAACCACAACAACCAAATCCACCAGCCGAGCGACGTTGATCGCATGCCTCAAATCGCACGGCGTGACACTTCCCAACAACGGGCAGTTCGGGCCAGGCGCCGGCGGGTTCAACGGCACGACCCCAACCGGCCCACCTCCAACAGGCAGCAGCGGCGCTCCTGCCGGCGGACCCCCCAGCGGCGCAGGCGCGGCCTTCGGTGGCGGAAACTCCAAGTTCGCGACCGCGATCCGCGACTGCGGCGGAAGCAGGGCCGGACGTTTCGCTGCGGGTGCCCCGGGAAGCTTTCAGCTCTCCCACACACGGATCGACGCGTACGTCACGTGCGTGAAGCAGCACGGCTACGACCTGCCAAAACCGAACTTCTCCGGCAAGGGACCAATCTTTCCCGCCAGCATCCAGACAAACCCAAAGTTCCAGGCCGCCTCCAAGACCTGCCGCACCATCCTGGTGCCAGCCACGCCGACAACCACCACCACGACGACCAGCTCGAGCCCCTAACTCACCTGAGACCGCGACCCGCAGGAACCCCCAAAGCGGTCGTGGCTTGAATCTCGAAGCTCCCTGACGGCCCGAAAACGGCCGTGAACTGCATCGCGACGTTCCAATCGCCACAGATCAGGCGACGTGGTCGACCGAGTGAGGCCTCGACGGCGGCGCGGGCACCCCCGGCTCGCCGATCTATGCAAATGCTCGACCTTGCACGCCGCGTCTTGCGCCCTGGTTTCGGCGACCGATGAAAGTCAAGGGCTGGGCGGAACAAATTTTCGGGGGTGCAATCGGTCGTGCGGTTGGGTCGCGGGGGCTTAGATCGTGTCCTGTGAGCTCGGTTTGGCGGGCGGGATCGGTTTCGCCGCTGTTTTTGTCGGTATTTGCGTAGGGGTGATCGTCGCCGGCTTGTCGGCGTGATCGTGACGGGTTAGCTTGTTGGTGGGCGCGGGTGACTGACGTAGCGAAGTGCAGACGTCAGGAGCTTTCAGTCTGCCGCGCAGCTATTGCCCCTTTGAGGGCCTGATTTATGCGCGCTCCGGTGTCGCGCTCGCGCCCACTTTTCTCGCCGGCCTGCCGGCTTGCTGGTCGGTGACGATCCGCTTGTAGGAGATCTCCGCCTGCTCGGTCATCGCCCGTTCGGCGTCTCGGATCGCGCGGTTCGTTGACCAGATCCCGGCGGCGGCCTTCGTGCGCGGCTTCGCGCCGGCGGTCAGCTCGAGCTCGCGGAGCTTCTTCTTGGTCAGCGCGGGCCGCTGGTGCGCGTAGTCCTCTGAGCGTTTGAGCATGCACCGGAACAGGATCGCGAGCTTCCGGGCGGTCGCGACGATCGCCTTCCCGTGACCACGGCGCGCGCGGACGCGCTCGTAGAACGCGCGCGGCGGGCCGGGTTGCTTGACCACGCTCCACCGCTTCGACCAGCGCCCACCGCGCGCTCGCCGATCCGCGCTTGGAGATCCGGCCCGAGCGCGCCGGCGCCTCGCCGGATTGCCGGACCTTCGGGTCCAGCCCGAGGTACGCGACGAGCTTGCGCTGGGTGAGGAACCGGTCCGCCCGGCCGATCGCAGCGATGAACGTCGCGGCGCAGATCAGGTTCGCGCCCGGCACCGTCATCAACCGGCGGATCTCCGGCCAGGACAGCGCTTGCTGGGCGATCAGCTTCTCGACCGCTTTGATCTCGCCGTCCAGGAACACGATCTGCCGCAGACCCGCGTCGACCGATTCGCGCTCCTGGAAAGGGAGCTCAACCTCGGTCAGCCATCGCCGGCCAGTCACGCCGAACAGGTCCGCAAACGGCGGGCGCTCAACGAGCCGGCGCTGCAGCACCGCGGAGATCTCGTTCTTCGCGCGCGAGCGCACGTGCACGAGCTGCATGCGCCGCGCGAGCCGGCGGCGCAGAATCTGGCAGCGCTGATCAGGCATCCAGACCGCCTCGAGCTCGCCCTTCCAGCACAAGCCAGCCAACGCGCGCGCGTCGAGCTTGTCCGTCTTCGCCCTCGCGCTCGAGATCCCCGTGTCGTCCGGGCTGACCACGATCACCCGGTCGACGAACGGCTCAAGGATCCTGGCGACCTCCCAACAGCTGGCCGTCACCTCCAGCGCGACCCGATCCGTCGCCAACAAGCTCTCGGCCAGCACCCGAAGACCCTCCGGCGTGCTCGGGACCCGGCCGCCAGAGCCGACCTCCCCGTCCTCGCAGATCGCGACCACACAGAAATCGCGGTGCACATCCAGGCCGATCGCTCGACCGACCCACCTCACCAACGACGCCATCGCTCACCTCCACAACATGGTGGTTGACACTGACAGGTGGGAGAACCAGCGGGAAAAACGACACAGACCGATACGAGCTCAACCGCTCAATCCAGGCAAGTCGCAGGGCCGGCCGAACGAAAAGCACGGGCTCGAAGCCCATCGCCGAAAACGGCCTACCCGTCTGCGCTCTCCCAAAGAGGCCCCTGTCCCGGATCACCCGACCCTATGCCGGAAGCCGGACCGACCTCCAAGAGCAGTTCCATGCCGCGAAAAGCGCCGCGCGCCGCACTCGGTGGCCCGCTCGGGGTGGAGGCCGGGGGAAGACGGAGCAGCGCGGATCAGTGCTTGCGGTTCCTGGCCGTGCTGAGGTGCAGCGTGCGCCGCGCGATCGTGCGGCCGCCGGCTGTGACCAGGACCTGGGTGGCGAGTTGGTGAAACCGCGCCAGCAGCGCGCGCCCCGTGCCGTTCAGGCCGAGGCTGAGCGTCGTGCTCTGGCCCGTGGCCAGGCTAGCCGAACCGCGGGCGATCGTGACGCTCTTAGTGTGCGTCCCGGCGCGGGCGGTAACCGCAGCGATCCGCGTCCCCTTGAGGTGCTCGGTGACTCTCGCCGCTACGGTCGCCTTCGCACAGTGGGCGCTCGCGGTACCCGCGCACCGCAGCGTGATGCTCAGCTTTCCGGCGTGGACGGTCGCGCTGCGCAGTACGAGTGATGGTGTCCGCGGGGGCGGGCCTGAGCCGCCCCCGCTTGGGCCGCCCGGGCTGCTCGGCACGCCCGAGAAGTAGCTGGCGTTACCGGCCTGATCGACCGCGACACAGAACGTCGTCGTCGCACACGAGACGCTCGACGGGTGCGCCACGCTGTCAAAGGTGTCCGAGTCGGTCCACGTCGAGCCGTTGTAGTAGCCGGCGTCACCGGTCTGGTCGATGGCCACGCAGAAGCTGCTGCTCACGCACGACAGTCCCCACGGGCTGACCCCGGTGCCGGTCGCGCCCGGTCCGCTCCACGCCGATCCCTTGTAGGTGTAGGCGTCGCCATCGCTCGCGGTGGCCATGCAGAAGCCGGCGGTGGGGCAGGAAATCGCAAACAGCGACGCACCGTCGCTCGCGACTGTGACCGGCCCGCTCCAACTGCCGCCGTTGTAGGTCTCGACGTCACCGCCGTTGAACCCAGCGCAGAAGCTCGATGTCGGGCAGGCGAGCGGACCCGGGTCATAGGAGTCGTCGGAAAAGGTGCTGCCGATCGACATTGGCTCCGGGGACCACTGCGCACCGTCCCAGGTCATATACGCCTCGCTGCCACGGTCCGTCGCCACGCACGACGTCGCGGAGGCACAGGAGACGGCGTCGATCTCGTCGATGAATTCGGCGATGTCGTCGATCTGGCCGTACACCGTCGGTGCGCTCCAGGTGCCGCCGCTGTAGATGGCGACCGCGCCTCGCGCGCTGGCGCCGGACGGCGTAACCTCGCCCGCCGCGGCGCAGAACTCAGTGCCCGGCGCGCAGGACACGCTGAAGATCTGCGGATTCGACCCCGCCGAACTGAACACCGAATCCGCCGCGGTCCAGCTCGAGCCCGTGAAGACGAACACGTTGCCCTCCGCGTCGCCCGCAACGCAGAAGCTGGGCGATGTGCAAGACACGCTCGACAGGAGGTGTCCGCTGTCAATCGCCGCGGGCGATGTCCACCCCGTCGCGAACGCTGTCGGCGCCACACCCAGCGCAGTCAGCACAACCGACACGACCAGCACGATTCGACGCATCTGTGACCCCCCAAACGTTTCGCTCGTCAACGAGCCGCGAGCAACATAACGCAACGCAGACCCGACAGCGCCGCACCCCTCGGGCGCCGTACCGGCCCCCATCGGCCAGCCGGCGCGGATGACGCGCTGGCGAGCGCTTCGCCCGAGCGGACGAACCCGAGCCCGGCGAGCTGAATGCCACGAATCCGACCGCCCCGGCGGTCCGTCGGCCCCAGGACGCTAAAGCGGGAATGCAGCAGCGAGCTGGGCGACTACGTCGGGATGAATGCACAAGCCTGGACCCGACCGCTTGGCCGGAGGGGACCAGCGTCGCTGACGTCATCCGGCGCGAACTGATTCGTGGTGGAGCGATCGTGCGGCGCCCGGCGATCGGCGTGATCCAAACGTCGCCGTAGCGGTCGTCCGCTCTGGGACCGACCGCACGATTCCTTTTACGGAATGCGATCACCCCGTCGCCGGGCACTGCTGCAATGCCGGGAGGAGGCAGCAGTCTGGCGGCCGCGGCGAGAACGCTGGATCCAGCCCGATCCCGAAGGGTGGCGTGTGTGGCTCTGGACGGGCTGCCAGCATTTTCATCCGTTCGGGGTGACGCGTGTAGTGTGCGGCCTGCCCATATTTGCGGAGCGCGTTTGGCGGCTGCGGCTGCGTGATCGGATCAGCAGCCTGGCGTTACTGGGAGACGGTCGCCGACTGCATCGACACCAAGCAAGGGAGATCAGATGGCCGAGCAACTCGTAGAACGCATCGCGGTCGTAGGCTGCGTGTCGCCGTGACCGATATCGCGCTTGCGAGTTGGAAGGACGGTCCCGCGAAGCAGGCGATCATCGACTTCGTCACGTCGGCGACGACGCAGGGGGCGGGGTTCGTTCCGTTGGCGGACCGGATCGCGACGTTCGATAACGATGGGACGTTGTGGGTGGAGCAGCCGTTACCGCCACAGTTCGACTTCGTGTTCCGTAAGTGGGGTGAGGAGATCAAGGCGGACCCGTCGCTCGCTGAACAGGAGCCGTACAAGGCGATCATCGCGCGGGACCCCGCGTTCTTCGCCGCGTTGGGGGTCCAGGACCCCGAGGTGGTCGGGACGCTGTTGGCAGCGTTCTCCCGGACGTGGAAAGGCACGACGCCGGAGGAGTTCGACGCGCAGGTCCGCGACTGGCTGAAGACCGTGAAGCAGCCGAAGCTAGGCGTGCCGTACATCGAGTTGCTGTACAAGCCGATGCTTGAGCTGCTCGACTATCTGCGGGCCAACGATTTCCGGGTGTTCGTGGTCTCTGGTGGCGGGCGCGATTTCATGCGCGTGTTCGCCGAACAGGCGTTTGGGGTCTACAAGGAAAACGTGATCGGCACCGCCGCCGAGTACAGCTACACGGACGGGAAGATCGTCCGTGGCGAGCATGCGGTCGGTGGTCTCAACGTCCGTGCGGGGAAGCCTGAACACATCTTCGCTACGACGGGGCGGCTCCCGGCGCTCGGTGGTGGGAACGCGGATGTCGACATTGAGATGCTTGAAGCCGCCAAGTTCTCGGTGCTTGTGAACCACGACGACGCCGAGCGCGAGTTCGCCTACACCAACGGAGCGGAGGCGTCGCTTGAGAAGGCGAAGGAACTGGGCTGGACCGTAGTCAGCATGAAGAACGATTGGATCACCGTCTTCTAAGAGGAGCAAGTTGGAATGAGCGACCTGACTGCGATCGATGTTCTGATCAACCCGGACGAGGCGACGATTAAGCGCGCTCGTGAAGTCAACAAACGGATGCTTGAGAGCATGCCGGAGGGGTGGGTTCTGGACGACACCCACCAGCCTCACATCACGACCCTTCAGCGGTATGTGCGCACCGCCGAGCTTGCCCAGGTATATGAAGCTGTCGAGAACACGGTGGCCGATACCGACATGGCGTCGCTCTCCTACCAGGTCGTCAAGATCGCGCACGCCGACTGGGGGTTTCCAGGCTACGGGCCGACCGTGCTCCAAGTGCAGGTCAGCCCGCCCGTGCTCGACTTCCAAGCCAGACTCGTGGCCGCCGTCGCACCGTTCACCGAGTCAGGAGGCGCCGCTGACGCGTTCGTTGCTGACCCCGGCGAGGTGATCAGCCCGACGATCATCAAATGGGTCGAGGATTACGTCCCCGCCCAGATCGGAGAGGGCAACTACTTCCCCCACCTCACGGTCGGGGTCGCGAAGTTCGACGACCTAAAAGTGATCGAGGCCGAGCCATTCGAGCCGTCCGCTGTGCACGCTGCGGGCGTCGCGGTCTACCACCTCGGTAACAACGGCACCGCCCGCAAACTCCTCAAAGAGTGGCCGGTTGCGAGCTAGCCTCGCGGCGGACGCAGCACGCTAGGCCCGATTCCTTCAATTAGTCTGCCGGGATGCCGTGGGAATGGCCGGTCGGCGCGCTGTGCGCGTTTTTGCTCGCGCTGGTCGCTACGCCTGCGGGGGTGTCTGGGGCGGTGCTGCTGCTGCCGATCCAGCTGAGCGTGCTGCACGTCCCCAGTCCGTCGGTGACGCCGACGAACCTGTTGTTCAACGTCGCTGCCGTTCCGGGCGGACTGTTGCGGTTCTGGCGTGAAGGTCGGCTCCTGAACCCCCTGACCCGACTGTTGGTCGCTGGCACGCTTCCGGGCGTGATCGCGGGCGCGGTCATCCGTGTCGAGTTCCTCTCCGGAGGCCGCGCGTTCGAGTTGGTCGTCGCCGGTGTGCTGTTGCCGCTGGGGTTGTGGCTCGCCCTGGGAAGCCAACGGATACCGCATCCGCGCCCGACTCCCTCGCGGCGAACTGATAGCGCGATCTGGGTGCTCTCGCTCCTGGTCGGGACCGTCGGCGGGATCTACGGGGTGGGCGGCGGGTCGCTGCTCGCCCCGATCCTGATCGCGGCCGGGTTCTCCGCGTTCGAGGTCGCACCCGCGACCCTCACGGCAACGTTCCTGACCTCGATCGTCGGCATCGCCACCTACCAGGTCCTCCAGGCCACGCACGGCGGCGCGATCGCGCCCGACTGGGCGCTCGGCGTGTTCCTCGGCGTCGGTGGGTTCCTCGGCAGCTACTGCGGCGCGCGACTGCAAAGCCACCTACCCGAACGCACCCTCCGACGACTGCTCGGCACCCTCGCGTGCGTCGTCGCCGTCCGCTACATCCAAACTGCCGTCACGCCAACCCAGAGCACGTCAACTCCCGCACACGTGACCGTACGCTAACGCTGACACGCAGCCGCTTCGATCGAGCAGCAGCGGTCGAGCGTCGCTGCTCCTCTTGTGGATTGCGACAGTGCGTGGGCGAGGCTACTCCTCCACCGGGGCAGCGCCGAAGCGGGCGCCTCGGGAGCTGGACCGCGACCGACCGTACGACCTGAATGTCGCGTGCCAGATAACCAGCAGCCAGGCCTCAGCGCTGGTTCTCGATCGTTTCGAAAGCGCCAGCGAAAGTCAGTTCACATCTCCGCGATGGGTCGTAGCTCGATGGTTCCGAATCGCGCGATCGGGTGCTTCGCGGCCACCTCGACCGCCTCATCCATGGTGGCGCAGCTGACAATGTTGAAGCCCGAGGCAGGATCAGCCGTCTGCGTCCGCGGACCATGGCCGACGGTTACCTCGGCGTCTCGGACCCGGACCGTTGCCGTGGCGTCCGCAGGCGCGAGCACGTCCCCATGCAGGCGTACGCCGCACTGCTCCATCTCAGACACCCACGCGGCGACCTCCTGTCCGATCGTCGCGCGCTCCTCGGGACTGAGTTCGATCGAGGCATCGCGGCAGACCAACATCAGAAACCTCATCGGATCTCGCCCTCCTGTCGTCGGATAACGGTGAGGTTACGGAGATCTCAGCTGTGCTGCCGGTTCTCGATCCAAGCGACAACGCTCGCGGCACGGCTTCAATGCGGTGCAGACCTGGCGCCGCTTCGCTTCCGACGCCTGTCTCGGAGTGGAAGGAGGCCAGCCGTCCGATGTTTACGGCCGAAGCTCGCGTGTCCTAAACGGCGAGCTCCTAAGGTCACCACAGAGGTTCCGCGTGGGCGCTAGTCAGCCCACCAGTCGCGCTGACCCTCCACGTCTTCGCGAACATGCTCGCCAAGACTGGGCGCACCAAAGACGAGGATCTCGAGGCCTTCGGCCCCGGCCTCGTAGCCTCGCCAGGTACTGGGGGCGACGCGCACCACATCCCACTCCTTGAGCTCGACGACCTCGTCGTCCAGCTTCATCCGCCCGCTCCCACGCACGACCACGTACACCTCCTCCTGGGTCTTATGCGTGTGGCCAAACGGGAAGCGATAGCCCGCCGGGATGAGCTGGTAGCTCAGGCCGGACTGCTCGAGGTCGAGCGCCGCGCTCGCGTGGCGGAACTCCAGGTCCGGTGGGCCATCGAAGTTAGACCCGATATCCGTCAGATCTTTCAGGTTCCTCACCGTGAACGCCACCGGTTCCCCGCCAGTCTGGTTGGTCATGTTGCGATTAGACCACACCCGCGCACCGAAACCCCCATCGGCGCTCATTGTTGGTTTGGGCTGGATCCAGCGCTCTCGCCGCGGCCGCCAGACTGCTGCCTCCTCCCGGCATTGCAGCAGTGCCGGCGACGGGGTGATCGCCTTCCGTAAAAGGAATCGTGCGGTCGGTCCCAGAGCGGACGACCGCTACGGCGACGTAGGAGCGGCCCGATGACCGGATGGAACTCGGAGGCTGTGCATAGGCAAAGGCGCGGTTCTTTGCGCCCCGGTCAGCGCCCTCGTTTCGGCGATAAGCACGCTCGTGAGCAGGTCCGAGAGCGACTCGATCCCGCGCTTTGCGGCGGCCACGCTTAGTCAGGAGCGGAGAAGCCGTGCGCTCACGTGTTGCAGCGCTGCGACCTGCGTATAGACCGCTGATTCTTCGACGTGCGCAAAGCGGCCGAGATGCTCGTTTGGGGTTACGACGAGGTCCGCGACGCTAGGGTCTCCGGAGCGCCAGCGCAGCAGCCTAACCGCATCATCGATGGTAAGCGTCCCCGATTGGCATGTGGAGAGAAGCCCGCGGAGGTGCTGCTCGAACCAGTGCTCCACGCGCAACAGTTCGCCGCCCGTAAAGGGACGCCATTCGCGGGGCGAGCGCACGTAAGTGCGTCCGTCACATCGCACGTGGAAGCCGGCATCGCTGAGGCGGCGCGCTCGCTGGCGCTCGAGCTCGACAGCCTCAGTACGGTCGGGCTTCCAGGGAAGGTCGGCATACAGCTCGGGGCGCAGCCGCCGCGTCTGTCCGTCCAGGCCTTGAGCGCCGGTGGGATAGCCCTCGTGATGCTGACGTCGTCGTGCCGAGGCCTCCAAGAAGCTCGATCCAACGTACAACGAGCAGATGGAGTCCTTGGCGGCTCGGGTCCTCAGCTCGATCACGTAGACGCCGTATCCGCTCACGACCGAAAGAATCGGCCAGAGACGCGCGATTCTCAACCCGGTTCGACGGCGCCGCGCGGACCAAGTCGGCTGGCCTCGCGCTGACATCGCTGCGGCCACGGCGGGTGTCCTTGAGCCAGCCGCCAGTCTCCAGCGATGCACGCTAACTCTTGTACTGCTCGCAGGGCCAGCCCTTCCAACGTAGAAAGGGGAGACTCGCCGGCGCCTTGTGCATTCGCCCGGACCGGTCCGCCGGCTCGCTTGTCCTTTCGCGCTGTCTCGATTGCCCGTCTCGCCCGGGTTGCGAGCGCGCTCGAAACAGGAGGTCCGACGCCTGTCGCGATCTGGATCGGACTCTTGCGATCCGTTGCGGATCGGAGTAGCGTCTCGGCACTCTCGGCGGTCGTGCCTACTGGAGATTTGACCGTCGTTGGTGTACGGACGGGGATCTGGTGTTGAGGCATGCGACGCATTGGCTGCGGGCATCCGCCATACGTGGGCGATCGGACTCTCGGCGCTCAGCGGGTCACAGATGTCCGGCGGCGTCGGGTCAGCATTGCAAGGTGTCATGCCAGCTCGCCGGATGGTCGATTGGTCTTGTGGTGAGCATGGTGCTCACCACCTCGACGTTGGCAGCGACGCCGCGCGCTGGCTGTTGGGGGAGGTGCGGCGGCGATCTCGGCCCGATCGGTGGCTACTTCGTCGTTCAGAGCCACGCGGTCGAGATGTTCCTGATTGAGGAGAAATGCTTGGGGACGCGGAGCGTCGCGCAACCCGCGGGGCCTCCCATCAGCGAGGGTGATGAGCTCGGTCCGTTGCCGAACATCGCGGTCAACCATGCCGGCCGCTTTACGTTCACCGGCACCACCGACCGCCAGACATCGACCGACAAGTCGCGCAAGGTCAAGGTCCAGCTCAGTGGCACGTTCGTCAGCGCGACCAGCGCCTCGGTGTCGCTGAAGATCCACTACAAACGGTGCGGGACGACGCACATCATTGTGCACGAGGCCTAGCCGAGGCAGAGGATGGCAAGCAAGATCGCCCGTGCCGCTGCGATCATGACGATGGTCGCGCTGGCGATTTCGCCCAGTGCCCGCGCGGACAGCACACTCACGACGTCGCCGTACAACACCGGTATCACTGGCTATCCGCCGCCACCGTTGGTGGCGGGTCAGAGCGAGGTGCTGTTGACCGATTCCGAGGACCTTCAGTCGGTCGACACGGCCGGTCTGAATGGTGAGGCGTGGGATCCGATATCGGGCGTGCCGCTGATCGTGACATTGTGGTGGAGGCCGTTGCTTCGGCCATCGGCCGCACTCAATGCGTACGTCGCGTTCCAACCACTCACGCGTGCGTGCGCGGGTTCTCCGGCGGGTGACCATGAAAAGCTGCTCACCGGTTCGCACGTGATTCTGATGGCGTCCGGCGACTACGCCAACGGCGACTACAGGCAAGGCGTCTACAACTTCCAATTCGACAAGCAGATCACGCTGAACGCGGCGGCGTACGTACAGGCGTGTATCTGGATCGCACGCTCTCAACGGGAGACTGTATTGCCGTCAAGCCAGGTCATCCCGCTGCTCAACGACACAGCCGGGATCGTCGTGAACAGCTTTCTCAATCCCGGCTGGGCGACGGCTGACACTGTCTCGCTGACCGCCACGTACGGCCTGACCGTAACCTACCCAGGTCAGCCATCCGAGCAGCTGTTGAACAGCGGCTTCGACGACAGTGATTGCGGGCCGGTGACGTTCAGGTTCTCGGCTCCGGATGTGTACAGCACGCTCGATTGGAACTGCCAGCTCGCCGACATGCAGGTCTCGCCGATCGAGCATGCAGGCGGATGCATCATGGGCCCATACATCGTTGGCCTGACGGTAGCCGAGGCGCTCTACTGGATTGATGAGCAGGGATGCACGGTCGATTATCTGGAGCCGAACACCGAGTTCGGCGATGTCCAAGCAACCGTCGACGGAGGTGGCGTCGTGATTGCCCCGTACGGCTCGCACGTCGATCTCTCCGTCCCGGACGACACGGTGCCGCGCGCGCGGCCACCGGGCAAGGTGCCGTACTCGACTGCCGTTCCTGCGCCGCCTGGGGCGGACTGCAGCGACGCGACGAGCTTCACCCACGAGTCGCTCTCGGGTGAGGAGAAACAGAAGTTCAAGATCGGATCACTGTCCTCGGACGATCTTCCGTTCGCGGTGACGGTCAGCGCGTCGCTCGGGTCGATCGGTGTGTGCAAGCGGGGAGCGATAGCGGACATCGACGCCAAGCTCGACCTGAACCCGCCACCACCGCAGCTCAAGCTGGGCGCCAGTGACGACTCTGGAAAGCAAACGACCGCGCATGTCGCCCGCTACTCTTTCGCACCACTCGGGTGGCACGTGTCGCCGGGTGATGGGGCACAGACGTTCGGGTCCCCAACAGTCGAGTGGTCCAACTCGTCGAGCATCGAAGTCAGCCCCGCGCTTGATCTGACCGCGAACGGGAAGAGCCCGCCCGACATCACGCTCGATCTGATCTCGGTGCCGGTATCGCCCGCGACCGCGATCGTCGTCGATCACGGCCAGCCGTACCTGAGCGCGACGCTGGGTCCAACGTTCAGTTTTGGTCTGACGCTCAACCGCAAGGAGCTCCAGAAGCTGGTTGAGCAGGCGGTCGCTCTCGGCCTCGACGCTTCGGCGGCGATCGCCTATGTGACCGTCGAGCTCGGTGACGAAGTCGGGGACGCGCTGATCACGTTCGCACCGAAAATCGGTCCACCTGGGCCGCTCAGCCCTCAGGGTTACGAGCCCGACACCCAGAACCTTGTGGCCGAGATCGAGTCCGAGACCGAGGCCGAGTACGCGCAGGATATCGCCGAGCTCGATGGCGGCGTCGACGCGGCGGAGACCGAAGAGGTGATCGACAACATCATTCAATTTCCCGGCGCTGCCATTGGGACGTCGTTGACGATGCCGGGGAGTCCCTGGTGGAAGTGGGCCCCGAGGCGCTCGTCGCCGCCCGCGACCGGGCGCATCTGATGCTGCGAATCCCGCCGAACCCACGTCTGGTCCCGAGCAAGGGCAAAGTCACGCAGGCGAGCACGCTGCCGGTGACGCCACTGCAGAAGCTTAACCCGCACGAGTTCGTCCGCGCGCCGCTACCGTCGGCACAGATCGCGCCGACGGTGCGAGCCCTCCTCGGGCTGCCGGACATGGCGAGTGTCGGCGGGCTGGCGGTCACAACACCCCGTCTGCAACCAGGCGGCAAGCTGTCCGTGGTCGCCCCCGGACTTTCCAGCGAGGCTACCGGCGCCGATCTGGTACTCGCTGGTCCCGGCTACCACGCCACCCGACTGCTGCAGGTCCGTTCGGGCGCGACCGGCGTAACGATCGAGCTTCCCCGCAAGCTCGCGGCCGGCCGCTGGACGGTCGCGGTCGAGGACCTCTCTGGTGTGACGACCGGTTCGAACGGCACGCCGTCCGGCGAGGCGCGGATCCGCATGGGAATCTTCACGGTCCGCTAGATGCGGCTCACGCCACCGGGACGGTGAAAGGGCCGCTTTCGGCGACCACCAAGCAACACCTGGCCGGCTTTGCCTCTGCAAAGCACAGCTCTGTCGCCCGCCGTCGGCACGCTGCTTTCGGCGACCACGAAGGCGGCCATCGCACTGTATAGCTCGGTGCGGCACCACGCCGACCGGGAACTCCGGCCGGTAGCGGTCACATTCGGCGCGGTCGAGCGGTTAGAGCATGCCTTGGACTTAGAGTTCGTCCCGATCATGTCCTGCGCCGATGCTTTCGCGCTACCGCGACCACGCCGATCCTGGCGTGGCCTAGCTCCAAACGGACAGGACATCCGTTGGGTTGTTGCGGGCAAACGTCGGCGGCCCGGTCCCGGCGTATGCGGTTCCGCCGGCTTTATGCGTCGGGTCGGATTTGACGGGCGATCGTGTCGAGCGTCTTGTCGAACGTAAGCAGCGTCGCGTCGACGACGAGCGCAGTCGCCAGCGACAGCGCGTCCGGCAGCCGCAGAGACCTGTGCTCGCTGCGGAGCAGCGCGGCACGGCGGGCAACGACGCGATCGACTGGGACCACTGTGACGCCAGCATCGTCGAAGAACGCATCGACGGTGGCGTCGGTTCCGAGCTGGAGCGGTCGCACGATCGTCTCTGCGTACACCGTAGCGCCGACGAGGAGCTCGTCACCTGCTGCCAGCAAAGGACGAAGTTCTGAGACGGCGCGCGTGTGCTGATCGTCAGAGGGGTCCAGGAACGCGATCACCACGTCCGCGTCCAGCGCTACACGTGCCACTCGTCCCGCAGTCGGTCAAGATGTCCGCGCGGGTAGGTGCCAGCCGGGAGGCTCCCCGCGTAACGATCGATTACGTCTTCGGCGCGCTCGACCTCGATCCGCCCCCGGCCTATCGCCCGGATGACTACTTCATCGCCGGCTGCCAAACCAGCGTCCCTCAGTACGCTGACGGGAAGAGTCACCTGATGTTTTCTGGAGACCTTACTCATCACTTTACCATTCTAGCAGTAGGTAAAGGCGAGCGGTGATGCTGCTGCGTACTTCGCGGTGGGGGAGTTAACCAGCCGCCGGAGCCGCCACGCGTCGCGCAGAAGCGCGTCGCTCGATCGCGTTCGCGTTCATCCTGGGAAGGTCGTCCGCCTCGCTTCCGAGATCGCGCGGTTGTCGCACCATGCCGGCTTTCCGCGCTGTCTACTGAGGGAATGTCGACCCACCAGTCGTCAAATGGCACGGGCTGGCGTGCGACCGCCCGTTTGGTGCTCGGTGGCCGCCTCGCGCGCTGACGTCACTTAGCTCGCCTCAGCAGAATGCGGCCACCATCCCGGCGACAGACAGATCGCCGGGATGGGTGCGACACGGACTCCAGCCGACGCAGCCCGATCCGGCTCCTCGACGTGCGATTCCTACGAGCCGATTCGAAGTCCAGCACTCGCGGGCATCATCGGCGCTCGTCGCTCATGCACAGTGTCGATGATCTCGGCGTTATCAATCCCACGCAGATACACGGAGGTGACGCCGAGATCGACATGCCCGAGCTGGCGCTGGATGACGGTGATCGGGATCCCCTCGCGCGCCATCTCAACAGCGTGGGCATGTCTGAGCTGATGTGGGGCAAACCGACGACGCACGCCGGCCCGGACGGCTGCCGACGAGAGCTCCTCCCGGGCCGAGGACGCCGCCCCACTCTAGGTCGTCGCGCCGAGCACCTGGTGGCCGCAGTAGCGGCGGAGCAGTGGTCTTGTCCGCCATGTGAACGTGCCTGCTTTCGGTATCGTGCCTGCGACCCGATGGATCGTGGCTAGCGGCTCGCTGGACCTTCCTCTTGGCGATGGCGAGTGTGCGCTGGCTGCGGTCGCGCGCTCGGCTCTTGGTTGTGCACGGTGCCGCGACGCGTCCACCGTCTCTGAACTTGGGAGCCGAGCGGGTGAGAATCCGAATCGGGTGCTCCGATCAAACGCCGTGTCCAGTTAGCGCCCCGGACTGCACGAAGTCTGCGTACTCGTCTATTGCGATGGTCGCGAGCCGGCGAGCGCTTGTGATGCGCCGACTGCCGCCGGACCCAACGAAACCACAACCTTAGGGGCTACCGGACGGTGACGACGCCCCGGTCGTGCACGTGATGGTGGTGCCCGTACTGCGCCTGCATCGAGACGAGCAGCTTGAGGTGGTCGTGGTGCTCGCGGAGTAGCCGGCGGCCCGCCGCGGTCAGGGCGACCGCCACGCTCTCGCCGAGCCGTCCGTGGGTCAGCGAGAAGCGAGCGGTGCCGAGCAAGCCGGCGCTGTGCCGCGCGGCCGAGGCGGCGGTCGCGGTCATGCTCGAGACGGACAGCGTTCCGGTGCAGCTCGACCCGCATTTCGTGCCGACGCCGACGCCGGAGCGCGTGAGCGTGGCCGACGGTTCGATCGTGGCGAGCGGGATGACGGCGTCGTAGGCGGTCCCGTAGATGTTCGCGGGCTCGATCTCGAACTCGTAGTCGGTTCCCTGCGGCACCGTGAATTTGATCGCGACCGACTCCCAGTCACCGCTGCCCGGGATCGAGATCGTGGTCCTGGCGCCGACGACCTCCACGGTGCCGTGGGCGAACTCGTCAAACAGGCCGCCTACGATGGTCGTGCGCGTGCCGACCGTCACGCTCATCGTCGCCGGCTCGCCGGCGAGCAGGGGATTGACGTATCCGAAGTACTCGGCTGTCGTCGGGCCGAGCCAGCGTAGGATATCGCTGTAGAGGATTGGCCCGGGCCCGGCCGCCTCCGCGCAGCACGCCGGGATCGTGCGCTGGAACGCGCCCGCGTCGCACGGCGCGTTGGTGGCCTGCGTGCCGATCAGCCCGACCAGGCGCTGGTCCGACCCTAAGAACGGGTACTCGCTCTGGTTCAAGTCCCACCCATAGATGTCGCTCGGGACCTGTGGGAAAGGAAGGGTCGTGCAGGACTCAGCCGCGCGCGACGCGGCGCTGCCGGGACCGACGGCCATCGTCTCGGTCGGACCGCCGTTGTCGGCGAGGGGCAGGAGCTCAGGGTCGCCGGCCGTTCCCGGGCAGGTGCCATCCCCGAACACGATGTCACCGCCGGTCATCGAGGCGCCCGTCGCGGTGACGTTCGCGCCGCAGTTCGTGGGAAGGTTGGAGGCGACGATCGAGTTCTGCTCCTGGACGCCGTTGCCGTCGGAGAAGATCCCGCCTGCGCCCGCGGCGGCCGTATTGCCCGCGATCGTCAGCTCGCCGAGGAGGAACGGGCCGGGGTTTTCGGGGGTGCCGTCGAGGGCGATCCCGCCGCCGCTACCGCCGACAGCGCTGCCGGTCCCGCCGGCGGAGGCGACGTCGCCGGTGATCGTGTCGCGGACGATTGTCAGCAGGACCTGTGCGTCTTCGATTTGGCCCTCGGCGAGCTCGGCGAGCCCGCCCCCGTCGCCACCCCCGCCGGACTGGGGGCTGCTTGCGCTGCCCGCAGCGCCACTGTCGCCCGATCCGCCCGTGGCGGCGTTGCCGCCCACACCGGAGACGTCGTCGGCGCCGAGCGTCGAGTAGGCGACGGTGAGATGGCCGGCATTGGCGATCCCGCCACCGGCGCCACCGCTGCCCGGCTGCCCGGCGTTCCCACCGGCGTCACCGATCGCGTCAGCAGCTGAGCCGGCGCCGGCGTTGCCGCCGTTGCCGGCCTGGTCGTCGCTGACCGTCGAGCCGACGAGTTCGAGCGTGCCGGCGGTGTCGTTGAAGATCCCGCCACCGTCGCCGCCGGATCCCCCGTCGCCTCCGTTCTGGCCCCGAGAGGTCGCGCCACCGCTCGCTGAGGTCCCCGCCGTTCCGTCGCCGCCGTTCCCGGCGGTGTTGTGCGAGATCGTCGAGTAGGCGACGTACATCGTGCCGTCGTTGTAGATCCCACCACCGTCACCGCCGCCGCCCGCGCTTGCCCCGGCCGCCGCTGGACAGTCGCTCGTGCAGGTCGAGGACGAAGTCTCGGGAGAGGGTCCGGCGCCGGCCGTGCTGCCGATCACGTCGACGTACTGGAGCGTCAGCGTGCCCGCGTTGGCGATCGCCCCTCCAGAATTGCCGTTCTCGGTCGGGCAGCCCGCGGCGCCGCATCCGGTCGCCGGGTCCCCCGCGGCCCCGCCGGTGATCGTCAGGTCCTCGATCATCACCGTCGCGCCCCGCGCCACCGAGATGACCCGCACGGCGCCGCCGCCGCTGATCGTCGCGCCGGACGGGATCGGAAAGCTGGACCCCCAGCCATTGTTCGGCGTGAGCTCGGTCCCCTGAAGGATCGTGTTCGCCGTCAACGTCAGCGTCGCGGTGACCGCGTACGGGGTGGCGCTCGGCGGAAGGTCGATCGTCGTCGTCCCCGTCGCCGTGCCGCCGGCACAACCAGGTTCCAGCGCGCCATCCGCGTAGCCGACTGCGGCCGCAAGCGTGCAGCTCCCGCTCACCTTGATCGTGCTGTCCGCGGCCGCCAGCGACGGGCTCGTCAGCACGCAGCCCAAGCCGAGCGCCAAGGCCGCGATGGCGCTACGACCCGCCATCCGGAAGATCCTCGTGTCCTCCCCGTTGGACATGCATCGACGGGATAATAGGCTAGCGCGGCCCGGCCGCAAGAGCCGACCGCCACGCTCGCCCGACCGCGACCAGCAGGACCTGAGGCCCGTCGAAGCTGGCGTCCAAGCCGAACTACGAGTGCTCCGGCGCCGCTCCGCAGCCGAAAAGCCACGCCGTTACGGCGCTGGGTCAGAGACGAGACGTACCACCGCTCCAGCGATCTCCGTCGACGAGACCCTGTCCTGCGACCAACGCCAGCCGGCGGTCGATCCCCGCAGACCCGCCCGCCGTCGGGTTCGGTCGAATTTCAACACCCTCGGCACCCCTGGTCCGTCCGCAGAGTTGTCCGCTCAGCGTCAGCAACTGCGACTGCTAGCTGGTCACGAGCGCCGCCACGAACCGTTGTGCCGACGCGCAAGCCACCACCCCTAAGACACGTTCTGCCACGCCGCACGCGTCCCGACAAACGCGCCGTCGAGACCCGGCTAGCGCCGACATCAGGGCGCACCTGCTGCTAGCCACGAGTCGCTGAGCCGGCATAACCGACGCGGAGAGCGGCCATCTCCGCTCGGCTCGCGAGATCGCTGCTTCGCCGCTATTGCGGCTACCAGGAGCGCCGGACCGACACGACCGCCTCGGGCTCAATGCGGCCGCGGGGCACTCGGCGCGAAGACCCACAGCAAGTCACCGCTCGCTTGCGCTTTGACGATGAGTGGATCGAGCCGCCCGCTTGTGGTTTCGCGCTATCCCGACCAAGCTCCTGTGCCGCATGCGGCGCGAGCAGACCACAGGTCGTCCGTCCGCTGTTGAGCGTGTTCGCCGACGATCTGCTCGTGGCGAATTGGAGCGCCGACCGCCGGCGGGGACGAGCCTTGCTCTTGTGGGGCGACGGGTACGGCACCGCGGCTGACCGTACTTTGCTGATCGTTCCCGCTTTGGGGGTTTGCGTCACAGACAAGCACAAGTCCCGAGGATGAGTTCGGGAGCAGGAATGCCTGGGCAGCGCGCTTCGCCGTCGGTCGGGCCCCCGATTGGTGCCCGGTCGCCGCTACGCTGTGCGACATTGGATACCACCATCTTCTTGTCGCTTATGAAGGGACGTCGGAGGGAGATGAGGCGATCGTCGCAGCCGACCTGCTGGCGCAGCGAGACCGGTCGCGTTTGACGGTCGTCGTTGTGGTGGAGTTGGAGCGGCCGTTGCGGTGGGTTACGCGCTGGCCCCGAGGCACGGGCGTGTGGAACGACATCCTCCTCGACCGCGCGCGAGCTGACCTTGACCGGGCAGCGCGTCTCATGCAATCACCAGCGGAATTCACGGTGCTGTTCGGTTCGCCGCACCGTGCACTTCTTGATGGCGCGAAGGAATTCGACTGCGACGCGATAATGCTTCCGCCGTGCCCGCGGCGCCGGCTGTCCCGGCTGCTGTCACGCGATCACGCGGTCGCGATACGGCGGCGTGCGTCCTGCGCGGTTCTGCAACCTCGCTAGGTGCCTGCGGTCACCGACCGATGGGCGGATCGCAACAGCCCTCATGATTGCAAGCCCGGTTCATTGGAACCGACATCTGAAAACGGGGGCCCTCCGCCGCTTGTGCATTCGTCCCGACAGAGCCCCGCAGCTCGCTCGCGCTATTCGCGCTGTCTCGACCACGACCGTCCCGGCGTAGTCCAGCTCTTAGCGGAGCGGATCCTCAGGGCTGTCGCCCGTCAGGCGTGAGACGGCGACGTGTCTCAGACGGTGGTCCGGAACAACCCTCGGCGGCTGCTCGCCAGCGCGGTCTCACGAACTGTAGGGCGAAACTTTTGGGGCGCTCATGTCAACCGCTTCCGGACTGGCGGAGTTAAGAGGTTGTGTGGCTGATCAGCGGCAGACTCCACAGCTGTGGAGCTAGACCCGTCCTTTGATGAGTTCGTCGCCAGCGGGTCAGTGCGGCTGCTGCGAAGCGCATACCTCCTGACCGGTGACCGAGCCGGCTCCGAGGACCTCGTGCAGACCGTGCTGGTGAGAACCGCCCAGCGATGGGACGTGGCCCAGGACTCGCCGCATGCCTATGCGCACCGGGTTCTCGTGAATCTACTCAACGACCGTCGACGGAACCTCGCTCGCCGGGTCACGGAGCGGCCGCTTGAGGAGTTCGAAGACCGACTGGTGCCGGTGATGGATGGCGCCCAAGCGCTGGTCGACAGGATCGCGATCATCAGTGCAGTCCGTCGCCTACCGGCGCGCCAGCGCGAGGTTGTGGTCTTGAGGTTCTTCGCCGAGCTATCGGTGTCTGAGACCGCGGCAGCGATCGGCGCATCAAACGGGACGGTAAAGACCCACACGAGCCGAGCGCTCACCGCCTTGCGGGAGGCTCTGACCGATAAGACAACCGACGCACCGAAGGGCCAGACGTTGTGTTGAGTGACGACCAGATCATCGACGAACTACGCCGCGCGCTCGTAGCGGAGACCGATCGGATCGATCCACGGCCGGGGCTTCTTGGCCGGGTCCACCAGGAATTGGCTGCGACGGCCGCGCGGGAGCGACCCCGTCGTCGGAGGTTCCGCGCGGACGCGGTCGTGACCGCGGTCGCGGCGGGGGTCGCGATCGCGATCGCGGTGGTCGCGCTCGTCTTCCTGCACCACAGCAACAACATCGCGAACCAAGCTCCGGTCGCGAACCCGGTCGCCGTCGGAACCGCCCACATCGCCGTACGGGCCCCTGATCCGGGCGGCGGGGCCTCGTGGGCGCTGCGCACCCTGCAGACTGGCCGCCGGCAGGCGTGCCTGCAGATCGGACGACTGGAGCACGGGCAGATCGGGACGCTCGGACAGGACGGCGCCTACTCCAATGACGGACGTTTTCACCCGATCCCGCTACACGACAGCTTCCCGTGCGCGAGCACCGACGCCAACAACAACCTGTTCCTGAACGTGCTCGAGGGGGGCGTCCCGGCGAACGGCAACGCCGGCGGCGGGCACGGCAGCTGCTCCGCCAACACCTGCCCCAGTCAAGATCTGCGAAACATCGCGTTTGGTGTCCTCGGTCCTAACGCCGTCAGCGTGACCTACTCGCTACACGGTCAGACGATCACCGAGCCGACCGGGCCCGACGGTGCGTACATCGCAGTCGTGCCCGGAACATCGAAGCTGTGCAGAGTGCAGCGCTTCGGCGAGAGCTGCTTCGGAGGCGGTGGCGAGCAGACGACCGGGACGCTGCAGTCGGGCCTAATCACATCCGTGCGCTACAGCAACGGACGCGTCTGCCGGCTCGCCGTCGCTGGACCCCTCGGGTCCGGCAGACCGGCGAACGTGGTGAGCGCATCCGGTACCGGCACGGTCCCCGACATCGTGACCGTGCCCTACCTGGGGACGCCGGCGGGCGCGGTCGCGAGCAGCTGCCCCGCGGTCGGATACACACCGACCCCTTACTACATTCCACACATCACCGAGGCACAAGTCGCGGCACCGATGACCGTGCGTGTGCTCACAGCTAAGCGCTACTGCTACAAGCCGCTGGCTTTCGGGTCATTCCAGATCCCCTGCGATCACGGCGTCCCGCATGGCTACAAGCCCGACACCCCAGGCGCATCGCCCTCGATAGCGCTCGTCGATATCAGCTTCAGCGCACGATTGGCCGCGGACAACCACCACAGTGTTTACGAGTTCTCGTATGGCCGCGCATCCGGATCCGCGAAATGCACGCTGAACACGGGCGGGGCGTCAGCCACCACGGAGCTGCCCATCCGTGCTGGGCAGCGCGTCACTATCCAGGACGACCAAGAGGTCTGCCCCGGAACCTACACCGGCCTCGTGACCTACCAGCCCAACGGCGGACCCGGCCAGGACACGCTCTTCTGGCGTGCTCCAATCCACGACCACTCGATCCTCGTCGGACGCTTCAAATACGTTCTGCGCTAGTCGCCGAACAACCCGCACGACGCCCAGCGCGCACGCGGATTACCGCGTCGCCTGGACGCCTTGACGACCGCAAAGGGCGGAAACGGAGGCGCTTCGGAGCTTGTGCATCCGTCTCTACCGGTCCGCACAGTCCGCTGGCGCTTTCGCGCTATCCCGACCACGCTCCTGTGCCGTATGCGGCGCGCGAGCAGACCACAGGTCGTCCGTCCGCTGTTGAGCGTGTTCGCCGACGATCTGCTCGTGGCGAATTGGGGCGCCGACCGCCGGCGGGGAGGAGCCTGCGACAGCAGATGAGGACGCTTCTGGAGAAAGCTCCGCGTCTACGACGTCCTCGCGAGGATCAGAGGGGCGCCCGGGAGCCTAGCTTCGCTGACGCGCGCTGCCACGCCGGACGTGCGGCTAGCGACTCCAGGTACGCGGTGCTCGTGGCCGACGGTTCGATCGCGCCGACGCGGACGGCGACGCCGAGCACCCCACCGGCGACGATGTCGGCAACGGTGAAGCGGGAGCCGACGAGGTATGGAGGAGTACCCGATAGTGCTCCCTCGAGCGCGGCGACAGCGTCGACGCAGCGCGCGGCGGCCGTCGCCGATGCCTCAGGGTTCGCGTCGCGCTGGCGGTAGCTCTCGATCGCGGGCGCTTCGAGTTCGGTCATGGCGAAGATCGACCAGCCCTGCACGACCGCGCGCTCGTGCGATCCTGCCGGGGGCAGCAGCCCGGCCACTGGGAACAGCTCCGCGATGTGGAAGACGAGCGCGGTGGACTCGAACAGCGGTCCTTGGTCGTCCTCGAGCACCGGCACCCGGCCGAGCGGATGGCGCGCGAGATGCTCGGCGCTGCGTCCTTCCTCGGGACTGATCGTCACGAGCTCGTAGTCGGCACCGACCTCCTCGAGCGCCCACACGACGCGAATCGGACGCCCGGCCTTCTCTCGGTGGTAAACGCGCAGCCTGCCCATCGTTGAGGAGCATCGTATAACCCGGCGCGAGTTGTCAACCGCAAGGGTCGGGGTCGGGTAGTGTGCCGCCAGGTGAAGAAGAACGTGCTGATCCTCGGCGGTGGCTTCGGTGGCCTGGAGCTCGCGACGCGGCTCTCCGAGACGATCGCTGACGAGGTTCGCGTCACGCTGATCGACCGCAACGACGCTTTCTTGTTCGGCTTCTCCAAGCTTGAGGTGATGTTCGGCCGTCAGTCCGCCGAGGACGTGAAGCTCGCCTACAGCGACTTCGCGAAGGACGGCGTCGAGTTCCGGCAGGAGACGGTCACCGGCATCGACCCGGCGACACGGCGAGTTACCACCGACCACGGCACGTACGACGCCGACTTCGTCGCCGTCGCGCTCGGCGCCGATTACGACCTGGCCGCCACGCCGGGCTTCGAGACCGGCGGGCATCAGTACTACACGCTCGCCGGCGCCGAGCGGCTTCGCGACGCGCTGGCCGCGTTCGAAGGCGGGCGGGTGCTCCTGTCGGTCCTCGGGCAGCCGTTCAAGTGCCCGCCGGCTCCGTTCGAGGGCTCCTTCCTGCTGCACGAGTACTTCACGCAGCGCGGCATCCGCGAGTCGGTACAGATGTCGACGACCTTCCCGATGACTCGGCCCGTCCCGGTGACCGGCTCGGTCTCCCAGATGTTCCGCGACGGACTCGCCGCGCGCGGCGTCGAGGAGTTCCCCGAGCACCTCGTTACCGCCATCGACCCGGCCGCGCGAACGGCGCAGCTCAAGAGTGGCGGGACGCTCCCGTACGATCTATTCATCGGTATCCCAGTGCACCGTGCACCCGACGTCCTCTCCGCATCCGGCCTCGCGGTCAACGGCTGGGTGCCCGTCGACCAGACCAACCTGCGGACCGAGTTCCCTGGCATCTACGCGCTCGGCGATGTGTGCACCGGCCCAAGGACGGTCCCTAAGGCCGGGATCTTCGCGGAGGCGGCGGCGCGTGTCGTCGCGGACGACATCGGTGCCGCGATCTCGGGTGCGGAACCTCCAGCGCCGTACGAAGCATCAGGCATCTGCTATGCAGAGTTCGGCGGCGGACTCGTCAGCAAGGTCGAGGTCCACTTCCTCAGGGGCGATGCCCCCGACGCCCAGCGGCACGACCCCTCGCGCGAGTACGCCATCGAGAAACAAGCGTTCGGAGCAACCCGGCGAGCACGGTGGTTCGGCCGCTGACGCCTCGGCCGGCAACGAGATCGAGTCTCCCCCTCCGCGCGGTGCCGAACCAGCGTCTCCTTCGCCGCTCCAGCAGCCACCTCGAATCCTGCCGACAGGTCGCTGCTAGGCGAGGAATGCGGCCACAATGCCAGCGGCCACCGGGTAGTCCCTTTCGGACACAGGCGGTCACGAAGCCGTGGGCTACTGTGTACGCGCGAGCATGAAGCGGGTCCCGGCGGGTCCGTGCCGAGGCACCAGCTCGTCGCCTCGAGCAAGTCGACGCCGATCGCCTACAGCAACCCGACGGATCCTCTCCGCTCAGAGCCCGGCTACGCCCGGACGGGCGCAGTCGAGACAGCGCGATTGCGGAAGCGGAGCGTCTGCGTTGATCGGAGTCAGAGCACAAAGCAGCAGGTCGTATAGGACCAGCGTCCGGGCGTCGGTCCGAAACGTGCTCGTCGCCGGATGCGGGGCCGCTATCAGATGTGCCGAATCGCCGTCGTGCCCAGGTATCGCGCAGCAACGTGAACGGGTCGCGGCTCGCCGAAAGAGGGCGCTCTGGTCGGCGCCCGGGATCGCGGCGATCCGGCTCAGTGCTCGGTCAGTTTGCTCGTGCGATGTCGGTCGACAATGCTACGCGGGCGCGACGATGTCAGCGGCCTCAATGCGGCGCAGAGCGTCCACGTTGTCGGTGTGTCCGCTCTCGACCAGGCGTGAGGCCTGGGCCTGAATGGTGTCGCTGAATAGGTTCTCCATCACGCGGCCGTTGCCGAAGTAGGCGTCCGCGGAGGCGTAGAGCTCCTCGCAGACCTGCAGGACCTTCTTGCGTGCATCGTCTGTGAGGTCGTAGTCGTTGTCGGCGACGATCAGCTCGAAGATGGCCAGTAGTTCCGCCGGCTGGTAGTTGACGAAGTCGAACTGCTCGGAGAAGCGCGAGGCGAAACCGGTGTTGGACTCCAGGAACGCTTTCATCTCTGGTGCGTATCCGGCGCACGCGAGCACGAACCTGTCGCCGTCGGCCACCATTCTCACGAGCAGCTCGTCGATCGCCTCTGCGCCGAAGTCCCGGGAATCGTCTTCCTTGGCGAGCGCGTACGCCTCGTCGATGAAGAGGACCTTCTCGAGACAGAAGTCGACAATCCGGTTGACGCGCACCGCGGTCTCCCCGATGTGCGTTTGAACGATCTTCCCTCGTGTCACGGTGACGACATCGCCGCTGTCGAGAAGCTCCAGCGCGAAGCAAAGCCTTCCGAGGTACGAGGCGAGCGTGGTCTTGCCGGTGCCCGCGGGCCCGATCAGGAGGACGTGCATCCGTTGGCGTTTGGTCTTCAATCCCACCGCCCCGCGTTCGGCCTCGACGAGCAGGAGGTCGGCCATCCGCCGGAACTTGTGTTTGACCTCGGCCAGGCCGATGAGCTGGCGATCCATCTCCGCGAGGATGTCCTCGACGCTCTCGCGCTGCGGGGGGCCGGTGATGATGTCGAGTTCCTGGGCGATCCCCGGATCCGAGCGCGCCGACGATCTCGTGCCGGCGGGATCGGCGGCGTGGGCGTCGTGGGCAACCGGCTCGCTTAGATTCGCGGCAGTCGGCGCGGTGCCCCCGCCGGAGGGCCGCGGGCCGCAAGCGGCGGCTGCCTCTGCGGTGGGGCCCTGGGAGGTGGTAGCCGCCGCGAGCTGTTGAGTGACGCGGCGCAGGGTTGCGATCGCCTCGTTGACCATCGCCAGCTCTCGTTTGCCTGCAACTCCCGCGTTCTCGCATAGGCTCTTGGCGGTGTCCAGAGCCGTTGTCGCTTCCGGGTAGCGGCGTTCGCACATGAGCGCGTAAGCCATCCTCACTCTTGTCGGCATCGCGTGCAGGGACTGCCCGCCGAAGAGCGTCACCGATACCGCCACCGCCTGCTCGAAGCGGCGAGCGGCTTCCTTGTAGTCGCCGCGGGCGTCAGCGAGGGCTCCAAGCGCCTGGAGGATCTCGAAGACATGCAGGTCCTGGCCGACCAGTTGCTGGCGCACGTTCAGCGCGTAAACGAACGCTTGCTCGGCCTGCGGATATTGCTTCTCCGCCATCAGACGTTTGCCGGACCAGAATGACACCTCCGCGTGCTCCTCCGACGGGTCGTTGGTGACTTCCTCAGCGGTTTGCAAAGCGAGACGCTCGTAACCTTCGGCGTCGTCGAGTCTCCCGTCCGAGACAGCCTTCATCATCGAATCCAGCCAGCTCTGCACACGGGCGTCCACGCGGAGAACATACGGCACCGTCTTCACCGCACGCCGAGATGTCGGCCAGGCGTCGCCCCGGCCAGCGCGCCGTCTGCTCTGTCGACCGGAACAGGCCGGCGTTGCCCACGACGCTATGTTGGGAGGCGTCTAGAGCTCTGATTGTTGCGGCGCGCCCTCGGCTACGCCGCGCCGCTTGCGACGGCTCGCGACGACCCACCGAGGACGATCTACCGAAGACCAATGAGGAACCGCTGTCGGTAGTGACGTACGCCGCACGATGCGGTGGTCGCGGATCTCCCAGCCGCCGAAACCGAGGCTGACTCGCACGGTGCGGAAAGGCGGCCTGCTCTAGGTACGGCGAGGACACTAGACCGCCGCTCGCTGCTTGTTGGAGGCTGGCCGACGCGCGCTCGGTTGACGCGCGCGCTGCCGAGTTTGGCCCAATCCAGCTATCTCGTTGCGGTGCGGGGTGGTTCTCGGGCTGCGAAGGGATGATGGATCCCGTACGGCAGAGGTGCGCTTCTTTACGGCCGTTCTACACGGTGTTCTTTACCGTGGGTTCGAGCTATGAGTGCCCCGGGTTCGCCGCGACCCCAGACCAAGGGAGGCACGTACAGGTCGCGCGGGCGGGCTCGGGTGGCGCTGACGGGCCCGTCGGGGATTGGCTTGACCCGCCGGTCGTTTCTCGGCGCTGCCGCTGGGACGATTGCCTTGCCCACAGTTGCGCGTGCTGCGCAAAGCGATCGTGCGCGCCTACGGCTAACGCTGTTCCCGCCGACGGGACCGTTCTCCATCGGCACTGTGTCGCTTTATCTGGTGGACCATTCGCGCCGAGATCCGTGGGTGCCAAGCCAGCCACGTGAACTGATGGTGAGCGTGTGGTATCCGGCTGTCAGCCCAGCCGTATCCGGTCGTGCTCTACCAGCCAGGGTTGGGCGATATTCGCGAGACCGGCACCGGCCTGGTGTCCGACCTGGCCAGCCAGGGTTACATCGTCGTGACGATGGACGACACGTATGAGGCGCAGGTCGTTGAGCTCCCGGACGGACGGCTCGCGACCACCCGCCCCGATCAGAGTCACGTCGGCCCTGCCCGACTCGCCGATACCCGGTTCGTGCTCGATCAGCTGGTGCGGCTGCAGTCGGGCGAAAACCCAGATGCCATGCACCGCAAGCTGCCGACAGGGTTGAGCGAGGCAATTGACACGAGCAAGGTCGGTATGTTCGGCCACTCCCTCGGTGGAGCGATGGCGGCCGAGGCGATGGCTGCCGACAGCAGGATTCACGCGGGAATCGACCTCGACGGCACCATCCTTCTCAAGAAACGCACGCTGAACCCAAAGCTCGACAACAACCTTGCCGGGCATCTTGGCGATCGACCGTTCATGCTCTTCACCAGGCAGGGGCACGACACGCAGGACGACCCCACGCTCGCCGGATTGTGGTCAGGGCTGCGCGGATCGCGGTTGTTGATCGCCCTGAAGGACGCCCAGCACTTCAGCTTCACGGACTTTGAGGAATTCCTCCCTCAGTTGCTGTCAGCCGGCGTCCGCCCCGACAAGATCACGCGCGCAGTGGTGACAAGGTCACTGACCCCAACGCAAGCCCTCGGCTGTGTCGTGCGCTCCCGCCACGGACGATCCCCTGAGCTACTGCGCCGCGCGCTGGCCGACGCCCAAACGCGAGGCTGCTCGACGAGCTCGCTGCAATCCTCTCCGATAGGATTCTCGGTCTACGAGCGTCTCGGTTACCGCGATAGGGGTGCGATCGAGGTCTGGGAGTGCAGGACCCCATAACCAGCCGATCCGATCCGGCTGACCGTCCGGCGCAACCAGCCGCTGGCTGAACCCCAAGGGCGATAGAGGCGATCGGTATCTAGCTGCGGCAAGCCGTCCCGAGTGCCTGTCGGATGAAGTCCAGCTGCACGGTCACCAGATGCTCGGCGACCGCCTCCTGCGGCGTCATGTGCGTGATGCCGCTCAGGGGCAGAACCGAGTGCAGGCGACCGGCTTCGGTCAGGCGCTGTGAGAACTGCAGAGTGTTGGCGACCAAAACGTTGTCATCGGCCAGCCCATGAATGATCAGCAGGGGACGGCTGAGTTCCCCCGCTTCCGGCAGCAAGGATGAGCGATCGTATGCCTCGCGGTCAGCGCCGTCAGGATCGATCCCGAGGTAACGCTCCGTGTAGTGCGTGTCGTACAGGCGCCACTCCGTGACGGGTGCGCCGGCGACACCGACGTGGAAGACGTCGGGGCGGCGGAGTACCGCGAGCGCTGCGAGGTAGCCGCCAAACGACCAGCCGCGGATCGCGACCTTAGTCAAATCCAAGAACTGGCGCAGAGCAGCAACTCCGTGCAGCGCATCCACCTGATCTTCAAGGATGGGACCGGCCAGGTCCCGGCTCACGGCGCGAGCCCAGCGAAGCCCACGGCCCGGGGTGCCCCGCCCGTCGGCGACGATCACTGCGAAGCCCTGATCGGCAAGCCACTGGGACTCGTTCCACCGGGCGCGATGCTGCATCACGCGCTGGAAGTGAGGCCCACCGTAGGGGTCCATGAGGACGGGTAGCGAAGAGTGTCCGTCGTGTGCCTCTGGCAGCAGCAAGCCAACACGCAGCTGCCGCTCGCCCACCGTCATGAACTCGACCAAAGGCTCGATGGCGGGTGCATCAGCATGCGACTCAAATACGTGATCGCTGACGCTCCATCGGCTGCCGCTGTAGCCCATCCCGGCGGCACCAATGACCTGCACCCCACCACCAGCGGCAGCGGTAAGCACGCCACCTTCGGGTGTAAGACAGGTCAGCTCACTGCTGCTTGCATCCCACCTCCACAGCGCCACTGAGAGCGGGTCGGTGCTGGCGGTGAACACAACCTCCGCGTCGGAGACCTCAACCACCGACCTGACCTCCATATCGGCCGTGGTAACGGCATGCCCGTCGACCGACAGCGTGAGCGCGTCACCCACACCCTCCACGGTCACCAGCCGACCGTCGGAGAGCCGTGCTGGCACGCCCGCGACCAGATCCACCCAGTGGGTGTCCGACTGCGTGGTCAGTTCACTGGTCTTGCCGCTCGCCGGATCGACCGCGAGAACGACCACCGTTCGCTGGTCCCGAGATTGGACAGAGATCAGCGGACCGTGCTGGTCCCAGCCTCCAGTTGACAAGTACGGATACGTCTCGCGGTCCCACTCGACGCGCACAGAACCCGAACCGTCGGATTTGAGAACGTGGGCTTCAACAAGCGCGTTTCGAGTACCGGCCCCCGGATACCTGACGGCTCGCGGGGCCGCCGTCGGGTCCGCGGCCTCGGTGATCCAGATCTCCTGCACCGGCGCTTCATCGACTCTCGTTGCGAGTACCGCCTGCCCGTCCGGCGACCACCAGTAACCGCGGTCGCGTGACATCTCCTCGGCTGCGACGAACTCGGCGGCGCCCCAGCTGACCAACTCCGCATCTTCGCCCGCGAGCTTGGTAACCGCGCCACCATCGACACACACGGTGTACACAGCACGCCCGTGCACGAACCCGATCAGGGCACCGGTGGGGTCCGGACGTGGGTCAAAGACAGGCATCGGTACATCGAGCTCACGCCAGACACCCGTAACCAAGTCCGCGACGAATAAACCACCGGACAGACCGAAGACCGCAATCCGCGCGTCGCGGTCCGTTGCGTACGCCACGATCCCGCCGGCCGTCTCACGCATCCGCTCACGCCGGGCGCGCTCCTCAACCGAGAGCTGCTCGCCGTCGGCGCTACCGAACTGCTCTGGATCGACCACGACCCTCTCGCGGCCGACCGCCACGTCGAACACCCACAGTGCATTGACGGGATCGTCCCCCGCCGGTGAACGCAGGAACACGACCCGGCTGCCATCCGCAGCGACCTTGAAGCTACGCGGCTCACCGAGGGTAAAGCGACGAGTGCGCGCCTGTTGACGCGGGAACGACTCAGCCACACGCGAAGCCTAACCAACGGGACGCCACGAGTGGGCCCGATGATCGCTTTCGCCCTCGAGCTGCCATTCCGGCTCACAATCGGAATGGCGACGACGTTGCAGTCGCAATCAGATCTGCCGTTGGCTGTCCGCGCCGATCCCAACGGAGCGGCCGTACGTAGGCATTTCGCCGATTCTGCACGCCGCGAGTCAGCTGCGCTTTCGGCGATCGGCACGCCCGCGCTGATGCGACAGGAGTTGTCCCCTGCACGCCTGCCTGGTCGCCGAGGCGATCGCATTCGCTCTGCGTCGCTGAATACGAATGTGATCGTCGACTCCGGCTTCCGCTTGCCCCTGAATGCCGCCACGTCGGCGGCCGACGGGTCTTAGTTGAAGACGCCTAGGAACCCACATCGCCCGCATGGCCGGTGTTGCGCTGAAGAAGGCACGTGCCGGCGGACCAGCGCACGCGTGGCGGGTGGTGAATGCGGTTTTGGCGTCGCTGCTGCTCCCCGGCGCGTCGTCTGGGCCGCGTTGCCGTCAGCGGATCTGGATCGTTGTGCTGCGGGTCAGATCCCGGCGACCCTGACGGGAACGCAACGTGAGCGTGTAACGCCCGGGCTTGATCACGAGCCGCTGGACGAGCAGCAGCTGTTGACGACCGCCACCGAGTTGCGCAGCAATCCCGGTCCCATACAGCGCCCCCGCACGCGAGATCGTTGCGTGCGCGATCGAGGTTGTGAACTTGACCTTCCCCGACACCAACCGCCCGGTGCACACACTGACCTTTCGCTGATGGTGGTGCTTGAGCTTTCTGGTGACGGTTCGGCACGTGATCAGCTCAACCTTCCCCGCCGGACCCTGCGGACCCTGCGGGAGAGCGCCGCCGGTGCCTGACAGCGGCAGCGACAGCGGGCTGTTCGCATAGTCGTCTGAGGCGATCTGCAACGTCGCTGAGCGCGCGCCCTGGCCCTGTGGAGCAAAGCTGATCTCGATCGTGCAGCTCTCCCCGGGCGCCACCGCACCCAAACAGCCGTTGGCTGTGACCAGGAAGTCGCCCGGGTCAGCGCCCGCGAACGTCAACGCGTTCAGCGTCAGATCGACCTGGCCGTTGTTGGTGATCGTCAACGTCTGCGGCGCGCTCACAGTAGCCTGCGGCTGAGACGCGAACGCCGCAGGCTGCGGCGTGACCTGGATCACCGGCACCGACACCGCCAACCCGTACGTGTTGGAAAGGCCGGTGATGAAGCTCTGGTTCACGCCGGTGCCGTCGAGGTTCGCGACCCCGATCGCGCCACTCCCTTCGGCCCAGTAGATGTGTTGGTCGTCGACCACGACCTCGTTCGCTCCTATCCCGGTGGCGATGAAGCTCTCGTCGACGCCGGTGCCGTCGAGGTTCGCGACCCCGATCGTGCTCAAGGCCTGATTGGCCCAGTAGATGTGCTGGCCGTCGACCGCCACCCCGACCGGGTTGTCAGCGCCGGTGATGAAGTTCTGGTTCACGCCGGTGCCGTCGAGGTTCGCGACCCCGATCGTGCCATTTATCGCGTTGGTCCAGTAGATGTGCTGGCCGTCGACCGCCACCCCGACCGGGGCATCAGCGCCGGTGATGAAGTTCTGGTTCACGCCGGTGCCGTCGAGGTTCGCGACCCCGATCGTGTTGGAGCCGACATTGGTCCAGTAGATGTGCTTGCCGTCGACGGCTACATCGCGCGGGGTGTTGGCGCCGGTGATGAAGCTCTGGTTCTTGCCCGTGCCGTCAAGGTTCGCCACGTCGATCGTGTCATTTCCCGGATTGGCCCAGTAGATGTGCTCGCCGTCAACCGCCAGCCCGTCCACGTCACCCACGGACAGCGGTATGAAACTCTGGTTCACGCCCGTTCCGTCGAGGTTCGCGACCCCGATGGTGGAGAGGTAGCCCCAATAGATCTGTGGGACCTGCAGCGCGACCGCCACCGGTGACAGCACCAACACCGACACCAACCCAGCGACCGCACCCAACAGACCGCGACGCAACGCTCGCCCCGAGCCGCTGCCGGCGAAACCACGCCCCATCCCAACCATCGCAACCTCCATCACGCGAACCGCAGGCCCGGCCGGCGCAAAGTAACTCACCACTGTCAAGGGCGCGCGGCCGTCCCTCCAAGGCCGCAACCATACCGCACAACCCGTCCCAGCCCACGCACTCGAGAGCAGCGCGTGCGCCCTGCCCTCGGTGCACCGCGGCACGCGCATGAGAGCTCAACCGGCTCAATGGACTCATCTCGATCGCCAGCTCAGACACACGCTAGACGGCCGTTCTGGCTTCGTGCGCTCGGCCGTGTCGATGACGGAGTGCCGTCGCGCGACGAGACCGGCAGATTGGGCGAAATGTCTATGTATCGGAGGTGTGAGATCAACGCACTCGAGCGTCCCGCTTCCGGCGATCGGCACGATCGGATCGCCGCTCGGCTGACCGCGATCCGAGAGCAGCAATGGTCGTGCCCGGCATCGGCCGTCCAGTGACTATGTTGCGAGCAGTCGCGGCCACGCGCGCACGTCGGTTTGGCTACGGGATCAGGGCACCGCGCGCGCGGCCAGGATTGCGTTGATCGCGCCGTTCAGAGCTGAGCGGAGCTGACCTGGGTCGCGTCTGACTTGGGTGAGGAGGAGGCCGCCTTGGACCGCTGCGAGCGTGTTTTGAGCGAGCGCACGAGGGTCGGCATCGGGGCGTAGCTCTCCGCGGGTGGCCATCCGCTCGAGACCCGCGCGGATCGCGGTCTCCCAGCGGTCGAGGCCGTCGGCGAGTTCGAGTCGTGCGCCGTCGTCTTGCTCGGCGAGCTGGCCGGCGAGCGACCCGATGGGACAGCCGCCCTTGGCGTTGCGCGTCTGCTGAAGGGTGACGAGCGTCTGGGCCCAGGCGCGCAGGCCATCGACCGTATCGAGCCGCGTAAACAGTTCGGCCTGGCCACTGACGACTTGGTCGCTCGCGGCTCTCGCGACCGCGCGCATGAGGTCGTCACGGTCTGCGAAGTAGTGGTAGAGCTGGCTCTTTGATACGTGTGCACGGACGCGGACGTCGTCAAGAACGGTCCCTGCGACCCCACGCTCGATGACGAGATCAGCGGCGGCACGGATGATCCGTTCGCGCGTCTCGCGTCCTTTAATCGTCGCCGGCTCAGCGTTCATCACCTCTCGGATCCTATCGGACTGGACCACGCGGTCCATTACTTTGGTACTGTCTTCGTAATGGACCAATCGGTCCAGTCTGTGAACGGCAAAAGGAACGAGGAATGATGCCAACGATCACTGAACAGGCCAACGATGTGAAGGCCACCGCGGCCATCCGGCTGCCAGCGGAGGTAGTCGCGGTGTTCGCCTCTGACCAGGCTGCGCTCGCGGCCGGCGGGATCCCGACGGGAACGGTGGCGGTCGGCGACAAACTCGCCTCGTTCCGGCTCCCGGACGCGACCGGCAAGACCCGGACGCTCGACGAGCTCACCGCCGACGGGCCCGCCGTGATCGTCTTCTACCGTGGTGGCTGGTGCCCGTACTGCAACCTCACCCTGCGCACCTACCAGCGAGAGCTGCTCCCCCAGCTCGACGGATACTCGGCTCGCCTGGTCGCGATCTCGCCAGAAACACCGGACGCGTCGCTCAGCACCCAGGAGAAGGACGAGTTGACCTACACCGTCCTCAGCGACTCCGGCGCCAAGGTCGCCGACGCCCTCGGGATCACGTTCAACCCATCCGAGGAAGGACTCGCAGCACAACGCACCCTCGGCGTAGACATCCGCACCACCCGCGCCGACGCCGGCACCCGGCTGCCGATGCCTACCGTCCTGATCGTCGACACCGACCACATCGCGCGGTTCGTCGACATCCACCCCGACTACACCGGCAGGACCGAAGTAACCGACATCCTCACCGTCCTCCAAGAGCTCGCGAGCAGCTGACAAGGAACCGCCGGCGGGTCACCGCTCTGGGCGTCAAGGAGCCGCGAAAGCCGGCAAGCGGCCGTCCGGGCTCACCGATCATCTCGACACCGTCGTACGCCACCCACGCCGATTAAATCGTGCCATCGTTGTACGCCCTGCACCAACATTGCAACACGGCCCCTTCGACCTGTGCCGGCTGTACCCCGATCAGCAGAACCTTTCCGCAGTTCCCACAGACGTACTCAGGGTCATCAGCGTCCTCAGACTTGATCAGGGGTCCCGGGTTCGCGAGCCCATCTAGGATCGTCATCGTCTTCGGATTGACTTCCTCCGCCGGAATCACTTTCAATTTGATCTGGGTCGCCACATCCCGAACCTACCAGTCGCTGATCCGAAGCAAGCAAGAAGCTTGCTCGCGGTCGATAGATGCCGGGCGGGAGCACGAACGCAGACTGCAAGGGTCCTCGCTGAGCTGCAGGTTGGTGGCTAGGGTTCTCGCTGCGGCCGTCATCGACGATCTCGAGAACGCGCGCAACAACACGCAGCGCGGGCCGCGCTTGTTGTTCATCGACCGGAACTGCGTCCAGGGGGCGTGGGTGGGTGCCAAACAGTCGCACTGGTCTAACCGTCCCGTTGCCTGACGTGACCGAGCGAACACGCAAGCGTTTTGCCGCTCTCCCGGCCCAGCGGCTCGATCGGCCGGACTAACTCGCAGCCTTCATCGGCTTAGTTCCTCTCTACCTGAGGGTCTGGGGCACGCCTCTCGTCAAACGTTCGCCAAATCCCTCCCCAGGCTGCACCTATGCAGGCGCGTTCCTGCACCCTGTGAGCCAGCCTCGCTTCCGGCGACCGGCACGCCGCGCGCCGATCCAACGGGAGCCGTCCTAGGCGCTGCGCAGTGCGGCGCCGCTCCACGATTGCTGCCGCCGGCTCGACCGTTAAGATGGCGCCGACGCTTTGGCCGGCGTACATCGCCATCCCGTCAACCTCACTCTCAGTGCGACAGCGCCTTGACCTCGGCCGCCAGCTCCGGGCGAGGGGGCGGCTGACGGCGCGTAGCGCCGCTTGCCCTCCGGGCTCGCTCCGCGCCACGCCGGCGCTATCAGCGGTTCCTGCGTCTGATTCCAACCTATTAGGGATTGTCGTGGACATCGATCTCCTTACTTGTGCAGAGACGAGGGCGTCCTTCTAACTGTGTAGGCGGTGGTTGATGGTTCGTCGGACAGTTGGGTGGGGCAGTGCGCCGATCTGTTCCGTTCAAGGTCTGGGGTGCGGCGGCGCGGCCGTACGTGCAGGCGGATAGGGCCGAGGCGACCGGTTAGGCTGGGGCCTTCGTGGCATCCATTCCGTCTGAGGGCGAGCGACAGATCTTGGTGCTCGGCGACGCTACCAGCCTCGGCGAGGCGATTGTCGCGCGCCTCAAACAGCGCGGCATCGCCGCCGAGTTTCCCGGAGTGGGCACCGACGCGGAGACGTCGGCGGCGCTCCGGCGAGCGTCCTGGCGTGCCGTGGTGATCGTCACGCGCGATGACGTCCTGGCGCTGCGCCTGGCCCTCTTGAGCGCTCATGTCAGGCATGACGTACCGGTCTGGACGACGTTGTTCGATTCGACGATGACACGCGAGCTGCGGCATATGGTCCCCGCAGTTCACGTCCTCTCTCCGGCGGGCCTCGTCGCGGACGAGCTCGCCGCGCTATGCGTCGAGTCCGGGGCCCGGCCCGTGAGAAGACTGCGCAGCGGCGTGCGGATCGTCGACGATGCGCTCAGGCTCCTCGCGGGAGCCGGAGCGGGTTTGGTCATTGCGCTTCTGCTGGAGTCCGGTTGCTCGGTGCTGGCGCTGCACGACGGAGTCATCAACGCGCTGTACTTCAGCACCCGGTCCGTCGCGACCGTCGCTGCGGCGCCGGGGTCGGCTTCGGCACCCGGCTGGTTCAAGCTCGTCTCGGCGCTCACCGCGATCGCCGCGCTGCTGCTCGTCGCGGTGTTCACCGCGGCGCTCGTGCGTCGCCTGAGCCGGCCTCGGCTGACGGCGCTGTTCGGCCCACGGGCGGCGCCCGCCCGCTCGCACGTCCTGCTCGTCGGCTTCGGACAGGTGGGTTACCGCCTCGCCGAGACCCTGCGGCAGTGGCACATCCCGGTGCTCGCCGTGGAGAACAACCCGCAGGCGCCGTGCCTGAGGCTCGCACGGAGGGCTGGCATCCCGGTCGCCATGCGCAGCGGCGAAGACCGCGCGACACTCGAGCTGCTCGGCATACGTCGCTGCGCTGTAGTAGCCGCCGTCACCTCCAGCGACCTCGTCAACGTCGAGATCGCGCTCGCCGCGACCGACCTCTCATCGCGTATCCCGCTTGTGCTTCGACTCGGTGACGGTGAGGTCGCAGCCGAGACCGACTCGCTATTACACATCGGCCGGATCTGTGATGCCCATGGCATCGTGGCGGACGCACTCGTGCAGGAACTGACCGCTCAGCCACCGTCACCCCGATCAGCGCCCCGTGCTTGAGCGCGATTGGGGAAGCGGGTCGTCCGCGTCGATCAGACTCAAAGTACAAGGCAGCAGGCCGCAGAAGCGAGCGTGCTGGCGTCGCTCCGGAACACGCTCGTCGCCGCAAGCAAGGCTGACAATCGGGCGTGCAGAAACGCACGTTTGCATGGGCACGGCCACGGCAGGGCCGATCCGGGGGCTCGCTGTTTCAGCGGCGATCAGGGGCGATCAGCCAATCTCGGACCGCGGCCGCCGATTTTGTACGGAAGGTACACAGCCCCCGACCCAGGCGCGGTCGTCGGCCCATGCCTCACGTTTCGGTGGAAGATCGGGTTCGCGGTATTGCGCAAGCTGGTGCTCGGGGTCGACGGTGCGCGGTGCGCCCGGTCGTTCATAGCGAAGGCACGAGCGGGCTGCGCGATGCGCTCGGCGTCGGATCGCAAGGCGGCCGAGTATCTCGCGAGTGCCCCCGGCGTCGTCCACGCCCACCGCGCAGCCGACCGGCACCCGAACGGCTGGTCGGCTCGCAAGACGACCGGCCGTCAGATCCGATCGCCCTTCAGGCTTTGAGACGGCCTCTCCGGCTGCGCGAAAGCCGCTATCCGATGTGCGAAGCGTCCCGCTGCCAGATGTCGCCGCAGCGCGTTGTGGATGGATGTGCAGCGGAGGATCAGGGCGAGGCGGCCCCTGAGCAGGCGGCGCCGCGATAAGCTCGCGCGATGGCCCTGATGCGGGGCAGAGTATTAGTCGTCGCGGCGCTCGCCTGCTTCTGGGTGATGCTCGGCCCGGCCGTTCCGGCGCGCGCGGAGATTCCGAAGATCAAACCCGTGGCGTTCCTTGAGTCGCTCGCGGACCACGCGAGACGCCTTCTGAACTCTCACCTCACGCCCGCATTCACCGGCGAGATCCAGATCGGCTGGTGGGAGGATCCCCCGTCCGACGCAAACATCCGAACCGATCCGTTCAGTTCAGACCCAACCCACGGCTGCCAGATTGCCGTCGATCAACCGTTCTTCGACGCGAACATCGAGGGCCAGGGTGGGAACGGACCGCTTGAGGCGATCGTGCACGAGGTGTTCCACTGCTACGAGTTCGCGCTCGAAGGCGATTACGACACCGACGTCTCCCACGCGGCCAATATGCAGTGGCTCCAGGAGGGCCTCGCGCGCTGGGTCGACATGCAGCTCTTCTCCACTGATCCGCTGCCGCTGTCGCTCATAGATTTGAGGCATTACTTCCAGAGCTCGGGCACCTCGTTGTTCACGCGCCTCTACGACGCGGTCGGGTTCTGGGGACACCTGGAGGACTACGGCGGCGACCTCTGGAAGCAGATCCCGCACATCCTGAGCGTGGCTCGCGACGGGCCACAGGCCACCTTGACGACCGCGCTCCACGGCCTCGACATGGAAGGGTTCTTCGACACCTGGGGTTCGAGTGCGGCCAACATCTACGGTGGCCCGCCGGCGTGGACCGCCGTCAGCCCGGAGAGCCGGGGGCAAGCCGGGCGGCTCGCCGCGCGGCTCACGACGATCAACCCGCCCAGCCAGACCTCCTCGGTGCCGGTCAAGCTCAAGCAGTACAGCACCGCCCAGCTCGACCTCACAGTGCCGACGCCTCCGTCGGGGTACGAAGAGACGGTCCGCATCGGTCTCGACGAAGCGTACGGTCGCTTCGGGGTAGAGGAGAACTACACGGCGGACGAGCTGAGGACCGTCACGTTCCTGGGCAACCCCAGATTCCCCAAGTTGCCGCCCCCGCCGTCCTGCGGACCCGGGTACGTCCTGGTCAAGCCGCTGTTGGAGCCGATCCCGCAGCCGGCAATCCTCGGTGTCGCCGCGGGGCTCAAGCCGACGACCGTGAGCATCCAATATGAGCCGGTGCCGATGCAGGCGCTCGGCGGCATCTGCCAGCCGGGCGCTGGTGGCGGCGGGGTGGGAGGAGGCTCGGCGTCGGACGGCGGTGACCCCCACGTCCTCTCGTTCGGCCTACGTGAGTTCCTCTTTCAGGCCGCCGGCGAGTACACCCTGCTTCGCTCGCGGAAGGGAGACGACCTCGACATCCAGATCCGCCAGCAGCCGTTCACCACCTACGCCTCGCTCAACACCGCGGTCGCAATGCGCGACGGCCGTGCGACCGTCGAGGTCGACCCGACCGCGCGGGGCGGCTACGTCGTATTGCTCGTAGACGTCAACCATCGTCGGACCAACGCAACTTCACTCCGCCTCGCCGGCGGCGGCATGCTGCACCTCGTGCACTACGCAGTGCCCCTGGCAAAGGGGCAGACGGCGGCATCCTACTGCCAGGCGCAGGGGGCCAGCGGCGCCGACCTCGCCCGCTGCGAGAAGCTCCTGGACACGCTGGCGCGAGGAGCGGCGAGCGTCGACGTCACTTGGAGGGATGGGAGCCACGTCGATGTCTTGGGCACGCTCGAGGCAGGAGGATTCCACACGACGCCTTCGATCACTGTGAGCATTCGGCTGTCCCGAGATCGCTATAGGCGCGTATGGGGGCTGCTGGGCGATGCCGGAGTCCCGGCCGCGCGGCAGTTCGCCGGCTCGAACGGCACCTACTACAAGTTCGCTGCACTCGAGGACGGCGGGAGCGCTCTGTATGACGGCTACGGTCCGAGCTGGCGGATCACGCAGAAGCAGTCGCTCTTCACCTACCCGCGCGGCAAGAACACGAACTCGTACGCGGTCGCGAACTTCCCGCAGGGGGTGCTCGACACGGGCGCTGCCCCCGCGACGACGCAGCACGACGCGACAGTCGACTGCGAGCAGGCTGGGATCACCAACCCGGTCGCGCTCGCCGACTGCGTCTACGACGTGATCGCGACCGGGAGCCCGGCCGCGGCGTTCGGCGACGAGCCGATCGAGACGATCGCCAGTGGTGCGACCTCGAGCCCCGGCTCCTCGGCGCCGGTCGCCCTGGGTTCGATCGCGCTCGGGCTCGGGAGCGCCTCTCCCGGCGTCGCCTACGACCCCGCGTCTCGCGATACGTACGTGACCTGGGTCGATCCCAGCCTCAGCTCGATCGACGTATGTACGGTGACCGCCGCTGCCCAGAGCTGCAACGGTGGCGCGGGCCCTATCAGCTCGTCGACCCGCTCGCATCGAGCGGCGGCGCGACGCCGATCTTCTTCTCGGCCGAGCCGGTCGTGTCGCCCGGCGGGGTGGTTTCGGTGCTCGCGGAGATCGACGGCGTCGCCGCTGGCGCAGAACCGAGCGGCTATTCGGGGGTCGGTGTCGTCGGCTGGAGTTCGCCCGCCGGCGGCGGCGCGTTCGCGTCCGGCGGCCAGGGGATCGATGATGGTGGGACGCTGCTCGCCTCGGCGGTGAACGCCGGCGACATACCGGCCGGCGGCGCGATCGCGCTCGACGCTACCCATCTCGGGGTTTACGGGAACGAGTACCCGTTCGGGGGCGGCTTCACCGATTTCACCACATCCGCGCCGGCGCCGAGCGCGACGCCGACGGTCGACGCGACCGGCGACTACGGCAATCAGATCAACGCCGACGGTGCGCAGCTCGCCTCGATCCCGGATCCGGCGGCGCCGGGCAAGTATCTGGTGGTCGTCGTCGGCGCCGGCAGCGACGTGTCACCGCCGGGGTGTGCGGCCGGCACGAGCGACGCCACCGGCTACGGCGTCGGCGTCGGGACGCCGGCGGCGCTGGCGACCGCTGCGGCGTGGAGCGGCTCCTACTTCGCGCCGATCTCCTGCGATGCGGCGGATCCGGTGCTCGCCGGCGGCGGACCGTCGGGCGGCGCGATCGGGCTGCTCGAGGCCGAGGGGGCGGGCCTCGGGGGCAGCGGCTCGGATGGTCTGTACTTCCGCGCGTTCGAGCCCGGCAGCCTGGCGTTCGGCCAGCCCGTGCTCGTCTCCGAAGAGATGACGCAGACGGTCGACGGCCCCGGCGATGTGAGCCTCGGCGCGGATTCGGCGGGCGGCATGTACGCGAGCTGGTACGACGCACGCGGGTTCGTCCTCAGTTACAGCTCCGACGGCGGTTCGAGCTGGACTGCGCCCGTCGCGGTCTCGCTGCCCGACGGGGCGCAGTCACCCGTGGTCGGCGGCGTCGGGTCGGGGAGCGGCGAGTTGGCGTACAGCGCCGGCTCGGAGGAGTACCTCTCGCCGTTCTCGCAGGCGCAGCTGAGCACAGCGCTGTTGAGGTAAGCGGCGCTCGCAATGACCAGAGCAACCAATGTCAGCGCTGTCCGGTAGCACGAACAACGCCGGTCTGGACGGTGGCAGCGCCGCGGCTGTGGGTGCCGCGGCCCGCGAGCGCTTCGGATCGATGACCTGGACATCGCCTGACGCGGTCGTAGGGGCGGCTGGCTTGGGACCGCACGGGCCTGGCCGCCCGGCAGGTCGGGGACGGGCGCAGACGCGAACCGGGACCGCGGGGTATGGCGATCGTTCAGAAGGATCGGTCGGCGGGCTACCACTTGGGTTTCGGCGCGATCCGCGGCGGTGACATGACACCCGCATGGAAATCGTGTCGCTTGGCTACGGTGCTGGGCGGCGTGTGCGTCGCGTTGTTGCTGGTTGGGCCGGCCGCTGCCGGGGGGCGGACGTCGTGGTCGCCTGCGCTTGAGATCGACCGGGCCGGGCCCGGCCTCGCGCTGGCCGGCGTCTCGTGTCCGACTGTTCACGAGTGCGTCGCGGTTGACGACGTTGGGCAGGAGGTGACGTTCAACCCACTCGCTCCGGACGGGGCCGCGCCGGCTATGGTCGACGCGGGCGGCGGCGGGCTGGCATCTGTCGCGTGCTCGTCGGTTGCTCGGTGCACCGCCGTCGATCCGGCGGATCGCGAGGTGACGTTCGACCCGGGGGCTCCAGGTGGCGCGACCCGGACGAGGATCGACCGGGGCAGCGGCGGGCTTGACTCGATCGCCTGCCCGTCGCGAAGTCAGTGCACCGCTGATGATGGCGCCGACGCGGAGGTCACGTTCGATCCGATCGCGCCGGGCCGCCGCAGGCCCGCCACGCTCGACGGCTACGATCTCTCGACAGTCCTTGCCTGCCCGTCTGCCCGTCAGTGCACCGCGGTCGACGGTGCCGGGAGTGAGGTCACGTTCAACCCGCAGTCTCCGGCGAACCTTACGCCTGTCAGGGTCGCTGGCGACGGGCTTGTGGCGATCGCCTGTCCCTCTGTCAGACAATGTACAGCGGTTGACGCCTACCGCCGAGAGGTGACGTTCGACCCGGGCCTGCCGTCCAACCGCGCCTCCGTCGAGGTCGACGCCGCCGGCGTTGGCCTGCAATCAATTGCGTGCCCATCCACCCGCCGGTGCGTCGCGATCGACGGGAACGGGCGAGAGGTGACGTTCAACCCGACCGCCCCGGGCCACCCGACGCCAGTAGTGGTTGATGACCGCAGCCTTGAGTCCGTCGCGTGCCCATCCGCCCAGCAGTGCACGGCGGTCGATGGGAATGGGCACGAGGTGACGTTCGACCCCGCCTCGGTCGTGACTCGGGCCGCGATCTTGATCGACACCGACACAGGCCGCCTGCTGGTGCGCATCGCGTGCCCGTCCGATCGCCAGTGCACCGCCGTCGACGACGTCGGGCAGGAGTCGACGTTCAACCCGGCCGTCCCGGGCCACGCCGCCGCCCTCGCGAAGATCGACAGCGGCGGTAGCGTCGCCGGTGCCGGCGGCGATCTGCAATATCCGCCCTACGGGATCGCCTGCCCGTCGGTCGGCCAATGCACCGCGGTGGACGGCGACGGTGAGGCCGTGACGTTCGATCCGATCTCTCCTGGCCACCCAACTCCGGGCCTGATCGACTCCGGCTCGGGGAGCGGCGAGACGGATTGTTCGTCCTCAGAAGGCCCGTGCGCACCGCTTGACGGCGTCGCATGTCCGTCGGTGAGCCAGTGCACGGCTGTCGACGAGAACGGCGCCGAGGTCACGTTCGACCCGATCCTCGCCGGGCATCCCGCTCCCGTCGAGATCGACGACAGCCCAGTCAACGCACTCACCGGCATCGCGTGCCCGTCGGTCAATCAGTGCACGGCCGTCGGGGAGGACGGACGCGAGGTGACGTTCAACCCGACCAACTCGCCCTCGGAGGACCACGCTGGCACGCTCGCCTTCACGTCCGCCCGGCTCGGCGGCGACAACGCGATGGACGGTGTCTCGTGCCCCAGTACAGGCGAGTGCACGGCGATCGACGACAGCGGAGATGAGGTGACGTTCGATCCGACCGCGCCCGGTCGAACCACACCCGTCGACGTCGACGCCCACAACTACCTGGCGGACGTTGACTGCCCATCGAGCACCTTCTGCGTGGCGGTCGATTTCGTTGGCGACGTGGTCGTGGGCGATCCAGCGCTCGGCGGCGCCTGGACGGTTGATCCGATCCGGGACGCAGCGCGGCTTTACGGCATCTCGTGCGGGTCTCCGGTGTTGTGCGCGGCCGTGGGCTCGGACGGCCATGCCTTCATCGGCCCCGGAAACGCGCTGACCGGGTCGCACGCGATCGTAAGTGTGCCGCGACCCGGGCACGCGAGACTCTCGTTCTCGCTCGCCGCCGGCAACACGACCGGGGCGATTCACACGATCACGATCACCTTGCCCGGCGGCATGGCGTTCTCGAGCTCGAGCCCTCGCCCAGCGACCGGGATCGCCGTCACGGCGGGCGCAGGCGACCAGAACGCTGTGCTGGTTCGCGCCAGCCACCTCACGATCACGCTAGCGAAACCGGCAGCGAACATCCAGGTAACCATCTCGCGGCCCGTGCTCAAGCTCACGCAAGCGTTCGCTTACGACGTTCTGGCCGGCAAGGTCACGCAGCTGCCGGTCCACCTCCTCGTTACCACCACAGGCCAGCGAACCACCCGTATGACACTGGACTCCGCGGCAAACTGACCCACGTCGGTCAGTAGGCGTCCACGAGAGACTCGCCAAGCCACCTCCGACACGACGCGGCTCGACAGACATCGCCCGCAAGCAGGCGCACGGCCTGTGTTGACGGCAGCCCTCGGCGAAGCGCCACCCAGCGGCGCGCCTTCTGCTCTTGCGGCCCTCGCGACCGAACCATCACCCCAAAAACAGCTAAATTCGAAGCCGCGGCCCTTGACATTTTCATCCGCTGATCGCCACTTGCGGCCGTTGCGCAGCGGACACTTCAGATGGACCAGCAGCGCGTCGAGATCCTCGGCCAGGCAGCTGGCGGCGGCCTCGTATCCGGCGTGCTCCAGGTCGGAGATGAGGACCCACACACGCCTGCGGCTTCGTTGAGCGCCTTCAACAGGCGATCCCCACGCGGTCGTGCTCTGATTTGGCGAGCTTGGCCTGGCTCCAGGGACACCTCACGGCCCCAGAATTGGTAATTGCAGGACGCTGCCGGGAGGGGTTGCGAGGGCGTCGTTCTAATTGTGTAGGCGGGTTTGGTGGTTAGTCGGGTAGGCATGGGTCATGGTCATCAATCGCCACTCTGACCTGACCAAAGACATCAGACGGCTGGCGCGACCCGGAACTTCGGTCACGGGCGTGCGTGATCGCTCACACGGTGATCTGGTTTGACGCCGCCGACAGCGGCCCGGAACCGTCGCCGTTGGTGGCCGACACCTTGAAGGTGTACAGATCACCGGGCGTCAGCCCGGTGACCGTGACCGGACTGGTAGTGGCGCTCGCGACCGCGGACGAGCCGCCGTCCGACGAGGTTGCGGTAACCGTGTAGCCCGTGATCGGCAACCCGTTCGACGCCGGCGCGCCGAAGCTCACATGCGCCTCGCCGGGTACTCCGATAACCGCGCTCGCGGTTACCCCCATTGGAGCGTCCGGGACCCCGGTCGGGGCGACCGCGTTCGAGACCGCCGACGGCGGCCCGACGCCGGCCGAGTTCACGGCCCGCACCGTGAACGTGTATGCCTGGTCGACGGTCAACCCAGTGACCACGATCGGGCTCCCGGTACCGGTTGCGCTCACGCCTCCTGGCGACGCTGTCACCGTGTAGCCCGAGATCGTCGCACCGCCATCTAACAGCGGCGCGGCGAACGTCACGGTCGCATCTCCCGGCCCAGCAGTCGCGTTCAACATCGTCGGAGCACCGGGAGGGCTGACCGGGGTGACCGCGTTCGACGGCGCCGACGCCGGCCCGGTACCTACGCCGTTTGTGGCGGTGACCGTGAACGTGTATGTCGTGCCGTTTGTCAAACCAGCGATCGTGATCGGGGTTCCGCTGCCCGTCGCGGTCGCGCCGCCGGGCGACGCGGTCACCGTGTAGCCCTTGATCGGCTCCCCGTTCGTGGACGGCACGTCGAAAGCGACGGTCGCCTTACCGTCGCCGGCGAGCGCGGTCACTCCCATCGGAGCACCGGGGGCACCGGTCGGGGTGACTGGGTTCGACGGTTTGGACATGGGCCCGTTGGCGCTCACATTGGTGGCGATCACGGTGAATGTGTAGGTCGTCCCGTTCTTCAGGCCCGCCACCGTGATCGGGCTCGCGTTGCCTCTGGCGGTTGCGCCTCCGGGAGATGCGGTGACCTCGTAACTGATGAACGCCAACGCGCAGACAGTAGGCACACGAGATGGACCGCACAGGTGCGATTGGGACGCCGGCGGGACGAAGCCCACGACCGCCAGACCATCGCCGGCGATCGCGACCACCCCCGTGGGAGCGCTTGACGGGGGTCCCGGCGTGACCTGGTTTGAGCGCTTCGACTGCGGCCCGGCGCCGATCTCGTTCGTCGCGGTCACCGTGAACGTGTACGCGGTGCCGTTCTTCAGGCCCTTGACCGTGATCGGGGTTGTCTTGCCCGTTGCGTGCGCGCCGCCCGGAGAGGCGGTGACCTCATAGCTCTGGATCGGCGACCCCGCTGACGGCGCCGCGAAGCTCACCGTCGCCCGACGATCGCCGGCGAGCGCGGTCGCTCCCGTCGGAGCGCCGGCGGGCCGCACACAAGGAGCGCCGCGCGAGCAGTTTGCTGCATAGGTCACCGTCACAACGCCGTTGCCGCGGCGCACGCCGGTTCGGAAAACGGCGCCCCGCGGGCCGAAGCCGCTACCGCCGCCGCCTCCACCGGCTGCGTCGCCCCCTTCGGAGGGGGGGTCGAGACAGGCTCCCCCGGCCAGAGTGATAACGCCACTAAGGCCGCGGCCGCCGCCACCGCCGCCGTAGAAGCCGCCGCCACCGCCGCCACCACCACCACCGCTGGCCAGAGGGCCGCCGGGGCAACTGACGGGTGGGCCCTCGCCGCCGCCGCCTCCGCGGCCCAGGACGCCGCGGCCGCCGCCGTCGCAAGCGAAGCCGCCGGCGCTCTTAGTGCCACCGCCGCCCTGCCCCGCCTCACCGTAGAGAGCGCACAGCTCCGTGCCAGCAGCTTGGCCGGCGCTGCCAATGCCGCCGCCCGCACCCCCATCACCATCGCCCAGTGGCGAGTACAGTGAGACGTCGTCGCCACTGCCAGGGCCGCCGCCGCCACCACCACCACCAGCGACGAGCAACCTGTCGGACAGCCCAAACGGGTTCTTGCGGACGTCTGAGCCGCCGCCGCCGCCGGCCCCATTAAAGGTGAGCGGGTTGGCAATACCAGCGCCACCGCCGCCGTTCCACCCGCCGAGGTCGCCGAAAACTCCAATCGGCCTCCCGCCAACGTTGATCTCCAGGATCTCGCCCGGGGTGACCGCCAACGTAGCCCGAACCTCGCCGCCGAGACCGCCCACTCCGCCGCTGCCGGTGGGCCCGCCCTGCGCGCCGTACAGGCGGAAGGTCGCCATAAACACCTTCGGCGGTACGACCCAGAATTGAGGAGCACCCACAACCCCGTCGATGCCGTCGTAATAGAAGGTGACCGTCGTGGCCGGGTCGGAGTGGGCCGCTGCGGGCACCGCCCCCAGCCGCCCAACTGTGACCGCCAACGAGCAGCCGAAGACAACCAAAGCGCACACCGCCCACAACCACGCACGCCCCCATACCGAAGCCCCGCCAAACCCCATGCCACGGTCTACCACCTCCACCACGAAAACGCAATCCCCGCAGACAGCGCGTACGTGGCGCGAAGCCTCGTGCCATCTAACCCGACGCTCGAGCACATGCGCGGAAACCCAATCGCCGTAGCCAGCGATATGACCTCGGAGTCACCTCGGTGTATTTACGTGGTATCGATAACGCGGAGATCATCGACACCGTGCACGAGCGGCGAGCACCGACGATGCCCGCGAGCGCTGGGCTGCGGATCGGTCCGTAGAAACCAAGCGGCAAGGAGGCCGATCGGGCTGCGACTGGCGCCCGGCGTCAAGGTCGCCTGAGCGACAAACGGGCAGTGCGGGGCCAGCCGGCGTCGGGCCCGACAACTCCCTCGAGCATCCGCTCCGGAGTCGCGCGGCTAAGCGCGAAAGCGCAACCCGGCTGCGTGAACCGATCTGGGGCGAATGCGCAAGCGGCCGCCAGCCCTCGCGTCTCGCGAAAGCGCGGCCCTTCGGAACGCATCTCAGACGCGGGGTCGCCTATGCAATCGGGTGGATTTGCAGACCTCGTACCGACCCGCCGGCACGCTGCGATGGTCTCGGCGAGGGGACTGCAGCCATCGCGAACGCCAGCGACGTCCGGTGGTGCTACGCACCCGGCTGGGTTGAGCCTGGAAACCAGCCCCCATTGGCGGTTCGTTCCGGGCGCAGCCGACCAGCTGTTGACGAACCGGCGGCTATGGCGTTGTGAAATCCGGGTGGCTTTCAGCGTCGGTGTTGCACTAATAGGCGCCGCCGTCGGGGCCGTAGCCACCGGCGCTGTCGAGTACGTAGGTTGGCGAACGCGACGACCTCTGGAGTGGCGCGACTCGCTAGTCGAGAAGAAGGTGAGCGACCGATGGGATGCCTCCGTCGACTTGCGTAAGCACCTAGCCGAACTCCTCCATGCGTCCTTTCACGTCGATGCCGGTCACATCGACTACATCGAGAGGGGGCGGTCACGGCGGGCAAGTCCAACGTCGCGAGCGACAAGTGGGCCGCGGTCGACGGTGGCTGTTTCAACCTCGCCGGGGCCGGCTCGATGTTGATCGGGATATGCGGCATCAGCGGCGTCCCTGAGTCCGTGCTCGGTGGAGTTGGCAACCAGTCAAACGGCGGCGGTTCGGCGATCCTCGGCGGCCTCTCGAACACCGCGAACGACGAGTTCTCGACCGTCGGCGGCGGCCAAGGCAACTCCGCCGCGGGGCCATCATCGACAATCCACGGCGGGCACGACAACTCGCTCAGCTCCTCAGACGGCTGCGATGCGATCCCGACGGTCAGCAGCCCCGAGATTCCCGGCGTGCCGCATCTTCACCGGGTGATCACACACAGCAAGCGACGAGCCGCTCCCGCGGCAATAAAGGTCGGTGACCGCTTCGACATCAAGCCCGTCGGTCGAAGCGGTCACCCCAGCTAACGCCGGCGTTGCCACAGCGTGCGGGCTTGACGCCGACAGCAGTCACCACAGCGTCGTGGCCGCTTCCTTTCCGACTCCGTATCGACTCGGCCGGGCACGAGACGGCGGCGCGCTCCTGGTATCCGGCGGACAAGCGCCGCGCCGGCTGCGTGTCTGCCTCGGTCGAGAAGCGGATGCGGTTCCCCGGAGACGCCGACCTGGGAGCCCGGGCCACCTCTACTTTACAGCGACCTCGAGGAGGCCCGCGAATGACATGTGGCCGCGTCGGACTGGAGCTTCAGTTGGGCGGCGAGATGATCGACCCAGGTGGTGAGCGGCCGATCCGCTCGGTGAAGGGCGTTCGCATCCGGTTGCCGGCGATGAGCACCATGTGGAGCCACACGTCAGTTGTTCCTGGTGTGATGTGGATCCGTTCGCGTGCCAGTGTGTCGCCGAGTTGGAAGCGGTGCTTGCCGACCTGGAGCGTTGCGGGGATCGTTGCGTCGGCTCGGAATGTCAGCGTCTTGGCTTGCGTCGAGAGGCCGCTGGGCAGCCGGATGGTCAGGTAGGGGAGCGGCAGTCGGGCGATCACGATCGTCATCCGCGCTGCGGCGGTCCGGCCCGAGGGGTCGCGGGCGACGAGTTTGATCGGGTTGCGGCCGGGCGGGAGCGGTCCGGTCTGGATCGTCGTGCCGGTCCCGAGCGGTACCGCGCCGTCGTACCAGTGCAGCCGCGTCCCGCCGAGGCTGATGTCGGCCTGGTCGATCGCGACGCCCGAGAGCTGCAGATTCGCGAGCGGTGAGGGGCGCATACCGGGGGCGAAGCGCGTGACGATCTCGACTTGCGGCGGCGCGCCGGCGGCGGTGAAGACTCCGGAGACGGCGTCGCTCTGGTTGAAGCCGTCGCTGACGCGGACCCGAACCTCGGCTTGCTTGGACGCCGTCAGGAACATGCTCGGCAGCACCGCGCTGCCGGTATCCGCTCCGTAGAAGACGGTGCGCCACGTCTTCCCCGCGTTCCGCGAGTAGTCGATCGCGGCGGTCAGCATGCGGTGGCCGGAGGAGCTTGTCAGCCAGCTGATCGTGACCGGCGCGCCCTTGCCGACGATCGCGCCGGCGGCGGGGGCTGAGATCGTCACAGACGGCGGCATGCGCGGCCGTGTACGGCTCGCGAGGACGACGCCGCCGGTCGCGATCTCAATCCGCTGGACGCCGCGGGCGGGGATCTCGCCGGTGAGCTGGACGAGCGCGACGCCCTGCTCGATATGCCCGCCGACGGACGCCGCCATCGGCACGCTCGCGAGAACCTTTCCGCCCTTGCCGAGCGCTGTCAGCGTGAAGGTATCGACGGAGCTCCCGGCCTTGAGCGCCGGCCCGATCCGCGGCCCGACACTCTCGATCAGCACGCGCGCCTTTCCACCGGCGGCACTGCCGCCGAGCACCTCGGCGATGACGCGGAGATGGGTCGGGTCCAGAACGGCGCGCGCCGCGAGCGCCGGCGGCGCTCCGTGCCCGGTGAGCGCGCTCGTAGTCGAGCTCGACGCGGCGTACGCGACGCCGTCCGCTGATGGATGGTCGGCATCGGTCGAGGTCTGCGTTCCGTAGTTGGAGACGAGCTGCTGCCAGTTGCGCGGCGAGATCCAGACGTCGGGGTCGCCGCTCCCGATCTGACCGGCCGGTCCTGCGCAGTAGGACATCATGTCGAAGGCGTGCGTGCGGACTTCGCCACCGATGTCGGCGCCGTTGTAGATCGGCTGGTAGGGCTCGACGACCGTGTTCAGCCCGAGACCGTCAAGGTAGCCCATCTGATCGGGCGGCCACGACTCGCCGGTCTGGCCGTTCGTGCCGCCGCCGCACGCGTTGCTCGCGTGCACGAGGCCGTATTGATGGCCGAGCTCGTGCGCGACCGAGGTCAGCGGACGGCCGCCAGAGCCGCCGACGACCGATGAGCCACCAACGCCGCTCGTGATCCCGTAGGCCTGGCCGTCGGTCACCCCAACGCCATGCGTGAACGCGCCCGCAGCGCCGATGTTGGCGTCGTCGTAGTTCTCGAAGAACCCGAGGATGTCCGAGTTCTTCTGGCTGCCGCAGGCCGTCACATTCTTGACAGGCGGCGCGCACGCGCCGTTCGTCTCGTTCTCGACGGAGCTGAAGTCGATCGACGCGAAGTACGGCTGATCGACGCCGATCACTCCGTCGGGTAACGGGAAGACGGCGCCCGCATCAGGGAAGACCTGGTCCTCGGGCGGCGGCGCGACGCCGTCGGCCGTCATCTCGACCGGAGTGATCAGCGACTGGTAGTCGAGGCCGACCTCGGTGAACTTGACCCCGGTCAGCGAGAACTCGTCGGTCGCCTTACACGACGCGCTCTGGCCGCCGTAGCCGTCCTCGGAGATGACGTCGCCGGTCAGCTTGATCGTTGTGCCCTCCGGGTAGTAACCACCGGTCAACCCACCGGTCGTCCATGATTCGGGGAGCGTGAACGTGAACGCGTTGTTCGGCGATTCAAGCTCGGCGTCGGTGACCTTCTCATCGTCGCCGTCCGCACCCGGGTACTCCGGCAGCGCGGTCGTCGATGGGCTGGCGAGCTGGTAGTCGGGCTCGAGCGGACTGCCCGGCAGCGGGGTGCCGCCGGCGCTGTACCCGTAGAGCCTCGCACCGATCCCGGGCTCGCCTTCGACGCCCGAGTCGGGGGCGTCAGCGTAGAACCGCACGACGGTCTTCTTGCCGGCGACGAGCGTCACGCCCTGATACGCCTGACCGGACGCGCCGCTGCCACTCGGATCGAGCTGGCCGTTGTCGATCTGGCTCCCCTGTGTGACGTACAGCCCCTGCGCCGCGAGTCCGCCCGGACGCGTCGCGACCACGGTCGCCGACGCCGGGAGGTAGAACCCATCGCTGGCGGTGATCGTGATGTCGTTGGTGGCGCCGGCGTCGCCGCTGACGTTGCGCTCCAGCTGAAGGTCGACGAACACGACGGCACCGCCCGTCGCGGGCACCGTCATTTGCGAGAGCGAGTAGTACATACCGCTCGTGCTGCCCGTCGTCGACAGCGTCAGCGTCACCGGCGTCTTGACGAGCGGGCTCGTCTCGATCTCGACCGCCACATCCTGCGAGGAGCACGGCTCGAGCCCGACCGTCGTGTACGACGACGGGATATAGGACCCCTCGGGAAGCACGTCGATCGCCACCGGGGGTGGTGCCCCAGCGACCGTGAACAGCTCGATGATCGTCACCGGCGCGCTCACGTCAGAGGCCGACGCCATCACCGTCACCGGGACGCCGGTGACGATCGGCGCGGTCGATGAGACCGCGAACGTGAGCGTCGTCGAGACCTGCCCGGCGGGAATCGTCGTGCTCCCCGACGACAACGTCACACCGGTCGGAAGCCCTGAGATCGCGAGCGTGACGGCGTCGTTCTCGCCGTTGAAACGGTTGACCTCGACCCCGAGCGCCTCCGTCGAGCCCTGGTAGCCGGAGGCACCGGACTCCGGGATCACGAACACCGGCGCCGGCGCCTTCGCCAGATGAACAAGGCTGAGGTCATCGATCTCGAGCGCACCGTAACCCGAGTGCTCAACCGAGAAGTAGCCGATCTCCGCCGATGGCACCGTCACCGAGAGGTGAACATTGACCTTGGTGGTCGTGCCGACCGGCTCGGTCTGCTCCGTGATCAGCTTGCCGTTGAGACCGTAGACAGCAAGCTCGACATCACCGCCACCGACCGCCCCCGCATAGACGCTGACGCCCGTTGCCTCCTCACTCAGCTCCGCGAACATGTGGCCGTAGTCATCGTTGAACGAGCACCCCTCGCTGAAGCAGACGGACGCGCGCAAGACCTGCGTGCCCGAGTGCGCGTTGGCCGTATCGCGGTACAACGACGGGAACGAATACTCGCCCCCGACAGGGCTCGACACCGGCGTGCCCGACGGTGAGACGAACGTGAAGCCGTCAGACGCATACTGGTTGGTGATCTGCGGCCCAGACGCAGGCGAGGCCGTCCCCGGCACAACCGGCGTCTCGAAGTTGACCGTAGTCGTCGCCGCGCTCGCCACCGTCGGCGCCGGCAGCCCCACCGCCACCGCGACCAGAACAACGGCAAACACCGATAGCCACGCTCGCCCCACCCACGACCGTGACGCAAAAGGCATCATCCCGCGAACGAACTCAGACCGCACGAGGCAAACATACGCCTGCCGGACGACAAAAGGGACTATTCGGCCCACCGCGCCGTCACAACCGGCGGCCGTCCCGACCACAGCGCTTCAGCTACCAACACGCGCACGCGCCAACGACACGAGATCGTGAGCTTCCCGGGGTCACCCCGCCAGCGATCCTGAGGTGGCCTCTGACACTGGGTTTCTTGGGGGGATCACAGGAGTCCGGCGTTCATGCCCGCAGAGCGCCGCTCACGCATGAAAGCCGCCACGATCTCGGCGCTGGTCATCGCGCCCGCGTGGCTGCCTGCGGTCGACAGCACCGACGCGCCAGTCGCCCCGCTTGACGGCTGCTTTCGTCTTCAGACGGTCCGCGGCGCGCGTGATCGGATTGGCAAGAGGCTGTCGGAATATCCCGCACGAGCGGGAATCCGGGTTGGCGGGTGCTTCCGCGGAAGCGTGCCAGCGAAGCGGCGCCTCGTGGTGTCAGGCGGTGTTGGCGTTCCAGTGGCTGTGGAGATTGAGCAGATTGTGCGTCGCGGTGGCGAGCCTGCGGCGCATGACGTCAAAGAACCCGTGCTCCCAGCTCCGTCGGATCCCGTCGCGCATCGTCCCGTCCCGGCGGGACGAGCACCTCGATCCCGCGGTCCTCGATCGCCTGGATCTGCCGAGTGTGCCAGTAGCCGGCGTCGCCGAGCACGACCCCGGGCCGCTCGCTCACACCGTGCTTGGCGAGGTGCCGCAGGGTGGTGTCGAGCATCGGCTTCAGATGCCCGAAGTCCGGCGCGTCGACCGTGATCTCGGCCGCGAGGATGATCTGCTGCTCGTTCACGGCAGTCTGCGCGTTGTAGGCGGGGCGGGGTGCCCTGCGTGCGCATCACCCTGGCGTCCGGATCGGAGAGGTTGATCACACCCTCCGGCATGTCCGGCGCGATGAACGGTTTGGTGTTGCCTCGCAGCACCCTTCCTTTCGTGTCGCGTGCAGACCCGCGCCAGCGGTCGTAGTCCTCGTCGGCGACCGACTCGACCCGATGGTTCTGCTCGAACCACTTCAGGGCCCCGAACAGGCGATCCTCTCGATCACGCGGGATCGCCTGCGCCTGCTGGGCGCGATGCGCCTCGAGCTCCCGGCGCGCGACCCGCGGCCATTCCCGCCGGCCCTCGATCGTCGCATGTCGGCTTGGTCGCGGCCTTGCGAGCTCGGGAACAGGGAGACGTCGATTGTCGCCCGGGTCATCATGCACAATCGCGGGCGTGCGCCCGCCCGGAGGCTAGACTCGCTCAGAGCGGAGTGGCGGTGAACGACCGACCGGGCGCTTTGCACTGGCCGGTCCCACGGAAGGTTACGGTTCCGTGGATCGTGCTTGTGCTGGTGAAAGTGCCTTTGACCTTCACCTTCGCCGATGCCGTGAAGGTGATCGTCAGCCTCCCGGACGGAGATACCCCGCCGGACGGGTGATGGCTGACGGCACTAAACTCACCGTTCTGATTGACGCACGTGTACCCCACGTCCGCGTAGGTGACTCGCCCGTGCCGATTGAGCTTGAACGTGACGTAGCCGCCCGAGAAGGTCGCCGGCACCACCGGGAACGCTGCAAGCGCCGCGGTGGTCACACCCAGCACCGCGACTGCCGTCATGATTACCAGTCTCCTGGAGTGACGACGCACAATCGCAATCTACCAGGCCGCGACAGCGAAAGCCACTCGAGTCTCGGATCACCCTAATGGCCGCGTCAGGGCCGCGTCCGGTTGCGGTAGCTCCACTGACCGCCAGCGGTTCTAACCGTACCGCTGACGGGCTCCAGACACGATTATCTCGCTCGGCCCACCGCGGTGATCGCTTCTGCTCTGGGACCCGCTCGCCGCGCGATTGGAATCGCGCCGACTCGCTCGCGGTCCCGTTGGCAGCCGCGCGATCGCTCGGCGCGGAGAGCGGCCGCTTGACCGTTCATGAGCGTTCAGGCTTGAACCGGCAGCGCCCTCGGCCTCCGCCGAGACCTGCTCTGCGAATCGCACGAGCATCTCAAGCGCGCCGACTTCCCTGCCTTGCGCGGAAAGCAGAGCCCGGAACAAAGTGTCGGAAGGAATCGAGACCCGGCAGTGTTCGGTCCCTAGAGGTCATACGATCGCTCGCGTGGCCGAGCACTCGTGCGGGCACTGGCGTTGATGCCAACACTTCGTCGCCGAAGCGCTCGCCCGCTTCCAAACCATCCCGACGATCGCTCTCGCGGAATTCCGATCGTCCCGCCTCGGGAGCTGCCGCAACGCCGAGTTGATGCGGCAGCCTGGTGGCAGCGGCGAGAGCGCTGGTTCAGGCCCGCAGCAGCAGCGACGGCGAGCGCCCAATCCGAGATTCCACCAAGCTGGTAGCTGTTGTAGAACCGGCTGGGCGCTGTTATCGTGACGGCGGGCGATGCCGATTTTCGACGCATTTCTCGTTGTCTCTTGGATCGCGTACGTCGGTTTCTCGGTCTCTGGGCGGTCTGACTTCCCGTGGAAGCAGCGTCGATCGCACTTCCGGACTCGCGTCGCCGTCACCTGCCTTGCGGCGCCTGTCTGGCTGCTGCTCGTCCTCGTGGCCGCCCACCTGGTCGGGGAGACGCAGACGATGATCTACGTGATCTTGCTCACGTTCGTGGCTTGGGTTCCCGCTGCTGCGTTCGCACCGGCGCTGTTCTATGAGCGGGAACCTCAATCACCAGGCGGGTCGGATGACGATTGGGGATCGGATCCAGATCCGTCGCCAACTCCGCCCACCGGCCCGGAAGGCGGCCTTCCCCTTCCAGACGCCGAACCCGGGCGCTGGCGACTTCGCGGCCTTGATCGCCCCAAGACTCACGCCCCAATCGAGCGCAGACCGGCGCACGAGCCAGACCAAGCGCCGACGACCGGGACATAGCGGGAGCGACGCAACCGCGGGGATCGCTCCCGGGCTTCCGGTCGGATCTAAACAGGGACAACGCTGTTGTCGCTCGGAGGGAGCAAGACGCGAACGTAGTGCGGGTCGTCACCTAACCTGGCCACGATGCGCAAGATCCTCGTGACTGGAATGTCTGGAACCGGGAAGTCGAGCGCGCTCGCGGAACTCGGACGGCTCGGCTTTCGGGTTGTCGACACCGACTCGGCGGGCTGGAGCGAATGGTCTGAGACCGAAGGCGGATACGTATGGCGGGAAGACCGGATGACGCAACTCCTCGCGCGCGACGACGGGCCGACCTTATACGTCTCCGGGACGGTGTCGAACCAGGGCCGTTTCTACGATCGCTTCGACGCGGTCGTGCTGCTGGCGGCTCCCATCGAGGTGCTGCTTAGCCGCATTGAGAACCGGACGTCCAACGCCTACGGCAAGAGCCCGGAACAGCGAGAAACCATCCTGAGCGACTTGGCCGAGGTCGAACCGCTTCTGCGAAGAACGTGTACCCACGAGCTGGACGCCACCTCGCCCCTCGCGCGCGTTGTCGAGCAGCTCGCAGAATTAGCTCGAGAGCCTTCCCCTCGCTGCCGGTGATCACGGCCACGGTCATCGAGTCAACGCGCTGATCGTCGTGTTGTGGCGTGCTGGTGTGAGGATTAACGAGGCGCTGTGCCTGGTCGAGCCTGATCTTGACCAGCGCCGCGGCTCTGTGTTGGTCCGCCATGGGAAGAACGATCACCGGCGCGAGGTGGGGATGGACGCGTGGGGATGGTCGGCGATCGGGCCGCGGATGGCTGCTGCGCCAGGTCGGGCTCAAAGCAGGAGTCCGGCGACGCCTAGCGCCCTACCAACTCCGCCATGCGCACGCTGTCGAGTTGTTGCACGAGGGAATCCCGCTGCCGCTGATCCAGCGCCAGACCGAGGAGGACGAGGTCGTCGAGAAGGTGGAGGGCGGAGCCGGCGCGCTGATCGGCGGCGTGGAGCAGATGCTCGGCATCGCCCTGGCTACCCAGCTCCAGTGGATCTTCCTGTCAGGCTTCAAGGTGAGCCCGACGGGACTCGGGCAGTCGCCCAACGGCGACGTCGTCTCCACCAAGCCCGCGCGCGCCTTCGAGGATGTCTGGATCAAGCAGGGCAACATCATGCGGATCGGGAGCGTGGGGCTGCTCTGGCAACTCGCGCTCGACGAGCTCGATGCGAAGGACAAGGGCGCGCTTACGGACCAGAGCGCGCACCTCAACGTGTTCGAGGTGTCCTACTGCAGACAGGGAAAGGAGTGCGGACCGGGCTACCACGACCGGCCGGGAATCGCACCATACCTCGACTTCGAGATGACCGTCGGCGAGCACGATCATACGATCATGGGCTACCAGCAGGTCGCCTTCCCTTACAACGCCCGCGCCTGGTTCCTGACACAGTTCTACAGCCACTGACCGACGTCCCCGTGCAGCAGCAGCGGCGGACGGAGCGCTGTCACAGCAGCGCCGAGTCCGACTGCCTGCAGCGGAGTCATGCTCGCGCTCAACACGGCTGATTCAGCATGTCGAGACGGCCCCTTTCCGTCGACCGCGACACTCTGCCCGGCGGTTGGCCAGACGGCTCCTCCGGGCCTAACAGCGTGCGAGTCGTTTCGGGACCACCGGCTACACGTCTGAGATCGCCTGGGCGAATGCCTCCCAGTGACGGGGATGCGAGCGACGTCGCCACGATTGACGGGTCCGTCGACCCTTGTGGAAGCGGCGGCGGCCCGCCGCTCCTGGGGCCGTCCTGCCCGGCGCAAGTCCCCGCCCCCACCCTCTGAGGGCCGCAATGGACGATCTCACCAATGCCCGAGATGGCGAGTAGCTCGTCCGAATGGACGTGCCGCCGGCGCGGCGGTGCGCCGGACCACGGCCACGATTTCGCGTGCGCCGCCTGTGGCTGGCCGTTGAGCGTCTGCAACGACTGCGGCAACCTCGTGCCACTGTTTCGTGACGATCCTGGTAAAGAGGACAGGTGCGACGTTTGCGGGCCGAGTGAAGCAGTCACCGTGCCGAACAAGAACAACAAGTTAGGCCAGAAGATGCTGGCCACGTTCACGGGTTTGGCGGACGGCCGAAACGCGATGAAGTCCAGGTCCGGCGTCCCGTGGGAGCGGCACTCGATGATCACGGCGGCGTGGCGAGCTGCGGGAAGTCCCAAGCGAAGCGACCCGGGCTGGCGCGCTTGGCGATGGAACGCGACAAGCTGCGGCATCAGCTCGGCTCGAAGCGGGCATTCGGACCCCCAACCTCGCCTGAACCGGGGTCCGAACCTCTGAAAGACGCGTCGGCTTTCGCGTTTGGCCCGGAGCGGAAGCGGGGTCGTTGAGGGTTGGGGATGTCGTGACTCTGCAGTGCGGTCGTGACTGGGCTCGACCGTACGCCTACCGACGCAGGGATGGCAGATGGCGTATCAATTGGATTGTGCGGATACGGGGTCTGCCTGTCTGTTCTCGGTGACCGCTGGGACCGAGGACGAGGTGATGCAAGACGTCGCGACTCATGCGTCGATCGCTCACCTGGACTTGGATCTGGACGCGCAGACTGCCGAGCAGCTCAAGGTTCGTCGGCGCGGTCTGAGCCGGACGGGCGCCAACGCCGTCGGCCGGCTGCTCCGCGGTCGGCGTCGTCGTCTCGGGCGGCATCCGCTCGTGTCGGTAGGTCCTGTCGCGGGGTTGCTTGCTAACAAACTGGTGTTGGGTTGACGCTGCGGCTAGGGTTCTTGTTTGCCCAGAGCCGTGTGGTGGGCGTGCGGCGTGCGGCGTGCGGGGGTCATGGTGTGTTCACGACTTGGAGAAGGGGTGCCAAATGGCTGGCTATTTTCTTGGGGCGACGAGCGTTGATCGCACGATGAGGCGTTTTGTGAGCGTGTGTGTGATTGCTGTGGTGTGTGCGATGTGGGCGTGGGCTGGCGCGGGGTTGGCGTCGGCGGATGTGACCACGACTGCGTCGTTCAGTTCGGCCGGTTACTACTCGTTCACGGTTCCGGCTGGGGTTACGAGCATCGCGGTGTCAGCGATGGGGGCTGCGGGCGGTGGTTGCGGGATCGTTGGTGGAGGTCACGGCGCGGCGGTCGCGGCGACCGTGTCGGTCTCGCCGGGCGAGTTTTTGTCGGTTGGGGTCGGCGGTAACGGCGGTTCGGGGTGTCCTCCGCGGGGCTTGGGTGGAATTGGTGGTGGCGGGGATGGCGGCACTGGCACCTTCCCGGGGGCGGGCGGTGGCGGCGCGTCGTTCGTTGGTGCCGCGTCGCCGTCGCCGAGCGGGTTGCTGGTCGTTGCGGGCGCGGGAGGCGGCGCCGGAGACTATGCGGGTGGTGACGCTGGCGCCGTCGGTGGCGGCGGTGGTTCTGGTGGTGGTCCGGGTACATCCAATGCTGGTGGCGCAGGCGGGGTCGGTGGCGCCACCATAGGGGTCGCCGGCTCGTTTGGGTTGGGTGGGGACGGCACCTCGGGTGGCAGCAGCGGCGGGGGCGGAGGCGGCGGCTACTACGGTGGTGGTGGTGGCGGCGGTGGCGGCACTGGTGGCGGCGGTGGCGGCGGGTCGAGCTTCGTCGTGTCCGGCGCGACGGGCGTGAGTGGACCGACGGTGGGCGCTGCCGCGGCTGGCGTGACGCTCACGTATGACGCTCCGACGGCCGACGAGAGCACTGGAGCGATCGTCTTCACCGGCACGCAGCCGCAGGGCGTCGCCAGTGCCGAGCAGACGCTGACGATCACGAACAACGGATCGGCACCACTGGTCGTAAGCAGCGTGATCCTGACCGGGACGAACCCGGGCGACTATCTGATCGATAACTACTGCCAGACAACGGTTGCCGTCGGTTCCAGCTGCACGTTAGGAGTGCGGTTCGCGCCGGAAGCGACGGGTGCCAGTTCGGCGTCGCTCACAATTCAGAGCAACGCTGCGACACAGCCCGCGGCGGTTAGTCTCTCAGGGACTGGAGGGTCGTTGCCACAGGGACCCACTGGAGCGACCGGTGCCACCGGCGCGACGGGCGCCACCGGAGCAACCGGACCCCAGGGTGCCACCGGAGCTACCGGACCGCAAGGTGCCACCGGAGCTACCGGACCGCAAGGCGCGACCGGAGCGACCGGACCGCAAGGCGCGACCGGAGCGACCGGAGCGACCGGCAAGGCCGGCGCACGTGGATCCGCGGGCACGTTCGCACTGGTGCTCTGCACCCAGTCAGAACCAGCCCGCAGCGGCTCGGTAACAGAGAAATGCACCGCGCGCGATGTCGAAGGCGCGATCACGACGACCGGCACCCAGCCAGCATCCGCCCGACTCGTGCGCGGCGCGATCGTCTATGCGACGGGCGACATCCTCACCACCGGCGCGCACCGATCAGAGCTGCTGCTCGCCAAGAAACGGCCGCTACACCCGGGGAACTACACGCTGACGACACGTAGCCGCAGCAACGGTCGATGGATCACCCAGCACAGAACAATCACCATCACATAGCGGCGACGAAGGTGGCCGGGCGCGTGTAGCACTGCTCGGCCGGCGAGCCCCCGAGTCGCCGCGCATGACCAGTTCGGGCCCTACACGGCCCTCTCACTCCTAGCCGCGTGCCTCCTCGGGACGGGCCCGGGCGCGCCCGCACGTCCGGGTTGGGGCCATTTCGGATGCCCCAGACTCCTATCCCTAATCCATGTTGATCGCGACGTACTTCGTCGCCAGGTACTCGCCGATCCCCTCGGGACCGCCCTCACGACCGAAGCCGGATTGCTTGACGCCGCCGAACGGTGCCGCCGGGTTCGAGACGATTCCCTGATTCAGCCCGACCATGCCGGTCTCAAGGCGCTCGACGACGCGCAGGCCACGCTTGAGATCACGCGTGAACACGTACGAGACGAGGCCGTATTCGGTGTCATTGGCAGCCGTGACCGCCTCGTCCTCGCCGTCGAACGCGATCACCGGCGCGACCGGTCCGAAGATCTCCTCGCGCATCAGCTTGCTTGCGAGCGGAACGTCGGCGAGCACGGTCGGCTCGTAGAAGTAACCGGCACCCTCGACGCTGCTGCCGCCGATCAGTGCCCGGGCGCCGTGACCGACCGCATCGTCCACCAGTTCCGCGACCTTGCGTCGCTGCGTGGCATCGATCATCGGCCCGACCTCGACGCCGGCTTCGGTTCCGCGTCCGACTCGCATCGATGCCAGCCGCTTGGCCAGGCGCGTCGCGAACTCCTCGGCGACCGGGCGCGCGACGTAGAGGCGGTTGGCGGCCGTGCAGGCCTCGCCCATGTTGCGCATCTTGGCCAGCACGGCGCCATTGACGGCAGCGTCGAGGTCGGCGTCCTCGAACACGATGAACGGAGCATTGCCGCCGAGCTCCATCGAGAGGCGCAGCAGCGTGTCCGAGGCCTGTGCCATCAGCGTGCGGCCGATCTCGGTCGAGCCGGTGAACGACAGCTTGCGCAGCCGTGGGTCGCCGATCAACGCCGCCATCGTCGGTCCGGCCGCGTTGGTGGTGACAAGGTTCAGCACGCCGGCCGGCAAGCCGACCTCCTCGAGGATGCCGGTCAGCGCCAGCATCGACAGCGGCGTCTGCTTGGCGGGCTTGACGATCATCGTGCAGCCCGCCGCCACCGCCGGACCGATCTTGCGGGTGCCCATCGCCAGCGGAAAGTTCCACGGCGTGATCAGCAGGCAGGGTCCGACCGGCTGGCGCATCGTCAGCAGGCGTCCGGCGCCGTTCGGCGTGGTCGCGTAGCGGCCGTCGATCCGCACCGCCTCCTCGGAGAACCAGCGCAGGAACTCTGCCGCGTAGATCACCTCGCCCCTGGACTCAGACAGCGGCTTGCCCATCTCCAGCGTCATCAACAGCGCCAGATCGTCGGCGCGCTCGATGATCGTCTCGAACGCTCGGCGCAGGATCTCGCCGCGCTCACGGGGGGCGTGCTCCGCCCATGCGCCAGCTGCCTGAACCGCAGCGTCGAGGGCAGCCTTCGCATCTTCCACGGACCCATCGGCCACGTCGGCGATCGATTCGCCGGTCGACGGGTCCTCCACTGCGAGCGTGCCATTCGCGCCGTCTCGCCATTCGCCGCCGATGTAGAGCTGCTTGGGAACAGCGTCGAGGACATGTTGTTCGTGTGTTGCGCTGGTCGTAGTCATGCAGTGCAAGCTACTCCAACGTGCCACACTACGCTCTGGACCAATGCGAGACTTGAGGTCTGTAGTGATGCGAAAACGATTAGGGATGCTCGTGATCGCGGCAGGTGCCGGCTTTGTCGTCGGTGGCTGCGGTGCGGCGACAGTGGTGCCCGGGGCGAGCACGACCAACTTTGGCCCGACGTTGACCCTGCCCGCCGCGACCACGCTGACCACGGCGAGCGGCAAGAAGGGGTCGAAATCGCACACGAAGTCCGAGTCAAAGTCCTCCCACAAGGGCTCGAGCGGCTCGTCTGGCGCTTCATCTTCGTCGTCTTCGTCCTCGTCCTCCTCGCCCTCATCGTCCTCGTCGTCATCTGAGCCGCTGTCGGTCAGCGAGCAGCCGCCGGTGACCGTCGAGCACCCCGTGACGCGAACGATCACGAGGACTCAGACCGTCACGATCACGCCGAAGGCCCCGCCGGCCGCGTTCGTGCCGTCAAGCCATGCGCATCTGCACTTCAGTTCGTTCCGAACCTCAGGTGGCGCGATCGGCTGCCGGCTCGGCGGCGGCGCCGTGCGCTGCGACATCTCCTCCCGGACGTGGCAGCCGCCCCGCAAGCCGTCCAGCTGCAAGCTCGACTGGGGCCAGGGGATGGAGGTCGGCTCCTCGGGCGGCGCGCACTTCGTCTGCGCCGGCAACAGCGTTCTTGACCCCAGCGGAGCGGCCGTGGCGGCCGGTTACGACGACGAGTACCAGGGCGCGACCTGCCAGGTCCGCAGCTCTGGTGTGACCTGCTTCGACAGCGCCTGGAGCGGATTCTTCATCGCGAAGACCGGCTACGCGACCTTCTGAGCCCACGGGGTGGTGATGTCCGGCGCCGGGGGTGGCGCCGGACATCCATAACCGCTGCTGCTTCAGCCGGCGCTGACGCTCTTGAGTGAAGCGGGCGCCGGTTCCAGCGCGGCCGCCAGAACCTCGTTGACGGTCATCGCCGGATGGAATGTCATCGCGTCGCGGACCTCCTGCGGGACGTCATCGAGGTCACCACGGTTGCGCTCGGGCAGGACCACCTCGGTCAGGCCTGCGGCATGGGCCGCGAGCACCTTCTGCTTGAGCCCGCCGATCGGCAGGACCCGTCCCTGGAGTGTGACCTCCCCGGTCATCCCGACCGTATGGCGCACCGGCCTGCCGCTGAGCAGCGACGCCAGCGCGGTGACCATCGTCACGCCTGCACTTGGACCATCCTTGGGGATCGCGCCGGCCGGCACGTGGACGTGGAACTGACGTTCCTCGAATGCAGCCGGATCGATACCGAGCTCGTCGGCGTGGCCACGCACATATGACAGTGCGATCTGCGCCGACTCCTTCATCACGTCGCCGAGCTGCCCGGTCAGCGTCAGCCCCGGCTTGCCGTGCATCGCGGTCGCCTCGATGAACAGGACGTCACCACCGGTCCCAGTCACAGCCAGTCCGGTGGCGACACCCGGAACGGCGGTGCGGACCGCGGACTCCTGGAAGTGCTTCTGGCGTCCGAGTGCGTCCCGCAGGCCGTCGAGGTCGAGGGTCACCGGTGCCTCCAGGGTCCCGGCTGCGATCTTCGTGGCGGTCTTGCGCAGCAGAGTTCCGAGCTCACGCTCAAGCTGGCGGACGCCGGCCTCCCGCGTGTACTCGGTCACCACCGACAGCAACAGCTCATCGGAGATCTCGACCTCCTCCGGGCGCAGTCCGTTGCGGTCCAGCTGACGAGGCCACAGGTACCCGCGCGCGATCGCCGTCTTCTCCTTTGAGGTGTAGCCGTCGAAGCGGATCACCTCCATTCGGTCAAGCAGCGGGCCGGGGATCGTGTCCGGAACGTTCGCCGTCGCGATGAACATGACGCCGCTGAGGTCCAGCTCGACGTCGAGGTAGTGATCACGGAAGCTGTGGTTCTGTGCCGGATCGAGCACCTCGAGCAGCGCCGAACTCGGGTCTCCGCGCCAGTCGGCGCCGACCTTGTCGACCTCATCGAGCATGATCACCGGGTTCATCGTGCCCGCGTCACGGAGTGCTCTGACCAGCCGTCCCGGAAGCGCCCCGATGTAGGTGCGCCGATGTCCGCGGATCTCTGCCTCATCGCGTACGCCGCCGAGCGACATCCGCACGAACTCCCGTCCGGTCGCACGCGCGATCGATTCACCGATCGACGTCTTGCCGGTACCGGGCGGTCCGATCAGCGTCAGGATCGCGCCGGAGCGCTTGTCCTCGGTGATCCCACGCTCCTGGCGGAGCTTCTTGACCGCGATGTATTCGACGATCCTGTCCTTGACGTCCTCGAGGCCGGCGTGATCGGCGTCGAGCACCTCGCGGGCGTGCGTCGGATCGAGCCGCTCCTCTGAGCGGTGATTCCACGGCACGGCCAGCAGCCAGTCAAGGTAGGTGCGGATCACGCTTGACTCCGCGGTCTGCTCGCCCATCCGCTCGAAGCGGCCGAGCTCCTTGTCGGCCTGCTCACGCACGGCCTCAGGCATGCCCGCCTCTTCGATCTTGGTGCGGTACTCCTCGACGACCGAGGCGTCGTCCTCGCCGAGCTCCTTGCGGATCGAATCCATCTGCTTGCGCAGGAAATAGTCGCGCTGCTGCTTCTCAGCACCCGACTCGACGTCATCGCGGATCCGCTTGCGGACCTGCATCTCTGCAAGACGCTCACGCTGATAGCCGAGTGCAAGCTCAAGACGCTCTGCGACGTCGACCGTCTGCAGCAGGGTCACCTTCTGCTCGTAGCGCAGATCGGGTGAGTAGCCGGAGGTGTCGGCGAGTGCGCCCGGCTCGCTGATGCTGCGCACGAACGCGGAAACGCGTCCGTCATCGCCGCGCAGCTCAAGGAGCTCCTCGACGACCGCGCGGTACTCACGCTCGATGTTGCGGGTCTTGCCATCGAGCGGACCCGACGGGTCGGGCCGCTCCTCGACGTCGACGAACAGGCGTCCATCGGGCATCGTGTGGGCGGCACCGGCGATCCCGCGGTGCAGGCCGGTCAGGGCGACGGCCTTGGCGCCGCCGGGGAGGCGGACGCGGTCCGAGATCTCGGCGACCGTCCCGATCGCGGCGAATTCGTTTTCGTGACGGGGAACGAGCAGGACGTGCGTCTCGTCCGTGCCGGCGTCCACGGCGAGCGTGAGCGACATGCCCGGGAAGACGACGATGTCGTCGAGTGGCACGAGAAGGAGGCGTGTCATAGGGACTTCACTTTCACGATTAGCTTATGCAACGTAAGCAAAGGATAGCATGGAGGAGGCAGGGGAGAGGATCTGATCTCAGTCAACACCACTAAGATTATCGCATCGGGGTTCTCCCATGGAAAGCGCAGCTTGCCGGGGTCCCCAAACTGCCTGGATCCGCACCCGGAGTCGGTTCTGGGAAGATGCAGAGATGGAAGAGCGCAGCGGACCGGACCCCGAGCCGCCGCACGACATCCTTGCGGCGGAGGAGTTTCCGCTCGGCGCCGGCGACCCGGCGCTACATGCCGAGCCGGTGCACGATGTGCTCGCAGCCGAGGAGTTTCCACTCGGCGCCGGGGACCCGGCGCTGCGGCACGGGCCGATCGTGCTGCCGGAGGACCTGACAGGTAGCCCGGAACCCATTGACGTCCTTGTCGCGGAGGAGTTTCCGATGCCGGCGCCGGTGGAGCATGCAACGCCCGACGGCGCCGATTTCCCGGACGGTGTCACCGCGCGATCGGGTCAAACCGGCCGTGGCCGCCGCGCGTATCGCGTGTTGATCGCCGGCGTCGTCCTCGCCCTGCTGCTGGCTGCCCGACGGAACCGGCGCCGGCGCACGCTCTGAGCCGATCCGGCGGCGCCGCGGTGGGCGGCGGCTCAGCGCCGGCGCGGCGGCATCAGATCGGTGATCGTGCCGGCCGCCATCTCGGCCGCGAACGCCACAGTCTCCGACAGGGTCGGGTGCGGATGGATCGTCAGGCCGATGTCCTCGGCGTCAGCGCCGAGCTCAAGCGCGTGCACGGTTTCGGCGATCAGCTCGCCCGCACCGACGCCGACGATGCCGGCGCCGAGCAGCCGCTTGGTGCCGGGCTCGAACAGGAGTTTGGTGACGCCCTCCGGGCGCCCCAGTGACAGCGCCCTGCCGGACGCGACCCACGGGAACACCCCCTTCTCGTACTTGATCCCCTCGGCCTTCGCGGCCGTCTCGGTCAGCCCCATCCACGCCACCTCGGGATCGGTGTAGGCGACAGACGGAATCGCGCGCGGGTCGAACTCGGCGCCTGCCTGACCGGCGATCACCTCCGCCGCGACCTTGCCCTCGTGGGTCGCCTTGTGGGCGAGCATCGGCCCGCCGACGACATCGCCGATCGCGTAGATCCCCGGCACGTTGGTGCGCATCCGGCTGTCGACGGGGATGAACCCCTGGGGATCGACCGTCACGCCGGCGGCGCCGGCATTGACCGCATCGCCGTTGGGCCGGCGGCCGACCGCGACGAGGATCCGGTCGAAGGTTCGCGTCCGTTCATCGGAGAATTCGACCTTCAGGCCGTTCTTCTGCGCCTTTACGTCGGTCACCATCGTGTCCAGCAGGATCGCCTCGTAGCGCTCGGCGATCCGCTTGTGCAACGGCTTCACGAGGTCCGGATCGCATCCCGGGATCAGCTGATCCTGCAGCTCGACGACGGTCACGCGGGAGCCGAGCGCGTCGTAGACGGTCGCCATCTCGAGGCCGATGATCCCGCCGCCGATCACCAGCAGCCGCTTGGGAATGTCGGTCGGCGACAGCGCCCCGGTCGAGTCGATCACGCGCGGGTCCTCCGGCATGAACGCGAACGTGACCGGCGAGGAGCCGGCCGCGATGATGCAGTTCTCAAATGTGATCGTCCGCTCGCCGACCTCGACTGAGTTGGCGCTCGTCAGCTGCGCCTCACCGTGCACCACCTCGATCGAACGCCGGCGCGCCAGGTCGACGAGCCCGCCGGTCAGCTTCCCCACGACCCCGGTCTTCCACTCGAGCAGGGCCTCGAGGTCGATCGACGGCTTTCCGAAGCTGATCCCGTTGCTCGCCATCTCCTCGGTCTCGGCGATCACCCGGGCCGCGTGCAGCAGCGCCTTTGAGGGGATGCAGCCGACGTTCAGGCAGACGCCGCCCAGCGTCTCGTCGCGCTCGACCAGAATCGTCTTGAGGCCCAGATCCGCGGCGCGGAACGCGGCCGTGTAACCACCCGGGCCCGAGCCGATCACGACCACCTGCGCGTCGCGGGCCTCGCCGGTCGCAGCAGTGGCGGGAGCGGAGCCGGAGCCGGCAGGGGAGGCCTCGGCGCCGGCAGGGAGGCCGGAGCCGGCGCCGGGCACGGAGGGGGCGGCAGCGGGTGGACTCGGCGGAGTGGCCGCGGACTCAGGGGCGTTTGCGGGATCCGTGGTGGCGTCGACGACGGCGAGCACACTTCCCTCCGAGACCCGGTCGCCGACCGACACCCGCAGCTGGGTCACCACGCCGGCAGCCGGAGACGGGACGTCCATCGTTGCCTTGTCGGATTCGAGCGTGACCAGCGGATCCTCGATGTCGACGCTGTCGCCCGGCTTCACGAGGACCTCGATCACCGGCACATCGGTGTAGTCGCCGATGTCTGGAACACGGATCTCGGTCGTCATAGAAGCGCTCTGCGCAGGTCGTGCAGGACTTCGACGAGATGCGCGACGAACCGCGCGGCGGCGGCGCCGTCGATCACCCGGTGGTCGTATGACAACGACAGCGGCACCATCAGCCGCGGCAGGAAGGCGCTGCCATCCCAGACGGGGCGGATCGCCGCTCGCGTGACCCCGAGAATCGCGACCTCGGGAGCGTTGATGATCGGCGTGAACGAAGTCCCCCCGATCCCCCCGAGCGACGAGATCGTGAAGCTGCCACCGGCCATCTCGCCGGGCAACAGCTTGCCGTCCCTGGCCTTGCCCGACAGCATCGTCAGCTCGGTGGCGATCTCCGCCAGCCCCTTGCGATCGGCATCCTTGATCACCGGCACGACGAGCCCGCCGGGCGTGTCGGCGGCGAAGCCGATGTTGTAGTAGCGCTTGAGCACGAGGTCGTCGCCGTCGAGTGACGCATTGAAGTCCGGGAACTCCTTCAGCGTCGCGACGCACGCGGCGACCAGGAAGGTGACCATCGTGAATTTGACGCCCGCGCGCTCATGCTCCTTGTTGAGCTGCTTGCGCCATGCCTCGAGCTCGGTGATGTCCGCCTCATCGTTGTGCGTGACATGGGGGATCATCACCCAGTTGCGGGCGAGGTTCGGCGCGGAGATCTTCTGGATGCGGGTGCGCGGCACCCGCTCCACGGGACCGTACTTGGCGAAGTCGACCACCGGCCAGGGCGCCAGCGTCAAGCCCGCTCCGGCGCCGGCCGGGGACGGTGTCGCCGGTGTCGATGCCGGCTCCCGGTCGCCAAGCTTCTGCACGTCCTGCACGGTGATCCGGCCCTTACGACCGCTGCCGCTGACACCGGTGAGCGAGACGCCGAGCTGACGCGCGAGGCGACGCACCGACGGGCTCGCATAGACCGGTCCGCCGCCATTCGCACCGGTCGCCTCCGGCGCCGGATCCTCGGTTGCCGCGGGCTCGGCAGCCGCCGCGGGCTCGGCAGCCGCCGAGGGCTCCAGCCGCCGAGGGCTCCTCAGCCGCCGAGGGCTCCCCAGCTGCTGAGGGCTCCCCAGCTGCAGCCGGGTCCTCGCGCCCGGGCGGTGCCAGGGCGCCCTCCACCTGCGTCAACGTCAGCAGCAGGCTCCCCTCCGACACCTCGTCGCCGACCTTGACGCCGATCTCGGCGATCGTTCCCGCAGCAGGCGCGGGGATGTCCATCGTCGCCTTGTCTGACTCGAGCGTGACCAGTGGGTCGTCGAAGGCCACGGTGTCTCCGACGGCCACGAGGATCTCGATCACCGGCACACCGGCGAAGTCGCCGATGTCGGGCACCGTCACCGGCAGCAGTGTCGCGGTCATCGCGTGGTCGGCATCGCCACCGCGGCGTCGATTCCATAAAGCTCGATCGCCTCCTGCACGCGCTTGGGGTCGACCTCACCCAGCTCGGCGAGCGACTTCAGCGCCGCGACGGCGACGTAGTGGCGGTCGACCTCGAAGAACCGCCGCAGCGAGGCACGGTAGTCGCTGCGCCCGTAGCCGTCGGTGCCGAGCACGCGGTATGAACCGGGCACCCACTGACGGATCTGGTCGGCGAACGTGCGGATGTAGTCGGTTGAGGCGACCACCGGTCCGCGCCGCCCCGCGAGGGATTTTGAGACGAACGCCTGCCGTGGCTTGGCGAGCGGGTTGAGCATGTTCCAGCGCTCGACCTCGAGCCCGTCGCGGCGCAACTCCGTGAACGAGGTGACGCTCCAGACATCCGCGTTCACGCCCCACTGCTCCTCCAGCAGCGACGCGGCGGCGAGCACCTCGCGGAGGATCGCGCCGGACCCCATCAGCTGCACGCGCGGCTGCTTGCGTGAGCGTGGCGAGCGTCCCTCACGCAGCAGATACATGCCGCGCAGGATTCCCTCCTGCGAGCCCTCGGGCATCGCAGGGTGCGTGTAGTTCTCGTTCAACAGCGTCAGGTAGTAGAAGACGTCCTGCTGCTCGCCGACCATCGCCCGCAGCCCGTCCTGGATGATCGTCGCGACCTCGTATGAGAAGGTCGGGTCATACGCGCGGCAGTTGGGGACGACGGAGAACAGCACGTGGCTGTGACCGTCCTCGTGCTGGAGCCCCTCGCCGTTCAAGGTGGTGCGCCCCGCGGTGCCGCCCAGCATGAACCCGCGGGCGCGGCTGTCACCGGCTGCCCAGATCAGATCGCCGACGCGCTGATAGCCGAACATCGAGTAGTAGATGTAGAACGGGACCGTCTGCTTCGCGTGTGCGCTGTAGGAGGTGCCCGCGGCGATGAACGAAGACATCGATCCCGCCTCGGTGATCCCCTCCTCGAGGATCTGCCCGTGCGCGTCCTCCTTGTAGAACATCAGCTGCTCGGAGTCCTGGGGCTGGTACTGCTGGCCGAACGGCGCGTAGATGCCGACCTGGCGGAACAGCCCCTCCATCCCGAAGGTCCGCGACTCGTCGGGAATGATCGGCACGACCCGCGGCCCGAGCTGCTTGTCGCGCAGCAGCGTCGCGAGGATCCGGACGAACGCCATCGTCGTCGAGATCTCACGCTCACCGCTGCCCTCGAGCTGCGAGGAGAAGGCGGCCAGCTCCGGGATCGGGAGCTTCTCGGGCGCGCTACGCCGGCGCGCCGGGAGCGAGCCGCCGAGCGCCTCGCGACGCTCGCGGAGGAACTGCATCTCCGGGGAGTCCTCAGGCGGCCGGAAGTACTCGGCTCTGCGGACCTGCTCATCGGTCAGTGGCAGCTCGAAGCGGTCGCGATAGGCGAGCAGCGCGTCCTCGGTCATCTTCTTGGCCTGGTGGGTGACCATCTGCCCCTCGCCGGAGACGCCCATCCCGTAGCCCTTGATCGTCTTGGCGAGGATCACGGTCGGCTGACCGGTGTGCTGAGCGGCCTCGTGGTAGGCGGCGTAGACCTTCTGCTGGTCCAGCCCGCCGCGATTGAGGTTCCAGATCTCGGCGTCGCTCATGTGGGCCACGCGCTCCAGCAGAACCGGGTCGCGTCCGAAGAAGTGCTCACGCACGTACGCGCCGTCGCGTGACTTGAACGTCTGGTAGTCGCCGTCCACGCACTCGTCCATCACGGCTTCGAGCCGCCCGTCGATATCCGCGGCGAGCAGCGGATCCCAGCGACGGCCCCAGATCACCTTGATCACGTTCCAACCGGCGCCCCTGAAATCCGCCTCCAGCTCCTGGATGATCTTGCCGTTGCCGCGCACCGGTCCGTCGAGGCGCTGCAAATTGCAGTTGACCACCCAGATGAGGTTGTCAAGGCGCTCGCGCCCGGCGAGGCCGATTGCTCCCATCGACTCCGGCTCGTCCATCTCGCCGTCGCCGGCGAACGACCACACCTTGCGGCCGTCGGTCTCTGCGATCCCGCGCGCCTGCAGGTACTTCATGAACCTCGCCTGGTACAGCGAGGTGATCGGTCCGATCCCCAGCGAGACCGTCGGGAACTGCCAGAAGTCCGGCATCAGCCACGGGTGCGGGTAGGAGGAGAGGCCATCGCCGCCGACCTCCTGGCGGAAGCTGTCGAGCTGCGCCTCGGTCAGGCGCCCCTCGAGGTAGGCGCGCGCATAGTTACCAGGAGAGGAGTGGCCCTGGAAGTAGACGAGGTCGCCGCCATGCTGCTCGGAAGGCGCGTGCCAGAAGTGGTTGAAGCCAACGTCATAGAGGACCGACAGCGACTGGTAGGAGGCGATGTGCCCGCCGAGCTCGGAGGACACCTTGTTGGCACGCACCACCATCGCCATCGCGTTCCAGCGGATGATCCGCGTCAACCGCATCTGCACGTCCCAATCGCCGGGGAGCGGTGCACCGCGCTGCGCCGAGATCGTGTTCACATACGGCGTGTTCAGGGTCGCGATCGGCCCGGTGCCGGCATGCTGCGCGCGCTCGACGACACGCGTCAGCAGCGACCGTGCCCGATCGGGGCCGTCGTGCGCGACGACCGCGTCGATCGCCTCGATCCATTCGCTCGTCTCGCCCGCGTCGATATCGGCCGGGACGCCGTTGTGGCTTTGGGTGTGGACGCTGTCTGTCATCGCCTGCAGCCGCCGACTATCGGAAAAGTGCGCGCCTGCAAACTCAATATACCTATGGGCGTTCCCCCCAACCGGGGGTTCTCTTGCACCTCGGGAACCGCCTCGCGCCGGCCGTTTTCGGATACGGTGCCACCATGGCCATGACACTGGTGGATGCTCCCGCGGGCGCGCCGTGGCTGCGCCCGCTGTCGGGTTCGCTCGACATGCTGGTGGTCGAGTCCGAGCTGCTCGCTGAGAACCCGCTCGGCGATCCTGCACGGCGTCCTCTGTACGTCTACCGCTCGCCTGGGGTGCTTGCCGGCACCGCCACAGAGGTCCCCTCGGTCTACATGATCCAGGGGTTCACCGGCCAGCTTGACATGTGGCTGTCACGCAGCGCGTTCGAGCCGACGGTGATCGAGCGCGTCGACGCGATGTTCGCTCAAGGGCACTGCCCGGACGCGATCCTGGTGTTCGTCGACGCGTGGACGTCGCTCGGCGGTTCCCAGTTCCTGAACTCGATCGGCACCGGTCGTTACATGGACTACCTGTGCGACGAGGTCGTGCCGTTCATCGATGGCCGCTATCCAACGGCCGGCGACCGTGATCACCGTGGCATCGCCGGCAAGTCCTCGGGCGGTTACGGCGCGATGATCACACCGATGCTTCGCCCGGATGTGTTCGGCGCGCTCGCATCTCACGCCGGTGATGCGCTGTTCGAGTGCTGCTGCCTACCACGGTTCGCAGGCGTCGCGCGCACCCTCAGGGACCACTTCGAGTCCTCCTACGAGGTGTTCCACGAGCGCCTTGCGCAGGCCGAGCACCTCGACTTCCACCGCTACGGCGAACCGCTTGAGCAATACGCGTACGCCGCCGCGTACTCGCCTGATCCCGACCATCCAGGAGCGGTCAGGCTGCCGTTCGAGGTCACGACCGGCAAGCTCGTCGACGACGTCTGGGCGCTGTGGCTGGAACACGATCCGGTGCGGATGGTGCCGGTCCATGCGCAGGCGCTGCGCACGATGCGGCGCATCTACCTCGACGCCGGCCGCTCCGACGAGGCCTACCTTGACCTCGGCGCCCAGGCCGTGTCCGCCGAGTTGGGCAAGCTCGGCATCGAACACACGCTCGAGCTGTTCGATGGCCGCCACGGCGGCATCTCCTACCGCTATCCCGGCGCGGTCCGTGAGCTTGTGATCGCACTTCGATGAGCGATCACGAGCTGGTATTCGCCGGACCGGGCGCGCTTGCCGCGCGAGTCCGCTCGGGTGAGCTGGCACCGCGGGAATTGGTCGAGCTGTTTCTGGGCCGGATCGAGCGGCTCGACCCCCGGCTGAATGCGTTCCGCGTGACGATCGCCGATGAGGCGCTCGCCGCCGCCGACGCGCTGGCGAAGTCCGACCTCGCCGCCGCCGGCCGGCTGGCCGGTGTTCCGGTCGCGATCAAGGACGACCTTCCGGTCGCCGGTCAGACGATCAACCGCGGTTCTCGCAGCGTCGGGCCGGTCGAGAACGTCGACGCGATCGCCGTCGCGCGGCTCCGAACAGCGGGTGCGATCCCGATCGGGATCACCAACGTCCCTGAGCTGACGCTGTGGCCGTGGACCGCGACCGACGCGAGTGGCATCACCAGAAACCCGTGGGACATCACCCGGACGCCGGGCGGATCCTCCGGCGGATCGGCCGCGGCGGTGGCGTCGGGGATGGCCCCGGCGGCGACCGGCTCCGACGGCGCGGGCTCGATCAGGATTCCCGCCGGCTGTTGCGGGCTGGTTGGGATGAAGCCGACGCGCGGACGCGTCTCCACAGGGCCGGCCGGCGAGGGCTGGCTCGGGCTGACCGTGCTCGGTGCGCTCACCCGCACCGTCGCCGACAGCGCGCTGATGCTGGATGTGATGCAGGGCGCGCTACCCGGAGATCCGGACCCGGCGCCGCCGATCAACGGGACCTTCGTGGAAGCTGCGGCGCGTGAACCCGGTCGTCTGCGGATCGCCGTCTCACGAAAGATCCCGCCCGGCCTGATCGCGCGCCTGTCCGGCGACCAGCGGCTCGCGTTCGATCGGATGGCGAGGCTGCTGGACGAGCTCGGCCACGAGGTGATCGAGCGTGACCCACGCTACGGGTCGGCGGCGCTCGAGATCACGCAGACCTACCTGCGCGCGATCCACGAATCGCTCACGGAGCTGCCAGACCCGTCGCTGGCCGAGCGCAGCACCCGCCAGATGGCCGCTGCCGGCGGGGCGCTGGTGCCGGCGTTCAGGCGCGACGCGCTGCGCCGCAGGCGGCCGGCGACCACCGCGAGGATCGGCTCGCTTTGGGACGAGGTCGACGTGCTGCTGACGCCCGGCCTGGCCCGCACGGCGCTGCCGGCGGAGGGTGGGCATGGCCGGCCGGCGGCGATCGCGTTCCAGATGGCCGCGAGCTTCACGCCATGGACGCCGATCTTCAACCTGACCGGTCAGCCTGCGATCACGATCCCGGCCGGGATCGGCGCCGACGGCCTGCCCCTGTGTGTGCAGCTCGCCGGGCGTCACGGCGCCGAGGACGTGCTCTACTCGCTCGCGTCGCAGATCGAGTCCGCGCAGCCCTGGGCCCAGCGGCGCCCGCCGGGTGTCTGACGTGTACCCGTCAAGACAGCTGCGGCTTGCGGCCCGCCCGGTCGGCGCGGTGAAGGCGTCGGACTTCGAGCTGACGAGCGCCGAGCTGGGGGAGCCCGCTGAGGGCCAGTTCGTCGTGGAGGTGACGCACCTCTCGATCGACCCGGCGATGCGTGGCTGGATGAACGACGCCCGTTCCTATATCGAACCGGTCCAGATTGGCGCGGTCATGCGTGCATTCGGGCTGGGGCGGGTGATCTCCTCAAGGCACCCGGGCTTCGAGGTCGGCGCGATCGTGAGCGGGTTGCTCGGCGTGCAGGAGCATGCGCTGAGCGACGGCAAGGGCGTCAACCTGGTCCCGACGCTTGCGGGCGTGTCCCCGGCAGCTCACCTGGGCGTCCTCGGCATCGGCGGCCTGACCGCCTACTTCGGACTGCTCGATGTCGGACGGGTGGGCGAGCGCGACACGGTGCTTGTGTCCGGCGCCGCCGGATCGGTCGGCACCGTGGTCGGGCAGATCGCGAAGATCAAGGGCGCTCGGGCCGTCGGGATCGCCGGCGGCACAGCGAAGTGCTCGCTGCTTCTCGACGAGCTCGGGTTCGACGCCGCGATCGACTACAAGGCGCCCGATCTGCTCGGCCAACTGCGGCTCCATACCCCGGACCGTGTGGACGTATTTTTCGACAACGTCGGGGGCGAGATCCTCGACGCGGGCCTGACCCGGCTCGGGCGCGGCGCCAGGGTCGTGATCTGCGGCGCGATCTCCCAGTACAACAACACCTCTCCGGCGCCTGGGCCGAGCAACTACATGGCGTTGCTGGTCTCCCGCGCGTCGATGACCGGGTTCCTGGTGTTCGACTACGCGCAGCGCTACGGCGAGGCGATCGCCGAAATGGCGGGCTGGCTCGCCGCCGGCTCATTGCGCAGCATCGAGGACACGGTCCGCGGTGGGATCGAGGATTTCCCCTCGGTCCTCGCGCGGCTGTTCGCGGGAGAGAACACCGGCAAGCTCGTGCTCGAGCTTGAGCGCTAGCGCTCCCCACAGACTCTCTGCACAAGTGTCCGCGCGAACCTAGATGGCCCTGCTCCTCGCTGCGCGGACCGCGTTCACCCTGCAGGCCGAGCGCCAGTTGCGTGATCCGCACCTGTTCAAGTGGTACGCGGTCGCGCTGCTCGCGTTCGTCGTCTACATCTACGCGAACGAGGTCGAACGCCGGCGCTGGGATGTGATCGCGGCCGGCCTCGCGATCTGGCTGGCCGACTGGTTCAACGAGCTCGTCAACGCGCTCGTGCTCCATTTCACCGACCACGCGGCGATCTGGACCGTCACGGGGCCGACCGCCTACCAGATCCTGATCGGGTTGAACGTCGAGATCACATTCATGTTCGCGATCGCCGGCATCGTCTACGCGAAGATGCTTCCGCCCGATCGCGGCCTGCGGATTCTCGGGATGCCCAACCGGCTGGCGGTCGGGCTCGGACTGTCGCTGGTCAGCGTCGCCGTCGAGATCTTCCTGCATACCGCCGGGGTCTTCCACTGGGCGTATTGGTGGTGGAACACGGCTTCGTGGCCGGTGATCGTGGTGCTCGGCTACCTGTGGTTCTTCGTGTACGCGGCCTGGGTCTACGACGCGCCGACACCCCGGCAGCGGTGGACGCGCGTGGGTGCGCTGGCGGCGCTCGATCTGGGAGTCGGCCTGGTGTGCGGCGTCGCATTCGGCTGGCTGTGACTACCCTAAGGGGGGATGCGCAGGTACACCCTCCCGATCGTGTTCACGAGCCTGGCGGTGGCGCTGCTGGCGGTGCTGGCCTATGGCATCTCCAACCAGAGCACGAACAGCTCGATCGACGGTCTCGTCGCCCGGGGTGATTACCCGCCGGCGCCGAACGCCGGCGTCGCACTGCCGGTGCTCGGCTCCTCGTCGGCCACCGAGAGCCTGCGTGACTTCCGCGGCAAGGTCGTCCTGATGAACGTGTTCGCCTCCTGGTGCGTGCCCTGTCAGCAGGAGGCGCCCGTGCTCGAGCATGCCGAGCGGATGCTGGAACGCCACGGCGGCACCGTGCTCGGCATCGCCTACCTCGACAATCCCCCCGACGAGGAGGCGTTCATGCACCAGTACCACCTGACCTACCCGGTCCTGAGCGACGTCAACGGCAGCTACGTGCACGCGTTCGGGACGACCGGCGTCCCTGAGTCGTTCGTGATCAACCGCAGCGGCCACATCCAGGCGCTGCAGCGCTACCAACTGGACATGCAGTGGGTCAACCAGACGTTGCCGCGGATCCTCGCGGAGCCCTCTTGAGCGCGCGGGCGGCGGCGATCGCGGGGCTGGCCGCGCTGGCGCTATCGGTCGCCGGCGTTCTGAGCGCGAGCACCGCCCTTGCGGCGACGCCGCGCCCGAACCTGCTGACGATGGAGAGCGAGTTCATGTGCACCTCATGTCACGAGCCGCTCGAGCTTGTGCAGTCTCCACAGGCGGTCTCCGAGAAGCAGTACATCGCGCTGCTGATCAACAAGGGCGACAGCAAGCAGGAGATCGTCAACGCGATGGTCACCGCGTACGGTGTGTCGGTGCTCGCCAAGCCGCCGGCGAGCGGCTTCAATCTGCTGATCTACATCCTGCCGCCGGCGATCCTGCTCGGCGGGATCGTGTTCCTGATGGTGACGCTGCCGAAGTGGCGCGCACGCTCTCGCGCGGCCGCCGCGACGCCGCTGCCCGGAGCGGCGCCGCTGAGCTCGGCGGAATCCGAGCGGCTCGACGACGACCTTGCGCGTCTGATCTGATCCCTACATCGAATCCGGAGCGCTCACACCGAGCAGCCCGAGGACCGTTGCCAGGACCCGCTTGGAGGCGACGCACAGGGCCACGCGGAACGACTCGATCCCGGCCGGCTCCGCCCCGACCACACGGCAGTCCCGATAGAACGCGGTGAACTCCTGCGCGAGCTCCAGCGCGTAAGCGGCGATCCGATGCGGTGCGCGCTGATCAGCCGCGTCAGCGATCTCCGCCGGCAGGTCAAGCAGCTTCTTGATCAGCTCGCGCTCGGATGAATGCAGCTGCTCGTCGCCTGCGCCCCAATCGGCGCCCGGCGCAAGCGCGGCAGCGACTCGCGCCGAGCCGAGCTTGGCGAGCATCGAGGCGATTCGCGCGTGCGCGTATTGGATGTAGTAGACGGGGTTCTCCCGCGACTGCGAGCGCGCGAGGTCAAGGTCGAGGTCGAGCGTGCGGTCGTGCGAGCTCTGAAGCATGAAGAAGCGCGCAGCGTCGACACCGATCTCGTCGAGCAGCTCGTCGAGGGTCACGAAGTCACCGCGGCGCTTGGACATCGCCGTGCGCTCCTCGCCCTCCACCAGGTGGACGAACTGGAGGATCAGGACCTCCAGCATCTCGGGGTCGTTGCCGAGCGCCGAGAACGCCGCCTTCAGCCGCGCCACATAGCCGTGGTGGTCGGCGCCGACCGGCAGCAGTTCACGCTCCCAGCCTCGCTCCAGCTTGTTGGCCATGTAGGCGACGTCGGCCGCGAAGTACGTCGGCTCTCCGCTCGAGCGCAGCAGCACCCGGTCCTTGTCGTCTCCGAACGTGGTCGTGCGCAGCCAGACCGCGCCCTCGGACCTGTAGACGTGGCCACCGGCCTCGAGGATCGAGATCGCTCGCTGCAGCGGGCTCGGCGATCCCTCGTGCAACACGCGCTCGCTGAAGAAGCGGTCGAAGTGGACGTCGTAGCGGATCAGCGTCGTCTTGATCTGCTCCAGCAGGATCTCGACCGCACGGGCCGCGACCGCGTCCACATCGTCGCTCGCCGCGCCGGGGATCGACGCCGCCAGCTCGGCGACATACTCGCCCTGATATCCATCTTCGGCGACCTCCTCGCCCCGCGCCCGCGCCTGCACCGACTCGCCCAGGCGCCGGATCTGAGAGCCGGCGTCGTTGAAGTAGTACTCGCGGGAGACCGTGTGCCCATGGTGCTTGAGGATCCGCGCCAGCGAATCCCCGTAGGCGGCGTGGCGCCCTGAGGCGGCCACCAGCTGTGCGGTGGGGTTGGCGGAGACGAACTCCAGCAGGATCCGCTCGGCTGGGTCAGCGCCGCCGCCGCCGAACGAGTCACCGGCGGCCAGCACGCTCGCCAGCGCGTCGCGGTGCCAGCGATCGGAGAGCACGAGGTTGAGGAAGCCGGGGCCGGCGACCTCATAGCGCTGCAGCGAATCTCCGAGCGCCGCGGCGAGCAGTTCTCCGAGCCGCGCGGCGATCGCCTTCGGCGGCTCGCGCAACGCCGGCGCCATCAGCATCGCGGCGTTGGTCGCGTAGTCGCCCTGTCCGGCCCGCTTGGGCCGGGCCAGGCCAGGTTCCGCGGCGAGCTCCACACCGTCGCCGCGCAACGATGCCGCAGCGCTCAGCACCTCGCGCCGCAGCACCGCGACCGGATCCGCCGCCACCGGGGCCACGGTCAGGCGCTCGCCACGGACATCGGTTGAAAGAAGCTCTCCAGCTCGTCGAGCGCCGGCGGACTACCCAACGCGATCAGCGTGTCGCCCGCGTCGATCACAGCCTCCGGCGAGGGTTGCGGCTCGAGCGTTCCGTCGCGGCGGCGCAGCGCGACGATCACCGAACGGCCTCGCACCTGCGCGACGCTGTGCCCGACCCCAGCGCAGACCTCGGGCACCTCGATCTGCTCGACCCGGAAGTCGGCCACCTCGACCGCGCCGCCCACCTGCGGGTGCAGCGCGATCCGGGCCATCTCGGTGCCCGTCGTCTTGTAGGGGGAGATCACGCGATCAGCCCCGGCGCGCAGCAGCTTCTTCTCCGAATCCTCGGCGGAGGCGCGGGCGATGATCAGGATCTCAGAGCGCAGCTCGCGCGCGCTGAGCGTGATGAAGATGTTCTCGGCGTCGGAATCCACGCAGGCGATCACGGCGCTGGCGCGCGCGATTCCCGCCGCGATCAGGACGTCGTCCTCCGAGGCGCTGCCCTCGACGTAGGGGACGCGATCAGTCGTCGCCAGCTCCCTGTTGAGCGGGCTTGAGTCGATCACCACGTACCGCGCGCCGCGCAGCCGCAGGTCACGGGCGACCTGGCTGCCGACGCGGCCGTAGCCGCAGATGATGTAGTGATCTGAGTAGCTTTCGATCATCTTCTGGAGTCGGCGATCGGCCAGCGCGCCGGTCAGTTGCCCGGAGACGAAGAACTCCGCGACCGTCGCCAGGCCGTACGCAAGCGTACCTATGCCGAGCAGCTCGAGCCCGACGATGATCACGCGGGCAGCGGTGTCGCGCGGTTCGGCGATCGTACCGACGGTCGTGATCGTGTCGAGCGTCCAGACCAGACCGAACGCGACCGACACGTGCTCGGCCAGCGCGAACGCGACGCTTCCGAGCGCCGCCAGGGCGACGACCGCGGCGAGCAGCACCTTCAGCCGGGTGACGAATCCCGCCAGCTCGATCTCGGCGCTGCGCCGATGCGCGGACGCCCGCTCGATCTCGATCTCGGACCGGTCGGGCATCGTCGTCAGTAGTGGTAGGGCTCGCCCGCGAGGATCTTGTGACCCCGGTAGAGCTGCTCCAGCAGCACCACGCGCGCAAGCTGGTGAGGAAGGGTGATCGAGCCGAGCGACAGGCGGTGATCGACGTCCGCCAGCTCGAGCCCGAACGGGCCGCCGATCACGAAGCACAGGTCCCGGCCGCTCATCCGGCGCTCCTCCAGGAAGCGGCTGAAGCGGATCGAGTCCATCACCTCGCCACCGAGGTCGAGCAGCGAGATGAACGCCCGTGGCGGGAGCCGCTTGGTGACCTGCTCGGACTCCCGCACCTCGATCAGCTCCAGCTTCGCGTGACCGGCGATCAGCTTCTTGTAGTGCTGCACGTCATCGGCGAACGGGGGGCGCAGCCGGCCCACGGCGACGACGATGATCCGCACAATGGCGGATACTACGTCGCAATGGAAGATCCCAACGAGCCCGAACGCCACATCAACATTCATTTCTCGCCGGAGGTGATGGCCGGCCACTACGCCAACTTCGCGAACGTCAGCCACTCCGACTACGAGTTCACGATCACGTTCGCGCGTGTCGATCACGAGATCGAGGACGAGGAGATCCCGGGCGTCGTCGTCTCCCGCATCAACCTCTCGCCGAAGTTCATGCGCGAGCTGGTCGACGCGATGGAGGACAACTACGCCAAGTGGCGCCACCGCGAGGACGTCAAGAACCTGCCCGAGTTCGGAGCTCGATCCGAACTCGAGGACTCCTAGAGCACAGCCTGCCTTCGCTGGTAGGCGAGGGCGATGCCGATCCGCTCGCCGGTTGCGGGATGCGACGCAAGCAGCGCGGTGAGTGCCCGCGGCGGTTGAACGTCGGCGACGTTCTGCAGCGCGATCGCACGCTCGAATGAGACGAATGCCTGCGGCGCGTCGGAGAGCTCAAGCGAGAACGCATCGGCCCGACGCTCCAGCGCCCTGGACATACGGTTGGCGATCAGTCCGATCGGCGCCGCGACGATGCCGGCCGCCAGCGCCAGCGCCGGCAGCGCCCCCGGCGTACCACGCTGCGGTGCGAGCGCCCAGCTCAGGCGCTGGACCGCGAGCATCGCGGCGGGAGCGGTGATCGCCGCGAACACGATGCTCCGCGGAACGTCGCGGTGGCGGACGTGCGCCAGCTCGTGCGCGACCACGACTCTGATCTCGTCGCGCGAGAAGTTGTCAAGCAGCGTGTCGAACAGGACGATCCGCTTGGTCGGCCCGAGCCCGGTGACGTAGGCATTGGCGGCGGTGGTGCGTCTGCTCGCGTCGACCGAGTACACGCCATCGACCCTGACCCCGGCAGCCTGGGCCAGCGCCAGCACGTCGGCGCGCGTCTCGCCCTCGGGGAGCGGCGTGAACTCGTTGAAGATCGGGTCGAGCAGCACCGGCGCGAGCGCCGAGAGGGCGCCGCCGATCAGCACCGAGCCGCTCGCCGCCGGCAGCCACCAGCCGCGCGGCCAGCGCCGCGTCAGGGCGGTGACACCGGCACCGGCAGCGCCGGTGAACGCCGCCTCGATCGCCTGCGCCTTCAGCAGGTCGATGCCCCAATCGCGCCAGGACTGGGTCGCGAGCCCGACCCTGAGCGAGCGTCGCCGCGCGAGCGCCGACAGCGGCAGCCCGGGGAGCGAGAGCGCAACGGACAGGCTCGCGGCCGTGCCGGCGCCGGCGAGCGCGCCCTGGCCGCCCGGTAAGCCCCGGCGCGCCGGGCGGCGTACCACCGCACTCAGCGCCCATGTGTCGATCGCCGCCCGGGCGAGGCCGATCGCCATCTGGCCGCGCGCATAGTGCCTGCCGCGGGCGATCTCCGCGTCGCTGAAGTGCTCGTGCAGGTCGACCGGCTCGACCGCCGGCGCCGGTTCACGCGGGGAGAGGAGCCGACTTGCCGCGTAAGCACAACCGAGCGCCAGCAGCGCCGGCGCAGCGACATTTCGCACACTGGATCGGCTCACACGCGAGACTGTACGAGGTGAGGGTCGCGATCGTCTCTGATATCCACGGGAACCGCCAGGCGTTCGAAACGGTGCTGGAGGAGATCGACGCGTCAGAGTGCGCCGAGGTGTGGTGCCTGGGGGATCTCGTCGGCTACGGCGCCGAGCCTGACGAGTGCGTCGAGCTTGCGCGTCTTCACGTTGCGCTCTGCCTTGCAGGCAATCACGATCTCGCCGTGATCGGCACGATCGACGTGAGCGACTTCTCGCAGGCCGCCAGGCGCGCGGCCGAGTGGACCAGGGACTCGATCGCGCCCGCCACCCACCAGTATCTGAGCGCGCTGGAGCCGAGCAACGAGGACCAGGAGATCGGGCTCTATCACGCCAGCCCGCGCGATCCGATCTGGGAGTACGTGCTCTCGCCGCTGCAGGCCGAGCTGTGCTTCGAAGTGCAGGCTCGCCGCGTCAGTCTGATCGGCCACTCCCATGTGGCGCTCTCGTTCTGGCGCGCCGACGGCGAGATGGCGACCGGTGAGACCCGTGGCGACGGCGAGCTCCTCGACGTCAGCGCCGGTCTCTGGCTGCTGAACCCGGGGAGCGTCGGGCAGCCGCGGGACGGAGATGCTCGCGCGGCCTGGCTGGAGTTCGACTTCGAACAGTGGACCGCCGTCTATCACCGAGTCGAGTACGACATCGACGGCGCGGTCGCCGCGATCCGCCGCGCGCGGCTCCCCGATTCGCTCGCGGAGCGCCTGCGACTGGGTCAGTGATCCTGACGGTGCCGGGAGTGCAGCATCGGTTGCACACGGCCCGGGTCAGCGGTCCCTAACTCGCTGCCAACCAGCGCAGCCTCTAAAGTCACTGGGCCGATGGGCTTTGCTAACAGGGCATTCCTCGCCGGCGGCCTCGGCTTTGCCGTGTCGGCGCTGGTAGCGTGCGGCAGCAGCGGCAGCCTGCTGACCGTTGATCAGGCGAGCAGCCTCAACAGCCAGCTCGCTCAGGTTTCGGCCGAGGTCGCCGGCAACCAGTGCGCCGCCGCGCAACAAGCGATCGCCGGTCTGCAGAACACACTGGCCGGTTATTCCTCGGTCGATCAGACGCTCGTCAACAACCTCAACCAGGGCGTCGAGACGATCGCAGCGCTTGCGCAGCAGCAGTGCCGTTCCACCCCCGCGGCCACGACGACGACGACCTCGAAGCCGAAGACGACGACGACCCCGACTACCACCACGACCACGACCGCCAGCACGCCGACGACTACGACGCCTCCGGTCACGACCACGACCTCGACGAGCACGTCCCCCTCCGGCGGGGTCGGCCTCCCCGGCAGCACCTCGCCGGGCACGACTACGACCGGCGCCGGCAGCGGCGGCGGCGCCCCCGGGGGAGCCGGCGGATAGTGTCCAGCACGACCACGATCGCCGGTCGCTACCGGATCGAAGGACGGCTCGGCGTCGGCGGCATGTCGACGGTGATGCTGGCATTCGACGATCGCCTGGAGCGGTACGTCGCCGTCAAACTGCTCGCGGAGCATCTCGCCGACGATCCGACGTTCGTCTCGCGCTTCCGGCGTGAGGCGCTGGCGGCCGCACGGCTCGTGCACCCGAACATCGTTCAGGTGTTCGACTTCGGGCTCGACGAGCCGACACACCAGCACTACATCGTGATGGAGCATGTCGCCGGCCACTCGTGCGCCGAGCTGCTGCGCGACCGAGGCCACCTTCGCGTCGATCAGGCGGTCGAGATCATCACCCAGGCGTGCCGGGGCCTCGACTACGCGCACCGCAACGGCGTCGTACACCGCGACGTCAAACCGGGGAACCTGTTGGTCTCCGGAACCGACGTCGTCAAGCTCGCGGATTTCGGGATCGCGCGGGCCGCCGACCAATCGAGCATCACCCAGGTCGGCTCGGTGCTCGGTACCGCTGCGTATCTGTCGCCCGAGCAGGCCAGAGGGGAGGAGGCGGGGCCGCGGGCCGACATCTACTCGCTCGGCGTCGTCACCTACCAGCTGCTGTCTGGACGGCTGCCATATGAGGCGGCATCGCTCTCGGAGTTGGCGCTCAAGCAGCAGCGTGAATCGCCGATCCCGCTCTCGACGCTCAACACACAGGTACCGCCGGAGCTTGCGAAGGCCGTTGCCTGGGGGTTCGCGATCGATCAGGAGAGCCGGCCGGCCGACGCGATGGCATTCGCCAAGGCGATTCAGGACGGTGTCCACGGGATTGCGCCGGCCGGCGCCGCGGCTGCGGCGGTGGGTGGCTCCCGCGCCGCCACGCGAGTTCTGCCGCGACGGGCCAGCGAACCGGAGACGGCGGCGACGAGGGTGACGCCGGAGCGGCGGTCGGGTTCGCGCGGATCCGCTCCGCGCGCCCAGAGTCCCGCGCGCGCTCAGCCGTCACGAGCGCCGGCGCGCGGGCCGGGCGACGCTCGCACGCCGGCGACGGCCGCCGCCGCACGCGGTGCCCACGCGCCGGACGCCCGGCGCACAAGGCGCGGCCGAGCGCTGCGGCGGTTGATGCTGCTGCTGGGGCTGATCGTCGTGTTCATCGTGGCGGTCGTGATCGCGGTCACCGTCGCGACCAGCGCGTCACCACCGGTCATCCACTACCGCACGATCGTCGCCCATGACGTGACCGACGCGGTCAACAAGCTCAAGAGCCTGATCCACCAGTACACGAAGTAGAGCCACGCTCGGCGCCGGAATTGAAAGAGGCGGGCCATGGCCCGCCTCTCGATGCTGCTCGTGATCTTGAGAGCTACGCCGCTACCGGCTCAGACTCGACCGCGGGCTCCTCGGTCGCGCCGCCGACCGAGATCTCGACCTTGTGCGGCTTGCGGACCTCGGGCTTGGGCACGTGAACCTCAAGCACGCCGTTGTCGAAACTCGCGGTGATCTTGCTCGCCTCGATGCCCTCGGGCAGCGTCAGCGCACGCGAGAACGAACCGGAGGAACGCTCGACGCGGTAATAACCCTCCTTGCGCTCCTCATGCTCCGCCTTGCGCTCACCGGAGATCGTCAGGATCCTGTCCTGAAGCTCGATCTTCACGTCCGCTTCGCTGACGCCCGGTAGGTCGGCGCGGAGCACGAAGTCCTGCTCGTTCTCGACCAGGTCCATCGCCGGAATCCAGCGGCGTGCGACGCCATTGCCGGTCGCGGCCGGAGTCGGGGAGTCAAACAACGTGTTGAACAGCCGGTTGATCTCGCTCTGGACTGATTGCAGCTCCCGAGCGGGCTCCCATCTGATAATTGCCATCTGATGCCTCCTGCGTAATTATTACGACTACAAACAGGAGCATAAAATCTAAGTCGTCATTTGTCAAGTTTGCAATCTGCCGGGAGCGCCGCCTTCGCGCAGTTCAGCGGCGGTTTCGGCGAGATGTCGCATATCGATCGCGCGTCGCAGGTCGGCCATCAGACGTGCAATGAACCCGAGGTTGTGCAGCGTGATCAGCCTGGCGCCGGTCTGCTCGCCGGCGCGCAGGAGGTAGTGCAGGTAGCCGCGCGTGAAGCCGCCATCACAGGTGGGGCAGGGGCAGTCCTCCAGCAGCGGCTGACGTGAGTCCCGCCAACGTGACTTGACCAGATCGACGCGCCATCGCGCCGCGGGCTCCGGGACCAGTGCGACACCGTGGCGCGCCAGGCGCGTCGGCATCGCGCAGTCGAAGGTGTCGACCCCGAGCTCGACCCCGCGGATCAGATCGTCGATCTCACCGATCCCGAGCAGATGGCGGGGGCGCAGCGGGGCGACGCGCTGCAGTGCGTCGGTCGTCCACGAGACGACCTCGTGCATCTGCGCCTTGTCCTGCCCGAGCGAGCCGCCGATCGCGATCCCGCCGCAGGTGCTCGCCGCCACCGTCTGGGCGGACTCCAACCGCAGGTCCTGCTCGACGCCACCCTGGACGATCCCGTAGACGACCTGGTCCCGGGGGCCGTGCTGCTCGTGCCAGCGCAGGCATCGCGCCAGCCAGCGGTGGGTGCGCTCGGTCGAGCGCGCGGTGTACTCACGCGTCACGTGAAACGGAGTGCACTCGTCAAATGCCAGCGCGATGTCGGAGTGCAGCGCCGCCTGCACCTCCATCGAGGTCTCCGGTGCGAGGAACCGCTCGCTCCCGTCGACGTAGGAGCGGAACCTCACCCCCTCCTCGTCGATCGAGACGATCGCACCGCCGGACTGCGCGGAGCGCCCGCGGCCCTTGATCTCGTTCGCGACGCTGCCGTGGCCCATCGAGAACACCTGAAAGCCACCGGAGTCGGTGATGATCGGCGCCGGCCAGCGCATGAACTCGTTGAGGCCGCCGAACGAGGCGATCAGCTCGGGGCCGGGGGAGAGCAGCAGATGAAACGTGTTGCCGAGCACCATCTCGTATCCGAGCGACTGCACGTCTCTCGGTTCGAGCGTCTTGACCGAACCGCGGGTCGCGAGCGGGACGAACGCGGGCGTGCTGACATCGCCGTGGGCGAGATGCAGCGTCCCGGTGCGGGCGCGTGAGCCGGCGACCTCGGTGCGGAGCTCGAACATACCGGGGACCCTACGGATACTCTGGTCGCGATGAGCCTCCGCGACGACGCCGGTGCGGGTGTGGCCGCGCTGGTGGCTGCGGCGCTTCTGTGCGCATGTGGGTCGGGCGCCGGCAGCTCGAGCGCGCCCACTGCGTCAGGCCCGACTGTGACCACACGCTCGACCGCGACCAGCGCGTCGACGAGCGCGTCGACCAGCACCGGTGCCCGGCAGACCGGCCCCGTGCCGGCGCGAGGTGCCCCACCGATCGGCGTCACCCAGCACACCAGCTCGCGTGGGGCGCATCTTGACGTGACCGTCGTTCATCTGATCGACCCGCTCCGCAACTCGGGTGCAGCGCTGCTGGGCGGAACGCGAGCGATCGCGGTGCTCGTGCGGATCGCCAACAACGGTCCGGCGATCTACGACAGCTCGGCGACCGGTGACTTCTCCGTGGTGTCATCGGGCGGGGTCGTGACGCCGGTGTTCGTGCCGAACGGCATCTGCCAGACACCGCTGCGAGACTTCGACAACTACATCGTCGGTGGCGACGTCCGAACGGGCTGCGTCGCCTTCGCCGTCGGCGCGCGCGAACGGGTGCTCAGCGTGCGCTTCTCACCACACGCTGCCGCCGCCGGGCGGCTCACCTGGCGCGTCGGTCGCTGAGCGCCGGCCTCTGAGCGCCGGCCTCTGAGCGCCGGCCTCTGAGCGCCGGCGATGTTTCCCGCCGGCGCCGACCGGGCAGTCCTCACCGGCAGGTCTGTTTCTAAATTTCGCTAAATTCCTTATTGGATTTCCGTTAAGACACGACGACGACATAGCCAGGCCGCCCTCGGTTACCGGCCGCCGCTCGACGGACTTCGCGGGGTGGCGATCTTCGGCGTGCTGATGTTGCACTCGAGCATCTGGGGCGCGATGCCCGCGTTGCTGCCGGGCGGCAGCCTTGGCGTGACCGTGTTCTTCGTGCTGTCCGGGTACCTGATCACGACGCTGCTGCTGGATGAGCACGACGGCACCGGCCGGGTCGATTTGCGCTCGTTCTACCTGCGCCGGTCGGCGCGGCTGCTCCCCGCGCTGCTGGTGCTGCTGCCGGCATACGTGTTCGTCTTCTCACGCCAGCAGAGCGTCTGGCAGTTGGTGTTGCTGGTCGGTCCCGTGCTGCTCTATCTGAGCAGCTTCGTGCAGGCGATCTGGGCGGCGATGGGACCGCTCGCCTGGACCTGGTCACTGTCCGTCGAGGAGCACTTCTACGCCTGCTGGCCGCCGCTGCTGCGATGGCTGCTGAATGGGCGCGACAATCAGCGTCCAGGAGTGCGCGGCTGGACGCGCCGCCGTCCGCTCCTGCTTGCCAGCCTCGTCGGCGTGTCGATCGTTGCGGTCGCGACCGGGCTGCGGTTGTATCTCGCCGGGTCGACGCACTGGAACGAGTTCGCCTACTACGCGACCCCGACGCGATCTGACGCGCTCGCCGTCGGCTGCCTCGCCGCCCTGTTCTCCCGCCGTTACCGTCGCGCACTCCCGAGCGCCGCCGGCTGGGCGTCACTCGCCGTGATCGGATGGTGCTACGCCAACCGGGCGTTCACGATCGGCAGCGATCAGCTCAACCTGTACGGACTGCCGCTGTGCGAGCTGGCCGCGGCCGTGTTGATCGTCTGCGTGGTCGGCCGGCCGCAGAGCCTGCTCGCACGGGCGCTGTCGTTCCGTCCACTGGTCCACCTCGGCATCGTCTCCTACGGGCTTTACCTATGGAACCTGCTTCCGGGCCAGACCTGGACCCTGCTCGCCGGCCGCCATGCCGGCACAGCGGGCACGGTCGCGCTATTCGGGGTGATGTTCGCAGTGGTGGAGGTCTCCCACCGATACGTCGAGCGACCGGTCATGCGATGGATGCGGGCGCGGCTCTCCGCGAGCGAGCCGCACGGCCGCTTCCACTCGCAAGGCTGGCCTGGCGTGATCCGGCTGCAACCGCTGGCGCAATCGGGTGCGCAGGAGCGATAGGAGTTCGATCGTGATCCCGTGTGGAGTTGTTTCAACGTGGCCGTGAGCGCGCCAGTGGCGAGGAGCCGAACCGTGGGCGGCCGCTATTACGGCGGCTTGGACGGTTTGCGGGCGCTCGCCGTGGTGGCGGTGCTTCTGTATCACGGAGGCGTGTCGTGGGCGGGCGGCGGGTTCCTCGGGGTCGAGGTGTTCTTCGTGCTGTCGGGGTTCCTGATCACCTCGCTGCTGGTCCTCGAGTGGGGCCGCGCCTCTCGGATCGGGCTCGGTGCGTTCTGGGCGCGGCGTGCTCGGCGGCTGCTGCCGGCGCTGCTCTGCATGGTCACGGTGATCGGCGTCTACTACGCGCTGGCCGGACCATCGAATGCGGTTCCGGGCCTGAAGGCCGACGGGATCGCCACGTTGCTGTACTTCGGCAACTGGCACCAGATCTTCACCCAGAGCAACTACTTCGCGGCGACCGGTCCGATTTCACCGCTGCAGCACACGTGGTCGCTTGCGATCGAGGAGCAGTTCTACATCTTCTGGCCGGCATTGCTGCTCAGCGTCCTGTGGTTCGCGGGCCGTCTCAGCAGCCGTCGTTCGCGCTGGGAGCTGCGGGCGCTGCTGATCTTCAGTGTCGCCTGCGCGGTCGCCTCGGCGATCGACATGGCGCTGCTGTTCGACGGCGGGCGTGGCCTCAACCGTGTCTACTACGGGACCGACACGAGGGCGTTCAGCCTGCTCACCGGTGCGTCGTTCGCGATTGCGCTGGCGGTGTTTCGCCGCCAGCCCGCCGTCACCGCGAGCTCTGCCGCCCCCGCGAGCTCTGCCGCCCCCGCGAGCTCTGCCGCCCCCGCGAGCTCCGGGATCGCCGCAGGAGCGCAGCGTCTGCTGGGCGGCGCCTCGGTGCTCGCGCTGTTGGGCCTGGTCGTGATGATCCGCATCGCGAACGGCAGCGCAGCGTGGATGTATCCGTTCGGCTTCGTGGGACTGGACCTTGCGGTCGTGATCGTGATCGCGGCCGTCGTGCTGCACCCGACCTCACCGGTCGGGCGGATCTTCTCGCTGCGATACCTCCGCGCCATCGGGATGATCTCCTACGGCATCTATCTGTGGCACTTCCCGCTGTTCCTGTGGCTCGATCAGAGCTCCACGGGCCTCAGCGGGATGCCGCTGCTGGTGTTGCGTTTGGCGGTGACGCTGCTCGTCAGCCTCGCCTCGTTCTTCGCGATCGAGCAGCCCGTCCGCCGGCGGCGGATGCCGAACTGGTTGATGCGCTCGCTTGCCCCGGTGGCGGCGGGCGGAGCGTTCGTGGCGTTGCTGGTCGGCGCGGGGGTCGGAGCGGCCGCGCTTGGCGCCTCTGCCACCGCGCCGCAGCCGAAGAGCACCGTCCAGTTGCGCGGCACCGGTCCCGCGTGCACGGTTACCTTGAAGAACACCCATGACTATGGTCTGGCACCGCTGACACCAAGCCAGGGCGCGGCGCTCGAGTTCAAGTGGCTGGAGGCTCACAAGCTCTACTGGAGCGGGCAGGGCGCCGTCACCTTCCATACCTGCCCGCCGCGGAAAGTGTTGCTGGTCGGGGACTCGATCGCGTTCACGCTCGGTGTCGGAGTGATGAACGGTGAGCAGAACTACGGCGTCGAGATGGCGAACGCCGGGATCCTCGGGTGTGCGTTCACGACAAAGGGCGAGCTGCAGGTGTCAGGTGTCTGGCAGGGCCAGTCGGCCGGGTGCCCGAACGCTCTTGGGCAGTGGGCGCGTGACGCGCGCACGATCCACGCCCAGGCTGTGGTCGTCGAGCTCGGGTACCGTGACGAGTTCGACTGGCGGATCGACGGTCGCGTCGAGCATCTCGGGCAGCCCGGGTTCGACGACTACGTACAGGGGCAGATCGACCACTTCGTCCAGGTCCTCGGGGTGGGCGGCGTGAAGGTGATCTTCCTGTCGGTTCCGTGGGCTCACCCGCCGGCGCTCCCGGACGGCTCTCCCGCCCCGGCTTCCACGGCGCCACGTCACAGCGAGATCAACGCGCTGCTGGAGTCGGCGGTCCACCGCTACCCCGGTCGCGCGAGCCTGCTGAACATCGACAAGGTGATCTCGCCCGGGAACCAGTACCAGGGGATGGTGAACGGCAAGCTGTGCCGGTTCGACGGCATCCACCTGACGATCTATTGCGCCGACCTGCTCCAGCCCGACGTGCTCAGCGACGTCCGCGCGAAGATCGGCAAGTGAGCACCGATCCGCCGGGCCTTCGGGTCGGATCGGCAAAGCCCTACTCAAAGCCCTACTCGTACTGGAGCGCCTCGAGCACGTTCAGTCGACCCGCGCGCCGCGCGGGGAAGATCGCGGCGATCAGACCGGCGAGGATCGCCGCGATCACGAACACGATCAGCGTGCCCCACGGGATCGTGAACACCGGGTAGGAGATCGCCTGGCCGACCATCAGCGCCAGCACGACGCCCAGCGGGATCCCGAAGGTCGCGCCGAGCAGCGCCGTGATCACACTCTCGTGACGGATCATCCGGCGTACCTGGCGACGGGTCATCCCGACGGCGCGCAGCATCCCGAGCTCACGTGTGCGCTCGAACACGGTCAGCACGAGCGTGTTGACGATCCCGAACAGGCTGACGATGATCGATAGCGAGAGGAGCACGTAGAGCAGGTTGAGCAGCGTCGTCAGGCCCTGCAGCTGGTTGGTCTTGAACTGCTCCTTGGTCTGGAGCTTGGCATCGGGGAATGTGCTCAGGGCGGCCTGCAATCGCTTCGTGTTGGCGGCGGTGACGCCACCCACCGTGTTGATGAACGTGTACAGGTTCTCTGGGTTCCGGTACTCGGAGTCGAACAGCGCCTGCGAGATCGTCACGTCGCCGTAGGGAGATCCGCCCTTCGGCGGGTTGCTGATCCCGCGGATCACGAGGTGCATCACAGCCCCGGTCGGCACCTCGACGGCGATCGGCGAGCCGGCGTGCAGGTGCTGCGCGGTGGCATAGGCCTGATCGACGAACGCGCCGCTTGAGCCGAGTTCGGCGGGTGTCCGCTGGCTGCCCACCTTCCAGTTGACGTACAGCACCTTGCTGACGTTGGGAGCCACGCCGGTGACGTTGACGTTGGAGCCGAACGCGCGGCCCGCGCCGGCGCGCACGCCCGAGATGACCTCGACGCCGGGCACGCCACGCAACGCGTTCCCCGAAGCGACGCCGATCGGCGTGAAGTTGTCCGTCGAGGTCAGCGCGTAGTCGGCCGTGAACGTCTGGTCGACCGAGCTCTCAAAGCGTGCCCGCAGCCCGGCCGCGAGCACCCCGACCAGCGTCACCAGTGCCAGCCCGATCATCAGCGCGGACGCCGTCGACGCTGTGCGGGCAGGGTTGCGGATCGCATTGCGACGCGCCAGCGATCCGGCGGCGCCGCCGAAGCGCGCGGCCGGCGCGCCGAGCACACGGACCAGCGGCGGCACCAGCGTCGGCGCCAGCATTGCAACGCCGATGAACAGCGTTGCCGCGCCGATGCCGATCCCCAGCAGCCGCTGGGCGGTCGACAGAGACGTCACGAACAGGCCGACCAGCATCAGTGCCAGCGCGACGGCGATCGTTCCAAATGCCGCGTGCGTGCCGTAGCGCGCGAACCTCGATGGTGGCAGCATGGCGCCCTCACGGACGGCGGCGATCGGGGGCACACGGGTCGCGCGCATCGCCGGCCGCAGCGCCGCCAGCACGGTGATCACGACGCCGACCAGCAGTGATACGACCACCGTTCTCGTCGCGAATACGGTCGACGCGTGCGGGAGGTTGATCCCCAGCGAGACGAACAGCGCATTGAGCCCCTTGGCGAGTCCAAGTCCGAGGAACAGCCCCGTGATCGATGCGAGCAGGCCGATCACCAGCGCCTCCAGCAGCACCGAGCGCAGCACCTGCTTGCGCAGAGCGCCGAGCGTCCGGAGCGTCGCGAGCTCACGCGTGCGCTGCGCGATCGTGATCGACAGCGTGTTGGCGATCACGAAGCTGCCGACGAATAGGGCGATACCGCCGAACGCGAGCAGGAAATCCTGGATGATGCTGAGGAACCCACTCGTGTCCTTGGTCGCCTGCTGCGCCTGGGCCTGGCCGGTCCGCACCTGGCCGGTCGGGGGGAGAATCGGCCGGATCTGATCAACCAGTTGCTGAGGCGAGGTGCCCGGCTTGGCGGCGACGTCGATCTCATCGAGGAGGCCCGTCTTGTCGAAGATCCGCTGTGCCGTCGGGAGCGTGAACAGCGCCATCGTCGAGCCGCCGAGTGAGGAGACGCCGGCGATCTCGACAGTCCCGGCGATCCGGAAGTGGAGCTCCGGCCCGCGCGCGACCACGCCGATCTCGTCGCCGACCTTGAAGTTCTCCTTGCCGGCGGTCGAGGCGTCGATGTCGATCTCGTCGGGGGCGGTCGGCCAGTTGCCGCTGGTCAGCGTCAGCGGATTGAAGCGCTGGCCCGACGGCGTGTAGCTGAACGCCAGGCCGGGAGCGCCGCCGCGGGCGATCACCTTGCCGTCGCGGCCGACCAGGCCTGCCTCGTCGCTGATCGATCCGGAGGCCGCCGCGACGCCCGGTAGCGCGCTGACCCGCGCCAGCAGTGATTCCGGCAGGGACGGCACCGCAGGACCGTTGCCGTTGTTGTCGTTGTTGCCGATCGCGCTCTTGCCGGTGATCACCGCATCTGTGTGCTGATAGACATCGGTGAAGACCGTGGTGAACGCGGCCTTGATCGTGTCCGTCAGGATGTAGGTGCCGCTGACCATCGCCACGCCGATGACGATCGCGATCGCCGTCAGCGCCGCTCGCAGCTTGCGTCCAAGCAGACCTTTGAGGGCGACCGTGGTCACGACTGCAACGTGTTCATGACCCCGAGCACGTCGGCGGCGCTTGCCTCGGTCAGTTCCTTGACGATCAGCCCGTCGGCGAGGAACAGGATCGCGATCGGCGATCGCCGCGGCGCGCGCGTCGTGGGTCACCATCACGATCGTCTGGCCGTAGGACTCCGACGATGCGCGCAGCAGCTCCAGGATGTCGCCGCCGGTCTTCGAGTCGAGGTTGCCGGTCGGCTCGTCGGCGAACAGGATCGTCGGACGGGTCACGAGCGCGCGGGCGATCGCAACGCGTTGCTGCTCACCGCCGGAGAGCTCCGAGGGACGGTGCCGGCGCCTGGCCGTGAGTCCGACGTTCTCCAGCAGCTCGTCGAGCCACGCACGGTCCGGGCGCTCGTCCGCGATCGAGAGAGGCAGCAGGACGTTCTCCTCGACGTTGAGCATCGGCAGCAGGTTGAAGAACTGGAAGACGAAGCCGATGTGCTCTCGCCGCAGCATCGTCAGCTTCGTGTCGTCGAGCGTGGTGATGTCGGTGCCGGCGATCGTGACGGTGCCGGAGGTGGGCCTGTCGAGGCCGGCGAGCGTGTGCATCAGGGTCGACTTGCCTGAGCCCGAGGGCCCCATCACCGCCACCAGCTGCCCGCGCTGCACGTCGAGCGAGATGCCACGCAACGCATCGACTGCGGTCGCGCCCTCGCCGTAGCGGCGCTTCAGATCACGGGCTTCGACGACGAATCCGTCCTGGCTCAGAACGGGCTCCGACTGGGCGGGTTGGGGGCGCACGTCTCAGCAGTGTGCCAAGTTGGCGATCCTGTACGTTGCAGTCGTGCAAATGGTGCGAGCAGACGGTCGTCCGGATGACATCTCGGCGGCACGCGCCGCGGTCGCGCAGGCGTCGAACGAGCTGGCTCGCGAGGGGTTCGCGCCGGGAACCTCCGGGAACGTCAGCGTTCGCGTCGCCGACCGGGTCGCCGTGACGCCCACCGGTGCGCAACTCGAGCTCGTGACGCCCGGCCAGGTCACGATCGTCGACCTCGATGGCGCCGTGATCGGCGACGGCCTCGTCCCGACGTCTGAGCTCGCCCTGCATCTCGGCGTCTACCACCGCTACGGCGCCGGCGCGGTCGTCCACACGCACTCGCGCTTTGCGACCGCGCTGGGCTGCGTGATCGATGAGCTTCCATGCGTCCACTACGCGCTGGTCGAGCTCGGCGGCCCGATCCGCGTCGCGCCCTACAGGACCTTCGGCTCCGATGAACTGGCGGCGGTCACGGTCGATGCTCTGCAGGACCGTGCCGCAGCATTGATGTCCAACCATGGTGCGCTGATCCTCGGCGAGGGCATCGCCCAGGCGCTGCGCTTCGCGCGGTTGCTGGAGTGGGTCTGCGAGATCTACTGGCGGGCGAGCTCAATCGGGGCCCCGCGGATCCTGGATGAGTCCCAACGCGAGGCCGCCGGTGCGCGCTACCGTGGTTACGGCACGATCACGCCAGTCACCGCTGCTGCGGAGTAGGGTCCACCTGCACGATCGTCACCAACCGAGGAGATTTCTATGTCAACGAGCACCGATGACCCAGGCGCGGGGGCGGGCGCGGAGACCGCTTCGGAGGTAACTGCGCCGGCGGCTGCGAAGCCGACGCCGCGGCGCAGAACCACGCCGTCACGAGCGGCTGCCAAGCCGCGCGCGGCCCGGTCGACGGCGGCGAAGCCGTCCGCTGCCAAGCCCGCCGCTGCCAGGTCAGCCGCTGCCAAGCCCGCCGCTGCGAAGTCGACCGCTGCGAAGTCGACCGCTGCGAGGTCGACCGCCGGCAGGTCAGCCGCCGGCAGGTCAGCCGCTGCCAAGTCGCCGCTGCCAAGTCCACCGCCGCGAAGTCGGCGACCGCCGAGAAGGCCGCCTCGAAGTCAAAGGCGAAGGCGAAGACGGCTAAGGAGGCTCCGAAGGGAGCCAAGGGCCAGGCGAAGCACGACGCAAGGATCGAAGCGGTCGCCGAGCGGCTGCGGAAGCTCAACGAGCGGATCATCGATGCCGGCCGTGACGCGGGCGAGACGACCCTTTCGAGCTACGAGAAGGCGCTGAAGTCGATCGCGGCGGGGATCGAGAAGGGTCCCGGGCGCAGCGATGTCGACTGGGTCGCAAACGTTGCGACAGCTCAGGCGAAGTTCATCCGTGACATCACGGAGACCTGGACCAAGGCCGCCCGCGAGATGCTGAAGTAACGGCTAGCCGCAAGGCTCGCCGCTCAGGCGAGAGCCATCTGCTACCAGGCTTGACCGGCGCCGCAGTGCGGGCAATCGACCGTGGTCGAGACCTGTGCCTCGAACACGTATCCGCACTCGCAGCTGTAGCACGCCAGATCGAGGCTCTGGCCGGCGTTCTCAACCCTGCGAGCGGGCTCGTCGACAGCGATCGTCGTCGCCTTCCTGCGCGGCTCCATCGGTGACGCAGGCGAGGGATCGGAGCCGGCGGGGGACTCGGCCGGCGCGGCTGCGCGCACGACGTGCAGGCCGCCGCGCGTGAGGCGTCGGCTCCGCATTCCCTGGGCCAACTTGTTGCTTGATTTAGGTCGAACTGACACGTTCATTACAAGAAACGCTCCGCGCTCCGATTGGTTTCGCCATCTGAGCCGGGTTCCCTACTTTTTAACCGGACGCTAATCCCGCAGCGCGCCGTTCGTGGCGGCCGAGCAACCGGTCCGCGCGTCGAAACCGGGCCTTGAGCGATGTGCGACGTTCGAATCCCTGGCTGTGGAAGAATGGGCCGCGAATGGATCCGAGTCGTAAGCGTGCGATCCGGCTGACCGTGGCCCTGAGCGCGGCGCTGCTGCTGGCGACGGCGCTTGTCTACGTCAGCTTCAATGCCGGTCGCGATGAGTTCACCGCGTCCCAGTTGCTCGAGCACGCGCAGCCGGGAGGCTCCTACATCCTTGCCGGGACGGTGCTCGACGGCTCGGTCCGTCAGGAGGGCACGACACTGCTGTTCAGCATCCGCGATCCAAAGCAGGATGTCGCGGTTCCGGTCCGCTACACCGGGATCGTGCCCGACCCGTTCGCCGCCGGGCGCGCGGTGATGGTCACCGTCAACGATGATCACGGCACCTTCGTTGGCGAGCAGAACTCGCTGACCACCAAATGCCCCTCGAAGTACGTGGCCGCGTCGGGCGCGTACAACTGATGGCAGCCAGGGCGGGCCGCGGCGCATGAACACGGGTTTGCTCGGACGGGCGCTGCTGATCCTCGCCCTCGGCGTCTGCGTCTACGGGATCGGCGCGTCGATCTACGGCGCCAGGACACGGCAGGCGACATGGGTCGACTCCGGCCGCCGCGCCGTCTACGCGCTCGCCGGTCTGATGCTCGTCGCGTTCGTGCTGCTCGAGCTCGCCTTCCAGCGCAACGACTTCTCGTTCATCGTCGTGTCGCAGACCTCGGCGACGACGATCCCGACGTTCTACAAGCTCGCCGCACCGTGGTCCTCGCAGCAGGGTTCGCTGCTGCTCTGGGTTCTGCTGCTGTCGCTGTGGTCAAGCCTGGTCCTGTTCCTGACGCGCAAGCGGATGCGGGAGATCGCTCCCTACGCGACGGCCGTGCTGCTCGGCTTCGCCGCCTTCTTCGCGTCGCTTGCGTCGTTCGCCGCGAACCCGTTCGACACCACGGCACACCCGCCGACGCAGGGTGCCGGCCTCGACCCGCTGCTGCTGCACCCGAGCATGATGATCCACCCGCCGATGCTGTATTCGGGCTACACGCTGATGTCGATCCCGTTCGCATTCGCGATCGGCGCGCTGATCAGCGGCAAGCTCGGCTCCGAGTGGATCCGTGACACCAGACGGTTCGCGCTCGCCGCCTGGCTGTTCCTCGGCGTCGGGATCGTGCTCGGCGCGCGCTGGTCCTACACCGAGCTCGGGTGGGGCGGCTACTGGGGCTGGGACGCCGTCGAGAACGCCGCGCTGATGCCGTGGCTGTGCGTAACCGCGTTCATCCACTCGATCCAGATCCAGGAGAAGCGGGGGATGCTGAAGGTCTGGAACGTCTCGCTGATCCTGCTGAGCGGCACGCTCGCGATCTTCGGCACGTTCCTGGTCCGCTCAGGTGTGCTCGACTCGATCCACGCCTTCGGCGCCTCGACCCTCGGCGTCCCGTTCGTGCTGCTGCTCGCCGTGATGCTGCTCGGCTCGATCGGCCTGATCCTCTACCGCCGTCAATCGCTGCGCTCTGAGCATCAGATCGACTCGCTGCTCTCGCGTGAGGCGATGTTCCTGTTCCAGAACCTGGTGCTGGTCGCGATGGTGTTCGTGATCTTCTGGGTGACGCTGTTCCCGCTGATCTCCGAGGCGATCACCGGCACCAAGGTATCGGTCGGCCCACCGGCATTCACGCCGTTCGTGGTGCCGCTCGCACTCGTGCTGGTCGCGCTCGCCGGGATCGGGCCGATCATCTCGTGGCGTCGCGCGACGGCCGCGAACCTGCGCCGGAACTTCGTGTTCCCGGTGTCGGTCGGCCTGATCACGCTGGTCGCCGTGCTGGTGCTCACCTCCGCCGGCTCACGCCCACTGGCGGTTGCGATGTTCTCACTCGGGGCGTTCGTACTGGCGACCGTCGCGCAGGAGTTCTACCGCGGTACCAGTGCGCGTCGCGCAATCACGCGGGATTCGTGGCCGGCGGCGTTCTTCGGCTTGATCCGTCGCAACCGCCGCCGCTACGGCGGCTACACCGTGCACGCCGGGATCTCGATCCTGCTGATCGGCGTCGCCGCCTCGTCGTCGTTCCAGCGCTCCGCCGATGTATCGCTGAAGCCGGGGCAGTCGACCGAGGTCGCCGGCTACACGTTCCGCTACGTGCGTGCGACGGCGGCGGCGACGCCGGCGAAGCTCTCGTTCGGCGCCGTGCTCGACGTCTCGAAGGGCGGCAAGCACGTGACCACGCTGGTCACCAAGCGTGGCTACTACCCGTCGACAAGCGGTGGCGGTGTGATCGGCCGCTTCTTCGACGGCGAGGCGGACAGCAACGTCGGGCTTGACGCCGGTGCCTTCAGGGACATCTGGACGGTTGTCAACCCGGGCACCCTGCAGCCGCTCCAGAACCTGATCAACAGCGGCAACCGGGTGTTCAACGCCGCTCTTGCCACCGCCCTGAAGCGGACCGCGAAGCTCCCCGTGGCGCAGCAGAACGCGGACCTGGCGGGCTTCTGGCGCTATCGTGACCTCGCCGTCGCGGGGATCGTCAACCAGTACGTGACACACCCGTGGCCGGTCGAATTCCTGCTGATCGTCTCGCCGCTGGTCACATGGGTCTGGTTCGGCGCGCTGATCATCGCGCTCGGCGGGCTCATCTCCCTCTGGCCGGTGCCGGCGCTGGCACGCAGTCGGAGCGCCAGCCAGGCCACCTACGCGGGCGACGGTGGGACCGCGCTGCTCGACCTCGAGGCCGCCCGGGACGCCAAGTATCGCGAGATCCGTGACGCCGAGCTTGACCACCAGACCGGCAAGCTCTCCGACGCGGACTCCGCCGCGATCGATCAGGCGCTTCGCGCGGAGGCGATCGCGATTCTGCGAGAGATCGACGCCGAGCGCGAGCGTGCCCGGGACCGTGAGCCTGCTGGTCTCGGAGAGGAGCCACCCGGCTATGACGGAGTGGAACCCGGGCAGGACGTCGGAGCCGAGCCGACCAGAGAGCCGGTCGTTTAGCGCCGACACTGGCGCCCGGCGATCAGCGCTACCATCGGCGCGATGGTCACGATCCTCGATGTGATCCAGGTGTTCCTGGCAGTGATGTTGATCTTCCTGATCCTGATGCACTCGGGCAAGGACGCCGGCCTCTCAGGCGCATTCGGCGTCGGCACCGGTGCGGGTCCGTTCGGCGGCGGCTCCACGGTCGAGCGCAACCTGAACCGATGGACCGTCGGTTTCGCGATCCTGTTCGCGGTCAACACGATCCTGATCATCAGGGTCTCCTGAGCGCCGGCGGGCGCCCGCTCGAGCTACCAGGCCGCGTCGTATAGCTCGCGAAGCTCGTCCCGGTCTGCGGCCGGAGGCGTCAGCGCAAGCTCGGGTCGCGCCGCGGCCTGCTCGACGCACGCGGCGAGGGTTTCCTGCTCGACGCCCGCCTCACGGAGCGTCGTGACCCCTCCCAGCTCACACAGCCGAGCCGCGAACCCGGTCGGCTCCTCACCGAGCGATCCCGCCAGCCGCATCGCCCACCCCGGATCGCGCCGTGCGAGTGCGGCAAGAGAATGCGGCAGCATGATCGCGTTGGCCTCGGCGTGCCCGAGCCCCGCGCAGCGGCGCAGGGTCTGCGCCAGGACATGGTGCAGGCCGTACCAGGTCGAGCCGATCACATAGCCCGCGAGCAGAGCCGCCAGCGCCAGCCTGTCACGGATCTCGTCGTCGCCGGTTCCGTGCGCATCCGCCAGCGCGCCGGACGCGAAGGCGCCGCCGATCAACCGCGCCGCCTCGAGCGCCGCGAGCGACGTGACCGTGCTGCGCAGCGGCGTCAACGGGCCTTCGGCAGCATGGCCGAGCGCGTTGGCTGCGCTCTGGGCGAGTGAGGCGGGCGGCTGCGATGCGCTCAGCGACGGGTCGTTGATCACGATCGCCGGGCGCACCCGCGGCGTTTGCGCCGCGACCCCGGCCGCGTGCATGTGGACGTTCGTCATCTCGGCCCCCGACAGCGTCGTCGGGATCGCCGCGACGCGCAGCGGCGGGTCGCCTGCTGCCGCCAGCGCCTTGGCGGTGTCGATCACGCGTCCACCTCCCAGCGCGACGACCAGCCCGCCACTGAGCTCGTCGCGCAGGGCCGCCGCCAGCTCGTCGACGCGGCCGTCCGCGACGGTGTGCAGCGAGCCGGCACGGTGAACGATCCCCGGTGCGCAACCGGCGGCGCGTGGGGTCGTCAGCAGCGTATATCCGTCCGCGCCGAGGAGGTCGGCGGCGTCGGTGACCATCCCACGGCCGAACGCGATCGTTCGCTCGCCGTCGCGCCAGCGAAACGATCGCATCTGCTCCGGAGCGTCATGGATCATGCCGGTCTCCCGTTCACGTTCGAGAGCGTACAGGCCGTTGCTCGCCGCGATCCGGCGCCGGTGGCCACTACGATTGTCGGGTGGATCGAGCCCGGCCCTCGAGCAGGCATCTCCTCGCGGCGCTGGGCGCGGCGGCCGTCATCGCCCTGGTCGCGTGCGGTGGCCCGGCGACCGGCGCCACCACGAGCAGCGCCGGCCAAGGGTCGGTGACCCGGACCGGCACCGCGGCCTCCACGGCCGCGAATTCGACGGTCGCAGCGGGTGCCGTTGGCTCGGTGCCCGGTGGAAACTGGACGACGTTTGACTACAACGCGCAACGCAGCGGGGTCGGTCCGGCGGACACCGGCATCACCGCCGCCAACCTGCACCTCCTCAGGCGCAGGACGATCCAACTTGGCGGTACGGTCGACTCCGCTCCGGTCGAGCTCCATGATGTCTCGATCGGGGGCCGCACCCGAGACGTGGTGATCGTGACCACCGACTACGGGCGCACGATCGCGCTCGATGCCCGCACCGGCGCGAAGCTCTGGCAGTTCCAACCGACCGTCTACGCGCACCTCGAGGGCACCGCTCAGATCACGACCGCGACCCCGGTGATCGATCCGGACCTGCGCTATGTGTACGTGTCGAGCCCGAACGGCTACATCCACAAGCTCCGGATCACGAATGGCCACCCGGTCTGGTCGACGAGCGTCACGTTCGACGCCACGCACGAGAAGATCGCCGGCTCGCTGAACATCACAGGCAACTCTGTTGTCGTCGTGACCGGCGGCTACATCGGCGACATCCCGCCCTATCAGGGCCACGTCGTCCTGATCAACCGGCAGAGCGGTGAGATCACCGCCGTCTGGAACTCGCTGTGTTCAAACCGTCGCGGGCTGATCGACCCGCCGGGCTCCTGCAGTGCCAGCGACTCGGCGATCTTCGGCCGCCCCGGCTCCGTGATCGAACCCGACGGTGACATCCTGGTCGCGACCGGGAACGCGCCCTTCAACGGCACGACCAACTGGGGCGACAGCGTGCTGGAGCTCTCCCCGAGCCTGCGCCTGCTGCACAACTTCACCCCGACCAACCAGGCGTACCTCAACAACAACGACGTCGACCTTGGCAGCACCTCGCCGGCGCTGCTCGGCAATCCGAGCGGGCCGCCGCTGGCGGTGATGGGCGGCAAGGATGGGCTCATCAAGCTGCTCAATCTCGACAAGCTGGACGGCACAAGCGGCCCCGCCGGGCCGCGGACCGGCGGCCAGCTGCAGGAACTGCCCTCGCCCGGACCCGGCGCGCAGGTGTTCTCCACGCCCGCGGTCTGGACCGATCCCGCCGGGAGGATCAACGTCTACTACGCCACCGCGAGCGGAACTGCCGATTATGTGCTGCGCGCCAACGACCGCCTGGCGGTCGCCTGGCGTAATGCCACACCCGGGACGAGCCCGGTGATCGCCGGCGGCCTGCTCTACATCTACGACCAGAGCGACGGCCTGCTGAAGATCTACAACCCCGTCAGCGGCGCCGTGCTGGCAAGCCTTCCGGCCGCACCGGGCCACTGGAACAGCCCGATCGTGGTCGGCGGGCGGATCATCCTGCCGGAGGGCAACGACAACAACCACCAGCTCACCGGCACGCTCGACATCTACCACCTCCCCGGCTATTAGCGCCCGCGCAGACAGAGCCCCTGGCGCGCCGGATCTGCTGCCCTGCGCCAACCTGTCATCGCGCTTCCTCGCCAATTGGCGCGCGGCGCCGTCGAGACCGATCCTCCAGGACATCGACGGCACCTGGATCAGTGCGCAGGAGCTTGATCAGAGGAGCGGCGCCGCCGCGCTGAGGCTGCGCGGCGCCGGGCTTGCGCCTGGCGACCGCCTCGCGATCTGCGGCGAGACCTCGGCCGCCTGGGTGATCGCCTACGTGGCCGCGCTCCGCGCCGGTCTGGTCCTGGTCCCGATCAACCCCTCCTACACCGGGCGGGAGGTGCAGCGGATCGTCGCCGACGCGGCGCCGTCCGCCGCGCTCGTCGATGGTCCCGAGCATGCGCGCGCAATCGCGCAGGCGAGCGCCGACGGCTCGATCCCGATCGGCGGCCTCGATCTCGACGATGCGCCACCGAGGGGCGCCGGCGCGCTCGACGCGCCGCTCGACGCCGCCTCGCTCGGCGATCCCGCGGTGATGCTCTACACCTCTGGCACCACCGGCGCTCCGAAGGGTGCGCCGCTCAGTCACGGCAACCTGCTCGCGAGCGCGACAGCGGTCGCGCTCGCGTGGCGCTGGAGTCCCGATGATCGCCTGCTGCTGACGCTGCCGCTGTTCCACATGCACGGGCTCGGCGTCGGCGTCAACGGGGCCCTGGCAGCGGGTGCACAGATCGTCCTGCGTCCCGGCTTCGCGGTGACGGATGTAGCCGAGCGCTGTGCCGGGGAGATCACGATGTTCTTCGGTGTGCCGGCGATGTACCAGCGGCTTGCGTCCGCAGGGAGCGCCGGTGCGCTCGCCGGGCTGCGTCTGCTGGTCTCCGGGTCGGCGCCCATGCGCCCGGCGCTCGCGCAGGCGATCGCGCAGGCCACCGGGCAGCTGCCGCTGGAGCGCTACGGCATGACCGAGACGGTGATGCTCACCTCCAACCCACTCGACGGGCCGCGCAAGCCGGGCCAGGTCGGCTTGCCGTTCCCCGGTGTCGAGCTGCGGCTCTCAGATGGGGGAGAGGTCGAGGTTCGCGGTCCGAACGTGTTCGCCGGCTACTTCCGCCGGCCCGACGCCGACGCCGAGGCGTTCACGGCCGACGGCTGGTTTCGCACCGGTGATCTCGGTGAGCTCGACGATGACGGCCACCTGCGGCTGGTCGGCCGCAGCAAGGAGCTGATCATCACCGGCGGGTTCAACGTCCACCCGCGCGAGGTGGAGGAGGTCCTTGCCGGCTTTCCCGGCGTCTGCGAGGTAGCGGTGATCGGCCGGCCGAGCGAGGAGTGGGGGGAGGCGGTGACCGCCGTGGTGGTCGCCGATCGGAAGCTCGACCCGGCGCTGCTGCGCGCGCACGCCGCCCAGCGGCTGGCCCCGTACAAGGTGCCCAAGGCGATCGAGTTCACCGACGCGCTGCCGCGCAACGCGCTCGGCAAGCTCGTGCGCCACCAGCTCTGACCCTGCGGGTCGAAAGACGCCACCCAGGACGGCTCGCCCGCGTCGGTAGTTCGCTACCCTAACCATATGCTCCCCGAACTACCCCCGAACCCCGGTCGTGTGATCGTACGTCTCGCGCGCCACGTCGACGTCGCGCTCGCGACCGTCGATCTGACCGCGCCGCAGTATCGCGTCCTGATCCACCTGTGCGAGGGCAAGGAGGCCGCCTCGGCGCTCGCCGACAAGCTCGCCGTCAGCCGCCCGAGCGTGACCGGGGTGGTCGACGGGCTGGTCGCGCGCGGGCTCGTGCAGCGCCAGCACGAGGCGCTTGACCGCCGGCGGGTCGGGCACTCGCTGACCCCCGATGGCCGTCGCCTGCTGGAAGCGGCCGACGCGGCCGTCCAGCACCATCTTGAGGAGATCCTGCAGTGCGGCGATGTCTGCGGTGAGGACGCGTTCGCCGGCCTCGGCTCGTGGCTGATGGCGCTCGACGGCTACCGGCGTGCTCGCCACGCGCAGCGGATCGGAGCGGCTTCGTGACCGCGACGGCGACCGAGCCACGGACCGCCACCGGGCGCTCCGCAGACCAGTTCGTCCCGAGCGGCGTGAGCGCGCGCTATCGCCCGCCGCGCGCGACGATCGACCCTGATCAGGACAAGACGTGGTTGGCGCGAGCGCGTCCGATCGTGCTCTCGCACCGCTGGACGCTCGGTTCGGCGCTGGTCATGTCGTTCGTCGCGCTCGTCCTCCAGGTCGAGATTCCGAACGTCCTCAACCATGCGATCACCTACTCACTGCAGGACAAGACGGTGCCGCTCTCGCACTACGTGCGGATCTCGGTGATCCTCGGCGTCGGTGCGGGCATCTCTGCCTACATCTCGCGCCTGTTCCTGATGCGGACCGCGTACGCGATGGAGTTCGACCTGCGCAACCTGCTCTACGAGCATCTGACAAAGCTCTCATTCGGTTTTTACGACCGCGTCCAATCGGGCCAGGTGATCTCACGCGCCAACTCCGATATCCGCTCGGTCCAGATGTACCTGACGTTCGCGCCGGCGATCATCGTCCAGTGCCTGGTCGCCGTCGTCGCGTTCGTCTTCATGCTGACGATCAGCGTGCCGCTCGCATTCGTGGCGATGTCGATGATCCCGTTCGTGTTCGTCCTGAGCGTGAGGATGCGCAAGGTGATGTTCCCGGTGTCGTGGCTGATCTCGGCGCGCCTGGCGGAGATCGCGACGATCGTCGATGAGAACATCAACGGGGTCAGGGTCGTCAAGTCGTTCGTCGCCGAGCCACGTGAGCTGCGGACGCTCGCGAAGGCCGCAGACAAGCTCAAGTGGGCATACATCAAGGACGCCGACCTCCGTGCCCGCTTCTCGCCGCTGGTGCAGAACATCCCGCAGGTCGGCCTTGCGCTGATCCTGCTGTTCGGCGGCTGGCTGGTGATCCACGGCAAGCTCGGCGTCGGCGCGATCCTCGCATTCAGCGCCTACGTCGTGATCCTGCAGGCGCCGTTCCAGATGCTCGGGATGCTGATCATGCTCGGTCAGCGGGCATCGGCCTCCGCGAAGCGGATCTACGAGATCCTCGACGAGCAGCCGACGATCGTCGATGCGCCTGGCGCGATCGACCTCGTCGAATGCCGTGGTGACGTGCGCTTCGACTCGGTCGACTTCGCCTACGCGGACGGGCCACTCGTGCTGCACGGACTGTCGCTGCACCTGACGCCCGGCGAGACGGTCGCGATGGTCGGGCGCACCGCCAGCGGCAAGACGACCGTCTCACGCCTGCTGCCGCGCTTCTACGACGTGCTCGCTGGTTCGGTCGAGATCGACGGCCACGACGTCCGTGAGCTCACGGTCGCGAGCCTCCGCTCGCACATCGGCGTGGTCCTCGACGAGCCGTTCCTGTTCTCGGTCTCGATCCGTGACAACATCGCCTACGGTCGGCCCGGCACGACCCTCGATGAGGTGCGTGCCGCCGCCCGCGCGGCCGGCGCCGAGCAGTTCATCCTCGGGCTCGAGCACGGCTACGACACCGTCGTCGGCGAGCGCGGCTACACGCTCTCAGGCGGGCAGCGTCAGCGGATCGCGATCGCGCGAACGCTGTTGGTCAATCCGCCGATCCTCGTCCTCGACGACGCGACCAGCGCCGTCGACGTCCAGGTCGAGCAGCAGATCCACGACAGCCTGCGAGTTCTGATGGAGGGCCGTACGACGCTGATCGTCGCTCACCGCCTGTCGACGATCGGGCTCGCGGACCGGGTCGTACTGCTCGACGGTGGACGGGTCGTCGCGGATGGGACGCACTCTGAGCTGCTCGAGAGCACGCCGCTGTACGTCGAGGTGCTGGCGCAGGTCGAAGAGGAAGAGCGCCGCGCGCGCGAGGAGGCGAGCGAGCGATGAGCTTCGGTGGCGCGGGGTTCGGCACCAGCGGCGGCAGCTTCGTCCACGGCGGGTCGGTATCGGCGGCGCGTCCGGGAGGCGGCCTGCCGTTCGCCGGGATCCCGTCGGAGCTGCAGGAAGGGGTCGATCAGCTGCTCGCCGAGGAGCCCGACCACGGCGAGCCGTCGGCGTCGTTCAACTATCGCGCGAGCGGCGAGGAGACCAGCCGGCTGAAGCTGAAGTCGATGATCCTCCGCCACCGCCGTCTGACCATCCAGGCAGCAGCGCTGGTCACGATCGTCTCGATCACCAACCAGGCGGGCCCGGCGCTGATCGGGATCGCCGTCAACCAGGGCATGGCGCCCGGTCATCAGAGCTTCGCGGTGGTCGCGGCTGATCACCGCGCTGTTCCTGCTCGCGATCTTGATCACCGCGGTCGCACAGCGCTCCCAGACGAAGGTGACCGGGCGGCTCGCCGCGCGCGTCATGAACGACCTGCGCGTCCGCGTGTTCACGCACCTGCAGCGGCTCGGTATGGACTTCTACACCGACGAGAAGGCCGGGGTGATCATGACCCGGATGACGAGCGACATCGAGAACCTGCAGCAGCTGCTGCAGGATGGGCTCGCCCAGTTCGTCGGCCAGGGGCTGACGATGATCGTGATCACGATCGTGCTGCTGATCATCGACGTCAAGCTCGCGCTGATCACGCTCGCGCTGGTGGTGCCGGTGCTGACCGCCGGCTCGGTGTGGTTCCGCACCGCATCCGAGCGCGGTTATGACCGGGTCCGCGACGGGATCGCGTACGTGCTCGGCGACCTCTCGGAGAGCCTGCACGGCGTTCGCACGGTCGCCGCCCACAACCGCCAGGCGTTCAACATCGTCCAGCACCGCAACGTCGTCGGCGACTACCGCCAGGCGAACGACTACACGGCGCAGATCAACGCGATCTACGGCCCGGGCACCCAGCTGGTCGGCTACCTGGCGCAGGCGGCGCTGCTGGCGATCGGCGGCGACATGGTCCTCAACCATCAGCTCAGCATCGGTGCGCTGCTGTCGTTCTTCCTCTACCTGAACCGGTTCTTCGCGCCGATCCAGCTGCTCGTGCAGCAGTACAACACCTTCCAGCAGGGACAGTCGTCGGTCTTCAAGCTCCGCACGCTGCTGGAAACCGAGCCCAGCACGCCTCAGGCGCAGGACGCGACCGAGCTGCCGCCGATCGAAGGGGAGATCGTCTTCGACCACGTCACCTTCGGCTACGACCCGGCGATCCCCGTGATCCACGACATCAACCTGCGGATCAGCGCGGGCGAGACGGTCGCGTTCGTCGGCCGCACCGGCGCCGGCAAGTCGACGATGGCGAAGCTGATCACCCGCTTCTACGATCCGACCGAAGGCCGCGTGCTGCTTGACGGGCACGACCTGCGGACGGTGACGCTCGATTCGCTGCGCCGCCAGCTCGGGGTGGTCCCGCAGGAGCCGTTCCTGTTCGCGGGGAGCCTCCGCTACAACATCGCCTTCGCGTGTCCGGACGCGACCGACGAGGAGGTGATGGAGGCCGTCAACGCTGTCGGCCTCGCCGACGTCCTCGAGCGGATGCCCGACGGGCTCGACACGATCGTGCACGAACGTGGTCAGTCGCTCTCGTCCGGCGAGCGGCAGCTGATCGCGCTCGCGCGGGCGTTCCTGGCTCGGCCGCGGGTGCTCGTGCTCGACGAGGCAACCTCCAACCTCGACCTGATGTCGGAGATGAAGATCGAGGCGGCGCTCGACGTGCTGCTGACGGCGCGCACCGCGGTTCTGATCGCCCACCGTCTGACGACGGCGATGAAGGCCGACCGGATCGTCGTCGTCGACGACGGCGTGATCGCCGAGCTGGGCTCGCATGAGCAACTGCTCTCACAGGGCGGCATCTACGCCGAGATGTATGCGACCTGGGTCAGCCAAAGCGATGCGGCGGCGGCGTAGAGCAGCGCGCGGCTGACCTGCCGGCCCGACCGGGGCACACCCGGGAACTGACCAGCGCGCCCGCCGCGCGCTGGTCGCGTGATACTGATGTGTCCGTGAGCAGGCGAACTCGATCAGACAGGACGCGGTCCGGCCCGCCGGTCCCTCGCGAGGCGTGGATGCGCCTCGCGGTCGTGCACGGCCGCGGCGGCACTGCTGCAGATCGACGGAACCCTGATCACGGTTGCGCTCCCGTCGGTGGCGAGCGGCCTGAACGTCTCGAGCGCCTCGACCTCGGTCGTGCTGAGTGCGTACTTCATCTCGTACGCGCTGGTGCTGATTCCCGGAGGTGCACTGGTCGATCGCTACGAGGCGCGTCAGGTCGCGCTGGTCGGTCTCGGCGTGTTCGCGCTCGGCGCAGCGGCCGGCGCGCTGGCCCCGAGCATGGCGGCGTTGATCGCCAGCCGGGTCGTGCAGGGGGCCGGAGCCGGCCTCGTCAGCCCGGCCGCGCTCGCCGGCGCGGTCAGCGGCTTCCCCCCGGAGCGGCGCGGCTCGGCGCTCGGCATCTGGGGGGCGAGCGCCGGGGTCGCCAACCTCGTCGGTCCGCTGCTCGGAGGGCTGCTGACGGTCGTGTTCGGCTGGCGCGCGAACTGGTGGGTGCTGGTCCCGCTCGCGCTGCTGTGCGCGCTGGGAATCCTGCGCGACCTGCCGGCGATCGGGCATCCGGAGGCGGTCGGACCGAAACGCAGCGTGCTCAATCAGGTGGTGGTCGCGGCCACCCTGATCGCGGGACTGACGTTCGCCGTGATGATCGGGACCTTCTATCTCGCCGAGCAGTATCTGCAGCGGGTCGCCGGCTACTCGGCGATCGGCGCGTCGGCCGTGCTGGTGGTGGTGGCGGTCGTGGTCGGAGTTGCCGCGCCGATCGCCGGTCGCCTGGTCGACGCGCGGGGTGAGCGGCTGCCGGCGCTGCTCGGCTTCCTCACCGCCGGCATCGGCCTCGCGATACTGGGGATCCCGGGAGTCTCCCTGCAGAGTCCCGCGACGATGCTGCCGCTGATCCCGGTCGGCTTCGGGCTCGGGATGCTGTTCGTTCCGACCTCGCGCGCGGCGCTGAACTCCAACCCAGCCTCGGCGCATGGCCGCACATCGGCGGCGCTGTCGGTCGGCCGCCTGCTCGGTGCGGCGATCGGAGCGGGACTCGCCGGGGCCGCTCTGGCGGGCGGCCCGAGCGCCTCGACCGTGCACACCGCGCTGCTGTTCGCATGCGGCCTGTGCCTGCTCGTCGGCATGCCCGCCTCGATGCTGCTGGTCCCGCCGCTGCCGGTGGCCTCAAACGCGACGCAGGGCTGATCGCCCAGGGCCCGCCCGGCCACGGCTGGGACCTGTCTATGGCGCCTGTGGAGGCGGGCCCGTGAGCTCCTCCGGCAGCGCCTCGTCGAGCGCGTGCAGCGTGGCGATCGCCGCGGCGCTCGCCGAAGGGTTGACCTCCGTGTGCGGATCTGAGGGCAGCCGGGCCGAATAGATCGAGTTGGCGCCGAGCACGCGTGCGACGACCGTCGCCTCGATCACGGCGATCAGCGTCGGCACCACCAGGTCGTCGATGTGGCGGGTCAGTTCAAGCACGAGCACGGTCCCTGCCAGGGGCCCCTGCATCGCGGCTGCGAGGAACGCGCCCCCGCCGACCAGCGCGTAGCTCCCGGCGGAGGCGCCGTGCCAGACATCGGACCACAGGGTTCCGGCCAAACCGGCGAGCAGTGCACCGACGGCGAATGTCGGCATGAACAGACCTCCGGGCGAGCCCGAGCCGATGCAGCCGGCGGTGACCAGCGGCTTCAACACGAACAACGCCGCGAGCAGGCCGATCGACAGTTTGCCGATGATCGCCAGCTGAACGATCGACTTGCCGTTGCCGAGCAACTGGGGGTAGGGGATCGAGAGTAGCGCCAGCACGCCGAAGACCGCGAACGGCGTGATGAAGCGCGCCGCCCCGCTCGGACGGAACCGGCTGGCGGCGGAGATCAGCCGAACCCAGGCGACCGCCACAAGGCCGATCACCGGTCCCAGCACCACTGCCCAGACGAGCTGTGAGAAGTGGACGGGATAGGCCGGCGAGTAGAACGCCGGGCCGGTCCCGAGCGTCAGCCAGGCGACGGCGGTCGCGGTCACCGATGTCAGCAGCGCCGGAATCACCAGCGGCAGCGCGAGTGTGCCGAGCAGCACCTCCATCGCCAGCAGAGTGCCTCCGAGCGGCACGTTGTAGACGGCGGCGAACCCGGCTCCCGCGCCCGAGGCCACCAGCAACCGCCGCTGCCAGATCGGGAGCTCGGCCCAGTCGGCGAGCTTGCTGGCGGTGGCCGCGCCGGCGAGCTGGGGCGCCGCCTCGCGGCCGAGCGAGACACCCATGCCGACGGTCACGATCGACAGCACGCCCCGGGCGATGCTCGGCACGAACGCGACCCTGCCGCGCCGCAGCCACAGCGCCTCTGAGACCTCCGTCCCGCCCGAGGTCGACATGTTTCCGAGGACGAGCAGGCCGACCACGACGATCGCCGCGGCAAGCAGCAGGACGACGATGTGGCGCCACGGCGGTGCCGCGTGCACCGCCAGCAGGTAAGTCGCTGGCCTGCCCCCGAAGGCCAGGTGTTCAACGAGATTGAGCAGCGCGATCAGCAGCGAGGCGCTGACCCCCGAGATCACGCCAAGCGTGAGCACCAGCAACCAGAACCGCGGCCCGTAGGACGCCATGATGCCCGCGCCGGGAACGTTTGGCTGGTGAGATGCCCAGCTGCGGCTCTGCGGCGGCGCCATCCGGTGCTACGGTAGCGCCGCTGAGCCACTCGAACATTGGGGGTTTCCAGATGTTCTTCCGCCAGATTCTCCACGACGACCTCGGCTGTGCCTCATATCTGATCGCCGACGCGGGCCAGGCCGCGGTCGTGGACCCGAAATGGGAGATCGATGAGTACCTGCGGCTGGCCGACGAGCACGGATTCGAGATCCGCTACATCCTTGAGACCCATAACCATGCCGACCACGTCTCCGGTCGTGGCCGGCTCGCAGCAGCCACCGGCGCAACGATCTACGTGTCGCCGACACCAGCGCTCGAGTATCCGCACCAGACGCTCGGCGATGGTGAGGCCGTCGAGTTCGGGGCGGTCAGGATCGAGGCGCTTGCGACGCCGGGCCATCGCCCGGAGCACACGGCGTATCTGGTCTTCGACCGCAGCCGTGGCAGCGAGCCGTGCGCGCTGCTGACGGGCGACTCGCTGTTCGTCGGAGACGTCGCGCGGCCAGATCTCGCCGTCGAGCCGCAGGAGGGCGCGAGGGAGCTGTTCCATTCGCTCGAGCGGATCCTCGAGCTACCCGATCACGTGCAGGTGTTCCCAGGACACATCGGAGGTTCGTTGTGCGGCGGCGCGTCGATGAGTGAGTCCCCGGGATCGACGATCGGTTACGAGCGACGCTCCAACGCGATGCTCGGAATCCATCAGGAGTCGCAGTTCGTCGCAGCGGCGACCCACGGCCTCGGGCTGCAGCCGCCCAACTTCCGGCGGATCGTCGAGCTCAACCGGGGTCCGCTGCTGGCGGCGGCCGCGTCGCTGGAACGGATCTCGGCGCTCGACCTCGCCAAACTTCTCGGGGACGGTGTGACGCTGATCGACGGCCGCGCGCCGGCTGACTGGATGGCGGCCCACATCCCCGGCTCGCTGAACGTGACCATCGTCCACGCGACCGTCGGCACGCGCGCCGCCGCCGCAGTCGATCCGTCCAGCGGCGTGGTCGTGACCGCGGCCTCCGAGGAGGTCGCCGAGCATGTGGCCCGTCGCCTTGAAGCGGTCGGCTTCCGCGACCTCCGCGGGATCCTCGCCGGTGGGATCGACGGCTGGCGCGACGCAGGCCTCGCGCTCGCGAGCACCGAATCGATCACCGTCGAGGAACTCGCCGCTCGGCTGGGCCGCGGTGAGGTGTCGGTACTGGACGTGCGTGACGACGCCGAGTGGGACCTGGGACATCTCGCCGGTTCGACGCACGTCCCGATGCTCGCACTTGCGAGCCGGCTCGAGTCGGTGCGTGAGCGCGTCGACGGGATCCCGCTCGCCGTCTCCTGCTCAGCCGGCAACCGTGCCGCGGTCGCCGTGTCGATGCTCGAGCGGGCCGGCATCGGGCCTGTGATCCATGTTGCGGGAGGTGGCGTCGCGGACCTGCCGCGCTACGGGATCGAGCTGACGACGTCGGGCGCCGAGGCCGTGCGCTAGCGAACTGCGCCCGGCAGCCGCGACTTGCTCTTCTCGTACTGCCGCAAGCCGAGGGCTCCGATCCCCAGAACCACATTCGCCACGGTGAACACGACCGCAAACGCCGCCACCGCCAGAAGCAGTCCGAGGAACACAGGTGCGCCGGCGATCACGACGATCAGCAGCAACGGGATCGAGGCTATGAAAAGCATCACGAATAGTGCGACAACGGCCATCGCCGTACCTCCTTCACGAGAGCGGACGCAAGACCCATCCGTCTACTGACGCTATGGCGCCGACGCGGCCGGAACATCGGTACCTGCGTGCGGTGCTGGTGTGTATCCCTACGCACGTAGTCATGTGCAAGCGTCATCTGAAGTGCAGGGGCCTCCAAAGTTCTATGCGATCGTAGGTACTCTTAGCTGAGTGGCTATAACTGTGACGCAGTTGAACGCGTTCCTCGCGGTCATCCGCGGCGGTTCGGTGACCGCCGCCGCCGACGAGCTCGTCGTCACCCAGCCGTCGGTCTCCTCGGCGATCGCCGCGCTCGGCCGGGAGCTAGGGTGCGAGCTGTTCGAGCGGGCCGGCCGCGGCATCCGGCTGACCGAGTCGGGCACGGCGTTCGCGGCGTACGCCGCCGACGTGATCGGGCTGCTTGAGCAGGGCCGGGAGGCGGCGCGCGAGGCGGCGGCGGTCGCCGGGCGCCGGCTGCGGATCGTGGCTGTGACGACCGCGGCGGAGTCGTTCGTGCCGCCGCTGATGCGGGCCTTCCAGGGGCTCGCCGCGGACGTCGAGCTGGCGCTCGACGTAGGCAACCGTGAGTATGTGTTCTCACGCGTGCTCGACCACGCCGCCGATGTCGCGATCTCGGGGACACCGCCGGTGGACGCCCGTCTGGTGGCTGCGCAGCTGGCTGCCAATCAGATCGCGTGCATCACCGCCCCCGACGATCCGCTCGCTGCACAACCGCCACCTGACACCGGAGCGCTCGGCGAGCGACCGTGGCTGCTGCGTGAACCGGGCTCGGGCACCCGCACGCTTGGCCAGCAGTTCCTCGAGGCTCACGGGCTGACGCCACGGACGCTGACGCTCGGCTCCAACGGTGCGATCAGGCAGGCCGCGCGCGCCGGGTTGGGGATCTCGCTGGTTTCACGGGCAACCGTCGAGTCGGAGCTCGCCTCGGGTCGGCTCGCCGAGATCGCTTTACCGGACCGGCCGACAACCCGCTACTGGTACGTGGTGCGCTCGGCGGTCGGGCCAGTGCGCCCGCTCGTCACCGAGTTCGTCGAGTTCGTCACCGCCGAGGCGGCCAGGGAGCTGGCGTCCTAGCATCGGCGCGCCGGTGACTCACGACACTTAGGCCTCGCTGGACGTCATCTCCAGTCGGTCGGTCCGTGCGTCGATTGCGCCGACCGAGATCGCCGCGCGCGCGGTGATCATCTGGTAGAGCAGCAGCAGCTGTGTGATCGCCAGTGATTCTGAGCGCTGCAGCTGCGTGCCGACGGTGAACTCGCCCAGCCGCTCGGGCCGCAGATGGCTGGCGAACGGGATCCGATCCCAGATCGACTCCTCGATCGCGAGGCTGCGCTCCGGCGCCAGGGTGCCAGGGACTGACAGGCGCAGCTCCGAGCCGTGGGTGGCGAGTGTCAGACCGTCGCCGTCAGCCTCCACGAGCGAGGAGAGGTCGGGGTGGGCGAGCCCCGGCCGCAGCGCCAGCTCGGCGTCGAGGTGCTCCTGATCGCCGCTGCCGCCGGGCCGGAATGACACCACGATGTCGGCGCAGCGCCGCTGCGTGCGGATGAAGTCCTCGGAGTCGGCCTCGCTGCGATCAAGCTCATCCAGCACCTGATCCGTGGTGTAGCCACGCCGAGAGCAGTCGCGCTGCACCTTCCAGCGACGTCGCAGATCCTCGGGCGGGTCCAGAAACACTCGTATGTCGTACACGTCTCGCATTCCAGCCGTATGGAACGCCAGCATTCCCTCGACGATCGTGAACTGGTTCGGTGCGAGGTATTGCGGCGCTCGGAATGCTCCATCCTGGTGGCTGTAGACGGGCTTCAGGATCGCGTCGCCGGCGTGCAGGTGCAGCAGATGCTGCTCAAGGATGTCGACGTGGTTGGCGTCGGGGTTCTGCGCCGTCAGGCCGCGCTGGGAGCGCTGCTCGCGGTCGTAGCGCAGGTAGTGGTCGGCCGAGACATGCGTCGAGCGCGCCTCGCCGAGGATCCGCACGAGCCCGCGCGTCAGCGTCGTCTTGCCGGCGGCCGAGTCGCCGACGATCCCGATCAGGATCGGCCTCGGGATCAAGCGCTCATCCTGCCTTCGCCGGTTGGCGCTCACGCGTCTGCTGGCGCATCTGGCAGGACGATACGCGGCCATCGATTGGTTAGCAACAGAGATTTGCCGCCCACCGTGAGAGATTCAGCTAAGCAACATTCAGAACGATCGAATAATCATTGATCTATGAGATGACGGCGAATCAGTCTTTGACGGTTATGTCATCACCGCGTAGCTTGCTGTTTGCCGACTGCAACGAAAGGCACACCTCTGATGACGCTGAAGGACGACACCGATCACAAGCGCGACCGCTGGGCATCCGGCGTCACGCCGTATGCCGAGATGGGCTATTACGATCCCGACTACGAGCCCAAGGACACTGACATCCTCTGCGCGTTCCGGGTCACGCCACAGCCCGGGGTGGATGCGATCGAGGCGGCGGCAGCCGTCGCCGGCGAATCCTCGACGGCGACCTGGACGGTCGTCTGGACCGACCGCCTGACGGCGCACGAGCACTACCAGGCGAAGGCCTACGACGTGCAGGCCGTCCCCGGCCGTGAAGGCGAGTACATCGCCAAGATCGCCTACGACATCGATCTGTTCGAAGAGGGATCGATTGCCAACCTGACCAGCTCGATCATCGGCAACGTGTTCGGCTTCAAGGCGCTCAAGGCGCTGCGGCTGGAGGACATGCGGATCCCCTCGCACTACGTCAAGACCTTCCAGGGCCCGCCGCACGGAATCGTGATCGAGCGTGAGTACCTGGACAAGTTCGGCCGGCCGCTGCTCGGTGCGACGGTCAAGCCGAAGCTCGGCCTGTCGGCGAAGAACTACGGCCGCGTCGTCTACGAGGCGCTGCGCGGCGGCCTGGACTTCACCAAGGACGATGAGAACATCAACTCACAGCCGTTCATGCGCTGGCGGGACCGCTACCTGTATGCGATCGAGGGCGTCAACCGCGCCTCCGCGGCAAGCGGCGAGGTCAAGGGCCACTACATGAATGTGACGGCCGCCGACATGGAGGGCATGTACGAGCGCGCCGAGTTCGCCAAGGAGCTCGGCAGCGTGATCATCATGATGGACCTGACCGTCGGCTACACGGCGATGCAGTCGATGTCGAAGTGGGCGCGGCGCAACGGCGTGATCCTCCACCTGCACCGTGCAGGCCACGGCACGTACACCCGACAGAAGACCCACGGCGTCTCATTCCGCGTGATCGCCAAGTGGTGCCGGCTGATCGGCGTCGATCACATCCACGCCGGCACGGTCGTCGGCAAGCTCGAGGGCGATCCGATGATGATCAGGGGCTACTACGACACGCTCAGGCTCGATCGCGTGCCGGAAAACCCGGAGCACGGGATCTACTTCGACCAGGACTGGCAGTCGCTGGCGCCGGTGATGCCGGTCGCCTCGGGCGGGATCCATGCCGGCCAGATGCACCAGCTGCTCACCTACCTCGGTGAGGACGTCGTGCTGCAATTCGGCGGTGGCACGATCGGCCACCCGATGGGGATCGCGGCGGGCGCAACCGCCAACCGTGTCGCCGTCGAGGCGATCATCCAGGCCCGCAACGAGGGCCGCGACTACTACCAGGAAGGCCCCGACATCCTTGAGAAGGCGGCAAGGGGCTGCCCTGAGCTCGACGCGGCGCTGCAGGTCTGGAAGGACATCACGTTCGACTTCACGCCAACCGACACCCCCGACTACGTGGTCACCCCCACGGTCGGCTGAGACTGGAGCAGATCATGCGCATCACCCAGGGAACGTTCTCGTTTCTGCCCGACATGACCGACGAGCAGATCGCCGCCCAGATCCGTTACTCGCTGCAGCACGGCTGGGCGATGTCGGTCGAATACACCGACGACCCGCACCCGCGCAACTCCTACTGGGAGATGTGGGCTCCACCGGCATTCGATCTCGAGGTGCAGGAGGCTGAGGTGGTCCTGCGCGAGGTTCGCGCGTGCCGCCAGGCGCACCCCGATCACTACGTCAAGCTCAACGCCTACGACTCCTCGCTGGGCCGCCAGACGACCGCGCTGAGCTTCATCGTCGGACGCCCGGCGCAAGAGCCGGGCTACCGGCTCGAACGCACCGACGCGCACGACCGCGTGATCCGTTACAGCCTGCATCCGTATGCGACCGACAAGCCTGCCGGGCGGCGGTACGCGCACGGCAACGGAACGAAACCGTGAGCACGATGCTCGAGCCGCCGGAGACGCAGACGCCTGACGCGGAGGCGATCCTCCGTGACGCCGAGATCGAGACCGTGCTGACGGAGCTGGACCGTGACCTCGTCGCCCTGGCGCCGGTCAAGCAACGCATCCGTGAGATCTCGGCGCTGCTGGTGATCGATCGGCTCCGGCGAGAGGCGGGACTTACGGCGGCGCGGCCTTCGTTGCACATGAGCTTCACCGGCAACCCCGGCACCGGCAAGACGACGGTCGCGATGCGGATGGCCGAGATTCTGCATCGACTCGGCTACATCGAGCGCAACAAGGTAGTCGCGGTCACCCGCGACGACCTCGTCGGCCAGTACGTCGGGCATACCGCGCCGAAGACCAAGGAGGTGCTCAAGCGCGCGTTCGGTGGCGTGCTGTTCATCGACGAGGCCTATTACCTTTACCGGCCGGAGAACGAACGGGACTACGGGGTGGAGGCGATCGAGATCCTGCTGCAGGTGATGGAGAACGACCGTGACAAGCTGGTTGTGATCCTCGCCGGCTACAAGGACCGGATGGACGACTTCTTCCGCTTGAATCCTGGGATGTCCTCGCGCGTGGCGCACCACATCGATTTCCCTGACTACACGATCGACGAGCTGCTCTCGATCGGCGAGCTGATGCTCGCGGGCGAGTCCTACGAGTTCTCGGCCGAGGCCGAGCTGGCGTTTCGTGAGTACCTTGAGCTGCGCCTCTGCCGGCCGCGCTTCGCCCACGCGCGCAGCGTCCGCAACGCGATCGAGCGCGCGCGCCTGCGCCACGCGAACCGTGTCTACGAGGCCGCTCGCGACGGCCATGCGCCGACGATCCGGGACCTCGTGCGGATCGAGCAGCAGGACATCCGTGCCAGCCGCGTGTTCGAGGCAGGGGAGCTGAGCTGATGCCGCGCCCCGTGATCCTCGGCGTCGTCGGCGACTCGGCGGCGGGCAAGACAACCCTCACGCGCGGCCTTGTGCGGGTGCTCGGTGAGGAGAACGTGACCCATGTCTGCACCGACGACTACCACCGCTACGACCGCAGGCAGCGGGCCGAGCTGGGAATCACGCCGCTGAACCCTGATTGCAACTACCTGGACATCATTGCCCAGCACCTCGCGCATCTGCGGGCCGGTGAGCCGATCCTGAAGCCGATCTACCGTCATCAGGATGGCACCTTCGGGCCGCCCGTCTACGTCAAGCCGGAGCGCTTCACGCTGATCGAGGGCCTGTTCGGTTACTACCTGCCGGAGATGCGCGACGTCTACGACGTGCGCATCTTCCTGAACCCGCCCGAGGAGGTTCGCCGGCGCTGGAAGGTGCAGCGCGACTGCTCACGCCGCGGCTACACCACCGATCAGGTGCTCGCCGAGCTGGACCGGCGCGAGCCGGACTCCGAGGCCTACATCCGGCCTCAGCGGCGCTGGGCCGACATGCTCGTCTCATTCACCGGCGCCGATGGCGGTGGCCAGATCCACATGGACGCCGGACTGACGCTGTACGACGGCCTGCCGCACCCGGACCTCTCCCCATTCGTCAACGGCGGGCCCGAAGGGCCGACGCTGAGCGACGGCGAGGGTTGCCGGCTGCTGCGGATCCCAGGTACCGTCGATCCCGGGCTGGCGGCTGCGATCGAGGAGGCGATCTGGAGCCGGATGCACTTCGCGACCCATCTGCGTGCCCGCCGCCTCGGCGAGTTCACGGTCGGCACCGAGCTGCACCGCTCCGAGTCGCTGGCGCTGGTGCAGCTGCTGATCCTCTACCACCTCGTGACGGTCAGGGCGACGATCGCCCTCGGCGGCGAGGCGACCCGCGGCGTCCATCAAGCTCGCGCCCCGATCGCAGGGGTGAGCCGGTGAGCAGCCGGAGCGTCTCGATGGCATCATGGGAGCTGTTCGACGCCCAGGACGATCATCACTGACTCAGCTTGACGCCCGCTGGCTGAGCCTGCACCGCTCGGGCCGTCTATCCGCGGCCGTTTCGGGTGCGCTGCTGGCCGGGCTCGTGATCGCGTCGTGCTGGCCGCAGGCGGCATCGGCGGCTTTCGATCGGGGCGCTGGCGCCGTTCGGTTCGAGCTGCCATCGAGCGCCAGGCAGCTGATCGTCGTCTCGAGCCCGACCACCACGCCCGCCGCGCCCGGATACCTGGCGACGTTTGCCACCTATCAGCGTCTGGGCCCGCGATCGCCGTGGCGGCCGGTGTTCGCCCGCTGGCGGGCCGAGACCGGCAGCGGCCATCTTCTGCGGGTTCGCCACGAGGGTGACCATGCGACGCCGATCGGAGTGTTCGGGATCGGAGCGACGATGTATGGGAACGAGCCGGATCCCGGAGGACTCCACTATCGCTATCACCGGCTCGTCTGCGGCGATTGGTGGGACGAGGATCCCTTTTCGGCGCGCTACAACCAGTTCGTGCACGTGCCCTGCGGTGTTACGCCCGGGTTCGCCGCATGGTCCGAGGCTCTGTGGACGGAGACGATCGCGTACCCCTATTTCGCCGTCATCGACTTCAACATGGCCCCGACGGTCGTCGGGTCGGATGCGCCCGGCTCCGGGATCTTCCTGCACAGCTGGATGGACGGTCCGACCGAGGGGTGCGTTGCGCTGCCGGAGACTCGACTGCTCGACGTGCTCAGGTGGCTGACGCCGTCCGCTGATCCTGTGATCGAGATCGGGACGAATGCAGAGGTGACCCCTGCGCCTGCGAGCTGATCAACTCTGAGTCACCTGGAATCCGGTCTGGCCCAGGTGGCGCCGGTGACCGGGCGTCACGGTGCACGGTGCTCGCTGCGGTGCGGGCCCTGATGGCGCCCGCACCGCAGCAGCGGAGCTCAGGCTCCCGGCGGGAGCAGCACCGCGTTGATCACATGGATGATGCCGTTGCTCGCCTTGACGTTGGCCGTGGTCACCTCAGCCTGATTGATGTAGACGTGACCGGCTTTGACCTTGATCCTGACGGTCGCGCCCTCAAGCGTCTTGAGCGATGAGTGTGTCTCGATCTTCGCCGCTGGGTATGCACCTGCGACGACGTGATAGAGCAGCACCTTCTTGAGCAGCGCCGTGTTCTTGCCGAGTGTCCTCAGGGTCGCGGCCGGCACCTTGGCGAAGGCCGCGTTCGTCGGCGCGAACACCGTGTACTCGGTCTTGGCCTCGAGCGCCTTGACGAGGCCCGCCGACTTGACCAGCTTGACCAGCGTCGAGAACTGGGGCAGCGACGACGCGACCGCTACGATGTTCTTGCTGGCGGTTGAACCTGCCGTCGCGCCAGCCGGTAGAGCGACGATCGCGACAGCGCCCGCCGCCACGATCGCAGTAAGGAACCTCTTCATCCGTACCTCCCACTTGTGTGTGTTGTTTTCCGCTACGTCCCTAACTACGGCCGGCCGGCGGTGTGCGGTTGTGAACTTCCACCGCAACCGTTATGCGCTGCGCGACGTATTGGTCAGTGGTGATGAATTGCGAGATCGGACCGCGCATGGGACCGGTGTGCAGCTGTGAAGAAACCTCTGCGGGCTGCGCCGCGCGACTCCGAGGAACGGAAGCTCGTTCGGGACCTGCAGCGCAGGCACCCGGAGGTGATCGAGCTGGTCAGCGAGCGCTTCGGGCGTCTGCTGCGCGGCTACCTGAACGAGTTGCTTGCGGACGCCGGCGCCGCCGAGGACGTATTGCAGCTGACGCTGATCGACGTCTGGAAACGGGGTCCGAGCTACGACCCGGCGCGGGCCTCGCTGTCGACGTGGCTGCTGATGATCGCCCGATCCCGTGCGATCGACCATCTGCGCCGCCGAGTGCCGGAACCATACGACCCTGACACGATGCCCGAACTGATCGACCGAGACACCGAGGATCAGGCCGATGCGCTGATCGAGCGATGGCGGATCGCAGGGCTGATCGCCGCGCTGCCAAAGCAGGAGGCGATGTTCTTGCGGCTACGCTTCTATGAGGGCCTCAGCCAGAGCGAGATCGCTGCTCGGACCGGCATCCCGCTTGGAACCGTCAAGATGCGGATGGTGAAGGCACTCGATCGCCTGCGTGACGCGATCGAGTCTGAGGAGAGCATGCCGGCGGCGCGGGAGACTTCGCGATGAGTGACGAGCACGAGCTCAGCGACTACCTTCTCGGCGAGAGCGGCGAGCAGGAGCGTCTCGAGCTGGAACGTCGCATCGAGGCCGACCCGCTCCTGCGTGACCGCGTACGCCGCCTCGAGGCCGTCACCGATCGCCTGGCCGCGCTGTCCGGAGCGGAATGGGATGTCGCGGTCGATGACAGCGCCGAAGCCGCGGGCGAAGCGGAGCGGCCCGCCGCAGGGCGGCGCGTTCGGCGCCCGCTGTTCGGCATCCCGATGCCCGGTGTTGCGGTCGCGCTGGTCGCGGTGGCTCTGTTCGCGGCGGGCATCGCGACCGGAGCGCTGATCATCCGGGGAGGCGGGGGAGGGGTTCCGAGCGGCGAGGCACTGACGCTGCGGCCGCTGATCACCGGCCCCGCCGACGTCAGCGGCGTGGCCTATCTGACCGGTGCCGAGAAGATGGTGCTCGTCATCAACCGCCTGCCGGTCACCGTGCCGGGGCGTTACTACGAGGCGTGGCTGATGACGAGCATCCACAAACTCGTTCCGCTGGCCTCATTCCGCGTCGACGATCACGGTGCGGCCCGCCTGACATTGCAGCTGCCGGCCGCGCCGACGAGCTATCGATACGTGGACATCTCCTTGCAGAGCGTCAGCGGCGGCAGTGCACACTCCGGCTACTCGGTGCTCCGCGGCCGGACCTCCTAGGAGACGACGAACGTTCCCCTGCCGATCTCGTGGCCATAGCGATCGGCGGTGCGCCGTCCGAAGCCGGGCCAGACGTACCATCGGTAGCGCCCGGGCTTCAGTCTGTAACGGTGGCCCTCGTAACGCCAGGTCCGCGAGAGCTGCAACTGCGGCTTCGTCGGCCAGGTGCTCAACACCGTGCCGTCGCGGTAGAGCTGAACGTTGTAATAGGTCGCGCCGGGAACCGGGGTCCAACTCAGCACCGGCGGCCCCGTCAGCAGCGCACGCGCTGCCGGCGCCAGCAGGTGTGGGTCCGGTGTCACCTTGATCGTGCGCACCGCGGTGTTGCCCGCCTGGTCACGTGCGGTGATCGTGTAGGTGTAGCGGACTCCGTCCTTGACGCGGGTGTCGGTGTAGGAAGCTCCGGTTCCGCTGTAGACGGTGCTCGGGTGTGCGTTCTTCAGCCCGGGCGTGCGTTCGACGCGGATCGAGGCCAGCGGTGCCACGTCCCCGCTTGCGCTCCACCCGAGGATTACGTTCTCGGCACCCGGTTCGGCATCGACGCTGAGATTCGGCCCGGCGGCGTCGTAGGGGAAGGAGAAGGATGCCGTCGTGGTCTTACCGGCGTTGTCGACGCAGCTGCCGGTGACTGTGGCGCTCGGCGAGGCCGGCCCGGAGTACGCCGCCGAGGTGCAGGACGCGATGCCCGAGAACGAGCTGCCGTGGAACTGAACTGCCAGCGGGTGGTTGTACCAGCCGTCGGAGTCGGGAGCGCGGGATGCGGTGGCGGTGACAGTGGGGGAGGAGATCTCGACGTGGAGCGGGACCTCCCATGACCCGGACGAGCCGTCAGACCACTTCGCGCCGCACGACATGTTGGTGATCTGGTCGGTGCTGTAGGTGGTCGCGACGCCCAGTAGGCAGCCGTCGAGCATGTTGGACGGTGGCGTGCTTGCCTGCCAGACGACGGTCACGGGGTTCCAGTACCAACCCGAGCTGCTGCAGGGCCCGCTCTGCCCGCCCGAGGTGCAGACAGCGCTGAGCGTCCCTTGGGCCACGGCGACAGTTGTCGTCACGAGCGCCAGTCCGATCACGACCAAGTACACCGTCCCCGCTCGCCACCTTCTCATGGCGTCGTTCCCTCACTCGACTCGTCCGGTGTTTCCTGCTTCCCGACGAACCATACGCCTCGGCGGCCGCATGTCAACAATTACTGTGAGGATGACCGAGGCGATCGCCGGCGCCCCTGGGCGGCCCTCCCGTTGGACACCCGCGTCACGGCGTCAGCGTATGCCCGCCGTAGGTGAGCGCACTCGTTAGCACCAGCAGTGCAGTGCTGACCCCGATCAACCACTGGTAGCGGCGCCCCTGCAGCCTGTCGGCGAACACGATCACGGCGGGAAACGCGGTGATCAGGATCCGCGGGCTGGGCGCGACGTTCTCCGAGCCGAGCGCGAGCAGGGCGATCCCGACCGTCCAGACGAGTGCCTCGATTGAGACGGTCAACGGCCGACGCAACAGCAGCCTCAGACCGGCGAGCAGGATGATCACGCCGATCAGCCCCGCGACCGGTGAGAGGTTGAGGGCGAAGTGCGGTGCGTTGATCTTCGTCAACTCGTGCCAGATGTCCTCACCCTGATGGACGATCGCGAGCGGGTTGAACTTCTCACGCCAGCCGTATCGCTGTGCCTGCAGCGTCGCGAACGGGGTCCCGGTTCTGGCCCACAGATAAAGGGCGAACGCTGCGATCCCGGTCAGCGACAGCGCCGGCGCCAGCAGGCTGGCGCGCGCCTTTCGGCTGCTCCAGCCACCGCGGCGAAGCTCGAGTGCCGCCGAGGCGGCGCAGACCGGGAACAGCGCCAGCGCATCGGGCTGGACCGCCGTCGCGACGCCGGCCAGGGCCCCGGCGAGCACCCAACGGCGTTGCTGGAGAGCGAGGATGCAGCCGGCTGCGAGCGGAATCAGGAGTCCCTCGCCATAGGCCATCGAGAACACGACCGAGCCGGGGAAGAAGCAGAACAGAACGGCGGCGCGGCGACCGCTCGCCTCGCCCCACCATCCGGTCGCGAGCCGCTGGACGAGCAACGTCGCGATCAGCCCACCGAGACATGACACGAGCACGCCCGCGAGCACAAACGAGTGCAGTGGACCGGGCAGAGCCAGTCCCACGAGGCGCATCGCCAGCGGCAGCAACGGGAAGAACCCGAGCGTGCTGGCACTATGAACGGTATGAGCCGGATAACCCTCACTGGCGACCCGTGCGTACCAGGTTCCGTCCCATCGACCGAGCGTGTACAGCAGCGACGAGTGTGTCAGGGCCGACGTCAGCAGCGCGACGGCCAGCAGCAGCGCGCGGCTCGCGAGATAGACGAGGATCGTCCAGCGGGTGCCATCGGGTGCGCCAGATCGGGATTGCCGTGCACCGCGCCGGCCTGGCTCACGGAGCTCGGCGCCGGTTGCCGCGGCGTCGAGTGGCGGTTCGGCGGGGCGCTTCGCGGCCGGGTCGAGGACGGACACAGACCTCATTATCGACTGTCGCACCGCACTCCCCGTGCGCCGAGCGTGTTACTGGTGATAGCGTGCGCCCGTCTTCGTGTCCGGCAGCACGCGTATGGCGGGGCTGAAACCCGGCGACGACGCTGAGCGTTCGGACCACTGATAAGCGTGCAAGTTGACATCATCGAAGCAGGCGGTCGGGAGGTCGGGGACCTCCCGACGCCGGTCCCGGGTGGGTCCGCGCAGCGGCCTCGACACCGGTTAGGGCTCGACCGCTTTGAGTGGGCGGTGCTGGCCGCGTTCGTGGCCGTGTCCGCCTGGACGCTGGGCCTGGACCTGTGGCGGGTGGTCGTGGAGAGCAGGTCGTGGACCGGGACCGACGGGCTGTTTCTGACCGACCAGATGCAGTACATCGCCTGGATCCAGTCGGCGTCTCAGCACCTGCTGATCTCGGATCTGTTCGTCGTGCACCCCAACCCGGCCGACTATCTCCAGCCGTTGGTGGCGATCTCGGGTGCTCTGACTGCGCTTGGGATGGCTGCCTGGCTGTCGATGCTGTTGTGGCAACCGATCGCCGTGGTTGCGATGTTCTTCGCGGTCAGGGCGTTCGCGCGCAGCAACCTGAGCGGGCGGGGGGCGCGGCGCGCCGCGCTTGTGATCGGGTTGTTCGGCGGGTCGTTCCCGGCGATCGGCGATCTGTGGCCGGCGTTCTGGTCCTGGGGGTATCCGTTCGCGTTGTTGGCGATCGCGGCGACGGCGGGCGCACTGGTCAGTTACGAGCGCGCCCGCCTGGCGCGGCGTGTCTCGTGGGTGCCGGCGCTGCTGGGTGCGACCGCATCTTGGTTTCATCCGTGGCAGGGGGAGGCGCTCGCGATGATCCTCGTTGGAACCGAGCTTGTGATCTGGGCGCGTGGCGGGCGTCGGGCGCCGACGCGCGCGCAGCTGATCCTGTTGCTGGTGACGGTGGCGGCGACGGTGCTGCCGCTCTTGTACTACCTGGTGCTCGCGCACGTCGATCCGCAGTGGGGCTTGGCGCGCGTCTCCAGTAAGCACACCTTCCCGCTGAGCACGATCGCGCTGGCGATTGCACCGTTGCTGGCAGCCAGCCTACTCGCCTACCGACGGCTTCCGACCGGCTTCATCGCTGTCGCGACTCGCCTGTGGCTGCCGGCCGCGCTGATCGTGTTCATCGTGTCGGAATCGGGACTGAGCGACACGCCGCTGCATGCGTTCGCGGGGATCACGATCCCGCTCGGGGTGCTCAGCGTCGAGGGAGTCCTGTCACTCAAACCGCAGCGGCTGTCGATCTGGTGGCTGCTCGCGCCGCTGCTGGTCGCCGCCGTCACGATCCCGACGACGATCGATGAGCTGAAATCAGCCGCCGCATATCTGGTGCCGGTCCCGGGCAACGCCAACTTCATCGCCCCCCAGGAACGCGCAGCGCTTGACCGCCTCGCGCAAGACCCCCAACCAGGCGCGGTCCTGACCCGCGGATACCTCGGACTGATCACACCCGGTTTGACCGGCCGCCAGGTCTACCTCGGAACCTGCCAATGGTCAGAACCGAACTGCACCGGCCGTGAGCTGCTCGTGCAACGCGTGTTTCAATCCCCGCGGGTCCCCGCGTCCGTGATCCGCGCCGATGTGCTCAGCACCGGCGCGCGGTTCGTGCTGAACTCCACCTGCACCCTGCCCGGCAAGAACCTCGACCACGCACTCGCACCGATCACCAGCTCAACCCAGCGGTTCGGATGCGCGACGCTCTACAGACTCGGAGCACCGCGAAGCTCCTAGTGCTTGGAGCGCCTGGTAGGAGTCGCGGCGGCGGGTCGCCTGACGCTAGCCGCTGGTTCCGAATGCGGAGTCGATCCTGAGGACCTGACAGCGCGTGGCGTCACCGGCGAGCACGTGGATCGGCCGAACCTGCCAGCCATCATCGTGGGGCTTCAGAACCACAATCGGGATTCCCTGCTCGATTGACTTGCCAGGGCGATAACCGACGTTACCGACGTTCAGACCGACCGCCCAGGCGACCTCGCTCTGCTTACCGACGAGCGTTACCGGCTGGCCGCACGACTTGATCAGCGCCGCGCCGCCGTCCGCGCGGATCACGGCCTGCAACCGCGTGAGCTCGAGTGCAGCGCTACGCGCCTCATGCAGCTCTCCGTGGGTGACCCGCAGTCGCGAACGGGCCGCTGGGACGAGCGTCACGACGAGGACCAGAACAAGCGCGCTCGGTGCCCATCTGATCAGAAGCCCGCCTCCTGGCACGTATGTGAGCGTGCGCCCGACTGCGGCCCCAGCAAGCACGATCAGGACCGCCGCCGGCTCAAGCAGGTAGCGCGGGACGGCTGACCATCCGTGGTACGCAAAGGCGATCTCGATCACCACCCACAGCAGCGCCGTGCCGGCAAGCGTCAACCAAACGCGATCCCTGCGGATCGCCGCGAGCACCAGCGCGTACGCGACCGTGAGTTGCATCGGCAGTTCGTAGAGCCCGCCGAGACGGCCGAACACGCCGACGATCTTGTTGCCGTGGATTGCGTTCTTCGAGTTCAGCGCGAGGTCGCCGGCGCTGAACCAGGTGTGGGAGGTCAGCGCCGGGACCGTGAACCAGGCGACGGGTATCAACACCAGGCCGAGCAGCGCGATGATCCGCATCGACGGCTCTGTGCGCCAGACCCAGACCGCGTAGATGCCGGCGAATGCCCACGCCTCGGGCCGTCCCACGGCCGCAAGGACGATCAGCAGATAGGCCAGGCGAGGATGGCCGCTCAGATGGCTGTCAATCGCTCCCAGGCAGAGCGTTACAACCATCGGGTCCGAGCTCGCGATCAGCACGAGCTGCGAGTAGCCGTCGATCCCGAGCACCCCGACCGCAGCAAAACCGGCTGCGACATAGGGCGCCCAGGTTCTGCGCGGGCTCGGACCGGTGAGTCGGTAGGCGATCCTCGCCGCGAACACGGCGCCGCCGAACGCGGCGGCGGTTGAGGTGATCATCCACAGCCACATCTGAGCTTGGGCGCCCGCGAGCGCGTAGGGCAGCGTGAACAGGAACGTCAGCGGTTTCCAGGACGGGGCACCGTCGGTGTTGAGATTCCCGTGGAGGGTCTGGCGACCCCAGACGAGCCAGCCGAACGCGTCGTATGAGGGTCGCATCTGTGTCAGCACCACCCACAGCACGGCAACGAGGATCACCGCCAGCGTGACGGCGCCGGCGATCAGGATCGAGCGCTTGCGAGGGTGGCGCGTGACGGCCGTTTCGGTCTCGACCGTGCGAGGCGCATTCGGGGCGCTGGGCAGCTGCTCCGACGTCTGTGGCTGGAATGTGTCGATAAACCCCAGCTTAAGCGACCGCTCTACAGGTTGCACGCCGGAGGTCGAGGGCGCGCCGGATCGTTGTACATTTCGCGGCTTGCAGCAGCAAACGGCGGCTGACGGTGAGCGTAAGACCATCTTTGGTGCGCGCGGGATGGCGCTGTTCTTCGCGCTCGGGTCGAGCTGTTTTTTCGTCGGGCCGTTCCCGGGCTACGCGACGCTGGTCGGCGACCAGGCGGACGCGGTCACATTCTTCGTCGGCTCGATCCTGTTCACGATCGGCGGCGGGATCCAGAGCCGGCTCGCCTGGCCAGATCGCGCCGCGCCCGATGGCGGCGCGGCTGCCTGGCGGACAGCATGGATCCAATCCGTCGGGACGCTGTTCTTCAACGTCACAACCTTCACCGCGCTCTCGAACGCGAGCTCAAGCTCACACTACGACAGGCTTGTCTGGCGACCGGACGCATTCGGCTCGGTCTGCTTCCTGATCTCCGGTTTGATCTTCTACCGTGCCTCACCGAGGCACGGTCTGTGGCCCGAAAGGACCCACCACGGCTGGTGGGAACCCGGCGTCAACCTGCTGGGCTGCGTGTTCTTCGGCATCTCAGCGATCGCCGGCTATGTGGTCCCGTCCACGGGGACGTTGCTCGATCTGGCCGCGGCCAACTGGAACACATCACTCGGTGCCGCCTGCTTCCTCGCGTGCGCGCTCGCCACGCTCCGCGCCGGCAGGACCTTGAAGGTGCCACGGCTCCGCCGCCTGCAGGAGCTGGAGCGTAAGCTCGAGCGCCGCGTGGAAGAGGTCGTGTGAGCCTTCGGCTCCCGGCCTCAGCGCGATTGGTGCCGGCGAGGCCGTTGCCTGGCGGTGTGCGGCTTGGACGTTGCGCTCGTGCCGTTGCGGCTCGCGCCGTTGTGGCCGGTGCCTGACGCTGGTGCCGCGTGACGTTCTGCTGCGCCGAGTGAATGCTCAATACCCAGCTGCCCGGCCATCTGGCTGACCTCACGGCGCTCGGCGGGGGCCACAAGCGTGATCCCGATGCCCTTGGCGCCGGCGCGGCCGGTGCGTCCGATCCGGTGAACATATGTCTCGCTGTCGACCGGTGGGTCGAAGTTGATCACGTGCGAGATTCCGCTCACGTCGATTCCGCGGGCGGCGACGTCGGTGGCGACGAGCGTGCTGATGCGGCCGGCCTCGAACGCGGCGAGCGCCGTCTCGCGCTGGCGCTGCGACTTGTTGCCGTGCATCGCCAGGGCATCGATCCCATGAGCGGTGAGACGCTTGACGAGCCGGTCAGCGCCGCGCTTGGTGCGGACGAACACCAGCGCGAGATCGCGGTCACGCTGCAATTCCGCGATCAGTGCCTCGACGCGATGCTCGTGCTCGATCTGGACGAAGCGATGTTCGACGTCCTCGCTTGCGCGGCGCGCTGTCGGCCCTTGCTCGTACGAGAGCGGCGTCCTGCGTGTACTCCCGGGCGATGCGCCCGGCCTCGCCGTCGAGGGTGGCCGAGAAGAACAGGGTCTGGCGCTCCTCTGGGCAGAGACTTACGATCCGGTCGACAGCCGGCCGGAAGCCCATGTCGAGCATCCGGTCGGCCTCATCGAGCACCAGGATCCGGACCTTGTCAAGGGCGAACGCGCCACGGTCCAGGAGGTCCTCGAGGCGTCCGGGTGTCGCCACGACGATCTGCGAACGAGCTGCGTCGCGTGCCTGCTTGACGAGGCCGACGCCGCCGTAGACCGTCGTCACCCGGAGCGCTCGCGAGTGGGCGATGCCGCGGATGTCGTCGGTGATCTGGGTTGCCAGCTCGCGGGTCGGGGCGAGGATCAGCGCGGACGGACGAGCACCGTCCGCCTTGATCCGCTCGACGAGCGGGATCCCGAAGGCAAGCGTCTTGCCCGACCCGGTGGGTGACTTCACGAGCACGTCGCGGCCGGCGAGCACGTCACCGATCACCGCATCCTGAATCGCGAACGGTTGGGTTATGCCCTGCTGGGCGAGTGTGCTGACGACGGCGCGCGAAACGCCGAGATCAGCGAAGGACTGCGTTGACATGCATGACTCCTTGGCGGCACAGTGGGCCGCGAACGGTTCGGGAGGCTATGGCTGACCCGAACCGCTGACTGCGGGACCCAAGCAAGCTGCCTCGCGGTCGACGGCGCCGACCGCTCCCAAGAACGTAGCACGTCGCTCAGCTGGGTTTGCGGACGCGCTGTGCCCGGACCCGCTGCTCAGCCCACTCAAGGCGCCGTTCGAGATCCTCCAGGCGGGCGTTCGAGCCCAGGCCCCAGCGGTAGAGCCTGGCCCGTAGGAGGGCGACGCGGTCATGGTAATAGCGCGCGTCAGCCTCCAGCAGCTCGAGCTCGCCGGCCGAGCTCACGAGTCGAACTCCATCACCGAATAGGCGGTCGGACCGAGAACCTCGCGGAGCCCGTCGCCGACACCGACATCAGCCTGGCGCCAGACGACGAAAGGCTGGCGCGGACCCATGTCGAAGATCGCCAGCACGGTTCCGCCGCGCAGCGGGTCGGGGCTGCCGACCTCCGTCGTGCAATCGAGGCTTCCGCGCCGCGCCCAGAGCTTCGCGATCCGCCGTGTGCTGGGCCGTCGCCCCATGTCGGCCTCGACCAGGGTCGCGCATCTTGCTGTACACCCGCTCGAGCTCGTCCGTTGTCGGGCGATGCCAGGAATGAAGAATGCCGTCATCTGCGGTCAGAGACCGTGCTCGCGGGCGTGCCTGCTCAGCGCGACACCGAGCGCCGCAGGTTCGATCCGAGCCTCGAGGTCACCGATCCGGTTGTCGTAGCGCTCCGACTCGCGGTGGACGGAGTCCTGCAGCGCCTCGACCATCCGCTCCAGGTGCGAGATCCGTGCCTCCAACGCCTGCGTCGCGGTCGAATCGCCGGCGTCGTCGAGTTCCGGCGGCGATGGCGCAGCAGCCGCAGACACCCGACGAACCTGCCGGATCCGCGCGATCAGGCTCTCGCGATCTCGAATGGTCTCATTCCTTTCCGTAACGCTTGGGTCGGGGAGGACGAGGCGGGTAGCGTTGGCGCTCCTCTTCGGTCATCTGGCGCACCACCAGCGCTCCGTTCTCGATCTGTTCACGAACGAGCTCCAACTTCGCCTGGCGTTTGTCCTCGGCGCGCTCACGTGACGTGCGCATCGAACTCCTTCCCTCGCCGGCGACGTCGTGCTTGCTCAATCAGAGATTCGCTGCGTCGGCACGGAGAACCTCGCGGACGACCGTCGTCACCCGCCACGCTCCACCGTAGCACCAGAACCAGCCGTTGAAGAGCGCGGCGGACCGGATAAGGTATGGCGTATCCCCACGGTCTACCCGATGCGCCAACACAACGCACAAACAACTCGGGTGACCGACAACAGCGGGAGCCGTTCCGGCCGGTGACCGCCACGACCGAGATAACCGTCGTCGGTGGCGGCCGGTACCTGGTCGAGGGCGAGGCCAGGGACATCGAGCGTTCGATTCTGGACGCGGCGCGTGGCTCTCTGATGCAGCTCGCATGGTTGGTTGAGGCGGAGACCGGCGCCCGGATCGGAGTCAACCCCGAGTGCGTGGTCATGCTTCGCGTGGCGACCGCTTGAGAGCCGTACTCCGAGTTCGCTAGAGCTGTTTGCCTCTCGAGGCTTTCCGGCGGGGCCATTAGGTGCTGCATGGGTCGCGTCGGAACACAGGACAACTCGCACTCGTGACGGTCGGGACCCCGGATCGGTGAGGGCGGCGTTGATCTCATCCACGTCGTCGATACCGAACGGAGCTGTCCCATTTCGACCCAATCCGAGTCTGGGCTCGGGCCTCAAGCGCTCGCCGCCTATGCACAACCTCGCCTCTGGCGCAGCATTCTGGAGATCGCCACATCGGTGGTCCCGTATCTCGCGCTGTCGGTGCTGATGTTCCTCGTCCTCGGCGTGTCCGCTGCGCTGTCAGCGGTCCTCGCCGTTCTGGCGGCAGGGTTCCTGGTCAGGACGTTCGTCGTCTTTCACGATTGCACGCACGGATCGCTGTTTCGCTCCAAGTCGGCCAACCGCTATGTGGGGCGGGTCGCGGGGCTGCTGGTCCTCTCGCCGTTCGGGCGCTGGCGCCATGATCATGCTGTCCACCACGGCAGCTCCGGAGACCTTGATCGCCGCGGCGTTGGCGACGTCGTGACGCTGACCGTCTCCGAGTATCACGGACGGTCCGCGAAGAGCCGCCTCGGCTATCGCCTGATCCGCAACCCACTGGTCATGTTCGGCCTCGGGCCGATCATCGCGATGATGATCGGCCCTCGGATCGCGACGCGCGCGCAGCGGCCACGGATGCGTCACAGCGTTCTGCTGACCGACTGCGTGCTGTTCGCGGTCGTCGGTGGACTCTGCTGGTTGGTCGGCTGGCAGGCGTTCCTGGTCGTCTGGGCGCCCTCGGCGCTGCTCGCCGGGTCGGTCGGCATCTGGCTGTTCTACGTCCAGCATCAGTTCGAAGATGCGTACTGGAAGCGCAACGATGACTGGAGTTACACGGAGGCAGCCCTGCGAGGCAGCTCATTTCTGCGGATGCCGCGAATCCTCCAGTTCTTCACCGGCAACATCGGCCTGCACCACATCCACCACCTCAACGCCCGGATACCGAACTACAACCTCCAGCGTGCACACGACGAGAATCCCGGTCTTCCAGCAGGTCACGACGCTGTCGCTGCGTGACGCCCTGCGGGCCGTGAAGCTCAAGCTCTGGGACGAGGAGCGGGGGATGATGGTCACGTTCGCTCAGGCGCACACCGACCCGGCGGGCGAGCTCGTCCGCGCTCGGGCGCGGGCCGCATGATGCTCAGGCGAGCACCGTTGACCTCGCCTGGTGCAGCGGAGTAATCTTCCAGGCGACGAAATCGTTGGGGGGCGCTGAGGTGCCTTGGACCGCCTCACACTAACGAGTACTGGACGGTCGAGACCTAGCTGGTTTCACCGGACAAGGAGCAGACAGAATGGAGATGCCGCTGGGCGAAGTTTCGCCCCACAACCTCGCTGGTGGGCGACTGCTGGCGGAGATCTCAACCAGCATCGTCGCGCTGTTGCGTGAGCACTACGGGCGTGGGCCGATGAAGGCGAAGACCTACGCGATCGACGACATCATCGTCGTCGTGATGCGCGGTAGTGGCTTTACGGCGCTTGAGCAGACCCACATGGACAGCGGTCAGCCGAGCCGTGTGGTCGAGATGCGCGAGGAGTTCCAGGCGATGATGGCCGAGCGCTACAAGCGGGTGATCAAGGCGCTCACCGGCCGCAACGTGGTGGCATTCATCTCGCAGGCGCACGTTCGAACCGGACATCACGGTCGAGATGTTCTTCGTCGACGGGCCGCTCCCGGGGTTCGGCGCGGTCGAAGTCATCGATCCGTGATCACCGGCAGTGCTTTTGCCACCCAGGCGATCGCAACGAACTGCAACGGGAGCCTGGCCCACAGGAGCCACGTTGGCAGGCGATCAGCTCCCCTGATGTCCTGCGGACGGATCGCCATGTGGATGTTCGCAGGGAAGACAGCGATCAGCAGCGCGATCAGATAGCGCCGGGCAGGCTTCTCGGCTCCGGGAATCAGTGCCAGAGCGCCGCCGCAGATCTCGGCCACGCCTGCCGCGCGGTTGACCGCCCTCCTGCTCCCGGGGAGCCATGGCGGCACGATCGCCTCGAAGAACCGCGCTCCGAACGTCAGGTGGGCGATCCCCATCGAGAGGAAGAAGCCGGCCAGCGAAGCTCTGGTGCGAGTCACTCTGTCAGCACGATATCGCTCGTCCGCAAGCTGCATCGACGTCGTCGCGCTGTCAGCCGCGTATTCGCGAGCGTCGCCGACCTGGCGCGCGTCGCGCCGCAGGATGCGCGAGCATGTGGTCAGTGGCCACGGAAAACCTCCCCGGCATCGTCGACGCTTCGGCCGCAGCGTCGGCGTGGCGGAGGCCCTCGTGGCGCGCGGTCGGGACCGCCGTCGTTGGTATCGCCGGTTGCGCAGGTCTGATCCTGGTGGCGCCGCCCGATCGGGTGCTCGCCCAGTTCGCGAACATGAGCGTCGGCTGGGTGGTCGCAGCGGTCCTGCTTGAACTCGCGTCGTGCCTGAGCTACGTCGTCGTGTTTCGGCGCTTCTTCCCTGAGCCTCCGCGCCCTGTGAGCTGGCGGGTCGCATGGATCGCGATGGGAGCGGGCGCGATCCTGCCCGGAGGCAACATCTCCTCGGCCGCCGCGACCGGATTGCTGCTGCGACATCACGGCGTCGGCACCCGTCGGCTGATCGAGCGCTGCGCCGCGCTGCTGTGTCTGCTGACCGCGTTGGGGTTCCTCCTGAACGGCATCGCCGGCCTGCTGCTGCTCGTCGGGGTGCCTGACGGTCCGCATGGTTTGAGTCACGCGGGCATCCCGATCCTGGTCTCGGTCTGTGTTCTCTCGGTCGCGGCGCTGGTCGTGCTCGGCGCGCGCAGGGTCGGTCCTGGTGCTCCCCGCTTGATCCGCGGGGTCGCTGCGGGGCTTGAGGGCGCGTGGGGGGAGATGGGACGACCGAATTGGCGTCTGTTGGGAGCGGTCGGCTTCATGGTCTTCGACATGGCCGCACTGTGGGCGGCATGCGCGGCGACCGGCCATCGGATCGGGTTCCTCGCCGTGCTGATCGCCTACTGCATCGGTTATCTGGCGACGGCGATTCCGATGCCGGCCGGCCTTGGGGTACTGGACTCCGGACTCGCCGCATCGCTGGTGCTCTACGGGCTCTCTCCCGCCTCGGCCGTTGGCGCGGTGCTTGTGTACCACGCGATCTCGATCTGGGTGCCCGGCCTGGGTGGCGTGATCGCGTGGTTGCCGACGCGACGCCGGCGGCTCGTCACGGCCGCCTTCAAACCGGCGCCTTCCGGTGTGTGAACATGATCGGCGTCGTCGGTTTGGGGCGTATCGGCATGCCCGTCTGCACGCGCCTGGCTGCAGCCGGCCTGCCGGTGATCGCAACCGATTGCAGGCGTGAGCTCCGGGAGGCTTCGCAGGCTGCCGGGGCCGAATGGATCGATTCCGTTCCGCGTCTCGCGACCGCGTCCGAGATCGTGATCACGATTCTTCCCGGCCCTGCCGAGGTCCGGGAGATCACTGATTCGCTTGTCAAGCACCTTCGGACCGACTCGGTCTGGATCGATCTGACGAGCGCGACGCCGGCGATCTCGCACGAGATCATCGAGCAGGCTGCCGGGCAGATCCGGATTCTCGACTGTCCGGTTGGTGGTGGTCCCGAGGCGGCGCGCGAGGGACATCTGCTTGGGTACGCCGGCGGGTCGTCGGCCGATCTTGCGGCACACCGGTGGCTGCTGGAGCTCTTCTGCGAAGAGATCGTCCACGTCGGTCCGCCGGGTACCGGTTACGCGATGAAGCTCCTGGCCAACCTGTTGTGGTTTGGCCAGGCGGTGGCCACCGCAGAGGCACTTGCGCTGGCCGTGCGACTCGGATTGGAGCCCGAGGCCGTCCGCCTGGCGATCCTGCGTGGGGCTGGCGCGTCGCGATTCGTCGAGCGGGACGCCCCCGCCCTCCTGCGCGGTGAGCTGATGGACTCGTTCTCGATCACGCGCTGTGCCGAGGAGCTGGCGGGGGTTCTCCAAATCGCCGAAACCCTCCGGCTGTCGTTGCCGGTCGCCGAGCGCGTGGCCGAACTCTATGAGCAGGCCGTCGCCCGTTACGGCGACACCGATGGGGAACTGCTGGCAGCTCACCTCCTGGCCGAGCGCCTCGGTGTTCGCTTCACGGATCCAGCGGGCCGGCAGGAGCCACGACCCTGAGTGCCTGATCCTGCTGACGTCACGTCGGCGATGCCGACCCAGTGACCTATCCAGACGGCCGTCCCAGGCCGGGCCAAGCGAGCCTAGGTTCCATCGTTGGAGCCGAACGCCGCCAGCTGGAACGGGAGCAGCGTGTTGGCGGTGCCGAGCCCGCTCGCCAGGTCGTAGCCGCGCGTGGCGTTGTAGCCCGTCACGGTGTATGTGACCCCGTTGCTGTTGGTGAACGTCACCGTGTTGTTGCCATGCGTGATGTCGGTCAGGCCAGACCCCGAGCCGTCGCCGATCGCGTACAGCGCAGGGTTCAGCAAGCCGAGCGGGTGGCCGGCGAGCTGATCGGCGAGCGCCACCTCGCCCGCGAACAGCGGCGTCGCCTCGCTCGTGCCACACGCGGGGCTCCAGCTACCAGGCTGCGCGGGGAAGCCCGGCGCAGCAGGGAAGCTCTCGTACGTGTTCAGCGCGCCCTCGCAGGCGCCGCTCATCGACACGTCCGGCGTGCCTCGCGCGTCCCCGACCACCTCGCGGACCCCGTTCTGGTAGGACGGCCGCCCGAACACGGCCGATACGCCGCCGCCACCTGCGCAGGGTGCGGTGCAGGCGCTTGGTGGGTCGTTCCAAACGCTGTCGGGGGCGGTGCGGTTGCCGTAGGCGTCGAGCTGTAGCTCCGTACCGCCGACGGAAGTGACGAGCGGATCGCTCGAGGGCCAGCTGTTGGCGCGGAACGGGTAGTAGTCGGTCTCATCGAGCTCCTCCGAGGCTGCGCCGGCGTCCCCCGCCGCGGCGAGCACGCTGACACCGTGGGCAGCGGCGTCCTGGAACGCGTAGCGGAGCCCGTAGATCAGCTGCGGATCGAAGTTCCCGTTCGCGTCCTGGAAGTTCAGTTCGGTCGATCCGAAGCTCTGGCTGATCACGTCGCCGAGGTGATGATCGACCACGTACTTCTCGGCGTCCATCATCTGCGGAAATCCCTGCACGCCCTCGGTCTCGTCGACGGGGGTCTCGACCAGCAGGATGTTGGCCCCGGGAGCGATCGCATGCGAGGCCTCCACGTCCAACGTCGTCTCGCCCGCCCAGCCGGGCTGGTCCGGGTACGCGTTGGGGTTCCAGGCCGGCGGCGTGCCGGCCGGCGCGATCACTTCGAGCGACGGCGGCGCGGGCAGGCCGTTGGACTTGTCGAACGCCCGCAGGTCGGCCTGGATCGACGGCGAGCCGTAAGAATCGATGATCACGATCGTCGCACCGCGCCCGGTGACGCCGCGTGCGCCGAGCTGGTCGATCCCGTAGGCGTGCCGCATCTCGCCCGCGGTGTAGCACGGCGCATCGAACTGCGCCTCGCATTGGGCGATCGTCGGCTGCTGGGAGAAGTGACCCGGCAGCGTGATCCGCAACGGCTCGGCAGAGGCCAGCCCGACCCCCAGCGCAAGCGCCGCAACTCCAACCGCGAGCGTGCCCGCAAATCCCCTCAAACCTCGAGCGCCCATTGCCCACCTCCCTTGTCGGTACCGCGACGGACCGAAATTCAACCACTTTCCGTCGATCGGCGAGCCATCGGCTGGGTCTGTGGCGCCCATCTGTGCGTTGTTCGTATCTGAGCGATCAACCCGAGCTGCTGCTCGTGGCCCCGTGAATCGTCTGCGGCGGGACCGCGGCTGCTACGAGCGCGGCCGCACGCCGACGAGCTTCAGCAACCGGTCGAGGACGCCTGGCGAGGCTTCGTCTGCCGTAGCGGTGGCACGGGGATTGCGCCGCTCCAATCTCCTACACTGGCGAGATGTCACGGCGGCTGATCGTACTTGGTGCGATGGCGCTCGCGGGCCTGCTCGGGCTGGTGTTCAGTACGCCCGCGTTGGCGAAGCAGCGAAACCGTATGGTGCTGACGGCGCCGGCGACGAACACCGCCGGAGAGGGGTTCGTGATCCACATCTCCGGGTTCGTCGTGGCTCCCGTGAACACCTTCACCGAGTACCTGTCGCGGGCCGGTTGTCCCGCCGCGTTTCACTCCGCGAACTCCGTTGGCAACCAGGGAGGATCCGAGCAACTACATCCCGGCAAGCATGGCAGGCGGTTCTCGATCGCCTTCGAGCCGACGATGGCGACGCCGGGCCTGTACCACATTTGTGCATATCTGATCTATCGCAACAAAACATACGCCCGGGCAACCGGCCAGAGCGACTCCCTACCGCTTTGAGCTTCGCCCCCGTGAGGACGAAGGCGACGCCGAGCTCGCCCGACGCCGCTTGCCGCCGCTCGCCCCTTACGCCAGGCTCGCCGCAGCCTTGCTCTCGGCGTCCCGCGTTCCCATCACTTCCTGCATCTGCGCCGTGTCGAGGTACTGCTGGAAGCTGGTCGCTTTGCCGTCGTTGAATTTCCAGACGTGGCAGACCTGCGCGTCGATGTTCTTGCCGGTTGCCTTGTAGGCGCCGGTGTAGCGACACTCGACGGCGATCGTGTCGCCGGCGTCATGGAACTCGTTCGGGGTGACCGTGAAGCCGTCCCACTCCGTGGCGAGCCTCATGAACAGGTTCTGCACGATCGCGTCGCCGCCGATCCACGGCTTGCCGTCAGGCTTGTAGGGGTTGCCCTCAGCCTCGCTCCACTCCATGTTCGGATCGAAGATCGCCAGGACAGCCGGAACATCGCCGCGACCGAACGCGTCATACCCACCCCTGAGCGTCTCAAGGTTTCCCATCGGCACCGCCTTCCTTAGAGGATTGCCCGAACCGATCGCGATCCTCCCACGTGGACAAGTGCCGCGTCAAGGCGCGTGAACGGTCACTTCGTGACCCAGCTGAACTGGCCGCCGCTCGAGGTTCTGCTCTCTGCGAGGTTGAGGTGCTCCACCTGTGCGTGCGTGCTGGAGAAGTCCGTCGTGATCGTCATCCGCGTGAAGTGACCGTCACGGACGCGGTACGCCCTGACGGCGACCTTGTAGGTCGGCTGCCTCTGTCCCGGGCCTACGGCGATTCCCGGTAGGGCGGTTCCGGATCCGGTCGCGGTGGACGCGGTCCAGCTTGACCACTTCAGCGTCAGTTCGCCGCCTTGCTGGGTGTTCAGGACTCCGACCCGCCGTGGCCGAACCGAGAACACCGGCGCGAAGTACGGATTCGCGTCGGTGCCGTGCTGCTTGAGGTTGCAGTAGAGCGTCGGTAGCGAGCTCGCGAGCGCCGTTCCGACACTGATCGCGACGGCCGCTCCCGCCAGGCCGGCCACGACGGTTCGCCGAGAGTTCAAGCGCAGGAGCATCGACGGGTAAGTCTTGCACGCGTGCGCAATGGATGCTCTGGGTCTTGATGTGCGCGCTAGGGTTGCCCGGGAACGGCGGTCACTGCTCCGGATGGTTGCAGCGGTGCGCATGTCTTGGTGGCGTTTCGGAATGCGAGTGTGGTGCTGTTGAATTTCGCGCTGTCAAACGCCCCTTGGCTATTTGGGTCTGGGAAGCTCGTGACGCCGTGTGAGCGCATGCACTGGGCCCATTTCACTTCCGCGCCGATCTTCGGGGACGGTGGTGTCGCGGATTGCACCCCGGCCGGCAGCAAGGCATGGCATGCCTGGTTGGCTGTCTTGTACCTCGGGTTGTTGGGGTTCAGGTCGCTGCCGGGCCCGCCGTTGATGGAGAACGCAATCCCGCCACCAGCTGGGGTGACGGGGTCTGGGAAGTCACCGACGCCGTGGCTGCGCATACACCGCGAGTAGGCGAGGAACTGGGCCTTGGTCGAACCGGAGGCGGCGCTGTCCGACCCGCTGGAGACGCCGCCGCAGCCAGCGGCGAGGACTACCAGCCCCAGCAGCGCGCCGAGCGCGACTGTTCGCTTGAGCGGTTTCGAGTGTTTCCGGCCGGACGACCTGTCGGCCGGCTCGGCGTGGCGCTCGTCGCAGGACGTGCATGTCATTTTCTGTTCCCGTGTGTCGTGGCGACAGTGTTCCGTTGTTGTACGCCGCGGCCGCTGACACGGATCTAACCGTGGCTGTTATGCCGCTGTAAGGTCGGATCGGGACCTCGTCCGCACCGATCGAACGATTGACCCGGGCGAGGAGTAGCGCCGTTGTTGGCGGCGTCAACGTGACTTACGCGCTCTGGGCGTAGCCAGTCATCAGGCTCTGGTGATGCGGTATCCGACGTTGGGGAGCGTCTCGATCGCTGGGGGTTCACCGAGCTTGCGGCGTAGGCGGCTGATCGTCACTTGGACGGTGTTGGTGAAGGGGTCGACGTTCTCGTCCCAGACTTGACCGAAGAGGTCTTCGGCGCTGAGAACAGCGGGCTGGGCGCGCATCAGGGTCTCGAGCAGCGCGAACTCCTTGGCTGAGAGATCGAGGTGGCGGCCGTGGCGGGTGGCTGTGTGCTGTAGGGGGTCGAGTTCGATACCGGCTGCGCGGAAGATCCTGGCTTTGGCGGTCGGACGCCGGCGGGCGAGGGCGCGGACTCGCAGGACGAGTTCTGGGAAGTGGAACGGCTTGGAGAGGTAATCGTCGGCGCCGAGTTTCAGGCCGCTGACGCGTTGCGCCGGAGAGCCGGATGCGGTGAGCATCAGCACCATCGCTGGGTTCTCGCGCTCGGTGATCATTCTGCAGACGGTGTCGCCGTGCAGCCCCGGAAGGTCTCGATCAAGGACGACAACGTCGTAGCTGTGGAGGTCGAGCTTTGTCGCCGCCTGCATGCCGTCGTAGGCGACGTCGACAGCGATGCCGTCGTCTTGGAGTCCTTCGGCGACGGCGTCGGCGAGGGTTCGGGAGTCTTCGACGACGAGCACTCTCACGCGGGTGCCTGAGCTGTTGTCGTCGCGAGCGGCAGAGTTATCACGACGCGAAGGCCCCCGTCACTCAGGGCTTGGAGCTCAACTGAGCCGGCGTGGGCGTCGGCGATCGATGCGACGATCGCGAGCCCGAGGCCGAGGCCCTTGTCCGAACCGGTCCGCTGCGTCCCGGTGCGACGGAAGGGCTGGGTCAGTGCCTCGACGTCGTCGGGGTCGAGGACCGGGCCGCTGTTCTCGACGCAGAGGTACGCGAGCAGGCCATCGGCGCCGGTGCTGACCCGGATCCATCCGCCTGGCTGATTGTGACTGATCGAGTTGTCGATCAGGTTCTCGACCATCCGTGAGAGCAGCATTTCGCTGCCAGTGACCAGCACGTCGCGGCCGTTCTGTCGCTCGACGTCCAGCGCCATCGCGGCAATCGCGTCAGCGTGGCGCTCGATCGTGAGCCGCGCGAGGTCGGCGAGCGAAATCGTGGATTGGTCGGCGGCTGGTCCCTGCTCGGTTTGCGCGAGCGTGAGGAAGCTTTCAAGGAGGCGGTCGACGTGGTCAAGCTCGCGGCGGAGCCGGCCGGCCAGCGTTAGGAACTGCGCGGGCACCGGTCCTGGTTTTGCCATCGCGACGTCGAGCGAGGTTCGCATTCCGGCGAGCGGGGTGCGTAGTTCGTGCGAGGCGTTGGTAACGAATTGGCGCTCGAACTGAAAGGAGCGCTCGAGGCGCTCCAGAAGCGCGTCGAATGTGTCCCCGAGCTCCTTGAGCTCGTCGTCAGGTCCGGCGAGGTCGAGACGCTCGTGCAGGTTGGTGGCAGAGATCTCCCTGGTTCTCGTCGTGATCGTGCGCAACGGCGCTAGAAAGCGGCCGGCGACGAGCCAGCCCAGTACCAGCGAAAGCCCGGCCATGATCGAGAGGCCGACCCCGGACGCGATCAGCAGCTGACGTCGGTCAGTGCCGTGCTGCATGGCCGGCGTAACTCCGCCCGGGCCGAGGGTTGCGTTATGGCCGACAGCGGGCTGCGGGACCGCATGAGCCACCATGTCGACGCCGGTGGTGCTCTGCCACACAACGATCGCGACGATCAGCGTCAGGACTCCCGAGATGAGGAACACCACGAAGCACAGGAGCGCCAGCCGCACCCGAATCGTGCGCCGCCGCGGACGACCTCGAAAGCGAGCCACCACCCAAGGATGCCTCAGCACGACTGACAGCGCCATAACAGCGCCCGTTAGGTCCGTGTCAGGACCCACTTTGTACAACGCTCGTTCAGACGCATTCCGACCGAGGAGATGGGAGCGGCCCATGACACGCCCCGCCAGCGAGCACGACGACGAGCTATACGATCGATGCGGCCCACTTGACCCTTCTCGGGCCGCGAAATCGGCCGACGCGGCAGCGAGGACGAGGACGAGGACCGACCGTCGTGATGACCGCTGCTGTAATCGGGCTTGTCCTCACGGCCGCGGCGTGCGGCGGCTCGAAGTCGCCCGGCGCCGGCGCCATCAGAGTGAACGGCGGTCCGGGCAGCGACCGCAACGGCCGCAGCCCGGCGTTCAAGGCCGCCGGCCAAGCGTGCCGATCGCTTATGCCTACCGGGGCGTCGGCGGGTCGTCTGGGTGCAATACGGGATCGTCTTCCTCCTGACACTTACCGGCGTTGCGTTCGTGATCGCGGCGCCATCCGCAAATTGGTCTCGAGCAACCGCACTCGTGGTCGACGGCGTCGCGCTCGCCGCCACGGGCGCGGCGCCCCGCAGCGTCGTCGACGCGGCGAACGTCGTGATCGCCTTCGCCGTCCCGATCGTAATCCTTGGAGTTCTCCTCCGACTGCTCCGTGACCGCGGCGTCGGCGACTGCTCCCCGGCGACACCGACCGGCCACGCGGTCGCGGTGATCGAAATGCTCACCGGCCAGCTCTACCTCGTCACAGCGATCGGACTCCTGATCGGCAACTTCGCCGGCAGACAGAAGACGACGTAGCCTCGAACTTCTGATTCCCGGCGGCGTGATCGTTCACATCGACATCAGGGCGGACCGGCTGAGATATGGTGCGTGCCTGATGACGGAGCTCGACCACGACGGAGCTTGACCATGACGGAGCTTGACCATGACGGAGCTTGACCATGACGGGCGACGGCGACGAGCGAATCGATCGCGAGCCGGTGGTGTCACTCAGCAACGCGCCAACTCCGCGACGCGGCCTGACGGCAGCATCGTCTTCGCAGAGCGCGTCCTGGTCTGGGTGGATCGGACCGTCTCACGCCTCATGTCCGAGACGCGACATCGCGCGTTGATGAGGCGCGCGCGCCGGGCGGACGACCGGCTTGAGCAGGCGGTCAATCGCTCCCGCGGCAAAGATCGCGAGTGCTGACCGTGGACACCCCACAACAGCATGTCCGAACCGGGATGTCTTCCCGGTGGGTGTCGACGACGATGGTCGTCGAGGAGGGGCGCCAGATCGGGGTCGTCACACGCTCGCTGTCGTGGCTGATCGACGCCGCGGTGATCAATGTTGTCGCGATCGGAACCGGCCTCGGCGTGCAGCTGATCATGTCGATCTTCCCTGTGTCCAGCAATCTTGCGACTGTCCTGAAGCCGGTGTCGATCGCCGTGTACGGCTTGTGGACGGTTCTCTACTTCGTTGGGTTCTGGACCTTCCTTGGGCAGACTCTCGGCGCCAGGGTCATGCGCATCCGGCTGGAGACGGGCAAGCGGACGCGGGTCAAGCCGGTACGTGCGCTCGTCCGGTGGATCGGGATGAATCTCGCAATGATCCCGCTGTTCCTTGGGTACGCGCCGATACTGTTTGGGCGACGCGGATTTCCTGACTGGCTGGCGCGCACGCAAGTCCTCGGGGTCGTTCCCGCCGAGCCCGCCATACCATTCAACCGCCCGCGTCGCGATCGAAGCGGGACGCGACAGCCGACGGCGTTGCTCACTCGCGGCGAGGCGAACGACGGCACATGAGATCGCCGCCGCAAAGCGCACGGTGCCCCACCGCTGTCCTTCAAATCGTTTCCAAGCAGTTGACGGTCACCGGGGCTGCTGCCGAGTACGGGATATCCCGTCGGCACCTGCATCGCCTTATCGCCCGCTACCAAGAGGGCGGCCTGGACGCCCTGGAGCCGCGGTCCAGTAGCCGCTCGGAGCGGCGTGACGTTGCCTCCTACGGCTTGCTGAGCCACGCAGCGCACTGCCCTCCTAGGCGCCGGCGTCCGTGCGGTACTCGCTCGCGTGCGCTAGGGGCGTGCGAGGTAGCTGCGTCCGGCGGTCACGGTGGTCGCGTGCCGCTTGCCGCGGGGGCGCACGCTTACGACACCATGTCGCACGTAGGTGAGGGTGCCGTCGCAGCGGTCTTGGGTGAGCCATTCCGTGCCCCGGACCGTCGCAACGCTATTCCGGCCGTAGGTCTGGAATAGGCCATGGTTGTCCTTGGACCACAGCTCACGCACGACGCGCTTATGCTTGGTTGGTTTGTGTTTGGCGGCGTCCGCCACGTGGGCGATGTCCGTCTGGACGTGGCAGTCGACGAAGTCGCCGCCCGCAAGAACTATGTGCGTGAGGCCGTGCTTTTTTCGCGGTTGGGTGACGATGAAGCTGCCGTGCCAAGCGGACGCCCATTGTGTGCGGTGCCTCGGCATCGCCATCAGAACGGTCACGGTGCCCGAGCGTACCTCGATCAGTGATCCGACGTGCAGCTGAGTGGGTCCAGAGACGCGGACGAGCCGACCGCCCGGATGTGAACTGACCAGGACGACGCCGTGTGGGGTGGCGTCGAAGCTGACGTACAGCACGGGCGGCGCGAGGACATGCGGCGCGGATGTGACCGTCAATGTCGCGGGGTTGCTGGTCGCCAATCCGGCTGTATTGGTACAGACGGCGCGGTATTGGTGACCGCTGAGCGACGAAGAGGTCGCAGAGATCGTCATCGTCGGCGACGTTGCGCCTGCGACGGCGGTCCAGGCGGTGCCCACGCCGGTCGAGGACTGCCATTGCACCGTCGGCGCCGGGCTGCCGCTACAGGCAACGGTGAATCGCGCTTCGTCGGGTACGGTGACCCTGGTCGCGCCCGGCTGCATCGTCACCTGCGGCGCACCGGCGATCGTCAGCGTTTGGCTGGCCGCAGCGCTGGGGCCGCCGTCCTTGCTCATCGTCTGGCCGTCGAAGACCTCGGTGGTGGACGTCCCAGCAGTGTCAGTCTCGGTCAGCGTGACGGTGTAATCGCCGGCGGCGGCGTATGTGTGGGTGGTGGTCGGAGTCGTCGTGTCGGCTGTGCTGCCGTCTCCGAAATTCCATTTGTAGTCGACGATCGCACCGTTGGTCACGGTGGACGCCGATGCGTCAAATGAGCTCGAAGAGCCCGCCGGCCCGGGTGTCGCGGTAAACAGCGCCACCGGCGCCTGATCGGGTGTGATCGCGACGGATTGCGGGCCGCTGCCGACCGTGATCGGCGTCCCGGCTATATTCGTCTGAAGGTTGATGGGGGTGACGACGCTTGCGCCCAGGTCGTTGTAGTTGGCGACGTAGGCGGTCGCTTGGTCTGGCGTGATCGCGAGTCCGAGCGGGTTGTTCCCGACTGTGATCGGGGTTCCCAGGCTACTGGTGGCGAGTGTCAGCGGCACGACCTCCCCAGGCGTGCCATCCTCGGTGATATAGGCAGTGCGGCCGTCGGGGGTGATCGCGATCGCCAGGACCGAGGTAACGCCTGTGATCGGTGTCCCGGCAGTGTTGGTCGCGACCGTGATCGGCACGATGTCATCCGTGGTGTAGTTTCCAACATAGACTGTGGCGCCATTCGGGCTGACTGACATCGCGTCGGTTCGTGATAGGTTCGCGCCGCTTCCGACCGTGATTGGAGGGCCGGCAGTATTTGTCGCGACCGTGATCGGCGTGACGGTGCCGTCATAGTTGTTTGCCACGTAAGCCGTCGCTCCGTTCGGGGTGATCACGATCGCGCCGGGCCCATTGCCTACGGGTATTGACGCGGTCGCGTCGTCGGATAACGTGATCTCGGTGACCGTGCCAGTGCCGTCGTCGTTGTAGTTGGCGACATATGCCTTGGTCCCGTCGGGGGTGATCGCGATCGACGCCGGATTGGTTCCAACCGTGATCGGCGTGCCCTTGACGCCTGTCGCGAGCGTAATCGGCGTGACCGTTCCGCCCGTCCAACTGGCGACCAGGGCAGTCTGCCCGTTTGGCGTGATCGCGTTCGCCGTCGGGCTCGTGAACGGAATCGGCGTGCCCGCAACGTTCGTTGCCGTGTTGATCGGCGTGATCGTGTTCGATCCGTTGTTGTCGACATACGCGGTGTAGCTCACGGCAGCGCGAGCCGTCGCGCTCGTCACGCCAACCAAGCAGCCCAGAGCGCAGCTAACCGCGAGCACGCCGCGCGCAGACTGACCATCAACGAGAACGCCACCGAACCGACGCAGACACGGCGCAATCCAGTTTGCGCGGCCGGGGCAAAAGCGCGATGATGCTAAGCGGCGCACAATTAGACCTATCGGCAAGCTCAGACACAGTTCAAGGACGCCGAGTGGCTTGCACGACCGTTTGCACGGCGTCGCTTGCCGGAGTCCGCCTTGATTTCGGTGAGATGGTCATGCTCGGCTGGTGGTGCGTAAGTCGCATGATGGGAAATACGCTCAGGGTCAAGCAGCCGCCGGTTCGAGGGTGACGTTGTGACCGAGTTCTTGGAGTTTGGCGATCAGGCGTTTGGTGGCTCGTTCAGGGTCGCGGCGTTGGAAGTAGTTGCCGCCGAGTTCGCAGTAGGTCTCGCCGGTGGTGAACATGTGCCAGTAGGCGACGAGCATCGAGTGTTTGACGGCGCCGATTGCTCGGCCGTGTCCGATCCTGAGGCGCAGCCGCTGGTATTGCGCGGCGAGGTAGGTGTTCTTGCTGCGGGTCGCGGCCAAGGCGGCTTCTTCGAGCGCGATCCCGAGCCACTTCGAGCCTTTCCGGGTGCGTCCGGAGCGGCGTTTCCCGGCGGAGCGGTCGTTGCCGGGGCAGCCTCCGGCCCAGCTCGCGAGATGCCCGGCGGTCGGGAACACGGTCATGTCGACGCCGATCTCAGCGACCATCACCTCAGCCGTGCGTCGGGCGACGCCGGTGAGGCTGCTCGCGAGCTCGACGCCGGCCGCGAAAGGGCCGAGCTGCGCCTCGATCGCTTCGGAGAGCCGGGCGATCTGCTCGTCCAGGAAGTCGAGATGCGCGAGGATCGCGCCGATCACCAGCGCGTGATGGGGCTCGAAGCGACCATCGAGCGCCTCTCTGAGCGCGCTGGGATCTTCGCGCGCAGCTTTCCCTTCGCGAGGTCCGCCAGGATCTCGGGATCGGTGGTGCCCTGAACGAGCGCGTCGAGCATCGCCCGGCCGGACTTCCCGAGGATGTCGGTCGCGACGCATTCGAGCTTGATCCCGGTGTCCTCCAGCGCTTTGTGCAACCGGTTGGCCTCGCGCTGGCGCTCGGCGATCTGCGTCTTGCGATACCGCGTCAACGTCCGCAATTGCCGCCGCGGCTTCGGTGGCACGAAACTCCCGCGCAACAAGCCGGCCTCCATCAACTGGCAGAGCCATTGAGCGTCGGACACATCGGTCTTGCGGCCCGGGACCTGCTTGACGTGCCGGGCGTTGCACAACGTCAGCTCGAAATCGTCCTCGAGGATGTGCCAGACCGGCCGCCAGTACACGCCGGTCGCCTCCATCGCGACATGCGTGACCCCAAACGCGGACAGCCAGTCGCGCATGCGACCAGCCCAGCAACCGTCGTCGAGAACTCCGCCACCTGCGGTTCTCGGCGCCCGCTGTGATCCGGAACCCGAACGCAAGCCGTGACCTGGGCCTTATGAACGTCGAGCGCGCCGACACGCTCATAGATCGTCTCCATCCAGCCTCCCGCGGTCGATCACGAACAGAACCGTTGCCCGCAAGGGCTTCCAGAACAGACGAGTCTGATGGTCGCGCTCGAAGCGGCAGTCCGGGAATCCGGGGGAAGCTCCCACGCCAAACTAAAGACGGGCGCACAGGCACCAGGGGCAGATCAGCGTCAGCAGGCAACCCGCGAATCCGCGCCCATTTCACCCGCCCGCGGAAGGCCGGAGGCCATGAAAACTAAAGCGCTTTGTGGCTGACGGGGCGACGACGGTCGTTTGGTGGGTTTTGGATCTATTCCAGGGATCGTGCGGGTGTTCAAGCTCGGTTTGAGCTGGCCGATGACAGGTTCGAAGGCTGATTCGGAACACGCCGAAGTGGTGTGCGGTCGGCCAACACGGAGCCTGTGATGCCCTATGTCAACCGTTTCCGGTGCGGGATTTCGTCGCCGACTGCATGGTGGATCACGCCGCCCGCGGAGAAGGGCTCCCCACGACCGCGCTGAAGCCCGATCCGATCGGCGAAGCGGCCCGCGCCCGTCAGCCGCACCGTCGCGTGCCGATCAGATTCGGGCGCAGCGCCTCGAGCCTGCGGCCAAAAGTTGTGCTGCTGACAGGCTTCCTCGCCGCTGCGATGGGAATACTGGCCTACGTAGGGAACCTCTGGCCCCAACTGGAGAACGTCACGGTCGACACGCGGTTCGCGCTCCGTGCGGTGCGACGGCCCCGAGATGTCGTTGTTGTCGGGATCGACGACAAGACGTTCTCGGAGCTTGGCATCGCCTGGCCCTTCCCGCGCTCCTATGACGCCAGAGCGATCGAGATCCTGCACGCTGACCGGGCGCGCGCGATCGTCTACGACGTCCAGTTCACCGAACCGACCACCCCTAAACAGGATTACGACCTCTACGACGAGCTCGGCCGCGCACCGGGCGTCGTGCTCGCCACCACCGAGGTCAATGCCCACGGCCAGACCGACGTCTTCGGAGGAAGCGCGAACCTCGCTCGCGTTCACGCCGTAGCCGCCGCCGCGAACATGCTCGTCGACCCCGGTGGAGTAATCCGGCGATACCCGTATTCGATCCTCGGGCTCAAGAGCCTTGCGGTCGCCGGCGCCGAGGCCGCCGGTGCTCACATCTCCCTGTCGCGCTTTCAGCACGACAGCGCCTGGATCGACTTCCGAGGGCCGCCGGACACGATCAAGACCGTCTCATTCTCTGACCTCTACGACGGCCGGCTGAGTTCCAGTACCTTTGCCGGCAAGGTCGTCGTCGTCGGCGCGACCTCCGCCAGCCTCCAGGACGTCCATTTCACATCGACGACCTCGAATGAACCGATGTCCGGAGCCGAGCTCGAAGCGAACGCGATCTGGACAGCGATGCACAACAACCCGTTGCAGCCGGCTGGGTCCTGGATCGCGATCCTCGCGATCATGATCTGCGGGCTGATCGCCCCGCTGTCCTCGTTGAAGTTGGGGGTACTGCCCTCGTGCCTGCTTGCGCTCGCGGTCGCGGTCGGCTACGCGCTCGCCGCCCAGATTGCTTTCGATCATGGGACGATCCTTGTGGTCAGCTATCCGCTCGCTGCGTGCGCATTCGGCACGATCGTCATGATCGCCGCCAGATATGCCGTCGCCCGCATCGAGCGCAACGCGTTCAGCCGTCAACTCGAAGCGAGCCAGTTCGAGATCATCCGTCGGCTGGCGCACGCCGCCGAGTCCCGCGACGAGGCCACCGGACGGCACATCGAGCGGATCGGTGTGATGTCACGCAGCATCGGCCTGGCGATCGGCATGAGCGCGACCGACGCAGAACTGCTGCGTCATGCGAGCGCGATGCACGACGTCGGCAAGATCGCGATCCCCGACCAGATCCTCCACAAGCCAGGCAAACTCACGGCTGAGGAATGGGAGATCATGAAGACGCACACCACCGCCGGAGCGGAGGTGCTCGCGGGCTCCCCATCGCCGCTGCTACAGATGGCCGAAACGATCGCCCGCACCCATCACGAGCGATGGGACGGAACCGGATACCCCGCCGGACTTCACGGCGACGAGATCCCGCTCATCGGACGCATCTGCGCTGTCTGCGATGTATTCGACGCACTGCTCTCAGAGCGACCCTACAAGCAACCCTGGTCAACCGAGGACGCACTCGCCGAGATCCAGCGCGGGAGCGGCACCCACTTCGACCCAGCAATCGTCGAGGTCTTCACCGAACAACTCGCTGCGCTCCAACGGGAGCGACAGGCCGCAGACGCGTCCCCCAGCCCCACAAGCCACCGGACCCCATCGCCGGTAGCTGCGACCTCGTCGGGGCTGACGGACTCGTGACAACCGCGCCCGCTCCGCCGAGACAAATCTGCGGCTGGCGGGTTTCGGCCACCGCGTACCGCTGAGTAGGCGCGCGAATGCGCCCAGCGCACGTCACGAAGGCGTCCGGTTAACTGGGTTAGGCGGCTTCTTGGTTAATGGTTACAGTGACTCCGTGGGTGCCAACAAGTGACAGTCCGGACGGCGGTCTGGGTGGCGAGGTAGACGAGCTTGCGGGCGGCGTCCTCGGTCGGGAAGCTGCCCTTGGTCTTGATCGCCGGCCGCCGGCTACAACCTCAAGCAGATTCAGGAGTACCTCGGGCATGCGGACCTAGTCACGACCGCCGCTACATCAGCAACCTGCCCCTGCCACGCGGCACGACCGCGATTTGCCGAAAGGCTGGATGCCGGAGGAGGTGCCGGAGGAGGGACTCGAACCCCCGACACGCGGATTATGATTCCGCTCGTTTTCCCAATGCCTACGGGCGATTCGGCCGGTTTTGGACGGCAGATTGGACTGTTTTGTCAGCGGAGATGCACGGATCAGGCGTCGGCGGCGAGGTCGGAGAGAGCCTCGAATGCGGGCCGGATGACCTCCCTCGCGCGCCCCTGACTGGCGGCGTCCGGCGGCAGGGCGGCGGCGACGCCATCCGGGAAGCCCGCCTTACCAAGCAGGCGCTGCATCTCACCCGCCACAAAGCCGCGCAGCTCAGCGTCAGCGGACCGGAGCTCCGCGATCAGCTCGGGTCGGCGATCGAGCAGCGTGACGATGTCCTCGAAGTCGCGGCTGGCGATGAAGTCACCCTTCCCGCGGCCCCTGAAGGCCTCGAGCTTCATCGCCAGGAGGTACGGCGGCGACGCGACCCGGATCGTGGTGCCAGACGGGAGGTCCTGCTTAACGGCGTGCGGCAGAGCCGCTGCTTGCCAGGTTCTCGAAGCCGAGGATCTCGGCGCGGCGGGCAGCGCGTCGAGCGTCGGACGGATATCCACCGCGCCCGGGTCGGTCAGCCACTGCTCGATCGTCGCGCCGCCGACGAACATGACGTCCTCGACCAGCTCACCGAGCGCGACGGCAGCTCTTTCAAGCAGCTCGATGTTCACTCTGCGGCGACGACAGGCGCGGGATCAGCAGTTCGGCCGCCAGGCCCCTGACGCGCGGACCGCCGGCCCGGATGGCGTCGACCAGCGCCAGGCGCTCGCCAAGCGCGGGGTCGCGCGCTGATGCCTCGAGGGCGGCCGGGTGAATCGGCGCGAACTCCAATCCGCGGTGGGTGCCCTTGGCGGCGGGCCAGACGGGCGGCAGCTCGTCGGTCGGTGCGAGCTTGCCCACGAGCGGATCCGCAGCCCACGCCGTCGGCACGCCGAGCGTCGGCCCGCCGACACGACCCGGAAAGACGTATCGGAGCCCATGGAGCAAGAACTCCTCGGACTGGCTGATCAGCACGCGACGACCGCTCTCGTCGTAGAGGCCCGCCTGCGCCAGCCGCTTGATCGCCCGCTGCACGACGCTCCGCGGGATCGTCGTCTCAGACTCAATCGACCTCACCGTCCAATCAGCCGGCGTGTCGACAAGCTTCAACAGCAACAGGATGTCCTCACCTCGCAGCATTAGCGAAGAGTAGCAGCTGTCCCATGTCCCGGGACAAGGGACAGTTCTCGTCAGCGAGCGCCAAACCGGCGAGATCCGACAGCGATCCTGTTTGGAACGAGACATCGCTCGCGCCCTCCGGCCACCACCACCAACCGCCGGCTTGCTCGACAAGCCACTTGAACGCAGGATCAGCGAGTCGCGCCATCTCGACCTGCAGGCCGATCAGCCAGCCAGCACACCAGCGCTCCTCACTGAACCACTTCATGTATCCGAGCAGCGCCTGCGCTGCGGGCTCGTCGCCAACCGCGGTGTCGCTCTCGTCGGTCACTGTGCTCTTCGCCGCAGATCGGCGTTCAGACGCTCGGCAGGGTCAGTCTGGTCGAGCGGCGGCAGCAGCTTCACATAGCGCTCAGTCGCCTGGAGCGAGCTGTGGCCCGATCCGGGCGTAGGCTGGATGGACCCGGATGTTACCTGCCGTTCGCTCGTGCGCTGACTTCGTCCTTTACGGTGCACCTGGTTGACCGCCGAGGCCGAGACGGGAGTGGCCCACAGGGCGAGAACTACAGCATCGAACGCGAACTCGAGGACCTGTCCGCCGTCCAGGCGCAAACCGACACGACGATCGTGTTCGGTCACTCCTACGGTCTCGATCGCTGGCTCGATCCCGGTTGAGCTGGATCCCGCGATATCGCGAGCTGGTCGCCGCCGGTGACAGACGAGGAGCGTTCGCGGCGATGGTTCGGGAGGCGGCGGGCGCGCCACCCGCGCTCGAACGGATGCCGCTCTGGTACGTCAAGCTCGTACTCCGCTTGTTCATCAAAGAAGACGAATGGCGGCGGATCGACCCACTCCTCGAGACAGGGCTCGCTGAACACCAACAGGTCGCAGCCCTCGACGAACCTACGGGCGATCGGTACGAGACCGTCGCCTCGAGGGTGATCCTGCTCGGCGGAGGAAAGACCCGATCGCAGTTCACGACCACCTTGTTCAACCAGCTGATGGCGACCGTTCCCAACTGCACCGCCGAGGTCATCGACGGCCTTGACCACCTGGCGCCTGACGACAAGGCACCAGGCTTGGTCGCAGACCGAGTCAGCCAGCACCTACTGCGACAAGGTGGCGCAGAACGATGATGTTCGCTCACTTGCGTACACACGACGTCGTGGCGAGCGATGAGAATTAGGCTCGGATCGAGTCTCATATATGGCAACGCGCTGATCGACTGCAGGAGCTGGCGGGATGAGTGAGGCACGTTTGGTCATCGACGGCTTGGGCTTTCCGGAGTCAACCCGGTGGCGTGAAGGGCGCGTCTGGCTGTGCAACTGGGGCGCCGGGGAGGTGCTGGCCGTGACGGCCGACGGCGACCGCGAGGTGGTCGCTCGTGTCGCGCCGCGGACGTTGCCGTTCAGCATCGATTGGCTTCCCGATGGACGGCTGCTCGTGATCGATGGGCCGCGTCGACTGCTGCTGCGCCAGGAGCCTGATGGAGCACTTGACACCTTCGCTGACCTCACGGATCTGGGCTCCGGACCGTTCAACGAGCTCGTCGTTGACGCCGCCGGCAACGCCTACGTGAACGGAGGAGCGGGAAGTGTCGTGTTGGTTCGGTCGGACGGCACCGTTCGTAAGGTCGCTGACGGACTGAAGTGGCCCAACGGCATGGCGTTGATCGGCGGCCGCCACACGCTCGTGGTCGCTGACTCGCACGCCCACCAACTCGTCGGCTTCGAGGTGGCCGAAGACGCGACCCTGTCTGGCCGTCGTGTCTGGGCTGACCTCGAATACGCGCCCGACGGCATCTGCGCCGACGCTGACGATGCGATCTGGGTCGCGACCGTACCCGGCCAGCAGTGCATGCGCGTGCGAGAAGGTGGGGACGTGCTCAACGCCGTGGCCGTCGACCGTGGGTGCTTCGCGTGCATGCTCGGCGGTGAAGAGGGCCGGACACTGTTCATCGCGGCCGCGGAATGGCGTGGGATGGACGCAGCGATGACTGAAGGGCCTGGCTTGACCGGGCGACTGCTCGCTGCTGCCGACCAGCCCGCGCCGCACGCCGGCCGCCCGTAGCTCCTCCGCAATCCGTCCCGGGTTCCGCGCGCATAGCGAGACGGCCAGCCTAGGCGCTGACAGGCGCGTCTGGTGGTCAAAGCGGGTCCCGACGCGGACGATCGCTCGCGTGGCCCGCCGTCGGTGCATTTGCTGAGAATCGGCTAGCAGCCGCGTGAGCAAGCGACGTGCTCGCCGCGCTTTGCTCGGGATCAGCCAACGTTCTGACGACCTGTCTTCACTGCTGGGCTCGGCTTTGGCGGACTCGTTCTGGTGCGACCGGTCTGCAGGAATCGCGTTTCGCGACTGATTGGCATTAGCTCACCCCGATGGGGACCGCGGACGAGGTGCGAGATCCTGGTGGCAGGCTTGAGGCTTTGATGGTTGGTGGGCGGTTGGCCAATCGGCGCCGGGTGCGGTTCAGCTCGGGGCAATTGCGTAGTGGGCTACGCAGGACAGATGGGCGGCGGGGCGGGAGAGTCTTCGGCATGTCGGTCAGTCGTCACGTCAACCGGAAGGAGACTTTCATGTCGTCTAACAAGAGTCAGAATGCCGAGTCGAGCTCGGGTGGTAAGGGGATCTTCATTGCGCTGATCCCTTGGATTGCGTTCACGGTGCTCGTTTCGCATTCCACGTTGAAGTTGGGATCGCTGGCTGCGCTTGGGATCGCGATTGTGATCGCGGTGCCGGGGGTTCGCGCTGGGCGTCCGAAGCTGCTCGAGGTTGGGGCGGTCGTCACGTTCATCGGGTTCGTGGTGGTGGCGTTCCTGGTCGACGCTTCTACCGCCAGTTGGGTGGCGCGGTACGCGCGCGGGATCGCGGCGTTGATCTTGGCGCTGATCTCGTTCGCCTCGTTGTTGTTCACGCCGTTTACTGAGCAGTACGCCCGCGAGCAGGTCCCCGAGCAGTATTGGGGGTCGCCGAAGTTCAAGGAGATCAACCGCAAGCTGACGACGATGTGGGCGTGCATATTCGCGGCGATGGTCCCGTTTCACGCGATCGCGGGTACGCTCGATACCAGGCTCGGGAACATCATCTTCAACTGGGCAATCCCGCTTGCGCTGGTGTATTGGGGGATCAAGCGGTCCTCCGCGCCGGCCGAGAACGACGCGGGCACCGCGCCGAGGGCTGTGTAGGACACGACGTGAGTGTCCGATCGGCCATGGATCCGGCGAGCGACCGGTGCGAGCACGAGTTGCGAGCACTGGTCGCTGCCGCGCGTTGGGGGGCCGCTGACCCGCAGGTGGTGGATGCGATCGCCGCTCGTTTGACGGGCGGCGACGGCATCTGGGTGCAGGAGTGGACGGCGGTTGGGGGGGCGGCGTGGGCGGCGGCCAGCCGCGAGGAGAGCGGTTCGGGGTATCTGCATGCCGCCTCGTATTACGCAACCGCGCTCGCTTTGATCGACGAGAGCGACGGCTTGGTCGAGGAGGATCGGCTGTGGGAGCGCCAGCGCGAGTGCTGGGACCGCGCCGCCGGGCTGCTCGGGGGCGAGCGGCTGTCGATCGTGTATGAGGACACGACGCTGCCTGGGTATTTCTTCTCCGCGGGTTCGGGCACGAGGCCGTTGGTGGTCATCGATCACGGCGGCCGGGTCGCGACGTCGGCGGCATGGGCAGCGGGCGGTGCCGCGGCGGCAGCTCGTGGCTATCACTGGATGACCTTTGACGGGCCGGGCCGCCAGGCGGCATTGCGCCGCCAGGGCCTGGTGCTTCGGCCCGACTGGGAGGCGGTGCTCGGTCCGGTCGCCGACGCGATGATTGCCCGTGCGGATGTCAACCCCTCGCGGATGGCGGTTATCGGTGTCGACCACGCCGGGTACGGGGTCGCGCGGGCACTGGTGTCCGAGCGGCGCTTCGCCGCGTCCGTGCTCGCGCCTGGGATCGTCGATGTGTCCCGTCCGTGGGTGGCGGCGCTGCCGGCGCCGGCCGGCGCGGGAGTGTTCGACGAGGATCGCGAATGGTTCGATCGTGAGCTTCGTCTGGCGACGCTGTTCGATCCTGATTTGCCTGAGCACCTGAGACGCTTGGGGCGCGGATACGACTTGTCAGGGCTTCCGCTGTATGACCTGGCGCGGCGGATCTGCGGATTCCGGCTCGGCAAGGAGGTCCGGCGGATCACGACACCGGTGCTCGCCTGCGCGACGGGTGCCGAGCCGCTGTGGGCAGTTCAGGCCGAGGAGCTGTGCTCGCGCCTGCCGGGCTCCGAGCTGACCTGCGCCGCGCCGGGCGAGGACGCCGTCTCGGACTGGCTCGACCGGTTCGTGTAGTCCGGATCACCAGCATGTATGAAAGCTCTCTTATCGAGGGCGTACATTTTGAGGTCCCCTATGCCTGGAGACCAGGGGCCCTTGTCCACTCTGCAGAGCGCGTGGCCGCTTGTGGGCCGCGATCGCGAACTCGACGCGATCGCGGCGGCGAGAGCCAGCCCGGGGTGCCACGGTGTGGTCCTGATCGCCGACGCCGGGGTCGGCAAGTCGCGTCTGGCAAGGGAGGCACAGGACGCGGCGCAGCGCGAGGGCGCGGTCGTCGACTGGGTGCAGGCGACGCGCAGCGCGGCGGCGGTGCCGCTTGCGGCTGTCGCCGGGCTGGTGCCCGACGAGGTCCGCTCCGATGACATCGTCGCGCTGATGAGACGCTGCGGCGAGGAGCTGCGCAGCCGAGCCGGGGGCCGTCAGGTCGTGATCGGCGTCGACGATGCGCAGCTGCTCGACCCCGTCTCGGCCGCGCTCGTCCTGCATCTCGCGACCTCGGGGGCGGCGTTCGTGCTCGCGACGGTGCGCGCCGGCGACCCGTGCCCGGACGCGATCGTGTCGTTGTGGAAGGACGACACCGCCCGGCGAATGGAGCTCGCTTACCTCAGCGACGACGCGGTCCGCTCCCTTGTCGAGGCTGCACTCGGCGACCCGGTGGAGGAGGCAGCGCTTGACTGGGTGTCTGAGCTCAGCAGGGGAAACGTGCTGTACGTGCGCGAGCTCGTCCGCGGCGCCGTCGCTGCAGGAGCGCTCGTCTGGTCGCCGAAGTTCTGGCGACTCGAAGGTCGCCCGACCGCGAGTCCGTCGCTTGTCGACCTCATCGGCGAGCGGTTGGACGGTTTGACAGCCGATCACCGCCACGCGGTCGAGCTGCTCGCGCTCGGCGAGCCACTTGCGCTGGAGGAGATCGGTGCGTTGACGTCCGAGGACACGCTCCTGGAGGCCGAGTCTCACGGCGTGATCGCAACGGACGGTCAGGAGGTCAGGTTGGCACATCCGTTATACGGCGAGGCGGTCCGGATGCAACTGCCGCCGTTGCGGGCGCGCAGCCTTCGTCTGCAGCTGGTAGACGTCCTCGAGCGTCGGGGTGCGTTCGGCCCGGACGACGCGCTGAGGGCGGCTCGCCTCCGGCTCGACGCGGGCGCCGCTCTGTCTGCGGACCTCGCAGTTCACGGCGCGCGAGCGGCGAACCGCGCCGGCGATCCGGATCTCGGCGCCGAGCTCGCCACGCTTGCCGGCGCCGACACGGACCTGGTCGCGGCGATGCTGCTGGCTCAGTCGCACACGATGCGCAACCGGTACGAGGAGGCGGAGGCGGCCCTCGCCGCGGTCGAGGCGCTGGCCCCGGGGAACTCGAATGCCCGTGACTACGTCAGGCAGCGGCTGTCGCTGTATCACTGGGGGCTGCGACGAACAGGGGATATCGGCGCGCTGCTCGATCGTGCCGACACCTGGTCCCAGGACGCGGGTTGGGAGCGGTTCACGAGCCGGATCCGTCTCACGTACGGCGCGCTCCGGGACGGCTTCGACGCACCGCTTGATGCCGCTGAGAGCGCGGGCGATCCGGGGGTCTCCGGCGAGGCTCGACGCGCGCTGGCAACGATGCAGACGGTGTCGGCGTTCATGTCGGGGCAGGGCGACACAGCTGCGGCGGCGGCATTCGCAGCGCGGCCGTCGATACCGTTGCGTGACTTCGCCGACACCGTGGCGCTCGGCGCGGTGAGCCTGATCGCGCTCGAGACGGGCCACCGTTGGGACGAGGTCGAGCAATACATGGCCGGCGTCGTGCACGACGCGGTGCGCGCTCATGACCACGCCGCCAGCGGACTGTCGGCGTTCACGCTCGCGCGGCTGCACTTCCTGCGCGCGCGGTACCGGGACGCGTTGCGCTGGCTTGCCGAGGCCGAGATCCACTTTCAGCAGCAGGATCCCCTGGGCGTGATGCTCTCAGTCCGCGCGCTGCGGGTGGGCATCGCGTGCTTTACCGGCGATTTCGACGGCACGATGACGTCCCTGGAACACATGCGCGCCCTCTGCGAAGACCACCAGCCGCTAGCGGTGCAACGTGTGCCCGTCTGCCGCGCTGAAGGCTGGGCGCTCCGCGTCCGCAACACCGCCGACGCGAGCCGTCAGCTGCTCGAGGACGCAGCGTCGATGGAGGATGAGATGTTGGGTCTGGCGCCCCAGCTCGCGTACGACGCGCTCCGGGCCGGAGCTCCGGCCGCGCCGGCGCTCGAGCGGATGGCTGCCCGCTGCCAGTCGCGTCTGGTCACGGCCTACGCCCAGCACGGGTCAGCGAAGGCTGCGGGTGATGGCGTTGCGCTGATGGAGGCGGCGGAGGAGATGGCGGCGATCGGCGCGCTGCTTTACGCCGTCGAGGCCGCGAGCGACGCCGCCGAGGCGTTCCTCTCGCAGGGCCGCCAGGACTCCGCCCGTCGCGCCGCCGCTCGCGCCCGCCAGCTACACGTTCCCGGCCAGGGCGCGGAGCTGCCGGCGATCGACGGTCTCGACGCGCTAGCGGTCGAACTCACGCGCCGCGAGGCGCAGCTTGTCGAGCTCGCCCGCGAGGGGCTAAGCAACGCAGAGATCGCGGATCGTCTCGTGCTATCGGTGCGGACCGTTGAGACGCACCTCTACCGAGGCATGCAGAAACTCGGCATCAGCAATCGCCGGGACCTCTGAGCCGCAGCTCGGTCTCCGCAACACGGGCACGAGGCCCACCCTCGAATACGTAGCGGGCTACGCAGGACAGGCGATCTCTCCGTCGGCACGCTGTGGCCAGACAGCGAGTTGTCGCGCCGCTCCGAATGGCGGACGCGACCCGAGACGAAGGAGGATTACATGAAAAAGCAATTCGAGGACACCGAATTTCAATTCGGTCTCGAGATCGCGCTGGGTGCCGCCTACCGCCAGGCATCCGATGTGGGCGAGGCGCTCGCTACCGGCGGTCGGATCATCGACGGCGACGCCGACTCGTGGGTGAACGAATGGACCGCGACAGCTCAAGTGTGCGAGGCCGCCGGCGCCGAAGCTGAGTCGGCCGGACGCCGGGTCAGCGCGCTGTCGTACTACCGGCGCGCCGCGACCTACTACGCGACCGCGCTCTACCGGTTCTCGGGCGCCACCGACCACTCGCCCGAGCGCGAGCTCGAGCTGTGGCGACGCCAACGAGCTTGCTGGGAGCAGGTCGTCGACCTCCAAGCCGTGCCGGGCGAGCGCATCTCGATCCCGTACCAGGACACGATTCTGCCGGGTTTCTTCTTCCGCGCGCCGGACGCCGCACCTGGCGAACGGCGACCGCTCGTCGTGATGAACAACGGCAGCGACGGCGCAACCTCCGCGATGTGGTTGGAGGGCGGTGCCGCGGCTGCAGAACGTGGTTATCACTGGATGACGTTCGACGGCCCCGGGCAGCAGGCCGCGCTCTATGAGCAGAACATCCCGTTCCGCCACGACTGGGAAGCCGTCCTCACCCCGGTCCTCGACGCGATCCTGCCACGCCCCGACGTGGACGAGGACCACGTCGCGCTGATCGGCGTCAGCCAGGCCGGATACTGGGTGCCACGCGCGATCGCGTTCGAGCATCGCTTCGCCGCGGCCGTCGCCGACGGCGGGGTCGTCGACGTCTCCGCGGGATGGATCAACCAGCTCCCGGAAATGATGCGCCAGCAGCTCGCCGATGGTGAGCGAGACGTGTTCGATCGCGAGATGCAAGTTGCCGAGAACAGGTCGCCGGCGGCCAAGGCGACGCTCGACTTCCGTGCCAAGCCCTATGGGTTTGACGGCGGCTCCCGCTTCGACCTCTATCAGGCGGTCGCGTCCTACCAACTCGGCGACGAGGTCAGCAACATCACCACCCCGCTGCTGATCACCGATCCCGACGACGAGCAGTTCTTCCCCGGACAGCCCCAACAGCTCTACGACCTCGTCCCCGGCACAAAGGAGCTCATCCGGTTCACCGCACACGAAGGTGCCAACGGCCACTGCGAGCCGATGGCCCGGTCACTGCGGGACACCCGCATCTTCGACTGGCTCGAGGACTACCTACGATGAGCACGCCGATACCGGCCCTCCACGTGCGCGCGCTGCAGGTTCTGCGAAACAGGAAGATCTGGATCGCGCCGATCCTATTTGCCTCAGCGTTCACGACGCTGATGGCCACGGTCTACCTCGGCTCGGTCGTCAACCCAACCGGGCACCTGCACGGCCTACCGGTGATGATCGTCGACCAAGACGCCGGAGCCATCGTCGACGGCCACCAAGAGAACGTCGGCGCGAGCCTCACGAGCGCTCTCGAGCACACGTCGGGAGTGACCAGCCGCCTGAACCTCACATCCGGAACGCTGCAGCAAGCTCACGCCCAGATGGACAAAGGTGGCGCCTACGCCACGCTGCTCATCCCGGCGACGCTCACCCGCTCGGTGCTGCTCGCCGCCGGCGTTAGCACGCCGGGCGTCCCACCCCCAGCGACCGCCACCGTGCAACTCGACGAGAACTCGCGGCTAGGCACCCTCGGCGTCAACCTGGCCAGCGGAGTCGTCACGCCCGCAATCGCCAAGATCACGCCACAAATCGGCAGCCACGTGTCGGCGCTGGCAACACCGGCCTCCAAGGACAACCCGATCCTCGCAGCGCGACTAGCCAACCCGATCACCCTCGCGACCACCGCCTACCGCCCACTGCCCGATCATTCAGCCCTCGGCCTGTCAGCCTTCTACATCGCGCTGCTGGGCCTGATCGCCGGGTTCGTGGCCGCAACGCTGATCAATGCGTCCGTCGACACCGCCCTGGGCTACGCCTCATCACAAATGGGGCCGCGCTTCACTCAGCGCCGCCCGATCGCCATCGACCGGCGACAGACCTTCCTCGTCAAGTGGGCAGTCGCAGCCGCCGCAGCACCTCTACTGACTGGCATCGTGCTCCTCGTCGCCGTCGGCGTCCTAGGCATGTACGCCCCCCACGTCCTGCTGCTCTGGGCATTGCTCACCCTGGCCGCACTGATGATCGCCACCGGCACGCTTGCGCTGCTCACCATCTTCGGCTCGATCGGGCAACTGCTCGCGATGATCCTGCTGATCTACCTGTCAATCGCCTCCGCCGGCGGAACGGTACCAATCCAGGCGCTCCCAGGAGTCTTCAGGACCATCGGACACGTCGAGCCACTACGCAACACACTGATGGGAACACGCGCCATCCTCTACTTCGGAGCCCGCGGCGACGCCGGACTGACCACATCCCTGATCGTCCTGGCCTCCGAGATCATCTTCTGGGCCATGCTCGGATTCGCAGCCGCGCTCTGGTACGACCACAAGCGGCTCGATCGCATCTCCCCGGACCTGATCCAATACATCGATCGCACGGTCGACCACGCCGTCGCCGAACGCACCGCCCACGAGTAGCGTCACTCGCTACTACCAGCGCTCGCGCGTCGTACTCGACGCGGGTGATCCCTGAGCAAGCGCCGCGCAGCCGAACGGTGCCGTACCCGCGACAACACAGAAGCAGGACGGAGTCCCATCGGCGGTAGCAGTCCTCAGATTCGCAGCCGAGGGTCCTTGCGTCAGGCTGCTCGGAGGTAGCGACGGAGCGCTTCGCGGATCAGCTCGGAGGTGGTCGTTCCCTCGGCTTCGGCGCGGTCGAGCAGCAGGCGGCGGAGCTCTGGGTCCAGCCGGACTGACTCCACGCTCGCGGGGGCGTTGCCGAGCGTGGGCCGGCCGCGCTTGTTGCGGCGGGCGATCAGCGTCTCGACGTCGTAGCCGGCCTCCGCTTCGGCCGCCACGCTTCCGATGTCCTGATCGGTGATCGGACGTCCGGATTCCGTGTGCCCATGGATTGTTGGTTCGGTCATTGCTCGAGCAGGCTCGCGTACTTGTCGCGCATCGGCATCGCGTGAATCACGATCTGCGTGCCTTCCGCAGTGATCAGCACGACCACCTCAAGCGGGTTGCCAGCGGTGTCCGGGCCGATGAGCAGCCAACGGTCGGGGTCTTCTCCGGCGTCTTCGATCGCGAGCGCATGGTCGATTGCGTGGACGATGTCCTGGTCGGCGACGCCATGCTTGCGCGCCGAGTCGTGTATCTCCACCTACTTATTGTAGTACGAAAAGACACCAGACCGGTTGTTCTGCCCGCTAGCTGACGCGCCTGGAGTCGAGCGCGACGATCGGCGTGTCCGCTCAAACGACCCAAGGAGCAGAGGACATGGAATCGGTACTGCTGGACGCTGCCGGTCACCGCCGCTCGCCGGCCACGATGCCGCGCTATCACCAGGGACGAGCCCCGCGGAACAAGGGCCTCCGTTACCCGGCCGATCCGCCCACGATCGAGGAGATCGTCGCCGTCATGCACGCCGCCGGTGACGGTCCCGACGGAGCACGGCTATGCGCCCTGATCGTGATGCTGTGGCGCGCCGGGCTCCGAATCGGCGAGGCGCTGGATCTTGCGGAACAGATCTCGACCGCTCGCGCGGCGCCGTGCTGGTCAGGCGAGGCAAGGGCGGGAAGCGCCGCGAGGTCGGAACGGACCGCTGGGCCTGGGATCAGCTTCAGCCATGGCTCGAGATCCGAGCCAACCTCCCAGTCGGAGCGCTGCTCTGCGTGATCCACGGCGCAACCGCTGGGAGGCATTGGGAGCCTTCTGCCGCTCGCAAGCAACTCCGACGAACCGCCGCGCTCGCTGGCGTGCGTCGCCGGTTCGCCCCGCACCAACTGCGGCACGCGCACGCGATCGAGATGGCCCACGAGGGTGTTCCGCTGGTCGTTATCCAACGCCAACTCGGCCACGCCAACCTCGGGATCACCTCGATTTACCTGCAAGCCATCGACAGCTCGGAGATCATCGCCACCGTCCACTCAAGACCCGCTCCCGTCATTTCAGCGTCCGCTGGGCTAATCGTCAGATAGACGCGGCACCCAGAGCAGCGGGCTGTCTCACCGACGCGGCCCGCTGCCCTCGTGGCCGCGCAGAGGGGGTCCGTCAGCGCGACGCCGGACAAGCCCGCGGTGCAGGGCTCGCGGCCGATCGATCACGGGGTTCGGGATCTGCGGTCGGTACTGCCGGATCGCGCTGCTCCGGTCATGCCGGCGGCAGGCTGCTCCGCTGATCGAGGAACAGGACCGCCGTCGAGGTAGAGCGCATGATCACGGATGTGGCCATGCGCTCGCGCGTCCACGAGGGGGTCGATGTCTCGTTGAGTCTCCTGGCAGACCCGGCCTTTGATAGGGAAGACCTCATGTGTCAAGGCCGTAGAGCGTTGCCGCGTTGGTGGAGGAGAACTTCTCCCGGTCCTCGTCGGAGGCGAAGTGTCCGAGGAACGAGTTGATCTCGTCTTGGGTTGGGTGTTGGAACGGGTAGTCGGTCGAGAAGATCAGCCGATCGACGGAGATCACTGACAGGGCGTGTTGGAGCAGCGCGGGGTTGAGCATGCCGGAGGCGGTGATGTGGAAGTTCGTCTGGATGTATTCCGAGATCGGCCGCTGCAGGCCGGCGACGCGGGAGAGGCTGTCGGCTCGATCGAGCCAGAAGAGCAGCATCTCGCCCCAGTGGCCGAGCACGATCTGGAGTTCGGGGTGTCGGTCGAAGGTGCCGCGTAGGATGAGCCGGAGCGCCGCGGTCGCGGTGTCGAGGTGCCAGCCCCATCCGAAGGTGGCCAGCGCGAGATCGGTCAAGTCGCCCAGGCCGCGGTAGGAGGCGTCGCGCGCTGCGTCGGAGGGGATCTGTGGGTGGATGAAGACCGGCTGGCCGAGTGTCGCCGCGGTGGTGAAGAAGTCGTCGTAGGCCGGGTCGTCGAGGAAGCGGTCGCCGGAACGGCCGTAGACCATGGTGCCAACGTGGCCGATGTCTTTGGCGCGTAGGAGCTCGTCGGCGACGTGCTCCGGTGAGGACATGGGTAGGGTCGAGAGCGCCCGGAACCGAGTGGGATATTTGCTGACGGCCGCGATCGCCGTGTCGTTGGCGGCGCTGCTCAGGCGCCGGGCCTGCTCGGGGGAGAGCGGTTGGGTTCCGGGTGGGGTCAGGGCGAGGACCGAGATGTCGATGCCCTGGGCGTCCATGGCAGCGATCCGGCTCTCGCCCAGGGCCTCCAGCCGCTGCTGGTGGTCGCCCATTTCGTTGAACGCGAGGCTTTGGTCGGGCCGCGCTAGGGCCTTGAGAGCGGTGGTGATGTCCGGCGCAACCCAGTGTTCTTCGATGGCGATGCGCGTCACGCGAGTTGTCCTTTCATCAAGGCGGAAGTTGGCGGGATGGCCGCTCCGTCGATACCTATCGTTTGATAGCCAAACTAGCGCCCAGCGAGAGTGTCTGTCAAGTGATAGGAATCAGAGGGTGATTACGCGGGTCCTAGCGGAGTGACCGAGGCGCGCGCTTCGCGGCTGTTCGAGCTCGCCGACCTGATCCTGGCGGTTGGCCGCCACATCGAAGCGGCGAAGCAGGCCGAAGCCGAGTCGGGAACGCCGTTGCAGGGAGCGGTTATGCGTTACGTCGACCGCCATCCGGGCACGACGGCCGGCGAGGCTGCCGAGGCCACCCAGCTGATCTCGAGCAACTTCAGCCGGGCGGTAGGCGACCTGGAGAAGGCGGGCCTCGTGCGACGTGAGGTCGATCAACTCGATGCCCGGCGGGTGCGGCTGTATCCCACCGAGAAGGCGCACGCCAACCTGCGACGACTGCGTGAGATCTGGAGCCGGATGCTCGAAGAGACCGTGACCGACCCCGACGAGATCGACGCCGCGATCTCGACCCTGCGGCACATCGAGACCCGGCTGGTCGCCCGAACCCGCAGCGAGGGCCGATAAGTCTCGCCCAACGCGTCCGGAGATCCGCTCCGACACGGATGCGGGTGTCGGCCCGGCCTTCACGAGAGACGTGCTCGTCGCCACGAGCGCGACCATCGGAGCCGGGCTGGCCTTCCGAGCTGGCGACGGACCCGCTCGCCGCGCGCGTTTGGGGTCTTCAGAGCGACCGGACCGTTAGCCAGATGTCGCGCTGACGCGAAAGCGGGTCTGGGCGAGCGAGATGGTGCCAGCTGACCCAGAGTTGCATTGAGAGACGCACGGGATGCTGCGTGAGTGAGACGGTCATGTCGCCCACGACGGGACGATCTGCGCCAGCCGCTCGGGATGGTTGACCGATCGCATCTTGGTGATTAGTCCGTCCTGCACGGTGAACGTGAGGACGAACATGGGTCGGCCATCGAGGACGATCAGCACTCCTGCTGATTGCCTGACGGTGACCGGCCGCATCACTAGACGCTGCGCTGCGCTGCGACGCGCGCCGGCGCCGGCCTGGGCTGCGACCTTCTTCGCGCCGCTCATGAGCCTGACGCCCTCGCGGTCGAAGGTGCGCAGCTGAACGTCGGGAGCCAGCAGCCCGAGTAGCGCTGAGAGGTCACCGGAGCCGGCGGCGGCGAGGAACGCGTCGACGACAGCACGGTCCCCGGCGTCCTCCCGGAGCTCGCTTGGAGCCACCAGACGCACTCGGTTGCGCGCGCGGCTGGCGAGCATCTTCGCGGCAGCTGTCGAGCGGCCCAGCACGTCGGCGACCTGCTCGAACGGCAGGGCGAAGATGTCATGGAGCACGAACGCCACACGTTCGGCGGGGGTCAGATTGTCCATCACGACGTGCAGCGCGATGCCGACCGACTCGGCCAGCAGGACCTCCTCCTCGGGCGTCACCGGCCGACGCCTGGGTTCCGCCAGGTCGCCGTCGCCAAACAACTCGTCGAGGTCGATCGAAACTGGAACCTCACGGCGCGTGCGCCGACTCCTGAGCATGTCCAGACAGACCCGGCTCGTGATCGTCGTCAACCAGGCACGGAGGTCCTCGATGCCGTCCCCGCCCGCCCGGCTCAACCGCAGCCAGGCCTCCTGAACCGCGTCCTCAGCGTCGTTGCCGGACCCCAGCATCCGCAGCGCGACCGCCCGCACATACGGGCGGTGCCGCTCGAACTCGGCGGCGAGATCGCTGACGTCGCTGCTCATCTTCTCCAGACGCCCGCTGGGGTGCTGAGGTAACACACCACGCCGACGTTACCTTTGCGGCCCCGCATCCGTCTGATCGGTAGCCGCAGTACACGCCACCAGTGGAGCGACGCTCCACGAAAGGAACCATGCCCGAGACACAGACACGCTCACCACGCCTGCAGAACGCCAGCTCGCCGGACGCCGTCGCCGGCGTGCAACAGATCATGAAAGCAATCTACGCGGGCGGGGTCCCGCAGGAGACGCTCGAGCTGGTCCACATGCGCGCCAGCCAGATCAACGGCTGCAACGCCTGCATCGCGTCCGGCATCACCAACGCCGAGCGGATCGGCCTCAGCAGCGAGCGGCTGCTGACGCTGCCGGCCTGGCGCGAGTCTGCGCTATATGACGACGCCGAACGGGCGGCACTCGGACTGGCCGAGGCGATGACCCGCCTGGCCGACCACCCAGACGCGGTGACCGAAGAGATCTGGGCCGACGCATCCGAGCAGTTCGACGAGCGCGCCCTCTCGGCACTCGTCTCGATGATCGCGCTGACCAACTTCTTCAACCGCGTCAACACCACCCTGAAGGTCCAGCCCGGCTCCTGGGACTAGTCCAGACTCCCAAATCTCACCTCCAGCGAGCCCGACGACGCCAAGAAGCGCCTCGCAACAGACGATCCCGCCGCCGCGACACAGCAGCACCGGCCGTCCGGTATCACGACCAAGAGCAAATGCTCACATCGTTCTCCCGGGGGCCGCGGGGTCGTCTCGGAGGGGCACACCCGCGACAACGCACGGCTCGTCTTATGAATCGGTCGCCTCGCATCTCGCCACCGGCGAGACCGGTGCGGCCACACGCGCTGCGAAAGCAGGTGCAGGCTGGTCAACGTTTTCACGGTGCTGGCAGCGTGGGAGATGAGGCCCGACGCTTCCGCGTTTGCCCGGCAACGGAGTCGTCAGCCGCCAGCCTGGGCCCCCTCACGTCACGCCTTCCGGGATCGTCCGCTCATCTGTGTAGGCATCAGTTCTCGAAAGGAGAGCGATGTCCAGCACAATCACAACCAGGTTGGATGTGGACCAGGAACCGCAGGATGGGAGCGCCGGCGTGGCGCGGAGCGAGCCCGGAGGGCGAGCGCAGCGACGCGCTGGCGCTGCGCGCCGGCAGCCACCCCCGGATCGTCCGGAGCTCGCGGCTGAGGTCAAGGCGCTTTTGCCGGACTTGCCGTATGACGCGGCGTTGGCGAACTTGCACAAGGCGGCGCACTTCGCTCGCCGCGCGATTGGCGAATCGGATGCGGTGGTGGTTCATGGAGGGCGGGTTGCGCTGGCACCGGGGGCGGTGGTGAAGACCGATGTTGAGCGTTTTGAGGCCGAGAACGACCCGGCGCTGTACGGGGGGGAGCTGTTGCCTGAGGATCGGTATGCCGAGTGGGCGAGTGAGGCGCGTGAGCGGCTGAGGCTGGCGTACTTGCGGTCGTTGGGGGCCCGTGGACGGTGGGAGGAGGTGGTGGCTGAGGAGCCCACGGATGAGGAGGCGCATCGCTCACTGATGCGCACATACGCCGAGGCTGGGAATCGTTCTGCGGCGCTGCGCCAGTTCGGGCGTCTGAACGCCGCGCTGGCGGAGGTCGGGTTGCAGCCGGGGGCGGAGACGCTTGCCCTCCACGAGGTGATCGCTCGCGGTCCGGCTGCGGTGGCGCCGGTACCGGAACGGTCTCCGATGATCGGTCGTGATTCCGAGCTGGCGACCGCCAGGGCTGCGTTGCGACGAGCGTCTGAGGGGCGCGGGGGCGTCCTGGTCGTCAGCGGCGAGCCGGGCGTGGGTAAGACCCGCCTGTGTGAGGGGCTGCTGGCGGAGGCGTCGTCGTCGGGGTGGTCGACGATGCGCGGCGCGGCGCGCGAGGAGGAGGGGCCGCTTCCGTACGCGCCGATCGCGGAGGCGCTCGACGGTCTCTTAGCCGCGCGGCCTGACCTTGCCTTCTCGCTGACGACCGCGGCTCAGGCCGAGCTGGCTCGGGTGACGGCCGCGTCCCCGGCGCAGCCGACGGATCCGGAACCCAGGGCGGACCGGCAAAGGATCTTCTCGAGCGTGGCGCAGGTGTTCGCGCGAGCCGCCGGGGAGCGCGGAGCGGTCCTCCTGCTTGATGACCTTCACGCCGCCGACGAGGCGACGCTTCAGCTCGTGCACTACCTCGCGCGGGCTCGGTCCAAGTCGCTCTCCTGGAGCGCGAGCGCTTCGCTGATCCGTAGTCCGGCGCGCCAGAGAAGCACGATCAGTGCGCGGAGCCGGTGGCCGTCAGGGCGGTCTCCGACTGTGCGCATGACGGAGACGATCTCCTCGATTGTCGGCGGGTCCGCAGGGTACTGCTCGCCCTTGTTGCGCGGCGGGCGCCCGCGGTGGTAGCCCGGCATCGTCGCAGGCGAACGACGATGGCCGGCGATGTCCAGCAGAGCTGAATCCATGAGTCCTCCCTTGGGGTGGATGGCTTGACAATCCCTTGATGTACTGCCATTGTGAGCACATGTCAACGACCAAGGAAGAGCGACTGCAGATCAGGGTCGGGCCTGCTGACAAGGCGCTGCTTGAACGAGCGGCCGCTGCATCTCACCTCAACGTGTCGGCGTTCGTAGTCCAAGCTGCAGCGGCGAAGGCCGAGCAGATCCTCGCTGAGCGCTCGAGCATCCGCCTGACCCGTGACGCCGCAGTCGCGTTCACCGAGGCGCTCGAGCGACCGGCCGAAGTCAACGACCGGCTCGCCACAGCGATGCGACGCAAGCGCACCTTCAGCTGGCTTGATTGAGCTCCGCCGGCCGGCGCTGCTCGACCCGCGCCAACACGTCCGCGACCGGTTCGACAGCGGCGAAGCTGCCCTCGACGAGTGGCTGCGGCGCTACGCCGGCCAGAACCGACGTCGTGACACGGCGGCAACGTGGGTCATCGCCGACGCTGCCGATCTTGTCGTGGCATATTCAAGCGTCGCGATGACCGGCATCGATCGGTCGGCTGCCCCTGAGAGCCTTGCCAAGGGTGCCCCGGATCCGGTGCCGGCTCTCCTACTCGGCCGCCTAGCTGTCGACCGCGGCTACGCCAACCTCGGCATCGGGACCGCCCTCGCGGCGCACGTCCTCGCCACAGCCTTCGAACTCAACGAGAAGGCGGCCTGTCGCGCCGTGGTCGTTGCCGCACTGAACCAAACCGAGCGAGCGTGGTGGGAGCGGCTTGGCTTCCATCCCTTCGAACAGGACGATCCCGAACGGCTGGACCTTTATCTGCTTACCTACGAGATCGAGGCGACGCTTACGCGAGCGCGATAACACGGCGCTCCACGAACCGGGCGAGACACCCGATGTCCGCGCGTAGCGGGTCGCTGGCCGCGCCGCGATGGATGCTCGTGTCAAGCACGAAGGAGGGATGGCGAGGCTTTTGCCTGGCCAGATGAGCGCACCGCACGGCCCTTCACGGCTGCTGCTCGTCCAGGGCAAGCGGTTGGTTGCAGTTCTGGATAGCCCCAGAGGTTGTCGGGGCCAGTCGACCCTGGATGAACGAATCGCGCGCACCTCGTCGAGCGGTCGTTGGAGGCTTTCGTGATCTGTGCGGATCCGTCGAAGGCGGGACTTGTGCGCTAGTGTCGCGGCGCCTCTGTGTCGTAGGCGTCGCTGAGCGGCACGGCCGCGGCTCGCTCCCAGCCCGATTGTTGGTAGCGCATCATGGCGGCCAGGGCCGCGACGGCCGCGACGCCGCCAGTAACGAGCGCGGCGGTCAGCGAGTGGTCGGACGCGACAGCGGCGAGCAGCCCGGTACCCGAGCCCGCGAGCACCGCCGTAATCACCGCGACCATACCCGCCACCGTTCGGAAGTACTGCCTGCGGCCGGCCCACAATCCGAGTGCGTTGAGCCGCTCCGGCTCAGGGACGCTCATCAGGTACGGGGTGAGTTCTGGCGCCGCGTCGAAGTAGTAGCCGCGTAGCAGAGCGATGCGACGCGCGTAGCCGAGATCCTCGATTCCGGATTGCAGCACCCGCTGGAACGTCACCAGACCGACAAATGCAAGTGTCGGCAGGACGACGAGACCGAACGTATAGAAAGCCGTGCCAACCCGGCTCGCGGTCGCGATCAATCCGAGCCCGACGAGGCCGCCGGAAACGGCGCCAAGGAAGATCGTCGCTCGGCCGGTCGACTCGGCGATCGTCGACGCCCGAGCGCCCTGAAGCGTGAAGTGCTCGGTCGTCGCAAACGTCACTGCTGCCGGCCGCGGATCCTGCCGGGGCTGCGCGAGCACGTCGGCAATGATGCTTGCCGCCGTGTGCGACTGGTCGCGCTGTGGCCAGCGGGAGGCGCTGCGGACGGGCATCGTTCTCCCGTCGCTCTCACCCGAGACGTCGAAACCTTTGATTTCTTCGCTCCTGGCGGTCATGGTCGGGTCTCCTTTGTAGGCGACGAGGACGCGAACAGCCGATACGACCCCACTTCGCTGGACCCCTGGACGGCGGGCGGGACCTCGCAGCGATCTGCGATCCCGGCCTCGAAGCGCTGGAAGCTTTCGAGTCCAAAGATCCCGCCGGCAGCATCTTCGGTGTCTTCGGAGATATGGATGAAGGTGACGCCGTCGGCGAGCCGCAGAACGGCGTGTCCTAGACCCTCGGGTTGGGTCCGCTCGAGCTCGTCGTAGAACGCGCGTATCAGTTCAACGTTGTGCTCTGCTTGCTCGGCCTTGACCTTGTATTGGATAACTACGCGGTTCATCGAGTTCTCCTTCAGGGGTTGATGTGTTGCCGGAGGCGGCGGATAGCAAGACCGTCTCAAGTCGTCGACGGCCAGCACGCTCCCCGTCTGTGGCTCATGTTCCGTAGGCCGGGGTGTAGGTGAGGATCACCGAGCCGTTGTCGAGCTCGTGGACGTCCGTGAGCGTGAGCTGCAGGGACGAGGTGTCGGTGTCTTCGAACAGGCGCTGGCCGGTGCCGACTACGACGGGCATGACCCACACGCGGATCTCGTCGACGAGACCGGCGCGCAGGAGCGTGTCATCGACGCGGCTGGTGCCGTACTTGATCAGGTCTTTGCCTGGCTCGGCCTTTAGCCGCTGGATCGCGCCGACGATGTCTGGTCCTAGCAGGGTTGCGTTCGAGGTGACCTCCGTGAGCGTCTGGGAGGCGACGTATTTGGGCATCGCGTTGATCGGTCGACGTAGGGTCGCCAGTGCGGGACCCCAGAACGCTCGGAGCTGCTCGTAGGTGACGTGGATTCGATCAGCTTGCGCATGGGTTGTTCCTTGTTTGGGTTGCGTGGTTGGCTAGTTGGTGGCGGCGAGTGCGGGCTGCGGCTCGCGGATCGTGGTCTTGGCGACCGCGTCGGTGAGTTCGTCGCGGCGGACGAGGGCGTAGATCGCCGGGACGGCGAGCAGGCCGATCGCGCCGAGCACCCAGAACGCGTGCTGGAACCCGCCGGTGAGCGCCGCGGGTGCGGTGCTGCCGGCGTGCAGCAGCGCCTTGGTGTGGGAGACGGCGACGCTTGAGGCGATCGCGATCCCGATCGCTCCGCCGAGCTGTTGGCTGGTGTTCAGCAGCCCGGAGGCGAGCCCGGCCTGGTGCTCTGAGACGCCTGCGAGCGCGGCGATCGAGATCGGGATGAACGCGAACGCGGTCCCGGCGCCGGCAACTGCGAACGGGCCGGCGAGGTTCGCCAGGAAGCGACCGTGGACGGGAACCTGGGTCGCCCAGATCACGCCCGCGCCGATCAGGGTCATCCCGATCGCCATCACGACCTTCGCGCCGCCACGGGTGACCAGCGCCTGTGAGATGCCGGCGAGCGCGATCGAAGTGAGCGATGCGGCCAGCCACGCGAGACCGGTCTGCAGCGCGCTGTAGTGCAGCACCTGCTGCATGTAGAGGGTGCCGACGAAGATGAACGAGTAGAAACTGCCACCCAGCAGCAGTCCCGCCATGTTGGCGCCTGCCAGCGTCTGCAGGCGGAAGATCCGCAACGGCAGCAGCGGCTCACGCACGCGACTCTCGATCGCCAGGAACGCGACAAGCAGGACGACAGCGACAGCCAGCAGCGCGATAGTTCTGGTCGCGCCCCACCCGTACTGCGGCGCCTGGGAGATCGCGTCGACCAGCAGTACCAGGCCGCCGGTTCCCGTGATCGCACCGAGCGCGTCAAACCGTCGGTGGGTGGTGGCGAGTCGGCTGTCGGGCACGATCCTGGGCGCGAGCGCCAGCGCGGCGACCCCGATCGGGACGTTGAGATAGAAGATGTACTGCCAGCCGGCGTAGCGGGTGAGAAGCCCGCCGGCGATCATCCCGACGGTCGCGCCGCCTGCACCGAGCCCGCCCCAGATCCCGAGCGCCTTGTTGCGCTCGGCGCCCTCTTCGAACATGTTCATCACGATCGACAGGGCGGCGGGCAGCATGATCGCCGCCCCGAGCCCCTGAACGGCCCTTGCTGCGATCAGAAACGCGCTCCCGGTCGACACTCCGGCCGCCAGCGACGCCGCCGTGAAGACCGACAGCCCGACCATTAGGACCCGGCGGCGACCGAGCAGATCCGCGACGCGACCGCCGAGCAGCAGGAAGCCGCCGAACGTGAGCGCGTACGCGGTCACAACCCATTGCAGGTTGGTGTCAGAGAAATGCAGATCACGCCCGATCGTTGGCAGCGAGACGTTGACGATCGTCAGATCGATCACCGTCATGAAGAACGACACCGCCAGCAGCGCGAACGCGCGCCAGCGGTTGATAATCGGTGAGGCAGACACGGCTTGACCTCCAGCGGTGGGGATAGGGACAGAAGGGTGGGTGTGGCTCTGGTGTTGCATCGCGGTCTCCCTTGGGGTTGTTGGCGTTACGACGAATGGGAGGCCGTGATCGGGACGCGCCGATCCTGTGCGCGCGCCGCGTACGCGTAGGGGTGGTGGAACACGTCGAGCGCGCGGTCGCCGTCGCGTACCGGTAGGTCGAACGACTCGCCGGTCTTGGTGTCGGTGACCGCCACCGTCACGTGGCCGTCGTTCTGGGACCACAGCAGCCGGACCTCGATCCCGTCGCCGGTGCGGCGGTCGAGCTCGCGCGTGATCTGGGTGCCTGGATCTGTCATCTCGCTGTCCTCCCGGGTCGTGTGATCGCTACGTACGCACGACGAACAGGCGGGCGCTGGGGGGACAGCCACGGTGCACCGGCCGGCGGTCGGCCGGGCGGTCTACAGCTCGGCGATCCGGCGCGTGAGGAAGCGGCGCTCGGGCTCGGAGCCGGCGAGCTCCAGCGCCCGCTCATACGCCGCGCGGGCCTCGACGGGTCGGCCGAGGCGACGCAGCAACTCGCCGCGTGTGGAGTGCAGATACTGGTACTCGTCGAGCTGGAGGCCGTCAACGATCTCGAGCGCCTGCTCGACGCCACCCGCCTCGGCGACCGCGACCGCGCGGTTGAGTTCGACGACTGGTGAGTGGGTGATTTGCGCGAGCTGGCCGTATAGCGCGGCGACCTCGTTCCAGTCGATCCGCTCGTCCGCCTGCAGCGAGGCGATCGCGGCCTGGAGCACGTAGTGCCCGCGGCCGCGCAGGGCGAGCGCGCGCTCGAGCGCGGCGCGCCCGGCGGCGATCTCCTCCGCGTCCCACAGCGACCGATCCTGGTCCTCGAGCAACACCAACTCGTCGCCCGAGAACCGCGCTTTGCGCCGCGCGTGCTGGATCAGCATCAGCGCCAGCAGACCGTGAACCTCCGGCTCATCAGGCATCAGCGCAGCGAGCACCCGGCCCAGCCTGATCGCCTCGCCAGCCAGGTCGACGCGACCCGAGTAGCCCTCGTTGTAGATCAGGTACAGGACCGCCAGCACCGCGTCCAGACGGTCTGGTAGCAGGTGATCTGCGGGCACCGCGAACGGAATCCCGGTCGCCTTGATCTTCGCCTTCGCGCGCGATAAGCGCCGCTTCATCGTCTCCTCCGAGACCAAGAACGCGCGTGCGATCTCCTCAGTCGACAGGCCGCCGAGCGCGCGCAGCGTAAGCGCAACCTGAGCCTCAAGCGCCAGCGCGGGATGGCAGCAGGTGAAGATCAGCTCGAGCCGCTCATCCTCGATCACCGCGTCGGCAAGCTCGTCCATCGTCACCTCAGGAACCTCCAACTGCCGGGTCTTCTCAGCCAGCGTCCGCTCACGGCGGATCCGATCGATCGCCCGGTTGCGCGCGGTGACCATCAGCCACGCGCCAGCGTTGGCCGGAACGCCGTCACGGGGCCAGCGCTCCGCAGCGACCGCGAACGCCTCCTGGGCGGTCTCCTCAGCGAGATCGAAATCGCCGAGGAAACCGACCAGCGAGGCCAGCACACGGCCCCACTCCTCCCGGAAAACGTCTTCCAGCAGGGCTAGCGCTCCACCAACGGCCGGACCTCGATCGCGCCGCCGAGACGCGCCGCCGGGATCCGCGTCGCCAGCACGATCGCCTCATCGACGCTGTCGGCCTCAAACACGTAATAGCCGCCGAACACCTCCTTGGTGTTCGCGAACGGGCCGTCGGTCAAAAGCGTACGGCCGTCCTGCACGCGCACCGTCGTGGCGGTCTCGATCGGCTGCAGCTCAGCGCTGGCGACATACCGGGGGTCATCTCGCAGCGCCGTGTACTCGCCGAGCATCGCCTTGAACTCGACCTCGGACAGCACGTCGGTATGGCCGGGCTCGTAGTGGATCAACATCGCGTACTTCATCTAAAACCTCCTCGGAGGACGAGTGGATTGTCGCCTGACAACAAACGGGAACGGCTCCTAGCGCTCCACCAACGGCCGGACCTCGACCGCGCCGCCGAGACGGGCCGCCGGAACCCGCGCGGCCAGCTCGATCGCCTCATCGATGTCGTCGCTCTCGAACACAAAGTAGGCGCCGAGCCCCTCCTCACTGGCGGCATACGGCCCGGCGGTGGTCACCGTTTGGCCGTCCTGCACGCGCACCGTCGTCGCGGTCTCGACCGGCTGTAGCTGCGCGCTGCCGCGGGCGCGCGGATCCTCCGCCAGCGCTCTGTACTCGCCAAACACAACCTTCTGCTCCTCCGCGGACAGCACCTTGTAGTAGCCCGGCTTGTAATGCACCAACATCGCGTACTTCATCTCAGCCTCCAGATAGGGATGGATTCTCGCCAGGACAACGAACGGACGCACGCTTAGGGGACAGCCCTCAAGCGAACCGGCAACAGGCGAACCTCCATCTAGCCATCAACCGCGCGACCGCTCCCACTGGCCACAGACTCAACCGCGCTCCCGGACCCCTGCGCGTCACCGATTTGGCGAGGAATCGCATACCCGAGCGGCTGCTACTAGCCGTGACCGCGTCCGCCTACTGGTCCCGGCGCTGCTGCTCCGCCAGGAACACGGGCACGAGGCTCACCCAACCTGGCTTCCGCAACAGACGCGGACGGAGCGTCCGGTCCAGCACCAGGCGCAGTGCTACTCGCCGCACGAGCACGAGCGCCGACGCCCGTGTCGCGCTGCCAAAGCAGGTCAGGGTCGCCCGCCCTGAGCCGGTCTCGCAAACGCCAGCAGCAGGGTCGCGCCATGGCGGATCTGGACTCGTAAGCCGGCGACTGCCCGACGATCGATGCTGTCGCCCACGCCAGCGGGGCCCAGGTCGGGCTCCTGTCCGACAGCGGTCGCCGTCGGCGCCGATTACCCGCGCGGATCCGACGGTTCCGCCGGCCGGGACGGAACGTCGGGCTCTCTGTGAAAGTTGGTGCTGTGCATCTACCGTTCCTCAATTCGCCTGAGCAGGCGCGGGCGATGTACGAGGGTGGCCGCGCAAATGCTGTCGCTCGTCGCTATGCCCGGTTCTGGGTCGCGGTGTTGGGCCGCGGGCTGCTTCCTGGACCTGGCGTCGTTATGGAGGTGCCGGGACGGAGATCGGGCAAGCTGCGGAGCTTCCCGCTGGTCGAGGCGCGGATCGATCACGAGCGGTACCTCGTATCGATGCTCGGCGACGAGTGCAACTGGGTCCGGAACGTCAGGGCCGCCGGCGGCGTTGTCACGCTGCGCCACGGCCGCGTGGAGGCGGTCCAACTCGTAGAGGTGGCGGTCGCTCAGCGCGCGCGTGTAATCAAACGCTACGTTGAGCAGGCGCCGGGTGCCCGCCCGCATATCCCCGTGGACCGCCGAGCGGACCTCAGAGTCTTTGAGACGATCGCAGATCGGTACCCAGTCTTCCGAATCACCGCCGCAGAACACCGAAGCTAGCGGTTCCCCACGCCATCGAGCGTCTCTGAGCAGACTGCGCGCACGCTTACGCGGGCAGCCCATCTCGTCATCGATCAGCGCCGCCTCGGGATCAGCGTCGGGCGCTGGAACGCTCGCACAAATGTGAACGCCCAAGCGGTCGGTTCGCGGTGCCTTCGGTGTCCGAGGCGCTCCTTGGCCTCCGCGAGCCTCGGCCCGCGGCCGATCGGAAGCCGAAGGTCGCTACACGCCGCGAGGAACACAGCGCAAGGGTTGCTGGATCGGTCCGATGAGCGCGAGCTCTCGCGAGGCCTAAGTCGAGGTCGAGTTCTGCCAGCAGCGCCCCTCGTCGCGCCCGCTGGCCTCGCCACCCCAGTCAATTGCGTCAAACGTGGGAGGATCTGAAGCGTGACGACGACTGTGCTCGAGCGGGCGTCTGGTGGCGATGAGCTGGCCTTCCGCGAGCTCACGGAGCCGTTCCGGCGCGAGCTGGAGTTTCATTGTTACCGGATGCTCGGCTCAGTGCAGGACGCTGAGGACGTGCTGCAGGAGACGATGCTGGCCGCCTGGCGTGGGCTGGGCAGTTTCGAGCGGCGGTCGAGCTTGCGGACCTGGCTTTACCGGATTGCGACTAACCGCTGTCTGAACGTGTTGCGCGAGGGTGGCCGCCGTCCGCACTCGGGGCCGTCGTTGACGTTTGAGATTCCGGTGCCGACGAGGATGTCTGATCCGAGCTGGCTGGAGCCGTATCCGGATGACCGGCTCGGATGGCTGGCGGACAGCCGGCCAGAGCCGGCAGCGCGTTATGAGAGCCGTGAGGCGATCGAGCTGGCGTTCATCAGCGCATTGCAGCGATTGCCTGGACGCCAGCGCGCCGTGCTGGTGCTCCGGGACGTGCTGGGGTTCCATGCTGCAGAGACGGCGGCGATGCTCGAGACCTCGGTCGACGGGGTCAAGAGTGCGCTCAAGCGCGCCCGGGCGACGATCGAGCAGGAGCTCGGTGACCCCACCGAGCGGATCGTCCCGCCCGCGCCCGCCTCGGTTGAGGAGCAGGCGTTGGTTGAGAAGTTTGCCTCGGCGTTCGTTGCTGACGACATCGACGGGATGGTCGCTCTCGTCACTGTGAACGCGTGGTTTCGGATGCCGCCTGCCACGCATGAGTATCACGGCCGGGAATCGATCGGCGCGTTCCTCGTTGCGGTTTCTGAGGGCCATTCGGGCCAGTCGAGCTACCTGATCGCGACCCGTGCGAACGGGGAGCCCGCCTTCGGGACCTACTACGTCGATCCGCGCTCGGGGTCGGTCCAGCAGTCCGGGCTGTTGGTGCTGTCGCTGGCGGGCACGGCGGTCTCCGAGCTGACTTGGTTCCTCGGCCCCAGCTACCTCGAGCGGTTCGATCTTCCCAGCGCCCCCTTTGTTGACGGTCCGGTGTCTAAAGCTCCGTAATCGCTAAAAGCCGGCACAGCCGGCAGACACCAGGAGGCTCAAATGCCAGTCTTGATGATGGTCGAAATCCCCGGCGCTGACACAGCGTTCGCGGAAGGGATGCGCCACGCAGGAGTTCTCGACGAGCTGCAGACAGCCCAAGGGTTTCGGGGCCACTGGAGTGGGGCGGCCAGCTCGGGCTACAGGGCGATCGAGCTGTGGGACTCGCGCGAGGACTGCCAGGCCTTCGCACAGACCCAATTCGCGCCGAAGTTGCCGCCGGGGGCCGAGCTCCCGCCGATGGAGTTCTTCGATTTGAACTTCGAGGTCAAGCCCACGGTCTAGAGGCGCGTTGGGCCCTCGGTCGATCACTCCGACTGTCCCAGCCCGAACCGAAGTCAGACCTCCGCTGGGCTGCCGCTTCATCGCGAAGCGGCAGCTCACCGGTCAGATCGGGCGAGCGCGGTCCGTCGCGCGGCCAGCAACCACCGGTGGGCATGCTCCTGCGGGAAGACGATCACGGCGCCAACTGACTCGACATCTACGCCTCGCCACGGCTCCTTGAGAGACACGTGATGGACCGTTGCCGCGGACGATCGGCCCGTACGGGCATGGCCCTATGCTTGATGTTGTTGCTCGCTCAGGTTCACCAAGCGACGATCGGTGGGGCCGTTGACTAAGTCAGCAGACGCGCTCCCGCCGCTGGGGTCGGAGGACCCGTTTCGCGAGGTTCGCGAGTGGAGCTCGGATACTGCGGCCGAGTGGGGCGAGATTCTCGCTGAGCGCGCCGCGCAGGCTGATCAAAGACGGCTTCGAGACGTGATCATCGATCGTGCCGCGTTGGGGCCCGGCAATCACGTCGTCGAGATCGGCTGCGGCACCGGAGCCCTGCTTATAGACGTTAGCGGTCGAGTTGGCGGCGGCGGGCGGGTGATCGGGATCGAGCCGCAGGCGGATCTCGTCGCGCGGGCGCGCGCTACGGTCGCGGCAGCGCGGTGTACAGGCGCCGTGGAGGTTTGGCAGGGCAGCGCTGGGTCGATCGCGCTAGCCGACGCGACAGTCGATGCTTGTCTGGCGCAGACGGTACTGATCCATCTCCCACAGGCGGCGATCGCCGCGGCGCTGGCGGAGTGCTGTCGCGTGCTCAGAGTCGGCGGGCGGATGGTGAGCGCTGATCAGGACGGCGATACGTGGATCATTGATCACCCTGATCGGGAGCTGACGCGCCGGATTGTCGCGTTCAACTGCGATCAGCGCTACGCCGACGGATGGACCGGGCGGCAGCTACGACGCTATTTTCTGGAGGCTGGCCTTCTCGATGTCGCCGTGGTATCGGTGACCCATCAAGACACAATCGCCGGCTCCTATCTGCACCGGATGGCGATACGAATCGCGACTGCCGCGGTCGACGCTGGCGTGATCACGCCAGAGGAAGCTCACCGATGGCTGTCTGAACTCGGTCGGCTCGTGACACGGCGCGAGTTCTTCTCGAGCATCAACTACTACGTATGTTGCGGGCGCAGATCACCCAGCAACCTCAAGCGAGCCGATGCCGCGAACGCATGACGATTCGGACTCGGTAGGGCACCTCGCCATTCCGGCACCCTAGATCAAACAGCCACTCGCAGAACTCTGTGCGAGGCTCGTGCTGCGGAAAGGCAGGGGCGCCCGAGCACGACGACGACGTCCCTGGTCGTCGCCAATCTCGCACCGCACGCCGACGGTCGGTGCGAGGCGGAACATGAGCGCCCCTCAAATCCGCGCTAAGCGCGTCTGCGGACGACAGCGCCGAGATGCCCGTGCGACAAGAAGAGCAGGTCCCCGCCAGCTATGGTCATGGGGCTCCGGTCTGACCGCTCCACGCCTCAGTGAGAAGCTGACGTCTGGCGATCGGTGTCGTCCGACTCGTCGGTTTGTCTCTCGGACGGCGGCGGGCTGACTCTCTTTACGCCTGTCGGCCTGTTGGTCTGACCGGCTTTAGCCGTGTCGCCCGTCGCCATCCGAGGACCTTCGGCGTGACTTCATAGATAAGGAGCGTGGCAGCGCCCCGACTCAGGTGTGTCCGCCGGAGATCCGCTCCGTCGGACCACAGCCCCAACGAAGGGATGGTGCAGATGATCGTGATCGGGGTGGACACACACAAGGGCCAGCACGCGCTCGCTGGCGTGGACGAGGGAACCGGCAAGGTTCGCGGCAGCCGGGAGATCACGGCCGACGATGCCGGGCATCTGGCCGCGGTGCGGTGGGCACGCGGTCTGAATGACGAACGCGTGTGGGCGATCGAGGACTGCCGGCATGTCTCCCGCCGGCTGGAGCAGGCGCTGCTGGCCGCGGGCGAGCGGGTCGTCCGGGTTGCGCCGCACCGGATGGGCGCCTCCCGTCGGGGGGAGCGCGAGCCGGGCAAGTCAGATCGAGATCGACGCGCTCGCGATCGCCCGCGCGGTCGTCAAGGACGGCGTCGAGAACTTCCCCGGTCGCGTACCTGGACGAGCGGGCGATGGAGATCCGGCTGATCTCCGATCACCGCAACGATCTCGTCGCCGAGCGGACCCGCACCGTCAACCGGCTGCGGTGGCACCTGCTCGAGCTGTGCCCCGAGCTGGAGCGCTCGCTGAAGCGCGGCGCGCTCAACAAAGCGCGCGTGCTTGACCGCGTCGACCGCCGGCTGTGCAAGCTCAAGGCCGGCGCGTGCGTGCGCATCGCGCGCGAGCAGATCTCCCAACTGCGCAGCCTGGGCCGCCAGATCGACGCGCTGCACCGCCAGCTGTGGAGAGCTCGTCACCGCGCACCGCCCCAAGCTGCTGGCCGAGCAGGGCTGCGGGGCGCTGACCGCGGCGATCCTGATCGGCCACACCGCCGGCAACCAGCGGTTCCGCTCGGAGGCGAGCTTCGCGCTGCAGACCGGGACCGCGCCGATCCACTGCTCCTCGGGGAAACGCACCCAGCACCGCCTCAACCGCGGCGGCGACCGACAACTCAACCACGCGCTGCACATCATCGCGGTCACCCGCGCGCAGCGCGACCCCGCCACCAAGCAACACCTCGCCCGCAAAGAAGCAGAAGGCAAGACCACCAAGGGCGCGCTGCGCGCCCTCAAGCGCCACCTCGCCCGCCACTTCCAGAAGCTGCTCTCAGAGCCGCCCGCCGACCAGCAGCAGGCCGCTGAACCCCAGGCGATCAGCGAGCCAGAGCCGACCGAACACGCACCGCCGCAGATCCCGCCGCGTCCCCGTCCGCGGCGAGAGCCCGACCCGACCATCCAGGGCCACGCGGCCTGCCCGATGGTCTGCATCAGCTAGAGCGCGCCCGATCACAAATCCATCCGGGCGGTTCCCCGGCCCGCTGCCGTCCGCAGCGAACTCTACCGCCGACCTCGGCTGCCGCAGATCGACGCGCTCACTCCCAATCACAGGGCTCGCCGGCAACAACCGACGCGTTCTCAGCCCCTCTGACGCCCTCGACCAGCTACCAGCGACCGATGGCACCCCCAATCCGGACCATCTCACGCCACCATCAACCCAGGCCAAAAATCCGCAAATAGCAACCGACCCTTGACATAGAAGCGACGGTTTCGATCAAAAGCGGAGACCGCGAACGGCTGGCGCTCGTCGGATGCGTGCCAACCTGAATCCCTCATCTCGATGGAATGTCCCGGCTCGATGGAGAGTATGCCCCTCCAACCCCGGAGCATCCCGGGATACGTTTTCAAGCTTTCATCAGCTCGATCGACAGCGACGTCGTCGACTCATCGACCTAGTGTGTGCACCCCAAGCTGGCTGTCCGAGCACTTTCGATGATGAGCATCTTGCGGGGTGGAGCTGGGAGCCACCCCGGTGTGCCCTTCGGAAATCGGTTCCTGTTCATGAAGCGATGGGACAACCAGGCCATCAACGTGACCGTCACACCCCGGGGGCATTCGACTACCGCTACGACGAGTTCTTGGACAGGCCATCTGACCAGCGCCCTGGCCTTCACGCGAGAAGGTCAGCCGTAGAACGTCCCTTCCAGCGTGGGCTGCGGCGAGCGTTGCCGGGCGTCGATCAAACCGGCTGTGTCTGTGGGCTGAGTTCAACTCCCGGAGTGTGGCTGCTTCGGTGCGATGGGCGCCGAGCCGCGGGCGAGCGGACGGGTGAGGTGCTTAGCCGTGGTGACGCCGGGGTTTGGGGTGGGGGACGTGAAGGCCGTAGAGGCCAATGTTGCGCTGCCTGCCTCCGGTCGGCGTGAAGCTGACCCACAGCCGCAGCACGACTCCGTAGCTGTGATGGGCGACAAGCTTTATTCCGCGCCGGTTGGGCCTCACGATCACCCGGATCGCACCCGCGCGGGACACCACCAGGTGGTGGCGAGCGAACACGAACCGCCCCCGCGCGGGTTGCAGCACGGTGGCGACGTGCGCGAAGTTGTCACGCCACGCGGTCTCCAGCACGTCCGCGATCCCCGCTAACGGGAACGTCACCGTGAAGGTGACGCTACCGTCCGGCCTGGCGCGAACCTTGGTCACTTTGAAGCGGTTGTCGGGTGCCGCGAGGGTAGAGGTGACGGGCGCGGTGTAGGTCAGCGTCACCGATGGTGCCTGCCCGGCGGCCGCTTGGGTGAACGTCGCTCCCGTCACCGACGCGGCGGCGTTGCTCGACCCGCCGCCCCCGCCGCCCGGGGATCCGTTCGTGTAATAGCAGCTGCCGCCACCGCCACCGCCGAACCATCCACCGCCACCGCCACCGCCACCGCCATCTCCCTGATTGGCCCAATCGCCGCCCGCGCCCCCTGTGCCCTCCGCGCCGTCAGTTCCATTGAATTCGTAGGACCCCCCGGGTCCGCCGGTCCCGGGTGCTGACCGGATGGCGCCGGTACCCCCGCCAGCGTTGCATCCTACGCCACCCGAGCCGTTGGGCCCGTTTTGAGCCGCACCGCTGGTCCCGGCGTTTCCGCCGGGACCAACGCCGAGGTTCCCGGTGCCGCCGCCGCCGCCAGCCACAAGCAGCCGGGAGCCCAGCGTGGTCCCGGATGAGCAGGTTCCGGCCGCCGGGCAGGTGCGCACATCCGACTCCCCGCCCCCGTAACCGGCGTTTAGCCCGGGCGCCCCGCCCAAGACGTCCACCTCAACGTACAGCTTCTGTCCCGCTGTCACGGTAATGCTGGCCGCCGCCTGCGCCCCGAGCCCACCTGGCGTCCCGCTGCCGTAGTCGGCGCCGCCTTGCGCTCCGACCGCCGTCGCCGTGACCGAGCTCACTCCGGACGGGACCCTGAACTGGCTCTCGCCGGGCGCGGTGAACGTGCAGGTGACCACGGGGCCCGACTGCGAGCACATGTCGATGAAGGTGAGCGTCACCGACGGCGCCTGCCCGGCAGCCGCCTGGGTGAACGTCGTTCCCGTCACCGAAGCGGCGGCGTTGCTCGACCCGCCGCCTCCGCCGCCGCCCGCATCGTTATCGTACGCGGCCCCGCCGCCCCCGCCGCCTCCGAACCATCCAGCGCCGCCGCCACCGCCCGGCACGCCGTTGTGGACGTTCGTATCGCCGCCCGCGCCCCCGGTGCCCTCGGCGCCGTTGGTGCCGTTGGTGCCATCGGAGCCGCTATCACACCCGGCTCCGCCGGTCCCAAATGTCAACCGGGTGGCACCAGTACCCACACCGGCTTTACAGAGGCCGTCCGAGGCGAGACCGCCGTTTCCGGCCGCACCGGTAGTCCCGGCATTGCCGCCCGCCCCGGAGAAGGTTCCGCCGCCGCCACCACCGCCAGCCACGAGCAGCCGGGAGCCCAGCGTGGTCCCGGATGAGCAGGTTCCGGCCGCCGGGCAAGTACGCACATCGGACTCCCCGCCCCCGGCCCCGCCCGAAACTCCACCCGTGCTCACGCCGCCCGCCCCGCCCAAGACGCCCACCTCCACGTACACGGTTTGTCCTCCCCCACCGTGAAGCTGCCCGTCGCCTGAGCGCCGAGCCCACCCGGAGTCGCGGTGACGTTGTCGGGGCGGCCCTGGGCTCCGACCGTCGTGGCCGTGATCGAGCTCACTCCGAACGGGACCGTGAACTGACTCTCGCCCTGCGCGGTGAACGTGCAGGTAACCGTGATCCCGGACTGGGCGCAGTTGGAGGGGAGCGCGGCAGACGCGGCGTCGGCCATCCCGGCTCCGATCCCGGCCACGGCCAGGGCCAGCCCGACCGCTCCCCGCACGGCGCGCGCCATCCAGCCAGCAGGCAAAAACAAGAAGGCAGATCGGTTCATCGGATGCTTCCGCGCCGGGCGGGCCGCGCTCGCTGCAGCGCTGGTCGGCTCGTGTGCCGCGCGGTCCGCCGGAACATGCTCGTGGCGCATCATCACTCCCAATATTCGGATCTGGCTCAGGCCTCTCGCCGCATCGCGGTGTCGTGAGCGGGTGGCGGCACGGACCGCTGCCGGGCCGGTGGGCATGTGCGGCGGGATGTTTTGCGCCGCGTGTCCGTCGTCGACGACCGGCAGGTGGCGCAGATCATGAGCAGCACCGGGGTGACTTGTCAAGCCCCACGGCGCAATCGCCCGGGTGATCTTTGCGCTTCACCACGTCGCCCCAGGGCCAAACGCCGACTCAGCGCGACCCCAAGCTATCGAGCCCGCGCCAGGGCATCTATCCGGTCACCCCCAAGCCTGCCTCGATGATCGCCGAAGGATCCCTCAACGGATGCCTCAAGTCGCCCGGCCATATCCCAGACCAACCCCAGCGTCGACCATCCCGGTCGGCGAGCATTGCAGAAACACTCTCAATGTTGCCCACTCGCACTGCGAGAGCCGCCGAATGCCTGACCGGCGCGTCCCAGATCCTCGCCGCGAACGAATCGCAGAAGCGCGCCGCCGTGGTCGGCGCTCTTCCGCTCGGCCACCCAAAGCAGGCACCAGCAAGCCGACCGGCCGACTGCTGTTCCAGGCGTGCAGGCGCCACCGATCGCCCGCAGAGACGACCGCATTGCCGCTAAGGGGCCACGCGAGACACCGGCGGAACGCGGCTGCTCCTCGCTGAATGCGGCCACGAGCTCCGCGCCGGCCAGGCGACCGCTGTCGGACAGACGCGGTCACGAAACCCGCTGGGGCTCCATGCCCGCGCGAGCGCGGTTGCAGGTCTCTGACCTGGGTGAGCGGCGCGCCCCGCAATTCGCCAGCCAGTGGTGTGCGACCTGGTCGGCCGGCGCTTGCCGCGGGACCGACCTGGTCGCGGGTCGATCTATCGTCTCAATCGGAGACCGGCGCTGGCGGAGATCGTCGGCGATGGTCGTCCGTGGACGGTGCTGATGATCTCGCTGCTGTCGATGCCCTGGAGGTAGATGCTGGTGATGCCGAGGTTGGCGTGCCCGAGCTGGCGCTGGATCACCACGAGCGGCACTCCCTCGTGAGCCATCTTTACGGCGTGGGCGTGCCGTAGCTGGTGCGGCGCGAACCGGCGCCGAACGCCCGCTGCGGCGGCTGCGTGATGCAGCTGTTTCCGCGCGGCCGACGCCTCCCATCGCCGGCCGGCGGTCGGTCCGTGGATCACACAGAGAAGCGCCCCGATCGGGAGTTGACGGCGGATCTCGATTCATGGGTCGAGCTGCTCCCATGCCCAGCGGTCCATCCCAACCTCGCGGCGCTTGCCTCCCTTGCCGCGGCGGATGAGGACGGCGCC
>CAVQMP010000006.1:0-823486 GCA_963713635.1 uncultured Solirubrobacterales bacterium
TGGGGCCCGTCTGCGTTGGTGGCATGGGCCAGTTGGGCAGCTTGAGAGCGTGGTCCGCAGCGATCGGAACGCGTCTGAACGGGCCGCGGGCTCGAGCGCGAGGCCATTCGGGACCGACAGGAACCCAACTCTCAACCGGCGTTGATACGTGAGTAGAGTGTGGCGATCGCTCTACGATCCGAGGGGGCCGCAGTGGGTCAGTCTGCTGTTCTTCCGCGATGGCCGGTGATTTCTGTCAGACGTCTCGTTGTCGCGGGGCTGGTGCTTATCGTTGCCGCCGCCGTGGGCCGGGACTACCCGGCGGCACGTTCGGCCGCAACGGCTCCGGTGCGCGCGCACGTCGTCCGTGTCCCTGCCGGTGACGGCTCAGGGTCCGATCTCGGCCGCTCTTGGTCGCTACGACCGCGCGTACTGGATCCAAGGAGCCCGCGCGGTCAACCCGGATCAGTCGCTGCGACTGCGGTTTTCATCATCAGGAGTGACGGTCGCAAGCGGACGTGGGTACGTGCGTTTGGGCGTCATCGGTGCGGCTCCGGTGGTGCGCGCCAACCGCGTCAGTTACGCGCAGGGGGGTGTGAGCGAGTGGTTCGTGAACGGCCCGCTCGGGCTCGAGCAGGGATTCACGGTTGGACACTCGGTCGGGACGGGCGCCAACGTGACGCTGCGGACAAGCCTGACCGGCGACCTGACCCGCACGCTGCGGAAAGGCTCGGTTGTGCTTCGCGGTCATGGCGTGACGCTCAGGTACACGGGTCTGGTCGCCACTGACGCGGCGGGCAGACGCCTCCCCGCGTCGCTGTCCCTGAGCTCCGGCGGAAGCTTGAGGATCAGCGTTGATGCGCGCGGCGCCCGCTACCCACTCACGGTAGATCCGATGATTCAGCAGCTCGCGACGCTCACGAACAGCGACGCGAGCGCGGATGTATTCGGGTCCGCAGTGGCGATCTCGGGCAGTACGATCGCGGTCGGCGCGCCCCTTGAGAGCGTAGGTGGAACGACCGATGCGGGGACGGTGTACGTTTTCAGCAAGCCGGCAGCCGGCTGGGCGAGCGTCGGCCCTCCGGCGGTCCTGACGGCATCCTCACCAACGCAAGACGCTGAGCTCGGCTTCAGCGTCGCCATCATCGGCAACACGATCGTGTCCGGGGCCGCATCCTCGACGGTCAACATGCCCGGCTCGGTCTATGTGTTCACGACGTCCAGCGGCACTTGGAGCACTGGCAACCAGACGGCGATCCTCACCGACGGAGCAGCCGACGACCTCGGTGCCTCCGTAGCGATCTCGCCGGACGGAGGTACGATCGCCGCCGGCGCGCCTGGCTCCAATGCCGTCGACGTCTACACGCGGCCGGGCAACGCCTGGATCTCGACGGCGTCCCCCGGCGCGGCTCTGACCGCGTCCAACACGAATGGCACCGGGGGGATCGGCAACGGGATCGGCGATGCCGTCGCGATGACGAACACGACGGTCGTCGCCGGCGCCGATTCCCAGGCGACGCCGACCGGCGATGGGGGCGGCGCCGTGTATCTCTGGACGAAGCCGTCCGGTGGCAACTGGGAGACAACGGCCACGCCGACGTCCGAGCTGTTCTCGACGGATGCGAACGCGACGACGATCGGGTGGTCGGTCGCCACGGACGGAACCACCGTCGCTGCCGGTGCACCGGAGTCGACGATCGGCGGCCCCACCGAGCAGGGGGTCGTGGAGCTCTGGACCGAGCCCGGTACCGGCTGGCCGGCGACGGACAGCAACAGCATCGAGCTGAGCGTCGCCGGCTCCAGCTTCTTCGGCGGAGCGCTCTCTCTGTCGAGCGGCGTACTCGCGGTCGGCGCCTATGGCGGGCAGCAAGGGTCCGTAGACCTGTTCGACCAGCCGGCGAGCGGTTGGGCCCCGACTACGACCGTCTCAGGCCAGCTGACACCGCCCGCCTCCAACCCGGTCGGGGCTGCATTCGGCTGGGCGGTCGGAGTCGACAGCGGCACGGTGGTCGTCGGCGAGCCCAGATACCTGGAGAGCGGCGTGCGCCACGGCGAGGCGTTCGTGTTCGGCGTCCAGGGAGGGACGGGAGCGCCGACGGCGGTCCCCGCCAACACGACGGCGCCGGCGATAACCGGCACGGTAAAGGCGGGCAGCACGCTCGCCGCCACGCCCGGCACCTGGAGCAACAACCCCAGCGGCTACAGCTACCAGTGGTCCCGCGATGGAACTCCGATCCAGGGCGCATCCTCGAGCACCTACAAGGTTCAGACGAGTGATGAGGGTCTGAGGCTCACCGTCGCGGTGACCGCCTCCAACGCGCTCGGCGCGGGTCCGCCGGCCACGAGTCCCGGCGTTTTGGTTACGGTCCCGAAGGTCAAGGGCTGCCCGGCTGCGAACGGGAAGCTGTCTGGCACAACCCTGGGGCTCGTTCGCCTCGGAATGACCCGCGCCCAGGCACGCCACTCTTACGCGAAGAGCTCCAACCGTGGCACGCGCTACGAGGACTTCTTCTGCCTGACCCCAATCGGGGTGCGTGTCGGATACGGCTCAAGCCGCCTGCCGGAGGGCGACCGCGACAAGGTGATCTGGGCGTCCACGTCGAGCGCCTTCTACGCGATCGACGGTATCCGCGTCGGGGCGACCGTTAGTAGCGCGAGCAAGGCCCTGAAGCTCACCGGCCCGCTCAAGGTCGGGCTCAACACGTGGTACCTTGCGCCCGAGGGCTCGGCAAACGCGGTTCTCAAGACTCGCAGCGGGCGGATCGAGGAGATCGGCATCGCGGACAAGTCGCTCACCGGCAGCGCCACGGCCGACAAGAAATTCCTGCGCAGCTTCAGCTGAGGGGCCGACTTGTGCTCGCAGATGGAAGAGCGGGCCACTCCGGACGCCACCGGAGTCGGTGAGGCGACGATCACCGGAAAAGGACGAACGAGGCGCTCAATCGACGAAGGCGCTGTGGTCCACCACATGCGCCATCGTTCGTCAGTCTCATGCTTGCCGAGGGCCGGAACTCGCTTGAGGCACCAGCCCGGCTCGCTCGAAGGGAGTCCGTGTCATGATCCGCTGCACGCCTTCTCCGCACGGATGACCGTCGGAGACTGGGCGTCGATCCCGTAGGCGGACAGCGGCTTCTCCTCTTCCGCGACGCCGATGAACGTCGGATCGGGGTAGTTGGTCACTCCGTGTTTGCGCATACATTGCGAGTACTTGAGCGCTGCCAGCCTCCGAGCCTCGCTGACCCCGGCCTTTGGGGCCGCGCCCGCGACCAGCTTCAGGCACGAGCTCATCGCCGATTTGAACGGGGCGAGTTGACGTCGATCGTTGACGGAGGACGATCCCGAAGACCGAACTGGCCGGACCGGATGGTGCTACGCCACCCGGGTCTGGGATGCTCGGGACGCCGTGCGAGCGCATGCACTTGGCGAACGCGAGTGTCCGGAGCTGTTGGAGGTCCCGCTGGCGGCGGACACGCTCGGGCTGCTACATGCTCCACACGCGGCGATCGTAACCGCACACACGATCACGGCTGACGCGATCAGCATCGTGAAGTGCTCCCGGCGGACCACCGTGTCGACGGTAGCGAGGCACTGGTAACACCAGCGTAACGCCGAAGGTCATCCTGGATCGGCGCTCGCTCAATGTTCAGAGTATCGGGCGTCAACCTCTCACTTCCTCGGTTGCAGCTCTCTCGATATGGCCACCATGACGTTAGCCGCGATCCGCTGGTCACGCGCGCCGGCCTCCTCACGGAAAGCTCGGCTCAAGGTTCCTTTCCCGAAGTTCTGATACGAATTAGGGATCCCCACGGCGAGCGCCCATCCTGTTGCAGACGCATGGCTTGATGCCCCGACCTCGACGCCCGCGGCGAAGGCGAGAGAGCCGTGGCCCCTCGATCGGGCTCCAGTACCAGCTGTTCGCAGGCGGGCTGTCAGGTGAGCCCGGAGCCGCCGACGGCCGCCGAGACGGTCGTCATCGGCGGTGGTAGCGCGGGCGCGGTCGTCGCCGGACGGCTCGCCGAGGCCGGGCGCGAGGTCGTGCTGCTCGAGCGGGGCCCCGATTACGGCCCGCTCGATGTGGATCGTTGGCCGGCGGACCTGTTCGACGCCCGTTTGCTCGCGACGAGCCACGACGCCGGCTACAACAGCGGGTCACGCTATGGCTCACGGGTCGTCGACTTCCAGCGCGCGCACGTGATCGGCGGCTGCTCGAGTCACAACGGCTGCATCGCCGCGGTTGGGCATCCGAGCGACTACGACGCATGGAACATGGCGGGTTGGGCCGGGGACGACCTGCGACCGCTGTTCGCACGCGCGCTGGAGCGAATGCGCGTTCGGACCTACGACGAGGATGAAGTCGGGCCGTTTCATCGTGCGGCGCTCGACGCCGCACGGGAGGCCGGGTACGGCGGACCGCTTGCGCTCGACGACCTCGACGCGGGCGTCGCCTTCGGCCTGGAGGCCGTCAACATCGTCGACGGCGTTCGCTTCAATGCGGCCTTCGCCTACCTCGATCCGGTCAGGGACCGTCCGAACCTGACGATCATCGATCACGCGCGCGTCGACCGACTCGAACCGACGAGATCGGGCGAGGTCACCGTGCAGATGACGCGCTCGGGAACCGGCGGTTCGATCCGTGCGGCGAGGGTGATCGTGTGCGCCGGGACCTACGATACGCCGGCGTTGCTGCTGCGCTCGGGGATCGGGGACCCGACCGATCTGGACGCGCTCGGGATCCCGCTGGTCCACGCGCTCCCGGGCGTCGGACGCAACCTTCACGATCATCCGCTGATCGAATGCACCTTCCGACGGAGCGAACGGCTCCAGCGCGAGCTCGAGGAAGCGAGCGCAAAGACGTTCGTCCCCCAGGAGCAGACCCTCGGGAAGTTCGCGTCGTCCCTGTGCGAGGGTCCATATGACATCCACGTGCTCCCGGTCGGCGCCTCGACGCAGGTCAGCCTGCTCGAGGACTGTTGCGCGATCCCGGTCTCCCCGGTCTGCCCGCGTGCCCGCGGCGCCGTCCGCCTCCGAAGCGCGGACGTGGACGCCGCGCCGCTGATCGAGCACAACTACCTCGAGGACCCCGATGGCCACGACATCGCCGTGATGCGCGAGGCGATCGAGATCGCACGTGATCTCGCAGCGCAGCCGTCGTTCCGGACGATGCTCGGCGATCCGACGATCACGATCGACTCCGACGAGGCGATCCGCGCGAACGTGATGCACTACTACCACCCGGCCGGCACCTGCAAGCTCGGACCGGAAGACGATCAGATGGCAGTCTGCGACGCGAGTGGACGGCTGCACGGGCTGTCCCAGATCACGGTCGCCGACTGCTCGCTGATGCCGCAGGTGCCGCGGGCCAACACGAACATGCCGGCGGTCGTGATCGGCGAGCGGATCGCCGAGATCCTCATACCGTGACCACAGGTGACACTCGTCGCGGAGTGATCGTCGGGGCTGCATCGGGCATCGGTGCGGCGGGCGCACGCCGGCTGGCTCAGGAGGGCTGGCGGCTTGCGCTGGTTGACCTGGCCGCCGAGGGGCTGGCCGTGGTCGAGGCTGAGACCAATGCGGTCCTCGCGGTCCAGGCCGACGCCGGAGACCCGCTGGCGCTTGAGTCCGCGATCGACCAGGCGGTCGAGGCACTCGGCGGCTTGGACGGCGCATGGTCCAACGTCGGCGTACAGCTCGGTGGCGACCTGACCGAGCTCTCGGTGGCCGATCTGGATCGCAGCTACGCGGTCAACCTGCGGGCGCATTTCGTCGTTGCCAAGCGCGCAGCCGAATCGATGAACGCCGGCGCCGCGATCTTGGTCACCGCTTCGAACAGTGGTCTGCAGACAGAACCGCACGCGCTCGCGTACGCGACGACCAAGGCCGCGGCGATCGCGCTGGTCCGCGGCATGGCACGCGACCTCGCGCCAAAACGTGTCCGCGTCAACGCCCTGTGCCCAGGGTATGTCGACACACCGTTCAACGAGCCGATCTGGTCGAACTTTGGCGGCAGGGACGGCTTCCTGCAGAAGCTTGGTGATGTCATACCGCTCGGCCGCATGGCAAGCCCAGAGGAGATCGCCGAGCTCGCGCACTTCCTGCTCAGTGATCAGTCCGCGTACATGACCGGACATGCGCTGGTCGCCGACGGCGGCGAGCTCGTCGGCTGATTGACCGTTACATGTAGGGTGCGACTCGATCGTGCTCAGCCTGGCAATCGCGGTCGTGGCCATCGCGCTGCCCGACAGCCTCAACCCGTCGCTGATCGCCGCGGATCTGTTCCTCGTCTCCGAGCCCAACCCGCGGCGCCGGACGCTCGCGTTCGTGCTGGCGGTCTGGGTCGTGACGTTCGTGTTCGGCCTGGCGCTCGCGCTCGGGCTAGGTGACCTGATCCTCTCGTTCGTGCCCAAGCCGGGCGCGATCCTGAAGTACGAACTGATCACGGGCGCTGGAGTCGTGCTGGTGGTCGGAGGCATCTTTGTCCTGCTCCGGCGCCGATCGTTGGCCGGCGGCCCTTCCCCATCGGAGAAGCACGCGGAGCAGGACGAGGGCACATCGCCGATACTGCTCGGCGCCGGTATCGGCGGGCTTGAGCTGCTGACAGCCTTTCCGTACTTCGCAGCGATCGCGATGATCGGTGGATCCAGCGTCTCATCCGCCAACAAGCTGTTCCTGCTGATCCTCTACTGCGTCGTCTACACGCTGCCGTTGATCGGAATCGCAGCCGTCTGCGCGGTCATGGGTCACCGCGCCGCAGGGGTCCTGAAACCAGTCGTGGATTTCGTGAACCGCCGCTGGCCAGTCGTCGTGGGACCGATGGCGATCGTGATCGGGATCGGGATCACCGTGTTCGGCGCGATCCGGCTGAGCTCGCTCTAGCTCGTTCGACCTTCAGCCCCCAAGTCGCACTAGCGGCCCCGCAGGAGCCCGCGTGAGATCACGAGCCGCTGGATGTCCGAGGTGCCCTCCTCGATCTCCTCGAGCTTCGCGTCGCGCATCCACTTCTCGACCGGGTACTCCCGCGAATAGCCCCAGCCACCCAGCGTCTGGACGGCTGCCCAGGTGCACCACATCGCCGTCTCCGACGCGTGCAGTTTGGCCATTGCCGCCTCGGTGGTCGCCCGCTCCCCACGGTCAAGCATCGTTGCGGCCCGCCATGTGAGCAAACGCGCCGCGTCGACCCGCAGTGCCATATCCGCCAGCCGAAACGCGACCGCCTGGTGCTCGGCGATCGGCTTCCCGAACTGGACCCGCTCGCTTGCGTACCGCGTCGCGTACTCGAGTGCCGCGCGCGCGAGTCCGGTCGACGAGGCCGCGAGCGTGACGCGGGAGCGGTCGAAGGTCTCCATCAGACCCCGGAAGCCCATCCCCTCCTCGCCCAGGCGGCGGTCCTCCGCCACGAACACGTCGTCGAAGAACAGCTCGCAGCTCGGGATCGCTCGCTGGCCCATCTTCCGTATCGGCGGGCCGCAGCGAAAGCCCGGGTCGCCATCCTCGACGATGAATGCGGTGATCCCGCGATAGCCGCTGCCCGGCGCCACGGTCGCGAACACCACGTAGAAGCGCGCCACGCCGCCATTCGAGATCCACGCCTTCTGCCCCGAAAGGACGTAGCCGCCCTCGACCCGGCGCGCGTGTGTTCGGATCGATGCCGCGTCCGAGCCGCTTTCAGGTTCGGTGATCGCCAGTGCGGTGAACGGCGGGTCATCGCCGGCCAGCGGTGCCAGCCAGCGCTGCTTCTGCGCCTCGCTGCCGAGCGCCATCACGGGCTCGGCGAAGAAGCCGTTGGATGTGATCAGGTTGCCGATCCCCGAGCAGCCGTGTGAGAGCTCCTCCTGCACGACACAGCCGGTCAGACAGTCGGTCATGCCGGCGCCGCCGCAGTCCTCCGGCAGCATGAACGAGGTCAGGCCGAGCTTCGCCGCCTGACCCCAGATCTCCCGCGGCAGCTCGATGTCCGCCTCATCGACGCGCAGCGAGATCGGGCGGATCTCACGGGCGGCGAAGTCGCGACAGACGCTCTGGATCGAGATCTGCTCATCGGTCAGCGCCGCGACCGAGGTATTCATCGCAGTCGCGCCGACAGCGCGCCGTCCGCCTCGTCGGTCTGGGCGAGCATTCCGTATGCGTAACGCTCGAGCGCCAGCCCGGCGGTCCGCGATGCCTCGGCCATCGAATCGATCACCTCGCGGGTCACGCTGACCGCGAGCTGGGGAAGGCCCGACAGGTGCCCGGCCAGCTCGAGCGCCCGCTCCAGCGCGCTGTCGCCGTCGGCGACGACCTCGGTGACCAGCCCCAGCCTGAGCGCGTCGAGTGCCGGGACGCGGTCGCGGAGAAGGATCAGCTCCTTCGCTCGTGCCGGGCCCAGCAGCCTGACCAGCCGGTGCGTGCCGCCCCAGCTCGGCAGGATCCCGAGCGCCACCTCTGGCAAACCGAAGACCGCGCTGGCGTCCGCGATCCGAAAATCGGTCGCGAGCACCAACTCCATGCCGCCGCCCATGCAGTAGCCGGCGATCGCACTGATCGTCGGCTGCGGCAGGTCGGCCACGCGCTCTGCGAAGTCCCCGGTCGCGCGGTAGGAGGCGACGATCTCCGCGGGCTGCAGGCCACGCATCTCGCCGAGGTCGGCACCGGCCGAGAACACCTTGGAGCCACCGGTTAAGACGACACAGCGGGCATCTCTGACCTCGTCGGAGCCGAGCGCGTCGCACAGCGCCTGTTCCATCTCAAGCGAGATCGCGTTCAGCTTCTGCTCGCGCTGGAGCGTGATCACAGAGGTCTGCGCAACCGTTCGCACCGACACCAGATCAGACATGGGCTGCCGCCGGCTCGGTGACGCTTGCGCCGTACTGGAGAAGCTGGTCAAGCCCGCGTTTGGAGACCTCGTTGGCGATGATCATCCGCTGGATCTCCGACGTCCCCTCCCAGATCCGATCGACACGGATGTCCCGGTACAGGCGCTCCACAGGCTGCTCTCGCATGTATCCACGGCCGCCGAAGATCTGCACGGCGCGATCGATCACCCGGCCGGCCGCCTCCGAAGCGGTCAGCTTGACCATCGCCGCCTTGGCGTGCAGCAGCTTGCGCGGCAACCCGGCATCGGCCTCCCATGCCACCTGATGGGTGAGCGTGCGGCATAGGGCGATGTCGCAGACGCTGTCAGCAATCATCGCCCCGATCAGCTGGTGGGAGTCGATCGGGCCGCCTGACTGGATCCGCTGCTTTGCGAACTCCGACGCGAGACGCAGCGCCCGCTCTGCCGCGCCGGTGGCTCGCGCCGCGATCATCAGCCGTTCCTCGACGAACCACTCCCTGGTCAGCTCGTAGCCCTCGCCGATCTTGCCGAGCACCTGGTCGGCCTCGAGCCGGACGCCGTCGAACACGAACTCCGGGTGCTCGAACACGAACGTGTGCATGTACGCCGGGGTCCGCTTGACGCTCACTCCGGGAAGGTTCTTGTCGACCAGGAACAGCGTGTGGGCTCGCTCATCGCCGACGAGTGCCTGCACGATCAGGAAGTCGGCGACGTCACCGACGGTCACAAACCACTTCTCGCCGCTGAGACGGAATCCCGACCCGTCGCGTTTCGCCACCGTCTCGATCAGCGACGGGTCCGACCCGGCCTTCTCCTCGGTGACGGCGAAGCAGTCCCGGCGCTCCCCGGCGATCGCCGGAATCAGATACCGCTCGCGCTGCGCCGGCGTGCAGTGGCGCAGCGCGTTGGCGGGGCGCCAGACCGCGTCCCAGAGGGCGTTTGTCAGCTGGCCCAGCCGCTCCTGAACGATCACCTGGTCAAGGATCGAGAGCCCCTGGCCGCCCCATTCCCTCGGCATGTTGATCGCGTTGAGCTCGGCCTCCAGGGTCAGCTCTCTGATTCGATCAAGCGACTCGGCCGGAAGTCCTCGCCCCGCCTCGCAGGGATCCTCGAACGGGATGATCGCGTCGGTCAGGCGGCTGGCGCGCTCGCGCAGCTCAAGCTGCTCGGCGGTGTAGGTGAACTGCACTCTGGCGGCTCCTGTGTCTTGGTGTTGGCATTTGTGAGTGGGCGGCGGCTCATCGGCCGGGAATCTCGCCGAGGCCCCAGGCATCGGCGCCACCGTCGATCGCGATCGTGGTGCCGGTGATGTAGGCGCCCCCCGAGCTTGCCAGGAACGCGATCATCGCAGCGACCTCCTCCGGGGTCCCGAAGCGTCCGAGCGGGATCGTTGCCCGCCAGCGCTCGACCTCCTGCTCCTCGTAGCGTGCCAGTGCGTCGGTTGCGATCGTTCCAACCGCCAGACAAACGCTGCGGATCCCATGCGCGCTCCACTCGAGCGCCAGCCCGGACGCAAGGTTGGCCACCGCCGCACGAGCGGCGCAGGCGTGCGCGAAGCCCGGGTTTCCGCGCTGCGGGCTGAAGCTGATGAACACGATCAGGCCAGATCCGCGCGGGATCATCGAGCTGGTCGCCACGGTTCGAGTGACGGTCCAGCTGGCGTCCACCGCGAGCCGATGGACGGCGCGCCAACCGCCGTCGGTGATCTCCTCCGCGGGCGCCGAGAACTGGCCGCCGGCGTTATTGACGAGCACATCGATCGCCCCGAACCGCTCGATCCCGGCGTCGATCATGGACGCGACCTGATCGGCCTCGCGCACGTCTGTGGTGATCGCCAGACATTCACCACCCACTGCCTCGATCTCGATCGCGGTCTCCCGCAGCAGCTCGGCGCGCCGGCCACAGATGATCACGCCGGCACCGGAGCAGGCGAGCGCGAGCGCCGTTGCGCGCCCGATGCCGGTTCCGCCGCCGGTGATCAGCGCCACCAGGCCGGCGTTGGCGTCAGGTCGCAACGGAGACGTGGTGGTCCCGGATCCCACCTCGATCACCGGGGGACTCTCATCGCGGGCCTGAATATAACCGTCGACCTGAACTCGCCGCTCGGATCCGCGGTTCCTCAGGCGCGCGAGGCGACGGCGTTGCGCGCCTTGATCAGGCGCCGCGAGACCGTTTCCATCAACTCCTCCGAGGCGGTCGTCACCCGTGCGTAGCCGGGCAGGCCGAACTCGCTGCCGGCGCGCAGCAGCAGACCGTCGTGAGCGAGCGCGTCAGCGACCTGCAGGTCGTCCACGCCGAGATCGAGCAGCACGAACGGGGCATCCGAGGGCAGGCAGCGAATGCCGGCCGCGAGCAGCGGCCCGGTCAGGCGACGGCGGGCGCGGGTCGCCTGGTCGCGGCGCGCCGGCAGCATTTCGGTGCGCCGCAGGCTCGCGAGCCCGGCCGTGAGCGCCGCTCGGTTGACGTTGAACGGCTCCTGCACGGTGTTCACGAACGGCGCCAGCGACTCGTGCATCAGTGCGTACCCAAGCCTCAATCCCGCAAGGCCGAAGATCTTCGAGAACGTGCGCAGGATCACGACGGGCTTTCCGGCGCGGACGTCCGCAAGCCGGTCGACCCGCTCCGCGGGCTCGATGTAGTCACGGTAGGCCTCATCCGCGATCACGACGCACGCTTCAGGCAGCGCCGACAGGAATGAGGACCAGTCGGAGCCCTCGAGCCGCATCCCGGTCGGGTTGTTGGGGTCGCAGATCCACACCAGCTTGGCGCTGTGGCGACGGGCGGCAGCGGCGATCTCCTGCAGGTCGAGTGCCAGCGACGGCGGGCAGTCGATGCGGTGTACAACCGCGCCTGCGCTGGCGCATACCTGCGCGTATAGCCCGTAGGTGGGACGCGGAATCACGACGCGGTCTCCCGGCTCGACGAACGCGCCGACCAGCGCGAGTGTCAGCGCCTGGATGCCATGGCCGGGGATCACCTGCCCGGGGACGGCTCCGCTCCAAGCGGCGACAGCGAGCCGGAACTCCTCGAAGGCCTCATCCGGATAGCCCAGCACGCGGCCAGCTCGGCGGCGGTCTCCTCCAACACTCCGGGCAGCGCGCCCGTCGAGATTCTCGTTCCAGTTCAGCCGCACCATCTTCTGCAGGCCGTAGCGGGCCTTGATCTCGGACGCACTGACGCCCGGCACGTAGGCGCCCGCTCCGAGCACGCTACGGCGCAGGATCGGTTCCCAGTCCGTCATCGCGTCGGGCTTGCCGTAGCGATCGTTGCGCGCACGACGACCATCGCCGGGCCACTTTGGGAGAACGCCCACTCAAGGTCGGCCGCCAGCTCGTCGGGTCCGCCCGACACGCGCAGGCACGCCGAAGGCGCCGGCGATCTTGGCGAAGTCAGGCTGCTCCCAGATCGACAAACCCGGTCTCACCGTAGGCGCCGCGCTGATACTCGCGCAGGATCCCGTAGCCGCCGTCGTCGATCAGGAGAAGCGTTGCGTCGATCCGATGCTGTGCGGCGGTCCCGAGCTCGGCGAGCGCGTACTGGACCCCGCCGTCGCCGGTGACCGCGAGCACCTGCCGCCCGCGGTGGGCGATGCTCGCGCCGATCGCGGCCGGCCAGGCGTAGCCGAGCGTGCCGGAACCGAGCGGGTAGAGGAACTGCTGCTCGCCGCGCATCCGCAGATGGGCAGCCGCCCAGTACGCCAGGATCGTCATGTCCCAGCAGCCGAGCGCATCAGCGTCCAGCGCGTCCTCGATCGTCGGCCAGCAGCCCGAGCTCGGTGGCACGATCCTGCGACAGCAGCCCGGCGCGGATCCGTGCTCGCAGCGCCGTCACCTCGGCCGCGACTCCGGTGCGCGAACGCGGCGCGAGCTCTCGCGTGAGCGCCGAGAGCGTCAGCTTCGCGTCCCCGACCAGCGCGAGCGCCGGATAGCCGCCGCCGATCCGGCCGGCGTCAGCGTCGATCTGGATCAGCTGACCCGCGAACTTCAGCTCGATATTGGCCGGTCGTCTCGGCGCCGAGCTCCGTCCCGACGCAGATCACCACATCTGCCGCGGCGATCATCTCCTGGAACGCCGCCTCGTCGCAGCCGCAACCGACTGCGAGGCGGTCGTCGTCGGCGATCACGCCCTTCCCCATGTAGGTGGTGGCGACCGGCGCATCGAGCAGCTCGGCGAGTGCTCTCACCTGATCCTGGGCACCGGAGCGCACGACGCCCCCGCCCGCCCAGATCACGATCGTGCGCGCCTCTGCGATCAGCCGGCAGGCCTCGGCAACCGACTGGGGGCTTGCCGCGGTCACGACCGGGGAGCCATCCAGTGCGCCGACCGGCGAGGTCGGCGCGTTTGTGGTCAGCAGGTCGACCGGAACCTCCACGTAAACCGGTCCGCTCGGCGGAGTCAGCGCGGCTCGCCAGGCCTGCGTGAGCGTGTCGGGAATCGACTCGACGCTCTCCGCGCGCGCGGCGTGCTTGACGACCGGCGCAAACGACGCCAGCTGATCGGGAAGCTCGTGCAGGTAGCCTCGATGCTGGCCTAGCATCGCCAGCGGGATCTGACTGGAGATGGCGACGACGGGGACGTGGGCGCTGGCCGCCTCCATCAGTGCCGTCAAGGAGTTGAGCGCGCCGGGGCCCGTTGAGAGCAGCAGTGGCGCGGGGCGCCCGGAGCTGCGCGCGTATCCGTCGGCGGCGAAGCCTGCACAGAGCTCGGTACGCGTGCCGTAGGCGTGCAGCTCAGCGGTGCGCAGTGCCTCCCAGATCGCCAGCGAATGGATCCCAGGGACGCCGAAGACCACCTCCGCACCGAGCGCCTCGAGGCTCTCGGTGACGACGTGGCCGCCGATCCGAGAGCTAGGCGTCGGCACCCACCGCGCCCCCAGCACCCGCGGCGATCGGTTCGCGCCCGGTCTGGCCGGCGGACTGGATCGCCGCGCCCGTGGTTGGGCTCTCAGCCGTGCGAAGCGCGCGTCGGATCGGAAACTCGGGCAGCGTCAGGGTGCCGAACAGCGCCAGCAGAACGAGGTCACGGCCGACGACCGCCCACGACTCCAGCGGCTCGAAGTGCTTCAGAGCGACGAAGTGGAGCGGGTACCAGATCTGGGTCATGCACATTGCACAGGCAAGCATCGCGATCGCAACGGTTCCACGCCTGCCGGGCACGATCGCGACCAGCGGCACGAGCCAGATCAGGTACTGCGGCGACAGCACCCGGCTGAACACGATGAACGCGCAGACGGCGGCCGCGGCCGCCGTCAGGAGCCGCCGTCTGTTGGGGGGGCCGGCCGCGAACACCACCCACACCACCACAAACGCCGCGAGCTGAAGGATGCTCATCAGCGCCGCGAACTCGAGCGGGATGTGGCCGTCGAGGTTGTCCGAGTTGTGGGTGAAGTAATAGCTCAGGTGGACGCCGAACAGCTGGTGCGCGGCGAGAAACAGCGCTGCTCCGGTGCTCTCTAGCTGCAGCGGACGATTCTCCTGGCCGTGGACCGCCCACCAGATCCCGTGCGGCGCGATGATCAGGAACGGCAGGAAGCAGACGAGCACGACGGCCACATAGATCCCCAGTCCACCGATCGCGCGTCGTAGCCCGCTGTTGCGCAGCACGTAGACGAACGCCAGCGGCACGATCACGGCTGGGAAGGCCTTCGCCGCCGTCCCGAGCGCGAGCAGGACGAAGCCGGTCCGGTCCCTCCCGAAGTAGAGCGCCGCGACAGCGCCGATCGTCAGCGCCGTCGGGAACAGGTCGTATCTGGACAGAATCACGGGACCGAGCAGGAGCGGCGAGAGCGCGAGCAGGGCGACGCCCTCGATCAGCCGCCGGGTACCCACTCTCTGAGCGAGCAGAACCAGCGCGGACAGACATACGGCGATCACCCCGCAGGTCGCCATCCCGAGCTCGAAGACCTCCATGTAGCCCGAGAAGTGCTTGCCGGCGATCATCGACGGAATCACGAACACCGGCAGTGCGAGCGGCGGGTACTCGACCGAGAAATCGCGGTACGGGACGAGGCCCCTGACCAGAATGTCATGCGCGTAGCGCGCGTACTCGACGGTGTCCCACTGCCTGTCGAGCGCAAACCAACCGTGATGGATCAGGTACCAGGAGAGCACGAAGCCGCCGGCGGTGCAGGCAGCGGCGATCAGGCTGCGCCGATCGAGGATTCCGCGGCGCAAGCCGGTCGTCGGAGCGGAGGTCATCGTCGCCACGACGTGGCGTATAGCAGCCTTGCCTGAAATGTGGCTGAAGATCAGCGTCCGAGGTATGTGCTACGCGGCGCGGAACGTCAATGCCGCTTCGTCGCGCTCGCCGCCGATCAGCTCACCCTCGGTCGGCGCAGAGGACCAATCGGAGGCGACCACCCGGTTGCGCCCGTCGTGCTTGGCGCGGTACAGAGCGTCGTCTGCCGCTCGGTAGAGCGGCAGGAAGTCGATGTCCTCCCCCTCGGCGACGCTGACACCGAACGATGCCGTGACCGGCAGGCCGCCAGGCCGGCACGTCTCGACCGCCGCCCGCAGGTTGCCCGCGACCTCGAGCCCGGTGTCCAGATCGATGCCGGGCAACAGCACCAGGAACTCCTCGCCCCCGAGGCGGTAGAACAGCTCGAACGAACGCAGCGACTTGCGCATCGCATAGGCGACCTCGCGCAGCACGGCGTCGCCGCGCTCGTGTCCGTGGTCGTCGTTGACCCGTTTGAACTGATCGAGGTCGCAGATGATCAGGCAGACCGGGCGCCCGAGCAGTCGCGCCTGTTCACCGACCTCAAGAAAGCGCGCCTCGAGCCCGCTGCGGTTCAGCAGCCCCGTCAGCGGGTCGAGGACGGACTCGTCGCGGAACTGCAGTTCGGCGTCCATCAGCGCGGTCGTCGCCGCGGTCACGGCCACCAGCAGGACGAACACGGCGATCAGGGTCAGCGGGTGGTCGATTGTCTGCTGGACGCCGCTGCTTAGAGCGACTCCCAAAGACGTGAGCGCGGCGAAGCCGGCCGCTGCCCAGACGACCTGTCCCCGAAAACGGGTCGCCGTCATCGCCACCGGGATCACGGTCCACGCCAGCACCGGGCTGGTCCCGCCGCCGGTGAGTCCCGCCCCCGCGCCCATCAGGCAGATGATCAGCAGCAGGCTCCCGGCCACGACGCGCTCAGGCCGTGCGGATCGCTCGATCCGTCGCTCGAGTGTCGTCAGGTTGAGGACCGCGATCGCGAACAGCACCACGGCTCGCCACCCGACCTCGCCGATCGTGGCGACCATCCCCGCACCGACGGCAACGGCGGCGATCGTCCGCGCGCGCACGACGCGGGGGCCCATGTCCAGCATGCGGGCGCGATGGGCTTCGCTCGGGCAAAGCCAGCCCGAGCGATCTCGAGCGCCGGTGCCGCGCATTGCTCCCGGCAATTTGAGCCTCCACGATCAGGGGCGCGTCCTTGCTCGCGCCATGCATCTATCACCTCTCCTATCGGCGCATCGGGCCACGGGCTTGATAGCGCGCCCGGCCGGCGCGACCCCACCATCGGAGCCGGCTTGCGAGAATCGCGTCGTGATCGCGATCCGGCCGCTCACGACGCCACCGAGCGATCCGCCCGCCCTCGCCGTCTCAGGTCTGACGAAGCGCTTCGGCTCGGTGACTGCGCTGGACGACGTGACGCTGGAGGTGGCACCGGGGGAGCTGGTCGGGCTGCTCGGACCGAATGGCGCGGGCAAGTCCACGCTCGTCAAGATCGCCTGCGGCCTCGTCCGACCCACCGCCGGCAACGCCGAAGTCTGCGGCGCCCCCGCCGGCCGTCCGGCAGCCCGTCATGCGCTCGGATACCTCGCGGAGCTGTTCCGCTTCCCGGGCTGGTGCTCGGCACTCGAGGTGCTCTCCCTGCACCAGCGGCTGGCCGGCTCGGATGGCGGTGCGGACGAGCGAGCCGGCCTGCTTGAGCTGGTCGGGCTCAGCGACGCTGCGACCCGCCGCGTCGACGGGATGTCGAAGGGGATGCAGCAGCGACTCGGGATCGCTCAGGCCCTGATCGGCCAACCGAAGCTGCTGCTGCTCGACGAGCCCACCAGCGCGCTTGACCCCGCCGGACGTCGCGACGTGCGCGCGATCCTGGAGACGCTCCGTGATCGCGGGATCGCGGTGTTGCTGAACTCGCATCTGCTCGGCGAGGTGGAGCACGTCTGCGACCGCGTGGTGATCCTGTCTCATGGCACCGTCGTGGCGTCCGGGCGGCCCCGGGAACTCACGCGTGCCGGCGGTGTGGAGGTGCAGACTGGGACCGGAACGGTCCGGCTACCCGACGCCAGTCGTGAGGACGTACCGAAGATCGTCGCCGGCCTCGTGCGTGACGGGGCCGACATCTACGAGGTGAGGGTGGTCCGCTCGACGCTTGAGGACGTCTACCTCGAGGCGGTCGATCCCGAGTGACACGGACGTTGATCGTCGCGCGACACGTTCTGCAGGAGAGCGTCCGGCGCCGCGTGTTCTTGATCGTGTTGGTACTGACGCTGCTGTTCCTCGCGCTGCTCACGCTCGCAACGGTTGAGGCCTTCAATGCGTCGACGTCGTTCGGCGGCGACCGTGGACCGATCAACGCAGGGCAGGTCACCTCCGTCACCCTGACCGGTCTCGGCATGTTCTCGTCGTTGTTTCTGGCGACGGTGCTGGCCGTGTTCCTGACGCTCGGGGCGGTCCGCGGCGATGCCGAACGAGGGCTGCTGCAGCCCCTGGTGGTCCGCCCGCTGGGCCGCTCAGAGCTGCTGCTCGGCCGGTTTGTCGGTGCCGCGGCGGTCTGTTCGGTATATGTCGTCGGCCTGTACGTGATCGTGCTGCTGATCATCCATCAGGCCGGCGGGCGCTGGCCCGACCATCTGGTCGGGCCGGGTTTGGCGTTGGCGGGCGCCGTGGTGATCATCGTTGCGCTGTCGCTGCTCGGCTCCGTGTTCCTGTCGGCGACCGCTAACGGGATCGCGATGTTCATGCTGTACGGCGCTGGTCTCGTTTCGGGGCTGCTCGCGACGATCGGTGCTGCGCTCGGCGCGCACACGATTCAGACGATCGCTCATGACCTCGCGATCGCGCTGCCGTTCGAGGCGCTCTATCAGGCCGGTCTTCATGCGCTCGGTTCCAACCAGAGCGGGCTGACAGGTGTCCTCGTCAACCTCGGGCCGTTTGGCGCGTCGCATGCCGGCGGGGTCGGTCTCTACCTGTGGGCTGTCGTCTACACGCTGATCGTCGCGGCGTTGGCCAACGCTGGTTTCGCGCGTCGCGACCTGTAGACGGCCACCAGGCCGGCGCAGACCAAACCTAACTCCTGCTGACCCCCATCCGCTCGAGCAGGTGGTCGCCGACGCGCAGCGCGTTGGCCATCGCCGTCAGCGCCGGGTTGACGGCTCCGATGCTCGGGAAGATGCTCGTGTCGGCCACGTACAGGTTGTCGAGCTCATGTGCCTTGCAGTTGACGTCCAGCACCGACGTTGCGGCATGGGTGCCGAAGCGGCAGGTCCCCGCCTGGTGCGCGACGCCCGCCACGGGGATCTCGTTCTTGAGGTACGCGTGATGGGGCAGCAGATGGTGGTGGTGCATGCCGAGGTCTTCGAGCATCGACTCGAGCACCTCGAACAGCTTGTTCCTGGGCTCGTTGTTGGTCGACTGATAGGCGATCGTGATCACGCCCTTGTCATCTACGGTGACGCGATTCTCCGGGCGAGGGAGATCCTCGGTCGAGAGCCAGAAGTCGACCGCGTGCCTGGCGATGTCATCAAGCGACCAGGTCGGCGCGAACATCGTCTCGCCGGGCTTCTCGCCACGGAACATCGGCGCCTGTGATTTGCCCGACCATCTGGATGTTGCCCAGCGGGAAGTCGAAGTCGTCGGTGCCCTTGAGGTAGAAGTCATTGAGCCCGAGCGTCTTCTGGAACACCGTCGGGTTCTCCTCAAGCGACAGCGCCAGCACAGCCTGGCTGTTGTGGAACATGTAGTTGCGTCCCACCTGGTCCGAGCCGTTGGCGAGGCCGTTCGGATGCCGATCGTTGGCCGAGCATCAACAGCAGCCTGGCGGAGTTGGCGGCGCCGCAGGAGACGACGAACAGGTCCGCCGTCAGCGTCTGCTGCCCGCCCTCGTGATTGATCACGACGCCCGTCACCGAGGTTCCGGCGTCGTCCGTGATCAGCTTCACCGCCTCTGCGTTGATCAGCAGCTCGACGTTGTCATGTTCGAGCGCCGGCCGCACGCCGAGCACCTCGGCGTCTGACTTCGCGTGCACGACGCACGGGAATCCGTCGCAGTTGGCACACCGCATGCACGTGCTGTAGGGCATGTTGGATTCATCGAGCATCACCCCGCAGGGAGCGTGGAACGGATGGTGCCCCAGCGCTTCGAGGTCGTCTGAGAGCTGCTGGATCCGGGGCTCGTGGGATACCGCGGGGAACGGGTACGGGCCGCTGGCGGGCGGCTCGGTCGGGTCCTCGCCGCGAGCACCGTGAACGCAGTAGAGCTGCTCGGCGAGGGCGTAGTAGGGCTCCAGCTCGTCGTAGCCGATCGGCCAGGCGGGCGAGATCCCGGCGTGGTGACGCAGCTCGCCGAAGTCCTCCGCGCGCAGTCGATACAACGCCGCGCCGTAGAGCTTGGTGGCGCCGCCGACGTAGTAGTGGATCTGCGGCTGGAACTCCTCGCCGTTCGGATATCGCCAGGTGTCCGCGGACACGTAACGGTTGTTGACGAACACCTCCTCGGCCGAGATGTTCTGTGGCTCCCGCGGCAGCCACCCGCCGCGCTCCAGCAGCAGGATCCGCTTACCCGACGGCGCGAGGTGACGCGCCAGCGTGCCCCCGCCGGCGCCGGTTCCGATGATGATCACGTCGTAATGGCTCATGTGCCGGCCTCGAATCGTCGCTGTGGAATCGCACTGGTGAGTGCCGACGAGCTCGGCACGCCGAGTCCCTCCAGTGCAAGTTGCTCGGTCAGGATGATCCGAGCTGCGGCTTCGATCAAAGCCAGGTGGGAGAACGCCTGGGGGAAGTTCCCGAGGTGCCGGTCGGTCGCGGCGTCGAACTCCTCGGCGTACAGCCCGAGCGGAGAGCTGATGCGCAGCAGGCGCTCCATCAGATCGTGCGCCCGCTGCGTCTCGCCGACGATCGACAGCGCCGAGACCAGCCAGAACGAGCAGATCAGGAACGTGCCCTCCTTACCTGACAGCCCATCGTCGGTCTGCTCGGTCCGGTAGCGCAGGACGTAGCCGTTCTCGGTCAGATCGTCCGCGATCGCCAGCACCGACTTGTGCATCCGCTCGTCATCGCCGGGCAGGAACCCAAAGATCGCCGCCAGCAGCGTCGAGGCATCGAGCGCGTCGGTGCCGTAGTGCTGGCGCAGAACCCCGTCGACAATCCCGTTGGCGACGATGTCGGCGTGGATCTCCTCGGCGACGGCACCCCACTTCGCCTCCAGCTCCGGGTCGTCTCGAATCGCCGCGAGCTTCGCGGCGCGATCCATCGCGACCCAGCACATCAGCTTCGATGAGACGTACTGCTGCGGCTTGCCGCGCGCCTCCCAGATTCCCTGGTCGGGCTGTCGCCAGACGTTCGTGGCGCACTCCGCCTGCGCCTGCACGATCGGCCACAGCCGACGGGGTAGGCGCTGGCTGTGCATGCTGTGCTTGAGGATCGAGTCGAGCACCGCTCCGAACACGTCGTTCTGACGCTGGTCGAACGCCCCATTGCCGATCCGCACGGGGTGGGCTCCCGAATAGCCAGATAGGTCCTCGCGAAAGGTCTCGGTCAGATCACGGCGACCGTCGATCCCGTACATGATCTGCAGCCCGCCATCGCTGTTGGGCTCGAGGTCGGCAATGAACTGCATGAACTCGTCTGCCTCCCAATCGAGCCCGAGGAGATGGAGCGCCTGGAGCGTGAACGTCGAGTCACGCATCCAGGTGTAGCGGTAGTCCCAGTTGCGCTCGCCGCCGGGCGTCTCGGGCAGCGAAGTCGTCAACGCCGCGACCGTCGCGCCGGTTGGCATGTACGTCAGTCCTTTGATCGTCAGCGCCGAACGCTGGATCGCCTCGCGCCAGCGATGGTCAGCGAACGGACGCATTCGACCGAGCCAATGTCGCCAGAACCCGACGGTGGCCCGGAGTCGCTCGTTGGCGTCAGCGACGTCGGGAGGGACCGTGAGCGCCTCGCCCCAGACGAGCGCGGCGTAAGCCTCTTCGCCGGGTCTGAGGGTGTGCCGGGCGCGGACACGGTTGGCCTCGATCCCGAGTTCGAGGTCGGTCTGCAGCCGGATCGTCAGGCCGGCGCCGGTGGCGTCGGCGGTGTGACGGCTGTTCTGCACCAGCGTCCACTCGGCGGGCGTTCGCCCGTAGTCGAAGGCCGGCTCGCAGATCAGCTCGACCTCGACCTCGCCTTCGAGGCATTTCACCGTCCGCACGAGCATGTGGTCCGCGTCCTCGTCAGCGGGTGGCCGGGTGTGCGGCGTGACGTTGTCCTCGCAGGTCGTCGGGCCCAGTGTCAACGCGTCATGGACCTCCACCCAGCCGCCCGGTGACTTCCAGGTCGTGACCAGCACGTTGGTGCCGGGCACGTAGTGGCGGTCTGAGGGGACGGTCACGCCGAACGGTCCGATCCGGAACAGGCCGGCCTCGCGGTCAAGCAGCGAGCCGAACACGCTGGGCGCGTCGAAGCGCGGAACGCAGAGCCAGTCGATCGACCCGTCCGGGGCGAGCAGCGCGCCGGTGTGACAGTCCGACAGGAAGGCGTAGTTGGCGATCGGCGGAAACGGTGACGGCGCGGCGGCGCTCTGGGCCGGGCGCTCGGCGGCGGTCTTGGCCTTGGCGCCGTCGGTATGAGCGCCGGCGCGCGTACGCTTGTTCTTGGAGGCGGAGCCGGAGGTCATGATGCCACCCACGGGTCGTGCCAGCGCCCGCTACCGGTCAGCAGTCCGTCGGCTTCCGCTGGTCCCCAGGAGCCGGGTGCGTAGGGATGTACCGGAGGGGGTGAGTCAAGCAACGGAGCCATGATTCGCCACGTCTCCTCGATCGAGTCCTGACGCGTGAACGGCGTGCTGTCGCCATCCATCGCAGCCTTCAGCAGGACCTCATAGGGCGTCGGGCCCTCGCCGCCCTCCTGCTCGAATTCCATGTCGAGCGTGATCGCCTGCGGTCCGCCCCTGTCGGCCCGGTGCGCGTCGATCTCCAGCCTGACGCCGGTCAGCGGGTCGAGCTTGACCACCAGCTGACCGTCGGCCGGGGGCCGGCCACGGTAGGACATGAAACCGAGGCGCGGGGGGCGGCGGAAGACGAGTCGAAGCTCCGTCTGGGTGACGGGCAGTCGCTTGCCGGTCCGGATGAAGAACGGCACGCCCGACCAGCGCCAGTTGTCGATCTCCAGGCGCAGGGCGGCGTATGTCTCCGTGGTCGAGCCCGCGGCGACGCCGTCGATGCCCAGGTAACCGTCGTACTGACCGCGCACGTAATGCTTCGGGTCAGCATCGGACATCGAGCGAAACAGGGCGAACTTCGCGTCCTTGAGCGTGGCGGCGTCCGAGCCGGCCGGCGCCTCCATCGCCGCCATCGCAACCACCTGCATCAGGTGGTTGACGACCACGTCCTGCAGCGCGCCGACCCGGTCATAGAAGTGGCCGCGATCCTCGACGCCGAAATCCTCGGCCATCGTGATCTGAACGCTCGAGACATGGTCACGATTCCATACCGGCTCGAACATCGTGTTGGCGAACCGGAGGTAGAGGATCTCCTCCAGCCCCATCTTTCCGAGGTAGTGATCGATCCGGTACAGCTGGCTCTCATCGATGTATTGGTGAATGTCCTGCGCGAGCGCGCGGGCGGAGGCGAGGTCATGACCAAACGGCTTCTCGACGACGACCCTTGCGCTCTTCGTCAGACCGGCCTCGGACAGTCCCTTGATCACCGTGGCGAACAGGAACGGCGGGATCTCCAGGTAGAACACGGGATGCCTGGCTGAACCGATCGCGTCCGCTACGCGTCCATAGGTGGCGGGGTCGCCAAAGTCGCCCTGCACGTAGGAGAGGCGAGCTGCGAAGCGGGCGAAGACGTCATCGTCGACCGGTTCCCCGGTGCCCTCGATCGCCGAGCGCGCGTGCTCTCGCAGGTGCTCGATCGACCAATCGTCGACGGCTACGCCGAGCACCGGACAGTTGAGCATGCCGCGCCGCTCGAGCCGATAGAGAGAGCGAAACGTCATCACCTTGGCGAGGTCGCCGGTGATCCCGAATGCGACGAACACGTCCGCCTGGTTGTTCGCATCGACCGCCGCGCCGCCACTGTTCTGCACTTCGCCTCCAACGGCCATGGAACCTCCCTTTCTTGACCCCGTCCGAGAGCGGGGCCGTGAACCTGCATCGAACCCGCCAGAAGCTACCCCTCGCTGCGCTTCGTTCATCATCCGGTCCGGGTGACATCGAGGATCGGGCGAGCGCCGGGTCGCCGGGATCAGCCGCCCCGCGGCGGTCACCGTGTCAAATCGTTCATGCTTGAGCGGTGAGGGCGCTCGACCCGAGATTGCTCAGGTACGCGCGCGCGACGCGTTCATTCCTGGCCGTTTCGGTCGGCCTCGGCACGATCGCCGCCGGGCTGATCGTCGCGCGGGCATGGCTGCTTGCGGAGGTGGTCACCGGCGCGTTCGTCGACGGAAAGGATGTGACCGAGCTACGCGGGCCGCTCGAGCTGTTGCTGGCGGTCGTGGTCGCGCGCGCGGGCGTGGCGTGGGCGGCTGAGCTCGCTGCCGGCCGGTCCTCCGCTCGCGCCAAGTCTCAGCTGCGCGAGGCGCTGCTCGAACGCGTCGCGCTGCTGGGTGGCGACAGTTCCCGGGTGCAGCGCACCGGCGCGCTCCAGACCCTTGCAACACGTGGGATCGACGTCCTCGACGCTTACTTCTCGCTATATCTGCCGCAACTGTTCCTGGCCGTGATCGTGCCGGTCGTGGTACTCGTCGTGGTTGTCGTCAACGACTGGATCTCGGCGTTGATCATCGCCGCGACGCTGCCGTTGATTCCGCTGTTCATGGCGCTTGTCGGAGCGGCAACCCGCGATCGCATGGATCTCCAGGTGCGGACCCTCGAACGTCTGGCCGGCCACTTCCTGGACGTCGTGGCCGGGCTGCCGACGCTCAAGATCTTCGGTCGAGCGAAGGCCCAGGCGGCGGCCGTCGGGGAGATCACCGAGCGCTATCGCGTGAGCGCGATCGCAACTTTGCGGATCACCTTCCTGTCGTCGCTGATCCTCGAGCTGGTCGCGACGATCTCCGTGGCGCTGGTCGCGGTCGCGATCGGCCTGCGCCTGATGAGCGGCAGCCTCGATCTGCGCACGGCGCTGTTCGTGCTGGTGCTCGCTCCCGAGGCCTACCTGCCGCTGCGCCAGCTCGGCGCCAACTATCACGCGAGCGCCGAGGGCATGGCGGCGGCGGAGCGAGCGTTCGCGGTGCTGGAGCAGCCGCTGCCGGCGCGCGGCACGCGGGCAGACATACCGGATCCGGCGCTCTCCGGTCTCACCGTCGATCGGCTGACCGTCACCTACCCCGGACGTGACCGGCCGGCGCTCGACAGCGTGTCGCTGACGGTCGAGCCGGGCGAGGTGCTGGCGCTCGCCGGACCGAGCGGCTCTGGCAAGTCGACGCTGCTCGCGGTGCTGCTCGGCCTCGTCGCGGCCGACTCGGGATCGGTGCGGGTCGGGGGGGTAGAGCTGGCCGACCTCGACCCTGATGCATGGAGATCAACGCTGGCCTGGGTTCCGCAGCGGCCGCACCTGTTCGCCGCCTCGGTTGCCGAGAACGTCCGTCTCGGCCGTCCGGGCGCGTCCGGGGATCAGGTGCAGCGTGCGATCACAGCCGCCGGCCTCAGCGCCGTGGTCAAGCGGCTGCCGCAGGGGCTCGACACGGTCCTCGGCGATCACGGCGCCGGCCTGTCCGCCGGCGAGCGCCAGCGGATCGCGGTTGCGCGGGCATTCCTGCGTGATTCGCCGCTGCTGCTGCTCGACGAGCCGACCGCCAACCTCGACGGGCACACCGAGCGCGAGCTGCTGCAGGCCGTTCGCCGGCTCTCGCAGGGGCGCACGGTCGTGCTGGTCGCCCACCGCCCGGCGCTGCTGGCGATGGCCGACCGGGTCGTGCACCTGGCCGAGGTCAGGGTGGCCGCGTGAGTCGCACAGGCGCCGGCGGTCAGCCGGATGCGCCGATCGGGCGGATGCTCGCGATCACGCGGCCCGCTCGCGGGCGGCTCGTGATCGCGACGATGCTCGGTGCCTGCTCTCTCGCGGCTGGGATCGGACTGATCGCCACCTCGGCCTGGTTGATCGCACGCTCATCGCAGCGCCCCCCGGAATCGGCTGTCGCCGTCGCGATCGTCGGCGTTCAGTTCTTCGCGCTCTCCCGCGGGCTGTTCCGCTACGCCGAGCGACTGGTCGGGCACGACGCCGCGTTTCGGACGCTGGCGTCGCTGCGGGTGAGCGTCTACGAGCGGCTTGAACGGCTTGCGCCGCTCGGTCTGCCGGCTTTCCGCAGCGGCGACCTGCTCGCCCGGCTGGTCAGTGACGTCGACTCGCTCCAGGATCTGCTGCTGCGGGTCCTGCCACCGTTCGCGATCGCGGTCGTGGTCGGTGCGGCGACGGTCGGACTGGTCTGGTGGATGCTGCCCGCCGCCGGCCTGATCCTGCTGATCGCGCTGGTGCTCGCCGGCACGCTCGTGCCGTTGTCGACGGCGACCCTCGCAGCCCGCGCGGAGGCCCGCCAGGCCACCGCGCGGGGAGCTCTCCGCGGCCGTTGTCGACCTGCTCGACGGTGCCGCGGAGCTGATCGTCAACGGTGCCGCCGGGGCTCAGCTTGCCCGCACCGCGGCCGCCGACGCCGAGCTGACGCAGATCGCGGCGGCGAGCGCACGCACCGCGGGGATCGGTCAGGGGCTGAGCGTCCTGTGCGCCGGGATGGCGATGTGGGGCGGCGTGCTCGTTGGCATCTCGGCTGAGCGTGCCGGTCAGCTCAACGGCGTCCTGCTGGCGGTGATCGCGCTGATCCCGCTGGCCGCCTTCGAGCTCGTCACCGGGCTGCCGGGCGCCACCCAGACGCTCCAGCGCGTGCGCCGCTCCGCCGCACGCGTGCTCGAGGTTCTCGACGCGACACCCGTCCTGACCGAGCCGCTGCACCCCGTGGCGCTGCGATCCGGCCCGCACACGCTGTGCATTCGCGGCCTGCGCAGCCGTTACCCGGACCGCGAGGCATGGGCGCTCGACGGGGTAGACCTCGACCTCGGGCCCGGTCAGCGCGTTGCGATCGTCGGTCGCAGCGGCGCCGGGAAGTCGACACTGGCGGCGGTCCTGCTCAGGTTCCTCCCGTATCAGGGTGGATCGGTGACACTCGATGGCGTCGAGCTCGAGCAGCTCGACGGGGATCAGTGCCGCAGCGTGATCGGTCTCGTTGCCCAGGACGCCCACATCTTCGACACGACGCTCGCGGAGAACCTTCGCTTCGCCCGGCGGGACGCAACAGACGATCAGCTGCTTTCGGTGCTCGGCCGTGTGCGGTTGCTCGAGTGGGCGCTGGCGCTGCCGGATGGAATCCAGACCGAGGTCGGGGAACGAGGCGCGCGCCTGTCCGGCGGACAGCGTCAGCGTCTCGCGGTCGCGCGGGCGCTGCTCGCGGACTTCCCGGTACTCGTGCTCGATGAGCCCGGCGAGCATCTCGACACGCTGACCGCCGATGCGATCCTGGTCGACCTGCTCGACGTCACGCAGGGACGCAGCAGCCTGCTGATCACGCATCGGCTCGCCGGACTCGATCAGGTCGATCAGGTCCTGTTGCTCGACGGCGGCCGTATCGTCGAGCGTGGCACGCACGCCGAGCTGATCCGAGCCGGCGGACGCTACGCGGACATGTGGGCGCGTGAGCAGGGGGTCGAGACGGGGTCAGGCTGAACCTGGCGGGCTGCCGCGCCCTGGGTCGATTTTTGACGACATCACCCATTGAAGGTGATGCGCGAGTTTGTCGAGTTGGCTTGAATACCGCAGGTGACCAACGACCTTGCTCGCTGGCAGTTCGCGACGACGTCGATTTACCATTTCCTGTTTGTGCCGGTCACGATCGGGCTGGCGTTTTTGGTTGCGTTGCTGCAGACGGCGTGGCATCGCAACGGGGATCCGGAGTACAAGCGGATGACCAGGTTCTTCGGGACGCTGCTGCTGATCAACGTCGCTGTGGGTGTTGTGACGGGGCTGGTGCAGGAGTTCGAGTTCGGGATGAACTGGTCGACCTATTCGCGCTTCGTCGGCGATGTGTTCGGGGCGCCGCTGGCGATGGAGGGGTTGGCGGCGTTCTTCCTGGAGTCGACCTTCCTGGGGCTCTGGCTGTTCGGTTGGGACAGGCTGCCCAAGCGTGTGCATCTGGCGTGTATCTGGATGGTGTCGATCGGGTCGATGCTCTCGGCGTTGTTCATTCTTGCGGCGAATTCGTGGATGCAGCATCCGGTCGGCTACAAGCTCAACAGCGCCGGTCAACCGGTGCTGACGAACATCGGCGCGCTGTTCACGAACCCGACGTTCCTGTGGGGTTACGTGCACGTGATCCTGGCCTCACTGGTGACCGGGTCGTTGGTGATGCTGGCGGTGTCGGTCTGGTACCTGCGCAAGGGTCGGGAGGTGCAGGCGTTTCGTCGCACGGCGAGTGTCGCGGTGATCGTGCTCCTGCCGGCGATCCTGATCCAGATGTTCGTCGGGAACAAGCTGGGTGAGATCGAGGCGACGTATCAACCGGCGAAGATCGCGGCGGCCGAGGCGCAGTGGACGAATTGTCAGCCGTGTTCGTTCTCGGTGTTCCAGATCGGCGGTGGTCAGAATGATCAGACCCCGTCGCAGATCATCGAGATCCCGCATCTTTTGTCGATTCTCGCGACGGGGACGTTTGATGGCCCGGTTGAGGGTTTGAACGAGTTGCAGTCCCAGGATCAGAAGAAGTACGGGCCGGGGAACTACATTCCGGACGTGTTCATCCAGTATTGGTCGATGCGGGTGATGGCGTATCTGGGATCGTTGATCGCGTTGTTGGCGTTGTGGGGCGCGTGGCTCGTGCATCGCGGGACTCTGGATCGCTCGAAGTGGTTCCAGCGGTTGGCGTTGTGGGCGGTCGTGACGCCGTTCTTGATGAACACCGCCGGCTGGTTGCTGACCGAGAGCGGCCGTCAGCCGTGGATCGTTCAGGGGTTGATGAAGACTGTGAACGCGAACTCCCCGTCGGTCACCCAGACCGACATCTGGATCAGCCTGATCGCGTTCGTGGCGGTCTATATCGCGCTCGGCGCGGCGGATCTGGTGCTGATGCTGCGCTATTCACGCAAGGGCCTGGAACCCGAGGATCCCGGCGAGTCGGACGGAGCCGCCGCGGGCGCTCCGGTACCGGTGCTGACCTACTGAGAGGAATGCTCTGATGCATCTGGACACCCTCTGGTCGGTGATCATCGCGATCTTCTGGGTCGGCTTCTTCGTGCTGGAGGGGTTCGATTTCGGGGTCGGTGTGCTGCACAAGGTCGTCGGGCGCACCGATACCGAGCGCCGCGTCGCGATCAACACGATCGGTCCGTTCTGGGATGGGAACGAGGTGTGGCTGATCGTCGCGGGCGCCGCGACGTTCGCGGCGTTTCCCGGCTGGTACGCAACGATGTTCTCGGCGCTGTATCTGGCGCTGCTGCTGGTGCTGGTGGCGCTGATGGCGCGCGGGGTCGCTTTCGAATACCAGGGCAAGAGCCAGGATCCGCGCTGGCGCAGCACCTGGTCGTGGTGCACGACGATCGGCAGCGCCTTGATCCCGCTGCTGATCGGCGTCGGTCTGGGCGATCTGCTGGTCGGTCTGCCGATCGACAAGAGCCACGATTTCACCGGCAACTTCTTCAACCTGCTGACCCCCTACGGGCTGTGGACGGGGTTGACGCTGCTCGGCCTGTGTCTGCTGCACGGCGCGACCTTCCTCAAGCTGAAGACGACCGACCAGGTCCGCGCGCGGGCCCGGACCGTCGCCCGGGTGCTCGGCTGGGCGGCGATCGCACTCGTGATCGGCGACGTAATCTGGACGATCTCGATCACAACCGGCGCCGACGTCCCGGACCCGGTCCAGGCGCTCGCGATCATCGCGGTGATCTTCGCCGCCCGCCTCGCCGTCGCCGATCACCTTGATGGCTGGGCGTTCATCGCCTCCGCGTTCGCGATCGCCGCGACCGTCGGCTCGATCTTTATCCACCTCTACCCGAACGTGATGATCTCCTCCACCAACACCGCATACAACCTGACCGTCTCTAACACCGCCTCGGGCTCTTACGCGCTGAAGGTGATGACGATCGTCGCCGTGATCTTCTTCCCGATCGTGCTCGCCTACCAGGGCTGGTCCTTCCACGTCTTCCGGGCGCGCGTCAAGGCACCACCGTCACCGGACCAGAAGCCCTCAGGCCCGGCCGCTCCCGGTCTGGCGCAGACGCCGGCGGTGGACGCATGAGCGCCGCTCGCCCCGAGATCGTGATCCTCGGCGGAGGCTTCGGTGGCCTCGGTGCCGCGAGGAAGCTGAAGGATGCTGACGCCGACATCGTGATGGTCGATCAGCACGACTACCACACCTTCCAGCCGCTGCTCTACCAGGTCGCGACCGATCTGCTCGAGACGACCGCCGTCGGACATCCGCTCCGGGATCTGTTCCACGACCAGCACAACGTCAACTTCCACCAGACGACGGTCACCGGTGTCGATCTCGCCGAGCGGAAGGTCACGCTGGACGGCATGGACCCGCTCTCCTACGACTATCTGGTCGTCGGCCTCGGCGCCAAGGTCAACTTCTTTGGAACCGAGGGAGCCGCGGAGCACGCGTTCCCGATGTACACGCTTGCAGACGCCGTTCGTGTCCGCGAGCACGTGCTGCGCAAGTGGGAGGCGACGGACAAGGACCACTCGCTGATGGAGGATGGGGCGCTCAACATCGTCGTGGTCGGCGGCGGGCCGACGGGGGTGGAGAGCGCCGGCGCGCTGGCCGAGCTGTACCGAAGCGTCTTCTCCGAGGACTATCAGGGCCTGCCCCAGAACCACGCGGAGATCTTCCTCGTCGAGGCTGCCGAAGAGTTGTTCACGATGTTCAAACCGAGCCTGCGAACGTACGCGAAGAAGAGCCTTGGGAAGCTCGGCGTCGAGGTGATGACGGGCGAGATGGTCTCCTCGATCGCGCCGACCCGGGTCACGCTCAAGTCCGGAAAGGTGCTGAAGGCGCACACGCTGATCTGGGGTGCCGGGCTGGAGGCCGATCCGCTCGCCAAGTCGCTCGGGATCGAGCTTCAGCGGGGCAACCGCGTCGGCGTCGCTCCCGACCTCAGCCTCGCCGGTCACCCGGAGGTGTACGTCGTCGGCGACATCGCCGCGATCAACGACCCCAAGACGTCCCAGGTTCTGCCGCAACTCGGCTCGGTCGCGCTCCAGTCCGGCGAGTGGGCTGGTGAGAACATCGCCCGGCGGATCGCCGGAGAGGAGACGAAGCCGTTCGAGTACAAGGACAAGGGCACGATGGCAATGATCGGCCGCGGCTATGGCGTGGTGCAGTTCGCCGGTGGCCGCACGCTGCGCGGCAAGATGGCATTCCTGTCGTGGGGAGCGGTGCACCTGGCGTTGCTCTCAACCGGCGAGGACCGCTCCAAGGCGGTCACCGACTGGGCCTGGGCAGCCCTCGACCACAAGCGCCCGACCCGGATCACGGTCGACACCCACCGCCCCGACTGACGGCCGGCCGGCACCACGGCGACCCTGTCGGGGGCCGAGCGTCGGCCTGGGGAGGGCTGAGGGCGGGAGCGATCGCAGGGCCTAGAATGGCCGTCGATGACTGCGACGAGCGTTCACGGCGATGGCTATGCCGCCTCCAGCTTGGACCAGATTGGGTCCGGCTACGGGTTCCGCAAGATCCGCCGTGAGCTGGACGTGACCGCGTTCGGGATCAACGCGCTCGTGTTCCCGCCCGGCTACGAGACCCCGCTGCACTTTCATGATCGTCAGGAGGAGACCTACTTCGTCCATCAGGGTCAGGTCGAGTTCCGGTTCGGTGATGGCTCCACATATCTTGCGGGACCGGGTGGAGTTGTGCGTGTGGATGCCCACACACATCGAGGGTTGCGCAACGCCGGAGAAGGCGACGCGGTCGTGGTCGTCGCCGGTGGTGCCGACGGGTACGTCGGTCGCGACGGCCAGCTCGCCGACGGTTCAGGTACGTAGTACCACCAGGCCCGCGGCGAGCAGAACCACCGCGAGCCACAGCACCGACAGGGCGCCCTCGAGCGGTGCGCCGAGCCGTTCGCGGTCAAGCTCGACGGTCGTGCCGTCTGCCAGCGTCTGGGTGCCGGACACAGCCGCGGTGTTGCGCCGCAGCTCACGCGCCGGTGTGCTCAACCTCCGCTGTGCGAGGCTCAGCAGACAGCAGGACGCGCTCACCAGAAGCCCGGCCGGGCCGATCGTCAGCGCGTTCACGAAGTACCCGGTGAATGCAGGAAACCCACCCCACGCGATCGCGAACCAGGTATCGGTGTGGAATCGGCCGCCGGCGAGCTCAAGGTTGTAGGCGGGAACCAGCAGGCCACCGACGAGCACCAGCGGCGCAAGCAGCGGTGAGATCAGAATGACGCCCGCGATGCCGATCCCGATCGCCGCCACCAGAGACACCACGGCCAGCGTGATCAGGGTGCGCCGCGTCAGCTGGGTCCGCAGTGGTCGGCCGTTGAGTTCGTCCAGCGCATGGGCGCTGACGCCGACCGCCAGCCCGAACGCCGCCAACGTCGCGATCAGGCGCCCGGGGTAGAGGTGCGGGGCGACAGCGGCGCCGAGCGCGACGTAGCTCAGGTGCCAGGCTGTGTACGGCGGGTGCAGCAGCGTGATCAGGTCACGCCAGCCGCCGGAGCGCAGCGCATAGAACGCCGGCCGGTCAGCTTCACGACGTGCGGTCGCCATCCTTGACTCCCCACATCACCAGACCGGCGCCAAAGCTCATCTTCCGCTGGCGCACGTCACGGATGCCGGCCTCACGCCAGGTTGCCTCCAGGTCAGGGAACCTGGCGTGGAATTCCTCGATGTTGGGCCCGAGAAAGCGGCCGACCTCGGCCCACGCCGGGGACGCGAGCCGGCCGAGCAGCGGCAGGCCGACCCGCGTGTACAAGCGCCAGGCCGCGCGCAGGATCGGGCGCTCGGGGACACCGAACTCGACCATGCCGATCCGACCGCCGGGCTTTACGACACGCGCAAGCTCAGCCAGGGTCGCGGATGGGTCGTCGACGTACCGCAGCAGGTACGTGAACGTGAGCGCGTCGAACGACGCATCGGGGAACGGCAACGCCTCGGCCTCGCCGCGCGTGAAGCTGACGAGCTCGCGCAAAGACGGATTCGCTGCTAGTCGCGCCCTCGCGCCGGTCAGCATCTCCTCGCTCTGATCCAGCCCCGTGACCTGGCAGCCGCGGCGGGCGAGTTCGGCCGCCACCAGTCCGGTGCCCGTCGCGACGTCGATCACGCGCTGAGCTGCGTGCGGGTCGATCGCGGCGACGAGCGCACCGCGCCAGCGAGGATCCTGCCCAAAGCTCCACAGCGATCCGAGCCGGTCATAGCGCGTCGGCAGGCCCGCGAACAACTCGAGTGCATGCCGCTTGCGCGGCGAGCGCCGTACGCCGGCCGGCTCCACCGGGATCTCGTCCGACGCCGTCATCGCGTGATCAATCCCCGGTCTCCAGTCATCAGACGGCGCCGCCGTAGAGATCCATCGTCCGCGCCATGCCGCCGTCCACACAGATCGTCTCGCCGGTCACGAATCTGGATGCGTCCGCGGCCAGGAACAGCACCACCTCGGCGACATCATCGGGCTGCGACCAGCGCCGCAGCGGCGTCATTTCGTCGATCTGTGCGGCGACCCCCGGGATCGCCTTGTTCTTTGCCCACAGGGCGGTGTCGACGACTCCGGGCGCGACCGAGTTGACCCGGATGCCGTGTGGCCCGAGGTCGATCGCCAGGGAACGCGTCGCGGCATCGATCGCTCCCTTGCTGGCCGCGTATACCGCTCTCCTCGGCGTACCGACGAGTGCGGAGGCCGACGAGATGTTGATGATCGCGCCGCGGCCGCGCTGCGTCATGCCAGGAACGAGCGCGGTGATCAGAAGCAGCGGTGCGCGCACGTTGACGGCGTAGTGCCGGTCGATCAGTTCCGCGTTGATCTCCTCGATCGGCACACGAGCGGCGAACGCAGCATTGTTGACCAACAGGTCGACGTGCCCGAGCGCCTCGGTCGCGTCAGCGGCGAGTCCGCCTGGTGCGTCCGGATCGGCGAGGTCGACTTCGAGCACCACAGGCCGGTTGCGCAGCTGTGCGGCCACTGCTTCGAGACCGTCGCGGCTCCGGGCCGCGACAGCGACCCTTGCGCCGGCACCATCAAGCGAGCGCGCGATCGCAGCACCGATCCCACGAGACGCACCGGTCACGAGCGCGGTTCTGCCTTCGAGTTGGTAACTGGCCAACGCGATCCAGCCTACGGTACCCGGGGTTGATGGCGGTCAACCAGGGAACTTGCCATCGAGCGCAAGTCGACCTCTATTGTCCGGTCAGCCGGACAGCCGGCAGCTGACCCAACATCTGAGCGGAGGCAAGCCATGGATCCCGTCGTGCACTTCGAACTCCCCGCCGAGGACCGCGAGCGAATGGTGGCGTTCTACACCTCGGTGTTCGGTTGGCAGGCCGACATGCTCGGTCCCGAGATGGGCAACTACACCGTCGTCACGACCACCGAGACGCGCGATGGGCGACCGACCACCCCCGGTGCGATCAACGGCGGCCTCTACCTGCGAACGGATGATCCGGCCTCGCATCACCCGTCGGTCGTGATCGGCGTTGAGGACATCAACGCGTCTTTGAAGGCAATCGAGCAAGCCGGCGGAAAGGTCACCCCGCCCAGCGAGATCCCCGGCGTCGGCACCTTCGCCAGCTTCCACGACACCGAGGGCAACCGGGTCAGTCTCCTGCAGCCACTCCCGCGCGGCGGCGCTGGCGCGGGCTCCGAATAAACGCTGAACTCGCCCCCCGGCCGGCAGGCCGCAGCATCAGCGTCCGGTATCTGACCGGTGAGCCTGATCATGAGCTTCCAACACTTCTATGGCCTCAGCCCGAGCAGGTGGCTTCCTTCATAGCTCGCCCGGATTCCCGAGGCGCTCTACCGCTGACCCAGCGGCGCTCCGGCCACACTTGGGCCACCGACTCGTCCTCGACCCTTAGAATCGCGCGCAGCGCGGACGTAGCTCAGTTGGTAGAGCGTCGGCTTCCCAAGCCGAAGGTCGCGGGTTCGACCCCCGTCGTCCGCTTCACACACAAAAGCGTCAAAGCGTCACATTCCAGCGCGAAAGCGGAGAGCGGCTTGCTCGCCCCGACGAGGTCTGGACTTGCCCCGTTTTCGACGACGCGGTGGCACGCAAACCGGGGAACGTCCGGAGCACTCGCTCTTGCTATCGCGCTAGTGTTGTTGTTCGGCTGTTTGCGGTAGGCCGCCCGAGGGAGTGTGTTTTGACGCCTGGGCGTGCGGCCGTGGATGACTTCTGTCAAGTTGCGCCTGCCCCTGTGGCACGGAGGACAACGCTGCATATGAGGCGTGCGGTAGGTGATCGCTGGCGTCCGCGTTCTGCGGGTCGTCGGGCAAATTCTGTGGTTGGGCTGGAATCTCAGGAGCCTGCGCTCGAGCCTGGCCGCGTGCCGGTCGTGGACGCATACGATCCGCCGCCGTATGGCGTGGGGGCGACGGCGCGGCAGCTGCGCGGGCTGTGGCGAGAGCAGCGGCGGCTGAGTCTGATCGGGTTGGGGTATGCGGTCATCTACAGCGCCCTGTCACTGATCATCCCGGTGCTTGTGGCTCGGGCGATTGACAACTCGATTGTCGTTCACCGCGAACCGTTGGCGCCGATTCTGGCGGTGATCGTCGTGCTCGCGTTGGTCCGAGGCGTCATCAACTACAAGCGTCGTTACGCGACCAGCCGGGTTGGGGTCAACATCGAGGCACGCATGCGCGAGTTGCTGTACGCCGCCTACCTGCGTTTTCCGCGTGCGTTCTATGATCGCCAGCCGACCGGTCAGGTTCTGTCTCGCGCGACTAACGACCTGTACCCGATCCGGTACTTCATCGGCTGGGGGTTGGTGCAGGCGATTCAGAGCGCGATCCTGATCCTCGGCACGGGCGCGCTGCTGGTCGCGACGAACGCCAGGCTCGCGTTGATCAGCGGACTGCCGCTGCCGTTGATTGCGTACGTGGCCTGGCGGTTCGGGCGACGCGTGGCACCAATCTCTCGTGAGGTGCAGGCACGCAAGGGCGATCTGACCGATGCTGCCAACGAGGGGGTGGTGGGGATCGAGATGGTGCAGGCGTTCGGACGCGAGAACGTCATCCAGGAGCGGTTCGCCGACCGCGCGGCCGCGATCCGCGCGGAGATGTTGCGCCAGGCTACGGTCGAATCTGTTCACCTACCGCCGGTCTTCTACCTGCCGTCGCTTTCGGTTGCGGTCGTTCTGCTCCTTGGTGGGCGCGAGGTCATCGATGGCACGCTCACGTATGGCGATCTGGCCCTGTTCATCCAGCTGCTCTTGCAGGTCGTCTGGCCGCTTGAGGCGTTTGGGCTGATCCTTGATCTCGGACAGCGGGCGCTGGCGTCGGCGGGCAGGGCGTTCTCGTGGCTCGAAGAGGTCCCGGTTCTGCCCGAGGTGGACGCTGCGCACGCGAGGACGCTGCCAGCCGGCGCCCCGGCGACGATCTCGTTTGAGCGGGTGCGCTTCGCGTACCCCGGTGGATCCGAGACGCTCCGCGGCGTGCAGTTGCGTGTAGCCCCTGGCGAGATCGTTGCGATCTGCGGGCAGACCGGCAGCGGCAAGTCGACGCTGCTTTCGCTGCTCGAGCGCCAGTACGACCCGACCAGCGGCACAGTTCGGCTGTCCGGCGTAGACGTCCGCTCGTTACGGCTGGCGGAGCTGCGAGCATCGATCGCGGTCGTCACGCAGCGGCCGGTTCTGTTCTCCGAGACGCTTCGCGCCAATCTGCTCGCTGGCCGTGCCGATGCCGACGAGCGGGCCGTCGAGCACGCCTGCGAGCGGGCCGGTCTGGAGCGGTTCATCGGATCGTTGCCCGACGGACTTGAGACTCTGATCGGCGAGCGGGGGGTCAACCTCTCGGGCGGTCAGCGCCAGCGGGTTGCGTTGGCGCGTGCGCTGCTCGCCGACGCGCCAGTGGTCGTCCTCGACGACCCGCTGTCGGCGGTCGACACCGAGGCCGAGCGTGAGATCATCGGCCGTTTGCGCGAGGAACTGCGCGGCCGCACCGTGCTTCTGGCGACCCAGAGGCTATCTACCTTGGCGCTGGCCGACCGGGTCATCGTGCTCGACGGCGGGCGGGTCGTCGAGGAGGGCGTGTCGGATTGGCTGATCGGCCGCGGCGGCCCGTTCGCGGGCCTCTTCGGGGAGGAGGCGGTTGCCGGTGCCCACTGAACAACTCGGTGCCGGGATGACCGCGGCGCATTCGGCGGTGGACGCCCCGGGTGCGGGGACGACGCCGACCGGCCTGCTGAGCCTGCGCCGCTTGATCGTCCAGCCCCGCGCGTGGGTGGTGGCTCTGTTCGCCTGTGCGATCGGCGAGGCGATCGCACAGACCGGCAGTTGGCTGCTCGTGCGCGTGGCGATCAACGACGGAATCGTGGCGCGCTCGACTGCCACGCTCGACCGGGCGGTGGCCGCGTTTGTCGCCATCACCGTGGTCGGTTATCTGCTGTCGACAGTCGTCACTAGGGGCATGGTCCGCCTCGGTCAAGGGATCGTGCTCGGCCTGCGGCAGGAACTGTTCGACCACCTGACGACACTCTCGCTGCGTTACTTCTCCGAGCAGCGCGCGGGCTGGATCATCGCGCGTCTCACGAGCGACATGGACGCCATCTCGGACGTGCTATCGCAGGGGCTGCAAACGATCGTGACCAGCTGTGCGCTACTGCCGGCGGCCGTGGTGGCGCTTTTGATCAACGACCTGCAACTCGGATTGGCAGCGCTGGTCGTGCTCCCGCCCGCGCTCGTCCTGAGCCGCTGGTTTCAGCGAACGTCGACGCGCGCGCAGCTCGACGTTCGCAACGCGATCGGAGCTGTCACCGCACACATCGCCGAATCCGTCGCCGGAATGGGCGTCGTGCAGTCGTTCCAGCGCGAGGATGCGTTCCGCAGCCAGTTCGACGAGCTCAACAACACCAACCGGCGCGCGAATGTGTATGGACAGCGGATCGCCTCGATGTTCTTCCCGTCGATCGAGCTGCTCGGCGTGATCTCCACAGTCGCCGTGTTGGCGGTTGGCGCGCAGTTTCTGCCGGCCAGCCAGATCGGCACGATTGCAGCCGCCTACTTTCTGCTCTCGCTCGCGTTCCAGCCGCTCCAGTCTCTGTCGGAGATCTACTCCCAGCTGCAATCCGCTCAAGCAGCGATGGTGAAGATCGCGTCGGTGCTGGACGCGGGCACCGAGATCCACAGCTCGGAGGGGGCGATCGTCCCCGGTCGGCTGGCCGGCGAGCTTGCACTGAACGGTGTTCGCTTCTCCTACGGAGAGCACGATGTCCTCGGCGGCATCGATCTGATCGTCCCCGCCGGCTCGTGCTGTGCGATCGTCGGCGAATCGGGTGGCGGCAAATCGACACTGGCCAAACTCGTCGCCCGCTTCTACGACCCGACGGCAGGATCGGTCACAGTCGACGGTCTGGACCTACGCGACCTTGACCTGCGCGCATACCGCCGCCAGCTGGGAGTGGTGCTCCAGGACCAGTTCCTGTTCTCGGGCACGATCGCTGACAACGTCCGCTTCGCGGCGCCCGAGGCGAGCGACTCGGAGCTTGAGCGGATCTGCGCGCTGGTCGGCTTGGACCGCGTCGTCGCCCGTTTCCACGCTGGTCTTGACCACCCGATCAGGGAAGGCGGAAGCGGCCTGTCAGCCGGCGAGCGCCAGTTGGTCTCAATCGCGCGAGCGCTGCTTGCCGATCCTCGGATCCTGATCTTCGACGAGGCGACCTCGAACATCGACCGACCGACCGAGATTCTGATCGAGCGAGCGCTAGACCGACTGCTACGAGGGCGCACCTCGATCATCATCGCTCACCGGATCGCGACCGCCCGCCGAGCCGACGAGATCATCGTGCTCGACCGGGGCGAGATCGTGCAGCGAGGCACCGAACAAGCGCTGATGGCGGTTGACGGGCAGTTCCGCCGCCTAGCGGCTGCGCACGTGCTGGGCGCCAGCCCAGCGGAGCCAGCGAGGTGACAGCAGGCACGATCGAGCCGGCCGGCGACGGGGAGCTGCGGATCCGCCGCACGACCACGACCTTTGAGAATGCGTTCGGAACGCTGACGGGCATCTACCCCGCCGGCGGGTCATCATCGGCATCGAGCTGCTCGAGATCGTGGTCAGCGTCGTGAACCTGACCGAGGTGCTGATCGCTCCCTCCGCGAACGTATCGAAACTCGCTGCCGCCCGAGAGGCGATCGCCGCCCTGGGCGTCGCCGTGCATCAGCCGAACGAGGCGATCGGCGTCGAAGCGGGGCGCCTGCGACAACGGAACCCGATCAGTCTTCCCGATGCCTATTGCCTTGCCACCGCGAAACAAACGAGCGCGACCGTCGCGTCATTCGATCAGAAGATCCTGAATGCCGCCGCGCGCGAACACATCAAAGCCGTCGAGCGCCAGTAGGCGCGACGAGTCAAGTGTGAACGTCATTTCGCTACGTGGGCAGAACCGGCCGTCGCGATAGGCTTCGATGCCAACGATGACCGTGCGAACCAGCGGAATCCGACAGCCGGGCGTCTGGCCGAGCGTCGTCAGCGACCACGCGTTACGGTTGCGCGACTGGTTGCTTGGTCTCGGGTTCACGGAGGATCTGATGATCCCCGGAGAGGAGGCCGGGCTAGTCCATCACTGTCAATTGGACTGGCCTGAGGGCGGGCGCGTATTGCTGTCCAGCAGCGGCGAGCGCCGCACACCGTGTCGTCCGGGAACCAGCTCTCTGCATGTCGTCACTTCTGATCCAGACGCTGTGATGGCGCGAGTGCTCAAGGTTGGCGCCACGATCGTGCACCCACTCGTGGATCAAACCGACTACCCATCACGCGACTTCACCGTCGCAGACCCCGACGGCAACTACTGGACCTTCGCGACGTTCTCCGGGTAGCGGCTCCCGTCGCAGTGCGTGCAGCAACTCGTGACCGGCCTGCTCGAGCTCCAGCGGGGCTAGCCGAAACCTCTAGGCTTTAACTGAGACCATCCGACGGAGGAATTTATCCGCGTGAGGCCTGAGATCAGTCGGCGTCGATCATCGCCCAGCTGCGAGACCGGGCTTCCGGGCGACGGGCAACTACCGGTGATAGGACGCATCTTTCCGGCACCCGTCGCGGCGAAGGTCCCGGAGATAATCTTCCTCTTCTGGGTCGTGAAAATCCTGACGACCGCAGGTGGAGAGGTCACCTCCGACTACCTGAAGAACTACGGGAACTTCGGGGGCGGCGGGACCGAGGTCGCGCTGTTCGTGATCGCGCTCGTCGTGCAGTTCACGACCCGGCGCTACCGCGCCTTCGCCTATTGGGCTTTGGCCTACGCGATCGCGATCGCTGGTACGGGCCTATCGGACTTCCTGCATCTCGACGTCCATATCCCCTACGCGGGAACGACCCTGCTGTGGGCGGTGATTCTCGCAGTCGTGTTCTATGTCTGGCAGCGCACCGAGGGAACGCTGTCGATCCACAGCATCACGACGCAGCGACGTGAAGCGTTCTACTGGGCTGTCGTATTCGCGACTTTTGCGCTCGGCACGGCACTCGGGGACTTCACGGCAACCTCGCTCGGGATGGGCTACCTGGCCTCTGCGATCTTCTTCTTCGCGCTCATCCTGCTGCCGGCGCTGGGTTGGTGGCGCCTGGGTCTGAACAGCATCGCGGCGTTCTGGATCGCCTATGTCATCACGCGGCCGCTCGGAGCGTCCATCGCGGACTACATCAGCAAACCGTCCAGCATCACCGGCATCGGCTTCGGCAACGGCCCGACCGCGGTGCTGTTCGCCGTCGCCACTCTTCTTCTGGTTTCGTACCTGGCGATCGCTCGGCCCGACATCCAGCGCTCCGTCAGGGACGCAGCTCAGAATGAGCGTTCGGAAATCTCGACGCCCGGCTACCCTGCGGCCGCGGTCGACTTCGACGTCGAATAGCACCCGCACGAGCTCCGCTTGCGCTGTCGCCCAAGTCGGAGCGAGAGCGTGCGCTCGCCCCGCGACCTGCTGGTGGCGAACAGAGCGTTGAACCAGCCATTCGGCGTCGGCGCGCTTCACCGGCGAGCGCTGCGGGGTGAGAGGATGACCATCTCATGCTCGGCACGGCCATTGATGAAGCTCCGTCCTTGCTGGGTGCGAGCGGGATTTGACTAAAAGAGTAAGGAGAATTCATGTTTGAGTTGACTGACAAGGTGGCCGTAGTTACCGGAGCCGCATCGGGCATCGGAGCGGCCACAGCACGCCGGTTTGCTGCGGCTGGAGCGCAGGTGGTCGTTGCGGACATTGCGGACGGAACCGAGGTGGCGGAGTCCATAGGCGGGCGCTACGTACGCACGGACGTCACGGTTGAAGCGCAGGTGCGTGATCTGATGGCGGCGGCCGCGGAGATCGCGGGCAAGATCGATATTTGCATCAACAATGCCGGAGGCGGTTATGGCGAACCGCTTCTGGAAGCTGACGTGAATCATTATCAAGCGGCGTTTGAGCTGAATACGCTCGGCACCCTGTTCGGGATGAAATACGCCGCGTCTCATATGCATCAGGGTGGTGCGATTGTGAGCACGGCGTCGATCTTGGGTGTCATGGGTTACCCAGAGTGTGGCGCATACGGGGCGTCGAAGGCCGGGATTATCCAGCTGACGAGGATCGCGGCGCTCGAGCTTGGAGGTCGGGGTATTCGCGTAAATTGCGTCTGCCCGACCAGCGTCAACACTCCGCAACTTGCCAACCAGCCCAACGGACCGTCAGAAGTAGCGACGTTCGCCACCATGGGTGGGTTTCGAAACCTGATCGAGCCTGAGGAAGTTGCGGCAGCGATGCACTTCTTGGTCGCCGACGACTGTGGCGTGATCAGTGGGCAGGCCTTGATACTTGATGGCGCGGCCACCTCGGGCGTCAGCGGCAAGCTCATCGACCTGGCAGAAACCACTCTGAGCTAGGACGGCTGAGGGAGGAGTCTGCAAGGATGCTCGCGTCGATGAGACAAGAGCTGTCCGCCTGGCTGCCGAAAGCTGAGTGAGCGGGGGCCGGCGGCGGGGCTGGTTCGCGATTGCGGTCATCTGTGTTCTCCCTGTCGTGCGGGTTGGGTGGGCGGTCAGGCGGGGATGCCGGGAGGGCCGAGGATCTCGATGCCGTACTCGGCGGCGAGGGCGGTCATTGCGGCGATGTCGGGCGGTTCGGTCGCGGCCGGCGGGATGTCGAGCCGTTCGGCGGGTTGGGCGCCTGCGCGCATGAACCTCTCAAAGCCCGCGGGCTCGGTGACGAGCAGGAACTTCGCCTGCTCGGAGCTGACGGTGAAGGTGTGCGGGATGTCTCGGGGCCCGTAGACGAACGCCCCGGCGGGAGCCGTGATCACCTGGCCGCCGACCCAGAAGGTGAGTTCGCCCTCGATCACGTAGAACCATTCGTCTTCGTTGTGGTGGACGTGGAGTGGGGAGCCGGTTCCGCGGGGCGCGAGGTGCTCGATCACGGCGACGCGTCCGGCAGTGCTCTCGGTTGATGATTTGATCGTGGCGAGCAGGCCGAGAAACCACAGCGCCTCGCCCTCGCCGGTTTGAAGCGCGATCGGCGCGACGGCCGGGGCTGTTTCTGTCGACAAACTGGTCATGACAATCCTCCTGTTCGGTCCGGCGCTGTGCGGCCGGCTTGTGGGTGAGGAGGATGTTGCGCTTGTACCTCGTGTTTTTCGATCCCTCGGTTGCGGGGATATTTCGTGCGAGCGTGTGGCCGAGTCCGAACGCCCGGCTTATAGTTCTCGCATGGGCCTTGACCGTTGGCGGGTCGACCAACTGATCGAGGACGTGACGGTGCTCGGGCAGCGGGGTCTACCGCGCGAGGAGTACTACCGTGAGGTTGCCGGGCGTCTACGTCGGGTGGTCGATTGCGACGCGACGTGCTGGCACACGCTCGATCCGCAGACGCGGCTGATCACCAGCGACGCCGGGCAGGAATTGATCGACGCGGGCGTGTTCACGCCCGAGAACATCGCGGACGCGGGAGCGTTGATCCTCGCGAGCGAGTACTTCGTCAAGGACGTGAACAGTTTCGCTGGACTCGCGGCTCGCAGGGTCCCGGTCGGGATCCTCAGCCAGGCGACCAACGGGAAGCCCGAACGCAGTGCCCGCTACCGGGACCTGCTCGCACCGACCGGGATCCCGTTCGAACTTCGGGCGGCGTTCGTCAGCAGAGGACGCTGCTGGGGAGCCGTTCACATCGCGCGGCGAGATGACAAGCACGACTTCACAACCGAGGACGCAAACGCGCTCGCACAGATCACCGCCACGATCGCCGAGGGACTCCGCACGACGCTCAGGTTCGACGCGGCCCGCGACCCGGCCGAGCGTGCGTCTCCTGGGCTCGTCGTGCTCGCAGCGAACAACGACGTCGAGCTGATCACGCCACCGGCACACGAAATGCTCGCCGCAATGCGCAACCCGTCGCAGGCGCCCGATGACGAGGCGCCGCCCCAGGCGCTGCTCGCACTTGCCGCGTTCACCCGCAGCAACTCACAGGATCCTGAACACCCCGACGCGATCGCGGTCCCGACCCGATCAGGCTGGATTACGCTTCACGCGTCGCTACCTGACGGCGGGTCCGCCGGCAGGGTCGCGATCGTGCTCGAACGCACTCCGAGCCCGCAGTCGACCGCGATCCGCCTTGAGACGCACGGCGTCACCCCGCGCGAGCGCGAGATCGCGACCCTGCTCGCCCAGGGCCTCACCAACCCGGAGATCGCCACACGGCTCGTGCTGTCCCCCTACACCGTGCAGGATCACATCAAGAGCCTGTTCGAGAAGACCGGAGTGTCCTCGCGCCAAGAACTCGTCGCCCGCGTATTTCTCGACGAATACCTCCCCCAGCTCGCGCAGCGAACCCCACTCACATCCAGCGGCAGCTTCCTTCAGCACGCCGACCAAACCACCTAGGCCAGCGCCCCGGGCACGTCCAGCACCGAACCCAGCAAACCGCCCGACACTGCGACAGCGCGGTCAGCTGGCCAGAGCGATATCGAGGGTCGCCTGATCGAGGTCTTCGACTCGGATGATCTTGTCCCGGGAACGTTGTCCCCTGATGATCGTGAGCTTTGACGGGGCCACGCCGAGTCGCTTGGCCAACAGGCGGCAGACCGCGCGGTTCGCACGGCCGTCGAGGGCGGGTGCTGCGACGCGCACGACCAGCACGCCTTCGCGGACGCCGAAGAACTCATCGCGACCGGCACCGGCCTGGACGCGAACTGCGATCGTGCTCGTTGCCACCACAGAGATAATGCCGTCGAGCTCGAGCTGTCGCGGCTAAAGCGAACGTCGCGGCCAACGGACTCGCCCGGCGTGGTAGGTTCGGCCCGAGGATTAGTGATGGTGGGCGTACCGGCACAAATTGGGCGCAGCGTCGACGTTGGTGTCGTCGCCACGATCTTGATTGCTCTTGGCGCTCGCACGGCATCTGCGGTGACTGTTACACGTTCTGCGTGCACTCGGTCAGCGCGGCCGGACACAGCTCGGCGACGGGCAAGGGGGGTTTGAGATCGGATGGGCGGGAGGCATTTGATCCGGGTGTTGCGGTCGGGGTTGGCGGTCGTGGTCGTGTGTGGGCTCTCTTGTGCGCTTGCGGCGGCAGCGTGGGGGGCTGTCGGCTGGACTGCATATGTCGCGATCTCGAGTGGCTACGACTCGCTGACGCCGATCAGCACGGCGACCAACGCTGCGGGGACGCCGACTACCGTCGGCGCATATCCTGATGCTGTCGCGATCACGCCCGACGGTAAGACCGCGTACGTCACCGACGCCGACGGCACCGCGGTGACGCCTGTCGATGTCGCGAGTGGCGTGGCGGGGATGGCGATCACCGTCGGCTCAGGGCCTGACGCGATCGCGATCACGCCCGACGGCAAGACCGCGTACGTCGCCAACTCCGGCAGCGGCAACGTGACCCCGATCGATGTTGCGAGCGGCACCGCCGGGACGGCGATCCCCGTTGGCTCACAACCTGGCGGAATTGCGATCACGCCCGACGGCAAGACTGCGTACGTCACTGACTCCGGTGGGGACACGGTGACGCCGATCGACCTTGCGAGCGGCACGGCGGGAACGCCGATCACCGTCGGCTTAGACCCCGTGGGGATTGCGATCACTCCGGACGGCGAGACGGCGTACGTCACGAGCCCGTTCGAAGGCACGGTGACGCCGATCGATCTTGCGATCGGCGCGGCGGGAACGGCGATCACGGTCGACGACGATCCCAACGGGGTGGCGATCACGCCCGATGGCAAGACCGCGTACGTCGCCCAGGACGGCGGAACGACGGTGATTCCGGTCGACCTTGCGAGCGGCACGGCGGGAACTCCGATCGCCGCCGGCTCGGGGCCGCAGGACGTCGCGATCACCCCCGACGGCGAGACGGCCTACGTCACCGACTACGGCGACTCGAGTGTGACGCCGATCGATCTGGCGACAGGCAAACCGAAGACTGCGATCACGGTCGAGTCGAACCCCAACGGGATCGCGATCACGCCCGAGCAGGCGCCGACCGCGGCGTTCTCGTTTGTGGGCGCGCCGGCGGGCTCGGTGAGTTCGTTCGACGGCTCGGGATCGAGCGCGTATCGGGGGACGATCGCCAGCTATAGCTGGAGCTTCGGCGACGGAACGACGGGCGTCGGGGCTACGACGACGCACACGTACAGCACGCCGGGCGCCTACACCGTCTCGTTGAGCGTGACTGACAGCTCGGGCTGCTCGACCGCGACCGTATTCACCGGCCAGACGGTGTACTGCAGCGGGAACGCGGCGGCGGTCGCAACCCAGACGGTGGTCGTGCCCGCGCCGAAGGTGCCCACGCCGACGGTCTCGAACCTGAGCGTCTCGCCCGTGAAGTTCTCAGCCGCGGGGCGCAATGTGCACGGCAGCTGCGTGAGACTCTCGACGAAGAACAAGGGCGATAACGCGTGTCAATTGTCGATCAAGCTGAAGGCGACGTATCGGCTCAACGAGGCGGCGACGGTGAGCTTCACACTGTCGATCGTGACGACCGGGCGGAAGGTCAGCGGCAGGTGCGTGAAGGTGACGCACAAGAACAAGCACAAGCCCAGGTGCACACTGCCGGTCAGCGTCCACACGACGATCACGCGCTCGGGGGTGGTTGGCTCGAACAAGTTCAGCTTCACGGGCAAGCTGGCGGCGCGGACATACGAGCTGACTGTGACCCCGGCGGGCGGGACCGCTCGGACGGTCAGGTTCCGGGTCACGGGCTGAGGAGCCGAGCGGGCGGCGGTCGGTCACGCTGGTCCGGTCGGCGACCTAGGGCACTGACGCACAGGCCCGCGGGAGCCGTCGGCCGGGCTGTTGAAAAACGATCTGTTGAGCTGCCCTAAGCCCGGTTCGCCGTCGGGCTGGTCGCGCGACCGAGCGCCTTCCTCGGACATCGCGATACACGTCATCTGCGCGAGAACCGCGATCTCGGCGATTGTGAGCGACGAGCCGGGATCTCCCGACTCCCGGTCAGGTTCCGGGTGGGTAGGTGCCGCGCGGCAGCAAGGCCCCGGCCCCGCCGGTGCCATCCGGCCCTGAGAGCGGGATCGTGCGGTGATGGGGCGCGGTCCGCTTGACTTTGAACACCACGGAGAACCCGCCGGGCGTCTGGGAGTTGAGGTCCCACAGTGTCTCTGAGCCGGCGAACCGGTACCCGCCGGTTCGCCACGAGACGCGGCACGCGACCCGGTTGTCGGCCGTGGTTGCGCAGGCGCCCACGGTCAGCGTCGCCGGGACGCGGACCAGTAGGTTGTAGAGCGCGCCGCTCAGCGACGAGAGGTCGGTCGGCGCCAGGGTGAGGAGGTGGTTGGGGTGTATCTGCCGGTCGGCCAAATGTAGCCACCAGGGAGCGTTTGCCGGGTCGATCACGTAGGTGGGAGCCGGCCAGCCCGCGTTGATCGTTTCGCCGAACCCGATTGGAAGATCACAGTAGTCGTCGCTCGCGCGCCAAACGATTGCTGCGCCCCACATAAAGCAAAGCGGGATGCTGGTGCTCTTGATCGTGCGGGAGCTGTAGTCGGCGATCGTAAACGGGCCCTGCAAGAGCACCCCGCCGGGGCCCGACACCGTGATCGTCAGGGGATCAAGCTTGCCGACCCCTCCATCCACCGTGATCTCATCGCCCGGGATCTCGTCGCCGGCGTAGGTGATGATATTGCCGGGTGTCGTCTCGAAGCCCGGGCTGCCACTGACCTGCGATGGCGACCAGACCGCCTGGCACTCGGGAAACGTTGGGCACGTTATCCCGGTGCAGCCGTTCGTCAACGTGTCTGTGACCTCACCGGTCGGATCCGCGATCGCGACCGTGAAGCTCGTGGGGCTTCCACCGGGGCACGCCAATGTTGGGTCGATCACTACGTAGCTGTTGTCGTTCGGGTCCTGCTCGATCGACACCCCGGCGGTCGTGGCGTTTGCGGTCGGCTGATGGAGCGCGTTATAGGGCCCCGGTGGGAACGCCTGCGCGCCGGAGGGCAGTGCCGCGACGGCTGCAACGACGAGACCCAGCAGCCGACCGGAACCCCACACGACGCGTCTCTCACTCATGCCGGGCGGTGATCGCGGCTTGTCACGGGGGTGGCGCGGCCGCTTTGAAGTTCCAGTTCCAGGTTGTCCCCTCGGCGCCGTATGAGCCGGTGTAGCTCGTGGGGCCGGTCCGTTGCAGCATCGGGGTCGCAAGCCATTGCGCCATGTACCCCTGTTGCGAGGTCGTCTGTCCGGCGCATGTGGTTCATCGAGGGTCGGCGGGGCGGAGAACTACGTCTACCCGCAGGATCACTATAGGGCGGATATTTCGGGCCTTGAAACTGGAAGGCGGCCTGAAACGCGTGGAAGAGCTCGTACGCGAGCGTGTCCTGATCGCACAATCGGCTCAGGCAAAGGGCACGACCGGGTATCGGTCGATCGAAACGTTGCCTCGCCGGCGGTTCGTCAGTGTTTGCTGCTCAGCCTGTCTAACAGCAGCTCGATTGATCGCTCCAGCTCGGGGATGGTGGCGTTCTCGACGCTCGTGATCCCGGTTCGGCGGTTCACCCAGGCGTTGATGTCTCGCTGGGCGGTTTGCTCGCGCCGGTTCACTTCTGAGACGAGCTGGTGGCGCTCCTTGCGCAGACGGGCATGGCGCTCGAACGCGGGAATCTCGAGCTTCCCTGCCGCGCCGGTGGCGGTGGTCGGGTCCGCCCCGCTATGCATCGGCGGCGGCGCCGCGACCAGCCGTCGCGGTGCGGTCGTGGGTGGCATGCTGGGTGCTGGACCGAACAGCGTCATCTGGGCCGCGACATCGGCGCTCAGGGGTTCGAACAGCAGCCCTCCGTCACGCTCTGTCTCGCGCCGCGGTGAATGATCGAAATCGACCAGGTCAGCGTCCTCTCGGTGGTCGCGCAGCGCCTGGCGCAGTTCTTGCTCGATGGTCGCGGCGTGATCCCTTAGCAGCGGATCGGCGGGAATGTAGAGCCAGCTCGCTTCCGCGGCGCGCGCGGGAAGGGTGCGCACGAACCGTCCGACGATCTGGCGGAACACGAGCGGTGTCTTGGCTGCGGTCGCGTACACACCGACGCGCAGTCGCGGGATGTCGACGCCCTCGGACACCATGTTGACGGCCACGATCCACGGCTCGCGGGAACCAGTGAAGCTGGTCAGCTTCTCGGCGGCGCGTGGCTCGTCGTGCAGGACCACCACCGGAGTGCGACCGGTCGCTTCGCGCAGCAACGCCGCGATCCGACGCGCGTGACGCGAATCCGCCGCGATCACCAACCCACCCGCGTCCCGGTGCCCTGCCAAGCGAAGGGCGGTCAGCTTGCTATCCGCCTCCCTCAGGATGCGCGGCAGCCCATCGGGCAGCTCGGTCGAGATCGCGGTGCGGTAACGGCGGCTTGCCTCGCGCTTGCTGAGCACCGTCTCGAAGCTCGACTCGATCACGTCCTCGCCGCTGCGCCACGAGAGCGTGCCGTCGTAGGCAACGAAACACACGGGCCGGCAGACCTCGTCCAGCACGGCCTGGGCGTAGGCGTAGGACACATCCGGCTCGGCGATCCCGTCGGAGTCGTAGCTGACGCCGGGGATCGACGTCGCGTCCGATCGAAACGGTGTCCCGGACAACAGCAGCCAGCGAGCAGCCACCGTGAACGCCGTCGAGAACCCCTCCCCCCAGGACAGTTCCTCCCCCAGGTGATGAGCCTCATCGGCGATCACCAACGTCCGCGAACTCACTGCGCCTGCCCAACGCCGCGGTGCCTGCGCGATCCGCGCGTAGGTCACCGCAACGCCGTGAAAACCGCGGGGCGGACGCGGAGAGCCGACATCCGGGGCAAGGTCCACGCCGAGCGCGTGCGCCGCCCGCGCCCACTGCCGCGTGAGCGGAGCGGTCGGGCAAGCGACGACGACACCAGCGATCGCTCCCGCCGCAAGCTGACGGCGTGCGAACTCCAACGCAGGACGCGTCTTGCCCGCACCGGGAGCCGCGGAGATCAGAAACGACCCCTCCGCCCAACGGTCCATCTCAGCCAAAGCATCCCGCTGCCAACCGCGCAACTGCACCACAGCGGACCCGACAAGGCCGTCAGAAAGCCGCGCGGCACGCGCCGCGCCAGATGCAAGATGAGCGCCAGACACCGGCCCGGCATGGTGCACGACGCCCCGGACGCACGGACATGCACCCCGAGACCTGGGAGCCGCCCAGCGCGTGACTCCCCTGTCGCAGAACCACTCGGCACGCCCGTTGGCAAGGATGCAACCCAGCGCGTCACCGGACTACGTGATATCCGCGTCGAGATCGCCATGATGCGCACGCCGGATGGTCGCGGCCGGCTCGAGCTTTCGCGATTTCTCACGCCCTCTCCGGTCGCCGATCATCGCTGATAGCAGCTATTACTTCAGAATGTTGATCGCCCGCGCGATCACGAGGCCGAGAATCATGAGAGAGTCGGCCGCCTGGATCGCCATCGTCAGTTTCGCCCAGCGCGAGAGCGGCATCACGTCGGTCGGACTGAACGCAGTGGCGTTGGTGAACCCGAGGTACAGATAGTCGGAAAACTCGGGTCGCCAACCCGGCGGAGCAATGTGCGGGTTCATCTGCTCGGGGAACGCAAGGTCCGGGAACTCGGGCAGAGCCACTGCACGGTGTTGCGGGCCGCCTCCATCGAGCGCCCAGTAGACGAGGGCGAAGGCGATGACCGTGTAGAGCCAGATACCGAACCCCGTGCCGAGCAGTTCCGTCGCCGAATTCGTTTCCGGACCGCCTTCGATGAGGTCAACGACCAGTCGCACGGTGATGCCTGCCGCTTCGCAAACGAGGAGGATGACAAGCACGAGCCAGAGCACCCGGCCGACCTTTGAAGGGCCTTCGAGTCGACCTCGGTCCGCGATCAGGATCCCGACGAACAGAAGCAGTTCGAGCGTCGGGACCGTCCAGTCCGGGCCGAGGCTGAACCTTCGGGGGAGTAGAAGCTCCAGAACGATCGCGACCCCCACGGCTACGGCTCCAGGCCAGCGTTTATCGGTCCGTATCCGAGGTGGCCCCACCTCGGTCATGCAAGCAGGTCTGTCGCTCAACGTGATGCTCGGCGTTCGATCACATACCTGGGAGCCGACCTGAGGCGCCGCGACCGCTCTCTAACCGGCCGGGGCCATCTTCGGATTGCCGATGATCGAGCCGCAGTCGTTCTGGGCGGCCAGGAAAGCTGGCGAGTTCAGATCGATGCCGGTGCCGCCGAAGTCCTCGCTGAAAGCGAGTCCGCCGTACGGCCCGGTTTGCATCTTGGGGTCGGGGAAGTTCGGAACGCCGTGCGAGCGCATGCAACGCGACATCGCGAGGGCCTGGGACTTGGCCTTGGCCGTCTGGACCGGAGAGGGCGTACCGGCGTTCGGGATGTCGGAGCGGCAGGCCTGCATCGCGGACCGGAAGGCCGGACTGTTCAGCTCGACGCCGTTCACCGTCGCGCCGTTCGGGGTCTGCCGGATCTGGAGGGCGAGGTGTCCTCCGGTCGGATCGGGAAAGTTGGAGACGCCGTGTGACCGCATGCAGGACGCGAACTCGAGCGTCTTGCTGCCGGCATCGGAGCGCTGGCCGGCTGACGCGTTCGTGACCGTGCCGCTCGGGCTCGACGAGCCACACGCCCCAAGGCCCAAGGCGGCTGCGAGCAGGCTGATGATGATCGTGAATCGCATGGGGGCGTATTCAGAGGTTCGCATCTTCGGCTCGCGTCGACAGACTTCTTGAGAAAATTGCAACCGCGCCCGCCGCTTGTGCGTTCGCCCGAACAGGACGCACGGCTCGCCTGCGCTTTCGCGCTCGAGCAGGCCATGATGGGCTCTACTGGTACTCGTCGTGCCGGCGCCACCAGGGGCCGGTCTCGTTGCGGCCCTGTGGTGCGCGGTCGAGCCACTGGTACATGCCCCACAACCCATCCAGGCCGCGCGCGTACGCCGAGTAGGTGTGGTAGGTCATCCCGTTGTCGAGGGCGAAGGCGCTCATGCCGGGATGCTCCAGCATGTAGGTGGCCGTATCGGTCCCAGTCATCTCAGCGTGGGCGGCAGCGCCGCTCTTGACGCTGGTGTCGCGCAGCCAGGTCGTGTCCCGGCGGCCGTAGTTGTAGTCGATGCTTCCGGAGCGCTGCTGGTCTTCGGTGAACGAGGTGTTGAAGTCGAAGTTGAATGCGCTGTCGAGCGAGGACGCCCAGGGGAAGGTCCAGCCCATGCGTTGTTTGTACGCGTGCAGCGCGTCGATCGGGGCGCGCGACACTGCGCAGAGAGTGACGTCGTGATTGGCGAGGTGTGTGACGGAGCCGTTGAAGCCATCGGCGATCGCCGAGCACGACGGGCACCCGCCCGTGTACTCAGGTCCGAACATGAAGTGGTAGACGAGCAGCTGTGAGCGCCCGCCGAACAAGTCGGCGAGCGACGCCACACCGTCCTCGGTCTCAAACCGGTAGTCCTTCTCGACGTGAACCCAGGGCAGCTGCTGGCGCTGGCGGGCCACCTCGTCGCTGCGATGGGTCAGTTCCTTCTCGGCCTCAAGCAGGTCGAGGCGGGCGGCGAGCCACTGCTCGCGACTGGCGGTGGTGTGGGTGGTCATGACGTATCTCCAGTGGTTTCAGGTTGCGGTGATGGCGATGCCGAGCACGACCAGCGCCAGCGCCAGGGGCAGGTCGACGACGACACGAGGGGGGAGCAGCTTCTGAACGAGAACGACGACCGCGATAGCGCACATCAGCGCGACGTTCATGACGTCCACGGCCACGAGAGCGAGCATCAGCCCGATGCTCGAGCCGAAGCAGTAGACACCGAACCGCAGACCCGAACGAACGCGCTCGCGGCAACGGCGGCGGCACTCGCGCTTGAGCGGCGTGAGCTCGTACAGCCCGGCGCCGACGAGCAGCACCCCGGCGGTCACGTCGGTCGGTGGCCGGTAAAGCAGCCATAGCGCCAGCCCGGCGACTGCCCAGGTGACGAGGTAGGAGCCTGCGAATATCGGGGCCGCAAGCACGCCGTTCTGATCCTCGACACGACGCACGATCGCGGGCACGGCGCTCGGCAGCATCATCGCGACCATCATCAGCACCGACATCGGGAGGGAGGGGGTCATCGCCACGCCGATCACCTCGTAAGTCCGAGCCTGGTCGGGGTGTTCTGCTTGAGATCGGGGAGCGTGTCGCCGGTCTCGAGCAGTGTCTTGAGGTTTGCGACGACGCGCGGCCAGCCCCGACTGATGAGCGAGCCGGTCACGCCGTCGGGCTGGAGGTCGTCGTGGATCACCGTCAGCTTGACCTGTTCGCCGAGCGATTCGATCTCGAAGGTGACCTTCGACCGCGGCTCGGCGGTCAGACGGCCACGCGCCTCGTCGGCGAGATCGAGGGAGTCGCACCAATCGGAGGTGAACGTGTGCCAGGTGTAGGTGAGTCGGCGGAAGGGTTCGGACTCGACCACGACCTGATCTGGATCGGCGATCGTCAGACCGCGCGTATGCCAGGTCATGGCGGAGCCCCTCTTCCAGTCGGAGTCGAACGTCGTATCCCAGTATCGCTCGGTGAATGCCGGCTCGGTCAGCGCCTGCCAGAGCCGTTCGGGCGTGGTCCGGATGTAGGTCGTGTAGACGAACGAGGGCTTCTCCATGGGGGTGTCCTCCAGTGCTGTCTTGAGATCGGCGAGCGCGTGGATACGGCCCTGCTCGTACCGCGTGATCCAGCGTTCGGCGATCTCGTTGATGGGCGCCGCGTTGAGGTAGTGGTGCTTCTCTCGTCCGCGGCGAACGGTCGTGACGAGATTGGCCGCCTCCAGCACGTCAAGATGCTTGCTCACCGACTGGCGAGCCATGTCCAACCTCGAGCTCAGCTCGCGCAGCGTCTGGCCGTTGCGCTCGTTGAGGCTATCGAGCAGCAGTCGCCGGCTCGGGTCGGCCAGCGCCCTGAAGACGTCGTCCATATGTGAATAGGCAGCCATCTAGCTGCCTATAATACGCAGCCCAACGGCTGCCTGTCAAGTGGTCCTCAATGGATGTGCTCAGCCCCGTCCGGGACCACGACCCAGCTGTGCTTACGCTCCTCCCAGACCGAGACCTGCGGCAGCGGGAACGCCGGGTCGGCGAAGGCGCCGACGGGGATCGCGATCAGGTCCTCAGAATCACCGCTGGTGTAGAAGACGGTCGCACCGCATGCCGGACAGAAGTTGAACCGGCGGATCTCCGCGTCCTCATCCGAGTGGCGGATGAACTGCTTGGAGAGGCCGCTGATCGTGACGCTCTGCGTGGGAAAGCGTGCCTGGTAGCCGTAGGAGGCGGCGCGCATCGCACGTGGGGCATCGCCGGATCCTTCTGGGTAACACGCGCTGTGCCCTTGCGCCGCGCCTTTGGCGCAACTCGACGTACCACGCCCCTCCGTTCGGCTCATTAGCACGGAAATCCTCATAGAGCCGGCTCCTCGAGGGGTACTGAGCGACATCCTGCCGGCACCGGTACCGCAGACCAGGCAGGTGCCGAAGGTCGCCTGAGGCGGGCGACGGCACTGTCCTGCCAGGCGCTGCCAAACGGAAGCGTCAGCGGCCGCGGGTGTTCGCCGGATCGCTTAGTCTGGATGTGTGCCGCGCGGGTTTCCTCGACTGGATCATCCGATCATTCAGGCTCCGATGGCCGGCGGTCCGTCCACGCCCGCGTTAGCGGCCGCGGTGTCAGCGGCAGGTGGGCTGGGGTTCCTGGCCGCGGGTTACAAGAGCGCCGACGATCTGCAGGCGGACATCGCGGCAAGCCGGGAGCTCACCGGAGCTCCCGTCGGGGTGAACGTCTTCTTGGTGACGAGGACTCCGGTCGACGAAGCTGCGTTGGCTGACTACGAGAAGGCAATCGAGCGCGACGCCGACCGATGGCAGGTTGGGCTGGGCGACCCGCGTTTTGACGACGACGCGCTGGCCGCCAAGCTTGACGTTCTCTGTCGTGAACGTCCCTCGATTGTGTCGTTTACGTTCGGGTGCCCGTCACGCGAAGTCGTCGAGCGGCTGCACCAGGAAGGGATCGGTGTCTGGGTCACCGTCACCGACGTCGATGAGGCGCTTCTCGCGAATCACGTGGGCTGTGACGCACTTGTCGCGCAGGGGATTGAGGCCGGCGGTCACCGGGGCTCCTTCGAGGACGTCGAAGGCGTCGGCGAGATCGCGCTGCTTCCCCTGCTGCGGCTGCTGGCAGCGGCGACCGATCTACCGTTGGTCGCCTCAGGCGGCATCGTCGATGGGGCAGGTGTCGCCGCCGTCCTTGCCGCCGGGGCTCGCGCGGCTCAGATCGGCACCGGGTTTATGCGCTGTCCCGAGGCGGCAACGAGCGTTCTTCATCGCGATGCTCTGGCCGGTGCAGGTGAGACGGCGCTGACGCGCGCGTTCACCGGTCGCCGCGCCCGTGGCATCGTCAATACCTTCATGCGCGAGCACGGCTCGCACGCACCTTCGGCCTACCCCCAGGTACATCACCTCACGGCGCCGCTGCGAGCCGCGGCTCGCGACGCCGGTGACGCCAGCGCGATCAACCTGTGGGCGGGACAAGCGCATTCTCTAACCGTCGAGCGTCCGGCTGGCGACCTGGTTCGGCGTTGGAGCGCCGAGGCGCGGATCGCGATCGAACAGGCTCACGCACTCCTTGAGGGCCAGCCCTAGCTTGCCTCAACCTTCGATAGGGCTCAGCTCTGCGCCCTACCCGACCTCTGGATCAGCATCGGGGCGTGGTCCTGATAAGCCGTTCTGATCGCCCAGGCGATCACGCTGACGATCAGGACCAAGGCAGTTATGCCCATAAGTGCGTTGCCGAGCAGGACGGTGGCCATGGCTTACTCTCCTGCTCCCGGTCCCACCCGAGCGTGGGACCCCGATACGGGCGATGTTTTCAACACACCATTGCTGGCTCGCTTGCCGCTAGAAGTGTGGCCCGCCGCCGACCGCCCGCCCCGCCGCGTTGACGGCATACCACAAGCCCCCGTACTCTTTCGTCCCGACATTCAACGTCGACCCCGGGCTGAAGTCTTCCGCATATGTGTAAAGCGGATGACCTGCGTAGGTGACCTGCATAGTGTCACCACGCAGCTTGATCGTGCCGAGCAGAGAGCGCTTCACATTCGGGCCTGCGATCGGCCTGTGTTCGGTCGTCAACGCCGGCCAGGTGTTGAGGCAATCGGACACGTTCAGGCAGCGGTCCCTGTCGCGCCTGTCCCTGGTGAACAGATAGAGCGTGAATCCTGACCGGTCAACGAGGATTTTGCCGATGCCCGTCTGTTCGAGCCTCACCGTCGGGACTCGGGCGGGCGACGCGATGATGGGGTTGCTTGACCCGGTGCTGGCTGCCGCACCTGCGGCTACTCCGGTGAGTAGAAATGCGATGACGAACGTGGAGCGAACGTGTCTCAAGAACGTGTCCCGCGAGCAACTGTGCGTGTACGCATATGGGGCGTGAGGCTTGCAAAGCGGCCCGCACCGCATGCATGGCTCTCGGCGTCAATCTTAGCCGGGTGGCGGTGACGACGCGTGTATGCGTTGATACCGCGGAGCTTGGCTGATAGCGTCGCGCCGCGGTCCTGAGATGACGCTTCTCGACGGTAACAACGAAGAACGGTCGCTGAGCCGCCGGAGCTTCTTGGCCGGCGCTTCTGCGCTCGCTGCCACCGGGGTCACCGCGGGCTTCAACGTCGAGCCGGTGTCCGCCAGCGGTGCAGTGGTACCGGTGGTGGAACTCGGCACACAGCCGGCAGATCTGCCAGCGCGACAGCACGCTTGGGTCGCGACGTTGTCAGTTGACGACGTCGGAGACCCAATCGCACCGCGGTTCGACCGGCTGTTGTTCTTCGACGTGAAGGGCAGACCGACGCCGGCGTACGTGTTGCTGCTCGAGGCAGCCTTGAGAACGCTTGAGCGCCGCTACCGCTGGGGCCCCGGCGGTCTGCTGTTCACGGCCGGTTGGGCGCCTTCGTATTTCGAGCGGGTGTTGGGAGTCAGTTCGCCGATTCCGGTCGCGACTGCTCTGTCCAACTTCGAATCCCCGACAATCGACGACTACCACCTCTGCCTCCACTTCGCGTGCGATAACGAGGAACGCCTCGCCGCCGTCGAGGAGGCCCTCGTCCTGGGGACCAGATTGCCCGGGGCGGATGGCTCGCTCCAGATATCGCAGGCGCTCGATTGGCGCGAGACCCGGACCGGCTTCGTCGGCACCGGTCTGCCCGCCTCGCATCAGCATGTCCACGGTATCCCGCCCGGTGACCCAGTCCCACATCAGTCGCCTCTGTTCATGGGTTTCAAGTCGGGTCTGCGCAAGAACCAAGCCACTGAGGACTTCGTGTCGATCAAGGGTGGGCAGTTCGCGCAGGGTACGACGATGCAGGTCAGTTACATGCGCCTGCGGCTCGCCGGCTGGTACGGAAAGCTCGACGAGAGCCGGCGCGTAGCGCTGATGTACTCGCCAGAAACGACGCCCGAACAGGTCAAGCACTTCACGACCGATGCGGAGAGCGAACCGAACCTGATCAGCCAGGCGATCACACGCTACGGCGTGATCGGACACGCGCAAACCTCGGCGCTTGCCCGCCGGCACGGCAAGCCGCTGATCATCCGCCGTGATTTCAACACCAGTGATGGCGGCTATGCCGGCCTGCATTTTGTTTCAGTGCAGCGCTCGATCAATGATTTCGTCCTCACCCGCACCGCGATGAACGCGACCGGCGCGCACCTCCAGAACCGCGCGATCACCGATACCGTCAACAACGGGATCAACGACTTCATCTCGGTTCTCAAGCGCGCCAACTACATCCTTCCGTCGCGCGCGGATCGCTCCTTCCCGCTGCTACCGGGGCGCACGACAACGCTCACCTGACCGACCGGCAGATCGGAACCCGCAGACCCCGCATCACGACCTGAGAAGCAGCTCAGGCTCCGAGCGCAAAGCGGGCAGCGTCCTCTAGGCGGTCGTCTCCCCAGAAGTGCACGTCGGCGATTGTTACCGTTGGCACCCCGGGTACCCCGCCGGCGATAGCGCGACTGGTGGCTTCGGTCAAGTCCGGTTTGGCCGCCTCAATCTCCGCCTCGTAGGTTTGCGGATCAAGGCCGATCTCGGCCCAGCACGCGCGGATGGTGTCGCCCGAACGCAGCCCTTCGCCCGAGGCGAAGTTTCGCCTGAATAGGGTCATCGCCAGCTCGCGCTCACGCTGGTGAGCGATCGCCGCGGTGATCGCGCGCAATGGCTCCAGTGAGTACGAATTAATTGGCCATCCGGGAGGCCAGCGCAGCGGGTCCAGCCCGCGTGCGCGCGCGCGCGCTTCGCACTCGGCGATGCCCGTCGCTCGGCTTGACGGCGTCAATGACCACGGCGTACGGTCTTGTGCGCGGAACAGGAACGCGAATGCGATCGGGCGCCACTCCACGTCGTGCCCGAGGACCGATTCCAACCGGCTCGCGGCCAGATAGGCATAGGGCGAGTTGGTGTCAAAGCGGAACAACGCGTGCACAACCAGAATTATCGGCCCTTTCTGCGTTCGGCTCCATCGGCCCGGTGCCTCTGAAGGCACGAGGCCGCGACCCGCGGCCAGACCCTGAGATCGCCGGGATCTGAAGGCCTCGGCGCCGTGGCGCCGGTCAGAGCACCGAGTCGATCAGGGCTGCGGCTCGCCTCGCCCCATCTTCGGGGACCGGACGGTATTCGGGCAGTCGACCGATCTCCCGAGCGATCGCGGCTGCGATCGCCTCCGGCGGTGAGTCAGCGAAGTCCATTCGTCCGGTGGCGCCGTAGCGCTCCAGGCGGTGGGCCACGTGGAAACGCTGCTCGAAGTGACGCTGGAGCGGGAAGAAGAGGAACGGCCGTCGGTTGGCGATCAGTTCCATGCCGGTTGTGAGCCCGCCTTGTACGACCGCGAGGTCGCATGCCGCGAGGTGCTTGTGCAGGTCGGGGACGAACGACAGGACCTCGAGTCCGGGGGCGGTTGGCAGCGAAGCGGGGGCGATCCGGGGCCCGGCGACGACGATCATGCGCAACCCAGGCACCAGCCGCTTCGCCTCGGGGAAGCTGGCGATCACTCGCTGCAGGAGATCGACGCCAACGCCTGAGCCGCCGACGGTGACGATGCATACCTGCTCCCCGGGCGAATAGCCGAGCTCCGCGCGGACTGCTGCCCGATCGGACAGCTGGACAGCGTCAAAGCCGGTGATGTAGCCGGAGAAGGCAAAGTGCTGTTCGGTCCATTCGCGGATCGACGGTAGTCCGTCACCGAAGCTGTTGGGCACGATGTCGTCGGGCTCGCCGACGAAAATCGCCCGGTCACGGACGCGCGGGTAGCGGTCGATCTGCTCGATCATCTCGGCGTTGTAATCGGTGGTCAGGAATGCCTCGCGCTCGCCGCCGTCGGGCATCGGGAGGTAGCCGACGAAGTCGGTCAGCCACACGTACGCGGCCGATTTGAGCTCTGGGTTCTCGTGCAGGTAGTAGTCGACATCCCATGCCTCGTCGCCGATCCACACGTCGTACTGCTCCGCCTGGACAACATCGAGGAACACCATGAAGTTCGCGAGGAGGATCTCGTCCATTCGTCGCAACGCCTGAAAGCAGTGCAGGTCGTGGCCGTCAGACTCGGCCTGCATGTGGGCTGACTCGCTGGCCAGTTGTGCGCTCGCGCGGTGGATCCGCTCACCGCGCGGCTCGAGCATCGCGGTCACCGGATGCTGGGCCAGCCAGTCGATCTCGAGCTCTGGACGAAGCCTGCGCAGCTCGTCGGCGATCGCGAGATCGCGCCGGGCATGGCCGAGTCCGATCGGCGAGGAGATGTAGAGCGCTCGCCGGCGGCGCGAGGGAGCTCGAACCCATCGTCGCCGCCCCTGGGCCACACCTGATCGCGCAATATCGGTCGAGCAGAGGAAGTCCCGCAGCAGCAGGTTCACCTTGACCGGGTCTCTGAGATTGGGAAGGTGACCCGCGCCGACGAAGGTGACGAGCTGACCGCCTGTCGCTTGAGCGAGGGCTGCGCCCTGGGTGTGGGGCCGCACGAGGTCTTGATCGCCGTGGATGACGAGCGTCGGACAGCGGACGCGGCGGCAGCGAGCTCGCCATTGCTCGCGGCCACCGAGGATCATCCCTCGAATTGTGTCGGCCAGGACGTCGGGCGTGGTGTCCTGCGCCCAGGAGATGAAGTCCTCGATCGGCTTGGTCGAATGCGGCTCGCTCAGACACTTTCCGGAGAAGAACTCCAGGAAGTCGTTGTAGTCCTGCTGCCAGTAGAAGCTGTTGTACTTCGCCCAGCCCTCGGTGGTGTCGAGCGGAGCGTCGAACGCGTATCGCTCCCGCTCGGGGAAGTGGGGCGCGAGCGATACCGCCGGGCCGACGTAGACGATCCGCTCAACCCGTGCGGGATGCTCGGCGGCGAGCACGGTCGACCACAATGCTCCGCAGGAGAGTGCGGCGAGCGAGGCGGTCGGTGTGCCGGTCGCATCCATCACGGCGAGCGCGTCACGGGCAAACTCGTCGGTCGTATATGCCGCGGCTCCTGCCGGCCGATCGGAGCGGCCGTTCCCGCGCCCGTCAAAGGTGATCACCCGGCAGTGTCGCGCAAGGTACGGGATCTGCAGCTTCCAGCAACGCGAGTGCACGATCGACCAGGTCGGAAGCAGCAGCACGGTCGCATCGCCATCTCCGAAGCGCTCCCAGAAAATCCGTACACCGGCTCGGTCGACATAGCCCTCCTCGTCGGGTTGGCGCGCACGCAGTTGCTCCCGCGGGCCGGCGTCCGCGAGCCCGGCCGGGCTCACGGACGCCGCCATCGGTTCCCGAGCTGCGGTCACGCACGCGCCTCGAAAACGAGGTTGAACGGGGTCTCCGCCGCCCGTCGGAAACGTGTGAGACCGCCGGCCTGCACAACGTCGCGGATCCGCGCCTCGCCGGCCTGCGCACCGAGCGCCAGTCCTACCTCCTGCGAGAGCGAGGCAGGCGTGCACAGCAGAGTCGAGAAGGCGTAGAACGCGCGACCGACCGGGTTGAGGTTGTCCTCGATCCGGTCGCCGGCATTGGGCTCCACAATCATCCAGGTCCCGTCGGGCGCGAGCGTCTCGCGGACGTGGCGCGCGGCGCCCACCGGGTCTCCCATGTCATGCAGGCAGTCGAACATCGTCACGAGGTCGTAGCCAGTACCACTGTATGCCGCCGCAGGCGCGGTGTGGAACTCAGTCCGGTCCGCGACCCCCGCCTCCTGCGCTCGTGTCCGCGCGGTCTCGATCGAGCCCTCGTGGTAGTCGGAGCCGACGAACCTCGACTTGGGGAACGCCTGCGCCATCAGGATCGTCGAGGCGCCATGGCCGCAGCCGACATCCGCTACGAGCCCGCCCCGCTCGAGCTTGTCGACGACCCCGTCGAGCGCTGGTAGCCAATCGGCGATCAGGTGGGCGTTGTAACCAGGCCTGAAGAACCGCTCGCACCCCTCGTGGACATCATGGACGTGCTCGTGCCAGCCGAAGCCGTCACCCGTGCGGGCCGCGTCGACGATCCTCGGAGAATCGATCACCGAGCCCAGGGCGATCTGGAAGAAGCCCGGAAGGTAGGCTGGACTGGTCGAGTCGGTGAGTGCAACGGTCTGCTCGGGCGGCAGCGTGTAGCGACCGCTGTCAGGGTCGTAGGTGACATAGCCGCCGGCCGCCTGGGCGCCCAACCACTCTCGCACATAGCGCTCGGCGGTCCCCGTGCGTGCCGCCAGTTCGGTGGGCGAGAGCCCACCAGTTCCGGCAAGCGCGCGGTAGAGCCCGAGCCGGTCGCCCATCACGACGAGCGCGGAGTTCAGCGTGGCGCCGACCTCGTCAACGGCGCGGAAGACGAACTGCATCAGCTTGTCGCCGTCGACCTCGGTCGGCGGCTGCTCGATTGTGCTCACTGCACCCTCCTCAGGGTCGTTTGGTGATCGACCCTACGTTGGCGGTGGCCTGGCTCGCTTCCGGGGGGGCACCTAGTCTTTGCCGTCGGTTTCCCAGCCTTTTTAGCGGATCCTTAGACTTCGACTCGGTGTTGCTCGGCCGCGTGCAAGAACGCTGGGAGATCGAGCACGCGCTGGACGTGGCCTCGTCAGGCGCGAGCGCGTGCCTCGTGTTGACCGGCGAGCCGGGGATCGGCAAGACGGCGCTGCTCGATCACGCCGCCGAGCATGCCACGGGGATGCAGGTCCTGCGCGCCCGCGGGATCGAGTCCGAGGCGCAGATTCCGTTCGCATCGCTCCTGGAGCTCCTCCGCCCGGCACTGGTGATGATCGATAGGGTCCCGCCGCCACAGGCCGTCGCGCTCGAAGGTGCGCTGGCGGTGCGACCGGGGACGGCGCAGGAGCGCTTCGCGGTCGGCGCGGCGACCCTCAGCCTGCTCGCCGCGTATGCCGAACAGTCACCGGTGGCGGTCTTGATCGACGATGCGCACTGGCTCGACGCCTCAAGCGCCCAGGCGCTGCTGTTCGCCTTCCGCCGGTTGGTGGCCGACCCGATCGCGGTGCTGATCGCAGTCCGTGAGGGGGAGCCATCGCTGCTTGACGGCGCCGATCTCCCGACGCTGCGGATCGACGGCCTGAGCAGAGATGAGTGCGCGGCGCTCCTGGACGGGATGGCACCCGAGACAGTCCGGCGACTACACGACGCGACGGCGGGCAACCCGCTGGGGATGCTCGAGCTCGCGGCTGACATGGGTGATCTCGTGCTTGCTCCCGACGGAGCGCCGCTGCTGGTTTCCGCGCGGATCTCGAGAGCGTTCCTGCGGCGTGTCCACGGACTTGACGACGCTGCCAGGCGCGCGCTGGTACTTGCCGCGACCAGCGACAGCGGCGATCTGGCGATGCTCGAGCGAGCAGCATCGACCCTTGCGATCGACATCGCGGCGCTGAGCGGCGTCGAGAGCGCCGGCCTGGTGACGTTGGGTGCAGGGTCGGTCGAGTTCCGCCATCCGCTCGTCCGTTCAGCGGTCTACGCCGATGCACCCGCTTCGCAGCGTCGCGAGATGCACCGCGCGCTGGCGGCGTCTCTCCCCGATCGGGACATCGATCGACGCGCCTGGCATCTCGCGGCCGCGGCCGTCGGTGTCGACGATTCGGCCTCGGCGGCGCTCGAGCAAGCCGGCGCCCGCGCCCGCGATCGCAGCGCCTACGCCACAGCATCGGCCGCATTCGAGCGGGCAGGACGGCTGACGGCCAACGGCGAACGTCGGGCACGTATGCTCTGGGAGGCGGCCGAGGCAGGGTGGCTGGGCGGCCTGGCCGACCGTGCCGTGTCACTGCTCGGCGAGAGTCGCGCATCGATCGACGACCCGGGCGTCCTGATCGAGATCGATCAGCTCTACGGCGAGATCGCGCTGCGGCGCGGGCCGGTGATGCGCGCTCACGAGATCCTGACCGCCGCCGCGGCGCGCGCTTCGCCGGAGCAGGCGGTGGCGATGCTCACCGAGGCCGCTGTTGCCTGCTTCTACGCAGGGGACGCGGCCGAGATGCTGGCCGTCGCCGAACGAGCGCAAGCGCAACTTCCCGCTGACGCTTCGGTCCGCGCCCGCTTTCTGGCAGCCAGCGCGATCGGGACAGCGCGGATCGTCGGGGGAGATGCCGCCGCCGGAGCGGCAGCGATCCACGAGGCGATCTCGTTGGCCGAGTGCTCGGCTGAGCTGCGCGACGACCTTCGGCTACTGCCGTGGCTGGCGATCGGGCCGGTGTTCCTCAGAGAGGCGGGTACCGGGCGCTCGCTGCTCGACCACGCGCTCAGAAGGGCGCGCGATTGTGCCGCGGTCGGAGCGCTTCCCTTCATCCTGAACCTGATCGCGAGGGACGAGGCCACGACGGATCGCTGGGCCGTGGCCGAGGCCACTTACCGCGAGGCGATCGAGCTCGCCCGCGAGAGCGATCAGCAGACCGCATTGGTGTTCGGGCTCAGCGGACTTGCCTGGCTGCAGGCGCGGCGTGGCCGGGAACCGGAGTGCCGCGCGTGCATTGCCGAGGCGCTCGAGCTCAGCCCGCGCCTCGGCACCAAGCTGCTCGAGGTCTGGGCCACGGCGGCTCTTGGTGAGCTCGAACTCGGGCTCGGAGACGCAACGCGCGCCGCGGATCGATTCGAGGACCAGCAGCGGCTGTTGAGGAACCTCGAGATCACCGATGCCGATCTGTCGCCCGCACCGGACCTCGTTGACGCCTACATGCGGCTGGGACGCGGCGCTGACGCAGAGTTGCTAACGGCCGAATTCGGGGCCGTTGCGCAAGCAAAGGGACAGCCGTGGTCGCTTGCCCGCGCGCTCCGCTGCCGGGCGCTGGTCGCGCCCGACGCGGACTCAGCGGACCTGTTCGAACAGGCGTTGAGCTATCACGAACGGACGCCGGACGCGTACGAGACCGCGCGCACCCGCCTGGCCTACGGGGAGCGCCTACGCAGAGCGCGCAACCGCGTGCTGGCCCGCGAGCAACTCCAGGCCGCGATTGACATCTTCGAGCGTCTCGACGCTCGCCCATGGACTGACCGCGCCCGTGCCGAGCTGGCGGCCACCGGCGTGACGGTCCGGCGCCGGGACCCGAGCACGATCGATGACCTGACGCCCCAGGAGCTTCAGATCGCCGTACTGCTCGCGGGCGGCAAGACGACGCGCGAAACCGCGGCCGCCCTATTCCTCAGCCCCAAGACGATCGAGTACCACCTACGCCACGTCTACCAGAAGTTGGCCATCCACTCCCGTGACGAGCTGGGGCGAACGCTCGCCGCGGGCCTGCCCGAGGCCCCGGGCTGACCCTCGAGTGGCAGTGGCCGGGGTCCTGTTCCGACGCCGAGCGAGCTAGGCGAGGCGGACCATTCAGATTCCGCGCAGCGAACCGGGTAGCGCGAGCTCTTGCGCGGCGGGTCCGCCGACGCGCACGGCCTCGACTTCGACCCGATTGTCGTGGAAGGTGGGTGAGCCACCCATGTCGGCGTCGCGCTCCGGCGTGGTCTGGTTGGAGTTGACCCGACCGCCGAGGAGCTTCGGCCAGTGGTTCTTGTAGAGGAAGGCGACGCCGGGGCGCGGCGCATCGTCGATCAGTACCTCCGCCATGAACGAACCGCGGCTATTGAAGACGCGGATCTGATCACCGTCGGCCAGCCTGCGGACGCGGGCGTCATCAGGATTCAGATGAACCACCGGCGGTCCCATGCGGTCCTGGTGGAACTTGATCGAGCCGAACGTCGAGTTCAGAAAAAACCGGCCGGCCGGCGCCATCAGCACGAGCGGATAGCGGCGGGCGAGATCGGGGTCTCCGATCTCGTGCGGTGGTGTGTAGCCGATCAGAGGATCGAGCTCTGTGGTCTCGAGTCGCTCGGACCACAGCTCGACCTTGCCCGAGGGCGTCGGGAAGCCACCGTTCGCGTATGGCGCCCCGCCGCGGTCAAACGGTCCGCCGCGCTGCCAGCCATGCTGACGGAGTGACTCAACGCTCAGCCCGCGCCGGCGAGCGTGCGGGGTGTCGAGCAACTGACGTGCGATCTCCTCGTCACTGTCGTAGAGCCGCGGGTGGGTGAGTCCCAGCGCCCGCGCAATGCGCCTGAATACCTCGGTGTTCGGGAGACACTCGCCCGGCGGCGCGACGGCCGGCTCGTTCCACTGAACATAGAGGTGCCCGTAGGCCCCGCTCAGATCGAGGTGCTCCGGCTGCATCGTGACTGGCAGGACGACGTCCGCGTAGTCACTCGTGTCAGTGAGTCTCTGCTCAAGCACCACGGTGAACAGATCCTCACGCTCGAGTCCCTCGCGCAGCAGTCGCTGGTTCGGGTTCGACGCGGCCGGGTTGGCGTTGAATACCACCATCGCCAGGATCGGCGGGTCATCGAGAGTCGTCAATGCCTCACCGACCCGGGACATGTTGACCGAGCGCGCCGGTGGTGCAGGCATGTCCGCCGGCTCCACCGTCTCGTCGACCGCGAACGGCTGGAGACCTCCCGTGGACCCGACCACACCGCCGCCGACGTGTCGCCAGTCACCGGTCAGCGCGGGGATCGCAAGGATCGCTCGACAGGCAGCGCCGGCCCCGCCATGGCGCTGCAACCCGAGTCCGACCCGGATGGCCGTCGGCCGCGTTTCCGCCAGGCGCGAGCCGAGCGAGCGGACGACGGCGACGTCGAGGCCGCAGATCTCCGCTGCGCGCTCGACCGGCCAGTCGGTGAGGCGCGCCTCGAGGCTCGGCCAGCCGACCGTGTGGGCCTCGAGCCACGGGCGATCCTCGGCACCCGCGTCGACCACGGCACGCATCAGTCCGAGCGCGAGCGCGCCGTCAGTCCCGGGCAACGGCGCAATGTGTTGATCGCACCGCGCCGCGGAATCGGTGCGGATCGGGTCGATCGCGACGACGTGGGCGCCCTGCGCGCGGGCTCGGGAGATGAACTTCCACTGGTGCACCGCTGAGTTCAGGGGGTTCATCCCCCAGAGCAGGATCAGCCGGGCGTGTTCAAGGTCCTCGGGGTCATAGCCGACCGATGCTCCGAGGGTGTGTTGCGCGGCGGAGGTGTATGCCGCCGAGCAGATCGTCGTCAGCAGTCGCGAGGCTCCGAGGTGACGGAACAACCGCGGGCCGAGGGTCCAGCCCTGGACGAGTCCCATCGTTCCCGCGAAGTAGTACGGGAGGATCGATTCGGGCCCCGCTTGCGCCAGCGACCGTTCCAGACCAGTGGCGACCCGTGCGATTGCTTCCTCCCAGCCGATCCGGACAAACTCACCAGAGCCCTTCGGTCCAACGCGGCGAAGCGGGTGCAGCAGCCGGTCCGGTCCATTCACGGCGTCGAGGTAGCGGCTGACCTTGCCGCACAGCGCGCCCGCCGTGATCGGGTGCTGCATGTCCGGCCGCAGGCCTGCCATCTGGCCCGCCTCATCGACCTCGACGTGCCACGCACACGTATCCGGGCAGTCAAGCGGGCAGAAGCCGCGCACAGACCCCATGGCACGATCGTACCAGCGTCGTTGCCTCTCTCTCAGCTGCCGAGGTGGGCGATCAGCCGGCGCCGGTCAGCCGGCTGACTGAGAGCCGACAGCGGTATCGTGAGATCGTGGTGGAGAGATCTGCGACCCGAGACGGCGCAGCGGTGACCGTTGCCTGTTGCCAGCTGTCCCTGCAGATCGGCGAGATCGATGCCAACCGGACGCTCGTGAGCGATGCGATCCGTGAGGCTGCTCGTCACGGTGCGGAGATCATCGTCGTCCCCGAACTCGCTGTCAGCGGCTACGTCTTCGAGGGCGAAACGGAGGCGCGGGCGCTTGCCGAGCCGGCCGACGGACCGACTGTCAGGGGCTGGCTGGACCTCGCGCGTGAGCTCGGGGTGGTGATCGTCGGCGGCCTCTGCGAGCTCGGTCCGGACGGCGTTCTACGCAACTCCGCCGTGCTCGTCGACCGTAGCGGGCTGCGCACCGTCTACCGCAAGGCCCACCTGTGGGATCGTGAGCCGGTCTGCTTCGTCCCCGGCGCCGAGCCGCCACCCGTGGTGGACACCGAGTTTGGGAAGCTCGGCGTGATGGTCTGCTACGACCTCCAGTTCCCGGAGTGGGTGCGGCTTGCCGCATTTGCCGGCGCCGAGCTGTTGTGTGCGCCTGTCAACTGGCCGTTGTATCCCTATCCGGAGGGTGAGCGGGCCACCGAGGTCGTGTGCGTCCAGGCGGCTGCGTCGACGAACCGGCTGTTCATAGCCGCGTGCGACCGGGCCGGTGTCGAACGCGGCGTCGATTGGGTGGGCAGTTCCGTGATCGTTGACCCGGACGGATTCCCGCTCGCCGGACCGGCGAGACAGGGGGAGAGTTCGATTCTGCTCGCGCGTTGCGATCTTCTGCAGGCGCGCGTGAAGCGGCTCAGCGATAACAACGACGTGTTTGCAGACCGGCGGCCTGAGCTCTACGGTCCCGTCGCCATCAGCCCGGCACCGACCTGAGTGCCGGCACCGCGGGCTGTGGTTATTCCGCGTGAGGATCGCCGCCCCGCACGGATGCCCGGTGGCCGGCGAGCGATCAGAGTGGAGATGTGACATCTGCTCAGAACCTCGTTGCCGTGGTCGCCTGGCGGTCGTTGCCGTCCAACGCACCGCTGGTCGAAGGCTGGAGGCGCCTGGGGATCCGGTCTGAGCTGCTGAGCCCGCCTGAAGCCTGCCGGCGGCTGAAACGCGGCGACGTCGCGATCGTGCGATTGGACGTGACGGGGTCGCTTGACGGGGTGGAGGCCGGCCTCGACCAGCTCGCCACGCTGGAGGCGCGCGGTGTGCGAGTGCTGAATCGACCCGCGGCGCTGCTGATTGCCCACGACAAGTGGCAGACGGCGCTGCGGCTCGCGGATGCCGGAATCCCGCATCCTCGCACGCAGCACACGACCAGCATCGACGAGGTGCTGTCGCTCGAGCCGCCGTTCGTGCTGAAGCCGCAGTTCGGCAGCTGGGGACAGGACGTGATGCTGTGTCGTGACCCCGGTGAGGTCAGGCGGTGCTTGGCGACAATTCGGGAGCGTGGTTGGTTTCGCCGTCACGGCGTGCTCATTCAGGATCTCGTTCCCCCGCTCGGATACGACCTGCGCGTCGTCATCGCAGGCGGCCGCGTTGTCGGCGCCGGGCGGCGAGAGGCCGCGGCCGGCGAGTGGCGCACCAACGTGTCGCTGGGCGGACGCTTCATCTCGGCGGCCCCACCACGGGACGCCGCAGCGCTCGCGATCGATGCCGCTCGCGTGATCGGTGCGGATCTCGTTGGAGTCGACCTTCTGCCATGCCCCGGATCGGGATACGCCGTGATTGAAGTCAACGGCGCTGCCGATTTCGATGAGGACGAAGAGTCGCTCGCCGGCCGGAGCGTCCACGCCGACATAGCGCAAGCACTCGGGCTCGTCAGGCTCCGCCGCTCGCGGCCGGGTCCTCACGCAGGACTCGCGCGAGGAACCGTTTCGTCTCCTCGCGTTCAGGCGACGTGAAGATCCGCTCCGGTGGGCCCTGCTCGAGGATCCTGCCCCCCTCCAGGAAGCAGACCTGATCGGCGACCTCGTGCGCAAAGCTCATCTCGTGGGTCGCGATCACCATCGTCATGCCCTCGTTCTTGAGGCCTCGGATGACCTCGAGGACCTCGCCGACGAGTTCGGGGTCGAGCGCGCTCGTGACCTCGTCGAGCAGCAGCGCACGGGGCCGCGTGACCAGCGCCCGGGCGATCGCGACGCGCTGCTGCTGACCTCCGGAGAGCTTGTCGGGGTAGTCGTCGCAGCGGTGCGCGAGACCGAAGCGCTCGAGCATCGTCATCCCCGACTCCCGAGCCTGCTGCTTCGACACCCCCTGCGCCTTGACGGCGCCGATCGTGACGTTCTCGATCACGTTCATGTTCGGGAACAGGTTGAAGGCCTGAAAGACGAGGCCCAGCCGGCGACGGATCGGCACCGGGTCCATGCCGGGAACCGTGATCGGCTGTCCGTCGAGGAAGATGTCGCCATCGTCGATCTCCTCCAGCAGGTCGATGCAGCGGAGCATCGTCGACTTGCCGGAACCCGACGCTCCGATCAACGCGACCGCCTCGTGCTCGCCGACCTCGAGGTCGATCCCGCCGAGCACTTCGAGCGCCCCATAGCACTTCGTCACGCCGCGGAGCTCGAGGACGGCCGTCATCGCGGCCCGAACGCAAGCGCGCTGCCGCGCTCCCGGATCGTTCGCATCTGCATCCGGTCGAAGATCGTCACCGAGCGGGATCGTCACGCACAGGTAGAGCAGCGCTGCGGACATCAGCGGCGTGTAGTTGAAGTACTGGTCGGCGAACACGTTCGCGACCTGGAACGCCTCCTGCGGCCCGATGAACGCGACCAGTGCGACGTCCTTCTGCAGCGCGATGAAGTCGTTCAGCAGCGGCGGGATCACGCGCCGGATCGCCTGCGGGACGATGATGTGCTGCAGCGTCTGCCGGCGGGTGAGACCGAGCGCGAGCCCAGCGGCCCCCTGGCTCGGATGCACCGAGAGGATCCCTGCCCGGTAGACCTCCGACACGTACGCGGAGTAGGACATCGTCAGCGCGATCTCGGCGAGGACCGTTGCGTCCGACGGGAAGCCGCTGAGCCGCAGCGCAGGCACGCCGAACCCGATCAGGTAGATCAGGATGATCGTCGGAATCCCCCGCATGACATCGACGTAGACGACGAGGATCATCCGCACCGGAAACAGAACCGGGATGTCGACCGTGCGGATCAGCGCGATCAACAGACCGAGAATCAGCACCGCGGCCTCGACGACCATGAACATCCGCACATCAAGCCAGAAGCCGCGCAGCACGCTCGGGAAGCTGAGCTTGAAGTAGTGCCAGGAGAAGAACGTGTCGCGGACGGCCGGCCAGCCCGGGCTCGTGAGCACGAGCGTGGCTACCCCACCGAGCAGGATCACGCTGGAGACCGTCGAGATCGTGACCGCGCGCCGGTGGCGTCGCCTGCGCTCACGGTCGCGGTCGAGCCGCGTCGTCAGCGTCGTAGGTCCGGTGCTCACCGTATCGCCGCCGAACCTGTGGCCGTAGCGATCAGCGCAGGACCGGCACGCTCGCCGCGGACGCAATCCAGCGGCTGCTGAGCTGCGCGAGCGTGCCGTTGGCGCGTAGCGCTGATACCGCCCAGTCCACACATGGCGTCAGGCGCGAGTGGAGGCTGAGGAGCAGGCCCCAATTGTCCCCGCCGGACGCGTTGAACTGCCCGGCGATCGTCGTGTGGGGCAGCTCGGTGGAGGTGAGGTCGAACGCGGTTGCCAGATCGGTGACGATCGCCTGGACACGACCGATCTTGAGCGCGCTGACGACGTCATTGGAGTTGTTGAAGACATCCGGTTGTTGAGTCGGTTTGATCTCGCTGGTGACGGCCTGCAGACTCGTCGTCCCGATCTGAACTCCGAACTTTGCGCTCTTCAGATCCGACAGGCTCGTCGCGTGCGCATACGGGGAGTTGTTGTCGACGATGATCCCCTGGGGATTCGTGTAGTAGGGCGTCGAGAAGTCGACCTCCTGCGCCCGCTGGGGGGTGATCGAGATCTCGTTGATGTCGAAATCGAAGTTCTTCGGTCCAGGAGCATAGGACTCGTCGAAATGCTCGACCACCCACTTGACCTGCGAGCGCGTGAACCCGAGCTTGGCGGCGACCGCATAGGCGACGGCGCTCTCGAAGCCCTTGCCGTTGCTCGGGTCGTTGTTCTCGAAGTACGGCGGGTATGCGGGCGAGTCGGTCGCGACCGTCAGCACACCCTTGTGGAACAGCGTCAGCTGCGACGGAACGCACGTGGATGCGGACGCCGCCGTCGTCGAGGACGTCGACGAGCTCGTCGACTGCGGCGTACCGCAGGCGGCGAGCGCCAGGGCGGCGAGGACGCCACCGATCACGGAACTGATTGAGAAGGTCCGGTGCAAGCGCAGAAATGTACACCGATCCCGTCCGGTTTACCGATCACCCTGTTGCGGGTCTCCCGGCTCGCCCCTTTGCGGCAGCGATTTGCGCAAGCGAGCGGCGTCTGGTAAGAAACGTCGCCAACGCCGAGTGCGGCTTGCGCCGAGTGATCGAGACCAAGGCAGAGGGGGCCGGGCATGTGCAACGCCAGGGGACTGCGATGAGCGCCATCGGTGGCATCCGTGTGCGGCAGGCACCGCGGTTCTCACGCGGCGCCGCGGTATCGGCGGTTGTGTTGAGCGTGGCGATCACGTTCGCCGCGGCGCTGGCATTCGATGGGATCCGCTTGACGACGGCGGGATCGACCGGCGGTGCTGGTGATCGTTCTGAGCTTCTGGCGATCCGCACGGCGACGGGTGCGGTTGTGCTCCGCAACACGGTCCAGGGGCTGCGCGCGAGTTTGAGCGACGGGCGGGTCGCGCTGTCGGGTCCTGGCGGGCTGCGGTTCGGTCTGTCATCGCCTCGACTGGGACGTGCCCGTCAGCTCAATCCGATGGAGGGGCTCACCGCCGCTTCCCTGAACCGAAACGTCGTCAGCTACTCGTCGACGGTGGTCAGAGAGTGGTTCGCGAACCGCCCGTCGGGGATCGAGCAGGGTTTCACGATCGCTCGCCGCCCCGCCGGGCGAGGCGCGCTTGTGATCTCTCAGATCGTCTCAGGTAACGCCACCGGCCGGACGGCTGCGGACGGGCGGAGTGTGACGTTCCGCTCCCGGACCGGGCTGTTGGGCTACGACGATCTGGCTGTGATGGACGCCCGCGGCAATCCGGTCCCGGCGCGGCTCACGGTCGCCGCGGATCGCCTGACGATCACGATCAGCGACGCGCACGCCTTCTACCCGCTGCGGATCGATCCGGTGATCCTCACGCCGGTCACCCAGACCCCAGCCTCGAACGCCGACACGGGCGCCACCCCGGTCGCGGTGGCATTCAGCCCGAGTGGCGGGCTGCTCGCGACGTCCAACGTCCAGGCCGACACCATCTCGGTGTTCAGCGTCGACGACGTGACCGGTGCGCTGACCCCGGTAACGCAGAACCCCGCGTCAAATGCGGATACCGGCGCGTTCCCGTACGGCATCGCCTTCAGCCCTGATGGGGGACTGCTTGCGACGGCGAATTCGGCATACACCTGCGCTCCCACTTGCGTCAACGGCTCGATCTCGACGTACCGCGTCGCCGCGACGGGCGCGCTGACCCCCGCCTTCACCGTGGACGCCGCGGTGCAGCCGCAGTCGGTCACGTTCACCCCGAATGGCCTGTTCCTCGCGACCGCGAACGTCTACTCCAGCACCGTATCGGTGTTCGGAGTCGACGACGCGTCGGGCGCGCTGACGCCGGTCACGCAGATCCCTGCGTCGAACGCCGACACCGGGATGTATCCGTACTCGGCGACGTTCAGCCCAAGTGGAGCATTGCTCGCGGTCCCAAACGAGGGCGCGAACACCCTGTCGATGTTCCTGGTCAACGACATGACGGGCGCGCTGACCCCGGTCACCCAGACTCCCGCCTCAAATGCCGACACGGGCAGCGGCCCCGTGTCGGTGGCGTTCAGCCCGAACGGTGGACTGCTGGCGGTCGCCAACCGCTCATCGAGCGCCGTGTCGATCTTCAAGGTCAACGAGGCGACCGGGGTGCTGACCCCGGTCACCCAGACACCCGCATCCAACGCGGACACCGGCGGGTCGACCGGGGTGGCGTTCGCGGCTGACGGCGCACTGCTCGGGACTTCGAACGGCGCCGGGTCGGTGTCGCTGTTCACTGTCAACGCGACCACCGGAGCGCTGACCCCGGTCGCGAACCCGAGCACCGGCGCCGACAGCGAGCCGTCTGGAGTCGCGTTCAGCCCGTGTGGTGGGCTCCTCTCGACCGCGGACCAGCAGCTCGACGCGATCTCGATGTTCACGATCAGCGGGAATTCGTCCGCCACGCTCCTGCCTGGCTGCACCAGCGCGACCTCGGGCGGGGCGGGCGGTTCAGGGGGCTCGGGCGGCGGCGGCGCGCCGGTTGAGACCTCCGCCCCGAGGATCACCGGGACCGCAACCGCCGGCTCGACGCTGACGTGCTCGAGCGGCGCCTGGACCAACGACCCCACCAGGTTCACCTACCAGTGGTACGCCGACGGCACTCCGATTCAGGGCGCGACCGCCGACACGTACACCGTCCAGCCTGCCGATGAACAGCTGACGCTGACGTGCTCGGTGACCGCCTACAACGGGAACCTCGCCGGTGCGTCCGCAGCCAGCGCGAAGACCGCGAGCGTTCCTGTTCCCCACGTCGCGAAATGCCCGGCCGCCACCGGCAGGCTCTCAGGTGTGACGCTCGGTCTCGTGCGGCTCGGTATGACCCGCGCCCAGGCGCGGCACGCCTATTCGAAGAGCTCCAATCGCGGGAAGCGCTACCAGGACTTCTTCTGCCTCACGCCGACCGGCATCCGCGTCGGCTACGCATCGCCGAAGCTGCTTGCGACGCTCGACAAGGGGGAGCGCAAGTCGGTTGCGGGCCGCGTGATCTGGGCCTCGACCTCAAGCGCCTTCTACACCGTCCACGGGATCCGGGTCGGTGCCACCACAGCCGCCGCGAGCAAGGTTCTGAAGCTCACCGGACCGATCAAGGTGGGCCTCAACGACTGGTACCTGGCACCAGGGAGCACCAGCACCGCCGTGCTCAAGGTCCGCGACGGCCTGATCGAGGAGATCGGGATTGGTGATAGGGCCCTGACGATCGGCAGCCGTGCGCAGCTCAACTTCGTGAAGAGCTTCTCCTGAGCTACCCCTGCCCGTGCCGGCGCTGCTCCTCGATCGTCCGCTCCGCGGTCGGCACGGCTTCCAGCCGACCATCGGGGATCGGCTCACCGCTTTCGACGGAGAACCCGTAGGTGCCGGCCGCAAGGCGCGCCTCGGCACGTTCCACCTCCGCAAGCTCCGCCTGGAGGTCCTCGGCGCGGCCGGCGTTGAACTCGTCCTGATACAGATCCTCGGAGTCCTTGTCGCCCGGCTCTACCCGGTCAGATGCCTCGAGCGGTCCCTCCCTCTGGAGCACGGCCAACGCCTGCTCGATTCGAGTCCGCTCCCGTTTCAGTAGCTCGCGCGCGCGTTCAGGGTCCATCTCTGAAGCGTAGCGGGGTGGCGCGAACAGTCGCGGACGATCGCCGTAGCTATATTGGAGACAGCTTGTATGCACGATGCGCGCAGGCAGCGATCGCCCTGAATGACCTCGGGCGGCGCGAACCCCCAACGCAGGGAGCGAATGCATGACACCCGCAAACAACGCAGGCGTCTGGCGAACAGTCCGCGCCTACTTGACGCCGAATCCACACTCCGTCCATTTCCACATCGATGCCGAAGGCCGAGCGTTCGTCTGTGACGCGTCCGGCTGTGACGCCGGGGCGCTGACGCTCAGGGAGGCGGCCCTGACCGACACCGGCGCGCGACGCCGGACCGCCTGACCGCCCGGCTTGCCATTGGCCAGCCAGCCGGACCTCACGATTGATCGGCTCGGGCTGTTCGTGCAGCCCGTCAATCAAGCTCGAGCAGTCGCCTGAAGACCGAGGCGAATGTCTCGACCTCGTCCGGCTCGAGGTGGGCGAAGAAGGCCCCTTGAACGAATCTGAACAGGTCACGCTGGGCCCGTGCGGTCAGCGCGGCTCCCTTCCGGGTGAGCGTGACGTTCGTGGCGCGAGCATCGCTCGGGCACTGTGCACAACTGACGAGCTCACGCTGCTCGAGCAGATCGATCACGCGTGAGACGCGGCTCAGGCTGAGGCCCATCGCCTTGGCCAGCTCAGTCTGGCGCAGTGTCCGCTTCGGCGCGAGTGAGAGGCGGCCGATGATCCCCAGCATGCTGACACTGAGGTCGAAACGCTCCACGAGCAACTCCTCGGCGCCGCGGCGAAGGCGCCGCGAGACCTCGAGCAGCCCCTCCCAGGCGATCGCCGCGTCCCCCGGCCAGGCCAGCGCCGTGTCGGGGCCCATCATCTGCAGCGCCCTTGCGCCGACGCGATCGGCCACAGATACGGCCGGCGCTTTGAACTCACTGCCGGTGCTCATCGGACCGCCTCTCGTACGGCCACCTGAAGGCCGTCTTACGGCCACCTGAAGGCGGCGCTACACCCACGATCTCAGAATTGCTTGTCAGCGCAAGCATAGCATCGCGGGCCGTGGAAAGTGCAGATCCTTGCCAGCGCAACTAATTTTGTGATACGCTTGCGCTAGCAACCAAATGCAGCGATGCGCCAGAGGTCGCTGTCGAAACGAACCAGGAGCCAGCATGAGCGCCACCGAAACCCCCACCACTCTCGTACCGACCGGAACCTGGGCTGTCGATCCCGCCCACTCCAAGGTCGGCTTTGCCGTCAAGCACATGGGTATCGCCACCGTCCGTGGCGAGTTCAACGATTTCGAGGGCACCCTTCAGATCGCCGAAGACCTTTCGAGCGCCCACGCCAGCGGGTCGGTCAAGGTCGCATCGGTCGACACCAATGAGGCCCAGCGCGATGAGCATCTTCGTTCGGCGGACTTCTTCGATGCGGATACGTATCCGGAGCTCAACTTCGAGGCGACGGAGATCACCGCCCTCGACGCGGAGTCATATCGGATCACCGGCAAGCTGACGCTGCACGGCATCAGCAAGGAGATCGTTCTGCACGCCGACGTACAGGGCAGCGACGTCGACCCATGGGGCAATCAGCGAGTCGGCCTCGAGATCACCGGAGAGATCTCCCGCGGCGACTACGGCATGAAGTTCAACCAGGCCCTCGGCAGCGGCAACATGCTCGTCGCCGACAAGGTCAGGCTGGCGCTCGACATCTCCGCCGTCAAGCAGGGCTGAGCGCCAGACGCCCCGGCGAAGAAGAGAGTTACGGTCCGGCGGGCACGCAAGCCCGCCGGACCGCAGAGACGGTCAGACGCCCGGCCGCCGTCCGCCGATGTAAGCCGAGCGGAGGTGCTCTGCTGTCAGCTCGGCGGCCGCGGCGCCATCTCCATGCACGATCGCGTCGGCGATCTGGCGGTGCTCCGCGATGAACTGTCCGATCCGCACCCGGTCACGAGTCATCGACGTTGCGAGCATCTGCTGCTCCCGGTCACGTAGCGCGTCGTACTGGCGAGTCAGGATCTCGTTGCCGTCCGCGGCCACGATCAGACGATGAAACTCACGATCGGCAACGACGAAACCGTCGCCACCCGAAACGAGCGAACGCTTCTGCGCAGCGAACGAGTCGCGCATCGCGCCGCTCAGCGCGCGGCCGTCGACGGCAACCCGGCGAGCGCAGTGAGTCTCGATCAGCATCCGTGCCTCAAGCACGTCCTGCGCCTCCGAGCGCGAGACAGGTCTGACGAGTGCTCCACGCCCAGCGTGGAGATCGAGCATCTCCTCGGCCTCCAGCTGCACAAGCGCCTGGCGTACAGGCGTGCGACTCGTTCCCAACGTTCGGGCGAGGTCGCTCTCGCTGAGCCGTGTGCCACTCGCGAAACTGCCGTCGAGCAGCCGCTGCTTGACGAACGCGTAAGCCCGTCCAGACGCCGAACCGGTCTGCTCGGTTGCGGTTGTCCTGAGAGCCGAGGTCACCATCTAAGAGAGCTTGTTTGCAAGACGCGCACAAGCAGCCTGAGCATTGGACGCACGCTTACGGCCTGCCCGGGCAGGCCGTCACTCAAACGCCTCGAACGAAAAGCCAACTGACGACAACTCGGGGCTGAGCGCCTCTAACGCCAGTCTTACGTCCCTCTGGGAAGCTTCGCCTGAGATGCAGCGACCAGAACGACGCGGCCGTGGCCGAAGGGTGGTATCCGCGGTGATCGCATGCCTGATCGTGATCGTGATCGGCGTCTCGGCGTTCATCTATTTCGTGCTGTTCCCGACCTCGTCGCCGAAGCCGTTCGCGCTGAAGGTCGTGACCACGGCACCGGTGAGCACCGGCACCTCGCTCGCCGGCCGCTGGAAGATCGCCGCCGGCTCGCAGGCCGGTTACCGAGTGCGTGAGAAGCTCGGCTTCCTGCCGGCCGAGAGCGACGCGGTCGGCCGCACCTCCGAGATCAGCGGCCAGGCTCTGGTGACCGAGTCAGCGGACCGGGTGACGATCCCGGCCGCTTCGTTCAAGGTGGCCGTCAACACACTCAGGAGCAACGAGGCGATGCGCGACGAGCACATCCAGACGATCGGGTTGCAGAGCGCCACGTATCCGACCGCCACGTTCGTGCTCTCATCGCCGCTGCGACTCCCGGCCGGCGCGCTCGACGGCCGAGCGTTCAACACCTCGGTGACCGGCGTCTTCGATATCCACGGGACCTCAAGGAGGGAAACGGTCCCGATCCAGATCGCGCTGTCAAGCGCCGAAATCCAGGCAGTCGGGTCGCTCACCTTCCCCTGGGGCACGTTCAACATGACCGCGCCGAGCGTGGCGGGCTTCGTCAATGTCTCCAACGAGGCGACGATGGAGTTCGACCTTCATCTCCAGCGCGCATAGGTTCAGACGAGACCCGGCTCCGGCGCCGGTCGCGCAGGGAGTATCGTGACGGGTCTTGACGAGGCCACCGTCATGAGCCGCCGGCCGCTGGTGCTCGTGTCAAACCGCGGGCCCGTTACGTTCGGGCCGGGGGGCGCCGTGCGCCGGGGCACCGGTGGTCTTGTGACCGCGCTGATCGGACTCGCGACTCACCGTGACGTGACCTGGATCGCCTCGGCGATGACCGACGAGGATGTCAGCGTTGCCGACCGGCATGGTGGCCGGCCATTCGTGGTTCAGGCCCCCGGAGGCGGTGACTACAGCGTCAAGCTGGTCGCGTCGGACCCCGACGCCTACGACCGCTTCTACAACATCACCGCGAACCCGATGCTGTGGTTCATCCAGCATTACCTGTGGGATCTATCCAACGCACCGGATATCCGCCGCCACGAGACCGAGGCGTTCGAGTTCGGCTACAACGTCGTCAACGAGGATCTGGCGCGCGCGGTCCTCGAGGAGATCGAGGGAGTCGAGCATCCGGTCGTGATGGCCCACGACTATCACCTCTACACGCTCCCCGGACTGATCCGCCGCGCCCGGCCCGACGCCTTCCTGCACCACTTCGTCCACATCCCCTGGAGCCAGTCGGACTCCTGGCGGGTGCTCCCGTCGATGATTCGTGAGGACATCTACCGCGGCATCCTGTCCAACGACATCATCGGCTTCCACACGCGCTCCTACCGGCGCAACTTCCTGCAGTGCTGCGATGACCTGCTCGACCTCGATGTCGATCATCGTGCCGGGATCGTCCACGTCGACGATCGCGAGGTCTGGGTCCGCAACTACCCACTGCCGATCGACTCGGGCGCCGTCCAGGCGGTCGCGCGGCGCCCGCGTACGCTGAGCTTCGAGGAGGAGCTCCTGCGCCGCCGGCGTGAGTACCTGATCCTCCGGGTCGACCGTGCCGATCTGAGCAAGAACGTGCTGCGCGGGTTCACGGCGTTCGACGTGTTCCTGGAGCAGCATCCGGAGTTCCGTGAGCGCGTCACGTTCATCGCGCAGCTGATGCCGTCACGGACCGACGTCCCGGAGTACGCCGAGTACCTCGAGCGGATCGAGGCTGTCGTCGCCGTCGTCAACCACCGCCACGGCTCGCCGGATTGGATGCCGATCCAGCTCAAGATCCGGGACGACCTCGAGGAGGCGGTCGCCGCCTACAAGCACTACGACGTCCTGATCGTCAACGCGATGTTCGACGGGATGAACCTCGTCGCCAAGGAGGGTCCGATGGTGAACGAACGCGCGGGCGTGTCGATCCTGTCCGAGAACACCGGCGCCCATGAGGAGCTCGGCGAGTACGCCCTGTCGGTCAACCCGTTCGACATCCAGGAGCTGGCCGACTCGATCCACGCGGCGCTGACGATGCCCGCCGAGGAGCGCCAGCGTCGCCATCAGGGGTTGCGCTCGATCGTCACCGCTCGTGACCCCGGCGACTGGATCGACGAACAGCTCCACGACATCACCGAGAAGCACAGCGCCGTCAGGGACATCGAGCGATAGCTCTCACCGGGGTCCGGCTGAGGGCTCGGACCCCGGTGGCGCAGCGCCGCCCCGGGATCCCTGCGCACCGCCTGGAGAGCTCAGGCGGTGCCGGCGGGCGCGATCATCTTCTCGCGCTGGCGCTCGGGTGTGATCCTGACGATGTTCCAGGCAAGACCGAGCCTTCCCATCGTTGAGATCAGCAGGCCGGAAAGGTCGATCTCCCAGGGCTTCAGGCCGTGGTAGGCGGACCGCGGGAAGGCATGGTGGTTGTGGTGCCAGGACTCCCCGAGCGATGGCAGCGCCAGCCAGGCGAGGTTCGTGGACTGGTCGTCGACCTCGAAGCGCTTGCGCCCGTAGACGTGGCAGAGCGAGTTGATCGACCAGGTCACGTGGTGGACCATGAAGATCCGGACCAGTCCGCCCCACAGGTAGCCCTCGAGCGCGCCGACGAGCGTGAAGCCGCTGAGCACGAAGCCGGCCACCGTCGGCAGCAGCAGCGTGACCAGCACGAGCAACGGGAACCGCTTGCCGATCCTCCGCATCGCCGGGTCCTCGTAGAGGTCGGGCGCGTAGCGCTTCCAATCTGACAGGCCCTGGGTCTCCATCAGCCAGCCCGCGTGCGCGTGCCAGAGGCCGCGCAGGCCGGTCCCATGCCCGACGTGTGGGCTGTGGGGGTCGCCGTCCTTGTCACTGAAGGCATGATGCTTGCGGTGATCGGCGACCCAATCGAGCACCGAGCCCTCGACCGCGAGCGAACCGAGCACGGCGAAGGTCCGCTCGATCCACGGGTATGTCGCGAACGATCGATGGGTCAGCAACCTATGGAAGCCGACCGTGATCCCGACCCCGGTCAGCACGTACATCACGACCATGATCCCGAGGTCGGCCGCATCGACCGCCTTGTTCCAGAGCAGCACGATCGCCACCAGGACGGCGACGAACGGGGCGATCACCGCGATCAGGTTGGAGATCCGATCGACCCTGGACATCTCGGTCGCGACGTTGGCCGGCGCAGATTGAGTTGCGGACATCGCGACTAAGGGTTGCAGATCGGCCAGCTAAGTTCTTGTCGCTATTGGGGAGCGGCGGGCCCGGAACTTATCTCTGGGCTACAAGAGTCGGCCCGCGGGTTCAATGAAGGGTGCGTCCTTCATGGAGCATCGCGACAAACTTCGCGATCCGGTCGGCGCGGGTTTTCGGGCGTTTGGACTCGCCGATCCGGTAGAGGATCGCGTATCGATTGGCTCCGGTCAGGGTCTCGAAGAACGCCCGCGCCTGGGGATCTTGCGCGAGCGCCTCGCGGAGGTCCTCGGGAACCGTTGCGCTGCTCTGCGGCTCGTACGCCGCCTCCCAGCGGCCGTCACGCTTGGCCCGCTCGACCTCCGCCAGGCCGGCCGGTTGCATCGCACCGCGCCGGATCAGCTCGGTCGCCTTCTCACGATTGAGCTGCGACCACCGGCTGCGCGGACCCCGGGGTGTGAACCGCTGCAGCCAGAAGCGCTCGTCGTAGGCGGCCTTCTGCCCGTCGATCCAGCCGAAGCAGATGGCGAGCTCGACAGCCTCGGCGTACGAGATCGTCCTCCTGGGTGCGCCGCGTTTCGCGAGCTTGAGCCACAGCCCCGCCGAGGAGCGATGGTGCTCCTCCAGCCAGGTGGTCCATTCGACCGTGCCGGCGAGCTCGATGATCGGCAGTTTCTGATGGTGCTCCTGTGGCATGTCTGACCTGATTGTCCACCCGTTGCTATAGTCGCTCGCCGCCCCTCTGAGGGCCTTTTTTGATGTCCAACGAGCCCACTCTCTACGACCTGGTCCTGCTGCTCTCGCTCGAGAGCGAGGATGACGCGCGCGCCAAGATCATCTCCGACGTCGAGGCGGCGATCGCGCAGGCCGGTGGGACGGTATCGCGCAAGCAGACCTGGGGACGGCGTCCGACCACGTTTCCGATCCGTCACCAGTCCGAGGCCGAATATCACCTGCTTCAGTTCACGGGCCCGACCGCCCTGCTGGACTCCCTGTCGCACACGTTGCGGATCGCCGATGAGGTGCTGCGCTTCAGGATCATCAAGGTCGTCCCGGGAACGCCGGAGGCTCCGGCAACCGCCCCACCCGTGCTGGTCGGCGCGATCGGCGTGCCGAGCGGCGACGGCGAGTCGGCCTGAGCCCACTGTCCGGGCTCTGCGCGAACCGCTCGGGCGACTGCAGCCCGGTCTTTGTGACGAGACCGCGTCGCCGGGTTTCAGGAGAGCCGCGCACCGGTAACGATTCTGTCCATTTTCCGCCCAGTTGGACGGTTGACGCCTCAGGCCCGCCTAGACTCGGCGCAAGGCCAGCAAGCACCTGAAAGGAGCCCCCAAAATGGCGGGAAACATCAACCGCGTGATCATCACCGGCAATCTGACCAAGGACCCGGAGCTGCAGACGCTGTCGGGATCGGGCACGAACGTGTGCAGCCTGCGGATCGCATGCAACGGTCGCCGCAAGAACAACGAGACCGGACAGTGGGAGGATCAGCCCAACTATTTCGACGTCACCGTGTGGGGTCAGCAGGGTGACAACTGCAAGCGCTACCTGTCCAAGGGACGCGGAGTTGCGATCGACGGAAGGCTGCGCTGGCGCGAGTGGACCTCGCCCGAGGGGCAGAAGCGACAGGCTGTCGATATCATCGCTGAATCCGTGCAGTTCCTCGGCGGCCGCGATGACGCCGGTGCACCGAACGGGAATGGCTTCTCGAGCAGCGTGCGCGCTGCGGAGAGCGACGTCCCGGTCGATACCGGAGACTTCGTGAGCGCTGCCGCGGGCAACGGAGCTGCCGACGACGACATTCCGTTCTGAGGCAGCGGATCGATAGTCAGACGAACACAGGGTGATGCCAAGTGGCGAAGCAACGTAGACGGCCGGTTCGCCGGCGCGACAGAAAGGGAGGACCGGCGTCGGGACGGCGCAAGGCCTGCCCGTACTGTCGCGACAAGGTCGACCAGGTCGACTACAAGGATGTGTCCGCGCTTCGGCGGTTCGTCTCCGATCGGGGCAAGATCCGATCGCGGAGGATCACCGGTGCTTGCCGACGGCATCAGAGCCAGGTCGCGCGTGCCGTGAAGCGTGCGCGGGAGCTCGCGCTGCTGCCCTACGTGACCGAGGGCGGAAGCGACCATCGCGAGCGCGGCGGACGGTCCGACCGCGATCGCGACCGGTAGGCGGACTCAGATGCCACGCGCGATCCTGCTCGAGGACGTCGAGTCGCTCGGCGAGCGCGGTGCCGTGGTCGACGTCTCGGCTGGGTACCTGCGCAACTTCCTGCTGCCGCGAAAGCTCGCCGAGACCGCCACAAAGGGTTCGATCGAGGCCGCGGCGCAGGCGCGACAGGCGGCCGAGCGTGCCCAGCAGGACGCCGAGGACCGGGCGCGCGACAGCGCCGCGCTGCTCGGCCGCACGGTGTTGACGATTCCGCAGCAGGCCGGCGACGACGGCCGCCTGTTCGGCTCGGTCACGACGCAGGACATCGCCGACGCGATTCGGGACGCACGCGGGCTCCGCGTCGACAAGCGCAAGATCCACCTCGACGAGCCGATCCGGAACGTCGGTACCTACATGGTCGTCGTCGAGGTCGCCGACGAGGTCACGGCGGCGGTCAAGACGATGGTCGTCGCCGCCTGAGCGACTCGCCTCGCTCACGCGCCTCTGCGTACAGCTTCGACAGTTCGCTGCGCGCGTCGGCGAGGATCTGCGTAAAGCTGTCGTCGGTCTTCACGTAGCCGAGCTCCTCGTCTGAGGCCCGGGCGGGCGTTGCGTCAGCGGCTGCGGCTCGCGCCGCCGCCTGTGCCGCCGCACGCGCTCGCTCCCGCGCGGCCTGCGCGGCACGGAGTTCTCGCTCGAGCTCGGCGATCCTCGACTCGACCTGCGGGTCCGGCGCGGGCTGGTTCGCCTGGTTGGGCTGCCGCCGCTTCGCCCCCTCCGTCGCGCTGCCGCTCGATCCAGCGGTCGACGACCGATCGGCCGTCTGCGCCGCCCGGCGCCCGAGGGCCTCCGCGTAGGCGGTCTGAACGGCCTCGAATGCCAGCGCCGACTCGGCCGAACCGCCGTTGTGGTCGGGGTGATGCAGCTGCACGCAGCCGCCTGTAGGCGGCGCGGAGCTCGGCATCGGTTGCATCGGGCTTGACCCCGAGGGCCCGGTACGGATCACGATCGTCAGCCGCCATGCTCGGGAACGGTAGTGCAGCGAAGATCGCACCCGGGAACTTTTAGCTGTAAGCGGGAACGGCGTCGGACGTCCGCCTGATCGCGACCTAGACTCGAACCTCCAGATGAGCGCCACCCCGATGACCACAGTCCCGCCGCACCACCTGATCGCGGAGAAGTCGGTGCTCGGCGCCGTGCTGCTCGATGAGCGCCACCTCCACTCGCTGCTGGTGGAGGAGCAACTGCGACCGGAGCACTTCTATCGGGAGCAGCACGGAGCGATCTTCGCCGCGATGCTGGAGCTCTACAACTCCGACCACAAGATCGATCACCTGACGGTCGCCGAGGCGCTGCAACGCGACCGCAAGCTCGATGAGATCGGCGGACCAGAGGCGATCGAGGAGCTTGCCGTCTGGGTCCCGGCGACGGGGAATGCCCGTGAGTACGGCCGGATCGTCCGTGACCACGCGCAGATGCGCTCGCTGCTGAAGGCGACCTATGAGATCCAGGCCGGCGTCCTCGGGCGCGAGGCACCGGCTCGTGACCTGGTGGAGCGCGCGGAGCGGGCGATGCTGGAGGTCGCGCAGGATGACCGGCAGAAGGGCATCCGCGCGATCGCCGACATCCTGCACGAGGAGACCGATCGGCTGCACACCCGGTCGATCGCGCACAGCCCGCTGACCGGCACCCCCTCCGGGTTCAAGGACCTCGACGAGATGACCGGCGGCTTCCAGCCCGGCAACCTGATCGTGATCGCGGCGCGGCCGTCGATGGGCAAGTCCGCGCTGGTGGCGAACATCGCCGAGAACGCCGCGCTCGCGGAGCACGCGGTCGCGCTGTTCTCGCTCGAGATGTCCGAGGCCGAACTCGCCCAGCGGTTCGTCGCCTCCCAGGCCCGCGTCAAGGGCGAGGAGCTGCGTCGCGGACGCGTCGCGGAAGCACGCTGGCCGAAGATCCTGCAGGCCTGCCAGCGGCTCGGACAGGCGCCGCTGTTCGTCGACGACTCGAGCGACACCGGCGTGCTCGAGGTGCGCGCCAAGTCCCGCCGGATCCACCACCAGCTTCAGGAACGGGGAGGCCTGGGGCTGATCATCGTCGACTATCTGCAGCTGATGCGCCACGAGGGCAAGGTCGAGAGCCGGGTCGAGCAGGTTGGCCAGATCAGCCGTGGGCTGAAGAGCCTTGCCCGGGAGCTGAGCGTCCCGGTGATCGCGCTGTCGCAGCTGAGCCGAGCCGTTGAGCAGCGCGGCGGTGACAAGAAGCCGATCCTCTCGGACCTGCGTGAGTCAGGGCAGATCGAGCAGGACGCGGACCTCGTGATGTTCATCTACCGCGACGAGTACTACACCAAGGAGGAGTCCGAGCGGCCCGGGGAGGCGGACATCATCATCGCCAAGCACCGCAACGGTCCGATCGGCGACGTCACGCTCACCTTCCAGCACGAGTACCCGAAGTTCATGAACTATGCCGGAGAGCGGTTCGCGGCATGAGCGAGTGCGCCTTCAGATTGTGCGACGGATCGGGCTTCCTCTACGACGAGGAGACGAACACCGCGTACGACTGCCGCTGCCGGCCGCAGCTGGTCGCGTATGCGAAGGCGCGCAGCCTGTCCGCGGTGATCCCGCGCCGCTACCGCGACGCCTCTTTCGATCGGCCTCCGGTGACCGACATCGATCCCCAGATCGTCGCGGCGACGCGACGGTTCGCCGACCAGATCGACGAGCGGCTCGATGCCGGGCGCGGCCTCTGGTTCATGGGGCCGGTCGGCACCGGCAAGACGACGCTGGCGATGCTCGTCTCCAAGGCGGCGCTGAAGGCCGGGCGCTCGGTCGCGATCTTCTCGCTCCCCCGCCTGCTCAACGAGATCCGTGACGGCCACCGGGCCGATCGCTCGCACGTCGACCTGCTTGACCGGCTGACCGCCGTCGACCTGCTGCACATCGACGACATCGGCGCCGAACGCACGAATGAGTGGGTGCTGGAGGAGCTCTACTCGATCGTCAACGCGCGCTACGAGGACGAGCGCTCGATGGTGATCACGACCAACATCCTGGATCGCGAGGCGCTCTGTGAGCAGATCACGGAGCGGACCGTCTCGCGGCTGACCGAGATGTGTGATGAGCTGCCGCTGGTCGGTCACGACCGTCGTATGGACCTCCGACCCGTCTAGCGGGCAGCGCGTGCGACGAACCGAGCCCTGCTCGCCCACCGGATCGCAGCGGATCCACGGGTCCACCGCCCTACACTGAGCGCATATGCCAGGGATAGTGATCGTCGGCGCCCAGTGGGGCGATGAGGGCAAGGGCAAGGTCACCGACCTGCTCGCCGAGCAGGCCGACGCGATCGTCCGCTTCCAGGGCGGCAACAACGCCGGCCACACGATCGTCCGGGACGGCCAGACCTGGAAGCTGCACCTGATGCCATCGGGGATCCTGCACCCGGGCAAGCTGTGCGTGATCGGCAACGGCGTCGTGATCGACCCCAGGGTGCTGACCGACGAGCTTGAGGAGCTTCGCCGCCGCGGCGTCGACGTCAGCTCGGTCCGGATCTCGGCCAACGCGCACCTGATCATGCCCTACCACATGCTGCTGGACCACGCCGGTGAGGTGAAGCTCGGGAGCCTTCAGATCGGCACGACCAGACGCGGGATCGGACCCTGCTATGCGGACAAGGCGGCCAGGCTGGGGATTCGCGTCCAGGATCTGCTCGACGAGAAGATCCTGAAGAAGAAGATCGTCGCCGCGCTCGAGCCCAAACGCCTGTCGCTGCGACCGCACCAGAAGGACCCTCGGCTCGATCTGCAGTGCGATGACCGACGAGTACCTCACCTACGGCCACAGCATCGAGGAGTACATCGCCGATACCAGCCGGCTTGTGCTGGAGCGCCTGGATGCGGGCGACCTGGTCGTTGTTCGAGGGGGCGCAGGGAGCCCTGCTCGACATCGACCACGGCACCTACCCGTTCGTCACCTCCTCGAATCCGATCGCCGGCGCGGCCTGCATCGGCGCCGGGGTCGGGCCCCGGGACATCGACGAGGTCTGGGGGGTGACCAAGGCCTACAGCACCCGCGTTGGCGCCGGACCGTTCCCCACCGAGCTCGAGGGTCCGCTCGCAGACGAGCTTCGGGAGCACGGCGGCGAGTACGGGACCACGACCGGACGCGCCCGTCGCGTCGGCTGGTTGGATCTCGTCGCGCTCCGCTACGCGTCCCGGATCAACTCGCTCTCGGCGCTCGCGGTCACCAAGCTCGACGTTCTCTCCGGGCAGAAGGTGCTGCGCGTGTGCACCAGCTATCGAGGCCCCGATGGGGCCGAGTTCCACCACTTCCCCTACCACCAGACGGTGCTGCACCACGTTTCCGGCGAGTACCTGGAGCTGGCCGGCTGGACCGAGGATCTGAGCGGTTGCCGCAGCGAGGACGAGCTGCCGGCGGCAGCACGCGATTACCTCCAGTTCATCGCTGATTTCGTCAAGGTTCCGATCGCGCTGATCGGAGTCGGCCCAGGGCGCGACGAGGTGATCTGGACGCGTGCAGGCGCCGAGATGCAGGGCTTCGGCGCTCGGGCCTCGGCCTGACACCGCGTTGCGGCTCAGCGCGGGCTTGCGCTGACCGCGTCTTGGCGCTAACGCCAGTGCTCGATCAGATCGCCGTCGTCGACGGCCCGTATCGCCCGCGCCGGCACGCCCATCACGACGATCGCGCGGCGCCACGTCTCGCGTGACGACCGCGCCCGCGGCGACGAACGCCTCCTCGCCGATCTCGACGCCGGGCGTGATCACGACGCCGCCGCCGACCCGGCAGGCCCGGCGCAGGACCGGTGCGGCCAGCGGAGCGCCGCGGGGGTGGCGGCCCATCGCCGAATCGTTGGTCATGATCGCGCCAGGACCGATGAAGACATCGTCCTCGACGATCGCGTCGCCGGTGACGTAGACCGCGGTCTGGATCAGTACCCGCGCCCCGACCCGCGCGTTGAAGTCGACGCATGACGCCCTGCCGAGTACCGTGCGCTCACCGATCGACGATCGCTCCCGCACCTGGGTCTGGTCGCCGATGATCGCCCCCGCCGCGATCCTGGCACCGGCGTAGACGACGGCTCCGCAGCAGACCGTGACGCCGTCGCCGATCACGAGCGGCCCCAGCTCGCCGCCCGCGGCGCTCGACCCCGCGCGCAGCCGCGGCTGTTTGCCGAGGACGACACAGTCCTCGATCACGCACTCGGCGCCGATCCGCGCCGCGGCATGGATCACCGTGCCCGAACCGATCACGGTGCCGGCGCCGATCTCGGCACCCTGATGGATCACTGCCCCGGGAGCAACCGTGACGCGCCCGCCCAGGACCGCGCCGGCTGCGACGTGGGCGTGCGGTGCAAGGTCCGCGTCCGGCGCCACCTCAGCCATCGGCCCGACCGCCTCGCGCCGATTCCCTCAGCGAGTTCTGGAGTTGTTCGAGCACGCGCACGACACGCAACCCGCTCGCCCCGTCAGAGCGGGGGCTGGTGCCCGCAACGATGCAGTTGACGAAGTGCTCGCACTCGATTCGCAGCGGCTCCTGGTTGGAGATCCAAGGGGAGAAGATCTCGCCACTGCGGGTGATGTATTCACCGTAGTCGTGGGTGTCCTCGTCGAAGCCCTTGTCGTAGATCGTCACCTTGCCCTCGAGCGCCATGTCGTCGAAGGTCGCCATCCGACGCGCGCCGACGACCGTGAACCTCCGCTCCTTGTGTGGATCCAGCCAGCTGAGGTGCAGGTGCGCTGACAGTCCGGAGGGGAAGCGCAGGAAGCAGAACACGACATCCTCGACGCCGGGGCGCAGATAGGACTCGCCGCGGGCGATCGCCTCGGTCGGTTCCTCGCCGGCCAGATGCAGCAGCACCGAGACATCGTGCGCGCCAAGGCTCCAGAGCGCGTTCTCGTCGGCCCGCAGCTTGCCGAGGTTCAGGCGGTTGCCGTAGATGTAGTAGATCTGCCCGAGCTCACCGCCGTCAGCCAGCTCCTTGAGCTTCCGCACGCCCGGGTGGTACTCCAGCAGGTGCCCGACCATCAGCACCCGCCCTGTCGCCAGCCCCGCGTTCACCGCGCGCTGCGCGTCGGCGACGGACTGGGCGAGCGGCTTCTCGACGAAGCAGTGCTTGCCGGCCTGGAGCACCCTGACCGCCTGATCAGCGTGGACCGGCACGGGTGTGGCGAGCGCGACGGCGTCGAGCTCGGGATCGTCCAGCAGTTCCTGCAGGTCGGTCGCCAATCTCGCCTGCGGGAAGGTCGGAGCGATGCGCGCCAGCGACTGTTCCGAGGCGTCGCACAACCACGCAAGCTCGGCTCCTGGTAGCAACGCGAAGTTGCGCGCCAGGTTCGGTCCCCAGTAACCGAGCCCGACAACGCCGATCCTGATCCGTTGTTCGGTCATCGTGAGCGCTTCAGTCTATGCATCGACACGGAGCGTCCGGTCGGCCGGCTCAGCGCGCGGCCGGATCTCAGCGCGACAGCGATCGCATCAGCGCATCGACCACGCGCTCGCCTGCGTGGCCGTCGCCGTAGAGCGCCGGCCGCTGCGACGGCGCCGGCGCCGCCAGCGCCGCCTTCACCGCCTGCGCGTCGAGGTCGGCCAGGACGTTCCAGCCGTGCTCCAGCGTCTCGACCCACTCCGTGTTGGCCCGCAGCGTCACGCACCGGATGCCGGCCAGGTAGGCCTCCTTCTGCAGGCCGCCAGAGTCCGTCAGGACGGCGGCGGCGTTGCACAGCAGCGCGGTCAGCTCGATGTAGGAGAGCGGCTCGGTCAACCGCACCTGCGTCGCTTCCTGCAGCCGGGCCAGCAGCCCCGTCTCGGTCAGCCGCCGCCGGGTGCGTGGGTGCAGCGGCAGGACGATCGGCTCCCGAAGCGCGAGCAGCAACTCGACCAGCATCGCCAGCCGTACCGGATCGTCGACGTTGCCGGCACGGTGCGCGGTCACGAGCAGATAGCCGCCGGGCTCGACGCGATGGGCGAGGACGAGGTCCAGCCGCGCACGCGCGCGCGGCTGGATCCGCTCGGCGACATCCACCATCACGTCACCGACCAGCACCACCGTTCCATGTGCGTGTTCGCGCTCCAGGTTCTCGACCGCCACCGGCGATGAGCACAGCAGCAGCGTGCTCGCGTGGTCGGTGAGCACGCGGTTGAGCTCCTCCGGCATCGAGCGATCGAACGACCGCATGCCGGCCTCGACGTGCGCGACCGGCAGCTGAGCCTGGGCGCCGGCCAGAGCGGCCGCCAAGGTCGAGTTGGTGTCGCCATAGACGAGCATCGCGTCGGGCGCGACGTCGGCGATCACCGGCTCGAGCGCCGCGAGCATCCGCGATGTCTGCGACGTGTTCGAGCCCCCCGAGATCGTGAGTTGCCGATCGGGCGCGGGCAGGCCGAGTTCGTTGAAGAACACCGCCGAGAGCGAGTCGTCGAAGTGCTGGCCGGTGTGGACGAGCACCTCCTCGGCGACCGCGCGTAGGCCCGGTGAGACGGCGGCCGCTTTGATGAACTGCGGCCGGTTGCCGATCACCGTGAGGATCTTCAAGCTCGCCGAAGCTCCGCGGCTATGTAGGCGCTGAGCGCCTCTGCGGTCCTTGTGAACACCGGCCCGGTCTCCGGGAATTCGCGCTCGTCGATCGCCGCGACGTCCTGCACCTCCCGGGCTGTCGACGCGATCAAGGCCTCATCCGCCGACTTCAGCTCCTCGAGCGTGCACGAACGCTCCTGCGCGCCGGTCAGCGCGATCACCTGGGCGCGCGTGATCGATGCGAGGACGTGGTCGCTCAGCGGTGGCGTCAGCAGCTCGCCGTCCTTCACCCAGAAGATCGAGCTGGTCGGAAGCTCCAGCACGCGTCCGTCGGTGTCCACCAGCAGCGCGTCGTCGAAACCTCGCTCGCGCGCGATCCTGGAGGCGAGCATGTTGGCCGCGTATGAAAGCGATTTGACCCCGTCGAGGATCAGCGGCGGCGAGTAGGAGATCGACGCCAACCTCGCTCGCTCGGGCATCGGCGCGAAGCGATCGGTCAGCAGGAGCCGGCGCCCACCGCGGGTGATCACGATCCGCAGTGCCTCGTGCTCGGACGAGGACGCGGCATGCGCAAGCAGGCGATGCGCATCGGCGCGAACCGACTCGATGTCGACCGGCAGCCGCAGATTGGCAGCTGAGCGCTCGAGCCGGGCCAGATGCTCCTCGAGCGCGAACGGCACACCGTCGTACAGGGCGACCACGTCAAAGACTCCGTCGCCACGGATCAGACCTTCATCGGTCGCCGGAATCGTCGCCTCCGCGGCGTCCATGATGATCCCGTCGAGCGATGCCAGCTGGCTCGGGTAGCTCACGCGGTCAAGCCTATCCGCTGCGCCCAGGCACCGGCGAGGCGGACCAGCGTCGCGGCGCTGGCAGCCATCTCCTGGACTGAGGCCCACTCCCTAAGCGAGTGGAACTCGTGGCCGCCGGTGAAGATGTTGGGCGTCGGCAGTCCCCGCTCGCTCAGCTGCGATCCGTCCGTTCCTCCTCGGATCACGCTGCGCACCGGCTCGATCCCCTCGGCTCTGATCGCCTCTTCCGCGGCGGCCATCACCGCCGGCTCACGCTCGATGAACGGCCGCATGTTGCGGTACTGCCGGTGGACCTCAAGCTTGAGCGAGGCTCGCGGCTGGGTCGCAACCACCTCGCGCGCGGTCCGCTCAAGCAGCGTCACGTGGGCGGCCAGTTCGTCCTCGTCGAAGTCGCGCACGATCGCCCGAAGGTGGGCGCTGGCCGCGCCGGCCCTCAACTCGATCGGGTGGATGAAGCCGCCGCGGCCGGCCGCGGTGTCCGGTGTCAGACGATCGGAGGGGAGTGCTGCCACGATCTCCGCGGCCAGCCGCAGTGCGCTCACCATCCGCCCCGTCGCCTGGCCGGGATGGATGTCCACGCCCGTGACGGTGAGCACCACCTCGACGGCCGAGAAGGACTCGTCCTCGAGCTGTCCCAGCTTCGACCCATCGATCGTGTACGCGCGCCGCACGCCGAACGCCGAGAGGTCGAGCAGTTGTGCACCCGCCCCGATCTCCTCGTCAGGCGTGAACGCGATCCGCACGGCCGGCCGGCGGCACTCCGGGTGCGCGGCGAGGTACGCCACGGCGGCCATGATCGCGGCGATGCCCGCCTTGTCATCGGCTCCGAGCAGCGTGTCGCCGCTTGCCGTGACGATGTCGTGGCCGATCATGCTCCCGAGCAGCGACATCTCGGCCGGGTCCAGCCGCGTGCCACCAAGTGGAAGCTCGATCACACCCCCTTCGTACGCTCGGTGGACGATCGCCTTGACACCGGCGCCGGGTGCGTCCGGGGTCGTATCGAGGTGCGCGATCAGCCCGAATGACGCATCCGTCAGCTCGCTGCTCTGCCGCCCCGCTCCGTCGCTGGACGGGAGCGTTGCCGTCACGTACCCGTTGCGATCAAGCGCCGCGTCCGTGAGTCCCAGTGCGCTCAGCTCATCCGCGAGCACGCGCCCGAGCTCGAGCTGTCCCGGGGTGCTCGGGGACCGCTCAGCGTCGCGCCGTGACTGGGTGTCGATCTCGACGTAGCGCGTGAAGCGATCAAGTAGATCCGGCGCGATCGTCTCCGCGAGGGGCGAGCTGTAGGCGGCGTTCACTCTCGGATCTTCGCAAACTTGCGACCGCGGGCCGATCAGAGGCTGAGGGTCACCGTTGCCGCGATCTGAACCACGGCCCCGTCCGCATCGGTCACGGTCAGCTCAAGTCGCAGCCGGGCGCGCGCCGGGTGGTGCGCAGCCAGCGCGGACAGCTCCCGGCCGGCGCGAAGCGCCGGGGATCTGATCGCGACGACGACCACGGGCTCGGGAGATCGCAGGCTGATCTGCACGCCGGATTCCAGCGCATGGGTGATGCGCGTCAGCCGGCGGCCGTCGGACGCGGCGACCGTCAGCGCCAGGTGCCCGGGCGCGATCGACAGCCCCGCCGGCAGCGAGATCGAGATGCCGCGGATCCCGGGCTCGCGTATGCCTGAGGCGATTCTCACCGTGAGGTCGGGGCGCCCGTCGGCCAGCGAGGCGATCCGCGCGCGGGTCACCCTCGGACGGCCCTCGACCGTCCAGCTGAACGATGCCCTCCGTTGCGTGCCATCGGCGTCCGAGGCGAGCACCGTCACCCTCCAGGAGCCGGTCCGGCCGGCTGTCCCGGCGATTGTCCCCGTCAACGGATTGAACGTGAGTCCCTTCGGGAGTCCGGTCACCGTCACCCGCAGCACCGCACCGGGCCGGTCGGAGTAGTTCAGCCGCAGGTCCACACGCGCGCCTTTGAACGACCGCTGGGCGTCCGGAGAGGACAGCGTCAGCGACTGCCGGCAGAGGAATCCGTCCAGCGCGGTCGCGTTCGGAGATCCGAGCCCGGACGCCATGTCGTACCCGGGGCCGGCCGAATACCCCGAGGTCCCGATGAAATCGTTGTTGCCGGTCGTGACGTCGTTGAAGTACGCGCTCTCGCCGGCCGCGGCGGCGGCGTACAGCTCCGGGTTCACAAAGCCGATCGACCTGCCGCCGCAGCCCCGGCTGGCGTCGGCAAGCGCGAACACGGCCGCCCACACAGGCGCCGCTCCGCTCGTGCCGCCGGTTCCCTGCCAGCCGAGCGGCTCCCCGGCGGCATCGCCCGAGCCGTTGTAATAGAAGACGTAGCCGGTCGCGGGGTCGGCGTCGGCTGAGACATCCGGAACCTCCCGGCAGTAGCCGCTGCCGGCGCCACACGGCGCCGGTGATGACACCCCCGGCTCGATCACGTTCAGCGAGCTCGGAGCATCCGCCTGGTAGGACGGCATCGGCCATAGCCTCGAGATCCCGCCGCCGCCGGCTCCGAGCTCGAACCCCTGCAGCCCGGAATCGGCGCCGCTGTCGTTCCATACCGTCTCGGTCGGGGGTGGACCGATCGATTTGAGCGATGTTCCACCAACTCCGGTCACGAACGGCTGGCTGGCAGGATCGTCCACCTCCAGCTCGGGATCGGGGGTCGATCCAGGCTGATCGCAATCCTGGGCCCCGTCGTCACCTGCGGCCGAGACGACGGTCTGGCCCTGGGCGGCGGCCTCTTCGAACAGCACGTTCTCACCGGCCGCCTCGCCCGCGCCCTCGATCCGCTCGCATTCTCCCCAGGAGTTGGTGACGACCTGGGCACGATCCTGGCTGACGATCTTGCTCAGCACGTCGTAGGGCCCCGAGCCTGGGCTGTCGGAGTTCGAGTTCGGTCCCTGATAGACGAGCAGCCGCGCACGCGGCGCCAACGCGATCAGCTGCTCGATGTCCAGCGCCGCCTCCCCGCTTCCAGGCCCGGCGGACGGTTCAGCGCCGCCGTCAACCTCGACGTAGCCGATCGCCGTGTCGGTGCCGTAGCAGGATTGGTACGCGGCGAGGTCCGACGGGTCGTCTGACTCGAGCTCGTATACGGCGATCGTCACGCCCTGACCCTCATCGCCTGCGTTCAACAACCCGTCGAACCCGTAGGCGGAAGCGATCTCCGGAGCGGTGAACGCACTCTGTGTGGCGGCTGCGACGGAGGCCGCCGCGCACGCACGCGGGCGGGCGGACGCGGTTCGTGCGCGTGGAGGCAGATCGAGTCCAGGCGTCGGCGTTGGCACCGCACGCGGGGAGCGTGCGAGCATCGGCTCGGGACGGGAGAGGCTGTCCAGGCCGAGGACTGCCTGGACCGCGCCGGCCACGTGGGCGTCGAGCGCCGGCGCGGTCGTGTTGATGACAGCGGTGCTGCCGCCGTCCAGTCGCACCTTCGCCAAAGACAGCGAGAACGCTCGCTCGACGGCACCCGTCGTGGTCAGCACCGGGATCGACAGGCGATTGGCGCTGAGTGGCCCCGGTGCGAGGCCGTGTGCTCGCAGCGACGCACGCACCGCCTGTGCGACGGTGGCGGAGGCGCCGAACCGTCGCGCGAATCGCGCCGGCGTGATGTAGCGGCGAAACAGCGCCGAGCCCGGATCTGAGACGCTCCGCGCGTAGGCCTCAAGTGCACCGGGATCGCGCGGTTTCAGCACGACCGTGATTCGCATCGGGGTGGTGCTCGCGACCGCCGCGAGCGGGGTCGCCCCGACCGGAATGCCCGGCGCGCTCCCGATTCTGACCTCGGTTGAACCCTTCGCGCCGGCATCGGAGATTGCCGGCGCGAGCAGCAGCGCGAGCAGCGATGCTCCCGCCAGGAGCGCACGTCGCGTGACGACGCGGGCGCGACCGGGCCTCAGGCAACCGGCGAAGATGTCCCGGTCGCCGACCATCCTCACAAGGTAGCTGAATGCAGATCGCCGCCCGCCGGCGCCGCGCGACGTGCCGCTGCCAAGATGATTGCGGAATGCATATCGTCATCATCAAGATCGGCGACGGACTGTCGAACGCCCTGCTGATGGCATGGGACGTGATGTGGGCGCTCGTGCTCGGCTTCGCGATCTCGGCGATCGTTCAGGCCTGGGTGCCAAGGGGTCGGATCGAGCGGTCGCTCGGCGCCGGCGGCGCCGGCGCTCTGGCACGCGCGACCGCCCTCGGTGCGGCCTCGTCCTCATGCTCCTACGCGGCTATAGCGATCGCCAAGTCGCTGTTCGCCAAGGGTGCTTCCGCCGCATCATCGCTCGCATTCCAGTTCGCTTCCACCAACATCGTGTTCGAGCTGGGATTTGTGCTCTGGGCGCTGCTTGGCTGGCGTTTCACGCTGGCCGAGTTCCTCGGCGGTCTTGTCCTGATCGCCCTGATGAGCGTGATGCTGAGGCTGTTCGTGAGCGCCCGTCTGGAGGAGCGGGCGAGGGCGCACGCACAGCGTGCGACGACCGGCCACGAGCACCGGATGGTCGGCTCGAAGATGTCGTTTGCCGAGCGTCTGAGGAGCTCCGACGCCTGGTCGGATGTGGCCCACAACTTCCGCAACGACATCACGATGCTGTGGAAGGAGATCACGCTCGGGTTCCTCCTCGCCGGGTTCGCCGGGCTGCTCCCTGCCGGCTTTTACAACTCGCTGTTCATCCACGGCGCCGGCCCGGTGACGCGAACGATCGAGAACGTCCTCGTCGGACCGCTGGTGGCGGTGATCTCGTCGGTCTGCTCGGTTGGCAACGTGCCGCTGGCGGCGGTGCTGTGGTCAGGGGGTCTGAGCTTCGCCGGCGTGCTGGCCTTCATCTTCGCCGACCTGATCATCCTCCCGATCGTCCTGATCTACCGCAAGTACTACGGCCGCTCGTACGCGACACGGATCACCGGGCTGATGTTCGTCACGATCGTTCTCGCGGCGCTGGTCGTGTCCGGGGTGTTCGCGCTGGTCGGCCTCACGCCCAGCGTGCGGCCACCGCTGGCGCACGTGTTCTCACCGGTCACGCTGGACTACCGGCTGGTGCTGAATGTCCTCGCCGCCTGCGTGTTCGTGGCGCTGTTCACGCTGACCTTCAAGCGCGGTGCAACCGACCCGGTCTGCGGGATGAAGGTTGACCGCGAAAGGGCGCTTCGCCTCGAACTTGACGGGCGTACCCACTACTTCTGCTCGGACCACTGCCGCAGGGCGTTCGAGTCCGACCACGGCGCACCAGACGAGCCCCGTTGGCCGATCGCCTCGACTGCCGCAGGGTCCGCACCGCCTCCTTAGAATTGATCTTCTGCGTGGTCTGTTTGCAGCGTTGATGGTCGGGTCACTGGCCCTTTCGCCCATCGCCGGCGCCGCGACCGTCGCCCCCGGCTCGGTCGAGGAGTTCTCGCTCGGTTCGAGCACCTCTGTTTACCCGTTCGGATTGGCCGCTGCTCCGAACGGCGATCTGTGGTTGGCGGACCTGGGTTGTATGGGCAGGGGACGGTGCGCGATCGTGCGGATCTCGCCGAGCGGACGGGCGAAGGCGTTCGTCCGCGGCCTGAACCGTGGCAGCATTCCCTACGCCGTCGCGGTTGGGTCCGACGGCGACCTCTGGTTCACCGATGCCGGCAGGACGCCTGCGATCGGCCGGATCACGCCCAGCGGGAAGATCACCGAATTCTCCGCCGGGCTGAACCCGGGCAGCGTGCCGTTCGAGATCACCGGCGGCGCCGGCGGCGATCTCTGGTTCACCGACCAGGGCAGCACCCCGGCGATCGGACGGGTCACCCCGGATGGCCAGATCACCGAGTTCTCGGCCGGCCTGCCGGCGGGCAGCTCCCCATTCGGGGTGGCCGCGGCCGCCCGCGGGCGAGACGTGTGGTTCACAGACCACGGTTGCGCTCCGCAATGCGCGATCGGCCGGATCACGTCCAGTGGCACGATCAGGGAGTTCTCTCGCGGTTTGCGCAGCGGTGCCGAGCCGCTCGGGATTGCCGCGGGCGCCCGCGGCGACATGTGGTTCGCGGACGCATCGGGCGCGATCGGCAGGATCACTGCGAGCGGGAGCATCCGGGAGTTCACCGGTGGCCTGAGGGCGGGCGCGTCTCCCGTTGCGGTCACCGCTGGACCAGACGGTGACGCCTGGTTCACGGACGAGGGCTCCACCCCCGCCATCGGTCAGGTGACGCCGTCGGGAAAGATCGCCGAGTTCACCGCAGGCGTCGCGCTCGGCAGCGAGCCGGCCCTGATCACGCCGGCTCCCGACGGCGAGCTTTGGTACACCGATGAGGGTGGCGAAGCCGGGCTTGCGGTGGTGGCGACCGGGGCGCCGGCGGCTCTGCGTACCGCGCCGGTGGTTTCCGGGACCGCCCGCGTCGGCGGCAGGCTCGAATGCAGGCCGGCGAGCTGGTCTCGCTGGGCGCGTACCGCGCCTGCACGTCGCCTGTTCGTTGCCGACGGCTACCGCTGGCTGCGCAATCGGATCCCGATTGGGGGCGCCGACGCGCGCGGCTTCCGCCCGACGGCCGCCGACGCCGGCTCGCGTCTGTCATGCGAGGAGACGGTCACCTACCCGCCGCCGTTCCTGCTGACCGTCTCGGCGATCAGCGAGCCCGTCGAGGTCGGCTGAACCGATTTGGGCGCGCCGCGGCGCGCCCGGCTGCGTTCAGGCGGTGTGAAACGTCGATTTGACCCGGTCGAGCTGCTCGTGGACCCGCTCCACGTGGTCGGCCGGGAGTCTGCGCGCCCGACGGTGAATGATCTTCGCCGACAGCACCAGCGCAACGATGTAGACGGTGCCGACCAGGCCGAGCGTGGCCGAGGCTCCCGCCAGCGCGGCTGCGACGATCGCGACCCCGGCCAATGACACGCTGACAACCAGCCAGACGAGCCTCAGCCGCTTCAGTTGGCGGACGTTCTCGGCAACGCGCTCCTTCCGGGTCAGCGTCGCCCGCCACTCGGAGCGGACGCGTCTGCGGATCGCGCGGTCCTCAGCGTCGCGACGTCGCTGCAATGCCACGCGCTCCCGATCGGCCTCGACGTTGATTGGGTTCCCCGTGGCCCGCTGGCGAGACTTGATCTCGCAGGCTGCGTCTGCGAGGTACTGGCTCATTGCCGACCCGCTGCTCGCGCCCTGTATGTCCATCGGGCCCCGCCCCTTTGGCTCGTACGTGAGCATCGGTCATCACCCTTGCTGTCCGTGGCCACTCCCTGGCCTGTTGAATAGTCTGGGCCTCGGTTCGGCCGCCACCAGCCCTATCGACGGCGGCAAATACGAGCTTTACGTAAGAGGCCCCAACCTCGACATCTCTTCAATGACCGGCGCGGTGGAGCATCTCGTCGCGGCGGACGAGCTTCACCCGCGGGCGTCCCGTAGGCTCGCCGAGCGATCGTTCGTGGGCGTCGATCGCTTCCCAGCCGCTGTAGTCGACGACGCGTGTGCCGGCGGCGCGGAGCGATTCGAGCAGTTCCTCAGGGGTGCTGGTCGGTTCAGGCAGCCTGCCGGCGGCTTGATCGGCGAGCAGCAGGTTGGTCGTCTCCTGCGCGCACTTCTTGTTTGTTCCGATCACGCCCGAGGGACCGCGCTTGATCCAGCCGGCGGCGTAGACACCGGGCAGCGGCTCACGTGTATCGGGGTCAACGACGCGGCCTGCGTCGTTGAGCGACGGTGCTGCGGGCACCGTCGAACGGCACGCCGGGCAGCGGCGCACCGACATAGCCGATCGAGCGCAGCACGAGGCCGGTCTCGATCCGCTCACGCTCGCCCGTCGCCCGTGCTCGCAACGCGCCGTCCTCGCCGAGGACGATCTCGTTGCGTTCGACGACGATCGCCTCGACGTGCCCGTTACCCTCGATCGCGACCGGCGAGAGCAGGAAGCGAAGCTCGAGCCGCCGCGGGCGCCCCGCCGGTGGCAGCTTCGCGTAGTCGGCCAGAACCTCGACGTTGCGGCGTGTCGTCACGTCCATCTCAGCGAGCGCCGCTGCGCTCAGCGGGTCGAGCTCGACCTCTTCCGGCGCGACGATCACATCGGCGATCTGCAGGTCCGCGAGTTCCCTCAGCTCCGGGTTCGTGAACGCGGCCTGCACCGGCCCGCGCCGGCCGAGCACGACGATCTCACGCACGGAGCTGGCCCGCAGCGACTCGAGTGCATGGTCGGCGGTGTCGGTCGCGGCGAGCTCATCCGCCGACAGAGCGAGCATCCGGGCGACATCGAGCGCGACATTGCCGTTGCCGATCACGACCGCGCGCTCAGCGCTCAGATCGAAGTCGAGATCGGCGTAGTCGGGGTGGCCGTTGTACCAGGCGACGAACTCGGTGGCGGCGTGGCTGCCGGGTAGGTCCTCCCCGTCGATCCCGAGCTTGCGATCACCGGCCGTGCCGACGGCATACAGAACCGCGTCGTAGGCGGCGGCGAGCTGCTCGTGACTGACGTCGGCGCCGACCTCGACGTTCCCGTGGAAGCGAAACCCGGGCAACCGCGCGGTCTTCTCGAACACACGCGTCACCGACTTGATCTTCGGATGGTCTGGCGCGACCCCGAACCTGACCAGCCCCCAGGGCGTCGGCAACCGGTCGAACACATCAACCTCAACGACCGGGTCCACGTTCGCCAGCAGCTGTCCGGCCGCGTAGAAGCCGGCCGGCCCCGAGCCGACGATCGCGACACGCAGCGGCCGCTGTCCGGAGTTCGCCGAACCCGTCATACCCTAACTATGCCATCGGCACGGTCTCGCCCTGCGCGTCCCGGCCTTCTCAGAGGATGTTCACGGCTCGGGAGACGATCAGGCCGATCGTCACCAGCGAGACCAGCGACTGGATACCCATCAGCGACTTCGCGGTGCGGCTCAGCGGCATCGTGTCGGTCGGGCTGAACGCGGCTGCGTTGGTGAGCGACACGTAGAGGTAATCCATGAACTCCGGGCGCCAGTCTTCGGGTTGGATCCGATCATCGGTCATCTGCGGGAACAGGAAGTCCGGCGGTCCATCGTTCCCGGCTGCCCGCCGGCCTGGACCACCTCGGTCAGCCTCCCAGTACCAGAGCCCGAAGATCAGGACGTTGGTCAGCCAGATCAGGACGCCGGCGACGATCAATCGCTCGCCCTCGCTGACGGTCCGGTGCAGCAGCAGATGGCTCAGCAGGATCAGCGAGATCACGTTCGCGATCGACACGACCGCTGTGATCGTCAGTGCTATCCGCCGCCGGAGCAGATGCTCGCCCTCAAGCCGTCGGGGGCTCAGGATCGTCAGCCCTACCAGCAGCACGCCCTCGAGCACTGGCAGGAGCCACGTCGGTCCGGCGGTCAGACGGTCCGGCAGCAGCAACTGCAGGGCGATCGCTGCAAGGACCGTGACCTGGGAGGGCCAGCGCGGCTCCGGGCGCGCTGGCGGCGGATAGGCCCTGCCCGGAAGGTCGTTGCTGACCGCCTGTCCACCGATTGCAGACACCGCGCAAAGCCTACGGAGGGCGTCGGGCGACTCCGGCTGCGCGGATTGCGGCCGCTCACACTCGCTGGACGAGGTCGGCAGCTGGCGGCGGCGGCCGGGTTCGCGCGCGGCGGCGGTCCATATACTTTGAGGCCCCAACCAGGAGCGGACCTTGCAGGAGATGGTGATCTACGGCGTCAGCTTCGACATGGTCGGCAAGCAACCGATCGTGCTGTTGAAGACGATCGAGGGCAACAAGTTCCTGCCGATCTGGATCGGGCATCCCGAGGCTGCGGCGATCCTGATGAAGCTCCAGAATGCCTCGACTCCGCGGCCGATGACGCACGATCTGCTGTCCGACATGCTCGGCGAGCTCGAGGTGGAGTGCACACGCGTGTCGGTCACCGAGCTGCGCGAGAACACCTTCTACGCCTCGATCAGCCTTCGCGTCAACGGACGTGACCTGGAGATCGACTCCCGCCCCAGCGACGCGCTCGCACTTGCCGTCCGCGCCGGTGCGCCGATCTTCGCCGCCGACGAGGTGATCGCCGAGTCAGCGATCGAGTTTGAGCACGAGGTCGAGGACACCGAGGAAGTGGTCGAGAAGTTCAAGGACTTCCTGGACCACGTCAAGCCGGAGGACTTCGCCGGCGAATAGTGATGGCCGGGCGGGATGCCCGGCCGTGCTGACCGCGGCCCGAAGCCGGATGCGGTCACCCCGCCCAAGGGTGCCAGGCGCAGGACCCGGGTCACACCGCCTTGAGGACGCGTTCGATCAGCTCGTCGAAGCCGATCCCGGCGGCCTCGGCCGCCTGGGGCAGCAGGCTCGTCTCGGTCAGGCCCGGGATCACGTTGACCTCCAGCACGAACAGCTCGCCGCTGCTCACCTCCAGCATCAGGTCGACACGGGCGAAGCCGGCGCAGCCGAGCAGCCGGTAGACCTCGATCGCGATCTCGGTCGCCCTGGTGGAGATCGTCTGATCGAGCTCGGCGGGACAGACGAAGCGGGTGCGCCCGATCTCGTAGCGGGACTCGAAATCGTAGAAGTCCTCATCCTGAGGCACTGCTTCGACGATCGGCAGCGCGCGCGGTCCACCACCGTCGTCGATCACCGATACCGCCAGGTCGCGGCCGTCGATGTGACGTTCGAGCAGCACCTTGCGGTCGTAGGAGAATGCGGCGATCAATGCCGCCGGCACGTCGGCCGGTGTGCGCGCGAACTTGATCCCCAGTGCTGATCCCTGAGAGGCCGGCTTGACGACGATCGGGAAGCGCAGACGCTCCTCGATCGCCGGCAGCGCATCGCCGGCGCCGAGCGTCCGAAACGCAGTCTCGTTGAATGCGAAGAAGTCCGGAGTCGGGATCCCGTGGTCACGCATCGCGTACTTGGCGAGCACCTTGTCGGAGGCGCGGATGCAGGCCGACACGCCTGAGCCGGTGTACGGGATGCCGGCGATCTCCAGCAGCTCCTGGACGGTCCCATCCTCGCCGTCCCGGCCGTGCAGCGCGACGAACGCGACATTCGGCGCGGTCTCGGAGAGGCGAGCCAGCAGATCCGCTCCGACGTCGATCGAGATCACGTCGTGTCCGAGTCGCTGGAGTGCGTCCTGGACTCGTGCACCCGACTTGAGTGAGACCTGACGCTCAAGCGAGCGACCGCCCTTCAGTACCGCAACCTTCAGCGCGTTCATCCCACGTGCTTGCGTGGCAACGGCAGGACCTCGGCGAGGTCGCCGTCGCCTGGCTCCCAGGCCCGCGGCGCGCGCGGGACGGCGGCGTCGCGTCCGGCAGCGGACGTCGAGGTCGTCGGTTGGCCCGTCAGCGTGCCGTACATCGCCACCTGCTCGCGGACGATCTCACCGAGCCGGCGGATGCCCTCCCTGATCTCGTCCTCGTCGACACCGGAGAAGTTCAGTCGCATCGCCGAGCCGCCGCGGCCGTCGACGTATGCCGCCCGGCCGGGAACGAACGCGACGTGATCGTCGAGCGCCCGTGCGAGCAGGTCGGTCGTGTCGATGTAGTCGGGTAGCGTCGCCCAGATGAACAGCCCGCCCTGCGGGTGCGTCCACTCGGACTCACGGGGGAAGTGCTCGGCGAGTGCATCAAGCATCACGTCGCGGCGGCGGCGGTAGATCTCGATCAGCGATCGGACGTAGTCACGCCACGGGCCGGAGTCGAAGTAGGCGCTGACGAAGTACTGCGAGATCGATGAGGAGCAGAGGTCGGCGGACTGCTTGCCGATGCTCAGCTTGGACAGCACCGGCGCCGGCGCGACCGCCCAGCCGAGGCGCACGCCGGGCGAGAGGATCTTCGAGAAGGTGCTTGTGTAGATGACGAATTCCTCGTCGAGCGAACGCAGGGTCGGCAGGGGGTCGCCCTCGTACCGGAGCAGGCCGTAGGGGTTGTCCTCCAGGATCAGCAGCTCACGCTCGGCGGCGACCCGGACCAGCTCGTGCCTGCGCTGCGCCGACAGTGTGACGCCCGCGGGGTTGTGGAAGTTGGGGACGGTGTAGATGAACTTCGGGCGCTTGCCCATCTGTTGGAGGCCGTCGAGCGTCTGTTCGAGCTGATCGATCCGCATCCCATCCCGGTCCATCGTCACCTGTACGACATCGGCCTGGTAGGCGCAGAACGTGGGCACCGCGCCCGGATATGTCGGCGCCTCGGTCACGACCACATCACCGGGGTCGAGCAGCGTCTTGCACACCAGGTCGATCACCTGCTGACCACCCGTCGTGACCAGCACCTCCTCAGGCTCGAGGGTCATGCCCTCGGCGCTCATCACCTCGGTGATGCACCGCTTGACGCTCGCCAGTCCTTCCGTGGGCCCGTACTGGAGCGCCCGCGCGCACGACTGCCCCGCAACCGTGTTCATCAATGCAGCGTAGGAATCCGCGGGGAACGTCGAGGTGTCGGGCATCCCGCCCGCGAGCGAGATCACATCGTCGCGCTCGGTCAGCGCCATCAGATCGCGCATCGCCGAGGACCTCATCACCTTGGTCCGTTCGGCAAACAGCGCCGCGTAGCGTTCGATGTCCCGCGCGGTCGAGCGTGGACGCCTTCCCTGGGGGTTCATCGCCGATCGCGACGAACGGGAGTGTCCACCGCCGTCTCGTCTATCGTCACGGTTCGTCACGGTACAGCACGGTGCATCTCGTCTTCGACATCTTCCAGGGCATCGGGGTCGCGACCGCCGTTGGGATCCGGCCGTTTCTGCCGTCCCTCGTGGTCGGGGCGCTCGCCGCGGGCGATGTCGAGATCCAGTTCACCAACACGTCCTACAGTTTCCTGCAGAGTCCCTGGTTCCTGCTCGCGCTGGTGATCGGCGCGGTCGTGTTGGCGGTGCTGGAGCGCCGGCTGCCACCGGAGCGGCTGCAGCAGGGACCGATCGCGCTTGCCCTCGCCGCGATCAGCGTGGCGCTCGGCGCGCTCCTGTTCGCCGGTTCGCTGTGCCGAGGGGGTTACGCCGTCTGGCCGGGGCTCGTCGGTGGCGCGATCTGCGCGCTGGTCGCGATCGCAGCGACGCGCCCGCTGCTGGCGCGGGTACGAGCCCGCCTCGACGAATCCGCGGCCGCCGTCGGCCCGCCGTTGATCGCCGAGGGGTCCGCGGTGCTGATTGCGGCGCTGTCGGTCGTGGCGCCGCCGGTCGGTCCGATCGCATTCGTGTTGATGCTGTGGCTGGCGATCGGCGGTCGCGGCCGCGACGAACAGAAGTACGCCGGCCTACGGATCCTCCGTTGAGCCCGCCGAGCCAGCCTCGTCGCCCGGCTGTCGTTCGCGGTCGATGACTCCAGCCGCGAAGAAGCTCGTGCTCGTCGTGATCGACGCGATGAAGCCCGAGATGCTCGAGCGGGCGATCGCATCTGGGCGCGCGCCGGCGCTCAAGCGGATCAGCGAGGAGGGCGTGTACGTGCCGGAGTGTGTGGCTGCGTTCCCCTCCGTCACCCCCGTTTGCGCGGCGTCGATCACCACCGGGGTCGGCCCCGACCAGCACCTGATCCCCAGCATGAACTGGTATCACCGCGGAGAGGAGCGCTACGTCGAGTACGGATCGAGCTTCTCCGCCACGCGCCAGTTCGGGGTGCTGCGCTCGCTGACCGACACCGTCTACCGGATGAACGCTGAGCATCTCAGCGCTGAGATCGAGACCGTGTTCGAATCGCTGGACGACATCGACGTCCGCACCGCCGGGACCACGTACCTGATCTACCGGGGCCGCCACCAACATGAGGTCTCAAACGAGACCGCGCTCGCAAGGATCGTCACCTCTACCCTGTTCCGCCGGACGATCGACGGCCCGCTGGAGCTGTTCTACGCCGATCTCTATGCGAGCCGCCGCACCGGCTGCCGCGGCCAGCTGGGCATGCCCGGCGTTCGCGATCAGCACACGGGCTGCGTCGGCGCGTACCTGGTCGAGAACGATCTGTTCGACTTCCTACTGTTCTCGCTGCCAGACAATGACGCCTGGTCGCACAAGAACGGCCCGCACTCCCAGGTCACCTCGCTCGCCGCGGCGGATCGCCAGCTTGAGCGTCTGATGCACGCTGCGGGTGGCCCCGACGCCTTCTTGGACGAGCATGCGGTGATCGTCTGCTCCGATCACTCCCAGGCCGCGGTCGAGGAGCGGATCCGGCTTGACCTCGCGCTCGAGGACTTCCATGTCGCGAGCCCCAGCGCGACCCGTTCGGTCGGCGCCGAACTGGCGGTGAGCCCGGCGCAGCGGTCGGCGATGCTCTACATGCTCTCCGAGGACCGCAGGCCCGAGCTGCTTGCGCGTTCGGTGGCCGCCGTCGAGGACCTCGACGGCGTCGACCTCGTCATGTTCCTCGACGGCCAGTCAGGACCCGAGGCGGTCGTCCGGAGCGATGCCGGAGAGCTGCGGTTCGCCGCCGGGGGCGATCTGGTCGACCAGCGGGGGGCTCTGTGGAGCGTCGAGGGTGAGCTCGCGGTGCTGAGTGCAACCGCGGACGACGGGCAGTTCAGAAGCCCCGACTATCCGGACGCGCTGGCCCGGATCTGGTCGTCGCTGCACTGCGCCACCTCCGGCGATGTTCTCCTGTCCGCAGCTCCAGGTTATGAGTTTGTCGACTGGGGTGGCGCCGACCACGTCGGCGGTGGTAGTCACGGCTCGCTGCATCGCACGGATTCGCTCGGCGCGCTGCTCTGGTGCGGCACCGGACCGGACTCGAGCGACGTTCGCGAGCAGTGGTCTCTACAGGACGTGACGCCGATGGTGCGAGCGCATTTTGGCGTGGGTGCTGCTGATGGCGAGGATTAGCAACCTGTTAGCAACGATTCAGCCATTAGGCGCGCCTGAGGTTGTGCCGATACATTCCGCGAGTGTCCAAGGATCTGTCAACGACCGCAGAACTGCCGCTTGGGGCGCGCGTACGCCACGGCGTACGTCGGACGCACGTCCGTTTCCTCGACGGCATCCGCCACCCCAGGAACTGGCTCCAGCTGCTGCGGTTCGGGGCGGTCGGCGCTTCCGGCTACGTCGTCAATCTGGTGGCATTCACGGTCTGTGTGCATCTGCTCACGATCGACTACCGCCTCGCGTCGGTGATCGCGTTCCTGATCGCCGTCGTCAACAACTTCTGGTGGAACCGACACTGGACGTTCGCGGCCAAGCAGGAGCATCCGTTCGGCCAGGCGGTCCGCTTTTTCACCGTGTCGCTGGTCGCGTTCGGCTTCTCCTACGTGGTGCTGGTCTCGCTGGTCGATGGCGCAGGGTTCGACAAGGTCGTCGCCCAGGCGATCGCCGTCCTGGTTGCGATGCCGCTGTCGTTCATCGGGCAGAAACTCTGGAGTTTCCGGGCCTAGGGCGCCTCGCCGCGATCGCCGCTCTGCTGGTGGCGGTCGCCTTCACCTTCGTCCCGGCGGTCGCCTGCGCGGCGACCACGAGCAGTCAGCTGACCGTGGAGCCGTCCGGCTTTCCCCCGGTGGCCACATCCTCGACGACGTCCAGCGCGCTGCTGACGGCGGCGCCGGCCGGCACACCTGTGCTCGTGCCGTCGATGACGAAGCCGCCTGCCGGTTACCGGTTGACCGGAAACTACGTCCAGGCGGTCGCGTCACGCAATCCGACGGTGATCGGTGAGCTCAGGAAGCACCCGCACCTGATCCCCTACGTGTACACGAAGGGATTCGGTATCTGGCAGGTCAGCTGGTTCACGCCGCCGCCGGATCAGAAGGAGATGGTTCAGGTCTACGTCAGCGACGCGACCGGCCAGGTGACGCAGGCCTGGACAGGGTTCCAGGTGCAGTGGACGATGGCGCGCGGTTACCCGGGTGCGTTCGGTCGCCGCGTCAACTCGCTCTACGTCTGGCTGCCGCTGTGCCTGGCCTTCCTGCTGCCTTTCCTACCCCTGCGCCTGCCGCGCTCCGGCGAACCCGATGCCGGCCCCGACGGTGCCCGGCCAAGATCTTGGTTCTACCGACCGACGCTTCTGCACTTGGATCTGCTGATGCTTCTCGGCTTCTCGATTTCGCTTGCATTCTTCAACCATGGCGATCTCGGCATGTCGGTGCCCACCGTCTATCCGTTCATGCTGTACCTGGTGGCACGGATGCTGCTTCTGGCGTCCGGCAGAGGCAGGCCTCGCAGGCCGATGCGGCTGCTGCTGCCCGGTCCATGGCTGGCGGTGGGCCTCGTGTTCCTGATCGGCTTCAGGATCGGGCTCAACGTCACCAACTCGAACGTCATCGACGTCGGTTACGCGGGTGTGATCGGCTCCAACAAGATCCTGCATGACCAGAAGCTCTACGGCGGCTGGCCCACTGACAACCCGCAGGGCGACACCTACGGGCCCTTCAACTACTACGCCTACGTGCCGTTCACGGCGACCTTCGGGTGGAGCGGCGTCTGGGACAATCTCCCGGCCGCGCACGCGGCGGCGATCGCCTTCGATCTGCTGACGATGCTCGGGCTGTTCCTGCTCGGCAGAGCGATTCGTGGACCGACGCTCGGGACCCTGCTGGCCTACTGCTGGGCGGCCTACCCGTTCACGCTGTTCACGCTCTCGTCCAACAGCAACGACGCGCTGGTGGCGCTGATGCTCGTCGTGACGCTGCTCGTGATGCGCTGGCCCGCGGTTCGCGGCGTCACGGCCGCCCTGGCCGGCTTCACCAAGTTCGCACCGCTCGCGCTCGGCCCGCTGTTCCTCCGTGGCACCGGGCCGGTGCCGCCGCCGCGGTCGATCATCAAATACGTGTTGGCGTACGCGCTGACATGCGCCGCGGTGATCGCGCCGGTTGCGCTCAATCATGATCTCCTGCCGTTCTGGCGGGACACGATCGAATATCAGGCGACCCGCCCCGCCCCGTTCTCGATCTGGGGCCTGTGGGGCGGTTTGAGTATCGAGCAGCACCTGGTTCAGGGCGCTGTGATCGCGCTCGCGTTCGCGGTCGCGTTCGTCCCTGAGCGGCGCGGCATCGTCGAGGTGGCGGCGCTCGCAGCAGCCGTGGTCATCTCGGTACAGCTGGTGCTCACCTACTGGTTCTACCTGTACATCGTCTGGTTCTTCCCGCTCGTGATCGTCGCGCTGCTCGCCGCCGAGCCAAAGGCCGCCGACGAAGAGGTGTCCGTGCCGCCTTCCGGAATCGCGCGGCCGCAACCTGTGTGATCAGGGTGCTCAGTTCAGCTGACGCTGTTCGGGGCGGGCAGGAGCAGCTGCTCGATCGAGATTGCTGTGCATGGCTCGCCGGCGCGGATCAGGACCGCGTTGAGCCACGGATCCTCGGTCGAGGTCTCGAACTTGACCGGCATCCGGGTGACGAGTGACTCGATCGCGAGTTCACGCTTGACGCCGATCACGCCCCCGCGGGGCCCGGTCATGCCGACGTCGGTGATGTAGGCGGTGCCGCCCGGCAGGACGCGTGCGTCCGCGGTCGGCACGTGCGTATGGGTGCCGACAACTGCGGTCACGAGCCCATCGAGATGCCAGCCCAAGCCGACCTTCTCGCTCGTCGCCTCAGCATGCATGTCGACGAGGATCTGATCGCAGTCGGGCGATAGCGCGCGGACCGCCGCGTCCGCTTCAGGGAACGCCGGGCGCGCGGCGTTCATGTACAGATTGCCCGACAGCGAGACGACGCCGAGCCGGATATCGCCGTTGCGAACCACGCACCACCCGTGTCCGGGCTGGCTCATCAGAAAGTTCGCGGGCCTCAGGATCCGCGGCTCGTTGTCAAGGTAGGCGTAGACCTCGCGGTGGCGATAGGTGTGATTACCGAGTGTGATCGCGTCGACGCCGGCCGCGAACAACTCCTTCGCGATCCTCGGCGTGATCCCGGTGCCGCCGGCCGCATTCTCGGCGTTTACGACGATGAAGTGCGGTGCCAGCCGTTCCGCCAGTACCGGCATCAGCGCCAGCAGCGTGCGCCGCCCGAGACCTCCGACGATGTCGCCGACGAACACGATCCGGGTCTCCTCAGCCATGGTTGATCAGCGACGGTGAGATCGCGCTGTCCTCAACAGGGGGCACAGCGCGCATACTTTCACCTTGATGCGCTTTTCGCCGCTCGACAGATCACGCGGATCCGCGCCGGCCGGCGCGGACGCGAACGACGACGGGTTCGATGACGTCGCTGAGAGCTCGACCCCGGGTGCGGAGCCTGGAGCTGCGGGGCCCAGCCAGGCCCCCTACGCGGCACCCGGAGATGCGACGACCGGCCCGGTAACACCCACCTCGCCTGCCGACGGGCAGGCCCCCGGCGCCCGGCCCGGGGGCCAATTTGGTGCGCCCGGAAGTCCCGGCCCACCCTTGCCGGTGATCGTCCCGCGTTGGATTCAGCTGGTCCTGCTGCCACTGGCGCTGCTCGGGCTGTGGGCGCTCGCACGCGCCTCCGGGTCGGTGCTGCTGATCCTGGTGATCGCGAGTGTGGTCGCGATCATTCTCAACCCGATCGTCAGGGCGTTTGAGCGGGTCCTGCCGCGAGGTCTGGCGATCCTTGCGGTGTTTGTGGGCGGCTTCGCGATCCTGGCCGGCGTCGGTGTGCTGCTCTCGAACCCGATCGGCTCGCAGGTCGACCGTTTCGCCGATCACGTCCCACAGCTGACCCACCAGGCGAACCACTCGCTCGACAATCTTCAGCGCTGGCTGAACAGAAACGGGATCAAGATCCAGATCGAGCATCAGGGTCAGACGGCGCTTGACACGCTGCAGAAACGCATCGTCAAGAGCTCCGGGAGCATCGTCTCGTTCTCCCGTGACCTGCTCGGCCAGATCGTGACTGTGGGCTTCGACTTCGTGCTGATCCTGGTGCTGACCGTCTACCTGCTGGCATACGCGCGCCAGATCGGTGACACCTTCAGGCGGATCATGCCGGCCGGTGACGGCACCCCAGCAGACGACTACCCGCTGTTGATCCAGCGTGCCGTCTCGGGCTACGTGCGCGGCCAGTGCCTGTTCAGCCTGATCATGGGAACCAGCGCCACGCTCGCGCTCTGGATTTTGGGTGTGACCGGGGTATTCCCGGCCGGATCGCGCTATGCGTTGTTCTTCGGCGCCTTCTACGGGTTGATGGAGTTCATCCCCTACATCGGTCCGGTGATCGGACCGGTGCCGGCGGTCGTGGTTGCGCTGTTCACAGATCCGATCAGCGCGATCTGGGTGACGCTGATGTTCGTCGCGCTGCAGCAGCTCGAGGGGCACGTCGTGGCTCCCCAGGTGTTCCGGATCTCGCTGCGGATCAACCCGATCCTGATCATCCTCTCGCTGCTGATCGGTTATCAGCTCTACGGCATCGTCGGCGCGCTCGTGTCGCTGCCGCTGGCCTCGATCGTCCGCCAGACGCTGGTCTATCTGCGTCGCCATCTGGTGTTCGAGCCGTGGACGCTGAACGCCGCCGGCGGCAGCGTGTTGCAACTGACGGGGGCTCAATGCACGAGCTGCGGCGCAGAGGTGGACCCTCAGGACGCGTACTGTCGCGGATGCGGAGCGCCGTCGTCGGGCGAGATCAGCGCACAGCGCGAGAAGAGCTGAGGATCGATTCGTGTCGAGTACGGCGTCAGCGACGGAGCGCGTCCCCACGCTGGCGGTTCGCGCGCTGACGAGACGGTTCGGCACCCGTGCCGCACTCGCCGATGTCAGCTTCGAGCTGTGGCCCGGAGAGCTGGTCGCGATCATCGGTCCCAACGGCGCCGGCAAGACGACGCTGCTGTCGATCCTCGCCGGCGTGCTCGACGCCTCCGAGGGTGAGATCGCAGGCGCGCGGGAGCGGCCCGCGGGTTGGGTGCCACAGCAGCCGGCGCTCTACTCGAAGCTGTCCGTCGCGGAGAACCTGCGTCTGTTCGCGCGGCTGGGGCGGATCTCGGATCCGGAGGCGTCCGTTGCCCTGATGCTCTCGCAGACGGCGCTCGCCGACAGGGCCGGCGACGAGGTCGCACGGCTCTCAGGTGGGAACCAGCAGCGCGTCAACATCGCGATCGGCCTGCTCGGCGACCCGGCTGTGCTGCTGCTCGACGAGCCGACGTCGTCGCTTGATCCACTCCAACGAGAGCGGCTGTGGGAGTTCATCGTCGATCTCCGAGGTCGTGGGACCAGCGTGGTCTTCTCGACGCATAACGTGTTCGAGGCCGAGCGCTACGCCGACCGTGTCCTCGTGCTCGACGAAGGGAAGCTGCTGTTCACCGGTACCCCCGGCGAATTGCAGCGGCGGGTCGCCGTCGCAGCCGAAGGTGGTGGCTCAGAGAAGCTCGACTTCGAGTCGGCGTTCGTGGCCTTCCTGCGCGGCCACGGCCACTGAGCTTCGCGCCGATGCGCTGGCTGCTCGTCAAGGACGCTCAGATCCTCAAACGCTCGCCGCTGCTGCTGGCGATGCTGATCGTCTACCCGATCGCGATCGCGCTGATGATCGGCTTTGCGCTCTCGAGTCCGCCGGGCAAGCCGAAGGTTGCGTTCTACAGTGCGGTTGCACCGGGCCACGGGCGAATTCGGTTCGGCTCCCAGCAGATCGACGTGAACAGCTACACAAAGGATCTGTTCGAGGCGATCCAGCCGATCTTCGTACGCTCGCGCAGCGAGGCGATCGAGAAGGTCCGTGACGGCCAGGCATCGGCCGCCGTGATCGTTCCCGCTGATGTCCCGGCCCAGATCCAGAGCCTCGTCACCCAGGGTGTCGGCAGCCCGACGATCGATCTGATCCTCAACTCGCGGGATCCTCTGGAACGGGCATTCGCCGATCAGGCAATCCAGACGCGGCTGGACGCCGTCGAGCAGGCCGTGTCCAGGCAGGTGCTGAAGGTTGCCGTCAACGACCTCGATCAGGTTCTGAACGGCGGCTCGATCAACCTGGCCGGCCGGAATTTCTCGCTGCTCGGGCTGAGGGACTCACGAACGATCATCGCGGGCACGATCGACTCGCTCCCATCCAACTCGCCGCTGTCGCCGGCGCTGCGCCAGGTGGTCAACTTCGCCGATCTCGCAATCGACGGACTCGGCTTTGCGAGCCCGGTGCTCGGCTCGATCGGCACGCCGTTGACGGTGCACGAAACCCAGCTCGCGGGCGCGACGACGCCAACCAGGTCGTATGCAGTTGTGATCTCGGTGGTTGTCTCACTGATGTTCGTGACGCTGCTGATCGCCGCCGGAATGCTTGCGCTCGAACGCTCCGAGAACACCTACCAGAGGCTGATCCGGGTCGATGTGTCCCCCGGCGCTCTGCTCGTGGAGAAGATCCTTTTGTCCGCGTGCTGCGCTGCGGCCGTAACACTTCTGATGGCAGCCGGCGTCTCGGCGTTCGTACATCTCGACTGGTCCCGCTTCGAGCTGTGGCTGGTGTCGCTCGGCGTCTCAGCGCTCGCGTTCGCCGGGCTCGGCGTCGCGATCGGTGCACTCGGCCGCGACGTCAGCACGGCCTCGCTGATGGCCTTCCTGATCGCGCTGCCTGTCGCATTCGTCGCGCTCGTCCCATCCAGCGCGGTCTCGGGCACCGTCGCCGGCGTGCTCTCGGCGATCTCGTTCGTGTTCCCTTTCGGGGCCAGCCTCAACGCCGTCAACAGCGCGCTCACCGGTGGAGGATCAGGCCTGGCGCTCTCGCTCCTGCATCTGATCGCGCTGACGATTGTCTTCTGGATCCTCAGCCGCCTCGCGCTGCGCCGCTTTGCGGCGTGAGCGTCGCCGCGTCGGCGAGTTCATCGGTGCGTGCATCGAGTCCCTCCGGTGGCCGAACGGCGGTGACCAGCAGCACCAGCAGGATGCCCGCCGCCGCTGCTCCGTATGTGGTCCGCGGCGAACCGATCGTGGTCAGGATGCCACCGAGCATGAATCCGATCGCCGGCATCAGCTGGCTGATCGACCCGACGAGCGCCATCACGGAGGTCTGTGCGGAGTTCGAAATGGATTGCTGGATCGCCGTCACGTACGCGATCGCCTGCGCCCCGTTACCGACGCCGCCGACGGCCGAGAAGGCGCACGCAACCGTCAGGCTCGTCGCCAGCGCGATACCCGCGTAGCCGATTGCGATCAGGGTGGTGCTGAGCCCGAGCACGATCAGCAGGCGCACCCGCGGCGCGGCTGCGTACGCAATGCTGCCGAGCACCATGCCCGCTCCCCACGCCGCGAGCAGGGCGCCGTAGCCCGCGTCGCCGACGCCCAGCGTCCGCTTCGCATACACCACCTCGATCGGCACAACGGAGGTGAAGAACACGAGCGCCACCGCCTGTGCGATCAGCAGGCGGCGGACACCCGGCGTTGACCAGGCCTCCCGCAGGCCGGTGCGCAACCGCTCCTTCCAATGCGCTGCGTGGCTGCGCTCGAGCCGGAGGCCTCGAGTCACCGCGAGGATCGTGGCGACGAGCACGAACGTTCCCGCGTCAACGAGCAGTGCCGAGCTCACACCGAGCCAGGCGACCATCAATCCGGCCAGCGCGGGTCCGACGGCACCGCCCGCGCTGAACCCCATGTTGAGGACGGCGTTGCCGCGGCGCAGGGTTCCGTCAGCCAGCAGCAGCGCCGCAGTTGCTCCGCGCGTAAGCGCTGCCGCGGCCAGCGCCAGGATGCCGTCGAGCGCCCCGAGGACCAGAACAGCCGGAAGTGAGAAGTGCGAACCAGACGCCAGCCATGCGAGCGCTACGAAGATCGCGCCCTCGGTCACGTAGATCGCCGGCAGGATCCGCCGTGCCGCAACGGTCTCAACCCGGGACGTCAGCATCGGACCGATCAGGGCGGGAAGGAAGCGCAGTGCAAGAAACAGTGCAGCGGTCGCAAGCGCGCTGCCGGTCCGGTTGAAGACGAGAATCGCCAGGGCGACGTCCCCAATCCAGTTGCCAAGCTCGTTGATCGTGTAGGCGAGAGCCAGCCGGCGGAAGGCGGAAAGCCTCAGTGGACTTGGCTCCCGCGCCCTTTCGCTCCGGCGCGATTCCCGCATCTCACTTCTGCGCGATTCCCGCATCTACGTGGCGTGTTCAGGGCTCAACATGCATGTTGTAAGCGCAAGAAAGCACGCCGAATAGCTGGGAGCTTACGCGCCCAGCAACAATCGACCAGAAATTCTGGTAAGTTGCCACCCGACTACACCCCCGCGAACCGAGGAGAACCCGTGGGATATAAGGGTGGCTGATATAGATCAGAGCTGAAGGGTTCGCGTTCCGGGCGGGCCCTTCAGTCGTTATTGGGACTGTCTCGTCCCTATGTATCGGCTTTGGCGCCAAAAGCTTTAGCGCCTTCTATCTCGAAGTTGGATAGTAGCGCATATTTTTCTTTGCCGGGCGTTATGTCGTCCTGTCGCAGAGAGGGTGTTATGTAGCGCACAACGCCGACTTGTCGGCACTTCCCTTGCGAATGGTGCTTACATAACGCTCTGGGACCGCAACTTCAAAGCTGCAACGGAGATTTCGCCGCTACGTGGACGAACTCCTACTTGCTAAAGATTTCGCCGCCCATGCCGATAATTTCGCAAAGTGGGTGAAATGCCGCGTCCAAGGGGGGACCTGCGGCCCGTCCGTCAACCGGGCCGTGGTGTTGCGTGCTTTCACACCCTGGCGCTAGCCGCCGCAGTCGTCGTCGTCGCCCTGACGAACGGTGAGAATCGCTGGAATCTGCCGGAGTTGGCGATCATCACGGGGCTGACGGTCGGAAGTGATCTCACCCACGTTCAGACCGGCTCATCAAAACTCCGCGTGTCCGGGAGCTTCCTCGGGATCATGCTCGCGGCCGTGCTGCTTGGCGGTGGGCCTGCCGCGCTGGTAGGAGTCATCTCGATCGCACTCGGTTGGCTGCACTCGCGCGAGGTCGGCCACCAGTTCCGCAACAACCTTGCGACCTACGCCTGGTTCCCGCTGATCGGCGGTCTGGTCTTCTACGCGGTGGCCGTGCAGCTGACCAACACCGCCGAGTTCGCGACGGTTGGCGGCCTCACATACATCGTCTTTGCACCCGGCGCCTACATCCTGGTCTTCATCGTCTTCGTACTGGCGTTGGCGCTGAACTTCCTGATGATCGCCGGCTATCAGTGCTGGCTGGACGGCAGCTCGCTGCGGCGTAGGGCGGAGGAGGCGCTGACGCCGATCCTTGCCTCGCAGCTGTTCTCCGCCCTGTTGACGGTCGCCGCGGTCTACATCGTCGTCAATGCCGGCTCGACGACCGTCAACCGCACGATGGCGCTGGCGCTGTTCGGGCTGGTGCTCGTCGTCTTCCAATATCTCGTCGGCGCGCTGCTGCTGTCCCAGCGCCGGGCCGAAACGATGGAACGGATGGCGACGACCGACGAGCTGACCGGGCTGCCCAACCGGGAGAGCTTCCGAAACCGGGTGCAGGCCGAGATCGAGGCGATCGATCACGAGGACCAGACGTTCGCCGTGATGCTGATGGATCTCGACCGTTTCAAGGAGGTCAACGACACGCTGGGCCACCACTACGGCGACGAACTGCTCAGGCAGCTCGGCCCGCGCCTAGCCGCGTGCGTCGGGCCGGAGGGTGTCGTGGCGCGACTCGGTGGCGACGAGTTCGCGGTGCTCTCGGGCCGCACGACTGACCCGGACAGGTATGCCAAGCTGGTAAGTCGGCTGCTGAGGTCCTCAGAGCAGCCGCTCGTCGTCGATGCGCTGCCGCTCGAGGTCAATGCGAGCATCGGCGTCGCCCGCTTCCCCGATGACGGGCGTGACGCCACCGAGCTCCTGCGCTGCGCGGATATCGCGATGTACGCGGCCAAGGAGAGCCAGACCGGCTCCTTGCTTTACACACCGGAGCTCGACCGTCACTCGCTGCGGCGTCTGAACCTTCTCAGCGACGTGCGACGCGCGATCGAGTCGACGGAGGTGATCGTCCACTACCAGCCCATGGTTCGCCTGGACGACATGAGCGTCCACGGCGCCGAAGCGCTGGTGCGCTGGCAGCATCCGACCTTTGGGCTGCTGCCGCCGAGCTCGTTCATCAGGGACATCGAGCAGACCGGGCTGATCCGTCCGCTGACGCGACACGTGCTCGATCGCGCGATCGAGCAGTGCGCGGCCTGGTGGCACGCAGGCCGCCACCTGACGATGGCGGTCAACCTGTCGGTGGGAAACCTGATGGATCGGGACCTTCCCAACGAGATCGAGCGGATGCTCGCCGCCTACGACCTACCGCCGCAGGCGTTGCAGCTCGAGTTGACCGAGAGCATGATCATGCTCGATCCAGACGGCGCCCGCTCGACGCTGATGCGCCTCAGCCGGCTCGGCGTCCGGATCTCGGTCGACGACTTCGGAACGGGCTTCTCGTCGCTGGAGAAGCTTCAGCGGCTTCCGATCGACGAGTTGAAGATCGACCAGACGTTCGTCACGCAGATGCTTCACGACGAGAGCAACCTGATCATCGTCCGCTCGGTCGTGAACCTCGGGCACGATCTCGGTCTCAAGGTGATCGCCGAAGGGGTTGAGGACGACGCGACGCTGCGGCAGCTGACGCAGATGGAATGCGACCTCGCCCAGGGCTTCGTGCTCAGCCGGCCTCTGGCGCCGCAGGCGTTCGATGAGTGGCTGACGGCGTCGAGGTGGGGACTCGCGGAGCTGCCATCGGCGACGCCGATCGCCACGCGCGCAGCCGGGGGCGGGCTGACCCCTCCGGCGGCGGCGTGACGCGCACCTGACGCGACGAGCACCGAACGCCGCCAAACGCATCGGGCTGCGCCGCGGGATTTGACTCAGCGGCCCGAGGTGGTGCTGCGGAACATCACCAGGCAGATCGCTGCGACGATCAACGCGATGATCGGGATCCCCGCCCCGATCACGCCGACGAGCGCGAGCGCCAGCCCGACCACGCCGACCGTCCCGGCGACACCACCGGTCACCACCAAACGATAGGCGCGCTGCTCTCGCGTGCGCCTTGGTGTGTAGTTACCACGCTTCTGGAGGTTCGACACTACCGGGAGCCTACCGCACCCACCCCGATATCCTGAGTGAAATGGCGTTTCCACAGACCCGCATGCGTCGTCTCCGTGCAACGCATGCGCTCAGGGGTCTGGTTCGTGAGACGCAGGTGTCGGCGTCCGATCTGATCTATCCGATGTTCATCGAGCAGGGGCTCGATCGGAGCAAGCCGGTACAGGGGATGCCGGGGGTCTCCCGTCTATCGATTGCCGATGCCGTCAGCGAGGCCGGCGAGGTGCTTGCGCTGGGGATCCCGGGTGTGATCCTGTTCGGGATTCCGTCGGAGAAGGACGCCGTCGGCTCGGGGGCTTGGGATCAGGACGGGATCGTGCAGCTCGTCACCCGCGCGATCAAGCACGCGCATCCGGACCTGATCGTGATCGCCGACCTCTGCCTGTGCGAGTACACCGATCACGGCCATTGCGGCGTGCTCACGCAGGATGGCGGTGTCGATAACGACGCGACGCTCGAGCTGCTTGCCAGAACCGCCGTATCGCAGGCCCGCGCGGGCGTCGACATCGTCGCACCGAGCGACATGATGGACGGCCGCGTCGGTGCGATTCGCGAGGCGCTGGACGAGGATGGCTTCAGCGATACGCCGATCCTCGCCTACTCGGCCAAGTTCGCCTCCGCGTTCTATGGACCGTTTCGCGAAGCCGCGGGCTCGGCTCCATCCTTCGGCGACCGGCGCAGCTACCAGCTGGACCCCGCCAATGGCGCCGAGGCACTGCGCGAGGCCCGCCTGGACATCGAGGAGGGCGCCGACATGGTGATGGTCAAGCCGGCATTGCCATACCTCGATCTGATCCGGACGATCAAGGACGACACGTCGATGCCGATGGTCGCATACAGCGTCAGCGGCGAGTACGCGATGCTGAAAGCTGCCGCGGCCGCGGGCTATCTCGATGAGCGCGCGGCCGTGCTCGAGACGCTCACGGCGATCCGACGGGCCGGCGCGGACGTCGTGATCACCTACCACGCGATGGATGCCGCGCGATGGCTCGCGTAGGGGTCGACCCGGAATTCAGCACCGCGCGCTCCGACGAGCTGTACGCGAGGGCCGTCGAGCTGCTTCCCGGAGGTGTCAACTCACCCGTCAGGGCGATGCGCTCGATCGGGCGCGCACCGATCTTCATCGCCTCGGGCAGCGGCAGCGGCCTGACCGACGTCGACGGCAACGAGTACGTCGACTGGGTCTGCTCGTGGGGTCCCCTGATTCTCGGCCATGCCCACCCGGAGGTGCTCGCGGCGCTGTCAGCCGCGGCAGCGCGCGGCACCACGTTCGGCGCCCCGACTCCAGGGGAGGTGGAGCTTGCCGCGGAGATCGCCGGCCGCATGCAGTCGGTCGAGATGGTGCGGATGACCTCGTCGGGCACCGAAGCGACGATGAGCGCGATCCGCTTGGCTCGCGCCGCGACCGGGCGCGATCTGATCCTGAAGTTCGCAGGCGCCTACCACGGTCATGTCGACGGGCTGCTCGCACAGGCAGGTTCTGGACTGGCGACCGCAGGCCTGCCATCGAGTCCGGGCGTCCCCGCGGCGGCGGCCGGCGCGACCGTGATCGTGCCGTGGAACGACTTCGACAGCCGTGGCGCACGCGACCGAACGCCACGCGTTCGCGGCGTTGATCGCCGAGCCGATCCCGGCCAACATGGGTGTCGTTCCGCCCGCCCCGGGTTTCCTGGAGCTCCTGCGCGAGCGCGCCGATGCCAACGGTGCGCTGCTGATTCTCGACGAAGTGATCACCGGCTTCCGCGTCGCGCGCGGCGGCGCACAGGAGCTTCTCGGTGTCGACGCCGATCTCACGGTGATGGGCAAGATCGCCGGCGGCGGTCTGCCTGCCGCCGCCTACGGTGGTCCCCGGGCACTGCTCGAGCGGATCGCCCCGGCGGGGGACGTCTATCAGGCCGGAACGCTTTCGGGCAATCCACTGGCGGTCGCCGCGGCGCTGGTGACGCTGCGATCGCTTGACGAGGCGGCATACGCTCGTCTGGGAGACGTCACGGCGGCGCTCGCCGCCGGGCTGCGCGAAGCCGCGGCGAGCGCAGGCCGCGACCTTGTCGTCCAATCTGTCCCTGGGTTGGTGACGCCGTTCTTCACGTCCAAGCCGGTCGGTGATTACGCCGGTGCGGTCGCCTGCGACACCGACGCGTACGGTGCGTGGTGCCGTCAGCTGCTTGCGCGCGGCGTATATCCGCCGCCGTCGCAGTTCGAGGCATGGTTCCCGTCGCTCGCACACACCGACGCCGACGTCGACCGCACGGTCGCCGCGGCCGCGGACGCGTTCAGGGCGATCAGGTGAATTCCGTCGAGCTTGCATCACGTGGCCCACGGGCAGCCGGACACGAGACCGAGTACGAACACCTGCTGGAGGACATCGCCGAGGGCGTGCGACTGCACTACGGCGACCACGACGAGGACCCGGACCTCGCCCTGCTCCAGGGAGACCTGCTGTATGCGCGCGGCCTCTCGACCCTTGCCGAGCTGGGGGATGTCGTGGCGACCGCCGAGCTGGCCGATGTGATCTCGCTGATCGCGCAGGCGCATGCCGGCGGCGACCGGGGGCTTGCGGAGGCGATCTGGCAGGCGGGCGCGATCGCGGTCGGCTGGGGCGGCGCGCCTGTGTATGAGCGCGCAAAGGAGTCCGCACGCAGCGGCGCACCGGAGGCGGCATCGGCCCTGATCGCGGCCGCCGCGTCGATTCAGGCCGGTCAAGGCGGCTGATCCGGGCATGGCTGCTCGGCTACCTCGTCGTCTGGCTCGCGTTGACGATAGGCTTACGTGCCTTCGATTCGGGACCTCCGGATGACACCGAGGTACGACGTGCCAGACCGACACCAACAGACGAAATCCAAGTACACGATCGACCGCGGAATGCCGGGCGCCTTCGAGGGCGAGACGGTCACGCGGCGAAACTTCATGAACCTGACGGCGCAGGGCGCCGGCATGCTCGCGACGGTCGCGTTCACGCTGCCGGCGCTCGGGTTCGCGCTCGGTCCGGTGTTCAGCCGTGAGCCGTTCCAGTGGCAGGTGATCGGCACGCCCGCGGATTTCAACTCCCTGACCTACGTGGTCAAGGTCCTGACGATCGTCGAGGGGATCGGCGAGGCTGGAAAGTCGATCGCCTACGTGCGCACCCGGAATCCCGCGATCGACACCGAGCCCGCCAACGAGTTCAACCGATGGATCGCGCTGTCGTCGCGCTGCATGCACCTCGGCTGCCCGGTCCGCTACGTGCAGGCCGCCGAGCGGTTCATCTGCCCCTGCCACGGCGGCGTCTACAACTTCCGTGGCCAGGTCGCCGGCGGTCCGCCCGTGCGTCCGCTCGATCGATTCTGGACCTATGAGAAGTACGGCTACGTCTACATCGGGCCGCGCTACTCGGTCAACACCGAGCTTGAGCCGTTCTCGCCGCGTGACCCGGGCCAGCCGCTCGACGGGATCGGGCAGTATCTCTATCCGGCCCGGTTCTCGACCTCGACCCGGCCGCCTGTCTCGACCATCCAGCCGCCGCCGAACCCCTGATTCAGATGCCGAAACTTCCCGCCCCCCCACTCCCAAAGTCGCTCAAGCCGCAGCCGCCACGGCCGGGTGAGGAGCCGGAACCGAAGACAGCTGTAGGGCACGCCGCCGAAGCCGGGATCACGGTCGTCGACTGGATCGATGAGCGCACGTCGCTGTCCGGCGGACTGCGGTGGATGCTGTTCCGCAAGGTCCCGCGCGGGATCAACTGGGCCTATACGCTCGGGGCGGCGACGATGTTCGCGTTCCTCAACCAGGCCGTCACCGGCGTGTTCCTGGCGATGTTCTACCAGCCGAACGCCACCAGCGGCGCCTACCAGTCGATGCGCTACATCACCGACGACGCGTTTCTCGGGCAGTTCGTGCGTGGCATGCACAAGTGGGGCGCCTCGGTGATGATCATCCTGATCTTCCTGCACATGGGTCGCGTATTCCTGTTCGGCGCCTACAAGTACCCGCGGGAGCTGACCTGGATCATCGGTGTGGTGCTGCTGATCCTGACGATGGCGATGGGCTTCACCGGTTACCTGCTCCCGTTCGATCAGCGTTCCTACTGGGCGACGATCGTCGGCGTCAACATCAATGGCACCGGGCCGTTCATCGGGCCCTACCTGTCTGACTTCCTGAGGGCCGGACCAGAGTTCGGGGCCACGACGCTTTCACGCTTCTACGCGATCCACATGATGCTGATCCCCGGTCTGATCGCTGCGCTGATGGGATTCCACATCTATCTCGTGACCAAGCTCGGGATCTCGGCTCCGCCATGGATCCACGCCGAGGAACCGCAGCCCGAAGTCGTCGAGAAGGTTGAAGTGTGACCTGATGCGACAGGCCGGCGATAGATGAACCAGGCCGAGAAGGAGGCCTACCTCCGCGAATACTCGATCCTGAAGAACGAGGGCAAGCCGTTCTTCCCGTATGCCGTCGTCAAGGACTCGATCATGGCGCTGATCGTGATGTGCGTGATCATCTTCCTGGCGCTGATGTTCGGGGCGGAGCTCGGCCCGAGGGTCAATCCGACGACGACCACCTACGTGCCGCGTCCGGATTGGTACTTCTTCTTCCTGTTCGAGGTGCTTCGGGTGATGAAGAACCTCCCGAAGTTCACCGACCTGGCGACGATCGGCGTGCCGACGATCTGCATGATCCTGCTGTTCCTGCTGCCGCTGTTCGATCGCGGCCCGGAACGCCGCATCGAACGTCGCCCGGTGGCGCTCGCCGCCGGCCTCGCGACGATCGCGGCGATGGCGTTCCTGACCTACTCCGGTGCCTCGACCGGCTCGCCCAACTCCGTGTCGCTGTCGGCACCGTCCGGGCTGACGCTGAAGGAGACCGCCTACTTCAAGGAGGGCGAGATCGTGGTCGGCGAGTCAGGGTGTCTGGCGTGCCACGTGATCGGCGACAACGGCAACAACGGACCAGGGCCTGTGCTGACGAACATCGGCCAGACGCTGCGTCAGGGGGCGATCGCCGACACGCTTCGCGACCCGACCGCACCGATGCCCTCCTTCAAATCGCTGGAGCAGCAGTCGCCCGCCAAGTTCAACGCGCTCGTCAACTTCCTCGCCGAGCTTCAGTAACGGTTCCCCGGTGAGGGCCCGGTGAGCAGTTCCAGCGATCAGCCGCGCGGTGCCGCCGGCACATTGGAGGAGCCGCAGGTCCGGGCGATGTTCGACCGGATCGCACGCGTCTACGACCTGCTCAACACGGTGATGACCGCGGGGCTCCATCACCAGTGGCGCCGGCGCGCAGCCGACCTCGCAGAGCTGTCGGCCGGAGACCGCGCTCTCGACGTGGCGACGGGCACCGGCGACCTTGCGTTCGAGCTGGCCGGCCGCGTCGGTCCGAGCGGCGAGGTGATCGCCGCCGATTTCTCCGAGCAGATGCTGTCCGTCGCGCGTCAGAAGGCGGCCGCCTCCGCGGACCGAGCGCGCGTGTCGGTGGTCAGGTTCGAGCAGGCCAACGCGCTTGAGCTGCCATATCAGGACGCGTCATTCGACGCGGCGACCGTCGGTTTCGGCGCGCGCAATTTCAGCGACCTCGAGCGGGGCTTGAGCGAGATCGTCCGGGTCGTCAGACCGGGGGGACACGTGGTGATTCTGGAGATGACCACCCCGCGCCGGCCGCCGTTGTCGGTCTTCTTCAGATTGTGGTTTGACCGCGTCGTCCCGCTGCTGGGGCGTGCCGCGGGTGATCCCGAGGCGTACAGCTACCTACCCAGCTCCGTGCGCCGGTTCCCGGCGCCGGCGGCGCTGGCGGACGCGATGGCGGGCTGCGGGCTCGCCGAGATTCGCTACATCCTGACTGCGGGCGGGATCATCGCGATGCACGTCGGTACGGTGGTCGCATGAGCGCTCCGGCCACGGCGACCGTCAGTGCGGTCCTTGACGCCGGCGGAGTCGAGGTGTCGCGTGTGATGCGGGCCGTCGAGCTGCGGATGCAGTCGTTGGCCGGAGGGCACGGCCGCCAGCTCGCGCACCACGCCTCTTCGACGATCTCGGCCGGTGGCAAGCGCCTGCGGCCGCTGCTCGTCTGCCTTTCCGCCGGCGTTCCCGCACCCGAGAGCGATGCGCTCGTGCGTGCAGCCGTCGCGGTCGAGCTGATCCACGCGGCCACGCTGGTTCATGACGACGTGCTTGACGGTTCGTCGCTGCGTCGCGGTCGCCCGACGGTGTTCGCCGCCGGCGGCCGGCTGGATGCGACCGCGACCGGGGACCTGCTCTTCTCCCGGGCGTTCGCCGAGCTCGCGGCCGGCGGTCAGCGCGAGCCGGTCCGGCTCCTCTCGCGCGCGAGCTCGGAACTTGCCGCCGGGGAGCTGATGCAGCGGGCTGACGCCTGGAACGCTGAGGTCAGCGTCGAACGCTACCTCGAGCGCTGCCGGCTCAAGACGGCGGTCCTGTTCCGCGTGGCGTGTGAGCTGGGTGCGCTCTGCGGCGGCGGTCCGATCGAGACGCTCTCGTCGTTCGGACAGCAGATCGGGCTGGCGTTTCAGCTGCTCGACGACGTGCTTGACATCACCGGGCCCCCGGAGCGGACCGGCAAGCCCCGCGGCGCCGATCTGCTCGACGGCACCGTGACGCTGCCGGTGATCATCGCGCGCGCCCGCTCCAGCGAGCTATCCGCACTCGATCTACGCTCGTTGCAGACCGCCGAGCAGGCGGCGGCGGTCTGCGATGCGATCGCCGCCACCGGCGCGCTGCAGGAGGTCACGGAGCGGGCATTGGCGATCGTCCGCGACGCTAAATTCTCGCTGCCGTCGCTCGGGGAGCGCCAGCGTCAGGCGCTTGAACTGGTCGCCGACGGCGTCGTCGAGCGTTACGCCTGAGAGCCCGTTGGCGCTCAGAAGTCCTCTGGCAGGATCAGATCCGCTTCGAGGGCGCTGACGAACCACTCGATGTCGTCGGCCATGTTCGCCTGGGTTAGCCGGTGAAGGTCGGCGATCATCTCGCATAGCCCTTCATCGAGCCGATCCTCGAGCTGCTCGATCGCGACGCGGTCATAGACACCGTGCTCGAACCACGTGCAGTTCGGGCACTCAAGCGTCAGCTGCCAGCGCGAATCCGTCTCCTCGCACCAGGCGACCGGCTGAACCAGATCGGAGCCGCACTCAGGGCAAATGTGCAGCTCACGGGTCCCGGTGTCGCTTTCGCTGAAACGCACCACTTCGATCGAACGCCCACTGGGGAGCATGATTCGTCGTACGCTGTGATCGTGGTTGTCGTTCGAACTCATCTTGGCCTCCCGCTCATGGCCCTACTATCGGCGGGGGTATGCCCACTCTTGAGGCTCAGACCGGTCGTTCTGGACGTTGCCGGCGCCCGGAGTGATCCCGGATCGCGCCGTGAGCGAACAAGTCATCGAGAGCGCTCGCTGTGCAGGGCGAGCATCTCGCCCGCTAACCTTGAAATCCCAACCGCGGAGGCGACGTGAGAAATGTTTCGTAACCCGTTGGCAGATGGCCTGGTGATCCTGGTCATCGTGCTCCTATTCTTTGCACCGAAGCGCCTGCCCGGGCTCGGTCGTGGGATCGGTGAAGGGATCAAGGAGTTCAAGGATGGGATCTCGTCACCACCTGAAGGACAAGACCAGGCGCAGCTCACGTCTGAGACCGGCGAGAGCACGCCGGCGAAGACGGGCTCTGAGCACACTTCGTAGCGTTTCGTTCGGCCTCGGAGCTCAGTTGTGGCGCGCCTGCGGCCAATCGGCCACGAAGATCACCTGAGCATCGTCGAGCACCTCGATGAGCTGCGCTCGCGCCTGCTGATCTGCGGCGCGGTGCTGTTGGTCGTGTTCTGCGCCTGCTTTTGGCAGAACAACGCCCTCATCAACGTTCTCAACCGGGCGTTGCCCACAAACGCGTCACGCACCAGCGGTCTCGCCGCAGTGCCCTCGCAGTCGGTGAAGCTCCATGACGGTATGGCGCAGATGGCGAAGGCGGCCGCAGCGCTTGCGGTTGCTCCTGGCCTGTCGCCCGTCGCGCGTCGTGACGTTGCACAGCTTGCCCGCGGCGCGCTGGAGGCAACCAAGGCGCTGCCCAAGAGCGTGTCCGAGAAGGTGAAGCCGATCACGATCGGGGTCGGCGAATCGTTCACGACGACGTTGACGGTCGTGGCCTACTTCGCGTTGCTGATCACGCTTCCGCTGATCCTCTACGAGATGTATGCGTTCGTGCTGCCCGCGTTGAACAAGCAGGAGCGGAAGGTGGCGACGCCGTCGATGATCGCGGCACCGGCGCTGTTCGCGCTCGGAGCGGTGTTCACCTACTTCCTGGTGCTCCCGCCTGCCGTGCACTTCCTGCAGGGATACAACAGCAACGACTTCGACATCCTCGTGCAGGCGAAGACCTACTACAAGTTCGAGATGTTCCTGATGATCGGTATCGGCCTGGCCTTCCAGGTCCCGCTGCTGCTGCTCGCGCTGCAGAAACTCGGGCTGATCACGTCGAGCACGCTTACGGTCAACTGGCGTTACGCTATCGTCCTCATCGCCATTGTCGCGGCAGCGCTGCCGGGGGTCGATCCCGTCACGATGACATTCGAGACGCTGCCTCTGGTGCTTCTCTACCTCGCAAGTATCGTCCTCTTGAAGATCGTCGACCACCGTAACGCCAAGCGCGAAGCCGCCGAGCTGACGCATGTCGGCGGGCAGGGTTTCGACGTCTCATGATCAACCAGCATGCTCTTCGATCTACGTAGCCGCGGACGCCGACGCACAGTCCAGGTGATCTACCTCGGGCTGGCGATGCTGATGCTGTTCGGGCTGGTCCTGTTCGGGGTCGGCGCTGGGAACGGCTTCGGAGGCCTGCTCAACGCGTTCACGAACGGCTCCAGCAACGGTCAAACCCAGGTCGTCAGCCAGCAGTTGAAGTCCGCGCTGAAGGCCACCAAGAGCGACCCCTCCAATCCGGACGCGTGGGCGTCGCTCGTGCAGGCCCAGTACATCGAGGCGAACGAGGGGACTGACTACAACACCACGACCGGCCTCTTCGACGCCGCCGGCAAGAGCATGCTTGCGGACGCGACGCAGTCGTGGCAGCGCTACGTGAGCCTCACCCAGACACCAAGACCCGATATCGCAATCCTCGCCGCGCGTGCGTACGCCCAGCTGGCGCAGTACGCGGGCGAGGCGGGTGCCTGGGAGATGTACACGCTCAGCCAGCCCAACGTGGCCAAGGGGTATGAGTGCCTGGCGGCATCCGCCTACGCCGCCAAGCAGACCCGCAAGGCGCAGCTCGCAGCTGCCAAGGCGATCAGCCTCGCGCCCGAGGTCGAGCGCCTGACGCTCAAGCAGGAGTTGGAGGCGGCCAAGACCTCGCCGCTCGTCGCGCAAGAGTGCTGATCACCACGTAGATGGGTAACATCGGGCCGCTCTCGGGCCGTTAGCTCAATTGGCAGAGCAGGGGACTCTTAATCCCAAGGTTGGAGGTTCGATTCCTCCACGGCCCACTCACGCCAGATCCAGAAGAAGCTCGGGCCCGCCTGGATCGAACGCGGGCGCCCGCCGGCCGGCTACTTCACCAAACGCCAGGCCGAGGACGCTGCTGATCCAGCTGCACGGGATCTTGAAGCGAGCTCGCAAGATCTATCGCTTTCCTGGGAATGCTGCGGCCGAGGTCGAGAAGTTCCCCCAGCGCCGCAGCGGCGATATCGAAGTGTTCTCGCCCGAGGAGGTTTGGGCGCTCGTTCGGGCCGCGGACTCAGAGCTGGACGCGGCCGTGTTCATGACGGCGGCGTTCACCGGTGGCCGAGGCGTTCGCCGTCGATGCGGGGTCAGCCGGCGGGACGTCCCGTGACGACTTCGTGGGACGAGTTCGGACAACTCCGGCATCCACGGGCCCGAGCGAGGGCGATCTCGATGGCGAGCGGCCCTGATTCGTTGGGGTTGAGGGGACGTCCGGAGGGCCTCAGCACCCAGTGAGTGGAGTGTATGTCGCTCGAAGTTGGTTCGAGGGAGCGCGTTGCGGGCGCCGTTGGCGAGTTCGACAAAAGCTTTCTTGGCAAGGTAACTTGTAGAGGCGTGGGCGTTGATCTGGTCATCGCAGAGAGCGCCCGCAAGCACGCTCGGCGCGAATCAGGCGGCGATCATCTACGAGATCGGCGTCGTCGATGGCGTGTCGGCTCCGGTCGTCGTGCACGCGATGAGGGCCCGCGAGAAGTTCCTGAGGTGATCGATGCCACGGTCCGTCCAAGACATCCTTGACCATGCCGATGAGCTGTCCCGCCGCTTCGAGGCCTACGAACCGGCGGCTGAGGACGAACGGGACGTCGAGACGTTCGAGGCGCTCAGAGGCGCTGTCATCTCGAGGTCGGACGCGGAGCGCTCGGTCCGGGCGGCTGTCGAGCAGGCGCGGGCGCACGGGTACTCGTGGGCGCTGATCGGCTCGGTGCTCGGCACGTCGGGCGAGGCGGCGCGTCAGCGATACGGCACCAAACAGGAGGCGTAGGCAAGGGTGCCTAATCTCTCGCAACGAGCTGCTATCGCTGCTTGTAGCCGGCAGAAGTTGACGCCTTCGCATTGCCGCTCCGCCAGCCGGAGAGACAGGTCTAGCGGGCGGTCCAGGGCGTCGCTAGTCGATTCACCATGGGCCGATGCTCCGGCCGATGGATCCGAACTGCGCCACCTCGAGCAGACTGTCCCATTCCGTGTGAATAGGGGCGTCTCCCCGGCCGAGATCAGCCGAGTTCGTCAGAGCTGCTCCTCGATCGATCCGACAGCGGAAGGTTTGTTCCGGGAAGTGGTATGCTGGCATACATGCGGCGGACAACGGTCAAGCTCCCTGACGACCTCGACGCGAGATTGCGACACGAAGCGCAACTGCGCGGCAGCACAATCGCTGAGGTCACACGCACCGCGCTAGAGGAGCATCTCGGGACCGGCCAGCGCCGCCGTCTTGGCGCCGCAGCTGCTGGGCGAAGCGGTCACAGTGATATCTCGGCGCGGATCGAGGAGATCATCCGTGCGGAGGCCGTCTCATCGCGCTGATCCTCGACGCCGGCCCCCTGTACGCCTATATCGACGCCGACGACGCCCACCACGTCGCAAGCCTCGACTTACTAGAAACCCATCCCGGCCCGCTGATCATCCCGACGCTCGTCCTGACCGAGGTCGCCTACCTCGTCTCGACCCGGCTGGGATGGCAGCCGGAAGTCCGCTTGCTCGGTGACCTCGCGGCCGGCAACTTCTCACTGGAGCCCGTGCAGCCCAGCGACCTCATCCGGATCGCCGAGTTGGTCGCGCAGTACCACGACCTCCCACTCGGGACCGTCGACGCGTCCGTCGTCGCGACCGCCGAGCGGCTACGCATCGCTGAGATCGCGACTGTCGATCGACGCCACTTCAGTGTCGTACGCCCAGCCCACATTGACGTCTTCAGACTTCTTCCGTGATCTCGTTCCGCTGAACCACGTGCCCACCCAGACGAGTCTCCAGAGCGTCCGGGAAACGCCGCGTCTGGCCTGTCCCATCTCGATCTTTGCGTCAGCGTCGGCGGTACACGTTGCGACGGTGGCCGATCGCGATCACCCGAACCTGATGGTCGTCGTCATCGATCTCGTAGATGATGCGGTACGGCCCGCGCCGGGCCGAGTAGCGACCCTCGTGTTCGAGCATCAACGGCTTGCCGAGCCGCCGCGGATTCTCAGCAATCACGCCGAGCGTTTCCAGAACGGCTGCTGCGACCGAGATCGGTAGCCGATCGAACTCTCGGCGAGCTGGTGCCATCACCACGACCCGCCACGGCGGGTCGCTCACGGACTGCTTCGTCGGGCATCAAGGCTTGCCCGCATCTCGTCAAGGCCGGCGCCGTCCTCGCCAGCCGCGATCGCCTTCTGGCTCTCGCGGATCTGGGCGGCGACAGAACGGTCTGACATGACAGCGAGGGTCTCCTCGAGACTCTCAAGGTCATCAGCGCTGATCAGCACCGCTGCCGGCTTGCCGTTGCGCGTCACGACCACGCGGTCCTGCTGGCGTTCTACGCGATCGACCAACTCAGAGAATCGCGCCTTGACCGCGGCGAGCGACATCGTCTCCGACATGACCATGATTATAGTCATGCACGGTTCAAATGCAAGCGATCCGCAGAGTGCCGGATCTCGATCTTAGGAGCAGCCGAGTCCTGGCATCGCAACCCGACGGTCTCGGCCTCGTGATTCTTCAGCCTTTGTTATCCGACGTCGTTACAAGTGAGCCGATGGTGAGCCCGCGAGGTCACAAGGCGCTGATCATGCTCGCCGCCGTCACGTGCGGGGTGACGCTCGCCGCCTGCGGATCGTCGAGCGAGTCGACGACAACGACTGGCTCGAGCCCGGTTGCAGCGGGGATCAGGCTCGCAAACTGCATGCGTTCGCACGGAGTCCCGAATTTCCCTGATGTCAGCTCGACTGGTGGCGTGTTTGGGCAACAGATCGCCCGCGCAGGAGTCAATGCGCAGTCGCCGGCTTTCCAGTCCGCCATGAACGCGTGTGGGAAACTGGGGGTGGCCGCCAAAGCCGCCACTGAGCCGGGGTCCGAGGCACGCACGGTCGAACTGGCCCACCTCGCCGAGTGCATGCGCGCACACGGGCTGAGGACGTTCCCCGACCCCACAACATCGGCGCCATCGACGCCGCCCAGCGGCACGGGCATGGCCTTCGGCGGCCCCGGGGCGTATCTCGCGGTGCCCCTGTCGATGACCCAGTCGCCTGCGTTCAAGCATGCCGCGGCGGCCTGCGGTGTCCCCGTTCCAGGCGGGCCGAAGCCAGCGCGGGCCGGATAGCCCGAAAGGCCCCAGAGCGTCCCCGGTCACTCCCCGGGGCAGCCCGAGGTTTACGTCAGTGTTACCTGTCACTGGCTACAACGGATGCGATGACCAACCCGAAGGGCTACGTGCTCGCGTTCGCGGCCATCGCGTGTGCGGCGATCGCCGCGTGCGGGTCCTCCGGCGTCTCGGCCCGGGCGGCATCCGGTGGCGTGAACACTGCTTTTGTGCGGCTGGGCTGAAGTACTCCAACTGCATGCGCTCGCACGGGGTGCCGAACTTCCCGGACCCGAGTGGGGGCGGCGGCATCCATATCTCGTCCGGTTCGGGTATCAACCCGTTCTGGCCTGCCTTCAGGGCAGCTCAAACGAGCTGTCGCAAGCTGCTGCCCGGCGGCGGCCCCGGCGGCAATGGCCACCCCTCAAAGCAGGCGATCGAGCAGATGCTCGACGTGTCCAAGTGCATGCGCGCCCACGGCGTCAGCGGCTTCCCCGACCCGACGACCACGCCACCGACCAGCCCCACACCGGGCATGATGATCGGTCACGACGGCGTTTACCTGATCGTCCCGAGCACGATCAACCCAGGGTCGCCGGTGTTCAAGCAGGCCGCGGCGACCTGCAAGTTCGGCTGAGGCTGGAAGCGCAAGGTCCGCTTCCGCTCTGGGCTTCGGGCGCCTGGGATCTCGGGAGTCTGGGGCTGCGTAAAGGCCCCGACGCGAGCGAATCGGGCGAGCACGTCCAGCCCGGTTCATTGACCGGTGGGTGCGGGGTCGGGATCAGTCTGCTTAAGGATCGCTGTAAAGGTCCGCCCGGTCCTATGGCGATAGACAATCTCAAACACCAAGCTACCCGCCAGCGTGACGCCGAGGGCGATGGCCGACGTTGGCGCTGTGGTGACCATGTGGTAGAAGAGGACGGCGAACAGGGCGAGACAGGACACCGCCGATGCGACGATCGGCCATCGCTTCGCGCCCGTCTGCTTTCGAATCCGCATGTGACCGACGGCGACCGCGGCGTAAACCAGCAAAAACCCGGCGCTGCCCATTGAGGCGACCGCGCTCAAAGGGAAGATCAGCACGAATCCGATCACGATCGCTGCTGTGATGAACAAACCCTCAACGTCACGCCCCCAGAGCTTGCGGTCGAAGGCCGGTGGAAGACTGCCGTTCTTAGCGATCTGATAGGCGATATTCGTGGACCCGAACAAAGTCGCGTTCACCGCGGACGCGGTCGAGAGCAACGCTGCAATCGCGATCAACCTGAAACCGACCTGTCCCAACGAGGGTCTCGCCGCAACCGCAAGCGCGGAATCCCCAAGTCCCTTGAGGACATTCAGCGGCACGTTGCTCACGACACCACAGGCGACCAGCACATAGATCACGCTCACGATCGCGACGCTCCCGTAAAGCGCGCGCGGCAACTCCCGCCGAGGCTTGGCCATGTTGGCCGCAGCGTTGGTGATCAGCCCAAAACCCTCATAGCCGACGAACAGCACGCCCGCACCGGTCACGATCGCCAACGGTCCAGGCCAGGTGGCGGGCGAGAGCCGCGCAAACCCGTTGCGCGGAAGCGCGATCAACGCCGCCACCACGAACACGACCAGGATCGCCACCTTGATGATCACGATCACCGACTCTGCCCGGCCCATGACCCGCGCACCGAGGAAGTTGATCGCCGTGAAAGCGACAACAACGCCAACTGCCCACAGCTTGGACGGCAGCGCGATGAACGTCACCGCGTACGCAGCGAACCCGGCCGCGTACAGGGCGATAGAGATGATGTAGCTGAAGTACTGAAACACGTTCAGCGAACCCGACCACACACCCTCGCCATAACCACGAACCAGAAACGTCACCGCACCGCCGACACTCGGAAACGTCTTTCCCAGCGCGGCGTACCCATAAGCCGCTAGCCCAGCCACGACGGCGCCGATCGCGAACGACAACGGCATGGCGGACCCTGAAACACCCGCCACCACACCAAGAATCGAAAAGATCCCAGCGCCGATCATCCCCCCCACACCAATGCTCAACGCCGCGACCAGGCCAATCTCGGACTTCGGTGTCGAATCTGCCATTGAACCAGTGACGCGGTGGATCTCCCCCCAACCTACCATCGCTACCTGCGACGATCCCCTTCGTCGCCTCGGCGCCCACACGGCGCGTGGTCACAATGCGGCCAGGCAGGCGCGCGCCCATGCCTTCGCAGACAATCGCGATGTCATGTCGGACGCCGTTCCACGTCGATCGAACCAGAAAGCGAGAGACCTCCCGCCGGACGCTGCGTTCAGATCGTTACTGCGCCGTTGTCGCCGAGCGTCCAACCGGGGTTGTGCGCGACCTCCCAGACGTATCCGTCGGGGTCAGCGAACGCTCCTGTTGTGCCACCCCACTCAGCTGGGGCCGCGGGTCTCACGATGCGGCCGCCGGATCGCTCGGCTTCCGCAAGAACGCCACTCACGTCCTCCGGCAAGCGGACGTTGTACGCGAGCTCGATCCCGGGTGCCCCATGGCCGCCAAGTGCCGTCCAGAGCCCAAAGACCATCCCGCCAGCCTGGAAGAAGCAGACCTCATCGTCAGGCTGGTGGGCACCAGCCCATCCCATCCTCTCGTAAAACGAGCGTGCCACCGCGAGATCCGCCACACCTAGCGTGACCAGGCTGATCCGTTGTTCCACGCAGACAGCATCTCACGCGAGAACGCTGTCGCGAACATCGATCGTTGCGGCAGCCGCAGCCGCAGTCACTGTCTCGGTCGCGGGACGCCGAGCGTATGCTCAGAGTGATCGTCTCCATGACCAGCACGGTCGAGAACCTGATCCTGGACCTCCTCGAATGGATCGGCCCGAATTGCCGGCTAGCGCCGAGCGCATCGATCCGCACGGCCCAACGGCGAGTGTCAGTTGAAACGGGGTTGACATCGAAGTCTAGCTAGGTAGAGTTAAGTCGTATGGCTGATCGTCGATTCTCGCCGCAGACACTCTCGGCATTGGCCGCGCTCGAAAGGGACCCCGCCGCTTGGCGCCACGGCTACGAACTGGCGAAGGAGACGGGGCTGCGTTCGGGCACCCTGTATCCGGTGCTGATCCGGCTGGCTGACCGTGGGTTGGTCGAGGCGTGCTGGGAGGACGAGCAGCCGGCCGGCCGGCCGCGCCGGCATCTGTACCGGCTTACCCCGGACGGGCTCGCCGCCGCCCGGGCCGCGTTCAGCGAACCGCCTTCGCTGCGGCAGCGTCGGGAGCTCGCAGCGATCCGAGGGCCGGCGCGGGCGAAGGAGGGGTGATGGCGAGGATCACGCGGATGCTGACGGGACTGCTGACGCGGTCCGCGTGGCTGCTGCCGGAGGACCGCGCCGAGTGGCTCGAGGGGTTGGTGGCCGAGACGAACGAACTACGGCAAGGTCGGGCCAGGGTGGTGTGGCTGCTCGGAGGGGTGTGGCTGGTTGCCGGGGATGTGTTGCGGCGCGGCGCCCTCCGGGTGTTGGCGTTCATCGCCGCCGCCGCGGTCGTCCTGGGGGTCGCCTGGCCTGGCAGCTCGTCTGACTCGGCCGTGATGGTGAACCGGATCGAGATTCCCATCTACCTGGTGATGCTGGCGCTGGCGCCGCTGCTCGTGCGCCGCTACTTCGGGCCGGTCGCCGACGGCCTGCTACCGCGTGCGGTGCGCGTGGCCGGCTACCTGGTCGTACTCGCGTTGATCACCGCCAAGGCGGTCGAGGCGCGCGAGGGAGAGAAGCTCGGCGCCTACTTCCACGTCGGGCGGGAAGGTCGCCGGCTTGATGGTTCTCGTGCTCGCCGGCTACACCGCCGCGATCATGATCCTCACCTCACAACGCATTCGGCTGACCACGCTCGGCGCTGGCGATCGCGATCGGCACCGGGGCGCTCACCGGCATCGCGCTCTATGCACTCTACGGCTATCAACTCAGCGCCCCGCCGCTGGGATGGTGGGCATTGACCGCGTTGGCGCTGCCCCTCATGACCGGCCTTACGGTCACACGCCTCGCGGCCCGAGCCGCGCCGGCGAAGAGCATGACCTTCGCCCAACAGGGAGCCTTGGTTGCCGTCTGCGCCATCGCAACGGCCGTCCTGTTGCTCGTGCCGCCACTGTCGGCTGTCGTCTTGGGCGGGTTCCTCCTGCTATTTCTGGCGACCGGGTTCGCGGCCAAACGCGCCACAACCCAAGACAGGCCGACGACGGGCCTGACTCCCGCCCAGCAGGGAGGCTTGGCCGCCGTCTGCGCGACCGGAACGGCGACCCTGCTGCTGGCGGCATTGACGACGGCCACGATCGCTTTGGCCCCCAACAGGGTGCCGCTCCAGACCCCGCCGCCCCCGGCGAACGGCGGGTGCGAAACGTGCTCCCCCAACAGTCTCGTGATCCCGCCCGGCCTCAGGCACGAATACTGGGTCGGACTCAGCATCACCCAGGCGAACCTCCCGTTCTACGTCGCGCTCTTCGTTACGCCGATGTTCGCCCTGCTCGTAGGCGGCGTCGGCGTCGGCATCGGCGACGCGTCACTCCGCACCCGCGACCGCTCCAACGCTCCGCGCTCCACGCCGCCTCCCGCACCCTCCCAAACACACGCCTGAACGCCGAAACGGCGCCGAGCCAATCCGGCTCCGGCACTCAGACGCCGCGATCACCGACCCCTCCTCATGCGTACAGACGGCTCTGCGACCGGCAAGGCGCCTGCTTCGCCGTGAAACGGACAGCGCGCTTGAGACAGCTGCTCGGATCAAAAGCGGAAGGCACGCGCTATGGCGCTATTGACCAGCGCGCGCCTCGAAGACCTCTCGCAGCGTGGCCATCGCGGTCTGGGGATCGACGACGGGTCGAATCTCGACCTCGGAGAATGGTGTGAAGGGGTGCTCGGCGATCATCCGCTGGAGCTCGGCCGAGTCACTCATATCGGCCACGCCGAAGCCGCCGCCGCCGACGAAAAACTCGAGTGTCGACATGCGGCCGGCGTAGGTCTCGAGCCACGCCCCCATACGCTGCATGAGCTCTGGCAGAGCCTCCTGCGGTGGTGGTGTTCCGGGTCGGTAAATGACGGCGACGCGCATGCGAGGCACCTCCGAGTCGAGCCTGGATGACGGAGCCGTCAACCTATAGGACCGCGTCAGAGCGCGTCAACCCGCCTGGAGGAGCGCGGTCCCTCGTCGATCGATGCGTCAGCGTCGCCGCTCCAGCGAGTCGGCGCTGAAGCGGGAGCGTGTTATTCCCGCTGGCGCTCGGAGGAAACGGCTACTGTGACCCCTGGTCGCGTTGGCGCTCGGCGTCCTGCGCCCGCAGACGCTCCCACTCCCGCGCCTGTCGGCGTGACATATGAGGCTGAACCGGGGATGGCGAATTGCTTGCGCTGCCGGGCCAATAGTCGCCCATTCCGGTCATAGTGACGTCCTCACGCATGATCGGGTCCGGGCGCCCACCCCAGTCAGCGTGCTTCTCGGGCTGTTGAAGGCGAGGTGCCGCTGAGGCGTCGGTGTCGTCTGCCTTTACGGGCTTCTCGGCCCGCTTGTCGCCCAGTAGCCGGAGCCGCAGGTACTTGAGTGACCCCATATGCCTACATGGTATTTGCGTCCGCCTAGCCTGGCTAGAAGTGAGGCGGCGACTCGTCGCTGATCGCCAGCGCACTCGATCATTGCGACACGCTCTGGTCGCCGGGCCGACGGACGCGATTTGTCACCAGCCGCGTGCGGTGATTCCTTGGCGGCTGGTGTCGTCCTATCGGTAGGTCTGGGCTTCTTCGGTGTCTTCGGGGACCAGTCTCGGGAAGTACTTTGCGGCGATCCCGAAGATAAAGTCGGCGAGCTGCGTCGGTGTCGGTGGGCGGTCGAGATCGGTGAACTCGGTCGGGATCGGGAGTCCGGATTGCTTAGCGTGTTCGAGTAACCCGGGGCCGATCGCTTTGCCGAGGTTGCTGAGGACCTCGCCGAGCTGTACCTTGGTCAGCTGCCATTCCGGCACCGGCCTCGGCTGGAAGTCCGGCCAGGTGGCGGGATCGCGCGGGGTGTCGCGTGAGAGCACGTGATCGAACGTGCGCGCGGCGGCGTCGCGGTCTGTGAACGCGTCGCCGAGGTCCCAGACTTTGCGTAGCGTCGCAAGCAGCGACGTGTGGCGGTACTCGTCGTTGATCACTGTTCCTTCCTTGACCCAAGGGGAGACGATGATCGCGGGCACACGGTAGCCGGAGCGGTCAAACGTAAAGTCGCACTGCCCCGCTGGGCCGCCCTGGTCCGGTGGGGCGACCGGTCCCGGTGCGACGTGGTCGTAGGTACCGCCGGGCTCGTCCCAGCCGATCAAGAATGTCGTGTTGTAAGCGTTAGAGCCCTCGCTGGAATCGGCGGTCTTGACCGCCCGGTAGATACGGTCAAGGAAGTTCTCGCCGGCGAGGATCGAGGACGGTGGATCGAACTCAAGATTGACGTTATGGCCGATCAGCGAGCGCCCCTCCGCTGGGTGGTAGTCCCCGTGCCCGGCGATCAGATGCGGCTCGATCAGGCAGAAGTCCGGCAGCGTCCCGTTCGCGGCGTCGCGCTCGAACTCCGAGAACGGCACGAAGTGCGTCGCAAGGCGATCCTTCAAGCGCGGCATATGAATCCAGCCGGTGAACGAGATCCGAGCGGGTTCGAGCACGTACACCTTCCACGTGCGCCCGATCGCCTCCAACCGGTCAAACAGCGTTTCGGCAGTGTTCTCAGTCGTCCATTTCAGCGCCGGGAAGTTGGTCACGAACCCCGACGAGGTCCCCGCCATCCAGAACGAGCGGTTCATGAACGTTTGCGACGGGACCTCGCTGAACCAGTGGTCAAACACACCGAACGCCTTCGCGATCCCATTGAGCACCGGCACCTGCTCCGGTGTGTAGCCGGTCATGATCTGCGCATACTCCTCATAGGTCGGCTGCCGGCCGACCTCCCCGGTGAACGTGCTGATGTAGTCGGTCACGAACCCGTCCATCGTCGGCTCGGTACCCGGCGGCGGGACGTTCCACGGCGCGCTCACCGCTTCCCCGATCTTGAAACGGTTGTGCTGATCAAGCGTGTTGAACAATTGCGTGTTCGTATGGAAATACTCCTCACCGGAATCCGGGTTCGGAGCGTCCATGTCGGTCGCGACCGTGTACGGGACGGTCTTGCGCTCAGCGCCATGCTCGGCCCACCCCGGGATTGGGTTGCTGAGGTCCTTGCCGATCACACCATCGAACGCCTTGCCGTCCCCAGGCCCGTACAGATGCCCGAGAACGTTGTCGAACGAACGGTTCTCAAACAGCACCAACACGACATGGTCCATTGCGTGCGAACGGTCATGATTCATCTGAGGCATCTCCCTCGGAGTGGGGCATCACAGCGGACGCCTCAGAACACGCAGTAGTCGTCCGTCCCGGATCGCGAGGGCGTTCAGACTCGCACACATCAGCGTCTCACTCTGCGGCGGAATTTTCGCAGAAACCGCCGCGCCCTCCTCACGCAAACCGGATGACGCGCTGCCGAATCGGCCCGGAGCGGAAGCGGGTGACTACTGCAACCGTTCGGCACACTGGAGCGTCTTTATGGGTGTGAGCGGAAATAGCGACTCTGTTCGGGGCGAATCGGTCGATGCGGCGTTTGAGCGGTTCGTGGCGGACTCTGCGCCGGCGTTGCTCCGCAGCGCGTACGTCCTGACCGGCGATCACGCCGACGCGGACGATCTTCTGCAGAACGCACTCCTGCGGACGTTGCGTCATTGGCCGTCGATCGCAACCTCGCCGGTCGGCTATGCGTTCCGCGTGATGGTCAACCTCTCTCACGACCATCGGCGGGCGCAACACCGGCGGCCCTCCCGCGCGCCAGAGACCGACGCGCTGACGGTGCGCGCCGTCGATGAGCTTGAGCTAGTGGTTGAGCGTGACGCGATTGTTACTGCGGTCGGTCGGCTTTCCCACGTTCAGCGCGAGGTTCTTGCGTGCCGGTTCGTGTTGGATCTGGACGTTGCCCAGACCGCGCGGACACTTGGGCTCCCGGACGGGACCGTGAAGTCGCACACGGCGCGTGCGCTCGCGCGTATGCGCGAGTTGCTTGAAGGGGACGAGATTGCGACGGGTGACGCACGATCGGAGGTTCGCCATGCTTAGCGACGAGGAACTCATCGACGGACTCCAGTCCGCCTTGGCGACACTCCAGCCGAGAAGCGACCTGATCGCCTGCGTACGCGAGCGTGCCGCAGCCGACCAACCACGCGATCTGCCGTCTCGACCGACGCGCCGTCCGCGATCGCTCCCCGCCTTCAGCGCGGTGGTCGCGATCGCCTGCGTGGTCGTCGCGCTGGCTATCGGCGGTGGCGCGCTGGTGCTGCTCAGCGGCCATCACCCGTCGGGTCTACGCACGGCCCCTTCACCGCTCGCGCCGCCGGCGCACTCGTCGAGCGGCTCGCGGGGCAGCTGCCCACAGCCCAAGCGCCCTCGCCCGCCGCGGGGCAGCCGAGCGAGCTCACGCCTACCGGCGCCGGGCTACCCGACCGCGCCCGCGAGACCACACTGCTCGTCGCAGCACGGGCAGGGCTGAAGGCCGATGTGGAACAGCAGTCATGTCGAGCGGCGCAGGTCGCGAATCCGTGTGCTCACCGCCGCAGCATTCGCGACCTGCATGCGCGCCAACGGCGTACCAGACTTCCCAGACCCGCAGCCCGGAGGCGGAGATCTCTTCGAAATACCTGCCGGAGCCAATCCTGCCGCGCCCGCGTTCAGGGCGGCCCGGGCGAAATGCCAGAAGCTTCTGCCCAACAGCGCCGGCCCCGGCTCCGGGCCCCCGCCCTCCGCACAGACACTGGCGAAACTGCTCAGGATCGCGGTGTGTATGCGCGAGCACCGCGTCCCCCAGTTCCCCGACCCCAGGACGTCCATCCCGGCCAACCCGACCGGCATCCAGGAGATCAGCAATTTCGACGGGGCGATCCTGCTCTTCCCGACCACGATCAACCTGCAGTCCCCGTCATACAGGCAGGCTCTAACCGCGTGCGGCGCGCCGCCACTAGGACTCCCACACTGACGGGGCCCGGGTCGAGCGAGCAACTCCACGGCAACTCGCATGCGTCCCGTGTGCGTCAAAGGGCCGCGGGTCCGATCTGTTCGCCGACCTTGATGAGCTGTGACAGATCGGCATTTGCTGCGTCCATCATCTCGCCGGCAGCCTGCGCCCAGCAAGCTGCGGCGAGAAGCTCGCGCTTGACGAGCTTGCCGTGGGCTGTCGTCGGCGCGATCGGGGTCGTCTCTCCGCGGAGTTCCTTGGCATCGTGGAGCAGCCTTGCACCGAGCGTCAATGTGCCGAGCGGCTGGTTGGGTACGGCGAGCTCGCTTGCGAGGGTCCAGCTCAGCTCCATGGCGATCCCAGCCAGTCTGGCTTCGGGGGTCGTGGGCGACGGCGCGACGCCAGATGTGGCGGGCAACGGCGCGGTCGGTGCTACGGCCGGAATCGGTTGCCATGACGGAAGGATGTTCAGACCGGCTCCGTGCGTGATTTGGCGCGCGCCTCCGCCGCTCGCGTTTACAACCCAGATGTTTTGCGAATAGCCAGCGGACACCCAAGCGAACGGATGTGACCACCAAGTCACCAAAATGTGGCCAACGTGTAAAGGTCGGTCGAGTGACTGCCGGCTAGTTCCTCGCCAGTCTGATCTTGTGGGTGAGCCAGGTCATCGCGCCGAGCAAGAGCAAGACCAACGCGTCAACCACCACGAACATCCAAGTCGGCGCTCCCGCAACCGTCAAGAGGACCAGTGCGATGAGCAAGAGCAGCAACAGCGGCCCGAGCATGCGGTCACGGCGCCAGTGTAGTTTTGCGGCCTCCGAGGCTCCGGGACCGGGAGGCCGTCCGTATATGACCACGAGAACCCGATCAGGAATGCGCCTGAATGTCGACACGACCGCACGCACGCTAGCTGATGGGCGACGATGTGGTCGCCGCGAGGCCAGGCGACGGCACCCAAGGCCGTCGTCTGCTCGCCTGGGCAGGAGGCGTCATTAGCTGAGAAGGCGGCGACGTGCGACTGCCGATGGTTGACCTCAACTCAGCTTGAAGTGCGACAGTTCAAGTGTTGGTTCAACCAAGCCTGCCAGGAGGATCAGTCGGTGGCGTATGTGATCGCGGAGCCATCCCTCGGGAACCAGAGACCTCCCGTGCGTGGAGGCATACCCAGCACCCAAGGCCTGATCGGATCGTGACGGCCCGCCGGACGAGGCTCGGCCGTATTGCCGGCGGGCTGATCGCGGCCAGTGTCGCTGCCGGTTTGCTCGCGATCGTGGTCCGAGCCGCTTGGGGAGGGCTCCCGGCGCGCGCGCTCGAGGGAGGGGCCCTGTTCCTCGCCGCCGCCGCGTATCTTGCGCACGCATTTGCCCATCACGACGACTGGCGTGAGTTGCTGACGAAATCGATCCTGGTGAGCGCGTTTGCGCTCTGGGGCCTCATTCAGCTGGTCCCAGGACTCCCGGGCAGCGCGGTGATCAACGACGTTGTGATCGTCCTGTTCGTCGTCGACCTCGCGATCATCGTCAGCCCGTGGATCTGAGCACGTGACGGCGCCGCGGCAGAGCGCCCCTCCAGGTCGATAGACTCGAGTCCGTGATGAGCTTCACCCACTCGATCTGTCCGGCCCTTATGCGGCCGTCATCGGATGACGGGCTCATCGTGTGTCTCACCCTCATTATCGCCACTTAGCTCAGGCCTTTACGCCTGAGCCCGATCGGTCGCTACGACCGGGTGGCAGGCTCTGCGCGCGGACTAGGGACCAGGAGGTCTCGACCGTTGTCCGACCAGATTGCCCTGACCCCTCTTGCCCAGGACTTGCGTAGCTGGGAGTCCTCGACGTGGAGGAGCTGACATGAAGGCGAGAAGCTCCGTCGAAGCATTCGACACGATGACCGGAGCCGAGATCTTCGTCTACGAGATCGAGGCGCTCCGCGAAGGAGACGCTACCGCCGCCAATGCCGCTCTTGCATACCTTGACGCGCAGAGGAGCGGTGTCTCCGAGCTGACACAGTCTGATCCTCCGGTCCGAGCGCCGTGACGGCGCACCTGCTCATCATCGATCGGTCTGAGAGCGAGCGCCGCAGCTGGGGGCGTGTCGCGGTCAGACGCGGCAGCACATCCTCAGTTGACCGGTGCCGTGTAGGCCACCACTTGCGGGTCACCGTTGCCGCCCGCCTTGCTGGTTGTCGGGCCGCCCGCGGGGACGATCACAGTGTTCCCGGCGATCGCGATCGGCGCGTTTGCTGAGGTCGGCAACCGGTGGCGGAAGACGATCGCGCCGGTGCTGCGGTTGAGGGCGATCAGCACACCGTGGTAGAGCGTCGTGAAGACAAGATCATTCGAGACCGTGGCGGCGCCGACCGGCAAGTCCGACACCTTCGTGTCCCATTCGACCTTGCCCGTGGCGAGGTTGAGTGCCTCCACCTCTCCGCCGAGAGGGCCGGCGGCTTTAATCGCGACGGGAAGCTTCAAACTTGTGTAGGTCAGCGGCAGGTCGATCGTGACCACGTAGATGCTGGTGCCCGCGAGGGCCATGTCGGTCAGGATGCCGCCAATCGATCCGGGAAGAATCGTGAAGGGCACCTTAAGCGTGATCTTGTGTTCTAACGCCAGGAGCGAATCGTTGTCGTGGCCGTTGTGCTCGCCGACGGGCGTCTTCCAGATCAGCTTGCCGGTCTGGGCGTTCATCTCGTAGACGTAGCCCATCTTGCCGCCGCCGAGGACGACGGAGACTCCGTTGACGCTCGCCGCGATCGGCGAGGCCTGCATGTCGTGGTCCATGAAGTCGTTGGGCACTCCCTGGTAGTACCAGCGCAGCTTCCCGGTCGTCGCGTCGAGGTTCACGTCGCTGTCGGTGTAAAGCTGCGCGGAGGGGTGCTCGATCGCCGAGGCGACCGATTGATAGGGATTGCCGATGCCGAACGTGACTGAACCGTCGCTGCTGACCAGCGGCGTCTCCCAGGCGCCGCCCGCACCGAGGCCAATAGACTCGACGCCGGCGTCGGGACCAAGAACGGAATTGAATCTCCACAGCAGTTCGCCGCTGGCCGCGTTGAGTGCGAGAAGCACGCCGCCGCCGGGCCCGGAGCCGTACGCGCTCGCCAGGTACACCCGCCCGTCGGCGACTTGCGGCTGGATTTCAAATGTCCCCTGGCCCTTGCTGAGCAGGCGGTTGTTGACCCAGATCGTCTTACCCGTACGGGCATTCAGCGCGAACGCCGCTGTCGGCGAGACTCCGTACACGATCCCGCCGGCGACCGCGACACCGTCCGGTCCCGGCCCGGTCTTCATCGGAGTATTGAGCTCGTGCTCCCACTTCAGTCTGCCCGTCGCGAGCGCCAGCGCGTAGACGTTCGCGTCGAGATCCTGGATATAGACGACGCCATTTACGACGATCGGATTTGCCGCCAGAGCACCGTCCGGTCCGACGCCTGCTGCCGCGGGTCCGGTGATGTGAAACGTCCAGGCCTGCGTCAGCCCCGACACGTTTGTTGACGTGATCGTCGAGTCGGCGGCGTTCCGGTTGTTCGAGAGGTCGCCGTTTGAATACGGCCAGGATCCAGACGCCAGTGGCTTGGGCGCGGCCGCGTCGGTGACGGTGACCGGCGCGCTGCCGCATGCTGCCGTCAGGAGGCTGGCCGTGAGAAGCACGGCCGCTACGCTGACGTGGTGTCCACTCAGGTTCGTTTGCATCGGACTCCCCTTTGATCTCTCCCTCGAAACGCGTGGCGAACCTCCAGCGATTACCGAACGCGGCCAGGTCACGGTGGAGTAGCCACAACCCGCTCGGAGCTTTCCGAAGGCCCTTTCTAAAGTGATATCAAATTGATAGCTGCTTTGTCAACGAGGCGTCGTCCCGAGGACATGGCAGGGGCTGAACTGCAGACTTGAGTAGCCTGATGGAACCGCCCCGATGAGTGCGCCACGTCACGAGGAAGGCTGGAACATGCACCGGCACGTCGACGGTCTCTTCCGAGAACCGGACGATCGGCTGGCGAACGGAACGGCGGTGCGCGGACGTGCGACCCTCAGCACGCGATGACGATCACCCATCGCATCAGCGCGCTCGCCGCAATCCTGGCCGCCGTACTGCTTGCGGGCTGCGCCGGCAGCAGCGCCAGCAGCGGCGGTACCCATCTGAACTCCGATGTGAAGACGGCGCTCGCCTACTCGCGATGCATGCGCTCGCACGGAGTACCTGACTTCCCCGACCCCGACGGCCAGGGCGAGTTCCAGCTCCAAGCCGTCCAGGTCAACAACGGGGTTAGGACCGTGATGCGGGATCTGTTCCCAAGCTCGCCGGCGTTCCGGGCCGGCGAGCGGGCCTGCGGGTCGTTCGGCTCCGCTGGGCGGCAGGTAACGGCCTCGCAAGAGGAGCAGGAGTTCCAGAAGTCGCTGAAGGCGGCGGCATGCATGCGCGCCAAAGGTGTTCCCCACTACCCCGATCCCACACTCATCGACGGAGAAATCGATCACAACTTCGACCCCAGCCTTAACATCAACCCAAGCTCACCGGCATTCCAGAAGGCGGCACAGGAGTGCGGACATGGGCAGCCGGGGCTCGTTGGACCAGGCTGACCCTGCCGAGCCTGGCTATTCGCAAACGCGTCATGGCCCGATGAAGATGCGTTGCCCGCGGCTATCCCCGCACGCCGCCGCGGCTTGCTCGAACGCGGGTGATTGGGGATTGACGCCGCCAAGCCCGGCATTGAACTGGCCGCCTGAGAAGGTCGGGTCGGGAAAGCTTGGCACGCCGTGCTTGCGCATACATTCCGCGTTGGCGATCGCGGCCACCCGCTCGCTCTCAGAGACCGTCGACGGTGGACCGCTCGGCGCCATGTATTCCTGGCAGGTCTTCGCCGCGGTGGCGACGGCCGGCCCGGCGAGCTGCTGGCCCATGATCAGCAGCACATCGCTGGAGATCATGGCCGGTCCACCGCCGGGCCATCCCACGCCGCCGCCGTTCGGGCCTTCCCGTGGATCGGGGAAATCCGGGACACCGTTCGCACGCATGCACTTCGACATCGAGATCGGCACGTTCGGAGCGCCGTACGGGTAATGCGGATCGTGGTAGCCGGTCGAGTGCGTCCCGCCGCAGGCCGTCAGGGCAACCACGCAGACGGCTCCGAGCAGTGCCGAGAGCACCGACCGGCGGGTCACGAGCGCGTCCACTGCGTTGTTTCCCTGCGGGTCGGTCACCGCTCCGTTGTAGCTGACGACGGGTAACACCGACGTAACGTTCGGCTTCGGTGCGATAGACGCCGGGACTAAGCTTGGACTGCCATGGTGGAACTGTTCAAGGGATTTCTGTGGCTGCGGTTCATCGGGCTCGTGGTGCTGCTGATCGTCGTCGGGCTGGTGTTCGGGATCCGGTCGCTGACTCGTGGCTCCGACGCCGTCGGTGTGGTCCTGCTCGCCTCTGTGCTGGTGGTCACCGTCGTGGTCGGATCGCTGGTAATCCGGCGCGTGAGCCGACGCCCTCACCGGCTGTGACCGGTCTCCAATCCGATCGGCAACTTGGGGCTTCGTCCGATCTCGGGTGTCGGAACTGGGCGACCGGCCTGGCGGTGTGTCGCCAGGCCGGTTTCACGATCTAGAAGCTGACGCTGCCGCTTCCGTAGACAAACCCCGTCTCAGCGAGCGCAGGAGCATTGTTGCTCTGGTTGCACTGACCCTTCTTCGGGCCGCTCTTGTAAAGCGAGCCGATGAAGCCGAACGTCTCGGTGAGCCGGATCGTTCCCTGAATACCAGCGTAGGCTCCGGTGCCGCTGATGATCGGGGCTGGAGCTGTCTCACTGAGAGAGAAGGAGCACGTCGCCGCATCGAACATCGCTCCGGCGCCCTTGTTGACCTTGGCTGAGATGGCAGTGAGATCGATCTTGATAGTCCCCTTCTGAAGTGTCGCCACTCCGAACTTCTTACCGCCACTACTCATCGTGGGCGAGCTTGACCCGTAGTCGCCGATCGCGCCGGTGAGCAAGATCTTGCCCTTGCCCTGAGCAGTTCCAGGCTGAACGAACAACTGGATCCGACCACCCGCCGGCGTAGTCGACGACCTCGCTCCGACCGCAACCGACGCGCCGACGACCAGGCACACGAGCACCCCTGCGAGTCCAACGGTTGTCTTTCGTAGCCGCATCACAACCTCCTACGCGAGTCTCGACGCAGACCGCGCACCGGATCGACTCAACACCGGGATGCGCGGGCCCCCGAAGCGGGCTCGCCGAGCATACGTTCACATCGTTACGGAAGCGTTACGCAGTCAAAATCTGCCCGGTGCAGACTCCCAAGCGGTTGCCTGTCGGTTCCTGGAGGAACGTCCCCTGGCCGCGACGCACGGGACGCTGTCGGCAGATGCAGCCCTTCTCAGGAGACGGTCAGTAGCGTAAGCTCGACAGCGGCTCGAGGGCTGTCTGATCCTGAGATGAAACCGCCAACGTTGACAGCTGCCAGATCGCGCCTCGGCAACACGTACACGGGGTACAGCATCGGGTGCGCCGCAGTCTGGGCCGTGCTGCTCGCGGCGGGTCGCTGGCTGCTGGACGCTAAGGATTGGGAGAGGCTTCGGCTCGGTGCTGCGGGCTGGTGGGGGGGATGGCTTTCGGCCACGATCGCCCGGGTCGGCTACCCGCCGCCACGCAAGCTGACGGAGGCCGGCCAGCGACGACTCGAGCGGGTGTCACTCGTGCTGGTCCTCCTCGGGTTGGTCAACTTCTTGCGGCTGCTGATCATAGGCCGGCGCCGGGCTGGCGTGACTGCGGAAGGTCAACCGAACAGCTGATCTCGAGCGGCGTTCATGCGTGCGTTTGGGAGGGCGCGGGAGGCGGCGCGGAGCGCGATGTGTTGGCGCCCGCGCGGAGTGACGCGTCTGCGAGGCCCACGCCGACACCGCTTGCGAGTAGGGCGAACATCGGTGCGAAGAGGAGCGCGACGTAGTAGGGAACGTCCGCTTGGGTGACGCTGAGTCCGACCCAGTATTCGCGCCTGAGGTGGAGCGGGATCACGAGACTGTTGGGGGAGCAGGTTTCGCACCCGCCGTTCGCCGGGGGCGGCGGCGTCTGGAGTGGCACCCTGTTTGGGGCCAGTGCGACAGTAACCGTCGTCAACGCCGCTAGCAGCAGGGTTGCCGTTCCCGTGGCACAGACGGCGGCCAAGCCTCCCTGTGCTGCGGGGGTCATGCCGATCGCCGGCCCGTCTTCGGCTACGGCGCGCTTCGCCGCAAAGCCGGTCACTAGGAATAGCGTCACGAAACCGCCCACGACGACCGCCGCCGGCGGCGGCAGCAGCAACAGCACGGCTGCTGCGCTAGCGCCAACGGCAACCAAAGCTCCCTGTTGGGCGAACGTCATGCTCGTCGCCGGAGTGGCTCGGGCTGCGATGCGTGTGCCAGCGAAGCCGATCATGAGAGGTAGCACCAACGCGGTCAATGCCCACCATCCCGGCGGCGGAGCCTCGAGTTGATAGCCATAGAGTGCATAGAGCGCGATGCCGGTGAGCGCCCCGGCCCCGATCGCGATCGCCAGCGTTGCGCTGGTCAGTCGAATGCGTTGGGACGTGATGATCAGGATCGCCGCCGTGTAGCTCGCGAGCACGAGAACCATCAAGACAGCGACCGGCCCGGCGACGTGAAAGTAGGCGCCGAGCTTCTGTCCCTCGCGATCCTCGACTGCTCTGGCGGTGATCAACGTGAGTACGATCAGGTAGCCGGCCACGCGCACCGCACGCGGTAGCAGGCCGTCGGCGACCGGCCCGAAGTAGCGGCGCACGAGCAGCGGTGCCAGCGCCAGCATCACCAGGTAGATGGGAATCTCGATCCGGTTCACCATCACGGCCGAGTCAGACAAGCTGCCAGGCCAGGCGACCCCCAGGACGACCGCGGCGGCGGCGATGAACGCCAACACCCGGAGGGCGCCGCGCCGCAACACATCCCCGGCAACCAGCCACACCCCTCCGAGCAGCCACACCACCCTGGCCCGACCTTGCCGTAGTTCGTTCGTCTCGGCCACCAACCCCTCGAGCCACTCGGCGCGGTCCTCCGGCAGCAGCCACGCGGACCGCGTCAGCAGTCCCGTCAGCATCCGCGTGATCCTCGCCATCACCCCTCCTTCGCCCGCGCCGGCCCTCGGATCGCTGCGAGCTCCCGACGCTGCCGCAGCGAAGGCGGTTCGCTGAACGCGGCCCGGGCGGCGGCGAGCCCGTCCGGGGTAAGCCGGTACAGATGCCGGCGCGGCCGGCCGGCCGGCTGCTCGTCCTCCCAGCACGCCTCGACCAACCCACGGTCAGCCAGCCGGATCAGCACCGGATACAGGGTGCCCGAACGCAGCCCCGTCTCCTTCGCCAGTTCGTAGCCGTGGCGCCAAGCGGCGGGGTCCCTTTCGAGCGCGGCCAATGCCGAGAGTGTCTGCGGCGAGAATCGACGATCGGTCATTGCACCTAACTCTACCTAGCTCGACTTCGCTGTCAAGCCTCGAAATCGAGTCGGACATTGGAGCGCGTCGTCCGATCATGGCGGCAGCCACTCGAGCTGCGACAATTGCGCTTGTGAATACGACCCGCGCCGGGCGGAGCAGCGAGCCAGCGATTGGACGGTGGACAACCGCGGGGGCGGCCTTGGGGTTTGTGGCAGGTGCGATCGTCGGGCTGATCATCGGCCTTGAGGTTCGTCCAGCAACGGCCTGGTTTGCCCTCTTCGAGCTTGGCGTTCCAGCAGGCGTCGCTGGTGGGTTGCTTGGTTGCATTGCCGCCGTGATCGTGACGGCGGGCCGCCGCATCAAGCCCAGCCGGACGCCTTCCGCCTGACGGCCAACGGAGCGGTCATCATGACCGCCCTCACAACGAGGCGAGCTCTTTCGCTGGCGCATGACGATCTGATCACGCCGTTCTTGAAAGACCACTTCTCAAGCACCAGCAACTGGGACAACGAGTCCCCGCTGTCAGTCGCGACGTCGCTCGTGTTCGGTCCGCTGCCGGCTCAATGCACCAGCGCCCCGACGCCAGCGGACACGTGCTATCACGCGACGAACGACGAGAGCGGCGTGAGCGTCAACTCAATCTCCTTCGACGACAGCCGGCCCTACGTCCTCCAGGGCAACCCGATCGCCCTTGGCGCCGGCGGCTTCACCGCTGTCTACGACGGCGGAGACTACGTGGGCGGCTGGGTCATACCACTCAACCTGATCGCAAGCCAGAGTTGGTCGGTTGCGGGTTGGGATCCTCGGCGACGGGCACGACGTTGAACGCAATCGATGGTCAGCCGGTCAGGTCAGCTTCGACCCTCACAGCACCATGAGCAGCCTCCTCCAAGCTCCGGGCGCAGGCAACTTCGGTGTGCTCGCCGGTTCCCGTCGGCAGCGAATTCACGATCGCCCGGTCACTCCCCGGGTCTACCGCTGACCGGCTCCGCACCCGTAGAGAGCGTGCCCAGGGCGTCGGCGCTCAGCCACGTAGCACCCATTGCCCAGCACCTGCACGGCGTAAAGCGCCCGCTCTCCGTTTACGGCAACGAGACAGGAAAACTCACGGTCTCTGGTGTCACCGAACGGAGCCTGTCGTCTCTCGGCCGCCGTAGCGGATCGGCACGATGCGAATGTCGGCCGAGGCGAAGCGCCATTGGAGAGCAGCGCCTGTTCGAGCGCACCTCGAGACGTGACGACAACCGGGGATCTCGAAGACGGCGCGGTTGAGACGGTTCGTTGCCCAGCTGGCGTTGTCGGCGTAGATGACTGACCTCCTCCCGATGAGCCGCAGCCGACGAGCGCCAGCGCGCCGGAGATCGCAGCTGCGGCTGTGAAAGGGGCGACTGAACGCACGGAACGCACAGCAGAACACAGCGTACCCCCGGACGCAGCGCCGGCAAAAGGGGGTGCTCGCCCGGTCGAGAGTCTGGTCAGCTCTGAGACCCGGTCGTCTGGTCACAATCAAGGGGTGGGAGCGCGACTAGTGACGTGATGGCTCGATGGGACACATTCGACGACCGTGCGCTGCTGAGAGCGTCGCGCGATGACGCCGTTGCGTTCGGTGTCTTCTATGCGCGGCACGAGCGGCGGCTGCTTGCGTTTCTCGTTCGGCGTACCCGGAGCGGGGAGCTCGCCGCCGATCTGTGTGCGGAGGTATTTGCCGTTGCTCTGGAGTCGTGCCGAAGTGGTCGTGCGCTTCCAGAGGTGCCGGTCGCCTGGTTGTTCGGTGTCGCGGCCCACAAGCTCGCCGACAGCGCCAGAACCAGTCGGGTTGATGATCGCGCTCGTCGGCGTCTTGAGATGCGCGCGGTCGAACTGACCCGCGGCCAGTTGTCGGAGATCGAGCGGCTCGCACACGCGGACGAGGCGAGGTATCTGCTGGACGGCTTGTCGATCGACCAGCGTGAGGCAGTTCTCGCTCACGTTGTCAACGAGCGTGACTACCACGAGATCGCACGTGATCTGGAGTGCTCGGAGTCGGTGGTGCGCAAGCGCGTGAGCCGCGGGCTCGCAGAGTTGCGGCTGCGGTTGCAGGAGGGTCGATGATGCTGCTGCCTCAAGTGCAGGCCGAGTTGGTTGCAGCGGCGCAGCGTCCGGTGCTGGCGAAGCGCCTATCGCTGCGAGCCGCCGCGATCATGGTGGCTGCGGTGCTTGCGCTGTTGATCGCTGCCCCGCCGACCATCGCGCGGCTCCCGGCACCGATCGGCGCCGTCGCCATCCAGAGCTCGCATTGAGCGTGCCGGTCGGACGGTGCCGTGGGATCGGGCGGTGCGCGTGATGACGCGCGCCAAGGAGAAGAAGCCTCGGAGCGCGATCGGGAATCTGATCGAGCTCGCAGCCACAGTCCTGGTGGCCGTCGCTCTGGCGCTTCTGATCCAGGCGTTGATCGTCAAGCCGTACAAGATTCCAAGTACATCGATGCTCCCGACGCTCGTGGTCGGCCAACGCGTGCTGGTAAACCGGTTGGATACCAGTCCAAGTCTTGGGGACATCGTCGTGTTTCACCCGCCTGCGGGTGCCAACAACGAGACTGGCCCGCAGTGCGGCGACACTGATCAAGGTCCGGGCCACTCCCAGCCCTGCGACACCCACACCCGTCAGGCATCCGGTCAGACGTTCGTCAAGCGCGTCGTCGGCCTGCCCGGAGACACCCTCAGGATCCGCAACGGGTACGTGTATCGCAACGGCGTCAAGGAGACCGGCGCCTACATCCAACCGTGCCCAGAGTCCACGATCTGCACCTTCTCCCAGACGATCACAGTCCCCAAAGACGACTACTACATGATGGGCGACAACCGCGGCTTATCGGACGACAGCCGGTTCTGGGGCCCCATCCCCCAGAAGTGGATCATCGGGATTGCGTTCCTCACCTACTGGCCACCGGACCGGATCGGGTCGCTGTAGAGCCTGATCCGGGCGGAGTCTGCGAGCGCCGGCGCGGTTGCCCCAACCAGCTTGTGTAGGCTTGCGCGAAGTGACTACGGCCCGCGTGTTTCTGGTGCTGCTGGTGGGGGTGCTCCTGATCCCCGCTGCGGCTCTCGCACATCAGCGAGCGACGAGGGCCGAGCGCGTGGCGATCCTTGCGGCCGTCGTTCGGCAGGGCGAGCTCAGCAGGGCCCAGGCGAACTGCCAGGTTGTGACGATCTCGACGGTCAACCACAACTACGCTGCGGTGACCTGGCCATCGAGGCTCTCGCACTCATGCCTGCGGGTCGCGGCCAATGGCGTGATCGTCGAGCACAGGACCTCACGGGGCTGGAAGTTCGTGACGGTCGGGAGCAGCTTCCAATGTCCCGTCAGGGCGCTTCCGACTCCGGTTGCACGAGATCTGGGAATCTGCTCCTAGGCATCCGACCTCGGGATGCGGCGCTTCGTCTTAGCGGGGCGCCGAGCTCAGCGGGCGCGCATCCGGTTGTTCCGCGGGTTGTGCTCGAGTTCAACGAGCCCCAGGTGCTCCATCACCGGCGGCACGTAGTTCGCGAACCTCCCCCGTAGCCCCTTTCTGATGCCGTACCAGCCGCCGACCGGGTTCTCCGGTGAGCGCGCCCACGCCTCCACCGTTCCGTCGGCTGCCGGCTTCTGCTCGTCGGCCGCGCCGAGCGCCATCCAATCACCGTGCGCGGAGAGCATCGCGTGCAGGTCCTCAAGGCAGCGCAGCTGGTAGCCGAGCGTCGTCTTGCCGACGATGCACATGAGCGCCGGCGGGTCGGCGGCCGGGTCACGGTAGGCCAGGTACTCCGATTGGCCGGGTGGGGTCCGCAGGACCCAGGGATCGTCTTTGGTGCCGCTGCCGCTGACTGGTGCGCTCATGCGAACGTAAAGGTTACGGTGCGCGCGTATCTGAGGCTCGCACCCATGCGGGCACGCGTCCACCCCTGGGTGGAGGGAGAACGATCTCCACCTGAAGATCAACCCCGACGCCGATGTCCGGACGCCTCGTGGGAGTCACGATGCTCCCATGACAACCACCGATTACCTCATCGACTCAGTCCTCGTCCTGCTCGTCCTGCTCCAGATCAAGGAACGCACCCTCACCACCAAGACCCTGATCCGTCCGCTGGTGATCGTCGCTGTCGCCGCGGCCAACTACCTGCACGGGATCCCGACCACCGGCAACGACCTCGTGCTCGTCGCCGTCCTCGTGATCACCGGCGGCGCGATCGGCCTCGCCAGTGCCCAGACGGTCCTGATGCGAGTCGGCCCCGACGGCGAGGTCCTCGCTCGCGCCGGCTGGTCCTCAGGCTTCTTCTGGGTCCTCGGGATGGGCTCGCGCTTCGCCTTCATCTTCTGGATCACCCACAGCGGCGCCTCCACGCTGGGTCAGTTCAGCGCGCAGCACGGCATCACCGGGAGCGCCTGGACGGTTGCTCTCATCGGGATGGCGATCTGCGAAGTGGTCTCCCGCTCCGCGCTGATGGCGATCCGCCGTGAGCGGTTGCAGGTACGCCCCGCCGTCCAGTTCGCCTGACGCCGTTACCTTCTCCCGTAGTGATCCTCAACCATCTCACCGGGCGCACCGCACTCACGGTCCGGCTGGTCGGTCTTGGGCTGATCAGCTGGACCGTGCTGATGGCCGGCAAGCACACCCCGGGAGGCAGCGGACGCAGCCTCGTGGTCAGCGTGACGTTCGCTGTCTGCGTCGTGGCGTGGCTGATCTGGACGATCCGGCCTGCCCCAGACCGCGGCATCACACCCGAGTTGTGGATGCTCGCGGCGGCCGGCGGAGTCCTCTGCGGTGCCTCGCCGAACAGCGCGGCCAGCGCCTTTGTCTTCGTTGCAGTAGTCGCCGCCGGCGTCCGCGCCGAACTGTCGCTCGCGTTCGTCGTCGTCGCGGTGGGTAGCGCCGCGCTGGCGGTCTCGGTTCTCCTCTACAACGGCAGCGGGCTCGGGCTCGTCGCCTATACGCTCGGTTTCGCGGCTGCGACGCTGGGTGGCGCGAACTCGCGTCAGGCGGCCACGAAGGCCGAACAGGCGGAGTTGCTGCTCGCTCAGACCCAACGCTCCCACGAGGAGCAGCTACGCGCCGCCCGGCTGGAGGAATCGACACGGATCGCGCGGGACATCCACGACCTGCTAGCCCACGCGCTCGCGGGTCTGACACTCCAGCTCGAGGCGACGAGCTCATTGATTGACCAAGGCGCCGATCGCGCAACGATCAAGGCCCGCTTGGACCGCGCCCATGCGCTGGCGCGGGAGGGACTGCGTGAGACACGTCGCGCGGTCGGCGCCCTCCGGGGAGAGCCGATCGCCACGCGGGCGGAGATCGAAGCGCTCGTCGAGGAGTACCGATCCGCCGGCGGAACCGCCGAACTGACAATCGATGGGGATCCCGATCGTGTCGCCGGACCGGTCGGAGCAGCCGTTCTCCGCGTCACCCAGGAGGCCCTCACCAACGTCCGCAAGCATGCGCCGGGCGCAAGCGTGTCGGTCGCCCTGCACGTCGGTGACCTCACGAACCCCGACCTCGTCCTCGTCGTCGACGACCACCTCGGCGACAACTCACCGGTGCCGAGCCCGCTGGCCGGGACCGGCGGCGGCTACGGCCTCCCGGGCATGCATGAACGCGCACAGGCTCTCGGCGGCTCCGTCACAGCCGGCCCCCACGGCGATGGCTGGCGGGTCGAATTGCGCGTTCCCGCTGGTGCCGGGCCTGCGTGGCCCGGCCCTGGAGCTGGCGTGAGTCCGCCGGCGAGCGTCTGGGAGAGCGGTCGTGAGTGATGCGATCCGAGTCCCACGTGGTGAAATCACCGCGCCGTCGCGTCTGACACGTCTTCGCGTATCGGTTGCCGTGGCCGTCGCGTCCGTCGCGCCGGTGATCGCCGGCTGCGGATCTTCGAGCAATCCGAACAGCCGAAGCAGACGATCCTCGAACCTGGCGGCGGAGGGAGTGCGGTTCTCGTCCTGCATGCGCTCGCATGGGGTGCCGAACTTCCCCGATCCGAGCATCTCTGGTGGCAGCGTCAACCTCAGCCTCAGGAGCAGCTCCGGGATCAACCCGGCGTCACCGTCGTTTCAGGCGGCCCAGAAGGCGTGCGGCAAGTTCCTCCCGAGCGGCGCCGTCGGGCCAGGGACGCGATCCTCCGCGGCCGAGGCACAGATGCTTGCGATCTCTGCATGCATGCGCACTCACGGGGTCAGCGGCTTCCCGGATCCGACGACCACGCCGCCCGGCAGCCCGGCCGGCTACAGCGGCGTGTTCACACGTGACGGCGTGACCTTCGCGATCCCGACCACGATCAACATCCAGTCGCCCGCGGTCAGGCAGGCCGCGGCGGTCTGCCACCTCGGTGGCCTCGGGCAAGACGGCTGACCTTGCTGAAGCGAGCGCCGTGATCCACGCGAACGGCGGTTGACGATCCGATCGGCCCTGGATGGGCGGGGGATCTCGCCTACGATGTTGGCGGATCAGGCGTCGGTGACTGAACGTCGGTGACGACCCAACCGCGGTGCACGAACAACCAGCTGTCAGCGCCGAACGACGCGAGGTGTTGCGCGTCAGTCGCAGAACTGTCGACGGCCGGGTCGCGCTCGAATTGCCACACCTCGGTGAAGCGGTACGCTCGATCGTCGGAGAGGACGCTGCCGGTTGTGTCGTCGCGCTCGATCTGTTCGCACCTGGCGACGAAGCGCACGCAGATCTTTTCGCGTCCTCCGTCCAGCGCCGCCGAGATGATCGTGGCTTCCGCAACCTCGAGGCCGGCGAGGACATGCCGGTGGTGAGCTGAGGAGTCGCTGAAGATCTCGTCGTCGACCTTGCGTTCGAGTAGGGGAGCCATGAGGCCGTCGTCCTCCTGCTCGCGCTCCGCGCTCCGGGCCTCGCGGACCTTCAGGAAGGTCTCGCGCGCGATCGTGCGAAACGCAGCGGGATCGAAATCAGGCTCGGCCCCCTTGATCGCGATCAGATCGACGCCGTCGGCGACCGCCGAGGGCTGTTCGGTGGCCGCGTGCTCGATCCCGGCGAGCAGGCGATCCTCGCCCTGGTCCTCGGTTGCCATCTCTTCCGCGATCTGGCCCATCTCCCGAACCATGCGGGCCCCCATCGGCACGGCATGCTCGGCGAACGAGCCCAACTCGCCCGCCGCCCGCCGAGGGATATGCTCCTCGACGGCGTCGATGTCTCGCTCGGAGGCGGTCTCGTCGGGCTCCAGGGCCGAGTCGTTCGGCTCGGGCGTTTCCGGTGATGTCATCTTGTCCTCCGCATGGTCATGGTCGTGCTTCGGACTATCCCAGCGCGAGCGGCGCCCCACAACTGGAAATGCGTCTAGGTTTCGCCGTGTTGGGCCTAGCCGGATGTCTCTGCGATGATCGCGGCGATGCGCCTGCGCTACGGCTTCGCAGCTCTCGCTTCTCTGGTCGCCCTGGCCGTCGTCGTTGGGCCGTCGCTGACGAGCGCCTCGGTCCCGGCACCGCCTCCGAGCTTCGTCCTGGTCACGCAGGATCACGGGGATCCGCTTCGGTCGCAGCTGTCGGTCTACTCGTCGACTACGGGCAGACTGATCCGGCGATTGGCGAGCTTTTCTGACACGACGTTCACCAACAACGGCCTGGCCTACGCGCCAGACGGCAGTGCCGTGTACTTCACGTTGATCCCGCGGCATCCCGGGCGACGCTTCTCCCTGCGCCTGATGCGCCTTGATGTCGTGACCGGCCGGCAAACGCTCATCGCCAACGGCGCACAGCCGGCGCTCAGCAGTGACGGCACACAGCTCGCGTACGGCGCATCGCCGCGCGGGCTGGCGGTTCGTGACCTGGCAACCGGCAGCACCCGGACCATCGGCCTCGCCCAGCTCGGTCGGGCCGCGGATCTGGGCAACGCGACAATCGGCTGGCTGGGCGACGGCGACGACATCGCGATCATCCCATCACCAACAGCCTGGGACCTCGTCGGACGGCCGCCGACGCTGCACTGGTGCGGGACGACCCAGGCCCACGCGGTCGTCGTGTTCGTCCATGTCCCAGCCCCTCCGGCGCCCTTGACCGCCAACTGTGTCCACCTCACCGGACGGCCCCCGCTCGCCGCGGTCGCGGTTGGCGCGAGCCCGGAGTCGCCGACGAAGCTGCTACTCGCGACCGACAGCTACGGCGATCGGACGCTGATCGAGCAGATCGCTGAGACCGGCGTGCTCAGCCCCGTGCTGAGGATCCCCAACTCGCTCCCGCTCGCCTTCGACCCCTCAGGGACTCACCTGCTCTACCTCGTCGGCCACAATCCGCCAACGCTCACCGAAGCAACGATCGACAACGGACGGCTGACCCTCAGTCGGTGGCGAAATCGGCGGCTCAGCCTGGGGGCATTGGCCTGGTAGCTCGACTTCCCCGCGGTGAGATCGATCAGCGGCGAGAGGTGTTGTTCGTGACCGGCGCCAATCCGATGCGCGGCGGCGGCGGCCTCGAGAGCTACGTACGGGCGCACGCGCTGGCGGCGCATGCGGCGGGCTTCACCGCGCGCGTGTTCTGCATCGGCTCGCGGGGACAGGTCACTGCGCAGGCGTTCGGGACGGTTCACCAGGTCGGCGCGCCACGCCACACCGTCCGCGGCGCGATGGCCGGTCTGTACTGCCCGCTGCTCGTGCGCGCGATGCGCGCCCACATCACGAGCTCGAATCCCGGCACACCGGTGCTCGTGCACGCGTTCGGACCTTACGGAATCGTCGGCGCGCGGCTCGGTGTCGCGCTCCGGCGAAAAAGGATCGAGAGCGTCCAGGTGACGTCGGCGTACACCACCGTGGAGCAGGAACATCGGGCATTTCTGAACGGCCTTCAGCGCGAACACGGAGCCGCGAACGCGATCCGCTACCTCGCGCGATACGGGTGGGCGCGGGCGATCGGGACGCGAAACGAGCGTCACGGATACGAGGCCTCGAGGCTGGTGGTCGTCAACTACGAGTCGGTGCGAGCCCTGCTTCGTCACCAGTTCGGCGCTCGGTGGGACATCCGGGTGCTGCCCTACGCGTCAGATGCGGCATTCGATTGGCAAGCCGCCGGCCCTGCGGAGCCGGAGCAGATCGTCGTCCGCGGCGCACCGCAGGCACCGCTGATCGTCTGTGTCTCACGCCATGATGCGCGCAAGGGCGTGGACGTGCTGCTGCGCGCGCTCGGGTTGCTGCGCGCGGCCGGCACTCCGTTCCGTGCGTGCCTGCTCGGACGCGGCGAGCTGATCGGCGCCCACCGGCGGCTCGCGGCCCGGCTCGGACTCGAGCAGTGCGTCGTGATCACCGGCCAGGTCCCCGACGTGCGACCCTACCTGCGCCAGGCCGACCTCTACGTGCTGCCGTCGCTGTCGGAGTCAAGCGGCTCGCTGTCACTGCTGGAGGCCCTGCAGGCCGGCGTCGCGATCGTCGCCTCGGGCTGCGACGGGATTCCCGAGGACGTGACCGACGGCGACTCGGGGCTGCTCGTACCGCCTGGCGACGAGCGGGCGCTGATGAGCTCGATCGGCAGGCTGCTCGCTGACGAGACGCTCCGCCGGCGACTCGGCGCGCGCGCGCGGCAGGTCTACGAGTCGCGGTTCGGCGCGGAGCACTTCACCGCGGTGCTCGCTGAGCTTTACGCCGAGCTCGGAGTCGTGGCTGGGCGTCCGAACGCAAGCTCCGTCAACGCCCGCTCGTAGGCCTCGAGGATCAGCGGGAGCGCATGTTGCCGCGCTTGCGAAAGTCCGTGGGCGACCAGCCGCTCCCTCAGCGCGCTGTCGTGCGCGCAGCTGACGATTGCGTCGGCGAGCGCGGTTTCGTCACCCTCCGGGTGCAGCACCCCGCTGATCCCGTGCTGCACCACTTCACGCGATGCCGGGATGTCGCTGGCGATCAGCGGCCGGCCGCACGCCATCGCCTCGAGGTAGACGAGCGCCTGGCACTCGTAGGCAGATGGCATCACGACCATCTCGGCGGTGTTGATCAGCTCGGGCATCCGCTCGTATGCGATCCAGCCGGGGAAGCGAAACCGCCCCCCAAGGCCGCGCGCCGCGCATTCACGCTCCACCTCCTCGCGGCAACGCCCGTCTCCGGCAACCACGAACAGCAACCGCGGCTCACGGCGCAGCGCCTGCTCGGCCGCGCCGAGGATGTCCATCGGGCGTTTCTGTTCGGTCAGCTTCGACGCGTGCAGCACGGTGATGTCGGCGTCTGCGACCCCTAGCTCACGGCGCAACTCGTCAGACGGCTTGAGCGGCCGGAAGCGATCGGTGTCGACGGGATTCGGGATCACCTGGACGCCCGGGACGCCGAGCTCGGCCATCGAGCGCTGTGCGTGGCGGCCGGAGGTCAGGATCAGGTCGAACTGGCGCATCGTCGCCAGCAGCGGCTGGGCCAACTCACGGGGATAGCTGCCACGGGCGATCCCGAACATCGTCGTGCCGTGGATCATCAGCAGGCGCCGCAGGTGGCTCGCGCCCCCAAGATATGGAGCAATCGCCTCTCTCCCCGCGATCACAACGTCGGGTTGCCCGCGCTCCAGCGCGTGGGCCAGCAGCTCGACGATTGCCGCCGCCTCGTGCTGACGGTATTCCGCCGTCGGCGGGATATCCGGTCCGGTCAGCAGGTACGGCAGCACGAAACGGGTCACGTTCAGGTCTGGATGGCGATCGGCGAACTGATCGCCGTCGCGCAGCGCGGTTTGCGTAGTCGGGCTGATCGCCTCGATCGTGTGGCCACGTTCGGCGAGTGCCGCCAGGATCTGTGCCGAGAAGATCGCGGCGCCGCCCTGGTGGGGCGGCAACGGTCCGACGAACAGAATCGAGAGCTTGCGGTCGGGGTCGCTCACGCGGGTCCGGGTCGTCGCGCCGCGGTTGGCGGCGGAGGGATGGTCGTCAGCTCAGGCGGGATGTCAGGCCAGATCAGCAACACGCGGCACGGCGCGTGGTCGATCACGAACCTCGTCGCCGGGCCGAGGCTTCGCGGGCCGAGCCGGTCGCGATCTCCGTCGCGAGCAAGCACGAGGATGTCCATGCGCTCAGCGGCGGCAACGACCTCGCGTTCAACCCGCCCGCAGCGGACCTCGAGTGCAGCCGGGCGCCCGAGCCGTTTCTGGGCATCGGCGAGCAGCTCGTTGGCGGCCTGCTCGGAGATGCCACTCAACGACTCCGACGGGGCCGGTGGAGGTGGGTGTCGCCCCAGCAGGGCGCGGCGGGCGCCCTGCGCAACCATTTCGGGTTCGGTGCTCGCCACGTGCAGCAGCGTGATCTCCGCGTCTGCGGGCAGACATTCGACGGCCTGCGCAACGGTCGCCTGCCATGTCTCCGCGTTGATCCACACGAGCGCTTGCATATCGAACTCGATCAGACCTTTAGAGCTAACCACAGCAGCACGGTCGCCGCGAGCAGCGATGCGGGCACCGTCAGCGCGCCCAGGCGAAGGAACTCGCCCAGCTCGACGTCGGTGTCCTGCGCGCGCAGCACGCGTCGCCACAGCAGCGTCGCCAGCGATCCGACGTACGTGAGGTTGGGGCCGATATTGACGCCGATCAGCATCGCGAGCACCGGCCCGGTTCCGGCGGCCGCCGCCACGGGGACGAGCATCAACGTCGCCGGCAGGTTGTTGACGAGGTTCGCGAGGATCGCGCTCAGCGCGGCGATCGCGAGCAGATCGCCCAGCGAAGCGCCTGTCGGGAGCACCGCTCGCACGGCGGTGTCAAGGCCGTTGACGCTTGCCGCCTGGACAATCACACCGAGCCCGAGAACGAACACCAGAAAGCCTGGTTCGGCCGCCCGCACGAGCGACAACGGGGTCGCCGTTCTGCGGACAAGTGCCGGGATGTTGATCGCCACGGCACCTCCAGCCGCGAACCACAACGGCTCGATTCCGAGCGGCGAACTGAGTGCGAAGCCAGCCAGCGTGAGTGCGAGCACCGTGAGCACGAACCGTGGCAACTCAGGCGGCGCCGGCCGGATACCGGCACCGTGCGGCCGCCGCAGATCGATTGCGAAGAAGCGCCTGAACACAGCCCACTCCACGGCAACCGCCGCGCACGCCGGAAGGACCATCAGCGCGCCGAAATGGACGAACGTCAACCTGCTGGCGTGGAACGCAAGCAGGTTGGTCAGATTGGACACCGGTAACAGCAGCGACGCGGAGTTGGCCAAGTGGGCGCACGCGTAGACCTGCGGCTTAGCGCTCGTGCGCGTCCGCGCCGCGGTTGCAAACACAACCGGTGTGAGCAGCACGATTGTCGCGTCGAGGCTGAGCACCGCCGTGGTCGCCGTGGCGATCACGAACACGAACGCCAGGAATCGCTGTGAATCGCCCCCTGAGCCGCGGGCCATGACGGTGCCGATCGCCTCAAACAGTCCCTCGCGCCGGCAGCCGTCGGCGATCAACAGCATCGCTGCCAGGAAGCCGACCGTTGGCCCAAGCGCCCGGAGTGCGTCGGCGGCCTGTTGGGCCCCGATCGCACCGGCGATCACCAGCAGAAGGCCGCCGGCACCAGCGGCGAGCGCATCAGAGAAATGAGGCGGGCGTACGACCGCGACCGCGAGTGTCACCGCCAGCAGCAGCAACGCCAGCACAAGCGCGGGAGTGTCAGTCACGCTGACCCGCATCGTTGCACCCCAGGGTGGAGACCGGACTGCGGATCAACCCAAGGATCCATCCGCAAGCCGATGTGCAAACGCGCTGCACGGAGCACGATGCCCTCATGACAACCACTGATTACCTCATCGACTCGGCGCTGATTCTGCTGGTGCTACTGCAGATCAAGGAACGCCCCCTCACGACCCGGCAGCTTCTGCGGCCGGTCATCATCGTCGGAATTGCGGTCGCCTCCTATTTGCACGGGATCCCGACTGCAGGCAACGATCTGGTCCTGGCCTTCGCGTTCGTCGTGATCGGCGGCGCGATCGGAATGGCCAGCGGCCTGACAGTGCTCATGCGCCGCAGCGATACGGGCATGGCGCTGGTTCGCAGCGGCTGGACCTCAGGGTTCTTCTGGGTGCTCGGGATGGGATCGCGGATGGCCTTCCTGGTCTGGATTGCCCACGGCGGCAGTACCGTAATCACAAGCTTCAGCGCCCACCACGGGATCACCAGCGGCGAGGCGTGGACAGTCGCGCTGTTGGGCATGGCTGTCGCCGAGGTGCTGGGCCGCACGTCCGTGCTGGCATTGCGCTCCCGGCGGATCGCGGATCGCTACGCGCTGGTTGCGGCGTAGGTATCGGCGCAACCGAACAGATTCTGCACTGTCAGCTGCCCGGATGGCCTCGCCATCCGGGCAGCCGCGTCCGTAGTCGGCGACCAGGGTACGGTGTCAAGGATGTTCGGAGACACGGCATGACTCGCGCGGTCCGCGTGCTGATCGCCGATGACCAGGGCCTGGTGCGTGAGGGTCTGATGACGCTGCTGGCGGCCGAGGACGGGATCGAGCCTGTTGCCAGCGCCGCCGACGGCGAGGAGGCCGTCGCACTGTGTGACCGGCATCTACCGGACGTGGTGTTGATGGACCTGCGGATGCCTCGCCTCGATGGTGTCGAGGCGACCCGCCGGATCCGGGCGGCGCACCCGCAGATCGAGGTCGTGGCGCTGACGACATACGCCGACGACGCATCGATTCTCGGCGCGTTGCAGGCTGGTGCGCGGGGCTATCTCACCAAGGACGCCGGCGCGGTCGAGATCGCCCGCGCGATTCACGCCGCCGCCGCAGGACAGGCCCTGCTCGACCCGACCGTCCAGGCGCGCCTGCTGGCTGCGGCAGCGGTCGGGCGTCCACAGCCGGCGCCGACCCCCGTCGCTCTGCCCGACGAACTCACGCCGCGTGAGGCAGAGGTGCTGCGGTTGATCGCGGCCGGCCTGTCCAACGGCGAGATCGCCGACCAACTGGTGATCAGCGAGGCGACGGTCAAGACCCACGTCAATCATCTGTTCGCCAAGACCGGCAGCCGGGACCGCGCGCAGGCCGTCCACTACGCGTATCGCCACGGCTTGGCCGGATAGCAGGCAGTAGTCGCTCAGGCGCTCCTGCGAGGCAGGCTGTCGGGAGCCTCTTTCACTTGGCGTGGACACGATCACACTCCGGGTGCGGCTTGGTGAAACGCTCGCCGGCAGCAGGCGACGTCAATAGCTTTGCGTCGGGACGCGTCGGTCGCAGTAGCAGATTGCCTCCGCAGTTCGGACACACTCCGCCGAAACGGGTCTCCGCGCACTCGGCGCAGAACGTGCATTCGAACGAACAGATCCGGGCGTTCGGTGCACCATTCGGCAGGTCGCAGTCGCAGCATTCACAGTTGGGGAGCAGCGCCAGCATCGCGGTGCCCAGCCTAACGCCACCGCATGCCCTTCTGCGAACCGGCCGGCTCGTCGGTTCAGCTAGTCGACCGCCGCCCGGAGCGGTCCGCTGAGCTCAGGCGGGTTGACCTCGAGCACGGCGACGTTGTCGCAACCCACCCACGTTGCGGCCTCACGAAGCGCCGACGCCATCGCGTCGAGCGCGCGGGGTGAGACGGTCAGGCGCTTCGCCACGAGCGTGCGGCCATCCCGGCCCGGGTCGACACGCCCTTCGAGCCGGCCGCCCGTCAGCAACGGCATCGCGTAGTAGCCGTGGACGCGGCGGGGCGCCGGCACGTATGCCTCGAGCCGATGCTCGAAGTCGAACAACCGCTGCGTGCGGCGGCGATCCCAGATCAGCGAGTCGAATGGAGACAGCAGCGTCGTCCGGTGCCGGCCACGCGTCGCCGCAGCCGTCAGAGCGGTCGGATCGGCCCACGCCGCTTCGCGCCAACCGGCGACACGAACCTGAATCAGCGAAGTGTCGGGCAGCGCCGCTCGGACCTCGGCCTGGGTCAGCCGATGAAACTCGGCCAGATCGCCCGCCGTCGCCACCCCGAGCGCGCTGCCGGAAATCTCGAGCAGTCCCCTTAGGCATTCCGCGTCACAGGGCTCCGCCGCCGCCTGCACGCTCGCCGGCAGCGCCCGCTCAGGCAGGTCGTAGACGCGCCGCCAGCCCCGACGTGTCACACACACCACCTCGCCGAGATCAAGCAGCCATTCGACGGCGACCTTGACCTCCGACCAATCCCACCAGGGACCACCACGTTTGGCACCCCCCAGCTCGGTCGAGGTCAGCGGCCCCTCGCCACGGAGCCGCTCCAGCACCTTGTCGCCAACGCCCGCCGGAACCTCGTGCCAGCGCTGCCCTCTGGCTCGAAAGCGCCGCCGCCTGAAGGCGAACAGCGGCCAGTGCTCGACAGGCAAGACACAGGCGGCATGTGCCCAGTACTCAAACGCACGCCCCTGCGACCAGAACGCACGCTCGACGGCATCTCGCCCGACTGCGCCCAGACGCGCATATGCAACGAGTTCGTGCGAGCGCGCGAGCACCGAGATCGTGTCCAGCTGAACCGCGCCAAGACGGTCCAGCACCCCGGAAACGCCCGTGCGACGGTCGACCGCGCCGAGAACTCCCTGCGCGCGCAGCGCGATGCGACGGGCTTCCCTGGTGGACAGTTCGGGAATCGACATCACGGCAGAACTAACGACGCGTGTCTCCTGCTCCGAGCCTCAGACTCGTGATCTTGCCGTCCCTGAGCGTGATCTCGGCTCGTCCGGCGAGACTCTCGCCGGAGTTGCTCGGCTGGACTCGCAGCGTCCAGGTGATCCGATCGCGCGCAATCTGTTTCCGGCTGGCATCGATGACCATGCTTGCCAGATGCCCGGTCACGAACGAGCGGACCTGATCGGCCCCAATCGTCGGTTTGCAATCAGGAAAAGGCGCGCCCGAGGTCAGCTCGACGTCGTCGGCCAGCAGGTCTCCGATCGCCCCGGCGTCCTGATCGCGCCAGGCGCGCTCGAACTCCAGCGCCGTCAGGAACTCGCCCGCCTGTTCGTTGCCGTGCGCGATCAGATCGCGGATGAACCCCGGGTCACGGTTGAGCTTGGAGGCAGCGCCCAGCGACCGCGGGAGGCGGGACGGTGAGAGCTCGATCACGCGGACCATGATGCTCTTGTACTTGCCGCCGCCGGCAAGCAGCCCCTCGTCGAGCAGCTGATCGATCTTCTCGATGAAATGCAGCTCCTGGTACAGGGAGAGATTGCCCGCCAGCTCGTTGCGACGATCGGCGATGTCGAGCACGGTCCTGGGTTCGCCGGCGCGCTGCTTGGGATTGATCTGGATCACCCACAGCTCGTCCGGGTGGACGTCGACGAGCTCACGGATCGGCGGGTTCTGAGAGAACAGGCCGTCCCAGTAGGTGCCGCCGTCGAGGTGGACCGAGCGGAACAGGGTTGGGATCGCCGCGGATGCGAGAATCGTCTCGGGCGAGATTCGGTCGCGGCGGCTGTCGAAGACCCGAAACTCTCCTGAGAGCACATCCACGGCTCCGACCAGCAGCAGCGGCTCGCCGTCGCCTGAGGCAGTGCCGAGCCGCTCGAAGTCCACCCTCCGGCGCAGCATCTGTTTGAACTCCTCGGCGGCGCTTTCGGAAAGCACGTTGTCATACGGGCTGATCTCGGGTGCGACGAAGAACTGCTGCAGATCGCCCGCCATCATGATCGTCGCGTTGACGATCTGCTCAAGCGGCGTGGTGGCGGAGTTGTCGGCCCAGAATTCAGCCAGCAGAGCCGCGGCTCCGGCCGGGTCTCTGTCGCGCAGCGCGTACCAGGCCAGCAGCGCGCACACCGCCCCCCCGGAGGTGCCGCTCAGGCCCACTACCTCGTAGCTGCTGGGCGCCTCCTGAAGCAGGCGGGAGAGAACCCCGGCCGTGAAGGCCGTGTGACTGCCCCCACCCTGGCAGGCGATCGCGACCCGCATGCGTTGCTGGTCGGCTTCCATCTCGGCTCAGCCGGCCGCTCGGCGCAGCGCGAACAGCGACACGGTCCCATTGTGGTTGCCGGTCGCAAGCAGGCCGTCCATCGGGCTGATCGCGAGCGTGTCGATGACCGACCGCTGTCCCGTCGAGAAGGGCCCGGCGGCGACGGGGGCGGCCTCCGGGTCGAGAGCCGCGAGCGCGATCTCGCCGTTGCCTCCGGCCGGCCCGGAGTCGGCTGTCTGCGAGCTGATCGCGACGGCCAGCAACCGGCCGTCGCGGCTGATCGCCGTTGCGCCCAGTGTCCAGCTCGCGGTCGGCAGGAACGGCGTCCCGACCAGGAGTGCGGTCGCTGTCTGCTCCACCCCGAGCGACCACACGTTCAACGCTCCGCCGATCTCTCCGAACCCGTAGGCGTCGCCGAGCAGTTCACCGCTGCCCGAGTATGCCAACTGCTCCGGGCACGGAATGAACAGGTCTGCGCTCGGCGCAGAGGTCAACCCGGCGCTCGCGCCCGGCGTCAGCGATCCGGTGGCCTCATCAGTGCTGAACAGCTGGATCGCTCCGTCCACTCCGGAGTTGGGGTCGGCGTTCGTCAGGGTTGCCGATGCGGCGAGCTCGCCGTCGTAGCCCCGGAACGCCAGACCGCCGCAGCGGGGGGGTGTGTCGTCGATCCCACTAGCGGATCCTGTCGACACGGGCGCCGCGGGCGCGCGCCTGAGCGCACCGGTTCCCGGGTCAAGGAACGCGACCGTCACGTGCTGTGGAGACGGGGACTTGATCAGCCCGCGGCTGTAGGTGACGTCACTCGACTCCGCGGCAAGCGCACCGCCGTCAGCTGAGAACGCAAGCGCCGTGACACCGGGGGCGGCGGTGAACCCCGAGCCGGAAACCTCGGCGCCGATGCCGCCAGGATCGAGGCTGTACAGCCAGATCTGGCCGGCCGTGGCGGCGACCGCGATGAACCGGCCGTTCGGCGACAGCGCCATCGCTCCGGCGCGCGCGGCTGGAAGCCCGATCAATCGCTTCAGCCGCTGCGTTCCGTTGACACTGCTGACCGAAAACAGCGAAACGCCGCCTCCGGCGCTGACCGTCGTCAGCCGGTGAGCACCGGGACCGAACGCGGCGTCCGTCACAGGTGAGGCATCGCCCGTCGAGTAAGGCGAGCCGTGGATCAGCGAAAGGCTTGGATCGGGACTGCGCAGAGGCTGCCAGGAGACGCCGGTGGATGTGTCGTCGTCGGCCTGGCCCGAATCACCTGAGAACGAGCTGTCTCCGATCACCAGCTTCGGGGCGGTCGTGCGACCGCGGAGGTTGACGCTGGCGAGCGCCTCCTCGCTGCCGTTGGCGCTGTCGACGTTGTAGTCGACGAGCATCGCGATCTGGTTGCCGTCGGGGGAGAACGTATCGGCGAACGCTCCGGAGCCGGAGTCCGGCTCGTCCCTGGGACCGTAGCCTGAGGCCCTCGTGACCAGCTGCAACCGCCGACCGGTGCTGGAGACCACGAACAGCTCGCCCTGATGGATGAACGCGATCGTCCGGCTATCAGGCGCGCAGCTGGGCGCACTCGCCTCAAGCGTCGAGAGACGATGCGAAACGGAACGGCCGCCGATTCGGAGATAGAGCCGGGCGTGCTCGCCCGAGCCACGGATGTAGGCGATCGAGCCGTTGGCGCACGGTGCGGGATCGGTCCCACCGCCGGTCGTCAAACGGCGCAGGCCGCGGCCGCTGGTGGCCACGGAGTAGAGATCTGGCGTCGCCCGAGCAGTCGCACGGCCGCTGAACACGAGCGCGCGGCCTGACGGGAGGAACGCCGGCTGCTCGTCGCCGGCAGTCAGCGGCGGCAGCAACCGCGGGTCGCTGCCGTCCGATGCGAGCAGCATCAGGCGAGGCGAACCCCTCTGCGGGGTCTGGCTGACGACGATCGTGCCGCCGTCGGGCGAGTAGCTCGGTGCGCCGTAGCTGCATGCAAGTGCTGGGAGCGCTGCGTCGGCGTTACTGCACGAGGCCAGCGTCCGCTCGCGTGTCTGCAGCGTGTCGAGCAGCGTGTACGGCGGTCCGCCCTCGGTGTCGTTGTAGCTGTTCAGGTCATACGCCTGCTCGCCGTCGTGGCCCGGGTACTGGGCGTGCGCAACCCCGGTGCTGAACGCGCAGGCGAGGAACGCGACGAGCGCTCCGCGGCAGAGGATCGATCTGATTGCACCGATGCCTCCGACGGTAGCTGAGGCCCGTCGTTCGCGCCGGGATCATCACCTCCCGGTCAGACGTCGCCCCGGAGGGCGCCGAGCAGGCGAGCGGCCAAGCCGTCGCCGCGCCGCGATTGCCCGGTCGGGAGCCCCGATGCTCGGCTGGCTGCCCGTTGGGCGCGACGGCCCGCCGGCATCGCGAACGGGTTGTGTGCCAGCGCCGGCTCGCGAACGATCGTTGACGCCTCTGATCTGCGCACCTTGACGACGGGGGTGTTCTTCATGTCGGTGACCCTCCAAGCGGGCAGCGCCGATCCGGCGCTGCGGGCTCTGTTGGTGGCGGCTCTTCCGTCGCTGGGACGAGACTGTCCGTGAGGGTCGCCGTTCGGCGTGCGGCCGGCGGTTGCTCTGCGCGAAATCGCTTCGCATGAGCGGTGAAGTGGCCTGTGAAGGCAGTCTACTCGGGTTCGCGCCCTGTTCCGAGCGCCCCCCGCATCAGGATCGGAGGTGCGGGCTCAGCAGCGACAGGTCAGCGGCGCTCAGGCGATCGCTGGCCGTCTGGCCCTGGTGCCAGAAGGGATAGATCAGCGTCGGTCGGCTGACCGCCTCCAGCCGCGCATGTTCAGCTTCGCTGAGCCTGAGCGCGGCCCCGGCCAGGTTGTCGGCGAGTTGCTCGTCCGTGCGGGCGCCGATGACCACGCTCGTGATCCCCGGTCTGGCCAACAACCAGGCGATCGCGACCCGCGCGGCTGATACTCCGTGCGCGTCGGCGATCTCCACCAGCGTCTCGATCGTGTCGTAGAGCTTGGCCTGGTCATAGACCGGCGGCTCGCTCCATTCGCTGGCGTGCCGGGAACCCGGCGGTGGCGGCTGATCGCGTCGGTACTTGCCGGAGAGCCAGCCGCCGGCGAGCGGGCTCCAGACCAGCAGCCCGAGTCCCTGGTCGATTGCCGAGGGAACGATCTCGTACTCGGCTGAACGCTCCTGAAGCGAGATGTAGACCTGCTGGGAGACGAACTCCGGCAAGTCCCGCTCTCTGGCGACACCCAGTGCCTTCATCACCTGCCAGCCGGCGAAGTTCGAGCAACCGACATAGCGGACCTTGCCGCTGCGCAGGAGATCATCGAGCGCGCCGAGGGTTTCCTCCAGCGGCGTCAGTCCGTCCCACTCGTGTACTTGGTAGAGGTCGATGTGGTCGGTCTGCAGACGGCGCAGGCTGGCCTCGCAGGCCTCGATCAGGTGATGGCGGCTGAGGCCGGCATCGTTGGGGCCGGGGCCCATCGGGTAGCGCGCCTTGGTCGCCAGCAGCACCTGGTCCCGGCGCCCCGCCAGCGCTTGACCGACAATCTCCTCGGACAGGCCGGAGGAGTAGACGTCGGCCGTGTCGATCACGTTCACGCCGGCATCCAGGGCGATGTCGATCTGTCGCCGGGCGCCGTCAACGCCGGTCTCGCCGACGTCGCGGAACTTGTCGCTGCCGCCGAACGTCATCGTCCCGAGAATCAGTTCGGAGAATCGAAGACCTGAACGGCCGAGCTGTCGGTATTGCATTCGCTGCCTCCTGATGGCGTGCTATTTGCCGGTAGGACGGTGCGCCGCACCGCGCTTGAACCCGGACCGGCCCTGGCCACCGCTCCTCGCGCCGCGTGCCGCGCCGTGGACCGGCGTCGGCATGCGCCGAACCAACAGTTCCAGCGCATGGTCGTCCGGGCCTGTTTCCGGACGCAGGGTCAGAGTCTTCGGATTGACGGTTCGAAGGCGGGGACCGCGGCTCGGATCGACCACGGCCACGACGGTCTTGGTGCGGCTCGGGGTGTCGAAAACGATCCCATCGAGGGCGGGGCCCGAGCCGGCGACCGTTACGCGCTCGCCTATCGAGACGATCTCCACAGACCGAGCTTACCGGGAGGGCAGCGTTGCGGCGAGCCAAGCTGCGAGCCCGCCGATCTCACCAAAGCGGATCGCCAGGTTGCCCGGCAGGGTGCAGATGCGCAAAGATAGGACGACTGATGCCGGCGCCCCGTCGCGATCCCCGTCACGACGTCCTGTTCGAGCCGGTTCGGATCGGCCCGAAGGTTCTGCGCAACCGCTTCTACCAGGTCCCTCACTGCAGTGGCTTCGGGACCGTCAAGCCGTTTTCTCAGGCCGCGCATCGGGCGATCAAGGCGGAGGGCGGCTGGGCGGCGGTCTGCACCGAGTACGCCGCGGTCGGCCAGGAGTCCGACGAGGCCCCGGCGATCGCCGTCCGGCTGTGGGATGACGAGGATGCGCGGGCGCTCGCCGTCGCCTGCGAGAGCGTGCACGAGCACGGAGCGCTGATCGGCATCGAGCTGCATCACTCCGGCGTACACGCACCATGCGGCGAAACGCGCCGTCCGGCGTTCGGCCCGTCGCAGCTCGCCAGCGACTATGAGCCGTTCACCGTGCCGAAGGCGATGGAGCGTGCGGACATCCGCCGTGTTCAAGCCGAATGGGTTCAGGCCGCGCGCCGGGCCCGCGATGTCGGCTTCGACATCATCTACGTCTACGGCGCGCACAGCTACCTGCCGGTTCAGTTCCTCTCGCCGTTCTACAACCACCGAACCGACGAATACGGGGGCTCGTTCGAAAACCGCTCACGCTTCTGGCTTGAGCTGCTTGAACAGGTGCGCGAGGCGGTCGGCGAGGACTGCGCGATCGCGTCCAGGATCGCGGTCGATGCGCTCGGCCCGGCCGGCGTCGAGCTGGCCGAAGGGCTGGCGTTCGTCAGCGCCGCTGACGAGCTCGTTGACCTCTGGGATGCGAGCGTCGGATCGATCTCGGAGTGGTCGAAGGACTCCGGGGCATCGCGATTCTTCGCGGCCGGTTATCAGCTCGAATGGACGGGGCGACTGCGCGAGGCGACCGCGAAGCCGATCGTCGGCGTCGGCCGCCTGACCGACCCTGACCAGATGGCCGAGATCGTACGCAGCGGCGTCTGGGACCTGATCGGGGCCGCGCGTCCCTCGATTGCCGATCCGTTCCTGCCACGCAAGATCGAGGACGGGCGCTACGGCGAAGTGCGTGAGTGCATCGGCTGCAACGTCTGCATCCTGAAAGCAGAGAACGCCGGGCATCTCGGCTGCACCCAGAACGCGACGGCGGGTGAGGAGCACCGCCGCGGCTGGCACCCTGAGCGCTTCAGCCGCGCCTCGAATGCGGACCGTGACGTGCTCGTCGTGGGTGCCGGCCCGTCGGGGATGGAGTGCGCGATCGTGCTTGCCAAACGCGGCTTCAGGCGCATCCACCTGATCGATTCCAAGCGTGAGCCGGGTGGTGCGCTGGCCTGGGCGAGCAGCCTGCCGGGTCTGGGCGAGTGGCGGCGCGCGATCAACTGGCGAGCGATCCAGATCGCCCAGCTGCGCAACGTCGAGTTGATCCTCGGCGCCGAGCAGAGCGCACAGCAAGTTCGCGAGTACGGCGCCGAAATCGTGATCCTCGCAACCGGCGCGCAGTGGGCGACGGACGGGCTGAGTGCCGTCACCCACGCTCCGATTCCGGGAGCTGACGCTCGGCTCGACTGGGTGCTCACACCGGAGCAGGTGATGCTTGCCGGCAAGCGCCCTCCCGGTGAACGCGTCGTCGTCTACGACTGCGAGGGCTACTTCGTGGCAGCGGGGATCGCCGAGCTGCTCGCGCTCGAGGGGCACCGGGTCGACCTCGTGACGAGCCTCGATCAGGTCGCACCGATCACCGATCAGACGCTGGAGGGCCCGATGCTTCGCCGTCGCCTGCACGACGTCGGCGTGCGGCTGCACCGAGGCGTGACCCTCAGCGCGATCGAGGCGGGGCATGTGGCCGCCCAGGACGAGTTCGGCGACCCCCTCGAACTGCCGATCGACGGGATCGTGCTCGTCACCCAGCGAAGCTCGAATGACGCCCTCTATCGTGAGCTCAGCGGGGATCCCGATGCGCTCGCCGCAGAGGGAATCGAGGCGGTGCACCGGATCGGCGACTGTGTCGCGCCGCGCCTGATCGCCGACGTCATCTTCGACGGTCACCGGCTTGCGCGTGAGATCGACGCCGGCGAACCGATGATCCCGCTCCCGTATCTCAGGGAGCGGCTGACAGTGGAACCCGAGCTACTCCCTTCGAAAGGACGGTGACAACCGTGAGCACTGACCCGGCAACCTCGGACGTGACCGAGAGCACGATCTACTTCGGTCCCTGGTATCGCAAATCGCCGTTCTTCGAGGCGACCCTGCGATGGGGATGCACGGCGTTCGACATCTACAACCACATGTATCTGCCGGCCTACTACGACGACACGGTGACCGAATACTGGGCACTGATCAACGACGTCACGCTGTGGGACGTCGGGGTCGAGCGCGTCGTCGAGATCAGCGGCCCCGACGGCTTCGAGCTCGCGAACATGATCACCTGCCGGGATCTGACGCGGTGCGAGGTCGGGCAGGGCAAGTACGCGCTGATCATCGCCCCGGATGGAGGGATCATCAACGACCCGGTGCTGCTCCGCCGTGGTCAGGACACGTTCTGGCTCTGCCTCGCGGACTCCGACGTCCACCTCTACGCGCTCGGGATCGCAGCGGCCCGAGGCCTGAATGCCACGGTCACCCTGCCCGAGGCGTACGCGCTCCAGATCCAGGGACCGAAGGCCAAGGAGCTGATGAACGACCTTGTTGGGCCATCGATCGCGGGCGTCAGGTACTACTGGACGATCGACACCACGATCAACGGCATCCCGGTTGTGATCAGTCGCACCGGTTGGACCGGCGAGGTCGGGTTTGAGCTGTATCTGACCGACCCCGCTCGTGGCGACGAGCTCTGGGAGACGCTGATGACCGCCGGCGCACAGTACGGCATCAGGCCGATCGCGCCCAGTGGCGCGCGGCGCGTCGAGGCCGGCATCTTCAACTACAACTCCGACATGACGCTTGAGAACAACCCGTTCGAGGTGACGGGCCTTGAGCGCCTGGTCGAGCAGCAGGAAGCCGACTACATCGGGAAGGCGCCGCTCGAGCGCATCCGCGCGCAAGGCGTCTCACAGAAACTCGTCGGCATCGAGGTGACCGGGGACTGGCAGCAGCCGTCGGTCGAGTTGACCGAGGTGCGACCGGCGCTGGCAGGCGGCGAGGTCGTGGGACGCGTCACCGACCTCGTCTTCTCGCCACGGTTGGAGCGCCACATCGGCTACGTGTGGGTGCCAATCGAATTGGCGCAACCAGGTAACGCGCTTGAGATCGAGTGGACCGGCGGCGAGCGGATCCCGGCGCGGACGGCGTCGATCCCGTTCCTCGATCCGCAAAAGCGGGTCCCGGCGGTCTAGGTAAACAACTTCAACGAGTGCGCGCACGAAGCGGCCGCGCGTTCGGCCGCTGGGCGTCCTGGATCAGTGCCAGGCCCGAGCCGGGCGACGGCTCGTAGCGTAGGCCTGGGATCTCCAGCTTGAACACGGTCTCGCCCGGTATCGAGCGAACCGTCAGGTGGCCGGCCATACGCTCCGCAAGTTCACTCGCGATCGCCAGGCCGAGGCCCGAACCCTGCGCTCCATCGGCTGTGTAGAACGGCTCGAAGATCCGCGGCAGGGCATCTCGCCCGATCCCCTCGCCGTTGTCAGCGACCGCGACGGTGACGGTGCCGTTACGGCGCTCCGCGCTCACGCGAATCTGTGTGCCGGTGGGGGTGTGTGCGAGTGCGTTGTCGATCAGGATTCGCACGATCTGGGCCACCCGAACGGGGTCGCACTCCGCATCCAGACGCCGTGCGAGCCGGAGCTCGAGTTGTGAGTCGTGCTGCGCCAGGGACGGCTCGAACTCAGCCGACACCGACCGCGTCAGCTCGCCGAGGTCGACGTGCTCCGGTCGCAGCTCAAGCGAGCCGGATTCCAGCCGTGAGAGGTCGAGCAGATCGGTGGACAGCTTGCGCAGACGCTCCACCTGATCGGACATCTGATCGAGGAAGCGTCGGCGGGTCGGCGCATCGAGTTCCTCGTCCTCCAGCAGCTCAACGAACCCCGCGAGTGAGAACAGTGGTGTGCGCAGTTCGTGTGAGGCGGTGGCGATGAACTTCTTGCGAGCCGACTCGAGCTGCGCCAGCTGGCGCTGCATCTCGTTGAACGCGATCGCCAATTGACCGAGCTCATCATGGTAATCAACCGGGATCGGATAGCCGAACTCTCCCGCCGCGACCCGTTCAGCCGCCCGCTCCAGCCGCTTGACCCGCTGCTGCAGCCACCGCGCCGTCAGGTAGCCGCCGATCAGCGCGAGCAGCAGCGCGATCGCACCGGCGACGAGGATCTCATGACGGATGATCGCGACGTTGTGAACGATGTCGGAGACGGGCGCCGAGTAGATGACCACCCGCGCGACGTGTCGGTAGAACAGGATCGGGATCGCGGCCTCGGCGAAGCTTCCAGAAGCGGTCGACTCGGTGGCGTCGGCCGGCGCACCCGTCCGCGCCGCCTCCCAGCCGGCAGGGAAGCGCAGGGTCGTGACTGAGCTCAACTTGCTCGAATCCGCGAGCGGCCTCAACTGCGGACCAACGCTCGCGCCGCCGTTCATGACTGCCAGCAGCGTCACCCGCGCGCCTGACTGAAGGCTCGCGCTGTCGACGCGCAGCTCGACCTTGCGAGGCGATGCTGCAGTGCCGACGAGTCGCGCGATCGGGCGGGAGTCCTTCTGCGCGCTGGCGGCCAGGGACGCCAGCTTTCCGTCGATCAGGCGGGTCTGCAGCCCCGGGGCGATGAACACGTACAGCGTCGCGATCGCCAACGACGTGATCGCAAAGAACACGAGCGTGATCCGATTGCCGAGCGAGATCACGCCTCACACCTCGGTGTCACGGAAGCGGTATCCGACACCGCGCACGGTGAACAGATACTCGGGGTCCTTCGCGTCCCGCTCGATCTTCTCTCGCAGATGCCTGATGTGCACGTCGATCGTGCGCTGATCACGGTACGCGGAATCCCCCCAGATCTGCGCGAGCAGCATGTCACGCGTGAACACGCGCCCCGGCGACCGCGACAGGATCGACAGGATCTCGAATTCGACGTAGGTGAGCGGTGCCTCAGCTCCCCGCACGCGAGCGGTCCGCTTGAGAAAGTCGACCTTGAGTTCACCGACGACCAGCGGTTGCTCATCGCCGCCGTTCTCCGCCGTCCGGCTCATTTCGGATCGGCGTAACGCGGCCCTCACCCGACTTGAGAACTCGCGCATCGAGAACGGTTTCGTTATGTAGTCATCGGCTCCGAGCTCGAGCCCGACCACCTTGTCGATCTCGTCCGACTTGGCGGTGAGCATGATGATCGGCACCGAGCTGCGACTGCGCAACCGCCGGCAGACCTCGAGTCCGTCAATCCTGGGAAGCATCACGTCGAGCACAACCAGGTCGAACGGCTGCTCGTCGAAGCGCTCGAGCGCCTGATGGCCGTCTGTCGCCTGCACGACGTCGTAGCCGTCTCTGCTCAACGGATAGGAGAGCAGTGTCTGGATCGACTGCTCGTCGTCGACGAGCAGTATGCGCGCTATGCGGTCTGCCACGGTTGCTACCTGAGGAAAGAGTAGACCGCGGCCGCAATCTGTCCCGGTGGCGCCTTCTCTAACCTGCCAGGGGTGGTCAATCCGCGCATCTACCGGACCTTCCTCGGATTAGCGGCGTTCGCAGTGATCGTCTTCGGGTTCTCGTTCCAGAGCCAGCCCGGGGCTCTGACCACGACGCTGGCGCCGCCGTCGTTTGCCGGCGTGTACGGCCCGGCTCGAAATCCGGGCACGATGCAGTGGCTGGCGGACCACTTCCCTGACCGGCCGCCGGGATCCGCAGGCGATAACGCGCTTGCCGCCTACGTCGCCGGCCAGCTCGCTGCGATCGGCTCCGACCATCAGTTCTCGGTGTCAACCACCCGGTTCTCCGCGCAGACCGCAGATGGCCCGCGTACCTTGACAAACGTCGTTGCAACCAGGACCGGGATCGTGCCGGGGACGATCGTCGTCGTCGCCGGTCGCGATTCTCCGCGCGCGCCAGGTCTCGCGTCGCTGTCGGGCACTGCGGTTCTGCTTGAGCTGGCTCGGGTCCTCTCAGGAGAGACACAGCAGCGTTCGCTGATGCTCGTCTCCACCAGCGGCACGATCGGTGCATCGGGGGCGAAGCAGCTCGCGAGCTCGCTGGCCGGGAAGCAGGACGATGCGGTGATCGTCCTTGGCGACCTCGCCGGCGCACGCGTCACCGAGCCGTTGATCGTGCCCTGGTCCGACGCTGCCGTGGTGGCGCCGCCGCTACTGCGCAACACGTTGGCAGCCGCAGTGAGCGCGCAGGCGGGGCTCACGTCGGGTTCCAGCGGAATCGTCGCCCAGTTCGCTCACCTGGCAATTCCGCTCACGAGCACCGAGCAGGGTCCGTTCGGCACTTACGGCATCCCGGCAGTGCTGTTGTCGGTTTCCGGGAACCGCGCTCCTGCCGGGAACGAGCCGACCAATGCCACCACCGTAGCCGGGCTCGGCCAGGCCGTCCTGGAGGCTGTCGATGCCCTCAACGGTGGCGCTGCCGTGCCCGCGCCCTCGGCGTATCTGATCGTCGGTGGCAAGCTCGTGCCGGCCTGGGCGGTCAGGCTGTTGGTGCTCGCGCTGATCGCGCCGGTTCTGTTCACGATGATCGACGCGCTCGCACGCGTCCGCAGGCGCGGCCACTCGGTGATCCGCTGGGTGCTATGGGTGCTGGCGGGCGCGGTCCCGTTCGTGCTCGCCTTCGTGCTGATCGCCCTGGCCTCACTGACGGGCTGGTTGGATGCCACACCGCCCGGGCCGGTCGGGGCCGGAGGCGTACCCATGGGATCCGCCGGAATCACTCTGCTAGTGGCGCTGGCGGTGCTGGTCGTGGGCTCATTCCTGCTGCTGCGCCCGCTGCTCGTTCGGATGGCCGCAGGGATCGGCGGCCGCGCCGGCGACAGCTCGCCGCTGGATGGTGCGTCGGTAGCCTTGATGATCGTGATGTCGATCACCGTGACGCTCGTCTGGGTCCGCAATCCGTTCGCGGCGCTGCTGGTGGTCCCGGCCCTGAACCTGTGGCTGTGGCTGACCGATGCGAGAGTCCGCGCCCGCCGCTCGGTGCTCGTCGCAATTGCGGTTCTTGGTCTGCTGGCGCCCGTGGTCGTGCTCGCGTACTACGCGCACTCGCTCGGGCTCTACGGCATCGAGTTCGTCTGGAACGGCGTGCTGATGGTCGCAGGGGGGCAGGTGGCCCCGCTCGCCGCCCTCTGCTGGAGCGTGTTGCTCGGTTGCGCGGCGAGCGCGCTCGTGATCATGGTCCGCTCCTCCGGGGAGCAGTCAGTTGAGGAGACCTCCGTCACGATCCGCGGGCCCGTCACCTACGCCGGCCCGGGATCGCTGGGCGGAACGAAGTCGGCCCTACGGCGATGAGACGGTTCGTCCGGGATGTCTCGTCGGTCCTGATCATCGCCGGTCTGCTGATGGTTCTCGATGCTGCCGTGACGCTGGTGTGGCAGGAGCCGGTGACGGCAGTGATCGCGATGGTCAAGCAGTCGGAGATCAACAGGCGCTACCTGTCCTTCGAGACGGTTCCGTTGAGCGCCGTGGATCGCCGTGCGCTCCAGAGTCTCTCCAACATGCCCGAGCGAATCGCGTTCCTGGCAAGGCGTGAAGCGCGTGAGGTGCCGAACGGAGCGGCAATCGGGCAGCTCGTGATCAAGAAGATCGGTGCCGACTACGTGATCGTCCAGGGTACGGACACGGCCAGCCTCGAGAAGGGACCGGGCCACTACGAGTCGACCGCGTTTCCAGGTCTCGGCCAGACGGTCGCGATCGCCGGGCACCGGACCACCTATCTGGCGCCGTTTCGCAACATCAACGAGCTGGTCCGCGGCGACCTGATCCAGGTCGACATGCCGTATGCCGACTTCACCTACGTCGTGCAGTACCACCGCGTGGTCGCTCCGAACGCATGGTGGATCACCAGGAACGTGGGCTACGAGCGTCTGGTGCTGTCAGCCTGCAACCCGCTCTACAGCGCCGCCCAGCGGATCGTCGTGTTCGCTGCCCTACGGCGCACGACGCCGACCGCCGCGGCTCTCGCCGGCGATTAGCAGCGGCGCCACGCTGGATGCCTGGCCGTGCCGGCTGCCCGCGCGCGGGGCGGTCTCAAGCACCAAGCAGTGGGGGGCGCGCGGCGGCCGTGGAGCCAGATCCGCTCACCAGCCAAAACGTCTAGGCGCGTTCGATAACGCTTGTATTGATCGGTCGAAATGCCGAATTCTGGAGTAACATGGAACAGGATCCTCAACAGAAGCTTGCAAGACTTCGGGAGCTCGTTGAGCGCGGTGAGTACGCGATCGACCCGGACGCCGTCGCGGACGCCGTTCTCAAGCGCCTTCGCCTACTGTCCGCGCTCCGGGCCGAGATCGAGCGAACACTGCAGCGGAGCCGGCCGTACCTGGTTCAGAATGAGTGCTCGTATCCGGAGAGCGGCCCCGAGATGCCCGGCGAACCGACAAATGCGAGCCCGTTGCCCTCGGTGACGCGGCCGATCCACGTGATCCGTCCCGCGAGGTCATTCGTGGCCACCGCGGCCTCGATCGCGCTGCGCGCCGCTGCCGGCGCGCAGACGCAGAGTTCGTAGTCCTCGCCCGCACCGGCAGCGAACGCCGCCGGTGAAAGCGACAGCTGCCTCGCCGTCTCGGCGACGCCGTCGGCAAGCGGCAGACGCTCCAGCGACAGCTCGATCCGCACAGCGCTTGAGTCGGCGATGTGGGCTGCGTCGGTCGCCAAGCCGTCGGAGAGGTCGATCATCGCGCTGGCTCCGGCGCGGGCCAGCGCCTGTCCCCAGGTGAGCCGCGGTTGCGGACGCGCGTAGCGGCGCCGCAGCGCGCCGGCGAGCTCCGCGCCGAGCTGCACTCTGCGGTCAACCACCGCGAGCCCTGCCCCCGCGGCTCCCAGCGTGCCGGTGACGCCGACGAGGTCGCCCGCACTCGCGCCGTCGCGCCCGACGAGTTCGCCGGGATCGTCGCTCCAGCCGATCACCGCGAACGAGACGAACAGCACCGGAGCGCTGGTCAGGTCACCGCCGACGATGCTGACGCCGCAGCGCGTCGCGAGCTCCTGCGCCCCGCCGATCAGCGCGAGCGCCAGTTCGCTCTCGCTTCCCGGCGGCAGCCCCAGCGACATCAGCGCCTCGCCGGGGGCCGCGCCCATCGCCGCGAGATCCGAAAGCGCGCCCGCCAGCGCGCGGTGGCCGATCTCCTCGCTGGTCAGCTGCGAGCGGCGGAAGTGGACGCCGTCGACCATCGTGTCGAGCGAAGTGACGGCGTAGCCGCGTGCTCGGATCACGGCCGCGTCATCGCCGATCCACCGCACCACGCGCGGGTCGTGGACTCGCCAGAACGCTGCTCGAGCGCCGCGATCAGTTCGAGTTCACGCATCCCAGCATCCCGGCGCTTAGACCGCGTCCGGCACGTCCCGGCGGCGCAACCTACCGGTGTCGGTAGACGATCCTCGCCCTGTCGAGGTCGTAGGGGGACAGCTCGACCCTGACCCGGTCGCCCGGCAGGATCCGGATCCGGAAGCGACGCATCTTGCCGGCGACATGCCCGAGGACGACACGATCCATGTTGTCGAGCTTGACGCGGAACATCGCGTTCGGCAGCGCCTCGACTACCTCTCCCTCGAGTTCGACCTTCTCTTCCTTGGGCATTCAGTGGCTCTCGTCGCAATCTTCGATTCGGCGCGCGAAATCCGCTGCGCCAAGGGACACGCTACCAGCCCGCCTTCGGGCTGGCCGATTCGGCCGACATCGCAGCCGATGTCAACCCCGGCTCATGGGCCGGCACCGCCAGTCTGGCCGCCGCCACCACCGGTGGTGAGCGTGTGCGGCGCGCTCGGAGGCGTTCCCTGCCCCGCCGGCGTGGTGAGTGTCGTCGTCGGGGTGGTGGTGGTCGTCGTCGGGGTGGTCGTCGTCGTCGTGATCGTGCTGGTCGGTGCGGTCGAATGGGCGCCGATGTACGCGGTGCCGGTCCATGGCACCGCGGGTGTCGGGAAGTCACCGCAGAAGCCGTCGCTGGCTGCCTCCATGTAGTCGTGCCAGATCGGTGCGGACAGCGTGCCTCCGAAGCCGGGACCGAGGCCGTTGACGTCGGTCATCGAAGCCGTGTCGTGCGGGTAGCCGGTCCACACGGCCGTCGAGAACTGCGGGGTGTAGCCGACGAACCACGCGTCGGTGTAGTTGCTGGTTGTGCCGGTCTTGCCGGCGGCCGGGCAGCCGTAGTCGGCGGCGGTGCCGGTGCCCTCGGTGACCACCGTTTTCAGCACCTGGGTTCCCGCGTACGCCTGTCCGGGCGTGAACACCCGTGTCGGCGTCGGCGCGCCGAGGTTGACGATGCTTCCATCGGGGAACACGACCTTGCTGATGATCGTCGGCGGATAGTGAAGTCCGCCGTTTGCGAGCGTGGCATAGGCGTCGGCCATCTGCAGAGGCGAGACGCCGATCTTCAGACCGCCGATCGCCTCGGACGGGTACCCGAACAGCGGCGCGGTGACCCCCATCGCGTGTGCGGTCGCATCCACCTTGTCCATCCCCAGATCGACCCCGAACTGCGCGAACACGGTGTTGTCGGAGACCGTCGTCGCCTTGGTGACGCTGATGTTTCCCTGGTAGCTCTCCTCGGCGGTGTGCACCGCGTAGGTCGGGTAACCGGGGAGCCATCCCGGCGCCAGGAAATGGGAGTTGTAGTAGGTCAGGTTCGGGTCGCCGTCGTAGTCCTTGATCAGCGTCATCAGCACGAACACCTTGAAGGCTGAGCCGGTCTGGCGCTGCGGCGTCGGCCGCGTAGTTGAACTGATCGCTCGACGCTGTAGGGGATCGAGTTCTGCATCGCCAGGATGTGGCCGTTGTACGGGTCGATCGAGACGAGTGCGGCGGCCGGGTCGCCGGGCTCTGACTCGTGGTCGCGCAGCGCCGTGAGCGCGAGTGCCTGGTCGTGGAGGTCGATCGTCGTGTAGATCTTGAGGCCGCCGTCGTCGACGACGCGCGCACCGAACCGATTGATCAGCTGCTCCTTGACGTAGTCGAACACGTACGGTTGCTGGACGGTCTGGTACGTGTCGTTCGCCTTCACCTGCAGACTGGAGGCGTTGGCGGCGTTCGCCTGCGCGCGGCGTGATGTAGCCCGCCTGCACCATCGCGGTGAGCACCTCGGCGCGCCGCTGGCGGGCGGCCGCTCGGGTACAGGAACGGGTTGTAATCGGATGGCGCCTGGGGCAGCCCGGCGAGCAGCGCGATCTGCGCGATGTCGAGGTCGGCCACCGGCTTGTCGAAGAACACCTGTGACGCCGCGCCGACGCCGATCGCCTCCTGGCCGCCGACGCTTCCGTAGTCGACGTCGTTGAGGTACTGGGTGAGGATCCAGTTCTTCGAGTGCCCGGTCCTCCAGCTGGTTGGCGAGCTTCGCCTGGATGATCTTGTACCGGAGGTTGTGGTGCTTCTTGATGTCGTAGGGCAGATAGATGTTGTTGACCAGCTGCATCGTCAGCGTCGACCCGCCCTGGACGCTGGTGCCGCCGCCCAGCAGGTCACGCACCCCGGCGCGGAGGATGCCCTCGTAGTCGACGCCGCCGTGGTGCCAGAAGCGGCGATCCTCGATCGCGACGGTCGCCTGGCGCAGGCGGTTCGGCATCTGATCCTGGTTGACGTAGGTCCGCAGCACCTGCGAGGAGATGTAGCCCAGCAGCGAGCCGTTACCGGCGTACACCTCCGAGACCTGCCCCGGGTTCAGCGGCTTGAGCTGCTGGATGTTCGGGGCTGAGTCGGCGACCGAGACGACCCAGCCGACGATGCCGATCGCCCCGAGCACGATCGCACAGAACAACAGCAGCATGCCCGTCAGCAGCACCCGCCTGATCGGGTGTCCCTGGCTGCGTCGCCGGCGCTGTCGTTCGCGTCTGCTCATCGAGTTCGGTGCATTGCAGGGAGATTCGGTGGTGCGGCTCCGCGGGTCTTCGCGGCTCGCGAGGCCCGCGAAGATGCGCCGTCAGAACGTCTGGATCCGCACGCTCAGTGTAGCCACGGGGGTTCTTCGGCCTGCCGGGCTTCGCTCCTGCCTCGCTTGCTGCCAGACTCGCGATGCCATGCAGTCAGCGATCGCACAGGCTGACGCGTCCGGACGTCGCCGTGATCCGAGACGCCACCGCGTGTGCGTTCTTGCCGGGCGATCGTCTGGCAGGTGCTGTGGACCTCAAGGCTGGTGGTGTTCGCATCCGGCGTCCTCGCGGTCCTCGCATTCGGTCCCCAGGCGGGTTGGCAGGGCTTCGACCCGGCCCGCCTGACGTCGCCGTTCGGTTACTTCGGCAACCTGCTGGTGGCGCCGTTCGCGCGCTGGGACTCGGTCTGGTATCTCGCGATCGCGCGGGGCGGCTACGGCCACCAGGTTGCCACCACGGCCTTTTTCCCGCTGTATCCGTTGACGCTGTCGGTCTTCGGGCACATCTTCGCCTCCGATCTGATCGCCGGCGTCTTGATCTCGCTGATCGCGTTTGCGGTCGCGCTGACACTGCTGTTCCGGCTCGCTGCGCTCGAGCTCGACCGTGAGCGAGCCGAGGTGACGCTGATGCTGATCGCCTTCTGCCCGATGGCCTACTTCTTCTCGGCTGTGTACAGCGAATCGATCTATCTGGCGCTGTCCGTCGGCTGTTTCCTCCAGGCTCGGCGAGGCCGCTGGTGGGCTGCCGGGGTGCTCGGCGCACTCGCCGCCGCATCCCGCAACAGCGGTGTGATCCTGGCCGTGCCGGTTGTGATCATGTTCCTTTACGGTCCGCGCACCGACCTGGCCGTGACCACCCGCTGGGCGTCGGGACCACGTAACCGCTGGCGCCGCCTGCTGCCGCGCTACCGGGTCACACCGGCGATCGCCTGGGTCGTGCTGATCCCGCTGGGGCTGGCGGCCTATGTCGCCTATCTGGCGGTCACGATCGGTGACGGCCTCGCTCCGTTCCACGCTCAAGCCGTGTGGTTCCGGGAGTTCGCCGGACCGTTCGGGGGCGTCTGGACCGGAGCTGTGGCGGCCTGGGACGGGTTGCGCCAAGTCATCCACGGGCCGCCGCCGCCGCTGTACTTCGACAAGGCGGGCGGCAACGCGATGATCGTGGCCGGGCAGAACCTGATGCTGTTCGCGTTCCTCGTACTCGGGGCCGTCGCGCTGATCGGCGTGCTGGTGACGTTGCCGTTCGCTTACGGCGCATACGTGATCGCCGCGCTCGCGATGCCGCTCTCCTACCCGGTCACGCCGCTGCCGCTGGCATCGCTGCCGCGCTACCAGGTGGTGCTGTTCCCGCTGTTCATGTGGGGCGCGAGCTTCGTCACGCGCCGGCGGATGGTCACGCCGGCGGTCGCGACGCTCGCGGTGTTTCTGGGCTTGTTCACTGCCGAGTTTGCGACGTGGCGGTTCGTCGCGTAGTGGTGGCCGGACGCCCGCGCAGCCCCAGCGCGCGGGCGGCGCATCAACAGTCCGTCACGGTCCGCGCACTGCTGGTCGATGCCCTCGGCACGCTGATCGAGCTCGAGCCGCCGGCGCCGGCGCTGCGGGTGCTCCTCGCCGAGCGCTTCGGCGTGCTCGTCAGCGATCAACAGGCGGATCACGCGCTGGCCGCCGAGATCGCTCACTACCGCCGGCACATGGGCGAGGGCCGCGACGGGCCGTCGCTACAGCGCCTGCGCGCTCAGTGCGCCGAGGTGCTGCGACAGGCGCTCCCAGTCTCGTCGGAGCTCAGCTCGATCGGCGGCCCCGCCTTGACCGCGACGCTGATCGACGCACTGCGGTTCCGGGCGTTCGATGACGCTCGCGAGGCGCTGCTGGACGCGAGGGGCGCGGGGTTGCGGATCGTCGTTGCCAGCAACTGGGATGTGTCGCTGCCGTCCGTCCTCGATCGGGTCGGGCTGATCGAGTTCCTCGACGGCGTCGTGACCTCGGCCGCTGCGGGGGCACCGAAGCCCGCCGAGAACGTCTTCGGTGCGGCGCTCGCGCTGGCGGGCGCGACGCCGCAAGAGGCGGTGCACGTCGGCGACAACCTTGCGCAGGATGTCGAGGGTGCGCGCCGCGCCGGGATCGCAGCCGTACTGCTCAAACGCGATCGCAGCGCCGGGCCCGACGGCGTGACCACGATCAGCTCGCTGCGGGGGCTTCGGCAGGTCCTGCGGGCCGGAGCCCTAACCTGACAGGCACGATGAGCACCGCACCGCCTTCTGAGACCAGTGAGTCCTACGCGGCTCAGATTCAGGATTCGCGCCGAGATCGATCGGGGCGGCCGCGGATGCCGCTGTGGACCGCGCCCGCGGCGATTGCGCTCGGCTTGTGCGGCGCGATCTTCCTGAGCATCCTCGTCTATCTGATCGGCTCTGCGTTCGGATCGAGCACGACCAACCCGACTCCGGCGGTCAGCCTCGTGGCGAGCCTGGTGTTCGATCTGGCATTCGTCGGCTCGGCGCTGTACTTCACGGTGCTCCGGGGCGGCTGGCGGCCGGCCGATTTCGGCTACCGCCGCGTCGCCTGGGGGCTCGCGGCCTCGTCGTTCGTCGCGGCCGGCGTCGGCTACTACGTCGTCACCCTGGTCTACGGGACCCTGCTGCAGATCCACGGCACCGACAAACTCCCGAGTTCGTTCGACGTCCAGGGGAGCACCGCTGCGATGCTCGGCACAGCGGCGTTCGTCTGCGTGGTCGCCCCGATCTGCGAGGAGTTCTTCTTCCGCGGGTTCCTGTTCGACGTGCTGCGGGAGATGAACGTCCGGGTCGCCGGACGCCAGCTCGGGCCATGGCTGGCGGCGGTGATCGTCGGCATCCTGTTCGGACTCGCTCACACCGGCTCGGTTTCCTCGGACCAGTACCTGATCCCGCTTGGCTTTCTCGGCTTCGTTCTCTGCCTTGTGCGCTGGCGGACCCATTCGCTGTACCCGTGCATGGCGCTGCACTCGTTCAACAACTGCCTCGCGATGGGTGTGCTGCTCCACTGGAGCGTCGGTGGCGTGGCCGCCCTGCTGGTGGTCGCGTGGGGGGTGATCGCGCTCCTCACCTGGCCGCTGGCCGGGGCGAAGATTGTGCCCTCACCGACTTCCCTCCCCCAGGGATGATTTACTACCGGTCGCGATGCGTCGCACCTTCTCACGGATCGGGGTACTGCCGCTCACGCTTGCGGGCGTGATCGCGGTCACGTTCCCGTCCGCGGCACTGGCCTCGGGCTCGCCCCCGACGACCACGACGCCGACGACCACTACGCCGACGACCACGACGCCGACGACGACGCCGCCGAGCAAGCCGGCGAAGGCGACGCCGGCGCTGTACCTCAGCAAGGAGTTCGTCGTCACACACAATCCGGTCACGATTCCGGGCCGCGCCGTCGTCATCACCGGCGTCGTGCGGCCATACGTGCCCGGACAGTCCGTGACCGTCAGGGAGCTGCTCAACGGCCGTCAGTTCCAGAAGGTCCAGCTGCGTCTGAAGCCGTCACCGCGGAAGGTCTACGGCGGCTTTGTCTGGCCGGTCAGGAGCCCCGGCGTCGGAAATGTCTCCGTGCAGGTCGAGCACACGGCGACCACTTCGCTGGCGGCCTTCAAGACCAGCATCGGCTTCGCGTCGCTGAACACGAATGTGACGTTCGGCGCCACCGGCAGGTTCGTCCAACTGGTCCAGCAGCGGCTCTCGGCGCTCCACTTCTACATCCCGCAGACGGGCGTCTACGACCTCGGCACCGGGCTCGCGATCGATGCCTACCACCGGCTGCTCGGCTGGGGCACCTCCCAGCTGCTCGGGCCGGCGCTGATCAACAACCTGCTGAATGGTGTCGGCAGCTTCCACATCCGCTTCCCCAACCAGGGGGCGCACGCCGAAGGTGATCTCTCCGACCAGCTGCTGGCGCTCGCGAACGGCTCGAAGGTGTTCTGGATCCTGCCGATCAGCTCGGGTAAGCCATCGACACCGACGGTCCTCGGCTCCTGGCAGATCTACAGCCGCGTCCCCGGATACCTCCCGGACGGCATGTACTACTCCGACTTCTTCATTCGCGGCTACGCGATCCACGGTTACGACCCGGCTCCCGACTACCCGGCCAGCCACGGCTGCATGCGCCTGCCGATCGTCGACGCCATCTCGGTCTTCAACTGGCTCAACTACGGCGACTGGGTCGACACCTATTACACGTAATCCGCCTGAGTTGAGCGGCTGTGGCGGCTGACGCCAGGGAACGGCTGCGGGCGGCACTGCGTGAGCATGCGCTGGTGATCGGCGAGGTGGTCCTGACCAGTGGTCGGACGGCCCAGTACCTGGTCGACGCAAAGCGGGCGATCCTCCGCCCCGACGGCTTCGAGCCGCTGGCCGAGCTGGTCGCCGAACAGGCACGGGCGTGGGGGGCGACCGCCGTCGGGGGGATGACGATGGGTGCCGACCCGATCGCCTGTGCGGCGCTCGCCGGCGGCGCCGATGTGAAGGCGTTCTTCGTCCGCAAGGAAACCAAGCAGCACGGCCTCGCGCGGCGGATCGAGGGTCCGGTGCTGGCTCCGGAGGACCGCTGCATGCTGGTCGAGGACGTCGTCACGACGGGCGGCTCGACGATCGCGGCGCTGCAGGCGTTGCGGGATGAAGGCCACGAGGTCGTCGGCGTGCTCGCGATCTGTGATCGGCTTGCAGGCGGCGCGGAGGCGATCGAATCGGCCGCCGGAGCTCCGTTCGTCGCGCTGACGACGATCGACGAGGTCTACCCCGAGCGTCCAGACCGGGCCGCTTGAGGACAGCGCCGGCGTCTGCTCACGACGGAAGTGAGCGGCACGACGCGGCGCGCTGGTGCAGCGCCTGGATCAGCCAGCCGCTGCCCGCCTGGGGGTAGGGCGTGAACAGCACGATCGGCCGGTTGCCGGCGATCGCCGGACCGTACTTGAAGCCGACGGCCGCGACGTTCAGATGTAGGTTCCAAGCGACCGCCGACTGGTACTGGAGCCGGGTCAGCGGCTCGCCGCAGGCATGGAAGCGGTCCGCTCCGCCATAGCCGTCGATCTCGGACGTCAGCAGATTCAGTGTTCTGGTCCGGAGCCGTTGCTGGTCAAGGTCCGTGTGCTCGCCGCGAGCGTCCGATACAGCTGCCGGGATCACGCTGACGACTGCCGCCAGCACGACCGCCAGCGCCCCGAGGCCGGCCGGCGCCGGCAGCGCCGGCGCCTCCAGCAGCAGGCGCCCGAGACCGATCGCCGCGATCACCACGACCAATCCCGCAGGCTCGAACATGTACCGCGGCACGCCCGGCCAGCCGTGCAGGACCATTGCGATCTCGACCGCCATCCAGATCACGACCATGCCGGCCAGGGCCAGCGTGACGCGATCCCTTCGCCACAGCGCCAGTGCGACCGAGAGCAGCGCGGCCAGCTCCACGCCGCGGGGCAGCAGGTCAAGGAAGCGTCCGATCGTCCCGAGGATCTGGTCGCTCTTCAGCCGCCTGCCCGAGTAGAAGGCGTTGTCGGCCGAGACGAACGGACTGCGGGAGGAGATCGCGGGGACCCCGAACCAGAGCAGCAGCATCACGACCACGCCGCCGATCAGCATCGGGCGCATCGACGGCTGGGCCCGCCATGCCCAGATCCAGTAGGGACCGAGCAACGCCCAGACCTCCGGCCGCCCGAGGCCGGCCAGCACGCCGAGCGCGAACGCCCAGCGGTAGCGCCTGCTCAGATGGCAGTCGATCGCGCCGAGGCAGAGGGCGACGATCATCGGGTCGGACTGGTTGCTGAGGATGTAGTGCCAGATCGAATACTGAGGCGAGCGCTGCGTGATCAGGTTGAGCGTCACCGCCGCGAACACCGCTGCGAGGATCGCCGCCCACCGCCGCTCGCGCGGGGCGTCGGTGACGCGGTAGGCAATCCTGGCCGCGAACACCATCCCGCTCAGCGCGATCGCCACCGACGTGACCATCCACAGCCAGAGCTGAGCGTGACCGGCGAGCGCGTAGGGCACCGTGAACAAGTAGGGCAGTGGCTTCCAGGACGGGGCGGCGTTGGTGTCCAGCTTCCCGATCAGCGTCTGGTGTCCCCAGACGAGCCAGCCGAATGGGTCAAATCCGGGGCGGGTGTTGGCCCACCGCACGACCGCGACCGCCAGCAGCAGAACTCCGGCGCTGCCGATCAGCCACGGGTGCGCGGCGATCTGCCGGCGAACGCCACGCGGCGCCCCCGCCGTCCGGTCGGGTCGCGATGCGCCCGGCGGTTCGTGTGATTCGATCGTCTGCTCAGCCACTGGGCTCCGCTGAAGGTAGCGGGTCCGCCCCCCAGCGGAGCGCCCGATGCCCCCGGCAGGAATCGAACCTGCATCCCGCGCTTAGGAGGCGCGTGCTCTATCCATTGAGCTACGAGGGCCGCGAGCGGAGGGTAGCCGCGGGGCCACTTCGTTGTCCTCCGGTTAAGCCTGCTTCGTTGTGCCCCGGTTAATCATGGCTGAATTCCTGACCCGGTTGTGGTATCCCTCCCGATCACGTGCAGGATGGGAGTGATTCAGCCGCTATGCAGGAATCGTCGCGTGGGTCCGGAAACCCACTGACCTCGTGAGCAGCGGTGCCGCAGAGGCAATTCTCGAGTCCGAGGAGGGCTTCGAGGACGTCGGCGTAATCAGCCGTGACATCGTCGCGCTGTCGCCGCGCCAGCTGTTCTGGCGCCGGTTCCGCGCCGACAGGGTCGCGCTTGCGTCGGCGATCTTCATCATCCTGCTGATCCTGATGGCGATCTTTGCGCCGCTGGTCGTGAAAGTCCTCGGCCTGCCGGGACCGTATGTCCAGAACCCGAACGCGCTGGACGTCTTCGGGAGCCCCACGGGCCCGAGCGCGGCGCATCCGATGGGGGTCGATCAGCTCGGCCGGGACATCATGTCCCGCGTCATCTACGGCGCGCGCGTGTCGCTGGAGGTCGGCATCATCAGCACGATCATCGCGGCGGTGATCGGCACCGTCCTCGGCGTCTTTGCCGGCTTCTACCGCGGTTGGGCCGACACCGCGATCTCGCGCTTCACCGACGTGATGCTCGCCTATCCGGTCCTGGTGCTCGGACTCGGGATCGGTGCCGCGTGCGAGGTTCGTGGCTGCCTGAAGGTCGGCGGCCACACGTTGATCAACCCGGGGATCGGGACCGTGATCTTCATCATCGTGCTCAGCGACTTCACCTACATGGTGCGCATCGTGCGCGGACAGGTGCTGTCGCTGCGTGAGAAGGAGTTCATCGAGGCCGCCCGCTCGCTGGGAGCATCGAGCAACCGGATCATGTACCGGGAGATCGTGCCGAACCTGCTGGCGCCGATCATCGTCTACTCGAGCCTGCTGATCCCGCTGAACATCCTGTTCGAAGCCGCGCTGTCGTTCCTCGGCGTCGGTATCCGCCCGCCGACGGCCAGCTGGGGGCAGATGATCAGCGACGCCGAGGGCACTCTGCCTGCGGCGTGGTGGTACATGCTGTTCCCCGGTTTGGCGCTGCTGTTCACGGTGCTCGCCTTCAACCTGCTCGGTGACGGCCTGCTCGACGCGCTGAACCCGCGGGGGAACAGATCATGAGAGAGCTTATTCGCGCCGACGGCGCACATTTCCAATCAAGAGGAGGTAATGCAATGAAGCACTACCGCAAAGCGGCGTACGTCGCGGTAGTCGGATTACTCGCCGTGTTTGTCTCGGCGTGTGGTTCGAGTGGTAGCAGCAGCTCGGCCGCGAGCAGTGCGAGCTCGTCGTCCAGCTCCAACGGGGGCCTGGCGCTGAAGCCGGGCGAGAGCGGGCTCGGCCAGGATCTCTACAACGGCAAGCCGGGCGGCACGCTGACCGTCTATTCGCAGGAGGACTTCGAGCACTTCGATCCGGGCGAGGCGTATTTCGTCCTCGACTACGCCGAGGTCTACGTAACGCAGCGTCCGCTGTTCATCTATCCACCAAACTCGACCACCACGCTCGCGCCTGATCTCGCGACCGCGGTTCCGACCGTCGCCAACGGCGGCATCACCGACGGTGGTAAGACCGTGACGGTCCACATCGAGCCGAACGTCCACTACGCACCGCCGGTCAACCGTGCTGTGACCTCTCAGGACGTCGCATATGGGATCGAGCGTGGTGCCAACCCGAACGTCGGCAACGCCTATTTCGTCCCGTACTTCGGCGACATCGTCGGCGCCTCGTCCGCCAAGGGCGGACCGATCTCCGGCATTCAGACGCCGAACTCGACGACGATCGTCTTCCATCTGACGAAGCCGACGGCAGAACTGCTGATCGGGGCCCTCAGCCTGCCGCTGTCATCGCCGGTCCCGGCGTCGGTCGCCGGCCCGCTTGACAAGCACGCCCCGACGCTTTACGGCTCAACGACGGTCGCGGAGACCGGGCCGTACATGATCCAGCAGAACAGCGCCGGTCAGTTCAGCGGGATCGGGTACCAGGCCGGCAAGTCGCTGACCCTGGTTCGCAACCCGAACTGGAATGCGAACACGTATGCGTCAGCGGCCTACAAGCCACCGGCATACCTGAACAAGATCAACGTGATCATCGGCGGCGATACGACCGTAATCGGCGACACGGTGCTGAAGGGCAGCGACATGGTGCAGCTCGACACGCCAAGCCAGCCGATCGTCAAAGAGGCGTATCTGAGCTACCCGTCCCAGATCACGTTCATCGCCGGCGCGGGAACCCACTACGGCGGACTCGACACCCAGCACGGCCCGTTCACGAATGTGAACCTGCGTCGTGCGGTCTGGGCGGCGGTCGACCGTGAGGCGATCGTCAAGGCGCGTGGCGGGCCACTGGTGGCCGCACCGCTGACGCACTTCCTGACCCCCGGTACCGACGGGTTCGAGCAGGCCGGCGGGTTCGCCGGGCCGAACTACCCGTGGAACACGGATCTCAACGGCAACATGGCAGAGGCGACGAAGCTGATGAAGGCCGCGGGCTATCCGAGCGGGAAGTACACCGGAACCACTCCGGTCCAGGTGGTCAGCGGCAACGGCGGCAACGCGCCGGCGATCTCGCAGATCATCGTTCAGGCGCTGACCGCGCTTGGCTTCAAGACGCACCTGAGCCTCGTGCAGCAGGCGGTCATGTACTCGAAGTACTGCGGCGTGCCGAAGGCGGAGATCGACGTCTGTCCGTCCTCCGGCTGGGTGCGGGACTTCGACGACCCGCTGACGGTGCTCTACGTGCCGTTCAACGGTGCGGCGATCGTGCCGACGAACAACGCCAACTGGAGCCAGCTGAACGACCCGACGATCAACAACATGATGAATCAGGCCGAGTTGATCACCAATCCGGCGCAGGCCGCACAGGCGTGGGCCAACGTCGACAAGGAACTGGTCAACATCGCCGCCGGGCTACCGGAGACGTTCGACAGCCAGCCGAACATTCGCGCCGCGGACGTTCGTGGCATCAGCGATCTCTGGGACACGGGGTCCTGGGACTTCGCGTTCTCCTCGCTCGACAATCCCTAACCAGTAAATGAGGTGGTGACCCCCGCCTGCGGGCGGGGGTCACGCCTTACTCGGGACATCCAAGACAAACAACCAAATCATGGGCAGATACATCATCCGCCGCATTCTCTGGGGCATCCTGATGCTCGTGCTGGTCTGCGCGCTGACGTTCATGATCTTCTACCTGCTGCCCGCGGCAAACCCGGCGGCGCTCCGCGCCGGCCGCGATGCGAGCCCGCACGAGATTGCCTACATCACCAAGGAGCTCGGCCTCAACCGGCCGATCTTCGACCAGTTCTTCGACTACCTGAAGGGGATCGCCCTTCACTTCAACTTCGGCTACAGCTTCTACAGCCAGCAGTCGGTGCTCAGCCTGATCAAGAACCGGTTCCCCGCGACGCTGTCGCTGACGGTCGGCGCCGTCGTGCTGTGGGTGCTCGTCGGGATCCCGATCGGGATCATCTCGGCCGTGATGCGCAACCGGCCGCTCTCCAAGCAGACCCGGACGAGGCTCCTGATCGGCATCGTTGCAGCCGCGGTGGTGCCGCTCGCGCTGATCCCCGTCAGCCGGGATTGGGCCGGGATCGTCGGCGTGGTCTGGGCGCTGTTCGCGTTCGTGATCGTTGTCACGCTGTTGATGAAGACCGGCACCTTCATCGAGCGCTCCTCGATGGGGGTTGCACTCGGCTTCGTCTCGATGCCGACCTTCTGGCTGGCGCTGGGGATGCTGTTGCTGTTCTCGACCGAGATCGGCAAGTACCCGATCCTGCCCGGCGCGAACTCCTACGTCGGCCTGACGGTCGATCCTTGGAGGTGGTTCACCTCGCTGCTGATGCCATGGTTCGTACTGGCCGCCACACAGGCCGCAATCTACTCACGCCTGCTGCGTGGAAGCCTGCTGGAGGTCTTCGGCGAGGACTACATCCGCACGGCCCGCGCGAAGGGGCTTCCGGAGCGGACGGTCATCTGGCGACACGCCGTCCGCTCGGCGATCACCCCCGTGATCACGGTGCTCGGGATCGACATCGGCGCGCTCCTCGGAGGGGCGGTGCTGACCGAGACGGTGTTCGGGATACCGGGGATCGGTCTGCTCAACTACAACGCGATCCAGGCATCGGACATCCCGATCGTGCAGGGAACGGTGCTGCTGGCAGCGATGTTCATCATCGTCCTCAACATCGTCGTCGACGTCTCATACGCGTGGCTCGATCCGCGGGTCACCTACTCTTGAGCAGATCATGAGCACGTTTGCGGGCGGTGCACGAGGATGAGCGATGTGTTGCTGAGCGTCGAGGATCTGCGGGTCTCGTTCGCAACCGACGACGGTGTGGTGCACGCCGTCGACGGGATCTCCTATGAGGTGTACGCCGGCAAGACCCTGGGTATCGTCGGCGAGTCAGGGTCCGGCAAGAGCGTTTCCTCACTCACCACGATCGGCTTGACCCGGGGGCGTAATGCGACGATCTCGGGCCGGATGATGTTCGGCGAGAAGGATCTGCTGACGTTGCCCGACGAGGAGCTGCGCAAGATCCGCGGCAACGACATCGCGATGATCTTCCAGGACCCGCTGTCGTCGCTGCACCCCTTCTACAAGGTCGGCGCCCAGCTGGTCGAGGCGGTTCTCACCCACCGCAACGTCGGCAAGGCGGCGGCGCGGGCTCGCGCCCTCGAACTGCTGGAGCTGGTCGGGATTCCGGACCCGAAGCGGCGCATCGACGCGTACCCGCACCAGTACTCCGGCGGCATGCGCCAGCGGGCGATGATCGCGATGGCGCTCGCGAACGAGCCGAAGCTGCTGTACGCCGATGAGCCGACGACCGCGCTCGATGTGACCGTCCAGGCGCAGATCCTGCAGCTCCTGGAGGAGCTGCAGCAGCGTCTCGGGATGGCGATCGTGATCATCACCCACGATCTCGGGGTGGTTGCCGAGATCGCCGACGAGATCGCCGTCATGTACGCAGGGCGGATCGTCGAGCGAGCGCCGACGAGGGAGATCTTCTCGCAACCCCAACATCCATACACATGGGGTCTGCTGCGATCGATTCCGCGTATGGACCTTCCCCGCGACGAGGAGCTGATGCCGATCGCCGGTCGTCCGCCGAGCCTGATCCAGCGCCCCTCGGGCTGTTATTTCCATCCCCGTTGCCCGTACGTGCAACCGGACCACAAGCGGATCGATCCCCGTCTGGAGGGGCTCCCGGGCGCCCCTGAACACAAGGTGGCGTGCCTGCTGACGTCTGAGCAGCGAACGGGCATCTGGCGCGGGATCGGCGAAGGCCAGACGCCCGAGGCACTCAGCAAGCTTGCCGGGAATGGCGCGGCCACGGCGATCGCGAGCGGTTCAGAGCTGACGCAGGAGCCAAACCCATGAGCGCCTCGACCGAGCCGCTGATCGAGCTGCGGAACGTCAAGAAATACTTCCCGATCAAGCAGGGGATCCTGTTCACCAAGGAGGTCGGTGCGGTCAAGGCGGTCGACGACGTATCGCTGTCGGTCGCGAGGGGCGAGACGCTCGGGATCGTCGGTGAGACGGGTTGCGGCAAGAGCACGACCGCGAGGCTGATCGTGCGGCTGCTCGATGTCACGTCGGGGCAGGTCCTGTTCGAGGGCGACGACATCGCGAAATACAAGGGCGACAAGCTGAAGGCGCTGCGGCGCGAGATGCAGATGATCTTTCAGGACCCGTACTCGTCGCTGAATCCGCGCAAGACCGTCGGCTCGATCATCGCCGAGCCGTTCGTGATCCACAAGATGCTGACCGGCGCCGGTGAACGCAAGAAACGCGTCCAGGAGCTGATGGATCGGGTCGGGCTCAACCCCGAGCACTTCAACCGCTACCCGCACGAGTTCTCCGGCGGGCAGCGGCAGCGGATCGGAGTCGCGCGCGCGATCGCGCTGGAGCCCAGGGTGATGATCGCCGACGAGCCGGTCTCGGCACTCGACGTCTCGATCCAGGCGCAGGTGCTGAACCTCCTGCGTGACCTGCAGCGAGAGATGGGTCTGACACTGGTGTTCATCGCCCACGACCTGTCGGTCGTGCGCCACATGTGCGACCGGGTCGCGGTGATGTACCTCGGAAAGGTCGTCGAGCTCGCCGTCAACGAGGATCTCTACGGCCACCCGCGCCACCCGTACACCGGCGCCCTGCTGTCGGCCGTCCCCGTCCCGGAACCGCCCGACACCAAGCGCGAGCGCCACCTGCTGACCGGGGACGTGCCGAGCCCGGCCAACCCGCCGTCGGGGTGCCGCTTCCACACTCGCTGCCCCAAGGCGCAGGCGAAGTGCTCTGAGGAGGATCCGCCGTTCGAAGCGAAGGGGCACAGCACCGTCGCGGCGTGTCACTTCCCGATGACGGATGAGGAGGCGGCAGCGAGCCTCCCGGCTGCGCTGGTACGCAACTGACCGCGGCTTGGGCCCCCGGGCCCGGCCGGCCTACTGCTCCGCTTGCTCTTCCTCTGCTTGCGCTTCTTCGTCTGATTCCTCTTCGTCATCGTCGACGTAGAGCGACTCGGATGCCAGGAGGTCGCCTCGCTTGCCCCACAGCTTGACGTCGAGATAATCCCCCCGGTAGTTGTCGGGAGCGATCAGGGTGAAGCGTTCCTCGACGACGTCACATTGATCGACGGCGAGGTTTGCCAGCTCGGCGGTCACGATTGCACCACCGGGGATCATCGGGACGCCCCACACGAGCGTCATCGCCGCGCTGCGGCCGTCTTCGCCTCGCCACGTGCCGATCACCTCATCGTTGAGATCGAGCTTCCAGTCCGGGTTCGCCTCGGCGAGCTCGCCCGTGTAGTCGGCGTACGCGTCGAAATCGGCGGGTGCGGAGCCCTCCTCACCGCTGTCGGCGAACGCCACGTAACCGAACAGCTCGTAGCCCTCGGTGCTACGCGCCACCGCCGGCACGAACGTCCGGCCGCCGTAGGTGCGGTCAGGGAACCACTTGACCTCTCCGGGACTGCCGAGGTCTTCGCCCTCGCTGTCGATCTCCCGGCACGCGGCGAGGAAGTGCGCGCGCAGTGTGTCGGCCCAGCGACCGTACGGGAGCGAATCCTGGGGCGGCTCAGCAGCGAAGGTGATCACGAAACGATCTGTCGGCGGCATGCCGCCGCAGCCTACACGGACTCGCTCAGAAGGCGCCGCGCCGGGAGAACACAGCCGGGATCGTCTTGAGCAGAATCGAGAGGTCCAGGAAGATCGACCACTGCTCGAGATAGAGGAAATCAAGCCGGACCAGGTCGTCGAAGTCGAGCTCCGAGCGGCCGGAAACCTGCCAGAGACCGGTGATCCCCGGCAGCACCAGGTAGCGCTTCTTGTGCCACTCCTCAAGTCGCTCGTAGTCGCGCATCGGCAATGGTCTCGGGCCAACCAGGGACATCTCTCCGCGGATCACGTTGACGAGCTGCGGAAGCTCGTCGAGCGAGTAACGGCGCAGCAGCGTGCCGACCCCGGTCAGCCGCGGGTCGTCGCGGATCTTGAACAGTGCGCCCGTCTGCTCGTTCAGGGACTCCAGGTCGCTCTGGAGCTGGTCGGAGTGCTCCCGCATCGTCCGGAACTTGAAGCACGCGAACGGCTTGCCGCCGATCCCAGGCCGCACCGATCGGTAGATCGTCGGTCCGCGGCTGCTGAGTTTCACGGCCAGCGCGATCACCAGCAGAACCGGCGACAGCAGGATGATCGAGAGACCGGCGACGACGAGATCGAAGCTGCGCTTGAGCGCGTAGTCGATCCCGTCGAACACGGGCGGGCGCAGGCGGAACAGCGGAACGCTTTCACCTGGCACGAACTCGGCACGGTCGATCAGGATCTCCATCGTCGTCGGTGCTACGTGCACGTCGATCCCGCGCTCGTGGCAGAGGTCGACGAGCTCCACCGCCTTGGCCTGCGGGAACGCCGGATCCGCCAGGATCACCTCTTGGATCCGTGACTCCGTCAGGATCGCCGGAAGATCCACGAGCCGTCCAAGCGACCGCAGGCCGTTTTCGGGCCGCGGCGTCAGCGAGATGTAGCCGACGATGTCGACGCCCAGGCGTGCGCGGCCGGCGAGCGCGTGCGCGACCGCCTCGATCTGGTGTCCTGAGCCGACGATCACGGCGCGTCGGCGATAGCCGGCCTGGCCGAGAAGCCAGCCGGTGAGGCGTGTGTGCAGGGCGCGCAGCGCCGAGATGTAGACCACGCCGAACAGCCACGAACCGTAGAAGATGTAGTAGCTGTTGAAGTGCTGGCCGCTCGCCAGCGCGAACACGAGTGAGATCACCGTGGTCAGGAACAGCGCGGAGGTGATCTTGCCGAACCCGGGACGTCGCGGGCGATCCGAGTACAGGTCGGCACGCGCGAACAGCAGGACGGTGATCAGATATGCGAACGCGGTCCAGCGATGAGTGTCACGCCATGCGAGCGTGAGGCTGGCGTCGCCGTGGACCGCCAGCTTGATGAACATCGCGGAGGTCAGCGCAGCCGCCACGCCGATGTAATCGAGCACGAGCAGCGAGATCACTCGCGCGACGCGGCGAGCGGTTTCGAGCCTGAGCAGGAACGACAACACGGGGGGACGCTTGCGTCTGACGTCCTTGCTCGGGAGATCGGGCGCGCCGCGGCGGCGCCGATGGTGCATCACGAGGGCTTGGCTGGTCGCCGCTCGGCGCCTGTTTATCGATGATGCTCACGGTCTGGTCTCTATCGCGACGAGGTGCATCTGTAACGGTAACGCCCCCTCGAAGTTCCGCCGTTGCATGTCCACGCGAAGACCGGGCGGTTCTCCAGCCCTCAGCGGGGCGCGCCGATCAGGCTCTCACGGCTCGATAACGCGATCGTCTGCTCCAGCCCCTCGCGGAGGTTGACGACCGGCTCCCATTTGAGCAGCTCGCGCGCGAGCGAGATATCGGGCTGGCGGACCTGCGGGTCGTCGGTCGGAAGTGCCTCGTACACGATCTCCGACTTCGCTCCGGTGACCGCGATCACCTCTTGGGCCAGTTGCAGCAGCGTGAACTCGTTCGGGTTGCCGACGTTCACGGGGTAGTGGTGCCCAGACTCAGAGAGGGCGATGATCCCTCGGATCAGATCGGAGACGTAACAGAACGAACGGGTCTGGGAACCGTCGCCGAACACCGTGATCGGGCGGTCCTGGAGCGCCTGTCGCAGGAAGGTCGGGATCGCGCGGCCGTCGTGCGCCCGCATTCTGGGTCCGTAGGTGTTTTTGCACCAAATTCCGGTACCGGCCCAGAAGTTCTCCAAGCCCGGGACCGAGAAGTCGTAGACGAGGTCGGTTGCGGGTACCTCGTCGATCTCCCGGATGGCGGCCCACACCAGGTCGCCGCAGGTCCGAGCGTTCAGTCGCTGGGTCACGCCCTGATCCCAGCTCAGCGGGCTCCACGGCGAAACGTTGGCCGCAGTCAGCATCCAAAACGGATAGGTCCGGTCACCTGTGGTTTGCCTGATCCTTGTTTGATATCGACCGACAGATGGCACGATGCCGAAGCGCGCGAGCGCGACGATCAGATCGTCCTTGAGCTCATCGTGGACGGTCGAGAATGCATGTCTGACGCCTTCTTCGAACCTGGCGCCCGAGTGGACGCCGTCGCCCTCGCGGTACCCCTCGATGAACCACTTCAGTCGGCTGAGTGGAAGCCCCAGGATCCAACCCGGGATTCGCTTGCGGTTCTCGTCGAAGCCGAGGAACTCCATCAACTGGAGCAACAGTTTCGAGTGGATCAAGATGCCTGCGGCGCGAGCTTCGCTGGCAGCCGCGCGTACCACGTGCAGCCCGAGTTGATGTTCGATTATGCGCGCGGCGCGATCGAGGGTCAGGTTGTCACAGCAGAGCGTCAGGAACGCGTTGCCCGCGCTGTCGTGCCGCGACCCTTCGGCGACCCACAACCCGAGCAGCCACAGCAGATCGTCGGTGATCTCGATGTTGACCGGCATCGGCACGCTGCGCCCGGCGATATGCATCCGCACCTTCGCAGCATCCGGCATCTCGATTCCGAGCCGCCAGAAACATGGAAGTGGCACCCGATCAGACTGCCGCATCCGGATGATCTTCGTCCAGGCGCCGTTGCGCCAGTTTGGGCCGGCGTTGCGTCGTTGCGAAACAAGCAGGCCGAACAAGTCGAACCGGTGCTCCCAGGCGCTCTGCCCCAACCCGGGCGCTTCGACCGTCAGATCCCACGGATCTCCCTCGTTCCAGCGCCAGACCTCGATCATGCTGATCCAGCGGCGATCCCGCTCCGGTACGTCGATCCGCCGTGCGATCGCGATCCGATCACCGACAGCCAGTTCTTCCGCAGGCTTGGCGAGCGGCTCCCCGTCGTCGCCCTCCACGAAGACCGAGTGGTGGCCGGTTACGCGCACTGAGCGGCCGTAACGGGTCTTGATCTCATAACAGCGTTCGTCCGTCGGATGCGCAATCAGGGAGGCCGCCGGCGCCGCCACGGCTTGTCCTCCTGCGCCGAATGCGGGGACCGTGACGCATTCGAGTGGGTATTCCATAGCAGGCGAAAAGCCGGCGTCGAGAAGCGCGACGCCGGTGGCGCGCGGCCGTGACCTCGGCACGTAGCCAGCCGCAACGGCATAGCGTGCCAGGCGGGCCGCCACGTCGCTGACAGACTCTCGGTGCAACTCGCGCCCGTCGTCGTAGAGCACCTGCTCGTCTGCGAGGATCGAGTTGAAGATCCTGACGATCGCGGTGTCCACGCCCTGCTGGCGGTGGTAGGCCATCGTCAGCGCCTCCGCATAGCGCTTCGCCTCGTCGTAGACGCCGCGCGGGCCGATCGGATTGACGTTGCCCCAGTAGCTCTCCTTCTGTGGATGCTCCTCGGGATCTCCGTAGACCTCGCTGGTGGAGGCCGTCAGAAACCGCGCGCGATGCTTCTTCGCCAGTCCGAGCGTGTGGTGGGTTCCGTAGGAGCCGACCTTCAGGGTGTGCAACGGCAGCCGCAGGTAGTCGATCGGGGACGCCGGTGAGGCGAGGTGGTAGACGAAGTCGACCGGCTCATCGACGAAGTACGGCTCGATGATGTCGATGTTGTGATGGACGAACGAATCGCTGCGGATGTGTTCGATGTTGGTGAGCGATCCGGTCTCGAGGTTGTCGACGCAGATCACGCGGTTACCGCGGGCGAGCAGTTCATCGCACAGATGCGAGCCGAGAAAGCCCGCACCGCCGGTTACAAGGCAAGTGGGCATGGCCCCAATCTACCCTGGTATGCGGCAGGGACGCGGTTCCGCAACGAGCGATGCGCGCCGCCCCGACGTTATCTTCCTGTCAGAGTTCCCGCCGTCACGACACAAATCCACCAGGAGCGAAGATGGCCGCAGAGCGCTTTGTAGAACGGCTGGCCGAGCAGATCGCGAACGAGTTCGGCGCTTCACAGCAGTACATCGCCAACGCCGTGTACTACGACGCCCAGGTGCTCCCGCGTCTGGCCGCGTTCTTCTACAAGCAGGCGATCGAGGAACGCAATCACGCGATGATGATGGTCGGCTACCTGCTCGATGCTGACGCAGAGGTGACGATTCCTGGTGTGGCCGCGCCGCAGACGGTGTTCGAGGGCGTTGCCGAACCGGTGGAGCTGGCGCTGACACAGGAGAAGCGGGTCAGCGAGCAGATCGCCGCCCTGATGGGTGTCGCCCGGGAGGAGTGCGACTACCTGAGCGAGCAGTTCGTCCAGTGGTTCCTGAAGGAGCAGGTCGAGGAGGTGTCCTCGATGTCGTCGCTGCTTGCCGTCGTGCGTCGCTCGACCGAGAACGCCGGGTTCATCGAGGACTATCTCGCACGCGAGGATTCTCCGGCGGCCGCCGACCCGACCGCGCCACCGGCCGCAGGCGGCGCGCTGTAACGACCGCTCTCGGCGTCCAGCCTCAGAGGTTTGAGGCGGGCGACGAACCCGGTGTTCTGCGTCAGCCGTCCGAGGTGGGCGAGGAGCCGGGCGTCGTCCCCTGCACCCAGTGGCCCTCCTCACGTTTCCAGATCGGCGCCTGCGCCTTGATCTGGTCGATGATCTCTCTGGCTCCGGCGAACGCCTCAGCGCGGTGCGGGGCCGACGCGGCGACTGCCACCGAGGCCTCTGACAGCGGAACGGTTCCGATCCTGTGCTCGGCGGCGGCGGCGGTCAGCCCGTGCCGCTCGATCGCGGCCGCGACGATCTCCGCGATCCGCTGCTCGGCCATCTCGGCGTAGGCCTCGTACTCGAGCTGAGGCACATCGCGAGTCACACCGAGAAACGTCACCACTGCCCCGGCGCGTGGATCGCGAACCGCTTGAACCAGCCGGTCCAGGGAGAGTGGCTCGGTGCCGACGCGCACCGGCACTGAGTCCAGGGCGCCTCCCGACACCGGTGGGATCAGCGCCAGCTCGTCGTCGGCGTGCAGCGTGGCGGTGGGCTCCGCGTACTCACGGTTGACCGCCATCACGACCGGGACGCCCTCCGTCAGCCAGCCGACCGTCTCCAACGCCTGCGCGACGCTCGCGCCCTCCGGGAGCTCGAGATCAAGCTCCGCGGCGCCGGCGCGCTCGCGCAGCACTGCGAACAGACGTAGGCGAACGTGCATCTCCGCATAGGCTAGTCACGGATGCTGCCCGGCGCCCGCGAATCGTCCGCGCGGTCAGGCTCACGGCGGCTGGGCGCCGCGCGTGGGTAGTCTCTGAGCCTCATGGAAGACGCGACTGAGCACCGCACGATCGCACCGATCGTCGGCCCCGAGGACCCGCGCCGGTTCACCGATTCGGGAATCGAGATCAGGCAGCTGTACACCGAGGCGGACCTGCCGGCCGACCTCGGCGAGGAGCTGGGTGAGCCCGGCGCATACCCATACACGCGGGGCGTGCATGCCGATATGTACCGCAAGCAGCTGTGGACGATGCGCCAGTACGCGGGTTACGCGAGCGCAAGGGAGTCCAACGAGCGCTACCACTACCTGCTGGAGCACGGATCGACCGGCCTGTCGATGGCCTTCGACCTGCCGACCCAGCTCGGACTCGATTCCGACGATCCTCGATGTTTGGGGGAGGTCGGCCGCACCGGGGTGGCGATCGACTCGATCGACGACATGCGTACGGCATTCGACGGAATCCCGCTGGACCGGGTCTCGACTTCGATGACGATCAACGCCCCGGCATGCGTGCTGCTGCTGCTCTACGAGCTCGTCGGCGAGGAGCAGGGCGTCCCCAGCGAGCAGCTCCGCGGCACGACGCAGAACGACATCCTCAAGGAGTACATCGCCCGTGGGAACTTCATCTACCCGCCGGAGGGGGCGATCCGGCTGACCACCGATCTGTTCTCCTACTGCCGTGAGCGGATCCCAAGGTGGAACACGATCTCGATCTCCGGCTACCACTTCCGGGAGAAGGGCTGCTCTGCCGTCCAGGAGGTGGGGTTCACGCTCGCCAATGGGATCGCCTACGTGCAGGCGGCCCTCGACGCCGGTCTTGAGATCGATGAGTTCGCGCCGCGCCTGGCGTTCTTCTTCAACGGCCACAACAACGTCTTCCAGGAGGTCGCCAAGTTCAGGGCTGCGCGCCGGATGTGGGCGCAGATCATGCGGGAGCGCTTCGGTGCCAAGGATGAGCGCTCGTGGCGCCTTCGCTTCCACACCCAGACGGGCGGCGTCACGCTGACCGCGCAGCAGCCTGAGAACAACATCGTGCGCGTCGCGCTCCAGGGGTTCGCGGCGGTCTGTGGCGGCACCCAGTCATTGCACACCAACGGATTCGACGAGGCGCTGGCGTTGCCGACGGAGCGTGCCGCCAAGATCGCGCTGCGCACACAGCAGATCATCGGCTACGAGTCGGGGGCTGCGGACACGGTCGATCCGTTCGCGGGGTCCTACTTCGTGGAGGCGCTGACCGACGAGATCGAGCGCAACGCCCGCTGGTTGATCGACAAGGTCGATGAGCTCGGCGGCTCGGTGGCGGCGATCGAGTTCATGAAGAACGAGATCGAGGAGTCGGCCTTCGGCTACCACGAGCGTTACCGCCTTGAACAGGACATCGTCGTCGGGGTGAACGCGTTCGTCGAGGACTCCGTCGAGGTTCCAGATCTACTTCGCGTCGACCCCGAGTCCGAGCGCGAGCAGCTTGCGCGACTCGCCACATTCAAGGCAGATCGTGATCCGGCGCTCGTTGCGCGGCGCCTCGACGAGGTGCGCGGAGCGGCTCGCGGCAGCGGCAACGTGCTGCCGGTTCTGCGCGCCGCGCTGAAGGACCGCTGTTCGATGGGTGAGGTGTGCGCCGCGATGCGCGACGTGTTCGGCGCCTACCAGCCGAGCAACTGACCGGCGTTCACGACCCCTCGTCTGCAACGCACAAAACTGCGGGAGGACATCGCCGCCGACGGGCGAACTCCGAATCATGACCGAGCAAGAGGCAACCCTGCCCGAGCATCAGGCGAGCAGAACCCTGGTCAAGTCCCCACCCGAGCTGTGGCTGGCATGCAGCGTGCAGGAATCGCTCGCCCGTCACCTACAGTCATTCGGGGAGATCAGGATCACGAGGCTCGAACCGGAAACCGCCGTTGCCTGGGAGGGCGACGCTACAAGCGGCACGGTGCGGATCGAGCCTTCCGGCTGGGGGACGCGTGTGACCCTGACGGCGCGGCCGCTTGCGGCCGCGCAGACGGCTGAGGCGGTGCAGGAGACGACCTCTACGCAGCCAGCGGTCACGGCCCGGGCGGTGACTGAGCCCGAGCCGCCGGGGTTGCACGATGATCAATCAACCTCAACCTGAACCAGAGCCTCTGGAGCCGCCGGCAGCGGCCCGCGGCGGCCTCTGGCAGCGGCTGATGGCACGCCTGCGGCCAGCGAGCCAGGCCGAACCGGTCGCGGCCCAGCCCGATCTGCCCGATCTGCCTGATCTACCCGATGTTTCCAATGCTTCCGATGCGTCCGATCTGCCCGATGCGCACGACCTGCCCGATGTCGACCCAGACGTCGTCGAGGCCTCTGCAGTGGTGGATCCCACGGCCGACCCAGAGGTCGACCCTGTCGCGGCGCTGGATGCCGCGCTGGATAGCCTCGGCCAGGCGCACCACCGGCCGTTCTCACGCGGCTGAGCCGTTCGCCTTACACTCGGCGCCGCGATGCGTGACAAGGCGCCCGAGACCTATGAGGAAAAACTGGCCCAGCTTCAGGAGCTGAAGTACGAGGCGATCCACGCCGGCTCCGAGGAGGCGATCGCAAAGCAGCACGCGAAGGGCAAGTACACCGCGCGAGAGCGGCTCGAGAAGCTGCTCGACCCGGGCTCCTTCCAGGAACTGGACGCATTTGTACGCCATCGCACCTCGGACTTCGACATGGAGAAGAACCGACCCTACGGCGACGCGGTCGTCACCGGCCACGGCACGATCGACGGCCGGCGGGTGTGCGTGTTCAGCCAGGACTTCACGGTTTTCGGCGGCTCGCTTGGCGAGGTGATGGCGGAGAAGATGTGCAAGATCATGGATCTCGCAGCGAAGATCGGCTGTCCGGTGATCGGGATCAACGACTCTGGCGGCGCGCGGATTCAGGAGGGGGTCGTGTCGCTCGGCGCCTACGGCGACGTGTTCCTGCGCAACGTCCAGTGCAGCGGCGTGATCCCGCAGATCAGCCTGATCATGGGACCGTGCGCCGGCGGCGCCGTGTATTCGCCGGCGATCACCGACTTCATCTTCATGGTGAAGGAGACATCGCATATGTTCATCACGGGGCCCGAGGTGATCAAGACCGTGACCGGTGAGGAGGTCGAGTTCGAGGAACTCGGCGGAGCGATGAGCCACAACGCCAAGTCCGGTGTCGCGCATTTCGCTGCAGAGGATGAGGATGTCTGTCTCCAGGACGCCCGTTACCTGCTGTCGTTCCTGCCGCAGAACAACCTCGAGACCGCCCCGCACGTGCATCCCACCGACGATCCGCTGCGGATGGATCCCGAGCTCGACAGCGTTGTCCCGGACAGCCCCAACAAGCCCTATGACATGCGCGAGGTGATCCGCCACGTCGTCGACGACGGGGAGTTCTTCGAGGTCCACGAGCACTACGCGCGCAACATCGTGTGCGGCTTCTCCCGCCTCGACGGTCACGCGGTCGGCGTGGTCGGCAATCAGCCGGCGCAGCTTGCCGGCGTGCTTGACATCGACAGCTCGGAGAAGGCCGCACGCTTCATCCGGACCTGTGACGCGTTCAACCTCCCGATCATCACCTTCTGCGACGTGCCTGGGTTCCTGCCGGGAACGACTCAGGAGTGGGGTGGGATCATCCGTCGCGGTGCGAAGCTGCTGTACGCATACGCCGAGGCAACCGTCCCGAAGATCACCGTGATCACCCGCAAGGCATACGGCGGCGCCTACGACGTGATGGGCTCAAAGCACCTGGCCGCCGACATGAACTTCGCGTGGCCGACTGCGGAGGTCGCCGTGATGGGCCCCGAGGGTGCGGTCAACATCATCTATCGCCGTGACATCAATGCATCTCCGACACCCGACCAGCGCCGCCAGAAGCTGATCACCGACTACAAGGCCCACTTCGCGAACCCGTACGCCGCCGCCGAGCGCGGCTACATCGACGACGTGATCATCCCGCATGAGACGCGGCCGAAGCTGATCACGGCGCTGCGCACGCTCGAGACCAAGCGCCAGCCTGGTCCGCACCGCAAGCACGGCAACATCCCGCTGTAGGCGCCGGCCAGTATCTGTTCACGATCCGGCGGCTACAGCTCGACTGTCTGCGCGGTGACGCGTCCGGCGCGCCAGGCTTCCAGCGCGGCCCGGGCGACGGCCAGATCCTGGACCGCGAGTCCGGTCGAGTCGAACAGGGTGACCGATTGGGGACCGGGTCGGCCAGGCGCCGTGCCGGCCAGCACGGCGCCCAACTCGGTCACCCGGTCGCGGGTCACAAGCCCGGCGCTGACGGCCCCGGTCAGTTCGCCGCCGTGCGACGCCTGCTCCCACTCGTCACAGAACAGGGCGCAGGAGGCGACGACGGCGATCGTCGCCTCGGCCTTGCCGGGCCCGTCGGCGCCGAGCATGTTCAGATGCAGGCCGGCGCGCAGAGCGCCATCGTCGATCACGATCTCGGCTCCAGGCGTCACGCAGCAGACGATTTCCTGCGCCACGGCCTCGCGATGTGATCCGGCCGCCCAGCCGAGCTCCTGCGCGAGATCCCCGGCAGCCTGCGCATTGGGGTCGGCGCAGACTCCCGGCCCGTAGCCGGCCGCCGCCAGGCAGCGCGCCACCCATCTGCCGTGCAACCCGCAGCCGACGATCCCGACACGGCCGGCGTCCGGGCGCGCGAGCGCGCGCGTTGCGACCGCGGCGACGGCGCCGGTGCGCAGCGCGGTGACCGAGCGGGCGTCGAGCAGCATCAGCGGTTCGCCGGTGCCTGCGTCCGACAGGCAGATCACGCCGGTGACGGCCGGCAGCCCGCGGGCAGGGCTTCCGGGGAACGAGCTGATCCACTTCAGCAGCGCGATCCCGTCCCCGAGCGCCGGCATCGCGCGGAAGTCTCCGAACGGGGGGCTCTGCAGGTACACCTTCGACGGCATCGTCCACTCGCCGGCGTGGTGGCGCAGAAGTGCCTCCTGGACCTGCTCGATCGCATCGGCCGGCGGAACTGCCGCGAGGACCGCGGCGTGATCGAGCACGGGGATCTGTGTCATCGGTCGGCGCACGATACTCCGGTGGGGAAGTCCCGCCAAGATCTGTCGTGCGCCGCTACGCTCAGGGAATCATGAACCGTCGCGCCAAGCTGTCGATCGTTGCCCCCGAGGCCTCCTCGGAGGAGGCGGCCGCAGTCGTGGCCGCGCTCGAGCGATTCATGCGTGAGACCGCTCCGGTGCGGACCCCGCCGGCGCCGGCGCCGAGTGCATGGAAGCGGACTGCGCTCAGAGAGGGCGTCACGCGCGCCCACACGCATCGAGCGACCTGGAGCTGAGTTCAGCCGCTTCCGGCTGCGCAGACGGTAGCCTGAGTGCCCTGTGAGCCGCGTCCGTGGCCTGTTGCAACAAGCGATTCCAGCTCTCTGTGCGCTGGTGCTGGCGGCTGTCGGCGCCCTGGCGCTCCTGACGCCGGCTGCGAACGCGCTGATCGTCCGGCTCGGCGATGGCGCCTCGGTCGGTGTCCAGCTTCGGGCGGGCGCCGACCCAGCTGCGGTTCCCGGCGTGCAGCAAGGCGTCTCAACAGCCGCCAGACCGCTTGCACGATCCCAGAATTCCTCCAGCCAGGACGTTTCCTACAACGGCGGCCCGGTGCTGCAGACGGTCAGTCCGTACCTCGTCTTTTGGGATCCGCCGGCGGTGGCGCAGATCTCGGCTCGCTCACGGCAGCTCATGGAGCAATATCTGACCGACGTCGCGGACGACAGCGGCGAGGCCGACGACACCTACGGAGTGGGGCGTCAGTACTACGACAAGACCGGCTTCGCCGATGCAGGCCAGACGTTCTCGGCGGCCACGCAGGCGATCTCTGACGATGACCCGTATCCGAGCTCCGGGTGTGCGACGACCGCACCCGCGTACCCGACCTGCCTGACCGATGCGCAGCTCCAGACCGAACTGGTGCAGTTGATCGCGGACCGCGGGCTACCGACGGGGATCGGCAACGCGCAGGAACACGCGCCGGTCTACTTCGTGATCACCCCCGCAGACGTCAACATCTGCAACGCCAACCTCGGTTGCGCGAGCAATGAGTTCTGCAGTTACCACAGCTCGCTTGCCGACGGACCGAGCGAGGTGATCTACGCGGTTGTTCCGTTCCTGCCGGTGACGCCCGACCCGAAGGCCTGCCAGACCGACGGCACCGCAGCGCCGCAGGAGCCAAACGGCGATGTGGCCGATGTGGTGCTCGACGACCTCAGCCACGAGAGCAACGAGTCGATCACCGACCCGATCACCGGTACCGGCTGGATCAACGAGTCCTCCGGCGACGAGGCGGCTGACCTCTGCCAGAACACCTACCCCGCGCTTGGCGGGTCTGAGGCGGGCGGGACCCTGTACGACCAGCTGATCAACGGCGACGAGTACTACACCCAGACGCTGTGGAGCAACGGCGACGGGAGCTGCGAGCCGGCGCCGACGAGCGGTGCGGTGACGGCGGGCTTCACCGGTCCGGTGTCGGTGATGGCGGGTCTGGAAGCCGGCTTCAACTCGGGTGCAAGCGCTGCGGCGGACGGCTTCAGCAGCGCCACCTGGAGCTTCGGCGACGGGCAGTCGGAGTTCCAGATCGGCGGGCCGGTCCCGGTCTCGCATCCCTACGCGAGCGCCGGCGTCTACACGGTGTCGCTGACGGTCGTTGACAACGACGGCAACGTTGCGACCTCGTCACGGCAGATCACCGTCCGCAAGAATCCAACTCCCTCGTTCAGCTCCACTCCGGCACGAGCGGTTGCGGGCTCTCCGGTGATCTTCCGTGCCGGCGCATCGGACCAGAACGCGGACGCGCGGCTTGCGTACTACCGGTGGAACTTCGGTGACGGCGCCGAGGCATTCGGCCCGCGGGCGCCGCACACCTACGCCAAGGCGGGCTCCTACCGGGTGACGGTTACGGTGTTCGACTCGCTGGGCCTGTCAGGGGTGATCTCGCACACGGTGAAGGTGCGCGCCGCGCCGCCGGCGCGCGCTTCGCGATCGCACTCACGACGGCGCAGCGCTTCGATCTCGCGGGCCGCGCGCCGGCCAACCCGAAGCGCCTGAAGCCAAAAAGCCGATATTCCAATCGGCTTTTGATAGTTTTCCCTTTGACGACCGGCCGCAGCAGCCCCCGAACGTCGTCAGAGGGAATACATGGAGCCAGCATCGCTGCAGGAAACCGCCACCGTAGCCGGCTCGAGTGCCCATCTCGGGTCGCTTGAGACGCCTGAGGTCAGGGAGGACATCCCCGGCCACGTGATCCCGATCATCGAGCGCGAGTTCGATGACTTCGACACCGAGTCGATCCGTTTCCTCGAGGGACGGCTTGAGCCGGACGACTTCACCAAGTTCCGTCTCAGGCAGGGGGTCTACGGACAGCGGCAGCCAGACGTGCAGATGGCCCGCGTGAAGCTCCCGTTCGGCGGCGTGTCTCCGGACCAGCTCGATGCGTTTGCGGACGTGATCGAGAAGTACGTGCCGCTGCGCAAGGGGCACCTGACGACCCGCCAGAACATCCAGATGCACCACGTGCCGCTGCCGGAGATGGCGAAGCTGATCCGCGAGCTCGGGGACGCCGGACTCTCCTCACGCGAGGGCTGTGGCAACACGATGCGCAACGTCACCGGCGACCCACGGGCGGGTGTGCTGCCGGGCGAGCTGTTCGACATCACCCCGTACGCCGCAGCGTACGTCCGCTACTTCGTGCGCCACCCGACCACCCAGGCGATGCCGCGCAAGGTGAAGACGGCGTTCACGGCGACCGACGACGACAACGCGATCACCAGAATCCACGACATGTCGTTCGTACCCCGGTTGCGTGACGGCGTCCGCGGTGTCGAGATCAGGGTCGGCGGCGGCACATCGATCATGCCGCGCCTGGCGCCCACCCTGTACGAGTTCATCGAGCTCGACAACGGCGAGTACCTGAAGGTCACAGAGGCGTGCATGCGGATCTTCGACCGCCAGGACTTCCTGCGCGTCAACCGCGCACGCGCCAGGATCAAGGTCCTGGTCGACAAGGTCGGGATCGACGAGTTCCGTGAGATGGTCGAGGAGGAGCTGAGCGGCGACTGGGTCGCGCAGCGCGACTTCTCACTCGATCCGATCGAGTGGCAGCACGACGAGCAGGCCCATGCCCCCGCGCGCAGGACTGAGCCGGCGCCCGCCCAGCCCAACGGTGATCTCACCGAGTTCAACCGCTTCCTGGGCTCCAATGCGCAACCGCAGCGCCAGAGCGGCTTCTCGACGGTCGAGATCAAGGTTGAACGTGGCGATCTGACGCCCGAGCAGCTCCGCGGCATCGCCGAGATCATGCGTCAGCACAGCGGCGGCTATGCGCGCACGACAGCTCACCAGAACATCGTCCTGCGGTGGGTGCGGGATCAGTCGATCTACGAGGTGTGGCTTGCGCTGGCGGCGCTCGGCCTCGCAGACGCACGGAGCCGACGAGATCACCGACGTCGTCAGCTGCCCCGGAACCGACTCGTGCAAGCTCGGGATCACAAGCTCGATGGGCCTCAACCGAGCCGTCACCGAGCGCCTGCGATCGATCGATCCCCGGGATCCGCTGACCCGCGCAATCCACATAAAGATGAGCGGCTGCCCGAACGGCTGCAGCCAGCACCACATCGCGAGTATCGGCTTCTACGGTGCCTCGATCAAGGTCGGCGATCACACCATCCCCGCCTACGTCCCGCACATCGGCGGCGGGTATGAAGGCGGTGAGGTTCGCTACGGGCAGCGGTTGAAGGCGCGGCTTCCGGCCAAGCGGGTGCCCGAGGCGGTCGAGCGCTGGATCGCCCTGTACGAGTCCGAGCGCCTCGATGGCGAGCAGTTCAACGAGTTCGTCGACCGGGTTGGGACGACGTCGTTCGAGCAACGCGTCAGGGATCTGGCGCTGCCGGCCGAGTTCTCCCTGGAGACGCTCGACCTGTTCATCGACTGGAACCGCAGCGGGCCGTTCGCGGTCGAGCGTGGTGAGGGCGAGTGCGCCGTCTGATCGGACGCCGTCTAACCTTCCGTTGAAGACCCGCGACGTCCAGCGCTTCTGCACGCGCCCACCCAGATGACCACCGCAACTCCAGACCTCGAATCAGCCTCCGCGCAGGAGGTGCTCGTCTACGCGATCGAGCGCTTCCATCCGCGGCTCAAGACGGCGTGCTCCTTCCAGAAGGAGGAGTCGGTGCTCGCGCACATGCTGAGCGAGATCACGCCCGATGCGAAGCTGTTCACGATCGACACCGGCGTGCTGTTCCCGGAGACGCTCGAGACCTGGAGGCAGTTCGAGCAGCGGTTCGGGCTGGCGATCGAGGTGCTCGACGCGAGCAGCCCAGGAGCGCCCTGGACGCAGGCGAACTGCTGCGGCCCGGCGAAGGTCGACGCGCTCGAACGGGCGCTCACCGGAGTCGACGCCTGGATCACGGGGATCCGGCACGAGCAGGGGCCGACCCGGGCCGGCGCGCGCAAGCTCGAGCACGATCAGCGCCGCGGCATCTGGAAGTGCAACCCGCTCGCCGACTGGACCGAGAAGGACCTCTGGCGCTACATCTATGCGCACGACCTGCCATACAACCCGCTGCACGACAGGGGCTACGCGTCGATCGGTTGCGCCCCCTGCACCCAGCCGGGCGCCGGTCGTGAGGGGCGCTGGTCAGGCGAGGACAAGACCGAGTGCGGTATCCACCTATGAGCGGCTCGATGAGCTACGAGCTCTCCCACCTCCAGACGCTCGAGGCCGAATCGATCTTCATCATGCGGGAGGTCGCCGCTGAGTTCGAGCGGCCGGTGCTGCTGTTCAGCGGCGGCAAGGACTCGATCGTGCTGCTGCGGCTCGCGGAGAAGGCGTTCCGGCCCGGCCGCTTCCCCTTCCCGGTGATGCACGTCGATACCGGGCACAACTTCCCTGAGGTGATCGAGTTCCGCGATCGGATCATCTCCCAGATCGGTGAGCGGCTGATCGTCGCGAACGTCCAGGACTCGATCGACTCCGGTCGCGTCACCGAGGAGACCGGTCCACGCGCCTCACGCAACCGCCTGCAGACGACGACGCTGCTCGATGCGATCGCAGAACATGGGTTCGACGCGGCGTTCGGGGGCGCCCGGCGAGACGAGGAGCGCGCCCGAGCGAAGGAGCGCGTGTTCTCGTTCCGCGACGATTTCGGTCAGTGGGACCCCAAGAGCCAGCGCCCGGAGCTGTGGTCCCTGTACAACGCCAAGATCCGCAAGGGCGAGCACGTGCGCGTCTTTCCGATCTCCAACTGGACCGAGCTCGACGTCTGGCAGTACATCGCCGACGAGGGCCTCGAGGTCCCGTCGATCTACTACGCGCACAACCGCCAGGTGTTCGAGCGTGACGGAATGCTCTACGCGTTCAGTCCGTATGTCGAGCTGATCGACGGCGAGGTGCCGTTCGAGGAGTCGGTTCGCTATCGCACCGTCGGCGACATGACCTGCACCGGCGCGGTCCGCTCGGGGGCGACGACGCTGACCGAGGTGGTCACCGAGATCGCCGCGACACGGATCACCGAGCGTGGCGAGACCCGCGCCGATGATCGCGTCACCGAGGCCGCGATGGAGGACCGCAAGCGCGAGGGTTACTTCTGATGTCGGGGGTGACGGTCGCCACCTCGAACGGCCGCTCCCAGCGGACCCATACCAGCGAGCTTCTGCGGATCGCCACGGCAGGCTCCGTCGATGACGGCAAGTCGACCCTGATCGGACGTCTCCTGTATGACTCCAAGTCGATCCTGGCCGATCAGATGGACCACGTCGTCGAGACCTCGGAGCGTCGCGGCGACGGCTACGTGAACCTGGCACTGCTGACCGACGGGCTTCGTGCAGAGCGTGAGCAGGGGATCACGATCGACGTCGCCTACCGCTACTTCCAGACCAGGCGTCGCAAGTTCATCGTCGCCGACACACCGGGGCACGAGCAGTACACGCGCAACATGGTCACGGGTGCGAGCACAGCGGACCTCTCGATCGTGCTGATCGATGCGCGCAAGGGTGTCAGCGAGCAGACCAAGCGACATGCCTACATCACCTCGCTGCTGAAGATCCCGCATCTGGTCGTATGCGTCAACAAGATGGATCTCGTCTCCTACGACGAGGACGCGTTCTACTCGATCCTCGAGGAGATGACCGACTGGGCGGCACGCCTCCAGATCCCGGACATCACCTTCATCCCGATCTCGGCGCTGAACGGCGACAACGTGGTTGACCGCTCGTGGTCGATGTCGTGGTACGGCGGCGCGCCGCTGCTCTATCACCTCGAGCACGTCGTGATCGCGCCGGCGAGGAACCTCGTCGATGTGCGCTTCCCGGTGCAGTGGGTGGTGCGGCCGATGACCGGGGAGCACCATGACTACCGCGCATACGCGGGCCAGGTCGCAGGCGGCGTGCTGCACGTCGGCGACGAGGTGGTCGTGCTCCCCAGCGGCCGGCGCACGACGGTCAGCGCGATCGATACCTATGACGGTGGCATCGACGTGGCATTCCCGACGATGTCGGTGATGCTGCGGCTTGCAGACGAGATCGACGTATCCCGGGGCGACATGATCGTCGGCGTCGAGGAGCCACCGGCGGTCACTCGGGAGCTGGAGGCGAGCATCTGCTGGATGTGCGAGGAGCCGCTGCGGCCGGGATCGCGGTATTCGATCAAGCACACGACGCATTCGGCACGGGCGATCGTCGAGGAGGTCGAGTACAAGATCGACGTCAACACGCTCGCGCACGAGCGCACCGGCGAGCTGACCCTCAACGAGATCGGGCTCGTGCGGCTGCGGTGCAGCGCTCAGCTGATCGTTGATCCCTACGCGCGCAATCGCGGCACGGGCAGCTTCATCCTGATCGACGAGACGACCAACGACACGGTCGCCGCCGGCATGGTCCGCGCCGCGCGCTGAGTCGCCTAGCGCCGGTCCCGCGGGCCGAAGCACGCCTGCGCCATTCGGATCGCTAGCTTTTCTTGACCAGATGCTCGCGTTTCGCAGCCGCATCGGCCTGCTCTGGCCGGTTCTCGGGATGGCCGGCTCGATCGCGATCGCGATCGCCGCGACCAAGGTACTGAATCACCGCCCGGTTCCGTGGTGGTGGCGGATCCCGCTTCCCGGTGGTCACATGGCGGCGGTGCACCTCTTCTGGGCCGGCGTGATCGTGCTGTGCGTGGCATGGCTCGGGGTCGGCCGCCGGATTGCGAGCGTGTCTCGAACACCGGTCCGCGACGTGCTTGTGATCGCGGCCGCCTGGGCGCTGCCGCTGGTCCTGGGGCCCGCGCTGTTCAGCCTCGATGTCTACAGCTACCTCGCCCAGGGGGCGCTGTTGCATCACGGTCTGAACCCTTACCGGGTGGCTCCGATCGCGCTGCGCCGCTGGCACGAGCAGGCGATCCTGACGGCGGTCTCGACCAACTGGCGTCACACGACGGCGCCCTACGGCCCGCTGTTCATGGCGATCGCTGCGTTGGTGGCCGGGATCGCGGGCACCAACGTGATGCTGGGAGTGATGCTGCTGCGGCTCGTGGAGCTGGCCGGTCTGGCGCTGGTCGCGGTCTTCCTGCCGCGGCTCGCACGGGCGCTCGGTGCCGACCCCGCGCGCGCCCTGTGGCTCGCGCTCTGCAGCCCGCTGACGCTGCTGTACCTGGTCGGCGGGGCCCACAACGACGCGCTGATGATCGGGCTGCTGGTCGCCGGTGTGACGCTCGCGGTTGAGCGCCGCCCGCTGACGGCGATCGCGATCTGCTCGGTCGCGGCGACCGTCAAGCTACCTGCGATCGCCGCGGTCGCGATGATCGCGGTCTGCTGGCTGCGGGCGGAGCCCGCGCACCGTCCGCGGGTGATCGCATCCACGGTCGCCGTATGCGGATCCGTGGTCCTCGTGGTCGGCCTGCTCGCCGGCGTCGGCGTCAGCTGGATCTCCGGCAGCCTGTTCTCGACACCCGAGACGGTGCGGATCGCGCTCACCCCGGCCACCGCCTTCGGCGTCGCGCTCGCCCACGCGCTGCACGGCGCCGGGGTCGAGCGTCGACGCCAGAGGACTGGAGGACCGCTGCGTTCAGGTCGCGACCTGGCTGGTCGCGCTGGTCGCCGTCTGGCTGTGCGTGCGTGTGCGCTACGACCGGTTGGTCCGATACCTGGCGGCACTGCTCCTGCTGGCGGCGGTCGGAGGCCCGATCGCGTGGCCCTGGTACCTGCTCTGGGGTGCGGTGCTGCTTGCGGCCGATCCTGTGCTCCAGCGTTCGTGGTGGCTCGCCGGCGCGCTGATCGCAGGTGTCTTCTTCGTGATGCCCGGCGGGCAGGTGGCGACCCCGCTGCCCCAGGCACCGCGCGTGCTCGAGCTGTACCTGCTCGCCGGCGCCCTGGCGCTGTTGCTGGCGCTGCGGCGGCGAGGCTCACGCCGGCCGGCGCCACCGGTTCTCAGGCTGCCCGGCGTAGCCGAGGCTGGGCGATGAGCTCGGCCGGCGCTCGCGACCGCCGGCTCGACCTGCTCTGCATCGCCCTCCCGTGCGTGCTGGCGGCGCTGCTGGCAGCCTATGAGCTCTCGTCACGCAGTCTGTGGCTGGACGAGGCGGCGAGTGTCGCGATCGCCTCCCAGCATGGCGGCGCGCTGTGGCACGCGATCGCGCACGACGGCGGCAACATGCTCGCCTACTACCTGCTGCTGCACGCCCTGATCGGCCTGTTCGGGACCGGCCCCGCCGCGATCCGCGTGGTCTCCGTGATCGCGACAGCGGCGACGGTCGGGCTCGTGTCGCTGCTCGGCCTGCGACTGTTCGACCGGAGCGTCGCGTTCAGCGCCGCGATGCTCACGGCGGTGAGCCTGCCGCTGATCTTCTGGGGGCAGAACGCGCGCGGGTATGCACTGATGGTGACGTTCGCCGCCGGGTCGTTCCTCGCATTCGTCTCGATCGTCTGCGCTGAGGAGCACGCTCCGGTGCCGCGCCCGGCGCTGGTTCTGTACGTGATCAGCACCCTGCTCGCGATCTACATGGGCCTGATCGCCGCAGTGATCGTCCCGGCGCAGCTGCTCGTGATGGTGATCGCCGCCCGCTCACGCGTCCGTGAGGTGATCGCCGCGGTCGTGATCGTCGCCGTCGGCTGTATCCCGCTCGCGGTGCTGGCGCTGGAGCGCGGCAGCGGACAGCTGTTCTGGGTGCCACCACCGACCCTGGAGGTGCTCGGCCAGGCGGCGAGGACGCTCACCTCGGCGGGAATGCCGCCGAACTTCCACCGCAGCGCAACCGGGACGCTGACGCTGATCCTGACCGGCGTGCTGCTGCTGATCGCGTTGGTCGCGATCGTGGTTTCGGCGCGGCGACGGATGCCCGGCCGCGGGCGTGTGGGCGAGGTGCTGTTGGCGAGCTGGCTGCTCGTGCCCGTGATCCTGACGGTTGCCGCATCCAAGGCGGGGGAGCCGGTCGAGCTCGCCCGCAGCACGATTCTCGTTGCTCCCGCCGTTGCGCTGCTGCTGGCATGGCTGCTTCACCACCCGCGGCTCCCATCGGAGCTGGGCTGGGTCGCAGTCGCGGTGCTGGTCGTGCTCCGAGCGTTGCAGCTGGTCCCGAGCTACGGCATCTCACCGGAGCCCTGGCGAACGGTGACCGCCTACGTGCTCGCCAACTCCAGGCCGGGCACCTGCGTCGCCTTCTACCCGCAGGACGGCCGGATGGTGTTCGACTACTACCTGGACCGCGGCGGCGCCCCCGGCGCCGGGCGCCTCACCCCGGTGTACCCCGTGCGACCGTGGAGCTCGGTGCAGCCCTACGTCGAGCGGTACGCGGTGCCGTCCGCAACCGTCCTTGACTCGATCGCGCGACGGTGTCCGGCGCTGTGGCTGATCGCCAGCCACGAGGGTCAGCGCCGCGGTCCGCCCGCATCACGCGTCAACTACCGCCGCTACCAGGCGTTGCTGGTGTCGCTGGCGCACCGGTATGCGCGCCGGCACGAGCGATCGTTCGGCTGGGCCGCGGTCATTCGGGCGGTTCGGTTCGACGGGCCGCGGGATCAGGGGTAGCCGATCGTCAGTCGTTCCGCGGCCTTCCCGTGGGGTGTGTGCAGATAGGTCCGCGCGACGGCTTCCGCAAGCGCTCGCTCGAGACGCTGAGGCCGGTGTGCCCAGCTCACCGTGACCGTCAACAGTACGTGGCCATCGGTCACCATCAGATACGGATACTGGGGAAACCAGGCGGCCTCCAGGCCCAGCCGCGTGACCGAGAGCGGTCCGGGGTGTAGCGCGGTCACTGAGAACTCCTGGCTGTCTTCGACGATCGTCCGCTCGAGGATGAAATACGGCTGCGGACCGGTTTCGACGTTGACGAGCGTCGTGACGCGTGCTCCATCGGCGAGCTTCACACTCCATAGGCATTGCGGCGAGGCGTTGTTGCCCACCGAGGCAGACCCCGCGACCTGCGCGGCCGGCACCGACAGGAATGTCGCCATCGCGGTGCGGGCCTTGGACTCGCACGGACCCGCCGCCGACGCGCTGCTCGTCTGCTGCTCAGCGCTCGTCGTGTGCTGACTCCCGCCGCACGCCCCGATCGAGATCGCCGCCAGGCAGACACCGAGCGTCACGGGCTGCGGCCGGCGCCGCATGCGTCGCATGACACTACGGCCGGAAGTCGACGCCGACGACCGTGAACCAGCTCAATGAGAGCAGCAGCAGGGTGTTGAAGACGATCAACGCGGTGAACCAGCGGCCGTGCAGCCGCTGGGCGAACACGATGATCGCCGGGAAGGCGCAGAGCAGCAGTCGCGCGTTCGGGGGCGTCTGCGTCGAAGTGAAGGTCAGCGCGGCGACGCCGAAGGTCCAGATGATGCTGGGTAGCTGCGGACGCGGTCTGCGCACCAGCAGGAACAGCCCGCCGAGCAGGATCACGGCGCCGATCAAGCCGGCGATCAGGTTGGTGTTGACGACGTCGTAGGCGCCTGGCGCCGGGAAGATCTGCCGGTAGAGGTGCTCGGCGGTCGAGACCAGCGCCAGCGGGCTGCTGTCCTCCTGCCAACCGTAGTGCTGGACCTGCTCGGAGGCGAACGGGGTGCCGGTGTGGATCCACAGGTAGGCGCCGAAGGCGAGCAGACCGAGGGGTGCCATCGCCGGTGCGATCAGCGCGCGCCAGGCGGTCCGGTCCCGCCAGCCGTGTCGCCACAGCTCAAGCCCGGCAGCTGCGGCACACGCCGGGATGATCGCCACCGCGACAGGTTCGACTGCGGTCGAGAACCCGGCGAGCACGCCGGCGAGCAGCCAGCGGCGCTGTTGCATCGCGAGCAGGCAGCCGGCCACGAGCGCCAGCATCAGGCCCTCGGTGTAAGCCATCGAGAACACGATCGAGCCTGGGAACACGCAGAAGAACAGGACCGCGCGGCGGCCGGATTTCTCCCCCACCAGCCGGTCGCCAGTCGCCCGATGAGCACCGTGGCGATCGCGCCCGTGAGCAGCGCGATCAGCAGACCGGCGAGCTCGTACAGGTGCCAACCGGGATGAAGCGACCCGAAGTGGGCCGTCAACCAGATCACGATCGGGTACAGCGGGAAGAACCCGAGCGTCGTCTGGTCCGCCATCGTCGTGTAGTGCAGGAAATGGGTCGGGTACCCCCCGTCCGCGACCGCCAGGTACCAGCCGCCGTCCCAGTTCGCGGCCTCTCCCCAGAACGTCCAGCTCCTGAACAGCGTCTCGACCAGCATTTCCGCGTAGATCAGCAGTCGCGTCGCGAAGTAGACGCCCAGTGGCCAGCGCAGCCATGCCCACTGGATCGCCAGCCAACTCCGAGCGCTCGCGAGCGAGCGCGGAACGGGAACGGGAGCCGTCGGGCGCCGCAGCGTCGGGTGTCGCAGCGGCCGACGTCTGAGCCGTATGCGCCTCGGTGGCGGCGGGTTCAGGTGCCGTGGCGCCGTCAGCAGCGGATACCTGATCCGGGCGCACCCCGCGCACGTCCGGGAGCATGTTCACCCCGGCGATTCTAAAGGGAGGTCCACCCGGGCAGCCAAGAGCGCTCGCGCGACTGTAAAGTGCTGCGCCCGGCCATGTTCTCCAAGATCCTGATCGCAAACCGCGGCGAGATCGCGATCCGGGTTATGCGGGCGTGTGAGGAGCTCGGCATCGCCACCGTCGCGGTCTACTCCGAGATCGATCGTGAGGCGCTGCACGTCGCGCGCGCGGACGAGGCCTATCTGCTCGGCCCGGGCCCGGCGGCCGAGAGCTACCTGGCGATCGACAAGCTGCTTGGCGCGATCGAGCGCTCCGGCGCCGAGGCGGTCCACCCCGGCTACGGCTTCCTCGCCGAGAACGCGACCTTCGCGACGGCGCTTGAGCAGCGCGGCATCACCTTCATCGGTCCGCCGGCATCCGCGATCGAGGCAATGGGCTCCAAGACCAGGGCCCGTGAGCTGATGTCCGCCGCCGGCGTCCCGATCGTGCCCGGCACCACCAGGCCTGTCGAAACGGTCGCCGAGGCGGCGAAACTGATCAACGACACGATCGGCTACCCGGTCGCTGTCAAAGCCGCCGGCGGCGGTGGTGGCAAGGGCTTCCGGGTCGCGCTGAGCTACGACGAGCTGGAGGCGGCGTTCGAGGGCGCCGCTCGCGAGGGCGAGAAGTTCTTCTCCGACCCGACCGTCTATCTGGAGCGCTACCTCCCCGACCCGCGGCACGTGGAGGTGCAGGTGCTCGCGGACAACCACGGCAACGTGATCCATCTCGGTGAGCGCGACTGCTCGCTCCAGCGCCGGCACCAGAAGCTGATCGAGGAGGCACCGGCGCCGGCCGTCGACAACGATCTGCGGGGCCATATCGGACGGATCGCGACCGAGGCCGCCGCGGCGGTGAACTACTCCGGTGCCGGCACGATCGAGGGGCTGCTCCAGGGTGGCGAGTACTACTTCCTGGAGATGAACACGCGGGTCCAGGTCGAGCACTGCGTCACCGAGCTGGTCACCGGGATCGACATCGTCCGGGAGGGGATCCGGGTCGCCGCCGGCGAGCCGCTGTCGGTCACCCAGGATGACGTGCACCTCAACGGTCACGCGATCGAGTGCCGGATCAACGCCGAGGACGCCAGCAAGGGCTTCACGCCGGCGCCCGGGCGGATCGGCACCTATCGTGAGCCGAGCGGCCCGGGCGTCCGCGTCGACTCCGGCGTCGGCCCCGGCTCAGAGATCTCGCCGATGTATGACCCGATGGTCGCGAAGCTGATCGTCTGGGATGTCGATCGCGAGCATGCAACCGCGCGGATGCTGCGGGCGGTTCGTGAGTTCGAGATCGGCGGGTTGAAGACCCTGCTCCCGTTCCACGAGGCGATCCTCCAGACCGAGCAGTGGGCGCGGGCTGAGACCTGCCGGGATCTGATCGAGGACCGCAAGTGGCTCAAGACGCTCGCTCCCGCCAAGCCCGTGACCGACGCTGATGCGGACGACGTGGACGGTGACGCTCCCAAGGTCGAGCAGTCCTACACGGTCGAGGTCTCGGGCAAGCGCTTCGATGTGACGGTGATCGGGCCCGCTGTTGCCGCCGGTCTCAACGGTGCAGCCGCCCCCTCCGAGGCTCGTGCCGCCCGTAAGGCACCGCGTCGCGGCGAGCGCGCTGGCTCATCCGCGTCGGGCCTCGGTGGCGACAAGCTCACCTCGCCCCTGCAGGGAACCGTGCTGAAGGTCAGCGTCGCCCCGGGCGCGGCCGTCGACGAGGGCGCCCTGATCTGCGTGATCGAGGCGATGAAGATGGAGAACGAGATCACCGCGCACAAGGCCGGAACCGTCTCGGAGCTGCCGATCGCGGTTGGCGCGTCGGTCGCCAACGGTGACGTTCTGGCGGTGATCACCTCCGCTTCGGAATCATCGCCAGCCTGACCGTCTGACCCTGTGAAGCTGGGGACTGGCGTCGGCGCTTCCCATGTGAGAGACTTCGCGCCGGCGCAGGGACGGCTGACGGAACCAGCCGTTGGGAGCCTCGCCATACCAACAGACCTTTGGGAGAAAGGTGTCGCATGCACTTGACCTGTAACCGCCGGAAGCTCGCTCGAGCGCTCTCCGGCAGCCTCGCCGTCGTCGGCTGTCTGGCGATCTCAGCCGGCAGCGCGCTTGCGGCCAGCGGCCGCACGGAGCTTCGGGGCACGCATCCCGACTGGGCGCGCAGCGCCCAGGGAAGGACGGCGCCGGCCGTCACCAGCGGCGCCGTCAACCTCCGCGTCTACCTCGCCGGGCAGGATCCGGCAGGCCTTGCGTCCTACGCGCAGGCGGTCTCTGACCCCAGCAACGCCGCCTACGGCGACTATCTGTCGGCCTCCCAGGTGCAGGCGCGCTTCGGCGCGAGCAGCGCCCAGGTTCAGTCAGTCGAGTCATGGCTGACCGGCTCCGGGCTGACGGTCACCAACGTGACCAGCGGCGTCGGCGCCTACGTTGAGGTCACCGGCACGGTCGCGGAGGCGAGCAGCGCGTTCGGCGTCGGCTTCGCCGACTACACGGACTCAAGCGGCCAGACGGCACGCGCACCGGTCGCCACGGCCACCGTCCCGAGTTCGGTTGCGGGCGCGGTGCTGGCCGTCTCCGGTCTCGACACCGCCAGTGACCAGATGAAGCCTCAGGACCAGCTACCGCCGCCTGGCCCGAACTACTGGGTCGCGCCCCCCACCTCGAGCTACTACGGGCAGAAGACCGCGACCGGTGAGCCGACGGCCGGTGGGCGTCATTGGCCGTGGGCCGTCACCGGCTACACGCCGCAGCAGATCCGCGGCGCATACGGCGTCAGCAACTCCGGCATGACCGGCCGCGGCCAGACGGTCGCGATCGTCGACGCGTACGCCTCGCCGACGATGCAGTACGACGCCGATGAGTTCTCGCGCGTGACCGGCAACCAGCCGTTCCGTCCCGGCCAGTATCAGCAGTATCTGCCGGGCTACTTCTACGACACCTCGGCGGATGAATGCGACGCCCAGGGCTGGTACGGAGAGGAGACGCTCGACGTCGAGTCCGTCCATGACATGGCACCGGACGCGAACGTCCATTTCGTCGCAGCGGCAAGCTGCAACGACACCGACCTGGCGGCGGCTGACGCCCTGATCGTCAACCATCACCTGGCCAGCATCGTCAGCAACTCGTACGGCGAGCCGTTCGACGATGCCGTGATCACGCCGGAGTGGGATCAGATCTTCGAGGCCGGCGCGGTCGAGGGGATCGGGTTCTTCTTCTCATCGGGCGACAGCGGCTACGAGGATCCGAACGCGGAGGATCCGTATTCGGATCAGATCCAGGTCGACTATCCGACCTCGAGCCCATGGGTGACCTCTGTCGGCGGCACCAGCCTCGCGATCGGTCCCAACAACAACTACGAGTGGGAGCTTCCGTGGGGCACGCTGCTTGACCCGCTGGCGGCCAGCGGCACGTCATGGACGAACACGCCCCCGCCCGTCTATGGACCCGACACCTACGACGGTTCCAGCGGCGGTGGCGTCAGCACCTACTACACCCAGCCCTGGTATCAGCGGGGCGTCGTCCCGTACGGCCTGGCGAAGGACGTGCCCGAGGGGACGACCTCGACACCGATGCGGGTAGTGCCTGACGTGTCGGCGCTGGCGGATCCGGCCACCGGCATGCTCGTCGGAGAGACGACGCTGCAGCCGAACGGAACCTCCTATGCCTTCTCGCTCAGCCGGATCGGTGGCACCAGTGTCGCCAGTCCGACGTTTGCCGGGATCGAGGCGGACGCCCAGCAGGCGGCCGGTCACGATCTCGGGTTCGCCAACCCGGCGATCTACGCGAGGGCCGGCTCACGGGCGTTCCACGACGTGACCCAGGCTCCGTTCGGGCAGTACGAGGTTCGCAACAACTACACCGACCCGGACACGCAGGCCGGTCCGTTGCTCACCTACCTCCGCGCGATCGGGATCGATGGCGCCGGGGCGGCGGCGCTGCCCGCGACCCCGGGGTACGACGATTCGACCGGCGTCGGCTCGCCGAACGAGTACATCCAGTCGTTCGGCGGTTACTGAGTCAGTAGGCGTGTCCGTCCGGCGGGGGTGATGGCGATTCACCCCCGCCGGGCGCCGCGTGCCCGTGATCCGGGCGGCGCGTGCCCGCGATCCGGGCGGCGCCGGGGGAGGTTCCCGTCAGTTGCGCGGAAAGCCGCCATATTGGCGGTTCCCGGGGCAACCGGTGGCCGCTGTCTACGCCAGGCCGGCCTGATTGGCGACGTGGGTCCTGCGCTGGGTCTCGGTGTCCCGGCCCTCGGGCAGCGGCGCGTCGCCGGTCGTCAGCAGCTTCTCGATGTAGGCGACGTCCTGCGCGAGGCCGCGCTGCGCTTCGTCACGCTCGCGCGGGTGCCCGTGCCCCGGGATCACCGTGTTGGCCAGCTCGACGACGGGCGCCAGGCGCTTGAGCGTCTCCAGATAGTCGAACGCCGAGCCGCCGGGCGAGATCATCGGGATCTCGAGTGGGGAGAGGTAGTCCCCGCAGACGAGCACTCCGAGCCACGGCATCCAGAACGCCGTCCCGTCGGAGGTGTGCCCGGGGGCGGCATACATGTCCATCTCGTCGGTTTCGCCGAGCGACAGGACCCCCGGCACGGGCAACGACTGGAGATTGCCGAGATCGAGCGGCACGCGCCCCTCGATGTGCCACGCCTCGTCGAATTCGCGCAGCTCGCTGGCCGCGAGCCGGTCGTCGCGCCGCAGCCGCTCGAAGGTCGGCTCGCCGACGCCGAGTGAGGCCTCCGGGAAGGCGCCACGGGCGAGCAGATGGTCCCAGTCGCCGTGCGTGCAGAGCAGGCCACTCAGCGGGAAACCAGCCTGCTCGAGCACCGCCGGCAGCGCCTCAACCTCGTCGGGAAGCACCGGCGAGTCGATCAGAAACCCCTCGCTCCCCGAGCGGACCGCCGTCGCCGTCGTCTGCCAGACGGCGCTCAGAATGACCACCACGTCCTGATTGACAGCCAGCGCCCGCATTTACCCTGACGACGAGGTTCGCGCGGTCCCGCGGCCGGCCGTCAGCCCACTCCGATCAACTTCGCCGCTTCCCTGAGGGTCTTGACCTCGGCATCGGGCTTCTTCTGGCTGCTCTCCAGCACCTGACCGGTGCGGTTCACCCAGATCACCGGGATCTTCTTCTTCAGACATGGCTCGATGTCGTGGTAGTAGCTCGCGGCAATGTGTACCCAGCCCTTCTTGCCGCCGATCCGGCGCTCGCATTCGGTGAAGTGGGCCGGGTCGGGTTTGTAGCTGCGGACCTGCTGCGCGGTCACCACGAGGTCGAAATCGGTTGGGATGTGGCGACGGGTCTGGCCGAGCAGTTTGTCGTCGATGTTGGAGATCAGACCGACGCTGTGCTTCTTGGCGATCTTGGCCAGCGTGGCGTTGGTCTCCTTGAACGGGGGCCAGCGCTGTACCGACTCCGGCAGGAAGCCGGAGCGGGATGACTCGAGTGGCCAGCCGAGCTCCTTGGCGATCTGCACGGCGGTGCGGCGCAGCACCTCGGCGTAGAGCTCGTAGGAGCCGGCCTGGATCTGCTGCTGGACCTGATGGAACAGCGGGATCAGCTGATCGCGCTCGATCGTGAAGCCGTCACGGGTGGCTTCCTTGCTGAACGCATCGAAGGCGCCGGACTCCCAGTCGATCAGGGTGCCGTAGACATCGAAGGTCACGAATGTGATCTGGCTTGGGATAGGCATGGGCAGGCCATGATGCCATGGGACGCGCCGAGGTGACTTCCAATACTGTTGAGCGCATGGACCTGCTCGAATATCAAGGCAAGCAATTGTTCGCTCGGCACGGGGTTCCGGTCCCCAGCGGCAAGCCTGCGCGAACCGTCGAAGAGGCGGTTTCGGCCGCCGAGGAGATCGGCTACCCGTGCGTCGTCAAGGCGCAGGTGCAGATCGGAGGCCGCGGCAAGGCGGGAGGGATCAAGCTCGCCAACAACCGCGCAGAGGCGGAGGAGCACGCACGCGCGATCCTCGGCATGGACATCCGCGGGCTCACGGTCTATGAGCTGTGGATCGAGGCTGCGTCCGAGATCGCCTCGGAGTACTACGCCTCGGTGATCTTCGACCGTGGCGCCAAGGCGCCGCTGGTGATGCTCTCGACCAAGGGCGGCATGGACATCGAGGCGGTCGCGGAGGAGGATCCCGACGCGATCGCGAGGCTGCACGTCGACCCGCTGCTCGGCTTCCAGGATTTCCACGGTCGGCGCCTGGCGTTCGAGGCCGGCGTCGATGCCGACGTCGTGCGCCCGGTCGGCGTGATGCTCGCCAAGCTCTACGACGTGTTCGTACAGGAGGAGGCGACGCTGGTCGAGGTCAACCCGCTGATCGTGACCCCCGAGCGCGAGGTCAAGGCGCTTGATGCGAAGGTGACGCTCGACGGCAACGCACTGTTCCGCCATCCCGAGAACGCGGCTCTGCGTGACCCGTCCGCGGAGGACCCGCAGGAGCAGATGGCCAAGGAGCGCGGCCTCACCTACGTGAAGCTCGACGGCAACATCGGGATTCTCGGCAACGGCGCCGGCCTGGTGATGTCGACGCTCGATGTCGTCAAGCTCGCGGGCGGTGAGCCTGCCAACTTCCTGGACGCCGGCGGTGGCTCCAAAGCCGATGCGATCACCCAGGCGGTCGAGGTGATCCTCTCCAACGAGAAGGTCAAGGCCGTGCTGTTCAACATCTTCGGCGGCATCACCCGCTGCGACGAGGTGGCCAACGGCCTGATCCAGGCGTTCGATCAGATCAAGCCCACGGTGCCGTTCGTGGTGCGCCTGGACGGCACCAACGACGAGGAGGGCCGTCGCCTGCTGGCGGAGGCCAACCTTCCCAATGTCTACGCCGAGGCGACGATGGACGGCGCGGCCGCCAAGGTCGTCGAGCTGGCGGCGGCTTCACGATGAGCATCTTCGTCGACAAGAACACCAGGCTGTGCACCTCCGGGATCACCGGCAGCGAGGGCACGTTCCACACGCTGCGCAACCGTGACTACGGCACCAACGTCGTCGCCGGCGTGACCCCGGGCAAGGGCGGCCAGGACGTCGAGGGCATCCCCGTGTTCAACACCTTCCATGCGGCGGTGCAGGAGACCGGCGCGAACACGGCGATGATCTTCGTGCCGCCGAGGTTCGCAGCGGACTCGATCCTCGAGGCTGAGGACGCCGGCATCGAGCTGATCATCGCGATCACCGAGGGCATCCCCGCCCACGACGAGCTGCGCGTCTACAACACGATCAAGAAGAACCGCCGCTCCCGGCTGGTCGGGCCCAACTGCCCGGGGATCCTCTCGCCCGGGAAGGCGAACGTCGGGATCATCCCGGCCTCGTTCTTCAAGCCCGGCAACGTCGGCGTCGTGTCTCGCTCGGGCACGCTCACCTATCAGGTCGGCAACGTGCTCGCCCAGAGCGGCTTCGGCAACTCGACGATCGTCGGGATCGGCGGCGACCCGGTTCCCGGCACCGACTTCATCGACGTGATCGGGGCCTTCGAGGCCGACCCGGAGACCGAGCTGATCGTGATGTGCGGCGAGATCGGGGGCGACGCCGAGGAGCGCGCTGCCGAGTTCATCGGCGAGCACGTGACCAAGCCGGTCGTCGGCTACATCGCCGGCTTCAGCGCCCCGGAGGGCAAGACGATGGGCCACGCCGGCGCGATCGTCTCGGGCTCGAAGGGCACCGCCGCGGCAAAGGCGCAGGCGCTCGAGGCCAAGGGCGTCAAGGTTGGCCGCACGCCGACCCAGGTCGCCGAGCTGGCGATCTCGCTGCTCGGCTGAGGGCACGCGCGGGCCTGATCGAGCGGCTCGGCGCGGGGGCTGGCCCCGCCAGGCCCGCCCCCGCGAGAACACGTACTCTTACTCTCGATGTCCGCCAAGCCGATCTCGTTCGCCCGCGGCGCCCCGTCGCTCGACATCGTCGACGTCGATGGTCTGCGTGCGGCGGCCGACCGTGCGTTTCAGAACGATCCGGCTGGGCTGACCGGCTACGGCACCTCGATCGGCTACCCGCCGCTGCGAGCGTGGATCGCCGAGCAGCACGGTGTCGAGCCGGAGCGGGTCCTGGTCACCAACGGGTCGATGCAGGCCGACGCTTTCCTGTTCGACGCGCTGGTCGAGCCGGGCGACGTCGTGATCGTCGAGCGCCCAACCTACGACCGCACCCTGCTGTCACTACGCAACCGTGGAGCCGACGTGCGGATGGTCGAGCTTGAGCACGACGGGATCGATGTCGCGGCGCTCGAGCGGGTGCTGGTCGCCGGCGCGAGCCCGAAGCTCGCTCACATCATCCCCAACTTCCAGAACCCGGCTGGGTACACGCTGTCCGCCGGCAAGCGCGCGCAGCTGATCAGCCTCGCCCGCGAGCATGGCTTCATCGTGTTCGAGGACGATCCGTACGTGGCGCTGCGGTTCACTGGCGAGACGCTGCGAACGATGCTCTCGATCGACAGCGACAACGTCGTCTACGCATCGTCGTTCTCAAAGACCGTGTGCCCGGGGATCAGGGTCGGCTACCTCGTCGGGCCGGTGGAGCTGATCGCGCGGATCGCGAAGATCGCGACGAGCACCTACATCTCGCCCAGCATGGTCTCGCAGGGGATCGTCAACGAGTTCTGCCGCTCCGGCGCGATCGACGCCTCGATCGAGACTGTCAAGGAGGCGCTCCGTGAGCGCGCCGCGACGCTCTGTGCTGCACTGGAGCGTGAACTGCCCGACGCCCGTTTCATCGCGCCTGAGGGCGGCTACTTCATGTGGGTCGAGCTGCCGCGCGGGACCGACATCGACGCGCTGTTCACCGCGGCGGCGGCGCGCGGTGTGCAGTTCGTCAAGGGCAGCGACTTCGTGCTCGAGGGTGACGAGGCGAGCCTCCGCCTGGCGTATTCCGGCGTCACCCCGGCCGAGATCGAAGCCGGCGTCAGCCTGCTGGCCGAGGCCTACAAAGAGGTGACCCGCTAGCGGCCGTAGCGATCGCGGCCGAGCACGAGCTGCTCGGGAAGGGCGATTCGCGGCGGTGGCGAGGGATCCGCGACCACCGAGACGGTCTCGGCGACGCTGACCGTGATCGTCGCGCTGGTGCCGTCGGTCGCGACGGTCACGAGCTCGCCGTCGTTGCTCGCGACGTGCCCCTCGAGACCCGGCTCGATGCCGGCGTCCATCAGGTAGTGGAGCAGGTCCTCGGCCTCGTTCTCGAACCGCAGGATCGTGACGCTGGCGCCGGGCTCGCAGTCAGCCAGTGGAACCCCGTCGACCCGCTGGCCGACGAGGATCGGGTGGCCGTGAGGGCAGGTCTTCGCGTCGCCGACCGAGGCGCGCACGTAGGCCTCGAAGCGGGGCGTCATCGCGTGCTCGAGCCGCTCGGCCTCCTCGTGGACGTCGTCCCAGGGAACGCCGACGGTGTCGGTCAAGAAGCGCTCGATCATCCGGTGGCGGGAGACGATCCGCTCCGCATGATCGCGGCCCGACGGCGTGAAGTCGATCGTGCGTTCGGCGTTGCGGACGATGTAGCCGTCGCGCTCGAGCCGTCCGACCATCTCCGAGACGGTCGGTGCCGACAGCTGCATCGCGCGCGCCATGTTGGCACCGGTCATCGGCAGCCCGGCCTCGAACAGCCAGAACAGCGTCTGGAGGTACTCCTCCTCAGCGACTGTGGCGTCCGCCATGCCGCCATCGTATCGGTCAATATGATCGGGGCGGTGAGCTTGCCGCTGGCACCCGTGATCGAGCCGCAGTTGGCGCGCGGAAAGAGCGAGCTTCCGCGCGGCGAGCAGTGGGCGTACGAGCCCAAATACGACGGCTTCAGGGCGATCGCGTTCGTCGACGGGCCCGACCTCGTACTGCAGTCGAGGGGCGGCAAGCCGCTGACGCGCTACTTCCCCGAGCTGTCGTTCCCGGCGGGCCGCTACGTCGTCGACGGCGAGATCGTGATCGACGGCGACGGCGAGGACGCGCAGGACTTCGGAGCGCTGCAGCAGCGCATCCACCCGGCCGCCTCACGGGTCGAGATGCTCGCGGCGGCCACGCCGGCACGCTTCATCGCGTTCGATCTGCTCGCGTTGGAGGACGACGTGCTGATGACGCTGCCGTTCAGGCAACGGCGCTCGGCGCTAGAGCGCTGGGTTCAGGAGCGTGTCGGAGCAGAGCCCGTCGGCCTGACGCCGCTGACGCTCGATCCTGAGCAGGCCGCGCCCTGGCTGCGCCAGGGGGAGGGGGTCGTCGCCAAGGACCTCGGCGCTCCCTATCGGCCCGGCCAGCGCACCGGCATGATCAAGGTCAAGCTTGTTCGGACGATCGACGCCGTGGTCGTCGGCTACAGGCTGGGGAAGGAGCCTGGGACCGTCGGGTCGCTGATCCTCGGCCTCTACGACGAAGCCGGCTCGCTGCGGGTCGTCGGGCACTCCTCGGGTCTGCGTGCCGCCGAGAAGCGTGAGCTGATCGAGCGGCTCGCGCCGTTTGCGACGGGTGAGCGCGGCCACGGCGACCCGAGCCGCTGGCAGAACGAGAAGGAGCTCGAGTGGGTCGCGCTGAGGCCCGAGCTGGTGGTCGAGGTCCAGTTCGACCACAAGAGCGGCGGACGGATCCGTCACGGCACGAAGATCCTGCGCTGGCGCACCGACAAGGCGCCGCGGGAGTGCCTGCTCGGCCAGATGGCTCAAGGCTGAGGGGCCGGCTGGTCGGAATCCGGTCTAGCGCGGCTCGGCTGAACGCGCTTGGGCTCGCCGCGCTGCTTGCGGAAGTGCGGCGGCCACGGAGCGTCGCCGAGTCCGTTCTCCTCGTCGCGGCGGGAGAGCTCCAGCAGGGCGTCCAGCGACCCGGCGCTCGCGTCGATCTGGGCGCTCGGGTCGCCGCTGCTGCGCGACTCGCTCGCGCACCGTGTCAAGGCGCAGCTCGCCCGGCTCGACGTCAGCCACCTCGTCCCAGCGCAGCGGCGTCGACACCCGCGCGTCAGGGGTTGGGCGGACGCTGTAGGCCGAGGCGACGGTTCGGTCACGCGCGTTCTGGTTGTAGTCGACGAACACCCCGTGCCGTTCCTCCTTCCACCACTTGCTCGTCGCCAGCTCGGGCACGCGGCGCTCGATCTCGCGTGCGAGCGCGATCGCGGCGCGGCGGACCTCGTCGAAGCTGCGCTCCGGCGTGATCCTTACGTTGATGTGGATCCCACGTGAGCCGCTCGTCTTCGGGAAGCCGGTCAGGCCGTGGTCGTGGAGAACCTCGCCGGCGCAGATCGCGACCCGGCGGACGTCGTCCCAGGAGGCTTCCGGCGTCGGGTCGAGGTCGACGCGAAGCTCATCCGGATGATCGAGGTCCTGGCGGCGGACCGGCCACGGGTTCCAGTCGATCACACCGAGGTTCAGCGCCCAGACGAGGTGAGCGGGGTCGTTGGGAAGCAGCTCCCGGGCGGTGCGGCCACTCGGGAAGGTGACGGTCGCGGTCTGCAGCCATTCAGGCGCGGAGTCGGGCACGCGCTTCTGGAAGAACGGCTCACCGCCGGCCCCCTCGACGTAGCGCTTGAGCACGGTCGGGCGGTCACGCAGGTGATTGATGACGGGGCCGGCGAGGTCAAGGTAGAACTGGATCAGGTCAAGCTTGGTGAAGCCCCGCTCTGGGAAGAACAGCTTCCCTGGATTTGAGACGCGGACCTCGTGTCCCGCCGCCTCGATGATCGTGTGGTCGGCCATGCCTGACAGGATGACGATATGTCAGGCGAACGGATACCGACCGTCCTGTTGATCGCGCCGGAGCGTTTCACCCGCCGCCTCTCGGCAGCCGCCGCGGCGCGGTCGATCGGGCGCGGGCTGGAGTCGCGCGGGTGGGCCTGTGATCTGTGCCCGATCGGCGAACAGGAGTGCCCGATCGGCGGACAGGACGGCGATCCGCGGTCGCTGCTCGACGCTGTCGACTTCGATCGGCGGCTGCGCAGCGCCCGTGCGCTGGTCACCGGCACCGGCCGGCTCAGCCGCCACAGCCTCGCCGGCGGCTGGTTGTTCGAGGTGGCGACGCGAGCGCGGCAGTCAGGTGTGCCGTGCTACGCGATCGTCGGCGAGGACGCGCTCGACGCCTTCGACAAGCGCATCCTCGATCTCGACGTCGTGCTGGAGGCTGCGAGCGCCGGCGAGCTTGAGCGGGCCGGCGCTGCGCTGGCGGCGCTGCTCTGACCGGTCAGAGCAGCGCGCGGAGAAGGCGACACTAGTGCGCGAACGCCTGCTTCTTCTCCTGGTGCTCGCTCGGGAGCGGTGAAGTGAGCGATTCGAGTTCCTCGGTCTGCTCACGCAGGTGATCGAGCAGCAGGTCGGCCATGTCGAGGTTCATGCCGGCGCGCACGACGACTCGCAGCACATTCAGATCCTGGCGGTTCTCCGGGAATGAGTAGGCCGGCACCAGCCAGCCGCGGGAGCGGAGCTTGTCCGAGACGTCGTAGACCGTGTAATTCTTGATGTTGTCGTTGAGCGTGAACGCGAACACCGGAAGCTCGTCGCCCTTGGTCAGAACGCGGTAGGGGCCGATCTTGGCGATCTCCGATGAGAGGTGAACGGCGACGTCCTGGGCGTTCTGGATCACCCGTTCGTAACCCTCGCGGCCGAGGGCCACGAACATGTAGTACTGCGCGATCACCTCGCTGCCAGGCCTTGAGAAGTTCAGCGCGAACGTCGGCATGTGGCCGCCGAGATAGTTGACGTCGAAGATCAGGTCCTTCGGCAGCGCCTCCTTGTTGCGCCAGATCGCCCAGCCGACACCCGGGTAGACGAGCCCGTACTTGTGGCCGGAGGCGTTGATCGACTGGACCCGCGGGATCCTGAAGTCCCACTCCAGGTGGGGCTGGATGAACGGCGCGACAAACCCGCCGGAGGCACCGTCGACGTGCAGCAGCACGTTCAGGCCGGTGTCGTTCTCGAGCTTGTCGAGCGCCGCCGCGATCTCGGCAACCGGCTCGTAGCTGCCGTCGAACGTCGATCCGAGCACCGCGACCACGCCGATCGTGTTCTCGTCGCAGAGGGCGACGGCGTGCTCGGCGTCGAGGTGGTAGCGATCGCCCTCCATCGGCACCAGCCGCGGCTCGACATCCCAGTAGCGGCAGAACTTCTCCCAGCAGATCTGGACGTTCGAGCCGGTTACGAGGTTCGGCCGATCGGTCGGCTTTCCGGCTGCGCGCTGCCGCTCCCGCCAACGCCACTTGAGTGCGAGTCCCGCCAGCATCGCCGCCTCGCTCGAACCGGTCGTCGAGCAGCCGGTCGCGTGCTCGGCCTCGGGTGAGTTCCAGAGGCTGGCGATCATGTTCACGCAGCGGGCCTCGATCTCGGCCGTCTGCGGGTACTCGTCCTTGTCGATCATGTTCTTGTCGGCGGTGTCAGCCATCAGCTTGCCGGCGGTCGAGGGCATCCAGGTGGTCACGAACGTCGCCAGGTTCAGGCGCGCAGCACCGTCGAGCAGCAGTTCGTTCGAGATCAGCTCGTAGGCGGTCTCGCCGCCGATGCCGTGTTCCGGAAGGCTGTGACAGGGTATGAACCCGTCGGAATGGTGGACCGGCGCCGAGATCGGGTGACGGTGGCGAATCTTGTCGTTCTGCTCTGTGAGTCCCATTCGGACCTCTCCTTGCTCGGGTTCGCGCGGTGTCTGACCCGTCAGCTTATGGCCTGGCGCCACCACGTGCAGGGCGATCATGTGAACGAGCGATCCGGCGGCGGCTGGCAGCCGAGCTCGACCAGGTGTACGGAGAACGGGTGCCGGTCGCGGTCGGGGTGAAACGGCTCATTTCCGTCTCGCAGCAGCGAGCCGATCCGCTCAAGGTCGAACAGCAGCGCCAGCTTGCCAGGCGGGTCGTCCCATTCGCCGGAGTCGTATCGGTCGGTCCACGCGGCGAGCGCCGCGAGCGCCTCAAGCTGCACCTGATCCTCCCACCAGCGTGACCGGATCGGAAGCTGGTAGCGATCGCGCAGTGCGCACACGTCCGTCCACAACCGTTCGAACCAGAGCCAGCGTTCACGCGGGTAGAGGCCACGCCAGTCGAGCGGCCAGCGAGTCGGCACGTCGTCGTCCCAGCGATCGTCCCCGGCGCCTGCGGCGCCGTCGGGTGTTCCCCAGCTCACGGGTCGCTCCGATCCGTCCGCGTGCTTCTGCGGGCCTGCCACGCGCTCCTGCGGGCCTGTGGCGATCCGCTCGCGAGCGCTCGAAGCCGGCGATCGCGAAACCACATCCGCAGATGGACGCGGACGGGGGCAAGGCGCCCATACAGCACCAGCGCGTGTCCATCGGGGATCTGGCGCAGCGCCTCGGCCGCGAGCAGCGGCCTGCGGCGCTTGGAAACCGATCGGGTGGTGCCGCCGGCACCGAAGGTGGGCGTCGACTCTCGGTGTTCCTCATCGCCGATCAGTCCGGAGAAGTAACGGAGCGTCTCGAGGTCGGCGACGCCCGGCAGCAGCATCCGAGCGCGGTGGCTGTTGACCACCGTTTCGGCCTGCTGCCGGTAGCGACTGCGCGCCTGTGCGAGGTCGTGGAAGATCGAGACGAGTTGGATGTTGTGGCTCGGCGCGGTCGAGGCGATCTCCGCGAGGTTCGGAAGCGGCGCCACGTTGCCGGCCTCATCCAGGCAGACGAGCAGCGGCAACGCGAGCCGTCCGCCCTGCTCGTTGGCGCGCTCGTAGGCACGATCGATCACCTCTGACAGGAGCGCCAGGAAGATCGGGCGCAGCAGCTTCGATGACTTCGCGTCGCCGATCAGATACAGCGTCGAGCACTGGTCGAGCAGCCGGTCGGCGGTGATCTCGCAGCCGGCGGCGGACCGTGCGACGCGTGTGAATCGGTATGCGCGGAGCAGCGCCTGGGCGGTCGCCTCGATCGAGGAGCGGGTCCGATCGGCCTGCGCCTCAAACGCCCGCACCGCGTCGTAGGCGGCGCGCGCATCGATCTGGTCAGGTTCGGTGCGCGCTGCGCCGGCGAGCTGCTCCAGCGCGGCGTCGAGCTCCTTCACGCCCTGGCCGTAGGTCCAGCGCACGACCCGTTCGATCCCGCCTCCCGTGCGTGCAGCCGCGTACAGCAGCGGCGCGAGTCGTTGCTCGGCCGCGACCGCCCAGAAGTCGCCCCCGTCGACGCCGCGCTGATCAAGCTCACCCGCCGCCGCCATCCGCCAGGCGACCTCCAGCGCGCCGTCCCAGGTCGCTGCGCAGCGCAACGGTGACCAGGTGTGAGACGGGACGGCGGCGAGTGCGAACGGGTCGAACACGAGCGCCTCACCGAGCGCGCTGCGCCGGGCCACGGTCGCGTCGAGCAGGTCGGTCTTGATCGAGGAGGCGATCGCGGGTCCGTCCCATTCGAGCAGCGCCGGGATCGCCAGGCCCGCCGATTTGCCCGACTGTGGCGGTCCGAAGGCGACCAGCGCGTGCCGGCGCTCGGCGTAGAGCACCCGGCGCCGGTGGCGTCCGAGCGCCAGCCGCCCACCGCCATCGTGCGAGCGCCTGCGCCGCGATGCGCGCAACAGCCCGAGCTCGCTGGAGGATGCCCACCGCGCTCCGTTCCCGCCCAGATGGCCGCGTCCGGCCCCCGCGGCGGAGATCCGCCTCGCCACGCGCGCGAGCGCAACCGCGAGCAGCAACAGCGGCGCCAGGACCCCGTAGAAAGCGGCCGGACCGGGCAGCGCCGCGCGCGCACGCCCAGGCCACGCCGTCGACGGATCGGCGAGATGTTCGGGCAGGCGCAGCACCACACCGAGCAGCCCGCCCACGCTCACCGTGGGCCACCCCTGCCCGAACAGGGCCCCGGCGAGGCCACCCCAGGCCCACGTCAGCAGCACGACGGCGCCGAGCCCGGCGATCACTGCGAGCAGCGCCGCATCGCCCCCCGCCCCGGCGCGTGGCCGGCTCACCTGAGGTCCCGATCAGCTCGAGCGCCAGTGTCGATCCGCATGCCCGTGTCGGTATCGGTGAGGCGTGCCTCGAAGCGCGAACGGTAGTGCTGCACCACGAACGATCGTGAGCCCACCCGCCAGAGCGCCTGGCCGGATGAGAGCATCGTCAGCAGCCGCGCCTCGGTCTGTGAGAGTCCGAGCAGTTCTCTGGTCATCGGTATCTGGCTCTCGTCCTGGTGGTAGACGATCCGCGTCGAGGCGTCTGCGATCAGACCTTCGGCGATCCGGGCCGCGCGAGAGCCGGCATCCCCGGCGGCCTGCAGATCGCCGAGTTTGTGGAGCACGACCAGGTTCATCACGCCGAACTGCCGCGCGAGCTTGAAGTTCGACTGGAACCACTCGCCCAGGCCGGTGTGCTGGATGATCTTCCACGACTCGTCTGCGACGTTGATCAACCGCTCACGCCCAGGTCTCTCGGCCATCTGCGACAGCAGCGCGCTCATCCACGCGGTCGCGCACGCCATCAGGATCCCGACGGCCGGTGAGTCGCGCACAGCGTGCAGGTCGAGCACGACCAGCTTGGCATCGAGGTCGAGGCCCGGCGTCGTCGGTCCGTCGAACATCCCCCGCAGCGGCCCTTCGCAGAGATCCTGAAGCGCCAGCGCGGCGCGCCGGACATCCAGTGCCAGCTGAACCGGTGTCGTCCGCAGCCGGCTGGCCATCTCGCCGGGAGGGTCGAACAGCACCGCGGCGATCTCCGGCAGGGTCGGCTCGCTGACCCCGACCGCACGAACGGTCCGCAGCGCCTCACGCAGCGCCGCGCCCTCGATCTGGTTGACAACTTCGCCGATCGCGGTGGTGGCGATCGCTCGGAGCAGATCCACCTGTGCGTGTTCCTCCGGACGCGACGCCAGCGGGTTGAGGCGGACGCCGCCACCGGGAACCAGGGAGATCGGCACGACCCCAACGGCGTCGCAGAGCGCGCCGTACTCCCGTTTGACGTCGAGCACGAACGCGCGGCGCCCGAACAGCAGCATTCGCCACAGGAGCGTCTTCACCAGCGCGCTCTTACCCTGACCGAGCTTTCCGAGCACGATTGCGTTGGGATCGTCAAGCACGCCGCTGGCGTAGAGCATCCACGGGTCGAAGCAGAACGCTGCGCCGCTCCCGTCGCGGCCGATGAACACGCCCTCGCCGCCCAGGCCGCCAGCCGCTGTGAACGGGTAGATCGCCTGCGCGTGGCGCGTTGTGAACCGATGCGCCGGCCGCTGCGCCGCGCGGATGCTCATCGCAGACCCCGGGCCAGCGGCAGCGTGAACGTGAAGGCGTCCGCCTGTTGCCCATACATGCGGTGCAGTTCGAGCCTCGCGCGGGCGGCGTGCTCGAGCACCTCCGCGCACGCCCTGCGCAGCTCGGTCTGATCGCGGCCAGAAACGGTCACGAAGCCGGCAAGCCGGACCTCGCCGTGACCGGCGGCAAGCTCGGCCTCGCGCCGGACGGCAGCCTCCTGGGCCTGACGCTGGCGGGCGGTCTCCGATTGTCCGAAGCGCCGGCGAAGCTCACGGTCGGCGCGGTCGCGGGTGACCGCCGCCTCGACGTCGCGGGTGGAGCGGTCCGGCGCGATCGGCTCGAACGTGACCGATACGGTCCGCACGACACTGGTGCGTCCCAGCAGCGCGTCCATGAACATCGGTGAGACCTCGATCCGGGGCCAGCCGCCGATCCAGTAGGTGGTGTGGATCGCGCCGTCGCTGCGGTAGTGGTCCCACGCCTCCTGCGCGCCGAGCGGCCACGCATTGACCTCGCTGAGACCGCTGCGCTTCGCGTCCGCCGCCTCCAGAGCTGTCAGCTCCGAACCGGCGTAGGGGTCGAACGCGGTCCGCATGACCCGGGAACACTGCGTCTGGCCGAGCGCGCCCAGCACGGTGATCTCGGCGGCCTCAAGACCCTTCGCCACCCGCTCCGTCGCGTCGATCAGGGCGCTCGCCGTTCCGCCGATCGCGCGGTCACGCGTTCTCGCGGCGTCGACCTGAACCGCGACGAGAATCTCGTGTGCCTGTGCCACCCGCGCGCTTGAATCGATCAACTCCAGATAGGACTCCACGATCGGCGCGCCTCGCAGCGGGATCGCCGGATCGCGCGCCCCGTGAAGCCACCGCGCGAGCTCGTCACCCTGCGCCGGCGCGGTCCGCTCGATCCATTGGATTCGGCGAACGGCGGTCCCTGCGGCTCCGGAGAGAACGAGGCCCCAGCGAGCGAGGCGACGCTCCTGCGCGTCTGCGTCGAGCAGCGCGAACGACACGACTCGACAGGCGAGCACAGCGGTCAGGCGCTTGCCGCCGCGCTCCGACAACGCCCCGACACGACGGTCGCGGTACTCGGTCTCGACGATCGCCACGTCTCTCAGCGCCGGCGGCGTATGGACCTTCGGTTCCCGCAGGGCGGCGCTGCGTCCTGCAGCCGACCACACCATGCCCCCGGCGGGCGCGGCGGAGCGGAAGCGATGACGTCCGCCGGTCAGGCGCAGCGCAAACGCACCTGCAACCGGTCCCCACTCCTCGACGGTCCGTCCGCCGAGCCGAGCCGTCACGACCACCGCGGCCAGTGCCAACGCCAGCATGCCCGCGAGCGCCCCGACGGTGGACGGCACGCTGTCGAGCATGAAGATCGCGGCGAGGATGCCCAGACCCAGCGTGGCGGCTTGACCGGCTCGAATTCCACCGAGCAGCCCCCGCCGCTCGAGCGGACCGAAACAGTAGCCCTGACGTTCGCCGCTCATCGCGGACCGTCCTGCTCGGGCTGCGTCGGCGGCGTGTCGTCGAGGGGCCCGCCCGGCTCCAGCGGATCGTTGTGAGGCTGTGCCGGCGGAAGCGGGTTGTCCTCCTGCGCCGGCCGATCTGACTCCGCGGGCGTGTCTGCGGGCGGCCCGAGCGTCGGCGGCCATTCATCGCCGAGTCCAAGGTGGATCGGCTTCCAGGTCCAGTTGTCCGCCTGCCAGGCCGCGCCGAGTCCCGGCAGGCGGTTACCGGACGGGCCGCCCGAGCCCGCACTGTCGAGGCCGATGTCCTCGGCGACCAAGTTCGGGTCTGAGTCGCCGTTGCCGGCCCCCGATCGATCGCCGCCGGCGGCGCCGCCGGAGCCATCGGCCGTCTCGGCTCCGCCGGCACCCGGGCTGAACCCAGCGGCGCCGGGGAGATCCGTGCTGTCACCGGCCGGCCCGACGCCGCCGACGCCAGGGTCGGACCCGGCACCACCGTGGACGTCGGCCGCTGCAGCGCCGCCGGCATCACCGGCGGACCGCACGCCGCCCGATGGATGCGCACCGACAACGCCGAGGAGGTCGGCATCCGGGATGCCCGTGCCGTTGCCGGACGCACGGTCGCCGGCCTGTCCGGCGTGACGCGCCTGGTCGGCCATCATTGCCGGGATTGACTCGGCCCAGTCTCCCGAGGCGACCCCGGCTGCTGGTGCTCCGGTTGCCAGCGCCGCCGCTGGGTTGGGGGTCTTGGGCAGCGCCGAGTGGATTTCGCCGGCGGCCCCGGCCGCGAGTTCGGTGAACGGCAGCAGGCGCAGCAGGCCCCACGGTGCGAATGCAGCCAGCGTCACAAGCGCCATCGCCGTCAGCAACCTGGCCGGGCCGTCGCCGCTGGTGCCGTACGCGGCGCCGGCGAGTGACAGAACGGCCACGACCGCGAACTTCGACAGGATCAGGGCGACCAACAACTCGAGCGCCCGCAGCGCCCATGCTCGTCGAGCCGGCCAGACGAAGGCCGCGAACGCGAGCGGCAGCATCAGAACGACGACATACACGGCGGCCTCGCGGATCAGCATCTCGATCGCCAATGTGATCGCGCCGGCGACCGTGAACAGCCCGATCGCGAACGCCAGGAACGCAGATCCGTCAAGCGCCGAGGTTCCGCCGGCGGCGAGCGCCGCTTCGGCCAGAAACGTTGCGCCACCGCCGCTGCCGGCCGCCGAGACGACAGCGCACATCTGATCGGTCGCGGCCAGCAGCAGCATCGTCAGCGGTGCAGCCAGCCCAACTCCGATCGCGGCGAGCGGTAGGTAACAGAAGGCGGCCCGGGCGAGCAGTCCGAGATCAGAACGCACGAGCGCCTGCACCGCTGCTGCGAACAGGAACGGCAACGTCAACAGGGCTGCGAGGCCCGCCACCCTCCAGTAGGTCGCCGAGAACCAGGTGCTGTCGAGTTGCGGCGAGGTCGTCCGCCCGATCACATCGGCTGTCTCGCGCAGTGCGGCCCTGGCACCGCCCAGCACCCATGAGTCGACTGCTCCCAATCCAGCGCCGGCGAGCGCGCTGGCACCCGTCGAGATCGGATTGAGATTGAGGACGGTATGGACGACGCCGTGGACGGTGCCCACGAGTGACTCGGCGTGCACTCGTAGCCGGTGGTCGTATGCGCGCCGGCCGGCAAGCGTGCGATCGCCGGGAAGCGTTCGACCGGCTGAGACCACGAAGCGATGCATGCGTGTCATTTCGCGGTCGTCCCGAGATGCTCGAAGAAGTTGACGAGCCCGGGAGCGGCGCCGATCACCAGCGCAGCTGCAGCCGACACGAGCGCGGCCATCCGTCCGCGCGCCGTGTATTGGTGGCTGTTGGTGTGGGACGCCACGGCCCACAGCCCCGCGCCGACGAAAGCGCCCAACAGGCAGATCGCCAGCGCCCAGGCTTCGGCGCCGTTGACGATCTGTTGCAAAACGTTGCTGCCGGGCAGCGCGGTCGGATCAGGCGTAGCGCTGACCGCCGCTGTGATGAGAGACAACCTAACCTCCAATAAGCTAAAAGATACTAATTGACTGCTGGCCAGTCTACGCTAGATTCCAAGATCAGAACGTCTTATATGTATCAATTCAGTTTCAATTGGAGTCACGATGAACCAGCACGTGGTCGAGGATCTGATCATCCGGGCGAGTACAGGTTCGGAGGGCAGCGGCGCGCATGTGGCCATCACCGGGAGCCGACGAACCCGGTCCGCGCGCGGCGATGAGGCGGAGCTGTTCCGGCGCCATCACCGCTCGTTGGTGCGCGCGGTGGCCCACTCGGTGAATGCGCCGATCGATCTCGTCGAGGATGCCTGCCAGGTCGCATGGGTCACGCTGCTACGGCTGCAGCCGGATCGGACGCCGGCCCTGTTCAGCTGGCTGCGGACCGTCGCGGTACACCAGGCCTACCGCCTGTCGACTCAGGACCGGCGTGAGGCGAGACTCGAGGATCTGGCTGCGGCGGACGGCGGTTGGGAGGATCTGCTCGGAGCCGCGACGCCGCTTGAGATGATCTTTGAGGCGAGGCAGGCATTGGCTGCGCTGGCGGCATTACCCGGTCGCCAGCGCGAGGACCTGGCGCTGTTGATCGGCGGCTTCAGCTATCGGGAGATCGCTGCGAACGACGGCGCCGGCAGATCGGTCAACAACGTCAACAAGCACCTGACGAAGGCGCGGACGCGGCTACGCCGGTTGGAGGCGGCGGCAGCGTAGTGCCCGCCGATCCATACGCTGCGATCAGTCGGGGGCGCCGCCGGCGCGCGCCTCCGCGATCTGCCTCGCGGCTGCGTGGACCGACGAGCTGGCATGCATCGCGGTCAGGAACGCGTCGCGGTGGAGGCCGAACAGGGCGGTGTCGCTGGTTGCGCTGACGGTCGCGGTGCGCGGTGTGTCGTAGAGCAGGGCGATCTCACCGAAACCGTCACCCTCACCGAGGCTGGTCACCTCGACGCCATCGATCGTGACCGCCACGGTGCCGTGCACGATCGCGTAGTAGCTGTCGCCCTCGTCCCCCTGGTGGATGATCTCCGTCCCCGGCTGCACGTTCGTGTAGCTGGCTTCGCGCGCGAGCGTCTCAAGCGGTGCGGCCGGCAGCCGCGCGAAGATCTCCAGGTTGCGAAGCAGCCCCATCTGCACGACCGGGATCGACGCGGTCGTGTCGATCCGCAACAGTCGCCGAGTGGTCACGAGCACGACGATCGGCCCGAACGTCGCCATGCCGATGAACGCCGCATCGGGACCACCGAAATGGACCAGCAACGGCACCGCGACCGAGCCGAACATCAAACCGAGGTCACGCATCGACTCGATCAGGCCGAACACGCACACGACCACATCAAGCGGCGTGGAGCGCTGGAGCAGCGTCTGCGCAGCGATCGATTGCACGGTCCGGGAGGCGCCGACGACCGCGAGCAGCACGACCGCGACGAGAACCGTCGACACCAGTGCCAGTGCAGCCAGCGCCGCGCTGCCGATCAGGGCGGCCGCCGCGAGTGGCAGCGCGAGCCGCCGGCCGACGAGCGCCACCGCACCGAGCGCTCCGATCAGCCCACCGGCGCCGAAGGCGGCGCTCAGGTACCCGGCTGCGCCCGACCCGATCATCAGGACCCTGACGGCGAGGATCACGACCAGCAGATCGACGGCGCCCTCGATCGCGGCCGCGCCCGCGGGGTAGGCGATCAGTGCACGGGTGCTGGGCCGGGACCCGATCACACGCGCCGCCGCGATCAGGTCCGCGAACGCTCCTCCCGCATCCTGATCCTCGTCCTCACGGTCCTGACTTGTGGTCCGTCGCGGGCGAACCGCAGCAAGCGGCGCCATCGCGACGGCGATCACCGCGATCACCGCCAGCGCCAAGCCGGGTCCGTCGATGCTCATCAGGACGCCGGCCAGCGCCGCTCCGACCACGGCGCCCAACCCATCGGACCAGCTGGTCGCGACGTTGGCGGCGGTCAGCTCCTCGGGGAGGCGAACGACCAGCGGCATCAGCACGTTGTGCATCGCGCGCGTGACTCCGATCACGACCGACAGGCAGGCCGCGCTCGCGTACACGAGCACCGCCGTCGAGCCCGTGAGGATCGCCACGGCGCCAATGCCGAGCATCACGGCCTCCAGGAAGTAGCAGGCGACGGCCACTCGCACGACCCCCAGACGACCGGCCTGAGAGCTGACGATCGGCCCCAGGCAGATCGATGGGACCAGCTGGATGATCACCGCCAGACCGGCCTGTGTGGCGCCGCCACGCTGGTAGGCGTAGACGAGGATCGCGATCCACTGGCCGTACTCCGCGAGGATGTTGACGAAGTAGGCCAGCAACAGCCGCGCGAGCGCGCGGTTGCGCGCGATCTGCAACATCACCGTGCTTCGTGTTCTGAGCGCCTGGATCAACGCGGCCCCCCGTGATAACGGGCGCAAGGCTATCCGAAAGACTTTCCGAGATCCGGACTGCCCGTGGCAGCCGGATCAGGTCGCTGCTAGCGAGCGCGGCCGCGCTTGCGGCGCTTTCGCTCGGCCGCGCTCAGCTTGCGCGGTTTCGGCGGTGCCTTTGAGCCGCTGCGTCCTGCTCCCAGCGCCTCTGCGGCGTTGAGCCCGTGGCCGTGCTTGATCGGTGCGTGTCGCCTGGCGTCGCGCCAGATGAACAGGCACACGCCACCGAGCACGACGATTGCGCCGATCCCGATCAGGAGGGCGTCGGAACTGCTGATCCCACCCCCACTCGAACTCGTGCTGGTGCCCTGGACGACGGTCGGTGTCAACGCGGCGGTGCTCGTCGCCGGCGAGACCGGGACACCCGGCGAGAACGGGCTGGTCCCGTCGGGCAGCGCGGGCGTCACCGGCGTCGAAGCAGCGGTCGAGGTCGCGGCCCCCTTCGCGGTCGTGGCCGCGAGCGACGCGGCCGGGGAGGTGATCAGCAAAGCGATCACCGCCAGCTGCAACGCCGCCGCCCTACGCGTCAACACTCGCATCGGATCACCGCTCTGAGGCGAGCGGCTGCTCCATCGCCGGCGTGTCCGGCGCGTCCTTGTACGGCTGTTCGGGCTCGACATGCTCTTCGTGATAGACGCTCTCGGCGTTGACCGCCCAGATGTCATGGTGGGTGCCGAGCAGGATGTTGTCGACGGCCCGCATCGCCGTCAGCATCGAGTGGTCGGAGTTGTTGTAACGGTGCAGCCCGTTGCGACCGACCTGGGTCAGGTTCCCGATCGTCTCAAGCCACCGGCGGATCGTGGCGACCCGCTCGGCGTAATGCTCGTCGTAGATCGGGTAGGCCTTGTGCACGCGGGCGACGAAACCGAACTTGACCTTGCTCGCGGACGCGAGGTGCAGCTTCTCGATCTCCTGGCTGGCCATCGCGACGAGATCGTCGTCGGCCATCGTCCACAGATCGTCGCCCTCGAAGCAGAAGTACTCCATGCCGATCGACGCGTCGCGCTCGTCGGGCACCATCCACGGGCTCCACGACTTGAAGTTCTGGATCCGCAGAACCTGCACTCCGGGCTGGTGGATGTAGATCCAGTTGTCGGGGAACGGGTCCTTGCCCTCGATCACCAGCAGCACCGTCAGGAACTCGCGGTAGCGCAGCCCACGGGCGGCGTCGCGGACCTCGCCGGGCGCCTCCGGCTCGGCGATCCCGACCGTGGTACGCAGCGGCAGCGACGAGATCACGTGCGACGGGTGGAGCGTCTCGCCGCCCGCCACGACCTCCACAATCCGGCCGTTGTCGATCCGCAGGCGCGTGACCGGCGCGTTCAGCCGCACCTCGCCGCCGCACTTGTGGATGTCGGCGGTCATCTGCTCCCACATCTGCCCGGGCCCGAAGCGCGGGTAGTTGAACTCGGAGATCAGCGACTTGATCTTGTTGCCCTTGTTGCCGAAGAACGCAGATCTGGCGGCGCTGAAGAACGACAGTCCCTTGATCCGCTGCGCGGCCCATTCGGCGCGGATCTCGCTGGCCGAGACGCCCCACAGCTTCTCCGTGTAGGTCTTGAAGAAGTGGTTGTAGAGCCGCTTGCCGAAGCGGTTGGAGACCCAGTCCTCGAATGTCTCCTCGCGGCCCTTCGGCTTGATCGCCGCCCACATGTAGGAGAGCATGCAGCGCGTCAGCTCGATCGGACCGAGCTTCTTGATCACGTCCATGCCCTCGAGCGGATACTCGAGGAACTTGTCGTTCCAGTAGATCCGCGATTGCCGCGGGCGCTTGAGGAACTCCTCCTCCATGATCTCGTGCCAGAGGTCGTCGACCTCCTTGACCTTGGTGAAGAACCGGTGCCCGCCGAGGTCGAAGCGGTAACCGTCGCGCACCTCGGTGCGCGCGATCCCGCCCACCTGATCGCTCGACTCGAGCACGATCACCGACTTGCCCTGCTTGGCCAGCAGGTAGCCGGCGGTCAGGCCCGCCGGCCCGCCGCCGAGCACGAGGACGGGGTGCTCGGGGGTGATGTCCGCCCCGGGCGCGGACGTGGTTGTCGGTGTTGTCTCAGGCATCTCGTCTTTCGGGTATCTCGCGGTCAGGGCAACGGGTGTTCAGGCGATCTTCTTGTAGAGCATCGCGCTGTCCGCCACACAGCACGCGTCCTGGTAGTTGTGAGGAGCCCAGGCCTCCGGCACCAGCTGCCGGTCGCCGGCGATGATCGCACCCCACTGGGCCGAGCGCCGTCTGACCAGAACGGTCCATGGTGCCTGCCAGTTCTGGGCGCCCTCGGTCATCGGCCGCACGAACAGCAGCTGCTGGCCGGGCTTGAGGCTGTTGATCAGCGGCATCAGCGTCGCCCGCGGGTTGTCATCGCGCAGGCGATCGAGCGCGCCGACCCAGTTCATATAGGTGGGATCGGCGACTGCCCCGCCGGCCGTGTTGGCGAACCTCAGGCCGCCTGGAAGGTAGTAGTAGGCCAGCGGCGTCTGCTCCGGCTGTCCGACGATCACGAGGTCGCCGCGGTGAAGCAGCGGCCCGATCTCGCCGCCGACCTCTCGCATGTCGCTCTTGTATGAAGGGCTGTAGGAGGTCTGGTTGAGCACGAACACGACCGACAGCACCAGCGCGACGACTCCGACGATGCCGGCGCGGGCGAGACCGAGCGCGGCCAGCAGCAGGATTGCCGGGACGATCGGCGCGAAGTAGCGCGGAACCCACGCGGGCGTGATCTGCGAGGAGATCCAGCCGAGCGCCAGCGTCACCGCCGCGATCGAGAACAGCGCCCACATCAGCCGGGCGTCCAGCGTCCGGCGCCGGCCACGCGTCATCAGGCCGACCAGGCCGATCACGGCGCCGAACACGATCGCAGCCGTAACCCGATCGCCGCCCATCACGGTGCGCGAGATCTGGATGAACACGCCGAACCGCGGAGCCGTGTCCCACGGGGCGGCCGTATGGGTCGCCTGATAGAGGAAGTTCGGCAGCCACGGGAGGAACAGAACACCGGCGGCGACGTAGGAGAGGATCGCGTCCTTCAGCAGATTCTCGCGGTCCTCGCTGAGCCGGTAGATGATCAGCAACGTGACGACCGAGGCGGCGCCGTAGAAGATCCCCCACGCGTGGGTGTAGAGCATCAGCGCCTGCGAGACCGCGAACATCACGGCATAGCGACGGTGTCGGTAGACGAAGGCATGCAGGAAGCCCGCTGTCGCCAGCAGCCCGAGGAGCACCATCAGCGAGTACATCCGCGTCTCCTGGCTGTAGGTCGTGATGAACGCGTTGGACGCGAACAGGACCGCGGCGATGATCCCGGCGCGCCTGCCCAGCAGGCTCCAGCCCGCCCACATGCCGATCGGAATCGTCAGCAGCCCGAACAGCAGCGACATCGAGTGCGTGGCCGCCTCGTGAGTTGCCGAAGATGCGTCATCCAGATGTGCAGCAGCACGTAGTAGAACGGCGGCGAGCCGTCGTGACGCAGCACGCCGGGGATCGCCGCCAGCGGGTGCGACGAGATTCCGACTGCGAGCGCCTCGTCCATCCAGAACTGGCCGCCGATGTTGCGTGTCCGCAGGTAGGCAGAGCGCGATCACCAGCACGACGACGAAGCCGCCGATCCAAACCCGCTCGGGTACGGCGAGCGCCCAGTCGGGAACCCGGAGCCCGCTCTCGGATGTGTTGCGCTGGGGAGCTGCGACTGTGGCCGCCATCAGAAATCCAGGTTACTTCCGGCAGTCTTGGAAGAAGTGGAAGGTTCGCATGTGCACGGCCGTGTAGCTGGCTCCGTCATGCTCCCAGGCGATGATCGTGTCCGGCAGCGGCAGCAGTGGCGCGCTGCGGGTGTCGCTGTCCTGGAAGATCGTGTTCGGCCACACCTTCGACGGCTGCCCGTTGGCGCCGATCGCCACACCGTCGGCGTTGACCGCCGGCGGTGCCTCCACATCCAGCGTTTTGACGTTCAGGTCCCAGGCGAGCATCGGTACCTGGAAGCCCTCGGTCATCACACTGCCGCAGGCGAGCACCTTCTTGGCGCCGCCGTCGCGCTGGATCAGCGCCGCCAGGTCCTCGCGCAGGTGCGCTTGGTAGAGCAGCGAGCCGTGCGTCGCCGGAATGTCGATCAGGTTGGCGCCGACCCAGTTCGGGACGAACAGGAACACCAGACCGCAGAGGACCGTCGCGAGCGTCGACGCCCCGAGGATCCCGGAGCGGTTTCGCAGCGAACCGACGTGCCGCCGCGCGAGCTTCGCCAGCGACAGCGCCGCCCAGCCGAATCCCGCGGCGCCGGCGATCGTCGATGAACGCCGAGCCGAGCACCAGGTAGCGATCGTTGCCCGAGAAGCCCGCCTGCGTCTCGATCGCCACCAGCACCCACCAGACGAGCCCGAAGATCCCGCAGATCGACGAGCACCACCATCGCGCGCTCCCGGTCGCCCGACAGCGCCCAACCGCTGCGACCGCGCAGCCCGCGCGCCAGCAGCGCGAGCGACGTCAGGACGGTCAGGGCGGCCGCCACCTTGATCCGGAGCAGCACCTGCGGCCATGCGTGCGAGGTCAGCTCCTCGCAGAACGGGCAGCTGGCGAACGCGGCGCTGTTCGCGCGCGGGTGCTGCGCCCGGGCGACGCCGCTGGTGAACGAGCCGCCACCCCATTTCTGGGGCACGAACCAGAGGAACAGGGTTGCGAGCGCCAGGCTCACGACCAGCACGCGTGAGCTTGGGTCCCGCCACATCAGCCAGAGCCCGTAGGGGCCCCAGAACAGCCAGATCTCCGGCCGGTCGAGCGCCGCGACGAAGCCGAGTGCGAACGCCTGATGGCGGTGGCCGTCGAGGTGACGCTCGAGCGCGATCAACACCGCCGCCACCATCAGCCCCTCGGAGTAGCCGAGCGTGCTGGCCGACAGGAATCCGCCGGTCAGCGCCAGGCCGATCATCCCGATCGCGCCCGCCAGCGCCGGCGGTGCGAACGCGCTGAACCAACCTTCGCCGGCACTGACCGTGGAGTCCCGAAGCCACCAGGTCATGCGCGCCGCGAGCTTGAACACCATCACGCAGCTGATCACGGCACCGGTGCGCGCGACGATCAGCCACAGGTTCGGCTGGGCCGAGCCGAACGGCGCGAACAGGGTCGTGAAGATCACCGGCAGCGGCTTCCACGTCGGACCACCCGGTGTGTGCAGGGACAGGTGCTCGATCTCCCTGCCCCACACGAGCCACGACCATGGGTCATAGCTCGGGGTCGACGGGAACAGCAGCGACAGCGCGCTGATCGCGACCGCCGCGGCCGTCAGCCACAGGTAGAAATGGGGGATCGACAGCCGCTCGATCAGATCGTTCGGCGTCGTGCGGTCTCGGGCGCCCAGGGTTGGCGCGGTCGGCTCTGCGATAGGTACGGACAAGTGTTAACCCGGTGGCGCCGCGCTCTCGGAAAAGGGTTCACGACGGCAGACCACATGCGCCCGCGCCTGCACGCGGGCATCGATGGCGTCGAATTCTAGAGCCAGCGCTGCACGGGCGCTGCCTGGCGCCCCGTGCGCTACCCGGTCACGCCGACGGCGACACAACCCTCGACCGTCGAGAGCACCTTGTCGGAGGCCGCGTTCGGGTAGACCAGCGCGCTGCCGATCACCTCGGCGCTCTCCACCTGACCATCGATCTGATCTTCCTGGGCCGCGCCCGGGGTCGGCTCGAACACGACCGTCGGACCGCTCGGGAGCGGGCCAACCTGAATCGCCGGACGGCCGCCTGAGGCTGTGTAGATGCGTGCGGGCAGGCCGGCTCGCACGAGGCAGAGGTAGTGCTCGTGCCGGAGCTGGTCGACACGCCCGTGGATTCCGGGCGCCTTGGACAGGTCTGGTGTGCCGGCGAGCGGCTTGGCGGCGATGCCGCACCCGCTGAGCGACAACCCGACCACCGCGCACGCCGCCGCGAGCTTTGCGAAGGACATCGTCAAAGAGGGTAGAGGATCGATACAGGGTGGTTCTCTACGCTGTGGCGCGTGATCGCCTTCGCAGTGCTCTCAGGCCCGCTGCCGAAGCTCGGCGTGATCGCCGTTGCGGCGCTCGCCGCGGGCGCGATGCTGGTGATCGACGATCGTCAGCGAGCCTGGACGATGCTGGGCGCGCTGATCCTTTCGCCGGTGCTGCTGCTCGCCGACATCTGGCACTACCCGCAGCTCGACGTTGTCCACCGGCACCCTCTGGAGGCAGCGGTCGGCGGTGCAGTCGCCCTGCTCGCCGTGGTCGCGCTGGCCTTGGTGATCGCTCGCCGCCCGGCGCTGCTCGCGCCGCTGGCTGTGATCGCGCTTCCGTTCAGGATTCCGATCGGCGTCGAAAACAACACCTCCAACCTGCTCGTACCGCTGTATTTCGTCGTCGCAGCCGGGTGTCTGGCCTGGATCGGATCAACGCTTTGGCAGGGCCGCGCCGGTGCCCGCCCGGCGGTGGCGGGCACCGGCGACGTTCCGTCGGGACGCGCGCCGACCGCCCGCACCTGGCTCGAGCGGCTGCTGGCGGCGACGCTGATCCTGTACGCGTTGCAGGCGCTCTACTCCGACGACTTCGACAAGGCGCTGCAGCAGATGGTGTTCTTCTACGTCCCGTTCGCGCTGTTGCTGAGGCTGCTCTGGGACCTGCGGTGGGACCGCGCGCTGCTCGGCATCTGCCTGAAACTGACCGTCGCCCTGGCTGTCGTGTTCGCCGGGATCGGTTTCGTCGAATACGGGACCAAGACGCTGCTGCTCAACCCAGGGCTGATCGCGGCCAATGATGTGCACACCTACTTCACGGTCAACTCCGTGTTCTTCGACCCCGACATCTTCGGGCGCTATCTGGCGCTGGTGATGATCCTGCTGGTCGCCGTGCTCCTCTACGACGACCGGCCGCGCGTCCAGATCGGCGTGACCGTCGTGCTGGCGATCCTCTGGGGCGGGCTCGTGCTGACGCTGTCACGCTCCAGCCTTGCGGCGCTGCTGGTCGGCCTCGCGGTGCTGGCGGCGATGCGCTGGAAGGTCAGACCGGTGCTGATCGCGGTCGCGATCGTCGTCGTCGCCGGCGGCGCGGCGGTGGCGATCTCGCCGAAGACGTTCGGTCTCAACCAGGGGCTGAACGGCGCCTCCAGCGGCCGCGCGAACCTCGTCACCGGCGGCATCGACCTGTTCAAGCAGCGTCCGATCTACGGCTACGGCTCCGCTTCGTTCGTGAACGAATACCGCGCTCACAACCAGGGCATCGACACGACCCTGGCCGCATCGCACACGATTCCGATCACGGTCGCCGCCGAGCAGGGATTGATCGGCCTGCTGGTCTACGTCGCACTGGTGCTCGTCGCCCTGCTGACGATGTTTCGCGGTGCGCGCAGCCACGGCGCGCGCGCCGCGATCGCCGCCGCTCTGCTGGGCTTGGTGCTGCACACGATGCTCTATGCCGACTTCCTGGAGGACCCGGTCACCTGGACGCTGCTGGCGATCGGCGGCTCGCTCGCCGTCGCCAACCGCGCCCAGGCGCCGCCGGGTGAATCCACGCGGGAGCGCTACCTCAAGCGCCGCGCCGCCCGCGCCGCGCGCACCGCCGTGTAGCGACCTCCGCGCCGTCCGACCGCCGTCTGATTACCCGCGCTCGCCTGAGGCTTGGCCAGATTAGTCGCTATGCGACGAACATCACCAAGCGTCCTGCTCTCCGCGCGTTGACCGCGTGCTGCCGACAGCGCCGCCGGCGCTACAGCGGCGTCACGTAGGCGCCGCTGATGCCGCCGTCGACCAGCAGGCTGGAGGCGGTGACAAAGCTCGCGTCGTCGCTTGCGAGGAACAGCGCCGCCGAGGCGATCTCCGACGCGTCGCCGAAGCGGCCCATCGGCACGTGGATCAGACGGCGCGCTGCGCGCTCGGGATCCTTGGAGAACAGCTCACGCAGCAGCGGCGTGTCGACGGGACCGGGGCACAACGCATTGACGCGCACGCCGGTACGGGCGAACTCGACCCCCATCTCGCGGGACATCGCCAGCACACCGCCCTTTGATGCCGTGTAGGAGATCTGCGAGGTGGCCGCGCCAAGAACCGCCACGAACGACGCGGTGTTGATCACCGAGCCGCCGGGCGGGTCGTTCTCCAGCAGGTGCGGGATCCCGTGCTTGCAGCACAGGAACACGCTGCGCAGGTTGGCCGACTGCACTCGCTCCCAGGCATCGAGCGAGGTCTCCAGCACCGACGCGTCCTCGTTGGGGGAGATGCCGGCGTTGTTGAACAGCACGTCGATCCGGCCCAGCTCCTCGCGCACGCGCGCGTACAGACCCTTGACCGACTCCTCGTCGGTCAGGTCGGCCTGAAGGCACAGCTCACCGACCGAGTGCTCGCGCAGGTCGACGCCGACGACCCGCGCGCCCTCGCGCGCGAACCGCTCGGCCGTGGCGGTGCCGATTCCACCGGCAGCGCCCGTGATCACACAGACTTTGTTTTCTAATCTCATGTTGTCGCGTAGTAGATCGATTTGATTTCGGTATAGGCGTCGAGCGCGTGAGGACCGAGCTCGCGTCCATACCCCGATTGCTTGAAGCCTCCGAACGGCGTGGTCACACGGACCGAGCTGTTGGAGTTGATCGACAGCACGCCGGCGTCGATCGCCCGTGCGACCCGTAGCGCGCGGCCGCCGTCACGGGTCCAGATCGACCCTGAGAGTCCGTAGATCGTGTCGTTTGCCAGCGCCACCGCGTGCTCCTCGTCCTTGAACGGGATCACGCAGGCCACCGGCCCGAAGATCTCCTCACGAGCGGAACGGTCCTGCGGCGCGACCGGGCACAGCACGGTCGGCGGGAACCAGTAGCCGGGGCCGTCGGGGATCGAGCCGCGAATCGCGACCGGCGCGTCGTCGGGGACGAACGAGGCGACCGTGTCGCGCTGGCCGGCGGAGATCAGCGGACCCATCTCGGTCTGCTCATCGAGCGGGTCGCCGACGCGGATCGAAGTGACAGCCCCCTCCAGCAGCGACATGAACCGATCGAGCACCGATTCCTGGACGAAGATCCTCGAGCGTGCACAGCAGTCCTGGCCGGCATTGTCGAACACCGAGCCAGGCACTCCGGCGGCGGCCCGCTCGAGGTCGGCGTCCTCGAAGATCACGTTCGGTGACTTGCCGCCGAGCTCCAGCGTCACCCGCTTGATCGTCGTGGCGGCGCCGGCCGCGATCGAACGGCCGACCTCGGTGGATCCCGTGAACGCGATCTTGGCGACATCGGGATGCTCGACGAGCCGTTGACCGCAGGTCCGGCCAGGACCGACGACGACGTTCACGACCCCCTCGCCAAGCACGTCGTCGGATAGCTCGCCGAACCGCATCGCGGTCAGCGGCGTCAGCTCGGCGGGCTTGAGCACGACCGTGTTGCCGGCCGCCAGCGCCGGCCCGAGCTTCCAGCAGGCGATCGTCAGGGGGAAGTTCCACGGGGTGATCAGGCCGACCACGCCCAACGGCTCGCGTACCGTGAACGCCTGCCCGCCGGCGACCGGGATCGTGTCTCCGAGCAGGCGCTCAGGCGCGCCCGAGTAGTAGCGAATCGTCTCGATCGCCATCCCGATCTCGCCCCGGGCTGAACCGATCGGCTTGCCGGCGTTGCGCGCCTCCAGTCGCGAGAGCTGCTCGTGCTCGGCGGCCATCGCGCCGGCCAGCGCCCGCAACCGCTCTGCCCGGTCGCCGGGCGCCAGCGCGCGCCAGGCCGGAAATGCGGCGCGCGCGCGGGCGACCGCGGCGTCGACCTCCTCGACGCCGGCGCGCGGAACCTCTTGGAGCACCGCCTCGGTGGCGGGCTCGATCACTGCGAGCGTGACCGTCATGTGGCTACGCCGGCATCAGTGCGGCGTCTTCAGGAGTGTCGACGTCGGGATCGTCGACGGTCCTGATCGGGCCCTTGAAGGTGTGCTTGGCGCCGGCCTCCCACGCGATCCAAACCCCAACGATCACGACGATCGTGACCAGCGGCGCGTAGTTGAAGTCGCTCCAGCTGAAGCCGCTGTTCCAGGGGACCGCCTCGGGGGATGTCGGGAAGCAGAAGAAGATCACGCAGAGGGTGACCCAGACGATCGCGACCGCGTTGATCCACTTGTAGTGACCGCGGAGATTCCACACGCCCGGCTCGAACTTGTCGCCCATCCGCCAGCGCAGGAAGACGGGCAGGATGTAGGCGATGTAGAGGCCGATGACCGTGATCGACGTCACCGCGTAGAACGCGACGGGGAGGCCGGCGGCGTTGCCGAACAGCGCCGGGAGCGTGATCACGAGCGCCGCGACGACGACGAACAGGACCGCCCACGTCGGCGTGCGATGCGCGTTGAGGCGGCGCCACAGCCTGTGGCCGGGAACGGCGCCGTCGCGGGAGAACGCGAACACCATCCGCGAGCCCGCGGCGACGCAGCCCATCCCGCAGAACAGCTGGCCAACGGTTGAGATATCGAGCACGAGCTTCGCCAGGCCGGTGCTGAGCGCCGACTCGATCACCGCGATCGTCGTGCCACCGCCCTTGTTGATCGCGGCGACGTGCGTGGCCGCGAACGTGATCGCCAGCAGCAGCGCCCAGCCGCCGACCGCCGAATAGGCGATCGACGTCCACAGCCCGCGCGGCGCGGCCCGCTCGGCGTCATGGGTCTCCTCGGAGAGGTGGGCGGAGGCGTCGTAGCCCGTGAACGTGTACATCGTCAGCAGGAAGCCGATCGGCAGGATGAAGATCCAGTAGATGCCGCCCACGGTGCCGCCCGCGAAGCCGGTGTTGTTCTGCCGGTGCCCGAACACGAACGAGGCGCTCTGGTGCGCCGCGGGTCCGAAGATCAACACGCCCACGATCACGACGACGCCGCCGAGCATCCACCAGGCGGAGACACGGTTCAGCAGCGCGACCAGCGGCGAGGAGAAGACGTTGATCAGGCAGTGGGCGGCGAGGATCAGCGCGAACAGCACGAAGGTGTTGTGCAGGCCTGTCGACAGGCTGGTCGTCGTGAAGTTGAGGATGAAATGCACCCCGTAGAGCGCGAGCACCGAGTTCAGGAAGGCCGCGGCGCCGTAGTCGACCGCGGCGATGATCGCGACCAGGCCGATCAGGTTGAACCAACCGGTGAACCATGCCCAGCGGGTTCCACCGAGCTGATAGGCCCAGTAGTAGATGCCACCCGCCGTCGGGTACTTGGACGCCAGTTCGGCCATCGACAGCCCGACGAGCAGTACGAAGCAGCTGATCACCGGCCAGCCGATCGAGATCGCGACCGGACCGCCGGCGTTCCACGCCTGCCCGTAGGTCGTGAAGCAACCGCTGAGGATGCAGATGATCGTGAGCGAGATCGCGAAGTTGGAGAACGCGCTCCAGCCACGGTTGAGCTCCTGCTTATAGCCGAGCTCGGCGAGTTTCTGCTCGTCGCTCGACAGCGATCCACCGGCTGCGCTCATCCCAACCCCTCCTGCTCTGTGTTACCGAAAGGTGTAATGGTCCGTCCTTAGCGGCGCTAACCTACTCAGGGCGACGGCTGAAGTCAAGCGCGCTTTGCGGACGACTCAAGCGACCCCTCGCGAGGCATCCAACCGGGCAGCAGCCCCGCGAGAATGTGCTCGGTTCCATGCAGGTGCTCGGTCATCTCGCGCGCTGCGGCGGCCGGGTCGTGACGGCGCACTGCGGTCACCAGACGCCGATGCTGGGCGTTGGCGACGGCCAGCACCTCGGGCGGGTGCGCGATCAGCGCGATCAGGCCGGACATCGCCCCCTGGGTCTCGGTCATCGCCGTCACCAGCCGCGGGCTGCGGGTCGCCTGCGCCAGCGCGACGTGAAAGCGGATGTCCGCCTGACGGTAGAGCCCGAAGTCCTCGAGCATTTGCCCGAGCGCCGCCGCGATCTGATCGAGGGCGCCGACAGCCTCCGGCGTCGCGCGCTCTGCGGCGAGCACCGCGATCCCGACCTCAACCGCGATCCGCTCGTCGCAGGTGTCGCGCCACGCACTGAGCACCTCACGCGGCGGCGGCCCCGCCGGCGGCAGCGGGTCGGCGACGAAGGTCCCGCCGCCCCGCCCGCGCAACGCGCGCAGATGGCCGCTCTGCCCGAGTGCGACCAGCGCCTGGCGAAGCGTCGAGCGCGCGATCCCGAGCCGCGTACACAGCTCGCGCTCCGCGGGCAGCCGCGTGCCCGGCTGCAGCAGGCCGAGGCGGATCGCGGTCCCGAGCCGCTCGACCGTCTCCTCGAATGCGGTGATCGAGCGCACGGGCGCGAACACCGTGTCCAGCGAGGCGGCGTGCTCCAGGGCACCTCCGGTCAGCGCGCCGAGGCCGGTGGCGCCGGAGCCGGTGTCCAGCGAGACCTTCACAGGCGCTCGAAGCCCCGCCGCAGCTCCCAATCGGTGACGGCAGCCTCGAACGCGGCCAGCTCGACGTCGGCCGCATTGACGTAGTGGTCGACCATCTGATCGCCGAACGCAGCTCGCGCGACGGCGCTCGCCGCGAACAGATCGCGCGCCTCGCGCAGTGTCGTCGGCAGCCGTGGCTTGTCGGTGGCCAGGTAGGCGTTCCCAGAGAAGGGCGGCTCGAGCACCAGCCCGTTCTCGACACCGTGCAACCCCGCGGCGATCGTCGCCCCCAGCGCCAGATATGGGTTCAGATCGGCGCCGCCGGCCCGGTTCTCGAAGCGCAATCCGGCGCCGTGGCCGACCACTCGCAGCGAGCAGGTCCGGTTGTCGAGCGCCCACGCGACGGCCGTCGGGGCGAAGGTCCCCGCCGCATAGCGCTTGTAGGAGTTGACGTTCGGCGCCAGCAGCAGCGTGAACTCGCGCAGGCAGGCGAGCTGGCCGGCGAGGAACGAGTCGAACACGGCCCGATCACGGGGGAATACGGCTCCCTCCGCGTCGGACAGGGAGAAGTGGATGTGGCACGAGTTGCCCTCACGCTCGTTGTACTTCGCGATGAAGCTGATCGACACGCCCTCCTGCGCGGCGATCTCCTTCGCGCCGTTCTTGTAGATCGAGTGGTCGTCGGCGCAGCGCAGCGCATCGGCGTAGCGGAAGTTGATCTCGTGCTGGCCGAGGTTGCATTCGCCCTTGGAGTTCTCGACCTCGAGTCCCGCGACGGCCATCGCCTGGCGGATCCGCCGGATCAGCGGCTCGACCCGTGCGGTGCCCAGCAGCGAGTAGTCGACGTTGTAGAGGTTGGCAGGCTCAAGGTCGCGGTAGTTCATCCGCCATGCGTCCTCGTAGCTGTCACGGAACACGAGGAACTCCAGCTCGGTGCTGGCGCTCGTGGTCCAGCCGCGCTCCGCCAGGCGTGCCAGCTGCGCGCGCAGGACCTGGCGCGGCGAGGCCGCGACGTCGGTCCCGTCGGCCCACGCGAGGTCGGCCAGGCAGATCACGGTTCCCTCCTGCCACGGCACTTCTCGCAGCGTCGAGAGGTCGGGCCGCATCTGGAAATCCCCGTAACCCTGCTCCCAGGACGCCATCTCGTAACCGCCGACGGTGTTCATGTCGACATCGACGGCGAGCAGGTAGTTGCAACCCTCGGCGCCGTGGTGCGCGACCACGTCGAGGAAGTGCTCGGCGGTCAGCCGCTTGCCCTGCAGACGGCCCTGCATGTCGGTCAGCGCCAGCAGGACCGTGTCGATCTTCCCGGCATCGGCGCGCCGCCTCAGTTCGTCGAGCTCCACGGTTCCCTCTCTCCCAGTCGTTCACACGCAAAGCGTGAAGGTATAGGAGTCACGCCTTAGGTGCCAGGCTTCGATCCTGTCGAGACCTCGACGACGAAGCGGGCCCGATCTCCACGGTGCCGGTCACGGGCGAGCTCGACCGGGATGCCGGCGGCGCAGCGTGCGACCCGGTGCACGAGCATCAGCGCGCTCGCGGGCGCGACGCCGAGGACCTCCGCGTGCCGTTGCTTCGCGAGCACCGGCTCAAGCCGCTGGACGGCATTGACCGGCTCGATCCCGTAGTCGTCACGCATCAGTCGATACAGCGATCCGCGCAGATCCCGGTCCAGAAAACCGGGGAACCGGGCGGCCGGGATCCATGAGTCCTCAAGCGCCACCGGCTCCCCGTCGGCCAGCCGCAACCGTCTGACGCGGTAGACGGCGTCCCCCGGGTCGATCTCGAGCTCCCGCGCGACCGCTCGCGGGGCGTCGAGCTCCTCCAGAGCCTGAACGCGTGCCGCGGCCGCGATCCCATGGCGGCCGACCATCTCGGTGAAGCCGGCGAAGTCGGTCAAGTCAAGCGTCAGCTTCGAGCTGCTGACTGTGGTTCCGCGCCGGCCGACGCCGCGCTCGAGCAGACCCTGGCGCGCCAGCGAGTCGAGCGCCGCCCTTGCGGTCAGCCTGCTGACGCCGGCGAGCTCCGCGAGCTCCCGCTCGGACGGCACGCGTGCGCCGACCACCAGCGCACCCGACTCGATCAGCGCTCCCAGCCGGCGCTCGATCTGCGCATACGCGGGAACGTCCGATTCGCGGTCGAGGCTCCAGTCCCCCGCCAGCGCCGGCTCGCTCATCTTGTCGCGGCAGGCCTGCGCAGGCGGCGCGCCTGCGCCGCGACCACGAGCGCTTCGAACAGCCGCAGGTCATCACCGGCCTCCGGATGCCACAGAACGCCGACGGTGAAGGAACTCGCCGGATCCTCGACCGCCTCGACCGATTGATCGTCGGCCCAGGCGGTCGCAAGCAGCCCGTCGCCGACCGTTGCGATGCCCTGGTGGTGGGCGGAGCAGACGGCGACACTCGCGCCGAGGATCGAAGCCACATGACTCCCCTGCGCGGCGCGGACCTCATGGACGTCGAAGTGGCCGGGCTTGGTCCGATGGCCCGTATGGCCGACGACGTCCGGCAGGTGCTGGACCAGCGTGCCGCCGCGAACGACATTGATCAGCTGCATCCCGCGGCAGATGCCCAGCACCGGGACGTCCTGCGCGAGTGCGGCCCTCAGCAGCGCGAGCTCGGCCGCGTCGCGCTCGGGACGGGTGTCGGTCGTCTCCGGTTGCGGCTCGGCGCCGTAGCCGGCCGGGTCGAGGTCAGGGCCGCCGGACAACACGAGCCCGTCGACGACCGCGAGCGTCTCTGTAACACCATCGAGGACCGGGGGAAGCACCACCGGGCAGCCGCCGGCTGCCACGGCGCACTCGACGTAGCCAAGCGGGATCAGTGCGGCCGGCATATCCCATGCACCCCAGCGAGCCGGGGCGACATATGACGTGATGCCTATGACCGGATGTGGACTTGACATCGGCTCTCAATGCATCATACCATTGGCAAAATGGTCTATTCCATTATCTGATGGCGCGACCTCGCGAGCTCCCTGACCGCGCCCGCGTGGTGATCATCGGCGGCGGTGTCGGCGGTGCCTCGATCGCCTACCACCTCGCGCAGCTCGGCGAGCGCGACGTGATCCTGGTCGACCGCAACGAGCTCACGAGCGGTTCGACGTTTCACTCCGCCGGACTCGTCGGGCAGCTGCGCTCAAGCGTCGCCTTGACGCGGTTGATGATGTATTCGGTCTCGCTCTACCGTGGGCTCGACTGTGGTTGGGTGCAATCGGGTGGAATCCGCCTGGCCTGCACGCCGGAGCGCGAGCAGGAGGTCAACCGCCAGGTTGCATGGGCGCGCACCTTCGGCCTGCCGCTCGAGCTGATCTCCGCGGAGCAGGCGCAGGAGCTGTTCCCGCTGATCAGCACCGACGGGGTCCGCTGTGGCTCGTATCTGCCAACCGACGGCTACCTCGACCCGTCATTGCTGACGACCGCGCTGATCGATGGCGCCCGGGCAGGCGGCTGCCGCGTGTTCACACATACCCGTGTCACAGGCATCAAGGTCAGCGACGGTCGCGTCCGAGGCGTGCAGACCGAGTGGGGCGACGTCGAGGCCGAGATCGTCGTCAACGCCGGCGGGATGTTCGCGGCCGAGATCGGACGGATGGCCGGGATCCGCGTGCCGGTGATCCCCTTCGCTCACGAGTATCTCGTGACACAGCCATTCCGTGAGCGCAGCGGCGCGGATCACCTCCCGACGCTGCGAGACCCGGACCTCCTGATCTACTTCCGCGAAGAGGGCGGCGGCCTGATCATGGGTGGCTATGAGCGTCAGAGCGCGCCGTGGGCGCTCGACGAGCAGCTGATCGACCGGATCCCCGCCAACTTCAACGGACGTCTGCTGGAGGAGGACTGGCCGCGCTTCGAGGAGATCGCCGACAACTCACGCCGGAGAGTGCCGATCATGGAGCAGATCACCGTGACGCGGCTGATCAACGGGCCCGAGGCGTTCACTCCGGACAACGAATTCTGTCTCGGCGAGAGCGACGTCGGCGGGTTGTTCGTCGCGGCCGGCTTCTGTGCCCACGGCCTCGCCGGCGCCGGCGGGATCGGCAAGCTGATGGCCGAGTGGATCCTGGCCGGTGAGCCCTCCTCGGACGTCTGGGAGATGGATATCCGCCGCTTCGGCCCGCACTACCGCTCACCTGCCTACACGCTGAAGCGCACAAAGGAGGTCTATGAGACCTACTACGACATCCGCTATCCCGGGCATGAGCGTCAGGCAGGACGGCCGCTGCGGGTCTCGAGCGCATATCAATGGCACAGCGAGCACGGCGCGGCGTTCGGCGAGAAGTCCGGCTGGGAGCGCGTCAACTGGTATGAGAGCAACGCTGCCGCCGGCGATGAATCACTGCGGCCGCGTGGCTGGGCGGGCATGCACTGGTCGCCCGCGATCGGGGCCGAGCACCGCGCCACCCGTGAGGCGGCCGGCCTGTTCGACGAGTCCTCGTTCGCAAAGCTCGAGCTGAGCGGTGCGGGCGCGGCGCAGCTGCTCGAGCGTCTCTGCGACAACCGCGTCGCGCGTGATGTCGGGGCGATCACCTACACGCAGATGCTCAACCGCCGCGGTGGGATCGAGTGCGACTTCACCGTCACCAGGATCGGCGAGGAGCTGTTCCAGATCGTCACCGGCACCGCGTTCGCCAACCACGACGCGAGTTGGATCGCAAGCCATCTACCGGCGGACGGGTCGGTGACGCTGACCGATGTGACCTCACGCTGGGCATGCTTCGGTCTGTGGGGTCCGCAGAGCGCTCGACGTGCTGGCGCCGCTGACGCCGGATCCACTCGACTTCGGCTACATGCGGATGCGTGAGCTGACCGTCGGCGACGTGCCGGTGCGCGCGCTGCGGGTCACGTTCGTCGGCGAGGGCGGCTGGGAGCTCTATTGCCCGACCGAGTACGGCGCCGGGCTGTGGCGGGCGCTCTGGGAGGGCGGTCGTGAGCACGGCCTCGTGGCCTGCGGCTACCGAGCGATCGACTCGCTGCGACTGGAGAAGGGCTACCGGGTGTGGGCGGCCGACATCACCCCGGATCAGAACCCGTATGAGGGTGGGCTCGGCTTCTGCGTGCGTGAGGACAAGGAGTTCATCGGCTCAGAGGCGCTGCGCGAGGCTCGTGCCTCGGCTGGGGGCGGGTCGCGGTTGCGATGCGTCGTGCTGGAGGACCCGCGCTCCGTCGCGCTCGGCAACGAACCGGTGCGCGTCGATCAAGAGGTCGTCGGCCGGGTGACCAGCGGGGGCTACGGCTACACGGTGGAGCGCTCGATCGCCTACGCATATCTGCCCGAGGCGATCGGCATCGGCGCCGGCGTCGAGATCGACATCTTCGGTCGGTGGGTCTCTGGTGAGGTGGCGGCCGAGCCGCTGTTTGACCCGAAGGGCACGCGCATGCGATCCCTGACTCAGCCGGCCTGAGCAAAGCCGCCACGCTACGCTCCCGGGCCGATGTCGGTAACCGTAGTCGGCTCGATCGCGTTCGACGCGGTCAGGACACCGTTCGGCGAGCGCCCGCGGATGCTCGGCGGCTCGGCCGTGCACTTCGCGCTGGCTGCGTCCTTCTTCGACGAGGTCCACGTCGTCGGCCCGGTCGGAGATGACTTCGGCGAGGACTCGATCGCGGTCCTCGCGCGGCGAGGAGTTCAGACCGGTGACATCGAGCGCGTCGCCGGCGGCAGGACCTTCTTCTGGAGCGGCGTCTACGGATGGGACCTCAATGATCGCGAGACGCTTGACACCCAGCTGAACGTGTTCGCCGACTTCGAGCCGAAGCTCTCGGAGCGCTCGCGTGGCTCCGATGTGCTGTTCCTGGCCAACATCCAGCCGGATCTGCAGCGGCAGGTCCGCGCCCAGTGCACGGGCGCCAGGTTCGTGGCGCTCGACTCGATGAACCTCTGGATCGAGACGGCGCGCGACTCGCTGATCGCGGCGATCGCGGAGGTCGACTGCCTGATCCTCAACGACGCCGAGCTGCGCCAGCTGACCGAAGAGCCGAACCTCGTGCTCGCGGCGCGCCGGGTCCGCGAGTGGGGTCCGCGCGTCGTCGTCGCCAAGCAGGGTGAGTACGGCGCGGCGATGGTCACCGAGGAGGGCTTCTTCGCGCTGCCCGCGTTCCCGCTGGAGACCGTGATCGATCCGACCGGAGCCGGCGACAGCTTCGCCGGCGGGTTCGTCGGCTACGTTGCCGCGCATCCCGACGAGCCGCTGGATCACGAGCTGCTCTGCCGGGCAATGGCCTACGGGACCGCGCTCGCGTCGTTCAACGTGGAGGAGTTCGGGACCGAGCGCGTCGCCCGTCTGGGGCCGGGGGAGATCGCGACGCGCGTGGCTGAGCTGGGCCGGATCACGCGGTTCATCGAGAAGCCGCTCGTGTTCCGCGACTGACGCCGCCTGCGGCAGTCGCGCGACGCTGCCGGCGGCAGTCGCGCAAACTTCGTGGCGTTTGCAACTTATCTCGACCTTACGCTAGGATCTCCGAGTTGTGAGCTGGGGATTCCTGTGGATCATGATCGGGCTCAAGATTCCGCTCGCGGCGCTGCTGTTCATCGTCTGGTGGGCGATCAGGCAGACGCCTGAGACCGCGAGTCGCTCCGACGATGATGGCGGTGCCCACCGCCGGCTGATGCGAGTCCATCCGCGCGGGCCGTTCCCACGGCACCCGCGCCGCGGACCGCACGGCGACCCGGCGCTGCCGGCCCCGCCGCGGATGCGCACCACGCGCGCCCGCGCCCGCACGCTCGGCAACGGACACTGACCTCAGTCTCCGTCCGTTGGTGCTGACCGCGGTCTTCGTCCGTTGGCACTGACTTCAGCCTCGTTCTGGCGCTAACCGCCGCGGTGTCGGTTCGGCTCGCCGGGCCGGGCCGAAGTGCCGTCCGGGACGGAACTGCGCAATGAGGGCGTCGAGAGCTGTTTTGCGGGCCCAGATGCCGCGGTCGAGCCCAACGGACCTGCCTTTAGTCGCCCTCGGGCGCCCCGGACCTGTCCGAGCGCGCAGATCACGAATCCGGGCGCTGATTTGGCCGCTCGGAGAGGTTTTTCATGTCTGAGCGCGCACATTAGGCGCGGCGACGGTGGTTTGCGCGGTCGAACAGCATGCCAACGCCGCATCCTTCCCTCATTGCCTGGTTTGCTCGCCGACACGCGACCGCGGGTCCGCGGGTCCGCGGGTCCGCGAGTCCGCGAGTCCGCGAGTGTCACGGTCCTCGGGTCCGCGAGTGTCACGGATCCTCAGGGCCGTGCCCGGCCGGCCGCGCCCCCTCGGTCTGGCGACGCTGCAAGACTTCGCAGCCGATGAGCGAGCGCCCGGTGTCAGTCCTGTCCGACGGAACGATCATGCAGCTGGTGGCCGACGGCCGGATCGCGATCGACCCCTGGGATCCTGCGCTCGTGCAGCCGGCGAGCGTCGACCTGCGTCTCGGCGACTCGTTCCGCGTGTTTCACAACCATCGGGCCTCGGCGATCGATCTGCGCCGGCCGCCGGAGAACCTGACCGAGGAGGTGATCGTTCCGGGCGAGGAGCCGTTCGTGATCCATCCGGGAGAGTTCTGTCTCGGTCGCACGCTCGAATGGGTGGAGCTGCCCGACGACATCGTCGCGAGGATCGAGGGGAAGTCGAGTCTCGGCCGCCTCGGGCTGATCGTGCACGCGACCGCCGGCTTCTGTGACCCGGGCTGGCGGGGAACGCTGACGCTGGAGTTGAACAACCTGACACGCGTTCCGATCAAGCTCTACCCGGGGCTGCCGATCGCGCAGCTGTCGTTCATGACGCTCGACCGTCCGGCGCAGCGTCCCTACGGCAGCCCGGGGCTGGGCAGCCACTACCAGGGTCAGCGCGCGGCGACCGAGAGCCGCTACGACGGCAAGCGGGATCCGTCGCACGGGGACCGTTCGATCGGGTAGGCTCGCGGCATCGTGTTGAACCTCGTACTCGCCTCTGCCGAACCCTCGAAGGTCCCGTTCTACGTCGCCGGGATCGTGCTCGTGATCTGGGCGGTCGCGCTGTCCGCTGCGGGTATCAGGAAGGCCGATTTCCCGGAGTCCGACAGCCAGATGAAGGGCGTGATGGCCGTCACCGCGGTCCTTGTCGTGATCACGATCGCGATGGCCATCCACACCTCGGCGTTCATTCACTCCTGACGTTCTCCGGCAACCGCCGGGGCGAGCGGGGTCAGTCGGTAAAATCTGATCTCTAACCGCCCGAGAGGAACGCCATGACGACTGAGACAGCTGGGCAACGCGACGGGGCGCAGGCAATTACGTCTGACACGCTGACGATCACCGACAACCGGACCGGTCAGACATACGAGGTGCCGATCGACGACGGGACGATCCGCGCCACCGAGCTTCGCAAGATCAAGGTGGATGACGAGGATTTCGGTCTGATGACGTATGACCCGGCGTTCATGAACACCGCCTCGTGTCGTTCGGCGATCACGTTCATCGACGGGGACAAGGGAATCCTGGAGTACCGCGGCTACCCGATCGAGCAGCTCGCCGAGCACTCGAGTTACCTGGAGGTCGCCTACCTGTTGATCCACGGCGCGCTGCCGACCGCGACGGAGCTCGACGAATGGACCTTTCAGATCACGAACCACACGTTCGTGCACGAGAACATCAAGGAGTTCATGCAGGGCTTCCGCTACGACGCCCACCCGATGGGAATGCTGCTCGCGTCGACCGGGGCGCTCTCGACCTTCTATCCCGAGGCGAATGCGATCAAAGACGCGGAGATCCGTTACCTGCAGGTGATCCGCCTGATCGCGAAGATGCCGACGCTGGCCGCGTTCTCCTACCGCCACAACCGCGGCATGCCCTACGTCTATCCCGACAACGATCTGTCCTATGCCGGCAACTTCCTCGGGATGATCTACAAGATGACGGAGCTCAAGTACGAGCCCGACCCGCGCCTCGAACGTGCGCTCGATGTTCTGTTCATCCTGCATGCCGACCACGAGCAGAACTGCTCGACCAGCGCCGTACGCAGCGTCGGCTCATCGCAGGTCGATCCGTACTCTGCGGTCGCGGCCGGCGTGGCCGCGCTCTATGGCCCGCTTCACGGCGGCGCCAACGAGGCGGTCCTGCGGATGCTGCGCCGGATCGGGTCGGAGGAGAACATCCCCGCCTTCATCGAGGGCGTCAAGCAGGGCAACGAGAAGCTGATGGGCTTCGGCCACCGCGTCTACAAGAACTTCGACCCGCGTGCGAGGATCATCAAGAAGGCCTGCGACGACGTGTTCGAGGTGACGGGCAAGAACCCGCTGCTGCACATCGCCACCGAGCTCGAGAAGATCGCGCTCGAGGACGAGTACTTCATCAAGCGCAAGCTCTACCCGAACGTCGATTTCTACTCCGGCCTGATCTACGAGGCGCTGGGCATGCCGGTCGAGATGTTCCCGGTGCTGTTCGCGATCGGGCGCACCAGCGGCTGGATCGCCCAGTGGCTGGAGATGATCGAAGACCCGGAGCAGAAGATCGCGCGCCCACGTCAGATCTACACCGGCCCGCGCGGCGTCGACTACGTGCCGATCGGTCAGCGAGGCTGACCGGAGCCGGGCGCTGCATCACGGCGGGCCTGCGCGCGCGGCGCGCCGTCAGAGCGCGAGCGTCGCGCCATGACGGCGCAGCCAGCGCGAGTGCTCTCGATAGTCCGGCCAGCGTGCGCCGAGCAGGGCCCAGAAGCGTGGCGAGTGATCCATCACCTCGAGGTGACAGACCTCGTGCCAGACGACATAGTCGAGGATCGGCTCGGGCGCCATCAACAGGCGCCAGTTGAAACTCATCGAGCCGCTGCGCGAACAGCTCGCCCAGCGCGTGCGCTGCGAGCGGATCGTCAGCCTCGTGTACGCGTTGCCGGTCAGCGCGCAGGCCCGGTCCAGCCGCGGCGCGATCTCGGCGCGCGCCGCGCGCCGGTACCAGCTTTCGATCGCGGGTCCGGCGGCGGCTCCCGCCGGCACGAGCAGATCGTTGCCGGCACGCTTGACCCGCGAGCGTTCGGGCGCCGTCACCAGCACAAGCTCGAGGCCGAGGTACGGGACCGTGTCGCCGCGCGCGGCGACCGTCGCCCGGGCGCGTGCAGTCTCGACCAGCCGCCGCTCGATCCACGGCCGCAGCTCCCGCACCGCAGCGGCCGCCGCTCGCTCGCTCGCTCGCTTCGGCAGCACAACCTCGACGCCGCGGGCCACGTCGACCGTGACCCGCACCCGGCGCGCCCGGTCCGATCGCCGGATGCTGTACACGATGTCGTCCACTGCGTCGACAGGGTACGGTGAGGCGATGATGGCCAAGGGCTCACGCGTCGAGTTGCCACCGGGCGTGCGGACGCCGTTTGAGGTCTATGTGAACGGAGTCAGGCAGCAGCTCGGCGTCGATTACCGCGTCAGCGGCGGCGATCTCGTGTTCGAGCGCGAGCTGGTGCAGCAGAAGCTCGACAAGCGCGCCTGGGCGCTCGGGTTCTGGGGGATCGGGACCTACAAGCGCAACGATGAGGTGGACATCAGCTACGAGCTCGACGGCAGGCAGACTGTCGCGCACGCCCTGCCGATCATCCCACCGTCCTGAGTGAGACCAGATCGCGTTTGACCCACGGCGCCAGCAGCTTCAGCGCTGAGAGGATCGCGCGGGTGGCGGGCGACCGGTTCAACGTGTAGAAGTGGATGCCGGGCGCCCCGCCCGCGAGCAGCTCGGCGCACTGCAGCGTCGAGTAGGAGACACCGAGACCGACGACCGCCTCCAGGTCGTGGGCACGGAGGTCGAGTTGGTCAAGCAGCTCCTGCGGGATCGTGGCCCCGCACATCCCGGTGATCGTCTTGATCTGCGCGGCGTCGGTGATCGGCATGATCCCCGGCAGGATCGGAACGTCGATGCCGGCCGCCCGCGCTTCACGAACGAAGCGGAAATACAGCTCGTTGTCGAAGAACAGCTGCGTAATCAGGAATGAGGCGCCGCTGTCGACCTTCGCCTTCAGGAAGTGCAGATCACGGGCACGATCAGCTGAATCGGGGTGAAGCTCGGGGAAGCACGCGCCGCCGATGCAGATCGAGGGGTGAGACCGCGCGATCAGCGCGGTGAGCTCGCTTGAGTAGCGCAGCCCACCGGGAAGCGGCGTCCAGCTCGCGTCGCCGCGCGGTGGGTCGCCCCGGAGCGCGAGGATGTTCTCCAAGCCGGCCGCCGCGATCTCGTCGACGAGCCCGGCGAGCTGCGCCCCGGTCGCGCCGACGCAGCTGAGGTGGGCCATCGTCTCGATCCCCAGCTCCTGCTTGAGCCACTTGGTGACCTCGAGTGTCCGGTTGCGGGTCGACCCCGCGGCGCCGTAGGTGACCGATGCGAAATCCGGTGCCAGCGGGCGTAGGTCTGCCAGCGCGGTCCGCAGGTTCTGCTCGCCCTCGTCGGTCTTCGGCGGGAAGAACTCGAACGAGAAGATCGGGCGCTCGCCGGCGGCGATGATCTCGTCGATCCGCACCTGGTCACTCTACCAACCTTGACATGAGTGTGTCAAGGTTACGTCATCCTCGTTCGAGATCCGCGTTGGAAGACCGGTCTAAAGCACCCGCCAGCGCTCAACCACGCCATCGGACTCGCGCGCGGTTCGCCCCGTGACCTCGAGGTGGCGCAGGTAGCAGAGCGTCTCGGTCATCCGCCATGCCGCCCGCGCCGGGGTGAGCGGCCCTTCGAAGACGGCGTCGACGAGCTCGTGTGCGGTCCGCGGAGCGCCGGCGAGCGCCTCGAGCACCGACTGCAGGTTGCGCGCGACGAGCACGCGGTTGGCGTCGATGTGGGCGCGCACATCGGTGAATGTCCGCCCATGACCAGACACGCACAGACGCGCATTCAGCGGCTCGATCACGTCCAGCGAGCGCAGGAACTCGCCCACAGGGTCCGGTGAGTAGCCATAGTCGAAGTACAGCGACACGCGCCCGAGCAGGTGATCACCTGAGATCAGCAGCCGTCGCTCCGGCTGGAAGAAGCAGACATGCGACGGCGCGTGTCCGGGCGTCTCGTGGACGTGCCAGTCTCCGAGGTCGGTGTCGATCACGACCCCGTCGGTCAGCTCGTGGTCAGGCTCGATCAGAGCCGCCACCCCCGATCCCATCATCTTGACCCGCTCCAGATAGCGCTCCAGGGCGGCTTCGCTGACGCCGCCCTGTCGTCCGATCTCCAGTCGCCGGCCAAGCGCCGCCTCCGGATCCTCCAGCGACGCGGTCGCATGGCTGTAATTGGGATGCATCCACACCTCGCATCCGGCCAGGTCGCGGACCGGCCCCGCCTGGCCCCAGTGATCTGGATGCGCGTGGGTGATCAGGATCAGGTTGATCTGCGCAAGCGCCAGGCCGACGTCGTCCAGCGCACGCTCCAGATCGGCCATCGATCCCGGGTGGTGCATGCCCGTGTCGACCAGCATGATCCCTCCGCTGCGAGCCACCGCCCAGGCATTGCAGTGCGGAACCCCATCGAGGGGCAACGGCAGCCGTAGCCGCCAGAGTCCGGGCAGGATCCGCTCGCCGCGACCCACCTCACGATCGCGAGGCATCGGTGCGACGATATCGGTTGTCAACGCGACGTAAGCCGCGGCCGTAGACTGCGCGGCACCAATGGCGTCGAGCTCGGAGATTGCCAGGCAGTACCTGCAGGCGCTGGGCGCCCGCGACGTCGACGGCGCCGTCGGTTGCTGGGCGCCGGGCTCGATCGATCGGATCGTCGGACAGCGGGACCTGATCGCGCCGGAGGGGATCCGTGAGTACTTCACGATGCTGTTCGAGGCGTTTCCGGATTTCGCGTTCGAGATCGTCGACGCGACGACCTACCGGGACCGCTGTGCGATCCGATGGCGGGCACGGGGGACGTTCGCCGGGCCGGGACGCTTCCAGGGTTTTGAGCACAACGGCGCCGGCGTCTCGATCGAGGGCTGCGATGTGTTCACCGTCGCCGACGGGCTGATCACACACGCAGACGCGTATTTCGACAGCGGTGACATCGCGCGCCAGCTGGGTCTGCTGCCGCAGGCCGGATCGAAGGGGGAGGCGCGGCTGACGACGGTTGCCAACACGGGCACGCGGCTGCGCCGCGTCGCCGGCGGCGCGCCGGCGGAGGCGATCGCGGCCGGCGTCTGGGTCCTACGCGGCGGCCGGATGCGCAACATGAACGTGTACCTGATCGCCGACGAGGGCGGGATCACGATGTTCGACGCCGGCATCTCGGCGATGTCCGCGGTGCTCGCATCGGCGTGCGCGCGCCTTGGCGGGGTCAAGCGGGTGGTGCTGGGCCATGCCGATGCCGACCACCGCGGTGCGGCGGGAGCGCTCGGCGCGCCGATCTACTGCCACCCGGCCGAGCGTGCCGCCGCCGAGTCGCCCTCGAGCGTCCGCGACTATTGGGATCTCCACAAGCTGGCGCCGTTTGCGAGGCCGATCTACCCCTGGTTGCTGAGGTCCTGGGACGGCGGCGCCGTCACGATCGAGGGCACCGTGCAGGAGGGCGACGAGATCGCCGGTTTCAAGGTGGTCGAGCTCCCGGGGCACGCTCCCGGCCTGATCGGCCTGTTCCGCGAGGAGGATCGGCTCGCGCTCGTCTCGGACTGCATCTACACGCTCGACCCCCAGACCGGGATCAAGGGCGGACCCAGGGTTCCGCATCCGGCGTTCGACCTGGATGTCGATCAGGCCAGGGCGTCGATCCGCAAGCTGGCCGCACTGGACCCGAGCGTCGTCTGGTCAGGTCATGCCAGGCCGGTCGTCGGCGACGTCGCCAATGAGCTCGAGCGCGCCGCGTCGGCGCGGATCTGACGCGCGAGGGGCCAGACCGCGTGGGTCGCCGCCACCGGCAGCGTGAACGAGCGGACGCGTCGAGCAGTGAGCAGCTGAGTGCTCCCACCGCCGAGTACATCGATCTCGAGGGGAACGCGCTGATTCTGCGAGGGTCGCTGACGCCCGCCGCCCGGTCCGAGTACGCACAGGTCCTCCACGGGGGCCTCGACCGCGAGGACGCCTGGCAGCGCGCGACCGAGTTGCTGTTCGAGCGGCTCGCAGTGCGGTGGACGATCTCCGGCGTCACGATCGATCGCCAGCGGGAGCTGCTCGGACGCTACCGGATGGCCTCGGCGCCAGAGCGGGCATTCGTTCGTGACGCCCTGCGCGAGCACGCCGCGGAGCACTTCCCGGAGCTGGAGACCCCGTGAGCGCGGTGCTTCACCCCGAGCCGCGCCTCGATGCCGACGCGTTCGCGGCGTTGATCTGCGACTGGTGTCTGGAGGTCCGGGAGGGTCAGCAGGTGCTGGTTGCGACCACGACACTCGCCCAGGCACCGGCAATCGCGATCCACCGGGCGGTGCTGGAGCGCGGCGCCTGGCCACTGCTGAGACTCACCCCGCCTGAGTTGACCGAGGAGTTCCACCGTCATGCCCTGGCGAACCAGCTGGACGGCTTCGCGCCGCTGGAGCTGACCGAGATGCAGATGGTCGACGCGGTCGTGCGGATCGATGCGCCGGGCAACACCCATGGCCTGTCCGGGATCGATCCGGCTCTGATCGCACGCGCGGCGCGGGCTCGAACCCCGGTCAGCGAAGCGCGGCTCGCGGGCCGCTGGTGCAGCACGCTGTGGCCAACTCCGGCGCTCGCCCAGCGGGCTGAGATGAGCAGCCGCGACTACGAGGCGTTCGTGCGCCGCGCGCTGTTCCTGGACGACGCCGATCCGGTCGCGCAGTGGCGGGCGCTGAGTGCCCGTCAGGCGGCATTGGTGAAGCGCCTGGAAGCGGCCGGGGAGATCCGGATCGAGGCGGATCGGACGGACCTGCGCCTGCGGGTCGACGGTCGAACCTGGATCAACTCCGACGGGCGGCGCAACATGCCGAGCGGCGAGGTCTTCACCGGCCCGCATGAGCAGTCGGCCACCGGCACGATCCGTTTTGACGTGCGATCGAACCACCGTGGCGGCGAGGTTGCCGGCATCCAGCTGACGTTCGAGAGTGGCCGGGTCGTCTCCGCGAGCGCCGAGCGTGGTGGCGATCGCCTCGCCGCCGCGCTCGCATCCGATGCAGGCGCCGGCTTGCTCGGCGAACTCGGGATCGGCACGAACACCGGCATCGACCGCGCAACCGGATCGACGCTGCTGGATGAGAAGATCGCCGGCACCGTGCACCTCGCGCTGGGCCGTTCCTACCCGGAGACCGGCGGCACGAACGTCTCGGCGCTCCACTGGGATCTGATCTGCGACCTCCGGCGGGGGGGACGCCTGTCGGTGGATGGCGAGCTGTTGATCCGCGACGGCGCGCTGGTCGAGTAACTTCCCGCGTTCTGATGCGCCGCACCAAGATCGTCGCCACCATCGGTCCGGCCTCTCGTGAGCCCGAGGTGCTGGCGCGGATGATCGAGGCGGGCCTCGACGTCGCGCGGCTGAACTTCTCGCACGGTAATCGCGAGCTGCACGCGGAGAACGTCGAGCGCGTGCGAACCGCGGCGTCCGCGGCGGGGCGGCAGGTCGCGATCCTGCAGGACCTTCCGGGCCCGAAGCTGAGGATCGGGGCGCTGGAGGGAGGGATCGCCGAGTTGAAGCCCGGCGATCAGCTGGTGCTGATGTGCGGCGCCACGCAGGAGGGCAACGAGCGCCGCATGTCGGTCAGCTGGGCCGGCCTCGCCGGAGCGCTCGAGCGCGATGACATCGTCTACCTGGCCGACGGTGCGATTCGCCTGCGCGTGACCGGAGTTCGCGTCGGCGACGACGAGGTCGACACCGCGGTCGAGGTGGGCGGCTCTGTCGCCTCGCGGCAGGGGCTCAACATTCCCGGCGCTACGCGCGGTCTGGAGGCGGTCCCCGAGGAGGATCTTGAGATGCTTCGCTTCGGCGAGTCGATCGGAGTCGACCTGGTCGCGCTGTCGTTCGTCCGCACCGCCGACGACATCTCGACGGTGCGCCGCCATACGCGCCTGCCGCTGATCGCGAAGATCGAGAAGCCGCAGGCGGTCGACGCCGCCGAGGAGATCATTCGGGCTGCGGACTGCGTGATGGTGGCTCGCGGCGATCTCGGGATCGAGCTGCCGATCGAGGATGTCCCGATGGTCCAGAAGCGGATGCTGAAGATCGCAGGCCAGCTCGCGCGCCCGTCGATCACCGCGACGCAGATGCTGGACTCGATGGTCGCCTCGCCGAGGCCGACGCGCGCGGAGGCGACCGATGTGGCGAACGCGATCCTCGATGGGACCGACGCCGTGATGCTCTCGCAGGAGACCGCGGTCGGCGCCTACCCGGTCGAGGCGATCGCGATGATGGCGGCGATCGCGGAGCGAACCGAGCGGATGCTTCCGTACGGCGATTGGAACGAGGACCGTGTGCGCCGCGACGCGCGGGATCCCGCCTACACCGTCGCCTACGGTGCCTGCGCCGCCGCAAGGGACCTGCATCTGGCGGCGCTCGTCGTCCCGACGCTGTCCGGCCGCTCTGCGCGCCTGATCTCGGCGCACCGGCCGCAGGTGCCGATCTTCGCGCTCTCACCGGGGAAGGAGACGGTGCGACGCTGCGGCCTGATGTGGGGGGTTCGCGCCGCCTCGATGCGCCGCCACGAGGTGACCGAGTCGCTGATCTCCGATGCAGCCCGTCGCGTCGTCGAGCTCGGCTGGGTCAAGCCCGGGGCTCGGATCGCGATCACGGCCGGGCTCCCGAGCGGGCGGCCGGGCACCACCAGCCTGCTTCAGATCCAGCGGGTCTAGTGTCGTGAATCAAAAATTCGGTGGCAGCCTGGCACCCCGCAAGCCGACATCGATCGCTCGTCTCGCTCCTCTCAGGTCTCCACGAGGACGACGACCGCCGGACCGCTGTAGTCGTGGTCGTGTCTGCGGCAGGCGGCGGGAAACGTGAGCCGGACGCTGTCGTCGCGGACACCGTCGTAGGTCGCGATCAGGGTCAGCTCGCCCTTCGTCCCGACGCGGCACTTCGGGTCGGTGCTGCTCGTCACTCGCACGTGCAGCCGCAGCTGATTGCTGAGGGCGCCGTCGAATCGGACCGCATGCTGAAGGCTGATCACCGGGTTCACGGGCTTGAGCACGATCTGGCGGTCCGGAAAGCCGGCAACCCGGTCGACCTGACAGATCACGCCCGTCGTGCTTGATCCTGAGATCGTCCCGTGCCCGTGAGCGTAGCTTCCGTTCGCCGCCGTGATCGGTGCGCCGACGTGAAATGACCACTCGACGTCGTTGCCGGCCGCGTGGATCGTGCAGTAGGCGGGAGCCGGCGACGACGCGAGCGCCGAGCCGCCGAGCAGGAGCAGCGCGCTGAGCAGTCCGAGGATGGTCAGCAGGCGAGGGCCCACGGCTGGAACTCTAAACGCCCCGCGCTAGGACTTCGCGTGTGAGAAGAACTCCGCCTCCTGGCGGCCGAGCTCGGTTGCCGGCGGATCGTTGTAGAACCACTCACGGGCGATCCGGTGAAAGTTTCCATGCGCCTGCAGTTGCGCGATCACGGCGAGTGTCAGCACCTCCATCCGCCGGCCGAAGATGTGGTCCGGCGGCGCGGACTCGTGGCGCATCTGCCCAAAGTACTCCGAGCGCGGGTCGCTCATGTCGATCAGCACCTGTGTCGCCTGCTCGGGAGTCAGCTCGACCTCCTGGTCGACCGTGTACCAGGCCGTCGCCGCCCTGAAGTGCTCGAGCACCCGTTCTGGGTTGAACCGCTCAGGCTGCGGAAAGAAGCCGACCTGTGTGCCGAGCCGCATGATCGTCTCGGCGTCACCTTCGATCACCGCGCGGGCGACCGCGATCTCCAGCTCGACGGCACCATCCGGCATTCGCTTGAACAGCCCGAAGTCGAAGAACGCGACACGTCCGTCCGCCAGCATCATCGAGTTGCCTGGATGCGGATCGCCGGAGAACTGGTGAAGCCGATACAGGCATCCGAAGTAGAACCGGAACAGGATCTCGCCGAGGCGGTCTCGCTCGGCCTGCGGCAAACCCTTCAGCTCCTCGAAGCCGACACCTACGACGAGCTCACTGACGAGCACCCGCTCACGCGACAGTGACGTGACCACATTCGGGATCACGATGAATGGGTGTCCCGTGAAGATCCGCGCCAGCGACCGCTGATTCTGGGCCTCGAGCTCGTAGTCGAGCTCATCCTCGATCCGGCTGCGGATCTCCTGCCCGACCGCCTTCGGGTCCAATCCTGGGGCGATCCGCTTGGCGAGGCGCAGGATCATCCCGAGGTTCTGCATATCTGCGCGCACAGCAGTCGCGACGCCCGGATACTGCACCTTGACGGCAACCGCTCTGCCGTCCTGGAGTGTTGCCCTGTACACCTGCCCGATCGACGCCGCGGCAATCGGCTCCTGGTCGAACTCGGCGAAGACGTCATCCAGTTTCTGATCGAGTTCCTGCTCGATCACCTTGCGCATCTCCTTGAAGGTGACCGTCGGTGCGGCGTCGCGCAGCGCAGCGAGCTTGCCCTGGAACTCCTCGCGGTACTCCTCCGGGACGAGGCCGACGTCGAGGAACGACATCACCTGTCCGACCTTCATCGCAACGCCCTTCATCGTCCCGAGCGCTGCGACGATCTGCTCCGCGGCCTCGATGTTGCGGCGCTCGAGTGCCGCGTCGCGACCCTCCTTCGTCCGGGTCACGTTGGCCGCCATCGTGCTCGCCTGGCGGATCGCCTGTCCAGCCGCAAGACCACCGATCTTGGCGGTTCGCCCCACCCTGGATGTGGGGATCTTGTCGTTCGCCATCTAGCCGGTCAGGCGTCCGGTCTGGACGTGGTCCGGACCTGCGAGCCAGGGACGATGTCGTCGGACCCGTCCTCCCACCTGACCCATGCCTTGTGACCGCCGTCGTAATCGGCGCCGAGGAGTATCAGCGTGGCCGGCTCGCCGAAGGCCGTGCACGGCTCGCTCCCCTCCTGATCGATACCTCGCCAGATGCGAACGAACGCGTTGTGCTCAAGTTCTTCGGCGACGGTGCTCGGATCGGTATGGCCCGGATGGATCTTGGTCTGCGGCGGAAGCGTCAGCAGCGTGTCCATGATCGAGGAGCGCAGGTCAGCGTAGGTCGTGTGCCCCGGCGCGCGGACGCCGCCGACCGAGCCCTTGAACAGGGTGTCGCCGGTGAAGACGTCGCTGCCGCCGATCAGCAGCGAGACCATTCCGGCGGTGTGACCGGGCGTGTGGAGCGGCTCGATCTCCAGCTCGCCGAACGAGAGCTTCTGTCCGGGAACGAGCTCGCCGGTCGCGCCGCTGACCAGTTCGCGCTCAAGCGGGTGGATCAACACCGGCACCCCCGGGTGGCGCGAGGTCACGGTGTCAAGCTCGGCGATGTGATCGTGGTGATGGTGGGTCAGCAGCACCGCCGCCAACTCAAGCTCCATCGTGTCGATTGCCTCGAGCAGCGGCGTCACCGGCCCGCCGGCGTCGATCAGCACCGCGTGGCCGCCGGCGTGGTCGGCGACCAGGTACGTGTTCGACAGCCATGGCTGACTCATCGAGCGCTCGACGATCATTCCCTAGAGCGTATCCTCTGAGCTGATGAGTCTCATTCACACCTGTTATCGAGTGACTGACGTCGAGCGATCTGTGGCGTTCTATGAGGCGCTCGGATTCACGGAGATGGGGCGCCATCCGATCCGTGATGAGGCGATCAACGTCTTCATGGGACTGCCGGACGACGGTCCCGAGCCCAGGCTGGAACTGACGTTCAACTTCGGGCGGACCGAGCCCTATGAGATCGGAACCGGCTACGGGCACATTGCGATCACCACCGCCGCGCTCGATGCCGCGCTCGATGCGCTCGCCGAGCAGGGCATCCTCCCCGAGCGCGCTCCGTACACGGTTCGTGAGGGCGGCTCGCGCCTGTGTTTCGTGCGTGACCCGGACGGCTACCGCGTTGAGATCATCGAACGCACGGACGGATAGGGGTCCGGTGGGACCGCGCCCGACACCCATTGGCTAGGCGGGTGTGGCGTGATCTCGCAGGGGGAGCTGCTCGCCAGCGTCTTCGATAACGCTCCGATCGGGATGGCGCTCGGCGATCTCGATGGGCGCTTCATCCGCGTCAACCGTTCGTTCTGCGAGCTGCTCGGCTACTCGGAGGCCGAGCTTTGCCAGCGCGGGTTTACCGACATCACCCATCCCGACGATGTCCAGACATCGATCGACTGGGGCAACCGCCTGCTGGCGGGCGAAGCCCGGAGCTTCCGGCAGGAGAAGCGCTACGTCCACCGCGACGGACATTCGATCTGGATCAACCTCTCGGTTTCGATGATCTACGACGACGATGGTGCTCCGATCCATTTCGTCTCTCAGTTCGAGGACATCTCCGAGCGCAGGGACGCGGAGCTCGCCCTCCTGCGCGAGCGTGACCACTCCGCGGCGATCATCGCGGCGATGGGCGAGGGATACATGCTGACCGTCGGGGGGCGGATCTCGGTCGTCAACGACGCGCTGCTGGAGCTCACCGGCTTTGCTCGTGAGGAGCTGGTCGGGACCGGCCCGCCCTGGGCGTTCTGGCCGCCGGAGGCGGTCAGCGAGAACAGCGCCCTGCTGGAGGCGGTGCTCGCGCAGGGCGGCGCGACGTTTGAGGTGCAGCTGGTGCACAGGGACCGCACGAGGTTCGTCGCCGAGGTCACCGCACGGCCGGCGCACAATCCCGACGGGAGCGTCCTCGGATGGGTCAGCACCGTGCGCGATATCAGCGAGCGGCGCCGCTACGAGGCCGAGCTGGAGCGGTTGGCGACACACGATCCGCTCACCGGTCAGCCGAACCATCGCACCTTCCATCAGCGGCTTGACGAGGAGCTCGCGAATGCAATCAGACATTCCCGGCCGCTCAGCATCGCGCTCGTCGACATCGACGGCTTCAAGTCGATCAACGACGGCCACGGCCACATCGTCGGGGACCGCGTGCTGGCGGCGGTCGCGCAGCGGCTGGCAGCCGTCATCAGGCAGGGCGAGATGCTGGCGCGGGTTGGCGGCGAGGAGTTCGCCTGGATCCTGCCGGACTCCGACGCCGAGGGGGCGGTGGCAGCCGCTGAGCGTGCCCGAGCGGCGGTCAGCAGCGAACCGTTCGTACCTGTCGGGCGGCTGACGGTCTCGATCGGCGTCGCTGAGCTCGACGAACTGCGGGACCGCTCCCGGCTCTACCAGTGCGCGGACGATTCGCTTTACGAGGCCAAGCGGTTGGGCCGGGATCGCGTGGTCCGGTTCGGAGTACCGCCCGAGCACCCGGCCTAGCGCCGGTCGGGGAGCCGCTAGGCTACGTTCGAAGATGGCGGAGAAGAGCAAGATCGCCTACCTGCTCGAGCGCCTCGCCCAGGGCGTTGCGGCGCACGACCGTGAGAACCCCGGCCACCACACGTGGGGGATCGGGATGGCCTACTTCGACATCGAGCGCCTCGGCCTGGAGGAGGGCGAGAACATCCTCCCCGGGATCGTGCTCCAGGCCGATGGTGGCGTCAGCGGCGCGTTCCGTGTGCTCTGTGACGGCGACCACGACGCCGGCGTCGAGGAAGAGGAGGAGGTCATGGTCGACGCCGTCGCCGATCAGGAGATCATCGAGGCGCTGCCGATGTACGGATCCCCGCCTCCGGTCCGTCCTCCGTTCTAGCGCCGGTACCGGGCGCGGGTCATGCCGGTGGCGGGATTCCCGCTCGCCGCGCGATTCGGTCGGTCAGCCGCCGGACCGTCGGGCAGGGGACCCCGAGCCGCGCGGCGGCACGCAGGACGGCGCCCTGAACCGCGTCGAGCTCGGGTGCGCGCCCGGCCGCGATGTCCTTCTGCATCGAGGAGCGCAGCGATGCGTGCGCGCCGTCAAGCTCCGCCAGCGTCGCGCCCGGGTCGATCTCTGCGCCGTCGGCATTTGCCACTGCGGCGCCCTCTTCGATGCAACCGATCAGCGCCGCGCGCTGCGCCGGATCGGCGCGGATCGCCCCGATCGCCTCGTCGAACGCGCTGGTTGTTGCGGAGAGCGCATTCAGACGCACGAGCTTGGACCAGAGCACCTGTCTCTCGGAGCCGAGGATCACCGTCGGGATCCCGGCCCGCCCAAGCAGCTCCGCAAGCGCCGGCAGCCGCGCGGCCGGCGTCGGGTCATCCGCCGCGAGCTCGATCCGCACCTGCGGGCTGGTCTGGACGATCCGCCGATGCTCGATCCGCTCCGACTCGATCCTGATCGACGCGGCGACGACACGCTCGGCGCCAAATCGAGCCGTCAGCAACGGCAGGTGGTCAAGGCCGTTGAGCAGCGGCACGACCAGCGCCGGCGTCGTCTGCACGCGATCGAGGGCATCGTTGAGCCCGTCGGCCTTGGTCGCGACGAACAGCACATCCGCCTGTTCGGCCAGCCGCGTCGCGGCGCGCGGGTGCTCGGTGAAGTCTCCGAGCACGGCGCTCTGCAGCGCGATCCCGTCGCGTTCGATCGACTCCGCAGTGGCGTCCCGAGCGACCACGGTGACCTCCTCGCCCGCGTGTGCGAGAGCGGCTGCGACGAACCCTCCCACGCCACCGGGGCCGAGCACCGCGATGCTCCAGTTTGGAGCGGTCGAGTCGATCGGTTCGTGCTTGACCACAGGTCACGGGAGGTGCTTGAATGTCCCCGCGGCCAGATTACTAATTTATGGGAGGTGGACGTGAGCATGCGTGCTCTTAGGGGAGGCATCGTCGGCGCTGCGGCGCTCGGCGCTGCAGTTCTGACATTCGGAAGTGGTCTCGCATCGGCGAAGCCGATGTTCCAGATGATTCCGCACAAGTTCGGCCAGCAGCCGACGACGGCTCAATGCCAGGCGGCGTTCGGGATCAATTGCTACAACGCGACGCAGCTGCGCCATGCATATGGCGTCGACGCGCTCAACCGGCGCGGCCTGGATGGCCGCGGCACGACGATCGTGATCGTCGACTCGTTCGGCTCGCCCACGATCTACAGCGACCTGCAGACGTTCGATCAGGCCAACAACCTGCCGGCTCCGCCCTCGCTGCGGATCATCTCACCGGCCGGCACGCCGCCTCCTTATGACCCGACCAACACCACTCAGGTCGGCTGGGCCGAGGAGACGACACTCGACGTCGACATGTCGCACATGATGGCCCCGGATGCGAACATCCTGCTGGTCACGACCCCGGTCGCGGAGACCGAGGGCGTTGTCGGATTCCCGCAGATGATCGAGGCCGAGAACTATGTGATCGACCATCACCTCGGCGACGTCATCAGCCAGAGCTTCGCGGCCACCGAGCAGACCTTCCAGGACGCCAACGGGAACTACGATCCACGGCTGATCTACCAGCTCCGCTCTGCCTACATCAACGCGGCGGCGCACAACGTCACCGTGCTCGGCTCCTCCGGCGATACCGGCGCGGCCGGCTACGAGCCGGACGGCACCGACTTCTATCCGTTCCCGGCGGTCAACTGGCCGTCGAGTGACCCACTCGTCACCGGCCTCGGCGGGACACAGCTGGACCTTGACGCCAACGGCAACCGCCTCGCGCCCGACGTCGTCTGGAACGACGGTTTCGGCGCCGGCACCGGTGGCCTCTCGGTGGCGTTCTCACGGCCGTTCTACCAGGACGGAGTGCGGCGGGTCGTCGGCGGTGCTCGGGGAGTGCCGGACATCAGCATGAGCGCCGCGGTCAACGGTGGCGTCAACCTCTACCTCGGGTTCACCTCGGCCGACGCCGGCATAGCCCCCGACTGGTACGTCTTCGGCGGCACCAGCGAAGCCTCACCGCTGTTCGCCGGCGAGGTGGCGATCGCCGATCAGATCGCCGGTCATCCGATCGGTCTGATCAACCCGACGCTGTACCGGCTCGGTGACGGTTGGGGCTCCGGTGTGACCGACGTCACGAGTGGTAACAACTCGTTCGCGGGCATCACCGGCTACAACGCCGGACCGGGCTACGACCTGGCCAGCGGCCTCGGCACCGCCAACGAGGCGCTGCCGTTCCAGCTCGCTGCCGGCTCAGGGCGCGGCGGCTTCTGATCAACTGGGCCCCGCGCTGCGCCGCCGTCTGCGGCGCAGCGCGGGTCGCCCGACTGGACATTCCGCGCCAGGACCTCTGGCAACCGCGGCGCGGTGGTCGTAGGCTCCGTTCTGGATGACCTACTCGATCGTCGCCCGCGACGCCGAAACCGGGCAGCTTGGCGTCGCGGTGCAGTCGCACTGGTTCTCGGTCGGATCCGTTGTCACCTGGGCGGCCCCAGGGGTCGGTGCGGTCGCGACCCAGGCGATCGCCGAGATCTCCTACGGGCCGCGCGCCCTGGAGCTGATGCGCGGCGGCGCCGACGCGCACGCCGCGCTCGCCCAGCTGACGAGCGCCGACCCCGGCGTCGAGTTGCGGCAGGTGGCTGTGATCGACGCAGCCGGCACCACTGCGGCCCACACAGGCGCCGACTGCATCGCCCACGCCGGTCACATCGCCGGCGAGCAGGTCTCCTGTCAGGCGAACATCATGGTTTCGGAGTCGGTCTGGCCGGCGATGCTCGACGCCTACGCCGGTGCGAGGGGATCGCTCGCGTGGCGGCTGCTGGCGGCGCTCGACGCCGGTGAGGCGCAGGGCGGCGATGCGCGCGGCGCTCAATCATCCGCGCTGCTGGTGGTGCCGGCCGGCGGCGAACCCTGGCAACAGGTCGTCTCACTGAGGGTCGAGGACAACCCGGCGCCACTGCTGGAGCTCCGGCGGCTGCTCGGCGTCCACGACGCGTATGAACGGGCTCAGAGCGCCGAAGCCCTGACAGCCGCCGGAGACCACGCCGGGGCGATGGCGATGTTCCGCGCAGCCGCCGAGCTCGCACCCGACAACGACGAGCTCCGCTTCTGGGGAGCGCTGGCCGCCGCCCGCGCGGGCGAGCCCGACACAGCGCTCGCCGAGATCCGCGCGGTGATCGCCGTGCGCCCCGCCTGGCGCGAGGTGCTCGGGAACATGCCCGCATCGGTTGCGCCCGCGGCAGCCGGTCTGCTCGACGCGCTGCGCCGAGGCTGAGCTACGCGGGTATCTGCTCACTGCGGACGGTTGCCTGAAACTTCCGAACGGGCCTGGGGCCGGTCGATCAGCACGCCGGGATTGAGCGCCCACCCAGGGTCGAGCGCACCCTTGGCGGCCGCCAGTGCGGCGGCGAACGGCGCGGGCCGCTGGCGGTCATACCACGGACGGTGGTCTCGGCCGACCGCATGGTGGTGGGTGATCGTCCCGCCGGCGGCCAGGATCGAATCTGAGGCCGCCTGCTTGATCGCCGCCCACTGCTCGAGCTCGCCGCCCCGGCGCGCCGGCGCAAGGACGGTGAAGTACGGAGCCGCCCCGTCGCGGTAGACGTGCGTGAGGCGGCAGCTGACGGTGCCGGCCCCGCAGACCGCGATCACCGCCTCGGTCGCCGTCGCACGCACCTGATCGATGAACGCCGGCAGGCGCTCCCAGGTGATCGCCGTCTCGAACGTCTCTGACAGCACACCGATCGCGACCAGCGTGTCACGCAGGTAGGGAGCCCGCACAAACGCCTCGCGCCAGCTCTCGACCGAGCCGGTCTGCTCGCCGGCGGCGGCCTGGCGGTCGCCGCCGCCGGCGCCGGGGCGCCGGTCGCCGCCGGCCGCACGACGCTCCCAGACGCCGCCGTGTTCGGCGCAGGCTGCGAGCGCCTGCGCAAGCAGCGGCTCGACGTCGTAGTCAGCCGACTCGAATCCCAGCACCAACAGTGCGTACGAGCCGTCACCGGCTGCCGTGATCCGCGCTTCGAGCGGTTCGATCACGCGGCAGTTCGCCGGTGACAGGCCTGATTGCACGATCGCGCGCGCGGCCTGCGCCCCGGCTTCGAAGTCGTTGAAGCGCACGCCTGCGGTCGCCCTCCACCGTGGCCGCGGCAGCACTCGGACCCATGCCTCGGTGATCACGCCGATCGTGCCCTCGGAGCCGAGCAGCATCCGGTCAGGCGAGATACCGGCGCCCGAGCCGGGCAACCGCCGTGACTCCCAGATGCCGGCCGGCGTCAGCGCCCTGACCGACTCGACGAAGTCGTCGATGTGCGTACGTGCCGTCGCAAAGTGGCCGCCCGCGCGGGTCGCGATCGCGCCTCCGAGTGTCTGGAACTCGAACGACTGCGGGAAGTGGCGAAGGGTCAGCCCCGCGCGCTGCAACTGTTGCTCAAGCCCCGGCCCGGTGGCGCCGGCCTGGATCCGCGCGGCGAGCGACACCTCGTCGATCTCGAGCACGCGGTCAAGCGCCTTGCAATCGATCGTCACGACGCCCTCGTAGCCGTCGCCGACCGTCGGCTCGACCCCGCCGACGACGCTGGTGCCGCCTCCGAACGGGATCACGGCGGCGCCGGCGGCGAGCGCCCATTCGAGCACGGTCTGCGCCTGCTGCTCGTCCTGCGGGTGCGCGACCAGATCAGGGGGGTTGGGGAACTCCCCGCGGAAGCCGCGGACGACATCGCGGTAGGACGAGCCGTAGCTGTGCAGTGCCCGGTCATGGTCGCCGTCGTCGCAGATCCCGCGCAACGCGGGCGGCGGATGGAGTCTCGGTGCCGGCAGCTTCGGCAGCGCCGCCGCCCGCTCGAGCTCGGATCCGAACCCGAGATGGGCGCGGAGAAAGTCCGCACCTGCCTGCAACTCGGCGTCGGGCGGTTGCTGATCCTCGAAGCCCCATCCCCAGTGCTTACGCCGCCGGCTCACGGCTGCGCACGCTACACCGGTAGCTTTATCCCTGTGCCCTACCCAGGAGTGCTGCTCGCGCGGGGTCCATGGGACCGCTCCGATGTCGTCGTCAACTGGCGCCCCGACGTGTTCGAACCCGAGCCAGGCGCGACGCAGGCTGCCGATCGTCTGCTCGATCAGCTGCGGGAGCGGGGCTCGCCGGCCCACGATGGACTGGCCGCGCGGCTGGTGGCGTTCGAGCAGAGCGATCGGCGCCTCACGCTCGAGCTGCAGCCCGCGCGTTGGTCGCTGCGGCTCCTCGGTGACGGGGCGGCCGACAGCATCTCGGCGCTCTGCGTGGTTCGCGCGGCGGACGGTAGCTGGCTGGCGGGTAGGCGCGCGGCATGGCTGGCGTCGTGGGCCGAGCGCTGGGCGCTCGGCGCCGGCGGCTCCGTGGAGGTCGACGAGAATCCGGCGGACACGCTGGGGCGTGAGCTGCACGAGGAGTGGTCGGTCGTGCCCGAGCGCATCACCGTCGAGGCACTGCTGCGCCTTCCGAGCGAGATGGTGCTGCTGGTCGGCCAGGCGTGGCTTGCTGAGGGCGCCAGCGTGACCCCGGATCACGAGCATGACGAGTTCGCGTGGTGGCCGGCCGACGTCGAGCGCTGGCCGGCCGAGGCGGATGCGCCGCTGCGGCGGATGGGCGCCTTTCTGGGGGCGTGATGAAGTTCCCGTCGTTCATCACCTTCAGGGTGCTCGAGTGCATCTCGTTCTTCCATTCGTGCGTGTACGCGACGCTGCTGGTGTGCGCCTTCGCACTCGGCAACCCGCAGCCGTCGACGTTCATCTTCGGCCTGAGTCACGGTCTGCTCTGGATCGCCATGTCGCTCGTCTGCCTGTGGGCGGCGCGGGCACGGGTGATCCCGTTCTGGCTGGCGGTGACGGTCGCGGTGCTCGGTGGCCTCGGCCCGTTCTTCGGCTCGGTCGGGTTCATTGTCGAGGACCGGCGTCGGCGTCGGGCTGCGATGGCGTTAAAGTTCATGTAGGACGGTGCCGTTGAGAAAGCAGAGACTCTGATGACCGCTTTGGGTTGGCTCGCGCGTGGCTGTTGATACGGCCACATTCCAGGTTGTGATGCCCGCGATGGGAGATTCCGTCGCGGAGGGCACGATTCTCGAATGGCACAGGCAGGTTGGCGAGACGGTCAACGTCGACGAGACGCTGGTCGAGATCTCGACCGACAAGGTCGATGCCGAGGTCCCGGCACCGGTCTCGGGAACGGTCGTCAAGATCCATGCGGCCGAGGGTGAGACGGTCGCGGTCGGCGCGCTGCTCGCCGAGATCGCCACAAACGGTGCCGGTGCGCCCACGCCCGTCGTCGACCAGGACGCACCGGCCAACGGAGGCGCCGCGGCCGTCAGCGACGGTGCCGAGGCGACCCCGCGGGGCGCCATCGCGGCAGTGGATGACGGCGGTTCGCCGGCGGTGGCGCAGGGCGCCGGTGAGACGCTCGACATTGTCACTCCGACCGGGGGCGAGTCGGTCACCGAGGGCACGATCCTCGAGTGGTCCGTGAAGGTCGGTGACGCGGTCAAAAACGGCGACACGGTGGTTGAGATCTCGACCGACAAGGTCGACATGGAGCTGCCCGCGCCGGCTGCGGGCACGATCACCGAGATCCTGTTCGAGGAGGGGGCGACCGTGACGGTCGGCCAGGTGATTGCGCGGATGCGGACCGGTGCTGCTGACGAGCCGACGCCGCCGGCCACCTCGGGGGTCGGGTCGAGCGCGGCGGTCGTGCAGGGCGAAGCCGCCGGCACCGCAGCCGCCGGCGCGGGTGCCGGCGCGTCCCCGGTGGCGCAGCGGGTCGCAGCAGCCGAGGGGGTCTCGCTGAGCGACGTGCACGGCAGTGCTCGCGGCGGCCGGATCACGAAATCGGACGTTCTGGCGGCAGCGGGCAACGGCACCGCGGCGGTGGGTGTGGCGGGTGACGCCCAGCCACCCGCGGGCGCACAGCGGATCAAGGGCGGTGGCGCCGCGCTCGCGCGCTACATGGAGGAGAGCCGCTCGATCCCGACCGCGACGTCATTCCGCACGATCACCGTCACAACCCTGGATGCCCGCCGCAAACAGCTCAAGGAGGCCGGCCAACGGGTCTCGTTCACGCATCTGATCGCGTATGCGATCGCTCGCGCCGCAACCGACGACATGCCGGTGATGGCCAACCATTTCCTTGATCTCGACGGCGTTCCGCACCGGGTGCAGGACGGCGCTGCGAACCTCGGGCTCGCGGTCGACGTCGAGAAGAAGGACGGCTCGCGCACGCTGATGGTGCCGGTCATCCGCGACGCCGGGCGGCTCAGCTTCAGGGAGTTCCTCGATGCCTACAACGCGCTCGTCGAGAAGTCGCGGACGAACGCCTTGACACCCGACGAGCTGACCGGCGGCAACCTGACGCTGACGAACCCCGGCGGGCTCGGGACGTCGGCATCCGTGCCGAGGCTGATGGTCGGCCAGGGCACGATCATCGCGACCGGCTCGATCGCGTATCCGCCCGGGCTCGATGCGATTGGCCCCGCGATCGGGGCCGAGAAGGTCATGACGATGACCTCTACCTACGATCACAGGATCATCCAGGGAGCCGAGTCGGGGAGGTTCCTGGCCCGGATTGATGAGTATCTGCAGGGCCAGGATGGCTTCTACGAGGCGGTCTTCTCATCGCTCGGAGCTGCGCTCCCACCGCTGCCCGAAACGGTTGCGCCCGCCGCCGCGCCGCCCGCGCCCGCGCTCGCGCTCGCGCCTGAGCGGCCGAGCACACCCAGCGCACCGGCCGATGTCGAGGAGTTGCTGCAGGCCGTTCAGGCTGCCGTCTCGCTGCTGAAGGCGCACCGGACGCACGGTCACCTCGCCGCCAAGCTCGACCCGCTGGGGCGTGTCTCGGAGGGCGATCCCGCGCTTGACCCCGAGCCGCTCGGTCTGACCCCTGAGCTGATGGCGAAGATCCCCGCGTCGATCCTGCGGATGTGGGTTCCCGGCGACACGCTGGCCGACGCCCTGCCGCATCTTCGTGAGACCTACTGCGGCCCGATCGCCTACGAGATCGAGCACATCTCAGCCCACCGCCAACGGCTCTGGCTGCGTGAGACGATCGAGAGTGGCAGGTACCGGACGCCGCTGACCCCGGATGAGCAGAAGGCGCTGCTGAAGCGACTGACGGAGGTCGACGCGCTCGAGCGATTCATGCATAAGGCGTATCTCGGGCAGAAGCAGTTCTCGGTCGAAGGGCTCGACATGACGGTGCCGATGATCGACGAGATGATCCGTCTGTCGAGCGGTGAGGGCGCGCGCGAGGTCGTGATCGGGATGGCCCACCGAGGCCGTCTGAATGTGCTCGCCCACAACCTCGGGCGTCCCTACGGCACGATCTTCGCCGAGTTCGAGGGATCCTCGACGCTTGAGCCGATCACGACGATCCCGCAGGGCGGGACCGGAGACGTCAAGTACCACCACGGTGCGGATGGCAGCTACCAGCTGGCGAGTGGCGAGACCGTGATCGTGCGGCTCGAGTCGAACCCGAGCCACCTGGAGTTCATCGCGCCGGTCGCCTCCGGCGCGACGCGCGCGGCGCAGACGACCAGGCAGGGGCCGCACGCCCATCAGGACACGAACGCGGCGATCCCGATCGTCCTGCATGGCGATGCCGCCTTCCCCGGTCAGGGCGTGGTGGCGGAGACGCTCAACCTGCAGGCGCTCGACGGCTACACGGTCGGCGGCACGCTGCACCTGATCCAGAACAACCAGGTCGGCTTCACGACCGATCCGGAGGATTCGCGCTCGACGACCTGGGCCTCCGATCTGGCGAAGGGGTTCGACGTCCCGATCATCCACGTCAATGCCGATGACGTTGCGGCTTGCATCACGGCCGTGCGCCTGGCGTTCGCGTTCCGTCAGGAGTTCGGCCACGACGTCGTGATCGACCTGATCGGCTATCGGCGGTTCGGGCACAACGAGGCCGATGAGCCGGCCTACACGCAGCCCGAGATGTATCAGGCGATCCGCAAGCACCCGTCGGTGCGCGAGCTGTTCGCCAGGCGCCTGATCGACGAGGGGGTGGTCACCGAGCAGGACACGACCGAGATGACCGACCGGGTCTGGGCGGTGCTGACCGATGAGCACCAGGCGCTGAAGGAGCGGATCGCCCACGCCAAGGAGGTCGAACACGCCACCGGCGAATATCAGCTCGATCGCACGCCCTCGCCCGAGGTCAACACGGCGGTCTCGGCGGAGCGCCTGCTGGTCCTCAACGAGGAGCTGCTGGCCGTGCCCGACGGCTTCACCGTCCACCCGAAGCTCGTCAAGCAGCTGGATCAGCGGCGCGAGGCGCTGGCGACTGGGCACGGGATCAACTGGGCTCACGCCGAGGCGCTCGCATTCGCGTCGCTGCTGACCGAGGGCATCCCGATCCGCCTGACCGGTCAGGACTCCGAGCGTGGCACGTTCAGCCAGCGCCATCTCGTCCTGCACGATCCCAAGACCGGTCGTGAGCACTGCGCGATGCAGCACCTTCCGGGATCGCTCGCGCCGATGGAGCTGCACAACAGCCCGCTGTCGGAGATGGCCTGCCTCGGGTTCGAATACGGCTACTCGCAGGAGGGCCCGGAGACGCTGGTCCTGTGGGAGGCGCAGTTTGGCGATTTCGTCAACGGCGCACAGGTGATGATCGACCAGTTCATCGTCTCGGGGCTCGCCAAATGGGGCCAGACCTCACGTCTGACGCTGCTGCTGCCGCACGGGTACGAGGGATCGGGCCCCGAGCACTCCTCGGCGCGCCTGGAGCGGTTCCTGCAGCTCGCCGCCGAGGGCAACATCCGTGTCGCGAACCTGACAACGCCTGCGCAGTACTTCCATCTGCTTCGCCGCCAGGCGCGGATCGCGAAGCAACGGCCGCTGGTTGTGATGACCCCGAAGAGCCTTCTGCGCATGCCTCAGGCGGCGAGCACCGTCGCCGAGCTGGCGGAGGGACGTTTCCGGCCTTCGATCGCTGACGACAGCGTCGATCCTGACGATGTCACCCGTCTGATTCTCTGCAGCGGCAAGATCTACTACGACCTGACGGGCCACGAGGAGCGTCGCAGCTCGACGCAGGTGTCAATCGGACGGGTTGAGCTGCTGTATCCGTGGCCGCAGGCCGAGATCCTGAAGATGATCGCCGGCTATCCACAGCTGCAGGAGGTCGTGTGGGTCCAGGAGGAGCCGCGCAACATGGGCGCCCGCGCCCACATGTCCGCGCGGTTGCGACAGACGATCCCCGAGCATCTGCGTTTCGGATATGTCGGGCGTCCCGAACGGGCTGCCTCAGGCGAGGGCTACCCCGTCGCCCACGCGATGGAGCAGAACCGGATCGTGACCACGGCGCTCGACACCGCGCAGCCGGTCTCGCAGCACCCGCGCCGGCTTCCCGGCGACCGTTAGGCGTCCGTCCGCTAGACCTCGCCGGCGGAGGGCCCGACGATCCGGCTGGTGACGTCGTAGTGCGGCGGCGCGGTCGCCCGCCTGGTCGCCCCCGCGATCGCCGAGGCTCCCGTCGTCAGCGCGCAGGCCGCCAGCAGGATCAGGAACGGGTCGATCGGCTCTCTGAAGCGCGGCGTCTCGGCGTTGACGAGCACGACGCTGAGCCAGATCAGCACCGGCACCGACCACAGCCACCACGGCGCCCGTCGGGCCAGCCTGGTGAACGCTCCCGCCACGGCCAGCAGCAACAGCAACCAGAAGCTGATCACGCCGATCTTCGCCGTGCCGCCGCTGAGGCCAATCGACGCTGCCGACGCACGCCAGGCAAACGAGCCCTCGAGTTCGAGCAGCCGCAGCGTGTTGTGGACGGCGGCGTCGAGCGGCGCGGATGGATGCTTGCCGATGTAGGCGAGGGTTTCGCTGACGAGCTTCGAGCTCAGCTGCGGCTCGGTCAGCCGATGGGCCCTGAGCACCAGTCGCCGCTCCGACGGGATGTTGGCGTAATAGCGCCATTTGTATGGCGGATGCGCGACCGCCGAGAAGTGGTTGTAGGTGCCGATCAGGGTGATCCCGGCCTCGTCGGAGATCGGGACGAAGTGGTGCATCACGGTCTCATCGCGCAGCAGCCAGGGCGTCAGCGTGACAAGCATCGCCGCGACCATCGCGGACGGTCCCGCGACACGACGCGCGTGCCCGCCGACTCCCGGGATGTTCACGAGTGCCACACCGAGCGGAACCGCCAGCAGGATCCCGTTCGTGTGCGTCAACGCCGCGAGGCCGACCATCACCCCAGTGGCCACCGCCCAGCGGACCCGGCCCGAGTCACTCACTGCCCGCAGCGCGCACCAGACCGCCGCCAGCTCGAACAGCGTCATCAGGTTCTCGGCGACGAGCACGGCGGACAGCTCGATCAGCACCGGGTACACGGCGGCGATTGCCAGCGCGACCAGCCCGGTGGCGGCACCGAAGCACTCGAGTGCGATCAGGCCGATCATCCCGACGATCAAGGTGCCGATCACCACCTGGGCGATGCGCTGCGTCTTGACCGTGGCCCCACCGGCGGAGTGGTGGCCGTCGATCTCGTCGACCAGCGCGATCAGGTACGGGAATCCCGGCGCGAAATAGGCGGTCGGGCCCTTCGTGCCGCCGGCACCGCGGTCCCTGCGGGAGTAGTCACCGCCATCGGTGATCTGGCTGCCGAGCTGGAGGTAGGAGGTGGCGTCGCCGATCGGCCGGTACGAGGTGCGCTGTACCTCGGCGACACGAACGGCGAGTGCGACGAACATGATCGTGGCCACGAGCGCGGCCGTGATCGCGGGGCGCCGGTGGAGCGGCAGGCGCTGCGGAGCGCCGCCGTCAGGTTGGCCGCTATCCGTGGATTCCGACGATTCCCGCGCAGACCCAATTAGACGCACCGGCGCCACCATTCCAGATCCTGGTCGCAACCGCATCCTGTTCGGCCTTCGATGCCAGATATGCGGCAGGGCCGGTGCCGCCGAAGAGCTTCCATGTACTCGGGATGATCTGGTAATAGCCGGACGCTCCGGCGCTGTTCGGCGGCAGATTCTGCCCGCCGGATTCGCACAGGACGATCGCGTACGGGATCACCCAGCCGCCAGAGGGGCCGAGGGCGGGCCCGGACCCGGTCCCGGTCACGACGTCGGCGAGCTTCGACGCTGCCGCTGCCTGCTCGGCCTCGACGTGCGAGATCGCCTGCTGCACCTGTGCGCCGCGCTCTCTGCTCGCGGCCAGCGCAGACTGCTGTGCAGAGCGGGCGCTCGCCAGTGCCGCCTGACGTGAGTCGAGCAGCGCGTTCATTCCCGCCAGTGCGCGCGCCTGCGTCGCGGTTGCATCGGTGATCACGCGGTCCGCTTGCTCCAGCCGGCTGAGCCTGACCGTGGCGGTATCCGCCTGTGTCTTTGCCGTGCGCGTCACCGAGATCAGCGCCTGCTGCTGCTGCTCCGCACGACTGAGGAAATTGATCTGCTCCAGCAGCTGCGTGAATCCGTGCGCATCAAGTACGACCGACACGAGGTTCGGGCGGCTGCTCTCATAGCTTGAGACGAGCTGGCTGGCGAGGATCATCCGCGCACGTGCGAGGCGTCTGCGCAGGAGTGTGACGAGCCCCCGTTCACGGGTGAGCGCTGCCTGTGCGGAGGAGAGGTGCAGCTGATCACGCGTCAGCGCCGCGCGGACGGTTGCCTCACGCGTCTGCACCAGCGCGATCTGTGCGCCCAGCGAGGAGATCGTCGAATCAAGCGCCGCGATGCTCGCCGACAGGCTGTGCTGCCTGCTCTGCTGCTGGCCGAGCTCCGAGTTCAGCTGATTCAGGCTCGGGCCGGCGGCGCGCGCGGTCCCGGTGCCGGCACCGAGCGGCAGCCAGCGCACAGCCGCCACCGCGCCGATCGCGCTCAGCGCGACGACGGTTGCCAGCAGCGTCTTCAGTTTTTGCGTCTTTGAGCTCATCGGCGATGCCTACGGGGTTAGCTGACGGGCTCGCGCGGATCTGAGGACGCGCTATCCGATCATCAGATCGGGATTCGCCCCGCGGGACTGGGTCCCCCGTTTCCCGCTCCTGTATGCAGGGAATTCGGCTCGTTCGAGACTACCAGGGGCCTCAGGGCTTAGGCTTGCTTGCAATGGCGCCTGCGAGCTGGGTTGCGATTCTGGAGCGGGTGCGTGAGACGCCGGAGGGGTACGTGCGCACCTACGGCGATGTCTCGCCCGGGGCGCCGCGGGTCGCCGGCGCGGTCCTCAGTGCGTGTGATGACGAGTCGGTTCCGTGGCATCGGATCGTGCGCGCAGACGGCACGCTCGCCAAGGGCGAGGTTCAGCGTGCGCTGCTTGAGCGGGAGGGGATTCCCTTCCGTGGCGATCGGGTCGACATGCGTGCAGCGCGGTTGCCGCTCATATGATCTGGCTGCAGAACCAGGTGACGCTCGCGCCCCGTCCCCGCGGCTTCCATCTCGTCACACGGGAACTGGTTGGTGGGCTGTCCGGCCTGGAGCAGATCGATGTCGGGATGCTGCACCTGCTGATCGCGCACACCTCCGCGTCACTGGCTTTGAATGAGAACGCGTCGCCTGAAGTCCGGCGTGACTTCGAGACCTGGTTCAACGCCGCGGTACCCGAGCGTGCCGCGTTCTGGACGCACACGCTCGAGGGGCCTGACGACATGCCGGCGCATGTCAAGGCGGCGCTGCTCGGTCCTTCGCTGACGCTGCCGATCTCCCACGGCGCCCTGGCGCTCGGCACCTGGCAGGGGATCTATCTGTGCGAGCACCGCAACCGTGGCGGCGCGCGGTCGGTGATCGCGACCGCATGGGGGGAGGGCGCCGACCCGCCGTCTTGACGAAGCGTTCGTCGCGGCGCGCGCCCTTTGACGGTCGGGCGCGCGCCGGTTGCGCCTGTCGCTGCCGCGTCTACGGGAGCGAGACGGGCCCGTTTGCGGTGATCAGGCTCTGAACCGCCGCGGCGGCGCTTGAGCACTTGCCCTTGACGGCGTCTTCGACGAACGTATTGTCAAGCGTCGCCCGGCCCGAGCCGGCGATGCCCTGGTATGCGCCGCTGCCACCCGCGATCGTGTAGGTGCCGGACCCGGTTTGTGTCTGGATGCAAGCCGTGGCTGTCTGGTTCTTGCTGAGGTTCTTGTGGCTCTTGCCGAGGTCGAATGTGATCGTGCCCGCGGCGAACCGCAGCGTCAAGACGCCCTTGCTCTTCTGCGTGGCCGTGCCGCCGGCGATGAAATCACCGGTGGCGATCACGCTCCAGGTGGGCGGCCCGAGGCTCGCTTTCGCGTCGGCGAATGTGAAGTGCTCGGTGGTCGTTGATGCGGTCGCCCCGGCAGCGATCACGAGCGCCGGCACGAGGAGAGCGGCGGCGGTGGCCGTCACAGACAGGATGAATTTGCGCACTTGCGTTTCCTCCTTCGTTGCCGGCGTGTGCCGGCGGTTGATTGGTGTCGCAAGCCTCCCTGGGGTCGAGCGTCCTGTCGTCGGCTGGGCGGACGATTCGCCGTGCCTCGCGGTGATGATCTGGCGGAGCGGTGGCGTCGCTCTCAGGGATGACGGCGGATCATCCCCAAAGATGACGCCGTAGTGGACGCGCGGCGGTAGGTTTGCGCGATGGCGTGGACTCAACGATCGATCGCTCGATTGCGCGGGATCGACCCGGTCCACGTCGACGCGCTGGTCGGCCTGGTCCTGCTGGTCCAGGTCCAGCTCACCGTGTGGCTCGGGTCGTCGGTCCCCGATCCCGTCTGGCTGGCGCTCGTGGGCTTTGTGATCGCGGGGGCGGTCGCGATCCGTCGTCGCCGTCCGCTGGCTGCCGTGCTCGTAGTGATTGCTGCGGTCGCCGTGACGACCGCGTTCGGCCACGCCGGCCTTGGCCAGCAGGACAAATTGGCCGTGATCCCGGCGACGTTGCTGATCTTCTACGGGTTGGGTGCGTTCGCCTCGGGCCGGCGTTCCGTGTGGCTGCTGGGGCTCGCGGTTGTGGTCACCTCCGTCAACAACGCGACCAGGTCCGGCGGGACGATCCCGAATCTGGTGACGACCGACGTGTTCGCGATTGTGTTGCCGTGGGCGCTCGGACGCATGGTTCGCGAGCGCGGCGTGCGTGAGCGTGCGTACCGTGAGACCGCCGAGCGGATCGACGCAGGTCGCGAGCTGCACGCGCACGAGGCAGCCTACGGCGAGCGGGCGCGGATCGCGCGCGAGCTCCACGATGTGATCGCACACAGTGTCTCGGTGATGGTGATTCAGGCGGGCGCCGCGCGGACGGTGATGGACGCCGAGCCGGAGCGTGCCGAGGCTTCGTTGCGGTCGGTCGAGCGCGCGGGTCGCGAGGCGCTCGCCGAGATGCGACGGCTGCTCGGCGTTCTCGACGGCCAGAAGGACCCGCGGGCGCTGGCGCCGCAGCCGGGCCTCGCGGACATCCAGGCTCTGCTGGTCCTCACGCGTGCGTCGGGTCTGAATGCGGATCTGCTCGTCGACGGTGAGCCCGCGGTGCTGCCGCCCGCGCTCGACCTGTGCGCCTACCGGATCGTCCAGGAGGCGCTCACGAATGCGATCAAACACGCGGCGCCGGCGAGCGCTGAGGTCCGGGTCCGGTGGGGCGAGGATGCCCTCGAGCTCGAGATCTCAGACGATGGCCGCGGCGCCGGCGCGGTCAACGGCGCCTCGGGCGGCCACGGGATCGCCGGCATGCGAGAGCGCGCCGCGTTGCACGGTGGCAGCGTCGATGCCGGGCCCGGGCCCGAGGGCGGCTTCACCGTTCATGCACACCTGCCGCTCGCTGCAGAGGCCGCCGCATGAGTTCGCTGCGTCAACGTTTCGCGGCTCTCGACCAGCGGCGTGTCGACACCGTCTTCGCCGTGGTGATGATCGTCGAGCTCGAGCTCGAAGCGTGGCTGGCACCTGGACTGTCGACGTCGCAGCGCGTCGTCACCGCGGTCGCGTCCGTCTTCTTCGCGGGGCCGATCGCGTTTCGGCGTCGCTCACCGAGCGGCGCTTTGCTGGTCTGCGCCTCGGTTGCCGTCATCCAGACGCTGTTCGGTGGGCAGCTTCTTCGGAACGCCGACGGCGACACCGTGCCGGTGATCGTGCTCAGCTACTCGGTCGGCGCATGGTTGGACCTCCGCGTCAGCGTCCGCACGGTGCTGATCGCGTTCGCGCTGCTGATGTCCAGCGGTTTCGTGCCGGGTGATGGCGGCTCACCGACGGACTTTGCCGACGCCGCTCCCTTCCTTGCCTTCGTCAGCCTGCTGACCTTCCCGGCCTGGTTCGTCGGACGCCTCGTGCGTCAGCGCGGCCGGCGGGCGGCGGGCTTCGCGGAGCTTGCGGCACAGGCGGCGGTTGCGCAACAGGAGCGCGACGCCGCTGCGATTGCGCAGGAGCGAGCCCGGATCGGCAGCGAACTTCAGGACATCATCGCCCACAGCGTCAGCGCGATGGTGATCCAAGCCGGTGGTGCGCGTGCCTTGCTTGGCAGCGATCCCGGTCGTGCCCGCGACTCGATCCTCAACGTCGAGCAGACCGGTCGCGACGCGCTTGCCGATCTCCGTCGCCTGCTCGGAATGTTGCGCAAGGATGACGACCCACGGGCGCTCGCGCCCCAGCCGGGCCTGGACCAACTTCGTGCGCTGGTCGAGTCGGTCCGTGAGGCCGGCTCGGTCTGTGAGCTGCGCACCGAGGGCGAACCCGTCGACCTGACGCCCGGTGTCGACCTCGTCGCCTACAGGGTGATCGAGGAGGCGCTGCGCTGCGTTACCCGTAATGCGGCGAGCCGCGCTGTCGTCTGCGTCGGTTACGAGCCGAGTGGGCTCCAGGTCGAGGTTCGCGGCCGGGGGTCGATTCCGGATCTCGAGCAGGACCTGGGTCAGGTCGCCCGGCGGGTCGCGCTGTACGACGGCAGCCTCACGATCGTTCCGGTCGGCGTCGGCGAATACGCGGTGCGCGTGAAGTTGCCGCTCGAGGTGGCGGTACCCGCATGACGGTCGACGTCCTGATCGCTGACGACCAGGCGCTCGTCCGTGCCGGCTTCCGGATGATCCTCGACGCAGATCCCGAGCTGCGCGTCGTCGCCGAAGCCAACGACGGCGCCCAGGCTGTCGAGGCCGCCCGCCGGACGCAGCCGGACATCGTCCTGATGGACATCCGGATGCCCGTTATGGACGGCCTCGAGGCGACGCGGCGGATCATCGCGGGCAACGACCCCCCGCGGGTGCTGATCCTCACCACCTACGACCTCGACGAGTACGTGTTCGACGCGCTCGGCGCCGGCGCCAGCGGCTTCCTGCTCAAGGACGTCGCACCCGAACAGCTCGTCGCCGGCATCCAGATCATTGCGCGGGGGGACTCGCTGCTCTCACCGTCGGTCACCCGCCGCCTGATCGAGTCCTTCGTTCGTGACCACCCACGCACGCCCGAGCCACCGGTCGGCTTCGATGAGCTGACCGCGCGCGAGGTCGAGATCCTGCGGCTGGTCGCCCGCGGCCTGTCAAACGCCGAGATCGCCGCGCAGCTCGTCGTCTCCAGCGCGACGATCAAGACGCACGTCGGGCGCGTGCTGGAGAAGCTCGGGCTCCGTGACCGCGTGCAGGCCGTCGTGCTCGCCTACGAGACCGGGATCATCCGTCCGGGCGCCGAGGAGTAGCGGTCCACTCGAACGCCTCGGGGGCGACACGGTTCGCGCGGGCGCTAAAGCTGCTCGAGCAGCGATCGCGCCTGGGCGGCCCGGGACCGGTCGCCCTTGCGGCTGTAGATGTCGAGCGCAGCCTGGGCCTCGGTCCTCGCGCGGTCGTTCTCTCCGCGTGCCGAGAGCACGCGGCCGAGACCCATCCTCGCCTGCGCCCTTGCCCAGTAGAAGTCGGTCCTGTATGCCCAGTCGACCGCGCTGCGCGCCCAGCGCTCGGCCGTGCTGAGGTCGTCCCCGGCGAGCGCGAGCGACGCGCGTACCCCGTGAGTGATCACGAAGTTGATCGCGTCCTCCGCCGCGCCGAGCTGTTCACTCAGTTCGACTGCGGCCAGCGCCGAGTCGCGGTCTCCGAGCTCCGCGTCGATCTCGGCGAGCATCGACACGGTGGTTGAGCGAAGCGAGCGCTCATCGAGCCCAGCGAGGATCTGATCGCCCCGCTTCAGCGACGCTCGCGCGGCGTGCGTCTCACCCGCCATATGTTGGGTCCGGGCCAGGGCCTGGTGCGCCCCTCCGGCGAATTCGACCATTCCCATCGCCTCGGATCGCTCGATCGCGCGCGCCTCGAATGCCTGGGCCTCCGCGAAACGACCGTCCAGTTCGGCGAGCCAGGCATGCGCCAGGTCCAGGTAGCCGCCGACGTAGGGGCCGAGGTTCTCGTCCGCAACCGACTCCAGTTCTCGCCGGACCTCGTCCACGTTCTGCTCGCTGAAGCAGAGCGTCAGGACGCCAAAGCCGCGGGCTCTCGAGCGCAGCCCGTCATCCCCGGCTCGCCTGGCATGTTCCGCTGCGAGGAGCATCTGCTCCGCGGTGGGCAGGGCGCGACTGTTCAGCCAGTACCGGTTTGCCCAGACGAGGTGCGCTTTCGCGAGTCCGCGGTCGTCGCGGGCACGCTCGAATTCGTCGATGATCGCCGGCAGCTGTGCGTCGATCGTCCGGATCGCGTCCTGCGGATGCGCCCGCATCAGCCATTGGAACCTGGTGAGCGCGGCCAGTGCTGCAACGCTGTCCACGCTTTCGGCCGCTGAGAGCAGCCGGTCGATCCGCTCGAGGTCCCCGACATCGATCAGCTGTTCGGCGAGCTCGACGCTCACCTCCGCTCGCAGCTGAGCATCGTCGGCGCTCAACGCGAGCGAGCGCTCGAGCAGGCTGCGGGCGGCCACGACGTCGCTGCGTTCACCGGCGCGGCGCCCCGCCCGGTAGAGGTGAGCGGCCGCGCGGGTCGCGGTCTGCCGGTCGGCGGGTTGGCCGAGCTCACGGCGATAGCGCACCGTCTGTTCCAGGTGCCAGCCGGCGATCTCGTCGAGTTCCGCCAGGTCTGCAGCCGCGTCTTCAAGCCAGTCGGCGAAAGCCTCGTGCAGCTGCGAGCGCTGTGCTTTGGGTAGTGCATCGTAAGCCGCGTCGCGGATCAGCAGGTGCCGGAAGCGAAACGCCTCATCTCCCTGGAACGTCGCCGCGTGCGGACGGATCAACTCGCGTCGAACGAGCCCGGCGAGCCGAGCGTCGAGGTGCCCGGCAAGCCGCTCGCCGGCGAGCGCGCGCAGGGCGAGGCGGTGGAAGACCTCTCCCTCCACCGCCCCCCGTTCCAGCAGTTCGCGCTCCTCGCCTCCCAGTCGCTCAAGCCGAGCCGCCAGCAGCGCTTGAATTGTCGATGGAATCGTGACCTCGCCGCTCTCGCGCGCGAGCGCGACGATCTCCTCCAGGAACAGCGGGTTGCCCTCGCTTGCGGCGACTACTCGCGCGCGGGCGGCATCGTCAAGCCCTTCGCCGAGCTGGTCGAGCAGCGTCAGCGACTCTGCTGCGCCCAGTGGCTCCAGCAGGACGGTCTGCGCGTTGAACTTTCCGCCGCCCCAGCTGGGGCGATCCTCGAGCAGCTCCGGGCGCGCGGTGCACAGCACCAGAATCGGCGCACCTCGTGATAGATCGACGACGTGATCGATCAGATCGAGCAGCATCCCCTCGGACCATTGGAGATCGTCGAGGTACAGAACCATCGGGCGCTGCGCAGCGAGCGCCTCGAGCAGCCGCCGGACGTCCCAGAACAGCTCCTCGGGGACGGCGGCGCCGCCCACCGTCAGCCGCTCGAGTACGGCCGCTGCCGGCTCGCCCACGGGTACGAGTGCCTCCACGAGCGGCCAGAACGTGATCCCCTCCCCGTAACTGAGGCAACGACCACGTAGTACGAGCACCTCGTCTCCGACGCCGGCCAGCAGCTCGGCGACCAGTCGCGATTTCCCGACCCCGGCCGAGCCCAGGAGCGTGAACAGATGACATCCCGATTCGCGCACCACCCGCTCCCAGGACTCCTTGAGCAACGCCAGCTCACGCTCCCGCCCGACCAGTTCCGCTTCCAGATGGCGTGCCACACCCGCCGCCAGCGGGTCGACCGAGATCAGCCGGTGGGCGTGTACCGGATCGGACTTGCCCTTCAGCGTGAGCGGCTCCAGCGCCTCCACCACGACCGCGTCGCGCACCAGTCGCAACGTCTCAGGGCCGATCACGATTTCCCCGGGCGCGGCCGCCTGCTCAAGCCGCGCAGCGACGTTCACCGCGTCGCCGGTTGCGAAATTCTCTCCCTCGCTCATCAACACAGTGCCAGTGTTGACGCCGGTGCGGAACCGCAGTTCAACACCCACCTGCTCCGCAACAGCGGGAAGCCGCTCTCGGATCTCGGCCGCCGCCCGCACCGCGCGCAACGCGTCGTCCTCGCGCACGACCGGGATCCCGAACACCGCCATCACCGCGTCGCCGACGAACTTCTCGACCGTCCCGCCGTGACGCTCGATCGTCGACCGGATCACAGCGAAGTAGCGGTTGATCACTCCGCGCAGGATCTCGGGGTCAAGCTCCTCTCCGAGCGCGGTCGAACCCGTCACGTCGCAGAACAGCGCCGTCACCACCTTCCGCGTCTGTCGCTGGACGACCTCCTCCGGCAGCTGCGCGCCGCACGACCCACAGAACCGCAGGCCGGCGGGGCTTTCGAAGCCACAGTGCTGGCAGGTCGATACCGTCGTTTGCCCGGCGCTGGCGATCACGCAAGGATAGTCCCGCTTCACCTCCGCATTGGCTGATTCGAACGCCTGATCAGCGGGACGGCGAACCAGAGGCCCACGCGGTGAAACACTTCACGCGATCATGCTGGAGCGTGTCCTGTTCGACAACGTCGCACTGCGCCGGCTGCGGGTCTCGGATGCTGATCAGTTGTACGAGCTGATCGCCGCGAATCGCGAGTACCTGGCACGGTGGCTGCCCTGGGCATCCTCGGGGACCCGCGCCGACACCCTGGCCCACCTCCGGCGGGCTGAACGCCAGCTCGCCCTCAACGACGGGATCCAGACCGCAATCACGGTCGAGGGGGCGATCGCCGGCAGTGTCGGCGTGCATGCAATCAACTGGCTGCACGCGAGCACCAGCATCGGCTACTGGCTTGCGCCGCAGCATCAGGGTCGTGGGATCATGACGGCCGCCGTGCGCGCATACACCGATCACGCGTTCGAAACGTGGAGATTGCATCGCATGGAGCTGCGCGCCGCGGTCACGAACGCTCGCAGCCGTGCCGTCGCCCAGCGGCTGGGTTTCACCCTCGAGGGCGTGCTGCGTGGGGCTGAGCGGGTCGGCGATCATACCTACGACCTCGCCGTCTATTCGATGCTCGCCCCAGAATGGAACGAGCGGCGCTGAGGTTCTGCTCGGTCAGCGTCCGCGCTGCTCGGTCAGCGTCCGCGCCAGACAGGCGGGCGACGCTCCGCGAACGCGGTCGCGCCCTCACGTGCGTCCAGCGATCGGAACACCGGTCCCGTGATCGCGTCCTGTCGCTCGAAGAACTGCTCGTCTGGCCAGTCGACCGACTCCCGCAGGACGCGCTTGGTGGCCGTCAACGCCAGCGGCCCGTTGACGGCGATCGCCTCCGCCAGGTCAACGGCGGCATCGAGCGCTCCACCGGGTTCGGTCAGCCGGTTGACCATCCCCAGCTCATATGCGCGCTGCGCATCGATTGGATCTCCGGTCAGGGCCAATTCGACCGCGACGTTACGTGGCAGCACCCGGGGCAGGCGCAGGAGCCCGCCGGCCGCCGCCACCAGCGACCGCTTGACCTCCGGAATTCCGAGCTTCGCCCCTTTTGCGGCGACGATCAGGTCGCACGCGAGCGCGACCTCGAGGCCGCCCGCGACCGCAAAGCCCTCGATCGCGGCGATCAGCGGCTTGTCCGCGCCTCGGCGGGTGATCCCGGCGAAGCCACGATCGCCGGCGAGCACCGACTCGCCGGCGACGAACGCCTTCAGGTCCATCCCGGCGCAGAAGCCCTTGCCGGCGCCGGTCAGCACGCCGACACTCAGGTCCGGATCAGCATCAAGGGCGTCCAGCGCCGCCGCGATCCCGGTTGCGACCCCGGCATTGACCGCATTCCGTTGATCGGGCCGGTTGATCGTGATCACGAGCACACGATCGCGACGCTCGCGCAGAACCGCAGCGCCGTCACTCATGCCGCGAACAACCTGAGCTCGGGTTCACGCTCACCACGCAGGACCGCGAGGTCGACCTCGACGCAGTCGATCCCCCTGGAGGCCGCCAGAACGCGCGCCTGCGGCTTGATCACCTGTGCGGCCAGCACCCCGCGGCACGAGCCGAATCCGGCATCGGCACGGATTCGCTCGAGGTAACGCGTCAGCTGCTCGACCGCGTCGATCCCGCCGACGCGCTTGATCTCGACCGCCACCCAGCCCTGATCGCCCTCCCGGCACATCAGGTCGACCGGCCCGATGTCGGTCGGCCATTCGCGACGAACGAGTCGCAGCCCCTCTCCGCACCACTGTGGCGCCTGCGCCAGCAGCTCCTGCAGATGCGCCTCGACCCCGTCCTTCTCGAGCCCGGCATCCTGCTCGGGAGATCCCATCTCGTGGATCACATCGGACAGCACCTCTGTGATCGAGATCTCAAGCCGATCCTCGCTGGCGCCGGCGCGCTTGCGAACGGTGATCGCTCCCGGTGCCTCCTCGATCACGGTCGGCGGCGTCATCCAGTTCAGCGGTTTATAGCCGCCGGCGTCGGCGTGCACGAGCACTGAGCCGTCTGCCTTGATCATGATCAGCCGCAGCGCGTCGGCCAGCACGGCATCAAGGCGGCCGGAGTAGCGGACCTCGCAGCGGGCGACGATCAGGCGCATCGCTTCAATGTAGGAACGCGGTCGGACGATTCCCGTTGAGCCGAATCCGACTCATGGCTACGATCCATCTCATGCGCCACCAACTTCGCCCGCTGTTCGATCGCGTCGTGATCAAGGAGCTCGATCCTGACCGCGTCCGCCGCTCCGGCCTGCTGGTGCCCCCGGGCTCCGACGAACCGCCGCCCCAGCACGGGATCGTGCTCGCGGTCGGGCCCGGGCTCGACTGGTGGGACCACGTCGGCGTGCAGATGCCCGTGCGTCCCGGGGACCACGTCGTCTTCCCGGCATCGGCGGGGGCGTGGGTGGAGGTCGACGAGGAGCGTCTGCTGGTCTGTCGTGTCGGTGAGTTGCTCGGCGTGCTCGAGACCGTCGATGACTGCCCGGGCTGTGGTGGTCGTGCGCTCGGCGTCGCGGAGGCCTGCCCGGTCTGCGGGCGCGAGGGCTCGGTGGCGTCGGATCCGAGCGGCTGACCCGGGCGGCGTGCGAGCTAGGCCGCGCTGCGCTGCGAGAGGCCGCGCGGCACCGATGACTGCACGCGCTCGAGCAGGTCGGCAACCTCGGGATCGTCTCCCAGCGCCAGCGCCCGGCGGCACGCCTCGATGCACTCGTTGGTCCTGTCGGTGCGCGCCAGCGCGTGCGCGTATGCGCTCCACGCTGCCTGCGATGACTGGATCGATCCTGATCGCGGCCTCACTGGCGGATACCTCCGCGCCGACGTCGCCGGCGAGGTGATAGGCGAGGGCGAGATCGAGCAGTGCCTCGACGGTCGGGCCGAGCAGCCGTGCACGCTCCAGGGCCGTGATCGCACCGACGCGATCCATCAGGCGCAGCCGCAGCTGTCCGAGCCGCGCCCAGGCCGACGCGTCACCAGGCCCGCGCTCGGCGGCGCGCGCCGCCGCGTCGGCCGCGAGGTCGAATGCGCCCATGTCCTCGTAGATCCGGGAGGCGAACCGCTCAGGCGTCGGCCGGTCGGTCTCGACCCTGGCCCAGTCACGAACGGCGCGGCCGGCGGCCGGCAGGTTGCCGGCCTGCCAGAAGGCCACGGTCAGCAGGCGCAGCACCGTCGGGTTGGACGGCTCGGCATCACGCGCATACACCAGGCGTCTGGGCGGCAAGCTCGGCGTTGCCCTCGGCCAGCGCGTGCTGGGCGGCGGTCATGAACCGCTGCACGCGATCGGCGGCAGGGTCGGGCCGTGAGAAGTCAACGAACTGCAGCGAGCCCGCCGGGACGGTGCGCACTCCGACCTGGAAAGACATCCGAGCCCACTGCTGGACATCGTCGCCTTCGCCGGAGAAGTAGATGCCGCTGACGGTGCCGACGCCCCATTCCGGATAGGACAGACAGCGCGCGTAGCGGTGTACGACCGAGTGGTCGGGCACGCGGGAGCCGAACGGATCGTGTTTGGCGCGATCCTCGGCAGCTGCGCGCGCCCGCTGCTCGTCCGCGTACGCGCGCGCGCCCTCCTCGGCGCGCGCTCGCCGGGCGGCGGCAGCCGACACCTTGACCGCGTTGGCGCTGACGCGGCCACCGCGCGACCCCTCCGCCAGACGCTCGAGTTGATCGGCGGCCTCGTTGATCGCCTGGAGGTGGCGCTGATGCTCGTGCTGGCGTCCGGCGGGGCGATGTCAGGGTGCCAGCGCTTGGCCAGCTTGCGTCGTGCAAGTTGGACCGCGCGCTTGTCGAACGGCGCCTGCAGCTCGAGCAACAGGAGTGATTGTTCGAGGTCGAGAATCCGTGCCACTGCTCGTAAACGTTAGCGAGGCCGGCAGCCCCGAGCGCACGCGCACGCTCACCGTCGCAGCACCGGACGGCAACACGTCGCGGTTCCCCGATCGCCGCCGGCGATCGCTAGCACCGTCGTCAAGACCCTCCGCTCACGGTGGTGATTCGTTGTTCCAACCCAAGCACTCAACTGCAACAAATTAGTCTCAATTAGACTTGAAGCCGCCCGCTGGTCTTATCGTGGGCGAATGACAACCGCGCCACCGCCGCGAATTGGGCTGCTGCTGACCACCTTCGCGGTTGGCGCGGTGGCAGTCGCCGGGGTCTGCGCGGCACTGCTCGCGGCGCTGGTCGGCGCCGCCAGCGGTGACCCCTGTGCGCCTGGCTCGACCGCTCGGGCCGGGAGCGCTCGCGGTGGGTCCCGGAGGCAGCGGCCAGCTCGTCGGAGCAACCGAGTACGGCGGACCCGGCGATCCCGAGCAGCGGTTCGGTCGGCTCCTCCGGAGCGAACCTGATCGAGTATCCGGACAGCTACGCCGAGCTGGGCGGCAGCACTTTCCAGACCGCCACCGCGATGGGTGGGCTGCCCTACATGACCCCGCTGCGGATCAGCTGGGGCGGCCACTCGGTGATCGCCTACAAGCGCGACATCGGCTTCGGCGGCGGCCCGATCGATGGCCATCCGCGTGTGATCGATCTGTGGTGGCGGCTCGCTGTCGCGCTCGGGATCCCCTATGACGACGGTCTGTGGTCGGGGCTGGTCAGGGTCGCAGCCGTGCCGGTCGCCGGCTCTGCTCGGCGGTTGGCGGCGACATCGCCAGGCGGTCCGGCTGCGTCGACCGCGCCGACGGTGCCGGCTGCGTCCACGACGGGCACCGCTGCGGCCGGCGCGCAGTGTCCGCCCGGAGCCCAGCTGCAGGTGCCGCTCGCGGCCGGCTCACGCGCCGTGCTGCTGTCCGACGGACAGGCGGCAGCGCCGGCCGATGCGCCGGCTGCGGTCAAGGCGATCATCGCGGCCGGCAACCAGATCGTCGGCAAGCCCTATGTGTACGGGGGCGGTCACGGACTGCCGCTCGACGAGATCGCGCCGTCCTATGACTGCTCAAGCAGCGTCGAGCACCTCCTCTACGGCGGCGGTCTGTTGCCCGCCGACTACGACGCCAGCTCGAGCCAGCTCGAGTCCTTCGGTGCGCCTGGCCCGGGCGCTGGGTGACGATCTACGCGAGCGCCGACCACGTCTTCATGTACGTCGCCGGCCTGCGCTGGGATACCCACAACGCGGCCGGTCCGGGGACGGCAGCACCGGGATCGGCTGGCACCCCCTGGTGAGGAGCTCTGCGGGCTTTGTCGCGCGCCATCCGGTCGGGCTGTGAGCGCTCGGGGCCTGGGTCGGGGTCCCGAGCGCTCAGTGGGCCGCGGCGTTGAGCGCGACCGCAGCGCCGAAGCACGCGACCGCGGTCGCGCGCAGCACCCAACCGAGACGATCGGACTGCCGGCCCGTGACCATGCCGGCGATTGCCAGGCACATGCTCACAACGGCGATCAGGGCCAGCAGGGCGGCGGCGACGCGCATCGTGTCCTTGTTCTACCCTCGAACGTATGTCCGCGCAGTACATCTTCACCACCTACAAGCTCTCACGGCGCCATCCGCCCGACAAACAGGTGCTGAGCGACATCTCGCTGTCGTTCATGCCCGGCGCCAAGATCGGCGTGCTCGGCTACAACGGCGCGGGCAAGTCGACGCTGCTGCGGATCATGGCCGGCATCGACACCGAGTTCGACGGCACCGCCCAGCTCGCGCCCGGCGCGACGGTCGGGATGCTGGAGCAGGAGCCGTGGCTCAACCCCGACAAGGATGTCACGCGGGAACGTCGAGGAGGGTGTCGCCGAGGTGCGCGCGCTGCTCGACCGCTTCAACGAGCTGTCGATGAACTATTCAGATGAGATCGCCGACGAGTTCGCGCGGGTGCAGGAGCGGATCGACGCACTCGATGCATGGAATCTCGACACGACGCTGGAGATCGCGATGGATGCGCTGCGCTGCCCGCCGGCCGATGCCGAGGTGACGAACCTGTCCGGCGGCGAGCGGCGCCGCGTCGCGCTCTGCCGCCTGCTGCTGCGCCAGCCCGATCTGCTGCTGCTCGACGAGCCGACGAACCATCTCGACGCCGAGTCCGTCGCGCTGGCTCGAGCGCCACCTGCGCGATTACCCGGGCACGATCGTCGCGGTCACCCATGACCGCTACTTCCTGGACAACGTCGCCGGCTGGATTCTCGAGCTCGACCGTGGTCGCGGGATCCCGTATCAGGGCAACTACACCGGCTGGCTCGAGCAGAAACGTGCTCGCCTCGAGCAGGAGGCGCGCCAGGAGACTGCTCGCAAGCGCACGATCGAGCAGGAGCTCGAGTGGGTGCGGATGAACGCCAGCGCTCGGCGCAACAAGCCGAAGGCCCGCCTCAACGCCTACGAGGCGCTGCTGGCCGAGGACCGCAACGTCAAGCTCGACCAGGTTCAGATCCATGTCCCGGCCGGACCGCGGCTGGGCGAGCTCGTCGTCGAGGCGGACGGGGTGCGCAAGGCATATGGAGACCGGTTGCTGATCGAGGACCTGTCGTTCAAGCTGCCCCGCGGCGGCATCGTCGGCGTGATCGGGCCGAACGGCGCCGGCAAGACGACGCTGATGCGGATGATCACCGGCGCCGAGCAGCCCGATGCCGGCACGCTGCGAATCGGCGACACGGTCAAGCTTGCCTACGTCGACCAGTCGCGCGACGACCTCGATCCCGAACAAGACCGTCTGGGAGGAGGTGTCGGGCGGTGCCGAGCAGATCGCGCTCGGCGAGCGCACGATCAACAGCCGCGCCTACGTCTCCGGTTTCAACTTCAAGGGCACCGATCAGCAGAAGAAGGTCGGCGAAGCTGTCCGGCGGGGAGCGCAACCGACTGCACCTCGCGAAGCTGCTGCGCAGCGGCGGCAACGTTCTGCTGCTCGACGAGCCGACCAACGACCTCGACGTCGACACGCTGCGCGCGCTCGAGGAGGCGCTGCTGTCGTTTGCCGGTTGCGCGGTGGTCGTCTCCCACGACCGCTGGTTCCTGGATCGCATCGCCACGCACGTGCTCGCCTTCGAGGGGGACTCGCAGGTCCGCTGGTTCGAGGGGAACTTCGAGGCGTACGAGAGCTTCCGCCACGAGCAGCTCGGTGTCGAGGCCGATCGGCCGAAGCGCCTCACCTACAAGAAGCTCGTCCGCGGCGGCCGCTGACCGCTCGCCGGTCGGGTGGCCAGCCGCCTCGGCCAGTACGGGCAGCGATCCGCCTCGGCCGCTCGGCGTCGACTTCTTGGTTTCCCCGCATATGGGCGTAGGAAAACGCTGCAGCGATCACGCGGATTTGCCGATAACGCCCTGAGAGCGGCGGGATGGGCCTGTGCTGGACGCTCGCCGCCGAACGCATATGCGCGCCCGAGTCCTCACCCACCCAGTTCTGATCGCAGCCGCCGTCGCGCTGAGCCTCGGTGTCGCCTTCGAGTTCCTGCGGGCGTTCACGAATGTCGGTGGACAGGGATTGGACACGTTCACCACCTCGTGGGTGTACACCGCGGTCGAGTGGATCGCGGTGGCGGTGTGCGCCGCGCGGGCAGTGACGCGAAGCGAGGATCGCCTTGCCTGGAGCCTGATGGCCCTGGGTCTCGCGAGTTGGAGCGCGGGCGACCTGGTCTGGACGGTGTGGCTGGACTACGTCAGCAACCCGCCGTTCCCCTCGGTCGCCGACGCCGCCTACCTGATGATGTACCCGGCGATCTACGCGTCGCTGATGCTGCTGATGCGCTCACGCATGCGCAACGCCGGAATCGCCCAGTGGCTGGACGGCGGGGTCGTCGGCCTGACCGTTGCCGCGGTGGCGGCGGCGCTGGTCTTCTCGGCGATCGTCGCGACAACGCATGGCAGGGTGATCGCCGAGGCGGTCAATGTCGCCTACCCGGTTGGCGACTTCGCGCTGCTGTCGTTCGTCGCGTGTGCGTTCTCGCTTGCGAACTGGCGCCCCGGACGGTTGTGGCTGTTGATCGGCGCCGGCGTCTGCATCACCGCTGCGCGCGGACATCGTTTACGTCTACCAGGTCGCGCAGGGCAACGACACATCCAGCACGCTGCTCGACGCTCTGTATCTGCTGTCGATCTCGTCGCTCGGGTTCGCAGCATGGATGCCAGGCCGCCGCCGTTCCGCCGATGCGGAAGAAGCGCCGCAGACGATCATCCTGACGGCAATCGCCGCGAGCTGCGCGCTCGCGTTGCTGGTTGCCGGGGCGTTCGTTCGGATCACGCCTCTGGCGGTGGTGCTCGCGGCCGCGGCGCTGATCCTCGCCTGCGTCCGGGCCGCGATCACGTATGTCGAGAACGTGCGCATGCTCCGTCACAGTGCGCGCGAGGCGTTCACCGACCAGCTCAGCGGTCTTGGCAACCGGCGGCGACTGATGAGCGATCTGGACGACGCCTGCAAGCGCGCGGATCGCTCGTTCCCCTCGACCCTCGTGTTCTTCGACCTGAATGGCTTCAAGCGCTACAACGACACTTTCGGACATGCCGCCGGCGATGCGCTGCTCGCGAGGATCGGAACCTCACTGCAGGCGGCCGTCGGCGATCAGGGCCGCGCCTACCGGCTCGGCGGCGACGAGTTCTGTGCGCTGCTCGATGGCCGCATTCCAATCGAGGACCGGCGCATCACCAAGCTGGCCGATGCGCTGATCGAGCGTGGCACCGGCTTCACCGTCGACGCCTCGCTCGGGCTGGCGACAATTCCGCAGGACGCCCCCACGGCCACCGCCGTCCTGCATCTTGCAGACGAGCGAATGTATGCCGAGAAGTCACGTGCCAGCCGGGCGCAGACGCGTGACGTCCTGCTCCAGCTTCTGGACGAGCGCGCGCCAGGTTTGCGCGAGGACGTGAGCATCGTCGCTGAGCTTGCACGGACCGTCGCCGTCGAGATGCGGCTCGACGCCGAGCAGCTCGACACGGTGCTGCGGGCAGCGGAGCTGCACGATGTCGGGAAGCTGGCGATTCCCGACGAGATCCTGAACAAGCCGGGGCAGCTCGACTCGGCCGAGTGGGAGTTCATGCGGCAGCACCCTGCGATCGGCGAACGCATCCTCGGCGCCGCGCCCGCGCTGGCGCCGGTTGCGAAGATCGTGCGCGCCGCGCACGAGCGCTGGGACGGCACCGGGTATCCGGATCATTTGGCCGGTGAGGCGATCCCGCTCGGGGCGAGGATCGTCGCAGCATGCGACGCGTTCAATTCGATGACCTCCGACCGTTGCTATCGGCTGGCACGAAGTCCGGATGCCGCGCTGGCGGAGCTGCGCCGGTGTGCGGGCAGTCAGTTCGACCCCGAGGTGGTGGGCGTCCTGTGCCGCCTGGTCGAGGGTGCCGCAGCCGGGGCACCGGGCGACCGTGCGACCGGCGATGGGTCCGCCGCTCAGCACGCGGCGGTCTGAGCACCGAGCCAGGAGAACAGTTCCCTGCGCAGCTCGGATGCGTCGCGCGCGACGGCATCGGCGCCGCTCAACTGATCGGCACCGAACGGCCCCGTCGTGACCGCGATGCACCCTACTCCGTCGGCGTGCGCACAGGCTATGTCCCGAGGGGTGTCGCCGATCACGACTGTCCGCTCGCGGGGAAACGACGCTCCGGGTGCACCGGCGCGTCGTCGCGCGATCGCCGGAAGTGCCGCGCGGTCCTCGGCGTCGGATGCGAACGCACCCTGGCCGGCGCCGAACCAGCCACCGAGCCCGGCTCGCTGCAGCTTCAGCCGGGCGACCGCCTCATAGTTCCCGGTCACCAGCGCCAGGCGGACGCTTGGTTGGGCTACCAGCCGCTCCAGCAGATCCCGGATTCCGTCGATCACGAATTCGGACAGGTCGGCATCGCAAAGCTCGCTGTACGCGCGCGCACACTCGAGTGCGACGTCGTCGGCGCGCGCGTCGATCCGCTCGGCCGACACGCCGGCGCAGAGCAGGATCGAACGCGCGATCTCCCCGTCCGTGCGCCCGGCGGGGTTCAGGTGGAGCTCTACACGCTCGGCGTCGACGCCGTGCACGATCTCAAGCGCCCGATGCAGCGAGTTTCGGTGTGCGGTCGTCGCGCCCGCCAGCAGGGTGCCGTCGATGTCGAACAGCAGCAGGCGTTCCCCGCCGTCGGCGCCGCTGTGTTCGAAGCTGTCCACGAAGGCTTCGCGCCGCGTCCGCCGTGTCAGCGCGCGAACGAGGTTTCGGCGCTCAGCCGCTGTGCGAACGCTGCGATCAGCCTTGCTGCTGCATCGACGTCGTCGAGCGACACCATCTCGACCGGCGAATGCATGTAGCGCAGGGGAATGCTGATCGAGACCGGTCGGCACTCCCGAGCGGCTGATGTGAATCGCGTCAGCATCCGTGCCCGTGTAGCGGCCGAGCGATTCGAGCGTGAAGGGGATCTGCTCCTGCTCGGCGGCGTCGTGGAGCAGTTCGAACACGCGCGGGTTGAGCGTTGTGCCGCGGGCGATCACAGGGCCCGAGCCCATCGTGTGCTTGGCGATCGGGCCGAGCTCGATGCCGGGCTGATCGGTCGCGAAGGTCACATCCACCGCAATCGCCACGTCAGGTTCGAGCGCGAACGTGCTCGTTCGTGAGCCGGCGAATGAAGTCTCCTCCTGCACGACCGCCATCGCCAGGAAGTCGCCTGGGGCACCGCCCGCCTCGGCCACCAGGCGTGCCGCCTCGGCGGCCACGTAACAGCCGACCCGGTTGTCCAACGCCCTGGAGGTAACCCTGGAGTTGGGCAACTCGACCGGTTGCACGTCGATCACGGCGACATCTCCGATCCGAACCCGCTCCCGGGCCTGATCGCCGTTGGCGGCGCCGATGTCGATATGCAGATCCTTGAGCTCCGGCATCTTCTTGCGATCCTCGTCCTTCAACAGGTGAATCGGCTTTCGCGCGATCACGCCGGTCACCGGCCCGCCGCGCGTATCGATCGCGACCCGCTGTCCCACCAGCACGATCGCGTCCCAACCGCCGACACCGTCGAAGCGCAGATAGCCCTCGTCGTCGATGTAGGTCACGTGGATGCCGATCTCATCGATGTGACCGACGACTGCAAGTGTCGGACCGCCGCCGGTGCCGGCGACGCGAGCCCACGAGGAGCCCAGATGGTCGGCGCCGGTCTGATCGGTGAAGCGGGAGCACCATTCCCGCCAAATTTGTGACGGGTCGGTCTCGTGGCCGGACGGACCGGCCGCCGACAGCAGATTCTGGAGCAGCTCAGGAGTTGGCATCGGGGATTCGTATCAGAGTCGGGTCACGCCGCGAGCAACTGGCGTAAAACGAACTGGAGGATGCCTCCGTGCCGGTAGTACCGCTGCTCGTTGGGTGTGTCGATCCTGACCGTGACGGCGAACCGGTTGCCGTCCGCCTCGACCGTGACCTCGCGTGGAATCTGATCCGCGTCGGCGAGCCCGCCGATCTGGAAGGTCTCGTGTCCCGTGAGGCCCAGTGATTCCACCGAGTCGCCATCCTTGAACTGGAGCGGCAGGACGCCCATCCCGACGAGGTTCGAGCGGTGGATCCGCTCGAAGCTCTCCGCGATCACCGCGCGCACGCCGAGTAGCGCCGTTCCCTTGGCTGCCCAGTCGCGCGAGGATCCCGAGCCATACTCCTTACCGGCCAGCACGATCAACGGTATGTGCTGCTCGATGTAGCGCATCGCCGCGTCGTAGATCGACATCGGCTCTCCCGAGCCGTCACCGAGGTAAACGGTGACGCCACCCTCCGTCCCGGGAGCCAGCCGATTGCGCAGACGGATGTTGGCGAAGGTGCCGCGCATCATCACCTCGTGGTTGCCACGCCGCGAGCCGTATGAGTTGAAGTCGCGTGACTCGACGTGGTTCTGGTTGAGGTAGCTCGCAGCCGGCCCAGTCCGTTTGATCGAGCCTGCCGGTGAGATGTGGTCGGTGGTGACGCTGTCACCGAGCACCGCCAGCACGCGCGCGTCGCTGATGTCCTCCACCGGCTCCGGCTCACGCGGCAGCTGCTCGAAGAACGGCGGCCGGCGCACGTAGGTCGAACGTGGATCCCAGTCGAACAGGTCTCCGGTCGGCACCGAGAGGGAGTTCCAGCGCTCATCTCCGTCGAACACCTCGGCGTAGCTCTTGCGGAACATGTCGGACTGAACCGCCTCGTGAACGGTGCTCGCGACCTCGGCCGAGGTCGGCCAGATGTCCCTCAGGTATACCGGCCGGCCTGCGTCATCCTCGCCGAGCGGCTCCTCGTAGAGGTCGACGTCCATCGAGCCGGCCAGCGCGTACGCCACGCACAGCGGTGGCGAGGCGAGGTAGTTCATCTTCACGTCGGGGTTGATGCGGCCCTCGAAGTTGCGGTTGCCAGACAGCACCGAGACCACCGCGAGGTCGGAGTCGGCGACCGCTCTTGAGATCTCGTCCGGAAGCGGGCCACTGTTGCCGATGCAGGTTGTGCAGCCGTAGCCGACGAGATTGAAGCCGAGATCGTTCAGGTACTCGGTCAGGCCCGCGCGGTCGAGGTATTCGGTGACCACCTTTGAGCCGGGCGCAAGCGACGTCTTGACCCACGGTTTGACCTTCAGCCCCTTCTGCACGGCGTTGCGAGCCAGCAGGCCGGCACCGAGCATCACGCTCGGATTTGAGGTGTTCGTGCAGCTCGTGATCGCGGCGATCACGACATGACCGTGATCCAGTTCCGTCTCGGTGCCGTCGGCCAGTGTCACGGGCGAACGCGAGTGCCGCCGATCGCCTCCGTCCGTGAGCGACGACTCAAGGGCCGGAGCATCCTCGGTCAGTGCGCCCGTACTGTCCGGCTCGTGACCGATGCCGTTCGCAACGTGCGTCGAGACCGGGTCGCTGGCCGGGAACGACTCGGCGATCGCCTCGTCCTCATCGCTCTGCACGGGCAGGTACCCCTCCAGCGCGCCGCGAAAGGCGTGCTTGGAGCCGGTCAGGGAGACGCGGTCCTGGGGGCGCTTGGGTCCGGCGATGCTCGGCACGACCGAGCCGAGGTCGAGCTCCAGGTGGTCGCTGAAGATCGGCTCCGGGGAGCGTTCGTCGTGCCACAGGCCCTGCTCCTTGGCGTATGCCTCGACGAGGTCGATCTGTTGCTTCGGGCGCCCGCTGAAGGCCAGGTAGCGGAGGGTCTCGGCGTCGATCGGGAAGATCGCACAGGTTGAGCCGAACTCCGGCGACATGTTGCCGATCGTCGCGCGGTCGGCCAGCGGCAGTGTCGCCAGTCCGGCGCCGTGGAACTCGACGAACTTTCCGACGACGCCGTGGGAGCGGAGCATCTCGGTGACCGTCAGCACGAGATCGGTCGCGGTTGCGCCCTCGGGAAGGACCCCGTGGAGCTTGAAGCCGATCACCTGGGGGATCAGCATCGACTGTGGCTGGCCGAGCATCGCCGCCTCCGCCTCGATCCCGCCGACGCCCCAACCGAGCACACCAAGGCCGTTGATCATCGTCGTGTGCGAGTCGGTGCCGACAAGCGTGTCCGGATACGCGCGTGGCGTACCTGGGCCACCGTGCTGCTCGTCCACGAACACGACGCGCGCGAGGTATTCGAGGTTGACCTGGTGCACGATCCCCGTGTCCGGCGGAACCACCTTGAAATTCGCGAACGCGCCCTGACCCCAGCGCAGGAAGGCGTAGCGCTCCTTGTTGCGCTCGAACTCGAGTTCAGCGTTGCGCTCAAACGCGCGGCTCGAACCGAACACGTCGACCTGCACCGAATGGTCGATCACCAGCTCGGCCGGAACCAGCGGGTTGATCTTGTTCGGATCCCCGCCCATTGCGCGCATCGCGTCGCGCATCGCGGCCAGATCGACAACCGCCGGCACGCCTGTGAAATCCTGCATCAGCACGCGGGCCGGCGTGAACGCGATCTCACGGCTCGGCTCGGCCACCGGGTCCCAGTCGGCTAGCGACTCGATGTCGGCGGCACGGATCGACTCGCCGTCCTCACAGCGAATCAGGTTCTCGAGCAGGATCTTCAGTGAGAACGGAAGCCGCTCGACGTCGTGGCCGGCTGCGAGGGCGTCAATTCGGAAGATCTCATACGAGTTCGGGCCGACCCTGAGCGTGGCCTTCGCGTCGAAGCTGTTGGTTGACATCCGCTCTCCTGATTAGCAGTTACCCGGGGAACTCTAGGCGCCAAACTCGATCGGCGGCTCCGTCCCGCCCGCCGCCGCCCGGTGATCGGTGCGACTGCGGGCGACGAGCACTCCTACATACGTCTTAGACAGGTCTTCGTCGCGGCTTCGCGCTGCTGTCGATAGTCCATCGGGACAGTCGATCCACGCCCCGATCGAAATCTGCAAGGAGACCCCGTGATCAAGAATCTTCGTCGCGCGCTCGCTGCCTTCGCCGTCGCCGCCGCCGGTGTTCTGCTCGCGGCCGGCGCCTACACCGAGGCGCGCCACGCGCCTGATCAACCGTAGCCCGCTCCGGCGATGAGCACAGAGTCACCGACCCTCAGCACCGAGCCGGTTTCCCATCGGTCAACCGGCACCACCGCGCCCGGTGAGACGGGTGCCGTACGGGTGATCTCCAGGCGCGTGACCGCGCGGCCCGAGCTGCTCGTCGTGCTCGCCGCGGCGGCGCTGCTCAACCTCTGGAACCTGTCGATCAACGGCTGGGCGAACACCTACTACGCGGCCGCGGTGCGCTCGATGAGCTCAAGCTGGCACGACTTCCTGTTCGCATCGATGGATCGCGGCGGGCTGATGACGGTCGATAAGCCCCCGCTTGCCCTGTGGGTCGAGGCGCTCTCCGCGCGGATCTTCGGCTTCCATCCACTCAGCATCCTGATTCCGCAGGCGCTGATGGGCGTCGTGGCTGCAGGACTCATGTACGACCTGGTGGGCCGGCGGTTCGGCAGGTTTGCCGGTTTCGTCGCCGGGATCGCGCTCGCGACCACGCCGACGATTGTCGCCGTCAGCCGCCACAACAATCCTGACGAGCTGCTCGTGCTGCTGTCGGTGGCGGCCGTCTGGTTCGCGCTGCGCGCGCTTGACACGGGCCGCACACGCTGGCTGGTACTGAGCGGTGTGATGGTGGGGCTTGGCTTTGAGACGAAGATGGGCGTCGCGCTGATGCTGGTGCCGGGAATCGCGGCGGCGTGGATCTGGACGCGATCGCAGCGGCGTGGCTCTCCGGCGGTTGGGACTGACCCGCGCGGCGTGGTAGCGGGCGGTGCGCTGCGGGCGAACGTGCGGATCTTCGGAGCATTGCTGTGGGGAGGGCTTGCGATGGTGCTGGTCGCCGGCGCCTGGCCGCTGCTGGTGACGCTGACGCCGGCGGCGGATCGGCCGTGGATCTCCGGAACCGCGGACAACAGCGTCTGGTCGCTGATCTTCGGCTACAACGGACTCGGACGGATCGCTGGACAGACCGGGGGTCCGTCAGCCGGCGGCGGCGGTGGTGGCGGCGCGCCCGGCGGTGGAGCCGGAGGATCGCTGTTCGGCGGTCCGACCGGGATCTTCAGGCTGCTTGCGACGAGCCTCGGCGATCAGGCCGGCTGGCTGCTCGGGTTTGCGGTCATCTCAGGTCTGGCGCTGGTCGCTCTCTCACGTCTTCGCCGTGATGATCCGAGGACCGGGTTCGTGATCGTTCTCGGCGGAGCGCTGCTGACAATCGGCTTCGTCTTCAGCTTCGCCTCTGGGATCTTCCACCCCTACTACGTATCGATGATCGCGCCGTGGGCCGCAGCGCTGATCGGTGCCGGCGTCGGTGAGATGGCACCGCCACCCTATGGTGTCTCGCGCTCCCGGAGCAGCGCGCGGATCATCGGACCGGCGGCACTGATTGGCGGCGCGGTCACCGAATTGGTGATTCTCGGCGAGCTCGGCGGGCAGCTCGGCTGGGCGCGGCCGCTCGTGATCGTCGTGGCCACAGTCGGCGCGATCCTGCTGGCGCTCGCCCTCGCGCCGCGGGTGCGGATCGCGGTCCTGTCGGTGGCGCTCGTCGGACTGCTGGCTGCGCCCGCCACATGGGCCGCCGAGACGGTGACCCACGCGACCAACGGCACCTTCCCAACCGGTGGACCGTCAAGCGCCGCGGCCGGCTCGCCCGGCGGTGCGCCGGGTGGCGCCGGACGCGGCTTCGGTGGCCGCTTCGGTGGCAGCGCCGGCCGCTTCGGCGGTCCAGGCGGGTCGGGCTCGCCGGCCGGTGGCCCAGGTGGCTTCAGACCGCCAGGTGCCGGCGGCGGCGGTGGGTTCGCGCCTCCGGGCGTCGGCGGGTCCGCGGTCGGCACCGGCGCAGGAGGGCTTGGCGGACATGCCGTCGGCGCCGGCGCCGGCGGGGGCTTCGGCGGCAACAGCGCGACACTTGAGGCAGCGATCGCCTACGCACGATCACACGGTGGCGGGACGATCGGCGTCGAGAGCCAGAGCACGGCGGCGGCGGCGATCCTCTCCTCGGATGCCGACGTCGCGGGTCTCGGTGGCTTCTCGGGCCGTGAGAGCTCTGTGACCGTCGCCTGGATCGCGATGGAGGTCAGAGACGGGCGTCTGCGATGGTTGCTCGATGAGGGCACTCAGACCTCGCTCCTGCCCGGCGACACGCGTACCGGTAGCGCCGCGGCGATCAGTGCGGCTGAGAGCGTCGGACGCAAGGTGAAGTTCACCGCTGACGGTACGAAGGTCACGATCTTCGACCTCCAGGGGAGAGCGGCGGCGATCCTTGCCGCCGCCCGCTGACTCAGAGCACCTTATGGTCCGCCACGGACCAAAACGTGCTTGGAGTGCGAAACACCGACTCCGAGCTGTGCCTCGGCAGCCGCGCGGGAGGCGCCGGGAGCTACAGGCCCGGCGGATGCCGGACGACGAATCCGGCGAATTCGCCGCCGCCGCGCGACCAACGGGTGCCGTCCTCGGCCAGCGCGACGGTGTCGAAGCGCCACCCGGCCACCTCCATCCAGACGTGGCCGGCGTTCGCGTAGATCGTGACCCACTGGCCGGGACCGGGATCGCCGTAGCTCTCGAAGTCGCCTGACACCTCGGGCGCGCTCAGCAGACCGGCAGCCGCGAGCACGTAGCTGACCGACCCTGAGCAGTCGTAGCCGGCCGCCTGGAAGGAGGCGTGCCCGCCGCCCCAGATGTAGGGCAGGGTCGCGATCGCATTCCCGGCGGCGATGATTTCGCGGACGGCCGCGGGAGCGCCCGGCGGCGGCTGCACCATCCCCGAGGTGTCGATCGCGATGCCGCCGACCGACCGGTTGACCTCGAGGGCGGTCTCGCGTGCCTGGGCGGCGGCGCGGGCCTCAAGCGTCGTCAGGCGAGAGTTGAGCGATTGCAGGCGTGACTGGTTGCCGGCCCGCTGCCCCGCCTCGCTGATCTCACGGGTCAGCAGGGCGGCTTCAATCGCGGCCACCTGATTGCGCTGCGCGAGTACGTCGTCGGTGAGCGTCCGGTCGCGCTGCTCGAGTGCGCCGAGCCGGACGGCCTCCGTGAAAACGGCGTTGCGTGCGTCGCGAGTGTCGCCCACGATCGAGGCGTCCTGGTGGCCGATGCGCTCCAGGAAGTTGACCTGCTCAAGCAGCTGGGAGAAGCCGTGCGCCTGGAGGATCACGGTCATCAGGTTCGGCTTGGTCCCCTCGTATTCGGCGCGGAGGTTGGCGGCAAGGGCCGCCGACGCCACCCGCAGGCGGTTCTCCAAGTCGACCAGATGCGTTCGCGCGGCCAGCAGATCGGTCTGTACCGAGCGCAGCTCCGCGATCCGTGAGTCAAGCTCCGACTGCACCGATGCGAGCTGCGCTCGCGCTGCCTGCAGACCGCCTGCGGTGCGGTTGATCTGCGCCGTCTCCGCCGCGATCTGAGAGCGCAACGAAGACGCAGCCGACTGGCCGGTCGAGATCTGGTCCTGAAGATCGCCGATGCTGTTCGGAACGCCGCTCGCGAGCCCGACGGCGACCACGGCCGTGACGGCGAGCGCGCCGCGACGGGCGGCCGAACGCGCTAGGAGCGGCCGGAGAAAGCTGGGGGGATGCAGTCGCAAGGAGAGTCGGGGTGCTTGGTGCTGGTGCCCACCGCGAGCCGCCGAGATCGGGCTCACGGCGCTGCCGGCGCCGGGGTTGTGAACGTCTCTGTCGGCTGGTCGGGGACCACCTTACTAAGGTCGTCGAGACTTTGCCCTCCGGTCCTTGTCTGCAATAGATCCTGCAAAAAGCCACTTTGGTGGTGCGCAATCCAATGCTGACATACTCGCGCTGTGCGTCTACGCCACGCCCTCACCGTTGCCGTGGCGGCGCTCGCCGCAACGGTCGCCAACGCCCCGGCCGTCGCGCTCGCGGACTCTGGTCCGTCCGCGGGTGACAACCAGTATCTCGATCCGCTGGCGTCGACGACGCCGGCGGCGAAGCCGAAAACCGCGACCACGCCCACCTCGACCGGGACCGCGACGACGACCCCGGCCCCGACGACGACCCCGGCCCCGACGACGACGCCCCCGGCCTCGACGCAGACGCAAACATCGAGCGCCACGGCGACGGGCGCCACGGCATCGCCGACGGCGACCACGAGCGGAGCTGCGAGTCGCACGCTGCCCTACACCGGCTACGAGGCGTGGTTGGTGATCGGCGTCGGCGCCGGCATCGCCGGTGCGGGCGTGGCGATCCGCCGTCGCGGCCTCGGATCCCGCTAGCGGCACCCTGCGTTGAGCGCCGCCCCGCAGGTTGCGATCAATGCGCGCGCCGCCGTTCGCGAGCAGATCGGTGGCGTCGAGCGCTACGCGCGCGAGCTGACCCGGCGCCTGCCGGCGAGTGCGCCGGGCCGCTACACCGTGATCGCGCCGAGACCACGGCTCGCGCACCGTGCCGGACACATCTGGGAGCAGGCGTTGCTGCCGGTGCAGGCCCGCGCGTGTGAGCTGATCTACTCCCCTGCGAATCTGGCGCCGGTGACCTCCGCGCGCAACGTCGTCGTGATCCACGATCTGGCGGCGCTCGCGCATCCGGAGGCCTACTCGAGGCTCTATGTCGAGTATCAGCAGCGACTGTTGCCGGCGATCGCCCGGCGTGCGCGGCTCGTGATCACGGTGTCCGAGTTCTCAAGGCGGGAGATCGCCGTGCGTCTCGGGGTCGGGCCCGATCGGATCGCGGTGATCCCCGGGGGCGTCGATCAGCGGTTCTCGCCGGCCGCCTCCAGCGAGCCGCTTGCCGCCCGCGGGGTGATCGAGCGGCCCTACGTGCTGGCGCTCGGCACCGCCTCGGCCAGAAAGAACCACACTGCGCTGCCGGCCGCGGCGGCGGCGCTCCGCGCCCATGGGATCGACCTGCTGCTGGCCGGCTCCGACAGGGGCTACCTGCGCGGACGAGACGCCGGCCTGCGACGTCTGGGCTACGTGCCGGAGCGCGATCTGCCGGGGCTCTATGCCGGCGCGCGCGCGTTCGTGATGCCGTCGCTCTACGAGGGGTTCGGGCTTCCATGCATCGAGGCGATGGCGTCTGGAACGCCGGTGGTCGCCGCCGACGCCGGCGCGCTGCCTGAGACATGCGGCGGCGCCGCGCTGCTGGTCGACCCTCGAGACGAGCGGGCGCTGGCCGACGCGATCGTGAGTGCGGCCTGCGATCCCGGTGAGCGTGAGCGGCTGCGGGCGGCGGGCCTGCGACGCGCGAGCGAGTTCAGCTGGGACGCGAGCGCGTTGGCGACCAACGCCGTGATCGACCGGGAACTGAACTCGGCGCGGTTACACTCGCTCCGATGAACACCACTAGGCGAGCGCTCGGTCTCGCGCTGGCGGTGGGGGCAGTGTTCGGCTCGCTGGCGGTCCCGGCGTTTGCCGCCGCGCCCGCGCCCGCGCCCGTCCCCAACGGATTCGTCGGGGTCGTCGTCGACGGCCCGATGTACCCGGATACGGCTGCCGGAGTCAACCTGCAGCAGCAGTTCGCGCTGATGGAGAAGGCGGGCGTCGAGTCTGTACGCGTCGTCTTCAACTGGGCCTATGCGCAGCCGTACGCCGGCTGGTCAGAGGTGCCGGCGGCCGATCTCGACGATTACACGGACGTTGACGGGATCCCGACGGATTTCTCGCAGATCGATGAGATCGTCGGGCTCGCCGCACGGTACGGGCTGACCGTCCTGCCGACCGTGATCTACGCGCCCGCGTGGGACGTGATCGGTGCGCGGGCGACGCCGTTCTCGTTCGGGCGCCCGGCGCAGGACGCGCCCTACGCGCGCTTCCTGACGGCGCTGGTCGATCGGTACGGCCCCAGCGGCAGCTTCTGGAATGGCTACGCGCAGCGGGTTCCGATTCGCCAGTGGCAGATCTGGAACGAACCGAACATCGGCGCCTACTGGCCAACGCAGCCGTTCGCCAGGACCTATGTGACGTTGTTGAAGACCGCCGCCGCAGCGATCAGACACGCGGACCGTGGCGCCAAGGTCGTGCTCGCAGGGATCCCGGACTACTCCTGGAAGGCGCTCGAGACGATCTACAGGATCCAGGGGGCCCGGGCCGCGTTCGACGTCGTCGCGGTGCACCCGTACACGGCGAAGCCCGCGGGCGTGATCACGATCCTGCGCTACGTCCGTGCGGTGATGGATCGCAACGGCGACGCCCGCAAGCCGATGATCGCCGACGAGATCAGCTGGCCGTCCTCGATCGGCGAGCCGGTCGACAACATCGGTTTTGACATCGGCACCACGGAGAAGGGACAGGCAGCCAAGATCGCAGCGGTCGTGCCGATGCTCGCCGACGATCGCAGGAGCCTCAACCTGGCGGGCTTCTACTACTACACCTGGGCAAGTCAACCTGGCGCGAGCGGTCTGCTGTTCGACTATGCCGGTCTGCTCAGCTTCACCGATGGAGTGTTCACGGAGAAGCCCGCCTTCTCGGCGTTCGAGCAGGCTGCGCTTGCGATCGAACACTGCCGTCGCAAGGGTCAGCTCGCGCCTGAGTGCGTGCGCTGAGCCGACCACCGGCTGATCGGAGCGCTGGGTCGGTCAGCGGCGTGCGGGTCCGTCAGCGCCGCCGGCTGTGGCGGCGCCGCCCGGCGCTTGAACTGGACAGCGCGACCACGGGCGAGGTCACGTTGGCGAGCAACTGCAGCGTCGCCGAACGCCGGCCCTTCGCCTGTGGTGCGAAGCGAACGCCGATCCTGCAGCTCGCGCCCGGCGCCACGGGCTCCTCGCAGCGGTCATTGACGATGTAGTCGTCAGGATCGGCGCCACCGAGCAGCACACCGGAGATGATCAGCGATGCCGAGCCCTGGTTCTTGACGGTCAGGATCTTCGCGGCGCTGAGCGTGCCGCGGGCGATCGGGTTGAAATGCAGAGCCGAAGCGCTCAGGTGTGCGGTTGGCAGTGGATAGGTGATCTGGACCGAGGCGGGGTCTGTGGTCGGGCTCGCGGCGCTGACGATGCTCGCCCCCGCGACCGCGAAGCTGGAGCCACCGCCGCCCGAGCCGGCGTAGTTGTGGCCGCCTCCGCCTCCGCCTCCGAAGTAGCCACCGCCCCCGCCACCGCCACCGGCCTCGACACCGCCGCCACCCCCGTCGCCGCCGATGCCGAAGGTCCCGTCACCGCCGGCAACGCCGCCACTGCTCGCGCCGCCGCTGCCGCCTTGATCAGCGAGGCCTGCGCCGCCGCCGAACGAGTCCCCGAGGAGGATCAGCCCCATTGGCACCCCGGCCGAACCCGCGTCGCCGCCGTTGCGCCCGCCGGTCGCACCGCCACCGCCGCCGGCGGCGAGCAACACTCCGTCTCCAGCGGGTGATGGGGTTGCGAATCCGATTTCCGATGCGCCGCCGCCTCCGGCGGCGCCGTGGCTCGTCCCGCTGCCGCCGCTGCCGCCTCCACCGGACCCACCGGCGCCGCCGTCCTCACCGTTGCAGGCGCCCCCCGGTGCGCCGACGATCACGATCAGCTGTTCTCCGGGAACGACCGGCAGATTCGCCTCGATTGACGCACCCTCGCCGCCCTCGGCGGTCGAGGCGCCGGTGCAGTCACCTCCAGCCGCGCCGACGGCGCTCACCGTGATGCTGATGACGCCGGCGGGCACCGTAAAGAACTGATCGCCCGGGGTGGAATACGTCGACGTGCCCGTGACGAGCGCGTCGGCATTGCCGGCCAGCGGTCCGGCGAACGCTCCAATCGCGAGCGCGACGACCAGGGGCGAGCACAGTGGACGGAGTCGACTCATCGCTCTCGCCGGCGAGTCTAGACCTCAACGCGGGTGAATCGTGCCGGCGCATGGGCTCGTTCGGGATCGGTCCGGCGCCCGCGGACCCGCCGCCCGCAGACCCGCACTGAACGCGCGCATCGCGGCAGTGACGCCACCCGTCGGCGGGCTGATGCCGTACCAGTCCTCGCGATCGCGGAGGTCTCGCATCGGCGTCACCCACGTGTAGAGCAGCGCCGCCGCCAGTTCGCAGCGCGTGTGCCCGAGCGCCGCGAGCGTCTGCTCGATGTAGATCGCCCGCAGTCGCGCCGGCGCGTAGTCCAGGGCGCCGGCGGGGTGCGTCACCCAGCCGAACTCGGTGACGTAGAGCGGGGTCGAGTCCATCCCGAGCGCGTCAAGCGCCTCGCGCGCGGCGCTGACCGAGCTGAGCACGGCGTCCGGGTCGGCGCCGTAGGGGTGGATCGCGACACCGTCGATCCGCGTGCGAAGCGCCGGCTGTGCCGCCAGCATCGAGGGCAGGAACGTGGCCGGCGCGGTGAGGCCGCCGACGATCACCCGCGCCTGCGGATCCACCGACTTGATCGCGTCGCGGGCGGCGATGTAGAGCCGCGCGTAGCCGGCCGCCGAAGGCTCAGGCCTCCAGAACTCCGGGTTGTCCGGCTCGTTCCAGATCTCGAACGTGTTCACCGGCAGCGGGTGCAGCTGCGGGTGAGCGGGCCAGAACGTGCCCCCGGCGCCGTAACGTTTCGTGAAGGCGGCGGCATACGCCGCGTAGTCAGCGAACGACGAGGGCGGCGAGTGGTCAACGCCGCGGATCGACTGCGCCCACCCCGCCGAATAGTCGATGATCGGCAGCCACCGCAATCCGTGCGCGGCGAGCGAGCCGGCGATCCGGTCGTCGAACGACCAGTCGTAGCGATGCACGCCGTTCACCGGCGCCTGTGGCTCGCTCGCTTCCCACAGCGCGTCGCTGCGCGCGATCGTGGCGCCGGTCGCCTGCAACGCTGCCAGCTGCAGGTCGATCTGTGACTGGCCGAAGGTGAGGTCGTTGAACAGCCGGTTGACATTCACGCCGAAGCTCTCGGCCGCCGGCGGCGGCAGTGCGCTGGGCCCGGGGCCCGTCACGCCGCGGGGCGGGCGGCTGGATTCGATCAGGAGCGCCGCCACCGCGAGCACCGCGAGCGCCGTCAACCCGGCGATCATCAGGATCGCGCGGCGGTTCAGCTGCATCTGATGCCGGCGATCGCACGCAGCTGCGAGCGCTCCCGCGCGTGATCACGACCGAGCGCCCATTTGAGCGCCAGCCGCGAGGCGAACGTGAGCGCCTGGGTAGCGTCGTCGACGCGCGCGGCGCGCCGGCCGAGACGCCGCGTCACCACCTCGTGCCGGGCGCGGCTGAGGCGCTCGATCGGTTCGCCACCAAACGCCGCGCGGGTCGAGTGGCCGCCATCGTGCAGCACTCGCGCATCCGGCCAGAACCACGTTTCGATCCCCTGTTCACGGGCCCGCAGACACAGATCGAGGTCCTCCGCGTACAGGAAGATCGACTGATCGAATGGCCCGAGCCGGCGCAACGTCGAGGTGCGTGCGACCAGCGCACAACCGACCGCCCAACCCACGGGCCGGGGGTGACGTGAGCGCCAGGGCGTCAGCGTGGCGGCGGCGGCGCTACCGCCGAGCGCCGCCGCCGGAACCAGCGCATGCGCCAGCACGGCAGCCGAGCAGGGAAGCGGATGCGCGGTGTCCTGCCGGTGCCCGTCGCGGGACAGCACCAACGGCGCCAACAGCCGCTCTGGCGCGCCGGCGCGCATCAGTTCCGCCGCCAACGCCAACAGCGAATCGTCGACCAGCTCGACGTCTGGGTTCAGCAGCGCGGTGACGCCGCCGCCGGCTACGGCCACGCCCCGGTTGCAGGCACTGCCGAAGCCGAGGTTCTCGCCGAGCAGGATCGGCGTAAGCGCCAGCGGCCCTCGCCAGCGTTCGATCACGGCGCCGGTCTGATCACGCGAGGCGTTGTCAACGACGATCACCTCAGCCGCCGGCAGGTGTCGGTGGACCGACTCGAGCAGCGCCTCGAGCGCCCCCGCGGAGTTGTACGTGACCGTCACCAGGGTCAGCCGCGCGCCCGCGCGCGCCGGGTCGTCGGTCAGCGGCGAGCCCGCAGACCCCGGTGCGAGCAGTGGTGCGAGCGCTGCCGTGAATCCGGCCCGGGCGGCGTCGGCGCCGAACTGCTCCCGGGCCCGCACGCGCCCGCGGGTTCCGAGCGCGGCGGCCCGGTCGGGGTCGCCGAGCAGGCTCAGCAGCGCTTCGGCGGCCGCCGCAGCATCTCCGGGGGGATACAGGAGCCCGCAGGAGCGATCGACGATCTCGCGCGGACCGGCTGCGTCCGGCACGACGGCCGGACGGCCGGCGGCCAGCGCCTCGGCCACCGCAAGGCCGAACGGCTCACGCTCGGCGCAGTGCAGCAGACAGGTGGCACGACCCAGTTCGCGCGCCGGGTCATCGACGGCGCCAAGGAACTCGACCGCCCCGGCCAGGTCGGCGCGCCCGGCTCGCTCGTGCAGGTGGTCCACGAGGCCGTCGTCTCTCGAGAGTGGCGCTGCCCCGGCGACACGCAACCGGACGTCAGGCCGCACCCGTCGCACGATCGCGATCGCATCGAGCGCGACGTCGAGTCGTTTCCAGCCGACCAGCGCGCCGAGCGACAGCACCTCGGGTGGCGTGACCGGCGCGACCCCCGTGTCGAATCGCTCGAGCTCGACCCCGGGGTGGATCACGAGCGGTGCTCGCCGTGCGCCGAGATCGTCTGCGACCGCCGCTGAGGGAACGATCACGAGGTCGGCACGGTCAGCTGCGCGGCGCACCGCATGACCGATCGCCTCCCCGGGAAGCATGTCGTGGTGCAGGAACACGACCGTCGCGTGACGGCGGCGAGCAGGCAGCATCGACAGCGCGATCGCGCAGCGCATCCCGTTCGCGACGAGCAGATCTGGTGCCAGCGCCCCGATCAGCTGGTCGAGCTCACGGCTGTGAGCGAGCAGGCCGGCAACGGCGCGTGCCTGCCGGACGACACCGCCACGGAGCTCGAGCGGCCGGGACCGCAGCACCGCGACACGCAACCCGGCTGACCGCGCAGCCTCCGCGAGCGGTCCCTCGGGGCACGCCAGCCACCGCTCTCCGTCGAGACCGGTCACGAATGTCAGCAGGGCCCGCTCGGCACCGCCGAGCAAACCCGAGTAGGAGATCAGCAGCAGGACCGGCATCGGGCGTCCCGCCAAGGCTAGCCGCGCTGCGGGGTACGGCCGTGAGCGAATTCAGATCCCTCGCTCGCGGTTCGTGGCCAGCACATAGACTGACCCCGTGCCGAGCCCAGTCACGCCCCTGGTTCCGACGCCGTCAGTGCGCAAGCCCCGTGTCGCGCTCGTCCACGACTTCCTGCTCGACCTCCGTGGCGCCGAGCGCGTGTTCCTCGAGCTGTGCTCGATGTGGCCCGAGGCTGACATCTTCACGGCCGTCTATGACGAGCGCGGGACCGAGGGTCGCTTCTCCGGCCGCAACGTCAACGCCTCGTTCCTGCAGAAGCTGCGCCCGACCGCGCGCACCTTCCGCGCGCTGCTGCCTTTCTATCCGGCGGCGATCGAGTCGCTTGACCTCTCGCGCTATGACCTCGTCGTCTCCAGTTCCTCGGCCTGGGCGCACGCGGTCCTCTGCGGTGAGCGGGCCGTTCATGTCAGTTACTGCCACAACCCGTTCCGCTACGCCTGGAACGATCGTGATCAGACGCTGGCGCGCCGTGGCCCGCTCGCTCGCGCCGCCCTGCGCGGCCTGTTCCGGCGCTGGCGGCAATGGGACTGGATCGCCGCGCAGCGCACCGATCGCTACATCGCAAACGCGACCATCACCCAGCAGCGGATTCGTGCCTACTACGGCCGTGAGGCGCCGGTCGTCTACCCGCCGGTCCGGATCGAGCGGTTCTCGCCGCGGCCCGTCGGCCGGCACTACGCGGTGGTCGCCGAGTTGATGGCTCACAAGCAGATCGACGTTGCGATCGAAGCGTTCAACCGGCTTGCGCTGCCGCTGATGGTGGTCGGCGATGGACCGCACTACCGGCGGTTGCGTCGACTGGCGGGTTCGACGATTCACTTCACGGGCCGTCTGAGCGACGCCTCGGTGGCCGAGGTGCTTGCGACCGCACGCGCGCTGGTGGTGACCGGGGTCGAGGAGTTCGGGATCACGGCCGTCGAGAGCCAGGCGGCCGGCCGGCCGGTGATCGCACGTGCCGAGGGTGGGGCACTCGAAACCGTTCTCGATGGTGTCACCGGGTGCTTCTGGTCCGGAGGCCCTGACCAGCTGGCTGACAGGACGCGCCGCTTCGATGACGCCGCGATCGATCCGCAGGCGTGCGTTGCGAACGCCGCAAGGTTCTCACCGGCAGTGTTCCGCGCCGGGATCGAATCCGAGGTCCGCGCCGCGATCGAGCGCGTGGACGGGCCGGCGGCCGCCACGCGACAGCCGCTGGCGGCGACCCGGCTCGTCAGGCGCGCGGTCCGCGACTCCTCGAGGTGACCGTGCGTGCACGGGCGCTGCGCGCTGCCGGGGCCGCGCTGCTGGCGGGTCCGACCGTACTCGCGTTCCAGACGGGCGGCTACTTCCCGAACGCGCGGGCCTGGGCGGGCCTGGTCGCCTGGCTGCTGACCGTGGTCGCGTTGCTCGCGGTCGACGGATCGTTGCCCCGTACCGCCCCGGCCCGCTGTGCGCTGATCGGGCTGGCGCTGTTCGGCGCCTGGACGCTGGGATCGATCGCGTGGGCACCGATCGCCGGCTCTGCCTACGACGCCGCGCAGCTTGTGTTCGTCTACGTCGGCATCCTCGCGGCCGGGACGCTCACGCTTCGGGACCGCGGGACGCTCAGGGCCGTCGAACCCGTGCTCGCAGCCGGCGCGCTGATCGTGATCGGCTACGGCCTCTCGGAACGACTGCTCCCCGGACTGCTCGAGTTCTCGCGCTCGGTCAGCGCCCAGGGCCGGCTGGAGCAGCCGCTCACCTACTGGAACGCGATCGGCGAATTGGCGGCGCTCGGGCTCGTGCTGGCCGTGCGGGTCGCCGGGGACCACGGCCGGGCGAGCTGGCTGCGTTGTGCCGGCGCCGGCGCGGCTGTGCCGCTGGCGCTCGGCCTCTACCTGTCGTTTTCACGAGGGGCGCTGTTCGCCGGTGCCGCCGGGCTCGTCACGCTGATCGTGGCCGCTCCTGCGCGCGCTCAGCTACGGAGCATCCTGCTGGCGCTCGGGGCGGGCGTGCTTGCGTGCGCGATCGGTGCGCCGCTGCGTGGCGTGACGGCGCTCGCGGGCCCGCTTTCGACGCGTGAGTGGCAGGGCGCGCTGATGCTGGTCGCATTGATCGTGATCGCCGCCGGCGCCGCGTTGATGCAGCGCAGGCTGATCTCCAGGCCCACTGCAGATCGCGATCTTCACCTGCCCCGGCGCGCGCCCTGGATTGCGTTGGCGGTGATCTGTGCCGGCTTCGCGCTGGCGGTCGCGGTCGGCGCGAAGGAGACCAGCGCCGTGCCGTTGTCCTCCGGTGCGAGCCGCTACGTGAGCCTGCAGAGCAACCGCTACGACTACTGGCGGGTGGCGCTGCGCGCCTTCGGCGACGAGCCGATCAGGGGCGTCGGCGCCGGCGGTTGGGCGGTCTACTGGCTCCGGTACCGCACCGTCAATGAAGGTGCCGTGGATGCCCACTCGCTGCCGCTGCAGACGGCGGCGGAGCTCGGCATCGTCGGCCTCGCGCTGCTGGCCGCGTTCCTCGGTGGGGTCGGCTTCGCGGCACGGGCGGCGCATCGGTTCGCGCCCGCGGCCGCGGCGGGCCCGATCGCCGGGTTCGTGGTCTACGTCGCCCACGCCCCGCTCGATTGGGATTGGCAGATGCCGGCTGTGACCTCGGTGGCGCTGCTGTTGGCCGGGGCGCTGCTGGCGCTCGGCGAACGCGCCGGCAGCGCCCGGGATGCTGCTGACGCCGGTGACCCGCGAGGCGAGCCGGAGGCCGAGGTCTCCGGTGGTCCGGCGCTCAGCGCGGCTTGAGCGCGGGCGCCAGCTCGTTGACATGAACGAGCGCCAGGCGGAACGCCTGCGGATCACCTGAGGACGCGCGCCCGAACGCGAGCCAGGCCTGCAGGTTGAGCGGCTCCTGTCTTGTCACCGCGAGCGCGAGCCGGCGTGCGCGTGCCTGGTCCCCGAGTTCGAGCGCGAGCGTCGAGCGCAGCAGCGCCACCCCCGTGTCCGGGTTGAGCCGTGCCGCCGAGTTCAGCAGACCGGTCGCATGCGCTGCCTGCTCCGCCGTCGGAACAGTCTGGCCGTAGATGATCGCGCCGGCTGCGTCCGTGTCGATCGCCTGGTGGATCCCGATCGCGAACCATCCACACGCGATAAGCGCGACCGCTACGGCCAGCAGACGACTGACGGACACCTCCCAATCATGCACGAACTGCGTGCCATAGTCCCGCTGCATGGCCACCGATCAGCGTCCGGCGCAAAAGGCCCAGGAGCCGCCGGTGGCGATTGGCCCGGTTGCGCCGCCGACCCCTGAGGCGGTCGCGCCGCCTCCGGGCAATCCGCGCTTCCCGCAGCTGGACGGTATGCGAGCAATCGCGGCGCTGTCGGTGCTGGTGTTCCACGCCGCGTACCAGTCGCGCGCGAGCTTCGGTCCAGACGTCGTCTCACGCCTGCTGGCGCAGCTGAACGTCGGTGTTGCGGTGTTCTTCGTGATCTCAGGGTTTCTGATGTACCGGCCGCTGCTCGCCGCGCGCGCGGGGGCCGGGCCTCCGGTACGGATCCGCGACTACGCGCGCCGCCGCTTTCTTCGAATCGTGCCGGCGTATTGGGTCGCGCTGACCGTGCTGGCGATCTATCCGGGCCTCCCAGATATGTTCAGCGGTCACTGGTGGGTGTATTACGGGTTCCTCCAGGATTACTCCGGCATCCGGGTCCTCGGCGGTATCGACACGGCCTGGACGCTCGGGTGTGAGGTCGCGTTCTACCTGCTGCTGCCGTTCGTCTCGATCGCGTTCGCCTGGGTTGCCGGAGTCGGCGCGCGCGGGCGCATCTGGTGGCGGTTCGAGCTGGCCGCGCTCGCCGGCTTGAGTCTGCTGAGCGCGGTCTATCGGATCTTCGCCAACGCCCACCCGGCGACGCTCCCGTTCAACTCGTTCATGGCCACGTTCGCGTGGTTTGCGCTCGGGATGCTGCTGGCGCTCGTAAGCGTCGCCGCGACCGGCACGACGCTCGCCGGACAGAGCCCGATCGGCGCCCGGCTGCTGACGGGCGCGCAGCGCTACGCGCGCTTCGGCTGGCCGGCCGGGCTGCTCACGTACTGCGTGCTCAGCCTTGCTCTGCACTACACGAACGGCAACCCGTTCCTGGAGCACGACAGCGCCGTGCATGTGTTCCTGTGGTACGCGCTCGACGGTCTCGTCGCGATCTGCCTGGTCGCCCCCGCGGTGTTCGTATCGCGCGGCCCCACCGCCACCGGGAGTCTTCTGTCCTGGCGGCCGCTCGCGTGGATCGGGCTGATCTCCTACGGAATCTACCTCTACCACAACCGGCTGCTGGTAGCGATCGACTCCCACCACGTCGTCGACGGCAACCGCTGGTTGCATCTGGTGTGGCTGTCGTTGACGACGCTCGTGGTGGTGGTGATCGTCGCCGCAATCAGCTACTACCTGGTCGAGCGCCCGATCCTGCGGTTCAAGGAGCGCCCGCGCCTGTTCAGCTCGCGCTCCGGCTCGTGGCTGAGCCCGCCGGCTGCGCGGCGAGGATTCAGCTGCGCTTGCGAACCCGGATCACGCAGTTCCATGTCAGCAACTCGCGGACGCCCGGGGTTCTCGTGATCACGGTCAGGCGAGGCCAGTACCGTGGCTCGACGCGCTCGATCTCGAGCCCGGGCCGGGACTCGACGAGCCGCAGCGTCGGGCCGATGTGGCACGCCCACAGGCCGGCGCCGTAGGGGTTCTTGCGCGGCTGTCCGTGACGCCGCACGTACAGCTTCGGACCGAGGTTCGGTCCCAGGTAGTGATAGGGGCTCATGTCGTGCCCGCCCCATGGCGAGTACCAGTTGGTCCATGAGATGTAGCCCCAGCCGCCGGGGCGCAGGATCCGCTCGATCTCACCGATCACCGGCGCTGCGCTCGGCGTGTGCTCCAGCAGGTTCGAGCAGAATGCGCCGTCGATGCTGGCGTCGTCCAGCGGCAGCGCGCCCGCGTCAGCGATCACGGCGCCCTCCGGTGGCGGGCCGGCGATCGCCATCTCGGCGGCGTCGTTGTCGACCGGGATCACGGTCGCGCCGATCGCGCGGAATGCGTCGGTGTAGAAGCCAGGGCCGCAGCCGAGATCGACGATCGTGCTGCCGCCCAGCGGACCGTAGCGCCGGTCGAGGTCCTCGGCCGCCTCGGCCGCGAGCATCCGGTAGAAGGGCGCCGGGTCGGTCTGCTCGGCGCGGAACAGGCGCCAGAGTGTGCGCAAACGCTTGATGCCATGCGGCCGCTCGGTCTCGGACGGGCTCGTCATGCCCGGCAGGATGTCACCATCGGGCGGTGAGAACCGGTTACCACGAGCGCGAGCGGCTCCTGTTGGCAGGTCTGTTCCTCGCCGGCGTGGCGATCTCGGCGTTCACGATCCTGCAGGGGATCGACCCGTTCGACGAGGGCCTCGCGCTTCAGGCCGCGCGGCGCGTGGCCGGCGGTCAGATCATCTATCGAGACTTCCGCTGGGCCTACGGACCTGCTGAGCCGTACCTGCTCGCAGGGCTGATCAAGCTGTTCGGCGTGTCGCTGCTGCACTGGCGGATCCTGCGTTCGCTGACCGACGGCGCGGTCGCGCTGAGCGCCTACGTGATCGTGCGGGGATACGCCTCGCGCCCGCCGGCGCTGCTGGCCTGGCTGGTCGTCGCCTGCGAGATGGCCGAGCCGCGCAACGCCAACCCGTTCCCGTACGCGCTGCTGGCGGCGCTGGTCGCGCTCTGGCTTGCCGACGGGGTCTCCAGCACGCCGACGCTCGCGCGCCGCGTGACCGGGCTGGTGCTGCTCACGGCCTTCGCGGCGGCGTTCAGATTCGATTTCGCGATCTACCTGGTGGCTGCCGTGACGGTCGTGGTTGTGATCCGCCACGGCGTGCGCGCCGCCGGCGCCTACGCCCTTGCTGCCACCGCGCTGAGCGCGCTCGTCTACGTCCCGTTCGCGATCGCCGACGGTCCCGCGAGCCTGTACCACGAGCTGATCACGGTCTCGCTGCAGAGCGGCGCCTACTGGACCCTGCCGTTCCCGTGGGTGTTCCATGCGCCGGCACACGCTGGTGCGGGAAAGACGATCAAGCACGCGATCGATTTCTACGTCCCTCTGGCGGCGATCATCGGCCTCGGGGTGATCGCAGCGACCGCGGTGCTCGACACCTGGCGGGATCGGCGCCCACCGGCACTGATCTGTGGCCTGATCGTGTTCGGCGCCGGGATGCTCGCCTATCTGCTGACGCGCGCCGATGCGTTCCACACGCAGCCGCTGGTGGTCGTGGTCGCGATCGGCCTCGCACTCTGCATCCGGTCGCTACCACGCGTCGCCGCCGTGCTGCCGGTGGCATTGCTCGTCCTGCTGCTGGCGCATGGCGCGGACAACCGCCTCTCCGCACTGCTGCGCCCGCCTGCCGAAGCGACGATCAGGATCCCCGCGGCCGATGGCGTGATGGCCCCACCACGGGAGGCGCGCGCGATCGAGCGGATGGTCGCGCTGGTCGACTCGCACGTTGCGCCCGGTGAGCCGATCTACGTGCTGCCGCGCCGTTCGGACCTGGTGACGCTCGGTGATCCGCTGATCTACGTGATGACCGAGCGCCCGAACCCTTCAGATGCAGACTTCGCTCTGCAGACCGGCGCGGCCGGTCAGGCGCAGATCATCAGCCTGCTGGAGCGAGTCAGACCGCGCATCATCGTGCGTTGGACCGACCCGATCTCCTCGCAGCCCGAGCCGAACCTGCGCGGACGCTCCAGCGGCGTGCACACGCTCGACCGCTGGGTCGCGGTCCACTACCGCGTGCTCGCACGCCTGTATCACTACGAGGTGCTGATCGCGCGCGGCTGATCGACCGCGCCGGCGACCGCGTGCAGGCGTCCGCGCCGGGCTTGCGAGACCAGTTCGGCGACCAGCGGGCGCTCGGCCGCCCAGGTCACGAGTCCCGTGCTCAGCAGGAACAGCGTGAGTTCGACGAGCGCCTGCAGCAGCGTCCTCGGACCGCTCCAGAGGAACGCTCGTAGGCCGAGCACGACCAGCGCGCCGCAGGCGACGGGCGCGGCACCGCGCACGCCGATGCCCAGCAGTTCGACCCCGAGCAGCCGGTGGACGTAGTGGCGGCGCAGGGCGAGCACCAGCACGGCGGTCGCGAGGCGCCCGGCGATGAACCCCCAGTCGCCCCACAGGAACAGCCCCGGCACGGCAAGCGCCAGGAACCCCGCCGTCAGCACCGTCGCCTCGACCGCCTGCCGGCTGGAGTCGCCCCGCGCGCGGTAGAACGAGAACCAGTTGTAGCCCAGCTGCTGGATCGCGGCAGCTCCCGCGAGTCCCTGCATCAGCAGGACGGCGGGGCGCCACTTCGGTCCGAGGATGAAATGGACAAGGTCGGGTGCGAACAGGATGAAGCCCGCGCAGAACGGCAGCACCCACATCAGCGCGATCCGATTGGAGGACAGGAACATCTCCCGCAGCGTGTCGATGCGATCGCGTACGACACAGATCGCCGGGTAGATCGAGGTGGCGATGATCTGATCGGCGCGGTCCGCGTAACGCGTCAGCGTCACCGCGATCGTGATGTATCCGGCGGCCACGATCCCACCGTGGAGCGTGAACGCGAGCACCTGACCCTGGCCGACGATCAGCACCGCCAGCGCGAACACGAACACGGGCCACGAGAACCGGAAGTAGCGCGCCCGCGCGTCTGCGTCGAACCGCAGCGAGAGCCGGTAGGGCGAAACCCGGATCGCGACCAGCACCGCGACCGTGTTCCCGACGGCGGGACCGATCACCAGGCTCCAGACCCCGACTCCGGCCGCGGCGAGCGGAACGGTGACGCAGAAGGTCAGGACCGGGACGATCGACTGCAGCGTCCGCACCCGAACGAAGTCCATGCTCCGGAAGAAGATCCACGACGGTGCCTGCAGCGCGAACGCGGTCGGCAGATAGGCGACGGCGACCATCAGTCCCAGCAGGCGATCGTCGCCGTAGACGGCCGCCACCACCGGCGCGAGCGCGATCAGGACGAGCGAGAACGCCGCGCCGACGATCAGCTCGAGCGTGAACGCCCGTTGGAACTCCAGCTCCTGGTCGTCCTCGCGCTGCTGCACGAACGCCTCGTCGATCCCGACCCGCCGCAGCGCGGCGACGGTCACCGCTGTCGTGGTCACGATCCCGTAGAGGCCGATCGTCTGCGGGCCGAGCAGCACGGTCACGATCAGGCCCTGAATCAGGACTAGAACCTCGGTGGCACTCATGAACGCGCCGTTGAGCAGCGCGCCGCGAATCGTCCGCCGGCGCAGCTCCGCCCGGGGGAACGACAGGGTCGCGGCTTCCTCGGGCCGCTCGTTTCCGCCGCTCATGCTCAGGATTTATGCATAGACTCAGCGCTCGATGCTGGGGGAGAGACTTCATATCCTGATTCTTTCCGACCGCGATTGGACCCATCCCCAGGGCGGCGGCACCGGAACGAACCTCTACAACCAGGTTTCGCGCTGGCTCCAGTGGGGTCACCGGGTGTCGGTGATCGCGTGCTCATATCGTGGCGCGACAGCCTGCGAACGGATCGGGCAGCTGACGCTGTACCGCGTCGGCGGCCGCTCGACCGTCTTCCCGCGGGTGATCTGGCGTCAGTGGCGCGGGCTTGTCCCGGATGCGGACGTCGTCCTGGAGGTCGTCAACGGCGTCACCTTCCTGACCCCGATCTGGTGCAGAACACCGCGCGTCACGCTGGTCCATCACATCCACCGCGACCACTTCGAGTCCGAGTTGGGGACGCCGGGCAGGATCGCCGCCCTGGCGCTCGAGACGCTGCCGCTGAGGCTGCTCTACCGGCGCTCGTCGTTCGAGACGATCTCGCAGGCGTCGGCGGCTGACATCGAGCGCCACGGGATTCCCCGCCGGCAGATCGAGATCGTCTACCTCGGAGCGGATCTCGACAGCTTCACGCCCGATCGGGCAGCGCGCGCGGCGGCGCCGACGCTGCTCTACCTGGGCCGACTGAAGCGCTACAAGCGGATCGAGATCGTCCTCGACGTGCTTGAAGCGGTTCCAGGCGCGACCCTCGATCTGGCCGGCGACGGCGATCACCGTGAGGCGCTCGTGTCCGAGATCCACGCGCGCGGGCTTGCCGACCGCGTGCGGGTCCACGGCTTCGTCAGCGAGGAGCGCAAGCGCGAGCTCTACCGCAGCGCCTGGGTGAACGTGACCGCTTCCTCGGCGGAGGGCTGGGGGTTGTCGGTCACCGAGGCGGCCGCGTCCGGCACCGCCAGTGCGGCGCTGCGGCTCGGCGGCCTGCAGGAGGCAATCGAGGACGGGGTCACCGGGATCCTCGCGGACACCGCCGAGGAGCTCGTGTCAAAGGTCTCGGCGCTGCTGGCCGATCAGCCGCTCTGCGACACGCTCGGCGAGCAGGCGCGGGAGCGCGCCGCGGGCTTCAGCTGGGATCAGACCGCACGCGGAACGCTGGCCGTGCTCGATGCGCAACGGCGCGCGGCCCGCCCCGGCTCACAGCCGGCGGCCGGGCTCCTGATCCCCGACCAGCCGCTCTCTGCAGCGGAACGTCTGCCAGCGTGAGCAGCGATTTCCGGGCCGCGCTTGACGCGATCGCGGGGGTCGAAGGGTGGCTGTCCGACGATCAGGCCGATCGCCTGTATGTACGGGCCGCGGCGGTGCCGCCGGGCGGAACGATCGTCGAGATCGGCAGCTGCCGCGGACGCTCGACGATCGTGCTGGCGCTGGGTGCGCATGACGGGGTGAGCGTGATCGCGATCGATCCGCACGCGGGCAATGACCGCGGTCCGGGCGAGTGGGACACGAGCGCACAGCAGGGCGACGCCGACCGGGTCGCGTTCGAGGCGAACCTGGCGCGAGCCGGCGTGTCAGCGAAGGTCCGCCACGTTCGCAAGCGCTCGGGCGACGCGCTCGGCGACGTTGAGGGCCCGGTCTCGCTCCTCTACGTGGACGGGGCGCACGGTTACCGTCCGGCGCGCGATGACCTGGTTCGCTGGGGCGCCAGGGTGGCGCCCGGCGGCGCGATGTTGGTGCACGACTCGTTCTCGGCGGTCGGGGTGACGTTCGCGATCCTCCGGGAGCTGGCTTTCGGCCGGCGGTTCATCTACGAGCGACGGTCGCGCTCGCTGGCGGAGTACAGCCGGGCTCGGTGGCAGCTGCCGCCGCGCGCCCGCGTCGAGAACGGTCTGCGCCAGCTCGAGCAGTTGCCGTGGTTCGCCCGGAACGTGGCGATCAAGCTTGCGCTCGCGGCGAAGCTCGATCGGCTCGCGACGCTCCTCGGTCACGATGCCGGCGAGGGACTGCCGTACTGATTGCCCGGAACAGCGCGAGCGTCAGCAGCGCCAGCGCCCCGACCGCGAGCCAGTGCGCCGCCAGATGCTGGGACGGGTAGCCGGAGTCATAGCCGCCCTGATTGGTGCCGGGGAACAGCAGATAGAGCAGCGGCACAGCGATCGCGAGCAGCCCGCCGACCGCCAGCAGCAGGTGCCGTGTCGAGACGCCGCGCCACAGGATCAGGGCGTAGGCCGGACCGACCACGACTCCGGCTCGAAGGCCGAACAGGAAGCCGAACGTAACCGCTGCGACAACGCCTGCGCAGGCTGCGGGACGCCACGCCCACGGCGGCGCCGGGCCCGTTTCCGGGAGCGGTGCCGGCGGTTCTGCGCTCAGCGGGGAGCGCCGGCGCGCGCCATGCAGGCCGCGCAGGAATCCGGCGAGGAGCGCCAGCAACAGGATCAGGCACGCCAGCCCCCCGAGCAGGTAGCCGAGATTGACGGTCGACTGGGGCCCGAAGGTGATCGACACCAGCCTGCACGATCCTCCCACGGGCCAGCCGTTGGCGAAGGCATCGATCACTCTCGGTGCTCCGAGCGAGCGACCGTCACAGGTCGCCTTCCAGCCCGCGTTGTAGCTCTCGCCGAGCACGAGCCAGCTCGGGCCATTGACGCGAACGCGGACCTGGCTGAAGCTTCCGTCGGTCTGCTCCTGGCTCGAGAGCACCTCGCCCCCGGTGCGCCGGCGGGTGCTCACCAATGGCTGGGGCGCGGGCGAGTGCAACGTCACCAGCAGGGGCCGGACCACCGACGGCCCGATCCTGAAATCGAGCGGCGCCGCGGGCAGCGCCACGGGCGCGCCGCAGGCCTCGAGCGCGAGCGCGCTGCCTGCGTCGAGCGCGGCGACGCTGCCGCGGACACGCAGCGCAACCGCGCGCCCGGCGACCTGCGCCGTGAGGTCGCCGCAGCGCCCGTTGATCGCCGCTCCCGCGGCCGGCTCACGCACTGTCGGAGTCCCGGCGCCCAGGACCTCCGCGATCGCGACCGCCGGACGGCTTGAGCCTGCGGCCCGCAGGATCGTCAACCTGAAGCTCGCAGCGCGGATCGGCCTGCTCAGCCGGACGGCTCCGGCCGGGCCGACGTCGAGCATCTGCGTCAGCGCGGGAGCCCCGGGGACCGTCAGTTCGACCCGCGTGGGGAACTGCACCGGCAGGTCGCTGCGGAGCAGCACCAGCCGGTGCACGGTCTGCGGCCGGCGGGTCGTCCATGCCAGCCAGGCCGGTTGGAAGCGGCCCAGCGGTGCCGCCCAGGCCGTCACGCTCGAGCCGTCGAATGCGCTCGACGCCCTGAACTTCGGCAGTCCGTTGAGGCGGCCCGACGAGCTGAAGCTGGCACCGGCGGTGTCGGTTCCGGCGAGTGCGTCGAGCGCCGGGTCCGGGGCAGCCGGCGACACGCTGGCAAGCCCCGACACGGTCCAGCGCCGCGCCGCAGGCGGATCGATCCTGCGCGCGATCCCGGTTTCGGGGTCCTGGGCCTGGCCGATCAGCTTCGCCTGCTCCTGGAGGATGTCGCCGCGCGCGATCACGGCGCTCGGCGCCGGGCCACGCAGGAGCGGCGCTGCGGCCGTCGTCCGCTCGAACACGTAGGTGATCGGCGTATGACTCAGGTTCGTTCCCCGTAGAGCGTCCTGCGCGATCACAGGTGGGCGCAGCAACTCCCTGATCCGGACACCTGGGATCCGCGCCTCGGCGATCCCGACCCCGGTCCCTCCCGAGGTGCCGGTGGCGACGACGTGACCGATCGTGATGCGCAGATAGTCTGCGTTCCTGAGCGCGACGTCGAGGCGGTTCCAGCCGGGGTGGATCGCGAACGATCGTCCGTTGACGAACACCTGGGAGAGCCGCGCGAACGGATTCTGTACGTACGGGAGCAGGTCGAGGTAGGGGATCTGACGGGGGCGATCGAACACGACCTCCACGTACTGGTCGCTCGGGGCGAGAGTCGTGTCGGCCAGCCATGAGGTCGATGGGTCACCATCGAACGCGGCAGCCGGCTGGTGCTCGGGGAACTGGGCCAGCTCTGGGTTGAAGGGGGCGAAGACGTCACGCGCCCCCTCGAACACCGCGACCGTCTGCGCCTCGCTCCCACGGGCGGGGAACGGATTCAGCAGCGCCGCATCGGAGGGGAACCCGTCGGCTGCCGACACGGTCCAGCCGTAGTTCTGCAGCATCCGCGAGGCGACGAACACGCGGCGACGGTTGGAGTCGGTGATGAACACCTCGGCGCCGGCTGCGGCCTGGCGACGGATCGTCGCCGCTGACTCGTCGGCTGCGTAGAACAACGGATCCCCGGGCCGGAGCTCGTGCAGCGCCGCGATGTCGGCGACCCCCTCGGCGGATCCGTCGACGATCGTCGGCGTCGCCGCGGGCTCGATCCTGACGATCCCGGGAGCGGGGAGGTCGTAGCGCCGGACCTGTGGCAGGCGCAGGGGGCCGTCTGCGGTGTCCTGTGCCCCGGGGAACGTCCTGACCGGCCCGTAGCTTCGAGACGGTCGCTGGAAGCCAGGCTGTGTCGCGAGCTCTCGGGCCGCTGGATTGGGTGCCAGGGCACCGCTCAGCGCGTCGTCGTCGTCGGTCGCCGTGATCACCGCACGCGCGCTCATCAGCGACAGCAGCGGTCGCAGCTCGCCCGGAAGCAGGCGTTGCTGCTGGACGAGATCATCGACGGTCCACAGCAGGTCGACTGCATGCAGATCATCGAACGGCGGAACATTTCGTACCGCCACGGGACGTGTCGTCAGCGACGGCAGGATCGGGTCGACCGTGCCGCCCCAGTTGTAGTAGGCGTAGGCCTGGCCGGGCAGGACGACCGCTCTCGAGTTCGCCGGCAGCTCGCTGGTCAGGCCGGCGCCCGCCTGCTTCCAGGCGGACGGGATCGCGCTCCAGGTCAGCTCGATCGCGTCGCCCTGAAAGAACGGGAGCGCGCTCAGCACGACGAGCGCGCAGGCTCCACCGGCCGCCGCGATGCGAGCGACGGCCCCCAACCTCGGCCAGATCGCTCGCGCGGCGCCGGCGGCGAGCATCGCGATTGCGAGCGCGAGCAGCGGTCCGGCCTTGTATGTGGTGCGCAGGAACTGAAGCGCGGTCAGGTGTGCGTAGAGGAAGTCCGCCGCCCTGCGCCCAGGCGTCCCGCTCGGCCAGCCGACGCTCATCATCAGCAGCGCGCACAGTGCCGTCAGGACGAACAGCGGGCCATAGCGCCAGCGCCGAGTCCAGATGAACCCCGTCAGCGCGAGCGCCGGCACGAGCAACGACGCGACCACCACGAACGGGTTGAACAGCATCGTCTCGGCATTGCCGAAGAACGGGACCAGCGTGTCGGCGAAGCCAACCCCCAGGTAGGTGGGCCAATAGCCCATCAGCCGCAGGCTCTCGGTGATCGAGGTGGAGGCCCAGATCGCCCCGATCTGCTCGGTGTACTGCAGGAAGTCAAGGCCGTAGCGCGACTGCACCAGCAGCGGCACGATCCACCAGATCGACGCGGCCGATGTCGTCAACAGCGCTCGCCACGCGAACGCGGTCACGTCTCTGACCGGCACCTCTCGCAGTGCCACTTCGTAGACGGCCAGCAGCACCGGGCCGACGAGCACGAACGCCGTGACGGTTGCGTTCACGCCGGCGCCCGTCGACGTCGTGATCAGCGCGAAGGCCGCCGCCCACCACCATCGGCGGTGTGGCTCTCGCAGGGCGCGGTGCGTGACCAGCATCAGCCACGGGAGCGCGGCATAGGCGAGCAGGAACACGGTCGTGCGACTGGTCAGCACGACGACGTAGGGATTGAGCATGTACAGAGCGCCTGCGAGCAGATGACCGGCGCCCCTGCGGCGCTCCAGCAGCTGATCGAGCAGCAGGATCACTCCCCAGGCCGACAGCGCCAGCAACGTGCCGAGCCACAGCCGCTCGGTCAGCCAGCCCGAGAGCCCGAGTTTCTGGCCGAGCGCGAAGAACGGACCCATCGGCCACAGGTATCCCGCGTACTGGCCACCCTGGACGTGGCCCAGACCCTCCGTCGGGCTCCACACGGACGCAACCTGACCGAGGAACGTGACCGGGTCGACGTGCAGGTTGATCTTCGTATCCGAGCTCGACAGCCCAGGGGACTGCAGCAGCGCCACGACGTAGGCGACCAGCGTCAGCGCGAGCGTCATCCGCGCACCGTAACTTGACGCCCCCGCGGGCGCTACCTTGGTCGTCGTGCAGTCCAGTGTCGATGACGCCGCCTACTCGCGGCCGGCGCCGGCGCTCGACGCAGCGCTCGACGTGCCGCTGCCGTCCGAGATCGTGACCGGTGCCGGCACGGCGTTGTTCGTGTGCGGGTGGTGCCACGCGCCGCGGTCACGGGTTCGGAAGCTCGCGATCGAGGTTGGTGGCATCAGCCGCGATCTGATCGCGCATGGGATGCCGCGCGTCGACGTGATGCACGAGCTGGGGGAGCCGTCTGCATACCGCAGCGGCTTCTGGGGGATCGCTCGCGTCGCCCCGGTCGATGCCGAGCAGGAGCTGCCCGTGAAGCTTCACGCCGAACTCGAGGATCGGTCGCAGACCGTGGCGACGCTGGCGTCGATTCGTGTGCGTCCGGCGCTGGAGGTCCCGGAGGTGGCGGATCAGGGCGGCGATCAGTCCGGATCTCCGCGCGTCGCGATCTGCCTCGCCACCTGCGACCCGTCGCCGGCGCTGCTGGAGGCACAGCTTCAGTCGATCCGGGCGCAGACCCACGAGAACTGGATCTGCGTGATCAGCGACGACTGCTCGAGCTCGGGCTCGTCCAGGACGCTGCAGGAGGCGATTGGCGAGGACGGGCGGTTCGTCGTCTCGCGCTCGTCGCAGCGGCTCGGCGTCTATCACAACACCGAGCGGGCACTGTCGATGGCGCCGGCGGGAGTCGATCACGTCGCGCTGCTCGGCGAGCGCGACCGCTGGCATCCGGACAAACTCGAGACGTTGCTCAGGGCGCTCGGCGATGCGTCACTGGTCTACAGCGACGCGCGCCTGCTGACACCCGACGGGATCGTCTGCTCCGACACCCGCTGGAACCCGCAGCGCAACAACCACACTGACCTGCACTCGGTGCTGGTCGGTCGCTCCGTGATCGCCGGCGCTTCGCTGATGCCCCGGTCGCTGCTCGACGATGCGCTGCCGTTCCCATCCGGCCGGTTCACCCGCCCCCACGATCACTGGCTGACGCTGGTCGCGCTCGCGCTCGGGGTCATCCACTATGTGGACCGGCCGTTGTATGACAGCGTCGAAACCGATCACAGGGCCGCGTTCGGATCTGCGGGCAGCGACCCGGATCAGGCGCTCTCGTGGCGCCCCCGGGACCGACGGACTCGAACCTTGCGTGAGCAGATTCGGGCGTCGCGGGCGTATTACTTCGCCGACGCCGCGGCGCTGTTGCAGTCCGCGACCGTGCTCGAGTCGCGCTGCGGAGCGCGGCTCGGTTTGGACAAGCGTCAGCGGCTCGAGGACTTCCTCGCAGGCGAGCGCTCACCCCGTGAGCTGGCAACGCTGCTGGCGGGCGGGATCCGCGAGCTGTCGGGCGGGATCCGCGAGCTGACGGGCAGGCCCGAGGCGCTCGGTCCGGACTGGGCACTGCTCGGCGCCTTCGTCTGGCGCCTCGCGCTGTCGGCGAGCGCCCGGGAACGGCCGCACGGTTCCCTCGGGCTTGACGCGGCACCGCCGGTGGATCTCGCCCCCGGTTCAGGACGCGCACGCGATGCGGTCGGCGCGGTTGCGCCCGCGGGAGACGTTTCGCCGGTCGGAGAGGTTCCGCCGGTCGCAACGGAGCCGCCGGCGACGTCGGCCGCGATCACCGGGGCATCCGTTCGAGCGATCGCGGACAAGATCGCGCCGCTCGAATTCGGACTGCGCAGCGAAGCGCCGGTGAGGGTCAACCTGCTGATCGGGACGATCGAGGAGGAGAACTTCTCCGGCGGCCAGATCGCCACCTTCAACCTGGCGCTCGCGCTCACACGGGGTGGCCGGCACGTTCGGATCGTGACCACCGATCCGACAGAGGCGCTGCCCGGTGACTGGATCGCCAGGGTCCGGTCACAGAGTGGCCTTGAGTCGTTCGGCGATCAGGTCGAGATTCTGTTCGGCCGTGAGTTGCCCGGCGCGATCGAGGTCAGCGACAGCGACACCTTCGTTGCGACCACGTGGCCGACCGCGCACATCGCGCGTCAGGCCCTGCAGGACATCGGCGGCGAGCACTTTCTGTATCTGGTCCAGGACTACGAGCCGCTTGACTCACCGCATGGAACGGATGCCGCGCTCGCAACCCAGTCCTACACCTTCCCGCACATGGCGCTGTTCTCGACCGAACTGCTGCGGGATTACTTCCGGGGGCGAAGGATCGGTGTGTACGTGGATGGGCCGCGGTCAGGTGACGAGCACAGCGTCGCCTTCAACGACGCGATCACCTCGGCGAGCCGGCCGGCGGTCGAATATCTGCGGGCCCGCAGCTCACGCCGGCTGCTGTTCGACGCGCGCCCCGATCGGTACGCCGCCCGTGGCCTGTTCGAACTCGGGGTGCTCGCGATCCAGGCGGCGGCGGGCCGGGGCTGCTTCGACGATGGCTGGGAGCTGCACGGGATCGGCGCCGGGCGGGATGGCTCGCTGCTGGAGCTCGGCGATGGCTTGGCGATCGAACTGCGCGAGTCCTCGGGCCCGGATCAGTACGGGAGGCTGCTCGGTGAGTACGACGTCGGCCTGGCGCTGATGTACACGCCCCATCCGGGTCTGGCGACGCTCGAGATGGCTGCTGCGGGGATGCTCACCGTCACCAACACCTTCGCGAACAAGACGCCGGACGTGATGGCGCGGATCTCGTCGAACCTGATCGTGGCCGAGCCGACGGTCGAATCGATCGCGGAAGCGCTGGTCGAGGCGACGGCGCGGGCCGGCGACATCGAGGCCCGGGTTGCCGGCAGCGGTTTCGACTGGCCCCGAACCTGGTCCGGGAGCTTCGACGAGCGGGTGCTGACGTTCGTCGACACGGCGCTGCGGCGCCTGGCGTGGCGTTGACCGCCACCGCGTCGAGCACCCCTCGCCCCTGCGCCTGGGCTATCCGTCGCGCTTGCGGGCGCGGGCGAGCTTCATGCGTGCGGTCCCGTCGAGCGTCGCCTTGCGCAGGCGGACGGCCTGGGGTGTGACCTCGACGCACTCGTCCTCGCGCAGGAACTCGAGCGCCTGATCCAGCGACAGCTCGCGCTTGGGGACCAGGCGCACCAGCTCATCCGCGGTCGAGGAGCGGATGTTGGTCAGGTGCTTCTCCTTGCAGGCGTTGACGTCGAGGTCCTCGGCGCGTGAGCTCTCACCGACGATCATGCCCTCGTAGACGTCCTCGCCGGGCCCGACGAACAGCGCGCCACGCTCCTGCAGGTTGTAGAGCGCGAACGCCGCGACCTTGCCGAGCCGGTCGGCGACCAGCGAGCCGCTCGGCCGCGTGCGGAGATCCCCGTGCCAGGGCTCCCAGCGGTCGAACACATGGTGGACGAGTCCCGTGCCTCGGGTCTCCGTCAGGAACTCGGTACGAAAGCCGATCAGGCCGCGGGCGGGCACGAGGTACTCCATCCGCACCCAGCCGGTGCCGTGGTTGACCATCTGCTCCATCCGTCCCTTGCGCAGCGCCAGCAGCTGGGTGACGACGCCGACGTACTCCTCCGGGACGTCGACGCTCATCCGCTCAACCGGCTCGTGCTGCTTGCCGTTGATCTCGCGAGTGACGACGCGGGGCTTGCCGACGGTCAGCTCGAAGCCCTCGCGGCGCATCAGCTCGACCAGGATCGCCAGCGCCAGCTCGCCGCGGCCCTGCACCTCCCAGACGTCGGGGCGCTCGGTCGGATACACGCGCAGGCTGACGTTGCCGACCAGCTCCCGCTCGAGCCGCGCCTTCAACTGGCTGGCGGTCAGCTTGTCGCCGTCCTGGCCCGACAGCGGCGAGTCGTTGGTCCCGATCGTCACCGACAGCGATGGCTCATCGACCGTGATCGGCGGCAGCGCGTGCGGGTCATCGGCGTCGGCGAGCGTGTCGCCGATCGTGATCTCGGCGATGCCGGCCACGGCGATGATCTCGCCGGCTTCGGCCTCCTGCGCCGGGACCCGGTCGAGCGCCTCGGTCACGTACAGCTCGCTGACCTTGACCGCCTCGATCGTGCCGTCCGAGCGGCACCAGGCGACCGGCTCGCCGCGACGGATCGTGCCGTGACGCACGCGACAGATCGCGATCCGCCCGACATAGGGCGAGGCGTCGAGGTTGGTGACGTGCGCCTGCAGCGGATGATCGGGGTCGTACTCGGGGGCGGGGATGTGCTCGATCAGGAGGTCCAGCAGCGGCATCAGGTCGGTCCCCGGGGCCTTGGGATCCAACGATGCCTGACCGGCCTTGGCGTTGGTGTAGACGATCGGGAAGTCGATCTGGGACTCGTCGGCGTCGAGGTCCAGGAACAGCTCGTAGACCTCGTCGATCACCTCGTCGATGCGGGCGTCGGGGCGGTCGATCTTGTTGATCACCAGGATCACCGGCAGTCGCCCCTCGAGCGCCTTGCGCAGCACGAAGCGGGTCTGGGGCAGCGGCCCCTCGCTGGCGTCGACCAGCAGCAGGACGCCGTCGACCATCGTCAGCCCGCGCTCGACCTCGCCGCCGAAGTCGGCGTGGCCGGGTGTGTCGACGATGTTGAGCTTGACGTCGTGGTAGCGGATCGCCGTGTTCTTGGCGAGGATCGTGATCCCCTTCTCACGCTCGAGGTCCATCGAGTCCAGCACCCGGTCGGCGACGTCCTGGCCGCTGCGGAACGCGCCGGTCTGCCACAGGAGGGCGTCGACCAGCGTCGTCTTGCCATGGTCGACGTGGGCGACGATCGCGAGGTTGCGGATGTCCGTGCGCGTGGCCATGACTGTCCGAGGTTAGACGCATCGACCCCTCGGGCCACCTTCCGCTCACGGTTTGGCCCCGGTTTCGAGGGCGTCCCGGGCATCACATCACCGGCCGGCGACGGACCGGATCCCGGTTGGTCATATCATCTAAGTGTCGCGCCGCCCACGGGACGGCCCGACCAAGTGACCCGACTGCAGGCGCACGCATGCCGCGGGCGCCCGAAAGCAGCCAGGCCTCACCACGGACACTCAAGGAGCATTGACATGCCAGCCACCGAAGCGCTTGTCTTCGACGCGATCCGCACGCCTCGCGGCAGGGGGAAGTCGAACGGCTCGCTGCACGCGACCAAGCCGATCGATCTCGTCGTCGGCCTGATGCACGAGATGCTTGAGCCGCCACGCCGAGCTTGATCCCGAGCAGGTCGATGACGTCGTCCTCGGCGTCGTCACGCCGATCGGCGATCAGGGTGCCGACATCGCCAAGGCCGCGGCGATCAAGGCGGGGCTCCCGAACACGGTCACGGGCGTGCAGCTGAACCGCTTCTGCGCGTCGGGCCTGGAGGCGGTCAACTTCGCCGCCCAGAAGGTCGCGTCGGGCTGGGAGGACCTCGTGTTCGCCGGGGGTGTCGAGTCGATGTCGCGGGTGCCGATCGGTTCTGACGGCGGCGCCATGCGCGATGGATCCAGAGACCGCGTATGACACGTATTTCGTGCCGCAGGGGATCAGCGCGGATCTGATCGCGACGGTTGAGGGTTTCAGTCGTGAGGACGTCGACGCCTACGCCGCCCGCTCGCAGGAGCGCGCCAGCGCCGCTCAGGCGGAGGGGCGGTTCAGGAACTCGGTGATCCCGGTGCTCGACATCAACGACCAGGTCGTTCTCGACCACGACGAGTTCATCCGTCCGGGCACGACGGTCGAGACGCTCGGTGGCCTGAAACCGTCGTTTGCGGCGATGGGCGACATGGGCGGGTTCGACGCGGTCGCGCTCCAGAAGTACCACTGGGTCGAGAAGATCAACCACGTCCACACGCCGGGGAACAGCTCAGGGATCGTCGACGGCGCCGCGCTGGTGGTGGTCGGCAATGAGCAGGCCGGCGCGACGCTCGGACTCAAGCCGCGGGCCCGGATCCTCGCAACGGCGCTGTCGGGCGCTGACCCGACGATCATGCTGACCGGTCCCGCCCCCGCCACGCGCAAGGCGCTCGAGAAGGCGGGCCTGACGGTCGACGATCTTGACCTGGTTGAGATGAACGAGGCATTCGCCGCCGTCGTCCTGCGGTTCGTCAGGGACATGGGGATTCCGATCGAGAAGGTCAACGTCAACGGCGGCGCGATCGCAATGGGACATCCGCTCGGCGCGACCGGGGCGATGATCCTCGGCACGCTGATCGACGAGCTCGAGCGCACCGGTGGCCGCTACGGCCTCGCGACGCTCTGCATCGGCGGCGGTATGGGCATCGCGACCGTGATCGAGCGGGTCTGAGGGCGCTGGCGCCCTGCACCCCGCGAATCTAGGAGACAGGCAAAGTGAACGACTCAAGCACAATCCGCTACGAGCGCGGCGATGACGGCATCGTCGTCCTGACGCTCGATGACCCGGGCCAGTCGGCCAACACGATGAACGCCGCCTACATGGCTTCGATGGCGGCGACCGTTGACCGGCTCGAGGCTGAGAAGGACCAGATCACGGGCGTCGTGATCGCGTCCGCGAAGAAGACCTTCTTCGCCGGGGCCAACCTCAACGACCTGCGCCGCGCGCGCCCTGAGGACATCGAGGAGCTGTCGAAGTTCATCGGCGACGCGAAGGCGTATCTGCGGCGTCTGGAGACGCTCGGTAAGCCGGTGGTGGCGGCGATCAACGGCGCCGCGCTCGGCGGCGGCCTGGAGATCTGTCTGGCCGCTCATCACCGGGTGATCGTCGATGACCCGAAGGCCGTGATCGGCTTCCCCGAGGTTCAGCTCGGCCTGCTGCCCGGCGCCGGCGGTGTCGTGCGCTCGGTGCGGATGCTCGGGATCGTCCAGGCTCTGATGGGCGTGCTGCTGCAGGGTCAGCGGTTGCGTCCGGCGCAGGCGAAGGAGCTCGGGATGGTCGATGAGATCGTCGCGACGCGCGATGATCTGATCCCTGCCGCGAAGGCGTGGATCGAGGCGAACCCCGACGCTGTGCAGCCGTGGGATGTGAAGGGCTACAAGATTCCGGGCGGTACGCCGTCGACGCCGGCGCTGGCGGCGAACCTGCCGGCGTTCCCGGCGAATCTGCGCAAGCAGATCAAGGGCGCGAATTACCCGGCGCCGCATCACATCATGGCGGCGGCGGTCGAGGGCGCGCAGGTCGATTTCGACTCGGCGATCGAGATCGAGGGCCGCTATTTCCTCGATCTGCTGACCGGCCAGGTGTCGAAGAACATGATCCAGGCGTTCTTCTTCGATCTGAAGCGCGTCAACGGCGATCGTGGCCGGCCGGAGGGGATCGAGCAGTTCAGGGCGAAGAAGGTGGTTGTGCTCGGCGCCGGGATGATGGGCGCCGCGATCTCGTATGTGTGCGCGAAGGCCGGGATCGAGGTCGTGCTCAAGGACGTCAGGCTCGAGGCTGCGCAGCGCGGCAAGGGCTACAGCCAGGGCCTGGTCGAGAAGGCCGTCGTCCCGCGGACGCTCGAGCCAGGAGGACGGCGACGCGCTGCTGGCGCGGATCACCGCGACCGATGACCCGTCGCTCGCGCCAGTGGCGCCGATCTGATGATCGAGGCGGTGTTCGAGGACCCGCAGATCAAGGCCGGTGTCTATGCCGAGATCGAGCCGTTCCTGGCGCCCGATGCGCTGCTCGGTTCGAACACCTCGACGCTGCCGATCAGCGAGTCTGGCGCAGGGCGTGTCGCGCCCGGACGATTTCATCGGGCTGCACTTCTTCTCGCCGGTCGACAAGATGCCGCTGCTCGAGATCATCCGCGGTACCGGGACCAGCGACGAGACCGCCTACCGCGCGCTCGATTTCGCCAAGCAGATCAAGAAGACCCCGATCATCGTCAACGACAGCCGCGGGTTCTTCACCAGCCGCGTGATCGGCACCTTCATCAACGAGGGGATCTCGATGCTGGCCGAGGGCGTGCCCGCACCGACGATCGAGCAGGCAACCTCGCAGGCCGGCTATCCGGCACCGGTGCTGCAGCTCAGCGACGAGCTCAACATGGAGCTGATGGTGCGGATCCGCAACGCCGCGCGTGACGCCGCGATCGCGGCCGGGCTGACCCCCGAGTCCCACGCCGCGTTCGACGTGATCGACAAGATGATCGCGGCGGGCCGGCCGGGACGGCTGCGTGGCGCCGGCTTCTACGAGTACGCCGACGGCAAGCGGGTCGGGTTGTGGCCCGGCCTGAAGCGAGCTGTTCCCGCCGATCGCCGATCCCTCGAAGCTGTCGCTCAAGGACCTCGAGGAGCGGATGCTGTTCATCGAGGCGATCGAGACCGTCCGGTGCGTCGATGAGGGCGTGATCGAATCGGTCGCGGACGCCAACATCGGCTCGATCATGGGAATCGGGTTCCCAGGTTGGACCGGCGGCGTGCTGCAGTACATCAACGGCTACGAGGGCGGCCTCGACGGGGTTCGTCGCACGCTGCCGTGAGCTCTCCGCCCGCTACGGCGAGCGCTTCGAGCCACCGGCGTCGCTGGTCGAGCGGGCGCAGCGCGGCGAGATCTACACCGACGAGGAGACACTCGTCGGCGCCGCCTGAGCTGCCACCGGCAGAGCCAAGAAGCGGTTCTCCCTCTGATCCGGTCTGGCGTGACCGGATCAGAGGCCCGGCCGTGCTCAGCGCCCGGCCGCCAGCACAGCCCGGGCCGCGTTGTGGCCGGGGATCCCGCTGACGGCGCCGCCCCGCCGCGCGCCGGCACCGCACATCCAGACGTTCGCCCAGCTCGTCTCGACCCCCCAGCGGCCGACCTCACCCTCGGCCTCCGCGTAGGGCCACGCCAGGTCACGGTGGAAGATGTGCCCGCCCGGCATCGCCAGTTCGTCCTCCAGCTCCGGCGGCGTCCGCGCCTCCAGGCACGGCTCGCCCTCGGGCGTGCGGTACAGACAGTCCTCGATCGGCTCGGCGAGCACCGAGTTGATCGAGCGCAGCGTCGCCTCGACGGCCTCGCGCTTGGCGCGCTCCGGGTCTGCCGTGAACAGGCGCGCCGGCATCTGCAGGCCGAACGACGGTCAGTGTCTGTGCGCCGCTCGAGCGCAATTCCGGTGAGAGGATCGTCGGGTCGCTCAGCGAGTGGCAGTAGAGCTCGCATGGCGCGACACTCGGGATCGCTCCTCCTGACGCCTCGTCATAGGCGGTCTGGAGCTGCTCGTATCCCTCGTTGACATGGAAGGTGCCGGCAAACGCCTCCTCCGGTTTCACGTTCCCGTCTCGCAGCCGCGGCAGTCGCGTCAGCAGCATGTTCAGCTTCAGCTGGGCGCCCTCCGGCTTGACGGTGTCGGCCTCGTCGCCGAGCAGCCTGGAGAGGACGCTGGGCGCCACGCCCGCCAATGCGTGGCGGGCGTGGTGGCGGGAGCCATCGGCGCAGCGGACCAGCGCCTGCGTGCCGTCGGTCTCGATCGCGATCACCTCGGCGTTTGTCCGCAGCTGCGCCCCGGCCGCGCGCGCAGCCGTCGTCAGTGCGTCGCTGAGCGCACCCATGCCGCCGACCGGCACCCTCCACTCGCCGGTGCGGTCGCCGATCACGTGATACAGGAAGCAGCGGTTCTGTCGCAGCTGCGGGTCGCCCGCGGCGGCGAACGTGCCGATCAGAGCATCGGTCAGCACGACCCCTCTGACCGTGTCCGAGGCGAAGCTGCGCTCGATCGCGTTCCCGAGCGGTTGCTCGAAGACGCCGCGCCAGGTCACCTCGTCGTCGACCTGCCGGCGCAGCGCGTCGCGACTGCAGAGCGGCTCGGTCAGGGTCGGCGCGACGCGCCCGGCGAGCCGCTCCAGCGTCGCCTGGAAGCGCAGCCACTGCGCGTAGGAGCCCGGGTCGCCGGTCAGCGCCGTGATCGACGCCCGCGTCCGCTCGGCGTCACGGCTGAAGAGCAGGCCGCTGTCGCCCAGCGGCGTGTATGAGGCGACGGCGCGGGAGCGGAGCTCGAGCTTCACCCCGAGGCTCGTGAGCAGCTCACGCGGGAACAGGCTGACGAGGTAGCTGTAGCGCGACAGGCGCACCCCGACACCCGGCCACGGGCTCTCCGAGACGGTGGCGCCGCCGAGCTGCTCGCGCCGTTCGAGCACCAGCACCGACCAGCCGGCCCGCGCCAGCAGGGTCGCGGCGACGAGGCCGTTGTGCCCGCCGCCGATCACGACGGCGTCGTGACGCGTGGCCGGCGCCGTGGCCATCTCTGAGTCGGCTAGGAGGCGTCGAGCTTGGCCATCAGCCCGTCGAGCCCGGCGCTGATCGCCTCGGCCGCCAGCCTGAAATGCTCAGGCGTTGCGGTCAGTGGCGGCGACAGCGCGACTCCCGCTCCAAGCGGCCGGACCATCACGCCGTGCTCCCGTGCGCCGTGGAAGACGTCGGCGACCGCGCTCGGCCGGCGCGCGCGCACCTCCGCGCTGAGCTCGACTGCCGCCAGCAGCCCGGTGCCACCACGCACCTCGGAGACCAGCTCGTGCCTGGCCAGTGGTTGCAATGCGCCAAGCAGCTCGCCCTCGAGCTCCTGCCCCCGTGCCACCAGCCCCTCCTGCTCGAGCAGATCAAGGTTCGCGAGGGCAGCTGCGCAGACCGTCGCGTGACCCGCGTAGGTTGCGCCGTGACGGAAGATCGCCCGGCCGGGTGTCGACCAGAACGGCTCGGCCACCCGCTCGGAGATGATCGTGCCGCCGAGCGGCAGGTAGCCGCTGGTCACGCCCTTGGCGAACACGATCATGTCGGGCTCGACATTCCAGCGCTCGATCCCGAACCACGTCCCGAGCCTGCCAAAGCCGCAGATCACGGCGTCGACCACGAGCAGCACACCGGTGCGGCGGCAGATGTCGGCGACCTCCTCGATGTAGCCCTCGACCGGCGGATGGACGCCGCCGGCGCCGATCACCGGCTCGATGAAGAAGGCGGCCACCTTGTCGGCTCCGAGCCGCTCGATCGTCTGCTCGAGATCTTCAGCCGAGTCGTGGGCGACCAGCGCGGTGTCGGACAGCAGTTCGCCGAAGCCCTCGCGATTGGGGTCGATGCCACCGATCGAGGTGCCGAAGCCATGCGTGCCGTGGTATGCGTGCCTGCGGCTGAGGATCACCGTTCGATCGGGGTTCCCGGTGACACTCCAGTAGCGGCGTGCGAGCTTGGCGGCGATCTCGATCCCATCGCCGCCGCCGCTGGCGAGGAACACCCGCGCACCGGGGACCGGAGCGTATTCGGCGAGTCTCGCTGTCAGTTCGATCGCGGGCCGGTTGGAGAAGTCTCCGAACGCCGAGTACGTCTCCACCTGCGCCAGCTGGGCGGCGATCGCGGCGGCGATCTCACGCCGGCCGTGGCCGACGTTGGCGTACCACAGGCTTGCGGTGCCGTCCAGATAGCGGCGCCCGTCGTCATCCCACACCCACACGTCGTCCGCGCGTGTGATCACGAGCTCCGAGTTCTTGACGACGCTCATGTCTGCGAACGGATGCCAGAAGCGTGTCTCGTTCGATCCTTCTCCAGTGATGGTCATGCCGTCCAGTATGGCGGCTGCGCTGGCGCGGTCGCGGCGAAAGTTCAGTTGCTCGGTGCTCCATTCGGTAAGGGGGGAGGCAGGAAGCATCCACACGGGCGGCCTCGGCCGATGGATACTGACGCGATGACCCCGAACCAGGAAGCTCACCCGTTCCCGCCGGCCCATGTGCCCGAGCAGCCGGTCGCGCCGTATCTCGATGCGGTCGTCGCGTATGCCTTCCGGGGAGCCGCGCGCTATCACGTGCCGGGCCACAAGGGCGGTCCGGGCGCCGATCCCGGCGTCGTCAAGGCGATCGGCCCCGACGCGCTCGCGGCCGATGTCCCGCAGCTGATCCACGGCATCGATCTCGGTCCGTCGCCGACGCCCTACGAGCGCGCCGAGCAGATGGCGGCGCAGGCGTTCGACGCCCGCCAGAGCTGGTTCCTGACCAACGGTGCCACCCAGGGCAACCATGCGCTCTGCCTGGCGCTGGCGCCGCCCGGCGCCCGCGTCGTCGTGCAGCGCAACTCACACGCGTCGGTGGTCGACGGGCTGGTGCTGAGCGGCGGCCTGCCGAGCTTCGTCGTGCCGGAGATCGACCCGGAGCTGGGGATCACGCACTGCGTGACACCGGAGGCGCTGGACGCGGCGCTGCAGGCGGCACCTGATGCGCGGGCGGCGTTCATCGTCTCCCCGACCTACTACGGCATGGCTGCCGACATCGAGGCGCTGGCGGAGGTGGCCCACCGCCGCGGCGTCACGTTCGTCGCCGACCAGTCCTGGGGACCGCACTTCGGCTTCAACGAGAAGCTGCCGCGCACCGCGCTTGACCAGGGCGCTGACGCGATGCTGACCAGCACCCACAAGATCGCCGGATCGCTGACCCAGAGCGCGATGCTCCACGTCTCCGACAGCGGGCGGATCGATCCGGCCGCGATCGGGCGCGTTCTGCGCCTGCTGCGGACGACCAGCCCGTCCTCGCTGCTGCTGGCCTCACTCGACGGCGCGCGCCGGCAGCTGGTGCTGCACGGCGAGCAGTTGCTGCACGAGACGCTCGAGGCGATCGCGGTGGCGCGTGAGAAGCTGCTGAGGATCGACGGCATCCGGCTGGTGGACGCGTCGCTGGTCGGGCGCATGGGGATCGCCGGCTACGACCCGTTGCGGATGGTGCTCGATGTCCGCGGCACCGGTTGCACGGGGTATGAGGTCGCGGATGCGCTGCGGCGCGCCTACGACGTGCACGTCGAGCTGCCCGCCCAGGCGACGGTCGTGATGGTGATCGGCCTCGGTGACACCGCCGCGGCGCTGCGGCGGCTGGCGGGTGACGTCGAGGAGACCGTCGCGCGGATCAGGCGCCCGACGCCGACCGACGCGCTGATCGGCCCTGCGCGGATGCTGAGCGGCGAGATGGTGCTGCCGCCACGGGACGCGTTCCTCGGTGAGGCCGAGCTGGTCGCGGTCGCTGACGCCGTCGGGCGGATCTCCTGCGAATCGATCGCCAGCTACCCGCCCGGCGTCCCGCAGCTGCTTCCCGGCGAGCGGATCTCGGTCGAGATCGTGGCGCATCTGGAGGAGTTGGCGACCAGCGGCGCCAGGCTGCACGGCGCCAGCGATCCGCTGTTCAGGACGATCCACGTGCTGCGCGGCGCGCACTGACCGCTATCGTCCCGCGGATGCATGAATGGCTGAATCAAGCGCAGGGCCGGATCGCGGAGCTGGTCGGTGACGAGCCGTCTGTCTACGAGCTGACCGAAGCCGACGCCGACACACTGCTGGCGCTCGCCGGCGTCGCCGCCCACACGAGTGGTGACCGGACGAATGCGCCACTGGTGACATTCCTTGCCGGCGTGGCGCTCGGCCGGCACTCGGACCGCACGCTCGGCGAGATCGCCGTTGCGGCGCGCGGCGGCGATGACTGACGTGACTGACGTGACTGACGCGACTGACTCGATTCTCGATCGCGCGCGTGAGCAGGTGCTGGAGCGCGGGGTGGGTCTCGACGAGGCGCAGACGCTCGAGGTGCTGATGCTGGACGATCACCGGTTGCCGGCGGCGCTGGAGCTGGCGCATGAGGTCCGGATGCGGTGGTGCGGGCCCGAGGTCGAGGTCGAGGGGATCGTTTCGATCAAGACCGGCGGTTGTCCGGAGGATTGTCACTTCTGCTCGCAGTCCGGGCGGTTTGAGACTTCGGTGCGGGCGGTTCGTCTGGACATCCCGTCGCTGGTGCAGGCGGCACGGGAGACCGCGTCGACGGGGGCGAGCGAGTTCTGCATCGTCGCGGCCGTTCGCGGTCCCGATCAGCGGTTGATGGCGCAGGTCGCCCAGGCGGTCACGGCGATCCACGACGAGGTGCAGATCAACGTCGCGTGCTCGTTGGGGATCCTGACCCGAGCGCAGGGCGAGGAGCTGCGTGATCTCGGCGTGCATCGCTACAACCACAACCTGGAGACGGCGCGGTCGCACTTTCCCGCGGTCGTGACGACGCACAGCTGGGAGGAGCGCCGCGAGACGCTTGAGCTTGTGCGGGAGATGGGGATGGAGGTGTGCTGCGGCGGGATCATCGGGATGGGCGAGACACTGGAGCAGCGGGCGGAGTTCGCGGCGCAGCTGGCTGAGCTTGATCCCGACGAGGTGCCGTTGAACTTCCTCGATCCGCGACCGGGAACGCCGTTCGCGGAGCTCGATACGACCGACACCGCCGATGCACTGCGGACGATCGCGGCGTTTCGTCTGGCGATGCCACGGACGGTGTTGCGGTTCGCGGGTGGACGTGAGCTGACGCTGGGCGAACTGGGCACGCGTCAGGGCGTGCTGGGCGGGATCAACGCGGTGATCGTCGGTAACTACCTGACGACACTCGGGCGCTCGCCACAGGATGATCTTGATCTGCTCGCCGAGCTGCGGATGCCCGTCAGGGAGTTCGCCAGAGACCTTTGAGGTGAGCGTTCCGGATGGCGCCTCGCCCTATTGCACGGGTTGCGGGCGCCCGCGTGACGACGGCGATCACAGCGAGTGCGCTCGTCGCCAGGCCGCCACCGACCCGCCGCGCTACTGCCCGCAGTGCGGGCGCAAGCTCCGCGTCCAGGTGCTGCCGCTCAGCTGGCGGGCTGAATGCGTCAGCTGCGGACCGCTCACAACGCAATAGAGTGCGCGGGCGTTGAGCGGCCCGAAGACGACGCAATAGAGTGCGCGGGCATTGAGCGGCCCGAAAGCGAGGAGGAGCAGGTGACGACGATCCTGGACAAGTTCAGACTCGACGGCAGGGTCGCGATCGTGACCGGCGCGTCGGCGGGTCTCGGCGTCGCGTTCGCGCGGGCGTTCGCGCAGGCCGGGGCGGATGTTGCGCTCGGAGCTCGCCGCGAGGACCGGCTCGCCGACACCAGGCAGCTCGTCGAGCAGGCCGGCCGCCGCGCGATCACCGTGCGCACCGACGTGTCGGTGCCCGAGGACTGCGAGCGGCTGGTGCAGGAGACGATCGCAGCCTTCGGCAAGGTCGACATCCTGATCAACAACGCCGGCATCGGCACCGCGCGCCCCGCCACCCGCGAGACGCCCGAGGAGTTCCGTGAGGTCGTCGATATCAACCTCAACGGCTGCTACTGGATGGCGCAGTCCTGCGGCCGCGTGATGAAGCCGGGCAGCTCGATCATCAACATCTCGAGCGTTCTCGGGTTCACGACGCTGGGGCTGCCCCAGGCTGCCTACTCGGCGTCGAAGGCCGCCCTGTTCGGCCTCACCCGGGATCTTGCGGCGCAGTGGACCGGCCGCAAGGGGATCCGTGTCAACGCGCTCGCGCCGGGCTTCTTCGAGTCAGAGATGACCGAGCAATATCCCGAGGGTTACCTGGCTTCGCAGCTCCCACGCGTGCTCGTCGGCCGTGCCGGCGATCCGATGGAGCTTGCGGCCACCGCGGTGTTCCTCGCAAGCGACGCCGGGGGCTACATCACCGGCATCACGATCCCCGTCGACGGCGGCATCCTGGTCACTTAGACCAGCCCGCAGCCGGACGCGTTCACACTCGCTCAGGCTGCGACGCCGCCGCTTGACGGTAGGGCCGAGTCTCCTGGCGGGCGATCGCCATCCGGTGTACCTCGTCGGGCCCGTCGGCGATCTGCAGCATCCGCGCCACCGCGTAAAGCTCGGCGAGCGGCGTGTCCTGCGAGACGCCGGCGCCGCCGTGGGCCTGGATCGCGCGGTCGATCACAAACGTCGCCACCTCAGGCGCCGCGACCTTGATCGCCGAGACCTCGATCCGCGCGCCCTTGTTGCCGACCGTGTCCATCAGCCACGCGGTCTTCAGCACCAGCAGCCTGACCTGCTCGATCCTGATCCGTGACTCGGCGATCCAGTGCTGCACGATCCCGTGATCGATGATCGGCTTGCCGAATGCCGTCCGGCTCGCGGTCCGCTCACACATCAGCTCGAGCGCGCGCTCGGCCATCCCGATCGCTCGCATGCAATGGTGAATCCGACCCGGCCCGAGCCGCTCCTGCGCGAGCTTGAAGCCGTCCCCCTGCTCGCCGAGCAGGTTCGACGCCGGCACGCGCACGTCCTCGAAGACGATCTCCGCATGGCCGCCGTGGGGACCGTCGTCGAACCCGAGCACGCTTTGTCGAGCGCTGCACGTCGACGCCGTGGGTGTCGACCGGCACCAGGATCATGCTCTGGCGGCGATGGCGATCCTCATCCGGGTCGGTGACGCCCATCACGATCAGCAGCTCGCAACGTGGCGACATCGCGCCCGATGACCACCACTTGCGGCCGTTGATCACGTACTCATCGCCGTCGCGCTCGATCCGGCAGGCGATGTTCGACGCGTCCGAGGAGGCGACCTCCGGCTCGGTCATCGAGAACGCCGAGCGGATCCTGCCGTCCAGCAGCGGCTCCAGCCAGCGCCGCTGCTGCTCCGGCGTGCCGAACAGCGACAGCAACTCCATGTTGCCGGTGTCCGGCGCCGAGCAGTTCAGCGCCTCCGGCGCGAGCCACGGGCTGCGTCCGGTGATCTCGGCGAGCGGTGCGTACTGGAGGTTGGTGAGGCCCGGCCCCGTACTCGTGGGTCGCGCGGCAGGAACAGGTTCCAGAGGCCGCGGCTGCGCGCCTCGGACTTCAGCTCCTCGATCACCTCCGGCGCCGCCCACGGGTTCACTGCGTCGCGCACCTCTTCATGGAAGCGGCGCTCCGACGGGTAGACCCGCTCCCGCATGAACTCGAGCAGTCTTTCCTGCAGTTCGGTGGTGGTCTCGTCGAAGGCGAAGTCCATGTTCAGCTCAGGATGTCACGCCGTGGCGATCGAGGTGGTAGCGACCGGCCTTGATCAATCGAGCGACGTGCTCCTGAGCCCCCTCGAAGCCGGAGCCGAGCATCGCCCCGCCGGCGGCCCGCGCGGCGATGCCCTGGCTGATCACGGCCAACTTGAAGAACGCGAACGCCTGGTACCAGCCGATCACAGTGACATCGAAACCGGTGCGCTGCGCGTAGCGCTCCACCACCTGAGCACGTGTCGGGAAGCCCGGGCTCGCGGTCAGCGGGGCAAACATCCGGGCGTCCACGAGCACCTCGTCGTCGTCGGCGTCGCTCCAGTACGCGAGCATCGCGCCGAGGTCGGCGAGCGGGTCGCCGAGCGTGCTCATCTCCCAGTCGAGCACCGCGAGGACTTCGCCTGCGCGAGTCGGATGCAGCACCGTGTTATCCAGGCGGTAGTCGCCGTGGACGATCGCCGTCCGGGTGCCGGCGGGCAGCGTCGCGGCGAGGTCGTCACGCAAATGCTCGAGCGCCGGAAGCTCGACGCTCTTGGAGCGCTCCCACTGCTCGGACCACCGCCGCAGCTGGCGCTCCATGAAGCCGCTCGGCCGGCCGAAGTCGCCGAGGCCGACCTGTTCGGGGTCGATCGAGTGGAGTGCGGCCAGAACGTCGATCAGCCCGTCGCCGATCGCGGCCCGCGCCTGCGGGGTGTCCGCGTATCCCGCGGGCATCGCGTCGCGACAGATGTGGCCGACGACGCGCTCCATCACGTAGAAGCTGACGCCGAGCGCCGCCTCCGGCTCGGCCAGCAGAAACGTCCGCGGAACCGGTACCTCCGTTCCCTGCAGCGCGGTAAGGACCCGGTACTCGCGTGCCATGTCGTGCGCCGTCGGCAGGATGTGGCCAAGCGGCGGCCGGCGCAGGATCACCTCACCGGCGTCGCAGCGCACGCGATAGGTCAGGTTCGACTTGCCCCCGGACAGCAGCGCGACATCGCAGTCAAGCCAGCGTCGATCGTGCATCACCTCGGCGAGCACCGGGCCGATCACCGACGGCTCGGCACCCTCGACGATCGGCTCGCCGCCTGCCACTGGCTCACCGGCTCCGAACGGCATCTTCGAGCCGGCGGCCGGCGGGTCGGGTTCCGGTGGCACGTCTGGCGGCCCTACTGGCTGCCGAGCGCCCGACGGCGCATCGCGATGCCGGTCAGCATCTCCCGCACGATCCGTTCGCCGACGAGCGCGGCGGAGTCCGCCGATCCAACGGCCGTCGGGATCACCTCGACCAGGTCGGCGCCGACGAGATCGAGCTCGGCGGCGACCGTGCGCGCCGCCCACAGCAGATCGACCGAAGTCATCCCGCCCGGCTCAGGGGTTCCGGTGCCGCCGGGGATGAATGCCGGGTCGAGCACGTCGACGTCGACGCTGAGGAAGGTCGGACCCGGGCCGACGATCTCGATCGCCCGGCGGACCACCTCCCTGATCCCCAGGTCACGGACGTCGTGCATGAACAGGCTGGAGATGCCCTGCTCGGCCTGCCATGCGAACTCGACCGGACCAGGCCAGTAGCCCCGCAGGCCGATCTGGACGTAGCGGCGGCCGTCGACGTGGCCCTGTTCGACGAGCCTGCGCATCACCGAACCGTGCGACAGCCGAGCGCCGAAAACCTCATCGCCGGTGTCGGTGTGAGTGTCGAAGTGCACCAGGCCGACCGGGCCGTGCACGGCGGCGCATGCGTGGATATTCGGCTCCGTGATCGAGTGATCGCCGCCGAGGATCACCGGCAGGACGCCGGCCTCCAGCACCTCCGCCACCGTCTTCTGGATCGCAGCGTGTGCGATCTCGGGCTGCGCCGGAACGATCGGCGCGTCTCCGTAGTCGACGACCCGAAGCTCGGCGATCGCATCGATCCCGACCTCCAGGTGCGGCCCCGGCGGGCAACTGGCGGACCGGATCGCGCGCGGTGCGAACCGCGCTCCGGGCCGGTCGGAGACGAGTTCGTCCATCGCCGCGCCGACGATCGCGACGTCGAAACCCGCGAGCTCGGCGGCGTCCTGCGTGTAGGGGACGCCGCTGAAGCTCAGCGGTCCCATGTAGTCCGGCTTCTCGCCGTACTGGCGCCAGCGCTCGAGGGGGTCGATCATGATGCTCAACCTATCTGAATCCCAGCTCGCGGGACGCGGTGGCTGCCGTTTGTATAGTGGCTTTTCGTGAGTGAAGCGAGAGGTGACCGCTACAAGTGGATCGTCCTCTCGAACACGACTCTGGCGGTGCTGCTCGCGACGCTCGACGCGTCGATCACGCTGATCGCGATGCCCGACATCTTCCGCGGCATCAAGCTCGATCCGCTGATTCCCGGTAACAGCTTCTACCTGCTGTGGATGGTGCTCGGCTACCTGGTAGTCACCAGCGTCCTGATCCTCAGCCTCGGGCGCCTCGGCGACATGTTCGGCCGGGTGCGGATCTACAACCTCGGGTTCGTGATCTATACGGCCGCGTCGCTGATGCTGACGATCGATTGGATGACGGGACGTGCGGGCGCCACCTACCTGATCATCTTCCGGGTCGTGCAGGGCGTCGGTGGCGCCTGCCTGCTCGCGAACGCGACGCCGATCCTGACCGACGCGTTCCCCGTCAATCAACGAGGGACGGCGCTTGGCATCAACAACATCGTCGCCGTCAGCGGCATGTTCGTCGGGCTCGTGCTCGGCGGCATCCTCGCCCCGATCAACTGGCGCCTGGTGTTCCTGATCTCGGTGCCCGTCGGCCTGTTCGGCACCGTCTGGGCATACATCAAGCTCCGGGAGATCATCCGGCCCCGGCCGGCGCCGATCGACTGGGCGGGGAACATCACGTTCGCGCTCGGTCTGATCCTGATCATGGTCTCGATCACCTACGGGATCCGTCCCTGGGGCGGGCATCCGACCGGCTGGCAGAGCCCGCGGGTGCTGGCGTTGATGGGGTCAGGGCTCGCGTCGCTGATCGCGTTCGTCGTGATCGAGCACCGCTCGGCGAACCCGATGTTCAGGTTGCAGCTGCTGCGGATCCGCGCCTTCTCGTTCGGGACGACGTCGACCTTCCTGTCCTCGCTCGCGCGCGGAGGCCTGATGTTCATGCTGATCATCTGGCTGCAGGGCATCTGGCTGCCACAGCACGGCTACAGCTTCGCGGACACGCCTCTGTGGGCGGGCATCTACATGCTGCCGCTGACGTTCGGGATGCTGATCGCAGGACCCGCGTCCGGTTACCTGTCAGACCACTTCGGTCAGCGTCTGTTCGCGACCGGGGGCATGCTCGGCGCCGCCGGCTCGTTCGCGCTGCTGTCGGCGCTGCCGACCGACTTCTCCTACCCCGAGTTCGCAGCGACGCTCGGGCTGCTCGGGATCTCGATGGGCCTGTTTCAGGCGCCCAACAAGGCGGCGGTGATGAACAGCCTGCCGCCGCACGAGCGTGGCTCCGGCGGCGGCATGAACCAGACCTTTCAGAACTCCGCCCAGGTCCTGTCGGTGGGGATCTTCTTCTCGCTGATGATCATCGGGCTTGCGGGCAGCCTGCCGCACACGCTCGCTGCGGGACTCCAGGCTCACGGGGTGGCGGCGGCGATTGCGCACCGCGTCGCCCAGGCGCCGCCGGTCACGATCCTGTTCGCCGCGTTCCTCGGCTATGACCCGATCCAGCACCTCGCGGGGCCAGGGGTGCTGAGCAGCCTCTCGGCACACGCGCGGGCGACGCTGACCGGCCGCAGCTTCTTCCCGCAGCTGATCGCAGAGCCGTTCCGCTCCGGGCTGCACGCGGCGTTCGCGTTCGCGATCGTGTGCTGTCTGATCGCCGCGCTGCTGTCGGCCCTGCGCGGCGCGACCTATCACTATCAGGGGCCCGAGTCGCCTGAGCAGGGACCCGATTCGCCTGAGCCTGACCCTGCGGCTGACGATCGCCCGGCGGCCGTCGCGCTAACGTGAGCGCATGGGTCTGATGACGGGAAGCGGTCCGCTCGGCCGAGAGCCGGCAGGGCGGTTCAATTTCGAACCACCGCCGCCCGGCACGGCGCTCTACATCGAGCCCTCACCGAAGCGGGTGCGGGTCGTTCACGCCGGCGAGACGGTTGCCGACAGCCGCGCGGTGAGCCTCGTGCACGAGTCGGGACACCAGCCCGTCTACTACTTCCCCCGCAGCGACGTCCGCGCCGAGCTGCTGGTCGACTCCGATCGCCGCACCCGCTGCCCGAAGAAGGGCGAGGCGCTCTACCACACGATCCGTGTGGGCGACGCGGTCGTCGAGAACGGCGCCTGGTACTACCCCTCGCCGCTTCCCGGCGCCGAGGGGCTGCGTGACCTGATCGCTTTCTATTGGGACCGCGTCGACGCTTGGTATGAGGAGGGCGAGCAGGTGTTCGTCCATCCGCGTGACCCCTATCACCGGATCGATCTGCGTCGCAGCGATCGGCTCGTCCGGGTCTCGCTGGGCGGCGAGCCTCTGGCCGAGTCCCGGCGGGCGCTGGCACTGTTCGAGTCGAATCTGCCGACGCGCTGGTACCTGCCCCGTGAGGACGTGAGCGCGGTACTGGTACCGAGCGAAACCTCGACCGGATGCCCGTACAAGGGCACCGCCGCCTACTTCTCGGTGGCGCTCGCCGGCGGCGAGACGGGCAAGGATCTGGTCTGGATCTATGAGCAGCCGTTGCCCGAGGTCGCTCCAATCGCCGGCCTGCTGTGCTTCTTCAACGAGCGGGTCGACATCGAACTCGACGGTGTCATGCAGTCGCGTCCCGAGTCGCCGTGGAGTCGCGGGGTCCGCTCCCAGAACGTGGCGCCGGCGCAGACGCGCGGTTAGGGGTGCTCGGGCCAGGGCTTCGCCCGACGGGTCAAGCGGCGGTTACGCAGCCCTCGTGAGCAACTGGCGACGGGCGGCGAGGGTCACGCAACCCTCGTGAGCAACTGGCGACGGGCGGCGAGGATCGCGTTCAGGCGTTCCGCCTCGGCAGCGGCAGCGCCGTGCATCCGCTCCCATGTGATCCGGACGGTGGCGAAGCCGGCGAGCAGCGTCTCGGCATCGCGGTCGCGGTCGCTTTCGAAGGCGGTGCGGCTCGAGTGGAACTCCCAGCCGTCGAGTTCGACGATCAGCCGCGCGTCGGGCCAGACCGCGTCGACCTCGTAGCCCGCGATCGTCGTGTTGAGCCGGGGCCGCGGGAGGCCGTGCCTGCGGCAGAACGCCGGGAACGCCCGCTCCCAGTCCGAGCGGCTTGGTCCGCCGGTGGCGCCGAGGTCGGAGCGACCGAGAAGCTTTGTGCCGGGGTGTCGCGGGTTGCGGCTGAACCTGCTCGGCAAGGGCTGAGCGGCTGAGGAAGAGCGTGTGGAGGGCGTCGTCGATGGTTCTGGCGCGGCTGCGGTCGTCATCGACGGCGCCGCATCGAGGATCGTCCGGCTCGGCGAGGTGACGGCGATCCCGAGGTGCATGACGCATGTCATCCGGCTGTCAGCGTCGCCGATCTGTGGACGGTGATCCCCTCGTGGCCGCGGGTACGCGCTAGTGACCGTGACCTCCAGCGAGTGTCCCACCGGCGCCAGAAACCCCACAGGGCCATCGCCGATCCGTGGCTGAGGGCGGCGCCCTCGCCGCAGGCCAACACCGCCGCGCACGCACGCTCGAGCGGCGTCGCGGCCGGAGCGCCGACGCGTAAAGACGCCCCTGTGCTGGCGGTGGAGGCGTCCGGTTGCGACTCTGTAGGTGATCGCCTTGCTCCCGAGGCCGACCGCGCGCAGCTGTGCGCGCGTTACGTTTCCGTGCTGCGTGCCGGCGATTTCGGCGACCAGCCGCTCGAGCTGCTCGCTCATCTCGCGTTATTCGCCCTCCCTGTACAGAAACGCTCCAATATCGAGCGTTTCTGTACAGGGAGCCCCTGATCGCGGCGCACACAGCAAGCTTGGCACTCCACGGAGCCGCAACGGGCGCCACGGGCTGAGATGTCACAGACTTTTGACGTATCCTCGATGCAATGGCGCTCACGACCCCCTACACCGAGAAGACCGACGAGCAGAAGGCGATTTGCGAGATGGTCCGGCAGTTCGCCGACGAGCAGATCCTTCCCAACGCCGAGCACTACGACCACGAGGACAGCTTCCCTGAACCGATCGTCGCCCAGATGCGCGAGCTCGGGCTGTTCGGGGTCACGGTCCCCGAGGAGTACGGGGGGATGGGGCTTGACCTGACGACCTACGCGATGATCGTCGAGGAGCTCTCACGCGGGTGGATCAGCATCTCGGGGATCGTCAACACCCACTTCATCGGCTCCTACCTGCTGATGAAGTTCGGCACAGAGGAGCAGCGCCAGAAGTACCTGCCGCGAATGGCGACCGGCGAGATTCGCGCGGCATTCAGCCTCTCAGAGCCCGAGTGCGGCTCCGACGTCCAGGCGATCAAGACCTCGGCGCGCAAGGTCGATGAGACGCACTACGAGATCAACGGCCAGAAGATGTGGGTCACCAACGGGCTGCTCTCGACCCTCGTGTTCACGCTCGTCAAGACCGACCCGAACGCCGACCCCAAGTACAGGGGAATGACCTGCTTCATTGCCGAGAAGGAGTCGGGCGTCAGCGAGAACACCGGCGATTACAAGGGTTTCAACGTTCCGCCGAAGATCAAAAAGCTCGGCTACAAGGGCGTCGAGTCGACCGAGCTCGTGTTCGACGGCTACAGATGTCCCGCCGAGAACATCCTCGGCGGCGAGGAGGCCGGTCTCAATAAGGGCTTTGGACAGATGATGGATGCGCTCGAGGTCGGGCGGGTCAACGTCGCCGCCCGCGGGGTCGGGATCGCGCAGCGCGCGCTCGAGCTCGCGCTCAGGTACTCCCAGGAGCGAAAGGCGTTCGGCAGGCAGATCGCCCAGCACCAGGCGATCCAGTTCAAGCTCGCCGACATGGCAACGCAGGTCGATGCGGCACGGCTGCTGACGCTGCGCGCGGCGCGGCTCAAGGACGCCGGTGAGCGCTCGGATCTGGAGGCCGGGATGGCGAAGCTGTTCGCGTCTGAGGCGGGTCGCTTCTGCGTCGAGGAGTGCTTCCGGATCCACGGCGGCTACGGCTACTCGAAGGAGTACGAGATCGAGCGGCTCTATCGTGACGCGCCGCTGCTGCTGATCGGCGAGGGCACGTCCGAGATCCAGCGCATGGTGATCGGCCGCAAGCTGCTCGAGCGCCACAAGATCTAGCCCACAGGATCGAGCACCACCGGATCTGGTGCCCGGGTAGACTCGAGCGCCTGTCCACACCGTCGGATACGAAGTCGCTGATCGAGCTGGCCGTCCGTCGCTTCCTTGCGGAGGTGCCGTCGCTTGAGCCGTTGAAGCTCGTCGCCGGCCTCGAGCTTCGCGGCCGCGGCGACGTCCAGATCTATCGCGTCGAGCTTCCCGGGCCAAAGGTCAGCAAGACGCTGCCCTCCGACGCGAAGGTGAACCTGGAGATATCCCGCTCGCACTTCAACGAGCTGGCGACGAAGGGAACGGTTCGTGATTGGCGCGAAGCGTTCGAGAAGGGCGACGCGAAGGCGACCGGCATCGAGCAGGTGCTGAAACTGATCGTCAACGTCGTCGAGCGCCAGGAGGAGCGCTCCCGCACACGCAGAGCGCGCCACTAAGCGCTCCCGCACACGCAGAGCGCGCCACTAAGCGCTCCCGCACACGCAGAGCGCGCCACTAGCTCCGGCGCGTTTCTGGCTACCTGGCTGCCGCGAGCGTCTCAGCGGCGGCGAGCTGCTCCTCGACCAGTCGTAGGCCGGCCTCCCAGAAGCCTGGATCGGACAGGTCGATCCCGATGATCGCGCCGAGTTCCTCGGGGCTGCGTGAGCCGCCGGCGGCCAGCAGCTCGAGGTAGCGGGGAACGAACGATTCACCCTCCTCCCGGTAGCGGCCGTATGCCGACAGCGCCAGCAGCTGGCCGTAGGCGTAGGCATAGACGTAGCCTGGGCTGCCGATGAAGTGCGGGATGTAGGACCACCAGACCCGGTAGGAGTCGCTGAGCTCGACCGAGTCGCCGAACAGCTCGGTCTGGCTCTCAAGCCAGATCTCGCAGATCGTGTCGGTCGACAGCTCGCCCTCCTCACGCCGGCGGGTGTGGACGCGGTCCTCGAAGCGGTTCATCGCGATCTGCCGGAAGACCGTCGCCACAGCCCCGTCGATCCGGTCGGCGAGCAGGTCAAGTCGCTCGTGGTCATCGGCGGTCTGTTCCAGCATCCGTTCGAACACGAGCGTCTCGCCGAAGACCGAGGCGGTCTCTGCGAGCGTCAGCGGGGTCGACTGGTGAAACACGCCGCGTGGCTGGGCGAGCGCCGCGTGCAGGCCGTGACCGAGCTCATGCGCCATCGTCAGCACATCGCGACGGCGCGCCGTGTAGTTGAGCATCACATAGGGATGCGCGCTGGGGACGGTGTAGGAGCAGAACGCGCCACCGCGCTTGTTGGGCCGCACCGGTGCATCGATCCAATGCTCGTCGAAGAAGCGGCGGGTGATCGCGCCCGCCGTCGGTGAGAAGGCGCTGTAGGTGCCGAGCACGAGCTCACGTGCGTCGCGGTAGGCGAACTTGACGTCATCGGTCGCCAGCGGTGCGGAGCGATCGTAATCCGCGAGGCGATCGAGACCGAGCAGCTGTGCCTTCAGGCGGTACCAGCGCCGGGGAATGTCGTAGCGGTTGCGGACCGCGTCGATCAGCGCGTTCACCGACTCGTCTGAGACCTCGTTCGCGAGGTTGCGAGCGGCCATCCAGTTCGGGTAGCTGCGCAGCCGGTCGTCGACCGCCTTCTCCTGGACGAGCGTGTTGTAGATGAACGCACGCGTCCGCAGGCCCGGCAGCAGTGCGGTTGTGACCGCATCCGCAGCGCTGCGGCGGACCGCGCGATCGCCGGCGAGAAGCTGGCTCAGCGCGACGTCGAGTGAGACCTCCTGCTCGTCGAGCTGGACGCGTACGGCGGACACCAGTTCGCTGAACAGCCGTTCCCAGGCCGCTTCGCTGGCGATGCTCTTCTCCGCCAGAATCCGTTCCTCGGGCTCGCTGAGCAGATGTGGCCGGTAGCGCCGAGCGCTGCGGAGGTAATGGCGGCAGAAGTCGAGGTCGTCGGCAGCCAGGAGCGTCTCCGCGTCCTCGTCATCAAGCGCGGCCCATTCGAGCTCGAAGAACAACAGGTTCGTGGAAATCGCTGTCGACTGCTCCTGCACGAGCGCCAGCAGGGCGCCGCGGTCCGGGTCCGCCGTGTCGGTCGAGAATCTCAGCGACGCGTAGGAGGCAGCGCTGCCCGCGAGCTCTGAGATCGAGGCGAGCTCACGCATCGCGTCGCGCAGGCCGTCTGCGTCGAGCTCCGCCACATGGCCGGCATACGACGCGGCGAAGACCTCGGCGCGAGCGCGGGCCTCCTCAAGCAGCCGCCGCGCTCCGTCATCACCCTCGGCGTCGACGAGCGGCGCGAGATCCCACTCGCTCGCAAGCAGCTCCGGGTCGGCCAGTTCCTGCGTGGACATTGACATGCTTTCGGAGGTTACCCGTGTGCGGCGTGGTTACGCTTGAAACGCCACGATGAAGCTTCCAAACCCAAGCCCTCTGGGCGCGATCACGATTTCGGCAATGGTCGCCGTCGTCCTGGCGGTTGCCGGCTGCGCGCCCGGTGGCGCCGATCGAGTCCCGTCGCTGGCTAGCGTCCCGCTTGCTCGTGGGGCTCACGTGATTGTGCATGTCCGTGTCTGCAACAAGGGCGCGAACGCGTTCTGCGCGCTCGAGCTCGTCGTCGCCGGTGACGGCTATCGCAACTCCGGCCAGATGCTGACCGCCGAGACGATCCTGCTCAAGCGTCTGCGCTGGAAGCACGCCAACGCGGACACGGGCCTGGAACGCGCGGCCTACGATCCCGGGGACAAGCTGCGGATCACCTACGCTACGCCAAAGGGGGACCTCGAGAGCGTCGAACTCGGTTGGGTTCAGCGCAGAAGGCCGGTCACGGTGGCCCTGTCTCACGTGATGTTCGAGAACAAGCCGGCCCTGTCGATGCTCGTCGAGGAGGGCCCGGGTTGAGGTGATGCTCGTCGAGGAGGGTCCGGGTTGAGGTCGGAGCGTCAGATCGAGCGGAGCTCGAGCTTGCCGCCAGGACCGACGGCCACCGCTGTGCGCCCTGACAGCAGGCGCTCGATGTCCCCACCAACCAGCTCACGGCGCCAACCGCCGAGCGTGCGAACCTCGGGCTCCGGCTCGCCGCGGCGCGCGGCGCTGATGATCCGCTCCAGATCGGCGCGCGACGCGATCAGCTCGTAGGCGAGCCCCGTGTCGCTGGCGCGAGCCCGCAGCAGCGCCTCGGCGAGCGCGATCAGCGGCGCGTCGCCGGGGTCGGAGCGACCCTGTCGTTCCTCACGGGGGATCGGGGGATCGCTCAGTCCGAGGGCGATCGTCTCGATGATCGCGGCGCCGCGCCGCTTGACGATCGACTGGTGGATCCCGCGGATCGACGCCACCCCCTCGAGGGTGGTCGGATGGCGCTTGGCCAGCTCCACCAGCGGCGGGTCCTGGATCACCGAGCCGACCGGGCGGTCCTCCTGCGAGGCGGTCTGCTCACGCCAGGCTGCGAGGCGCTTTGCGACCGATCGTGAACGGGGATCGAGCTGCCCGACGCGGGGCAGTCGTTCCCAGGCCGTGTCCGGGTCGCGTTCGTCCGAGACCGATTCGAGCCGGCGGCACTCCTCCAGCGCCCAGTCCAGCCGGTTGGATTTGCGCAACCGCCGGCGAAGCTCATCGGCCAGCGCCAGCAGATGGGCGACGTCCTCGGCCGCGTAGCTGAGTTGCTCCTCGGTCAGGGGCCGCGCGTCCCAGCGTGTGAAGCTGGCCGTCTTGCCGACCCGCTCGCCGAGCACGGCGCCGATCAGGTTGCCGTAACCGGCCTGAGCGCTCTCGCCGGCGAAGCCCGCCACGATCTGCGTGTCGAAGATGTTGACGACATCCGTGTGCCACGCGCGCCGCAGGATCGCGACATCCTGGCGGCCAGCATGCAGGACGATCTCGATCTCAGGGTCGGCGAGCAGTCGCGCGAGCGGTGTGACATCGATCTCCTGCAGGCCGTCGATCAGGATCGTCCGAATGCCGCCCGGGCCGTCAGCGTGCTCGACGGCCACCTGGGTCAGGCACAGCAGCGCCCGGTAGCGACCCTCCGACATGAACTCCGTGTCGATCCCCAGGCGCCCGCGCTGGCGCGCGATCGCCGCGGTGGCGGCGACGTCCGCGGAGCTCGCCAGCGTCGGTGTGGCGGAGGGCGTCATCGACCCCGGACCCTACCGGCTCACGCCGCCTGATCAACAGCATCAGCGCGTCTGGACGAACGCGGCGACCGCACGGTCGATGTCATCGGTGGTGTGCGCGGCGGAGATCTGGGTGCGGATCCGCGCCTGGCCCTTGGGGACGACCGGGTATGAGAACGGGATCACGTAGACGCCAAGCTCGAGCATCTTCGCGGCAGCCGCGACGGCCGGCGCGGCGTCGCCGTACATGACGGGGACGATCGGGTGCTCGCCGGGGAGGATTTCGAAGCTCTCTGCCGCCATCTGGGCGCGGAACCGCTCGGTGTTCGAGCGAAGCCGGGCGCGCAGCTCGTCACCCGATTCGAGCAGGTCGAGCACTGCGATCGCGGCGGCCGCGATCGGCGGTGGGACCGAGTTGGAGAACAGATAGGGCCGTGAGCGCTGGCGCAGCAGCGCGACGATCTCGGCGCGGCCGCTGACATAGCCGCCACTGGCACCGCCGAGCGCCTTGCCGAGCGTGCCGGTGATGATGTCGACGCGGTCGCTGACGCCGTGGAGCTCCGGCGTGCCGCGACCGGTCGGTCCGACGAACCCGACCGCATGCGAGTCATCGACCATCACCATCGCGCCGTGCTCGGCCGCGAGCTCGCAGATCGCGTCGAGGCGGGCGACATAGCCGTCCATCGAGAAGACGCCGTCGGTGGCGATCAGGATCCGCCGGGCGCCGTCGGCCTCGCGCAGTGCCGCCGCCAGCTCGTCCATGTCGCTGTTGGCGTAGCGCAGCCGGCGCGCCTTGCAAAGGCGGATCCCGTCGATGATCGAGGCGTGGTTGAGCGCATCGGAGATGACGACGTCTTCAGGCCCCAGCAGCGTTTCGAAGAGGCCGCCGTTGGCGTCGAAGCACGAGCCGAACAGGATCGTGTCCTCAGTCGAAAGGAACGAGCTGAGCCGCTCCTCGAGTTGCTTGTGGACCTCCTGGGTGCCGCAGATGAAACGCACCGAGGCCATCCCGAAGCCCCAGCGATCAAGCGCGTCGTGAGCGGCCGTGAGCACCGCAGGGTGGTCGGCGAGACCGAGGTAGTTGTTGGCGCAGAGGTTGATCACCTCGGGCCCGCCGGCGACGCGGACGTGCGCCTCCTGCGGCGTCGCGATCACCCGCTCGTCCTTGAACAGTCCCTCCGAGCGGATCGCCGTGAGCTCGTCGAGCAGGCTGGTTTGAATCGAGTCGAGCATCAGATCTCCTCCAGGCCGAATATCAGAGCGTCTCCCAGTCGAGGATCACCTTGCCGGCGTTGCCGCCGCCGGCGGTCGTCGAACGCCTCCGCGAAGTCGGTCGCGGCGAACCTGTGCGTGATCACGGGGCTGACGTCGAGCCCTGATTGGAGCATCGCGGTCATCGCGTACCAGGTCTCGTACATCTCGCGACCGTAGATGCCCTTCAGGGTCAACATGTTGAAGACCACCTTGCCCCAGTCGATCGCGATCTGCTCGGTCGGGATCCCGAGCATCGCGATCCGTCCGCCGTGGGCCATGTTGTCGATCATCTCGCGCAGCGCCTGCGCGTTCCCCGACATCTCCAAGCCGATGTCGAAACCCTCCTTCATCTGCAGCTCGCTCTGGACCTCCGCGACCGTCCCCGCACGCACATCCAACGCCCGTGAGGCGCCCATCCGCTCCGCGAGCTGCGAGCCGATAGTCGTTCACATCGGTCACGACGACATGACGCGCGCCTGCGTGACGAACGATCGCGGCCGCCATCAGCCCGATCGGCCCGGCGCCCGTGATCAGCACGTCCTCGCCGAGCACCGGGAAGCTGAGCGCAGTGTGGGCCGCGTTGCCGAACGGATCGAAGATCGCCGCGACGTCAAGGTCGACATCGGGCGGGTGGTGCCAGACGTTGGTCATCGGCAGCGCGATCAGCTCCGCGAACGCCCCAGCGTGGTTGACCCCCACCCCGCGCGTGTGGGCGCACAGATGCCGGCGGCCCGCCATGCAGTTGCGGCAGCGGCCGCAGACCAGGTGTCCCTCGCCGCTGACGAGCTCGCCGACGTGGAAGTCGCTGACGTTGGAGCCCACTGCGGCGACCTCGCCGACGAACTCGTGGCCGATCACGAGCGCCCACCGGCACCGCACCACGCGCCCACGCATCCCAGTCGTGGATGTGCAGATCGGTGCCGCAGATGCCCGTGCGCCGCACCCTGATCAGCACGTCATTGATCCCGTAGTCCGGCTCGGGCACATCCTGCATCCACAACCCCGGCTCGGGCCGAGCCTTCACGAGCGCCTTCATGATCTCTCCAGATCGCCTGCCGAATCGTCGGTCATGCTTGACTGTTTGACAGCGGTTGACTCCCCAGCAAACACGGTCGGACGCATTACCGACCCCGATGGTAGGATTTAGAAAAGATGATCTTCTCCTCTAAAGCAGAGTATGGCGTTCGCCTGATGGTCGAGCTTGGGCGGCAGACTCCCGAACAGCCGGTCAGCCTCAAGGTGCTGGCCGACGCGGAGGGCCTGCCGCTGGCATATCTGGAGCAGGTGGTCGCGAGGTTGCGTCGAGCCGGACTGGTGATGAGCGCCCGCGGTGCGCACGGCGGCTACTGGCTGTCGCGGCCGGCCGATCAGATTGCGATGTTCGATGTCGTCGAGGCGCTGGAGGGGGCAATCGCTCCGATGGAGTGCCTGCTCGACGCCGATACCCACCGTGTGCTCTGCTCTCACCAGCCCGACGCGGGCCGGGGCTGCGCCACGAAGCTGCTCTGGACGCGCGTGCAGGGCGGGATCATCCGTTCGCTGCAGACGATCACGCTCGCCGAGCTCGTCGAGTTCTCACGCCGCAGCGACCGACTCCCGATCGGCGGTCAGCCTGCCTCCCGCGAGCCGCAGCCCGCCGGTGACCCGCTCCCGATCGCCGCCGCCTAGACAACAGGGGACCATCAGATGCCAGACCTACAGATTCACAACCTCCATGTCCGCGCCGGCGACAAGGAGATCCTGCAGGGACTCAACCTGAGCGTCGCCCAGGGAGAGATCCATGCGCTGATGGGGCCGAACGGGTCCGGCAAGTCGACGCTCGCCAACGCGATCATGGGCCATCCCGGCCTCGAGGTCACAGAGGGTCAGATCCTGTTCGGCGGCGAGGACATCACCGAGGCTGAGCCCGACGAACGCGCACGGATGGGCCTGTTCATGGCATTTCAATACCCGGTCGCGGTTCCCGGCGTCAGCGTCACCAAGTATCTGCGCACCGTGCTGAACGCCCACCGCACGGCGCGCGGCGAGGAGCCGATCCCGCTGCGCGAGTTCCGTCAGACGGTCGAGGCTGCGATGAAGCTGACGAACGTCCCGAAGGAGTTCTCGAGCCGCTACCTCAACGACGGCTTCTCCGGTGGCGAGAAGAAGCGGATGGAGATCCTGCAGCTGGCACTCCAGAAGCCGTCACTGGCGATCCTCGACGAGACCGACTCCGGACTCGACATCGATGCCCTGCAGGTCGTCGCGCACGGCGTCAACTCGGTCGCCGGCCCCGACATGGGTGTGCTGATCATCACCCACTACCAGCGAATCCTGCACATGGTCGTGCCGAGTCACGTGCACGTCCTGTACAAGGGCCAGATCGTCCGCGAGGGTGGCCCCGAGCTCGTCGACGAGCTTGAGTCCAAGGGCTACGGCTGGATCACCGAGGCGGTCGACCAGGCCGCTGTGTGATGGCCGCCGTCGTCTCCCAGCTTCGCGACCTGAGCGCCGAGTTCCCGGTGCTCGCGCGGGAGTTCGACGGCTACCCGGTCACCTATCTGGACTCTGCTGCGACGTCGCAGACGCCGCAGGCGGTGATCGACGCGATGACCCGCTACTACACGGAGTCGCGGGCGTCGATCCATCGTGGCGTCTACCCGCTTGCGGTCGAGGCGACCGATCTGTTCGAGGGGGCGCGCGCGAGGATCGCGGCGTGGCTCGGATCGACTCCCGAGGAGACGATCTTCACTTCGAACGCGACGGCGGCGATCAACCTGGTGGCGTACACCTGGGGCCGCACCAACGTGAACAGCGGCGACCTGGTGGTGCTGACCGAGATGGAGCACCACTCCAACATCGTGCCGTGGCAGCTGCTCTGCCAGGATCGTGATGCGGAGCTGGCCTATGTGCCCGTGCTCGACGACGGGCAGCTTGACCTTGAGATCCTCGACCGGCTGCTCGAGCGCGCGCCGAAGCTGCTCGCGGTGGCGCACGTGTCAAACGTGCTCGGGACGATCAACCCGGTCGCGGAGATCGCTCGCCGCGCGCACCGTGCAGGCACCTTGGTGCTGGTCGACGGTTCCCAGGCGATACCGCAGATACCGGTGGACCTGCGTGAGCTGGACGTCGACTTCTATGCGTGGACGGGCCATAAGGCCTACGGCCCGACGGGCATCGGCGTGCTGCACGGTCGCCAGGCGCTGCTGGAGGAGATGCCGCCGTTCATCGGCGGTGGTCACATGATCCGGACCGTCGCGGCGAACGAGTCGACCTGGACCGAGCTGCCGTGGAAGTTCGAGGCCGGTACCTCCCAGATCGCCGAGGCGATCGGCCTGGGCGCGGCGGTCGATTGGATCGTCGAGCTCGGCATCGAGCGGATCCGCGCGCATGAGGAGATCCTGGTTGCCGACGCGCTGGCGCGGCTCGCGGTGATCCCGGGAGTCTCGCTGCATGGCCCGGCCGACGCCGCCGACCGCGGCTCGCTGGTGTCGTTCGCGCTCGAGGGCGCGCACCCGCACGACATCGGCGAGATCCTCGGTCGCGAAGGCGTCTGTGTCCGCGCGGGGCACCACTGTGCCCAGCCGCTGATGCGCCGCCTCGGCGTCGGCGCGACGACGCGGGCATCATTCGCGGTGCACAACACGCGTGCCGACCTGGACCGCCTGATCGGCGGACTGGAGTCGGTCCGCCGCGTGCTGCAGCTCTAGGGAACCAGAAAAGCCGTCACCGAGGTTCAATCAAGATGGACGACCAGCTCTACCGCGAATACATCCTTGAGCACTACAAGCGCCCCCACAACTGGGGCGAGCTCGAGCACCCTGATCTCGAGGCCCATGACCTCAACCCTCTGTGCGGCGACGAGCTGAAGGTGCAGCTGGCGGTCGATGACGACGGCACGATCAGGGAGATCGCCTTCAGCGGCCACGGTTGCGCGATTTCGCAGGCGTCAGCTTCGATGATCTCCGACGAGGTCAAGGGGATGAAGGTGCAGGATCTGCTCGCGCTCGATCGCTCCACGATCCTCGACCTGCTCGGGATCGACATCTCGGCGACGCGGATGAAGTGCGCGATGCTCGCGCTGAAGGTGCTCAAGAGCGCATCGCTCGGCCAAGTCGTCGAGTGGGATTCCTGACCCGCCGGCCGGAGCGGTGAGCCACCGTCAGGCGCTTGTCGGCGTCGCCGCGATCGTGCTGGTCACGACTGCCGCGATGCTGCTGGTTCAGTGGAGCACCGGCGGCTCCGGCGACTCCTACGCGGCCGCCCTGAGCGCCGCCACGGCGCCGGGCGCGAACCTGATCGAAAATGGCAGCGCGCAGGTGGGTGCAGTCTCCGTCCGGGGGTGGGACGCGGTTACGATCCCGGGTTGGCGTGTACTGAGCGGTCTGCCCACGGTGGTGCGCTCCGGAACCCCCGGTTTTCCGGTCGCCGCCGGCATGCAGCGGCAAGCCGGCGGCGGTCTGGCGCTGTTCGCCGGCGGCGCGGGAGGCACCGCCCGGCTCGAGCAGCTGATCAGGCTGCGCTCGCCCGGCGGGCAGCCGCTGCCGGGGACCGGCCGGTACACGCTGTCAGCCGCACTCGGCGGCACCGCGTCAAGCCGGGCATCGCTGCTGCTGACGCTGCTCTCCTCGACCGGGCGCGTGCTCGGCCGCAGGCAGATCGCATCGGGTCCCTCGGCGGCGGTGACCGGGCATGTCGCCGGCGGGGCGCTTCCGGCCGGGACCGCGGCAGCGAAGCTGACGCTGGTGCTCGCCACCACGCTGCGGAACATCGATGGGCCGAATGCGCCGGTCGCCGGCTACGACCGGGCGGTTGCGAGCCAGCTGCGTTTCAGCACCTCGGTCGCCGTGCAACCGCAGCCTGCCTTGCGGCCGCCGGACGCCCAGATTCCGCATTTCGACCACGTCTTCGTGTTCTACTTCGAGAACGAGGATTACCGATCGGTGATCGGCCAGACGAAGCGGGCGCCGTACATCAACAGCCTGCTCCCGCACGCCAGCGTGCTCGCTGATTTCTTCGCAGAGGAGCATCCAAGTGATGGCAACTACCTCGCGCTCGCGGGAGGCAGCACGTTCGGGATCCCGTTGACCGACCCGCTCGAGGAGAATCCGCTCTACACGATCCACGCCCCCTATCTCGGCGCGGAGATCGACGCAGCACATGAGACCTGGGCGGATTTCCTGCAGAGTGCCGAGGGACCTTGCGACGACACCGTGCACGGGTACTACTGGAACGACGATCTGCCGGAGCTGTACTTCGCCGGCGTCCGCGATCGCCCGGCCTACTGCGCCGCGCATGTGCTGCCGCTCGAGGCGCTGGCATCCGATCTGAGGAGCACCGCGACGACGCCGAACTTCGCATGGATCGGCGCGAACGACTGCGACGACATGGAGGGCTGTGGGATCAGGGCCGGTGACCGCTTCCTCCAGCAGGAACTCGAGGCGATCATGCGCTCGCCGGCCTGGCGCACCCAGCGCTCGTTGGCGATCATCACCTTCGATGAGGACGGCTATGACCATCAGCATCCGCCGCAGCGCGTGCCCACGATCATTCTCGGCTCGCACGGTGTGCGCGGGGGGTACGTCTCGCATGTCCGTTACACCCACTACAGCCTGCTGAGGACGATCGAGGCGGCGCTCGGACTCGGTCGGACGCTGACCGCGAACGACCGGTGGGCGCAGCCGGTCGCAGATGTGTTCGCACCCGGCGCATCTGACATGTCGATCCCCGCGCGGGTCGGTGCCGCGGTCCACAGCAGGGCTCTGCGCGCCGGGGATCGCGACTGGCGCAGCGGTCGCGGCAAGGCCGCGATGACCGCGTTCGTGGCGAACTCCGCTGCCGGAACCGTGACCCCGATCGACCTCGCGAACCGCAGGGCACAACCCGCGATCCGAGTCGGCGCCGACCCGCAGGCGATCGCGGTCACACCCGACGGGTCGCTGGCGCTCGTCGCCGACGGCGGTTCCGACAGCGTCACACCGATTGACACGATCACCGACAGGGCGGGGCCGCCGATTCCGGTCGGCGCCGATCCGAGCGCGATCGCGATCACCCCGGACGGCTCGACCGCATTCGTGGCCGACAGCGGCTCGGACGCCGTGACGCCGATCGACATTGGGAATCTGAGCGCCGGCAAGCCGATCGCCGTTGGCTCAGAGCCGCGCACGATCTCGATCGCGCCCGGCGGGGGGACTGCCTTCGTGCTGAACTGGGGTGGCTCTTCGGTGACGCCGATCGACACGATGACGGACTCGGCCGGTGCCCCGATCGCGGTCGGCTCCTACCCGGTCGCGATCGCTTTTGCGCCCAACGGCATGACCGCCTACGTCGCGAACTTCGGCTCCGACACGGTCACCCCGCTCGATCTCACGCCGGGCGCGAGTCCCGTCGCAGGTTCGGCGATCCCGGTCGGACAGGCACCGGATGCACTCGCCGTCGCTCCCGGCGGCGGAACGCTCGACGTGGTCGACGGCGATAGCGACACCGTGACGCCGATCAAGACGGCGACGCTGGCCCCAGGCCGCCCGGTCCGCGTCGGCTACTCCCCGGCCGCCATCGCGTTCTCGGATGCCACCGGCGTCGCCTATGCCGTCAACACGATCTCCGGAACTGTGACGCCGATCAGACCCGGCAGCCCGCGCGCCGGACACGCGATCTCGGTCGGCAGCTACTCTTATCCGCTCGGCATCGTGTTCGCGCCGGGCACCGACACCGCTGTGGTTCTGGATACCTATTCAGGCCAGGCAACCCTGATCGACACCAAAACCGACCGCGCGTCCACGCCGATCACCACCGGCGCATACCCCGTGGCGGTGGCGATCGGCGGCTGATCGGTCGGCCTCCCGGGCCCTCCAGGATGATCTGACCCAAATCCGATCGTTGCGCTAGGATTTAGCTGTGTCGCAGATAATCGAAGTGTGTCCGCTGAATCAGCTTCCGCCCGGCGCCAAACGCCTCGTGGAGGTCGCCGATCTCGAGATCGGAGTGTTCAACTGTGCGGGCACGGTGTTCGCGATCGAGGATCGCTGCTCCCACGACGACGGCCCGCTCGTCGAAGGGGAGCTCGACCAGGAGGCCTGCACGATCGAGTGTCCGCGTCACGGCTCGCTGTTCGATCTGCGAACCGGTAAGCCGAGGACCTTGCCCGCATATGTGGCGGTGGACACCTTCCCGGTGCTCATCGAAGAGGACATGATCAAGCTGGAGGTTGACTGATGGCGACTCCCGAGATGAAGGTCGATGAGGTCGTTGTGCCGGCGCTGACCGAGAACGAGCAACTCGCCGGGATCAACGCGGACTACGAGGAGCGCTACGGCTTCCACGACGCAGAGCACTACCTGTACAAGGCGCCGAAGGGCCTCAACCGGGAAATCGTCGAAAAGATCTCGGAGTTCAAGTCCGAGCCGGCGTGGATGCGCGCGTTCCGGCTGAAGGCGTACGACCATTTCCTCGCGCGGCCGCAGCCGACCTGGGGCTCGCCGATGCTGGCCGAGGTCGACTACGACGCGATTCGCTACTTCGTCCGTGCCTCTGAGCGCGCAGAGCGGTCCTGGGACGACGTCCCCGAAGACGTCAAGCGCACCTTCGACCGGCTGGGGATCCCGGAGGCCGAGCGCAAGTTCCTCTCGGGCGTCGGTGCCCAGTACGAGTCTGAGGTTGTCTACCACCAGGTCCGTGAGGACCTTGAGAAGCAGGGCGTGATCTTCAAGGACATGGACTCGGCGCTGCGCGAGAACGAGGACCTCGTGCGCGAGTACTTCGCGACGATCATCCCGCCGAACGACAACAAGCTCGCGGCGCTCAACTCGGCTGTGTGGTCCGGTGGCTCGTTTGTCTATGTGCCGCCAGGCGTACACGTCGAGATGCCGCTGCAGGCGTACTTCCGGATCAACACAGAGTCGATGGGCCAGTTTGAGCGGACCCTGATCATCGCCGATGAGGGCTCCTACGTTCACTACGTCGAGGGCTGCACGGCACCGACCTACAGCTCCTCCTCGCTGCATTCAGCGGTCGTCGAGCTGATCGCCAAGCCGGGTGCGCGGATCCGCTACACGACCGTGCAGAACTGGTCGACGAACGTGTTCAACCTGGTCACGAAACGCGCCGTGGCCTACGAGGACGCGACCGTCGAATGGGTCGACTGCAACCTCGGCTCGAAGCTGACGATGAAGTTTCCGAGCGTCTACCTGCTCGGCGAGCGCGCGCACGGGGAGATCCTCTCGATCGCCTTCGCCGGCAAGGGCCAGCACCAGGATGCCGGCGGCAAGATCGTCCACGCGGCTCCGAACACGACCTCGAACATCTTCGCCAAATCGATCTCCAAGGACGGCGGGCGTGGCTCCTACCGCGGCCTGCTCGAGGTCGCCAAGGGCGCGCACGGTTCGAAGTCGAAGGTAGTCTGCGACGCGCTGCTGCTCGATGACCACTCGCGCTCGGACACCTACCCGACGATCCGGATCGGGGAGGACGACGTCAACGTCGGTCACGAGGCGACCGTTTCGAAGGTCGGCGATGACCAGCTGTTCTACCTGATGACCCACGGCATCTCCGAGGAGGAGGCGTCGAAGCTGATCGTGAACGGCTTCATCGAGCCGATCACGAAGGAGCTCCCGATGGAGTACGCGGTCGAGATGAACCGGCTGATCGAGCTGCAGATGGAGGGATCGATTGGCTAGCGCAGGGCAGGTGGCGACGCTCGAGCTTCCGACCTTCAAGGGCCGCGCGGGCTGGGAGTTCACCGACATCTCGGGGCTCGATCTGGCGGCGTACGAGCCGCTGGGCGAGGAGGAGGCCGGCGCGATCGTCGCTGAGCCGCTGTTCGCGCTGTCAGATGCCGGCGCGTCGCTGCCCGATGGGGTGATCGTGACGAGCATTTCTCAGGCGGTGGTCGAGCACGCGGAGCTGATCCAGCGACACCTCGGCACGCTGGTCGAGCGCGACGATATGTTCGTGGCTCTCAACGACCAGGGTTTCCGTACCGGATCGTTCGTATACGTGCCGCGCGGCGTGGTCGTCAAGCAGCCGATCGCGCTCTCGAGTGTTCAGCGCCGGAGTGGCACGCTGCTCAACCAGCGGACGCTGATCGTGCTGGAGGAGGGCTCGCAGGCGGAGGTCTGGGAGCAGTACCTGTCCGGAAGCGCGGAGCTCGACGGCGTCTTCAACGCCGTCACGGAGCTGATTGTCGGCGACGCTTCGTCGCTGCGCTATGTCTGCGGGCAGGCGCTGTCGGAGCGCAGCTGGATCTTCGGCGCCCAACGGGCCGAGGTGGGCCGGGACGCCTCGCTCGACTGGGTCGCGCTCGGCTTCGGCTCCGCGAGCGGTCGCGTACGGATGGAGACCCGCCTCGGCGGTCAGGGCGCGCAGGCGCGTGTGACCGGCGCCTACGCCACCCATGGCACCCAGCACATCGACTTCGACACCACCCAGGAGCATGCCGCGCCGAACACGACCTCGGACCTGGCCTTCCGTGGCGTGCTGCAGGGACGCTCGAGCGCCGTCTGGAAGGGCAACATCATCGTCGACCCGGGTGCACAGAAGACCGACGCGTTTCAGGAATCGCGCAACCTTCTGATCTCCAAGCGAGCACACGCCGACGCGATCCCAGGGCTCGAGATCCAGGCCGACGACGTCCGCTGCACCCATGCGGCCGCGATCGCCCAGGTCGACCCGGAGCAGATCTTCTACCTGCGCTCCCGTGGACTGGATGCAGCAGCCGCCAAGCAGCTTGTGATCGAGGGGTTCCTGTCGGCGCTGGTCGAGCGCTTCGAGCAGGGCTCGGTACGCGAGGTGCTGGCCGCCGCGCTCGAGCAGCGGCTCGGCTTGATTCTGTCTGACTGACGCCGCCCGCGTCACGGTTGAAGCCACCGGTTGAAAATTCACCGCTTGGGATTGACATCGGCGCTGGCTGGGTATTAGTTTGCTCTAGCCGAATCAAGGGAGGGCGACATGTCCAAGCGGCCGTCCGTGCGCGGGTGCATGGTTGGATTGGTGTGTGCGTTGGCTACCTGCGCAACGCTTGTCTGCAGCGCTGGTGCGAGCGCCGCGACGGGATCGCTGACACCGGCGGCCGCCGGTGAGCTCGACTGCAACGGTGACAGCCCGGTGCAGGTGTCGGTCCGGCATTCGTTCAACTGCACCGACATCCGCGGGTTCGAGGGGACCTGGAACGAGAATACGTGGAACAGCCGGTTCTACGACAACGGCGTCTACATCGGCCACGATGAGCCCGACATGACGTTCCTTTCGAACGCCCGCGGCTCCGGCGACAACGTCACCTGGCAGGTGACGATTCCACAAGACCCCTCGGCGGCGCCGACCGACAGGAACCCGGGCCACGATGTCGTCCACTGGTTCGAGCTGACACCCGCGCCCTGGTTCTCGATGGCGATGTGTGATCCGGGCTCCTACCCGCAGGCTGCATGCAGGCCGGAGAGCGACTCAAACGCCCCCACCTGTACCGGTGTCAACACGACGAATTGCTCATCAGGCGGTGGGTCGGCATTCATGGAGTTCCAGCTGTACCCGCCGGGGATGCCGCCGTGGGCCGATTCGACCAGCTGCGACGACAGCCACTGGTGTGCCGCGTTGACGATCGACAGCCTTGAGTGCACGACCGGGTTCGCCACCTGCAACGGCGACTGCGAGGAGCCGGTCAACTCCGCCTGGATCCAGCGTGACGGGGTGCCGACCGGACCACCGGATCCCCAGGACTCCGACCTCGCGTCCGATACACCCAACCGGGAGACGCTGCTGCTGAACCCGGGCGACCGGATCGTCATCCACATGTTCGACGCGCCGGCTCCGGGAGGTGGTGACGCCTTCGAGGTCGCGGTGAGAGATCTGAGCACCGGGCAGAGCGGATGGATGCAGGCGTCGGCGGCCAACGGGTTCGCCAGTACCTCGATCAACGACTGCTCGGGCACGCCCTACAACTTCCAGCCGGAGTACTCGACCGCCAAGGCCGCCAACATCATCCCGTGGGCGGCGCTGCAGACGAACATCAGCACCGAGTTCGAGACCGGGCACTGGGAGCCGTGCACCAGCGTCACCGACCCGGGTACCTACACGCTGCCCGGCGGCGTTCTCACCGACACCTACTACAACGTCTGCAACGGTCCCTACGAGGACAACGATGCCGACGAGTCGACCGAGCCGTCCGACGCGTTCTGCTACCCGCAGGGTGACACCCACGGGGCGCTGCACAGCGCTCCTGACGAGACCACAGGGTGCGAGGACGATCTGTTCCAGAACGGCGACCTCGACTTCGACGGCACGCCGTATTACGCCGACTGGCCGGTCGGTCCGAATCCGACCGAGAAGCTCCCAGGGAGCTTCGTGGAGAATCTGCCGTCGACCAATGGCGGGGAGCAGTACTCGCAGTTCTTCACGCAGACTGACATCGCGCTCAGCGAGTCGACCTGTTCTGGGACCTCGACCGTGGGCTGCACGGTTCCGCCTCAGGGCCCGGGTGGCTTCTATCCGTACTGGAGTCGGGTCAGCGGCTTCGGCGGATGCACGCTCGAATTCGGCAACGTCAGCCATGGGCCGGGTGTCAACGACCTCGGCGGCGATGCGCAGTACGGGTCCGATCTGCTCGCGACGCTCGGGTATCCCGAGTTCGAGGGCCCGGTGATGCGCAACAGCTGCGACTCGGGGCCGAACGGGACCTAGACCTCGCGTCGCGAGCCGCAGCAGCGCCACGGCGGCCGCTACGATGCGCACCAGGTGGCGCGAGGTACTGCTCCGATGATCCCCCTTGGATACGGCAAGTTCGTCCGTGCCGATCGGGTCTACGCGCTCGTGCCCCTGGAAGCCCCCGAGCGCGGCGACGGCCGCCGGACGCTGGTCCATGTCGAGGGCATCGAACCGCCGATCGTCGCCTCGCGGTCCGAACTGGCGATCGCGCGGGACGTGGCCGTCGCGCTTGGACAGGTGGCTCCCGGTGGCGGCACCGATGGTGCGCACGTCTCCGGACAGGAAGCGCTGTTCTGAGCGGAGCGGCCCGAGTTCTGCTGTTGCGGGGAATCAACATCGGTCCCAACAACCGGATCGGGATGGCCGATCTGCGCGCGCGGTTGGCCGACGCCGGCCTCGACGATCCGAGGACCTATCTGCAGAGTGGCAACGTCGTCGTGCGCAGCGACGAGCAGCCTGACGCGCTCGCCCAGCGTGCCGAGCAGCTGATTTCCGAGCATTTCCAGCTGTCGGTGGGCGTCGTCGCGCGTACCGGCGACGAACTGGCCGAGGTGATCGCCCGCGATCCGTTCGCCGCTGAGCAGGTCGTCGAGAAGCTCTATCAGGTGACCTTCCTGGCAGATCAGCCCCCGGCCGGCCTGGTTGATGAGGTGGCGGCCCTGGCGGCGGGCGAGGAGCGCTTCGTCGCCGACGGTCGCGCGTGGTACACCCACTATCCCGCCGGCATCGCCCGGTCCAAGCTCGCCACCCGGATCGCTGCAAGGAACCTGGGCGTGCTCGCGACCGCTCGCAACTGGACGACCGTGCGCAGTCTGCTGAAGCTCGCCGACGAGGTCTGAGATGCACGATTACATCGTCCTTGACGTGTTCACGAACGTCCCGCTGGAGGGAAACCAGCTGGCGGTGTTCAGCGATGCCGCCGGGATCGACGACGCGCTGATGCAGCGAACGGCGCGTGAGCTGAACCTGTCAGAGACCGTCTTCGTGTTCGCCGGCGATCGGGAGTGCGATGGCCGGATCAGGATCTTCACGCCTGGAGCCGAGCTGCCATTCGCGGGCCATCCCGTGCTCGGAACGGCGTTTGTCGTCGGCGAGCGGCTGGGGCTCGATCAGGTGCGGCTCGGGACCGGAAGGGGAGTCGTCACAGTGGCACTTGAGCGTGACAGCGGAAACGTCGTGTTCGGTGAGATGGAGCAGCCGATCCCGGTCGTCTCCGGGTTCGAATACGGCCGTGAGCTGCTCGTGGCACTCGGCGCCACGCAGTCAGAGCCACCCGCGGTGCTCTATGACAACGGCCCCAGAAACGTCTTCGTGATGCTCGGGAGCGAAGCGGAGGTAGCCTCGCTCAAACCTGACATGGGCGCGCTGGCGGCGCTCGGCGCTTTGAACGTGAGCTGCGTCGCCGGCACCGGCGAGCGCTACAAGACGCGGATGTTCGCGCCTGGGATCGGGATCGCGGAGGACCCCGCGACCGGCTCGGCGGCGGGCCCGCTCGCGCTGCACCTGGCGCTCAGCGGGAGGATCGCGTTCGGTCAGCGGATCGAGATCACCCAGGGCGTTGAGATCCAAAGGCCGTCGCTGCTCTACGCGCGCGTCGATGGTGGCGCTGATTCGATCGATCGTGTCCGTGTCGGCGGCGGTGCGGTCATCGTCGCGCGCGGCTGCTACCGGCTCGGCTGATTCTTGTAGCATTTGCCACAACCGATTGGGACCGGCGGAGGTGAGCAGATGTCCGAGCCGTCCCATGTCCTCGTCGTTGCGCACCAGACCGCGGCCACGAGCGCCCTCCTGGACGAGGTGCACGGCCGCGCCGAGCGTGGCGAGGCCAGGTTCCATCTCGTCGTGCCGAGGCGCGCGCACGGGATCCACAAGTTCGTAGACCCGCAGGACGCTGACGAACAGGAGGCACAGCTGGTTCTGAAAATGGCGATCCCGATGCTCAGCCGGGCGGCCGGCAGCCAGGTGACAGGCTCGATCGGTGACGGCGAGCCGCTGATGGCGATCCAGGACGCCATCAACCTCGGTGACTACGACGAGATCATCATCTCGACGCTGCCGCTGGGCATCTCGAAGTGGCTGAAGCTGGACCTCGTCAGCAAGACCCGAGGGCTCGGCTTGCCCGTGACGCACGTCACCGCCACCGCACCGGTGGAGATGATGGCCGAGGTGGGCGGCTGATCGATCGCTGCAGCCGCGCGGTAGGCTGCTGCTCACGTGAAGCTTGCAACCTTTCTCGCGCCGGCACACGCCGGCCCGCTGGCCGGCGTGGTACAAGACGACCGCGTATCCGCGTTCGGCGATGGCGACGGTGTGAGGGGGGTGCTGGCCGGCGGCGAGCTGCCCGACCGGCGGATCGGCGAGTGGCCGCTGTCGGAGGTGACGCTGCTTGCGCCAGTGCCGGATCCACGGACGGTATTCGGGATCGGCCTGAACTATGCAGAGCACGTCGCCGAGACCGGAGCGCAGCGGCCTGAGGTGCCGGTCGTGTTCGCAAAGCTCGTCAGCGCGGTGACCTCGCCCAGCGGGCCGGTCAGGTGCCCCGCAGTCGTGCACAGGCTCGACTACGAGGGCGAACTCGCGATCGTGATCGGTGCCGGCGGCGCGATCGCCGGCTACTGCGTCGCAGACGACGTGACCGCCAGGGACCTTCAGGGCCGTGAGCCTCAGTGGGTGCGCGGCAAGGGTGCAGATACGTTCTGCCCGATCGGCCCATGGGTGACGACCGCTGACGAGGTGGGCGATCCCGGCGATCTCGCGGTTCGCACCTGGGTGAACGGCGAGCTGCGTCAGAACAGCAGCACATCGGAGCTGATCTTCGGCTGCGAGGAGATCGTCGAGTTCATCTCGCAGACGTGCACGCTGGCGCCCGGCGACCTAATCCTGACCGGCACCCCGAGCGGTGTCGGGATGGGTTTGCAGCCGCCACGCTGGCTCGCCTCCGGCGATCTGATCAGGATCGAGATCGAGCGCCTCGGCGCGATCGAGCATCCGGTCGCGTAGCCCGCCCAGCGGGCTGGCATCCGATGCCTGGCACGGGAATCAGTGCTTCGCGATCACGCGGTCGATCAGGCCGTACTCGACGGCCTCGTCAGGCTTGAAGAAACGGTCTCGCTCCATGTCGACGTGCACCTGCTCGACCGGCTGGCCGGTGTGGTGCGCGTAGATCTCGTCGATCCGCCGCCGGATGTTGAGGATCTCCCTGGCGTGGATCTCGATGTCCGTCGACTGCCCCTCGAAGCCCGCCGAGGGCTGGTGGATCAGGATCCGGCTGTTGGGCAGGGAGAACCGCTTGCCCTTGGCGCCCGCCATCAGCAGCAGCGATCCCATCGACATCGCGATGCCCACGCAGATCGTCGAGACCTGCGGCTTGATGAACTGCATCGTGTCGTAGATCGCGAGGCCGGAATAGATCGAGCCTCCCGGGCAATTGACGTAGATCGAGATGTCCTTGTCAGGGTCCGAGGACTCCAGGTGGAGCAGCTGGGCGACGATCAGGTTTGCGACCGTGTCGTCGATCGGCGAGCCCAGGAAGATGATTCGCTCGTTGAGCAGTCGGCTGTAGATGTCGAACTCGCGCTCCCCACGGGCGGTCCGCTCGATCACCATCGGGATCAGTGGCATACCTGGGAGCCTACACTCACACGATCGTCCCGCTGAACGTCCCCAACGCGCTGACGGTCATCCGCATCCTGCTGGTGCCGGTGCTGGTGGTCGCGCTGCTCGAGAAGACAGGTGGCGGCGACCTGCTCGCGGCGGTCGTGTTCGTCGTTGCATCGTTCACGGATGCGATCGACGGGCGGATCGCGCGCTCTCGCAACTCGGTGACGACATTCGGCAAGCTGATGGATCCGATCGCCGACAAGCTCCTGATCATCGCTGCGCTGATCGCGCTGGTGTCGCTTGACCGGGTGGCTGCTTGGGTTGCGATGGTGATCATCGCGCGTGAGTTCGCCGTGACCGTCCTGCGTGTTGCCGCCGGGACCCAGCAGGGGGTGGTGATCTCGGCGAGTCCTCTGGGAAAGCTGAAGACCGTCTTCCAGGTGGCGATGGTGCTGGCGCTGATCGCCGTCCAGGGCCCCAAGCCCGTCTGGCTGACGGCTCTGATCTACGTGACGGTCGCGATCACGATCCTGTCGGGCGCCGACTACTTCTTCGGCGCCTCACGGCGCCGAGTCGAGCCAGGCGCGACGGCTCGTGTGGAACGCTGACGGCGATCCGGTCGCGAGCTCCGCGCGTATCTCCTCAAGCGTCCCGAACCGTTCGGCGATCACGTTGTGCTGGTGGATCGTCTCGAGGTTCTCCTGGCGCGCGGACACGAAAGCACGGTCATCGAGTCCCGGGAAGGCCTCGACCACGCCCTTGACCATCTCCCGCACGCAGTCCTCGACGAACCGCGGGCGGCGATGGGCCTTCTCGACCACGTACGCCTCGTCTGAGCGCTTCATCAACTCGTAGATCTCAGACGACATCGAATGCTCGACGATCTCAAGCAGGACCGCGGCGTTGATCTCGTCGTCGCACAGCTCGGTGCAGCCCGACGTGCAGCGTGCCGAGACCGCGCTGATTGTGGGTGGCGACGGGAACCGCCTGCAGGATCCGCTCGATCTCGTCCGCGTCGAAGCCGTCCTGCTCGAGACGCTCCCTCGCGCCGGCGGCGACGAGCTCCTGAGCGCACGGGCATGCGGTGATGCCCTGGGCGGTGACACCGATCAGGCGGCGGGTGCCGAGCTCGCTGCAGATCGCGCTGCCGTGCAGCGTGTAGAGCTCCTGTGTCTGGATCCCGGACAGCGGCGCCGGTTTGTGCTCGGGGAAGCGCGCGCTGATCGTCACCTCCGCGCGCCGGGCGCCCTGGCGCTCCCTGACGAGTTGGGCGATGTGCTCGGCGAGCGTCTCGACCTTGAACGTCGCCTCGCCGAGCACCACCTGGCCGATTGCCTCGTTGACGACCTCCTCGAAGCGCGACATGTGCGCGCCCTTCTGGTTCGGTCCGAGGTCGACCACGCACTCCACCCGCGCGAAGAACAGCTGCTCAGATCCGTCCGTGCGGATCCTGATCACCTTCTCGACGCCGGTGACGCCGACCTGCGAGAGGCTCAACCTGACGGCTGGGACCTGCGCCTGGACATCGATCTGGTTGGGGTCGGCAGGAGTTCGCAACGTGATCTCTTCGCCAAAGGGTAGAGGCATGCAGCCACCGCCGCGCTGAGCGACTCGCCGGTCACAGCGGCCCGATGCAGATTTGTGGTATCAATCCGCCGGTCGTATGGGAGAGTGGCCGGAGAGGGAAGTTGAGAGAGGGAGGCTTCCGTTGGGGTGCTCGATGCTGCGCGTGGAAGGGGGTCAGGGAGGATGAGCGGTAAAGCGAGTGTGCTGCTCAGCGATGAGGCGCCGATCGTCGAGCTCGATGAGTTCGGTGCGCTGATCGCTGAGGGAACGGAACGTGGGTTCCTGACGTTCGAACAGATCGCGACCTGCCTCGAAGAGGTGGAGGTCACCAAGGAGCAGGTTCAGGAGCTGCACGCCTATCTGGATGAGCACGGCATCGAGGTCGTCGGAGCCGACGGGCGAGCTGGCACGTTCGGAGGTCGGCAGCGTCGACGCCGCGCGCGGCCGAGCGGGAACGAGTCGGCCCCGGGCGCCGCGCCGGAACGTCGAGGTCGACCTGACGGTCGAGCCGAGCCTCGACTCGCTGCGGCTGTATCTGCGGTCGATCGGCCGGGTTGGACTGCTGACGGCCGAGCAGGAGGTTCTGCTCGCCCGTCGGATCGAGCGCGGCGACATGGTCGCCAAGCAGCACATGATCGAGGCGAACCTGCGGCTCGTGGTCTCGATCGCGAAGAGCTATCTCGGACGCGGCCTGACGTTCCTGGATCTGATCCAGGAGGGATCGATGGGCCTGATCCGCGCGGTCGAGAAGTTCGACTACCGCCGCGGCTACAAGTTCTCGACGTACGCGACCTGGTGGATCCGCCAGGCCGTGACGCGTGCGATCGCGGACAAGGGTCGCACGATCCGGATCCCGGTCCACATGGTCGAGAAGCTCAACAAGGTCGTCCACGTCGAGCGCCAGCTTGTCCAGCAGCTCGGCCGCGAGCCGACCCCCGAGGAGATCGCGGCTGAGCTCGAAACGACCGTGCGCGAGGTGCGCGACGTGCTGCGGATGGCGCTGCAGCCGGTCTCGCTGGAGAAGCCGGTCGGGGACGAGGACGAGTCCGAGCTCGGAGACTTCGTCGAGGATCAGACGCGCCGAGTCGCCGTTCGAGCTGGCGGCTGAGCATCTGCGTCGTGAGAACCTGCGGCGAGCGCTGGCGGCGCTGCCCGAGCGCGAGCGCGAGGTGATCGAGATGCGCTTCGGCCTGACCGGCGAGCGTCCCTACACGCTGGAGGAGGTCGGCCGCGCGTTCAACGTCACGCGCGAGCGGATCCGTCAGATCGAGAACCACACACTGAAGAAGCTGGAGGCGCTTCCCGAGGCGCAGCGGCTGCGCGACGCCTCGTAGCGCCGGCCGGCTCCCCGGACCGTCTGCGTTCCGGGGAGCCCGGCTACACTTCGCCGCCCGGCGGGATTCCCGAGCGGTCAAAGGGGACGGACTGTAAATCCGTTGGCTCAGCCTTCGCAGGTTCGAATCCTGCTCCCGCCACTTCGTTCCCGCGACGCGCCGCCCCAAGCTCAGACGGCGCGTCGACGGCCGGGCGCAGGGCCGCTACGGAAGGAACAGCATTCCCTGCGGCTCGACCGGCGCGCCGCTGACCTGGAGAGGTCTGATCACGCCGGTCCAGGGGTTCAGCTTCCCGAGCGAGTTGTCCGGATAGCCGGGACCCGGGCATGTGGCCGGGGCGCTGTTCTCATCGCAGGGCGTGACCGCCACATACGGCCGGCCGGTCTCGAACGGACCGGTGATCGCGTCGACGGTGTCGAGGCCGGTCGAGTCGGCGTAGAGAGTTCCCCAGCGGTCCGACGGCCACGCTGTGTCGTCGACCGACGCGGACAGCTGCAGCACCGAGAGCGCCTGGTTGGCGCCGCCGGCGTCGGACACGAAGATCTGCTCTTGATCGCCCTGGCTGGTGAGCATGAAATCGCCGCCGAACCGGGCCGCGGACAATGGGACGTCCTCGTTTGAGTCCGGGTCGGTCAGATACAGATTCACCGGCCGCCCGAACTGGGGGCTTGTGACGTTCGCCTCTGTCGCGAAGCCCTCGTCGTAGAACAGCGGCGTCAGCGTCGCGATCTGCGTGGCGGCGTCGAACGTCACCTGGTAGACGGCCGGATAGGTCGCCTGTGGTGCCGGCAGGCCGCTGGTACCAGGGGCCGAGGCGCTGATCAGGACGATGCCGTCGTAGATCTCGATCGCGTCGGTTCCACCGCCGTGCGCGATCCCACCATCGTTGTACTGATACTGAACCGCAGACCCGTTCGGGTCGATCAGGTACACGCTCGAGTTTGCATCCTCGTTGACGGTCGCGATCAGCTTGCCGTTGAGCGGGTCCGCCGTGAGGCCGTCGCACTTGCCGACGACGTCCCACTGTGCGACGTCCTTGCCCCGCGCATTGAACTTCACGATTGTGCTGTCGACGTTGCCGCTGCTGCTCGGCTGACCCTGAGGTCCGACGCCGTTCTGGAAGCCGACGTAGATGAAGCCATTCAGATAGGTGATGTCGTCAGGATCCGCCAGAGCCTCTGTGGTTGTTCCGAAGGTGTGGTGCAACGAGGCGCCATTCGCGAAGACGCGGCTTGTGAACTGCGCCCAGGCCGCGTGTGCGGAACGGCCGTGACCGAAACGGTCGTGAGCCGGGTGTCGGTGAGCCGCGCGAGCGTGAGCCGAGCGTGGCGTCGCGCCGGCCGTGGCGGTGAATGAGGCGGCGCTGAGCAGCGCCAGGGCGATCACGACGGCGCGGAGCCGGCGCGGAACGAACGGGATTGCGAACACTGGTTCTCCCTGAGTAGGTGGCTTACAAGCCAAATCTGGCGCCGCCGTTGTTGCGGCGACAACGCCACCGATGCTAGGACGATGCGAATGCCGAGATATGGCCAACTTGTTGTCATTGGGGGTGGGTGACGAGTCCGGGTTCCGGCGCGTCCTGCTTCGATCACTCGCTGGTAGGTAGCCTCAGCTCCGATGGCTTGGAGATCCGCTCTGGACCAGGCCCGCGGGCTGAGACGGGAGCTGCGTTTCCTGTTCGCGCTGCGGGTGTTGCCGCGCCGTGTGGCGATCTTTCAATGGCGCGCCCGGCGATTGGCATCGCGCCGGGGCGACACGTTTGGCCCCGTGTCCTCCACGCGTCCGGAGAAGCTTGCGGCGCTGTTGGAATTGGCGGAGGACCGGCTGAACGTCGTCGAGCTCGGGACGGCGTCCGGGTGGACGGCGTCGTCGTTGCTGCTGGCGGATCGCAGACGCGAGGTCGTCAGCTACGACGTGGTTCACCGGCCCGGACTCGACCGGTATCTGGACCTCGCGGGCCCCGACGTCCGGCGGCGGCTGGAGTTGGTGTGCGCGGCGGGGGACGAGGGCCCTCGGTCCGATCGCCCCGTCGAGCTTCTCTACATCGACAGCTCGCACGAGCGGTCAGCCACGATTCGCGAGGTGCGTGTGTGGCGGCCGGTGCTCGCGCCAGGTGCTTTTGTCGTGTTTGACGATTTCACTCATCGGGAGTACCCCGGGGTGCGTCAGGCCGTCGACGAGATGGGCCTCGAGGGTTACGAGATCCACGGCCTGTTCGTACACCAGATTCGTGCCGCGCGGCCCGCCGCGGTGATCGATGGCGCCTGACGCGCGCGTCGATGGCGCTCAGCGCCGGCGGCTGACGACGAACAGGGCGGCGCCGAGGCCGGCAAGCGACCACGCTCCGAGGACCGCGTAGGCGCGGCCGACGTCGGTCACGAGACCGTGGCTCAGCGCGGCCCGGATGACGGTCGCCATGTTGTAGAAGGGCAGCACCTCGTGCAGGTGCACGAGCCACGTCGGGAACTGCGACGGCGGGAACACGATCGGCGAGAACATCAGCGCGAAGAAGATGATCAGGTTCGAGATCAGGTTCGTCAGCAGCGGGTTGCGAACGCCATGGCCGATCGCGGCGCCGATCGAGGTGGCGACCAGCGCCGTCAGAGCGAGTGCGGGGATGATCAGCGGCGAGAGCTCGATCGTCACGCCATATCGCCAGGCGGAGATCACGAGCGCGGCTGCGCAGCCCGGTAGCGCGATCGCGGTGAACAGCGTGGCCGTCGATGCGATCGCGGCTGAGCGCGGAACCGGCAGCGAGCGCATGAAGTCGTAGGTGCCGGAGATCTTCTGATCGGCGATCAGGTTGGGCAGCGAGACGAAACCGATCGGGATCAGCGCCAATGCCGGCGTGCCGGTGACGATGTACTCCGCGAGTGTCGGCGAGATCACCGGCAGATAGAACCCGTAGAGCACCGCGATCCCAGCTCCGAGGATCAGCTGCAGGACGATGTGAAAGCCGATCCAGCCGCGGGCGCTTGCGAGGTCGAAGTGGAGCATCCGGCGGTAACTGGCGAGCCAGTGCCGGAAACCCGAGCGCGGTGCAACGGCGGTGATTGCGCTCACGGCCGCCGCCTGATCACTGCGGTCGCCGCGGCACACGCGACCAGCCCCCATGCGGACAGTACGACCCATGACATCGCGACCCGGGTCACGAGTCCCGTCGTCAATCCGGCACGCACGACCGTCGCCATCGGCTCGAACGGCAGCCAGAGGTTCAGCCGTGCGAGCCAGGCGGGCATCTGGGTCGCGGGGAAGTTGACCGGCGCGAAGCCGAATGCGACGAAGATGAACAGCTCGGAGACCATCACCGTGACCATCGGGCGGTTGATCGCGTGACCGATCGCGTAGCCGAGCATCGCGCCGGTCAGCGCGGTCAGCAGGACCGCGGGCACGATCGAGGGCGAGATCGTGAACGTCAGCCCGTAGCGAAGCATCCCGACCAGCAGCGCCACGCAGGCGCCCGGGATGCCGATCATCAGCGTCACCGAGCACCACGCCAGCACGGCGGCCGAACGTGGCCCCGGCAATGACAGCAGGTACTGGTAGGTGCCCGCCAGCTTCTGCTGGGCGATCAGCTGCGGGCTGAAGATCAGGCCGATCACGATCAGCGTGACGACCGCCGAGCCGGTCGTGACGTAGAGCGCGTAGCGCACCGGCAGGTGTGGGACGAACAGCCCGATGCCGAGCACCAGCCCGGTGCCCGAGAGGATCACGATTGCACCCTCGACCGGCAGCCACAACCGCAGACTCGTCAGCTCCCAGCGCAACATCGCCCGGTAGCTGTCAAGCCAGTACCGAAAGCCGTGACGCGGCGCGCGACCCTGGGGCGGAAGGTACCCGTCAACGGCGGCCGGAGCGCTTTCCGCAAAGCTCATCGTGCGCCGCCAAGCGAGTCCTCGACGAGATGGCCGGTCAGGCGGATGTAGACGTCCTCCAGCGTCGTCGCACCGAGCGCATACTCCTCCGCGACCCCCTGCTCGATCAACCCCTGCGCCCATCCGATTCCGGCCGAGGCGTCGCGCTCCTCGATCAGCGCGACCAGCGTGTGGCTCGAGCGGGCATGGCGCAGGACGAACGCCGGTAACTGCGGGGTGTCCATTCCCGGCGCGAGCATCACCTGCAACCGCAGGCGGCCGCGGTCGTCGATCTTCAGCGACGAGGGCGTGCCCTCGGCGACGACCCTGCCCTGATCGATCACCGCCAGGCGGTCGACCGACTTCTCCGCCTCGATCACGTTGTGAGTGACCAGGAGCACGGCGCCGCCACCGCCGCTCAGGCGTCTGACCTCCGCCCACAGCATTCGGCGGCGAAGCGGATCGACATCGTTCGTGGGCTCATCGAGGATCGTCAGCGCACCCGGCCAGACGGCGGCCATCGCGAAGCCGACCAGCCTGCGAACGCCGCCGGAGAGCTTCGAGCCCAATGTCCGCTCCCACTCCTGAAGTGCCAGGCCCTCGATCAGCTGATCGGCGCGGGTTCGCACGTCGGCGCGCGAGGCCCCTCTGATCTGGCCCGCGAGCTCGATCGCCTCACGCAACCGCAGCGACTCGATCGGCACCGGTGCCTGCGGTAGGTATGCGCACAGCTGCCGGGCGGTGTCGGGTGCCTCGACGAGGTCATACGGGCCGAGCGTGATCGTCCCCGAGGTCGGCGCCAGCAGCCCGATCACCTGCTGAACGAGGGTCGACTTGCCCGCTCCGTTTGGACCGAGGAGACCGAACACCTCGCCTGGCGCGACGCTCAGGGTGATGCTGTCGTTCGCGCGGACGCCGTTCGCATAGACCTTCGTCAGGTCCCGTACCCGGAATGCGAGGCCCTGATCAGCCGGCGTGCTCACGTGCGGCGGCTGCGAACCAGTCGAAGATTGCGGTGAACCGCGCGTCGATCCGCCACTCCTCCTGCAGCTCCCACTGGACGGCGAGTGCCGCCGCGCCCTCGACCTCGATCGCCTCGATCACACCGTCGGGCGCGACCGCGGTCGCCCGCACGCCGGCACCGAGATCATCGAGCACCTGGTGGTGGAACGAGTTGACCGTCGCGTGCTCGGTGCGCAGAGCGGAGAACAGGTGGCTCTCCCTCGCCACCACTATCGGGTGGCGAGGGTGAGGGGGAACCTCGCTGCCGTCAAGGCGGGAACGCTCCATCAGCCTCCACGCGTGCCAGCCCGGGTCGCTCGGGTGTTCACGCGACTCCTCGCGCAGACGAACGTCCTGGACGAGCGTGCCGCCGAGCGCGACGTTCAGCACCTGTATTCCCCGGCAGATGCCGAGGATCGGGAGACCGCGATCCAGCGCCGCCGGCACCAGCGCGAGCTCGAACTCGTCACGCAACGGCTCGATTGCCGCCAGCAATGGACCGGGCTCCTGGCCGTAGCTGCCCGGATGCATGTCCCGTCCCGGCGCCAGCACGACCCCGTCGACGAGATCGAGCATCGAGTCGATTGCGTCAAGCAGCTGGGGCATCACGAGCGGCACCGTGCCCGCGCGAAACAGTGGCTCCGGGACGCCGATGGCGCCGTAGTCGCCGAAGTCATGCAGGCTCAGTGAGACGCCGATGACCGGCCGGCCGGAGCGGGGAGGTCTAGACAGACGAGAGCCGCTTCGCTAGAAATCCTTTGAACATATTTGTGCAGCGTACCTGACGACAAAGTACCCTGAGGACGTTGCAGGGGCGCGTACGTGAACTGTTGACAGAAGACACCGGAGGAGCAGATGTCGGAGAAGATGTGGGGTGGAGAGGCCTTCTGGGGTCTTGGTTATGAGTGGGATCCCGAGTGGGTGCTGACCGACCGCCAGCGCGAGCTCCGCGACCTGCTGATCGAGCTGTGCCAGACCGAGATGCGCGATCGCGCGAAGGTCTCCGATGACAACCTCGAGTACCCACGGGCGAATCTCGAGCTGCTCGGCAAGCACGGCTTCCTCGGTCTGACCGTCCCCGAGGAGTACGGCGGACTCGGTCAGGACCACGTCGCCTTCGCGATGACGGTCGAGACGATCGCCCGCTACGGCTGCGCCTCGACCGCGATGTGCTACGTGATGCACATCGGCGCGGTGCAGGCGATCATGCTGCGCGCGACAGATGCGCTGATCGATCGCTACATCAGACCGCTCAACACCGGCAAGATCGGGACCCTGTCCTACTCGGACCCGGAGACCGGTTCGCACTTCTGGTACCCGATCTCGTCGGGCGCCGATCGCACCGAGAACGGCTACCGGGTGCGCAAGAAGGCGTCGTGGACGACCTCCGGTGGGTTCGCGGACTTCTACGTCGTCCAGACCACCAGCCCCAACTTCTCCGGTTACGACGACCTGTCGGTGTTCGTGATCGACGGCGAGCACGTCAAGTCGCAGCCCTCGACGTGGGATGCGCTGGGGCTGCGCGGCAACCAGTCCGGCCCGATCCAGGTCGACGACATCGAGATCCCGGCTGACCAGATCGTCGGCCCTGAGGGCGACGGAGCCGGGTCCAACGACGAGGCCGTCGATCCGTGGTTCCTGGTCGGCTCATCGTCGTGCTGGAACGGATTGGCGCTCGGCGCGATCGACATCGGCAAGCGCCAGACGACGCGCAAGAAGCATGTCGACGTCGGCCTGCGGGTCGCGGACTACCCGACGATCCAGGACTATGTCGGCGAGTGCGTGATGGAGACCAACGCAGCACGGATGTTCGTCTACTCGGTCGCGCAGGCGATGGACAGCGTCACCGATCACAACAAGGTCCGGCTGCCGCCGGGCGAGTTCGCGCGGGCGAACTTCCTGCACTGGGCCTGGCAGATCAAGTTCGTCGCCGCCAAGAACACCGCACACGTGGTCGACAAGATGCTGCACGCCTGTGGCGGCACGGGCTATAAGCGGGACATGGAGCTGGAGCGCTACCTGCGTGACGCGAAGGCGGGCTGGGTGATGGGTCCGACCAACGAGGTGCTGCGCCAGTTCGTCGGCAAGGCGGTGCTGCTCGGCTTCGACTCGCTCGATTACTGGAACCAGACCTACAACCGCCGCGCGGTCGAGAACGAGATCAAGAAGCTCGATGCTGAGGGCAAGCGCAAGCTGGCCGAGGAGCTGATGGCAGAGGTCGAGAAGGCCTCGGCGGGAGCGGCGGCTTGAGTTACGCTCTGGGGTGCTGAGACGCGGTAAGCGCAATGGCGACTCTGACAACCGATCCGCTGCTTCTGCCCACCGGTCTGCTCGCCGTCGATCCGGCGCTCGAGCGTTACGTGGTCAGGCCCGGCGGGGCTACGGTGATCGGACTCGCCGGTGATGACCGGGTCCGGATCGTCGATCGCTGCGGCGGTCAACTTGCCGAGCTGACGGTGCTCGGCGAGGCGCGTGAGGACGGCGCCGCACTGGGGGTCAACCTCGACGCGCCGGCCACCGTGTTGCGGCGGCTGGCGCAGGAGGGGCGCGGGAGCTTCGTCTCTGAGCTCCACAGCCGCGGTCTGAAGCCGCAGGAGGCGCGTTGTGCGCGTCTGGCCGGCCCGGGATCGGCACCCGGGGATGCGGTCTCGCTCGTCTGCGAGCGGCCGGCAACGGTGATCATCGCGGCTCCGGGGGGGCGGGTGGTCGACGGCGAGGTTCCCGCGTCGCCACTGGACATCGAGGTTCGTCGAGCAACGCCTCGTACCCGTCAGCAGCAGGAACTGCCGCCGCCGCTTGCCGAGCCGAGGCTTGACCTGCGAATCGACGCCGCCACCGCCGGCAGCTACGAGGTCAGCGCCGGCGAGTACATCCAGGTGATCGACATTCAGGGGAAGCAGTGCTCGGACTTCCTCGCGTTCCGGCGCGATGCACTGGCGCGCGGCGTCGAGCGCGGACTCGACGACACCGTCACACGGTCGCTGATGGGGAACGCGTACCCGATGCCGGGCCTCTACAGCAAGTTCTATGACGTCGAAATGGTGCCGCTGGTTGAGATCGTGAGGGACACGGTCGGGCGCCATGACACCTTCGGCCTGGCCTGTACGGCGAAGTACTACGAGGACATGGGCTATCCGGGCCACGTCAACTGCACCGACAACTTCAACGGTGCGCTTGCCCCGTTCGATGTCGCCCCCCGGAAGGGATGGGAGGCGATCAACTTCTTCTTCAACACCGCCTTTGACCGCAACCTGCAGTTGATCATCGACGAGCCGTGGTCGCGTCCGGGCGACTACGTGCTGATGCGCGCCATGTCCGATCTGGTGTGCGCCTCCTCCGCCTGTCCGGACGACATCGATTCTGCAAACGCCTGGGAGGTGACTGATGTTCACGTTCGCGTCTATTCGCCGGAGAATCGATTCTCCGTGGCCATCGCGCGACGCGTGACCGCCGATGCCGAGCCGGTGCTGACGCGCGAGACGTCATTCCACCCGCGCACCTCCGCACTGACCAAGAGCTTCGTCGAATACCGCGGCTACTGGCTGCCCCACTGCTTCGACAACGAGGGTGCGATCGCCGAGTACTGGGCCTGCCGTGAGAAGGTGGTGATGATCGACCTCTCGCCGCTGCGCAAATGGGAGATCCTCGGGCCTGACGCAGAGACGCTGATGCAGCGGACGATCACTCGCAACGCGCGCAAGCTGTCGGTCGGGCAGGTCGTCTACACCGCGATCTGCAACGAGACCGGCGGGATGATCGACGACGCGACCGTCTACCGCCTCGGCCAGGACAACTTCCGCTTCGTCGGCGGCGACGAGTACGACGGGATCTGGCTGCGTGAGGTGGCTCAGCGTGAGGGTCTTCGTGCGCTGGTGAAACCGTCCACCGATGATCTGCACAACCTCGCCGTTCAGGGGCCGTCGAGCCGTGAGGCGCTGACGAGCATCATCTGGACCCCGCCGACGCAGACGAGCCTTGCGGATCTGAAGTGGTTTCGGCTGCTGGTCGGCAGGATCGGAGGCCCGCAGGGGATCCCGATCGTCGTCTCCCGAACCGGCTACACCGGCGAGCTCGGCTACGAGATCTGGTGCCATCCGTCCGACGCAGTGGCCGTCTGGGACGCGGTCTGGAACGCCACCGAGCCGTTCGGCTGCAAGCCGCTCGGACTGGAGGCGCTCGACATGGTGAGGATCGAGGCGGGTCTGATCTTCGCCGGCTACGAGTTCGACGACCAGGTTGATCCGTTCGAGGCCGGGATCGGCTTCACGGTCGCGCTCGGCGATCAGGAGGAGTTCATCGGGCGCGACGCGCTGCTGGCGCGAAGCGAGCACCCGCAGCGCACGCTCGTCGGACTCCAGCTTGAGGGCAACGAGGTCGCAGGCCACGGCGACGAGGTGTACGTCGGTCGGCAACGCGTGGGAGTCGTGACCAGCGGCACCCGTAGCCCCACCCTCAGGCATTCGATCGCGCTGTGCCGGATGGCCGTCCAGTACGCGGAGATCGGGACCGAGGTGGAGGTCGGCAAGCTCGACGGGCTCCAGAAGCGAATTCCGGCGCGGGTGGTGCGGATCCCGTTCTACGATCCGGAGAAGACGCGGCCGAGGTCGTGAGCGAGCGCCAGGGGATAGCTCGGCTCACGCGGGTCGCGCAGCCGACCGAGAGCGCCGGCATGATGCCGCCGATCGCAGCGCCCGCGCCCGCCAAGCGCCCGCCGGCACCTTCGCCGGCTGCACTCACGGCGCCGACCGGTGTCGCCCGGCTGACGCCAAAGCCGCAGTCGATCGAGCAGGCCGCGCGTGAACTCCGGCAGGTGATGGGTCGATTTGCGACCGGGGTGACGGTTGTCACGACGGTCCATCGCGGAACCGTTCACGGTATGACCGCCAACGCGTTCATGTCCGTTTCGCTGCGCCCGCCGCTCGTGCTCGTCTCGCTCGGGCGCTGCAAGATGTCGGAGATGCTGCCTCGCAGCGGGCGCTACGGAGTCAGCGTGCTGGCTCACGATCAGGAGCAGTTCGCGGCGCACTTCGCCGGCCGGCGTGTCTCGCCGGTTGAGCCCGAATTCGTCTGGCGCGATCAGATGGCCGTACTCGATGGGGCGCTCGCCCATGTCGTCTGCCGGGTGGTTGACGTCCACGAGGCCGGTGATCACGTGCTGTGGATCGGGGAGGTCGAGCACGTCAGCCACCGTGACGACGAGCCGCTGTTGTTCTTCGCCGGGCGGTTCGGCACGCTGAGCGAGGTCAGCGAGCGGGCTGAGCAGCCTCCGCCGGGGGCCTGACCGGCGTCTCGGACGGGCACCGGCTTTCTCAGGCGGTGATCGTTGCGGGCTGCGTGTCGAGTGCTTCTTCGATTAGTTCGGTGAGTTCTCGTAGTTGGATCTTGTCTTGGCTGCCCGTGGTTTTGATCGCGTCTTCGTACATCGTGACGTCTTTGGGGCAGGTGACGATGAATAGTTCGATGTCTGGGAGCGTGAGTGCTTCTTGGATGCGGTTCTCGGATGGGCGTTGTTGTCCTGGGGTGTCGGGGATCCAGATGCGTCCGCCGCCGGCGCCGCAGCAGAAGCTGTTGTCGCGGTTGCGTGGCATTTCGATCAGGGTGCAGCCGAGCAGTTCCAGGATTTTGCGGGGGTTGTCGTATTCGCCGTTGATTCTTCCGAGGTGGCAGGGGTCGTGGTAGGTGACGCGGTATGAGAGCTTGTTTGTGATCTGGAGCTTGCCGGTTTCGATCAGTTCGGCGAGGAGTTGGGTGTGGTGGATCACGGTGTAGTTGCCGCCGAGTTGCGGGTATTCGTTGCGTAGGGTGTTGAGCGAGTGGGGGTCCGAGGTCATGATCGTGTTGAACTCGCAGGCGTCGATCGCGTCGATGTTGTGCTGGGCCAATGACTCGTAGAGGCCTTCTTCGCCGACGCGGCGGACGTCGTTGCCGGAGTTGCGCTCTGCGTCGTAGAGGATCCCGAAGTCGATGTCGGCGTGGTGCAGGAGACGTGCGATCGTGCGTGTGACCTGTTGGGAGCGCGGGTCAAAGGATGCGTAGTCGCCGACGAACCAGAGCACGTCGACGGGTTGGTTGCGGGCGTCGGTGACCTCGAACTCGAGTTCGCTGGTCCAGCGGCCGCGTTTGCGTTTGTTCTCGGCGAAGCTGTTTCCCTGTTTGTGGATCACCTGCAGGGTTGATTGGAGGGTCGGGTCGAGCTCGCCTTCCTCGACCAGGCGGCGGCGGAGCTGGTTGATGATCGGTGCCTGCTCGATCCCGACCGGGCAGATCTCGACGCACGCCTGGCACTGCATGCAGGCCCACAGGGTGTCCTCACGGACCCCGTCGGGGCCGATCACGCTGCCGGTGAAGCCGTCCGCGCCGGGGTGGTTTGCGTGCTCACGCAGCTCGAGGATCACGTCGCGCGGGGACAGCGGCCGGCCGGTGGCGTTCGCGGGGCACGCCTCGTGGCAGCGCCCGCATTTCGTGCACGCGTCGAGCTGCAGCAGATGCAAGGGCGAGAAGTCCGCGAGCGTCCCGTAGCCCGCGGGCTGATCGGCAAGCTGTTCGGGGATCGCGGGCAGGACCCGTTCGGAGTCGGTGTTCTGTAGCGACAGGCTGAGGTAGCTGGTCAGCATGTGCATCGCCTTGGTCCATGGGATGCTCGCGACGAACGTGATCGCCAGCAGCCCGTGGAACCACCACAGCCCGTGCCGCAGCGCGGCGAGCGTCGAGTCGCTGAGCCCTGAGAGTGGTTGCGCGAACAGCCAGCCACCGAACTGGGTGCCGCTGTACCCCGGGTCGCTCATCGCGATCCGCACCCCCTCCAACAGAAACCCGGTCAGCGCGATCACCAACAACGTGGTGACGAACACCCAGTCGCCGAGCTCATAGACGTGACGGTCGAACTGCGGCTCGCCGGGCTCGCGGTCAGGACGCGCGTAATCGAGCTTCGCCGGAGCGATGATCGCGCGGCGGACCATCATCACCAACAACCCGATCACCAACAAGGTCCCGAACACGTTCAGGACCTCCTTGTAGGCGAGATAGAACCAGCCATGGAAATAGCTGACCCCGAACACCGGTTGCAGGAAATCGGTATCGAACCCCAGGATCACCGTCCCCGCGAACAGGATCACGAACCCGTAGAAGATCAACCGGTGAGCCATTCCCGCGGCGTGATCACGACGCGCGATCGTGCGATGGGACCCCAACAACCGGAGACCATCGCCAAGGCGCGCCGGCCACTGATTCCACGGGACCGGCGGCCACGGCCCACCCTCGCCCCGGCGCCACTTGATCACCGGCCGCGCGCACCCATACACGAACACCGCCACCGATGTGACCGCGAGCAGGTACCACAGGACCCGTAACGGGACCGTGAAGTCCCAGAACACCGGCCGGGTCGCGACCGACCCCACCGCCAGCAACCCAGCGATCACGTGGCGAGCCCGGCCATCAGCGAACACGTCCGGCGGCCTGCACGCCGGCTAATCCAATGCTTCCAGCTGATCGGCGACCTCGAACAGATCCGCGACCGCGCCGTAGTGCGCGACATTGAAGATCGGCGCCTCCGGATCGGTATTCACCGCAATGATCGTCTCGGCGTTGCGCATCCCCGCCAAATGCTGCACCGCACCCGAGATCCCCAAAGCCAGATACACACGCGGCTTCACCGTCCTGCCGGACTGCCCGACCTGACGCTCAGCCGGCATCCACCCCGCATCAACCAGCGGCCGCGACGAACTCAGCGTCGCACCGAGCTTCTCCGCGAGCGCCTCGAACCGCGCGATGTTGTCCTGATCATCGATCCCGCGACCGACAGAGAGCAAAAACTGCGCCTTGGTGATATCGACATCACCGCCCGCCGCCTCCCGAAACGAGAGATGCTCGCTGACCGCCACACCATCAAGCGCCACCTGCACCGCCCGCACCCCCACCGAACCCGCGCTGCTCGCCGTCGCCGCCGGGAAGATCCCGGCGCGGAGGGTCAACGACCACACACGACTTCCCGGGAAACTCAAGCTCAGCGACGAGCTTGTCACCATACGCGCCGCGACGCGCACGCAGGGCGCCACCGATCAACGAGAACCCGGTCACGTCGGTCGCGAACCCCAACTGCCCTCGAGCGGCGACCGCCGGCGCGAACCCCATCGAATCGATCGTATGGCCAAGCAGCACCAACGACGGCGCCTCGACCTCGATCAACGCCTCCAGAGCCCGCCCCCAAACCGCCGCCTCGAACACCTCACACGGCGCCTGCACCGTCAGAACCTCACCAACGCCCTCCACCGCAAGCGACGCCGCGAACGACGAAGGATCAGCACCGATCACCGCGACCTTCACCCCAGCACCCAGCTCGGCGGCGATCGGAACCGCCGCGCTCACCAACTCAAGCGACACCTCCCGCAACACGCCCTGACGGGTCTCGGCGATCACCAGCACGCCGCTCATCCCGACAACCTGATCACGCACGATCTCGACAATCCTCGCCGCGACCGCCGCCGCGTCCCCATCCAAGATCTCCGCCCCCCCACCACGCTCCGGATGCGCAAGCGAAACCAACCGCGACCCAGCCGCCGCCGACACCGTCCCCGCATCCAACCCAACCCCATCAAGACCGAGCACCTCAAGCGGCTTCTCGCGAGCCTGCTTGATCGCCCGCAACGTCGCATAACGAGGCTCATTGATCCCCGTCTGCACCGTCAACAAAGCCGGCGTGGCAGACCCTCACCACCTCCACAACCCCACCCTCGAGCTCACGCTCGACGATCGCCGCAGCCGCCGCCGCGTCGTAATCGATCCGCCTGACCACCGCCACATGCGCGATCCCCAACAGCCCCGCGACCGCAACCCCACTCGCGCCATTCACAGCATCAGAAGACTGAACCCCACACAACACCAGATCCGGAGACTCACGCCCCACCGCCGCCGCCAACACCCGCGCCACCGCCAGAACATCAGCACCCTCAAGCACCGGATCCCATACCCGCACCGCCCGATCCGCGCCCTTCGCCAAACACCTCAACAACCCCTCCCGAGCCTCCTCATCACCGACCGTCACGACCACAACCTCATCACCCTCGCCACCCACCCCCTCACGAATCCGCAACGCCAGCCTCCAACGAGAACGCATCCCACTCATTCAGATCCCACTCCACGAAATCCGGATCCACCCGCACACCATCCACCAACTCGAACTCCTCATCCAACGCAGCCACCTGCTTGACCGCCACCACGATCCTCATCCGCTCACCAACTCCCCAGCCTTTCGGCACGGCACTGAACAAATAGGTTCAGGCGATTTCTAACGTATTTGCGGGTCTGTGTCCATTCACGGCCAAGCGCTCAGTTCTCGGACGCAATCCACACCAGACAGCTGGTATCACGGCGCACGCGTCGAGCGGCCCGCCACAGCTTCAGCCGTGGCGTGCGGGACTGATCTGGTCCCAGGACGAGCAATCCGGCGCGCTCCTCACGCACCAACTCCACCATCGCGACGATCGGTCGGGGGCTCGAGATGCGCAGCAATTTGGTCTCGATTCCGAGCTCGGCTGCCCGGTTCGCGGTTGCGCGGACCTCCTCCAGGTCCTCCTCGTGCGGCAGCGTCATGTGCTCGCGCGCGACCATCATCGTCAACGGCATGTTCGGAATGTCCATGAAGTTCGCGACGATCAACGGCGCCACCGCGTCGAGCGCGCTCTCGATCGCCATCTGCTCGGCGCGGGGGTCGAAGCGGACAGACAGGGTCGCCAAGACCACCGGCCGGCGGGAGGCCGGCGCCGCGGCTTGCCGATCGTCGATTCGGCGGGGGTGGATCACGCTGGGCATGACTGCGCACAGGCATGATTCCACACCGCTCTGGCAGCTCAAGCCGCTCCGGCCCTGAACGCGCCGGCGGAAGGCGGGCCATTGACCGGCTTTAGACAAACTGGTATAACGGCGCCAACTCGCGCCAAGTCGCAATAGGCACATACAGTTCCGCGGCCGGTGCGCCAAGCCCAAGGGAGGGATGAGAGTGGCAACAGCAGCCGTCGAGGAACGCCAACTTACGAAGTCGCTGCGCTGGTGGGACGGCTTCGCCATCGCCCTGTGCAACCCGGGATTCCTGTTCACGTCTTTGGGCTTCACGATGGGGGTCTTCGGGGTTCTCGGTGCGACGATCATGTGGGGCGCGTCGGCGATCATCGGGTGGATCCTGACCTGGATCTACGTCGAGCCGGCGATGATGTTCCCGACCAAGTCCGGCGGCATCTCGCTGTATGCGCACGAGGCCTGGCGCAAGTACTCGACGTTCGTCGGGCCGATCGCGGCGTTCGGCTACTGGATCGGATGGTCGGTCGTGCTCGCGATCTTCGGAAAGATCATCGGCGACCTGGTCGTATCGCGCTGGTTCTCGACCAACACACTCAGCGTCTGGGACGGAGTCATCCATCTGACGCTCTCGAACTTCATCGCCGTCGGCGTGATCGCCGGGGTGTGGGCGTTCAACATCTTCGGCATCAAGCCGTTCAAGGGCCTCACCTATGTCACCGGCGGACTGCTGTGCCTCGTCCTGTTCGCGTTCATCGTGCTCCCCTACCTGACGGGAACCTGGCATTCCAGCAACATCCACGCGACCTTCACCGGACCGTGGGGCGGCTGGAAGCTCGTGTTCGTCTGGCTCTTCATCCTTGGCTGGTCCTCGTGGGCATCGGAGGTGTGCGCGACCTTCGCGCCCGAGTACAAGACCGAGCAGGACACGAAGCTCGCGCTGCGAAGTTCGGCGATCTTCGTCGTCGGTGTATTCATCCTGCTCCCGATCGGCCTCGGCGGCGTCACCGGCGTGCCGGCGGTCGCGACGCAGGAAGGGCAGTTCTACACAACGGCGCTCAACACGATCTGCGGGAATACCGTCGGGACATTCCTGCTGGTCTGCCTGCTCGCCAGCCTGATCCTGTCGATGTCCTCCTCGACGGCTGACGGTGGTCGCGCGCTCTACGGCATCTCACGGGCCGGGATGACGATCAAGCAACTCGGTCACCTGAACCGCTACAACGTCCCGGGCCGCGCGATGACGGTGGACCTGTTCGTAAACGTCTTCCTGGTGCTGTTCATCTCCAGCAACTTGGCAATCCTGTACATGAGCAACATCGGCTACGTGCTTGCCCACTGCTTCGCGGTCAGCGGTTTCGTGCTGTTGCGCAGGGACCGGCCCAACTGGCCGCGACCTGTGAAGCTCGCCGGCTACTGGGTCGCGATCGCCGCGTTCATGGCGCTGTTCATCGCCTTCATCCTGGTCGTCGGCGCACTGGCCCCGCACCTCAACGGCTACGGGACCTGGACCGACTTCGGGATCGGCGTCGGCATCCTGATCGCCTCGGTGCTGTTGTTCGTGTTCAGGCGGGTCGTCCAGGACGGTGAGAGCCTCCACTTCCGCGAGGCGATCCCTCAGTCGCCTGAGGAGGAGGAGCGCTGGAAGGCGGAGGCTGCTGTGGCGGCCGGCGTTTGAGTTGCCCGCGAGCCCGACACACGATCGTGCCTGAACACGCCGGCGCAAGTCGCACCGCCTTCGATCAAACCTGGACAAGGAGACCGGTATGAACACCATCCTGCTCGCCTATGACGACACTGATCCGTCAAAGCGCGCACTCGAGCGGGCTGCCCAGCTGACCAAAGCATTCGGAGCAAAGCTGATCGTCACGAGCGTCTCGCCGTTCATGGCGAGCATCGGTCGGTCCGCCGGCCCGATCGATCCGACCGATCCTCCCGAGAAGCATGCGGAAGAGCTCGCGCACGCGCGCACGTATCTCGAAGGCGAGGGTATCGAAGCGGCGTACGCGCCCGCCTTGGGTGACGTCGCGGACACGATCGCCACCGTCGCGCGCGAGAACAACGCCGATCTGATCGTCGTCGGCACCCGTGAGCTCAACGCGCTGCAGCGACTGCTGGGTCAGAGCGTCAGCGCGAGCGTGACGCACAAGGCCGAGTGCGACGTGATGATCGTCCATTGAGCAGCACGGCATCCAGTTGCGAGAAGTGCAATAGCGGTTTGAGCTGATCTGGCCGTCCGGTGGACGAGCTGATCCTCACGACCTGCCCCCGAGACTGCTACGACGCCTGTGGCATCGCGGTGAATGTGCGTGACGGCCGGATCCGCAATGTGCGCGGCGACATCTCGCACGCCGTCAGCCGCGGCCGCCTCTGCGTCAAGTGTGCGACCGCTTACAACGGCGTCATGACCGACCCGTCCGCACGGCTGCTGACACCGCTGCGGCGCACCGGCCCCAAGGGGGCGGGCAGCTTTACGCCGGTCTCGTGGGATCAGGCGCTCGGGGAGATCGCAGAACGACTGAGCGGGATTCCGGGGGCTGCGGTTCTGAACACTCATTACACGGGGACCTTCGCACTGCTCGGCTACAACTTCCCGCTGCGGTTCTTCAATCGGCTCGGCGCCACCGAGGTCGATCCCGACACGATCTGCAATAAGGCCGGTCATGTCGGCCTCGAGTACGTCTACGGCACCTCGGTGGACGGCTTCGACCCGCGCACGGCGCGCGACAGCCGGTGCATTCTCGTGTGGGGCGCGAACCCGTCGGCATCCGCGCCCCACCAGCATGACCACTGGCTGCCGGAGGCTCCCGGCACCGTGATCGTGGTCGACCCGATCAGCACACCGACCGCGCGCGGCGCCGACCTGCACCTGGCCCCGTTCCCGGGCAGCGATGCTGCGCTCGCGTTCGCGCTGGCACACGTGATCCGTCGCGACGGGCTACTGGATCGTGAGTTCCTGGCGCGCTGCACGCTGGGTTTCGAAGAGCTCGATCACGCCCTTGACGGGTGCACGCCCGAATGGGGAGAACGGATCACCGGCGTCCCGGCCGCGCAGATCGAGCGTGCGGCACGGCTCTATGGCGAAGGCCCGTCGCTGCTGTGGATCGGACAGGGTTTCCAGCGTCAGCCGCGTGGTGGCAACGCGGTCCGCGCCGTCGCGCAGCTCGCCGCGCTGAGCGGCAACATCGCCAGACCCGGTGCGGGGCTGCTCTACCTCAACGGGGCCGGGAATCGAGATCTCGACGAGGATTACGTGGCCGGCGTCGAGCTCCGCGGTCCCGATATACCCGAGCCGATCACGCATATGGAGCTCACCGCCCGGCTCGAGGACGCCGAGCGCAGCCGTGCTCTGTTCTGCTGGAACATCAACATCGCCGCGTCGAATCCCGAGCAACAGCGACTGCACGCGGCGCTCGCCCGTGAGGATCTGTTCACCGTGGTCGTCGACATGTTCGCCACCGACACCGTCGACTTCGCCGACATCGTCCTGCCGGCGGCGAGCTTCCTGGAGTGCGATGACATCGTCGCCCCCTACTTCCATCTCAGCCTGAGCGCACAGGCCAAGGCGATCGAGCCGCTGGGTGAATCTCTGCCGAACTCCGAGATATTCCGCCGGCTTGCGGCGGCGATGGGTTTTGCGGAGCCGGCCCTGCAGGAGTCCGATCGGGATGTGATCGCGCATGTGCTGGCGCCGACGGGGTTCACTTTCGAACAGCTCGCGGCGCGCGGAACCGTCTGGCCCCATGCCGAGCCGGTGATCCAGTTCGCAGATCTGAGGTTCCCGACGCCAAGCGGGCGGATCGAACTCGCCAGCGACGCCGCGGAGGCCGCCGGGCTACCGCGCACGGCGCAGCCTCACGCTGATCCGAGGCCGTCCGGCGGGAGGCTTCGGCTGCTGACGCCGGCCTCCCGCTGGATGCTCAACGACACCTTCACCAACGATCCCAAGCTCTCGCGGCGAGTGGGTGCCGCCGCGGTAGCGCTACATCCTGATGACGCCGCGGAGCGTGGCCTGGCAGCCGGCGATGGCGCGGTCCTGCGCAGCGCGACCGGCGAGTTGAAGCTGACAGTCGCGCTCTCCGATGACCTGCCCCGCGGAGTTGCCTATTCGCCCAAGGGCCACTGGCCCAAGCGCGAAACCGCTCACGCCAACGTCAATGTCCTCAACCCGGGCGATGAGAGCGACATGGGCCGCAGCTCGGCTGTGCACGGCATCGAGGTGACGATCACTCCGGCTTGATCTTCCAGCGAGGAAGCTCCTTGATCTCCGCCAGGCGCCGCCGGCGCCGTCGCGGCCGGATGAACGATCCGTATCCGAACATCACCATCGGGACAACGAGGATCGCCCCAAGCGTGCGGCCGGTGACGATCAGCACGACGGCGACGATCACGAGCACGACCGTGATTGCGAACGGCACGCTCCGGTAGCGCCATTGGGCGTCGACGATCGCCTTGTACTGCTTGACCGGGATCTGGTTGGTGTTCCAGACTCGTCCACACTTCTCGCACTGCCAGCGGTCACCGTACCTGAGGTCGCGCTTTTCACCACAGTCGCATTTGATCGTGATTGCTGGACCATGCCGGAGCCGGCGCGGGATCCCGCCCAGATCGGTTCGCGTGACGCCACCCGATGGCGCGGTCTCGACTTGCTCCATGCTGGGCGTAGTGTGACAGTCAGCTGAGCAGCGGGATCATCCGATCGGCGACCAGTCGTAGCTGCGCGGTGATCGGTGGCACCCCCTCGACCGACTGCCCGGAGAACAGCTGTACCAAGGGCGCGTCCGCCAGCGCCAGGATCACGTGGTTGATGCCGGATGGCAGGATGTCACGCTTGATCTGCTCAGCGCACTCCTCGGGCGTGCCCGCGACTGACAGCTTCGCGGCCATCTCCGGGCTGAACATCTGGATCGCCTTGGCGACGTCGCCGGCGGCGAATGCGTCGAAGATCGGCTGCACGTCGGCCTGGTCGATGCCGTGGCGGGCGAGTTGCTCGGCCGGCATCGACGGGATGTAGAACGCCACCAGGATCCTCGCGGCCTGCTTCGCCGCCTCCGAATCCTCGGAGACGACCGACACGATCCAGGCGCCGAGATCCTGTGACGCAACGTCACGACCGCCACGCCGCGCGCCGATCTTGACGTGTTCGACCGCGTACTCATATGCCTCCGGGGAGTAGGACAGGGCATGGTGCATGCCATCGGCAATCTCCCCTGCGAGCTCGAACGACCGTGGGCCCTTCATCGCGCCGATTTTCAGCGGGACGCGCTCCTGAACCGGCCGCGCCGCCGTCCACAGCCCGGTGTAGTGGAAGAAGTCACCCTCGAAGTCGATCTTGCCGTCATCGAGGAACGTGCGCATCACGTGCATCGCCTCACGCAGCCGTGAGAGCGGCCTGCGCTTGGCCCAATCGATGTGGTACTGCTGCATCATCACGAAGTTGCCGGTCGAGACGACCGCCTCGGCGCGCCCACCGGAGATCTCGTCGAGCGTCGCAAGCTGCTGGCAGATCAGCGTCGGCTCGCGGAGGAAAACGTGCGTGACGTTCGGGCCGAACCGGATCTGATGGGTCTTGTCCGCGGCCGCGGCGAACATCGTCCACAGATCCTTGTGCCACGTCTCGTCGACCGCGTAGCAGGCATAGAAGCCACACTCGTCGGCGACCTTGATCATCTCGATCTGATCAGCCATCGGGTAGTCGGGCAGCATGCAGTAGCTGAACCTGATCGCTGAATCGCCTGCACCTGGCATAGGGGCGCTCCTCTCCGATTTTCCGCCTCCTCAGGGCGTTGGCGGCGATCCTACGCCTGTTCAGCAGGTCTTTGAGAAAAACGGTTTCGGCAAGCCCCGGCGAGGTTATGCTTGCGCTGTTCGCAGCAACGATGTGAGGTGAGGCGATGAGGCGGATCAAGGCCGTGGTCTACGGCGTCGGCGCGATGAACTCGGTCGCGACGCGGATGATGCTCGAGAAGGGTGTCGACATCGTCGGAGCGCTCGCGCGCAGTCCCGAGAAGGTCGGGCACGATCTTGGTGAGGTCGCCGGTCTCGGGTACCAGACGGGTGTCGTGATCGACGATGACCCCGACCGCGTGCTGTCCACCCGCCAAGCCGACATCGCCGTGATCGCGGTCTCAAGCTACATGTCGGACATGTACGAGCATCTGCACCGCTGCGCCAAGCATGGCGTCAATGCGGTGACGATCTCCGAGGAGGCGCTGTACCCCTGGAACACCTCGCCGACGCAGACCGCGGAGCTCGACCGGCTTGCGCGGGCCAACGGCGTGACGCTGACGGGGACCGGTCACCAGGATGTCTACTGGGTGAACATCGTCAGCATGCTGCTCGGCACCTCACACCGGATCGACACGGTCGCCGGTCGGGCGAGCTGGAACGTCGACGACTACGGTCCGGAGGTGGTCAAGGATCAGCAGGTCGACACGACTCCCGAGCACTTTGACGACTGGCTCGCTCATGCTGACCGCCCGCCGAGCTTCGGCCGCAACACGCTTGGCGCGCTGGGCGCAGCTCTGGGACTGTCGGCGAACGAGGTGACGACGACGACTCGCCCGGAGATCGCGGCGCGGGCGATGGAATGTAGGGAGCTTGGGATCACCGTCCAGCCTGGTCGCGTGATCGGCTTCACGGACGTCGACACGGTCGTCACAAACGAGGGGATCACGCTCGTCTTCGAGATGACCGGTCGCCTCTACGGCGAGGGCGAGGCTGACATCAACGATTGGACGGTCACCGGCGAGCCCGAGCTTCGCCTGATCAATCCGGCGGTCCCGACCGGTGTGACGACCGTCACGCAGCTCGTTAACCGAATCCCCGACGTGATCAACGCGCCACCCGGGTTCATCACGATCGAGAAGCTGCCGGCACTCCGCTACCGGGCATTTCCGCTCGGCATGTATCTGAACGACCGCGAGGAGAGTTAGATGGCTGACACCACTGCCTCGGATGAGGCCACCAACGGACGCCGCTCGACGCTGCCCGACGAGTTCCTCGACGAGTGGCGCGACGTCGCCTACAACTGCTTCAGCTCCGGTCACAAGTTCTGTCGAGAGGTCTGCCCGGTCACGCAGGTCACCCGCGATGAGCGCTTCACGCCGACCGCGTTCCACGCCAACGTCGTCGCGATGGAGGAGGGCCATCTGACGCTTGAGGACGTTGCTGATGACTACACGAACTGCACGATGTGCGGCGCGTGCGAGCTGCGTTGCCCGAACACGCTGTTCACCGGCGACTTCTACCGCTTCCGCCAGCGGACGATCGATGTCGTCAAGGCGATGCGTGCACTGGCGGTCAAGAACGGGATCCATCAGAAGAACTGGCAGCGCTGGGCGGAGTTGACCGACCGGTGGGGAAACGAGCCGGTGCTCGGGTGGACGCGGGAGACCTCGGGTAGCAAGGTGCGGGCCTGGGCGGCGGGCCTCGATCTCCCGACCGGTGGTGACACCGTGCTGTTCGCGGACTGCGAGGCGGCGTTCAAGCGGCCCTCGGTGCCGCGTGCGGTTGCCCTGTTGCTGCGAGCTTCGGGGATCGATTTCGGGTTGATGGATCAGCAGTGGTGCTGCGGTGGCCCGATGTGGGAGACGGGTTACGTCGACGTCGCTCACAAGATGGCCGAGCACAACATGCTCGACTGGCGCAAGACGGGTACCAAGCGGATCATCTGCCCGGACCCGCACGACTACATCACGATCATCGAGCACTATCCGGCGCTCGATCAGAACTTCGACGAGTTCGAGGTCGTGCTCGCGGTCGATTTGATTGCCGAGGCGATCCGGGAGGGCAAGCTGAAGCTGACCACGCCGGTGCAGCGGACGGTCACCTACCACGACCCGTGCCGGTTGAACAAGCGTCTGGGTGTGTGGCAGTCGCCTCGGGAGATCCTGCGGGCGGTCCCGGGCCTGACGTTGATCGACGTCGATCACGTGACCCAGTGGTCCTACTGCTCGGGCGCCGGATCGAATCTGTTCGTCGAGAAGCCGGAGCTGACGGCCGAGATCAGCCGGCGGCGGATCGCCAAGGCGAGGGAGTTACCGGGTGTCGACGCGCTGGTATCAGCGTGTCCGTGGTCGGAGCGGCCCCTGACCGAGCAGGGCGAGGCGCAGGGGATGGAGGTGTTCGACATCTTCGAGCTGGTGGCCGAAGCGGCCGGATTCGAGGTGTGAGATGGCAACCGCACTGATCGACGGCGTGATCGATGAGCTGCAGGCGATCTGTGGTCCAGACCATGTCTTCACCGGCCGCTCGGCGCTGTTCAACCGCGCCAGGGTGCCGGCTCCATTCCCGGCGCACCGCTGGGCCGAGCACATCCCGCAGGCGGTCGTGCTCCCGACCTCGGCCCAGCAGGTCTCCGAGGTCGTCAAGCTCGCCAACGCGCACGGGATCCCGGTGGTGCCACGCGCCGGCGGCACCGGTCTGACCGACGGGGCGGTGCCGCTGCGCCACGGAATCCTGGTCGACGTCAAGCTGATGAACCAGATCCACGAGATCGACCATCTCAATCGCACGGTGACGGTCGGTCCTGGGATCAACATGCTGAAGCTCAACGAGGAACTTCGCCAGCACGGCTACATCTACCCCGACGATCCGGCGTCGTATCCCTGCTCGCTGGTCGGCGGGCGGATCGGCACGAGCGGTTGGTCGCTGATCGGTGGTCGCTACGGCCACACGCGGGATCTAGTGATCTCGTTCGAGATCGTGCTGCCGAGCGGCGAGATCATCCGTGTCGGCGACGGTGGCGGCAAGGGCACCCGCAAGTCCTCGAGCGGCTTCCAGCTCAAGCATCTGTTCATGGGCCACCAGGGGACGCTCGGGATCGTGACCGAGGCGACGCTCGAGCTTGTGCAGCGTCCGGAGGCCGAGTTCTCGATGTTCTACTCATTCGGGAACTACATGGACGCCTGGCGGGCAACCGGTGAGCTCGCCCGCTCAGGTGTTGCGACGCTCGCCGGTGTGGTGCTGTTCGACGAGTGGAAGCTCGAGTACCTGCGTCGTGATGACGAGGCGTACATCCCGCAGGGCGATGCGGTCAAAGCGGTTATCGCCTGTGCGTCCTACGGTCACGCTGACGAGGTCCGGGTCGGCGCCAAGCGGCTGCTGGCGATCGGTCAGGCGTCGGCGGGTAAGTACCTGGGAGATGAGATCTCGCAGGGTGACTGGTGGTCACGTCACGACCGTTACGCGACGCCCCAGCACGGGCGCACCCGCAACGGTCAGGTGGCGCTGATGAGCTGGCACTGCGAGGACGCCGCGATTCCCTACAGCGAGCTGCCCAAGGTCCGTGAGGAGTGGCATCGGATCGCCGCCGGGCTGTGCGAGCGGTTCGACATGTTCGACGACTGGGGAATGTTCGCCTACACCAACGGTGCGTTCAAGCCATGGGGTGACTATCTGACCGAGATCGACATCGGCATCTGGGAGAGCAAGTGGGACGACCAGAGCTGGGCGGCATGGGTCGACACCAAGCGTGAGCTCGCGCGGGTCTCGATCGAGCACGGTGGTTCGATCACCGCCTGTCACGGCTCCTGCCGTGCAGGCGAGGTCGACCTCGTCCCGCTCGAGCTCGGAGGCGGCTTCGAGGTGATGAAGACGATCAAGCGGGCGCTCGATCCCAACAACATCATGAATCCCGGCAAGTACCTGCTCGACCAGGCCTACGAGGAGGAGTGAGCGATGCTCGGCTTCAAACTCTCAGCACAGACACCACCCGAGGCGACACCGGTGAACGACGAGGTCATCACCCGCTTCGAGCATGTCTACGAGATCAACCCGGCGCTGATGACCGACAACGTCCAGCAGCAGAACATTCCGAACTGGGACTTCAAGCGGATCGTCGACAGTCGCTGGGCGCACCTGGAGTGGATGCAGGATCACTTCGCCGACGGGGTGATCTCCGGCGAGGAGCTGATCGCGGAGATCGACGGGGAGGGTTGACGCAAACCGCGCCGCGCGGCGCGGGTTTCAGTACGGCCGGCTCGGATAGTGCGGCCCGATGCGACCGTTCGCGCGGGCGGCCAGCGAGATCGCTCTTGCCGCCCAGAACACACCTCCGGGTGGCCCGCCGCCGCAGCCGCTGCTGTTGCCCGGCACGTGCGTCCACAGGAAGGCGTCGACGTGAGCAAAGCCCGTGTGGGTGTCGTCCATCGGACCCAATCCCCGGCCGGGCGGGTTGCAGAGGTCCTCGATCCCCTCGGTGATCGGATGTGGGCTTAGCTTCGGACCGTCTCCGTTCTGGGCGGTGTTGATCACGAAGTGCGCTCCGTGGGTGAGGCGTGAGATCGCTTCTCCGTACCGGATCTCGTTGACCGTCCAGTTGAGGTGCGTGTCGTTGGTGAAGAAGCCCTCGATCCTGTCGACAGCGCTCGCGTTCAGAATTCGGGCCGCGTAGCGCGGTGTGTTCGAGTCCGAATAGCCGCCCTCGAGATACACGACGGTGTGTGGGAGCGAACCGATCGCCAGCGCCTCATAACGCAGCAGCGATTCCCATTCCGGGAGCAGGCCGTGCCTGGCGATGCAGGCGGAGGAGCCGACCGCGTCGAGTTCCAGCAGGTATACCGCGGGCCGGTTCCCAGTGCCCTGGGCCATGGCGTCGATCTGCGCTTCGAACAGCGGCCGGTATGCGTCGATCGCCGCCAGTGTCGGGCAGCCGCCGAGCACCTCATGCAGGAAGTAGGTGCTGATGATCGGGATCGTGCCGGGGTCGGCCGTGAAGTTGTGACAGAACAGCTTCTGCGTCATGCTGTAGGTGCCCGTCGGTGTTCCGCCTTCCGCGTGGGCGCTGATCCGGTCCACCTCCGGCTGATCGGCGATCTTCTCGAGCATCCGGATCCTCCACGCGAGCCCCGGGGGCGCGCCGTGCAGCCGTCTGGCGACGAACCTCGCGAAGGTGCTCCACGACTCGCTGTCGCTGAAGCTCGGCAGCGCCGTGCCAACCGGCGTGTGGGTATCGATCCCCAGCAAGCGGGCGATCGCCCCCGCCGCCTCACCGTGCGCGGGGCCATCGACGAAGAACCGCGCCCCCTGGAGTGGGTTGGACCCGGTTGGCGCGGGCGAGAGCATCAGCGGATTCGAGGCCTCGCGCTGTGACGGGTACGGGTCGGCGCACTGCGGGTTGTGCGTCGGACCGGCGGGGACCGCCACCGGTCCGGCTCCCCAACAGATCGACACGCCAACCGACACGAGCAGCGCCGCCAGCAACGCGAACCGCCCGGTGATCGAGATTAGTCGTGCCATGGACGATTGATCGACGGATTCGCCTCCCGGCTCGCGCAATCGCACCGGAGGTCAACCTCTGATGTCGGTTCGTTCGTGCCCGTACGCGATCGGACGGCGTCCGGTCAAGCGTTTCTGGCGACAACTGCGGATCGTCTCTGCGCAGAAAATGCGTAGCGCCCGGTCGGCAGGTCCGAGGCCCGCGGCGCGTGCAACGCAGCAACAGGTGCGGGTGATACCCGGCACGAATCCGTATCGGGCGCCGATGGCGAAGCCCGACGGCGCTTCTAAGGTTGTTGCGAAATACGTGTTGGAGGAGCAGTCGATGTTCAAGCGCAACGCCGGCGACTGGGGCGCGATGGCGACATCTGAGGAAGACCTCGGGCCGCGGCCCGGGCAGCGGCCGTGTGGACACACACACCACCACGGAAACTGTCCCGACTGTCAACGCATCCAGATCGAGCGCTGGCGGGCGCAGCTGACAACCGTGCAGTCCGCCGGCTCAATCAAAGAGGCGTGCCTCCCATTGCCAGACGAGGTGCACGCCTCCTTTGAAGACAGGCTCGATCAGCGGCGCAACTCAGTGCATCGGTGGTTCCCAGCCCTCGAGCACGGCGGGCTTCCAGTTGGCGCCGACCGTCCTTGAGTTCTCGACCCATGGGCCGAGTTCGGGCTGGGGGAACTTGCAGTAGCGCTCCTTGAGGGCGATCCCGTACGAGTTGCCCGACTGCAGATGCTTGATCAGCACCTTGCGGGCGATCTCGTTCTCGCGCCCCGCTGGGATCGGGAAGTAGATCTTCAGGAACGAGTTGGAGTAGCGGTCGAAGACGGCCGGCGTCCCCTCCTCCTCGAGCAGTTCGACGTCCTCCAGCCAGTTCAGGTCCTGGCCGGGGGTCGACGCCATCAGATCGACGTCCGCCACCAGGCTGATGTCCTCCTGGTAGGCGAATCGACGGCCCGCGAGGTACTCGGCGTCGATGCTCTGGATCTTCTGCGGCTCGACGTCCGGGTGATGTAGCTCACTCACGGTTCTCTCCTATTCGGGCTCGGCGACGCCCTCGGGCTCGGGGCAGGTAGTCGATCGGGTTCTCGATGTGGCGTTCCAGCAGGCGCTTGATCTCGGCCAGCGTCTTCTCCTCGGTCACGCCGGGGATGTAGTTGGTGCCGGCGAGCGGCACCCGTGCCATCGCCGAGGCCTCTACCGTCAGCGCTGCCAGATCCTCGGGCTCCAGGCTGTGGACGTTGGTCTTCCCGCACGCCCGCGCCAGCATCTGACACTCCAGCGTGAGCGTGTGCAGGAAGTTGTACACGCGGGTTGCGGCCTCGTCGACGACGAGACGCTTGCGCAGCTCCGGGTCCTGGGTCGCGACGCCGACCGGGCAGCGACCGGTGTGGCAGTGGTAGCAGCTGCCCGCGGGTACGCCGACGGTTCCCTCGTAGTCGGTGACGCCGGGGATCTCCTTGTTGCAGTTGAGCGCCATCAGTGCCGAGTGGCCGATCGCGATCGCCGTGGCGCCGAGCGCCAGGGCCTTCGCGACGTCGCCGCCGTTGCGGATGCCGCCCGCCACGACCAGGTCGATCTCGTCGGCGAGGCCGACGTCCTCGAGCGCGCGCCGCGCCTCGGGGATCGCCGCCATCAGCGGGATGCCGGTCTCCTCGGTGGCGATGTGCGGTCCCGCCCCGGTCCCGCCCTCGGCGCCGTCGAGGTAGATGATGTCCGGACCGCACTTGGCGGCCATCCGGACGTCGTCGTACACGCGCGCCGCGCCCAGCTTCAGCTGGATCGGGATCTCGTAGTTGGTGGCCTCGCGGACCTCCTGGATCTTCAGCGAGAGGTCGTCGGGTCCGAGCCAGTCGGGGTGGCGTGCAGGCGACCGCTGGTCGATGCCGGCCGGCAGCGAGCGCATCTCGGCGACCTGCTCGGTCACCTTCTGGCCCATCAGGTGGCCACCGAGTCCGACCTTGCAGCCCTGGCCGATGAAGAACTCGCAGGCGTCGGCGAGCATCAGGTGGTGTGGGTTGAATCCGTAGCGGCTCTGGATCAGCTGGTAGTACCACTTGGTCGAGAGGTCGCGCTCGGGCGGGATCATCCCGCCCTCGCCCGAGCAGGTCGCGGTGCCCGCCATCGAGGCGCCCTTCGCGAGCGCCATCTTCGCTTCGAGCGACAACGCGCCGAAGCTCATGCCGGTGATGTAGATCGGGATGTCGAGCTCGATCGGCTTCTTGGCGAAGCGCGCGCCGAGCACCGTCTTGGTCACGCACTTCTCCCGGTAGCCCTCGATCACGAAGCGGGTCAGGGTGCCGGGCATGAACATCAGCTGATCCCAGTGCGGGATCGGCTTGAACATCGAGAAGCCGCGCATCCGGTAGCGCCCGAGCTCGGACTTGACGTGGATGTCGTCGATGACCTCGGGCGTGAAGAGCCGGCTGTGGCCGAGCTGGTTGCGTCGGGTGGGTGCGTTTTCGTCCGCCATGCTCACCTCCTAGAGCACGAGCTTGCGCTCGGAAGGCTCGAGCGAGTCGTAGTTGTAGAGCTTCTTCCCGCAGACCAGCTTCTGGAACTCAGGTGGCTTTCCGAGCCCGTAGATCGAGAACTTGCGCTCGATCAGCTCCGTGTCGGCGTCGTTCCAGTCGCCGGGAACGCAGTCGATGCCGAGCGAGGCGACCTTGCCGCCGACGTAGATCGTGCCGTCGTACATCGAGTCGCCGCAGCCGGGGCCGACGTCGCCGCAGATGATCATCCGGCCGCGCTGCATCATGAAGCCGGTCATCGACCCGGCGTCGCCGAGCACGATGATCGTGCCGCCCTTCTGGTCGATCCCGGTCCGCGCCCCGACCTGGCCCTTGATCACGAGGTCGCCGCCGCGCATCGCCGCGCCGGTCAGCGAGCCGGCGTTGCTCTCGATGATCGCGACTCCGGACATCATGTTCTCGCAGGCGGACCAGCCGACGCGGCCGTTGATCTGCACCTCCGGGCCGTCGATCACGCCGCAGGCGAAGTAGCCGAGGCTGCCGTCGAAGGTGATCTTGCAGCGGGTCAGGATGCCGACGCCGAGCGAGTGTTTCGCGCCCGGGTTGCGAACCGTCACATCCCTGATGCCCTCCTCGTAGACGAGGCGGCGCAGCTCGAGGTTGATCTGCCGGGTCGTCAGCCTGTGTGCGTCGAAGCTCGCGCTGTCGCCGTCGATCTCCGCTGTGCGCGGGACCGTCTCGTCGAGCTCGACCAGGCCGCGGGGGTCGAAGCGCGCCTGCCCATCCTCGCGGTCGGCTGCTCACCGATTCCATACCATCACCGCGCTCTCATAGGGGTCGTAGGTTTCGATCTCGTGGTCGATCACGGCCCGGATCGCCATCTCCTCAGACGCGAGCGCGACCATGTCATCGCCCTCGTAGAGGACCAGCGGCTTGGCCGCGAGCTCGTCCTTGGCCATCCCGAGCGCGTCCTCGCTGACGCAGATGTAGGTGAACACGCCGTCGAGGTCCTCAAGGCTCTCGCGCATCGAGTCCTCGAGCGAGTTGCCGTCCTGCAGCTTCTGAGCGAGGTAGACGGCGATGATCTCGGAGTCGCAATCCGACGCGAACCGGTGCCCCATCCGCTCAAGCCGCCGGCGCCACATGTGATAGTTGGTCAGCTGCCCGTTGTGGACAACCGCCACATCGGAGAACGGGTATGCCCAGTAGGGGTGCGCGTTCGAGATGTCGACGTCGGACTCGGTCGCCATCCGCACGTGGCCGATCCCGTGCGAGCCGAAATAGTCGTCGAGCTTGTAGGCGTCACCGACCCTCTTCGCGTCGCCGAGATCCTTGACGATCTCGAGCGCATGACCGAGCGACAGCACCTCGACACGAGGAACGGATTCAATGTAGTCGGCAAGGTGCTTGAGGTCCCCTTCGTAGCTCAAGTTCAAACCGAATGTGTACTCGTTGACCTCCTCCATGCTCAGGATCTGCGCTCCGGCGGCGCGGACACGGGACTCGGTCTCGCGGCGACGGCGGCGGAGATCATCGACGGCGTACACATCGCCCGGATCGACCGAGTCGGCGAGCTTCACGCGAAGGATCAGCTCGTGGGTCGGTGCACGGTAGAGCGCGTAGCCGGTCGAGTCAGGCCCGCGATGCTTCATCGACTGAAGCATCTTCGTCATGTCACGCCCGATGCGGTGGGCTCCGTTCCCGTTCTTGTAGATGATTCCAGCGATTCCACACATAGGTTCTCTCCTGGTGGCCGATTACGGCAGCACCTCTAGGTATTCGTCGCGCTCCCAGTCGGTCACCGCAGCCAGATAGCGCTCCCACTCATCGCGCTTGTAGTGCTCGAAGACCTTGTAGAGACGTCCGGGCATCGCGCTCTTGATGACGTCGTCCTGCGAAAGCGCGTCCAGCGCTGCGCCGAGGCTGTCGGGAACCTTCTCGATCTCCGCGCCCTCTCGCAGCAGGTCGTAGGTGTTGCCCTGCTGCGGCGGGCCCGGGTCGATCTGGCGCCGCACGCCGTCCAGACCGGCGCGAAGCAGCGTCGCGATCGTCAGGTACGGGTTACACGACGAGTCGACGCCGCGGTACTCGAAGCGGCCGCCGGCGGCGACGCGCACGGTCGTGGTGCGGTTCTGCCAGCCCCAGTTCTTGTAGATCGGCGCCCAGAAGCCCGTGTCCCACATCCGGCAGTAGGAGTTGACCGTCGGGTTGCCGACGCACATCAGCGCCGGGAAGTGCTCGAGCATGCCGCCGAGGAAGTGGCGCGCGAACTCCGAAAGCTGGGCGGGGCCCGACGGATCGTGGAAGACGTTGATGCCCTTGTCGTCGATCAGCGTGAAGTGATGGTGGTGGCCGTTGGCCGACACGCCCGTGAACGGCTTGGGCATGAAGCACGGCAGCAGGTCGTGCTTGCGTCCGACCGCCGCGCAGACCTGGCGGTAGGTGGTGATGTTGTCGGCGGTACGCAGCGGCCGGTCGAAGCGGAAGTTCAGCTCGAGCTGTCCGGGAGCGTCCTCGTGGTCGCCGTAGCTCATGTCGAGCCCGAGCGCCTGCCCGTACTCGACGACGTCGAGCAGCACCGGGCGAAGCTCCTCGAACTGGTGGATGTGGTAGCAGTAGGGCTTGGTGACGCCCTCGGGCATCTCGCCGTCGACGGGCTTCTTGAGCCACATCATCTCGGGCTCGATGCCGATCAGGAACTGGAGGCCGAGTTCCTTCTCGAACTCATCCGCGATCACCTTGAGGTTCTGGCGCGGGTCAGCGTCGAGCAGCTCGCCGGTCTCGGTGTCGTAGCAGTCGCAGTACACGCGCGCGACCCGGTTGTCCCACGGCAGCACCGCGAACGTGTCGAGATCGGCCATCGCTGCGAGCTCGGACTCCTCCGGGCCGAAGCCGATGTAGTTGCCGTAGCGGTCGGTGAACAGGTTGGCGGTGGCGCCGTAGACGAGCTGATAGCCCTTCGCGGCGACCTGCGGGAAGAACGAGGACGACGACGCCCTTGCCCATCACGCGGCCGGTGATCGAGACCTGCTGGAAGAAGACGTACTTGATCCCCTCGGACTCGATCCGGCGGGTGATCCGCTCGATCTGCTCTGCCCGGCCGGGCGCGTTGCGCGCCGCTTCGAGCGTTGCCGGCGGCGGCGCGATCCTGGGTGATGCGATCACCTGCTCGACGCCGCCGCCGAACAGCATCGCGGGCGAGGTGTGCTCGCTTCCCTCGTCGACGGTCCTGTCCACTGAAGCCATTTCCCTCTCCTTGTCTGCGCTCATTGCACGCGAAGCGCTGGAATTGACACCTGCAACGGCTCGCCGCATGCGACCCCGAGTCGGGTCCGCGCGGCCGATCACGCGTGCTCGAGGGTCAACCGCGCTTCAGCTGGACTGTACAAATTGGTACAGGTGCACTTATACCAGTTGCGCTGTCACGCTTCAACCGCGCGCGCCCGGTTTCCGGCGAGGCGCCGGCAGGGGTTGAAGCTGGGCGCTCACGGGTTGACACTGAGGAGAGAGCCCCGCTATTCTTATGCCTATCACGCAATAGCATTGCGCTATAGGCAACAGTCACAGGAGCCTTCATGTCCGAAACCCTCCCGTCGTCGATCCCGGTGCTCGTCATCGGCGCCGGCGTCCACGGACTCTCGACCGCCTGGCACCTCGCCGAGCAGGGCGAGCAGGTGATCGTCGTCGACAAGACCGGGGTCGGCGCCGGTGCGTCCGGGATCGCCTGCGGCGTCGTGCGCAACAACTACTTCCAGCCGGCCATGTCAGGAGCTGATGGCGGCCTGCGTCGAGGTCTGGGAGTCCGACCCGGAGACGCTGCACTACCACGGCACCGGCTACGTCGCGCTCGGCCCGCAAGGCGCAGGAGAGCGACCTGATCGAGGTTTACGAGCGCCAGCAGCGGATCGGCTACCCGAGCGAGCTGCACGTCGGGAGTCGACGAGGTCGACCGCCACATGCGGTCGCTGTACGCCGACTGGCGCGCTCCCGGGCCTGACCGTCTGCCTGCACGAGCACGCCGGCGGCTACGCCTTCAACCGCGAGTCGATGTTCGGCCTCGCCGACAAGGCCCGCGCCGCGGGCGCGCAGATCTTCCCCGGCGTCGAGGTGACGGGGATTCGAGTTCGACGAATCCGGCGCGGTCACAGGTCGTCAACACGAGCCAGGGCGACGATCGCGGTCGAGCAGGTCGTCGTCGCGGTCGGACCGTGGATCGCGAGCTCTGGTCGATGCTCGGACTGCCGGATCGCATCGACGTCCGCCAGCCCGACGGCGCCGTCGCAGAACGATCTGCCGATGTGGACCTACTGGTATCTGCAGGAGGGCGAGGTCGAGATCGATCCCGCCCAATTCGTCACGGCCGACGGGACGATGTCGGCGGTGCTGCACGTCGACAGCGACCAGCCGCTGCACACCGATGACGGCAAGCTCGTCACCGACGAGCCGTGGGGCGTCTACTTCAAGCCCGACCGCAAGTCGATCCAGGGCGGCGCGCAGCCGCTGAAGGTCGGCCACGAGTTCGAGGTCGACCCGTATCCGAGCGGAACGATCGATCCTGGGTTCGTCGAGATGTGGCCCGCCTCGCTGTCGCACTGCCTCAAGCGCTTCGAGAACTGCCGCATGTACTTCCGCCACGTTCGCTCCGGTGGCGTCGGCGCGTTCACGGTCGACAACTTCCCCGTGTTCGACTACATGCGCCCGAACGTGTTCGTCGTCGCGGACTCCAACCACGGCTACAAGATGATCGCGGTCGGCCGCGAGGTCGCACGGGTGCTCGGCGGCGAGCATTCCTCGCTGCTGCATCCGTTCCGCTACGAGCGGTTTGCGACCGGGGACCTGCATCCCGTGTCGCACAGCCCCTACCCGTGGAGCTGACCGATCGCTAACCCCGGGCGTGACCGATTGCGGTCGCGCCCGGGCCGCCGAGCGAGCGGCTCAGCTCGCCGGCGGCTTGCAGCAGCGGCGCCTGCAGCGTCAGCCTGCGCGCTGCCGCCAAACGCGCCGCCGGCCCCTGAACCCCTAGGATCGCGACCAGCTCACCACCCCGTCCCAACACGGGTGCGGCGAGCGCGTTGAGGTCAGGTTCCCGCTCACCGACGGCCTCGGCGATCCCTCTGGAGCGGATCTCCTCAAGCTGGGCTTCGAGGGCACGGGGGTCGGTGACGGTGCGCTCGGTATACGCCACGAGCTCGCTGGCTGCTCGGGAGTCGGCGCGCTTCGCCGAACGCGAGCATCACCTTGCCGGCTGCGGTCGCGTGCGGAACACTCGGGCGGCCGACGCGCGCCATGCTGACGACGCTGGACGCGGACGGGACGAAATCGACGGTGATCGCCTCGCCGCCGGTCGGCACCGAGAGCGTGGCCGTCTCCCCGGTCTCCTGCGCCAACCAGGTCAGCCACGGCCTGGCTCGCTCGCGGACGTCGAGCTGCCCGAGGACGCGGTCGGCAAGTGCGACGAGCCTGAGGCCGAGCCGGTAGGGCCCGCCCGGCGAGCGCTCGACAAGCCCCCCGCGCTCAAGCGTGCCAAGCAGCCGCGACGCGGTGCTGGCGTTGACACCGATCCGCCGCGCCAGCTCGTTGACCCCGAGCCCCTCGTCGCTGCCGGCCAGCGCATCGAGCAACGCGATCGCCCGGGATACGGAGCCGACCGTCGGGCGAGACGCCCCTGGCGGTGGCTGTGCAGAGTCGGTGGCCGATCGCCCAGAGTCGCGGCTTGACCCCCCGGATGGAGGCGTTGATCCGTCGCCTGTCATGTCTCGCGCCTGTGATTATCGCAACACGAGGGTTCAATCTGCGCGGGCGCAGGATGCTATAAGTGAGTCTAAAGTTTGGACGAATTCATTAATTGAGGGGCGTCAGATGGCGGGTCAGAGGTGTCGGCCGTAGAGCTGCGTCGGACTGCGTTCGACAAGGTCCAGCGGGAGGCCGGAGCCAGCTGGACCGATTGGGAGGGCTGGGCGTGGGCGGCGGATTTCGGTGATCCGGCAGCGGAGCACCGCGCTACGCGGATGGCGTGCAACATCTGGGACGAGTCGCCGCTTCGCAAATGGCAGCTGATCGGCCCCGACGCGCTGGCACTGGCCGACGTGCTGTTCACGAACGACATGGCGTCGCTGCAGGTCGGGCAGGTCCGGTACGGGGCCCTCTGCGACGAGCAGGGCAAGATGATCATGGACGGCACCGTCTTCAACCTTGGCGCTGAACGCTGCCTTTCGATCACCAGCTACGACTCGGACCTGGACCATTTCAGGAAGGTCGCGTCTGATCGTGGGCTGGATGTCACGGTCGAGGACCGAACCGCGGAACTCCCCCACCTGCAGGTTCAGGGCCCCAAGGCACGCGAGGTGCTCGGGCCGATCACCGAGGGCGTAGATCTCGCGACGCTTCGCTACTTCCGCTTCACGCCGGACCAGGTGCGCGTCGGTGGCGTGCCGTGCTGGGTGTCCCGGACCGGCTATTCGGGGGAGCTCGGTTTCGAGCTCTACTGCTCACCGGGCGATGCCGAGACCCTCTGGCACGCCGTCCGTGAAGCCGGCCAGCCGCACGGCATCAGCCCGATCGGGCTGTCTGGGATTGAGACGCTGCGGATCGAGTCCGGGCTTCTGTTCCCCGATGTCGAGTACTTCCAACATCAGACCGACCCGTACGAGGTCAGGCTCGACAAGGTGATCAAGCTTGACAAGCCCGGTGACTTCCTCGGCCGAGAAGCCCTGCGTGAGATCGGGGCGGCCGGAACGCCGCGGCTGCTGACCGCGGTCCGGATCGACGGCGACGAGCTGCCTGAGTACGGGGCGGCGATCACTCGTGAGGGACGCGATGTGGGCGTGCTGCGCAGCTGTTGCAAGAGCCCGACATTCGAGATGCAGTCGATCGGGATGGCCGCGATCGACAGACTGCTGGTGCAGGATGGGATGCGCGTCGGCATCGCGCTCGGCGACCGACTGCTCGGCGCGCGAGTCGCGCCGTTCCCGCTCTACGACACGGACAAGAGTCGGCCGCGGTCCTAGCGGCTGGCCCGGCGCGTGCAGCGTCGGCCCGGGGCGCGTGCGCACGGCCCGCCAGGTTTGCTCAGCGCCGGTCCTGCCCAGGCTCCACCTGCCCGTTTGCGCAGCGCACGTCCCGCCCAGGCTCCACCTGCCCGTTTGCACAGCGCACGTCCCGCCCAGGCTCCACCCGCCCGGTTTACGCAGCGCCGGTCCTGCCCAGGCACCACCCGTCCGGATTGCGCAGCAGTTTCGATGCGCTTCTCTGACCTCCGCGCAACATCTGTCACCCACGTGTGACGTTTTTCCTGGCACCGTGGGCTCGATGAGCAACTCAAAGCACCTTTTGGTTCGTGGCGGACCAAAAGGTGTCGATAGTGGCGGTCGCCGATCCGATACGCGGGCGGTTGCTTTGTGGACCGCCGTCGCGCGCGTCGCGACGGCGCAATTCGGCGTGATCTCGTTGGCACAGTTGGTCGAACTCGGGTTGACGAGGGGCGAGATCCGTGGACGGCTCGAACGTGGTCACCTGCACAGCCTCCATCGAGGCGTGTACGCCGTGGGGCACACGCGAATCGTGGAGCACGCTCATCTCGTGGCTGCGCTGCTGGCAGTGGGTCCGGAGGGTTTCCTGAGTCATCGGACCTCCGCGGCCGTCTGGGGACTGCGGACCATCTCCGTCGAACGACTTGAGGTAACCGTCCGATCCGGGAAGGGGCGCCGACCGCCGCTGATCGTTCATCGCATGGCCAAGATCCCTGACCCGGCAGACATCTCAATTCGGAACGGACTGCGGGTCAGCAGCGTTCCTCGGTTGCTGATCGAGCTCGCCCCGCGTGAGCGATCCTCGGAGATGCAGAGACTCATCACCCAGGCGGTCCGTAAGCGGATCCTCGACTTCGACGCGTTCGAGCTGGCAGTTCAAAGACACGCCGGCCGGCCCGGTGTCGGCATGCTCAAAGACGAAATGCGGGCGTATCGCCCCAAACCTGAGCGGAAGTCGGGCTTCGAGATCGCGTTCGACGACTGGCTCGCCCTGCACGCCGAAATCCCTGAGCCGCTCAGAAACATCCAGATCGGCCCGTGGGAGATCGACTGCTACTGGCCCCAGGAGCGATTGGCTGTCGAGTTGGACGGCCGCGCGTACCACATCGCCGCGAGAGACTTCGAGAAGGATCGCCTCAAGGACACCGATCTGCAACGCCGGCGGATCCGACCAATCCGGATCACGGAGTTGCGCTTCGAGCACGACCGGGCCGGCATCCTCGACGATCTGCGCGCGTTCATGCAGCTCCCAGCCTGAAGCTCGCGACCGCGAGCAGCGTCCCCACAAGTCGCGCCCCGCAAGTCGCGCCCCGCAAGTCGCGACCCCGCAAGTCGCGACCGACGGTCGCAGGCCGCCAGGCCGCCGGCTCAGCTCACGGCCGAGAGCACGGGCTCATCCGCGAGCACCGCATCGAGCGCATCGAGCACCCGCTCGGCGACCGAGATCGACGCGTTCTCACCCATCAGGCCGATCCGCCAGATCGGCGGTGCGCCGGGACCAAGGCCGCCGCCGATCTCGATCTCGTGTTCGCGCAGCATGCGTGACTGAACGCGGGCTCCGTTGACCCCGTCGGGCACGCATACGGCGCTCAGCTGGGGCAGCTGATACTCGGGATCGGCGAGCAGCTCGAAACCCCGCTCACGGATCGCGCTCTGAAAGAAGCGCCCAGCCTCTTCGTGGCGGGCCCAACGTTGCTCGAGTCCCTCGATCACCACCTCCCGCAGGGCGGCGTGCAGCGCATAGATGTGCAGGATCGGCGCCGTGTGGTGGTAGACGACGGGACGCTCCACCCAATAGCGCTCGAGCCGGAGCAGATCGAACGAGAACGGCACCGGCGCCGTCCGGGAGCGGATCCGTTCCAGCGCGCGCTCCGACACGGCGAGCGGCGACATGCCGGGAGGCGCGCCGACGCACTTCTGAGTGCACGAGTACGCGTAGTCGATTCCCCAGGCGTCGAAGTCCACCTCGATCCCCGCGAGCGACGTGACGCAGTCCGCCATCAGCAGCACGTCACGATCACGGACGGCGGCGCCCAGCTCTGCGAGCGGATGCCGCACGCCGGTCGAGGTCTCAGCGTGGACGACCGCGAGCAGGCGCGCCTCGGGGTGCTGATCCAACGCCTCGAGCAGTCGCTCGTTCGGCACATGCTCACCGAGATCCGCCTCGACCTCGATCGCCGTGGCGCCACTGAGGCGCGCGACCTCGGCGATCCTTCGCCCGAAGAATCCGCCGGCTCCGACAATCGCGACGTCGCCCGGTTCCAGCAGGTTGGTGAGTCCCGTCTCCATGCCCGACATGCCTGTCGCCTGTAGCGGTAGCACGAGTCCCGCGCCGGCTCGATACACCTGGCGCTGCAGTTGGATGACCTCGGTCAGGATCTGGTGGAAGTCAGGGTCAAGGTGGCCGAGGATCGGGCGCTGCATCGCCTCGAGTGCGGCGGGCGTGACGTTCATCGGACCAGGACCGCACAGCAATCGTGCGGGTGGGTTGAGCGAGGGAGGGGTTGACATGGCGGCTGAGGCTAGCTGACCTTTGGCAAAGAGCACAGCCAAGAATTCCGCGTTGATCCAGAGACGCAGGTCTATCTATTGAGTGCGCTCTCTGGATTGAACAAATTCATCTAATCGAGTTGCGCGCGGCGATTTCTGCGGTTTACTGCCGGGCATGACTCCGACCTCCACCCGCCTTCATCGCAGTGAGCTCGCCGTGCCCGGCAGCAACCTTCGGATGCTTGAGAAGGCGCCGGCACTCGGCGCCGACATCGTGATGCTCGATCTCGAGGATGCGGTTGCGCCCGACGACAAGGTCCAGGCACGGCTCAACATCATCGAGGCGCTGCAGACCTACGACTGGTCCCGCTGTTCGGTGTCGCTGCGGATCAACGGCCTTGACACGCATTACTGCTACCGAGACATCGTCGACGTGGTCGAGCAGGCGGGCCAGCATCTGGACACGATCATGATTCCGAAAGCGAGTGGCGCCGGCGACATCCACCTGGTCGCGACCCTGCTCACCCAGATCGAGGATGCGATGCGGTTTGGGCGGCGGATCGGGATCGCCGTCCTGATCGAGACCGCGATCGGCATGGTCAACTGTGAGGAGATCGCGCGCGCCTGTCCGGAGCGGATCGAGGCGATGGTCTTCGGGGTCGCCGACTACGCGGCCTCGCTGCAGAGCCACACGACCTCGATCGGCGGAGCCAGCCCGGATTACTCGGTCCTCACCGATCCCAACGGCGCCGGCCCCGACGCCCGTGAGCGTCACTGGGGCGATCAGTGGCATTACGCGCTGTCGCGGATCGCCGTCGTCTGTCGCGCCTACGGCCTGCGTCCGATCGACGGGCCGTTCGGTGACTTCACCGACCCGGAGGGCTACATCGCGTCGGCCAAGCGTGCCGCTGTTCTCGGGTACGAGGGCAAATGGGCGATCCACCCCTCCCAGATCGAGCTCGCGAACGACGTGTTCACCCCCGATGATCACCTCGTCGAGAAGACCCACCGGATCATCGCGGCGATGAAGGACGCGGCGGCCAGCGGCAAGGGTGCGGTTTCGCTCGACGGTCGCCTGATCGACGCGGCGTCGATTCGGATGGCTGAGGGCCTGCTCGCGAAGCTTGAGCAGATCGCGGCGCGCGAGGACGGCGTGCGCTCACCGGGCGGCGAGTTGCGTCCGGTCGCCACCGGCTCCTGAGGTTGCGCACGGTCAGCGCTCGTCGTCAACCCGCCGCGCCGTGAGCGACGCGGCCCGCCGCCCGGAGATCGACGACGTCAGGAAGATCGAGTCGGCCTGCTCCATCCGCACCAGATCCAAGGATTCCTCGCGTGCGTACTGATCGGAGCTCAGCAGCGCCGCGCGGGTGACTCCCGGGAGCAGCCGACCGTCGGCGGGCGGCGTGATCAGCGCATCGCCCTCGGTGATCCAGACGTTGGCGTGCGCGGCCTCCAGCACGACGCCATCGGTGTCGATCAGCAGCGGCACGGCACCCGGCTGGAGTGCGCTCAGCGAGTCCAGTAATTCCCGATCGCGCCACTTGTGAGCACCAAGTCCTCCCGGCAGCGAGAACGGTGTCAAGCTCACGCGCCCGGGGGAGTAACCACCGATGCCGGCCACACCGCCCGCATCGGACACGGTTACCGAAAGCGAGCCGTCCGGGTCAGCCAGCACACGCAGCCGTGCCGGCACTGCACCCAGCCGTGAGGCAGCGTCGCTCACCCGAACGCCGGCCAGGCCGAGGTCCAGCGCAACGCCGTATAGGGACTCAAGTGACGCCGCCAGCCGTGCAAGGTGCGCCTCCAGCAGCACCGGCCGCCGCTCCTCCACGAGGATCGTTTCGAATACACCGCGCACCGGGTCGGGGCGGGCTCCATACGCGAGCGCACGTGGTACGCGGGAGCTCGAACGTGGACGCGTCAAGGCAGTCGGTTCGGCGACTGTTCCCCCGATCGCGGCGACCGGCCCCCGCGCCTTCGTCAGCGCCTCGGCGAGTTCGAGCTCCGGGTCGGAGTCCGCGACGATCCCACCGCCGGCGCCGAACCAGATCGAGTCTCCCGAGACCTCGAAGGTACGGATCGCGACGCTCATGTCGAGTCCCGCGAGCGGGCTGACGATCCCGATCGCGCCGGTGTAAAGCTCTCGCCTGGTCGCCTCCAGCTCGGAGATCACCTTCATCGCCTGCACCTTGGGGGCGCCGGTGACCGAGCCCGGAGGGAATGCTGCCCGCAGCAGGTCTCGGTCACCAACATCGTGGCGCAGCGTGCCGCTCACGGTCGAGACGAGGTGCCAGACACCCGAGTGCGCCTCGGCTCGGGCAGGCTCTGCGCGAACCGACCCGTACTCGCACACCCGTCCGAGGTCGTTGCGCATCAGGTCGACGATCATCACGTGCTCGGCCGAGTCCTTCGTCGAGGAGACCAGCTCCTCGCGCGCCTCGCGTGCCGCCTGCTGGTCTCCAGGGCCGGAGGCACGCGGGCGGGTGCCCTTGATCGGTTCGGTCCAAACCGACCGGCCGCTGCGACGCAGAAAGCGCTCAGGCGACAGGCTGAAGGCGCCGTCGACGAACGCGCCGAAGCGGGGCCCGGCCAATGGGAGGGCGCGCGCGAACAGGTCGAGCGCGCTGCCGCTCAGGCGGGACTCCAAGCGCAGGCACAGGTTGGCCTGGAACAGCTCGCCGGCGGCGATCCGCTGACGGCACTCGGCCACCGCCGTCACGTGGCCGGCCGCCCCGCAACCGGCCAGTGTGAACGGTGAGGTCATCGCCGCCGCGATCGCCGCCTCGTCCGGCGGTGCCGGCCGACCCGCCAGCCGTCCCTCCCACACCGCCAGGCGCGCGCGCAGGACAGCCGAGCGCGCCTCGCTCCAGAGCGCCTCGAACCACCACCGCTCCCCGTCGAACACGACCGCGTGGTCATAGAACGCAAGCGAGAACGGTGGCATTGGGACGGGTGCGGGCGGTGGCGGCGGGAGGCGCTCGATCAGCGCGCCGAGCCGATAGCCCAGCCATCCGACCCAGCCCCCGCCGACCAGCGGCATCGGGCTGCCCGATGCGCCGCTCGGCAAACCCCCCGTCGTCCGCGTCACGTCCCCGGTCAGATCGGTCGCGAGCTGCGGCATACGCTCGAGAACCGAGAACGGATCCTCGTCGGGGCCGGCGACGCAAACCGGCTCGGAACCGAGCACGCAGACGCCGGAGAACCAATCGCCGACAAGCGCGAACGGCCGTGAATCACCTCGCAGCGACAGCACTGCCTGCTCGGGGCTCAGCACGGAGTCCAACGGCAGGCGGACGGCGCTCACCAGCAGCTCGCGCACACCGCTCGTGAGGCTCGGCTCCGGCGCTCCGGACCCCGTGACGCTCGATGACCTGATCACCTCGACAGCCACGCGTCTATGCCCTCGCGTGCGCGATGAACGCTCTGACGAGTGGCGAGCCGTCGTCGGCTCGGGTGATCGCGGCCAGCTCCGCCGCCGGCGCCCCACCGACCGGCCGGTACGCGACCCCATCGAGCGCGAGCCGCTGCACCGAGGCGGGCACCAGCGACACTCCGATGCCGGCTGCCACGAGGCCGATGATCGTCAACATCTCGGGCGCGTACTGCGCCACCCGTGGCGTCACCCCGGTCCCCGTGAGACTGCTGATCAGCAGATCGTGGAAACCGGGTGCCTGGTCACGCGGGAACAGCACGAGCGGTTCCGCGGCGAGGCGCCGCAGCGGGTTGCGCTTGAGCGCCGCGAGCGGATGCTCGGCGGGGAGCGCGGCAACGGTCCGCTCTCGCAGGACGATCTCGACATTCAGATCGCCGTCGGGGTCAAGCGGCGGCCGGATCAGGCCGACATCGGCCGCCCCTGACTTGATCGCGCGGAGCTGGTCGACGGTTGAGCGCTCGTGCAGGTCGACCTCGACCAGCGGGTGCGCTGCCCGGAAGCGCTGCACGAGGTCGGGCACGATCGACAGCAGCGCAGACCCGACGAAGTTGATCCGCAGCCTTCCGGTCTGGCCGGCGTCGATTCGCCTGGCCGTCGCCACTGCCCCATCGAGCGACGCCAGCAGCGCCCTGGCGTCGCTCAGGAAGGCGGCGCCTGCCGCCGTCAGCTCCACCCGCCTGCGGCTGCGCGTCAACAGCCGGCAGCCCATCTCGGTCTCAAGCGCTTGGATCTGCTGGCTCAGCGGCGGCTGCGACATGTGCAGGCGCGTGGCCGCCCGGCGGAAGTGCAGCTCCTCGGCGACGGCCACGAAGTACCGAAGCTGGCGCAGCTCCATCGATGCCTCCTGATTCTGTAGTCGAATCAATCATACGTCGGAGAGAGCAATCGGGCGCTCAATCTCCACTGGCGTGACCGGCCATAGCCAACGGCGAAGCGAACCCGGAAATATGGACATTCACCACATCTAACGCACCGAAAACATGGGAAGGCCAAACCTGGCAGCAGGCTCTTCGCGACGGCTAGATTTCTGCCGCGTATAGAGATTGTCCACACACAGGCGCTCGCTGACGGCGACGCCAATCGGCGACCGCCTCCGGCGGGCGCCAAGGAAAGGAAGATGTCTATGAACTCTCCGAGTGGCGCCCCCACCGTCGACCTCGAGACCCTGGCGTCCGTGCAGGCCACAGCTCCGACCAGCGTCGAGGAGGTGCGCGAGCGGGTTGACAAGCTCGGGATCGAGTTCCTGTTCGCCCAGTTCGTCGACATGCACGGCAAGCCGAACGCCAAGCTCGTGCCGGCGACCCACCTCGAAGGACTGTTCACCGACGGCGCCGGGTTTGCGGGTTTCGCCGCCGGTGAGATCGGACAGCGGCCGAACGACCCCGACCTCGAGGCGATCGCCGACCCGCGCACCTTCACACCGCTGCCCTGGCGGCCGGGTGTCGCGAGGCTCGCATGCGACGTGCACGTTCAGGGGGAGGAGTGGCCCTACTGTCCTCGCACGATCCTGCGCCACCAGCTGGAGCGGGCCCGCGCGCTCGGCTACGAATTCAAGATCGGGATCGAGCTCGAGTACTTCCTCGTGCGCCGTCTGGAGGACGGTTCGATCGAGGTCGCCGACAAACTCGACAACCTCAGTCAGCCCTGTTACGACATGCGCGCACTGACGCGCAACCTTGACTTCGTCAGCACGGTGGCGCGGAACATCAGCGCGCTCGGCTGGAACAACTACGCCACCGATCACGAGGATGCCAACGGCCAGTTCGAACAGAACTTCGACTTCGATGAGGCGCTCAGCACCTGCGACAAGGCGATCTTCTTCCGCTACATGGTCGAGTCGCTGGCGCAGGAGCGCGGCCTGATCGCGACGTTCATGCCCAAGCCCTTCGGGCACCTGACCGGCAACGGCTGCCACTTCCACATCAGCCTCTGGAAGGACGGCGAGAACGTCTTCGACCTTGACCCCGCGCAGGATCCCCGTGGTCTCGGCCTATCGCCGCTCGCCTACAACTTCCTCGGGGGGCTGAAGGCCCACGCGAAGGCCTATATCTCGGTCACGGCGCCGACCGTCACCTCGTACAAGCGCCTGGTGATCGGCTCCCGCAGCGGTTCGGCGTGGGCACCGGTCTACATCAGCTACGGCTTCAACAACCGCACGCAGATGCTCCGGATCCCCGCGGGCGGCCGGATCGAGGACAGGACAGTCGACGGCTCCTGCAATCCGTACCTGGCGGCGACCGCGATCCTCGCCTCGGGTCTCGATGGGATCGAGCGGGGGCTCGAACCCGGCGAGCCGACGACCGAGCTCAACCTGCACGAGCTCGATGACGCCGAGCGTGCCAAGCTCGGGATTGAACTGCTGCCCGCCAACCTGCTCGACGCGACCCGTGAGCTCGAGCGTGACGACGTCCTGCGCAAGGCGTTCGGCGCGACCGCGCGCGAGGACTACCTCGACTACTTCGTGCGCGTCAAGCGCGGGGAGTGGCAGGAGGCACACGAACAGATCACGCAGTGGGAGCTCGACCGCTATCTCCAGCTCTACTGATCAACGCGACCACAGGCTGTCCGCGGCGCCGGCTGACCGGCTCGGCGCCGCGGCGGCAAGCCGTCGACGAGCGCGTCGGTGAACAATCGTCGCGAGTGCGCTCGCGGCGTCTATCGTGCTCGTGAGGTCTGACTTACGATGGCGCGCTCGAAAAGCATGAAGGCGTCCGAAGGCAGCGGGCTCGCGGAGCAACTCGAGCGTGTGCGCCTGGAGAGCGACACCCTGTACCGCGTGATCGGGGTCGTCGCCTCAGCGCCGGACCTTGATCGGCTGCTGGCCTCGACGGTCGAACTGCTGACAGAGGCGACCGAGTGTCACGCGTGCTTCATCTATCTGCTTGAGGGATCGCGCCTGCGCCTGCGCGCGGCGTCGAACGTCTACGCCCACGCGGTCGGGCGGATTGAGCTGGAGCTCGGTGACAGCCTCGCAGGCTGGGTCGCCCTGCACCGGACGCCGGCGTTCATCCGTGAGAACGCGCTCGAGGATCCTCGTATGCAATACGTCGCCGAGTTGCAGGAGGAGCACTTCCAGTCGATCGTTGCGGTTCCGATCCCGGCGCGCTCCGGCCAGGTGATCGGCGTCGTCGTCCTGCACACGGTGGCGCCGCGCGAGTTCGACGAGAGCGTGCTGACGTTTCTTGCTCACACCGCCTCGCTGATGGCGGGCGCGATCGAGAACGCCAGCCTGTACGAGGCGACGCGGCGTCGGGTCGACGCGCTCACCAACCTGTCGCAGCTCTCGCAGGAGATCTCGGCAGCGAGTGGCAGCCGCGAGGAGCTCTACCGGGTGGTCACAGCCGGCGTTCGCCGGCTGCTGCGCTGCGAGAGCTGTCAGCTGTACCTGCTTGACCCGGAGGCCGACAGCCTTGAGCTGGCCGCGCGTGACCCGAGTTCGGATCCCGGTGCCCCACGCGAGGGGACGGCGGCGTTGCTGGCGCTGCTGCGCCAGCCTCCCCGCCGTGCGGCCCGCGACGGGGCGCTCGCCGGCCGGGACCGGGAGACGGCGGGGCGCCCCGCCTCGCGGGCGCGTTCGGCGGCGAAGGACACCTCGGTGGCGGACGATGTGCAGGTGGCTGTGCTCTCAGCCCCGGTCGCCGCCGGCGAGGACCAGCTCGGAGTGCTGGCGGCGATCCGCCCCGGGCAGCCCGCCGATGAGGCTGAGGAGTTGCTGCAGGCGGTCGCCCATCAGGTCGCGCTGGCGCTCAAACAGGTCGAGCTGATCGAGCGGCTGACCGGTGAGAACATCATCCGTGACCTGTTCGAAGCGCTTGGCACCGGGTCGATACCGGTGGCCGAGGAAACTGCGCGGCGGGCTCGGTGGGACCCGGCGCGGGCGCATCTGTTCGTCCAGATCGAAGCTGCCGCGGAAGCCGATCAGAGCCGTGCGTGGCCCGAGGTCAGCGAGCGGGTCGAGCAGCGGTTGCGCCGCATCTCCCCGAGCGCATTCTGCGACATCTCCCGTGAGAACCTCCGCGCCCTGCTGTCGCTGCCGGTCGGCCCGAGCGAGGCACAGCTGGTGGAGCTCGATCGGGCGCTCGATGAACTGGGCACCGGCGAGCGGCTGGTGATCGGGCGCAGCGCGGTGCGCTCCGGTCTCGGCGAGGCCTCACACAGCCTCCGGGAAGCAGCCGACGCGGTGCGGATCGCGCGAGCGTTGCTGCCACAGGGCGGAGCGCTCCCGTACGAGGGGCTCGGCGCGTACAAGTACCTGGTTCGCCTACCGCTTGACGACACCCCGGATGACCTTCACGCCACCGCCGTCCGCCGCCTCGTCGAATACGACACCCGTCGCCGCACCCAGCTTGTCGCGACGCTCGAGCGCTATCTGCTTGACCGCCGGAGCATTGCGACGACCGCGCGGGCGCTGTTCATCCATCCCAACACGCTACGCCAGCGGCTGGAGCGGATCGAGCAGCTGTCGGGGTTGGATCTGGCGCACGAGGACCTGCTGTCGCTTGAGCTTGCGGTGAAGCTGGTACGGCTGCGCGCCGCCGCCGCAAGTGAGCGTCAGACCCCGGCCGGCAGGTAGACCGACAGCCGCTTCTGGGCGCGCTGGATCGTGCGGAACACGTCACGCAGCTCGCGCCGGCGGATCGCGGTCAGCGCCACGGGGTCGATCAGATCGTCGATCGGCAATTCCTGATCGAGGCATGCGGCGTGATGCGCAAGCCGCAGGCGGCAGACGATCTCGAATGCCTCGAGCAGTTCCTCGGCCGTCTCGGTGTCCAGCGCGCCCGTGTCGCGTGCCGCCTGCAGGCGGTCGACTGTCATCGAGATCGTGATCCCGTGGGTGAGCGCGTGGAAGCGGGCGAGGTTGACCAGCGGGATGATCCCCCCGCGCTTGATGTCGACCTTCCCGTCCGGCCGCGTTGCGATCGCGCCGCGGAACCCGAGCGGCGGTTTGTAGCCCTCGGTCACTCGCGCCAGCTGTCGTACGAAGCCGGGATGTTCCCCTGCCTGTTGGATCCGCGCGACCAGCGGCGGCGCGATCTGGAGCGCGCCGGAACTCTGGCGGAAGTCGAACGCGACGGTCGCGCGGATCAGCCGCGAGTTGTCGGGAGAGGTGAGACAGTCCTCGAACGTCGCCACCCATGCCGACTGAGACATCCGCCACTGCCGGTTGCCGGCCAGGACTCCGTTGTTGTCAGCGTCGAACCCGCACCGTCGCAGTCCGTCATTGACGTCGCCTCCGAGCCGGGCGAAGTAATGATCGACGCCGTCGTCGCCGTCCGCGTATGCGAGTGCGTTGTCCTGATCGGAACCGAGCGTGAACTCCCGCCGTGCCCCGCTGCCGAGCATCAGCCAGGCCCACGGTACCGGGGCCGGCCCGTGGCGAGCGACCGACAGGCCCAGCAGTCGCCCGGTGATCGCATCGCTCTGAAGCGTCAGGACCCGGCTCAGGCTGGTGGACGAGAGCCCGGCATCGAACAGCCAGCGGAACACGCTGCGCGCCTGCAGCGCGGCCTCCACGACCGCATCCTCGTCACGCGCATTCATGATCGCGTGGCGCAGCGCGAACGGACTGTGCGTGTCGAGCCCTGCCAGGTCTGTCGCGGAGATCACGCCAATCGGCGTACCGCGATCGCCGAGCACCGCCAGGTGGTCGGCGCCGGCATCGAGCATGTCGATCGTCGCGTCGATCGCGAGCTGATCGGACGGGACCGAGGGCACGGGCACCCGCGCGATTCGCTCCACCGGCGCGTCGGCCGGAACGTCACCGGTGACGACGTGCGCACGCAGCTCCGCGTCGGTGACGATCCCCAGTCCCGACGGCGTGCGTACGAGCAACGCGGTGTCTGCCCGCTCGGTCAGGGTGCGAGCGGCCTCCCGGATCGGGGTGCCGGGCTCACAGAAGAGCGGTTCGCGCAGCACCAACGAGCCGACCCTGGTGGTGTCGACCTGCGGCAGGGCGTGGACCGTATGGCCGGTCCGCGCCAGCCGGTTGCGATCTGCCAGCGCCACCCAGCGCACACCTGCCGGGGTCCCGAGGACGATCATCGCCGCGTCAAGATCGAGCAGGTAGCAGTTGGAATCGAGCCTCGCGCGGACCGTGAAGGTCGGTGCCATGCCGGTCAGCAGCGACGTGTGCCCGAAGCACTGGCCCGGCTCCAGCACGTCGATCACCTCGCTCTCGTGGATCAGCTCCATCGCGCCTGTGTGAATCACGAACAGGTGAGTCGACGGCGTGCCATCCTCGACGACCGGGCACTCACCGGTTGCGAACGAGGCGAGCCCGGCGGTGGCGCTCACGGTTCGGAGCTTGTCCGCGTCCAGTACATCGAACGGTGGATAGGCCTCGAGGAACTCATACACCTCGTGAACCTTTGCGTCGTCCATGGCTGCGCGACGTATTATCTCCGCTGAGCGTCGATCGATACAGCAGGGACCAGATCGCGCCACCAAGCTCAGATGACCGAGTATCAGAACATCCTGCTCGCGACCGAGGGGCGCGAGATCCCACAGCGGGCAGTCGACGTCGCTGCCCAGATGGCGGGCACATCGGTGCGGGTGATCTCGATCGCCCGGGTCCACGGGGTTGCGTTCGGTCTGCAGACCCCCGGACTGATGCCGAACAAGGCCGAGTGGCAGGAGCAGCGCGATCTTGTCGCCAAGGCCGTCAAGTCGTTGCGCAAGCGCGGCCTCGAGGCAGACGGGCACGTGGTCGGCACGCGCAAGGCTGCGAAGGTGATCCTCCGCGAGGCGGAGCAGACCGGGTGCCAGGCGATCGTGATGGGGGCTGATTCCCCCCGCAACCGGATCGTCGCGGACTTCATGTGGTCCCAGGAGCCCTATCGCGTCGGACGGCGCGCGAAGCTGCCCGTCTACCTCGTGACGGAGGACTCGGTGCTCGAGCGCTGAGTGCCTGGCCGAGCGCTTCCATTCGTGGTTTGCCGCATGCCGAGAGCGCGCCGACTATGGACTTCCTTCACATGTGCGAGGCCGAAATTGTGCGTCGCGCGCCTATGTGAAGTGGGGCACATCAACACTACTGTTCGCCTCGGTCGTAGGGACAGCATAAAAAAGAGTTAAACGATCGGAGACAACCCCGTGTGTGGGATCGTCGGACTGTTCAGCAAGTCCCCTGAGATGGAGGAGCATCTCGGCGAACATCTCGCGAGCATGCTCGTGCAGATGTCGGATCGCGGGCCTGACAGCGCCGGTGTTGCGGTGTACCGCCATGCAGCGCCGGTTGGTTGGAGCAAGCTCACCGTCTTCTCTGCGGATCCGGACTACGACTGGCAGGCGCTCGAAGCCGAACTGGAGTCGGCGCTCGGCACCGCCGGGGAGCCGGAGGTCCGCGCCAGCCACGCGGTGTTCGTACTCGAGGCCGACGCGGCCTCGGCAAGCGCCTGGCTGCGTTCCGAACATCCGGATCTGCGGATCATGAGCGCCGGCGAGCGGATCGAGATCTACAAGGAGATGGGCCTGCCGACCGAGTTCGTCGCTCGCTTCAAGCTCCATGACATCGCCGCGAGTCACGGCCTCGGCCACACGCGGATGGCGACCGAGAGCCGCGTGACGACCGAGCACTCGCATCCGTTCTCAACCGGGCTTGACCTGTGCCTCGTCCACAACGGCTCGCTGTCCAACCACAACCAGCTCCGTCGTGAGCTGCGGCGCGAGGGGATCGAGTTCCAGACCGACAACGACACCGAGGTCGCGGCCGGCTACCTCACGTGGCGGATGCAGCAGGGTCTGAGCCTCGAGGCGGCGCTCGAGCACTGCCTCTCAGATCTCGACGGCTTCTACACGTTCGCGGTCGGCACCGTCGACGGCTTTGCCGTCCTGCGTGATCCGATCGCCTGCAAGCCGGCCGTGATGGCTGAGACCGACGACTGGGTGGCGATGGCATCGGAGTACCGCGCGATCGCGGTGCTGCCAGGTGCGCAGGAGGCGAACGTCTGGGAGCCCGAGCCGGCAAAGGTGTACAGCTGGGAGAGGACCTACGCCTGATGACCACCGATAGCACGCTCGGCCTCGAGACGATCGACCTCGAGCAGACCAGCATCCGCGAGCTGAACGCTCGAATGCACTCGGAGCTGGCCGACGGCCAGTCGCATCACTGGCGGGTCGTCAACCCCGGCGGGCGCCACGCGCTCGCGGTCGGGCTCGACGGCGACGCTGAGGTCGATATCGATGGGCACGTCGGCTACTACTGCGCGGGAATGAACAAGCACGCGACCGTTCGAGTGCACGGCAACGCCGGTGTCGGTCTCGCCGAGAACATCATGTCCGGCACCGTGATCGTCGATGGCAACGCCAGTCAGGCCGCGGCCGCGACCGGCCGTGGCGGCCTCGTCGTGGTCCACGGCGACGCCTCCGCCCGCTGCGGGATCTCGATGAAGGGGGTCGACATCGTCGTCCATGGCTCGGTTGGGCACATGTCCGCGTTCATGGCGCAGAAGGGCCGGCTCGTGGTCTGCGGCGACGCCGGCGACGCGTTGGGTGACTCGATCTATGAGGCGCGCCTGTATGTCCGCGGATCGGTGGCGAGCCTCGGTTCTGACTGCATCGAGAAGGAGATGCGCGGCGAGCACCTTGAAGAGTTGCGCGGGCTGCTCGACCGTGGCGGTCTGATCGACGCCGACCTCGATGACTTCCGCCGCTACGGGTCGGCCCGGCGCCTCTACAACTTCCATATCGACAACGCCAGCGCGTACTGATCTGCGCCGCGCGCTGCCGATCGACACCGAATCCCGAGGACTTCCATGAGCGAAACCGACACTCTCGCCACGCCACCCGCGGCCGCAGCGCCCGAGACCTCCTCAGCCGGCTGGCGCCCGGGGCTGCGTGAGTCGGCGACCTTCGACCGTGACGTGATCCACGCGATCCAGCGGGCTGCCCGGGAGGGGATCTACGACATTCGCGGCTTCGGCGCCAAGCGTCGCGTGCCGCACTTCGACGACCTCCTGGTCCTCGGCGCGAGCGTCTCGCGATACCCGCTTGAGGGCTACCGCGAGCGCTGCGACACGAACGTCACGCTCGGTACGCGGTTCGCGAAGAAGCCACTTGAGCTGAAGATCCCCGTGACGATCGCCGGGATGAGCTTCGGCGCGCTGTCGGCACCCGCGAAGGAGGCGCTCGGGCGGGGGGCGAGCGAGGTCGGGACGAGCACCACCACCGGCGACGGCGGCATGACCCCCGAGGAGCGCACGCACTCCGAGACGCTCGTCTACCAGTTGCTGCCCTCCCGCTACGGGATGAATCCGGACGACCTGCGGCGCGCCGATGCGATCGAGGTGGTGATCGGGCAGGGCGCGAAGCCCGGTGGCGGCGGCATGCTGCTCGGACAGAAGATCTCCGATCGCGTCGCCGAGATGCGTGACCTGCCGAAGGGGATCGATCAGCGGAGTGCCTGCCGGCATCCCGATTGGACGGGCCCTGACGACCTTGAGATCAAGATCCAGGAGCTGCGTGAGATCACCGATTGGGAGAAGCCGATCTTCATCAAGATCGGCGCCACGCGGACCTTCTTCGATGTCGCGCTTGCGGTCAAGGCCGGTGCCGACGTGATCGTGCTCGACGGCATGCAGGGCGGCACCGCCGCCACGCAGGAGGTGTTCATCGAGCACGTCGGGATCCCGATCCTGGCCGCGATCCCGCAGGCCGTCCAGTCGCTCCAGGAGCTCGGCATGCACCGCCGGGTGCAGCTGATCGTCTCCGGTGGCATCCGTTCGGGAGCCGACGTCGCCAAGGCGCTCGCGCTCGGCGCCGATGCGGTCTCGATCGGGGTGGCGGCGATGATCGCGCTTGGCGACAACTCGCCGCGCTACGCCTCGGAATACGAGGAGATCGGCAGCGCTGCAGGGTTCTACGACGACTGGCACGAGGGACGCGATCCGACCGGAATCTCGACCCAGAACGATGAGCTGGCGGCGCGCTTCGACCCGGTGCTCGGCGGCCGGCGCCTGGCCAACTACCTGCGCACGATCGTGCTCGAAACCCAGACGCTGGCGCGCGCGTGCGGCAAGTCGCACGTCCACAACCTCGAGCCCGAGGATCTGGTCGCGCTGACGATCGAGGCGTCGGCGATGGCACGCGTACCGCTCGCCGGCACCAGCTGGATCCCGGGCCTCGCTGCCGGCGCGAGCTGACGCAACCGCCGGGATAAACTCACCGTAATGGTCTCGATTCCCGACCATCTGATGTACGCTGCCCCGGTCCGCGTCAGGCACTAGGAGGAGCGTGGTGGAGCAGGGCCGTGGTGACCAGGAAGGTCCCGCACGAACCAAGGGGAAGCGCGACGCCGCCAACGGGAAGGGCGAGGAGACAGTCGCCAAACCCGTGAAGCGCTCCTTCAACGAGGGTGCCCACAAGCTCGCCTACCACAGGGAGGCGCCCGAGGCCCATGACGATGGCTTGCAGGACGACGTCGACGACAGCTCGGCGCTCTCGCAGCAGCTGCCACCCGGATCGGGAACGGGAGCTGAGCCCGATGTGATCGTGCACGCCGCCAAGGCGGTACTTGCGCTCGGCGCGCTCGGCGTGGTCTTCGGCGACATCGGCACCAGTCCCCTTTACACCGAGCAGGTCACGTTCGGTTTCCATGCCGCGAACCACGTTGATGTGGCCAACGTCTACGGCGTCGTGTCGCTGATCTTCTGGTCGCTGACGGTGATCGTCTCGTTGAAGTACGCCGGCTTCATCATGCGCGCCCACAACCGCGGCGATGGCGGGATCATGGCGCTTGCGGCGCTCTGCCAGCGACGCAAGGTGCCGCGGATGGCGCTGATGGTGACGCTCGGGATCTTCGGCGCGTCGCTGTTCTTCGGTGACGGCATGATCACCCCGGCGATCTCGGTGCTGTCGGCCGTCTCCGGGCTCGACGTGGCTGCGCCCGCAGTCGCGCACCTCGTCGTGCCGATCTCGGTTGCGATCCTGGTCGCGCTGTTCGTGATCCAGCGCAAGGGGACGGGAACCGTCGGCTGGCTGTTCGGCCCGGTGATGCTGGTCTGGTTCAGCACGCTGGCGATCCTCGGTGGCGTTCAGGTCGTCCACCATCCCGGCGTGCTGCAGGGGCTTTCACCCAGCTACGGCGTTCAGTTCTTCGCCGACCACGGCTTCGACGCATTTCTGGCGCTCGGCGGTGTCGTCCTGGCGGTGACGGGCGCCGAGGCGCTCTACGCCGACCGCGGCCACTTCGGTCCGGGCGCGATCCGCGGCGCCTGGTTCGTGGTCGTCTGGCCGGCCGTGCTGCTCAGCTATCTGGGGCAGGCGGGCTGGATCCTCGCCCACCCAAGCTCAACCCACGACCTGGCGACGTTCAACCCGTTCTTCTCGATCGTCCCGAGCTGGGGCCAGATCCCGATGGTGCTCCTCGCAACGGCCGCGACGATCATCGCCTCCCAGGCGGTGATCTCCGGCTCATACTCGGTTGCCAGGCAGGCGATGCAGCTCGGCTACCTCCCGCGGTTGCGCGTCGTTCACACCTCCAAGCTGGAGGGGCAGATCTACGTCCCGATGATCAACTGGGTCCTGGCGGTCGGCGTGATCATGCTGGTGCTGGCGTTCCAGAGCTCGAACGGGCTGGCGAACGCCTACGGAGTCGCGGTGACCGGCACCTTCATCCTCAACACGACGCTGTTCCTGGTGGTCGCCAAATCGCTGTGGAACACGCCGACCTGGCGCCTGGCGATCCTCGGGACGCTGTTCCTGGGTGTCGAGGTGACGTTCTTCCTCTCCAACCTGGCGAAGCTGTTCCACGGCGCCTGGCTCCCGCTCGCGGCCGGGGTTGGTGTATCGATCGTGATGATGAGCTGGCGGCGCGGCCAGGTGATCGTCACCCATAACCGCCAGGTGAAGGAGGGCCCCCTCGACGACTTCCTTGAGCACCTCGACACCGTGACCCCGCCGATCCGCCGCGTGCCGGGCACCGCCGTGTTCCTCAACCCCAGTCGGGAGACGACGCCGTTGGCGCTGCGCGCCGAGGTCGAGCACACGCACGCGTTGCACGAGAAGGTCCTGATCGTCTCGGTCGTCGCCGCCAGCGTCCCGCACGTCACCGCGAAGAACCGGTTCGTCGTCGCTCGCATGGGCCGCGGGCTGTTCAAGATCACCGCCCTGACGATCCGCTCCGGCTATCAGGACACGACGAGCGTCCCGAAGCTGCTCGAGCTGGCGCGCAAGCAGGGGCTGCTCGAGCGCAACCTCGACCTCGAGGGAGCCTCGTACTTCCTCTCGCGGATCACGATCGCCTACACCGAAGCCCCCGGTATGTCCGGCTGGCGCAAGAAGATCTTCCTGACGATGGCGCGCAACGCGGCAAGCCCGATCGAGCACTTCGGCCTACCCGTCGACCGCACCGTCACGGTCGGCTCGCAGATCAACGTTTGAAGCCCGGGAAAATGCAACAATGCGTACATCTGCGGTAGGCGAGAGGCACGAGGATGGCAAGCGCGGACGCAGCACGCAGGAGGCGAGCAGGAGCTTCGAACGGGGACCCGCAGAAGACGGGCGAACATCATCGTCCGTCGCTGGTCGACGGCGCCGAGCGGGCACTTCGCAACTGGCTCGCGCCGGGGCGCTACCGACCCGGAGATCGACTACCGCCTGAGCACGAGGTCGCGGCGATGCTCGGCGTCTCACGCGGGACGCTGCGAAGCGCCCTGCGCCGGCTGGAGGACAGCGGCGAGATCGTCCGGCGTCAGGGGAGCGGCACGTTCGTCGGGCGGATGGCCGTGCCGGCTGCGCTCGAGCAACGTCTGGAGCGGCTGGAGCCGTACTCGTCGGTCGCCACGCGCCGCGGCCTGACCCTGTCGGCGCTGGGCCTGGAGATCGAGCGCCGGCCGGCCGGACGTGAGGCGGGGGAGGCGCTCGGGGTCGCACCGATCGCTCACGCGACCTGGATCTCCCGGGTTCTGGTGGCCGATGACGTGCCGGTCGCGGTGATGACAGATGTCGTGCACCCCAACGTCGCGCTGCCACCCGAGGACGATCTGCAGCGGGCGCTGGAGCGCGGCGAGATGGTGCTCGACGTGCTGATCGAGATGGGCATTCCGGTCACCTTCTCACGCACGCATGTGATCCCGACGCTGTTGACCCCGCGTGAACGCGCCGGGCAGATGCTCGGGATCCGTACGGTCACCGCGGCACTCGAGCTCGACGAGCTGATCTACGCCGGCAGGGACGAGCGGGTCGTCTACTCGCGGGACCTGTTCGCGCCCGGTGGGCTCGAGGTCACGGTGCTGCGCTCGCTCGAGTCGGCGCGCCCGGCACCGGTCGTCAACCTGCGCCGCCAGGGAGGGGCGCAGGGAGGCGCCGCGCGCTAGCGCGGCCCGGTGCTCCTGCGTCATCCATGCGACAGTTTCGTCGTCCGTCCAACGGCTCTCCGACGGCCCGTCCTGATGCTTGACCACAACCGGCATTTGTTGTACGAATTCATCCAATGACCACACTGATCGATGGCAAGGCTGTTGCGCAGCAGGTCCGCAACGAGGTCCGCGACGAGGTCGCTGCCTGGTGCGCGGAGGGCAATCCGCCGCCGGGCCTGGCGACGGTTTTGGTCGGCGATGACCCAGCCTCGGCTGTTTACGTCGGTAACAAGCAGAAGGCCTGCGCCGAGGTCGGCATCGAGGGCTTCTCGCACAACCTCCCCGCGGACAGCGAGCAGGAGGAGGTCGAGCGGCTGCTGGCCGAGCTCGGCGCTGATGACCGGGTCTCCGGGATCCTGCTGCAGCTGCCGACGCCGAAGCACATCAACGGCTCGCATCTGACGACGTTGATCGGGCCGGGCAAGGACGTCGACGGCCTCACCCCGGTTTCCTCGGGCCTGCTCGCAAAGGGCCTGCCGGGACTGCGACCGTGCACACCGGCGGGCGTGCTCGAGCTGTTGCGGCGCTACGACGTCAAGCTCGAGGGGGCCGAGGCGGTCGTCGTCGGCCGCTCTGACCTTGTCGGCAAGCCGGTCGCGGCGCTGCTGCTGGCCGAGAACGCCACGGTCACGATCTGCCACTCGCGGACGCGTGACCTGGCGGAGGTGTGCCGGCGCGCCGACATGCTGATCGCGGCCGTCGGCCGTCCGGCGATGGTCAAGGGCGATTGGATCAAGCCGGGCGCCGCCGTGATCGACGTCGGGATCAACCGCACCGAAAGCGGCCTGGTCGGTGACGTCGATTTCGACGCCGCCACGCAGGTCGCGGGGCTGATCACGCCGGTCCCGGGTGGCGTCGGGCCGATGACGATCGCGATGCTGTTGCGCAACACTCTCCAGGCCGCCCGCGCACATGCCGGGCGCGAGGCGATCGGCGCTTGAGCGCCACCCGGGAGGCGAACGAGCGATGAGTGATGTGATCAACGCGCCGCTGGCCGAGGTCGATCCGGAGATTGCGGCCGTGCTGGACGGCGAGCTCGAACGCCAGCGCCAGACGCTTGAGATGATCGCGTCGGAGAACTTCGTGCCCCAGGCGGTGCTCGAATGCCAGGGCAGCGTGTTGACGAACAAGTACGCCGAGGGTTATCCCGGGCGGCGCTACTACGGTGGCTGTGAGTGGGTCGACATCGCAGAGCAGCTCGCGATCGACCGCGCCAAGTCGCTGTTCGGCGCGCAGCACGCGAACGTGCAGCCGCATGCGGGTGCACAGGCGAACAACGCGGTGTTCCACGCGATGCTCTCGCCGGGCGACCGGATCATGGGGCTGAGCCTCGCCCACGGCGGCCACCTGACCCACGGAATGCGGCTCAACGTCTCGGGCCGGCTGTATGAGGTCCATGCCTATGAGGTCGATCCGGAGAGCGGCGTGATCGACATGGACGCGGTCGAGCGGCTCGCCCATGAGTGCACGCCGCGGATGATCATCGCGGGCTGGTCGGCCTACCCGCGGATCCTGGATTTCCCGCGCTTCCAGCAGATCGCCTACGACGTCGGCGCGATCATGATGGTCGACATGGCGCATTTCGCCGGACTTGTCGCCGCGGGGCTTCACCCGAATCCGGTCGAGCACGCCGACGTCGTCACGACCACGATCCACAAGACGCTGGGGGGTCCGCGCAGCGGCATGATCCTCTGCCGTGAGGAGCACGCGAAGAAGATCGACCAGGCGGTGTTCCCCGGCCAGCAGGGCGGTCCGCTCGAGCATGTGATCGCGGCAAAGGCGGTTGCGCTGAAGATCGCGGCGACAGAGGAGTTCCGTGAGCGCCAGCGCCGCACGCTGGCCGGTGCCCGGGCGCTCGCCGAGGAGCTGCTGGCGGTCGAGGATCCCGGCATCCGCGTGCTGAGCGGCGGCACCGACGTGCATCTTGTGCTGGTCGACCTGCGTGACAACGAGATCGACGGCCGTCAGGGCGAGGATCGCCTGCACGAGATCGGGATCACGGTCAATCGCAATGCGGTGCCGAACGACCCGCGCCCGCCGATGATCTCCTCGGGTCTGCGGATCGGTACGCCGGCGCTCGCAACCCGGGGCTTCGGAGTCGAGGACTTCCACACGATCGGCCGCGTGCTCGCGACCGCGCTCGGACCCGAGTTCGAGGCCCGCAAGGCGAAGCTGGCGGAGCAGATCGCCGCGCTGGCAGCGCGCTACCCGCTGTACCCCGGTCTGCGTCACAAGCTCCCCGGTTAGGGGCCGCGTCTCGGGTCAGCCGGATGTCAGCTCGGCGGCCAGCTGTTCGCCGGCACGCGTGAGCTCGGCCAGCGTGCTCGCCTCACGGACCGATGTGAGGCCGAGCAGTTCGATCTCCTCGGTGTCGAGCTCGTTGCGGCCGACAACCGCATGGGCGCTGACGCCGGCGGCCCGGGCGCGCGCGGCGATCTCGGCCACCGCCTTGCCCTCGGCGCTCTGCGCGTCGATCCGTCCCTCGCCGCAGATCACCGCGTCCGCGAACTCCAGCCGCGAGTTGAACTGGAGCACATCGAGGACGTAGGGAGCGCCGGGCTCCAGCTTCGCGTCAAGCGTCGCCCACAGTGCCCCGGCGAGGCCACCGGCGGCGCCGCCACCGACGACCCCGCGCGGGTCGCGCGGAAGCCTCCGGGCGAAGGCGCGAAGCCTGGCCGCCAGCCGCAGCACGGTGTGGCGGTCGGCCCCCTTCTGCGGACCGTAGATCGCGGCGCAGCGCTCCCAGGGGGTGCGTACGTCATAGAGCACCGTCACCTTCACGCCGGTGAGACCGCCGGTGCGTGAGATCGCCTTCAGCGCGCCACGCCCGCCGTCGACCGTTGCCGACCCGCCGACGGTCACCAGCACGTGGCGAGCGTACCTCGCAGCAGCGCAGATCAGCTGGCCCGTGCCGTAGGTCGTGGCCTGCCACGGGTCGAGTTCATCGGCCGTCAGCAGCGCCAGGCCGCTGGCGGCGGCCATCTCAACGACGGCGGTTGAACCGAGGACGCCGAACTCGGCATCGATCTCGCGGCCGAGCGGATCGAGCACCCGGGTGCTCACGCGCCGTCCGCCCAGAGCTGTGACCAGCACGTCAAGCGTGCCCTCACCGCCGTCAGCGACCGGGCACGGGTCGACCTCGACGCCGGCCCGTTGCAGGCCAGCGCCAATCGCCTCCGCCACCTCCGGCGCAGTGAAGCTCCCCTTGAAGGAATCCGGCGCCACCACCACCCGCACGCCACGAGCATACCCAGAGTGGGCTCGAGCGCTCGCCCGAGTGCGCGCGGTGCGCTGGAATCCGTCTAGCTCTGGCTCCGGCTCTGGCTCCGGTCGATCGTCCCCGGGGCGTCGAGCCACGCCGTCGCGTAGCTGTTGCCGGCCAGCGCGTGCGCGGCGACGACGGTGTTGTGAAGGATCCACAGGTCGGTGATCGGACCGACGCCGCCCGGCACCGGCGAGACCGCCTCGGCGCGCTCGGCGACGCTGTCGAAGTCGACGTCCCCGACAAGCCTGATGCTCCCATCGGCCTGCCTGACCGGGTTGATCCCGATGTCGACGACGACCGCCCCCACGCGGACCATCTCGCCGGTGATCAGCCCGGGCACACCGGCCGCGACCACGAGCACGTCGGCAGCGAGCGTGTGCTCGACGAGTCGTTGCGCATCGGAGGTGTGCTTGTGGCAGGAGATCACGGTGGCGTTGCGGGCCAGGCCGAGAATCGCCGCCGGCTTGCCGACATTCGTGCTGCGGCCGACCAGAACCAGGTTGAGACCGTCGTAGGCGCGCTCGGGATCCCGCCCGCTCTGGATCATGTAACGGTCGAGCATGTGAAACGCGGCGGCCGGCGTCGAGGGCACGAACCGGGGCGAGCCGAGCGCCAACAGCCCCGCATTCTCTGGGTGCTGTGCCTCGATGTCCTTGAGCGGCGGCAGCGCTCTGAAGATCCGTGATTCGGGGAGGTGCGGCGGCAGCGGGCGCAACACCAGGATCCCCGTCACCTCGGGATCGCAGTCGAGTTCGGCAATCTTGCCGACGACCTGCCCGAGCGTCGCATCGACCGGCATCTGAACCATCAGCGAGGCCATCCCGACCTCGCGCGCGTGGGTGTCGATCCGTCGTTGATAGACGGCTGCCGCGTAGTCGTCGCCGATCAGGATCGTCGCGATCCCGACGCCTCCGTCCGGCAGTCGCGCCAGCTCATCCCGGACCCGCTGCTTGAGTTCGGCCGCGTACGCGCGGCCATCGATAACCGTCGCCATGAGGGCGTCAGTGTACCCACGAGATCGCAGCACACTGATTCGCATTTCAGATCAATTATGCGGGATTCCATATTGGACGCGATCAGCAATCGGAGCTAGCTTGTAACACTCGCCATTTGTGCGTGTCCCCGACCGACAAGGCAGCAAGCCCATGTCCTTCCTCCTCACCTGTCCAAACTGTGGCGTTCGCGAAGTGACCGACTTCGGTTTCGGCGGCGAGATCTCGCCCCGGCCCAAGCAGCGCCCGAGCTTCCGCGAGCTCAACGAGTACAACTACTTCAAGGTCAACACCGCCGGCGTGCAGCGCGAATGGTGGTTCCACCGCTCCGGCTGCCGCGCATGGTTCATCGCCGAGCGCAACACGAGCACGAACGAGGTGCTGTTCACGGCTCTGCCGGGTGAGGCCCCCGCGGGGGATTCCGATCTCGGAGGTGCGGCATGAGTCGCCTGCCCGAGCAGTCCGGCGAGCGGATCGCTCGTAACAAGATCATCCGCTTCACCTTTGACGGCAAGACGGTCGAGGCGTTCGAGGGCGACACGATCGGCTCGGCGCTCTATGCAGCCGGCCAGCGGACCTTCTCACGGAGCTTCAAGTACCACCGCCGCCGGGGTCTGATGTGCGTCGCCGGGCAGTGCCCCAACTGCCTCTGTGCGGTCGATGGCGCGCCCGGCGCGCGCGCCTGCACCGAGCCGGTTCGTGAGGGAATCAAGGTCGAGCATCTGAACGCCGAGCCGTCGCTCGAGTTCGATGCGATGGAGGCAACCGACAGGCTCGGCGGCCCGTTCATGCCGCCCGGCTTCTACTACAAGACCTTCATCCGGCCCCGGAAGCTTTGGCCCATCTACGAGAAGGTCCTGCGCAATGCCGCCGGCCTCGGCAAGCTCCGCAAGCATCAGGAGGATCGCGAGTGGCGCACCGAGTACCGTCGCCGTCACGCTGACGTGCTCGTCGTCGGTGGTGGCGTCGCCGGCCTCAGCGCAGCGGTCGCGGCGGCGCAAGCCGGCGCCGACGTCGTGCTGGTCGACGAGGGCCCTGAGCCGGGTGGACGCCTGCTCGCGACCGGCGAGACCGATCGGGTCGCGCCGCTCCTCGCCCAGGCGCAGGAGGCCGGTGTCGAGATCCTGACGCGGGCTCCCGCGTTGGGCTTCTTCGACGGTCTCGTCCCGGTCTGGCAGGGCTCCACCCTGCACCAGATCCGGGCGCGCCGCCATGTGCTCGCGACCGGCACGATCGAACAGCCGCTGGTGTTCGCCGGCAATGATCTCCCCGGCGTGATGCTGTCCGACGGCGCTCGGCGCCTTGCCGCGCTCTACTCGGTGCGTCCGGGAACCCGCGCCGTGGTCGCGACGACCTCGGATCGCGGCCTCGAGGCGGCGCTCGCGCTGCACCGGATCGGCGTGCAGATCGTCGCCGTCGCCGATCTCCGCGGCTGGCCAGGACCGGCGGCCGAGACGCTCAGAAGCCTCGGGGTCGAGGTGCTCGCCGGACACACCGTGATCGAGGCGAGCGGCCGCAAGGGGGTCGAGCGGGCGGTGCTCGCCCCGGTCGGCTCCAAGGAGGGCGAGCGCGGATTCGACTGCGACCTGCTGGTCGTCTCAGGTGGGGTCGCGCCGTCGACCTCGCTGTTGCTGCAGGCCGGCGGGCGCACCAGCTATGACGAGCACCGCGGGCATTTCGCGGTTGCCGAGGTACCCGAGGGAATGCTCGCCGCCGGCGAGCTGACCGGGACCGAGGGGTTCGAGGCGATCGCTGCTGGCGGCTCGGTCGCCGGCTACGCGGCCGCACACGAGCTCGGCTTCGGCGACGCTGCCTCGCGGAAAGCCGCTGCCAAGCAGCAGGCGGATCTCAACAAGACCGGCGAGCAGGGCCGGATCGCGGTGCCGCCGCCGGTCAGCGGCGACGGACGCGGCAAGTGCTTCGCCTGCTTCTGCGAGGACGTGACCACCAAGGACATCAAGCTGAGCGCCGCCGAGGGCTACGACTCGATCGAGCTCTCGAAGCGCTACACGACTGCGACGATGGGCCCCTGTCAGGGTCGGATGTGCCAGCTCTCGGCGATCCGACTGATGTCCAAGGAGACGGGCGAGAGTCTCGGCGCGGTCGGCATGACCACCGCCCGTCCGCCGTGGATGACCGTTCCGATGGGCGTGCTGGCCGGCCGGCCGTTCCAGCCGGCCAAGCGCTCGGCGATGCATGCACGCCACCGTGAGCTCGGCGGGAACATCAAGTGGGCCGGCGATTGGCGGCGTCCCTACGATTACGGTGATCCCGAGGCCGAGGCGCTCAGCGTCAACCAGGCGGCGGGACTGATCGACGTCTCGACGCTCGGCAAGCTGCTCGTCCGCGGCCCCGACGCCGGCGCGTTCCTGGACAAGCTCTACCCGAACCGCTTCTCCAACCTCAAGCCCGGGCGGATCCGCTACGGCGTGATCAGCTCCGATGCGGGGCGGATCGTCGACGACGGCACGATCTGCCGGCTCGATGACGACAGTTTCTATGTGACGACCACATCGAGCGGCGCCGGCGCCGTCGAGGAATGGTTCTCCTGGTGGCTGGCCGACTGGGGCATGCAGGTACACCTGACGGACCTGACCCAGGGGCTCTCTGCCGTCAACCTGGCCGGCCCGAAGGCACGGGAGATCATGGCTGCGGTCACCGAACTGGACTGCTCGAATGAGGCGCTTCCAGTACATGGACGGGAAGCGTGCCCTGATCGCGGGCGTTCCCTGTCTGATCATGCGGATCGGGTTCGTCGGCGAGGTGGGGTATGAGATCCACTTCCCGGCTGCGCACGGCGAATATGTCTGGGACGAGCTGCTGAAGGCCGGCAAGCCACATGGCCTGCGGCCGTTCGGCCTCGAGCCGCAGCGGATCCTTCGCCTGCAGAAGCTGCACATCATCGTCGGGCAGGACACCGACTCGGAGTCGACTCCGTACAGCGCGGCGATGGATTGGATCGTCAAGCTTGACAAGGAGGACGACTTCATCGGCCGCTGGGCGCTCGAGCATTACGCCGAGGAGCAGCCCGCAACCAAGCTGATCGGGTTCACGCTGCCGCGTGGTTCGGTACCGACCGAGGGCGCCGTCGTCGTCGACGAGCAGGGCGCCTCCGCAGGGCAGGTGACGAGCTCCCGCTACTCACCGACGCTCGAGCGCGTGATCGGAATGGCCTGGGTGCCGAGCGCTCTGGCGCAGGACGGCGCCTCGATCACGATCTCGGACGAGGGTCGCAGGCTGCGCGCCGAGGTCGTCACCAGACCGTTCTACGACCCAGAAGGCGAGGTGCTGCGCTCGTGAGCTTCGAATTCCTGATGCCCGACGCGGCGGTCAGCGACGACCGCTTCTCGCCCGTCGCGCGCACATCGATGGAGGGCAAGGCGCGTGCCGCCGGCGGGCGCTTCGAGGTCCGTGACGGCTGGAACGTCGTCGTCGGTTACAGCTCTGCGGAGCAGGAGTCCGCTGCCTGCCTGCAGAGCGCCGGATGGGTCGACGTATCCCACCTCGGCAAGCTGGAGCTGCAGGCTGCGCCCGATGATCTCCGTGCGATCGTCGCCCGCTGTGCGGAGGGCGCAGAACTGGAGCTCGGCCACGCCACTCGCGTCAACGGCAGCTGGTGGTGCCCGCTGACGCAGGACCGGCTGCTCGTGATCTGCGAGCCGGCCCAGCTGCCCGGGCTCCGGGACTCGCTGCGTGAGGCCGTCACGAGCGCCTCCGCGCCCGCGAGCCTCGTCGATGTCAGCACCGTGTTCGGCGCTGTCACGATCCTCGGTCCGGAATCCCGTGAGGTGTTCGCGCGATTCAGCGCGCTCGATCTGCGCCCGAGTCAGACACCGCTGCACGCTCTGCGACCGGGCTCGATCGCGCGTCAGCCCGGGCTCCTGATCCGTGAGGATCAGGATCGCTTCCTGTTTCTGTTCGGTTGGGGCGTCGGTGAGTACATGTGGACCGTCGTTGCCGATGCCGCCGAACACCTCGGCGGCAGGCCGGTCGGGCTCGATGTGCTGGCGGCGCTGAGCCCTGCGGTGCCGCAGGACGCGCCAGACGATCAGCAAGCGCCCGGACCAGATCCGCAACCGGGTGAGCCGACGACCGAGGAGGTGGCGTCCGATGCTTGACATCTTCCGCAGACGCCGGATGTGGCGCCCGCAGGGTGAGCTCAAGAGCTCCTACGACGTCGTCATCATCGGCGGCGGCTCGCACGGACTGGCAACCGCGTACTACCTGCAGAAGGAGCATGGGATCACGGACGTCGCGATTCTCGAGAAGCGCTACATCGGCTCAGGAGCCGCCGGGCGCAACACGACGATCCTGCGCTCGAACTACAAGACGCCGGAGGGGGCTCGCTTCTATGACGCGAGCGTCAAGCTCTACGAGGGCCTCTCGCAGGAGTTGAACTTCAACCTGATGTTCTCGCAGTGCGGCCACCTGACGCTCGCCCACAACGACCGCTCGATGTTCGTGATGGCCAATCGCGCCGAGGTGAACCGCCTGCAGGGGATCGACACGCGCGTGATCTATCCGGATGAGATCAAGCGGCTGGCACCGGCGATGGCGGTCGACAACCCGGACGCGACCTACCCGATCATGGGCGCGCTCTACCACCCGCCCGGCGGGATCATCCGCCACGATGCCGTCGTCTGGGGTCTGGCGCGCGGCGTCGACGCCGGCGGCATCGAGATCCACCAGAACACCGAGGTGACGGGGCTCGAGAAGAGCGGCGACCGGATCACCCAGGTCCACACCAACCGCGGCACGATCAATGCCGGCCAGGTGCTCAACTGCACCGCTGGATGGAGCACGATCATCAACGACATGGCCGGTGTGCCGCTGCCGATCACCACCCACATCCTGCAGGCGTGCGTGACCGAGCCGATGAAGCCGCTGCTGGACGTCGTGATCGTCGACTCGCAGATGCACGTCTACATCTCCCAGACCGACCGCGGCGAGTTCCTGATGGGCGCCGAGATCGAGCCGTGGACGACCTACCGGATGCAGGGCACGCTCAACTTCCTGCAGGAGGTCACGCCGCCATGCGCTTGAGCTGTTCCCGCAGCTGGAGCACGCGCGTTTGCTGCGCAGCTGGGCGGGCCTGTGCGACCTCAGCCCCGACTACAGCCCGATCCTCGGTAAGACCCACGTCGAGAACTTCCACATCAGCACCGGCTGGGGCACGTACGGCTTCAAGGCGGCCCCGATCGTCGGCAGGACGCTCGCGCGAACTGGTCGCCACCGGCCGCACGCCGGATCTGATCGCGCCGTTCGCGGTCGAGCGGTTCTACGAGGATAAGCTCGTCTCAGAGCTCGCCGCCGCCGCCGTCAGCCATTAGCCAAGGTCCAGATAGGGAGGACGACCAATGAAGAGCAGTCTTGAAATCGCCCAGGAAGCGGAGCTCGTCCCGATCGACTCGAGGTCGCCGCAGCGCGTCGGCCTGCTGCCGGACGAGGTCGAGCCCTACGGGCGCTACAAGGCGAAGATCGATCTGTCGGTGCTCGAGCGGCTCGAAGGACCGTCCCGACGGCAAGCTGATCTGCGTCACGGGCATGACACCGACGAAGGCGGGCGAGGGCAAGACGACGACGCTGGTCGGCCTCACCCAGGGCCTCGGCGCGATCGGCAAGAACTCGGTCGCGTGCCTGCGTGAGGCCTCGCTCGGCCCGGTGTTCGGGATCAAGGGCGGCGCCGCCGGCGGCGGCTACACCCAGGTCGTGCCGATGGAGGATCTGAACCTCCACTTCACCGGCGACATCCATGCGATCGGCGCCGCCAACAACCTGCTGGCGGCGATGATCGACGCCTCGATCCTGCACGGCAACGAGCACAAGATCGACGCGCTGCGGGTCTCCTGGCGCCGCGCGGTCGACATGAACGACCGCGCGCTGCGCGACATCGCGATCGGGCTCGGCGGCCGCGCCAACGGCTACCCGCGCGAGAGCGGCTTCGACATCACCGCCGCCTCCGAGGTGATGGCGATCATGGCGGTCGCGCAGCGACCTGCAAGGATCTGCGCAGGCGGGTCGGCGCGATCACCGCCGCCTACTCCTACGACGGCGGCCATCCGATCACGGCCGAGGACCTCAGGGCCGCGGGCTCGATGACGGTGCTGCTGAAGGACGCGCTCAAGCCGAACCTCGTGCAGACGCTCGAGGGCCAGCCGGTGATGATGCACTGCGGCCCGTTCGCGAACATCGCCCACGGCAACAACTCGCTGGTCGCCGACCGGGTCGCGATGAAGCTCGGCGACTACATCTGCACCGAGTCGGGGTTCGGCGCCGACATGGGGATGGAGAAGTTCTTCGACATCGTCTGCCGCTTCGGCAACCTGAAGCCGTCGCGCGGCCGTGCTGGTGACGACCGTGCGCGCGATCAAGCACCACGGCGGCGCCGGGGACGACGGACAGTCGGGTCCAGCCAGCCGCCACGCGATCGAGACGGGGATGGCGAACGTCCGCCGGCACCTGAGGACGATCGACGACATTCGGCGTGCCGGCCGTCGTGGCGGTCAACCGCCGCCCCGGCGACACCAACGAGGAGGTCGAGCTGGTCAAGCGGCTCGCGCTCGAAGCGGGCGCGTTCGGCGCCGAGATCAACGATGGCTTCTCGCACGGCGGCGAAGGGCGTCACCGAGCTCGCGCAGGCTGTCGTCGACGCCTGCGAGCAGCCGAACAGCTTCCACTTCATGTACGAGGACGACGCTCCGATCAAGGACAAGATCGAGGCGGTCGCGAAGAACGTCTACGGCGCCAGCGACGTCTACCTGTACCCCGAGGCCGAGGACAAGATCCACCAGTTCACCAAGCAGGGTCTCGGCCACTTCCCCGTCTGCATGGCGAAGACGCATCTGTCGCTCAGCTCGGATCCGACGCTGCTGAACGTGCCCGAGAACTTCACGCCTCCCGGTTCGCGACATCCGCGCCTACACCGGTGCCGGCTGGCTGGTGCCGCTGTGCGGCGACATCCAGCAGATGCCCGGCCTCGGCAGGACGCCCGCCGCGCACAACATCGACATCGACGAGAACGGGCGCACGGTCGGCCTGTTCTAGGCGGACGCGTGGGCCTGAAAACCCGATCGATCGCGTACGTTGGCGCGGATCGTCGTCACTCGCAACATCGGTGAGCAGGCGCTCGAGCTGCTGCGCGACGGCAGACGACGTCTGGGTCTCGCCACATGACCGCGCGCTCAGCATCCCCGAGCTCCACGCATGCGGTCGCGGGCGCCGACGCGATCGTGGCGCTGCTGCACGACCGCGTCGATGACGCACTGCTGGAGGCGGCCGGGCCGCAGCTTCAGATCCTCGCGAACGTCGCGGTCGGCTACGACAACATCGATGTCGCCGCCGCAAGCCGCCGTGGTGTGTTGATCACCAACACGCCCGGCGTGCTCACCGACGCCACGGCCGACCTCACGATCGCGCTGATCCTGATGGTGACGCGCAGGCTGGCCGAGGGTGAACGGCTGATCCGCTCGCGCGCCTCCTGGCACTGGAACCTGTTCATGATGGTCGGCACCGGCCTCCAGGGCAAGACGCTCGGGATCGTCGGGCTTGGTGCGATCGGACAGGCGACCGCGCGCCGCGCCAGGGCCTTTGGGATGGAGGTCGTCTACTCCCAGCGGACCCGCGCCGACGTCGAAACCGAGGCTGCGTTGGATGCTCGCCAACAGACGCTCGATCAGCTGATCGCGACCGCCGACGTGATCTCGCTGCACTGCCCGCTGACCGATGAGACCCACCATCTGATCGATGCGCCGCGGCTTGGGCAGATGAAGCCAAGCGCCTATCCTCGTGAACGCCGCGCGTGGGCCGATTGTCGACGAGGCGGCGCTGGCGCTGGCGCTGCGCGACGGCGTGATCGCCGGCGCGGCGTTGGACGTCTTTGAACGCGAGCCCGAGGTGTACGACGGTCTGCTCGCCCTCGACAACGTCGTGCTCGTCCCGCATCTGGGGTCGGCGACGATTGAGACGAGGACCGCGATGGCCCTGCTCGCGGCGAGAAACGCAGCGGCGGTGTTGCGGGGCGAACCCGCTCTGACCCCAGTCAACGCGCACGCGCTGAGCTAACCTAAAACGCAGTCCGCAAAGAGAGAACGAACTTGTCCAACAACCTTGTCGAGCTTGTCCGTCGGCACCACGCCGTGCAGGCCCCGACCGCACTCGAGGTACTCAAGAGGGCGATGGACGACCACGGCGAGATCACCGATCAGGACCGCCGCGCTGCCGCTGCCGCCTCGGGCCTGCCGGAGGCCGCCGTCTATGGCGTCTCGACCTTCTACGACGATCTGCTCGCGCCCCGCGGCAAGCGCCACATCCGTGTCTGTACCGGCACTGCCTGCTTCGCAGCGACCGGTGACGCGCACGTCGAGGAGATCAAGCGGGAGCTCGGACTCGATCTTGGCGAGTGCCGTGAGGACGGCGAGGTCTCGCTGGCGGAGACCGTCTGCCTGGGCTTCTGTCACTCCTCCCCGGCGGTCCGTGACGGCGACCTGATCGACGCGGGTGCGAACGTCGTGGCACGCCTGCTCGCCGGCGAAACGCGGGCGGCCGCCGAGCCTGAATGGTCAAGCCTGCTGGCCGAGCCGGTGCTGACACGGCCCGGGGACTGGTCCGGCCTGGCTCGCGCTATTGCCGAGCGCGAGCCAGAGGAGCTCCTTGCTGAAGTCAAGGAGGCCAACGTCCGGGGGCGGGGCGGCGCCGGCTTTCCGGCCGGCAGCAAATGGGAGTTCGCGCGCAGCACGCCCGCGGAGACGAAGTTCATCGTCGCCAATGGTGACGAGGGCGACCCCGGCTCCTACATCGACAAGTACCTGATGGAGCGAAATCCGGCGCTGGTGCTGGAGGGAATGGCGCTCGCCGGCTACGCGGTCGGCGCGTCGCACGGCTTCATCCTCTGCCGCAGCGAGTATCCGCTCTCGAAGCCGGCGCTGGAGGCTGCGGCCGCCGATGCGCGTGAGGCCGGCTGGCTCGGTGAGGGGATCGGCGGCTCATCGTTCAGCTTCGACGTGACTGTCCTTGAGGGGGCCGGCTCCTACGTCGTCGGCGAGGAGACCGCGCTGCTCGCCTGTGTACAGGGACTTCGCGGCACCGTCTCGGCACGGCCGCCGTTCCCGGCGGTCCGAGGGCTGCATGGGCTCCCGACCGTCGTCAACAACACCGAGACGCTCGCCAACATTCCGTATATAGCGACCCATGGTGCGCGGGCATATCGCGCGCTCAGCCCCGGCGCGACCCCCGGGTCGAAGCTGATCTGCTTCAACGAGCGCTTCGCCAGGCCCGGGGTCTACGAGGTCCCGTTCGGGATGCCGATCCGTGAGCTGTGCGAGCAGCTGGCCGGCGGCCTCGTCGACGGCCGTCAGATCAAGGCGCTGCAGATCGGAGGTCCGCTGGCCGGCATCCTCCCAGCCTCACGGCTTGACATCCCGTTCGATTTCGAGCCGCTCGCGGCGGAGGGCTGCATGGTCGGGCATGGTGGGATCCTCGCGTTTGACGACCGCACGGATATGCGCGCAGTCGGCACGCACCTGCTGCGTTTCGGGGCCCACGAGAGCTGCGGCAAGTGCTTCCCGTGCCGGATCGGGCTCAAGCGTGCCTACGACCTGTTTCGCAGCGATCAGCCGATCGAGCAGGCGAGGTTCGAGGAGCTGCTCGAGACGCTTGAGGTCGCCAGCCTGTGTGCACACGGGGGCGGCATCCCGGCGCCGCTGCGGAGCCTGGTCAGGTACTACCCCGACGAGCTGAGGCTGATCTGATGCTGGTCACGATTGATGGGACCGAGATCGAGGTTGCGCCTGGCACGACCGTGCTCGAGGCGATTCACGCGCTCGGCCAGGATGTGCCGACGCTCTGCTACGACGAGCGCCAGCTGCCTTTCGGAGCGTGCCGCGTGTGTCTGGTCGGCGCCGCGGGCGCTCCCGGCCCGATCCCAGCGTGCACGACGCCGTGCCGCGACGCGATGGTGATTGACACCCATGACCCGACCGCCCGCCGGGTCGTGACGGCCGTCGTCGAGCTGGTCCTCTCGGAGCTGCCGATCGCGCCGGGCGATCACACCGAGTTGGCGACGGTCGCGGCGGAGCTCGGTCTGCGCGAGCTCCCGGCCGGGGAGGCCGGATCTCGCGAGCTTCGCTGGCCTGGTGCCGTCCACACACTCGAGCACGACGAGCGCCACCCGTACCTGGCGTTCCAGCACGAGCTGTGCATCTCTTGCGGACGGTGTGTGCGCGCGTGTGACGAGGTGCAGGGCGCTTTCGCCCTGACCGCGACAGGACGCGGATTCGGCGCTAATGTGACTGCAGGCCTGAATGCTGGGTTTCGTGATTCCACTTGTGTTTCTTGTGGAGCTTGCGCGGATACCTGTCCTACTGATGCAATCACGGAGATTCGACTGCTTGCGATCGCGCAGGCGTGAGATAGGGAGATGACGTGAATGAGTGAGCGTTTCGATTTCACGACGACGACCACATGCGGCTACTGCGGTGTCGGCTGCCGGCTCGAGGCGCACGTCCACGACGGCGCGATCGCATCGATCAGCCCTGCGCTCGACGGGCCCGCGAACCGCGGCCACACGTGCCTGAAGGGTCGTTTCGCGCATCAGTTCTCGCGCTCGCGGGAGCGCTTGACCGACCCGCTGATCCGTGACGGCGATGTCTTCCGGGTTGCGACTTGGGATGAGGCGCTCGAACGGATCGCAAGTGAGCTCGGCCGGATCAAGGGTGAGCACGGCCCGGACGCGATCGCCGGCCTTGCGTCGTCTCGTGCTGCCAACGAGGACTGCTACGCGATGTCCCGGTTGATGCGTGCCGCGATCGGCACCAACAACCTTGATAACTGCTCGCGCGTCTGCCACTCGCCGACGTCGTGGGCGATGCGCAAGGCGTTCGGGCTCTCGGGCGCGACCGGTTCGTTCAATGACATCGACGCCGCCGACGCCGCGATCCTGATCGGCGCCAACCCGACAGAGGGCCACCCGGTCGTCGGTGCCCGGATCAAGCAGGCGACGATGCGTGGGTTGAAGCTGGTGACGATCGACCCGCGCCGGATCGAGCTGTCTGACTACGGGGTGCTGCACCTTGCGCCACGTCCCGGCACGAACGCGGCGGTGATGTTGGGGCTCGCGCATGTGGTTGCGCGCGATGGGTTTGTCGAGCATGACTTCGTTGAGGCTCGGACGCAGGGGTACGAGGAGGTCGAAGCGCTGCTCGCGCTCTACACGCCCGAGCATGTTGAGGAGATCACCGGCATTCCGGGTGCCGACATCGAGGCGGCCGCGCATATCTATGCGGAGGCGACCGAGGCGTGCGTGCTGTGGGGTCTGGGTGTGACCGAGCACAAGTACGGCTCGGAGGTCGTACGACTGATCTGCAATCTCGCGATGATGACCGGCAAGCTTGGGCGGCCGGGTTCGGCGCTGCTGCCATTGCGCGGTCAGAACAACGTCCAGGGTTCCTCGGATATGGGGGCGCTGCCGGATACCTATACGGCGTATCGCCAGGTCGGCGATGAGGAGGTCGCACGTTCGTTCGAGGATTGCTGGGGTGTACCGCTTTCGCGTGAGAAGGGGTTCACGATCCCGCAGATGTTCGATGCGGCCGTCGATGGGCGGTTGAAGGCGATGTACATCTTTGGTGAGGATGTCGCCCAGACCGACCCGAACACGACGCATGTGATCCACGCGCTCGAGTCACTCGAGTTTCTCGTCTGCCAGGACATCTTCCAGACGGAAACGACGAAGTTCGCCGACGTGGTGCTGCCGGCCTCCGCGTTCCTTGAGAAGTCGGGGACGTTCACGAACGCTGAGCGCCGCTTCCAGCTCGTCTCGCCGGCGATCGACCCGCCCGGTAATGCGAAGACCGATCTGGAGATCATCATGCTCGTCTCCGAGGCGCTCGGGCACGTGATGCCGTGGCGGTCCTCCGCCGATGTGATGGACGAGATCGCCGCGCTGACACCGGAGTACGCCGGCGTCAGTCACGCGCGGATCGGCCGTCACGGGTTGCAGTGGCCGGTAGCCGCGGACGGCACCGATTCGCCGATTCTCTATGCCGAGCGGTTCTCGCTCCCGAACGGTCTCGGCCAGTTCGCGGCGCTCCCATACAAGCAGCCGGGCGATGCCGCTGACGATGAGTTCCCGTTGATCCTCGTGACCGGCCGGCGGTTGCAGCATTACAACGCCGGCACGATGACGCGGCGGACCGCGAACCTCGATTTGCTCGATCGCGAGTGGCTGGAGGTTCATCCCGATGATGCTGCTCGTCTGTGGATCACTGATGGGCAGCAGGTGTCGGTCCGTAGCCGCGTTGGCCGGATCGAGGTCGAGGCGAAGGTCACCGACAGGATCGAGCCCGGGCATGTGTTCACCGCATTCCACTTCCCCGAGGTCAGGACGAACCTGCTGATCGGCAGCTCTGCCGATGTGAACACCAGCTGTCCTGAGTACAAGGTCGTCGCGGTCGACGTCAGACCGATCTCGGAGCAGCCCGCATTCACGCCGGTGCTCGACCGAGCCCGCACTCACATAACCACAGACCGGCCACTTTGGCCAGCTTGATGTCCGAGATCGGGGAGCGACGGACGCACGGTTCCGGGTAGTTGTCGGTCGTACCGATGGACGCTTGCGCGCGCCGAAGCAGGACATCCGCTGCAGTGATTCGACAGCGTCGGGTCAAGCATCGCTGTTGCTTGTAGCCGCTGCGCAGGAACCGAAAGACCGGCGGATTGAAGCCACGCTTCTGGCGCCAGCAGCAACGCTGTCGTCAATTTGGAGCGCGACGGCAGATGCCTAAGTGTGCACAGTTACCGATCGTCCGTGCCTCCTGGCTGACCGACGGTCAGAGAGCCTATGACGACCGTACTGATAACCAACGGCGTAGATCCGGACGCGCTATGTCTCAGCCGTTGCCAGCTGCGCCTGCGCCTGCTGGCGTGGCTTCGATCGAGCGAGCTCGATGAGTTGCTGGCGAGCGGTGTCAGCGCCGATTCCAGTGTGCTGCTTTCCCTCGCCGCACACTCGCTGCACAGCGCGGTCACCCGCCGGCGACTCGCTCGCGAGCTTCGAAGGGTTGTCGCCGAGTCCGCTCGCACCCACCACCCGTTCGATTCACCGTTACCGCTGGCTCGCGCGGAAATACAGCGGTCTCAAGACCTGATCAGGAACTCGCTGACGCGCTGGAGTGCTCGAAACCGGTCGACCAGCGTGGCGTTGCCCAGGCGAAACTGCTGCTCCGATACGGGGATGGTCCCGCTCTACAACCCGCAGTCCGAGGGATCGCTGCGGGAGTGTCTCCAAGAGGCGATCGACAGTCTGAGCGTGCCACCTACCCATCCATGCGATGACCTGGTGGGAGTGTCGTGATGATCGGCACCGCCACATTGCGTACGCACGCTGACGGAGGAATGCCTTAAGAGAACTCGGTATGCCATCCGGCCTGGCGAGTCATGTTCGTGCGTTTGCTTTGGCTGGCGCAGCAACACGGCTCGTAATCACCTGTCGCCGATTTTTGGCCGCGGGTTGTTAGTGCGTGGCCACAGGTCAGTTACCTCGAGTGCGTAAGGTGACAGGCATAGCTCGCGGGACCATCAGCTTGTAGGTAAGTATGGATGAACGGTACGTACCAGCGATTGCACCTGATGGTCACAGTCACTGCGGCTCAGGCACTGAGCGTCGAGTCTGAACAAACGTCACAAGGGAGAGGTTTGCGTGTCAGACAACATTGAGGCGAAAACGTCGTCTGTCTTTGACGACCTCGGAATCGCCGGATCCGACATTCCCAAGACCACGAACTGGGTGGGCCCATTTGTGATCGGTATGGCGGGCACGATCCTCGTCACTGGGATCGCCGGCCCCGTCGTCACAACGCTCGGCGCTGCGGGGATCGTGTGGATGGTCTTCTGGACGATCACCGGTTACTTCCTTTGCCTGTTCCTCGCGGAGATGGCTTCAATGATGCCGAACCGCGCCGGTGGCGCCCCCTCATACGCGTACGCAGCGTTCAAGGAACGCTGGCCGCGAACGGCGGTGCATGTGAACGGCTTCTGCTCTTGGGCCTATTGGCACGGCTGGTTCCCGGTGGCCCCGCTGAACATGATCCTCGCCTCGTTCTACATCGTTCAGTTGTTTCACCTTCCAACGACGGGCTTCGTCGTGCTCGGCACGCAGATCGCTTGGTGGACGCTGGGAATCTCGCTTGTGGGCATTTCCCTGCTGTTCATCCCGGCCTATAAGGGCATGCGTTACAGCCAGAACTTCGGGATCGTGCTGGCCGCCCTGTCGATGATTCCGATGACCTTTCTCGCGGTCATCTGGATCATCCATCCATCGTCCGCGCACTTCGGAGATGTGTGGGGCTTCCGCTACACGAACGGCGAGGGCTTCTTCACAAGCGACATCTTCGGCCACAGCTGGTTGGTTGTCGGGCTGGCGTGGTCTTTCCTGATCACATGGAACGTGATCGCGATGGAGGCTGCCGCCTGCTACCTCTCCGAATGCCACGATCCCGGGCACGATGCGAAGATCGCGATGCATCTTGAAGGTGGGTATGGCGTGTTCATCTACACGATGATCCCGGTTGCGTTCGTGCTCGTCATCGGGCTTCACCAGCTGGCGAACCCCGCTCTCGCCGATCCGAAGACGATATTCATCACGATGGTGGACAAGGTCTTTGGCACCTCGAAGGCCTCGACCCTGCTGACATGGCTGGTTGCGTGGATGCTGATTCTCGCGCTGGTGCTCTCGGCCCTGAACGCGATTACCGGTTGCGGCCGCTCTCTCTATCAGAGCTCAGAAGACGGTCATCTCCCAAGGTGGTTCGGGAAGCTCAACAGCAACGGCGTTCCCCACAATGCGATGCTGTTCAACGTCTTCTGCTCGATGGTTATCGTGCTGATGGGTGGGGCGGTTCAGATCTACACGTTCTCCAACGTCGGCTACCTGGCGTGCTTCGTGCCGGTGCTGATCGCGTACTACGTCCTGCGCAAGCACTATCCGCATGTGCCTCGGCCCTTCAAGCTGCCAGAGTGGTGGAAGTACCTGGCGCTCGGCCTGGCGGCGCTATATGCGGTGGTGTGGTTCTACGGCGGTCCGGTGTATGCGCTGTCCAAGTTCGGCCTGGCGGGCCAGAGCACGATCGTCTACTACGTGATCGGCCTGGTGACGATCATGACCTACATGCCACTCCACTCGTGGCGAAAGTGGCAGGACAGGAAGGCGGCCGCAGCCGCCGATCGCGACGTCAGCATTCCGGGTCAAGAGTTGGGCCAGGTGGCTATCGCAATCGATCACATACCGTCGGACTCCGGCTAGTCGACTCGGCTGATCGCAGATACCCGTGGCCGGCGTGACTGAGAACAAGAGAGGACTGACATGAAGACACTGATCGTCGGATACGACGAGACCCCGGCGTCAGATCGAGCGCTCGACCACGCTGCGACGCTCAGCGAGGCGTTCGGCAGTGAGCTGATCGTCACGAGCGTCACGCCGGTGATGGTGTCTGTCGGACGGGGCACGGGCGGGCGTGACCCACTCGACTCTCGCGAGAAGCATCAGGCGGAGCTGGAGCACGCCCATGATTTCCCCGAGCGGCGAGGGATCACTGCCGAGTACGTGCCGGCTGTCGGCGAGCCCGCGGACACGATCGTGGAGCTCGCCGAGCAGCGGGCGGCGGACATGATCATCATCGGTACCCGTGAACCCGGCGTGGTCGACAGACTGCTGCATGGCAGCGTCAGCGCCGCCGTCTCAAGACACGCTCATTGCGACGTGCTGATCGTGCACTGAGCGTCGCCAGTCGTCCGCGGATCGACGCGATCTGGCGCCGACAGGATCGCGATGTGATACTTGTCCGACTGATGCGATCACGGCGATTCGTTTCACGGATCCTGACATGAGTACATGGGGCACCACAGGACCTGAGGCGCGAATGGTGTCGGTCGTGATGCGCGACGGCGCGCGGGACGAGGTGGCGGTCGAGGAGCCGCTGGAGATCCGCGTCGACGGCTGCGCCGCTGGCCGTGACGATGCGCACCCCGGCCACGACGAGGAACTGGCGCTCGGCTTCCTGCACGGCGAGGGGCTGATCGACGGGCCCCGTGAGGCGGGCCTGACCGACGACTTCGCGGCGAACGTGGTCGAGGTCCGTGGGCCGTTGCTGCGTGATCCCGGCGCGCGCCGTTTCTACACCACCTCCTCGTGCGGGGTGTGTGGAAAGGGCGCGCTCGAGGAGGTCGCGGTCTACGCGCCGATGGTGGCGCCGGGGCCGAGCATCGATCGCGGGCTGCTCGCATCCCTGCCCGATCGCCTCGCGCAGCCCGGCTTCAGCCGCACCGGCGGATTGCACGCGACCGGCCTGTTCAACGGCCGCAGGCGAGCTGCTGATCGCGCGTGAGGACGTCGGGCGCCACAACGCGATGGACAAGGTGATCGGCCGAGCGCTGCTCGATGGGCGCGTGCCGCTCGCCGAGTCGGTGCTGTGTGTCAGCGGCCGATTGGCGTTCGAGCTGGTGCAGAAGGCCGCGGTCGCCGGCGCGCCGATCATCGTCGGCGTCGGCGCGCCGACGTCGCTGGCGATCTCGCTCGCCGCCGAGCGTGGGATGACGCTCGCGGGGTTCGCGCGCAACGGGCGCGTAAACGTCTACACCGGTGCCGAGCGTGTTGTCTGAACTGACGTTCCCGTTTTGAAGACAGACGGGCGATGATGATTCAGTCCTGCGCGATGGTGATGGATCACGCAGCTGATGCTGGAGCGCCGCTTCACGCGGGCTGATCTGAATGAGCGCTTACCCTCGTGGGCGCCGCAGCCAGGCGAGGACCTCAGCCGCGTGCTGGTCGGGTGGGAAGATCGGGTAGAAGACGTGCTCGATCACGCCGTCGGCGATCACCATCGTCAGGCGCTTGTACAGCCGCAGGCCGTCAGCGGTGTTGAACGTCGGCAGGCCGATCGCCTCTGCAAGCTTGAACGCTGGGTCCGACAGGATCGTGAACGGCAGACCCAGACGATCGGCCAGTTCGGCCTGGTAGTCGGTGGCCTGTGAGGACAGCCCGTGAACGGTGTCGACGCCGGCGGCCTGGAGCTCCGCGTAATGGTCACGGAAGCCGCACGTCTCCGGAGTGCAGCCGCGGGCACCGGGGATCTCGTTCCAGCCGGCGGGCAGGTCGACGCCGGGCCGCCCGCTGAGCGGGTAGACGTAGATCACACTCGTTCGATCGCCGAGCCGGTCGAGCGTGACATCGCTGCCGTCCGTTGCGTGGAGTGTCAGGTGCGGCATCGAGATGTGGGGGAGGTGATCGGCGGCGCCGTCATCCGCCGGTACGGGCAGGTCGTCCGGCAGGCTCAGGTAGTCGGCCATGCCGGCCTCCTTGGCGTCGTGGAGGTTGTCATCGGTGCCTACGCGGGTTCAGGGCGGGTGGGTGGCTGCGGCAGCCGGATCAGCGAGGCGACCTTCGCGACCGCCATCACGTTTCCGGTCAGCACCAGCCTTCCGGTGAAGTACGCGGCCAGCGGGTTGGAGCTGCCGGCCGCCATGCGAATGAACTCCTTCGCCTCAACGGTGATCGTGACCCGAGGCTCAGGTCCGCGCTCACCGCGGACGATCGTCATCTTCCCGTCGGCGACGACGACGTTGTAGACGTCGACGTCGCTGTCGCCTGGCGCTGTGATCCGCCAGCGGATCGTCGTGTTGACACCGGTCGCCCGGCGCGTGTCAAACAGGCCGGGCAGCTGACTGAAGATGCCGCCGATGATCAGGTGCCTGGCGGGCGTCCGCAGCAGCCGGTCAAGGCGATCGTCGGGGATGCTCTGCAGCCACCGCCAGGCGCGCTGCGCGACAACGTTCTGCGTCCTTGAGGCCGCGCGCCCGAGGCTCGAAGCGCCCGTTGCTCTCAGCGGCAGATCGCTCATCGGATTGACATTAGCCGACCGGGCTGTTCGACTCAGACGGCGTGCGACACGCCCCCGTCGACGGTCAGCGTCGTGCCTGTTATGTACGCCGCCGGCTCCGAGCAGAGGAACGCCGCCGCGGCTGCGAACTCCTCGACGGTGCCAAGCCGTCCCGCCGGGATGCTCCTCATGCGCTCCGGCTTGTCGGCGCCGAGCTCTCTGGTGCGGTCAGTCAGGATCAAGCCCGGCAGCAGCGTGTTTACGGTGACGCCGTCTGGGGCAACCTGCCGTGCGATCGTCTTCAGCGCTGCCAGGAGCCCGGCGCGGTGCGAAGCGGACAGCACCAGCACCGGACTCGGCTCGCGCACGACGCTTGAGGAGAGCGAGAGCACGCGGCCCCAGCCGCGTTCACGCATCCCCGGGAGGGCCGACTCGATCAGTGCGATCTGTCCCAGCAGCAGCAGCTCATATGTCTCGCGCCACTGTTGGTGGGTGAAGCTGAGCGCATCGGGCGATGCCGGCGGGCCACCGCTGTTGGCGACCAGGATGTCGACCGGGCCGAGTTCCTGTTCCACGGCGGTCACGAGCTTCGCCGCGCTGTCGACGTCGGCGGCGTCGTGGGCGAACGCCCGCGCGCCGATCGATTGCGCCGCGACCTCGATTCGCTCGGGCGAGCGGGAGCTGATCGCCACCCTCGCCCCTTCTTTGGCGAGGGCGGTCGCCACGCCGAGCCCGAGTCCCTTCGAGGCGCCGGTGACCAGCGCCACGCGGCCTTCGATGCCAAGGTCCATCTAAGTCCTCTCCGCCAAAACTCGTGCCCCACCGAGGAGCATCAGACGCCCGTCGCTTGCAGCTGTTCGGCAAGCGCGCCGGAAGTCATCACCTCGGAGAACATCGGGTAGTCGAACTTGATCGCGTTCTCGTGCTCCTCGGGCGAGGTTGCGGCGACGCAGTCCGACAGTGTGATCACCTTGTAGCCCTTCTCATAGCCGGTCCGCATCGTCGACTCGACACAGCAGTTGGTCAGGAACCCGCCAAGCGCGATCGTCGTGATCCCACGCGCCCGCAGGATGAAGTCGAGGTTGGTGGTGGCGAACGTGTCGAGTCCTCGCTTGCCCTCGACGACGACGTCGCCGCTCTGAGGCGCAAGCGCGTCGACGATCTCGGCGCCCCATTCGCCCTTGACGAACGCGGTCGAGTCGACGACCCCCTTGAGGATCCCGTACGGGTGCTGCGACAGTTCGCCGTAGCCGGGCGCGAACGTGATCGGTGCGTGCACGATTGTCGCGCCGGCCGCGCGCGCCGCCTCGACCAACCTGCGCGTGTTCTCGAGCATCCCGGTCTGCTCCATCACGCCTTCGACCGCTCCGTGCAGCGCGCCGCCGGCCGAGGTGAAGTCGTTCTGATACTCGATCAGTACTACCGCCGTGCTCTTCGGATCAACCGACATGTGCGCTCCTCGTTCTCGACGTTCGGGTGCTGGACAGCAACTCTAATGCCGCGATCACAATGTTTGTGGGCGTATGGCGGATACCATCGTGGCGGCAGGGCGGTTAGCTCAGCTGGTAGAGCGCCTGCCTTACAAGCAGGAAGTCGGCGGTTCGAGCCCGTCACCGCCCACTCAGAAAAGGCCTGCAAACCAGCACATTATCAACCAGTAGTTGAAGCTTGTGGGCGTGGTGGGCGGCCGTGGGTACCAGTCGTGGTTACCAAACGGCGCCCTCGACCGAGATCATGCGGTGCGGGTGTGCGAGTCGCTCGATCCCGTTGCTGCGAGCGACCACTGCGTTAGGCAGATATCGACCTCGATCGCCGGATTCGTCTTCGTAAGCCGTGGTCTGTCAGCGGGCGAGGATCGTCTGCCTAAGGCCGGTCGTCCATGGTTCGTCCGGCTCAACGCCGGCGATGACCGACGCAGGCGCGGGTATCGGCGTTGCCATTCCGACGCGCCGACTGTCTACATCGCACCCAGGAGGTCGCCGGTTCGAGCCCGGGCTAGCTCCACTCGAAGAAATCCCTCCAAATCGGCCGATGTGTTGTCGGCGCCGGTGAGAGACTGATCCCCCTTCGCCGGTTTGAGATTTGACCCCCTGGGTGGTGGCGGAGGCGTCCGGGGTGATGTTGACCCTGGCCTGGTCGTGTTGATCGAGGCCGGGAGGAAGGTGTGCTGGACGTGGAGCGTTGGGCGGAACTTCGCCGGGAGCATTTCGTTCGTGGGGTGTCGATCAAGGAGCTGGTGCGTCGGTCCGGCGATCAGTCGGTGGACCTGCCGAATTGCTCGGGGGCGGGGTTGGGTGGTTTGTGGGTCGGTTCGGTGATGTGGATTTGGATCATCCGCTCGATGTATTCGTCTGCGGATGGCCAGGGGAAGGTGGGGATGGCCTCGCCGAGTGTGACTCGTCCGTGGAGGCCGGCCCAGAGGTAGGCGGCTTGGGTGAACGCGTCCGCGTTCTCGGGAAGGCAGCGGGTGACGATCGCGAGAAAGTCGTTGAAGGAATCGACGCCTTCGTCTTCTCCGACGGGTCCGCCGCGGACGGGCACAGGGACGCCCTCGCGGATGGTCGTCATGAACACGACCCGAAAGATGCCGGAGCGTTCATGGGCGAACTGAAAATAGCCGTGGCAGTAGGCGCGAAGCTGGTCTATCGGGTCGGCGTCCGCCGGGATTCCGCCGTTCAGAACTGCTCGCCATTCCTTGTAGCTGGCGTTCATGACCGCGTCGAGCAGCTCGTCCTTGGTGGCGAAGTGGATGTACAGGGCGTTGGGGCTGACACCGGCTCGGGTCGTGACGGCTCGAACGGAGAGCTTTGACTGGTCGCCGAGCTCGAGCAGGAGATCCCGCGCGGCTTCCATCAGCGCGGCGCGGAGCCGTTCGCCTTGGCCGCGAGGGTTGCGGTTTCTTGGTGTGGTCGCAGGCATTGGGAGCAAGATAGCGTATTCGCTTGACAAGCGTACATGGACGCCTGTACATTGACGGGCGTCAAGTCGGACCGGCGAATCTCGGAGCCGTCGATATTGGCCCGCTGGCCCGCCGGCGGATTCCTCCTCACAGCAACCGTCGAAGGGACGACCATGAAAGCAGTTGCAATCACATCGCTGGCCACGGACCAGGTCGTCAAACCTGTGCTCTCGCCGTGGTCCAAACGCGTGCGGTGGGTGGGTGGGTTGATCCAGGCCGCCTTCGCCGCTTTCTGGTTGCTGCGGGGCAGCGCCGTGATCGGCGGCACCGCGGAATCCGTGCTGCTTGCGGTGTTCGCAATCCTGGCAATCGGCGTGTTCGGCTATGCGGTCAGATTCGCTTCCGGTGCGGCTCCGCGGCCGCGTACCTCGGACGACAAGCGGATCGAGCGACAGGTCACTGTCGCGACGCTCATCGAGTTCGCCGCGGCGATCATCCTGCCGGTTTTGGTCATTGCCACCGGCCACCCGGACTGGGTGCTGCCGTCGATCGCGATCACCATCGGACCGCTCTTGCTGTGGTTGGATCACCGCGTGTCCGTGCCCCGCTACCGGGCCATCGGTTGGGTGCTGAGCATCGGCCCGCTGATTCTCGTGGCGACCATGTCAGGTACCGCGCTGGTCGCAACCACCGGCATCACCGCCGGGATGGTGCTGCTCGGTACCGCAATGGCCGGCTTCCGTGAGCTTGCAGCGTTCCGGCACACGGAGCAGGGATTTCTGTCCAGCAACATCGTCGTCTCGCCCGAGGTGCAGCTATGAACGATCGTCAACTCCACGTGGTCTTCGGCGCCGGCCAGGTCGGGCGCACGCTCGCAGCGCAACTGTCCGAGCGTGGCCTGGCGGTCCGGGTGATCTCACGGAGCCGACCGTCAGCGCTGGCCGCAGGCATCGAATGGCGCGCGGCTGACGCGAGCGACCCGGACGCGGCGGCCGCCGCCGCCGCGGGCGCGTCGGTCGTCTACCAATGCCTGAACGCTCCATACACCGATTGGCCGAACGCTTTCCGGCCGCTGCAGCGTGGAGTTATGAGCGCGGCCGAGCGCACCGGCGCTCTGCTCGTAAGCCTCGAGAACATCTACGCCTACGGCCCAACCGTCGACGCACCGATGACCGAGGATCTGCCCCTCGCCGCAACGACTGTCAAGGGCAGAACCCGCGCTCGCATGACCGAGGAGCTGATGGCAGCCTCCGCACGCCGGACGCATCCGCATCGCGATCGGTCGAGCATCGGATTTCTTCGGCGCAGGCGTCACCGAGTCATCACTCGGGGAACGGGTCTTCGCCAACGCCGTCGCCGGAAAGCGAGCGGACTTCATCGGCAACCCCGACCTCCCGCACACCTACAGCTATGTCCCTGACATCGCCACTGGTCTGGCTACCCTCGGAACCGACGAGCGCGCCGTCGGCGGCGTGTGGCACCTGCCGGGCCCGGAGACCGTCACGTACCCGCGAACTTCTCGAACTGGCAAGTACAACCTCGGACACCCAGTCGGTGTCCGCACGCTGCCGAAGCTCGCCGTTCGCGCGCTCGGCGTGTTCAACCCGACGATCCGTGAACTGGTCGAGATGAGCCTACGAGTTCGAAGCTGCCGTTCGTGCTCGACACCACCAAGTACCAGTCCACATTCGGGCAGACGGCACTCCGCTGCCCACCGCCATCTCGGCAACCCTCGCCTGGTACCAGCAGCGCGACGACACCAACCCAAAAGGTAGGCGCGGGCCAATGACCCAATTTCAACCGTTCTTCAACCCCTCAACGAGCGAATGGATCGAGTACACCACGGTGCCCGAAAGCGCCGACACAGCCGGCGAGCACCTGCTGCGCTTCAACTGGCGCAGCATGCCCGGCGGGATGATCACCGAGCACACCCATCCCCATCAGGAGGAGCGTTTCACGATCACCGCCGGCGAAGCTCACTTCACTCTCAACGGCACACACGCGTGCTTCACGCCGGCGACTCGATCATCGTGCCGATCGGCGTCCCACATTCGCAGAGAAATCCGGGCTCGGTCGCGATCGAAGGCGTCGTCGAACTCCGCCCCGCCCTTCAGACCCAGCAGATGCACGAGGCGTTCGCAGGACTCGCAACCGAGGGTAGGACCACGGCCAACGGCGCGCCCAAGAACCCCCTCCAGCTCGGCGCCACGCTCTGGCACTTCCGCCACGAAAGCCGCGTCACCTCGCCGCCGCCATGGCTCCAGAACATCATCCTCCCGCCCCTAGCCGCGCCGCCCACGTCTTTCGCCTCCGCGCCTACCACGACCGCTGGAACAGCCAGCTCGGATAGCCACACCAAGCGCTGACCAACTCGCGCGACCTGAGCAACCTCGCCAGCAGGCGAACAGCGACCCTGCGACACACGACCGGAGGCCGGGCCTGATACCGCCCTCGCACGTTCAGGGCGACAATAGGAGGCAGCAGAGATCACGTCGGCACCCGAATGCAGGTCCGGCCGCCGGAACACGCGAAAGACGTGCCTTTCGCGCCAATTGCGCGCATCCCGGGCTCGTTGTGCTGTGTTCCATCGCGGCCGACGCCGATCCGTTGGCCGCGGTGGGGATGAGGGGTAATGCGACGTCCCGAATGTCGCCTTTGCGATGGCGCGCCGTGAGGCGGCAGGACGACAAGAGCGATCGCTGGGCGCCGGCGGCCGACCACTCGGCATTGGCGACGGGAGAAGTCGGCTGTCGCCGCCGCCGCTCTCGCCTTCACGCGGAAGCGACAGCGAGCGTTCGACGCCGCGAGCCCCGAAAGCACAAGCGCTCGGCGCGGGCGTCGTTGGCCGCTCCTGGCGACGAGCATTTGCCCTTGCGGCCGCGACTCATGTGGCCGAATTGTCCGGCGGCGGAGCGGCCGTGCTCGGCTACTTCCGTTGCTCGATCTGAGCGGCTGTCTCGTGTGGATCGCGTCGGCTTCTTTCCGCGCCCAAACGAGGCGCCTACCGCTCGGACACGGCCGGCGGTCGGTCCTGGCCCCGGAGGAGCAGCCAAGCGGGCGCATGAGGAGGGTGCTTCTCGTGCTCAACGTGAGCGGCGAGGCGCTAGGGTTTCGCTCATGCGCGACCCGCAAGAATGTCTTTGTCGGCACTGATCTGAACGTTATGCGCCGGCCACAGACGATTGCGTCGCTGCCGGCGATGCGGACGAGTCTTGAGTCGAGCGACGTCGCGATCGCTTGGTCGCTCGGTAGGCGGTTGAGGTCGAGAGGGCGGGCTCCGTCTGCTGGCCGCTCACGCGCCGCGATCAGCGTACGTGCGTGCGTCCGTTTGCCGGTGGCCACCATGATCGTTCTGGTGGCGTTGTGCATGTGCGCGGGCGTCGCGGGCGCCGATCCGTTCTCGTGGTCGGCGCCGATCGCGCTGAACACGTCTGAGGGCGGTGCGCTTGCGTGCCCGTCGAGCACGCAGTGCACGCTGGTCGGCGAGAAGGGCCTCGAGGTCACGTTCAACCCGACAATGCCCGGCACGCCGACCCCGTTCACCGACGAGACCGACGGCAACCTGAACCAGGACGGGATCTCGTGTGTGTCGACGGCGAGTTGCACAACCGTCAATCAGGGGCTTGCTGAGATCACGTTCAACCCCAACGCGCCGGTTGCGGTCGGCGGAGCGGGGGGAGACTACGTGGACGCCGGTAGCGCTGTTTCGTGCGTGTCGGCCACGCAGTGCGAGGCCGTCGACAACGGCCTTGGGAGTGCGACCGAGTTCAACCCGATCCCGCCCAATCCCAACTTCCCTGGCACCTTGGCACCAATCCACGTCCTCGGCACCGGCGACATGGACTCGATTGTGTGCCTGTCGGCTGGCGAGTGCGTCGCCGTCGGCGACGGCGGGCTCGAAGTCACGTTCAACCCGGCCGCAACGACCAACCCGACGCCCGTCCTGGTCGATCCCGCCCAGCCGACACTGTCGTCCGTTTCGTGTCCATCGAACGCGCAGTGCACGGCCGTCGGAGAAAACGGCGATGTGGTCACGTTCAACCCGGCCGATCCGGCGGCCGCGACGGCGCTCTCGATCGCCCCGGGCACAGACATTTTCCAGGGGGTCGCGTGCCCGTCAACTACCCAGTGCACAGCTGTCGGACAAACCAGCATCGGGACTGGTGATGAGTTCACCTTTAACCCGCTAGCGGCTCGCGGGGCGGGTGCCGTCCTGATCGCCGGGGCGGTGATTCTTGAGTCGGTCGCCTGCCCGTCGGTCAGCGAGTGCGTTGCGGTCGACGACGACGGTAACGCGTTCGTCGGCACTCCGGGGTGTGCGTACGGGTCCGCGAGCGACGTGTCGAGCCTGGCGTTCTTCCCGCACGCCGCAGTGCAAGCCTGTCCATTGAAGGTGTTCATGAAGATCGTCGGCCCGCTGGCCGGCGTCGGAACGCGCTCCGGTCTATCGTTCGATGACCTCGACCCGAGGGACGGGCCGGTCAACTTCAGCATCCCGACAGTCTCGCCGATCGAGTCCCCCCTCGCCGGGCCGGATGAGGCCGGGCAGAAATGCCTTTCCGGTTGCGCGAACGTGCTCGTCACCGTGATCGACCCGAAGACCGGCAAACCGGTCCAGAACGCGATCGTGACCGCGACCGTCGGCACGCTCGGCGCAGCAAAGTCGGTGTCCCACGGAAAGGGGCTGGACGGCGCGCAGCTGATCTGTATCCAGTCCGACGGCCCCGGCGCGCCGGCCACCTGCGGAACGAGCGTGACCGGTCTGCTCACCGACCCCGACGGCGAGCTCCACCTCGTGTACTGGGCGCCGGGCGAGACAGCGATCTCGACGAGCAGCATCTCGATCACCGCCACAAGATGCTCGTCTACCTGCAACGTCGGTGAAGCGGAGGGGTCAGCGACGACCGGCGTGACGATCATGCCCTACCCGATCTACAAGCACAACGGTGGGACGCTCTCGGTCGCCGAGATCAAGAGCCTGATGACCGCCGTCGGCGAGGGCAAGCTCTACAAGAAGAGCCATGAAGCGGCCAGTGAGCAAGCGTTTCATGGCGCGATCCACTGGCTCGCCGCGCAGGACAAGGCAGCCGGGAAGCTCGTGCACGCGGTGCTTGGGCCGATCGGCTACACGGTGATCGGGGCCGTCGAGGTCGTGCAGATCCTGGCGGAAGCACACTCGGCGAGCAAGGAGGAGGAGCTGCTCACCGACGCGATGCTCGAAGCGATGGACATCAAGGGCATCGGGCTCTACGACGAGCCATTCGAGAAGCAGATCCCTGAGGCGCCGAACGACTACCTCCGCCAAGCGTTCATCCACGGCCTCGGTAACGCCGACGGCATCGGTGGGGCCGGCGGGATGATGTGGGACCTCGGCAAGGCGTTGATCAAGCAATACGACAGCCACCCGGCGTTCGCCGTCCAGCCCGAGCACGTCAAGACGACGATTGATGAGATCTCCAGCTGCAACCCAGGCGGCGCGCTGCATCGCATGTTGTTGGGTAACGCCGCCTGCGGATATGGCTTCTTCGACGAGGTCGGCATCCAGCCGCGGCTCTGCATCATCCTCGACTTCTCCAACCGCCTACCCGACGGGAACTACGGCACGAGCGACTGCTTCTCGCAGTACGACCCGGTGGCCTTCGCAACGACCCAGAAAACGGGCCTGGACAAGGCCCTGCCCGGCGGATAGACAACGGCAAGGGGTGAGGGTTCGCGCTGCCCCGCCAAGCACCACGCTTCCGTTTCGTCGAACAGGAGTAGGCGGCGCCCGATTTACGAGATCGCAACATGCAGCTACCGCCTGGTGCTCTTTCGAGGCCGACAGGACGCCCGGCGAGCAAGCGCTCGCCCGAGGGCTCGTAGGTTGTCGACGTCGATGTTCCAGTTCGGGCATGACGCCAACGCCGTTTGACCGGATTGCTGGTTTGCGCCCGAACACGGAAGCGCCGCTCGCCGATAATCGGGTTCCCCGGAGTGAGTGCCGGGCGCCGCACTGGCCCCTGGCACTGTGCTTCGCCGGCGCAGGATGTCGCTTCCGCTGACGCGTGAAGGCGAGAGCCGCCGGCGCCGACGGCCGACTTCTCCCGTCGCCCACGCCGAGTGGTTGGCTGCCGGCGCCCCGCGATCGCTTTTGTCGTCCTGCCGCCTCACGCCGCGACATCGCAAAGGCGACGAACGGCTCGCCCGGCGCGCCTGCCGCTCGCCGAAAGGGAGACGCTCATCGTCGCGTTCGTAAGGGCAGCATTGTCTATGCAGACGCCGCTGGCCACGATCGCGCACCGCGCGGGTTTCGCTATCCGGAGAATGTCGCGAAGGTCCAGTGGTTTCCGTCCGGGTCTGCCACGGTGAAATCGCGCGATGGATAGTCGGACTGGTCCACGAGCGGGTGCACGATGGCCGCTCCGAGCTTGAGCGCTCGCTCCATCACAACATCAGGATCAGAGCTGACGACATGCAGCGAACTGGTACCCGGTCGACAGGGCGTGCTGCGCTCGCCGGTGCTGGACAGCAACACACGGCCGCCCTCGGGCCAATCCAGCTGGCAGTGATGGACGCGCCCGTCACGCTCTCCGGGGATCATCAGATCCTCTGTGAACCCGAGCCCAAGCAGCCACTCGCGCAACACCAGCACCTCGTCGCTGACAACACTCGCCCAGACGCTTGGTTGGCGGATTCCGCTCGTTCGCACGATCATCGGTGACACCAAAGCCTAACGTCCCTGGCACCTCCTCCGCCGGAGCCGGCAGACGGGACCAAGCCGCCGAAAGCGTGTTCCTGGACACGCCGTGCAGTGCGCCGCGCATACATGGGAACGCTTCGGCGGCAGCGGTCACGAGTTCTGGCGAGCTTCGAGACGACAACCAATCCATGAGGCGAGCGCTGCGTTCGTTCTCGGGCGGGTGTGCCCCTCCGGGCCGATCCCGCGGCCCCCGGGAGAACGATGTGAGCATTTGCTCTTGGTCGTGATACCGGACGGCCGGTGCTGCTGTGTCGCGGCGGCGGGATCGTCTGTTGCGAGGCGCTTCTTGGCGTCGTCGGGCTCGCTGGAGGTGAGATTTTGGGAGTCTGGGCTAGTCCCAGGAGCCGGGCTGGACCTTCAGGGTGGTGTTGACGCGGTTGAAGAAGTTGGTCAGCGCGATCATCGAGACGAGTGCTGAGAGGGCGCGCTCGTCGAACTGCTCGGATGCGTCGGCCCAGATCTCTTCGGTCATGACTTCTGGGTGGTCCGCCAGGCGGGTCATCGCCTCGGCCAGTCCGAGTGCCGCCCGTTCGGCGTCGTCATATAGCGCAGACTCGCGCCAGGCCGGCAGCGTCAGCAGCCGCTCGCTGCTGAGGCCGATCCGCTCGGCGTTGGTGATGCCGGACGCGATGCAGGCGTTGCAGCCGTTGATCTGGCTGGCGCGCATGTGGACCAGCTCGAGCGTCTCCTGCGGGACCCCGCCCGCGTGGATCGCTTTCATGATCTGTTGCACGCCGGCGACGGCGTCCGGCGAGCTGGCGTTCTGCAGGCGTCGGGTGGGCTGGAAGCACACGGTGCGCTCATGGCCCTCGCGTCCCTCCTGTTCGTCGTCTACCTGGCTCTCATGTTGGCCATGGTGATCGGGCATATCATCGGATTCCGAGCTGCGACCCGCGAGCGGCGAGCGCAAATGAAGTGGATGATGAGCGGTGCGGCAGTCTGCGTCGTGGGCGTGATCGTGAGCGGTGTGGGAAGCTCTAGCACCTCGACGGAGGTGAGAAACGTTGCAGGGGCCGCCTGGCTCGGCGTGATCGCGTTGCCGCTCTGCATGGCCGTTGGGATCCTCAAGTACCGCCTGTACTAGCTCGACCGGCTGATCAGCCGCACGCTCTCCTACGCGATCCTTACCGCCTACTGGCAGGGACATTCGTCGGTCTGGTCGCGTTGACGACCAGGGTCTTGCCGTTCTCCTCACCCGTCGGCGTGGCTGCGTCCACGCTCGCGGCCGCCGCGTTATTCGACCCACTACGAAGGCGCGTGCAACGGATGGTGGACCGTCGCTTCAACCGCTCGCGCTACGACGCTGATGCAATCGTTGCCGAGTTCAGCGCAAGGCTGCGCGATGCTGTCGAGATCTAAGCGATTCGTGCCGACCTGCTGGACACCGTCGACCGCACCGTGCACCCGATCCAAGCCTCACTCTGGATCAAACCCCGCTCGTGACCCCGATCTGGACGGCGCGGTTCGATCGCCGCACGCGCAGATTCTCGGCGAAGTCCGGCTGTGAGCAATTCGGTGGTTTGATCATTTGCCGACACGCTTGCGAGCCTCGGGCGTAGGATCGGTGTGATGAGCGAGTTCGCGTTTGTGCCCGCTCGCGAAAACGATCAGGCCCGGGTTATCGCGACCCTCGTCGCGGCGTTCGTCGAAGATCCCGTGGAGCGTTGGCTCTTCCCTGAGCCGGCCGGGTATCTAACGCACTTCCCGAGTTTCGTTGCGGCGTTCGGCGGTGAAGCGTTCAGTCGGCAGACCGTGTGGACGCTTGGCGGGTTCGTTGCCGCGGCGATGTGGATTCCACCGGGTGCCGAGCCGGACGCTGAAGCGATCATCGCGGTGCTGACCGAGCACGTTTGTCCCGACAAGCACGAGGATGCGTTCGCTGTGCTGGAGCAGATGGACCAGGCGCATCCGAGCTATGCGCACTGGTACCTACCGTGGCTCGGCGTTGACCCTGCGCGACGCGGGTCTGGTCTTGGTAGCGAGTTGCTCGCGCAGTGTCTCGCGATCATCGACGCGGATCAGCTGCCCGCATTCCTGGAGACGCCAAATCCTCGAACGATCCCTTTCTATAAGCGCCATGGCTTCGAGGTCACGAACGTCGCCCAGGCCGGCGCCTGCCCGCCCATAACCAGCATGCTCCGGCCCCCCCGTTAGGTCCCCAGCGTGCTCGACGGCAAGAGTGGTGCTCTGATCGGGCAGCGGTAGCGAGACCGTGGATCGTCGCAGGGACGAAAGATGTATTTCGGGCCGGTGTCGCGGCCCGGTGCCTCGACAACAGCACCTAGAGTGAAGCAGTGATGTGGGTGGCAAGCGTGGAGGATTGGGATGCTCGGCTGGATTGGGGGCTGCTGGCTGGATTTGAACAGACAGCTGTTCACGTCCCGAAAGATTTGGCACGAACGTGGCAGATCGCCGCGGAGTCGCTTGAGCTCAGAGTGCGGCCGATCGAACGATTCGAGTTGGCGGGCACTCTGAACCACCATCCGGGCCATGTGCGGTCCGACGCTGCAAAGCGCGACTTTCCAGCCATCTTTGCGCTCGCCGTCGCTTCGCGCTCAGCTGGCGAACCGCTCCGCTCACAAAGCCGCGCTACCGCGGCGTCCGCTCTGACCGCATGGGCGCAGACCTACCGACCGACGGGAAACCCGATCGACGAGTTCTTCTTTGTGCCGCTACTCCAAGCGGTCGACCTCGTCAGAGGATCGATGCCAGCTGAGGACGAAGCGGCTGTCCTTGACTGGACGCACGCTTTCTCGATCGCGGGCGACCGCTTCTTCGCGCCCAAATCAAACGCCAACAAGGCCCGGGCCAACAACTGGACGGCTCGTCGGCTACTGATCCGCGCGGTGGCCTCCACCGTGGCAGGCGATCAGGCAGCCAGGGCACAGACCCCCGAGTTGCTCCGCGGGTTCGTCGCCCGCAACTACCTGACTGACCCGTCAGGGAAGCGCGATGGCCGGACCTTCGACTTCTTACAGAGGGACGCGCTCCACTACCACATGGCCGCTGTCGAGCCGCTCGTCGGACTGACGCTCTACACCCCTGATTTGGTTCACCCGCCGGTGCGGGACGCGATTCTCTCGGGGCTCGAATTTCTTCGCCCGTTCTTCCTCGGCCAGCGACAGCACATCGAGTTCGCGCGAACCACTGTCCCGTTCGATCTGGAGCGGCGAGACGACGGTAACCCAGTCTTCGCTAACGCGCCATGGGACCCCGCACACGCGCGCGTTCTGCTCCGCCTGGCTCGGGCGACATTCCCGGAGATTCGCGGCTGGACGGAGGCCCTCGTAGACGCCGGGTGCGACCCGCGCACGAAGCTCTTGGCGGCAATCTACGGCGAGCCGCAACGTCAACTCGGCTGGTCAGCACCGACGCAAGCCTGAGTTCAACACCCCCGTCCACGGTGCCGCTCAACCCATTCATCGCCGCCGCCCCCGCGGAAGGGCTCGCCTTCCGCTTATCGATTGGTGTCCGTGGTTCGAAAACCGGTTGTGCGATCGGCGTGGGGCGTTACGCTTGCTGGATGCTGGCGGCGTTTAACCTCGGCGGGCTTGACGTGTTCGCGGTGTTGTCTTCCGAGGCCCTGCGCGTTGGGCCTCGGAACGGCAGCGAGGCGGGCTTCCTCGGCTGGTTCGTTGTCGCCGTTGCTCTGCTGGGAGCGGCGCTAATCGGTCTCTTTGTCTCGTCGCCGGGACGCTCCGATTCGGACCCGAACGAGGGCGGAGATGGGCCCCCACGGCCGCCGCCGACCCCGCCCAACCCCCCACCGCGTGACCTTCCACTCGGCGATGCGAACCCGGCACGGGTGCGGCTGCGCGACGATCGCCGCCTCTCGAAACGGCTCCCAGCCCGCGGGCGCAGGCGGGCACGAGAGCCCGTGCCCGGGCCAGTGCCAAGATCACCGACCAAGTGACAGGCGACTGTCGCCGCGCAAATCAGCGAACAGCTGACCCTGGACGGCGTTCTGAAATCACCGGTCAAGCACATCCACCCGCTGCCGGATTGAGACGAGGGACAGCGCTCCTAAAGGCCCTTTGCGGCAATCTGAAGCCCTCGTTCCGTGGGTTCCGGGGCTGTCGGATCAGAGCGGTTAGGGGGAGCCTGACTGGCTCACTTTGCGGAGGACACGATGGTTCGGAGCGTCGCGATGACAGTGGGAGCAGATGGCGTTGCGTGCAAGACCGCCGCTCTGTGGTGGCCATCGATCGTGAATTGAAAGACCGATGTCCAAGCGTGCAGGGTCACGGCATAGTTGACTCCCGCCGCGTCGTAGCAGAACGCAAGGTGGCCGCCGATCTCTCCGCCAGTCGGGTAGGGCGGGGCAAGGATCAATCGGCCGTGGTGAGCAGACCAGGTGACATCATCGAGTCCAATTGCAGGACGACGAGGTTCGGCGATCAGTCGGTCGGCGAGCGCGCGAACCACGCGCTCGTGCGGCCACGCGCATGGCTGACTGTCGCGCGAAGCGATGATGTCGACGTGTACGAACCACGGCGGCCCAGGCGGGTTGCTCCAAATCACACTCCTCCCGCTGGGAACCCCCGGTGGTCGACCGCCGAAACCAATGTAGAACCACTCCCCATCCCGGCAGCGAGGGCTGTCAAGAGGTACGACGGTTCCGGTGTAGTTGGCGCTGCACACCGCTCCGATGGAGCTGAGATGACGTTGCCCGGTTACCGCCGGTACACGTGACGGGCAAACGGGGCGCATGATGCGCATCTCGCGGCACAGCCTCAGGGCGATCGCCGGGGTCTGCACCATCGGAACGGCATCGGCGGAGTGCGGTCCAACCGCCCGTGTCGCGGCCGAACCACCACAAGATGTAGCGACCAGCGCGACGGCCAAGATCGCGCAAACCGCCCGACAACTACGACCCATAGCCACGGCGCATCTTGACGTCCAACGCTGCCAATTGTCGAGTCCAACGTCAATCTGCTTGTTCTCGACCGTGAGCATTCCGTGGCTCCTCATCTCTCGCCCGCAAGCAGCCCGGCGCTGATCGGTTGGACCGAGAGCCGGAGCTGCTCGCCGGAATGCAAGCCTCGGATGCGCAGAAGAACGTCGGGCGACGCTCAGAACAGGCGTATGGTGGTGGTGGTGGTGATGCGGGCCTCGAGAGCGTGGGATCGGTATGTCTGGGGCGCAGGCATCGTTTACGTCATCGCGCTGCTGGCGGAGATCGTGGTCGCGCTCGGAGTCGGACTGACCCAGAACGATTCGGCAGCGAAGATCGCGTATGGGCTCCACGAGCACCGCGACCGGCTGTTGGTGATCACATACCTCTCCGTCGTTTACGCCACCGCGTTTCTGATCTACCTGTGCAGCCTGCACAACCTGCTGCGTGGGGACACCGGCCGAGCCCGGATTCTCGGCTCTTTGGTGCTGGTTGGCGGCGTGCTGTTCATTGCCCTGCACGCCGTCAGCGACATCGGCATCACGGGCTTGGTCGGCGCAAAGCTCGCCTCATTTGGGTCTCAACACGATCCCGGCATCCCCTACACGCTGTATCTGATGACGTTTGCGCTGGAAAGCGTCGGGGACGTCTTCGGCAGTCTCTCTGCTGTCGCCGCAGGCTTGCTCGTGATCAGGAGCGGCGTCCTGCCGCGTTGGCTCGGGTGGGTTTCGATCGTCGCCGGGATCATGCTGTTCCTTCAAGGCTTCGGCCTCGGCGGCGTTATCGCCTCGTTCGGGCTGATTCTCGACCTCATCGGGTTCGTGCTCTTCCTGATCTTCGTCCTCGTGAGCAGTGTCATCTTGCTCAGGCGCGGTGACGCGGTTCCCTCTACGGCGGATCGGACGGCATAGAAAAGAACCGTGGGATCATTGGGCGCAAGAAACAGGAGGAGCCGACGATGATAGTTCCGTTCGCATCGGGGGCGCAGTCGCAGAACAGCGGATCGCATGAGGAGCTACCCGCAGTCGCGTATCGGGCGACCGCACCGGTCACAGCCCTGTCGGCTGTACGTCTGATACTCAAAGTCGCCCCCCGGAGTGCGGACGTGCTTCCCGAGCGGGTCCGGCCGATGGGCGAGCCTACGGGGGAGTCCGACAGCGAACCTACGGGGAAGGCCCGCCGAAAAGGACCGCGACGTCGCCGCCGTGACGCCTTCGGCCGAGACCTTCCATAACAGACCGTCCCTATTCGTCTCCGGGACGGTTTCAAACCAAGGCCGGTTCTATGATCGCTTCGACGCGGTCGTGCTACTGGCTGCTCCCGCCGGGGTCCTGCTTAGCCGCATCGAGAACCGGACGACCAATGGCTACGGCAAGAGCCGGGAACAGCGAGGGCTCGTCCTGCGTGACCTGGCCGAGGCCGAACCGCTTCCGCGGAGGACGTGTACCCACGAGCTGGATGCCGCCAAGCCTCTCGCGAGCATCTGCGCTTGGCGCGTCTCGGTAGCGTTGGGGCGGTGGGCGACGATGCGGTGTTGATGACGTTCGCGCGGGCGATCGCGCAGAGAGATGAGGCGCGCGTGTCGAGGTTGCTGGCAGCCGCGCCGGAGCTCGCGCTGTCACGCCTCGCGGTCGGCGCGACTAGGCACGGCGTCGAGGAGTATTTCCTCGACGAGCTCGACCACCACGTGTATGCGGGGGACACCGCGCTTCACGTCGCCGCGGCAGCCTACGAAGCTGACCTCGCGCGCGAGTTGGTGAGCGCTGGCGCGAACGTCGCGGCCGCTAATCGCCGCGGCGCCGAGCCGCTCCATTACGCGGTCGACGGAAGCCCTGGCTCGGCACTGTGGAATCCGGTTTCCCAACAGGAAATGGTGCGGTGCTTGGTCGAGCTTGGCGCTGACCCCAATGCCGTCGACAAGAACGGGACGACGCCTCTGCACCGTGCCGTGCGCAACCGATGCGCAACAGCCGTCCGGGCACTGCTCGACCTGGGTGCGGATCCCCGCATCACCAATCGGAGCGGGTCCACGGCTCTGCAACTCGCGCGCTGGACAACGGGCCGCGGGGGGAGCGGGTCAGTGGACGCGCGCGCACAACAACAGCGGATCCTCGGACTACTGCTCGCCGTCAGCGGTGGTGATTTCTAGCCGCAAGCCACCGCGGGCGATGGCGGGGATTGGACGCCCCGCGCCTGTGTTCGCAGTCCGCGACCTTACCGTGGCGATGGCGTTTGGACGAGCGACTCGGGGTTCGATGTTCGACGTTACGACGGGGGCTACGGTTACGCCGAGCGGGAGGGTCTACGGATTCATTTGCGCGCGCGTCCTGAGATCGAGCTCTTTTTCGACCGATGTTGAGGTCTATGTCGAGACGGCGGACGTGGATCGAGGCTTTGAGAGCGCCGACGGGGTAGATCCTGGACCCGTTCAAGGAGTGGATCTGCGAGCAGCTGCGGGAGGATCTGACGGATCCACGTCGCAGCGGTTGCGGGAGCTGGCGAGGAGATAGGCTATGCGGGTGGCAAGACGATCTTTGACGAGTACGTGAGAGAGGTGAGGCCGCGGTTCTGGTGAAGCGCACGTTCCAGCGGACGATCTATCGGCCCGGCGGAGCTGATCCAGTGCGATCTGTGGGAGCCGAGCGAGCAGGTCCGGTTGGTTAAGGCCAGGACGTCGCGGCTGGGTGGTGACCAGCGCAGTAGTGCTGGTCGCGCGCGTTCGCGGGCACGCTGATGTTCAGCAAGGAGGCGCCGGACATCCTCGCTGGGCCTGGCGCGCAACCTGGCGCGGATGGGGGTGCGGGCGGAGAAGCTGGTGTGGGACCGCGAGTCCGCGATCGCTGGCCGGTGGCAAACCGACCGAGGCGTTCGCTGTCTTTCTGCGGGCAGCTGCGAGGTCGGCTGGATCATCCTCGACGCAGGCGATGCGCAGGCGAAGGGGCAGTTGGAGCGCTCAGCACCGGCTTCATGCGATCGAACTTCGAGCCGCGCCGCGTCTTCGCGAACGACCTGGACTTCCAGGACCAGCTCGACCGCTGGACTGAGAAGGTCAACGGCCGCTCGCACCGCACGATCCGGGCGTCCCGGCCGAGCGTCTGGCGAAGGAGCGCGAGCGATGCGGCCGCTGCGGGCGGGTGATGCACCGACACCGACCGGCGGACGGTGATCGAGGGTGCCGCAGCAGCCGTTGATCCGGGTCGATCGCAACGACTACTCGCTCGACCCGGCGTTCGCCGGCCGCCGTGTCGAGGTCCGCGTCTCACAGACGCGAGATCACCGCGATCGTGCTCGACACGGGCGAGCTGGCCGCCAGGCACCAGCGGATCTTCGCCGGGCTGCCAGACGATCGTCGACCCGGAGCACCAGAGCCAGCTCGAGCGACAGCGCGAGCGCCGCCGCCAACGCCACGAGATCGACGTCGAGCATCCGGCCGTTGTCGCGTCTATGACGCAGCTGATCCGGCATGAGCGGCGCACGGCGGAGCTCGCGCACCTGTTCCGGGCGTTGAAGGCGCCCGCGGCAGCGCGGGCGCTTCCCGGCCTGGCCGAGCGGGCCGGGAGGAGTCCTGGAGCTATGAGAAGTTCGCTGCGAGGACGCTGCTCGGAACCGAGGTCTCCGCGCGCGACAGCCACGGCGGGGAGAACCGGATCAAGACCGCCCGATTCCCGGCCGCGAAAGACGCTGGAGGAGTTCGACTTCACCTTCCAGCGCAGCGGTGAAGAAGACAGGTGATCGAGCACCTCGGCCAGCTCGACTTCCTGCACGGCCGCGAGAACGTGATCCTGCTCGGCCCGCCGGGCACCGGCAAGACACACCTCGCCACCGCGCTCGGCGTCAGGGCCTGCCTGGCGGGCCAGCGCGTCCAGTTCGCAACCGCGACCGAATGGGTCGCCCGGCTCGGCGAAGCCAAACGCCAGGGCCAGCTCGAAGCCGAACTGCAAGCGCCTCGCGTTGATCCCGCTGCTCGTCGTCGACGAGGTCGGCTACATCCCGTTCGACCCCGAAGCCGCAAACCTCATGTTCGCGCTCGTCAGCTCCCGCTACGAGCGCGCCTCGATGATCGTCACCACCAACAAGCCCTTCAGCGCCTGGGGCGAGATCTTCGGCGACGACGTGGTCGCCACCGCGATGATCGACCGGCTCATCCACCACGCCGAGATCCTCAGCCTCAAAGGCGACAGCTACCGGCTCCGCGGCAAGGACCTCGACACCCGGATCGGCACCAAACCCGCCGAAATCGGGTGAGCCGCACCTCTCGCCGCTCTCTCCGAGGGCCGCAGAACGGCTTACAACACGCCGATCTCGCCCAGCCCCCCGACGACAGGCGATTAAAAGCGCTCATCGCCGCTCACGCCTCGCCTACGGCTCGGCCCTCACGACGACGGGCGCTTTGCCTCACCCCGACACCGCAACCAAATCTCAAACCCTCAAGTGGCCTAGTTTTCAACCGGCAGAACCGGCCTAGTTTTCAACCGGCCTTGACATGAGGGGTGGCGGACATGTGGCTTGCTGGCTGCCTCATCTGGCATCGCGCCTGCACTGCAAGATGGATTGGGGTGCACGCCGGCCGTCCGGGATCACGAGCGCGATATCGAGCAGGCCATCTCGACGCTTGAGACCGGTCTGCGGCGCACTCCGAGCGATCCGGAGATCGCAGACCAGTTGGGCACCTAGGTGTCAGCTCTCCACGAGGTTCTCGTTGAGATCTCAGAATGGAGGGCATCCGCTGGGATCGGCGCGGCGTTTCCCTCTGAGAGCGAGATCGCGCGACCGGACACGCTGCCCGAGACTCGTCCGACAGAATCGCCGATACGGTCTCCCTGCTGTCAGAGCCGGAACAACTCGCGATCGTCGAGAGGTGCCATTACCGCACGTTCAACGAGATTGCCGACACCGTCCACACCACCAAGTCGCGAGCGAGACGCGACTCCGTGAAAGTAATTCTCCGCGTTCGCGCGCGCCTCAGCGACGACACGGCGTAAGACCGCTCTCCGGAGGCGAGCGGAACACCGCTACGACCTTTGGTCCACTGATATCGAGGTGTCGGATCAAGCGGCAGTAGTGGCGCGACAGTGTGTGTGTCAGTTCAGCCAGTTCGCTAAACCGCTCTGCCCGGCATGAGGTGGGTTGCCCCCACCGGAGGCCGAGAGGGTCAAGCCAGCAGGTTGGGGCGAGTTGGAGACCACGACCACGACGCCACCGCCGCCGCCTCCACCATCACCCGAGTTGGCCCCACCATTAGCGCTGATCACTGCGGTGCCGCTCACGTCCACCGTGCCCGCGGCGATGATGACCACACCACCACCCGCACCGCCGTTGTCTGACGCGGTGCTCCCGCCACCTCCGCCGGCCCCGCCGGTCACCACGAGGCCGTCCAGCGTGCGGCCGGAAAGCGCTTGGGATGCTCCGTCGAAAGCCTGAGTGCCGCCGACCGTGGACGCAGGAGCCGATACCGAGCCGCCCGGACACCCGGTTCCGGTGCCGCCCGTCCCGCCGAGCGAATTGGGGGCGTCCTCGCCCGCGCAGAGGCCGTGGTTGGCACCGGCCCCTGAGCCACCCACCGAACCGCTGGTCAGCCCGGCGGCAGGCCCGGCAGCGGTCGCATCCATCCCGTCTCGGCTGATCCGCGATCCGTTCTGCAGGGTCAAAGTGCCTGATACGAAGATCCGGAACCCGCCGGGATTCAACGTGACGCCTGGTGCGACGGTGAGGTTGGAGTAGTAGGTATCGCGCGTGAGCGTCGTCTGCGCCGTGATCGTCTGATCACCGTCGACGCCGTTTCCGAACACGCCGTTGATTCCGACCCCCTGAGGCCCGGTCGAGCCCGCGTTCCCCTGCACGCCGCGCAGCCCCTGGGGACCTCGTGGTCCACTCACGCCGCGCGGACCGCGGGTGCCTTTGAGTTGGCGAAGGACACTCGGCTTGATCTGCCTCGTTGAAGTGATCAGGTAGTGATCGGCGGCCAACGCGCCACCGCTCATTGCCAGCACAAGCGCCAGGGTCGCGGTGATGTCGGCATAACCCGGACGGCGACGCGACCGCCGCTCGCTTCGACGCGGGCCGTCAGGCCCTGGCTTCAATCCCATCCGAGTCCTCCCTCAGGTGCCGACCAACACCAAACGACCTCCCGCGAGACTCTACATCGGGCACTCTACATCGGTCACGTCGAGCAAGTGACGGATCCAAGAAGGCAGCCGTCCGAGACAGCCGCAACGATCGTGGAGGGGGACTCAGGTGTGAGCTGGTCCTGGTCATCGCGGGAGGATGATGCGCAAACCGAACTCACTCGTTCGAAGCGCTTCGTCTGAAGTTCCGCTAACTAGGCACAACTTTGGCTTTACAAACAGGCCTGCCATACAGGGTAAATGCCTGTTCATCCGCTCGGGCCTCGCCAGGCTCTGATGAGACCGTGCTCGCGGGCCGACCAGAAGGCCGCGGCCCGAGCCGCGTTGAGTCGCTCCTGACGATAGGCGGCCAGCTCTTCATCTCGCGCCACCGTCGAACGGGCGGTCTGTGCTGCGGTCAGTAGCCGCTGCTCACGGTAGGCGTACTGAGCCGCCGCAAGCGGATAGTTCCCACCCGTCGGGTAGGCCCGGCTGATCACGTTGCCTGAGCCGTCCACTGCTTCGAGCCGCACGGGCTCGGGATGATCGCTGGGCAGTACGAGGGCGAAGACGCCCCCGGTGAGAATCGGGGTGCTGGTTCCGCTGGTGGCATCGACCACCGTTGTCGCCGATCCCGGATCGTCAACGATGCCGTAGTAGACCCACGAGGTTGTGCTCTGGGCATCGGGCAGTGGGCTGATCGTGTCCGTGCTGTAATGGAATCCGCCACCCTGGAAGTCGAAGCCCCCAGGGTCGTTGGGGGGCAAAACCCCGCAGCCTGGAACGTCGCCGCCCGAGGCGTAATTCGGCTTAACGGGAAGGCTGTCCCACTGCCCATTCTCCGCGCTTCCGACCGTGTTGACCCAGGTTCCGTCTGGCGCCCTGAATGCCAGGCACCACCGTCCTTCGGGGTTCCGCGCCCACCGCTGTGAGTCGGTCGTCTGTCCACCCCAGTACTGAAATGTCCCGACGCCGGACACGTTGATCGTGCCGAGTTCCTTGACGCTTGCAGCGATCACGGGAATGTTGGTGTTCGGGGGGTTGTCCGAGTTCGGGTTTGACGGGTTATCGGCGAACAGGTTGGCGGGCGAAAGAACGGATACCTGCGACCACGGGTCGACCACCGTGGCGACGGCTACGCCGCTGCAGGCGACCAGAACGCCGGCAGTGGCGAGTGCGGCCACCCGCCGGCGCCCGCGAGGAACCCGGAAGACTGGCCCACGGCGCCTCAGCACCCGGACCCAGAGCGACGACGTGTTCGGATCCGCCGCGTGTTCGATTTCGTATGCGAGTGCGGCGCGGGCGCGTTGGTCGCCGGCGTCACCGACGGCGGGCGCGACGACACCGAGATCGCGCATTGCATAAAGAAGGTCCATTGCTCTCATCCTCCTAGACATTGGCGGCTCTTGGGTCGTGCTCGACAACCTCACATCGATGTCCACGTAGCTCGCTGGCGGCAGCGAGCTTCCGACGGGCCCGGGCGACACGCGATCTCACGGTCCCGATCGGGACGTCGAGTGCAGTAGCCACCTCCTCATACGTAAGTTCGCCCCATACGACCAGCAGCAGGGCGTCGCGATCATCGCCGGATAAACGCCGCAGCTCACGGACGAGGTTGGCGCCCAGACCAGGGTCCTCGTGCTCAACGAACTGCGACGCCACCCCGGCCATCCGCTGCAGGGCATTCAGCCGGCGCACCTCGGATCGGCGGTGATCAGCGATCACGTGGTTTGCCACCCCCAACAGCCACGGCAGCGCGCTGTCGCGCTCCGCGCGATAGCGCTCGCGAGCACGGAAAGCTCGGACGAACACTTCGGCGGCGAGATCCTCGCCGGCCTCCGACCCGACCCGCCGTGCCACGTACCGACGGACCGCCTGGCCGTGACGCTCATACAGAGCTGCGAATGCCGACGGATCGTTCACCGACCGCATCAAGATCCCCGCGTCGCTTGGCATCTCTTTCATACCCTGTTTATCGCCGATGCCCCCCAAATCGTTCTCGCGCATTGAACGCACCATCGATCGCACACCTTCGAGCGTAAGCAGACCATGAAATGCTCAACCGAGGCCATCCCTCGAGCCGATAGACGCATCAATGCGGACGCTTCACCTTGGCCGGCTGTCGGCCCTATTTCTCGTGATCGTCGCGGCGGTGTTGCTGATCCGGGCGTGTGAGGCTCGGTCGCAGTTGGCACAGCAGGTCAATGGCGACGGCGTTCGCGCCCGCAGCGAGTTCAAGCTCATCCAGCAGCAGATCGACCAGGACGAGCGCCAGCAAACCACGCCGTAGCTGCGCGGCTTCAGGACATCACGTCCTCGTGCTGCGCTTTCGGGTTTTCTGAACCTGTGTGATCGCCTGCTGTAGCTGGTGATAGGACGGCACGCCGCTTTGGACCCGCTCGGTCCGCGAGCGGCTCTTGACGATCAGCGTCGGCGTTCCCTCGATCTTCATCGTCCGCGCCGCTGCCTGGTCGGCGTCCACGCGCTCAAGCAGGCTGGGCTCGCTGCGGGCGCGCTGCCACGTTGCCAGGGCGAGCTTCGGTACCTGCTTGGCGAGCCCGGTGAGGTATCGCTGCGTGACGTAGCCGGTGTCCTCCCGGCCCTGCTCACGGTAGAACATTTCGGCGTAGTCCCAAAGCAGGTCCTGTCTGCCCGCCGCCAGCGCGGCAACCTGCTGGGTGTCGAATACGCTGCGTCCCGGCCCATTGCAGGTCGCTGTGCAGAACGACCGGAATTCGACCTTGACGCTGCCATCGCGGACATTGTTGGCGACGAGCCGTGAGAAGCCGCCCAGCAGAACGAAGTCTCGGCAGATCGGGCATTCGAGATCAGCGAACACGACCACCGTCACCGGAGCCTTTGGATTGCCCAGGCGAGTGCCCGACTGAGGGATCCCATCAAGCAAGCTCGAGACCTGCCGGGTGACCGCCAACCGCGTGTCGCTCCCAGGCTGCGGCATGCTGCTGACGACCGCGCCGATGATTGCGGGATGGCGAGCGTCGTGCCGTAGACCGGTGAGCGCGACGGCCGCGATCGCGATCGAGGCCACGATCGCTGCAACCAGCGACGCTGCCCTGAGCGTCACTCGCAGCCTCGAACGCGTTGCGGTCGTCTCGTCGGCCAGTGGGAACGCCACCACCTCCTCGTCCAGACGTCGAAGCAGTGGTTCGATCGGAAGTGCAGACATCGCCACTGGCACAGGGTTGGCACGCCGAAGGCGCTCAAGTACGTCGTCGCTCATCACAGCACCTCCGTGGCCGGCTGCTCGCCAGCTCGTTGTTCGACCGATCCCTGAGCTGCCAGCGCCCTCGCCAGCCGACGACGCGCTCGATGCAAGCGCAAAGCGAACACAGCGCTGCTGACCCCCAGCACCTGCGCGGCCCGGGCGCGATCCAAGCCGTCCCAGGCAACCAGTAGCAGCACCTCCTGATCGCTCTTGTTCAATGAGCAAAGCGCACCGACCACCGCCGACTCGCCGGTCGACTGGTCGGGACCAAGCTCAACCTCCGCCATCGCGGTCGCCGCCAAACGATCGTTCAGCGCCTCGCGTCGCGCTTCCCCGCGGCGACGGTTGGCCATCACCCCGCGAGCGATCCCCAGGAGCCACGGCAGCTCATCCGCCGGGGCCTCCTCGAGACGACGCCACGCCGACACGAACACCTCCGAGACGACCCCACTCTGGAAGAGTAGGAGTCCGGCAACCACCGAGAAATTTCACCCGAGGCGGCTCAGCCTCTGAGTGCCGGTGCAGAGCGGGACCAGAATCCGTAACTCGATCCGAGCTGCAGCATGGCTACACGAAACCGGATGCGGCTCTTGAGAGGATCGATTCAATCAGGACACCCTTCGCGAACGCATACTCGTTCATGTCGGCCCATTCACGGGTCGCCAGCTCTCGCTTGAGCCGTTCATAAGCCAGACGATCGCCGGCCGATCGCCGAAGCTGGTCACGAAAGGCAAGGTAGCGTTCGACCTCGGGACTCGCGGAGCTCCAGACATGGACGTGGGCATCCCTCGCCGGCGTGCGGAACATTCGATGTTCATGCTCTCGAACGCGAAGTTCGTAGCCGGCCGATTGCATCGCCGGCACCGTCACGGCGTCATCGTCTGGAACCTCGACCGTGACGAGCACGTCGATGATGGGTTTCGCGGCCAATCTGGGAACCGCAGTTGAGCCGATGTGGTCGATGCGCAGCGCGGCGGCTCCGAGGGCAGCACGAACGCGGCTCCGCTCGCGATCGAACTGGGCCGGCCAGCGCGGGTCGTAGTCGGCGATGACGATCCTCGGCTTCTCGCGACCGCCGATCAACGACTCATCCAGACCGACATCCCACCGGGAACGATCCACCCCACGATTCTCTCAGAGCTGGCTAAGGTGCTTCGGTGGCCGCTGACGAGCTGATCGAGCTGCTCGGCGAGCAGAACGAGCCGCAGCATCTCGTGACCGAGCTCGCGGCCCTGGGGTGGCAGGCAGACGTTCACACCGCCGGATGGCGCTTCTTCTACGCCACGGCCAAACGAGGCAATTGGCGCCCCCTGGTTGACCTATAGCTTCACGACCGCTGAGCTCGCAGGTCGGCGATTCGGATGATCTCCTCCCAGCGGCCCTTGCGGAACCGACCCGCACTCTTGAGCCCCTGCGAAGCCAGCTCGCGTACCTCCTGTTCGATCTCAGGATCGTGCGTATGGTATGCCGCATCGGTGAGAAGTCGCGCCGCCTCCGTGTTGTCGCCCGCCGCGAGGTGGTCGCGCGCCTTCATCACGAGATCCTGGACACTGGGGTGATCGGCCATATCTGGCTTGGGCATATCGCCTCCTCTGGTGGTTGTTCAGCAAGCCGTATGTAGAGCTCCTGCTCGCGGGTCTTGGCGATGCGATCGTTTTACACCGGACCCCAACCGGTCACAAATCAACTACACCTTCGCTGTTGTCTGACCCGATGTGCTCAGACGGCTCAACAGCGGTGCTTGAGTGTGAGCGAGTCAGAGCATGACGTCGATCGCAGCCAGACTCGAGCGCGGCTCGTCGTCTTGGCCTACGAGACCGGACCCGTCCGGCCGGGCTGGCTCGATTAGTCCGCCGTTCTCGCGGCTAGACAAACAGCAGCAGTCCGGCCACGAGCGAGAACGTGTTCGCGAGTAGTGCCGCCAGGCTGACCAGATCGATGTCGCGGCGCAGCCACGACCACAGCAGGGCCGATTCAAACAGCCAGACACCGGCTTCGATCACGACCAAGGCGGGAACGAAGCCGAGAGGCTTCGCGAGGGCCGGCATCAGCACCAGGAACGCGAGCGGGTGGCTGATCAGGTTGACGGCGGCGCCCGCGCCCGCGCCTCGCCGAGTGTCGATGCTCAGTTCGCGGCGCAGGACGACGGCGTAGGTCGGCGTCTCGATCAGCAGCGTCAGACCGAGTGCAGCCGCATAGTTCACGTTCGCTACGACTCCGTCCGTGCTGCGCGCCGGCGACGGCGGTGGCGGTGGCGGTGAAGCAGTGCCACGGTCAACATCACCAGCAGAACGCCAACAATGATCAGCACCACCAGCGCTGCGGCAAGCCCGGTGGCGGTGACGGGGTGGTAGTTGCACTGATGGTGGGGGCAATCAGCCGGGTTCGGCGCGTCGGCGAACAGCACCGGGAGCGAAAGAGCGGACACGGCGAGGTGGTCACGAGTCGCAATTGATCTCAAGGGTGCCGTGCGCGCGCAGCACCTTGTGGTGCACTGTGACGGTTGTGATCACCGAGTAGGCGCCGTTGAAGATGGTTCCGGCGGTGCCCTCGTCGTCGTACCTGTAGAAGTTGTCCGCAGCGTCTGAGCCGCCGTACAGCGCAGCGAGCCCATGGCCTCTGTCTGTGAACCATGTGCTCGCAAAGGTGGGATGCTCGTCCCCGGAAGCCGGCAGGCTCTGCTGATCCCACGGCGTGACCACATGCAACGTCGTCGGCGCGTTGTTCGGCACATCGACCGCGTGAATGAAGAACACCACGTCCACCTGGTATGGGTCCTGACCCGGGCCGCCGATGTCGTAGCAGGCATTCGGCGGGTTGTTCGGCGTGTATGTGATCTTGGTGCCAGGCGTTGCGTCGAAGGTGTCCACCGAGATCCCGCTGATCCGGATCGAGGGTTTGGATGCTTTCATGGCGCGGCGCTCAGCCTGAGAGGGCGCAGCGGGCAGTAGCAGTGCGAGCAGCGCGACGGTCGTGAGGGCGAGTCGTCTCGGCATGTGTGGCTCCATGTGGTTGATGTGGCTCTCGTGCGAGCCAGAAGCGGCCAAGCGTACTGTCTCCCACACCCGTCTCAGGCGACGCTCGACTCCCTCCTGTGGTGAGACTAGGATCTGGCTCGTGCGATCCCGTTGCGCAAATCCGAGCCTGTCGCTCTGGTCAGAGGACTCGTTCCTTTCGATCGGCTCACGCGGGTCGGTGCTCTCGATCGGGTCGACTGGGTCGGCGCTCTCGATCGGGTCGATCGGGTCGGCGCTGTCGGTCGCCTCGATCGGATCATTCGCTTCGGCGTTCTCGATCTTGTCAGCAGGGTCGCTTGGATCGATCATGGCGTTCCGCGCTCAGTGGAGCGTCATGAACAGCCGCCGAGCCTGTGACTGACCGCATCCGCAGCACCGAGATGGCCCGCAAGCTGCGCCAGCCTGAGGAGGCTGCCGCGCTGATTGAGGCTGGCGCGACAATCGGAATGAGTGGGTTTACGGGTGCTGGTTACCCGAAGGCTGTTCCGGCGGCGCTGGCGCAGCGCATCACCGCTGCGCGCGAGAGCGGCGAGATGTTCACGGTGAACGTGTGGACGGGGGCATCGACGGCGCCTGAGCTCGATGGCCTGCTGGCTGCGGCTGACGGGATCAACCTCCGCATGCCCTACCAATCCGACCCGGTCAGTCGCGCGAAGATCAACGCCGGACGGATGGACTACGTCGATGTGCATCTCTCGCATGTCGCCCAGATGGTGTGGGAGGGGTTCTTCGGGCATCTCGACATCGCACTGGTGGAGGTCGCTGGTGTCACTGAAGATGGAGATCTGATCCCATCGGCTTCGGTCGGTAACAACAAGACATGGCTTGATCTGGCGGACCGCGTGATTCTCGAGGTGAACTCGTGGCAGCCGATCGCGCTGGAGGGGATGCACGACATCTACTACGGCACCGCGTTGCCACCCCACCGCAAGCCGATCGAGATCCTTCATCCGGCGGACCGCATCGGGGCGCCGCACCTTCGCTGTGATCCCGACAAGGTCATCGCGATTGTCGAAACGAACGCTCCCGATCGCAACTCCCCGTTCAATCCGCCGGATCTCACCTCGAAACAGATTGCGGGTCACGTCGTGGAGTTCCTGAGCCACGAGGTCAGCCGGGGACGTCTGCCGGCGAGCCTGCTGCCGCTGCAATCGGGAGTCGGCAACATTGCCAATGCGGTGCTGCTGGAACTGGATGATGGCCCGTTTCGGCAGCTGACCGCATACACCGAGGTGATCCAGGACGGCATGCTCCAGATGCTCCGTTCCGGCACCCTGGAGGTGGCATCGGCGACGGCCTTCTCTCTGAGCCACGACAGCATCAGCCAACTGCGCGACAGCTTCGAGGAATACCGCCGGCGAATCGTTCTTCGCCCCCAGGAGATAAGCAACCATCCGGAGGTGATTCGCCGGCTTGGCTGCCTCGCCATGAACGGCATGATCGAGGCCGACATCTACGGCAACGTCAACTCCACGCACGTCATGGGCTCACAGATCCAGAACGGGATCGGGGGCTCAGGCGATTTCGCTCGCAACGCTTACATCTCGATGTTCGTCAGCCCTTCGGTTGCCAAAGGCGGGGCGATTTCCTGCATCGTGCCGATGGCCAGCCACGTTGACCACACCGAGCACGACGTGAGTGTCGTCGTCACCGAGCATGGACTGGCTGATCTGCGGGGTCTGCCGCCGCGCCGCCGTGCGCAGCAGATCATCGACCGCTGCGCTCATCCGGACTACCGGGGGGCGCTGCAGGATTACTTTGACCGAGCTCAGCGAACGGCGCCGGGCAAGCACACCCCGCACCTGCTCGATGAGGCGCTTTCATGGCACGCGCGCTATCTGGAGCACGGGACGATGCAACGCCGGTGATCCAGGGTCGAATTCCGTCGAGGGCACCGCGAGGAAAGCTGTCGCGGCACCGAGTAAAGTGAGGGCGTGGCCGACGACACGCCCTCAGAGCCGATCATGGACCGCGCCGAGCGTCACCGTCAGGAGCGCCGGGCGGTTGAGGAAGCCGGAGGGGGAGAATCCGAGGGCTTTGAGTTGGCGGAACAGGATCTCGTCGAGCATGCGACGCACGGCGATGGGCACACCCCGGCCCGCATCATGCGAGATGCGGGACCCGATGAGCACGAGGCCTCAGGCGACTCCGTCTACGGCGACGCCGACGGTGAGCACCAGAGCGAGTGGTGATTCACCCCCGATGAAGCGCGTCTCGGTCGGAGAGTTGGACGTTCTCCGAGCAGAGGCTCGGTACGCACGTGAGCGGTACGACCTGTACAAGGCCAAGGCTTACGGACAGCGGCAGACCAGCTCGTCGCGGATGCATGAGTTACAGCGAATCTGCGAGGGCGCGGAAGAGCGCCTTCACGCCGCAGAGGCGCAGGAGCGGCGAGCTCAGGCAGTGAGCGACCGTGCACCGGGGTCGAGCTGACCTCGCCCGTCTCGACGCGATTCCCGGTGCTGTTAGGGTGAATGTGCTGATCGAGTGCCGGGTCGCCGCTGCAAGATCATCCTCCGGTCCCAGAGTTCGGTCGCGGGCTTCTATCGAAAGGTTCCGTAATGAACAATGTTTGCTGCGCCAACTGCCGGCTGCGTTTCACGCCGGTCGCAACAGCCCAGCTTGTGGCTTGTCCCGAGTGTGGTGAGTCGCTGCAACCGACCCGGACCGCGGCGGGGCTGCTTGGCTTCAGGCTCTACACACCTGATGAGGCTCCGGAGCTGTGGCTCCAGGCGCGTGCCGCCGCGATCGACATTTCTGATCCGAGCGGATCGATGCCGGTCAAATGAAACGGCTCGTTGACTAACCTCTGACACATCGTGAGGGCGTTGCTGCCGGTCAACCCGGCCGGTCTGGTTTACGGCACGATCACGATCGCGACGTTGCTGGACGCGGAAGGCGTGCGTCGCGAGACTTATGCGGCGACGATCGGCGCGGTCGCTTTAACGATGGTGCTCTACTGGCTGGCGCACTCGTATGCGGAGTTCACCGGCGGGCGGATCAGCGAGGGTGAGCAGTTCGAGTTCGTCGCGTTTGCGCGGAGCACGCGGCGCGAGCTGTCTGTCCTGGGCGGGGCTGGGGTCCCCCTGATCGTGCTGCTCGTCTGTTGGGCCGCGGGAGCGAGCCTGTCGACGGGCGTCAGCGCCGGGATCTGGACGGCCGCGGCGGTGATCGTCGCGATTGAGGTGGTGCTCGGATTACGGGCTGAGCTTTCAGGTCGGGACCTCGCCAGGCAGACGGCTTTCGGCGCGCTTCTGGGAGTGCTCGTGTTGCTGTTGAGAGTCGTGCTCCATTGAGCGCTTCAGGCGCAACCGCTGGACGCGCTCCGCGCTGGAATGTACGTTCAGGCTCGTTCCCCTTTACCGGCGTTGATTGGAGAGTTCATGGATCAGACAGGCAACGTCCGAGGTTCAGGCCGGCCCCCGGTCCTGGCGCGGTCGATCGAGGAGATCCGGTCTGAGTTCCCGGGCCTGATCGGCGGCGCCGTCGCGCTCGACGGTGCCGCGGGCACTCTGGTTCCAGCAACGGTTGTCGAAGCCGTGGCCGATGCGCTGCGGTTCTCAATGGCCAACACCCACGGGCAGTTTGCAGCCAGCCTCCGGAGCACCGATACCGTGAACGCCGCTCGTCACGCGGTCGCGGACCTGGTCGGTGGCGCCGCGGCGGGAGTCGTGTTCGGACCGAACATGACGACGCTGACCTTCCACATGGCTGACGCCCTCGCGGCCGGTTGGGGATCAGGTGACGAGATCATCGTCACCTCACTCGATCATGACGCCAACATCCGACCCTGGGTGCTCGCCGCCAAGCGTGCCGGCGCAACGGTTCGCTGGGCGGAGTTCGACGTTGACAGCGGCGAGCTGGCTGCCGAGTCCTTCGACGATCTGATCAGCGACCGCACCCGGCTCGTCGCCGTGACCGCGGCATCCAACGCGATCGGAACCAAGCCCGACGTGCGCGCAATCACCGACCGGGCACATGCTGCCGGCGCCCTGACCTACGTCGACGGTGTCCACGCAACGTCCCACGGACCGGTGGATGTCGCGTCGCTCGGTGCAGACTTCTACGCGTTCTCCACCTACAAGCTGTTCGGCCCTCACGTCGGTGCGGTGGTTGCCGATCCAGCCCTGCTCGACAAGCTCACACCGGCGAAGCTCGCTCCAGCGCCCGAGGCGGTGCCTGAGCGCTTCGAGCGCGGTACGCCCGCGTTCGAGCTGCTCGCCGGCGTCAGCGCTGCGATCGACTGGCTCGCTGGGCTGACCGACTCCTCGGGCGGTCGTCGTGAACGGATCCTCGCGGCGCTGACCGCCACCGAGGAGCATCTGAACACGCTGCTCGATCGGGCCCTCGCGGGACTCGCGGAGATCCGAGGGGTCCGTCTGCTCGGAGCGCCGCGCCGCCGCACCTCGACGGTCTCGCTCGTCGTCGACGGCCACCCGCCGGAAGCAGTGGCAAGGAGGCTCGCCGAGCAGGACATCTCGGTCTGGAACGGCGACAACTACGCTTATGAGCTGATGCGCCGCTACGGGTTACGCGACACAGGGGGCGCGATCCGCGCAAGCATCGTGCTCTACAACGATCGCAGCGATGTCGATCGCTTGATCGACGCGCTCGCCGAGCTCACGCGTCGAGGCTGAGGGCGGCGTCGCGGCTGACCGCTCAGCGGCTCCGGCCTACCGCACGCGCGATGGTCGAACGGGTACTGGTTCGCGTTCATGCGGGGATCGCCGATGATTGACACGCCGGTGGTCCGCCGGAGCACCGTGGTCCCGGATCCGGGCTCCAAGCGGCTCGGCGTCTGGCAGCGGGATGCCGCCCCGTGGTCGTTGCGGTGGAGTCGGCGACGGTGCCGGCTGGTTTCCCCAGCCATCGTCAGAATCGACGTCAGGAGGATCAGGCCGGTCAGCGGAACCCCGCCATAGACAAGCCGGAACCAGGATCACCGCGGGGAGGATCACGAAGCACAGAACGGCCAGCAGGTCGGTACTCATCGTCGCGCCTTCATCGGCTGATCGAACTGTAGGCGGATTCCGGCGAAGGATCCATAGATGTCAGCCGATCGCCGGGTACACGCCGCCCACGGCCGCGCCGGCGTCGTCGAGCACAGTACGGTCGCGTCCCTGTTGCTTGGCTGCGTAGAGCGCGGCGTCGGCGCGCTGGTAGACCGTGTCCTGGTTGTCGACCGCGGATAGCTGACAGACGCCGGCGGACAGCGTGACCGTCCCCACACCTGAGAATGGGGTCGTATTAATCGAGTGGCGGGCCCTTTCGGCGGCGGCGAAGGCGCCGTCGGCGGTGGCGTCGGGGAGGATCCACGCGAACTCCTCGCCGCCAATGCGAGCGAAGTGCTCGCTCTCGCGCACCAGTCCCTCGACGCGGTGCGCGACCTCTCTGAGCACCTGGTCGCCGACTGGATGTCCGTAGCGGTCGTTGATGTCCTTGAAGAAGTCGATGTCCAGGATCGCGAGGCTCAGCGAACCGCCGTGGCGTCTGGCCCTGGCGATCTCGTCCCTGAGTCGCTGGCGAAATGCGTGGCGGTTGTGAAGGCCCGTGAGGGCATCGCGCGTGGCCAACTGCTCGAGTTCTGCGCGGTCACGGTTCTGCTGGGTGATGTCACGCACCGTGCTGAGGTAGCCGAGGGGCTCATTCGAAACCGGTGCCGTGGGCACTGTGGTGATGGCGACATCGATCCGTGTACCGTCTCTGCGGACATAGCATGTCTCAAGTCCGCAGGGGCCTGAAGCGCTCGCCACGCGTGCGCGGTACGCGTTGATCACGTCCATCGCCTCGGGCGCCCAGAACGCATAGGGCACCCGCATCCCGACCAGTTCCTCCCTTGCGTATGAGACGAGATCGCACATCGCCGGGTTGACGTCAGTGATCTCCCCATCCTTGGTCAGCAATAGCCCCTCGTGCATCGAGTTGACGAGCGTGTCCAGGTAATCGCGTTGCCTTCTCATCTCCTGTAGTCGTCGCTCCGACTGTTTCCGGGCGCTGACATCGGTGAAGAAGACGTGCGACGCGAGATGGCCGTCCGACGCCACCACCGCGATCGTCATCTCGACCGGCAACTCGCGCCCATCGGCGTGGTGCGCCGTCAACTCGAAGCACTCGGCAAAGACGCTTCCCGCCCCCGTCTCGATGAAGCGGCCGAGACGTTGCCGATGCGCCGCCCAGTGCTCTTGCGGGATCACCAGTCCGGCAGCCGTCCGGCCGATGACCTGTTCCGGCGGCCAACCGAGGATCTGCTCGGCAGCTTCGGTCCACCGCACGATTGCCCCGTCGGAGTCGATCTCGGCCGTGCCCGGCGCCCATCTGATCCCGGTGGCCGGATCGCGATCATCCATCTCCGAAGTATCGGTCCCTCGACGCGCATGTTGAATCCAATGATTTGTCGTAGATCGAGCATCGGAGGGCGCCGCCGGCAGGGAGCGGTGTCGATCGATCAGTAGGCTCGTGATCGATGGCTGCGCCAAGCGATGATCCACCCGAGGCCGGGAAGCTGCCGACGGGCCGTCTGGCGCGAACAGCGCGCGTCGGCGGGCTCGTGACTGGACAAGGGTTGCGTTGGGCGGGGATGCGGACCGCCAACCGGGTTCGGACGCCCGAGCGAGCCGCTGCCGCGCAGAGCGAGCGGACCGCCGCGCTCGTGAACCAGCTGGTCGATCAGCTCGGGCAGATGCGCGGCGCCGCGATGAAGGTCGGCCAGATGATCTCGATGCTCGAGTTCGACGGCCTTTCAGAGGACGAACGGGATCAGCTGCAAACCAAGCTGGCGTCACTGCGCGACGATGTTCCGCCGGTCGCGTTCAGCGATCTTGAGCGGTTGATGCGTAAGGAGTTCGGAGGGCCGCTTCAGCGTGTCTTCGCCGACTTTGACGAGCGCGCATTTGCTGCGGCATCAATCGGTCAGGTTCACCGCGCCAGAACACTCGACGGTGATGACGTGGTCGTGAAGGTCCAATATCCGGGCGTGGCTGAGGCGGTCGAGACGGATCTGCGGAACGCGACGCTGCTGCTGCCACTCGTCAAGCGGCTCGCCCCGGGGCTGGATGCGAAGGCGCTGGCCGATGAGCTACGGGAGCGAATCGCCGAGGAGCTCGATTACGAGTTGGAGGCTCAGAACCAGCGCCGCATCGAGCGGTTGATGCGTGGACATCCGTTCGCACGGATTCCGCGCGTTCGGCTCGACCTCTCGACGAGACGCGTTCTGGTCTCGGAGTACGTCGATGGAGAACGCTTCGAGGTCGTGCGTCACGCCGAGGAGGAACAGCGGGATCGCTACGGGGAGATCGTCTTCCGGTTCTTCTTTGGTCTGCTCTATCGCAACCGGATCGCGCTCGGCGACCCCCATCCAGGCAACTATCTCCTGTGTCCCGACGGCCGTGTCTGCTTCCTCGACTTCGGCTTGCTACGAGACGTCGACGCCGCCCGGGTCGCCGGCGAACGGGCGATCGCGCTGGCGGTTCGTGACAGCAATCCGGTGTTGCTCAAGGAGGCGCTGCTCGAAGCCGGCTATCTGCCTGCCGATCGTGCAGACGCGGTCGACGCCGAGTTCGCTCTGAAGCTGATGCGAATGGCGATCAAGTGGTACGCCGTGCCGGGTGAGCGCCGCTTCTCGCCGGACCATGCCCGCCAGCGCCAGGAGCGCGAGCATTCCGATGCCGAACAGCAGGCAGCGTTCAGGCAACAGCTGAATCAGTTCACGCTTCCGCCTGAGGCGATCCTGATCCGGCGCATGCACGGCGTCGTCGCTGTCGTCCTTGAGCAACTCAGGGCGGGTGCGAACTGGGGCGCGATCGCGGCTGAGTATCTTCATCGAGAACCGCCTGCGACGGAGCTGGGTCAGGCTGAAGCGGACTTCCTCGCGACCGGTGCAGGCGCGAGGGCCGCCCGCGCTCGCTGAGCGTCGCGTGGGCGACGGCGCTGGTCGCTACGGGACCAGCGCGTAGGGAAACGCTCCGGTCAGGCGCTCGCTGCCGTCGCTGGTAACGATCAGCAGGTCCTCAACGCGCGTGCCGCCGACCCCCGGGATAACGGTGCCGGGCTCGATCGCGATCACCTCGCCGGCGATCAAGGGATCGCTCCCGCTGCGACCGAGGCTGGGTTCCTCGTGCACCTCGAGCCCGACGCCATGACCGAGGCTGAAGTAGAACCCGTCGCGCAGCGTCTCACCCGCGGCCTTGGTTCGCTGGGTCGGGTGTCCGGCAGCCTCGAAAACGTCGCACGCGAGCCCGTACAGCTGAACTCCGGTGACGCCAGGTTTGACCTGGGCGCACGCGCGCTCGTGGGCATCGAGTGTGATCCTGTGGAGATCAGCGATCGCATCGCTGATCTGACCGCGAATGAATGTGCGCGTCATGTCCGCAAAGCAGCCCGATCGCTCGTCACGAGGCCACAGGTCGATCTCGATCGGCACCTGAGACGGAAGCGGCCCGGCGCCCGGATCGTGACCGATCGCGGCCGTCGGACCCATCGGCTTGACCATGATGTCCGCCGGTGCCGGGGCGCCAACCCGCGAGCACACCTCCCGGATCCGCGCGCGGACCGTCTCGGCGAGCAGAACCTCGCCGGCCAGGTACAGCAGATCGCCGCCGATCTCGGAGTCCCGGATCATGCCGGCGGCCACGCCCATCGCTGCCAGCGCCGCATCGGCCGCCCGGCGGACGCCTGCGAGCTCTGCCTGGCTCTTCCTTCGCCGGCGCTCGATGAACAGACGCTCATCGACGACAAGCTCCACGCCGGCGAGGCGCAGGCGGTCGGCCAGTCCCAGCGGGAACTCGGGCGGTACGGATGCCCTGGAGATTCCGACGGCGCCGACGGCGCGCACGCACAGCTCGCGCTCGGCTTCGTCCCATGATCGGCCGCTGGAAATGAGCTCATCCCAGCCGAGCGAGTCGACCATCAACCGCTCGAGGTTTGGCACGGCGCGGGCGATCCGGGCATCCTCAAGCGCGTTGGTGAGGACCACGCGGCGACCGGCAGCCTCGAGATAGAGGAACGGATCACCGATCGCCAGCGGCACCTCGTGGCGAAGCGCCGGCGAGGTCTCGGTGTCGCCATAGATCAGTACGCACATGGAGCGCAATCTTCGCACGGAGCGAGCGCGTCGCCGACTCCGCACATGTATCGTGAACCCATCTTGGCACTGGTATTGAATCGATGACGACCACGCTGAGATCGCACGCCGTAGGAGTGACGTGGGTCGAGCAGAATGCGATGGGCCGCGCCGCCCACGCCGTTCTCAGCGGAAAGAGCGTGTGGCTGATCGACCCGTTCGAAGACCAGCCGGCGCTGCGTGCCGCCTCGTCGCTCGGGCGTCCGGCCGGCGTCCTGCAATTGCTTGATCGCCACAACCGGGACTGCGAATCGATCGCCTCGCGCCTCGGTGTGCCCCTGTACCGGGTCCCCGTACAAGCACCCGAAACGCCGTTCGAGTTCATCCCGATCGTCTCCCGCGCGAAGTGGAGGGAGGTTGCGCTGTGGTGGCAGGATGCGCGGACACTGATCGTCGCCGAGGCGATCGGCACGAGCCCGCCGTTCGCGCTCGGGCGACGGGCTGGTGTAAATCCGCTGTTACGGCTGATGCCGCCACGTGTCGCACTGTCAAGGTTCCACCCTGACCTCCTGCTCGTAGGCCACGGTGAGCCGATCGAGTCCGGAGCGACCGAAGCACTCGACGACGCGCTCGCCAAGTCACGCTCGGACATCCTGCTGCTGCCGCTGACGATCCCGAAGTTGTTGCTTCGCCGTTGAAGCCGTGCGAATGACCGACGCGACGAGCGGGTCCGTCTCACGGCCGGCGCATGAGCGGAAACGGCTGTGGGCTACAATCGAAGTCCACGCCGAGCATTCACTCGGTCAAGCAGTGCCAGCGTTCGTAGTTGTTGCCTAGCACCTCCCGCGTTTCGCAGCACACAACCTCCCGGGAGGGAAGATATGGCAACCGGAACCGTTAAATGGTTCAGCGACGACAAGGGATTTGGTTTCATCACGCCTGATGACCAGAGCAAGGACCTGTTCGTCCATCACTCTGCGATCGCCGGCAGCGGCTTCAAGTCGCTCGCCGAGGGCGCAAAGGTCTCCTACGACCCGGAGCAGGGTCCGAAGGGTCCGAACGCCGCGAACGTTCAGACGCTTTAGACGGCGCAGGTTCGCCTGAAACGTGGGCCCGCTTCGGTGGGCTCACGTTGTCGTTCACCTTCGCACGAGCGCCGTGCATCGATAGTCAAGATCCGAACCGCAGCTCCTCCGCGACAAGGTCCATCAGCAACCCGTCGTGCCATCCATCTGCGTCCTCATCACGCTCATAGCGGCGCATGATCCCCACCGGACGAAATCCGACGGCGGCGTAACAGCGGATCGCTGCACGATTGTCGGCTGCCGGGTCGATCACGATGCGATGGTGACCGCGGTCTCGCACGAGGTGCAGTGCAAGCGTCGCCACTGCGTCACGACCAAGACCGCGGCCGTGGACCGACGGATCGATGAATATGTCGATCGACGCGTGACGGTAATCCGGCTCGCTCTCCTCGGCGTACTGAACCATGCCGCGCACCACGTTTCCTGACAGCACGGCGAACCTCGTGCTGGTCGGATCATCGAACGGCCACTGCGGTGAGGAGGCCTCATCTCGCCACCATCGCCTGACCTCCGGCGTTCCGAGGATGCGCTTCAGTTCGTCCACGTGCTCGTCGGCGATCGGAACCAGCTTCACGAGAGCGCCGTGCAACTCAGTCGCCATCTCGACCCTCAAGCGCCGACCTCGATGCCGACGCGTAGCGTTCGAGCGCCTCGCGGCGCGCCTGCGCGTGATCGATGATCGGTTCCGGGTAGTCGCGGCCGATCACGCACCCGGCGGCGTGTTGGGCGGCGGTCGGCATCGTCCACGGCTCCGCCAGGTACTCGTCGGGAACCCGGCGGAGCTCCGGCACGTGGCGCCGCACGTAGCTCCCCTCCGGGTCGAAGCGCTGCTGCTGGCGCATCGGGTTGAAGATCCGCCGCGATGGCGGTTGGGGGTCGACACCGACCGATGCGATCCACTGCCAGTTGCCGTTGTTGCTGGCCTCGTCTCCGTCGAGGAGCGTCTCCATGAACCACCGCTCACCCCAGCGCCAGTCGATCCCGAGGTCCTTGGTCAGAAACGAACCCACGATCAGTCGCCCACGGTTGTGGATCCACCCTTCGCGCAGGAGTTGGCGCATCGAGGCGTCGACGATCGGATAACCGGTCCGGCCCTCACGCCATGCGTCGAACAGATCCGTCGAGTCGCGCCAGCGGACGGTGCCTCGGTAGCGCTCCTGGTGCTCGGAGCGCGTGTTGGCCGGAAACGCATCGAGCACCTGTGCGTAGAACTCGCGCCAGCAGAGCTGGCGGGCGAATGCCTCCGAACCGGAGCCCGGCGGCAGCCGCGCCTCGATCTCCCGCGGCGACACACAGCCGAAGTGCAGGTAAGGAGACAGGCTGGAGCTACCACCTGCACCGAGCACGTCGCGCTGCTCGCCATACAGCTGCACACCGTGCGTGAGGAACTCCTCCAGCACGGCCCGCGCGGGGCGCTCACCCCCGCGGACCGGGCTCGAGAGCAGCTGCGAAAGGCCCAATTCCCGAAGCTGGGGAATTCGCCCGGCCCGCCGGCCGGGCGGAAGCGGAGGCAGTTCACCCGGGAGTTCGTGCACGTCGCGTCTGGGGGCGCCGGACCAGTTGCGAAAGTAAGGCGTGAAGACCGTGTAGGGGCGGCCGTCGCGGGTTCTGAGCGCCGTCGGATCGTCAACCGTGAACAGGCCGGGATGAAGTAGCAGCTCGACCCCGGCTTCTGCAAGCGCTGTGCGGACAGCGCCGTCGCGTCTGCTGGCGAATGGCCCGACGTCGGCGCTTGCATGCACTGTGCGTGCGCCGAGGAGACGGCAGATGCCGACGATCGCCCGCTCGGGCTGCTCGTCGACGACGATCAGGCGGCTGTCACGCTCGCGCAGCGACCGGTCGAGGTCCTGGAGACACTCGAGCATGAACTGCGTGCGGGCCCCAGATCGGTGGCGGCCGCCGAGCAGCCTGCGATCGAGGCAGAACACGGGCAGTAGTGCTTCGGCGTCACGCCGTGACGCCCATAGCGCCGGATGATCGCCGAGCCGCAGGTCTCGGCGCAGCCAGAGGACGGATACGGCCACCCAGCGCCAGTCTATTGTTCGTCAGCAGCCCGCGGATTGGCGGCTGCCTGAGAGACGATCACAACCGCCAGGGTTGATCCGCTCGTACCTAGTGATCGTATGAACGTTGTCATGAGCCCTCGAGCTGAGAGCCTGTCCGATCGGCCAGGGCAAGATCGTTACCGTCGGGTGCCGGCATGAGGGTGGCGATTGTCGGCGCCGGGGTCTCCGGCCTCGTCGCGGCCCACCTGCTCCATCCGCGGCACGACATCACGGTGTTCGAGGCTGCCGACTATGCGGGCGGCCATACGAATACGGTCAGGGTCGACACCCAGGATGAAACGCTCGACGTTGACACCGGGTTCATTGTCTTCAACGATCGCAACTACCCCAACTTTGAAAGGTTGCTGAGAGTGTTGGGGGTGGCCTCGCAGCCATCGAAGATGGCGTTCAGCGTCGCGGATTCAAGCGGGGATTTCGAGTACAGCAGCGCTTCTCCAAACGGTCTGTTCGCGACCCGCGCGAACCTGGTGAGTCCGCGCTTTCACCGGATGATCATCGACCTCGCCCGCTTCAACCGCGCCGCCAAGAAGCTCTTGGAGGAGCACGACCGCGATCCGTCTCTGGGAGAGTGGCTGGAGCGTCAGCGGTTCTCGAGCGCCTTCATCGAACGGCTGATCGTTCCGCAGGCGTCTGCGGTCTGGTCAGCGTCGCCAAGCCACCGATGGAGTTTCCCCGCGCGCTTTCTGGCCGAGTTCTTCGACAACCACGGGATGCTGTCGCTGCACGGGCGACCGCAGTGGCGCGTTGTTCGCGGCGGCTCGAGGTCCTACGTCGAGGCTCTGATCCGTCCGTTTGCACAGCGTGTGGCGCTCTCGACGCCGGTGCTGGCTGTCAGCCGCCACCCTGACCACGTGGCGATCACCGCACGCGGGCGGGAGGCGGAACGCTTCGACGAGGTCGTGTTCGCGACGCATTCCGATCAGGCTTTGAAACTGCTGAGCGACCCGACCGACGCCGAGCACGAGATCCTCTCGTCGATCCCCTACCAAGCTAATCAGGCCGTGCTGCACACCGACACGCGCATGCTCCCCAGGCGCCGACGGGCATGGGCAAGCTGGAACTACCATCTGCTCGAGCAACCCACCGATCTGACGACGGTCACATATCACATGAACACACTGCAGTCGCTTGAGTCCAACTCCGAGCTGTGTGTGACTCTGAACCGCAGCGACGAGATCGACCCGGACAAGGTGATCCGCAGGCTCGCCTACGCGCACCCGGTCTTCAGCCAGGACGGCGTCAACGCGCAGCGTCGCCACGCGGAGATCAGCGGACTAAACCGCACCAGCTACTGCGGGGCCTACTGGGGCTGGGGATTCCACGAGGACGGCGTCGTCAGCGCGCTCCGCGCAACCTCGCGATTCGGAGCGCGACTGTGAGCAGATTGCGCAGCGGAGCGTCGCTGTGAACGCCAGCTGCATCTACGAGGGGACGATCCGCCACCGTCGCGTGTCGCCCGCGAAGGAGTTCACCCACGACCTCGCGCTCGCCTACATAGACCTCGATGAGCTGCCGTCGCTGCTGAAGGGCCGGTTGACGGCGACGCGGCCGGGTCTGCTGCGATTTCGGCGGGGCGACTACCACGGGAACCCGGGCGTCCCGTTGTCCGAGGCGGTGCGTGACACGGTGCGCTCGCTCACGGGCTCTCGCCCGGTTGGGCCGATCAGGCTGCTGACGCAGCTGCGTTCGTTCGGCCACTGTTTCAACCCCGTCAGTTTCTATTACTGCATTGGTGCGGAGGATGGGCGGGTGGAGGCCGTGCTCGCCGAGGTCACCAACACGCCGTGGGGCGAGCGGCACTGCTACGCCCTACGACCGATCGACGACGATGCGCGGCTGCTGGGCGCAAGCTTCCGCAAAGAGCTGCACGTCTCGCCGTTCATGGCGATGGATCACACCTACGATGCGCGCGCGACGGCTCCCGGGCCGACGCTGTCAGTCCACATCCAGAGCAGCCGCCAGGGCGCGCGTGCGTTCGACGCGACGCTGTCGCTGGCGCGCAGGGAGCTGACGCCGGCGTCAGCCCGGCGGATGGAGGCGCGCTACCCATTCGCGACCGTCCGCGTGCTGGCATTGATCTACGGACAGGCGGTTGGTCTCAAGCTCGCCGGCGCGAGGGTTCATCCGCATCCGAAGGTGAGAACGTGACGAGCGTGCGCCTGAGCCGCCTGTTCGTGCAGTCCGTGCTGCGCCGGATCCGTGCCGGTAGCCTTGTCGTCGTCGAGGGTACCCGTCGCGTTCGATTCGGCTCCGGTGCGCCGACCGCGACTGTGCAGATCCATTCCGATCGCATTTGGCCGATGCTGCTCCAGGGCTCACGCGGGCTCGCCGACGCCTACGAGCAGGGGCTCTGGGACACGCCTGACCTGGTCGCGCTGATCCGCCTTGCGGCGCTCAACGCCAGTGGTCTTGACCGCGCGCGGGAGCGGCTTGCACCGCTTCTGGTCACCCCGCGGGTGCTCGCCGCAGCCTTGAATGCCAACACGCGCGCCAGTCGCCGCCGAGACATCGCCGCCCACTACGACCTCGGGAACGAGCTGTTCAAACGGATGCTCGACCCGACGCTCAGCTATTCCTGCGCGATCTTCGAGGAGTCCCAGGCGACGCTCGAGCAAGCGCAGATCGCGAAGCTCGAGCGGATCTGCGAGAAGCTCGGTCTGGAAGCGGGCGACCGCGTGCTCGAGATCGGGACCGGCTGGGGCGCATTCGCGCTGCATGCCGCCCGGACGCGCGGCTGTCACGTCACGACCACCACGATCTCCCGGGAACAGCACGATTACGCGGTGGCGCTCGTGCAGAGCGCCGGACTGCAGGATCGCGTCACCGTGCTCATGCAGGATTACATGGACCTCGGGGGCAGCTACGACAAGCTGGTCTCGATCGAGATGATCGAGGCCGTCGGCTGGCGGTACTTCGGTGCCTACTTTGCGAAGTGCTCCAGCCTGCTGGCTCCGCACGGGTCGATGCTGCTGCAGGCGATCGCGATCGACGACCGTGCGTACATGGTCGAGCGCGCGGCGAAGTCGTTCATCAACACGCGGATCTTCCCCGGCGGGTGCCTACCGTCGCTGGAGGTGATCGCGCGCAGTGTCGCGAGGCGTACCGACCTGCAGATGGTCGACCTTGAGGACATCACCACCCACTACGTGGAGACACTCAGACGCTGGCGTGAGAACTTCGTCGCCAATCAGGATGAGCTGGAGGGGCTCGGATACGACGAGCGTTTCCGGCGCCTTTGGACGCTGTATCTCGCCTACTGTGAGGCGGGCTTCGCCGAGCGCCGGATCTGTGATGTGCAGCTGACCCTCGCCAAGCCGGGATGGCGCGCCTCACGCAGCGGGCCGCCGCTGCGCTCGGCGATACCGGAAGCGGTGCGGGGAGCCACTGGGTGAGGATCGACATCGGAGCGGTCGCCGATGCGGCGCTCGACTGCACCGTCGTCGGCAGCTACACGAGGCTTGGCTACAACCTCCGAAGCCCTCACTGGCGGGCATCCGATCTGCTGCGGATGGACGACAGGGTGGTGGCGGTCACCGGCGCGACGTCAGGGCTCGGGATGGCTGCGGCCGCCGGTTTCGCGCGGCTCGGAGCGACCGTCTGGCTGGTGGTTCGCAGCGCGGAGCGCGGCGAGCTCACCCGCGCTCGTCTTGTCAGGGAAACCGGCAGCGATGCCTTCCGCGTCGGCCTGTGTGATCTCAGCGACCTCGGCTCGGTGCGCCGGTTCGCGGACGACCTCGCGAATCGCGCCGAACGGCTCGATGTGCTGGTCAACAACGCCGGCATGCTGGCTGCGGCGCGCCGCCGCTCGCCTGACGGGATCGAGCTGACGCTGGCGACCAACGTCGTCGGACCGCATCTGCTGACCAGGCTGCTGGTGCCGCGGATGCAGCAGAGCGCGCCGGCCAGGGTGATCACCGTCGCCTCCGGCGGCATGTACACGGCGCGGCTCGATCTCGACAGTCTCCTCGGCGGGTCACAGCCGTTCCGCGGAGCCGCGGCGTATGCCCAGACGAAGCGGATCGAGGTGATCCTCAACGAGATGTGGGCCGAACACCATCGCGGCACGGACATCACGTTTCATGCGATGCACCCCGGCTGGGTGGACACGCCCGGGTTGCGTGAATCGCTTCCGAGTTTCCACAGACTGATGCGCAGGGCCCTACGCAGCCCCCGCCAGGGGGCCGACACGATCGTCTGGCTCGGTAGCGCGGCAGTCCCCGGACAGCTTTCCGGTGCATTCTGGTTTGACCGTGCCCAGCGCCCGACGCACCTACTGCCATGGACACGGGAAAGCGCGGCGGAGCGTGACCGGCTCTGGGCCGAAATCGAGCTGCTCAGTCAAGCCGTTGGGCCGGTGAAACCCTAGAAAATGGCCGTTCTAGGCGCGTCGACGCACTCCGGTAATTCTGCTGACAGCGCGTTTGGAGTGCTGGGGGAGCGGGGTAAACTGCACACATATGCTGACGACTCTTGAGGTGACAACTGACTCGGGCGCGCGCGGCGCGCGGACTTCTGTGGGCGGGCCGAGTGATGTGAATCAGCTCTTCAGGCGGTGGCAGCGTGACGCTGACCAGCATGCACGAGCACAGCTCGTGGATCGTTTCCTGCCGCTCGCGCGGCGGCTGGCGCGTCGCTACCTGGGCGCGCGGGAGCCACTTGAAGATCTCGTGCAGGTGGCGAGCCTTGGCCTCGTCAAGGCGATTGACCGGTATGACCCGGATCGGGGGATTGCGTTCTCGTCGTTTGCGGTGCCGACGATCCTCGGTGAGCTGAAGCGCTACTTCCGAGATTCCGGGTGGGCCGTGCGGGTACCGCGTGGCACGCAGGAGCGCGCTGTGAAGGTGGAGCAGGTGCAGCGCAAGTTGACTGCGCTGACCGGCCGTCCCCCGACGTTCAACGAGCTTGCCGAGTATGCCGAGATGAGCATCGAGGATGTCCTTGACGCGCTTGAGGCTGCAGCGGCGCATCATGCGGTCTCGCTGGACACGCCGCGCGAGGATGGCGATGGCGAGATCGGCACTCTGGGAGATGCGATCGGCGTGTTGGATGATCGCTTTGAGCTGATCGACGCAGGCACGGCGATTGCCGATGCGGCCAAGCAGCTGAGCGAGCGCGATCGTCAGGTGCTTGCGCTGCGCTTCATCGGTGACCGCTCCCAGACCCAAATTGCGGAGGAGATCGGCGTATCGCAGATGCAGGTCTCCCGGATCCTGCGCAGGTCGCTCACCCGGATGTCCGAGCTGGTGCACGCTGATGATGCACCCGACTCGGGCGTGCGATCGTTGCGCTAGCCGGCCAGCCGCCGTCGGCACGACCGGGCAGCGACCCGCAGTCGGTACCGACTAATCGATCAATCATGTTTGTCTCGCGCCCCGACCGCGGCCGTGATGCGCGAACGACTTGACTGCGGTTTCGAACCATAGATGTGTGCAGTCGCGGGATCGATTGAGCCCCCATGTGTCTGCGAACCGGTCGAGCACGATCGAGCGCCAGCCGGTTGGCAGGCTTGCGGGGCCGCTGTCGGATATGCCGCAGCGCACAACCTGATCCTCGGTGAGGTCGAGCGTCAGCACCTCGTGGTGAGCAACGCTGCCGACCCGTTCTGACACCAGCTCGCTGGTGAGCAGAAGCAGGTGATCGAGTTCATTTGGGGATACGCTTCCCGAAAATTCACGCGCGACGATGCGACGTGCCACCAGCGGGCCGCCCGCATTCGCCTCGAGCTGGTAAATGACTCGTGCTCGCTCACACATGGCAATAGTGGTTTGCTACCCCGTCAGCCGATAAAGAACTCATATGCGTCCCGGCTGCCGGGGCCGAGCATCAGAATCGCAAGCCGAGGGTTTGGGGCTGAAGGGCCGTGGGAAGCTCGACGATGACGATTAGCGAAATCGACGACCCGATTCGGCTTCGCCTGGAGGTTGAGAGCCGCCCGGAGAGCGTGACCCTTGTCCGTTCGGTGCTCTCGGCGCTGGCCGAAGAGCTTGATCTCGAGGATGAACTCGCCGATGACCTCCGGACTGCCGTCAGCGAGGCCTGTAACAACGTCGTGCTGCACGCATACCCGGGTGCCGTTGGGCCGATGGTAGTGTCGATCGACTCGCTGGACGGCGTCCTTGAGGTGAGCATCGAGGACCGTGGTGCCGGGATCACGCATATTGCTGTTTCAGAGGAGCGGATGGGCGTCGGCCTGGCGGTGATCAGCGCGCTGGCCGATCGGGCTCAGTTCGAGAAAGGTCGTGAGGCCGGCACGACCGTGCGGATGTCATTCGACCGCCGCGCTCCACCGCAACGGAGCGCTTTGGTGGACCAGCCTGATCGGCCTCCACCGCCGGGAAGTGTGCCGGGCGACATCCGACTGTCCGGAGCTGTCGTGGCGTGGCTCTCGCCGGTGGCGCTGTTGCCGTCGATCCTCGGACGCCTGTTGCGCGCGGTGGCCGCAAACTCGAAATTCACGCTGGCCGCGGTGGCCGACATGTATGCCGTCTGCGAGGCGATCTCGGCCTACGCGAAGGATGCCGCCCAGCTCGAGACGGTCGGCTTCGCGATCGATGCCTCCCCCGGTCGTCTCGAATTGACCGCCGGCCCGTTCGTGCAGCCGGCGTTCCACGCATCGGACGCCTCCGGCGCGCTGTGGGGCGCTCTTGAAGACGCGGTCGACGCCGTCGATTCCGTGTTCGGCGCCGGATACGAGCTCCTGCGGATCACGGTGCTCGATCACCATCGTGATCGCCCGACAAGCGGCTGACCAAAGGTCGAAAAGCGCCCACCCGGCAGCGGTCTCCCGTCAGTCGCCGTCAGCTGCCAGGCGCATCACGATTACCGCGATGTCATCGCCACCGATGCGCGCGCTGAAGGCCGCCAGCTCTGCTCCGAGGCGATCGAGGGTCGCCGAGGGCGAGCATCCCGCCTGTCCGGACAGCAACCGGCGAAGCCGCTCGGGGCCGAAGCGCTCGCTTAGGCCCGGTGCGTCGATGACCCCGTCGGTGTATAGGACCAGGAGCTCGCCGGCGCCGATCGGGACCTCCTCCTCGCCGCGTTCTGCGTCCAGGAACGCGCCTAGCAGCGGATCCGCTGAGGGCGCCTCCCGGAGCTTGCCGTCGGTGCCGACCACGATCGCGGGCGGATGACCTGCCGAGCTGATCACCACATGATCATCGTGCAGGCACATGCACAGCGCTGTCGCCATCTCATCTCCCTGTTGCTGGGTGAGCGATTCGTCGAGTCTGGCGAGGATCGCGGCCGGGGACGGCTCGGTCCGGCAGGCGACACGCGCGCCGTGGCGAAGCAACGCTGTCACCGACGCTGCCGTGACACCCTTGCCGGCAACATCGCCGAGGATCACGAACCAGCGGCCATCGTGATCGAAGAGCTCATAGAAGTCGCCACCCACGTCGATCCGCAGCTCCGTCTCAGTGGGCCAATAGAGAGCCTCGATCTCCCACCCGGCGACCGCTGGCACCTCCGCCGGCAACAGAGCCTTCTGCAGCGTCTCAGCGACCCCGGCGACCTTCGTGTGCAGGCGTGAGTTCTCAACCGCGACCGCCGCTCGTCGCGCGAGCTGCCCGGCGAGCTCGACATCTTCATCGTGTATGCGCCTTCCTGAACGAGTGGTCGCAAGCGTCATCAGGCCGATCGTCCGATTGGGTACCTGCATCGGAACCACCAACACCGATCGCAATCCGAGCGAAAGCAGCAGCTTCCGGTGCTCCTCGTCCCGTGCAGCAGCCGCGAGCTGCTCATGGTTGGCGTCCGGGTGGAACAGCGGCACACCGGTCTCGAGCACCCGGCGGATGGGATGGTCCGGGGGGAGCGACGCGGGTGCGACGTTTTCGAGCTCCTCGGCCGGCGTTCTGGCGCTCCCGAGATCATGAGCGAACGCCACGCGCTCCAGGGCTCGCTGCTCGTCGACCAGATCAACCGAGCAGAAATCGGCGAGCAGCGGAACCGCCAACTGAGCGACGGTGCGAAGCGTCTCCTGATAATCGAGTGACGAGGCAAGCAGCCGGCCGGACTCCGCCAGCAGCTTCGTCCGGATCTCCGCGGTCTTGACCGCGGTCATGTCCTCGATCTCGGTCATCGTTCCGAGCAGCGAGCCGCGCCGGTCATGAAGCGCAGTCGTCGTCACGAGGTGCCAGCGCAGCTCGCCCGTCTCGCGGTGGATTGCGCGCATCAGCAGCGGCGGACCGGTCTCACCGGTCCTGGCTCGCGTAGATGGCACGTCGCCGAGCGCCAGCGGCACACCGCGCTCGTCTTCGATCCAGTAGTCGGACATCATCGCAGCCGTTGAGCGCCCGCCGAGCTGTTCAAGCGTTTCGATGCCGAGGTATACGTGACCGGCGCGGTTGGCGTAGACGAGCTCGCCCGCTGGGTCGCGGATCATCACCGCTTGTGCAAGCAACTCAAACAGCTCGCCGAACAGCGATGGATCACCCGCAGCGAGCCGCTTTTCGATATCCGAGCGGTCTGGCAGCTCAGCTCCCGCTCAGGAGCTGCTCGGGCGTGGCGACCACACGCAGCCGCTCGTTGAGGCCGGTGAGCCCGAGCAGGCGCTGGACCTGACCATCGCCGACGCTGACCAGACCAAACGTGAGGCCGGTCTCCTGAGCACGCTGATGTGCCTTGACGAGCACGCTCAGACCGGTCGAGTCGATGAACTGGAGATCTCTCAGATCAACCGCGATCGGCTCCGATCCGACCTTCTCCAGCTCTTCTTCCAGTGCTGGGCTCGACGCAAGGTCCAACTCGCCGAACAGCGTCAGCACGTGTCCCGGGCCCGTGCGGCTCACCTCGAGTCGAAAGTGATGTTGCAACGAACAAAACCCTATCGGGTCCGGCCCACTCGACGTTTGACGACCCCATCCCAGGGTAACTGAACCGTCGTGAGCAGCATCGCCTTTCTCGGAACCGGCACGATGGGGCTGCCGATGGCCCGCAACCTCGCCATCGACGGCTTCACGGTCCGGGCGTGGAACCGCACTCCGGAGCGTGCCCGTCCACTCGTCAACCACGGTGTCGAGATCTTTGATGATCCACGCAGCGCCGCCACCGGATGCACCGTGCTCGTGACGATGATGAGCGAGGCGAGCGCCGTGCTTGACAGCGCTCCACCGGCGCTTGCCGCACTCGAGCGGAACGCGATCTGGCTGCAGACGAGCACGATCGGGCTCGAGGGAACAGAGCTGTGCGCTGAGCTCGCGGATCGGCACGGAGTGCAATTCGTCGATGCTCCGGTGCTCGGGACCCGCAAACCGGCGCAGGACGGGGAACTCGTGATCCTGGGATCGGGCCCCGACGCGGCACTGGACTCGTGCGAGCTCGTGTTCGGCGCGCTCGGATCGCGGACATTGCGGCTCGGCCCGGCCGGAGCGGGCACCCGTTGCAAGCTGGCGGTGAACAGCTGGCTCGTGGGGCTGACGGCGGTACTCGCCGAGACGATCTCGCTCGCCGAAGCGCTCGAGATCGACCCGCGGCGCTTCTTCGAGGCGATCGAAGGTGGAGCGCTCGACCTGCCTTACGCCCGCATCAAGGGCGCGGCGATGATCGAGCACAACTTCTCGGACGTCTCATTCCGCCTCTCGCTCGCCGCCAAGGATGCGGGTCTGGTGCTCGGAGCAGCACAGGAGTGTGGGCTTGAGGTGCCCGTCATGCGAGCCGTCGCCGAGCGACTGCACCGCGTCGAGAAGGCTGGCCACGGCGACGACGATATGGCCGCGGTAACACAGGCCCGTGAGTGAGCCCCCGAGGCGCCGCCTGGTACCGCGCTCGAAGCGCCGCCTCCTCGTGTCGCGCGCCGGGCCTTCCGCCATCGGCGCGAACCGGCGCCCAGCGGTGGCATCGATCGCCCTCGCGGTGGGGACGGCGATCCTCCTCACGGCCGTCTTCGTCGCGCTCATGTTCGCGATTCCGCTCACGACCGCGGTGCTGGTCGTCGTGGCCGTGGTACGTCCGGCCGCGGGCCGGGTTCGCCGATCGATCCGCGCCTGGCGAGCCAGCCGGCTGTTGAGGGGCGACTGGTGGGATGACTTCGAGCGGGATCTGAAGGCATACACCGATCCGAGTGCGCGTCGGGCACGTCACGAGCCCCGACTCTAGGCGACACGCGCTCTGCGATCGCAGGCGACAAGACGCGCCACGCCGATTCTGGTGGGGCGCCGACTCTCGTGAACCAACGCCGGCGTTGTGGACCCAACGCCGGCGTTGGTGGGAGGAGAGGCGACCTGGCGTTCGGCCAGATCGCCTCTCCCGGAGAGGAGGCTTTGAGCAATCAGGGGGGGTGCTCCAAAGCCTCCTTCTGTCATACCCTTCCTCCACGAGGCTCAAACCTCGGATGCAGCGAACCGGGCCCCGGACCGAGTCTTGCGTCGGGCGAAACCCCGCAGAGACGTTCACCAGCGGCCGTACCACCGTCGGCGCCCCCCGGACTCGATGCCGCCGACGAAGAAACCGATCACCCAGAGCACGAGCGCGGCGATCAGTACGAACCAAAGGAAATGTGCTGCGAAGCCGAACCCGCCGAGTACGGCGAGAAGCAGCAACAGAATGATGAGAGCAACCATGTGACCTCCTAGGACATTTGACGGGCTCTTTCCTACCCGTCCGTGACGGAGTCAAAGCACGCGGTCAATCGTGGTGAGAGCGCAATGTCACACAAGAGATTGGGTTGAAGTCACCCGATCCAGGCGCAATCCAGGCGGCTCCCGGCCCCCGCGCGAATCGACTCAGTGTCCGACGAGGCTCTGCACCTGCCGGCGGTGGCGGGGCTCGATCAGGTACATCATTCCCGCGCCGAGCACCGCTCCCGCGACGAACCGCGGGGCCGTTCGCTTGGGCTTTGGCTGCTCGACCAGCCCGAGTTGCTCAACAACCTGCGGGCCGTAGGTGGTGACCAGCGCCCTGGCGGTGTTGAGTGTGTCGTTGAGCTGCTGGATGCGGCGGCGTGCACGACGGCGCGCGAGACGCTTTCCAACCCCGAGGCTCAGCTGAGCCATCGGCGATACGACCTCAGCGGCCGCCCTGCGAATCTGCGGATCCTGGATGATGCCCTGCGCGGTGCTGATCGAGACGGCGCGCTTGGACTTTCGGTTGAGCATGTTCGCTCCTTTGCACTAGGGGTGACATCTGTCACTCGGTTACCCCGCGATCGCGGTAGTCACTCCCAAGCCGGCTTGAGCAGTGACGCCAGTAGCTCCATCCGCAGCCGGCTGCGACTCGAAGCGACGGCTGCGGGGTAGCGCACGTGGATCAATCCATATGACAGGAGCACAGACATGAGCGCAAAATCCAACCGGCCGCTGGCACTGGTCACCGGTGCCTCGAGCCCGATCGGGTTCGAGCTCGCCCGGCGATTCGCGGACAGCGGGTTTGATCTCGTGGTCGCCGCGCAGGACGCCGGCATCGAGACCGCAGCCCGGAGGCTTCAGCTCAGCGGTGTCGAGATCCGTCCGGTGCGGGTCGACCTGACCCGAGAGGACGGCGTCGAGCAGCTCTATCTCCACATCAACGAGACGGGGCGACCGCTCGATGTAGTGGCGCTGAACCCAGGCGTCGATGCTGGCGGCGCGTTCGTGAGGGACTCCGAACGCCTCGACGAGCTCCGGATCGTCGACCTCAACGTCCGGTCCACGGTGCAACTCGCCAAGTACGTAGTGCGCGACATGGTGCAGCGCGGAGAGGGAAGGATCCTGTTCACCTCGTCGATCGCCTCGACGATGCCGGGACCACTGAACGCTGTGTACACAGCGTCCAAATCGTTCGTGCAGTCGTTCGCACTGGCACTTCGCAACGAGCTGAAGGACACGGGCGTCAGCGTCACCTCGCTGATCCCGGGTCCCACGGACGCATACTTCTTCGACCAGGCCGAGATCCGAGACGGCCGTGCCGGTATTGGTGAGGCGGATGATCCGGCAGATCTCGCCCGGGACGGGTTCGATGCGCTGATGGCCGGCGATCAGCGGGTCGTCGCGGACTCGTTCAAGACCAGGGCGCAGGAGTTCGCCAGCAGGGTCACCCCGGACGGCGTGAAGGCGGAGTTGCGTCGCCGTCAGGCCGACCCCGGTTCGGCCTCCTGAGGCGGCACTCGTTCCCGCCGAGCAAGGGCCTATCGGCCGGCCGCGCTTGTGGACCGCGGCAAGCGGGTAGAGAGAGGGCATCGAAGAAACGCGCTGCGGGCTGCGGCGGGAGCAGCTTGCCGACGAGCCCAAATCAAAGAAACCAGGAGGAACCAAAGTGGCTGACGGAAACCTCAACGCGAGGGACGAGAAGCTTGTGCAGTGGTTGCGGGAGGCTCACGCCAAGGAATCGGAGCTCGAGGGTGCGCTCGAACAGCACATCGGCCTGACCGAGAAGATGGCTTATAAGAAGCGTCTGCGCTCGCACCTGACCGAGACGCGAGACCACAAGCGGCGCGTGGCCCAGCGGATCAAGCAGCTCGGCGGCACGCTCGACGATGGCCCGCTCCCGACCCCGATCTCCGCGGCTGCCGGCAAGACGCTGGCGGCGATCAAAGGTCAGGTCGGAGCCTTGCACGCGGCCGTCTCGGATCAGGCGGAGACGCATCTGCGAAACGCGCAGGAGGAGCTGCGCGAGGAGCACGTCGAGATCGCTCTCTACAACAGGATCGAGACCTTCGCGCTCGAGGTCGGCGATCCCGATACGGCCAAGCTCGCGGCCGGCATCCGTCGTGACGAGACGCGGATGGCCAAGTACCTCGAGGCTGAGCTGCCGCGGCTCGTCAGGGATGTCGTCCGGGCCGAGGTCCCGCCGGCGCTGCGCCGCAAGCCGCGGGCGGCCCGTTCACGCGCACGTGGCACGTCCACGACGAGGTCGACAGCGCGTGGCAAGGCCGCGAGCACGAGCGGGTCGCGTCGCGGCGCAACCGGCACCGCCCGGCGGCAGACGGCCGCCTGATCGCGCCGATGCCGCCGGGGAGGGATCCCAGTCGGCCGGGCATCCGCTGAACGCCGGGTGAGAAAGCTCTTGCACCGGTTGGTTTGAGTCCCGTGAGGCGCGGGTATGACGTCGTTTGGGTTCTGAGAGCGGTCTCGTGCTCAGGGCAGTCTGCTTCTGGAATCCACCACAATCGGGGGGTGGCCGCCTGACCCCGGCCACCCACCCGTCCACCCGCAAAGCGCGGCTCTGAAACTTAGAGAGTAGGCATCAGTGGGGGTTTCGACTCAAACGCCCGAGGCGATGGCCGATTCTGGCCCCGGCCAGGATCACAGCGCAGGCAAGCGCCGGACCGTCGACGCGCACAGACGGCGGGACGCGCGCTGGCCGTACTGGATCCCGATGGCGATCCTGATCGCAGGTCTCGCGCTGACGGGGGCGCTCACCGCGGTCTCGCGCACGCAATACCTGCGCAACGAAAAGCGGCTGCTGCACCTACGGGTCCGCGATGCCGGTGCGTTGCTGTCCGCGGCACTCACCCCGACTCAGCTGCCGTTGGTGACGGCCGCGGAGCTGGCGGATGCAACCGACGGCAACGTCGCGAAGTTCAGGAGCCTGGTCGGCTCCGATGTTGGCGCCGGCCCAGGGCAGTTCGCTTCGATTTCGCTCTGGTCGGTGTCAGACCCACGGCTCGGGCCGCTCGCCGTCGTCGGGATCCGGCCCAAGCTGGAGACGTCGATGTCGCTGGCCACGGCCGTGCTGACAAGCGCCGGACGGGCACCGAGCACGAGCGTCATCGGGCTGCTGTCGCCGCCGCAACCAAGCCTCGGGTATGTCGCTCTGGCGCCGGACAACTACCGACGTTTCGCTGTCTACGGCGAGCGGCCGCTGCCGGCCGACCGCCGCTCGCGCTACCAGTCGAGCTCGGAGTTCGCCGGTCTGAACTACGCGGTCTACTTTGGCAAGACCGAGCGAGCGCGAAATCTGCTGGTAACCGACCTCAAGACCCTGCCCCAGACGGGTACGACGGCTACCGAGACGATCCCGTTCGGTACCGCCAACCTGACGCTCGTAATGTCTCCCCGTGCTTCGCTGGAGGGTACGCTCCCCGAGGATCTGCCCTGGATCATCGCGGTCGTCGGGGTGCTGCTGAGCGCGGTGGCGGCACTGGTGGCCCTCAGCCTGATCACCCGCCGGCACGATGCCGAGCTGCTCGCCGCGCGACTTGCATTGACGGCGAGCGAGAACCAGCGACTTTATGCCGAACAGCGAAGCATCGCCCAGACCCTGCAGCACGCATTGCTTCCGGATCGCCTCCCGGAACTGCCCGGCACGCAGACCAGCGGCATCTATCAGGCCGGTGAGCGCGGCGTCGACATCGGTGGCGACTGGTACGACGTAATCGGCATCGACGATCAACGGCTGCTGATGGTGGTCGGCGATGTCTCCGGTCGCGGGCTGAAGGCCGCGACGACGATGGCCGAGCTGCGCTACGCGATTCGGGCATACGCCATGCAGGGTGACCCACCTGATGCGATCCTGTCCAAGCTCTCACAGCTGCTGCAAACCAGCGTGACCGGTCAGCTTGCGACGATTCTCTGCGTGATGTTCGACACCGAGGAGCGCAACCTCAGCGTCACCAGTGCAGGTCACCTGCCGCCGCTGTTGATCGAGGACGGCGCTGCGCGGTTCGTCCAAAGCGACATCGGGCTGCCCGTGGGCGTTGACGCGAATGCTTCCTATCGCTCGGCAACTGCCCGCCTTGGTGGACAAGGAACGCTGCTCGCATACACGGACGGGCTCGTGGAGCACCGCGGCGAGAGCCTCGATGAGGGGCTCTCGCGGCTGAGGGAGGCGGCAGCCGCCGAGGCCGCGGCGCTGCCGGAGCTGCTCGCGCGGCTCCTGTCGGAGCTACCGGCCTCTGCTGATGATGTGGCGATCGTTGGGCTGCGATGGGCGTTGTAGACGGGGACAGCAACGGGCTGCTCAACGTCGAGGTCACGGTTGACGGCGCCCGTAGCGTCTGCGTTGCGATCGGCGGCGAGCTCGACATCAGCAACGTCGACACGCTCGAACGCAAGATCGCTGGCGTTTTGGAGCAACGGCCCGCCCGCCTGATCATCGACGCATCGGATCTCCGCTTCGCGGACAGTTCGGGGATTGCGCTGTGGGTGCGCCTGGCTTCAAGCGTTGACGAGTTCGAGCTGCGCAACCCGTCACCGCTGTTGAAACGGGTGCTGGCGACCATGGGCCTTTCGGCGAAACTGCGAGTGAGCTAGCAAGATGGGCGCGACCTCCAGGCGAGAGTTTCCGGCCGATCGCCATTCGGTCTCGGCCGCACGCCGGTTCGCATCTGAACATCTCGATGGCAGCCCGGTCGACCTGCGCGAGGCCGTGGAGCTGATGGTCTCCGAGTTGGCGACCAACTGCATTCGTCACGTCGACTCGGAGTTCGAGGTGGCCGTCCACCGCACCGACACAGCAATTCGGGTCGAGGTCACCGACCCCGGCGCCGGCACACCATCGATGCGCTTCCCCGGTCCCGACGAGCCCACGGGCCGCGGCCTTCGGATCGTCGACATGCTGTCCGATGCGTGGGGCGTTGAGCCCGGAGAGCCGAGCGGCAAGACCGTCTGGTTCATGCTCGCTCTGGCCCCTGCCGTGAACGCGGCAGCCGGGTAGGACTCCGACCGACGCGTTTCCGAGGTCGGTGCCTGGGTAGTCAACCAGCGTGCAGACAATCGAAGAGCCGGCGAGCTGATGGCCGCTCCGCTCCGTGAGCTGGCGGAATACGGGCAGAGCCCGTGGATCGACTACATCGCCCGCCCGTTCCTCCGCGACGGTGAGCTGGAAGAACTGGTGCGGCAGGGCATCACCGGCGTCACGTCGAACCCGACGATCTTCTCCGCGGCAATCGCCGGCGGCGATGCGTACGACCAGCAGATGCGTGAGGTCCTGGCGCGCCAGCACGACCCGAGGGAGATCTTCCTGGAGTTGGCGCAAGAGGATATCCGCGATGCATGCGACGCCCTGCGCCCCGTGTTCGACCTGAGCACGGATTTGGAACTCAGCAACAGGACGCAGGATGGATGGGTGTCACTCGAGGTCGATCCAAACCTCGCCGGCAACGCCGCCGAGACGGTGCGCCAGGCCAAGCGGCTGTATCGAGCGGTCGACCGTCCCAACCTATTCGTCAAGATCCCGGGGACGGAGCCCGGCCTTCAGGCGATCGAGGATGCGATCGCCTGCGGAATCCCGGTCAACGTCACGCTGCTGTTCTCGCTTGAGCGCCACCGAGCGGCCGCGCGGGCCTACATCCGAGGACTCAGGCGGCTGCGTGATGCGGGCGGCGATCTGAGCCGAGTGGCATCGGTCGCGTCGTTCTTCGTATCACGGGTCGATACCGAGGCAGACCGCCGGCTCGACGAGTTGGGTGGGCACGAGGAGCTCAAGGGGCAGCTCGCGATCGCGAATGCAAAGCTTGCGTACCAGAGCTACCTTGAGCTGTTCAACGGTTCCGACTGGCGGGAGCTTGAGCTTGCCGGCGCCTCGCCGCAGCGCTGCCTGTGGGCATCGACCTCAACCAAGAACGACGCGTACAGAGATGTCCTCTACGTCGAGGAGCTGATCGGAGCCGGCACGGTCAACACGATGCCGCCGGAGACGATCCGGGCGTTTCAGGACCACGGCCGGGTCGAGCCGACGCTGGTGCAGGGCGTCGAGGATGCGCGGCGTGTCCTCGAAGCGTTCGCGGATGCCGGCATCGACTACACGGACGTCGTCGATGTGCTCGAGCGCGAGGGGCTCGAGAAGTTCGCCGCGTCGTTCACCGAGCTGATCGACAACGTCGCCGACAAGTGCGAGGCGCTGCCGGCTACGTGAGCGAGCGGATCTCGGTCCGGGTCGGCGCCTGACCCGCGGGCGGGTCAGGCGCCTGACTGACCTCAGCTCAGCTCACGACTCGGGGTCGGTATCGGCGTCGCTCAGGCGTGGAGAGCTCGCTTGCTGGGCGCCAACGTTCTCACGCTGGTCGCCGAGGCTGTCACGCCGGTCGCCGAGGCTGTCACGTCCGTCGCCGAACTCGTCATCGGCCAGACCGTGCTCGTGCAGCTCAGCCTGCTCGTTGTGCATCTCGGCTTGGGCACGTTCGAGCTGTGCCTTCTGCTGTGCGATCCGTGCGCGATGCTCCGCGACGTCGGCGCGCCGGGCGCCGGCCTCGGCCTCCTGGCGGTGTCCGGTCGCGTATTCCTCGCGCCGATGCTCCAGCCGGCGCTGCTGGCGGCGAGCTCGTGACCTCGCAAACATCGCGGGGACGATCAGCAAAAGTGCAAGCAGCACCAGGACCGCGACAACCACGATGATGATGATCGATTCCGTCGACATGGACGGTTCCTCCTTATTGTGGATCCAGGCCGTCGACGTTGGCGGCCTCAAGCCCAGGCCTACCCTGGGGGACGCTTCTCAAGCGTCTGCACACCGGCGGACGCCGCGGGTCACGGCGATCAGCGATCAACGCGGGGACCGGACGATTGACGAGTTTTCCCCCCGGGTAGATCCGGTCTGCGATGTCGAGCGTAACCACCACCTCGCCTCACTCCCGCCCGCAGGGGCGCCGTGTGGTCGAGACCAACATCCCGGCCCGTCTGGACCGGCTGCCGTGGTCACGGTGGCACTGGCGGATCGTGCTCGGCCTTGGGGCGGTGTGGATCCTGGATGGGCTCGAGGTCAACTACCTCGGAATGATCAGCGCCCGTTTGAGCCAAGCCGGCTCGGGGCTGCTGCTGACCTCATCCCAGGGAATCACGTCCGGCGCCGTGTACGTGGCGGGCGCCTGTCTCGGCGCACTCCTCTTCGGTCGCCTGACCGACCGCTTCGGTCGCAGGCGGCTGTTCCTGATCACGCTGGTCCTATATCTGACGGCGACGATTCTCACCGGGCTGTCGTTCTCGGTGGCGTGGTTCTATGCGATGAGATTCCTCACGGGCGCTGGGATCGGAGGCGAGTATGCGGCGATCAACTCGGCGATCGATGAGCTGATCCCGGCGCGCGTCCGCGGCACGGTCGATCTGATCATCAACGGCTCGTTCTGGCTCGGCACCGTGCTGGCCGGCGCCGTCGCGCTGCTGCTGCTCGACCAGAACCTGTTCCCCCTGAACATCGGCTGGCGGCTCGGCTTCGGCGTCGGCGCGCTGCTGGGCCTGGGGATCCTGTACATCCGCCGCAAGGTGCCGGAGAGCCCCCGCTGGCTGGTGATTCACGGCCGCGACCAAGAGGCCGACGAGATCGTCGATCAGATCGAACGCGACGTTCTCTCGACGGTGCCCGAACAGACGCTCCCCGAGCCCGAGGGCACGATCAAGATCCGCCAGCGGGGCTCGATCGGTCTGGTCGAGGTGATGCGCACGATCTTCGGCTCCTATCCCAGGCGGTCGTTCGTCGGACTCTCCCTGTTCGCAGGTCAGGCGTTCCTCTACAACGCCGTCGTGTTTGCACAGGCGGACCTGCTGGCAACGTTCTTCAAGGTTCCCCCCGACCGGGCGCCGCTCTACATCATCCCTTTCGCGCTCGGCAACTTCATGGGTCCGTTGCTGCTCGGACGGTTGTTCGACACGGTCGGGCGCCGCCAGATGATCGCCGGGACCTACATCGTCTCGGGGGTCCTGCTGGCCGTGACCGCGTTCCTGTTCAAGGCGCACACGTTCGGCGCATGGGGTCTGACCGGCGCCTGGTGCGTGATCTTCTTCTTCGCTTCGGCCGGTGCCAGCTCCGCATACCTGACCGTGTCCGAGATCTTCCCGATGGAGACCCGCGCGCTCGCGATCGCGCTGTTCTACGCGATCGGGACCGCCCTCGGCGGTATCACCGGACCGCTGCTGTTCGCGCACCTCGTCTCGTCCGGCAGCTTCACTCAGGTCTTCTGGGGTTACATCCTCGGCGCCGCGATGATGATCGGGGGCGGGCTCGTGGAAGCGTTCCTCGGCCTCGACGTCGCCGGCAAGCGACTCGAGGAGATCGCCAAGCCGTTGAGCGCCGTCGAAGGTGACCGCACCGAGGCCACAAATCACCCCGCCGCTCCCTCCCAACCCAGGCGTGATCGCTACCGGCTCGGGGTCGGCGCCGGACAGGCGAACTGGTCGCCCCAGCCGATGTATTCGCTGCGGGCAGTCGAGGGCGCGCACATCGAGCGCGAGGTCCAGGCTGTTGTCCAGGCTTTGTCGGAGCACGGCCCACGGACCCGGTCAGAGCTGGCGATGATGACCGGCGCGCGCTACTGGGGGCCGGGTCGATTCACGCGGGCGATCCGGGCCGCGGCCGCGGAGGGTCGGATCCGTCGCAACTCCGCCAGCCGCTACGAGCTGGTGCGCTGAGAAGCGAACCGACTCCCCCGATCGGCGACTAGCCGCTCGTAGCGGGTTTTGCCCTGCGTCGTCAGGAAAATGCGAGGAAGTGCGACTGCCAGGGTTCGAGCGCGACGAACAATCCGTCCCGCGTGAGCCCGTCGCCGTCACGATCGAACTCGCGTCCGTCGAGGCGGTCACGCAGGCTCCACGTGCGACCGCCGAGATCACCCCATGGCAGCTGCACCTGCCCCTGGGCCGGCCCTCCCGCGAGGTTGACAACGACGAGGTGTCGGGACTCGGGCGTCGAGAAGCACCATGCGACGAGCTGCCTGCATGAATCGTTGTCAGGCCAGCCGCTGCAATCGCAGAGGGTCCAGACGCTGCGCCGTAGGTCGGATTCGGCGACCGCGCGCAGCAACCGCTCGTAGAAGGAGCGCAGATCGCCGTCGTCAGGCTCGTCGGGCCCACGGCGCAGAAACACAGGGATCCGGACACGACGGCCCTCGAACTGACCGTCGTGGTAGAGACGGGCGCCCTGCAGCGTTGAGACCACGACCGCCGCCGCCCTTGCCTGAGCCGGTGCGAAGGTCGCCGCCGCTCGTGGCTCGTCATGGTTCTCGATGAAACGGATCAGCCGCTCCTGATAAGTGGCGTCGGCCTGCAGATGTCCACGGACGGCCTCGGCGTTGTCGTGGACGAGCCGGTCATAGAGACGCTTGTCGTAGCAGAGGTCGAAGCCCTGCTGCTGCAACGTCCACTCCATGTCCCAGTAGGCCTCGGCCATGAACAGCAGGTCCGGGTGCGCGGCTCTGACCCGCCCGATCAGCTCCGGCCAGAACTCCGTATCAGGGGGCTGTCCCGCCCGCTCTCCCCAGGTGCGGGCGAACACCTCGTTGGTCATCAACATTGCCATGTCGCAGCGCAGCCCGTCGCACTGGTCACCGACCTCGATCAGCGTGTCCGCGACCGTGCTGCGCAGCGTCGGCGAGAAGGCGTTCAGCTGGACCACATCCGGCCACGGCGCGAAGTAGGGATCGCGACCGTTGGCCACCACCCGGCCCGCGACACGCAGGAATGCCTCCGGGTGCTGTTCCAGCTCCTGCTCGCTTCCTGCCAGGAAGCAGTCGGGCCGGTCGTTGAGCCACGGGTGATCGGGCGCGACGTGGTTCGGCACGTAGTCGAGGATCAGCCCGAGATCGCGGGCGGCGAGCGCTTCGCGAGCGGCTGCCAGCTGCTCCGGCCCGCCGAAGCGATCGTCGACCACGTAGTCCCGGACGCAATAGGGAGAGCCGATCACGTCCTCGGCGCGCAGATCCGGAAGGGCAGCGCGGTTGCCGGCGACGAGCTCGGCATTCTCCATCGCGATCCTGAGGCCCGCGGGACTTCGCTGCCACACGCCCATCAGCCAGACCGCATCGACCGGCAGCGCCGCCAACGCTTCCCACTCCGCGTCCGGCACCTCGCCGAGGGTGAGCGCTCGACCGCGCGCGGTGCCGAGCCGCTGCAGCCAGACGGCCGTGTTGATCTCGTAGACCGTCGGGCGGGCGGGCAGGCGCACTGCCAAGCCTCAGTCGCCGAGCCCGGCGACGTCGACCCGCTGGGCAGCGTGCAGGTCGCTCTGCACCAGAAACATCAGCGCCACCGTGCCCGTCCAGCCGGTCTGGTGGCTGGCGCCGATGCCGGCGCCGTTGTCGCCGTGGAAGTACTCGTGAAACAGCAGCAGATCGTGCCAGTGCGGGTCGTTCTGGAACTTGTCGATCCCGCCGAACACGGGCCGTCGGCCGTCGGCGTCATCGGTGAACGTTGTCGCGAGGCGGTAGCTGATCTCGGTGGCGATCTCCAGCAGGTTCATCTGGCGGCCGGATCCTGTCGGGCACTCGACCTTGAGGCGGTCGCCGTAGTAGCGGTACATCTGCGCGAGCGCCCGGATGATCACGAGGTTCATCGGGAACCAGACCGGTCCGCGCCAGTTTGAGTTGCCGCCGAACATCCCCGTGTCGGACTCCGCCGGCAGGTAGTGGACGTTGTACTCGGCGCCTGCCCAGTCGAATATGACCGGATGGTCCCGATGCCGGCGGGAGATTGCTCGGATTCCGTGCGCGCCGAGGAACTCGTCCTCATCGAGCATCACGGCGAGGATCCGGCGCAGGCGCTGCTCGTCGACCAGTGAGACGAGGCGGTGACCCTCGGGGCTGGCGCCGAACAGGTGTGCGAGGCCGGGCAGGAGGTCGCCGAAGTGCTTCACGAACCGCTCGGCCATCGGCGCGATCTCGGGATACTGGGTGACGAATTCGCCGTCGAACACGGTTGAGGCGCACAACGGCAGCAGGCCGACGAGCGAGCGCACCTTCAGCGGAATCCGCGGCGTCATCGGGAGTGCGCATCACGTCGTAGTAGAAGCCGTCCTGCTCGTCCCACAGCTCCGTCTCGCTCTCGGGCGGATTCATCGCCACCGAGATCCACTCGAAGTGCGTGATGAACTTGTAGGCCATGTCGACATAGGCACGGTCGCGCTTGCTCAGTTCAATCGCGATCTGCAGCATCCACTGGCAGTAGAGGGCCATCCACGCGGTGCCGTCAGCCTGCTCCAGCGTGCCGCCGCCGGGCAGCGGCGCCGAGCGGTCGAAGATCCCGATGTTGTCAAGGCCGAGGAAGCCACCCTGGAACAGGTTGCGGCCGTCGGGGTCCTTTTGGTTGACCCACCAGGTGAAGTTGGTCAGCAGCCGGTCGAACACGCGGGCCAGGAACTCGTGGTCGCCCTCACCACGGATCTCCGCCTCGCGCTCGTAGACATAGAGCGCGGCCCACGGGGTTACCGGTGGGTTGACGTCGCTGAAGTTCCACTCATACGCCGGGATCTGGCCGTTCGGGTGCATGTAGCGCGTCTTCAGCAGCAGCTCGACCTGCTCCTTGGCGAAGTCGACGTCGACCAGCGCGAGCGGAGCCGTGTGGAACGCGAGGTCCCATGCGGCGAACCACGGGTACTCCCACTTGTCGGGCATCGAGATGATGTCGCCCGCGTACATGTGGTACCACGGCACATTGCGCGTCGAACTGCTGCCTGGGTGCCACGGGTTGACGTTGTGCTCTCGCAGCCAGCGGTGGACGTCGTAGTCGTAGAACTGCTTGCTCCACAGCAGACCGGCGAGCGCCTGGCGCATCACCATCGAGGCGTCGGCGTTCAGCGTCGGCGGGATCACCGTTGCGTAGAACTGATCGGCCTCCTCAAGGCGGGCGGCGATCACGCGATCGACGTCGGCGCCCAGTGTCCTGGAGCCGGCGACCCCACCGCCAGGGCCCGCGGCGCTCAACCGCAGGGCGATCGAGGCACTCCCGCCCGACTCGATCGCCAGCACATGATGAGCGGCGAGCTTGGTGCCGCTGCGCTCCGGATTGACGGCCTCAGAGCGGTCGTGGACGACGAATTCGTTGATCGCGTCCTTGACGTAGCGCGAGGCGTTGGCGGAGCCGAACAGCCGCTGATTGTTGGTCTCGTTCTCACAGAACAGCAGCTGCGCCGAGCCCTCGGCCTGCAGCAGCCACTCACCAAGCTCCACGTGTGAGGCGGTCGCCGCGGAAACGCCGGGAACACCGTCGTGGGCGCTCAGCGATGGCTTCGGAATGTCGTCGCCCCACGACCACGTGTTGCGGAACCAGAGCGTGGGAAGCAGATGCAGGGTCGCGGCTTCGGGACCACGGTTGTGGGCGGTGACCCGCATCACGATGTCGTCAGGGGCAGCCTTGGCGTATTCGACGATCACGTCGAAGTAGCGGTCCTGATCGAAGATCCCGGTATCGAGCAGCTCGTACTCCGGATCCAGCTTGCCCCGGGCGCGGTTGGTCTCGATCAGATCCTCGTATGGGTAGGCCGCCTGCGGGTACTTGTACTGACACTTGAGGTAGGAGTGAGTCGGCGTGCTGTCGAGGTAGAACCAGTACTCCTTGACGTCCTCGCCATGGTTGCCCTCACCGTTGTTGAGGCCGAACATCCGCTCTTTGAGGATCGGATCGTTTCCGTTCCAGAGCGCCAGCGACAGGCAGAGTCGCTGGCGCTCGTCGCAGATGCCCGCGATTCCGTCCTCGCCCCACCGGTACGCCCGTGAGCGTGCCTGGTCGTGGGTGAAGTAATTCCAGGCGTCCCCGCCGGAGCTGTAGTCCTCCCGCACCGTTCCCCACTGGCGCTCGCTCAGGTACGGGCCCCACGATTTCCAGGCGACCGCTCCGGTCCTCGAATCCTCGAGCCGTGCGTGCTCCGGTGTCTTGTTCGGCTTGGCGGCCATCTCTGCGTTGCGGATCGTGGCAGCCGCAGCCGCACGGCGCGTCACCCCGAAGGGATGATGTCCGCCCCGAATTGGTGAACATCGCGTTACCCGATCGGGCCGTGGGATGCTCCGCTAGGCTAAGGGCCCGCGCAGATTCCCTGAGGCCGCGATTCATGTCTGAGATCTCCACCGTTCCCGCGCCCGAGGATCTGCGCGCAGCCGCCTCCCTATGGTGGCTGACAGTCGTGATCGGCATCCTGAGTGTGGTCGCCGGCGTGATCGTCCTGATCAAGCCCAGCAACAGCCTCGCTACGATCGCCGTCGTGATCGGCGTGTTCGCGGTGATCGACGGAATCATCTCGATCGTGCGGGCGATCACCGGCGACACCGCCAGCCGCGGTCTGAGCGTGCTGATCGGCGTGATCAGCCTGATCATCGGCCTGTTCCTGATCCGCCATCCGGTTCACGGTGTGACGGCGGTCGCGATCCTCGTCGGGATCTGGATGATCGCGATGGGCGCGGTACGGCTCGTGCTCGTGTTCGACGCTGAGGGCAACCGCGGCTGGCGGCTGCTGGTGGCAGCGGTCGAGTTGATCGCCGGGATCGTGATCGTCGCGAGCCCCGGGATCGGGTTGACGACCCTCGCGATCCTTGTCGGCATCACGCTGATCGCCAACGGCGTGGCACTGACGGCCGCCGGCCTCGTCCTTCACCGCGCGCTCGAAGAGCTGCGCTAGGCCGCAAGCGCTCGCCCGCGTCATGAAATGGGATCTGGCGCTTGTGGCTCTGGCGGTGCTCGTGGTGGCGGCCGGATCCCGGCGCCTGGAGGGAACGCCGGTGACGCCTGCGATGGCGTTCATGTTGATCGGCCTGCTGATCGGCCCGCTCGTGCTCGATGGCGTCGACACCGGCTCTGCCAGCCATGAGCTCCGAACGCTCGCGGAGGCGACGCTCGCCGTCGTGCTGTTCTCAGACGCATCGCGGATCCGGCTATCGGCGCTGCGCCGCGAGTTCAGTGTCCCGGCGCGGCTGCTCGGCATCGGTCTGCCGCTGACGATCGCCCTTGGTGCATTGCTGGCGGCCGCCATGTTCGGTTCGCTGACCCTGGGCGAGGTGCTGGTGCTGGCTGTCGTGCTGGCGCCCACCGATGCGGCGCTCGGACAGGCAGTTGTCAGCGATCCTCGCCTCCCATCACGCATCCGCCAGGGTCTCAACGTCGAGAGCGGGCTCAACGACGGCATCTGCGTGCCACTGCTGTTGATCTTCCTGGCCGCGGCCGACGTCGAGTCGAACACAGAGTCAAGCCATCACGCCGTTCGGATCGTTGCCGAACAGATCGGCGGCGGCCTCCTCGGTGGCGCCCTCGCCGGGGCGATCGCCGCCGGCATCGTTGTTGTCTTCGGCCGGCGAGACCTGATCGCGGGCGCGTGGCTGCAGGTGATCCCGGTCGCGACCGCGGCGCTCGCCTATGGACTCGCCCTGGGCTTCAACGGTTCGGGGTTCATCGCCGCCTTCATCGCCGGGGCGCTGTTCGGCGGCGTCGTCACCAAGGAGGCGGAGCAGGCATCGCGGCTGAGCGAAGAGCTCGGCGATCTGCTCGGCGGGATCACGTTCCTGATGTTCGGGGCGGTGTTGCTCGGCCCGACGCTCAAGCACCTTGACCTGGCGATCGTCGCGTACGCGGTTCTCAGCCTGACGATCGTCAGGATGCTCCCGGTGGCGATCGCGATGCTCGGCACGGGAGCTCGGCTTCCAACGGTCGGGTTCCTCGGCTGGTTCGGTCCGCGCGGTCTGGCTTCGATCGTGTTCGCGGTGATCGTGGTCGAGGAGGCACACCTTCCTGGGACGGGCACGATCCTGCTCGTCGTCTACACGACGATCGGGCTATCGGTGATGGCGCACGGACTGTCAGCGGTGCCGCTGGCGGACCGCTACGCGCGTTGGTTCGAGTCACACCCGCACGAGCGCCGGCCGGTGATGGAGAGCTTGCCCGCAACCGTGACCCGCCCGCGCGGGATCCGCGTGCAACCATCCTCTCCCGCTCCGCAGAATGCGGGTTCGCTCCACCCCGAGCAGGAGGATCGCGTGACAATCTCTGACGGCCAAGCATGACCGACACCGAGGGATCTGAAGCCGGCTTCGATCTGCCTGAGACTGCGCAGGAGCGTCAGGAGGAGGAGCGCCGGCGTGAGCGCTACGGTCTCCTGTTGGTGGCGATCATCGCCGCCTTCGCGGTCGAGGGGATCGCGAACCCGGGCCCGTTCGAGCAGGTCGCGGTCAGCGTGCTGCTGGGGGTGACGCTGGTGCTCGCGTTCTGGGCCGCGGAGGCGAAGCCGCGCGTGATGCGGCCGTTGGCGGCCATCGCCGTGCTGACGGTGGTTGCCAGCATCGTCGCCGTGATCGCCGGGGACACATACGGGTATCCGTCGCGGGTCGCGAACCTGCTGCTGGTGCTCCTCGCACCGCCGGCGATCGTGATCGGCGTGCTCAACAGCCTGCGTAAGCGCCAGCAGGTGACCGTCGAGGCGGTGTTCGGAGTCCTCTGCCTCTACATCCTGCTCGGGATGTTCTTCGCCTTCATCTATGGCGCGATCGCCAGGATCACACACAAGACGTTCTTCGCAAACGGGATCCTCACGTCGATTCCGCACTGTCTTTATTTCAGCTTCTCGACGCTTACGACGGTCGGATACGGCGATCTGACCGCGGCGGGCAACCTCGGCCGTACGCTGGCCATGTCGGAGGCGCTGCTGGGGCAGATCTATCTGGTGACGGTCGTCTCCCTGATCGTCGGCAACCTCGCGCTCAGCCAGCACCGCACGCAGCGGCGCTGATCGACGATCCTCAACGCACGGAACCCTGGGCGCTTGCGCCCTACTCGTCCTGCTCGAGCTCGTATCCGATCGCGCTCGCCAGCCGCGGTGCGGCCGCGACCACGCGTGCGAGTCCGACGGCGGGGGCGATCGCGATCAGCACCGAGACGATCTCCGCCTCACTCGCACCGGCCGCAACCGCGTGGGTTACGGTCGTGCGCAGGGAACTCGTCGCGGCGCCGAGTGCGAGCAGCGCTCCGAGCCGCACCAGCAGCTCCTCCTTGATCTCCAACGAGCCATCCAGACCGGGCCTGGCGCCCTGAACCAGCACCATCTCGACCGATGCCTCGTCGTTCAGGGCCAGTTGGCGCAACAGGCGCTCGACGCTGTCCACCTGACCAACTTACGGTCGCCGCGACATCCGGGCATCGCCCGATCAGGGTGAGAGCGGCGCTACTTCGCGCTCTCCCACAGCTGACGCCGCGCGAGCCCTTCGCGTGTGAACGAGGTGGATCCACAGCCTAAGATGCGTCGAGTCCGCTTGACCTGCCGCAGGATGCCCGACAAGATGGGGCAGGCAAGCGTGTTGCGGCTAAACCAAATATAAAACGTTCTATGCCCACTGCCCGAGCTGCCGGGCTCCTGCGTAGTCGACCGGTGCCCATCTACGCGCCTGAGACCGACGAGCGGGCGCTCCTCGAGCTGAATTCAAGACCGCTATTCCCAGCCGAGTTCGTCAGACGCCCGGCGCTGGTCGGTCGTCTGATGGCGTCGGGGAATGTCGCTCTTGCGCTGGTTATCGCGCCGCCCGGTTACGGGAAGACCAGCCTCCTGTCCGAATGGGCGGATTGTGATCAGCGTCCGTTCGTGTGGCTCGGGTTCGGCGCGACGGACGCCGTGGCCGACCTCGACGACGTGCTTGCGGAGCTGCTGTCGCCCCACGTAATCGATGGCCACGGCCTGGTCGCGGTCCTCGACGACGCGCACGCGGTTCCCGCCGACACGCTGCGCGTGGTGATCGAGGCGCTGTTCAGGGCGCTGCCGAGCGGCTCGATCGTCGCGGTGGCCTCGCGCACCGAACCGGTCCTGCCGACCGGAAGGCTGCGCGCGCACAGGATGGTGATCGAGATCCGACACGGCGATCTCGCGCTGGGCCTGCCGGAGGCAGCGTTGCTGGTGCGTCAGAGTGGGTCTGAGCTGAGCCTCGCGGTCGTCGAGCAGCTCGTCGAGCGGACCGAAGGCTGGCCCGCGGCGCTGTATCTGGCCTCTCTTTCGCTGCTGGAGCGCAACGATGCGCCAGGATCGGCGGCGCCGTTTCGGGGTGATCACCACCTCGTGATGGAATACCTCCGCGACGAGGTCCTGTCAGTACTTCCACCCGAGCTGACCGGCTTCCTCGCGCGCTCGTCGATCCTCGACGAGCTGTCGGGGCCGGTCTGCGACGTGGTCCTGCAGCTGCCCGGCAGCGCCCAGCGGCTCGCCGCTCTGGGTCGGACGACCCAGTTGCTCGAACCGATTGATCCGGCGCGCCACCGCTATCGCTGGCATCCGCTGTTCAGGGATTGCATGTTGGGGGAGTTGCGTCGCCTTGAGCCCGAGCTGGAGCCCGAGCTCCACCTTCGAGCCAGCGTGTTCCATGCCGAACACGGCAACATCGAGGCGGCGATCGATCACGCTTGTGCTGCTCGGGACGCGGAGCGCGCGGGCGAGCTGCTGGCGGGGAGCATCGCCGCCCACCTGGCCGGGGGTCGCAGTGACCAGGTGCGGCGGTGGGTCGGCGCATTCAGCCGTGAGCAGATCGCAGCGTCCGGCACGCTTGCGATGTGCGCTGCGCATGGTTGCCTGACGGCCGGGGACCTGATCGACTCACAGCACTGGGCGTCCACTGCCGCAGCGTCCGTCCAGCGCGGCGGCACCGACGTCCAGCTCCGCCTGATCGAGGCCGGTCTCGCAGTGCTTGAGGCGGCGACCGCTCGGATGGGCGTTGGCGGGATCGATCGTGCCACGGCTCGCGCGTATGGGCTTGAGCCGGAAGGGAGTCAGTGGCGCCCGATCTGCGTCTATCTCAATGGCGTTGCCGAGCACCTGGCCGGTGACAGCGTCGTGGCGGCGAGGACGCTCGAGTCCGCCGCCGATCTCGGTGGCTCAGAAGCGCCGGGCCTCGGGGTGCTGTGTCTGGCGCAGCGCGCGATGATCGCGATCGAGCAGCATGATTGGACGCTCGCCGAAGAGCTGGTGGACCGCGCCGGTGACACGATCATCGAACATCGACTCGACCACGATCCGATGTCGGCGCTGGTGTATGCGGCGATGGCCGCCGTGCGAGCCAAACAGGGACGGGTTGACGAAGCCAAACGGGATCTTCGCCAGGGGATCGAGCTGATGGCGCTGCTCGGTGACTTCCTGGCGTGGTACGGGGCGCAGGCGAGTCTCCTACTGGCTCACGCAGCACTGTGGCTGGCGGACATCGTCGGTGCCAGAACACTGCTCGCGCAGGCGTCCCGGCTCGCGCGCAAGGTGCCGGACGCGGTGATCTTCGAACGGTGGTTCACGGAAGCCTGGGCACACATGGATACGCTCGCGGAGACGAGCCTGGCGGGGCCCTCGTCGCTGACGATCGCCGAACTTCGCGTCCTGCGCTTCCTGCCGAGCTATCGATCGTTTCGTGAGATCGCCGAGCTGCTCGGCGTGTCAGCCAACACAGTCAAGTCCCAGGCACATGCCGTCTATCGAAAGCTCGGTGCGGCGTCGCGTTCCGAAGCGGTCGCGCGTGCCTCGGAGGCAGGACTGCTCGGCCAGTAGGAACCGCGGCTACCGGGCCGAGGAGGCGTCCTCTTCCTCCACGTCAAAGCCGAGCGCGAGGGCCAAACTCGGCGAGGTGCAGACAGCCTGTGCGCTGCCCGCGATGAAGGCGACCGCGATCAGCGTCGCCACAACCTCCTCATCATCGACACCCGCGGCCGCCGCAAGGTCGACCGCCCAACGCAGCGATGCCGGCGGGGCGTTGACCGCAAACAGGGCGCCGAGACGGACGAGCGACTCGGTGTGTCTTCCCAAGAACCGCTCACACAGCGGTTGAGCGCGACTGCGGCCGGGGATCGGAGTTAGGATCGCGCGCAGCGAATCGTCGTTACCTGCGGCCAGCCTGCCGAGCAGCTCCCTAGGCCCGCTCATCCTGACCACAGGCAGAGCGCAAATGCATCAGGTGCGGAGCAGCGCCTGCTTCGCGCTGTCGTACTCCTCGGGCGTGATCCTGCCGCTGTCACGCATCGTCGCGAGCTGGTCGAGCTGATCCGGGATCGTCGCCGGGTGTGCGCCGTTGGTGGCGTGATCATGATGGCGGCGCTCACGGAAGCCGCTGATGCGGGCTCGCAGTGCAGCGGTGGCGTCGCCGGGCATCGCGTCAGGAAACTCGTGGGCCGTCTCCAGGCGCAGCATTGCCGTCCCAAACAGCGCCAGCGCGAGGAACACGATGATGCCGCCCAGTGTGCCCGTCGCCGGAATCGGATTCCAAAAGAACACCAGCACCATCAGCGCCGTCGTGATCGCGAACGTCGGGAGCGGGTGCAGGCGCATGAACGGGGCGATCGCGCGGCGGACAGGGACGATGATCCGCGCCGGGCCCGCGAACCATGCCGCGACCACAATCACGGCGCCGACCAGCAGGAACGCGCCCGCGACCTGGCTGAGCAGTTCGGTGCCGATCACGACTGCTGCTCGGATCGGTTCTCGGAGGGACGCGTCGGTGGCGATCGCGTCGGTGATCTTCGACTCCAGGATCGCGCGAATCCCGAAACCGGCGAGGCCGGCGAACACGATCGCAAACCCGACCGACATCAGCGTCCGGCGCCGATGGCCGCGCGCCAGGAAGATCGCGAGCGCGTACAGCAGCGGCACGAGGATCGTCAGCCACAGTGCCAGGCCCTTCACCGCCTTGCCGATCGTCTGGACAGCGGAGATCTGGCTGGACTGGAACAGGGTCAACGTCGCGATCGACGGCGGCAGCTTCGAACTGAGGTCCGAGGGCAGACCGAGCTGAGCCGCGACGCTGTCGACGATCGAGCCAAGATCGAGTGTCACCACCCCCTTCTGGATGCCGACAGGGCCCTTGCCGCCGTTGACGACGATGATGAAGGTCTGGTCGGCGGCGCGATTGGCTTTCGCCCACAGGGTCTGGACTCTCGGCCGCTGAAGTGCCTCCTCGACGCCCTGGACGGCCACGTTCTCGAGCGCGCCCGCGGCCGGTGCGGCCAGCGGCTTGAGCCGGGTCGGCAGCGCCGACTCCAGCAGCCCGGGGATGTTCACGTTGGCATAGAGCTGATCGACCAGGTACTGCGCGGTCGCGTTGCGGATCGAGGGGTTCTGGAGCAGCTCGGTGCTCTGGGCTTCCCACTGATCCGGGTTGAACAGCAACCGGTTGGCCCAGACCGAGAACATCCCGACGATCGCGAGCAGCGTTGTGACCCCGATCAGCACATCGACGAGCACGAGGCGCCGCTTGGAGATCTTCCCGGCGCGGGTCTGGGCGGCCGGTCCCGAGGGTGTCGCCTGCGGCGGTCCGCCGATCACGGCGGTATCGGCGTCGGCCTCATGCACTCCGCCGTCGGTCGTTGTCGGGTCTTCGCTCATCTCGCTCCGTGATCGTGGCGACCCGGCCGGCCGCCAGCATCGTCCGAATGGGATGAAAGCACGGACACCGGAGGCTTCCCCTGGCGATAGTCTCCCAAACGTGAGACCGCGCGCACTGAGCCCGCTCGTAGGGATCGGTAACAGAGTTGCATCGGTCACGCTCAGGCCGTTGGTCGGCGCCGCCTCCGCCGCGGTCGACGTCGGCGTCGGCCTCGAGCGTCGAGCGGTCGCCCTGGTGCTTGATAGCGCGGAGCTCGAACGGGTGATCGGCACGGCCGTTGACAGTCCGCGGATCCAGTCGGCGGTTGGCCATGCCCTGGAGAGCGACGGTGTCAAGCAGCTGATCACGACCTTCTTCGACAGCGGTGCGTTCGACGAACTGGTCGACGGGCTGCTGGCCAGCGACGCGCTGTGGCGAATGATCGATGGAGTGATCGACCACCTGGTGCTCAGCGACGCGCTCTGGCGGCTGGTGGACGATGTTGCCGGTAGCCCCGCGGTCACCGCTGCGATCACGCAGCAGGGCCTCGGTTTCGCCGATCAGGTCGGCGAGCAGGTGCGTACGCGCTCACGCGACGTCGACGACCGGCTCGAGCGGATCGCTCGCCGGCTGACGCTGCGACGCGTCGAGGCGATCGCCAGTGGCGGGGAACAGCCGCCGACCGGGACAACTACTTGAGCACCTGGCCGTCGACGTCATACGCGGTGCCCCAGCCTCGCCGGCAGGCACTCGGCGGCGGCCGCCGCGACAACTGTCCAGCACTCATCCAATTCGGGTGATGACGCGATTCTCGCATTGCCGCATACTGCGGGGTTGGCGTGACCGTTCACGCCAGGTCCGGGGCCTTTGATTTGGCATCGGACGGCAACAAACGACGAAGGAGAGAAATTGGCAACACTACTTGCGATCGGTTACCCCGACGAGGCGACCGGCGAGAAGGCGCGGCTGACCGTGCAACAGCTCGAGGCCGACCTCATCATCCAGGCCGACCAGGTCGCGTCCATCTCTCGCGATGCGGAGGGCAAGTACCACGTCCACACCACCCACGGCGGCGCTTCGGCCGCCGGCGGCGCATGGTGGGGTGGCTTCTGGGGCCTGCTATTCGGCCTGCTGTTCTTCATCCCGTTCGCGGGGCTCGCGATCGGCGCTGGGTTCGGCGCGCTGTTCGGGCACATGGGCGAGAAGGGGATCGACAAGGCGTTCCAGCAGCAGGTACGTGATTACGTCCAGCCAGGTACCTCGGCGCTGTTCATGATCATCGAGCAGGTCACCGAGGACAAGGCGGTCGCAGCCCTGCAGCAGTACGGCGGAACCGTGATCCGGACCTCGCTGTCCGATGAGGACACCAAGCAGCTGCAGGAGGCCCTTTCGTCGCCCGCGGCGTCGTAGGACCGTCGACATTGACCTGAGGTTGCCGGCCTGCGGGCCGGCAACCCGATCTTCCTGAAAGGAATCCTTCCCAATGCCCATTGTTGGAGCAGATACCCACCAGACGCTTGCGGCGGTGTCCGCAGGCGATCTCAACGTCCTCGAGACAGCGATCGGGCTGCGCGAGTTGAATCGCGAGGGCAGCACCCTTGACGCCAAGTCGTTCGCGCTGGTCAAGATCGCGGCGCTGATCGCGCTCGACGCCCCGCCTGCTTCCTACGCCTGGCAGATCGCCAACGCCTTGGAGGAGGGAGTGACGCCTGAGGAGATCCTCGGCGTGCTGCGCGCGGTCGCTCCGCAGGTCGGCGGCCCCAGGGTGGTCGCCGCGGCGCCGGAGATCATGCTGGCGCTCGGCCTGCCGCTCGACGAAGGGTAGGCGTCTGATGCCTTTTCTTCGACGCCGTCCGTTGCTCCGCGCCGCCGCGGTCGGTGGCGGCGCATACATGGCAGGAAAGCACGTCGCGAGATCCCAGGCCGAGTCGCAGGACCAGGCATACAATCAGGGTGCGCAGGATGCGACATACGCCGCGCCGCCGCCGGCTGCTGCGGCGCCGGCGCCCGCCCCCAGCGGCGGCTTGACCGCCGAGGACACCAACCGCCTCGCCGAGCTCGGCAAGCTCCACGAGCAGGGGATCCTCACCGACGACGAGTTCTCCCGGGAGAAGGCGAAGATCCTCGGGTTGTGATGACCCGGAGCCCGAGCATGCGTGACCTAGCTGACCACTGATGTGCCGCTGGCTCGCATACTCGGGCTCGCCGATCCTGCTGTCCGAAGCGCTGTTTTCGCCGATCCATTCGATGATCGACCAGAGCCTTCACTCGAAGCTGGGGGCGGAGGCGACCAACGGTGACGGCTTCGGCGTCGGCTGGTACGACGACGCTCCGACCCCCGGCCTGTTCCGCAGCATCGAGCCGGCCTGGAATGACCAGAACCTGCGTGAACTGGCGGGTCACGTCACCTCGCGTCATTTCTTCACGCATCTGCGGGCGGCGATCGGGTCCGCGGTGCAGCAGACCAACTGCCATCCGTTCCGTTACGAGAATTGGCTGTGGATGCACAACGGGTTCATCGCCGACTTCGCGAAGATCAAGCGCGAACTCGTGCTGACGATCGATTCGTCGTTGTATCCGCTGATCGTCGGCACCGCTGATACCGAGGTCCTGTTCTACCTGGCGCTGACCCTCGGCCTCCAGGATGACCCGCCCGCCGCCGTCGCCCGTGCGATCGGACTTGTCGAGGACCTCGGCCGCCGGCAGGGGGTCCAGTACCCGTTCCAGGGGACGATCGCAACGACGGACGGCGATCGCACGTGGGCGTTCCGCTACTCAAGCGAAGGTAAGTCACGCTCGCTGTTCTATACGCTTGATGTGCCGGCGATCCGCGAGCTCTATCCGGAGCTGCCGGTGCTGCAGGAACTCTCGGCAGAGGCACGGCTGGTCGTGTCCGAGCCGATTGGCAACGCGCCGGACGCCTGGCGCGAGGTCCCTGAGTCAACCTGCATCGCGATCGGACCCGGTCACGAGGATCTGCTGCCATTCAAGGTCACGCCTCCCCCGACGAGCGTCACCGTCTGAGCGCGCCCACCGAGTTCATCAAGACCTGATCAGCGACAGAGACGAGCAATCAATGAGCGCATCGGACAACCAGATCCTGGTCTTCCGCTTCGAGTCCGATCCGAGCTTCGAGGGCCAGCTCGTCGGAGCGCTCGAGCGGATCCAGTCGGGCGGCACGATCCGCGTGCTCGATGCGATGTTCGTCGGACGCGAGCCTGACACCGGTGAGATCGTCGCGGCGACAGCAGCCACATCGCGCGGGTCCGGCGGCATGATCGCCTCGATGCTCGAGATGCGACTGGACCTGAAGAAGCGACAGACGCTCACCCAGCAGGTGCTCGCCGGCGATGCCGGCGACGACATTCGGGCGTTCGCGGCCGAGCTGGAGCCTGGTCACGCGATCTTCATCCTGCTGATCGAGCACGCCTGGGCGCAGACGCTGCACGAGGCCGCCGCGCGGGTGGGGGGCGCCAAGTCGACGACCGAGTTCGTCGAGGCCGGCCTGATCTCCGAGATCCTGCCGAGCGCCTCCGCGATGGTGCAGCGACTTGCCTGAGGGGCTTTCGGCCTCCGAGGTCGGCAAGGAGATCGCCGAGCACAAGCGCCACCTGGAGGAGGAAGAGGAGGCGGCGGACGCTGACGGTCCACACCGCAAGGGGGACGGCTGGCTCTCGATCGCGGAGGCGGTGATCCTCTCGATGGTCGCGGTGCTCGCTGCGTATTCAGGCTTCGCCTCGGCGAAGTGGGGCACGGAATCATCGGTTACCTTGGCCAAGGCCTCGGCCTTGCGGACCAAGGCCAACCGCAACGACATCGAGGCGATCGTGACCCGGACGCTCGATTCCGTTTCGTTCAATGCCTGGTTCACCGCATTCGTCTCCGGTAACAAGACCGATCAGCGAATCGCTGAAAGGCGCCTGCGCCCGGGTTACCGCCCCGCGTTCTACGCGTGGTTGGCCACCGACCCCGCACACAATCCGAACGCCCCACCGGGTCCGTCCTACATGCCTCAGTACGTGATCCCGCAGGCCGCGCTCTCGAGGCAGCAGGACCAGGAGGCCGACGAGAACTTCACAGCGGGAGCTGCGGCAGGCGAGACCAGCGATAAGTACGTGCGTGACACCGTGTTCCTGGCGACGGTCCTGTTTCTGGTCGGCATCAGCGGCCATTTCAGGATCCGAAGGGCTCGCTTCGGCCTGATCGGTGTCGGCTTGGCGCTGCTCGTCTTCTCGGTGATTCAGTTGCTTGGTCTGCCTGCCCCGCCGTGAGTCAGGCGGCGTCAAGCGCGATCAGGATCCGGCCACCCTCGACCTTCACCGGGTAGGTCCGCAGCGCCACGCGGGCGGGCACCCGTGTCGGCTCGCCGGACCGGTAGTCGAAGCGTCCATTGTGCTTGGGGCATTCGATCGTGTGGCCCATCACCAATCCGTCCGCGAGCTGCGCCCGCTCGTGCGTGCACAGCCCGTCGCTGGCGTGGAAGGTGTCCTCCGGGCTGCGGTAGATCGCGAACGAGCGGCCTTCGTGAATGAATCCGATCACGTCCTCGAGTTCGATCTCATCGACGCCGCAGGCGTCGACCCAGCCGCCCGGCGTCATCCTCCGATCACCACGTGGTGCAGGTCGGGCCTGAACGGCTTCGCGGACGCCGGCAGATCACGGTGGATGTGGTATTCGGGATCTCGCAGCTGCCGCCGCAGCGCCGGAAGGATCTCCCTGTAGGCGGCGATCGAGCTGCGCACGGCGTCGGCAGGTCATCACGGAGCTCTTCGTGGAGCCTGGGAAGCGCGTGGTAGGGGACCATCGGGAACATATGGTGCTCGATGTGGTAGTTCATGTTCCAGTACAGGAACCGCATCACCGGGTTCATGTACACCGTGCGCGAGTTCAGGCGATGATCAAGGACGTTGTCCGCAAGCCCGGCGTGCTGGGTGAACGCGAAGTAGTGCGTCAGCCAGCGTCCGTAGAGGCTCGGCAGACCGACATACAGCAGCGGCAGCCACGATCCGAGCGCGACGGCCAGCGCGATCACGACGAGGTAGATCGCCACCCAGGCCCGCGCCTCACGGTAGACGCGGCGCTGCTCGCTCTCGGGAATGAACGTCGCCTCCTCGGCGCTGAGGTGTCCAGCGGCGTGCCTGATCGACACTGACGAGCACGTCAAACGCATCCCTGACGCCGATCACGTTGAGCACCAGCCGCAGCGCATCGGGCGGGCGCATCGCGAGGATCTCACGGTCACGACCGACGATGATCGTGTCGGTGTGGTGACGTGCATGGCTCCAGCGCCAGAGCGTGGGCTCCTTCATGTTCATGAACGACGCCAGCTGGTAGAGGGCGTCGTTACACCATGAGGTCCGGAATGCGGTGCCATGGCCGGCCTCGTGCCAGCGTGAGTCCGAGACCGATCCGTAGAGCACCCCATAGCAGAGGAAGAACGGCACGCATTTCCAGCTGTCCCAGAACCAGTAGCCGCCGAAGCCCGTGAGCACCAGCAGTATCAGCCAGATCACGGTATCCCTGATCGCCGGCCCGTCTCGGCGTCGCATCAGCGCCTTCATCCGCTGTCGTGGGACATCCGTGTGGTACCACTCGGCCGCCACCAGCCCACGCTCCTGCGCGAGCTCGCTGTCACGTCCGATCAGGCTGTAGTCCCGTTTGACGGTGGAGGTCATCGCGCGCTCGCGGTCACCAGCCGGTCGATAGCACGTGGTCGATGGTGTCGACGAGGTAGTCGGCGGAGTCCCGCGTGATGCACAGCGGCGGTTTGATCTTGAGCACGTTCATGCCGTCGGATGTCGGCTGGACGATCACACCGAGATCGAGCAGACGATCGCAGATCGCGTCGGTCTCCTCGCCGGCGGGCTCGAGCGTCTCCGGGTCGCGGATCAACTCCAGGCCGAGGTACAGACCGAGCCCGTGGACGGCGCCGCAGATCGGGTGGCGCTCACACAGCTGCTCGAGCCGCGATTTCAGGTGTGCGCCGACCACCCGTGCGTTCTCCTGAAGCCGCTCGGCCTCCAGCGCATCAAGCACTGCGAGCGCCGCAGCGCAGCTTGCGGGGCTGCCGCCGGTGGAGGAGAAGAACGCACCCTCACGCTCGAAGCGGGTCGCGATCGCATCGGTCGTGATCACCGCGGCGACCGGGAACCCGTTCCCTGTCGCCTTCGCGATCGTGATCACATCGGGCACGACGCCCTGTTGCTCGAACCCCCAGAAGTAGTCGCCGAGGCGCCCGTATCCGACCTGGACCTCGTCGGCGATACAGAGTCCGCCCGCAGCGCGCACGGAGGCATATACACGCTTCAGGTACCCGTCGGGCAACTCGACGCCGCCGGCGTTGCCGTACGGCGTCTCGGCGATGAAGCCGGCGACGCCGGTGCCCTCCTGCACCAGCCGGCTGAGCGTCGCGTCGACGTCGTCGGCGTAACGTGCACCGGCGTCCTCGCCGCGGAAGCGGCCGCGATAGGGATTCGGGCTCTCGACCGTGTGGACCCAGGGCGGGCGCTTCTCGGCGGCCAGCGGGTTGTCGTAAATCGAGCTGGAGACCTCATCGGTCGCGACCGTCCAGCCGTGGTAGGCGCTCTCGACGGCCAGCACGTCCCTGTGTCCGGTGGCGCACCGGATCAGTCGCAGCGCGACGTCGTTCGCCTCAGAGCCGGAGCCGACCCACAGGATCTCGTCAAGGCCGTCCGGCGCGAGCGCGACGATCCGCTCAGAAGCGCGCACGAGTACGTCGTAGATGAACCGCGAATTCGTGTTGAGCAGACCGAGCTGCCGCGAGATCGCGCGCCGCACGCCGGGGTGGGAGTGACCCAGGATCGCCACGTTGTTGACGGCGTCAAGATACGCCCGGCCGTCGGTGGCGATCAGGTGATGGCGCCAGCCGCGCTCGATCTGTGGCGGTGACTCGTAGTAGTGCTCCTGCACGTGGGCAAGGACCGCGTCGCGGCGGGCCACGAGCTCCGTGGCGTCGTCGAGCTCACCGCTCGCGGCGACGCCCAGCAGCACGGATGGGTCCGGGCACAGCGCCTTCCAACCCTGTGCGCGTGAGGCGAGCGCCAGCCCGGGCGCGTCCAGGTCGGGGTCGACCAACGCCTGCACGTGGAGGTGCGCGGGCAGCGGTGAGTCCGCCGGCGGCGCGGCGACCACGCCGAGCATCTGTCCCGCGGCGATCTCGCCGCCAACCGTCACGACCGGCGTGAGCCCGGCGAGACGCAGACCGAATCCGTCGCAGGCGAGGGTCAGTTCACGCGCACGCCGGCGCCCGACGGTGCCGGCGAACGGTGCCAGCACCGGTGTGTCCTGCGCGACCAGCAGATCGACTCCGAGGTGAACGCCGGCGGGCGGCGTGCGCTGTTCGGGTGTTGCGTAAAGGATCCTGGCCTCTCCCCAGCGGCCGACACCGCCGGCCGCAGCGATCACGGCGCGCGCGGCAGCCGGATCGAGCCAGGTCCCGTCGATCAGCAGCTCGCTCCGCACCGACAGATCGAGCGCCTCCGATCTGGCCGGCACGACGATCGGCACCCCGCCGGCTGCCGCATCCGCCAGCCGGCGCGCTGCGGCCCGGGCGCCCATTGAGGGACCGAGGTGCAGCGCCGAGCGGAGGGTCTCGTGTGCCAGCGCGGGCGGGATCGCATCGAGACCGTCGAGCACCCTCCAACCATCGCCGACGCTCCGTTGCGCGTAAGCGTTGTCGGGCTCCAGCGCTGCCTGGTGCTCCTCGGTGACCGCCTCCACGGACGCGCGGGCGAGCACGAGCGGCCAAACCGCCTCGATCTCGGCCTCCTGAAGTGGCACGGCCTCGTTGAAGCCGCGCACGACCGCGGCGGCGATCTCCAGCGCCCGCTCCGGGTCGTGCAGGACGACCGACTGGATCCCGACGCCCAGGTCCGAGATCCGCCAGGTGGAGATCAGGTCGCCGAAGTCGATCAGGCCGGAGGGCATCCAGCGGCCGGCGTGGTCGCGGATCGCGATCACGTTGTAATCGGTGATGTCCGCATGCACGCCGTGGACGGGCAGGTCTGCGGCGATCGGCGCCAGCAGCGACTCGGCGAGGCGCATCGCCCGCAATGCCTGGGTGCGCCGATGCTCGTCCGGCACGTGGTGAACGAGAGCATCGACGACATGCCCGGCGCGGCGGAGGTCCCACTGGATCGTACGATGCAGGCCGGGGTGCTCAAACGATGCCAGCGCGCGCGCCGTCTCGCCTGCGAGCAGTCCGAACGACCGCAGGGCGCGGTCTGACTGGTACGGGACGTCCTGGAACGGCACTCCCTCGATGTAGGTCGTCAACCGGACGTGGTAGGTCTCGCCGTCGCGCTCAACGTCGACCGTCCGCTGACCGTCGAGCGCCGGTCGGCTCGCCGGCGTGACGAAGTCAAGCCCGGCCGCGGCGAGGTGATCCATCGCGGCGTTCTGGGCCTCGAGCGTCTCACGCCCCCAGCTCGGGTTCGCGATCTTCAGCACCAGCCGCTGGTCGCCGCAGTCGACGAGATAGTTCCTGTCCTGATTGGAACCGAGCTCGTTGATCTCGCCGGCGACGCCGAACAGGTCGCGCGCGAGCGTTGCGGCGTCCTGCGCCGAGAACGGGGGCGAGCGCAGCGCCAACCCCTCGAACGGGTTCGTCACATCCGTCACGCCGCCGATCTTTGCACGTTTGAGCCGCTTCGCTCGGCTGCGTGAGCCGGTGCTCTCAGAAGACGGGCTGCTCGCGGTAGTCGCCCCACACCTGCTGGAGGGTCTGGACGATCTCGCCCTCGGAGGCCCCGATCCGGGCGGCGTCGACAAACAGTTCCATCAGGTTCTGGTCGGTCGCCGCCGCTGCCTTGATTGCGGCGAGCGCGGACTCCAGCGCGGCACTGTCGCGGCCGGATTTGGCCGCCTTCAGGCGCTCCACCTGCTTGCCCTCGAGCGCCTGGTCGATCCGCAGGATCTCGGTCTGCTGCTCGTCGCCTTCGGTGAACGCGTTGACGCCGACGACGACGCGCCGGCCCGAGTCGATCTCGCGCTGCAGATCGAACGCCGCGTCGGCGATCTCACGTTGAGGGAACCCGCGCTTGACGGCCTCGACCATCCCGCCGAGCTCGTCGATCTTGGCGAAGTACTCGTAGCAATGCTTCTCCAGCCTGTCCGTCAGCGCCTCGAGGAAGTAGCTGCCGCCGAGCGGGTCGATCGTGTTCGTGACGCCTGTCTCGAAGGCGATGATCTGCTGCGTGCGCAATGCGATCCTGACCGCGTCCTCGGTCGGCAGCGCGAGCGCCTCGTCGTAGGAGTTGGTGTGCAGCGACTGGGTGCCGCCGAGCACGCCGGCGAGCGCTTCGATCGCGGTGCGAACGATGTTGTTGAGCGGCTGCTGGGCGGTCAGCGAGACGCCTGCGGTCTGGGTGTGGAAGCGCATCAGCAGGCTCTTCTCGCTCCGGGCGCCGAACGTCTCACGCAGCTCCCGCGCCCAGATCCGCCGTGCCGCCCGGTACTTCGCGATCTCCTCGAAGAAATCGATCTGGGCGTTGAAGAAGAACGACAACCGCGGCGCGAACTCGTCGACGTCGAGACCCCGCGCGACCGCGTGCTCGACGTAGGTCAGGCCATCCTTGAGCGTGAACGCGAGCTCCTGGGCGGCCGTCGAGCCGGCCTCGCGGATGTGGTAGCCGCTGATGCTGATCGGATGCCAGCGGGGCATCCGATGCGCGCAGTACTCGACCATGTCGGTGACCAGGCGCATCGCCTGGTCGACCGGGAAGCACCACTCCTTCTGGGCGATGTACTCCTTGAGGATGTCGGTCTGGATCGTGCCGCCGAGCCGCTCCGGTGAAACGCCCTGGCGCTCGGCCGCGACCACGTAGAACGCGAGCATGATCGCCGCCGGCGCGTTGATCGTCATCGACACCGTCACGTCGCCGAGCGGGATGCCGGCGAACAGGGTCTCCATGTCGGACACCGTGTCGACGGCTACCCCCTCACGGCCGACCTCGCCGAGCGAGCGCGGATGATCGGAGTCGTGGCCCATCAGCGACGGCATGTCGAACGCCGTCGAGAGGCCTGTCTGCCCGTGCTCAAGCAGGTAGCGGAAGCGCTCATTGGTCTCCTCGGGCGTGCCGAACCCGGCGAACTGGCGCATCGTCCACAGGCGGCCGCGGTACATCGACGGATACACGCCGCGTGTGAACGGATACTGCCCGGGCAACGCGATCGGATCCTCCGGACCGCCGATTCCCTCAGGTAGGTCCCGCTCGGTGTAGAGCGGCTTGATGTGCTCTCCGGAGAGCGTCGTGAACGGGACGTCACGCTCGGGGCTGAGCCCGAACGCGGTGCGCCACTGCTCGTCGGAGACCGGGGTGTTGCCGAGTGTCGCCATGGGGTTCTCTTCACGCATTCTACGAATTGTAGGTGGGCAAATAGTAGGAAGTCAAACTAATCAGCGAAATCCGCGGCCGCCACGCGCACCCTCCGGAGGATGTCGGTGATCGCCTGCAGGTCCGCCGCTGACAGCGACGCCGTTCCGAACCGGTTGGCGTGCAGTTGATCGGTGGCGACATCAGCGCGCTCACGGCCGAGTGGGGTGATCGTCGCGAGCGTCGTGCGGCGATCGCTCGGATGCGGCGCGCGCTTCACCAGTCCGGCGTGCTCGAGCCCGTCGATCAGATTTGTGACGCTGGTCGGATGGACCTGCAGCCGGGCTCCGATCTTGCCCATCGGGAGTGCGCCGGAGCGACTCAGATACAACAGCATCAGGGCCTCGTAGCGGGCGAACGTCAAACCATGAGGTGCGAGTGCGTCGTTGAGCTCGGCCAGCCAGATCTGCTGCACCCGCATCACCGACGTGACCGCCATCATCGGCGTGACGAACTCCTCGTCCCAACGCGAGCGCCACTGACGCCCGGCCTCCGCGATCGGATCGAAAGGCAGCGGCTGTTTCGGTGTGCTCACTGCTTCTCGATTAGGCGAATTCTCATCCTGCTCTTACTCGAATCTGATGGTCTGAGTAGACGATTCTCCCATGTTCCACCTTTCGCACCACACCACGCACGCTGCCGCGCGGGCCCAGGCGCGGTCTGATCGCGACGCCGCGCTGGTACGCGTCAGACGTGTCCGCGGCGGTGTGATCGCTGTCGCTGCCGGGTTGACGGCCGGCTTCGCAGCGCTCGTGTCCGCGCTCGCGCCAGGGCGCACGCTTGGCGCGATCAAGCACTCCGACACCGCCGGCTCGCCGGTGCAAACGGCGGACGTCGCGACCAACGTGCGGCTGCGGATGCCGTCACTGGCCGGCCCTGCCCAGCTCGGTCTGCAGGGCCCCGGCTCGGCGCCGGTGGCTCAAACGTCTTCCCCAGCCTCGTCGGGCGCCGGCGCCTCGTCGGGCTCGCAGGCAACGTCGAGCTCGCAGGCAGCTGCCGCGGGCTCATCGGGCTCGCAGGCAGCGCCCACTCAAGCCGCTTCACCCACGCCCGCCGCGGTGCAGCCGGCCCCGGTTGCCAGCGCCCCGGCTGCTGTGTCCGGCGGCTCGTAAGAGCAGGAGCGCACGCGATGGACGGACCTAACGCGATCAGCAGCGCGAGTTTCGCGGCGCTCGGCGGGACCGCCGTGGTTGCCGTGGCCGACCCGGAGGCGCTCGACGACGCGGTCGTCGCCGCCGGCGTGATCGTCGATCGGTTCGACCTCGCCTGCTCGTCGTTCCGCGGGGATTCTGAGCTGGCTGCGGTCAACAGCTCGGCCGGAAAGCCCGTCGAGGTCAGCGATTTGTTCATCGACGCGGTCGAGGCGGCGGTGCGCGGCGCGCGTCTGACCGATGGCGACGTCGACCCGACGGTCGGGGAGGCGCTCGTTGCCCATGGCTATTTCGACGCGTCCGGACCCCAGCCCTCGCGCCCGCGGCTGTCGCTTGGTCTGGTGAGGGGTTACGAGGCGATCACGATCGACCGCTCGGCCTCAACAGTCGCCGTCGCGCGGGGGGTTCGCATCGATCTGGGCGCCACCGCCAAGGCGCTCGCGGCCGACCGCGCAGCCGCAGCGGCCTCTGCGGCCGCTGGGTGCGGCGTGCTCGTCAGCCTCAGCGGCGATCTCGCGATCGAGGGGCCGGCGCCTGCCCACGGGTGGTCGGTGCGGGTCACCGATGACCACCGCTCGGGCATCGATGCGCCCGGACAGTCGATCACACTGCAGTCCGGCGGGCTCGCGACCTCGAGCACGACGGTGCGCAGGCGCAATCACGGTCAGCAGCCGAGCCACCATCTGATCGACCCGCGCACGGGACGACCAGCCGCAATTCACTTCAGGACGGTCAGCGTCGCCGCCCGATCCTGCCTGGACGCCAACATCGCCAGCACCGCGGCGATCATCCGTGGTCAGCGTGCGGCTGACTGGCTCGCCGAGCAACGGGATGCCGAGCCGGCTTGTGCTCGCAGATGGCTCGGTGGTCCACGTCGGTGGCTGGCCGCAGGCGGGCGACGACCTGCGCGCCGCAATCACGGCAGGTGTCGCATGAGCCAGCTGGCCTCGATTGTGCCGAGCGCCGCGATTGGCCCGACCGCCTATTGGTATCTGACGCGCGCGACCGGCATCGTCGCGCTGCTGCTGCTGACGCTCGTCGTGGTGCTCGGGGTGATCGGCGTCAGCGGGTCGGCGACTTCCTCCCGCTGGCCGCGGTTCGCGATCAGCACGCTGCACCGCGATGCCTCGTTGCTGGTGATCGTCGTGCTGGTGATCCACATCGTCACGACGGTGCTCGATTCGTTCGCCCCGATCAACCTGATCGATGCGGTGGTGCCGTTCATCTCGGCATACCGCCCGCTGTGGCTCGGGCTCGGAGCGGTCGCGTTCGATCTGCTGATCGCGCTGACGATCACGAGCCTGATGCGGCGACGGCTCGGCTACGGGACCTGGCGTGCGATTCACTGGCTCGCCTACGTCAGCTGGCCGGTGGCGGTGCTGCACGGGCTGGGCACCGGCTCGGACAGCAAGCAGACCTGGGCGCTGGTGCTCACCTCTCTCTGCGTGCTGGTCGTCCTCGCAGCCGTGATCGCGCGGGTTGCGCAAATCGATGCGCTGTCGGAGGGACGGCGATCCCTGGCGATCGTGACGGCGGTCTTCACGACGCTCGTGATCGCGGTATTCACGCTGCTCGGCCCGCTCGCGCCCGGCTGGGCGAAACGCGCCGGGACCCCGGAGCCCCTGCTTGCCAGCACCAAGCCGGTCACGCAAGTGAGCACGACGTCCGGAACGCGCACGAGCTTCCATCCGTCAACCCTGAAGGTTCCGTTCGATGCGAATCTGACAGGAACGCTTCAGCAGCGCCAGGTGGCCGGTGGTGCGATCATCGACCTGGAGCTGAACCTCAGCGGCGGCACCAACGGCAGGCTGCGGCTGAGGCTCGGTGGTCTGCCTGAAGGCGGCGGTCTGTCGCTCACCGGCAGCCAGGTTGATCTGATCGCCGAGGGCGCGCCTGCGGTGCTGCAGGGCAGCGTCGTGCAGCTCCGCGGCGATTCGCTCCTCGCCCGCGTCACCGCGCAGAACCAGGCGCCGCTAACGCTGTACATCAACCTGAACATCGACAATCAGACGGGCACCGTGACCGGGACGCTGCGCGCGAAGGGACCGCGATGAGCCCGCCGAGCGGACTGCCGAGGTTGCTCGCGGGCTTCGACGCCGATGGCGGCACGATGACGCTCGGAGCCCACGAGCGCACCCACGGGCCGCTGCCGGCCCTGACACCAGCTGAGTTGATTGACGTGGTCGCACGCAGCGGGCTGCGGGGACGCGGCGGGGCGGACTTTCCCACGGCTCGCAAGCTGCAGACTCTCGCCGACGCAAGGCGCGTCTCCGCCGTGGTCGTCAACGGCTCAGAGACCGAGCCGGCCAGTCGCAAGGACCGAACGCTGCTGCAGCGGGCGCCGCACCTGGTGCTCGACGGAGCCCTGCTGGCCGCTCGGGCGACCGGCGCCCGCGCGGTGATCATCAAGGTGGGGGATGGCGCTGCCGGCGCGATCGCCTCGCTGGAGAGCGCGATCGCGGTGCGCGACTCCGGCAGGATCGAGATCAGCCTGTCACGTGGGCCCCAGGGTTACGTGACCGGCGAGGAGAGCGCCGTGATCGCGCACCTCAACGGCGGCCCGTCGCTGCCGACGTTCACCCCTCCGCGCCCGTTCGAGCGGGGTTACCGCGGTCGCCCGACGCTGATCCACAACCCGGAGACGCTCGCGCAGTTGGCGCTGATCGCGCGTCACGGTGAGCGCTGGTATCGGGAGCTCGGCACCTGGGAGGACCCGGGGTCTGCGCTTGTCACGATCTCCGGTGCCGTCACGCATCCAGGTGTGTACGAGCTGGCGTTCGGAACGCCGATGGTCTCGCTGATCGAGGCCGCTGGCGGACCGAGCGAGAAGCTCCAGGCGTTGCTGATCGGCGGCTACTTCGGGACCTGGGTCGCCGCCGGTCCCGCGATGGGGCTCGCGCTCGCGCGCGAAGACCTTCGGTCGGTCGGCTGCACGCTCGGCGCCGGCGTCGTGATCGCCCTTGGCGAAAGCGCCTGCGGGCTGCACGAGAGCTCACGCGTGATCGACTATCTCGCAGACTCCTCGGCGGGCCAGTGCGGTCCCTGCGTGTTCGGCCTGGCGGCAGTCGCCGACTCGTTCGCGGCGCTCACCGACGGCAGCGCTGACGCCGGCGAGCGGGAGCGACTGCTGCGCTGGTGCGGCGAGATCCGCGGCCGCGGCGCCTGCCACCACCCAGACGGCGCGGTGCGCTTCGTCGAGAGTGCGATGCGCGTGTTCGGCGCCGGGGTCGAGACGCATCGCAACGGACGCTGCCATGCCCGGCCGGCAAGGCTGCCGCTCGGACCGACGCAAGCCGCCGGCGCCGAACCCACAGTCGGCGCCGGCGCCCGTCATATCAAGGTCGGGAGGTGAACATGAGGCTGCGAGTCAATCCGATCACATGCGAGGCGCACGGAATGTGCGTGGAACTGCTTCCCGAGCTGATCCGGCGCGACGACTGGGGTTATCCGATCATCGATCACGCCGAAGTGCCGCCGGAGCTCGAGTCGCTCGCGCGCAAGGCGGCGCACGCGTGCCCGACGCTGGCGCTGCTGCTCGAAAAGAACTAGTGTCGTGACTCGCGACATTAGCTCGGTCGATCGCCGCCACGGCGTCGGTACGGCGCCGGCGTTGATGAGAGTTCTGCGAGAAAGTTCTTAGGAATGGCTTATCGCCTACTTGCAGACTCGGCGCAGTGACTACCGAGAGCATCGCTGCCGCGAATCGGGGTGGGGTCGACTGGCGGCGTGCCGAGTTCGTCCTGACACTGCTCGCGTTCCTCGGCTTCCTGACGGTGCCGATCCGGATCACGACGATCTACGACGGCCTGCCTGCGCATCCGCTGTTCGTCCACGTGCCGGTTGTGCTGATCCCGAGCACGATCGTTGCCGCGATCATCTTCGTCTTCAGGCGGGACTGGTTCGCGCGCTACGGGATCGCGCTGGCGCTCGTGTCGATCGTCGCGATGAGCTCGATCTTCCTGACGATGCAGGCCGGTGCTGCGCTGCGAGCCGCACTGAACCTGCAGGGACAGGCGGCAGTGCTGATCTCAGAGCACTCGCACGCGGCGCACATCCTCGCGGTCGTCTACGTCCTGTTCACGGCGACGTTGATCGTGACGTTCGCTTCGCTGCGCATCTCAGGCGGGATGCCAACCGGACTGGGAATCGTCGATCGCCTGCTGTCTCCGAAGCCGATCTTCACGGCGCTCCGCGTCCTGCTCGTGATCCTTGCGATCGCCGGCGGCTACATGACCTTCCGGACCGGTGATCTCGGCGCAAAGGCGGTGTGGGCGGGACGGATCCAGGCGGTGAATGGGGGCGGTCCCGGTTTCCCGGGAGCCCCGGGGAGCCCCGGCGCTGCCGGGGCGGCGCCTTCGTCCGGCGCCGGCGGGTAGTACGCGGAAAACTCGCCGACTTCGCCCCTCACAATTCAGATCAGGCTTCGGCGAGCGTCTGCGGGAAATGCACTGCGGTGCCGTCGGCCGAACGTTGCATCAGGGTGGCGAGGGTGGCCGCGGGCATCGGGTGAGCGAAGTGAAAGCCCTGGCAGAGGTCACAGCCCAGTCGTGCGAGCTGTGCCTGTTGCTCGGGAGTCTCGACGCCCTCGGCGACGACTGTCATCCCGCGATCGTGAGCGAGTTGGATAACGGCGGTGACGATCGTGTTGCTGGCTGGGTCGTGACCCAGTTTGGCGATGAATGCTCGGTCGATCTTGATGATGTCGACGGGATAGGCCATCAGGTAGTTCAGTGATGAATAGCCAGTGCCGAAATCATCCAGCGCCAGCAACACGCCGAGCTGCTTGAGGTCCTCCAGGACGATCAGCGCGCGTTCGCGGTTGCGCAGGAAAACCGTTTCGGTCACCTCCAAGGTCAGAAACCCCGGATCGACCGAGGTGCCCGCGAGCACGGTTCTCACGGTCTCGACGAAGCCGGCGGACATGAACTGGGGGACTGAAACGTTGACCGACAGGGAAAGTCCGCTGGATTGCCGGCTCTGCCAGAGCTGTCGATCCGCCCACGCCTGCTCGAGCGCCCACCGTCCGATCGAGACGATCTCGTCGGAGCGCTCGGCGAGCGGCACGAGAACAGTCGGTGGGACCTCCCCGAGGGTCGGGCTAGTCCAGCGCAGAAGCGCCTCGACTCCCGTGATCCGCCCGTCGAGCGTGACGAGCGGCTGATACAGCAAATACAACTCGCCGCGCCCGGCGGCGCCTGAAAGGGCCCGTTCCACGCGACTCGCATCGTCCCCGGGTCGCAGTTCACCAGGGTGCACTTCGTCTGCGCCGTCGCGGTGTTGCGATTTTGTCCGGTACATCGCCAGATCAGCCTCGTGGATCAGCTTCCCCGGGGAGGAGCGGCGGTCGCCGAGCGCGATCCCGATGCAGGCGGTCATCTTCACCTCGGCTCCCGAGACAGGGAACGCGACCGTCAGCGCCGCGTGGATGCGGTCCGCGATCGAGTCCGCTTGGGACGGGCTCTCAAGGTCTTCAAGCAGAATCAGGAACTCGTCGCCGGACAGACGCGCCAGCGTGTCACCGGGGCGCAGAACCGCGGTCAGCCGCTCGCCAAGTGCCACAAGCACGTCGTCGCCGGCACGGTGTCCATAGGTGTCGTTGATCGCCTTGAACCGATCCAGGTCGACGAACAGCAGCGCCAGCGTGTTGTCGGTGCGCCGCTGTCGAAGCAGGGCGTGCTCCAGGCGTTCCAGCATCAGCACCCTGTTGGCGAGCCCGGTCAGGGGATCGTGCAGAGCGGCCTCCGCCGAGCGATCTGAGCTCTCCTGCAGATCTGCGCGCGCCTGAGCGTTGAGGAGATACGCGGCGGCGACGTCTGCGAGCGTCTGCGCCGCGATCAACGCGTCGCGGGACAGACCGCCCGGTGTATCCCGATATAGATCAAGGGCGCCCAGCCTCCGATCGCCGTGGTTCAGCGGAAACGTGAAGACGGCCGCCAGACCCGCCTTAGCCGCCTCCGCGGAAAACGACGGGAACCGATCGTCGCCTCGCAGGTCAGACATCACCACGGCTGTGCCGGAGTCGTAGGCAGCCATACAAGGTCCCTCGCCCAATTCGCTCTGGAGTTGCTCGAACCGCAGCGCCGATCCGTTCGAGGCGGCAACGTAGCGCGGACCCGATCCGGGAGCGATCAGCGTCACGCCCGCTGCCGTGATCGGCAGTACGTCGACGATTCGGGTGACTAAATGATCGAGAATCCGCTGGATCGGAAAGTCCGTCACCATCGTCCGAGCGAACTCGCTCAGCACTTCCGAAAGCTCCGCGTTCCTCATGAACACCCAGGGCGCCGTCTACGCGCCGACCGACCAATCCGTTTATGTCTCGAATACGGAAGGGGCGGTCCGCAGAACCGGCAGCCACAATGTGTCCGCCAACGCGTCCAACGACCCGACAGCCCACCACCGAGCCACTCCGGTGAGCAGCACGGAAGTCTGCTGCAAACCAGCATAACGCGGGCGTCAACCAGCTGGCCTGATCGCCCACACGCACCGTGGATGACGTCGGTTTGGAACGGAGTTCGGCGCTCGGGATATCGGTGTGGCGCGGGCGCTTGGCCGCGTATAGACTGCCGCGGCAATTGGGGAGCTCGAACTAGGGGTGGGACATGAGCGGTATGCCGGCGGTTGTGAGCGGTCAACGTCCGGGCGCCGGGGCGCCGGCGGGCTCGGCCTCGAGGGTCACGTTGCTCGCCTTCGGCGGGCTGCTCGGAGTGGTGGCACTCGTGATCGCAATCGGATCGGCGACGCCAGGCGTTCCGACGACGGTCGCACCACCCGCCGGCCTCGCGCGGATCGAGGCCCTGCCACTTCAGGCGCAGGGCGTGATCTCCACTGCGATCGCCGGCGGCAATCGGGCGTTCGCGGCCCGGCCACTTTCCGACGGCGGGTACCGCCTTGCCGGCGGCGGTCTCCTCGCCACCGTGGGACGCGGAGGGATGCGGGTCAACGCCACCGGGGGTTCGCTGTCGCTGGTGTTGACCGCCATCGGTCGTGGTCGTAACGCGGCCGTCGGCGGCGTGGGACGCGCTTCCACTCTGGTGGCTCGCGGCAACCGAGTGACGATTGGCCACGCCGGCGTGGCGGAGTGGTACGCATCAGGTCCGCTCGGCATCGAGCAGGGGTTCACCGTCGAGCAGCGTCCAACCGGCACACGCACTCCTCTGACGCTCTCGATGTGAGTCGGTGGGTCGCTGATCGCGCACCGTGCCGCGGCTGACGCGGTGTTCACGTCGGCCGCGGGTCGCGTTGTGCTCCGCTACGGCGGCCTCTCGGTGAGTGATGCAACCGGCCGGGCGCTGCCCGCGTGGCTGACGCTCGCGGGCGGGCGCCTACTGTTGACGATCAACGATCGCGGCGCGCGGTATCCGCTGCGCGTCGACCCGTTCATCGAGCAGCAGAAGATTCCGGCTCCATCGGACGTGATCGGCGGTAGCGAGCTTGGCAACAGCTCCGCGATCTCCTCCGACGGGAACACCGTGCTGATCGGGGGCAACCAGGACAACGGTGGCGTCGGGGCCGCCTGGGTGTTTGTGCGCTCGGGCTCCAAGTGGACGGAGCAGACCAAGATCGTCCCGGCTGACATGGTCAACATGCAGCTGTCGAACCCCGACTTCCCGCCGCCGTCGGTGGGGACCAGCGTGGCACTGTCGGCCGACGGGAACACCGCACTGATCGGCGCTCCTGGTGACGGCGCGGATCCGAGCGCCCCCAACGCGTTGTATGGAGCGGCGTGGGTCTACGTCCGGACGGGCACCACCTGGACGGAGCAGCAGAAGATCGTGGTTGACTCCAACGACGGCGGTGACGAGATCGCGTATGGCGCGTTCGGCTCGGCCGTGGCGTTGTCGGCGAACGGGAACATCGCACTGATCGGCGGCGAAAACGACGGTCCCCCCAACAGCGGGGCGGCGTGGATCTTCGCCCGTTCGGGCTCGTCCTGGTCAGAGCAGACCAAGATAATCGCGCCCGACGAGACCGCGGACGGCGGCGGCGGCGCAGTGCACGCCAACTTCGGCTGGACCGCTGCCCTGTCGGCGGACGGAACGACTGCGCTGATCGGCGGCCCGCTGGATGGCGCCAACTCCGATGTGGGGGCGGCCTGGGTCTACGCCGGCTCGGGCTCCTCGTGGACGGAGCAGGCCAAGATCGTTCCGCCGGACGGCGCGCCCAGCGCCGGCGGCGGCTTTGGCACCTCGCTCGCCCTCTCCGCGGACGGCAACACGGCGCTGATCGGCGCCACCGGCGATAGCAACCAGACCGGGGCGGCTTGGATCTATTCGCGGTCAGGCTCAACCTGGTCAGAGCAGAAGAAGATCGTGCCCTCCAACGAGACCGGAGCTGCCAACTTCGGTTCCGGCGTGGCCCTGTCCGCAGACGGCAACACGGCGCTGATCGGTGGCGATAACGACAACAACGGCGCGGGTGCACTCTGGGTGTACGGCCGCTCGGGCACCAGCTGGACAGAGCTGCAGAAGATCTCCCCGACGGACGGGTCGGGCACGAGCGGCTTCGGTAATGCCGTCTCCCTTTCCTCAGACGGGAGCACGGCTGTGGTCGGCGGCTCCGGCGACGGCGCTGCTGGAGCGGTGTGGGCGTACACGTCGTCCTCGGGACCTGGGGGAGGAGGCGGCGGCGCCAAGCCAACCTGCACGCTGACGGCCCACGGCGATGCGCTGAGCGTTCCGAAGCCGAAGAAGGGCAAGAAGGCCCACCCCGCTGCGGGCACCTTCTCGCTGGCGGCGACGTGCGACCAGGCCGTCGCGGCGACGCTCGCCGGCACCGTGACGGAGGTGACCGCGGCCAAGCACGGCAAGAAGAAGAGCTCGAAGACGGTGGGGCTCAAGTCCCTGCACGCCAAGCTGAACGCCAACGCGCCCGACAAGCTCACGGTCGACGTTCCGGCCAGCGTGACCCAGGCGATCGAGAACGGTGCGAAGGTGTCTGCCGCGTTCACGCTGACCGCGACCGACGCTTCGGGCAAGGCGAGCGCGTCGGTCAAGGTCGCCCACCTGAAGCTCTGAGCCGGATCGTTTGCCGGGGTGGACTCGCTGCCGTCGAGCCTCGATGCCCCCAGCCCGTTTCGCGCGCGCGTTGGCGCGGGGTCAGGCGGCGTTCGGCGCCGGCGCCAGATCGCGCGGATGTGTTGCCGGCTCCCCCTGAGGCGGCAGATCGTGTTCGACATCACCTTCGACGTTGAGGTGGGGCAGCACCCGGTCAAGCGCCTTGGGTAGCGCCCAGTTCGCCTTGCCGATGATCAGCATCAGGCTGGGGACGAGGATCGAGCGGACGATCAGGGCGTCAAGCAGGACGGCGACAGCGAGTCCGAGGCCGAACATCTCGATGATGATCTGGCCGCCGAGGATGAACGAGCCGAAGACGAGGATCATGATCGCGGCGGCCGCGGTGATCGTCCGGCCGGTGGCCGCGAGCCCGCGGGTGACCGCGAGCGTGTTGTCCTGGGTCCTGTGCCACTCCTCGTAGATGCGGGTGACGAGGAACACCTCGTAGTCCATCGAGAGCCCGAACAGGATCGCGAACATCATCACCGGGATGAACGCCTCGATCGGCCCGGTCGAGTTGATTCCGAGCAGCGAAGCGCCCCAGCCGAACTGGAACACGGCGGTGATCACCCCGAATGCCGCGGCGGCTGAGAGCATGTTCATGATCGCGGCGGTGGCGGGGATCACGAGGCTGCGGAAGACGGCCATCAGCAGCAGGAACGACAGCAGCACGACGACGCCGATGAACAGCGGCAGCTTGCCGGACAGCACGCCTGCGAAGTCCGCGAAGATCGCGGTCTGACCGCCGATCAGGACCTGCACGCCGCTGCCGGCGCTCGCTTTGGGCACCACCTGCTGACGCAGGGTGGTGAGCAGGTCGCTGGTGGACGCGGCCTGCGGGGAACCGACCGGATACACATCGGCGGTCACGATGCTCGCCTCGCCGTCGCGTCCGGGGAGCGTGATCGGCTTGCTGACGCGCACGACATCCTTGGTCTTCGCCACGGCCGCGGCAACCCGGTCGAACGCGGCAGCTTGGGCTGCGCCGTCGACCTGCGCGACGAGTTGCAGCGGCCCGTTGTAGCCGGGGCCGAAGCCCTTCGGCGAGCAGGTCATACGCCTGGCGGGTGGTGGTGCCGGCCGGGTCTGAGCCGGCGTCCGAGGAGCCGAGGCGCATCGACAGGAACGGGATCGCGAGCACGATCATCACCAGCGCCGCGGCGCTGGCGAACAGCGCGGGGTGCGCCTGCGAGCACGCCGGTCCAGCGCTGCCACCAGCCGGCGCCGTCAACCGTCGCCAGCTCTCCGCCCGCGCAGCGTGCGACGGGCACGCCGCCCGAGCACCCTGGTGCCGAAGAAGCCGAGCACGGCGGGCAGCAGCGTCAATGCGGTCAGGACGGTGAACAGCACCACGGTCGACGCGGCGATCGCGACGCCGTAGAGGAAGCTGACGCCGAGCGCGAACATGCCCAGCAGCGCGATGCAGACGGTCATGCCGGCGAACATCACGGCCCGGCCCGAGGTGTCGACCGCGTCGATGATCGACTCCTGCACGGACTTGCCACGCTGCAGGCCCTGGCGGTGGCGGGTGACGATGAACAGCGCGTAATCGACTCCGACCCCGAGACCGATCAGCACCGACAGCTGCGAGCTGAACGAGGCCATGTCGACCACGTGTGAGAGCAGCGCGATCGTCGCGGTTCCCGCACCAAGCGCGACCCCGGCCGTGATCAGCGGCAGTGCCGCCGCCAGCAGCGAGCCGAACACGAGCAGCAGAACGATCAGCGCCGCGAGCGCCCCGAGCCCGACGCTGTTGATGCTCGGCTTGTTCGCGAGTTCCGCCACCTGCCCCTCCACCTGGACCTGCAGGCCGTTGCCGGCGCCTGCCCTGGCGGTGTTGACGAACTCCTGCGCCTGGCCGACGGTGAACTTGTTGGACAGACCGTTCAGGGTCACGTTCGCGAACGCGATCTGACCCGACGGTGAGATCTGCTCGCTCGCGTGGGCGGCATACGGCGAGGCGACCGACGCGACCTCAGGCAGCGCCGCGACCTTGGTCAGCATCGCCTCCGCCTGCGCTCGCACCGCCGGGTCCGTCAGCCGGCCGTGGTCGACCGCCAGCACGATCTGCTCGACGTCACCGGAGGCCTTCGGCGCCGAGCGCTCGAGCAGGGTCAGCGCCTCGAAGCTCTGGGTGCCCTTCAGGCTGAACGAGTTCTTGTACGCGCTCCCGACGCTCTGGCTGATCACCGTCAGCCCGATCAGCGCCGCCAGCCAGCCGGCCAGCACCACACGACGGTGCACCACGCACCATCTCGCAACAGTTCGCATGAAGTTTCTCCGGGTCGAGTTCGAAGGGTGGAGGCGGACGCGAGCCCTACGACGGTACGGCCTCTACCTCATGCAATCATCGCAAACGGCCGTCTCCGGCAGGTCGACCCCGGCGCCGGCGATACGATCCGGGCGTGCTCAGGGGCCGTCGGATCAGATCGCGCCGCCCGTTGGCTCGCCACGGATCGCTGGCCCTCGTCGCCCTGCTTCTCGCCGGCTGCGGCGGATCGGCTGCGGTGATCGCCAGCGCAAGCACGGCGAGCGTCAAATACGCGATCACGCCGACATCGCCTGGGCCGATCAATCTGCGCGCAGTGCCGCTCGGCGACGGCTACGTGTCCAGCACGCCGAAGGTCGGCTACGTCGACTCGTGCGTCACACATTTCCCGGCGATCGGCGGGGCGAGCGTCGTCGGTCCTTGGATCGATACCAGGAACAGGACCTGGGACTACCTCACGAAGGTGACGGTCAACGGCGCGATCAGGTGGCCGACCGGCTCCTACTCGGTCAGGATCATCGGTGACCGGCGCGTGATCAGGTTCAACGATCTGCCGATCGATCACAGCACCGGCATCTTCCCGATCCAGTCGGGCACCCGGGCCTACCGCTACGACCAGAACCCGAATCACATCGCCGAGCAGCGCTTCGACTGGAGTCTGCCGCTGCATCCGACAGCGTCGAGCCAACCCGGCTGCACTCCGGGAGGTCCGATCGGCGTGCTCGACGACGGGGTGGTGCTGTTCAACGCGCTCGACGGCGAGGGTCGCGACGCCGGCGCCCACGAGGTTCTCGACCTGTGCGCCGGACATCCGAGCCCAGGGGACATCTACCACCATCACGACGTTCCACCGTGCATCCTGGACAAGGTCGCGAACGGCACCACCAAGCTCGTCGGGTACGCACTCGACGGCTTCGGCATCTACGTGGTCAAGAACGCCAGCGGCCAACTGCCGACCAACGCGTCGCTGGATGCCTGCCACGGAACGATCAGCAAGGTGATCTGGAACGGAAGGCTCACGCGGATCTTCCACTACGTGGCGACGCTCGAATATCCATACACCGTCGGGTGCTTCCACGGCACGCCGATCAGCGTCGGAGCCGGTTGAACGATGCGAAATACCTCAATACGAGGGAAGGCTCGACGCCCCGAAAGTCCGACAACTGGGGTTTAGGCGGGTTGTCGACCAAGACGTGTACAACACGGGCTATGCGGCGGATCGCTGTGATCCCGGGAGACGGTGTTGGAACTGAGGTTCTGGAGGTCGGTCTGCACGTGCTCGAGGCGGCAGTCACCGCCGACCCCGCGTTCCGATACGAAACCGTCTCCTTCCCGTGGGGGTCTGAGCACTACCTCAGCACCGGCGCGATGATGGATGCGGACGGACTGGAGCAGCTCGCGCAGTTCGATGCGATCTATTTCGGCGCCGTCGGTTCGGCCGAGGTCGCCGATCACGTGAGTCTGTGGGGCCTCCGGCTCGCGATCGTTCAGGGTTTCGACCAGGCGATCAGCCTTCGTCCAGCACGGCTTCTCCCGGGTGTTCGCGGACCGCTCGCCGGCCGGCGGCCGGACGAGGTCGACGTCGTCATCGTTCGCGAGAACACCGAGGGTGAATACGCCGGCGTCGGTGGGTTCTCGCACCGTGGCCGGGCATCCGAGGTGGCGCTCCAGACCTCCGTATACACCCGCGCCGCGATCGAACGCACGGCTCGTTATGCGTTCGAGCTCGCGCGCACGCGTCCAGCGTGTCACGTCACGAGCGTGACGAAGTCGAATGCCAGTCCGCATGCAAGCGTGCTCTGGGATCGCGTGGTTGCTGAGGTCGCGGAGGATTTCTCCGATGTCGAGCTGGAGTCAATGCTCGTCGACGCCGCCGCTGCGCGGCTTGTGCTCGACCCTGGGTCGTTTGACGTGCTGGTTGCATCAAACCTGTACGGCGACATCCTCTCCGACCTCGCCGGTGCGATTGCCGGCAGTCTGGGGATGGCGCCGAGCGCGAACCTTCATCTCGACGGTCGCTACCCGTCGATGTTCGAACCCGTCCACGGCTCTGCGTTGGACGTCGCAGGCCGCGGAATCGCAAACCCGATCGGCGCAGTTCTATCTGCGGCGATGATGCTTGACGAGCTCGGATCCCGCCAGAGCGCCGAGGTCATCCGGGCCGCCGTCGCCGACGCGTGCGCTCGCGGCACATGCACGCCTGACATCGGTGGTAGCGCAACCAGCGCCGAGGTTTCCAATGCGATCCTCGCAGCCATCGGGGAGCGGCTGTCTGAGTGCTAAGGTGCCGGTCAGCTTGCGGTTGCGCCTAGGGTTCCGCGCCGACCCGTCTTTGCGATAAGGGATCGGTGGTCTGGACCGAGCGGCGCCAGGGCCTGAGTATCGGGCCTCACACCTTACGGGACAAAAACCCTGAGGGCTTCCATCAACCCTGCCCGCGTCCGAACGGGCCGGACACCGAGGAGGCCTCAATGATCACAATTGGCGACGCAGCGATTCTGCTCGGCGCCGGTGCTGTCGCCGGGTTGGTCGGGTCCGCCGGTGGGATCACTTCGCTGGTGTCATATCCGGCGTTACTCGCGGTCGGGCTACCGGCGCTTTCGGCCAACGTCGCCAACATCGTCGCTCTGGTCGGCTGCTGGCCCGGCGCCGCAATCGCGTCCCAACCCGAACTTGAAGGCAAGCGACAGTGGCTGTGGCGCTGGGCTCCGGTGGCCGCCGCCGGCGGGGCAGCCGGCGCCGTGCTGTTGCTGGCAACCTCCGCGGCCATCTTCGCAAAGGTGGTGCCGTTCCTCGTTGCCGGCGCGTCCTTCGCGCTGCTGCTTGAGCCTCGGCTCGCTGGCTGGCGCCAGAAACGCAGCAGCCAAGACCACAAACTCGCGTTGCCCGTCGGTCTCTTCACCCTGTCGCTCTACAACGGCTACTTCGGCGCTGGTTCGGGCGTGATGATCCTCACCATGTTGTTGCTGCTCGTCGATCGGCACCTGCCTCGGGCCAACGCACTCAAGAACATGTTGCTCGGCGCCGGAACGCTCGTGTCGGCGACGATCCTCACACTCTCAGGAACGGTTGACTGGTCGGCGGCCGTGCCACTCGGCATCGGCATGTTCGCCGGAAGCAGCGTCGGCCCACGCGTAACACGTCGCCTTCCCGCGACGGTCTTGCGTCCGCTGATCGCGCTGCTTGGCATCTGCCTCGCAATCGAGCTATGGCTGCACCCAACCTTCTGAGAGCGGGGACGGCGTATCGGTGCTATCGGCGGTCTGCGCCGACCGGTTTGTGCGCTGCCGCGATCCTGCCGCGGAGCTCCTTCAGGGTGGCGACGTAGATCTCCGAGAACGTGGGGAACGGCTGGATCGTGTCGGCCAGAACGTCGAGCGAGACTTGGGCGCGGATCGCCAGCGTGGCCTGCTGCAACCACTCTCCCGCCTCAGGGCCGAGCGCGTAAGCACCCGTCAGGTGCTCGCCGTCGCTGAGCAGTGTCAGAAAGCCGTTCTGATCGGCACGCGTGTAGGTGGCGGTCTTCGCGATCTCCGACACCGGCACCATTGCACTGAAGCGGCCGGAGGTAGCGCCCACCGCCGCGGCCTGCGGGTCCGTGTACACCACTCGTGGAACGGCCTCGTAATTGGCCTTTCGGGGTTCCCCAAGGATGTTCGCTGCGACCACCTCGCCTTCGTACTTGCCGACATGGGTCAGCGGCCAGCGGCCATTGACATCTCCGATCGCCCACAGATGCTCCGCGGCGCGCAGGTACGCGTCCACCGGCACTCCGTGAGCGTCGGCCTCGACGCCGACGGTTTCGAGGCCGAGCCCGAGGACCCGCGGGCGCCGGCCCGTGGCGACCAGCAGTCGGTCGCCACGCAGCTCACGCCCGTCGTCGATCTCGAGGACGTATTCCTCGCCGTCACGGCGTGCGGCTTTCGCGCCGGCGGACAGGACGAGCTCGATGCCATCGCGACGCAGGGCCTCGCCGAGCGCCTCACCCAGCGCCCCCGGCTCATGGGCGAGTACGTGCTCGGCCATATCGATGACCACCGACTCGCCGCCGAGTCGGCGTACCGCCTGCGCCATCTCCACCCCGACCGGCCCGCCACCGAGAATCAGCAGCCGGCGCGGGATCGCCTTCATCGATGTGACCTCGCGGCTGGTCCAGACGCCGTCGAGCTCGCGCAGGCCCGGGACCGGCGGAACGACCGGATCGGCACCGTTCGCGAGGACCACGTGGTCGGCGGTGTGGCGCACGCCGTCGACCTCGACGATCCCCGGGCCTGCGAGCCGACCGCTGCCGCGCAGCAGCTCGATGCCGTGATCGGCCAACCAGCGCACCTGCCCCGCATCGGAGTAGTCCGAGACCATGAAGTCACGCCAGGCAAGCGCCGCCTTGACATCGACTTCGGCGCTCGCTGCCGCCTCACGCGCGCCGTGGACCGCCTCGCCAGGCCGCAGCAGCGTCTTGGACGGAATGCAGGCCCAGTACGAACACTCCCCACCGACGAGCTCGCGCTCCACGACTGCCACACGCAGCCCGCCCTCGGCCAGAGCGCCCGCGCAATGCTCGCCCGGCGAGCCGCCGCCGATCACGATCACGTCGTAGTCGCTGTTCATTGCGTCAGCTCCTCGCCCGCCGACTCATACGCCGTGATCACGGTCTCGTCCTCTCAGCGGCCCGGGAGCCGAGTCGTGACCTCCTGTAGCAGCCAGCCGTTGCCATCGGGGTCGTTGAAGACTGCAAACGAGCCGTAGGTGCCGCGGTCGAGCGCCGTCCCGGCCAGCCGGCCGGCCTCGTGGAATCGAGCGCCCAGCGCGCCCTCGTGGAACACCTCGCTCACGTTCACACCACGCGCAAGCAGATCGTCATGGGCAGCATCGATGTCGGAGACGATCAGGTACATGCTCTGCGCCGAGCCGGGCGCAGCCGATGTGATGTTCGTGCCAAATTGAATCGAGCACTCTGAGCCCGGAGGCGTGAACTGCACCAGGCGCAAGTCGTCACCCCGCGCAACGTCGGCGTCGAGCCTCCAGCCCAGGCTTGAGTAGAACTCCTTGGCCCGATCGACATCCGAGACCGGCACGACCACGACCTCGAGCCTCACCTCCCCGGCGTTCACCGGCCGGCTCGCGCTCACGCTTCGCTCCCGTCGGGGACGGTGCTCATTTCAGCCTCCATCAGTTGGCGCATTACTTTCCTCCGATTTGAACGGAAGTCAAGGGTCGCGGCGAGTTCACGCGCAGAGAGCCGGTGGTCGATCGAAGCGGCCATCTCGGGCGCTCCCTCGTTTCCGTGCACAGGACGTGAGTCGTCGGCGGCGGCACGATGCTCGTCACTGGATGAGAGCGGGTCTTTGGGGTGGGAGAGGGCCGTCATCGGCGTGCGGACGAATGGGACTGATCTGTACCTGCGAAGCGGTCTCGGTTCCAGGCGCAAGGTGGGCGGGGTCACCGACGGCGTTTAGTCGTTTAGTTCATGAAGAACTGTTGGTAGATCAGGAAGATGTTCATCGCGCTGATGGCTGCGGCGATCGCCCAGGCGGAGGTCATGAGGATGCGGCCGTTGACGTGGACGCCCATGATGTCGCGCCGGCCGGTGAGGATCACGAGCGGGATGAGCGCGATCGGGATGCCGAACGAGAGCACGACCTGGCTGAGCACGAGCGCGTCGGTCGGGTTCATGCCGACTGCGATCACGACGAGCGCGGGGATCATCGTCAGCCCGCGGCGGAGGAACAGGGGAATCTTGCGGTTGATGAAGCCGGCCATCACGACTTGGCCGGCGTAGGTGCCGACGCTTGAGGAGGAGGCGCCGGAGGCGAGCAGCGCGACCGCGAACGCGAGCGCGGCGCTGCCGCCGACGAGGTGCCCGAGCTGGAGGTGGGCCTGCTCGATCGTGCTCAGGCCTGAGAGCGCGGGGGTGTGAAAGAGCTTGGCGGCGACGGCGAGCATCGCCATGTTGACTATCCCGGCGAGCCCGAGCGCGATGTACACGTCGAGGCGCTCGAAGCGCAGCACACGTTTTTTCTCGCTGTCGTCGCGGGTCGGCATCCGTCCTTTGGTCAGCGCCGAGTGCAGGTAGATCACGTGCGGCATCACGGTCGCGCCGACGATCCCGACCGCGATGTACAGCTCGGTGGTGCCGCCTTGCAGACCGGGGATCAGGCCGTGCAGCGACTCGTGCACGGACGGTCCGATCCTCAGCGTCTCATACAGGAAGCCGGCGAAGATGATCCCGAGCAGCCCGCTGATCGCGAGCTCGAACTTCCTGAAGCCCGCCGCCTGCAGGGCGAGGATCGCGAACGCGATCACGCCGGTCATCAGCCCGGCCACGAACAGCGGCACTCCGAACAGCAGGTTCAGCCCGATCGCGCCGCCGAGGAACTCGGCGATGTCGGTCGACATCGCCATGATCTCGGCCTGCACCCACATCCCGAAGCTGAACGCGCGGTGGTACTTGTCGCGCACCACCTCGGGGTAGTTTTGGTCGGTGACGATCCCGAGCTTGGCGGACAGGTACTGGATCACCATCGCGACGAGGTTCGCGGCCAGCACGACCCACAGCAGGATGTAGCCGAACTGCGCGCCGCCCTGCACGTTGGTCGCGAAGTTGCCGGGGTCGACGTAGGCGATCGAGGCCACGAACGCGGGGCCGAGCATGAACAGTGTCGCGCGGACCTTCCCGCGCGAGAGGAGGCGTTCGAGCGCGCTCTCCTCGAGCTCCTCATACAGCGGCAGCGTCGGGCCGGCGCCGGCGCCCTCGAAGCGCGGGAACCGGCGGGCCCGGCGGCGGTGTCACAGCTCGTCCCCGTCGGTGTCGATCCGGATCGCGCGGGCGAGCGCGCCGCCGATCGGATGCTCACGCTCGCCGAACCGGACGAACACCGGGCCACCGAACGGCTGGCGGTCGACGACCTCGAGGTGAGCGTCGAGCGCGATCCCGTGCTCGGCGAGGTAGCGCAACATCTCCGGATCGGAGTCAGAGACGCGTACGAACCGTCCCGCGGCACCGACCGGCAGCTCGTCCAGGCTGCGCGTGCGGCGCTCGTCGATCTCGAACTCGGGGGTCGGGATCGGATCGCCGTGCGGATCGACCGACGGGTTACCCAGCCGCGCAGCGATCAACTGCTCGAGCTCCTCGGAGAGCACGTGCTCGAGCACCTCCGCCTCGGCGTGGACCCGATCCCACGACATCCCGAGCTCCTGGTTGAGGAACAGCTCAAGCAGGCGGTGATGGCGCAGCACTTCCAACGCCACGCGGCGACCCTCTTCGGTCAGCCGCACACCGTGATAGGGCTCGTGTTCGACGATCCCGACCTCGGTCAGCTTGCGCACCATCCCCGACACCGACGCGGGTGTCACCCCGAGCCGCGCCGCGAGATCGTTCGTCGAAACCGCCGCGCCGCCGCGGGTCTCGAGCGCATATACCGCCTTCGCATAATCCTGCACCGACGCCGAAACAGATTCTTGCGCAGACATGCGCATGGAAATATGGCATGCCTAACAATACGTTGTCAACCCACCGAAACTGTGGTTCGGCGATCGACCGTTGTGCCGGCCGCGCGGTTCACCGGCGCCATCGGCGGATTGCTCACCGCAACGCGCGTTAGGATGAGAGCGTGTCCGATGACCGCTGCGACCTGCTCTGCCTCGACCTTCCGCTCGCTGAGCAGATCCGCCAGCATCTCAACGAGGCGGCGATCGCCGAGGCCGCCGCGCGCGGCAAGGCGCTCGGTGACCCGACGCGAGTAACGATCGCTGTCGCGTTACGCGAAGGCGGAGAGCTATGCGTCTGTGACCTGGCGTGGATCACCGGCCGGCCCGAGAACCTGGTCTCGCACCACCTGCGTACGCTGCGCGCCGCCGGCCTCGCGAGCTCGCGGCGCGAGCACAAGATCGTCTTCTACGCGCTCACCGAGCTCGGCACCCGCCTGCTCGACACGCACCTCGCGCCGATCGCGGCCCGCCGATGAGTACCAGCCAGATCGAGCTGCCGATCGCCTACGCCACGGCGGCCGAACAGCACCGCCTGGATCCCGGTGAGCGCGACCGCCTGATCCGCCGCGCCAAAGCGCTCTCCTGGCTATCGCTGGCTTACATGACCGCCGAGGGTGCGATCGCGATCACCGCCGCGCTCCTCGCCGGCTCGGTCGCGCTGCTCGGCTTCGGCCTGGACTCCGGCATCGAAGCGCTCGCCTCGGTGATCGTGATCTGGCGCTTCACCGGCACCCGCCGACTCTCCCAAGACGCCGAACGACACGCCCAACGGCTCGTCGCGATCAGCTTCTTCCTACTCGCCCCCTACATCGCCCAAGACGCGATCCGCGCCCTGACCACGGGCGAGCACCCCCGCACCAGCTGGCTCGGGATCGGCCTGGCGATCTCCAGCATCATCGTCATGCCCCAACTCGGCAAGGCCAAACACCGCATCGGCCAACGCCTCGGCTCCGGCGCCACCACCGGCGAAGGCACCCAGAACATGCTCTGCGCCTACCTCGCCGCCGGAGTACTCGTCGGGCTCACGCTCAACGCCACGTTCGGCCTGTGGTGGGCGGATCCCGCCGTCGCGCTCGCGATCGCCGCCCTGGCAATCAAGGAAGGCCACCAAACCTGGCAAGGCAAAGGCTGCTGCGCCACCCCAACCACCAACAACGAAAACAACACCGGACTGCGACCACGACTGCTGCCGCTGAGCCCTCGGGCTGGTCCCGATCCGGAGCCTCGACGCCGACGCTTCCACGCCAACTCACCCGCTGAGAGAATGTGCTGTACCTGCACGTCGGAGTACCCCAGGCCGGGGAAGGGGAAGAGACTCCGGAGCGACACGTGGTCCGGTTCGCCCCGGGCACTGCTGGGCAGGCTTCCCGTCGCGCCGCTCAATGGCGCGGAGGGGAAGTCCCTGAAGCGGACGCGCCACGGGCCACCCACGGGATTGTCTGCTTCGCCGTGACGTCCGCGATCGCTCTTGTCGAGAAGCACTTCGGCTGGAACTCGGGACGTGCTCGGAGCCGGCTACGTTTCGGAACTCATCGACCGGAGGGCGGAGCCACGAACGGCGGCTGCTCGTCCGCGGAAACGGGGTGTAAGTCGGTCAGGGCGGTGCGAGGAGCCGATCGAGTTCGAGCAACGCGTCGATCAGGCGATCCGCGTTGTGAGCGCCATCGAGCTCGCGGAGCGCCTGGGCGCCAACCATGCTCTCGCTCGGTGGATCCGCTCTGCCTTCGGCAACCTCTTGAAGCCGCGGCAACAGGTCATAGCGAAGCCATTGCGTGAACGAGCGGTCCGGCGCGCCGAACGCTCCTTCAGACCCACCCTCCGGGGCAGCGATGTCCCACGCTCCATAGACGCGAAGCCCAGCCTCGACCTCATCAGCGACCTTGGCGTAGCGGGCGCGGTCAACCGATCCCGCTCGTCGTGCTGATGGCGACGGTGGCGCCTGCAGGGATGCGCTCGAAGGCGTCGGCGGATCGCCCGGCGGCGAGTTCTGTTGGAGAGCGTTGACGACCGTCTGCACACAGTCTGCGATCCGGGCCGCTGCGGCCGCGAACGCCGTCAGCTTCTCCAGAGCCTGAAACGAATCGCGTGGCCCCACGACGAACAATGTCCCGCGCCAAATCTCGAAGCTCGTTCCGATCGCGCTCACACCCCCCTCCTGCGGCGCGCGCTCCAGCAGCCAACCGGCGAACACGTCGTCGAACAGCAGGCGTGCGAACCTCCCATCACGAGCGATGTCGCGCACCGCGATCCGGTAGCGGGCCATCAACGGCTCGCTCTCGAGCGTCACCTCCGCAAGGTGGCGCGGGAGCTTGACTCGCGTCCACAAGCTGCGCCCGGACCGTCTCGCCCACACCCACTCCACAGAGTCGCCGAGGCAAGCGATCTCAAACTGCGCGCCTGGCAATCCGCGAGTCGCGTCGGGGCTCGCGCGCATGGTCTGGAAGACCAGGCCCTCCGCCAAGCCCGCAATCCGGCCCCTGACCACGCTGACACACGCCGCCCTCCCCGGAAGTGACGGCGCGCTGGCGGGCAACATCCCTTTGCCGAGAAACTCCAAACCCTGCGCCATCGCGTACGCACGAGCGATCTCCTGCTCACCCATCGCTCGACCCCAACTCGGCTCCCCTTCGCCCATCGACGGCTGTCATCGCGCCCGCACCTTGAACTCATCGCCGGACTTCTCCGCGCCAACCGGCACGACGAGCGCAGCGCCCCGGATGACGGAGGAACCGATCAGCCCGCACCGACCGCGGTTGCGCCGAACAGTCCCGCGACCGTGCGCGCCTGGCGCTTGTTCTGCGGCGAAACCTCAAATGCCCAGCGAGTGCCGTCGGCGAAGTTGACGACGAGATGGACGAACCACACACCGGTCATCTCGGCGGACGCGACCCGGCTGCGCGGCACCCGGGCCACGACGTCCACCAGCTTTCCCTTCGTCACGCCCATGTTCACGCGGATCAGTGCCAACTCCTGATCGGTCACCGCGAGAAACCCCAGGCTCCCGAACCGGGGCGTCTGGCTGCTCCGCAGATCCCTTGACTTCTTCCCGTCCATCAGCCGACTCGTGGCCCCTGCGGCCAGACCCCCACCGACCCCCGGACCGATAATCGCGGCCTGCCTGCTCGCCGATCCGATCGGCTTGACGCTCGCGCCAGCGACCTGGCTCTCCCCGAGCAGCTCTGAAGCGTCATGGCTCATCTGCGCTCCATACGACCATTGCGATCCTTGGCCGACTTTGGTTCCCTCGCACGCGCGTCGAAAAGGCTAACCGCGGATCGTCCTCCCCGTCAAGGCCCGGTGGCGCTCACGAATCGTCGCGTCGGCGAGGGATCGTGCGCGTCTCCTCGTCGCCGCGCATTGCAGGGCCGGTGTAGTCGCCGAGGAGATCCCCGTGCAACAACCAAGGCACGTCTCGTCGACCGTCGCCGAGCCGGCCCGACCGTGACTCCTGCACGCCTCGACGGGTCACGGCGCCGCGGTGGCCCCTTTCGTGACTTGCAGAGGCGGACGTCGAACGCTCCGAGCTCGCGGCGTCTGTTGCGAGTCAACGACCAGCTCAAGCTCGTTGGCGACTGCCGCCTTGGTCCGATCCGCAGCGTTCGTCGCAGGGCCGGAGGCGCACCCGCGGTGGAGCGGTGGAACTGGCGGCACGCTGGTGGTATAAGGCGCTCATGGGGGACCGGCGCACGCAGGAGGCGTTTTCGTGGGGTCGCGTTTCGCGTCGCCGGCGCCTGACGCTGCTCGGAGCCGTGTCGATGTTGTTGGTGGTACTGAGCGGATCAGCGACGGCGGAGGCACGGGCGGTTCACCGGATTACGTCGCCGATGGTGCAGGTTGGGGTTCCCGCGGTCGTTCCGACGGGGGCGGTCGATCTGGGGCCTGTGTCCGGGCGGTCGCGTCTCACGCTCGAGATCGCGTTGAAGCTGCGCGATCCGCGGGCGCTTGATCGGTTCCTCGCGGAGGTCGCCAATCCCGCCTCGCGCCGGTACCGTCATTACCTGAAGCGGGGTCAGTTCGGACCGCGGTTCGGTCCGACGAGCAGCGACATCGCCAGAGTTGTGCGGCATCTGCGCGCCGCGGGCTTTGACGTGGGACGGGTGTCGGCGAGTCGGCTGCTGATCCCGTTGAGCACGACGGTCGCAGCTGCCGAGACGGCGTTCGGTGTCAAGCTCAGACGCTACCGGCTCGCTTCGCACGCCCTGATGACGGTCAGTGTAACCGCGCCGAGAGTGCCGCGCTCGATCGCGCCGCTGATCCAGGGCGTGGTCGGCCTTAACGGTTCAGCGCAGCCGTCGACGCTCGCCGTGGACGCGACTCCCCGCGACTTGCGTAGTCGGGCTCTCGCCAGCGCTCGCGCGGGCGTGCGCACCGATCTCGCCACGGGTCAACCTCAGCCGTGCGGTTCCGTGATCGGCAAGATCGGCCTCGACGCACCGGGGCTGGCGCAGTCCTATGACGCCGATCCGCTCTATGAGGCCGGCGACTTCGGCGCGGGAGAGTCGGTCGCGATGCTTGAGGTGAGTGGGTATTCGGCGTCGGACGTCAGCGCGTATGAGTCCTGTTATGGGCTGAGGCCTTCGATCGTGACCAAGTTGCCCGACGGGAGCCTGCCGGCGCCGGCCGCCGGCCAGCCGCCGGTGAGTACGGTGGAGGCCGACGCTGACATCGAGGACGTCACCGGGCTCGCTCCGCGCCTGGCGCACGTTTACGTGTACGAGGTCCCGCGCACGCCGCCGGGAATCCTCGCGGCGTGGGGCGCGATGCAGGCCGACGACGACGCGAAGGTGGTCAGCACGAGCGCGGGTTTCTGCGAACCGATCGCGATCGAGTTCGGTCTCGCTGCGCCGGAGAACACGATCTTTGAGGCGATGGCCGCACAGGGCCAGACCGTGCTGGCCGCGACCGGCGATTCCGGCGCGGAGGGGTGCGACAACGGCACCTCGTCGGGCAGCGAGTTGGCGGTCGACGACCCGGCGTCGCAGCCGTACGTCACCGGCGTCGGTGGCACGACACTCAAAAACGACGGCGATCCACCCGCGTTCGCACCCCAGCAGACGGGATGGGCCGGCGGTGGTGGCGGTGTCTCGACGCTGTATCCAATCCCGACCTGGCAGAGCACCAGCGTCCCGGGCGTGATCGGCCACTACTCCAGCGGCACGCCCTGCGGTCTGGGCAGCGGCCACTACTGCCGCGAGGTGCCCGACGTCAGCGGCGACGCCGGGCAGTGCCTGTCGCTCTACATCTCAGGCGGGTGGGGGTGCATCAAGGGGACGTCGGTCGCCGCGCCGGCGCTGGCGGCGATGATTGCGCTGATCGATGACTCCTCCGCCCAGTGCCGGACCAAGCCGGTGGGGTTCATCAACCCTGCCCTGTACCGGCTCGCGGTTAGCACGCCAGCGGACTTCGAAGACGTGACCACGGGAAGCAATGCAGTGGGGACCGCCCACGGCGGCGCGTACCCCGCGACGACCGGGTACGACATGGTGACCGGGCTCGGCTACCCGCAGGCGGCCAACCTGGCCCAATCGCTCTGCGGCGGAACGCTGTGGACACCCCCGGAGGACTCCTCTACCGTGGAGCTCACCGAATCCCCGTCGCTTGCCGCCGCCGGTGACACGCTCTACACCGCGGGCGTGAACAACGGTCCGTCCGACGCTCCCGGGCCGATCAACTACGCCACCACCACGACGGGGGACCTGTGGGACTTCCCGTCGAACACCATCGTGGCCCCGGACGGACGGCCGGCGTCCACGGCCATCCCGGCCGCGATCGCCACGGCAAGCGGTGACCCGGTCGTCGCATGGACGGACTTCACCACTAACAAGGTCGAGACCTCATCACTCGTGGGCGGCAAGTGGTCCGCGGCGTCGGTTGTCGGTGCCGGCGCCGCACTGAGCACGGCCGGTCCAGCGCTCGCCGGGTACGGGCAGAGCCTGTACGCCGCCTGGAAAGGCGAGTCGACATCAAACGTCTACCTCTCGATCAACAACGGCACCGGTTGGGGCACGCAGCAGGTGGTCCCCGCGGCCGTCACTAACCTGCGGCCCGCGATCACCTACGACCCCGACCTGGCGGCGGTCATCGTGGCCTGGACGACCCCGGCCAACCGGATTCAATACAAGGTCTACTCGCTGCTCTTCGGGTCCTTCACCGAGGGCGCCACAATCCCGTTCGCGTCCAGCCCCAGCGGACCGGCCCTCGCCGTCGTCGGAAATCAGCTCTTCGAAGCCCACAAGGGCACAACCACCGACTTCGTCTACTACTCCTCCCAGCCGCCCGGCCAGCTCGTCGGCACATGGACCAGCGACCACACCGTGCCGTCCACCGACACCGAGTTCAGCCCGGCGCTCGCAGCCAACGGCCCCACCCTCATCACCGGATGGAAGCAGACCTGCCCGGGCTGCAGCTCCCCACTCTTCACCACCAGCTCCGACCCGCAGCCCTAACGCAAACCAGGCGTCCCTCTCAAACACGCGGCTTCCACATGACGCCGTCGAGCTGGTGCCGTGGACGATGCCTCGCGAATCTCGTGCGATCTGCGTACACGCCGCGTCGGAGGCAGAACGGGTCGCGGAACCTGCCCAACTCCTGACATCCGTGCTGGGTTCAACACAATCGAGGTAGCCCGAAGCGAGCACAGGGCCACAGCCGCTCCTGAGCAGACTCGGCAATCGGATCGACGAGCCTCCAGACTTCTACTCCGAGCGCTGAGCGGCCACAATCTCCGCCCTGTCTTGGCTCACAACCACGATCGCTGTCGGACACAGGCAGCCACGCCTGCGCCGCCGGCGCGCATACCCGCGCGAGCACGAAGGCAGGTGTCGCGCCGCTCCTCATGAGCGACCCGCTCCTCGCCAGGAGCAGCACTCTCAGGCACACGCGCAGCCTCCCTCTCGGGAGTTAAGCGCAGCAGCGGAGCGGCGCTGCCAAGATCCCAGTGCACCCCTCATGCACCCCGGCCGGCCACCCGAACCGTCGTCGCCTCGATCCCCACACGCCGGAAAGCGACTCTTTGCAGCACTTCTTCTGAGTGGAGCCAGCCGGGATCGAACCGGCGACCTCCTGCGTGCAAGGCAGGCGCTCTCCCATCTGAGCTATGGCCCCGACGAGAACGAGTTTACGCGTGAGGCGGGAGGCTGGCTTGCTCAGCCGTCGAAGTCAAAGTCGCGCGGCGGGCGCTGCTCGAACCAGAGGCGGTCGTGGTCCGGGGTGTCCTGGAGGAACTCCGGCGTCTCCTCGAGAACGTCCTCCTGCGGGGGGTCTTCGTTGGTGTCGAAGGCTCGCTCGACGTCAAACTCGGCCGTGTCGTCGGGGCGGCGGCCACCTGGTACAGGCGGCCCGAGGAGACCATCGTCCGGGGTGGCTGCTCGAACCGGTTCGGGCGCGGCAGCTTCGGGCGGCTCCGGGTCGGCATCGACATACGGCGCGGAGGGCTCGGCATCAAATCGCGGGTCGTCAGCCTCAGCGTGGTCGTCGTTCTCGACCGGCCGGTCCGTGAATTCGGGTTCGCTGACCGCCGCCGGCGACACCTGCGCAGCAGCCTCCGCCTGATACGGGTCGCCGGACGCGGCGTCGTGGAACTCGGTGGGCATGCCCAGCAGGTCGGGATCCTCGCCGGCGTCACGTCTGACCGGCCCGAGCGCCTCTCGTTCGGCGCGCTCTATCTCAGCCGGATCGGCCCCGCGGCGCCGCTTCAGGTCAAGGTGTTCACGGATCGCTTCGTCGAGCAGTCCCATGCGAACAAAATGTACTCGCCCGCGAACACGTCACGTCTGTTCGGGCCTGCGTCCGCAGCCGATCAGGGCCTACGGCGGCTGTTGATCGGGTTAGACTGTCAGGATCGGCGCGGTGCTGCCGCGGCACGGGGCTATAGCTCAGTTGGGAGAGCGCCTGGATCGCACCCAGGAGGTCGCCGGTTCGAGCCCGGCTAGCTCCATTAACAAATCGCCCGTAGATTCGGGCGATTCGTGTTTTCAGGGCCTGGTCACATTCGTTGGGTCATCGCGACTGCCAATTGGCCCGTGATAAACGGGCCTTTCAGCTGGAGCACCTCAAGGCTGCGCAGATCCGTCCGGTTGAGACCAAGGGCCCGTGCGGCAGACTGGTCGACGCGATCGGCGGCGTGTCTTGGTCGAACTGACCCCGGACGCCGCGGACGCAGCGGACGCAGCTTCCGCGCCGACAGGTCGGAACTGATAGGGCGCATGCTGCACGGGTACAGCGCAGGCGAGCTCGACGTTGTTCTCCGCTTTATGAGGAGTACCGTGAGTGCGCCCAGCGCCTCGCATCTCATCTTGAGGGCAAGAATCGGGCGAGGGCTACCGTGCTCGCGTTCGCGAGCGCGACCGCGCAGGTCCGTGCACGCCACGCGATAACCAGCCTCTCGCAGCGCCGGAGCGAGGAACCGTTAGCTACCAGCGTTAGCTTTGTCCAGACAAACGTCAACACTTCAACACCCACCCCCACTGGCAGCTTCTTCGTCCAGGAAACCGTGGTCATGCCGGCCAGCGAAGCCGGCGGCCCATTCGCGCTCGCGACCAGCGCCCGCTCGGACGTGCTCCACAACTTCAACGGTGGGCCGGGCCAGACGCCGGACATTGCTCAGCCTCGCGTGGATTCTTCCGGTTCAGCGGTTCGTGCCGGCACCTTTCGGCTCCTGCGGGACGATTGAGACACTGAAGCGATCGCGCGCCGGCAGCCCTCGAAACGGCGAAACCATCGCCGGTGCGATGCATCGCGTCAAGGTCCTCCCCGAGCCTCTCCATCTCCGCCGCGTGCACCAGCTGTAGTAGAGGCAGGCTGCCGCTAGCATGCCCGAACTCGGCGCAGTGCGTGCGGCTCAGCGCACGCGTCGAGGCCGGTGTGGTGGTGATGTAGGAGCTGTACCAGGTGCGCTGAATGTGCCGTTGCGGATCGCCGTCGGCTGCGCTTCGAGCGCGCCGCGATTGTTCTCCATGGTGATCTGGTCGAGGCCGCTTGTGCTCCCGGTGAGCGGTGAGCCGTTGACCGTGTCAAGGCCGTTGGCGGTCGAGCCGAATGTGACCGTGCCGAAGTCGGCCAGCGGTAGGATCGAGTCGTCCTCTGACGGCGCCTCGGAGATCACCTCGGCCGAGGACAGGTCGGCACCCGACTGCGCCAGGATGGTGTCCTCGGTCCAGCGCTGGGTCGAGTCGGTGAGGATCAGCGCGAAGATCCCGCCCGACTCGTGCACCGACGAGCTCAGTATGTCACCGGGCTTGACGGTCTTGCTGTACTCGACGCTTCCGGCTGGATACATCTCATACCACGCGCTGTACTTGGGCGTGGTGCCCGAGCAGTAGCCGAACGTCCCGGTCTGCTCGACAGTGTCGGAGCTGAAGCCGTCCAGGCCGTCCCAGAAGGCCGCATACGGGGTGCTCCCGCCGCTCCTGCCATGCCTGCTGGAGCTGGAGCAGGTGACCGCCGGCTGGACCCAGGTCGAGGAGACGCTGGTGAAGCTGCCATCGCTGCCGCTCACCGCGTAGCCGGACCAGTTGGTGCTGAGGTAGTCGGTGACGTTGGGCCGCCCCTGATGGCGGCGACGGTGAGACGATGCAGCGGGCCGGTATACGCCGAGAGCGCCTGCCGGAGACTCACCGCGGACGCGGCTGAAGCTCTGCACAGCCGCGAGCGGAGTGGGTGACTTCCCTGTAGTGGCGTGACTTGCTGCTGCTGCTGCGGCGGTGGCCGGAACGGCGGTCACGATCGCGATCACGACGACGGTTATGAGACCGGATTTGTGCATACCCCGAGGCTGACGTCAACGTTGGCTGCGGTCATCATCCGCCCGGGGGGACTTGGGAGGCACATCTGGGAGGAACTTGGGGTGGCCCCTGGGTGTCTACAGGGGGAGGAGCTTCTCACCCTTTCGCTGAGCCGCGCCGATGAGACCTTGGGCGCTTCGGTTGCGTCCCGTCCACCATGCACGCGTATCCGCCGATCACTGTTGCTATCACCAGCTTTCCAGACCTACTCGCTCTGGGTCTTCAGACTGCTCTTGAAGCCGATCCGAGCATCTCGGTCGTTACGCGGGACATCCCGCCGGCACGAATTCGGACCATGCTTCGGGTGCACCACCCCCGCGTGCTGATCCTCGACGTCGCCACACTGCGCGACTACGCCCAGATCCGCGAGATCAAGCTCGAGCACCCGGATACACAGCTTGTGCTGCTTGTCCACGGTCTGTCGAGCGTCGAGTCGGCCCAGCTGCTGGCCTTCGGCGCGAGCGTGTGCCTCAGCACCGATATCCAGCTACGGGACCTACGAAACGCGATCCACCTCGCGTCGCGAGGTCTTCAGCTCCAACTCCTCCCCACCAGCACCGAGACTCACGTTACCGAGCCGCTGCTTACCCCGCGCGAGGGCGAGGTCCTCGCCTTCCTGCGGCAGAACAAATCCAACGCACAGACTGCCCTTGCCCTCGGCATCGGCGTCGAAACCGTACGCTCCCACGCTCGCCAGATCTACCGCAAGCTAGGCGTGACCTCACGCCGAACACTGCTTGCGCTCGCGGGAGCGCCCGCCTCTGCGCCACCGCCCAACGAGATGGCCATCCGCTCGGCGAGACGACGCGCCGCCTCTCCTTCGCCAAGGCGCCCGTCCCAACACCGGTGAATGGCGGCTGGGTTCCCTGCCTACGGGATGGTGCTCAGCGCAACTCCGGGACCGATGCACGCACGGCAGGTGATGTCGGGGTGTGTAGCGCCGGATGCAACCGTGCGAGGACATCATCCGACGCTGACGGCGGTTGGCGCCGACCGAGTCCATCGGACCCCACGCGAGGGTCGTCGCGCGCGATCTGCCACAGCCGGGCCCGGCTCCCGTGACGTGCTGAGGACAGACGGCCAGTCGGAACCCCCGCGAACGGGTCAGTCAGATCCCAGCGTGAGTCCAGTGAGCGCGGCGCAGTATGCGAGCAGTTCCTCCTGAAAGTCGATCTCTCGCGCGGCGGGATGCACGTCCCGGGGGTGTTGGTGGTGGAAGTACTCCGCTGTCACCTTGGCGGCAGGGTCGTCGCTGACGGCGAGCCAGGCCTGGGTGACGGGGGCGAGCGATAGATCGTCCGGGGCGCCGGAACCGCCCATCTTGGTCGCCACCCACCCTGGGTCGACGGAGTTGGACAGCACCGTCGGCCGGCGCCGGGCGACGGCAAAGGCCAGGACGACGTCAAACAGCTTGCTGTCGGAGTAAGCCTGGCTGCCGCTCCAGGACCGGCGGGTCCACTGCGCGTCCGACAGGTCGCCGTCGCCGCCACGGTGCATCCCAGAGCTGAGGTAAACGAGTCGACTCGGCGCGTGGATCAGCGTCGTCAGAACGTAAGGGGCGAGCACGTTGATCGCGAACACGTGACACAGCCCGTCGTCGGTGACGATTCGACGCCGTTCCCGATATCCGACGCCGGCGTTATGGATCACCGCGTCAAAATGTCCGACCGTGTTTGCCTGGTCTGCGACCTGGCGCATGCCTGCGATCGTCGCCAGATCGCCGATGACGACTCCGAACGCGCCCGGGACGGCGCTGATCGCATCGTCGCCTCGGCTCTCGTTGCGACCGTGTAACACAACCTCGTGATGTTGTCGGGCGAGTAGTTGCGCGGCCATCAGACCGAGGCCGTCCGCAGAGCCCGTGATCAGCACACGTGCCACGCGCCAACTCTCGCATACTTGCTATTGACAAGTCCGCTTGTTTTTTGCAAGTATCGTGCGCACCGGATCAAACCACCAACGGAGCAACCCTCATGACTACGAGCATCTTCGTGAGCTATCCGACCGCAGACCTTGAGCGCAGCAAGGCGTTCTATACCGCGCTCGGCGCGACCATCAATCCGCTCTTCACCGACGACAACGCCGCCTGCCTGGTGTGGGAAGAGAACATCTACCTGATGGTGCTGAAGCGCGAGTTCATGGCCACGTTCACCGACAAGCAGTTGGCCGACCCGGCAACCACTGCTCAGGTCCAGATTGCGTTCTCCCGCGACTCCAGGGACGAAGTCGACGCGGTGGCGCAGGCCGGTCTTGCTGCCGGTGGTTCCGAACCGCGACCGGCCCAGGACCTCGGGTTCATGTACAGCCGTGACCTGGAGGACCCGGACGGCAACATCGTGGCCTTCCACTGGATGGCACCGCAGGCTGTGGAGCAAGGCCCGGAGGCGTATATGTCACAGCAGGCTCAGGTCTGAGTGGCCGCACGCAGCTATGGGCAGTACTGCGGGGTCACCACTGCCGTCGAGCTGGTCTCGGAACGCTGGGCGCTGCTGATCATCCGTGACCTGCTCGTCGGTCCGCGTCGTTACACCGACCTCAAGCACGGCCTGCCCAGGATCCCGACCAACATCCTCTCCGCACGCCTGAAGGAGTTACAGGAGAGCGGGGTGATCCGCCGTATTCCGTTGGCACGCTGCGGACTCGTCTATGAGCTCACCGAATACGGGCGTGAGCTTGAACCGATCGTGCTGGCACTCGGCCGGTGGGGGTTTCGGTCGATGGGCGATCCCAAGGACGACGAGATCGTCACCCCAGACTCTCTGACGATGGCTCTCCGAACCGCGTTCAGACCAGAACGCGCGTCAGGGTCGCTGGATTTTCAGATCCAGGTGGGCGCCGTCGAGTTGCGTGTCCGGGTCAGCGATGGCGAGCTTAGGGTGGTGCAGCTCGCTCCCCCGGCACCGCCGGTGGGAGGCTCGCTCCCCGGCGGCGAGCCTGAGCTGCGGTTCGCCACCGGCCCCGGGATCCGCCACCTGATCGCGGGCACTCAGACCCCTGCGCAGGCCGTGAAGCAAGACGTGGTCACGATCCTGAAGGGCAACCTGAAACTGCTTGAGCGATTCACGGAGCTTTTCCGAATCGATTCCTCAAAGGTGAACTGATGCTGACTGAGGTTGCCGACGGTGTCTGGGTCCGGCAGAGCGCGTGGGTCTGGACCAACTCGATCGTGGTGCGCGACGGGGGTGGGTTGATCCTGGTCGATCCCGGCATCGATGGTTCAGAGCGGAACGAGCTCGCCGATGACCTCGGCCGGCTGGAAGAGGCCGCCAGGCACGTCGGCGTCATCGTCCCCGGCCACGGTGCAGTTGCCGAGGGTCCCGAGATAGCGGTCCGCCTCGCCGCCGATCATGCCTACATCAGCGCGCTGCGGCGAGGTGAGGATCCGGTCGACGCGCGTCTGGGGCCGGGTGCGGACTGGCTGTCCGGCCCTCACCAGGCGAACCTGGAACAGGCACGACGGCGGTAGGGTCCTGCTCAGTTGGACCGGTAGCGCTTCGCGAGCTGGGGGCTCTGCGCCCCGAATGCCTCGAGGTCAGCCCGGGACACTGCCTCCAGGAGGCCGTGCTCCTCGACGCCCGGCGCACAGACGACCTCGCCGAGCTCCAGGCCGCGCAGGCTGGCGGTGACCACGTCCTCTGCGGACATGCGGGGGACGGCGGAGAGGTCGAGCCCCTGGCGCTCGTGGAACTCGGTGGCTACCACACCGGGGCAGAGAACCTGGATCCTCAACCCCGCAGATTTCAGCTCCTCGTGTAGAACCTGGCTCATCGCGACGAGGTGCGCCAACGTTCCGGCGTACACCGCGCGGCGCGGCAGCTGGGCCTGCGGGGCCGGGCCACTGAACGCGATCATCCCGGCCACGTTGATGATCGTCCCGTGGCCGCGGGTCACCATCCCCGGGACCGCGGCGCGGACCAGCATAGTCGGGGCGAGCACCTTGACATGCACAAGTTCACTCGCCTTCTCAGCAGGGAGCTCCGCGATCGGCATGTAATGCGCCACGCCTGCGTTGTTGACGAGCATCGTCAGCGGTCGCGAGGCGCACACCTCCGAGACTGCCGCCACCCCATCGTCGGTGGAAAGGTCAGCCTCCACCGGGTGAACGCTGACGTTGGCGAGCGATCCTGCGAGCTCCTCAAGCCGGTCGACGCGTCGGGCGACGAGAACCAAATCGTACCCATCGGCGGCCAAGCGCTCGGCGAAGGCCTTGCCGATCCCGGAGGAGGCTCCAGTAACGAGTGCGAGCTTGCTCATCTTTCTCCCTGCCTGTCATAACGCTGAGGCGTAATCCAGACGGATGCGTGGGTTGGCTCGACGGCGCGGTTGACGGCGTCGATCAGGTCAGCGCGGATCGAGTCGAGATCGACCGCGTCCCGCAGCAGCGCGGTGAAAGCGGCGACTGTGGCTTCGGCGTCGTAGCGCGCGCGGTTGAAACGGCGGTCAACGCGGTGCTGGATGCGGCGCCGCAGCGGGTTGAAGAGGGCGGCTGCCGCGAGTGTGGAGGCGGCGACGCCGACGTTGCCCGAGAGCGCGAGCGTGTTCGTCGTGAGCGCGACCAGGCCGACGAACGTTGCGAGCAGCAGCGCTGTGAGGATCGCATAGGAGAGCGTGCGGCTGAGGAGTCGGTCGATCTCGTAGAGCCGGTATTTGAGGATCGCGACGCCGATGCTGGTGGGCATCGCGGCGAGACCGACGATGATCGGGAACCAGAGGAGGTTGGACGTCGAGTTCGTCACGTCGCCGGTCGCGAGCACGAGCACGCAGGCGAGCGTCATCGCGCCGCCGGCACCGAACCATTTCAGCTGTTGGCGGCGGGCGCCGCTAACAGCTCGATAGCTGAGCGTCTGGCGGGTTATCGCGGCGACGCTGAACGCGGCAGCGCCCAGCACCAGAAGAGGCTGGATCGGGCTGGTCCACGCTGCGAACCCGCCGGGATCGTTCGTGCCCACGACGCCGCCTCCGCTGTCGACCGGAAAGTGTCGCCCGAGTGCCACGATGGCGATGCTGCAGGTGCCGGCGGCGTAAAGCACCAAGAGCGCGACGTAGCCGCGCACAGCCCACTTCCAACGCGGCCCAAGCTCCCCGTCCCCAGGGAACAGCATGATCACCAGCGGCAGCAGGAACAGTCCGCCAGCGCTGTTGTCGAGGAGCACCGCCACGGGGCCCAGCGGGGAGCCGCCGTGACCGAAGCGGTAGACGAACAGCGCATAATCGGACGCGAGGCTGCCCAAGCTCGTCAGCAGCCCGACCATCAGCATCAGCCATCCGAGCGGGTTGCGCGGCTGACGGCGCGCCACGACCAGTCCGACGATCGTGTACGGCGCAGCGAACACGAGACCGAGCGCCCAGCCGCCCGAGAACGTCCGGATCGCCAATTCAACCGGCACATCGGCAGCCAACACGAGCGCTGTCAGCACAGCCAGCGCCGAGACGGTCGTCGGCGAGAGCAACCGGACGTCGCCGGCGCCGAACGTCGGCTTGGTCGCACGCTCGTCGATTGCCACTCGGTCTGATGACACCATCACTTGGACCAAGCGCGAATCTAACCGGCTGAGCGTTCCGAGAACGTTACGACTCGGGTGTCATGGTCCTTCGAGTTCCTTGCGGATCTGGGGGAGCACTTCGGTGCCCAGCAGTTCGATGCTGTTGAGGAGGGTGGCCTGGGGCATGCCGCCGACGTCCATTTGCAGGATCTGGCGGGTGTGGCCGAGCAGTCCGTGGAGGTGCAGGATGCGGTCGGCGATCTCGTTCGGGCAGCCGACGAACACCATCCCGCCGGTCTCATAGTCGGCGGCCCGCCTGTTCGGGGAGGACCGGTGCGGCCGATCTCGGCCATGGCCTGTCGAACGCCTCGGCGTCTGGGGCGCGCAAGATCCCAAGGGCGCTGATGCTCGTGGTCGGTGCATCACGGGAATAATCTACGTGGGTGTGACGGCGCGGGTGAGCACAACGTCCCTGCGTTCGGATCAGGCTCACGCGTCGCGAGCTGTGAGGACGGTCAGGCCGACCAGGAGCATTGCGGCTGCCCATGCGGCGAGAACACCGAGGCCGGCCCACGGCGAGATCGGTAGAGAGTGGATGTTCCGCGTGACCTGGATCGCGAGTCCGGCGCTCATCGGCGTCAGCTGCTCGATGTGTTGACGCCACGGGTCTGGAATGAGATGGGCGAGAAGGGGCGGCAGGTACAGCAGCGCGAGGACGATCCCGATCGACACGGCGGTGTCACGGAAGGCGGTGCCGATGCCGAGGCTGATCAGGGCGATGAGCCCGAGGTACAGGACGCTGCCGAAGGCGGCGCGCAACGTCGGCCCATTGGCGAGCGAGACGAGTGCGTAGCCGTGGGCCGGGTCGAGCCCGGCTCCGGGCAGCAACAGGCGCCCGGTGATCAGACAGCCGGCGACGGCAACGATTCCCGTGATCAGCGTGAGCCCGGTGATGTTGACGGCCTTGGCGCCGAGCATCAGCGCGCGTCGCGGCATCGCGGCGAGCGTCACTCGCATCATGCCGTTGCCATATTCCTCTGTGACCGCAAGCACCGCCAGGGTGGCGATCACCGCTTGACCGAGATCAATGCCGACCAGGGCGAGCTTGGTCGGATCCTGCCGGGGGCCATTGGCCACGGGCGACAGATGCGTGGCGGCGACGATGCCGGCGTTAGCGACGACCGTGACCGCGACGGTGCCGACCAACAGCCACCAGGTACCGGAGAGCGTCCGCAGCTTGGTCCACTCGGCGCGCAGCGCGTCGCTCACGCGTCTCTCCGCCGCAGCGCGATCCGGGCGGCGCACAGGGCAAGCGCTGCATAGGCGCAGAGCACCAGCAAGCCGGCCCAGGGGGCCAGCGGGTAATAGCCGTTGCTGATCGTGTACTGGTAGCTGACGAGTCCTGACCGGGGCAGCAGTCCGAGCATCGAGAAGCCGGCCGCCGGGGTGACGCGGTAAAGCCATGCTGCAGCGGCCCCGGATGAGGTCGGGCCGATGACGCCGGGGCCGGTGAACGTCGGCAGGACAAAAACCAGCACGCTCACGAGAATCGTGACCGCGCTCCGGCGAAGCACCGTGCCGATGCCGAGCACGGTGACCGCGCTGAGCGCGACCAGTGCGCCGCTGCCGGCGATCACCCGCGCCACCATCAGCGAATCCGCCGGGAACACGTAGTTGCCGTTGGACTTCACCACATGCTCGCCCAGCGGGATCGCGACGGCGGACGCGACCGCGCCGACGACAAACGCGGCGCCGCCGATCACGACGGCCTTCGCGACGAGCACGGATCCACGGTTCGGCATGGCGGCGAACGTCGTCCGGATCAGGCCGCGCCTGTATTCGCTCGCGATGAACATCGTCGCGATCACGATCAGCACGATCATCGCAATGACCATTCCGAACAGCAACGAATCTGACGCGGTGTCAGGGCCGACATAGGCGACGGCGGGCGCGATGTCACCCGAGCCACTGACGAGTGTCGAATTCCCCACGCGGCGGAAGCCGTCGCTCCCGAGCGTCGTGTAGAAGTCCCGCGGACCGGCGCCGATGCTGGTGCCCTCCCACGACCCTTGAGCGGCGCCATCGGCCAGCGGGCCGATGGCGACGTGGTCAAACCGTGCGGTGGCCTGGCTCGCCGACCCCGCGATCGTCATCGGTGAGGTGGTGAACAGGCCGACGTACACCGTGGACGGCAGACCGATCAGCTGAGCGCTGCCGATCCTGCGCCAGTCGGTTCCATCGCTGGAGTCGTAGCCCGTGATCGTGTCGCCGCTCCGCGTCAGCCGCAACCAGCGCGGTGCCGCGCTGGAAACCGACCCCGGCAACCCAGCCTGATCGTGGGTGTAGTCGTACTGGAATCGGACGCCGTGGCCACCGGTCGCCATCACCGCCGCATACGCGGAGCCCTGACTGGTGCTGGAGGTCACCAGCAGCCCGGCCTTGGCCCAACCCGGCAGCCCGGGTTGTGTGTCCGCCAGCGACGCCGCCTCGTTGGGCGAGCCGGCCCACACGCGGCCGACGAGCGAGGTGAGGCGGGCCGTGATCGTGCCGTCGCCGGTCAGGCGCTTGGCAACGAGCTCATAGGCATCGGCCACGGCCTCGCCAGAGGGTCCCGTCGGAACGTACGGATGCCCGTTGACGCAGCTGTTCGGGTTCGGGGTCGTGCAGTAGCCCGTGTGCTTGCCGTTGGCCTGCAGGAAGGTGAAGAGCACCAGCATCAGCCCGGCGAGTGACAACCAGATCATCCAGCCGCGGACCGTGCGGAACTTGGTCCATTCCGCGCGCAGCGCAGCGCGGAAGTCGCCGCCGCGACCCGGCTCCACGAACGTGCTCACCGGCGCTGCTCGGGATCGGCGCCGGACCGATACTCGACGGCCCCGGTCGTCAATTGCAGGTAGACATCCTCGAGCGATGAGGCGCCCGCTGTGAGCTCCTCGATCGCCGCGTCGGCCAGCACCCGCCCGCGCCCGATCACAACCACGTGATCGGCGACGTCCGGCAGCTCACTCAGCAGGTGGCTCGAGATCAGCACCGCCCGGCCCTCTGACGCGAGGCCCCGCAGGAAGCCGCGCATCCAGATGATGCCCTCCGGGTCCATGCCGTTGAACGGCTCGTCCATGATCAGGATCGGCGGGTTGCCGAGCATCGCCGCGGCGATCCCGAGACGTTGGCGCATCCCCAACGAATAGCCGCCCGCCCTGCGCCTGGCGGCCTTCCCGAGCCCGACCAGTTCTGTGACCTCGTCGACCCTGATCGCCGGCAGCCGCTGGGAATGGGCAATCCACAGCAGGTGGTTGTGGCCACTGCGGCTCGGTTGCAGCGCGCCGGCGTCGAGCAGCGACCCGACCTGCCGCATCGGATGCGTGAGGCTCGCGTAGGGTTGGCCGCCGATCAGCGCGGTGCCCTCCTCGACCGAGTCGAGTCCGAGGATCACCCGCATCGTCGTTGACTTGCCGGCACCGTTGGGACCAACGAATCCGGTCACGGTTCCGGGCGCCACCGTGAAGGAGGTTCCGTCAAGGGCCAGCGTCTTGCCGAACCGCTTGCGCAGCCCCTTGACCTCGATTGTCGCTTCGCTCATGGCGTGGTTTCTACGTTCCGGGTGGTGTCGGCCCCGTGTCGCCGGTTGACACCTGACCGACACCCGGAACCTGGCATCGTCCTCAGGCGATATGCGAGTCCTGGTGGTCGAAGACTTTGAGGTGATGGCGCGGTCGATCGGGACCGGTCTGAGGCGCGAGGGGATGGCGGTCGACGTTGTTCTCGACGGCGCCGACGCGCTCTCGCATCTGGCGCTCACGCGATACGACGTGGTGATCCTCGATCGCGATCTGCCCCTTGTCCACGGCGACGAGATCTGCCGTCGAATCGTGGCCGAACACTCCGACAGCAGGATCCTGATGCTGACCGCCGCCACCACCGTCAGGGAGCGTGTCGACGGCCTCGGATTGGGGGCCGACGACTACCTGCCCAAGCCCTTTGACTTCGCCGAGCTGGTGGCCCGTGTGCGCGCGCTCGCGCGCCGCGCCACCACGCCGCTGCTGCCGATCCTCGAGTGCGGCGACCTGACGCTCGACTGCGGCAAGCGTGTCGCGTCGCGGGCCGGTCGGCGACTTGAGCTCAGCCCCAAGGAGCTTGCGGTGCTCGAGTGCCTGCTTTCCGCGCAGGATCGCGTGCTCTCCGCCGAGGAGCTGCTGGAGCGGGCCTGGGATGAGTACACGGACCCGTTCACCACTGCGGTCAAGACGACGATCCGGCGTCTGCGCGCCAAGCTCGGTGACCCGCCGATGATCCACACCGTTCGTGAGGCCGGCTACCGGATCGGAAGCGACTGATGCGGGCGCCGGACTCGCTGACGGCTCTCCTTCACCGTAAGCGTCCCGCGCTGCGGGTACAGCTCGCGCTGCTGTATTCGGGCGTGTTCGTCGGTTTGATCGTGGTCCTGTTCGCCGCCTCCAGCGTCCTGTTCGGGACCGCGAATGTGTTCTTCAGCCACAGCGAGATGGCTGCTCAAGCCACTGGGACTCCTCCGCACGCTGCCGCAGGCCCGAACTTCACACCCTGGCCAGCCCTGCTGGCGGTTGCGGGCATCGCCGTCGCAGTGCTGACCGCCTGGTGGCTGGCGGGGAGGTTCCTGGCGCCGCTGCGGGCAATGACGACCGCGGCCCGGGAGATCTCGGCCACCAATCTGGATCGTCGCCTCAGCCTCGAGGGACCTGACGACGAGCTCACCGAGCTCGGCCGCACGCTTGACGACCTGTTCGGACGGCTGCAGGCCTCGTTCGAGTCCCAGAGGCAGTTCGTCGCCAACGCCTCCCACGAGTTGCGCACGCCGCTCGCCGGGCAGCGAACGCTGATACAGGTGGCGCTCGCCGACCCGGACGCAGACGTCGAGGGGCTGCGCTCGGCCTGCGAGGAGGCACTACAGCTGTCGGGCCAACAGGAGCGGCTGATCGATGCCCTGCTGACGCTCGCGATCGGCGAGCGCGGCATCGAGCGCTGGGAGACGTTCGACCTCGCTGAACTCAGCGAGGAGGTTGTCAACAGCCGGCAATTTGACGCTGACCGCCGCCGCGTCCGGATTGACGCCACCCTCGATCAGGCTCACGCGACCGGCGACGCCAGCCTCGTGCAGAGCCTCGTGACGAACCTGCTCGACAACGCGATCCGCCACAACGCCGCCGGCGGCGCGGTCGAGATCTCGACCCGCGCCACGCCCGACGGCGCCCGACTCAGGGTCGGCAACACCGGAGCCGTCGTCGCCTCCGCCGACGTCGAGCGCCTCTTTCAACCGTTCCAGCGGCTCGGCGACCCCCGCGTCAGCCCGAATGACGGCCACGGTCTCGGCCTCGCGATCGTGCAGGCGATCGCCACCGCGCACGGCGCCACCCTGACGGCACGCCCACGACCGCAAGGCGGCCTCGACGTCGAGGTCGTCTTCCGCCGCACCGTTCAGTCGCCTTCGCACGCACGTTCGGGAGGAGTTGGCAAGAAGCCCGGGCCACGCTGATTTTCAGAGTTGACGCTAGGCTCGCCACCAATGTCCAGCAGCTGATGCGCAGACCGCGCGAAAGACCAGGGATCGAAATGGCGCTTGGGTTCTACATCACCGCGAAGGGTTTCACGCAGGAGAGGTACGACAGGACGACCGCCCAACTGGAGGAAGCCGGGGCCGGGGCGCCCGATGGTCGCATCTCGCATGTAGCCCTCGAAACGGGCGGTGAGATTCAGGTGTTCGACATCTGGGAATCGCAGGCAGCCTTCGAGGCGTTCGGTGCGACGCTGATCCCGATCCTGACGGCGGCGGGAATCGAGTTGAACGAACCGATGGTCGCTCGAGTTCACAACCAGATCACCGCCTGATCGAACTGTGCGCGCGGCTCGGCCGGGAGGAAGACTCTCGGCCGGGTCGCCTGCGTACAAGTCGGCCCGTCTCCGCTGGGAGTTTGACCACATGAGAGCGATCACCACCGGAATCCTCTTGCTGCTCCTGGCCACGATCGCGATCGTCGCGACCGGCCAGGCGCGAAGCCAGCCGCGCCCCGCTTTCTCCAACAGCCAAACGAGCGCTCCGGCGTACCGAGCGACAGCCGCCGGGTTGCAGCTGATCACCGAACCACAGGCCGGCAACGCGCCGTTCCTTGCGCTGATCGCGGGCGCCCGGCACACGGTCACGCTGACGATGTACGAGTTCGAGGATCCCGCTATCGAGCACGCGCTCGCCGCGGCCGCTGCCCGCGGCGTCAACGTGCGGGTGCTGCTCAACGGCGGCTACTACAACGAGCACGATCACACCAACGAGCCGGCCTACAGCTACCTCGCCGACCATCGCGTGCGCGTGCGCTACAGCCCAACCTACTTCGCGCTGACCCACCAGAAGACGCTGACCGTCGACGGTGAAGTGGCGGTGATCATGACGCTCAACTTCGATGGCTCCTACGCGACCACCCGCGACTATGCGGTGATCGACCGCCAGCCCGCGGATGTGCACGCGATCCTCGCGACCTTCAACGCCGATTACGCCGACCGCCAGACCAACCCCTCGGACGGGACCGGCGATCTCGTCTGGTCACCAGGAGCAGCCGGCGCGTTCCTGCGCCTGATTGACGGTGCGCGACGCTCGATCGCGCTCGAGAACGAGGAGATGGATTACACGCCGGTGACTGACGCGCTCTGCTCCGCCGCCCGCCGCGGCGTGCAGGTCAGGATCGTGATGACCTACGAGAGCGACTGGGCCTCGGCGTTCTCAAGGCTCTCAGGCTGCGGCGCCCACATCCACCTTTACTACGGGCAGCGCTACTACATCCACGCGAAGCTGCTGCTGCTCGACGGCGACCAAGCGCTCCTCGGCTCCCAAAACCTCTCCACCAGCTCGCTTGACTACAACCGCGAACTCTCGATCTATCTCAGGAGCCGGCCGGTGATCGCCCAGCTCGCCGCCGCCTTCGACGGCGACTATGCCGGCGGCGCACTCTCCACTTCCAATTTATACCGCAGAAGAGCTTCTCATGAGGCCGTGATTCGCGTCGCATAATCACCCACCGCAGGCTGCGACCAATCGACAGGAGTGGCCTTGAGGTCAACTCCGAAGGAGGTGGGTGGATGGGCTGCTACGTGTTGGATTTCAGGGAGATCGACCAGACCCAGGTCGCGGTCGCCGGCGGCAAGGGCGCGCAGTTGGGGGAGCTCTCGCAGATCCAAGGCATCGGTGTGCCGCCCGGCTTTTGCGTGACCACGGACGCCTACCAGCGGATCCTGGCGGCAGCGCCGTCGATCGAGGATCCGCTCGACCAGCTGTCCCGCCTGGACCTGGCCGACCGGGAGGCGATACGCGCGCTCAGCGCGGAGGTCCGCCGGGCCTTCGAAGCGATCGTCATCCCTGAGGATCTGGTGTCTGCGATCACCGGCGCGCTCACCCCGCTTGGCGAGCCGGCCGCCTACGCCGTCCGATCGAGCTCGACGGCGGAGGACTTACCGACCGCGTCGTTCGCGGGTCAGCACGACAGCTACCTGAATGTCGTCGGGCCGGCGGCGATCCTCCAGCATGTCAGCCGGTGCTGGGCCTCGCTGTTTACCGAGCGGGCGGTGACCTACCGGCTGCGCAACGGCTTCGAGCACCGGAAGGTCGCGATGGCGGTGATCGTTCAGCAGATGGTGTCCTCGCAGGCATCCGGGGTCCTGTTCACGGCCGACCCAGTCACCTTCAACCGGAAGGTCGCCACGGTGGAGGCGAGCTTCGGGCTCGGTGAGGCGCTGGTCTCCGGTCTGGTGGACGCAGACGTCTACAAGGTGCGCGACGGCGAGGTCATCGCCACGGCGGTCGCGACCAAGCAGCGTGCGATTCAGGCCTCCCTGATGAGCGGGACCGAAGAGCTGGCGACCCCGGCGCTGCAGGAGCAGCCGGCGCTCACGGACGCGCAGGTTGTGGCGCTCGTGCAGCTGGGTCGGCGGATCGAAGCGTATTTCGGCCATCCGCAGGACATCGAATGGTGCCTGGCCGAGGGCGACTTCTGGATCGTCCAGAGCAGGCCGATCACAACGCTGTTCCCGATCCCCGAGGCCGCCGATCGAGAGAACCACGTCTACGTCTCCGTCGGTCACCAGCAGATGATGACCGACCCGATGAAGCCGCTGGGGGTCTCCGTCTGGCAGCTGACGGCGATGGCGCCGATGCACGAGGCCGGTGGCCGGCTGTTCGTCGACGTCGCCCAACGACTGGCTTCGCCGACGGCTCGGGAAGGTCTCCTGGAGGTATGGGGGAGAGGTGATCCGTTGATCGGGGACGCGTTGAAGACGATCGTCGAACGCGCCGACTTCCTCCCCGCGCCCCCAGACGAGGGCCCGGGCGGGCCGTCGGTCTGGACCGCACCCGCTCAGATCGACACCGATCCGGCGATCGTCACCGGGTTGATCGAGCGCAGCCGGGCCTCGATCGCCGCCCTCAAGCGCGACATCCAGACGAAGTCCGGGCCGGCGCTGTTCGACTTTCTGCTGGAGGCCTTCATCGAGCACAAGCGGGTCCTCAGCGATCCGATCAGCCTTCAGGCGATCATGGCCGGAATGCAGGCCACTTGGTGGCTCAACGAGCATCTGGAGGCGTGGCTGGGCGAGAAGAACGCGGCCGACACGCTGACGCGGTCGGCCCCCGGCAACGTCACGTCTGAGATGGGGCTGGCGCTGCTGGACGTCGCGGACGTGATTCGTCCGCATCCAAGCGTCGTGGCGTTCCTGCGTGACGTCGAGGATCACGGTTGCAAGGACGAGGCCTTCCTGGACGAGCTGGAGAAGCTCGCGGGCGGTCGGGAAGCGCAGGGAGCGATCCGGGCCTACCTTGACAGGTACGGCATGCGCTGTGTCGGCGAGATCGACATCACGAGGCCACGCTGGAGCGAGCGCCCGGCCACGCTCGTGCCGATGATCCTCAGCAACATCAATAACTTCGAGCCGGGCGCCGGCACGCGGCGCTTTGAGCAGGGACGCGAGGAAGCTCGCAGCAGGGAGCAGGAGCTGCTGGGGCGCCTACGAGCGTTGCCTGAAGGAGAGCGCAAGGCGCAAGACGCCAAGCGGATGATCGATCGCGTCCGGACCTTCAGCGGCTACCGCGAATACCCCAAGTACGGCATCGTCAACCGCTACTTCGTCTACAAGCAGGCGCTGCTGGAAGAAGCCCAGCGCCTCGTGCAGGCGGACGTACTTCGTGACGAGGAGGACTGCTTCTATCTCACCTTCGATGAGCTCCGCGACGTCGTGAGCACAGGCCGAGCCGACCAGCAGCTGATCCGCCAACGCAAGGACGCGTTCAGGTCATACCAGGCGCTCACGCCGCCCCGGGTGCTCACTTCAGATGGCGAGGTCATCGCCGGGGCGTATCGACGCGGCGATCTGCCGGACGGGGCGCTGGTCGGTTTACCCGTCTCCGCCGGGACCATCGAGGGCCGCGCGCGTGTCATTCGAGAGATCGCGCAGGCCGATCTCGAACCGGGCGACATCCTGGTCACCGCCTACACCGACCCCAGCTGGACGCCCCTGTTCGTCGCGATCAAGGGCCTCGTGACCGAGGTGGGGGGCCTGATGACCCATGGCGCGGTGATCGCCAGGGAGTACGGCTTGCCGGCCGTCGTGGGGGTCGAGCACGCCACCGAGCGAATCCGAGATCGGCAGCGGATTCGCGTGCATGGAACGGACGGCTACGTCGAGATCCTTCCCTTGTCGTGAGTCGTCGGTCGCCCACGCACCCGGCACAAACGATGACAGCTACTGACATCATGTGCTAAGCTGACGACAGTAACTGACATTACAGTGCGTCCTTCGCCCGGCTCCGCGGTTCACGCCCGCGCCGCGCCGGAGGCGCTCCCCTACTGGAGGTATCCCATGCGCGTATTCGTCACCGGTGCATCCGGCTGGATCGGCTCCGCTGTCGTCGCCGAGCTGCTGGCGGCCGATCACGAGGTCCTCGGTCTGGCGCGCTCCGACGCGTCCGCCGAGGCTGTCGCCGCCGCCGGCGCCGAGGTTCGCCGCGGGGATATCGGCGATCTCGACGTGTTACGCGCCGCGGCCCGCGAGAGCGACGGCGTCGTCCATCTCGCGTTCCGCCACGAAATCGCCTTCACCGGCGATTTCGAGACCGCCGTCGGCTCGGACCGGGCGGCGATCGAAGCGCTCGGCGAGGCCCTGGCCGGGACCGACCGGCCGCTGGCGATCGCTTCGGGGGTCGCCGGCCTGAAGCCGGGCGCGCTCGCCACCGAGCGAGACATGCCAGAGGCGTTCCCCGGCGCCGGCGGACGGGTCATCAACGAGCGCCTGGCGCTCGCGCTCGCCGAGCGCGGAGTGCGCTCGATCAGCGTCCGCTTCGCCCCGACCGTCCATGGGGAAGGCGACAACGGCTTCGTCGCAATGATCGTCGCGGCTGACCGCGCGGCCGGCTCGGCCACCTACATCGACAATGGTCTCAATCGCTGGCCTGCGGTCCATCGCGCTGACGCCGCGCGACTGGTCCGCCTCGGGATCGAGGCCGCGCCGGCCGGGTCGGTGCTCCACGCGGTCGGAGAGGAGGGCGTCCCGATTCGCGAGGTCGCCGAGGCGATCGGGCGGGGGCTTGACCTGCCGCCGATGTCAATCACGGTTGAGCAGGCCGAGGCCCAGCTCGGCTTCCTAGCCCGCTTTCTCGCGCTTGACATGCCCGTCTCCAGCGCGCTCACCCGGGAGCTGCTCTCCTGGGAGCCGTCAGGACCGGGACTCCTCGAGGATCTGGAGCAGGGCCACTACTACGCCGCGGTGGCGGCCTGAGCGACCATCGGCTCATGACTTCTTGGCTCCGGGGGGTGGCATCAGGGTCGCGCTGCCCCGGCCGAGCCTGCCTGGTGGTAGTTTGCACGTGCAATCTCAAGACGAGTGGGCAGGAGGCGGCACCGAGATGAGGACTCTGGGAGGCGAGAAGATGGACTCGGCGCGGAGTGTCCGCCGCCTGCGTCGCAGCGGTCGACCGTTGGTCGTAGTCGCGGCCGGCGCCGGCTTGCTGGCTGTGCTGGCGAGCGTGGCGGTGGCGGCGACGTTCAACTCCCTCGGAGTCGGAATGGCGAACGTATCCGGCAAAAGCGAATCGATCGTCGTCGACGGTCGTGGCGTCACGGTCTATGAGCTTGGTGGGGAGAGCCTCGCCCATCTTCAGTGCCAGACACGCGCGTGCTTCAACATCTGGATCCCCGTGAAGGTCAGCTCCGCCGGAGTGAGGCTGAAGACGGCATCCCGCGTCCCGGGGAAGCTGTCGGTCTTCCGCCGCGTGAAGGGCGGCTTCTACCAGGCGATGCTCGATAAGCACCCGCTGTACTACTACTCGGGCGACAACGGCCGGAAGGGCTCCGCGAAGGGCCAGGGCATCAACAGCTTCGGTGGCCGCTGGCACGTGATCCCGGCGGGCCCGACGACGAGCAGCAACTAGCCCGGCCTGGTCCGACCTGCTCAGCTCAAGCGGACGGGGTCGGACCCGCTCAACTCAAGCGGACATCATCACGACGCCGGCGAACACAGCCGCGACGCCGGCGCGCTGAATCCCGTAGACACGCTCACCGAGCACGAGGTAGGCGAGCATCACGGTGGCGACGGGGTAGAGGGAGCCGAGCACCGACACGATCGCGAGGCCTCCGTAGAGCGTGGACTCCGCATACAGCGCGATCCCCCCTAGACTCAGGAGCGCCGCGACCGGGGCGATCCGCGCGGTCCGCAGGTTGAGCGCCGGGCGAATCGACTCGCGCCTGACCGCGAGGATCACGGCGAGCGCGACGACGGTGACCGATCGAGCGATCACGACCGCCCAGGGAACGCCGTTGTGGCTTGCGGGGGCCATCAGCCAGAAGAACAGCCCGGATCCCAGCGCTGAGAGCATCGCCAGCGCGATCCCGCCATGTGCCTGAGCCGACGACCTGCGCCGAGGTTGGCGAGAGACGAGCACGATCCCGGTGATCGCGGCGAGGATTCCGATCACCTGCACCGCATTGGGCCGCTCGCCTCCGGCGAGGCCGACGACGATCGGGATCACGACGCCTGTCGCGCTGATCGGGGCAACGACGCTGATCGTTCCGATCACCATCGCCTGGAAGAAGGCTGCGAGGCCGAAGGTCAGGCTGAGACCGGCGCCGGCCGCCGCCAGCATCGCCGTCGCACTCGGCAGCGGACCGCGGCTCAGTGTCAGCCACCCGCACGCGAGCGCCAGGCTTAGGACCTGAGTGCAGAGCATCCACTGCATCGTGCCGACCCGCCGGGAGTTCGTGCCGCCCAGAAAATCACTCGTGCCGCCGCTCAGCGACGATCCGAGTGCGAGAGGTGCTCCCACCATGCGAGCGAGTCTAGGACCGCTGCACCCACGGCGGTCCGTCGCCGGCGGTGTTGGCAGCAGGAGGCAACTGGTCACCACGCTCGCTCGCGGATCGCACGGGCGAGTACAGTCTGAAGAGCAGTCTCCACCGCTCGAGTGCAGCGCTCTCGCACTCCTTCTGTGGCCCAGCCTTCCTTAGCGGAGCGATTAGGAGTACTGACAGAAATGGCTAAAGAGGTCCAAGAGCCAGGTCCGGGACGATCGACAGCCGAAGCTGCCTTCAATGATCTCCGCAAGGAGGTCGCGCAACGCAACGAGCGCGCCCACCAGGCGGCTCGCAAGATCCGGACGATCCAGGACCGGGAGAAGATCCGGGCGCGACATCAGCGCGACGCCCTGTAGAGCCGAAGTCCGGATGTCGTCGATCGGCCGTCGCCGGCTTGATCGACGTCAGGGCGCGGTCAGGCCGTCGCTGTCGTCCAGGATCCTCGCGAGTCCTCGATAGACCTCGATGTTCACTGACATCCCGCAGTGGCTTGAGTCGACCTCGACGTGCGTGCCGCTCGGGTCCAGGCACGCACGCCAATGGACGATCGCATCGCTGCGGGAGTAGAACCCCGTGAGGCGGACCGCCGGGTCGAGATCGGTGACGAGATCAGCCCGGAACTGCTTGCAACACGCTCCGTCGCGGCACTCGTTGCTGAACGCGCCGGGCAGGCCACGCTCGCCGAGGCTGGCGACTCCCAGGACGATCGCGCGCACGGTCGGGCCGACCGCGAGCGGGTCAAGCACGGGTGAGCCGAGCATCACCACCTGCGAGACGAGATCCGGACGGCGTGCTCCGAGCGCCCGCGCGAGCGTGCCGCCCCGGCTCTGGCCGAGCGCGACCACGCGCGCCCCGTTCGCGTCGGCGAGCCGCTCGAGGCGTTGCTCAAGGCGGCCGATCGCACGCTCGGCGCACTCCGTGTTGACCAGCATGCCGGCACTGGCGACCGGATGCCCCCGACGTCCCAGCCACAGAGCGAGCGGTGCCAGGCTGGCGTCCCCCGCCAGGAATCCCGGGATCAGCAGGACCGGCTCGGGCGCCGGCGCGCGAGCCGGCGCCAGGTACAGCGGATCGATCAGCAGCCGGCCGAGTTCGAAGCCGTAACGGCCCTCACGCCACAGGGATGTGAACGCCGGCGATCCGAGTTCCGACTCTCCCCACGGCGCGTTGACGCGCGTCGCTGGTTCGAGCTTCGGCGTCCTCGTGCTTGCCCCCTTGGCGGACATCTGCCCGACACCCTAGTGAAAGTCCCAGCGGGAAGCGGCCCTACCGGGGATGCCGTCAACTCGCGGAACTGCCGGCGCGTGCGACCAGCGCGCTCGACGTCCAGGAGACCCGGCCCGCGCCGGCGCTCGGCGAGAACCTGCTGACGAGGTCCCGGTGCAAGCGCTCCTGATCTTCGGGCGTCATCGACTTCACGATCGGTGCGTACGGCGTTCCCTGGATCCCGCTCGCGGCTGCCTCGGCGTCCCTCCAGGAGAGCTCACGCTCCAGCACGTCGAGATCGAGCGCCGTGGCACCGGCGCGATCCAGCAGCGTCTTGAGCAGATCGTCCTCGAGCGCGTATGTGTAATGCCGAAGTGGCGTCTGCATGCCTGCGGCCGTGAGCGCCTCGGAATACGAGTCGAATGGCTCGACCCGCGCGCTTGCCGGCCAGACGGCAACAGCGACGACGCCGTCGGCGCGCGTTACACGCAGCATCTCGCGAAGCGCCGCAACACGATCGGGGAAGAACTGCAAACCCTGCTGGCAGAGGACCAGATCGAAGCTCTGATCAGCGAACGGCAATCCGTCGGCCGAGGCCTCGACGAACTCGATCGGCGCGGCGCCGCTTGGCGGCGGCCGCATCGCAGCCCGCGCGAGCATGTCGCGGCTCAGATCACTTGCGACGACCCTCCCCGATGCCCCGATTCGCCGCGCCGCCGCCCGCGCGACCACCCCGGTGCCGCTGGCAACGTCCAGAACCGCCGCACCAGTCTGAGGTGCCGCCACGTCGAGCAGAACCTCGGCCCACGGTTCGAAGATCACCGGCTCCAGTGAGCGCTCGTAATTCTCCGCGATCGAATCTCCCACGAACAGGATCTTGTTCTGATCGGCTCCGCCCGCTTCCATCGCCCCGAGAGTTTGCACGACTCCGGACGCCGTCGCGGTCCGGTCACGCAGGGGAGCGACCGGACCGCGACACTTCACCCAGCTTTCGGCTTGGGCTCCGTCGCCTGAGCTACCTCACGGCCGGCCTCCGTGCACCGCGCCGGTCCTGGTGATCCCAGCCGTGATCTCCCCACGGGAGGAGATACGCGCGGTACGTGTTGACGCCGGTCGGGAACTCGGCGTTGAACAACAGCTGTCCCGACGGGCTGAACTCCGAGAAGTAGGGCAGCGCGCCCCAGCCGACGAACAGGTCACCTGAGTCGGTCGTCTGTGCGTTTCCCTGGGAGGCGGCCGAGAGCCCTTCGGGCTGGTCGTCGGAGGCGATCAGCGTTGCGGTACGCCTCCACGGGTCGACCCGCACGGTGATCGCGCGGCTGTAGGACAGCAGCGGCGTACCGGAGGACTCGTTGTCGAAGAACGTGAACAGTCCGTGACCCAGGTACTCCGGATCGTGCTGCCAGGCGAAGATCTCGCCCGCCGAGTCCAGGGTCTGGCCCGGCGCGGCCCGCACCGTGAAGCTGCTGTCCTTGCCGCCGAGCCGCCAGTTGATGCTGCCGTCGTAGAGGTTCACGTCATACGTCGTCCACGTGTCGCGGGCATCGATCAGCAGGGTGCCGTGTGGTCCGAGGTGGACCGCGTTGATGTGGAACCAATCCCATGGCGTGCTCGCCGACGCCGGCAGCGGCTGCTCGCTCTGACTGAACGGCACGTGATCGGCGCTGTTCCACTGGAACAGGACCTTGCCCGTGGCGATGTCGATCTCCTGAACGACGCCGTTGATCACGGTCTGGTCAGCCGGCCCGCCGATCGACGTCAGATTCTCCGTCGCGGTCGTGTAGGAGAGGATCAGCGCGGTGTTCCACGGCGTGATCAGGAATTCATGCCCGTCGGCCGACAGGCCGTTGCCGGCGTTGACAGTGGCGATCTGCTGATAGCGATCGTTGTAGATGTAGTCGGTGCCCGACGACAGACCGCCGAGACCGGTTCCCTGCCACCAGGTCAGCACGGGTCGTCCGTTGTAGGTCTGTGCCCTGAAGTCGGCCGCGGTCTCGCCCTGCGGGATCGCGTGGAACCAGAGCACATTGCCGTTGCGGTCGAGGATCTCAGGTCCGTTTGCATAGGTGCTGGTGCCGCCCGTCGGCGTGATGAAGATGTCACCGTGACCGACGGCGCCACCTGGACTGAGGACCGTCACGGGTGGAGGCGCGGTCGGGATCGCGGCCAACGCCGCGCTGGAGGTGAGGAGTGCCAACGCGCCCATGGCGATCGCCGCGGTCACCGGCGCCAGCCGACGCCGCCATCGCGACACGCGTAGTGGGGTGGGCACAGCATCGATTTCTGACATGTGCATTCCTTCCCAATCGGGAGTGGTTGTTGAGACGAGGCGAACTACGGGCATACGGAAGCGAGATCCGGTCCCGCATGAGATCGGGTCCCGCATGGGCTCCATGCCGCCGGAGCGTGGTGCACTCCGACTGCTTCAGCCGTCACTCGGCTGGGCTGTTGAAACCCGGTGGAGCTAGACCGCCGCCCGGCAGATGCCGGTACGGGCGGCGCGAGGAAGGGGCTTCAACGCCGGCTACATCGCGTGTCGCAGATGGTGTGCCCGGGCCCGTAAGCTGGACCGATGCTCAAGATAGGCTCAGGAGCAATGTTCATCATCTTGATTGAGATTATCTAGAAGTCGTTGAGAAGTCAAGCCACACAACCGGCGAGATTGGAGATTCGATGAAGGCGGTGCGATTCGACGAGTACGGCGGAGTCGATGTGTTGCAGGTGCGCGAGGTGGAGGACCCGCGCCCGGAGCCGGGACGCGTGGTCGTGGCGGTCAAGGCGGCCGGCATCAACCCAGGCGAGATCTCGATTCGCGAGGGATACCTGCACGATCGATTCCCAGCGACCTTTCCGTCAGGTGAGGGGACCGACCTCGCCGGCCTGGTCCAGTCCGTCGGTGCGGGCGTCAGCAGCTTCGCTCCCGGGGACGAGGTGCTCGGCTGGAGTGAGGAGCGCTCGAGCCAGGCCGAGCTGGTATCGGTCCCGGCCGAGCAGTTGATCGAGAAGCCCCCGGCACTGTCCTGGGAGGTCGCAGGTTCCCTGTTCGTCGTCGGCATGGCCGCCTACGCCTCGGTGCAGGCGGTGGCGCCCCGAGCCGGCGAGACGGTGGTGGTGTCTGCCGCCGCCGGCGGTGTCGGATCGATCGCCGTGCAGCTTGCGCGCCGGACCGGCGCGAACGTGATCGGCCTCGCGAGCCAGCCAAACCACGAATGGCTCCGCACGCATGACATCGTGCCGGTGCTCTACGGCGAAGGCCAGGCGCAGCGGATCCGCGAAGCGGCCCCTGGCGGTGTCGATGCGTTCATCGACACGTTCGGCAGCGGCTATGTCGATCTGGCGATCGAGCTCGGCGTCGCCGCCGAGCGGATCAACACGATTGCCGATTTCGCGGCGATCGAGCGGCTGGGCGTCAAGGGCGAGGGCACCCACGCGATCGCGACCGCGCCGCTGCTCGCGCAGCTCGCCGGCCTCGTCGCGGATGGGAGCGTCGAGCTGCCGATCGCCCGAACCTATCCGCTCGCGCAGGTCCGTGAGGCCTTCACGGAGCTGGCCGACCGGCGTACCCACGGCAAGATCGTGCTGCTCCCCTGAGATCACGGTTGATATGTGTCCAACGGGTTGGACACGTCACCGAACAGGCGTAACCTCCAGAGTCGATCGAGGTGGCCGACGAAGGGAGCGGGATGGGACTCGGAGACAAGTTCAAGACGATGGCCAAGCAGGCCCAGGATGCTGTCGCGGAACACAAGGACAAGCTCCAGGAGACGGTCGAGACGGTCGGTGTCGCCGTCAACGAGAAGACTCAGGGCAAGTACGCATCGCACATCGCAAAGATCGGCGATAAGGCGAACCAGACGATCGAGAAGGTTGGCAGCGACGATTCGGTCCCGGCGGCTCCCCCGAGCGTCGCAGACTCGCCGGCCGCGAGCTTCGCGGACTCGCCTGCCCCGAGCTTCGCGGACTCGCCTGCCCCGGCCGTCTCGGACTCGCCCGGCCCGAGCTTCGCGGACTCGCCGGTGACGGATTCTCCGAGCGCCGTCGATACCGGACCGGACGCTTCACCGAGTGACACCCAGCCATCGGGCGACGGGTTCCCCAGCTTCGACGATTAGACGATCAGACGATCAGGCGACCCGCGCGGCCGGCAGAAGATCGACTCCCCGCGCGAGCAGTGTCCGCGGGATCGCGTCCGTGAACCGGGTTGGATCGCTCCAGCCGGCGGCGGCGAGGGCCGCGAGCGCCGCGCTCAACGCCGGCGGCCGCTTGCGGCCGTGTGCGTCGGAGGCGATCACGATGCGACGAGTGTCACGCAGCAGACGCAGCGCGAACTCGCGCTCGCGCCGAGAGGAATGCCCGGCGACGGAGGCGGCGTTCAATTGCAGCACGCTGCCACTGTCGATCTCGTGGGTCAGGACCGCGTCGGTTTCCGTCGTGAGGTCGGCGCGTTCGGGATGGGCAACGACCACCGCAAACCCCCGCGCGCGCAGCTCGTCGGCTGCTTGAGTGTAGTCCTCACGAAGGCCGCTGAACGGCGCCTCCATCAGGATCCAGCGGCTGCCGGGCGGGCCCTGGGCGATCGACTCGAGCTGATCCTGGGTGAGACGCTCGAGCACCCGGTGATCGAGCTCGCCGCCCGGGAGGACCTTCAGCGAGAGGTGCTCACGCTGCAGGCGCTCGCTCAGCCGGGTCGTGAGCTCGGCGATCTCTCGCGGATCGGTGAACAGCTCTGAGTGGACATGCGGCGTGGTGACCACGGTGCTCGTTCCATCGGAGATCGCTGCGGCGGCGAGCTCGAGGCTCTCCTCGATCGTCGACGGCCCGTCGTCTACGCCCGGGAGCAGGTGGAAGTGGATTTCGACGAAATTCATTGCTCTCGATGATCGACGCGCGGAGCGCGGATTCCGTGACGATCCGGTGAAGCGACCGAGCCGCCGACAGGACCGCCTCGATCCTACGATCTTCGCGTTCGGATTGGACACGCGATTGGTGGCATCGACCCCCGACAGTCTGCTTGACTGCGCTCGATGAGGATCGCTTCGCAGCCCTCCGGGGCCCCGAAATCGATGCGCTCGCGGTGGCGTGACGCCAGGGAGCGGCGAAACCTGCTTCCAGCGCACGCCAAGATCGTCTTCGCGGAAGAGGAGCGCGCTGCCGGGATCGACGAGGTCCTCGCGGCGATCGACACCGAGCTGGTGGGGCTGGCGCCCGTCAAGCGGCGGATCCGGGAGATCGCGTCGCTGCTGCTCGTCGACCAGGCGCGTCAGCGCTTCGGTCTCGAAGCTCCGACGCCGAGCCTCCACATGTGCTTCACCGGTTCACCGGGCACCGGCAAGACGACCGTCGGGATGCGGATGGCCGAGCTGTTGCACAGGCTCGGCTACCTGGAGGAGGGGCACATGGTCGCCGCGATGCGTGATGACCTGGTGGGACAGTACGTCGGGGCGACCGCGCCCCAGACCAAGGCCGTCCTCAAGAAAGCGATGGGCGGCGTCCTGTTCATCGATGAGGCCTACTACCTCTACCGCGAGGACAGCACCAAGGACTACGGTCAGGAGGCGATCGAGATCCTGCTGCAGGTGATGGAGAATGACCGCGACAAGGTCGTCGTGATCCTCGCCGGCTACAAGGATCGGATGGACAGCTTCTTCAACTCGAATCCGGGGATGAGCTCGCGGGTCGCCTACCACCTGGAGTTTGCCGACTACGACGTCCCCGAGCTCCAGGAGATCGCCGGCCTGATGACCGCACAGTCCGGCTACTACCTCTCAGAAGAAGCGAAGCTGGTATTCCGTGAGTGGCTCGTGCACCGCCGTGAGGAACCGCGTTTCGCCAACGCCCGCACGGTCCGCAACGCGCTGGAGGCGGCTCGCTTCCGGCACGCAAATCGCCTCGTGTCGGATCTGGAACGGGCCTGGGACCGCGATGAGCTGATGCGGATCGATGCCGTCGACGTGCTCCTGCCCGATGCTCCGCTGCTCGAAGCTGACGCGACGCCTCAGATGATCACGGACGGCTGACCCACTCGGCGATCAGCTCAGGGCGTTGCTCCGGCAGCCAGTGTGCGGCACCCTGCGCCACCTCCACCCGAAGATTCGGCTGGCCGCCTGCGCGCCCGGCCGGGATCCCCCTGGTGACCAGGTCGTGTGCGCCGATCAGCAGCGTGCTCGGCATGCTCAGCCTCGCGCCGGCGTAGCGCCCGCGAGCGATCGGCACGAGCTCCCGCGTCAGGAAGGTCCGGTACATCGCCACCGATACGCGCGGGGGGACGTGCTCGGCGAACAGCGCGACCTCGGCGTCGGAGAGGCGTCCGCCGCGACGACCGCTCTGGAGGAGCTCCGGCACCATCCGTGCCGCCAGGCGCTCGCCCACGAACGGCATGCTGAGGGGCCCCTGGTAGCTGAGCAGCATCAGTTGGCGGGGATGCGGCCTGATCCACAGATGCGGGACGCAGACCATCAGCATCCGCTCGATCCGCTCCGGCGCGCGCAGTGCCACCAGCTGCCCGATCCAGCCGCCCCAGTCGTGCCCGACCCAGGTCACGCGCTCGACCGCCAGCGCATCGAGTACCGCCAGCAGGTCGTCCGCGATCCGCTCCTTCTCGTACCCGGACGCGGGCGCCTCAGTCCAACCGTGACCGCGCAGGTCGACGGCGATCACCCGGTGGCGCTCCGCCAGGAGCGGGATCACGCCGCGCCAGCTCCACCAGTTCTGCGGCCAGCCGTGGACCAGCATGACAGCCGGCGCCTCGAGTGGCCCGGCCAGCGCCACGTGCGTCCGCAGCCCGCCGGCGTCGAGGTACTGATGCCGGACCCCGCTCAGGTCAGGCAGATCGTCAGTGCTCACGCCATCATTATGCGGGTCGCAAAATGACGCATATATTGTTGCCGTTATTCGACCCGCATCCCTCTGGGTGCGCCCACGGTCGTCGTTGTGAAGCAGCAACCGCGCAGCACCCAGCGCCCGCCCCGCCGGGCGGGCGCTGGGGAAGATCGCTTCACGCGGGACAGCGTCCGCGCTAGGCTGCGGGTCGTTTGTTCAAGCGTTCGTCAGCGTGAGGAGAGGTGGAGAGTGGCGGCGACGGTGCAGCAGCGCGAGTACATCCGGCAGGACGGTAAGGAGAAGGTCACTGGGGCCGGCCGTTACACAGCGGATCTGACGCTGGCCGGGCAGCTGCATGCTGCCTTCCGCTACTCAGACCACACTCGCGCCAGGATTCTGCGGATCGATGCGTCGCGGGCCCGGGCGCTCCCCGGTGTGTTCGCCGTTCTGACCCACGAGGACGTGCCCGATGTCCTCTACGGCCAGCTCGTCAAGGACCGGCGCCTGTTCGCGAAGGACGAGGTTCGGTTCGAGGCCGACATCATCGCTGCGGTCGCGGCGCTCACGCCCGCGCTCGCCAAGGAGGCTGTCGGACTGATCGATGTCGAGTATGAGCAGCTGCCGCCGGTCACCGACCCGGAGGCGGCGCTTGCGCCGGACGCGCCGCTGGTGCACGCGGACTGGGCGTCCTACGAGGCGGAGGAGGCCCTCGGCCTCAACGGCAACGTGCTCGGCTACTCGACTGTGGTCAAGGGTGACGCGGACGCGGCGATGGCGGCGGCCGACGTGGTCGTCAAGAGTCGCTATCTGGCCGACGGCTCCCACGGCGTTCCGATCGAGCCGCGGGCTGTCCTCGCACAGTGGCACGGTGACCAGGTGACGATCTGGACCTCGACGCAGACGCCCTATCCGGCCCGCAGCGGGGTCGCACGCTGTCTCCAGATCCCCGAGTCCAACGTCCGCATCATCGTGCCGTTGCTCGGCGGTGGCTTCGGCTCGAAGTGCGATTTCCATTATGAGGCCCACGTTGCGGCGCTCGCGCGGGCCGTCGGACGCCCGGTCAAGCTGGTGTTCTCACGTGAGGAGGAGTTCATCGCTCCCGACCACCGCCGTGAGAGCATCCTGATCGAACTCGAGACGGGTGCCCGCAGCGACGGCACGCTGCTGGCGCGCCGCGGCCGGCTCGTACTCGACGGCGGCGCCTACTGCGGCGAGGGCGGGTTCTTCGCGCAGATGGCGGCGATGCACGCCTGCGGTCCCTACGTGATCGAGAACGTGAACGTGGCCTCGTGGCTCGTCTACACCAACAACCAGCCGTCCGGCTCGATCCGCGCGCCCACCGCCCCGCAGACCTGCTGGGCGTCTTGAGCAGCACATGGACGAGCTCGCCGCGGCGCTCGGGATCGATCCGGTCGAGCTGCGGCGCCGGACGCTGATCGAGGAGGGCGATGAGAGCCCGACTCGACAGGTGTTCGGCCCGGTCGGCATGAAGGAGACGCTGGAGCGCGCGGTCGAGATGATCGGCTACGGCGGCGAGCTGCCGGAGAACGAGGGGATCGGGGTCGCCTGCGGCTGGTGGCCCTCGTTCGGGGTCGAATCGGGCGCCTACATCAAGCTCAACGGCGATGGCTCAGGGACGATCGTGACCGGCGCGCAGGAGAACGGCAGCGGCTCGGTGATGGGTCTGCCGCTGATCGCCGCCGAGGTGCTCGGCATGAAGCCAGAGGATTTCTCGATCCTCTATCAGGACACCGAGGCCGGTCCGTGGGACATGGGTTCCTCGGGCTCCCAGACGACGATGAACAACGGTCGCGCGGTCCAGGAGGCGGCCCGCGAGGTCGCCCAGAAGCTCCGTGAGCTCGCGGCCGAGCAGCTCGAGATCGACCCGGACGACCTGGAGTTGCGCGACGGTGAGGTGCGGGTCAAGGGCGCGCCGCAGAAGTCGGTCTCGATCGTCGATCTGGCCGGCAGCGGCACGGCGATCCTCGGCAAGGGCTCAGGTCCGGTTCCCGCCCAGCCCGACTGCAACCCGGACAGCGGCTGCGTCGGGCGCGTCGGTATGGAGTCGTTCCTGGAGCCGCAGCTGATCACGCATGCGGTGCACGTCAGCGTCGACCCCGAGACCGGCGTGGTCCGCGTGCTGCGCGTCGTCGCCGCCCATGACTCCGGCACGGTGCTCAACCCGATCGGCGCCAACGGCCAGGTGTACGGCGGTGTCGTGATGGGTATCGGCCAGGCCCTGTCGGAGGGGATGGTGCTCGACTCCGATGGGCGCCAGCTCAACCCGCACCTGCTCGACTACAAGCTGGTGACCGCCGCCGATGCGCCGTCGATTGAGATCACCTGGGTGCAGACGCCGGCCGCTCGACGGTGGGCCGGACGGCTCCAAGGGCATCGGCGAGCCGCCGTGCGTGCCCACCCCCGGGGCGATCGCCAATGCGATCGCGAACGCGACCGGTCGCCGCCTGCGGTGCCTGCCGATGACGCCCGAGCGGGTCTGGGAGGCAGGTCAATGAGCCCCTCGCTGGTGGTTGCATCGAGTGTCGAGGAGGTTCTGGATGAGCTGAACGGCGGAGCGCGGGCGGTCGCGGGCGGGACCGATCTCGTCGTCGGGGCGCGCCAGGGCAAGGCACCGCTGCCCGAGCGCCTGGTCGCGATCCACTCGCTCGACGAATTGACCGGCATGCAGGAGGTGGACGGGGTGCTGCGGCTCGGTGCGCTCGTGACCCACCGGGAACTCGCGGGCGATGAGCTGGTCAGGGAGCGCCTGACGGCGCTCGCCGATGCCTGCGGGATCGTCGGTTCGCACGCCACCCGAGCTCAGGGAACGGTCGGCGGCAACCTGATGAACGCGTCGCCGGCGATGGAGAGCGGCGGGCCGCTGCTGTGCTTCGACGCGGTGGCACTGCTGCGCTCAGCCTCGGCGATGCGCACCCTTGGGATCGCGGAGCTGCTCGCCGGCCCCGGGCGGACGACCGCGGCACCGGGTGAGCTGCTGGAGGCAGTCGAGGTGCCGCTCCCTGCCGCGGGCACCGGCAGCTGCTACCTGCGGCTCGAGTACCGCCGCCAGATGGAGATCGCGGTCGTCGGCGCCACCGCCGTGCTCACTCTGCAAGACGGCCGGGTGATCGATGCGCGGATCGCGATCACCGCACTCGCGCCGACGATCCGCCGCGTTCCCGAGGCCGAGGCTGCGCTGCTCGGCAGCGACGCCGGACCCCAGGCGGCACAGAGTGCCGCGCAGGAGATCGCCGCCGCGTCGAAGCCGATCTCTGATCTTCGCGCATCGATTGCCTACCGCAATGCGATGGCGGCCGTGATCGGCCGGCGCGCGATCGAGGTCGCCGCCGCGCGTGCCCGCGGCGAGCACGTTCCCATCCCGGCAAGCCCTGCACTGCACGGAGGTATGAGTTGAAGGTCGAGGCGATACTCCACGTCAACGGGATCGCATGCCCGGTCGAGATCGAGCCGCACGCGAGCCTGCTGCAAACCGTTCGTGAGCAGATCGGTCTGACCGGCGCGAAGGAGGGCTGCGACGACTCGGAGTGCGGCGCCTGCATGATGCTGCTCGACGGCGAGCCCGTGAACGCCTGCTCATATCTGGCGTTGCAGGCCCAGGGCCGGCAGATCACGACGATCGAGGGCCTCGCGCCGCCAGGCGAATTGAGTGAGCTGCAGCGCTCGCTGCTCGAGCACGGCGGCGTTCAGTGCGGCTTCTGCACGCCGGGGATGCTGATCTCGGCGACGGCGCTGCTGGCGCGGACCGAGCAGCCGACCGAGGAGGACGTACGGATCGGGCTCGCCGGCAATCTCTGCCGCTGCACCGGCTATGACGGGATCGTCAAGGCCGTCCTGGCTGCCGCGGAGTCCTCCTCGCCGTAGGAGATGGCGAGCTTCAACCTGACGACGTGGTTCGTCGACAGGCACCTCGACGAGGGGCGCGGGGACCGCGTCGCGCTGCTGTGCGGCGAGCGGGAATGCAGCTATGCGGAGCTCGCGGCGCTCGTCAATCGGATCGGGCACGTGCTGCGGGACCTCGGCGTGCGTCAGGAGGAGCGCGTTCTGCTGGCGCTCGGCGACTCGATCGAGTTCGTCGCGAGCTGGTATGCGGCGCAGAAGATCGGCGCGGTCACGGCGGAGGCCTACACGTTCCTGCCGGCGAAGGACTTCGCGTACTACCTGGAGTACACGCGCGCCGGCGTTGTGATCGTCGACGCGACGACGCTTGACCGGATCCGAGAGGTGCGGACAGCGAGCCCGTGGCTGCGGACGCTGCTCGTCGTCGGACCGCTCAGCGAACCGCTTGGTGCCGGTGAGGCGAGCTTCGACGCGCTCGTCGCGCAGGCGCCGTCCGAGCTCTCGCCGGCGCCGACGGACGCTGATGACATCGCGATCTGGAAGTTCACGACCGGCTCGACCGGCAGGCCGAAGGCCTGCGTGCACCGGATGGAGACGCCTCTGCGCAGCTACGAGCATTACGCGCTCGGAGTCCTGGGGATGTCTGGCGACGACGTCGTGCTGCCGGTCCCGAAGCTGTTCTTCGGGTATGCGCGCGACCTCACGGCGCTCTACCCGTTCGGGCTCGGAGGCGCCGGGATCGTGTTCTCGGAGCGCTCCACCGCGGCGCGGATCTTCGAGCTGATCGAGCGCCACCGGCCGACGATGCTCGTCAACGTCCCGACGATGATCCGCGCGATGCTGGAGCAGCCGGAGCGGGACCTCTCGAGCCTGCGGCTGTGCACCTCCGCCGGCGAAGCGCTGCCGGAGGAGCTCCACCGGCGCTGGAGCGAGGCGTTCGGGATCGAGCTGCTGGACGGGATCGGCTCGTCCGAGGCCTACCACATCTACATCTCAAGCCGTCGCGGCGCAGCGCGGCCAGGGACACTGGGGACGGTCGTGCCCGGTTACCGCGCCAGGATCGTCGATCACCAGCAGCGTGATGTCGCCGACGGCGAGGTGGGACGGCTGTGGATCGAGGGAGACACCGCCGCGCTGATGTACTGGGGCGCGCGTGAGCAGACGGTCGCGACCTACGCGGGTGACACGGTGATGAGTGGCGACCTGTTCAGCCGTGACAGCGACGGTTACTTCCAATACCGCGGACGCGCTGACGACCTGCTGAAGGTCGGCGGCATCTGGGTCGCCCCGCAGGAGATCGAACGCTGCCTGGCCGATCACCCGGCGGTCGCGGAGTGTGCCGTTGTCGGCTACGACGAGGACGGTCTGCAGAAGCCGCGGGCGTTCGTGGTGCTCAACGAGGGGGCGGTCGTCGACGCCGCGGCGCTGCAGGAACACGTCAAGACGACGCTCTCGCCGCACAAGTATCCGCGTGATCTGCGCTTCGTCCCGGAGCTGCCTCGGACCGGATCGGGGAAGATCGACCGCAGCGCACTGCGTCAGCGCAGCGAGCTCAACTAGGCTGACGGCGAACCGCGCGAAGCGCGTCGCCGAGCAGCGCGATCGCCCGCTCGAGCTGCTCGTCGGACAGGTAGGGCGCCGGTCCGAGCCGCAGGTACCCGCCGCGGCTGTCGCTCAGCACGCCTCGCTCCCGGAGCGCCCGCTGCAACTCGGACGCCCTCGGGGTGCGGAGTGCGAGGAAGCCGCCGAATGCCGACAGCGGCACCGATCGCTCGCGCGTGATCAGCTGCTGCGGTGCGTCGAGCGCGTCGAAGCAGGCGGCCAGCAGACCGATCTGATGCTGGGAGACCTCACGCAGGAACTCGGGTGACAGCCCCTGCTCGGCGAAGAACGAGAACACGCGCGCGGCTCGGTAGTGGCTGGTCGGGTCGTAGGTGGAGCCGGCGAACCGTGCGGGCCCGGCTCCGTAGGCGACCTGGCCTTCGACGGACTCTGCCGCGAGCGTGTCGAACTCCGCGTACCAGCCCGTGACGACAGGTCGCAGATGCTCGGCGTGGGCAGGGAACCGCAGGAAGCAGTTGCCCTCGCCAAGCTGCAGGTACTTGTAGCCGCCGCCGGTGATCCAGGCGTCACGCAGCCCGAGCGCCGCGAGGCTCACCGGAACCACGCCGAGCGCGTGGTAGACGTCGAGCAGCAGTTCCGTGCCCCGGTCGGTGCAGGCAGCCATCAGCGCGTCCAGTTCCGGAACGATCCGTCCCGTCTCGAACAGGACGCCGGAGACGAGCGCCGCGGCGGTGCGGTCGTCGAGCGCGGCGGCAAGTCGCTGCGCCAGCGTCTCGGCCGGCTGCGCCGGCACCCGCTCCACCTCCAGCCCCGCCTCGACCAGCCGCGTCAACTGGCGGCGGATCGTGTGGAACTCGCCGTCGGTGGTCAGCAGCCGCGGGCGCCGGCGCAGATCCAGCGCCGAGAGGAACCGTACGAGCAGGTCATGGGTGCTCGCGCCGAGCGCGATCTCGCTCGGCGCGGCGCCGATCAGAGCGGCGAAGCCGCCACGGACCGCATCGGCCTTGGCGAATGCCGCGGGCCACTTCTCGTCAAGCAGCCGGGTGGCATCCTCAAACGCCTCGAGCTGGCCCTCCCGTGCGACGTCCGGCCACGCCTGGTGTGAGTGTCCTGAGAGCAGCAGGCGCTCAGCGACTCGGCTGGCACGATAATGGGCGGCGAGCGCATTCGGTGTGCGACGGAGCTCGGCGAGCCCGGTCACCGTCGGCTTCGCGGCGTCGATACGTCCGTGACCATCTCTCACAGCTGGCTTCTGACCGCCCACAGGTCCGGGAACATCGGTGAGAACAGGGTGCCCCGCAGGTATCTGGCGCCGCTGGAACCACCGGTTCCCTGCTTGTCGCCGATCGTTCGCTCGACCATCTTCACGTGGCGGTAGCGCCACTCCTGCAACCCCTCGTCGAGGTCCAGCAGAGACTCGCAGACCGCCGCCGCCTCTCCGGCCTTGAGGTACACCTCGACGAGCAGTTGTTGGACGGCCTCGGATGGCTCGTTCGGGGCGCGGACGTCGCGCTCGAGCGCGCCACTCGGAACCTCGAAACCGCACCGTGAGAGGTAGCGCAGGAACGAGTCGAACAGGCTGCGCCGCGCCATCGCGTCCGCGATCCGTGCGCGCTCCGGACTGCGGTCGTCGTAATGCGCCAGCACGCGCTCGTCACGCCGGCCGAAGCTCGCCTCCAGCTCACGGAACTGTGCCGATTGGAACCCGCTGGCGGTGTCCAGCCTGCCGCGGAAGCCGGAGTACTGAACCGGCGTCAATGTCTCAAGGACATCGAGCTGGCTGACGATCGTCTTCAGGATCGCGCGCATCCGGCGCATCGTGTGCATCGATTGAGGCCCGTTGCCGAGCTCGAGCTCCGACTGCGCGTGCACCGTCTCGTGGATCAGCTGCTTGAACCACAGCTCGTAGATCTGGTGGATGATGATGAACAGCGTCTCATCGTGCTCTTCGGAGCGGGGCCGCTGCGCGCCGAGGATCTCGCCCAGTGCCAGATAGGAGCTGTAGTTGAAAGCGGCGGTCGAGTCGGACACGTGCGTCACAGTGCGTCACAGTTATACGCAGGTCAAGCGTATATCGTCCCCGGCGTGCCCTCGATCGAGTTCGCGGAACTCACCACGGTTCAGGCGGATCGGCTGCTTCACGGGTCACGGGCCGTCGTGCTGCTGCTCCCGATTGCAGCGGTCGAGCCGCACGGGCCGCACGCGCCGCTGGCGACCGACGGGCTGATCGCGTCGGGCATCTGCGAGCGCGCCGCGCGCGCGCTCGAGGGTGATCCGGATGTGCACGCGCTCGTGCTGCCGCCGCTCGCCTACGGGGTGACGCGGTACGCGGCGGCGTTCCGCGGTGCGGTCGGCATCACGCAGGGGACGCTGCGGTTGCTGGTGACCGACATCGGCCGGTCCCTGATCGAGGACGGCTACCGGCGCCTGGTGCTCGTTAACCATCACTTCGAGCCCGAGCACATCGAGGCGCTGCGCGCCGCCGGTGACGCTTTGAACAGCGCCGGCGGCCGGGTCGCGCTGCTCGACCTGACCCGCAGGCGCCAGGCCGAGCGCCTGACCGAGGAATTCCGTCGCGGCAGCTGTCACGCTGGGCGTTACGAGACCTCGCTGGTTCTCGCCGACCGTCCGGAGTTGATCGATCCCGAGCTGTCCGGCACGCTGCCGGCGCTTGATGTGCGGATGCCGGTCGAGATCGCAGAGGGCCGCCGTGACTTCCTGGCGATGGGAATGAGCGACGCGTACTGCGGCGCTCCCGCGCAGGCGAGCCCCGAGGAGGGCGAGGACAGCTTCACTGCGCTCGCGCAGATGGTCGTGGAGCTGGCCCGTGAGCTCGCCGCGCCGGCCCCTGACGCTCTGCAGCGCGACGCCTGACGCCGGTCTGCCGACCGTGCCGCGTATCGTATGCGGCCTAGAAAACCAAGAGAGGATCTCAATTGCCAGTTTTTGCGTCGTTTACATTTGTCGATGCGCTGCTGACGGCGCTCGAGCTTTCGCTGCTGTTCATCTGGATCTGGATCGCGATCGGTGTCGTCGTCGACATCTTCCGCAGCCACGACATGTCCGGCTGGGCGAAGGCGGCATGGTTGCTGCTGATCGTGATCATTCCGCTGATCGGTGTCTTGATCTACCTGATCGCCCGCGGTCACAAGATGCAGGAGCACGCCATCAGCCACGCCAAGCAGCAGGACGCAGCGTTCCGTGACTACGTCAAGAGCGCGGCCCCGACGAGCGCGGGTGACGAGCTGACGAAGCTCGCCGATCTCCGTGACAAGGGCGTGATCACAGAGGAGGAGTTCCAGACGGCCAAGGCCAAGGCGCTCGCCTAGGCGTCGCTGGCCGGTCTGCGGTTGACGCTGAACTTCGTCGCAGTGCAGGCGCCCGCAGCTGACTTAGCTCTGCTGCGGGCGCCGCGCTCAGCACGCCGTTGCTGCTCGCGTCGCTGATTCTCGTGCTGGTCGCCACCCCGCTCGCATTCGTCTCGACACTGATCGTGATGATCCTGTTGTTCACGGCCGTTGCGGCGATCGTCCAGTGATTCTTTATCGTTCCGCGGCGTGAGCACGATCGAGCGGTCCACGGCGAAGGCGAGGAAGGCGGCCGAGCGCGAGGAGGCTGCGCAGGTCGCGAAGCTCGAACCCGGGGAGTCGCTGGAGCGCGGCGCGGCGGCTCGCAGGCAGGCGCCGCGCTCCGCCCACGGTGATTGGGCGCCGGCGCCTGACCGTCCGGATCCGATCGACGTCCTGCGCCAACAGGCTGCCGCGCGGGTTCCGGAGCTGGTCCCGATCCGTTACGGGCGGATGCTCGTCTCGCCGTTCACCTTCTACCGGGGCGCGGCCGCCGTGATGGCCGCCGACCTGGCGAGGACGCCGAATTCGGGGATCGTCGTGCAGGCCTGCGGCGACGCCCACATCTCGAATTTCGGCGGCTTCGCCGCTCCCGACCGCAGGCTGCTGTTCGGCCCCAACGACTTTGATGAGACGCTTCCCGGCCCGTGGGAGTGGGACGTCAAGCGGATGGCGGCAAGCGTCGAGATCGCCGCGCGCGACGTCGGGCTGGCGCCGGCGCGCAGGCAGCAGTTGGTGATCGATTGCATCGGCGAGTACCGCAAGGCGATGGCCGACTTCGCTCAGATGAGCCATCTCGACGTCTGGTACCAGCGCTTGAACGCGAGCGAGCTGGCGAGTCGTTTCGGTGGCAGACTGGGTCGGAGGGGGCGGGTCCACTTCTCCCAGCCGTTCGTGCGAGCGCGCCGCAAGGACCATTTTCGCGCGGTCAAGAAGCTGACCGAAGAGGTCGACGGCAAGACGCGTTTCCGCAGCGTCCCACCGCTGCTGGTGCCCTACGGCAAGCTGTTCCTCGGCGCCGACCTCGAGGTGATGACCGAGTACATGCACGGCATCCTCGAGCAGTACGCCAGCAGCCTGGACGATGAGCGACGGCATCTCTTCTCCAGCTACCGGTTCGTCGATATGGCGCGTAAGGTGGTCGGTGTCGGCAGCGTCGGCACGCGAGCCTGGGTGATCCTGCTGGTGGGTCGGAACGGGCAGGATCCGCTGATGATGCAGGCCAAGGAGGCGCAGGCGTCGGTGCTGGAGCCATACCTCGGCACGAGCGAGTTCGAGACCCATGGCGAGCGCGTCGTACGGGGCCAGCGGATGTGTCAGGCCGCCCCTGACATCTTCCTGAGCTGGCAGCGGACGATCGCGATGGACGGTGAGCAACGCGACTACTACGTCAGGCAGCTCTGGGATTGGAAGGCGTCGGTCGACCTCTCGACGATGCGCTACCGGGGTCTGAGGGCGTATGCGCGAGCCTGCGCATGGTCGCTTGCGAGGATGCACGCCCGGTCGGGCGACCGCCTGGCGATCGCGGCCTACCTCGGCCGGGGCGCCAAGTTCGATCGGGCGATCGCCCGCTTCGCGAGCGCCTACGCCGATCAGAACGAGCTCGATCACCTGCGGCTGGCGGAAGCCGTAGCCAGCGGCGAGGTGCCGGCGGTGCGCGGTATTTAGCGACGCGGGCGACGCTCGGCTGGTAGCGTGCCCGCCGGCCGACACTGTAGAGCCGTGGGATCGCCCACGCTGACGGGAGGAGCAGGATGGAAGCCGCATCGATCACGAGCAGCGATCTGCATGGCGGGGCGTCGTCGGCGCCCCAGCTCAAGCACAACGCGATCAGCTACCTGAGCAACCTGGTGATCGGGGTCGCCTCGACCGCGCCGGGCTACTCGCTGGCGGCGACGATCGGGTTCATCGCTGCGATCGCCGGGATGGGGACGCACGCCCCGGCCGTGATCATCGTCTCGTTCCTGCCGATGGTCTGCATCGCGCTGGCCTATAAGTACCTCAACAACGCCGATCCGGACTGCGGCACCACGTTCTCCTGGATGAGCCGCGCGATGGGAGCCGGCTGGGGATGGGTCGCCGGCTGGGCGATCCTGTTCGCGGATATCGTCGTCAACGCGAATCAGGCGCAGATCGCCGGTGTCTACGGCTTTCAGCTGTTCGGCCTGGACGCGGCGTCAAACAGCACCCTGGACGTGACGGTCCTCGGCGTGATCTTCATCATCGTGCTGACCTGGATCTGCTGGAAGGGGATCGAGCTGTCGGCCCGCACGCAGCAGTTCCTGCTCGGCTTCGAGATGGCGACGCTGATCATCTTCTCGGTCGTCGCGCTGGCAAAGGTGTACTTCGGACACCCACCGCATGCGCTGCACGTGCAACTCGACTGGTTCAACCCGTTCTCGCTCGGCTTCGGCCCGATGCTGCTGGGTCTGCTGCTGGGCGTATTCCTCTATTGGGGCTGGGACTCCGGCGTGTCGGTCAATGAGGAGACCGAGGATTCGAGCACCGCTCCCGGCCGCGCCGCGGTCGTTTCGACGCTCGTACTGATCGGGATCTTTCTGCTGGTCACGACTGCGGCTCAGGCATATGCCGGACCGACTGAGCTGGCCAACAATGCCGACAACATCTTTGCCGGCGGTCTCGCCGAAGACGTCCTCGGACCGCTTCACTTCCTGCTGATCATCGCGGTGCTCACCTCCGCCACGGCGGCGACCCAGACAACGATCCTGCCGGCCGCGCGGACGGCGCTGTCGATGGCCCGCCGGGGCGCGATCCCGCGTCGCTTCGGCGAGATCCACCCGCACAACCTCGTGCCTGCCTACGCGACGATCGTCGCCGGCGTCCTGTCGGTGGTCTGGTTCGTGTTCATCGTGCAGGTCTCGACCAACGTGCTCTCCGACTGCGTCACCGGACTCGGCTTCCTGGTCTGCTTCTACTACGGCTTCACGGGCTTTGCGTGCGCGATCTTCTACCGCCGCGAGCTGTTCAAGTCGGCCCGCAACTTCCTGATGATGGGTCTGGTGCCGGTGGCCGGCGGTCTGGCGTTGATGGGCGTCTTCCTGAAGGGGTTCATCTTCTACGGTCATTCGGCCAACGACACCAGCTCGCCGCTGCTCGGACTCGGCGTGCCCGACTGGATCGGGATCCTCGGGATCTTCGGCGGCGTCGTGCTGATGTTGATCTGGCGCGTGACCAACCCGGGGTTCTTCCGCCGCGAGCGTCGCCTCGTATATGGAGACCCGATCGAGGTCGTGACCCCGGAAGCGGAGTTCGCGCCCGCGGACTCGATGCTCTAGACCGTCTGGCGCCGGTCATCCCTGGAATGCCCGTCGCGCCTTCGTTCTGGTTGGAGCAGCTCGGCGCGCTGCCGCGGCGTCCGGCGCTGCAGCAGGACCGAGAGGCGGACGTGTGCATCGTCGGCGCCGGCTTCACCGGTCTGTGGACGGCCTACGAGCTGCGACGCGCGGACCCGAGTCTGGAGGTGGTCGTGCTCGAGGCGCGGCACGTCGGCTTCGGTGCATCGGGTCGCAACGGTGGCTGGGTGCTCGGCGAGGTGTCGGGCTCCCCCAGGGCGTGGAGCCGTCGGGGCGGCGCCGGCGCCGCGCGCACGATGGCGCGCGCGATCCAGGAGACCGTCGGCGAGGTCGGGGCCGTGATCGAGCGTGAGCAGATCGGGTGCGACTGGAAGCACGGTGGCTCGCTGACAGTCGCCCAGAACCAGGTGCAGCTCGACCGCCTGCAGGGCGAAGCTGAGAACCAACGGGTGCTGCTCGGCGCCGAGCTCGCCCGGGAGCTGCTCGACGCCGAGGCGGTGAGATCACGGATCGCCGTCGACGGGGCCCTCGGAGGGTCGTTCACCCCTCACTGTGCCCGAGTGCAACCGGCCAGGCTGGTTCTCGGGCTGGCCGCCTGCGCGGAGCGGCTCGGGGCGACGATCTACGAGCGCACGCCGGCGCTCGAACTGTCGCCCGGCATTGTGCGCACCCTCAACGGCTACGTCCGGGCGCGGTTCGTGCTTCGCGCAACCGAGGGCTACACCGCCGATCTGCCCGGCCGCCATCGGGCGATGCTGCCGCTCAACAGCACGATGATCGTGACCGAGCCGCTCGATCAGGGCACCTGGAACTCGATCGGATGGGGCGGCTGCGAGACGCTGCTCGATGGTTCGCTCGTCTACACGTATTCACAGCGGACGGCGGACGGGCGGATCGCAATCGGTGGTCGCGGCGTTCCCTACCGGTTCGGTTCTCGCACCGACCGTGAGGGCCCGGTGCCCGCCAGCACCGCCGAGCAGTTGCGTGGCCGTCTGACCTCGCTGTTCCCTGCTCTGCGCGACGTTGCAGTGGCTCGGGCCTGGCACGGGGTGATGGGCGTCACCCGCGATTGGTGTCCCACGGTGGGGCTGGACAGGCTCACCGGTCTAGGCTTTGCCGGCGGCTACGTGGGCGACGGCGTCGCTGCCAGCAACCTCGCCGGACGGACCCTGTGCGACCTCGTGCTCGGGCGTGACAGCGAGCTCACACGACTGCCCTGGGTCGGACCGCCGCCGCGCGACTGGGAGCCCGAGCCGCTTCGGTTCATCGGTGCGCGTGGTACCTACTCGCTCTACCGGATCGCCGACGTCCGCGAGCAGCGCCACGCACACGCTTCGCGCTTCGGGAAGCTGGCAGCGCGCGTTTCAGGCCGCTGATCGGCCCCGACAAGGGCGGGGCCGGGGCGCGGTCAGATTCCTACTTGCCCTGAGCCCGCGTTGTGCGATCGCGCTGTCCGGCCAGGCCGGTGACTCCGGTCTGGAGCTCGAGCATCCGCCGCTGTGCGTAATCCAGCTCCGACCAGGTGGCGGCGATACGGCCGACGATCCGGCGGGTGCGTGAGGGCGTCGCTGTGTTCATGGGTGTTCCCTTCAGGTTCGTGGTTTACGGGTGCTGTACAGATGTTGACGCCATCCGGCCATGTATGCAAATAGGGATTGCGCTGGTTTGATATAACGGTTGGTAATGCTCAACGTGACCCGAATCGGAGTCCTGCGAGCGGTTGCGCGTCACGGCTCGTTCTCGGGCGCAGCCGAGTCGCTCGGGTACACGCAGCCGGCGGTATCCCGTCAGATCGCGACGCTCGAAGCTGAGACCGGAGCTGTGCTCGTCACGCGCGCGGCCAACGGTGCGCGCCTGACGGACGCCGGCCAGGTGCTCGTGCGCCACTCGGATGTGATCTTCGCGGCGCTCGACGATGCCGAGAACGAGTTGCGTGCGGTGATCGGGCTCGAAGCCGGGAGGCTGCGGCTGGCGACGTTCTCATCCGCCGCCGCCAGCATCGTGCCGCTGGCGATCGCCCGCTTCCGGGAGATCCATCCCGGCGTCGAGCTCGCGGTCGAGATCATCGAGGAGGAGGAATCGATCCCGCGCCTGCGCTGTGGCGAGCTCGACATCGCGCTCAGCAACGACGCCGAATCCCCACCCGGAGATGCGGTCTGTCGGATCCATCTGTTCGATGATCCGATGTACGTGGCGCTCCCCAGTGGGCATCACCTCGTCGAGCGGTCGAAGCTGCGGCTGCGGGACCTCGCCGATGAGTCGTGGATGCTCGGCGCGACTACGACCTGCCCTGACGCCCGGATGTTCAAGCGCGCCTGCCACGCGGCTGGATTCGAGCCGAAGATCTCCTTCGAGAACGACGATTACCACGCGATTCTCGGGTTCGTCGCGGCCGGGGTCGGAATCGCCCTGATCCCTGATCTTGCCGCTCGGGGCGCGCGCCATGACGTCGTGATCCGCTCGCTGGGTGCCGGCGCTCCCGTGCGTCAGGTTATGGCTGCGGTCCCCGCGGGCTATCGTTCGCCGGCGGCGGAGGCGATGCTCGATGTCCTGCTCGCGGTCGGGTCTGAATGGGAGCGCGCCGGGCAGGCCGTGGCCTACGCCTGAGCGGCGCGCATCCAGGCGCCACCGGAATGGCTGTCGGTATTGAACCCCACCCGTGGATCGCGGGCTAGGGTTCGGTGATGGTGGGCTCGTAGATGGCGCCGTCGATCAGCTCTCGCCGGCCGACGGGGTGTGCAAGTGCAACGCGCACGGGGGTTTCCGGGTTCGGCGAGCGCACGTTGAATCCCGGCTGCGGCGTTACGAACATCCTCAGCAGCAGTTCGTCCTGATCGACATGGATGTCCGGCGCGAGTACGCGCCCGTCGGCTCGTTTGCCGCCCGCATAGGTCTGCTCGGTAACGAGGATCCGGAGCATCGTCGACTCCGGGTCGATCTCGTGGGTCGGGTCAATTCGCCAGGAGGATGCTCGGATCCCATCTCGCACGACGCGCAGCGGCCGCGCCGCGCTCTCGCCGAGCAACGCCCAGGTGTCGCGACGGGCGTTTCGGCGGAAGGCAGCCGTGTGGAACCGAGGCGGACGGCCACGGGCGAACAGGACCTCGTCGTCGGTACGAGCGAGCACGCGCCACTCGCCGAAGCTCGGCGGTGGCGTGAGCGGTGTCGATGCGGCGCCGCGTTTCCATGGTGCACGGGGCGTGCGCATGGCGCCTGGTCGGCCGCTGAGTTGCGCGATCAGCGCCTGCACCGCTGGATCTGACGGGTCAAGGCCGCCAGGCGGCCGCGTCAGCTCGTCCGGCGCGAACGGGAGGCCGCCGCCGTCGCTGATCAGGGCGGGGACGCGCGGGCTCGGGAGCGGCTCGAGCACGACCGAGCGCTCCCAGTCGCGCTCACGTGGAAGTGAGCTCCTCGGCGTCACGTTGCGGTTGCGTGGGCTGAGCGGGCGTGCTCAGCCCACGTTCCAGGTCGCCTCAGCTGACCACCCGAATCAGCTTCTTGTTGACGAACTCATCGGCGCCGAAGCGGCCGAGCTCCCGGCCGAAGCCGGAGCGCTTGACGCCGCCGAACGGCAGCTCGGCGCCCTCGGCGCCGACCGCGTTGACGAACACCATGCCCGCGTCGATCTGATCGGCGACTCGCATCGCCTGCTCGGAATCGGTGGTGAACACGTATGAACCGAGGCCGAACGGCGTGTCGTTCGCGAGCTTGACCGCCTCGTCCTCCGAGCCGACCTTGTACACCGCGGCGACGGGACCGAAGAACTCCTCACGGTAGCCGTCGTTGTCCGGCTTGACACCGGTCAGGACCGTCGTTGAGAAGAAGTTGCCGCTGCGGTCGCCGCCGGCGACGAGCGTCGCGCCCTGGTCCACGGTACGGCGCACCTGGTCCTCAAGCCGGTCCACCGCCAACTTCGAGGACAGCGGGCCGACGGTCGTCTCAGACGAGTTCGGATCCGACGGCTTGACGGCGGTCAGGGCAGCCGTGAACTTCTCAAGGAACGGATCGTAGAGCTCGTCGATCACGATGAAGCGCTTGGCGGCGTTGCATGCCTGGCCAGAGTTCTCCAGGCGCGCGCCGACCGCCGCCTCGACTGCCGCGTCGAGGTTGTCGGTGCTGAGCAGGATGAACGGATCGGACCCGCCGAGCTCCAGCACCACCTTCTTCAGGTTGCGTCCGGCGATCTCGGCGACCGCGGCACCCGCTCGCTCCGAGCCCGTCAGCGAGACGCCGCGAACGCGCGGGTCGGCGATCACCCATTCGATCTGTGCGTTGGTCGCGAAGATGTTGATGTAGGCGTCGGCCGGGAAGCCGGCCTCGTGGAAGATCTCCTCCATCGCCAGCGCCGACTCAGGGCACTGGGGCGCGTGCTTGAGCAGGATCGTGTTGCCGATCGCCAGGTTGGGGCCGGCGAACCGTGCCACCTGGTAGTAGGGATAGTTCCAGGGCATGATCCCGAGCAGCACACCGAGCGAGCTCCGGCGCACGATCGCTGAGCCCTCGCCATCGAGCAGCGTGATCGACTCGTCGGCGGTCAGCGAGGCGGCGTTGTCCGCGTAGTACTCGTAGATCGCGACGCTGAAGTCGACCTCGCCAAGCGCCTGCTCGATCGGCTTGCCCATCTCACGCACGATGATCTCGGCGAGATGCTGGCGCCTCTCGGTGTGCAGCTCGGCGACGCGGCGGATCAGCGCGCCGCGCTCCTGCGCCGTCGACGAGGCGCTCCAGGTCCGGTGGGCTGCGTCAGCGCGTCCGATCGCGGCCTTCAGTTCGTCGTCGCTGATCGTCGGATACGTGGCGACCGTCTCGCCGGTTGCCGGATTGACCACTGCGTAATCGCTCATTGAATCCCTCACTCGCTCGATTCACCTGACGTCTGGCTTGACTGAGCCAAGCCAAAGATCGGGCGGACGACCGCCCGCGCTTTCAGCTTAGGCCGTTGGCCTTGACTCCGTTGGCAGCGATGGTATGCGATCGGCAGTGGCGGATGGGGCGGAGTCCCGTCGGGCCTCGTGGGCGCCGGCAGCGGCCGCTCGCCGACCGATAATTTCCCGGAAGTGCCGCACCGGTTCATCGACCTCAACGCATATCTACGCAACTCGGGCTATCACGAGTCCGCGTGGAAGGTGTCGCCGGCCGATCCGAGGTCGGTACTGGACGTCGGGCACTTCATCGAACTGGCGAGGATCGCCGAGCGTGGCGTGATCGCCTCGATCTTCCTGCCTGACAGCCCGGGCGTCGCCGAGTTCCGCTCTGAATTTCTGCCCGGCGTCGGATTCGACCCGATCGAGCTTCTGTCGGCGGTCGCAAGCACGACCGAGCAGGTCGGCCTGATCGCGACGGTCTCGACCACCTACAGCTACCCGTGGGACGTTGCCAGGCGGTTGGCGACCCTGGACTTTCTCAGCCACGGTCGGGCCGGCTGGAACATCGTGACGACGGTCGAGCCGGCCGCGGCCGGCAACTTCGGCGAGCAGGCCCACCCGCCCCGGGAGGACCGCTACGAGCGCGCCGGGGAGTACGTGGAGGTCGTGCTCAAGCTGTGGGACAGCTGGGAGCCCGACGCCGTCGTCGGCTCTAAACAGACGGGTATCTGGGCCGACCCGGCCAAGCTGCACCCGCCTCGCCACGAGGGCAGGCACTTCCATGTTTCCAGCTACCTGCCGTTTCCGCGCTCGCCGCAGGGACATCCCCTGCTCGCCCAGGCCGGCTCCTCGCCACCGGGCGTCGCCCTCGCGGCCCGCTACGCCGATGTGGTGTTCACGCCGCAGAGCACGATCGACGACGGGATCGCGTTTCGCGGGCGCCTGCGCTCGCTGGCGGCTGAGAACGGTCGTGACCCCGACAGCGTCAGGGCGCTGCCCGGCCTCTCGTTCCTGCTCGCCGGCACCGACGCAGAGGCGAAGGCTCGCAGGCAGGAGTTGGAAGAGGCTTCAAGCAGCGAGTTTCGCTGGCGCAACCTCGCCAACCTGGCCGGACTCGACCACACCACGATTGATCCGGACGGGCCGTTCCCCGCCGAACTGCTCGCGGCCGCGCCGAAGACCAGCTTCGGCGCTTCGATCTACAAGCTGGCGGCGCAGGAACCGACCACATTCCGCGCCGTCGCACAGAAGCTCTCGGCACTGCCGGGCGGCCTGGACTTCACCGGCACCCCCGAGGCGATGGCCGCATTGATCACCGACTGGTGGACGGCGGGCGCCTGCGACGGCTTCACGCTGATGCCCCACATCCTCCCAGGCGAGCTGGCGACGTTCGTCGAGCAGGTGGTGCCGATCCTGCAACGTCAGGGGATCGCCAGAACCGAATACGCCGGCACCACGCTTCGAGAGCACCTCGGTTTGCCGCAGGCGGGTGGCTGACGGGCGGTCAGCGGGCTGAGGCCGGACCGAGACCAGGCGTCAGGGCGGCGTGGCGTTGAGCGCGCTGCGGGTGGCTTCGATCAGCGCCTGCGCGGCGGGGCGCGAAACGTATCCCAGCTCTGAGCGGGCCTTGGCGTCGTTGAACGCATGCGGCAGACGTCCGGCGCGAACCTCATCGAGCACCAGCATCCGCGGCTCACGGGAGAACGGACGCAGCGCTGCGTCGGCCAGCTGGGCCGCGATGTGGGCGGTCGCCCACGGGACGCCGAGCCGTGGCGCACTCAACCCCGCGGCGGCGGCGATCTGGGCGAACACCTCACGAATCGACAGGTTCTCCCCACCGAGCAGATAACGCTCCCCTGACCGGCCACGTTCGAAGGCCAGAACGTGCCCGGCGGCAACATCCTGCACCGCCACGACGTTGAGCGCGCTGCGCGTCAGATAGCCGCGCGCGCGGCCGTGTGCGACGTCGGCGACCATCTTGCCGGTCGGGGTGGGGCGCAGATCGCCCGGACCGACGGGCACCGTCGGGTTGACGACGACCACATCGAGACCCTCGTGCGCAGCCCGAATCGCAAGCCGCTCGCCCTCCATCTTCGTCTGCTTGTACGGGATCGCGAGCTGGCCGAGAGGCGGGACGTCACGCTCGTCCGCGGCGCGGCCGCGAACCGGGCCGCAGGTCGCGCAGGTGCTGGTGTGGACGATCCGTCGGCACCGGCCTCGCACCGCCGCGTCGAGCACGATCCTGGTGCCCTCGACGTTCACGGCCCGCATCGCCGCGTGATCCCGGCGCGCGTAGCTGTACACGCCCGCGAGGTGGAACACCGCGTCGGCGCCGGCGACCGCTCGTCGCACGGCATCGGCATCGAGCACGTCGCCTCCGACCAGCTCCACGGTCTCCGGGAACGGCGAGGGCCCGGTACCCGCGAATGCACGGTCGAACGCGACCACCTCTGCACCCGAGCCGGCGAGCGCTCGGACGACATGGGCGCCGACGAAGCCCGCGGCGCCGGTGACAACCGCGCGCATCGCGTTAGACCGCTGCGGATCGTCTGGTCCGGTGCGAGCGCACCGTGCCGCGGGCCATCGTCAGGCCGAAACGCGCCATCGCACGGGGAGTCCGCTCACCGGCAGCGACGACCTCCGCCAGCGCATCGGCGAAGCGGCGCACCTCGTGCTCGTCGATCAGCAGTGATGGCAGGGCCTTGACGACGTTCATGCGATGGCCCGCGACCTGGCAGAGGATCCGGTGGTCATGGAACAGCGGCACCGTGATCAGCTGTGCGAACAGCCCTGGCTGTGCCCGCTCCACGGCATTGAACAGCGCCCGGCCGCTGCCGCCGGCCGGCGGCCCCAGCTCGATCGCCCAGATCAAACCGAGCCCGCGCACGTCACGGACGATCTCGTGGCGCTCGATCAGCGGGCGCGTCAGCTCAAGCAGCAGCGCCCCCATCCGCTCAGCGTGGGCGACCACCCCGTCGCGATCGATCACCCTGAGCGTGGCGAGCGCGGCTGCCGCCGCCAGATCGTTGCCGCCGAACGTCGAGCCGTGGCGGACCGCTCGTTCCATCCCGTCGAATACGCGGTCAAAAGCCTCGCGTGAGACCAGCACCGCTCCGATCGGGACGAGCCCGCCCGACAGCGCCTTGGCCATGCAGACGATGTCGGGTTGCAGGGCCCAGTGCTCGAGCGCCAGGAACCGCCCGGTCCGGCCGACGCCCGTCTGCACCTCGTCGCAGATCAGCAGGGCTCCCGCCTCGTGACAGCACCGCTGCGCAGCGGCGAGATAGCCATCAGGCGGGAGCTGAACGCCCTTGCCCTGGACCGGCTCGATGATCAGCGCGGCGACGTCGCCGCGCCCGAGCTCGCGTTCGAGCGCTTCAAGCTCGCCGAACGCGACCGGCTCGCAATCCGGCAGCAGCGGTCCAAAGCCCGCGCGGAACTCGTGATTGCCGTTGAGCGACAGCGAGCCGAGCGTGAGACCGTGAAATGCGTGCTCGGCGTACAGCAACCGCCGGCGACCGGTGGCAGCGCGCGCGATCTTGATCGCCGCCTCGACGGCCTCAGTGCCCGAGTTCGCCGGCACCATTGCAGCGACGCTGCCCGGAGCGCGCGCCAGCAACTGCTCGGCAAGGACGCCGCTCAGCAATGTCACGCCGAGCTGTGGCAGGTTCGCGGTGCCCGCGTCGAGAACCTCACGCACGCCCTGGATCACGTCCGGGTGGTTGCGACCGAGTGCGAACACGCCGTAGCCTGAGATCAGGTCCAGATAGCGATCGCCATCGGCGTCGATCAGATGCGTCCGGTCGCCGCCAACCCAGGTCCTGTCGAACCCCAGGGTCCGCAGGATCCGGCCCATCTGGGGATTCAGATAGCGATCGTTCAGCGCCATCTCCTCGCCGGTGCGACGCTGCAGCAGTTCTGCGATCGGCGGGATCTCGCTCATCTCTGTCGCTGCGGTGATCTACGCGCGTGCACGTCTGCAAAGCGTAGTCACAGCGGGTTCTAGTCGAGCGACTGGACCGGAGCCTTTCGGCTCGGGTCCCCGATCGTCCTGGGCCTCGGTGTGTGCTTCAGCGGCGCCAACCGCTGCAGCTTGACGCGCGCGAGCTTCGAGCGCAGCCGCAGATACTGCTGCTCCTGCTCGGGCGTGCGCCGGTAGGACGAATCGGCGAGGTTGGTCTGCTCGAGCGGATCGCTCCTCAGGTCGTACATCTCCCACTGACTCGGCTTGTGGCCGTCGGCGTCGTAGTACTCGGCGAGCTTCCAGCGATGCTCGCGCAGGCTGACGATGTGCTGCGGCGGCTGCACGTAGGGCCCGCTCGCCTGACCGACCATCCAGTCGTCGTAGGTGAACACGACATGGTCCTGGGCCGGCGGCGCGAGCTTCCCGAGTACGACACCGGAGTAGTCGACGCCCTGCCAGTCCGCTCGTGCCGACGCGGGCGCGTTGACGAGGCTGGCGAGCGTCGGCAGCAGGTCGACATGCGAGACGAGCGCCTGTGTCGTCTTCGGGCGGCTCCAGAGCCGGGGGTTCGAGTAGACGAGCGGGACGTTCAGCGTCTCCTCGTAGAAGTTGAAGCACTTCTGGCGCAGGCCGCCGTGTGCGAGACCCATCTCGCCGTGATCGGACGTCTGGATGATCAACGTGTTCTCGAGCATGTTCTGCTCGGTCAGCGTGTCCAGCACGTCGACGAGATACTGGTCGGCGAGCTTCATCAGGTTGCCGTAGAAGTTGAGGTAGTTGCGCTTCTGCTGAGTGCCGGTGAGCGGCCCGATCAGGTTCAGCAGCGCCCGGAACTGCCGCTGGGCGGAGGGCTTGGTGGAGAGGTCCTCGTCGACAGTCTCGGGCAGCCCGATCTCCCCCTGCAGCCACGACTCGTCGTAGCCGCCGCCGTCGCTGTAGGTCTTCGGGTACAGCAGGACGTCGTGGGGGTTGACGAGCGAGATGATCAGACAGAACGGCTGCTGGCCGGCCGCGGCGGTGCTGAGGTAGCTCAACACGCCCTCGTCGCCGCTGTCGGGAGTGCCGGTTCCGTTCATGAACCGCCCGTCGTTGTCGTACTCGCCGCCGCCCTCCTGCTCGACGTCCTGATTGGCGCCGGCGTCCGGTGGGTTCCATCGCTGGAAGCCGTAGCGCTCGAGGTCCTGCGGGGTGAATTCGCTGCCGGTCGGCTTGCTCGCGTGCCACTTGCCCTTGTAGACGACGTTGTAGCCTGCCGCCGCCATCACGGTCGCGATGTTCTTGAAGCTCGTCGACAGCTCGACCTGCGGATACTCGTCGTCGGGCATGTTGTCCTCGAGCGTGTACTTGACCCCGTGCTGGGCCGGGAAGTAGCCGGTCAGCAGCGATGCGCGGGAGGGGGAGCACATCGAGGCGCTGCAGAACGCGTTCTCGAACGTGAGCCCGTGTGCCTGCAGGCGTGAGAAGCCGGGGAGGTTCCGCTTCGACCAGCCTGGTGGGAAGTGCTGCTGATGGCGTTGCTGGTCGGTGATGAAGATGATCACGTTCATCCCCGCGACGGTCGGCCTCGAAGCCGCGGCCTCCGCCCCCGGCACGCGCCCGAGCATCAGCGCCGGGCCGGCGATCGCCGCACCGCGCCGCAGCAGTTCCCGTCGACTCAGCATCCAGTTCCTCCCGACACGTTGCTCGCGTTTGAACGATTCGGTCACGGACCACGAACCGATCCGCGTTGGCGTCTCGGTCGCAGATGTTACGCGGGCGAAAGGCGGTTCTCGGTCAGAGACTGCCCGTCTGGCCCTGCGCGGCCAGCAGAAACCTGGCACACAACGCCCGGCCCTCGTCGTTGCTCTCACCGATCCGTGCGGCCACTGTCGCCTCCATCGCCGGCAGGTCCATCTCCACCGGAACGCCGTTCGGAGCGGGCCGGTGATGACGTGCCCAGTGCAGCGCCGTGTCGCCGGTCACCTCGGGGTGCCACTGCAGACCCCATCCGCAGGCGCCGATGCGGAAGCCCTGAAGGCAGACATCACCGCTGACCAGCTCGACCGCGCCGGGCGGGAGCTCGAATGAATAGGAATGCCACTGGAACACGTCGAAGCGGCGCGGCAGCCCCGTGAACAGCGGATCCCGCATGCCGGCGTCGGTGAGCACGACCGGCTGCCAGCCACATTCGGCCTGCGGCGCGGGTCCGACCGCGGCGCCGGCGGCTCTCGCCAGCATCTGCCCTCCCAGACATACCCCGAGCGTCGGCAGCTCGCGTTCGAGGCAGTCGCTGAGGACTCCGAAGACGGTGCGCATCCACGGATGCAGCTCCTCCTCGTCGGCCTGCATGCCGCCGCCGAAAGCGATCACGGCCCCATATTCGGAGAGCGGGCGGGGGATCTCGCCGGCGGATGGCACCCAGCGGTCGAGCTCGTGCCCCTGATGCACGATCTCGTCCTCGAACACACCGCCGGGGCAGGCCTCGTGGTTGATCAGCGCGAGCACTCTCATCTGCACGAGAAACCTTTTAGCTCAAATGGTCTGGACAGATAGCCGATCAATGGTATGGTAACTACGCTGAGGAACCCGGGCGACCCCGGGCGACGCCCACAAGCCACATCAGGCAGGCCATGTACGACTACGGCTTCTTCTCCTACGACTCAAAGGCGGACTTCCTCCGCCGGTCCGAGGAGTTCTGGAACCCGGACAAGACGCGCTTCTGGCAGGACGCGGGTGTTGACCTGGTCATCGATCGACGCGAAGGCTACATGTTCTGGGACATGGCGGGCCGGCGTCTGATCGACCTGCATCTGAACGGCGGCACCTACAACCTGGGCCATCGCAACCCCGAGCTGATCGCGACGCTCGAGCAGGCGATGGGCCGTTTCGACATCGGCAACCATCATTTCCCCGCGCTCGCGAGGACCGCGCTCGCCGAGGCCCTGGTGGCGACCGCAACTCCGAACATGCGGCGCGTCATCTATGGCTCGGGCGGCGGCGAGGCGATCGACATCGCGATCAAGACCGCTCGCCATACGCGCCAGCGGCGCAAGATCGTCTCGATCCAGAAGGGCTACCACGGGCACACCGGGCTGGCGGTCGCGACCGGCGACGATCGCTTCTCGACGCTGTTCCTGTCGGACCGTCCGGAGGAGTTCACGCAGGTGCCGTTCAACGATCTCGACGCGATGGAGCAGGCGCTTCGGGGCAACGACGTCGCCGCGGTGATCATCGAGACGATTCCGGCAACCTACGGGTTCCCGCTGCCCGAGCCGGGATACCTGCAGGCGGTCAAGGCCCTGTGCGAGCGCCACGGTGCCCTGTACATCGCCGACGAGGTGCAGACCGGGCTGATGCGGACCGGCGAGATGTGGGCGGTCGCCAAGGCCGGGATCGAGCCCGACATCATGGTGGTCGGCAAGGGGATCACCGGCGGCATGTACCCGATCGCCTGCACGGTCGTCTCCGAGGAGTGCTCGCAGTGGCTCAAGGAGGACGGCTTCGGCCACATCTCCACCGGCGGCGGCGCCGAACTCGGTTGCATCGTCGCGCTGAAGGTGCTCGAGATCTGCGGCCGTCCCGAGGTCCGCTCGATGGTCCACTACATCGCCGACCGCTTCCGGCGCGGGCTGCGCGCGATCCAGGAGAGCTACCCGGACTGGTTTGTCGGGATCCGCCAGGACGGCGTCGTGATGGGTCTGGAGTTCGACCACCCGCAGGGCGCCAAGCTCGTCATGCGTCACCTCTACGAGAACGGCGTGTGGGCGATCTTCTCGACGCTCGATCCCCGTGTGCTGCAGTTCAAGCCGGGGATCCTGCTCGGGCCCGACCTTGTCGATGAGATCCTCGACCGCACGGCCGTCGGGATCGGGCTCGCCCGCGACGAGGCGCGCGCCGGCGCCGGGCAGGGGATCACGGTGAGGGCATGAGCGCTCGCGAGGCAACGATCAGGGACGCCGTGCCTGCGGAGGTGCCCGGGGCTCCGCGCGCGCGGATGATGCTTCAGCGAGCCCGCTGGGCTGCGACTGCGTTCGCGCAATATGACCGTGACGCGACGTGGAGGATCGTCGAGGCAGTTGCCGAGGTGGCATACCAAAACGCGGAGCGGTTCGCCCGTGAGGCGGTCGAGGAGACCGGGATGGGCGTAGCCGAGCACAAGCGTCGCAAGAACGAGGCGTCCTCGCGCGGGATCCTCGAGCGCTACCGCGAGGAGAACTTCGTCTCGCTGCGGATCGACCCCGAGCGCAAGCTGGTCGAGGTGCCCAAGCCGGCCGGAGTGATCCTGGCGCTGACGCCGTCGACCAACCCGATCGCGACCACCTACTTCAAGGTGCTGATCTGCCTGATGACCCGTAACGCCGTGGTCGTCTCCCCGCACCCGCTGGCGCGTCGGGTGTCAGGCGAGGCGGTGGCGCTGATGGCCCAGGCGGCGGTCGCCGCCGGCGCCCCCGATGGCTGCGTGCAGGTGGTCGAGGAGCCGACGGTGCCATTGATCGAGGCGCTGATGGCCGATGCCGAGACCGATCTGATCATCGCGACCGGCGGCACCGCCGTCGTCCGTGCCGCCTACCACTCGGGCAACCCCGCGCTCGGCGTCGGCCCTGGCAACGTGCCGGCGCTGGTCGACGCGAGCGCCGACATCGCCCGCGCGGCCGCCTGCCTGGTCGAGTCCAAGGAGTTCGACAACTCGATCCTCTGCACCAACGAGTCGACGGTGATCGCGCAGGAGTCGATCGCGGACTCGCTGATCGCAGAGCTCACCCGCAACGGCGCCTGCGTACTCGACGCCGAAGCGACCGATCGGATCCGCGCCACCTGCTACCCCGACGGCAGGATCGACACGGCGCTCGTCGGCAAGGATGCGTTGACGCTCGCGAAGGCGGCCGAGATCCGCGTGCCGACGGGGACGCGGGTGCTGGTCGCGCCGTTTCCAATCGTGGTCCCCGAGGAGCCGCTCGCGCGCGAGAAGATGTTTCCGCTGCTCGGGATGGTCCGCGTGCCCGACGTGCAGCGCGGGATCGACGCCGCCAGGGCGATGCTGCGGATCGGCGGCGCCGGGCACTCGGCCGTGATCCACTCGCGCACGCCGGCGACGGTGCTCGCCTACGGCGCGACCCTGCGCGTGCTGCGGATCAGCGTCAACGCCCCCGGCAGCACCGGCTCGGCCGGCATCGACACACATCTCGCGCCGACCTGGACGATCGGCACCGGCTTCTTCGGCCGCTCCTCGCTGACCGAGAACCTCCAGCCGCGGGACCTGATCCAGTGGACCCAGGTGGCGTACGCGATGGACCCCAGCGAACCGTTCGGCGACTTCGCCGGACTGGAGCCGTGGTCTGCGATGCCGCCGGCACCGCCGGCCGGCGGCATCGGGGTTGCCGCTGGTCAATTCGCCCCGGTCGAAAGCTCGATCTCCCGGGAGGAGCTGCGAAGGTTGATCCTGGAGGAGCTGCGAGAGGTTGTGCGGGGATAGCGATGGCGGAACTCCGATCATCGATCTTCATCGATCAGCTTCAGCCGCAGACGATGTGCTACCTGGGAACCTGGGTGCGCGGCCGGCTGCCGCGCACGCGGATGGCGGCCGGCGTGATCGAGGTCGCCCCGGGCCTCGACATCGAGCCGCTGACCGACGTCGTGCTCAAGCACACCGAGGTGCAGGCCGGGATCCTCGTCGTCGAGCGCCAGTTCGGCTATCTGGAGTTCCACTCGCGTTCGACCTCGGCGGTCGAGTCGGCGCGTGAGGCTGTGCTCGACGAGCTCGGCGCGCTGCCCTCCGACGCGCTCTCACCGAAGATCCTGGCGGCGAAGCTGATCTCACGCCTGGATCACCAGCACGCGTTCCTGATCAACCGCAACAAGCTCGGGTCGATGGCGCTGCCCGGCGAATCGCTGTTCGTCCTGGAGATGCAGCCCGCGTCCTACGCGATCCAGGCGGTCAACGAGGCCGAGAAGGCGGCTCGGATCAAGGTCGTCGACTACCGGATGATCGGCGCGACCGGACGGGTGTACCTGAGCGGTGCCGAGGCGGACGTCCGCACAGCCGCCGACGCAGCCACCAATGCCCTGAAGGTGGCGGCCTGATGAGCTCCGACCGCGACGAGCAGATGCGCGAGGCGGCGCGCGAGGTCCTGCGGGAGCTGATGCCGGGGATGCTCAGGGAGGCAATCGGTGACGCCGCGCGCAGCGGACCCACCAACGGCAATGGAAACGGCCACGGCCGTGGCCACGACAGCGGCCACGGCAACGGTCAGGGCAGCGGACATCCGGCCGCCCAGGAAAACGGGCACACCGCCGCCGCCGCACGGCCCGGAGTCGTTCCGATGATCCCGGCACCGCCGGTGGCGGCCGTGCTGCGGCCCTCGACCTGGAGCGACTCCGGCAGTGCCGGGGGAGATCATCGGCGACGGCGTACAGGTGACCGAATCGACGGCGCCGGCGCCGGCCGAGCGCAGCCTTCCGGCCGGATCCGCCGAACTTGTGGGCAGCGGCAGCAGCGAACGCCGCGACGTTGCGATCGATGCCCGGCCCGGGGTGCGCGTCGAAGCCGTCACGATCGACAGCGACGAGGACCTCGATGCGTTCGCCCGGGCGCTCGCCGCCAGGATCGAGAACCCGCGTGACCGCCGCGCGATCCGCACGGGTGCCCTGCGGTTCACGCTGCGGCGGTCATCCTCGGGCTCCGCCGCTCACAACGGCGGCCAGGGGGCTGCGAGCGCCCCGGCGATACATGTCACGAAGGGTGCGGTCACCGAGCGCACCGTGCGCGACGCGGCGCAGCGAGGAGCACGGCTCGTGCTCGCACGGGGCGCCGTGCTCACCCCACTTGCCCGGGACCAAGCCCGTGCGCTGCGCGTTGAGATCGAAAGGGAGGGCAGATGCTGAAGGGGACGGTGATCGGATCCGTGTGGGCCACGCGGCGCCTTGAGGAGATTCCGCGCGGAGCCTTCCTGGAGGTGCAGAGCGACGACGGCGCCAGGCTGGTCGCGTTCGACGTCCTCGGCAGCGGCATCGGGGAACGCGTGCTGGTTGCAAGCGGCTCGGTCGCGTCAGGCTGGTTCGCGCCCGAGCATCCACCGATCGATGCGTTGATCATCGGCTCACTGGACGCAACCCGCGAGGAAGCGCCGCCAGAGCCGGTCCAAGCCAAACAGAGAAAGACCAAGGAGACATGAACAGCATGAACGAAGCACTCGGCATGGTCGAGACGAAGGGATTCGTGGCCGCGCTTGCAGCCGCAGATGCGATGGTCAAGGCAGCCAACGTGACGATCGTCTCCCGGGAGCAGGTCGGGGATGGGCTGGTCGCGGTCGTGGTCCGCGGCGATGTCGGCGCCGTCAAGGCCGCCACCGAGGCGGGTGCGGAAACCGCATCGACGGTCGGTGAGCTGATCTCCGTGCACGTGATCCCGCGGCCGCACCCCGAGCTCGACAACCACTTCACCGCGAAGGCATAGCGACGCCCGTGGCGCCCCGCGCCGAATCGCCCGTCGAGCTGCGGGTCTACCTGTCGATCCCCGATCTGGCCCCGCAGTTCGCCGCCTACCTCGGGACTCCGACCCGTGCGCGGGGATATCCGGCGAGGGAGGGGGACACCGCTCTGATCGTCGAGGTCGCCCCCGCGCTCGCGATCGAGCGCGTGATCGATCTGGCGCTGAAGGCGGTGCCGGAGGTCGAGCCGGGGATCCACTATGTCGAGCGGCAATTCGGCGTGCTGGAGGTTCATGCCGCCGATCCGCTTGTCGTCGAGCGTGCGGGGGAGGCGATCCTCGCGGGGATCGGCGCGCAGGCGCACCACACGCTGCGGCCGCGCGTGACCTATCTCGGGATCATCGAGGACGTCACCGACCAGCACGCGGTGATCATCAACCGGGTCCGCGAGGCATCGATGCTGCTGCCCGGCCAGAGCCTGCTGGTCGCCGAGATGACACCTGCGCTGTTCGCGGCGGCGGCGGCGAATGCGGCGGAGCGGGTGGCGCCGGAGCAGACGCTGATCAGCGTCTCGATGATCGGCGCCGCCGGCCGGCTGTACATCGCGGGCGAGACCTCGGATATGGTCCTGGCTCGCGACGAGATCGACCGCGTACTGAGCGCCGTCGCCGGCCGCGACCACTAGCGAGATCACATGGACGAGCAGGACGACCCAACCGTCGAGTTGGCGCGAGCGGCGCTAGACGCGATTCGGCCTGCGCCGGGACGCCGACGTGGTGCTGTGCAACGTCTCGGAGAACCACACCTATCTGGTCGAGGACCCGCAGAGCGACGAGCGCTTCGCGCTGAGGGTGCACCGGCCGGGCTATCGCACCGTGCAGGAGATCGAATCGGAGCTCGACTGGATCGACGCGCTGCGTCTCGAAGGGGTCGTCGAGACGCCGGGGGTGCTCACCGCGGCGGACGGCTCACGGGTCGTGTCGGTGTCCGGCGACGGCATCGGGGCGCGAAACGTCGTGATCTTCAACTGGCTGGACGGCGACCAGCCGTCGATCTCGATGCCGGCCAGGCGGCCGCGGATCAGTTCGAGATCCTCGGGGCCGTCTGCGCGCGGATGCACCAGCACGTCCATCACTGGCGCCAGCCCGCGGGCTTCGTCCGTCCGCGCTGGGATTACGAGCACTCGATCGGCCCGCGCGGCTACTGGGGCGCCTGGCAGGATGGCCTCGGGATGGGCGTCGAGGAGCGCCTCGTGCTCGATCGGCTCGACGCCACGATCGCGGCGCGGCTGCGTGAATACGGGCAGGATCGGCGGCGGTTCGGCCTGATCCATGCCGACATGCGCCTGGCGAACCTGCTGATCGACGGCGGCCGTGTGCAGGCGATCGACTTCGACGATTGCGGCTTCTCATGGTTCATGTACGACTTCGCGACGGCGGTCTCGTTCATGGAGGACCACCCGCGGGTTCCCGAGCTGCGCGAGGCCTGGTTGCGGGGCTACCGATCGGTGGCCGAGCTCGACGCCGCCGCCGAGGCGGAGCTGCAGACGTTCGTGATGCTCCGCCGGCTGCTGCTGGTCGCCTGGATCGGATCGCACCATACGTTCGCGCCGGAGGCGGCGGAGCTGGGTGCCGGTTTCACGACCGGCACCTGCGCGCTCGCCGAGCAATATCTATCGACCCACTCGTCCTGACAGGGGAGGCAAGATCGTGTTCACGCCCGTGACTGGCCGCGCCGTTCTGGTGACCGGCGGCACCAAGGGAATCGGCAAGGGCATCGCCCGCGTATTCCTGCAGGCGGGAGCGCGCGTCGCGATCTCGGCACGTGATCCGCAGGCCGGCGCAGCGGCGGTGGCCGAGCTCGGATCGGCCGGCGGCGAGGTCGAGTTCATCGCCGCCGACGTCGGCGATGCGGGCAGCGTCGAGCGGATGGTCGCGGCGACGGTCGAGCGCTTCGGAGGCCTCGATGTGCTGTGTGCCAATGCCGGCGTGTTCCCGAAGGCCGACCTGCGGGAGATGACCGAGCGGGACATCGACGAGATCTTCGCGACCAACGTCAAGGGGACGATGCTCGTCGGTCAAGGCGGCGATCCCGGCGCTGACGCGCAGCGGCCACGGCCGGGTGATCATCACCTCCTCGATCACCGGACCGATCACCGGCGATCCCGGCTGGTCGCACTACGGCGCGACCAAGGCGGCGCAGCTCGGCTTCATGCGGACGGCTGCGATCGAGCTCGCCGAGCTCGGGATCACCGTCAACGCGGTGCTGCCTGGCAACATCGAGAGCGAGGGCGTCGAGGAGATGGGCGAGGAGTACATCCGCCAGGATGGCGGCCGCGATTCCCGCAGAAGCGCCTCGGCAAGGCCGCTGACATCGGCTACGCGGCGTTGTTCCTGGCCACCGATGAGGCCGCCTACATCACCGGGCAGACGATCGTCGTCGACGGCGGCCAGGTCCTGCCGGAGTCGCTGTCGGTGGAGGAGGAGCAGTAACCGATGGCGGCCGGCCCCAGCAGCGCTCGGGGCCACGGTCGCGAGGTCGGCGAGCTCGGGCCGCTGGGCCCGGCTGTGATCGCGGTCCGGGGACGGCTGCGCCGTGAGATCGATGCCGGCGAGCTGGCGCCCGGACAGCGGCTCGGCGCCGAGCGGGAGATCGCACAGCGCCTCGGCGTGTCGCGATCGACGGTCCGAGCGGCGCTGGCGGACATGGAGCGGAGCGGGTCGATCAGGCGCGTCCGCGGTCGTGCGGCGGGATCTTCGTCGCCGAGCGCAAGGTCGAGCGTGATCTCACGAGCCTTGCGGGACTGCCCGCCTACCTGCGTCGGCAGGGGTTCCAGTCCGACGCACGGGTGATCTCGACCGCGACGATCGCGGCCGACGAAGAGGTCGCCGCAGCGCTCGGCATCATCCCCGGCGAGCTCGTCCACGAGGTCGTCCGGGTACGCCTCGCCGACCAGGAGCCGATCTCGCTCGAGCGCGCGGCGTTCCCCGCCGAACCTGTTCCCCGGCCTGCTTGACCACTCGCTCAGCGGGTCGCTCTACGAGCTGCTCGAGACGCCAGTACGGGCTGATCGCCGGCAACGCCGAGGAGCGGATCGAGGTGGTCGCCGCCGGAGTCGCGGAGTCGAGGCTGCTCGGTGTCGCGCGGGGCGCGTCGCTGGTGTCGATCGCACGCACCACCTGGAGCGCCGACGGCGTCGCGTTCGAGCACTCGCGTGACCTGTTCCGCGGCGACCGCGTCCGGATCGTCGTGCGCGGCAGTCGGCGGCGCCGGCGACCTCGACCGTGCTCGCAACCTCGATCGAGGTGCGCTGAGGATGTCCCCGAGCGCATCCGGCGCGGCGATCAACGCGGACACCCGCCGGCGGTCGCTGGCCGCGATGGCCGCCGGCGATCTCGACGTGCTCGTCGTCGGCGGCGGGATCACGGGCGTCGGGGCCGCGCTTGACGGCGCCTCTCGAGGGCTCGAGGTCGGGCTCGTGGAGGCCTCGGACTTCGCCTCCGGGCGCGTCGAGCAAGTCGAGCAAGGTGATCCACGGTGGCCTGCGGTATCTGGAGATGGGCGACATCGGGCTCGTGCGTGAGGCGCTACGCGAACGAGAGCTGCTGCTGAGCACGCTCGCGCCGCACCTGGTCCGTCCGATCCCGTTCCTGTGGCCGCTGCGGCGGCGAGGCTGGGAGCGCCCGTATCTCGGCGCCGGACTGGTGCTCTACGACACGCTCGGCGGCGCCCGGTCGGTCCCGCGTCACCGGCACCTGAGCCGTCGCGGTGCGCTGGCAGAGGCTCCGGCGTTGAATCACGACGCCCTGTCGGCGCGGTGCAGTTCTACGACGGCGCCGAGGACGATGCACGGATGGTCACGGCGGTCGCTCGCACCGCCGCCGCTCACGGCGCTCATCTGGCGACGCGCGCCCGCGTGATCGAACTGCTGCGGACCGGCGGTCGCGTGACCGGCGCCGAGGTGCTCGACGAGGAGACCGGCGAGACCGTCGTGATCCGCGCGCGCCACGTCGCCCTCGCCGCGGGCGCGTGGACGGACTCGTGCGGGCGACCGCGGGCGGCATTCATGACACCCAGATCAAGCCCTCAAAGGGGATCCATCTGGTGGTACCGCTTGACCGGATACCGATGACAACCGGGATTCTGGCGCGGACCGAGAAGAGCGTTCTGTTCATCCTCCCGAGCGACTTCGGCTGGGTGATCGGCGACACCGACACGCCGTGGATGCACGGACCGGACCGGCCGATCGCGAGCGGCGCCGACGTCGACTACCTGCTGGCGAAGACCAACGCGCTGCTCGCCGAGCCGCTCACGCGCGGCGACGTCGTCGGGGTCTTCGCGGGCCTGCGCCCGCTGGTCGGCCCGGCCGATGCGGCCGACACGACCCGGCTCAGCCGCCGACACGTCGTCGAGACGCCGGTTCCCGGCCTGACGACGGTCGCGGGCGGCAAGTACACGATCTACCGGGTGATGGCCGCAGACCTGATCGACGCTGCCGGCCGGGACCTCAAAGACGTGCCACCGTCGCCGACCGCGCGGATCCCGATCGTCGGCGCCGACGGCTTCCTGGCAGCGTCTCACCGCCGCCACCGGCTCGCGGAGCAGGCCGGGGTGGACGTCGAGACGATCGAGCGGCTGCTGCGCCGCTACGGCGACCGCGTCGACGAACTGCTGGAGCTGATCGGCGAGCGCCCCGAGCTGGCCGAGCCGCTCGAGGGGGGAGCACCCTATCTGGCGGTGGAGATCGTGCACGCCGTCACACACGAGGGAGCGCTCCACCTCGAGGATGTGCTCGAGCGCCGAACGAGGCTGGCGATCTCGGTCGCCGATCGCGGGCTCGGGGCATCGGCGCCGGCGGCGAGGCTGATGGCCGGCGAGCTCGGCTGGGACGCCGACCGCGTCGGGTTCGAGGTTGAGGCCTGGGGGCGGCGGCTGGCCGCCGAGCGCGCCGGCGAGTCGGCCCCCGACGACGACAGTGCCGTCCGCGACTACCGCGCCGCGCTGGCGCAGGACAGCCCGGCGGTGGAGGCGCGGGGTTGACGGCGTTCGTCCTCGGACTCGATCAGGGGACCTCGAGCACCCGCTGCCTGGTGCTCGACCACGCGCTGGAGCAGCGCGGGACCGCAGCCGTGGCGGTCAGTGCATCGTTCCCCGGTCCCGGACTCGTCGAGCAGGACCCCGATGAGTTGCTTGCATCGGCGTCCGCTGCGATCGCCGGCGCGCTCGCGGATGCCGGAGCGAAGCCGGCCGATATCGTCGCGCTCGGGATCGCCAACCAGACAGAGACGTTCATCGTCTCCGAGCGTGACTCGGGCCGCGCGATCCATCCGGCGATCGTCTGGCAGGATCGGCGGACCTCCGACCGCTGCGATGCGCTCGCCGCGCAGGGGCACGCCGGGCTCGTGCGGGCACTCACAGGGCTGGAGCTCGACCCGGTGTTCCCGGCGACCAAGATCGGGTGGCTGCTCGATCATCTCCCCGGGGCCCGCGCCGCCGCGCAGGCCGGTGAGCTCGTCTACCACGACGTCGCCGGCTGGCTGGTCAAGAACCTGTCCGGAGCTGAGGTGTGCGACGCCGGCAACGCCGGACGGACGCTGCTCTGCGGGTTGGGCGGCGAGGACTGGGACGACCGGCTGCTTGACCTGTTCGGGGTTCCGAGGGCGATGCTGCCGCCGATCGTCGGCTCCGATCAGCTTGCTCAGACGGCACTGTCCGAAGCGCCGGCGGGACTTCCGATCACGGGGCTGCTCGGGGATCAGCAGGCCTCGCTGTTCGGGCTCGGGTGCGTGGCGCCCGGAAGCGCGAAGGTGACGCTCGGAACCGGCGCGTTCATCCTTGCCCAGGCCGGCACCAGCGCGCCGGCGCCGCCGGCGGGGGTGCTCGCCTCGTGCGCGTGGCGTCAGGCAGGGCAGACCAGCTATGCGCTCGAGGGGTTCGTGCCGGCGGCGGGATCGGCGCTTGACTGGTTCGCCGGAATTGACGTGCTGCCACCGGCTGTGGAGCTCGATGCACTGCTCAGCAACGCCGGAGCGGACGACGATGCGGTCGCCTGCGTGCCGGCGCTGCAGGGGCTCGGAACCCCGAGCTGGGACCCGAACGTGCGCGCGGCGCTGCTCGGGATGAGCCGCGCAACTACCCGTGCCCAGCTCGCGCGGGCGATCGTCGACGGCGTGCTGCACCAGGTCGCCGACGCGACTGGAGGCGATCGGCGCCGAGATGCCGCTCGGGACGGTCCTGCTCGACGGCGGCATGTCGCGCTCAGATTGGGTCGTCCGGCGCCTGGCGGAGCTCGCCGGCGTTCGCGTCGGCCGTGCCACACGGGGAGAGGCGACCGCGATCGGCGCGGCGATGTTCGCGGGGCTCGCGGCGGGTTTCTGGGACGGCGTCGCGGACTTCCCCGAGGTCACCACCGACCTGATCGCCGAGCCGTCGTGGGAGGTCTCCGAGCGGCTGGCGCGACGTCAGCGCTGGTCGACGGCGGTCGCGCTGGTCGAGCGCTGGAACAGCTGATCGGACCGGCCACGCTCACGCCTGATCCCCGTCGTCGCGACCCGGGCCGCGGCGGTAGACGCTCCTCCTCGAGCAGCGCAATCGCAGCTCGAAGAGAACTTCGTGAGATGTTCAGATTGCGCGCCAGGTCCGGCTCACTTGGAAGCTGCGCGCCGCTGCGCCGGCGCCTCCACCAGACTCCGTTGCGATCCGCCACCACGGACGCTAGAGTGGCCGCGTTGTCCGACAGCTTCGGTGAAAAATGATCGAGTTCATCTTCATGTTGACACGCGACGACCAGACCGTCGCGGACGCGCGCGAGATCTACAAATCGATTGCCGGATCGGGCGTCCGGCACGTGGGGTGTAAGGATCTCGGTGTCTCACGTGACGAGCTGCAGGCGCTGATCGGCGAGATCAGGGCGAACGGCCACACCAGCTACCTCGAGGTCGTCTCGGAGACCGAGGAGGCGACGCTGCAGTCCGCGCGTGTGGCCGCCGAGATCGGCCCGGACTACCTGATCGGGGGGACGCTGATCGAGCCTGTGCAGGAGATCCTCGCCGGTACCGGCATTCGCTTCTTCCCCTACGTCGGCCAGATCATTGATCACCCGTGCCTGTTGCGCGGGTCGATCGATGAGATCGCCACGGACGCTCGGGAGGCCGAGCTGCTCGGCGTCGACGGGCTCAACCTGCTTGCCTACCGCTACGACGGCGATGTCGACGAACTCGTCGAGACCGTTGTGCAGGCGACCGTGCTCCCGGTGATCGCCGCCGGATCGGTGGATTCGATCGAGAGGATCGCCGCGCTTTCGGAACGCGGGGTCTGGGCGTTCACGGTCGGAACCGCGGCGCTCGACGGCAAGTTTGTGCCCGGCGGGTCGCTCGACGCGCAACTCGACGCGATCCTGACGGCAGCGGGCGGCGTGCGCCGGTGAGAGACTCCCGGGACACGGGGCCACGTCCACGAACCGGAGGTGCGCAGTGAACTCAGATGAGCAGCGCCTACACGACGATCTCGTGACGCTCGCAGACGCGCCGCGAGGACGGCAGCTGCTTCAGCTGGCGCTGCGCGGAATCGCGCGTGGCGACCGGGACGTGGCCGCCGGGTGCTGGGTGAGGCGCGGCGATGCCGGTTGCCTCTTCCAGCACGCCTACTGGGAGGGTGTCCGCGGCGGCATCTTCGCCGACGCCGGACGGCCCGGTGATTGGATCGGGAGCTTCGTCGGGCTCGAAGGACTACGGCATCGTGATCCGCGGCGATCGAGTCCTTCGATCGACTCGCGAAGTCGAGCTACTCGGACATCGAGCCGCGCGCGCTGCTCCCGGATCGGGCTCGGCTGCGTCAGCAGGCTTGGAATGGAGCCGTCGAGCAGATGCTGCTCGACGTGCTTGGAGACAACGATGGCGGGGAGTTGGTCCGGCAGGCGCCCACACCCGCGATTGCCTGAGCGCGTACGGGCCACGGCCCGAACGCGCGAGCAGAACTGTTCGGAGCCCCAACCACTGAGGAGAGGTGACGTGAGTACAGAGGAAAAGGTCATACCGCCCCACCACGAGGGCATGCTGCCGGTCGTGGAGAGCGTCGACGTCAGCGATCGCGCTGATGTCCAGAAGCTGAGGGGCGGCGCTGTCGGCCTGGTCGGCGTGCTGTTCCTGACGCTGACCGGGTCGGCGCCGATCTCGGCGATGTTGTTCAACACACCGATCGCGGTCGGATACGGCCAGGGCATCGGTGCGCCGGCGGGGTTCATTCTCGCGGGCATCGTGCTTCTGATCTTCGGCGTCAGCTACGTCGCGATGGCGCGCAAGGTGACGACCGCAGGTGGCTTCTACAGCTTCATCAGCCATGGTCTCGGGCGCGAGCTCGGGATGGCGACGGGCTTCTCGATGGTCGTCGCCTACAGCGTGTTCGAGGTGTCGCTGCTCGGCGGCTTCGCCTACTTCGCTCAGATCAAGGCCGCCTCAGTACGGAGTCGACATCGGGTGGGTTTGGTTTGCGCTCGCCGCGGCGGCGCTGATCGCGATCCTGTGCTGGTTCGACGTCGAGCTGTCCGCTCGGATCCTCGGTGTCGGACTGCTCTGCGAGATCATCAGCCTGATCGTCTTCGACGTGATCGTGTTCGCCAATGGTCACGTGTCGGCCGCGGCGATCAACCCGCTCAACGGCCTGAAGTCGCTTCCGGCCGGTCACTTTGCGGGTACGCCGATCGCCGCGGGGGCGGCGGGAATCGGGATCTTCTTCGCCTTCTGGTCGTGGGTCGGATGGGAGACGGCCCCGAACTATGGTGAGGAGTCCCGTGATCCGAAGCGCAACGTCCCGCGGGCGCTGTACATCTCGGTCATCGGTCTCGCCTTCTTCTACACGCTGACCTCGTGGGCGGGGATCAGCGGCTACAGCTCGATCAACGCCGCTGCATCTGTTGCGCAGAACAACTCAGCCAACTTCTACTTCATCCCCGCGCTTCACTACTCGGGTGCATTCCTGAAGGGCTGCCTCAGCTGGTTCATCATCACGGGCTCGTTCGCGTGCGCAATGGCGTTCCACAACACCACCGGCCGCTACATGTACGCGCTCGGGCGAGAGAAGGTGCTGCCGTCTGCGCTGGGCCGCACGCACGGCAAGCACCAGAGTCCGTACATCGCCTCGACCGTTCAGTCCGTGATCGCCGTGATCATCGTGATTCTGTTCGCGCTGTTCGCGTCGGTCGATCCGAAGCTCGGCGCCGGTGACTCGGTCGCGTATCTGCAGGTGTACGGCCTGATGGCGGTGATGGGGGTCGTTTCGATCCTCGCGATCCAGGCGCTCGTGTCGGTCGCGATCTTCGTCTATTTCCGCACGCACCACAAGGAGGATCACCACTGGTGGACGACGATCACGGCGCCGATTCTGGCCGCGCTAAGCCAGCTCGGAGTCCTGTATCTGGCGATTCACAACCTCAGTTTCCTCGGATCGGGGTACAGCTACGCGAAGTGGCTGTGCTGGGGTGATCTGCTGATCTTCCTCGGCGGCCTCGCGTTCGCGTTCTATCTGAAGAGCAACAACCGGGCGAAGTACGAGACGATCGGCCGGATGATCAACCAGGGGCTGGATTCGGTCTAGCGTCCTGATGCGGAACTCGGGACCATAGATGGCAGCAGCGCAACGGCCGGAGATCACCGCGGGCGAGCGGGAGGCACTTGCCGGACTGGCGAGTTTCCCGCTGCTCGAGGCGATCTTCGGCCGCCGCTCACGGCGGTTCCCAATGGGAGGCGAGCTTCCCGACGGTCCGCTCGCCTACCGGTCAAAGCACCCGCATCAGCCACTCTCGGAGCTGGAGACGCTGCTGATCCTGGCGGTGATGGCTGGCACCACGGGCTGGCATTACGGCATCACCCGACACGCCCGCTATGCGCCGGCGTTCGCCAACTACAACGGCGGCGCGGCGGGCAGGACGATCCCGTCTGCCGCCGGCTTTCACACCTCCGAGCTGTTTTACACCGACGACTCCGGTCTGTACTTCATGCCGACCCGCGACGCCGGCGCGCTGGTCGACCCCTCGGAAGAGGAGGTGACCGCCGAGCTGATGATCGAGCGTCACCGGGAGCGGATCGTCAAGCTGTCCGACGAGCGGCTGCACATCCCGCGCGCCGAGCCCTATCTCGAGGGCCACAACACGTGGATCGCGAACGAGCCCGGCTCGCTGCTGGCGATCCCGATCGCAGACATCGCCCAGCATCACATCGCCAACATCTGCTTCTTCACTCAGAACGGCTACTGCCTCTACGACGACATCAACCAGCGGGCGATTCCCGGCATCGAGGAGTTCGCCGATCTCGTCGACACGAACGAGCCGATCCCGCTGTCATTCGTCGAGCAATACTCGTTGACCGAGGCGACGGCGGAGCTGATGACCTCCAGCTACAACGGTGCGCTTCTGCTCCAGGGGATGGGACTTGGTGGCTGGTCGTTTGACGGCATCGAGCACATGACGCTGCTGGGCGCATCCGGCGACCCCGAGGTGCCGGGGCTCGGGTTCCGCTACGACACCGACCCCCGATGGGGGACACCCAACCCGACGGGGCGGACCGACGGCACGTTCCACGCCTTCTGCCCTCCGCACTTTCCCGACATGGCTGCAGCGGTCGAGGCCTTCAACGAGCGGAAGTTCGGCCCCGGCGGCCCCTATCACCGGGACACGCCGGGCGCCTGGCGTGAGTCAGGCGCGATCCGGGCCTCCGCAGAGCGACATGACGAGCGCTTCCTTGCGTGCGTAACGCTTCAGTGCCAGTACACACTGGACACCTGGGGGAAGTTCCCCGGAACCGTTCCGAGCGTCTGGGTGATGAACTTTCTCCAGGCGCAGCATCTCGATCTCGACTTCTACGACCACCACTTCCGGCCGGGGGCCTACCTGGAGACGCACCGCCGCCACCAGGAGGTCTGGCACTGAGCCACCTCAGACCAGCAGCTGCCCGGCACGCTCGAGCTGCGCCGCCAGCTGCAGCAGCACGGTCTCCTCGGGTGCCATCAGCTGAATACCGATCGGCAGGCCATCGGACGTGGTCGCCAGCGGCAGCGAGATCGCCGCGAAGCCGGAGACGTTGGCCATCGGCGTCCAGCCGGTGATCGCAAACTCGACGGTGAAGAACTCCCTGGTGCTCCCGCGAGGCTGGTTGAGATGAGCCAGCGGCGGCGGGCCGCCCGTCAGCAGTGTCGGCACGACGAACACATCGACATCGGCAAGGCCCTGTGCGAACCGGCGCCCCTGCTCGTGGGCGGTCGCGATCGCTCCGGCGTAGCGCTCGCCGCTGACCTGGCGGCCCTCCTCGAGCATCTCCCAGGCGGTCGGCTCGAGTTCGTGTCGCTCAGGAGGCCGGCCGAGCGCAGCGGTGGCGAGCGCGAACAGTTCGAGGTTCGAGACCTCGTGCAGCACCGCCACCGCGTCGATCACCGGCTCGGTGTCGAACGCCGGCGCACCGTGATCGAGATGATGGCCATGATCGGCCAGCGCTTTGGCGGCGGCCTCGACGGCTGCGCGCGTCTCCGGGTCGGTCTCGCCGGCGAACGGCCCGTCGGCGGTCCAGCGCACGCGTAGCGGCGCCGGATCCCGGGCGATCGAGGTCAGCCACGGCTCCGCCGGCGGCGCGGCGCTGTATGGGTCGCCGGGCACTCTGCCGGCGGTCGCGTCAAGCAGCGCTGCGCAGTCACGCACGCTCCGCGTCAGCGCATGCTCGTTGACGAGCCCCTCGAGTCCATGCCCGGCGTCGGGCGCGAAGCTCTTGCGTCCCCGGGCGGGCTTCAACCCGATCACGCCGCAGGCGGAGGCCGGAACCCGGATCGAGCCGGTGCCGTCTCCACCGGACGCTGCCGGTACCAGACCTGCCGCGACCGCGACCGCGGAGCCCCCGCTGGAGCCGCCGGGTGACCGATCGGGCGCGCGCGGATTGATCGTCGGCCCGAACAGGACCGGCTCGGTGGTGCAGTGGTTGCCCCACTCCGGCGTGTTCGTCTTACCTGCGATCAGCAGCCCGGCAGCCTCGTAGCGTGAGACGACGAAGGAGGAGTGTGACGATACGTTTCCGCGCATCGCGACCGACCCCATCCGCTCCGGGGTGCCCTGCAGGGCTTCCCCGAGATCCTTCAGCAGGAACGGGGCGCCGGCCAGCGGCCCATCAGCGAGCGGGTCGGCCGCCCGCTCACGGGCGCGGTCGAACAGATCGCAGATGACGGCGTTCAGATCGCGCGCAGCTTCGATCCGAGCGATCGCGCGGTCAAGCAGCTCAAGCGCGCTCGCGTCACCTGAGCGGATCAGGGCCGCGTGCCCAAGCAGGTCAAGTCTCGCCAGGTCGTCCATCTCGTCAGTCCCGTGAACACCCTACCTCTACGGGCGGGTAGACGCACGCGCTCAGAGCAGGACCGACGAGGCGCTGGTGGTGGGTGTGGTGCTCGCGCGTGACTCGGCGGCGTGAAGTTCGTCCACCAGGACCAGGAAGATCTCGACGATCTCCGGGTCGAACTGACGGCCGGCGTTGGCCTTCAGCTCTGCCCGGGCGACCTCGTGGGAAAGGGCGCTGCGATAGCTGCGGTCGGTCCGCATCGCGTTCCAGGAATCGCAGCAGCTGATGATCCTGGCCTCGACCGGGATCGTGTCGCCGGCGAGTTTGTCCGGATAGCCGCCGCCATCCCATCGCTCATGATGGGAGCGCACGATCAGACCGACGGTGTGCATGAACCCGCCGATCCGGTCAAGCATCTTCTGACCCTCAACCGTGTGGGTCTCGATCACCGTCCACTCCTCGGGGCTCAGCTTGCCCGGCTTGTTGATGATCTCCTTCGGAATCGCGATCTTCCCGACGTCGTGAAGCAGCGCAGCGAACTCGAGGTTGCGGAGCTGGTCGGCGCCCAGTCCGAGGCGGTCGGCAAGGGCGATGCACAGCTGTACCACCCCGCGACAGTGCTCGCCCGTGTACCCGTCGTCGGCCTCGATCACATCGCCGAGCACCAGTGCCGTGCCGCGGTAGGCGTTGTTGAGCTCCAGGAGGCCCTTCATCCGGTCGGTTCGCTCCTGTGCGAAAACGGCCAGCAGGGCCAGCAGCGGTAGCGTCGCCAGCGCGGCGATCGGACTGCTGTGGACGTCCTGCGCGACCACCAGCGCGATTCCCGAGAGCGCGACATCGATCCCGTACACCCACCAGCTCTCCCGGAGCTGCTCGCCGAGGCTCGCTCCTCGTTCGATTCGGGTCCTGATCACCGAAACGGCGAAGTCGACGAGCAGTTGGGCGAGGAGCGCGCTGATCAGCAGGGCGGGCCCGGCTGCGGCTGGTGCGGTGTGAGCGAGCGTGAAGACGGCCGCCGGGCCGATCGCGAACCACGAATTGCCGAATGTGCGCAACAGCCGTTCCGCAGGCACGCGTCCGGCGAGAACCTGAGGCAGGCGCGTGACCGTGAGCGCAAACACGACTGCGAGCGGCACCAGCGCTGCGGGCATCGCGAACACGAGCGGCACGAACGCCAACTGGGTCGCGACCGTGAAACCGAACGGCGTCTCGAAGCGAACCCTCGTTGCAACGATCAGCACCGCCAGGCAGAGCGCCGCCGGGATCAGTTCAAACGAGCCGGGCGGCTCGGCAACCCAGAGGCATGCGACCGCCGCCAGGAAACCGGCCGCGATCAGGATCTCGCACAGGAGCTCTCGCGGGAGCAGACGTTCGTCGGCGCGACGCAGTGTGTCGGCCAGCACCTGCTGCTCCTGAACGCTCGGGCTGAAGCTCATGACACCTCTCCCTATATCGGCCGGCAGCGGCGAAGAATTAGCGCGACGGGGGTTCGGCAGGCGCCGAATATCGAATAAACGTCCAATTACCTATAAACAGGTGCAACAACAACCGATAGAGCCCAGGAACTCGCTGTAGAACCAACAAAACTGAAAAGGGCAAAGCCGGCGCGAGCCGGTGACGCAAAGCCAGAGGTCTCGCTCGTTGGAGATAGCTCGGCCGCCAGTGTGAGACACGAAAGGCACGCGTATCCATGTCCAAAGCCCGTTTCAGTCTGCGTTCACTTGCACTGAGCGCAGCCTCCTGTGGTCTGCTCGCGACGGTGTTCGCGGGAACCGCGTCGGCGAACCTGCTGAGCGGACCATCGACGTCCGGCTGCTCCGCGCCGGCCACATCCCCAGCGTTCACCGGTTTTGGTGACTCCAACCAGTATGCGCTGGCACCGGGTCAGACTCCGGACCACTTCACCGGCACCGGCTGGAAGCTGAGCGGCGGCGCTCGCGTCGCCCCGATGCCGGTGATGGACGGCGTCGAGGGGACCGTTCTCGACCTGCCCACCGGAGGGGTGGCGGTCAGTCCGCAGATCTGCGTGGAGTCCGATTACCCGACGGCGCGGACCATCATCGCGACGACCCCGGGTGCCAGCGTCGGCGTCAGCACCGCCTACCCGGGGCTGCTCCCGATCATCCCAAGGGTGCAGTTCTCCGGGGCGATCTCCTCGAGCGTCGAGTACTGGCAGGCGTCGACCCCGTTCCAGGTGCATCCGGGGAACCTTCCCGGATGGCAGCTCGTGACCTTCACATTCAGCAACACGGGCCTGGGTAACGCCGTCATGTACGACTTCTACATCGATCCGCGGATGTCGGACTGACCGGGAGCCATTCGGCACGCCTCGGACCTGATCCCGAGGCGTGCCGTGTCGCCCGCTCAGTCAGAGCCCGTCGTGTTCACAACGCCGGAGGAAAGGATCAGCAGCCAAACGACGGTGGCGACGATGCTGAGAGCGATGATTCCCACAAGGTGCTTTCGCTCGACGCCGCTGTTCCGGATCGTCAGCACCACGCCAAAGATCAATCCGATCGGCGGGATCGCGAACGCCATGATGTAGCCGAGAACGACGAGGCGCTCAATCCGGACGCTGCGCGGAACCTCGAGTGCAGCGCCATCGTTTGAGACGTAGCCGGAGGGCGGGCGCTCGCCGTCCGGCGTGGGCTGTGAAGCACTCATCGCGGCCCAACCGTAGCGCGGCGAGTGAGACGGTCGGTCAGCGCTTACGGCTTACTGGCCTGCGACTGGCCATTGCCAAAGTGCAGCAACCGCCAAAGTGTCGCCATTCGTCCGGATGGGTTGCCCTGGTATTTGGCGACGCCCACTGCGAGTATCAACGCGACTCCGTTGAAGAGGTCAGGAATCCACACAGGAGCGCCGCCGAGCTGGAGTCTGCGCGCCGCGATGATCGCTCGCCCAGCGCTCAGAGGACGAGTTTGAGTGGGGTTTCGAGTAGCTCCCGGATGCCGGCGAGAAAGCGTGCGGCATCCGCGCCGTAGAGGATGCGGTGGTCGCAGGAGAGGGTGAGCGTCAGGAGCGCGCGGTCGACGATCTGACCGTTGACGCGCGCGAGGGTGTCGCGGATCGCGCCGACGCCGAGGATCGCGGCTTGGGGCGGGTTGATCACCGGGGTGATCGCCGTCATTCCGAACATGCCGAGGTTGGAGACGGTGAAGGTGCCTCCCTCGAGTTCTGCCGGGGTGATCTCGCCGCTACGCACGCGCGCGGCGAGCGCGCGTGTTTCACGCGCGATCTGTCCGAGCGATTTGCCGGCGGCGTCGAACACGGTCGGCACGAGGAGCGCGTCGTCGGCGGCGACGGCGATCCCGATGTTGACCTGGTCGTGGAGTACGAAGCTGTCGTTCTGGTAGGAGCCGTTGGCGAGTGGGTGCTCGCGAAGCGCGATCGCGGCTGCTTTGACGATGATGTCGTTGAACGAGGGCGCCACGTGACTCGTCGCCGGTGAGCGAGGGTCTTGAGCTCGGCGCGCAGCGCGATCGCGCGATCCATCGCCACCTCGGTCTGCACCTGGAAGTGCGGAACGGTCGCCTTGGCTTCGGTCATCCGCCGCGCGATCAGCTGCTGCAGGCGGCTCGGCTGCTGGCGGCGTGCGGCGGGCGAGGGGTCGGCGATCGACGAGCCGGCTGCCGCGCCTGACCGGCTCGCGGACGGCGACGGTGGTGCAGCCGGCGAGGATCGTGGGCAGTGAAGGTGCCTCGTTCGGGGCGAGGCCCGCGTGGCCGAGGACGTCGGCGCGGGTGATCCGTCCCAGCGGACCGGTTCCTCTGCGAACGTCCCCTCCGAGCGTCAGGTCGTGCGCGGCCGCGCATCCGCCTGGCCGAGCGCGGCAGTCGGCAGCCGACGCGGCGGCGACGGCGTTGCCGTTGCGGCGTGTCGGCGCGCGGACCGTCGCCGCACCGATCCGTGCGATCGGCTCGCCGACCGCGACCGTCGTGCCCTCCTGCACGAGGATCTCCAGAACCCCTGCCACCTCGGCGGTGTGGGTGACGGTCGATTTGTCGGTCTCGATCTCGAGTAGCTCGTCGCCGATCTGGACCTGGTCTCCGGACGCCTTGAGCCAGCTGAGGATCGTGCCCTGCTCCATCGAGTCAGACAGCTTCGGCATCACGATGTCAGGCATGGCGCGCGGTCTCGATCGAGGTCGATCGGCGGCGTCGATGATCGTGTCGGTGTCGATGCCGAAGTGGCGGTACAGGTCCTCGACGTCGCCGGACTGGCCGAAGTCGTCGACCCCGAGGCAGGCGATCGGCGCGCAGCGGATCGCCGACAGGAAGCTGAGCGTGTGCGGATGACCGTCGAGCACCGTCACGATCGGCGCTGCGCGATCGGCCGGGAACAGCTCGTCGAGGATGCCGGCGTCGCCCGGCCGAAGCCCCTGCCGGGCCTGCAGGGCGCGGAACACGAGATCGGCTGAGGTCAGGCACACGACATCGCACGCCACGCTCGGCGGAGGCGAGCGCGTCGGCGGCGGCGATCACCTCGGGCATCACCGCGCCGACGCCGACGAGCGTGAGCGTCGGGTCGGCCGCGACGCGGTCCGCAGCCGGTAGCCGCCGGCGAGCACCTGGCGGCGGCGCTGCTCGCGCGCGGCCGTGTCCTCCGGGACCGCGGCCAGCGCCTGCTCGAGCGGCCGGGTGGTCAGCCGGAAGTAGGCGGAGGTCCCGTCGGGGCGGCCCAGACGCGAGAGCGCGTGCAGCAGCGTCCACTCCAGGTCCTGGCCGAAGGCCGGCTCCCAGGCGACGCAGCGCGGCTGCTCGAGCCCGACCGACGGGGTGATGATCGACTGATGCGCGCCGCCCTCCGGCGCGAGCGTGACCCCCGACGGGGTGCCGACCAGGATCGACTGGCCGCCGGCGTACATCCCGAACGACCACGGCTCGAGCGCCCGGTTGACGAACGGGTCGTAGATCGTCCCGATCGGCAGCAGCGCCTGACCGTCGCGCGACCAGGTGGAGCCGAGCTCACCGAGCAGCCCGACCAGGTTGCCCTCGGCGATCCCGAGCTCGATGTGCTGGCCGTGCTCGGTCTCGCGCCAGCGGACGAGCGTGTCGGTGTCCTCGGCGAACCAGTCGATCCGCTCGCCCAGACTGCCAGATCCCGACCCGGTTGATCCAGCCGCCGAGGTTGGTCGAGGACGCGACGTCGGGGCTGACCGTCACGACGCGGGCCGCGACCTCGGGAGCGGTGTGGCGCGAGGTCGACGAAGAACCGGCCGAACGCCTGCTGGGTCGAGACCGTTCCGCTGTGCGCCCGGCCGAGCTCGGCCGGCGCCGCCGGAGACGCGCGCAGCGGCACCGGCTCGCGGCGCAGGCGCTCGGCCGCGGCGCGGCAGCAGCTCAGCCTCGAGGCGTGCCGTCCTGCGAACCGCGCCCATGGATCTGCGGGATCAGCGCCGGTCGTCAGCGCGAGCTGCTGCCCACTGATCGACCGACAGCAGCGCCGAGTGGTTCGCCGGGATGACCCTGGGTCGCCAGCCGCCACGCCTTGATCGTGTAGGCGAAGATCACCGATGGCCGGTCGCTGACCGCATCCGCCTGCGCGAACGCATCGAGCAGATCCGCCAGATCGTGCCCGCCGAGGTCACGGATCGCGCGCAGCAGCTCCTCGTCGTCGAGCCCGTCCGCCAGCCTCGCGACCTCACGACGCTCCCCGGCCCGAGCCCGGCAGCCGCTCGCGCAACTCGGCCGGCGTGGAGCGCAGCAGCCGCTGGTACTCCTCGTTGGGCATCTCATCGATCCGGCGCCGCAGCGCGCCGCCGCCCGTCGCGCTCGAACAGCTCACGCAGCCAGCGGCCGTACTTGACCGTGATCGCCTGCCAGCCGGCCGCCTCGAACATCGCACCGATCCGGCCCGCCGCGATATCCGGCACGATCCGATCCAGCGACTGCCGGTTCAGATCGACGATCCACAGCACCTCGCCCAGGTGCGGCACGACCGGGTCAACCAGCGCCTCCCAGATCGCGCCCTCATCAAGCTCGGCGTCACCCAGCAGCGCCACCTGCCGCCCGCCGACGCGGGACCTCGAAATGGCCGGCCACATACCGGTGCGCGACCGCGCTCCAGATCGGCGCCGTCGCGCCGATCCCGACCGAGCCGGTCGAGAAATCGGCCGGCACCGGATCCTTCAGCCGGCTCGGATAGCTCTGCAACCCGCCGAACTGCCGCAGCGTCGTCAGATACCCGGCGTCCAGCTCGCCCAGCAGATACTCGATCGCGTGCAGCACCGGCGAGGCGTGCGGCTTGACCGATACCCGATCCTGCCCGCGCAGATGGTGCAAACCACAGCGCGGTCATGATCGACACCATCGAGGCCGAGGACGCCTGATGGCCACCGACCTTCACGCCCGAGGGCGTCCTGCCGTACCTTGTTCGCGTGATGGATGATCGAGGTGGCCAGCCACAGGACCCGGTCCTGGATCGCCTCCAAGGTCATCAACTCGGTCTGCGGTCTGGCAAGCACGATCCAAGGGATCTTGCGCCCACCCGACTCGCCGGTCAAGGACTTCGTCACGATTCGCATCCTAGACTTTCAATGCAAACGGCAAATCGGGCACCAAACGTTATGATCTCAACGCAAACGTGGCCACTCTCGATCCAACCGACCACCAGATCATCGACGTCCTCCTGGCCGACGCCCGCCGATCCGCGAGCGAGGTCGGCCGACTCGTCGGTCTCTCTCCACCCGCCGCCAAACGCCGAATCGACCGCCTCGAGCAAATCGGCCTGATCCGCGGCTACACGATCACGCTCGACCACCAAATCGCCGGCGAGCAGATCGAAGCATTCATCGAGCTCCGGTTCGCGCCCGGCACCCAAGTCGACGAAATCGACGCTGCCGTCACCCACCTCCCAGAAGTCATCGAATCATTCACCCTCGCCGGCGACCCCGACGCGCTCGCCCACGTCCGCGTCCGCGACCTCGACCACCTCAAGAACGTCGTCGACCAAATCCGCCGTGGCCGCCGTGAAGGACCGAAGGTTCTCACCACCAGAACCGTGATCGTGCTCGGACGAACGCAGCCGGACCGACCGCGCTGAATCTCGGGTCGCCACATGACCGGCGAGGCGTTTATCGCTTGAGGTCCGGGTTGGGCAGCATGAAATCGCGGATCACGGCCACGAGGTCCTGGTAGGAGCCGATGAAGCCGCGCAGGGTACGCACGGTGGCTCCGTAGCTGTCGAACTCCTCGGTCGTCATCCCGTCCGGGTCATAGGCGGCGCGGAAGTCCGGGAGGTGCCCGTAGAGCTGGTCGACGACGGTATCGGGGACCGGATTGTCGATGCGCTCGGCGATCTCGATGTCGGACGCGTTGAACTGCTTCTGCCACGGCGCACGGGATCGTGAGCACGATGTCACCGCCGATCAGCTCTGACCAGTGCAGGTGGTGGCGGTAGGCGGCGGCGAGCAGCCGGGTGCGGTAGCCGCGCTGCTGATAGATGCCGTAGGCGCGCTTGAAGGCGGCGATGCCGGCCCAGTGCACGGCGCCGGGGTCGATCACCACGCTGTCGCGCTTGACCAGCGCCGCCATCCAGTCGTCGAGGCGGCCGACCATGATCGTGCACACCGGCGACATCGCCGCGGTGTCCTCGCCGGCAGCCTCGCGGCGCTCGAGGCCGCGCTTGACGGCCTCGGCAACCGCCAGCGCCTGGGGGACGGTGAAGCACACCGTCGCGTTGATCGACGCGCCGGCGGCGGTGACCTCTTCGATCGCGGTCGATGCCGGCTGCGGTGGCCGGGATCTTGATCTGCATGTTCGGGGCCAGCGACGCGAAGCGAAGCCCCTGCTCGGTCAGCCTCGCCGAGTCTCGGTAGAACTTCGGGTTGGTCTGGATCGACAGGCGGCCCTTGCGCCCCTGCTCGCGTTCGAACACGGGCATCAGCAGCTCAGACGCCCTGACCGCCATCTCCTCGATCAGGCGCCACGCGACCTCGTCCTCGGTCGCGGTCGGATTCTCGGCGATGATCTCACCGATCCGGTCGCGCCACAGGTGCATCTCCTTCTTGAGCACGTCTCCGACGATCGTCGGGTTGCTGGTCGCGCCGACCGCACCGCGCTCGATCGCGTAGCTCAGCTCCTCGATCGAGCACGAGTCGTTCCAGTAGTCGGTCGCCGTGGCCGCCGTCTCCCACAGCGGTCCCTGGCCTGGCGCATCGACCTTCGGCGCGGCGTCGGTGGACGTTGACATCAGCGAGGCCTTTCGATTGGAGGTTGGTCGGGGAACTCGGGCATGTCGGGCCGCTGTGGCCGAAGAACACCCAAGAATGTGATGCAGCTGGGACCCATGCTCAGCGCGGAGGCAGCGGCGCCGCCAGCAGCCATTCGTGATCGGGATCGTTGTGGAAGACCCACGTTCGGTGCGGGCCTGCCATCACGTTGAGGTAATACGAGCGGTAGCCCGCCGGCGCGCCGACCGGGTGATATCCGCGGGGCACGAGCACGACCTCCCCGTCGCGGACGGCCAACGTCTCGTCCAGCGCACGGTCATCGGTGTAGATGCGCTGTACGACGAACCCCTGTGGCGGGTCGATCCGGTGGTAGTAGGTCTCCTCCAGATAGGACTCCTCAGGCAGCGCGTCGCGGTCGTGCTTGTGGGGCGGATAGCTCGACCAGTTGCCGGCAGGGGTCAGAACCTCGGTGACCAACAGTGACTCCGCCTCGTTCTCGGCGGCTCCCATCAGGATCGGATGTACGACGCGCTCGGCCGCCCCGCTGCCGCGGACCTCCGGCACAATCGCTGCGCCGGGCAGCCGCCGCGGCCGTGCTCCCTCTGTCGCCGGCGCGAAGCACAGGGCCACCTCGGCCGGTCTGCGAACGTCCGCTCCTCGAATGGAGAAAGCTGTGCGCGGCGGCAGGTAGGCGGCCTCGGGCAGCCCGCTGAACGGGTCCGCCCGCTCGCCGACGGCGCTCCATTGACCGTGCGGAGACTCGATATCGACGGTGCCCCCGAGCACGACGACGCAGACCTCGCGCGCGGCGGTGTCGCGTCGCGCGGTCACCCCCTCGGCGAGGCGCAGCACCTCCAGTCCGACATACCGCCAGCCGGCGGACTCTGGGGTGACTGTCAGGATCGAGCCGTCGGCGGCGGGCTCGGCGGCAGCGGCGACGATCAGATCTGTCATGGGCTCTCCAGGTACAGCCGCTGGCTGCGGCGGGCGTGGTCATAGCTCTCGCGAGCGCTGCGGACCGCGTCGTCCTGCGCGGTCTCAGCCACCGGCACCTCCCACCAGCCCTCGAAGGCCGGCACGCCGTCGTAGCGATCGACCTCCACGCAGATCACCACCGGTGCCTCCGCGTCGGCCGTCTCAGCCAGGGCCGTCCGCAACTCGGCGATCGTCTCGGCCCGGATCACCGCCGCGCCCAGGCTCGCCGCGTTCGCCGCGAAGTCGACCGGCAGGCGCTCGGCCGGCGCCGCCAGCGCGTGCCCATCCGCGGAGTCGAGGATCGGGCCACCGTTCAGCGACCGCCTGTAGTGCGTGCCAAAGCCGGCGGACCCAACCGAGCGCGACAGCGCCCCGATCGACATGTAGCCCTGATTGTCGACGAGGATCACGGTCAGCGGGACCCGCTCGGCCACCGCGGTGGCCAGCTCGCTGGAGAGCATCAGCCAGGTGCCATCTCCGATCAGCGTGAACACGCGCCGCTCCGGCGCAGCGAGCTTGACACCGATCGACCCCGGGATCTCGTAGCCCATGCACGAATAGCCGTACTCGACGTGATACCCCTTGCCCAGCGGATCGCGCGCGCGCCACAGCTTGTGCAGGTCGCCCGGCATCGCGCCCGCGGCGTTGACGACGATCCCGGTCTCGCCTGCGGCGTCGTTCACCGCACCGATCACCTCGGCCTGGCGAAGCGGCACAGCTGTTGTCGGAGCGACCAGCTCTGCGACCGTCGCCGCCCACTCGACGGACTCTGCGGCCGCGAGCTGCGTCCACGCCTCAGGGCTCCGGTATCCGTTCGCCGAGAGCGCGGCAAGCAGCTGCTCCAGCACGACGCGGGCGTCGCCGAGCAGCGGCAGGCCGCTCTGTTTCGCGGCATCGAACGAAGTGACGTTGATGTTGATGAACCGCACGTTCGGGTCCTGGAAGGCCGATTTGGACGCGGTCGTGAAATCGCTCCAGCGCGTGCCGATCCCGATCACCAGATCCGCGTCACGGGCGAGCCGGTTACCCGCTGAGGAACCGGTTGTTCCGACCGCGCCCAGTGAAAGCGCGTGATCGGAGACCAAGGCGCCGCGGCCGGCCTGCGTTTCGCAGACGGGAACCCCGGTGGCGTCGACGAACGCTCGCAGCGCCGCGGTGGCCTCCGAGTAGATCACGCCGCCGCCGGCGACGATCAGTGGCCGCTGGGCGGAGCCGATCAGCTCGACCGCGCGCGTGAGCGCCTCGGGCGCGGGTGGCTGGCGGTAGATCGTCCACACGCGCGGGTTCAGAAACGCGCGATCGACATCGATCGCCTCGGTCTGGACGTCCTCGGGCAGCGCGATCGTCACAGCCCCGGTTTCAGCCGGATCGGTGAGCACCCGGATCGCCTCAAGCGCCGCCGAGTACAACTGCTCTGGGCGCAGCACGCGATCAAAGAAGCGCGACACCGGCCGGAAGCAGTCGTTGACCGAGATCGTCTGGTCATGGGGAACCTCCAGCTGCTGCAGCACCGGGTGCGGGGTCCGGCGGGCAAACGTGTCGGACGGCAACAGCAACACGGGCACTCGGTTGATCGTCGCCAGCGCCGCACCCGTGATCATGTTCGTCGCTCCCGGGCCGACCGATGTCGTGCAGATGTAGGCGCCGAGTCGGTTGCGCTGCCGCGCATATCCGGAGGCGATGTGGACCATCGCCTGCTCGTTGCGTCCCTGATGGAAGGGCAACAGGTCGCCGTACTGGGCAAACGCCTGCCCCAGCCCGGCAACGTTGCCGTGCCCGAGGATCCCGAAGCACCCCGCAAAGAACGGTGCTCTGACGCCGTCACGCTGCACCTCCTGAACGGCCAGGAACCGCACCAGCGCCTGCGCCACGGTCAGCCTCACCGTGTCCGTCATCTCGCCATCTCCGTCGTTCATCGCCGCACCCGTGGTGTCAATTACCTGCCGGCGTGGCTCCCGAGCCAGCCCGCTCTTGCGGCCTCCTCACGCGCCGCGTGATCGATCTTAGACGCGCGACGCAGCACCGGTCGACTGGGTCGGCCGAGGCCGCGCGGGTCGACCGCGCCAACTCGTCCAGGTCTACCGCAAGGTGATCATCCCGCAGATGATCCCCTTCATCCAGTTCGAGTTCATCATCACGCTGATCACAGGGTGTCGGGTTCGATCTGTGCCGGGATCGCTCGATATCTTGCGACGGCGGTTTCGACCAGTGCTTGAGCGACTGCCTGGACCGCGATCTCAGGGTGTTGATCGGCGATCGCTCCGGCCGTGCGGATATCGAGTGGCAGCTCAAGCGCGCCGTACACGTCGGCGATCGTGTCTCGCAGGGCCCTACCGCCGCGGACCACGACCACGGCGGTGGTGAGCGATGCTCGGCGGACGACGCGCTGGGCGACTCCAGCGACTTTTGGGCCCGACGGGAGATGGAGACTGAAGCGACCGGGACAGTACTCACCGGGCAGTTCACCCAGCTCGAGTGTCACACCGAGTGGCACGAGCGCCTCCTGCACCAGTGTCACCATGTCCAGGAACCGTTCATCCAGACCTCCGAGGAGCTGCTCGTGGTGTCGGATGACCTCCACCAGGACGCAGTCGGGATCGTAGGCCGCGGCGTGACCACCGCCGTATCTGATCAGCGGCTCCCGGCCGTGGCTGCGCGCGACGCTGCAGGCTTCGGCGAAGCCGGAGCGTATGCGGTCCGTGCGTCCGAACGCGACCGTGGGTCCGGGGCGCAGGACACGGACGGTGTCACGAGCGCTGCCATGCGCGACCGCGTTGAGCAGCGCCCCGGTAAGGGCCATGTCGAGCGCCGGACGCTCCGCGTGGCCGGTCGTTATGAGATCCATCAGTCGAACTCAGTGTGTCAGCGAATGACCTGTTGTCTTCAATCAGTGAGTACCAAACGGTTACCGGCGACTGGGGCAGCGACTGAGTCGGCTCTCGGCCGTCCGTCAGGCCTCGCCTGCGTGCGCGCGGTTGAAGTCCCAGATCCTCGAGGTGGCATCGATCTCGGTGCTCGTGCGCCCGAGAAGCAGCCGCAGGAAGAGTCCGAGGTGCCCGCCCGGCCAGGTATGGCCGGCTCCCTTCGAGGTGAACAGGGTCACCTCACCGGGCTTGCCCTCAGCGCCGTAAGTGGTGCGGGTCAGCGTGGGGCTGACGGCGACCACCTCAGGCTGCTCGGGCATGCGGTTGGCTACCGCCCAATCGCGAGCGCTCGCCTCGACGCTCTGGTCCCAGCGTGGTGTGTTTCCGCCCAAATAGGGGTTGATGCGGTCGGCTGTGCCGTGGAAGGCGAGGATCGGAACCGGGCGGGCCGGAGTGTGACCGCCGCCGGAGCGGAGTCCGGCGACGGCACCGACCGCCGAGACGAGGTCGGCCCGCACGGCCCCCAGCACGCAGGACATGCGAGCCCCTCCGGACATCCCGGTGACGCACACGCGCCCCCCTGGCGGCGAGTAGCGGGAGATCAGGTCGTTCACCAGCTGCTCAAGGAAGGGCAGGTCCCGCTCGTGGTCCCACTCGTAGCCAGAGCCGATCGGGCGGACGGCCTCTGGAAAGGCGACGACAGCACCGGCGTCGGTGAGGCGTGCGATGCCGCTCAGCCGCGCCTGGCCCTGCCAGCGCGACCTCGTCCCATGAAGGCTCAGCAGCACCGCCGTCACCGGGCCGGCCGGCTCGGCGAGGCCGAAGATGCGCGCCGAGCCGGCGACGTCGATCGATCGGCTGACTGCGTTTATGACTCTGCCCCGGTCGGGGTGAGCTTGAGGGCGATGGAGTTGATGCAGTAGCGGTCGCAGCCGTTGGGGCCGTCGTTGAAGACGTGGCCCAGGTGCCCGCCACAGGCGGCGCAGGTCACCTCGGTGCGGCGCATGAACAGACTGCGGTCCTCGTGCAGTTCGACGTTGGCGCGGTTGGCGGGATCGGTGAAGCTCGGCCATCCGGTGCCCGAGTCGAACTTGGTTTCGGAGGAGAAGAGCTCCGCGTTGCAGGCAGCACAGCGGTAGATGCCGTCCTCCTTGGTGTGGACGTAGGCGCCGGTGAAGGGTCGCTCGGTGCCCTTGTGGCGGAGCACCTCATAGGCCTCCGGGGTCAGCTCCTGGCGCCACTGTTCGTCGGTCTTGTGGATCTGGTTGGTCATCGTGGTCCTTTCCGTGTTCATGTACCTGATTTGACCCGGTTTGTGTCCGAACGGTTCATGACGGTGGTCTGCGAACCTTTCCCGGCGATGACCGGGTCACACCGCAGATGAGCGCTCTCTGGCACCAGCTGCGCTTCCGCCGCGATCACCGGTGGACGCCGCTCGCATATGTCCACCTATCTTGACGACGAATTGCCGATGCAGGCGCGGGCGCGACTCGAGCGTCACACGGCGGAGTGCCCCGAGTGCCGCGGCGTCCTCGATGACCTCCGGCGGCTGATCGCCCTGCTCCAGCGCGCGCCGACACCAGAACCGGTCGCCAACGGACAGGCGGTCGCCAACGCCGTCCTGCAACGGCTGCATGAACCCGCCTAGCGCCGATCCCGCCGAGGAGCGCACGCTGGTCGCGCGCGCCCGGGCTGGAGATGAGAGCGCCTTCGCGCAGCTCGTGACCGAGCACTCGGCCCGCGTCTACAGCGCGCTGCGGCGGTTCGGGCTGGATCCACAGGAGGCGGACGAGGTCGCACAGGAGGTCTTCCTGCGCGCATGGCGAGGCCTGGCTCGGTTCGAGCAGCGCTCCCGGTTCTCGACCTGGCTGTACCGGATCGCGTTCAATGAGGCCCAGCGCCGGCTCGCGCGGCGCCCGCCCGCGACGGCGTCCAGCCGACCCGGCGACGAGGACGCAGTCGCTGCACTACCAGCTGCGGTTGGTGCGGGCCCGCTGGCCCGCACACTTGATCGCGAGTTCGAGCAGACGCTCGAGCGGGCACTGGCGCAGCTGCCCGCCGACCTTCGCGCTGCCGTCGTCCTGCGTGACCTCGAAGGGCTCTCCACCGAGGAGGCTGCGTCAGTCGCCGGCGTCCGGCAGGCCGCATTCAAGAGCCGCCTGCATCGTGGGCGGATGCAGCTCCGTGCCCTGCTCGAGCCGTATCTCCGACTCGAGCAGACGAGCTGACCGCCGGGCCCATCCTCAGCGGCTCGAGGGCACCTCGATCGTGACCCCACACGCCGCATACCCGGAGCGCTCAAAGTAGCGCTGGTGGTACTCCTCGGCGCGATAGAAGGATCGTCGCCGGCACGATCTCGGTCACGATCGGCTTGACGAGCGACTCCTGCTCCGAGTCACGCGTGGCGAGAGCGAGGCGCTCCTGCTCGCGATCATGGTAGAAGATCACCGAGCGGTACTGGCTGCCGAGATCCCAACCCTGGCGGTTCGGGGTGGTCGGATTGTGAATCTGCCAGAACGTCTCGAGCAGCTGTCGGTAGCTCACCGTCGCCGGGTCAAAGATCACCTCTACGGCCTCGGCGTGGCCGGTCCCGCCGCCACACACCTGCTCGTAGGTTGGATCGGCCATCGTGCCGCCCGTGTAGCCGACGGTTACGTCGAGCACGCCATCGAGCTCACGGAAGGCGGCCTCCACGCCCCAGAAGCAGCCGGCGGCGAAGGTCGCTCGCTGAACGCCTTCGGGGTGGGCTGACGTGGCACGAGGGTCAGCGTTCAAATGGGTCATGTGGGTCCTTTCACTCAGGGAAACGGAGTTCACCCCAATAGACCCGTGACAGCGCCGAAACGGTTCGCAGGTCCAGCCTGCCCGATGGCCTTCGTGGCAAGATCGCGTCGTCGAACGGCAGCCCGCCTGACGGGCACTTTCGCTAAGCCGTGACGAGCGGAGCCTCGTGGGCGCCGGCTTGTCGCCGGCCGGCCGCGGTCAGGCGCTGTGCGGGTCCGCAGATCTCGTTTGCGAGGCTGACGAGTCGGCGACGCAACCAACGGTGTCCTGGGTCGTCTGCGGAGCGGGGGGTCCATAGCATCAGCTGGTGGATCGGCTGCAGTTGCATCGGGGGTTCGAGGAGCCGGAGGCTTGTGCGCGGCGCCATGATCCACGCCAGTCGCTCTTGGATCAGCGTGATCATGTCAGAGCCACTGACCAGGATCGGAGCGAGCCCGATTGTCGTTGTGATCTTGACGTTTCGCGCGATCCCAAGTCGGTTGAGCTGTGCTTCTCCTGAGGAGATCTCGTAACCACATGAGGTCGCCAGGTACGGGAGTGATGTGAACTGGTCGAGGGAGATCGTCTCTGCGACCGCGTCGTTATCGACATCGACCGCGCAGACGAATCGGTCCTGGAAGAGCTGAACGTTCGGGATGCTCGATGCTCGGTGAAGACCGCGCGGGGCATGATCACGAGATCGGCCTGGCCGCGCCGGAGCCGATCGGTGTAGTCGTCGCCAGGTGGGATCAGCCGGATCTTGATGCCCGGAGACTCGACGCTCAACCGGTCGATCAACGGGTTGACGAAGGTCAGCGAGGTGTAGTCGCTGCCGACCATCGTGAACGTGCGCTGGGCCTGAGCGGCGTCAAACTCGTCTCCGGCCGAGAGGATCGTTTCGACGCGGTCCAGCACCTCACGCACTGGCGCGATCAGCGACAGCGCCAGCGGGGTGGGCACCATCTGCCGCCCTTCGCGTATCAGAACCGGGTCGTCGAGCAGTTTGCGCAGCCTCGCCAACGTCGAGCTCATCGCCGACTGGCCGATGTGGAGCCGCTCCGCGGCGCGGGTCACGCTGCCCTCCGAGATCAGGGCGTCGAAGGCGACCAGGAGATTGAGGTCGACCCGGTTGAGGTCCATTCGTTGAACGCTAGTGTGAACCATTGATTTCATCAATGCGACGCATGGACAGAGACTGTTTGCCGGAGCGCAGGGGCGAGCCTAGGATCCGGCGCGGCGAACCCGATCAGTCCCAGCCGGGACAGGAAGCGACGACATGAAGTCGGCGCCCACGTTCACGATCTGGGGGAGGAGATCTTCTACATCGTTGAGGGCGAGCTCCGCACCCGGTACCACATCGAAGAACTGACAACGCTCCACTAAGACGCTCGAATCGTCTGGCTTGATACGAGCCCGCGTGGCTTGAGCTGTGCCGGTGATCCCGGTAGCCTCGGCGGATGAGGTTCGTGCGCCGGAGCATCGTCGCACTCGTCGCTGTGGGTATAGCTGCTTATGGGCTTACGGTCGCGTTGGCGGGCGGGGCGACGGTCGGGGAGACCGTGACGGTTGGCAGCACGTCAGGAATGCCGACGCAGAACCTCTGCGGTTCGAGCGTTGACTGCACGTACGTGCCGTTCACCGGTTCCCTTTCATCACCCGACCTCGAGGTGCCGTTCGACGGGACGGTCACGGCCTTCTCCGTCAACGCCGGTAGTGCTGGAGGGACCGTTGAGCTCCGGGTGCTGCAGCCAGACGGCGGCGGGCAGTTCACCGCCGCCGGCACCAGCTCGCCTGAAACCTTGAGCACAGGCGTCAACACGTTCAGTGTCTCTGTGCCGGTCAAGAACGGAGACGTGCTCGGTCTTGAGAACAGCACGAGCGCGCTGATGTTCGACACGTCGGAGAAGGACCCGATCGCCGCCTACTACGATCCATCGCTGACGGATGGATCGACCGCGGCTCCGAACAGCGAACAGTCGGGCTACCGGCTCCTGCTGAGCGCGACCGTTCAGCAGACGGGCACCCCCGTCAGTCCTGGGGCAGGAGTTGGGGTGTACACCGCCAACAACGGATCCGACAACGTATCGGCGTTCTCGATCGATGTTGGCGGTGCGCTGACTCCGGCTGCGTGCGCGACGGGCTGCACGGCCGGCGTCGAACCGTACGACGTAGCCGTCAACCCGTCCGGCCGCTACGTGTACGTCACCAACGAGGACACAAACAGCGTCTCGGTGTTCCTGATCGGTGCGGGCGGTGCGCTGACCCCCGTCACGTGCACGACTGGCTGCGCGACCGGCGACGAACCGTACGGGGTGGCGGTCGACCCGTCCGGCCGCTACGTGTACGTCGCCAACGAGGGTGCAGAAAGCGTTTCGGTGTTCTCGATCGGTGCGGGTGGCGCGCTGACACCGGTTGCGTGCACCGACTGCACGACCGGCACCGGCAGCGGCCCGGAAGGGGTGGCGGTCGATCCTTCAGGCCCTTATGTCTACGTGATCGACAACGGCTCGAACGCCGTGTCGGTGTTCTCGATCGGTGCGGGTGGTTCGTTGACCCCGGTCACGTGCACGACCGGCTGCGAGACCGGCAGCGCCCCGGCCGAGGTGGCGGTTGACCCGTCCGGCCGCTACCTGTACGTGAGCAACATCGTCTCGGACACCGTGTCGGTGTTCTCGATCGGTGCGGGCGGTGCGCTGACCCCGGTCACGTGTACGACTGGCTGCGAGACCGGAAACGATCCGTTCGGGGTGGCCATCGACCCGTCGGGCCGCTACGTATACGTCACCAACGCCAGCTCGAACACCGTGTCGGTGTTCTCGATCGGCGCCGATGGCGCGCTGACCCCGATCACCTGCACCGGCTGCGGAACCGGCGACGACAGCGGCCCACAGGCGGTGGCGGTCGACCCGTCCGGCAGCTACGTGTACGTCACCAACGAGGACACGGACAACGTGTCGGTGTTCTCGATCGGGGCCGATGGCGCGCTGACTCCGGTCGGGTGCACCGGCTGCGGCACCGGCACCGGCAGCGGCCCGCAGGGCGTGGCCGTTGCAGCCGATCAGGGTCCGACCGCGACGTTCTCGACGATCCCCGGTCCTTCGGGGACCGCGAGCGCATTTGATGCGTCCGGATCGGACAGCCCGGCCTATCCGATCGCTGCTTACGCCTGGAACTTCGGGGACGGCCAGACCAAAACGAGCTCGAGCCCGACGATCACTCACGTGTTCACCAGGCCGGGAAAATACACGGTCACGCTCACGGTCACGGACCAGGCGGGCTGCTCAACAACGATCGTGTACACCGGCCAGACCGCGTCGTGCGACGGGTCCAGCAAGGCAACCAGCACCCAGACCGTCACCGTTGCCTCACCGGCGATATCCGCGCTGAGCGTCTCGCCACGAAAGCTCTCGCTCGCTGGGCGCAGGGTCGACGGCAAGTGCCGCACGCAGACGGCCAACAACCACAACCGCCGGCCGTGCACGCTGCCGGTCAGGCTCGGCGTTCGATACACGCTGACCGCCCCCGACACCGTCACGGTGACGCTCACGCTCGGGAGCGTTGGGCGGGAGGTTGCCGGCAGATGTGTCGATCGGACAGCCACAAACGACAAGCACAAGAGCTGCAACCGGCGGGTGGTGGTGCACGGCAAGCTCACGGTGGCCGGCAAGGAGGGGGCCAACCGACTCACCCTTGACGGCAGGCTTGGCGGTCACGATCTCGGCCCCGGCACCTATCAGCTGACCGTAACCCCGGCAGCAGGCCGAGCACGGCAGGTGACCTTTAGGATCCTCGCCTGAGATCTCGGCTGAGCGGGTGTCGAGGTCGTCCGAGACTTCGCGACCGCGACGGCCAGGACTACGCTCTGAGCCGCCGCTACTTAGCCTTGCCGAGCGAGACGACCAGCTTGACCTTGGTCCCGGTTGGCTCTTCCTTGCCGGCCCTCGGGCTCTGCGAGATCACCTTGCCCTTGGCGACCTTCTTCGAGTGCTCCTTGGTCACCGTGCCGACCTTGCACTCCGCCTTCTTGATCGCGTCCTCCGCCTTCGCCTCGGTCTTTCCCGTGATGTTCGGGACGACGCAGTGGGTCGTCGTCGGCGGGTTGTTATTGGTCTGCCGGTACGTCGGCGTGAGCTTCCAGGTGAATGACGCGGTAGTCGTCGTCGTCGGGAAGTTCTGGTCGAACGTTTGTCCCCACTCGGTCTGATAGGCGGCATATGGAACGTACCCGCCCGCGGTGGACGGAGTCTCGTCGGAGACCGGCAACGTGGTGCTGCTCCCCTCGAACACCAGGTTCGCCGGAATTGGTTCGGACGGCGAGTCGACAAAGTCTTCGACAAACGGGTCGTCAGGGCTGCCGCCGGCCTGGGTTGTCGTAGCCACCCCATAGGACAGGTCGAACTGGTAAGTGCAGTTGCTGGGATTGATGACAAGGTCGTCGGCTCCTGGCGCCCACGCTGATGAGAACTCATCGCTGTTCGACGGCTGTGTCGGACCACTGCCGGTCTGCGAGCTCGAGCCCCCCTCGGTCTCGCTGAAGGTGTCGTTGACGCTCACCGATCCCCCTGTCGGCCCCTGCTCGTTCGCAAACGCGTCCTCCGGTCCGGACGCACCGGGCTCCAACGTGTCGGTGGGGGTCAGGTCCGGCAACGTCAGACTGCTTGCAGAGTGATCGACCGACATCGTCACGACGAGTGGTGGATCGACCTCCGACTGCAGCGTTCCGCTGACATACGACGCGCTCGCCGTGCCGTTGAACGCCAGGACGTTGTTCTCAAGCGAGGTGATCTGGCTCGTACAGTCCGCGCTCGCCGCAGCAGGTACGGCCGCAAAGGCGCACGCAATACACGCACACGCAGCCGCAAACACACGTGTCTCGGTTCGCCCCATCGGGTCCCTCCTGATCGGATAATTGCGCCGCCTCAGACGGCGCGAACTATAGCGCCGCGGGCGCATCAACCAGGGTGGTCCGCGTGCTGCGCGTCGCCGCTTGCGCTTTTTGGGCGGCGTCTGGTTCAGCCTGCCGTGGTGTCGTTCGCGGTGCGTCGCGCCTGGTCGATCTCCCGGGCGGCGGTAATCAGGCCGACATGGCTGAACGCCTGCGGGAAGTTGCCGAGCAGTTCGCCGGTCGCGGGATCGACTTCCTCGGCGAGCAAACCGAGGTCGTTGCGGTAGCCGGCGAGCCGCTCGAACAGCTTCTCGGCCCGCTCGACCTCCCCGGCCTGGGCGAGGCACTGAGCCAGCCAGAATGAGCAGATCACGAACGAGCCCTCCTCGCCGTGCAGGCCGTCGTCGTTCAGCCCGTCCTGGCTGCGGTAACGCAGTACCAGGCCATCGTCGGTGAGGTCGCGAGCGATCGCCTCGATCGTCGAGCGCATGCGCTCGTCAGAGGCGGGAAGGAAACCGACGAGCGGCATCAGAAGCTGGGCCGCGTCCAGCTCGTCGCTGTCGAACGCCTGCGCAAACGCCTGGCGCTGCTCGCTCCATCCGCGCTGGAGGATCGCGGCACGGATCCGGTCGCGCTCGGCGACCCAGGCGTCGGGGCGGGCGTGCTCACCGAGTCGCGGGGCGAGCTTCACCGCGCGGTCAAGCGCAACCCAGCATTGAACCTTGGACGAGAGGTGATGGCGTGCCTCGCCGCGCATCTCCCACATTCCCGCGTCGGCCTCCTGCCAACGCCGTGCTGCTGTATCGGCGAGCGAGGCCACGAACCGCTGGATCTCCGGATGCAGGTCACCGAGGCGCTCGCGATAGCGATGAATCGCGTCCAGGAGCTGACCGTAGACGTCAAGCTGGGTCTGATCCCAAGCGCCGTTACCGACACGCACCGGGCTGGAAGCACGCCAGCCGCTCAGGTGGGGCAGTTCGCGCTCCGAAAGATCGTGCTCGCCGCCGATCCCGTACATGATCTGCAGCGCGTCCTCGGTGCCTGCGCCACCGCCCGCCGAGCTGGTCATGAACGACACGAAATCGATCACCTCGTGCGGACAGGTCCCGATGTACAGCGCCTGCAAGGTGAGGCTTGCGTCGCGGATCCACGCGTAGCGATAGTCCCAGTTGCGCTCGCCGCCGACCGACTCGGGCAGGGATGTCGTCGGGGCGGCGATGATCGCGCCGGTCGGGCGGTAGCTGAGACCCTTGAGCACCCGCGACGATAGGCGGATCAAGTCGCGGTTCGGACCCTCGTAGATGTCATGCTTGGCCTCCCAGGAGCGCCATGCCACGACCGTGTCGGCGACCCGCGCCGCGACCTCGTCCTGCCCACTGCTCCGCGGTAGCCGTTTCTCCGGCGGCGCCCAGACCAGGCAGAAGCCCGCCTGCTCGCCGGCGGTGAGCGTGAATCTCGCGCTGGCGATCGCGTCGTCAGCCGTCAGCGCAACCGCACTGCTCAGCGCAACCTGGTTCGGCCCGCCGAACGTCTGCGCGCCGCCATCGACCACTCGCATCAGCGGTCGAACCAATCCGTACTCCGGCCGGGGCGCGAGCTCCATCAAGAACGTCGCCTCTCCACTGAGCACCTCGACTGAACGGAGCAGCTCGTGAGGAGCGTTCAGCCCCAGGTCGTGACCTCGCTGGCCTTCGCGGAACGCCAGCGCGTCGGTCAGCCGCGCCGTGGCCGTCGATGTCCGGAAGGTCGTCTCGAGCACCAGTGTGCCGGGCAAATAGCGGCGCTCGACCTCGAACGCGTCTGCCGGCCTGATTGACCAGTGACCCGCCCTCGGATCCAGCACCCGAGCGAAGACAGCAGGAGAATCAAACCGCGGTAGGCACAGCCAGTCGATCGACCCCGAGCGGCTGACGAGAGCCGCCGAGCTGCAGTCCGAGAGCAGCCCGTAGGACGCGATCGGCTCGAACTCGCCCGCCCGCTCGGTCATTCGCCACCGACCAGCATCTCAACCGTCCAGTTCTCGATAACGCCATAGCCATCCTAGCCCCGCCGACCTTGCCTACGCAATGCAGCTGCGAGGCCAGGCTCCATCGCCTACACGGTCTGCAGCAATACGTCCTTGACCTGGGTTCGCGTCGCACTGCCACGGCCGCGCTTGTTCGCGTACAGCCGCTCGTCGGCCAGTTCGATCGCCCGGTCGGGGGTGTCGGCTTCGTCAGGAAGCAGAATCACGCCGAGCGACCCGCGCACCGAGAACTGTGGGCCGGTCTCGCACATGGCGTCCGAGGGCCCGGCGATGAGCTCATCGACAGCGCGTCCGTCGAGGTCGATCCGCGCGCAGAATTCATCGCTGCCGAGCCGGTACGCCGCACCGGAAGGCGCGACGGCATCCTTGAGCTTCGTACCCATCCGCGCGAGGAGCGCGTCCCCGGCGAGGTGGCCGAAGGTGTTGTTGTAGTTCTCAAAGCCGTCGAGATCGAACAGGAGGAGCATCGCGCGATGACCCTCGGCAGCTCGCTCGAACGTACGACTCAGGTCGGTCGTCAGTCCTCGACGGTTACCGAGTCCGGTCAGGGCGTCGGTGAAGATCTGCTTGCGGAGTTCGTCATGGCTGAGGAGCTCGCCCGCGGCAAACTGTGCGTTGGCGACAAGCGCGGAGACCGTGGCGAGATCCTCGGCTTCGAACGGGCGGGTGCGACGGACGAAGCTGAGGACGCCCGCGACCGTGTTCGGGCCCGGGATCTGCATCGGGACGCTGATCGTCCAGAAGTCATCGTTGTCGATCGTCGCGCCGCGGCCCGGTGCCGCGGTCATGCCGGGGCTCTGCTCCAGGACCCGGACGCCTTCGGGGTCGCCGATGCGCAGGTCGTTCCAGCCCACGAGGCCGGTCAGCGCCAGCCGTCCGGAGGACGCGTCGATCGCGTCCAGTGACGCACGAAGGAGGGTGCATAGGAGGGTCTCCAACCCGAGCTTGGCGGCGAACGCCTCTCCGAGGCGGGCGACGGCCTCTCGTAGACGTGCCCGCTCGTGCTCCACCAGCTTGAGGCGGGCGACGGCCTCTCGTAGACGTGCCCGCTCGTGCTCGACCAGCTTGAGGCGGGCATGGGCCTGGGCGATGCGCTTGCTGCGATCTCGTGCCAGCATCCACAGGAGGAGCGCCAGGGGCAGCACTACGACCATCGTGCTCGGAACGTGTCGGAAGCTGACGGCGGCCAGGAAAGCGACTGGCGCCAGGCAGGCGTCGACACCCCAGACCGACAAGATGACACGCAGCTGAACCGTCCCATCGGGCATGATCCCGGTCAAGCGCAACCGCGTCAGTGAGCTCGCGAGATCCACGAGGCCGCCGGCGGCAAGGGCAGCGACCATCAGGGGGATCTGGCCGTAGCCGATGTTCGGCGACCCGGCCGCCAGAAGAACGGCGGCGGGGCCGACAGCGTGCCAGGCGTCGGGAACGGCGCTGAGGACCCGCCGGCCGGGAACGCTCCCCAGCGCCCATTCGGGCAGTCCCGAGAGAACGAGACCGGCCGCGACCGCAACTGGCACCGCGCCCGGCGGCATGAATACGAGCATCGGCACGAGCACGAGCTGCGTCGGAATGACATGTCCAGCGCCGACGGGAAACTCGACCCTCGCCACGATCGCGTACGCGCCGATCAGCAGGCACGCAGGCCCCGGCTGCACCGCGCTCTCGGCGCCGCTTAGGACGAACAGCGCCCCCGCCACCCCGATGAACAGGATGGCGGCGGCGGCCTCGACGGTCAGCTCTCGCCGCGAGCCCCGGCGATCACGCGAGTCCCAGCTCGCGTCGAGCAGCCGATCGACGACCGTGTCCGTCTGGGTGGTAATGTCGCCAGCGCGGTGCATTCTGGGCTCCTTTCATCGCCGAGGACGGTGTCTCAGCCGGTCCGGTACGGGTCGATGTAGATGTCGTCGATCTGCCAGCTGCTGCGGCCCTCGACATCGAACACAAGCCGCCCGAGCGCCGATTGCCCGGTTGCCAGGGTCACGCCGTCGGCCACGTTGAACTCGCCGGTTGGCGCCCAGTTGGGCATCGAACTGGCGGGCAGATCGAAGACTTGACGGAGCGGGGTCGAGATCGGCCCGGTCGCGGTCTGCATCACAAGGCGCACCTGCAGATCCCCGTCCGCACCGTAGGCGTGGGCGAAGAATCGGAAGTCACGCATCGTGTCATCGATGCAGAACGTAGGTGACACAGCGATCCCACCGCTGTCGATCGTCAGCGAATGCGAGTCGCTGCTGCCGCCGACGTAGAACGGCTCGTTGCCGAGGGTGCGCTCGGCTCGGTTGACGATCCAACCGCTGATTCCCAGCGGGGACTCGAAGTTGCCCCCTGGCACGAGGGAATAATTACCGACATCCCCCCATTGCGCGAATGGGGTCGTCGTTGCTTGCACGGGACAGGATGACGCGAAGGCAGCGCTCGGGATGACGATGGTCATCACCACCGTGAGTGCGGCCAGGCGACCGAGTCGCGTGCGTAAGCACGGGTATCGGGGAGTAGCCATACGAACCTCCATGTTCCGCCGCGTCCGAAAACGCAGCGTGTGGGTAAGCGCCGAGTTGTTGTGCTGTCTGCGGAAGATCCCGGCTTGCTTCCTCACCTCACGGTGAGTTTGCCCTTCTGCCTGTTCGTTCGGTCGGCCGCTGAGCTGCGCTGACCCGAACCCGCATTCGTGGACTTCTAATTGAGGCGAGCGTCCGGACCCTAGCTGGAGGCAGTCAGTTCGAAAGGGTCAGGTCGAGCCGGGCTGGAGGTCTTCGAGATAGCGCAGCTCGGTCTGCGTAGTGCATTTCGCGCTACATGAGCCAGTGAGGACAGCTGCTCCTCTCTCTCTACGTCTCGGCTCCGAAGGACTGAGCGCGCTGGACGACATAGCGCGCAGACGTGGAATCACCCGTGCGGAAGCTGCTCGACAAGCGATCGCCGAAACGGCCGAGCGGGACCGGGGACGCAGCGGACTCGCCGCCGAGGTCCGCAACAACCCCAGCCGCAATTTTCACCCGGAGATCGACCCTCGACGGACGCCGGACGCCGGACCAGGTTCTTTGCGAGATGGTCGGCGCTGTCGATGCACGCAACCTCGGCGAACATGTCGGGCACCTGAATCACGACGAACTCAGGAGCGTCGAAGACGGACTCTCCCTCGTCGTGGACATCGCATGGGCCACTTCGAGCGACTGACGGCACTGTGGCTTCGATTGCGATCCATGCGAGAGGCTGCGGTCGAGGCGGAGCGCTGTTCCCTTCGTGAATCGGTCGCGTGAGCCGCGAGCTGGATTACGCTCGGCGGTCGGCTGTCGTTGATGTGGTGTGCGCGGCGAGGAATGTGCGTGTCGCGTTTTCGGCGTAGCGTTTGAGGTCGGCGGTGCTGACGGCGTTGTCGTTCCCTGTGAACATCGCCTTGTTGACGGGGATCCAGAGGAGCATGCCGACGAACTGGTTGGCGGCCATCGCTGGGTCTGTGAGGCTCAGGAGGCCGCGGTCCGCGAGGCGCTGGAAGGCGGTGGCCATCGCGGTCAGGGCGCGTTGGAACCCTTGCTCATACCAGGCTGTGCCCAGCTCGGGGAACCTGTCGGCGCTCGCGATGATCATTCGTCGGAGCTTGAGTACTCGTGGCGCCATCAGCGCCGTCAGAAACGTTTGGGCGAGCGTTCCGAGGTCCCGTTCGAGGTCATCTGTGTCGGTGAGTGTGTCCGTGACGAGGCTCACGATTTGGTTCACGTCGTCGGTGGTCGCGAGCACGATCTCGGCAAACAGCGTGTCCTTGTCAGCGAAGTGCTTGTAGACGGTCTGCTTGGAGACTGCTGCGAGCGCGGCGATCTCGTCCATGCTCGTGCCGTCGTAGCCGTTCTGGAGAAACGCGATCGTTGCCGCTTCGACGATCTGCCGGTGCTTCCGAGCCGAACGGCTCTCTTCTATCGCGTGCATAGCTCGCTTGCTCCAAATCTAAACTAGACCGACCAGTTCCGTCTATGGTACCGTACGGTCCAGTTCTTGTATAGCGGTTTCCGCGGGCCGCCGCCAAGGGCTCAAGACAACCAACCGAAGGAGATGGGCAGTGAGGATCGAGGCATATCTGTTCTTCCCCGGCACGACCGGAGAAGCGATCGAGTTCTACAAGGACGTCTTCGGCGGCGAACTGACGATCACCAGGCGGGGGGACGTTGACCCAGGCGCCACCGACGCGGAGAAGAGCCAGGTCATCAACGCGCTGCTCGCAAGCCCGGAGTTGCACCTCCGCGCCAGCGATCGAGGTGACTGCACCAACGCGACCCAGAATCGGGTCGCGCTATCGATCATCGGCTCAGACGAGCCACGGCTGAGGCAGATCTACGACCAGCTCAGCGCCGACGGGACCGCGGACTCGCCGCTGGAAAAGCAGTTCTGGGGCGACACATTCGGAACACTCACCGACAAATACGCCATCAACTGGCAGATCAACATCGAGGCGACACACGCCTGACAGCCGGCAGGCGGCCTCGTGCGCGCAGCGATTGCACGCTCGGGGCCGCCAGCGTGCATGACCGTGTCCTGTCGAAACGCCGCCCAAGCCCGGTCATACGCATCCGGCGTCAGCGTGGTCTCATAGAACGCCATGTAGGCGCGGAACAATTCCTCCCACTCGACGCGGTCAACCTCGCCCAGCCTTGTAACCGCGATATCGAGCACAGACGATCGGCGATCAGTCAACCATGTTTGCTCAGAGAGCCAATGCTCGCTGGCCAAAGGCCACCTCCGTCGGGAATCGGGGCGCGCACAGCCGGGTGCACAGCCGCGCAATTGCCTACGTACGCCCTGCCGTCAACCTCAGCGATTGGGGATCCGGGCAACTAGTCTTAAGTCGCCGAAACGCTTGTGAAGCTCCGGGCCGCCGAAACGACGAAAGCAATCGCAGAAGATATGGCGGGTGAGCCCTGCCATGGGCCGTTCTCGGCGAGGAGCGAGACTCGCGCTGTCAGCGACGCTGGACCTGCCTTTGCGCTCGCGCGGGTTTGGGCGAGTGGGAGGTCGGGGTCGGCGCCGGGTTCACGGAATCCGACCTTGCGCGTGCAGCCGTTATCCGAAGATCGCGATGATCGTATGAGCGAGCACGATTCGCGGCAGGCTGTAACGGCAAGGCCGTTGTGAGCCGCTAGGTGCAGTTCCAGCTCGCCTTGATGTGAACGTGGGTGCCGTCGTAGACCATCGTGCTGCTAACGGTGCCGGTCTTGCCGTTCGTGGACATCGAAAGGGTTCCCGACCCGAAGTGGTGGTTTGGCGGTCTGCCGGTGAGCGAGCTCCATCCGGAGGTCCAGGTCGAATTGTTCGGACCCCCGGTGAAGTCGACCGTGAAGTTCTTGGTCGTCTTCAGGTTGACGTTGTCGCTCGAGCCCGAGTGCGTGTATTGCGCGACGGTCAGCGTTGGGAAGGTACCGATCGGTTTGCCTGTCGCGTTGCTCGTCGTCACGCCGTAGGAGAGCGAGTCATTGAGGACGAACCCGCGGCCGGCGGCGGCTCCCTTGTAGATCGCGCACTGGCCGTTGACGCTGGATTGGTGCCAAGTGCCGTGCAATGCGCCAGACGCGGTGAGCGTCCCGTGGGCCGGGGTCCCCGTCGCAGCGGCCGCCGCGAACGGGGCGGCTACCACGAGCGCAACCGAAACGCATACTGCCAGCAGCAACACGGAGGCACGCCCTGCGCTCCGCCACGCAACACGGCGTGAAGACAGGAACGACAACATCGCACGATCACCCTACCCAGCGGCGAGAGCAATTGTCAAGAGTTCTGGATCGACCGATCAGCGTTCAAGAACAGCGCTAAACGACGGTCCAGCCACATCCGCGTCCGCCGTTGACAGTTCTCAATTCGAGGATGTAGGCTCGTCGTCGAGTTCGAGTGCTGGCTCGAACTGGCGCGGATCGGAGGGCAGCGGTGTGAGATATCGACGGCGAGGATCGCGCCTGGCACGCCTGGGAGGGAGAGCATGCTCAGTGATCGCGATGGGCGTGGTGTTCCTCTGGATCCTTGGGCTGGCGTCGGCGAGCACCGGCTCTGCGAATTCGTCCTCTACCGACACGACCGCTGCGACGGTCAACTGGTCTGGGACGTTCAGTTCGAGCTACGAAGAGCCCTACGAGGGTGGCGTGATGACTCAGGCGATCAATCTCTCGTGGACGGCGACCGGTGCGTTCAACTACCAGGGCCAGCCGACCCAGCCGACCACGCTCCAGGTCAACGGGACGATGACGGAGACCGACAACTCGCCCGCGGCCCCAACGCTGCAGGACAATTGCACCGCACAGCTGTCGGCGCTACCTAGCGCGTATTACGTCAACAACGGACTGATGGATGCCACCGTTCGCGAGGTTCCCCCGGACACCGGCGCGGTGAATGCCAGCGCTGACGTCCCGGCGCAGACCGCGACGCCGTCTGACTTCATTCAGACGAACGGCAGCGGCGACTGCGCGAACTTCCACATCTATACGACACCGGGAGCAAAAGGCAGCAACAACGCGACCGAGTGGCTGCTAGCACACGGCATCGAGACCGCGTCGTTCAACGAGAAGCAGCAGCCGTCGTTCAGCGCCAGCTATGGTCCATACTCCGACGATCAGACGGTTGATGGCTCGACCTTCACCGCTGATATCAGCGACACGCTCACTGTCACCACCACCACGACCTGCTCGATCGGGACCGACACGGCCCTGGCTGGATCCGAAGGTGAGCCTATGGCCAGGGCCGCCGCTGGGCCTACGAAGAACGTTGTGTTCTATTCGGCCCGCGGCTCGTCCGAGGTGCGTTCCGGCGCCGATCCCAACGCGCTGGGCAAGCCGGCGCTGGCGCTCTACGGAATACTGGACAAGTGGGCCACTCAGTCCGACGATGTCGACCTCTACGCCCACGGTGACCCGTATCCGGCCGAGGACATCAAGGAGGGGATGCGGCTCGACGTCGCCGAGCACTTGTGGCTGACGACGCACTACAAGGCGAGCGTCGAGGAGGGCGTGAGCGATGGCGTCAAGGCGCTGGAGCAGATCGCCTCCCAAGAGGACGCCACCGGAAAGTGCTGGTCGCTCGTGCTGAGCGGCTACTCGCAGGGCGCGGAGGTGATGCGCCGGGTGATGGCGATGCTTTCGCCAAATGTGCTCGCGCACGTCGCGGCGGTCGTGCTATACGGGGACCCGTACTTCTTGCCGCACGAAGCCGACGTGACCGCCGAGGGCGATTTCAGCGGCGGTGCCATGGGCGTCAGGCGCTACGACTGGGAGCAGCTTCACAACGGGCCGGCGCCACCACCGATTGAGGTACCGACCTTCTCCTGGTGCGCTGCGCACGACCTCGTCTGCGGCTTCACGAACTCAGCCAAGCGACTGCTGCTGAACAAGAGCAACCTTGCCGCGGAGGAGGACGGACACTTCCATTACGACCAGGATGCATGCAGAGCTGCGACCGAGGTTGCCCATCGGCTGGGCCTGAAGGCTGGCGCCTGTTAGTTACACCATCGGGGCCGGCGCAACCGGCGTATGCACGTGGATGGTGTGGGCGAGCAGCGGGCCCGTCGCCCGGTTGACAAATGGCTCCGTCCGCGACCGAGGAGGTTTTCTGCCGAGGGAGATTCGCTCTTTGCGGGTTTCCGGGTCGGGGTGATGTGCTCTGGAGCTCGCTTGTATCAGCGCCGTAACAAAGCAGCGAGGCCGGAGACGCATGGCCGCTGATGCCTTCACCGCACCCGATGCAACGGCCGACCCGCTTCGCGCAATTTGTGTGGCGCCGCTCACGTCGAGTTTGCCGCGGTCCGGCATTGCTTTGCCGGCATCGCACGTCTTTTCGCCGCCGCGACCCCGGATGTGCATTGCGCGCGGAAACCCTAGGTCTCGCCGGCGGACGCCAATTCAGTCCGCGGAGACTGCGCGGAACTTCGCCAGCAGCACCTGGATCACGGGCAGCGAGTAGCGCAGGCGCAGCGGCAGTCGCCCAATGGCAGCGATCCCCAACGACGCAAGGTCGCGTTTTAGCGGCGGGGCGAGGTCGCAAAGCTCCGCCACACCGGGGATCGCGCTGATGGCGGCGCGTTCGCCGGAGTTGAAACAGCCACGTCCACAACTCAACAGCAAGATCACGCGCCCGGCCCGAGGCTCGTCGGACCGTGTCAAGCATCACCTCGGGCACGACATCGAAAACCAGCACAGAGCCGGGCAACCGTTGTGCGATTCCCGCGATCAGCCCGTGGACCTGATCGCGCCGGAAGACGGAAACAGGCCTTGCGCTGTGACGAGGATCGGGTCAGCCGGACTGAGCCCTTCAACCCATCCGAAATCGAGCGCCGATCCGTTATGGCTCGACTGCCGCGGCCCATCCGGCAGTAGCCGGCGGCGAAGCTCCATCGCTCGGGCAGGTCCACGGTCAGCCACCGCACGCGACCGTTGTCAAGCCGCCAGAAGCCCAGATGTAGAGGCAGCCAACACGCCAGGCAGCCCCCGCCCGCCGCGCCGACGGCGGCCGCGGCAAGCAAACCCCGCCCGGCGTCGCAGAGCGAAACACCGCCGAAACAGCCGACCGCGTAGAACCGATCCGGGAGCACGCAAAGCTCCCGAAGCACACAACTGAAGGAGACCAGATGACAGCCAGCGTCCATCCACAGGAAGGAGACGAAATGCCAGACGGCAGCCATCCAAAGCGGCTGATCCGCTCGCGACGGGCGCGCCTGCTGACTCTCACAGCGCTCACGAGTGGGGTGCTGGTGGCGGCATGCGGGGGAAGCTCTCCCAGCCCGGCCGCCGGCTACGCCAACCCCAGACCGTCACAACCGCTACAGCCGGGACGATCACCTGGCTGCCGAGCGTCGGACAGGTGATCGAGCCGGCCCTTTTCGACAGTCTCGAAGTGCTGGGCCATCGGGCTGGCCGCATGCTCGTGGGGCGGCGGGCGGCAGCGGGTGATGAGGCGTTACGGTGGCGTTATGCGGCGCCGCGTACGGTCAGCGCGTGATGGCGCCCGCACAACTGATCGCAGCGCTCGCCGTGTGCGCCACCGCACTCGCCGCGTGTGGCTCCTCTTCCAAGCCAAGCAGCTCTGTATCTGCAGGCACGCAAGCGCTGAAGTACGCCGACTGCATGCGGGCGAACGGTACGCCGAACTTCCCAGATCCGGGCTCGAACGGCGCACTCCCCAACCCGGCTTTGCCGGCGTTCCAAGCGGCCAAGAAAGCCTGTGCGAAGCTGCAGCCCGTCGGCCTGCACTTGCACGGCCCCCCCGAGCCATCGGCCGCCGAATTGCGCGCCGCGCTCACGTTCGCGCGATGCATGCGCAAGCACGGGGTCTCGCAGTTCCCGGACCCGCTCAGGACGGTATCGCTGGTGGCGACCCTGACGCTGGGCCCGGGGGAGTACTTCCCCGCCCCCGGCCCGACCGAATTCCAATCGCCGGCGTTCCGGCACGCAGCCAAGGCCTGCGGACTGCAGCTTCCCACAGGCCCGCCGCCGTAGCCCTCCCGGCCGAACAACATGAGGCGCGGGACCTGCGTCTCGCACCGGCTGGCGGCCCCGCTGTCGGAACGAGCGACTAACAACAGCCGCCGTCGTGGCTGCTCGCAGCCAGTGGAACAGCAGCCAAACGGACGCTACGTAACGAGCGTATCGACCGCCCCTTCGTCAGTCGTGGTCAGACACCGTCCCGATCCGCGCTCACGTCCTTAAGACCGCCCCGCGCGCCTCGGCCGCCGAGGTCAACCGACTCCTGGAAGCGGGATTCCGACGTGCCGGCATGCCTTCACGGCTTGCCTGAACGCCGGGGAGCTGGCTTCTCCCGGCACGACGCCGACCTCGACCGTGTCGCCAGAACCGAACCTCGGGTCCGGGAAGTTCGGCACCCCGTGCTCGCGAATGCAGCGCGCGTAGACGATCATGCCGCCTCGCTGCGCTCCGGAGGTCGATGGCGTGATGGTGCTACCAGGATGCAGATGGGCGCATACCGTCTGCGCGGACTTATACGCGGGGGCCTGCTCATCGATCGCGGCGGTTGGCTCGGCAGCGCCCCCGCCCGCGCCCGGATCGGGATAGTTCGGCACCCCATGCGAGCGCATGCAATCGGAGTACTTGACTCCCTGCGCGTACGCGCTCGCGGTACTCGTGCTGGACGAGGCCGACGACCCACACGCAGCGATCACCGCCGCACAAGTGATCGCCCCAAGTGAGATCAACAGTCTCCTGGCCATCGTCACGTTGTAGCTGGCGACAGGTAACACCGGCGTAACCACTCAGGCTGCTGTCTGAGTCCGTGGCCGCGTGTGCGGGCGATAGCCACGAGCACCACACGCCAGGCCACGCTGGCCGCCGGCGGTCAGCGGCGCCGGGCGCGTAGGACGATGTCGGCGATGTGCGGCGTGCCTGGCGGCGGGTCGATCCGCGGCTCTACCGCGTGTAGCTCGACCGTGAAGTCATCGCCGAGCAGCCGACCGAGGTCGTCGACACCGACGTAGTCAGCTGCGTCGACGCCCCGAGCCTTCATGTGCTCTCGGTGCTCGTCATTGAGATCGTGGTAGACAGCGAGCAACATCCCACCTCGGCGTACCGTCTTGAGCAGCCTCCGCACGCTCGTCTCACCTGCCGCTTTCGGCAGCGCCGGGTACTGCATCGACACAAGCTCGAACGAACTCGCCGGCAACGGTGTCTGGAGGGCATCCCCGCAGATCCAGTCGACGGAGGCGTGCGCCCGCTGAGAAGCCTCCCGCGCCCGGCCTATAGCGACCTCGGAAACGTCGATCGCAGTAACAGTCCAGCCGCGATGAGCGAGCCAGATCGCGTCGGCGCCCTCGCCGCAACCCACATCGAGCGCTCCGCCCGGGATAACGGCGGCTACCTCGGCGACGAGCCGACCGTTCGGTCGCCCGCTCCACATCGCGCGGTCGCGCTCGCGGTACCTCGCGTCCCACTCCGCGGCTTGCGCCGCCGTGCCGAAGCGCTCCTCGCCGTGTTCGTGCTCGCCCATTTTCCTCACGGTAGACGACGACACGTGTCCTCGGATCGAACAGCCGACCGGCGCCAAACCAATTGCAAGGCTTGGCCAGCCGCTTGTCGAATGGAACGTCGCCGTCGCCCCCGCCCCGGCCGGCCCGGCGCGGTCAGCGGCGGCAGCGGTAGTGCAGGTGGGTGACACCGGACTCGCCCGTGATTACCCGCGTGCGCTCCAGCTCGATCTGCTCGGCCGCGAGGTGCTCGAACAGCGGGCGTCCCCGGCCGAGCAGGACCGGGACGACGGTGATCTCGAGCTCATCGAGGACACCGGTCGCCAGGGCGAGCTGGGCCACGCCGGCGCCGTGCACGAGCACGTCCTTCTCGCCGGCCGCTCGCTTGGCCGCCTTGATCGCCTCGGTTACGTCGTCAACGAACGTCACGAGCGGCATCTCCGCTACGTGTCGCGGCGGCGCGCTGCGGCTGAGGATGAAGATCGGGACCCCGTCGTGATGATCGCCGTCCCAATAGCCGGCCGGCTCGACCGTCCCTTTGCCGGCGACGACCGCGCCCGTCGCCATCAACTCGTTGACGATCTGGCGATTCGCCCCGGCCGCTCCGGCGCCGGCGTCCGTGACGAAGAACCACTCGTGCAGCCGCGCGCCGCCGTCGCCGAGGCCGTTGGCCACAGTCTCGTTCGGGCCGGCGATATATCCGTCGAGCGACATCGACATAAACAGAACCGCCTTGGACATGACTACTCCTCCGGAATCGACGTGGTCTCTGTCCTTGACGTCGAACGGGAGTGGACGATTTCGACGCGCCTGCCCCATGCCAAGTCCGGAGCCCGGCGGTCACGCCCCGTAGTCGCCGAAGCGATGACGCCTCGCGGCCGGCCGCGGAGGCAGATGCGATCGCCGGCGTTCGGGCTCGAGCGCCGGGGGCTGCCTAGACTCGTGGCGATGCCCTTGCACCTCTTCGCGGGTCTGCGTGTGCGGGACTTCGATGCGGCCCGTCCGTGGTACGAGCAGTTGCTGGGCGAGCCGTCGTTCTTCCCCCACGCCACGGAGGCGGTGTGGACCCTTGCCGAACATCGGTCGCTGTACGTAGTCGAGCACGCTGGTGGCGCAGGGACGTCTGTCGCCACGATCTTCGTTGACGATCTCGATGCGCACCTGGCCGCGATCGCCGCGCGGGGACTGGAGCCTGACGAGATCGAAACGTACGCCAACGGCGTCCGCAAGGCGATCTACCGCGACCCCGACGGAAACGAGCTGGCGTTTGGCGGCGCGCCGCTGAACCGCGGTTCCGAGACTTGACAGCGGGCGGCGCAGCGGAGCCCTACCGGGCGACGTGCTTAGGCTGCTGTCGACGCTATCGGCGCGCAGGGTGACGCGCACCGTCTCGCCGACGGGTTCGGGCTCCGCTTGGTTGCGCGAGCGCTCGCGCCAGGGTCTGCTTCAGCGCGCCCGCGCTTACGCGGCTGTCGGCGGCATCAGCAAACGGCGCCGTGACCGGGTCGACGCCGGTCCGCGCATACGCTCGGTACTGTCGTACTTCGGCGCGGCGGTGCCGGCCGATCAGGTTGCTAGCGATCCCGTACAGCCACGGTCGAGCGCTCACCCACCGCGAGTCGTAGCTCTCACGCTGCCGGAACGCCAGCAGGAAGGTGTCTGCGACGATGTCCTCCGCTAGAGCGACCCCGAGCCGGCGCGTGACGTAGCGCCTCAACGCCGGGGCATGCCGCCGGTAGATCTCGGCAAACAGCTCCGAATCAAGGCGTGACGCCACCAGGATCGCCGCGTCATCGGCGTCATGCCCCCGGTCGTCCTGAAGCGCGACCCTCGTTACTGGAGTTCCCGCCGTCATCAGAAGGCGCTCGGTTGATCATTCATGTTCGCTGATTGCCCGATCTCAGCAGATCGGTTCCATCAGGTTTCAGCATGTCGCGGCCCCTGCACGTCCTGAAAATCGCCCCAGACGAGCCGGCACGAGGCCGCGGCCAGGCCATCGAATGTCAGCCCTTGGGCGGCCGGGCCGCTCTAGTCCTTCTTCGGCGGCAGCGACCGCGCGTAGGTGACACCCAGTTTCACCCACGGCTCTAGCGCCTGCTTGGTCTTCACCCCCTCGTCGGCGACTCGCAGCCAGCCATCCATCTCGCGCCCGCGCATCACGAGCCGCGAGGCGTGCGCCTTGGCTGCGAGCGAATCTGAGGCCTCGGGCGGCACACGCACCATCAGGCCCCCCTGGCCGCTGGCGGCAACCGACATGTTGCCCGCGATCAGAAACGCGAGACCCCCAAACATCTTCTTCTCGGTCACGTCCGGTTCGCTGGCGATCAGCTCGCGGATCCGATTGGCGAGATCCTGGTCGTAGGGCATGCGCAGCCCATTATCTCGTCAGCGATGACTGATGGGGTGTGCTGAGCGAGTTCTCGGCCGCCCTGGTTGGCCGCGCTCACCAATCCGTCTCGGGCGCCGCCGCCCAGCGGCCGCCTGAGCAATCGCCCACTCCTCCACCTCCGGACGCAACAGTATTCGACCGCCAGGCTTCCAAGATGCTTCCATAAGCCCCGCGCCGCACCCCGCCCAACCCCGCGACGAGCCAAATCGCCCGCAGATATGGGCGATTCGGCTATACCCCCAGCCGGAATCGAACCGGCGATCTCCTGCGTGAAAGGCAGGCGTCCTAACCGCTAGACCATGGGGGCCGAGTCTGGCCATTGTATGTCTGCCACGAGGTGCGTACCCGGCAAGCGGTTCGCGGGCAGGGGCAGCTCGACGTCGGAGCGATCGCGCCGCCGATCAGCCGTGATGAACGGCCTCGATGTTGTGTCCATCGGGGTCGAGCACGAACGCGCCGTAGTAGCCGTCGGAGTACTCGGGCCGCCGGCCTGGCGGCCCGTTGTCGCGTCCTCCGGCCGCGAGTGCGGCCGCGTAGAACGCGTCGACCTGCTCACGGCGGTCAGCTGCGAACGCCACATGCACCGGTGCACCGGTCTGGTAGGCGGTGGAGATCGCGAAGTCGTCCGCCTCCTCGAGGCCGAATGCGACCTCGGATCCGCCTTCTCGCCACTCCCCGATCTCCGCGAATCCGAGCGGCGTCAGCGCATGTCGGTAAAAGTCCCGGCTGCGGGCGAGATCGCTGACCCCGACCGCCACATGGTCGATCACGATGCGGCGCCTTGGCACGAAGCGGACTCTATCGCCCGTCGTCTGAATCGTCTGAAAGGATCCGCGCGATGCTCTCACCGATCACGGCGCGGCTGACGCGCTACCGCTTATGCCAGCCGTCTCTGTTCGCCGTGTTGCTGCTGATCGTCTGGCTGCTGGTGACCGCCGGCACCGCGCGTGCGGCGTCGACCTACACGGTGTCCGGCTTCGCCGACTCGACGCTCCCGTGCGCAGGTACCGTCTGCCCATCGCTGCGCTCAGCAGTGGCCGCCGCCGAGGCCGATCCCGGCTCGACGGTGAAGCTCGGCAACGGCACCTACACGCTCGGTGACGGCAGTCAGCAGCCGATCGGTTCGGGCGCGATCGTCTCTGAAGCCGGGCTCTCGATCGTCGGCGGTGGGCCGAGCAGCACCAAGATCGAGCAGACCGACGGCGAGGACGGGGTGTTCGTCTTCGAGGCGGGGTCGGTGAAGATCTCAGGTGTCACGATCACGGGCGGGACGCTGCGAGGCGGTAGTCCATCCCCGGGAACCCACGGAGCTGATGAGTTGGGCGCAGGGATCCTCAGCGACGCTGACTTGACTCTCGACGACGTCGTCGTCTCCGGCAACAGCGCGACCGGCGGTGCGGCCGGCGCCGGCGAGGGTGGCGGTGCGGCGCCGAACGGCGGGGACGCGGCGGCTGGAATCGCCAACGCCGGCGCGCTGACACTGATCGACACCTCGGTCACCGGCAACACCGCAACCGGCGGCCAGGGTGGCGCCGGCACCGGCGAGCTTGGCGGCAGCGGCGGTCAGGCCGTCGGCGGCATCCTTGACTCAGGGTCGGCGGGGCAGACCTCGATCGAGAGCAATTCGTCCATCTCAGACAACACGGCAGACGGCGGAGCCGGTGGGAGCACCGATGGGAGCACGCCCGGCAGCACGCCGCTCGGCGGGTATGGCGGAACCGCGGTCGGCGGGCTTCTGGAGGAATCGGACGCACTGACGATCAGCTCGTCGTCGATCAGCGCCAACACCGCGGTAGGCGGTTCCGGCGGTCCCGGCACCGATGTCGCCGGCGGCCAGGGTGGGTACGCGGTCGGAGGCGTGTGGCTGATCGATTCCTCGCCGCCGGCCGTCGTGGAGAGCTCGACGCTCGCAGACAACATCGCGAACGGCGGCAGCGGCGGCCCGGCGAGTCCTGGCGCCGGTGGCAACGGCGCCTTCGCGACCGCAGCGATTACCGACAACGCTGATGGGTTGACCGTGACCGCCAGCACGGTGTCGGGCAACGTCGCCACCGGCGGTGCCGCCGCCGCCGGCACCGCGGGTGACATCGGCGGCGTCGGCGGTGGCGTGCTCGGCGCCGCCGTGGCCGAGAGCAGCGACGGTCCGCTGATGATCAGCGCCAGCAGCTTCTCCGACAACAGAGGGCAGGCCGGCGCCGCCGGGGCACCGAACGGTGGCGGCAACGGAACCTGCGGCGCGGCTGTCTTCGACAACGGCAAGGGCTCGGTGTCTTTGACCGCCGACACGCTCTCCGGAAACGTGGCCGGCTCCTCGGCCGGTGCGCTTCCCAACGGACCCGGTGGCGGCAGCGAAGGGGGTGGCGTCTGCTTCGCGCTGCAACAGCCCGGCACGGCGACGATCGTCAACAGCACGATCACGGCCAACATCGCAGCCGGCGGAGCCGGGGTCGGAACCGGCGGCGCCGGGGAAGGGCGCGGTGGCGGCGTCTGGAACGACCAGAACGGCTCCTCCAAGGTGCCGGTGACCCTCGACGACGACACGCTCGACGCTAACAGCGCGACTACGAGCGGCGGCAACGTGTACCTGAACAACGGCACGGGCTTGATCATCGCCTCGACGATCGTCTCTGGTGGGGCGGCTGGGGACGCCTCTACCGGCAACTGCTATGCGCCGAGCGTCACCGACGCTGGTGAGAACCTGGAGTCGACGACACCATCGCAGTGCGGGTTGGGCTCCGCTCACGGCGATCTGGTTGGGGCGAATCCGCTACTCGGTGCGCTCGCATCGAACGGTGGCCCGACCGAGACGATGGCGCTTGATCCAGGCAGCGCCGCGCTCGGCGCCGGTGGCACCTGCGCGGCGGCGAATGGCGTCGATCAGCGCGGATTGCCGAGGCCGAGCAGTGGATGCGACATCGGTGCGTTCGAGCTCCAGCCGGCGCCGACTCTGAGCGGTCTCGGTGAGTCGAACAGCCGTTGGCGCGAGGGCTCCAAACAGGCGACACTGTCCAAGGCGAAGCCGAAGCGCGCGAAGGTTGGGACGACGTTCAGTTTCACGCTCAACGAACCGGCGGGCGTCGTCCTGAGATTCAGCCAGATCGTGACCGGACGCAAGGTCCGTCGCAAGTGTATTTCTCGAGTCGCGCTCCAACCGGCGCAAGGCGCCATGCCGGAGAACCGTGATCGCCGGCACGCTCAGCTTCGCGACCGTCACTGCGGGTGCGCACGTGATCTCATTTGACGGGCGCCTGAGCAGCCATAAAACGCTCAAGCCAGGGGCCTACTCAGTCACGGTCTCGGCGACCAACAACGGCACCGTCACGTCAAAGCCGCTGAAGTTCACGATCGTCAAGGGCTGAGCGGCCGCCCCGGACCGCCCGGCTACTTGACGGACGCGATGTAACCGCGCACGTCGCTCGCCGGCTCCGTGTAGGCGGAGCCGAGCGCCGACTCGACCGCACCCATGTAATCGAGCGCCCAGGCCGGGAAGTCGTAGTCGATCGCGTTGAGGAACTCAAGCGTCGCCGCCAGGCGGATGTCGGCGATCGATGGCTTGTCGCCGCCGATGAACTGCCCGTCCGCGAGAAAGAACTTCTGGTAGGCGTCGAGTGGCCCCGCGAGCGCCGCTTCGGCGTCGTCCCGGGCGCGGGCCTTCAGAGCATCATCGGCCTCGGAGGAGCCGACCTCGCCGGCGTACTGCGGGAAGTGGAGCACGGGGTATGTGGCTCGTGCGACCAACGGATACAGCGTCCCGATCAGGTAGAACATCGCGCTGTCGACCATCGCTCGCTGCTCGGGGTTGGTCGGGTAGAACTGCTCGAGGCCGTGCTTGTTGCAGAGGTACTGCATGATCGCGCAGCTCTCCCATAGCGACCCCTGCGGCAGGCTCGATTCCTCCAGCAACGGTGTCAGGTCGGCCGGGTCCTTCGCGAGGAACTCCGGCGTGCTCTTCTTCCCCCAGACGTCGACCTCCTCGTATTCGAGCCCGGCGGCGCGGACGAAGATCCGCGCTGTCAGGTTGTTGACGCTCGGCTTGAGGATGCTCAGTGTGTTGGTGGCCATCTTTCTCTCCCTCTCCTACTGGATGTGCTGTGCGACGTCCGCGCCCCGGTGGTACGGGTCCCGTGGCGAACGGTCATCTGACAGTGACTCACGTGAGCGCTCGGTCAGGCGCTCGATCGCGTCGGCCAGGTGGACCTGGGCGATCGCATAATCCCCGCGCTCGACACGCAGCTTGTGCGATTCCAGGAGCACATCGGCGTGTGTGAACCCGGCCGGAGGCTCGAACCTGTAAGACGCGAGCTCGATCAGCAACCCGAGTGGATCCTCGAAGTAGATCGAGTCCATGAAGCCGCGATCGCGGACCCCGCTGTGGCTGATGCCGCGCTCGTCGAGCCGCTCGACCGTCTGGTTGAAGGTCGCCTGCGAGACCGAGAACGCGATGTGGTGAACCGCGCCCTGGTCGGTGGAGGTGCGCGCCGGATCCGCCGTTCGCTCCTCATTGGTGAAGATCGTGATCAGCCGGCCGTCACCCGGGTCGAAGTAGATGTGGTTCTCGCTCGCTCGGTCGAGGTTCGGCTGCTCGAAGACCATCGGCATCCCGAGCACACCCTCCCAGAAGTCGATCGACGTTTGCCGGTCGGCGCCGACCAGCGTGATGTGGTGAACACCTTGGCTCTGCAGCTTTCGCATTGACACGACCTCCGGTTAGTGCTCGATCAGACTTGACTTGTACTCACTGCGTTGCAGGCTTCCCCAGGGAACCAGTTCGACATCCGCCTGCACGACCAGGGTTGCGCGCAACCGCTCCGAGATCGCCTGCGCGAGCGTGGCCACCGGCTCACCGTCACGCGCCAGCTCCACGGTCACCGGCAGCGGCGGGTCCTGACGGACGCCGGGTTGGCGTGGCCGCACGCGGATGTGGCCGCTGACCTCGGGCAGAAAGCCGCCGACAACCTCGCGCACCGCCGACGGGAAGACGTTGACCCCGCGGACGATCAGCATGTCGTCGGTGCGGCCGATGCAGCGGATCCGCGGACTTGTTCGTCCGCACGAGCAGGTCCCCGATGCCACCCTGACGTGGTCACGGGTGCGGAATCGGAGCAGCGGTGCGGCGCGGTGGCGCAGGTGTGTCAGCACCAGCTCGCCGGCAGCCCCGTCGCAGAGCTCGATCGCCGCGCCGCTGACAGGATCGATCAGTTCGGCGTACACGAAGTCGCGGGCGCAAAGGTGCATGCCATCCTGGGCCTCGCATTCCCCCCAAAGCGAGGGTCCGATGTCACCGATCCCCATCGCCTCGGTCACCCTCGCTCCCCAGCCACGCTCGAGCTGCGCCCGGAACGCCGGCTCGCCGCCGCCGGGCTCACCGGCGACGAGGACCCGTGAGACGCTTGACCCCGGCAGGTCGAACCCGCGCTCGGCGGCGACCTCGGCGACGTGGGCAGCATAGGAGGGTGTCAGCACCGCCGCCTGTGGCGCCAGCCGTTCGATCGCGACCAGCAGGCGATCGGTGTTGCCGGTGCCGACCGGGATGTGGCAGACGCCGATGCGGTCAAACGCGGCGAGTGCGGCGCCCGCCACGAATGGGCCCGCGGTGTAGGTGGAGACCAGACGGTCACCGGGCTTCACGCCAGACGCCGCGTAGCTGCGTGCCGAGCCGGCCACCCAGTTCTCGAGATCGGAGGCTGTCAGCGGGATGAAGCTCGGGGCACCGGTCGTTCCGCTGGTCGAGTAGATCCGGACGATCTCCGAGTCGGCCGCGCACAGGTGCGCGCCGATCGGGTTCTCGGCGGTGGTCGTGAGCTTCAGCTCCTGCTTCTCGGTCAGCGGCAGTTGCGCGATCCGCTCGAGACCGCCGGCATCGTAGGTCGACGTGATCCCTGCCCCGGCCAGCTTCGCGCGATAGAACGGCGAGTGCTCCAGCACGTAGAACAGCTGCTCACGGTAGCTCGAGTCATCGCGTTCAAACTGCTCCTCACAGCCACGCTCTTCGACTTCTGGCGCAAAAATCACGCGCCCCCCTTGTGGGGGCGCTCATAAATAATCGCCTCTTCGGCGTGTGCGGCCATCAGCAGGCCGATCGGCTGCTGCTGCTCCTCGGCCAGATGCGCCAGCAGCCCGGCGGTGCGCGCGAGGATCGGGATCGCCTTCACGGTCGTGGCGTCGAAGCCCAGATCGAGCAGCACCGCGGCGATCGGCATCGACACGTTCAGCGTCAATGGCCTTCCCCAGACCTCGGCCGCGGCGCGCCGCAGGCAGTCCGCGAGCGCCACATGCGGACCGTCGGCGCCGCGCTCCTTCGCAAGCTCAAGGATCCGCTCCGCGCGCGGGTCAAGCGGCCTGTGCACCGGGTGACCGAACCCGGGGAGGCGGTCGCCGGCGGCACGGACCTCCTCGGCCAGCGCCAGCGCGACACTCGCCGGTGGATCGCCGGTGCTGACGCTCAGCTCAACGCCTCGGCTGAGCAGCTTCGCGCAATCCTCGGCGGTCCCGAGCAGCACCGGGCCGCAGCCGAGGATGCCGGCGGCGACCGCGCCCTGCAGCGACCCCGGATCGGCGGCGAGCGTCATCCGCGCGGCGACGTTGGTCGGCATCATCCCGTGCTCGGCGATCGCTATCAGCAGCAGATCGAGGAAGTAGCGCTGCTCGGGGCTCGGCTCGCGCCCGGTCAGCAGCAGATGGAAGTACTCGGTGAAGCTGAGCTTGCCCATCAGCTCAGTGCAGAGGTCGCGGCCACGCACCTCGACCCTGTCCGGGTATGCCTGGGCGATGTGACTCACGGAGCGGTGCTTGCCTGGCTGCATCCCGATCGTCGCCGACGCTACGTGCACCGAACCGCGCTGTCAAGCGCCTTGCGGGCGCCCTGCAGCACGGGCTCGCCGTGTGAGACCAGCACCCGCTCGACGGGCAGTTCCAGCAGCGGCGAGAGCCGGTTACCAAGCTCCGCGACGGTGATCTTTGACGGCAGGTAGGTGAACCACGATTGGGGGCACAGGCGCAGCCCACCGTCGCCGTCACCGATGATCCTGTCGCCGGGGATCAACGTGCGTGCGCCCGGCAGCCAGAAGATCGTCTCGCCGGCACCTCGGATCGGGAACGCGATCACACCCGCCGGCAGCGACCGCTTCGCGCGTGAGGTGGAGGCGCTGTAGCGGGCGACGAACGCCTCGCGGCTGCGAGCATGCCAGCGCAGGGTCGTCAGCACCGAGACCGACCGACTGCCGACAAGCTCGTCAGCCCGGCGCCAGAACGAGTCGGTGTCGGATGGCAGCAGCGGATCGAAGAATGTGGCGGTGGCGGGCGCGACATATAGGACACAACCGACGTTCTGCGCCCAGCTCCCGCTGTCGCTCTCTCGCCAGTCGGGATGCGGGGCGCTCCAGCGCCAGAGTCCCGCCGTGATCTCACGCATCGGCTGAGCCTACCGGGGGCGGCAACGCGCGGGCAGGCGGGCGCCTTTGGCATAGACTGCTCGCGTGGCTGGTTCGGACACGAAGAGCGATTTGCCGTCGCTACCGGTCAGGCTTGGGATCTCGTGGCTCACCAACGCCCTGGTGCTGGCGATCCTGGAGGTTCTGCTCAGCGGCGTTCATGTCACCAACGCGGTCACGCTGCTGGAGGCAGCGGCCGTGTTCGGGGTCCTGAACACGGTGCTGAAACCGGTGTTGAGGCTGCTGACGCTCCCGTTCGCGGTCATCACCCTGGGGATCGCATGGTTCTTCGTCTCGATGTTCATGCTCGTGCTGACCGAGGCGATTGTCAGCGGCTTCCACGTTGACGGTTTCCACACGCTCGTCGAAGCAACCGTCGTGATCTGGCTGGTGAACCTGATCCTCGACTTCGTGCCGGGGCCCTGGCAGTACGCCGGCAAGCGCGGTCGCCGGCGCTCACGCTGACCGTCGCCTGACCCGCCGCCTCAGCTTTCGAGACCCGTCAGCCGTGCGCTCTGCTCCCACAGGCGCTCTGCAAGCAGCTCGTCCTGCGCCTGTGCGCTCGGGGTCGCAACCTTCTCGTCGACGATGTACTCACCCGTGAGCTGCGCCGCGTCGTCGGAGAGCGCCAGCCAGATCAGTGAGCGGGCGCCTCGCTCGGGGGAGCGGAAGAACGGTCCGGCAACGGTGGTCAGGACCTTCCAGATGCCGGCCTCGTTCTTGCCGAAGCCGGTGCGCACCGTGCCGGGGTGAAAGCAATTGGCGTGAAGCTCCGGCGCGCGCTTCGCCAGCTCACGCGTGAACAGGATGTTGCAGAGCTTCGAGGTCCCGTAGACGCGCATCGCCGAGTAGGAGTGTTCGGATTGCAGATCGTCAAGGTTCAGCAGCCCCGATGTGTGGGCGTCGGACGCCGTCGTGACGACGCGACCGCCGGTGAGCCGGTCACGCAGCAACCCCGTCAGCAGGAACGGCGCTAGATGGTTCAGCGCAAAGGTTCGCTCGAGACCCTCGCTGGTCACCTTGCGCGACGCGAACAGGGCGCCGGCATTGTTGGCGAGCACGTCGATGTGGTCGAAGCGTTCACGAAGATCGGCGGCCAGCGACCGGACGTCGGACATCAGCGTCAGGTCGCTCACATGCTGGTGGATCTCGTTGCCGTCGGCGGCGGCGGCGGCCTCGGCGGCCACCGCGATCACGCGCTCGCGGTCGCGACCGACGATCGCGAGTTCGACGCCGCGCCTGGCGAACTCGATCGCGGCCGCATGTCCGATTCCCCTGGTTGCCCCGGTCAGTACGACGACGGTCATCGGCGTCGACTCTACCTTTGTCCAGCTTGCTTGTGAGACGAGTTGGCGCACGCGTACCCTTTAAGTTGAGATGTTCGCGCCACACGGAGTGAGGTTCGGCGCGGCGGCGCTGGTCGCGATGCCTGCCGCTGCCGTGCTGTTGGTCGGTGCAGCGACTGCCGCTGCGTCCCCGCTGGCGTTCCCGGCGCCGACGCTGGTGCGCGTCGGCAGGCCACCGCGACACCCGGCACACGCGAGGGTGATCGGTGCGCTTGCGAGCACGACCGAGATCCCGCTGGACGTCACGCTGACACCACGCGACCCGGCTGCGCTTGCGAGCTATGCGTCCGCGGTGTCGACACCTGGCTCCGGCGTCTACCACCACTATCTGACCGTCTCGGAGTTCCGGCAGCGGTTCGGGCCGACCTCGTCACAGATCCAGCTCGTCGACGCGTCGCTGGCAGCGCAGGGTCTGCATCCGGGCACGGTGTCGGCCAACGGCCTCTCGATCCCGTTGTCCTCGAGCGCCGGGGAGATCGGGCATGCGTTCTCGCTGTCATTCGAGCGGTTGTCGCTGGCCGACGGGCGCCAGGCGTTCGCCAATCAGCAGGCGCCCCAGTTCGTCTCGCCGGTCGCCGGGCTCGTGCAGGGCGTGATCGGGCTCAACGACCTCACGCCGGCGCAGCCGCTCGGACTCGCGCATGCCTCAGCCGGTGGCGTCCGTGTGGCTCCGAACGCGAGCGCTGCGGCGAGCACCGGCGCGACGTCCGGCCCGCAGCCATGCTCGAAGGCGGTGGGCGACGCTCCCGGCGACGATGCCTACACCGCCGATGAGCTCGCGTCCGCGTACGGCTTCACCAGCCTCTACGGGGCAGGTGATCTCGGGGCCGGCGAGACAGTCGCGCTCTACGAGCTCGAGCCCGACAAGACATCTGACATCTCCGCTTACCAGTCGTGCTACGGCACCGATGCGTCGGTCTCCGACGTGACGGTCGACGGTGGTGCCGGCAACGCGGACCACGGCTACGGTTCAGGTGAGGCGGCACTCGACATCGAGGACGTGATCGGCCTCGCGCCGGCGGCGAGCATCCTCGTCTACCAGGGACCGAACAACAGCGGCACCGGCCCCTACGACACCTACAACGCGATCATCGGCCAGGACAAGGCGAGCGTGATCTCGACCTCCTGGGGCGAGTGCGAGTCCGCGCTCGGCTCCGCCGCCGCCGACGCCGAGAACACGCTGTTCCAGGAGGCCTCAACCCAGGGTCAGTCGATCTTCGCAGCTGCCGGCGACAGCGGCTCGGAGGACTGCGCCGGCAGCAACTCGCTGGCGGTCGATGACCCCGCCAGCCAGCCGTATGTGACCGGTGTCGGAGGCACGTCACTTTCGGCGCTGGGACCGCCGACGACGCAGACGGTCTGGAACGACCAGTGCTCCGGTGGCGCCTGCGGTGGCGGTGGCGGGATCTCGACGCTGTGGCCGATGCCGTCCTATCAGTCAGGCGCGCCCTCCTCGCTGAACGTGATCAACGCCGATTCCTCCGGCAGTCCGTGCGCTGCATCGTCTGGTGACTACTGCCGTGAGGTCCCCGACGTCTCGGCCGACGCCGATCCGTACACCGGCTATCTGATCTATTACAAGGGAGCGTGGAGCGGGATCGGCGGCACCAGCGCCGCCGCACCGCTGTGGGGGGCGTTCACCGCGCTGACGAACGCCTCGAGTGGTTGCGACGGCAAGGCGATCGGCTTTGCGAACCCGGTTCTGTACAAGGCGGCTGCCAACGGCTACGCGAGCGACTTCAGCGACATCACCTCGGGTGAGAATGACATCTCCGCCACCAACGGCGGTCTGTACCCGGCGGGCATCGGCTACGACATGGCGTCCGGGCTCGGCACGCCGCTCGGCGCCTCGCTGCCGGCCGCGCTTTGCGGCGGCGGCTCACCGGCGGTCGTCACCGTGACCAACCCGGGCGACCAGTCGGACCTGGCGGGCGCCGTCGTGAACCTCCCGATCACCGCCTCCGACGCCGACAACGCGGCACTCAGCTACTCGGCGAGTGGGCTGCCGGCAGGCCTCTCGATCGATCCGTCGAGTGGTGTGATCTCCGGCGCCGTAACCAGCGCCGCGACCTCGGACGTCACCGTCACCGTCACCGACTCAGACGGACATGCCGCTGACGCCGCGTTCACGTGGACCGTCACCCCACGATCGACGTCCACAACCATCGCCTGCAGTCCGAGTACCGTCGCGCCCGGCAGCCCGAGCACATGCACAGCGACGGTGACCGATACCGACAGTGGAGTCGCGAGCACCCCGTCGGGCACCGCCAGCTTCAGCTCCGCGCCCGCGGCCGGGGGTGTTTTCTCCGGCGGCGGCGAGTGCTCCGTGCAGCCTACGAGCACGACCGGTGTCGCAAGCTGCCACGTGAGCTTCACACCGAGCGCGAGCGGTGAGCCGAAGATCTCGACCGCTTACGGCGGCGACGGCGCGCACTCATCCTCGAGCAGTTCTGCCGACTTCACGCTGATCGTCCCGGCGGGACCGTCAGCATCGATCTCGTCACCTGCGAGTGGTGGGACATATGCGGTTGATGCGTCCGTACCGACGTCATTCTCATGTACCGACAGCGCCGACGGGCCGGGAATCGCGTCTTGTGTGGACTCGGACGGTTCCGGAAATCCCGGCTCGTTGAACACCTCGACGCTCGGCCACCACACCTACACGGTGACGGCACTGAGCAAGGATGGTCTGAGCGCTCAGGCAACGGTCGACTACACGATCGCCGCGCCGCCGAGCGCGGCGATCGCGTCACCGGGAGCCGGCGGGACGTACGCCGTCGGCGAGGCGGTGCCGACATCGTTCTCATGTGCAGATGGCACAGATGGACCGGGGATCTCCTCATGCACCGATTCGGGTGGATCCTCGAGTCCCGGCGCGCTGAACACGTCGACGCCGGGCACTCATACCTACAGCGTGACTGCCATGAGTGACGATGGTCAAAGCGACAACACGTCGATCAGCTACACGGTTGCGGGGTCACCGACCGTGAGGATCTCCGCCCCTGCCTCGGGTGCCAGCTACACAGAGGGTCAGTCCGTCGCGACCTCGTTCTCATGCTCCGAGGGAGCCGACGGGCCGGGAATCAGAGCGTGTACGGATTCCAGCGGATCCGTCAGTCCGGGAGTGCTGAACACCTCGGCGCTCGGCACCCACGACTATCGGGTGACGGCGCTCAGCAGTGACGGTCAGACGGCCACAGTGACCGTCAGCTATGAGGTTGTGCGTCCGCCGGCGCCGCAGGAAACGGCGGCCCCGGTCGTCAGCGGCACGGCGAAGGCCGGCAGTCAGCTCACGTGTTCGGCGGGGGCGTGGACCAACGATCCCGTCGACTACACATACCAGTGGTACCGCAACGGCACGGTTCTGCTCGGGGCCACCGCGCCGCTGTACACGGTTCAGGCCTCGGACGAGGGGACGACCCTCACCTGTACCGTGTCCGCGGTCAACGGTGGTGGTCAGAGCGCGGCCACCAGCTCGGGTCTGTCCGTATCGGTTCCCGTGGTTGCACGCTGCCCGGCGGCGACCGGCCGCCTGGCGGGAACCAGGCTCGGGTTGCTCAGGCTCGGCATGACCCGACGGCAGGCGCGCGCCGCGTACGCGCACAGCGCGCTACGGGTGAGCGGCGACGAGGACTTCTTCTGTCTTCAGCCGATCGGGGTTCGCGACGGCTATGCCTCGCCGCGGCTGCGCAGGACGATGCCACCGGCCCGGTGGAAGCGTCTTGCAGGTCGCGTCGTCTGGATCTCCACAGCCAACCCGTTCTATGCGATCGACGGCATCTCGCCGGGCGCGACGCTCACGGCGGCGCAGCGCCGGCTGCCCCGTGGCGATTCCGAGCGGATCGGCCGGAACGAGTGGTATCTGGCGCCGGCCGGGTCCGCCACCGCTGTGTTGAAGGTGCGTGGAGGTGTCGTGCAGGAGGTCGGGATCGCGACCCGGCAGCTGACGCAGACCGTGAGGGCGGATCGCGCCTTCCTCACGAGCTTCGGCTGATCCAGACGCGGAGCCGCTCGTAGACCTCTGGGTGGTTGAGCAGCGCCAGGTGATGGACGCCGCCGATGTGATGTCCGTGCTCTGGGGCGAGCGGCACTCGCCTGTCCCGGCCCTGGCCGGTGGCGCTCGGAACCAGCACCAGGACGTCGCCGAGCATGCGCCCGAGCGGATGCGCCGGGTCACGCGTGAGGGTTGCGGAGACGAAGTAGTGGGTGGCCCCAGACAGCAGCGGTACCTCACGGCAAGCAACGGCACGCAGCGACTCGGGGTCACGCTCACGCCAATCCTCGTCGACCAGCGAGCCGTACCGCAGATCACGAATCCCCGCACTGCGGCGCCGCAGAAGCCCGCTCAGCATCCGCGTCTCGGGCAGCAGCTCGAACACCGCCGCGGCCTGGTGGGCCAACTGCTCCAGCGGCGCACCCAGGTGGGGCGTCCCCAGTGACACCAGCTGGTGGACATGGCCAACCCATTCAAGGTCATGCTCACCGGCCTGATGACATGCGCTTCTGGCGACAAGACCGCCCATCGAGTGGCCGACGAGCGCGATCTGCTGCACCTGCACGGGCCAGGCCCTTACGAGTGACTCGATCAGGTTCGCGACCGCGCGACCGTTCTGCGAGATGTGAAGGCCGGTGTTGTAGCGCAGGTGAATCGAGGTGCATCCGAGGTCTCTGGCAAGTCTCGCCCCGTAGGTTTCATCGGGCGTCTGGGCGCCGAAAGACCAGTAGAACTCGGTTCCCATCAGGCCGTGGAGGAAGACCACGAGGTGGGGAGAGGGGTCAGGGAAGGCGGCGCGCAGCGAGGCGCGCTCGAGGTTGACCCGTACTCCCTGAACCCGGATCGACACCGGTTGGTGAAGGTCGCTGCGATTCCGTTCGAGCCGGTCTCCGATCAGACCGCTGAGGCCTGCGATCACGGCGCTGCCCGACCTCGTGCGCGACAGCTCAAGTTGCTCGCCGATCCCGCCCAGTGTGATCGCCGTGTCGGCGGCCCTCCCGAGCACCGAGGCCCCCGCAGCGACCGAGTGGTAGGCGCCGCACGCGATCGCGTCGTGGATCAGCTGGACCTGGCGAGCTGCGGGGCCAACCCCACGGAAGGCGCGCCCGGCGATCCCCAGGTGCATGTCCCGGATTGCGCCTGGGAGCGTGTGCAGATCGTCGAACGCCACCTCGGCGAGTGCCCGAACCTCGTTCGGTACTGGGACCTCGGCTTCGCGTTGGCTGGCGGGCGCTTGCATGCTGGCCGTCGGATTCGACGGGGTGAGCGAGGCATCCGAATTCCGCGCCTCGATCTCCAGACGATAACGCTCAGGCCGGAACTGCCGCGCCCAACTCGAGCAGTGACCAGTCGAGTGTCGGCACGCGTGAGAGCCGCATCCCATCAGCCCTGCTCACGTGTGTTCCCTCGGCGTGCAGGACCCACCCGTGCAGCTCCGCGTCGGGTGTTACGCCGACCTTCAGGCGGTCGGGGTCGATGCTGGTGACGACCATCCCTGACCTGCTCAACAGCGCGGCGGGAGACGCCAGACCGCGCAGGGCGGGCAGGCACAGGTGTGCGACCGCGTCAAGATCGATGTCCGCTGTGGTAACACCGAGGGGTTTGCGATCCGCGAATACCGGCACCGACGCCGTGACTATCCATTTCTCAGCGCCACCTTCGTCGAAGTACGGGTCTGACAGATACTCACGAGCGCTCTGGAGCGGGGTCTGGTACCAGTCGGCGGTGGTGTAGTCGTAGAAGGCGGCGCTGGTGGGATCGAGATCCGGGATCAGCTGTTGGGGCCCGGGCGTCCACCACTGCATCCATCGCTCACGATCTGCAAGGACGCGCGGGGCGACCGTCACGGTGACTCCGCACAGCAGCCCCGCGAAGGAGCCCAGGCTCTTCTCGAGCAGCCGATCGAGTTCCGCCAGGTCGCCTGATTTCAATGACATGCCGCGCGCCGCACGATCTGAGCTCAGCGCGACGAGCGCTCCCGCATGTGCTCGGGGGACGTCGAACAGCGGGCGCAGCACCGCCACGAGCTTCCTCAGGGCGCCGGCTGCCGGGCCGGCGCCCGGCCTGCCGGCGAGCCCCGCGACCGCGAGCGAGTCGGCCGCAGTCAGCTGCTCCGAGCATCGGCCGCTCATTTCGAGGACATGCACGGCGAGCGGTCGCCGTGGAAAGACGCCCGACCTCGCGAACTTGCCGATCTCGGCAACGCGCGATGTCAGCTCGGACAGCTGCTCCAGGCACGCCTGCGCGGTGCTGACCGCAAGGTCAAGATCGCCGACGACTCCGCCGAGCAGTTCGGCGCCGGCCTTGGCGAGCTGCCGTGTGTCCACCGCCAGATCCGCTAGCGGCTTCGAGCCCGCGGCGAGATCGTCGGCGCGTTGCCTGACGGCCTCGATCGATGCGTCGATGTTCTCGAGCAGCGTCTGCTGACGCTTGGCGGTCTCACGGATGACGCTCGTGCGAACGACGAGTTCAGCGACCGCCCCTGCCGCTGCGAACAGCCCGTCGGGATCGTCGACGTTCGTCACCAGCACCGTAATCGACCGGATCCCGTAGCTTTGAACTGAAGGTCGACCACAGCGCCCCGGCTGGCTGACACCCGCTCAGGTTTCCGGCGCCGGGATTTCGGGGCCGGGGGTTTCGGGCTCCGGTGCTTCGGGGGCGGGCTGCTCGGTCGGGATCCGCAGACTGAAGAGCATCGCGATCAGCGCGATCACGGCCAGCGCCGACAACGACGAGCGCAATCCGTCGATCCGTGCCGTGGTGTTCTCGGCGACGATCGCGTCGGCCTCCTTCGCGGGTACTCCCGCCTTGTCAAGCGCCGCCTTGAGATCGTCATCGGAGACGAACGGGACGCCACCCGCCAACTCCACCTGCGCTTTGGATTTGACCGAGGCGGGGACGGCGGGGTTGTTCTGGATGCCGGACAGGAACGAGCTTGTCAATGTGGCGATCAGCAGCGCACCGGCGAGCGCCGTGCCGATCGACGCCCCGAGGTTGGTGACCGTGTTCTGGAGCCCGCCGACCTCGCCACTCTGCTGATCGGGAACCGACGATACGGTGACGCTCCCGAGCTGTGAGGCGAGCGCCCCGATGCCGAGGCCCGCGAGCAGCATCGGCCAGGTCACGATCTCGGGACCGGCGCCCGCATCGAGCAAGGCGACCATGATCACGATCCCCGCGAACAGCGCCAGGAAGCCGAGTTGGACGACTCTGCGCGGCGATGCTTTGGGGAATGCCTTCGGGATGCCGACGGCGGCCAGCAGCAGCGTGATCGACAGCGGCAGCAGCCGCACGCCTGTCTGGATCGCCGAGAGCCCGAGTGCAACCGACAGGAACAGCGGCACCGCGAAGAACATCCCGGCCTGCAGCAGGTACTGGAAGAAGAAAGACGTGAGGCCGCCGCGCAGCGTCGAGTTCCTGAGGATCGCGGGGTCAACGAGCGGCTCTTCGCCCTGCTCGATCCGATGGTTCTCCCAGACGAGGAACAGCCACATGACGACACCACCGCCAAGCATCAGCCAGATCGACGGCGACAGGCCGAGCCATTGTGGAGCCCCTGGCTTCGGCTGGACGAACCCCCAGACTCCGGCGCGCAGGATCCCGAACACGATCAGCGCCAGGCCGAGCGCCGAGAGTCCCGTCCCGACCAGGTCCAGCTTGACCCGCTTCTCCGGCGGCGTGTCAGCGATGCGCCGGGCAAGCAGCACGATCGCGATCACGATCAGGGCCTCGCCGACGAACACATAGCGCCACGACAGGTAGGTCGTGGACAGGCCGCCGATCAACGGTCCGGCCGCCACGGCGATCGCGCCGGCTGACGCTACCAGCCCGTAGGCACGCGGTCGTTCCGGGCGAGCGAAATTCGACGCGACCAGGGCGACGATCGCCGGCAGGATCAGCGCGGCGCCGACACCTTCCAGGAAGGACCAGCCGATCATCAGCACGGCCAGGTTCGGTGAGATCGCGGTGATCAGCGAGCCGCAGCCGTAGATCACGCACCCGATCGTGAATGCGCGCTTGCGGCCGAGGATCTGGCCGACCTTCCCGCCGGTGATCATCAGTGAGGCCATCACCAGCGTGTAAAGCGTGATCGCCGTCTGGATCCCGGTCACGGTCGTGTGGACATCCTTGGCGACCGTCGCGATCGAAACGTTCATCACTGAACTGTCGAGCGTCATCAGGAACTGGCCGGACGCCAGCGTCATCAAGATCAGTCCGGCCCCGCTGGCCTTGCGCTTTGCCGTGCTCGGCACGGGCGTGAACCTAGCGAACGGTGGGAATGATCGCCTCTATCCTCTGGCCCGCGATGGAATCTGCCGCTGACCGCCTCGCCCAGTTCATGGCATCGCTCGATGGGGAGGTGCGCGAGGTCGCGCCCGGCGAATGGGGCCTCGCGCTCGAGGCGGCTGGGTACGCGCTTGATGTCGGGGTGGCAATTCGCGGCAACCTGCTGAGAGCCCAGGCGGCGGTGATGCCGGCCGGGCTGATCGACCCACATCAGCTTCTGTATTGGAACCGGCAGGCACCGCTCGTCTGCTTCGCCGAGAACCAGGCCGGTGAGGTGTTCGTCTGTGGTGAGCTGCCGCTCGAGTCGCTCAGCACCGAGACGATCGATCGGTTCCTCGGCCTGCTGCTCGCGAGTGCGGTACGTGCGCGTGAGTTCGTGATTCAACCGGGCTGATCGAGCACAGACCCCGACTGATCGAGCACCGCGATCAGGTCGCGTGCGGCCGCCCGCATGATCGAGGTGATCGTCGGTACCCGGTCAACCCGTGAGATGGGCGCCTCGTCGATCGCGTGTTGCGCGGTGGCCCCGACGTCGTCGATCAGCTGCGAGGGCCACGGTTGGGGTGTCTTGGCAAGGGTTCGCAGCGCGCCACCGAGTGCCGCGATCTCGTCCCGCAGCGAGGCTGGAAGGGGCACCTCGTCGTCGACTCCGTGAATCGTGGCTCGCACCAGACTGAGAAGCGCGTTGGCGAGCAGGTCGAACCGTGCCACACGGTGGTCCTCGGCATCCACCAGCGGCCTCAGGTGCCAGCGGCGAGGCGCGATCCGCACGGTGGCTCTCGCGTGCATCCGTGCCTGTGCGAGCTGGCTGAGTCTGTCGTGGATCCGGTAGCCCGTCGTCAGCGTCCACGCGGAGTCGGCAGTCTGACCCCCCAGGAGCAGCGCCGAAAGGTGCTCGAGCGCGTCTGCCAGTGACTCGAGCACGCCTCGCTCGGCCGCCCACAGGCGTGGGAGCGGAGCGGCGGGGAACAGCACCACGCCGACGAGCAGCGCCGAGGCTCCACCGACGAGCGCGTCGAGCGCCCGCTCGGCGCCGGTGCCGTGGCGTTTCAGAGCGACCACCAGGATCGCCGACGCCGCTGCCTGGTTGACGAACATCATCCCCTCGCCGACAAAACCGCCGCCGAGTGCCAGCGCCACCAGCATCGTCACCAGAACGATCACCCCGATCGCGAGCGTGTCGTTACCGATCACCGCTGTCAGCAGCTCGGCGATCCCGATCCCGAGCAGGACCCCCACGACCATCTGGAATGCACGCCGGCTGCGGCCGAAGTGACTCGTGCTCATCGCGATCGCAGCGGCGATCGGGGCGAAGAACGGTTGCGCGTGACCGAGCAACCGATGGGCCACGAACCAGGCGAGTGCGGCAGCCAGTGCTGCCTGGGCTGCCGCCCAGAACGATCCATGGACGCGTCCCCACGCCGCCGCCAACCACTCCTTCCAGCCGAGATCCGGGCGTCGCAATCGAGGCAGGCGTGACACCATGCAGATTCTGCCCGGATACCGTGCCGAACGAGGAGTTGCTGTCTCGTCCGCGCCGGCGTAACTGCAATCACGTTTGGAGGATCAGGTGCCCGAGACACGGACCGTGTCCTTTCGCCGCATGAGCGACGGGACACCAGAGGACTATCAGCTGCTCGCCGAGCTGGAGGCTGAGATGGAGCGTGAGTTGCCAGAGCGGCTGCTCACGGCAGTCGACGCGCTCGGGGATTCCTTCAGCGGCTATCAGGTCTCACGCAAGGTGCACTCATTGCAGTCCGCGACCCGTGCGCTTCGGGACGGCCGCTCCGAGGAGTACGTGGTCGCCGCACTGCTTCACGACATCGGTGACATGCTCGCGCCGTACACGCACGGCGAGATGGTTGCGGCCGTCCTGAAGCCCTACGTGGCGCCGGAGATCTGCTGGATCGTCAAGCACCACGGCGTCTTTCAGATGTATCACTACGGGCACGCGAGCGGTGATGACCCGAACGCGCGGGACAACTATGCCGGTCACCCGTGGTTCGACGCGTGCGCGGAGTTCTGCGAGCTCTACGATCAGAACTGCTTTGACCCCGACGCGGAGTCGCTGCCTCTGGAGTACTTCGCGCCGATGGTACGGCGCGTGTTCGAGCGGCCGAGATATCTGGACGGCTGAACCGCACCAGACGGTGCCATCGCCGGCCCGGAGCGGCGATAATGATCAGCATCGTTCCGGAGGCCTCCCTTGAATCGACTGACGGCGGACTCGTGCCGGGTGGAGAGGGCTGGTTCGTCCTGAATGCCGCCGACGCGCGGTGGCTCGGGGACCACTTCGGGGCGTACACACGCTTCGAGGGTGACGCGCGGTTCCTCGCGCCGGACCTGCCCGTCCAGTACCGAGACTGGCTCCCGAGCTGACGGCCCAATCGTTCCCGACTCAGCCGTCGCCACCGCCGGCGGCGAGCCTGTCACCCAGCGCGCGTGCGACGTCGAGCACGAGCGGGATCGCGTCCGGGGTCGTGCGGAAGTTCACGAAGCAGACACGCAGGCAGGTCGAGCCGTCGACGACGGCCGGCGCCAGGTAGACCCGTCCTTCTGCCGCGATCGCCCACGCGAGGCGGACGTTGTGCTCGTCGAGATCCTCGACCCCGGCGGGCAGATGCCGGAAGCAGACCGTCGAGAGCATCGGCTCGTTCAACAGCTCGAAGTCATCGCTGCCGCGCACGAGTTCGGCGAGCGCACGCGCGTTGGCCAACCCGCCCTCGATCCAGCGCCGATACTGCGCCGCGCCGTGGACGCGCAGGCACATCCACAGCCGCAGCGAGCGCAGCGGCCGGGAGTACTCCAGCGTGCGGTCCACGGGGATCGAGATGTCCCCCTCGCGGAGCATGTAGCGCTCCTGATGTCCGAACGCCGCCTCCAGCGAGCCCCGCTCTCGCATCAGCACGGCGCTGCAGCTCTTCGGCACGCCAAGCCACTTGTGCGCATCGACCGAGCAGGAATCCGCGCGGTCAAGCCCCCTGAACAACGGTCCCGCGGTCGCGGTCGCCGCCGCTGGGAGGCCGTAGGCACCGTCGATGTGGAGCCAGATCTGATGCTCGGCGCACACGTCGGCGATCTCGTCGATCGGGTCGACCGCACCGGTCAGCGTGGTGCCGCCGGTGGCGACCACCGCGACCGGAACCGTTGCGGCTGCGAGGTCCCGCTGCACCGCGGCGTTCAACAGGTCGGGACGCATCCGTCGCGAGCCGTCCGTCGGCACGCGACGCACCGCGGCGGTGCCCAGGCCACAGGCCTCGACGGCGCGGACGATCGAGTGGTGCGCCTCCTCTGAGCAGTAGATCGCGGCTCGCCGGCTGCCGACTCCCTCGGCGCGAGAGCCCGGCAACCGGGCTTCGCGGGCGGCCAGCAGTGCGGTCAGATTCGAGGTCATGCCGCCGCTGGTGAAGACACCGTCGCCGAGCGGGAAGCCGACGAACTCCGCCAGCCACGCGAGCGCCTGGGATTCGACCAGATCGGCGCCGCCGGCGCTGGTCGCGAGGTTCGTGTCGTAGGTCGCGGTCAGCGCGGCGGCGAGCACGCCCATCTCGAGCCCGGTCGACCCGATGTAGGCGAGAAACAGCGGCCGGCAGGGAGACACGCTCGTGTCGAGCAGATGCGCTGCATCCGCAACCGCCTCCTCTGCGTCGCCCGGCAGCTCGGGGAGAGCACTTCGCATCCTCTCCGCCAAGGCGGGGTTGAGGTCGGGCTCGCTCGCACGGGGGGCGTCAAACGATGCCCACGCGTCCCCGACGACCTGCTCGAGCCTGGCGAGTACCCGTTCCCGGTCGGCCAGCGTGGAGGGCGGCGGCTGACTCATGCTGAAGCGGAGACTACCCCGGATCGGTAGTGTTCCTCGCCTGTACGCGGGCGAGACCGGATGATCACGCAGCGATCGGCCTGGACACTTCGTTGATGCCCGTGGTAAAGGTCAGTGCCGTTGCCCGAGGGGGCACGCTCGAGCCGAGAACGATCACGCTGCATGGCCGGCCGTTGAGGTATGTCCAAGCTGGGACGGGTCCTGTGCTGCTGCTGATCCACGGGATCGCCGGCTGTCTGGAGAACTGGCAGGCGGTGGTCGAGCCGCTGGCGCGCCACCATACGGTGATCGCGCCCGACCTGCCGGGGCACGGCGGGTCGGCGCCGAGCGCCGGCGACTACTCGCTCGGTGCGCTGGCAAGTGAGCTGCGAGATCTGCTCGTTGCGCTCGGTCATCAGCGCGCGACGCTCGTCGGGCACTCGCTCGGCGGCGGTATCGCGATGCAGTTCTCATATCAGTTTCCCGAGATGACCGAACGCCTGGTCCTCGTCTCCAGCGGCGGGCTTGGTCCCGAGGTGAGTGTCGTCCTGCGTGCCGCCGCTCTGCCGGGCGCCGATCGGTTCATCGCCACGACAGCCGCACTCGGCAGCACCGTCGGCGCTTCGATCACGCGTGGCCTGGGGTTCGTTGGCCTGCGCCCCAATGCCGACGTCGCAGAGGTCGCACGTGGCTACGCGTCGCTTGTCGACCGCGATCGCCGGACTGCCTTTCTCGCGACCCTACGCGCAGTCGTCGGCACTCGCGGTCAGCGCGTTCAGGCGGGCGATCGGCTGTACCTGGCGCAGGACATGCCCGTCCTGATCATCTGGGGCGCGCGCGATCCGATCATTCCCGTCCAACATGCCCAGAACGCACACGACGCGATCGTCGGCAGCTCACTCGTGGTCTTCAAGGGTGTCGGCCATCTACCGCAGCTCGAGGCGCCGGCACACTTCGTGATGGCGCTTGAGCAGTTCATCGCCGCGAATCAGCCGCGTCAGTTTGACGCTGAGCACTGGCGCAACCGCCTGCGGAGCGCCAGCGGCCAGTCGTAGGCCTGGCTGCGGCTGCATCACCGGCGTCCGGGGCTGGTTAGTATCCGGCGCGCAGAGCCAAAAACGGGTCGTGGCGCAGCCACGAGACAGGAGCTGAAGATGAAGCGGAGGATCCGGACGCGCAGCCTGCCGGCGTTAGCCGTCTCGAGCGTGGCGCTTGCCTTGCTGGCCGTGGGAGCATCGAGTGCGACCGCACTCACCGGTCCCGTGACGAGGGTCTTCTCGTTCATTGGCAAGCCAAACTCGAAGACCGTGACGCTGGTCAACATCGACTCGCTGCTGATCAACGCGCGCTGCAACGCCAAAGGCGCTCCAGTGGTGTACGCATTCTCCTCCTCCACCAACGCCGATGTCTTCGTTCGCGTCTACGACGGGTATGGTCGCCTGCACATTTTCAAGAACACCGCATTCACGGCCAAGACGAAGGGCGTCCTGCTCTCGCCCACGAGCGGCGATTTTGACTCGACCGGCACGATGCTGTTCGAGAACGCCAGCGGCAAGGTCGTGAACGTCAGCTTCGCGTTCGACAACAGCACGACCCTCTCAGGGCTGAACGTCTGCACCGTCTTCGGGTCGGTGATCGCCACCTGAGTTCACACGTCAGCGGGGTGCCATTCGGAGCGCGCCGTCGAGGCGGATCACTTCGCCGTTGAGCATCGGGTTCGTGAGGATGTGCTCGACGAGGTCGGCGTATTCGGCTGGGTTGCCGAGCCGGGACGGGAATGGGGTGACGCCGCCGAGCGCTTCGCGTGCGGCGTCGGGTAAGCCGGCGAGCATCGGTGTCTCAAACAGTCCGGGCGCGATCGTGACCACGCGGATTCCCTTGGCGGCGAGCTCACGGGCGACCGGCAGCGTTAGTCCGACTACGCCGCCTTTGGAGGCGGCGTAGGCGACCTGCCCGATCTGGCCGTCGTAGGCGGCGATCGAGGCCGTGTTGACGCAGACGCCACGCTCGCCCTTGTCGTTCGGTGTGTTGCCGATCATCACGCCGGCGGCGAGACGGAGTGCGTTGATCGTGCCGAGCAGGTTGACGTTGATTACTGTCGCGAACGCTTCCAGTGGTGTCGGCCCGTCACGCCCGATCAGCTTGCCCGGCGTGCCGAGGCCGGCACAGGTGACCGAGATTCGCAGACCGCCGGGGGCGAGACCCGCCGCCAGGTCGACCGCGGCCTGCACCGAGGGTCCGTCGGTGACATCGCAGGTGGCCGATTGCCCGCCGATCTGTGCGGCAACCTCGCCGGCTCTCTGCGCGTTGAGGTCCGCCACAACCACGTGGGCGCCCTCCTGCGCGAGCCGGCGGGCGGTCGCCTCGCCGAGTCCCGATGCGCCGCCGAACACGATTGCTGCGGCTCCCTTGATCTGCATGTAACTCCTGTCTGTTCGTGTACCGGCGACGGTATCGCCGCTCAGGCGGTGCTACTCGCTGCGCCGGCGACGAGGCCCTGGTCGTGGAGCCTTCCGATCTCGTTCTGGCTGAGTCCGAGGACCTCGGCGAGCACCTCGTCGGTGTGTTCGCCGAGGATCGGTGCGCGGCGGACCGGCAGGCGCCCGAGCGTGGCGAAGTCCAGCGGTGAGCGTGGTGCGAGGTAACGGCCGACGCCCGGGTGTTCGATCTCCTCGAACATCGGGTTGGACGCCGAGGCGCGCGGATCCTCTTCGGCGAGCTGTCGGAACGTCTGGTAGGGGCCCCAGGAGACGCCGGTCCCCTCGAAGGTGGCGCGGATTTCGGCGAGGTCGCGCGCCTCGAACCATGGACGCAGGATCGCCGCGATCAGATCGCGCCCCTCGAATCTGCCCGTCTCGGTCTCGAAGTCGTGGCCGGTTGCGGCTTCGATACCGGCGAACGCCTCCTCGGTGCCGGTGGCGCTGACGAGCGCTCGCCACTGGCGCGCGGTCAGCGCGACGATCATCACGCGTCGATCGTCGTGGGTGGCGAAGTCGTGCCCGAATGCGCCGTAGAGATAGTTTCCGTCCTTGCGGTGGTCACGCGCGCCGAGTTGCGCTTCGGCGATCCGGCCGAGGTTGCCCACCATCGCGAACGCGACGTCGGACAGCGCGAGACGCACGAGCTCGCCCTGCCCGGTCTGGGCTCGGCGCCGCTCGGCCGCCAGCAGCCCGACCGCCGCGAGCGTGCCCATCGCCACATCCCACGCCGGTAGCACGCTGTTGAGCGGCTCTGACAGGTTTCGTGGACCGGTCGCCCACGGGAACCCCGTTGCGGGGTTGACGGTGTAGTCGACCTCGGAGCTGCCGTCCGGGTTGCCGGTCAGCGCGACCATGATCAGGTCCTCCCGATGTGCTTTGAGCGAGTCGTACGCCAACCATCCGCGCGCCGGGAAGTTGGTCAACAGGTTGCCCCTGGCGGCAACCAGTGCGGTCACCAACTCACGTCCCTGCGGTGAGCGCAGGTCGATCTGTATCGAGCGCTTGCCCTTGTTCAATCCCGCCCAGAACAAGCTTTGGCCATCTGCTGCCAATGGCCAGCGCTGGTAGTCAAGGCCGCCGCCGAGCTGATCGAAGCGGATCACATCGGCACCGAGCTGCGCGAGCGTCATCCCGCCGAGCGGCGCCGCTACGAACGCCGATCCCTCGATCAGCGAGAGCCCGCTGAGGATCCCCTCGCTCACGCCATCACTCCGACCACTCGCCAATCGAGCACCGGGTCGTTGCCTCCACCATCGACTCGATCCGCGCGCGTCTCAACATGCAGGTCCACCAACGTTCCGCCGTGATCACCGAATCGAGCGATCTGACCGACCGTGACAGCGCTGTGCAACACGTCCCCCTCGAACACCGGGTTCAGGTGGTCGCAGGAACGCCAGGCGACGACCGTCACCAGATTCGGTAGCGCGCGTGTGATGTGCGCGAGCGCGATGCCGATCGTGTGCCCGCCGTAGACGAGGCGGCGCCCGGTCCCCGTCGATGCGGGATCGGAGTGCGCGGCTGCGACGTTCAGCGACAGCCGCACGAGCTCAGGCGCGCAACTGACCGTATCCCCGCTCTCGAGGGCGTATCGGGTGCCAATCCGGAGCGCCTCGGCGTGCGGTCCGATCACGTGCTCGCGATAGGCCGCCAGATCCCACCCGTTTATCGCCGCGTCCAGTGAGCCCGGCGACAGCTCATCCGAGATCTGTCCGAGGTCATCCGCATGACCGGGGTAGCCCGAGCCGGCGCGCATCGGCAGCATCGCGCATCGATGGAAGTCGAGCACGGGCCGCTGATCCTGATCGACGGTCCGCACGCGCAGGACCGCAAGTCCCGTCGGCTCTCGGCCTGGGCGGGCGGAGGTGTCACGCAGCGCCACGATCTCGGTGCTGGTGCGGAGCGTGTCGCCGAGCCGCGGAGCGCGGCGGAATACCAGGCCCCGGTAGAACAGGTTCGCGATCACCCGCTGCGTCGCGAGCGTCGACTGACCGATCGCGACGTCGCATACCAAACCCGGATGCACCAAGGGCGGGCCCAGTCCGATCACTTTTTGGGCCAGATGCGCGTCGAGCGCCAAGCGCAGGCGATCGCCGACGATCGCCTGGTGCACGGCCGCATGTCCCTCATTCAAGGTCAGGCCGGGCGCGTCCTCGAACACCAGACCCACCTCCAGATCCTCATACCAAGGACCCGCAACCTCGATCACTGGCTCGGCCTGGGTCACCTCAGCTCCTGCACGTCACGTCCAGCGCGAGTGAGCACCCGAACAGCGGCGAGTCGCACCGGCTCGTCAATCATCTCGCCGTCCAGCGATACCGCACCATCGCCCACGCCATCCAGAGCAGCCAACACGGCCTCGGCGTGAGCGACGTCCTCCGGCGACGGTGTGAACGATTCCACGATCGGTCCCAGCTGAGACGGATGGATCGCCCACTTGCCGTCAAAGCCGAGATCGACTGCTCGCGTCGCCGCAGCTCGGAGTCCGTGTGGATCGTCGATCGCCAGGAACGGTCCGTCGATCGCTGCCAACCCCGCCGAGCGAGCAGCCACGAGCACGGCGTCCTGCAGCGCCAACCACAGATCGAGGTTGCGAGCAGCAGCGCGTGAGCGCCCGATCGATACCGCCAGATCTGCATACCCGAGGACGATCGCCGACAGCCGCGACGAACACGCTGTGATCGTGCTCAAGCTGCCGATCCCGCGCGCCGTCTCGATCAACGCCTGGACAGCGAGCTTCCGGTCGGCTCCCGCCGCCGCCTCCGCCTTGTCAACGACCTGATCGACGAACATGAGATCGCCGGCGTCCTGCACCTTCGGCACGATGATGCTGTCCGGCCGATGCTCCGCCCCCGCGAGCGCGACCAGGTCCTCACGGCCCCACGGGGTCTCCGGTGCGTTCACTCGAACGGACACCGACCGAGCGGTGAAGCCACCCGCCGCCAGCGCCGCCAGAGCCGCGGTCCGCGCCTGCACCTTGCGGTCTGGAACGACCGCGTCCTCAAGATCGATCACAACTTCGTCAACGTCGATTCCCGGCGCCTTCGAGAGCATCCGCTCAGAGCTCGCCGGGACGACCAGGCACGCGATCGGAGCGCGCGGGGTCAACGGCGTTCAGCCAGCGTTGTCATGCGATGAAGCCTATTCGGCGCCGAACGGCTTCCGCGGCAGGAGCGGACGTTATTTCTCTGGTGTCCGCTCGTAGGCGACCTGTCCGCCGAGAATCGTGATGTCCACGTTGAGGCGGCGCAGGTCGTCGACCGCGGCGGTGTGTGGGTCCCGTTCAAGGACGGCCAGGTCGGCGAGCTTGCCAGGCTCGATCGATCCTCTGGTGTGCGCCTCACCCATCGCCTGCGCTCCGCCGAGCGTGTGCATTCGGAGTGCTTCGGCGACGGTGAGCGCCTGTTCCGGATCGATGACCTTGCCTGCATACGATTCGCGGGCAACACAGCACCAGACGCCGAACAGAGGATTAGTGGCTTCGCGCTCTGAGCCGACCCAGACGTCGGAGCTGGCCGACAGCGGCCAGCCGTCATCCAGAAGCGTGCGGAAAGGAAACCGGCCATGCGATCCGTAGTCGCCGAGATAGTCGACGAAGTAGTCGCCGAACGTGTATAGAAATACTGGCTGGGGGGCGGGCACAATCCCGGCACGTCGCCACCATGTGCTCGTCTCAGGGTCGGGGCGAAAGTTGCCCGCATGCTCGATCCGGGGTGAGAGTCCGGCCCGCGCGGCGCCTTGATGGCGCTCGATCATCTCGCACAGCCACTCCTGTGCCCGGTCCCCGTTCGCATGGATGGCGAGCTGGAGCCCGGCATCGCCGGTCAGGCCGAGTGCCTGCTCGATCTCCTGCTCGCTCAGCGCGATCTGCCCGCAATGTGGCTCTTGGACGTGAACGTAGTCCGATTTGACGGCCGCGCTGGCAGCCGAGTAGCCACCATCCGCGAACAGCTTGATGCCCTGGATCCGCAGTTGTTGCGAGCGGGCCGTAAGCGAGAAGTGAGTTCTCCAGTCACACCCCTGTTCGATCGGCATCGTCCCAGGCGACCAGAGGTAAACGAGCATCCGGGCCGGAAGAGCGTCGCGAGCAGCCAAGCGATCCATGCATGCGATCCCGTCCACGGTCTCGGAGATCTCGCCGATCGTCGTCACCCCGTTGCTCGTGAACGCCTTGTGGATGCCGGTCTGGAGCGCTGCAGTGATGCTGTCCCGATCCTCGAGCGGAAACGGCAGCAGGTTGTCCATCTCCTTGACCACACCGGTCGGCTCGTGATGGCAACTGCAGAACTCGACCGACGGCCTGCCGGTCACGCTCCGCGTCGGCGGCACATAGTCGCGATCGATCCCGGCCTTCCTCAGCGCCGCGCTGTTCAGGACTGTCACGTGTCCGCCGGCTCGCACGGCAATCGGAACCGTCGAGGAAACGTGGTCGAGCTCCTCGCGAGTCGGTAGGCGGCGCTCCTCGAGCTTACGGTCGAAGAACAGGTTGGCTTGCGCAACCACCCACCCGGTGGCCTCGGCATCCGGGAGCGCAGCCGCAAGGCGATCCTGGATGTCGGCAACGTTCCGGCATTCCGGAGCACGGATGTCGACCGTTCCGTGCGCCGCTCTGCACGCGACCTCGACGTGTGCGTGCGGATCGACGAATCCTGGGAGGACCGGTCGCTCGTCGACATCGATCACCCGCGCACCCTCCGAGCGTCGTGAGTCCAGTTGATCACGACGCACGAGCTCCTGAATCACCCCATCTTCCACGACAACGCCGCCGTCGAGCGCGCCAGGCGCGCCATCGACCATCGTGTAGATACGCCGCGATACGACGATCAGATCCGCTGACGGTCCCGGTCGGCCGTCAATCCGCTCGCCGGTCACGTCAGCGGAACCTCAAGACGTACCGGCGGGTGCAGCAGCTCGGTGTGGTGTGCTGCGACGTTGATCCGCCGCTGAAGCCCGGCCGATCGGCCGATTCCCCAGACCAGAGCCGAACGCGCGTCGGCCAACGCTCGCGGCCATCGCGTACCGATCAGGCCGTAGAGACGCGAGTAGCGCTGCGTGGCCAGCACGGTCGGACGCTCGCTGGCCTCCCAGACCGGCAACGCACCGGGAACGTCGTTGAGTCGGTCCAAGATGTTTGCGAGCGCAACGCCAGAGGTCATTGCGGTACCGGCGCCCTGGCCGAGGTTCGGCGACATCGCGTGGGCGGCATCTCCCACCAGCGCGACCCGGCCCGAGATCCAGGAATGCGTTCGGACATCGCTGAACGAAGCCCAGATTCCCTCTCCGGGAATCCGCTCGATAAACGACTCGCACTGCGGGAAGGACTCAATCCACGACCGTTTGTCCAGCGGCTTGGCGCGTCCACGCAGGTCGCGGCTCGGACAGCAAAGGTAGATGTACACCTTGTCACGCGCGCACGGCACGATCCCGATACGCCGACCTCCCATCCAGTACTCCAGACAGCGCCGGACCGGATCCTCCGCCACCCGGTCGATCAGGTGCCGTCCGCACCCGTCCTCAAGGTCGGTGACGGATAGCCCGAGTTGAAGAGTGTCTCGGATACGGGAACCGACGCCGTCGGCTCCGATCACCAGGTCGGCGGCGTGACACGAGCCGTCTTCCAGCAGCAATTCACCCGCCGATGTCGCGCCTTCGACGCGAGATCTGGTGACGATCTCGGCGCCGTGCCGACGCGCGGCGTCGACCAGCGATCGGTGCAGGACGTCGCGCAGCACGGTCACGAGGCGGGCGCCCTGCATCATCCAGCCACTTTGGAGGAGGCGCAGGCGTTCGTCGCGGAACTCCCAGTACTCGTTCATCTCGCCCTGCTCGAGCACGTCATCAATTGCACCGACGCTTTCGAGCGCGCGGAGTGCGTTCTCCCAGAGGAAGATGCCTGCGCCGATCTCACGAAGCTCGGCGCTGCGCTCATGAATCCGGACGTTCCACCCGCGTTGCGCCAGGGCAGCACCGACCGTCAGCCCTGCCAACCCGGCGCCTGCGATCTCGGCCGTGCGTGCAGCGTTCATTGCCCTTGTCGCGAGTCCGCCATTCGCCCTCCGGGCCGAACAACCTTGCCGCTCGGGGGCTCGCTCATGGGATCAGTTTAGGCGCGTTGACGTAGGCTCGGTCGGGTGCTTCGTCCCTATATCGCGGTGCTGTCGCTGCCCGGCTTGGGTCGGCTCCTGGGTGCCGCACTGATCGGTCGCCTGCCTCAGGGAATGTCGACGCTGGCGATCCTGCTGCTGGTGCGCGGCGCCACCGGCTCCTATGCCGCGGCCGGCGCGGCCGTTGGCGCCTACGCGCTGGCCAGCGCAGCCGCAGCGCCGGTGCAGGGCCGGCTCGTCGATCGGTTCGGTCGGCTGCGCGTACTGCCACCGGCCGCAGTCGCGCAGGGGATCGTGCTGATTGCGCTGGTGCTCTCGGCGGACGGTCGTGCGGGAAATGTCCCACTGGTGCTGCTCTCCGGTCTCGCCGGCGCGCTCGTTCCGCCGATCGCCCCGACGGTGCGGGCGCTGTTGCGTGAGGTGATCACAGATCCTCAGATGCGTGAGACGGCGTACGCCCTGGAGTCGGTTGCCCAGGAACTGGTCTGGATCACCGGCCCATTGCTTGTCGCGTTGGTGATCTCGGCAACATCGGCGAAGTCGGCGGTGCTGTTGCTCGGGGTCGTGTGCATCGCGGGGACCAGCTTGTTCGCGCGCTCGCCGCTGGCACGTGATCATCCGACTCGTAGGCCGCGTCGCGCCGGAAGTGCGGTGCTGGCAACGGCGGGGCTGCGGGTGTTGCTCGGGCCAATCGCGCTCATGGGTGTCGGCATTGGCGCAATCGAGGTCGGGTTGCCTTCGCTTGCGTTGCATGCGGGGTCCCGATCGGCGTCCGGGGTGCTACTTGCACTGTGGAGCCTTGGAAGCATGGTCGGCGGCCTCTGGTACGGGCTGCGCGTATGGAGCTCGTCACTCGTGATGCGCTACCGCGTGCTGCTGGTGCTCGACGTCGCGTTCTGTGTGCCGCTGATCTTCGCGCGTTCGATCGCCGTCGGAGCGGTCTGCAGCTTGCTGGCGGGTCTGGCGATCGCGCCATTGTTCTCGTGCCAGTACGCGCTCGTCGGCCGCGGCGTCACGCCGGGCAGCGAGACCGAAGCTTTTACCTGGATGACCGCGGCGCTGGTAGCGGGCATCGCCGCCGGCGCGGCGCTGGGCGGAGCCGTGATTGCTTCCAGCGGCGTCAGCGCGCCGTTCGTGCTCGCGTGCGCAGCCACGACACTTGCCGCGATCCTGGCGATCGGCCTGCGCGGCCACCTTCCCTAGCCGGCCTGGCCCGATGCGACCTCGACCAGGTCGGTTTCCGGCCTCGTCTCCTGCGCCTCGGTCAACGGTTCGGTGTAGTAGTACCTGCCGCCGCGCAGTGAGGAGGCGGCTGCACCGATCAGGCAGCACGCGGCAGCGAAGTAGAACGCGTCGTGGATGCCGGTCGCGAACGGGTGCGAAACGAGCGTGGGGAAGAATTCGTGGCCAGTGAGGTAGGTAGCGGTCGTGTGCGGCAGGTGTGCAAGCTCGGGACCAAGGACCGCCTTCATCGGGTTGTATCCGAGAAATGCGGAGAACAGGGTGCCGACGGGAGGCAGGTGTGAGACCTTCAATGCGTAGTTGTGCGGGACGTCGTTGGCCGCGAGGCCGTGCAGCAGTGCTGCCGGCAGTTTCGACGAGAGGCCGATGATGATCAGGCTGAAGAACACGCCGATCGACAGCACCGAAGCTGAGCCCATGAAGGTGGCGGTCATGCCGGCGCCGGCTCCGCGCTGACCGGGCGGGAGGCTGTTCATGATCCCGGTCTGATTCGGTGCTGCGAACAGTCCCATCGAGAACCCCACCTCGAAGATCACCAGCCCGAACATCCAGTACGTGAAATCAACCGGCAGGGCTACCAGTAGCAGCAGTCCGATCGCCGAGAGGATAAGCCCGCCAGTCGTGAACGGCCGCGCACCAAAACGATCAGCCAGGTGACCAGCGACCGGGCCCGCGACCAGGAACCCGACTGATAGCGGCAGCATGCTGATCCCAGCCCATAGGGGGGTAGAGGAGAAGCCGTAGCCATGCTCGGGCAGCCACACTCCCTGGAGCCACAGGATCAGCATGAACATCAGCCCGCCGCGGGCGAGTGCGGCCAGGAACGTCGCGACGCTGCCGGCTGAGAACGCGCGGATCCGGAACAGGTCCAGGTGAAACATCGGCGACTTCACCCGTGACTCGATCACCACGAACGCCGCGAGCAGGATCAACCCGCCGGCGATCGCGGCGATTACGCCCGGCGCTGTCCACCCCATCGTGTGCCCACCGTAGGGCAGGATCCCGTAGGTGATCCCGACTAGCAGGGCGATCAATCCGACGGCGAATGTGACATTCCCGAGCCAGTCGATCTTCGCTGGGACCCGCACGCCGCGCTCCTGCAACATGTGGTAGGCCCAGACCGTTCCGATCAGGCCAAACGGGACGGAGACCAGGAACACAAGCCGCCACGCGACCGGTGCGAGCACGCCACCCAGCACCAGCCCGATGAACGAGCCGGCGATCGCCGCGACCATATTGATCCCGAGCGCCAGGCCGCGCTGTTCCGCCGGGAAGGCGTCGGTCAGGATCGCTGAGGAGTTTGCGAACAGGCAGGCCGCCCCAACCCCCTGAACGACTCGCATCGCGATCAACCAGATCGCCGCGGCGCTCCCGTGCATCCACGTCACAGACAGCATCACCGAGCCGACGGTGAACACCGCGAAGCCGAGGTTGTATATCCGCACGCGGCCGTACATGTCACCCACCCTGCCGAGGCTGACCACGAGCACGGCCATCACGACCATGAATGAGAGCAGGATCCACAACAGATAGCTCGTGTTCCCAGGGACCAGTGGGTCAAGGCCAATTCCGCGGAAGATCGCCGGCATCGCGATGATCACGATCGACTGGTTGATCGTCGCCATCAGAATCCCGAGCGTCGTGTTTGACAGCGCGATCCACTTGTAGTGGTCTGGGTGCTCGCGATGATGCGCGAGACGCTGCTTGACTGCCGCGAGTGCTGTCGTCAATGCGAGCTCCGATCGGGTCGAGTTTTGTGCAGGTTGCCGCCGCGGGTCATCCACCCGCCTCAGCCTGGTGTCGATCGGCCCGGACGCGCCCGGCGGGTCGGCGAGCGGCTCCAACCAACACGATTCCCATCGACTGAACGGCCGCCGGCGCAACCCAGCGCATCACGCGCCCGGGATCGGTCGTCTTGGCGAGCGTAAAACGCGCACCCTCCGCATCGGCAAGTCGCACCGCCCGGTCGAACGTCACCCACAGTCGCCGCTGATCGTCGTCGAGGACCGCAAGCACGTCACGCAGGCTCAATGCTCGTGCTCCCTCACACCTGCCGGTTCTTGCAAGCGAACGATCAACGCATCCAGCACATCGATGGCGCGTGCGAGCGTCTCGACGTCCTCATCGCGAAGCGTCGCCATCTCCTCGTGCAACAGCGCCCGGTACTCCGCCCGCATCCGGTCAAACACCTCGCGACCCAGCGGCGTCAGCGTCACCAGGACAGCCCGCCGATCCGCGGGATCAGCGCTCCGTGCCACCCAACCACGCTGCTGGAGTCGATTCACGAGCAACGTGATCGCCGGCTGGGTGACGCCCTCGCCAGCTGCAAGGTCCGTGATCCGCTGCGGCTTCGTCGAAACCGCCCGCAGAACGCCGGCCTCGGTACGCGATATGCCGAGGCTTGTGCGCGTCAAAAACAACCGCGCGAGCGTCGTTGCTCGCTGTGGCAGTTCCTCGGCGATGTCGTCGACCTGCCGGAACCGGGACACGCCACCAATCTCCGCCTTCATAATGGTCTTATATTAGCGACTCATGTAAAGGCAACCGCCGCCGATTTGAGCGGTGTCAGCCGTCGTCCGCGGCGACGGCTGGTGTCGGCGGGGCGGCCGGGCTCCAGGCTGCGGCGGCGGTGGCGACGTCCTGCGGGTAGGTGAATCGCGTGCGCAGCAGGAATACGCTGGCCGTGACGAGCGAGGCCAACATGATCAGAAAGGTGATCTGGAGGCCGGTTCCGGTCGCTGGCGTCACGAGTACGTGCGGTTTGGTGCCGACCGGCGCTTGCTGAGGCACAAAGCCGGTGATCAGGTCGGCGAGGGCGCCGAACAGCAGTGGTGCGAGTGCTTGGGCGAGGGAGCGCAGGAAGGTTCGGGTGCTCTCGGCGCGTCCCCACAGCCCGGAGGGCATGATGTCCAGCCGAGCGGCGTCCAGCGGCGGGTTGGCAGCCGAGATCAGCGCCGCGCCGGCTACGTAAAACCACAATGCGGTGCTGAGCTGGTCGCTCAGGAGCCCGGGGATCAGCACGGCGGCGGCGCCCAGATAGCACGCCGCCGGGACCAGGACTCGCGCCTCGAGCCGGCCACGGCGAACCAGCGCGTCGGTCAGTGGACCGCTGACGAGCGTGCCGAGCAGAGCACCGAGGACGAGCAGACCGAGCACGAGCGTGGCGGTCGCCTGACTGGCGTGGTAGTGGCCGCGCACGAACACGACGGCGAATGTCTGCAGACCCGCGAAGAAGAAGTAGCCGAGCGCCGAGCCGATGATCAGCAGCGCGTTCGTGCGGATGCTGAGGATGTAGCGGACCGCCGCCCTGATCGGCATGTCATTGGGATCTGTGCGCAGCACGAGTCGCGGGTCCGGTTCGAAGCCGCGCTCGCGGGCAGCCTGTTCCGCCAGATCGTGGTCGCGCACGAATTTGGCGTCGTCGGCTGCTGCATCTGCGTCGTGGTGGGCGTCTGCGAGGGCGCCGGCGAGGTCCTTTGTCCCCGGCTCCAGACGGCTCTGCCCGCCTCGACGGGGCTCGGGCACGGTTCGCAGCAGGGATCGCGCGAGGAAGAAGCCCGGGAGCGCGAGCAGCACAAAGGCCGCCCGCCACGAAAACGCGCTGGCGACGTTCCCGCTTACGATGAACCCGACGGCTGTGCCGGCGATCTCGCCGCTGAGGATGTAGCCGTACACGCGGCCGCGCTCGCGGGAGGGAAAGTAGTCGCCGGTTAGTGACGCGATCGCCGGACCGGCGGTGGCGCCGACCACGCCGAGCCCGATCCGTGTCAGCAGCAGCGTCGAATACGAGTGCGCGAATGCGCCGAGCAACGTCGCCAGACTCCACAGCACGATGCTCCCCGCCAGCAGCGGGATCCGGCGGACGCGGTCGACCAGCATGCCGACGGGGATCACCGCCACCGCGGCGGTCAGCAGCGCGACCGAGTTGAGCAGGCCGATCTTGGTGTTGCCGATGTGCAGCGAGTACTCCAGCTGCGGCGCGACCGCACCGATCGTGGAGATCTGTGCGGTGTTGAGCGCCAGCACCGCCGCGAACAGCGCGATCACCCGGGCCCTCGCCGGCCCGCCGACGAACTCGACTACCTGCCCGCGTAGCCGGCGCCCCAGCCAGCGGACCGCTCCCATTCCCGCGAGAAAAGCCCGCTCGGGAGCGCCGAGAGGCTGCGCGTCATCCGAACGGGCCGACACGAGGCGCCCTACAAGCGACCTTCTGCCAGTCCGCTCATCGAAATTCCGTCCGATCGTGATCGTCGCTCAGCCACGTTCATACCCTGCCCCGGGGCAGTCCACTCGCATGATCGCGCGATATCCAATCGTCGACAACCGGCACAAGGTTTGAAGGCGGGGCCCTCAGCGGACTGCCGCGTGAATCACCTGGCCGACTGCGCCGGTATCGACCGCGGGATCGAGCCGAGCTCGCTCGCCAATAATCAAGGAAAGTCGCAATCCGTGTCCGCGACCGTCCGGTGTCCGGCGATGACCGTCGCCCCCCCGGTGCAAACGCCGTCCTGAAGCCGATAGGTGCCGGCTGGCACAACCAGCACATAGCCGTCGCCACCGGCCAGATTCTGGCTCGCCACAACGTAGCCACTCGCGGAGCTGGCGGTGACCGTGCTGGAGCCACTCTGGCACTGGTCGATCCCGGGGGGCGGGCCGCCCTGCAGGTAGACGCCCCCCTCGATCCAGCCATCACCGACCGGAACGCTCAACGGTGCCGCCGCCGGGTGGCAGCGCACGATCGCACTACCTACCAGCACCGATGCCGCCGTGCTCGTGGCGATCCGGTGTCTTCCGGAGAGCAGCACCGCCCGCAGCTGAAACGCGACCGCCTGAACGCGCCAGCGCAGCGTGAAGCTCCTGCCGGCAAAGGTCACGGTGAGCAGCGGGTGCCAGCCGGCGCTCGTCCGTCCCTGCAATTGGACGCGCGCGTGCGCCGGGGGGTGACTGACGGTGCCCGACACGAGGACCATCTGATCCAGCCGGACCGTCTCGCCATAGCCGGGCCGGACGCGCTGGCCGGCGATCCTGCCGAGTGTGATCGCCGAGGCCGGGCTGACAGCGGCACTCGTAGCCGTGACCCAAACAAGCATCGCCGCCGCGACGGGGACCGGCGCGGTCCACCTCCTCCTGATTCCTGGCACGCGCAGCAGTATCGCGCCAGAGTCGGGGGTACGGACGTCCGCTCAGTGCTCTGATGGGCGGATGACCCGCAGGATCACCGTCCGGCGCGCGGTCCTGGCGGCGCCGACAAGAGGAGCCACCTCCTCCTCCAGTAGCTCCTCACCGGCATCGATCACAACGACCAGCGGCGCCGTCCCCGAGCCGGCATTGTCGAGCACCCGTCTGAGCTCAGCCGCGTGCCGCCTGAGCCCCTCGGGAGCAGGAAGTGCGAGGATCACCTCGCCCGCCAGCGCCTCCAGGACCCCACGCGCGTCGGTCGGACCCGTCTGCACAAGGACGTCGTCTGCCCTCAGTGAGGCAGGAGGCTGTTCTTTGAGCTGACGCTCGATCGCGCTCCCGCTGGGCACCTGCACGATGAGGTTCGGTTCCGCGGCCACCGCAGCAGGATATCGAGCGCTCCCGTGTTGCCAACACAATCGATGGCACGAAGGCTCTAACGCGCCCGGCGGTCCGAACTCCCTCTCCTCAACGGCTCGGGAACAACCGGAGCCCTCGGCTGCTCTGGTCGTCAGTCATTCCCGGTGGCAAGGACGATTGGCAATTTCCACGTCGGTATCCGAAGTGCCGAAGCACCGGTGAAGTCGATGGCCGGTAACTCTGGGAGCCCGAGCACCGGGGTGAGTACTCGGTTCGCAGTGGCCCCCATCTCGTCGCCCAGACAAGATCAAAGCGTTCGCTGAGACGGGCTAGCCGCCCAGCGAGCTTTTCTGAATAGATGACGGGGATGTCGTGCGGGGGAACCACCAACGTCCGAATTGGCTCGCCCGGACCGGAGCCCAGAGGGCACAGGACACCGTCGATGTCGAGCAACAGGAGTGGCTTCGGCATCCCGCGAGTTCTTTGGATCACAATGACACTGACTCGACTTAAGGCGAGCCTTCGTGGATTGCGACAAAGTGGTCGATCACGTCGAGGTGCTCTGGCGTCAGGCCGGTCGATGGGTCGGGAGCGATCGGGAGGGCTTGGCCGGGCGGTAGCCCCGTGACCCACTCCAACGCATCATCGAAGAGGGCCAGGTCATCGTCGATCCAGACAAACGGCCGCGGGTCGGTCTCCCACAGCGCGGTGACGACGTCGTGCTTCCACCAACGCCAGGGGCTATCTGTGTCGTCCCTTCCGGCCAGCTCGAATCTCGGTAGACCCATGAGGGGCCCGAGGTGGATCTGTGCGTCAGCCTCCCAGGTCGTCAGCCATAACATGTCGGCGCAGCCGGCGAGTTGACCGACCGCGCGGGCGACCGTCGGGGACCATCTGACGGTCACGCCGTCGACGTTGCCGGTACACCAATCCTTGAATGGGCCAGGCGGGAGCTTGGCCTCCGGGTTCAGGACTCCATCGAAGTCGAGAAAGACGCGTGCCCTCATCGCAAGCGGCCTACGCGAGAACAGCGACTCATCGGCCGGCGCATTCGAAGCTGACGCCACGTCGTGTCCGCCAACACGTGCGCCATCGTGGCAGATCTGTGGGTCGTCTCGAGTGTCGTGTCACAAAGCCGAGCGGCGGCGGTAATAGGGGATGATGCGAGAGTCAAATTCACCTGGCGGCGGAGATGCTGCGAACCGCCCCGGCGCCGGGGCCCGACGCGTTCGCCGCGTTCTACTGTGAGCTCGAGCAACCGGTGATCGGGTTGTTCATGAAGGCGACCCGTGGTCGGGCCGATCTTGCGGCGGACTTGACCGCCGAGACCTTTGCCTCCGCGCTCGAATCCCGTGAGGCGTTCGACGCGCGCTGCGCGCGATCCCGAACAACCTTTGAGGTTCCGCAGTTGGTGCTTGACGAGGAATCCCTTGCCGCGATCGAGCGGCTGTGCCAGGAAGGGGGCGAGGCGATGCTCGCTTTGGCGAGCTTGCCGGACGAGCAGCGTCAGGCCGTCAATGCCAGGATCGTCGAGGAGCTGGAGTACGCGGAGATCGCCGGTGAGCTCCGTTGTTCAGAGGCGGTCGTGCGGCAACGAGTCAGTCGGGGGTTGCGGACACTTCGGAGAAAGTTGGGGGATTAACGATGAGCGTTCTGCCACAGTTGGAGAGGCATCTGCTGGAGGCGGCTCGTCGCCTCGAGGTGGCGCGGGTTGAGGCTGTGGCGGCGTTGCCGGGGGCGCCCCTCAAGGAGCGCGTACACCGAAGTCAGCGAGTCCAACCGGCGCAGTGGGCCTCCGACAAGCCGGCGCGGGAGCGTCACGCAGCTTGGACTGATCGAGCTCTGGAGGCGCCACAAGGCCTCCGGGGATGAACGCGCGCGTGAGCGGCTCGTCCTCTCGTACGCACCGCTCGTCAAGTATGTCGCTGGGCGACTCAGCTCGGAGTTGCCGGCGCATGTCGAGCAGGCGGGCCTGATCTCGTACGGGATGAACGGGTTGTTGGCTGCTATCGATCGGTTCGATCTGTCGCGTGACGTCAAGTTCGAGACGTACGCGATCACGCGGATCCGCTGCGAGATCATCGATCAGCTGCGCAAGCTCGGCTTGGTACCGGGGTCGGTGCGTGCGCACGCGCGGGACGTCGAGCAGGCGAATGCGACGTTGGCGGCGCGGTTGCAGCGGGCTCCGTCGGATCAGGAGGTTGCGTCCGAGCTCGGGATCGATCTCGACGAGTTTCGTGAGCGGCTGATGCAGATGTCGTCGTCGATCGCCGCGCTCGACGAGCTGTGGAGCGTTTCAGATTCGGGTTGCGATCAGGTCTCGCTGCTCGACACCCTGCGGATCGAGGTGCCCTCGATCCGCAGGCCATCGTTGATCACGAAGCGATACGTGCGCGGATCGCGGAGGCGATCGCGGCGCTGCCGGAGCGCGAGCGGTTGGTGATCGCGCTCTACTACTACGAGAACCTGACGCTGCTGGAGATCGGCGAGGTCCTCGGCATCACCGAGTCCCGCGTGTCGCAGCTACGAACCGAGGCGGCGCTGCGCCTCCGCTCGCACGTTCCCGAGCTGTGCCGGCGTCCGTGAAGGTCGCGCCCGTCGGCGCCACGTGCTTCCGGCGCCCAAATTGCCCGCCGGCGGTGCTATCGGCGTCTCGGCGCTGGGCTGCGGCGTTGAGCCTGCGCGCACCGCAGACAGAAGACGGCATCAGGCAAAGCCTGAAGTCTGCCGGGCGGTATCTGATCGCCGCAGGTATCGCATATGCCATAGCTGCCGCCATCGAGCTTGGCCAAGGCACGCTCTGTCCGCGCCAGCATTCGCTCGAGTGACTCTCCAACGCCGATGTCCGTGAGTCGGGCCACAGCCTCCGTAGTGCCATCACCGACCCGTTTGCCGAACCCCAGCGCGCTCCCCCGCTCAGGGCGGCGGCCGAGCACCCCCAGTCGCTCACGCATGAGGTCACGGCTAGCCTCTAGGTCTCGCCGAATCGCCTCCAGGTCCAGGTCGTCGCGGGGAGTCACGATCTGCCTTCCTACCACAATAGTCCGAGCGGGTCGTCGATTCGGATCCCCGCAACTTTGTTCTGGGAATATCGTTGCGGAGCGGCGACGTCGGATTGGCGAGAGAGGGCCATGGGATCTCGGCTCATCACGTGCTAAACAAGCGGATGTGACCGGATCGGGAGAGCTCGAAGCTGCTGACGTCCGGGCATCCGACGAGGAGCGCAACCGAATCACCGATCAGCTGCGCGTCCACTGCGCCGCTGGTCGGATCACCGTAGAGGAGCTTGAGCATCGACTTGAGCAGGCCATGTCGGCGCAGACTGTGCGAGAACTCGCGGGCCTGGTCTACGACCTTCCCCAAATCACGGTGCCCGTCGAACAGGCCGCTCGTCCGGCGGTACGGGTGGGACTGCCCGGTGTTCGACCGTTCACCTATCGGTTTGTCGTACCGGCGCCGTTGGAGCGAACTCGTGTTGCGGCGCTGGACACGGTTGCCACGGGCCTCAACCGCAGCCGCTGGGAGCTCATGCACCAGACGCCCGGCAGCTTGGAGTTCAGACGTTCCCGTAACGAGCGCATCGTGATCGACCTCGAGCCCAATGGCACGACCGCTACAACGATGATCGTCCACGGACGCGCGCCACGGAGCGTCCGCAGTCAATTCGCCAAGCTCACGTTTCAATAGCTCCTCATACACGACACGCCCCCCAGCAACCACTGCTGACGTCGTCTCGAACGGACGGTTGAACTTCGGTATCGGTGCCGGCTCTCGGACGAGCGCGCCCGGGGCTCGCCGCGAGTATGACGCCCACGGTCTGCCCTATGCCGGGTTTGAAGACTGCGTCGAGGCGCTCGCGGAGGCAGGTATCGTGATCAAGCGGCTATGGGCCGAGAGCGAGCCGTTTGACTTCGAGAGTCGCCATGTTCAGCTCACTGGAGCCTTCGGCAACCCCAAGCCCGTTCAACTGCCACGTCCTCCGATACTCATCGCTGGACGAAGTGCCCGGGTGCTGCGCGTCGTTGCCGAGCACGCCGACGTTTGGAACATCACCCACATCGTCCTCAGCCTCGCACAGCCGTACCCAAACGGAGTCGCCCGCTGGATCCCCGCGGAGATCGTCACCCCAGCGCAGCGCTAACCGGACTTAAACCGATTGCTCGCTTTGAAGCTGGCCGGGGAGCCTACCGGCGAGCAGCGGGCCGGGCGCCTAGACGCCGGTCGTCAGGGCCTGGGCGGTGAAGACGCATCCGGTCCCGCTCAGGTAGTGGTCGGTCGTCCAGACGGTGGCGACCCGGCTGGGGTTGCTGACGCCGCTCTGCGCGGCCTGGAAGTCGATCGCCTGCGGGACTCCGGACGAGTTCGGTTCGGTGTAGCTCGAGCCGATCAGCATGTCTGGCGCTACGTTGACGTCCGCCGTGCTCTGGTAGGTGGTGCCCCACTCAACGAAGTTGACCGGCTGCGCCTCGGCGGTAAACGTGACCTCGGGCAACGGCTCAGGGGAGGATGCGACGCAGGAAGCGTCGACCTCACCGAGCCCGACGTCCATCAAGAACACGTTTGAGCTGCCGGCAGGGACCACGATCCAGTTCTGCAGCATGTTGCCGCTGCCCTGGACGAATCCGCTCGCCGCCACGCCGCCCAGCTTGTTCGAGTTGGCCGCGGTGCCGCTGGAGGTGAGATAGCCACTCGCCGGCACGCCGCCAAGCTCTGCCGAGTTCGTAGCGGTGCCGTTCGCGGCCAGGAACGTCTTCGGAGCGATGTTCGCCGCGGTCAGGGAGCCGGCCGCCACCTTCGCGCCGGTAACCGCGTTCGTGGCCAGGTTAGCGTTCTTGATCTGACCCTTACCGATTTTGGCGCTGGTGATCGAGCCGTTCTTGAGCTCGGCGCCGCTGACCAGCTTTGCCGCCCAAGCCGGTCCACCAAGGGTGATGAACAATGCGAGCGTAGCGACGACGAGGGCGGCCCACGACGGGTTGAGCCGGGTTCGTGGCGCGTGCTTGGTGTGGGTTGTGGGGATCATGGTGCTGTACCTCCTGATCAGCGCCGGAGGCGCAGTCGTTCGAGTGTCAGGGACGAGTGGCTCATGCCGTTTGTAAGCGTCGCGGGAGCGGAGTGCGCGTCTCATCCGAGCTCTCCGCTGTCACTGACGGCCTCCGCCAGGCAGTCGAGATGCAGCGACGCGCGAGCGGCGGCGGCCCGTACGTCCTCGATCGCGTCTGCCCGGTAGACGTGCATGCAGGTCTCATCCGCCGGGACGAAGATCGAGCGCACGTAGTGGACCGCGACGCCCTCCTGGCGCAACTCATCTGCGGCCGCACGGGCCAGTTCGGCCCGGCGCGCGGCGTCAAGCACGGCCCCCGCGGGAAGGTAATGCTCGCCGATGAACTCTTGCACGAGAGTGACCGTACGGCGAGAGCGCCGGTTGGGAAATAACGGAAACCCTGACTCTTTCGCCCCGCCAAAGCCAAGGGTCAGCGGCTACGACATCCGTTTGGCGAGCTGAGCACGGGAGCGCACGCCCAGCTTTGCGTATGCCCGCGCGAGGTGAACCTCGACGGTGTTGACAGTGACGTATAGAGCGACGGCGATCTCCTTGTTGGACCGCCCCTCAATCGCCAGCTCGACGACGCGACGCTCGCTCGGTGTCAGCTCGCCATCTGAACGGCGGCGGCCGCCGACGCGCTCGAGCTCGGCTCGCGCTCGCTCCGCCCAGCCTGAAGCGTCGAGAGCATCGAACCGCGACGCCGCCCGCTCGAGTGTCCCGCGCGCGGCTCGCCACTGCTTGGAGCGGCGCTGGGCACGACCGAGCGCGAGCAGGCAGCGTGCGCTGTCGAGGTGAAGCTCGAGGAGTTCGTAGTCGGCGGAAGCCTCGCGGAGCACGACCGCGGGCGCGTCCGAGCTGCCGGCTGAGAGCGCGGCAAGCGCCGAGCACCGGCGCGCGGTCGCACGGGCCCATGGGTGGTCCTGCTCGTCGGCGCACTCGCGGAGCCGGGCGCTGACGGCCGCCGCCTCGTCGTGACGGTCCTGCTCGAGCAGCGCCTCTACCAGCTCGGGCGCCACGGGGAACGCACCAAGGTCGCGAACCCCCTGGCGCTCGCAGTGCTCCCAAACCAGCATCAGGTCCGGGAGCGCCTGGTCCGGTGCGCCGTCGAGCAGCGCGGCAATCCCACGGGCGCGACGCGCCTCGAGCTCGTCCCAGGTGCTTCCGGCCTTCGCTGCGAGCTCGATCGTCTGATCGGCCCAGTCACGGGCCTCCCGCGCCACCCCGCGGCCGGCCTCGAACAGGGCCCGGCAGCGTGGGTACTGAGGGCGGAACTGGGTCTCGAAGTCGGACGACTCGCCCCACTCATCCAGCAGGCGCTGTGCCGCGAGGAGGTTGCCGGCGCGGAGCTCGACCTCGATCGCGTGCATACGGAACATCGCGTACGAGGTCAGATCGTTGCGTTCGTCGGCGAGCGCGAGCAGGGATGCCAGCGCCGCGCGAGCGCTCGCGATCTCACCGCGCCAGCAGAGCCGCTTCGTGGCAACACGCTCAGGCGAGGCCGACAGGTAGGCGCTCGGATCGCTCGTCGCACCTGATCGCTGGCACAGCTCATCGAACGCTAGCCCTTCGAGTCCGAGCGACCATGCCAGGGCCCACAACGCATAACGCACCGCCGACGGGTCCTCGGCGAGTTCGATCGCCTCGCGCGCCCAGGCCTTGGCCTCGGCAAGCTGGGAGACGGCGGCTGCGACCCCGTGGCCGGCTCGCTTCGCCAACACATAGGCGCGCAGGTCGCGATCCCCGCCCGACTCGGCGAGTGCTCGCTCGAGGTGGCGATCCTGATCGGCCCTGCTGGTCACGTCCTCGCTCTCGCTCAGGTGAAGCCATGCGCGCCCCCTGAGCGGGCCGGCCGGCAGTGCGGGCAGCTCCTGCCGAAGCAGGGCGGTCATCCGTCGCAGCTCGCCGACGTCGTCGAGTCGCCCGGCGAGATCGAGTACGCGCGCCGGACGCTCGGGCGCCCGCTCGGGGGTCAGTCGCAGCGCGTGCGTGGCGAGCAGGGCGGCTTCGCGGCGCTCGCCGCGGTCACGCGACAGCTCGGCTGCGGCGGCCACGCGTGCGGCGAGGGTCGCGTCCGCTCCCTGAGCGGCGAGCGCCAAGTGCAGGGCGCGGGCCGGCTCCTCGCGAACCACCTGCGCGAGTGCTAGGTGCAGTTCACGACGCTCTCGGGAGCGGGCGCGCTTCTCCGCCGCAGCCGCCAGCAGCGGATGGGTCGCGCGCACACCCTGACCGTCGAGGACCACCGCGCCAGCATCGACAGCGTCGTCGAGTCCCTCCGCGTCAACCACCGCGAGCAGCTGCTCGGTCCTCGTTTCCCCGCTCAGCGCCAGAGCCAACAACACGCGGCGGACCGGCGGCGTCAGCCGGGCGACGCGAGCGCTCATGACCTCCTCGAGCGAGTCCGGCAGCGGCAGCCCGGCGTCCTCGACGCGTCCCTCGCGAAGCGCACGGCCAACCTCGATCGCGAATAACGGGTTGCCGCCCGTGGCCTCGACGATCTGCCGCAAGCGCTGACGCGAGAGCGAGAGTCCAAGACGCTCGAATAGCAGCCGTCGCACGGCGCCGAACGCGAGCGGTCCCACCTGCAGACGCTGCATCGGGAACCTCGCCAGCGCCGACTCGAGCAGACCCGCCGCACCTGGCTGGCGAGCGAGCAGGAACGCCACGGGGGCGCCATCGAGCCGGCGGACGAGGAACGCCACCGCCTCGGCCGAAGCACGATCGAGCCAGTGGAGGTCGTCGATCGCGACCAGAACCGGAGTCCTGGTCCCGAGGGCTCGGACCAGGCCGAGGAGGCCGAGGCGCACGGCAGCAGACGGGTCCTGTTCGAGCTCTCCGCGCAGCAATACCGCCTCGAGCGCGCGGCGCTGAGGGCCGGGAAGCACCGCCAGCTCGGCGTCCGGGAGCCCGTCGCAGAGATCGATCAGGGCGCCGTACGTGCGGAGTCCGCCGCTGCCGCCGGCACGAGCGGCGAGGACGCGAACTCCCCTGTCGCGGGCCGACTGGACCGCGGCCTCCCAAAGCGTCGTCTTGCCGATCCCGGGGCTACCGATCAGGACGAGCGAACGGCCGGACTGCGCTTCGCGAACGAAACGGTCGACGAGCTCCAGCTCTGCATCTCGCCCGACTAGCGACACCCCGACATCATCTCTGGCTGCGGTCATCAACGCGAAAAACTGCAGGAGAGGCCCGAAGCGGGCCCGCGCCCATGACCGTCGCTACGGGGAGTGATCGATGCTGACGGCAACGCCGCCGGTGAGCGTCTGGTAGACGACGCAGTAGCGCTCGGTCAGCGAGAGCAGCTTCTCAAGCTGCTCCTCGCTCGCGTTGCTGTCCAGGTCGAAGATCAGCCGGATGGCGCGAAAACCGACCGGCGCCTCGCCGGTCTTGTCGACGCCGAGCGTCCCGCGAAAGTCAAGATCACCCTCGGCACTCACGGTCCCCGACACCGGAATCTCCAGCGACGTGGCGACCGACATGAGCGTCACCCCGGCACACGCCACGAGAGCCTGAAGCAGCATGTCACCGGAGCAGGCCAGCGCGCCTGATCCGCCCGTCGCCGGGTGGAGCCCTGCCTCAACCAGGGTTCTGCCGGTTGCAACGGAGCATGAGATCTCCTGCGCGTCGAGATGGCCGTTAGCGGTCAGGGTCACGAGCGCAGACCCGGGCTCGCTGCGGTAGCGCTCCTTCAGCGGGCGCTGAATCGTCTGGAGCTCGGCGCGATCCACGCCGCAACGATACCGGGGGATGCGCCAGTCTGGACAGGATCGCTCTCCGCGAGGCTCGTCAGGCGATCTTGAAGCCCTTGGTCGCTGCCGGGCCGTGGCCGGTGAACCGAGCCCGTCAGCCGTAACGCGAATCGAACGCGTTCTTGACCCGGGCCGCGGAAGGCGATGGAATGCCCGTTCGATACGACACCGGCTCCAGACCCCGTCGTGAGCGGGGTGTCAGGCCCAATCAGTGGAGGTGTCAGATGGCAGAGCTCCCACCGCCCCCGGAGGGGATCGTGCTGGCCCACTTCATCGTCTCGGACGATGTCGAGCGCTCTCGGCGTTTCTACACCGAAGTACTCGGCGGCAGGTTGGCCTTCTCCGGCCCCGGAGGGCTGACCTACGTCGCGCTATCCGGTAGCTGGATCATCATCAACGTCGGCGGCGGCCCGACCGACGACAAGCCTACGGTCACCCTGGAGACGCCACGCGATCCCGACCGGGTCAGCAGCTTCCTGAATATCCGCGTCAAAGACATGGCGGCCGTATACGCCGAATGGAGCGCCCGTGGCGCTGAGTTCCTGACGCCGCCCAAACAGCACCAGTACGAGATCCGCTGCTACATCCGCGATCCCGACGGACACATCATCGAAGTCGGACAAACCACGGACCCAGACGGGGACTGGACGCCTGCTCACTGGCCATCGAGCACGCTCCCAGCGGGGCTTGTGCTGACCCGCTTCATCGTTTCGGACGATGTCGAGCGCTCTCGGCGTTTCTACACCGAAGTACTCGGCGGCAGGGTGGTCTTCTCCGGAAAGCCGTCCGGAGAGCCGACCAATGTCGCACTGTCCAACGGCTGGATCGTCGTCAGCGTCGGCGGTGGACCGACGGACGACAAGCCTACGGTCACCCTGGAGACGCCACGCGATCCCGACCGGGTCAGCAGCTTCCTGAATATCCGCGTCAAAGACATGGCGGCCGTATACGCCGAATGGAGCGCCCGTGGCGCTGAGTTCCTGACGCCGCCCAAACAGCACCAGTACGAGATCCGCTGCTACATCCGCGATCCCGACGGACACATCATCGAAGTCGGACAAACCACGGACCCAGACGGGGACTGGACGCCCGCTCACTGGCCATCCGAGCAGACGACTTGAGAGAGGGGTTCGTGTCATGAGCACTGCGATCATCGGCACTGGAGGGCTCGGGTCGGTCATCGCCCGCCGGCTCGCGTCAGGTGGCGAGACCCTGCGCCTCTCGAGCGCCGACATAGAGTCGGCACGAACGCTGGCTGCGGCGATCGGGCGAGGGGTGGCCGCTGCCAGCGACAACCGCGATGCGTTGCAGGGCGCCGATGCTGTCATCCTCGCGCTGCGGTTTGGCGTGCTGAAGGGCGTCATAGACGAGATCGCCGACTCGCTGACCGACAAGCTTGTGGTCGTTCCGAGCAACCCGGTCGGCCTCGATGCACAAGGGAAAGTCGTGCGTCTGCTGCCGCAACGGCAATCCTCTGGCAAGGTTGTAGCTGGGTGGCTGCCGGAGGGGGCGCGCCTGGCGATGGCGTTTGGCAGCATGTCGGGCGTTCTCCTCGAGTCCTCTAGCAACCGCTCTCCGGAGCTGGCCGTTCTCTTTTACGCAACGGACGACAAGCGTGCCGGCTTGCAAGTCGAACGGTTGATCCGAACGGCCGGCTTCGAGCCCGTGAACGTCGGCGGCGTCGAACAGTCCGGTCGACTGGAGGTGGGCGGCGACCTTCACGATCTCGTAGTCGGCCCCACGGAGGCGCAGTCATTGATCGGGGGCACCTGATCGCCTCGCCGCCATTAGCGCCGCTATCTGTGTCCTGAAACCTGCTGGCCGCGGGGTGGCATCATCGGCGCCGAGCGTCAGCCCTCCGCGTCCGGGCCCGTTGGGGGTCGAAGCTGAGCGATCTCGGCCTTGACCGCGCTCAGTTCTGCCGTGATCTCTTCGAGCTTTTGCATGACCGGATCGTCTCCAGCGTCGCGCTGTTGAGCTTGGGCGCGTGCGACGAACGCGCTCGTGATCGCTGCCGTGAGGACCGCGATCAGGGAGAGCCCGCCCAACATCATGAAGGCGGCGAGGACCTTGCCGGCGGTCTGGTGGGGGACGATGTCGCCGTAGCCGACTGTCGTCACCGTTTCGACTGCCCACCACAGCCCGAGCCACACGGTGTGGTACGTCTTCGGATCGATCAGCCACTCGGTGACGCCGAAAACGACCACCCCGATCGCCCAGAACGTCGCGATCAGATAGCCGGCGTCGCGGGGGCGCAGACCCTTGCGCTCGATGCGCTTCTCTGCCCAGCGCACGGTCCGACGAGGGCGCGGCTGCGTGTCCACGCGAGCGTATTTCGGCGTTCGAAGACCTGTCCCTGCGGGCCTCATCGATAGACCGGTTTTTGTGTATGCAGCGACCTATTCCAGTACCGATGATGCCTGGGCGGACTACGACATCCTGCTTGAGCTTCATGCGGAGCGGCTTGTCGGCACCCGCCCCGAAAGCGGTCGTGAGCCCGGTGGCTCGCGCCGGAGATCGCGCTTAGCCCGCTGGGGAGCGCCATGACCGATCGCGTTGCCTTGGATGCCGCGGTCCTCTGCCCGTTCGGGTTCGCAGGCGCGGCGAGCGCGGACACGACGCTTGGGATCACGACCAGCCGAGCGGCTCGGGCCCCGGCATAGGCAATTCAACCACCACTTACGCACAGGTGGCGCAGGATCCGAGCACCCCGTACCTTGTCCCGTCGGGAGGCGGGATGATCACGCAATGGCAGACGGTCGTCGCCGCTGGCGACGCAGCTGGGGCGTCGCTCGAGTTCGTCGTCCTGAGGCCGGCTGCGGGGGAGTACACGGTCGTCGGCACCGACACTCGGGCGCTCACAAGCCCGCTACCGGCGGACGGCAGCCGACCACTTCACGTTGCGCATCCTGCCGGATGGCAAACGCGAACGCTTCGCTCATGCCACGGCGGCCGGGCTGTGATCAGTGCTCAGCGAGTCACGGCCGCTCGGCCCAGCCAGCCGCATCATTGCCAGCACGGTCACATCGTCATCCAACGGTTCCGTAGCGGCCTCGATGACGAGGCTGTGCAGCGCACGGACGGTCCCCGCAGGCGTCGTCGGGCGACGCGTCAGCAGGCACCGTTCCAGCGCCCCGAACCCGAGCCGCTCGCCGCTCGTGGCCTTTCGTTCGGTGAGCCCGTCGCTGTAGAGGACGAACTGCTCGCCCGGGGAAAGAGTCACTTGCCCGAGCGTGAGGCGACGATCGAACGCGAACAGGCCGAGGGGGTGGGTCTGCCCGCCCATCAACTCGCTTGCCACCCCGTGACGGTCCAAGTGCAACGGGCGGGGATGGCCGGCACTAAGCCATCTGACGACCCCGTCCGGGTCACAGATCGCCAGGACGGCGGTCAGGAATCGCGCGATCCCGAAGCCTGCGACCGTCTCGTGCACGATCTCGGCTGCCTCGTGGATCGTCGCGCCGCTGCGCCGTGCGGCGCGAAGAGCCCCCAGCGCAATAGACGAAAGCGCGGCAGCCGCGTTGCCCTTCCCGACGGCGTCCCCGATCGCGATCCACAGCCCGTCAGAATTATCCGCGTAGTCAAAGAAATCACCTCCGATCTCGTACCCGGGCAGCACCCCTCCCGCGAGCTGATAGCTCGAGACCGTGGCAATCCGCGGCGGCAAAAGGTTCTGCTGGACCTCAGCGCCGGGCTTGACCGGCTTTCGCCGTCGCGCGGCGTGGACAACGTCCGTGTATCCCGTCGCCATCTCCATCGCGAACGCCGCCTCGATCGCAAACGAGTCGAGCGCGCCACCAGTCGGTCCAGCAGCGAGCATCACCCCCAGCGCGCGATCACGCACGACGAGCGGGACCATGTCGACATCCGGGGCAGCACGCGCAATGAGTTCGCGAACAGCGGCAACCGCGTCGAGCGGCAGCTCGGTCCCGACCGCCAGCGGTGCACCGAACCGATCGGGGAGCGGGACACCCCCGCCCGCCAGTCGCAGCAGAGACGACCCGTCAAGATCAACGACATAGATCGCCACCGCACAGCCCGCCAGCTCACTCGCGTGCGTAGCGATCAGGCTCGGCAGATTGTGCGCATGCCGCACCTCCAGCAAGTCAGACGCGGTCAGACCGACCCAGGGTGGTTCAGCCGTCAGAAGCCCCACGCCCTACCGCATACACACGGGCAATTGTGCCACGCCGCGGGGATAGCACTCAACGGCGGTGGACACGGCACGGGAAAGCTTCCGGGTCGCCTCAGGCACGAAGGGGTATCACGTGCCCGGTTGCCGTGGGCTGGCCGGCGGGGCCAAGACTGATCTGAGCGTAACGCTCCGACACACCGAGCCCCGCGACTGGTGAACGCGGATCGTCGAGATTCCAATCGTGCACTTCGGCGGAATGCCAAAGTACGGATGCAAGCGTCAGCCGCGAGCGCGCATTCGGCGCCAACCGGGCTTCACTGGGTGCGACGGAAGCGGCAATGTACCTTTACGGTGGTCGCGGTCAGCGCCGCGGCAGCGGAGCCACCTACTAGCTGATGGTGAACGTCTTGCTCGCTGGGTGCGGGTCGGCGCCGACGGCATTGACGCCGCGTACGATGAAGCTGTAGGTACCGGGCTTCAGATGCTTGTAGCTCTGAGGCGATCGGCACGATGCGAACTTTGGCTTGCCTTTCTTGTGGTCCTTCGCGACCCGGTGGAGCAGGTCGCACTGATAGCCGCTCGCGCCGTGAGCGCTGAAGCTGAAGCTGGCGCTGTGCTGTGTCGCGTTGATCTTGGCTTTGGAGATCCTGGTGTGGGAAGGGGGAAATGGCGAGAACGCGGCAGTCACGTTCTTGCCTGATGTGATCGTCACATCACACGCCCCGGTCCCGGCGCGGCTGGCACAGCGACAACGGGGGCTGCTCAGCTGGTCTCGCGGAGCTTGGTCGCGAACTCTGCGGGTGTCAGGATCGGCAGGTCGTCGCTCAGGACGAGTAGGTCTTTGTCGCCGGTGACCAGATACGCACGGCGGTCGATCGCGAGTGCGAGGAGGTAGTCGTCGTCGGAGTCGCGGGATCCGACGGGTGGTGGGCTTGCTGGATCCTCGGCGAAGATGCCGTGATCGCGGGCCCAGTTGGCCAAGGCGGCGGCCTTCTCCGGAGGGATCCGCTTGCGTAGCTTGGGATATGCGAGCGTTCGCTTGAGTTCTGCGAGGAGCAACTCAGAGACGACAAGCTCAACCAGGCCGTCGCGGCCAGCACGCAGGATCTCGGCCGAGGGCCCCTTGGCGGACAGCACCCCTGAGATCAGGACGTTGACATCAATGACCGCGCGCACCAGATGCCCGTCGGCGAGGCCTCGTCGCGTGTTGCGCCTCCACGGCGAGCTCGGACGCTTTGGCTTCGGACATCGTCGCGTTTGCCCACAGCTCGTCGAGAACGTCGAGCTTGAGATCGCGCCGCAGAGATTCCTCGATCACGGCGCTGTCCGAGACGCCGGTGCGCGCTGCGCGGATCTTGACCCACTTCAGAACGTCTTCGTCGATCGTGAGCGTCGTACGCACTTTGGACACGAGCGCATCTTACCATCATGATGCGGTGATGCGACGATGAGAACCGTCAACAGTCGTCCAAAGGAGGACGTCATGGAATCCACGCCGTTGCTGGACTGCGCCGGCCGGCACCGTTCGCCAACGACAACGTCAAGCTTTCACCAAGGGCTCGCGCCCAGGAACAAGGGGCTCCGGTATCCCCCCTGACCCGCCGACGGTCGAGGAGATCGTCGCGGTGATGCGGAGCGTCGGCGATGGGCCGGAGGGAGTGCGGTTGCGCGGGATCATCGTGGTGCTGTGGCGAGCCGGGCTGCGGATCAGCGAGGCACTCGCCCTCACCGAGACGGACCTCGACACCGGTCGAGATGTCACGCGAAAGGATCTCGCTGCTCGTCATCCAGAGACAGCTCGGGCATGCCGACCTCGCGATCACGTCCCGATGCCTGCGCGGGGTCGACAACACCGAGATCATTGCCGCAGTTCACGAACGACCGGCGCCAATGATTCCCGCCGACCCGCTAAGCGCACTTCGCCCTGATACCCACGGCTCGTACCGAAAGTGTGGCCGCGGTTTCTCCGCGGCACACCCGCACCGGCAGTCGACCCGCTGAGCCTATGACCGAACAAAGGCCGAGCTAGCCGACGATGCGGCAGGTCGCCAAGGGAATCGTGCACTGCGGGACCGCGGAAGGGCGAATGCGATTGTCGGGGAGGATGCGCGAACCCCGGGGCATTGCGCATTGTTCGACTAGGGCCGCAGAGATGCGCGTGGGTTTCAGGCTACGCGAGTTCGTTGTCGCCGAGGCCGGCCGAGTACCTCCTGGAACGCGGCGGTGGTCAACCGATAGTGCCGCTCACGCTCGTCCGCGCGCGAGGTCCAGCAGTCGGCCGAGCACTCGCTCGCTGTCGGCGCGCAGTCCGTTGTGCTCGTATTCGTTGGTCAGCCAGGTGCGCGCGCCGCGGATCTGGAGCTGCGGTCTCCTCGGAGAACCCGCGCTCCACGTACGGATCGTCGGCGTAAATCAGAGCCGCGACCGGGACTTCGTTGGCTGCCAGCACGTCTGGGTCATACAGGCGTGGCCACACCCGAGCAGCCAGGAGGTCGGCGGTCTCGCGCAGGGACGCGAGCGCCCTGTAATCCTCGAACATCCAAGGGAAGATGTGCTCGCCCGTGAACAGTTCGGGTGTCTGGCGGAAGTCATCGGGCATAACGCGCTCACCCGACCAGCGGGTCGAGCCACTGTCGGCCCAGCAAGCCTCGTGGAGAATGGCGTAGATCGGGTTTCGGCTGAAGCTGACCGCGTGGTCAATGTCGTGACAGAAGGCTGGCGACTCCACCGGGAGCTCGAGCACATAGTGCAAGCTCTCGGCGCCGTCGCTGAAGCCGAGCATCTGCCCGAGCTGGCGCAGCCGGCGCCCCGTCAAGTGGTCTCCGCCGGGTAGGCGGACCGGCTCTGATTCGAGCCGGAGATGGAGTTCGCGCACCCACTCTCGGTCACTGGGGTAGCGATCGTAGTAGCGACGGTTGCGTTCGCGCATGCGTGCATACGTGCGGGTGAAGACCTCGTCCACGCGATTGCCCAGCGGCGGGAGCCCACCGGTGATGAGCGCCTCGCGCAGGCCCTCGGGCGCGATCGAGAGATAAGTGGTTGCGCACAGGCCACCGAAGCTCTGCCCGAGGACGCTCCAGCGCTCGACGCCGAGCGCCCGGCGGATCCATTCGGCATCCCGAACTATCGAGTCGGCGCGGAAGTGCGAGAGGTAGTCGGCCCGCTGCGCCGGGCTCAGCCCCACGAGCGCGCCAACCGGCGTCGAACGACCGGTGCCACGTTGGTCGAGCATCAGTACGCGGAAGTCCTTGAGCGCTCGGTCAATCCAACCAGGACTGTTGGGGAGCCGCGTCGGGCGCGGCGCCTCAAATCCCGGCCCACCCTGGAGGTACATCAGAAACGGCTTCTCGCGCCCCTCAGGATCGGCGAGCTCCCGCACGAACACCTCGATCATTGCCCCCTCTGGCGCGGAGTGGTCTAGGGGTACCTCAAAAGTATGCTCGAGGGCCACGAGCCCGGGAAGGCGAACCTCGACAGTGGACATCGCCACCGGCATCTTATGCGAGCGGCAACGAGCGGTCTCTGACGCCCGGACCAAGCGCCCTCCGGTCGGGCTCGCGATGTGGGCCAATCGAATCGAAGTCGAGCCTGCTCGGCGAGCATTACGTCCCATAACCGCGGGGAAGCCTGGTGGCGGGCCGCACCCCGCGCGTGCGCCGCGGTGCAGCCGTCCCACTGCCTTATCACCGAGATCGCCAGTGCGATGAGCGGCTTGACCTTGAGACTGAGGACGCCGTGGGTCATTACGGCCTGATCCAGCGTCTTGAACGCGTCGAAGATGTCCGGGACTTGGTCTCGTATGCCGCGTACGGACTCGGCCGTGTGCACTCTCCATGATGGCCTCCGTCGGCGGTTGCTCTACAGAAATCCTCGGAATGCGAGCTCGTGCATCGCTACGGGGGCTGCCTGCAGTTACTCGGAGCGAGATCGCGCGGTTTTGTGCGACGTTCTCCACGAAAGCTTTGTGCGCAGGGCGCTTCGACGGTGGGTGTTCCCCATCGGCCGCACGGGCTAGCGTGGCTCACATGGCAACCGACGTCTGGCACGATCCGCCGCCGCGCTTCAATGCCGAGCTCGCCATTTCTGGTTCTCCAGAATTTCACACTTGAGATGTTCAGTGAACCATTCGCGGGCAGCGTGGCTGGTCTGCTCGAAGCCTACGGTGTAGGTCTGAAAGTGTCCGCCCGGGTGGACGACGAGCTTCTTCGGGCCACGCGCGTTCTCGAAGACGTCAAACTGAGGTTCAGGGAACGTGCAGGTGTCTGATGCGGCGACAATCATCAGTAGCGGTTTCGGCGCGATGTGTGGCGTCCAGCCTGCCGGCTCGAATTCGATCATGTGCTCTACCGATCGCAGCGTGACCTCGTTGCGCCATGTGGGTGCCGCTTCGATGCTCAGGTCGATGAACCGCTGACTCACCGCAGGCGGCATTGCGCAGAGTTCCAGAGGATCGGTCGCAAACGCAGGAATCATCGCTGGCGCTTGACCGGCAAGGCGGTCGCGGCGATCTACTGCCAAGCGCTCTCGAAGCTCCTTGAGCTGTGAGACGCTGAACATCTGCCGGTAGTTGCGGTGGCCACTGACATTGGGAATCTGAGCAACTATGCACCGGACACGGGTGTCGTTCGCGGCGACAACCATTGCCAGTCCGCCAGCGAAGCTTGAACCCCAGATGCCCAAGCCGCCGTCGAGGTCGACTTCGGGCAGCGTTTCCATGAACGAGATGGCATCTCGCCAATCTGAGATCTGGCGATACGGGTCGACCTCGAGGCGCGGAGCGCCGTCTGAGACACCGAAGCCGCGATGGTCATAGAGCAGAACGGAGAAGCCCGCCTCGGCGAAGTAGACGGCGTAGTGCTCAATCTGCTCTTTCACGCCTGAGAAACCGTGCGTCATGACGATGCCGGGGGCGGAGGACTGTGTGGTCGTGTACAGGGTTCCGCGGAGCGATGTCCGGTCCTCGGTCGGGAATTCAACGTTGCGACGCATCGCGCCTCCTAGATCGTTCATCTACGAACTCAGTTGTGATTGGCATCGTCGGTCGCAACCTCTGCTCCGATGCCACGGACCCAGATCGTCGCCAGCGTGTCGGTCACGACGTCCCGGCGCATGTCGTGGCTGACCAGCCAGAGGGTCGCGATGTAGTTGTGCGTCATCGCTACCAACGCTCCTGCGGCAACCTGGGCATCGAGGTTCGGGTCTGCTTCTCCCGACATCTGCAGTCTGCGGATGCCGCGCTCGGCCCGAGCCACGAACAGGGCTCGATTGTCGTGTGCAAGCTCGCGGAATTCGGGATAGATGCTGGCGGCCTCGTCGAGTGCCGCGAGCGCCCCGGCCGCCGGCCAGTACGCGTCGATATAGCGTTGGATCGTGAAGTGCACCCGCTCGTAGACCGTGGTGCCGGCGCCTCCGTGGGCCGTGAGCGACAGAACGTTGCTGATGACATTGGCGATCAGCTCGGCAAAGATCACTTCTTTTGAATCGAAGTAGTTGTAGAAGCTGCCCTGCGCCACCCCGGCCTCCGTGGCGATGTCGGAGATCTTGGCGTTTACGAATCCGTGCCGCTCGAAAACCCGGCGGCTTGCGTCGAGCAGTGCAGCGCGTGTACGCCGGCCCCGCGCCGTGCTCGGCGCCGTCTTGGCGGCCAAGTCCAATGCTGCGCCGGGCCATGCGGCCATGGCGCCGTCTGCGCGGTTTTCGTCAGCGTCTGCCGATGTCATTGGTTCACCAGATCTCTAGTTCCGTTGCGATCAGCCACAGGTCCTCGCGCTTCGCGAATTGATCTTCATCGGCCCGGAGCTCGCGTTGCAGATCGGGGTCGCCGAAGCCTCGTCTGATGGCGTCCATGTCCGGGAACCAGAGTTCCGAAACGGCGTCGAACGACCACTTGCGGTCGGACATCGGGACGGCCACGTTCTGCACGTAGCGTTCAGCGGTCGGGATGCAACGCCTGACGACTTCCGGATGTTTGTTGTTCCAGTGATCGAGGCTCTGCTCCCGCGGTTGCTCGTCGACAAAATGGAATGGCACGATGATCTTCAGCAATGGACCGGCTCCTTCCGATTCGAGGTCAAGTGGCAAGGCCTGGGGTGGTGGATCCCGTCACCGTGGCATTGTCGGTGCTTGTGGGCGTTCCCTCTGTGGGCAGCAGCTTGCCGGCAGAGACCGGCCACGCGACCGTCACAACGTCACTGGGAGCTACGTCGAGATGTTGGTCGGCAGGGCAATTGACCAACGTGACGGTGCCATCGGCGATTGTGAGCCACACTTTGCGCTCGGCGCCGAAGTACCTCAGCTCCCGCACGTGTGCAAGAACGGCGTTCCAGCCGCGCTCAACGAGGGCGTTGAGTTCGTCCGCTGGGGCGATTGTCATGCTTTCCGGGCGGACGACTAGTGCGCCCGTGCCTCCATCGCGCACCGCGGTCTCCTGCGCATGAAGTCGGATTCCTCCATGGTTGATTGCGCAGATTCCGGCGCTGTTGATCACGGCCCCCTGAAAGATGTTCGATTCTCCAAGGAAGCTGGCGACAAACAGCGTCCGTGGCTCTCTATATAGCGTTTCACCGGGACCGACCTGTTCGATCAGTCCCTCGTTGCAGACCGCGATCCGATCCGACAGGGCGAATGCCTCGCTCTGGTCATGCGTTACGTAGAGAACCGTGATGCCGAGTTCTCGGTGCAGACGCCGAATCTCGACTTGCAATCGCTCGCGAAGAGCTCGGTCGAGTGCTCCCAAGGGTTCATCCATCAGGAGCAGCTCGGGGCCAAACACGATCGCTCGGGCAACGGCAACGCGCTGCCGTTGTCCACCAGAGAGCTGTGCCGGATACCGGTCACCGAAATCGGCGAGATTCACTAGTGTCAGCGCCTCACGCGTCTTGGACGTGATGATCGGTCGCGCCAACTTGCGCTGACGCAGTGGAAAAGCGATGTTCTGTGTCACTGTCATGTGCGGGAACAGCGCGTAATCCTGAAACACAACACCAATATTGCGCTTGTGAGCGGGCACAGCCTCAACGTGGCGTCCTCCTAGGACGATCGATCCTGCGGTCGGAGCTACGAAGCCGGCGATCATGTTCAGCGTCGTCGTCTTCCCTGACCCGCTCGGACCTAGGAGAGTCACGAACTCACCATGCTGAACATCGAGCGAAACACCAGCGACGGCGACCTGATCTCGATAGGTCTTCACGACGCCACGGAGCGAGAGATACGGTGCTTCAGCTTCCATGCAGACGCCGCTCCCTCAGCCGCAGAGCCATGACCGCAACCAGGAGGGTCGTGGTGAGAAGGAACAGCATCGTCGACGCGGCGGCAACCGTGGGATCGATCTCCCGCGTCACGTTTGTGTACATCTGCACCGGCAACGTGCTCGTCTGCGCAGTGGCCAGGAAGATCGAGACCACCACCTCATCGAATGATGTCATGAACGCGAAGACCGCACCAACGAGCACACCTGGCAGGATCAGCGGCAGCGTGACGAGCCGAAACGTCGTCAGCGGCCCCGCTCCAAGGCTCGCCGCCGCGGTTTCAAGCTTCGGATCGACGGTTCGAAGCGTGGCTGACACGGTCACGACGACAAGCGGAATCGCGAGACATGTATGCGCCGCGATGAAGCCGGTCAGGGTTCCTGTCAGATGCCAGATGAGGTAGACCCGGTAGATCCCGATCGCAGCGACGACGGTCGGGACGATCATCGGCGACAGGATCATCGCCTGAAGCACGCCGCGACCGCGTGCCGTGCCGCGGACCAATCCGAGCGCGGCAGCGGTGCCGAGGGTTGTCGCGATCGCGGTGACGGCGAGTGCTACGACGACTGAGTTACCGAGGCTGCTGTACCAAGCGGAGGTATTGAAGAACTCCTGATACCACTGTGTGGACCAGCTTGTCGGCGGAAACTGGAACGATGCGACTCCGGCGAAGCTCATCGGGATCACGACCAGGGTGGGAGCCACCATGATCAGGCCGACGAGCACGGCGACGGCACGCAGGCCGTAGCGACCAAGGCCACCCCCACGTACGCCGGGGAACGTCATCGGATCGCTGCTAGCCGCCATAGAGATGGTGTGTCGCGCTCGGCGTAGGAAGATGGCTGCGGCGCCCAGCGCCAGGGCGGTTGCGGCGAGCAGGATCGCCGACATCGCGCCGGCGCGGCCGAAGGCGAGCAGGGTGTTGGTCTGGGTCACGATCAGCTGCGACATCAGGCTGTTCTGTGGCGATCCGAGTAGCTCTGGCGTGACGAAGAACCCCAGCGAAAGTACGAACACGAGGACCGACCCCGCGACGAGGCCTGGGACTGCCAACGGCACGTACACCTTGAGGAATGCTGTGCGGGGTTTCGCGCCGAGGCTCGCGGCCGCCGTCAGGAGCCCTCGATCGATCGTCCGGAGGACGGCGTAGAGCGGGAGCACCATGAAGGGCAGCAGGATCTGGGTCATTCCGAGCGCGACTCCGCCGAGGGTCCCGATCGGGCTTCCCTGCGTGATCCCAAGCGCAGCGAGTGCGCGCTGAGCCGGGCCTCCCTGCTGAAGCAGTCCGATCCAAGCGAAACGCGTACGAGGAGGCTCGTCCAGAACGGCAACAGCACGACGGCGAGCATGATCGCGCGCCAGCGCGCCTGAACGATCGTCAGCAGATACGCATACGGAAAGCCAAGCACGACACAGACGGCCGTCACGAGCAGAGCCGTTTCGAAGGTACGCTCGAGCACGACCAGGTTGACGCTGGTGCTGAAGAACCACCTGTAGTTATCCAGCCCAGCGCGCTCCGGCGAGATGAAGCTCGTGACGCTCTGGATCAGACTGCCGGCTACGGGATAGCCGTAGAAGACGATCAACCAGATCGCCGCTGGGAGCAGACCGAACTCCCAGCGACGCAACCTCCTCCCCAAGCTTACCCGGCCGCGAACGTATTCCACGCGTTACTTGCGGAGGTAAGGTTCTTAGCCCACCACCCCTGATTGATGAAGACCGCGTCGGACGTGTGATTGTTCGGCAGATACTGTTCGGCGAGTGGACCGGCAACGATATGTGGGTTCTTGACGGTTGGCCCGAACGGGATCTTGGACGCGAGATTTTCCTGAGTCTGCGGCTCGACGATCACCTTCATCAGACCCTCAGCGGCTGCCACGTGCTGCGATCCCTTGGGGATCGCCCAGCTGTCCCACCCCTGGATGTTCTGATCCCAGGCGGGGGCGTAGGTGGCACCGGCATCGACTGCCGCATACGCTCGGGTATTCCACATCATTGACATCGAGACGGTACCCGCCAGGAGCTGCTCCTCCGACTGCCCGAGTGTGTCGTAGAAGTCGATGTCGGGCTTGATCGAATTGAGTTTGGCAATCGCGCTGCTCACGTTCATCGGATAGAGGGTGCTGGGAGTGGCACCATTCGCAAGTGAGGCTGCTTCCAGCGCGCCGCCGACCACATAGTCGAACACCCCGCGCTTGCCTGGGAACTCCTTGGTGTTGAAGAAGTCGGCCCAGGTCTTTGGGGGGTTCTTCCCGAAATCCTTGGTGTTGTACATCAGGACGATCGAGTAGACATCGGCCGGTACACCACATTTGTCGCTCTTGTCAACGTAGTCAGGGTTGATCCCGCTCAGATTCACGTTGACCTCGTCGAAGACAGTGCCGCAGTAGGCGCTTGTCGCAAATGGGTCTGCTTCGACCACATCCCAAGAGACATTTCCCGCTTTGACCATCGCGTCGAGCTTTGCGTAGTCGAACGTCGGATCCTGAACCACTGTCGCGCCGGTCTGCTGCTCGAAGGGAGCCGCATAGGCAGTCGCGAGCGCATCCTGACTCGCCCCCCCGTATGCCGCCATGGTCAGCGTCTGTCCCTTGAACTCCGATGATCCCGCGTTCGCCGGTCCGCTCGACGAACCAGTCGAACTCGACGAGCTCGACGAGCCGCAGGCGGCTAGCGCCGAGCAGGCGCCGAGCGTTGCTACGCACAGCGCGATGTTCCTCACTGTCGGTGGCTTCATGGTGCTACCCCTCCCTCTCGAAGGTCATGGCTTGTTCGTCACACCGGGTTTGTCAGTAGGTTCCGAGGCAGCTCCCTCGACGCCGTGATCTGAATCTCGAGCAGCGTTTCAGCGGTCGGCAGGAGCTCTTTGATCTCAACCACCGTCGCGGGAGGTGGGTCCTCGGGGAAGGTCGCCTTGCGAACCCGGTGGTAGCCGGGAAAGTCGTCGAGGCTTGTGAACAGAACCAACATGTGGACGATGTGATTCAGCGAAAGGTGCTCGTTCTCGAGGTGCTGGCGCGCGATGTCGAAGATCGCCCAGGTCTGGGCGACGATTCCCTCCTCGCGGAGATCGACTGAGATGTGATCCGCACGAAACTTGGCGGCGACGTCGTCCGGAATGTCCGAGTAGCCGCGAATGGCGCGGCCGCTGCCCGGGTACATCGCCACGATGCCGGCCAGGTGCAGCACGTCGCCAGCCCACCGGCCGAGCGAGAAGCTTCCGATCGAGTGCGGCGTCCAGTCTCTTCCTGCAGCCATACGCTCTCCAATCCCAAGAATTAGTGAATCTGACGTCAGACCCAGGAAAAAGCTTATACATACTTGGATATCGATGTCAACTCCCAAAAATATGGGGGATGCGAGCTGACGCCGCTGTCAGCTATGCTGTCCCGCGGGATGGCGAGATGGACGCAATGAACCGCAACGTGATCGACGTGCTGTACGGCTCGGATCTCGAGCGCCTGACGACTTCAGGGTTCTTCGCCGGGACGCTCGAGCGAGCTGTCACAGCTGATGACATTCGTAATGACGTGCGGGCGAAGCAGCGACTGCTCGACGACGCCGAGGTCCAACCGGGTGCGGCTGTTGCGATCTTGACGGAGCCGGCATCGTCGTTCGTCGTCAGCTTCCTCGCTGCGCTCAGCCGCGGACTGATCGCGGTGCCGCTGGACATTCAGCAGTCCGATGGCGAGTTGACACGCAGAGTCGGGCTCGTTGGCGCCGAGCAGCTGATGGCGGACGACTCGGTATCGGAACGGCTGGCATGGACGACCGCCGCCGGATTACCGGTTCTCGGTGGGCAGCCGGCAGAGACACGGCCAGCCCAAGCACCGGCCTATCCAAGCGACTCAGCAATGGTCCTGTTCACGTCGGGATCGACAGGCCCGTCGAAGGCCGCGATGATCACGCACGAAGGCTTGATCCACAACTCCCTTGCCACGACCGAATGGCAGCGATGCACACCGAACGACGTAATCGCAGGAACGATCTCGTTGTTCCACTGCTTCGCGATCCTGCACACCGTGCTCGCCCCGCTCGTCACCGGCGCAGCTGTCGTCGCACTGGCGCCGTTCTCCCCCGGGAAGACGATCGCTGCCGCTCAACGCCATCCGCTGACGATGCTGCCCGGCACCCCAGCGATGTTCGAGCTCCTGCTCCGGCATCCGGCCGTCTCCGAGGTCGACTGGCACTCGCTGCGGTGCGGGTTCAGCGGAGGCGCGGTGCTGCGTCCTGAAACGCAGGCGAGGTTCCTGGACGCGACCGGCGCACCGCTGCTCAATGGCTACGGCATCACCGAGGCGACCTCGTTCGTCGCCGCTCCGCCGATCGAGCAGCGCGACCAGGCGCCATACAGCATGGGTCGCGCCGTCCGGGGGGTGTTCTGTCGCGTGCGCGAACCCTCTCAAGATGACGGATCCGGCGAGCTTGAGATCGGCGGCGAGTCCGTGATGGCCGGGTACCTCTCGGACCCCACCGCAACGAAGGCGGTGATCACCGAAGACGGTTGGCTGCGAACCGGCGACAAGGTTCGTATCTCCCCCGACGGCGAGCTGTTCTACGTCGGCCGGATCAAGAACGTCATCAACCGAGGCGGCGAGAAGATCCATCCTGAGCAAATCGAGGCTGCACTCACCGACGCCTCCTGGGTTCGTCACGTGGTCGCCGTTGGTGTGCCGGACCAGATCCTCGGCGAGCGCGTGGCCGCGATCGTGGAGTCAGCAGCCGAGGACTTCGACGAAGCGCAGCTACGCGACCGATCCGACCGGATCCTGGCAAGGCACGAACGTCCGGATTGGTACATCCGCGTCGATCAGATACCGCGCACGCCGACGGGCAAGCTCAGCATCACCGAGGCACGGGAAGTGGCTTCGCGGCAGCTTGCTGCTGAGCTCGATCGCCCAGCCGAACCTGGACCATGACGCAGCGGCCGCAGTCCCCGCGGTGGGGCCTGTCCGTTGAGCTGGGAGGCCTGTCCCTCCGAGAGCACAAGGCGGCGTTGCAGACCGCCGAAACAGCGGGCTACACCGACGTCTGGAGCGGCGAGACCGCGGGTCACGACGGCTTCACGATCCTCGGACTCGCCTCTCAGTGGACCGAGCGCCTGAGGCTCGGCACCGGGGTGGTAAACGTGTTCACCCGTGGGCGGGCGGTTCTCGCCCAGCACTCAGCCGCCCTTCAGGACGCATCGGATGGCCGATTCGCACTCGGCCTCGGGACCTCGACAAGCGTCATCGTCAAGGACTGGAACGGCATCGAGTTCACCCAACCAATGGACCGGGTGCATCAGACCGTGGACTTCTTGCGCAGCAGCCTTGCCGGCGGGCGTTCACACGGCGGATTCCGGCTAGCTCAACCACCGAGCACCGATATCCCGATCGTCCTCGCAGGTCTGCGAGGACGAATGCTGCAGACCGCGGCGGCGCTTGGCGACGGCGTCTTTCTAAACCTCGTGCCGCTCGCGGCAATGCCACTGTTGATGGAGAGCATTCGTTGCGGCGCCGAAGCGGCCGGAAGATCGCCGGACGAACTCGAAGTCGTCTGTCGCATCCCGTGCATCCCAGGCAAAGGGAACGCAGCCAAAGAGCTTGCCCGGCAGCTGTTCGTCTCGTATGCGACGGTTCCGGTCTACACAGAGTATTTCCGTTGGCTCGGCTACGGCGACGCACTCGAGACGACAGTCACAGAGTGGCGGGCGGGGCGCCGCCGATCAGCAATGGAGGCGATACCGGACGACATCCTGCACCAGACCTTCGCGTTCGGCAGTCCTGATCATCAGCGTTCCCACATCGACAAAGTGGTTGCCGCCGGCGTGACGTGCCCCGTCTTGTTTCCGGTACTTCAGCAGCCGTCGGTGTCCGAATACTGCGCTTGGATCAAGGCAGTCGCGCCGATCTGATTCGGCCGACGGAATTGCCGGGGATGAGGCAGCGAGCTCCGATGTAGCTCGTGGTGGTGTCGAGAGCTTCGCCCTGACGGGCGGCGGGGCGGTAGCGAAGGCAGTGGCTGCTGCGCATAGGTGCGAGCCGGCCTCGTTTACACGACGGGGGATGTGCTCGCCGGGTCCCCGGGCTCGTAGCTGTGTCCAGGTGAGCGGTCGGGCGGATTCGAGGGGTGCAGCACAGGTGATCAGGGATGTCGGTGTGGTCCGGGGTAAGAAGGTTGCTGTCCACTCCCACACGTTCCCGGCAATGTCGGATAGGCGGTAAACGATCATGCCGGTGTGGTAGCAACCTCAAATACGGGCGCTTCTGCCGGCGACAACAAGAGCGACGCAACTCGGCGCCGCGCGTAGGTTCTGTACCGCGCCGTTGCAGAGCAGACCTCCGGGCGAGCGCAGCTGGGTACACCAGCGCTTTCGCCATACGTTCCGGCCGCTGCATGCGATCGCTTCGGCGGCGACATCTGGATGGCCCGACGGCGGCTGAAGCGGCATTACTCGAGAGCCGGCGTAGCTAGGCAATGCCGCTCTGGATGAGCCGCGCTCGGGGTCTTGCCTCCGGCGATATGCGCGATGCGCGCTTTGTGCATTCGAGTGGATCAGCGTGGGGGCTGGTGCTTCCGCGCTGACCCGGCGGCGTGCTTTCAGGCGACGGTGGTGGAGGATCTAGGCGCCGAGCCGAGCAGGGTCGATACGGTAAGCGGGAGAGGTCCACTATGGCGCCGGTCGCGCGCATGAACAGGAGGTAGCCGATGGCGATTGACACGCTGATCGCGTACGTTGGGATCTATGGCAGCGTTGAGGACGCAGAAGCCGATTATCGGCTTGTGCACGAGCTGCATACTGAGGCGGGGTTGATCGACGCGTATGACGCGGCGGTCGTCGAGCGGCGTCAGGACGGCAAGGTAAAGATCGTCAAGAAGCACGAGACGCCCACACGCGTCGGCGGCGTCCTCGGTGGCGGCGTCGGGCTGGCGACGGGGCTGGTGGTCGTGCTGTTCCCGTTCGCGGCTATCGGGGGCGGGCTGATTGCCGCCACGACCGGTGGCGGCGCGATCCTGGGCGCGGTGGCCGGCCATGCCGCGGCGGGGATGAGCCGTGGTGATCTCAAGGAACTGGGCGAGCACCTCGACTCTGGCACGGCGGGCCTCGTCGTGGTCGCCGTGTCGGACATGGGCGCCAAGGTTGAACAGTCGATGAAGCGAGCGGAGAAGATCGAGCAGAAGGAGATGAAGGTGGACACCGCCGAGATCGAGCGCGACGCCGCTTCCGCCACGTAGGGCACCGCGGCGGCGAGCCGTTGCTCGAGGTCGACCAAGGCGGCGTGGCTGACGCTGACCTCAACCTTGGCGATGCACCCGCCGGTGAAACGCGAGTGGGGATTCGTTGTCGCTGGTGGCTGGCAAACGCAGCACCGATTCTGATGGTGGGTCCCACGACATACGGCCGGCGCATTTCGAATAGCGTCCCGGCCATGAACGTCACTCATCGGCGCTGGTGTACGCGGCGCCACACGCTCCTGTCCCGTCGCACACTGGCGCACATCGTCGCGCCGCTACTCATCGCAGGGCTTCCCGCCGGCGCGCTCGCGGCCGTGGTCGCCGATCCGGCGAAGCAGGTCCCGAGGCCTCCCGAGGGGGCGTGGAAGCTCACGCCCGTGAGCAGTCCTTCGGAACTGATCTCGGCCGGGTTCACGCTTTCCGGGCCGACGGTCTCCGATCTCCACGGCAAGCTTCGCGCGATGCGGGGCTGTTCGGGTGGGAACTTCACCGTCAATGGGACGTTCAAGATCGCGACTGTCACCTTCACCGGCGGTGTGCGCCAGTGGACGGTCGGGTCGGGACGCAACTCTTCGGGCGGTCTGGCGGCGCGCTCGGTCGTCCTGCAGATCAACGGCCACAAGCAGGACGACGCCACCTTGACGGTCGCCTTCCCGGGCAGCGGCCAGAAAGGCGCCGGCGAGCTCAACTGGGGCATTCAGCAGACCCCCGGCATCTCTCCCTGCACGACCGAATACTACGTTAGGCACGGATGAGCGGCGATACTCGCCACGAATCGAATTGATGCGCCGCCCGGCCCCGTGTCGGCTGTGCAGACACGATCCGAGGCCGCGGGTCGGACGGGATCGCCCGTACCAGCACCTTCTTAGCGCGCCCGGAGAGATTCGAACTCCCGACCTTCGGTTCCGTAGACCGACGCTCTATCCAGCTGAGCTACGGGCGCGTGCGAAGCGATTCTAGAGGGGGATCAGCGACCGCGCTCACGCGCTGGCCGGCCGACCGGATCGGCTAGCCAGTCGACCTGGCTTTGAACCAGTGAGACGACGTATCAGCTGTCCGCAGCGTTCTCTGAAGCGAGCATCCCGGCCGGCGACAGAGATCGGTCCGCGACGACAGGCTCGTCCAGCAACAGGTCGGTCGCCTCGCCCTGAACATCCACGCGGCTCACAGCGAGGTATCCGACGAACGCGACGACCACCACACCCAGAGCGAGTGCGACCGGTCCGGTTCCCAACCCCAGACCGCCGAGCCGCGGCGGGTTGTCAAGCCAGTCCGCGAAGGACGCACCGAGCGGGCGCGTCAGGATGTACGCGAACCAGAACGCGAAGATCGGGTTCATACCGAACCGCCACCACCCAACGGCTGGGACGGCGATCAGCAGCGTGAACAGAATGCCGGACTCGAAGAAGCCGAGATGCCAAGCCGTTGCCGTGAGGTCGCCTGCGGCGGTCCCGAGCGCGAACGTGGCGAGCACCGTCGCCCAGTAGAACCGTTCGCGTCGTCGCGTGTGGATGCTGTGGATCGAGAGCGTCTTCTCGCTCCGGTACCAGGTGATGAAGATCACCGCTAGGACCACCGCGTAGAAGGCCGTCGATATCTGGTAGGGGATGCCGAGCCCGACGTGCAGCGCGTCGGCGGCCGAGGTGCCGAATACGGCGACCATCACCACCACGAGCCAATAGGTCCATGCGACGTACCGATCCTGCTTGAACTGCAGCCTGAGTGCCACCCACAGGCCGATCAACATGATTGGAACTGCGATCGCCGGGCCGAGCGCCTGGTTCATGTAGTCCGAGGTCGCCTCGCCCATCGCGGTGATCACGACCTTCGAAACCCAGAACAGGATGATGATCTGGGGAACCTTGGTCAGCGCCCAATGCACGTTGTGCTTGGGTGGCTGACTCGTCGTGTCGTCTCTCAATGTTCGGATGCTTTCGGTTTCGGCTCCGGCTCTCTCCACGATTACCCAAGAATCATTTGGCTCAGCTAAAGCCCTCCGAGCAAGATCACTAGCAGCCACCTCGAGGACGAGGCCCCGAGCACAGCTCGGGCGAGCCATCTACTGAGCGCGCGGCTCCGGGTGACAAGCGTGGGTGCCGTGCTTCGTCGTCGCCGGGGCGTCCATCGACGGGTTGCGGTCGAAGAAGCCGAACGGCTTCAGCCAGAACGAGACGATGTCGGCCGGCATGATCGGCCAGTCCTCGACACGGGTGATGTGGTGGATCCCGAACACGTACCACAGCACCACATCCTCGTTCTCGAGTGGCTCGTCGTCGGCGACCCAGACGCTCATGCCGGTGTCGGTGGTTGATTGTGTCGGGTACCGTCCGGCCGGCCATCGCTCCGCCTCGTGCTGCCGCGTGACCCAGAGCGTGTGGCCGATCACAGGCGCCCGCAGGAACTGGGGGGTGTCGGGTTCCATCATCGCCGGGAGCGAGCCCGTCGGCACCAGCTTGTACGCAGGATGCGCGCCGTGGGCGTTGCGCCGGCTCGGGTTCACGACCTTCCATGCGCGCTGGGTAGCCCAGTTGAAGTCCCGCCCCGCCTCGGACTCCGAGCGCACTGGGGTTGCGTCAGTCACCACGGCGAGGCCGTAGGGGTTCTCCGCGCTGACCGGAAGGGCCCGGGAGTCGACCTCCATGACGGTGTTGTCGGTGCCGTCAATGTCCAGATCCAGCCGGGCGACGAGGAAGTGCTGATGAAAGGGCGCATATGTGCGCTCGTCGACGATCGTCCCCGTGGCCGGGATCTCACCCTGGGCGATCGGCGTTGTGACCATGATCCCCGTGGCGCGCACCTCGCACTCGATGTTCCCGTCCTGGTAGAAGCGCCAGTAGACGAGGTATTCGTAGTTCGCCACCGTCACGTGACACGAGACGACCATCCGGCGCATCCGACGAACCTCGGCGCCGGTGAGGGCATCGACGTGCTTCCAGAGCACCGCGTCGTCCTCCTCGTGCAGGCAGATCGCGTTGGTGATCGTGCGCGGCTCGCCGTGCATGTCGTGCACGACCGCGTCCAGGTAGACGATCTCGCCGAGGCAGTCGCAGCCGAGCTCAAGCGAGCTGGTCATGAAACCGAGGCCCCACTCGCCGATATCGTAGGCCGTGCGCCGGTAGTGGTCGAACGAGGCGTCTCTGTATGGGACGACCATCTCCGCGAACGACATGCGGTAGGCGACCTCACGCTCGGTCCCCTGATCGTCGAAGCTCACCTCGTAGATCACCGGGCCCTCGCGGTAGTTGAATCCCAGCCGCATTCGCCAGTTCTGCCAGCGCAGTTCGGTACCGGTCACGGTGAACGACACCCCTTCGGGCTGCGTGATCTCAAGCGGACGCAGATCGGTGCGCGCCTCGCCGCCCCACAGCCCCGGTGCGTACTCGCCGTGCACATCCGGCATGCCGTGGTCGTGGTCCTGTTCCAGATCCAGCAGTTCGTAGGTGTTCATGTCGACGATCAGCTTGAGTCCCGAAACCGGGTGGGCGTATGGATTTCCGGTCGGTGTCGCGCGGTACCAGACGTCGCACCAGGCGAGGCGCCGGTCGCGGTACTGCGGCGGCATCAGCGCCCTTCCGTACGTCCACGCTTCGACCAGCACGCGTGACATGTCGGTAATCCCGCGTGCCGCGAGCGCGGCGATCACGTCCGGGTGCTGGCGCATCGCCACGTCGACCTCGTCGGTCTCCTCGCGCGTGAAGTTCGCGCAAACGTCGGGGACCTCGACGAAGCTGCGCACAGCGTCGGCGCTGAGGTCGACGACCGCCTCCCAGGTCGTGTTCTCGCCCTGGTGCCAGATCACCGCGTGCGCCGCCCGCGGAACCATGTCGCCCTCACGCCACCCCCGCACCGTCGTCTTGGCGGGCTCATCGAGCTCGATTCCCGCAAACCGCCATGACGCATCAAGGCCCTTGTCCCGGCGCAACACCGACGCTGTCTGGCGGAATTCGGCTGCGCTCAGCGGCTCGAGTGGGTGCTGGGCCAAGACATCCTCCTCACGGTCGACAACACGAGGGCATCATAGTTGCGGGCCTCGGCGCTTTCGGGGCCGTGTGGCGATCTCGCCGGCAGCGCAAGCTGTGTCACGGGGCGATGTGTGGACAGCCTCGTTTCGGGGGAGCCAACCGTATGATGCGCCCATGTCCGAGACAGCGCCCGCAGCGGATTGGACCCGCCCGACGCTCAGCAACTGGCAGGACCCGCCATACAACCGCTGGGCGTTTTCGCACGTGCGGGACCTGATCCCGGTCCTGCCGATCTCACGAGGTGACGGGCCGATCCTGCAGCTGGGGGCTCGTGCGGAGCCGATCGGTGAGCTAGACGTCGCGTTGGTCCAGGGTGGCTCGGCGTCGGTGAGTGAGATCCTTGAGACGACATTCACCGATGGTGTCGTGATCGTGCATGAAGGCGACGTCGTGCACGAGCGGTACTTCGGGGAGACCGCCGCCGACACTCAGCATCTGTTGATGTCGGTGTCCAAGTCGATGATCAGCTGCGTTGCCGGCTGTCTCGTCGACCAGGGGCTGCTCGCGCCTGAGAGCCTCGTCACCGAGTACGTGCCCGAGCTTTCCCACAGCGGCTACGCGGGCGCGCGCGTGCGCGATCTGCTCGATATGCGGTCTGGAGTGCGCTTCAGCGAGGCCTACACGGACCCTGAATCGGAGGTCAGGCTGATCGAGAAGGCGCTTGGGTGGCGACCGAACGACGACACGCAGGCGCAGTCGATGTATTCGTACCTCACGACGCTCACTCTGGAGCTTCCCCACGGCGGCGCCTTCCGGTACCGGTCCTGTGAGACCGACGTGCTCGGCTGGGCCTGCGAACAGGCTGCGGGCCAGCCGATGGCCGAACTCCTCTCGAGGCTGATCTGGTCGCCGCTCGGAGCGGCGAACGACGCCGAAATCTGCTGCGACGCCACCGGCGCCGCCGTTCACGATGGGGGTGTCTGCGCCACTGTCGGGGATCTCGCCAGATTCGGATTGATGCTGCTCGACGGAGGAGCGGTCGGCGATGTTCAGGTCGTCCCAGCTGACTGGTTGCGTGCGTCCTGGGCCGTGGACAGTGATATCAGGGAGGCCTTTGCCCAGTCTGACGCAGAGCCGCATTTCCCCGGCGGCTGGTACCGCAACCAGTTCTGGTTCTCGCCACGAACCCATGGCGACGTACTGCTCTGCCTGGGCATCTACGGGCAGATGGTCTACGTCAACCCGGCCACCAGGTTGGTCGCCGCCAAGGTGTCCTCGTGGCCTGTCCCGCAGTCGCCTGTGCTGCTTGAGAACACGCTGCGGACCCTCGATGCGATCGGCGAGCTCCTGTCGGGAGCAGCATCCCCCACACACGACGGTCCGGCGGGTATCGTAGCCGGGCTGGCCCGTAATCGAGGGGCCGCTCGCGTGCACGACCAGGACGCTTGACGATGTACTCGTATGGAGGGAGAGAGGCATGTGGAAATGGCTCGGAGATGCGGCGGCGTTCAGCCGGCCGCCGAGGCCAGCGTGACCTCTGAACCACCATCGACCGGCCGGGTGCTGCGAGGGGTGCCGGAGATTCGGGCGTTCTTCCGCACGAATACCTCCCCGGTCTACTTCTTCGGTCCGACCGCGTTCAACCTGCTGGGAATCGACCGCTGGGTCCGCAACTTCGACTACGTCGTCTACTACGACTCGTGGGACGGCAGCCATCCACGCGTGTTCACCCCGAGGAACAAGCCGTACGTCGCGTTCGAGAGCAGCGAGGAGATCAACAACTATCTGTTGCGTGACGCCGAGGTCCAGGAGTGGATCGCACGCCGTGCCCGGGCGGCCGGCAACGCTCGCCCGAAGGTCGCGATGGTCTTCTTCGATGTGGAGACAGAGCAGATCTGCGAGGAACTCGGCTACGACCTGATCCTCCCTTCCGACGAGCTCAGGCGACACCTCGATTCGAAGATCGTCACCACCCAACTCGGCAATGAGGCGGGAGCGCCGAGTGTCCCCAACGTGCTCAGCGAAGGCGTCGATTCCTGGGCGGCGGTCACCGCTGTTGCGACGCAAGCGGGCCTCGGAACCGACCTGGTGCTGCAGACCCCGTACGGCGACTCGGGCAAGACGACGTTCTTTCTGCGCGGTGAGGCTGATTGGGATCGCTGCAAGGACGAGATCGTCGGCAAGCAGGTCAAGGTCATGAAGCGGATCAACAACCGCGCGGTCGCGGTCGAGGCGGTCATCACCCGCCATGGCACGGTGGTCGGGCCGTTCATGACGGATCTGACCGGCTATCCCGAGCTGACGCCCTACGAGGGCGGCTGGTGCGGCAACGATCTGTTCCCCGAGGCGCTCTCAGACGAGCATCGCGGAACCGCGATCGCGCTCGTCGAACGGCTCGGCGATCGGCTGGGCAGGGAGGGATATGTCGGCTTCTTCGAGGTTGACGTGCTGCTCGACCTTGACACGGGCGAGGTCTATCTGGGCGAGCTCAACCCCCGGATCTCGGGTGCCACCTCGATGTCGAACGTGACCGCCGGCGCCTACGCCGACATGCCGCTGTTCCTGTTCCACCTGCTTGAGCACATGGGCATCGATTACACGATCGACGTCGAGGAGATCAACGCCCGCTGGCAGGCCCTGGCTGCAGTCGATGTCTGGGCTCAGTTGATCATGAAGGAACCGCACGACTCCGTGGAGCGAATCCTTGAGGCCCCGGAGACCGGGCGCTATCAGCTCAACGACGACGGCTCGCTCAGCTACCACCAGAAGGTCGACGACTGGCACGACATCACCCACGAGGATGAATGCTTCTTCATGCGCGTCTACGCGCCCGGGGACTACCGCTTCAAGGGCGCTGACCTCGGCATCCTCGTCACCAAGGGGCGGATGCAGAACGCCAAGGAGCTGACCACGCGCTGCCGCGAGTACATCGACGGGATCCGTGGCCGCTACGCGAGTGAGCCGATCGCCGATCCGCCGGACGTCGTCTCGATCAAAGCGGTGAAGTAGGCACCGACGTCAACGGAGGGGGCGGGATTCGAACCCGCGGAACCCTTGCAGGCTCTCTGGTTTTCAAGACCAGCGCATTCGACCACTCTGCCACCCCTCCAGGGCTAGCCGAGGATGCTAGTCAGTCCCGGGACTGGCTGGTCGGCCAACCCGGCCCACTACTGTTATCAGCATGTTCTCGACACTGAAGATGTACCTGCGGCCGACCGCGAAGCAGCCGGAGCCCAGCGATCTGTACACACATCGCGTAAAGCTGCTCGACGGCGCCGAACTGGACCTCGACACGCTCCATGGCAAGCCGACGCTGATCGTCAACACCGCCAGCAAGTGTGGCTACACACCGCAGTACGCCGGCCTGGAGAGGCTGTACGAGCGCTATGGCGATCAGGGCCTTCAGATCCTCGGCACGCCGTCGCCGGATTTCGCAGGGCAGGAGTTCGACGAAGCCGCGGAGATCGGCGCCTTCTGCGAGCGCAACTACGGCGTGCGGTTCCCGCTGACGGAGCCGATGTCGGTACGTGCCGACCCGGACCCGCTGTGGGCCGACATCGCGCGTCAGCCGAACTCGGGGCCGCCCGGATGGAACTTCACGAAGTACCTGGTCGGCGCCGACGGCAGGCTGATCGAGCGCTTCTCGACAACGACGACGCCCGAGGATCCGAAGATCATTGCGGCGGTCGAAGCCGCCCTGGCGAAGCCATAGCGGGCGCCGACGAGGAGCCCTCACCTCGTCGCCACGCCGGCGAGGAGGTGAGCATCCAAGCTCAATCAGTCGGGACGAGCCCGCGCGGCGCGAGCCGTGACATCGCGACGTCGAGCTTCGACGGCTGTCGCCCGGCGTCCTCCGAGCGCTCCTTGCGAGCGACGGCGCTGCGCACGACGGTGCCGCCGAGATAGCGAAATGGTTCCGGCGGCATCCCGTGTGGCGGCCGCCTGACCAGGCCGCAGCGCGACCACTCGTCCTCGCGACCGAGGGCCATCGAGGCGAGGATCTTGCCGCCGAGCACCGAGGGTCCGACGCCGTTGCCGGAGAAGCCCGCGCCGACGATCAGGTCAGGGCGCCCGACCTCGTGGAAGAACGGCATCCCGTCGAGTGTCCGGTCGATCGGCCCGGCCCAGCTGCTGTCGATGCCGACCGACCTGAGCGACTCGTAGATCTTGCGCATGCGCTCGGTCAGGTCCGACTGCACCGGCGAGCGCCCGTTCAGTGAGTCGCCGATCCGGCCGCCGAACGCGAGCCGGCCGCCTCCCTTCCCGAACGCGATCCTGCCGTCGGGGGTGGCACGGTAGTAATGCACCATCAGCCGTGAGTCCGAGATCGCCAGCCCGCCGGGCCAGCCCTCCCGGCGAAGCTCCTCGGGCACAACCTCGCTGAGCACGACATCGCTCGCAACGACAACGAACGCGTTGCGCAGCTCGCGCATCTGCGCCGCCCACGATCCCATCGTGATCACGATGCGGCCGGCGCTCACACCGCCCTCGCGGGTGCGCACGGCCAGCAGTGAGGAGCGGTCAAGCGCCACCATCGGCGAGCGCTCGAACACTCTCACGCCCTGCTCGCGCGCTACCCGCAGCATTCCGCGCGCGAGCAGCGCGGGCTGAACGCTGGCTGACACGGGCTCGAACACGCCGGCGATGTGCACCGGCGATCCGCTGCGCGCAGCGACATCCTCCGGATCGAGACGCTCGAACGGATGCTCCCCGTGGCGCTCGATCGCTGCGAGCGTCGAGTCCCAGGCTCCCAGCTGCGATCTGTTGGTCGCGCACCACAGCCAGCCGTCGGCGGCGTATTGCGCGTCGATCCCGTGCTCCTCGCAGAAGCTGCCGATCTCGCCGGTGGCATCGGCCGAGGCCCGCGCGAGCCGGACCGCCTCGGCGCCGCCGCAGATCCGCTCCAGCGACTTGAAGTGATGCCAGAAGGTCAGCACGAAACCGCCGTTGCGGCCACTGGCGCCCGATCCACAGACGTCGGCCTCCAGCACGACGACGTCGCAGCTCGGCTCAAGCTGCTTGATCGCCAGCGCCGTCCACAGCCCGGTGAAGCCGCCGCCGACGATGCAGACGTCGGCGTGCTGATCCCCCTCGAGTGCGGGCAGCGGCTCGATCGGGGCGGCCTGCCTCAGCCACGCGCTCAGCGCCGCGCTTGATCCGTCTGCCGGTGCCTGCTGCTGACTGGTCGCCATCGTCCCAGGATATGAGTTCCAGCCGATCCGCGGCTACGCGGCCATGCCTGCCGGAGGAGATCGACCGAGCGACGCGCCCGAGCCGTTTCAGCGATGATCGAGCGGTGGACAAGCCGCCGGCAGCCGGGACGTTCCCGGTCCCTCGCATCCCGGCATCGGCCGGCGCTCTGATCTTCGATTCCCACCGCCGCCTGCTGATCCTGAAGCCGAACTACAAGAAGGGGTGGACGATCCCCGGCGGTCAGGTCGAGGAGGGGGAGTCGCCGTGGGAGGCCTGCCGGCGCGAGACGCGCGAGGAATGCGGCCTCGAGGTCGTGCGCGGCCGGCTCGTCTGCGTTGACTTCCTTCACCCGAAGCCGAACCGTCCCGGAGGCATGCGGTTCCTGTTCGATTGCGGCGTCTTCGACGACCGCCAGATCAGCACGATCCGAGTTCAGGACGAGGAGATCGACGAGCATCGCCTCGCTGCGGTGGATCAGGCGGCGGCATTGCTGAGCGGACCGGTCCGTCGCCGTGTCGCCCACGGGGTCGGCGCGGAGCGGTGTGTCTACCTCGAGGACGGGCGGCCCGTGGACGGTGTCGAGCCATGAGCTCGAGCAGCGGGCAATCACCGACCTGTCCTGATCGTCAGGTGATCAGCTTCAGGTGATCAGCTCGATCACGCCCTTGATCACCAGCGCGCCGCCGATCACGGTGAGCGCGATCACTCCAGCCTTGCGGCCGTTCCGGGAGGCATAGGCCTTCGCTTGCTCAACCGCGCGCGGAGTCCAGTCTGGCGCGAACACGAACCCGAGCAGCGGTATTTCCAGCAGCATCAGCATCACCAGGTTGAATCCGATCACGACCAGGACTGTGTCCGCGTTGCTCAGGTTCTGTTTGTCGATCTCGTGGAGCCCGGCGAGGTAGGAGCCGCCGGGAAGCGTCAGCAGCGCGCCGACGATGAACGTCGTGCGCGCAGAGCCCTTGCTCAACTCCCGCTGCCAGCGCGGGGGGCCCTTGTCCTCCTTGGGGCCCTTGCGAGCCCGCCGGCGCTCGGCGATGCGGCGGTCTCGATCGGTTTTGAGCACGAACGCCGCGACCAGCAGCAGCGCTCCCAGAGCCAGATCCACGGCTGGGCTGACCGTGTTCTGGGTGGTGCTGACGCTGCCCGAGTTCCCCAGCGCGAAGACGATCACCAGGCCGAGCGTGATGCTGGTCATCAGCGCCCCGAGCAGGTAACCGAACATCAGCCGTTTCGGGTGCTCCAGCATCAACATCACCGTTGATGCGCCCACCAATGTCGGGTTCAGCGCCGCCGTCAGCGACAGGAGGAAGATCTGTCCCACCGCGCATTTCTACATCATCCGGGGCGCCGGTACCGGCGTGACCGCAACACCACGCTGGTACGCATAGGATTCGCGCTGGTGACACCGTCGACGGCATCGGGGCCGGAAGCCGCCCAGCAACCGCAGCCGAAACCGCGAGCGCTGCTCGTCCTGCTGTTGATGGCCGCGCTCGTCGGCGTGTTCGTTTCCCTGGCTTCCTGGGCATTCCTGGAGGTGATCCACGGGATCCAGACGTGGGTCTTCACCGACCTCCCGAAGGATCTCGGCTACCACAATGGTGCGCCTCTGTGGCTCTACGTCGTCGTGCTCGGACTGGCCGGTCTGCCGATCGCCTTCGCGATCGTGCGCCTGCCCGGCGGCGGCGGTCACATCCCCGCCGAGGGGCTCAAGGTCGGCGGCGATCCGGTGCAGCCGATCGATCTGCCGGGTGTCGTGCTCGCGGCGCTCGCCTCGATCGGTCTTGGAACCGTGATCGGACCTGAGGCACCGCTGATCGCGCTCGGCGCTGGTCTCGGCCTGTTCGCGATCAGAGCGGCCAAGCGCGACACCCCGGACCAGGCGCAGACCGTGATCGCGGGCTCCGGGAGCTTCGCGGCGGTCGCGATGATCTTCGGCTCGCCGATCATCGCCGCGGTGATCCTGCTCGAGGCGCTCGGACTCGACCGTCAGAAGCTGCCGCTGTTCCTTCTGCCGGGACTCCTTGCCGCCGGGATCGGTTCGCTGGTCTCGATCGGGATGGGATCACTCACCGGGCTGAGCACCACCGCCTACTCGCTCGGCGCGTTGACGCTGCCTGCGCTTGCGCGGCCGACGGTCGTCGATTTCCTCTGGACGATCCCGTTGGCGGTCGTGGTCGCGGTGCTCAGCTTCGCGGCCAGGCATATCGGCCTTCGATCGAACATCGTCGTGATGCGCCGTCCGTTCGCGCTGCTTCCGCTCGCCGGCGTCGCGGTCGCGGTCCTGGCGATCCTGTTTCACGCGACGACCGGCAAGGACGCCAGTGAGGTGCTGTTCTCCGGACAGAGTGCACTGCCGGGATTGGTGGCCGGCGCCGGCGCCTGGTCGGTCGGAGCGTTGCTGGCGCTGCTCGCGTTCAAGAGCGTCGCGTGGGGCATCTCGCTCGGCAGCTTCCGCGGCGGGCCGACGTTCCCCGCGATCTTCATCGGAGCCGCCGCCGGCCTCGTCGGCTCACACCTGCCCGGGTTCTCGATGACCGGTGCGGTCGGGGTCGGGATCGGCACCGGCGTGGTCTCGATGCTGCGCCTGCCGCTTTCGGCGGTGGTGCTCGCGACGGTGCTGGTCAGCGACAGCGGTGCCGGCACTGGCCCGCTGATCATCGTCGGGGTGGTCGTCGCCTACGTCGCGTCGGTCGGCCTCGACAGGGCGCTCGCGCGACGACAGCAGAGCAGCGCATCGACCACGAGCGCAGTCGCCCCAGCCGAGGCGGCCGGCCACGCGTAGGTGGCTATTGAGCCCGCGAACCTGGGAAACAGCGCGGTAAGGACATCAGCGAATGACAAATCTCGAACCGAGCCCGCACACCCCGCCGCCACGCCACCCACGAGCGGCGAGGGTGCTGCTGGACAAGGAGCTGACGATCCGGCGGGCGGCACAGATCATCGCGACCGCAACGGTGACGGTGTCGATCATCGCCGGCGTCCTGATGCATCTGACCGACCCCAAGGAGTTCCCGAACGTCGGTATCGGCCTCTGGTGGGCGATTCAGACCGTGACGACGGTCGGCTATGGGGACGTCGTTCCCAGGAGTGTTGCCGGGCGGCTGATCGCATCGCTGGTGATGCTGGTGGGGATCGGGTTCCTGACCGTGATCACCGCCACGATCACAGCGACGTTCATCGAGACCAAGCGACGGCAGCTCCAGGGAGCCACCGACGACGTTGTATCGGTAAAGCTCGACCAGCTGGGGGCCCGCCTCGACGCGATCGAGGCGGCCCTGACCGAGAACCGGACGTCGCGACAGGAGGGCCCACAATGAAACCGTCTGCTGCGGACCGCGCACGATGAGCGCTCGCCGGGTCTACGCGCTGCTGGCAGTCCTGTGCCTGGCCGCATCGGTGATCGGTGCGTGCGTGCTGACCGTGAGCAACTTCCCGCGCGGCCTGTCGGTGCTCGTCTGTCTGGCGCTCGCCGCGTGGGCGGGCTGGTACGCGGTTCGGCGGCATGGCGCGCAGCGCCTGATCGGGATGATCGCGGGAGCCCTGCTCGTTGCGGCGACGATTGTGCTGATCGTGATCGAGGGCACGCCGCTGCTGAACCTTGCCGTCGTCGCAGTGTTCGTGGCCTCCGTCTCCTTGGCCCGCACCGCATTCCAGGTGCATGTGCAGCTGCCGACGGCCGCACCGCCGTCACATGCGGTGTTGTTCTTCAACCCGCTTTCCGGCGGAGGCAAGGCGGAGCGCTTCCATCTCGCCGATCAGGCGAGGCGGCGCGGCATCGAGCCGATCGAGCTGCGTCGCGGCGTTGATCTTGAGGAACTGGTGCGGGCTGCGGTCAGGGACGGCGCGGAGGCGCTGGCGATGGCCGGCGGGGATGGCTCGCAGGCGATCGTCGCGAAGGTCGCGGCCGAGCTCGGCCTGCCGTATGCATGCATTCCGGCCGGCACCCGCAACCACTTCGCACTCGATCTGGGGGTCGACAGGGAGGACGTGGTCGGCGCTCTGGATGCGTTCGTCGACGGCGGTGAGCGGCGCGTCGACCTGGCCGAGGTCAACGGCCGTGTGTTCGTCAACAACGTCTCGCTCGGCCTGTATGCGGAGGCTGTTCAGAAGCCCGGGTATCGGGAGGCGAAGCTGCGCACGCTGCTGGACACCGTCCCGGAAGCGCTCGGGCCGGAGGCCAGCGCACCGAGCCTGCAGTGGGCCGGCCCGGACGGCGGGGAAGCGAGCGGGGCAGTGCTGCTCGTCTCCAACAACCGCTACCGGCTGGGGCGGCTGCTTGGCTCGGGCACGCGTCCCAGACTCGATCGCGGCGTGCTCGGCATTGCAGTGCTGGGCCCCGCTCGCCCCGGCGCCGATCGCAACAGCGGGGAGGCGGCGGCGGGCATCGCGCAGTGGACCGCGGCCTCTTTCGAGGTCCGCTGCGAGGCGCCGGTCCCGGCTGGGATCGACGGTGAGGCGACCGTGCTCGAACCGCCGCTGAAGTTCGTGATCCGCCCCGGTGTGCTGCGCGTCAGGATCGCGCGATCGCACCCCGGCGCGTCGCCGTCGGCGATCGAGCCGGATTCACTGTCGGGTACGGTGGTCGCGCTCTGGAAGCTCGCGCTCGGCCACGAGCTCGCGCCGGCGCAGGAGCATCAGCAACTGGCCGCACGCGACAATGACGCGGTGTCGTGACCCAGGGAGCCCCTCAGACGTGGCTGGCAGAGCTGGAGCGCATCGATCTGGCGATCTACGGCGCCGTCGCCGACACGCCCACACCACGTCTTGACAGCGCCATGAGAAGGCTCTCGAACGCCGCCAACTACTCACGGATCTCAATCGCGAGCGGCGCGATAGTCGCGATCCTCGGCGGTCAGAAGGGACGGCGCGCGGCCGCGTCGGGGCTCGCGGCGGTGGTCCTCACGTCGGCCGTCGTCAATCTCGCGGTCAAGCCGCTCGGGCGCCGGCGTCGGCCGGACCGGGAGGCACACGATGTCGACATCGAGCGCCAGGGGGTCCGGATGCCGAGCTCGCGCTCGTTCCCGTCCGGGCACACCGCCGCCGCGGTCGCGTTCGCCTCGGGCGCGGGACAGGTGATGCCCGCTGTCAGCGCACCGCTGCACGTGCTGTCGGCGCTGGTCGGCTACTCCCGGGTCCACACCGGCGTTCACTATCCGGGAGATGTTCTGGCAGGGGCGGTGATCGGGGCGGTCGTCGCGGACACCATTGCACCCGTACTGACGCGCCTGATCGTTCCGGAGTAGATTCCCACCCGGTCGGCGTGCGCGGCCTGATCCCCCGGGCTTGGACAGCGACGAGACGATCGGTCACCGCCCACAGGCTTCAGTCGGCGACCGTCAACCGAGCACCAATCCGAAAGGCCGGTCAATCAAATGGTTCTAGCGATCGTGCTGGGCGTCGTGTATCTCTTCTGCCTGGTCTTCCTTGGTCTGGCGACATGGCGCAAAGGCCACTTCGTGCTGTTCTGGGTCGGATTCTTCTTCCCGATCCTGTGGATCATCGGCGCGCTGATCCGGCCCACCGAGCGCGCCGCGGCCAGAGCGTAGGAACCTTTAAGCACCAACCCAGCGTCGATCAATCACCGGAGCTCAGATGACCCCAACCACGCCCAGACAGCGAACACAGCGCACGGCAACACCGGCGCGGCCACGACGGCGGCCGCCCGTGGCCGTACCGCACCTGTCCGTGGCTGAGCGGGTGGCGCGCGGCAAGGCGGCCCGCAACGAGGTTCCCCGCGCCAGCCATGCGGTGTTTGAGCCGGCACCCGGCCGGTTCGATCCGGTCGAACTGCTGGAGCGCCAGGCCGCCACTCGCGTTCCGGAGCTGGTTCCGATCCGTTACGGACGGATGCTCGTGTCGCCGTTCACGTTCTATCGCGGCGCGGCGATGATCATGGCCCACGACCTCGGATCGACGCCGCGCTCAGGCCTGACCGTCCAGTGCTGCGGTGACGCGCACCTGTCGAACTTCGGCGTGTTCGCATCGCCCGAGCGGCGCCTCGTGTTCGACATCAACGACTTCGACGAGACCCTGCCCGGCCCGTGGGAGTGGGACGTCAAGCGCCTCGCGGTGAGCATGCTGATCGCCGCGCAGGACAATGGTTATCGCGCCAAGGACCAGGAGCGGATCGTGCTGGAGACGGTCGCGCGCTACCGCACGGCGATGGCCGAGTTTGCGCCGATGGACAACCTCGAACTGTGGTATTCGCACCTGGAGATCGAGGGCGTCGTCAAGGAGATGGCCGCGCAGTTCAAGAGCAGGATGGTCAAGCGGACCGAGCAGCAGCTCGCGAAAGCTCGGACCAAGGACAGCATGGCCGCCTTCTCGAAGCTAACGCACGTCGTCGACGGAGAGGTGCGGATCGTCGATCAGTCGCCGCTGATCGTGCCGATCGAGCAGCTCGCTCCAGGCGACGAGCGCGCCGAGATGTTCGATGGGCTCCGCCAGTTGATGCGCGGGTATCGCCAGACGCTCGAGTTCGACCGGCGGGTGCTGCTGGAGCAATTCCAGCTGGCGGACTTCGCGCGCAAGGTCGTCGGGGTCGGAAGCGTCGGCACGAGGGCGTGGATCGCGCTGCTGCTCGGGCGTGACGGCCAGGATCCTCTGTTCCTGCAGATGAAGGAGGCGGAGGCATCGGTGCTGGAGGAGATCCTCGGCCCGGGCCAGTTCAAGAACCACGGCCAGCGCGTCGTAACCGGCCAGCGGCTGATGCAGGCGACCAGCGACATCTTTCTCGGCTGGCTTCACGTCAAGTCCGGGCTCGACGGCCAGGAGCGCGACTTCTACGGCCGCCAGCTCAAGGACTGGAAGGGCTCCGCCGAGATCGAGCAGATGGTCCCGGAGGGGATGACGGTCTACGGCAAGCTGTGTGGCTGGACGCTCGCGCGCGCCCATGCCCGCAGCGGCGACCGGATCGCGATCGCCTCCTATCTGGGTAAGGGCGATAGCTTCGACCGCGCGATCCTGGAGTTCTCAAAGGCATATGCCGAGCAGAACCAGCGCGACTACGACAAGCTCGCGCAGGCCGCCAAGTCGGGCAGGATCACAGCGCTGACCGGCCTCTGATCGGGACCGGTCACAGGGGCGCCACTGGCTTCGGCGTGCCAGCGGGCACGCGGCAGCCGATCCGGAAGTTCTCCTGCTGGTAGAGCGGCGAGGCGGGACCGGGCGTCTCGTATTGGTCGGCCTCGTCAACCGGGTCGGTCAGCCCGTCGCCGGCCTTTCCGAGGTGGCCGCGCCAGCATCCCCAGATCGTGTGGCTGAGGTCGACGAGCGGTGTCGCGGCATACGTGAACGCGTAGGTCTTATGCGGGATGCAGACGACGTAGTCGTTGACGAAGAAGAAGGTGCGGGGTCGTCGCTGGATACCGCAGTCGGTATACGGCTCATGGCTTCCAAGTGCCCCGTAGAGGATCGGGTGGTTGCCGTCCCACTGCACGGCCGAGGAGTGCCATGGGTACGCCTTGCCCTCATTGGCATGTCGGGCCATCCACAGGTAGCGAGGTTGCATCGTCTTTGGATCGAGGAGGACCGCGACGTGGTCCATGTCGCCCTGGTGGTAATCGGTGTCGGCGATGATCGAGCCGATCGGGTTGCTCAGCGTCTCGAACGGGACTCGTGCGAGCGGGAGGTAGTTGAGCGGGTAGAAGAACCAGTACTCCAGGCTCACCAACCCGTGTGGCACGCCCGGATAGGCGCTCGGGGGAGCCTTGGCGAGGTAGTAGAAGTAGAACTGGGCCGAGGCGAACGGGTCGAGGCCGGCGAGGTCGCGCGGCCAGCGGCGAACCGCCGAGTGCGGAACTCCGAGCGCCTCCGCCGCCGAGACGAAGCTGTCTGTCACATTGTTCACCGGAGCTGGAAACTCGATGTAATCCGAACGCAGGCCGTGACCTTCCAGCGACCGCTGAGTGGGATCGCGGACGGCGCAGTGGCCGTGCTCGAACAGGCACGTCACATGAGCGCGCCATCGGGCATCGAGCATCGCGATCAAGGATGTCGGCCAGAAGCGGTCGTAGCCGCTGAGGACGAGCGTCGGCTCGTATTCGCGTGCGAGTGCCACGATCGCGGGCGGGTCGGTTGCCTGGATCGGGGCCTCGGCCAGCGGGTGCGACCGCTCAGACGGTGGGGCGCTGATCATCTGCGACAACGACATGAAGTGGTGCCCGCCGGCCAGCGGGTCATATAGCAGGAACGCCAGCGCGCCGAGAACCAGCACGACAAGCAACAGCATCCCGGCGATGAGGTGTCGCATCGTGCGCATGCAGGCTCGCCGTCTGATCGCCCGCGCTCAGAAGCTGATCATTTGCGCCTGCCGACGGGCGGGGTTTCCTGCGGGGAGGAGCAGTCGACCAGTTCGGCCAGCGAGCGCTCGATCCCCCTGCACAGGACGTCGATGTCGGGCGCCCGGTCATAGTCGCCCGTGACGCCGAAACCGAGCGCGCCGTTGTAGGAGAAGATCGCGACCCCGACTCGCACGTGGCCGGCGATCGGGACATACGGGAAGCACTCGAGCATTCGCCGACCAGCTGCGTACAGCGGTCGCTGCGGCCCGGGAACGTTCGTCGTGACCGTGTTGACACTCCGCTGGGGTACACCGGTCGCTGCCCGCAGGGCGAGCGTCAGCAGCATCGCCGGTGCGAAATCGGACAGGCCCACGAGCACGTCACCGGCCACAGCCTCGTGCGAGTGCTTCAGGTGCTGCATCTGCTCGGTCACCGAGACAAGTCGTTCGATCGGGTCCTCGATTCCGACCGGCAGGTCGACGAAGATCGCCGAAACACGATTGTTGTACTCGCCCCGTTCGTCGCCCGCGCGCACCGACACCGGCACCAACGAGCGCACAATTCGATCGGTCGACTCCGCCCGCGAGTTCAGCAGCTCACGAAAGCCACCGGCGATCGCGGTGAGCACGACGTCGTTGACCGTGCCCCCGAACGCGGTGCGGATCAGCTTCACATCAGCGAGGCTTGAGCGCGCCCAGTCCCAGCGGCGATGCGGGCCGATCGGACCGTTGAGTGACGACGTGCGTGGCGGTCTTATCGCCCCGCTGAACGTCAGCAGGCCACCGACTGTACCAACGGTCAGCTCGGCCGCGCGGCGCGGCGAATCCACCACCGATTGCAGACCCTGAAGCGGGCTGCGCGCCCTGTCGGCGAGCGCACGGGTCGCGAGTTCTGCGCCGGACGGTTGGCGCTCCGGACTCCAGCCCGTGCTCGTCACATGGTCGGGCTCGGGCTGCTCGTCGAGGATCGCGGACAGCAGTTCCGCTCCGGAGACACCGTCGACCATCGAGTGGTGCAGTTTGGTCAGCAGGACCCAGCGTCGCTCGATGAGGCCCTCGATCATCCACATCTCCCACAGCGGCTTGTGGCGATCGAGCTGCTGCGACATCACGCGCCCGATCAGGACGCGGAGTTGCTGATCCCCGCCCGGCTCGGGCAGCGCCGTGCGTCGCAGGTGGTAGCTGAGGTTGAAATGCGGATCGTCCACCCACACCGGGCGGCCCAGCGCGAACGGCACGAAATGAACGGTCTGCCGGTAGCGCGGCACCCGCGGCAGGTTCGCCTCGACTCGCTCGGCGAGCATCTCGTACGGCGGTGGCGGTCCCTCGAGGATCGCCACCGCGCCGATGTGCATGTGGCTGACCGCGTCCTCCAAGTGCAGGAACGACGCGTCTTGGGAGCTCAGGCGCTGCATGGTGAAGCCACAGATCCTCCCTCGACTCCTCGACTCCTCGACTTGCGCTGAAGCGACCGGCAGTTCGCTCGAGCGCGAACCGCCGGCTTTGGAGGTTACGCCGTTGATCCAGCCGGCTGCTTCGTCTGGATCCACTTCGAACTGCAGGGGATCTTGGAGCGATCGCAGCGGTCGGCGTAGGCGTGAGCGATCTCGGTCACCTCCGACAACAGATCGTCGGCCAGACGGATCGGGTCGAGGCCGAGATTGACCAGCTGACCGTTCTCGACGTAGAGCTCGTTCTCCGCTGCCTCCTTACGGGGATTCTCGACGTAGTCGATCTCGGCGCCCGTAAGCCTCGACACCAGCTTCGCCAGCTCCACCACCCGGTGGCATTCGGTCATCTGGTTGAACACCCGCACCCGCTCGCCGTCGTGCGGTGCGTTCTCAATCGCCAGCTGAATACATCGGACGGTGTCCTGAATGTGGATGAACGCGCGCGTCTGGCCACCCGTGCCGTGGACGGTGAGCGGATAACCGACCGCTGCCTGCATCAGGAAGCGGTTCAGCACGGTGCCGTAGTCGCCGTCGTAGTCGAAGCGGTTGATCAGGCGCGCGTCGAGTCGGGTCTGCTCCGTCTGCGTCCCCCAGACGATGCCCTGGTGCAGGTCGGTGACGCGCGTGCCGTCGTTCTTGTTGTAGAAGGCGAACAGCAGCTGATCCTGTGTCTTGGTCATGTGGTAGACGCTGCCCGGGTTGACCGGGTACAGGATCTCCTGCTCGATCTCGCCGCCCTCGTCGGTGTCGAAGCGAACGCGCAGATAGCCCTCTGGAATCTTGACTCCAGCGGTGCCGTAGCCATAGACGCCCATCGTGCCGAGGTGTACAACGTGCGCATCCAGCTCGGCCTCGACCAGCGCCGCGAGCAGATTGTGGGTCGCGTTGACGTTGTTGTTGACCGTGTAGCGCTTGTGCCAGGAACTCTTCATCGAGTACGGCGCCGCCCGCTGCTCGGCGAAGTGGACGACCGCATCCGGCTGCCAGCCCACCAGCAACTCGAGCAGTTCGTGGTAGTCCTCGGCGACGTTCAGCCGGTGGAACGGGATCTCCCGATCCGTCAGCTCACGCCAGGCGGCCAGCCGGGTCCCGAGCGGCCTGATCGGCGTCAGCGAGTCCGCCTCCAGTTCGATGTCGGCGTTCCGGCGAGCGAGGTTGTCGACGATCGCGACGTCATGCCCGCAGGCAGACAGATGCAGCGACGTCGGCCAGCCACAAAAGCCATCTCCACCAAGAATCAAGATTCGCAAGAGAACTCCATCGGTCGATCAGTAAAACTCCGTCATTGCGGTCGCGGCACTAGTCCGCGAACCATTCGATGTTACGGCCTCGGGCAGCGTGACCCGCGTTCGAGACAAAGAATCCCGCGCGCGACAGGGGCTCGAGGCGTTCGATCCCGGTCATTGGCCGCTTAGGATAGCCAGATAAATGTCAGCTTAAGATAAAGTGCAGCTCCGGCGGCTATAGACTGCGGCGGTCTTCAAACGCGCGGCAGGAGGTCGGGCATGGGTTGGCTGGGTCGAGTCGGAAGCGCTCTTTCGTTCACGGTCGTGTGCCTGATCGTTGCGGCCAGTCCGGCCGGCGCGTTGACGCTCGGCACGGCCACGGCGCCATCGGGTACGACGCCGGCGTCGTGTAGCGGCACAACGCAGCCTGCTGAGGTCATTCAGGCGACGACCGACGCCAGCGTGAATTACACGGTTCCCGCCGGCGGGGGCGAGATCGTTTCGTGGAGCTTCGACACGGTTGGGGCGACGGCAGGGTCACCCTACGGGCTGGCGGTGATGCGGCCCGTCGGCGGCGGCTACCAGGTGGTCGGCAGCGACGTCGAGTCGGTCCCAGCATCCGCACCAGCAGTCGCGACATTCAATCTGACGACCCCGATCGCCGTTGAGGCCGGCGACGTGCTTGGAGTCGTGGTGGAGCCGACATTCTCGGCCGACTGTCAATTCACCGGCGCCGATGCTGGGGACACGGCCTACATCGCCGAAGGTGCCCTGACCGCAGGCACGACGGTCACCCAGCTCGCTACCGCCCCCAGCATTCTCGCCAACATTTCAGCGGATCTGGTGCAGAGCGCGGACGTCGCGATCACGCAGCGGGTGTTGCCGGCGTCGATTACCGCCGGCGGCGATGCCGTGTTCCTGCTCGCGGTCACGAGCACCGTTCCCTTCAGCCCGGTAACGGTGACCGACGCGATCCCGGCCGGTCTGACAGTTGTCTCGGCCGCGGCGGGCACTGACCCGTGCGCTGCAGCCGGGCAGACTGTTTCGTGCCAACTGCCCGGCGCGCCGAGCGAGGTGGCGATCGTCGTGTCCGGGGCCAAGGCGGGCACCTACGCGAATACTTCGCTGGCGACCGGCAGTCTCAGCGACCCGAACGAGGCGAACAACAGCGCCTCCGGAACGCTGAAGGTGACGGCACCCTTTGTCCACAACCCGGCGCCGAGGTGTCACGTCGTCTCGATGACCGACGTTCCGCTGGCAGAGGCTAAGTCGGTGGTACGGGCGCTCGGCTGCGCAGTCGGCAAGGTTACGACCAAGCAATCGCGCTCGGTCCCGACAGGCGACGTGATCTCCACCAGCCCTCGTGGCGGAAGAACCGCCCCGCTGGGCACGAAGATCGCGATCGTCGTTTCTGGCAAGCCCAAGAAGTAGGCGGCCGCGCAGCGATAGCAGAACGGTGAACGTAGCGTGCAGCGTCTTGACGACCGTCACAGTGTGCTCACGGCCGTGGATGCGTTGGCTGCGCTTGTAGGAGAGCTTGACCGTCAGCGTGTGCATGCCGGACTTCAGCGAGGCGCTTGAGAACTCGAATGTGACCGGCACGTGCTTGGTGGTCGCGTTCGCGAAGTAGCTGGTGACGGTCAACTGTCAAGGATGATCCGTGACCTCGCCCGCGTGAGCGCAGTCATCGACCCTATCTTCGGCCGGTGTTCACAGGTAGGGTGGGCGACGGGACGGGCGATCAGGTTTCTCGGGAGGTGTGTGATGCATCGTGTGGTTCGCTGCCGGTTCTCGCCGGCACTGGCGGTTGCGTTTGTGGCGCTGTTCGTTGCTGCGGGCGGCGCGGCGTTCGCGGTCGTTCCCGCGCCGAGTGGTCAGAGCGCACAGATTGCGACGCTGACCAAGCAGGTCGCGTCGTTGCGGCGTCTGCTCGCGGGTGTTTCTCGCGTCGCCAAGACCAAGACGTTGAGGATCAGCGGCCTCAACGTGCAGATCGTCAACGGAACGGGAAAGACGGCGAGCACCAACGGACTCGGGAACCTGATCATCGGCTACAACGAGTCGCCCGGTACGCAGACCGGCTCACACAATCTGGTGATCGGGCAGGGGCAGTCGTTCACGAGCTACGGCGGGCTCGTCGCTGGGAGTCACAACACGATCAGCGGTCCGTTTGCTTCGGTGACCGGCGGCGAGTTCGATTTCGCCCGCGGCCACTTTGCCAGCGTCGCAGGCGGCTGTGACGATCTCGCCGGGCCGGGCACGCTGCCGTCCCGCAATTGCGCCGCTGCCGGCCTTCAGACGATCCTCGGTGGGAACGACAACAAGGCCTCGGGCTATCTCACTTCAATCTCGGGTGGCACCTCGAACACCGCAACCGGTGGTGGCGCGTCGGTGAGTGGCGGCTATTCGAACACGGCGTCCGGCGCGCAGGCGTCGGTGTCGGGCGGCAACGGCGGGATCGCGTCTGGCGGTCAGGCGTCCGTGTCCGGCGGTCAGTTCAATCTGGCCTCAGACTCGTCTGCGAGCGTCGCCGGTGGTTGCGACAACCTCGCAGGCCCGGGCAAGCTTCCGACCGGCAGTTGTCCGGAGATCAGCGGCCTGTCGTCGTCCCCAGGTGCCGAGGCGATCCTCGGCGGCAACGGCAACACCGCCTCCGGCGCGATGACATCGATTGCCGGCGGCAACGACAACAAGGCCTCCGGGTATCTCAATTCGGTCGGCGGTGGCACCTCGAACACCGCCTCCGGAGCCGGTGGCGCTGCGGTCAGCGGTGGCTACGCCAACACGGCCTCAGGCGCCCAGGCGTCGGTGTCGGGCGGCAACAGCAATACCGCCTCTGGCGGTCAGGCGTCCGTGTCCGGTGGCGAGTTCAATCTGGCCTCAGACCTGGTCGCGAGCATCACCGGCGGTTGCGACGATCTCGCCGGCCCCGGTCATCTGCCCACGGGCGCCTGCTCCGGCAGCGGCATCGAGGCGATCCTCGGCGGCCGTGCCAACACCGTGTCGGGCCTGGAGGCGGCGGTGTCGGGCGGCGCGCTCAACATCGCGGCAGATCCGTTCTCGAGCGTCAACGGCGGCTGTAACAACTACGTTGGCCCGACGCCGGCGCCATCGCTTGAGACCTGCGGTTTCACGGTCGGCGGCGAGGCGATCCTCGGTGGCGCAGGCAACAGCGCGAGTGGCGAGCAGCCGTCCGTCCTCGGCGGCCTCGGGAACGCGGCGACGACCCAGTACGCGACCGTCTCCGGCGGGCAATACAACAGCAGCCAGGGCCCCGATACCTCAATCCTCGGTGGCCACGACAACACCGAAACCGGCCCATGCGTGGCGATCCCGGCCGTGTCCAGCCCCGAATTGCCGCTTTGCGGGGTGTACGGACCGTGATCTGCCGTAATTCGCCTGCGAGCTGAGCGCAACCTGCCCGGACACGCAAATCAACTCGCCGCGGCGCAATTCGCGCGCTCGGACACGAATCTCATGGTCGAGCGCGCGAATCAACGCCTTGCGTGTCAATTCGCGCGCTCAGACACCAAACCTCGGGCCGGGTCGCCCCCGGATCACCCAGCCCGCCGACCCGAGTCCCAGCGCGGCTCACGCTCTCGCGCTCGCAGCAGCACGAGTCGAGCACCGGCTCCAACACACACGCATCACACCGACCGAACAGCTACAGGAGCACCTTCGTGAAGCGGAGAGGGCGGGATTCGAACCCGCGAAGGAGGTTTCCCCCCTTACTCGCTTAGCAGGCGAGTGCCTTCAGCCACTCGGCCACCTCTCCAGAGGTCCGGGCAGTGTATTGGGTGTCAGCGCCGGGGTGGGCTGCTGCGGTCCTCGTACGGCCGCTCGGACGGAGCGGTGCCGAAGACCTTGTCCCAATACGGGGCGCTGATTCCAAACGACGTGTCTGGGTCCTGGAAGTGGTGGCGCATGTGCAGTTCCCGCAGGCGTTTGCCGAGCGCGGTCTTCGGCCGCCGGTGGTGCACGTAGTAGTGCGTCATGTCGTAGAACAGGTAGCCGCCGAGGAATCCCGCTGTGAAGCTGTAGAAGTCGGGGCTGCCGAGAACCAGGTAGAAGACTGCGACGTAGACGATCGCCAGGGGCACGCTCACCGACGGCGGCATCACAAGTCGCATCGGATCGTTGGGATGCTCGTGGTGGACGCCGTGCGCGATGTAGTGGAAGCGGGCTCCGATCGGATGCTCGGGCTCCCAGTGGAAGACGACGCGGTGGATCACGTACTCGCTCAGCGACCAGAGCAGGTAGCCGCCGGGGATCAGCCAGACCGCATTCCAGCCGACGCCGTTGACGAAGCCGAGCACGAGCGCGGCGAGGATCACCGGGCCGAACAGAATCGGCGGCACGGCCGGGTGCACACGTGAGGCCTTGTCCAGCAGATCTGAGTCGAACATCCGTGGTGAGGCGCGCAGCAGTTCGCTGCGGCTCAGCCCTTCAAGCTCGTCCCGGGTGAGGCGCTTCTCGGTGGAACCTGCGGTCTGGGGCTGGTCTTCGACGTCCGTGGCCATTGATCAAGGATAGCCAATCGCCGGCGCTACGATCTCTCGCATGGCGCAGTCCGCGAAGCCGCGGTGGTGGGTTGCGCGTCGCGCCACCAACCGCAAACCGTCGACATATCGCTGCCCGCTGTGCGGCGAGCTGCTGCCGGCGTTGAGCGAGCACATGCTGATCGTCCCCGAGGGCGACTCCAGCCGGCGACGGCACGCCCACACCCAATGCGTAATGGCCGCCCGACGCGCCGGCCGATTGCCGACCCGTCAGGAGTGGGAGCGCACCCAGCCGCGTCCGCCGGGGGTCCTCACGCGGATCCTGCGACGGGGAAACTCCGACGCATAGCCGCTGCCGATCGCAACAGCCCAACAAAGCTAAAAGGGGGGCGGCATTATGCCGCCCCCCTGTGTTTTCAGGTCGTTTGCCGTTGCTTCGGGCGCCGCTCACGCGGCTGCAGGCGCACCTCCAGCCGGGGTCGGTGCGAGCGGCGGCGTCCCGTTCGGGTAGCCGAGCGAGGGAATGTCGGAGGGATAGACCTCGTGCCCGTGCTCGGCCACATCGCCCATCTCCATGTTCTCGTCGGACATCCGCAGAGGGATGAACACCCCGACCAGCTTCAGCAGGATGAACGTGATCAGTGCGGTCCAGACGATCACCCAGAGGGCGGCCAGGGCTTGCCACTTGAGCAGCGTCCAGTTGCCGAACAGGACGCCCGCGACACTGCCGCTCGGGATGATTCCGTGCTTGGTCGTCGTGTAGAACAGCGCCATGTGCGGATCGGCGAAGACGCCGACCAGCAGGCCGCCCGCGAGCCCGGCGAAACCGTGTGTGTAGATCACACCCAGGGTGTCATCGACGTTGCGGAACGGGCGCATCCGGCTCAGGTAGTTGAGCGCGAAGTACACGAGCGTGGAAGCGATCACGCCAAGCGCGATCGCGCCCCAGCCGTTGACGTAGCCGGCGGCCGGCGTGATCGCGACGAGGCCGACGATCATTCCGTTGACGCTGCCGATCATCGACGGCTTGCGACCGGTGATGTAGTCCCACGCGATCCAGATCAGGAGCGCGACCGCGGTGCAGAGGTTCGTGTTCAGAACCGCCGCCGCAGCCGAGTTGTTCGACGCGTACGGGTCGCCGCCGTTGAAGCCGTTCCAGCCGAGCCACAGCAGACCGGCGCCGACCGCGATCATCGCGACGTTGTTCGGCGCGTCGATCTCCCTGTCGCGCTGGAGCCGAGGCCCGATCACAAACGCCGCCATGAACCCGGCCACGCCGGCTGACAGGTGGATCACGTAGCCACCGGAGAAGTCGACCGCGCCGTGGTGAGCGAAGAAGCCGCCGCCCCACAGCAGGAACGCGTCAACCGCGTAGACGAACGTGATCCACAGTGCGCAGAACGGAAGCCACGCCTTGAAGTTCACGCGCCCGAGCACCGATCCGAGCGCCAGGATCGGGGTGATTGCGGCGAACACGAACTGGAAGTAGACGAGCGCCGATTTCGGGAAGTGCATCGTTCCGATCAGCGGGATCGACGCCTGGCCCTGCAGCTGCCCGGGAGACAGCACCGCGCCCGGTTTGCCGATGAAGTTCGCAAAGAAGCCCGTCGCCGAGCTGGACAGTCCGTGCCACGGTGTGCCGAAACCCATCTTGTAAGCCCACAGGACCCACACGAGGAGCACGACCGAGAACGTCGCGAACGTCAACATCATGCTGTTGATGCACCAGCGCTTCTGCATCGCGCCGCCATAGAGCACGGCGAGACCGGGCACGCTCATCAGGCCGACGAGCGTTGCCGCGGTGACCTGCCAGGCGGTGTCGCCTGAGTTCAGCCAAAGTGGTGCTTCGATTGGCAATGGATCTCCTTGTCCGATGAGACATATGAGCGAGCGCCAACGCACTCGCGAAAGCAAGCCTCGAATGGCCGCGCCGCACAGTCTGTTGCGGGGGGCTGAGCGCCGACATGTCCTCGCGTCCAGCGTTGCCGCAGGGCACTTGGACATTGGGATAACCCAAACCCGCTATCAGCGGATAAATGACCGGCCTGCGAGGGCGATCGAGGAAACTACGGCGCGACCGGGAAGCCGGCTTTGCGGCAGGCGGCGAGCACCGACGGCACGGCGTTGGCCGTGAATGCACCAGGAGTCCGTGCCGATTGGCAGGTCGAGCGCGCTTGGGCGCCGCACTGGTTGATCTGCTGTGCGCCAGTTGCGGCCGGAATCGTCACGTAGATGCAGCCGTTCGATGAGCTGGGGCCCGCGGACAGCAGCGAGATCACAAGCGCCACGGCCAGCAGCGCAACTGCCGCCAGCACGCCGCCGATCATCCGCTTCTCTCGCCCCGACAGCGCCGCACCGGCCCGAACCGACTGCGCGTGGCCGGGGGGAATGATCAGCATGTCAGCACCGGCGCGCCGCGAGGCACGACGAGCACCGAACCGCGGAACGTGTTGAGCTCGGCGCGGGTGGCGCCGCCAAGCGCGATCCGGCCCGATGGGGCAGCAGACTGCGAGGCCACGACAATCAGATCGACCGGGTGGCCATTGTTGGAGACGATCTCTGCGTCGAGCCTGGCGGCAATCGCCTCGGCGGTCTCCAGTGCCGTGTCCGTCTCTCCGTAGGCCCCGACGGCGATCGAGGAGATCGGAGCTCCCAACCTGGTGCGCAGGCCTGCCGCCGCGATCGCGATCGCGACAGGGCCGCCCTCGAGCAGCTTCTGGGCTGTGTTGCCCGGTTCCGCGCGCCCCGGCGGGGTGCGGTAGTCCGATCCGAAGACGATCATCGACGCTCCCTCTGACCGTGCCAGCTGCTCGAGCCCACCGCCGGTCGAGGCGCTGAGCACGACGTGGGTGGCGACGTCGTCGCCGAGTACCTGCGCGCCGAACTCCAGCCGCCGCGCGGCGTCGTGCTGGGCCAGTACCTCACGGCTCGGATCGAACTCAAGCGAATGGCGCACGTATGCCAGCGCCAGCGACGCGCCCGTGGCGGCGAGTGCCTCGCCGAGTGCCAGAGCGTCGTCGTCGTTGGGCGTCCCGTCGTAGGACACGATGATGTCGGCACTCATCCGAATCCGATCCTTGAGCAGAGGTGTCCGGCAGGCACTGGCCCGCGGTACAGATCATGTCAGCGCACAGCTATCCCTGCGGAGCGGGTGCACGACGGGATGGTAAGGTCCGCCGATGTCGATCGACGGTGGGCTGCCGATGACCACGGCGTTCGAGTTGCCGGGCGCACGGATCGCCGAGAACCTCGGGGTCTGCTACGGGCTGGTGGTGCGCAGCATGGGCGTGGTCGGCGGTGTCGCCGCCGGGTTCAAGGCGCTGCGGCGCGGTGAGGTCAGCCAGTACACCGACTTGCTTGAGGAGTCACGTCGTCACGCCCTCGACCGGATGGTCGAAAACGCGACGCTGCTCGGCGCCAATGCAATCGTCGGCGTGCGTTTCGACTCCTCCGAGATGGGACAGCAACTGACCGAAATCGTCGCCTATGGCACGGCGGTGAAGATCGAGCCGGCCGGCTGACCGGCCGACCTCGATGCGCCTCAGCGACGCCGACCGCGAGCTGCTCTACGAGAAGCTCTCCCGCCACGCGGCGGATGGCCGGATCACACTTGACGATCTCGAGCGCCGTGTCGGGCTGATCGCCGGCGCGGAGACCGCGGAGGCGGCGGCCGAGGTGATGGCCGATCTGCCGCCGCTGCCGGCTCTCGAGAGCCGGCCGGAGCAGCACCCGCTCGGCTGGGGCAGGCGCTACGGCACGGCCGACTCCGTCTCGCCGGACTGGAAGCCGACCAGCGAGCGCTTCCGCGATCCGGGGAGCGGACGGGTGATGCGCGTCTGGGTCGACGGCGTCGGCGCCCGGCATTACGTGCCCGACGACGAGCCCTGAGCTGCCTACCTGCGCCCGCCGCCTCCGAACAGGCTGAGGAGCAGCAGGAACACGTTGAAGATGTCAAGAAAGATGCCGGCGGCCAGCGGGATCGCGCTCGCCATGTCCTTGGTGCGGCGCAGGCGGTTGAAGTCGAACACGGTGAAGGCGCCGAAGATCCCGAGGCCCAGGACGCAGTAGATCAGGTTTGCGTGCGGGATCGCGACCAGCAGCGAGATCAGTCCGAACGCGATCAGCGCGAGCAGCGCCCAGAACAGCGTCCGCGCCCAGTTCGAGAGGTCGCGCCGCGTGGCGTAGCCGATCGCGCCCATCGCGGCGACGAACGCGCCGGTGGCGCCGGCCGCCTGGTAGACGGCGGTCGGGTCGGTCTTCGTGTAATAGGCGATCACCGGTGCGACCGCCATCCCGAGCAGCAGTCCGAGTCCGAACAGCAGCACCATCGCCAGCTGCTCGTTGCCGCGGCGGGTGGCCATGTTGAGGCCGAAGATGCACGCGAAGGCGCCGATGAAGAACAGCAGTCCGGTGCCCTCCTGCAGGCCCTTGCCGATGTAGGCCCCGAGTGCGGCGAAGACGCACGTGACCGCAACCAGGCCCATCACCTGACCGAACACGGTGTGGACGCGGTCCCGGGTCATGGTGGCGCCGCCACCAAACCCCATTTGCTCGTATGAAGGCATTTCCTTGGCGCTCCTACGCTGTTTTCGAGAGTATTCCGACAGGAAGAACTCTAGAGCATCGCGCGGAGCTCCCGGCAGTTGTTAGCCTACGTTTAGGAGATGCGACGGGCGGCCAACTCGCCGGCCCAGTGGCCGCCGAGCGGCGGCACGGCGATCTCGGCGGCGGCGTCCTCGAGTCCTCCGACGACCGCCTCCAGATCGCAGTTGAGAAACAGCGCCAGCTCGTGAACACGCGCCCTGTCGGCCAGCGGCAGGTGGCGGGCGACGAGGTTGTCGCGCTCGCGGGCTGCGCGACGGCGCTCGAACTCGCTGAGTACGTACGTTACGGAGCTGTCGGCGATCATCGTCATCTCGGCACACCTTGCCTTTCTGCTGCCGGCTTGGGAGACCTGCCGTCAGCGGCAGGCTTCACATACAAGAACGCAAGTGGGCGCTGTTGGTTGGCGAGATGCGGGCGATCTTGATCCCGGGTGGCGCTGAGCGGTTAGAAGGCCGCGATTCCGTCCGGCGTGCCAAGGCCGGTCGGGCCGTCGTAGCCGCTGACGGCCGTGCACAGGGCCGTGACCGAGCACTTGCCGGTCGTGCCTCCAACGACGTCGAACACGGAGCCTGTGTGCGCATATGGCAGCGAGCCGTACAGGGCGGTCTTGAAGCCGCCGGCCAGCGCGTAAACCCCGGCGACGATCGGCGCTGCGACGCTGGTGCCGCCGAACTGCAGCCAGCCGGCCGCTCCGTAGGTGTCATAGACAGCCACCCCGGTGCTCGGGTTGGCATCCGCCGAGACGTCCGCGATTGCCCGCTTCGCGCAGATGCTCTGCTTCTGCCAGGCGGGCTTCGGCTCATATGCCGAGCAGCCGGAGCCGCTGCCTGACCAGGCTGTCTCGGTGAAGCCGCGGCCATCGGATGAGCGGTTGAGGGTGGTGCCGCCGACCGCGGTGACGTACGGAGACGCCGCCGGGTACTGGACGCCATAGCCGGAGTCGCCGGACGCGAACGTGATCGGGAGCGGCTTCTCGAAGTAGCTGTCGTAGCTGCTCTCGCCGGAGAACTCCGGCGAACCCCACGAGTTGGAGACCTCGGTGGCGTGTGCGGTCGCGTAGTTCTCGGCAGTCAGCAGGTTCGCAAACGAGGTTGAGCTGGCTTCGACCAGCAGGATCTTGCAGTTCGGGCAGACCGCAGAGACCATGTCGAGGTCGAGCGAGATCTCATCGGACCAGCCGCTGTCGGCTGCCGGGAGGTTGCTGCCACCGGTCTGGTTGACCTCCGTGAAGCAGCCGGATCCGCACGGAGGCAGGGCGAACGTCGAGCGATACGTCGCGAGGTTGGCGGCTGCGTTGGGGTCGTTGTAGACATCGACGATCGCGACCGTCTGTCCGACACCGTCCTTGGCAGCCGCACTCGCAAGGCCGTAGGCGGCCTGCAGATCGGCAGGGTGATACCCGCCGGGGTTGACGACCGATGCGATCACGTCGGCGCCGCCGTGACGGTTGCGAGCCCGCTTATGGACCTGAACCAGCGCGTAACACGTCACGTGTCCATGTCTGGGGACCCGCGGGCACACCGAGCGGGCCTTGGCGGCAGCTGGGCCGGCAATCGCAGCGAAGATCGCGAGCACGCTCGCGGCAGTGATTAGACGTCGCATCAATTGATCCGTCCTTGGCATTAGTCGTCGGTTGGCCGTCCCTGGCATCGCGCTTGGCGTCGCAGGGATTGTGTCGGCGCCTTACCGGCAAGTGCCGCCGTGAGCCGGCATCGATCGACGGATATTCGATTCCGCTTGACAAATGACCGGGCGTCAGCCTTCAACGCCCCAGCGCCGGAGGAGCCCCACGGCATCGGGTTGGGCGTCCCGGATCTGGCCGGGTGTGCGGCTGAAGCGAGGCGCCGGCGCCGGCTGCAGCACGCCGCCGTGCTCGACGAACGTTTCACGCGCGATGTTGTGCGGGTGCAGGGGTGCCTCGCCGAGGCCAAGCACGACCGTGCCGCACGCATCTGAGCCTTCGAACAGCGCCCGCCACTGCTCGGCGGAGCGCCCCCTGAAGATCTCTGTGAAGCGCTGCTTGAGCGCCGGCCAGCTGGCCGTGTCCCACTGGGGAGCGTCCGCCGGATCGATCTCCAGCAGCGCCAGCAGCGCCGCGTAGAACTGTGGCTCGAGCGGGCCGACCGCGACGTGGCCGCCGTCGGCGGTCTCATAGACCTCGTAGAAGGGGGCGCCCGAGTCGAGCACGTTGGTTCCAGGCCGGTCGCTCCAGAGCCCGTTCGCCCGCAGTCCGTGGATCAGTGCGGTCTGAATCGCGGCGCCGTCGACCATCGCCGCGTCGATCACCTGACCGCGCCCACTGCTGCGCGCCTCGATGATCGCGCACAGGATCCCGAACGCGAGCAGCATCCCGCCGCCTCCGTAGTCGCCGACCAGGTTCAGGGGGAACAGCGGCCGCTCGCCCTCGCGGGCGATCGCCCCGAGCGTGCCCGCGACCGAGATGTAGTTGATGTCGTGTCCCGGGGTGTTCGCCAGCGGTCCGCTCTGTCCGTAGCCGGTGATCCGGCCGTAGACCAGTCGCGGGTTGCGGCCGAGCAGCTCCTCCGGGCCGAGGCCCAGGCGCTCCATCACCCCGGGGCGGAAACCCTCGATCAGCGCCTCGGCGCGGTCCAGCAGCTCCAGGGCCCGATCGCGGTCAGCCGGCGACTTCAGATCAAGCTCGAGTGTCGGGCGTCCACGGGAGACGACATCGTTGCCGCTGTCGCCGAACAGGCTGGGCTGGCCCGGTCGCGCCACGCGGATCACATCGGCGCCCATGTCGGCGAGCATCATCGCCGTGAACGGGCCCGGCCCGATCCCGGCGAACTCGACCACCCGTAGCCCATCAAGGGGACCAGAGGAACGCATACGGGGAATCCTCTCACGATGCGGTTGGTCGTAGGCTTAGCGCCGATGCAATTCGATCTTGACGACGACACGGTCCTGCTCCAACGGACGGTCCGTGAGTTCGCGCGCGCAGAGGTGGCTCCGGTCGCGGGCGAGCTTGACCGCACGAAGTCGTTTCCCTATGAGCTGGTCGCGAAGATGGGTGCGCTGGGCTGGATGGGGATCCCGTTCGGAGAGGAGGTCGGCGGTGCCGGCGGGACCACACTGCAATACACGGTCGCCGTCGAGGAGCTGACACGGGTCGACTCCTCCGTTGCGATCACGCTGTGTGCCCATACCTCGCTCGGTACCCAGCCGATTTACCTGTTCGGCTCGGCGGAGCAGAGGCAGCGCTATCTGCCTGACCTGTGCGCCGGGCGCAAGCTGGGAGCGTTCGGGTTGACCGAGCCCGAGGCGGGCAGCGATGCCGGCAACGTCCGCACACGAGCTCGATTGCAGGACGGCGGATGGGTGATCGACGGCGCCAAGCAGTTCATCACCAACGCAGGCACCAGGATCTCAGGCCATGTCGCGATCACCGCGCGCACCGGCGAGGATGAGATCTCCAACATCATCGTCGAGAACGGCACCCCCGGTTACGAGCAGGGAGAGCCCTACAGGAAGATGGGGTGGAACGCATCTGACACCCGACCGCTCAGCTTCAGCGGATGCCAGGTGCCGGAGGAGAACCTGCTCGGTCAGCGAGGGCAGGGTTTCAAGCAGTTTCTGCACGTGCTCGATATCGGCCGCATCGGCGTGGCGGCGATGGGCGTCGGGCTTGCCCAGGGGGCACTTGACGAGGCGCTCGCCTACGCCAAACAGCGCCACGCGTTCGGCAAGCCGATCAGCCGCTTTCAGAGCATTCAGGCGAAGCTGGCCGACATGGCGACCGAGATCGAGGCGGCACGGCTGCTCACCTACAAGGCGGCTGTGCTCAAGGACCTGGGGCGCGACTTCGGGCTCACGGCCGCGCAGGCGAAGCTGAAGACCGGCCGGCTTGCCGTCCGCGCCGCCGAGGAGGCCGTCCAGATCCATGGCGGCTACGGCTTCATCGAGGAGTACCCGGTCTGCCGCTTCTACCGCGACGCGAAGATCCTGACGATCGGAGAGGGGACCGACGAGATCCAGCAGATGGTGATCGCCCGCGCGCTTGGCGCCTAGCGCGCTATACGCGCTATATGGTCATTGCTGGTCGCCCACGGATGGCGTCCGGTCTGCGGGGACCGGGTGCTCGGGGGTGATCGAACCGTGGATCGGCGGGGGTGGCACGAACGTGGTGACGGCGGAGGAGATCGGTGGGTGATCGTCGGCGCCGGCCCGGCCGGACTGGCCGCTGCGGTGTACGGGGCGTCCGAGGGGCTGCGGACGATCGCGCTTGAGCGCGAGGCCCCCGGTGGTCAGGCGGGGACGTCCTCACGGATTGAGAACTATCTCGGCTTCCCCTCCGGCGCTGATGCCGAAACCGGCTGGCTACCGCCCGAGATCGCGCTCGACGCCCGCGGCTTCGTGCTCACCGGTGCTGATCTGAGTGCCGCCGGGCGGTGGTCGCTCGAGCGCGATCCGTATCTGCTGGAGACCAGCGTTCCTGGGATCTTCGCCTGCGGCGATGTACGGTTCGGCCCGGTCAAGCGGGTCGCCGCCGCCGTCGGCGAGGGCAGCATGGCGATCGCCTTCGTGCACCAGTACCTGAAGGACCCTGAGGCTCCGCTCAGCGCCTAGGCATCAGTTCGGCGCGAGCGTCACGAGTGCGGCGCTGCTGGGGGGGACCGTGACCCGGTATCTGCCCCGGCTGGGTTTCGAGATCTGGAGGTGCGGTGGGGGCAGCGTGCCGGATGAGCTCCGGCGAGAAAAACCATGTCCGCCGAGCGTGATGCCGTTCGTCGCGTACGCGCTCGGAGTGTGCAGCCGCTCGATCGTCGCGGCGCGTGATCCGAACCCTCTCGGTGGCCGCAGAAGCGTTTGCGAGCTCGACCTGAGACTGTCGTTGATCAGCAGAACCCGGACGCGGTGATCGCGCCCGAGCGTCGCCCACGCCCGGAGCCGGTCCTGGCTGCTGCTGTGGGTCGCCAGCAACCGGGAGCCTGAAGGCGCGGCCTTGGCGAACATCAGGGCGCCGTAATAGAGCGGATGGACCGCGGCCTTCCAGCGCCCGTGGGAGCGCCTGAAGTCGAACAGGCCATTGACGGAGTTCGGATACGTATGGAGGTTGACGCCGTCGATCTGATCCCGTGCGATCGAGAACAACGCGTCCATCAGCCAGAGTGCGGAGGCGGCACTGTTGCTGACACCCGCCCGGCCGTTGCAGCTGGTCGATCCCAACTCGTCGACCCTGTAAGTCAACCCGTCGGCGTGGGCAAGCGACACATACGGCAGGTCCGCGCCGAGCATCTGACGGGAGGCGGCGAGGCTGAGCAGATGGGGGACCGACGGGTAGCCGGGGGAGGATGGGTCGGTGATGCACTGGCTCAGCGGGTAGGCGTGCGAGGTGAGGATCCTGACCCGGGAGCCCGGCCGGACGAACCGGCGAAAGGCGCTGAGCCACGGCGGATTGCTCGTCTCAGGCCCGGCGATCGGGAGCTGTGGGAGCACCCTCAGAGTGCGCGCGAACTCGGCGTCGAAATCCGCGGGTGAGTAGCTGAAACGACGGGAGAAGACCAGCGTCCCGGCGTGGCTGTACCACGGAGCGGGTCGCCCACCGACCAGCCTGTACCAGGGGATCGCGGGGTATAGATCGGGCTCATTACCGATTTGCAGCGCCGCGATGTAGCGGCGGCCGATGCCCCGCAGCAGGTGTGTGGCCTCGACCCGGTCGATCCTCGTCCGGTTGGCTTCGAGATTCACCCCGAGCAGCAGCTTCGCGTCGGTCGCGCGCGCCAGCGCCCGGGCCGCGGTCGTCCAGGCTGTGCCGAGGTCATAAGTGACCCCCCGCGGTTTGGACATGCCCGGCACCGGCCACCAGGCACGATCCGCGCTCTGCCCGCCGATCCGCAGCATCGGCCGGCCAGATGGATCGAGGTTGCGAATCAGCGCGACCAGCGCAGGATTGACCCGCCCGCTGCCGGTTCCCACCCACTTTGGGATCGTGTTGTATTCGAGCGCCAATCCCAGGAAGTCAGCCGCGAGCGGCCGAGTGACGGGTGACCTCGAGATCGAGATCCGAAACGGGTAGGCCTGGGTCACCGTGGCGTGAACACCGGCGCCGGCGAGACTCGCCAGCACCCCGAGCACCGCGAGGCACCGACGGGCTCCGGGACGCATCCCGTTACCGGGTCGGGTCGAAGCGAGGCGGATCTTGCAGTTCAGGATGTCCCTCGTCTGATCGCCTGCAGTGTGTAACTGTGTGGCAGTCGCCAGGGCCGGTCGATCAGTCGCCATTCGCCGCGGTGATCGCGTTGCATCTGGCCCGGAAGTGCGTCCCATGGCACGCTGTCGTGCTCGACCAGGCTCACGATCTCCATGCCGGCGTCGAGCACCGCGGTGACGATCTCGCCGAGGCCGTGGTTCCACGTGTGCGTGAGATTGTGCTCGAAGATCACGTCGGTCTCGACGTAGGTGCCCGGAGCCTCCTCGACCGTCGGCTCGTCGCGCTCGAAGTACGGGTAATCCGCCACCAGCAGCCGATCGCTTCGGCCATCCTCGAGCGTCCACAACATCGGATGGCCCTCCCGGATGAACAGCCGTCCGCCGGGAGCGAGCAGGGCGGCGACCACCTCGGCCCAGCGCCGCACCGATGGCAGCCAGCACAATGCCCCGATCCCTGAGAAGACGAGGTCAAAGCCGTTCTCGCCGAGGATCTCCGCTGCGTGGTAAACGTCCGTCTCGACGAAATCGATCTCCGCCCCGACCAGCGCCGCCAGTCGGCGGCCCTGCGCGAGCGATGCCGGTGAGAGATCGACACCTGTCATTCGCGCGCCCAATCGCGCCAGTGAGACCGTGTCGGTGCCGATGTGACACTGAAGATGCACACCCCTCAGGCCGCGAATCTCGCCGAGTCTGGGAAGATCGAATCGCACGACGTCGCTGATGAACGCCGGGTCCTCGACGAAGCTCCGTAGCGCGTAGCCGGAAGACTCCGCGTGGGGGGCCGCCCGCTCGTCCCAGTTGGCCCGGTTGACCTCCAGGTAATCCTCCATCAGACGGCACGATATCTGCGGCCGCGCTGCAGCGACCTCGCGCGCCGGCGGCCGGCGACGGTGTCAGAGCGCGATCTGGGAGCCGACGATCACCGTTCTGTCGACCGGAAGACCGAAGTGTTCGATCGGGCTGGCGGCGTTTCGAGCCATTGCGGCGAACATCAGCTTGCGCCAGCGGCGCATCCCGGGATCACGAGTCGGGCTGATCGTTATGCGAGAAACGAAGTAGGAGGCGTGCTCAAGGTCGAGGTTTCGCTCCAGGAGCCCTCGCTTGCGCGCCAGCGCCAGTGCTGCGGGCACGTCGGTCTGATCCTGGTACCCGATCCGCACGCTGACGTGCACGATCTTGAACAGGCCGCTGCCGAGCGTCTCGACCACAAACCGTTCGGCCGCCTCGACGTGCGGGATGCTGACCGTGTCGACGGAGACGATCAGCACCTTGTCGTGGAACACACCGTGGTGCTCGACGTCGGCCTTCAGGGCGAGCGGCGTCGTCAGCTTGCCGGGACTGAGATAGACGGCGGGATTGCGAACGCGCCGAACAGGAGGGTCGGCCAGGCGCAGCTGATACAGAAAGTCCTCGAGCGGTCCCTCTTCGCTGGTGCGGTTGTCGGTCACGATCTGACGCCCGCGCCGCCACGTGATCATCACGATCGCCGCCAGCAGGCCGGCACAGAGCGGTATCCATGCGCCGTGGCCGATCTTTGTCAGATTGGAGGTGAAGAACGAGACCTCGACGGTCAGGAACACGGCGCCGAGGATTGCGAGCTTCCACGTTGCGGTATGCCACAGGGAGCGCGCAACGGCCAGGAACAGGATGGTGTCGAGGACGAAGGTTCCCGTCACCGCGACACCGTAGATCTCGGCGAGTGCGGTCGAGCTCTGGAAGATCAGGACGAGCGCCGCGACGCCGGCGGCCAACCCCCAGCTGACCAGCGGCACATAGATCTGCCCTTCCAACTCGGACGTGTGGGTGATCTTGATCCGAGGAAGGAATCCCAGCTGCACGGCTTGGCGCGCCATCGAGAATGACCCGGTGATCGCGGCTTGCGATGCGATGATCGTCGCGGCCGTGGCGAGGAAGACCATCGCGACCCGTCCCCCGGCGGGGACCAGCAGGTAGAACGGGTTCGTTACCGTCGAGGGATGCGCCAGGATCAGCGCGCCCTGTCCGAGGTAGGAGAGCAGGACCGCAGGGAAGACGATCGCGAACCAGGTGAGCCGAATCGGGCTCGCGCCGAAATGCCCGCGATCGGCATACAGCGCCTCGGCCCCGGTGACCGCCAGAACCACCGCGCCCAGGGTCAGGAACGCAGCCACCCCGTGGTCGATCATGAACCGCGCGCCCCAGGTCGGTGAAAGGGCCTGCAAGCACGCCCGGATGCCCCACCACCTCACGGCCGCCGAGGAGGCCGATCGCCGTGAACCACACCAGGATCATCGGACCGAACAGCCAGCCGACGGCGCCGGTGCCATGCCGCTGGATCGCAAATAACCCGACGAGGATTCCGAGCGAGATCGGCACGACGAGGTGCGAGAGGCCGGGCGCCGCGACGTTCAACCCCTCCACCGCCGAGGTGACGGAGATCGCCGGCGTGATCATGCCGTCCCCGAAGAACAGGCCGGCTCCGAAGATCCCCAACGTGACGAGGATCGCGGTACGGCCGACCCCGCGGCGCTGGATCAGGGCGGCGAGTGCCATCACGCCGCCGTCGCCGCGGTTGTGGGCGCGCATCACGAAGCATGCGTATTTGATCGACACCACGATCAAGAGCGCCCAGAAGATCAGCGAGACGATCCCGTAGACGCCGGCCACGGTCGCGTGGGCGGCGTCCGCGTGTTTGGTGAAGATCACCTGCTCGGCATAGAGCGGGCTCGTGCCGATGTCGCCGAAGACGACGCCGAGCGCGCCAAGTGCGAGGACCGTTCGGCCGGCATGTGCAACGACGTCACGCTCGTCGTCGCCTGACGCCACGTCAGGCGCTCGGTTCGCAGCGTGTGGCAGCGTCGGCGATACCGGCCAGTAGGAGAGTTTGTGAGCAGCCTCGTTGAAGCTTCTATGCAGGGACGGGGCCGCGACCGGGCTGCCGTTCCCGTTCCCGTTGCGGTATCCGTTCCCGTTCCCGTTCCCGTTCCCGTCGCGGTATCCGGTTCCGTGCCCGTTCCCGTTTCCGTTCCCGTTGGGGTGTCCGTTCCCGTTGGCGTGTCCGTTCCCGTTGCCGTTCCCGTTCCCGTTCTGAGGGGCGGGCGGGAGTTTGTGTGCTGCCTCGTGGAACGTCGACCGCCGCGGCGAATCGCTCATGCGAGCACCGCGCCGAGGCGTTGACGCCGCGTGGGGAGCGCTAACCGGGGAAGCGCGTAGACCATTCGGGCCCGGCTGCGGGCATCGTCTCTGGGTCGAGCTTGCGGCGCTCCAGGGTCCCGGCGAGGGCACGCCGCCTGGTGACCCGAATGCGGCCGGCGAGATCGATCACCAGCGCACTTCGCCAGCTTGTCTTCGGCAGCGGATCGGCCCGATCGACAAGTTCGCCCCGGTCAAGCGCAGATTCGTTACCCATGGGCGTTCGTCCTCCTCCGGTCAGCGGTGAGACCAACAGCAAACCGGACGCGATGCCCGCGGGCTATCGGTATTCGTACCTATCTTCGGCCGGTGGCGCGCTGAATCCGATGCGGTCTCGCTCGGTCTTCGTGGTGGCTCGCTCTTGAGGCTGCCGGACTACGGTTCGAGCAGGCCGCGGCGGATCGCGTACCGCGTCAGTTCGGCGACATTGCGCATCCCGAGCTTGTCAAGGACGCTTGCGCGGTGATGATCGACCGTCTTGCGGCTGATCACGAGCTGACGGCTGATCTCCTCGCTCGTGTAACCCTCAGCGATCAGCTTCACCACCTGCAGCTCCCGTGGCGTCAGCGGATCCTCGGGCGTCGCCTCGCCGCGTCTGGCCTGCTCCAGATACTCGCGAATCAGCGCCGCGACCGCTCCCGGATAGAGAAACGGCTCGCCGCGCATCGCCGCACGGCAGGCATCAATCAGATCGCGGTTTGCCGCCGACTTCAGAACGTAGCCGGAGGCGCCCGCGCGCAGTGCTTCGAAGAAGTACTGCTCGTTGTCGTGCACCGACAGAATCAGCACACGTAGGTTCGGGCGACGCCGTTGCAGCTCGACGGTGGCCTGCAGCCCCGTCAACCTCGGCATCGAAACATCGAGGATCGCCAGGTCGACGTCGTAGGCGAGCGTCTTCTCCACAGCCTCAACGCCGTCCGAAGCCTCCGCGACGACCTTGATGTCCGCCTCGCCGTCGAGGACCGCGCGCAGACCGCTGCGCACGACGGGGTGATCGTCGGCGAGCAGAACACGCGTCTGTAGCGGGGTGGTCACCGCTCGGGCGACCCGGCGGGCACCCGAAGGGCGATCTCGATTCCACCATCCGGGCCTGTACGAACCTCGAGCTCGGCACCGATCAATCGAGCCCGCTCCCGCATCCCCGTGAGTCCGCGCTCGGTCGCCTCGCTCGGCAATCCGCGCCCATCATCACCGACCAGCAGCTCCACCTCCTGGCCTTGATGCTTCAGGCTGACGGTGACCTCGCTGGCGTGGGCGTGACGCAGCGCGTTCGTGAGCGCCTCCTGCGCAACGCGATAGATGACCAGCTCCACCTCAGCCGACAACGCCGGAATCCGCCAGTCGAGGTCGCGGCGCACTCGTAGACCGCCCTGTCGGTCAACGCGCGAGCAAAGCGCGATCAGTGCGTTCACGAGGCCAAGATCATCGAGCGCCTCGGGTCGCAGGTCCCGCCCGATGCGGTGGACATCGTCAAGGCTCCGAAGCAGCGTCTCGGCGATCTCCGCCAGCGCCTCGCTCTGCTTCGTCGGCTGCTCAGCTGCTCGCTCGGCCCGCAGGGCAACCGCTGTCAAGGTCTGCCCGACCTCGTCGTGGAGCTCACGGGCGATCCGCTTGCGCTCAGCCTCCTGCGCGGCCAGCGCTCGCAGGCCGCTCTCACGGCGCTCCCCCTCCAGGCGATCGAGCATCGCATTCAGAGCCCTGGCGAGCGCGACGACCTCCTGACCTGCTCCCTCCGGAGGGTCGGCACGGCGGCCGGGCTGACCCGGATCGACCGCGCCCATCACTGCCGCCAGCCGGCGCAGCGGGCCAAACGCCCGGCGGAGAAGGATCAGGTCGACGGCCAGCATCACGGCCAGCAGGGCCGCAAGGACGGCGACCTCGCCCGGTCTGGCCACGCGATGCACCGTCACGGGAGCCCAGGCGACGATCGCGAAGGCGGCGACGAACACGACGGTGTTCGCGGCGAACACCCGCCACAGCAGCGAAACCTTGTCCCACGGGCGACGAGGGCCCGGGGACTGCGTCGAGGCGTCCTCGCGCGCCGGTGCGGGTGCTCCAAGCGAGGTACAACGATCATCGATAGCTGCCGGCAGCTCAGCCTGACTCGATGAGACGATCAACCTCGCGCTCGACGTCTCCGTACTGCCACGCGCCATTCGTGCGCGAACGTTACGGTGCGGGAGCCGTTTGAGCAAGCCTCGCGTCGTGCCGTCGTCCGCCGAGAGTGTTCCGGTGCCCAGCCCGGGTCGCTAGCCTTTCGTTTCGACTCGGGTTGACGTCAGTGGAGCGATGTCGCAATTGATCAGCGAGGACGCGGGAGATCTGTCGATCGGTGAGGTGGCACGGCGCGCGGGGATGACCGCGTCGCGGATCCGCTACTACGAGGCGCGTGGCGTGCTGCCGGACCCTGACCGATTCGCCGGCAGGCGACGTTATTCCGCCGAGGTGCTGCGCCGGCTCGCAATCATCGATGCGGCGCAGCGGGTCGGCTTCACGCTCGATCAGATCCGCGACCTGTTGGGGTCACGCGACCAACCCGCTCATGAGCGTCTCCGCCAGCTTGCCCTGCTCAAGCTACCCGAGCTCGACGACCTGATCGAACGGGCGAGCTCGGTGCGACGGCTGCTCGTGATCTGCAGCACGTGCAGCTGCGAGTCGATCGACCTCTGCCAGATGTTCCTTGACATCAAGTCGGGTTGAAGTGACAGTCTGAACGACGGAATTGGCCCGCTTGCCTTGGAGACCTCACCATGACATACGTGATCACCGAGCCGTGCATCGGCACCAAGGACCTGTCGTGCGTTGAGGTCTGTCCGGTCGACTGCATCCATCCGACCGAGGACGAGGCCGGGTTCGACGCAGCCCCGCAGCTCTACATCGACCCCGAGGAGTGCATCGACTGCGATGCCTGCGTTGAAGCCTGCCCGGTGGACGCCTGCTTCGCCGAGGATCAGGTTCCCGACGAGTGGCAGGGCTACATCAAGATCAACGCCGACTTCTACAAGCAGGGCGGCTGACCGGCACCAGATTTGTCAAGATTCGGACCGTCGATGACAGCAAAGATTCCTACCGATCTGGTCGAGCTGCTCGAGCGGCCGCTGTTCGGCGGTCTCGGGACGATCCGGCCCGACGGCACCGTTCAGATAAATCCGATGTGGTACGAGTTCGACGGTGATCAGATCCGCTTCAGTCACACCTCGACCCGTGGCAAGTTCCGGAATCTCCAACGCAACCCGGCGATGACACTGCTGATCATCGATCCCGATGATCCCGAGCGTTATCTCGAGGTTCGCGGGAAACTGGTGGAGGTCGTGCCCGATCCGACGGGGGCATACCACGTGCATCTCGGCAAGCGCTATGGCAACCCGGATGAGCAGCCGCCGCCTGACAGCCGTGACCGCGTGATTCTCGTGATGAGCGTCGAGCAGGCGCTGGGGCATTAGTCGCGCGATTGGCCCCGCGCCCGCAGAGCCGGGCCGCGGCGTCGCTGAGGTGGTTCGTGACACTATGCGGGGGTGGTGAACGAACGGATCCGTGGGACGTTCGCGGCGGCAGCCACGCCGCTCAGTGACGGCGGTGCGCGTCTCGACGAAGACGGTTTTGCCGCGCTGCTCGAGTTCTACAGAACTGGTGGGCTCGATGGGGTGCTCGCGCTCGGCACGACCGGTGAAGGGATCCTGCTGAGCGCGGCGGAGCGCCGCCGCGCGGCCGAGGTGGTCGTCGGATCTGCCGGCTCACTGCGCGTGATCGTGCATTGCGGCGCCCAGAGCACGGCCGAGACCGTCACCCTCGCTGCTCACGCTGCCGAGATCGGCGCGGACGCGATCGCCGTGATCGCACCGCCATATTTCGCGTTGCTGGCAGACGAGCTCGTCGAGCACTTCGCCGCCGCCGCGGCGGCGTGCGCGCCGCTGCCGTTCTATCTTTACGAGTACGCCGACCGCAGCGGCTACGCGATCCCGGTCAGCGTTGTCGAACGCCTCGCTGAGCGTGCCCGGAACCTCGTCGGTATGAAGGTCTCAGACGCACCGTTCGAGCGTCTCGAGCCGTATCTCGCGACCGGTCTTGACATCTTTATCGGACCCGAGGCGCTGATCCGCCCTGGGATCGAACGTGGTGGCGTCGGCGCCATGTCGGGCCTCGCCGCCGCCTTCCCGGAGGCGGTGTCGGCGCTGCTACGCGACCCCACCGACGAGCGTGATCAGCTCGTCCGGTCACTGCGATCAGCGCTCTCCGCGCATCCCTTCCAGGCGGCGGTGAAGGCTGCTCTGGGGTTCAGGGGCGTACCGGTCGGCCCGGACGTCAGGGCGCCGCTCCAGCCGCTGTCCGGCGAATCTGCCGCGGCGCTGCGAGCCGCGCTTGCGCGCCTGCTCGGCGCCGGCGCGCTCTCGCGCCCGCTCAACACCTAGGCCGTCACCCCGGTACCCAGACTTCGTGCGCGCTCGAGGTACGGGGTCGCCCGAAGCCGGGAGAAGATCTCGGTCGCCTCGGCGAGCAGCGGTGTGGCCTCAACGTCGCGCGCCTCGGCGTGCAGCAGTTCGGCGCGCTCCAGCAGAACCTGGGCGAGCACGAACGGCGCTTCGATCTCCCGCAGCTCGCCGGTCGCCTCGCTCGAGTCGTTCACCGGCGGCCTTGATGTCGCCGTGTCGGGCGGCGAGGAGGCCGGCGAACCGCGCGGCGCCGGCCCGCAGCAGCGGTGTGCGTTTCACCGGCGGCAGCTCGGCGACGAACTCGATCAGCTGCGTGACCGCATCGTCATCGCCGAGCTTCAGCGCCGCGAGGCCGGCTTCGACGTACGCCTCACGCCGGTCCTCGTTCGGGATCTCCGGTGGTCCGATCGCGATCGGCAGCGCCGCCGTCAGCGCCTCGGCATCGCGCCCGAGCGCGCGCAGCGCGATCGCGCTGGCCAGAATCGGGCTGGCGGCATACTCGACGTTGCTGCTCCCGGCGTGTTCGCCCGCCAACGTCAGGAGCCGCTGCAGCCCGTCGGCGTCGCCGCGCGCAGCCTGGACCCGGGCGAGCACCGGCAGGAAGGCCAGCAGCTGCAGGCCGCGCAAAGGAAGCGTTGCTCCTTCGGTCAGCTCGGGCAACCCGTCCCACTGGCCTCGTGCGACGTTGGCGCTCGCGATCAGCAACCTCAGCCCCTGCTCCCATCGACGGTAGCCGCGGGTCTTTGCGAGCGCGAGGCCCGGTTCGGCGATCGCGACCGCCTCGGCGAACTGGTCCAACTGCAACGGCACGTCGGCGAGGTTGTTGTAGTTGCGCAGCGCCTGATCGGTGAACTCGTGCTCGAGCGCGAGTGCCAGCGCGTGCCGGCGCAGCGCGATCGCCTCCTCCGCACGACCATGCTGGATGCGCACGTAGCTGATCGTGTTGAACGCGACGATCACCGTTCGCCATTCGTGCAGTGGTTCGGCGATCGCGAGCGCGGCATCGGCCGCCTCAAACGCCTCGGCTGACTCGCCGTGAAATGCGAGGCCCTCCGCCAACTCCGACAGAGCCGCGGCCTTCTCGGCGGTCCCGTCCGCGAGGCCCGCGACCGCCCGGCGGTTGACCTCGAGCGCCTGATCGAGACGGTCGTCCAAGCGGAGCGCTTCCGACAGCCCGGCGAGCGAGCGCGACTGCGGCCTCGCGATCGCCGAGCGAATCGAACAGCTCGACGGCCTGCTCGAAGCGCTCGCGTGCTGCCACATAGTCAGCGTTCAGATTCGCTGCACGCCCTGCTTTGTCGAGCAACGTGGCGCGGGTTGCGTCGTCCTCCGCGAGCTCGGCCGCCCGTTCGAACGCCCGCTGGGCCTCGGGCCCGAGCGCGAGCGACAGCGCACGTTCGCCCGCGTCGGCCAATGTGTCACACGCCATCGCCCGGATCTGTGCAGCGTCGGCGGCCTCGGGCTCAGCATCGGCAGCGTCGAGGAAGTGCGCGGCCAGCACCTCCGCCAGCTCCGGTGCCTCGTCGCCCCACGCCTCCTGCAGATGCCGAGCGACCGCCAGATGGCGGCTCTTGCGATCACGCCGTGAGAGCGTCCCGTAAGCGGTCGTGCGCAGCAGTGCCTGCAGGAAGTGGTACTGGCCGCGCTCAGAGGACAGCCGGTCGTCGTTGAACTCGACGATCTGCTTGGCGACCAGATCCTGGAGAATGCTCCGGACCTCTTCCTCGCCACGGCTGCCGAGCGCAGCGACCCCTGCCGGCGTGAACGAGTGGCCGTAAACGGCCGCGTCCTGCAACACCGACCGCTCAGCGGGAGTGAGGCCGTCAAGGCGTGCCGCTGCCAGCGCGTGCAGGGTCTCGGGCACCTCGAGCTCCTCGATGTCCCCGGTCACCACGTACCGGTTGCCGTCCTGCGCGAGCAGCCCGCGGTCAAGCAGCATCCGCACCGTCTCGACCGCGTACAGCGGTATGCCCTCGGCGCGGCTGAGGATCCGTTTGACGATCTCGTCCGGCAATCCGGGCACCAGACCCGCGAGCAGCTCGCCCATCGCCGCATCCTCGAGCGGCCCCAGCGTGACGGTGGCGGTCCAACCCGGGCGGGTGCTGAGCAGCTCAGGGCGTCCGAGCGCAAGGACGAACAACGGAAACTCGGCCGACCATTCGAGCAGGTAGTCGATGAAATCCAGCAGGCCGCTGTCGGCCCATTGAAGATCCTCGAACGCCAGCACCACCGGCTGCTCGTCGGCGAGCCGCTCGAAGAACAACCGCCAACCGGAGAACAGGTCGCCACGATCGGCGGCGGTCCGCTGTTCGAGCCCGAGCAGGTGCGCGAGGCGCGGCTCGACCAGCCGCCGCTCCCGCTCATCACTGACATGCTCCGCGACGGCGGCGCTGAGCTTCGCCCGTGCGGAGACGGCGTCCTCCTCCTCGACGATGCCGGCGCGGGCGCGGACCATCTCCGCCAGTGCCCAGTAAGCGACCCCCTCGCCGTAGGACAGGCAGCGGCCCTGATGCCAGCGCACGATCCGCTCGATCCCGTCGGTGTACTTCTCGAACTCCCACAGCAACCGTGACTTCCCGCTGCCCGCGTCGCCGACCACCGTCACGATCCGCGCGCGGCCGTCGCGCTCGACCGCCTCGAATGACTCGATCACCAGCGCCAGCTCACGGTCACAACCGACCAGTGGTGCCTCCAACCCGGCACTGCGCTTCGCACCGCCGGTCCCGGCGACCACCCGTAACGCGGTCCACGCATGCACTGGCGCCTCACGCCCCTTCACGTGGTGGCTGCCGGCGTCCTCATAGGCGATTGCGGCCTCTGAGGCCCGCCTGGTCACATCGTCGACGAGCACCGTGCCCGGCGCCGCGAGCGACTGCAGACGGCTGGCGGTGTTGACGGTGTCGCCGATCACCATCCCTTCGGCCTCCGCCCCGATCTCGACCGCGGCGCTGCCCGTCAACACACCCGCACGCACCCGCAGTTCCGGCATCCCAGCCTCCCCGCCGAGAGCCGTCACCATCGCCGTCAACGCGAGCGCTGCGCGCACGGCGCGCTCAGGGTCATCCTCCCTGGCGACCGGCGTGCCCCACACCGCCATCACCGCATCCCCGATGAACTTCTCAACCGTGCCGCCATACCGTCCGATCAGCTCCCGGCAGCGATCGAAGTAACGCGACAGAAGTTCCCGCACCTCCTCCGGATCGCGATTCTCAGACAGAGTCGTGAAGCCGACGAGATCCGCGAACAGGACCGATACCAGCCGTCGCTCGGAGACTGATGGAGACGCTTCGAAGACGGACGACGCGGGCCCGCGGACGGCCGTCGAAGCCGCCGCCAGCATCGCGCCACACTCATGGCAGAACTTCTGCCCGGCACGGTGGTCAGCGCCGCAGGACGGGCACCGCAAGGCCAGCGGTGTCCCGCACTCCTCGCAGAATCTCCAACCCTCGCCGTTCTCAGCTTGACATGCCGGACAGACCACCCGTCACCTCGCGATCAAAACGAAGCGACAGCTTACCCGTGTCCAACACGCTGTCCACAACTTCGACCTGGTCTGAACTAGAGGTGGAAGGGGACGCTGGTGATCACGATTCCCGGGCTCCGGCTGAGCATCTTGCGCAGCCTTTGGGCGATCCGGTTATGGAGGGGCCGCTGCCAGCGGTGTTCTGGGACGAGTTCCGGGACGATGACGGTCAGCGTGATCGCGGGTGCCTCGCGGTGCAGCGCCTCGATGTAGTTGGCGAGCGGTGCGAGCGTCGCGCGATATGGAGAGACGACGACCTCGAGCGGGAGATGATCGCCCCATGCCCGCCAGTACTGATGGAACCGCCTGGCTTCCTCGGCACTCGGACTGATGTGAACTGCGAGCACAGGCACCGACAGCGAGGCGGCGTACGCGAGCGCGCGCAGCGCCGCGAGGTCCAGTACGGCGATCGCCACGACCGCCAGATGCCGGACCTCTCCGGGCGCGTCCTGTCCCTCGAGTCCGGCGGGCGCTTCGGCGACGGCGGATGGTTGGGGGACCGGTGTCGCCCCGTCGGCGACGGGTGGATGATCTGCTCGCGGGGTCAGCGTTTGATCGGCACGCCGGTAGTAGTGGTGGATCCGCCGGCAGCCGAGCACGATTGCGGGGATCAGGATCACCACGATCCAGGCGCCCGCAGTGAACTTGGTGAAGCCGGCGATCAGCGCGACCAATCCCGAGAGGACCGCACCAACCAGGTTGATCCCGAGCGCCCGCCGCCAATTCCGCTCGCGATGCCGCCACCAGTAGACGACCATCGCGCTCTGCGCGAGCGTGAATGCGACGAATACGCCGATCGCGAACAGCGGGATCAGCGGCTCGGTCTGGCCGTCGAACGCGACGTACAGGATCGCGGCGGGGACGGCGAGTACGACGATTCCCGCAGTGAACGCCAGCCGGTCCCCCATGTGCAGAAACATCCGTGGGACGAATCTGTCGCGGGCCATGAAGTACAGCAGCCGCGGGAATCCGTTGATCGCGGAATTCGCGGCGATCAGCAGCACCAGGGTCGTCGACAGCTGCACGAACGCATACAGGGGACCGCTGCCGACGCTGTCGTGCGCGATCTGGGAGAGGACGGTCTGGTTGCCCGGGCTTGCGCCGTCGAGGTGGGCGATCACGACCACGCCGATGAACATGCTCACGAGCAGGACGATCATCACCGACAGCGTCTTGCGCGCGTTGTCCGCCTCGGGCGGCTTGAACACGGGAACGGCGTTGGAGATCACCTCGATCCCGGTCATCGCCGTTGCCCCGGAAGCGAACGCCCGCAGAATCAGCAGCAACCCGAGCGCCTCCGTCGCCGGCTTTGTCGCGGGAGGCACCGGCTGAAACCCGTGACTGCCCGACTTGACCAATCCGACCGTCACGATCAATGCGATCGCGAGGATGAACATGTAGGTCGGGGTCGCGAACAGGGCTCCGGCCGCCCGCGCTCCCCGCAGGTTGGCGAACACAAGGATGACTAGGACCGCCAGGCCGATCGGAACGGTTGCCGGGCTCACAGACGGGAGCGCCGAGGTGATCGCAGCGACCCCGGACGCGACCGAGACGGCGACCGTGAGGATGTAATCGACGATCAGCCCGGCGCCGGCGAGCAGTCCCCAATTGCTGCCGAGGCTGTCGCTCGCGACGATGTAGGAGCCGCCGCCGTGCGGGTACGCGCGGATCACCTGTCGGTAACCGAGACCGACCGACACCATCAGGACGACCAGCACAGCTCCGATCGGCAGCGACAGACTCAGCGCCGAGCTGCCGGCCAACACCAGAATTGCGAGCATCGCCTCAGGCCCGTAGGCGACTGACGACAGTGCGTCGGGTGAGAGCACGGGCAGCGCCAACCCCTTGCCCATCCGCTCCTCGGCCAGGGCGGTACTCCGTAACGGCGGCCCGATCAGCAGCCGCCGAACCAGATTCCCCGCACGTTCGGGCCGTGAGTCAAGCTCGTCCGCGGCGGTTGTTGCCTCAAGATCATCGTGATCCTCTGGCCTCGCGCTGCGGATCTGTACGAACCGACCCTGCCGCGTCCCCTCGCCGCCCAGAAAGCGCAATCCAGGATCGACCGGCAGCGCTCCTCGATCGGACGTCCGACCGGACCAGCGGCGGCCCACCGCCCGCAGCGCCGCAACCTCCCGTTCGTCTAGAGCGGGCAGCTGCGCGTCGGCGGTGACCGTTGCATCAGGAGCCGGCTTGTCCGTGCGCGTGGACCCGCTCGCCGAACGCTCTGGCTGATCGCCCACGACCCGCGATTATGGCGACGAGCGCCGGCACGGGCGTGAGTCAACGCGTCAGGCGGGTTTGATCGCGGCGGGAGTTCCGTTTGGGACCGGCGCGGCGGGAGCTCCGTTCGGAACCGGCGCGGCGGGAGCTCCGTTCGGGGCCGGCGCGGCGGCGTGACCGGCCACCGACTGCATAAACGGCCCGATCAGATCGATCGGCAGCGGGAAGACGATCGTCGAGTTCTGCTCGCTGCCGATCTCCAGCAACGTCTGCAGGTAGCGCAGTTGGATCGTGACCGGGTTGCGGCTGATCACGTCGGCCGCTTCGGCGAGCTTGGTGGCAGCCTGGGCCTCGCCCTCGGCATTGATGACCTTCGCGCGGCGTTCGCGCTCTGCCTCGGCTTGGCGCGCGATCGCGTGCTGCATGTCTGGCGGGATCTCGACGTCCTTGATCTCCACGGCGGTGACCTTGATACCCCACGGCTCGGTCTGGTCGTCGATGATCTTCTGGAGGTCCTCGTTGAGCCGTTCACGTTCTGCGAGCAGCGTGTCGAGCTCCGCTTTGCCGAGCACCGAGCGCAGTGTCGTCTGCGCGATCTGGGAGGTCGCGGCCTCAACGTCCTGGACCTCGACGACGGATCGGTTGGGATCGACGACGTGGAAGTAGGTGACGGCCGTGACGCGGGCCGGCACGTTGTCGCGGGTGATCACCTCCTGCGGCGGGATCACCTGGGTGACGGTCCTCAGGCTGACACGGACCATCCGATCGATGAACGGGATCAGCAGCACGACGCCCGGTCCCCTCTGATCGAGCAGACGACCGAGGCGGAAGATGACGCCGCGCTCGTACTCGCGCAGGATCCGTACCGACACCGCTGCCAGCACGACACAGAGCAGGAGAACAACTGCGATCAGTATGAGGAGGACGGTGACGATCATGGATTCAGCTCCCATGCTTCGGCCTTGCGGACACGCAAGGTCAAGCCGTTGACGCGTTCGACGACGATTCGGTCGTCGTCGTGCAATTCGGGTTCCTCGCGGAACGGATCGTGCTCGGCGCGCCACAGCGACCCGTCGACGAACACCTGCATTTGGTCCTCATCGCTTGAGCGAACGACACCGAGGTGACCGACGAGTGCTTCGCGCCCGGTGCGCGGGCGCGTCTGAAGCGAGCCGATGATCCGGCGCCTTGCGGGCAGCAGGAGTGACACAGCCCCCACCGCGGCGCAGACGGCAACGATCAGGACGCCGATCGCTCCGACACCCGCGGCGAGCAGCAGCAGCGTGATCCCGCCGATCCCGGCCACAATCGAAACAGCGCCGATCAGGCCGCCGGTCGAAAGATGCGCCTCTGCGAGGAGCAACACCAGGGCGACGACGATCAGTGCGATGCCGAGCTCGGTCACGGCCACAGCTCTTGTGTTTCAGGGCACAGCTCTTGTGTTTCAGGGATTGCCATGCGCCCAGCGTAAGACGGTCGGCGTCGGGTGCCATCGGTCCTTCTGAGCCGCTGATTGTGGAAAACTACGCAAACGCCGCTGGCGAGGATCGCCGCGCCAGGGTTGTTACCACGCCGGCGTGCGGGTGATCGCGGATGCGCTGATCCTGCCGGTGGGTCGTAATGCTCCTATGGCCGCAAACGATTCGTTTTCTCGTCGATCCGCGCTCGTCGGTGCTCGGGTCGGTGAGGGAGATGATGCTGGCTCGTGCGCGCGGGTCGTGCTCGCGGTCAGCCACGACTTTATGCGGTTCGCCGTCGGCGCTCTGCTGGTTGGGAGCGGGGTTGTGGAGCTGGTTGGCAAGTCCAGCGATGCAGCCGGCGCGCTTGAGCTGCTTGTTCGCACCGATGTCGACGTGGTCGTGCTTGACCGGCATCTTCCCGACGGTGGCAGCCCCGAGTCGATCCGAGCGATCCGACGCGCCTCTCCGGGTACGAGCGTCGTGGTCGCCGGGATGGCGCTCGACGGCGGCTACGCGAGCGAAGCGATCGGCGCCGGCGCGTCCGGATACGTGCTCAAGGACATGGCGGATACCGAGCTCGTCGACGCGATCCTTGCAGCCGCACGCGGGGAGTGCTACGTCTCGCCGGTTGTAGCGGCCAGGTTGCAGGCACAGATGTGTGCGGACCCGCGGGAGCTGGGTGCTTCGCAGACTGCCGTCCTGCGGTTGATTGCGCTCGGCCGCCGCGATCCGGAGATCGGCCTTGAGCTGGGGCTCAGCGAGCTTGCGATTGAGGCGTGCCGCGCGGACATCCATCGCCGGCTCGGGATCGCCTCACGCTCGGAGCTGTCACGGTACGCGCTGCGTCACGGACTGCTCGCCGGGCCTGAGCAGCCTGAGGACCCGGTGCCGCCTACACCTATCGTTGATTAGGCGATGGCGACTGCAGCTTGGCGCCGGACGAGGGTTCTACGCGACGGAACGCGGGTATCGTTGCGCCCGATCACGCCCGCCGACGGGCCGCTGCTGACGGCCGGGTTCGAGCGGCTGAGTGAGGATTCTCGCTACCGGCGGTTCTTCACATCCAAGAGCAGGCTTTCTCAGGCTGAGCTCGACTACTTCGTCGACGTCGACCACCGGGATCATGAGGCGATCGTCGCGATCGACCCGTCGAGTGGGGACGGGTTGGGTGTTGCTCGTTTCATTCGCTCCAAGGAGGATCCGGAACTCGCCGAAGTCGCGGTTGTCGTCGTCGATGACTGGCAGGGCCGTGGCCTCGGTCGCGCATTGCTGGATCGCCTGACCTACCGCGCGCGCCGCGAGGGTGTGCGCCGGTTCAGCGCGCTGGTGCAGGGCGACAACCGAGCGTCGCTCGGTCTGCTGACGGGTGTGGGTGACACTCGGCGTGAGTTCGACGGCGGGGTGTTCGAGCTCCTGATCGAACTCCCCCCCAAGCGGGGCATTGGGGCGCAGCTCGCCCGGGTGTTGCGGGCGGCGGCGGCGGGAACCCTGGTTCCGGCGCAGACGCTCGCGCACCGCGTCGCCGTGGGTGTGGCGTCCTCGCCGCTCCCAGAGGTTCGGGCAGTTCGTCCGATCAGGACGATTGTGGTCGGGGTGGACGACTCCCAGACCGCTGCCAATGCACTCACTATCTCGATCGCCTTTGCTGGGTCCCTGGGGGCAGCGCTGCACGTGGTCAGCGCGCATGGCGCCCTTCAAACACCGTCTGACGCCGAGGTGGTGCTGACATCGGCCGCAGGATCCGCGCGAGCGGAGGGCGTCGAGGCGGTCACGTACGCGCGGCACGGTGATCCGGTGGAGATCCTGCTGGCCGTCGTGGCAGAACAGGAAGCGGACCTGCTGATCGTTGGTGGCAGGAGCATTGCGCACGCGTCCCGGCTGATTCCGGGCAGCGTGTCGGACGGAGTCTTCCGCCAAGCCCGCTGCAGTGTCCTGATCGTGCGTACCGACCAGCATCAGTCCGCCGTCCCGCGCTGATCAGGCGGCGCCGCTGTGCGCTCCAGTTCTAGAATCGGTAATCGCTACGCGAGCCGTTATCAGGAGGGCATCGAGATGACCGAGGATCAGCAGGACGCCACTTGGAATGTCGCGGAATGGCGCGGCAAGATGGTGCTCGACTGCGACGGCGAGAAGATCGGCAAGCTGCAGGACGTGTACGTCGATGTCGAGAACGACGAGCCGCAGTTCGGCACCGTCAAGGAGGGCTTCATCGGCCGTCACCTGACGTTCGTGCCGCTGGGCGGGATCACGGTTGGTCCCGATCAGCTGCAGGTGTCGGTTACGAAGGAACAGGTCAGGGCCGCGCCGAACATCGAGGAGCACGGTGACGAGCTCTCTCAGGCCGACGAGTCGGCGCTCTATCACCATTACGAACTCAACTACACACCACCGGACACCGAGAGCGGTCGCCGACTGGCGCGCCGCTGACCCGTCATCGACTGGCGGGTGGCGGAGCCCCGACTGGATCTATTGGGTGGAGTCGTAGGCGATCGGTTCCTGCTCGAAGAACTCGCTCTTGGTTCTCAGCCGCGTGACGATCACCAGCGGTATCCCGAGGGCAACTGCGATCAACACCGGTGCAGAGGCCCTCAGGCCGGACTTCCTGACGACCTCGTATCCGACCCAGAAGCAGAAGACGCCGGCGAGGAATGGGAGCAGGATTCCGGTGAAGAAGAAGGTCGCGTCGTTGAACATCACCTTTCGGTAGGCCCAGGCGCATGCAATGCCGGTCGCGCCGTAGTAGAACGCGACCATCACGCCGATGTTGTCGATCAGGTTTCCGTAGACCGAGTTGACAGTCGGTGAGCTTGCTCTCAGGAGAATTCCGAGGAGTGCGACGAAGGCGAGGATCAGCGTTCCGATCATCGGTGTCTGGAACTTGCCGTGGATGATCCCGAACACGCGCGGAAAGACGCCGTCTCTCGCCATCGAGAGCGTGATCCGCGCCGCCGGCAGCAGCGTTGTCTGTGTGTCGGCGACGGTGGATGAGAGGACGGCGATGATCATCAGGTAGCCGGTCCAGGTGCCGCCGACACAGCAGCAGAAACATCGCGAACAGACCCGCTTGGCCGGGGACCTTGGTCGAGCTCTTGGACTCCTCGTTGAGGTTCACGGCGGTGTCCCAGCCCCAGAAGAAGAACAGGCCGAGCACGGCGCCGGCGGCAAGCCCTTCGTAGCCGTGGATCGAGAACGGGTCAAGCCACGACCACCGGAACCCCGCGGATCCCGGTGGGTGATCGACCCCAACTTTGATGATCCCCCAGATTGAGATGCCGAGTAACGCCGCATACTGGATCAGCAGGAAGAACCACTGGGTGTTGGCTGTCCAGCGGATCCCATAGATCGTGATCAGTGTGATCACGGCGAGCCACGCCACCCCGATCGTCGCGGTCAGCCAGATGTCGCTCGTGGCGCTCTCTGCGGTTGAGATAGAAGTAGGCGACCGCGATCAGCAGGACCGGGATGAAGCTGACGATGATCACGGCGGGTCCGGCGTAGGCGACGGCAACGAACAGCAGGCTTAGAGTCGCAGCCAACGAGTACGCCGGTCCGACCGATGAGATCGCCACAACCGTCGAGTCGAACAGGGTCAGCTCGTCGGCTCGAAGGGTCGGCGTTGGGCTTGCCTTCGAAGCGGGAGCAGCGGAGGGACTATCGCCAGTCATGATGATCGCGTGAAGCCCCCGACGACGAACGTCGTGCCACTATTCCCGACTCGAGCGCGCCGCCCCCTCGAGTGTGGTACGCATCTGCTGGGCGAGCTCCGGGTTGGTACAGGGGCCGGGTCGTCTGAGCGCTACGAGGATCTGGGCCTGCGTGACCGGGTCTTCGTCCTGGCTCATCTTCTCCTTGCAGATGAAGCGGTCGATCGGCAGCCGCAGGCCGACCGTTTGGGGAGCGAGCCCGGCAACCACCTGCTGGTCGAGCAGCACCGGGTTCTCGGCGTGCCGTTCGAGGTGCTCGGTCAGGCGTGTGAGCATCGCGTGGTTCTCGTCGGCGTCAAGCACGGTTGGCGTGCCGTAGCAGTGAGCGACGATGAAGTTCCACGTTGGTACGGGGGTCGCATCGCTGCCGTACCAGCTGGGTGATATGTAGCCGTTCGGCCCGGCGATGATCACGAGCACCTCGCTTGAGCCGAATCCATGGATCTCCTCGTCCGGGCGGCCGACATGGATCAGGATCGCGAGCTCGCTGCTGCTGTCGAGCAGCACCGGGTAGTGGGAGGCAACGAGTCCGGTCGGAGTCGCGCTGACGATCGTCGCCCAGGGGTTCTCTGCGATCAGTGCTCGCACGACCTGCTGATCGTCAGTCCGGTAAAGCGGGTTCTCGCGCATGGGTATCTGTCTCTGTGTTCGGTCGGCGGTTGGTCTGAGCCATTTCAGTGACGCGGCCCTGCCGGGATCGCTGACGGCAGGGCCGGGTTGCTGCTCTGAACGGGCGGATCGGGTACGACCGCCCGCTCCGGAGGCCGAGAGCTTCGGCGGTGGGCCGAAGCTCTCGGCGAGCGGTTATGCGAGAACCTTGACAGGAGCCGCCGGGGCTGGTGGCAGCCCGTTGGTCGGCAGTTCTGGCAGTTCGGGGGTTTCCAGCTCCTCGACGGCATGCAGTCTCGGGACCATGAATCCATAGAGACCCCAGCCGGCGAAGGTGAGCAGGCCGCCCCACATCATCGCCTGGTAGCCGGAGGCGTAGCAGGCGTAGAGGCTGTAGAGCGTGGCCAACAGCGCGACCACATTGGCTCGCTTGGCGAGCACGGCCGGGACCTTCTCGATCTTCTGCAGCGCGACCAGCGCGGACATACTGAGCAGGTAGGGGATCAGGTTGGTCATCACCGAGAGGTCGACCAGCACCGTCCATTTGTTGTCGAGCGTCGGTGAGACGGTCATGAACGACATCAGCGTCTGGAATCCCGTGATCACCAGCAGCCCGATGATCGGCGCGCCGGCCTTGCTGACGATCCTGAACAGCTTCGGGAAGTAGCCGTCGGCCGCGCATGAGCGCGCGACCTCGGCGATCGTGAACTGCCAGCTGAACAGCGAACCGAAGCACGAGATCACCATCATCGCGACGACGACCTTGCCGACGGTCGGGTTGAACATGTGCGCGAACACGAGACCGAACGGGGCGGTTGAGTTCGCCAGTTCCTTAGCCCGGGATGATGCCCTGGATCACCTCGGTCGAGGCGATGTAGAGGACGGCTGCGATCAGCGTGCCGGCCATCACCGCGATCGGGACGGTCTTCTTCGGGTTCTCGACCGCGCCGGTGTTCGCGCAGGCGGACTCGAGTCCGAGGAACGCCCAGAGCGTGACCGCGATCGACGCGGTCAGTCCGTGGAGGAACGCGTAGTGGTGGGGGTTCCAGGCGGAGACCCAGAGGTGCGGGGAGAAGAAGAACAGGCCGATGATCGAGACGCTCACGAGCGGGATCACGACCCCCCAGACGGTGACCGCACTGATGTTCCCGGTGCGCCGCGGGCCGCCGAAGTTCAGGACGGACGCGAGCCACAGCACGCCGACGGTCGCGATCGCGGTCGGCCATGGTTTGAGGGTGATATTGAGGAAGTTGCTGCCGTATCCGACGACCGCGACCGCGATCGCGGTGTTCGCGATCACGAGCGAGATGAAGTAGGTGTAGTTGGTCATGAAGCTGCCGGACTTCTTGTGCGCGTACTCCGCGTAGCCGCCCATCCCGGCACCGTGGTTGCTGAAGGTGCCGGCGCGCGCGAACGCGTAGGCGAGACAGGTGGCGCCGGCGGTCGTGACGACCCACGAGAGCACCGAGATCGTCCCGACTCCCGCGAGGTTCGCGGGCAGCAGGATGATCCCGGAGCCCATCATGTTGATCGCGGTGATGATCGTCAGACGTTTGACGTCCATCTTCTTGACAGGTTTTGACACCATTTTGCGGCCTCCTAACGGTTCAGTGAAAGTTGGGTGCGGCGTGACAGTGCGGTGCGACGGGATCATGTCGTCAGTCACCTGGCCTCAGCAGTCACTGCCGGTTGTCGAAAGGACGTAGCCGTAGGCGCGGATCTGCCCGTCCGGCTTCGCTCAGCAGGTGGACGCCCTGTAGTTCCGTGGCGAAGCCGGGTAGCAGGTTGACGCCCTCTTCCAGCGCGAGGAAGTAGTCGCGCTGCTCGGCGCCCCAGATCTCGCCGGGAACGACACACAGGATCCCGGGCGGATATGGCAGCGCGCCCTCGGCGGCGACGCGTCCGACGATGTCACGGATCGCGACGAGCTCGACGTTGCCGCGGGTGAACTCGTCGTTGGCGAGGTTGGGCGCGCAGCGCGACCCGCGGGAAGTGCGTCCTCGCGGAACATGACCTTCTGCAGCTGCTTGATGTCGCGGTCCTTGTAGAAGTCGTGCATCTCCTGCGCTAGCTGGCGGATGCGTGTAGCCGGCATAGCGTTCGCGGTGCGGCGCTGTAGATCGACGGGAGCACGTGCTCCAGCGGCGCGTCGTGCTCGATCAGCTCCTCGAAGCGGACGAGCTGCCGCGACGAGGTTCTGGATCTTCGGGATCGTCTCGGCCGGCGTCAGCAGGAACAGGATCGAGTTCAGGTCGCACTTCTCCGGGATGATCCCGTTCTCACGCAGATAGTTCGCGAGGATCGTCGCCGGTACCCCGAAGTCCTCGTACTCCTCGGTCGCCGACGTCGATTCCCGGCGTGGTCAGCAGCAGCTTGTTCGGGTCGACGAAATACTGGTCCTTCGTGTACCCGTCGAACCCGTGCCAGCGCTCGCCGGGCACGAACGCGAAGAACTCACGGTTGCTCGCGATCTCCTCGGTCGAGCGCGTCCTGCCAGAGCGCTCCGTTGACGCGCTCGGGGACGAACGGGCGGATCAGTCTTGCAGTTCGCGAGGATCAGCTTGCGCGCCTCGATCCCGACCTTGACCGCCTCGGCCCACGAGTCGCTCGCCACTCCCGTCAGCGTGCATCTGGGCGTTCACGTCCAGCGAGGCGAAGATCGGATAGAACGGGCTTGTGGAGGCCTGCATCATGAACGCGTTGTTGAACCGGTCGTGGTTCACGTAGCGGCGCTGATCCCTTGATGTGCGAATCCTTCTTATGGATCTGCGACGCCTGCGAGAACCCGGCCTGCTGCTTGTGCACCGACTGGGTCACGATGATTCCCGGGTCGTTCTCGCCGAGCTCAAGCAGCAGCGGCGAGCAGTCACGCATCATCGGGATGAACTGCTCATAGCCGACCCACGCGGAATCGAACAGGATGTAGTCGCACAATCCGCCGATCCGGTCAACAACCTGCCGCGCGTTGTAGATCGTCCCGTCGTAGGTCCCCAGCTGGATCACCGCCAGACGAATCGGACGTTCGGCAGTCGCCTTCTCGGGTGCGACCTTCGCCACGCGCTCCCGGATGTAGCTCTCGTCGAAGCAGTGCTCGTCGATACCGCCGATCAAACCGAACGCGTTCCGAGCCGTCTCCAGATACACAGGTGTCGCCCCCGCGAGGAACAGCGCACCGTGATGCACCGACTTGTGGTTGTTGCGGTCGAACAGCACCACGTCCCCGGGCGTCAGCAACGCGCCGAGCGCCACCTTGTTGGAGGCCGACGTGCCGTTCAGGACGAAGTAGGTCTCGTCGCTGTGGAACACCGTCGCGGCGTGCGCCTCCGCGTCATACGGCGCGCCCTCGTGAATCAGCAGATCGCCCATGCTCACATCTGCGTTGCAGAGGTCCGCGCGGAACAGGTTGTGTCCGAAGAAGTCCACGAGCCGGCGGCCCGGCGGGATGGCGCATGAAGAACTGGCCGCCCTGATGCCCCGGGCAGTCAAAGGCCGAATATCCCCGCCGCTCATAGCGAGACAGCGCTCCGAAGAACGGCGGCAGCACCTCGTCGTCGTACTTCGACGCGGCCGTCTCGACCATATCCCCGAAGAACTCGGCGTTCTCTCCATCACTGGCCAACACGCCGGTGACGCCGTGCACGTCGAGATCGACGCTCTGATCGGGGTCCGCCACGACAAACAGCGGCAGATCGAAACCCGTCGCCCGCAGCCTCGACACGACACCATTGCCGAGATCGCCGGCGGCGAGCACAACAGCGCTCACCTCGGTGAAATCGGTGTGCGCGACGTCTACGACTTCACGCCGCGTGTCGACAAAACGAGCGACCTGCGGATTGACGGCAATGCTTCCCTCTGGTCTCGATGACATGACTTGTGACCTTTTTGATCGTTAGCGGCGGATGTGAGCCAGCAAAACCAATCTATGAAAGGCACGAAGCGTCGAGACACCGTAAGGTTCCGCAACCGCGCGAGCGTTTCCACGGAACGCATGTACCAAACTCTCCATCACGCGGCGGCCGCTCGACGACGCGGGACTGGTTCCGCTCAGCGCGTTCGTCGCGGTTCTGCGCCTCAGCCCGTGCGGGCCACGACGCCGGCGCCGGCGACCGGGAACCTGGCGACGACGGTCGTTCCGGCATCGCCGGATTCGGCGGTCAACATGCCGTGCGCGAGGCCGACGCGTTCGCGCATCCCCGCCAGACCGTAGCCGGCCGTCTGCTGGGCGATGTCGAACCCGACACCGTCGTCTTGAACGCGAACGGTGAGCTCTGCACGGTCGAGCACGATCATCACCCGCGCGGTGCTGGCGCGCGCGTGCTTGGCGACGTTGGTCAGTGCCTCCTGAACAAGTCGGTAGACCGTCGTCTCAAGCTCAGCACCCAATAACGGCTGCGGCGGGGAAAGGTCGCACACGACGGTGAGGGCGTCGTCGCTGGAGTGCTCGGCGAGATCGCGAAGCGCGGCGGCGAGTCCGAGATCGTCAAGGGCCGTGGGGCGCAGGTCGTGGATGATCCCTCGCAGGTTGGCGATCTCCTGCTCCAGTGCGGCGATCGCTTCACCGCCGGCGCGCTCCCAGCTTGCGAGGTCCGCCTTGCGGCGCGCCGTTGCCAGCAGCACCCGCAGCGCTCCGAGTGATTGCAGTGTCTGATCGTGCAGCTCACGCGCCCACCGCAACCGCTCGGCCTCGGCGGCGGCGAGAGCTCCGCGCAGCCGCTCCGCGGTTACCGTCTGTGCGGTCGCGACCGCGGTTGCAGCGCTCACCGCGAACGCCAGCAGCGCCCGCTCGTCATCGGCGTCGAATCCGGCCTCGGGTCCGTGATCGAACGCGATCAGCACGCCGAGCGCTTCATCGCGGTACACCAGGGGCACGATCAGCCCCGCGTTTGCATCCTTGACGCCGAGCCTCTCCGGTGTGATCCGCAGACGCGTCTGGACATCTACGATCCGCTCCGGCCGTCGGTGGCGAAACACCTCTCCCGACGTGGACCCTTCCAGCGGGATCCGCCGGCCGTGAGCGTCGGCAGCATCACCCGCGCTCGCTACCACCACCAGCACATCGCCCTCACGTAGCAGGATCAACAGGCTCCGCGCGCCCACCAGCGCCCGGCCGCGCTTGACGATCAATTCGAGCACGCGATCGAGATCGGTCGAACCGCCGATCGCAAGCGCGATCGCCCGCGCCGCCTCCAAACCGCGCGCCGTTCGCTCGAGCTCGCCGCCCCGGCGCTGCGCGGACTCATAGAGGCCGGCGTGCTCGATCGCGATCCCCGCCCAATCGGCGAGCATCATGACCGCTTCCTCGTCCGCCTGATCGAACTCGCGACCGCCGTCCTTCTCGGTCAGATAGAGGTTCCCCCACGGCTGCTCGTGCACGACGATCGGCACGCCCATGAACGTCCGCATCGCGGGATGCCCGACCGGGAAGCCATATGAGCGCGGATGCTCGCCCATATCAGCCAAGCGAAGCGGTACCGGCGAGCGGATCAACTCGCCAAGGACTCCACGCCCCAGCGGGGGGCTCCCGATCACGTGCTGCTGGCTCTCGCTGATCCCGTGCACCAGGAACCGCTCAAGCTGATGCCGGGATCCGTCCAGAACCCCCAGCGCCGCATAGCGCGCACCGGTGATCTCCCGTGCGGTCTCCATCACCCGGTCGAGCAGCGCCTCCGGATCAAGCTCCGACAGCACCCCGCGCCCGACCGAGATCACCCGACGAAGCAACTCGACATCCACCGCACCCGACCTCGATCCTGGGCTACCCATTTCGGCGCTCGACGGTGTCGGGTTGGGCGGGCGGCGAGGCGTCGACCAGTTCCAGCACGAATGATTCGATCGCAACGTCGGGGTTGACATGGTTGGAACTCAGGAACGCGGACACCTTCCGACCCGTCAGGCGCTCGACGATCTCGATCAGTTCGGGGCGCATCGTCTCCTGGTAGGTCCGTCTGATCGCGAGCACAGCGTCTTCCTTCCCGTCACGCACAAGGCTTCGCTCACCCTTGGTCATCGAGTCGTGCAGGACACAGACCACCAGGTTCTCGTGCACGTAGGTTCGTGACTGCGTTGCGCCTCGCCCCGTGTACTCAGCCAGCAAGGCAACGATCGCGTTCGTGAGCGCCGCGGACAGCTCTCCCTGATCGGCGCTCATCGCGTCTCCTGACCCCGCGTCCCCGCGCCGAGCGGTACCGGTGGGCGCGGGCGCAGCGCCGTGATCGCTGCGTTGAGGTCGCTTCCGATACGCGGTCCGTGCATCCGTGAACGCTTCCTCGGCTCCAGAGGAGCCAATGGGTGTCACGGACCAAAATCGTGCGGCCAGCGTGTGACCGCTCATTCGTTCCGTCTACAAGGCAGCAGCCACAGTCACAATCACCGATCGCGTCAACAGCCGTCGAAGGCGAGTCTAGCGCGTCCGTGCAAGGCGATCAGGTTGACAGACGGGGTAACCTGAAGTTTCGAGGGAATTGGTCGTGGGGTCCGCCGGCGCGGACAGCAGGACGCAGGTGACCTCTCCGGTTTTGTCAACCAGGGAGGTGACGGTCCTCCAGCGGTACGGTCTTAGGCTTTTCGCCACGCGAGCAGACGCCACTCGCTGCCGAGGCTCCCAGTCGCGAGACTGCGAGCGCCCAGAGCGTGCCGCTGAATCCCCGCGAAGTTCCGATCTCCTGATACTTGCCGCATCGCGCCTCTTCTCTCCCCGGCGCGCGGCGAGGCTCCCGCACCCGTGCGGAAGCAAGTCGAGCCGACGGAGCGCACACACCAGCCACCCGCCGCTGCCCCGCGGTGTTCGTGGCGCGTCCCGAAACGAGCCGGGGTCCAACTCCCTACCCGGCCCCGGCTCGTTCGGTTCACCCTCGACGGCGCTGCCAGAGCCGCTCAGCAAAGCCAGCCCGGAGCGGCCCGCCGCGCCGCCGAAGTGTGGTGAGGGCCACAATCAGTCAATGGCGATCATCGATGTCCAGCAGCAGCGACTACTTGAACTTCTGCAACAGGGCGGTGAGAAGCCGGCATCGTATGCCGAGCTTCGCGCCGGTGGCATCGACTTTCCCGCCGCCGTCGTGTCCGAACTTGAGCTCAACGGGTACGCGATTGAGCGGGTGCGTGATCATGGACGGTTGCTCGGCGTACGCCTGAACCGCCCAGAGCCCGGGGATGCGTCCAGGCCACCAGCCCCGCACCGCCGGCGGTGGCCGCACCGCTAGCACCGGTGAGGGTCCCGAGCGTCAGCGACCGTAGTCGCTGGTCTTGGCCGCCTGCAGCGCGCTGACGTAACCAGCGCGTTCGCGTTCGGCTCCGTCGGTGGTGAGCGGGACGGCGAGCAGGCCGCGTACGTCCTCGATGCCGGCGAATCCCTTGCGCGCCATCCAGGCGGTCAACCCGCTCAGGAGCGTTGTCGCGTGTTCGGGTCCGTGGCGCAGCAGCGCTGAGGTGCTCATCACGACGTCGGCGCCGGCGAGCAGGTATTTGGCGACGTCGGCGGGGGTCTCGACGCCGGTCGTCGCTGCCAGCGACGCGCGCAGGCGGCGGTGCAGGAGCGCGATCCATGTCCTTGGCAGGAGCCCCTCGGCCGGGCTGGACAGAGCCACGCCTGGCACCACTGTGAGCGTCTCGGGATCGATATCCGGTTGCAGGAAGCGGTTGAAGAGGACGAGTCCATCGGCGCCCGCCCCGTCCAGCGACAGCGCGATCTCGCCGATCGAGCTGAAGTGGGGGCTCAGCTTGACCGCCACCGGGACGGTCACGGCGTCCTTGACGAGGCTGAGCACGTCAAGCTGGCGCTGCTCGACGTCGCGGCCTGAGGTGTCGGGGTCACCCGGGAGGTAGTAGATGTTCAGCTCGATCGCCGACGCGCCGGCGTCCTGGATCGCGCGGGCGTAGCTTGTCCAGCCGGCAGGGGTGATTCCGTTGAGGCTGCCGATCACGGGGATCTCGACCGCGGCGACGGCTCGCTCGAGCAGGCTGAGATAACGGCGTGGCCCGGGTTCCTCGTCCGATGCCCGCGGGAAGTACGAGAGCGACTCGGCAAACGCGTCGGTCCCGGTGTCCAGGAGACGTGCATTCAGCTCGGCCTCGGCGCGCAGTTGCTCTTCGAACAGCGAGTAGAGCACGACCGCGCCGACCCCGGCATCGGCGAGGCGCTTGACCCCGTCGAGCGTTTTCGACAGCGGCGACGGTGACGCGAGGAGCGGGCTGCGCAGCTCCAGGCCCATGTAGTTCGTGGTCAGGTCCATCAGCGGTCCCGTCGTGGGTCGGCCGGGAACTCGCCGGCGCTCCGGGTGGCCATCTGCTCGTAGGTCTGCCAACGCTGGTGGACCGTCTGCTGGGCGAGGTCCTGCAGTCGCTGACCCTCGACCGGATCGCTGTTGGTGAGTGCACGGAACCGCAGCTCTCCGTCGCGATACCGGCTCAGGGGGATCCGCGGCCTAGGCGAATCGATCAGGAATGGGTTGCCCCCGGTCGCGCGCAGCATCGGGTCATAGCGGATCAGCGGCCAGTGGCCGCTGGCGACCGCGCGGTACTGCTGGGTCAGGCCGTCGCGCATCTCGAAGCCGTGCGCGATGCAGTGGCTGTAGGCGATCACCAGCGAGGGCCCGTCGTACGCTTCGGCCTCTCGAAAAGCTGTCAGCGTCTGCTGGGGGTCCGCACCCATCGCGACCCGCGCCACGTAGACGTTTGCGTATGCGATCGCCTGCAGAGCCAGGTCCTTGGTCGCCATCGTCTTGCCTGCGGAGGCGAACTTCGCGACCGCGCCGAGCGGCGTCGCCTTCGACATCTGCCCGCCGGTGTTGGAGTAGACCTCGGTGTCAAGCACCAGCACGTTCACGTTGCGCCCGCTCGCCAGCACGTGGTCAAGTCCGCCGGCCCCGATGTCGTACGCCCAGCCGTCGCCGCCGACGATCCATACGCTTCGCCGGATCAGGTGGTCGATGACGCTGCGCAGATCGGCGACCGCTGCCTCGCCGATGTCGTCGAGTCGCCGCTCCAGCTCAGCGACCCGCTCGCGCTGTGCGCGCAGCTCAGACTCCCGCAACTGCGGCGCTGTCAGGATCGCGTCGACCAACTCGGCCCCGAGCGCCTCGCGCAGCTCTCCCAGACGCGTGCGAGCAAGCTCCGTGTGGCCGTCGGCGGCGAGCCTGAGGCCCAGCCCGAACTCAGCGTTGTCCTCGAACAGCGAGTTCGACCAGGCTGGACCGCGCCCGTCGGCATCGACGGTCCACGGCGTCGTCGGCAGGTTGCCACCGTAGATCGAGGAGCAGCCGGTCGCGTTGGCGATCGTCAGCCGGTCGCCGAACAGCTGTGAGAGCAGCTTCAGATACGGCGTCTCGCCGCAGCCCTCGCAGGCACCGGAGAACTCGAACAGCGGCTCCAGGAACTGTGTGCCGCGCACTGTTCCGAAGTCGACGCGAGCCCGATCGTTGATCGGCAGCTGCTCGAAGAACGCGATATTTGAACGCTCAGCCGCAAGCACCGGCTCGCGCGGCTCCAGGTTGATCGCACGGTGCGTCGAGTCTCCTGGCGCTGAGACAGGACAGGCCTCCACACACAGGCCGCATCCCGTGCAGTCCTCGACCAGGACCTGCAGCGTGAAGCGTGTGTTCGGGAGGCCGGGAGCGTCGAGCTCAGCGGAGGCGAAGCCGGCAGGTGCGCCCTCCAGGCGGTCCTGCTCGTAGTAGCGAGAGCGGATCACGCTGTGCGGACATACGAAGCTGCAGTTGCCGCACTGAATGCACAGCCCAGAATCCCACTGGGCGACCAGTTCCGCAATGTTGCGCTTCTCATACGCCGTGGTGCCGCTCGGGTAGGTGCCATCGACCGGCAGCGCGCTGACCGGCAGTTGATCGCCGAGGCCGGCCATCATCGCGGCGGTCACGTGGCGCACGAATTCAGGAGCGTGGGCGGGAACGAGCGGTGACGGCTCACGCTCGGAGGTGACATGCGCGGGGAGTGCGACCCGGTGGAGTCCCTGCAGCGATTGGTCGACCGCTGTCTGGTTGCGGGCCACCACCTCAGCGCCGCGTTTCCCATAGCTCTTGGCGATCGACGCTTTGATCCGCTCGATCGCGTGCTCGGGCTCGAGCACGCCGGAGATCGCGAAGAAACACGTCTGAAGCACGGTGTTGGTTCGTCCCGCGAGCCCCGCCTCACGAGCGATCCGCGCCTGCGTCGATCACATAGAGATCGAGGTGCTTCTCCAGGATCTGCTCCTGGACGGGACGCGCAAGCGCATCCCACAGACGCTCCGGCTCCAGGCGCGTATTGAGCAGCAGTGTTGCTCCGGGCGCCGCACGGTCCAGCACCTCGGAACGTTCGAGCAACGCGAACTGGTGGCAGCCGACAAAGCTCGCCTGCGAGATCAGGTACGGGGCGCTGATCGGCGCGGGGCCGAAGCGCAGGTGCGAAACGGTCTGTGAGCCCGACTTCTTGGAGTCGTAGACGAAGTAACCCTGGGCATTGAGGTCCTCATCCTCGCCGAGGATCTTGATCGTGTTCTTGTTCGCGCCCACCGTCCCGTCCGATCCAAGGCCGAAGAAGACTGCGCGCACGGTCTCGGGCGGCTCGATGTCGAGCGCGGTGTCGTAGGGAAGGCTGGTGCCCGAGACGTCGTCGGTGATGCCGATCGTGAACCGTCGCCGCGGCCGCTCGCGCTCGAGCTCCTCGAACACCCCGGCGACCATCCCCGGGTTGAACTCCTTGGAGGAGAGGCCGTAGCGACCGCCGATCACGCGCGGCATCCGCTCGCGGTCGCCGTACGCATGGGCCTCGCTCAGCGCCGCGAGCACGTCCAGGAACAACGGCTCACCGAGCGAGCCCGGCTCCTTGGTGCGGTCGAGCACCGCGACGCTCTGGACGGTCTCGGGCAGCGCCTTCGCCAGCTCGGCCGCGGGAAACGGCCGGTAGAGCCTGACCTGCGCCACGCCGACACGCTGACCGCGCGCCTGCAGGTAGGCGACGGTCTCACGTGCCGTCTCCCCGCCCGAGCCCATCACCACCAGCACGCGCTCCGCCTCCGGGTGTCCGCTGTACTCGACGAGGTGGTAGTGGCGCCCGGTGCGCGCGCCGAGCTGGTCCATCGCCTCCTGCACGATGCCGGGCACGCGGGCATAGAACGGGTTTACGGTCTCCCGCGCCTGGAAGTACACGTCAGGGTTCTGTGCGGTCCCGCGGATGAACGGCCGCTCTGGCGACAGCGCACGCGCCCGATGCGCCCGCACAAGGTCTTCGTCAACCATTGCACGAAGGTCGTCGTCGGAGAGCAGCTCGACGGTGTTCAGCTCGTGCGACGTGCGAAACCCGTCGAAGAAGTGAAGGAACGGTACGCGGGTCCCGAGCGTCGCAGCTTGCGCCACCAGCGCCAGGTCATGAGCCTCCTGCACAGATGCCGAGGCCAGCAGCGCGAATCCGGTCTGGCGCACCGCCATCACATCGGAGTGATCGCCGAAGATCGACAATCCCTGCGCAGCGAGCGATCGAGCTGCGACGTGCATCACCGCCGCCGTCAGCTCGCCTGCGATCTTGTACATGTTCGGGATCATCAGCAGCAGGCCCTGAGAGGCGGTGAACGTCGTCCCCAGCGCACCACCCTGCAGGGCGCCGTGCAGGGCCCCCGCCGCGCCGCCTTCGCTCTGCATCTCCACGACCGTCGGCACGGTGCCCCAGACGTTCGGTTGCTCCCGGCTGGACCACTCGTCCGCAAGTTCCGCCATCGGCGAGGACGGCGTGATCGGGTAGATACAGCAGACCTCGTTGAGCCGGTAGGCGACCGAGACCGCCGCCTCGTTGCCGTCGATCGTGGCCCGCATCAGCCCAGCTCCGGGACCATCTCGATCGCATGCACCGGGCATTGCTCGAAGCATGCCTCACAACCGGTGCAGCGGTCGTATTCAAACCGGTATCGGTGGCCGGGACCCAGTTTGATCACCGCATCCTCAGGGCACGCACCGAGGCACCCGTCGCACTCACAGCAGTTTCCGCATGACAGACACCTGTGAGACTCGAACCTCGCCTGCTCGACCGAGAGCCCGCCGATCACCTCCCCGAATCCAGAGATCCGCTCCTGCGCCGGAAGCTCAGGCTGCTCCCGACGGGCGGCGTCGCCGAAATACCACAGGTTCAGCAGATCAAACGAAGCGCTCGGATGTTTCGGCGGGCGGTCCCCGTCGACCTGGCGCAGCCAAGCGTCGATCTCCCGTGCGGCACGCTTGCCGTGACCAACGCCGACCGTCACCGTGCGTTCGCTCGGCACCATGTCACCGCCGGCGAACACACCCGGGTATCCGGTCATCAGTGACTTCGACACCTGCACGGTGCCGTCGCGGTCAAATTCGATCGCCGGGACCTCCCGCATGAACGCCGTATCGGTCTCCTGGCCGAGCGCCAGGATCACGGTGTCTGCGGCGAGCGTTTCGAACCGCCCCGTCGGCTGCGGGAAGCCGGACTCGTCCAGTTCCATCACCTCGACCGTCAGCTCGGGACCATCGAACGCGGTGATCGTCCGTAACCAGTTGATCCGCACCCCTTCCTGCTCGGCGTCGTGCGCCTCCTCTTCGTGCGCCGGCATCTGCTCACGCGTGCGCCGGTAGACGATCATCGTCTCGTCCGCCCCGAGTCGCCGCGCAACCCTGGCGGCATCCATCGCCGTGTTGCCGCCGCCGTACACCGCGACGCGGCGGCCAACCGTCGGCAGCTCGCCGGATGCGACATCGCGCAGGAACCCGACGGCATCGACGATCGGGCCGGCATCGCGGGCCGGGATCTCGACGCGCTTCGACAGGTGAGCTCCGACGGCCACGAACACAGCGTCGAAGCCTCCCTCATCCCGCTCGGCGACGAGATGCTCGACGCGATGCCCACACGTGATCCGTACGCCCAACGCGAGGATCCTCTCCACCTCGCCGTCAAGCACATCTCGCGGCATCCGGTATGCCGGGATCCCGTAGCGCATCATTCCTCCGGGCTCTGCCCCCGCATCGCGGATCTCCACATCGTGGCCCAGCCGGGCCAGGTGATAGGCCGCCGACAGCCCGCTCGGTCCCGCTCCGATCACGAGCACGCGTTGACCGCTACTTGCCTGTGGAGGGCTGAATTGCCATCCCCGCTCCAGAGCGAGGTCTCCGAGGAACCGCTCGACCGAGTGAATCGAGACTGCACTGTCGAGCTCCGCGCGGTTGCAGACGGTCTCACACGGGTGATAACAAACGCGCCCGTGGATCGCCGGCAGAGGATTGTCGGCGACGAGCTCTCGCCATGCCTGCTCATGCTCGCCGGCCTGCATGTGGGCGAGCCATGCCTGAATGTTCTCGCCGGCCGGACAGCCCGCATTGCACGGCGGCAGCAGGTCGACGTAGACCGGGCGCCGTTCGCGAACCGGTCCCGCGAAGTGCCGACCGCGAGCGAGGTCGGGCAGTGGGGTGATGTCCGCCCGTGCCTCAGGCATCTGCTGCTGCCATTGTCGCGCGTCCGGCATAACGCGCGTGGCTCCCGAGTTCCTCCTCGATCCGCAGCAGCTGGTTGTACTTCGCAACCCGCTCGGTTCGGGCCGGGGCACCGGTCTTGATCTGGCCGACTCCCGTTGCGACGGCGAGATCGGCGATGAACGTGTCCTCGGTCTCGCCGGATCGGTGCGAGATCACGCATCGGTATCCGGCCTCGTGCGCCATCTGGATCGTGTCGAGCGTTTCGGTCAGCGTCCCGATTTGGTTGAGCTTGATCAGGATGCTGTTCGCGATGCCGCGTTCGATGCCCTCGCGCAGAATCGTGGGGTTGGTGACGAAGATGTCGTCGCCGACCAGCTGCAGGCGATCACCGAGCCTCTCGGTGAGCTGCTGCCACCCGTTCCAATCTGACTCGGCGAGCGCGTCCTCAAGGAACATCAACGGGTAGCGCTTGGCAATGTCGTCCCAGAGGTCGATCATCTCCGTGCTTGACAGCGAACGGCCTTCGCAAGCGAGTTCGTAACGACCATCGCGGTAGAACTCGCTCGCCGCCGGGTCAAGGCTGATCTCGACGTCGTCTCCAAGACCGTAGCCGGCCGTCTCGATCGCCGCCGCGAGCAATTCCAGCGGAGCCTCGTTCGAGTCCAGCCTGGGCGCGAAGCCACCCTCGTCGCCGACGCCACTGGCCAAGCCGCGCTTCTTCAGCATCGCGTGCAGCTCGTGGTAGACCTCGGCGCCGATCTGCATAGCCTCCGCGAACGAGCCGGCCCCGACCGGGGCGATCATGAACTCCTGGAAGTCGACCGGGTTATCCGCGTGCACGCCGCCGTTGAGCACGTTCATCGACGGCACCGGGAGCAGGTTCGCCCCTTCTCCGCCGAGGTATCGATATAACGGCTCGCCCGACTCGATCGCCGCCGCCCGCGCCGCGGCCATCGACACTCCGAGCAGCGCATTGGCGCCCAACCGGGATTTGTCAGCGGTGCCGTCGAGGGCGATCAGAGCTTGATCAAGCGCCCGCTGAGCTGAAACCTCGCGTCCATGGACCGCGTCCGCGACCTCGCCGTTGACATGAGCAATCGCCCGAGTGACGCCCTTGCCGCCGAACGCGGTACCACCGTCCCGCAGCTCGAGCGCCTCACGGGACCCTGTCGAGGCGCCGGATGGGACAGCGGCCCGACCGATCACTCCACCGGCTGTCCGTACGTCAACCTCCACCGTGGGGTTACCGCGGCTGTCGAAGATCTGGCGGGCATGGACAGTTTCGATCTCGCTCATCTTGCGTCTCTCTGGTTCGGGATGTGGGAACAGTTGATCGCCACCAACGCGGCCGGCGACCCATATGGGGACGGCTCCACCTCGGCTACGCCGTCTGCGCGATCGGGACGAGCACTCGCTGCGCAAGGTCGACCAGCCGACTCGAGTATCCCCACTCGTTGTCGTACCACGCGACGACCTTCACCTGAGTGTCATCGATCACAGATGTCAACGATGCGTCGAAGACCGACGAGTAGGAGGACTTGACGATGTCTGAGGAGACGATCGGATCCTCGGTGTAGGCGAGGATGCCCTCGAATGCGCCGCAATCCGCGAGTCGCTTGAACGCCGCGTTGATCTCATCGCGGCTCGTCGCCCGTTCGGCCTCGATCGTGAGGTCCACCAGCGAGCCGGTCGGCATCGGTACTCGCACGGCAAAGCCGTTCAGGCGGCCGTGGAGATCGGGGATCACGAGGCCGAGCGCCTTTGCCGCGCCGGTTGAGGTCGGGATGATGTTGATCGCCGCAGCGCGGGCGCGCCGAAGGTCCGTGTGCGGTCCGTCCAGCAGGTTCTGATCAGCCGTATAGGCGTGCACCGTCGTCATCAGTCCGTGCTTGATCCCGACGGTTTCATGGAGGACCTTCGCGACGGGCGCAAGGCAGTTGGTCGTACAGGACGCGTTCGAGATCACGTGATCGCTCTCCGGGTCGTAGGCCTCGTCGAAGTTCACGCCGAGAACGACGGTTGCGTCAGCAGGCTCGGAGCCCTTTGCGGGCGCTGAGATGATGACCTTCTGAGCTCCGGCCTGCAGATGCTGGGCCGCGGCCGCACGCGTGCGAAGCCGTCCGGTCGACTCGATCACGACCTCGACGCCGAGCTCCTCCCAGGGCAGTGCGAGCGGGTCGGTCTCGGCCAAGGTCCGCACCGGCACATCGTCAATCACGATGCTTTCGCCCGCGACCGTGACGTCTCCCTGAAACCGTCCGTAGACCGAGTCGTACTTCAGCAGGTGGGCGAGCGTCTTCGCGTCGACCAGGTCGTTGATAGCCACAACCTCGATCTCGGCTTGCTGCTCGTATGCGGCTCGCAGGACGCTCCGTCCAACCCGGCCAAAACCATTGATCGCTACTCGTACCGGCACAGGATCCTCATTTCGTTTGAACGCTTCGACGGTCCAGGGACTCCCACGCCGCGCAACTCACCGGCATGTCCGCCAACAGTCAAGCTACGCCCTGACGGCCCCATCGGAATCGGGGCGAGGCGCGAAAACGAGTGCGTAGTTCTCCGCAAGTATTCGAACGTCGCCGGCCAGCCAGAGCGTCGTCAGGCGACGGGTGGCCGGACGGGCGGCCGTTCTACGGCTTGTGGTGCTGGTCGAACCCGGGCTGGCTCTTGTGCATACGCTCGCGGATGCGGCGCTCCGCCGCCTCCTCGTCGCGCTCGAAATCCTTCAGCTCGCGCTCGAGCGCCTGCTCGACGGCTTCCATCTCACGTTCCGCCCGGAGGACTTCCCGGTCGGCATGGGCGGCTTCCTCATGTAGATGTGCAAGCTTCGGGTCGCGCGTCATCACCCATATCATCGGCGATCTCCCGTCGCGGCTGTATTCGCGGTGATGCGATCATGCTCGGTCGATGAACCCGATCGTGCGTTCCGCCACCTCCACCGACATTCCTGAGCTTGCGCGACTGGACGCGCACACATTCGGGAGTAGCGCGTATTCCTTGAGCACCGTCCGACAGTTGCTGGACGTGTTCGGTGGCCTCGTGGTTCTGTCGCAGGACGCTGACGGGGTTCCGCGTGGTTATGCGTTCGGCGCGCTCGCTGCAGGAGCGGAAACGAGCTGGATCCTCGCGCTCGGGGTGGAGCGCTCGCATCGGCGGCAGGGGTTTGGGCGGGCCACGGCTGACGCATTGCTCGGTCGAGTTGGTGCGCTGGGCGCCGAGCGTGTGCGTCTGACCTGCGCTCCCGAAGCCCGGGCCTCGCGCGCGTTCTGGGCGAGCCTCGGCTTCGTCGAGGTGGAGCACGTCGCCGATTATCTGGGGCCTGGTCGCGACCGTCTCGTGCTCGAGCGAGGTTTCAGGTCGCGCGGCTGAGGTCCCGTGCGATCGCGTCAAACTCCTCCTCAGCCACCTGCCGGTCGTCAAACAGCGGTCCGGCCCCACTCGCGTCCGCCAGCAGTCGCGGCATCGCCCCGCGGCCCATCAGGACCACGACGTCGCCGGCCCGGGCTCCGATCAGCACTTCGCGGATTGCGGCGCGGCGATCCGGTACGACCTGCGGCGCCACCGCCGGCCCCCATCCGGCGAGCAGTCCGGCGATGACTCGCTCACGCGGTTCGCCCCGGCCGTTGCCCTCGGTGACGATCACGCGGTCGGCGAGACGGCTTGCGATCGCCCCCAACGGGCGTCGCTTACCGGGATTGTTGCCGCCCCCGGCACACAGCATCAGATGCACCCTCCCACCGCGCTCGGTGACGACGCGCCGCGCTGTCTGGAGCACGTGGCTCAGCGCCGCCGGTGTGTGGGCGAAGTCGACGACCACGTCGAACGGCTGGCCGCAGTCCACCTGTTCCCACCGTCCTCGAACGCCAGGCGTGGCTTCGATCGCCGCGATCGCCTCGGTGCGCGTGAGTTCGAGCAGGTCACACACGGCCAGAGCGGCGGCGACGTTCTCCGCGTTGTGCCAGCCGGGAAGCATCGTCGAGAGTCGCACCTCGCCCGAGGGCGTCCCGAGCCGAACAGCGGACCTGCCGACGTCCCAGGTCGCCTCGAGCACGCGCCAATGCGCTCGGGCGCTCGACCCGAACGGCGCGACCGTGGCTCCCGCGTCGCCCAGATCGCGCGCCACCTGACGGCCGAAGTCGCTGTCGACGTTGACCGCGGCGCGCGGCACGTGGCGGTCGTTGCCCAGGAACAGCCGCCGCTTTGCGGCCGTGTAGGCGCTCATCGTGCCATGGCGATGCAGATGTTCTTCAGTCACGTTGGTCAGTACGGCGAGTTCTGCGAACGGCGATTCGCAGAACTCGAGTTGATAGCTCGAGGCCTCCACGACGATCGGCCCGCCGTCGCGCGGCGCAGCGCTGAGTGGCGGCCCGAACTCGGTGTTGCCTGCGATCAGCAGCGGATCGTCGACACCGCCCATCGCACGCGCGAGCAGCTCGGACACGGTCGACTTGCCGTCCGTCCCGGTTACCGCAATCAGCCTCCGGCGGTTCAGGCGAGATCCGAGCGCGAGTTCGTCGATCACCGGTACTCCGGCTGCGATCGCCGCACTGATCGGGGCACAATCCGAGGGTACGCCCGGGCTCTTCACGACGGTTCCGGGGTACGGCGGTTCAAGCAGGTCCGGGCGCCATTGGCCGAGATCAACCCGGATGCCGTGCCCTGCCAGGATCGCTCCGCGACGGCGGGTCTGCGGACCGTCGTTGGCGTCCCAGACCCGAATCTCCGACGATTGGACCTGGGCGCGAAGCGCTTGCGCGGCGCTGAATCCAGCACGACCACAGCCGACGACCAGATAGGGTCCTGGTGGAAGCGTGTCGTTCACGCGAGGATCCGTTCCAGTTGAGCGTGTCTTGAGCCCTTGACGAGAACGCGGTCTCCGGGGTGCGCCAGTGCACAGACCAGCGAGCGAGCCTGCTCGGGCGTCTGGACGGCATAGGACTCGCCGCCGTAGCCCGCGAGATACTCGCGCGCCGGCCGACCAACGACGATCATCGCGTCGATCCCGAAACGCGCCGCCTGCGCGCCGGCCGCACGGTGGTAGGCGGCCGTCGCCTCGCCGAGCTCTCCGAAACCGCCGAGCACTGCGAACCGTCGCCTGGCAGGCTCGGCCGCGAACGCCTCGAGTGCTGCGCGCAGCGCCCCTGGACTGTTGTTGAAGCAATCGAGCACAAGCTCGATCTCGCCGATGCTCGCCCGCTGCCAGCGCAGCGGAGGCGCTTTGACGGCCAGCCGGCTCGGCGTCCTGATGCCGAGCGCTTCGGTCAGCGCGACCGAAGCAATCAGGTTGGAGAGGTTGTGCGGCTGCGAGAACTCCGTCTCGATCGTCAGGAGTTCGCCGCCACAGTCGATCTCAGCGACGCCGGCGGTGAAGTTCCGCAGGAAGACATCACCGCCCGGGCCGTGCCGCACGACGCGTAGGTCAGAGCGGAGATAGGGCTCGAGCAGCCGCTCTCCGGCGGGCACGACGCACGTCGCCCGGGCCGGTAGCGCCGCGATCACCTCGGCTTTGTTGCGGGCGACATCGGCTAGCGATCCGGCCGTCTCGAGGTGAACCGGCCCGATATTGGTGATCAGTGCCGCCGTTGGACGCAGCAGAGCTGCCTTCTCGGCGATCTGCCCGCGCGCCTGCATCGCGAGCTCCAGCACGAGCGCACCCATCCCGTCGGGTAGGCGGGCCAGGGTCGCCGCGACACCCTGATGAGTGTTAAAGCCATCTCTTGTTGCGTGCGTCGGCGTCGCCGATGCGAGCAGCGACGCGACGATCGCGGTCGTGCTCGTCTTGCCGCTGGAACCGGTCACTGCGATCGCGTGACCGTGGAACTCCCGGCGTTGCGCTCGCGCGATCGACCAAAGCGCGTGCAGCGGATCGTCGACCGCGATCGCAATCGCCCCCGGACCAAGACGCACGAGTTGCTCGGCTTGTGCGATAACCCCGTCCGCGCCCAGCCCGACGGCGTCGGCGATGAACGCGCGGCCATCGACCTGCGTTCCGGGAAGTGCGAGGAAAACATCGCCCCGGTGTAACAGCCTCGTGTCCACACACACTTCGCCGCGCGGAACGGCACCCAGATCGCCGCTCAGGAGCCGGCCCTTCGCTGCCGCGGTCAGCCACGCGGTGTCATGCTTCATCGGGCGCGGAGCCTTCGACGGGCCCAGTCGAGCGGTCGAGCGGCCACGGACGCCGCGCGCCAGCGCCTGGTCGAGACCAGACGTCCAAGCTCGTCCTCGAGTTGTGCGACTCGCTTTCGGCTGGAAGCGAGCTCCTGCGCCACACGCGCGTGCTGATCGACCAGTGATCGATGGCGGTGGTGGAACTCGCGAAGCTCGTTGACGACCTCTCCGACGCGTGCCTGGGCGTCGTGATGAGTGCGCACAAGACGTGCCATCTCCCGCAGCGGTGCGGCGGGCGGGGGGGTTGGCAGTTCCCTGCCCAACAGTTCGATCAGCGCCACCGCATGGTCGTACGGGGAGTGATGAAGCACGGCCAGCTCACGGTTGATCTCGCCCATGCGCGGCCGGTACTCGGCAAGCGCGCGCTCGAACGCCTCGGGGCCGATCCGCGCGCTCTGGGCGCGGGCTCTGAACCCGTCATCCTCGAGCGCGGGGTATATCTGCTCGGTTACCCAGCCGTCGGCCCCGGATGGTCCGTACACCCAGACTGCCCGGCCACATGCCATCCCTTCCAGCGCGGAGCGCCCCTGACCGACGACGATGTCGGCATCGAGAATTGCCGAGAACGGATCGAGCACGGTGTCGCCCTGCAGGCCGACCTGACGCCAAGCCACCCCGGCCTGCTCACAGATTCGCACGAGCGTCTCGCGCCGCGTCCCACTGAGGTAGTTGCCGAGCAAGAGCACTCGCTCGACATGCTCGCGGGCGGGGACTGCCGGGCAGAAATGGGCGATGTCGATCGGCTGTCTGAGCCTCGCCACGAGGGGAGGGTGCGCGAGTGCCTCGACGCGCCGTCGGACGATGCCGTTCATCGCGACGGCGAACGTGATGACTCCCTCGTTGCCAGGCGGCAGGTGCAGGTCGAAGTCGCCGCTGTGCACAACGATTCCGCGGATCGCGGCCGGGTAGAGATCGGCCATTGTCCACGCCGACACTGCGTCGCCGGACAGCACCGCGTCGCACGCCTCGGGCAGTTCGTACTCATCTGCGACAACGCGCAATCCGCGTCCCCTCGCAAAGTCCGCAAGCGGACCCGTCTGAGGCGAATAGATCGTCAGCTCATGGCCGAGGCGCTCAAGGTGTGGAGCCACGGTGAGTATGTACGTCTGCATCCCCCCAGGGTGGTCGAAGGCGAGCGCCGCGAGCACTATCTCCATGGCCGCAACTCCATTCGTCGCCGGCACTCACGTGAAACTACGACAGCAGCTTGAGCGCGGCGACTGATGCCCGCGCCCTGCTGGTGCCGTTGACGTTCGTGCCGCCAAGCGTCAACGTGACCGACTCGTGATGTCCTGCTGCGAGCGCGTCGAGCGCGCGCGACGGTAGTTTCACGGATAGCGTCTTCGCCTTGGCAGCGATGACTGTCGCCCGCACCGGCCCAAGTGAGTAGTCGATTGTTCGCTGCTTGCCGCGCGTGGACTTAGCGCCGAGCAATTCGACCAGCGTGCCGGTGAGTCTGACGGCAGCGGCCTGAGTGCACCTGGTGGAAATCTCCAGGACACCTGGTTTGAGCTTGCTACCGCTCAGCTTCTTCAGAAGAACGCCGTCGCTGATCGCGCTGACCGTGCACTTCGGTGGGCGTCCCGCGAATTTTGCCGTTACGTCCTGGGCTTTGCTCATCGTCACCACACAGGTGGTCGAGGTCCCCACACACCCGCCGCCGGTAAAGCCCGAGAAGGTCGAGGCCGCCGCGGGGAGAGCGGTCAGCTTCACAGTCACGCCGACGGAGAAATTCTGCGCACAGGTGCCCGGGCAGCTGATGCCGGTCGCTGCACCGGTACTGGTTCCGGTGACCGTCCCGTGGCCGGTTCCGGCCAGGGTCACGGTGAGCTTTGCCGTCGTCGGGGTCGGCGCGATCAGCTCCCATGGATCGGCGTTGCTCACATAGGAGTCGCTCGTCGCCGTGCAGGCGGGGCCTCCCTGTCCGACGATGTCCCCCGTGTCGCTGATGTCCTGGGCGACATAGAGGTCTTCGTCCCTGCTGGACTCGGCCGCATTCAGATCGATCGGCGCGTTGTAATGACCGGCCGGCCAGAGAGTCGCGTTAGGACAGCCGTTCACGTCGATCGACGAACCGACGATATCGCCGTTGTCATTGATCGCGACGGCGGAGTCGCCTCCCGTATCGCCCGTCAGCGGCGGCAGGCTGACCGCCGTGCCGTTCTCCCAGACCATCGCCTGGCCGGGGCCGCCCGCGCTGGTCGAGTCGAGCGTGCCGACCACCCAGCCGACGTCGTTGATCGCGTGGCGGTCGTCGTCGTGCCAGCTCGTGTCGAACGGCAATGACGTGCACTTCGGCGCGCCTCCGTTCGTCGTCGTGCAGACCGCGCCGTTGTTGCTCGAGATGTTGTTGGGATCTGGCCAGACGACGATCTGATCGAGAGCGGGCGACGTTTCGGTGTTGACCCCGGACGTGTAGAAGCCGCCGAACGGTTTCGCCTCGTGTTCGAAGAAGACCATGTCGGTCGAGACCGCCTCAGGCCCCGGGACCGTCGCCGGAACCTGAGCGAGTTGGCGGCTGCCGCCCGGCACCGTCCACGGGACCGTGAAGAAGTCGTTCTCGGCGTTCGGGTAGTCGGCGTACTCCCCGTATCCGACGACGTTGCCGTCGGCGTTGACGTTCGTCGCCACGCCGTAGCAATCGGTCGGAAGCGTCTGGTCGCATGCGTTGAGCGTCGAGGCCTCAAGTTGGCCGAGGTCGAACGCGGCATCCGATGGGTTGGTCGCCGCGAACGGGCGCCACACGACCGGATGCTCGCCGCCGGTGTGGTTGAGGCTGCTCGGTAGCCGAAACCATCCGATGAGTCACCGACCACCACATCGGAGTCGTTGAGGTCGTCGGCGAAGCTGAACGGATTGCCGCCATCCGCGCTGCCGTACTGGTACTGCAGCGTCGCCAGGTACTGCAGGACCGTGAACTGGCCGTTCTTGAGGATGTAGGCCTCGTTGCTGGCACCGCCTGTCGTTCCGGCGGCCGTGCCGACGACATCGCCATCGTCGTTGACGGCCGCCGCGATCTCGGCGGCCTGGTAGGGGGTGCTCGTCCCGGCCAGGTCGCAGCACGTCCTCAGGTCACGGAATGTGTACGGATCGGCGCTCGCAGATGCCATCGCTGACCCAAACGCTGCAATCGAGCAGATGACGGCGATCATCGCCTTCGAACGACGCGCCGACATTCCGCAGAACTCTAACAACACGATCGACGGACCCCATCACCGGCCGCAGGTCGGCGGGAGGATTGTGGGCAACTACTGTTGGTCCTGATCACGGCTGGCCGATGTTGGTTGTGATGCCCGCGTCGCCGCTCTTTTCCGGCGTAGATCCGATCGCCTACACAGATGGTGAGCGGGTCGCGGCTCAGCGTCGCACCGTCGGGCGCCTGGGCGGGTGCGTGATCGCGCTCAGCGCGCTGACGGCTCTTGGCGCGACGCGGTTCGTGACGGCTCCGGATGCGAAGCCCGCGTTCGACCTGGTCGCGTTGGTCGCGGTGTGCTCCGGGGCTGTGTGTGTTGTGATGCCGTGGAATAGGCTTTCGGCGCGTTGGTTGCACGCGATACCAGTCGTTGCGACGATTGAGGTTGCGTTGGGAGCGCGGTTGGCCGGCGTGTACGGCGACATCGCGGCGACCTACTACGTGCTGATCGTGGCGTTTGCCGCCTACGCGTTTCGCTCCCGAGCGCATATCGCTGCTCAGGTCACGCTCGTGGCTGCCGCCTCCTGTCTGCCGCTGCTCTATCTGGATCGGCACGATGGCGAGGTCGCGGTCCGTGTCGGCGTGGGCGTCCTGCTGTTAGTTGTGGTCGCGGGGATGATCACGGCACTTCGTGAGCGGCTCGAGTCCCGGCAGCATGACCTGGAGGAGCTTGCCGTTCGTGATCCGCTCACAGGCGTCGGCAACTATCGACTGCTGGCGGAGCGACTCGACTACGAGATCGCGCGCCGCTCTCGCAGCGCGGAACCGATGACGGTGATGCTGTTCGATCTCGACGGGTTCAAACACGTCAATGACACCTACGGCCACCTGATCGGCGACCGCGTGCTGTGCGAGGTCGCACACGCTCTGTCGACGGCCACTCGCGCGCAGGACACACTTGCCCGCCAGGGTGGCGACGAGTTCTCGATCCTCGCGCCGAACACCACCGACGAGCAGGCAAGACGACTCGCATTTCGCGCCCAGGATGCTGTTGCCGCCGCTACCAACGCCGCCGTGACGACTACAGTCGGCTGGGCCAGTTACCCGACGCCCAACACGAATCCATCGACGTTGCTCGCGCTCGCCGACACAAACCTGCGACGCGCCAAGCGCAACCGCCAGCTTCAGCGGGGCGAGCAGCCAGCGGATCCGCGGCCGGGTGCTGTGGATGTCGTCGAGAGCACCGCGTAGCGCCGAGCTCGGTGTAAATCTCGCGGGCCCCCGCGAGCGCGTCCTTATCTGCAGCCAGCGAAGCTCGGTCGAGCGCATTCATGGCGGCTGCCTTGACACCTATGAAAAGCTTGGCGGCCTTGGAACGTAAAGGGAACCTAAACTCTGGGCGCTGGGCGCAAGCGATGTCAACCAGGCGGGGCCTACTCGCAGCTGCTGCGGGAGCCGGTCTCGCGGTCGCTGTCGGGCTCCTGCTGCTCGCGTCGGCCGGCGTGTCGGGCGCGGATCCGTCCGCGGGTAGCCTGGTCTCCTTCGGCTACAACTACTTCGGGCAGCTCGGTAGCGCGACCAACAACAAGAGCAGCGTCGCGAATCCGATGCCGGCTTTGGTGGCATTGCCGGGGGAGAGCGGGACGGTCACCCAGGTCGCGGCCGGTAGCGATTTCAGTCTGGCTGTCACTTCGAGTGGCCAGCTCTACGGCTTCGGCGACAACCAGTACGGCCAGCTCGGGAACGCGACGAACAACGTTGGCGGTACGCCGAACCCGACGCCGTCGCTGGTGACGTTGCCGGGAGAGAGCGGGACCGTCACTCAGGTCGCCGCCGGCACGGATCACAGTCTCGCCGTCACTTCGAGCGGTCAGTTGTACGCGTTCGGCGACAACTATCACGGCCAGCTTGGGAGCACCACCCACAACGGGACGAGCTCCGCGAACCCGACTCCGACTTTGGTGACGTTGCCCGGAGGGAGCGGGACGGTCACTCAGGTCGCCGCCGGCGATGACTTCAGTCTCGTGGTCACGTCGACCGGTGAGCTGTTCTCGTTCGGCGCAAACGACTTTGGTCAGCTCGGGTACGGGGCCAACAACGGCACGAACAACGCGAATCCGTCGCCGACGCAGGTGCAGCTGCCAGGTGGGAGCGGGACCGTCACGGCGGTCGCCGCGGGAGATGACTTCAGCCTCGTGGCGACTTCGAGCGGCGATCTGTACGCGTTCGGGGACAACTACTACGGCCAGCTCGGGACGGCAACCAATGATGGCGTCAACATCGCGAACCCGAGCCCAGGTTCCGTGACTTTGCCGGGGGAGAGCGGGACCGTCACGCATATCGCTGCGGGGAGTGGTTTCAGCCTGGTGGTCACTTCGAGCGGGCAGCTCTATTCGTTCGGCACCAACGCTTCTGGCCAGCTCGGTGTCGCGGCCAACGACGGGATGAGCGGGGTTCCGAACCCGACGCCGGCGTTGGTGACATTGCCGGGGGCGAGCGGGACCGTCACGACGGCGGCCGCCGGCGAAGACTTCAGCCTGGTGGTCACCTCGAGCGGTCAGCTGTACGCCTTTGGTGATGGCGGCGATGGCCAGCTCGGGAGCGCGACGAGCACCGGCCCGGACAATGCGACGCCGACGCTGGTGTCGTTGCCGGCGGCGAGCGGGACGGCCGCACAGGTCGCCGCCGGTGGTGGACAGAGTCTCGTGATCGGCGCAAGTGGTTCGGGATCCGTGACACTGACGATCGACACCACCGGGACCGGGACCGGCTCGGTGTACGGATCGGCCGGCTGCGCAAAGCCTTCCTCGGCTACGCCGACGTGCAGCGAATCGTTCCCGTACGGCACGGCGATCACGCTGGATGACACCACGACCGGCTCGACGACGTTCGTTGGTTGGGAGTCGACACCGGCTCTGGCGAGTTGTTTCGGTCCCGGGCTCTGCACGTTCACGATCACGGCCAACACGACCGTGACGGGAGTATTCGAGCCGCCCGAGACGTTGACCACGACCGTCGAGGGTGACGGTCAGGGCGCCGTGGAGACCTCCGACTACAGTGCGCTCCTGCATCGAGGGCTGAAGTGCGCGATGGCCTCGATCGCGACCCCCAAGACGTGCAAGATCAGTTATCCGTTCGGGACCGAGGAGACACTGACGGCCGTCGCGACGGCGGGGTCGAGGTTCGTCGGCTGGTCCGGTGCCTGCAGCGGCACGGGAACGTGCGGCGTGCTGATGGACGGCGACCAGACCGCAATCGCGAGCTTCTCCTACGAGGTCGGGGTGCATCTCAACGCGATCGAGATCACACAGGGGATCCAGACGACCGAGCTGCCCACGCGCTCGGGGCCGGCCGGCTATCAGGTGGTCTACAAGGGCGTGCCGCTCGCTTCGGAGGGCGCGGCCAGCCCGCGTGAGACCGTCAAGCTCGCGGCGGGCCACGCGACCGTGATCCGCGTCTACGCCAACACCGCCGTGCCGCTGGACGGCGCGTCGGTCCCGACGATTCGCCTGTGGGAGTTCCGCAACGGGCAGCGCCTCGGCCCGATCGGGCCGGACTACACACCGGCGGCGGCGGCGCTGCCGGTCGGGCCGGTCGGTCAGGTGACCGCCGCCCAGCGCTACAGCACGACCTCGGTGTACACGTTCACGCTGCCGACGTCCTGGGTGGCGGGTGACGTCTACTTCGTGGCGGACGCGAACCCGGATCCGAACGAGTTCTTCGACGACTGCGGGGATGCGACCTGTCAGGACGCCGGGATCCTGCTCGACGACATCCACTTCAATCCGGTCACCACGGTGAAGATCGATCCAGTGGAATTCACTGGGACCGGTTCGACCTCGGTGAAGGGCCTGAAGCCGCAGCTCCCCGACCCCGATCCAGCCTGGCAGACGGTTCAGGAGGTCGTCCCATTCCCGCTGCAGATCGCCCCCTACCAGGCCGACATCGAGCTCGGCAGCACCTTCCAGGGCTGCGACGGGGTCACCCAGGCGGCCGGCCAGACGACGTCACAGTTCAACCAGGCCGTCTACATCGCGCGCGACAAGACGGTCCTGACCGACCTCGAGAACTGGATCACCCAGTCGGGCGACACGAGCAGCGCGATCTACCCGTACGGCATAGTCGCATCGGGGATCAAGAACACCTGCACCGGTGCCGGCGGATTCTCCGGCGGTCTGACCAAGGGTGGATCTGACCTGTTCACGACGCAACCCGCCTCGATTGCGACGGACGACCGGCCGCTGACGGCGATCGCGCACGAGTTCCACCACGGCATCGGACTCCCTCACGCCGGCGTTCAGTGCGGCAGCGGTTCCTTCGGGGCGGCGACGGCCTCAAATGCGACAACGACGAACGGCAGCACCCAGATGACGCTCGCGGCAGCCAACGGCGCCCTGGCGGCCGGGCAGCCGATTATCGGTACGGGAGTGCCCGCTGGAACAGTGATCAGTGCGGTCTCCGGCACGACCGTCACGATGAGTCAGGCCGCGACCTCCAGCAACGCGAACGTCGCGTACTCGTTCGGCTACGCATCGTTCGGGACGACGACCGTGAACAGCCGGCAGATGACGTCCGTGGGACTCGCCGGCGCGCTCACGCCAGGCCAGCCGATCATCGGTCCTGGGGTTCCGGCGGGGACCATAATCGACTCGATCTCCGGCAACACGATCACGATGAGCGGCTTTGCGAGTTCGAGCAACAACAATGCCTCTTACGGGTTCGGGATCGCCGGGGCCGGCCAGGTCGGTTCGACTTGGCCGCCGACGTTCGTCGCCTCGACTGGAGTCCCCGCCGACGGCCTGCTCGACGGCGTCGGACTCGTCGGCCTCGGCAATCCAGCCAACTCGCCCTACCAGATCCGCGGCCCGGCCGTCGCCGGGAAGTCCGGCTCGGAGATCTACGACTTCATGTCCTACTGCACCGGCGCCAACGACGCAACCGCCTGGATCTCCGTTCGCAACTGGAACTACGATGTCGCCTTCCACGCGCCGGGCCCGACCGTTGCGCGCGACAGCGGGGGCCACGGAGCAGCGGCGGCCGCCTTCTCCGCGCCGCCGCCTGCCGACGCCGGTGCAACCCGTTCGCTTGCGATCACCGCCGTTTACGACCCGCTGAACGACCGGATGCTGTCAAGCAACGTGGTCCCGTCGGCCTCGCCGCCGACACCGACGGGTTCCGGCGCCGGCTACACGCTCACCGCCCGCGACAGCACCGGAAGGGTGCTGGCGCAATCCGGAGCGATCGCGAATCTGATCCACGTCGACCCTGGCAGCACCGGGCAGCCGGGCGGAAGCCTGCTCCTGATCCAGGGCAAAGTGCCGGCGGCCGGTGTACGGCAGATCGACGTCCTGCAGTTCGGCAGCCAAATCGCCCAGGACATCGCGAGCGCCCACACCCCGACCGCGGCGCTGATCACCCCCCGACGGGGCGCCAGGCTCGGAGGTAGCCGCGGAGTGGTGATCCGGTGGCGCTCGCACGATGCCGACGGCGGCTCGCTGCAGGCATCGCTGAGCTTCTCCGCGAACGGCGGACGGAGCTGGCGCCCCGTCTACTTCGGCCCCGACACGGGTAGTGCGACGTTGCCGGCGGGTTTGCTGGCTGCGTCGCGCGACGCGCGCCTGCGTCTGTTCATATCCGACGGCTTCAATGAGGCGATCGTCACCTCGCCAAGGTTCGTTTCGCTGGGCAGCCCGCCCCAGGTCGTGATCACCGGCCCGACGAAACCGCTGCGCCTGCTGGGCGGCGCCCCGCTCAATCTGTCCGCCGTCGCGTATGGCGACGGCGCCACGGTCCTCCAGGGACGCTCGCTCATGTGGCGGGCCGGACACCAGCTTCTCGGCTATGGCCCCCGGATCACGACGACGGCGCTGCCGGCCGGACGCCACCGCTTGACGGTCACCGCGCGGGAGCCCGGCGGCGACAGCAGCACAGCCTCGGTCGAGGTGACGATCCTGGCAGCCCCACCGACGCTCAGCGTGCTCGGCGCGCCTCGGCGGATCGCTTCGAAGGCGCGAAACCTGACGTTGCGAATCGCGACCCTGGCGCCCGCGGTCCTGACGATCGGGCGCCACCGGGCGATCGTCGATTCGCGTCCGAGCAGGATCAAGCTGTCCGTCAAGCCAGGACGGGGCACGTTGACGTTGCAATTGATTCTGCGCTCTGGGCACTACTCAACGTCGCTGCGCCTGACGATCGTCCGCTGACTCATCGAAAGGTGATGCGCCTGATTGGCGGGGGTGCACGGTTATCCTTGCCACCGTGACCCGACGACTCTGGTGGGGCGTTGAGTTCTAGATGGTGAGATCCACACCGACCGGCCGGTCTGAGCCCGAATTGGTGACCGCGCTGTTCACCGATATCGAGGGCTCGACGGCGTTGGCGAGGCGTCTCGGACCACGGTTGTGGGCGGAGACGCTCGCTGGCCACCACCGAATCGTCGGGGCGGCGATCGCGACGCATGCCGGGCGGGTTGTCCAGACCGAAGGGGACTCGTTCCTGGCGCTTTTTCCGGATGCGGCGGCAGCGATCGATGCGGCCCTCGACGCGCAGCATGCACTGTCGGCGTACGAGTGGGGTGATGCAGTCGGTCGTCTTAACGTTCGGATGGGGGCGCATACCGGGTTGGTCGAACACACCGATCCCGGGTATGTGGGTTTGGACCTGCACCTTGCGGCCCGCGTTCTTTCAGCCGCGAATGGGGGGCAGATCCTGATCACTGCGAACGACGCGCCGGCGGTTGGGGGAGTCGTTCGGCGTCGTCGATCTCGGGGAGCACCGGCTGAAGGACTTTCCGGAGCCCGAGCGCCTATATCACGTCATCGTCAGCGCTCCCGGGGAGGCCGTGCCGCCGCCTCGCACCGCCAGGATCCGTCTTACAAACCTTCCGCCACAGACGCGTAAGCTCGTCGGTCGCGAACGCGAACTCGGCGAGATCCAGGGACTGCTCCTCGGCGACGCCGACGCCGTTGTGACCGTGACCGGAGCTCGCAACTCAGGGACAGGGGATGCGTGCGCTGATCACCAGTCAGGTGCCGTTGAGGATCGCTCCCGAGCGGGTCGTGCCGCTCGGACCGCTCTCGGCTGCCGACGCCTCGGCGCTGTTCATCCAGCGCGCAACTGCGATGACGCGCGACTTCGCGCCCGGCGGTGAGGATCTCACCGCGATCGCCGAGGTGTGCACACGCGTCGACTGTATGCCCCTAGCGATCGAGCTGGCCGCAGCCCGTGTCGGCACCCTCGGGCCGCGGCTGCTGGCGGAAAGGCTGGAGCGACCACTGGCACTGCTCACACGCGGGGAGCGCGACGCGCCCGCACGACAGCAGAGCTTGCGAGCTGCGATCGAATGGACGTATGCCCTCCTTGACGAAGGCCAACGATCGTTGCTCGCCAGGATGGGTGTATTCGCCGGCGCCGTTCCATTGAGCGCGATCCAGTCGGTCGCGCCCGCGCAGAACGACACTGACCTTCTCGATCAGCTCGACGCGCTGCTCGACTTCTCATTCGTTCGTCGCGTCGCGGACCGCCGTCTCGGGATCAGGTTTGTCATTCCACAGGCGTTGCGCGACTTCGCGGTCGAACGCATGGTCGAGTCGCAGTTGGAGGAGGCGACCCGACGGCTCCATGCCGAGCACGTCGGGTCGGTCGCGCACAGCGGTCGCCTTCAGAAATGGGGTGCGACAGCGGTGCAGCGGGCAGAGCTCCGTGCCGTCGCCGATGAGATCAGGCCGGCGGTCGCCTGGGCGCGCGCCCACGATCCGGCGCTCCACGTGCGCCTTTGCGCGGCGCTCTCGATCTACTGGCTCCACGGTGGCGTGCTCTCGGAGGCTGCCGAGGAGTTCGCCCATGCGCGGGGCAGCGGTGCCGGCTCACCTGCCGAGCGGGCATGGATAGTGACGGCGCTCGCCAAGATCCCGCAGCTGAAGGGCTACGGCGCAGATGTCGGCGCGCTCGCGGATCAAGCGCTTGAGGAATGGCGCGCGGTCGAGGACGACGTGGAGCGGGCGCTGGGTTTTCATTACATCAGCTGGGTCATTCGTTGGGAGCAGCGCTATCAGGAGGCGATCGCGCTCTGCGAGGAGGCCTTGGCGATCGTCCGCCCCACCGGCGATCGCCTTCTCCTGCTCCGGGGACTCGTGTTCCTCGCGCACGCCTACGCCGACCCTCAGGAGATCGAACGGACAGAGGCCGTGCTACGCGAGGCCGATCAGCTCGCGAACGACGACCCTGTCTGGGAACTCGCTGCGATCCACGGGGACTGCGAGTACTACCGTGAAAACGACGCCGCAGCCCTCGCTTGGTGGCTTGACAGCTTGGCGTGGACGAGCACCACCGGCGAGTCGCACCAGATGCTCATGGACATCAGCTGCATCGCCCTCTCGCTCGCTCGGCTCGGGCATGAACCCGCGGCGGCGATTGAGGTGTTCGAGCTGTTGCGGTTGGAGCGAGAGCGGACCGGCCGCCCCGGGGACCTGCCGAACATGCTCGACTGGATCAAGCAAGCGATCAACCGCGCCACTCTGAGCCTCGATCAGGGTGAGGTTCAGGCTGCCACGGCGCGGGGCCGGGCGGTCGATGTCACGGCGCGAGCCGCCCACGTGATCAATCTCACGCGCCGCTCTCTGGCGGCCGCGAAGCCGCGCGACTGACCCCTTCCAGGCGAGACGTCGGCGTCCCGGCGCGCGCGTGCTTGCTGATCCGGCGATCCAAGATTGGACAGAACAGACCTCCAGGATTTGGTGGGGCGGCGGACCTCGGGACAGCAGACTCCGGTTGCGAGCTCGTGACACAGATCCACCACCGAACCGCAGACGCGCGGTTCATTCCTCAAGGAGTCACACAATGTCAATCACACGCTCCACGATCTCCCTTGGGCAGCCCCGGTTCTCGGGGTCGAGGCTCGTTCTCGTCGTGGCGATGCTCCTGCTAACGGCGGGATGCGCCGCTGGGCTGATCGCAGGCGTGAACTCGCTGGGCGGCGGGAGCCGTGCCGACGTGCACCGCTCTGTCCCTTACGAGCCTGCAATCCACTTCTACGGCACGGGCGCACCGCCTGTGGTCTCCGTGCCGGTGAGCACACCCGCGCCTCAGCGCGCGACGGCGTATCCGCGGGCGGATGACTTCTACGGCGCATCGTAGAGGCTGGTGGATCAGGAGGGGCCCGGTGGGAGCCGGGCCCCGACCTGGTCTCAGGTGTGGGAGTCTTCAGCGCGTCGTCCGGGAATTCCGGGAGGCGCGCTCGAATGTTTGAGATGAGCATCGACCGGATGAACACTCGGTTTCTCGGCCTTCTCGGCCCCGAAGAGAAGGCCGCTCTGCTTGCGCTCGGCACCGAGCGCCGCTTCGCGCGTGGTGCCATCCTCATGTATGAGGGTGAGCCGGGCGAGCGAGTGATGATCCTGCTGCAGGGACGGGTCAAGGTCACCCGGATCGAGCCAGGTGGGCACGAGACGCTGTTGAGCATCCGTGACCCCGGGGACATCCTGGGTGAGCTGTCGTTGGTTGATGGGGATTCGCGCGTGGCGTCGGTGACGGCGCTCGAGCCCGCGTTGGCGCTCGTCGTTGCCGCGAGCGCCTTCAAGGCACATTTGGCGTCAGTGCCGGGGGTTGCGGTGGTGTTGCTCGAGGTGGTGATGCGTCGGTTCCGCGATACGACGCTGAAGCGCTCTCAGTTCGCCTCGTCGGACACGATCGGGCGGCTGGCGGCGCGCCTGGTCGAGCTCTGTGACCGCTACGGGATCGCTGGTGAGGACGAGATCGAGATCGAGCTTCCGCTCACGCAGGACGAGCTCGCGGCATGGACTGGGGCTTCTCGCGCAGGTGTCGCAAAGGCGCTTCAGACCCTGCGGGAGCTCGGATGGATCGAGACGCATCGCCGCCGCCTCGTCGTTCTCGAGCTCGACTCCCTGAGGGCTCGGGCAGCGTAAGCGGGCTACGCCGCGCGTGCCGTCTTTCCGCGTGGTGCGGGGTTCAGCGCGAAGCCGGCGTAGCCGGCGGCGGCGATCTCATCGCATCGCTGACGGTACACGTCAAGCCCGCCGATGTAAGGCAGAAAGACGCGCGGCTTGCCGGGGACGTTGGCACCGATCCACCATGAGTCGGCGCGGCCGTAGAGCGTCTGGTCGGCAAGCTCTCGAACGTGCTCGGTCCATTCGTCCTGAGCTCTGGGCAACGGCTCGATCGTCCGGATGCCGAGCCGATCCATGTACTCGATGATCTCTCCGATGAACTCGACGTGCTGCTCATTAGCGGCGACCACGTTGCCCATCACCGACGGACTGCCGGGTCCCGACACCATGAACATGTTGGGAAAGCCGGCTATCTGAAGGCCGAGGTACGTGCGCGGACCCTGGCGCCAGACGTCGCTGAGCGCCACGCCGCCGCGTCCATTGATGTCGATGCGCAGCAACGCTCCCGTCATCGCGTCGAAGCCGAGCGCGAACACGATGATGTCGGCCTCGTACTCGGCGCCGTCGGCAAGCCGCAGGCCGGTCTCGGTGATTCGCACGATCGGGTTGTCCTTGATGCTGACGAGCGAGACGTTGTCGCGGTTGAACATCTCGTAGTACAGCGTGTCGCAGGCGACGCGTCTTGTGGCGAACGGGTGGTCGTTCGGCGTCAGAAGCTCCGCCACCTCCGGGTCATCGACCCTCTCGCGGACCTTTTCGCGGATGAACTCGGCCACCGTCTCGTTGGCTTCCTCGTCGGTCAGGATGTCGGCGAAGACAAGCTCCCAATCGGGGAGGCTGCCCTTCTGCCAGAGCGCCTGGAACAGCAACTGCCGCTCCTCAGGCGTCACCTCCAGCGCGGACCTCGTCGGGACCGGGACCCGCGGCATACCGGCCGGGTGCTCGCGCGCTCGGCGCCTGTACTCCGGGTAGGACCCCTTCATCTCCCGCTGCTCGCCATCGGTCAACGGCCGGTTGAACCCAGCGACGCTGAAGCCCGCAGTGCGCTGGAAGACGGTCAGATGCCGTGCCGTCTTGGCGATGACCGGTGTGGCCTGGATCCCGCTCGAACCGGTGCCGATCAGCGCCACTCGCTTGCCCGCGAGGTCGATGTCCTCGTGCGGCCAGGTGCTCGTGGAGTACCACTCGCCGCGGAACGACTCCAAACCCGGGAGGCTCGGCGGCTTGGGCGCCGACAGCTGCCCGGTCGCCATAACGCAGAACCGTGCCGCGATCTGCCGCCCGTCGTCCGTGGCAACGAACCACCGCTCGGCGTCCTCGTCGAAGATCGCTGAACTCACGGTCGTGTTGAGCCGGATGTCCTTGCGCAGGTCGAACCGGTCGACCACATGGTTCAGATACTCAAGGATCTCCGTCTGAGGCGAGTACCGCTCCGACCACTCCCACTCCTGGTCGATTTCCGGCGAGAACGAGTACGAGTAATCAAAGCTCTCCACGTCACAGCGAGCCCCCGGATACCGATTCCAATACCAAGTACCACCGACGCCACCGGCGGCGTCAACCGCCCGCACCGTCAACCCCGCCTCACGTAACCGATACAGGGCGTAGATCCCGCCGAATCCCGCACCCACCACAAGCGCGTCCAACTCTTCGGCCTGTGTCCCGCACATCCGGCCCTCCATATCAAGGTTCAAAACGGCCGAGGTTCATGCCCTGCGCCACGAACTCGCATTTGTCTGATGGGCACGGGTGGTTTCAAACACCGACCTCTCGCGTGTGAAGCGATACTACGAAACGGCCGAATCGCCTGCAAACACCGAGCCGAACTGCTGCTCGGAGATGGCGCATGCGGTGAGTACCACGGATCCAACGAGATTGAAAGCAAGGCAGATCCGTGAACTCTGGGATAGAGCTCCGCGCTGAGATGCCGTGAAGGCCGTCAGGATTAGGTCGAGCTGGAGCTTGTCGTGTCAGGGGATCAGCCGTGAGCGCTGGGGCATCTCATCCGCTTTCCCGCTGTCGATAGACAGCCGCTCGCGGTGATGCGGACCGCGACGTTGCGCCCCGACGAGGCGAACGCGTACCGGGCGTAGCGGCTCAGCTCGTTACTGGCCGACACGTCGATCTCGATCCGCGTGGCCGCCGACAGGAGTAGCGGATGCGCCAGCGTGATCTTGCGCTGCATGTTGCGCGCCTTGAGCAGCGGCAGGTTCAGCGCCAGCTTGCGTGAGCAGGCGACGACGCAGCGCACGCGGATCGACTCTCCGAGCGCCGCGCCGCTGATTCCGTGGATCCCGAGCAGCTTGCCAATCGACCTTCCCTGCCGCGCGGCCGGCTCGACCAGCAGCCCGACCAGCGGAGCGCCGACGACCGGAAGCTGCGACGTGTTGAACGTCTCGTCCGATCCGGTGCTCGTACCGGCGGCGGTTGTGGCGATCAGCCGGTAGTGGTATTTCGTCGCGGGGGTCAGATTCTGCAGCCCGGCGCTCACAGCGATGGAGGCCGACTGGGTTGAGCTTGGCGAATCGGCGCAGACGGTCTCGCTGCCGTAACGGTCTGTCGTTCCGTACTGAAACTCGCACCCGGTGACCGGGAGGCCGTATGAGTCGACAAGTCCGTTGATCGTCGCGCTCCTGGATGCTCGGCTGGTCACATCGGCGAACGCCAGCTGTGGCGCCGACGCATACGTGAAGGTGAGCGCGGAGGCCGGCGTAGACGTTCCGGCCGGGGCGATGACCGTCACATCGACTGGGCCGGCGGCGGCCGGCGGCGACACCGCGACGATCTGGGTGTCCGATGACACCTCGAACGACGCTGCCGGCGTCGATCCGAACAGGACGCCCATTGCGGCACTCAGGTTGGAACCGGTGATGATCACCTGGGTTCCGCCGGCGAGCGCACCGCCGACCGGGCGTATGCCTTGGATCTCGGGCGTCAGCAGGAACGAGAACCGATCGGAGGTGCCGCTGGACGACGTCCCACCCGGAGTGGTCACGTTCACGTCGGTGGTCCCCGCCGCCTCCGCGGGCGAGGTGGCCGTGATCTGTGTGGCTGAGTCGAGCGTGAACGACTGTGCTGGTGCCGAGCCGAAGTCGACAGCGGTGGCGCCGGTGAAGCCGGTCCCGGTGATCGTCACCGATGTTCCACCGGAACTCGAGCCAGATGACGGGCTGATCGCCGTGACCGCCGGCACCGGGTCGTAGCTGAACTGATCGTCGCCGGTGGTCGGGGACGTGCCGCCCGGAGTCGTGATCGTCACGTTGACCGTGCTGGACCCGGCCGGCGCCGTCGCGGTGATCTCGGTAGCCGACACGACGATCGGCGACAACGCTGCGGTCGAGCCGAAGTCGACCGCGGTCGCGCCGGTGAAACCGGTGCCGGTGATCGTCATGTGTGTCCCTCCGCCCAGCGGTCCCGCGTCAGGGCTGATACCGCTGATCGCCGGGACCGGGTCGTAGCTGAACTGATCACCGGTGCCGGTGGTCGGGGACGTGCCGCCGGAAGTCGTGACGGTGACGTTCACGATCCCTGAGCCTGACGGTGCCGTCACCGTGATCTCGGTCGTCGAAACGACGGTGGACGAGACCGCGGTCGCCCCGAACTCGACTGCGGTCGCGGGCGTGAAGCCGGTGCCAGTGATCGTCACCGGTGACCGCCAACAAGCGGGCCGGCGCTGGGGCTGATGCTCGACACGGTCGGGCCCGGGGTATAGGTGAACTCATCGTTGGACGTGCCGGCACTCGACGACGTACCGCCCGGAGTCGTGACGGTCAGCGTGGCGGCGCCGGCCGCTCCCGCGGCGACGCAGCGGTGATCTGGGTCGCGGAGATGACCGTGAACGACGCTGCGGCGGTCGTGCCGAAGTCGACGGCGGTCGCCCCGGTGAATCCGGTGCCGGTGATCGTCACGGGTGTCCCCGCCAGTGGCCCCGCACCAGGGCTGAGCCGGTCGTGGAACGTGTATAGGCGAAGTGGTCGGCGGTGCTAGTGGCGGACGTTCCGCCGGGGTGGTGACGGTGACGTCGATCGTGCCGGAGCTGCCGGCCGGTGAGGTCGCGGTGATCGGGTATCCGATTTGACCGTGAACGACGTCGCGGCGGTCGATCCGAACTTGACCGCGGTCGCGCCGGTGAAACCGGTGCCGGTGATCGTCACGTAGGTGCCGCCGGCCAGCGGGCCGGCGGTCGGGCTGACGCTCGTGACGGTCGGATCGGGAAGTAGGTGAACTGGTCGGCGGCGGTGTCTGGGAGTTGCCACCGGGGTGGTGACCGTGATGTCGACGGGCCCGGGGTTCCGGCCGGGGAGGTGGCGCTGATCTGAGGTGGCCGAGCTGACCGTGAAGCGGCGCGGCGTCGCTCCGAACTTGACGGCGGTCGCTCCGGTGAAGCCGGTGCCGGTGATCGTCACGGAGGTCCCGCCGGCCGCGGGCCGGGGCCGGGGAGAGCCGGTGACGGTCGATCGGGGAGTAGGTGAATGATCGGCGGAGCTCGTGGCGGAGGTGCCGCCCGGGGTCGTGACCGTGACGTCGACCGTGCCGGAGCTTCCCGCCGGATAGGTCGCGGTGATCGAGGTGTCCGATTTGACCGTAAAGGACGTTGCGGCGTTGAACCGAAGTTGACTGCGGTCGCTCCGGCGAAGCCGGTGCCGTTGATCGTGACGGAGGTGCCGCCGGCCAGCGGGCCGGCGTCGGGCTGATGCCGGTGACGGTCGGTATCGGGTAGTAGGTAACTCGTCGGCGCGCTCGTGGGCGATGTTCCGCCGCGGAGTCGTGACGGTGACATCGACGCTGCCCGCTGAGCCGGCCGGAGACGTCGCGGTGATCGATCGTCGTAGTTGACCTGAAGCTTGCCTCGGTCGAGCCGAAATCGACGGCGGTCGCGCCCGTGAAGCCAGTCCCGGTGATCGTGACCGAGGTCCCGCCCCCCGTGGGCCCGACATAAGGGGTGACGCCGGTGACCGCCGGGGACGCGCGTACGTGAACTGGTCAGCGGTGCTTGCGGGCGAGGTGCCGCCGGGAGTCGTCACGGTCACGTTGACGGTGCCCGTGCCGCCGACGCCGGTGACTGGCCGTGATCTGCGTGTCCGTCACGACTGTGAACGACGTTGCCGCGGTCGATCCGAAGTCGACTGCGGTCGCGCCGGTGAAGCCAGTCCCTGTGATTGTCACGGCGGTGCCGCCGGTCATCGGGCCGGCGGTGGGGTTGATGCCCGTGACGGTCGGCACCGGGTAGTAGGTGAACTGATCGGCGGCGCTGGTTGCGGACGTTCCGCCCGGGGTCGTGACGGTGACGTCGACGGTGC
>CAVQMP010000007.1:0-1891956 GCA_963713635.1 uncultured Solirubrobacterales bacterium
GAGCAGCACCGGTGTACCGGCCGAGACATCCTCTGGCAGCGAATAGCTCTGCGGGCATGCCGAACCCGCGCGGACTGACGTCGGTCGTGCTGGACCCGTGCAGGTCGATGATCCGGTAGCCACCGATCATGTCCCCCGCTGCTAGTGCCGTTGCCGTGGCCAACTAGCCCCTCCCAGTTTCGAACGCATCTCGCCCCCTTGCAAGTGCCTCCGTTAGAACAAGATCATGGTACGCCGTCGGCGAGCCAAGCGATACGGCGCCGATCGAGCGACTCAGTTCTGCGAATACGGATATTGCGCCGGGAACGTGAGCAGGTTGCAGGCGCGTACAAGCACTCGTAATGCGCGACGGTGTGCTCATCGTTGATCGTGGGGTCCTCGAGCATTGAAGTGATCCACGCGCTGGTGGACGTGACGACGATGATCCGCTCCAGGACATCAACGGGCTGGTTGCACAGAGAACAGGTCAGACGCAGAGCGGCCATGTCAGAAGAGAACACAGCCGGCTGCGAAGTGGTGCGATGCCGAGCGCTCGTCTTCAAGTGTTCTTCGGCAGTCGCGCCGGCCGGAGTCCGCCGCGCTCGTCAGAAAAGGCGTTCGCCGAGCGTTAGTTGGCATATGTGCGGTATTGGGGGTTGTGTACTGGGGCCCGGCGTGGCGCCCGACGAGCATCGCCTGGCGGCGATGCGTGACGCTCTGTCTCATCGTGGGCCTGACGATTGGGGCATCGAGGTGATCGAAAACGTCGGCCTGGTTCACACGCGGTTATCGATCGTCGACCTGTCCGAACGCGGTCATCAGCCGATGCGCCACCCTGGCGGCGAATGGTGGCTGTCATATAACGGCGAGATCTACAATCATCGCTCCCTGCGTCAGGAGCTCGCACTCGAAGGCGCACAGTTCGGCGGCGACAGCGACACCGAGACGCTCCTCTGGGCGCTCGAGCGCTGGGGTCAGACGATGATTCCCAGGCTGAGCGGACAGTTCGCGTTCGCCGCCCTCGATGCACGCGGAGGGCGCCTGTTGCTCTGCCGTGATCGCTTCGGGGTGAAGCCGCTCTACGTGGCTCGATTCGACGGTGGCGTGTGGTGGGCCAGCGAACCTGCCGCGCTGGTCGCCGCTGGAGTGCCGGCCGAACCAGTCGGCACAGCATGGCAGGAGCTATCCGACGGGTCCTACCTGGGTGGGGAGGGAACGCTGCTGGGGGGCATCACGCGGCTTGCGCCGGGATCCTGGATGTCAATTTCGCTCCAGGACGCCCGGGCTGAAACCTCACGGTGGTATACGCCTGCGAGTGATGTCGATCCCGCCAGAGCGGCGCGTCTGGAGCGTCGGTCCCGCTCAGATCTCGTGTCGGAGCTCGAAACGACTCTCCGCGACGCCGTGCACGGAACGCTGCTCGCAGATACGGCGGTGGGGACGTTGTGCTCCGGTGGTCTCGATTCAAGCCTGATCTCTGCGCTGGCAGTCGAGCAGATGCCAGACCTCGTGGCGTTTGGAGCAAGCTTCGCGGGAGACGGGAGGTTGGACGAAGGCCCGGCCGCTCGGCGGGTCGCTGATGCGCTCGGCATCGAATTGGAGCTGGTCGAGGTGACGCCGGCCAGCTGGAGACTCGCATTCGTTCCCGCGACGGTCCATCATGGTGTTCCGATCGCGAACGCGAGCGCGGTCACGGTCACGCAGCTCGCCGACCGGGCCAGACGGTGTGGCGTAAAGGTACTCCTGACCGGCGAGGGCGCGGACGAGCTGTTCGGCGGGTATGGGAAGCTTCACGCCACCGCGCTGGCCACCTTCCTCCCGTGGTACGGCCGCGTGGTTCAGGCGGCTGAGCCGGCATTGTGCAGTGATCCGACGCACGCACTCAACCCGCTCCGTGTGCTCAGAAAGACGGCCCAGCTCGTGGGCGAGACGCTCGGGCCCCCTCCGGCATCACAGTGGTTGCCCGTGTTGACTCCTGACACTGACCACCAGGCGACTGCTGATTCCGTGATGGCCTATAACCATCACGCCGGTGATCGGGGCGACCTCGAGGCGGCGCTTCTGAGTCACCTTGATTACTCACTCTGTTGGCTGCTGAACCGCATGGACAAGAACATCATGCAGGCGTCCGTTGAAGCTCGCGTTCCGTTCCTGGAGCCTGAAGTTGTCAAGCTCGTGCTCAACCTTCCGCTGCAGGCGAGGGTGGGTCCATGGTCGAAGGGCATCCTTCGCGACGTTGCTCGCCGAGTGTTGCCATGGTCCGTGGCACATAGACCGAAGATCTACGGGATGGCCTTCGATGCACGCGCGTGGATCGAAGAGGCCGCAAATCCACGTTTTCTGAGCGACGGCCTTTTGAGGGATACGCTCGAGATCCCAGAGGGCGAATTCAACAGCGTGGTCGCGGCCGGTAGTCGTGTGGCGAAAGTTCGACTCTGGTCAGCGGAGGTCTGGTGCCGGTCGATGCTGGGCGGAAGTTCGATTGAGGAAATCGAACGGGACCTCTGGCTCGAAGACCCGGGAAGCTCTCAGCACCGTTCACCAGCCACAGCTCGCGGACGTATGTCGGCCGCCGCGTAGGTGATTCCTTCCTCGTATCGGCGCTCGTCGGCCCGACCACGGATCCGGCGAGCGGAACTCTGCCCAGTCTCCGAAGATCGATGCTGACGGGCATGATGATGGATGATTTCCAGCTGACGCTCACGTCGCTGGTGGAGCGGGCGGAGCAACTCAGCCCTGCTCGACCTGTGGTTTCGCGGCGACTCGACGGCTCGCTTGTTCGCGTCACGATCGGTGAGTCGGCGGGGCGGGCCCGGCGGCTTGCAGGCGCGCTGGCCGCCCTCGGGGTGCGCGACGGCGACCGCGTCGCGACTCTGCTCTGGAACCAGGTAGAGCATCTCGAGCTGTACTTTGCGGTGCCACTGATGGGAGCGGTGATCCACACGCTCAACCCACGTCTGCACCCGGACGTGCTCGGCCACATCGCGGCCGACGCCGAGGACCGCGTGATCGTCGTGGACGAGTCCCTACTTGGGGTACTCGACGCGATCGCCTGGGAGTTCGAACACGTCATCGTGGTCTCGCACTCGGGCTCGGTCCCCGAAGCCTCGGTCGACTACGAGCTGCTGATCGCCTCGGCACAGCCGGTCAGCTGGAGGCGGATCGGTGAGCGCCGAGCCGCGGTGATGTGCTACACGTCGGGCACCACGGGCCGTCCCAAAGGCGTCGTCTACTCACACCGAGCGCTCGTCCTGCACTCGCTCGTTGCGGCCCTCCCCGACGTGCACGGTGTCGGCTCGCGTGATGTGATCTTGCCCGTCGTCCCGATGTTCCACGCTAACGCCTGGGGCCTGCCCTATACGGCCGCCCTGGCCGGCGCTGGACTCGTGCTGCCCGGCCCGCGTCTTGACCCGGTCAGTCTCCTTGACCTGCTCGCAAGTGAAGGGGTGACGTTTACGGCCGGCGTGCCGACTGTCTGGATGGCGGTCTTGGAGGCGCTCGATGACGAGCCCGACAGATGGGACCTTAGCGCTCTCCAAAGGCTGAGCCTCGGCGGTGCGCCGACGCCGCGCCACCTGCTTGAGGGCTTCGACCGCCACGGACTCACGATCGTTCAGGGGTGGGGCATGACCGAGACCTCGCCGCTTGGCACCATGTGCGTCCTACCGAGCGAGCTCGACACGGCTTCAGCCGCCGAGCAGTACCGCTACCGCGCCCGGCAGGGCGTTGCCGTCCCGTTCGTCGAGTTGCGTGCGAGGAGCGAGGACGGCGAGCTCATACCGTGGGACGACCAGGCGATGGGTGAGCTCGAGGTCCGCGGACCGTGGGTCGCTACGGGCTACCATCGCGGGGAGGGCGCTGACAGGTTCACCGAGGATGGCTGGTTTCGGACCGGCGACGTCGTGCGGATCGATCACCGTGGTTGCATCCGGATCTGCGACCGCGCCAAGGACCTCGTCAAGTCTGGCGGCGAGTGGATCTCTTCGGTTGACCTCGAGAACCAGTTGATGACGCATCACGCCGTCGCGGAGGCGGCCGTGATCGCGATCCCTGACGAACGCTGGGGCGAGCGGCCGCTGGCCGCCGTCGTTCTACGCGATGGGATGCAGACGAGCCCCGATGACCTGCGCGAGCACCTCAGCGGCGAATTCGCCAAGTGGCAGCTGCCGGAGAGGATTGAGTTCGTCGAGGCGATCCCTCGCACCGCGACCGGCAAGTTCAAGAAGACGACCTTACGCGAGCGCTTCGCCCAGCAGTCGCCCTGACTGCGACTGCATGCCATGTCCACCGGCGCCTACGCACTCCTCCGCACGCTCGTCGACGCCGGCGTCGACACATGCTTCGCCAACCCGGGCACCTCAGAGATCCATTTCGTCGCCGCAATGGATTCGGTGCCGGAGATGCGAGCTGTCCTCACACTGTTCGAGGGTGTCGCGACGGGCGCCGCCGATGGCTATGCGCGGATGGCTGGTGCGCCGGCTGCGACCCTTCTGCACCTTGGACCGGGGCTCGGCAACGGCCTGGCGAATCTCCACAACGCACGCCGCGCCAAGGTCCCGTTGGTCAACATCGTGGGCGATCACGCGACGTACCATGTGCAGCACGACGCCGCGCTGCAGTCGGACATCGAGACGGTTGCGCGCAACGTCTCGACGTGGATACGGACATCAAGGAAGACCGAAGAGCTCGCTCTCGACGCTGTCGCGGCGATCTCCGCCGCTGCTGGGCCTCCTGCTCAGGTGGCGACGCTGATCGTGCCGGCCGACGTGTCCTGGCAGGACGGTGGCGAACCGGCAGCGCCACCCCCGCCAACCGTTTCACGGCCGGTCTCAGGAGAGGTCATTGAGTCCGTGGCGCAGGCGATCAGGGGCAGCGACCGGATCGGCATTCTGCTCGGCGGTCAAGCGCTGCGTGAGGGTGGTCTGATCGCCGCCGCGCGCATCGCCGCAGCTACCGGGGCGAAGCTGTTAGCCGAGAGGGGTGCGGCTCGCCTGGAGCGCGGCGCCGGCGTGCCGACCGTAGACCGGCTCGCGTACTGGCCCGAGCTCGTCTCGGCTCAGCTCGAAGGGCTGGAGCATCTGATTCTGGTGGACGCGAAAGCCCCGGTTTCGTTCTTTGCCTATCCCGGCAAAGAGAGCTCGCTGGTTCCGACTGGCTGCGAAGTGCACCGGCTCTCACCACCCACATGCGACGTCGTCGGGAGCCTCAACGAGTTGGTGGAGGCTCTGGCTGCTCGGGGCTCAAAACCTGCGCTGCAGCAGCTCTCCACACCAGCATTGCCCGCCGGTCAGCTGACCGCGGAGAAAGTCTGCCAGGCGATTGGCGCGGCCCTGCCAGAAGGCGCGATCGTCTCCGACGAAGCGATGACCTCAGGAATGGCGCTGGCACCAAGTACCGCCGGAGCGCCGCGGCATGACTGGCTGACCCTCGCGGGGGGCGCGATCGGCCAGGGGTTGCCGGTCGCAGTTGGGGCGGCGATCGCATGTCCGGATCGACCGGTCATCGCCCTCGAGGCTGACGGCTCGGCTCTCTACACGATCCAGTCGCTCTGGACGATGGCACGCGAACAGCTGGATGTCACAGTCGTCATCTTCAACAATCGTTCCTACCGGATCCTGAATGCAGAGCTCGCGCGTCTCGATCGGGAAAACCCCGGTCCGGGAGCCAAGGCGCTACTCGACCTGGGGGATCCAGACATCGATTTCGTCAAGCTCGGCGCCGGGCTCGGAATCGCGTCGCGCCGCGTCGACACCGCGGAACAGCTCAATCGCGCACTCAAACGCGCGATCGGCGACCGCGGCCCGCATCTGATCGAGGCGGTCATCCCCGCCGTCTGACCTCTCACGGGTCAACCGATGAATAGCCGGGCGCTAACCTGCGAAGGGAGTGCGGTTGCTGGTAGTCAACGCCGACGATTTCGGCCTCTCGCGCGTGAAGCGATACTACCAAACGGCCGAATCGCCGCATGAACACGTGGGGCACGTATGTTTCAGTGCGGTTCGTACGCTTTGGATGTACACGGACATACGCGGATATACGCGGTGAGTGGCACAGGAACGGCTTTTGTGCCACTTGCTGACGCGGTTAGGCCGGCTCTCAGTGTCGGTGAGCGCTCGTGGCGGGTTCGCTCTTGAGCTGGGTCAGGATCTCGGTGGTGATCGGCGAGCTGCGGTCCGCCGATCATCAGAGTGTCGTCAGCAACTCGACGTCGTGTCCGTCGGCCAGTGCGTATACCGCTGCATCGAACGTGACCAGCCGCACGCCGTGCCGGCGTGCGAGGGTCAACAGGTGCGCGTCGGTCACCTGTCGGTAGCCGCTGATGCGGGGCACGTCGATGTCGGTCGGCGAGATGTCATCGGTGAGGAAGCGGTGAGCAGGAGCGGCGCGTAGCGCTACGAGGACCGCGCGCGCGGCATCGATGCCGATCGGGCTCGGGAGTACCTTCGGGTTTGAGGAGACGCGGACAAAGCCGCTCTCAGTGACCGGGGAGGTCGCCCATCCGGCGGCGTGATTTGTGTCGAACCACCTGCGCATCCGCGCGTGGTGCACATGCGAGTCCCAGGCGAGGGCGACGAGTGCGTTGACATCGAGCAGCGCCAAGGCTGCAGCTAGTCCTCGTCGAGCGCGCGCCGCACCATTTCGGGTGTGATCGCGGGCGTACCGGCCGGAACTCGGATCACGGGCAGTCCGCCTTCGGCGTCGACGCTGGCCGGTGTCAGTCCACGGCGGGCGAGCTCCGAGATCACGGAACCGAGCGAGCGCCGTTCGGCGGCGGCCAGCTCCTTCGCGGCGGCGACCACGTCATCTGCGATATCAAGTGTCGTCCTCACGGTGCGATGCTATCGCATCAACGCATCAAACGGGAGCCAAAAGTTGTGAAGCGCTTGGCTCCGAATCCCTCAAAGGCTTGGTCGCCGGAACCAGGGCCTCGGCGACGACGTGCGTGCCGAGGTTATAGCTGCACGAAGACCGACTTCGGCTCCAGGTACGCGTCCAGTCCGGCCGCGCCGTGCTCGCGGCCGACGCCCGAGGCCTTGACGCCGCCGAACGGCGCCGCGGCGTCGACGATACCCCAGGCGTTTATGTAGATAGACCCGGCGCGGAGCAGAGCTGCGAGCCGGTGCGCGTTCGAGAGGTCACGCGTCCAAACGCCCGCCGCGAGGCCAAACTCGCCGGCGTTGGCCCGCCGAGCGACCTCCTCGAGCGACTCGTACGGCTGCGCGACCAGCACCGGCCCGAAGATCTCTTCGCGGACGACGCGCGCACTGTCGTCGGTCGTCGTGAACAGAGTCGGCTCGATGTAGTACCCGCCATTGCCGAAGTCGCTCTTGCCGCCAGCGACGAGCTCGGCCTCGGAGCGGCCGACGTCGATGTAGCCGCTCACGCGCTCGTGCTGCTCGGCCGAGACGAGCGGGCCAACGAACGTGTTCGGGTCCAGTCCCGGGCCGGGCATGGTCTGGCGCGCCCGGGCCGCCAGCGCGCCGACCACCTCGTCGAACATGTCCTTGGGCACGAACAGGCGCGACGCCGCGTTGCACGCTTGGCCGCTGTTGTAGTAGATACCCGTGAAGGCGCCTTTGACGGCTCGCTCGACGTCGGCGTCGGGCATCACGATGTTCGGTGACTTGCCGCCGAGCTCGAGCGTCACGCGCTTCAGCGCGTGACCCGCGCTGGCGGCGATCTTGCGCCCCACAGCGGTCGAGCCGGTGAACGCGACCTTGTCGACGTCGGGGTGCTCGACGAGCGCTGCGCCCGTCTCGCCGTCGCCCGTGACGACGTTGAGCACTCCCGCCGGGATGCCGGCATCCAGAGCGAGCTGTCCAAGTCTCAGCGCACTCAGGGGCGTCTGCTCGGCGGGTTTGAGCACAGTGGTGCAGCCGGCGGCCAAAGCGGGTGCGACCTTCCATACCGCCATCAGCAGCGGGAAGTTCCACGGGATGATCTGACCGCAGACGCCGACGGGCTCGCGCCGGGTGTAGCAAAGGACATGCGGCGACGACACCGGCAGGACCGCACCCTCGATCTTCGTCGGCCAACCCGCGAAGTAGTCGAGGTGCGCGACGGTCTTGGCGACGTCGACCGAGCGCGCGAAAGTCACTGGCTTGCCGTTGTCGAGCGACTCGAGCTGTGCGAGCTCGTCAGCGTGCGCTTCGATCAGCGCGGCGAGCGCCCCTAGCCGGCGGCCGCGGTCGGCTGCGCTCATTTTGCGCCAATCCGAGCCCTCCGCGAACGCACGGCGCGCAGCATTAACGGCGCGGTCAACGTCCTTGGCGCACGCATGGCTGACCGTGGCCAAGCGCTCGCCGGTCGACGGGTCGGGGGTGTCGAATGTTCGCCCGTCGTCGGCAGGCACCCACTCGCCGTCGATCAACAACCGATGGCTGTCGGCGGCAAGGAACTCTCGGACGGGTTCGGCAATCTCTATGGCGGCCAAAATGTTCTCCGATGGGCTGGAGGGGATCTCGATGGTCTCGCGCAGCCGTACAGTGCGTGCGACGAAGCGACCTCGCCGGGCCTCGAAAACGACTGTTCGTATGAGCGCGGGACGGTAGCGATACAACGGTGCTACTCGATCTGCCTTTGCGGTCGACGATTCGCTGCTTCGTCCCCCGCACCTCCCGATACGGCTTCACGCACAATCGCCAACTGGCGCACTTGTCTGGCGAGCCCTTCGGGGCTTGCGCACAGCGGATGCACAAGCAGCCGAGCGCCCTGAGGCGGTCGGCTACGTTGCCCGCAGATACACGTTTGCGACGGCTCACAACGCCCGGCCCTCCTGGCAGGACGTCTGCCGAACCAACTATCCCAACCCGCCTCAGCGCGGGGCGATCAGCAGCGCCTGAGTGGCGCGACCCACCCGGCTCCTCTCGTCGTAGAGCACACTCTCGGCGACGCCAATGCCGTCGGCGGTGATTCGCGTCTGCGACTCGAGACAGATCCACTCCCCGGCCGGCTCCCGCTCGACATACAGCGTCAGATCAGGATTGATGAACAAGTAATCGTCCCGGAGAAGCGTCCCACTAAGGCCAGCGCCGAAGTCGCCAGCCGCGACGAGGCACTGCAGCGCCGAGGGCTCCTCGCCCCCAACCAAAGGACACACGAGGCGAAACCATGCAGTGGCGGGCCCCCCGCCGAACCCGCCCGCGACGAAGCGGATCTCGATCGCGTCCGTAGCGAACCTCGGGCGGTGTAATTGGGGAAGCTCCCCGGGCCGGCCCACTCCGGGACCAGGCGGCGGCGCGACCTCCTCAACGTGCGCGCCGCCCGAGTCGGCGGCAAGGATCCTCAGGGCGCGAGCGCGGACGACCTCGACACCGTCGACGAGCATCGAGCCATCCAGTAGTTGCACGCGACGCCCCGGGCGCGTCACTTCGACCCGGACCTCGACAGGTCCGATCGGCACCGCGCGCAGAAACTCGAAGGTCAGGCGGGCCAGCATCAATCCTTTGGGAGCAGGTAGGCGCTCGAATGCCCGCGCGAGGAGGGCCGCCGGGGCACCGCCATGCTGGGCGTTCCGGTCCCACGGCCCACTCGCTAGCTCCGTCGCCACGTACCGTCCATCGAGAAGTTCGAATACGGGTTGAGTGGACATCGCGGGGAACGTTAGTACGGGTTGCCATTACGCACCAACAGCGGTTCGCGTGAGAACAGGAGGCCTAGCCTGACGACGCGGCAACCGCGAGGCCGTCCGTTCATCGGCACGACAAGGCACATTTGTCGGGACTTCGCGTTAGTGGCACAAGAACGGCGCAGCCACCGCGAGGCTGCCGTATCACCAGCACTACGAAAACGACATTTGCAGGGTTTTCCGTGATGGGCACGGGTGGTTTCGAACGACCGACCTCTCGCGTGTGAAGCGAGCGCTCTCCCACTGAGCTACGCGCCCGGCGGGTGTGGATTCTAGGTGGTACCGGCGAAGCGCGGTGACCGGGACTGCGGTCCGGGCGACCCGTGTGGTTTGGGTGCCACCACGACGGGTAGGCCTGTTGTAGCGGCGTGGACGCCGGAACCGAAACGGGGCAGGGAGATACAAATGCTTTTAGCGCTCGCAGTTCTGCTGCTCGTGATCGCCGTCGTCGGCGGCATCACAATCCATCCATTGCTGTTTCTGCTCGTTTGTTTTTAGTGCAGCGTTCCGTTAGTCTCTTGTATTAGTAACTCAGTTGCGGTACGGTTGTTTGGTGGCGCGTGTTGCTGCGGCGATCGAGCTGTCTGAGGAGGAAGAGCGCGAGTTGCGCACGGTGCTGCGCACGCCGTCGGCGCCCCAACAGCAGGCGATGCGGGCGCGGATCGTGTTGCGCGCCTCGGAGGGCGCGTCGAACACGCAGATCGCTGCGGAGGTCGGTGTGTCGCTGCCGACGGTCGGGTTGTGGCGACGGAATTTCTGTGAGCGTGGGCTGGACGGGTTGGTCGACGCGCCACGGTCCGGGCGCCCACGGCAGATCGACGATGACGAGGTGCAGCGGGTGCTCGCCATGACGCTTGAGCCTCCACCGGACGGGACGACGCATTGGAGCGTGCGCCGGTTGGCGGCCGCGACGGGGGTCTCGCCGACGACGGTCCACCGAATCTGGCGTGATCACAAGCTCAAACCCCATCAGGTCCGCTCGTTCAAGTTCTCCAAGGACCCGCAGTTGATCGAGAAGGTGATCGATGTCGTCGGCCTGTATCTCGACCCGCCCAAAGGCGCACTGGTCTTATGCGTTGATGAAAAGACCCAGATCCAGGCGTTGGATCGTACCCAGCCGACGTTGCCGATCAAGCCGGGCAAAGCGCACCGGATGACCCACGACTACAAGCGCAACGGAACGACCAGTCTCTACGCGGCATTGGAAATCGCAACTGGTGAGGTGACGGGCAGCTGCTATCCCCGACACACCCACAAGGAGTTCCTCGCGTTTCTGAACCAGCTCGTGAAGACCTACCCGCGCCGGCCGTTGCACGTCGTGCTCGACAACTCCTCAACCCACTCGACCCCGGAGGTCGACCGATGGTTAGAGCGTCACCCACGGGTGCATTTCCACTTCACCCCGACCAGCGCGTCCTGGATGAACATGGTCGAGATCTGGTTCTCGATCCTGACCAAACAACAAGTCCGCCGCGGCGTCTATCACGACGTCCCCGAGCTGATCGACGCGATCGAACACTTCATCGACGGCTATAACGAACGCGCACAACCATTCATCTGGACCAAAACCCCCGACCAGATCCTCGAGAAGGCCGTCAAACGACAAGACACTTCAGAAACGCTGCACTAGCTCCGTCGCCACGTACCGTCCATCGAGAAGTTCGAATACGGGTTGAGTGGACATCGCGGGGAACGTTAGTACGGGTTGCCATTACGCACCAACAGCGGTTCGCGTGAGAACAGGAGGCCTAGCCGACGACGCGGCAACCGCGAGGCCGTCCGTTCATCGGCACGACAAGGCACATTTGTCGGGACTTCGCGTTAGTGGCACAAGAACGGCGCAGCCACCGCGAGGCTGCCGTATCACCAGCACTACGAAAACGACATTTGCAGGGTTTTCCGTGATGGGCACGGGTGGTTTCGAACCACCGACCTCTCGCGTGTGAAGCGAGCGCTCTCCCACTGAGCTACGCGCCCGGCAGGTGGTGATTCTAGGTGGTACCGGCGCAGCGGGGTAAGCGGGACAGCGGTCCGGGGACCCGTGCGGTTTGGTTGCGACCACGGCGGGTAGGCATGTTGTAGCGGCGTGGACGCCGGAAACGAAACGGGGCATGGAGATCCAAATGCTATTAGCTCTCGCAGTTCTGCTGCTCGTGATCGCCGTCGTCGGCGGGATCACAATCCACCCATTGCTGTTTCTGCTCGCGCTGGTGGCCGTGCTCGTGTTCGCAGGCAGCCGACACACTGTTTGAACGGGGGCATCGATGGCACTTGCTCTCAGAAGGCCGTACCAAAATACCGCTCCGGCATCGCAGGAGCCTGCGGTGCCGCTCCGGCGTCGCAACAGCCCGCCGCTGCCAATGCAACATCCTCGCCGGGGATAGCTTCGCGTGGAGTGAGCGCACTGGGCTCGTTGATGTTCGCGCTCGCGCGACTGGTTCGGCTCGTGACGTCTGTGGTCGTGGTGCTGATCGTCGCCGCGATAGTGCTGACGCTGCTGAATGCGAACCCGGCTAACACGATCGTGCATGACATCCACAGTGTCGCCGCACGCTGGTCGGCCCGTTCAGAGGTATGTTCTCGATCAGCCGACCGAAGGTGTCGATGGCCGTCAACTGGGGCCTCGCCGCGCTGGTGTACGCGATCGTCGGCGGTCTGATCGCAAGGCTGATCGCCGGCGCTGCGCCCACCGGCGTGGGTCAGGCGGATACGGCGGTCTGAACCTAAGTGCGTGGACTACAGCCGGACGATGTTGGGGGCGTCGATCCCCCGGGTGACGCCACGCAGATCGACGAACAGGGCTGCGTCACGCGCCAACTGGAGATGATCGATGCCAGGGTGAGCGGTCACGAGCACGACTGCGTCGGCATCGGCGACCGCGACATCCAAAGCGACGCTGCTAAGTCCCAGATCGGAGAGCGCCGGCACGAACTCGTCGTGGTAGGAGAGCTTGGCTCCGCGCCCGGCCAGCAGTTGCATGATCCGCAGAGCGGGGGATTCACGGATGTCGCCGATCCCGCCCTTGTAGGCGACGCCGAGGACGGCGATCTTCGAGCCGTTGATCGGTTTGGCGACTGTCGTTGAGCGCAAGCTCGATCCGCGCGACACAGTGGTGGGGCATCTGCTGGTTGATCTTGCCGGCGAGCTCGATGAACTCGGTCGACATGTCGAACTCGCGTGCGCGCCAGGTCAGGTAGAAGGGGTCGACCGGCAGGCAGTGCCCGCCCATGCCCGGACCGGGCTCGAAGCGCATGAAGCCATACGGCTTGGTCGTCGCGGCGTCAACGACCTCCCAGATGTCGATCCCCATTCGATCAGCGAGGATCGCGAGCTCGTTGACCAGCGCGATGTTGACCGAGCGAAAGATGTTCTCGAGCAGTTTCGTCAGCTCGGCCGCCTCGGGCGTCGAGACGCGCACGATCTGCTCGCAGACGCGGCCGTAGAGTTCTGCGGCCCGCTCCGTGCACCGCTCGGTGATCCCGCCGATCACCTTCGGGGTGTTACGCGAGCGTGTAGTCGGTACGCCCGGGATCGACCCGCTCGGGCGAGAAGGCGACGTTGAGGTTCTCTCCGACCTTCAGCCCGGAGACTCGTTCGAGCGTCGGCACCAGCTTCTCTCGCGTCGTGCCGGGGTACGTGGTCGACTCGAGCACGACCAGTTGGCCCTCCTGCACGACGTGAGCCAGCGCCAGCGACGCAGCGTCGAGCAGGCGTAGGTCAGGCTCGCGATTGCCGTTCAGTGGCGTCGGGACGCAGATCAGGACCGCATCGGTGCGAGCCAGGCGTGCGTAATGGGTGTCGGCGCGGATCCGAGGGAGCGCCGCAAGCAAGCGCTCCGACGAAATGTCCTCGATGTATGACTCGCCTGCGAGGATCGCGGCGACCTTCCGTTCGTCGATATCGACGGCGAGCACGTCTTCACCGGCTTCGGCGAAGGCAACCACCAGCGGGAGGCCCACGTATCCCAGGCCGATCACTCCGATCCGCATGAGTCCGGAACCCTAGCGTCTGAACCTCCCGAGCGTCTTATCGCGATCGTCGGACACCTCTGAGCGATCTGACCGGCTCCCAGGCCACTTAGTGGGACTGTTAGCGGGGAGGTGTCGGAGTAGCGGACCTCCCCCCGAGCGGCTACCATCACTGGCGACCGTGCTAGGTGGGGTGCTAGCGGTGCCCTGTAACCCGTCAATCCGCTCTAGCGGGGCTGAATTCCCTCTCGAGGGGCTCGAGGCTCGTGGTCAGCGCCCCCTCCGTGGCGGTGATGGTCCAGTCCCGATGCGATGAAGACCCGTGAACCAGGTCAGGTCCGGAAGGAAGCAGCCTTAAGCGGTCACCTTCAGGCGCAGCGGGAGCGCTGAATCGGAGTCACGGATGGAGGCCGCGCCCCGAGCACAGGCTTCAGAAGAGGGTGCACGGTCGCTTTTTTCAGATCCCCACGGACGACCGACCGCAGACGAGCGGAACGGTGGACGCTCAGCAGAGCGCGACTTCGGCCCCAGCTGCGACGCGGAGCCGGATCGCTCGCGGCATCGAGAAGTCGCGGAATACTCGGGCGTTCTGACCGATCACGCTGCCTGCCAGCCGGGAGCCGATGTGCATGACGGTCGCGCCTGCGGCGACGATCGAGCCCTCGATCTCGGATCCTTCGACGCGCGCGTAGGCGCCAACGGACGTGTACGGTCCGATGTACGCGTCGGCGATGCGCGCTTCGGCCCCGATCACGGCAGGGCCGACGATCACGCTCGACCGGATCCTTGCGCTGGGATGGATCCGGACCCGACCTTCGATCCGATTGTCGTCATTGCGGTGGCGCCGCTGATCGCTTTCGAGCCGGTCGAGTGCGATGCGGTTCAACTCCAGGAGCTCGAACGGACTGCCGGCATAGAGACGCCAGGCATTGGCGAGGCGCACGTTCAAGGTCCCGCCGGCAGCGCCGATCCGATCTCCGACGGCGGTCCAGTCGAGCCCGCCGCCAGCGGCGCGGTCGGCGCTCGCCACTTGAGCCAATGCTCCCGGACCGAATAACGAGACGCCGGCCAGCCCCAGCGCGGCTCGCTCGGGTTCGAACTCCGCGATGTGCAACAACGCCTGCGTGGACTCGCTCAGGTGTCCGTCGGGACTGGGCCCTTGATGGACGATCAAGACGGCGTCCGGCGAATCGGGCGCCAGCTGATCGAGGAACGGCGCGAGCGGCTCCTCGAGGAGGCCGTTGGCCAGATGAGCGATGCAGGGCGCCGGCCGATAATCGGAGCGGCGAGGCTCAAACCCGCCGCAAGGTCGAGCGGAGCCGGCTGCTCGACGTATCGGATCTTCGCATGCCTGCTCGGCTCGCATTGAGCCAGGCACTGCCGAACTTCGTCGCCAAGCTCAACCGAGCAGGCCACGACGATCTCGACTATGCCAGCAGCCTCGAGCGCGTCGAGAACGTGATGAGCGATCGGTTGGTTCGCGACAGGTTGTAAGGCCGCGATCGCAGCCGCGCGGGGGCCGCCCGGCTGCCCTCCGCGATCCTCAACGACGACGACACCGTGTGCATCCATGCAAGACCAACGCTGGCGGCGACCCTGTGCTCGCACCATTCAATCCAGCGGTTGCGACTTTGTGACGCCAGCGAGCTCCGACTTTGGGGAGCGGGCCCCTCGTCGGGCGTGCTCTATGAGACGACCGAGAGCTGGTCTTGCGTGGCGAGATCAAGCGTGGGGGCCGCCATCACGAGCCCCCTGACGTGAGCAAAATGGCTGGCCTCGGTGCGATTCGCCACGTCGAGCTTGCGGTAGATGTTCCTCAGATGGAACTTGACGGTCGCCTCGGTGACCCATAGCCGCCGCGCGATCTCGCCGTTGGTCGAACCGGACGCCACGAGCTGAAGGATCTCGGCCTCCCGTCCCGTAAGCGGGAGGTCGGCACTCGCACCGGCCGCATCCGGCCTTTCCGAGACCGGCAAGGCCGTCGGTGGCCGGTGGACGATGTGACCGTTGAGCGTTTCACGCACGAGTGTCACGAGCGCTTGTGGCGGGGTGGCCTTGGAGATCACTCCCGAGGCCCCAGCATCGAAGAGCTGATCGAGCCATTCGGGATCAAGCCTGACGCTCAATATCAGCACGACGATCTCGTCGTCCTGGTCGCGGACTTCTCGCAAGAGCTCAATCGCCTGCTCGGATTGCCCCAGGTCATCGAGAAGGATCACATCGGGCTCCGCACGGAGGATCGCGAGCGCCGACGTCCTGCGAGGGTCGGCGTGCCCGACGAGCTCGAACTCGACACTCTGGCGGAAGCCGATCTGTAACGCCGCGATGGTCAGCGAGTCATCAGCGATGATGACAAGCCGCCGCGCGGAGTTCGCCTCGTGTGGGCGAGATGCGCAGTGTTCGAGCGTAGACGCTCCCCTCTGCTTGGCCCCCATGCCGAGATTGCCCTCCTTGAACGTGACTCGTCGTTAGCCGCAACGGTGCCGGCGCGGCCCCACGAGAATAGGGTCGACCGAGGGGCACGCAAATAGGTCGGCCGGGCACGCCCCCGTTCAATCTGCTGAACGTCGGAGGTTCGGCCAACAGTCGCGGCAGCGAGCGCGGACTGGCGCCCACGTTTCTCCCACGAGCGCGGCCCTAGTCAGTATGGACGCGAGGAGGCTGGCCCTCGCGTGTTGAGGTTCGCGGGTTAGCTTCAGCGGTGTAGGGCCACTTGGGCAGAGCCGCATACAACCGGAGGACCAGCCATGCCTGACGTTATCTCGAGGCGCCTGCTGATGTGCGCTGTGGGTAGTCTTGATGTGCACAAGCTCTCGATCGTCGCGGCGACGCTGCGCCTGTCGGTGGGCAGCCGGAGGTGGAGCGATCGAGACGACAGGGCGGCTGTCCGGCGGTTCATCGAGCGGCTGGGCGGCCGTGAGGGCTGGCGGTCTGTTACGAGGCCGGGCCGGGCGGGTTCGACTTGCTGCGGGTGCTGACGAGCTGGGGTCGCGTGCGATGTGGTCGCGCCGTCGTTGATCCCGGTCCGCGCGGGGGATCGGGTCAAGACCGACCGGCGTGACGCGAAGAAGCTCGTGCGCTTGTATCGCGGCGGGCAGCTGTCGCTACGTGTCAGCCGCCGACACCGGAGACCGAGGGGCTCCGTGACTTGATGCGCTGCCGCGACGATCTTCGCTGCGCGAGGACCGCTGCCCGGCATCGGGTCAGCAAGCAGCTGTTGCGCCACGGCCGGATCTACCGGGACGGGAAGTCGCAGTAGCCGAACCTTCTCAACCTGCTGGGGTCCGGCGACCGCCGCGACCTCCCGGAGGACCCTCGAACCGTCTATGCGATCCCGCTCGCGACCCTAGTGCGAGGCAGCTCACGACCGGACACTGTCCTGCGGTCCCGACCCGCGCATCTCAGAGTGACAGTCGTCGTTGCCGCCGCGACGGTCGCCCGACCCCAGCAACCACAACCACAACCATGAACAACAAATTCGACATCCCCTTGAAGCGCGTCCATCTCAGACGGTTGCACCCCGCTGGCGCAGCATCTGCAATGGCGTGCGCAAGAGAAGCTGCAGGTCGAGCCCGAGCGACCAGTCTCGGACGTACGCAACATCCAGGTCGAGCGCCTCTCGGTACGTGGAGTTGGCGCGTGCCGTCACTTGCCAGAGACCGGTCAAGCCCTGCGGCATCGTGAAGCGCTCGAGATGGTGAGGCTCGAAGTTCTCCGCTTCGTACGGAATGCACGGCCGCGGCCCGACCAGCGACATCTCGCCCTTGAGCACGTTGAGGAGCTGCGGAAGCTCGTCGAGGCTGGTCTTCCGCAGCCAGCGTCCCACCGAGGTCAGGGAGTCTGATCGGTCGAGCTTGTAGAGTCCGTTCTCCTCGGGCGCTGCACCGATCGACATGCTCCGGCGGATGTACTCGCGGTGCGCGACGTCGTCCGTCTCGACCTTCATCGCGCGAAACTTGAGCATCGTGAATTCCTTCATGTCGGTGCCGAGGCGAATCTGGCGGAACAGCACCGGCCCAGCTGACTCGGTGCGGATCCGCAACGCGATGTAGGTCATCAGCGGCGACAGGACGATCAAGCCGATTACCGCTGCCACGACATCAATCGCCCGCTTGACGACGCGAGCGCTGACCGATGGACGTTGCGGAGGGAGGCCGATCAGCGGTAGGCCTTCGACGGCGTGGACTGACACTCGTGGCCCGACCAGTTCGAACAACCAGGGCACCAGGTCAATCTGGACGCCGAGCGATCGGAGCTGGCCCAAGCACCGCAAGCAGCTCCGATGTCGATTCGTGAGGGAACGCGACGATCACGCGCTCGACCTGGAGACGCTCGACGATCTCAGGAAGGCGATCGGGGCCGCCGAGAATCGAGAGATGCTCTGGGAGGTCCGCACGCCGCACCTTCGGTGCCGGGTCGACAAAGCCGACAACGTTGGCGCCGTACTCCGGATGCTTGACGAGCTTGCGGCAGATCAGCTGGCCGATATCCCCGGCGCCGACGATCACTGTGTTCTGTTCGTATGCTCCGGCTCGTCTGCAGGCTCGCCGCGCGACGGTGCGAGCAAGAGGAACGAGGCACAGGGCAAGGGTTGAGAACACCAGGAGGCCGGCAACGCCTGGGCCGGCGAAGCCATTCAGACGTGAGGCGACGAGCACGAGCCACGAAGCGATCGTGACGACGTGGAGCACGCCGACGATGTCGTCCGTCGTGCAGTGATCTGCCCGCTCCTCGTCGCGGTGGTAGAGACCATGAAGGCTGGCAACGAGGATCCAGCAAGGGACAAACACGGCGAACAGCTTCAACTCGGGCGTCGCGCCGCCTCCAAGCCAGAGCGTGGTCGCCACGTAAGCGAGACACAACCCGAACACGTCCGCGAGGACGAGCGCGCGTGGGATCAGGCGACCACGTCTGGATCGGGGGTGCCGGGCGATGAGCTCTCGCGTGTGATCGTCGGTCTCGGCAACCAGGTCGTACCCGACGACGGCGGAGGCGTCGCCTCCAGGACCCTGCGAGCATTCTCGTCGGGACCGGCGTGCTCCGAGCGCGGTGATCGTGGCCATGGCACTAAGAATGCATAAATCGAGGTCGCTTGCAAAGACCGCGGTCGCAATCCCGTTCTTTGGGCGTGGAAACGTCCCTTGACCTTCGGCTAGGCCCCCGCCTACGCAGACAGCACCGAAGTGGTTCGACCGCTTCGGTACCGGAGGTGCTGTTGCGCTCGACGCGCCAATTGATGGCGCTCGAGTTGTTTCGCACGCCGTACTCTGTTGCGGGAGCCGGAGGGGATTCGGGCCTCGAGCGTCTGTCTTCGCCGGACGGAGGCCGTGCGCTGCTGTGGCCCAGTTCGTCCGTTCTTTCGGGGCCTCCTGCAGGCGGGCTGGCTCGGTCAGGATCGGATTCCGATTTTCGCGAGCGTCGTCCCGGATCAGGCCGCCGAATCGATCCTCGCCAAGCACGGTGGGAAGTGGAGCCCCGTAGGCGCGGTGCGCTCCGTCAGCGGTGAGCGGCTGGGGTCGGTCTGGCGGGGTGACGACGGCAGCGTGTTTCTGCCGTTCGACCCAGACGAGGTGCAGCTCAATCTCCTAAGCGAAAGCTACCGCGAGATCTTGGCGCGGCCAGGCGCGCGACGCTGGAAGTCACTGGCGATGCGCGGCTATTACAGGGTGCGTGGGTTGATGCCGAAGGCTGTGCAGATTTGGCTGCGGCGCCGCTACGCGCCTTTTCAGGCACGGACTCCCTTTCCGAGATGGCCCGTCGAGACAGGGCTTCACGACTTCCTCGACTTCGTGTTCTCGCTGCTGCAGTGGATCTCCCCGGAACCGGTTCCGAGGATCGCGAGTTGGCCAAACGGCAACACGTGGGCGCTCGTCCTCAGCCATGACGTCGAGACGGCCGTTGGGCTCCGGGCGTTGGACCCGGTCCTCGAGCTCGAGCGTTCGCTCGGACTGCGATCGTCGTGGAACTTCGTCCCACATCGCGACTACGAGGTGAGTCTTGACAGGGTTCGCCGCCTCGTCTCGGACGGGTTTGAAGTCGGGGTGCATGGGCTGTACCACGACGGGCGAGATCTTGAGTCGCTGACCACGCTCCGTCAGCGTCTTCCGGCGATGCGCGAAGCTGCCGAGCGCTGGGAGGCTGTCGGTTTCCGTTCGCCGGCGACTCATCGTGGCTGGGAGCTGATGCCGGCGCTCGGCTTTGACTATGACTCCTCCTATCCCGACGCCGATCCGTTCGAGCCACAGGCTGGCGGGTGCTGCAGCTGGCTGCCTTTCTTCATCGATGGCATGGTCGAGCTGCCTCTCACGGTGGCTCAGGACCACACGATGTTCGTAATCCTTCGTCATCGTGACGAGCAGCCTTGGGTCGAGAAGGCAGAGTTCCTCCGATCACGGGGTGGGATGGCCCTGCTCGTCACACATCCTGACTATCTCACCGACGACGTGATCTTCCAGGCGTATCGTCGCTTCTTGGAGCGGTTTGCAAAGGACGCAAGCGCGTGGAAGGCATTGCCGCGCGAGGTGAGTGACTGGTGGCGCCGCCGTGCCTCCTCGAGCTTGGAGCGGGCGGGCTCAGAGTGGAGGGTGGTAGGCCCTGGGGAGCGGGACGCGCGGGTCGAGTTTGGGTATGACGGTGAGGAGTGGCTGCAAGCGCTTGGGGACGGTGTGCAGAGTGACGCTGACTCCATGCAATCGTCGTTAGTGAAATCGCTGTCGTAATACGGGAGGTTTCGATGTCATCTCTAAAGCAACCGTGGGGCACATGAGCACATCTGTAGCTGCAAACAATGATCTGGTAACCGCCGACACCGCCGTGCGTTCGTGCGATGTGGCAATCGTCGGGGCCGGTCCGTATGGGTTGGCCGCGGCGGCACGGCTGCGCGCGCTCGGCGACGTCAACGTCATGGTCTTCGGCGAGCCGATGTCGTTCTGGGCTGGGATGCCGAAGGGGATGCTGCTTCGCTCTGCTTGGGACGCGTGCCACATCGGCTTTCCGACTGGGGACCTCACGCTCGACAGCTACAAGGTGGCGTCGGGAGGCGAGTTCGGTAAGCCGGTGCCGCTTGAGGCGTTCGTCGAGTACGGCCGCTGGTTCCAGCAGATGGCCGTGCCGGACGTCGACACTCGGCGCGTCACGAACGTCAAGCCGGGGCCCGGGGGCTTCCGAGTGCTGCTCGACGATGGCGAGACGGTACGCGCTGGCCGGGTGGTCGTCGCGGCAGGGATCGAGGAATTCGCGAACCGCCCAGTGATCTTTGACGACTTCCCGACGGAGCTCGTGACGCATGCTTCGGAGCATCGTGATCTGAGGCGCTTCGGCGGACGGCGAGTGCTGGTGCTCGGGGGAGGGCAGAGTGCGCTTGAATCAGCGGCGCTGCTGCACGAGGCTGGCGCCGAAGTCGAGGTGATCGCGCTTGAGGAACCGCTGATCTGGCTGCATGGCGGCACAGTTCAGCGCCGGCTTGGTCGTCTGAAGCCGCTGTTTTATGCACAGACTGACGTGGGGCCGGCCGGACTCAGCCGCCTGGTGGCCGCCCCAGCCATCTTCCGGCACCTGCCGCGCGGTATGCAGACCAAGATCGCCCACCGGGCGATCAGGCCGGCCGGAGCAAGGTGGCTGGTCGATCGCTTGGATCAGGTGCCGCTCACCACCGGCCGAGCCGTCGTCCGGGCGCAAGCGAGTGCAGATGGCGTGCACGCGACGCTTGACGACGGTTCAGAACGGCTGGCTGACCACGTCATCCTTGGCACCGGCTACCGGGTCGACATCGCGAATTACGGTTTCCTGGCGTCCGATCTCGTAAACGCAGTCACGCAGGTGAATGGATACCCCGTACTCGGCAAGGGGCTGGAATCGTCAGTCCCGGGGCTGCACTTTCTCGGCGCGCCGGCAGCATGGAGCTTCGGACCGATCATGCGGTTTGTGTCCGGCTCCTGGTATGCATCCGCGCAGCTGACGACCCGTCTCAAGACCGGACTCCGTGTTAGCTGAGAGACCGATCTCTGCGACGCCGAGTCGATCTCAGTACGTCCCGCGCCCGGGTACGAGACGCCCGGGCGCGGTCATCATCGGCGGCGATTACCAAGGACTCGGCATCGTCCGCAGCCTCGGGCGCCGCGGCGTGCCAACTTGCGTCATCGACGACGAGCGATCGATCGCACGATTCTCAAGGTACGCGACGCACGCCGTCGCTTGCGAGGACCTTCGCGACGAACGGCAAACGGTGGCGAGCGTGCTCGATGTCGGTGAACGACTCGGCTTGGACGGCTGGGTTCTCTACGCGACCCGCGACGACACGGTCGCCGCGTTCTCCCGTCATCGGTCTGAGCTGGCCCTGCGCTTCCGCGTGCCGACTCCGGACTGGGAGACGGTCCGCAGGGCATGGGACAAGCGCGAGACCTACACCCTCGCCGGTGAACTTGGGATCCCCGTGCCGCGGACCTGGTATCCCACGGATGCGACTGAGCTGGACGCTATCGATGCCGAGCCTCCCTTCGCGATCAAGCCCGCGATCAAGGAACACTTCCTCTACGCGACCAAGAGCAAGGCTTGGAAGGCGGAGACCAGGGCTCAGCTTCGCACCCTCTTTGAGCGGGCCGCGGGGATCGTTGAGCATGGCGAGGTGATGATCCAGGAGCTCATCCCCGGCGATGGGCAGCAGCAGTTCGCCTACTGTGCATTCTTCAAAGATCAGCAGGCGATCGCGAAGATGGTCGTGCAGCGTCGCCGGCAGCATCCCCCCGAGTTCGGACGTGCGAGCACATTCGTGCAGACCGTCGAGATGCCGTCGCTGGAGACCCTCGCCGAGCGGTTTCTGCGCTCAATCGACTATTACGGCCTCGTCGAGCTCGAGTTCAAGCTCGATCCGCGCGACGGTCAATACAAGCTACTGGACGTCAACGCCAGGACGTGGGGCTACCACACGATCGGAGCGAGAGCGGGCGTAGATTTTCCGTACCTGCTGTACGCCGATCAGATCGGCGAGCGGGTCGAGCCGTGCAGCGCCACTCCGGGTGTCCGCTGGATTCGGTTGGCTACCGACATTCCGACCGCGGTCGTGGAGCTCGCGCATCGACGGCTGGACTGGCGATCATACGGTCGCTCCATAGCAAGCTCGGACGTCGAAGCCGTGTTCAGCAAGGGTGACCCGCTGCCGGGGCTGGTCGAGTGCGGGCTGATTCCGTATCTCGCCTTCAAGCGGGGTTTCTAACCCACCTGCGGTCCGGCTGAGTCGTGGTGATGGTTTCCAAGCTCGCGGAACTGCCAGATATGCCGCCAGCCGATAGCCGGCACGTCGACCGCTGGGGTCGGCGCTAAATCTCTTGTGGAGATTCGCGCCGCGGGCTCCAAACCTCCGATCTTCTGTCTTCATGCTCAGACAGGACATCTCAGGCTCTACCGCAACCTTGCCCAGCACCTCGATGAGGACCGACCGCTCTACGGCCTGCAGGGCGTGCTGTCGGATGAGTCTATCGAGCCAAGCGCAATGCCGGTTTGAGGACATGGCTAGGCACTACATCCGCGAGGTTCGTGAGTTTCAGCCGACGTGGCCCTTATTTGCTGCTGGGCGAGTGCGACGGCGCTGAGCTTGCGTACGAGATGGCGCAGCAGCTGCGTGCGCTGGGCGAGGACGTGAGCATGCTGGCGCTTGTGGACAGCTTCGGTCCGGGCGGGCCCACAACGACGTTGGTTCGCTCCGAAGCCAGCGTATCGGCTGGTCGATACGGTGCGGATGGTCGGCTTTCACCTACGCACCGTCGGTCAGGCTCGGCGGACGCGCCGGGTGGGACTACGTGACGGTCAGGCTCGCTCGCGTGCTACACCGGTTTGCGACGACGATTTCCGGTCGTCGTGGCATGCCGTCGACTGAGCTCCTCAGACGGCACGGGATTCCGAGAGGCACTCGATGCGTATCTGCCGGTTCCCTACGCGGGCCGAGTCGTGCTGTTCCGCGGCGCAAGACTCCCTGGGGGATCGAGCCCACGCGAGACCTAGGGTGGGGCAGTCTCGTCGCTGATCTGGAAGTCGTTGAACTCCCCTGCTACTTCGGCACCGCTCTGCTGGAGCCGACGGTCGGCCTCCTCGCCCAGGAACTCGATCGGGCGATGGACACCGCCCGGCGCGTCGAGTTAGAGGTTCCGGCGACGCACGACGTGCCGAACCGTGTGAAGCAGGAGCTTCACATCAAGCCACATCGTCCAGTGACTCGCGTACAGATAGTCGATATCGACCATCTCGTGTAGGGGAACGCGAGAGCCCAACTGCCACGGACCGGTCATCCCCGGGTAGAGTCGGAGGCGGCTTCGGTCCAAACCGAGCACCTGAGCGTCTTCATCGGTCACGAGTGGCCGCGGGCCGACCAAGCTCATGTCCCCACGAAGCACGTTGAAGAGCTGGGGAAGCTCGTCCAGTGAGGTGCTCCGCAGGAAGCGGCCCACGCGCGTGACGCGCGGGTCATCCTTCACCTTGAACAATCCGGCGCCGGCGACGTTAAGCGACCGCAGCTCTTCTTTCCGCGCGTCGGCGTCGTGCGACCATCGAGCGGAACTTGAGCACCGCGAAGTGCCGACCCTTATGGCCGACGCGGATCTGGCGAAACAGGACCGGACCCTTGGAGTCAAGCCGAATTGCCAGCGCGATCGCTGCGAGCAACGGACTGAGCACGACAAGCCCGACGGTCGTCAGAACTAAGTCGAACCCCCGCTTGAGCAGGCGGGATGAGCGCGCGAGGCCGAAGTGAGGCACTCCAAGCATCGTGATCCCATCGACCTCGTCGAACGCGACGCCGGACCCGACGGCCTCGACGATCCCCGGGAGCACGCTGACCCTGACTCCGACGGCTTTCGCAGCGCGGATCAGCTCCTCGACTAGGTCGCTTCCCTCGGCGACGGGAGCGATGATGAGCCGGTGCACCTCCATGTCGTGGACGAGGCGACCGATGACGTGGGGGCCTCCCAGCCGCCCCAGTTCCTCGCCCGAGAAGCAATGAACCACGCGGGCACGCGTTCGACTCGCGGCGATTCTCTCGCGGAGGCGGTCGGCCTCGTCAGGGTCGCCGACGATCAAGCAACGCTCAGGGGGAAGGCTGCGCCGCGTCACCGACCTCGCCAGGACACGTCCGGTCACGACAGCAGCCCACGAGCACAGCCATAGTTCGGCAATTTGAGCTCCGCCCAGACCACGAGAGAAGATCGGAAGGAGAATTGCGACCGCAAGCGTGAACAGACCCGTCAGCTGCAGCAGCAGTGGTATTTCGTCGAGGGTCGAGTGGCTTAGGCGCAGTTCGTCGCGGTTGTAGAGACCCGCGACCTTGAATACGAGGATGACCAGCGGCACTGAAACGAGCGCGACGAGCGCACCGCCGGTGATGCCGAAGTGACCGAGGCAAAGCACCAGCGCCGCCGCCATCGCCGTCACATCGGCGATGCCGAGCGCCCGTCGGATGGCCGACTCGTTCGCCACCATTGAATCCGGTGGGCTGGGATCGAGGCTTACCGAGAGCAGGGGGCCAGCCCGCAGCCGACCCTCTGCAGGCGGGGGTTCGCGCACGATCGTCGCGTCGACGACGTCCGCTTCCAGTAGCCGTCCGGTGACAGTCGTCTGTGTCATGCCAACTGCTTAAGAACGAACGAGGCCTGCGCGTGGCTTTTGCATGCTCGCGGCGGCGCTCGTCTTCGCAGGCTGATGTCGGAGCCTCGTGAGTCGAGGCAAGGAGCGCCCCGGCGTCAACGGAAACAGCGCCCGGCGTGCCGGCGGATCATTCACGGCGAGTCCATCATCGATCCCGGACGGCGACGAAAAGTTCAAAGACCCGGCCCTAGCCGGAAGAAGCCACTTGCGGCCGCCGTTGAGTGGTTAGGTCGGCGACGTTGCGATCGCGCTGCGAGGCGATGGGCGTCCGGTGGGGACCGTGGTTTCGGCCGGGGCCACTCTCGGAGGAACTTCTTCGAGATTCGGGACGGTGTCGGTGATGAACAGGTACAGCGGTGGTGTTATGAGTTTGACATCTCGGTGAGCGAGTCTCGCGAGGAAGGCGTGATCAGCGCGCCAGCGCCTTCCGACCGGCGGCCGGCGCCTAGCCCGTTCGGCCCGCAGTTCTGGCGCAGTCCGATCCGTGGACCGTGGCTTACTTCGTTCCTCGGCACGTTGCTCGTCCCGGTGGTCACGATCATCGCGCTTACCGGCTTCATCGATCACTGGGCTTCCGACCCGGGGCTTGCGGGGAACGCCGCGTTTGGACCGACCGGCAATCTCCCCGTGCTCTTTCAGTTCCCAGCGTCGTGGCCGTCGTGGAGCTATGCGGTGACCGAGGGGACCCACGTGACGCTCGGATTGATGGCCATGCCGCTGATCCTGGCAAAGCTGTGGTCTGTGATGCCGAGGCTGTTCCAACGGCCCGTGGTCACCAGCTTGGCTGGCGCAGTCGAGCGCATCTCGATCCTGATGCTGGTAGCGACCGTGCTCCTGGAGTTCGCGACCGGCATCCTCGAGATCGACGCCTCCGATCTCCCGGGGATCAACTTCTACACCGTCCACTACTACGGCGCGTGGGTGTTCGTAGCGTTGTTTGTGCTGCATGCCTGTATCAAGCTCCCAGCGGTGCGGCAGGCGTATCGCGAGCGAGGGGTCCTGAGGCCGCTATTGCAGGGTTTGGCCCAGACCACGCCCGAACCGCGGGATCGTAGAGGGCTCGTCCCCGTCGACCCGGCCCCTCCCACGATCAGTCGTCGCGGCATGCTGGCCATGGTCGGCGGTGCCTCTCTGAGCATCTTCGCGGTGCAAGCTGGCGAATCGATCGGTGGGTCGTTTCGCAGGTTGGCGCTGTTGGCGCCACGAGGACGCGTGTTCGGAACCGGTCCCAACGACTTTCCGGTCACACACACGGCGGCGGCGGCACAGATCACCTCGGCGATGACTGGCGCTGATTGGCGCCTGACCGTGGTCGGCGCGCGAACCCTGTCCTTCAGCCGCGACCAGCTCCTCGCAATGGAGCAGGCCACACGCACCCTTACGATCACCTGCACGGACGGCTGGTCGACGACTCAGCGATGGGCCGGCCCCCGACTCGCCGACCTGGCCCGATTGGTCGCTGCGCCCGAGGGAGCGATCCTTCACGCGCTCGGACTCGATCTTGCGCAGGCGAGCCTCACGCATGCGCAGTTCAGTGATGACCGGGCGCTCCTGGCCTTGCGGGTCAACGGTGTCGATATCTCGGCCGACCACGGCTATCCAGCACGGGTGATCGTGCCCAACGTACCCGGCGAGCTCGATACGAAATGGGTGCGCGAGCTCAGATTCGAGGTCACATGAGGAAGCGAGCGAGAGTCGGGTTCCGGCGCCTCTACGGCGCAGGTCCGCAGCACCTTGCTGGGCACCTCGTTGCTTTCGCCGTCGCCGCGTTCGCGTTCGACCGGATCTTCAGCGGTGGCGGCGTGAGCGCGCTGCTCATCTGGCTCCTCGCGTTCGTGGTCGCGCACGACCTGATCTTCGTGCCCGCGTACACCGGCCTTGACCGCCTCTTCCGACGGGCCATCGCCCGGGTCTCCCTTCCGCACGCGACCGGCATACCGGTGATCAATCACGTCCGCGTGCCTGTGATGATCTCGGGACTCCTCCTGATCATCTACTTCCCGCTGATCTCGGGCCGGGCCGACAGGTGGTATTCCACCTTGAGCGGCCACCACCTCACCGACTATCTACGCAACTGGCTGCTGATCACGGTCGCGCTATGCCTCGGCTCGGGGCTGATCTACGCGCTGCGGGTCGTCCGCACGCGGGCGAGTCCGGCTCCCTGAGGCCCCTCGAACGATGTCCGAAGCCCACTCGCCAACACGGGGATCGCAGCGCTTGAACGTGCTGCGACGCGTGTCCTGGCAGCTACTCGGCCGAGTCGCGTGCCGGCGCTCTGGGTCCATGGTCGCAGACCGCTGCTTGCCACGATCGCTGATCGCCTCATGAACCAGCAGCAGCGGTTACGCGAGCCCTTGTCGCCCTGCCGCCCGAACTGATTCCCGGTCCGCGCTGACGGTCGCAAGTTCCAACCGAGCATTCACCGTTGCTCCTGGTAACGACCCGTTGAGGTCCGGAGCTGCTACGTGAAATCCGCTTGGATGATCTTTCGACTGCGAGAAAGCCCACATCGGCGACGGTCGTGGACGCCATGGCGCACCGGCGTCCACGCACGTGCTGCGGCGCGCGAGTTACGGCGACCCGGTGGGCGGCTATGACGGCGGTCGCCAGCGGCCCGGAGGATGCTGCGGCTGGACATAAGCCTGCTCCCGCGTCCGGCTCGTTCCGTGGTCCGGTGCTCCGCGGTCTAGCTTGGCAGTCAGCCACGCGCGGCACCTTCGAGGTTTCGAGGATCCTCGTTGGGATTGTGTTAGCGCGGTTACTAACCCCGCACCAGTACGGCATCGCCGGGATGGTCCTGCTGGTTGTGGCCTTCGAGCCTGTCCTCAGCGGCACCGGACTGGCGTCGGCACTCATCCAGCGCCACGACGTCACTGAACGGGACAGGTCAACTGTCTTCTGGGTGAACGCAGGGGTCGGATTGCTCGTGTGCATCACCTTCTGCGCTGGGTCCGGGCTCGTAGCTGACTTCTACCGTCAGCCTGAGGTCCAGCCGCTATTCGTGGCGATGTCCTTCGATGTCCTTTTTGCGTCGCTTGCCTCCGTTCAGACGCAGCTCCTAATCCGCGATATGGACTTCAAGTCCCTGGAGTTGCGATCGATTGGTGGCATGATTGCCGGTGCCGTCGCGGCCGTCATCATCGCGTTGGCGGGCGGCGGCGCTTGGGCGCTGGTGGCTCAGCAGCTCACGTTCTCGGTCGTCGCGCTGATCTTGCTCTGGCGACTATCGCCATGGCGCCCGAGATTGATGTTCTCAAGAGAGTCTCTGCGTGAACTCCGAGGCTTTGGCGGCAACGTATCGGGCACGATGGTGATGGTGCAGCTCACCGGAAACACGGACAACCTTCTGATCGGCCGTTTCCTCGGGGCGTATTCGCTCGGTCTGTATGCGCTCGGATACAACCTGATCTTTGCTCCCGTCGGGCGGATCTGCGCACCGCTGACCGCAGTCTTCTACCCGGTGATCTGTCGCGTACAGAACGATCTTAGGCGCGTGGCGTCCGTGTGGTTGCGGCTCCTCCGCCTGTCGGCCGCCGTTGCCCTACCCGCGACGCTGGGGCTCATCGTCGTGGCGCCGGACATGGTTCCAGTCGTGTTCGGACATCGTTGGCAGCCTGCAACGCCGGTCATCCAGATCCTCGCAGGCGTTGCATTCATTTATGGAATCCAGAACATCAGCGCCGTCGTCCTGCAGGCGACGAACCACACGCAGCTTCTGTTCCGCTATTCGTGCGTTCAATTCGCGCTCTGCCTCGCGTCCTTCGTCGTCGGCCTGCATTGGGGAATCGTAGGCGTGGCCGGATGTTTCGCCGCCGTCACGGCACTTATTCAGCCGGTCTATATGAGCCTGACGGCCGGAGCGATCGGCGCAAAGCCGTGGTCGTGGGCGAGGGCGCTGTCAGGAGTCGTCCAAGCCGCGGTTGCGTCGACGGTCGCGGCAGTAGCTGCGCGGGAGTTGCTCCTCACCCTTCACTGTGCTCCGGTCGCAAGGCTGGCGATCGTGATCCTGGTCGGAATCCTGGTCTATGTCCCGATGTGCGCGTGGCGCGCACCAGAGGTTGTACAGGAGCTGCGGCAGCTTCCTGCTAGTAGGGCTTCGACGCCGGCGCCAGCGGTCATCCCGTCGGTCTAGGCGGATTGCGCCTAGACCGACGCGTTTGTCAAGGGTGAGTTGTCGCAGTCCCAAACCGGGACGCGCCGCGTCAGGCTTGGCTGGTTCTCCGCAGAATATGGCTCTGGCCAGAGTGGCCTCAACAGCGCCGCGGCTAAGCGGCGATCGGTCACCTCCAACAATAACTATACGGAGATCAGCCCGATGCCGAAGCCGCCCTTACCGTCTGGATCGATCAGTTCCTTGCCCTCGCGGGTCGCGGTTAGGTGCGTCCAGAACTGAGGGACTTCGCCCGGGTTGTCGCCTCGTGAAGGATGATTGTCACCGTCGAGGGGAACGATGTCGTGAAAGGCGATGATCCCGCCAGGACGGACAAGCGGCTCGTACAGCTCGAGGTCACGACGCACACCATCGTATGCATGGTCGCCGTCGATGAAGATGAAGTCGAGCATCTGGCCTCCCAACCGCATTTGGACCTCGTCGAACGTCCGGCGGTCGTGGGAGTCGGCGCGCATTAAGTCGAGTCGTTGCTCGCCAGACGCAAACGAATTGAATAACGGGATCTTCCATCGAGGATAGCCTCCGCCAAAGCTACCTTTGGGGAGATCGACGCTGATGATGTGGGCATCCGGAGCGCAGACACGAGCGAGTCCGAAGAGGCTGCCGCCGTTTGCAGTTCCGATTTCGAGCATGGCTTGCGGTCGGAGGCGCTGAACTTCCTCGAGGAGGCGCTGTAGCTCCCAGCGGGATTGGAACGGTTGGATGCCGACGCCAAATGCGTCAAACCCAAACATCAAATCCAATACCTCGTCGACGGTGCTTGTGGCGTCCGCGCGGCGACGGAGCCGACGAGCCGCGACCGGCGCTAGCCCCGGCCGCACCGAGCGCATGACGACCTCCTTCGGGAGATCCCGCCAGCCGTAGCGTTCGACTCCACTCCGACCTCGCGCCAAGAGCCCGGGAATACCAAGCTGGTCAAGGCCCGTCACGATAGTCATCCGTTTCCTTTCCTTTCCAAGCCCTCACCCAACCCGAAGATCCCGCTCGCGACAGCCCGACAATGCTCCCAGTTTGGACCACCGCGGCCACAGCCAGAGCGACGGCTCACCACAACAACTCAACAAAGAACGGGTGGAGTTGCCTCGGTTTTTCGGACTTCCTGATCCACCCGGGACAGGTCGGCGGCATGCTGGGGTCGTCGGCATAAAGGATCCTTGTTCATGCCCAACAGCTATCCGCCCGAACCGCGTCCTCGGGTGCTGGGATCGCGACGTCGGATGATCAGCGCGCCAACCCGGAAGCCTTGCCCCAATGCAGCCGTTGGATGAGGAGATGATTGATTTCGCCGGGGTCTTGGGCTCCGGAGCACGCCCGTCGCTCCGTGCCGTCGTCTATCACCACATCGCCGACACTTCGTCCTCCCTGGTCGACCAGCTCGGGGTGAGCACACCGCCGGATGTCTTCGAGGCTAATGTGCGCAGGATGGCACGCGAGTACAACGTCGTCAGGCTCGACGACGTCCTCTCAGGCGAGTTACCCCCTCGTGCGCTGCTCATCACCTTTGACGACGGATACCGGTCGGTCGCGAATGTCGCACTACCGATCCTGCGGCGGCTGGGGCTTCCAAGCGTGTTCTTCATCACTGGCGAGTGCCTTGAGCGCGACTCACTACCGCTCGACAACCTCCTCTCGCACATATGCGCGAGCGTCAGCCTCGATCGCTTGGGAGCGGCCCTCGACCCCGACGCAAACAGAACCGGGACGTTCTCGCAACTCCTCGACCTAGTCGCCGCCATGCCGTACAGCCGGCGCCTCTCGGTGCGAGACGAGCTGGCTGGGCGCTTCGAGCTCAATCAGGCGAGGCTTCGAGACAAAAGCGGGCTGTTTCTCGACCGGGAGGACCTCGCGGGACTGGCGGCATATGGCTGCGAGGTCGCGAACCACGGTCATACGCATTTGTTCTGCCGTGCGATTGTGGATGAGACGGCCGCGCACAGTCAGCTCGTCGAGCACGTTCAGCTGCTCGCGTCGTTAACCGGTCGCCCAGTTCGCGCGTTTAGCTATCCATACGGTCACCGGAACGACGCGACACCGATGGTCGAGCGAGTGTTGCGTGAATCCGGACACGAGGCCTCGTTCCTTAACGAGTCGCGACCCAATCTGCGAGGATGCGTCGGGCCTCTCTGGGATCGAATTTCGTTGGATGGCTGTCAGCCATGGCGGATCAGACCTGAGCTCGAACTGATCCCCACGCTGCGTCTGTGGCGGGATCGGCTGCGGGGGATGGCAGAGCCGACATGGCATGAGCAGTTCAGGTCGCGTCCCGTCCGATCCAGCCGCCGCAGCGCTGAGTGCCGCGCCGGCGGGCACCCAGCCTGTTCAGCCCACAGTTCTGGAATCGCACCCTAGCCTGCCGATTCCCGCTGGACGGGACTTCGTTCGAGGCCGCGGGCCAGTGGCTCCGAACGATGGTCCGCTTGTGTTCCGCCCGAAGGCGCGGGGGCGCGCAGGCGGATGAGCGACGCCTGCGCTGTGAAGCGAAGCTTTGCCCGGTGGGGGACGTCCCGATAACCATCGTCGTGCGACAGGCGGCTCGCTCCGACCGGCCAGCGATCGCGAGATTCATTACAGATGCGTATGGGGCGGCTGCGCGGTACAAGGCAACGCCGCACTGGAACTGGCAGTTCATCGATAACCCCTTCGGGCGCCGGCAGGGAGACGAGGTACCGGTCTGGGTGGCGTTGGATGGCGATCGCGTCGTCGGTCAGATTGCCGTTCAGCAGGCTCTCATTCAGGTGGAGGGAAAGACGTTCGAGGCTGGGTGGGCAGTCGACATCATCATCCTCCCGAGTTACCGCGGCGCTAGCATAGGGCATCGTCTGCATGACGCCGTTGCGAGCGACGTCGACATACTTGTGTCACTTACGATGGCCCAGGCTAGCCGCCGGATGGCGGAGAGGCATGGCTGCGTCGTCCTCGGGGAGGTTCATCAGCTGACGAGGTGGGTTCGATTGAGCGCCGCGAGCGTTCAGCGCTACTTGTTGGTACGCACGGCTAACCACCGCTGGGCACACGCTGTAGCACGCCTCGGCTGCGGCGTATTTCAGTTCCACCTGCTCTTCACACTTTTCGCCGACCCGTCGCTCCGGCTGCGCGACTTCGTAAAGCAGTCGCAGCGTGCGCCGACAGCCACCAGAATCGTCGAGGTTGATTGCTTCGGCCCCGAGGTTGACGAGCTCTGGGAGCGAACGCGAGGAGACTACAGCGTGATTTTTCCGCGCGACGCGCGATTTCTCAACTGGCGCTTCGTTGACTGCCCAGACCTGCCGTACCGGTGTTTTGTCGCACAGCGCGAAGGCCGAGCCGTAGGTTACGTCGTCCTCCGCCGTGCCGAGCCAGTCGAACTGTCGCATGGAATCATTGTTGACCTGTACGCCTCCCGCCGGGATGTTCAGACTGTTGACGCGCTCATCCGGCACAGCCTCGCGTTCTTCGGGGATGTTTCGGCGGTGGATTGTGGCACCTCAGTCGCCGAATTCGAGGCTGTGCTGCGGACGCACGGTTTCTTCAGAACCCGGACACATCACCCGACCTGCATCTGCCGAGACAGCGCTCTCCGTGATCGTATCGCGCAGTTGAGGAATAACTGCTTCTTCTCCAAAGGCGATCATGACTGGGACCAGATCTCCGTAGCGGACCCAGACGCCGTCGCCGAGTAGCAGCCGTGTCCGCCATCACGCTGTCGTCTACGCGGCTTGCTCGTAATCGACGTTTCCGACTCCTCACCAGGAATCGCATGCGCGTGGCAGGGTACGAGCACCTCGGTAGGGCGCGAACAGTGAGTCACGCTCACTCGACGGTCGACGATCACTGTTGGCCGGTGCGCGTCACTAGCGTGGCCAACGGTGATCGTCGGACCGTGGTAGCTCGCGAACCGCGCCGCCACGACGGTATGTTCCGCCCTCGCACAAAGTGCCCCCTCACCTTGCTCCAGGTCTTTGCCCACCGACGAGATCCGCCGCGCGCATAGTCCTCGCGCCCGGACAGATCACACACTCTCAGAAGCGTTCTGAGCCGAAACTGATCCGGGAGATGCGTTCGCTTGAACAAAAGAACGGCTTCACGGCACCCCACTCGCCCTGCGCGCTGGTACGACGATCGCCAGGAGCGCTGCCGTGTGACCACGCCGGTGCGCGGGCCGAGCGGCGTTCGCGATCACATGGGTCAGAGCTCCAATCGCCAGCCCGAGCCGTTGAATATCAGCGGACGGGAAATCGGTGTGCTTTCGGGCGTACCGCATGCGGCTGCGCGCGAGCACGGCCATCAGCCCCGTGCGGGGCGCCGATCGACCGCCTTCGTGGCGTACCAAGGCCGTCGGTTCATATCGAATCTTGTATCCCGCTGCGCTCACTCGTGCACAGAGGTCCATGTCTTCACAATAGAGAAAGAAGCCCTCGTCAAATCCGCAGACGGACTCGATGACGGACCGGCGCGCGAGCAGGCAGCCGCCCGACAGCCACTCAGGATAAGCGGCATGCTCATACACTTCACCCAACTGCACGTGATCGTCGGCCCACGCCGCCCGCCTGAAGACGCGGTGCAAGAATAGCGCCTCCGCCCAGACTGACCCGACCCGCTGATAGCGTCGCATGCTTGCGGCTAACGCTCCATCTACTCCGATCGTGCGCGGACCCACGATCCCGACATCGGGCTCTGAGACGAGTACATCTACCAGTCGCCGCACTGCCTCCCTGCTGATATTGGCATCAGGGTTAAGGAATAACACGAACGGACCGTCGCCAGCGGCGAGACCGAGGTTACAGCCAACGGAGAACCCGCGGTTGCACTCCGCCGCGATCGTGCGTACGGGCAAGTCTTCAATCGCTTCGAGCGAGTGATCAGCCGAGGCGTTGTCTACGACGATCACCGAGATGTCGTCCAGCCCAGCGAGAGGCTGGACGCATGCTCGCAGGTGGGCGCGGCTGTTGTATGACACGACAACGACATCGACCACGGGAATCACGCCGTGCCGACCTTGTGCTCACTCTCGCGCCCCACCCCACAATTTTGTGGCACCGCTGCGGGCCTCCGCTTGCGGAGCTTGCAGCGCGTCCGCCGTCGATACTCGCTATCAGCAACATGATGCGCAAGTTGCGGCATTCGTCGCAAATTTGTCGTCATGAGGCTCCGCGCGCGACCTGTTCAAACTCGCGGTTCGCCGCACGACGCGCGTCCTCGCCAGCCGCGTGACATCGGCCGCGACTATCCCTGGCCTCACGAGCCCGACCTGAGCACGCAACTTCAGCACCCGCCGAACAGCTCCGACAACGCCGCCTCATGCCGCAGGACAAACCCACAACAGTCGGCGTGATCACGGACAAGTTGCCGGTAATCACCCGATCGGTCACATCCTGACGGCACCGACGCTCGATCGTGCGTGAGGACCGCTGCCCGGTCGCGTAGGAGTACATCAGCTGAGTCAGCATCATCGACTGCTCATACGGCGCCCGGGCTAGTCCCAGCCGCCGCGACGTATGACGACACGCAAACGCTGACCTTCGCGAATGCGATTGGTGATGTTTGGATTGCCGCACCGCGGAGCTCCTGTGGCCGCTGCCCAGACATAGCCCCAGATCATTGCGAGTGAGGCCGGGTCGTCGCGGCCTCGGTAGAGAGCTCGAAGTACCTGATAGCTGGGCCTATAGCCCATGTACCAGGCCCCGACTCCTTCCGCGGCGCCTGCTCGCAACCGCCCTTCGCGCTCCCCGACCTTGCGGTGATGGCGGAATCCGAAGTCGGTAAACCCAGCCGTCCGATAGCCGCGTAGCTCGGCCATTACCTCGTCGACGCCGTCCCATCCCATTTCGGGCTCAAGCGCGAACACATCGTCGAGGAGGGCCCAACGATAGGCGCGCGAGGCGCCGCGCGGATGTGAACCCGAGACCTTGATCCGCTGCCACTCGCCCTTGATGACCTCGTAGCACGTACCTCCCGCAATTCCAAGCTCGGGCTGCTCGGCGAAACGGTCCAGCAGACGTGCGAAGTAGTCGGGGTCGAACGATGTATCAGCATCTACCTTGACGAACACGTCCACGGGGGTAGACAGGCTGCTGAGACCACGTCGGAACGCCAACAGATCGCGCCCCAGCCTCCGTCCCATCGCAAGCTCGGCCGCGTCCTCTCCGGTTCCCACGACCAAGATCCAATCGTGGAGTCGTGCGAGGTCGTCGGCAACCTCGCGCATGCCGTCGTCCGAGCCGTCGTCAACGATGACCCATGACACCGGGGCGTGATCCTGTGTAAGAACAGACTCAGCGAGGCGCTGCAGGTTATCGCGCTCGTTGCGCGCGGGTGTAACGACGGCGTAGCTCAGCAACGCGCCATTCCCAGCGGAGGCATCGGTCGCCCGATGAGTCGCTCCAGCAAGGGGTGCGTTCATCGCGCTGACCTAGCCTCGGTTACCGCTTCGTGGCCGAGAATATGCTCGCGACCACACCATGCCTCGAGCACCCAGCCGAAGTGATACGGGCGGTCGGTCGGGTTGGCCTCGGTCAGATGCGCGCTCGCTCCTCGCACCGGCAGGCCGGCGAACGATGCGGCCGTCTTCGCTCCAGCCCAAAGCGGGACCTGTCCGGGCTTGCGACGGATGGAGCGCAGGACGAGAGCGTTCTCGTGATCGAGCATGTCCATGCTCAATTCGTTGCTGCCATAGATCCACGCCAAGCTCCTCGCAACCGCCGCGATGTAGCGCGGGTCTCGGCATACCTCCCAGAGCTCGAGCAGCGCCATGGGCGCCATCGCGTCCTGATGGACCGAATAGATCTCGTACCGCTCGACGACGGTGCCGCGATCGGCATCGAACAGCCAGGGCCAGCCGCCATCGGGTAGCTGCAGCTCGAGAAGGAGATCCGCGGTGGCGATTGCGGCAGGGAGTGCCCGATCGTCGAGGCCGTGGCGCGCGACCACGGCCAAGGCCAGCACGGAGTAGATTTGCGTCGCGAAGTTGGGGAAGCGTCGTCGCCAGCCGGCGTGACCAAAGTGAAGGAACAGGCGACTTGGTGCGCTGTTGTCGACGAGAAGCTGATCGAGCGCTTTCGAGAGAAGCCGGACGCCGCTACGACTTCCGCCAGCCGCGACGTGATGCGCCAGCCCGGTCACGATCCAACCCAGCTCCATCCCAAGCCGCGCTTCGAAGCCCCCGGTTTCGGCCAAGACTCCATCTAGGCGGTCGGCGAGCCTCTCGCCGCTGCCGCCGCCGCGACGAGTGTCGATCCACAGCATGAGGCCGATGTCCCCAGGTGTGAGCTCACCCGCCTCCAGAGCGTGCCAACCCACCGCGTCAAGCTTCTCGAGGTCGAAGGGCACGGTATACCCAGCCGCCTGGGCCTGTAGGAGACCAAGCTCGGCTATTAGGGTGTACCGAGCGGAGCGGCCGACCGGCGCGGCTTTTCCCACGCGACGCTCGAAGCAAAAGGCCCCGTCCTCGAGACGCATCTCTGGCAGCGAGTCGAGTGCGAAATCGATGAGCGATATCGCGTTGCGCGAATCGCCGGCGGTCAAGGCGGTTGCAGTCAGCTGAGTTCTCCTTGTGTTCGGTTTGGCTTGCTCGTGTGACCCGACAGCAGCGCCCGAACGACAAGCGCGATGAAACGCGTATTCGTAATCGCGTAGCGCCGGAACATTCGCCGTGGCTCTTGCAACAGGCGGAACAGCCACTCGAGCCCCAGGCGCTGCAAGGCGGCAGGCGCGCGCCGCGTCATGCCGGCGATGACGTCGATCGACCCGCCAACCCCCATCACAAAGGGAGCGCCGAGATCAGGCCCGTACTCGCCAAGGAAGTATTCCTTGCGTGGACTGCTCATCGCGACGAACAGGACATCTGTGCGACTCGCGCGGATCGCGTTGCACACTTCGGGAGCCTCGTCATCGGTGAAATAGCCGTCGCGCGCGCCGGCCATATGCAGTCCGGGGTACCTCTGCCGCAATCGCTCCACGGCACGCTGAAGCACCTCGGCACGCGCGCCGAGAAAGTAGACCCGATAACCGCGCCGTTCGGCGAGGTCGAGCAGTGCGTCCATGAGGTCGATGCCGGCAACACGCTCGGGGAGCGGATCCCCGAGTAACCTGGAGGCCCATACCACACTCTGGCCATCAGCGTTCACCAATCCGCAGCCGTCGATGATCTCGCAGAGCTTTGGATCGTCGTGCATGGCGACGAGCTTGGCCGCGTTGATCGCCATGTGCTGCGTGTACCGTCCCGCAGCGATGGCACGCTCGATCGCAGCCAGGGTGTCCGCCATACCCAGACGATCGATCGGGCAACCGATGATGCGTGCTCTGTCGGTCATGCGAGGGCGGCGGCCGAGGATTCCAGCAACTCGGGGAAGCCGGTCAAGACCGCGTCCGCGGCGCGCTCGGCCGCGTGACCGTCCCAGAGCGGGATGACGCACGGGGTGGGAGGACGGTGCGAGACCGTGACCTCCCTCAGCCGATCGGGATCATCGCCGAGCAAAACGTTGGTACCGTGGCTGATCGTGATCGGGCGCTCGGTGTTTGCGCGCAGCGTGTAGCACGGGATGCCCAGCGCTGACGCTTCCTCCTGAATACCTCCCGAATCGGTAACGATCGTTCCAGCGCCTGACTGCAGCGAGAGGAAATCGAGGTAGCCGGCGGGATCCAAGCAGCGCACTCCGGCCTCCTCGAGGCGCGTCAGGGCGCCCCGAGCTGCCAGCCGGGACCGCGTGCGGGGGTGTACCGGGAAGAGGACGGGCGCCTCGGTGACCAGCCTGCACAGACCGTCGACGATGGCGCCGAGGCGCGCGGGGTCATCGACATTCGAAGGCCGATGTAACGTGATGAGCAGGTACTCGCGCTCCCTGACGCCGTGGCGACTCCACACGGCGCGATCGCGCGCCGCTGCCTCAAATCGACGTAGCGAGTCGATCATGGTGTTACCCACAAAACGCACCCGGCCCACGTCGACGCCCTCCCGCGCCAGGTTTTTCTCCGCTTCCGGGCTGTGGGTTAGCAGCAAGTCGGATAGGCGGTCGGTGAGGACTCGATTGACCTCCTCGGGCATCGTCCAGTCCCCTGACCGCAATCCGGCCTCTAGATGGACGACGGGAATCCCGAGCTTCGATGCCGCCAGTGCACAGGCCAAGGTCGAGTTGACGTCACCAGCCACCACCACTGCTGCTGGCTTGGTCGACATCAGGATTTCCTCAAATGCGATCAAGACCTTGCCGGTCTGTTCGCCATGTGAGCCCGAACCGACTCCCAGCGAGTAATCGGGTACCGGGAACCCAAGATCCTCGAGGATCTCCTCGGACATTCTCCGGTCGTAGTGCTGACCCGTGTGAACCACCACTTGGTCCGCCACGCCGCGTCGATCGAGCGCTTCGATGAGCGGGGCCATCTTTACGAAGTTTGGTCGTGCTCCCACCGCGTGAACAATGGGGTCGGACATATCGCGGCGATGAGGTCTTACCGACATTGGGTGACTCGACTGTTGGGTTTCGTCGCGCCGGAACCGACGCTCTCAGCCCATCAACGCGACAGCCGACAAGTTGCTTGCGCCCAATGGATCGCCTCTGACGTTTCCACGTGAGCGGGCGAGCGTGCCTAGGAAGGGCCGCTGAGACATTCTAGGCCTGACCAAAGCTCAATTTCGCCGGCCGTCGTTGCTCGGGAAGGGAGATCCTCTTGTTACGTCACGTCCGAGAAAGTACCCGGAGCTGGTCGGGCGCGGTGTTGGGATGGTGTTCGAGTCCAGCTGGCCGGCCTCGTTGCAGCTGCCAGGAGGCCCGGTGATAGTGGCAGGCTGGTCGACGGTCAGCGCGACGGGGCGAACCCCATGACCGCGACAACCACACGGCCGCCCGCGGCCACACGGTCATCCGACATCTCATCGCGTTTTGAGACCGGGGGCGGCCGCCTGCTCGGATTCGCCGAGCCCTCCGCGACACGAGCGTCGACCATAGAACGATGGGACGCACTGCAACGTGCACCAGCGTGCACGCGAGAACTTCGGTTCGAGCCGCATAGACCCGGATGGCCTGCCGCTGCTAGAGCTGAATGGCTTCATAGTGCTTGCCCGTGCGGATTCGGCCGCGGCCGCCGCCGACGTCGGGGTCGGCATAGGGATCCGGACAGGCCCTCGCGGTGCGAATCAGGCTGCGTGGAATCGGCGTCGCGCCGTTCGCCAGCGTCCGGAGGGGCTCCCCCGGCGGGCGGCAGCTGCTGGTGCCATCTGTGGCTCGGCTCGCTTGCTCGCCACGACCGCGATCAGACCGGCGGCGAACAGGAAGGAATAGACGGCTTGCGGAAACCCTCCAGCATCGTACGTTGCGCTGACGAGGCCGAACGCCGCGCATCCGGCTGCGGCCGCCAGCGCCGGCGGCGCCCGCACTCCTCCTCGTCTGATCACGCTATGCGCGGTCATGATCGCGCAGAACACAATCGCGAGGTACGAGATCAGTCCAACGACACCGACAGCCAAGAGCGTGCCGAGGTACTGGTTGTCGAGGATCCGGTAGAAGCGCCAGTTGGTGGTATCCCACGTTCCGTAGCCTCGCCCGATAATCGGGTTGCTAAGAATATCTGGGGTGACCGCGGCGTAGTCACTTGCGCGTCCGTCGGTGTAGTCAGCCTGACCTGATGTCGGGAGGATCTGCTCGATGTTCCCCAACGCTCCGGGAGCGGCGAAGTGAATGACAGGAATCACGACGATGAGGGCGACCGGCGCCCAGCGGAGGATCTCGCGCCTATATGCAGCAAGCACGATGATGGCTGCGATCGGGGCAAATATTGCGGTCTTCTCGCTTGTGGACAGGTCGGCGCCTAGGATCAGTGCGACGATCACCAGGTACTTCAGCCGCTCGCTCGGCCGGCGCGCATCGAACAGAGGCAGTACGGCGAACGGGAGCGCGATCGTGAGCATGCTGGCCAGGGCAAGTCCGTGCTGCGTGGGTCCGCTGACGATGACCTTCGCACTATCCACCGGCGGTGGGGCGACAGTCGCGAGTGGGCGCAGCAACGTCGCGGACCACGTGAAGAACACGTTGGTGCCGGTCCGTGACGCGTAGATGGTGCCCAACGCCGTGAGGCAGGCGAGGGTCATTACCAGGCGTGTGAAGGCATTGACCTCCTCTGGGCGGATGGCAGCTATTACCACGAAGAAGAAGAGGCCGTACGCGACGAGCTGGGTGAATTGTTTCTCGACGAAGCTGAGGTAATTCTCCTGATAGATCCGATCGATGTTCAATATGATGCTGAGCAGCGCGATTGCCCCGAAGACCAGCACGGCGATCTCAACCGGCGTCAACCGCCGTCTCGGGCCGCTCCTGGCGTTGACCGCGCGGCTGGCCAGAAATACGGCGATCATCACGACAAGGAAGACGCGATCCAAGCTCGCGTTCGCCGGCATGTGCACCTTGAAGTTGATCGCGTCGAACGGGACAAGGAAGACCATCACCAGGAAGCCGGCTAGTAACCACGGCAGCGGTCTTGTCGTGTGCGGCCAGTGATCCCCTCCGACGACGAGGGTGGTCGCCGGCGCCATATCCGCCCTGTCAGGCAGGGCACGCGCCACCGTGGGTTGCCATTCCCCCACGGTCGAGGACATGGTCAGGGCCTCACGCGCGATCGGTGGAACGCCCGCCAGTTCGCGTCGCCGTCCGCGGCAGCGACGGCTGGCGAGGATCGGGGATCGCCCGGGATGGACTGTACATCGATGGTCCGGCTGTTTGAGCGGTCCCTGACTGAACTCCTCGGCCCGCGCGAGTCTGTTCGGCGGCGCGTAGCTCCGCCCTCACGCGGGTTACGAACAAGACGAACGAACACCACATCGCGAACACCACAAGGAAGACGAGGACTCCGATCTTCTTGCCCGCACCCGGGTCGACAATCCCACCAGTCGCCTGGCCGAGCTGACGGATTTCGATGCGCTGGCCCCGCGGAACGTGGTTCGCGTTCAGATGGTTGATGAACTCGGCGAATCCGGTCACAGCGCCGTCGGCCAACGCGATCGCCTGTTCGGTCGTGGGCGCCTGGGCGTACACATCTACGGTCGGCAGGGACGGGTTCTGCACGAACGAAAGTTCGTAGGTTGTTGGGGCGGGTAGGTCCTTTCCGTTCACGATTGCGACCGGCGCGTGGCTCGCCATCGGCGAGCCGTCGATTTCCATTGGTCCGGTGGCGTCGATGAGGTTGCCATTGATCCCGGCAGCGTTCCCGATGTACTGCAGGGCCTCGGCGCTCGTCATCAACCGTGCGAATACTCCGGCCCGGTCAAGGTAGCCCGTCAAGTCGACAGTGGCATTGGCGAGGGCGGAGTTCGGTGAGTCCACCAGCATTTGAGTGGACGCGGACGCATAGACGGTACTCGTCGTCGCGATCACGCTACCCACGCCCGCCACAGCCGCCACCAGGGCGCCGAGGCCAACCCAGAGACGCAGTCTCCAGAGCCGCAGAAGAATCATTGCAAGCGTCACAGTTCAAGCATCCGTTGAGTTCGAGGGTTTAGCGGGCTCCGGCCCGCAGCGAACCGTTATCAGACGAACGATCGAAGCTGTCCCCGACTTTCGAAGCAACTGCCGTTGCTCGGAGATCTCTCATCAAGCTGGCGACTGCGATCTCGCACGCGCACCAGAGCACGAAGACCGCGAGGAACGTGAATCCGGCGACGTTGGCAAGCTGCGACCTCCGCGCCCGGGCAACCGACACGGGACCAAGTTGTCTGACGTCGTAGCGATCTCGCTCGGGGACCCCCTCCGTCGCCTGCGCGTTTTGTATGTACGTGCTGAGCGCTGAGGGCACCGCGCCCGCGAGTCGCGCCGCGGTTTCCGCGGTCGGAGCTTGGGTCTGGACCTCGATGACCGGCGGCCCGGATCCGGGCCCTGGTCCCTCAAGCGCCTGCGTCGAGTCCTGGCTGACCGCGATCTGGTACGGGTCATTCTGGATAATGAGTTGGCGGTCGCGCTGCGAAGGCGACGGCCACTGCTGCTGTCGCCAGAGCTCCTTCCAGACTGGCCCGAGGATGCCGATCTTCGACGCAGGGAGACCAGCCGCCCGCGCTACGTATTTCACTATCTCCGGGCTGTCCAGCATGTCGGCGAGCGTGTACGTGCGTGTAGAGAGCGCGGCTGGATCGTAAGCATTCGGATTGCCGGATCGAAGCAACCAGGTATTCCCGATCTGCACCTCGGTGCTCGCAGTGGCGTGCGCGAATGGCTTCATCTTGACCGACGGAGGAAGAATCCCGATCGCGGCGAACCGCGTTGCCGCGGCGAGCGCAGCGACGATCAGCCCGAGTAGGGTCCAGCCCCAATGCCGGCGGAGCGGGGCGAGCAGTCGGTCGTCGGCGGTAGGACGGACTCCAGCCATCGCCCAATAACTGCGAGGTGCGGGCGATTCTTTCACTCGCTCGGTGAGCCGTTCGGTTGGTGACGCGGTGCAAGGGTTGCGGCGTCTTGCGAATGGACCGCTCCTCCACGGCCGGAGCCTGTGCTCCCCGCCGTCGTGCAGGCGAACGCCGGTACCACCGCGTCGCCCTTTCTTGCGCGCCCGGCAGATTCCGGAGCACCGCGCTCGCAGGCCGCCAGCGTCGCATAGCAATGGCGGCCGCCGACAGGCTTCCGAGCATGGCACGAGCGAAGGCGGCTCAGGCTTTCTCTGGGTTGATCGTCACTCCGAAGGACGACGACGCGCTGCTCGATGCGATGCGGCGCCCAGCCAATCCCAGACTGCTGTCGCTGCGTAGCTCAGTTCACGCTCGTCTTCAATCGAGTACCGGGGCGCCTGACTGGCGTGCAGCGTTACGATGACACCCGTCGGCCGGTGTCATCCCAGATGTTGCCTGACCACGTGTACTTGCTCGGCATGTACGCGACGGGGCCGTAGTAGCCGCCATCAGGGTAGTAAAGTCGGGCGAACCGGTTGCCGGTCACCGTTTCGGAGGAAACGCCCTCAGTCGATGTCGCACCGCCGTACAGCGTGTAGCTGCCGCCAGCCAGCAGATTGTTGGTGACCTTCACGGTGCCGAGCGGGCCGAAGTCGGTCGACAGGTAGATCGCGGCGGTCTGGTTGTGCGCGGTGAGCAGGGTGTTGTGATCGAGCGTCACGCTGCCCTGGCCCTCGTAGATGCACTCGTAGTGGGCCCGAGGGTTGTTGACGTTGTCGAGGCAGAACGAGTTCGTCAGCGTGCCCGGCCCAACCAAGATCCGCTCTCCGTTATAGAAGTCGACGTGGTCAGCACTCACCGCGTCGAAGGCGCCCTGGTTGTAAATCCCCCATTGCAGCTCGCCGGCGGAGGTCGTATCCAAGCCGTTGATCGTGACGTTCTTGATCACGGTGCCGGTGACGCCGGCTTCGATGTCGATCCCGAAGTCCCCGGAGGTCCTGACCTCGCTGTTCTTGATCGTCACGTTGTTTGCCGCCACCTCAATCGTGCCGCTGACATCGAGGGCGTTCACGACCGTCCCATCGGTGCTCACGGTGAAGCCGCCCGAGGGGGCTAACGGGGTTCCCGCCGGCACCCCGGTTGTGTTCGGCGACGGGTAGCCACACGCGTCCATGCTCGCATAGTCCGGCTGGCCCGATCCTGGCGTGCCGGCACAGTTCAAGCCCGGGCCGGCGGCGGATCCAGTTGCAGCGGGCGGCGTGAGAGCCGCCGACGGCTTGTGGCGTCGGCTCTTCGCTCCGGCGATGCGCGGCGGGATAAGATGGAGCGACGCGGCGATCGCAGCCAAGAGAACGAGCGACGCGGCGATGCCCGCAGCTAGACGGAAACTAGACCTTCTATTGCCCATCGGGAATCCCTGGTTGGGCGCTCAGCGGGCGGGGCCGACCAACACCGCAGCAGCCCACCGACGGGCGGAGATCGAAAGCCGGTGCAGATGTAACCCCAGCCGAGCGAAAGATGTCATTAAGTACTTTAGCCGACTGATAGAGAGGAAGCTCCTCAGCTCGAGCGCGGAGTCGCCGCGTAGGCGTCCAAACCGTGGAGCCTGGCGAGCAGCGGCTGCTCCCACGTCGGCGTCAAGGCGAGACGGTTGCCCCGGTGTCGTCCCAGATGTTCCCCGTCCACGTTTCAGACGTCGTCGTCCCGCTCGTCGTGTCCGTGGTCCCGCAAGTCGGGAAATAATCGACCCCGTACTGAGCGGCCGTCGTGTAGTAGAAACGGCTGAACCGATCGTCTTCGATCGCGGTCGTGCCGCAATTCGCTGCCGATTCGGAAGCGGGGTAGACGCTGTAATCGCCACCAGCAAGCAGGTCGTATCGGGAGTTGACGTTGTACCCGTCTCCTGGGGTGCCGCCACAATACCCGCCGAGATCCTCGCCGTCGAAAACAGTTGTTTGCGGCTGCGGCTGCATGTAGACGTTGTTGGTGGAGTAGAAACCACGGTTCACGCCGGGGCAGCCGTGATGGCATTCGAGGTGATCTCCTGGTGCTTCGGAGTTCTCGTAGCAGAAGCTGTCGCTGAGCGTGCCAGCGTCCTCCACGATCCGCTCGGAGTTGTAGACGTAGATGCCGGTCATGGTGAGGTTGCTGGTGACGCCGGATGTGTTGTAGACGGCGAACTGCGCTTCGTTGGTGTAGTTGTCGACGCCCGCGATAGTGTCATCGATCATCGTGAGAGGACCGCCCCCGACGCAGACGGCGCAGTTCGAGTCGATGGCGTCGACAAACATGCTGTTCTCGACTGTCCAGTAGTTCCCGCTGCCGGACACCTTCAGGATTCCGCTGCCGCTGCCGGTACCTGAGACGCCATTGATTACGCATGGAGCCGTAGACGGACAGGACGTAGAGCCATGAGGCGTGCACCAAGCAGGACTACCCAGCGAGCTGCAGCCTCCGCTGCCAAGCGACAGCGACCCGACCGACGCCAGCGCGGTACCTGGGGGAACGCCGACACTTCCGGCCAGAGGATCGCCGTAGCCGCACGTCGTCACGGCGTTCGTGCAGAACAGTTCGCCAGCTTGGGTCGTCGCGACCTCCGCGGTGATCGGAGAGCATCCCGGCCCAGCCACAATCGGCCCGGCTGGGCGTGCCGCGTCGGGCTCGGAACTGACCTCCGCAGTACCCGGAGGAATCCACGGAATCTCGCCGTAACTGCATGAGCCCAGCCCGGTGCTCCCTACGCCGGCGAGACCTGTCGGGGTGCCCGCGGTGCCGTTGTTGTGGGCGGTCACGATCGGAACGAGAGCGTGGCCCACATCGTTCGATGAGACGGTGTAGCTTGCGCTCGTCGCACCGGGACCTGTCGCGTTCGAGCACGAGCCCGTGCTCGGAGGCTGGCCGCTGGTGGTCTTGCAGTCCTGCCACTGGTAGGTGTAGGTCAACGTTCCGCATCCGCCGCTGCACGTCCAAGTCCCCGGCCGGACCGTGAGCGTCTGGCCGACGATCGCGCAACCGTTGGTACAGTTCTGGTAGCCAGTGCTCGCGGTGAAGTAAGGGGCGATGGTGTTCGAAGGTGCAGGGCCACCGCTGCCGCCCGTCACCGGACCCATATTAACCGCGGGCGCTGAGTTCGAACCACCCGCGTTGGTGGCGGTCACTAACACGTCGATCGTGTCACCGACATCCGAAGCCTGAAGTGTGTAGCTGCTCGACGTTGCGCTCGTGATGTTTGAGCACGACCCGCCCGAGCTGTTGCAGTCCTGCCATTGGTAGCTGTAGCCGGTCGGGTTGTTGGACCACGAGCCGTTGGAGGTGGCGAGCGTGTCGCCCTGCTGGGCGGTGCCGTTGATCGTCGGCAGTGCTGTGTTGATGGGGGCGGGCGGTGGCGGATCCGGCACCAGCGATGTTGCCGCCGAGTTCGCGATCGTGGACCCGCCGGCGTTGGTTGCGGTGACCACGACATCGATCGTGTGGTTCTCGTCGGCGGCAGCGACCGTGTAGCTGCTCGACGTTGCGCTCGTGATGTTTGAGCACGACCCGCCCGAGCTGTTGCAGTCCTGCCATTGGTAGCTGTAGCCGGTCGGGTTGTTGGACCACGAGCCGTTGGAGGTGGTCAGCGTGTCGCCCTGCTGGGCGGTGCCGTTGATCGTCGGCAGTGCTGTGTTGACGGGGGCGGGCGGTGTCGGATCCGGCACCAGCGATGTTGCCGCCGAGTTCGCGATCGTGGACCCGCCGGCGTTGGTGGCGGTGACCACGACATCGATCGTGTGGTTCTCGTCGGCGGCAGCGACCGTGTAGCTGCTCGACGTTGCGCTCGTGATGTTTGAGCACGACCCGCCCGAGCTGTTGCAGTCCTGCCATTGGTAGCTGTAGCCGGTCGGGTTGTTGGACCACGAGCCGTTGGAGGTGGCGAGCGTGTCGCCCTGCTGGGCGGTGCCGTTGATCGTCGGCAGTGCTGTGTTGATGGGGGCGGGCGGTGTCGGATCCGGCACCAGCGATGTTGCCGCCGAGTTCGCGATCGTGGACCCGCCGGCGTTGGTTGCGGTGACCACGACATCGATCGTGTGGTTCTCGTCGGCGGCAGCGACCGTGTAGCTGCTCGACGTTGCGCTCGTGATGTTTGAGCACGACCCGCCCGAGCTGTTGCAGTCCTGCCATTGGTAGCTGTAGCCGGTCGGGTTGTTGGACCACGAGCCGTTGGAGGTGGCGAGCGTGTCGCCCTGCTGGGCGGTTGAGGCGCCCGCGTCTGCAGCCTCCACCACCGCGCTCATCCCCGAACCCACATCGTTCACCTCAAGCCCGATTGCTGCGCCCAAGACCTCAGCCGGATCAGCGAGGGTAATGATCGAAGGCGGGACGGTGTTGGCCGGAGGCATTGGAGTCACGGCAGCGGTCCGACTTGACTGCGCCGTCGTCGATCCGCCCGCGTTCGTGGCCGTCACCACCGAGCGGATCAACCACCCGACGTCGCTCGCCTGCACGATGTAGGAGCTCGAGCTCGCCCCTCTGATCAGCGTGCAGGTATCTCCCGTGCTGCCGCAATCCTCCCAGCCATACGAGTACGAGCTCGGATGCCCCCACCACGATCCGGTGGACGTCGTCACGTTCCGTCCCTGCTGCGCAACACCAGTGATGATCGGCGACCCGTGAGATGTCGGTGACCGGCCGGGTGCTCTCGCACTCGCCGCGGGCACAGGAATCGTTATCGAAGGTGTGCCGCTCACGTAAGCCGAGACCCGACAGGGCCTCGATCGTCGTCCGTCGCTCCACGCCCGTGGTAATGAATCGAGCGTCAGCGTCGAACTGAGTGAGCCGCGCCCGTTACAGCCGCCGGGATTGTGGTCTCGGAGGTACAGTCGACCGCCCCGGGCGAGAACCGCGATCCAGTACGTCCGACCGGGCTTGACACGGGTTCTCGAGAGCTCGACTGTATCCCAGCCTCCAGAGGCGGGCGATTTGCGAGATCCGATCGTGATTCGAGAGCCAGGCTGCCTGCCCCTATTCGAATACAGCGCAACGATCAGATGCTTAGCCTTGGTGCGCGAATCCACGTACACTGCGACCTCTGAGACAACGCCCGAGATACGGTCAACGAAGGGAAATGCTTCTACTGAGCCCGACGAGCTGACGTCGACTTTTGACTCGATTGTGGTATTTCCGAAAAGGAACGCCGTAGCGGCGTGCGCTCGACGGTTGCCGGCGACGTCACGTTGCGGCGTGCGCCAGTTGTTTGCCACACCGATACTCGCCGGCGGTCCGATAGTCGACGGAACCATCGCCCAACCGTTGGACACGGTCACGATTGACCAGAGCCCTGCGCCTACCGTTGAGAGCAAGAACAGAAGAATTAGCCGTCGAACTCCGGTGGCTTGAGGCACGCGGGTGTATCGACGCTCCAGAACTTGGTTCATGAGCGCATGCGCCGTCCATCCGCCGAACGTCCATTCAATGCGAACGGTCCGGGCGTGCTCTGAACCGACAGGCGCGTCGGTCCCGACTGTGCTGCATCTGCTGGCAAGCCGGGGCGCGAGCTGACAGGCGCGCGCTCGGCTTGGTCTAACCTACACCCCCGGCCGGGACCGCAAGCTGCTGTTGCGCGCGATGATCACCGACCTCGTGTTCGCCGTCGAGCGCGAGCAGCGCCGTGCGGTGGCACGGAGTCTCTGGGAGAGGGCCGCCGTCACCTCACGAGGTCGGCGAGACGGTGGCCCCGGTGTCGTCCCAGATGTTCCCATTCCAGGTCATGTCGGGACATCCCGGAGTGTAGTCCACGCCCCACTGGCCGTTTTCCGCCCAGAAGAAGCGACTGAATCGGTCGTCCGTGATGTTGCTCGTCCCGCAGTCCGTGTCCGATCCGGAACTTTCGGGATAGATGGCGTAGCCACCGCCGCCAACGAACAAATCGTATTGAGAGCTGATCGCGGGACCTGGCTGAGCATCGCAGTAACTTGCGTTGTCATCCTCCTGGTCGAAGTCCGCCGTCTGCCCCCATGGCTCGACGTACACGTTGTTGGTGGATACGAAGCCACGGTTCGGTCCACCACAACCGTGATGGCACTCGAGATGGGACCCGGCCTGACTGCCATTCTCGTAACAGAAGCTGTTCTCGACCGTACCGGCGTCCTCCAGGATCCGCTCCCCGTTGTAGAAGTAGACGCCGTTCATTGTGACGTTGCTGGTGACGAATGACGTGTTGTAAACGCCAAATTGTGCCTCGTTTGTGGTGTTGTCGACGCCTGCCACTGTGTCGTCAAGCATTGTGAGCGGCCCACCGCCGACGCAAACCACGCACTCCGAGGCTGCTTCGGAAATATGGCTATTCTCGATCGTCCAATAACCGCTGCCGGACACTTTCACGCTGCTGGTCGAGACGGCATTGACGACCCACGGGTTCGCAGATGTTCCTGACCCGGAGCACCATGCAGGGCTCCCGAGTGCACTACAACCACCAGTACCGAGAGAGAGCGATCCGATCGATGTAAGCATCGTCCCGGGTGGCACTCCGACGCTTCCCGCCAGGGGATCGCCGTAGCCGCATGTGGTTGGAGCATTCGAGCAGAAGAGTTCTCTCGCCTGGGTAGTTGCGACCTGTGCGCTGATCGGAGAGCATCCAACCCCTGCTACGAGCGGACCGGGGGTACGCGCTGCATTGCTGTATGCGTCGTCGGGATTGATATACGGAATCTCGCCCGTACCGCATCGTGAACCGGCGATTGTCGTCGGGGTGGAGGGCGCGCTGTTGTTGTGGGCGGTCACAATCGGCACCAGCGACTTGCCGAGATCGCCCGCCGCCACCGTGTACCTCGCGGTGGTGGCGCCAACACCGGTAGCGTTCGAGCACGAGCTGGTAGCCGGCGGCTGCCCGCTAGTAGTTTTGCAGTCCTGCCACTGGTACGTGTAAATCAGCGTTCCGCAACCGCCGCTGCACGTCCAGGTTCCCGGCTGGACCTGAAGCTTTTGACCGACTATCGCACAACCATTGGTACATGCCTGGTCGCCGATGCTCGCGACGAAATAGGGAGCCACCGTATTCGACGGTGCGCCGCCGCCGCTACCGCCCGTCACCGGACCCACATACGCGGCCGTCACCGAATTTGACCCAGAGGCGTTCGTCGCGGTCACGATCACATCGATCGTGTGACCAACATCCGACGCCTGAGGTGTGTAGGTACTTGACGTAGCCCCCGAAATGTTCACACACGACGAACCCGACGAGTCACAGTCCTGCCACTGGTAGCTATAGGCAGTAGGACTGTTGGACCAGGACCCGTTCGTCGTAGTCAGCGCGTCGCCCGGCGGCGCGGTCAAGCTGATCACTGGCAGGGTGGTGTTCACTGGCACCGGCGACGGTGGGTTGGTCACCGTGTTCGGGCTGCCTACCCTGGGGGTGGCCCGGCCGGAAGCCGACAGCTTGCCGCTGACGTACGCGGAGATCGGGCAGGTATGCGAATGCCGGCCCTTTAGCGACGATAGATACGCGGAGGAGCGCAGGGCGGCGAAGTGGACCTTCGAGTAGCTCTCACTGCTGCACGACCCTCTCCGGCGCACACGAAAGTACAGCGTGCCACCGCGGGCGAGTACCGCAACCCAGTAGGCGCGTCCCGCTTTGACGGCCACCGAGCTGATGACGACCCTGTTCCACGCCCCCACCGCGGGGCGCGACAGTGAACCGGACGCGAGCAGCCGCCCGGGACCTCCGGCCGTGTCAGCGAAAATGCCGACGACGAGTGTCCTCACCCTGCTGCGCGAGCCGACGTAGACGGTGATCGATAGCGCGGTACCGGTCCTTTTACCGGCGAAGCGGAACGCCTTCACAGAACCCGACGCGTCCCGTCCAGCGGCCGGCTCGACGGTCTTGTCGCCAAACAGCACCGAATCGCGCCGCGACGCGCCGGACCGCCCAGCGCGGGCGTACTCCGTTGCCTGCCCGGGCGCGGTAGACGTCCTCACGTGCCTCGGAGCGATCGACGTCGCGGCCCACGCCGCCCCGGCGGTCATCAGGAAAAGCACGCACAAGAAAAAGACACGACGCATTGACTTGACTCGATCCCTTGTCGGTTATGAGCTACAGACAACAGGCCAAAGCGAAAGTCTCGCGTCGCTTCAGCGTTATTGTAGACCAGAGTCGCGACGGAATGGAGTTGGGAGCTGTCCGCGACCCGCATCCACATGGCTCCGCTGCGATCTCCGGTCGCGTGTGTCCTCCCCAAAACGCGTCACACGCGTGTGACGCGTGCAAGCAACGGCCCAAACAGCCCGACTACCGTGAGCTGTCCGCTCCGCTCGGCGACCGGCACCAGACGTCTTGGACTCAGATTCTAGGCCGCGCCGCTCAGGCGGCTGCGGACAGAGCCTGGTCGAGATCATCGATCAGGTCATCGGGGTGCTCGAGCCCGATCGACAGCCGCACCATGTCCGGGGTGATCCCGACTCGCTCCAGATCCGTCTGCGTCAGCTGCCGGTGAGTCGTCGAGGCAGGGTGCGTGATCATCGACTTGGCGTCGCCCATGTTGAGCAGCCGCTTGAATAGCTTGACGTGGTTGAACACCGAGATCCCTGCTTCCCGTCCGCCATGCACCGCGAAGGTCAGGATGGACGGGACCCGCTCGCCGAGGTAGCGGCGAGCGAGCGGGTGGTAAGGGTTGTCTGGGAGTCCCAGGAAGCTCACCCACGAGACCCGAGGGTCCTGCACCAGGTAGTCCGCGACTCTGCGGGCATTGGCCTCATGTCGGGGCAGACGGACCGCCAACGTCTCAAGGCCCTGAAGGACCTGGAACGCGTTGAACGGCGACAACGAGCAGCCCGTGCTGCGCAGTCCGACCGTCCGGCAGCGAGTGATGTAGGGGGCGTCGGCGAACTGGCTCGCGTACCGGACGCCGTGGAATGCCGGCTCCGGGTCGATCATGCAGCCGAACCGCTCCGGCTGGTCGCTCCATGGGAACGTGCCGGCGTCGATGATGATGCCGCCCAGGGTGGTCCCGTGTCCCCCGATGAACTTGGTCAAGCGAGTGGATCACCACGTCAGCGCCGTGCTCGATCGGCTTGAGCAGCAGCGGTGTCGCGACGGTGTTGTCGGCGATCACCGGCACGCCACGCTCGTGGGCAACGTCTGCCACCGCCTCCAGGTCGACGACGTTTCCGGCCGGGTTGCCGACCGTCTCGCAGAAGACGGCCTTCGTACGGCTGTCGATCAGGGCGGCGATCGAGTCAGCCTGATCGTCGGCCGCGAAGCGGACCTCGATCCCCGTGCGGGGGAGAACGTGGGCGAAGTAGGTGTAGGTGGCCCCGTACAGCTGCGGGACCGAGACGAAGTTGTCTCCGGCGCTCAGCAGGTTGAGGACCGACTGGCTCACGGCGGCCGCGCCGGAGCTGACCGCCATCGCGGCCGCACCGCCTTCGAGCGCGTTCAGGCGCTGCTCCAGCACGTCCACCGTCGGGTTGTTGATCCGGTTGTAGTGAAAGCCCTTCTCCTCGAGGTCCATGATCGCGCCCGCATGGTCGGCGTCGATGAATTCGTGCGCGACGGTCTGGTAGATCGGGACCGAGGCGGCACGGTAGCCGTCGGGCGCGTAGCCGCCGTGGATCGCTAGGGTCTCGTCGTGCATGCGCCCGTCACGCCGCAAGTGGCAGCGCACTGCTGGCCACGCGCATCCAGTTGCGGTAGAGCGTCGCCGACGTGCCGGCCCACGTGTTCACGACGCTGCCTGCCGCTGCATCGTAGGGGAAGCTGTTCCAGAGATCCTCTGGTTCGCCGTCCGCTGTCGCCACCCGCTGTCGGAATCGTTCGAGCGTCGCCGCCGCCTCTGCCGTCAGATAGCCCTCCGGTAGGCGGGGGTAGGGACGCGCCTCATCCTCGAGCAGGGAGCGGCGCACGTCGCGGCGATACTCACGCAGGAGACTCAGTGCCCCGTACTCGGGATGACCCTGGCACAGGACGAACAGCCCCGTCCCGCGCCGGCAGGTCGCCACTGACCAGCCCGCACTCGAGGGACCGGAACCGATCACGATCTCGTAGCCGGCCCGGACCAGCTCAGCTTCGGGTACGTCATTGAGGCGCGAATGGGGTACCAGCGCGTGGTTTCCGAATCCCCCGCCGAGCGGGTGTCGGTGGTTGGTGACGACGCCTTCGAACACGCCACTGCACTTGACATCGCCTCGCACGCGCTCAATCCCGTCGAACAGCAGCGTGAACGCGTGGGCGGCCAAGCACGACAGCAGGGTCGTCGGCACCGAGTCGGCCGCCCACTCCATGAGGTGCGCGAGCTGTGGCCAGTACGGCTCGCGGTCCAGTCGGTCGTGCCTGGGCTCGGTTCCGGTGACGATCAGTGCGTCCGGCGGTTGCGCCCACAGCTCGTCGAGGTCGCGATACCGCGCTTGGATCACGGAGGCAGCCGGCTCGGATCGCGGGATGTCGGTGATCGTGTACAGCTTCAGGTTGCAGCCGTCGGCCGCACAGGCGGTCATCCGTCGAAACTGCTCCTCGGTCCCGACGAAGGCCGAATCCGGCATGTTGTTGACCAACGCGACCGTCGTCGACCTGCTCTGGCTTACCGTCGTCGACGGCTGGGTGGTATCGAGCTCTCGGTAGTACACCGCGCTGACCGGTCCTCATTGCGCTCCACTTATCTGTGAAACGAATGTGGCCAGCGGCTTCTTTCACAATCCCGCGCACCAACGCGCGCTCCAGCAGATCCGGGTGTTGCAAAAGTCGACCATCTGGCCGCGCGTTCGTTGAGCGGGAAGACTCGGTCAGCACGAGTGAACGGTCGTCGAGAGCGAGGAGGTGAAACATTGAGTACCGAAACATCGTTTTGGCATCCATACGCGGATATGGGCGCGGTCCGTCATTCCGAGCTCGTGATCGCGCGCGCAGAGGACGTGTGGGTGTGGGACGAGGACGGGAACCGATACCTGGACGCGACCGGAGGCCTGTGGTACGCGAACGTCGGGCACGGCAGACCCGAGATTCGTCTCGCCGTCGCCACCCAGATGGAACAACTCGCGGGGTACTCAGCGTTTTTTGACCTCGCCAACCGACCGGTGCTGGAGCTCGCGGAGGCGCTCGTCGAACGAGCGCCGATGCCGGCGAAGGTCTTCCTGGGCTCGGGCGGCAGTGACGGCATCGACACCGCGGCAAAGTTGGCACGCCGATATTGGTGGGAGGTCGGCGAGCCGGACCGAACCGTCCTTGTCAGCCGCACCGCCAGCTATCACGGCACCAACGGGTTTGGAACCGCTCTTGGCGGTATCCCCAGCAACCGCGTGGGCTTCGGCCCCCTGGCCGAGACGATCCAGGTCTGCCATGACTCGCTGGAGGAGATGGAGCAGACCTTCGCGCGGGTCGGCCCTGAGCGGGTGGCGGCGGTGTTCGTGGAGCCTGTGATCGGCGCCGGTGGCGTCTACCCACCCGCCCCCGGGTACATCGAGGGCGTTGCTGATCTGTGCCGGCGAACCGGAGCCCTGCTCGTGGTGGATGCGGTCATCTGCGCCTTCGGTCGCCTCGGCACGTGGTTTGGGATCGAGCGCTGGAACGTCGAGCCGGCGATGATCGTGTTCGCGAAGGGCGTGACCAGCGGTTATCTGCCGCTGGGCGGTGTCATGATCTCCGAGCGGGTCGCCGAGCCGTTCTGGCGTGAGCCGGGGGGGCCGATCTTCCGGCACGGCCCGACGTATGCCGGCCACCCCACGTGCTGCGCCGCCGCGCTCGCGAACATCGCCCTGCTCGAGCGTGACGGCCTGCTTGAGCGCGGGCGCGAGCAGGAGCAGGCGTTGCTCGATGCGCTGTCACCGCTGGCTGCGCACGAACTCGTGTCGGAAGTCAGGGGCGGCGTGGGGACGATGGCCGCCGTCGGGCTAACCGCCGAGGTTTGCGACCGGGAACCGCGCATCGCTGCCTCGCTGGCATTGGGCGTCCGGGCTGCCGGAGTCTTCGTACGTCCCGGGGGTACCGCCATCGCGGTGTCGCCGCCGCTCACAGCCGGTCCCGAGCACTTCGAGATGATCGCTCAGGCCATCGAGAATGGCCTGAACGCGCTGGGTACCAACTCGCTCACGGTGGGGGCGACTGCCGGGAGCTCGAGACGGCCGGGATGACGACCTCGATCAGATGTGGGCCGGGATCGACGATCGCCTGTTCGAGTGCGCGGCTGAGCTGATCGGCGGCATCGACGCGCCGCGATTCGATGCCGAGCCCACCGGCGAGCCTGACGAAATCGAGGTTTGGATCTCCTAGATCGAACAGCGCTCTGGCTTTGGGACCCGCGCTCGGGCCGTCGAGGCGCGTCAGCTCGGCATCGAGGATCCCGTATGCGCGGTTGTTGAAGATTACGACGGTGACGTCAAGCTGTTCGCGTGCCATCGTCCAGAGTGACTGGATGGTGTACATCGCCGAGCCGTCGGCCTCAAGTGCGATCACCGGGCGGTCCGGACATGCGATCGCTGCGCCCACTGCGACCGGGAGTCCCTGACCGATCGCGCCCCCGGTCAACGTGAGCCAGTCATGCCGTGGAGCCCCCGCCGTATTGGCTGCAAAGGCTGCTCCCGAGGTCATCGATTCGTCGGAGACGATCGCCCGTTCCGGCAGGATCGAGCCAATCGCCCGGCAGACGGTCTCCGAGGTGAGCGGACCATCCGGCCGTGGTGTCGTGGACCGGTGCTGCAGTAACGGCTTCGCGTCGGCGGCGCTCAGCGCCTCCACCAGATCCTCGAGGCTCGCGAGCACGTCGGAGCCGGGCGGCGAAAGCTCGTGCAGCTCGCAGCCACCGGGTACGAGCGAGCTCTGCTTGCCTCTATAAGCGAAGAGCGAGACTGGTGCGTTCGCTTCAGCCAGGATCAGTTGCTCCAGCCCCGCCAGCTGATTGGAGACGAGCTCCGGCCAGTACGCGAGCCGCTCTAGCGCAGGCAGGCCGGCGCCGCGCTCGATGCGGGACGCGGTCCTCTCGGCGAACAGCTTCGTCCCAGTGGCTGTAGCGATCCGGGCGGCTGCAATGAGCCCGCGCTCCCGCAGTGCTCTACCACCGAGCAGAATTCCGGTCCGGCGCCTCCGCAGCGCCGTTGCCGCGGCCTCGATGGCGTCTCCCGAGACCGCGGAGGGGGCGGCTGGTTCCGGTGGCGGTGCCGGCTCCCCGCCCTCCTGCCATGACACGTCAGCCGGCACGATCAGCGTCGCCACCTGACCGGGGGGTCCGATGGCGGCCGTGATCGCCTCGACGGCGTCGCTGGCGAGCGATTCGGTCCTACTCGATGTTCGCACCCACGCGGATACGTTGCGCGCAACCGTTTCGATGTCGGACTGCAATGCAACGTCGTACCGCGTGTGGTACGTCGCGTGGTCCCCCACGATGTTGACGACCGGGACCTTGGCGCGGCGGGCGTTGTGGAGATTTGCGAGCCCGTTGCCAAGACCCGGGCCCAGGTGCAGCAGAGTCGCGGCGGGCGCGTCCGCCATCCGTGCATAGCCATCGGCAGCCCCGGTCGCGACGCCCTCGAACAGGGTGAGGACCGCGCGCATCTCCGGCACCGAATCCAGCGCGGCGACGAGGTGGATCTCCGAGGTGCCCGGGTTCGCGAAACACACGCCGATGCCTGCGTCGACAAGAGTGCGGATCAATGCCTGGGCGCCGTTGGGCATCAGCTGAGCTGGCAAGGATTGCATGAACCCGTCGCCACCGGCGATCCGACCTCACCCGTGCTCGCTGCGGAACCTCGCCCCGAAAAATGCTCGATGCGTGGAACGTTGATTGGCGATGGCGTCCATCGAGCAAAGTGAGCCAAGTGTGCTGAACGGTCTGATGATGGACGACTTTCAACTGTCGCTGACGAGGCTCGTCGAGCGCTCAGAGCAACTGAGTCCGGCGCGGCCGGTGGTGTCGCGTCGTGCTGACGGCTTCGTGCGGCGCACGACCTTCGGCGAGTGTGCCGAGCGTGCCCGGCGACTTGCTCGCGGACTTGCCGACCTGGGTATTCGCGACGGCGATCGGGTCGCAACCCTGCTGTGGAACCAGACCGAGCACCTTGAGCTGTACTTCGCAGTTCCGCTGATGGGGGCGGTGATACACACGCTCAACCCGCGTCTACAGCCAGACGAGCTGAGCTATATCGCTGCCGACGGCGACGATCGTGTGATCGTCGTGGACGAGTCGCTGCTCCATCTCGTCGACGCGCTCGACTGGGAGTTCGAGCACGTGATCGTCGTATCCGATTCCGGCGCTGCGCCTGCGGGATCGACCGAGTACGAATCGTTGATCGCGTCGTCAGACCCGATGAACTGGCCGATGATCGACGAGCGAAGCGCCGCCGCGATGTGCTACACGTCAGGCACGACTGGTCGTCCCAAAGGGGTGATCTACTCGCATCGGGCGCTCGTCCTGCACTCGCTCGTGTTCGCTCTGCCGGACGCCCTTGGGATCAGCTCACGCGATGTGATCATGCCGGTCGTCCCGATGTTTCATGTCAACGCTTGGGGCCTGCCTTATACCGCCGCGCTGACGGGTGCGGCGCTGGTGCTGCCGGGTCCTCGCCTCGATCCCGTCAGCATCCTGGACCTCCTCGCCGGCGAGCGCGTGACGTATACGGCGGGCGTACCCACAGTCTTCATGGCGGTCCTGCAGGCGATCGATGCAGAGCCCGAGAGATGGGACGTCTCGGCACTGCGATGTATCAACCTCGGTGGCGCCGCAACCTCGACCAGCCTGTTGGCCGGCTTCGAGCGCCACGGCCTGACACTCGTCCAGGGGTGGGGCATGACGGAGACCTCGCCGCTCGGAGCGGTGTCGCATCTGCCTGCACACCTCGACGCCGCTGACCCAGGCGAGCAATACGAGTACCGCGCCCGCCAGGGCACTCCGATCCCGCTGATCGAGATCCGCGCACGCGGAGAGGATGGAGGGCTGATCCCGTGGGACGATCAGGCGCTGGGGGAGCTCGAGATACGCGGTCCATGGGTCGCGGCCGCCTACCACGGTGGGACCGGTAGCGACAGCTTCACCGAGGACGGCTGGTTTCGCACCGGCGATGTCGTCCGCATCAACGAGCACGGATGCATGCGGATCTGCGATCGGGCCAAGGATCTCGTCAAGTCCGGTGGCGAATGGATCTCCTCGGTCGACCTTGAGAACCAGCTGATGGCGCATAGCGCCGTCGCGGAGGCGGCGGTGATCGCCGTTCCTGACGATAGGTGGGGCGAGCGGCCACTCGCTGCGGTTGTCCTGCGCGACGGTATGAAAGCGACGCCTCAAGAGCTCCGCGAGCATCTCAGCAGCGGGTTTGCAAGGTGGCAGCTACCCGAGCGAATCGAGTTCATCGGGGCGATCCCGCGGACCGCCACCGGCAAATTCAAGAAGACGGCGCTGCGCGAGCGCTTCGTGCAGGCGGCTCGTTAGCGCAGTCGCGTAGCGGAGGGTGCCAACGCTAACGGTTACGGCCGAGGCGCTCGTGGCTGTTGACCCAGTGGCCCGCGAGGACCGCGGAGGTGAGCGAGATCTCGCCGGCGAGCACCGTGGCGGCGCAGATCTCGGCGAGCTTGTGGGCCTTGCCTTTGCCATAACAGCCGAGCAGCTGCAGGCACTCACGCTGTGTGGGCAGACCCGTGCCGCCTCCGTAGGTGCCGACAACGAGGCTCGGCAGCGTGATCGACCAGTAGTAGTCGCCGTTATCGAGCAGACGTGCGTACGTGATCGCCGCATGTGACTCCGCGATATTGGCGACGTCCTGGCCGGTCGCGATGAAGATTGCGGTGAGGCCGTTGGCAGCATGTGCGCTGTTGGAGGCGGAGCCCGCCAGGAATCCGCCGACGATGTGAACCTGCCGGTAGTCGTACACCGACTTGGTGTCGACACCCGTCAGCCGCTGAAGCACGTCGTTCTTGACCACGGCCTCAGCGACGACACGCTTGCCGCGGGTGAGCAGCATGTTGATCTGAGAGTGCTTCTTGTCGGTGTCGATCGCGCCGGTCAGGTAATACTCGGCGCCCCCGGGGTAGTTGGCCTTGATCCATTCGCACGCGGCGAACGTCGCCTTCGCCGTCATGTTCTGACCGGCGGCATCGCCCGTTGTGTAGTTGCACCGCAGATAGCACAGCGGACCAACCTGGTACTGGCCGATATACGTGAGCTTGCCAGAGCGGGTGGTTGCCTCAGCGACCTCACGGATAAACGGCTCCTGCTCTTCGACCCAGTCTCCGAACTCGCGCGCTGCCAGGGCGTCATCGAAGACGAACACCGGCGCGCGCTGCATCTGGTCGTCGACCACCGTCGTTCTGACCCCGCCACATTCGCTGAGCAGGCGCATCCCGCGGTTGTAGCTGGCGACGAGCGTGCCCTCGGTGGTGGCCAAAGGCACGTAGAAGTCTCCCCGAGCGTGCTCACCACCGATGCGCAGTGGACCGGCCAGGCCGATCGGCACCTGTGCCACGCCGGTGAAATTCTCGACGTTGCCGGGCAACCGGCCGGGGTCGAACGAGAACCGCCCGACGTGCTCGAGCTTTGCCCCGGTCCGCTCACGCAGGAACTCTCGCCGGCGCGCCGCGATATCGGACGTGTAGTCGTCCTGCGGGTCGCGCGGAATCCGCGGGGCGGTGGTGCCCCTCGACGGCGCCGGGGGCCGAGTGTGGACCACGCCTGTCGTGTCCACCTGAGCATCTTCCGTGATCATTCTTGCGGCGGCTTTCTGACTCATCTCTGCTCGCTCGTCATCTCTGCCAGCTCGACCAACCCTGCTGGCTCAACCAACGTTCGTTCGCGCTGACCACTTCCGCGCAGGATCGGATGCTCGAGCCTTCGTGGGCCGCCGCCCCCGCGGTAGGCGCTTCGTGCGGCTACCGCGGAGGCCGCTCCTCACCGAGCTGTGAGCGAGCGTGGCCCTCGTGTGCACGGCGTGGACCCGAGCGACCTCAGCTCCCGTTGGAGAGCTCGCCTGCCTCGGTGATGAAGGCCGTGAATCGAGCTTTCACTCCGTCCCATCCGGTCGGCGATCTCACCTGGCGTAAGTCCGACCACGTGACGGAGGATCACCACTTCACGTTGTTCCTCGGGAAGCGTCGCGAGTGCCGTGCGGACGGTCTCGGCATGGTCGAGATCGATCCCCGAGCTAGAGTCCGGGTCGAGCACTGTCTCCGTCGGCGTAAGGCGATTCGCTCGCAAATGATCGATCGCGATGTTGCGAGCGAGGCGCAGAAGCCACGCGAAGAACGGCACTCCACGATCGTCGTACTTGACGATCGACGTCATCAGCTTCGCAAACACGTGCTGGGTCACATCCTCGGCTTCGTGTTCGTCGCGCACGATCGAGCGGACGTAGCCGTAGATGTTGTGCGAGTAGCAGACGTAAAGGTACCGCAGCGCTTCCTGGTTGCCCTCTTTGGCGCGCGCCACTGCGAGTCGGGTCTTCTCGCGCGTTTCCTGGGACTCGTCCAGCGTCGGCCTACTTCGGAAGCCGATCGTCCCTGGAGTTACGGATAGAGCTTCGCTGATCACATGCCCCCCTGCACTTGATGCTGTTGTCGAGCGACCGGCGCATTGGCGCCCGAGCACATCCCGCTCAGGCGCTGACCCGCCTTGCGAGTTGCCTCGCTGACTGGATCCAACTCAGATCACCCCTGCCTGTCCTACCGTTCGCGGCGACTCTCGCCGGGCCTACATCTCGATCTGAGCGAGTATCTGAATCGCGCCGCGCCGGGTCAATGGCCGCTCTGGACCATCAGGTGTTCATGTGAGTGAACACCGACTGGCCGCCAACCACATGTCTTCGGGAAGACTTGCGTCGGTCGCAGCGTCTTCCTCAAGAGCGTCCAAGGCGCTCGGCGCTGGTATCAACCAGGCACCTCGAGCGCATATGCACGGTGTCTTTTTACATGACGGCCCCACGCGCGACGAAAAAACAGATACGTTATCCCGGAATTTGATACATTCTTTGTCTGAGGCGTTCAGGGGTGGAATGCATCGAATGGCGTTCGGTGGGGAGCTTTCGGTGAGCGGAACTACATCGCGTGCGATCGCTGGTGCTAGTGATCGCACCGCAGCGTTTTGTGCGGTGGTCGTGGTCACCGCTGCGCTCGTCGTCACGCTGGACGCTGGGCACGCAGTGGAGTTCGATGATCCGGTTCTCCGGGCCACGCTCGAGACCTGTATCGCGCTCGCAGCCCTCGTCGGCGCCGTTCGACTAAGGACCCGGCTCCGCATGACGCTGGAGCTGCGAAGCCTGCTCCTGTTCGCCGGTGTTGCCACGCTGGGTATCGTGGATTTGATCTCCTACGCGGCGCCCGCGACCACGGGTCTCGGCTCGCTCAGTTCGCTCGTAGTGGCTCCGGTGGTCGCAACCATGCTGGCCGGCGCCTGCTTCGTTGCCGGCGCAAGCACACCTCCGGGCCGTGCGCTCAACCCCGAACGTGCCTGGGATCGGATCGGGCTGAGCGCCGCCGTCGCGGCAGCCGTGCTCACGGAGCTGATCAGCGAGCGGTTTGGATGGCTCCTCGTCTCGAACGGCGGGCGCCGAAACTCGGCACTCGCGCAAATGGTTGAACACCCGGCTGCATTGCTAGTCGCAGGCATGGGTGCGCTCCTGATGGCGTTCGCAGCGGTCATGTTCGCCAAGCAGACCCGCAGCGACGAATCCGCGGACACGGCCTACTTGGCCGGTGCTGCGCTGTTGTTTGCGGCTGTTGCCCTGGCGTGGCTCCTCGCACCGTCGATATCACCAAGCCTGGTGTCAACCGCTTTGGGGGCCCGTCTCGTCGCGTTTTGTTTGCTGATGTTCGGGGCGCTGCGCCAGTCCGTCGTACGGCGCCGCGATGAGCTGCTGGCGGTCGCTGAGCAGGAGCGGCATCGGCTGGCAAGGGACCTGCACGACGGCCTCATCCAAGACCTCGCCTTCATCGCCGCCTACGGCGCCCAGATCGCGGACGACGCCGGCGGCGAGCATCCGCTGGCGGTCGCAGCGCGGCGCGCGCTCGCCGCTTCGCGCGGGGTGCTCGCCGAGTTGTCGGCACCAGATGCCGCCAACACGCGCCGGGCCCTCCGGTCCGTCGCCGATGAGCTGGCTTGCCGGTTCGGGATCGCCATCGCGGTTTATGCGCAGCCGATCGAGCTCCCGGCGGCGGACCGCGAGGCAATCGTCAGGATCGCCCGTGAGGGGATAGTGAACGCCGCGAAACATGGCGGAGCCCGCAACGTGACGGTTCGCTTCTTCGAAGATGACGGCCTACTCGTCCTTCGGGTTATGGACGATGGTCGCGGCATCGCGCCGCCCAGCGAGCGTCGTGATCGTTTCGGGATGATGAGCATGCGCGAGCGCGCCGTACAGCTCGGTGGACAACTCGAAGTCCATTCGCGCAGCGAAGGCGGCACGGAACTGGAGGTCTCGGTTCCGCGACCGAGTCGACAAGGATTGTCGTCGAGTCCAGCCGAGAACGCGTCAGCACGCCACTGGCACTCCATTGATTCGCGATCGATCGCAATAACGCCGCTCAGGCGGCATTAGTTCATACGCCTGAACGACTGATGAGGGCCACGGCCTATTTCGCGACCCAGCACCGGCTGACATAACCCGAGGCAGATCCCGGAAACGGAGACGCAGGGAGATGCAGCCTTGAGCCTGGAAACATGGCCGTGAGCCTAGTCGCACCACAACGAAGCGCAAGGGTCCCGCTGATTGCGCTGGAGCGCCAGCATGAGTTGCTGCAACCAGAGCTTGCGGCTGCCTTCGAGCGTGTGCTGGCGTGCAGCAGCTTCATCCTCGGCGAGGAGGTCGAGCGGTTCGAAGCAGAGTTCGCTGAGTACTGCGAGGTCAACCACTGCGTCGGAGTGTCCTCCGGGACGTCCGCACTCGCGCTGACGCTGCGCGCTGCGGGGATCGGCGCCGGCGACGAGGTGATCGTTCCGGCGCACACGTTTATCGCCTCGGCGCTCGCAGTCGCGCAGGTGGGCGCCACCCCGGTCCTATGCGACGTCGATCGCGGCACGGCGTTGATCGACCCCGATGCCGCGCGGGCGCTGGTCGGGCCACGTACTGCGGGCGTCGTTGGCGTGCATCTTTACGGTCAGGCATGCAACATCGACGCGATCAGGGCGTTCGCGGGCCCCGCCTCATTGTTCGTGCTGGAGGACGCAGCACAGGCGCACGGCGCCCTTCACAGCGGCCGGCGGGTCGGATCGCTTGGAGACGCCGCAGGCTTTTCGTTCTATCCCAGCAAGAACCTCGGGGCGTTTGGCGACGGTGGCGCTGTCTGTACGAACGACGCCGAGCTCGCTAGACGGGTGCGGCAGTTGCGAAACCTCGGGCAGCGCAACAAGGGCGAGCACATCGAGCTCGGTGGCAACGAGCGGCTCGACGGGTTGCAGGCAGCCGTGCTGCGCGTGAAGCTACCGTGCCTCGACGCCTGGAACGCCGCGCGGCGCGAAGCTGCAGCGTGCTATCGCGAGGCGCTGTCCGAGTACGTCGGTCTGCTCGATGAACGTCCCGAAAGCCCATGCATCTACCATCTCTTCCCAGTGCGGGTCGCCGAGCGCGATGCGTTCGCGCGAGCATTGGACCAGCTCGGGATCGACACCGGGGTCCACTACTACCCGGCCGTGCACGGTCATCCTGCGTGGGCGGGCCACGATATTCGCATCGGTGAGGTCGCCCGGGCAGAAGCGTGGGCAGCCGAGCAGCTGTCACTGCCGATGCACCCGAACCTTCAAACCGGCGAGATCGAGCAGGTGGTGCGGGCGGTTGGCACGGCCGCCAGTGTGCTCGACCGGTGACCGCCCACCCGGGTAGCGACCACGCCGCGATCTAGGTGGTCCGGCGGGGGGTCGAGTGAGCCACCGGCTCGACCGGTCCATCAGGGGTCGCGGAGGCCGTGGCCGACGCAAATCCAAGCGCGAGTGCACTCGCGTCTGTTCCACGTGCTGCGCGTAGCTCAACGATCGCGTTACGGAGCGAGTTGATCGCATGGGGCGCCTGCCCACGGACCCAGCCGTGATCGTCTGAGCGTGCGTCGATCACGTGCAGGACGCTCAGCGCATCGCAGGTTGCTTCCAGGGCAGCGTCAAGGTGTTGAGAAGTTGGTGGGTGGCGCAAGTGGTCCATCGTTGGTAACTCCGAGGCGGCCCACCGACCATACCCCCGCTGCAGCTCTACGACAATGATCCTCACGGCCTATAGGCGTTCAAGCGGACGTCGTTCAGCGTTCGGTGCACAGCGCGGCGATTCGTTGTCACCGCGCTGGTCGGAAGTTCCCGGCATCTCAGACGTTGGATGAGCAACTGGACGATCCAGAGAAGGATCAACCGCAATGGCCGTTCAAGACTTGGCCTCACCTGGTGATGTTCTGCGGCACCGGGATCGGCCGCCAGACCGCTCGCGACGTGGTGCCGACGCCCGAGCTGATCATTTTCTCGCCTGGCTCGCGGGGATGTTCTCCCGAGATCGCGAGTACCACATCGGGATGGCCACGCTCACCGCAAGCGAGAACTACGTGAGCTTGGCCGTCCGGGCCGCCGCGGCGTTCCTCGGCGGCGAGCACTACTTCTTTGACCCCCCAGGTCCGGCAGCGGCCGGCGAATGGAGCTTCCCCGAGTCTGGGGTTCTACCCGGTTTCCAGCGCAGATTCCTCAAGCAGATGACGCAAATGTTCGGTGCAGAGATTGCGGACTGGCGGCCGAACGGCGGATCGACGTGCGAACAGGCGGTGATGATGGCGTCGTGCCGGAGAGGGGACGCGTTCGTCGAGATCGCCCATCAGGATGGCGGGCACTTTGGCACCGGAGAGCTTGGCAAGAGACTTGGCATCAAGACCTTCACCTTTCCGATGCTCGATGACCTGATCGACGTCGATCGGACCGCGCTCCTCGTGGAGCGCCACCCACACATCCGCTTGGTGCTCATACAGCCGTCGCACACGCGGCGACCGCAACCGGTCGAGGAGCTGGCTGCCGCGCTGCCGGCGAGAGTCACGATTGCGGTCGACGTTAGTCATACCGCCGGGCTAATTGCCGGCGGCGTGCTTCCGCAGCCGCTGATGCAGGGGGCTCACGTCATCACCTTCACGACCCATAAGACGCTCCCGGGACCGAACAAGGGGGTGATCGCGTTCGCCGACCGCAACCACCCGCTCGCCGACAAGGTGTGGGACATCGTCTGTCCGAAGCTCCAATCGAACAGTCACCCCGAATGCCTCCCGGGTCTGGTCCTCGCACTTGAGGAAATGGCGACCTACGGTCGGGAGTACGTCGAGCAGACCGTGGCAAATGCACGAACCCTCGCGCGTGTCCTGGACGGCGAGGGCCTGCGTGTTGCCGGCATGGAATACGGGGGGACGATGACGCACCAGGTCCATGTCGTGATTGGCACCGCCTGTGTCTCCAACGAGATCTCCAACGTGCGCCTGCCGATGTGTGGTTTTCGCACCAACTCCGTAGTAATTCCCGGGACCGGCGGGGAGTTCGGGCTCCGGCTTGGAGCGCAGGCGCTGACGCGACGGGGCCTGACGGAAGTTGATTTCGGCCAGCTCGGTCGCCTGCTCGCGCGCGCTGTCGACGGGCGAGAGGACGCACCGCGCATCCGCTGCCAAGTAGCCGAGCTCCTCGAGGCCCACCCGCTCTTCCCGCTCCACTTCAGCTTCGACCAGCTGGGCGACAGCGAGCAGATGCAGCACCTGTTGACCGAGGTACTGCGCTAGCGCGAATCGGGAGCTGTGAGTGGGCGGGGGTGCGGCCCTACGAGAGCGGCGCTGTCCGTGTGGTCGAGCGTGACCTCCCGCCCGCCCTCTCGAAGCGACCGATCGGCCGCCTCGACGATGCGCACGACGCTACGCGCGAGGTCCGTGTCGAACCTGGCGTGGTCATCGGCACGGATCGCCTCGAGAAAATCCGCCAGCTCGAGCGCCAGCGGCTCATCGGACTCGATTTTGGGCGAGAGGATGTCGCCAGTCCGGTACGACAGGTGGTATTCGCCGAACGTCTCCGGGTCGCGGTATATGACGCCGCTGTCGAACACACGCACAGGCTCGAGCGCACCGTCGTCGTAGATGACCATTCGTTCGCTGCACACCAGGACGGTGCGCCGCAGCTTGCTCGGCGCGAGCCAGCTCAGCTCCACGTTGGCGATGATCCCCGAGGCGAACCGAAGAGTGATGAACGCGACGTCCGTGACTCCCTTGACGATCGAGTCGCGTCCAGCCGTGCGCACGCTGGTCGGAATCTCGCCCAGCCAGTACAGAAGGATCGAGAAGTCGTGCGGCCCCAGGTCCCAGATCACGCTCGTATCACGTTGATGAAGTCCGAGGTTCACCCGGCTCGAGGAGATGAAGTACACGTCCCCGAGAGTGCGCGTGTCCAGCATCTGCTTGACGGCTCGGACCGGCGGGCTGTAGATGAACGTGTGACCGCCCATCAGGATGCGACGCCGATCGCGGGCCAATCCGACGAGGCGATCGGCGAGCTCACTCGAGGACGCTAACGGCTTCTCGACGAAGACGTGCCTCCCGGCCTCGAGCACGCGCGCGGCCAGCTCGTAGTGTGTCTGGACCGGGGTGGCGATGATGACCGCCTCGACCCCGGGATCTGAGATCACCCGGTCGAGCCCCGTGGTGACGCCGGCGGCGGGATAGCGACGCCCGTACTTCGCCAGCCGTTCGCTGTCGAGATCACAGATCCACCGTACCTCGGCGTCAGGGTTATCCGCCAGCACGCGCAGAAGGTTGGGTCCCCAGTAACCGAGGCCGACGACCGCCACCCCCACCGGGACCGCGATTCGATCCGGATTCCGGTTCACGATGGACCGCATGCCGGTCGTGGTGAGACAAGCGCGTCACGGTCGTTCGTTCGGCGACTCACGATTGTGGCTTTCTCGATCCCTTTGTCCCTGGCGTCTGTCGCGGCCCGTTCCCCGCGCGCTGTCCCTTCCCGGTCCAGTCTATGACCCCTCTGAAACCTTCCGACCCTGGCCTGCCGTGAGGGTCGACCGGCGAGGGCCTAGCAGAGGGCGACTTCATCACCGTCGCGCAGACAGAGTCGCAGCGCCCGCGGGAGTGAGAAATCCCGTAAGACTCGCGCGTCAGGTCCGACCAGGCTGGAGACCAGACGCCCGCCGGTGTGCGTCACGCTTGCCCCGGCAGAGACGATCGACCGCTCGATCTCGGCCCCTTCGATATGGGCCCTGGCGCCGATCGACGTATACGGTCCGATGTATGCGTTCGAGATCGTGGCGCCTGGTCCGATCACGCTCGGACCGATCACGGCGCTGTTGCGCACGCTGGCCGTCCGGTCGATCATTACGCGCCCCTCGAGCCGGACTCCGTGATGGTCGGCGCTGCGTACCCCGGCTGGGAGACGCTCGAGCGCGACGCGGTTGAGCTCAAGCAGATCTCGGTCGTCGCCGCCGTAGCGGTGCCAGCCACCGACTGGGTGCAGCAGGACCTTGGCTCCACACTCTGCCAGATACCGGCCTGCGGCCGTCAGGTCGTGGCTCGGTTGAGAGCCGAGATGCTGACTTGCGCGGGCTAGTGCCCGCGGGCCGAAAAACCCAATATCGAGGGTGCGCTTGACTGGGAGCGCGCTGGAGGCGGTGCGGGTGCCGTTGACCCCAGTCTGGAAGACCTCTGGCGGGACGAGCAGCACGAAGTCCGGCGACTCCTGCTCGAGCATCTCGGTGAACTGCGGTATCGGCTGTTCGAGCAGACCGTCCGCCGGCGCAACCAGGCAAGCCGTGTCTCCGACGAGCGGTGCCACGACACTCAGAATGCTGCCGAGGTCGAAGCCCGTGGGACAGATCGCGTAGTCGACCCGACTCAACTCGTTCCCGTAGTCCCGTAGGCAGGCGCGAACATCGATCAGCACGTCGGCGGTTCCGGCCACGATGACGCCGGCGTCTCTGCTGTCGCCGATGATCCCGTCAAGCACATGGTGGATGATCGGGCGGTTGGCAACGTTCGCTAGCGCGGTCAGGGATACGCCCGCACGCCGGCCACACTGATTTCCGGTCGCCGAATCGAGGACCAACACCGTCTTGTAGAGCACGAACATCTAACGCGCTGATTGAGGTACGACTTACGCCGCAGTCGCGATGCAGCGCGTACTGCGGCTATTCCCGACCTCGCTGCTCGGTCCGACTTCCGCGTCGTCACCCCTTCGCCTCGGGATCGGCGGCGTCCGATTCAGCATGAGCCGCGCTCTAGTACAACCGGCCACTGAGGAGGCGCTCACGAAAGAACTGATGCCACGCCACCGTTAAATTGCCGGTATTCTTATGTATCCAGTTCCGATGCCGGGGGGGCGTCGATGTGTGAGGCACCATTAGGCGTGCGAGAAATGTCGGTAACGGCGCGAGGGCTGGCGCCGTCTTCGAGGGAGTCGTCTCGTGAGTGGTGAGGTCCGTATCCTCATCGCCGATCGCCCGTTGATGCGTCTCGCAGTGCGGATTGGGCTTGAGGGCAAGGTCGATATCTGTGCTGAGGCCGGCGATGCAGAGCAGGCGATCCGGGCGGCCAAGAAGCAGCAGCCGGATGTGTGCCTTGTCGGGCGGGAACTCGCCGGCGGCGGTCTTGCGGCGGTGCGTGGAATCTGTCGCGCAGCACCCGCCGCGCGCGCGATCATGCTCGCCGACGTTGGCGATGTCGACGACATGCTTGAGGCGATTCGCTGCGGTGCCGTCGGCTACGTGCCGGGCAATCTGAGCGGGGAGCATCTCCTCAGGATCATCAACGCGGTGCTAACACACGAGGCGGCGCTGCCGCGCTCGATGGTGCTGGATCTGCTGCTCGAGCTACGCTCCGGCGGAACCGACGGCCTCACCTGGCGCGAGTCGCAGGTGCTCGGCATGCTCCGCCGCGGTCACTCGACGGCGACGATTGCCAAGCGCCTTGAGATCGCGCCAGTCACCGTTCGTCGCCACGTCTCAGAGCTCGTTCGCAAGCTCGGTGTCGAAGACCGAGCGGCATTGGTCGACGCCGCTGCCTGAGCAGCGCACGCGCAGGACCTCCTGTCAGCGCGACGGCGAGCCGCCTTGCCGTCAGTCGAGATCGTGGCGGACTGCGTAAACCGCCGCCTGGATGCGGTTCGGCACCCCGAGCTTGGTCAGGATGCTGGACACGTGATTCTTGGCGGTTCGCGGACTGATGCCTAACGCCTCCGCGATCTGGGCATTCTCCAGTCCGCGGACGATCAGCCGCAAGACCTCGATCTCGCGTGTCGACAGCGGCACAGCCTGCGAAACGTCGGACTCAGGCTCGACCTCGGCGCGGCGTATCCGTGTCAGAACCGCCTCGGCGGCGCGTGGTGATAGCCAGGCAGCGCCGGTCGCCGCGGCTCGCACAGCGGCAACGACGTCCTCGATCGGACTGTCCTTGACGAGAAACGCGCACGCGCCTGCCTGCAACATTGCGCCAATGTCTTCATCCCGGTCGGCTACCGTCAACGCGACGATCCGGGTGTGCGGCCGTGCCTTGAGAATCGCTCGAGCGCATTCGGTGCCGTCCATGTCTGGCATCCGGAGATCGAGGAGCACGACGTCGGGACTTAGATCGCAGGCAAGTCGCACGCCAGCCCTACCGCCAGACGCCTCTCCCACGATGTCGATGCCGTCCTGCGATCCGAGATAGGTGACCATGGCCCTACGAAAGAGGTCATGATCGTCGACAACCAGCAATCTGATCGCAGCACCAAGCGTTGCTTGGTCTTGCATATATGGAACATCCCCCTGTCGACGGCTCCCAGCCGATGCTCATCAACGAAACCCGGATTGTAGAGCATCGGCTGCAGCATGGGTGATTGCCCGGATACAGGCTTCGGAGAAGGGTGCACGGTCCATTTTCGTGCCGTCTCCGCGGCTACTAGACTCGATTGCCCGTGTCAGCCGGACCCTCGCTCTACCGCCGCCATCGCCCGCGCACGTTCGCAGACGTCGTGGGTCAGGAGCATGTCGTACGCACGCTGTCGCATGCGGTCGAGCGCGGCACCGTGCATCACGCCTACCTGTTCGTCGGGCCCCGAGGCACCGGCAAGACGAGCATGGCGAAGATCCTCGCGGCGTGCCTGAACTGCGTCAACGGTCCGACCACGGCGCCGTGTGGTGTCTGCGACTCCTGCGTGTCGATCGCGAGCGCCACCTCGCTGGACGTGATCGAGATGGACGCCGCCTCCAACAACTCGGTCGACGACATCCGTGACCTACGGGAGAAGGTCGCGTACGCACCGGTCTCCGGGCGCCACAAGGTCTACATCCTGGATGAGGCGCACATGCTCTCCCCGCAGGCGTGGAACGCGTTTCTGAAGACGCTCGAGGAGCCGCCGCCGCGGACGATCTTCGTGCTCGCGACGACCGAGGCCCAGAAGGTGCTGCCGACGGTCGTCGACCGCTGTCATCGGTTCGACTTCGGCCGTCCCTCGGTCGAGCAGCTCGCTGCTGTCGTCCGCAGGGTCGCGGAGCGTGAGCAGATCGAGCTCGACGAACGTGCCTGCGCGCTGATCGCGCGCAACGCGACCGGTTCGTTCCGTGACGCGCTCGGGACGCTCGAGCAACTCGTGACCTACGCCGGTGACGAGCCGATCGCGCTCGCCGACGTGCTGGCCGTGCTCGGCGTCGCCGATGCCGAGCAGCTGTTCGAGGCGATCGATGCCGTGGTCTCGCGCGATCCGGCAGGCGCCCTGCGCGCCGCGGCGGCGCTGTCGGAGTCAGGTCGCGATCCCGGTCAGGTGCTGCGCGACTTCGAGGTCCATGGGCGCGAACTGCTGACCGTGCAGTTGCTCGGGGAGGTACCGAGTGAGCTGCGGGTCACACCAGAGCGTGACGCCCGGCTCGCGGAGCAGGCGCGGACGCTTTCAGAGACCGACGCGGTGCGATTGCTGGAGCTGGTTGGCCACGCGCTGGGGGCGACGGCCGACGGGGCACAGGCGCGAATCCAGCTCGAGCTGATGCTGATCAAGGCTGCCGCGCCCGAGATGGAGCCTTCGACCAGCGCGCTGCTGGCGCGGATCGAGCGGCTCGAGGCGGCTGTCTCCGCCGGACAGCCGCCGCAGACTGCCTCACGAAGGGAATCGCCACCCCCGACCACTCAAAGCGAAACGCCACCGCCGACGGTCACGCCTGCGGCCCCATCGGAGGATTCCGATCCGGAGCCGACGGCCGCGCCCGCGCCGCCGGGACCGGCTCCGGCGAGCGACCTTGATGTGATGGTCGCGCTGTGGCCAACTGTCGTGGACATGATCCGCGGCGAGAATGCGATGCTCGCGGCGCTGCTCGATGGCGCCCGACCGATAGCGGTCACCGAGCGGGAGCTGACGCTCGAGTTTTCGGCTGACGCGGCCTTCCTGAAGCGCAAAGCCGAGCAGGACGACTACCGGCGCGTCGCCCTGGAGGCGCTGCGCAGCGTGACCGGCCAGACCCTCGCGTTGCGCTTCGAGCTCGGTGATGCGATGGTCGCCGAGCCGCTCTCGCCGGACGGGCCCGCGTCCGCGGACGAACTCGTGCGGGCCTTCGTGGAAGAGTTCAACGCGCAGGAGCTGGCGGAAACCCAAGGAGATGAGACCGAGGTGGATCACTGATGCCGCAGCCGGGTATGCCCAACATGCAGCAGATGCTCAAGCAGGTGCAGAAGATGCAGGCCGACATGGTCGCCGCGCAGGAGGCGCTCAAGAGCGAACTGGTGGATGCGTCCGCCGGCGGCGGCATGGTCAAGGTTCAGGTGACCGGCGACCTGGTCGTCAGGTCGATCGAGATCGACCCGCGTGCCGTCGACCCGGAAGACGTCGAGATGCTGTCTGACATGGTGCTCGCGGCCGTCAACGAGGGGTTGCGTGCGGCGCAGGACCTCGCGGCCGCCAAGATGAGCAACGTCACCGGCGGGCTCGCCGGGCCGGGTGGCCTCGGGGGGCTGGGGCTCCCGGGTCTCTAGATCGGGTGTACGCGCCTCCGGTACAGCGGCTGATCACCGAACTCTCGAAGCTGCCGGGGGTCGGCGGGCGCACGGCGCAGCGACTGGCGTTCCATCTGCTGCGCGCCAGTGAGCAGGACGCGTTCGCGCTCGCCGACGCAATCCGCGAGGTGAAGCTTCGGATCTCCTTCTGCGAGATCTGCTTCAACCTCGCCGATGAGCCCCGCTGCCGGATCTGCAGCGACACCCGCCGTGACCCCGAGCTGATCTGCGTCGTCGAGGAGCCCTCCGATGTCGTCTCGATCGAGCGCACGCACGAGTTCACCGGCCGCTATCACGTGCTCGGCGGCGCGCTGTCGCCGATCGACGGGATCGATCCCGAGGACCTGAAGATCGCTGAGCTGTACGAGCGCGTTCGGCTCGGGGAGGTCCGAGAGGTCGTGATCGCGACCAACCCGACGACCACCGGCGAGGCGACGGCGCTGCACATCGCCGGCGGCCTGCGGACGATCGCGCCGGATCTGGCCGTCACCCGGTTGGCAAGTGGTCTGCCGGTCGGGGCGGACTTGGAGTACGCCGACGAGCTGACGCTTGGCCGCGCATTCGTCGGTCGCCGCGCCGTCTAGCGCGAGTCTCCTCTCAACCCGTAACCTCCCACCGCCGATGCCTGAGTACCCGACAACCGTGATGAAGTTCGGCGGCACCTCCGTTGCCGATGCCGAGCGGATCAAGCGGGCTGCCCGCCGGATCGTCGCCAAGCGCGAGTCGGGTCACCGCGTCGTGGCCGTCCTGTCTGCACGTGGCAAGACGACCGACGAGCTGATCCAGATGGCCGAGGAGGTCTCACCGAGGCCCGATCCGCGTGAGATGGACATGCTGCTGTCAACCGGTGAGCGGATCTCATGCGCGCTGTGCGCGATGGCGATCAACGATCTCGGTCACCGGGCGATCTCGCTGACCGGCTCACAGGCCGGGATCGTGACCGACACGTCGCACACCAAGGCGCGGATCCTCGACGTTCGTGCAGATCGCATCCGTGAGGCACTCGAAGACGACCGCATCGTGCTGGTCGCGGGCTTCCAGGGCGTCTCGACCAGCAAGGATGTGACCACGCTTGGCCGAGGCGGCTCGGACACCACTGCGGTCGCGGTCGCGGCGGCGCTCGGCGCAGAGGTTTGCGAGATCTACACGGATGTCAGCGGCGTCTTCAGTGCCGACCCCCGGCTCGTGCCCGACGCGCGCAAGCTGCCCGTCGTCAGCTTTGAGGAGATGCTGGAGATGGCGGCTTCCGGCGCCAAGGTGCTCCAGCTTCGCTCGGTCGAGTACGCGCGCACCCACGGCGTCAGGATCCACTGTCGCTCCAGCTTCGAGGACACTCCCGGTACCGTTGTGGTCGGAGAAGACGAGACCGTGGAACATCCGCTCATCACCGCCGTCACCCATTCGACCGACGAGGCCAGGATCACGCTGATCGGCGTGCCCGACCGGCCCGGCGCCGCCGCCTTGATCTTCACCGCGCTCGCCGACGCGGGCTGCAACGTCGACACGATCATCCAGAACGAGCCGCTGACCGAGGGCCGCGCCGCCGAGGTGTCCTTCACGATCCCCAGCGAGGACGTGCGCGCCGCTGAGCAGGCGCTCGAGCCGGTTGTTCGCGGGCTCGGCATCGACCATGTCGGCACCGACCGCCAGATCGGCAAGGTCTCGATCGTCGGCGCCGGAATGCGCTCGCATCCGGGGGTGGCCGCCAGGGTGTTTCAGACGCTCGCGGCCGAGGAGATCAACATCGAGATGATCTCGACCTCGCCGATCAAGATTTCATGCGTGATTCGCGCCGAGGCGGTTCCGCAGGCCGTCAGAGCCCTGCACACCGCGTTCAAGCTCGGTGAGGGCGGGATCCAGCCGGACGAGGGCCCGCGATGAGCGAAGGACTGCGGGTCGCGGTCGTCGGGGCGACCGGCGCGGTCGGCACGACGATGCTCGCGCTCCTACGTGAGCGGGAGTTCCCCGCGCGGGAGATCGTCCCGTTCGCCTCCGAGCGCTCGGCGGGCAGAGTGCTCGACGGGCTGACCGTCCGCGCCCTCAATCACGAAGCCGATCTGAGCGGCTTCGACATCGCGCTGTTCTCAGCTGGTTCTGGAACCTCGCGGGAGTGGGCGCCACAGTTCGTCCAGGAGGGGGCCGTGGTGGTCGACAACTCCTCCTGCTGGCGGATGGATCCGCGCGTCCCACTGGTTGTGTCCGAGGTCAACCCAGAGGCGATCACGGCTCACGAGGGGATCATCGCCAACCCGAACTGCACCGCGATGCAGGCGCTCGTCGTGCTCAAGCCGATCCACGACGCGGTCGGGCTGGAGCGGATCGTGTTCAGCTCGTACCAGTCGACGTCGGGCACGGGTGCCCGCGCGATCCAGGAACTGAAGGACCAGGCGAGCGCGATCCTCCAGGGTGGCGAACCGCCGGCGCCGTCGATCTACCCCCACCGGATCGCCTTCAACGTGCTGCCGCAGGTCGAGACGTTCAAGGACGGGGACGACTACACCACGGAGGAGCGCAAGGTGGTCGCAGAAAGCCGCAAGATCCTCGGCCTTCCGGAGCTGCGGATCACCGTGACCTGCGCTCGCGTGCCGGTGCTGAACTGTCACTCCGAGGCGCTCAATGTCGAGACCCGCGAGGATCTGAGTCCGGACGACTGCCGCGCCCTGCTCGCGCAGGCGCCCGGGGTGATTGTGGTCGACGACCCTGCTGCCGGCCGCTACCCGATGGCCTCCGAGGCATCGGGTCGAGACGAGGTGTTCGTGGGGCGGATCCGCCGCGACGAGTCGAACCGGAGGACGCTGAACCTCTGGGTGGTGGGTGACAACCTGCGCAAGGGCGCCGCCACCAACGCGGTTCAGATCGCTGAGCTGCTCGCGGTCACCGCGGGCGTGCTCCCAAACGTCTGACGGAGATGGCCGGGCTCACGTGAGCGGCACAATGTGTGGCTGATCACGGATGCCTGAGAATGCCAGGACAGCCGTCGGCGCTGCCTGCCTGCTGACGGCGCTACTCGTTGCGCTCTACGGGCTGATCCACATCGGTCTTGTCCAGCACGCTGACTACTCGATCCTGAGTGGATTCAGCGACCTTGGTCATCACCCTCGGATCGGCTCGATCGCAAGATTCATCGCCCACCTCTGCGACCCAGATCCCTACGTCTACCTGTGCCTGATCCCGATCGCCGTGGCGCTGTTTCGCCGGCGGGTGTGGGTGACGCTCGCGATCGTGGCGATCCTGCTCGGCGCCAACGTCACGACCGAGTTGCTGAAGCCGCTGCTCGACATCCACCGCGCGTACTTGCCCCCCGGAGCGCCTCTCGCCGGGTCATGGCCGAGTGGTCATGCGACCGCCGCGATGGCGCTTGCGCTGTGCTGCGTACTCGCCGCTCCGGCCCGGCTGCGACCGGCCGCAGCTGCCGCCGGCGCGGTGTTTGCGGTTGCCGTCAGCTACTCGTTCCTATCGCTGGAGTGGCACTACCCGACCGATGTGCTCGGCGGCTTTCTGGTGGCGAGCATCTGGACACTGCTCGGGATCGCGGCGATCTGGACCGCCTACGGTCAGGTGTCGCGTCATCAGGCGGAGATCATGAACTCGACGCACCCGACGATCTGGGAGGCGCTCGGTCCCCCGTCGGTCGCCGTGCTGGGGGCCGTGTTGCTGGCACTGCTGGTAGTCATCCTCCGACCGCACAACGTGGTGTCCTATGCGCGTGTTCACGAGGCGTTCGTGATCGGGGCTGTCGCGATCGGGATATTGGCGATGTCGCTGACAACCGGGGTGATGCTGGCGCTACGGCGCTAGCCCAGCGCCAGCTCCTATTGACGCTTGCCCGGGGTCACCACGCTGCTCCCGGCGCGACCAGATGCTCAGCCGCGTGCCGGCTCGCTGCGGAGCTCACGGCGGGTCCCGACACCGAGTTTGCGGTAAACGTGCCGCGCGTGGGTGCGGACGGTCTCGATGCTCACGTGCAGCGCCGCGGCGATCTCCGCGTTCGAGCGTCCGGTCCGTAACAGTTCGAGCACCTCGGCCTCACGCGCCGTGAGCAGACCGGGTTCCTGCATCGGATGGCGCTCCTGGCCGCCAGGTGGGAGCACCTGGAGTCCACGTGAGGCCAGATGGATCGCGTGAATGATGTCGCGGGCCTCGGTGCTCTTGGCCAGGCAGGCGGTCGCTCCGAACGCCAGCAGCTGGCGGGATTCCGACGCGTTCGGTCGGTTGGCCAGCACCACCAGCCTCGTTTCGGGAAAGGCCCGGTGGATCTCACGAACCTCGCCGCTGCTCGCGAGCGAGCCGAAGTTCAGGATCGCGACGCGGGGCGACAGCTGTCGGAGCGATTCGAACAGAGACTCATGCGGCACGTCTGCTGCGACCACCGTGAGACTGTCGTCCTCTTCGATCAGCGCCTGCAGGCCGCGACCGACGAGGTCCTCGAACCGGCTGAGCACGATCTCGATCGGTTGGCGCTTGATCATCGTAAGGGTGAGAAGCGTATCACCCTAATCGTCACCCGCCAATCACCCAAAGATCACCCATATTAGGGGACGTTTTTCTGGAGTAATGGCGCCACCATGGTGAAGCCGTTCGGGGCGCGGCGAGTTTCCAGGGGACGGCAAGGGGTAGTCACAGAGGGCGGGGCACGCTGAGGGCCTCGCCCCTCTGACTTTAAAAGGGGGGCCAGTAAAGGGCCTCCGCACGATGACTCCGGTGTGGACCCTATGGCGCCGTCGGCGGGCCCTGCTCCGGCGGCAGCGCATCCTCGTCAGCCGGTGGTGGGATGTCGGTCTTCAGGCGATCACGCGCGGCATCGAGACGCGCCGCGACGCTCGCAAATCCCTGTCCCACGCGATCGCCGCCGTTTCCGCCTGGGGCGCGAGTCTCAGCAGCGGTGCCGCCACGCCCCGCGGCCCTGGCGAGCGAGCCCCACGCCTGGGCGAACAGACCTGATAGCCGCCCTGCTGCCAAGCGACCCCCCGCCTGCGTCCCGCCGTCTCCGACCGCGCGTCCCGCCCGATCAGGCCGGGCTGGCCGCGACCACCGACGTCGACCAATCGATCACGGCCGTCGGTCGAATGATGTGCTTGCTCATCCCAAGATCCTTGGGCGAAAGTCCAAGCGCGAGTCCGACCAGCTGGGGCAGGTGCAGGACCGGCAGCCCCAGCTCACGCCCGGCGTACTTCGCCGCGGCGGGCTGCTGGAGATCAAGGTTGAGATGGCACAGCGGGCATGGAACGACCAGGCAATCGGCGTGGGCATCGATCGCGTCGCCAAGGTGCCGGCCGGCCATCGTCAGCGACGCCTTCTTGTTCATCGTCACGATCGGGAAGCCGCAGCACTTGTAGACGCCCGCATAGTCCACGACGGTGCCCCCGAGCGCCTCGATCACCATCTGCATGTACTGATCGCGGGGATGCTCGTCGTCGATGTGAAGACGCTCGACCGGCCGCACGATGTAGCAGCCATAGAACGGCCCGACGCGGAGGTTGGTGAGCGGCCGCTTGACCTTCGCCTTGAGCGAGTCGAGGCCGATCTCCTCGACCAGGACCCACAGGAAGTTCTTGTTGGTGATCCCGCGCTCGTACTGAAGCCCCTCGTCAGCGAGCGTCACATTGACGTGCTTGCGGTAGTCGGAGTTGCCGTCCAGGCGCTCCTGGCACTCGCTCTGCGCTCCCTGGCATGTGGAGCAGATGTTCATCATCAGCTCGCCGTCGGTCTGCTGCGCGAGCGCGAAGGTCCGCGCATTCAGCGTGTCCGCCAGCTCCTGGTTGTGCTCGGCGATGACGCCGGCGCCGCAGCAGGAGGCGCGGTCAAGTGGGATCAACTCGATGTCCAGCAGCGGTGCCACCTTCGCCATCGAGCCGTGCAGCTCAGGAGTGAAGCCACGGCTCACGCACCCTGGCCAATACGCGACTTTCATCAGCTCTCGCTTTCGGTCTGGTCGTGGCTCGGCACGTCCTCCTCGACCCCACTGACGTAGAGGTTGAGCTCCACGCGTTGCGGTCGACCCTCAACCGTGCTGAAGATCTTCTTGACCTCCGGGGAGGCCTTATGCGGATGACCCAGTGCTCCTCCGAGCGTCATCTTGCCGCGGCGCATCCCCGTCACCGCGGTCGGCAGCGAGCCGATCAGCTCTGGTACCGCCCTCGGGTGGAACTTGCCGCCGTAGGAATCTGGCAGCAGGTCAGCTTCGTGCAGCAGCCCGTTGCGCTCGATGTTCTTGACGAACGCGTGCTCATGCCGGGAGCCGTTGTTGCTGTCCTCGATGTGGTGATCAGACCCCGCGAGCCGGCGCAAACGCATGATCTGGCTCATCGGCGCCACCTCCTTCGGGCACGCGTCGACGCAGTTGAAGCAGTGCGTGCAGTCGTAGAGCCCCGACTCATCCTCGGCGAGGTCGGCGAGGCGCTCATACTGCTCGGCGTCACGGGGGTCGCCGACGAATCGATAGGCCTTGGCGAGCGCGGCAGGTCCGATGAAGCCCGGGTCGATCTCCATCGAGAGGCAGTCCGAGACGCACGCCCCGCACTGGATGCACGCCATCGTCTGGGTGATGTCGACCATGTTCTCGTGCGGAACGATGTACTCCCGCTCGGGTACCGGCTGCTTGGCGATCAGCCACGGGGTGACGCGGCGGATCTTCTTCCAGTGGACCGCGTCCATGTCGACGATCAGGTCGCGGATCACGGGCATGTTGCCCATCGGTTCGACCTCGATCACCGCGTCGGCATCGGCCCGCGCCGTGGCGGCGCCGCCGCCGCGCGCGGCGGCGACGTCGAGGTGGGTGTTGCAGGCGAGCCCCGGCTTGCCGTTCATCCGGACGCCGCATGAGCCGCAGATCCCCTGCTGGCAGGAGCAGCGGATCCCGATCGAGCCGTCCTCCTCGCCCTTGACGGCCAGGATCGCGTCGAGCACCGAGTTGGCGCCGCGCATCTCGACCTTGTGCTCGTCCCAGTGTGCGGCCTCACCGGATTGCGGGTCGAACCGGCGGATCCTCAGCGTGTACTCGGGCATCAGTACGTCCTTTCCTGGGGCTGCCACCGGGTGATCGTGACCGGTGAGTAGCTCACCTCAGGCACGCCGTCGCCGCCCCGCGCGATGTCGATGTGCTTGAGCCACTCGGCGTCGTTGCGCTCGGGGAAATCGGTGCGGAACTGGGCGCCGCGGGATTCCTTGCGCTCCTCGGCGCCGACCACGATCGTCTCGGCGACGTCGAGCATGTAGCCGAGCTCGATCGCTCCGATCACGTCCTGGTTGAAGATCGTTGCCGCGGTCGTCGATCGAGGCCTTGGGCGCCTCCTCCTTGAGCTCGCAGGATCTTCTCGTGCGCCGTCTGCCAGGCCCTCGGCATCGCGGAACACCGCGACGTGCTCGTTCATCGTCTCGCCGAGCTCCCGCTTGATCGACGCGACGCGCCGGCCACCCGGCTCGCGGTCGATGATGTCGCCGATCCACTGCTCGGTATCCGAGGCGCGCGATGCGGGCACCTTCGGCATCGCGATCGAGTTCGCGACACCCGCGGCGTGCTCCCCCGAACGCCGTCCGAAGATCAGCGTGTCGAGCAGCGAGTTGGCGCCGAGCCGATTGCCGCCGTGCACCGAGACGCACGCGACCTCGCCGGCGGCATACAGGCCCGGGATCGTCGTGCGTCCGTCGATGTCGGTCTTGACCCCGCCCATGATGTAGTGCTGGCCTGGGCGGATGTGGATCGGCTCGGCGGTGATGTCGACACCGGCGAAGTCACGGCCGATGTTGACGATCTCGCGCAGCGCCTCGAGCGTGCGGTGCTTGGGGACCTTCGTGATGTCGAGCGCGACGGTTCCGTCGGGGAAGCCGCGCCCCTCGTTGATCTCGATCTGCTCGGCGCGGGAGACGACATCACGTGAGGCGAGCTCGAGCTTGTTCGGCGCGTACTTCTCCATGAACCGCTCGCCCTTCGCGTTCAGCAGCCACGCGCCCTCGCCGCGGGCGCCCTCGGTGATCAGCAGCCCGTTACCCGCAAGCGTCGTCGGGTGGTACTGGATCATCTCCATGTCCATCAGCCGCGCGCCGATCCGATACGCCTGCGCGATCCCGTCGCCGGTCACGATCAGGCCGTTGGTGGTCGGCGTATACGCCTGGCCGGCGCCGCCGGAGGCGAGGATCGTCGACTTGGCGTTGAACACCTCGATCCGGCCGTCACGCAGGTTGCGACAGACCGCGCCGATGCAGCGCCCGTCGTCGTCCTGGAGCAGGTCGGTGGTGAACCACTCCTCGTAGCGGTCGAGCTGCTCATGGTGCTTCATCAGCTGCTCGTAGAGGACGTGCAGAATCGCCTGGCCGGTGATGTCGGCCACGTAGTAGGTCCGGGCCGCGGAGGCGCCGCCGAACGCGCGCGTCCCGAGCGTGCCGGTCTCGCTGCGGTGGAAGGTGACGCCCGCGTGCTCGAGCCAGAGCAGCTCGGCGGGGGCCTCGCTGCACATGATCTCGATCGCATCCTGGTCGCCGAGGAAATCCGAGCCCTTGACGGTGTCGTACGCGTGGGACTCCCAGGAGTCCTCGGGGTTGAGCGCCGCGTTGATGCCGCCTGCCGCTGCGACCGAGTGCGAGCGCACCGGGTGGACCTTCGAGATGATCGCGACGGTCGATCCGGCCTGTGCGGCGGCGAGGGCGGCGCGCTGACCGGCGAGACCGGCCCCGATGATCAGAACGTCATGCGAAGGCAATGTGCCTGCGATTCTATTCTTCGCGGACGCATCGGTTGCGTTGCGGTCGGGGCGCATCCGAACGCGACCGCCGGGCCAACTCAGCGCGCCGGCGAGCCGAGCACCGACGCCAGGGCGCGGCGAACCTGCTCGACGGTCACCACACCGCGGAGCACGCCCTCGTGGTCGACCGCCATCACCGCGCCGAGCTTGCCGAGCATCTCCGAGGAGAGCACATCGGTCAACGGCCTGTCCTCGTCGACGCGCATCGTCGAGGCGTCCGTCGGACTCGAGCACGGCACCCGTCGTCAGCCAGCCCTCGCCGCCGTCGTGCGGCCGCCTGCACCCGTTCAAGCGTTGAGATTCCGACGAAATGACCGCCGTCGTCGACGACCGGCAGCCACAGCGCGGCGTAGCGGTGGAAGAACTCCTCCAGCGCCTGGGACGACAGGCGTCAGCGACGGGATCGCGATCGGCTGGCGGTCCATGATGTCGGCGATCCGTACGCCGTCGATCCGCTCGCTGACGCCGCTCTGGAGCAGCGCCGCACGCGCAGACTGCCCGAGCAGGAATGCCAGGGCGATCAGCCAGAGGCCGCCGAAGCCGCCGAACGAGAGCATCATCCAGATGCCGATCCCCGCGAGCAGTACCGCGAACCCCTCGCCGAGCTTCGCCGCCGCCCGCGTGCCGCGCAGCTTGTCGCCGGTTCGCTTCCACACGACCGCGCGTGCGATCCGGCCGCCGTCGAGCGGGAACGCGGGCACCAGGTTGAACACCAGGATCAGCACGTTGATCAGCAGCAGCCAGCTGAGCGACAGCAGCACCGGCGTGATCTGGACTGATCCGTTCAGGTAGATCGCCTGGAGCAGCCGGTGCGGGCCGACGATCGCGAGGTCGACCGCTGCGCAGACCAGCACGCAGGCGAGCGTCGCGAGCGGACCCGCGACGGCGATCTTGAACTCCTCGCCCGGTGTGCGCGAGTCCCGGCTCATCTGGGTCAGCCCACCGAACAGGAACAGCTCGATCCGCTTCACCTCGATCCCCTGTGAGCGCGCAGCCAGCGCGTGGCTCATCTCATGGATGATCAGCGAGCCGAAGAACAGCAGCACGGTCGCGACGGTCGTCAGATAGGCGACGCTGTCGGAGGAGTGCAGCGCGTCCCGGAACGACCCCGACAGCAGGAAGATCATCAGGAACAGCATCAGGAACCAGGTTCCGTCGACGCCGATCCGGATGCCGAAGACGTCGGCCAACTTGATCGATCGACGTCGAAACATGCTGCAATGGTCGCACAGGCGTGCAGAGAGCGACCAAGTTTGACCATTTAGAGGAGGACGCGACGATGTCGAAGCCGCGAAGTGACCGAGAGCAGGACCGATGAGCAAGCCGATCGTGGACCTGCGTGAGCGCCTCGCGGGGATCGAGGACCTGCGCGTCGCCGCAGGCGTGCTCAATTGGGACCAGCAGACGATGATGCCGCGCCGCGGCGCCCGAGCGCGGGCGGAATCGATGGCGACGATCGAGCGGATCAGCCATGAGATGTTCATCGCGCCCGAGATCGGGAGGCTGCTCGACTCGGCGGCGGCCGGACTCAACGGGTCGCCGACCCGACTCCGACGACGCGTGCCTGGTCCGTGTCGTCCGGCGACGATGGGAGAAGGCACGCCGCGTCCCCACCGAGCTCGCGGCGGAGATGGCCCGCGCCAGCTCGCTGGCCGAGGAGGTGTGGGTCGGCGCGCGAGCTGACAGTGACTTCGACGCTGTTCGCGCCGTATCTGTAGCACAACTTCGAGCTCGCTCGCCGCTACGTCGACTGCTTCGACAACTTCGACTGCGCCTATGACGTCGTGCTCGACGACTTCGAGCCGAGGATGAAGACGGCCGAGGTGCAGAGGTTGTTCACCGAGCTGAAGGCCGAGCTGGTGCCGCTGATCGCGACCGCTTCGGAGTTGCCGATCGACGCTTCGCCCGTGCACGGCAGCTTCCCGGTTGCGACGCAGCGGGAGCTGGTCAGCGGGCGTGATCGCGCTGATGGGCTTCGATCCCGCCGGCTGGCGGATCGACGACGCCACCCATCCGTTCGCGACGCAGCTTCGGCACCGGGGACGTCCGGATCACCACCCGCTGGGATCCGAGCTACTTCCCGGCTGCGCTGTACGGCGCGATGCACGAGTGCGGGCATGGCCTGTACGAGGCCGGGATCGCCGACTCGCTGCAGCGCACCCCGCTTGGGCACGTCGAGTCGCTTGCGGTCCACGAGTCCCAGAGCCGGCTGTGGGAGAACATGGTCGGTCGCGGACGCCCGTTCTGTTCGGTGCTGGCGCCACGGATCGCGGAGCTGTTCGGTGGCCCATCATCGGGACTGAGTCCGGACGCGCTGTTCCGCGCGGTCAACCGCGTGCGGCCCTCGTTCATCCGCGTCGAGGCCGACGAGGCGACCTACGCGCTGCACATCGTGCTGCGCTTCGAGCTCGAGCAGGAGCTGATCGAAGGGCGTCTCTGCCGTCGCCGATCTGCCCGAGGCCTGGAACGCGCGTGTCAGCGAGTACCTCGGAATCGAGGTGCCGGACGCTGCCGCGGGTGTGCTCCAGGACGTGCACTGGTCTGCGGGGCTGATCGGCTACTTCCCGACCTATGCGCTCGGCAACCTGATCGCCGGCCAGCTGTGGGCGCGAGCCGGTGATGACATGCCGGACCTCGAGCGCGCAGCTCGCCGCCGGCGAGCTGGAGCCGCTGCGCGAGTGGCTGCGTGAGAACGTGCACCGCCACGGGTCCAAGTTCTCGACAACGGAGCTGCTCGCGCGTGTGGTCGGCGGTCCGATCGAGGTCGCCCCGTTCGTCGACTACCTGAAGCGCAAGCTCTCCGATGCATACGGTGTGGCCTTGTGAACCGCGCCGTCTATAGCATCGGGATTCTTCCAACCTGCATTAGGAGAAGAAACAATGAGTGATACCCCAGTACGTGTAGCGGTCACGGGCGCAGCCGGACAGATCGGCTACGCCCTGCTGTTCCGGATCGCCAGCGGCCAGCTGCTCGGAGGCGATACTCCCGTTCACCTGTCGCTGCTGGAGATTCCGGCTGCTGTAAAGGCCGCCGAGGGGACAGCGATGGAGCTCGACGACTGCGCTTTCCCGCTGTTGGCCGGAATCGACATCAATGATGACCCGGCGAAGGCGTTCGACTGCGTCAATATCGCCCTGCTCGTCGGTGCCCGCCCTCGCACCAAGGGGATGGAGCGCGGCGATCTGCTCGAGGCCAACGGTGGCATCTTCAAGCCGCAGGGGCAGGCTCTGAACGCTCACGCCGCGGCTGACATCAAGGTCTGGTGGTCGGTAACCCGGCCAACACCAACGCCCTGATCGCGCAGCAGAACGCTCCTGACATACCGCCGGAGCGTTTCACCGCGATGACACGACTCGATCACAACCGCGCGATCGCGCAGCTGTCGGCCAAGAGCGGGGTGCCCGTCAGGGAGATCACCAACGTGACGATCTGGGGCAACCACTCCGCCACCCAGTACCCCGACATCTTCCACGCGAAGCTCGCCGGCGAGAACGCAGCTGCGAGGATCGATGATCAGCAGTGGCTCGAGAGCGATTTCATCCCGACCGTGCAGAAGCGCGGTGCGGCGATCATCGAGGCGCGGGGTGCGTCGAGTGCGGCGTCGGCGGCCAACGCCGCAATCGACCACGTGCACGATTGGGTGCGTGGCACGCCCGTCGGCGACTGGGTGTCGATGGCGATCGTGTCCGACGGCTCCTACGGTGTCGCGGAGGGGCTGATCTCAAGCTTCCCCGTAACGACGTCGGGTGGCGCGTACCAGATCGTGCAGGGCCTGGAGATCAGTGAGTTCTCCCGTACCAGGATCGACGCGACGGTTGCCGAGCTCGGCGAGGAGCGCGAGGCCGTCAAGCAGCTCGGCCTGATCTGAGCGGAACGCCAAACAACAGAGCCCGGCTTCCGCCGGGCTCTGTTCCTTGAATCTGCTTACTGGGGCCCGGCACTGCCGGGCCCTTGTCTTTCAACTTCAGGTCAGTTTTACGAGCCGCTTGCGACCGGATGGTAACCGAGGCCATCGCGGGTGATCAGGCCATCGGAAACGAGCTTGGGCATCACCCGGTAAAGGTAGTTCGGCTCGATCTTGAGTGACTCGGCGATTTTCGGAATCGTGATCCCGGGCTCGCTCCTGACCAGTTCAAGCGCCTGCGCCGACCGCGTGTTGCCACCGCGGCGCCCACGCGCACGAGGTGCCCGACTTGCGCGCGTGCGCCTCGGTGCCGACGCTGCCTTGGCGACCTTCGCCGATCCACGCGGCCGTCCGGGCCCACGCTTTGCTTCACCGACGAGAGCCTCACGCGCTGCCTGCAGGCGTGCCACCTCTCCCTGCAACTCCTTCAGACGACTATCGATGTCGTTGACAGTCGCTTCAACAAAATTTGACATCCGGCCTTCCCTTCAAAGGACAAAGTATTTGATTGCAAACATACAACAGTGCTCACACTTTGGTGGCGCACCGTCGTCCGGTTACTCGGTACTCAGCCTAGCCGGTCGGGTTCAAGCAGCGCCTTTAGACGCAGAAGTGAGTTGTGAGCCTCCCGCTCGGAGGTGCCGCCGACGATCATCCTGCTGGCGACGCGACCGAGCACCCCGCCGGGTGCACCGAAGTCGTTGGTGTAGTCGAACATTGTCGGACCGGCGGCGTCACCGCTCAGTCCGTAATGGATCCGCGCGTGCGACATCGCCGGCCCCCGGCCGATCCATTCGGCCTCGAACGGCGCGCGCACGCTGACCAGTCGCCAGTGAACCTTGAACGACACTCCGTGCACGTGCAACACCTGGTCCATCAGCGCGCCCTCCACGGCTGGGTCCTCTGACACCCTGTCGACGGAGCGGTGGATCGTGACCCAATCCCGCAGCCGGTAGGGGTCCATGATCGTTTCGAACACACGCTTGGGCGGTGCGGCGATCTCGATCGTTTCGTGGATGATGCTCATCTGCGGCGCCAGACAGTAACCGACCGGGTGCCAACCCGATCTGACGCGCGTTGCATTGCCTGGTTTCCTCGGGCACCGCTCACCGTGCGGCGAGCGGTTCGGTCAGCTCCCATTCGCGAAGTGCGCGCTCGATTGCCGCGTCGAGCGAGTGACGTGAGATACCGAGCAACTCGACGGCACGGTCATCACGTGGCAACAGGTCGGTGAGCAGGCCCTCCATCAATGGCCCGATCAGCGCGTGGTCCTCACCGGAGACGCGCGCTGAGACCCTGCTCGCTACCGGCATCGCGTTGAGCCGGCGAAAGCCGATCGTCGGCCGGCGCAGGAGCATGTGATCGCGGATCCGCTCGATCAGGTCACCATAGGTGAGCACCACCGGTCCGGCGATATCGAGCGAGCTGCCAGAGACCCGATCGCTGCATGCCGCGCGCGCCAGTATCTCGATCACGTCCCGTTCGTCGGCCGGCGAGGTGCGATTGACCCGCCATGCCGGGAGCGCGAGCACCGGCAGCCGCTCGATCAGTCGCACCAGGAACCGGAAAGGGCGTGAGCGTGCACCGATCACGATCGAGGCTCTGAATGCGACCGAGCCGGGAACGCCCTGCAACAGGATCCGCTCGACGGCCAGGCGGCTACCGAGGTGCGTTGACAGTTCCTCGCCCGCAGGCACCAGACCGCCGAGGTAGACGATCCGCCCGACGCCGGCAGTCCTCGCCGCGGCGATGAAGTTGGCCGCTGCGATCCGTTCACGCTCTTCGAATGAGCGCTGCGACGATGGCTCCATCGAGTGAATCAGGTAGTAGGCGACGTCAACACCCTTGAGCGCTCGCGTGAGGCCTTCGCCCGAGACCGCGTCGCCGGCCAGCACCGGGATCGGCAGCGAGACGGTCGCGGGATCCCGTGCGAAGCCGCGCAGGTCGTGCCCGTCTGCAAGCAGGCGTGGCGCCAGCTCGGCCCCCAGATAGCCGCTGACGCCGGTCAGCAGGATCTTCACGTCAAGCCCTCCGCACTGAGCCGCTCACCAGTGGGCCGCGGCGATCACAGAACGATCGACGCGCTCGGCGCTCGTCACGCCCGCAAGCGCAAGCGAGCGATCGAACTCCGCAAGCAGGATCCGGAGCACCCGCTCAGCGCCTTGCGCCCCATCCACCGTCAGGCCCCACAGGACGGGCCGGCCGACCATCACCGCGCGGGCGCCTAGTGCGAGCGCCTTCAGCACGTCGCCACCGCGTCGGATGCCGCCGTCGACGAGCACGTCGATGCTGTCGCCGACCGCGTCAGCGACGGCCGCCAGTGCGTCGGCTCCGGACGGCACGGAGTCGAGCTGACGGCCGCCATGGTTCGAGACGACGACGCCGCGGACCCCATGCTCGACGGCGAGTCGCGCGTCATCCGCGGTCAGGATGCCTTTTACGATCACGGGCATCGAGCATTCGGCGGCGAACGCGCCGACGTCGTCCCAGCGCAGATCGGGATCGACCAGCGACGCGAACTGCGCGGGGGTCAGCGGGCCTCTCGAGCCGGCTGCCGACGCACTCGCCACGAGCTCAACCGGAGCCGCGGCACGGCTGCGAACCTCCCGTTCGCGGTTTCCCAGGACCGGAACGTCCACGGTCACGACGAGCGCCTCGTAACCGTGCTCGGCGGCCTGCGCCACCAGCTCTCTGGTCACTCCCCGGTCCTTGAACACGTAGAGCTGAAACCAGCGGCTCACCTCCGGCACGGCGCCGGCAAGCGCCGGCACGCTCGTCGTCGCCAGGGTCGAGAGGCAGATCGTCGCCCCGGTCGCGGCCGCCGCCTCGGCCGTCGCGATTTCTCCATCGGGGTGGGCCAGAACCTGGAACGCCATCGGCGCGACGATCAGCGGATGCGGCCTGCGGCGGGAGAGCACGGTGACGCTCGGATCACGTGAGCCGACGCCGACGAGCGTCCGCGGGCGGATCGCGAAACGCTGCCAGGCCGCCACGTTGTCACGCAGCGTGATCTCATCGTCGGCGCCGCCGGCGAAGTAGGCGAGGCTGCCGGCGCTCAACCTGCTCTCGGCTTCCCGTTCATAGTCCAGCACCGAGACCAGTTGACGCTCGGAGTCGGTTTGTCCGTCGACCTGCATCGGAGCGAAAGGTACGGAAAATGCGGGGCTGCTCTGATGACGGTCACAAAAAGCCCGCTCATAGCAGGCAAATCGACATTGCCGAAAGTGTTCCGTTTTCCGGGTTTGCGCCTTGCACGAGGGGGGTGAGATCAGCTTTGATGGATACCCCGGAGGAGATCGGGAATGTCGAGCGACGGAGAGGTGATCTAGGTATGGCGCACGGTCGGACCGTTGGCGGCAAGGTGAGCTGCGAGAGCTGCTTCTTCCACCAGAACATGCTCTGCGCCGTATCCGCGTCCGGTCCGTGTGCGACCTACAGACCCGATCATCCGGAGGGGCTGCGGCCGCCGACCCAGATGCGATTCGTCTTCCGCCAAGAGCGCAAACTCCAGGTTGCGTGGGCGTTTCCAACGGCCAGCGAGCAGGTCGCGCTGCACGCGTGAGTCGCTTTCTGGCGCCGCTGCGCGCCGGCGGGATTGCGGGACCGACCGCCGGCGGGATATGTTTACGCACATGTTCATTCCGCTGATCTGCGGATTTGTCGCGTTCGTGCTGTTCGCGGTCTTCATGGGTTGGGTCATGGACCCCGATCGTCATCGCGGCGCCGACAGCGATCGCTAGTCTGCGCTTCCGGGCGACGGAGACGACAAGGAGGCCGAGTGCAGCTCATCGTGCTGGGGAAATCACCTGCATGGCAGGACGCCAATGGCGCCTGCAGCGGCTATCTCGTGCGCGAAGGGGATTTCACGTTGCTGCTCGACTGCGGTAGTGGTGTGTTCTCGAAGCTCCGCCGCGTATGCGACTACATAGACGTACACGCGGTTCTGATCAGTCACCTGCACGCCGATCATCTGCTTGACCTGGTCCCGTACAGCTACGCGCTTCGCTACGCCCCGCGCCAGCAGCCGGTGCCGGTCGCCGGGTGGCCCGGTACCAGCTGGCCCGCGCGGCCCGAGCTGCATGTCCCGCCAGGCGCCGAGGAACTGTTTCGCCGTGTCTCCGGGAGCTTCGGGCCTGATGACCTGATCTCCGGGGCGTTCGCGACCAGCGAGTACGAGCCATCGGAGACGCTTGAAATCGGGCCGCTGAAGGTCCGCTTCTGTGAGGTTCCGCACTTCACGCGCACGTTCGCGATCGACCTGTGCGCACCGGACGGCCGCCGGCTGACGTTCAGTGCCGACTGCTCCCCGAACGATCAGCTGATCGAGTTCGCGAGGGACACCGATCTGCTGCTGATCGAGGCGACGCTGCCCCGACCCGAGCGCACCGGGATCCGCGGCCATCTGACGCCGATGGAGGCCGGCGACCACGCCCGCCGAGCCGGCGCGAAACGCGTCGTAATCACGCATTATTCCGACGAGCTCGATGTCGACTGGCTCGCCGAGGAGGCGGTTGCCGGCTACGGCGGCCCCGTGGACCTCGCGCGTGAACTGGCTGAGTTCACCGTCTGAGGCGTATGCTGGGTGGTGCCGGCAAGCGAATCAGAGAGAGGCGTTCAATGGCAAGACGCAGTAAGAAGTCAGGCGGGGCACCGATCAGCGCCGACACGGTGTCCGCCGTCGCGTTGGCGAATCCGTTCGTCCAGCGGCTGATCGAGGACCCTGAGCTTCGGGGGCACTTGAACGATGCGATCGGGGCATCGAAGCGTGTCTTCAGCAGGTTGAGCTCGAGCAAGTCCGCGGCGCAGGCGCTGGTCGAGGACCGCAAGCTCCAGAGCGAGTTGCACGACGCGCTCGCCTCGCTGCACAAGGTGACCAGTGCGCTCGCCGAGCCCGCCGCGGTCGTTAAGGAGAAGCGGCGCCGGCGTCGTGGACGCAAGCTGTTCGTGCTCGCGGTCGGGGGTACCGCGGTCTCGTTCGCGGCGTCTCCGTGGTTGCGCAACAAGGCTCTCGACAAGCTGTTCGGTGCCGAGGAGGAGTTCCAGTACTCGCCGCCGCCCGGCTCATCGACGGGCTATCCGGACTCATCGGCCACCGCCGAGAGCCCGCTGAGCGCAGTCTGACCCCGCGTTCGTGACGCTGACGCGGCGGACGCTGCTTCGGCGGTTCGCCGGCGCGGGCGCAGTTTCGCTGCTCACACCGAGTGCCGCCATTGCAAGCGCCGGGATCGGCGCTGCAGGCGCTGCCGGCCCGCGTGGTGAGGTGTTCAGTCTCCCCGTGTGTTCGTTTGCGGGCGAGTCGGCGCCGGTCCGGGCGCCCCGGGCGTTCGTACTGGCCGGTGTCCAGTGGGACGGTCCCCCGGGCGCCCGGATTCAGCTGCGCGCGCGGTCGGCCCGAGGAGTGTGGAGCCGCTGGGCGGATGCCTCCGCGATCGGACACGACAGCGAGGGGGAGACCTCGCGGCGGAGCTTGTTCGGGGAGCCGCTGTGGACGGGCGCCGCGGAGGCGGTGCAGCTGCGGACGTCCGCTCGCCTGCACGGCGTTCGATTGCATTTCGTCAATGTCGAAGCTCCGGCCGCCGGAACCCTGGCGCAGGCCGCGGTCGCGGCCGCGCTGCCGCTGGCCGCGCCGGTGTTGGACGCTGGCCCGGGTCAGCCGCCGATCATCGCGCGGCGGGCATGGGCGGGGGCCGCCGGACCGGCCGTAGCGCCGACCTATGGGTCGGTGATGCTCGCATTCGTGCATCACACCGTCAACCCGAACGGATACTCGGCCGCCGAGGTCTCGCCGATGCTGTACGCGATCTACCTGTTCCATCGCTATACCCGCGGCTGGAACGACATCGGTTACAACTTCCTGATCGATGCGTTCGGCCGGACCTGGGAGGGGCGCGCCGGCGGTGTCGACCAGGCGGTGGTGGGTGCCCAGGCCGGCGGCTACAACCTGGAGTCGACCGGGGTGGCAATGCTCGGTACGTTCAGTGACGCGCTCCCGACGCCGGCGGCAAGGGCTGCGCTTGAGCGCCTGCTCGCATGGAAGCTGTCGCTGCACGGGCTACCGACACTCGGGCGCGTGACCGTCGAGGTGAACCCGTCCGATGCGTTCTACACGCCGTTTGCGCCAGGCTCGCATGTGTCGCTGCCGCGGGTGGCCGGCCATCGTGACGGTTGCAGCACCGGTTGTCCCGGCGACGATCTGTATGCGCATCTCCCCGCAATCCGTCCCGTTGTCGGCCGGCTCGCGGGTTCTGCGGCCGCACTGTCGCTGACGCTGTCCGGCGGCCGCGTCGCACCGGCGTCATACCTCTCGCTTGCCGGCTCGCAACTAGTCGCTGGAAGGCCGCTGAAGCTCTCGGGCCGTCTGAGCAGCCTGGCCGGGGGGGCGGGCGGCTCGACCACGAACGGCTCCGCGCCGGGTGGCTCCGCGCCTGTCGGTTCAACCCCGAGTGGTTCGGTGCCGATCGCCACAGCGCCAATCCAGGTCCAGAAGCTGACGACCAATGCGGGCACCGGGGCGGCGATCGAGAAGACGATCGCGCACACGACCACCGCCGCCGACGGCTCCTGGTCGGTGCCGCTGTCGCCGTCGGTAAACCTGCTGGTGCGTGCTGTGCACACCGCTGCGCCGGCGAGCGCATCACCCCTGGTCTGGATTGCGGTCGCACCGGCGATCACCCTGTCGCGGGTCCCGTATGCCGCCGGCCCCGTCGGCGTGGTGTCGCTCACGGGCACGGTGGCGCCGCACAAACGGGCCGTGACTCTGGTCGCAGAACGTGACGGCGCCGGCCACGGGGCGCGGCTCGTCAAGAAGATCGTTGCGGTCGTCAATGGACGGTTCGAGCTGTTCCTCAGTCTGCCCGCCAGCGGGACCTATCGTGTGCGCGCCGAGACCGAGGCCGACGCGAACAATGTCGCCGGCAGCTCGCCGCCGCTGGTGGTCACTGTCTGACGAGCGCACTCCAAGCACCTTTTGGTTCGCCACGGACCAAAAGGTGCTTGAAGTTGAGATGGACCACGACCGGACCCCCCGACCCGCCGATGTGCGAGTCGGGTCAGGAACCTCCGGAGACGACCGACGCCGACGACGAGCCAGAGCTGCTCGATGCCGACGTGGAGGAACTGGTCGCTGGCGCGGAGGTGGGTGATCGCAGCTTGTCACTGCTCGTCGTGGCGCTGTTCGTCGTGGTGCCGCTGTTCGTCTCGGTGCCGCTGTTCGTCTCGGTGCCGCTGTTCGTCGTCGGTGCCGCTGTTCGTCGTGCCGCTATCCGAACTCGATGTCGTGGCAGCCGTCGTCGCCTTCGCCGAGCGTGCATCGCTGCCGGAGCCGGCGGTCACCGACGCCGTGGTGTGACTCGCGTCGTAGGCGTGATCGGCGATCACCACGACGCCCCCGGTCATCGCGACCGAACCGGCGATCATCAGATTGGTGGCGCGTGAGACGAGCCTCAGCCCGCTGGTGCGCCTTGTGTCAGGTTGTTTGCTCATCGTGCAATCAAGTCTCGGCGCTGCGTGCAAGAGGGCCCTAATGGCTGCGTCGGAGCAACCTAAGGGTGCGTCGCGCGGTCCGAGGCCCGGGGCAGAACGAGCTCAGGCGGCGACCGTCGGAACGGGCTCAGGCGGCGACCGTCGGAACAAGCTCAGGCGGCGACCGTCGGAACGAGCTCAGGCGGCGACGGCGAGTGGGACCGGTAGCACCGGTGTTCCGGCGCAGCGCTCGCAGTGGCCGTGCGCGGCGTGATCACGGAAGTCCTCGGCGAACACGTCCAACGCACTGGAGATGAAGCGGGCGGCTCCATCGGGATGCTGGCAGGCCCCGCGACCGGGCAGCTCCTGCACCCAGCGCATCAGATCATCTGCGGCGTACCGCCCGGCTGTCCCCGTCCTTACCGCCGCGAGCGTGCCTGCGATTGCATCGAGGCCGTGGACACAGGGTCCGCATTGTCCGGCGGTCTCGGCCGCGAACCATTCGGCGACGCGTGCGGTCTCGGCGACCGGACAGGCGCCGACGCCGAGCGCGACGATCACGCCCGCTCCGAGGCTCGCGCCGTGCTCGCGCAGGTCGCCCGGCGAGAGCCGGGTGGCGGCGATCTCGGCGGCCGTGAACCATGTGCCGAAGTAGCCGCCGATCAACACGGCAGCGAGTGGCTGCTCGACGCCGGCGGCGTCCAGCATCTGTGTGAGCGGCATCCCATGCGCGATCTCGTAAACCCCCGGCGCGCTCACGGCGCCGCTGATCGTGATCAGGGCTGAGCCCGGATCGCGGTCGGGGCCCAGCTCGCGAAACCAGTCCGCGCCGTGGCGCGCGATCAGCGCCAGGTGCGCCAGCGTCTCGGCGTTCTGCACGAGCGTCGGGCGGCCGCGAACCCCGCGTTGATAGGGACGCGTGCCGAACGTCGGCTGGCAGTGCCCACCGTTGAGCATGTTCACGAGCGCCGTTTCCTGCCCCGCCAGGAACAGCTCAGGCGCCCCGAACAACTGGAGGTTGGGCTCTTCGCGGAGCGCCCGGCGCTCTTCGAGCGCGGTGGCCAGGCTTGTCGAGCTTCGCGCGTCGCGCTCCGAGAAGGCGACGTACACGTCGTCGGCGCCGATCGCGCGCGCGGCGAGTGCAGCGCCGTCGAGCACGAGGTGCGGCGCCTCGCGTAACAGCGCGCGATCCTTCTTGCTTGCCGGTTCACCCTCGGTGCCGTTGACCACCACGACCTTTGCGCCGCGCCGCGCGGCGACCGACCGCATCTTCTTGGATACCGGAAATGATGCGCCACCGCGGCCGCGGAGTCCGGCCCCGTCGACCTCGTCGATCAGCGCGGCCCTCCCTCTTTCCGGGCCGGCCGGCAGCGCGCCGTGAAGCCTCGTATGCGCTGCGAGTGATGTGATCGGCTCCGGACCAACTCCGCGCAGCAGACGCGGAAGCGATGCTCGATCGGCGTGCGCGGCACTCATCGGCGACGCGTCGCCGGGATCAGCGTGTCAAACCGCCGGCGGGGGCCGATGGAGCTCACAGCGGTCACCGATCTGGGCACGGAGTCAGTCCCGAGCAGGCGGGTGAGCACCGCGAGTGCCACAACCAGCACGCAGCCGGCGGTCAGCGCGAGCATCCAGTGCGATCCCCGATCGGTTCCCATTCCGAGGCCGTGGATCAGAGCGACCGGCCACGACGCATATGCGAGCCAATGGGTCGCGCGCCAGGTCTTGTGCCCGATCCGGCGCCGGAGCGCGCTGGTGATCGCCACGGCCATCAGCAGATCGAAGGCGATCGCACCGAAACCCAGCCAGAGCGGCTTGTACGCGGCGCCGAACGGGACGAACACGTTGATCAGACGGATCGGCACGTAGCCGTCGAGCAGCGTCGTCCCGATGTGAATGCAGAGGAACACGACCGCGAGCAGCGATGCATTCCGGTGCATGCCGTCCACCGCGAAGCGGGGGATCCGGGCCGTCTCGAGTCGCTTGTGGTTTGCAACACCCAGCGCGACGGTCAACGTCAGCAGCATCAGCGCTGCGACGCCGGTGCCGCGCGTCAGATACCAGAGTGCCCGCGGTGAGGAGCTGATTGCGGCGGCGAGCATCGTCACGAGCCGCCCGAGACGACCGGCGTGGGTGAGAGGGAGGAAGGTGAGGACGAGGAGGGTGAGGAGGAGGGCGCCTGTGATGAGGGCTGGAAGCCGCCGCCGCTGCCACCGGATTTGGGCACGACGGAGTTCGAGTTGCTCTGCGATGCGACGGCGACGTGTTGCGCGGCGTACTCACGCTGTGCGATCACCGCGACCGATCCGGTCAGCCCGAGCGCGCCGGCGAGCATCCAGGTTGTGGTGGAGGAAACCAGCTTGCGCCCGGCCTCGCGTCGATTGTTTGCTGCGTAATCCATCGTGGGACGCAGTCAAGCGACCGGGTGCAAGAACTACCTAAGGGGTGCGTGAGACTTCGCTAATGAGAGAGCCGACGCCCTTCGTGAGCCGCTGGGCGCCCTACCGGTCGAGCTTGGGTGAGCGCCAGGGTTGGCGCAGGCGCAGCTCAAGCTCGGCTCCGAGATCGTCGATCGCGATCCGGTCCTGGCTCAAGCTGTCCCGATCCCGGAGCGTCACCGTGCGGTCCTGGAGCGTCTGGTGGTCGATCGTGACCGCCCACGGGGTGCCGATCTCATCCTGGCGACGATAACGGCGGCCAATCGCGCCGCCTTCGTCGTACTCGGTCTGGAGGCGCTGGCGGAGCGTTTCGTAGACCTCGCGTGCGAGCTCTGGCTGACCGTCCTTGCGAACGAGCGGCAGCACCGCCGCCTTGACCGGCGCCAGCTGCGGGTGCAGACGCAGCACGGTCCGCAGCTCACCCTCGATCTCGTCCTCGTCGTAGGCATCGACGAGGAACGCGAGCATTGCGCGATCGGCACCGGCGGCGGGCTCGATCACGTGCGGGACGTACCGCTCCCCGCTCACGGTGTCGACGTATTCGAGCTTCTGCCCCGAGTGCTCGGCGTGCTGGGTGAGATCGAAGTCGCCGCGGTTCGCGACCCCCTCGAGTTCCTGCCAGCCGATCGGGAACAGGTACTCGATGTCGCTGGTCGCGCTCGAGTAGTGCGAGAGCTCGTCCTGCGCATGCGCGCGCAGACGGAGATGGTCCGGACGGATCCCGAGGTCGGTGTACCAACGCTCGCGCTCGCCGAGCCAGTGCTCGAACCACCGCGTCGCCGTATCGGGTGGGACGAAGAACTCCATCTCCATCTGCTCGAACTCGCGGGTGCGGAAGATGAAGTTCCCAGGTGTGATCTCGTTGCGGAAGCTCTTGCCGATCTGTGCGATCCCGAACGGTGGGCGCTTGCGGGAGAACTGGAGGTAGTGCTTGAAGTTGAGAAAGATTCCCTGGGCTGTCTCCGGGCGCAGGTAGACCGTCGATCCCTCGGCCTTGACGGCACCGACGGTCGTCTCGAACATCAGGTTGAAGTCACGCGGCTCGGTCAGGTCGCACTCGGAGGTTTCGCCCGGCCGCTTCGAGGGTTTGCGCCCGCAATGCGAGTCCTCGAGCTTGTCGGCGCGGAACCGGAGCTTGCACGTCCGGCAGTCGACGAGCGGGTCAGTGAAGCCCGCCAGATGGCCGCTGGCCTCCCACGTCTTCGGATGCTGGATGATCGCTGAGTCGAGTGCGACGACGTCGTCACGCTCCTGCAGCATCGCGCGCCACCACTGCCCCTTGACGTTGTTCTTCAACAACACGCCGTAGTGGCCGTAGTCGTAGCTCGAGCCGATGCCGCCGTAGATCTCGCTGCTGGGGAACACGAAGCCGCGCCGCTTGCAGAGCGACACGATCTTGTCCATCGTCACGGCGTCGGGAACCATCGGAGTGCTGGACTCTAGCCTGATGGTGGTGCAATCCGGCTGACCGCCCCCACCGGGATCGTGTGGAAGAATTCTGCTCCGTGCGCACGCCGGGCACGCGCCCACCGGGTGGAGGGGCAAGGGGAAAACGATGAGCCGGTTGCCGTCTCACCACATCCGCCGAGAACGATTGACAGATCGTTGCCGATCTGAGCAGGTCGTCGTCGTCGAGGCCGCCGGCGGCTACGGCAAGTCGGTGTTCGCCCGCGAACTGGTCGACTGTTGGGGGGCACTGCCGATCTGGGTGCTGTTGGAGGAAGGCGGCGTGTCGGCCCAGCTGCTGGCCGCTCGCCTGCGGGCGGCCGTCGCTCGAGCTGGTCTGAGCGATGCGGCCGGCGCGATGGCGGCCGCCGGAGATGACCCGCCGGGCGCGGTCGACGCGATGCTCGCCGTCCTGGACGGCGAGACGTGCGCGATCGTGATCGATGACGCGCACCATGCCGACCGGGACGCGGCTGCGCTGATCGACCGCATCGTCGGGCAGCTGGCCGGCTCGCAGCGGCTGATCGTGCTGGCGCGCCACCTGCCTCCGGGGCTCGAGCGCCTACGCCGAGCTGACGCCTTTGCGCTCGGCTCACCCGAGCTGTCGCTGACCTCAGAGGAGACGCTCGAGCTCTGCCGATCCGGCTTCGGGCTCGACGTCTCGGTCGACGAAGCACGCTTGCTCAACTCGGCGACGGGCGGCTGGACGGCCGCCGCGGTGCTGACCGCATCGCGCGCAAGGCGCACGGCTCGGCCGCTGGGCGCGGTGACCGCGGCGAGGGGTACGCACACCGACGCGATTCAGGCGATGCTGGAGGAGGCGCTTTCGGCGTCAGGGCCCGACCGCGCGGTGCTCTCGCAGCTGGCGCGACTGCCGCTGGTCACACCTGATCTGCTGGAGCGAATCTCGGGCGATCCGGGGCTCTTCGACCGCGTATTGGCACGTGGCCTGCCACTCAGCGAGGCGGGCGCGGGGTGGTGGGAGCTGCCGGGGCCGGTACGTGACCAGCTGGCGCTGCTGGCTCCTTCAGATCCGCTGGTGCTGAGCGAAGCGGCCGGCTACTACGAACAGCGCGGAGAGCTCGGCACTGCTCTGCAGATGCTGCTCGCGGCGGGGTATCCCGACGAGGCTGCCGAGCTGCTCGCAGGAGCCGAGCCCGCACACGTTGACGAAGTCGACGTTCTGGAGCTGCTGGCCGTCGTCGACCGCATCCCGGTTGCGGTGCTTGACCGGTTCCCGATCGCGATTCTGCATGTCGCGCGGAGCTGTCAGGCGGCGGCTCTGCTTGACCAGCGCGCGAGCCTGCTTGCGCGCGCGAGCGCCACGATCGACGAGCGCACACCCGCCGAGGTGCGGCGCGCCGTGGACGTGGAGCTCGCGATCGATCTCGTCACGGACGGGAACGAGGCCTCCGCAGCTGAACAACTGGCCGAGCGCGTGGTGCAGGAGGCTTCGTTCGGCGAACAGCTGACCCGCGCCAGGGCTCTGTCGGTGCTGGGACGTGCGGCCTATTGGCATCGTGACGATCTCGGGCGCGTCCGCCTCGCCGACCTGCACGCCGCGGCCAACTATCTGCGGCGGGCGTCGCAGGCGTACGTCGACCTCGGGCTGGTGGCCGATGCCGCGGCGCTGACTCCGTACAGGGCGGTATGGATCGAGATGGGTATGGGGCGCCCGGAAGCCGGGCTGGAGATTCTCAATCAGGGTCTCGCGCTCGCGATCGCACGTCCGAGGCGGGTTGCGTACGTGCTGTTGTTCCGTGCCGAGGTCCTGACCGAGCTCGGCCGTCACGAGGAGTGCGACGCCGACGTCCGTGAGGTCCTGAGAATCGCTGGACAGTTCAGCGACCCCGGTCAGATGATCGCCTACGCCCACTGGATGGCGCTGGAGTCGCGCTCGGCCCGGGGCGACGGGCCGGGTTCCCTGGAGAGCGCCCGCGAAGCCGAGCGGAACACGGGCGATTGGTGGCAGGTCGGCGGCGCCGATTTTCTGGCTGACGCCGCCGACTGTCTGGACCGCGTGGGGTATGCCGCGCTTGCCTGGGAGTACCTGCTGCGGGCCAAGGAGACGCCGGGGGACGCCCAACCGCTGATCGCGATGGCCGAGTGCGCACTGCTCGCCCGGCACGGTGACCCGGAGCTGGCGCAGGTGCGCCTCGCGGAGGTGCACAGCCAGGGCATCGCCCCGCGGGAGCACTGGCGCGTGACGCTGTTTGCGGCCTGCGCGGCATTGCGACGCGGTGATCGAGATGCCGGGGCGCTCGCGGCTCGGGCGTTCGAGGAGGCGGCCCGACTCGGCCAACCGCAGCTGCCGCTGGTCCGTGAGCGAGAGGTCACCGAGTCGCTGCTCGGCCTGGCGGTCCAGACAGGTCTGCCGGCCGCACGTGAATTGACCGTCGCCTCACTGCCGACGGCGCTGGCGGTGTTCGGACGCTTCGAGTTGACCCACGGCGGCAGAATCGTTTCGATCCCTGCTGGACAGGCTGCGCAGCTGCTGAAGCTGGTGGCGCTCAGCGGCGGCCGGATCGCGACGGAGCAGGTGATCGAGTCACTCTGGCCGGAGGTCGATCCGGCCGCCGGTCGCAACCGACTCCGGACCGTGCTCGGACGTCTGCGGGAGGCCGCCGGCGAGGTGATCCGCAGGGATGGAGACGTGCTGGCGCTCGATTCGGCGGTGCGTCTTGACCTCGCACAGTTCAAGCAGGAGGCCCGCGAGGCGCTTGCGCTCGGTCGCGGCGAGGCCACCGCCGCCGCGGTTGCGAGATCCGCGATCGCGCGCTACCGCGGCGAGCTGTTGCCCGAGGACCTGTACGAGGACTGGACCCAGGAGCAGCGCGAGGCCACTCGCAGCACGATGCTCGACCTGCTCGACCTTTGCGCTGAGACGGCGGCAGCGGCCGGCGATCTCGACGAGGCGCGGCGGATGGTGGAGCGGATGGTCGAGCTGGCTCCCGAAGAGGACGAGCGCTATCTCAAAACGGCGTCATCGCTGCTGGAACACGCCAGCCGGGGCGCCGCGCTGAGCGTCCTGCACAGGGCCCGGTTCGCGCTCTCCAGGCTCGGCGTGGAGCCCTCCCCGCAGCTTCTCAACCTCGAACGCGCGCTCGCCGCATAGCGACCTGGCGGGGTCGCCATGCGCGCTGTGACGTTCGTGTCAGCTTGGCACTCTCCCATTGAGAGTGCCAAGGCGCCTTGCTACACTTCCTGAAGCGATGCCGATCTACGAGTACCGATGCGAGAAGGGCCACACCTTCGAGGTCATGCAGGGGTTTGACGACGAGCCGGTCTCCGAGTGCCAGACCTGCTCACGGCCGGTCACCAAGGTGTTCCACCCGGTCGCGGTGCACTTCAAGGGCAAGGGCTTCTACAACACCGACTACGGGACGCGCAAGCGTGCGCGTGAGAACAAGGAGTTCAAGGAATCCAGCAAGGAGTCTGGCGAGAGCAAGTCCTCGTCGGGCAAGGACTCGAGCTCCCCGTCGAAGGATTCGTCCTCGTCGTCTTCCTCGTCGGATTCGAACGGCAAGGTGACGGCGGGAGCGTCGACGTCCTCGACGTCCTCGTCGAAGTCGTCTTCGAAGTCCTCATCGAAGGACTGAACCCGCGCGAGCGATGCTCGCGCGGCCGCCTGGGGGAAGCGTCAGCCGTTGAGCAGCTGCGAGACGGCCGCCTTGACCGTGGCTGGCGAGGCCTGCTGGGCGTCGCCGAGCACCGGGCTGATCACTGAGCTGGTCGCCAGCTTGGTTGGTGGCGCCGAGCCGCCCATTTCGGAGGCCGCGAACAGCGACATCAGCGTCAGGCCGCCCATGTCGGTCTGCAACACCTTCGGCGCCGCCCAGGATGCCCAGGGAAGGCGGAAGAAGGTGCTCGGGGAGAGCAGCTGGGCGCGGATCGCATTGAGGATCTCCTGCTGGTGCAGGACCCGGGTCAGATCACTGTCGGCCGGATCGCACGGATTCACCCGGGTGCGGGCGTAGGTGAGCGCCTGAAGACCGTTGAGATGGTGCACGCCCGGGCGCAGGTAGAGCGAGAAGCCGCCCTTGGCCGTGCCGCCGCTGATGTTCGAGCAGACCCTTCCGGTCTTGATGTTGATCCCGCCGATCGCGTTGATGAACGGCGGGAACGCGGCCAGGTTGACGATGATCACGTGATTGATCTGCAGGCCGGTGAACTGCTCGATCGTCTTGACCGCCAGCGCCGGGCCGCCGAGCGCGAAGCCGTCGTTGATCTTGGCGTACCCATGGCCGGGGATATTCGCGATCGTGTCACGCGGGATCGACAGCCTGCGTGAGACGCCTCCGCCGATCCGCCACAGCATGATCGTGTCCGAATTGCTGCCGGCGACGTGGCAGTCGGCGCCTGGCTCCTTCGAGCCGACACCCGTGCACGGTCGCTGATCGATCCCGAGGATCAGCACCGTGTTGGCGGAAGTCAGCATGTTGCCGCCCGGCGTCAGCTCGCTGAGCGCCGCGGAGGGGACCGCGGGGGACTGGCCGGCACTGATCATGAACAGCGCGAACGACAACACGAGCCAGCCGACGATTGCGAGCACGAAGTACTTGATCGCCCGTCGCACGGTCCACGTCCGCCACCACGAGCCCTTGCGGGCAGGCGTGCGCGAGCGCCGTGCCGAAGCCCGCTCCAGCTCCAGCTCGGGGTCGCTCTCGGCGCGAAGCCGGCCACGCAGACCGCGTGGCGTCGAGCGGTACAGCCGATACGGGCTGTCCTGCGGACTGCCGGTCGGTCGTCCCTGCCTGTCGTAGCCCTGTCCCTGCCGGTTGGTGCCCTGTCCCTGCCGGTTGGAGCCCTGCGACTGGCGATCGGATCCCTGCGACTGGCGCTCAGACGGCGCGCGGGCAGGGGATCTCTGCTTGCGCGGCCGGCTTGCCGCGCCGCTGCGGTAGACCTGGTATTCGGGTGGTTCTGCGCTCCAGCGCTCGTCGGGATCCTCGGGCATGGGTCACTGCATATAGTGACGACATGGCCACTCGGCGTGTCATCGGCGTCGACATGGGCGGGACGAAACTGCTTGCAGGCGCCGTCGACAGCGGGCTCGGAGTCCATCACCGAGTGCAGCGAGCGGTTGCCGATCTCGACCAGTCGGAGATCATCGAAACGGTGCTCGATGCCGTCCAGACGGCTCGCGACAATGCGGGCGGCGAGATTGCCGGGGTCGGCTTCGGGATCCCGTGCCTGTTTGACCGACGGACCGGCACCGCGGTGGTCGCGGTCAACCTCCAGCTGGCCGACATCCGCTTCGCCGACGTGATGGCCGAACGGCTCGGGTTGCCGGTGTTCGTGGACAACGACGGCAACATGGCGGTGCTGGCCGAGCACCTGGCAGGCGCGGCCAGGGGCGCCGACGAGGCCGTGATGCTGACGATCGGAACCGGGATCGGCGGCGGTCTGATTCTCGGCGGCAGGCTCTACCGCGGCTCGGTCGGCGCCGCCGCCGAGCTCGGGCACATGGTGATCGACATGGACGGTCCGCGGTGTCAGAAGAACTGTCCCAACCGCGGCTGTCTTGAGTCGCTGGCGTCCGGCACGGCGCTCGCACGCGAGGCGGCGCGGCTTGCACTGGAAAATCCTTATTCCGGGCTTGGGCGCGCCCGCGCAGACGGCCGCGAACTGGCGGGTCCGCTGGTCACCGAGCTCGCGCACGACGGCGACGAGGCGGCGATCGAGGCGCTGCGTCTGATCGGCACGCGCCTGGGCGTGGGGATCGCGAACCTGGTCAACATCTTCAACCCGGAGGTGGTGGTGGTCGGCGGCGGCGTGATCGCCGCCGGCGAGCTGCTGCTCGCGCCCGCCCGCGCGGAGATGCTGGAGCGAGCACTGCCGCCGTCGCGGGACGTGGTGCGGATCGTCGCCGCCCGCTTCGGGGTGGAGGCGGGGATGGTCGGTGCCGCTGCACTACGCGATCTCGGAACTGGCGCAGCAGGGGGTGACGCTGTGAGCGGCCGGTTGGTCGTGTGCCCGACGCCGATCGGCAACCTCGCCGACATCACGCTGCGGACGCTCGCCGCGCTGCGTGATGCGGACGTGATCGCCTGCGAGGACACCCGTCACACGCGCATCCTGCTGGACCGTTATGGCGTCCGCGCCGAGCTCGTCAGCTACCACGAGCACAACGAGCCCGAGCGCGCCCGTGAGCTCGTCGAGCAGATGCGCGCGGGCTCCGTCGTCGCGCTGGTCTCCGACGCCGGGATGCCGCTCGTCTCCGACCCCGGCTTCGTGCTCGTTCGTGCCTGCGTCGCCGCCGGCCTGGCGGTCGAGGTCCTACCCGGTCCCTCCGCCGCACTCGCCGCCCTGGTGGCGAGCGCCCTGCCGTCGGATCGCTGGCGCTTCGTCGGATTCCTGCCGCGCAAGCGCGGGGACCTCCAGCGGGTGTTCGCCACCGCCGAGACGCTGGTCGCGTTCGAGTCGCCGCGGCGGGTCGCGGCGTCGCTGGCGGTGCTCGCCGAGCTCGACCCCGGGCGAGCGGTAGCCGTCTGCCGGGAGCTGACGAAGCTGCATGAGGAGGTCGTCCGTGGCACTGCCGGTGATCTGGCCGCGCGCTACCGGGAGCAGGCCGCGCGCGGGGAGGTCGTGCTGGTCGTCGGCCCCGCGCCCGACACCGAGCCTGACGTCAGCCCGGCGCTCGACGCGCTCAGGCGGCTGGTTGCCGCCGGCGCAAAACCGCGCCCGGCGGCGGCCGTGGTCTCCGAGCTGACCGGTGTCAGCGCCAACACGCTCTACAGAGGTCTGACCGATGCCGTTAAATGAGCGCCGTGACCGGGATCAGACGCCCCAGGTTCGCGGGACTCCTCGCGACCGGCCTGTATCTGGCGTTCGGTACGGCAGCTGCGCACGCCACGACCTACTGTGTCAACTCGCCAACCGGTTGCAGCGGGACGGCGGAGACGACGATCACCGCAGCTCTGGCTGCCGCTGAGACCGCCAATAGCTCCGGGGATCTAGTCGAGATCGCCGGCGATCACACCTACACCGAGACGATTCCCGAGTACATCAGCGACAACACGGTCACGGTCGAGGGCATCGGCGCCGACGCGCCGGTGGTCACCACCGCCTCGGCGCCCAGCGCATTGCTGAGCATCGAGGACAGCCACGCAACGCTGAGCAACCTGGAGCTCGAGCTGCCGTCCGGCTCGGAGGCGATCGGGCTCCAGCTCACGGCGGCCGCCACCGCGTCGGGGATCACAGTCGTCGGGGCGGGGGTGCCCGGCAATGGCGCGGTCGGCATCGATGTGGGCGGCTACGGCGTGTCGCTGACCAACGTGGGCGTCCTGCTGCCCGGAAGCGAGACCGCCTTCACCACCGGGATCTACCTCGGTGGCGAGGACACAGTTCTCAGCGGCGCGAGTGTCGACGCGACAGCCGGTCTGTACCTCAGCGGCGCGACTGGCAGCGAGATCTCGCGGCTGCAGGACGTGGCCCCGATCGGCATCGATGATCGGGGCAGCGGCGGCGCCAGCGGCGACACGGTTGCCGACTCGATCTTCCAGGTGCGCGGAACCGTTCAAGGTAACCAGGACAGCCGCGGCGTGGTCGCCAACGGGCCGGGCGCCCTGTTGTCGCTGGTCAATGACACCTTCTACAACGAGGACACCGGTGACGATGGGATCGACGTCTACGGCGACGGCGGCAGCTCGGCGGTGACGCTGACCAACTCGATCGTCGAGGGCTTCCAGGATGACCTCTACGATTCGGGCGCGGGTGCGTCGATCACCACCGGTTACGACGACTGGCACTCGAGTGCTTCGGTATCGGGCGCGGCGCCGATCACGCGCGCCGGCACCGACCTTGACGTGACGCCAGATTTCGTGAGTGCCGCGACCGGCGACTTCCACCTCGCCGCCGGCGCGCCGCTGATCGACAAGGGTGACCCGACGCCGCTCTCAGGCGCGCCCGCGACCGACTTCTACGGCGCCGATCGATACGTCGCCGGACGCGGCGGTTGCAGCTATATCGTCGACATCGGCGCCGCGGAGTATCAGGTCACGACACCGACCGCGGTCGCGACCGCGCCACAGACTGCCTCGGCCGGAGTGCCCGTCGCGTTCAGCGGCGCCGGGTCGTGCGGACCGGACGCGGCGTCGCCGATCAGCTCGTACAGCTGGTCGTTCGGGGACGGTGCGGCGGGCGCCGGCGCGAGCGTCGAGCACGCGTTCGTGACGCCCGGCATCAAGACCGTGACACTCACCGTCGCGGATGCCGCCGGCGGCACCGCGACGCGGACCGTGACCGTCGATGTCGGAGCGCCGATCGTGACGCTGCTCGGGCTCGGCAGGGGCACACGTGCGCGCCGTCCCGTGATTCTGTTCGGTCTCAGCGCTGCCGGCAGCGTGCGGTTCACGCTGGGCGAGTGGGTCGGCGCCCGGGAGATCCGCGGCAAATGCGAGGTTCCCCGGCCACATGAGCACGGTTGGCGGCCCTGCCGGGGCCACAGGCGAACGGTCGGCTTCACGCTCGCAGCCGGCACGGGCAACCACAGCTTCGCGCTCCTGCGCGAACTTCACCGCCGGTCGCTCAGCGCCGGTCTCTACACGCTGCAGGCAATCGCGCTGCCCAGCATTTCCAAATCGGCAGGCGGCGGTATCGCCTTCACGATCCCGTTGGAGAAGCCCAGCAAGAAGCGATGATGCGCCTCGCCGACGGCGACTCCGCTTGCCGCTTTGCGAGACCTGGGTGCTACCCGGACACCTTGAGCGTGTAGGCCGCCGAGGCGCTGCCGCTCCCACGCCTGGCGATCGCGACCACGATCAGCTCGAAATCGCCCGTCGCTGACGGTCTGCCCGACAGCCTGCCGGTGACGCGGTTGAGCGTCAGGCCGGGGGGCAGCCCATAGGCTGTCCAGTTGACCGCAACCGGCTTCTTTGCTCCCAGCGCGATCGATGCCGAGTAGCTTCGCCCCCTCTTCCCGCCGGACAGGCTCTTGGTCGCCACAGACAGCGCCGTACCCGGTGTCACGGCGCCTGCCGCGTCGGGGCCGACCAGCGTCCCCTTGGCACCCGCGACCCGGGTCCTGCCCTGCTCGCCGTCCTCGCCCGCCTTGCCACTCTCGGCTTGGTTCCCGTTGCCGTACTGCGAGCCACCAGCACCGCCCTGACCGGCGCTGCCGCCGACACCGGGCCCGCCCGCGGCACCGGGGGTGCCGACCGTTCCGACGGCGCCCTTGTATTTGAGATCTGCGCCGGTGAGCCGCGCCTTGGCGTCGACCCCCGCGCCGTTGACGTTGCCGGCGTTGCCCCCGAGACCGCCGTTGCCGCCGTCCCCGCCATCGCCGCCGTCACCACCGCCGGCGCCACCGTTGTCGGCGTAGCCGCTACCTCCGCCACCGCCCACGCCGCCGTCACCACCGCTGCCGCCCTGGCCTCCCGCGCCGCCGTTGCCGCCGGTCGCGGTGGCTGACACCGTCAATCCCGTGAGTGCCGTGTGGCCGCCGCCCGAGTAGATCGCGCCGCCGTCGCCGTCGCCTCCGCCGCCACCGTCGCCACCGTCGCCGGCGTCGGCACCGTCGCCGCCGCCACCGCCGCCACCGCCGGTGCCGGTCGAGGTGTTGGCGACGCCGCCGCTGTTGTTCCCGGTGCCGCCCGGGCCGCCGGCTCGCATGTCCCCACCGACCGAGGACGCTCCGCCGGCGCCACCCGCCGCGCCGGTCGCGGTGTCCGCGCTGAAGCCGGCGCCGATCACGGTCAGCCTGCCGTCTGAGTAGATCGCGCCACCGGCGCCGTTACCGCCACCGCCGCCATCCCCGCCGTCACCCGATGCGCCCGCGCTGCCACCCTCGCCGCCGCTGCCGCCATCGCCGTTGGCGCCTGACTGGATGCCGTTGCCGCCGCTGCCGCCGCCCCCGCAGACATCGCCCGGACACAGGTAGTCGCCGCCGTAGCCGCCGGGACCGGCGTTGCCGCCGACGCCACCGGCACCGCCGGTCCCGCCGGTGGCGGCGTCGCTGACGAACCTGGTGCCGAGGATCGTCAGCGTGCCGGCGCTGTAGATCGCACCGCCGTTGCCGTCGCCACCGTCGCCACCGTCCCCGCCGGCGCCCCCGTTGCCGCCGTTACCGCCCACACCGCCGTCGCCACCGTTGCCCCCGGCGCCGCCGACACCGGACCCGTTCCGGGCGCCGTTGCCCCCGGCGCCGCCGGGCCCGCCGTTGCCGCCCCTGCCGCCGACCCCACCGCCGCCACCGCCGCCACCGCCACCCCCGACAGCGACGTCGTTCTTGAACGTTCCGCCGGCGACGATCAGGGTCGCACCTGCCGCGACCGCCACCGCGCCACCGTCGCCATCACCGCCCGCCAACCCGGGGTCGCCATTGCCGGCCTCGGTGCCGCCGCTGCCGGGCCCGCCGTTCCCCGCGCTGGTCCCGGCCTGACCGGTGTTGCCGGCGCCGTTGGTACCGCTCTCACCGACCGCGCCGGTGTCGCCGGGCGCGCCGGAAGTCCCGGGCTGGCCCTTGGTGCCCGCCGCGCCGGACGCCCTGGCGTTCTGGAGGGTGAGGTCGATCAGCGTCAGGCTGCCGTGCTTCACCTGGAAGAGCTGCGTCGCGGACGCCTCCGTCGAAGATCACCGACTCGCCCGAGGCGTCGAGCGTGACCGAGCCGTGAGTGATCACCACCGGCGCCGTGAACGCGATCGTGCCGCCGCAGCGCAAGTCGATCACCCCACCCTTGGCGACCGCGGCCTGCAGTGCCGCGAAGGTGCACTTGCTGAGGTTCTGCGGGTGCGCGGAGGCGTCCGTCGCGACGACGGCGCCGGCACTCACCGTCCCGCCGGCGAGGGCCAGCAGGGCGACAACGGCCGCGGACGCCGAGGCCCGGCGGAAGCCTGGCAACCACATCCGCCCAGCGGCTCCTACTTGGACACCTTCACCGTGTACGAGGCCGAGCCGGCGCCTGTCCCGCTCTTGGCAACCACAAGCACGAGCACGGCAAAGCTGCCGGTCGCAGATGGGGTGCCTGACAGCTTGCCGTTGCTCGCATCGAGCGTGATACCTGGCGGCAGTCCGAACGCGCTCCACTTGACCGCGACCGGCTTCTTGCCGCCGAGCGCCAGCGAATCGGAGTAGCTCTTGCCCTTCTTGCCGTCGGACAGGCTCTTCGTCTTGATCGACAGGGCGGTTCCGATTCCGACTGCGCCGGCGGTGTCGCCGGTCACGTTCCCCTTGATGCCGGGGATCCGCACCATCCCGGCGTCGCCGTTGTCACCCATCTCGCCGCTGGCCGCGTTGGTGGGGGGGTAGACACTGGTGTTCTCGCCGCCCATGCCACCGGGTGGGGCGACCCCTGCGGCGCCACCGGCGCCCGGGGAGCCTGGGTTGCCGGCCGTTCCGTTCGTGCCCGCGAAGGTGAGCCCGGCGCCGATCAACGACGAGTGGGCGTCGATCGCCGAGCCGTTGACGTTGCCGGCATTACCGCCGACACCGCCATTGCCTCCGTCGCCGCCGTCGCCCGATTTGCCACCGGCGCCGCCGGTCACTCCTTCGCCGCCGAAGCCAGGGATGCCGCCGTCGCCGCCCGCGCCGCCCTGGCCGCCGACGCCGCCGTTGCCGCCCTTGGCGGTCACCGACAGGCCGAGCGAGACGAGCGCCGAGCCGCTGGCGTCGGAGTAGACGGCGGCACCGTTCGCGTCGCCGCCACCGCCGCCGTCGCCCCCATCGCCGCCGTCCGCGCCGTCACCACCGTCGCCGCCGACGGCGCCGTTGCCGGTCGTGATGTCGCCGCCCTCGCCGCCGATGCCGCCGATCCCGCCGACGCCACCGAAGCCCGACTTGGTGCCGTCTGAGGGCGGCGCGCCGCCGGTCGCGCCGGACCCGCCGGTGGCGGTGTCGCTCTTGAAGCTCGCGCCGACCACGATCAGCGGACCGGATGAGTAGATCGCGCCGCCGGCGCCGTTGCCGCCGTCGCCGCCATCGCCACCGTCGCCGGACTCGCCGGGGTCGCCGCCCTTGCCGCCGGCGCCGCCATCGCCGTTGGCGCCAGCGGTCGCATAGCTGCCGCCCTCGCCGCCGCTGTCACAGAAGCAGCCACTGCCGCCGCCGATACCGCCGTTGCCACCGGCACCACCGGCGCCGCCGCCACCGCCGGCGCCGCCGGTGGCGGAGTCGCTCTCGAACTTCGTGCCGATGATCGTGACCGTGCCTTCGCTGTAGATCGCGCCGCCGTTGCCGTCGCCGCCGTCGGCGCCGTCACCGCCGTTGGCGCCCTTGGCGCCGTCGCCGCCGTTGGAGCTGTCGCCACCGGCTCCACCGGAGCCGCTGGTACAGGGTGCCTCCGCGCAATCGACACCGTTGCCGCCGTTGCCGCCGGCACCACCCTCGCCACCGATACCACCCGCGCCGCCGGCGCCACCACCGCCGCCCGCGCCACCGGTGGCGGAATCGCTCTTGAACACGCCGCCGGCGACGATCAGCTTGCCGCCGGCAGAGACGTTGATCGCGCCGCCGTCACCGTCGGCGCCGGCGAGCCCGTTGACACCGGCCGTGCCCGGATCTCCGTCGCCGGCGGCGCCGCCATTGTCACCGGCGGTCCCGGAGTCGCCGGGATTGGCGCCATCGGTCCCGTCGGCGCCCTGTGTGCCGGCGTCACCTGCGGCCCCTGCGGTGCCCGCGGTCCCCTTCGTGCCGGCCGCGCCGGTCACCTTGCCGTTCAGCAGCGTCAGGTTGATCAGCGTCAGGGTGCCGCCCTTGACCAGGAACAGCTGTGTCTTCGACTGGCCGTCGAACGCGACCGCGTGCCCCGCGGCATCGAGTGTCACCGAGCCCGAACCGATCGTGATCGGCGCACTGAACTCGATCGCCGCACTGCAGCCGAAGTCGATCACGCCGCCGTGCGCCACTGCACTTTGGAGCGCTGTGAACGTGCACTTGCTGAGCGTCGTCGTCTTCGCAGAGGCAATCGACACCGGGAGGGCAACGCAGGCGACCGTCAGCGCGATCGCGCGCACCACGCCTGCCGCAAAGCGGTTCGGACCGTTCAACGCGATCAGCTCCTTGTCCCAGTTTGTTCGGCGGGCCGGTGGCTCGTCCTGACCCGACAGTTCGTCCTGACCGCGGCAGTCTCTCACGCCACACAAGAAGCGTCAAAGCGCTCGCAGGATAGCCTGTGGTGAGAGGCGAAATCGAGATGTCCTTCTACGTCACAACCCCGATCTACTACGTCAACGCGCAGCCACACCTGGGGCACGCTTACACGACGATCGCAGCCGACGTGCTGGCGCGCCACATGCGCCAGCGCGGCGAGGACGTGTTCTTCCTGACCGGCACCGACGAGCACGGCGAACCGGTCGCCGATGCCGCCCGTGCCCAGGGCCTCGAGCCTCAGGTCCTTGCCGATCTCAACGCCGCGCGCTTCAAGGCGTTGATGCCGCAGCTGAACGTCTCCAACGACTTCTTCATTCGCACGACCGACCCGCAGCACATGGCGAAGGTCCAGGAGGTGCTGCAGCGCGTCCACGACAACGGCCACGTCTACAAGGGGATCTACGAGGGCTGGTACTGCCCGCGCTGCGCCGACTTCAAGGTCGAGAACGAGATCCTCGACGGCAACCGCTGCCCGATTCACGAGATCGAGCTGACACGCGAGCAGGAGGAGAACTGGTTCTTCCGCCTGTCGAGCTTTCAGCAGCCACTGGAGGCGCTCTACGAACAGCGTCCCGACTTCGTGATGCCGCGCCGCCACTACCGGGAGGCACACGCATTCATCTCCCAGGGGCTACAGGACGTATCGCTCACCCGCGCGAAGCTGAAGTGGGGGGTGCCCGTGCCCTGGGACGCCGACCACGTCTTCTATGTGTGGTTCGACGCGCTACTCAACTACTACACAGCGCTCAGCTACGCGCCCCCGCCGCCCGGGCCGGGCTCCAGCGACCTCGTCTCCCGTTTCTGGCCGGCGACCTACCACATCATCGGCAAGGACATCCTCAAGTTCCACACGATCTTCTGGCCGGCGCTGCTGATGGCCGCCGACATCGCCGTCCCCGAGCACGTGTTCGTGCACGGCTTCCTGCTCGGCGCCGACGGCCGCAAGATGAGCAAATCGCTCGGCAACGTGCTCGACCCGTTCGAGGTGATGGAGCAGTACGGAACGGACGCGCTGCGCTTCTACCTGATGCGCGACGTCGGATTCGGGTCCGATGGCGCCGTCGGGATGGACTCGGTCAAGGCCCGCTACGAGGCCGAGTTGGCGAACGAGTACGGCAACCTGGCGAGCCGCACGCTCGCGATGGTGCGCCGCTACCGCGACGGCGTCGTTCCCGCCGTGGCGCGCGATCCGGCGCTGGAGGCGGAGCTCGAGGGGCTGCCCCAGGAGGTCGCCGCGCTGATGGACCGAGCGGAGCCGACAATCGCGCTCGAACGGATCTGGCAGCGCGTCCGGCGGCTCAACCGCTACGTCGAGGAGCAGGCGCCGTGGCAGCTCGCGCGCGATCCCGATCGGAGCGACGAGCTCGATCAGACGCTCGTCTCGCTGGTCGAGGGATTGCGAACCGTGAACGTGATGCTCGAGCCGTACATGCCGGCGAGCACCGCGAAGCTCAGCGCCGCGCTCGGCTCGCCCGGAGGCGCGGTCTCAGAGCTCGAGCCGCTGTTCCCGAAGCAGCCCTGAGCGCGCCCCGGCGTTCGATCAGCTGCACCCGGCTAGCCTTGACGCGTGATCGACAGCCACACCCATCTGCACAGCTGCAGGGAGCCCGACGAGGAGCTGATCGCCGCTGCCGCCGCCGCCGGCGTGACCCGGATCGTGACCGTCGGCACCGACTCGCAGACCAACCGGCAGGCGCTGGCGGCGGCGGCGCGCTTCGAGCAGGTTTACGCCGCCGTCGGGGTGCACCCGAGCGAGGCCACCGGCTTCGATCAGGCGGCCCTGGAGGACCTGCGGGCGGTCGCCACGCAACCGCGGTGCGTGGCGATCGGGGAGACCGGTCTCGACTACTACCGGGACCACGCTCCGCACGAGGATCAGAAGCGCGCCTTCCACGCGCAGATCGAGCTGGCGCGTGAGCTCGGCAAGCCGCTCGTGATCCACACGCGCGCCGCCGACGACGACACGCTCGCGATCCTCGACCAGGAGGCTGCGGGCCTGACGGTGATCCTGCATTGCTTCTCGATGGCTGAGCGCATCGTCGAATGCCTGGAGCACGGGGACTGGTTCATCTCGTTCGCCGGCAACGTCACCTACCCGAAGGCCGCCGATCTGCTCGATGCGGCGCTGCGCGTGCCCGCCGGGCGGCTGCTGGTCGAGACCGACGCTCCGTACCTGTCGCCGCAGCCGCTGCGGGGCAAGCCCAACCAGCCGGCCAACGTGGTCGTGACCGCGCAGGCGCTGGCGCTGGCGCGGCGTGTCGCCTACGACGAGTTCGAGGCTTCGGTCGAGGCTGCCGCCGCCGCGGTGTTCGGGTGGTGAAGCTCAGCCAGAACTTCCTCGTCGACCGCAACATCCTCGACGTGATCGAGCGATTGGCGGAGCTGTCCGGCGATGACGTGGTGCTGGAGATCGGCGGCGGGCTCGGGGTGCTCTCGCAGCGGCTCGCCGAACGGGTTGCGTTCGTTCATGTGATCGAGCTCGATCGCGGTCTCGAGCCGAGCCTGCGCGAGGTGCTGGCGCCGTTCACGCACGCCGAGCTGCACATCGCCGACGCGCTGAGCTTCGATCTGGCCTCGCTGACACCGGCGCCCGGCAAGATCGTGGCCAACCTCCCGTACGCCGTCGCGGCGACGATGATCCTGCGCACGATCGACGAGCTGCCGAGCGTGCAGTCGTGGGTCGTGATGGTCCAGCGCGAGGTCGGCGAGCGGTTCGCTGCGGCGCCGGGCAGCTCCGCCTACGGTGTGCCGTCGGTGCTCGCGCAGCTGGCGTGTGAGGTGCGGGTGCTGCGCGCGGTCGGTCGCGGTGTCTTCCGGCCGGTGCCCAACGTCGATTCCGTGTTGCTGGGTCTCCGCCGTCGAGGCCTGGGTGCCTCGACAGCGGTCAACGCGCTCGTCCACGATGCCTTCGCGCACCGGCGCAAGGCGCTCGGCGGATCGCTCGCGCTGGCACCGGCCGCGCCGCCGGGAATCCGCGGCCGGGCGCGCGAGGCGCTCGTCGAGATGGGGCACCCGGCTGATGTACGAGCCGAGCGACTGGCGCCGGCGGAGTTCGTCGAGCTGGCCCGGAGGCTCGCGAGATGAGCGTGACGGTGCGAGCACTGGCGCCGGCGAAGGTCAACCTGTGCCTGTTCCTGGGTGAGACCCGTCCGGATGGCCGCCATCAGCTCCTGACGCTGTTCCAGTCGCTGTCGTTCGCGGATCAGCTTGAGCTGGTCACGCTCGGCGGGTCGGCGAGCGACCGCGTCCTGTGCCCGGAGGTGCAGGAGGAGAACCTCGCCTACCGTGCGATCGTCGCGTTGCGCGAGCGGGGCTGGGCGGGACCGCCGGTGATGATCCGGATCGTGAAGCGGATTCCGATCGCCGCCGGGATGGGTGGCGGGTCGGCCGACGCCGCCGCAGCGCTGCGGTTGGCGGTCGCGATCGCTCCGTGGGGGGCGGGTGAGCTCGATGCGCTCGCCGCCACGCTCGGCGCCGATGTGCCGAGCCAGCTGATCCCCGGGCTGGTCCTCGGGACCGGTGCGGGCGATCTGGTCGAGCGCTGTGAACCGCTTGAGCCACACGCATATGTGATCGTGCCGTCCGCTGAGCGTCTCTCGACCGCCGATGTCTACCGTGAGGCCGATCGGCTCGGCCTCGCGCGCTCGGCGGTGGAGATCGATGAGCGCCACGAACAGGTGCTGGCCTCGCTGGCGTCCGGTGGCCGGCTCGCCGACGAGCTGATCGTCAACGACCTCCAGCCGGCGGCGCTGTCGCTGTGCCCCTCGATCGCCGATGCGCTCCGCGATGTGCGGGCTGCCGGGGCCGAGCAGGCGATCGTCTCCGGTTCCGGACCGACCGTCGCGGGCGTGTTCTGGGGGCGGGATTCGCGGGCGCGGGCGCAGGTTGCCGCCCGCGAGCTTGCCCGCGAACATCCGGGTGTGACCGTCGCGACGCCGGTGGCGCCGCCGTTCGGAGCGGCGGAACCGGTCGAGCGCTGAGGCGCTCGTGGACGCCCGGCGGCCCAGTCATCGTCGGCTTCGGTCACAATTCCGAGCAGCGCGATGACCCCGACGCACATCACATACCTCGTCGGCGCCGGCTGCGGCGTGATCGCCCTGATCGCGTTCGTCCTGCTGGTGGTGGTCCCGGCGCTCAGCGGGTACCAGCGGGTCTGGGAGCGCGCAGCCGCGCTGGTGCTATCGCTGTACGTGCTCGGGGCGATGATCGGCCTTGGAGTGCTGGCCGGCGCGTTGATCATCGTCGAGTGGCCACGCGTCTTCTGATCAGCAGCGGACGGCCCCCGGGACGATGACCGAGCGCCCTGCGGAGTCGGGAGGCACGGCGCCCGACGCGGCGCAGATCGGCGGGGTCGATCTCGGTGCGCTGGCGGCGATCACCGATGCGCTCAGTGCCGGCGCCGGGCTCCCGGCCGTCCTGCGGGCGGCTTCAAAGGCGCTCGGCGCGAGCATGATCCTGATCGATCGCTCAGCGAGCGTGCTGGCGGTGGCCGCCAAGTCGCCCGCCGACGAGCGGTCGCTGATGAGCGGTGGCGACGATGTGCGAACGATCGATCTGAAGGTCGCGGACGCGTCCGTCGGCCGGCTGCGAATGCGCGCCGGGGATCCACCGCCCGACCCGGCGCTGCTGGTGCTGGTGACCACGCTGATCGCGTCCGAGGTCGAGCGGGTGCGGGCTCCTGAGCGCGCCTCGGAGGAGGCGGCTACCGCATTCCTACGGGCGGCCCTGGGACGGGAGGTCGAGAACGCCGAGGAGCTGGCCGCCCGCGGGCGGGAGCTCGGCACCGATCTGTCCTCGGGCGCCGGCGTGCTGGTCGTGCGTGCGCATCCGCGCAGCACCACGGATGACGACTGGCGGGCGCGGTTGCTGACGATCGCCCGGCGCGGCGCGCGATCGATCGCGTCGGGGTCGATCGCCGCCCCGATCGAGGACGACTCCGCCGAGGTCGTGGTCCTGTTCGCCGACGCCGACGGCGACACCGGCCGGCGGATCTCGGCCGCGATCGTGCGTGAGCTGGAGTCCGGCCTGGCAGGGTTCGCGTTCACGATCGGGCGTTCACGACGTGTCGAGGACCTGCTCGACCTGCATCGCGCCGGCGACGAGGCGCTGCTGGCGGCGAACGTCGTCGAGGGGGACGCCGAGCGGGCCGAGCTCGCCTTCGACAACGCCGGCACCTACCAGCTGCTGCTGCCCTACATGCGTGACCCGGGCGAGCTCAGGCGCTTCTACGCCGAGACGGTGCGCCCACTCGTCGCCTACGACGAGCAGTACGAGACCGATCTGCTCGGGACGCTCTCGACCTTCCTTGACTGTGACGCGAGCGTCAACGCGACGGCGGCGCGCCTGATCACCCACCGCCACACGATCCGTTACCGGTTCGAGCGGGTGCGTGAGCTGACGGGGCTGGACGTTCAATCCACCGACGGTCGCGAGAAGCTCTCGATCGGGCTCAAGGCGATGCGCGTGCTCGGGATCGCGCCGCCTCGCGGCCCCGCCAGCGAGCCCGGCGCCGAGGGCGGCCGCGTCCCGCGCTGACGGTCGCAATGGGCGGCTCGCGGCACTAGGCTTCGCTGAGATGGAGCTGCTGGTTGCGCAGGACTGTTCGTTGTCGGAGCTGATCGAGGCGGTGCGCGCGCTGACGTATGGGCGCCCGAGCGACCGAACTGTCGAGGGCATGATCCGGGAGCGGCGGGGCACCTGCTCGACCAAGCACCTGTTCCTCGCCCGGGAGCTCGCCGAGCGCTTCCCTGAAACCGCCCCGCAGATCGTGCATCGTGTTGTACAGGCTCGATCGCGGCGACGCCCGGCGACGGTACGGGGACGCCGTCGCCGCGGCGGTTCCACCAGAGGGACTGAACGACATTCACCGTTACCTGACCGCCGTGATCGGCGGCAGGCGGATCACGCTCGATGTGACCTTTCCGGGCCCCGCCTGGGACGGCGTCTCGCCGCTGCCGCTCGCCTGTGGGTCGGGCCAGGACCATCCGGCGGGTGAGGACCCCGACGCCGACAAGCGTGCGCTCGAGGCCGAGCACTGTGATCGATCGGTCCGCGAGCCGTTGATCGCGGCGCTGACCGGAGCGCAGCCCGCGGTTTACGGCGAGGCCGAGCCGGCGCCCCGTTAGACGCGGCCGGTGTCCCGCCGGTACGCGAGCACGGCGAGTGCGACCAGCACAACCGTCCAGCTGATCACGACCAGCCAGCCCTGTGCGCCCCAGCCGTGGCCGGTCAGCGCGACGCGACCTGCCTGGACGAGCCAGTAGGACGGAAGCCACTGTCCGAGGTCGTGCAGGAAGCCGGTTGTGACCGGGAACCAGGTTCCGCTCACGATCGCCAGCAGCGCGACGATCCCGCCGGTGATCGGTCCGATCGACTCGACCGTCATCAGATGGCCGAGCAGGATCCCGAGCGCCGCGAACGGGAGCAGTGCGACCAGGATCAGACCTGTCATCTCCAACCAGCTGTGCGCCGGCATGCTGACCCCGAATGAGACGCCCGCGATGTAGAGCAGCGCGAGCGTGAGCGCCGCCATCATGTACGAGGTCAGCACCTTCGCGCGGAAGTAGGCGCGCACCGGGAGCGGTGTGATCCGGAGCTGGCGGGTCCATCCGACCTGGCGCTCGTTGGCGATCCGGGCGCCGCTGGAGATCATCGCCATCATCGTCCCGAACGACGCGAGGCTGACCATGTAGTACAGCGGCGCCGAGATCCCGAGGCCGGCGAAGTCATGGATGTGACGTTGCGGGCCGGCGATCACGAAATAGAGCACGATCGGGAAGCCGAGCGAGAAGATGAAGAACCGGCGGTTGCGGAACGCGCGCAGCAGTTCGTAGCGCGTGTAGACGATTCCGGTCATCGAGCCAGTCCCGCCTGCGTCTGCGTGGATGTGGTCGGGATCGTCATCGCCGGTCAGCTCAAGGAAGGCCTCCTCGAGCCCGGCGCCGCTGATCTCGATGTCCCGTGCCGATGGGCATTGCTCGAGCAGGGCACGGATCGCGCGGTCAGAATCCGAGCAGCGCAGGATCACCGACTCGCCGTGGCGATCCGCGGCGGACACCCCCGGCAGCGTCGCCAGATCGACGCCGTCGGCGGCTGGGAGGGTCGCGCGGATCGTCCGGGTGCCGACCTTGGCCTTGATTTCGGTGGTGGGGCCGTCGGCGACGATCCGTCCGTGGGCCATCAGCACGGCGCGGTCGGCGTTCTGGTCGGCCTCTTCGAGGTAGTGCGTGGCGAACACGACCGTCTTCCCGCGGGCGGCGAAGCTGCGCATCGCGGTCCAGAAGTCGCGTCGCCCCTCGACGTCCATCGAGACCGTCGGTTCGTCCAACACGAGCAGATCGGGATCGCTGACCAGCGCGGTCGCGAACCGAACGCGCTGAGCCTGGCCCCCGGAGAGCTTCTGCGTCCGCTGGCCGGCCGCCTCCGCGAGTCCCGCGAGCCCGATCACGTCGTCGACGTTCATCGGGTCGGGATACAGCGACGCGACCATCGTGATCAGCTCGCGCACCGACAGGTCGCGGATCAGCGCTCCGGACTGCAGCATCGCGCCGACCAGACCGGCGGCGACGGCTTCACGCGGGGAGCGGCCGAAGACCGTCACCGAGCCGCTGTCGGCTCGTGTCAGCCCGAGTGTCATGTCGATCGTCGTCGACTTGCCGGCGCCGTTGGGACCAAGCAGCGCGACGGTCTCGCCGACGCCGATCGAGAGGTCGATCCCGCGGACCGCATGGACGGGGCCGTCCGGCCCGCGAAACGACTTGACCAATCCCTCGAGCCGGATCTCAGCGCTCATCTCATTCAAATTACCAGACTGGGTCAAAATTTTTATCAAGTCTAGGATACGATTAACAGATGTCAGGATTGCGGGAGCGCAAGAAGCGCCAGACCCGCGACGCGATCGCCGCCGCCGCCGCCGAGCTGTTCGCCGAGCGTGGATTCGACGCCGTGACCGTCGATGACGTCGCGCGCAGGGCGGACGTGTCACGACAGACCGTCTTCAACTACTACCCGTCCAAGGAGCAGATGCTGTTCGATCGCGACGACGAGGTTGAGGCGGCACTGCTTGCGGCGGTGCGCGACCGGCCGGCGGGTGCGCCACTCGTCGGCGTCTTCCGTGCCCACACGAGGGCGTTCTGGACGAGGCTCGACTCGATTCTGAAGGACGGCCCGCTCCCGCCCGGCTTCTGGGAGATCGTCGAGTCAAGCCCCGCCCTGCGTGACTATCTGGAGGCGACGTTCGCCCGCCACGCCGGGGTGGTCGCGCGGCAGCTCGCGGTCGAGCGCAAGCTGCCCGATGACGACCCGATCTGCCACGCACAGGCTCGTGCGCTGTGCGGCGTCAACGCGGCGATCCTGACCTGCGGCCTGCGCCGCCTGACCCGGGGGGACGACCCTCGGCTGACCGTGACCGAGACGCTCGTCCAGGCCGACCATGCCTACGACCTGCTCGAACACGGGCTCGACGGCGTGGGGCGCCCCTAGTTCGACCCGGCATCGATCGCTGCCCCGAGCCGCTGGCGGTAGGATCGGCGCCCATGCCGGTCGGGATCATCACGGGCTCCGGGACCCACGCGCTGCCGGGCTTCGAGGAGGGGGAGTCGGTCACGTTGCACACGCCGTTCGGCGCAGCCAGCGTCAACCGCGGCTCCTACGGCGGCGAGCCGGTCCTTCACGTTTCGCGTCACGGCCAGGGACATCAGCGGCTTTCCAGCGGCGTCAACCACCGCGCGAACATCTGGGCGCTGAGGGAGCTGGGCGCCGGCGCGGTGATCAGTTGCACCGTCTGCGGCGCCGTTGACCCCACGCTCGAGCTCGGGGCGCTGATCGTGTTCGATGATCTGCACTTCAGCTCCAACCGCCTGCCCGACGGGTCTCTGTGCACGTTCTTCACGCGGGAGGGCGATCCCGAGCGCGGGCATTGGATCCTCCACGGCGGCCCGTACTCGGAGGGTGTTCGGACGGTGTTGCTGGATGCCGCGGCGAGCGCCGGCCACGCCGCACGCGCCGGCGGCACCTACGGGCACGTCGACGGGCCGCGTTTCAACACACCGACCGAGATCGCGCAGCTGGCGGCAGCCGGTGTGATCGCCGTCAGCCAGACCGGGGGCCCCGAGACGGTGCTGTGCGGCGAGCTTGAGCTGCCGTTCGCGTTGATCGGGTTCGTCACCGATTACGCGAACGAGGTCAGGCCCGACGAGCCGACGCCGGTCGCGACCCTGCTCGAGCTGATCGGATCGAGCCCGGCCGTGTTCACGGATGTGCTTCGCGGCGCCCTGCCCGTGCTGGCGAGCAGCACACCGGACGCCGCCGGCACGATGTTCCGCTTCGAGCGCAGATGAGCGGCTCGGGCCCTGGGATCAGCGGCTCCGGACCTGCGGTCCTGATCATGGCGAGGGCGCCGCGACGGGGCGAGGTTCGACGGGCGCTGGAGCCGATGATCGGCGCCGACGCGTGCATGGCGCTGCAGACGGCGCTGATCGTTCAGGCACTGGCGTGGGCCCGTGAGCTCGACCCCAGAGCGATCCATGTCGCGCACGAACCACCCGACGCGGCGGCCGAGCTGCGCCTGCTCGCGGGGCCTGACGTGGTCCTGTTCCCGCAGAACGGCGAGGGGATCGCCGGGCGGCTCGCCGACGGATCGGCGCGCGTCTTCTCGCGTGGATCGGGCCCGCTGCTGATCGTCTGGCCCGACCTTCCCCGTCTGCGTCGTTCGCATGCCGACGCCGCGCTCGACGATCTGGCGGCCGGTTGCGATGTGGTGCTCGGCCCAGTGTTCGACGGAGGCTTCTACCTCGTCGCGGTCTCACGGCCGATGCCGAAGCTGTTCGGGCTGCCGGAGCTGACCTGGCGCGGCGCCGACGCGATGGCGCTGGCGCTGGCCGCCGCCAGCCAGGGTGGGCTGGAGGTCGGGATCCTCCGCGCTGAGCGGGCCCTGCACCGTCCCCCCGATGTCCGGGCGGCACTCGCGGATCCGACGTTGCCGCCGGAGGTGGCGCGGGCGCTCCGTCGACGTGCAGGACCGAGCTGACTGGGGGGCGAGGACTCGAACCCCGATTCCCGGGACCAAAACCCGGTGTCCTGGCCGGTTGGACGACCCCCCAGGGTGCTGGGCACGCTCGTGCGCTGAGCGAATCTACCAGCGGGACCGCATCCGCAGTGCATGCGCCGCCGCCGGTTCCGACTACGATGCTGATGTCTTGACCGCGCCCATCGTCGTGATCCTTGCGGCGGGGCAGGGAACGCGGATGCGCTCCCGTACCCCGAAGCTGCTCCATCCGCTCTGCGGCCGCGCGATGATCGCGTGGCCGATCGAGGCCGCGCGACGGGCGGGAGCCGGCAGGGTGGTGGTTGTCGACGCGCCGGGCGAGCCGCTGCGCTCGTCGCTGGACGCAGATGTTGAAGTGGTCGTACAGGAGCAACCGCGGGGGACCGCCGACGCCGTTCGCGCCGCCGCATCCCTGATCGAGCCCGATCTGACGGTGATCGTGCTCCAGGGCGACGTGCCGCTGATCGGTGCCGCGACGCTCGCGGCGCTCGTGGAGCATCACGATCGTGAGGGAGCCGCAGCGACGATGCTGACCGCCGTGCTGGAGGATCCGAGTGGATACGGGCGCGTCGTGCGTTCGATCGACGGGCTCGTTGAGCGGGTCGTCGAGACCAAGGTGCCTGGCGACGCGACCGAGCTTGAGCTGAAGATCTCCGAGGTCAACACCGGAGTGTTCGCGTTCGAGGGCGCCGCCCTCCTGGCCGCGCTGCAGGAGGTCCGCGATCACAACTCGCAGGGCGAGCACTACCTGCCCGACGTGCTGCCGGTGATGCGCGCGCACGAGCGCAGCGTGGTCGCCTTCGAGCTCGGCGATCCGACCGAGACGCTGGGGATCAACGATCGCCGCCAGCTCGCGATCGTCCGCGGGATCGCCCAGCGGCGGATCGTCGATCGCCACATGATCGCCGGGGTGACCGTCGTCGATCCGGCCGCGACGGTGATCGATGTCGATGTCAAGATCGGCGAGGACACGGTGATCGCTCCGTTCACGAGCCTTCACGGCGCCACCGAGATCGGTGGCGGCTCGACGATCGGTCCGCATTCGACGCTGATCGATGCGCGCGTCGGAGCGGGTGCCAGCGTGCTGCACTCCTACGTCAAGGACGCCGCAGTCGGTGATCGGGTCAGCGTCGGACCGTTCGCCTACCTTCGCCCGGGGACGACGCTGCGTGCCGGCTCGAAGGTCGGCACGTTCGTCGAGGTCAAGAACTCCGACGTCGGCGCCGGCACCAAGATCCCGCATCTCTCCTACATCGGCGATGCGGACATCGGCGAGCGCACGAACCTCGGTGCGAGCACGATCACCGCCAACTACGACGGCGTCAACAAGCACCGCACGACGATCGGCTCAGGCGTCAAGACCTCCGTTCACACGACGCTGGTCGCTCCGGTGGAGGTTGGCGACGACGCCTATACCGGCGCCGGCTCGGTGATCACCAAGGAGGTGCCGGCCGGGGCGCTCGGGATCGCGCGGGAACGGCAGACAAACATCAAGGGCTACGCCGAGCGCCGGAGCCGGCAGGCGGCAGGTGATGATCACGGTGAGCAGCGGTCACCTGAGCGTTGAGCGCATCCGTCTGGCGTCCCGGCCTGGAGCCGCGAGACATCCTGCCCAACTCGTAAACTCGCAACCCGGATGAGCGTGCTGGAGATGCAGACCGCGGCCAGCGACCTTCGGGTCGAGTACGACAAGCGCCTGATGCTCGTCTCCGGCCGGGCGAACCGCGAGCTGGCGGCCAAGATCGCCGACAAGCTCGGGGTCGAGCTCGCGGGCGTGACACTCAAGACGTTCGCCAACGGCGAGGTCTACTGCCGCTTCGAGGAGTCGGTGCGGGGGGCGGATGTGTTCATCGTCCAGCCGACCTGCGGGAACACCGACGAGGGTCTGACCCCCAATGACGCGTTGATGGAGCTGATGATGCTGGTCGACGCCGCGGTCGGCGGGTCGGCGCATCGCGTGATCGCCGTCACCCCGTGGTATGGGTATTCGCGCCAGGACAAGAAGTCGGCGCCGCGTGAGCCGATCAGCGCCCGGCTGGTGGCGCGAATGCTGGAGGCGGCCGGGATCGACCGGCTGCTGACGATGGACCTGCACTCCGGCCAGATCCAGGGCTTCTTCCAGAAGCCCTGCGACCACATGACGGCGCTGTTCATCCTGACGCAGTACTTCGCCGACCTGCGGCTGGAGGACCTCGTCGTCGTCGCCCCGGACGCCGGCCGTGTGAAGCTGAACAAGGGGTTCGCGTCGAAGATCGGGGCGGACCTGGCGATCCTCAACAAGGAACGCCCCGCCCAGCAGCTGGCCGAAATCAACTACGTGATCGGCGACGTCGCCGGCAAGACCGCGCTGATCGTCGACGACATCATCGGCACCGCCGGCACGCTCGCCGCCGCGGCCCAGGCGGTCCGCGATGCCGGCGCGCGGCGGATCTACGCCGCCGCGACACACGGCAACTTCTCCGGTGACGCGTGGGAGAACCTCGTGACCGCGGGCTTCGAGCAGGTGGTCGTGACCGACACGATCCCGCTGCCCTCCGACCCCCCGGACAATGTCCGCGTGCTGTCGTGCGCGGACCTGCTGACCAGCTCGATCCGTCAGATCTTCACCGACGGCTCGGTCTCCGACGTGTTCGGCGGCGAGAACCAGCTGTTCTAAGCAGTGAGCCCCCGAGGGCTGGCTGAACGTGGAATTTGATGGCTCGGGAAAGCGTTTATCAGGCAGGCGCGAGCGCTGTTCGCCCTGACATCTCGCGCTTCGGGGGAATACGCCCCCCCGTGGTCACCCGCCCGCGCCGGCTTGTCTCGACTGGCGCGGGCGGTCACCACGGGAAGCGATAAGTCATATCAACGCCGCTGTGAAAGCACCTTCAACCAGTCGCCCCAAGCGATCGGTCGGGGTGGGCAAAATCGGCTCGATCACCCACCGATGGCTGGTCGCAGTCTCCGGTGAGGTGATCGAGCTGGAGATCTTCAGCGTCAGCGAGGGCCCACACCAAAGTAGGCCCTCGCCGCGTCAGCAGCCGGACCTATAGGTACTTCCCGAAATGCGCCCTCGCTTCGCTCGTGCTCATGTCCATCTCACGGGCGAGCATCTCCCACGTGAGACCCTGCTCACGTGCCATCGTGACGGCCCCGATCCTTGCGTTGGCGGCGAAGTCGTAGGCGGTCTGGGCTGAGCGCACCTGGGTCAGCGCTTCGCGCTGCGGCGGCACGAGATCCTGTTCGGTGGCGTTGGTATATGGCATAACCGAAATTGATACCTCAACCGCCCGTCGGAGGCAAGGGTATCGGAGGGCTTCTTAGTACTTCACTTAGGATTCGGCGCTTTCGCCTCGACAGAGTGAACGGCTGGATCTACGACTTAGCTACGATATGCGTGAATTCAGAAAAGCGGGGCGCCGAGGCGTTTCGTCCGGCGCGGGCAGGGAGGCAGAATGACTCCGGCGGACAGCAGCATCAACATGAAACTCACCGACAAGGTGTGCACGGTACTGGCGGCCCAGGCGCCTGCAGGGTTCGTCGACCCGGTCCAGGCGGTGTCGGTCTATCCGCGCGCGGACGAGGCCGGCCTGACAGAGTTCGAAATGGACTGCCGTGACTGGGGTTTCGTGTTCGGCGTCACCTACGGGATCGCCCGGGGGGAGGAGCCCTACGAAAGCGACGACAGCGTCTGTGAGCGCGCGATGATGGCGGCACGCGAAGCATTTGCGCGTTTCAGCAAAGCCGACATCTTCACCGCGGACGCATTCGAAAAGGATCGCTCGATCAGACCGGCCCCCAGCACGGCGCAGGACGAGGATGGTGGCGACGCGATCGGCGAGGGCGACCGGGTGGACGCCGCGGCTTGAGCCGGGCGCTTGGCTGAAGCTGGTCGATCGAGGCTGCTCGATCTGAGGCTGCTCGATCCGAGGCAGCTCGATCTGAAGCTGGTCGATCCCGAGGCTGCCGTCAGGCCTCAGATGACTCGCTGGCCGTCTTTGACTTGTCCGGCCAGACCCCGAACAGGTGCCGGAACGCCCGCGCCGCGAGCCGCTGCACGACCGTCAGGATCGCGGCGATCGTGGCAGCACGGAGCGCGGCTCCCCCGATCGCCTTGATCAGGTTCGCTTCGCCCGCGGTCGGCGCCGGCGGCGCCGGCGAATCGTCGATCTCGGTCCACAACGCGTTGAACGCGTGCTTGCCGAGGCGTTTGCCGATGATCCCGGCCACGAACGCGAACGGCTTGTAGAGGAGCTTCATCGATTTCTCAGCCTACCCACTCAGGCCGGCGACGCCACGTCTGAGGTGAGCGTGCGGGGGTCCGATTCGCGTTGCAATGCGGCCCCCGGAATGATGACGTCGGCTCGATGCCGTAAATAGTTGGGTTGTTCAGCCGATCTCATGAGGAGGCAAATGCTTTCAGAAGATCCAGACACCCATCCGCTCGACGCCGATGAGCTGCTGCGCCGTGCGCTGCTCGACGATTCCTCCGCCGTGACGGTCTCGTTGCGGATCGACGGGCTGCCTGTCAGCGGCTCGGTGACGGTGATCTTCTACGCACGCCGTGATCTCGGCACGCTGCAGACGTATCTGACGCCCGGCAGCCGCGGTGCCGGGGCCGTCCTCGCGGCCGACGATCTGCTGCGCGTCCCCTGCGACCTGGATCTCGCCGACGCTGAGGACCGCGAGCATGCCGAGCGGATCTATGCGGACCAGGCGCGGGCGCTCAGAGACGCGGTGGTCGGTGCCGACATCGTGCTCGACGTGTGGCGAGAGCCGCTGTTGGAGCTGGCCGGGACGCAGGTCGACATCAGTCGCTGCGTCGAGCTGCCGGTCCGGCTGCCCGCGCCCAGGCTGCTGCCGACCGCGCTCGTCGCCCCCGAGGCCCGGATCGTGGTCACCCCGGTGTGCAGCGCGCAGACGCTGGCAGAAGGGCGGCCACCGCTTGGGATCGCCTGTGCGCAGCAGGACCTGGCGATGGTCTACCAGCTGTGTGATGACCCCGAGACCTGCGTTGCCGACTTCCTGGAGCGCTCCGCCGCACACGCGCGGCAGTTCGCGGCGAGGCTGGAGCACCAGGAGGCTTCGGTCGAGCGCTTCCTGGAGCTGAGCGACGCGGCCTGATCGCAGCGGTCGCTACGGGGCGTCCTGATCCTGGCCGAGCGCCAGTCGGATGTCACGCACCTCGATCTGATCACGATCGTCGTCGAGCGCCCGTGCCGCCGCGATCCTCAGCAACCGGTGTACCCCCGCGCTCGTGCCGACGCGAATCACGGGATCGAGGTCGAGCTGGGCCCGCCCACCGGCACGCTGATCGTCGGGACCGGGCAGCATCCGGATCACGGCGTTGCGGATCTTCTCGGAGTCGGCGTCGAAGTCCAGCAGGATCCGCGCCGCGACCCCCTCGTTCTCCCGTACCAGTCCGAGCAGGATGTGCTCGGTCCCGATGTAGTTGTGACCGAGGCTGAGCGCCTCACGCAGCCCCAGCTCAAGCACCTTCTTGGCGCGCGGCGTGAACGGGATCTGGCCGGAGATCTCCTCCTCGCCGGAGCCGACGATCCTCACAACCTGCTCGCGCAGGGGGTCGATCGTGATCTCAAGTGACAGCAGGACCTGCGCCGCGACACCCTGATCCTCCCGCACCAGCCCGAGCAGGATGTGCTCGGTCCCGATGTAATTGTGCCTGAGCCCCCTGGCCTCTTCCTGCGCCAGCACGACCGCCTGGCGGGCACGCTCGGTGAAGCGTTCGAACACACCGCAAAGAGTCGCATACGAGACGAGGCTTTGGAGACGATCGCGACGCTCTTGGAGATTTCCACCTTGGCGTGAGCGTCAGCGTTAGGGTCGCAAGCGCTGATCCAAACCGTGACTGGAGGCGGGATGCTGTTTCACGTGACGTGGGAGTTCATCGACAACAGCGAGGAGGGCAGCCGGCGGTCGCTGGCGCTGCTCGCGAAGTGGCAGCCGCCCGCCGGCGCCGATTTCAAGGGGTTCTATGGCTTCTCCGACGGAGGCGGTGGCGTCGCGATCATCGAGGTCGACAGTGCCGCCACGCTGGCGCGCACGACCGCGCCGTGGGCGCCATGGCTCAGTTTCACCGTGACCCCGATCCTGCCGATCGAGGAGTCCTCGGCGATCGGCCACGAGGCAGCCGCCTTCCGCGACTCCGTCGAGTAGCGTCCGCGCCGCTTCGCGCGTGCCTCCGGGGATCGCGTTACGGTCCCCGGAGATGCGCCGGCGTCACATTCCAATGCTCGTCCTCGGGGTCGCCGTGTTCTGGCTCGTCAGCGGGCTGCTGGCACGGGTGTTCAGCCTCAGCAACGCAGAGCAGGCGGCGGTGACCGATCTCGTCACCGCCGAGGCGCACGGGCGGGCGGCGCAGGTGATCGCACAGATCCGGGGCTGCGCAGCCTCACCCGCCTGCCGCGCCGGCGCGCAGGTTGACGTCGCGACGCTCCATCACCCCGGCGCGATTCAGATCGCGCAGTACAACCCGTCCGCGGGATTCAGCCTGGGCAGCACGACCGGTGTCGCCCGGGTCGCATGGACCGTCGGCGGCTCGAAGCCGATCGTTCAATGCGTCGAGGTCCACCGCGCCGGCAACGTGCTGAGCGGTCAGAGCATCCAGCTGGTCAAGCTCAGCGCACGGATCAACGGCGGTGCCGACTGTCCCGCGAAGCTGTGAGCGCTCGCCGTGACGCCTTCACCGGTCGCGACGGCGTTCGTGACGGTTCACGCGCCGGTCGTCGTTGACGGCTCGGCAGCAGCTCGGAGAGCCGACCAGGGCCGCGCAGGCGCACTTCGGATTGCACGGCATCCGGCAGCGGCAGGCCGCCACCCGGCCATAGCTTCGGACGCGGCGGCTCGGCGGGCAGGTTGCCCCACCCTTCGTCGGAGCCGCTCTCCCCGCTAGTCGGGTGGTCATCGGATCGCAGCGCCGGAATCAGCAGCACGGCAACGCACAGCAGACCGAGGATGTGCACTCCCGCAATCCACAGCAGAAGCTGGACCTCGCCAGTCATTCGCAAATCGTAGCGCGCCGGATTGCTCGCGGACAGGTTTCGGTGTTGATCGTATTGGTGGTTTCGGTGATGTTCGCGTTGGCTGGGCGCCGCCGGCGGGCACTCGCTACCATCGGACCCCGTCATGGCCCAATCCGAGACCACCGCACTCGCCGCAGCTCGGCGCGTCCCGTCTGGCTCACGCGCCGCGCGCCGTTTGCGGCGCAGCGGCGGCGTGCCGGGGATCATCTACGGTGGTGGCGAGGAGCCGCTCGCGTTCGAGGTCGACAGCCGTGAGCTGCGGATCGCGCTCGCACAGGGCGGCGCTGTACTCGACCTTCAGCTCGACGGCGCAGGCGGCACGCCGGTCGTCGTCAAGGAGCTCGTCCGCCATCCGGTCAGCGGTGCCACGATGCACGTCGATCTGGTGCGAGTCCGCCTCGATGTCGCGATCCAGACGCAGGTCACGATCGAGCTGACCGGCGCTGACGACGCTCCCGGGGTCAGGAACGGCGGCGTACTTGAGCAGCCCGTCCGTGAGGTGACGGTCGAGGCGCTTCCGACCTCGATCCCCGACGTGATCCGGCACGACATCTCGGCGATGGACATGGGCGACACGCTGACGCTGGCGTCGATCGTCGCACCGGCCGGTGTGACGATCATCGGCGACGGTGAAACGCTGATCGCGACGATCAGCATCCCGCGCATGCAGGCCGCCGAGGCCGACACCGAGCTCGAGACCGAGACCGAGGTGGTCGGCGAGGGTGAGGCCGCCGGCGACGCCGAGGCGGCCGACGCGGACGCGGCCGGCGGCTCCGACAGCGAATAGCCGGAGTCGGAATGCAGCTGCGCGGTCGCGGCGGCGCTCCTGTCGATTGGCTGATCGTGGGCTTGGGGAACCCCGGCCCCGAATACCGCGGCACGCCCCACAACATCGGCTTCGAGGTCGCCGAGCGGTTGCGAACGCGCTGGGAGCTACCGCGCGCGAAGGCGCGCTACCGCGGTCTGATCAGCGAGGGCCGGACCGGCGCGGGCGGCCCACGCGTCGCGATCCTGACGCCGCAGACATACATGAACGAGGCGGGCAGGTCGGTCGGACCCGCACGCGGAGCGCTGCGGGTCGAGCTTGACAGGATCGTCGTCGTGCACGACGAGATCGATCTGCCGTTCGGGGAGATCCGCACGCGCCTCGGTGGCGGTCTTGCAGGCCACAACGGGCTCAAGTCGCTGAAGGCCGAACTCGGCAGCGCCGACTTTCACCGGGTGCGGGTCGGCGTCGGGCGACCACCGACCACCGACCCCGATCGGGTCGCTGCCTACGTGCTCGGCAGGTTCCGGGAGCCGAGGGCCGAGGTCGATGCCGTGATCGACGCCGCAGCCGACGCCGCCGAGCAACTGATCGCCGATTCCGGCAACGAGGCGGCTACTCGAACGAGTGCATGAGGGTGCTCTGCTGCTGCAGCGACTGCGTCAGCGAGTTGATCGCGATCCCGACCTCCTGGACCGCGTGGCCGCGCACCTTCATCACCAATGTGAGTCCTGGTTTGACCGCCAGGTACCAATAGTTCAGTCCGATGTGAAGCGGGGGCGCGGTGTCGTCAAGCTGAGCCGTGGCGGTCGCCACCGACTCGCCGGCGCGAACGCCGTCGAGCGCGTAATGGGGGTTGGACGTGGACGCCCAGACGACCGTGCCCTTGAGGTGCTTCTGCTCGGCGCTCGGCAGCGTCTTCAGCAGCTTCGGGGATGCGTACCCGACCCGGACGCCGATCGGCGTCAGGCAGAAGAAGTCCTCGTACTGCTTGCCACGGTCGGTGTGGTGGCTGTATGCGCGGCGGGCCTGCGCCTGGGTCATCCCGAGGTGGATCAACCCCATCCGGCTGCCGGTCAGCGAGCCGGTCGCGCCGGGGCAGCCCTTGACGAACGGAATCGGGACCTTGAGCTTCTTGCTCGAAGCCGTCTTCGACACGCCCTTGTTCGAACCGGTGACCTCGCAGTTCAGCGTCGAGCCCTCATCGAGGGTTGCGACCTTGCGTGACTTGCCGGTGTTGCCGTAGAGGGCGACACCCTCCCGCACCCACTGGTATCCGAACTTGGAGGCGCCCGACCACTTGCCCTGCGAGCAGGTCAGCGTGTGTCCCGGCTTGGCGCTACCGCTGATCACAGGTGCCGACTTGACCACCGGCAACTTCTGGAAGGTGGCGGTCACCGTCTCGTCGGCCGACATCGTCACAGTGCACGCCGAGGTGCCACTGCAACCGCCGCCGCTCCAGCCGGCGAACCCTGACCCTGAGGCCGGTTTGGCGGTCAGCGTGACATCGGTCCCGGACGTGTAGGTAGCGGTGCAACTGGAGCCGCAGCTGATCTTCGGCCCCGACACCGAGCCGGCGCCACCACCGGCACGCTTGACCAACAGCGACGGCTGACAGGACAGTGTGCTCGCGGTCGGATCCTTGAGGATGTCCACAGATTCGGTGAAGAGATCGCCGAGGAACACATCGGTGCAGGCGCCGGCGATCGAGTACGTCGTCCCGGACCACGACGCGCCGTTGGTGTTGACCGCGGCGAACTGCGCGGCTGAGGCGTCCGCCCAGCCGCCGGCCGGCTGCCCGAAGGCGTAGATATCGCCGTGGTAAGCGCCGACGATCAATGTCGTGCTGTCCAGCGCGAGGTACTCCCCGAAGTAGTCCGACACCGGGTTGGCGGTCAGCGTGGCGTTTGCGGTCGCCGCGGTGGCCGGCCAGCCACCCGCCGGCTCGGTCCAGACGTAGACGGCGCCGTCGAAATTGTTCGCGTCCGGATTGCTGGCGAATACGGTCTCGTGCGGGACGCTCGACGAGGTCTCCAGCAGCAGCCCGTTGGTGCCCAGATTGCCGGCCCCCGGACTTGCGTTGGTCTGAGCCAGCGTCGACTGGGCGGTGGTCGTCGTGGCACTCCAGCCGCCTGCCGGCTCCGAGTAGAGCTGAACCTCGTACTGATCGAGGTTGCTGTCGTAGGCGGTGACGGCGACGATCGGCAGGTTCGTGGAGGGATCGGTGGCGATCGCCACCGATGTCCCCTGGAGGAGGCTGACGTTGCCTGTGCCCCCATCAGGGTCAATCAGGGAGGTCGGCGTCGACGTGCTCGCCCAGGTCCCGCTGCTCGGCTCCGCGTAGACCGCGACCGCGGGCGAGCCGCTGGTCGGGTCGACAGCGCCGGTCGAGACGATCGTCGACAGGCCGGCTGAGTTCGACGACATCTCGATCCGGCCGCCGATATCGGGGGTGTTACCGGCGCTCGGGGTGGGGACGGTGATCTCGGCGGTTGGGTTGACGGTGCTCGGCCAACCGGCCTTGGGCTCGACGTACACGTCGATTGAACCCGTCTCATTGTTGGTCAATGGATCGCCGACGGCGACCGTCACCTGGCCTCCCGGCGCCGTCGTGATCGCGACTGAGCTGCCGAAATCGTTGTCGGACGGCCCGCCTGAGGGCTGCGCGAGGGTCGCGGTTTGGTTGGCGCTCTGCCAGCCGGCCGCCGGCTCGATGAACAGCCACGCCGCGCCGCTCCCGAAGTCGTTGAGATCGGATTCGCCGTAGTAGGGATCGCCGACGACGAGCGTGTTGCCGGAGGCGGCGATCGCGGACGGGGCGTTGTTGGTCGTCGTGCAGAGCTGGGGACTGGTGCTCACCGTCGAGCAGAAGTTCGGGTCGATCCGCAGCGGGTAGTGCGCGCCCACGGCATCGGTGCGCAGCAGCAGCTGCCGGCCCGAGACCGACAGCGTGGCCGGAAGCAGCCTGCCGGTCGCGTCGTAGACACCGAGCGCACCCTCTCGGAACGCCCCGTGACCGCCGGCGGTTTCGAACAGCACCGAGGGACCGGACTGCCTGGCGCGCAGCGACCCGGAGATCGTGAACGAGAAGGTCAGGTGCCCGTTGCCGTGGGCGACGGGCGGGGCGGCGAGGTCGAGGCCCTGCTCGAGCCCGATCGGCCCGTTCGCGTACCACTCGCGCAACGGCCCGCGGGCGTAGGTGACCCGCGCCCTGCGCGCGCTCGGGGCGACCGGCGCCACCCCGCGCAGCCGTGAGCCCTCACCGTAGGCGGACAGCGCGATGCCGAGGCTGCCGGCGTGGTCCCGCAGCTGCACCCCGGTTGCCGAGAAGCTCGCACGCAGCGGGCTGCGCGGCGCGCTCGTCGCAAAGCCGCCGGCGTCGCGGCGGGCCCAATAGGCCGGGATGTCATTGCCGAGGGCGCGTGAGATCGAGAGCTGCGCCGCCTCCGGCAGCATCCCGAAGCTGCCGCTGCCGTCGAACCGCTGCGGGATCCCGCGGATCACGGCGCTGCCGCCGCTGAAGGTGTCGAAGCGCAGAACGCCGACAATCGCGACGGCGAGGATCGCGCTGACGGCGGCGATCGCCGCCAGTGTCCCCAAATGGCGCTGCGGCAGCGGCACCCCCGCGGACGCAGCGGCCCCTGACCCTGAACGCGGTTGCAACCCAAACTCGCGCACCGATCGGAAAGACTACAGATATGGAGCGAGGCGTGCGAGAGTTCTCCGACCGCGAGCGGCTCGCGCTCGCGCTGTTCGCTCTGAGCGGCGCCGTTTTCCTTCCCGACGCCTTCGATCGCTTCGATTTTCCGAAGCTGGCGGTGTGCGCGGCGGCGATCGCACTGGCGTTCTGCGTGGCGCCTCGCGGCCGCCTGCCGCGGGCCGTGCTCATCGCCGTCGCCGCCGGGGTGCTGCTGCTGGCGATCGGAGCGCTCAACTCCGGCGCGGCGTTGACGCGGCTGATCGGGCGCCCGCCGCGCTACGAGGGCCTGATCGGGCTGTCGATCTACATCGGCGCCGCTGTCGCCGGCGCCAGGCTCCTCGGTCCGCGGCGCGCTCGCCCGGCGACCGTCTGGTTCCTGGATTGGCTGGCCGTGGCGACGATCGCGGTCGCTGTGATCGCCGTGCTTGAGACGGCCGGGACCTATCCGCTGCAGAGCAACGTCACGCGGCCCGGATCGCTGCTGGGCAACGCCAGCGACCAGGGGGCGTGGGCGGCGCTCGTGCTCGGACCGCTGCTGGCGGTCGCACTGACGAGACGCCGGCCGCTGCACATCGCCGGTGCGCTGGCGGCTGCCGCCGCGCTCGACTGCTCGGCGTCGCGCGGCGCCTATCTCGGCGGGATCGTCGTCGTGATCGTGTTGCTGGTGCTGCTGCAGAGCCCTCGCCTGCGAATCGGACTGCTGCTGTTCGCGGCCGTTGCCACGCTGGGAGTGCTCGTGCAGCCGACGCCACGCGCCCGCGCGACGGGCACGAGCCCGCTCGCCACCGACACCGCCAATGGACGTGTGCTGCTGTGGCAGGAGACGCTGCACCTGATCGCCGACCATCCGTTGATCGGGGTCGGCGCCGGCGGTTTCGTCGATGCGCTGCCACGCTACGCGACACTCAAATACGAACGCGACATCGGTCCCCAGTCGGTCCCCGACAGCCCCGAGAACTGGCTGCTGCAGGCCGCCGCCGCCGGTGGTCTGCCGCTGCTTGCGATCAGCATCGGATTGGTCGTGCTGGTGGCCCTCCGCGGGCTGAGGGCTGCCGGCGAGGAGGTGGAGCCGGTCGAGCGGGCGGCGCTCGCCGGGATGCTGGCGGGGCTTGTCGGGTACGGCGTCGCGCTGCTGTTCTTCTTCACCTCGCCCGCCTCGACGCCGCTCGCGATGCTGTTCGCGGGTGGGCTGCTGGCCGAGCAGCCGGCCCCGGCCCGCTCGCCAATGGCGCGGGCCACGCCGGGGAGGATCGCCGCGGGTGCAGCGTTCGCCGCGCTCGCGGTGGTGCTGGCGTCGGCGGCGCTGGCCGAGATCCCGCTCCGATCGGCGCTGGTCGCGGCCGGGAAGGGCCAGGTCAGCTCGGCGCAGGCCGACTTCAGAGCGGCTCGCGCGCTGCGGCCCTGGGATCCCGCGATCGACGACGACGCAGGCTACGCGTTCGGAGAGCTCGCCAGCTCGAACGTCGCCGGCGCCGGCGCGGCCGGGGCGCCGTGGGCGCAGCGCGCGCTGAGCGCGACCCCCGATTCGACCGAGGTGGTCGCCGACGCGGCGGCGATCGACCTCGCCGAGGGCCGCACCCGGCTCGCCGCGCGCCTGCTCGACGATCAGATCCCCAACGATCCCCTCGACGGGACCCTGAGGCTCTCGGCAGCCGCCGCGGCGCTCGTGCTCGGGCAGCGTGAGAAGGCGATTCGCCTCGCCGAGCAGGCCGGGGCGGATGACCCGGGCGACGTTCTCAAGGTGGCGATCCTGATCGCCGACGCGCGCCGCCACGGGCACTGAGCGGCTCTCGCCAACCGTCCGCGAGCCGCGTGCGGGCGGCGACCTACACTGGACATCCCGTGCTCCAAAGCCTTCTCGCGCAGGCCGACCTCGACCCACAGACAGCCACGCTCCTCCGGGAGGGCGGCCGCGCGTTCGTTTCGCAGTCGCTGCGGCCCTACCTGTTGGCGGCGCTGATCGACCGTGAGCCCGAGCGACCCGCGATCGTGGTCGCCGGCGACGATCGAGCGGCACGGGACCTCGCCGCCGGGCTGCGAACCTGGCTGGCGCCGCGCACCGTCCGGTACTACCCCTCGCGCGGGGTTACCTATGAATCCCATTTGGCGCCGCCACCGCATCTGGTCGGCCAGCGGATCGCGGCGCTTGACGCGCTGCTCGACCCCGATCCGGACGCAGCCGCGCCCGTCGTCGTTGTCAGCGCCGTCGCGCTTTCGGAAAAGGTCCCGGATCCGTCGTTGCGCCCGCATGGCTTCACGCTTGCGGTCGGAGAGCTGATGGACCTTGACGAGACCGCCGATGATCTTGTCGCGGCGGGGTACGAGCGCGTCGACCAGGTCGAGGACCGCGGGCAGTTCGCGATCCGGGGCGGGCTGCTCGATCTGTTCCCCGCGACCGAGGATCGCGCCGTCAGGGTCGACCTGTTCGGCGACGAGATCGAGTCGCTTCGCTGGTTCTCGACGTTCACGCAGCGCTCGCTCGGAGACGCCGAGGTGGTCGAGGTGGCGCCGGCGGCGGAGCTCGCCCAGGAGCATCGGGAGCTGGCCGAGATCGCGGCGCTGGAGAAGGCCGAGGATCGTCCCGACATCGCCGAGCTGCTGCCGGTCGAGGACTTCCGCTCGTTCCTGGAGCTGATCGACGCCGACGCGAGCTTCCTGATCGCCGCCGAGGAGGAGGTCGCCCCGGCGCTCGCCGACCACTGGTCCGATGTGACGGCCGCGTTCCATGACAGCGACGCGCACCACCTGTACGTCGCGCCGGAGACGATCATCGCGGCGCTCGACGCGCGTGCGCGGATCCGTCTCTCGAGCATCGACCAGGACCAACCGCTCAGCTTCCGGGCGCAGGCGGCCGATGTCGGCGCCCGCGGGATCCGTGACGCCGAGCCGGAGCTGGAGAAGCTGACGCGCTCGGGCTACCGGACCGTGTGCGTGTTCGCGGCGCGCGGCGAGGGCGAGCGCGCCGCGTACAACCTCGGGCGGCTGAAGGTGTCGTGGCTGGACGGCGACAACGGTGCCGGCGCTGCTGCCGGCCCCGCTAGGCCGGCAGCAGCGAGGAACGGCTCTCCAGGGCCGTTGACGTTCGCGCACGCGCGGCTCCGCGACGGGTTCATCGCGCCGGCGTTCAAGCTCGCCGTGATTCCCGAGCACCGGTTGTTCCGCCGGCGGCGAACCGAGGAGGGCCCGCGGCGGCCCGGCCGTCGCGGGATCCTGCGGAGCTTCGCGGATCTGCGCACCGGCGACATCGTCGTGCACGAGGACCACGGGATCGCGCGCTTCGCCGGCTTTGACACCAAGACCGTCGCCGGGGTCACGCGTGACTATCTGTACCTGGAGTACGCCGGCTCGGACCGCGTGTTCGTGCCGGTCGACCAGCTGGCGAAGATCAGCCGCTACGTCGGCGCCGGCGGTGAGCACCCGCCGTTGTCGAAGCTCGGCGGCACGCGCTGGGAGACGATCAAGTCACGCGCGCGCCGGGCGGCGCAGGAGCTCGCCGGCGAGCTGCTCAACCTGTATGCGGAGCGCAAGCGCCGTGAGGGGTTCGCGTTCTCGCCTGACACCGACTGGCAGCGTGAGTTCGAGGACGCGTTCCCCTACAACGAGACGCCCGACCAGCGCGACGCGATCGAGTTCGTCAAGGCCGACATGGAGGCGCCCAGGCCGATGGACCGACTGATCTGCGGCGACGTCGGCTACGGCAAGACCGAGGTGGCGCTCCGGGCGGCGTTCAAGTCCGTGCAGGATGGCAAGCAGGTGATGGTGCTGGTGCCGACGACGATCCTCGCCCAGCAGCACTTCGGGACCTTCTCCGAACGGTTGAAGGACTACCCGGTGACGGTCGCGCACGTCTCGAGGTTCCGGCCCGCGGCCGAGCAGCGGGCCTCGGTTGCGGCCTTCGCGCGCGGCGAGACCGACATCCTGATCGGCACGCACCGACTGCTCAGCCGGGACGTGCGCGCGAAGGATCTGGGGTTGCTGATCGTCGATGAGGAACAGCGCTTCGGCGTCAAGCAGAAGGAGCTGCTGCGCCAGCTGAAGCTGCGGGTCGACGTGATCGCGATGAGCGCCACGCCGATCCCCAGGACGCTGCAGATGTCGCTCGCCGGGGTCCGCGACATCAGCGTGATCGAGACCGCGCCCGAGGGGCGCCGGCCGATCAAGACCTACGTCGGCGAGTACGACGAGGAGCTGGTCCGGACCGCGCTTGAGCGCGAGCGGGCGCGCGACGGGCAGGCGTTCTTCCTCCACAACCGGATCGAGTCGATCGACGAGACCGCCGAGCGGCTGCGAGGGCTGTGTCCTTCGATGCGGTTCGAGGTCGCGCACGGGCAGATGGAGGAGCGTGAGCTGGAGCGGCGGATGATCCGCTTCGTTCGCGGCGAGGCCGACGTGCTGGTCTGCACGAGCATCATCGAGTCGGGGATCGACATCCCGCAGGCGAACACGCTGATCGTCGAGCGCGCCGACATGTTCGGGCTCTCCCAGCTCTACCAGATCCGCGGCCGGGTGGGACGCTCCCGTGAGCGGGCCTACGCCTACCTGCTCTACCCGAGCGCGGCTGCGCTGACCGGCGAGGCGGCACAGCGCCTGTCGGCGCTGTCGGACTACACAGAGCTCGGGGCCGGCTTCAAGATCGCGATGCGGGACCTCGAGATCCGCGGCGCCGGCAACCTGCTCGGTGACGAGCAGTCAGGCCACGTCGCCGCGCTCGGCTTCGAGCTCTACATGCAGATGCTCGACGAGGCGGTCGAGGCGGCGTCGGCGGCCGACGGTGAGCAGCAGGAGGACTGGGAGCCGGTCCGGCTCGATGTCAACGTCGACGCCTACGTGCCGGCCTCCTACATCCCCTACGAGCAGGCCAAGGTCGACGTCCACCGGCGGATCGCGGCCGCGCGGGAGGTGGCCGACCTGATGCTGCTGCGCGACGAGCTCGAGGACCGCTTCGGCGAGCTGCCCGAGCCGCTGGCGAACCTGATCATGCTCCAGACCGCGCGGATCAAGCTCGGACAGGCCGGCGCGAGGAACGTCTTCTTCCGCGGCGGCCGGCTGGCGGTGACGCCGGTCGAGCTCGATTCGGTGCGCGCCAAGCAGATCCGCGCCGAGATCCCGGAGGCGCTCTACGAGTCCGGGAAGTCGCAGTGGTCGATGCGCGTGCCCGACGATCCGGTCAAGCAGTTCCCGGCTCTGGTGCGCGCTGCGGACGTCCTGCTGGCGGCAACCGCCGAGGCGGCCTGAGGGCCGACTCGTCGAGCGCTAACGCGGCGAAAACGTGACGTAACAGCAACGAAACGCAGGATCGGAGTCGTCTCGCTACCATCGGCGATCGATGCGGATTCGGCGGACGATTGTGGCGCTTGGCGCCTTTTTTGTGCTCTCAATGGGCATCGCGGCCTGTGGGAGCAGCATCCCCGACGACTCGGTCGCCGTGATGGCGGGCAACCCGATCACGACCGCCGCCTTCAACCACTGGATGTTCGTGGCAGCCAAGGGCAACGCGTCGCAGAGCACCTCCGCCCCGGTGATCGTGCCCAACGATCCGCCTGGCTTCTCCAGCTGCGTCGCCCAGGTGCGCCAGCAGATCCCGGCGCTCGCCAAGACTCCGGACAAGACGATCAAGGCCGACTGCGCCGAGCTGTTCTCATCGCTCTCCAGCCAGGTGATGAACTTCCTGATCACGGCCTACTGGTATCAGGCACAGGCCCACAAGGACGGGATCACGGTCACGCAGGCGCAGGTCCTGAAGGCGCTCGCCACCGCCAAGAAGGAGCAGTTCCCGACGGCCGCCCAGTTCTCGGCCTTCCTGGTCTCGACCGGCCAGACGCTGCAGGACATCTACTTCCGCCTGCGGGTCAGCCAGATCTACACGAAGCTGATCGCGCACTACACGAAGAAGGTCACGCCGGCCGCGATCCAGGCGTACTTCCTGGCGCACCCGACGCAGTTCGGCACACCCGAGACGCGGAACATCCGAATCGTGCGTGCCAACAGCGAGGCCGCCGTGCAGGCGGCCAAGTCGGCGCTGGCCTCGGGCGAGAGCTGGGACACCGTCGCCAAGAAGTATTCGATCGACGCCGCCACCAAGGACAACGGCGGCCTGCTGGTCGGCGTCACCAACGGCGAGGAGGAGCACGCGCTCAACGAAGCTGCCTTCTCGGCACCGTTGAACAAGGTGATCGGCCCGATCCACGGCACCTTCGGCTGGTACATCGTCGAGGTCGTGAAGAGCACGCCCGCCACCAAGGAGACGCTTGCCAAGGCGACCACGCAGATCAGGGAAACGCTGACGAACACCTATACGGCGGCTGCCGAGGCGGCGTTGACGAAGGCGATGAAGACGAATTGGAGTTCGCAGACGCTATGCCGCGACGAGTACGCGATGGCCGACTGTCACGGTTACGTGGCGCCGAAGACGACCACGACCGCGACACCCACGACCGCGGCAACCGCCACCACCGCAGCCCCCACGACCACGACCACGACGACGACGCCGTCCTCCTCGAGCTCCTCCAGCTCCGGCTAGCGCCTTGAGCTCCGGCGACCCGGAGATCACCCAGGCGCTCGAGCGCCTCGACGCGATCACGCGCAGGCTGCGCCTTGAGTGCCCGTGGGACCGTGAGCAGGACGAGCGCACGATCGTCCCGCACACGCTCGAGGAGGCATACGAGCTGGCCGACGCCGCGCACCAGCGTGACGATCGCAAGCTGCTCGACGAGCTCGGCGACGTGCTGTTCCAGGTCCACTTCCTGGCGCTGCTGCTGGAGGAGCGGGGTGCCGGCGATCTCGCCCAGGTAGCGAGCGGCGTCACCGAGAAGCTGATCCGGCGCCATCCGCACGTGTTCGGGGAGACGACGGTCGAGAGCTCCCGGGAGGTGCTGCGCAACTGGGATGCGATCAAGCAGCGCGAGCCGGGCCGCGAGGCGGGTCTGTTCGGCGAGGTTCCGGAAAACCTGCCCGGTCCGCTCTACGCGCGCAAGCTGCAGCGCCGCGCCGCGTCGAGCGGCTTCGACTTTCCCGACGTCGAGGGTCCGATGCAATCGGTCAGGGACGAGCTTGATGAGCTGCAGGCGGCCTCGTCGGCCGATCAGCGCTTCCATGAGCTCGGCGACGTGCTGTTCGCGACGGTCAACGTCGCACGCAAGCTCCACGTCGATCCCGAGCTCGCGCTGCGCGCCGCATCGGATCGTTTCCGCTCACGCGTGCAGGCCGGCGCCGATCTGGCCGCATCGGACGGCCGGAACTGGAACGATCTGGATTCCGAAGCGCAGCTCGCCTACTACGCGAAAGCCCGCCTGACCGAAGGAGATCACGACGCCCGATGAGCCAGATCGAACACGTACACGCCCGCCAGATCCTTGACAGCCGCGGCAACCCGACCGTCGAGGTCGAACTGAGCGTCAGATCGGGCGCCTGGGGCCGTGCCGCGGTCCCCTCGGGTGCATCGACGGGTGAGTTCGAGGCAACCGAGCTGCGTGACGGCGGCTCGGACTGGCTCGGCAAGGGCGTCACCCAGGCGGTGGCCAACGTCAACGGTGAGATCGCGTCGGCGGTGCGGGGCATGGAGGCGGCCGCTCAGGCGGCGCTCGATCGCACGCTGATCACGCTGGACGGCACCGCCAACAAGTCGCGGCTCGGCGCGAACGCGCTGCTCGCCGTGTCGCTGGCAGCGGCCCACGCGGCTGCCGCCGAGGAGCGGCTGCCGCTGTGGCAGTACCTCGGCGGTGAAACGGCGCACATCCTGCCGGTGCCGATGATGAACGTGATCAACGGCGGCGCGCACGCCGACAACAAGATCGACTTTCAGGAGTTCATGATCGTCCCGATCGGCGGTCGCACGTTCGGTGATGCGCTGCGGATCGGCGCCGAGGTGTTCCACCATCTCAAGCAGACCCTCCACGAGCGAGGCCTGTCCACCGCGGTCGGCGATGAGGGGGGCTTCGCGCCCGACCTCGACTCCAACGAGGCGGCGCTTGAGATCCTGATCGCGGCGATCCGCGCCGCCGGCTACGTGCCCGGCGACCAGGTCGCGATCGCGATGGACCCGGCGGTCTCAGAGCTCTACAGGGACGGCGCCTACGTGATCGAGCACGAGCACCGGACGCTGAATGCCGACGAACTGGTCGTCCTACTGGTCCGAGCTCGCGGCGCGCTACCCGATCATCTCGATCGAGGACGGCATGGCGCAGGACGACTGGGACGGGTGGGGGAAGCTGACCGCGAGCCTCGGTGACCGCCTGCAGCTCGTCGGCGACGACGTGTTCGTCACCAACACCGAGCGGCTCAAGCGGGGGATCGACGCCGGCGTGGCGAACTCGATCCTGATCAAGGTCAATCAGATCGGGACGCTGACCGAGACGCTCGCGGCGATCAGGATGGCGCGGGAGGCCGGCTACACGGCGGTGATGTCGCACCGCTCGGGCGAGACCGAGGACGTCACGATCGCCGACCTCGCGGTCGCGACCAGCTGCGGCCAGATCAAGACCGGCGCGCCCTCGCGGACCGACCGGGTGGCCAAGTACAACCAGCTGCTGCGGATCGAGGAGGCGCTCGGTCCCAAGGCCGAGTTCCTCGGCCGTCGCGCCTTCCGGTCGACATCCCCTTGAGCTCCCGGCCGCGCGCCTCGCGATGCAGGTGATCTTGCGGCAGGAAGGAGAAGGCGGGCGTCGAACGAAGGTGCAACCTGATGCCGTCCGCCCGCTCCGCCTCCTCGGCCGCTCGGTCCTCGTCGCCGCGTACGGCCACCGGCCGCTCCGCGACGGCGCGGTCGGCGAGCAGCCGCGCCGGGACGGCGCGGCCACGCCCGCACGGCCTCAACGTGCGCGGACCGGTCTCAGGGATTCGCTGGGACCGGCTGGGGCGAATCGCGCTGCTGGCGGTGTTCGTGCTGGTCGCCGGGATCGGCGTGCAGGGTGCGCGGAGCTTCATGCAGACCCGCGCACAGGCGCAGCAGCAGACCGCGATCGTCCAGGGACTGCAGCGCGAGAACCGGAGGCTCTCCCAGCTGCAGAGCTCGCTCAAGAATCCTCAGACGATCGTGCTCGACGCGCGGGCGCTCGGCATGGTGCAGGCGGGCGAGCAGTCGTTCGCGGTCACCGGGCTGCCAAAGCACTGAAACACACGGGCCGGGCGGGTCCGACGCCGTGAACGACGGCGAATCGGTCGGGTTCGAGGAGCTGATCGGCCTCTGGGAGGAGGGCGCCAGACGGCTCTCCCAGTTCAGAGGCGACGAGCGCGCCGCGATCGAACGGGTGATCGCCGCCGTCGTCCTGGAGCTGCGCCGGCGCGTCGGCGGGACATTCACCACCGACGAGCTCGCCGCCTACTACCTGGAGCAGGGCACCGACTGGTGCTTCGACCTCGCCGTCAGGGTGGCTCCGTCGACGCCCGAGGCGTGGGACATCACGGTCGTGGCCGGCGCGGCGTTCGCACGCCGTGCGGGCTTCGCGAGTGATTTCGGCGGTGGCCGCCGCACCCCCACCGAGTCATAGCCGGCCGGGCGCTACTCGGCTTCGGCGTCGGCCTCGTCCGCGGCGTCGGCGCCGGCTCGGCGGATCACGATCTGATCCTCCTCGATCGACACCTCCACCGGACGGTGCCCCGCCCAGTACTCGGCGTAGATCGGGTCATCCTGCACCGCCGGGTCCAGCCACAGGCCGTACCCCTCCTCGCCGTGGTCGAACGTCGCCTCGAGCGGGCCACCCGGCTTGCGCTTGCCGCGGGTGGTTCGTCCGCCGCGGCGGCTGCGTCGCCGCTTGGGCTTCTCATCGTCGGCGTCCTCGTCTTCGGCGGCCGCCTCGGCGGCCTGCGCGGCTGCTTCGGCGGCCTGCGCGGCTGCTTCGGCGGCCTGCGCGGCCTCGGCGGCCTGCGCGTCGAGCTCGGCGGCGATCAGCGCGTCGTCCTCGGCACGGAGGTCGATCTCGTCGTCATAGTCGACCAGCGGCGCCGTCGGATCTGCCGCCCCATCGGGCTCGAGGTCCTGATCACGTTTGAAAGCTTGAATCTGTTGGACTGTGACCTCGAGCTGATGCGCGATCCAGGCGTCGGTACGTCCCTGGCGCACCCACCCCCGAATCCGGTTGAGCTCGGGCCGCAAAGATTTTCTTGGCATTGGCAGCGGAGACTATTACAGGCTCGCCCCACGGCGTTCCGCGGTTGCATCGTGTCAAGGCGGATCAGTATGCTCCGGTCGGGCGAGTCGGCGGTCTCTGGCCGGTCGAGTCGAGGGCTTCTTCAGAAGCTAACGCGAGCAGGGAGGCATAAGTGCAATGTTGGTGCTGACGCGTAAGTCCAACCAGAGCATCATGATCGGCGACGACATAGAGGTGTCGGTGCTGGCGATCATGGGAGAGAAGGTCCGGATCGGGATTCAGGCTCCCAGGGACATCCCGGTGTTCCGCAAGGAGGTCTACCTCGAGATCCAGCAGGAGCGGGTCGTCGCCGGCGGCGGCACGCGGGAAGAGGTCGACGCGGCCCTGGCCGACCTCGGCGAAGGCCGCTAGCGCCGGCGCCATCGCCGGGTACGGTGCGCCAAGGCGCCGGGTAAGTCGCGCTCGAATACCCACGCAGTCGCGCGCGAGCCACACGAATACCCCACACCGAGCCGTTCTGGCTTGAGCGAGGGGACTTAAGCAGGGTTACGAGGCTCAAACCCCCACCCCCTCGCTGGAGCGGGGCGTTAGGGGAGTTGAGGTTGATTGAGGTGCCGGTCCGCTACGAGAGCAGGCTGTAGAGCGTGTAGAACATCGCCGCGGTCACGATCAGGGCCGTTGCGATCAGCGTGAACACGAGCATGTAGAAGCGCATCGAGCTGCGCTTCTTCTCACGCTCATGGTGGCGCCTGCGGGAGCGGACGCGGACATTTCGGTTCAGATGCTCGCGCCGGCGCTGGTCGAGTTCGGACTCGTAGAGGAAGTCCCGCTCCAGCTGCGCGAGGCTCTGACGCATCTTCAAAGCCATCGTTGGCGAGCCTATCAAGCCCCGCGCGGCCCCGTTATGTCCCCGCGCGCGGACCCTTCGGCCTGACGCTCAGTCGCCGTTACGCCTGGCGCTCAGTCGCTGCCGTCGTACTTGAACGAGATCGCCAGCCGTACGCGGTAGCTGACGATCCCGCCGTTCTCGATCGTCACGTCCTGGCGGACGACCTCGGCCACCCGCAGGTCACGGACCGTGTTGGCCGCGGTCTCAACAGCGGAGCGTGCGGCCTGCTCCCACGATTCGCTGCTGACGCCGATCACTTCTGTGACTCGGTAGACGCTGTCGCTCATGCCCGCTCCTCTGTAGGTTCGATCGCCGGTCGCGGGTCCATACCTACCACCGACTGTGCGTCATTGCAAGCTCAACCGCTGAGACCTGGGCGGATCTCCTCGCTCGCCCGCTCGCGCAACACGAACTTCTGGATCTTGCCGGTCGCGGTCTTCGGCAACTCGTCGACCACCACCAGGGCCTTCGGGATCTTGAAGCCCGCCAGGCGACCCCGCAGGAACCGCTTGACCTCGGCGAGATCGATTTCGGCGCCGGCGACGGTCGTCACGAACGCAACCGGCACCTCGCCCCACTGCTCGTCGGGCCTCGCCACGACCGCCACCTCGGAGACCGCCGGGTGGGCAGCCAGCGCCTGCTCGACCTCGATCGTCGCGATGTTCTCCCCGCCTGAGATGACGACGTCCTTGAGACGGTCACGGAGCTCGACGTAGCCGTCGGGGTGCATCACCGCGAGGTCGCCGGAGTGAAACCAGCCGCCGGCGAATGCCCTGCTGGTCGCCTCGGGGTCGCGGTAGTAACCGAGCATCACGTTGTTGCCGCGCATCACGACCTCGCCCTGGGTGACCCCGTCCCGGGGTACGTCACGCAGCTGCCCGTCGACGACGCGGAGGCGCTCGCTGACGACGGTGCTGACGCCCTGCCGTGCGCGCAGCCCGGCCTGCTGATCGGCAGGCAGCTGGTCCCAGTCGGGGTTCCATGCGCACACGGCGATCGGTCCGTACGTTTCCGTGAGGCCGTAGAGGTGGGTGATCTCGATCCCGAGCGCGGCGGCGCGCTTCAGCAGAGCCGGTGACGGTGGAGCCCCGCCGATGAACAGGCGAACGGGCTCCGGGCACGGCTTCGCGCTCGGGGCACCCAGCATCATCGTGACGACCGTCGGCGCAGCGCACATATGGGTGGCGCCCTGCGAGAGGATCGCCGTCCAGATCGCGTCGGGCTCGACCGCGGGGAGGCACAGGTGCCGGGCGCCGCTCGCCGTCACCGCCCACGTGTACGCCCAGCCGTTGCAATGGAACATCGGCAGCGTCCACAGGTAGGCGCTGCGCGTCGTCAGGCCCGCCTCGGCGATCACGCCGAGGCTGTGCAGGTAGGCGCCACGGTGTGAGGTCATCACCCCCTTCGGCCGGCCGGTGGTGCCGGAGGTGTAGTTGATCGAGAGCAGCGTCCGTTCGTCATCCGGGTAGGCGAGCGCGCCGGCCTTGCGCGCCGGCGATCAGCGTCTCGTAGTCACAGCTCTCGGCCCCCTGCGAATCGACCCAGAGGACCTGCGGCCGGCTCGCTGCACCGATCGATGACAGCGCCTCCTGGAGCGGTGTCGCAAGCGCGGTCGCGGCGATGATCGCCGTGGCTCCGGAGTGCTCAAGGATGTAGGAGTAGTCGCCCGCGGTCAGCCGCGTGTTCAGCGGCACCAGAATCGCACCGGTGCCGGGCACCGCGTAGTGCACCTCCAGCATCGCCGCGATGTTCGGCAGCAGCGCTGCGACGCGGTCACCGGGACGGATCCCGAACTCCGCCCGCAGCGCGCCGGCCAGCCGAGCGACGCGGTCAGCGTGGGCTGCGTAACTCCACGAGCGCGCGCCGTCAGAAACGGCGGGCCGGTCACTCCAGACCTCGGCGCTTCGCTCAAGGAAACGCAGCGGTGACAGCGACGCATCCGAGACTGACTCGATCACCTGACCCACTCGACATAGCAGGAGGATAATGGCGAGCCATCCGAGGGCCCCGGCTGGGGCGCGCGACCACAGACCCGCCCGCCAGCGGCTAGGCTCTGACCGCAGTGAACCACGCATTCACGGGACCGCCGTTCACGATCGGCATCGAGGAGGAGCTGATGATCCTCGACGCCGACACGCTCGAGCTCGTCAACGCGATCGAGACGATGCTTGAGCCCGCGACCGTCGGCGAGATCAAGCCCGAGCTGATGGAGTCGGTGCTGGAGGTCTCGACCGAGCCGTGCGAGAACACGGCGCAGGCGGGCGAGCAGCTGCGCGCGCTTCGCAGCCAGGTGACGCGGAACGCGGCGGCGAAGGGGATGGCGATCGGCTCGGCCGGAACGCATCCGTTCGCGATGTGGGAGGACCAGCGGATCGTCGCGCGGCCCCGCTACCGCGACCTGATCTCGGCGCTGCGGTTCGTCGCCCGCCAGGAGCTGATCTTCGGGATGCACGTGCATGTCGCCGTCGACGATCCCGACAAGGCGATCCACGTCGCCAACGGGATGTGCGTGCACATGCCGGTGCTGCTCGGTCTGTCGGCCAACTCGCCGTTCTGGCGCGCCGACACGACCGGGCTCGCCTCGACCAGGACGCCGATCTTCCGCGCCTTCCCGCGCGTCGGGATCCCGCCCTACTACGAGGACTGGGCCGACTACGAGCGGCGGATCGAGTTCATGATCGGCTCCGGCGTGATCGAGGACTACACCTACCTGTGGCACGACGTGCGCCCGCATCCGAACTTCGGGACGGTCGAGGTCCGCGTGATGGACTCCCAGACGCGGATCGAGCACACGCTCGCGCTGGCGGCGCTGGTCCAGGGGCTCGTGCGCGAGCTGTCGGTCCACTTCGACGAGGGCAAGCCGCTCTCGCCCTATCCGTTCGAGATGCTCGACGAGAACAAGTGGCTGGCCGCCCGGCACGGACTCGAGGGCGAGATCGTCGATCTGCCGAGCTGCCGATCGCGTGTCGACGCGGGCGCTGGCCAGGCGGTTGATCGACCGGATGCGTGAGCACTGCGAGGATCTCGGCTCGGCCAACGAGCTCGAGGCGGTCGACGATCTGCTCCAGCGCGGCAACGGCGCCTCACGCCAGGTCGTGGTCTACGAGGCCAACCACGATTTCCGCGAGGTGATGGCCGAGATCGTCGCCGCGACCGCGGTCTGATCGCGTCCTGATCGATCGCCGCAGACGGCGGTAACGGCAAGGTACCCGGGGGCCATCGCAGCGGTTCTACAATCGAGGTGTGAGCACCGGCGGTCCCGATCTGTTCGTCGTCTGCAAGAACTGCGGATCTGAGGTCAGCCCGTACATCACCGAGTGTCCGTACTGCGGCAATCGCCTGCGCAAACGGGCGCCGAAGCTCGACCGCCACGGCCGGGTCGCGGAGGGCGAGACCAAGCGCGCGCCGTCGCCGTCGCTGCCCCGCCTGCGGCGCGGCGAGATACCCGGAATCCGTCCCGAGGCTCACCCGTACGCGACGATCGTGCTGGTCATCGGCGGCCTCGTCGGCTGCCTGCTGTGGCGGACCGGAGCCGTCGCGCTCCACGACGTCGCCGTCGTACAACGGCCTGCAGATCCGCTGGTGGCGGGTGTTCACCGCGGCCTTCACCTACGACAACACCGGCTACGCGTTCGTCGCGCTGACGATCATCGCGCTGTACGGAACGCTGCTCGAGCACCGCCACGGCCCGATCGATCGTGATCGCGCTGTTCCTGATCGGCGGGGTCGGCGGCCTCGCGGTGGCGACCGAGCTGTTCAAGGGCTCGGTGTTCATGGGCGGCAACGGCGCCGCGCTGGCGCTGCTGGTCGCCTGGGCGATGCCGGATCTCCGCGCGAAGCTGAAGCACATCGACTACGAGGGCGATCTGCTCGGCACCGCGGTGCTCGCGGTGGTGATCGGGCTGATGCCGGTCGCGGCGACCGAGGCGAGCGCGGTCGCCGGCGGGGTCGGGATCGCGACCGGTCTGCTGGTCGGCTATCCGCTGGCGCGCATCCGTCCGGTCTGAGAGCCGCCGCCGGGGTCGCTCCGGCGGCGGCCGGCGAAGCTGCGGCGAGCCGGCCGGCGAAGCCACGATCGTCTCGTCCGTATCATCGTGGGCGCGCTTGCCCGACGGCGAAACAGATCAACTCGACGCGGCGATCGCGGCGATCAACGACCCGGAGCGCCTGAGACGAGCACAGGATCTCGTCGCACGCGCTGCGCCGGGGCTTCAGCGCGTGCTCGCAAGCGCGATCGCCGACGGCGGCTGGTTCGACACCGCGCACTCGGCCGCGATTCGCGAGGCGCTCAGCGCGGTAGACCTCGAAGAGCGGCTGCGCGCCGTCAACACGCTGATCGCCGAGGAGACCCGGCTGTCGATGCTCGTCGGCGTCGCGGTCGGCTTCGAGCTCGCCGTCGAGCTAGGTTACGCGCGGGAACCCGACACTGCCAAGAACAAGGAGGACTGACTGAAATGGATGTGCGTTTTCTCGGCCACTCGTGCTTCACGCTGTCGGATGGCGACACCACCGTCCTGATCGACCCGTTCCTGACCGGGCAACCCGAAGGCGGCGATCGCCGCAGACGGACGTCAGCGCGACGGCGATCCTGGTGACCCACGGCCACGCCGACCACGTCGGCGACACGCGTGCCGATCGCCAAGCGGACCGGCGCGCCGGTGACCGCGATCACCGAGCTGGCGGGCGAGATCGGCGAGGAGGGCGTCGACGTTCGTGACCCCAACCTCGGCGGCACGATCAGGTTCGACTGGGGTTGGGTGAAGATGGTGCCGGCATGGCACACCTCGACGACGCCGAAGGGCACCGTCAACACTCCCGCCGGGCTGCTGATCAACTTCCAGGACACGATCGTCTACCACCTCGGGGACACCGCGCTGTTCTCGGACCTCGCGCTGGTCGGCAAGCGCGCTCCGATCGACGTCGCGCTGATGTGCATCGGCGGCCACTACACGATGGACCGCACCGATGCGGTCGACGCCGCCGGACTGGTCGGCGCCAAGACCGTGATCCCGTGCCACTACAACACGTTCCCGCCGATCGAGACCGACGCCCAGGCGTTCAAGTCCGACGTCGAGTCCTCGACGCACTCGAACGTGGTCGTGCTCGACCCGGGCCAGACACACTCGTTATGACCCACGCGATCGTCCTGATCCAGTCCGAGCGCTCGGCGCTGGCGACGCTCGGCAGCGAGCTCGCCGACATCGAGGGCGTCGCCGAGGTCTACTCGGTCACCGGCGAGTGGGACTTCGTCGCGATTCTGCGCCTGCGTGAGCAACAGCAGCTGGCGCAGGTCGTGACCGCGACGATCAGCCAGGTCGAGGGCATCGCCAGGACGCAGACGATGGTCGCGTTCGAGGTCTATTCCCAGCACGACCTCGAGGCACTGTTCTCGATCGGGCAGTGACCGCCACCAGCGCCACGCCGGGGCGCGCCGGAGTGGCGTCGTCGTGCGCACAGCAGATGCATGCGGGCGAGCGGCTGCGGATGCCGCTCGTGCTGGACCGCTATGCCTGGATCGAGCGGCTGTGTGCCGAGGTGGGGGATCGGGAGGTGGCGCACGTCGGCTGTGCTGACAGCCCTTACACGGCCGAGTTGCTGGAGGCGGGCACGCTGCTGCACTCCCGGCTGGTTCGCGTCGCGAGGGTGACCGGAATCGATGTCGATGCGCAGGCGCTGGAGCTGCTCCGGCGGGCGCTGCCCGACGAGCGGCTGCTGCTCGCCGACGTCTCGGCTGATGTGCCCGAGGGCGAGCGTGGGCGCTATGCGCTGGTGGTCGCGGGGGAGGTGCTCGAGCACGTTGGCGACGCGGATGCCTTCCTGCGCGGTTGCGCCGGGCTGCTGGCACCGGGTGGCCGGCTGTGCGTGACCGTCCCGAACGCGTGCTGTCCGAAGATCGGGTTGCGGGCGCTGAGCGGACGGGAGTCCGTGCACCCGGATCATCGCGTCTACTACGGCCCGCGAACGCTGGCGCGGACGCTTGACGCCGTCGGGCTGCAGACGTCGTGGATGGGCACCTGCCTGCCGCCGGACGCGTCGTTCTCAGGCCGTGCGGTCTTCAACCCGCTGCTGCGCGCCAGCCACCGCGTGTTTCACGGACCGGTCGGCGACGGCCTGATCGCGATCGCAAGCGCCCGCGCGAAGCCGGCGGCCATCGCGTCGTAGTTGTATGCGGCGACCGCTGCGCGCCCGTTCGCGCCGAGCCGCGCGCGCAGGGGCTCCTCGGCCAGCAGGCGGTCGATCGCGCCCGCCAGCGCGCCGGCGTCGCCGGGCGTGACGACAACGCCGGTGATCTCGTCACGGACCAGCCCACCGGCGACGGCGCCGACCGCGGTGCTGGCCAGCACCGGCTTTCCCTGGTGCATCGCCTCGTTGCAGACCAGCCCCCACGGCTCACGAAAGCGTGGCGTGGGGACCGACGCCAGGACCGCGAACGCGCAGGCGGCATAGGCGACCGGCAGCGCGGTTCGCGGCATCGCGCCGAGCAGCCGGGCGCCGGGCGTCTCGCGTGCCGCGTCCGCCAGCGGGCCGTCACCGATCAGCACCAGCGTCGCGTCGGTCTTCACCGACCGCCATGCGGCGAGCAGCACGTCGACGCCCTTCTCGGGCACCAGGCGCCCGGCGTAGAGGACGATCGGTCGGTGCGGGTTCAGTGAGTGGCGCGCGCGGAAGGCGGCGATCTCGGTCTCGGGGATCACGGCGCCGAACAGTTCGGGCTCGACCGATTGGGGCGCGACGAACACATCCTCGTCGTGACCGCGAATGCCGGCGACGAACCTGCGGACGTGCTCGCCGTAGGCGACGACCGCGTCCGCGTGGCGGTAGATGTGACGCGTGATCGGCAGCGCGAGCAGGTTGGTGGCCGAGCGCGGCTGCGCCCACACCGAAGCCCAGAGCACGAACGGTTTGCGACTGCGCCTCGCGCCGGCGTAGGCGGCGGGCAGGATCGCACCGCCGGCGTAGGGCGCGATCACCGCGTCGTAGCGCGATGCCACGGCGAACGCGGCTCGCGGTCCTCCGTCGAGCCTGGCGGCGGGAAAGCCGGCGGCGGCGATCTGGACGTCGAGCTCCTGCGCGATCCAGGGCGGCACGTAGCGCTCAGCGCCGCCGTAGCAGAGCACCTCGAGCCCGTGACTTGCGGCGAGGCGCTCGTAGAGCGGGGTCCGGTAGCCGGCCAGGTAGGTTGTCAGCAGCGCGATGCGCATCCGGGTGAGGACCTGATGGCGCTGCCCGTTGCCAGAATCGCGCCCTCCTATGCGGGTGCTGATCGTACACAACCGGTATCGAGCCGAAGGCGGCGAGGAGCGCGCGGTCGCCGAGATCACCTCGCTGCTCGGGCGCGACGGTCATCAGGTGCGGCTGCTGGAGCGGTCGAGCGCGGAGCTTGGGCGTGGCCGCGCCGCGCGGGCGATGCTGTCCGGCGGACTCGATCCCGGCGAGGTGCACCGCGCCGTGCGAGCGCTTCGGGCGGACGTCGTGCACGCCCACAACCTGCACCCGCTGTTCGGCAGCCGCGCGCTGGCGGCGGCGCAGAACGCCGGCGCCCGGACCGTCCTGCATCTGCACAATTTTCGGCTGTTCTGCGCGATCGGCATCGCCTACCGCGACGGTGCGCCCTGCTACAGCTGCCGCGGCAGGGGCATGATGCCCGGTGTCGCGCACGCGTGCCGCGGCTCGCTGCCCGAGGCGGCGGTGTACGCGCTCTCCCTGCATCGACAGCAGCCGTCGCTGTTCCAGCACGCCGACGCGCTGGTCGCGCTCAGCGATGCGCACGCGGCGCGGCTGCGTGAGCTGGGGGCACCGACGTCTCAAATGCGGGTGTTGCCGAACTTCGTGCCCGACGCCGGCTGGGCGCGTGAGTCACTGGCCGGTGACGGTGGCTACGCGCTGGCCTCTGGCCGCTTCGCGCCGGAGAAGGGCTTCGACACCGCCGTCGCGGCGGCTCGAGCCGCAGGGGTCCCGCTCGTGCTGGCCGGTTCGGGGCCCGAGGAGGAACGGTTGCGAGTGCTCGCCGGGGACGGCGACGTGCGCTTCACCGGATGGCTGCCGGGTGAGCAGCTCGCGGCGCTCCGCGCGCGGGCGGCGGTCGTGCTGGTGCCCTCGCGCTGGGACGAGGTCTGCCCCTATTCGGCGCTTGACGCGATCGCGGCGGGGGTGCCGACGCTTGTCAGCGACCGGGGCGGCCTGGTGGAGTTGGTCGGGGCGGAGGCCTCGCTGCCGGCAGGCGATGTCGCCGCCTGGGCCGGCGCACTGGGGCGGCTGTGGGCGGATCCCGGGCTCCGGCTGGCGCAGGGGTCGCGAGCGCTGGCCGCCGCGCGCGAGCGGTTCGGCGAGCAGCGCTATCTGGAGGCGCTGCTGGCGATCTACAGAGGTGAGTCCGCCGCGGGGTGAGCCTGTGCCGGGTGAGCCTGCGCTCGGGGCCGGCTCAGGGCTGGTTGCCGGGTCCCCGCTCGAACCAGACCTGGCGGTCCTTCCAGTCGTGCAACATCAGCACGCCGCCCGCCGCCGCGAGCGCGATCAGCGGCTTCATGTCGGTCGGGGTTTCCCTAATGCCGGCAGGCTCGATCAGCAGCGCCATGAATGCGATCGTCGCGACGACGCTGCCGGTGGCGCCGTGGTGGCAGCGCTGGCCGAGAATCCACAGACGGCGGCGCATCGAGTCGTACTCGACGATCTGCTTGCGCGGTTGTGGGAGGTTGTATCTCATCGCGATGCCCTATCCATGAGGTCGGTTATCGGCATCGGAGGCGTTGCGGATTAGCTATCCGCACGGCGGCTCGTCAGCCGATCCGTGAGCCCGGTTGCGCATCTGCGTCCGGACGCAGCAGCACGACGCCGAGTCGCTCGTCGAGGGCCCCGAGGACGAGGACCTCGGATTGGAACGGACCGATCTGGCGCGGAGGGAAGTTGACGACGCCGACCACCAGCGTGTCGAGCAGCTGCTCACGCGAATAGTGGGTGACCTGCGCCGAGGAACGCTTCTGTCCGATCTCAGGGCCGAAGTCGATCGTCAGCTTCCACGCGGGCTTTCGCGCCTGTGGAAAGTCATCGACGGCGACGACGCGGCCGACGCGCATGTCGACCTCGAGGAAGTGATCGAAGTCGATCATCGCAGGCGATGATCGACTATTGGGTGCCGGTGCCAGGCGCCGTCGACCCTGGCGGCGTGCTCGAGCCTGACGGCGCGGCGCTCGACGGTGTCGTGGTCGTGCCGGTCGGCGTGGTCGTCGTCCCGGTCGGGGTGGTGCGTCGTACCGGTCGGCGTCGTGGTCGTACCGGTCGGGGTGGTGGTCGTATCGACCGGCGTGGTGGTCGTGGTCGTGCTCGTCGGCGTCGTGGCCGTGTCGATCGGAGTGCTGCTCGTCGGGAGCACGGTGTCGATCGGCGTCGTGTCGGTCCGACCCGGTTGGGTCGTGGTGGCGCTCGCCGGGGTCGGGGTGGTCGGCGTCGCCACCGTCGGGGTGGTCGTTGTCGCAGCCAGGAGCGCGGCGGCCTTCCGTGCCTTCAGCGCCTTTGCCGCGGCGGCGGCGGCGGCGGCGTGCTTCGCGGCGAGCGCTGCCGACTGACCGTGCGCTCCCGACACGGCGACGCCGCCCGTGACCGGGGCCGCCAGCGGCGCGGCGTTCGAGGTGCCGTCGCTGACCCCCGCGGCGAGCGGCGCCAGCAGCGTCCGCGGGGCCGAGGCTGCGTCGGTCAGGTGGCGGGGCGTGTGGGTCACGGCGACCGCACCCGCGGTCATCAGCGCGGCGGCGGCGAGCCCCGCGGCTGCCTTGGTGGCGAACGCGCCGACTCCGGCGGAGACGATCCCGCCGGTGCTTGAGCCGGCCGCGACGGCGCCACCGGCGACGGCGCTGCCGCCGAGCGCGGTGCCCGAGGCTCCCGCCCCCGCCCCGGCCGCGCTCGAGGCGGCGGTCGCGCTGGAGGCGGCGGTGGCGCTCGATCCGGCGGAATGACCGAGATGGCCGAGCGCCAGCTTGCGCAGCATCACGAACGGGCCGATCGGCATGATCGCGGCGAGTGCCTTGCTGGTCTTCTTCAGCTGCCCCTGGAACTCGCTGCAGCGTTTGCAAGACTTGAGGTGGCGCCGCACCGGTGCGCTCGGTCTGCGGATCAGCCCCTCGGCGACCTCGCCGAGCTCGCAGCGCACCTCTTCGCAGGTGAGCAGGCGCGCCTGCGCCGCCTCGGCGAGCGATACCCGCGCGCGCACCAGCAGCGACTTGACGCTGGGCACCGTGGTCTCCATCGCCTCGGCGATCTGCTCATAGGACAGCGCCTCCATCTCGCGCAGCAGCAGCGCCGTGCGCTGCGTCTCGGCCAGATCGCCGATGTCTGCCACGAGCGCGCGGAAGTCCTCCCGGTCATGGACCTTGTCGGCTGTGGTCGCACCGAAGTCGGAGAGGTGGATGTCCATCGAGTCCACCCCGACCGCGTGGATCTTGCGCATGTGGTTGAGGCTGCGGTTCCGGGCGATCCGGTAGAGCCACGGCCGCACGTTGATCGGCCGCTCATCGGCGAGCATCGCGTTGTAGGCGGCGGCGAACACCTCCTGCAGAACATCCTCGGCATCCTGCACCGAGCCGAGCATGTGCCGGCAGAACGACAGTAGTCGCGTCTGATAGCGGGAGACGAGCGTCTCGAACGCGGCCGCGTTGCCGCGGCGCACGAGCACCACGAGGCGCTCGTCCGACTGCAGGCGGAGCAGCGGCGAGCGTCCGTGCAGGCCAATTGCTCCCGAGTATTTGAGTGCTGAAACTTCCATCCGGATCTAGGAGGAACTCCTCGGTAACAAAAGACACCGTAGCAACGGAGGAGTTGCGGTTCTGGCGGCTGATCTTCTCGTGTTCTTATGTCCTGCGGTCGACGGGCCCCCAGAATCTGTTCGGCCGCTGACGCCGGCCGTAAGATCCGGCTCACGCCCGGGTAGACAAACTGGCAAAGTCGGCGCTCTTAAAAAGCGCTCGCCGCAAGGCGGTTGCGGGTTCAAGTCCCGCCCCGGGTACTCGCAAATTCCGAAGGCGGTTCGGGATAGATCGTGCGGTCAGCGAGGATCGATCTGGTAGGCGATCGACCGGTGGCGGATCGCTGCGACACGGACCGTCCGCTGGTCCTCGCTGAGCTGATAGATGATGCGGTAGGTCCCGACCCGTAGCGAGCGCAAGCCTTGTAGCCGGCTGCGGAGCTCGTGCCCGGTCGGTGGCGCCTTGGCCCTCGGCGGAAGTGCGGTGTTTGTTCTGACCGTGTGGTGGCTTCAGCCGCATAAGGCGGCCAGGCACGCATCGCACAGACTCCGACACCATGTTCGCAAGCTGAGGCCCGCTCGCCGTCAGCGCGCTCAACCGATCAGCGAAGCCGAGTTTGACGCGCTCGAGGACGCCGATCGCTTCTCTGCGTAGTCTCCCCTCCTCAGCGGACCTCCGCCGCACCGCGCCTCCGGCCAGTCGATTCGACAGACTAATAGGGACGATGTCACGCCCGAGAACAGATGCCTCCCCAGACGGGCCGAAGGTGCTGTCAAAGGCGCTGCAGGTTCTCGAGGCATTCCGAGGACAGTCGCCCGAGTGGTCCGAGGGTGCATTGTCCCGTGAGCTCAAGATCCCGTCGACCACGCTCAACCGGATCCTTCGGAGCCTCGAAAGCGCCGGTTACCTGCTTCGATATGGCGACGGGCACTACCGGCTCGGACTGGCGGCGATCAGACTTGGCGACCGGGCGCGCGAGTCGCTCGATCTTGCCGCGGCGCTCGCCCCGGAGATCCGAGCCGCCGCGCGGGAGACGGGCGAGCTTGCGTTCCTGGCCGTACCGGACATTCCCGCCGGTCTCGCCCAGTACGTCGGCATGGCGGACTCCGACAGCCGCCTGCGGGTGACCGTCGAGGTCGGCACCGCCGTGCCGCTCAGCGCCGGTGCGACTGCGAAGGCGATGCTGGCCTTCCAGCCTGAGTCCGTGATCGAGGCCCTGCTCGCGCGGCCGGCCGAGCGTTTGGCCGCCGGCACAATCACCGACCCCGCCGTGATCCGAGAGGACCTTGCCGGGATCCGCGAGCGGGGTTGGGGATTCAGTTGGGAGGAGACATACGCGGGTGCCTGGGCGGTCGCCGCGCCTCTGCTCGATGACGAGACTCAGATCGCGATCGGCGCGATCGGGATTGCCGCGCCGACGATCCGGCACTCACGTGAGTTCGAGGACTCGCTTCGGGAGGTCGTCCTTGCGGCAGCCGCGCGGGCGATGCGCTCGCTCGGCTACCGGCCCCGCGAGGCACTGCGGGAACCGGTCTCCCGGCGCTGACGTTCGCGCTCCGCCGCGACCGTAGTTCTCCGGTACCCGTCGCGGTGTTGCGCGGATGTCAGATCACCCGTGGCGTGAAATTGTGGTGGGTTTCGCACTTGTGCGGCACCCGCGTGCTGAGGTATATTGACAATTATGGGAATGTTTCCCGATATACGGGAAAGAGGGAATCACTGTCGATTGCTGTCCGGGCTCGCAAGCCGGTAGCGCAGCCTGAGCCTGATGTACCCGCGTCGCTACCTGCTCGCTCTCGGTCTGCCGGGCCTGATCTGGGTCGCGCTGTTCGTCACGATCGCGTTGTACGCACTGCTCGCGATCGCCGTCGGTGGCGTCGATCCTCTGCTGTTGACGCCGGTTCCGGCGTGGAACCCGCTGCACTGGAGCAGCTCCTCACTGACGCTCGTGCTGAGCGCCCTGAAGCCCTTGTCGGGGCCCGACTGGGTGGTGTTCGAGCGCACCTGCGTGTACATCGCGCTCGCGCTTGCGGGATGCATCGCGATCGGCTATCCGGTCGCCTACTACGCGGCCGTCTGCGCCAAGCGCTCAAAGCCGTTCATCCTCGCGCTCCTGATCGCGCCGCTGCTCGTCAGCTACATGCTGCGGATGCTCGCCTGGGTCGGACTGCTGTCGCCCGGCGGGTGGGTCAACGCCGTGCTGGTTCCCCTACACATCGTTCCAGCGGGATTCGACTGGTTGGACGGCCGGCCGGTAACAGTCATCTGCGGGCTGACCTACGGCTGGATCCCCTACTTCATCATCCCGCTCTACGCCTCGCTCGCGCGGTTCGATACGCGCTATCTGGAGGCCTCACGCGACCTCGGCGCGGGCACGGTCGGGACGTTCTTCCACGTGACCCTGCCGATGTCCAAGCAGGGCATCCTCGCCGGCACCGTGCTGGTCGCGCTGCCGATGTTCGGCGACTTCTTCACCAACGGCCTGCTGTCCGGCGTCAGTTCGACGGCGATGATGGGAACGCTGATCAACACCTACGCTCAGAGTCAGACCGAGCAGAATCTGGCGGCGGCGCTCGCGGTCTGGCTGACGTTGTTCCTCGCGATTCTGCTGATCCCATACCTGCGCAGCTCGGCGCGGGCCACGCGCGAGGTCGCGCGATGAGCGCGACGCAAACCGCACCCCGTGCGACGGGCCGCCGCGCGGATCCCTCCGGTGGCCTGCTGGTCCGGCTGCGCCGGGTGTCGTGGTCGAGCTACCTGCTCGTTGCGATCGTGATCGGATACCTGATCTGGTCGCTTGCGCCCGTGCTGATCGCCTTCCTGTTCTCTTTCAACAGCGGCTACTCGCGGAGCATCTGGCAGGGCTTCTCGCTGCAGTGGTGGACCGGGCCCCAGTCGGTGTTCCACCAGCCGATGTACTACGACGCGATCCGCCACAGCTTCCTGCTTGCCGTCCTGGCGGTGATCATCACCGTGCCGCTGGGCACGTCGCTGTCGATCTTCCTCAGTCGCTGGCGCGGGGCCTCCGCCAGGCCGGTGACCTTCCTCTCGACGGTGCCGCTCGTCGTACCCGAGCTCGTGCTGGCTTTGTCGATGTTCTTCCTCGTGACGAAGCTCCTGCACTTCGTCGCGCTCGGCACGGTGGCACAGGTCGCAGGGCAGGTCACGTTCATCCTGCCGCTGGTGATCGTGATCACCCGCGGCCGGCTGTCGTCGATCCCGATCGGCTTCGAGGAGGCGGCGATGGATCTCGGAGCGACGCCGATGCAGGCGTTCCGGTACGCCCTGATCCCGCTGCTGCAGCCGGCCATCCTTGCGAGCGCGATCGTTGCGTTCGCCGTCTCGGTGGACGACTTCGTGATCACGCAGTACATGTCCTCAACGTCGTCGACCCAATCGGTGCCGATGCTGATCTACACCGCGACTCGCGGGACCGCGACGCCGGCGCTCAACGCGATGGCGACGGTGATGGCCGTTTCGACCGTCGTGATCACGGCGGTCGGCTACGCCCTCTACCGGCTGGTGTCGCGCCGGGAGCAGATCCCGACGCTTGCCGGCGATGAGACACCCGCGATCGCGGCCCTCGGCGAAGGAGCTCTGTGACGATGGCCGGCGGCCATATCGAGATCAACGACCTCTGCAAGATGTTCGGCGATGTCGTCGCCGTGAACCACATCGACCTCGTGATGGAGTCCGGCGAGTTCTTCTCGATGCTGGGACCGTCGGGCTGTGGGAAGACGACGACGCTGAGGATGATCGCCGGCTTCGAGGAACCGACCTCCGGCGAGGTCCTGCTGGACGGCGTCGACCTGTCGCACACGCCGCCGCACAAGCGGCCGGTCAACACCGTCTTTCAGAACTACATGATCTTCCCGCACCTCAGCGTCCACGAGAACGTCGCCTTCGGGCTGCGTCGGCAGCGTTGCAGCCGCTCGGAGATCCGTCATCGAGTCTCACGACGCGCTCGAGCTCGTGCAGCTCGGAGAGCTCGCGAATCGCAAACCATCTCAGCTCTCAGGCGGACAGCAGCAGCGCGTCGCGCTGGCGCGAGCGCTGGTCCTGCACCCAGCAGTTCTGCTGCTCGACGAGCCGCTCGGCGCGCTCGACGCAAAGCTGCGACGGCAGCTGCATAACGGAGCTCAAGGCGCTCCAGCAGCGCGTCGGGATCACGTTCGTGTACGTGACCCACGATCAGGAGGAGGCGCTCACGATGAGCGACCGAATCGCCGTCATGAGCCACGGAATCGTCGAGCAGATCGGTACTCCGCGGGAGGTCTACGACGAACCGACAACCGAGTTCGTCGCCGACTTCCTGGGCATCTCCAACATCATCAGCGGTGAGGCCCAGCCGGACCCGGGCGGTGGTTGTCGCCTGAGCGTCGGCGAGTTCACGCTGATCGCGAAGGTCGGCGAGACGAGTGCGCGTGGGACCGTCAAGTGCGTCGTGCGACCCGAGCGCGTCAAGCTCGAGCCATACGACAGCACAGGGGAGAACCGCGTGCCGGGGATCGTGGAGCATCTCGTCTACCTGGGAAGTGCGACCCGCGTGGTCGTGCACCTTGCGACCGGCCACACGGTCCAATCGCTGGTCCAGGCCGACGCTGGGCCGCTCCCGTATCAGCAGGGAACAGCAGTGCAGGCATATCTGGCACCCGAGGTCGTGAGGGTTCTGCGACCAACGGGCCAGGACATCAGGAAAACGGAGTCCGACATCGGCGATCAGCCGGCACCCAGCGCGGCGGTCGGAGGTCTTGCTGGGTCTGGATCGACGATCGAAGAGACCGCATAGTGACCAATCGACAGGAGGATCGAGTGAGCGATCACGGCGAAGGTTCACGGCTGCCCGACGGGCAGTCCGGCACCGGTAGGAGCGGGATGACGAGACGGGCGATGCTCGGCCGCTCGGTCGGGGGAGCCGCAGCGCTCACCGGATCGGCCTGGCTGCTGGCGGCCTGCGGCTCGAGTTCGAGTTCAAGTTCGAGCTCGGGCTCATCCAGCAGTTCAAGCAGCGCGGCGAACAGTTCCGATCGGCCGATCGCGAGCAAGCAGAACCGGATCACGCTGCCGCTGTACGGGACCGCGATCCCGTCCGGCCGCGCGCCCGAGAAGGGACCGCTGATCATCTATGACTGGGGCTACTATCTCAGCCCGGCGGTCGTCAAGAGCTTCGAGCAGAAGTACGGCGTCACCGCCCAGCTGACGACCTTCGCGTCGATCGACGAGGCCGTCAACAAGGTCGCCACCGGCGCGATCACCCCGGACGTCTGGGTGCCGGACGCCGAGCACATCTACCAGCTGGTGCAGAGCAAGCTGCTCCAGCCGATCAACCACAGCTACATCCCCAACCTGGACACCGTGATCCCGGCGGCCGCGGACCCGTGGTATGACAACGGCGCGCGCTACACGTCGCCGAACTTCATCAACACATTCGGAATCGGGTGGCGCAACGACCTGGTCAAGATCGACCCGGCGAGCATGAGCAACCCCTGGGACGTCTTCTGGGACGTGCCGAAGGGCACGCCGATGGGGATGCTGAACTCCGCCGCTTACGACGCGATCGGGATGTCGCTGATCCGCAATGGCAACAATCTGGAATCGGTCAGCCAGGCCGACATCACCGCCGCGGCGCACGAGCTGTCGCTGCTCAAGAACGTGAAATGGCAGTACACGAGCTTCCAGCCGCTCGGCACCGGTGTCGAGAAGCTCGCCTACGCCTACAACGGCGACTTCGCCGTGATCGGCAGCTACCTACCGAAGTCGGTGCCGGTGAGCGCCGTCAGCTACTACTTCCCGGCAGCAGGCAACGGGGTGATCCTCAACGACTGCTGGGTGATCCCGAAGTCGGCGAAGAACCCGGTGCTGGGGCATCTGTTCATGAACCACTTCCTCGAGATGGAGAGCGCGATCGACAACTTCCGCGACGTCGGCTACCAGACGATGCTCACGGATCTGACGATCGACAAGCTGAACGCCGCAAAGGTGGCGTCGCCGCACGAGGTCGAGATGGCGTTCTCGCCGCCGTCGTTCCAGAACAACGGCATTCCGATCCCGACCTGGAACAGCCAGCAGCTGCAATGGATCGAGCAGGCGTTCACACAGCTCACGGCATGACCTCGCCGGCCGACCGCAGTACGACTCAAGAACGGAGCAAGCGATGATCAGAACAGGCGACGAGTACCGCGAGTCCATCCGCGACGGGCGGAAGGTGTGGATCGACGGCGAGAAGGTTGACGACGTCACGGTGCACCCGGCGTTCAGGCCGATCGTCGACGCCCGGGCGCGGATCTACGACCTCGCGCACGAGAGTCACACGCGAGATGTCATGTCCTACGTCGACGCCGAGACCGGCGAGCGATGCCCGGTCGGCGCCAAGCTGCCACTGACGAAGGAGGACTGGTACCGGAAGCGGACCGCGGTCGACACGGTCTTCGACGACCTCGGCGGGATCGTCACCCGCGTCGGCGACGAGACGGTCGGCGAGATGTGGTCGCTGTTCGACGGGCAGGACGTCCTCAACGAGATCAACCCGGCGTTCTCGGAGCACATCCGCCACCACGTGCGTACGCGGCGCTCGCCGACCCGTTCCACGTCTCGGCCAACACCGACCCGAAGGGCGACCGTCCAAGCGCCCACAGGAGCAGGACCCCGACGTGCTGCTGCACGTCGTCCGGGAGACCGACAACGGGATCATCGTGCGCGGCGCGAAGTTCGAGACCGCCGCGGCGTACGCCAACCAGGCGTTCGTCAAGCCGACGATCGGCGACTGGGGCGACGCCGAGCTATCCGACTACGCGGTCGGCTTCGTCGCCGACATGGCCGCGCCGGGCATCAAGCACATCTGCCGTTCGTCGTTCGCGGGTCGCGGGCAGCGACGCGGACTATCCGCTGTCGAACCGGTTCGACGAGATCGACACGATGATCGTCTTCGACGACGTCGAGGTCCCCTGGGAGAACGTCTTCTTCTACCAGCACACGCGAGCCGCCGCGTACATCCGCGCGACGCTGCACCGCTACAGCATGTTCCCGTTCGTCCAGCGGCACCTGCGCTTCGCCGACCTGCTGGTCGGCGTCGCATACACGAACGCGATCCAGACCGGGGTCAAGATGCACCAGGGCGTCCGCGAGAAGCTCGCCGAGCTCGCCTGCTATCGGGAGGGCATCAACGCCCACCTGACCGCCGCGATCGAGCTGGCCGAGACCAGCCCCGGCGGGCTGCTGATGCCCAACCAGGCACTGCTGTACACGGGCCGCGTGTTCGCCTGCTCGCAGCTGCCCGCGATGATGCACCTCGCCCGCGACCTGTGCGGCGGCCAGCTGTGCGTCACCCCCGACGCCGCCACGTTCGCGGATCCCGAGGCGGGCGAGTGGCTGCGACAAGTACCTCGCCATCGGCGAGATCGACGCGGAGGACCGTCGGCGCCTGTTCGCGTTCGCGCGGGACCTGCTCAACTCCGACTACGCCGGGCACCGGCTCACGTTCCAGCTGTTCGCGCAGTCGCCGCCGTTCGCCCATCTGCTCGCGGTCTACAACAACTACGACTTCGCGGGCCCCGCGGACCTCGTCCGGCGCTACGCGGGTCTGCCGCCCCTCCGGGGCGCGACCGAGCGCCACACGCAGCGGACTCGGCGATCGCGACCGCATGAGCGACCTCAACGTCGTCAACGCCTCCCAAGTCGCCCGTATCTGCGACCGCGGCGCGCCGGCGTCGGGCGTCGAGCAAGCGGGAACTCGATCTTGTCGCTAACGGTGCCGTCGCCATTCGCGACGGCAAGATCGTCGCCGTCGGCCAAACCGACGAGGTGCTCTGCGACTGGGACGACGGCGCTCCGACCCTGGATGCAGCGGGACGACGGTGCTCCCCGGCCTGATCGAATGTCACTCCCACCCGTTGTTCGCCGGCAGCCGCCATGCCGAGTACAGTGCGGCTCGCCGGGCGCTTCACTCGCCGGAGATCGCCGAGCCGCCGGCGGCGGTATCTGGTCGACGGTTCTCGCCACTCGGCGAGGCGACCGACGATCAGCTGCTGACCGGTCTTCAGGCGGCGTACGAACGAATTCTCGCCTCCGGCGTGACGACCCTCGAGGTCAAGTCCGGCTACGGCCTCACCGCCGAGCAGGAGCTCCACCAACTCGAATCTGCTCGATCAGAGCCGCGCGCTCACGCCGCTCAGCCTCGTCGTCTCGTTCCTCGGCGCGCACGTCGTCCCGTCCGGCATCGACGCCGACGCCTACACGGCGGACGTGATCGACGACGCTGCCCGCAGTACCGCCGGCAGGGCATCGCCGCGTTCCACGACATCACCTGCGAAGCGGGCCTGTTCACCCCGGAGTCAGGCAGTGGCGCCTGTTCGAGGCGTCGCGAGCGCTCGGCTTCCCGAGCAAGGCCCATGCCGACGCCTGGGCTAGATCGCGCGGGCTGGGAGACGGCCGTCGAACGGCGGTGCCGTGTCCGCCGAACATCTGACCTACACGCCTGACGACGGAGATCCGTGCGGTCGGCGCGACCGACACGATCGCGGTCCTGCTTCCCCTGGCGGAGCTCGTCTATATGACGGACCGCAGCGCCGGCGAACGCTCGTCTGCTGATCGACGAGCAGGTCCCGGTCGCGATCGCGACCGACTACTGCTCCTCGATCCACGCGACATCGCTTGACGACCACGCTCGGACTGTCGCTGCGCCCTGGTTCCAGCTGACGGCCGCCGAGGTGATCGTCGGGGCCACCCTCAACGCCGCCTATGCCCTCCAACTGCAAAGCGACCGGGGATCGATCGAGGTCGGCAAGCGCGGCGATCTCACGGTCGTCTCGACGTCGAGCATCCCAACGAGTTCAGCCTCGCGGTCGGCCAGAACGTCGTCTCCGAGCGTCGTGCGTCGCGGGCGCCATCGTCCACGGTCGAGACGCGACCGCAGAGCCCGGCATCGACACCGACTGAGCGAGGAACCAATGAGCCACACACGGACTGCGACCGTTCAACACGCGCGAGCACCTACCCCGAGCAGAAGCTCGACAACGACCTCTGCCAGGCCGTCGTCGCCGACAACATCGTGTTCCTGCGCGGCCAGGTCGGTCAGGATCTTGAGACGTAGGGAATCCGTCGGCATCGGGGACCCGGCCGCCCAGGCTGAGCAGGCGATGGCGAACATCGAGAAGCTCCTCGCCGAGGCAGGCGCCCGGCTCGAGGACATCTGCAAGGTCGTCGTCTACGTCACCGACATCCGCCATCGCGAGCCCGTCTATCAGGTGATGGGTCAGTGGCTGCGCGGCGTCTATCCGGTCTCCACCGGGCTCGTCGTCAGCGGTCTCGCTCGCCCGGAGTGGGTCGTCGAGATCGACGCGACGGCGGTTATCCCGCGAGAGCGCCTGGCGGCCGCGGGCCAGTAGTGGACGCGAACAGCTCGAGCCGTGAGGCTGCAGCGCTGCTGGAGAGGCTGGTCGCGTTCCCGACGATCGCCGGAGAGCCGAACGGCCAACTGATCGGGTACGTGCGAGATCTGCTGGCTGCGGCGGGGATCGAGGCCGTGGTGGTGGCGTCGGATTCACGCCCCGACGGCCTCAACCTGCATGCTGTGCTCGGCCCGCCCGATGAGGCGGGAATTCTGCTCGCCGCCCACACGGATGTCGTCGCCGTTGAGGGTCAGAAGTGGCGCAGCGATCCGTTCCGGCTGACGCCCGTCGGGGACCGCCTCCACGGTCGTGGCACGGCCGACATGAAGGGGTTCATCGCGTCGATCCTCGCGACCCTCCCATACGCGAGCGACCGACCGTTGCGCCGTCCGCTGCACATCGCCCTGTCCTGCGACGAGGAGTTGGGTTGCCGCGGGGTCGGTTCGCTGCTCGATCACCTCGCCGGCGTCGCCAGGCCGCCGGCGATCTGCATCATCGGCGAGCCCACGCGGATGCGGGTTGCCGACCGGCACAAGGGCAAGGTCAGCTTCCGCGTCGAAGTGCAGGGGCGCACGGGCCACTCCAGTGCGGCGCCACAGGCCGTCAACGCGGTCAGCTACGCGGCGCGGTTGATCACCGCGATCGATGAGCTCGGGCGCACGCTGCGGGCGCAACGGGACGACTCGTTCGCAGTTCCGCACCCGACGCTCAGCATCGGGCCGATCCGCGGCGGCGTGTCGACGAACATCGTGCCCGAGACCTGCTGGTTCGAGTTCGAGCTGCGCTACCTACCCGGGCACGACTCCCGGGAGATCCTGGAGCAGATCTCCGCCGGCGCTCGTTCGCTTCAGGACGAGATGCGAGTCACCGCAGAGGAGTCCGTGATCGAGCTGCACCAGCTGAGCGCCTACCCGCCACTGTCACCAACGTCACCGCCGGTCGCCGTGCCGTTCGACGCGGCCGCCGAGCGGATCGCGGTCGACTTCGGCACAGAGGCGGGGCTCTACCACGACCGTCTCGGCGTGCCCGTCGTCGTCTGTGGACCCGGGGACATGGCGCAGGCGCACAGGGCTGATGAGTACATCGAGCTGGCGCAGTTGCAGGCGGCGCAGCGGCTCGTGCGTGAGGTCGTCGACCGGCTGCGTGAGCCGTGAACGGCGGTCGGCCGCCGGCGCAGGTCTGACCGACCCGGTCACCGACCGGCGCCGGCGTCGTCCGCGCCCAGTGCGTGGCGGTAGTCCCACGGCGCGGCCGCCTCATAAGACGCGGCGAGGGTGAACAGCTCGGCCTCGCCCGACGGCCTGCCAACCAGCTGTAGGCCGATCGGGATGTGACCCTCGCCCGTCCTACGACAAGGAACCGAGATCGCCGGCTGGCCCGTCAGGTTCCACGGCGAGGTGAACGTCTCCCAGACGCCGTACTGCGCCCACTTGGCGACGTACTCCTCGGTTTCGGGGAGCGCGTCCCGGCGCGGCGGCACCCATGGAACGGTCGGGGTGACCAGCACGTCGTAGGTCTCCCAGAACCGCTGGATCCGTGCCGTTTCGCGATGGGCTGCCTGGAGCGTGGCGTAATAGTCCGACGCCGAGATCCGCCAGCCACGTTTCATCAGCTGCATGCACTTCGGTCCGATTCGAGCGAGCTGATCATCGGTCAGGTCGGTCCCGATTCCCGCGAACGCGACCTCCACGATCGGCGCGAACAGCTCCGGGACCGCCGTGAGGTCCGGCGCGTCCTGTACCAGCTCCAGACCGAGCGCTGCGAGCACCTCAAGCGCGTCGGCGAACGCCGCGGCGACGTCCTGATCGATGCTCCCACCGGGAACGACGCTCGTGTATGCGGCCCGGATTTGGCCAGGAGGCGCATCGCACGCAGCGCGGTACTCGTCCCGGGTCATCCCACGGGCGCCGCCGGGCGGGCGCTGGGCGCTCATCACGTCGAGCATCGTCGCGGCATCTCTGACGCTGCGCGCCAGCGGGCCGCTGTGAAGTAGCCCGCCCCATGGTTCGTAGGTGGCCGGCGCGAAGCTGACCCGGCCACGGCTCGGCTTGACTCCGACAACGCCGCAGCACGACGCCGGGATCCGGATCGACCCGCCTGCATCGGTGCCCTGGGCGAGCGTGAACATGCCGGCGGCGAGGCCGGCCGCCGCGCCGCCGCTGGAGCCGCCGGGCGTCCGCTCAGGCGCAAACGGGTTGAGCGTCTCCCCGAACAGCTCACTCCGCGTCACCGGTTCGCATGCCAGCTCGGGCGTGTTCGTCTTCCCGATCAGGATCGCTCCGGCCGCACGGAGAAGGGCCACGACATCAGCTTCGAAACCGGTGCGGTGGCCCTCGAAGGCGACCGAGCCATAGGTCGTCGGAAGGTCGAGCGTCTCGGTGACGTCCTTGACCGTGAACGGCACCCCGAACAGGGGGCCGCGCTGATCGGCCGGGAGGCGGTCCGCTGCGCTCGCCTCGTTCAGCGCGGCTTGCGCTCGGACCGCGACGACCGCCCCGAGCGACGGGTTGATCGCGTCGAGACGTTCCAGGCTGGTCCGGACCACGTCTTCAACGCTGACCTCACCGCTGTCGATCAGCTCGCGAATCCGATCGACGGAGGCGAACGCAAGCTCGCGCACACGCTATGCGACAGCCGACTGCGCCGCCTGCGCCACAGCGGCGACCTGCGAGCTCCCGATCGCGAGCATCCCGATCACGGACTCAGCCAGGCGGACGTCGCCTTCGATCTCCAGCCCGCTGCGGTCGTGCATCGGCGCGAACGCGTCGATCCAACTCGCCGTGTCGCCGGAGATCACGGTGGTCGGCTGCTCGGCAGCGGATTCGGACACCGAGGTGCCCTCAGGCGCGAGCGTGACCGTGAACGCCGCAAGGCTGCCGTCCCGATTACCGTCGCTCACCCGCAGCTCGACCGACCCACGCAACCTGGTTTCCTCGATCAGTCCGGGAGCGAGCCTGAAGATCGCGCCGAGGTCGACGCTCTCGGAGGCGCGGGGCGCACTCCAGGTCCACTCATAGCCCCAGCGGGCAAGCTCGCCGAGGATCGGCATCAGGTCCTGCGCGCGCGGCGTCAGCTCGTAATCGACGCGGGGTGGGACCTCGCGGTAGCGCTTGCGGGTGAGCATTCCATCCGCGACCATCCGGTTCAGTCTTGAACGCAGCTGCTCGGTGGAGATCCCGGGCAGGACCCGCTGCAGCTCAACGAAACGCCTCGGCCCGGAGGCGAGGTCACGGACGATCAACAGCGTCCACTTGTCGCCGATCAGGTCGAGCGCCCGAGCGTCGGGCGACCACTGGTCGTAGGGGTGCCGCTTGGGCGGCGGAACTTGGGGCATGGGTCTCGAGTCGGCCGAGGGTTGTCTACCAACTTTGAGTTTAACGGACGCGGACGTGAGTGCAAGGGGACGTTTGTTCTAACGACGCGGGTATTTCTCTAAATCAACGGTCCAGCCGCCGTTTATGTCCCCATGGGCGACGTGATCAACCTGGCTCAGCGAATCGCAGAACGCGAGCGCCGGCAATTCCCGCGGTCGACTGCGTCGTCGGGCGGCGCCGCTCAGGTCTCCGGCAGCTTGCCTCTGATCGACGGCAGTTCGGCGCTGTCCTCCAGCGGTTGGGCGACGATGTCGTCCGGCGCGCGTCGCGCGCAGTCCCGCTCCCGCGTGCGCATGCCGCAGAGCGCCGCCTTCTTCTTCGATCTCAGCTGCCCGCTTTCATACCTGGCCGCCGAGCGCGTCGAGCGAAGCCTCGGAGAGGTCAGCTGGGTGCCGACCACGAGCCTCGATCGAAACCGGCAGCGTGTCCGAACGCCTGACCCTGAACTGTTCGCAAGCGCGCAAACTGAGGCTGCCAATCTGCGCTTGCCGCTGATCACGCCAGACAACTATCCGTCAGAGTGCCGGAGCGCTCTGCGCGCCGCGGCGTTCGCCGCCGGACGCGGCGCCGGCGCCCGTTTCGCGCTCGCCGCATTCCGGCTCGCGTTCTGCGGTGGCTTCGACCTCGACGAACTCGATGTGATCGCGGAGGCCGCCGCGGCCGCGGGTGTCGATGTTCATGAGGCTTTGGATGCCGCCGGCGATCCTCGCTGGGACGTCCAGCCGTCCGGGACCGCGCGGGGGCTGCTCGGCCAGGGACTCTCGTCGGTCCCGGCGATCCGCGTCGGTCACCGCTGGTTCGAGGGGATCGACGCCGTCAGCGAAGCATCGCTGTTCACGACGTTCCACGTCGTCAACGACGCCGCCGGCGCCTGAGCCCTGTCGCGATCCCGGGCCGGCTGACCGAACCAGCGGCGCCTGAACGCTTCGCCTCCCGGCCCGGTGGCGATCGGCGATCGAATTCCTAACCCTGCCCGGCGTGATCCGGATGATCCCAGCCCGATCGCTGACGGATCCCGGTGACCTCCCAAGCTCGTCCCAACGCGCTTCCGAACAACCCGACGATCACCAGCACCAGAGCGCGCTGCAAGGCGGAGCTCTGAGCGTCTGCCAGGAGCGCAATCGCAAGGGCCAGTTGGATTGAATAGCCCCCGGCCGAAATGACGGCAAAGATGATGTTCAGCCTGCGAGTTGGAAAGCCGCTGGAGAAGTTCCCGGCCCGCCTCGCGCGCGGGATCAGGCGACCGGTGGCCAGCAGGCCGACGATCGCCATCACGAGGTTGGATATGCCGAAGACCACAGCGCCTCCGGTCAACGCGACGATCGAGACGAAGAAGGCGTCGACCAGCGCAAGGAATGCGCTTCCGGCCAGAACAGTCCGCCGCTCCCGAGTCTTCGCGTTCTGATCGTCGGCGTTGACGACCGACACGGCCACGACCAGCAGGCCGAGGATCGCAGCGGATGCGCCCGCGCTCGTAGCGAAGAACGTGTCGTAGCGGACCAGCAACAGCGGCATCCTACGAATTCTTGTGAAACTTCACTTTTGCAAGTGCGGCCCCGTTATGATGGCTTGCATGGCAACCAAACTCACCATCGTCGTTGACAACCCGAACGATCCCGGCGCCTTTGAGGCCCACTACAACTCGCCGGCAAACAAGGAACTGCTGGACAAGATCCCTGACATCCAGCGGGTCGAGTCGGCCAAGGTCTTCCCCAAGGAGGACGGCTCCCCAACTCCCGCCTATCGGACGATTGACATCTACTTCTCCGATTACGCGACCGCGTGCGACGCGCTCGCGTCACCTGCGGCAGGCGAGCTGGCCGGCGGACTGGCCCAAGCGGCCACGGGCGGGATCCGGTTCCTGCTCTCCGACATCGAGGACTGATCGGGGCTAGGGCGAGACGAGCCCGGCCAGGATGTGAGCGTCCAGGCTCGCTGCGTTCTGAGCCTCGTCGATCCCGGGCTGCGGCTGGCTCGTTCCGGTGATCCGCCGCGGCACGAGCGGCCGGTAGTCGTCAATCTGCTCGCAGAGGGCGTCGAATTCGCTGTGGTCGGTGCCTGGGGTCTGCAACTCGGTCATGCTCTCCCTCCTGCTTCGGTGCTTCAGTGATCCTACGCCCCTGCGCAAGTACGCCGGTGCGCAAGCGCCTGTTAGCGTCTCGCATATGTCAGGGGATCAGGCAACCGAGTTCCACGGCGGTCGGCTGATCGCGCGGCGACTGCGAGCGGCCGGCGTCAGCAAGCTGTTCACGCTGTCCGGAGGCCATCTGTTCTCGATCTACGACGGCTGCCGCGAAGAGGGGATCGACCTCGTCGATGTCCGTCACGAGCAGACGGCGGCATTCGCGGCCGAGGGCTGGGCGAAGGTGACCCGAACCGTCGGCGTGTGCGCGCTGACCGCCGGTCCCGGCATCACCAACGGAATCAGCGCGATCGCCTCGGCCTCCCAGAACCAGTCGCCGATGCTGGTGCTCGGGGGGCGCGCGCCGGCCTGGCGGTGGGGGCAGGGCTCGCTGCAGGAGATCGATCACGTGCCATTCGTACGCCCGCTCGTCAAGCTCGCCGCGACGGCGGGTTCGGCGGCGGAGATCCCCGCACTGGTGGATCGCGCGCTCGCCACTTCGCTGACGCCGCACTTCGGACCGACGTTCCTCGACTTCCCGCTTGACCACGTCTTCAGCCTCGCCGGCGAGAACGCAGGGCAGGGTGTGGGCGCCACGCCGGCGCCCGCACCCGGAGACGAGCTCACGGCGTCGACCGATTCGCTCGATCGCGTCGCAGCGCTGCTGCGCGGGGCTGAGCGTCCAGTGATCATGGCCGGGACCGGTCTCTACTGGGCCCGCGGCGAGCAGGAGCTGCTGGCGCTCGCCGAGGAGCTGCGGATTCCCGTGTTCCTCAACGGCCTGGCGCGGGGGTGCGTGCCGGCTGACCACGAGCTGTTCTTCTCCCGTGCGCGCGGCGCCGGGCTGCGCGGTGCCGACGTGGCACTGGTGATCGGCGTGCCGCTCGACTTCAGGCTCGGGTTCGGCGACGCGTTCGGACCCGACGCGGCGATCGTCTCGATCGACGCCGCCGAGCCGCTCCGCGCAGCCCCACGTCAGCCGGCGGCGGAGCTCTACGGCTCGGTGCCCGCAACCCTCACAGCGCTGCGGCAGGCCGCCGCCGGGGGAGACCGGCACGAGGCCTGGATCCAGACGTTGCGTGAGGGAGAGCTGGCGGCCCGCGCCAAGGAGGCCGAGGGTCTGGCCGACCCGCGTGTGCCGATGCATCCGATGCGCGTCTACGCCGAGCTGGCGCCCCTGCTTGACCGTGATGCGATCGTGATCGGTGACGGCGGCGACTTCGTCTCGTTCGCGGGCAGGCTGATCGAGTCATTCGAGCCCGGGTGCTGGCTCGACCCAGGTCCATTCGGCTGCCTCGGCTCGGGCCCTGGTTACGCGCTGGCGGCCAAGCTCGCCCACCCGCAGCGCCAGGTCGTGCTGCTGCTGGGCGACGGTGCGTTCGGCTTCTCAGGGATCGAGTTCGACACGCTCTCACGCCACGGCGTCAGCGTGATCGGGGTGATGGGCAACAACGGCATCTGGGCGCTCGAGAAGCATCCGATGGAGTTCGTCTACGGATACTCGGTGGTCGCCGAGCTGCGGCCCGAGACTCGCTATGACCAGCTGGTCGAGGTCTTGGGTGGGCACGGCGAGCTGGTCCGGGCACCGGGTGAGCTGCGTGGCGCCTGGGAGCGCGCGCTCGCCTCGGGCAAGCCGGCGCTGATCAACGTGCTGACCGACCCGGCGGTCGCGTATCCACGGAAGGCGAACCTGGCCTGAGCTCGGCCGGCGGGATGTGGCTGATCGCGCATTCGGCGAGCGCGGTGATCGTCAACGACGGATTGACGCCGACGTTGGCCGGCACCGCGGCGCCGTCGCAGACCAGCAGGTTCTCGTAGCCGAACACCCGGTGGCGGTGATCGATCACACCGGTCTGTGGGCCGGAACCGATCACCGCGCCGCCAAGGATGTGGGCGGTCAACGGGATCGAGAAGATCGCCTCGGTGAAGCCGGCCTGAGCGGTCCCGCCGAGCTTGCGCTGCATCCATTCGGCGGCGCGGTACGCGGCGGGAATCTTGTCGGGGTTGGGGTGCTCGGGATCCTGTTCGGTGGTGAGCATCACGTTGCCGTTGGGCCAGCGGCGCTTGACGCGCAGGCGCATCGCGTTGTCGAGCGTCTGCATCACCAGCAGGATCACGGTCCGCCGTGACCAGGCGCGGACCCGCATCGCGCGCAGCGCCAGTCGCGGGTGGCGCAGCATGTTGAGCGCCAGCTGCAGCGGCTGGTCCCGTCTGGTGCCGGCCTCGGTCATCAGCGAGAACAACAGCGACTGGGAGTCGGCGCCCCGGCCATAGGTGACGGGCTCGATGTGCGTATCAGGGTCCGGGAAGATGCTGGAGGTGATCGCGACCGCTCGCGTGAAGTCACGGGTGTCGTCGGGAGCGGTGACGGCCAGGATCGACTCGCTGTTCGTACGCACCAGATGACCCAGGCGGTCGGAGATCCGCGGCAGCGACCCGCGCAGCTTGCAGCTGAACAGCAGCCGGTTGGTGCCGAGTGGGCCGGCAGCGACCACAACTCCGCGGGCCGTGAGCCGCCGGCGGTCACGCCGGACCCACGCGCCGGATTGCTCGTGGGTGACCGTGTAGCCATCTGCGCCATCGCCGGCGCCACGCGGGCGGATGTCGACGACGTTGCGCTCCGGCAGGATCTCGACGCCGCGGCGCTCGGCCAGGTGGAGATAGTTCTTGACCAGCGTGTTCTTGGCGTTGTGACGGCAGCCGACCATGCACGAACCGCAGCGGATGCAACCGGCCCGTTCGGGACCCTCGCCACCGAAGTACGGGTCGGGCACCGTCCTTCCCGGCTCACCGAGGAACGCGCCCACCCGCGTCTTGGAGTACGTATCGCCGAAGCCCTGCTGCTGGGCGTACTCCTTGAGCAGCAGGTCGGCTTCGGAGTCCTCGTCGTAGCTGGTCACGCCCAGCATCCGCTCGGCTTCGTCGTAATGCGGACCGAGCACCGTTTCCCAATCCGCCAGTTCCGCCCATTGGCGGTCGCGATAGAAGGCTGGACGGGCGCGATACAGCGTGTTCGCGTACCCCAGCGAGCCGCCGCCGACGCCGCATCCCGACGCGACGAAGACGTCCTTGAAGATCGTCAGGCGCAGAATCCCCTTCAGGCCGAGCTTCGGCATCCAGTAGTACTTCGCCGCCTCCCAGGTCGACTCCGCGAAATCCTGATCGCGGAACCGCCGTCCGCATTCGAGCACCGCCACCCGGTAGCCACGTTCTGCCAGCCTGAGAGCCGAGACGCTGCCACCGAATCCGGACCCGACCACCAGCCAGTCGTAGTCAAAGCGATCGTCGTTGGCCATCGCCAGGTCAGCCTTCGTTGGTGATCGCCGGGTAGCCATAGCTGTCATCGAGCGCCGACCTTTCCGGTCCGTAGATGCGCATGATCACGTCCCAACCCCCTGTCGAAGGCGTCGGGATCCAGTTCGACTCGTGTCCGGCGGGCGGGGTCGACTGGAGGTAGATGTCCAGCGAGCCATCGGCGTTGTACTTCAGGCCGGTGCTGGTCGAGCTGAGCGAGTAGCGGTTGATCGAGTTGGCCACGAGGTTGCTGGACGGGTTGTAGACCGTCAGCGACCAGAAGTACCTGGCGGGTGGCAGCTGCCCCCTGCCGAAGTGGATCACGTAGTCGTCGGCGCCGGTCAGCAACGTGCCCGTGCTGTCGAACGCGCCGACCGGGTACATCGCCTCCGCCGGGATGTTGGCGGCGATCCCGTAGACGGAGACCACCGCCCGCAGGGCGTAGTCGGTGCCGAAGTTGCCGATCTCGAACGGCGCGACGTACCAGCCGTTGTGCTTCGGTGCCGACGCCTCGACGAGCGCGACGCGGTCGAGCAGGATGCTCGCCGGCCCCGCCGCCGCTGCTGCCTGCAGCCCGGCGATCGTGGCGGCCGGAAGGTTCTCGGCGGAGGGGTGAAGCCCCGGGCCGATGCCCGCAGTCGCCAGCTCCGCCAGGATCGCGTGGTCGCGTGAGGGCGGCGGGTTGTGTGCCAGCGCCGTGCCGAGCGCGTCGAAATACGCGAGCCCGGTCGGGACGCTTGCGACGGTCGGCCTGGTGATGATCTTCCTCGGCTTCGGTGGTGTGTAGTCGAGGCCGGCCTTCTCGAACGCCTTCAGCGGGATCAGCCTGTAGCCGTTCTGAATCCTGTGCACGGCCGGCAGGTCGGATGCCCGATCGCCGTATACCTGCGTGCGCCCGACCAGCCAGATGCTCTGATACGCGGAGCTGATTCGGTGCAGCCCGGCGGGGAGCTTGCCGTGGAAGCCGGGGCCGACGATCGCAAAGTTGCCGGCGCCGTTGCCGGTCGTGCGCGTCCCGATGTAATGGAAGACGTTGGTGTAGGGGTCAAGGAACTCGAAGCTGTAGTAGCGCCCGCCGCTGATCGCGGGGACGTGCAGCACCAGCGGGCCCGCGGTCAGGTCGACGTGACCGAAGGTGTAGAGCGTGTCAAGGTTGGGCGCGACGAACGCCTCATTGCTGGCGGTGGCCAGGGTGCGGTCGCTGCCAAGCTGGTTGATCGGTGCGTCGCCGAGCTTGTCGGGGACCGTGACGCTGGTGTTCTGCTGCTGCTGTCGCAGGTATTCGATCAACGAGCTGCCATACACGTAGGCGTCGGTGCCGACCTGCTGCGCCTGGGCTTCGGTCAGCGGCGCCGGCGTCGAGGCCGACGCGAAACCCGACAACAGGACCGCGACCGCGGCGATCGACCCGAACAGACAGGTGATCAGGCAACGGGTGGTGCGGGCCATGCGAGTCCTTTCGTCGGGATTGTCTGCGCCGGCAGCTTAAAGCGAAAGCCGCCCACATTGCTGCGGGCGGCTTCCGATCCAGGTTTGGCCCAATCGGGACGGGCAGGGGTACGTGCCGTAAAGGGCCTTAGTGGCTCGAGCGGCGGGAGGCGCCGATGTCAGCGGCAAATCGCCCGAGCCTATGTGCGGGCCGTGGCATCGCAGAACGAGCCATCGCCCGCACACATAGTGGCGCCTGGACGCCTTCACCGCAATCCAACATTCGTCCAGACCGTCTCAAGCCGATCCCTCCAGAGATCCCTCGGATGCGGCCAGCGCGGCGCCGTACAGGATGTCGTGTTCGGAGACCTCGATCGTGCTCAGGCCGAACAGCGCCATCAGCTCCTGAAGGATCACGATCCCGGGGATGATCACGGCTGCGCGTGACGGCTGCAGCCCGGGCACCGCCGCACGCTGCGCGAGGTCCATCGTCCTCAGGCGCTCGAAGATCGCGTCTCGCTCCGCGGCGCTCAGCACGTAGCCGTGCGTCCTCGCCGGATCGTAGGGTGCGAGCCGCTGCGCGATCGCGGCCAGCGAGGTCGGCGTGCCCGCGACCGCGATCCCGAGCTCGATGCCTTCACGCAGCTGCGCCGGGACGGCGGCCGTGAAGACGCCGTGAACATCCTGCGCAACCGCGGCGAGCTCGTCATCAGTCGGGGGATCGCAGCGCACGTGACGCTCGCTCTGACGCACGACGCCCGCCTGCGTCGAGACCTGGAAGCTGATCCTTGCGCCGGTGCCGATCACGAGCTCGGTCGAGCCGCCGCCGATGTCGATCACCAGCGTCCGGCGCTGACGATCACCTTGCGCTCGGTCGCTGATCGCCCCGCGGTAGGTGAGGCGCGCCTCCATATCACCGGTGATCACGTGCGTCTGCAACCCGTAGCGTCGCGCGAGATCATGCGCGAACGCCCGTCCGTTGGCGGCGTCACGGACCGCGCTGGTGAGCACGGCGTGGGCCTCGAGCGGGCGCCGCGATTCGATCCGTGCGGCGTATCCGTCGATCGTCTCGTAAACGCGCTGGATCGCGTCCTCACGCAGATTGCCGGTCGTGTCGACACCGGCGCCGAGCCGTGTCACATCTGTCTGCCGGTCAAGCTCGGCCGTGATCCGGCCGTCGCCGACCTCGGCGATCAGCAGCCGCGTCGAGTTCGTGCCGATATCGACGATCGCGACGCGCACGCCCGCCTCAGCGCCGACCGGCCCGGCGAGTGTTGCCGGCAGGGAGCGCCTGACGCTTCCCCGGCGGGATCTCGCCCGAGCCGCGGACGAGCAGCCTGGTCGGGATCCTCACCGTTCGCGGCGGTGCCTGATCGCCGTCCATCCGTGCGAACAGGATTTCGCAGGCACGTGAGCCGATCGCCGCCGGATCCTGGGCGACGACCGTGACGGCGGGCTCCAGCAGGTCGGCCAGCTGGAAGTCGTCGAACCCGACGAGTGCAACCCGGTGCTGGTAGCCCAACGACCGAAGCGCCTGGATCGAGCCGATCGTGATCAGGTTCTGGGCGGCGAAGATTGCGGTTGGTGCCTGCTCAGCCAGCTGCTGCCGCGCCGCGTGCGCGGCAGCAGCTTCGTCGCGAAGCTCCCACACGACCAGCCGTTGGTCGAACTCGAGCCCGGCATCGGCGAGCGCCTGGCGGTAGCCCTTGAAGCGCCCGGCCGCGGTTGCGATCGAGCGGCTGTCGCCCAGAAAGGCGATCCGCCGGTGCCCGTTCTCGATCAGATGTGCCACGCCTCGAGCGGCGCCCGCGACGTGGTCGGAGAGCACTGCGTCGGCTCGCAGCAGTCCGGGGGTGCGATCGGCGAAGACGATGCTCAGCCCCGACCGCTGCTCGCCGGCGAGGTAGCTCTGGTCATCGCCGGCGGGCACCACGATCAGTCCGTCGACCCGCCGCGAGACGAGTGCCAACGTCAGGGTGCGCTCCCGCACCGGATCCTCATCGAGGCTGCAGGCGAACACCGCGACGCCGCGCGTACCGGCTGCATCCTCGATCGCGCGCTGCATCGTCGAGGAGAACGGGTTGGCGACGTTCTCGACCAGCACGCCGATCGTCCTGGTGCGCCGATCGCCGCTTCGCAGGTTGCGCGCAATCAGATTCGGGCGGTAGTCGAGCGTCGCGGCTGCCCGGTTGACGCGCTGGGCCAGCTCGGGCGCGACGGTCGCCTCGCCGTTGATCACCCGGGAGACCGTTTTCAGGCTGACGCCGGCGAGGGCGCCGACGTCGCGCATCGTCGGTCGCTGCCGGAGTTCGTCGCGTACGGGCGGTGCGCCGGTTGCCTGTGCCGATCGGCCTTCGGACAACGTTACCTCGGGGACGTCGATGCGTTGACTGCAGCCGCGCGGAACCTTAACATAAGCAGCAACTTTGACGGGAGTTGTCAGTCAACTGGAGTACTGGGACAACGATGTCTGGCATCCCTCAGTGATGTGCGCAGCTAGGACTCGCGGGTGATCCTGGTCAGCCGCAGCGTGCCGCCGACATGATCACGGTCGCGGGCGAGGCGTTGATCGACGTCGTCGTCGACAGCTCAGGCGCAGCGAGGGTATTCGCCGGTGGTGCGCCATTCAACGTCGCGCGGACGATCGCCCGGCTCGGCGGTGAGTGCCAGTTCCTCGGCAGGTTCGCCGACGACGGGTTCGGCCGCCGGCTGCGTGCCGAGCTCGACCGGCTCGGGATCGGGCTCCTGCTGAGCGAGCCGACGAGCCTGCCGACGACGCTCGCGATCGCCGAGCTGGACGCGGCCGGGGTGGCGCGCTACACGTTCTACCTCGATCACACCTCGGCCGCCCAGATCGAGCGCAGTGATCTGTCGCCCGAGCCGCTGCGCGGCTCGATTGCATTTGTGTTCGGCGGCTTGGGAGTCGTGATCGAGCCGATCGCCTCGACCCTGCGCGCCCTGATCTCGGATCTGCCGGCGGGGCTGACGGTGATGTTCGACGCGAACTGTCGCCCCAGCGCGATCAGGGACCTCGATCGCTATCGCCGGATCGTCGGCGAATGCATCTCGCACGTCGACATCGTCAAGCTGAGCGTCGACGATCTGAAGTTGCTTGACCCCGGCGCGACACCGGCTCGCGCAGGGCGTGCGTTGCTCGATCGAGGACCCGGAGCGGTGCTCGTGACCGACGGGCCGGCGCCGGTGGTCGTCCTCACCGGCGCGGGCGAGCGCTCGGTCCCGGTCCCGCCGGTGCAGGTTGTCGACACGATCGGCGCCGGCGATGCGTTCGTTGCCGGCTTCGTGATGGCCTGGGCCGGGCGCGGGCGCGGGCGCGCATGCGGGCCGCTCGATTTGGACGAGCTTGCGCTGGCGACCGCCGCCGCGGTCCACGTGGCGACGGCGGCGTGCACGGTCGCCGGCGCCAACCTCCCCGACGATCTCGTCTGGCCAGACCCAGACCTGCCTCTAACCCTCAACTAGAGAGTTAGGTTCTGTCCTCCAGGAGGTGTTCATAGAGGGCGACGACCTCGTCGGCGATCGCCGGCCAACTGAAGTGCTCGATCGCGCGTATCCGGCCCGCACGACCCATCTGCCCGGCCAGCTCAGGGTCGGAGACCAGCTCGTTGACCCGCTCTGCGAACTCGGCGGCGAAGGCAGCCGGGTCAGCCGGCTCGATCGACTCGCCGGCTTGCTCGAGCTTCACCAGGAACCCGGTCTCACCGTCGCGCACGACCTCGACGATGCCGCCGGTCGCGGACGCCACGACCGCCGTTTCGCAGGCCATCGCCTCGAGGTTGACGATTCCGAGCGGCTCGTAGATCGACGGGCAGGCAAAGACCGTCGCGTGGCTCAGAAGCTGAATCACGACTGCCCGCGGGAGCATCTCCCTGACCCAGATGACGCCGTCACGGGACGCCTGCAGCCGTGCCACCCCGTCGGCGACCTCGGCGCCGATCTCAGGCGTGTCGGGCGAGCCCGCACAGAGCACCAGCTGCGTGGCCGGGTCGAAGTCGGCGGCCGCCCTGAGCAGTAGCGGCACTCCCTTCTGGCGCGTGATCCGCCCGACGAACGCGACGATCGGCCGATCCGGATCGACGCCGAGCCGCTGTAGCGCATCGGTGGCCGGGTCGGGGGCGAACTGCGCGGTGTCGATGCCGTTGTAGATGACGTGCACCCGCTGCGCGTCGATCGCCGGATAACACGCGAGGATGTCGCGCCTTGAACCTTTGGAGACGGCGATCACGGCGTCGGCCGCCTCCAGCGCGACCTGCTCGCAGAACGATGAAATCGCGTAGCCGCCGCCCAGCTGTTCGGCTTTCCAGGGCCGCAGCGGCTCGAGCGAATGCACAGTGGCGACATGTGGGATGTCGTACATCAACTTGGCGAGATGGCCGCCGAACTGTGCGTACCAGGTGTGGCTGTGGACGAGCTGGGCGCTCCCGGCGGCGGCCGCCATCAGCAGGTCGATCGAGACGGCCTGCAGGGCGGCCATCTCGGGAGCCGTTCCGGCGAGTTGCTCCCATGGCCTGTATGCGCGGACGTCGGGCTCGCGACGGTCGGCTCCCCAACAGTGGATCGTCAGCTCGACCCGGCTCGCGAGCTCCCGTCCCAGGTATTCCACGTGGACGCCGGCGCCGCCGTAGACCTCGGGCGGATACTCCCGGGTGAACAGCGAGACGCGCATCGTCAGGTGCCGTCGCCGGCCGGGACCCGCACGCCCTTGGGTACCACGACGACGCCTGCGTCAGACACCGTGAAACGGGCTCGATCGGCCTCCGCGTCAACCCCGATCTCGGCGCCCGGCTCGATCACGACGTCCTTGTCGATGATCGCGTTGCGGACCACCGCCCCGCGTCCGACGTCGACGCCGGAGAACAGCACCGACCCCACGACCTCTGCGTAGGAGTGCAGGCGGACGTTTGGCGAGAGCACCGATCGCCTGGCCATGCCACCCGAGACGATCACGCCGGAGCAGACGATCGAGTCCAGCGCGTGCCCGATCCGTCCGTCGTCGGCGAAGACGAATTTGGCCGGCGGCAACGGCTCCTGCAGGGTCAGAATCGGCCACTCGAGGTTGTACAGGTTGAACTCCGGGGTGATCGAGATCAGGTCCATGTTGGCTTCGTAGAAGGCGTCGAGCGTGCCGACATCACGCCAGTAGCCACGATCCACATCGGTGACCCCCGGAACCTCGTTGTTCGTGAAGTCATAGACGTGAGCCGATCCTGCGCCCACCAGCAGCGGAATCAGGTCGCCGCCGATGTCGTGCGCAGAAGCCTCGGTGGCGGAGTCGACGGTCACGGCGTCGACCAGCGCACTGGCCGAGAACACGTAGTTGCCCATCGACGCGTACACCTGATCCGGCGCATCCGCGAGGCCGGGGGCGTCGGTCGGCTTTTCACGAAAGGCCGAGATCGTGTGCCCGTCGGCGGCGGTTTCGATCACGCCGAACTGGTGGGCCTGGTCGATTGGCACGCGCAGCGCGGCGACCGTCACCGACGCACCGGACTCGAGGTGCTGGCGCACCATCTGCTCCGGGTCCATCCGGTAGATGTGATCGGCGCCGAACACGAGCACGATCGCCGGTCGCTCGTCGCGCAGCAGGTTGAGGTTCTGGTAGATGGCGTCCGCTGAGCCCTGAAACCAGTAGGGGCCACGTCGCATCTGCGCCGGGACCGTCGCCACATAGTTGCCGAGCAGCGGCGAGAGGCGCCAGGTGGTGGAGATGTGCCGGTCAAGCGAGTGGCTCTTGTATTGAGTGAGCACGACGATCCGGCGGTAGCCGGCGTTGACCAGGTTGGACAGCGCGAAGTCGATCAGGCGGTAGTTGCCACCGAATGGCACGGCCGGCTTCGCGCGGTCGAGCGTCAGCGGCGAGAGTCGCTTACCCTCGCCCCCGGCGAGGACGATTGAGAGGTCCTTGACGCTGTCGGCTCTCCTCATCGCATGCACAGTTCACCATCAAGGAGCGTTCCGTGCTCGCAGGTTCAGGCTACAGATCGACGGCGGGCTGCACCTGTGGTTGCTGAGCCGGTACGCGGCTGGCCAAGCTGGGCATTCCGAATGCGGCGATCAACGCGCCGAGGAATGCGAACCCCGCGGCCACCACGAACGCGACCTGGAAGCCACTGAGGAGCGCCTGGTCGTACGTGTGGACGCCGGCGCTCGGGTGGTGCAGCGCCGCGTCGGTGTGGGACGTGGCGATCGCCGCCAGGATCGCGAGGCCGAGCGCGCCGCCGAACAGCCGTGCGGTGTTGAGGACCGCCGAGGCCAGTCCGGCCTCGTGCCGGGGGACGCCGGAGGTGGCGCAGATCGTCGCGGGGATGAACGCGAACGACATGCCGAACGCGGTCAGCAGCCCGGGCGCCAGCATCTCGTCGACATAGCCGCCGCTCGTCGTGAGCCGGGAGAACAACAGCAGGCCTGCAGACAGGCAGAGCATCCCCGCGATCAGCAGGCGCTTGGGGCCGACCCGGATCGTGATCCGTGAAGCGACCATCGAGCCGACCACGATCGCGAGCGTCATCGGCAGGAATGTGACGCCGGCCTTCAGTGGCGAGAAGCCGAGCACATCCTGCAGGTACAGCGAGAAGAAGAACCACATGCCGAACGTGGCCCCTCCGACCAGCAGCAGGATCGCGTTTGCGGCGCTCAGGCTGCGGGCGCGGAAGATCCGCAGAGGCATCAGCGGGGCCTTGGCGAACCGGCCCTCGATCAGCAGGAACGCGAGCAGCAGGACGATGCCGGAGGCGATCAGCGCCAGCGTCGGCACCGACCCCCAGCCGGTCACGTCGGTGCGGACGATCCCGAGCACGACCAGCGACAGGCCGAGCGTCGCACTGACTGCGCCGGCGAAATCGAAGTTGCGGGTGGCGTTGGGATTGCGCCCCTCGGCGATCAGTCGCTGGGCGAGGAACGCGGTCGTGAGGCCGATCGGGACGTTGATGAACAGGATCCAGCGCCAGCTGAGCAGATCGGTGAGCACGCCGCCGAGCAGGACGCCGGCGGCACCGCCGGCACCGCCCATCGCGCCCCAGATGCCGACGGCGCGGTTGCGCTCGGCCGGCTTCGTGAACGTGGTCGTGATCACCGACAGCGATGCCGGCGCGATCACGGCCGCGGCGAGGCCCTGCGCGGCGCGCGCGACGATCAGGACCGTCTGGCTGTTCGACATCCCGCCGACGAGCGATGTCAGCGCGAACATCGTCAGGCCGGTGACGAACACGCGGCGCCGGCCGAGCAGGTCGGCGGCGCGACCGCCGAGCAGCAGGAAGCCCGCGAACGTGACCGTGTAGGCGTTGACGACCCACTGCAGGTCGACCTCCGTGAATCCCAGGGCGCGGCGGATGTCAGGCAGCGCGACGTTGACGACCGAGACGTCGAGGATCACCATGAATTGCGCCAGGCACGCGAGGATCAGCGTGGCGCGCAGATGGGGTCTATGTTCTGTGGACTCGGTCTGCTGCATCGGAGATCTGCGAGGATCGGTGCGGGCTCGCGTCAATGCTCCGAGCGCCGGCCCGCGATCCTCGAGTTTCGATTACCAACCGCGATGGTAGGTGATCTCGTACCGTCCTGACGATGCCACAGTCCGCCCACCGCCACGCTTCGCCTGCTCCGGGAGCCACCAACTCCGAAGGGCGCTCGCTGCCGATCGCCGGCGCCGCAGGCACGGACGGCACTGCCGCGATCACGGTGCGCGCGATCGAGAAGTCGTTCGGCGATGTGCGCGCCCTCGCCGGTGTCGATCTGGATGTCGAACGTGGCACCGTGCTCGGGCTGCTGGGTCCCAACGGCGCCGGTAAGACGACGATGGTTCGCGTCCTGACGACCTTGCTGAAGCCTGACGCGGGCACCGCCACCGTGGTCGGTTTCGACGTCGTGCACGATGCCGCCGCCCTGCGGGCGAAGATCGGACTTGCCGGCCAGTACGCCGCGGTCGACGAGAACCTCACCGGTCTTGAGAACCTGACGATGGTCGGCCGCCTGTATGGAGCCTCCCGCTCGGTCGCGCGTGCGCGCGGCAATGAACTGCTCGAGCGTTTCGATCTGACCGACGCGGCGGGACGCCCGACGAAGACGTATTCAGGTGGCATGCGCCGCCGGCTTGACCTCGCCGCGGCGCTCGTCGCCAAACCGCCGGTGCTGTTCCTCGATGAGCCGACCACCGGCCTCGATCCGCGCAGCCGGCTGAGCCTCTGGGACGTGATCGAGAGCCTGGTGTCAGAGGGCACGACCGTTCTGCTGACAACGCAGTACCTGGACGAGGCCGATCGCCTCGCGGACACGATCGCGGTGATCGACCACGGTCGCCTGATCGCCCAGGGGACATCCGATCAGCTGAAGGATCGGGTCGGCGGCGCGCGCCTTGAGGTGCAGCTCGACGAAGGTGCCGACCAGGACGCCGCCGTGACCGCGTTGGCGCCGATGACCGACGGTGCGCCCACGGTTGAGGAGGGTCATATTCGCGTCAGCCTGCGTGAGCGCAGCGGCGCGATCGTCGAGGCGGTGCGTCGTCTGAGCGACGCGGGCGTCGGCGTCGATGACCTCGCGCTGCGTCGCCCGACACTCGACGACGTGTTCCTGACACTGACCGGGCACGCCGCCGAGGATGCAGCCGCGGACGGCGCCGGCGACGGCGCCGGCGCCACGGATCGAAAGGAGCACTGATCCGATGCCGCGCGTGGTCACCGACACACTGATTCTCGCCGAGCGGAACCTCGTCCGCCTGCCGCGCGCACCTGATCTGCTGCTCGCCTTCACGGTGCAGCCGATCATGTTCGTGCTGTTGTTCCGGTACGTGTTCGGCGGCGCGATCAGCACGCCGGGCTACACGTATGTCGACTATCTGATCCCGGGCATCATCGTCCAGAACATCGCGTTCGGCGGCTTCGTCACGGCGCTCGGACTCAACGACGATGTCCACAAAGGGCTGATCGACCGCTTCCGTTCGCTGCCGATGGCGCGCGCCGCGGTGCTCGCCGGCCGGACGCTGTCCGACGTCGTCACGAACACGCTTTCGATGACCGTGCTGCTGATCACCGGCGTGATCATCGGGTTCTCCTTCGATGCGAGTGTCGCCGAGGTCCTGGCCGGCGTCGTCCTGCTGCTGCTGTTCGGCTACGGCTTCTCATGGGTCTTCGCGCTCGTCGGCCTGGTCGCCCCCTCGGCGGAATCGGCCAACTCGATCGGCTTCATCGCGATCTTCCCGCTCACGTTCGTGTCCTCCGCGTTCGTGCCGGTGCAGACGCTTCCCCCCGTCCTTCAGGCATTCGCGAAGGTCAATCCATTCACGATCGTCGTCGACGCGTTGCGTGCCCTCTGGATCGGCGCGCCGGCCCATAACAGCATCTGGGAAGCGGTGCTCTGGTCGCTGGTGATCATCGCCGTGTTCGCGCCCCTGGCCGTGTGGCGCTACCGTGAGGCTGCCGGCCATTGACAGTGCGGGATCCGTCGCGGTGGGTTGCCTGGTCGGGGGCGTGCGGCGGTCACTGTTGGCCAGTGGTGGGATGATCTAGTTATGAGCGCACCCGATGACGACAGCTTCGAGGAACGGCTCCGCGCGATCGCCGAGGAGATCAGCCACTCGCTCGAGCGCGCGGTCGAGCAGCTCGATCTGGATGAAATCGCCGATCGGATCGGAATCAGCGGGGACCGCGTCAGGGAGTTCGCCGATCTGGCCGGGCAGTGGCTGAGCGACCAGATCGGCTCCTCAGGTGCCGAGTGGTCGCCTCCGGCGGCAGCAGAGGACCACGGATCAGCGCAGGGCGGCTCCCGGACCCCGGGTCCGCACCCGCTTGACCTGCCCAACGACCAGCAGGGCCTTGCGCTGAGCGCGCTCGACTCCGGTCGCTGGAAGGTCGACCCGGGAACCGATGAGTTGATTCCCGTCGGAGACGGCCCGAGTCCGAGCCAGCCGGTAGGTCTGGTCAGCGAATTGCGCGCCCGTGACTGGATCGCCCCGAGCGGCGAGGTGACGATGGTCGGGCGCGACGCGCTGAGGCGCTGGCTCGAGCGCGCCAACGCAGGCTGAGATTGTGACGGTCGAGGGGCTCGTCTGATGCGCTTGGTGGCCGCCGCTTGCGTCATCGCGATCACCGCATCGGTTGGCACGGTCTGGGCGTCTGCCGGCAGTTTGGCGTCCGCGGGCAGTCTCGCTTCGAATCGCGGCGCTGCGATTGCCTCGTCGTGCGCGAACCCGGAGCTCTCCACACCGCGCGTCGCCGGCAATCCGCTGGAGCTCCCGATCGCCCCGGGGTTCGATCCGCTGCATGGCGCCCACTTCTTTATCGACGGCCCCGCTCACGGGACGGTGGCAAAGGCGATCGAGCAGCTGATCGGCGACACGACGGTATACCCCGACACCGAGTCGTGGGCGACGTTCGTACTGAGCCTCAGCTCAGGGTCGCTCTCGCACCTGATCGGCAGCCCGGCACTGGCCGGGAAGGTCAGGCTGCTGGAGAAGATCGGCGATCAGGAGGAGACCAACAACCTCAGCGAGTTCTCGATGGGCGGAGGACCCGGTGCGATCTACGCGCAGACGCTGAAGATCATGTGCCAGAACATGCTCGCGGACCCAACGCCGGACACGGTGCCGGTGCTGAGCACGTTTTTCGTCTACCCGCACGGCGTGTTCTGTCCCACCTACAGCGAACTGCTCGCCAACCAGACGACGTTCAAGCGTCAGATCACCGAGATGGCGGCCGCGACGGGCAGTCGGCGGGCGGTCTTCCTGCTTGAGATCGACTCTGTCGGTGCTTCCGGGTGTATGACGGGTGCCACGCTCAGGCTTTTTGAGAAGGATCTCCGATACGAGATCGTGGAGATGTCGACGCTGCCTCACACGGTCGTCTACCAGGAGGCCGGATCCACCGATGAGGGGTCGCCACAGCACGTCGCGAATCTGCTCGACCACATCTGCGTGATCAGGGTCCACGGCAAATCGGTCAACAAATGCGCGCTGATGCGCGGCTTCTGGACAAATGGCACGCACTTCAACTGGTCGAGCTCGGAGATCGGCTTCGGTGAGCAGGTCTCCAAACTGCTCGAGAAGCTGATCTTCGCTCAGACCGGCCGGCGCTACGAAGCCTTCCAGGTGATCAACACCGCGCAGAACGGCAAGGGTCCGCTGCGGCTGACGGGCAAGGGCAAGCATGGGGCGGAGTACCTCTGCAACCCGGCCGGTCGTGGCCTCGGGCGCCAGCCAACCGCTAACACTGAGCCGACCTTTGACGGCCACGTGTTCGACGGACACTGGCCTGGCGAGATCCTCGACGCATTCCTGTGGAGCGGCGTGCCGGGACGCAGCCACAACAGTGACTGCTATCCGGGGGCGGCGCCGGCTGGGGTGTTCGACCTCAGGTTCGCGCTCGAGCTATCCCAGAACGCAAATCAGCAACTCGGTCCCGGCTTCCCGAGCCTGCCCTACTGACCGTTCCGATCGTAGGTTGACCCGCATTTCTCGGGTCATTAGGCTGCGTCGAAGAACGCAGGACGATCGAAGTGACGCAAGCGACGCGGCATTGGTTTGCACTCGGCTTGGTGGCGATGTTGCTGCTGGTCATCGCCCCGCCGGCGCATGCGGTCGATTGGACGCAGCAGGCGGTTCCGGCGCCTCAGCAGCCCAACGGTGAGCTGGCCTCGATCTCCTGTCACACGCAGACATCGTGTATTGCGGTCGGCACCTACGGCGACAGCGTCGATGACTTCGCAACGCTGGCCGAGAGCTGGAACGGCACCGCGTGGACGCTGCAGACGACGCCGAACCCATCCGGCGCGACGAGCAGCGAGCTCGCCGGGGTGTCGTGCCCGGCGGCCGGGGTCTGCACCGCGGTCGGGAGCTACGTGAACAGCTCGGGCACGACGGTGACGCTGGCGGAGGCGTGGAACGGCACGAGCTGGACGATCCAGACGACGCCGACGCCGTCGGGGGCGACCAGCAGCTCGCTTGCGGCGGTGTCGTGCACGTCGAGTTCCGCCTGTACGGCGGTCGGGTCATACATCGACGGGACCGGCACGACGCTGTCGTTCGCGGAGGCCTGGGATGGCACAAACTGGACGGTCCAGGTCACGCAGAACCCGTCGGGTGCGGTCCTCAGCGAGCTTCAGGGGGTGTCTTGTACGGCATCGAGTGCGTGCATCGCCGTCGGACTCGACGATCCGAGCATCAGCACCGAGGTGACCTTGGCCGAGGTCTGGAACGGAATCACCTGGACCGTGCAGACGACTCCGAATCCCGACTCCGGCGACAGCGTTACGAGCAGCCTCGACGCGGTGTCGTGTACCGCGGCGACCACGTGCACCGCGGTCGGGGCCTTCTCCGATCTCACCTCTGGCGTCAGCGGATCGCTGGCCGAGCACCTCAGCGGCACCAGCTGGACGCTCCAGACGACCGACGACCCCGCCGGCTCGAGCGGCGGGGAGCTGGTCGGAGTGTCGTGCACCTCGGGCAGCGCCTGCAGCGCCGTCGGGGACTACGGGCCCAGCGGCGGGGGCCTTGAGCAACACCTGCAGATGGCGCAGACGCTGAGCGGGAGCACCTGGACGCTGCAGACGACACCAGGCCCCAGCGGCGCGCAGACAGGCAGCCTCGCCGGAGTCTCCTGTAACACCACGGTCTGCGATGCAGTCGGGCTCTACTCCAACCAGGAGCAGGGCCCGGGCGGAATCGGCGACCTCGAGACGCTCGCCTACGCATCGAGCGCAAGCACCTGGACGCTCGAGTCTCCACCGAACCCCCCTGGGGCGTATACCAGCCTGCTCGACGCTCTCTCGTGCACCTCGGCGAGCGCGTGCGTGGCGGTGGGAAACGCCAGCGTCTTCAACAGCATCGACAACTCGGCCCTGGCTGCAGATTGGAACGGCGCCGGCTGGTCGCTGCAGGATCCGCCGTTCCCCGACGGTGCGCAGAGCAGCGAGCTCGGAGGGACGTCCTGCACCTCGTCGGCTGTGTGTGTGGCGGTCGGGTCTTACGTGGACAGCGGCGGCACGACGGACACGCTCGCCGAGACCTGGAACAGCGCCGGCTGGACGATCCAGCTCCCGGTCAACCCCGCCGGGGCGAGAAGCAGCGAGCTCGGCGGCGAGTCGTGCAGCTCATTCGGTTGTCTCCCACTCAATTACTTCAACTACGACCAGATCGGGGTCCCATACGGCCAGTCCGGCGGGGTTTCTTGCAGCGGGGCGGTTTGCATCGCCGTTGGCTCCTACGTCGATAGCGGCGGCGCCACTGACACGCTGGCGGAGAGCTGGAACGGCAGCAACTGGACGATGCAGGCGCCGGTCAACCCTGCCGGTGCGACCAACAGCATCCTGAACGGCGTCTCGTGCAGCTCGCCCACCGCGTGCACCGCCGTCGGCATGTCATCGACCGACGGAGGCACGAGCTTCACGACGCTGGCCGAGAGCTGGAACGGCACCAGCTGGACGATCGAGACGAGCCCGAACCCGGCCGGGGCGGCTAGCAGCGAGCTCGGAGCGGTGTCGTGCAGCTCGGCCACCGCGTGCACAGCGGTCGGGTCCTACGCCAACGGCGGCGGCACGATCTTGACGCTCGCCGAGACCTGGAACGGCACCAGCTGGACGATCCAGAGCACTCAGAACCCGAGCGGCGCCACCGTCAGCATGCTCGCCGGGGTGTCGTGCCCGGCAGGCGGGAGCTGCACGGCGGTCGGATCCTCCGACAACGGCGCCGGCACCACCAGCCTGCTCGCCGAGGAGTGGAATGGCTCCGCATGGTCGACGGATACCAGCGCCGATCCTCCGGCGGCGATCGACAGCGCGTTCCTGGGGGTCTCGTGCGTGTCGAGTTCGACCTGTACCGGCGCCGGCTTCTTCATCGGACCGTTTGGCGGACTCGGCAACGGCTACGAGTATCTGGTCCCGCTCGCCGAGATCAAGGGCGCCGGCGGCGGACCGGGGGGCACGGGTCCGCCACCCGCGAGCGAAGCACCGGTGGACAAGACCCAGCCCGTGATCTCGGGCACCGCCCGAGCCCACAGCGTGCTGAGGTGCTCAACCGGGACCTGGTCCAACGGCCCGACCCGCTTCGCCTACCAGTGGAGTCGTGACCGCACTCCGATCGAGGGTGCCACGGGCGCCACCTACACGGTCCAGTCCTCCGATGAGCAGCTCACGCTGACGTGTGCGGTGACCGCGTTCAACGCCGCGGGGCAGGGAGCGACCGCGATCAGCAGAGGCGTCACCGTCCCGGTGCCGCGAGTGCGCGGTTGTCCGGCGGCGACAGGAACGCTGAGCGGGCAGACCCTCGGCCTGGCTCGACTCGGCATGACCCGTGAGCAGGCGCGCCATTCCTACACGCACAGCACCGACCGCGGCAAGCACTACGAGGACTTCTTCTGCCTGACCCCGATCGGCGTCAGGGTCGGCTACGCGTCGCCGGCGCTGCTTGACACGCTTCCCCGCAGCGATCGCAGGCAGCTCGCTGACCGGGTCGTCTGGGCTTCGACCTCCAGCGGTTACTACGACATTCAAGGCGTCCGTCCCGGCGCGACCGTCACCGCCGCAGGCCGGCTGCTGAAGCTCAGCGCCCGATTCCAGATCGGTCTCAACACCTGGTACCTGGCGCCGAATGGCGCCTCCACCGGCGTCCTCAAGGTGCGTCACGGCCTCGTCGAGGAGATTGGGATCGCCGACCGGCAGCTGACGATCGGGCACAGTGCGCAGCGGACGTTCCTCAAGAGTTTCTCGTGAGTCGCCGCCGCGAGGGCCGTGCGCTGCGGCCTGGAGGGTCGCGCGCCGCGGCGGGCGCTCCGCTCGCCGTGCCGACCCGACTGAGCGCAGGCCGGCGGGGGAGGAGACCCCGCCGGCCTGCGTGTGTGTGGCGATGTGCCGCCTTGTCGGCGGCCTGGCGACCGGATCAATCGCGGTGAGGGCATCCGGCCCCTATGCCGCGATGCCCTCGGGGATGTAGCCCTCGTCGTCATCGGCCTGATTGAGGTCGCTGACATCGACGACTACCGCGACCTTGCGGTCGTGCCACAACAAACGGATGCATTCGTGCCCGTACTGGATCTCGTCGGGTTCGGGCAGCCCGGCACTGTCGAGCAGTGCCAGCATCCTGCGCTCTGCCCTCTGCTTGCGATCGATTGGAGCCATGCCGCAAAGCATCCGCTCAATCGGGTTACGGATCCAGACGCATTCGTGCCAACTCTGTGACACCAAGGTCAAAACATCGCAATCGCCACTTGCGGGAATCGTCCACGACCGGGTGCGGGGCGGGGAATGACCGATATGTGGCCGTTTTTCGACCCGCACCCGCCTCGCACCCGCCCGCACCCGCCTACATCACCAGCGCCCACCCCCGCAGTCTGATCAAATGTCGAGCATGCCGGCGTCTGCAAACGATCCACTTGTGCTCCAGCGACGAGCGCTCGGCGATTCGGGCGTTGTGCTCCCCCGCGTCGCTCTCGGCTGCGGCAACTTCGGCGGCGTCGGCTCCTCGCCGGCGTTCTTCGGCGCCGGCCTCTCCGAGGATCAGGCGTTCGAGCTGATGGACGCCGCCTGGGAGCTTGGGATCACCCACTTCGATACCGCCGACGCATACGGGGGCGGGCGTAGCGAGCAGGCGATCGGCAGATGGATGCGCTCACGCGGGATCCGGCCGACGCTGACGAGCAAGACCTTCAACCCGATGGACGAGGGGGCCGACCATGGCCTCAAACCCGCCCGGATCGCGCGGCAGCTGGAGTCGAGCCTGGCGCGGCTCGGGGTGGATCGGATCGATCTGTACCTCGCGCACGATTTCGACCCTGAGACACCGCTCGCCGACACGTTCGAGGCATTCGGCGAGCATGTCCGCTCGGACCGGATCGGCGCCTACGGTGTCAGCAACTTCAATGCCGAGCAGCTCGGGGCGGCGCTGCAAGCCGGGACGCCGGTTGCGATCCAGAACTCGTACTCGCTGCTCGACCGTGACGGTGGGACCGGCGTACTCGAGCTGTGCGACCGCACCGGCGTCGCGTTCATGGCTTTCAGCCCGCTGGCCGGCGGCTGGCTGACCGGCAAGTACCGACGTGGCGAGCCGTTCCCGGCGGGCTCGCGGATGACGCAGCGTCCCGAGCCGTACACGGAGCTGGTCGCCGACGCCGTGTTCGGCTCGCTCGAGCGATTCGAGCGGCTGGCGGCGCAGCGCGGCACTTCGATGGCCGGCCTCGCGCTCGCGTGGCTGCTTGACGACCAACGTGTTTCGCAGATCGTGATCGGGCCCGGCCGGCCTGCACACCTTGAGCCGATCCGTGAGGCGCTCCGCATACCGCTAAGTGCGCCCGAGCGCGCCCGGCTGCAGGAGCTGTTCACCTGATGCTCGCGTTGACCCCAATCAAGGAGCTGCCGGCCTGATGCGCGTTCTGATCCTGAGCCACGACGATGTCGTCGCCTGCCTCGCTTCTGGGGCCTGTATCGAAGTGATGGCCGACGTGCTCGCGGCACGCGCCCGAGGCGAGGCGTACATGCCGCTGCGATCGGTGATGGCGCCGCCCGGCGCCGCCGGGTTCTTCGGGCTGATGCCGGGTTGGCGCGCAGCCGGCGAGCATCGGGCGGAGGCGTTCGGGCTGAAGGCCGTGTCGGTGATGCCCGGGAACCCGGCTCGCGGACTGGACTCCCATCAGGGCACGGTGACGCTGTTCGAGGGCGAGACCGGGATACCGACGGCGATCCTCGAGGGGTCGTCGGTCACCGCGATCCGGACCGCGGCCGTCACGGCCGTCGCCACCCGAACGCTCGCGCGCGAGGACGCGAAGGTCCTGACGATCATCGGCGCCGGCTTCCAGGCCCGTGCTCACATCGAGGCGCTCGCATCGACGAGGCCGTTCGAGGAGATCAGGATCTTCTCGCCGACGGAGGCTCATTCGCGCGCGCTCGCGGAGGAGGCGGCGGCGCCGCCCGCAGTCGGATCGGGCGCGGCGGACGGTGCGCCGGCGCCGCGGATCAGCGCTGCACAGAGCGCCGAGAGCGCGATCCGCGGCGCCGATGTGGTCGTCACGGCGACCAGTTCGCGCACTCCGGTCCTCAAGCGTGAGTGGCTTGACCCAGGCGCGCACGTCAACGCGATCGGGGCGAGCATGCCCAGCGCATACGAGATCGACGTCGACACCGTGGCCGCGAGCGCGCTGTTCTGCGACAGCCGGGAGTCGCTGGCAAACGAGGCGGGCGAGTTCCGTCTGGCGCTCGAGCAGGGGGCGATCGACGGCGAGAACCACGTCCGGGCCGAGCTCGGCGAGGTGCTCGCCGGGCTGAGGCCGGGCCGTCTGAACGACACCGAACTGACGCTGTTCCGTTCGCTCGGGATCGCCGTCGAGGACCTTGCGGCGGCTCAGTACGCGGTCTCGGAGGCGCAGCGACTCGGGCTCGGGACCGAGGTCGAGCTGTGATCGCGCTGGCCGAGATCGAGGCGGCGCGAGGGCGGATCGCGGGCGCAGCCGTGCGCACGCCGCTGGTCCGGCTGTGGGTCGAGGGGCCGGCGGGGACCGAGATCCACCTGAAGCTGGAGAACCTGCAGCCGATCAACTCGTTCAAGATTCGCGGCGCCACCAACGCGGTCCGCAGGGCGACGCCCGATCAGCTCAAACACGGGCTCGTCACGGTCAGCGCCGGCAACATGGCACAGGGGGTCGCCTGGGCGGCGCGGGAGCTTGGGCTGACGGCGACGATCGCCGTCCCCGAGCACGCGCCCGCGGCCAAGCTCGCGGCGATCGAACGGCTTGGCGGGCGTGTGCTGAAGCTCCCCTATGACGAGTGGTGGAACGCGATCGTGACGAGCCGCGTCGAGGGCGTCGAGGGGCTGTTGATCCACCCGGTCGACGACGAGGGGGTGATCGCCGGCAACGGCACGATCGGCTTGGAGATCCTTGAGGATCTGCCTGATCTGGACGCGGTCGTGATCCCCTACGGGGGCGGCGGGCTGGCGACCGGGATCGCCAGCGCGATCAGGGCGCTCGCACCCGAGGTCAAGATCTACACCGCCGAGCCGGCGACGGGGGCCGCCTTCGCAGCCGCGTTCGCAGCCGGACATCCAGTCGACGTCGACTACCAGCCCTCGTTCGTCGACGGCGCCGGTAGCCGCCGGGTCCTCGACGCGATGTGGCCCCGCATCGCGCCGCTGGTCGACGCCGCGACCACGGTTTCGATCGAAGCGACCGCGTCGGCGGTGCGCACGATCGCCGAGCGGGTGCGTGTGATCGCCGAGGGGGCCGGGGCGCTCGCGACGGCGGCGGCGCTGGCGGGCGAGGCGGGGACCGGCAAGATCGTCTGCATCGTCTCTGGCGGCAACATCAACCTCGCGACGCTGGCCGAGACCTTCGGCGCCGCCCAGCCCAAAGCGGGCGGCGCCGACGTCGACAGCTGACCGTTTCAGGCCTGGTCAGCCGCCCCGGGCCGACTCGAGGCCGCTGACGAACCGGTCCACCTCATCGATCGTGTTGTAGTGGATGAAGCCGACCCGGATCGCCTGGTCCTCATAGCCGAGCCGCTTGTAGAGGTTGAGCGAGTACCAGGAGTCGTGCGCCCAGACGCCGATGTCGAGTGCTGCCAGGTGTGTCACCACCTCGGCGGCCGGGACACCTTCGACGTTGATCAGGAAGGTCGGCACGCGCCCCTGCATCCCCGGCAGTCCGTAGACCCTCACGGATTCCGGGATCGAGGCGAGGAAGTGCTCGCCGAGCGCGCGCTCGTAGGGCACGATCGTGTCGAAGCCGCCGATCGATTTCAGGTAATCGATCGTCGCGTTGAAACCGGCGAGCAGCTCGTAGGGGAGGGTGCCGGTCTCGAACCTGCGCCCGAGCGGGTCGGTCGGAGCCGGACGGGCCTTGTAGGGGCGCCAGGACTCAAGCAGCGAGGCGCGGCCGTAGGCGAGGCCGAGGTGCGGACCGCAGTACTTGTACGGCGAGCAGATCAGCACGTCGGCGTCGATCGCACGCACGTCGATCGGCTCATGCGCGGCATAGTGAACCGCGTCGATCCAGGCCAGCGCGCCGACCGAGTGCGCCAGCGCCGTCACCTTCGCCGCGTCGGTGACCGTTCCGACCGCGTTCGACGCCCACGCGAACGCGACCACGCGCGTGCGGGGTGACAGCTTGCGCTCCAGATCCTCCAGGTCGAGCGTGGTGTCGTCGCGCAGCTCGATGTGGCGAACCACCAGGTCGCGGTCGTGCGCCAGCTCGAGCCACGGTGCGACGCCTCCGTCATGGTCCAATGATGAGACCAGGATCTCGTCGCCAGGGGCGAACTGACGGCCCGCGGTCCGCGAGAGCGTGAAGTCCAGCGACGTCATGTTCGGTCCGAAGATCACCTCGTGCGGCTCGCAGCCCAGGAATCCGGCCGCGCGCAGCTCGGCCTGCTCGACGATCTCCTTGACCCGCAGGCTGGTCTGATAGACCGCGCCCATGTTCGCACTCGCCTCCCGCAGCGCCCGCGCGATCGCGTCGCCGACCTCGTCGGGAACCTGCGATCCACCGGGTGCGTCCAGGAACGCGAAACCAGAAGCGAGCGAGGAGAATCGCGCTCGGACAGCGCTCGAATCGAGCGTCTCGTTCAGCACTTCGGCCATCGGCAGCTCCTTCCGAAGGAGATATATCGCGGAGTGTGGATCGCGGCGGGCCACACAAGCGTTAACACAATTCCAAGCAGACAGCGCTTGCGCCCGCACGGTCGTGGGTGCTTTGATCAGCCTACAAGAACAAGTCCACGCCGTTCAGCCGGTTTGCGTCTGCTGATTCGTGCGGGGGGAAACTCTGGGGGAGGGATCTTTGGGCTTTCGGGTCACGCGTACCGCGCAGGCGAGTTGGCAGGGCACAGATGGGGAGGGCGCTGGGCGAATCGCGCTGGGCAGCGGCGCCTTCGACGGCGTCTACAACCTGCGCGGGCGGGTCGCGGACGGTGAGCGAACGACCAATCCGGAGGAGTTGATCGGCGCCGCGGAGGCCGGCTGCTTCACGATGTCGCTCTCGAACCTCCTGACCGAGCACGGTCACCCGCCCGATGAGCTCCGCACGACCGCGAAGGTGCTGCTCGAGCAGGTGGAGAGCGGCTTCGAGATCACGCTGATCGAGCTGGCCACGACCGGCGAGGTCCCCGGGATCGACGAGGCGACCTTTGTCGAGCTCGCGAACAAGGCCAAGAGCTGCCCGATCTCACGCGCACTGGCGGGGACCACGATCACCGTGACCGCGACGCTCGCGGGCAGCTGAGACACGCCGAGACGACGAGACCCGATGGCCGTGACCAAACCACAGGTAGTGAGCGCATGGCGCCAGCCGGTCCAGGCGTCCGCCGAGGGCACCGCCAACGCGGTCGCGCAACGGGCAACGCTCGGTCCGGGCACCGACTTCGAGGCGCTCGAGCAGACCGTGCTCGAATGTGCGCCCGGCGGCTCGCAGCCGCGCGCGACCGGTTCCGACGAGGAGGTCCTGTTCGTGCTCTCCGGCCGCGGCTCGCTCGTGCTCGATGGGGTCGCGCATGCGCTCGCGCCTGAGACCGGCGCGTACCTCGCGCCGGGAGACGATTACGAGCTCCGTGGCGAGCCCGGCGATCCGCTGCGGCTGATCGCGGTCCGGATCCCGGATCCGGACGCGGCCGCCCCCGGCGCCGGGGACGCAGAGCGGGTCGTGGTTCGAGCATTGGCCGAGCAGGAGGCGCAGGCTGCGACCGGTGAGCGTCAATTCAGGATCGTCGCCGACCCCTCGTGCGGGCTGCGCTCGGCGACTCATTTCGTCGGCTACATCCCCCCGGGCCGCGCGCCCGTGCACTTCCACACCTACGACGAGGTGATCTACGTGCTCAACGGTGAGGGCGTGCTGCACGCCGGCGGCGCGAGCACGCCGATCGAAGCCGGCTCCTGCATCCAGCTGCCGGCGCGCTCGCTGCACACGCTTGAGAACAGCGGCCCCGGCGAGATGCGCCTCGCGGCCGTGTTCAGGCCGGCCGGCTCGCCCGCCGCCGCCTACTACCCCGACGGCACGCCCGCGTACGTGACCGCGCCCCCACTTGACCCCCAATCCAGCACATCCGTATCCCAACAGGAGGAGTCTCGCTGATGAAGGTACCCGTAATAATCGCCGCGATCGTGGCAGGCGCATTCGGCGTCGCCGGCTGCGGCTCGAGCAGCTCGAGCAGTTCCGCGAGCAGCAGCACGACGGCGGCGGCGACCACCAACAAGTGCGTCACGTCGATCGCGATCGAGGGTCCGTTCACCGGTCCCGTCGCACAGCTCGGACTCGAGCAGCTGCACTTCGCGCAGCTGGCGGTCGCGAATGACAACGCCGCCAATCACACCGACGTGACGCTGTCGCAGGACGACACGCAGCTGACGCCGTCGATCGCAGTGACCAAGACGCAGGCGATCACCGCCTCCAGTGCGGTCGCAGCGATCGGTCCAGCCGGCAGCCAGGAGGTAGAGGCAGTCGGGCCGCTGTTCGGCAAGGCCGGGATGGCGTTCATCTCGGGCTCGGCGACGCTGCCGGCGCTCGCCTCGAGCGGCAAGAATCCGACGTTCTTCCGCGTGGTCCCCGACGACGACGTCCAGGGCCCGCAGGACGCGAACTTCGTGATCACGCACTTGCATCCGAAGGCCGTCCTGATCATCGACGACGATGAGGCGTACTCGCAGGGCCTCGTCAAGGTGATGACGCCGATCCTGCAGAAGGCCGGGATCAAGGTCAACCATCAGACATACAACGGCACCGACACGGGCGCGACGCTCGCGAACGCGCTGTCGTCGCTGGTGACCTCGCAGCTGACCCCCGCCGAGACGGTCACGATCCTGCCGTGGCAGACGGCCGCCAACGCCCAGCAGTTCGGGCTCGACGCCAAGCAGCAGGGCAAGACGACGACGCTGATCGGCACCGACGGCACCGACTCGCCGACGCAGTTCAAGATCCCCGACACCTACGTGTCGAACTTCGGCCCGGACATCGCCAACTCGACCAGTGAGCTCGACAAGTCGATCGTCACGGGCGTCGCGAAGTACGGCCCGTACGGGGCGTTCGGACTGCCGACGTACGAGGCGACCGACGTCGTCATGAAGGCGATCGCGTCGGTCTGCAAGGCGGGTCAGACGCCAAGCCGCTCGAACGTGCTGGCGGCGATCAAGACGACGCACATCGGCCCGTCGGACAACCCGCTCGGAATTCCGATCGCGTTCACGTCGACCGGCAACCTCGCTGGTAGCTACGGCTACATGTTCCACATCAACAGCGCAGGTAAGTACGTGGAGATCAACCCGCAGACCGGCGCGGTTCTGTCCGGCGGGTAGAAGTAAGCTGCACCATCGCTAGCAGACGCTGGAGGCGCCACCCGCCGACTGTGCGGGTGGCGCCTCGGTGTCGGTTGGCCGCCCTAACCGGCATACGCGCTTGCAGGAGCTAATCCAAACCATCGTCAACGGCCTGACCACGGGCTGTTTGTATGCCCTGATCGCGCTCGGCTACTCGATGGTCTACGGGATCCTGAAGCTGCTCAACTTCGCCCACGGCGACGTCTACATGATCGGTGCCTACATCGGCTACTTCGTGATCCAGGGGTTCGGCGGGCCGACCGCGCTGTCGATCCCGGTGCCGCTGCTGGTCTTGCTGATGATGGCGATCGCCGCGATCGGCTGTGGATTGCTGGGGGTGGCGATCGAGCGCTTCGCCTACCGGCCACTTCGTGATGCGCCGCGGATCGCGCCGCTGATCACGGCGCTCGGCGTCTCGTTCGTGCTCGAGAACGCGGTCCTGCTGCTGTTCGGCGGCTTCACACGCAGCTACCAGACGCCGAGCTTCATCTCCTTCAACACCGGCATCAGCATCGACGGCGTCAGGATCGACGCGGTCGAGCTGACGATCTTCGCCGTCAGCGCGATCATGATGATCGGACTGCAGATCCTGGTCAAGCGCACGACGCTCGGCAAGTCGATGCGCGCAGTCGCCTCGGACCGTGAGGCGGCAGAGATGCTCGGGATCGACGTCAACCGAACGATCGCGCTGACGTTCTTCATCGGTTCGGCGATGGCCGGTGTCGCCGGCGTCATGTCGGGGCTGGCGTTCAACCAGATCTCGAACACGATCGGTTTTCTCGCCGGGCTGAAGGCGTTCACGGCGGCCGTCGTCGGCGGCATCGGCAGCATCCCCGGTGCGATGCTCGGCGGGCTCCTGATCGGCCTGTGCGAGTCGTTCAGCCTCTCATACATCTCGACCGAGTACTCCGATGTGATCGTGTTCGGGATCCTGATCGTCGTGATGCTGTTCAGGCCGACCGGGATCTTCGGAACGAAGCCGCTCCAGAAGGTCTGATGGCGAAGATCGGCGTCGACGAGTGGGTCTCGCAGTCCGGCGATCGCCGCGACATGGGGACCGGCTGGCGCCGCCGGCTGCGGTTGGCCGAGGCGCGCGTCGGCTGGTGGCCGCGGTTGGGTGCCGCGATCGTCTTTGGCGTGCTCGTCGGCCAGTTACTGACCAACGGGAACCTGCAGGAGACCGCGTTCAACAGCCTGCTCTACGCGCTGCTGGCGCTCGGGTTGAACATCGCCGTCGGCTGGGCGGGCCTGCTCGATCTCGGCTACATCGCGTTCTTCGGCTGCGGCGCCTACGGCTTCGCGATCTTCTCCTCGAGCGCGCTGGGCAGCGGCGGTTCCGGCGGCCTGCACCTCCCGGCGATCGCGATCTTCGTGATCGTGATGGCGGGCACGGGGTTGCTCGGCCTGGTGATCGGACTGGTGGCGCTCCGCCTCGAGGGTGACTATCTGGCGATCGTGACGCTGTTCGTGGGCGTGGCGTTCGTCGACATCGTGACCAACGTCGACCCGAACGTGCTCGGCGGGGTCAACGGCCTCTACGGGCTCGATTCGCTGCATGACTTCGGCCATTCCGTCAACAGCACGCTCGGCTACTACTACGTGGCGCTGGGGGCGGTGGTGGTCGTGGCGGCGGCCCTGCACCTGCTTGACACCTCCCGAACCGGGCGCGCATGGCGCGCGATCCGTGACGATCCGCTCGCGTCCGGGGCGATGACGATCCCGGTCAACAAGCTGAAGGTGATGGCCTTCAGCTTCGGCGCGATGGTCGGCTCGCTCGCCGGCGTGCTGTTCGCCGCTCAGGAGTCGACGGTGTTCCCGACGAACTTCAACTCGAACATCCTGATCCTGATCTATGCCTGCCTGGTGCTGGGCGGTGCCGGCAGCATCGCCGGCGCGATCCTCGGCGGGATCGTCGTCACCGTCGCTGAGCAGATGCTCTCGAGTCCGGTCGACGCCAGCTACCTGTTCTACGGCCTGATCCTGCTGACGCTGCTGGTCCGGATCCGGCCGTGGCGAAACTGCGCCGCCGTGATCGCCGGGATCGTCGCGCTCGGCTTGGCGCTGCACGCGATCGTCGGCGCGATCTGGCCCTCTGCGGTCGCCGGCCAGCCGGGATCCGGCGGCTGGATCGGCACGGTCGTGAAGCCATGGGTGATCGTGCCCACGAACGCCGCGACCTACGGCAACATCCTGTTCGTCGCGATGATCTGCATGGTGCTCTGGCTCGTTCGCCTGCACGGCACCCAGCGGCTGCTGGCGATCGTCCCGACGGTCTACGTGGCGGCGTGCTGCTGGGAGTCACGGCTGGTCGTCAACCCGGCGATCACCACTCAGATCCTGATCGGGGCGGTTCTGATCGTGACGATGGCCGCCCGGCCGCAGGGACTGCTCGGGACGCGACGCGTGGAGATGGTCTGATGGGCTCGGAGCGATCGCCGCAATGAGCACGGACCCTGCGCCGCTGCTGGAGCTGGACAAGCTGTCGCTGACCTTCGGGGGATTGAGGGCGCTCACCGAGCTCGATCTGTACGTGAACGACAAGGAGATCGTCAGCGTGATCGGCCCCAACGGCGCCGGCAAGTCGACGGTCTTCAACGTGATCACGGGCGTCTACGCGCCGACCGCCGGCGATGTCCGCTTCGCGGGCAGCTCGATCGCCGGCAAGCCGCCGTACAGGATCACCCGGCTTGGGATCGCCCGCACCTTCCAGTCGCTGCGGCTGTTCCTGAACATGTCGGTCAAGGAGAACGTCAAGTCGGCGACCTACGGACACACGAAGGCGACCCCGCCGGAATCGATCCTGCGGCTGCCGCGAGCCAGGCGTGAGGAGCGCGAGGTCGAGGCGCTCTCCGAGCAGGTCCTGTCGTTCTTCGGACAGCGGTTGCAGGGCTACCGCTGGGACCAACCCGCCTACAGCCTCTCCTACGCGAACCGGCGCCGGCTCGAGATCGCGCGCGCGCTCGCGACCCGTCCGCGGCTGCTGCTGCTCGACGAGCCGGCGGCTGGGATGAATCCGAACGAGACCCACGAGGTGACGGAGCTGATCAGCCGGCTGCGGGACGAGCTCGGCCTCGCGGTGCTGGTGATCGAGCATGACATGCATGTCGTCGCGGGGTGCTCGGATCGCGTGATCGCGCTCGATCACGGCGTCAAGATCGCCGAGGGCAGCTACGAGCACGTCGCCAACCATCCCGGCGTCGTCGAGGCGTACCTCGGGCGCGACCCAGCCGCGCTCGCCGAGGAGGACTGAGCGTGCTGCTGGCGCTCGAAGACGTGACGACCTACTACGGGTCGATGCGAATCCTCGAGGGGATGTCGCTGCAGGTCGATGCCGGCGAGATGGTCTGTCTGCTCGGCGGCAACGCCTCGGGCAAGTCGACGACGCTCAAGACGATTCTCGGGATCGTCCGGCCGCGCTCCGGGCGCGTGCTGTTCGACGGCGAGGACGTGACCGGCTGGCCGGTGCCGAGGCGGATCGGCCGTGGGCTGGCGATCGTCCCTGAGAACCGCCGGCTGTTCGGGCAGATGACGGTCTTCGAGAACCTCGAGCTCGGCGCCGTGCTGCAGGACGGCTCGACCTTCGATCGAGGATCTGGAGCGCGTGCACACGCTGTTCCCGCGTTTGAAGGAGCGAGAGAAGCAGCTCGCGGGAACGCTCTCGGGCGGCGAGCAGCAGATGGTCGCGATGGGCCGGGCACTGATGTCGCGTCCGCGGCTGCTGCTGATGGACGAGCCGTCGATGGGGCTCTCGCCGGCGCTCGTGCAGCAGAACTTCGAGATCATCAAGGATGTCCACAAGGCGGGCGTCGCGATCCTGATGGTCGAGCAGAACGCGAACATGGCCCTGTCGATCGCCGACCGTGGCTATGTGCTCTCGACCGGCGAGATCGTGCTGAGCGGACCCGCATCCGAGCTGCTCGGCCACGACGAGCTGAAGCGGGCCTACCTGGGCACCGGGTGATGGCCGGGCTCGATCGAGCCGGTGCGCTGGCACTCGACGCCGGCGATCGCCTGGCGCCGTTCCGTGAGCGGTTCGTGATCGAGGATGACCTCGTCTACCTCGATGGCAACTCGCTCGGCAGGCTGCCGCGGGCCACTCTGCAACGAGTCACCGATGAGGTTTCGTATGGCTGGGGCGGGCGGCTGATCCGGGGGTGGGGTGAGGGCTGGATGGACCTGCCGGTGACGGTCGGCGACCGGCTCGCCGACGCCGCGCTCGGCGCCGCACCTGGACAGACCGTCGTTGCCGACTCGACGACCGTCTGCTTCTACAAGCTCTGCTGTGCGGCGCTCGATCTGCGCGGTGAGCGCAACGAGATCATCACCGACCTCGACAACTTCCCGACCGACCGCTACGTCCTCGAGGGGCTGGCGAAGGCGCGGGGGTTGAAGATCGTCTGGCTGCGCTGCGAGCGTGATCGTGGGCCGACCCCGGCGGAGGTTGCGACGCTGGTCGGGCCGCGTACGGCGCTCGTGACCTTCTCGCACGTCTCCTACCTGTCGGCGCAGATCGCCGAGATGGCGTCGATCAACGAGCTCGCGCACGCCGCGGGCGCGCTCGTGCTCTGGGATCTCAGCCACAGCGTCGGATCGGTGCCGCTGGCGCTCGACGCCGCCGGCACCGACCTCGCGGTCGGCTGCACCTACAAGTACCTCAACGCCGGCCCGGGAGCGCCCGCATTCATGTATGTCCGGGAGGATCTTCAGGGCGAGTTGCGCCAGCCGATCTGGGGCTGGATCGGCCGTCGGGACCGGTTCGACATGGAGCAGGGCTACGTTGCCGCCGCGGGTCCCGTCTCACTGCTGTCAGGCACGCCGCCCGCGATCGCGCTCAGCTGCGTCGACGAGGGCGTCAAGCTGGTCGCCGAGGCGGGCATCGAGCGGATCCGGGAGAAGGGGATCGCGCTCACCTCCTACGCGATCTCGCTCGCCGACGATCGGCTCGCCTCGCTTGGCGTCGGGATCGGCTCGCCCCGTGACGACGCCCGTCGCGGAGCCCATGTGGCGCTCGTGCACGCTGACGCGCAGCGGCTCTGCGCAGGCCTTCGTGAGCGTGGCGTGATTCCGGACTTTCGTCAGCCGAACGTGATCCGGCTGGGGCTCTCGCCGCTCAGCACCCGGTTCGCGGACGTCTGGGACGGGATCGAGGCGGTCCGGTCGCTGCTGGCCTGAGAATCCGGCCCCGATCGGCCTCGTGCCGCCGGCGTGCCCTGACGCGCTCTGGAGCGGATCGGCTTCGCGCTCGAGGCTGATTTCTACTGTCCGGACAGGAGGCGGCAGGGATGGCGTCGTGGACCGCAAAGATCTTGAAAGCCTGCGCCCGATCAAGGGCCAGACGCATGTGGGTGGTGCTGGTGCTCGGATCAGTTTCGATCTGGTGCGCTCCGACCACCGCGTTGGGCGCGACCAAGGGCGTCTCCGAGATCAAGCTCAGCCATGTGAGCAGCAGCGACGGAGCCAACACGACCGACGCTGTGGCCGTTGACCCCGTGACCGACACCGTCTACGTCCTGGGCAATTCCTCGATACCCCACAACGACACCTACGATGCGATCGGCACGCTGTGGGTCATCAACGGCCGGACGGACAGGATCAAGGCCACGATCAGAGTGCCCGGCGCGTATGAGTCCGGCCTCGCCGTTGACCCGGCGACCGACACGATCTACGTTGCCGATCCTGAGCTGAGCATCCCGCGAGCACCAGTCAGACCACAGGGGTGCTGGTGATCAATGGCAGGACCAACCAGATCACAGCCACGCTCGCGCTGGGCGGCGGCGGCATGGTCGCCGTCGACTCCAAGACCGACACCGTCTACGTGTCCGGCCCCGGCTATGACGTCAGCGTCATCGACGGTAGGACGAATACGACCGTGGCCACCGTCCCGAACGTGTTCTATCCGGGCGCCGCGACGATCGATTCGGCGTCCGACACGCTCTACGTCGCCGGTGGCGCCAGCGGGGGAACCGATGGCATCTGGGTGATCGACACGGCGAGCGACATGGCCGAGGGCATCACCGCCACCTCGCCGGTCATTGCGGTCTACCACGGCGGGTTCTCGAGCAAAGCCAAGCCCTGCGGCGACGGAGGCGTGACGATCGGCGCCTGATGCAGGTGTCCAGGCCGGCTCAAGTTGGGCGGCGCACTTGCCGATGGCTGGTACGCTGACTGAAAAGGGAGTTCCAGCCTGACGCAGGCGCCTTCGAGTGGCAGCGCCAATCTGATTCTCCGGAAACCGCTACTGCGGAGTCCGTTTGTCGCTCGAAGCTCATCAGCTGGACGTTAGCTGCGCCGTGGCCGATTCCCGGCGCGCGTTTCGCCGGAAGCTCGGCATCAGCGCGTTCGGGGCGCTCGCGGTCACCGGCGGGCTCGCGTTCGAGCTGATGGGACGCAGGTCGCAGTTCACGACTGCGCTTCACAGCGCGCCACTCTGGCTGCTTGCGCTCGCGGTTGTGCTCCAGGTCGCCGCGCTCGTGTCTCGCAGCGAGGCGTGGTTCGTCTGCGTCGGTGCGGCGGGAGCGACCGTGTCACGCCGTGTCCTGTTCCGTGCCGCCGGGATCGGCTGTCTGGCGAGCATCTTGAACGGCTCGGTGGGGATGGCGGTGCGGATCGGTTCACTGCGCCGGTCGGCTCCCCAGGACACGCCGCGCGTTCCGGCGCTGGTCGCGGCCGAGATCCCGATCGTCGCGGTCGAGGTGTCGCTGGCCGCGATCTTCTCGTTCACGCTGATCGCACCGCTCGGCGCGCCCTGGTGGGTACCGCTGATCGCCGTTGCCGCGATGGCCGCCGTCCTGTTCGGGCTCCGCAAGCTCTCAGAGCGCTACCGCGAGGGACTGTGGGCGGGACTGGCGGTCGTGCGCGACCGCTGTCGCATACGGATGATCGTGTTCACGCTGCTCGCCGTATGCGCTCAGATCGCGCGTAACTGGTTGATCTTGCGGGCACTCGGGGTGGACGTCTCGATCTTCGATTCGATGGCGTTGCTGATCGCGATGTTCACGATCGGGCAGCTTCCGATCGGACCCAGCATGGGACCGGCGGCCGCGGTGCTGATCCTCGGAGCCCACGGCGTCGCGGTCACCGCGGCAGCCGGCGTGCTGCTCGCGGTGACGGGCATCAGCGGTTCGATCTGCTTCGCGGCCTGGGCGATCATCGACCGGGTCGTCTCGAGCCGGCTGAACGTGATCCCCGAGGTCGTTCCGGCGCCGGCGCCGCCGGTGGTGGTCATCAACACCACCTGATCGTCGGCGTCTGCAGCTACCGTTTCGCTATGAGCCAGCAGCGGCGGCTGATCTACTCGATGGGAGTCTCGGCTGACGGCTTCATCGCCGGGCCTGAGGGTGAGCTCGATTGGTCGGTTCCCGATCAGGAGCTGTTCCGGTTTCACATACAGCAGACGCGAGAGCTGGGCGTGCATCTTTGCGGGCGCCACCTCTACGAGGCGATGGTGTACTGGGAGACGGTCGAGCGCGGCCCGACGGTCGGGGATCCGCTGCTGGAGTTCGCCGGCATCTGGAGGGCGCTGCCGAAGCTCGTGTTCTCAGGGACGCTTGATCAGGTCGTCGGCAATGCCACGCTGCTGCGGACGGGCGTCGCTGACGAGGTCGCCAAGCTCAAGGCGCAGCCGGGGAGGGATCTCGCCGTCGGCGGCGCCGGGCTTGCCGCCAGCTTGATCAAGCTCGATCTGATCGACGAATACCGGATGTTCGTCAACCCGGTTGTGCTGGGCGGCGGGACGCCCTTTCTACCCGCGATCGGCCGGCGGCTTGACCTGGAGCTGATCGAGACACGCACCTTCGGCGCTCGCGTCGTCTACCTCCGCTACCTCCGCGCAGCGCCAGTTGAACCCACGATTGCGCTTGGCGCCTGACGGCGCGTGGGCGCGCCGGCGTCGGCGCTTCAGAAATCCGATCGCTCGTCGCCGAGGATCGCGACGACGCGGGCCGGAGCGGCGCTGCCACCCACCAGCCGCAGCGGGAAGCACGCGACCGTGAACCCGGTTGCGGGCAGCTGGTCCAGGTTCGCGAGGCGTTCGATCTGAGAGTAGGCAAGGTCCGCCTGGTGTGCCGCCCAGAAGATGCCGGGGCGCCCGGTCGCGATCGCCTCCTGCGCCTGGAGGTTCAGCGGCCGGTCCCAGCCCCAGGCGTCGATCCCCATCACGCGCACACCGCGGTCATACAGCCAGTGGGTCGCGCCGGCGCTGACGCCGGGCCCTCGGATCATGTAGTCGGCGTCGGCGAGGTAGGCGTCGCAGCCGGTGCGGATCAGGACGATGTCGCGCTCGGCGAGCTCGTGCCCGGCTGTTTGCAGAGCGTCTGAGAGGTCGTCGACCTCGATCGTCTGCCCGTCAGCGCGCTCGTGGAAATCGAGCATCACACCGGGGCGGAAGAACCAGTCGAGTGGAAGCTGCTCGATCGTCTGTGCGGGCTCGCCGGCGATCCTCGAGTTGTAGTGGTAAGGCGCATCGACGTGGGTCGAGTTGTGCGTGCCCAGGCGCGTGAACGTGTCGACGGCCCAGCCCTCGCGGTCGCGTAGCAGCTCAGGCCCGACTCCGAACAGCGCGGCGATCTGTGCCGCGCCGGCGGCGTGATCGCTGAACTCGATCTCGGTGCGCAGCAGTTCGGGCGTGCTCGCCGGGCTGGCGAGGATCGGGGCTGAGAGGTCTACGAAGCGCACGTCGCCGAGCCTATCGCCTGCGGCGCCGCGATCCAGCCGCTTCGAGGTGTGACAGGGAAGCTCAGCCGCGGCGTTCGAGTTCTACGCGCAGGCACGCAATTTGGAGGCGATCACGCCTCCCTGGCTCGGCTTCGCAGTGATGACGCCGGGAGTGATCGAGATGCGGTTGGGCACGCTGATCGACTACCGGCTGAGGCTGCATCGGGTGCCGGTTCGCTGGAGGACCCGGATTGAGGCATGGGAGCCGCCGATCCGGTTCGTCGACGTTCAGGTGCGCGGCCCGTACGCGCTGTGGGAGCACACGCACACGTTCGAACCGGCCGGCGAGGACTCGGTGGTGATCAGCGACCGTGTGCGCTACGCGCTACCGCTCGGGCGGCTGGGGGAAGTCGCCCACGAGCTGTTCGTGAGGCGCGATCTCGAGCGGATCTTCGAGTTCCGGGCGAACGCTGTGGCAAGGCTGGTCGCTCGGCTCTGATCTGCCGCACGCGCTGGGGCGGATCGGTGAGCCGGTCGTCGGGCGCGCTCAGACGAAGACGTCGTCGGGCAGGAACGCGCCGACCACCCAGTTCGGCGCGTCGACGAGCTCGTGGATTCGCAGGTCGCAGGCGACGCTCGTGAGCGCGTAGGCCTCCTGGCGTTCCAGCCCGTGTTGCTCGCCGAGGTGGCGGATCATCGCCCGGACCGCGTCCCGCGCCGCCTCCGTCAGATCGGGACCGACGCCGGTGCAGGCGTGATATCCCCGCGCCGGTGCCGAGACGCTCGCCGGCACGTCGAACTGTGGCGCCGTGATCACGAGGTCGCGTCTCACCGAGACGCGTACGGAGATGTCCATCGCGCTCTCTACCGCGGTGCCGCAAACCTCACCGTCTCCCTGTGCGGCGTGCGTGTCGCCGATCGACAGCAGCGCACCCTCGACGGCGACCGGCAGGTAAAGCGTCGTACCGGCCGTCAGGTGCTTGGTGTCGAGGTTCCCGCCCCAGCGGGTCGGGGGCAGGATCGCATGGGGTCCGGGTTCCGCCGGCGCGACGCCGATCGTCCCCGGGAACGGCCGCAGCGGCAGCGAGAGCCGCTCGGAGAAGCGAATCGTTCCACCAGCGGGATCGATCTTTGAGATCCGTAGCCATGGCTCCGTGAACTCCTCCGCCAGCAGGCCGAACCCGGGGATCAACGCGGTCCAGCCCCAGTCGCCCGACTGCAGCTCGAGCACCTCGACAGCCAGCACGTCGCCCGGCCGCGCGCCCTTCACGAACACCGGTCCGCTGACGGGGTTGACGTGCGAGAAGTCGATCTTCGGGACGTCCTGCGCCGTCGAGTCCCGGTTGATCTGCTGATCGGAAGCGTCGCGTGCATGCAGCAGCACCGTCTCGCCGGACTCCACCTCGATCGCCGGTTCTGCCGACCGGTCCCATGCATAGCCGAAAGCATCGCGAGGGACGTCGTGGAATGAGCCGTGGGACACGGCGTCAGCTTAACCCAGGCTGACCCGGGCGCTCAAGTTCGTGGCGTTCGTGCCGACCACATGCGCTGATGAGCTTTGAGGCCGCGATCGGCCGTATCGATCAGATCCTCCAGCTGGAGCAGCAGGTCACCGTCGACCCGGGCAGCCCGACGGCATCTGCGGCTTCGGGTGGTGTCGGCCTGAGCACCGGCACCGGAAGCTCAGCAACCTCGTCGAACTTCGCTGCTGCACTGGCCGACGCCCAGGCTTCGTCGATGTCCTCGGCGCTGTCGGATCCCTCCTCGACGGACGGCAGCGGGGATCAGCTGACCTCGGGCACGGACCCCTCCGCTGGGCTCTCGTCGCTTGACTCCCTGCTGACATCGGGAATCACCTCGCCGTCGAGCTCGAGCGGTCTGAGCGGCTTGAGCGGCCTGAGCGGCCTGAGTGGCCTGAGCGGTGTCAGCGGTCTGAGCGGCGTCAGCAGCGGGGCCGCCCTGACCGCCGGTGGCGCCACCAGCGTCGAGGATCCAAGGATCCAGGCGATGGTCACGGAGGCGAACTCGCTGATCGGCAAGCCGTACGTATGGGGCGGCGGCCATTCCGGCTGGGGACCGCAGTCGGGCTATGACTGCTCGGGCTTCGTGTCAGCGGTGTTGCACGCCGGCGGCTACCTGAGCTCGCCCCAGGACACTGCCACGCTCCCGAGCGCGCCCGGGATCGAGTCCGGTCCCGGCCAGTACGTGACGATCTATGACCGTGACGCACCCGGGCAGGAGGGCCATGTGATCATCGACATCGGCGGACAGTTCTACGAGTCCGGTGGCGAGCACGGGTCCTGGGGCGGGGGCGGTGGCGTGGAGGCGATCTCGACGCCATCGGCGGCGTATCTGGCGACGTTCAACGACGTGCTCCATCCGGCCGGGCTCTGACCCTCGTTGGATTAAGGTCTCCCAGGAGGTCCGATCAAGTAAGGTCTCCTCGGAGATCCGATGACGATCCCGGCTGACCCGATCACGCTCCCGGCCGATCCACTGAGCGCCCCGGTGGAGTCAGATGCGCTCGTGCTGTTCGGCGCGACCGGCGACCTCGCCCACAAGAAGATCTTCCCTGCGCTCTATGCGATGGCGAAGCGGGGTGCGCTGAGCGTTCCGGTGATCGGCGTCGCACGCTCGAAGTGGGATCTGCCCCGCTTCCAGGCGCGTGTCCGCGACAGCATCCTGGAGGATGCCGGCCGGATCGACGACGAGCGTGCGCTTGAGCAGGTGACGTCGCTGGTCCGCTACGTCAATATCGATTACAGCGATCCCGACAGCTTCTCGTCGCTGCGCGAAGCACTCGGTGAGGCGTCCCACCCCGCCTATTACCTTGCGATCCCGCCGGCGCTGTTCGAGACCGTGATCGAGACGCTCGGGCGCGCGGGGATGGCGGATGGCGCGCGTGTGATCGTCGAGAAGCCGTTCGGGCGTGACCTCGCGTCGGCCCGGGAGCTCAACCGCTGCGCGCGCTCCGTGTTCCCCGAGGACTCGATCTTCCGGATCGATCACTACCTCGCGAAGGAGGAGATCATGAACCTCCTCTACTTCCGCTTCGCCAACTCGTTTCTGGAGCCGATCTGGAACCGCAACTACATCGCCAGCATCCAGATCACGCTGGCGGAGGCGTTCGGCGTCGAGGGCCGCGGCGCCTTCTATGAAACCGCCGGCTGTCTGCGCGACGTGGTCGAGAACCACATGTTCGAGATGGTGGCATTGCTCGCGATGGAGCCGCCGACCTACCGCGATTTCGGCGCCCTGCACAACGAGAAGTCGGACGTCCTGCGAGCGATGACGCCGTTGACCCCTGACTGCATCGTCCGCGGCCAATTCATCGGCTACCGGGACGAGCCCGGTGTCGCCGAGGATTCGGATGTCGAGACGTTCTGTGCGCTGCGTCTGCACATCAACTCCTGGCGCTGGGCCGGGGTTCCCTGGTATCTGCGTTCCGGCAAGCGTCTGGCCGAGACGTCGACCGAGATCCTGGTCGAGCTGAAGCCGCCGCCGCAGCAGCTGTTCGACGACTCCTGGCCGGTCGCGGGACCAGCGAACTACCTCCGATTCCAACTCGCACCCGATGCCGCGATCGCGATCGCCGCCCGCGTGAAACGCGCCGGTGAGGAGTTCCTCGGTGACCAGCGTGAGCTCTTCCTGATGGATACCCAGGCGGGCAAGGAGGCGCCGTACGAGCGACTGCTCGGTGATGCGATGATCGGCAACGGCGCGCTGTTCACGCGTGAGGACACGGTCGAGGCGGCCTGGATGGTCGTCGATCGCGTGCTCGAGGACCACCATCCGGCGCACCCGTACCAGCCGGGCACATGGGGCCCCAGCGAGGCTGACGATCTGATCGCCGGCGACGGTGGCTGGCGCAACACCCTGCCGATCCCGAAGGGCTAGTGGGTTCCCCGAAACGGTGCGCCTGACCCGGCCGGGCCGCGTCCGGCCTCAGGGAAGGCGGATGTCCCTGTGCTCGCTCGCCGTGAGCGCCTGTGCCTCGGTCAGCTTCGATTTCCGGACCGGCGTCACGATCGTCCAGTGCTTCCCGACCGGACATCGCTGAATCCGCCACCAGCCGAGCCGGAGCGATTTCACCGAGGCGCCGGGAATCCAGATCGTCGAGAACAGATGTCCGTCGCGACACCGGACGACGACCTTGCCACCAATGCCCCAGCCGCGAAGCAATGGGGCTGATGCCTCGACGGCGACGCTGGCGGCGGCGAGCGCGAGGCCGCGACGACGGCGGCTGCCGCCCGCGCTGCCGGCATCGTCATGTCCATTGCCTGAGCTTGCGTGCGACATCGAATCTCCTTCTCTCACCGGAGTTGGAATCCATCTCTCTATCTCGGTAATATTATCAGGTATGAGAACGTCGCTGGTCGAGGACGTCGGCCCTGATGGGTAGCGCCGACCTGCTGCTTCACCCGGTCCGGCTGCGGATCCTGCAGGCGTTCCTGGGGGATCGTGCGCTGACGACGAGCCAATTGCGCGCCGAGCTTGGGGACGTATCGCCGGCGAGCCTGTACCGGCACGTCGCATTGCTGGTCGACGCCGGCGTGTTGAGCGTCGTCGCGGAGCGGCGTGTCCGCGGCGCCCTCGAGCGCACCTACGTGCTGCGCGTGTCGGCGGCCAGCGTCAATCTCGATGAGCTGGAGAAGATGAGCACAGAGGACCACCGCCAGATGTTCACCGCGTTCGTGGCGGGCCTGCTCAGCGACTTCGACCGCTATCTGAGCCGCGGCGACGTCGACCTCGTACGCGATGGCGTCGGCTACCGGATGGCGGGTCTATGGCTCGATGACGCCGAGTACGCCGAGTTCCTGCGAGAGTTGACTCGCGTCCTCCAGCCGCGGGTGGCCAATCCGCCGAAGCCGGGCCGTCGCCGGCGGATCCTCGGATGGGTGCTGATGCCCGGTGATGATTCTCCGAATCGCCGTGGCTGATCGATCGGGGAGGGTTTCTCAGCCGCCTGCGTACGCGGTGTAGTTGACCGGGGCGAGGTATTCCTCGTCGCCGCTGCCGGGGTTCTCGATGTAGGCGAGTTGGACGTTGCTGTTGCCCACGCCGGCGGCGATCACGTTGCCCGCGCCGGCGGGGAGGTTGATCGTGGCGGGGGCTCCCCAGGCGGTGCCGTTGCTGGTGCCGTAGTCGAGCTCGATCCCACGCTCGTCTGCCCAGATCGCGTAGAAGCCGCCGGTGTCATCGCTGGCGAGGTCAAGGCCGTCGGCGCCGTCAAGCGTTTGCGGCACTTCGTTTGAGAGCAGGAACGGTGCGCCGAAGCTGTCGCTGGCTGGGCTGAACTGGCGGAAATAGATGCCGTCAGCACCCGTCGTGAACAGACCCTGGCCCTCGGTGTCGAGCAGGCCGATCGTGCCGCCCGCCGGTCCGCCGCCAGCGAGGATCGGGCCCGTTGCATCGCAGGAGACCGGCTCGAAGTAGCTGGTGCTCCACGCGGCCTGCGTCTGCAGGGTTGTGGGCGTGCCGATCCCGACGCCGTAGCCGACCGCCTGATCACCGTTCGCGGGGCAGCCCGTCGGCGGGTTGGCGGTTCCGTTGACGGCGACGACGATGTATTTGCCAGGCGCGTTTGGGTCGGGGATCGACGCGAGCTGGCCGCCGGTGATCGCTCCGGGGTTCCCGAACGCGCCCGTGCTGTCAGGTACGGGGTCGGTGCCCGGCGCCGGTGTGCTCTGCGTGAAGTCGGTGAAGCTGTCACCGAACTGCTCGTGGTCGCCGTAGACGCCGATGTGGGTGGCGTCCAGCGCGATCGCGCCACCCGATGGTGTGTCTCCGGTCGAGTTCGTGATTGCGAGAGCGTGGCCGCCGTCGGCGATCCCCTGATCGCTGCCGGCGAACGCGCTGCCGCCGGCGGGGGAGACCCAGGCGACGACTCCGTAGCCGAGCAGCTCGCCGATCACGACGGCGTCACCGTCGGGTTGCACCACGACCTGCATTTCGAAGTAGGTACCGGGGCCGGCGAGCTGGTCGGTCAGCTGGTAGGGGCCGGCACCGCCGTTACAGCTGGGGGAGGCCGGCGTGACGGTGCACACATCGATCGAATTGCCGCTGTTATCGATCCATGCCACATACGTATCGCCCGATCCGGGGTCATAGGCGATCTCGGGCTGGTTCTCGCCTGTCCCGAGATCGATCGGATGTAACGTCGGTACGGTTGTGGTCGGCGGCGGGGTCGTTGAACCGCCCGAGGACCCGTAGCTCTCAGCCACCGTCTGCAGCGGCGAGAGCCCACCCGCGAACGCGGGATCCCCGGTCGCCAGCACGTCGTATTCGCAGGCGTTGAGCACCGCCTGGTCCTTGACGCCCGCAGCCTGGCAGAGCTCGGCCGCCTGCTGCTTCTTGGCCGGCGAGGCGCCGGCTGTATCGAACCGCTTGTACGGGAACCTCAGGTTCGTATAGAAGCGTGTGCTCTTGCCACGCCCATAGGTGAACAGCGACTCCCGCTGCGTGATCCGCCAACTGGCGCCGAACTCGTGGTAAAGGACGTAGGCGGTGTGGGCGGTGCCGCCCGAACCGCCCACCTCGCCGGACTCGGTGTCGCCGTTGAGGATGTCATTCGCGTCGTAGACCGTGCCGTTGCGGGCGCGGAACTCCACGTTCGAGGGCACACCCGCATCACCGAGCAGTCCGGTCAGGTGGCCGAGGCGCCGCCGCGCGACCTTGATCTGCAGCGACAGGGCCGGCGTCCACAGGCGCCCAACCGTCGATGTCAACGCGTTTGAGACCTTGACCACGGTTCCATCCGGCCAGCGCACCTCCGCGACCGTCGAACCGTGGAACAGACCACCGACGATCAGCTCGCACAACAATTGAGCCGCCTTGACCGGAATCTCCTTGGCGCAGATGCTGCTCGGGGTCGACCCGGGCGGGAACGGGGTGCTCGCCACGTGCACCAGCGACAGGCTCCCGCCGCCGCCCAAGGAGACATGACTTCGATGCACAGCACGGTGATCAACCAGCGCCGTGATCCCGAGCTTGCTCGCGGAATCGATCTCAACCAGCGACCGGCCGACGCGCATCGCGACGGCCGTGTTGACCGCGACCGAACGCGAATGCGGGAACGGCTGCTGACGCACCTGAACCTGCAGGTCATCGGTGGTCGACTTCAACAACGTGAACTCGCCGACGGCCTGGAAATTGAACAGGGAGCCATCGAAATCGATCAGATGCGGATCGCCGCCAGTGCCGGCGTCGCCGTTGTCCGAGCCTGGCTGAACCGGGGGTGGAATCGGTGTGCAGTAGACGCTGAGGGGAATGCTGACCACGCTTCCGGAGGTTCCACCGCCGGGATCACCGGTGACCCCGAGTGTCGCCGGGAACGCGAGCGGCTCCGTCGGCGGCACCGTCCCGGTCGTGCCGCTCGGACATTGACACGCGGCCGATGAACTTCCGGCGCAGAACAGGACGTCGTCGAGGTTGGTGCGGTTCAGTCCCTCGCCGAGCAGCGCGTCACTTGCGGGCGAGATCGAAACCCGCACGATCGGCTCCGTCGGGTTGATGACGTAATCGGCGACCGTGTAGGGCGCCGCCTCGATCAGGCCGGCTCCGGTGATCATCGCGCTCGGGGCGTGCGACGGGGGAGTCTGCGGACTTCGGATCGACCAGTCCGGCGCGAACGCCGGGTTGTTGAAGAGGCTTGCGCCCCAGGTTGTGAGGAAGCCGAAGGTCGTGCCACCGGCGGTGCTGTACTGCGCCTGCGGGGTGGGCTGGGCGAGGATGCTCTCGACCTTCTGCCACAGGTCCGGTGAGGTGTCCTGAATGTGCCCCCAGAAGCCCTCGGCGTCATAGCTGCGCGCGAACAGCGGCGTATGAGGCGTCAACGTGTAGTCGTCGAGGACGCCGAGATACCCGGGGACGGGAGCCAGCGTCTCGGCGGCCCACTCGGCCATGCCCTCGACGACCCATGCACCGAGGTGAGCCAATCCGGGATCGAAGTCGAACTCCTCGCAGTGGAACACCTCGTGCGCAAGGATGTGGCTGATCGTGGATGCGTCGTAGTCCTTGGACGCCGGCAGCAGCCGAACCCGGCAGTAGTTGGTGCCGTCCTGATCGACGGTCGTCGCATCGGCCGGCGCGGTGCCGTTCGTCGCGAACGAGTCGCCGGCCACGATCGGCAGGCTCAGATAGTGGCCGAGGTAGGTGGGCAGCGCATAGACGAGCTTCCACTTGTTGGCCGCTGCGGTGAGGGTTGCATCCGGTTGGAAGTCGGCATCGCCATACGAGGCTGTGTGGGCCGTGACGCCCGGTGGTGTCAGTCCCAGGGACCGGTAGACCGCCTTTCTCAGTCGACCCTTGAGCCGCGGCAGATATGGCGTCACCCAGTCCTCTGCGAGATCCCCCGAGACGGTCGCCGAACGTGCGCCGGAGGGGACATGGACCCCTGGAAGCCGCCCGTAGGAGAGCGCCACCGCCTCGAGTGCCGTCTGCTCCGACACCGCTCCGTCCGGTTGGACCTGGGCCATCACCTTCTGCCACGCCGTCGTCGGCAGCGCCGTGGTCAGATACGACTCGGCGAGTACCGCGTACTGGATCGCGGCGCTGCGGGTGGCAGCGACGCCATCGCTCTCGCGCAGGACGATCAACCCGAGTCTGGCGCCGTCGCGCCAGAGGACGGACGCCACCGCTCGACGCCGTGAGCCGGTGACCGACACCGCGCCGCCGGCGCCGATTGCCGTGCGTGAGGAGCTGTGCAACCGCCGCCAGCTGTCCAGCACCCGCGTCGCGGCGGCGGCCGACCGCAGCACGAACGCGTCGGAACGCAACTGCAACCCGTGGGCGCCGGCCGCCGAGACCTGGATCAGCGCGCCGCGCAACAGCGCCTTGCTCCCGCGCGAGATTCCCTGATCAAGCGCTGTGCGCGCCGCATCGACGCCTGCGGATGACGGCCGCAGTCCCAGGGTGCGCATCACGACGGGCGACAGCACCAGCGAGGTGGACGCTCCCGCCGAGGCGCTGCTCGACGCCCAGGCGGTTGCCTGCAAGCCGATTGTGAGAACGCATAGCGCCGCGACGCCTGAGCGAAGGACAAGACCTGCACGCTTGGGGACGTGCTTGCGAGAGGTGGGCAAGTATTCAGCTGTCTGGCGGTCGGGGCGTGAAGCATACCCGTCGAGGGGGCGCCGCCGGCGCGGCGAGCGTCAGGCGTGCGGCGGGCTTTGGGGAGTACCGAAAGTGGGCTCCGCTCCCGTCAGTTGGCGCGCCAGGTGTCGGTGAAGTCCTCGCCGGTGGGATCGAGCGGGCCGGGCGCCGCTCTCACGGTCGAACCGCTGACCATCTGCTCCGCGATCGGAGCGAAGGCTGAGATCGAGCCCACCCCGCCGTTGAGCTCCGCCGTCGCGCCGGAGAAGTTCACGGCCCCGAAGTTTGCGAGCCCGTAGGAGCTACCCGGTTCAGGCCCCTCGTCAACCCACTGGGCGGCGGATTGGCCAAGCGCGGGCGTCGGCGAAGGGGTGGTGAACGTGAAGTGCCATTTCTGGGTGGTGTCTGCGAGTGCGAGCGTCCAGGTGGAGCCTGAGATGCTGACCGAGGCGCTGATCGCATCACCTGAATCCACCGGGTAGAGCGAGGTCGACAGCGTGACCGGGTTTCCGTCATTGACGCCGGCGTCGCCGACAAGCTCATACCAGGCGGTGTCGATCGGAACGCCGTCGGAGCACTCCTCCTGGGTGCCGTCCTGTACCACGGAGGTGCCGGCGCCGATGCCCGGCCACTGCACCGTCCAGGTGTTTGCGCCGGATGGGCAGCTGACGGCGGGAACCGTCCAGCTCGCGCCCGCCGCGGTGAAGCTCTCGCCGGTCGGCGCGAACGCGATGTAGCCCGCAAAGCGGGTGGTCGAGTCGGGAGCGACCGTCAAGATCGCCGCAGAGGTGGTCGCGGTGCCGCCGGTGTTGGTGAAGATCGCGCGGTACTCGTAACCGCTTTCGGTCGCTTGGGCGCTAATCGAGTAACTCGTCGAGTTCGCGCCTGGGACGCTGGTCCACGCGCTGCCGCCGTCGGTCGAGAGCTGCCACTGAACGCTCGGTGCGGGCACACCCGAGGCTGCCGCAGTGAACGTCGCGAGGGCGCCGGCGGCGACAGTCTGACTCGTCGGCTGCGTGGTGATCACGGGAGCGACGGCCGCGGCGCGCTGCGCGACACGGACACCCCTCGTGGTGGATGCGCCATGCGCGCCGGTGGCGGTCACGTCAAACGCGAAGGTCCGCGGCGAGACCAGCTTATTCGCAGGCACGCTGACGGTGACTGACGACGATCCGGTGGCGCAGCGGTGGCTGCTGGGAAGTCCGGCCAGTCGGGTGGTGGCCCAGAACCGACACCTTGCCGCGCCACGCACCACGACTCGCAGGTGCACCGGGCCACCGGAGGCCGGCAACGCGGAGGGGGTCGACGTGAAGCGCGTGATGCTCGGTTTGCTGACACGAGCGCGTTTGCTGACATGGGCTCGTGCCGAGGCAGGCTCGGCAGACGAGAAGCCGACCGGAGCGGCCAGCAGTAGGGCCAGCGCAAGCAGCAGAGGCACAGAGTAACCCGCCGGCGCGCGCGACCGCCAGGCGCGCGCCGGCGCGGACGCGTCCGCCGCCCTGGTGCGCTAGCGCTGAGTTGCGCCGCCGTCGAGCGCGAGCGCCTGGCCGTTGATCGAGGCGGCGGCGTCTGAGGCCAGGTAGACGACGGCGTCGGCCACCTCCTCGGGCTCGATCAGCCGCCCGAGCGGGGTCATACCGGCGAGCGCCTGCTGTGCCTCCTCGGCGCCGCGCCCGGTCCGCTCGACGATGTTCCCGATCGTGCGGTCGGTCATCTCGCTGCGCACGTAGGCGGGGCAGACGGCGTTGGCGCGCACGCCGGTACCGGCGAGCTCGGCCGCGACGGCGCGCATCAGCCCGATCGCGGCGTGTTTGGAGGACGTGTAGGCGCTCACGTAGGGGGCGCCGATCAGGCCGGCGACGGAGGCGACGGTGATGATCGAGCCGGTGCCGCGCTTGCGCATCGAGTCGATCACCGCTCGGGTGCAGAGAAACGGCCCGGTCGCGTTGACGGCGAGCTGCCGCTGCCAGGCGTCGAGCGTCGTTCGCCCGACCGGAGCGCTCTCGGAGATCCCGGCATTGTTGACCAGCACGTCGACCTCGCCGATCGCGGCGAACGCGGCGATCACGGCCTCCTCGTCGCAGACATCGCAGACCGCCGTCCTGACGGCGAGCTGATCGGCCACCGCGTCGAGCGCGCGCTGATCGCGGCCGAGTGCGACCACCTGATCGCCGAGCGCCGCAAACCGCTGCACGACCGCAAGGCCGATTCCCTTGGCGCCACCGGTGACGACGACGGTGCGGCTCATCCCAGCAGCACCGGCATCAGCCGCTCCATCTGCTCAAGCCGCTGCGGGTAGCGCCCGACCAGGAACTGCAGCGCGACGTGCCCCACCCCGACCTCCTCAAAGCGCTCGAGCGCTCGGGCGATCTGCTCAGGCGTGCCCCGTAGACGGTCCGGCTCCTGCTCCACGGGCTCCGAGGTTACCTCGGCCGGCAGGCAGCAGTGCAGCGCCACCTCGTGACCGTCACGCCCGGCGCCGGCGGCGACCTCGAGAACGTGGTCAAAGCGTCCGCGCAGCTCCTGCGGGGTGATCCGCGGGAAGTATGGGAACCACGCGTCTCCGTGGAGGCCGGCGCGGCGCTGGGCACCGCGGCTCTCGCCTCCGACCCAGATCGGCAGCGAGGTCTTCGGGTAGAAGGCGATGTCCTCGTAGCTGTAGAAGTCGCCGTCGAACGAGCAGTGCTCCTCGCTGAACAGGTTGCGCGCGACCCGCAGCTGCTCCTCGCCGACCGCGGCTCGACGCGGGAAGATCTCGGCGCGCCCGAGCGCCTCGAACTCCTCCTGCATCCATCCGATCCCGGTGCCGAGCACGAAGCGGCCCTCCGACAGCCAGTCGATCGTGGCGGCCACCTTGGCCCAGTGGACCGGGTCGCGGTAGGTGGTGACCAGCACGCTGATCCCGAGGCGGATCCGCTCGGTCGCGCCGGCCAGGAACGCGAGCGCGGTCATCGCCTCCAGGAACGGCTTGTCGGGCGGGACGATGAACTTGTCCGACCAGCTGTAGGCGTAGGACGTCTCGATCTTCCAGGGGATGATGATCCGGTCGGCCGCCCAGACCGTCGTGAACCCGAGCCGCTCGGCGCTCTGGGCGGCGTGGGTCAGGCCCGAACGGGTCGCCGCTGCGCCTGAGACCGGGAGGAACACGCCGTAGTCCATCTTCAGTCGGCCGTTCTCGGTGCCCGGAACATCGAGCGGGCGATGATCTCGCGCTGGATCTCCGAAGCCCCCTCGTAGATCCTCGGCGCGCGAACCTCACGGTAGAGGTGCTCGAGCGGGTGCCCGTGCTCGAGGCCGCTGGCTCCGTGGATCTGGATCGCGGCGTCGACCGCCTCCTGCGCCGCCTCGGTCGCGAGCAGCTTCGCCATCGCCGCGAGCGCCGGGTCACCGATGCCGGCGTCGTGCGCGGCCGCCGCGCGGTGGACGGTCAGGCGCGCCGCCTCGACCCGCGCCCGGAGATCGGCGAGCCGGTGCGAGACCGCCTGGTTGGCGGACAGCGGCCGGCCGAACGCGTGGCGGTGCAGCGCGTGGTCGACCGCCAGCTCGATCGCGGTGCGCGCCATCCCGATCGCGAACGCGCCGACGCTGGGGCGGAACAGGTCGAGCGTCGCCATCGCGACACGGAAGCCGTCGCCCTCCTCGCCGAGCAGCTGCTCGCGGGCGACGAACACGCGATCGAAGCGCAGCGAGCCGATCGCGTGCGGGCGAGAGCATCCGCCGGTGCTCGCCGCTGCAGCCCCTCGCTGTCGCCGGGAACCGCGAACGCGCTGAGGCCGCGGGCGCCGCCCGTCAGCGGTCCGCGCGAACACGGTGTAGATGTCGGCCTCCGGCGCGTTGCGAGATCCACAGCTTCTCGCCGGTGAGCCGGTAGCCGTCGCCGCCCGGCTCGGGCTCGGCGCGCAGCGACAGCGCCGAGACGTCGGAGCCGGCGTCGGGCTCGGTCAGCGCGAACGCCGCGATCGCGGTCCCGGCGGCGACCCGCGGGATCCACTCCGCGCGGACCTGCTCGCGGCCGGACTGCAGGATCGGGTAGGCGCCGAGCCCCTGGAGCGCGAACAGCGTCTCGGCCTCGGTGCAGGACGCGCGCCAGCGCCTCGCGGATCAGGCACAGCTCGATCGCCTTCACCTGATCGCCCGCGAACAGCCGCGGCAGCAGACCGTGCTGCGGCGAGCGCGGCCGCCAGCGGGCGGTTGACCGAGCCGGGCGCGCCCGCGTCGGCGATCGGCGCGCAGCTCCGTCGCCGCCAGCACGCGCGTCTGCTCATACAGCGCGCGCTCGCGCGTCGCTCAGATGGAGGTCGAGCGCGTCGCTCATCCGCGCTGGAGCACGGCGACGCCCATCACCTCGACCAGCGCGTCGGGCTCCGCCAGCTCGGTCACACCGAACAGCCCCATCGCCGGGAAGTGCGTCCCGAAGTGCTTGCGCCAGCCTGCGCCGAGCTCCCGGCGCGCGGCGCGGTAGCCGGGCACGTCGGTGACGAACAGCTGCAGCGAGACGACGTCGGCGGGCTCGCCGCCGGCCGCCCGCAGCGCGGTGCAGATCGCGCTCGAGGGCGCCGTCGAACTGCTCGGCCAGCGTCTCGCCGGCGCCGATCTGGCCGGCGAGATAGACCGTGTCCCCGGCCCTGACCGCGTGCGAGAAGCCCTTCGGCTCACCCAGCTCCGGCGGGTTGAAGATCTCGTTCATCGGCCCTTCCAGTCGGGTTTGCGCCCGTCGCTCCAGGCCGCGTAGAACTCCGAGAAGTCCTCACCCTTCATCAGCAGCGCCTGCGTCATCGCCTCGAGCTCGATCGCCGAGCCGAGGTCCATGTCGAGCTCGCGGGTCAGCAGCACCTTCGTGTTGGCGTAGGCGAACGCGGGGCCGTCGGCGATCCGCCGCGCGAGCTGCGCCGCTTCCTCGGGCAGCGCGTCATCGGCGACGACGGAGCTCGCGAGCCCGATCTCGTACGCGCGCTGGGCGCTGACCTTGTTGCCGAGCATCAGCAGCTCGGTCGCGCGGCCGAGACCGACGATCCGCGGCAGCAGGTACGCCGAGCCCATGTCGGCGCCCGCCAGCCCGACGCGCGTGAACAGGAACGCGAAGCTCGCGGACTCGGCCAGCAGGCGGAAGTCGCAGCCGAGCGCGACGACCGAGCCGGCGCCGGCGGCGATCCCGTTGACCGCCGCGATCACCGGCATCGGGCATTCGCGCAGCGCCTTGACGACCGCGCCGGTCATCCGCGTGAACTCCAGCAGCTCCTTGACCTCCAGCTTCAGCAGCTCGGCGATGATCTCCTCGACGTCGCCGCCCGAGCAGAAGCCGCGGCCCTCGCCGGTGATCACCAGCACCCGCGCGTCGCCGCGATGCGGCAGTTCGGCGAGCAGGTCGCGCAGGTCGGCGTAGGACTCGAAGGTCAGCGCGTTGAGCTTGTCGGGACGGTTCAGCGTGACCGTCGCGACGCCATCGCGCACGCCGAAGTCGAAGTGGCGCCACTCGCTCGTGATGCCCGCAGATGCTCGATGTGCTGCCACTTGGGGTTCGACGATACCCCACAACCGGCTGTGCGTGTTACGTATGATCAGCCGACGAGAGAGCAGCGCACGCTCGAGAAGAGGGGCACGTTCCGTGGTCGCCGACAGTCCGTATTGGAATCCGAAGACCGACACTCTTGGGCGCGCATCGCTCGATGTGGCGGTTGCCGGTGGAGGGCCCGCGGGGCTGTATTTCGCGATTCTGTTGCGCAGGCTGCGTCCGGATTGTGCGGTGACGGTGTTCGAGCGCAACCGCGCGACGGACGCGTTCGGGTTCGGTGTCGTGTTCTCGGATGAGACGCTGTCGGTGTTCGAGCACGCCGATCCCGAGAGCTACGAGGAATTGGCGGCCGGATTCGCGCGCTGGACCGACATCGATATCCATCATCGCGGTTCCGTGACTCGCTCGGGCGGACACGGCTTCTCGGCGCTCGGGCGTCGTGAGCTGCTGGCGTTGTTGCAGCGGCGTGCCGTCGAGCTTGGGGTGGAGGTGCTGTTCTCGACCGAGGCGCCGGCGCTGGCCGGTCTTGACTGGGCTGACCTGATCGTGGCGGCCGATGGTGCTTCGAGCGCGTTGCGGGGTCGAGCTGGCGGGCGAGTTCGGGCCGTCGCGTGGACCCGCGCCTGTGCCGCTACATCTGGCTTGCGACCGATCTCGTGTTCGACGCGTTCAAGTTCTTCATCGAGGAGACGCCGTACGGCGTGTTCCAGGCGCACGCCTACCCGTATGACGCTTCGACGAGCACGTTCATCGTCGAGGTGCATCAGGATGTCTGGCGGGCGGCGGGGCTCGAGCCCGATCGGGTCTACGGACCTGGTGAGAGCGACGAGAAGGGGGTCTCGTTCTGCCGCGGGTTGTTCGCCGACGCGCTCGGCGGCCATCAGCTGTTCGCGAACAACTCCAAGTGGCTGACGTTCAACACGGTCCGCAACGAGCGCTGGGGCGCGGGCAAGGTCGTGCTGGTCGGTGACGCGGCGCATACCGCCCACTTCTCGATCGGGTCGGGGACGAAGCTGGCGATGGAGGATGCGGCCGCGCTCGCGTGGGCGCTGCGCTCGCCGTCGATGCACGATTCCCGAGGCGATCGGCGCGTATGAGGCGGAGCGCCGGCCGATCGTCGAGAGCACGCAGCGCGCCGCGCAGGCGTCGCTTGAGTGGTTCGAGGGGCTCGGGCGCTATGTCGAGCAGGGGCGCACGCAGTTCGCGTTCAACCTGCTGACGCGCAGCCGGCGGGTGACCTACGACAACCTGCGCCTGCGTGATCCCGGGTTCGTCGATCGAGGTCGACGCTGATTTCGCGTCCGCGTGCGGGATCTCGGCGCCGCGCCCGCCGATGTTCATGCCGTTGTCGTTGCGCGAGTTGACCTTGCGCAATCGGGTGGTTGTCTCGGCGATGGACATGTACAGCGCGGTCGACGGCACTCCGGGTGACTTCCATCTCGTGCACCTCGGGGCGCGCTCGCTCGGCGGTGCGGGATTGGTGATGACGCGAAATGATCTGCGTTTCCGATAGCGGGCGGATCACGCCAGGGTGCGCAGGTATCTACAGCGACGAGCACACGGCGGCGTGGCGGCGGATCGTCGAGTTCGCGCACGCCCATGGTGGCGGTGTCGCGATCGGGGCGCAGCTCGGCCATTCGGGTCGCAAGGGCTCGACGAAGCTGATGTGGGAGGGGATCGACCAGCCGCTCCAGGACGGGAACTGGCCGCTGATCGCGCCCTCGGCGGTCCCGTATTCGCCCCGCAACCAGGTCCCGCGTGAGATGACGCGTGCGGACATGGAGGCCGTGCTGGCGCAGTTCGTCAGCTCGGCGCAGCGTGCGCCTGTCAGCCGGGTTCGATCTGCTGGAGCTGCACTGCGCTCACGGATATCTGCTCTCGAGCTTCCTCTCGCCTGTCTCGAATCGCGCGGTCCGATCGAGCTACGGCGGCTCGCTGGAGGGGCGGGCTCGGTTCCCGTTGGAGGTGTTCGACGCGTGCCGGGAGGTGTGGCCCGCAGGAGCGGCCGATGAGCGTGCGGATCTCGGCGACCGACTGGGTGTCGGGCGGGTTCTCGCCCGGACGATGCGGTCGCGTTCGCGCGGATGCTCGCCGCGCATGGATGCGACATCGTCGATGTCTCCTCCGGGCAGGTCTCGCCCGACGAGCGGCCCGCGTTCGGGCGCAGCTACCAGACGCCGTTCGCGGACCGGATCCGCAACGAGGTCGGGATCCCGACGATCGCGGTCGGCGCGATCTCGAGCTACGACGACGTCAACACGATCGTGCTCGCCGGCCGCGCCGATCTGTGCGCGCTCGCGCGCCCGCACCTGTATGACCCGCACTGGACGCTGCACGCCGCCGCCGAGCAGGACTACGCCGACGTCGAGTGGGTGGCGCCGTATCGCGCCGGGTCACGCAGGCCGCCGGCCGGGCGTGACCCCGTGCGCAAGGAACTGGACCGCGCCTTCGAGCCGCTGACGTAATCGCAAGCCGGGCGCCGCCGCTCGCTCGCCGCCCGGGCTCGCAGAGCGCGGTCACGCGAACTGGCGGTCTCTGTACAGAAACACCCCAATATGGAGCGTTTCTGGTACAGGCCAGCCTGACAGACACGGCTGGAGCGGTTCGGCAGGCAACGCCCTAGCTGGGCACGAACGCGAACACGCGGCTCGGGCTGCCGGTGCCGCCGACCAGCTTCAGCGGCGAGACGACGATCATCGCGCCGGTGGCGGGCAGCCGGTCGAGGTTCGCGAGCTGGGTCAGGCCGAGCCTGCCGGCGCCGAGCAGCAGGTTGTGAACCGGGAACGGGGGGTCGAAGCCGCCGGCCGCGCCGGCGTCGATCCCGACCGTCTCGACGCCGAAGCCGGACAGACCGCGCTCGCGGGCCAGAAAGTGCGACGCCGAGACGTCGGGCCCGGGCGTGACCGGCATCCCGGATGAGGCGTTCAGGAACTCGGCCTCGTCCTGGGCGCGTGAGCCCCAGCCGGTGCGCAGCAACACCCATGCGCGCTCAGGGATCAGCCCATGCTCGGCCTCCCATTCCTCGATGTCGGGTGCGGTCAGGAGGTATCCGGGGTCGGCCTCGGTCTCGGCGGTCTTGTCGATCACGCAGGCGGGGCCGATCAGCTGCGACGGCGGTAGCGAAGCGACGTCGCTGCCGTCCTGGCCGGTGATCCAATGGATCGGTGCGTCGAGGTGGGTGCCGGTGTGCTCGCCGAGCGTCAGCACCGACCACGCCCAGGCCGGGCCGGCGTCGTTGTAGTGGCTCAGCTCCGTGCGCGACAGATGCGGGGTGTTGGCGAACTGCGGCGGCAGCTGGATCACCGGGGTCGACTCGCTCAACGGCTGCGTGAGGTCGACGATCTCGACCGTGCCCGCGGCCACCGCCTCGAGCAGCGAACTGACTTGGGTTGACATGTATCCCCTTCCTTTTGGTGTATGGCCCGGTGGTCTAGGTGGTCTAGATCGTCCCGGGTGCTTCAACCGACGGCGATCGTGCTCAACTGTGCCTCGAGCGCCCCACCGTGCTCGTCGACGAGGGCTGCACTCCGGAGTGCCGCAAGGCGTTCGGCCGCATCCGCCGACCCGGCCAGCCTGTCGGCGGCGCTCATCAGCTTGCCGAAGCTCTCCGCGCCGTGCTCGTGGGTTGCCCCGTACCCCTTCAGGACTCCCTGACACTCGATGATCTCCCGAGCCAGGTCAGGGTCGGTCCGGCCAACCTGCAACGCCCGGTCGATCCACCCCTCGATCGCCTCCTGCTCGCGGGCGAAACGCAGCGATCGGGGCCGCAGCGGCCGGGCGAGCGCGAGCGTCGTCAAAAGCGTGTAGCCGCCGACGGAGGTCGTGTTCAGCGTGAACCCCCTGTTCGTCAGCGTGTGGACGGCCCTGCCGACGATCGGCGAGTCCAGCATCGCGCGGCCGAGCCACACCGGCATCGTGTCGGTGATCTCCTCGATCTGGGGGTGCAGGTATTCCCGCACCTCGACGAGCTGGTCCGACTTGGCCCGCGACTCCTGGCGAATTCGCTGCAGGCGTCCCCGGCGGATCTTCTGCACGGCCACCTGGATCGTGTCCTGGTAGCACATCCACAGAGCGACGTGGCGAGCAGACTCGGTCGTCAATCGAGCCGCGCCATCACCGTCGGGATCAACCTCGGCGAGCCGCGAGACTCGGCTCAGATAGCGCTCGGCGTAGTCACGATCCTGGTAGAGGGCGGTGCGAACCAGGCCGTGCAGGACCATCGAGCGCGATTGCGCGGGCAGGTCACGAGCATGTCCGGCGAGGCCCCGAAGCGCGGGACCGACGAGCGAGCCGGGGTCGCGCGCGGCGATCTCGTTGCGCTCCACCTCGCGGCGGGCCTTGCGGCCCTCCGCAGCCCGGGAGCTCGCCGCCATCGGCACACCTGCGGCGGCGGCGAATTCCGGGGAGACCTCGTCGGAGGTGGGGCCCGGCGGGGTCGACTCAGGCGCTCGCGCCGCCTCGAAACCGGCGGCGAACGCGGCCAGCGAGGCCTCGACGCCCGTGCCGCCGGCGCGGATCGCCTGCTCGAACGCCTCACGCGGGAATGGGAGCACGCCGGATCCGGCCACGGCACCGAACAGCGACGCGCTGATGACGCTCCCGGCCTGCTCGGCGATCGCCATGAAGTCGGCCGCGACGAGGCGCTTCGATGCACGGCCGGCCGCCGCCAGCAGCTCGCCGTCATCGACTCGGCCGTCACCCATCGCGATCCTCTCGTCGATCGAGTAGACGCGATTGGTCGAGGTGATCAGGGTCGTGCGGTCGGCGGTCGTGAAGCCGCGCTGGATCGCTCGGCCGCACTCCATCAGCTCCGAGGCGATCACGACGTCCACCTCTCCGGGCGTCGGAAAGATGCTCATCACCGGCTCGGCCCGAACCGGTGCCGGTGAATCCGGCGCGGGCTCACCCGCAGCCGTTGGCGTGAAGATCTCGATGTAGTAGACGGTCGCACCGGTGCGTTGCGCGACGCCGGCAACCGAGGTGTTCTGTGCCCAGCAGCCCTGCTCCTCAGCGACGGCAACGATCCAGTCCGCGAGCACGCCGCCACCCTCGCCGCCAAGCGCGAGGATCGCGAGCGTCAGCGGCCGGGCGCCCTGAGACCAGCTCGACATCAGGCGGCGGCCTCAAAACGCGAGGCGCGACGCTCGACTCCCCAGGACAGCGCTCCGATCCACCAGCCCCGGATCTTCGCGAGCCTGATGTCCTTCGTCGTCGGGTTATGGACGACTGAGGTCTGGTAGAAGGACGGGCACAGCGCCGCGGTGTGCGCGTTGGTACCGCAGACACCGCAGCCGACGCAGCTGTCGAGAACCGCCGCGACCGGGTGGGTGCGCATCGGATCGGGGTTGGGAGCGATCGTCAGCGATGGGCAGCCTGAGATCCGGATGCAGGCGTGGTCGCCGGTGCACGTCTCCGGATCGACGCCGAAGCGGTCACGCACGACGCGCTTGCCCTCCTTCAGCGCCTTTCGCACCTCCGGTCGCACGCGCCGCTGGCGGTTCAACTGGCATTCGCTCTGCATGACCAGCAGCTTCGGTCCGGGCTCGTTCGTCGTCAGCGCCTCGACGAACGCGTCGCGGACACGGCGAACATCGAAGGTGTCGTCGATCGTCTTCGCCCACTTGACGCCGATCCCGCGGACGGCCGTCTCGATCGGATGTTTGGTCGAGCGCGTCGGATTGTCGGCGTGGGAGGAGAGGATGTCCTGCCCGCCGGTGGCGGCGGCGTAGTCGTTGTCGACGACGACCAGCAGCTGATCGTTGCGGTTGAACACGGCGTTGCCGACGCCGCTCGTCAGCCCGTTGTGCCAGAAGCCGCCGTCGCCCATCACCGCGATCGTGCGTCGGTCCGCGCCCTTCGAGTTGAGCGCCGCGCCGCCGGCGGACCCGAGGCCGTAGCCCATCGTCGTCGCGCCCATGTTGAACGGTTGGTTGATCGCAAACAGATGGCAGCCGATGTCGGCGCTGATGTGATGCTCGCGTCCCGTCTCCCGCTCGGCGAGCTTGAGACCGCTGAAGATCGGGCGCTCCGGGCAGCCGGTGCACAGGCCGGGCGGTCGCGGCAGGACCGCGGCAGGCTCGACGTGCTGGGCGAACGGGCTCGCCGGGTCATCACGCTCGAGCAGCAGCGACGGTCGATGCTCGATCAGCTCGGGGAGGTAGCGGTCCAGAAACGCTGCCAGGCCCCGCGTGACCGCGGCGGACGTGTACTCCCCGGCGACCGGAAGCATGTCCTTGCCATGCAGCGCGGTGTCGACGCCGGCGCGGCGGAGGATCGCGTTGAGGTTCTGCTCGATGTAGTCCGGCTGGCCCTCCTCGAGCAGCAGCACGGCGCGCTTGCCGGAGCAGAACTCGATGATCTCCTCGTCGAGGACCGGGTAGGTCACGTTCATCACGTACTGCGGAACGCGCGTGTTGCCGAACGGATCTGAGCATCCGAGCAACTCCATCGAGCGGTTGAGCGTGTTGTAGAGGCCGCCCTGGGTGATGATCCCGATGTCGGCCGCGTCGTTGTTGATGACCTCGTTGAGACCACGCTCACGGATGAAACGGACGGCGGCGGGCCAGCGATCACCGATCTTCTCCTGCTCATGCAGGAAGCTCGCGGGCGGCAGCACGATCCTGCTGACGTCGCGGACCGGGTGCTCGATCGCATCCTTGACGGTCATCGTCGGCCGGCGGTTGTCCTTGGCGACGAAGGATCCGTGCAGGTGGCAGGAGCGCAGCCGCAGATCGAGCATCACCGGGGTGTGGCTCGCCTCAGAGAGTTCGAACCCCGCCTCGACCGCGTCGACGATCGCAGCCACGTTCGGGCGTGGATCGAGCAGCCACATCTGCGATTTCATCGCAAACGCGTGTGATCGTTCCTGCATGATGCTGGAGCCCTCGCCGTAGTCCTCGCCGAGGATCACCAGCGCGCCGCCCTTGACGCCGCCGCTTGCGAGGTTCGCGAGCGCGTCGGATGCGACGTTGAGCCCGACCGTCGACTTGAACGTCACCGCGCCGCGCAGCGGGTAGTGGACAGACGCCGCCAGCATCGCGGCCGCGGTCGCCTCCGAGGCGCTGTTCTCGAAGTAGACCCCGAGCTCGTCGAGGATCTCACGCGCGTCGCCGAGCACGTCCATCAGGTGGGAGATCGGCGCGCCCTGATAGCCGCCGACGTACGCGACCCCGGATTGCAGCAGCGCCTTGGTGACACCGAGGATCCCCTCGACATGCAACGTCGTGCCGGCGCCGTTGCGCAGCAGCTGAACCTCCTGCGCGAACGACCGTTCAGCCATGCGCTCACTCCTTCCGTCCCCGCCAACCCGGAGTCCGATGACCTCGGCCAGCAAGGGCATTGGATCTAATCTCAGACGCCAGAAGTCTACATCCGCGGGCGTGTACGGAAACGCTCCAATATCGAGCGTTTCTGTACAACGACCGGCCGGTTCTCGAGTTTGGGACGGTCAGCCGGCGCGGAACGATTGCCCGAGCCACGCGGCGCGGATCGTCGGGTTGATCTTGGCGTCGACCACCAGTGGCTTGCGGCTGGTGCGCTGGGACAGCCAGCGCTTGACGGATCCGAGATCGCGGGTGTTCCTGACCGTGATTGCCTGCGCGCCGGCCGCGCGCGCGATCCCGGCCAGATCGGCGTCCTGGAAGCGGACCGGCGATACGTCGTGGCCGAGCGGCTCGAAGTGGTGCACCTCGGAGCCGTAGGCGGCGTCGTCGTAGATCAGCACCAGCAGGTTGCCGAGGCCGAGTCGCGCGGCGGTTTCGAGCTCCTGCAGGGCAAGGAAGGTGCCGCCGTCGCCGAGCGCGGCGACGACCGTCCGATCCGGAGCTGCGACCGCGGCGCCGATCGCGTTCCCGAGTCCCAGCCCGACCGCCTGAAAGCCATTGACGAACAGCCACGAGCGGGCATCGGGTACGTCGAGGAACATCGCGGGGTAGGCGAGGAAGTGGCCGGAGTCGACGACGACCAGCCTGTCGGCGGGCAGCAGCTCGCTGATCGCGATCGTGAACGTGCGGGGGTCGATCCACTCCGGTGTCGAGGCGTCCTGGAACGGTTCGTCGCGCCAGCGTCGAGTGGCGATCTGTGCCGCCAGCTCCGGTGTGCGCCAGCCGACGTTTCGGTGCTCCCGACGCACGAGCTCGTCGGCGAGCGCCCTGGCGGCCGCCGCGGCATCGGCGATGATCGCCAGGTCGACCGGGTGGTTGCGCGCGATCGCGCGAGCTTCCAGGTCGATCTGGATGACCTTCGCGCCGGCGCCGATCAGCGCTCCGTGACTGGTCGTCCAGTGGTTGACCGAAGCGCCGAAGACGAGGACGACGTCGGCCTGTGGCAACAGCTGCCGGGTGTGCGGCGAAGCGATCTCGCCGCTGATCCCGAGCGCGTAGGGAAGGCCCGCGAACAGCCCGTTCGCGGGTGCGGAGGTGGCCAGCACCGCTCCGGTCAGCTCCCCGAGGCGCTCGAGCTCCTCCGCGGCCGTGCCGGCACGGTCCGGCTGCCCGCCGCGGGCGGAGCCGTTCTCACCGGACGCGACCACGGCGCCGAGCCCGGCGATGATCGCCGGGCGCCGGGCGCTCTGCAGCAGGTCCGCGGCGGCGAGGATCGCATCGTGGTTGGGCTCCGGCAACAGGATCGGCGGCACCCGGGGACGGGACGCGACGGTCTGGAGCGCCTCCTGCTGCTGGATGTCGGTCGGCATCATCAGCACCACCGGCCGGCGCTCGGTCTGCGCACGCTGGTGGGCGCGCTGGGCGTCATCGGCTGCGGTGCTCGCCGAGTGAACTCGGTCGGCGATCGCGCCGACCGACTCGACCAGGTCGTGCTGGTCGATCCTGAAGCTGGAGGTCAGAGCGGCCGCCGGCGTCTCGCCCGACAGCACCAGCAATGGACTACGGCTCTTGGCCGCCTCGGCCAGACCCGTGAGCGTGTTCGTCAACCCCGGACCCTGGTGGACGCTGACCACCCCGACCCTGCCCGTCGCCCGCGCATAGCCGTCGGCCATAGAGGTCGCGCCACCCTCGTGGCGGGCGGCGTGAAAGCGGGCGCCGCCGGCGCGAAGCGCGTTGGTGGCGACCAGGTTGCCGCTGCCGAGCACTCCGAAGACATCCCTGACGCCCTGCGCCGCAACCGTAGCTCCCACCACATCCGCGACCGACGCCTTGCTCACCGGCGCAACATACCTGCGACCGGGGTGAGCCATCCAGTTCGGTTGACGACCGGCCCGCCGAAAGGTAAGACTACGTACCGAAGACTCAACTGGGAGAGGTGGGGAATGATGAGACGGCTCGAGGCGGTCATGGCGACGGTCCTCGCCGCCGGGATTCTGCTTGCGGCTGCAGCCTCGGCAGCGGCGGCTGCGCCCTCGTACGTGGCGCTGGGTGACTCCTACACGTCTGGCGACGGCACCGGCGTCTACTACAACGACGGCACGAGCTGCTACCGCAGCCCGGATGCCTACCCGCCGCTGATCGCCAAGGTGGATGGATACTCGCTGACGTTCGCGGCGTGCAGCGGCGCCACCACAGCCACGGTGATCTCCGGCCAGCTCGGCTCGCTGAACGCGGGCACGAGTCTGGTGACGATCCAGATCGGCGGCAACGACGCCGGCTTCACGACCGTGATCGAGGACTGCGCGGCGTACTACTTCCCATGCCAGGGCGCGATCAACACGGCTGACTCCTACATCGAGGACTCACTGCCCGGAGTGCTGAACACGACCTTCGGCGACATCCGGGCAGACGCACCCAACGCCAGGGTCGTCGTCCTCGGTTACCCGGATCTGTTCACCGCCGCCGGCGCGACCTGCGGATTCAACGTGCTCACCTCCGCTCACGAGAAGTCGCTCAACCAGACCGGCGCCCTGCTCGACGGCGCGATTCAGAACGAGGCGGCGGATCACGGTTTCACCTACGTCGATCCTCGCAGCGCGTTCTCGACGCACGAGCTCTGCTCATCGACCCCCTGGCTGAACAACCTGACACTGCCGCTGATCGAGTCCTTCCATCCGAACATCGCAGGCGAGGCCGAGTTCGCGAGCCTGATCGAGACCGCACTGGGCTAGAGGGAGCAGACTGAGATGACCAGAATTGTCCGCAGTTGCGCGATCACGGCAGTGGTCGTTGGGGTGGCGCTGGCTCTCGCCGCCGGAGCGCTGGCGGCGAAGTCAGGCATTTGGGACGGATCCACGAGCCAGACGTTTGGCACCAGTGCGCTGCCGATCTCGCTCGAGGTCAGTCACAACAAGGTCACGGTGATCTTCTACGGCGCGAACTACACAGGGAACAGCACGCGCTGCGCGAGAGCCGACGGCCCGGACGCCCAGCGGCTCGACCCCAACACCGGCTTCAAGGGCTTCAAGATCAAGCACAACAAGTTCGGCGGCAGGTTCAACGCGGGGAGCGGCGATCAGATCTCGCTCGGTGGCCAGTTCAAAGGGAACACGGTCAGTGGATCGTTCAGCGAGTCGTTCTCGGTTGAGGGGATTCACTGCCACACGGGCAGGGTGACGTTCTCAGCGAAGCCCGGCGACGAGTTGATCTAGGGACAGCATCTGGGACGGCCCGTGGTTCCGGGGAGATTCACGGAGCGGTTCGCGCTCCTGTGCGTCGTCTGAGCTGCCGCTGCCGGCGCTGCCTCGAGGTGCGTGGCGCAAGCGCCGTGAGCACCACACACGCGCCGGCGAGCGCGACTGCGGCACCGCCCGCGGCCGCCAGGCCGTTGCCGCTCATGAATGCAGCGCGCGCAGCCTGCGCCAGTGCGGCGCCGGTGTCGCCACCGACCAGCGTGGCCACCCTGAGGGCGCCGCCAAGCGAGCCGAGAATCGTGTGTGTTGCGACTACCGGCACATGCCGACCGGAGAGCGCCTCGGTCATGCGGCTCTGATAACGGGTCAGCATCACGCTTCCGAGCACCGCAACGCCAAGTGCGCCTCCGACCTGGAGGGCCACCGCGTTCGAGGCGGATCCGACACCCGAGTCACCCTGGGGCACCGAACCGACGACCGAGTTGGTCGCGGTCGGAAGCAGGAGTCCGGCTCCAAGACCGATCAGGAGCATGCCGGGGACGAAGTCCAGGTAAGTCGCGGCCGCTGTCGAAGCGAGCGAGTTCCACCCCAGCCCGGCGGCGATCGCGGCCAGGCCCGCGGCGATCGTGAACCTGACTGAGATCCGGCGGGATATGCGGGTGGACATCGGTGCGGTCGCGCACAGCACCCCGGCGACCGGCAGGATTCGGAGCCCCGCCTGGATCGGCGAATAGCCGAGGTCGAATTGGAGCAGCTGCGTCTGCAGGAACAGCGCGCCCATCAGCCCGAAGATGCCGAAGCACTCGGCCGCGGCGGCGATCGAGAAGCGTCGATCGGAGAAGAACCTCAACTTCAGCATCGGATGGCTGCTGTGGCCCTCCCAGGCCACGAAGCCACCGAGCACGGCAAGTCCGCCGACACCGATGCAGATGACGCGAGCAGAGGTCCAGCCCTGGCTCGGACCTTCGATGATCGCCCACAGCAACATGCCCAAGCCGGCGATCGAGAGCGCCGCGCCGACTGGGTCCGGACTATCAGCGTTCGGGTTCTTCGAGTCGGGGACGATCAGGATCGCCGCGACGAACGCCGCGATCACGATCGGGACGTTGACCAGAAAGATCGAGCCCCACCAGAAGCTGGTGAGCAGCAGGCCGCCCGCGATCGGCCCGATCGCAATGCCGAGCCCGATCGTCGCCGCCCAGGCGCCGATCGCGCGAGCCCGCTGCGCAGGGACGCGGAACGAGTCGTTGATGATCGACAGCGACGCGGGAATCGTCAACGCCGCACCAGCCCCCATCACGGCCCGCCATCCGATCAACTCGTCCACGGAGCCCGAGAACGCTGCGCCGATCGATCCGGCGGCGAAGATCGTCAGGCCGATCAGGAAGAACCGCTTGCGCCCGAGCCGATCGGCAAGGCTGCCGCCGACCAGCAGCAGCCCGGCGAAGACCATCGCGTAGCTGTCGACGATCCACTGCAGGTCGCTCGAGGTCGCGTGCAGCTTTCGTACGAGCGTGGGCAGCGCCACGTTGAGGATCGTGTTATCGATGTTGATGATCAGAGCGGCCGCGCAGACCACCGCCAGCGCAGCCCGGCGGTGATCGGAGGGCGGCCCCTCGCTGACCACCGTTGCTTCACGAGTAACAGCCATAACCGGAACGTACAGTCGGAAACAGCCTCCAACAACGCAGCTACGCCACACACCGCCGCGGCGGAGTACGTATCCGCGCCGGTCTAAGGAGCTCCGAGGAGGTCGCGCACCGCTGCGCGGAGAAGTTCGGCGAGTTCGGTCATCGGCACATCGGCGAACAGCGCCTCGCCGCCGACCAGTGTCGTCACCACGGCGCCGACAGAACTGACCATGCGCACGCGCTGAGCGAGCGGAATCTGCGGGACTCTGGAGGATGCGACGGAACCGCTGTTCCATGTCGTCGTTGGCGGCGCGGTGACGCTGATCGTTGTGCAGTTCTTCAAGCGCGCTGTGATTGCGCTGGTGTAGCAGCACGAGTTCGCGGTTTTCCAGAACCTGGTCGATGAAGTGGTCGATCAATGCCGGCCAAGCCGCGGCGCGGGCCTGTCCATCCTCGAGCTGCTCGAGCTGCTCGAGCGCGTCCTGCCCGAGCGCGTGAAGGCGGAAATGGAGCTCAAGCAGGATGTCCTGCTTGCGCTCGAAGTGGTAGTAGAGCGCCGCCTTGGTGGTGCCGAGCCGCTCGGCGATGTCGCGCAACGAGGCCTTGTCGTAGCCCTTCTCGGCGAACAGCTCCAGGGCGATGTCGAGGATCCGTTCACGCGTCGAGATGACCTGCTCAACGTTTCGGCTGCCTGCGCTCTCGCCATCCAAACATTCTACTTGACGACCGGCTAGTAAGCCGTCTATGCTGGTGATCTTGCTTGCCGACCGGTAAGTACGAAAGGAGCGCCACTCTTGACGACCGACCTGATGATCGAGGCCCATGACCTGCGAAAGCGCTTCGGCTCAACGATCGCGCTGGACGGGATCGACCTCGAGGTGCCCGCCGGCGCGATCCTGGGTGTTCTCGGACCGAACGGCGCCGGCAAGACGACCGCGGTCCGGATCCTCACCACCCTCTCGATTCCCGACGGTGGCACGGCGCGTGTCGCCGGCCACGACGTCGTCAGCGAGGCGTCGGCCGTGCGGCGGGAGATCGGCGTCACCGCCCAGGACGCCACCCTCGACGAGGTTCTGACCGGACGTGAGAACCTGATGATGATCGGGCGCCTCGGCGGTCTGCGACGCTCCGAGGCAAGGTCGCGAACGAGCGATCTGCTGCGCCAATTCGAGCTGGTCGAGGCCGGTGACCGCGTTATGAAGACGTACTCCGGGGGGATGCGCCGCCGGCTTGACCTCGCCGCCGGCCTCCTGACTCGCCCACCCGTGCTGTTCCTGGATGAGCCGACGACCGGTCTTGATCCCACCAGCAGAGCGCGGATGTGGGACGTGATCCGCGGGCTGGTCGGCGACGGCGTGACCCTGCTGCTCACCACCCAGTATCTCGACGAGGCCGACGAGCTCGCCGACCGGATCATCGTGATCGACCACGGACGGGTGATCGCGGCCGGCACCGCCACCGAGCTGAAGCGGCAGATCGGCGGCGCCCGCCTGGAGCTGACGCTCAGCGAGGCCCACCCGTCGGCGTCAGAGGCGATCGCCGCGTTTGTCGAGGGCCCGGTGCATGTCAGTCACGACGGGCGCCGCCTGCGTGCGCCGGCACGCAGCACCGCGGGCCTGGCAAGCACAGTTGTTCGCGCCCTGGACGAGGCCGGGATCACGGTCGACGACGTGGAGGTTCATCAACCGTCGCTCGACGATGTCTTCTTCGCCCTGACCGGGCATCCGACTGAAGTCCCAGAAGACGATGCCGGTACCGAACCGTCCGCCTCAGATCTGGAGGTCGTTCGCCGATGAGCGATACCACGACAGCCGTTGCCACAACGCCCGCTCCTGCCCCTTCGTCCGGCCCGGCCAGGACGCCCGCAGGATCGCCGCGAACACGCGGCCTGGGAAAGCGGCTCGGTGACGTCGCCGTGCTGACCGGACGCAACCTCCTGCACATCAAACGCGAGCCGCTTCAGCTCTCGGACGTGACGATCCAGCCGATTCTGTTCACGCTGCTGTTCGTATACGTGTTCGGCTCCGGAGTCGTCCTGCCCGGTGGCGGCAGCTACGCGGACTTCGCGATCGCCGGTCTGCTGGCGATGAACCTGACCACCTCGTCGATGGGGACCGCGGTCGGCCTCAGCACCGATCTCGGCAGTGGCGTGATCGACCGCTTCAGAACCCTTTCGATGTGGCGACCGGCCGTCCTTGTCGGGCGCTCGCTCGCCGACGTGATGACCGCCGTGATCTGTGCCGCGTTCGTCGCCGCCACCGGCCTGCTCGTCGGCTGGCGACCGGACGCCAGCCCCGCATCGGTGATCGGCGGATTCGCACTCTTCCTCCTGTTCAGCTACGCGCTCTCATGGGGCTGTGCCTGCCTCGGCATGATCAGCGAGAGCCCCGAGTCCGCGCAGGGCATCGGACTCGTGATCCTGTTCCCACTGGCGATCGTCTCCAACGCCCTGGTCCCTACCCAGCACATGCCCGCGGTCCTGCGCGCGGTCGCGGACTGGAACCCGGTCAGCGCGGTCACCGCCGCTGCCCGCGAGATGTTCGGTAACCCGAACCCGAGCGCCTCGATCCAGGTCTGGCCGATGCAGCACCCCGTGCTCGCATCGCTTCTGTGGTCGATCGCGCTGATCGCGATCTTCGCTCCGCTGGCCACCCGCCTGTACCGGCGCCGGACGACAGACTGAGAGCTGCGGCAGCCGGGTCCGGACGATGTCAAAGTAGCCTTCGCATCCGTGAGAACCCTTCTGTGCGTGGTCGTCGGGTGCCTGACGCTGTGCGCTTCGGGCGCTGGCGCGGCGCCGCCGTCCACCTGGTCGATTCAGGCGACGCCTGAGCCGGTCAACACGACCTCCAGCACCCTCTCGGCCGTGTCGTGCGCGTCGCCGACGACGTGCACCGCGGTCGGCTACTCCACCGACGTCGCCGGCCAGGCGGTGACGCTCGCCGAGCGCTGGAGCGACGGGGCCTGGAGGGTCCAGCAGACCCCGAACCCGTCGGGGGCGACAGCCAGCTTTCTGTTCGGGGTGTCGTGCGCAACTGCGCGGGTCTGCACCGCGGTCGGGAGTTCCACCGACGGTCACGGCGTGACGATGCCGCTCGTCGAGCGCTGGGACGGCAGCAGTTGGCGGATCGAGCTGACCCCGGGCCTCAGCGGACCGCACCGCGGCCCCTTCAGCTATCTCGGCGGGGTCTCCTGCGCGACGAGCACGACCTGCGCCGCGGTCGGGTACGACGGCAACAGCCAGGGGACGGCCGGAGCCTCGCTGACCGAGCGCTGGGGCGGCCGGCGCTGGACGGTCCAGCCGACCCCCGGGCTGCCCGGCGCCAAGGTCAGCTTCCTGTCAAGCGTGTCCTGCGAAGCGACGACGGACTGCGTCGCCACCGGGTTCCTGATCAACCACGCCGGCTTCGGCGTGACGCTGGCCGAACGCTGGGACGGCGGCAGTTGGGCGATCCAACCAACCCGAACCCCTGTCGGCGCAAGCTACGCGCAGCTGCTTGGCGTCTCCTGCACGTCTGCGGCATCCTGCACGTCGGTGGGGTACTTCAGTGACCTCACCGGCATCGAGGTGATGATCGCGGAGCGCCTCGACGCCACCAACTCATCGATCCAAGCGACCCGCTATCCCGCCGGCGCCAGGTACGTCCAGTTCCTCGGCGTCTCGTGTGCGTCAGCTGCGATCTGCACCGCCGTCGGACTGTTCAACAACGCCCCCGGCCTCAACGTGACCCTTGCGGAGCGCCGCGACGGCAGGGCCTGGCTGATCCAGCGGACACCCAACCCGGCAGGCTCGACCGACAGCTCGCTCGAGGCTGTGTCGTGCCCGTCAGCGCGTGAGTGCATCGCCGTCGGTGGCTACAGCAGCGCCTATGGCGCCGGGACCGCGCTGGTGGAGCGCTACTCGTAGCGCTCTCAGGCGTGGGTCTGCAGGCGCGCGAACCAGCGCTCGCCGGCTTCCCAGCGCTGTTCGACGGCGAGCGCCGCGGCGCTCGCGACCTGCTCGATGTCCGCGAACGCGACCCGCGCCCACGAGAACCAGGCGCTGGTCGCGACCGAGGTCTCAAGCCGTGCCTGCAGGGGACCGGTCCGCGAGCCCGGCCGATCAAGCTCGACCAGCAGCTCGCCGCCGGGGGCGAGCAGCGAGCCGACGCGCTCGAGCAGGCGCACCGGCGCGCCGCCGATGCCGATGTTGCCGTCGAACAGCAGCGCGGTGTTCCAGCTGCCGGCGCCGGGAACCTCGTCGAAGATCGAGCCGACGATCGCGTTCGCGCCACCCTCGCGGGCGATCGTGACCGCCGCGCTTGAGAGATCCACACCGAGCCCGAAGACGCCGCGGCGTGCGAGCGCGTGCAGATGCCGCCCGGGTCCGCAGCCGACGTCGAGCACCGGGCCGCGGACCGGCGCGAGCGCCGACTCGTCGGTCTCGTCGGCCGGCGACAGATAGCGATCGAGTGCCAGCGGCGCGTGCGTGCCGTCGCTCATCCGCACCGTCAGATCGCAACTGCCACGGCGGCGCTCGATCAGCCCATCGCCGTACAGCCGGATCGGGTGGCGGCTCACGCGGCCATCGATTCGGACGACCCGGCCGTCGGCACGCCGCCACCGGTTTCGGACGAACCCGTCACGGTCGCGTCGAACGACTGATCGACGGCGGCGAGCACGGTCGCGAACCTCGACCGCGGCGCCTGCGCCGCGACCGACCGTGCGTCGTCGATCGTGTCGACGTCCCGCAGCGCTCGGCTGCTCGTGCACCCGCAACCCGAGTTCGACGCATCGCCAGCCGCTGCGCGGCGCAGGTGCGCTCGACGCTCATCGGGACGCCGGCGAACACGTCCGGGCGCGGCTCCCGCAGACCGACGCTCCAGTAGCCGCCGTCAAGCGCAGGCCCGAGCACCGCATCGACGCCGGGCCGGGAGAGGGCGCGGATCCCGTCGAGCAGCAACTCGACCGTCAGCTGCGGCGTGTCCATGCCGACCAGCAGCGACGGCTGCCCGGCGTCCTCGAACGCCGCCGCCAGCCGCTCCGCCAGCCCCGCGCCACGCTGGGCGATCAGCTCGAACCCAGCCGGCAGCCAGCGCTCAGAAGCCTCAGGGTCCCCGCAGTCGTCGAACACGAGCACCCGTCGCGACGCAGGGGTTCTCGCGACCGTCGCCAGCGTGTCGAGCAGCGCCGCCCCGGCCAGCGCGGCCGCCTGCTCGCCGGTGCACGGCGGGCACAGCCGCGTCTTCGCGCGGCCCGGCAGCGGCGCCTTCGCGATCACCAGCAGCGCCACGTCGATGCCCGTGTCGATGCCACCCCTACGCCCACGTCAACGCCCACCCCTACGCCGCCGCCCTGCGCAGCGGCGCCCGCGCGAACTCGGCGATGCCGTCGGCGAAGTCCTCCCGCGCGACGAATCCGAGCTCGTCGGCGGCACGCCGCGCGCTCGCGAACACGTGCCGAACGTCGCCCAGCCGGTACTGCCCGGTCAGCACCGGCAGCGGCGCTCCGGGACCGGCGGCGCGACACAGCACCGCCGCCATCTCACCGATCGTCCGCGGCTCGCCGCTGGCGACGTTGTAGGCCCCGGGCACCGGCTGCTCGCCGGTCAGCGCCAGCACGTTGGCGCGCGCGACGTCGCGCACGTGGACGAAGTCACGCAGCTGTCGCCCGTCCTCGAACACCCGGGGCGCGTGCCCGGCCGCGAGCGCGCTGGCGAAGATCGACGCGACCCCCGCGTACGGGGTGTCCCGCGGCATCCGCGGGCCGTAGACGTTGTGGTAGCGCAGCGCGGTCACCGGCACGCCGGTCTCACGTGAGAACGCGGAGCACAGGTGCTCCTGATGCAGCTTGGTCGCGGCGTAGACGTTGCGCGGATCGAGCGGCGCCGACTCGGCGACCGCGAGTGGCTCGAGCGCGGAGCCGCACAGCGGGCAGGCGGGCTCGAACAAGCCGGCATCAAGGTCCTCACGGGTTCGGGCCGGCGGCGCCGTCCGGCCGTGGGCGGGGCACTCATAGGCGCCCTCGCCGTAGACGACCATGCTGCTCGCGAGCACCAGCCGTCCGGCGAACCGGGTGGCCGCGAGCTCCCTCAGCAGCGTCGCGGTCCCGAGATCGTTGTCGGAGACGTACGCCGTGATGTCGGAGATCTCAAGTCCGAGGCCGACCTTCGCGGCCTGGTGGCAGACAGCGTCTGCGCCCTGGATCGCCTTGCGCACAGCGGCCGCATCACGCACGTCGCCGCGCTGCAGCTCCGCGCGGGGATCGAGGTAGTCGGGGAGCTCCGGATGGACATCGGGCGCGAGCGCATCGAGCACACGCAGCTCATGCCCGTCGGCCAGCAGCGCGTCGACGACGTGCGAGCCGATGAAGCCGGCGCCACCGGTTACGAGGATCCTCATCGCCGGGGACTGTATGCCCGGGGACCGGGGGTTTTGGTCACGGCGGGGTGGAGTTTTCAGAGCCGTAAGGCGCTGTTTTCGATTTCGTAAGGAATACGTTTCGCAACTCGTAATCGGTTCACTTCAAGCTGTTGGAAGTGATCGATGTCGTCCTGCCCGTGCTCGACGAGGCGCAATCGTTGCCGCGCGTGATCGAGGCGTTCCCCGACGGCTACCGGCCGCTGGTGGTCGACAACGGCTCGACCGACAACTCCGCCGAGGTCGCGCGATCGCTCGGCGCCCGGGTGGTGCGGGAACCCCGGCGCGGCTTCGGCGCGGCCTGCTACGCCGGGCTGCTGGCCGCCGAGAGCGAGCTCGTCTGCTTCATGGACTGCGACGGGTCGCTCGATCCGCGAGAGCTGCCGGAGGTGACCGCACCCGTGGCCGCCGGCAGCCTCGACCTCTGTCTGGGCTCCCGTCAACCGGTCGGCCGCGGCGCCTGGCCGTGGCATGCGCGGCTCGCGAACCGGCTGCTCGCGCTCGAGCTGCGCCGGCGCACCGGGGCGACGCTGCGCGACCTCGGCCCGATGCGCGCGGCGCGCCGCGAGCCGCTGCTGGCGCTCGAGCTGGAGGACCGCGCGTTCGGCTGGCCGCTCGAGATGGTGCTGCGCGCCGACGCTGCCGGCTGGCGGATCGGCGAGGTTCCGGTCGCCTACCGCCCCCGCGGCGGCGGAACGTCCAAGGTCAGCGGCAGCGTCGTCGGCAGCTGGCGAGCGGCGCGTGACATGGGCGCGCTGCTGCGATGAGCGTGAGCGCGGGATGCTCTGCGCAAACGCGGTGGGCCCGATGAGCTCGGGATGCACTGCGCAAACGCGGTGGGCCCGATGAGCTCGGGATGCACTGCGCAAACGCGGTGGGCGCGATGAGCGCGGTCGCGCGCGTCCGCGCGAAACTCCAGGAGCCGCCGCCCGGGCCGTTCCGCCCCGGCTTCTGGCGAAGCCCGCTGCGCGGCCCATGGCTGACCTCGCTGCTCGGCAGCTCTGCTGGCACCCGCGATCGTGATCATCGCGCTGACCGGGCTGATCTCCCACGACGCCTACCACCCCGAGCTGCGCGGCAACGCGACGATCAGTCCCGCGCACGACATCGGCGTGCTGCTGCAGTTCCCGGCCTCGGGCCCGTCCTGGATCTACGCGCTCACCCAGGGCCTGCACGTGACCGTCGGCCTGATCACGATCCCGCTGCTGCTGGCGAAGCTGTGGTCGGTGATCCCGAAGCTGTTCCAGTGGCCGGCGATCCGCAACGCCGCGAACGCGATCGAGCGGCTCTCGCTGCTGCTGCTGGTCGGCGGGGTGCTGTTCGAGTTCGCGACCGGCGTGTTGAACATCCAGTACTACTACGCCTGGCACTACAACTTCGTGACCGCCCACTACTGGGGTGCGTGGGTGTTCTTCGCGGCGTTCGTCGTTCACGTCTGCGTGAAGATGCCGGTCGTGATCCGCTCCTACCGGGCGCGGGGGGTCCTGAAGCCGCTGCGTGACGACCTCGCGCACACACGGCCAGAACCGATCTCCGATCTGGACCGCGAGCACGGCGGTCTCGTGCCCGTCGCCGCGGCCGCTCCGACGATCAGCCGCCGCGGCCTACTCGGACTCGTCGGCGGCGCGTCGCTGACGATCCTGGTCGTCCAGGTAGGCGAGTCGATCGGCGGCCCGCTCCGGCGCCTGGCGCTGCTGGCGCCCCGCGGTCGCGTGTTCGGCACCGGCCCGAACGACTTCCAGGTCAACCGCACAGTTGCCTCCGCAGGGATCCCGGCCGAGCTGATCGGCCCAGCGTGGCGGCTGCACGTTCAGGCCGGCACCCGGAAGTTCGCTCTCTCTCGCGAGCAGCTGATGGCGATGCCGCAATCCACGCATGAGCTGCCGATCGCCTGCGTCGAGGGGTGGTCGACGACCCAGCACTGGCGCGGCGTGCTGATCTCCGACCTGGCCAGGGTGGTCGGCGCTCGGCAGGGGACGACGGTCAACGTCGAGTCGGTGCAGCCCAGCGGCCTGTTCCGCGGGGCGACGCTGTCGAGCGAGCAGGTCAGCGACAGCCGCGCGCTGCTGGCACTGTGTGTCAACGGCGTCGACCTCGCGCCCGACCACGGCTATCCGGCAAGGATCATCGCCCCCGGTCTGCCTGGTGTTCACTGCACCAAGTGGGTCGGCAGCATGATCTTCGAGCCCGAACCGACCGTATGAGCAGGATGATCGACAGCTTCAGGCGCCGCTACGGTGAGAACCCGTGGCATCTGATCGCGCACATCGCCGGCTTCGCGATCGCCGCGTACGCGATCGTCCAGCTGCTCGGACAGAAGCACTGGATCAACTGGCTCGCGTGGTTCCTTGCGGCGGCGCTGCTGCACGACCTCGTGCTGCTGCCGCTGTATTCGGCGTTCGACCGGATCGGGACCGCGGTCACGCGCCGCGTGCACGTTCGCCTGCCCGGCGGTGGCGATCCGAGCGATCCGGCGCACGTGCCGCTGATCAACCACGTCCGCGCGCCGGCGCTGATCTCAGGGATGCTGCTGCTGATCTACTTCCCGCTGATCCTCGGCCCCGGTGACGCCGGCTACCTGTCCGCGACCGGCCATCACCCCTCCGGCTACCTGCGCAACTGGCTGCTGATCACGCTCGCATTGTTCGCCGGCTCGGCGCTGATCTACGGGATTCGGGTGCTCGCGCGGCGCTCCCGGCGGCGCCCTGCGAGAAGCTCGGCACCGGCATGAGCGCGTCTGAGCTGACAGGCGCTGAGCTCGCGGCCCGCCCCTCGCGGCGTGGCACCTGGCTGCCGTGGGCCGGGGTCGCCGGTGCCGGGATCGTGGTCGCCGTCGGCCTCGCGATCAAGGCCGCCACCGGCGGGCTCGGAGAGGCGCTGCCGCCGTTCGTGATGTCCTGGGGGCCGGCGGTCAATCCCCTGGTCGTGATCTCGCTGTTCACGATCGCCGGTGCACTGGGGGTTGCACCGGCGATCGTCGCCCGTGCTCCGGCGGGACCGGTGTTCGCGATCAGCGTCTACGCGCTGGCGCTGGCGCTCGGCCTCGGGGTCAACCTCGCGCACGAGGGGGTGCGCGGCTGGTGGGCGGTGTTCGCGCCACGTGGATCGCAGGAGGGGCCATACGAGTACCTGACCGGCTTCGACGCGCTGGTGCACGGGATCCCGTATTACATCCGCAACTTCGCGGCGCTGTTCCCCTACCTGCCCGAGCACGCGAAGGGAAACCCGCCGGGGCCGCTGATCGCGCTCGATCTGCTCGGGATCCGCACCGCTCAGGCGTTGGCGGCGCTCTGCATCGGGCTCGGGGCGCTGACCGCACCGCTCGCCTACGACCTCGGACGCTTGCTCGGGGGGCCGACGGTGGGTGAGGAGCGCGGCCGCGTGGCCGCGCTCCTCACCGCCTTCTCGCCGGCTGTGATCCTGTTCGGGGTCACCTCCGCGGACTATGCGTTCGCGGCGCTCGGGATGGTGGCCGCGACGCTGCTCGTGCGCCGGCGGCCCGCTGCCTGGATCGCGGGCTGTGCGGTCGCGGCATTCGCGGCGTTCTTTTCCTGGCTGCTGCTGGCGATCCCGGCCTGGGCGGTGCTGCTGGTGCTGCGCCGGGACGGCTGGCGCGCCGCCGTTCGGTTGGGTGCCTGCGCGGCGCTCGCGATCGTCGCCTTCAACGGTGCGCTGCACCTTGCCTACGGATGGGATCCGTTCAGCGCGATCCGCGCCGTCGGCGCCTCCTACGACAACGGCACCTCGCTGACGCGGCCCTACGCGTTCTGGCTGTTCGGCTCGCCGACGGCGTGGGCGGTGATGATCGGGCTGCCGATCACGTGGTACGCCCTGCGCTCGCTGGCGGCGGGGGAGGCGAGCGCGATCGCGATCTGGGCACTGGTCGGCGTTGCCGCCGTGCTCGGGGTGACGGGTGGGGAGACGGAGCGGATCTGGTTGCCGTTCGTCCCGCTCGCATGCGTGGCGGCGGCCGCAGCCGTGCCCGCCGGCCGGCTGCGGCCGGTACTGACGTTTCTGGTGTTCCAGGCAATTGTGGTGGAGCTTCTGTTCTTCACGGTCTGGTAAGCAGTAGCTCGTGCCTGTGCTCGAGGCCGAGGGGCTGGTCAAGACGGTCGGCTCCGGCCGTGGCGCGCGGCGCGTGCTGGACGGCGTCGGGCTGTCGGTGGCGGCCGATGAGGTGGTGGCGGTGCTCGGGCGGTCAGGTAGCGGAAAATCGACGCTGCTGCACCTGCTCGGCGGGCTCGACTCGCCAGATGCGGGGTCGATCGTCGTCGCCGGTGAGCGCCTGACGGCGCGCGGAGGCGGGCCGCCGGCGGGGCGGGGCGCCGGGCGGCTGGCGCGGATCCGCCTGCGCCACATCGGCTTCGTCTTCCAGCAGTTCCAGCTGATCGAGGAGCTGAGCGGCGCCGAGAACGTACTGCTGGCGACGCGGCTGCCGGGGGCGCCGTCGGGCGGCGGGCGCCGGGCAGCCGAACTGATCGACGCGCTCGGGCTGCGCGACGTCTCCGAGCACCTGCCACACGAGCTCTCCGGCGGTGAGCAGCAGCGCTTCGCGCTGGCACGGGCGCTCGTCAACGGCCCCGAGCTGGTGCTCGCCGACGAGCCGACCGGGAGCCTCGATGCCGAGAACGGCGCCGCCGTGCTCGAGCTGCTGCGCGGGCTGCACGGGCGGGCGGTGGTGATCGTCACGCACGAGCAGCAGGCGGCCGGGATCGCCGACCGGGTGCTGCACCTGGAGGCCGGGCGGCTGGTGACGGCGACCGAAGCGCGGGAGGCGATCGAGTGAGCTTTGTGCGCGCGGCGCTGCTGCAGGCTCGCCAGGGGCTGCGGGTTCGCCGGCGTCGCGCGCTGCTGACCGGCCTCGGGATCACGCTGGCCGCCGCGATGCTGTCCGCCGCGGTGGTCGTCTCCTACGGACTCGGGACCGGTTTCAATCGCGCCGCGAAGGCCGCCGATCTGCCCGACATCATCGTCCGCTTCGATCCGAGGTCGCAGAGCGACGTCGCGCAGCGGATCGTGGCGCTGCCCGACGTCGCGCGCTACGCCCTGCGGCTGGAGATTCTGAACGTCGGGATCCGCTTTGATGGGCAGGCGCGAAACGACGCGGTCGCTGAGGTCCTCAACAGGCCCGGGCCCGGTCAGGGATACGCGGTCGTGGCGGGACGCGACCTGGCTGACCGCGGCAATCAGATCCTGATCGAGCGGGCGTTCGCGTCGGCCTGGGGGATCACTGTGGGGGACACGGTGTACCTGCCGGGTCTCGGTGGCGAGCGGGTCGTCGGCCTCGTGGAGGCACCCGATGACGTCGGGTTCCCGCTCGCGAAGCCTCGCTTCTATCTGTCCCGGCCGGCGATCGATGCCCGGTTCGGGGCTGATCGCAACCCGCAGGTGAACCTGGCGGAGATCTGGCTGCGCAACCCGAAGTACCTGAACGAGGTGCTGGTGCAGGCGCGCGCGACCAGCTTCGGCCTGCGCAACCTCCGCTTCGAGACGCAGTCGGCGCTGCGGTTGCTGCTCGATCAGGCGGCCGGGATCGTGATCGACCTGCTGGTGGCGCTGTCGGTGATCGCGCTGGTGACGGCCGGGGTGATGCTGGCGGCATCGGCGCGGGCGGAGGTGCAGCGGCGGCTGGGTGCGATCGGGGTGCGCCGCGCGGTCGGCTCGACGCGGGGGTTCGAGACGCTGTCGATCGCGCTCGAGGGGCTGCTGGTGGCGCTGCCGTTCGCGTCGGTTGGGGTGGCGGTCGGGGTGCTCGTGACGCTGTCGCCGTCCGGACGGTTGCTGATGTTGATCAACGAGCCGCCACCGGGGAGTGCGCTGGTGGCGCCGCTGGCTGCGGCGTGGCTGGCGGGGGTGCTGATTCCGGCGCTGGGCGCGGCGTGGCCGGCGTGGCGGGCGACCGGCGGCTCCGTCGTGGCGCTGCTTCGGGGGTCCGACGTGTCGGGCGGTGGTCGTCGCGGACGGGGTGGTCGCGCCGGGCGCGGTGTTCCGGGCTCTGGGTCGGCCGGCGGGCGCGGGTTGCGGATGCCGAGCGGCGGGCTCGTCGGTCTCGGCGTGCGGCTTGTCGGCGCGCGGCGGGCACGGCTGGCGGCGACGGCGGTGACGCTCGGGCTCTCGACTGCGTTCGTGCTGCTGATGCTGATGCTGGCATCGGAGCTGAACACGCTCGAGACGGATCCGGGCGCGCTCGGGCGCCACTACCAGCTGACCGCTGTGCTGCCGCCGTCCGATGTCGGTGAGGTGCGCGCGATCCCCGGTGTGCAGGCCGCCTCGGTGCGCTATGAGGAGCAGGCCGCCGATTCATACGACCTGGGCGAGGCGATCGACGTGATCGCGTACCCGGGCAACCACACCCTGTATGAGGCTCCGCCGCTGGTCACCGGGCGGCGGCTGCGGGGCCCCGATCAGGCGGAGGTGGGGCAGGGGCTCGCGGACGCGCTCGGATTGGTCCCCGGCTCGGTGCTGGCGCTGGCGCTGTCCGATGGAAACGAGCTGCGGCTGCACGTGTCGGGGGTCGTCAGCTCGCTTGACTACGACGGTCGCGTCGCCTACATCCCCGCGACGGCCCTGTTGGGGGCCGATCACTCGGCGCCCTCGACGATCGCGGTGATCGTCTCGCCTTCGGGCAGCATTGGGGATGTGTACGAGTCCCTGATCCGGATGGGCGCGATCCCGGCACTGGCGGACGGCGCGACCGCGCGCGGGGTGCCGCTCGTCGATGTGCTGCGAACGATCCTCAGAGCCGTCGCGATCGTCGACGGACTCGTTTGTCTGTACGCCCTGATCCAGGCCTGCGCCCTGACGGTGCAGGAGCGCCGGACCACGGTCGCCGTGCTGAGGGCCTGCGGGGCGGACCTGGGCGCGGTCTGGAGGTTGCTGCTCGGTGCGGCATTGGCAATCGTGATCCCGGCGGCGGTCGTCGGGGTGCTGCTCGAGCGCTTCCTGCTCGGCCCGGAGCTCTCACGGCTGGCCGAGAACTACGCGGCGCTGCCGTTGGGGGCGCGGCTTCCCGAGGTGCTGGCGGTGTTGATCGGGCTGGCCGTCGCGGCGCTGATCGCGGTCACGTGGGTGGCGCGCGGGGCGGCACGGGAATCGGTCGTCGAGGGGTTGGCGGGGTGAAGCCGGCGCGGTCTCTGGTTGCCGGTGTGATGCGTCCTTCGGCGGGCGACGGATTGGAGTCCACGCGGCGTCAGTTCCTCGGTGGGGCGGGGGCCGCGGCGCTGCTGTTGGCCGGGTGCGGCGGGTCTGGCTCGGCGCCGGCGGCGCAGGCAGCTGCCTCGGGTTCGACGCTCCAGTCGACATGGGGCGACCCGGTCGGGGACGGGCAGCTCCGGGTCGGACCCGGGGAGCCGCTGGCGGATCGCCTCGAGTTGGGCGGAGCCTCGCGACCGGGGGAGGTGCTCGCGAGCTTCGCGCACGTGACCGATGCGCATGTGCTCGACGCCTCCTCGCCGGCGCGGGTCACGTTCCTTGACCGCCTGGGGGCGCCGTTCGAGTCGACCTTCCGCCCGCAGGAGACGCTGACGGCGCAGGTGCTCGCGGGCGCGGTGCTGGCGGTCCGCGCGTTTGCGCCCGACCTCGTGATCCAGGGTGGGGATCTGATCGACAACGTCCAGAACAACGAGCTGACGCACGCGCTGACCGTGCTCCAGGGCGGCGTCGTGCGCCCCGGCAGCGGCCGCGACGGCTACTACGGCGTGCAGCTGGCCTCCGATCCCGATCCGTTCTACTACCGTCCGGACCTCGACGCGCCGCGTCATCCGGGATTGCTGCGGTCGGCCGTTTTACCGTTCTCGTTCGCCGGACTGAGGCTGCCCTGGGTGCCCGTGTTCGGCGATCACGATGCACTTGTCGAGGGCGAGCTGGTGCCGACCGCGTTGACCCGGTCGCTGGCGGTGGGCGACCGGGCGCTGTGGGATCTGCCCACCGGGATGACGCTGCCTGATGGGTTCCGGCTGGGGCCCGGCAGCTCCCCCGACGGGCCGCCTGACCCGACGCTGGTCGGGACGCTGCTGGCCCAGGCGCTCGCGGGTCCAACCGTCCGCGTGCCGGCTGATCAGGAACGCTACGAACTGAGCGTCGGGGAGGCGATCACGAGGTTGCAGGGCGCCGCCACGCTTGGCGGCGCCAGCTTCCGCGGTGTTGACCAGCCACGGCTCGACTACACGCTCGACGTCGGACCGCGAGTGCGGCTGATCGTGCTCGACCTGGCTCGCCGTGATGGGGGCTCGGGTGGGCTGGTCGTGCCGGGGCAGGCAGCGTGGGTCGCCGACGAGCTCGCCGCCGCCGGCGCCGTCGGGCGATTCGTCGTGTTCGTCTCGCACCAGGCCCTCTGGGATTCCGTGAACGGCGATCAGGTGCTGGCGGTGCTCGATCAGGCGCCCGCGGTGATCGCCACGCTGAGCGGCCATACGCACCGCAACCGGATCCAGCCCCAGGCGACGGCGGCCGGTGGCTACTGGAAGATCGAGACCGCCTCGCTGATCGACTACCCGCAGCAGGCCCGCGCCCTGCGGGTGAGGGCGACGGCCGATGGGGGGGTCGCGATCGAGACGTGGATGCTCGACCACGTATATCCCGGTTCGCTCGGCACGATCTCCCGTGAGCTCTCCTACCTCGATGCGCAGGGTGGCCGGCCGCAGCGGTTCGCCGGCGGCCGGCTTGACCGCAACGTGGTGCTCCACCGCGGGCGGTCCCGGGCGCGGTAGCGGTGGCGCGGGTCTCAGACGGGCGAGCCGGCGAGCCGGCGGCAGGCGCTCGTCTCGACGACCGCAAGTCCGAGGTCGACCGAGGCGAGGCGACGAACCGTGCCGACGACGTCTGTGGCGAGGCCGCTATCGGCCTTCAGGTTCTCGACGGCGGCCAGGGCGGCGAGCGGGTTTCCGCTCTCGACCTGGCCGGCGGCGGACCTGACCCGCGCGAGCTGGGTCTGGAGCTCGCCGCCGAGCGCCGCAAACTGCCGGCGCGCCTGTGCGGTCCGTCCGGTCGGCGGCAACCCGTTCGTCGTCAGCTCGTTCGCGAGCCGCTGCGTCGAGTTGATCGCGTTGTCGATCCGCGCCATCGGTCCGAAGCCGAGGTTGACGCTGGTCGCATCGTTGTGCAGATCGTTCTTCCAATCAAGCACGCTTGTGCAGGCCGTGTCGGCCCACTGCTGGTCGGCCTCCTCGGTGTTGGCCGTGGTGGAGGGGGAGGTGTAGGCGGTGCGGACGCTGTTCGGCCCGCCCGACCAGTAACCGGTGACGAGCATTACGCCGAGCACCGCGACCGCCGCGATCCCGGTCGCGAACAGCACCGGTCGGAACACGGCGGTGATGAATTCTCTTGGCTTCATTGGAGTTCGGCAGATGATCCGTGGTCTGCTGAAGAGAAGTCCTAAGGGCAGCCCACAACTTCATAAGAAAGCGGGCGCCACCGGCGCGATCTGCGATCTTACGGGCGACATGTTCGAGCACACCAGAGCGTTGCTGATCGACCTCGATGGCGTGCTCTATATCGAGGATCAACCGATCGCCGGCGCGGTGAACGCGCTCGCGCGCCTTCGGGATCACGGACCGGTGCTGCGGTTCGTGACGAACACGACTGCGCACTCCCGCGGCCGGACGCTCGCGAAGCTTGAGCGCCTCGGTTTCGCGGTGGGCGAGGACGAGCTGGTGACCCCCGCCGCACTTGCTGTCAGCCATTGCCTGCAGCAGGGACACACGCGCGTCGCGCTGATCATGAACGACGAGGTCAAGCAGGATTTCGACGCGCTGCAGGAGACCGACGAGCAGGTGCAGGCGGTGATCATCGGTGATCTCGGCTCGGCCTTCGGATACGACGTCCTCAATCGTGCCTTCCGCCGGGTGATGGACGGGGCCGAGTTGATCGCCCTGCAGAAGAACCGCTACTGGTTGCGCAGCGACGGCCTCTCGCTCGACGTCGGCCCGTTCGTCGCGGCGATCGAGTTCGCGTCGGGGCGGCAGGCCCACGTCGTCGGCAAGCCCGCGCGGAGCTTCTTCGAGCAGGTGCTCGCCGACCTGGAGGTCGCCCCAGCTGACGCCGCGATGGTCGGTGACGACATCGAGTCCGACATCGGTGGTGCGCTCGCCGCGGGGCTCGCCGGAATCCTCGTGCGCACGGGCAAGTTCCGCCGGGAACGGCTGCATGACTCGGGGATCGAGCCGACCGCGATCGTCGCCTCGATCGCCGAGGTGCCCGCGCTGTTCGGCTGCTAGCCCTGCGCCTCCCGAGCTCTGTTGAGTGTCACAGCGAGGGCGTGCTGCTGAGGGCCGGTTGGATCTTGGGGTGAGCGATCGGGCGGATCAGCGCGAGCGTCACGGCTGCGCTGAGGCCGGCGGTGGCGCTGATCATCCAGGCGGAGTGGAAGCTCGACACCTCGACGACGTTGGTGCCGAGCACCGCCACCAGGATCGCGACGCCGAGCGCCGCGCCGACCTGACGGCCCATCGTCAGGACCGCGGCGCCGGTGGCGAAGCGATCAGGGGTCAGCGATGAGGTGCCGGCTCCGGTCAGCGTCGGGATCATCAGCCCGACGCCGGCGCCGCTGACGAGCATGCCCGGCAGGTACTCGCTCAGGTAGGCGGGCGTGGAATGCACCTGCGTGATCCACCACAGCGATCCGGCAGCGAACATCAGGCCGCCGATGATTCCCGGCCGCCGATATCCGACGCGGGCGCCGAGGCGCGCGGACGGGATGCTGAAGACCGAGGCCATCAGCGGGCCGGGGAACAACATCAGGCCTGTGGTGAGCACGCTCTCGTGCCAGACGCCGGTCAGGAACAGGACGCCGCCGAGCAGCATCGCGGCGAAGCCGGAGAAGAACAGCACCGATCCCCCAACAGCCAGCCTGAACGTCGGGACCCGCAGCATCGCCGGGTCGACGATCGGCGAGGGGTGCCGCTGCGAGCGGCGCCAGATGCCGGCCAGCAGCACGGCGGCCGTGAGCACCAGGGCGACGGTCGGCGCGCCGAGCCAGCCCCAGTCCGGCGCCTTGACGATCGCCAGCACGAGCGCGGTGACCGCGAGCGCGAAGCCCACGGCTCCGAGCAGATCCGGGGTCAGCGCGTTCTCCTCCCGGCGCTCGACCAGTGTCCTGCGGCCGGCGATCAGCGCGCCGATCGCCACCGGCACGTTGACCAGGAACACCAGCCGCCAGTTGGCCTGGACGAGCAGGCCCCCGAGCGGCGGTCCGGCTGCGGCCGCGATCGCGCCCGTTGCAGCCCAGGTACCGATCGCCAGGTGGCGCTCACGGGGCGGGAACTCGGGCAGGATCAGCCCGAGCGAGGTTGGGAGCATCATCGCCCCGCCCGCGGCCTGGACGATCCGCGCGGCGATCAGGACCGGGAGCGACGGCGCCGCCGCGCAGGCGGCGCTGGCGAGCGCGAAGATCGCGAGCCCGAGCTGGAAGGCGCGCTTGCGCCCGAACGCGTCGGCCCAGCGACCGGCGGGGACCAGCAGCGCCGCGAACACGATCGCGTAGCCGCTGACCACCCACGACAGCGAGCTGAGGCTGGCATCGCCGAGGCTGTGGGCGATGCTGGGGAAGGCGATGTTGACGATGAACAGGTCAAGACTCGACATGAACACGCCTGAGCACACGATCGCCGTGATCAGCCATCTGCGCTCCACTGTGGGCCGTCTAAGAGTTAGTTGCATAATAAAACGCACCCTAGCAGACTGGAGTTGCGTGATGCAACCGACTGCTACTAGAATGACCTGACAGAGATGCTCGGAAGCGACTACAAGAACCAGACATGCAGCGTCGCCGCTGCGCTCGAGGTGGTGGGCGAGCGTTGGTCGCTGCTGATCGTGCGCGACGTGCTGCTCGGGCTGCGGCGCTTCGATCAACTGCAGGCCGACCTCGGCGTCGCCCGCAACGTGCTGCAGTCACGCCTTGCCCGTCTGCTCGAGGCCGGTGTGCTGGAGAAGCACCGCTACCAGGAACGGCCGGAGCGCTTCGAGTACCGCCTGACCGAGAAGGGCCTCGATCTCTGGCCCGTGATCGTCTCGCTGCTGCAGTGGGGCGACAAGTACGCCGCACCCGATGGCCCGCCGGTGCTGCTCCAGCACAAGGGTTGTGGTGGCGCGGTCGACGAGCACCGCATCTGCTCCCGCTGCGGCGAGCCGCTCACCGCAAGGTCGGTACAGGCGGTTGCCGGGCCGGGCGTCGGCGCGGAGGTTGCGTGGCCGGGGCTGGCGCGGGCCGGCGGCGGCGACGCCGCGTCGCGGGCCGGAGCTAGATCGTGCGGGTATTGCAGGCTGAGGCGGTTTCAGCCTTCCAGCGAGCGGGCCGCCAATTCGGCGGCGTTCAGGGCGGCGACCGCGTCGGCGCCGTCGGCGCCCTCGAGCGGGCCACCGCGAGCGGCGCGGGCGAATGACTCGACCTGCGTGCGCATACCGGCGCTGAACACCTGTTCCCCGTCGGCGCCCCACATGAAGCTGACGCGCTCGTGGCCGTCGGTGCCCCACACCTCAACCCAGCACGAATCCTCGATCGGGGAAGCGTCTGCCGACCGAGACCGTTGCGGCGGTGCCGCCCGAAAGGCCGGCCAGGATCAGGGCCGCATCCGGATCGGTCGCCGGATGTCCGTTGTCCGGCGCCGGCGGTGGTTGCCGTCAGCCACTCGATCTCCTGACCGAGAAGCCAGCGGGCCTGGTCGAACTCGTGGACGCACATGTCGATCGCGATGCCGCCGCTGTGAGCGCGAAAGTCCTCCGACGGCGGTTCTCGGTCCCATTGCATGCACGAAAGCTGGTAGATGTCGCCGAGTTCGCCCGCCTCGATCCGTGCGCGCAGCTCGCGGAGCGCCGGCACGAAGCGTCGCCAGTAGCCGACCTGGAGCAGCACACCCGCTGTCGCGCGCGCGCCTGCGGCGGTCGCGTCGGCGTCCGCCGCGCGCACGCCCACAGGCTTCTCGCACAGGACCGGGACGCCGGCGCCGATGAAGCTGCCGGCCAGCTCCGTGTGCCGGTCGGACGGCGCGGCGATCAGGACGCCGTCGAGGTCGCCCCGTTCGAGCAGCTGATCGACCTCGGCGTAGGTCTCGAGGCCGTCGGCGCGCGAGCGCCTCCCGTACCGCGGCGACCGGCTCGACGACACCCGGCGAGCTCGATCTCGTCCGACGCGAGCATCGCCTCGAGGTGAACGCGGCCCATGCGTCCGGCGCCGACCAGCGCGATCCGGCGCCCGGTGAGTCGATCCCATCAGGCTCTAGAACCCATGCGCCCGGAGGTACTCGCGGTTGCGCCGCTGGTCGAGCACCGGCTGATCCGGGTGCTCCGGGTCGGGCAGGATGTCCTGCTCGACGACCAGCCAGCCCGTGTAGCCGATCTCGCGCAGCGCGTCGAGCACCTCGTCGATCGGGATGTCCCCGTCGCCGAGCGCGCAGAACGCCTGGCGTCGCCAGATCTCCTGGACCGGCGCTGCCTCGGCGACGATCTCCTCGAGGATCGCGCGCCGCGCGTCCTTGAGATGAAAGTGGTTGATCCGCGTGCGCCCAGTCACGAACCGCCGTGACCGGATCGCCGCGACCGAGCAGCAGGTGCCCTGTGTCGAGGCAGAGGCCGACGTCGCTGAGCTCCAGCATCCGCTCGATCTCCCACTGCGCCTCGACGTAGGTGGCGGTGTGGTGATGGAACGTCGGCTCATAGCCGCGGTTGCGGCAGCGATCGGCGGCGCGGGCGAGTCCGTCTGCGAAGCGCTCCCACCCCGCATCGTCGAGGCCCACGCTGCGGTCGATCGCCGCCCGTCCCGGATAGCGTGAGCGCTCCGGCGATCCGGCGTCGGCCAGGGTCGGCTTCGGAGCGCTCGCCGCCGTCGTCGACCGCATCGAAGACATCGAGCAGCGCATCGAGGCTCGGGAGGCCGCCGTGCATCTCGTCCGGCTCGCTGAACGGCAGCCCGAGGTAGCCGCCGGCGAGGCCCAGGCCGCGGCTGCGCAGACGCTCGGCGAGCAGCCGTGCCGGTCCCGAGGTAACCGACCGGGCCGAGGTCGATGCCGACGTAGCCGGCGCTGCAACGGAGTCGAGCAGTCGACCGCGTCCGGCACGTTCGGGTCGATGCCGACCGTGATCTCGAACGCCCCGTAGCTGACCGGCGCATTGGCCACGACCACCCGGCGACGTTCGGGGTCGAGTCGATGCCGCCGTCCGCCGGTGTCTGGATCGGTTCTGCGCTCATCGTGGGCCTCCTGGGATCAAGTTGCGGGCTTCGGTCTGGTGCGCGCGGTCGAGCTCGGGTCTCGCTCACGGGTACCGGGACGCCGGATGCGGGAGCTCGCCGAGCGTGCGCGCGCCCGATCGACTCCATCAGGATCAGATCCCGCAGACCGTCGGAGCCGGAGGTGACCGGCTGCTCGGGAGCTGCGAATGCAGTCGGAGAATTCGACGAGCTCACGGCGAAACGCCTCGTCGTAGGACACGACCTCCTCACGCACCCAGCTATGGGGGGTGCCCGGCTCGTCCCCCCTCGACGATCAGGCGGCTCGGCATGTTGCGCAGGAACGGCGATGGCAGCTCCAGCGTCAGGCGCTGATCCGGCGAGTAGAACCCGAACTCCTGGCGGTAGCGGGCGATCCCCGGAAGGTCGACCCAGGACAGGTGACAGTCGGTCTCCCCGAAGCGCATGTTGATGCTCACGCACTGCCTGCGTCAGCGAGACCGAGCTGATCTCCGTGGGTGCACCGAGCAGGCCCTGCAGGGCGTTCAGCTCATGCACGAGGCAGTCGAGCAGGATCCACCGGTATCCGAAGCGCGTCTGCTCGTCGGCATCGCCGAGCGCGGCCAAGAGCGCGTCCTGCTCCGCGTCGGGGATCGCGCCGTCCGGCTCGCCGTCCGTGGTCGCGGACTGCGATCAGCGGCAGGTGGCTGACATATGGTCCGATCGGCGACTCGAGCGTGGTGACGCGCACGAGGCGAAGATCCCGCATCTCGGGCAGCAGCCGGCGAGACGCTGATACGCCGGGTCGTAGCGCTTCATCGTGCCGACCATCAGACACACCCCGCGCGCTCGGCCGCCGCGACGACGGCGGCGCCATCACGGCTGCAGAGCGCCATCGGCTTCTCCACCAGCAGATGGAGGCCCGCCTGCGCCGCCGCGATCGCGAGCGGCGCGTGATCGCCGGAGGTCGCGATCACCACCGCGTCGAGGTCCTGCGCCAGAAGATCCTCCCAACTCCCATGCACCTGCGGCTGCCCGTAGCGCTCGGCGCACGCTGATGCGAGATCGACGCGCATGTCGCACAACGCGGCGATCTCGAACCGATCCGAGGCCGGCCAGATAGGGCAGGTGCATCACCTGGGCGATCAGCCCACAGCCCACCACACCAACGCGCGTTCGATCAGACACAGTTGCTCCTTCGTATCCTCCGGCGCCGCGCAGTCCCGCCGAACGCCCGTGTAGAACGTTCTATATCTTAGAGAGTTGACGAGGCTTTGGCAATATCCCGCGAGATGCAGCCAGGGTTGCCAACCGGGCGAGCGCCCGTTGGATGGTCCGCCTGGAACGTTTCATCAGCGAGCCTGAGCGTGGGCCGGGCCGGACTGGGCGGCGACGAACTCGAGCTCGGCACGGAGCCACTCGAGCCGGCTGTCGTAGCGGCGTAGCCCGTGCGGCTCACCAGCGAGGACGGCAAGCGAGTGCGGCCGGCGGGCGGCCGCATAGCGGCCGGCCATCAGGCGGGCGTGAGCAGGCGGCACGACGGTGTCGGCCAGGCCGTGGATCAGCAGCAGCGGGGCCGAGTGCTCGCCGACATTGCCGGCGGGCGAGCGGCGGGCGTAGCGCTCGCCGGCAGACGGCGGACCGACCAGCAGGTCGGTGTAGCGAGACTCGAAGTCGTGGGTGTCCTGACGCCACAGCGCCAGGTCGGCGATCGCGCAGCGAGCCATCCCCGCCCGGAAGAGCGTGGTGGCGGTCACACACTGAAGCGTCAGGTAACCGCCGGCGCTGGCGCCGCGGACGAAGACCCGGGCAGGATCCACGATCCCCTCTTCGGTGAGCTGACGCACGGCCGCAACGCAATCCTCGAGGTCGCGGCTGCCCCACTCGCGATCGAGGCGGTGGCGGTAGGCGGAGCCGAAGCCGCTGCTGCCGCTGTAGTCGAGATCGAGCAGCGCGAACCCGCGGCTGGTCCAAAGCTGAAACTCGGGTTCGTAGGCCAGCGCGCGCTGTCGGTCGGACCGCCATGCAGATGCAGGATCAGCGGTGGCCGCGCCGGCGTGGCGCGGCCGTTCTGGCGTCCGATCGGCTCGTAGTAGAAGCCGTGGACCCCGAGCCGTCGCGCCTGCGATCGAGATCGGAGCCGGACCGAGATCGAGCTCGTTCGCCGGTGTCTCGGGACGCCGGCGATCGTGGGGTCCGCCGGTCCCGCATATCCAGCGCGATCACCTCGACGCCGTTCGGGTGTGGCGGCGGCGAACGCGACGGTGTTCGCGTGGCAGGCCGGGGGCCCGGCGAACGAGGTGAACTCGCGGCGCGAGCAACTCCGCCCTCGACGCAGCGGGATCGATCCGGACGAGCTCGTGCACCGCCTCGCGGATGCGCACCGCGACGATCGTCCCGTCGGCCAGGAAGCCGTAGCTGCGGCGGCCGTGCTGCCAGGGCGGAGCCGCGAACTCTGCACTCTCCGGGCAGAGTTCGCGCAGATCGCCGTCGAGCAGCGCGTACAGGTTCCACCAGCCTGAGCGATCTGAGACCCAGTGCAGCGATCCGTCCGGGTGACCACGCCGGCTGCAGGACGGATTCGGTCGGCCCACCGGCGATCATGCGGGCGTTCACGAGGCTGTGATCTGACGAGATCCCGGCGAGCCACAGCTCGGTTCCGTCCCAGGGCATCCTCGGTTTGCTCCAGCTGATCCAGGCCAGCTGGGCGCCATCCGGGCTGACGCGCGGCGAGGCGTAGAAGTCCTGTCCCCGGTCAGCGTCCGCGTGGCGCGCGCCGACGTCAGGAGACAGCCTCGATTGCGTGCTCGACGGGCGCTCCCGGCGGGTGGGACTCCCGAACATACGCCGCCCAGCTGCCGTCCGGAGCCGCCGAGCCGTCGGCGAACCGGAGCTCGCGCGTGCCGACGGCGGGGCGGGGAGAGCGGGATCGGTGAACCACCGGCCTCGATGCGGTACAGCCGCTGATCGTCGCGGTCGGCGTAGATCACCGCCGAGCCGCGAGACAGGTAGGAGCCGCCGCCGTACTCCCAGGCGAGCGTCCCGACATCGACTCCGTCCGGTGTGACGGGCCGCGGCGCTCCGCCCCCGCCGGAGCGAGCATCACGCACGAGCGGCCCTCGTCGAAGCGGTGCTCGAGCCAATAGATGCCCTCGGCATCGGCCGTGACCTCGCTCCGATCGACGCCGGAGGCGACGGCCTCGGGGGTGAACGGCGAGGCCGCGGCCCGACTTCGGCGATGACGTCACTGGCTGGGTCTTCGGACGCGCGGGTCGAGCACGGCCACGGCGAGGTCGGCCAGGGTCATCGCGGCGACCGTCAGCAGGCCGGTGAACGTCACGACTCCGACGGTCACCGGGTAGTCGAGGTTCTCGATCGAGTTGACGGCGACGAATCCGAGTCCGGCAGCCCGAACACGAGCTCGACGAACAGGACGCCGCCGATCGCCGCACCGAGATCGAGACCGAGCATCGTGATGATCGACGGCGCGACCACCCGTCCGACGTGCGAGCGCAGCACCCGCCAGCGTCCAGCGCCCTTCGAGCGGGCGGTCCGGACGTAGTCCTCGTCGAGTTGCTCCAGCACGAGCGCGCGGACGAAGCGGGCATAGAACCCGGTGAAGCCCAGCGCGAGCGCGTAGGCGGGCAGCAGCAGGTGGTGCAGCCACTGCCATGGGTTGGCGGTCAGCGAGACCCAGCCCTGGATCGGGAACACGTTGACGCTGGTCCCCAGCGGAATCCCGAGGAAGTTGCCCTGATTGGGCTCGAACGCCAGCACGTAGGAGAGCAGCGGCGCGAGCCAGAACACCGGCGTGGCGATCGCGACCTGCGCAAGGATCGTCATCACCCGGTCCCAGAAGCTGCGCGGTCTCAGCGCGCCGAGCAGGCCGATCGGGACCGCCATCATGATCCACATCACGCCCGCGACCAGGATCAGCGACATGCTGACCCCCGCCGCCGGAAGATGATCTGGGTCACCGGGCGGCGCTGCAGGAACGAATAGCCGAAGTTGCCGTGGACCACGTGGTCGAGGAAGTCCGCGTACTGCGTGTAGAGCGGCTTGTTGGTGCCGAGCAGCCTGGCGACGCGGGCGATCTGGGCCGGCGAGGCGTCATGGCCGGCCACGCGCTGAGCTGGGCTGGCGCCCGTGACATCGGAGATCACGAAGAACAGCACGTAGGCCAGCATCGTCACGATCAGAACCTGCACCAGCGCGATCAGCAGGCGACGGACGAGGAACTTCACCGGATCGAGCCTCTCACTGCGAATGCGTCGCGCAGGCCGTCGCCGAGCTGGTTGAAGGCCAGGGTGGTGAAGACGAGTGCCAGAGCCGGAATCAGCGCCGTCCAGATCTGGACGCGGTAGAGGCCGCTGGTGACACCGTCCGCGATCATCTGGCCCCAGTCAGCGGTGGGCGGCTTGACGCCGAGCCCGAGGTACGACAGGCCCGCCTCGAACAGGATGTTCAGCGCGATCACGCCCGTGGCGTAGACGATCAGCGGGGCGGTCAGCAGCGGCAGCAAGTGGCGGCGCATGATCGTGATGTGGCTCAGTCCGATCGATCGTGCCGCCTCGACGAACTGTTCGTTCTTCAGGGCCAGCACCGCGTTGCGGACGATTCGGGCCGGGTAGTACCAGCTGAACAGCGCGATCACGATGATCGAGTTGATCAGCCCCGGGCCGAGGACCGCCGCGAGTCCGATCGCGAACAGCATCGAGGGGAACGCCATCGCAGTCTCGATCCCTCTGGAGACAAATGAATCGAGCAGTCCACCGAAATAGCCGGCGGTCATGCCGAGCACCAGGCCGACGAACAGAGCGACGCCGGTGGCGCCGATCCCGACGGCCAGCGTGGTTCTGGCGCCGTACAGGATCCGAACGAGCATGTCGCGTCCGAGGCGGTCGGTGCCGAGGACGAAGAACGCCCCGTGCGGGTTCGGCTGTCCGTTGTTCCCGATCTCGTGACTGAGCGGTGGCAGCGGGATGCCGTTGATGTTGAGCCCGTTGAAGAACTGCTGATTGACACCGTGCCCGGTGAGCGCCGCCGCGATCGGGGCTCCGATCGTCGCCAGGACCAGCAGGATCACCAGGTAGGACGCGGCGATCAGCGTCGCCGGATCGGCACGTAGCCGGCGCAGGAACCGAGCGCGGAAGCTGGCGTCGAGAGCCGACGGATCGGTCCTCAACACATCGGTATGTTGGGCGCTGGGGCTGGAGATCCCCATTGCTAGCGCGTCTCCCAGGAACGTTGTGCTCGCAGGTGCACTAGCGCACCGTCTCGAGTGGAAAGTGGCAGGCGAACTCGTGGGTCCCGCCGGCCGGCGTCACGGCGGGCATCTCCTCACGGCAGATGTCCTGCGCCCGGGGACATCGCGGATGGAAGGGGCAACCCGAGGGAGGTGACAGCGGGCTCGGCGGATCGCCGGTCACCGGCGTCCGTTTCCGGCTTCGCGTGAGCCTCGGGTTGGGGATCGGCGTGGCGGCCAGCAGCGCCTCTGTATATGGATGGCGCGGGGCTTGCGAACAGCTCGGGGACGGTGGCCGTCTCAACCACTCGGCCGAGATACATGACCAGCACCCGGTCGCAGAATCGCCTGACGATGTCGAGGTTGTGGGTGATGAACAAGTAGGCGAGCTGGAGCTGATCGCGAAGGTCGGCGAGCAGGTTCAGGATCTGCGCCTGGGCTGAGACGTCGAGCGCCGAGACGGGCTCGTCGCAGACGATCAGCTTCGGATGCAGCGCGAGCGCCCGGGCGATCCCGATCCGCTGTCGCTGGCCGCCGGAGAACTCATGCGGAAAGCGGTTGAAGTGCTCGCGGTTGAGGCCGACCTGGCCGAACAGCTCCTGAACGCGGGCCTTGGTCGCGTCGGGGCTGAAGCGCGCCTCGCGCAACGGCTCGCCGATGATCGACCCCACTCTGAGACGCGGATTCAGCGAGCCGAACGGGTCCTGGAAGACCATCGCCGCGTTGCGCCGCAGCGGTCGAAGCGCCCGTGCCGACGCGTCGGTGATGTCGATGCCGTCGAACACGATCCTGCCGGCCGTCGGCGTCAGCAGCCGCAGCACGCAACGCGCCAGCGTGCTCTTCCCGCAGCCCGACTCGCCGACGACCGCGAGGGTCTCGCCTGCTCCGAGGGTGAACGAGACGCCCTCGACTGCGTGAACCACTCCGTGGGTGCCGAACAGGCCGCGGCCGACCGGAAACTCCTTGACGAGCTCGACGACGTCGAGCAGGTGCGGGGCGCTGCCCGAGTCCGTCGCGGTCATCACCAAGCCACGGTCGTGAGCACCGACGAGCGGTCGGCACCCGTGCGCAGCTCCGTGTCAGGGAGGTGGCAGGCCGTGGTGTGGAGCTCCGCGCCGTCAGGCGTCTGGCGCAGGGTCGGCACCTCCTCGCGGCAGATGTCCATCGCGTACGGGCAGCGTGGATGGAACCGACATCCCGATGGCGGGCTGAGCAGCGACGGCGGAGTCCCTGGATCGCCTGTGAGCGGGCCGCTGTCGGGTCGACGCTCGGCATCGAGCCGAGCAGCCCCCAGGTGTACGGATGGCTCGGGCGTTCCAGGACCGCCTCGACCGTACCCCGCTCGACGACGCGGCCGGCGTACATCACGGCCACGTGGTCACACACCTCCGCAACCACGCCGAGGTCGTGTGTGATCAGCACGATCGCGGAGTTGGCGCGCCGGCAGAGATCGCGGAGCAGGTCCAGGATCTGTGCCTGAGTGGTGACATCGAGCGCCGTGGTCGCCTCGTCGGCGATCAGCAGCGCGGGGTCGTTGATCAGCGCCATCGCGATCATCACGCGCTGGCGCATGCCGCCGGAAAGCTCGTGCGGGTAGGCCTTCATCCGCCGCGAGGGGTCCGGGATACCGACCTTGGTCAGCATCTCCACGGCCCTGGCGCGCGCCTTGCTCGCGGCATCGGCGAGTGGAGCTTGATCGCCTCCAGCAGCTGGCCACCGACTGACACGAGCGGATGCAGCGAGGTCAGCGGGTCCTGGAAGATCATCGCGATCTGGCCGCCGCGGATCGCGTTGATCTCCTTCTCGGAACGGTCGAGCAGGTTCGACGTCGTTGAACAGAGCCGCGCCGGTGACGGTGGTGCGGCGCTTGGGCAGCAGCGCCAGCAGCGACAGGCAGCTGACCGACTTCCCCGAGCCCGACTCCCCGACGATGCCGAGGACGTCACCTCGGTCACCGACCAGCTCACCTGATCGACGGCATCGATCTCTCCGTCCTCGGTGCTGATCTTGACCGACAGTTCTCAACGGACAGCAGCGGGGCGGCTGGCGCCACCCCGCTGCTCGGTTCCGCGCCGGCTTCCATGCGGATCAATCAGGCTGCATCGCCCCATCGTGGCGAAGTCCACCAGGTACACCGGCTGCATGATCGCACCGCAGATCCCGCTTGCGAACAGCGTGACGCGCGTCGGGTTCAGCAGCGGCGCCCACGGCGCGTAGTTGGCGATGATGTTCTTGTCCAGCGCGTTCCACTGCGCCGCGCTGCCGGCCGTCACGAGCGACTCGATCTGCTTGTTGATGCCGGGATCGTTGAACGACGCGTAGTTGTTGTTGCCGGTGGCCGTGATGTTGTTGCCGTTGAGCAGCGGTGAGAAGAAGTCATCCGCATACGGATAGTCCTGGGTCCATGTGTTGATCCCCATCGGGACGTGGTTCTTCGGTTCGCTGATCACGCCGCCGTTGACGGCAGTCCGGCGCGGTCACGATGTTCAGCTTGATCCCGATCGGGGCAAGGTCGGCCTGGATCACCTGGGCAGCCTGGGCGTAGCCGGGCTGGTCGCTCAGCGTCCGCAGCGTCAGGCTGACCGGGGTCTTGATCCCGACGGCCTTGATCAGGCTCTTCGCCATCGCGACATTGCCCGCGACCGGGTAGTTGTTCGCCTTGACGTAGCCGGGCATCGTCGGCGGCAGGATCTGATCGGTCGGCGCCGCCTGGCTCGGGCCGCCCCACACGCGCTGGATCGCGAGGCGGTTGATCGCGTAGTTGATCGCCTGGCGGACCTTGATGTTGTTGAGCGGTGGGACCGTGTTGTTGAGCCACAGATAGGTGGTCGCCGGCAACGGGTTGACGAACACCTGACCCTTCAGCGGTCGGGTTGCTCATCGCCGAGAGGGCGTCGGTCGGCGAGATCGGCGCCGCGTAGGTGGCGAGCTGGCCTGCCTGGATCAGCGGGGCTGCCTGGCTGTCGTCGACTCCGAGCTGGATGTTGATCTGGTTGGAGACCTGGCGGTTGCCGAGCTCGGCCGCGTTCCAGTGCGGGTTGCGCACGAGCGTGATCGAGCGCTCCGGCGTGTAGGCCTTGACGATGTAGGGGCCGGTGACCAGCGCCTGCCGTTCTCCAGCGGCTTGATCGGCGTGCCGACCGGCACCGGGCAGGTGAACGGCAGCGTCATCCGGTACAGGAACGACGCGACCGGCTGGGAGAGCTTGAAGGTGACCGTGTTGGTCGTGTCGGTGATCCCGCTGACGGTCGTGGCCTTGCCGGCGATCACCGCCGGCGCGCCGACGATCATGTTGAAGAACGAGTCACCCGGCGAGGCGAGCTTCGGCGAGAACATCCGGTCGAACGTGTACTTGATCGACGCTCCCGTGATCGGCGTGCCATTCGAGAAATCGAGCCCCGGCTTCAGCGTGAACTTGTAGACCGAGCCCGCCGTCGGAGACGGTCGGCTGCTGACCGACACCCGGGATCGGCTTCACGCCCGCGGCACCAGAGGTGTCCTCGAAGGTCATCAGCGGGGTGCAGGTCGCGTAGGCGATCTCCCACGTGGTCGCGTAGTACCAGAGGGTGGGCTCGAGGTGGTCGATCGCGCCCGCCGGCATGCCGAGTTGATCGTCCCGCCCGGCTTGGCGGGAGCGGCCGCGCCGCCTGGAGGGAGTGACGGCTGCCGAGGTCGAGCTGGATCCGACGAGGCCGCGGACGAGCTCGAGGAACTCGAACCGCAACCCGCCGGCCAGCGCTGCCACGACGACGGCAGATGCGACGACGCCCCAGAATCGCGGCGAGCGCGAGTCGGCGGCAGAGGTGGGCTTGCTGTTACTCATCGATCATGCGCTCCTTGGCTGGGTGTACGCGGTTTGTTGAATTTCGCTGGGGGAGTCCGGGTGCGTCGGGGCGTCGCGCGGGGTCGCGGCGTGGAGGTCGTGGGCGCCGATCGGGGCGGCGCCGGCGAGAGGTCGTGGGCGCCGATCAGGCCGGCGATCGAGGCCTCGATGCCGGCCTCCGGATCGAGGTCGGGATCCTCGTGCTCGATCGAGATCGGACCGTCGTAGCCGGTTTCGGCGAGCGCGCCGAGCAGCGCCGCCCATTCGGCGGCGGGGCGGCCGCGTCCGACAGCGCAGAAATGCCACGGCATCACTCGGCGCTGGACGGCCAGCGGAAGTCAAGCAGTCCGTGCAGCGCGATCCGGTCGGGGTGCAGCATGCGTGTCCTTGCCGTGCACGAAGCCGATCGCGTCGCCGAGCCGATTGATCGTGGCGATCGGATCGATCTGCTGCCACCAGAAATGGCTCGGATCGAGGTTGACGGCGACGTTGTCGCCGGTGACCTCGCGCAGGCGCTGCGAACGATTCGGCGTTGTAGATCGACGTGCCGGGGTGCAGCTCCAGGCAGATCAGCACGTCCGGCGCTGCATCGTTCGCCCAGCGCGAGAACTCGCGCCAGAACGGCGCGATGAACTGCTCGAACTGCGGTTCCCAGAGGCCCTCCATGTCCGGCAGCCAGGCGCCGCCGGCGAACACCGGCCAGGAGCCGCGGCCGTTGGCGCCGGGCCCGCCGGGGCAGCCGCTCATCGCGACGACGCGGTGGACGCCGAGCTCCTGAGCGAGCTCGACCGCGTCGCGAAGCGCCCGCCCGTGCTCGGCGGCGATCGCGGGGTCGGGGTGCAGCGGATTGCCCGAGGCGTTCAGGGCGACCAGCCGCCAGGCCGGCGTCGTCGAGATCGTCCTGCAGCGCCTGTCGCGCTGCGGCGCTTGAAATGAGCTCTGCCCGGGAGAAGTGCGGCGCCGTCGAATAGCCGCCGACGCCGAGCTCGACGCCGGCGACATCGCGGGCGGCGCACCATTCGAGCGCATCTCCGAGCGGCATATCCGCCAGCGCGTCGGTGAGGACGCGAGCGAGCGTCACGAGGAAGTAGAACGTTTTACGCGCCGAGCGGGCGGCATACTCTCACGGTGCCGAATCACTGTCAAGCAACTCAACGAACCACAACACGCGTCGATTGATCCAGTTCTGCGCTCGTCGAGTAGTCGAGCGAGATGGCGTGCGGAACCACCGCAGGAGCACGGCCAGCTGCCACCGCGCCGGGGCAGCGTCAAGTGAAACGATCAATGGATTTCGCCGCCCCACGATCAACGATGTCGCCTCGCTCAGCGGGGTCTCGAAGGCCACCGTGTCCAACGTGCTCGCGGAAACCGGGAGCGTCTCGGAGGCGACGCGAGCCAGGGTGCTCGACGTCGATCGACGACGCTCGGCTACCGGCCCAACGCGTCAGCGCGCAACCTCGTGCGCCAGCGAACCGACGTCGCTCGGGCGTGATCGCCGGCAACCTCGGGAACGCCTTCGAGGCCGAGCTGGTCGAGCGGATCGAGCAGGCGCCTCCGAGCGCGGGTTCACGACGCTCGGTCTGCACGACCGGCCGCCATCCCGAGGACGAGGCGACCAAGATCGAGGCGCTGCTCGAGCAGCGGGTCGCCGGGATCGCGATGCTCCAGTTCAGCGGCGACCGGCGGCTGATGGCCCAGCTGCTGGCCGAGCAGGTGCCGGTCGTGATGGTCAGCTGCTGGGACGACTACGCCGACTGCGTCGCGGTCGACGACACGGAGGGTCTGGAGCTCGCGGTCGGCCACCTCGCGGAGCTCGGCCACCGGCGGATCGCCTACTGACCGACGAACTGGTCGAGAGCATCACGCGGCGAGTCCGGCTGGAGGCGTTCCAGCGGGCGCTGCTGCGCCACGGTGTCGAGTTCCATCCCGACTGGGTGATCCACGGCGGCAGCGGCGTCGGCGGCGATCGCCCGACAACTTCATCGAGTTGCTTCAGCGCGAGGCCTGCCGGAGGCGATCGTCGCCACCAACGACAACATCGCGATCACGCTGATCGAGCAGCTGGAAGCACGCGGCCGGCGCGTCCCCGAAGACGTCTCGGTCGTCGGTTTCGACGGCTCCCGCGTGGCGCGCATGCACCGCATCGGATTGACCACGATCGCCCAGCCCGTCGAGCAGCTGGCGCACGTCAGCCTGGAGCTGCTGCTCGATAGCGTGCCCGGCGAGAGCGCCGCTGAGCGCCGGCACGTACGGCTCGAGCCCAAGTTGATCGTCAGAGCCTCGATGGCCGCGCCGAGGCGCGCAGCCTGCACCGCCGTCACGTCTCCCGCAGCGCTAGCGCCGTCACGCGCGGAGCACACCGCCGTCAGGCGCGCAGGATCTGCGCGAACAGCTCGGCAGCCTCAGCGGCGAGATCTCCAGCGCCGGCTCGCCGATGTTCAGCTCCAGCCTGTGGAAGCCCGGGACGACGCTCGGTTCGGGTCGGCTGGAACAGCCACACGCGCTGATCGCGGGCGATCTGCAGCGTGCGGTCCTGCAGCGTCTTCTCGGTCGCCGCTGCATGTGGACGTGACACAGCGGCGTCTGAGGCGGGTCGGGCACGATGAAGACACCCGGCAGCTCTCTCAGCGCCGCGGCCAGCGCCCGTGCGTGCTCCAGAAAGTCGGGCATCCGTGCCGGGAGCGCTCGAGGCCGGGCAGCGCGGCGGCCGCAACGGGAAGAGGGCCTTCAGCGTGCCGCCGTGCCTGTGCCGCCAGACCCGCGCCTGCGCGATGAACTCCTCGGGCCTGCCAGCACGCAGCCGGCGAGACCCTGAAGGCCCTTGTACAGAGAGACGTAGACGGTGTCGAACAGGGCCGCGATCTCGCTGGGGTGCGCTGGTAGTAGGGCGCCGCCTCCCAGATCCGCGCGCCGTCAAGGTGCGTCGCGACGCCCGTTGCTGCTCGCCCAGTCGACCTGCGCGGCGAGATCGTCCCACTCGGGCAGCCGTCCGCCGATCTCACGTTGTGGCAGTTCGAGCAGCAGTGCGCCGATCGGCGCGTTCAGCGACTCGAGGTCAGCCAGCTCGATCAGCCGATCGCGGCCGCCGACCAGCTCGGCCTTCAGGCCATGAAGCTGCGCATAGCCGGCGTGCTCGTGGAGCTCCAGATGGCAGGTCGGATGAAACGCGACAGTGTCGGAGTTCCGCTGCGCGCAATGGATCCGCAGCGCGATCTGCTGCGCCATCGTCCCGCTCGGCATCAACACCGCGGCCTCCTTGCCGAGCAGTTCGGCAAACCGCTGCTCGAACCCCTCCACCACCTCGCCCTCGCCGTAAGCGTCGGGCCAAGCATCGGGCGGCAGCGCGTCTGCTGCTTGCCGCAGCAGCTCCGCCGCGGTCGACGGGCCGTCGCCGAGCCAGCGTCGCAGCTGTACATGATCTGTCGCCAGTCTGTGTCCGGCACGGGCTGATCGTATCTGGGGTGGGTCGGGGGCGGGTTGGGAGAGGTCGGTCTGAGGTCGGGTCTCGGGTGGTTTTTTTTTTTTTTTTTTTTTTTTTTTTTTTTTTTTTTTTTTTTTTTTTTTTAGGTTGTGGTTTGCTGTTTGCGAATAGGTGAAGCGTATGAAGATTTGATGAGCTGTTGATGTAGGAAGTTGTGAGTAAAGGGTTGAAAAGTAAAAGAATTAGATCGCTTGAGTCCCTGACCGGGGTGGGCTTGAGGTCGACCCCCGCGGTTTGCTATCAATGTATGTCCGCCGCGGGGTGGAGCAGTCTGGTAGCTCGTCGGGCTCATAACCCGAAGGTCGCAGGTTCGAATCCTGCCCCCGCTATAAGCAAACCCGCTGGAAACGGCGGGTTTTTCTTTGGTCGAGGAGCTCGCGAGACGACTTTGTAGGCCGGGGTGTGAACAGAAGTGCGAACACGCCTGGTCGCAATGCACCGGGCTGGCTGATGTGATTGCGCGTGTGGGGAGCCCACAGGACTTCAAGCGCCTGCGACTTCGGCGGCCGGATCGTTGCTCAACATGCCAGAGCGAGCTGGCTGTCGGTGCCGAGGCTGTGTGGTACCGCGGCCCGAGGCTTGTGAAGTGCCTGGATTGCGCGCTCGGTTCGCAGCTGCCGACCGGCACCGAGATGCCGACGGTTGAGCGACCAGTCGAGCCAGAGCCAGTTAGCGAACCGGTGGTGGAGCTGCCGCCAGTTGATGGGGGAACAGCAGGGGCGAGCGCATTGCGGGAATACGAGCGCCTGCGCAAGAAGCGCGAAGATCATGCCAGGCAGAAGCTGGGTGTCATTGGTGTCGGCCTGGCCAAGCTGATCGATGAGCCCCAGACCACGCGGGCCTGGCAGCGAGGGGGAAGCGGCGAGGTCTACGCGGGAGGTCGTCTCGAGAAGCACCTGGCCGACAGCGGTGTGAAGCTTCTGCACGATCGTCGCGTCCCGGGCCATGGCTCCGCGAATATCGATCACATCGCGGTTGGCCCCGGCGGAGTCACGGTGATCGACACGAAGAAGTACAAGGGGAAGGTCAAAGTGGAGCATGTGGGAGGTCTGTTCTCACCCCGGCACGAGATCTTGACGATCAACGGCAGAGACCAGACGAAGCTCATCACCGGCGTCGAGAAGCAGATCCACTACGTCGAGTCCGCCCTGCGCGCTGCGGACCAGGCAGGCGTCGACGTGCGTGGAGCTCTCTGCATGACTGAGGTTGACGGACTTCCGTTGTTTCGCTCCCTGAACGTGCGGACCATCCTGGTCGACGGTCCGAAGAGAGCGGCTGCTCTTGCGAGACGTCCTGGGGCACTGCCTCCCGCGACGGTCGACGAGATCTGGCGGCATCTCGCCGCCAACTTCCCAAGCGCCTGACAGCCGGAAACCGGTCCCCGATCCATCGCCCTGCTGTGAATGCGATGGATGCGAGCCGAGGTGAGAGTCGAGCGCGGCGCTGACGATTGGCGCGTCGCCAGAGGCATGGTCCACGACGGCGCTGTGCTCGCGGTCGGGTTCGCGGCGGAGCGCTCGCGCGACGAGTCATCGCGCTGACGACTCTTCCGTCGCCATAGGCATCGCGGGCTCGCGGCTCGTTAGGACGATCTCTTGGCTGGAATGCGATCGCTGTCGCGTGACTCGTCTGGTTCGGCGAAACCGCATCCGGGGTTAGCACCAGGCTGTCGCTCAAAGCTGACGTGGCGGTGCTGCCTCTGGGCCCTTCCGCTCCCGCACCAGCCGGGACTTGTGTCCGGTCCGGCCGGCGCGAGCCCGACGTTCGCCATTTTTTTGGCGAGCCGAGTTACGACAGAACGACAGGAGCGCTGGGGCCTTAAGCCGGCATCCGAACCATCGGAGCTCTTCCAGCAATTCCGAGCCTCAAGATCCGGGTGATGTCGGAGACCCCTAAGCCTTGATCCACCGTTCTCGGTGGGGAGTCGTCCGCGGCTGAGATTTAAATGACCCCCTGATGCAGGCAAGACGGGCCGTGCCAGCGGCTGCGGGTCCTGCGCCAGGGGGTCACCTGCATGGTGAAGGGTCTGCCGGACGCAACGAGGGTCGTGTTTGATGACCAGCGGGTGGTCGCGAATGCGGGTGTGCTGCTGCCTGCGGTGCTCGCGGGGCGGCTTGGGATCGAAGCGTTGGTGGATGCGACGGTTTCGCTTGGCGATCGGGACGGGGCAGCGAACGCGGGGCGCAAGGTGATGACGCTGGTGTCTGCGATGGTGCTTGGCGCGGATTGCATCGATGACTGCGGCGTGTTGCGTTCGGGTCAGACACGAGCGGTGCTCGGGCATCGCGTTGCCGCGCCGTCGACGTTGGGGACCTTCCTGCGCGCGTTCACCTTTGGGCATGTCCGTCAGCTCGACAAGGTGCTGGCTGATTGCCTGTCACGGGCCTGGGCCGCGGGCGCCGGCCCTGGTGAGGGACGACTCGTCGTGGACGTGGACAGTTTCGTTGGCGAGGTCTATGGCTATGACAAGCAGGGCGCCAGCTATGGGTACACCCACGCGCGTGGGTATCACCCGATCGTCGCGACCCGCGCAGCGACCGGTGAGGTGTTGCACATCCGCGCGAGGAAGGGGTCGGCGAACACCTCGCGCGGTGCGCTGCGGTTCGTCGAAGAACTGATTCCCCGTGTCGCGCGTGCCGGCGCGAGCGGCCCGAAGTTGTTGCGGGCCGACTCGGGGTTCTGGAACCACAAGATCATGGCCCGCCTTGAGCGCGCGGGCTGGGCCTATTCGATCGGGGTGCGCCAGCAGAAGCACATCAAGGCCGCGATCGCTCAGATTCCTGAGCAGGACTGGCAGACCCTCGAGGATTACCCCGACGGTGGCGAGGCGCAGATCGCTCAGGCGATGCTCGGCCGTCAAAGGTTGATCGTGCGTCGCACCCGGCTGGTTGGCGCCCAGGCCGAGCTGTGGCCCGACTGGCGTTATCACGCGTTCTTGACCAACCGCACCGACCCGCTCGAACTCGTCGAAGCTGAGCATCGCCAGCACGCTGTTGTGGAACTCGCGATCCGTGACCTCAAAGACCAGGCGCTCGCGCATTTCCCGTCCGGGAAGTTCCTCGCGAACGCCGCCTGGACCGTGATCGCCGCGCTCGCGCACAACCTGTTGCGGTGGACGACCCTGATCGGGCTGCCCGACACGACCATCCCGACCGCCAGAACACTCCGCCGGCGGCTGCTAACAGTCCCCGGCCGGATCACCCGCACCGCCCGCACCGTGACACTCCGGATGCCAGCCCGCTGGCCCTGGGAACACGAGTTCCTGACCACGCTGCAGCGGCTCCGCGCGATCCCAGCACTCACCTGACCGCACGACAGTCGCCCGCGAGAACGACCGGCGCCCGACCCCGGCCTCGGCGTGCCCGGACCCGGCGACGACCGCCGGCGCGATGGCCTCAACTTGCCCCAACCCGCCCCAGCCAAAACATCCACACCCGCGTCTACGCCGATACCGCGCCAGCCAAGGTCCCGCACCACCGATCAACCCGGGACTACGCCAGCATCACCGTCAAACGGTGGATCGAGGCTAAGACCATGAGTGAACCTCGCTGTACCAGAAGGTCAAGAGCGCCGAGTTGAATTGCTCGGGATCTTCACCATGCGGAACGTGCCCGACTCCGCTGAGTTCCCGGAGTGCGACGTGCGGTAGGCCCTCGCAGAGTTGCTCGGCGAATCGCCGACCGATGAGGATGTCATGCTCGCCATAAAGGACCATGGTGGGCATGGTGATATCGGCAAGCCGATCCGTGGTGTCGTGAGCTATCACGGCGTCGATCGTCTGGATGAACGCCTCTGTTGACTGCGGGTACTCGGACCGCTCCGCCTGATCCAGCCATGTGTCAACGAGGTGCTCGTTATATGCGCGAGGCGCGACACACCACAGGTACATAGCGTTCGACAGTTCGCGCATCGGCAGATCCAGAGTCGACGTGAACCTCCAGCTCTCGATGATCTTTCTCAGGTAGCGATCGGGCCGGCAGAAGCTTCCAGAGAGGACCAGGCTTCGAACGCACTCGGGATGATTAACGGCGAATTCCTGAGCGATCGCCCCGCCCATCGACGAGCCAACGACGTGAGCACGCTCGATCTCCAGAGCCTCGAAAAGGGCGAAAAGATCTTCGGCCATGTCAGGCACCGATATCTTCCCAGGCGGCGTACCCATTCGTCCGACGCCTCGGTTGTCAAACGCGGTTACACGATGGCGCTGTGCGAGTCCGTCGAGTTGGTGACTCCAACTAGCGCCGTCGTCACCTAAACCAGCGATCAGGACAACGTCGGTGCCTTCGCCAGACTGCAACACCCAGAGCGGCAGTCGTGACGTTGGCACAATTCGACCTTCCAAGCTAGTCCTCCTCAGTCCGACAGTGGCTGACGACTAATAATCCGAGGACACTCAGCCGAGATCTTGGCGATGAAGGCCGCCAGCGCGGCCTGATCAGGCATCCCGCCGCGTGCTCCCGAGCGCGACACCGAGATCGACGCTGCCGCAACGGCAACACCAACCGCCTGCGTAATCCCGTCCCCGGCAGCAATGCGTGACGCGAGGAGGCCGTTGAAGGTGTCGCCGGCGCCGGTCGTGTCGACGACCTCGGTGGACGGAGGCCGGACCCTCGTGATGCTTCCGGCAGGTTCGGCGGTCAGCGCTCCGGCGGCCCCGAGTGTAACGACTACGGGTCTACCCGTTCGCCTAGCGATGTTCAGAGCCTGGTCAGACACAGTGAGGGAGGCACCATCCGCGAGCGGGTTCGGATTGGGAAGCAGCCCCATAAGGATGTCGAGTTCTCGCGCATTGGGAGTCATGATTGGACCGTGGTCAAGCAGCTTCAGCACCGCCGGGTTCGGTGGCGCCGTATTGAGCACGCAAGGCACGCCGGCCGCGCGTGCTGCTCGAACTGCCGCGGCGACGGCATCGCCGGGGATCTCGGTGCTGACGAGCACGCAGCCGATTCCCGCGCGGAGAACGTCGCTCATCCGAGCGGTCACCCAATCGGGCCTAACCTCGGCGTTCGCTCCGGCTCCGACGGCGATCTGGTTCTCGCCAGACTGGTCGACAACGATCAGCGCGACGCCCGTGCTGACGCTTGCGTGTACGGCGACCCCGCTGACGTCGACGCCCACGTCCCGCAGATCCTTCAGCGCGACGTCCGCCATGCGGTCGTGTCCGACGGCCCCGATCAGCGTGACCCGAGTCCCCGCTCGCGCAGCTGCGAGGGCGGCGTTCGCCCCTTTGCCGCCGGGATGCTCGAACGGGCCGCTGCCGACGACGGTCTCCCCTGGCTTCGGGAGCGAGGCTGCTGACACGACGAGGTCGACGTTGATTGCACCGACCACGACGATCCCGGGGTCGACGAGGGCGTGGCTGGGCACTGCGGTCACTGAGCCGGGGGTCGAACGGACTCCCGGACGCAAAGGCTCGTCGGAAACATGATGGTCCCGTCTCCGTCGGCGGTGCCTGCAAGCCGATCAAACAGGAGAGTGGCTGCCGCATAGCCCATGTCGCGGGCAGGCTGGCTCACGGTCGTCAGTGCGGGACTGATCATTGCCGAGACGGGCACATCGTCGAAGCCAGTGACGCTCACGTCCTCCGGCACCCGGATTCCTGCCGAGCGGCAGTACTGGATAACGCCGATGGCCATCATGTCGTTCGCGCAGAGGACGGCTGTGGGGCGTGATCCTCGTGTCCCGCTGAGAGCCTCTTCGGCCAATCGCCGCCCGGATTCCTCCCGGTAGTCACCTACGTAGACGGGCACCGTGTCTGAGTCGATTCCAGCTGCGGCCAACGCTTCGCGCATGCCGGAGAGCCTTTGATCTGCGGTCCAGAGGACCTGTGGCCCGCCGATGATCGCCAACTGGGTGTGACCCTGTTCGACCACGTAACGCGCCACCTCGCGCGCTCCTCGGCGCGAGTCGGCGACAACGGTTGGAAGATCGAAACCAGGCAGCTGCTCGTCGACGAGCACGACCGCCCCCGACTTGGATAGCTCGAGGATCACCTCTGGCGAGGTTCGCGCGCCCGCCAGGTAGATGACTCCGTCGAGACGTTGGCTCTGAAGCAGCCTCGCGTGGTCCGGGTCTCCTCGGCCGGTTGCGTCTGGCGCACACAGCACGATCAAGACATCCCGCTCGGTTGCGGCGCGTTCAACCCCTTCCGTGATCAACGCGAAGAACTGGTTCGTGAGGTCGGGAACGATCAGACCGATCGCTGATGTCGATCGCCGCTTCAGACTCCTCGCGGATTCGTTTGGCGTGTAGTTGAGCACTCGGACGGCGTCCAGCACCCGTGCGCGACGCGGTGTCGCGACTGGGCCGCTGTTGTTCAGCACATAGCTGACGGTGCTGACCGAGACGCCCGCATGCAGGGCGACGTCCTTCATCGTCGGCCGCTTGGGCGCCTTCGGTGAGTCTCCGTCGTGGAGTTGGGCGTTTGGCTTCAAGACGTCAGCCTCGATCCGGTCACCGTTGGACTACGCCCGCCTGCGCTCGAACCTTGCTTGACGACCAGCCGACGATTGAGGCCCACAGATGAGCGTAATGCGTCCAGTAGACGAACTCCGGTGGCGCCCAGTGGGGAGCGAAATCGGACGCGAACGCGACTGTAAGACCGGCACCTGAGCGCCCAACGACCAGCAGCGGATCGGCGCCAAGGCTGACCACGACACTGCTTTCGGGTTTCGGGATGAGCCTGTTGTAACCGAGCAGCCGTGGCCACTCGCTTGGGGTACCGCCGAGCACTGGGTGGTCTGGAATATCGACCTGCGGGGCGAGCCCGTCGGGCGTCTCGACGCGGTCATCGTAAGGCAGCATCGTCACCGGCAACACGTCGGCCAGCGGGCTCATTCCATACCGGGCGCGCCCGTCGATGCCCGAGAACGACATATATCCGCCAACCATGACGAGACCGCCGCCGGCGCGAACGTAATCGACGATCAAGCCGAGCCGGTTGACGCTGACCTCGGAACGCAGGAACACCTCGTCGGTCAGCAGAAACGAGTTGGCCCCGATGTCACTGAGTACGACCACGTCGTACTGCTGGAGCTGATCGAGAGTGGTCGGGAACCGACCCGACACCTCGTGCGCGCGGATGTAGTCATAGACATAGCCGGACGTGGTGAGCGCGCTGAGGAACTCCCCACCGCCCTCGGCGTACTCGGTCGTGTGGAACTGATCGAATCCCTTCAGGTGAACGGTGTGCTTGATCCACGATTCGCCGACGACGAGCACATGTGGAGCGGTCGCGTGATTCTCGCGCAATGTGTTCACCTTCAACGCTCGTTCAGCAGTCGGCTCTGGACGTGGTCCGGCAGCGCTCGCGTCTCCGGCCCACTGAGGGTGGTGTTCTCCCGTAGGTCCCAGCCGATCATCTTGCTGGGTACCAGTTCGAAGTAGCGCCGTCCGGCAAACTCGCCGAACTCGAAGTACTGGTCGGCGTATGGGTGCCTAACGTAGAAGTACTTTTCGAAGACGAGCTTCTCCAAGTGGTCGATGAGCCCGGGATCCTCGACGAGGGCCATCGTTCCCATGATCCGGACTCCGTGAACCGTCGCGTATTCGTCGCCTCCGTCGACGAGCGCGGATAGCGGCCGTCCAGCCTCGAAATTCGCGCCGTGTCGGCTGGCTGCGTCGATCGGGATGTAGAGATGCTCATCTTCGACGACCATCCAGAGCGGCGACAGGTAGATCGAGCCGTCTTCGTTCGCGGTAGCGACGCGGATCGTCGGCGCACGGGTTAGATATGCCCACCGCTTCTTTCCGCCAAGCGGCATCACCATGCTCGTTGTTACAACCGTGTTTTCGGCCATACAGTCACGCCCCTCGGAGAGCTGTCAGTTTGCGTGAGAATTCCTTCGCCTCGACGATCCCCGGTCGATGCGACGGACCGCTGGTCCAGAACGAGACGCTCGAGAGCCCGGTCGGCTCCAGCGTGTAGGAGTAACCGGCGGGAAGGTAGATGTGCTCGCCAACCGTGGCCTCGAGCACGACTACACGTCCATTCTTGTCCTCGACGCGAAGCCGAATCTGTCCCTTGAGGCAGTAGTGGGTCTCGTCGAACGTGGCCTGCTGCCAGTGATAAGGCTCGTGATCTGGCTCCATGTAGACGTACCCCTGCCGGAAGAACCGTGCGTCGTCGCGTTCGCGTGTGAGAAACGCCGCCGTGTCGATGCCCCTGTTGAATTCCAGCCGGGGCAGGGACTCGATCTCCGCTTCGGTGATCACGCGTGGATAGCGCCGGGCGTTGGGCGCCATCGCGTCGTAGTCAGCCATGCGTGCTTAGACCTCCGTATCTCCATAGATTGACTTCGCCTCAAGGAATTCGCGCAGACCGTAGGCAGCGTATTCGCGACCGTTGCCGGACTTGCGATAGCCGCCGAACGGAGCATCAGCGGTGAGTGGCGCGCCGTTCAGGTGCACCATGCCCGTCCGCATCCGGCGCGCGACCTTTCGGGCGCGCTTGGGGTCCGCTGAAGAGACCATGCCCGCCAGTCCGTAATCGGTGTCGTTGGCGATCTCGATGGCTTCATCCTCGTCCCGATAGGCGATCAGCGTGAGAACCGGCCCGAAGATCTCTTCGCGGGCGATTGTCATGTCATTCGTGACTCCGGCAAGAACCGTGGGCTGGACGTAATAGCCGGCCTCGAGTCCGTCTGGGCGGCCCGGGCCTCCGGCGACGAGCGTCGCTCCGTCCCGGAGAGCCTTTTCGATTAGTCCCTGAATCTTGTTGTACTGGGTCTCTGAGACCACCGGGCCGACCGCTGTGCCCGTCTCCTGCGGCGGGCCGACGCGCACGCCCTCGGTCGTCTTACGCGCGACCTCGATCGCCTGACTCATCAGCTCTTCGGGAATGAGCACCCGGGATCCGGCGTTGCAAGACTGCCCGGAGTTGGTGTACAGGCCTTTGATGTCGCGGCTGAGACCGGTCTCGATGTCGGCATCGTCGAGGAAGATGTTTGCGGACTTACCGCCGAGTTCCTGGGTGACGCGCTTGACCGTCGGGGCCGCGTTCTTGGCCACCTCGATCCCAGCGCGGGTCGAGCCTGTGAACGAGATCATGTCGATACGGGGGCTGACCGACAGCGCCACGCCGACGGTCGGACCATCACCGTTGACGAGGTTGAACACTCCCGGCGGTACACCGGCCTCGTCGAGCACCTGCGCGAACGCGATCGCGTTCAACGGCGCGATCTCGGACGGCTTCAGGACCATCGTGCACCCGGCCGCCAGGGCCGGCGCGACCTTCGCGCCGATCTGATTCAGCGGCCAGTTCCATGGAGTGATCAATCCGCAGACCCCGATCGGTTCATAGATGACCGTGGTTGAACCGACCGTCTCCTCGAAGGGCATCGTTTTCAGCGCCTCGAGCGTCGCGAGAAGGTGACCGAGACCGGACGGAGCGTGAGCTGCCTCGGCGAGCGACAACGGAGCGCCCATCTCGAGGCTGACAAGGCCCGCGATGTCCGGCATGCGACGCTTGTAAACCTCGATGACCCGCTCGAGCAGCGCGATGCGCTCTTCGCGAGTGGTCTGGGAGAACGACGGGAACGCGTGCACCGCGGCGTCGATCGCCTTCTCGACGTCGCCGACTCCGCCCGCCGCGATCGCCACAATCGGTTTCTCCGTCGCCGGATTGATCACATCGATGGTCTCCGTCGAGTCCGGCTCGATCCACTGTCCGCCGATGTAGAACGTCCGCGTGTTGTCGACGATCGTCGCCAGGACGCCGTCGACCGTGAGGGACTCTGCGTTAGCCATGCCGCGCTCCCGTTCAGTTCTTAGTGGATAGACAATCGGTCCTGTAGGTAGAAACGTATCAAATATCGCAGCGAGGGTCCAATGAATCGGAGTGATGCTCCTTCCACTTACCCTGTCGTAGATGGGATCATCTCCTTACGGGCTCCAATGGTCTTACGATATAAACGCTTATACTCATCCGGTAGTTCTTGGAGCCGAGTATCGGCTGCTGCAACGGCCGGCACCGAACAACGGGAGATCGCCATGCGCTACGGATACAAGGCTTCGGCTGAGCAGTTTGGCCCTCGCGAGCTGCTCGACTATTCGCGACGAGCGGAGCAAGTCGGCTTCTCGACGATCGCGGTATCGGATCATTTCCAACCCTGGCGACACGATGGGGGTCATGCGCCGAACGTTTTGCCGTGGCTAGGGGCGATCGGCGAACGAACGGAGAGAGCACAGATCGGGACCAGCGTGCTGACGCCCACACTGCGCTATAGCCCAGCCGTCATCGCCCAGGCCTTCGCCACGCTCGGCTGCCTGAACCCGGGTCGAGTGTTTCTCGGAGTTGGAACCGGCGAAGCCATGAATGAGCAGCCAGTAGCGGTTGGCGACTGGCCGGCGCCCAAGGAGCGTCGTCGGCGCCTCGGCGAAGCCATAGAGCTCATCAGGCTCCTGTGGAGCGAGGAGCGTGTTGACTTCGAGGGAGAGTATTACTCGACGCGCAAGGCCACCATCTACGACCGACCCGAGCAACTGATCCCGATTTACGTTGCCGCCTCCGGACCGCTTGCTGCAAAGCTTGCGGGCCGAGTTGGCGACGGGTTCATCTGTACATCCGGCAAGCAGCCGGAGCTATATGAAGAGTTGGCACAACATGTACGTGAGGGGGCCGAGTCCGTCGGCCGGGACTCTGAGCAGATCGATCGGATGATCGAGATCAAGGTCTCCTACGACCGCGATCCGGACTACGCCCTTGATGCGTGCGCGTTTTGGGCGGCACTTGCTCTTAGCCCAGAGGAGAAAGCGGGAATCGAGGATCCCATCGAAATGCAGCGGGCCGCCGACATGGTTGTCAGCCACGCACATTCGCGATTCATCGTGTCGGCGGACCCAGATGCGGTAGTCGAAAGCATCTCCCCCTACGTGGATTTGGGTTTCACGCATCTGGTCTTCCACGCGCCGGGACATGACCAAGACCGTTTCCTCGCGGCGTTCACCGAGGACGTCCTGCCGAAGCTGCGCGACCGATTCGGGCCGAGCGACCAAGCCTGACGTCCACTCCTGGCAGGAACGCGCGGGCGAGCGACAGGGCCGAGGAGTTGCGATCGTGACTGGGAAGTGCCGCCGTCGCGACGCTCATTGAGACACGCTTGACTTCAAAAATAGAATCGGTTACAGTCCGAGCGCATTACGGGAGCGCGCTGGTTGGCTAATCCCTCGTGCTCCGCCTCTTAGATCGATTACCTCCGACGATAGAAACGTTATTGCCGTCGTATGAACGGGATAGATTCAGATCGTGCGGCGCCTCCTCCCAGGCCTTCGTCGTCAGGTGGGCTCAGCGCTTTGTGGTCGCGCACCCTCGCCTTCTTTACATCAACAGGCCGGACACGTTCACGTGTTCTCGGCAAACCAGGCGCTGCGGCGCTAGCCGTTTAGAAAGGACAACTTCCGTGACCGACGACGACGCTACACAGCAGCCCCGCGCCGCCAACAGAGTCGACTTGAGCCCGCCGATCTCCAGGCGCCAATTTGTCAGAGGGGCCGCGGCCGGCGTCGGAGCATTCGCCGGCGCCTCATTGTTAGCGGCGTGTGGCGGGTCGTCATCCAGTAGCGCCCACACGACCGGCAGCGCCCACACGACCGGGACTCCGAAGCGTGGCGGTACCCTGCGAGCCGGCTTCACCGGGGGCACCAGTGCGGACACGCTCAATCCGTACACGACGATCAACAACGTTGACTACGCACGCGCTTTTCAGCTCTACGAGCCGTTGGTCGGTATCGATGCGAACGCGCAGCCGACCCTTGTGCTGGCTGAGGAGATCACGCCAAACAAGGACGCGACTGAGTGGACCATCCGGATCAAACAGGGGCTCACATTCCATAACGGTAAGGAAGCCACTTCGGATGATCTGCTTTACAGCATGCAGGTCGCCGCCAACCCGAACACTTCCTACGGCGCGCCTGCGGTGGCCCAGGTGGACGCCAAGAGCATGCGGAAGGTCGACAAGTACACGATCAGCGTGCCTTGTCAGATCCCGTTTTCTACCTTCATCGACAACCTGACCAACCCCTACTTCTGGCTGGTTCCTGCACATTTCAATCCAAAGAAGCCTGTCGGGACTGGGCCGTTCCAGTACGAGAGCTTCACTCCAGGCGTGCAGAGCACGTTCACGCGGAACGAGAATTATTGGCGAAGCAGCCTGCCTTACCTCGATGGGATCGTCATCTCGGATTTTGGGGACGAGCAGACTCAGGTCAATGGGGTCCTCGGCGGCCAGGCCGACGTTGTCAACTTTCTGTCAGGCACGAGCATCGCTGCACTCCAACAGGGTGGCGCGGTCACATCGGTGGTCAACGGCGGGCAGTGGAGTCCGTTCTGCATGAACGTCAATGTCGCGCCATTCAACGATCCGCGAGTCCGCCAGGCATTCCGCCTTCTGGTTGACCGCCAGCAGTTCCTCGAGACCGTGTTCTCCGGCCACGGATCGATCGCCAACGACCTGTACTGCCAGTTCGACCCCGTCTACAACCACAGTCTGCCGCAGCGCACACAGGACATCGAGCAGGCGAAGTCACTGCTCAAGGCCGCGGGCCACGAGTCATTGAGCGTGCAACTGGTGACCGCCGACCTTGCGCAGGGTGTGACTCAGGCGGCGCCGGTGTTCGCGCAGCAGGCGGCGGCTGCAGGTGTGAACGTGAGCGTGCGCGTCGTCACGTCTACGGTCCTCTATGGGCCTATGTACAAGAAGTGGCCGTTCTCGATGGATACTTGGGGCTACGTGCCTTACTTCCCGACGGTCGGTTACGCGAACCTGCCATCGGGTCCGTTTAACCAGACCCACTATGAGAATTCCCGCTTCTTGAGTTTGTACTCCCAGGCGCAGAAGACCTTGGATTTCAACAGTAGGAAGGAGATCGCGCATGAGATGCAGAGTCTGTTCTTTGACACGAGCGGATACGTGATCCCCATCTTCAGCCCGACGATCGACGGATACACGAGCAAGGTTCACGGGACCAGCCAGAGTTTGGCGGGATTCCCATTCAACTTCTACGATTTCAGAACCACCTGGTTGGATTAGCGCGTCGATGACCGCCCAGTTTGAGTTACTTGTAGGGATTGGTGGAAGCCCATGAGAATCGGGCGCGGAAGCAGGCGCACTTTGGAGGGCCAGGCTCACCCGATGCGGTCGCTGCTGATCTCGCGGTCGGCCGCCGGGATGCTGACGCTTCTGGTCGTCTCGATCATCGTGTTCCTGGCGACTGAGGTGCTTCCGGGGAACGCGGCGTTCGCGATTCTCGGCCACACGGCGACACCGAGTCGTCTTCGGGCACTGGAGGCTCAGCTCCATCTGAACCGCGGCATCGTCGCGCAGTACTGGGCGTGGCTGTCCGGCCTGTTGTCAGGTCACCTCGGGACCAGCCTCGCCGACGGGCAACCTGTCTGGCAGGTCGTCGGTCCACGGTTGCTTGACTCAGTCGTGCTCGTCGTGCTCGCCGGCCTGATTGGGACAAGCGTCGGCGTTGCGCTCGGCGTGCTCGCCGCGCTACGCCGCGACAAAGCCGTCGACCACGGACTCGCTCTGGCGTCACTGGCGATCACCTCGCTGCCCGAGTTCGTGATTGCGATCGTGCTGATCATGCTGTTCGCGACAATCGTGTTCCACTGGCTGCCAGCCGTCTCGCTCGTAACGCCGGGAACGAAGCCGTGGTCACAGCCCAACCTGCTGGTCTTGCCGGTCGCCACACTCGTGATCGTCATTGTCCCCTACATCCTCCGGATGATGCGGGCAGCGATGATCGACGCGCTCGAATCTGACTACGTCGAGATGGCCAGGCTGAAGGGGCTCTCTGAGCATCGGATCGTGCTCGTCCATGCGCTACCTAACGCGATCGCGCCAACGATTCAGGTGATCGGCCTGAGCTTTCTCTACCTCGCAGGCGGAATCGTCATCGTCGAGTACGTTTTCGCCTACCCCGGCGTCGGACAGGGACTCGTCAACGCGGTCTCGAACCGAGACCTCCCTGTCATCCAGTTCACGGTCGTGATCCTCGCGGCGTTCTACGTGGTGATGAACATCTGCACCGACCTCCTCGTGCTCGCGGTCACGCCGCGCCGGCGGCTCCCGCGATAGCGCCGTGGCTACCGTCACCGCTGATCAGGCACCGCTCGTAGTCGCACCCCGCCAGTCGCGGGAGTGGTTGCGCGTACTCCGGCGCGCCGCGCGGACTCGGAGAGGGACCACGGGGCTGACGATGGCCGGACTCGTGATCCTTATCGCCGCGATTGGCCCGTTTGTCGCACCGCATTCGCCGACGGCGTTCCTGGTGGCCCCATTTGCGAAACCCTCGTCGCAAGCGCTTCTTGGCGGCGACTTCCTCGGACGTGATGTCCTATCACGTCTGCTTTGCGGAGGCTGGGTGCTGTTGGTCATGGCGGCGGCCGCCACGCTGCTGGGTGTTGCGTTGGGGGCTGCGGCCGGAATCAGCGCAGCGTATCTGCAGCACCGGGCGGACAGCGCAATCATGCGCTCCGTCGACGTGGTGCTCGCGTTTCCGCAGCTTGTGTTCGCTCTCCTGCTCGTGTCACTGATCGGCCCGAAGCCATGGCTGATCGTGGTGGCCGTCGCGATCACGCACGCGCCGCAAGTGGCGCGTGTCCTCCGTGCGGCGGCGATCGACATCTCCGAGCGGGACTACGTCAAGTCGGTCGAGCTCCTCGGCACGACGCGCCGGCGGATCATGACGCGGGAGATCCTCCCGAACGTGATCAGCCCGCTGATGGTCGAAATCGGTCTGAGGCTCACGTACTCGATCGTGATCATCGCTGGTCTCGCGTTTCTCGGCTTTGGACAGCAGCCGCCGGCGCCAAATTGGGGCGTGATGATCAACGAGAACCGGATCGGACTGCTCCAGAATCCCTGGGGCGTCGTCGCCCCGGCCTTTCTGATCGCCCTACTGACCATCGGAATCAACACGTTCACCGATGCTGTGGCCAGAGTGGCGATCGGTGTGGACCGCGAGGCGGAAGCACCGACGATCACCGAAGCGCTCGTCAGTGGGGAGCTCCGATGAGCACCGTGGGCGCTCCGATCGTGACGAAGTCGTTGCTCGAGGTCGAGAACCTGAAGATCTGCCTGGCAGGGACAAAGGTCGACGTCGTCGACGAAGTCACGTTCAGCGTCCGCGCCGGAGAGGTCCTCGGACTCGTAGGCGAGTCGGGCTCGGGCAAGACGACCGTCGCGCTGGCGGTCCTCGCACACACAAGGCGAGGGCTTGAGATAGCCGGCGGCCATGTCCGCATCGACGGCACCGACGTGCTCGCCGCGTCGAAGGCCGAGATCCGGCGGATCCGGGGACACCATGTCACTTATGTCCCCCAAGATCCCGCGTCAGCGCTGAACCCCACGCTGAAGATCGGCACGCAGCTACGTGAGGTGTTCGCATCCGGCAAAAATCAAGGGGCGCCAGTCGACGACGTCGACGCACGGATCCTTGAGGTGCTGGCGGAGACCGGCCTGCGCGACGGTGCCTCGTATCTGAAGCGGTACCCGCATCAGCTGTCCGGCGGCCAGCAGCAGCGCATCGGCATCGCGATGGCGTTCGCGACGAGACCTCGCCTGATCGTGTTGGACGAGCCCACGACAGGGCTCGACGTCACCACTCAGGCGCAAGTGCTCGACACCGTCCGGCAGATGTGCGGGCGATACAACGTCGCCGCGATATGCGTGTCTCATGACCTTGCACTCGTCGCGCAACTCGCCAGCCGTGTGGCGGTCATGTACGCCGGGCGTATCGTCGAGCAGGGAGCAACCGAGACGGTGCTCACCACGCCGACCCATCCTTACACCGAGCGCCTCCTCCGAGCCGTTCCGTCGACTGAGAAGGCCCATGCACTCGAAGGCATTCGCGGCCATCCACCTCGCCCCGCCGGGCGCCCGGCGGGCTGCACCTTTGCCCCCCGATGCGAGCTCGCGATCGACAAGTGCCGCGCCGAGCGGCCACCGGACGTCGCCGTCGGCGACGCCGGGCATTTCGCACGATGCTGGCGAGCGAGCGAGGTCACTCACACCGGTGAGCCCCTCTTGCTTACCTCGCGTCCGGTCGCAGCCAAGGAATCCGCGCCGATGCTGAAGGTCGCAGGCTTGTCGGCGAGCTACGCGTCGACGCAGGTGCTCCACGACATCTCCTTCGACGTGCAGCGCGAGTCATGCCTCGCCGTAGTGGGGGAGTCGGGCTCCGGCAAGACGACGCTTTCGCGTTGCATCGTCGGCCTGCATTCCCGCTGGAGCGGGGAGATGAGCTTCGACGGGACCGCGCTGCCACCCGTGCTTCGGGCCCGTGATCGCTCGACCCTGCGACGAATTCAGTTCATCTTCCAGAACCCCTACACCTCCTTGAATCCCCGCAGGACGATCGGCCAGCTAGTCGCCCAGCCGCTCGAGGACTTGTTCGACCTTTCACGCGCCGACATCAACAGCAGGGTCGGCAACATTCTCGAGGACGTTTCTCTCCCGAGCAACGCGATGACCCGCTATCCAGATGAGCTCTCAGGTGGCGAGCGGCAGCGGGTCGCGATCGCACGCGCGCTCGTCGTCAATCCCGACCTGCTCGTCTGCGACGAAATCACCTCCGCACTCGATGTGTCGGTGCAGGCGGTAATTGTCGAGCTCCTTCGTCTCCATCAGTTCGAGCGCCACCTGGCAATCATCTTCGTGACCCACAACCTTGCGCTGGTCCGCAGCATCGCCCAGGACGTCGTCGTACTCTCGGACGGCCGGATCCGGGAGTCCGGCCCCGTGGACAGCGTGCTAGATCACCCGTCCGACGAATACACAATCAAGCTGCTCGAGCATGTGCCGACACTCGAGACTCGACACGCAGCGTTGTAGGTGCCAGTGAGCGCATCGCATGCCAGGGGACCGGTGGTCACGTCTGCGTCATCGGCTCCGTCGCTAGCACGAGCGGTGGGAGCGCGAAGCGAACTATTCGCGACGGCAGCCGCCCGAGCGCTTGGGTTGTCAGCTTCGGACATGATGGCTGAAGCAACACTCGCGCGGGATTATCTGGCCACCCGGCTCGGCCCAGAACTGCTGACGATGACGACAGGGCGGACGGCGATTTGCGGTCCGGGTCAGGGGGCGGTGATGATGCTTCCGGCGAATATCACGACCTTCTCAGTTGTTGAGATTGCAAGAGTCGCCCTCGCGGGCAATCCCGTGCGCGCACGTCTGACTCGTCGTGCCGAGAATGTCAGCCGCCTGATCCAAGAGGTGTTCGACGAGGTGATTCCAGGCAAGGTGCAGATGGAGCGCGATCTCTCAGGTCCAGATTTCCTCCGCAAAGCACTCGAGTCGGAGTCGGTGCCCTTTGTGATGGTCTGGGGCGGCGAGGCCCTCGGAGACGAGTTGCTGGAGCGAATCGCCCGCGGCCCACAGAAGCGCGTGGTGTTCGAAGGTCCTGGTAAGGATCCTGTGATCATTCTCGCGGGAGCACCAGCAGAACCCGTTGTGGCCGAGTTGACCGAGGCGAAGTTTCTCCTATCCGGTCAGACCTGCACCGCGCCTGAGAACGTGATCGCTCACGAGAGCGTCCATGACTCGATTGTGGAACTGCTTGTACAGGCGTGCCGGCGCGAGCAACCCGTGTCTGTCTTCAGCACAAAGGTTCCGATTACCGTCCGTTCGCAGCTTGGCGATGCCGTCGCCCACGGCGCAGACATTGTCATCGGTGGTCATGTTGAAGGGCAGGTTGTTTGGCCCACGGTGGTTACCGGCGTTACACCAGACATGAAACTCTTCCAAGACGAGACCTTCGCACCAGTGTTCGCCGTTTCGACCTTCGACACTGACGAGGAGGCACTGGCCCTCGCCCGCGGCACGCGTTTTGGCTCGCGTGCGGCCGTTGTCGGAGTGGGAGCCGATCGTATGGCCTGGAGTCTGAAGGGAGCGGAGTATGCCTAGACGGCGAGCCGCGACGCACCCCGGGTCTTGAGGTACCCAAGCCCTCGAATATCAGTCTGACCACGCCGTCGATGAGACTGGCCCTTCCGCTCGTGCCGCCCCGCCAACACCCCGCACGCGCCGAACACCACATCCACCGACGAACAAGCTTGACAAACCGACCCCCATATCAGTGCACTGGGTCTGAAGTGTCTTGTCGTTTGACGGCCTTCTCGAGGACCTGCTCGGCGGTCTTGGTCCAGACGAACGGTTGGGCGCGCTCGTTGTAGCCGTCGATGAAGTGCTCGATCGCGGCGATCAGTTCGGGGACGTCGTGGTAGACGCCGCGGCGGACTTGTTGTTTGGTCAGGATCGAGAACCAGATCTCGACCATGTTCATCCACGACGCGCTGGTCGGGGTGAAGTGGAAATGCACGCGGGGGTGGCGCTCGAGCCAGCGTTCGACCTCTGGGGTGGAGTGCGTTGAGGAGTTGTCGAGCACGACGTGCAGCGGCCGGCGCGGGTAGGCCTTGCACGAGCGGGTTCAGGAACGCGAGGAACTCCTTGTGGGTGTGCTGCGGGTAGCAGGCGCCGGTGACCTCGCCGGTCGCGATCTCCAGGGCGGCGTAGAGGCTGGTGGTGCCGTTGCGCTTGTAGTCGTGGGTCATCCGGGCCGCTTTGCCCGGCTTGATCGGCAGCGTCGGCTGGGTGCGATCCAACGCCTGGATCTGGGTCTTCTCATCCACGCAGATGACCAGAGCGCCCTTCGGCGGATCGAGGTAGAGCCCGACGACGTCGATCACCTTCTCGACCAGCTGCGGGTCCTTGGAGAACTTGAACGAGCGGACCTGATGCGGTTTGAGCTTGTGATCGCGCCAGATCCGATGCACCGTCGAGGCCGAGATCCCGGTCGCGGCCGCCAGCCGGCGCACGCTCCAATGCGTCGTCCCGTCCGGCGGGGTCTCCAGCGTCATCGCCAGCACCGCTGCGACCTCAGCCGTCGTCGATCTCCCGCGGCCGTCCCGAGCGCGGCGCGGTCTGCAGCCCTCCAAGCCCGCGCTCGCAGAAATTCCGTCGCCACAACCCGACCGTCGGCAGCGACACACCGATCTCGCGCCGCGATCTCCGTGTTCGTCGCACCCTCCGCCGCCACGCAACACGATCCGCGCGCGCATCGCTTGTTGCTGGGACGCCGACGGGGCCCTCAACACCGCGCGAAGCTCTTGTTCCTCCTCCTCGGAGAGCTCGATCGTCGCAGCGGTGCGGGCCACAACCACCACTGTACGCGAAGTCCATTAGTTATACAAGCTACTTAAGACTCGCTGCACTAGAAGCACCAACTCCACCAGAGCGCACGCCACGCGCCGCGTGCTCTTGCTTTGACAGCGCAGCGGCGTGATCCTGAAAATACTCAGTTAAGGATCGGGCTACGGATGGCCGGGACCGCGCGGTCGTGGCGGGTCAGGCCGCGGCAACGAGCTGGGAGGTTTCGAGCAGCGCCTCTGGCAGACGATGCTCAAGCTCCCACGTGACTTGCATCGGCCGGTTCCCGACGTGGGAGACGTATCGGACTGGACCTAAGCAGGCGAACGCCGAGCCCGCACCATTGGCTCGCGTCTCCGATTCGCGGACGAACAGGATGATCTTCGTGCCCATAGCGACGTGGTTGATGTAGCGCCGGCCGGTAGGGGTGTCATCATGCGTGGCGTTCTGCGACTCCCAGTGGAAGAGACTGCGCGATAGCGCATAGTCGCGGTACATCGTGGTCGGCGAAAACGACCGCTCAGACTTTCGGAGTGTGACAAAAAACAGATCGGTCGCTGCGCCGGGGAGCCAGCGAACGCCTTCGCGAAACGTCGAAGGTTCACCGACGGCGCCGTCGCCGAACGCCAGGAGGGCTTCGGCGCGTGTGTACTGGGCGTGCAGCGCCACCGGCACGTCGCCGCTTGCCTCAAGTGGTCGCTCGTCGCGCTCGCTTCGGTCGTCAAGGGCAATGAAGAGCTCGACGAGTTCGTTGCGTACAGCGGAGTGAGGCCACAGACGCTCGAGCGCTGAGTCGACCGAGTCGCCCTTCTGATCGACCCCGAGTCCGCGAAGGAGCATCGTCAGCAGACGCTGTTGGCGCGTCGTGAAAGACGAGCAGTCGGGTCGCTCGCTGTTGGTCAAGACGTCGAAGTAGAAGCCTGTGCGCTCAGGGTCATCGATGTGGTCTAGTCGTCGCATAGAGCGGAGGATGGAGTCCTCGCCCGGGGCTGGCTGCGCCGTGGGAAGACCGGCGTCGCGCCGCAGGCGGGTCCAACTGCGGTCCGGCTGGCGATAGAGGTCACTTATCCTCCGGCCGGTCTCGCGAGCCCAAGCATCAAGTTCGACGTCGCCGAGTTCCTTGAGCTCTTCCACGAGAGTTCGCCATTGGGTCGCGGTCGCTGCGAGCCGCAGGTTGGTCAGCACGATCTCGCGGCTCTGCTCATCGAGCGTGATGGAGCAGCCCGACGGCAGGTACGGGAATCCCTCCTCGGCTTGTCGTCGCATTGATCCATTTGACTCGTCGACAATCGCGCGCAGGCGATCCTCGAACCGAAAGCGCTTGTGCTGTTGACCCACGAGATCGATGATCGTCAGGCTCGCCTTGTCCTCACTCAGCCGCAGGCCTCGACCGAGTCTGCTGGGCGAACACAGTCGCCGACTGTGTGGGGCGCAGGAGGAGAACGGTGTCGACATTTGGAACGTCGACACCTTCTCCGAGCACGTCGACGCTGAAGATGCAACGAATGCGGCCGGCCCGAAGGTCCTGTAACGCGGTCTGTCGCGCGCCTTCGGAGCTGAATCCGCTCAGTGCGACAGACTGCCAGAGTTGAACTTGGAGAATCGTGCGGCCATGAACTCTGCGTGGGCGATTGACACGCAGAAGCCGAGCGCGCGCATCGTGTTCGGTGAGGCGTGCCAGTGCTCGATTGCCTGCACTACCCGGTGGGCGCGGATGTCGTTACCGGTGAACAGGTTGTCGAGCTGGGCGACGTCGTAGCCACCTCGGCGCCAGGTCAGGTTGCTGAGATCCTCCGTGTCTGAGACGCCGAAGTATTGAAACGGCGCGAGGTAGCCGCGATCGATCGCCTCCCATACCCTAAGCTCGACTGCAATTCGGCCGCCGAACCATCGAGTGACGTCGCCGCCATCCATCCGCTCGGGAGTCGCGGTCAGGCCGAACGAGCTCGGCGGGCTGAAGGTGTTCGAGCAGCGCCGCATAACTCGGCGCCTCAGCGTGGTGAAACTCATCGACGATCACCACATCAAACCGTTCGGGATCGATCGCCTCTACGTCCGTGCGACGTAGCGACTGGATCATTGCGAACAGATGGCGACCGTCTCGCGGGCTATGACCGCCTCCAAGAATCTCGCCAAAGCTCGGGTCCTTCAGGGCCGCCCGGAACGTCGCTCGGCTCTGATTGAGGATCTGCTCTCGATGAGCTACGAATAGCAGGCACAGCGGTCGCTTGGCCCGGTTGACCAGACTCCTTGTAGTCGAGCGCCGCAATGACCGTCTTGCCCGTACCGGTAGCGGCTACCACAAGGTTGCGATGGCGGTCGTGGCGGTCGCGTTGGACCATCAGATCCTCGAGCATCCGGCGCTGGTGTGGGTAAGGGACCACATCAAGCCCGGTGAAGCGCGCGCTAGTTATGTCTTGCGGCTTGCCCTCCCGCTGACGTCCGAGCGCCTGCTCGAGTCGCTCGGCATCGCGGTCGGGCTCGTACTCCTCGAAGGCGTCGTCGTCCCAGTAGGTGTCAAAAGTCGCACGCATGCGCTCGATGACCGAGCCGGCCTCGGCCTCGGCCAGGCGCACGTTCCATTCCAGCCCGGCGTGCATCGCGGTGTGTGAAAGGTTCGAGGAGCCAACGAAGGCCGTGGTTAGCCCGTGCGGTCGATCCATGATCCACGCTTTTGCATGCAGTTTCGTGCGCTGGGCGTCGAAGCCAATCCGCACCTTGGCGCCGAGCTCACTCAGGGCACGAACGGCTTTGGGATCAGTGACGCCCATGTACGTCGTTGTGATGACGCGGACCGCCCCGTCGCGTGCCACGACGCCGCGCAGCTCGTCAAGCAGCGTCACGACGCCGCTCCACATGATGAAGGCGCAGATCAAGTCCACGCGCGTCGCGCTCTGAAGTTCGGCCTTGAGCTGTGAGCCGATCGACGGTTGCTTGCGGTCGTTGACTAGCAGCTCGTTCGACGTCAGTGGCACCTGAGGGCGATCGGGCAGAACGGGGACGGTGAGGCCGTCGGAGACCGGCAGAATGCCCGTAAGGAGCTCGGCCGGAGTGAGAAGCTCGTACCGAGCGAGGAGTTCGGCACCGAGATTCGTGGCGAGCTGGTTGGTGAGCGTCGCTGGGTCGGGGTCGCTCGTGGTCCGAAGCCATTCGGAGACCAGCGCTTCGGCTTGCCGGATGACGAACGCTCGGGATTCCGCCACGTCGAGCGTTCGCCGCTCCACCCGTGTCGCATCGATCGCCTTGAGCCGCGCCTGCAGCGCCGTGGTCACGAGCTCTTCGCGCAGGCCGGGGTCGAGAGGATCAGAGGTCATGCGTGACGACAGCTTTCCATGGACGGCAGCCATGTGTCGAGGGCGCCTGGTCAGGTCGACTAAGGCCGGGACGTTGGATCGCGGGGTCAGGCCCAACGAGCCGGCCGATCGCGTGCGGAGGTGAGGCCTGACGGCGGGGAACTTTCGTCGACCGTCGGTAAGACGTCGGCGGTCGCGTGGCCTCGCGAACACGGACGCCGCAAGAACCAGCGACCGAGTGCGCTCGCACGCGCGAAGGGCTAGCGTTTCCCGACCATCGTTCCACGTCTGCTGTGGCCGACCCGCATCGGCTTCCAGTTGTGCTCGGTTGGTCCCTTCACGAGCGCGCCGACATAGCCTGAGAGTGCAGCACCGACGTCCACGCACCAGTACTTGCCATCGAGTGTCTGTTGCACATTCCGTCGTGGCGTGTGGCCAACGATCTGCTTAAGAGGCGACTGTGGTCTGGCCCTCCGCTCGGCTTGCATCAGCTCGGTCCAATCGCACCAGAAGATCCCACCGCACGGCTCGCGCGCCCGACTTGAGCGGACCGGGCCGACCCAGTCGAACACGGGCTCGGGCTCTCCGGTTTCGATGCGCTGCGCAAAGGCGTCGTTGATTGCCGTGGCGAGCGCGATCGGGTCGTGAAGTCGGTCGGTCTGGCGCAGCGGATCCAACGCTCGGCTGTGTGCAAGCAGTTGCGGGTGCAGTCCCGCGTGCGTGAGCAGGTAGCCGTCAACGACAGTCGCGCTCTGCCATCGGCGCGCCTGCACGGAAGCGTCAAGCAGCGCCTGGCAATCGAGCCTTAGGTTCTGGCCAGCGAACCCTCCGAGGCCCACGGCGAACGGTGTCTCGTGGTTGCCATAGAGCAAGCAGTCGAACAGCTCGAGCGCGAGCTTCAGACAGCTGACGTCGTGGTCCTGTACGCCGTGACCGGCGTGGATCACGTCGCCGATGTGGCAGAGCCAATAGCCCGGCGTGCGAGCATTGTTCTCGTCGATCGCGCCGACCTGACGCAGCGCGAGCAGCAGGCCGACGTGGTCGCCATGCGTGTCACCGACGATCACGCGAATATCACGCTCGTCCGGGACCGGGCGCACATCCATCGCCGCAGAGTAGAGCCCGTGACGTCAGTATCCGGTGGAGCTCAGCTTGAGCTGCGCGCATCCAACCAGCATCGCTTCGTCGCCGAGGGCTCACGGCGGGAGGTGTTGGCTAGCTCGCCGAGCCCCATTCGGCCGGTCGCGAGGCTCAAAGCGTGTAACAAACCATGTAACAAGACCAGCAAATCCAGCCTGATTCAGCCTCACCTAAAATCAGGAAATCCCTGCAAAACCGAACCTACGTAAACCTCTTGAGGCGCCTCATAACCCGAAGGTCGCAGTAACGCCGGGCTCAGCGTCAAAGGCCGCGGGCTGTGGGTCGAGAGGGTCCTGGTTGCACTCCGCGCAGGTGCTCCCGGACATGCTCGCCTGGCAGTCCAGACCATCGGACCGGGTGTATCCGGTGTTGGTGATCCAAGGGATCGTCGTCAAGGTGCGTGAAAGCCAGGTTTCCAACCTGCCGGTGTTTGTCGCGATCGGCGTGAACCTCGACGGTGAACGCGACGCTCCCGGCGCGAAGGGCGCGCCAAGCAGTGGATGAGCATGTTGACCGAGCTGCGCAACCGCGGGGTGCAGGACGCGCTGGTGGTCTGCTGCGACGGTCTGAAGGGGCTGCCGGACGCGCTCCGGGTGACCTGGCCCCAAGCGACCGTCCAAGCATGTGTTGTTCATCTCGTGCGCAACGGTCTGCGTTACGCGTCAACGAAGCATTTGGGGCAGACCACCCGGCAGCTGAAAGCGATCTACACCGCGGCGACTGTCCAAGCCGTCGAGGGGCGGTTCGCAGGGTTCAGCGAGGAATGGAAACCGGATCCGGCGATGATCGCGAGCTGGGGGAGCCGCCGGGACGAACGCAGTCACACGACGCCCGAACCGCCCCGACCTGGTCGGAAAGACCGCCGGGTGGAAACAGATCCTCAATGCCCTCACAATTCGCTACGGGCCCCGACTAGAGATCAATCGGTGAAACAAGACTTCAAACAACAAACGGCCACGGCCATTTACACAAACGATCTGACAGACCCGGGGGAGACAGATCAGGATGGACGAGAGCGAGCGCATCTCGACAGTTCGATCGAGCGGTGGGTCGCAGGGATCCGCGATGGGCCGCAAACTGAGTCCTCGGGCGGCTTCTGTCACGCGGTTGACGCGATCGTGTTCGATCGTCATCTTGGCGTTCCTTGTCGGCGTCCCGGAGATCGCGCTCCCACAGGAGCGGGAGCGGGATGGGAGGGGAATGGATGAGCGCTGAAGCGGTACTCGCAATCGATCAGGGCACGTCCGGCACCACCGCGGTCGTGGTCGATCCCTCCGACGGTGTGCTTGCAACCGCGAAGGTCGCGCTGCACCCGAGCTACCTGGCCGACGGCGGCGTTGAACAGGACCCGCAAGCGCTTCTCGATTCGGTTCTGACGGCAGGGCGTGAGGCGCTCGAACAGGCGGGCAGACCGGTCGGGGTGCTTGCACTCGCCAACCAGGGCGAGACGGTGCTCGCCTGGGATCCCGACGACGGCCGGCCGCTCTCGCCGGCGATTGTCTGGCAGGATCGGCGTGCGAACGGGATCTGCCAGGAACTCGAGGAGCACCGAGGCGTGCTCGCTTCGCGGACTGGACTGGTGCTTGATCCGTACTTCTCGGCTCCGAAGATGGCGTGGTTGAGGCGGAACGTCACCACCGCTGGGGTCGTCAGCACGACGGATGCGTGGCTGGTGCATCATCTCGCCGGTGAGTTCGCGACCGATGTGTCGACTGCCAGTCGGTCGCTGGTAATGGATCTCGACGCTGTCGAGTGGGACCAGGGACTGCTCGAGTTGTTCGGGTTGGGCGACGAACCGCTGCCGAGGATCGTCGGCTGCGACGAGCGGATCGGAACGACCAGCGCGTTCGGGCCTGCCATCGACGTCGGCGGACTGGTCGTCGATCAGCAGGCCGCGCTCCTGGCTCAGGGATGCTGGGATCCCGGACAGGCGAAGTGCACGTTCGGGACGGGCGCGTTCCTGCTTGCGAACACGGGCGCGCGGGCAGTGCGCTCGGTGTCCGGATTGACGAGCTCGGTCGCGTGGCGGATCCGTGAGAGCACCGCGTACTGCATCGATGGACAGATCTACACAGCGGCGTCCGCGGTGCGCTGGCTGACGGACCTCGGGTTGATCACCCACCCGAGCGACCTTGACGTGCTCGGACGTGATGATGCCGGCGGGGTCGTGTGCGTCCCGGCGCTGGCGGGGCTCGCGGCACCATGGTGGCGGCCCGATGCGACTGCAACGTTCGCGGGGATGACGTTGGCGACCCGCGCGGAGCATCTGGTTACCGCGGTGCTGCAGGGTGTCGCCGCCCAGGTCGCCGAGCTCACCGACGTCATGGAGCGCGATACCGCACAACCGCTGAGCACCCTCAGGGTCGACGGCGGCCTGACCCAATCGCGCGTCCTGATGCAAGCGGTCGCGGACCTCACCCAACTTCCTGTCGGGCTCTACCCGTCCGCCGAGGCGACCGCGCTCGGCGCAGCCGCCCTCGCACGGCTGGCCACCGACCCCTACCTGGCGCTCGACCAGGCGGTTCTCGACTGGAACCCGCGAACGATCTACGAGCCTCAATGGTCGCCAGATCGCGCCGCCGAGTTCCGTGACCGCTGGCGGCGGGTCGCTGCCGACACATTGCCAACCGGGGAACCGTGATGACCGTCGGCCGCGGCGGCGGCGGCGGCGGACCGGCTGTCACCGATCCTGATCCCGTGTTCGATGTGGCGGTCATCGGCGCCGGCGTTGTCGGTTCCGCGATCGCTCGCGAACTGAGCGGTCACGCGCTCAACGTCGTACTGCTCGACGCCCGCGATGACGTCGGCGACGGCACAAGCAAAGCCAACACGGCGATCCTCCACACCGGCTTCGACGCCAAGCCAGGGACACTGGAGAGCCGGCTCGTCAAACGCGGCTACGAGCTGCTCAGCGCACACGCGAAGCAGACTGCGATCCCGGTCGAACCGACAGGCGCGCTACTGGTCGCGTGGAACAGCCACGAACTCGACGCGTTACCGGGCCTTCAGCGGAAAGCTGCCGAGAACGGATACGACCGCTGTGAGATCGTCGGCACCGATCAGGTCTACCGCGAGGTCCCGGATCTGGGGCCGGGGGTCGTCGGAGGGCTCACGGTGCCCGACGAATCAATCATCTGCACCTGGACGACCACGCTGGCGCTCGCGACGGAAGCCGACCTGCGAGGCGCGGAGATCCGACTCGGTCAGCGCATCGAACACGCCGAGATCGGCACCGAGCACACCGTGCTGAGGGGGCCTACCGGCAGCATCCGGACGCGCTACGTGATCAACGCGGCCGGGCTCCATGCGGACACGATCGACTTGCTGTTCGGATATCAGAGGTTCACGGTGACGCCGCGTCGAGGGGAGTTGCTCGTGTTCGACAAACTCGCCCGCCCGCTCGCCGATCGGATCGTGCTGCCGGTCCCTAGCAAGCTCGGCAAAGGCGTCCTGATCAGCCCGACGATCTACGGCAACGTCATGCTCGGCCCGACAGCCGAGAACCTCGCTGACAAGACGGACACCGCCACCACAGAGACCGGCTTTGAGTTCCTGATCGAACGGGGACGACGTCTGATGCCCAAGCTGATGCGTGAGGAAGTCACCGCCACCTACGCCGGCCTGCGCGCGTCGATCGACCGCGACGATTACCTGATCGAAACCGACGCAGCCCAGCGCTACACCCTTGTCGGCGGGATCCGATCAACAGGCCTCACCTCCTCGATGGCCGTCGCGGAGCACGTCTGCGAACAGCTCGCGGACGCCGGCCTCGATCTTCGTGCTCGTGACGATCTGCCCGACCCGCCACAGATGCCGAACATCGGCGAAGCGTTCCTGCGCCCCTACCAGGACGCGGACCGGATCGCGCGCGATCCCGCGTACGGACAGGTCGTCTGCTTCTGCGAGCGCGTCACCGCCGGCGAGATCCGCGACACGTTCAATTCACCTATTCCGCCGAGCGATCTGGGCGGGCTGCGGCGCCGCACGAGGGCCATGAACGGTCGCTGCCAAGGGTTCTATTGCGCCGCCAACGTACAAGCCCTGTTCGAGAACCAGCGGGTGATCGCGACCAGCGACCTCTCCCCGGAGATTGCACGGTGAGCCGGCCAAACACAATCACGGCGGATGTGCTCATCATCGGCGCCGGCCCGGCCGGGTTGACCGCAGCTGCAGCGTTGGCGCCGCAGCTGGGTGGCGAGGTTCTTGTGCTCGAGCGCGAGAACACCGCCGGTGGCATCCCGCGTCACAGCGACCACATCGGTTACGGCATCCGTGACCTGCACACCTTCATCTCCGGCCCCGCCTACGCGCGGCGATTAACCGACACCGCGCTGCGCGCCGGGGCGCGGATCCGCACCGGCGCGACCGTCACCGGCTGGGCGGATACACACATCGTCGAGATCACAAGCCCGCACGGCCGCGAACGCATCACCGCCCCGATCATCGTCCTTGCAACCGGCGCGCGCGAGCGCCCACGCAGTGCCCGACTTATTCCCGGCGACCGCTCGGCTGGCATCTACACCACCGGCCACCTACAGAACCTGGTCCACCTCCACCACCAGCGCCCCGGAACCCGTGCGGTGATCGTCGGCGCCGAACTCGTCAGCTGGTCAGCCGCGATGACACTCCGCGAAGCCGGCTGCCAACCGATCCTCATGACCACTCAACACGCCACCCCCGAGGCCTACACCGCAGCTCTCCACCCTCGGACGCATCACCTTCCGTTTGCCGCTCGAGACCCGCACACGCGTCACGCGAATCATCGGCACCCCACGCGTCCACGCGATCGAAATAGAAAACCTCGATACCCGCACACGCCGGATCATCGAATGCGACGCCGTCGTCGTCACCGGCGACTGGATTCCAGACAACGAACTCGCTCGCACCGCGGGACTCGCGATCGACACAAACACGCTCGGCCCCCTCGTCGATACATCCCAGGCGACCAGCACTCCCGGCATCTACGCTATCGGCAACCTCACCCACCCCGTCGACACCGCCGATATCGCCGCCCTCGACGGCCGCGAGGTAGCAACCACGATCCTCCAGCGCAGGAACGGGCACAGCGCGAATGCCACGGGCGTCCGGCTCGTCCCAGGTGCGAACCTCAACTGGATCAGCCCCGGACTCCTCGACCAGGCGATGGCCCCACCCCGTGGTCGGTTCCTCGCATGGCCACGACGGCACATTCCATTCCCCACCGTCACCGTCAACCAAGACGGTCAGATCATCGCGAGACGCGTACTGCCGTGGCCGGCCTCACCCGGACGGGTCCTCAGGATCCCCGCATCGCTCCTCCAACACGCGCGCGTAGCCGACGGTCCAATCACAGTCGATATCCAGCCAACCCGCACACGCGGCTCATGACCCAAGGCCGCGTCTGGGGCGCCTGCTGCCGTCTATCGCTTGCGAGCCCTTTTTCGGTCAGGAATGGCTGTCCTTGCGCAGATCGTGTTGGCTCGAGTGGACCTGTCGGAAGCGGCGAGCCCCTGCGCTATCGTTCGGCCAATCGTGGGGACTGTGCGAGTTCGCGACCGGGCACCCGGCGCGCGCGACTTCGAGCTCGAGATCGACCTCGAGGCGACGCAACTGACCGTGGGGCAGCTGATCGGCGGGCGCGTGACCGCCGAACTCATGCGCGCCGCCGACGAGCCCGGCTACCGGCCGCTCGTCGAGCAGTCCGCCGATGAGATGCGGCTCAACGGGCCGCGGCCGGCGCCGTCGCCGCCAGAGCTCAAGGACGCGATCGGCGGCGCTGTGCGCGCATTCGAGGCGGGGCGCTACATCGTGGTGGTCGATGGCCGGCAGGCCACGTCGGCTGAGGACGTCGTGACGCTGACGCCCTCCTCCGAGGTGACGTTCCTGCGGTTGACTCCTCTCCGCGGAGGCTGATGGGGACGACTGAGCGGCCGCTGGTCGCCGCCGTGGCGGCGCAGGCCGACCTGCACAATCGCATCGCGCGCGCGATGATCGCCGCCGTGCTCCCCGCACCCGGCGGGGGCGTCGAAGCGCTCCAGACGCTACAGCGCGACGCCGAGCCGGTCGCGCATGCGCGGCAGGAGGAGATCAGGGAGCTCGTCGACCGCGATCAGCCGTGGAGCGATGAGGATCTGCGTGCGCTCGTGCGGGCGCTCGCGTCATTCTCCTCTTGGTCCTTCGGTGGTCTCGATCACATCCCGGTCGAGTCGATCGCAAAGCTGATCCGTCGATCGGTCACCGGCCAAGTGCCGTCGCCAGAGCTGCGCAGGGCTCTGCTCGTGCTCGGGCGGCTGCGGCTCGAGCAGCGCGGGCCGGCCGAGTCGCGACGCGCGGCGATGATCCTCGCCGAACTCGGCGGCGAGCGGCCTGACCTCGCGATCGGCTCAAACGGCGGGATCGACGGTGACGACGACTGGGGCGAGGCGGCGATCGCCGCCCTGGCCGAGCGTGGCGGCGTGCCCGCGGGTTGGGTCGGCCTGCTCGAGTACGCCGCTACGGCGACGGCGTCGAAGCCGGCGAAGCGATGGCTCACCGGCGCCCGCGAGCTGATCGATGCGCTCGGCGAGGACGACTTCCGCGACCTCGCGCGGACGCTGCTCGGCGCGCTCGACGCGCCGGCGTCGAGCGAGATGCGCCGCGGCTCGGGGGTCGGCGCGTTCGCCGGCCTCAACCACCTTCCGAAAGCGGTTCCGACCGAACGCAATGCAGTCGTGCTCCGGGGGATCGTCTGGAGCTGCTCGATCCCGGGCGGCCCGTCGTACGCGGAGCTCGTCACCGGGGTCGCGCGCGCGTGCGCGAAGAAGATACCCGACGTCGGAGCGCGTTCGCCGAAGGTGCTCAACGCCTGCCTTTGGACGCTCGCGCAGATGGGCGAGGACGGCGCGCCCCACCTCGTCGAGCTCTCGCAGAAGGCGCGCAAGCCGTCGGTCCGCGGGCGGATCGACAAGGCGCTCGACAGCGCCGCCGGGAGCGCCGGGCTCTCACGGGAGGCGCTCGAGGTGCGCGCCGTCCAGGACGCTTCGCCCCTGGTCCAGCGCCGCTACTTCGAGCAGGCGCTCGCGAGCGGCGCCGAGTGGCCCTGGGGACGCCTCCGCGAGCACGTGCTCGGGCATCCGGGGCTGGCCGCGGTCGCCGAGCCGTTGATCTTCGTGCCGGACGGCGGCGAGCCGTTCCTCGCGCGGGACAACGCGAATGGCGCGGGCGTCGCATACGGCGTCGCCGAGGCTCTCGGACGATGCCCCGGTCCGGCTCTGGCACCCGGCGGGTCTCGCCGTCGCCGACGTGCTCGCATGGCGCGAGCGCCTCGAGCGCGAGCGGGTGATCCAGCCGTTCAAGCAGGCCCACCGGGAGGTCTATCTCCTCACACCGGTGGAGCAGGAGGCTGGTACCGCGTCAGCGCGCTTCGCCGGTCACTTCGTGCGCCAGCACACCCTGCGCGCGCTGTGCGACGCTCGTGGATGGAACTACCGGCTGCAGGGTCCGTTCGACCCAGGCGGGAATCCGAACGCAATGCTGAGGCTGCCGCGCATCGGGCTCGTCGCCGAGCTCGAGGTCGAGGCCGTCGAGGAGGACGCGCCGGCGTCGGGCCACGGCATCTTTCTCTACGCGCAGACGGGCACGCTCAGCTTCTACCGGGAACGCACCCCCGGCCCGCCAGCCGGGGGTGCACGCGTGCCGCGGAAGTTCGCCGGCCACGCGTGGCTGACCGACCGCAAGCCGATCCCGCTGAGCGAGATCCCGCCGCTCACCTTCTCCGAAGTTCTTCGCGACGTCGATCTGTTCGTCAGCGTCGCCGGGGTCGCGGCAGATCCCGAGTTCCCGCTCAACGCGCCCGACCCCTGGATCGAGACCTGGCACGAGCAGGCCTTCGACGAGCTGACGCCGATCGGCGCCGGGCGGCGCGAACTGCTCGAGCGGATCCTGCCGTCGCTGCCGATCGCCGACCGGGCCGCGATCGACGGTCGGTTTCTCGTCGTTCGCGGGCGCTTGAACCGCTACCGCATCCACCTGGGATCAGCGAACGTCCTGATCGAGCCCGGGAGCCGTCACCTGTGCATCGTCGCAGCCGGTGGCGGACGCCGGCCCGGCGAGCCGGGGTACGTGTGGCTCCCATTCGAGGGCGACGACACGCTGTCGGTGATCCTCAGCAAGGCGATGATGCTCGCGGCCGACGACACGATCAAGGACGCGGCGATCCGTGCACAGATCGAGCGCCGGTGAGCTCCGTGCCCGGTCCCTTGTGATCGATCGTTCGTAGTCGTCCTGAGTCGGACGACGGCGCTCGCGAGCAGGCTGATCGATCTGGGAATGCCGGCCCGGCAAATGACAAGTGGCGTATAGTCCGGCGCGCCGTGCGGGCGCGCAATCAGTGTGGTGTGTGCGCGATGTTCGACGACCACATCCTGAACGTGCAGCTCGCCAGGACGCGCCCGAGCACGACACAGGCGCGGTCGAGACGCTTCGTCGGCCGCTCGTGCGCCAGTAGCTGGACCGATACCGATCGCGATGCCCGAAGACAGATATGACGTGATCATCGTCGGCGGCGGTGCCGCCGGTTGTGTCCTGGCCAACCGTCTCACTGCGGATGGCTCGACGCGCGTGTTGGTGCTGGAGGCCGGGCGCGCGGACTCCGTCTGGGACCCGCTCATCCAGATGCCGGCCGCGTTCACGTTAATGGTGGGCAATCGCCTGTATGACTGGAAGTACGAATCCGAGCCGGAGCCGTTCATGCACGGCCGGCGGATCGCGCACCCGCGAGGCAAGCTGCTCGGCGGCTCGAGCTCGATCAACCTGATGAACTTCCAGCACGGAAACCCGCTGGACTACGAGCGCTGGGCGGGCGATCCCGGCATGGAGGCCTGGGGCTTCGCGAACTGCCTGCCGTACTTCAGGCGAATGGAGACCTACCTGGCGGGCAGCGACAGGTGGCGGGGCGGTGATGGCCCGCTGAAGGTCGAGCGTAGCCCGGCCGACAACCCGCTGTTCCGGGCGCTGTTCGAGGCTGCGCTGCAGGCGGGCTACCCGTTGACCAATGACGTCAACGGCTACTGCCAGGAGGGATTTGCCCCATTCGATCGCAACGTGTACCGCGGGCGGCGTTTCAGCGCGGCACGAGCGTACCTGTGGCCGGTGCGTTCCCGGAACAACCTCGATGTGATCTGCCGCGCATTCGTCACACGCGTCGTCATGCGGGGCCGCCGGGCCGCCGGCGTCGAGGTCGTGCACCGACGGAGCAAGTCGGTGATCAGCGCCGACGAGGTGATCCTGTGCGGCGGGGCGATCAACACGCCTCAGCTGCTGCAGCTGTCGGGGATCGGAAACGCGAAGGAGCTCGCCGGCGTCGGCGTCGGCGTCGTTCACGACCTGCCCGGAGTCGGCGAGAACCTGCAGGACCATCTCGAGGCCTTCTTGCAGTACCGCTGCATGCAGCCGGTGTCGCTGTCTCCCGCGCTGAAACGCCGCAATCGACCGAAGGTTGGGCTGCAGTGGCTGTTGACGCGCACGGGGCCGGCGGCGACCAACGTCGTCGAGGCCGGCGGGTTCGTCCGCAGCAATGACGAGGTGGAGTATCCGAACCTGCAGTTCCACTTCCTGCCGTTGGCGATTCGCGTCGACGGCTCGGTGCAACCGGATCACGGGTATCAGGGGCACATCGGCCCGATGTACTCGGACGCCCGCGGGTCCGTGAAGATCGTCTCGCCGGACCCGCGCGTCCACCCTGCGCTGCGGTTCAACTACCTGTCCACCGAGCAGGACAGGCGGGAATGGGTGGAGGCCATCCGTTGCGCGAGGCGGATCCTCACGCAGCCGGCATTCGAGCCGTTCAACGGCGGCGAGATCCTGCCAGGCGCGGCGGTGCAGACCGACCAGCAGATCCTCGACTGGGTCGGCCGGGACGCCGAGACCGGTCTGCACCCGTCGTGCACGGCGAAGATGGGAACCGGCGAGCAGGCCGTCGTCGACCCCTCGAGCATGCGGGTCTGGGGCGTGGAGGGACTACGGGTTGTCGACGCCTCGGCGATGCCGTACATCACGAACGCGAACATCTACGCACCGGTCGTGATGCTGGCGGAGAAGGCAGCCGACCTGATTCGTGGTGACACACCGCTGGCGCCTCTGAAGCAGCCGTTCCACCGACACGTGAAGCAGGCGTCGCCCGACACGGCTGCGCAGACGATGCCGGCCTCATGAGTGATGCCGGCCGACGTGTGCCAGGTCGCGCTGCACAGGCTGGCTCGGCCACGACAAGCTGGGACGAGCTCGCCCTCCCCCAGCCGATTGAATCTAGACTGTAGACGTCATTCTGAGGGGAGGAGCCCATGAGCGCCACCGAGTCGTCCACCAGCACGCAACGGCAGTTCCCGCAGGACGTGCGCCGGCGCTACCGGACTATTGCGCGTGGCCAGGGGATCAGGATCTGGGACACCGAAGGACGCGAGTACATCGACGCAGACTCCGGTGCGATCTCGGTCATCAGCATCGGTCATGGGGTATCCGAAGTGGTCGATGCGATGGCAGAGCAGGCGGGCAGGCTGGCGTACGTCCATGACACCCAGTTCCAGCACGAGACCGCCGAACTACTCGCGGCCGCCGTCGCCCGATTTGCTCCTGGTTCGCTCAACCGAGCCGCTTTTACCTCAGGCGGATCGGAGGCCAATGAGTTCGCCGTCAAGATGGCTCGGCACTACCATCTTCTGCACGGTCGGTCGTCGAAGCACGTCGTTATTTCACGCGAGCGCAGCTATCACGGGTCGACGCTGTTCACGCTCTCGCTGAGCGGCGTCCCGCGCCGTCAGGAGCCGTATCTGCCCTACATGCGTCCGGAGTATCCGAAGGTCGTCGCTCCGTATTGCTACCGCTGCCCGCTCGGGCTCGCCTACCCGGCGTGTGAGAACGCTTGTGCCACCGACCTTGAGCGCGCGATCTCAGAGGTTGGGGCCGAGAACGTCTCGGCCTTCATCTCGGAGCCGATCATCGCAGCCGCCGGGTCAGGGATCACGCCGCAGCCCGGTTACTACGAACGGATCCGCGAGATCTGTGACCGGTACGACATCGTGATGATCTCGGACGAGGTCGTCACTGGGTGGGGTCGGACGGGCCGGAATTTCGGCATTGACCATTGGGGAGTACAGCCGGACGTGATCGTCACCGCGAAGGGGATCTCTGGTGGGTATGCGCCGCTGGGAGCGGTGATCATGTCGGATGCGATCGCCGAGACGTTCCTTGGCTCTGACACCTCCTTCGTGCACGACTACACCTACGGAGGGCACCCGGTCGCCTGTGCGGCAGGCTTGGCGGTGCTGCGCATCATCGAGCGAGACCGGCTTGTCGAGAATGCAGCCGTTCAAGGTGAATACCTGATCGGGCGGTTACGTGAACTGGCTGAACGACAAGGCATGATCGGAGACATTCGCGGCAAGGGCTTGCTGGTGGGCATCGAGCTGGTGGCAGACCGTGAGAGCTGCCGCCCAGCTCCCGTCGCACTCGAGCTCGCTCTCCGCGTTCACCTGGCAGCGCAGGACCGCGGCCTCATGATCTATCCCGGCGCGGGTGCGGATGGCGTCGCCGGAGACCAGATTCTGGTCTCACCGCCGCTGATCGTCAGCCGTGAGGACATCGACGAGATCGTCGACCGGTTGGCATTGGCCCTTGACGACGTGGCGGACTCCGTCGATCTGGCCGCGTGAGCCGCAGCCGTGGCCGAGAGTCGCTGCGTGTCCTCCCATCCTCGCGAGCGTGAGACGGTAATCGAGTGAACGATCGGAGGACATGAGGTGAGTTACCGGATTGAAACAAGCGAGTCGCGCCGGCTGTCTGATCGCCTTCGCCGCGTAATGCCCGCCGGCGATACACGATCCGTCACGTATTACCCGCCTTACCCGCTAGCGCTTGCGCGCGGAGAAGGTTGCCATGTGTGGGATCTCGACGGGAATCGATTCATCGACCTCCTCAACAACTACACCGCGCTCGTCCACGGGCATGCCCATCCGAAGATCGTGGCGGCGATCACCGAGCAAGCGCCATTGGGCACGGTCTTTCCCGCCCCGAGCCGGCTTCAGGCCGAGCTCGCGGAGCGGATCAAGCAGCGCGTGCAGTCCGTGGAGCTTCTGCGGTTCACCAACTCTGGTTCAGAGGCGGTGATGCAGGCGGTCAGGGTCGCCCGAGCCCACACTGGCCGGGTGGAGCTTGTAAAGGCGGTCGGTGGCTACCACGGCTCGTGGGAACAGGTTCCCCTGACCTTCGCCGGCGGTTCTGGCCCAGCCCGGGGTGAGGCTCTCAGTGCGGCCGGTGTCCCGCCATTCGTTTCGGACCTCGTGCACATGGTGCCGTTCAACGACACGGCGGCGCTGGAGGCAGTGATGTCGGAGCGCGGGGAACAAGTTGCGGCGTTGATCTTCGAGCCGGTGCTGGGGGAAGGTGTCATCTCAGGCGATCCGGCCTTCTTTGCCGCCGCCCGCCGGCTCGCCGATCGCGATGGCGCGGTCCTGATCGCGGACGAGGTGGTGTCGCTCCGAACGGCAACCGGTGGATATCAGTCGGTTCTGGGCGTCACGCCCGACCTCACGACATTCGGGAAGATCATCGGCGGCGGCATGCCGGTTGGTGCCGTCGGCGGACGAGCGGAGATCATGAGCCGATTCGCGCCCGATCGCAAGCCGTTCGTCACCCACTCGGGGACCTTCAACGGCAATCCGATGACGACAGCCGCCGGCTGCGTGTCGCTCGATCTGCTGACCGGTGCGGAGATCGAGCGAATCAATGGGCTCGCGGCGAAGCTCGGCGAGGGTCTGCATCGCCTCCTGAACGCTCACGGACTGTCCGGTCCGGTGACGGTCTGCGGCTCCCTGCTTCACCTGCATTTCGAATCAGCCGAGGAGATTCGTACCTTCGAGGACGTCAATCTGGACAGCGAGCTCCTGGCGCGGCTACATCTGGCGTGTCTTGATGAGGGCGTGTACTTTGCGCCACGCGGGGTGCTCAATGTCTCCACCGCCATGGACGAGGAGAAGATCGGGCTCGTGGTCGAGTCGTTCGAGCGGGCCGCGCAACGCGTTGAGCAGGACGTCGCACTCGCCGTCTAGAGCGCATTTGATTGATCTACTGCACACTGAGGACGATCGGGCAGCGACCAACTATGAGCAGCGTGACCGGAGGTACATCTCGGTGGGATTCATGACCATGCTGACGACGGGCAGCGACTTGGAAGGGAATTGACATGGCCGCTCGCGGAAAGGTGATCGTCAGCTGCGCGATCACCGGGTCAATTCATGTCCCATCTGTCTCGGACTATCTGCCGATCACCCCGGCGGAGATTGCCGAAAGCGCGATCGGAGCCGCGCACGCAGGAGCCGCAATCGTCCATCTTCACGCGCGTGATCCGCAGACCGGCCGGCCCACACCCGATCCGGAGATCTTCGCTCAATTCCTGCCCGAGATCGCAGCGGGCTGTGATGCTGTGATCAATATCACCACGGGCGGCGGTCATGGCATGACACTCGAAGAGCGCTCCGAGGCCGCGCGCCGATTCAAGCCGGAATTGTCGTCGCTCAACATGGGAAGCATGAACTTCGGACTGTTCCCCGTGCTCGACCGAGTCAAGGAGTTCAAGCACAGCTGGGAGCGTCAGTACCTGGAGGCGTCAAGGGACTTCATCTTCCGAAATACGTACACGGACATCGAACGGCTGGTCACGGAGCTTGGCGCGAACGGAACTCGCTTTGAGTTCGAGTGCTACGACGTAGGGCAGCTCTACAACCTCGCCCATTTCGTCGACCGCGGTGTGGTTCAACCACCGATGTTCTTACAGCTGATCTTCGGCATCCTTGGCGGGATCGGGCCGGACCCTGAAAACCTGATGCACATGAAGGCAACGGCGGATCGCCTCTTCGGTGACGACTACTACTTCTCGATTCTCGGCGCCGGTCGCCACCAAACACGGCTCACCACGCTGGGAGCGATTCTGGGTGGCAACGTTCGTGTCGGCCTCGAGGACAGCATCTACCTCGCCAGGGGCGAACTCGCCAAGTCAAACGCTGATCAAGTCTCGAAGATCTGCCGCATCCTCACGGAACTTTCACTCGAGATCGCCACGCCTGACGAGGCGCGAGAGATGCTGGCGTTGAAGGGCGCATCGAAGACCGAGATCGGGTGAAAGAGGCATTCGGCGGAACGGCAAGGAGTCTCGCCGTGTCGAGCGATCGTTAGCGGCTGTTCGGAACGGGGTCGTACGGGGGCGGACTCTCGAAATACTCGGCGCCGAAGATCATGTCGCTGTAGTTGCCGTCCTGCATCAGTGCATCGCCAACCGACAGCCGCTCGAGAGTTGTTTCGTCGAGCTCGATCCCCAGCCCTGGCGCGTCTGAGAGGTGCAACCACCCGTCGTCGATCACTAGGGGCTCGGTGAGCAGTGCATCGACAAAAGGATTGCCCGATTGATCAATTTCGACGGTGATGCCGTTTGGCGATGAGGCGATCACGTGGGCGTTCGCGATCAGCGCGACCGCGTCGCTCCAGGTGTGCGTGGCCACTGCGATGCCATGAGCGTCTGCTTCGTGCGCGATGCGCTTGCACTCGGTGATGCCCCCTGCGCGGCAGCAGTCGGGCTGAACGATGTCGAGCGCGCCTGCTCGTAGGAGCTCTCGGAAGCCCTGGAAGCCGAATTCATTCTCGCCTGCGGCAAGCGGCACCTCACTCGTCGGCCGGAATTGAACGAAGTCGTCAAGCGCCTCGGGGGGAAAGGGCTCCTCGAACCAGAAGGCCCGGACCCGCTCGAGCTCACGCACCATCTGCGCAGCGGTTTCCTGGTTGTATCGATGCGAGCCATCGACCATGATGTTGACATCCTCGCCGACCGCATTCCGGATCGCGTGCAGAGCGGCATGGTCATATTCGGCGTTGCGCCCCAGCCGGGTCTTGACACCACGGAAGCCGTGACTGACGTGCCGCTTGGCCTCGGCCGCAAGCGCGGCAACATCGTCGGCCCAGAAGAGGCCACTCGCGTATGCCTTTACCCGGGGCGTCGAACCGCCGAGCAGACGGTAAAGCGGTTCGCCCGCGGCCTTGCCCTTCAGATCCCACAGCGCGATGTCGACCCCGCCGAGCGCGGAAACAGCTACGCCCTTACGGCCGTACCACCGCGTCAGGTCGTACATGAGCTTCCACAACGACTCAACCTCGACCGGGTCGCGCCCGATCAGATGTGGACGGAGATGCTGTTCAACGATCAGCTTGACCAGATCTGGATGGCTGTACGACGCGCCGATGCCTCGCTGGCCATCGTCGCTGTGAACGAACACCAGCGACGTGACGCGCGCGTTCACGCGCCCGCCGCCGTATACGAAGCCGCCTGAGTCTGGGTAATCAAACCGGAGGTTCTTGACCTCGATGTCGGTGATCCTCATTGCCCTCCTGCTCTCATTTAGATGACGCTCGCCCGCGCTTCGGAGGGGAGTCCGAAAACCTTGATGCTCTGCTCGCCGCGAGCCAGACGGTCGCCAGCGGTATGTTCCTGCGCGACTCGCTGCGCTGCCCGCTCCAGCACGGCGTCCACTCCAGCACCTGGGACGACGCAGACCCCGTCCCGGTCACCGACCAACCAGTCGCCCGATTCAACAAGCACTCCACCCAAAGAGACCGGGGCACCGACCGGTCGTCGGAGTCGCTGCTTGGTCGTTCCGCGTGCGACGATTGCCCGCGCTGCGATCGCCGGTGGGGGATCGAGAGCCGCCAGATCGCGCACGCCGTCGTCGGTCACGACCGCCAGAATCCCGCGGTGCTTAGCGGCCGCCATCAACAACTCACCAAACACGCCAAAGCTGCCCTGACCCGCGCTCGCTATACACAGCACCGTTCCAGGCTCAGCCTCCGCGAGAGCTAGATGAACGCCCAGATTGTCTCCCGCCGGCAACGCCACCGTCACCGCTCGCCCGGCAAACGGCTCCCCGACGATCAGGCTGACCCGGGATACAAGTCCTCGTCGCCCCTGCGCCTCGTGGAGGGTGGCAACGCCTGCGCCGATCAGGGCACGCGAGCAGTAGCGCTCAGAGGACATTCTCGATCAGTGTCTTGGCCTCCAGCACGTGCGCGCGAAGCAACCGTGCGACCGTCCGCTTGTTACCCGAGCGGATCGCGTTGACGATCTCCATGTGCTGGCGAAGAGCGGCCGTGATTCCGACGTCCGCTCGGAATAGCACCGCGCGGTAGCGGTCGGTGCGCTCCCACAGCCGATCGAGCGTGTCGGTCAGAACTCGATTGCCCGACCGGGAATAGATCGCATGATGAAGGGCGCGATTCGCAGTGAGCTGTCCAAGAGGGTCAGACGCGCGAGCCCGCGCCATTGCCTCAATCTCGTCGAGCTGCGCCGGCGTCAAGCGTCCGGTCGCCAGCGCGGCGGCGTGGGGGTCCAGCTGAAGGCGCACGTCGTAGAGATCGTTGAGCTCCGTGCGTGAGAGTGGCGCGACAAGCAGCAGTTTGTGCGCTTCGAACTGGAGCAGACCCTCAGCTTCCAGTCGTCTTGCCGACTCTCTCACGGGAGTCACCGATACGCCCAAATCGGCGGCGACGGTCTCTTGATCGAGAGCAGCGCCAGGTTCTAATTCACCACTCAAGATACGTCGCCGAAGCTCGTGATACGTCGCCTCTGCCTTGGTCGCGGCGGCCAGGGGCCTCGCTGCCGGCGACCCGCCGGTGAAGGGTGCGTTTACGCCCATGCCTAGCTCCCTCCGTCGATAACCATGGAGTTTCGATAAGACCCGGTCGTCACGGCGGTCACAGACCTCGACGCAGCTGCGCGACGATCGCCGCGGGGTTCTCAACGCCGATCAGGGTCGCGAGCTCGGCGCCCACCAAGCGCTCCACCTGAGCAAGCACTTCGGCGCCAAACACGAACGGATTGCCCGTTTCACGCTGGCCGCCGTCGGAGGTGAAATAGACGGTCGCGCCGGCCGAGACCAACACTTTCAGTAACTCTCCGAGATCAGTCTGCACACAGACGCTGACAGGATTGGCATACGTGAAGGCGTCGATCTCAAACATGCATTCAAGCGACGCGAGCGACACCGCCTCATCCACCGACAGGTGCAATGAGTGGGTCACGGCGCAGGTGAGGAGGTCGCACTCGCGCGCGAGGCGCGCCAACGCAGCCCGTCCTTCCGCCGCAAGGTGACCGGTGGCCAGCACCAGGGGATGTTTCCAGCCACGAAGCCACGCGGCCAGGTCATCCCACCACGAGGGCAACGCCAGGTTCCACTCAATATCCCCTAATTCGCCCTGCGTCGGGCCCCAGATCCACAGCGCTCCACGCCGAACGGCGTCCACGACGCTGTCACAGGTCGCCCAAGGGTTCATCGAGGCGGAGCCGATCGGCCACACTGGCGTTGTCGGTAGTCGCAAGCATCGCTCGATGGTGTGTTCTTCGTGGGCCTTCCACACAAACCCTCGAACACCCGCGTCGCGGGCGGCGCGCCAGACCGCCAGCCCGTCTCCCCACCTCGGCCGAGCTGATGGTGCAGGATGCAAATGCAGATCATATGAAAGTGTCCGCATGCCTAGTCCATCAACAGGCCGCCATTGACGTCGACGATCTCGCCAGTCATGTATGAGGCCCCGGGCGACAGTAGAAATGCGACGACCGACGCGACTTCCTCAGGGCGTCCAATGCGGCCCAGCGGCAACTGCGGACCTCGCTCGCGCACCTCGGGAACGCGGTCCAAGAACGGGGTCTCGATGAGGCCGGGCGCGACTGCATTGACCCTAAGACGATCTGGACCGAGTTCTGCCGCCAGTGTTTTGGTCAGGCACAGAACCGCCGCCTTGGCCGCCGAATATGGGGCACCGATCACGAGTCCGCCCGTCTTGGCGGCCTGCGACGTGAAGTTGACTATCCCGCGGCCGGGTTCTGCGGAGCGCCGCAGATGAGGGATCGCAGCCCGGCACATGCGAACCGTCCCCATCAGGTTGACGTCAAGCGTCTCCCGCCAAATCTCGTCGGAGGCGTCGCCGAACCTCACGGGACTACCGGAGCCGGCGGCGTTGACAAGAGCATCAAGCCGACCGTGGTTCGCGATGCAGGCGTCAACGATGGCGCCAACGCTTCGCGGGTCGCAGACATCGCAGCGCTTGACGGATTCGCTCTCACGGATATCGGTGGCGACCACCAGCCAGCCGTCCGCCGCTAGGCGTTCGGCTGTTGCGGCACCGATTCCGGATGCCGCGCCGGTGACCAACACCACGCCTTGCCCGTCATCGGCGCCGGATGTCATGCTCGCGGGCCCCCTCGGTCTCGCGTCACCGACGCCACGGCGATGCCCTCGCTGATCGCACGTCGACGCAGCAGGTTTGCCGACTCCTCGCTATACCAGCCGACATGGGGGGTTACGACGACACATGGATTGTCGGTCACCTGGCGAAGCGGACTGTCGTAATCAAGGCGCGCATCAAGAGCCAGGCCAGACAGATGTCCTGACATTACGGCCCCGGCAACCGCCGCCTCGTCAAGAAGCCCAATGCGTGCCGTGTTGACCAAGATCGTCCCGGGCCTCATCAGCGAGAGCCGCTCCACATTGATTAGGCGCTGTGCTTCTGCCTCGAGCGCGGTGTGAAGGAACAGAATATCGGCGCTGTCCAGACCTTGCTCGAGCGAAACCAGCGACGCGCCGATGCGCTCGGCGTCCTCCGCCGCCCGGTGGGTAACCACGCTGACCTCATAACCGAGCGCAACGAGCGCCGCGGCGACTCGCTCTCCGACGGCTCCGAGGCCGATCACGGTTGCGGTCCGCCGACTGGCGATTGGGCTTGTACGTGCGACGTCCTGCCATAGGCGGCCGTCACGCACGTCGCTTCGCAGCTCATCCAGGCGACGTACGACCGTTAGCGCGAGGACCAGCGTGTGCGATGCTAGCTCGCGCGTGCAGTAGCCACGAACGCCAACCACCGGAATGCCTGCCCGCTCGGCAGCCGCTAGATCCACGGTGTCGAGTCCGGTCCCAAACCGCGTAATTGCCCGGCACTTGGATAGTCGACTGATCATCTCTTCGTCGATACGTGTCTGGACATGAGCCACCACGTCGGCTTCGCCGAGTGCCGCAGCGCTTCCGTCCCACCGCTCGAGCATGGCCCCCTGATCAACGGCCGCGTCGGTCTCAATTTCCAGGGAGTCGAATAAGCTGTCGAGCACGAGGACTCTCATCAGAGGTATCGCTCCGCATACGCCCCGGAAGCCAGCAGGCGGGCGTTGCCTTCAACGATCGCAGTGATCGTAGCCGGGTCCAGTGCCGTCTCCTGCAGGCAGCTCATGATCTGGCGACTGGCGTGCGAGGAACCTCCTGATCCAAAGACGAAGCGATGGTGCCCGTAGACGCTGACGAGCTCCTCCAGCGCCACCGTCGACGTGAGCTTTGATAGTTCGAGCAGGAGGTTTGGCGCATAATCAAGTGCTGCACCTATCACCCGCTCTTCGCCTATCCTGCAGGCCAGTAGGATCATCGGGACCGCTGGAAATGCGCGTGCGAATGCTACGACGTCAGTCCACGGGATCGGCTCGTGATTGAAATCGAGCAGCAAGGAAAAATGGAAGCGCTCGCACAACTCGGGCAGGGGGCTGACCACCCAATCAGCCAGCGGGTAGCCATGAGTGGTCGGGCACAGGCGGGCAATGCGGCAGTCGGCGTCGCTCGCCAGCTCGTAAAACCGAGTCACTGTTCCAGTGATCCCACTGGGCGGAAAGAGCACGTTGATCGCGGACAGCACCGAACCGCTGCAGACTGCGCGGAGTAGATCTGTGAGGTCGTCTGCCTCCCGCTCACGCGCCTCGATTGCTGCCACCCACGCGCCGGCCAGACCCAACTCCCTCACTCTGTTCTCGATCGTCGAGAGGCTGTCGCGCTCGCGCCACTCGACCGGCAGATTCACATCGATGCCATGAAGCAGCGTTGACGCCCGTGGCATCAGGGCGCGCCAATCCGGTAGACCTCCCGGGAGGTCTGCGCGAAAAGCTGCCGTCGCTCCGAGACCGAAAGGCGGCCAGCCCACTCCATGACCAGCTCGAGCCATGCTCCCCAGCTTCCGGCCCGGAGACAGACGGGCCAATTGCTTCCCCAGAGAAGGCGAGTACATCCGAAGGCAGTGACCAGGGCGTCGAGGTATCGCTCCATCAACGACGCAGAAGGCGGATCATCCCCGACCCCGGACAACTTGCACACGACGTGGTCCCTGGCCGAGAGTTCTCGGATGAAACGGGCCCACTCGTCGTAATCCGTGTGCGCGCCCGGACTTCCGGCGTGGTCGAGAACAAAGGTGACGTCCTCACAGGAGTCCACGAGCTGAATCAGCGCCGACCAGCACGCCGGACTCGCGACGAGATCGAAGGGCAGACCCAGTTCCCCGAGGGCCCGCACACCGCGGGTGACCTCCGGCGAGGCCGGAAAGTCCGCCGGCCCGACCTCGAAGCCATACCGTGTCCCGACTATAGGTATAGGTGCTGAGATGATCAGACGCTCGACGTAGGAAGCGACGTCCGCCTGGGCTACCGGCACCCATGGAACGGCCCCACGGATGATGGCGGCTTGCCCAGCCGATGCAAAGACCCACCTTGTCTCCTCGAATCCGTCGGCGCCCCCGGATGCCGCCTCGACCCAGATCGCTCCCACCACGCCGCGCCCTGCTGTGGCGGCTAGATAGTCCTCCACATGGAACGGGCGATCCAGAAGCGCGTCACCCTGAAACTCCTCCACGGTCGTGGGCCAGATGTGAAAGTGCGCGTCAATGACGGCAATCTGGTCGGCCTCGTCGTCGGTCATTGTCAGGCGCGGTATCGCAAGCGCATGTTCACCTCGCCCCATTTGCCGAACAGCCAACGACCTCGCGCGATTCCTCGATCCCGGCGGCTTGATAAATCATCTTCCATGATAATCTATAGGCTACATGCCGAGTGTGCTGGAGCGGGGATCTCAAGGTCGCCTCGCCTAGCGGCTCGGCTGCTTTGCGACTGAAGGTGCGATGACCCGAGGAAACCAGAGCTGGCTGATCGTGGGCCATGGGTCTGTTGGCTCGTTTGTGGCCCGGCGTCTGGCCGCCGGCGGTGCCACCGTGTTCGTGTTCGATCCGGCACCCCGTGTGCCCGTGACCGCCGGTGCCGTGATCGAGAGTCCAGCATGTCTTGCCAGCACGGTCCGCAACATCGTGAGCTGTGTGTCGCCCCCGGCGGCTGAGGGTGTTCCCGCGGCAGTTCAACAGGCGATGGCGCCCCAATGTCTTTACTACGACTGGAATACGATCGCGCCCACACGGAAGCGCGACATCGATAGGCTGACTGGAGGACGGCTTGTCGACGTTGCGCTCCTCGACTCACTTGACCTGGCTGTCGAGCGACCACTGCTCGCGGTGAGCGGGGCGGTGGCGGTCGAAGCCGCGAGGTCGCTGGAAGCCCATGGTTTTGACGTCCGCGTGATTGGCTCGGAAGTCGGTGCGGCTGCGAAGCTGAAACATCTGCGCTCGGTGTTCATGAAAGGGCTCGAGGCGCTGGTAATCGAACACGCTGTCCTGGCGCGCGCGAACGATCCTGCCGGCGTTGTCCGCGAGTCGCTTGAGCGGAGTCTCGGCTCGCAATTCCTCGCCTTCGCGGATTCGTTGATAACGACCAACCGGTTGCATGCTCAGCGGCGCGCCTGCGAACTGCAGGACGCTGTGGCCTCGTTCGCCTGCGACGGAAACGGTGCTCGGGTTTCCGCAGCCGCAATCGACGTCCTACAGCGCACATCTAGCGCGTGGGCACAGTCCTCGGCTCCGCTCCCGGGAGCCGACGTGGACGAGCTTGTCTCGCACCTCCAGCACGCGCTAGGTCAGGACGACGAGGCTGTAGCGCTGCAGTCGCTCTGAGCTGCAAGGGTTCGTCGGTTCGTGGACTGCATCGCACCGAAGTCGCGGGTACCGAGCGAATGTCTCTCGTGTGCTGGCTCCTAGACTCAAGAGCGATGATGATCATGCAGGAGTCATGAGTTGCGACCCGCCGTTGCGAGTGAACGCTCGGGCATGACATCGCCGGACGCTAATGCGGCTCCATCGGTTGCCGCCGGTGTTTCGCGCCTCGGCACCGAAACGGCGTTCTCGGTGCTCGCGCGCGCGAAGGAACTTGAGCGTCGCGGCCACGACGTAATCCATCTCGAGATCGGAGAGCCGGATTTCGCCACGCCGTCTCATGTTGTCGATGCTGCCATCGCCGCTCTCCGGGCGGGTGAGACACACTATTGCCCGAGTGCCGGCATACCCGAGTTTCGGTCGGCTGCCGCCGAAGAGCTCTCGCAAACGCGCGGCGTGGCGGTCGCTCCGGAGCGCGTGCTCGTTGGCAATGGCGCGAAGCCGTTTCTGTTCTTCACGATCCTCGCCGTGTGCGAGCCGGGTGACGAGATCGTATATCAGGACCCAGGCTTCCCGATCTACGAATCGGCGATCCGCTGGGCGGGCGGAACCCCGGTGGCACTGCCGCTACACGAGGAGAACGACTTCGCGTTCAAGCTCGAGGAACTCGAGGACAGATTGAGCGAGCGAACCAAGCTCATCATCCTCAACTCACCGCAAAATCCTACCGGCGGTGTCGCTTCGGCGCCTGATCTCGAGGCCGCGGCGCAACTGATCCTGCGCACACGAGCCTGGGTGCTCTCAGACGAGGTCTATTCACGGATCTTGTACGAGGATGAGTTCAGCTCGATCGCAACTGTCCCCGGGATGCTCGATCGAACAATCGTTCTTGACGGATTGTCAAAGACGTACGCGATGACTGGATGGCGCTGCGGCTATGCAGCCGTGCCCGCACCGCTGATAGAGCCACTCACCCGGTTCATCGTGAACTCGACGTCGTGCGTGCCCCCGTTCGTGCAACACGCGGGCATCGCCGCCCTAACGGGACCGCAGGACGAAGCGCTAGCGATGGTCGAGGAGTTCCGGGCGAGGCGCGATCTCATCGTAGATGGACTAAACGCCCTCCCCGGAATATCCTGCCGGATGCCGAAAGGAGCCTTTTACGTCTTCCCGAACGTGAGTCAATTGCCGCTGGAGCCGGACTTGCTCGCGGACCGACTGCTCGAGGAAGCTGGTGTGGCTGTCCTTGCAGGGTCGGGGTTCGGTGGCCAGGGCGCGCATCATCTCCGACTGTCGTACGCCAATTCGCGGGAGAACCTGAGCGTCGCGCTCGATCGAATCCAGCGCTTTGTCGCCAGTCTTTACTGACTTGCCCGCGGAGCTCTCAGAGGGTCATCTTCAGCGGGGTTTCGAGCAGGTCACGGCGATCCGCACGGCTATCGGCGTCGCGTGCCAGGCACTCGGCAAAGCCGGCATCTGGCGACAGGTCGAATCGTATGCTAGTACTGAGCACCTGATGGCCAGCGTTCAGAAATCGAAAACGCCAAGTTCGGTCGGTTCGGCCACCGATCGCTCGTCCACATTCGACGGCGCTCCGACCAGCATCGATCGCGAAGCCGTAGAGCGTCTCGGGCGAATGGTGATTCCCGATGGGACCAAGGGCGTGCCCTTGCGGCCCAATGGTATGACGTTGGCTGAGCTTGGCGCCACGGGTTGGCGGATCCTTGGGGGGACCCTACCGATGCCGCTGATGATCCTCCGGCGTGCTGCGCTTGAGTCGAACATCGCAGCGATGGCCAACTACTGCCGTGAAGCCGGCGTCTGGCTGAGTCCGCATGGCAAGACGACGATGGCTCCTCAGCTTTTTCGCAGCCAGATCGAGGCGGGCGCCTGGGCGCTGACGGCCGCAACGCCGACGCACTTGAGTCTGTATCGCCGATTCGGAGTCGGGCGCATTCTGTACGCCAACCAGCTTGTGGAGCCGGCCGCGATCGAGTGGCTCGGGGAGGAACTTGCCCGCGATCCCGCCTTCGAGTTCTGCTGCTTGGTGGACTCGGTCGAGAGCGTGGCGATCCTCGACGACGGGCTCGCAAGGCGCTCGCTTGCCGATCGAGTGCGGGTTCTGATCGAAGTCGGCCACGTCGGCGGCAGGTGCGGTGTCCGTGATGGCGTGACCGCACGGGAGGTGGCGCGGGCTGTAGATCGCTCGTCCGCCCTGACGCTCTGGGGCGTCGAGTGCTTTGAAGGCCTGCTCAGCAGTGCTGACGGTATGGAGGAGGTGGACCGGTTCCTTGTCGGGGTACGTGACGTGGCGATCGATCTCCTCGAGGTGACCAGTCTGCGCGACCGGCCTGAGATTGTGATCACCGCAGGTGGAAGCGCCTATTTCGACCGCGTGATCGCTACTTTCGTCCACAACTGGGACCAGCCGACGCCAGCGCGCCTCGTGCTCCGAAGCGGCTGTTACATCACCCAGGACGGTGGCTTCTACGAGCGTGTGTCACCGCTGGGCGGGCGCCGAGCCGAAGGCGCAATACTGCGGAACGGGATTGAGATCTGGTCGGTGGTTCTGTCGCGCCCCGAGCCCTCGCTTGCGATCTGCAGTATGGGCCGACGCGATGCGCCCCAAGACATGGGCATGCCGGCGCCGGTCAAGGTATCTCGATCGGGAACCAGTCCGAGCAGGCTCGACGGCGCGACGGTCATCCAGCTCAGCGACCAGCACGCGCACGTCGCGATCCCGCCCGATGCTGACCTGAGGCCCGGAGACCTGGTTGGCTTTTCCATCTCGCACCCGTGCACCGCCTTCGATCGCTGGCGCGTGATCCCCGTTGTCGATGACGACTACGCGATCTGCGACGCTGTCGCGACGTTCTTCTGATATGCAGAGCAGCTCCACTTGACAGGCGATGGAGCCGTTCGTAGAGTCCGGACAACCCGACTCGGTCCCTATGCAGATTAAGAACGCCGGTTACACAGACGCGTGCACACCGACGCGACCGCTCATTGGGATTGGCGGCATTCCGATGCAGTGCCAGTTCGGCACGGTGTGGGACGAGCCGGTGACGATGTTGAATCGTTCTTACAGTGCCGCAATCGCAAGAGGGGGTGGCGTTGCACTCGTTCTGACGCCGGACACGCTCGGGGCTCAGCCGCCGACAAGTCTCTTAAGCGCGCTCGACGCGGTCATTCTTGTCGGCGGCGGCGACATCGACCCGGCGCTCTACGGTGCCGAGCGTGAACCCGAGACAGCGCGCGTCGACCCGAGCCGCGATCAGGCTGAGTTGGGGTTGGTGCAAGCTGCCCTTGATGCCGACCTCCCAGTCCTCGGCATTTGCCGGGGCATGGAGATGCTCAACGTCGCTCGGGGCGGGACGCTGGTCCAGCACCTGCCGCATCGCCTTGGCCACGTAGGTCATCTCGAGGAAGCGGGACGGTTCGAACGCCATGTTGTGCAGCTGGCGCCGGAATCAGTGGTGGCCGGCCTCGTCGGAGGAGCGAGCACCACGGTCATGTCTCACCATCATCAGGGCGTGGATCAACTCGGCGACGGCGTGATCGCTACCGGTTGGGCCGCGGATGACAGCTTGGTCGAGGCGATCGAGCTCGCTGATGCCCGGCTGGCCGTCGGCGTCCAGTGGCATCCCGAGGAGGATCCGGCGAGTTGGCTCATAGCCAACTTTGTGACTGCAGTGGCGCGTGAACGGACATCAGCATGATCACGGTTCGGGAGCCAGCGACCGAGGCCGTGATCACAACACTCCCCAGTGCCGATGAGTCGGACGTTGACGCCGCTGTCGAAAGTGCACAGAGGGCAGCGTCGGTCTGGGCGGACCTGGCCCCCGCCGAGCGCTCGCGTGCGCTGCTGAGGATTGGAGAGCGGATCGAGCAGCATCGTGATGAACTGATCGAGATCGAGGCTAGGAATGCCGGCAAGACGCTCGTCGATGCGGCAGGTGAGGTTGACGATTCGGTCGAGCTGTTTCGCTATTTTTCAGGTGCGCCCGAGCGATTGCTCGGCAAGACCGTTCCGGTGGCTGGCGGGATCGCGATGACCGTTCAGGAGCCGCTCGGCGTTGTCGGTGCGATCACCGCTTGGAACTCTCCGCTGGTGCTGCTCGCACGTCGCCTCGCGCCCGCTCTGGCCGGTGGTAACGCCGTCGTCCACAAGCCCTCCGAGCTCACGCCGCTGAGCGCACTCAAGATGCACGAAATCGTTAGGGACGCAGGACTCCCGGAGGGGATCTTCCAGCCCCTCATCGGCACCGGCGAGGTAGTTGGTGAACGTCTTGTCGTGCATCCCGATGTTCCGAAGATCTGCTTCACCGGTTCAACCGCGGTCGGCGAGCGGATCGGCTCGCTTGCCGGCGGGCTGATCAAGCGCGTTTCGCTCGAGTTGGGCGGCAAGTCGGCGAACATCGTGTTTGCCGATGCCGATCTCGCACTGGCTGCTGAGCAGGCTTCGCCGGCGGTGTTCGGATCTGCCGGCCAGGACTGCTGCGCCCGTTCGCGGATCCTGGTCCAGCGCAGCGTCGTTGATGAATTCCTCGGCGCGTTTCGCCCAGTCGTCGAGTCGATCCGCGTCGGGTCGCCCCTCGATCCTGACACTGAGATCGGGCCGCTGATATCTGCCCGCCAGCTTGAACGGGTGTCCGCGTATGTGGACGGCAGCGAGAACGTTGCGATCCGCGGCACCGCGCCTGCAGGTCCGGGATATTGGTATCCGCCCACGGTTCTCGCGCCTGTCGACAACCGGGACCGGATCGCGCGCGAAGAGATCTTCGGGCCCGTAGCGGTCGTCATTCCGTTCGACGACGAGGACGAGGCGTTGGCGATCGCCAATGACTCGAAGTACGGCCTCGCTGGATCCATCTGGACGCGTGACAGCGCGCGCGCGCTACGAGTGGCGCGTGGTCTCAAAACGGGGAACATTTCGATTAATTCGCATCTTTCGGTCCGCATTTCAACGCCGTTTGGGGGCGTCAAGCGCTCAGGAATCGGGCGCGAACTTGGACCGGACGCGGCGCACGATTTCACCGAGACCAAGACGATTTTCGTATCGACTGTCAGCAGCTAGCCGGACCGGACGGCCAACAAAGCCACACTGAGGGGAGAGCGAGATGCGTGCGCCTGTGCAGACCATGGTGGAAGGAGCGGATCGATGAGCGCCGGGGGAAGCGCGGCCGGTGCAATGCTCGAGGGAAGGACGGCTGTGATCACGGGCGCGGCGTCCGGCATGGGCCGTGCGGCGGCGGTGTTGTTCGCGGCACAGGGCGCCTCCGTCGTTGTCGCTGACCTCAACCTTGACGCCGCGGAGGAGGTCGCCGCGGCTATCCGTCGAGACGGCGGGCAGGCACGTAGCCTGCGCGTCGACGTCGCCAAAGCCACCGACGTTGAGGCCATGATCGAACTCGCAGAGTCGGAGTTCGGCGGGCTCGATGTGCTCTACAACAACGCTGGCCTCTGGCTGCTCAGCGTCGATGGATACGTTGAGGGCAAGACCGACGCGCCAAGCCCACTCTTGACGGAAGACATCTGGGACCGCACGGTCGCCGTGTCGATGAAGGGCACCTACCTCGGTTGCCGCTTCGGCATTCCAGCGATGCGCAGGCGGGGTGGTGGGTCGATCATCAACGTCTCCTCGATCGCAGCGTTCCGCGTCGGAAGCGGGGCCTCCGATGCGTACACCGCCGCTAAAGGGGGGGTGTTGGCGATGTCGCGCAGTCTGGCGGTCGAACACGCACTGGAGGGCATCCGCGTCAACTGCCTGATTCCCGGGCCGATTGAGACGCCGATGTCGGAGGTCATACCGGCAGATCGGCGTGCGGAGTTCTCGGCGATGATCCCAATGGGTCGCTGGGGCACGCCGATGGAGGTCGCACAGATGGCTCTATTTCTCGCCTCGGACGCGTCCTCGTACTGCACGGGCCAGACCTTTGTCGTCGATGGAGGCTACCTGGCGAAATGAGTGACCGGACCAGCCCCCCAACCAGCGCTCGAACCGATCCCGATGGGCGCATCGACGTGCGACCCTCGCCCGAGGCAGCGCTGCTGTCATTAGCTCAGCTGGAGGCGGCGGCTGTCGCCGGCGAGATCGAGACCGTGCTCGTTGTGGCGTCAGACATGCTCGGCCGACTCGTTGGCAAGCGGTACACGGTGACGGCTTTTCTCAATCACGTGGTCGAGGCTGGGTCGCCAATCCCCGAATACGTGTTTGACCGAGATGTCGAGAACCAGCCGTCGGAAGCGGCGTGGGGCCGCGGCTTCAGCGACTGGGTCCTGCGTCCCGATCTGAGCACGCTGAGGCGCGCCGGATGGCTCGACCGCTCGGCTGTCGTGATCTGCGACTTCATCGCTGACGACGGGAACATCGCCGAAATCTCGCCGCGGCAGATCTTACGTCGGCAACTTGCGCGTCTCGCTGAGCGCGGGTGGGCCGCGCGTGCCGCCACCGAGCTCGAGTTCATCCTCTTCCGTACCCCGCTTGAGCAGGCGCGGACGACTGGGTACCAGAAACTCCGAACTGCAACTGATTACAACGTCGACTTCCACACCCTGGGACCCACAATGGTGGAGGACGTCATGGCTCCGATCAGACACGGGCTCGAGGCGAGCGGGCTGGTCATCGACGATTGGAAAGGCGAGTCTCATCCGGGGCAAATGGAGATGAACGTCCATTACGCGGAGGCGATGCGCATGGCAGACGACCACATCCTCTTCAAGGAGGCAGCCAAGGTGATCGCGTGGCGGCAGGGTTGCTCGCTGACATTCATGCCCAAGTACACCGATCGCGAAGGCAACTCGTGCCACATCCACTATTCCCTGTGGGACGATGAGAATCCGGTGTTCGAACGTTCCGGCGAGAAGCTGGGGGAGGTCTTCCGGTCCTTCCTGGCCGGTCAGGTAGCGCTCTCCCGAGAGCTCTGCTTCCTCTTCGCACAGAACATCAATTCCTACAAACGCTTCGCCCACCGCATGTTCGCGCCGGTTGCAACGGTGTGGGGGGAGGACAACCGAACTTGCGCCCTGCGAGTGCTGGGCGAGGGTCCGAGCCTGCGCCTCGAGTCACGGTTTCCTGGCGGCGACTGTAATCCCTACCTCGCCTTTGCGGCGGTTACCGCGATGGGTCTGCATGGCGTCGACCAATCACTCGAGCCGCCTCCGCCCTGGACGGGCGAGGCGCGGGCGATTGACGATCAGTCCCGGCTGCCCTATAACCTCGTCGAGTCGTTGCAGTGGTTCGAGGCATCGGACTTTGCCCGCCAGGCTTTCGGCGAGGAGGTCGTCGGCCATTACGCGCAGGCGGGCTGGAATGAGCAACGTGCATACGACGCCGCCGTCACCGATTGGGATCTCTGGCGCTCGTTCGAACGCCTCTGACTGTGATACGAGCGGCCAGAGCTTGGTCGGAGCCGTGCGATGAGTGACGACGGGTTGGCCGGCCTGGTCGGGGTTGTCACTGGTGCGAGTCGGGGCATCGGGCTGGTGACCGCTCGACGGCTCGCCAAGGCTGGCTGCGCGGTGGTGCTCGCTGCCCGCGATGTTGTCGCGTGCGAGCAAGCCGCCGAAGTTCTTCGTCGCGAAGGAGCCGACGCCGCTGCGCATCGAGTCGACGTCAGGGATGAGGCGTCGGTCGCGGCGCTGTATGCGGACACCGTCGATATGTACGACCGGCTCGACCTGTGCGTCAACAACGCCGGCGGGGTGTTGGATGCCGACGCCGACCCGATCTCCACGTCGCTGGATACCTGGCGGCTGGCCCTCGAACTCAACCTGACGAGTGTGTTCGCGTGCATCAAGTATCAGTTGCCGCACCTGATCGAGAGTGGCGGGGGAGCGATCGTCAACATCTCCGGCACGGCCGCGCTGCTCGGATCGGCCACGCCTCAGATCGCTTACGACGCTGCCAAGGCGGGGCAGTTGGCGCTCACTCGCGATGTCGCGGTTGCGTATGCACGAACCGGAATCCGATGCAACGCCGTTTGCCCCGGTCCGATCGAAGGCGATCTGATTCGAGACCTCCTCAGAGACGGGGCTACGGTCGAGCGACGGCTTGATCACATCCCAAGCGGCCGGTTCGGTCGTGCCGAGGAGGTCGCCGAAGCTGTCCTATACCTCGCCTCTCCCGGCTCCGCATGGACGACTGGCGCGACCCTCGCGGTCGATGGCGGGATCTCGATCGCCTACAACACGACGCCCTGATGGCGGTGGTCGTCGATCGGCCTGCGACGTGACCGACCTCGACGAACAGATCCCGGATGTCGAGTTAGGCTTCTGGGCGCCCGTCGGGCGTGCGGTTCGCGGGGGCTCCTGGGCCCAGCAAGCCGAGCCGACGCCCGACCGGATCGCGCTCGCCACGCGTGTCGGCCGATCAGCAGACGCCGCGGCGCTGGTCCGCCACCTGGTGGTCGAGGCTACCGAGATTCATGAGTTGTACGCAGCGTGGTGCATCGCCATTCCAGTCATCTTGCGCCGAGAGGGAGTCGGGGAAAAGCGCATCGCACAGCTACACACTGAGCTCCTAGAGCGCGTCGGCGCGAGCGATGCGGACTTGGATGCGGCCTGGGACCTTTTCGGCCTGGCCGCAGGGCGCGCAGCCGAAGCAATTGAGGCGGGACGGGAGGCGGAGCAACTCGTCGACGATGCCGTCAGCGTGTGGCGGGACTCGCACGATGCGCACCTGGCGCTAACCGCGGGCTGGGTAGATGCTGCCGTGCATCATCTGGGAGAGGCGCGGCTCGGCGACCTTTGGCAGGAGCTGCAGGCGGATGGAATCGCGCACTATGCTCGGTACGACACCAGCCGGCAAGCCTGGTCACTGAGCCGCGCACTCCTCACACAGATCGCCCTCGAGGGCATGCATGGCCATCTCGGCGGGCCCACGCGGCAAGGGGAAATCGAACTGGAGGAACATCCCGACAGGGTCACAATGCGCTTTCGCCCGTGCGGGTCCGGCGGCCAGATTGTGAATGGTGGCAAGCACGGCCGCACGACTGCTCCGCATCCTTTCGCGTGGAACGAGGTGGGCGTGTGTCACTACTGCGTGCACTGCTGCGTGCTTCAGCAGCTCGAGCCGATCAAGCGTTTGGGCTATCCCGCTCGCGTGATCGAGCCGCCGCTCACACCGGGTCAATCGTGCAGCTGGACCGTCTATCGCGATCCTTCGCTCGTTCCAGATGAAGCTTATCTGCGCGTTGGTGAGCGGCCGGCCGGCCGCCTGGGGAGACGATGACACTGCTTGTCGTTGCTACCGGCGGAACGATCGCGTCGCTCACGGACCCGCAGACCGGAGCTGTGCGGCCCGCCGTCAGCGTCGAGACTCTGGTCAGCGGTGTTCCTGGACTTGACGCCTTTGGCCCGATCCGTGTCGACCAGGTCGAGCAGGTCAGCGGCTGGAACATGACGCCGGCGAAGATGCTCGAGGTCGCACGGCGGATCCGCGATGGCCTTGCCGACGCTGGTGTCGTCGGTGCCGTGGTCACACACGGCACCGACACGGTCGAGGAGACGTCGTTCCTTTGCGACATCACGCTCGGCTCGGCCAAACCGGTGGTTTTCGTAGCCGCGATGCGAAGTGGTGATGAGCCTGGCGCCGACGGGCCGCGGAATCTGTTGTGCGCGGCTCGGCTCGCGTGCGATCCGTCCGCTCGTGGCGTTGGGGCAGTCCTGGTCATAAACGACGAGATCCACGCCGCTCGCTGGGTACGCAAGCGGGCGAGCTTCGGGGTCAACGCCTTCGCGTCAACCGGCCATGGACCGATTGGTTTGGTCACGCCGCAGTCGGTCCGGATGACGCTCGCCCAGCCACGCCGCGTGGTGGTCGAGTTGCCGGCCGCGCTCGACCATCCAGTCCCGATCATCTCGACGTACACCGGGCTTGAGACGCAGGTGATCGAGGCGGTGCTCGGCGCCACCGGTGCGGCGGGGCTTGTGCTCGAGGGCACAGGTCTCGGCAACCTGCCCGCAAACGCCGAGGTCGGCATCCGTGCCGCGCTCGGCCGTGGCCTGCCTGTGGTCGTCGCCACGCGTGTGCAGGCCGGTGGAACCGCGGCCGTATACGGTGGGTCCGGCGGCGGTTTCACTCTCCGCGACCTTGGCGTGATTGAGGCGGGCACCCTGTCGGCCGCAAAGGCGCGTCTGCTCCTCATGGTCCTGCTCTCGAGCGGCCAGAACGATGTCCGCGAGCGGTTCGCCGATGCCGCCCAAACGTTGGCGGCATGGTGAGGGTCCGGTCGTTCAAGTCCTGGCGGCTCCAGCGCGGTGAGCACTTCCACCGCGCACCTGCCGCGACCTCATCCGGCAGGCGGAGCCAGCGCGATCGTCGCTGGAGGGCTTGATCAACCGTTCGGTTGCACGGATGGTGAAACCACGAGCACCGGGCACGTCGCGATGTGCAGCAGACGCTGAGTGACACTGCCGACGAGGAGTCCGCCGAGCGCCGTGTGACCGCGAGTACCGACAACGATCACGTCCGCTCCAGCCTCTTGCGCGAGGTCGGCAATCATGTGTGCGGCGTCGACGTTAGTTCCACCGACCACCTTTGCGCTGACCTCGAGGCCCGCGTCCTTGAGCTCTGCCGTCTGCCGCTCGATCTTCGCGCGGAGTTCGGGTTCGTCGACGTGCACGGGGCCGGCGAAGCGACCGCGCGCCCCAATCTCGTACTCCCCGGCGTGGGCGACGACCAGAGCCGCGCCGGTCTGCACCGCCAACGCCTTGGCGTACGGAAGCGCTGCGTCGGCGGACTCGGAGCCGTCAGTCGCCCAGAGAATGGTCTTGAACATCGGAACTCCCTTCAGAGGCTACGATCTCACACGCATTAAGCAATTAATTCGCCCCGATCCGCAGAATTGGCCCCGGGATTTCGAAACCCTAGTAGCTCCGTTGGCGAGATGCAAGTGACCGCGCCTGTCGAAATCCAACTCACTCTCGCGCGGGGGTGCGCAGCGGCCTCGGCCACTGCACCGAGTTGAAGAACGTCTACGTGGCGACCAGCCGAGGTTCTCTGCTCAGAACCAACCGTTCGTGAGGGACTACCCCGCAGGCGGGGGCTCCCGCCGCGCCAAGTGCCGACGACCTCCCGGAAAACTCGGCTTGACAGCACCGTCCGTAGTAGTCAGAATCGCCATGAACCTGTAGGCTGTAGGTCAGCGGGAGTCACGAACGAGAGAGCGTGGAAGAGAGGTCGCTGGAATGACGACGGGTTTTGTCGAGTCCGAGTCCGAAGAGCTCGAAACGAGAGGGCTGCGCGCGAACGCCTTGGGTCTCCCTGAGGTGATGATGCAGGCGGTGGGTCACATCGGCCCCGCGGTCGGCCTGATCTCCAGCATGGCGTTCGTCTCCTCTTACGCGGGTGTCGCTACGCCGATCACGATCATCTTCGGCGGCGTGATTTGTCTGTTCGTCGCGATCCCGCTCGCACAGCTGGCAAAGAAGATTCACGGCGCCGGCGGTTACTACATGTACGTCTCACGCACCGTGGGAGCTCGCGCGGGATTCATCACAGCGTGGCTGTACTTCTTGTACGACCCGCTTGTCGTAGGCGCTCTCTGGTCCTACGGCGGAGGTGTCACCCAGGCCGCGATGCAGCAGCAGATTGGCTGGGGACCACCGTGGTGGGCGTTCGCGATCGTCGGGATCGCGCTGATCGGCTTCCTCTCGTGGAGGGGCATCAAGATCTCTGGCCGACTTATGGTCATTACGGGCCTTTTGGAGATCGCGATCTTTTGCGCTCTTGGGCTCTCGGGCATGGTTCATCCCGGACCGGGCGGCTTCTCTGCCGCCCCGTTGAATCCCGGGTCAGCCCCGAACTTCAATGCAATCTTCCTTGGCATTGTGTTCTCGGTCCTGACCTTCACCGGCTTCGAATCGGTCGCACCACTGGCCGAGGAGACGGGCAACCCGCGACGCAATCTTCCGATCGCGATCATCGGCTCGGTGCTTATCGTCATCCTTTTCTACCTGATCGCTTGCTGGGGCATTCTGCTTGGGTGGGGTACTAATGCGATCCCCAGCTTCATCGCCTCGCCCGACCCCATTTTCCAGCTCGGCCATAGGCTCTGGGGAGCAGGGTGGGTCCTGGTCCTCTTTGCGCTGTGGAACTCGACCTTCGCCGTGACGATGGCCTGTCACAATGCGTCCACTCGGGTGTTCTACGCGATGGGGCGCGCGGGATCAATGCCGTCCGCCCTCGCGCGCACTGATCCGCAGACGAGGACGCCGATCGGCGCGATCATCTGGCAGACAGGGCTTTCGCTCGTGGTCGCCATCGGTCTGGGGGCTTGGATCGGGTCCGAGAACAACTTCTTCTTCGTCGGCGTCGTTCTGACGCTCGGCCTCGTGGTCGTCTACAGCATGGGCAACCTCGGCGTGTATCGCATCTACCGGCAGAAATACCGCGGCGAGTTCAACTGGCTCCTACACGGTGTCATCCCGCTGGGGAGTTCGGCGGCGCTTATCTATGTTGCCTACAAGTCGATAGCGGGGTTGGACATCTGGGATCCGACGAACTACACAGACTGGACCGTTTGGGTGGCGGTGGGGTGGTTGGTGATCGGCTTGGCCGTACTCGCTGGCTCTCGCCTCATGGGCAAAGAGAGGTGGTTGCTACATGCGAGCGAGGCAGTTGCGTTGGAAGGGGAAGGTGAGCCACTCTGAGCATGCCGCCCGCGGCGGCGGCTGAGCATGCCGCCGGCAGCCGCAAGCGGAGCCCTACGCCGAGCCGACGCGAGGCCCACGAGCCGAAGCCTCACCCTTGGAACGCCCGGCCGATGATCGCCGGACCGGGCTTACCAAGTACATCCGTTGGTCGATGCAAATGCTCGTCATAGGAGTGTCACATGTTCGAACTTGATGGTAAGGTCGCGGTCGTAACGGGCGCGGCTTCAGGGATAGGAGCCGCGGTTGCACGTCGCTTTGCGGCAGCTGGCGCGACGGTCGTCCTCGCGGACGTTACGGACGCTTCTGAGCTGGCCGCGTCGATCAACGGTCGCTTTGTGCAGACCGACGTGGGCAACGAGGACCAGGTTCGTGCCTTGATGGCCTCGGCGGCGGAGCTCTCGGGCAGGATTGACATATGTGTCAACAACGCCGGGATCAGTTCTTGGGGACTGATCGTCGATGCCCGGGCCGATGACTACACCGATGCGTTTAGGGTCAACACGCTTGGTGTGCTCTTTGGGATAAAGCACGTCGTTCCGTACATGTCGTCGGGGGGTGCGATCGTGAACACCGCGTCCATATTGGGGGTCATCGGCTATCCCACCAACGCGGCGTATGTGGCCTCGAAGTTCGGGATCGTCGGGATCACGAAGGTCGCGGCGATCGAACTTGGCGCCCAACGAATCCGCGTCAACTGCGTCTGCCCGATCAGCGTAAACACGCCGATGCTGAACGCGCAGCCGAATCGAGACGAGGAGGTGCAGGCGTTCCTCTCAATGGCCGGCTACCAAAAGGTCGTGGAGCCCGAAGAGGTGGCGGCGACGATGCATTTTCTGGTATCAGATGATTGTCTCGTGATGACCGGGCAGAGCCTGATTCTCGACGGCGGACTGACCTCCGGCGTCAGTCCGACGATTCTCGAACTCACAGAGGATGCTTTTAATCGCGGCGCGTCCAAAGTGCAGGCTTAGTGAAGCGTGCACTGGCCGGCGCCCGCCCGAACGAACGGTGCTGAGATGGAGTCGTCACTCGATATAGCGTCTTTTCGGTCCCTGGTACCGATCACACGAACCCGCGCGTACCTGTTCAGCGGCGCGCTGGGTCCGGCGGCGATCCCGGTTCGCGCTGCGTGGGATGCTTGGTCCGATGCCTGGCGGGACGACCCTAACTCGGTCTATACCACTGAGGGGTTGCTTGGATCCTCGGCTGACCTTCGAGCCAGTTTTGCGAGACTTATCGCCGCTGACCCGGGCTGCATCGCGATCACGGATAACACATCGCGCGCTGCGAACATCGCGGTTCGCGTGTTGGCGAGCCGTAAGGGGCGGAATGTGGTGGTCGAAAGCGGCATCTATCCAGCGAGCCTCTATCCGTGGTACGTACGCGGTGATCACGAGATACGCCTCGTCAAGACTGATGGCGTCCAGGACGCCGCCGGCGCGTTGGCCGAGCGCGTCGATGATGACACGGTCGCGATTTGTGTAACACACGTCGCGCCGTTCACGGGACGCCGGCACGACTTGTCCGCACTTGGAGCGTTGGCGCATCGACATGGCGCCGCGCTCCTTGTTGATGCCTCACAGTCCGCGGGAGTGGTCCCGATCGACGTAGAGCGCGACGGTGTAGACATGCTTGTCACGACTGCCATGAAGTGGCTGATGGGACCACCGGGCATAGGGTTTGTCTACATGGCGCCCTCGATCCTTGCAGAGGCGCCATTACTCGATTTCAGTTATCTAGGTCTCGAAGAGCAATTCGGGCCCTGGCCGCTCGATGCGCTGCCGGTGGTGTCTCGTGATGCGCGGCGGTACGAGCTCGGGCTTCCGAATCTGCCTGGCGTATTCGCTGCTAAGGCGGGCATTGATCTCTTGCTCGAGGTCGGCATCGACAAGATCTTCGGGCGAATCCAAGAATTGGTGACGCGTTGTTTGGACGGCCTCGCCGAGGAAGGCGGAGAGGGAGAGGTACTCACACCGCGGGATACCGCTCAGCGAGCCGGAGTAATCGCTCTTCGTCATCCGCGACCGGAGCACGTCTTCGAGCGTTGCCGTGAGGTTGGTGTTGATATTGGTTTGATCGGGGACCCGGGAATCGGGGACGTACGTATCGACCCCCACGCGTTCAACAATGAGGACGACATTGATCGTTTCTTGGACGCATATGGCCGCGTCAATCGCGGCTAGCGAGGCCGCTGGGGCATAGATAATCGCCTGCCACGGCTGTCAAACGGCGAGGAGTTCCTCTCCCCGGATGACTTTGTCCTCTGCAACTATGCGACGCGTATTTGGCCTGCGCCCGCGTAGATCGAGGTGCGTTCTAATCAGAATGGCGAGCGTCGACCTGCCAAATGTCCACTAGTGTGTCGCCCCGGATGCAGTGATAATAGTCGTACATGATCACGGTCTGGTAGCAGTGCGGCGGGATTATCGCCACGGTGTCACCGATCTCAAGACGACCATTCGAGTCGGCGAAATCGATCCGACCCATATCGTCGCCGACGATCGAGTAGCGCGATCCGGGAGGAGCTCCGACGGCAATCCCGGGGAAGCCGTTCTGGTGGATCCCGTCCACCTCTTTCGCGCCCGCGTCAGTAATCACAAAACCGGGCTGCGCGTTCGAGACCACGGTTCCGCGAACGGTCAGGGCATTGCCAAACGGATGCGGTTCCTGGCGCCTGAGAATCGTGTCGCCATAGTACACATCCATAAAGACGTAGGTTCCAACCTGGACGTCCGTCAGCACGCCGACCTCATGATCAATGTCGTGACTTCCAGTACCCCCACCGCTGACGATCCCCGGCTCGAGCTGTGCCGTGCAAAGCGCATCCACGAACCGCGCCACGTCATCAAGCACGGCGAGCTCAATCGCCCGACGCTCGTCAAAATCAGGGGTCGCCTGATGATTGCCGTTGTAGGCCTGGATCCCGGCAAATCTGAGGTTGTCGTCCGCCTCAGCAAGCCGCGCGAGCGCAACCGCCTCCTCGGCCGTCGCAACACCAGTGCGGCCCCCGCCAACCTCGACATCGACGAGCAAATCCAGCGGGCGCCCCGACCGCCGCGCCGCCTCCGCCAGCTGCGCAATGTTCTCCGCACTGTCGACAGCGACAAGCAGACCAGTCGCTCGACTGTTCAATGCAGCAAGTCGATCTACCTTCGCTGGTGTGACGACACTCGTAAACAGAAGCACACCCGCGATCCCCGCGTCAACCATCACTTCAGCCTCCGCGAGCGTCGCGCAACACGTACCGACCGCGCCGGCCTCAGCCTGCCGGCGTGCAATCTCGGTCGACTTGTGGATCTTCGCCACAGGCCGCAGCGAATAACCATTTGCGACCGCATGCGAAGCCATCGACGCGATATTCGCCTCAAGCAAGTCGAGGTCGACGACAAGTGCGGGCGTAGACAGGGCAAATAGGGATCCGGGAACGCCAACTAATGATTCGTTGGCCCCGCGCCTGCTCAACGTGGACATTCGTCTCCTGACACCTCGCACTCCATTAAGTGAACATGTCTATTTTAGGGTTTCGCCGCACAGCGGTCAAGCATTTCTACTGGAGCCACTTGTTTGTCATCGCCGGCCGAATTCAGTTGAGTCGTACTCGAGGCTCCAGTGACGCATACACCACATCGACCACGATATTGGCGATAACAACCGCGGCTGCGGCGACTATTACGATCCCAATGATTACCGGCAGATCCTGCTGCTCGATCGAGACAACCGGCCATATAGCCCAAGCCGGGCATGCCGAAGGCCCACTCGGTTAGAATGGCACCGCCCAGCAGGGTGCCGACGTCGATGCCGAACTGGCTCACGACGGGTGTGAGGGCCGAACGTAGCGCATGGCGACAGATCACTGAGTAAAAGAGAGAGAGCAATCACCTTAGCCATGCGGTCCCACACCGATCCTCTGCGCACCGCCGACGCTGTATCACACCTCCGATTTGGGATCGTTGCCGATGACTTCACGAGCGCGATGGACGGGGCAGGACCGTTCGTCGCCTCAGGCGCGGTCGAGCAGGCACAGATCGTCGTCGGCGAGCGTCAGGAGCTTGGCGGGGGCGAGTTGGTGGCGATCGACGCAGATTCGCGCAACCGAAGCGCCGCGGAGGCCAGTGCCTTGGTCGCCCGAGCGGTGGCGCGGGTGCGCGACGCGCCCATGCTGCTGAAGACCGTCGACTCGACCTTGCGCGGCCATGTCCGGGAGGAACTCGATGCCGCCTGGCGGGTGTCGAAGCGGCGTCGAGTCGTGTTTGCCCCGGCGTTTCCCGCGGAAGGTCGCACCACCGTTCACGGTGTCCAGCTGCTGGATGGAGTCGACGTCGCAAGTACTACGTTCGGTGCCGATCCACGACATCCGATCGAGTCGGCCGCGATTGGCTCTATCCTCGCGCCGCTGTCGTGCGCGTTCTGGCAGGGCGGTGATCAACCGATGCCCAAGGCTGCGCTCGTGGTCGCCGACGCCACATCCGATCGCGACCTCGATCGGCTGGTTGAGCTGACCGAGACGCCCGAGGATGTGCTGTGGGTAGGTTCCCCAGGATTGGCGGCGGCGCTGGCGCGCCACCACGCCGTGCCGGGACGACGACGGCGCACCAATGGCGCGGCCGTGCGCAGGCTGGCGGTCGTGGTTGGGTCGAGTCACCCGATCAACGAGCTGCAGCTGAGCAGGTTGCGGGAGCGGCTCGATGGGCGGCTGCGCTCGGTCGACGAGGCCGTCGAGGCGGGAGACTGCGAGGTCGCGGTGCTCGCCGCGGTCCGGCCCACCGGCAGGGTGAGCGACGCCGCTGCCTCCCGCCACCGGACAATGCTCGCCGACCGAGCATGCGCGCTCGTGCGAGCGGGATTCGACGGTCTCATCGTTACCGGTGGGGAGACGGCGCGGGCGGTCATCTCCCACCTCGGGGACCCCGACATCATCGTCATCGATGAGCCATCGTCCGGCGTCGTGGTTGCCAGGCTGAGCTCCACTCCGCCGGTGACGATCGTGACCAAGGCCGGTGGATTCGGCGGACCCGACACGTTAATCGAGCTCCACCAGCAACTGACAGGAACGGCCGTATGACCCGGCCGCTCGCGCTGAGCATGGGCGACCCAGCTGGTATCGGCCCCGAGATCTGCGTCAAGGCGCTCTCGACCGACGGGCTCGCCTCGGACGTGGTGCTCGTGGGCGACCTTGGGGTGCTCGAGAAGACCATCGACGCTCTCCGACTGCCGATCACGCTACGGCCGATTGCGAGAATGGAGGATCGGGCAGCAGCTCCCGACGCGATCGACGTGCTGCCAGTAGGCCACCTCGAGGAGCTGCGGATAGGAGAGGTCAGCGCGACCGCCGGGGCGGCCGCCTTCCGCTACATCGAGGCGTCTGTCACGCGCGTGCTGGCTTCGGAGATGCGGGCTCTCGTGACCGCTCCGATCAACAAGGAGTCGCTGCTGGCCGCGGGTGTCCCGTATCCCGGTCACACCGAGATGCTCGCCAGCCTCGCCGGCGTCGAGCACGTCTCGATGATGCTCTACAACGAAGAGCTACGAGTCGTACTGGTGAGCATCCACGTCTCCTTGCGTGACGCGATCAAGATGATCAACATCGAGGCGGAGCTACGAGCGATACGGATGGCATCGATGGTCGGTCCGGCACTCGGGGTGCCTCAGCCGAGGATCGCGGTGGCCGGGCTCAACCCCCATGCGGGCGAGGGGGGCATGTTCGGCGACGAGGAGCAGGCGATCATCACTCCGGCGGTCGAGCGTGCCAGGGCCGACGGGCTGGACGTCACTGGCCCGTGGCCGCCCGACACCGTGTTCATGCGCGCGCGGCAGGGTGAGTTCGACCTCGTGGTGGCGCAGTACCACGATCAGGGCTTGATCCCAGTCAAGTACCTCGGCATCGACACCGGCGTCAACGTCACCCTCGGCCTTCCGTTCGTGCGAACGAGCGTCGATCACGGCACCGCGTTCGAGATCGCCGGGCAGGGCAAGGCCTCGGCCGCGTCGCTGATCGCGGCAATTCGCGCTGCCGACACACTGACGTTCCATCGTGGGTTCGTCGCATGAGCAGCTCCCGCTCGCCGGTGGCGCTACTTGACGAGCTCCGCGCTCACGAGTGGATTGACCTCACGCACGCCTTCGATCCGCAGATCCCGCACTCGCCGCTGTTCGAGCCGGAACGACGCGAGGTGCTTTACCACCACGACCCGGGAATCGGATCGGCCGGGCACGGATTCCTCGTCCACCGCTACGAGTTCGTCGGTCAGTGGGGGACGCATGTTGACCCGCCCGCCCATTTCGTTGCCGGCTTGCGCCACCAAGACGAGATCCCGGTGCAGGAGATGCTCCTGCCGCTCGTCGTGCTCGATGTCGAGGATAAGGTCGAGGCGGATCCCGACTACTGCATCGGACTGGATGATCTAGGCAACTGGGAGCAACGCCACGGCCGCGTCCCTTCGGGCTCGTTCGTGGCGCTCCATACCGGATGGGGCAGACGCTGGCCCGATCAGGCCGCCATGCAGAACGTGGACGAAAGCGGCGTCGCTCACACACCCGGCTGGAGCCTCGCCGTGTTGCGGGAGCTCTACGAGCATCGCGGCATCCGCGCCTCCGGCCACGACATGACCGACACCGATCCTGCCAGCACCGTGAGTGCCGGGCCCCTCGAGCGGTACGTTCTGGGTCGTGATTGCTACCAGATCGAACTGCTTGCGAACCTCGATCTCGTTCCACCAAACGGAGCGATTATCTGCGCAACCTGGCCCAAGGCACGTGCGGGATCCGGGTTTCCGGCACGTGTGTTCGCGATCGCACCGCGGAGCAGCTGATTTGGACTTTCTGTTCATGCTCGCACGAGACGACGCCACGGTCAGCGGCACGCTTGACGCCCCAGACAGCCATCCGGTGCGGATGCATGGCACGCCGGCATCGATCGCGGAAGATGGCTCGCAAGCCCAACACCATTAATCCTGACGAGCAGGAGGCCTCCGCACCATGAGTACGCCCGACCAACCATACGACATCCACCTCGACGACAAGTTCGGTCACCTGACGCTGATTGACGTGGACGCCGAAGCCGCCGCACATCAGCCATGGTTCAACCAGACCCTGACAAGGGTCAACGACGTTGTCGTACGACTCGGAGTGCTCGAAGGCGACTTTCACTGGCACAAGCACGACCTCGAGGACGAGTTCTTCCTCGTCCTCGACGGTGAGCTCGTCATCGAGATCGATGGCGCCGAGACCGTCCGGCTGCGACCCCATCAGGGCTACACAGTTCCGCGCGGGGTAATGCACAAGACGAGTGCACCACGGCGCACCGTCGTCGTCATGGTCGAAGCCGCCGACGTCGTTCCCACTGGTGACTGACACCTTCCGATTTCTAGCGCTCGCGCCGCGATGCAACCGGGTCTGATGATCAGACGAACTCATCACTGGCGAGACACTCGTCGCAGGCGCGTGCAGGCGGTCCGATGCGAGGCGCCGTCAGCTGCCGTCAAGCTCAGTTCTTCGTAACGAACGCTTCGACGCCCGCCAGGAACCGATCGATATCCTCGAGCGTGTTGAAGGCGTGCGGGTCGATCCGGCCGAGCCCAAAGACGTACCCACCAACATCGACACCGACCCCGGCTAGATACGAGGCAAGCTCATGTGCCTGCGGATGTTCAAAGGCGATGACTCCGGCGCGATCTGCCGGATCCTGGGGTGTACGAACTGAGAGACCGAGGTCGACGAGACCCGCCATGCAATGCGCTACCAACCGGCCAACCTGGTGGTCGACCTTATCCATGCCGAGCTTCATCAATAGTTCAATTCCCGCGACGGCCGGGCTCAGAACCGGAAGACTCGGGAACCCCAACTCGAGTCGACGGCTGTCGGGCCAGAGCTGGGGGAGTTTGTCCTGCGGCCAGGACTCGCCCTCGACATCGAGCGCCATGTACCCAAGGTCGAGACCTCTCGTTTCCGCTAGGTACTGCTCGCGAACACAGAGGAAGCCGACCCCAGGCGGGCCGAGCAGCCATTTCATGGTCGTTCCCACCGCAATGTCGACGCCCTCGTCGTCGAGGTTGATCGGTAACACACCGGCCGTCTGGGCGACATCGACGATCAACGCCGCCCCATGTCGGTGCGCAGCATCCGCGATCGGTCGAAGGTGGTGGCGCAGGCCGGTACGGGGCGAGACGTGGGAGACAGACACAGCCACCGTCTCATCGTCGATGCAGCGAATCACCGCCTCGGTATGAGTCTCTCTTGGTTCCCGAACCGCGACTCGAGCGGTAACGTCGGTCAACGCCAGCCAGGGGTAGCGGCTGCTCGGGTAGGTCGTCTCATCAACAACAACGTTCGTGCGGCCGGAGCCGGCCAACAGTCGCACGGCCGTATTCGATGCCCGAGATGTGTTGTCGGTGAGCGATACTCTGGCGGCATCGATACCGAAGAGGCGCGCTACAGCCTCACGCAGCAACGCGATCTGATGTGACGCGGCGCCATAGTTGACGAGTGGTCGTGATTCCCAATGGTGGGTCCACTCGCTGAGAGCGGCTGCAGTTTGATCGCATGCCGGTGTAATCGCGCCTGAGAAAAGATAAGCTCGCGTCCGGGTGATCGGAAACGACGTTCGGAACTCCTCGATGTTCATGGGTAGCCACCCACGTAACGGCGCTGCATTGCCTAAGGCCTCCTTGCGACGTAGCCTACTCGCAGAGGCGAGCGCCCTGTCAAGGCGGGTCGGGCGGACCCGATCAGAGCTAGCGGGAGATGGGACGAGAGCTCTGAACGGGATACAGCCGGCGTCCGCCGCCCATCCCCGGACCGAGGGTTGACAGCAACGAAACGCAGCGATATAAGTGCGCCTGCAAACGGCGGTGGCGTCGGTCCATCCTACGTTTGGCTAATCGAACGAGCACAAACGCGGGAGAGGTGTTTGGTGCGACCATGGACTCCGTCGCGCCGCCACGATCGAGCAGTACCTACTGCACCTTACCTACAAGAATAAATGGGCGCCATGCCGGCGTCGTGGTTGTGCGCTGCCGCATCTGCGGAAGCATGTAACTGTCGCGAACTCGGAGGATTAGACAGATGAAATTCGAAGGCAAGATAGCGGTCATCACCGGCGGCGCAGGCGGACTCGGGTTAGGCATGATCAAAGCATTTGGTGACCTCGGTGCCACCGTAGTTTGTATGGATCGTGTGCCGCCAGCTGACCCAGCGCACCCCACGGAGTTCATCAAGACAGATGTAAAACTCTCCTCCTCCGTCGCGGAAGCGTTTGACCGCCTCGGCGAATCCATCGGACCGCCTGACGTTCTGGTCACATGCGCCGGGATACGGGAAATCGTTGGCGCCCTGGAATTGCCGCCCGACGAATGGGATCACGTCATCGCGATCGACCTTAGCGGGACGTTCTACGCCTGCCAGGCGGCCGCGCGACTTATGATCGAACACGAGCGGAAGGGATCGTTGATCACAATCTCTTCCGTTGCCGGCTTGGTCGGAATTGCGAACCGCCCGGCCTACTGCGCAGCAAAACACGGGATCATCGGTCTCACCAGAGTCCTTGCGGATGAGTTGGCGCCGCACGGCATACGCGCCAACATCATTGCTCCCGGACTCATTCGCACGCCACTTACTGAGGCCTACACGGGCGATAGCGAGTTCGGCAAGCAGCTCGCGGTGACAATCCCCCAGGGATCGTACGGCTTGCCATCCGACATCGCCAACGCTGCCACATTCCTGGCCAGCGATGAGGCTCGCTACATAACGGGTGAAACCTTGGCTGTTGACGGCGGGTTCATGGCCGAACGTAGCTTTAGCTTGGCTGGGCCCGGCACAAGCGCCTATTTCGAAAGCGCTCACTCAACGCATTGACCACGACAGACAGTCACACTATTCCGCGACGGATCCACTGATGGAGATTGCACCGTGAAACTGTATGCGTTCTACGCCGGCGGGGAGGAAGCCGACATGGCGGCTTTCGACCCCTTTGATCCGGCCGTCGGCTCGACTATTTCGATTCCGTGGTTCTTCTACCTGATCGAGCATCCACGGGGGTACGTGCTATTCGACACCGGCACGCATCCTGACGTGGCAACCGATCCGAGAGGTCGCCTCGGTGCGGTCGTTGACTCCTTGGTGATCACGATGAAGCCGGGAGAGGACGCGGTCAGCCTGCTTGGTTCCGCTGGGATTGCGCCCACGGACATCAAGCACGTGATTCAGTCTCACCTGCACTACGACCATGCGGGCGGCGTTAGCTTCTTCCCACAGGCCGAGGTGTACGTCCAGCGAGCCGAACTACCGTTCGCATTCTGGCCGCCAATTTACCAGAGCGGTGTCTATGTAAGAGACGATTTTGATCATAACATCAACTGGCGTGAGGTTGAAGGAGAATTCGACCTGTTCGGCGACGGCAAGATCACGATGTTTCCGACGCCTGGACACACAGCGGGCCATCAGTCGCTCATCGTTCAACTCGACAGCGGTCCAGTGATCTTGCTCAGCGATGCCACGTATCTAATATCGAAAATGCGCGAACGGCGGCTACCCGGCATTCTGTGGAATCCAGACGCCCTAGTTGCCAGCTGGCACTACATCGAACGACTTGAAGCTCGATATGGCGCGCGCCTGATCGCGACGCACGAACTCGATTACAAGAGCACGGTCAAGCTCGCCCCTTCCCAATGGTATGAATAGCTCGGCGAGCCGACCTGGACCGATCGGTCTTGAGGAACGACGCGAGAGGAAACTATGGGCGACCGCGATGTGGTGACTGTTGTGACAGGAGGAGCGAGCGGTATCGGACTCGCGACGGCTTGTGCGCTGCTGGAAGCTGACCCAGCAGGGCACGTTGCCGTCGTCGACATCAGCACGGGTGGTGTCGACGGGCTTGAGGGCAAGGCTCCAGGGCGCGTTCATTTCCACCGCTGCGATGTGAGCGACGAAGCGCAGGTGGCGGCATGCGCCGATGCAATTTCGGCTGTATACGACGTGCGCGGTCTCGTCAATTCTGCCGGGATTGTGATTGCTGCGACGCCGTCGGAGGAGCTATCTCTAGGAGATTTTAGACGCGTTCTGGGTGTTCACCTCGAGGGTGCGTTGCTGTGGAACCAAGCGGTTGGGCGAGTATGGATGCGCGACGGTCGCGCGGGCGCGATCGTTAACGTAGGCTCTGTGGCCGGGCGCTTTGGGTGGCCCGGGCGCCTCGCCTATGGTGCAGCGAAGCTCGCGGTCGAGTCGATGACCCGGACACTGGCGGTGGAATGGGCGCCGCACGGAATCAGAGTAAACGCGGTTTGCCCAGGATATGTCGATACGCCTCTGATGGACGCCGCACAACGGCCAGTAGGGCTTCCGACCTTGGCGGAAGCTGCGCGTCGCCACGCGCTCGGACGGGTCGCAAAGCCGAAAGAGGTGGCTGCGGCTATCGCGTTCCTCCTTTCTAATGGCGCAAGCTTCATCACAGGCGAGGTAGTCGTGATCGACGGGGGTTTTTCGGTCATGAAGTCGTGAGCAGGGACTCGCAAGACAGGCGAACCGACCGCTTCGCCAGGCGAGCGAGTTCCGACGGCCAACTCCCTGTCGCACGTTGCATCGATCCGTTCGGCCGAGTCGGAGGCGCTTCGATTCTGCTGCGTTGCCCACACGCGAACTCAATCAGTTAGCACAGCGCGTGCCAACCGAAACGCGGCTGGCCGATCGGTTTGGCGACGTTTCGTGCTCTGGCTCAGGCGGTGCAAGCGGCGCGGTTGAGCTCAGTCAACCGTTCGGAAGGGCTCGCCCGTCTCCGCTTGATCGGGGGGTGAATTGGGCGGCTCCCGCGCCTCTATGAGGCATGGAATCTACTAACCCGCATGACGCGATCGACGACTTCGCGTTGGAACTGTTGCGCACGGGCGACATGCTCAACGGCTTGGCGGCCGATCTGATCGAGACGCTGCCGGTCGAGGCGTACCCGGGAGAGAATCTGGCCGAGGTGGTCATGGAGATGATCACGGGCTCGATCCGCACCGCTCTCGCCGAGGCCGATCAAAGCGACGTGCAACGTGCCGTCGAGCTGATGCGGGACGCGGCTGATCGGGTCATCGAACACCTTCGCCTCGCGCTCGCGCTAGGTCGGCGGATGGAGGGCGCCGGCGGCACGCCACCCGAATATGGCTGAGGCTGGGCCAGAGCGTCCGGCGGCTTGGAGGGTCCTGCGAACCGATGAGTTCCGCAGCCGGGCCCGGTGGACTGAGTGCGGGGCGACGCGATCGGGCGGCGTCCTGTTGACAGGCCCGGAGTGCTCAGAGGAACTGCGCGATGAAGCGAAGGCTCTCGGCCTGCAACCCTGCATCGTGCTGAACGGTGCCGTGGCCGCCGCCTGCGACGACGATCAGCCTGCTCGCGGGATTGCGCATCAATCCCGCGAGTTCGCGTGAGTAGTCGACCGGTACGAGCTTGTCGCCATCGGCGTGGAGCAGCAGCAGTGGGGCATCAAGCGCGCCGACGATCTCGCAGAGGTCATGCCCAGCGAAGAAGGCATCGAGTGCAGCGGCGTCGAGGTCGAACGGCAAGCGCTTCGTCTCAAGCGCGCGTCGGAGCCACGCCGCCGGAGCGGGACAGATCGCAACGACCGCACATGCACCTGCCGCCGTCGCCGACACCAGGGCGAGGTAGCCACCGAGGCTTGAGCCACGCAGGGCGATCCGCGCTTGCGCCGATCCGATCCGCTCACGTAACAGCGTTGCGATCGCGCAGACGTCATCTGTGCAGCCACCGCCCATCGGGCCGGTGCTCGCACCGTGGCCGCGGAGGTCGAAGCACACTGCCGCGAAACCGCTCATGCATGCCAGCCGGGCGTAGCCGAAGTGACGCTCCTTGGCCGCCCCGCCACCATGCAGGATCACGATGCCGCCGCGGATCGTCGCACGGTCCTCGGGCAACCACAGTGCATAGGCGAGCCCCGCGTGGCTCGATGTCTCGGTCGGCGGCGCTGAGGTCAGGTCGGTCATCACAGCCCGGTGGTCACGTTGGTGGCTCAGCAGCTCGGCAAGATCGTCGCATGACTGGACCGCTGTCGCAGCTGCACGCGGCAGACGTCGCACAGTTCAGCGGTATGGGCCTGCCGGTCAGAGCCTCGTGCTGCCGCCGTCCTCGGTCGCCGCGACCAGCTGAGGGCTCGATGGCGAGGGATCATCGGGCGCCAACGGCTTGCGCCGAAGTTCTCCGTCTTCGAGTTCGTAGTGGCCGATCGAGCGGATCGGTGGCGAGTACACGTGGATCGTGATCGCGCCGGGCTCGTGCTCCATCCGGTGGATCCCGCTCCCCGGGAACGAGAACCGGTCACCGCTCGTGTACTCACGCAAGCGGCGTTTGGTGCCGATCACCAGGGACTCGTTGCGAGCGACGCCTTCGATCACGTACACCCCGACGCATGATCCGTCGTGGTCGTGGTAGCCGGTGTCGCGAGCGTCCCACCAGATATTCAGCCACGCCTCAGACGAGTCGCTCCGCCAGAGCAGCACGGCGTCTCCGGTGCCGCTGCGATCAAGCGCCGAAAGGTCCAGCATGCCTGCGGCACGCTCGGCGTGCTCCGCGCACTCCGCTGGCGTGAGGGGCGCAGGAGCGTAGGCGAGCCGGTTGAGCTCAGCGCGGTCAACCGCGAATGGCGCTGCCGATTCCGAAGGGGTGAGGCGCACCGACACTAGTCGACTGAACCTATCAAGTTGGGTCAGCAGGCGTGCGCCGTTCCCCGGCGCCTACTGGCCCAAAAGTCTGTCAGCGGTCGAGGTAGGGTGCCGGGTTGGTGGCGCGAACTTGGTTGAGAATTCAGGTGGATCTGTTGGGTGGTCGCGGGAATCGTCTGGACCCGGCGCCGGGGCGGGTGTTCATCGTCGGACCGGGGCACACCTTCGAGCAGTTCGCGGTCGCGATCGACTCTGCGTTCGCGCGCTGGGATCTCTCGCATCTGCATGAGTTTGAACTTGCTGACGGGCGTAGGATCGGCTTTCCTGACGACGAGTACGGGCCCGACCTGGTGTGGCTCGATCATGCGAAGCTGAAGGTCACGCGTGAGGTCAAGCCCGGCGACAAGTTCGGCTATACGTTCGACTTTGGGGACGACTGGGAACACCGGTGTGTCGTTGGGCCGGTCAAGGCGGATCCCGTGGAGGAGTACGGGATCGTGCCACCCGTGCCGGTAGCGATCTGGGGGTGGGGATGGATCCCTGATCAGTACGGGCGCCGCTCGGAGCACGGCGGCGACGAGGACGCGGACTGGTGATTGCGGTCACGGCCGGTCGTCGCATTTCCGCATCTTGCAAACCAATCTCCGACTCGCGACGCTGAGAGGCTAATGCGACTCGGCATCGTCGCTCGGTCGGTCTGGCCCGCGGTGGGCGGGATCCAGCAGCATGTGAGAACTCTGTCGGGAGCACTCCGGGATGCTCACGAGGTCCAAATCTTTGCTCACCGGATTGACGGCGATGGCATCGAGTGGAAAGGGCCCTTTGATCGAGCCGCGCCTTTTCCCCCGTTCATCGATCCCGAGACGGGGATCCGCACGATCCAGCTGCGACTGACGCGGGCGGAACTGGTCACGCTGGCCTTCGCAAGCGCCGCGGCAAAAGCTGTGAGGCGGATGTCGAAGGACGGCGACCGTGCGAAATGGAGCTTCGAGCTCTGGCATGCGGCCGTTGCCGGCCACCGATTCGAGAAGCAGTTTGAGCAGGTGGAACTGCTACACCGGTTCGGCGGGAACCGGATGTCCCTTGCAACAGTGCGAGCCGCCCGGCGGATGCGTGTTCCAGTCGTCATCACGCCGTTCGCTCACCCTGGGCAGTGGGACGATGACGTCGTCTCGGCCGCTGCCTATCAGCAGGCCGACCTCATCCTGGCAACGAGCAGAGCGGATGCACGGACGTATGAACAGCTTGGGGTTGACCCCGAGCGGATCATGATATGTCCACTACCGACGCCGCCGCCCAAGATCCACGGAGGGGATAGGGGCGTGGAGCACCCGCTGAGAGACCCAGCGGTGCCGCTGGTGTTGTTCCTGGGTGCACGTAGGGCATATAAGGGCATCGATAAGCTGATCGGCGCGAGCCGGTTTTTGGAGCGCTGCTGTGATGCGCAAGTCGCGTTCGCGGGGCCTGGACCGGCGCTGACGGGGCGTCTACCGGGCAACGTGCTGGACATCGGTCAGATCAGCGACGATCAGCGGGAGGCATGGTTGGCAGCGAGCGACCTCGTGTGTCTTCCGTCTTCGGCCGAGTCATTTGGCCTGGTTGTGTCTGAAGCATGGAGTCACGGCGTACCGGTGGTTACGAGCGACATCCCCGTGTTGCGAGAGCGCGTGCAGGAATGTGGGGCAGGACTTGCCGTTACCGCGGAACCGGGGGAGCTGGCATATGCGATCGCAGATCTTGTTCGTAACGACGAGCGAAGGCGAGCCATGGGCAGGCGCGGCCACGCGTATTGGGAGAGGCACCTGACCCCCGACGCCGTTGCGAGCCGACACCAAGAGGCCTATCGTCGCCTTGCCGAACACGTCGCTCGCGGCTGAGCAACGTTGGCCCGTCGCACCTAGGCGGCGCGCGAGAGCTCTGCTGAGGACCGGTTGAGTAGGGCGGTGAGCTCGGCTCGACGCAGCTCGAGCTTGCGCAGACGCCGGGCGCTCGGCTCGGCTCGATATTTCGCGAGCGCCTTGTGGTAGCTGTGCGCCGCAAGCTTCAGCTCGGCGCGCAAACGACGGTCGGGTGCGTAGGACATGCGGCCAAAGCTACACGCGCGCGCGGCGGCATTCGCACCGTCAGGCGAATGCCGCCGGGATATCGCCGGTGCTGCGCCGGCCATATCCCAGGTTGGACTCGGCGGGTCCGTCAACGGGTACTGGATCCTCTCGACAGATACGATCGCACCACGGCAGGCCCTTGCGCCAGACACTCGACCCCGACTTCTGAGCGCCATCGCGACAAACCCATCTCAAGATCGGAACGCAAACGGATGAACACCGTGATCACCGCCCCTCCAGTTCTGTTGGCGAACGATGCCGCGTACGACGAGAAGCGCGAGGAGTTGCGCAAGGCCGGCGTCCGATACGCCCTGTCGTCGTACACAGATGTGCACGGCGTCGGGAAGGCGAAAGCCGTGCCGATCGAGCACTTCGCGCGGATGATGCGGGGATCGGAGCTGTTCACGGGGGCAGCGCTGGACGGCCTTGGCCAGACGCCGGCGGACGATGAGCTGTCGGTGCGGCCCGACCTGGACGCTGTCGTTCAGTTGCCCCACCGGCCCGAGGTCGCCTGGGCGCCCGGATACCTCGCCTATGGCGGCGAGCCCTATCCGATGTGCAGCCGTAACGTCTTGCGCCGAGCGATGGATCGGGCAGCAAAACTGGGCTTCGTGTTCAACCTTGGGATCGAGATTGAGTTCTATCTCGTCCGTCGCGACGCACGAGGCGACGTGGTGCCGGCCAATCCCCGCGACGTGATGGGCAAGGCGGCGTACGACATCGTCGATCTGCTCGCGCTCTATCCGGTCCTCGACGAACTCGTCTCATCAATGAACCAGCTCGGCTGGGACGTCCACTCGTTCGATCACGAAGACTCAAACTGCCAGTTCGAGCTCGACTTCGGCTACGCCGACGCGATGCGCTCCGCCGACCGACAGATCCTCTGGCGGATGATGGCAAAGGAGATTGCGCGCAAGCACGACTGTGACGTCACCGTCATGCCGAAACCGTGGTCCAACCGCACCGGCACCGGCGGGCACTTCAACATGTCGCTGGCGGATGGCTCGGGCGCCAACCTGTTCGATCGGCCCGATGATCCGCGTGGATGTGGTCTCGCGCCGATCGCCTACCAGTTCATCGCCGGGATCCTGGCACACGCGCCTGCGTTGACGGCGATCGGATGCCCGACAGTGAACTCCTACAAGCGGCTGGTGAAGAGCGGATCGATGACAGGCTTCACCTGGGCCCCGATCTTCATCTCCTACGGCCGTAACAATCGCACGCACATGGTGCGAGTGCCGGCGATGTCCCCGCGCGTCGAGACTCGTGCAGTTGACGGCTGCTGCAACCCTTATCTGACAGCCGCGGCGTACCTGCACGCCGGGCTCGACGGGATCGAAGGCAACCTCGACCCGGGCGATCCGATCAACCACGACATGTATCTCCTCTCCGACCAGGAACGGCTGGCAAAGGGGGTGCATGAGTTGCCCCGCACGTTGCAGGAGGCGATCCAGGCGTTCGACGCTGACTCGCCGTTCATGGAACGCGTACTCGGTCCCGGGCTTCGCGCCTCCTACTCGGAACTGAAGCACGCGGAGTGGTGGGACTACCACAATGAGGTCTCACCGTGGGAGGTCGAAAGGTATCTGACCTTCTTCTGATGCGGGCGACTCAGCGGTAACGAGCCACAACGGAGCTAGCGGAGAGAGAGATGACAGAACCGTGCAGGCTGTCGGAGCTGACCTGGCCGCGCATAGCGCAGCCTCGTCGAAGCTGGTGAGACGCTCTGCGTGTTACCGGTCGGAGCCACCGAACAACACGGCCGACACCTTCCGATCAACACCGACACGCTTCTTGCCGAGGCATTCTGTGATGCAGCGTCAGCCAGAACCGGCGTACCGCTGCTGCCGACGATGGCGGTGAGTTCTTCGCACGCTCACACGACCAATTGGCCGGGCACGTTTTCACTTCGCTCCGCGACAGTTGATCGACGTCGTGACCGAGTTGGCCCGGTGGGTGCGCGCGAGCGGGTTTCAGAAGTTCCTGATCGTCAACGCCCATGGAGGAAATCCGGGTCCGCTGACGGTCGCGGTGGACGAGATCCGCTGTGGTGGCAGTGGACTTCAGGTCGGTGTCCTCCACTGGTTTCGGCTGACGCCGAGCATCCAGGCCGCGGTCGAGGCCGATGCGCGCGACTGGCACGCCAATGCGGCCGAGACCTCGCTGATGCTGCATCTGCACCCGGAGCTCGTCGATCTGGACGAGGTTCGCGATGACCCGGACAGGACAGACGGCCTCGTGTTCAGCTACACGGTCGCGCTCACGAGCGTCGATGGCCTGACGGGCGCACCCAGCCTGGCTACGGCCGAGAAGGGCGAGCAGCTGTTCAACGAAGTAGTGGTGGCTCTCGCCGCCTCGTTCGAGTCGGCGCGGCTCGAGCGGTCGCCAGAGCTTCCGCACGGCCGCCGGCGACCTCAATAGCTCGGCTGCGACTAGTCGGAATAGGGTGAAGCGGCGACGCGGATCCCCGCGCGAGGTCAGGTCTGCCCGTCGATCTGGGAGATTCGCTCGGCCAGCAGGTCAAGAGCCACTACGCTCTGCTCGATGTGCTCCCGTCGGCTGTCCTCGATCCGGTTGTGAGAGATCCCTCCGATGCTCTGGACGAACAACATCACGGTCGGAATGCCGGCGTGTGCGACCATCGCCGCGTCGTGCAACGCGCCGCTTGGCAGCCGCATACTCGTTCCCGCGACGGCGACGACGCACTCCTCTGCAAGCTCGACCAGCCGGTCGTCGAAGGCTACAGGGGTGGTTCGCTGCACCTCGATTCCACTGCACAGGCGTCCCCGCCTCCTTTGCGATTGCCTCTGAAGCCGTCCGGATGCCTTCGTTCATCTGGCCCAATCCTTCGGCGTCACGATGTCGCTGGTCGAGCATCAGGCTGGCGCTGGCCGGGATCGCGGTGGGGATGCCGGGCGATGCGTGGATCTCGCCAACCGTCGCCACCCCCTGATGCTCGATCGCGCCGCGTCGGGCGGCAATGATCAGTTGGGCAGCGGAGACCAGGGGATCATGCCGAAGCCGCATGGGGGTGGATCCGGCGTGCGCCGACTGCCCTTCGTACCGCACGCGATGGCGCTCCACGCCAAATACACAGTTGACGACGCCCAGAGCGAGACCAGCATCCTCCAACACCGGACCCTGCTCGATGTGTAGCTCGATGTATGCCGCCGTGTCCCGCAAGCTGCGAACCGCGCGCGGCGCATCCTCAAGCACGACGCCGTTCTCGGACAGCGCCGCCGGCAAACCGACACCGTCCGCGTCGGTCAGGTGGCGGACGGACTCGGGATCAAGCAGGCCGGCGGCGGCGCTGGAGCCGAACAGGCTGCGACCGAACCTCGCTCCCTCCTCATCCGCCCAGTCGACGAGCTGAACGGTGAGCGGGGGTGTGGGGCCGGTGGCGAATGCGCGCAGCACTTCGAGCCCCGCCGATCACGCCCAGACAGCCGTCAAGCCAGCCGCCGTTCGGTACAGAGTCGAGGTGGCTCCCGACCACCAACGACTGACCGTTTTGTCCGGTCAGAGTTGCCCACAGGTTGCCGGCCTCGTCGAACTCGACGGTCACCGGCAGTTGCCGCAGCTCCGCCTGGAGCCAGCTGCGCGCCTGTGCCCAGGTACGCGTCCACGCCACTCGTTGTGCGCCGGCGTCAGTGCCCGACGTTTCACGCAGGTGCTCAAGCGCGGCGATGACGCGCTTGGGATCGGCGCGGCTGCGCTCGGTGGTGCTGCTGCTCACCGGATTATCAAGCCTCTGTGGATGCGATGTCACTCAGCTCTACGTTCGCAGGCTGAGGACGATCAGTCCGATCAATGCGTAGGCGACGTTCGCCGCCGCAACCGCGGTTGCTCCCGTCGGGTCGTACGGCGGTGAAACCTCGACGACGTCGGCTGCGGCGACGTTCACCCGCGAGGCCAGACCATGCAGGATCGCCAATAGTTCCCGGCTCGTGAGCCCTCCTGCCTCCGGGGTTCCGGTTCCCGGCGCGAACGCGGGGTCCAGACAGTCGATGTCGACCGTGATGTACACGGGTGATCGGAGCTTCTCCAGCGCCAGCCGGATGGCTCCTTCGACCCCGGTGCGATCGAAGTTCCGAGCCAACAACGTGGTGAAGCCGAGCTTCTCGTTCTCGGCGCTGTCGTCTGGCCCATAGAGCGATCCGCGTAGCCCGATCTGGACGGAGCTGTGCGCGTCGATCAGTTCCTCCTCGACCGCCCGGCGAAACATGGTGCCATGCGTCAGCTTGGACCCAAAGTAGGAGTCCCAGGTGTCGGTGTGTGCGTCAAGTTGGAGCAGCGACAGCCTTCCGTGGGTTGTGGCTGCGGCGCGTAGCAACGGAAGCGAGACCGAGTGGTCGCCGCCCAACCCGAGCACTCGGGCGCCGGTCTGGTGCAGCGATGCAGCGTCGGTCTCGATCGAGCGATGCGCTTGGATGATGTCGACCGGGTTCGGGCCGGCGTCGCCGGCGTCGACTACCTGTCGCTCGCTAAACGGTGACAAGGCCAGCGCATCGTTGTACGGGCGCAGCAGCAGCGAAGCTTCTCGTGATGGCAGCCGGGCCGAAGCGCGCTCCGGCTCGGAAGGTTGTACCTCCATCGAATGGTGCACCGAGGATCCCGACATCGGCCCGACCGGCTTGATCGAGCGTCGGCAGGCGAGCAAACGTGCGCACGCCAGCGAAGCGGGGTACTACTGATGAGTCGACCTGCGGGATCGGATCTGCGGCCATGGACGAGCCTCCGCGCAAAGTATCGCGGATCGATGTTCACCGTCGTACCCCTGGAATCCGCAACATCACGGGTCGGGCGGGTGCTGGCCGGCGCCTATCTTTGGATGGTTTGGCGAACCGCGACGCGCTCGAGCTGCTCTCCCGTGGCGAGCACGAGCGCGTCGTCGCGTGGCCGTCCCGTCAGCTGAATGGACGTCGGAAGGCCACCCTCTGCCGGACCGCACGGTTTGGCACCGTTCCGAAATGTGGGTTCTGCGATGAGATCCCGTAGGCGAACTCGTGCAGATTCGCTTTGCCGACGTTCGCATATCCCGCCGCTTCGAGTCGAGCGACTGCCTCCGCAGTACGGTCCGGCACATGCGAGGCGAACAAGATCGAGCCGTAGGTCGTGACCAGCCCCGCCGTGTCGAACAGGTCCTTGACGGCCAAGGGGATCCCGTCTCCGCGTTGCTCGGGGCGGGCGAGGAAGATCGACATGCGATTGGCTAACCTAGCGGCGGGCACTGCGAACCGAAGGCCCAGGCCACCGGCTCTCGACTGAAGGCGGACCATGACGGAGCACATTGAGATGAGGCTGAGCGGAGGGATGGAGCCTGGCTTCGAGCCGGTGCTGACAGCCGACGCGCTCGAGTTCGTGACGGAATTGCACCGGCGGTTCGCGGGAACCAGGCGCGAGCTGCTCGCCGCCCGCGCTGCGCGACGCGAGCGTCTGGCGGCCGGCGGGATGCTCGACTTCCTTCCGGAGACACGCGAGGTGAGGGAGGGCGACTGGCGGGTCGCGCCGGCACCTCGCGACCTGCAGCAGCGCTGGGTGGAGATCACCGGGCCGCCCGATCGCAAGATGACGATCAACGCGCTCAATTCGGGCGCGGATGGGTTCATGGCCGACTTCGAGGATGCGACCTCCCCGACCTGGCACAACGTGATCGATGGCCAGACCAATCTGCGCGACGCGATCGATCGCACGATCGACTACGACGGTTCGGACGGCCGTCACTACGAGCTCGTGGACAGTCCGGCCACGTTGCTGGTGCGACCCCGCGGCTGGCATCTGCCCGAGCGTCACCTGCTGATCGACTCACGAGCCGGCGTCGGGGTCGTTGGTTGACTTCGGCCTGTACTTCTTCCATTGTGCGAGGCGTTTGATCGAGCGCGGTTCAGGCCCGTACTTCTACCTGCCAAAGCTCGAATCGCACCGCGAGGCGAGACTATGGAACGACGTCTTCTGCTTCGCCCAGGAGGCGCTGGGGATTGCGCGCGGGACGGTGAGGGCGACGGTGCTGATCGAGACCCTCCCCGCCGCGTTCGAGATGGACGAGATCCTCTACGAGCTGCGGGATCATTCAGCAGGTTTGAACGCCGGACGCTGGGACTACATGTTCTCGGCGATCAAATGCTTCCCTGATCGACCTGAGATGGTGTTGCCGGACCGTGGCGAGGTGACGATGACGGTGCCGTTCATGCGTGCCTACGCCGAACGGCTGGTTGCAACCTGCCACCGGCGAGGCGCGCACGCGATCGGTGGGATGGCGGCGCTGATCCCCTCCAGGCGTGATCCGGAGGCGAACGCCAGGGCGCTTGCCGGCGTCCGCGCCGACAAGGAGCGCGAGGTGGCTCAGGGCTACGACGGCACCTGGGTCGCGCATCCCGATCTCGTGCCGGTCGCGCGTGAGGTGTTCGAGCGCGGACTGGCCGGCGCACCGAACCAGCTCGGGCGGCAACGCGACGACGTCAGTGTCAGTGCCGGCGATCTGCTGGACTTGGCGGCGACCCCCGGGGAGATCACCGAGAACGGGCTGCGGACGAACGTCAATGTCGGCTTTCAGTACATCTCGTTCTGGCTCGGCGGTCGTGGCGCCGCGGCGATCAACTCGTTGATGGAGGACGCCGCCACCGCTGAGATCTCGCGCTCACAGATCTGGCAGTGGGTGCACCACGACGCGAAGCTCCAGGACGGTCGAACCGTCACCCGTGAGCTGGTACGGGAGGTACTCGATCAGGAGACCGCCAAGATCCGCGAAACGGTCGGCGAGGAGACCTGGCGCAACGGGCACCCGCAGGAGACCCGTGAGATCTTCGAGCGAGTTGCGCTCGCACCGGAACTGGTGGAGTTCCTGACGCTTCCGGCTTACGAGTACCTGGACTGACGCGCACTACGAGGCCGATGGTCCTTGGATCGTGGTACGTCTTGACGCATGCCCGCAACTCCCTGCAGAGTCGCTGCGTCGCCACGGGAAAGCCGGGCCAACTCGAGCCGGTGACGGTCATAGGCTGCGTAGATGGCGTTGATCTCGCCGGCGCGAGGCCGGCTAACCCGAGTAATCTGATGTGAGTGATGATCCGAGTGCTGAACCTGGCGCCACCGCGCTGCTAGCCGGGGCAGCCGGGTGGCAACGAAGACGGTCAAGTCGACGTGCCAGCTGGACTGTCCGGACGCATGTGCGCTGCTGGTCGACGTCGATCAGGACAGCGGTCGCGTCGTCGCCCTGCGCGGTAGTCGCGACCATCCGTTCACCGCAGGTGCGCTGTGCGGAAAGGTGCACCGCAGTGTCGACGGCCTGTACGGTCCCGACCGCCTGGCCCATCCGCTCGCGCGCGTGGGGAACAAGGGCGAGGGCAGGTTCGAGCGGATCTCGTGGGATGACGCGCTCGACACGATCGCCGCGCGCTTGCAGGACTGCATCGAGCGTTACGGACCGGCATCGATCCTGCCGCTCTACTTCAGTGGGACGATGGGTCACGTTCAGAGCTGGGTCTTCGGTCCGCGGTTCTTCGCGCACCTCGGGGCCTCCCGGCTTGACCCGAACATGTGCGACGGGGCCGCGATCGCGGCGTGCTCATACCTGCTCGGAGACTCGGTCGGTTACGACCCGGAGGACATCGTCCACGCCCGGTTGATCCTGCTGTGGGGCATCAACACGCTGACGACCAACCTGCACCAGTGGAAGTTCGTCGGCGAGGCGCAGAGGCGCGGTGCGCGGATCGTCGCGATCGATCCGATCCGGACGGACACGGCCGACCGGTGCGATCAACATCTCGCACCGCTGCCCGGAACCGACGGCGCGCTCGCGCTCGGTCTGATGCGCACGATTCTCGACGAAGGTGCGGCCGATCACGACTGGCTAGAGGCGCATACGGTCGGCTGGTCGTCGCTCGAGGAGCGCCTCTCCGAGTGGCCGGTCTCACGCGCCGCAGAGATCTGTGGCCTCGACGAGAGCGTGATCGTGAGCCTCGGGCGGGACATAGCTCACACACGTCCAACCGCCCTACGTGTCGGGCTCGGCCTGCAGCGTACGGGTGGGGGCGGAGCGGCGATCCGGGCGATCATGGCGTTGCCGGCACTCACCGGGGACTGGCGCTACGTCGGCGGCGGCGCGCTCAATCAGACGATGGGCCACTTCCCCTATCGCTGGGGCCGATACGTCGAGCCGGAGGGCATGCCCGCGCCCCCGGCGCGGACGGTCAACATCTCCCGGGTCGGCGAAGCGCTGACCGAGTTCGATGACCCGCCGGTGATGGCGACAGTGGTGTGGAACTACAACCCGGTCGCGAGCAACCCGAACCAGAACCGGGTGCTCGCAGGGTTCAAGCGCGACGACCTGTTCGTCGCCGTGATCGAGCACCGCCATACGGACACGACCGACTACGCGGACATCGTGCTGCCCGCCACCTCGCATTTCGAGCAGCTGGACATCGTCGACGCATACGGACACAACTACCTAGGCTGGAACGCTGCCGCGGCTGCTCCGTATGGCGAGAGCCTCTCCAACGCCGAGATCTTCCGCCGCCTCGCGCACCGCCTCGGGATCGACGATCCCCGCGTCGTCCGCAGCGACCTCGAGCTGATCGAGGAGCTGCTCGATAACGACGCGTGCCGGCATCGCGGTATCACCTCGGAGCGTTTGCGCGACAACGGCTTCCTGCGCGCGGCGGAGTTCGACGTCGGCGTCGCACCGTTCGCCAACGGCGGCTTTCCGACGCCATCGGGAAAGGTCGAGCTGTGGTCTGCGGCGGCCCGCGACGACGGTCTCGATCCGCTGGTCGGATACACGCCATCGATCGAGGTCGGCGACCGCGAGCTCGCCAAGCGGTTTCCGTTTGTCCTGATCACGCCCGCCACGAGGTACTTCCTGAACTCGACCTTCGCATCGCTTGAGTGGCACCTGGGCAAGTCGGGCCCGATTCGGGTGATGATCAATCCTGCCGACGCGGCCGCGCGCGGGATCGAGGACGGGGCGCGGGTCAGGGTTCACAATGACCGCGGCGCGTTCGATGCCGCGGCTGTGATCACCGACAGGGCGAGACCGGGCGTGGCAATGGCTCCGAAGCAGTACTGGCTGCGGCTGACGCCGGGCGCGGCCACGCCCAACGCGACGACGCCCGAGCGCGATGCCGACATGGCCGGCGCGCCCACGTTTCACGACAACCGAGTTGAGATCGAGGTCTGCCCGGGTAGCTGAATCTCCGTCGCGGCGCCCGCGGGAATCGTTGCCGGAGCTCCGCTTGGAGGCGCACCTACGCGATGTTCTGCGTGTTCGCCGAGGTGCCGGCAGCTCGGGTCAGCGCGGTAACGCCAGTGACGGATAGGATGGCGCGCGATGAGCGCGCTGTCCGATCAGCCGATACTCGACCGCGATGCGGTGCTTGGTGCCAGGGACGTCATCGCAGGCCGTCTGCACCGGACGCCCGTCCTCAGTTGCAAGACGCTCGGCCCCGGGATGTTCCTCAAGGCCGAGCTGTTTCAGAAGACGGGTTCGTTCAAGCCTCGAGGTGTGCTGAACAAGCTGGCGTCGCTGAGTTCGGAGGAGAAGCAACGCGGTGTGATCACGATCTCCGCGGGCAATCACGCACAGGCGGTCGCGTGGGCTGCGGCCGCTGAGGGCATCGACGCGCTGGTCGTCACGTGGGCGGCCGCAAGTCCGCAGAAGGTCGCCGCGACCCGCCACTACGGCGCGAGTGTCGATAACGAGTCGCCCGGCCCGGCCGAGGCCTTCGAACGGCTGACCGAGCTTCAGGCGGCGAGCGGCCGCACGCTGGTGCACCCGTTCAACGATCCGGTCGTTCAGGCCGGCGCCGGCACGGTGGGCCTCGAGATCGCGGAGGATCTGCCGGACGTCGACACGATCATCGTGCCCGTCGGCGGCGGCGGTCTCGTGGCCGGGATCGCGACAGCGGCCTCCTGCCGCGTGATCGCGGTCGAGCCCGAGAACTCGCCGGCGCTGCACGAGGGTCTCAGAGCCGGCCACTCGGTGCCGGTGGAGCCGCACTCGATCGCCGACGGTCTCAGCGCGCCGTTTGCGGGCGACAGCGCGATCGCGGCGTGCGCGGCACGTGGAGTCGAAAGCGTGCTCGTCACCGAGGCGGAGATCACTGAGGCGATGCGGTTCCTCTACGAACGCGCGAAGCTCGCATGCGAGCCCGCCGGCGCCGCCGCGGTCGCCGCTGTGCTCGGCGAGAAGGTCAACGGCGGAATCGTCTGCTGTGTCGTCTCTGGAGGGAACGTGTCTCTGGAGACAGCCGCCTCGATCCTGAACCCGTGACACGCCGGGTTGGGCTGATCACGGTCGTTTGACCTGCAGATCCTTGGGCTCGTGTGCTCGCCGGCGGTCACCCGACACGCCGCGCGAGGCAGAGCCGGGTGCTCATCGGCAGTGTCAGCACGTCGCCGTGAGCCTCGAGTACAGCGCGCACGGCGGCGAGCAACGCCGTGACCTGGTGGTCATCCAGCAGGCGGACCTCGGAGGTCGTGTCAAGCAGTCCGAGGTACTCGTCGGCTGAGTAGGACTGGCTCCAGTCGTAGTTGCGCACCTCAGGCGCCCCGAGACCGTCGGCGGCGGCGATCTCTGCCTGCCAGTCATCGTCAGCACCCGGCAAGGTGTTTGCCGGGTGCATCGGCCCATCAGGCGGAACCTCGGGAACGGACTCCTCATAGGCCGCGATCAGCGCGCCGCGCATCTCTGATCGCTCCCATGCCGGGCGGTTCCAGAACACGGCCAGCAACCCTTCGGGCGACAGCACGGAGCGCGCCTTCGCGTAGCCGAGGTCGGGGTTGACCCAGTGCCACGCCTGGGCGGAGAACACGAGTGGGAAGCTCCGGCCGGCTGGGTCCCATGTCTCGAAGTCGCCCCGCTCGATCTCGAGCGCCGGGTATGCGGCGTTGCTGCGGCGCCAAACCTCTGCCATCTCCTCGCTGGGCTCGACCGCAACCACCGGAATCCCCCGTGCGGCGAACATTCGCGTCGCCTTCCCGGTTCCGGCGCCGACCTCCAGCACCGCCTGGCGACCGTCGAGGCCGGCAAAACTCACCACGTCGTCGACCAGTTGCTCCGGGTAGACAGGCCGGTATCGGTCGTAGAGCTCTGCGACCTCCCCAAACACAAGTCGTCGTTCACGCGGCACTCGGTAAGTCAACCAAACCCCTGAGCACCGGCGCGCCAACGGTGAGATTCCCCAAAAGGTAGTCTGCCAACGCGAGATGGCCATGTCGCAACAGACTCCAGCTATCGCACCCGTTGATCGTGAGGTCAGCTCTCGCAGGGGTGTCGTCTCAGCGGGGCATCCGCTCGCGGTACAGGCTGGGCTCACGACCCTCGAGAGCGGTGGCAACGCAATCGATGCGACCGTGGCCGCCGCCTTCGTCGCCTTCGTGGCGGAGCCGAACAACGCCGGGATCGGTGGCTACGGCCACCTCAGCGCATGGCTCGCCGGCGAGAACGACTTCCTGACGGTCGATCACAGTCCCCGCGCTCCGCGGGCTGCGCGGCCAGACATGTTCGAGCTCGAGCCATCAGACTCGCCGGACGGCAACGACTGGCCGTCGGTCGCCGGCGCGCGCAACCACGTCGGACACCTGGCGGTGGCCGTCCCCGGCGCGGTCGCGGGCCTGTGGGCCGCGCATCAGCGGGCGGGACGGCTTCCGTGGTCACGTCTGCTCGAACCGGCGGTCGCACTCGCCCGCGATGGCCTTGAGGTGAGGTGGGGCCTGATCCTCGAGCTCGCCGCCCGCTACGAGGAACTCCGCGCTCGTCCCGCGCTCGCCGCGATCGTGCTCCCCAACGGCCGGCTGCCACGGGCGAGAACCGCCGACTCGGAAGGGGAACGCCTCAACCAGCGAGACCTCGCGACGACGCTTGAGTCGATCGCGCGCCACGGCCCGGACGCGTTCTACGAAGGCGCGATCGCCGAGCGGATCGCGGCCGCGATCGCACAGGGCGACGGCATCCTGACCGCCGCGGACCTCGCGGCCTACGAGCCGAAGTGCCTGACCGAGCAGCCGGCTTGCTATCGGGACCTCGAGTACGTGACCGCGTGCGACACGGTCGGCTACGAGACCCTGGGGATTCTCAACAGCTTCGACCTCGCGACCCACGGCGACGGCTCCGCCGAGCACTATCACCTGCTCGCCGAGGCGATGGGTCATGCGTTCGCCGACGGCGCCACATACTCGGGCGATCCCGACTTCACCGAGGACCCCGTCGAGCAGCTCGGCGGCCCCGAGTTCGCCGCCACCCGCGCGGCCGCGATCAGCCCTGATCGAATCGCGCGACGACCAATCGCCCCCGCCGCGCCGTGGTCAGGCTCCCCGCGCCCGACCTCGGCCGGTGGCATCAGCGGCACGACGCAGGTCGTCTGCGGCGACGCCGAGGGCAACCTGGTCTCGCTGATCACGACGATCGGGGCGGACTTCGGGTCGCTCGTCGCCGTCCCGGGCACCGGCATCATCCTCAACAACTCGATGATCAACTACGACCCTCGCCCGAACCGCGGCAACTCAATTGCGCCGGGCAAGATGCCGTTCTTCGCAGTGCCGACGCTCGTCGCCAGGCGCGACGGCAGGGCCGTGCTCGCCGTGGCCGGCTCGGGCGGCTATCCGATCCTCGCGGGCGTGATCAACACGGTCGCCAACCACGTCGATCATGGGCTCCCGATTCAGGCTGCGATCGATCGACCACGGGTTCACTCGCAGGGGAACCAGACGTTCATCGACGCACGTGTGCCCGAACCGGTCCGCGCGCGCCTCGCCGAGATCGGTCACGAGCTCGTCGTGCAGGCGACGACGCCGGGCGAGCTTCCGTTCAGCCGCGTCAGCGCCGTCGCGGTGAACGACGGGATCATCAGCGCCGGCGCCGGACCGAGCTGGAGCACGGCTGCGGGTGCTCGATGAGCGGCTGTCGGCAACGGCGCCCGCAGGCGTTGGTGAGGTGGCGATGAGCGCTGCGCCGGAGCCGCTCAGAATCATCGACCCGGTCTGGATCCCACTGTCCGACGGCGCGCGGCTGAGCGCCCGCATCTGGCTGCCGGAATCGGCGCAGGAGCGCCAACCCGTCCCCGCGATCCTCGAGTACCTGCCCTACCGCAAGGACGACGTGACCGCGCAGGACGACGCGCTGCGCCATGCCTACACAGCGGCCCGCGGTTACGCGTGCGCGCGTGTCGATATGAGGGGAAGCGGCGCCTCCGATGGCGTGCTCGTCGACGAGTACTCACGCCAGGAGCACGATGACGCGCTCGAGGTGATCGCCTGGCTCGCCGAGCAACCCTGGTGCACCGGCGCGGTCGGGATGACGGGCATCTCCTGGAGTGGCTTCAACTCACTGCAGGTCGCCGCGCGGCGGCCGCCGGCGCTGAGGGCGATCATCACCGCCTGCTCGTCCGATGACCGCTACGCGAACGATGTCCACTACCTCGGCGGCGTGCCGCTCGCCTGTTATCTGCTCACCTGGGCGTGCGCGCTGATGGCCTACAACGCGCGCCCGCCCGATCCGCTGATCGCCGGCGATCGCTGGCGGGAACAGTGGCTCGAGCGGCTCGAGGGCAACCCCGACCTGATCAGCCTGTGGCTTGAGCACCAGAGCCGCGACGAGTACTGGCGCCATGGCTCGATCTGCGAGGACTACGATTCGATCGAGTGCGCGGTGTTCGCCGTCGGGGGCTGGGCCGACGCCTACGTCGACGCGATCTTCCGGATGCTCGCGAACCTCTCGTGTCCACGGTTGGGGCTGATCGGTCCCTGGGGACACCTGTGGCCCCAGGATGGGCATCCAGGGCCGGCAATCGGTTTCCTTCAGGAATCGCTGCGCTGGTGGGATCACTGGCTGAAGGGGGAGGACACCGGGATCATGGAGGAGCCGATGCTGCGCGCCTTCATGCAGGATGCGGTGCCGCCCGCCCCGGATTACGCACAGCGCCCCGGTCGCTGGGTCGCGGAGACCGGCTGGCCGCGATCAGAGCCGCCGCTGACCCTGTCGCTCGGCGACCGCACCCTCACAACCACGCCCACGCCCACGCCGACACCGACACCCACACCGACAGCCACAACCACAGCAGCAACGCCCACGGCCGGCGGGCAGCTCCGCCACTGCAGCCCCCAGACGGTCGGGGTCGACGGCGGCGCATTCTGCGCGTATGGGCACCCACGAGATTTCCCGGTCGACCAGCGGCGCGACGACGCCCTCTCGCTCTCGTTCGACTCCGATCCGCTCGAGCAAAGGGTTGAGCTGCTCGGCCGGCCCGTCGTCGGCCTGACCGTCGCCAGCGACCGTCCGAGCGCCTTCGTGTTCGCGCGGCTGTGCGACGTCGCTCCCGACGGCGCCTCAACGCTGATCACCCGCGGCGTGCTCAACCTCTGTCATCACCGCGGTCACGACCAGCCGGCGCCGCTGATCCCCGGGGAGCCGGTCGACGTCCTGATCCCGATGCGGAGCACCGCGTACGCAATCCCCGCCGGGCACCGGTTGCGCCTCGCGCTCTCGACCTGCTACTGGCCGTGGCTGTGGCCCTCGCCGGAACCGGTGACGATCACGGTGACGAGCGGCCTCATGAGCCGGTTGCAGCTTCCGGTGCGCACCCCGACTCCCGCGGATGCGCAGCTGCGGGCGTTCGAGCCGCCCGAGCACGCCCCGCCGCTGCCTGTCGTGGCGCTGCGAGCCCACCAGCCTGAGTATCTGGTCAGCCATGACCCGGCGAACAGGGTGCTGACGGTCCGGATCCGCCGGGACTTCGGCGGCGGCACGCGCCTGCCGAGCGGGCTCGAGTACAGCGAGTACGACCCGACCACGCTCACGATCCACGAGGGCGATCCACTGTCGGCTCAGGTCGTCTGCCGGCGACGGATCGAGATGCGCCGGGATCACTGGAGCACGCGGATCGAGCTTGAGTCGACGATGCGCGCCGATGCTGACGACTACCTTCTGACCACCGTGATCAACGCCTACGAGCATGACACCAATGTCCATACGCGCGCGTTCGTGCGGGCGATCCCGCGGAACTGCTCATGATCGCCAAACGCCTTGACAACATCGACGTCGTCTGCACAGACGTCGAACCGCTGCGCGCGTTCTACGGCGACGTGCTCGGCCTGCCGCTCCGGCTCCCGTACGAACCGGGGCAGGGCTGGATCGGTTTCAGCGCCGGTGACGTCGTGATCTACTTCATCGAGGAGGACGGATCGGGACCGCATCCGCCCCCGCGCTTCAGCGGGCGTCCGAACCCGCCCGGGATCGACTCGTTCGCGTTCGAGGTCGACTCGCTCGCCGACGCGATCGCCGAGCTCGACCGGCGCGGGGTCTCATGGGCCGGCGAGATCATCGAGTCCGAGTGGTACCGCTACCGGGGCCTGCACGACCCCGAGGGCAACCTCGTCTACCTCACCGAACCGCTGCTTGACCGCGCCGACCCGCCGGTGCCGGCGCCCACCGGGCCGTAGGGAGCAACCGCGGTGATCGACTGCGACGTCCACAACATCGTCTCTTCGATCGCGACGCTCGAGCCGTACCTCGACGCGCACTGGCGGGAGGTCGTCGCCACCTCGCAGTTCGCGGGGCCCACGGACAAGGCCCATCCGCCGAACCTCGCCACCTCGTTGCGTCCCGACCTGCCACCGGTCGCCGACCAGCCCCCCGGCACGACGCTGCAGTCGGTCCAGACCCAGCTGCTCGATCCGCTCGAGCTCAGCCACGCGATCCTCAGCTGCGACTACGGGGTCGAGAGCGTCCGCAACCCCGATGCGGCGGCCGCGCTCGCGACGGCGGTCAACGACTGGCAGGTCGCCGAGTGGCTCGAGCGTGAGCCGCGACTGCGGGCCGCGATCGTCGTCGGCAGCGGTCAGCCGGAGCTGGCGCGGCGTGAGCTCGAGCGCGCGAGCGAGCACCCGGGGTTCGTCGCGCTCTACCTTCCGGTCCGCTCCGCCGTCCCCTACGGCAACCGAAGCTGGTGGCCGCTGCTCGAAGCGGCATCGGCCCGCGGGCTGGTCGTCGAGCTTCATTTCGGCGGCTCGTCGGGGCTGCCGCCGACCGCGTCGGGCTGGCCCACCTCATGGCTGGAGGAGTACGTCGACATGGCCTCGGCGTACCAGTCGCAGCTGACGAGCCTGGTCGCCGAGGGCACGTTCGATCGTTTCCCGGAGCTCCGTGTGGCGCTGATCGAATCGGGGTTCGCGTGGCTGCCCGGCTTCCTGTGGCGCTTCGACAAGGGCTGGCGCGGGTTGCGCCGTGAGATCCCGTGGACGCGGATGGCGCCGTCGGAGTACATCCGACGGCACGTTCGCCTGGCGCTGCAGCCCGTCGACGGTCCGACCGAGGCCGCCGCCCTGCTCCATGTGATCGACCAGCTGCAGTCCGAGGAGCTCGTGATGTTCTCAAGCGACTATCCGCACCTGCACACCGACGAGGGGCTCGCCGCGATCCCCGCAGGGTTGCCGGACGCCGTCCGTGAGAAGCTGATCGACGCCAACGCCCGTGAGCACTACCGTCTCTGATTAATGGACAGCGCGACGACTCCGACGCTCGCACCCGAGCGGGCATCCAAGGGCCCCGCGGTCGTCGACTGCGACATCCACAACGCGCCCGTCTCCGAAGCCGCCCTGTTCGCCTACATGCCCGAGCGCTGGAGGGAGGCCCGCGCCCGCGGAGGGAGGCTCGATGCCGCGATCGAGGGCCGGCGTGAGACGCTCGGGGACCGCTCCTACCTCGGTGCCGAGTACCCGCGGCCGACCCCGCGCGCAGCCCGTACCGACTCGTGGCCGCCGAGCGGCGCACCGCCCGCATCGGAGCTCGGCTTCATGCGCGAGCAGCTGCTCGATCGCTACGGCATCGAGTTCGGCGTGCTGACACCGATGCTCGGAGCCGGCGAGCAGCTTGACCTCGAACGCGGCGCCGCGCTCGCGAGCGCGATCAACGACTGGCAGATCGCCGAGTGGCTTGAGCCCGAGCCGCGGCTGCGGGCGTCGATCAACATCGCCTACGAGGACGGTGAGCTGTCGGCGGCCGAGATCCATCGCCGTGCAGTGGATCCCCGCTTCGTCCAGGCGCTGATGCTGATTCGCACGGCGGAGCCGATGGGCCGGCGCAGATACTGGCCGATCTACGAGGCGGCCGCCGCGCACGGGATCCCGGTCGGTGTCCACTTCGGAGGGTGGGGCCGCGGCCCGATCACCGGTGCGGGGTTCCCGTCGTTCTACATCGAGGACACGGTCGGGATGGCGACGGCCTTCCAGGACCAGTTGACGAGCCTCGTCTGCGAGGGTGTGTTCGAGCGGTTCCCGACGCTCCGGCTCGTGCTGATCGAGGGTGGGATCGCGTGGATCGCCGCGCTGATGTGGCGCATGGATCGGGCATGGAGGCTCCTGCGCGAGGAGGCGCCGCGCCTGAGCCGGCTGCCATCTGAGGTGATCCGTGAGCACGTCTGGGTGACGACGCAGCCGATCGACGAGCCGCCGAACGCCGCCGAGTTCGCCGTGATGCTCGATCAGATCGGCATGACCGACCACATCATGTTCTCGACCGACTACCCGCACTGGGACTTCGATGCGCCCGACCGGGCGATCCCGAGCTCACTCCCGGCGGAGGTCCGCCGCGCGATCCTCCACGACAACGCTCACCGCTGCTACCGGCTGAGCGCCGGGGGGATACCTGACCTTGGCTAGCGTCGTCGTCGCCAGGGTCGAGGAGATCCCGCCCGGCGAGCGCAAGATCGTGCAGGTCGGTGGCCGCTCGATCGGCGTCTTCAACCTCGACGGCGACTACTACGCGCTGCGCAACCGCTGCCCCCACCAGGGTGGGCCGCTGTGCGACGGCTTCCTGTTCGGGGCGCTGCGCTCGACGCGGCCGGGTGAATACGACTACAGCCGGCCGGGCGCGATCATCCGCTGCCCATGGCACGGCTGGGAGTTCGAGATCGCGACCGGGCGCTCCTGGTTCGACCCCGAGCACCAGCGCGTGCGCGCCTACCCTGCGAGTGTGGAGGAGCGGGTCGAGAGCTACCCCGCTCGCCGGCAGGGACGCTACGTCGTGGTCGAGCTGACACCTTGAGCGGCGTCGGGGTCGAGTGCTCGCAGGGTGAACTCCCGCACCCACGGCCGGTAGCGCTCCCACAGCCGCTGCAGAGCGTCGAGTGGGTCTGGGGCGTCATCGATTCGCAGATCGACGAGCGGGAACGACTCACGCTCGACGACGAGCAGCGCGGCCGAGCGCAGGGCGCCGGTCTCGCCTCCCGCGCGTTGCCCGGCGGCGATCCCCGTCAGCAGCCGCTCGGCGAGCCGGCCGGGAGCCTCCGCGAAGGCGGTGACGATCTCGCTCAGCACCTCCTCGCCACGCAGCATGTTGCCGAGCGCGAGGCAGTCAGGACCCGGCCTGGCGCCGGCGACCGGCCACGCACGTTCGCCGGTGTGCGCGGCGCCCCCTCCCGACGGGTCGAGGGCGCCGAGTTGCCGCCAGGCGCGATCGCGGTGCGCGCCCGCCACCCGGGCGACCGCCGCGGCGGCCGACAGACCGTCGGCGAGCGCCTCGAGCAATGCCGGCCCGAGCCGCGGATCTGTGCGGCTCTGCGTCACAACGACGCCGACCCCCGCCCGCGCGAACGGCACACGCGCGCCGACCGCCAGATCGGACGTCGTCGTCACTGCCCCGAACTGGCCGGACACCGCGCATCGGCCGATCAGCGAGAAGGTCATTGAACGCCCAGTCTCTCACCGACGCGCTGCGCGAGCAGACCGAGGTGATGCTGGTCGAGACCGAGACCCTTGCTGTGATCGACAGCGGCACCGGCGACGATCAGGGAGTCGCTCGCGTCAACGACGCGCTCGCGGAGATCCTTGCCCGCCACAACTTCGAGGTCGCGGCGGCCGGCAACGGCGGGCTCGAGGCGACGCTCCGGCTCGGCGACGGGCCGCGCCTGCTGCTCCTCGGGCACGCTGACACGGTCTGGCCCGCCGGGACCGCGGCCCAGTGGCCGCCGGCCAGGCGCGACGGCATGCTGAGCGGACCGGGGGTGGGGGACATGAAGGGCTGCGTGGTGATGGCGATCCACGCGGTCAGTTCCGCGGTCAGGTATGGCATCGACGGGGTCGGTGAGGTCGTGCTCCTCGTCACCCCGGACGAGGAGCACGGGAGTGTCGCCAGTCGCGGCTGGATCGAGCAGCGGGCACACGGAGCCGGCGCCTGCCTCGGGCTCGAGGCCGGCTGGCCCGGCGGAGGGGTCGTCGTGCAGCGCGGCGCCGTCGGTGCCCTGCGGGCAGTCGCCCACGGCCGGGCCGCTCACTGCGCCGGCCACGAGGACCGTGGTGCGAGCGCCGTCGCGGCACTCGCCCGTCTCGTCGGCTCGCTCGAGGCGCTCAGTGATCCCGAGCACGGCACGCTCGTCAACGTCGGGCGGTTCAGCGGCGGCATCGCACGGCAGGTCGTGCCCGACCACGCGGAGATCCTGATCGATCTGCGGGCCCCCGACGCGATGTCGGCCGGCAGGCTGCTCGAGCATCTGCGCGAGCTCGTCGCCGCCGAGGACCGCGACGGCGTCACCGTCGAGCTTGAGGGCGGCATCACCCGTCCGGCGTTTCCCCGTGCTGCGTCGGATCTGCTCTGGCAGCTCGCCGAGCGTCGCGCGCGCGGGCTCGGCATCCCGCTTGAGGCGGTCAGCTCACGGGGTGGCTCGGACGCCAGCTTCGCGGCGGCGCTCGGGGTACCCACCCTCGACGGGTTGGGCCCGATCTGCCACGACTCGTGCTCACGCGCGGAACGGATCGAGGTGGCGAGCCTCGCAGAGCGCGGGGCGCTGATGGCTCTGATGATCGTCGACCTCGCCGCCCGCTGGCGTGGGGACGCCGCGGGCGGCGACTGAGCGTCGCGGCCGTCAGGCCCTCTGCGCCGGGAACGTCGACGCTCCCGCATAGCCCTTGCTGCGGAACGAGCCCTCGAGCGTCGCCCGGCCGACCTGCGCCATGTACTCATCGTCACGGTAATGGAGCGAGAAGGTGCGGACGTCGCGGAGGATGCGCTCGAGCGGGTGCCGGCGGAAGGCGGCGCGGGCCCCGCACACGTCGAACGCCCTGTTGACGATCTCCAGTGCGACCTGCTTGCCGAGATGCAGCGCCTTCAGCGACGCCAGCTCGGCGTCGTCGTAGCGGCCCTCGTCCCACTTCTCCGCGGCGACCAGCAGCCCGGAGCGTGCGGCATACAGGTCACTTGCCATCGTTCCGAGCGCGACCCGGATCAGCTCAGACTCGCCCATCCCCGGCCGCTCACGCACCCAGTCGGTGGCGAACTCGAACGCAGCCCCTGCCGCGCCGATGTGGTTGGCTGCGAAGGCGAGCGTGAACGTGCGCGGATCGCGGCGGGTCCACGCGCCCGGCTCGCCGATCAGGCGCTCCGGCGGGAGGTCATAGCCGGTGACCCGCACACCGTGGCTGACCGTCGCGCGCATCCCCATCACATCCCACTCGTCGATCAGCTGCACCTCGGGGGCGGCGCGCGGCACCAGCGCGATGATGCTCCGCTCCTGATAGGGGCCGTCGCCGGGCACCGCGGTCCAGATCATCAGCTCGTCGGCCGCGGGAGCGAGCGACGCGAAGTATTTCTGACAGGTCAGCCGGTAGCCGCCGCCCGGCCGTTCCTCCAACTCGGTCCGCGAGATGTCGGCCAGCTTGCCGGTCGGGTTCGCCTCGCTGCCGACCGACGCCATCAGCGAGCCATGCTCGACCACCGGCGGCATGAACAGCGCCCGCTGCTCCTCGGTCCCGAGCGCCGCCACCACCCCGACCGCGTGGGAGTGCACCTGGAGCAGCTGCGCGGTGACGCTGTCGACGCGTGCGAGCGCCTCCAACGTCTCGTAGAACGGGCGATAGCGGCCCTCGCTCCAGAGGCCCTCGCCGCCGAACTTCTCTGGAACCGTGAGCGCGGTCAGGCCGGCTGACCTGAGATCCGCGAACGTCTCGGCGGGAAACTGCGCCGACTCGTCGAGCGCAGCGGCGCGGTCCCGGATCGCCGGCGACAGCTCGCTGATCCGAAGCAGCCGTTCGCGGTCAGCTCTGTCGAGGACCTCGCGTATCACAGCTCGGAAGCGTACTGCTGGTTGTGCTCACGGAGCTTGGGGTCGGTTCCGAGGAACGCGTGACGGCTCATGTCAGGGCTGTAACGGCTGGCCGGCGTCTCGCGACCGAGCGCCTCTGCCATGCTGCGGATGAAGTGCGGCGCCGCACCACAGCAGACGCCGAGGTAGTTGACGCCCAGCGCGTGGGCGTCGCGTGCGAACTCGGCGATCTCGTAGCGGTTGTTGTAGAACGGGTCGAGCGCCGTCGGGAACGGACGCCCGTCACCGGGGATGCAGTCGCAGCCGGGATCGGTCAGCGACTGGAAGCTCGGCTCCTCCTCGGTCGTGCGGTAGGGCACCGGCAGCGCGGCGACATGGCCGTCGACGGCCGCGCGGATCTGCTCGATCAGCGGCAGCATCGTCCGCGGTCCGCGGATGCAGTTGAGCCCGACGACATCGGCGCCGGCGTCGGCGATCCGCGCGCAGGCTTCGGCCGGCGACCAGCCCTCCCGCGTCTCGGGAGCACGGTGGATCGCGAGCGTCACGACCGCCGTCAGGCCGGCGTCCTTGATCACCTCCAGCGCCAGCAGAGCCTCCTCTGCATAGGAGAACGTCTCCGCGACGACGTAGTCCATCCCGGCCTCGGCGATCCATCCGACCTGCTCCTCGAACATCCCGCGCACCTCGCGTTTGGATGCCTCGTCCGGATAGAACGCGTTCGTGTTGCAGATGTCGCCTGCGGCGAGGCTGCCGGTCTCGCCGGCGACCTTCTTGGCGATGCTGAGTGCGTTGCGCTGCAGCGGCTCGATCAGGTGCTCCTTGCCGATGATCCGCATCTTCTCGCGGTGCGCGTAGTAGGTGAACGCCTCGACGACATCGGACCCCGCGTGCACGAACTCGCGGTGCAGTCCCTCGACCAGGTCAGGGTGCTCCAGCACGATCTCGGGGACGAATGCTCCCGCCTGGAGGTAGCCGCGGCGCTCGAACTCGAACAGATAGCCCTCGGCGCAGATCACGGTGCCGTCCTGTAGCCGTTCAAGCAGGCCCCTGGGGCGATCGCTGGTCACTGAGACGGCCTCCTTCGATGTGATGTCATCACTGGTCGATTGCGGAAATTGAGTTCGGACGGCAACGTATTGCCAACCGGTGATGGTTTTACGGCAACTGGCTTCGGCCGTCAAGTAATCTAGGCCGATGCTGCGCGCCGGCGACGACCAGCATCTGATCTCGTTCATCCACGGTTTCGCCCTCAGCGATGTCCCGCCACGCGTGCAGCGCCGGCTCGGCCTGCACGTCGCCGACCTCGCCGCCGTGTGCGTCGCCGGCCGAGCGGCGCCGACGGCGAGGGTCGCGCTTGACCACGCGCATGCCGTCTACTCGGGGCAGGAGGCGACGAGCCTGTTGGACTCGAGCCGGGTCGGGGCGGTCGGTGCCGCGTTCGCGAACGGGGTGCTCGCCAACGCGCTCGACTTCGACGACGGGCATCGTCTCACCAAGGGTCATCCCGGAGCGGTGGTGATTCCGGGGATGCTCGCGGTCGCACAACACATCGACGCCTCCTACGAGGAGTTCCTCGTGGCGACGCTCGTCGGCTACGAGGTTGCGATTCGGGCCGGAATCGAGCTCCATGGCCGCGACGATGCCTATCACGCGTCGGGGGCGTGGGGTGCGCTCGGTGTGGCCGCCGGCGCGGCGCGGCTGCTCGACCTCGATCCCGGGCGGACACTGGACGCGATCGGGCTCGCCGAGTACCACGCGCCGATCGCGCGGATCATGCGCTGCTGCGCCGATCCGGCGATGACCAAGGACGCATGCTCGTGGGGCGCGGCGCTCGGCGTCGAGTCGGCGCTGCTGGCGATGCGGGGCTTCACGAGCACCCGGGCTCAGTTCCTCGACAGCCCGCTCGATGACCTCGGCGAGCGCTTCGCGGTCGAGGAGCTCTACATCAAGGCGTATCCGTGCTGCCGCTGGTCACAGGGCGCGATCGCCGCGGCGCTCGAGGCCCGGGCCGCAGGGGCGCTCACCCCGGAGAGCGTGGCCGTGATCCGGGTGCGGACGTTCGGCGCGGCCGACGGGCTCGCCTCGGGGGTTCCGGCGAACACCGAGCAGGCGCAGTACAGCCTGACGTGGCCGGTCGCCTGCGCGGTCGCGCGCGGGCGCTTCACGGTCGCCGACATCCTCGGCGACTTCGACGATCCGGTGCCCGGCGCGCTGCTCGAGCGGGTGCGGATCGAGATCGATCCGCAGCTCGACGCGGCATTCCCGGCGCGGCGTCTGACCGCGGTCGAGATCGAGCTGGCCGACGGCTCGGTGCTCAGCGCCGGCCCGCTGGAGGCACCGGGAGAGCCTCAGGACCCGAACCTCGTTGCGATCGTCGCCGACAAGTTCGCGCGGTTCGTCGACCTCGAGCGAGACCTCGTCGAGGCGGATCTCGCCACCGCCACGCCTGAACGTGATCTCGGCGAGCTTGATGCTGCCGGGCTGCTGACACTGATGTCCCAGTCGATCCTCGCCCGCGCCGTTGCCTGAACTCACGCTCGACGACGTCACGCTCTTCTATGAGCAGAGTGGCACCGGTCCGGACATCGTCTGGCTGGCTGCGGGGGACAACCCCGGATCAAACTGGCGGCGTTTCCAGACCCCGGCGTTCGACGAGCGCTTTCGGAGCACCACATACGACGCCCGCGGCGTCGGCGCGACCCGCTCCAGCACGCCGCCGCCGTGGGACATCGCCGAGCACGCGCTCGACGTTGCCTCGCTGATCGAGCAGGTCTGCACGCCGCCGGTTGATCTCGTCGGCCTGTCGATGGGGTCGCTGATCTCGGTTCAGCTCGCGCACGACCGGCCGGAGCTCGTGCGATGCGCGGTCGTGATGGGAACCTGCGTCAAGAAGACCGGCTTCATCCGCGAGTGGGAGGAGGCGGAGATCGCCTTTCGCCGCGCGGGTCAGACACTGCCGCCCGCATTCGCCGCGGCGCACTATGCGATGCAGTACTTCCCGGCCGAGGTGCTCGGTGACGATGCGCTCTGGGAGCGGATCTCCTCGCAGGTTGCAGCGGACTTCTCCGATCGCGACGGTGAGATGCTGGCCGCCCAGTGGCAGGCGTGCCTTGACTACGACTCATCGGAGCTGCTGCCGCGGATCACCGTGCCGATTCACGCGGTCGCCTTCTCGCAGGACGTGCAGACCCCGCCGCAACGTGTGCGCGAGGTGGCCGAGCTCGCCGCCGACGGCCACTTCCATCTGCTCGAGGGCCTCGGGCACGGCTCCGCCTTCGGGCACCGCCCGGACGTCGTCAACAGCTGCATCGGCGCGATCCTCGCGGAGCTCTCCGTGCCGGACCGGTGAGCGCCGAGCGGTCCTCGCCGGCAGCCGCACCGATCGTCCTGTTCATCGATCGGGGTTTCGAGGTCGGCCCGTTCCGCGCGGCGCTCGGTCCGGAGCTCGACTGCCGCGAGACCGTGGAAGCGGACCGCCGCGGGGTGGTGATCGCGATCGTCACCGGAATCGATCCGGTGACCGATGCGGAGGTCGAGCCGTTCCCCAACCTCCGCGTCGTGCTGACGTGCTCGGTCGGCACCGATCACCTTGACCTCGACGCCCTGCGCCGCCGCGGGCTGGTCGTCTGCAACACCCCGCGCTACTGCACCGAGGAGGTCGCCGACCACGCGCTCGCGTGCGTGCTCGGCGGTTGGCGGGAGCTGTGGAGCCTCGGTCTCGGTGTGCGCGGTGGGGAGTGGGAGCCGGCGACGATTCTGCGCCGGTTCGACCGTCAGCGGCTTGGCGTCGTCGGTGTGGGACGGATCGGCCGCGCGCTCGCGCGGCGGGCGCTGGTGCTCGGGATCGAGGTCGTCGCGCACGATCCATGGGCCGATCCACCGCCCGGCGTTCAGATGCTCACGCTGAGCGAGCTGCTACGAACCTCGGACGCGGTGTCACTGCACGTCCCGGGCAGGCCGGGCGCGCCACCGCTGCTCGGTGCCGCCGAGATCGCCTCGATCAAACCGGGGGCGGTGCTCGTCAACATGGCGCGGGCATCGCTCGTCGACCTCGACGCGATGCTCGCCGCGCTACGGTCCGGCAGGCTCGGCGCAGCCGCATTGGACGTGTGGCCGCAGGAGCCGCCCGGCGACGGCGATGCCCGCGTCGCAACGCCCGGTCTGCTGCTGACCCCGCACGTGGCGTGGAGCTCGCCACAGGCCGAGCGGGCGTACCTGGAGGAGGCGATCGACACGCTCAGGGCAGTGTTGCTGCGCGGTGAGGAACCTCCAAGCCGGGTGATCTGAGGTTTAGGCTGTTGGCATGACGCCAACAGGCCGCGACCCGAAAGCACAGTCGCCCGCCCCGAATCGTCGCCAGCCGGCTCGCCCGGCGGCGCCGGCGCGAACCGCCGGCGAGCGTGAGACCAGCATCCGCCGCGGAGTCGAGGTCCTGCTGTCGCTAGGCAATGCGGAATCGGTCGCCGCGGGTGGTCTCGGTGTGACGCGGATCTCCGAGCTGCTTGAGCGTGAGAAGAGCCAGGTCTCCCGCGCGCTGAAGGCGCTCAGCGAGTACGGCCTGGTCGAGCGGAACGCCGACTCCACCTACCGCCTCGGTTGGCGGCTGTTCGCGCTCGCGGAGCTCGCCGGCGAGCGTCGGTTGCTCGATGCGGCGACGCCTCACATGCGCCGGCTCGCGGTGCTCCTGGCCGAGCGGGTACACCTGTCGGTGCTGCAGGGTGTCGAGGTGCTGACGGTGCTCTCGGAGTCACCGGGGCGCGTTGTCGAGGCCGTCGGCTGGGCAGGCAGGGTCACGCCCGCGTACTGCACGTCGGCGGGACGCGCGCTGCTGATCGACTCGACCGCGGAGGACATCGAGCGCCGGTTCGCCGGCGTCGAGCTCGTCGCGCGCGGCCCGTTGGCGGTGCGCTCGCTCGACGAGCTCGCCGGCCGGGTGGCCGACGCGCGGGCCCAGGGGTTCGCGGTCGTGGACCAGGAGTTCGAGCCCGACCTGATCGGCGTCGGCGTGCCGGTGCGCGACGCCGGCGGGGCGATCGTCGCGTCGCTCAACGTTTCGGCACCGCGGTTTCGGTTCATCGACCGCGTCGGCGAGGCGTCTCGTGAGCTGCTCGCGGTCTCCGGCGACCTCTCGCACCAACTGGGGACGCCGCCGGTTTCGGCCGGCGATTAGCTCCGCGGGACGCTCTCCGGGAGCGCCCCAGGGAGGAGGTCGAGCAGGGTGTCGATTTCGCGGGGCGCGCCGACCGTGATCCGCAGCAGCTCCGGTGCGCCGAGGCCCGACAGCGAGCGGGTCGCGACCCCGAGCGCGAGCAGCCGGGCGGCGACCGCGTCGGCGTCACGGACGTTCACCGCCAGGAAGTTCGTCTCGGAGGCGAGCGGCGTCGAGCCCGAGCGCGTGCAGACCGGCGCTGAGCCGTTGCCGGGTTCGCTGGTTCTCGAGGCGGCGCCGCTCGACTTCGCGGTCACCGTCGTCGTCGAGGCCGGCCAGCGCAGCGATGTTGCCGAGCTCGACGACGTCGTAGTAGCGCCTCGCCCGGCCGGCGGCGGCCGTCACCGGCGTCGGTCCGACGAGGTACCCGACACGCAACGAGGCCAGGCCATAGATCTTCGAGAAGGTCCTCGTCGCCGCGACGTTCGGCCGGCCGAGCGCGAACTCGGCGATCGCGTCGACCTGATCCGGTCCGCTGCCGTACTCGAAGTACGCCTCGTCGACGACGACGAGCACATCTTCCGGTACCGCGTCGAGCAGCCGCGTCAGCGCGGCACGCGTGACCGGGGCGCCAGTCGGGTTGTTGGGCGTGCAGACCCAGATCAGCTTGGTGCGCGGGCCGATCCGCGCCAGGATCTGCTCGGCGTCAACGGCTCCGTCGCGCAGAGGTGCGAGTCTGACCGTCGCCCCACGCTTGTGTGCCTCGGTCACGTACGTGGGGAACGAAGGCCACGCCGTGACGACCTCGTCACCGGGGTCGAGGTAGGCATCGGACAGGTAGCCGATGATCCCGTCGATGCCGTTGCCGAGCGCGACGTTCTCGGCGGCGATGCCGTGGCGCTGCGCCAGACGGTCGATCAGCTCGCCGTCGCGCTGGGGATAGCGGTTGACGTCGGTGACGTGATCGGCGAGAGCCTCCCGAGCGGCGGGCAGGGGGCCGTCCGGCGCCTCGTTCGCATCGAGCCGGACGGCGTCGAGGATCGTCGCGTCCGGCGGCTGGTACGGCGTGAGCTGCTCGAAGCTGTCGCGCATCTTCGGCTGAGCTCCCGTTCGCACGCGCTTATGATAGGCCTTGGCAATACGGCAACGGAGAGTGCATGAATGCCATCGTGCGGTGAGGCTGTCGTCGCCCTGCTTGAGCAGAGCGGCGCCGAAACGGTGTTTGGAATCCCGGGCGTACACACGCTGGAGATCTACCGGGGGCTATCCGGATCGCGGCTGCGCCACGTGGCCCCGTGCCATGAGCAGGGCGCGGCGTTCATGGCGGACGGCTGGGCGAGGGTGACCGGCCGGCCGGGCGTGTGCATTCTGATCAGTGGCCCCGGGCTGACCAACGCGATCACACCGATCGCGCAGGCGTATCGGGACTCGATCCCGATGCTGGTCGTCTCCGGCGCGGTCGCCGAACACGAGCACGGCTACGGCGAGATCCATGACCTGCCCGATCAGCAGGGCCTGATGTCCCGGGTCACCGCGTTCAGTCACACCGTGCGTGATCCGGCGGAGCTGCCCGAGGTGTTCGCACTCGCCGGCGATGTCTTCTCATCAAGCCGGCCGAGGCCCGTCCACATCGGGGTTCCCGTCGATCTTCTGCGGATGCGCTCCGATGCTGGTGCAGCTGCAATTCGTCCCGCGCGACCCCGGCCGATGCCGGCGGCGGGCGAGATCGCCCGCGCCGCCGAGCTGCTCGGGGCTGCCCGCCGCCCCCTGATCATCCTCGGCGGGGGCGCCCGCGACGCCGGGCCCGAGGCGACCGCGCTTGCGGAGCTCCTCGCGGCGCCGGTCGGGTTGACGATCAACGCCCGCGGGACGGTGCCCGACGCGCACGAACTCTGTCTCGGCTCGGCGCTCAGCTTCCCGCCGATCTCCGACCTGCTGCGGGAGGCAGACGCGACGCTGCTCGTCGGCGCCGAGCTCTCAAACCTCGACCTGTGGGGCCTGGACGAGCCTCTGCATCCGCAGGGTCTCGTCCGCATCGATATCGACGACGAGCAGTTGCACCGCCGGTGGCAGCCGCGCGTCGCTCTGCACGGGGACGCGGCGGGCACGCTGTCGGTGCTCACCGCGCAGGTCGGTGAGGTGCTGGCCCGGACCGGGCTCGACCCGGCGGCCCGTCGCGGGGCCGTCGCCGAGCGCGTGGCGGACGCGCGCTCACGGCTCGATCCGCCACACGAGGTCGCGCGTTTCGGGGAGCTGATCCGCGCGCTCGACGCCGCCCTCCCCGCGGACCGGATCGTCGCCGGCGACTCGACCCAGCCGGTGTACGCGGCCAATCACCTGCTACCGATCGAGCGACCCAGGTCCTGGATGATGCCGATCGGATACGGCTGCCTCGGCTGTGCGCTGCCGATGGCGATCGGCGCGAAGCTGGCGGCGCCCGAGCGGCCCGTCCTCGCGATCGCCGGAGACGGCGGGTTCATGTTCACCGTCCAGGAGCTCGCGACCGCTGCCTCGCTCGGGCTGCCGGTGCCGGTGCTCGTCTACAACAACGACGGATACGGTGAGATCCGCGATGCGATGGACCACGCCGGCATGGGGAGGCTCGGCACCGACGCCCACCACGACATCGCGGGGATCGCGCGGGGGTTCGGTTGCGCGTTCGCGCCGATCACCGCGCCGGACCAGCTCGCGGACGCGCTCGCCGATGCGTTTGTGACCGACCGGCCGACCGTGCTCGAGCTGACCGGCGAGTTTGCCTGAAGCCGATTCGAGCTGATTCGGGCCGATTCGGGCCGATTCGGGCCGATCGGAGCCGATTCGGGCCGATCGGAGCCGATTGGAGCGCTTGCCTGTGTTTTCAGTTAAGCCTCGGGCGGGCGCTTGAAGGGCGAAGCGGAGCGTGGTAGAAATCGCCACGACTGTTGGCCATCTGGCAACTGGAGGGAGCACGTGAGCGCAATGGATGACGTGACCGGACGCCGTCTGACGCGCCGGTCGGCGATTGCCAAGGGGGCGGGTGGCCTACTGGCGGCGAGCAGCATGGCGGCTCTGCTGGAGGCGTGCGGCAGCTCCAGCTCCTCGTCGTCGGCCGCATCGACGGTCGGGGGATCCAGCTCCTCGTCGTCGGCCGCCGCGGCTCAGACCGGGACGGTGACGCTGCTCACCTACCCGGGCTGGTACGGGCCACACGAGTTCGCCGACTTCGAGAAGCTGCACCCCGGCATCACGATCAAGACGGCTGTCAGCGGCACCACCGGCGCAGCTGCTCAGATCGCCCAGATCGCGACGAATCCCGGCGCCTTCGACCTGACGCTCGCCGGCGTGCCGGTGTCCTCGCAGATGCACGCCGCCGGCGTGCTGGAACCGCTCGACACCGCTGCGATCCCGAACCTGTCGCTCGTCGGGGCCACATTCCGTGACAGCCTTCCCTACGGCATCCCGACCGATTTCGGAAAGACCGGTTACGGCTACCGGAAGGACCTGATTCCCGAGCGTCCGACCACCTGGAAGGAGCTGTGGACGACGCTCGCCCAGAAGTACTCCGGCAAGATCACGATGATCAAATACGACTCCGACGTTCAGGGGTCGGCGCTCAAGTACCTCGGGTACTCGGTCAACACGACGAACATGTCCCAGCTCCAGGCGATGCAGAACGCGCTGCTGGGACTCAAGCCGCACCTGCAGGCGATCCTGGAGACCGACTACTCCAAGCCGCTGATCGAGGGCACCGCCGTGATCGCGATCGACTACGACTACGACATCGCGGCGGCACAGGAGCAGAACAAGAACATCGTCTGGGTGCCGCCTGCAGAGGGCATGTCGGCGTACCTTGAAGGCTGGTGCGCGCTCAAGGGCTCAAAACTCCTGCCCACCGTGTGGGAGCTGATGAACTTCCATCTCGAACCGAAGAACTACGCGTCGTTCATCAATGCGAACGGGGCCGCCTATGTGGAGAAGTCGGCGGAGCCCTACATCAACAAGTCGATCGTCGACAACCCCAGCCTCCACTACGACCCCGCCACGCTGGCGACGGTCGAGTTCGAAAAGTACCTTGGTCCCGAGCAGACCGCCTACCGCGGCAAGCTCTGGGAACAGTTCCTGGCAGCCTGACCAAATCACGTGCCTGCGGAAGTCGGTAGCGGTTCCGCGGTGACGTCGCGTTCCGGACAGCAACGCCGCCGGCGGGGCGCGCGGCTGGCACGAATGTCGCACCACCTGCTCGTGGTCCCGAGCGTCGGATGGTCGCTGCTGTTCTTCGTCGCCCCGCTCGCGCTGCTCGTCCTCTACTCGTTCGGGACCCAGAACCTGCTCACCTTCCAGGTGCAGTTCGGCTGGACCCTCTCCAACTACACCGGGATCTTCCAGGGGCTCTACATCCAGACGATCCTGCGCTCATTCGAGCTGTCGTTCTTCGCGACGATCGCCTGCCTGCTGATCGGCTTTCCCGTCGCCTTCACGATCGCTCGCGCGAAGCGGCGCAGCCAGGCGATCCTGTTGCTGATGGTGATGATCCCGTTCTGGACGAGCTTTGTCGTACGCACCTACGGGATCTACAACCTGATCAACTTCAACGGTCCGCTCTACCAACTGCTCCACGCTCTCGGCCTCGTGCACGGGTACGTGCATCTCCTGTTCACGCCGATCGGCGTCGGGATCGGCATCGTCTACTCCTACCTGCCGTTGATGATCCTGCCGCTGTTCGTCTCGCTGGAGCGGATCGACCCGGCGCTGCTGGAGGCCGCGAGCGATCTCGGCGCGACGCCGTTCAGGAGGTTCCGCCGCGTGACGCTGCCGATGGCGGTGCCGGGGATCATCGCGGGGTGCATCCTGGTCGCGATCCCGGCCACCGGCGAGTACGTGATCCCCCAGATCCTCGGTGGTGGCAAGACGCTGATGTTCGGCAACGTCGTCTCTGACCAGTTCCTGGATCTCGGCGCCTACCCGTTCGGCGCGGCGATGTCGATGGCCCTGACATTCGTGCTGCTGGGCGTCCTGATGTTGCTGCGCTCCCGCAGCTACAAGGCGGAACAGCGGATCGCATGAAGCTCCGTCTACCGCGACCGACGAGCGTCTTCACGACGATCGTGATGATCTGTCTCTACGCGCCGATCGTCACCGTGATCGTCTATTCGGTCAACAAGGACCCGCTCCTGATCCGCTGGAAGGGGTTCACCACCGAATGGTACGTCCAGGCATTCAATGACCCGACGGTGCGCCAGGACGTGCTCACCAGCATCAAGGTCGCCGCGCTCTCGACGGTGATCTCGTTGTTCATCGCCGTCACCGGATCGCTGTGGGCCCGGCGGGCGTCGCACCGATCACGGCGTCTGTTCGATGCGCTCACCTACTCACGGATCGTGCTGCCGGAGGTCGTCTTCGCGCTCGGGTTGCTGGTGCTGTTCGGCAAGCTGCACATCCCGTTCGGTGTCGGCGCGATCGTCTTCGGCCATGTCGTCTTCAACTCCGCGTATGCCACGGTGATCATCCAGGCGCGCCTGGCCGCGCTCAACTCGACGCTCGAAGAGGCTGCCGCCGATCTCGGGGCCAACCGCTGGCGCGTGTTCCGGCGGGTGACGATGCCGCTCCTGTTGCCGGCAGTGATCGTCGCCGGACTCCTGATCGTCAGCTTCTCGTTCGACGATGTGATCTGCTCGCAGTTCCTCGGAGGTAACAACGCCCAGCCGGTCTCCGTGCTGATCCTTGGCATGATCCACCTGCATGTCACCCCGGAGGTCAACGCGATCGGAACCGGGCTGATGCTGATCACGCTCGTGACGTTCTCGACCGCCGGGCTGATCACCGTTCTGCGGCCAACCGGAGCCGGTCAGTTCCTCGCGATCGGAAGACGTGCTGCGCAGTGAGCGAGACCTCGAAAACGGTGGCCGCGGCCGCCGAACCGGTCGGCGACGCCGCCCCGGGTTCACCGGCCGTCAGGCTGATCGGCCTGCGTCGCCGCTACGACGAGGTCGTCGCGGTCGACGGCATCGACCTCGAGATCGGCGATGGCGAGTTCTTCTCGCTGATCGGCCCGAGTGGGTGCGGCAAGACGACGACGCTGCGGATGATCGCGGGTCTCGTGGAACCGAGCGAGGGCCGGATCGAGGTGCACGGACGCGACGTGACCGACGTGCGGGCCCACAAGCGGCCGGTCAACACCGTCTTTCAACAGTACGCACTGTTCCCGCACCTGACCGTGTTCGAGAATGTCGCCTTCGGGTTGCGAGAGCGCCGAGCCCCGAAGCCGGAGATCTCCCGGCGAGTTGCCGAGATGCTTGAGATCGTCGGCTTGCGGGGGCGTGAGCGTTACCGCCCCTCACAGCTCAGCGGTGGCCAGCAGCAGCGCGTGGCGCTGGCCCGTTCGCTGATCCTCGACCCCGAGGTCCTGCTGCTCGACGAGCCGCTCGGAGCGCTGGACCTCAAGCTCCGCAAGGCGCTCCAGCTCCAGCTCAAGCGCATCCAGCACGAGGTCGGGATCACGTTCGTCTACGTCACCCATGACCAGGAGGAGGCGTTCTTCATGTCCGACCGGGTGGCGATCATGCGTGACGGACGGATCGAGCAGCTCGGCACCCCGCGGGATGTGTACGAGCGGCCGCGGACAGAGTTCGTCGCCGACTTCGTCGGTGCCGCCAACCGGCTGCAGGCGACGATCGTCGCGGTTCTGGGCGATGGTCGCTACGACGCCGAGGTGATCGGCGTCGGCCGCGTGCAGGCCAATGGCGTCGAAGGTCTCCGACCGGGTGACGACGTTCGAGCGGTCGTTCGCCCGGAGGCGATCTCAACCGGCCCGCCGCAGCCGGGCGAGGCGGGGATTTCGGCCCGGCTGACCGACATCGCCTATCTCGGCCACCACGTCTCGTGCGTCGCCCACACCGACCAGGGTGGGCAGCTGGCGGTCAGCATGCCCCAGGCGCATGTAAGCCTCAGTGTCGGTGCCGACTGCATGTTCCGCTGGCCGTTCGAGGCGATCTGGCTGCTGGCCGCGGACCCCGGCATCCTCGATCGCGGCACGACCTCCGGTGCGGCGCCGACAACTGAGGACGACGCCGGCCTGCAGTGAACCGGCGCTAGTGCGAAGTCGAGCCGTGGTGACGATGTCCTCCGAGCGCTTCGTAGTGACGGAAGACCAGTGCCCTGGCGACCGCGCCCGGGGTGTAGCCGAGCCAGCCGCCGGCGAGAACGCTGTCGATGTGGCGACCGACGATCGGTGAGAGCCTGACCTCGACCTCGTGGCGCTGATCAGGCAGGCCTGGCAGCGTGGCCTCACGTCTGGTGCCTGACCGCGCCCGGTCACGCCCGCGCACGATCACGCGCACCGGGCTCGGATCGTATTGCGAGCTGCCGAACAGATCGTCGGGGCAGGTGCTGAGGATCACGAGCACGTCACGCTGCGCCAGGAAGTCGATCCGGTCGCCGCGACGACACCAGGTTGGCCACCAGCGCAGCATCCCGGTGGGGTCGACAGCGGTCGGCAGCCACAGATTCAGCACGTCGTCGCCGCCGGCCGGTGGGAGCGACCACATTGCTGCGAGCTCTGCGTGAAGCTCGCTGCAGCTTCGGTGGCCGGTGAGGCCGGTCAGCTGCTCGTATTCGAGTGGGGTGCAGGCGGGGAACGACAGGTCGTGGCTCGGCGCGGTGTCGGCGACGATCGTCAACAGCGGCACCTCGGGTGGCGTCGAGAAGAGCGTCGCACCGACGGTCGGGCGCATTCCATGCATCGCTCGCGTTCGCCCGGCGCTAAGACGGCGCTGCCGTCCCGTGAGCTCGTGCACGGAGAGGTCGACCCCCTGCCCGTCGGCGATCTGCTCGATTCGGATCGTGTCCCCCTGCGCGAGCTCCGTCGCAAAGCCGCTCGCCGGTGCGATCACGGCGTCGATCAGAGCGTCCGACCGGCTCGGTGTGACGCGCCGCGCCGGTGGTCTCGGAGCGGCCCAGCGGGATTCGGGTTCCCGGGACGAGTCGAACTGCACGGCGTCGGCGAGGAGCGCCTCGAGCGACTCAGCCGTGACCGGACCGCCGACGACGTGCTCGAGGACCGCCACCTGGAAGGGGGTGAGTGTGAATCGCGCGCTCGACATGTTTCCGGTGCGGCGGAGGACTGCGGCCGTTAGGCTTCGGGTTCGGTGCCCGTGCGTTTCACTTGGTGTGGATCGCGGCGGCAGCGGAATTTCACCACACCACCGTGGACGAGCATCTTCACGCCCTCGACGCCCGGGAGCTCGCGGGCCTGATCCGGTCACGTGAGGTCTCCGCCGTTGAGGTTGTCGATGCGTCGCTCGCACGGATCGAGCAGCTGGACGGTGTACTGAACGCGTGTACGGTCGTTCTCGCAGACGCTGCACGATCGCACGCCCGGGAGGCCGAGCGCGCGATCGGAGACGGTCAGCCCGTCGGTCCGCTTCACGGGGTGCCGGTCGCGATCAAGGATGCGATCTGGGTCAGCGGCGAGCCGGCCACTTTGGGGAGCCGCGCGCTGGCGGACTTCAGACCCGCGGAGGACGCTGCTGCGGTCCGGAGGCTCCGCAGCGCTGGGGCGATCATCGTCGCGAAGACGACGAACTCCGAGCTGCTGTGGAGCGGCTACACCGCGACCGAGCTGTACGGGGTGACACGCAACCCGTGGGACGTGCGCCTGACGCCGGGAGGCTCCAGCGGGGGGTCGGGGGCGGCCGTCGCTTCGGGAATGGTCCCGCTCGCGCTCGGCACCGATGCCGGCGGCTCGATCAGGATCCCCGCCTCGCACTGCGGGATCGTCGGGCTCAAGCCGACCCACGGGCTCGTTGCCCGCTCGCCCGCGTTCGAGGAGATGCGGTCCCTCAACGTAGTCGGCCCCTTGACCAGGTCGGTCGCCGATGCGCGCCTCTGCCTCGACGTGATCGCGGGTCCCGACCCGGCAGACAATCTGAGCGCACCGATCGAGTGGCGCAGGGGGGCGGTTGCGAACGCGGAGCGGCCGGCGAGGAGTCGTCAGGTCGCGTGGAGCCTGACGCTCGGCGAGCATCCGGTCGACCGACTCGTCGCCGAGCGGTTCCACGCGGCGATCGCCGTGCTTGAGCGGGACGGGTGGAAGCTTGATCAGGCGAGTCCGGAGGTGGGGGATCTCGGCGCGATCTCGATGCCGATTCTGTTCACCGAGATGGCTCCGATGATCGTCGGGCGCGAGCATCTGCTTTCGCCGGCGCTTGCGGAGATCGTTCGCAGAGGCTCCGAGGTGAGCGCGCGGGAGTACTTCAATGCGCAGCTGCGGCGAGCGGAGTACACCCGGCGGGTGGAGGCCTTCTTCGACGAGTACGACGCCCTGCTGACGCCGACGACGGCGATGCGGCCGTTCGACGCGGATCCGCGCGGGCCGATCGAGATCGACGGCGAGCTCGTCGACGTCGACATGGACCCCGACCCGTACAACCTCACGGTGATCGCGAACCTCACGGGCGCACCCGCGGTCACCCTGCCCGCGGGCCTCGATCGCGGCGGGCTCCCGGTCGGCATCCAGGTGATCTGCAGAAGGTTCGCGGACGATCTGTGCGTCGCGATCGCCGAGAGCATCGCGGAGCTGCTTCCGGCGATCGGACCGCCGCCGGATCACCCACCTCCCCTCTGACGCACGAATCTGATGAGCCTCGGCGTCGTCGGTGACCAGGATTGAGCATCACGGAAGCTGACCGGCGACAGGGTGCAGGGCGCGGAGCGCGGAGCGCGGACCGCGGAGCGTACTGGCTGGAGGGTGCAGCGAGGAACGAGCTGTTCGAGCGCGCAAACCAGTCGGCGCAGGCATAATCCGAGCGCTCGGACACGAATCTCATGTTCGAGCGCGCAGATCGCCCCGTCGCGAATTGATTCGCGCGCTCAGACACCTGATCGTAGGCGGAACCGCCCGGATCAACGGCCTCGGCTGAGCACAGCCCACGTGGCGTTCCGGGAGATAATCGGTTGATGATCGAGTTCGATGACGCGCTGCGTGAGCGGATGCGTTCCAACCTGGCTGCGCATCAGCGCCGGGTGCTGGAGCTCGGCGGCCGCAGGCACGCCGCCGTCGCGCTTGTGATCGTCGACAGCGACGTCGTCGGCGATCTCGGCGACCCGCTCGCAGCTGAAGTGGCCGACATGACCGACGTTCCGGACCCCGTTGACGCTTCCGGCCGGCCTCTGGACGGGAGCATGGCGGGCGTGGCCGGCGGCGCTGCGCTGCTGCTCTGCCTGCGTCCATCTCGCATGAACCGGCACGCCGGACAGTGGGCGCTACCGGGAGGCAGGCTGGAGCGCGGCGAAGCGGTCCTTGACGGGGCGTTACGTGAGCTCGATGAGGAGCTCGGCATCGGCCTGAATTCGACGAGCGTCGTCGGTTGGCTCGACGACTACGGGACTCGGTCGGGATGGGTGATGTCGCCGGTCGTCGTCTGGTGCGCCGGTGCGCCCGTGCTCGCCCCCGATCCGGCTGAGGTGAGCGCTGTCTATCGGATCGGCCTGCACGTTCTGCGTGATTGCGTTCCGCGCCTGATCACGATTCCCGAAAGCCCGCGGCCGGTGCTGCAGCTGCCCGTCGGCAACAACCTGATTCACGCGCCAACGGGCGCGATCCTGCTCCAGTTCAGAGAGGTGGCGCTGCGCGGTCGAGCCGGGGAGCGGGTCGACGGGATCGAGGAGCCCGTGTTCGCCTGGCGCTAACGCCGGCTGCACCTGGCGATAACGCCGTCTTCACCGGGGATAGCGATTACGCGACCGGAAAAGCGGGTAGAACTGAGTAGCGTCAGAAACACCCTTTTCGACAGGATCGACCATCTCGGGGTCGCCAATGTCTCCCTTACGGGGTCACTGCAGCAATCGCATTCGCATCCAAGGATCTGCGGGCCGGATCAGGCGCCGGTGGATCATGGCGGCCCTGATGGGCCAGCTCATCGTCGTGTCCGTGCTGGTCGCGACGCGAACGGTGGCGGTGGATTTCGCGCTCGCGGTCGCGAGTGGCCGGTATCTGTTCGAGATCGCGCTGGCCCCGGGGCTGCTCGCGTTCGGCATCTACTTCAATGAGAAGGTCAAGGCGCTGGATGTTCGCTGGCTGGAGTGGTCGCCGTTCCACATGCGAGCCAACGTGGCCCTGATGCCGGTCGAGTCGCGCCTCTGGCTCCCGTACTCGGCGCTCCTGGCCTTCTGCATCCCGCTGCTCGCGTTCCTGGAGGAGTACATCTTCCGCTACGGCACTGTCACCTGGCTTCGAGGCTTCCTGATCGGCGGACTGGTGTTCGGTTTCCTGCATCTGATCTCGCTGGTCAGCGTTCGCATGGCGATCTACCTGACGGTCGTCGGCCTCGTGTTCGTCGAGGTCTACATGACCTACGGCCTGATCGCGGTGTTCGTACTCCACGTCAGCTACAACCTGCTGGCACTGGGCTCGGCGTTGACCCAGAAGCTCACCCAGCCACAGCCACCAGAGCGGCGCGACCGACAAGATCGAGGTCAGCCCCTGCTGAACGTGCCCCGCTCGGCCTGACAGCGGGCAGCAGCCCTCAGCGCTTCTGGCGGTGCGCCACGAACGTGATTGTCTTCGTCAGCAGCTTCGAGCTGCCGCTGGTCACGACGAGTTTGACGCTGAGTCGGTGGTGCTGGCTGAGCAGGCGCTTGCCGGCGGCGTTGAGCGCAACCTGGACGAGCTCGCTCTTTCCACCCTTGAGGGTGACGGAGGCCGTGCCGACGGTCACCGCCTTCTTGCTCGTCTTGGCACGGGCGCTGACAGCGATCACCTTGCTGCCCTTGAGGGTCTCGGTTACCGACATCGCCAGCCTCACCGCGCAAATGGCGGCGCTCGCGCCCCGGCAGCTGACCGACGCGCCGGCGCTCGTGCCGGTGACGGTCACGTTGCCGACGGAGGCCGAGCCGGTGGTGCCGCCACCGCCAGCGCCACCACCGCCGCCGTTGCCTCCACTGCCGCCACTGCCGCTGCCGCTGGACGAAGGGGTCCATACGTAAGCCGCGCCCTGCTGCTGGTTCGATCCCACCTTGTGCGAGGGAGCGCCACCGAAGACGGTTGATCCGGAGATCGCGACCGAGGTGCCGAGCGAATCCTGATTGCCGCCGTCGCCGGCGACCAGTTCATAGTTGGGCGAGGATGTGTCGGCCCACCCCGAGGCCGGCTCGTCGAATACCCAGACCGCGCCGGTGACGTTCACACTCGGGAGCGTGATTTCCGAGGTTGCGCCGGTCGCGATCGTGTCGCCGGAGATCGCGACGGAGGTCCCACCGAGATCTCCGTTGTAGCCACCTTCGTCGGTCTTCAGCTTTGCCGTCTCGGTGGCGTTGTGCCAGCCGCCGGCCGGCTCCACGTACACGTACACGGCATCGACGAAGATGCTCTGGGACCCAGGCGAGCCGACCGCGATCGTGTTGCCGGAGATCGCCACCGACTGCCCGAAGTCGTTGAAACCGTCCGACGCGGAGGCGTCGGACGCCGTCAACGTGGCGGTCGGGGTCGACGTCGTCGCCCAGCCTTTGCCCGGCTCGACGTATACATAGGCGGCACCGCCGCTGGCGCTTGCGCCCGTCGATCCAACCACGATCGTGTTGTTCGAGATCGCGATCTGGCTGCCGCCGAAACCCGTGTAGCCACTCGGCACGGTCAGCGTCGCGTTCGGGCTCGAAGTCGTCGCCCAGCCGCTGCCGGGTTCGACCCACAGGTACGCAGCTCCGTGCGGCCCAGTGCTGTTGTACGAGCCGGCCACGACCGTGTCGCCGGAGATCGCCAACGCGCCGTAGGAACCCAGGTTGTCGTCGGCGAGGCCCGCAGAGGCTGTCAGCTCGGCGGCATACGTGCTCGTCGTCGCCCATCCGCGTGGCGGCTTCGTGAACACGTAGACGGCGCCCTGTGCGTCGTGGCCGTTGACGGTCTTGCCGTTCGCGCTCGCGACGATCGTGTTGCCGTCGATTGCGACCGCGGTGCCGAGCTGGTCGCCGCTGGCGCCGTCCGAGGCGGTCAACACTGCGGTCGGCGTCGAAGTCGTCGACCATCCAGATGCCGGCTCCTGGTAGACATAGACAGCGCCTTGGGTGGTGTTCGACCCGACGGTCTGGCCAGAGGCGCCGACCACCAGTGTGTTGCCGGACACCGCGATCGAGTACCCGAACACCGCGTTGGCGACGCCACCCTGTGCCGTCAGTTCGGCCAGCTGCTGGCAGATCGGCCGCGATGCCGAGCTGCACGACCCGGACACATGGGGGCTCAGTCGGGATGGTGCAATCAGCGGGTCGACCGTCACCGGATAGCGCGCGCCACGGGCATCGATCGACAGCACGATCCGTCCACCATGCGTCGCGATCGACACCGGTAGTCGACGTCCGCTTGCGTCGACGGCCGCCAGATTGCCGTAACGCAGCGATGCGTCGCTGCCTGAGAGCTCGACGGCGCCACCGCTCAGGCGCGCGCGCATGTCGCCGCGGAGCGAAACGACGAACACCAGCGACCCGGCGTCGCCGGCAGGCGCCCGTGTCACGTCGAAGCCCTGTTCGAGCCCCAGCGGGCTGTTCACATACCACTCCCGCAGAGCGCCGCGCGCATAGACGACGCGATTGGCGCTGACCGTCGGGTTGACCGGCAGCACCGGCGAGACCGCACCCGAGCGACCGAAGCCGACCAGCGACAGGCCGAGCGTCCCGCTTCCGCTGGTGAGGCTGACGCCGGCTGAGGAGAAGCGCATGCTCATCCGCTGCGCAGGGTTGCCGGCGCGGAAACCGTCGACCCAGTAGGCGCGGTTGCCGCGACCAAGCGTTGCCGCCACGGCGGCGCGTGCGGTTAGCGGCAACCCGTCGAGACCGGCGCGCATCGGCGCCGTCTGCAGTGCGACGCTCTCTCGCCCGATGCCCGAGAGGAGGCCGATCGAGCCGGCGGTTGCGAAGGCCACCAGTGCTGCGACGAGCGTGATCGCCGCGGGCGGGCGCCAGGCACCTACCGACACAGCCAGCCTCGCTACCGGACGGTAGCCGAGCGACGCTTCTCGGATAGCGCTCATCATGACCTCTCTTCTCGGGGATCGCGCCCCACCGGTTGGATCGACGGAACCGACCGTAGGCGGCAGGCGTCACACGAACGTCACACGGTCGATCAGTAGCCTTTTCGGATCCCGAACCACGTCACCAAACGCCAGCCCGCGCGCCCAGATCCGGATCACCGGCGTTCACTGCGCGACGCTGTCACTACGTAGTGGACAACGCCGAGGTTGCCGACCGGCTTGACGCCTTCGCGGCGGTGCTGGAGCTGGGCGACGCCAATCCGTACACGATTCGCGCCTACCGGCGTGCTGCCGAGACCGTTCGCCACAGTGCGGTGTCGGTCGCCGAACTGGTCGCTGCCGGCCGGGGTCGGGAGCTGCGAGGCATCGGCGCGGGAATCGAGTCGCGCCTGCGCGAACTCGTGGCTACGGGACAGATCGCGGAGCTCGCCGAGCTCGAGCGCGATCTCGTGCCCGACCTCGTCGGTCTCGGCCGTTACCTCGGGCTGAGCGCCCAGCGCATCATCGACATCGCCCGCGCGCTCAAGATCCATAGCGCCGGCGAGCTGAGGGAGGCGGCTGCCGCCGGCCGGCTACGCGACGTCCCGGGCATCGGCCCCAAGACCGAGGCGCAGATCGTGTCGGCGCTGGCCCGGGAGACCGAGGCTCGCTCGCCGCGCGGAGTGTGGCTCAACCGGGCGCGGGAGCTCGTCGGTGGCATCGCGCGCGCCCTTGACGGCGAGCCCGCCGGCGACGTGCGGCGCTGGTGTGACTCCTGTCACCAGCTGGCGGTCGTCCGTTCGGCGTCACGTCCCGACGCGGTCCTGGCGCGGTTCGCAGAGCTCCCCCAGATCGTCGCCGTGATCGGTCAGGGCGAGCGCCACGCCGTCGGGGTCACGCTGGACGGGGTCCCGGTCGAGCTGACGGTTCCCGAACCCGGCGCGTTCGGGTCCGCGATGATCCGTGCGACCGGGTCGGCCGACTACGTGGCCGCGCTCGAGCCGCTTCCCGACGGGCCCAACGAGGCAGCGGTCTACGCGGCGCTGGGGGTGCCCTGGTGCCCGCCTGAGCTTCGCGAGGCGAGCTTCAGAGGAGAGCCGCCGCCGCTCGTTGAGATCACGCAGATCCGTGGGGACCTGCACTGTCACACGACATGGTCGGATGGTCGGGTGAGCGTCGCCGAGATGGCACGCGCCGCTCGCGCACGGGGCTATGAATACCTGGCGATCTGCGATCACACCCCGGCGGTGGGCGCGGTACAGGGGCTCGCCCCCGACGACGTTCGCCGCCAGGGCGAGGAGATCGCGGCGGCCAACGAGGAGCTCGCGCCGTTCCGGGTGCTGCGCGGGATCGAGTGCGACATCCTCCCCGACGGGCGGCTCGACCTCCCCGACGACGTACTCGCCGAGCTTGACTGGGTTCAGGCCAGCGTGCACGGCGGGCAGCGAATGCCCCGCGCGGAGATGACCAAACGCGTGGAGGAGGCTCTGCGCCATCCCGCCGTCCGCTGTCTCAGCCATCCGACGGGCCGCCTGATCAACCGCCGCCCGGAGAACGCGTTGGATCTTGAGCGGATCTTCGAGCTCGCGCGGACTCGGGGCGTCGCCCTGGAGGTCAACGGCCTGCCCGCCCGGCTTGACCTCAGCGGCGAGCACGTGCGCGACGCGCTGCGCGCCGGCGTCTCGATCGTCTGCTCGACCGACGCGCACTCCCCGGCGGGTCTGGACAACATCACGCTCGCGGTCGCCACGGCGAGGCGCGGGTGGGCCACCGCCGCCGATGTCCTCAACACGCGGCCGCTGGAGGCCCTCCTAAGTCGTGACGCCGAGTAGGCGCTCGGTGGCACCGTCGGCGGTGCCCTCGAAGTAGGTGTCGAGCACCTGACGGAAGACCGGATTCGACGGTGCGGCGTGGGCGAACAGCGTCATCGACGAGCGTAACTTGACCGCATCGACGCTCCCGAAGATCTCCGGGGCAGAGCGTGCGGGAAGCTCCAACAGAGCCACGGTGCATTCGAGCAGCCGCGGCCCGAGCACTGGATGATCGAGATACGCCCGTGCTTCCGAGAGCGACGAGATCGCGTATCTCACCGATGTCGGGCTACGTCCGAGCCCCGCGATCTGCGGGAATACGAACCACATCCAGTGGCTGCGCTTGCGCCCCGCCCGCAACTCCGCAAACGCCGCAGCATAGGTGCGGCCCTGATCCTGGGCCGCGACGAATCGCTCAAGCTCGAACGGGTCGTTCATCACGGGTATGTTCGCGGGCGGGAGGCCGCCACGGTCCGTACGCTTGTCGGATGAGGCTGGAAGGCATCCAGGCGGGGGACATCGTCGAGGTTGATCGGCTGGGACGCCGGTTTCACGCGCTCGTCAGCGGCAACCCGGCCGATGGGCTCGGGATCCAGCCGCTGGATCGCCGGATCACCTACCGATCGTGCCGTGCGCACGAGGTGGTCGCTCACTGGGCCAAGCGCGGACGGCCGCGGACAACAACTGAGCCGCTGGCGCCGTCGGTTCTCCAGCTGGAGTTCGACACGACAGAGCGGAACTAGCGCGCGCCGGCGGGCAGGATCAACCTCGACGGGTGATCCGCGTCGTGCCGCACCTCGACTTCGACCGGACGCAGTTCGGTCGCGGTGACCAGATCCTCTCCGGTGCCGGGATTGCGCGCGAAGCGCGGATGCGCGCCTGAGGAAACCTGCAGGCGGATCCGGTGGCCTGCGGCGAAGCGGTGGCCGATCGGCCACAGGTCGAACGCCACGCACCGGGTGCCGTCAGCGGTGGGCTCGAAGCGGCCGGGGGAGACGCGGGCCAGAGCGTCACAGACGTTGTGGGAGGCGCCGGCGCTGTCGACGTCGCAGACTCGCGCGAACACGTCGAAGTTCGGGGAGCTCGCTTCCAGCCACAGCTCGACTCGCACCGGACCGATCGCTTCGAGCGTGACCGGCAACGGCGTCGTCGTGTAGATCAGAACATCCGCCCTTGCCTCCAGCGGTCGGTTGTCGACCACCGGCTCACGCGCCAGCAGGACCGGTCCGCCAAGCGACGGTGTCGGGTCGGCCGGGTCGTAGCGATATCGGTCGCCGGCCGTCGGCGTCTCGGGTGGGGGAGACTCCTGGAGGCGCCCCTGATCGGTGAGCCACAGCTGCCGCTCGCCGGTGCCGGGGGGTGGCCAGCTCGGCAGATCGCGCCACCCGCCGCCGGTGCGCTCGCCGGTCACCAGCACCCGGACGGTCGCGCGTCGCACGAGCCGGTCGTCTCCAAGCAGGCCGGATCGCAGCCACGCGAGCCCGTCTCGCATGCCGGCGGCGAGGAGGCCGGGCGCCGTGTGCGCCCACGGCCCGACCAGCAGTTGCGGGTTGCGCCCCGCCGCCTGCAGCGCGGTGAAATCCTCCAGCATCCAGGGCAGGAAGATGTCGTACCAACCACCGATCAGTTGTACCGGCGCGTTCACGTTGCCGACGCCCGCGGCGAAGTCCCGCGCGATCCAGTACGCGTCCTCGCGCGCCGGGCTGGCCAGAGCTTCACGGAACCACGGAACCTCTGCACCGGTCGCCCGCTGATCGAGGTGTCCGACCGGCAGCTCGGAAAACAGCGCGGGCAGCCGTCGCAGCGCGCGGGCCATCGCCAGCGGCGCGAGCCGGCGCTGCTGAGCGGCGACGAGCACAAGCCAGGATCCCGCCGTCTCGAGCGAGAGGCTGCCACCGGCGTACGTCTGTCCGTGGAACTGCGAGGCGCTTGCATGGATCGACAGCGCCGCCAGATCGTCGCCGGCCTCCGGCGCAACCGCCCATTGCACGAGTCCGAGATAGCTCGGCCCGATCATCCCGATCCGCTCGGCGTGCCACGGCTGACCGCGGATCCAGCGAAGCGTCGCCAACCCGTCGGCGCGCTCATCGAACGGATTGAAGCTGCCCCCCGAACCGAACGTACCCCGCACACTCTGGATCACGACCTGGAGCCCCCGCTCAGCGAGCAGCCGCCCGAAGATCAGCCCGAACAGCTGCCGACGGCCATACGGTGAGCGCACCAGGACGGTCGGCTGCGCCCGGCCGCGCGTCGCGCGGGCGACCCAGCGGTCAGCCAGCAGCACCGCTCCGTCATCCATCGCAACGCGCAGGTCACGTTGACATACGACGTCATCAGTCATCGCCCGTGGCAGACGCATCCGCCGAGCGAGGATCGAGCTCGCGGCACTCATCGCACGATCGTAGGCGTCAGCCGCCGCGCTTGCATACCGGTCCCGCCGGCGCCCGAGCCAGCGGGCTCAGGCGCCGTACAGACGGTCGAACACCTCGGCGAACTTGTCGTACACGTTCACTCGCTTGACCTTCAACGTCGGCGTCAGGTCGCCGTCTTCCTGAGAGAGCTCGTGGTCGAGGATCGCGAAACGCTTGATCTGCTCGATCCGCGCGAACCGTTGGTTGACGCCGTCCACCGCTCGCTGGATCTCAGCCACGACGCGCTGATCGGTCGCCATCTGGTGCAGATCGGGGGAAACCCCGAGCTGTCGGGCGAGCTTCGGCGCCTCGTCGGCGTCCAGTGTGAGGATCGCCACCAGATACGGCCGGCGGTCTCCGTAGGCGACCGCCTCGGAGATCCAGCGGTTCTGCTTGAGCGCGTTCTCGATGTTGGCCGGCGTGATGTTCTTGCCGCTCGAGGTGATGATCAGATCCTTCTTGCGGCCGGTGATCGACACGAAGCCGTCGGCGTCGATCGACCCGAGGTCGCCGGTTGCAAGCCAGCCGTCGACCAGCACCTCGCTGGTCGCCTCCGGGTCCTTGAAGTAGCCACCGAAGATGTTGGACCCTCGAGCCAGCAGCTCGCCGTCGGGTGCCACTCGCATCTCGAGCGTCGGCACCGGTTTGCCGATCGTGCCGATCTTCATCTCCAGATCGGTGTTGAGCGTGCCGGCCGCGCAGGTCTCGGTCATTCCCCACGCTTCCAGCAGCACGATCCCGCAGGCGTCGAAGAACTCCAGCACCTCGACGCCGATCGGTGCAGCGGCCGTGACCGCCAGCCGCAGCCGTCCGCCGAACAGATCTCGCACCTTCGAGAGCACGAGCCTGTCGGCGAGGCGGTGCTGCCCGGCAAGCACGGGACCCGGCTTGGCGCCGCGGCGCTCCAGTTCGCGCAGATCGTGTCCGACCCCCAGCGCCCAGCGGAACAGCGCTCGCTTGAGCCACGGTTCGTCGGCGATACCGCCGGTGGCGGCTGCGTGGATCTTCTCCCACACCCGTGGCACCGACGGGAAGTAGGTGGGACGGGACTCACGGATGTCATCGAGCAGCCGCAACGGATCACGCTGCCAGTAGATCAGCGTGCCCCCGACATCGAGCGTGAACAGTTGCACGATGCGAGCGAACACGTGCGCCAGCGGTAGGAACATGAAGAACTCGATCGGCTCGACCAGCCTCAGGCGCTCCTCGAGCGCATGGGTGGCCTCCGTGAAGTTGCGGTGCGTGAGGATGCAGGCCTTTGGTGGTCCCGTGGTGCCGGAGGTGTAGACGAGGCTGGCCATGCTTTCGGGGCTCACGGCCGCGACGCGAGCGTCGAGGACAGAATCGGGCACATCGGCCCCGCGTCCGATCAGATCATCCAGGCCGATCGAGCGGGAGTCGCCGCCGACGAGTGTGATCACGTGCTCGAGCGCGGGGCAGCGGTCGCGCACCTGATGGATCTTGGCCGCCTGCGCAGCGTCCTCGCAGAACACGGCTCGGGCCTCGGAGTGGCGCAGCACGTACTCGCACTCCTCCGGCGAGTTGGTGTGGTAGATCGGTGCCACGACGGTCCCGGCACAGAAGCTGCCGGCGTCAGCGAGCGTCCATTCGGGACGCGTGTCGGCCAGGATCGAAACCCGCTCCCCGGGCTCGATCCCGAGTGCGATCAGGCCCTTCGCGATGCCGCGGGCCCAGGACACGAGCTGTGCATAGGAGATCTCCCGCCAGATGCCGGCCTCCTTGTAGCGCAACGCGGCACCCGGTCGGTCACCCGAGCGTAGGATCATCTGTCCGAGCGTCTGCGCTCCGGCTCCCGCTGACGGATTCGGAACTGCGCCCTGCGCCTCGGTGAGGGGTTGCGGTGTGGAAGATGTCGGCGCGAGTCGACCGGCTGACGGCGCCGCGTAGGTGATCGAGCTGCTGGTCATGTGCTCTCCTCTTGAGGATCGCGCCGGGTGTCGCGTCGGAGAGCATTCGCACCGCTCCCCGCGCCAAACCGGCGAGCAGGACCAACGTTCCTCCACACCGCTCGTTCCCGCATCAGCACAAACCACCTGACGCGTCGTGGCGTTCTACGCCTCGGGTCGGCGGCTACACACGGCTGTGGATCTGTGCCCTGCGGAGTTAGGGTCGAGAGGCTGGTGAGCGGCCCCCTCGTTGGTTGGCCTGTCGGCAGCCTTCGGAGCCGTTTGTCGTGGTTCGGTCTTGATCATGAGGGTTGGAGGTGAACGCGATGTCAGAACGCGTTGAGGTGCACATGCGTGACAGCGACGCCTTTTCCTGGTACATGGAGAAGGACCCGTTGCTGCGCTCAACGGTCGTGTGCGTGCTGCTGCTGGACGGCATTCCCGATTGGGATCGGTTGCCCGACCGGCTTGAGCGCAGCACGAGGCTGTCACCGGGATTCCGCCATCGGGTCGTGTCGCCGCCGCTGCGGTTGGCCACACCGCGCTGGGTCGTGGATCCGGATTTCGATCTGTCGTGGCATGTTCGCCGCTTCGAGGCGGCGCCTCCAAGGACGCTTGAGACCGTTCTGGAGTTCGCTCGCAAGACCGGAATGGCGGGCCTCGATCGCGACCGCCCGTTGTGGGAGTTCACCTTCATCGAGGGACTCGAGGGCGGCCAGACCGCATTGGTGATGAAGCTTCACCATTCGCTGACCGACGGCGTTGGCGGCATGGATGTTGCGCGGCTGCTGTTTGACGTTGAGCCGGACCCCGGCGATCTCGGTCCGTTGCCCGACGCGCCGGTGCCAGAGCATCTTGGCACCGTCGATCTGGCTCGGGATGCGCTGGGTTACGACTGGTCACAGCTGTTCGACTTCTCCAAACGGCATCTCGCCTCTGCGGTCGGAGACGCGGCGCACGCGGTGCGCCACCCGCGGGAAACCGTCACTGAGGCTGTGGCGACCGGGCAGTCGATCGCGCGCTTTGTCGCGCCGGTGTCCGACACGCTGTCGCCGGTGATGACCGAGCGCCATCTGGCCTGGCATTACGACGTCCTCGAATTCCCGTTGGCTGAGATGTTGGAGGCCGCACACGCGGCGGGCGCCAAGCACAACGATGCGTTTCTGGCTGCGGTCACGGCCGGTTTGCGTCTTTATCACGAGCGCCATGAAACGGAGGTCGACGAGCTGCGTCTGACGATGCCGATCAGCATCCGTAAGGCGGATGACCCGCTCGGCGGCAACCGGATCACGCTGATGAGGTTCAAGGTTCCCGTGGGCCTCGCCGACCCGCGTGAGCGGATGGCGGAGACTCACCGTCGCTGCGAGTCCGTCAAGACCGACCGCTCGTTGCCGTTCACGAATGCGGTCGCCGGCAGTTTGAACCTGTTGCCGCGGGCCGTGATCGGCGGGATGCTGAAGCACATCGACTTCCTGGCGAGCAATGTGCCCGGGATCCCGGTGCCGCTCTACCTGACCGGCGCGAAGGTCGAGCGCTTCTACGGATTCGGCCCGACGATCGGCGCCGCTCTGAACGTCACACTGATGTCCTATTGCGGCACCTGTTGCGTGGGCATCAACATCGACACCGGTGCCGTCCCCGATCCCGACGTGATGGTCGACTGCCTGCGGGATGGCTTCGACGAGGTTCTCGCCGTCGGTCGCCGGAGCGGACACGCGACGTTGCCGGTCAGCGTCGGTTCAGGAGCGCCGCGTCACTGATCGCGAGCTGGCGCGATCGGTACAGCATCACGGTCCGTTGCGTGTGGGTGTCGACAAGCGCGTGCAGGTTGACCTCGACGCGGGCGTTGACTCGGACGACGACATAACGATTGGAATGCTGCTCGGATGGCTTTCGATCTGCTGCGACGGTCGAGACCATCAGTCGCTCCTGTGGTAGTCGGTTTGACACGCCGGTCCATACAGACGTTGCGGTGCCGCCGGGCGGAGGTTCAGCCTCCGCCCGGCGGCGATTCGCCCCCACCCTGTGCCTCGAACCGAGTAGGCATGCCCGTTTGCTAAGAGCGCCCTGTCACGGCGGTGATACAGAGACTTTGAAAAAGTTCTGCTTCGGTCGCCCCTGCTCTGGTTTCCGAGCCGGCGTCCCCGGTCGACCTCCGTCTGATCTCAGCCGGTGCCGAGACACACGAAGCCGTTGACGGCAGCTTCGCGCATCGGCAGTCCGGCCGCCGCTCGGGCCACTGCCAGGGCCGGCGGGGTTCCGGCGATCAGGTGACGATGCAGGCCCAGCATCAGGCGCTTGGCCACGGCGTCCGGAACCGGCACGACGCTCGCGATGATGCTGCGGGTGCCCATGTCGAGCAGCGCGGCCGCGAACCCGAGAAGCTCGTCGCCCGCGTGGGTGCCTGAGACGGCGAGATCGCATGCCGACAGCACGATCAGTTCGGGTGCGCGACGCAGGCCCTGCAGCTCGTAGGCGTTGAGGGGACCGTCGGCGAGCTCGAGCGAGGAGAACAGCGGGCTGTCTGCGCGGAAGTTGCCGTGGCAGGCGAGATGCGCAATCGTGGCGCCGTCGAGCGCGGCCAGCACCGCCTCCGCGACGGCGGCGCGCCCCGTCAGCACTGTCGCACTCGGATAGAGCCCGCTGACCGCACCGATCTCCGCCGTCGCATGCCGCAGACGCGGCCCGCCGACCAGCACGACATTCCGCCGGCGGCGACTGGGACTCTGGAGCGCCAACCAGGTCGCGGCCGAGGGCGAGACGACGAGCGCTCGCCCTCGCAGGCCGGGAAGCGTCGGCCACGGGAGGTCGTGCAGCGACCCGGTCGGCACGATCACCAACTCACGATCGCCTAGAGCCGGGGCGAGCGGGGCGATCAGCTGCTCGCTGAGAGCGCCGGCGGAGGCGGCGGCGCCCGCCTGCAGCGCACCACGCTGTGGCGCGCCACGCCGCAGGTGCGCCAGCTGAGTCAGAGCGAAGCGAAGCCACGTGAGCTGTTCGGCGAGCGGCTCGAGTGCCCCGAGCTCGTGGTGGATGAGCGCTCCGTGAACCAGCGTGAGGGCGAACAGACGCCCGTCGAGCTCCACGTACTCGACCAGCGCCCGGTCGCCGAGGGCCGCCGCCAGCGCTGCGCGCCCCGCGGATACTCGGAACCCGCCGTCGCCCCCGGCCGCGTGCCTGGAAAGGCGGCGGATCGACGTTTCGAGCCGGCTCTGGCGCACGACCAGTGTTCGCGTCGAGCGCTCGCTCTGCTCGGCCCGGCTGATCTCGGCTCCGATCTGCCGAAGCTCGATCATCGCCTCTCGCAGCTCGGCCGATGCAGGCGGCGTGACCGGAGCAAGCCTAAGCGCGCTGCCGCGCAACGCCTCGGCCCAGCGAAACTGCGACGCCGGTCCTTCGAAGCGCAGCGCGATCCGCAACCCGAGCGCAGCCAGGTCGGAACCGATCGACGAGGCGGAAGCGCGCAGGTCCGAGGCGCCGAGCGCCGCACGATGGTCCTCCAGCAGGCGCAGCCCGTTGTGCGCCGCTCGCTGCGCGCCTCTGTGGTCGCCAACGGCGAGGCGGATCGCAGCCTCGACATGCCAGGCCTCGATCCGGTCATAGATCGGGCTGTGGCGCAGCAGCGGCGAGCACGCGGCCAGCTCACGGCGGGCGATGCGGACCGATCCGAGCTCGATCGCGGCACGGGCGACCGTCAGCCGGACGCGCAGGGCGTCCCTCGACCAGCCGGCGGCGGCCAGCGTTTCGGCGGCGGCGCGACCCGAGCGCAGCGACGACCGCCGTACCGATCCCGCGGTGATCGAGGCGGCGATCGCGAGGCCGACGGCTCGCGCGTGGTGCACCGCGCGGCGCTGTGACGCGAACGATCTCCGTGCTTGCTGTGCGATCGTCTGCGCCTGCGCGGGATCACCCGCCAGCAGGGTCAGGCGGACCACCTCCAGACGACCCTCGTGGTCGTCGATCCCCGCCCGCTGCCAGATTGACTGCGCCAGCGCGAGCGAATGCCGTGCCTCGCCGGTCAGGCGTCCAGCGGTCAGGGCCTGGGCGCGCAGCAACTCGAGCTCGGCCCTGTTCATCGGTGATACAGCATCGGTGTCGATCGCATCCAGGCGCGCCAAAGAGGTGGGAAGATCGCCACGAGCGAGCGAGATCCGCGCAAGCTCAAGTTCGGCGCCGAACGCGGCGTCGCTCGCGCCAAGGCCCGCGTATAGATCTCTCGCGCGCGTGAGATCCAGCTCGGCGGCTGCCACATCGCCGCGCTCGGCAAGCAGCAGGCCACGGTTCTTGAGCACCCGCGCCTCCCAGATCTCGTCACCCTTCTGTCGCAGGATCTCGACCGCCCGGTTCGATCCGGCCATCGTCCTCGGCGCCGCGCCCGTGATGCTGAGCAGGGCGATCCGAAAGACCTCGGTGCGCGCAAGCTCGTGCGCGTCCAAAGCTGCGCAGGCGGCGGTCAGCTCACGCCGTGCTGCGGCGATCTCCCCGCGGTAGGCGAGTAACGTCGATAGCGGACGCCGCGCGAGTGCGGCTCGGCGCGCGAGCCCGTGGCGCTCGCCTAGCCGGACGGCGCTGCGGAGAGTCGGCACGGCACGCGGGTCGCCGAGCTCGTGGCGAGCGAAGCCGAGCGCATGCAGCGCCGCGACCTCGGCCTCTCGATCGCGGTGCAACCGCGCCAGCCGGACTGCCTGTTCTGCCAGCTCCGCACCTCTGGCGGCGTCGGTCTGAACGAACGCGTGCGCGGCCTCCGCCAGCGCCAGCGGATCTGGTCCATCAGCTACCGGCGCAACCTGGGACACGTATCAAGGCTCTCGCAGGTGGCTCTATTTGTCCATAGAATCATTCAAGCGCAGGCCAGAGAAAGGACCGGAGTGAGCTGTAACACCGTCTTTCCGCCCGGCGGCAGCCCCGAGAACGAGATCACCAGGCAGGTTCTCGATCACCCTCGGATCGTCTACGAGCTGACCCAGACCAGTTTCGTGATCGCGATCAGGGACGAGCTGTTGGTTCGTCGGTCTGTACTCGAACAGTCGCCCGAGCTCGCCGGGGCGCTCGAGAAGCTCGCCCGTAGCTCCGGCAGGCTCGGGGGACGGGCTGAGGTCGAGCGGCTGAAGGGCGGCTCGGCAGGTCTGACGCAGCCGCCGACGGCTGCAGACCCGGGGGACGTCGAGCTGTGGCACATCACCGACCCGGCGGCCGACTCGATCGATGTTGCGCGCAGGCTGCGCAGGCTCGCCAAATGTCAGTGCTGCGCGCCATACAACAGCTTCGAGTGGTCAGAACCGCCTGTGTCGCCGAACCACGTGGCCGTGCTGTGCCCGAAGAATGACGTCTGTCCGGCCAGCCCACCGGAGCCTGCGCCCCCTCCGCCCGAGGGCGAGGAGTTCGTTCCCGACCTGGCTGACGAGCCGCGCGCAAGGGTGGTTTTGATCGACTCCGGTTACTTCGAAGGCATCCATCCGCGACTCGATGCCCGGGTGAATTCTGTGCCCGGGTCGTGGTTTGACAGCACGACGGATATGTGGATGGCTGACCCGCCCGACCAGCTGGACGCCAGCGGGGACGGTGTGCTCGACGGCATTGCGGGCCACGGCACGTTCAACGCCGGACTGATCGCTCACATCTGCCGGCAGGTAGAGATCAGGGTCGTCGGCGAGCGACACGACATCACCCAGATCGGAAAGCTCAATCCGGTCCTGCAACACGGGTTGTTCAGCTCGGAGTTCGATGTCGCCAACGCGGTTTGGACCAACAGCGATGCTGACGTTGATGTGATCTCCTGCGGGTTCGCGTTTCCGACGCTCGACGAGTATCCGTCGATTCCGTTCAATGCGGTGATGACAAAGCTCAGAGGTCCTGAGTCTCCGCGTCCGGGGATCGCCGTGGTCGCGCCGGCGGGCAACGAGGACCGCTCGACGCCATACTGGCCCGCGGCGCACCCTGACGTGATCGGTGTGGCCGCAACCAACCGTCTCGGTAACGCCAGGGCGCACTTCTCGAATTGGGGCGCATGGTGCGACTGCTGTACCCGCGGCGAGTACGTCCGCTCGACCTACATCGACTGGAATGGACCAGTGCAGGGAGAGCAACCGGAGGACATCGAGCACTTCGCGGGCTGGGCCAGGTGGGACGGCACGTCGTTCGCGGCTCCGAAGGTGGCGGCGGCGATCGCGTGTCTGGTGGCCGCCAGTTATGAGGAACTGCTTCCCGTGGACGCGTGGCAGGTGCTTGTCGGCGGCCTTGGAGGGGTGCAGGTCAGTCCGCTGACCGGTTACGCGTCTGCCGAGCCCGCCGGTGTGACCCTTCCCAACCTGCATCTCGGCTGACGGACCAACGGTCAAGTGACGAATCAAGAGCTGATCCGCGCGGCCGGTGAAGGTGACGAGGACGCTTGGGGGACGCTGGTCGAGCGGTTCGAGGGCCTCGTATGGGCGACCGCGCGGGCACATCGGCTATCGCAGGCCGAGGCCGCGGACGTTACCCAGACGACATGGCTGCGCCTCGTCGAGAACCTGGACCGGATCAAGGATCCGGAACGGTTGGGGGGGTGGCTGGCGACGACGGCGCGTCGGGAGTCCCTGCGCCACATCCGCCTGCGCGGTAGGGAACTGGTGATCGCGGATGATGGCTTCTTCGAGGCCGCCTCGGAGGAACCGGTCGAGCAGCGCCTGATCGTCCGTGAGCGTGACGATGCGCTCCGCGGCGCGTTCGCCCGGATCGGTGAGCGCTGTCAGGCTCTGTTGCGACTGCTGTCCGCCCCGGACCCGCCGAGCTACGAGGAGATCGGTGCGGCGCTCGGGATGCCGATCGGCGCGATCGGGCCGACCCGGGCGCGCTGTCTGGAGAAGCTGCGCCGCAGCCCGGAGTTGGCCGGGATGGAACTACGTTGAGGAGCCCACGTGACTGAGGATCGCGGGGAGCACGACCCGCTACTGGACGAGCTCCGGGCGCTGTTCGCGCAGGATGACCCGGTTCCGCCGCTGGTGAGCGAAGCGGCAAGGGCAGCGCTCGGCTGGAGGCGCCTTGACGCCGAACTGGCCGAGCTCTGTGGAGATTCAGCGCTCGACTCCCGGGCGCTTGCGCTCGCGCGCGGCGACGCGGCGACGCTTCGGTCGGCGAGCTTCAGCTCCGGTGTGGTCACGATCGACGTCGAGTTCCACGGCGAGGGCGCCGATCGCACGATGCTTGGTCAGCTGTCACCGCCGGTGCGGGCAAGGGTCGAGGTTCAGGCGCCGGCGCAGGCAGCTCCGACGACCACCGAGTCCGACGCCCTCGGGCGCTTTCTGACCAAGCTGCCGGCAGGGCACTCGATCCGTCTACGTGTGACGGTTGGCGGGCCTGGCTCGGAGAGGTTGATCGAGACGAGCTGGCTGGCGCTCTGAGCTGGGAACGCCGGGTGGGTGGGGCCGGCGCCGCGATCTGGGGATTTCCGGATGTATTTCTTCGCAGTGAACTGACTCTCTCTTTTCAAAGAGCGGCAGTGCACACGCTCGAAGTCAATCAATCCGGAAAGGAAGCGCAGAATGCCCGATGAGGTAATCAGCGACGGCGACATCATCGACATCATCGTCGACTGGATTCTGGAGGAGGCCGAGATCCACGACTACGGTGACGTGGTTGATTTCGGTGACCGAGGTGACATCGGTGACATCGGTGACCTGCCGTTCGAGCAGCAGCTGGACGCCGTGTCCACGAGTCCCGTGGTGCAGGAGGCGCTCGCCAGGCGGATGAGCGAGGCTCAGGCGGAGGGGCGGGCATTCCCGTTGCCGACCGCCCGCGAGATCGCCTCGGCACGCGAGCGAGCACTCGCTCGTCAGCGGCGCAGGTCCTGAAGATGGTCGCGGGCGTGGTCATCGGAGTACTGGTCGTCTGGTTCCTGATGACCGCGCTCGTGCAACTGCCATCGAAGCGGTGCAAGCGCATCCGCCGATATGACCCAACCGGCCACCTGCTGCCGGGTTGGAATTTCTTCGCGCCGAAGCCGATCCAGGCGGACTTCGCCGTCTGGTATCGAGTGTGGGGAGCCTACGACGAGGATCGGGACGAGGTGCTCGAGTCCGGATCGACGCCGTGGCGTGAGCTCGCCGGGATCGAGCAGCGCCGGTTCACAGACGCGCTGGTGAACCCGGGCCGTTACACGCGCAAGAGCATCTTCACCTGCTGCTCCCGTATCGCCACCACGATGCGAAACATCAACTACGAGCCCGGAACCGTGAAGGACCTTCCGCCCGACGTGATCGTGATGAGCCTTCCCTACCTACTGCTGGCTGAAAAGGTCTCCTCGCTTGCGAGCGATGCTGTGGCGATCCAGTTCCGGATCGATGTCGTCCGTCACAACGGGGGCGCGGCGAGGGTGGCCACGGTGTTCCGATCCGCTGTGCATCAGGCGTCACCCCCTTGTGAGCATCACCGTGTGGCTACATCCCAACCCTGATCAGGCGCTCGGCCTGGCAGTCCAATTCTGTGCCGTCGCGCGGCTGATCGGACTGCTTGAGCTCGCCATCGTTCGCCGAGAGCTCGCGCCCGGCGGCTTTCTGGATTGGACGATGATCGGGAATCTGAGCCCCCACACACGGACGCGTGCCGGGAGCATGGTCCGCCGAGCATCTCGCCTGCTCAGTGCCCGCGCCTTTGCGGCGCTGGTCGTGTTCAACGCCGTGATCGCAGCGGCACTGCTCCTGCGGCCATCGTCGGCGGCATTGATCGCGATTGCGGCTGCGGTCCAACTGCTGCTGCTGAAGCGCCACCACCTGACGATTGACGGCTCCGACCAGATGGCGCTGGTCGTGCTGGTGGCCTGCCTGCTGGGTCGAATCGGCGCCGATGCTCTCAGCGCCCGAGCGGCGGTGTCGTTCCTGGCGGCGGAACTGACACTCGCGTACTTCGTGGCGGGATTCTCAAAGGCGACCTCCAGCTACTGGCGATCAGGCAATGCTCTGCCGATCATCGCCGCGACTCGGATGTACGGGCACCCAACGATCGCTCGGATACTCCGCGCTCAGCCGGGTATCGGCCGTGCGGCCGGTCACAGCGTCCTGATCTGGGAATCATTCTTTCTGCTGACGCTCACGGCACCGCCTGCGGTGGTGCTGGCGATGTTCGTCGCCGGTGTCGCGTTTCACGCTGGCTGCGCGGTCGTGATGGGGCTGAACAGGTTCATCTGGGCATTCGTGGCCGGATACCCCGCGCTGCTGTGCACCAATCTGGCGATCCGCCACGCGATCGGCGCTCCGAACGCGAACGCGATCGCGATCGGAGTGGTGGCGGTGGGGATCCTGGCTTTCGCAACCTCCCTCCGGATCTGCCCTCCCCTTCCCTGGGGCCAGAGGGCCGCCAGGGCCCGGCGCGAGCAGCCCAGCCGCTGAGCATCACATGTATCAGCTTCGCCGCCGGCCGCTCTTAGGGCGCAGAGGCAACGAACGAGAAGGGATCAACTGTCATGGCCACACCTCGCGGATACAAGCCGGTTCCGGGTAGCGAACGTCCCCAGGTACCGGGTTCTCAAGAGATCGAGACGATCGGGCGCTCAGAGGAAGTCGCATTCACGATGCTCGTGCGGGGGCGTCCCGGCAGCCCCGATCTGCCCGGCTTCGAGCACTGGCACGAGACCTCGCCCAGCCAGCGGCGCTTCGTCTCCGTCGAGGAGTTCATCGGTGAGTTCGCCTCGGCCGGCGAGGACTTCGCCGCCCTCACTGCATATCTGGAGGAGAAGGGCCTGCGCGTGCTCGAAGCGGACCCGGGGCGCCGGCGCGTGGTCGCTGCCGGTACCGCCGCGAAGGTCAACACTGCGTTCGCGATAACCCTGAAGCGCTTTCGCGCCCCGCACCACTTCGTCGGCCGCCGGTTGCCGGTTTCGAAGGACGGCGAGCCCCAGGTTCACGAGGTGCAGGAGCACGTCTACCGGGGCTTCGAGGGTCCGGTGCAGCTGCCGGCCGCGTTGGCTGAGATCGTGACCGCGGTGATCGGTCTCGACAGCCGGCGTCTCGGCGGTCCGGCAGGGGTGGGCGCCGGTGACCCTCCGGGCGCCGGCCCGCTGCTGCCGACGCAGGTGGCCCAGCTCTACGACTTCCCGCAGAACTCGGCAGCGGATCAGACGATCGGCCTGTTCGCCGCGGCTGACGAGGGCTCGGCCTACCTGCCGTCGGACATCACACAGTTCATCGCCGCACTTCCGGCCGGGTACACCACCGACCCGGCGGTCACGCCGGTTGGGCTGACGGTCGGCCTGACCACGTACGGCAACGACACGTCGCTGATCACCGGCGGTTCGCCCTCCGGCGCCGCCTACGAGACAACGCAGGACATCGAGACCTCCGCGGCCACCGGCCAGGGAGCCAATATCAACGTCTACTTCACGGAGAACTCAGAGGCCGGCTGGGAGGCGTTCCTGAGCCGCGCGATCCTTCCGCTCGCCGGCGACAAGCAGCCGTCGGTCCTGTCGGCCAGCTGGGTGCTGTATTTCAGTGACGACGCGGCGACGATCGGCAATCCCTCGACGAGCGGCAGCTTCGCTCACGTCGTCTCCAGCTACCTTCAACTCGCTGCCTGGCGCGGCATCACGGCGCTGATCGCGATCGGCGACTGGGGCTCGGCGAACCAGGTAGTCGATGGCCACAGCCACGTCGGATTTCCAAACTCCGATCCGTGGTTCACGGCCTGTGGCGGCACGATCATCGGTGACCTCGGCGCCACGCTCCCGGCGACGTTCGAGGAATTCGCGTGGAGTGACGCCAACACCGGGTCGCAGTTCGATCTCGGAATCTACGACGCCACCGGCGGCGGGGTGAGCGACAACTTCCATGTACCCCACTACCAGGCCCGATCTGGGGTGTGGCCGATCTCCAAGAACGACGGAAAGCCACGCCGGGGCGTACCTGACGTGGCCGGTATGGTCGGCATGACCGGCTTCGTGATCGATGGCGGCGGTTACTCATTCACCGGCACGAGCTGCGTCGCGCCCCTCTACGCGGGCCTGATCGCGACGATCAACGCTCTCCTCGAGCACAGCGTCGGGTTCCTCAATCCGACCCTGTACCGCCATGGGTCTCAGATCTGTCGCGATGTCACGTTCGGCAACAACGACTCGGGAGTTGTGCCCGACGCTCCGTTCTACGTCGCCGGACCCGAGTGGGATCCCTGCACGGGGTGGGGCAGCATCAACGGCCTGCGCCTCCTTGCGGCGTTGGCGCCGGCACCGATCCTGAACACCGTGGTCGTCGCGGGTGGCGACTTCGGCGGCGCCTGCCAGGGAGGCTTCGTCGATCAGCTGCTGACGATCAACAACTCCGGGTTCAGCCAGCTCCTGATCTCCGAGATCACCTCCTCGGACCCCGACTTCGCGATTCCCGACATCTCGTCCTACCCGATCGCGGTCGCCCCGGGGAACTCGATCGACCTGGTGATCCGCTTCTCGCCGAGCAGCGTCGGCGTCGAGGGCACGACGCTCACGATCACCAGTAACGACATCCTCGGTCCGCAGTCACTCTCGCCGACCAGCGGGGACCTGTTCGGCCCCCACACGATCTCTCTGTCCGGAACCGGCGGGGCGCCGCGCCTGGTCGTCGCGATCGCCGGAAACGGCAACTTTGGCGACGCCTGCGTCGGCTCCTTCGTGGACGAGCCGCTGCTGATCAACAACGCCGGCAAATGCTCGCTGGAGATCAGCGGGATCGCATCCTCATCCGCCGAGTTCCTCCTCCCTGAGGTGCTGTCCTACCCGATCGATGTCGCCGCCGGCACCTCGCTGGCGCTCCCGCTCCGCTTCGCGCCGACGAGCTTCGGTCACAAATCGGCGACGCTGACCGTTGCCAGCAACGATCCGGGCGGCACGCGCACGATCGGCGTTTCCGGGGATGCGCCCACCGGCCGGCTGGCGGTCACCGGCTCCACCTGCTTCGGCGGCGTCAAGGCGTGCAGTTGTGCCGAGCGCACGATCTCGGTCTGCAACGTCGGTCGCTGCGAGCTGAAAGTGACCAGCGTCGCGTTCAAGCGTAAGAACCCGCACTGGGCTTTGGTCAACAACCCGTTCCCGGCGTCGCTGCACGCGGGCTCATGCCTGTCCGTGGTGATCCGCTACAAGGCCGATGAGAAGTGCCCGCGAGCCTGCGAGATCGTGATCGAGAGCGACGATCCGGTCACGCCGGTCAAAACGCTTGACGTGATGGCCTACACAATCTGGGGCGCCTGTGGCTGCGGCAAGGAAGATTGTGGCGGGTGTGCGCAACAGATCTGTGGGTCATGTGAATCCGGATGCTGTTGCGACGATTGCTGCGAGGACGAGTGACGAACCGGGCGGGGGGCGAGAGCCGGACTGGCCGTCGCCCCCCGCAGCACTGCTCACTGTTCACGATGGCGCTCGACGCCGCTGTGGCGCCGGTCGATCACGCTTAGCTCCTGATCGAAGCCATCAGCGTCGATCACCTGAACCGGCGGCTTGAGCACCGGTGCCTGTCGGCGCGTCGGCAACCGCCCGAACACGAACCGTAACGAGGCCCTCAGCCGATCTCGCCGCGCGCTCCGGCGCGCTGTGCGGGCTTCTCTGATCAGCAGCGCCAGTTCGTCTGGCCCGGCGCGAACTCCGGGCGGGACGCGACCGCCTCTGCTGAGAAGCAGATACACGTCCTGGTGTCTGTGCATGGGTAATCCTCTCCTTGCTGGGAGTTGATCGTCGTGTTGCTGTTGTTGGTCGCGAGCGCGCAGCGACGCGCGCCCCGACAAGCAGGTCAGTTACAAGTGCCACCGGCGATCGCGCCGGCGAGCGGTGAGACGTAGGTCGGAGTTAGGTGTAGCTGAGCGTCATTGGAATCCTCCACTTATAGTTCGGTTTGGGCACAAAAAAAGCGGCCCTCTGGGCCGCCCTCAAAGACGATCGATGTCACACGCAAATTCAGTGTGTACACCTGTCAGTGAGGGCGCAAATCTGGGCGTCCGCGATCGTGCTCCGCTTTGCGAGCACGACAATGCACGCCGAGTGCGAGGCATTGGCGGAGGGTGTGATGTTGGTCAGAAAGCGTGTCATCGAGGTGGCTCCCACTTGGAGTGACGCTGATGGTAACCCACGCTGCTGAGGATTTCAAGCCGTATCCGGGCGGCACGGCGATCCGCTTGCCCTGAGCACCGTTGGTTGCAGCAACCCGTACACCTGTCGAGCCACTGTGATCCATCACGGGGTTGCTGCCGATTACTCTGTCATGCGCCTCCGCAGAGCTCGAGCAATCGATGGTCGCGACGACGACGAGTCCGAGATCACCCGGGCGGCCGTCGCCGGCTACGCCCGGCTGTCCCGCGCTGTGGGAGGTCGGATCCTGACTCACGCGGAGCGAGGCGGCGGGCTCATCTGCGAGAAGCGCGCCGGCCGAGCACGCCCGACGCTATGGCGGATCACGGCCGACGGGACGGTCCTGCCCGACAGCCCCTACAGCTACGAACAGCGCGCATTCGTGACCGGCGCCGAAGTCGCAGGCCTTGCGGCGGTTCCGAGTTCCACAACCGCGGCGAACCACGGCGCCTTGAACCGATAGGCGACGCGGCGGGAGGTGCCGTCTACTGCTGCCAGCGCCTGAGGAGATAGGCCGAGATCGAGACCGATGGCGGCAGGCGAAGCTTCGGGTTGCGGCCGGACAGCGCGGCGCTGACCTGTTCACGGGAGAACCATCCGACGTCCTCGAGCTCTCCATCCTTGGCTGTCGGATCTCCCCCCTCGGATCTTGCCTGGAATCCGAGCATCAGAGACGAGGGGAACGGCCAGGGCTGCGAGGCGACGAAGGTCGGGTCGAACACGACGATGCCGGATTCCTCCTCAACCTCACGGATCACGGCCTCCTCGAGCGACTCGCCTGGTGAGACGAACCCGGCGAGCACCGAGTACTGGTGTGCGGGCCACGCGGCGTGCCGACCGAGCAGAATGTGTCCGTCGCATTCGACGAGGACGATCACGGCCGGGTCGGTTCGCGGGAAGTGCTCGGCGCCGCAACTCCTGCAGAGCCGGGAATAGCCTGCCTCCACGCTGACCGTCGCGGCGCCGCAATTCGCGCAGAAGCGGTGGCGGCGGTGCCAGTTCAACATCCCGGTGAGGTAGGCGGCGAGCCCGGCCTCGCTTCGGGCAAGTACCGAGCCGGCATCTCGCAGACCGGCGATCCGCGCACCGGCTGTCAGGTCGGACGCGATCTCCGTCGGAACACCTTCGAGGTCCACGGCAAACAGAGCTGACTCCCGATCAAGTCCGAGGAGGATCGCTGCCCCGGACTCAAGATCCGTTTCCTCGAGGCCGCCGAGCGGGGATCTGAGCAGCGAGGGTGGCTCGCCGCCGAGGACCACGCCGGTCGCGCTCGCCGCGACGAAACGGCTGGTGGGATCCCGCAGCCGGTCGGAGACCCAGCGCAGATCCTTGCGCAGCGTCCCCGCTCGATCGAGTTCCATTCCGGAGAACGTCTGTGCGCTGTTCAACATGGCCCTCAGGCCATCTTGCCACGGCGTGCTTCCGTTTCAGCCGATGCCGCGCACGCAAGCATTCCCGTCTCCTGCCTCGACGACCGGTCTGCAGGCGCGTAGTGCAATACCCGGCGCTGGTAACGTCCACGCCTCCGCGCGGGTGCGCGCGCTTCGCCCGGCCGGGCCGTGCAGCGTCGCAGTCAGAGGAGATCAGATGAGCGATCAGAGCACCGCAGAACCGCTGAGCTACGACGCGATTGTCGTCGGCGCCGGCTTTGCCGGCTTGTACGCGCTGTACAAGCTCCGCGGGATCGGCTTCTCGGTCCGCGTGTTGGAGCGGGGCACCGGGGTCGGCGGTACCTGGTTTTGGAATCGATATCCCGGCGCGCGCTGCGACATCGACAGCGTCGACTACAGCTACTCGTTCTCAGAGGAGTTGCTCGACGAGTGGCAGTGGACCGAGCGCTTCGCCGGCCAACCGGAGATCCTGCGCTACCTGGAGTACGTCGCCGATCGCTTCGATCTGCGACGTGACATCGAGCTCGGCACCGAGGTGAGGACCGCCATCTTCCAGGAGCGCGACAACCGGTGGCTGATCGAAACCGACCAAGGCAAGACGCTCTCAGCGCGGTGGCTTGTGATGTGTGTCGGCTGTCTCTCCCAGCCACAGCGACCCGCGATCCCGGGTCTGGACGGCTTCACGGGTCGCTGGTACCACACCGCACAGTGGCCGCAGGAGGGGGTCGACTTCAGCGGTCGACGCGTCGCCGTCGTCGGTACCGGCTCGACCGGCATCCAGGCGATCCCGCTGATCGCGCGCCAGGCTGAACGGCTGTACGTGTTCCAGCGCACCGCCAACTACAGCATGCCCGCACAGAACCACCCGCTCGATCCCGAGTTTGTTCGCGCGGTCCGCCGCGGCTGGGTGGAGCGGCGACGGATGGCGCAGGAGTCTGACGCCGGCACGCCGTTCCCGGCCCCGACCAAGTCCACCTTCGAGGTGACTGCGCAGGAGCGGGAGCGGATGTACGAGGAGGGGTGGCAGCGCGGCGGGATCAACGCGCTCTCGTACGCGTTCACCGACTACTTCACGGATCCAGCGGCCAACGCCGCCGCCGCCGAGTTCACTCGCGGGAAGATCCGGGAGCTCGTCCGCAACCCGGCGACGGCCGAGCTCCTCTCGCCGCGTCAGCACATCGGCACGAAGCGCACGTGTGTCGACACCGGTTACTTCGAGACCTACAACCGTGCCAACGTCGAGCTGGTCGATGCTCGCAGGACGCCGATCACCGAGATCACGGCCAGTGGCATCCGCACGGCCGCGGCCGACTACGAGGTCGACGACATCGTGTTCGCAATCGGCTTCGATGCGATCACCGGCGGGCTGACGAGCATCGATATCCGCGGCGTCGGAGGCGAGACGCTTCGCGACCACTGGTCAGAGGGTCCGCGAACCTACCTTGGGCTGAGCAGCCACGGCTTCCCCAACATGTTCATGGTGACCGGCCCGGGCAGTCCGTCGGTGCTGAGCAACATGGTTGTGTCGATCGAGCAGCACGTCGACTGGATCACGGACCTGATCGCGGAGGCAGCCCGGCGGTCGATCGAGCGGGTGCAGGCGACAGCTGATGCCGAGCGGGCGTGGAATGACCATGTCCAGGAACTTGCGCTGGCGACGCTGTACCCGGTCGCGAACTCGTGGTACATGGGCGCCAATATCCCAGGCAAGGCCCGCGTCTTCATGCCCTACGTCGGCGGCTGCGGTCCGTACCGCAAGCGGTGTGACGAGGTCGCGGCCCGCGGCTACGAGGGGTACGTGCTCGGCTCAGCGAGCGACCCGGGGCGAGGCAGAGAAGCGGTGTCCGTGTAAACAACAGTCGCAAGATGGCCGACGACGGGCGCAATCACCTGCAGCAGATCCTTGGCGCCAGGGCGTCGGAGCTCTCGGCGGCATCCGCCCGGGTGCTGACCGGCTTTGTCGACGGCGGGCGCCCGAATGCGCCACCTGCCGGCGGTCGAGCAGCGTCTGGGCAGAGGACCGACCCGTGCGTCTCGCCGCTGGGCCACGGCCGGCTTTCCGGCCTGCCGCCAGCGCTCGTGATCACCGCGCAGTGCGACCCGCTACACGCGCACGGCGAGCTCTACGCACTCGCACTCGCACGGGCGGGCGTGGCGGTCGAGCACCGCCGGTGGCCCGGAGCGCTTCACGGCTTCTTCCAGTTCCCGAACCTGTTCACCGACGGCGCGGAGGCCGTGGCCGCGGCGGCGTCAGCGCTGAGGCGCCACCTCGCCGAACCACCGCGGTCCGCGGCGACCGGCGTCAGGTCAAACTGAGGCGAGGAACGCGCCGATAACCTCGTTGAACCGTTCGGTCTCCTCGATGAACGGGCAGTGGCCGCTGTCCTCGAACAGCTCAAGCCGAGCGCCGGCTATCTGCGCTTGCAGGACCGACGCTCCGGAGACGGGGAGGAGCGCGTCGTGCCGACCCCAGCAGATCAGGACCGGGAGGTCCAGCTTGGGCATCAGCTCACGGTAGTCCTGAACCGTTTGATCGAACAGAATCGCGGTCAGTCCGCCAACCGGCAGCTTTGCGCACTCCGCGACCATCCACTGAACGTCGGCGGCCGGCTGCTCGTTGTGGAACATCTCCGGCACGAACTGCTGCAGGAAGGCGAGCTTGTCGTCCTGCACGTCGCTGATCAGTGAGTGCAGGGTCGGCAGGTCGACGAAGCCGTGAGGCCAGTCGTCCCACTTGAAGTCGGTCGGGCCCTCGTCGACGATCACCAGGCCTCTGATCGCGCCGGTGCCGAACTGCCGGATGTAGTCGAAGGCCACAAACGCACCCATCGACCAACCGAGCAGGACCGGCCGCCGGATGTCGAGCGCTCGCATGAACGCGTCGAGATCGCGCCCGTATTGCGGGATCGTGTGTCCGGACGGAACCTTCTCAGAGCCGCCGTGAGCGCGCAGGTCGACGGCGATCACCCGGTTGTGCTCCCCGAGCGGGCCCATCTGCTTGTGGAAGTAGCGGCGGCTCATCGACACGCCATGGATCAGGATCACCGGAGGGTCCTCGCGGCTACCCGTCTCCTCATAGGCGAGCGTGACCCCGGTTTCAACTGTGATCTCGGCCATGCAGTCTCCTCTCTCTGGCGGCGCGTCTTTTGCGCGCAGCTTATAGATGAGCGCCGTGATTCATAGCGGGCTCTGCGCGCGCGGGAGAGGCTCACGTGAGGCCACCCCAAAGCGCGGGTGTGGCTGCGTGAGGCCGAGCGCGAGCTCGGCGACGTGCTCGCCGAGCGCCGGCGCGTGTTTGAACAGGTGCCCGGAGTCGCCGCCGACAAGCAGCACGTGCGGCTGCTCCGGATGTGGCGCGATTACGAAGTTGGAATCCGCGGTCTGCACGGTCTGGCCGACCTCCTGGCCAACGAGTGGGCGCTCTGCAAGCTCAGGGAAGCGCGTGGCGAGATAGCGTCGTGATACGGCGATCGTGTGCGCGGTCATGATCCGGTCGTCCCGATCAAGGTCGATCTCCTGATCGCTCCAGATCTTCGCGGCCTTGAACCCGAGACCCTCGGTGGCCGGGACGCCATAGGCTTCGCAACCACGGTCCATGAACGCCGGGAACGACTGGTGGTCGTAACTGGTGCGCCCGGCCGGCGGCGCGACCAGAATTGCGTCCTGGCGGACGATCCGCAGCATCGGCCCCAGCGAGCGCGGGAACAGCTCCGGCAACCACGCCCCGCAGGCGCAGACCACGATCTCCGCCTCAACCGGCGCGCCGTCGATCGTTGGTCGCTCCTGACAGTCGGTGAATATGCGCGCGCGTTCCAGACGCCCGCCGAGCTCGCAAAACCGCCGTACGCCCGCAATGATCGCCCGCTGCGCATAGAGGAAGCCTCCCTCAGGCTCCCACAGGCCGTACGCGATTCCGTCCAGATCCACGCCGGGCAGCCGCTGCGCCAGCTGATCGCGCATTACGACCTCGTGGGGGATGCCACTCCGCTCAAGATGCTCGCGCGAGGCAGCCTCCCAGCTGTCGTCACGGTCGCTCGCGAACGCGACGAAGCCGTTCTCGACGAACAGCACCTCACCGGTCTCAGCCTCGAGCTCGCGCCAACCGTCTCGCGCCCGGCGACTCCACGCCAGGTAGAAATCGTCGGCGCCGTGACTGGCACGCAGGATCCGATGATGACCGCACGAGGCGCCCCGCAGGTGGCCGGGCGCAAACGGGTCGAGGAGCCGCACACTGACCCCGCGGCGCTGCAGCGCCAGGGCGCTGAAGACGCCGGCGGCGCCGGCGCCGGCGACGACGGCGCGCCTCGAACCGCCGGCCGCACCCTGGCTCACGGCAGCTGCGCGAGCAGGCCGCGTTCGATCAGCAGCGCCTCGAGCGCGTCGAGCCAGGACGCGTAGTAGGCGGTTGCCGGGGATTCACCCTCGATCTGGGGACGGGCCGCGATCGCGGCAGCGAGATGCACCCGGAACTCGGGCCAGGAGGCGCCGCTCCGCGCAAGCGCGACGACTCCCATCCCGAGCGCACGTCCCTGCCAGGGCTCCTCGAACACCAGCTCCCCGTTGTCACGCGGTAGCGGCGCCTCGTCGCCGAGCGCCCGGTCGACCGCCGCCAGCTGAGCGGCGTCCGCGCTCACGACGGCGCGGTCTCCGGCATGATCGGCAGGGCGGTGCCGATCATGCAGTCGCGGGTGACGATCGCCGCCAGCTCAGCCTCGCTCCAGGTCTCGGTGCCATCAGGCCGCATCGGCAGCACCAGGTAGCGGATCTCGGCGCTTGAGTCCCACACCCGGATCTCGACCTCGGCACGGAGCTCGACTCCGAACTCGCGCAGCACCGCGCGCGGCTCCGACACGGCGCGAGCCCGGTAGGGCGGACTCTTGTACCACGTCGGCGGCAGACCGAGGACAGGCCATGGGTAACAGGAGCACAGCGTGCACACGACCATGTTGTGGGTCCCCGGGGTGTTGGGCACGACGACCATGTTGTCGCCCTCGGTTCCCCCAAATCCGAGCTCCGCGATTGCTTCGTTGGCGTCGCTCAACAGCCGCGCCCGATAGGCGTCGTCCACCCATGCCCGAGCGACGACCCTGGCGCCGTTCTGAGGTCCGACGTCCGTCTCATAGAGCTCAACGACGGCGTCGATCGCGTCGGTCGAGACGAGACCCCGTTCGGCGAGCACGGCTTCGAGCGCGCGAGCGCGGAGCTCGACCGCCGACGCTGGGCGTGGATGGTGATGGTCGTGGCTCATGCCGGCTCCAGGTAGCTCTCCCACAGGTCAAGCGCCACACTCCAGACTCCCTCCTCGGAGGGCCCCCACAGATCCTGTGAGCGAAACGCGACCGAGTAAACCGCTTCAGGCTCGACGTCGGCGCCGTAGACGGCGCGGTCCGGCAGGCGATCCGCGCCGCGCACGTCCTCGATCACGCCGACGGCGCCGCGGACGTAGCGCGGGCAGCGGGTGTGGCCGGCCGGATGCATCCGTTTCACGCGCACCCGCTGTCCGCAACCGAAACGCGCAGCCGCGGGCGGCGGATCGATCGGCTCGATCGCCTTCAGGCCGGCCACAGCCCGCTCGGCCATCGCCGCGTCATGATGCGTGGGCGTCGGCTCGCCGTCCTCGAGCCGTCCGATCATCCGTTCGACCTCCCCCGGCTCGATCGTCCCCTTCCGCTCCAGGCGCCGCTCGGCGCTGAACAGCCACCGCTCGTAGTACGACGCAGCCAGGTAGGCAGCCGGCTCCATCTCCTCACGAACTGCCCGTCCGCCGGGCCCCGCGCCCAGCCGCTCGAGCGACACGAGCATCTGGATCGCGAACACCCGCGGCTCCCAGCGCTCGTGGTAGGCCAGCTCGGCTCCGGGTACGGCGACGGCCCCGAACCCGTGCATCCCTCCCATGTCGTGCACGCCATCCACGTCCCGGTTAGCGTATTGGAATGTGCGTGGTCAAGATCGCCTTCGCCCAATCGCGCTCGAGCGAGTGAGATGACGGGAGTCCTCGACGGCCGGCGGGCCGTCGTCACCGGTGCGGCGGGCGGCATCGGCGCGGCGGCTGCGCGGCGGTTCTGCGAGGAGGGCGCGAGCGTTCTGCTCGCCGATCGCGACGCCGGCGTACGGGCCGCTGCAGCGGAGCTCGAAGACGCAGGCTACGACGTCCACGCTCGCGAGGTCGATGTCACCGACGAAGCCGCGATTGCGCGCGTGATCGGCGATGCGGTCGGGCTGATGGGTGGGCTCGACCTGGCGCTCGCCAACGCGGGAATCCTCAGCGTCAGTCCGCTCGCGGACCTTTCCCTCGCCGAGTTCGAGCGGACGCTCGAGGTCAACGTGCTCGGCACCTTTCTGACCTTCAAGCATGCCCGCCCGCACCTCAAGGCCGCCGGAGGTGGCGCGCTGCTGTGCACCGCCTCCCAGGCGGGTGTGCGCGGTTACCCGGAGATGAGCGCTTACTGCGCGTCGAAGTTCGCTCTTGTCGGGCTCGTCCAATCGCTCGCCCAGGAGCTCGCGCAGGACGGGATCCGCGTCTGTGCCGTCGCTCCGGGAATCACCGACACTCGGATGTACGAGGAACTCGTGACGGAGCGCGGTCTGCTCTGGGATGTCGATCGGTACGCGGCACGGGACCGGCTTGCAGGCACGGTTCCGCTCGGGCGCCCGGCGAGCCCGCGGGAGGTGGCCGATGCATTCGTCTATCTCGCCTCCCCGGCGGCCGCCTACATCTCGGGCATTGCGCTGGTGATCGATGGTGGGGAGCTCTCCTGATGACCCGGCTGCTGGAGAACAAGACCGCACTGATCACCGGTGCCGCGTCGGGGATCGGCCGAGCGACGTCGCTGCTGTTCGCGGATCAGGGCGCCAGGCTGGTGCTCGCCGACGTCGATGACCGAGGCAGTGAGGAAACCGTGCGGCTCGTCGGCGAGCGCGGCGGCGAGGCGTTCCACGTCCATTGCGACGTGACCGACTCGGCTCAGACCGAGGCGGCGGTCGCCGCCGCCGTCGAGCGGTTCGGAACACTCGACTGTGCGTTCAACAATGCCGGGATCGGCGGCACGAGCGCCAGTGTTGCCGACTACGACCAGCAGGCATGGGACCGGGTGATCGCCGTCAACCTGACGGGTGTGTTCCTGTGCATGCAGAGCGAGCTCAAGCAGATGGTCGTCCAGCGTGCGGGAGCGATCGTCAACGCCGCCTCCGTCGTTGGCGTCATCGGCTACCCGTATCTGGCGGCCTACAACGCGTCAAAGCACGGGGTGATCGGTCTGAGCCGGACGGCGGCCCTCGAGTACGCGACCCACGGGATCCGGGTCAACGCGGTCTGCCCGGGTTGGACCGAGACACCGATGGTGATGGACGAGGGGCCCTCACCGGCGTCGATCCCCGAGGTCTATGAGGCGATCGCCGGCCTCGCTCCGATGAAGCGACTCGCGAGGCCGATCGAGATCGCGCAGGCGGTTGTCTGGCTGTGTTCCGACGCTGCGAGCTTCGTCACCGGACACCCCCTGATTGTCGACGGTGGCGTCGCCGCTGGACGCCAACGCGCCGAGGACGAGTTGCGCCCGGAGGCATCGGATTGACCGCGGCGTGAGCGGGCGGCGCCGTGGCTACGGGGTGTGCTCGGCAAGGATCGAGGCAGCCGAGTCCCAGCCGATCTTCTCGATCTCAAGATCCAAGCCGTCCAGGCAGCTGAGCGCCTTCTGGGCCAAGGTGTGATTCGAGGGCGGCCGGTCGGGAGCGCCCTCCGGCAGCTCGAGCTGGGCCGTCAGGACGCGACCGTCGCTCAGCGATACGGCGACCTCGCAGTCACCATCGAGCAATCCCTCGCCGGTCCCGCGGGGGACGAACTGCACACGGCGTAGAAGCTGCTGGGCATCGTCGCGGGAAACGGCTGGATCGGTGAACGACCACTGTCCGGGAAAGTCGTCAAGGATCGCGGCGGCGACCCCGTACTCGAGGCTGAACTTCCCCTGTGCCCCGGTCAGTGGGCGATGATGAATCAGTGGCTTGACGGTGCTCTGTGCGGCGCGCACCTCGATCGCGGCGATCTGATCCGGGGTGAGGCGATGCGCACCCAGGATCTCCCTGATCACGAAGATCGGCCGCTGCAGGGCGTAGCAACACGGGAAGATCTTCACCGCCAAACCGCCTGGGATCGAGCTCGCTCGATCTTCCAGTTCAGCGGTGGTCGCCTGCACCAATTGCAGCCATGTGTCGAGCGCCGTCAGGTCAGGCCGGGCGCCCAGGGAGGCCAATTCGGCGGCCTGCGCACCGGCCTGTGCCGCCATTCCAACCTGCAGCGGCTTCGCGTCGCTACCGAACGCGCGCTGCACGCCACCGGCTGCAGCGACCGAGATCGCGATCGCGGCTGCGGTCGCCTCAGAATCGAGCCCAAGGGATACGGCGGCCGTCGCCGCCGCCCCGAAAACACCGGCGGTCGCGGTGGCATGCCAACCCGCGTCGTAGTGGCGCCATCCGAGCATCGCTCCGATCCGGGCCATCGTCCCGGCACCGGCGAGATACGCGCGGCTCCCACCGCCGTATGCCAACGCAAGCGGAACGCACACCGCACTGATGTGCGAGGTGGAGGGCAGGTGCAGGTCGTCGTAATCGAGCGCGTGCGCCATCGCGGCCCACTGACCCGGCACGCCGAGTGGCTTCGCCAGTGCGGCGATCCGGTGCTCACGCGCGGCCAGTGCCACGCACACGGTGTCGATCAGGGCACCGCGCGCAACGTCCTCGTCATGGACCTGCGGCTCGTGGCCTGCTGCCCACGCGCCCAGCGTCAACGCGAGCGAGAGGTCCGGCGGACTGTTCAGATGCACGCTCACGCCGGCTTCGCTACGGGGTCAGGACGATCCGGCCGCGGGCGCGCCCGGAGCGGATCAGGTCGTGGGCCTGCTGCGCCTGCTCGAGTCCCATCGTGTCGATCGTGTACTCGAGGTGCTCCCGCTGGGCGAGACTGATCAGCTCCGCAAGCTCGTCTCTCGAGCCCCAGATGCTGGACAGGAAGCGCGCCTCGTGGGGAACGGCGCCGAGGCCGAACGGAATTCTGCCGCCGAACAGGCCGAGCACGAGCACGATCCCCTGCCGGTCGACGAGCCGTGCCGCGTGGGCGAGCGAGTCGTCCGAGCCGACGAAGTCAAGAACGGCGGCGTAGGGACCCTCGAGCTCCTCGGATGTGGCGGCGTGCTCGGCGCCGAGCGCCAGCGCTCGCTCACGCTTCTGCGGCGAGGGGTCGCCGACATCGACGGCGGCGTCGGTCAGCAGCCGCAGGTACTGGATCCCGAACTGTCCGAGCCCGCCTGCGCCCAGCACGAGCGCTCGTGAACCGGGAACGAGCCAGTCACGCGCGTGCTTGACGGCACGGTAGGGGGTCAGGCCGCCGCACCCCAGTGGCGCCGCCTGGATCGGATCAAGGTCGCCGATCGGGTAGAGATAACGTCGCGATGGCACCCGCAGGTACTCGGCGTAGCCGCCGTCCTGAAAGATCCCGGCCTCACGCGAGTCGGGGCAGATCATCTCCTCGGTTCGGCGACAGAAGCGACATTCGCCGCATCCCCACGGGGCATAGACGAGCACGTTGCCAAGCTGCTCGTCCTGCGCGACGATCTCGTGGCCGAGCACGAGCGGAAGCTCGGAATCGAACAGGTTCTCGGCCACATGCAGATCCGAGTGGCAGACGCCGCATGCGAGCACGCGCAGGACACTCTCCTCTCGGCTCCTCGGGGACGGGATCTCCCGCTCCTCGAGCTCGAGAGGGGTGTTGAAGTCGCGAAGAACGACTGCGCGCATGTGCAACCTCCTGAAGGCGTTGGGAACTCGCTCGGCGCTGCGAGATCGTTACGATAGCCCCCCGCGTTTGTGAGGGAGGAGAAAGAAGCCTGATGCCGGGCACCGAAACCGTAGCCAGTCTCGATGCCGTACCTGAGTTCCTGGACCGCCACAACGTGCACACGGTCGAGTGCATGTTCGCTGACACGTGGGGCATTCCTCGCGGAAAGCGCCTTTCAACGCCGCACTTCTACTCGATCGCCGCCGGACGGGGGTTCGCGATCGCCAACGTCGCGTTCACCTGGGATATGCACGGCGTGATCTTTCCAACCGTGTTCGTCAACGACGAGACCGGATACCCGGACATGCATATCGTCCCTGACGTCTCGACGCTGCGGATTGCGCCCTGGCGCGAGGGAACGGCGTTCTGCATCTGCGATACGATCGACCCGCTGACCCACGAGTCCGTCGCGCTCGACGGCCGCGCGATCCTACGCCGAGCGGTCGAGCGGATCCGGCACCTGGGCTACGAGCCGATCGCAGCGACCGAACTCGAGTTTCACCTGTGCCGCGCCGACTGGGAGCCGCTCTACACGGGGACCCACTGCTACTCGATGCAGAAGGGAAGCGAGGTAGAGCCGATCGTCACCGAGATCAAGCGGATCCTCGAGGCCGCAGGGATCATGGTTGAAGCCTGGAACGTCGAGTACGGCCCCGCGCAGGTCGAGGTGAACCTGGGTCACGGGTCGCCGATCGATGTGGTCGACGCGACGATCATTCTCAAATACGTCGTCAAGCAGGTCGCGGCCGCGCATGGCCTGCACGCAACGTTCATGCCGAAGCCCTACATCACAGAGGCGGGCAACGGCCTTCACATCCACCAGAGCCTGCTCGGGGCCGACGGTCGTAACGCGTTCGCGCAGGAGGACGACGGTCCGCCTCTGGGTTCGAAGCTGATGCGCCGTTACCTCTCAGGGCTGCTGGCCCATCAGGTCGAACTGCAGGCCGTGATGTGCCCGACGATCAACGCGTACAAGCGTGTAGAGGACTATTCGTTCTCGCCGACGCAGGTCAGCTGGGGTCTCGATCACCGCCTCGTTGGGGTGCGCTCGGTCGCCGGCCAGGGATCTGCGACGAGGCTCGAGTGCCGCTGGGGATCAGCGGACGCCAACCCGTACCTGGTTCTCGCCGGCTGCCTCGCGGCGGGAGCAGACGGGCTGGAGAACGAATCGCCGCTGCCGCCGATGGTCACCGGGGACCCGCACATCGACGCCTCGCTCACCAGGCTGCCGACGCAGCTTTCCGAGGCGTTGCCGGCGTTCGAGCAGAGCCCGTTCGTCCGCGAGGTGTACGGCGAGCTGTTCGTCGAGGTGTATGCCGCGATGCTGCGACACGAACTGGAGCTGTTCGCCCGGCACGTGACCGACTGGGAGCGTCAGCGCTACCGCGAGGTCATGTAGCGAGCAGTTCCCGGATGATTCTCTCGATCTGGGCCGTCTCGGCAGCCGTGATGCCCCACGCGTAGTGGCCCCAGACACTCTCGATCAGCTCGAATGAGCTGTGCGGGATCAGCTGCTGCTCGGCGCGGCAGTCGGCGGCCGGGAACCAGTTGTCGTGTGAGAACGCGGCGACGACTGTACGAGCCTCGATGCGGCCCAGGGCTGCGCCAAGGTCGCCACCGGCATGCGCAGCGGCGTCGGCGAGCCGCCACTTCGTGAGCTGGGCCAGAAGGTCGGCGGCATCAAGCGAAGCGAAATCCTCGACGAACAGGCGCGTGACGAGGTCGTCGACCGAGGTGAAGCCCGCCTCCCGCCAGGCCTCCCGCCGGAACAATTCCGCTGATAGACCGGTTGCCGCCCAGAAGTGTGCGTGCTGCTCGGTGCCCCCGGTCCGCAGGGCCTCCGCGGCTGCGGCGACCAGCAGGTCGTTTGCGGGCGTCGTCCGGGCGAGCCCGGCGAACACCGCAAGCCTTCGGATCGCCGCCGGGAAGCGGACGGCCCACTCGTACGCCTGCTGCGCGCCCATCGAGAATCCGAGCGCGAGCTCAAGACGCTCGATTCGAAGGTGCTCGGAGACGAGCCGGTGCTGTGCGCTGACGTCATCTGCGATCGTCACCTCCCCGAAGGCACCCGCGGTCGTGCTGGGGGAGGAGGAGATCCCGTTCCCGAGCTGCCCGGGACAGATGACGAACCAGCGTGCAGGGTCGAGTGCCCGCCCGGGCGCGATCCACGGATCGAGCGACCCCGGGGTCCCCGAGTACATGTGCGCAAACAGAATCGCGTTGTCGCGAGCGGGGGAGAGCTCCCCGTGGGTCCGGTAGGCAAGCTGCGCCGCCGGAATCACGCCGCCGCGCTCCAGCGCGAGATCACCCAGCTCGAGGGTGGCGTCCGCCGCCACGCGGCTAGAGCTCGTGCCAGTCGTGCATGTGCGACCGGATGTGGGCGGGAAGCGCCTCCGGCGGGTAGTAGCGGTCGTAGAACTCGACATCGAGATGAGCGGCCTGATACCAGACGGTCATCAGGAACGGGTCGATCGTCGCCGGGAAGCGCCCGTAGGTGTCCCAGATGTAGCGACAGAGGGTCTTCGCTGCCGCGATCGCCTCCTCCGAAGGGCGGGGGACCGCGTGCGCGACCTCCGGTGAGAGCCAGGGAATCTGGCGGCTCTCGGGCGCCGAGAAGATCCCGCGCTCGCCCCAGCGCTGGTCAAGGACGAAGTCCACGGCGGCGTCCATGTCGGCGTGGAACGGCGGGCAGGCGCCTTCGAAGATCCCCTCGAGCCCGACCGGAATCTCCTCCCCGGCTCCGACCGGGGCATCGTCGGGAACCCGGTGAAAGGTGAAGCCCAGCGAGCCGCACGGCCCGTCCCCACCGGCCTCACGCCACTGTTCCTCGCCGCCGAGGGTGACGCGGCCCTTTCCCCCGGAGAACGGGTGACCGCCGATCCCGAGCGCCTGGGTGGCAATCATCAGGTTCTCGACCATCAACCCCTCCTCGACACCGTTCATGTCGACCATCTGCCAGCGCTCGAAATCCGCGAGGTCCACCGGGTGGGTGGCGCCGAGCAGTCCCGAGTCGACGAACGGACGCAGCGGGTCGTTGCCCAGTCGCTTATCGACGATGTAATAGCCGTGCGGCCTGTCGAAGTAGAGGAGCATCGCCGTGATGCACTGGCGCGTGACGTCGGACACCGGCATGAACAGCGTCGATCCCTCGGTGTTGACGACCCACTCATTGAACTTGAACAGATTCGGACGCCGTCGCGGAACGTCGAGGCGGCCCTTCTGGAGTTTGATCGCCCGCCGGTAGAGCTGGCTCCGCTCCTTCTGGGTCTGGAGCTGGACGTATCGCTCGGGCAACTGGTCACGCTGCGGCAGGACAAAGACGCCCTCGTCGTTGGTCCAGAACAGCTCGGTGCCGTGAATCGCAAGCGGGCTCGGGAAGCTCCGTCCGGTGAACGAGGCGAGCTTGTCGGCGCTGGTCGTTTCACCTGCGCCGGTCGTAAATGGCCACTCCTCACGCACGACACCCGTGATGCCGGTCGCCGCGGCGACGAGAATCGCCTCCTCCGAGACCGCGAGCGGGACCGGTTCCTTCTCTGAGTGGTAGGCGAGCGGCCCGGTCATGGTGGCGCCGAGCGCAAAGCGGCGGGCGCGCCGGGTGAAGATCGCGTCGAGTGCTGGGAACGAGAATGCCGCTTCCAGCGCCTCGGGGCGAACTGTGGGGCGTGCGCGCTTCGCAGGTCGCGAGCGCTTGTTCGTGGCCGTCAAGTGACCTCCCTAGCGGTCTTCGAAACGACTGCATCGGATACCGTTGGCGCGATGAAGCCGATCCTCGTGATCGAGCAAGAGTACTCACTCAGGGGTCTCGGACTGCTGGGCGAGCGTCTGGCGGCCTCCGGCCTGCCATACCGCAGCCTGGGTGCCTGGAATGAGCCGATCGACGAGGTCGTTCCCAGCGAACTGGCGGCGATCATCGCGATGGGCGGGAACGCACATGCCTGGGAGGCCGATCGGATTCCGGCCCTGCGCAACGAACGAGTGCTGCTCCGCGAGGCGGTCGAGGCCGACCTGCCCGTGTTCGGAATCTGCCTCGGCGGCCAGCTTCTCGCGAGCGCCGTCGGGGGCAACGTCCGCGCCGCCGAGACACCCGAGATCGGCTGGCTGGAGATCGCGCCGACCGATGGCGCCGGCGACGATCCGGTGTTCAGCGTGCTCGAGCAGGCGGTCGGTGTCTATCAGTGGCACAGCGATGTGTTTGAGCCGCCGGCGGGGGCGAGCGTGCTCGCCCGTAGCCAGGCCTCCCCAAATCAGGCGTTCCGTGTCGATGGCGTCCCGGCGTGGGGGATCCAGTTTCATCCGGAGACGACACCCGGCCTCTGGGAGCTCTGGATTTCCAGGCATCCGAACGAGGTCAGGGAAGCGGGCGTCGATGTCGATGCACTCCGAGCAGCCGTGCAGAAGGGCGCCGCGGAGTCCCTCGCCTTCTGCACGGCGCTGTTCGACGCGTTCATCGACGTGGTGCGTGCGCGGTGAGCGAGTGGACGCCGGTCGGTCCAGTGGAGGGTCGCCCGGAGCTTGATTGCGTGTTGATCGAGGGACGGGAGATTGCGCTTGCAAGGCTCGAACAGGGCAGCTGGGTGGCGTTCGATAATTCGTGCCCACACGAGGACTGCCCGCTGTCAGAGGGAGATCTGGACGACGGTCGGATCACGTGCTTCTGCCACAGCTCGATTTTCGACCTGCGGACCGGCGCGGTGCTCGAGGGCCCGGCCGAGGAGCCGCTGTCCGTCTACCCTGTGAGGATCGAGGACGGCGAGCTACAGGTGGCAGTTCAATGAGCGCCGTCGCTGAGGCCCAGTTCTCAGACGTCGACCTGACCGATCTGGACCGGTGGGCGAACGGAGCGCCGCACGAGTGGTTCGCGCTGCTGCGTCGAAGCGCGCCGGTCTTCTGGCAGGAGGAGCGGGGGGGACGGGGCTTCTGGTCGCTGACACGATACGCGGACATCCTGGCCGCGTCCAAGGATTACGCGACGTTCTCCTCCGAGGTGGGCGGCACATCGCTGATGGACCTAACGCCCGAGCAGGTCCAGTCACGGATGTCGATGCTCGACAGCGATCCGCCCAAGCATCGGCGGCTGCGCAACATCGTCAACCGAGCGTTCCTGCTGCGAGTCGTCAACGCCTACGAGGATCGGATCCGCGCCCTGTTCCGGGAGGTTCTCGATCAGGCGTTCACCGAGCCGGCGCTCGACTTCGTCGACGCGGTCGCCGTCGAGTTGCCGATGCGGATCCTCTGCGAGCTGATCGGCGTCCCGCTTGAGGACCGGCGCTACCTCGTCGAGCTCGGAAACCGGATGCTCGGGAACACCGACCCGGATCATGCGGGCGAGTTCGTCGCAGGCGAGGCGGACCTCTCGCGCTATGCCCACCTGCCGTTTTCAAGCCCGGCGGCGCCGGAGATGTTCGCGTACGCCGAAGCGCTCGCGGCCGAGCGGCGGCGCGCACCGCGAGACGACCTGACCACTCGCCTGCTTGAGGCCGATAGCGACGGGGACCGCCTCACGCAGCATGAGTTCAACCTGTTCTTCCTGCTGCTTGTGACCGCCGGCAATGAGACGACTCGCCACGCGATGTCGAACGGGTTGCTGACGCTGCTTGAGCACCCGTCAGAGCGCGACCGGCTGCTCGCCGATCCCGCCCTGATCCCGACGGCGGTCGAGGAGATCCTCCGCTGGGAGCCGTCACTACTGCACTTCCGGCGGACCGCCACGCGCGACGTCGAGCTGCGCGGTCAGACGATCCGGTCGGGAGACAAGGTCGCGCTCTGGTACGTGTCCGGTAATCGAGACGAGGACCAGTTCCCCGATCCCGATCGGTTTGACGTCGGTCGCGTGCCCAACCGCCATCTCGCGTTCGGGCTCGGGAGCCCGCACCACTGCCTTGGCGCGCACCTCGCGCGGCTCGAGCTGCGGATCTGGCTGGAGGAGATGCTGCCGGTCCTCGGCCGCCTGGAGCTGGCGGGAGCGCCGAAGCGTCTGCGCTCCAACTTCTTCAACGGCGTGAAGAGCCTCCCCGTCTGCTTTCTCCCATCAGCAACGAAGTGATGGCGCTTCCGATGGCTCGTCCGCGAGCCGACGGTCCCGGAAGGTCAGGATCAGCGGCCATCAGCAGTAGAATCGCCAAGACGTAGGAGATGATCCCGATCGACGAGCGAGCTCTTCGGCTTCGCGCTGACGAGGATCGAGCCGGCGGGATAGAGCGCGGCGCCGCCGCCCGAGCGCGCCGCGCAGGCGGGCACGAGACCACCGCCTCGTAAAGGCCGGGGCTGACGGTCGGCACCTTGAGTTTCACCTGTCGGCCACGTGCCCGACCTGCACGAGCGGTCCGTGGTGCGGCGGGCACGAGATCAGCTGCCACCGGCAGCGCAACGAGGCTGATCGTCGCCCCGGCGACCGCGGCGGACAGCGCTCGATCGCTGCGCGCGACGACCGTTCCGCCGACGTCGGTGCCCGGGCGGGTCGAACGTGAACCAGACGGGACTCCGCATGCATCGGAGCAGGGTCGTCGTACTCGGGGATGTTCGAGAACGCCGGATAGGGACACGTGCGCGGGCTCAGGAACGCGGCGCTCGGCATGCTCCGAGATGCCTACGGCCAGCAGCGGATCGACGCCGCGGATGCGGCGCACCGTGACCCGGTGCCCCTGGTAATCGGCCATCACCGAGCGCCGCTCCCAGCGGGACCGTCTTCCGTGGCGCCGGCTGGGCCGGGTAGCCGCTGGCGGTGAACTGCTGTCCGTCAAAGGAGAGCGGCCGCAGCAGGCAGCCCCAGTAGGACGGGCCGGCGAACCCTGCGCATCTCGCTCCGATCACGAACACCGTTCCCGGCCGCCCGGCGACGAGCACCGCGACCCGCGGGTCGACCGGGCCGGCCTTCAGGACGTCCACCGACAGTTGCTCCCGCCTGCAGCCGTTCGTGCTGGTCGGCTCGTCGACCGTGCCGCCGCCGAGTTGGGAGCCCGGAGTGAGCTCACGGTCGTCGGGATGCTTGACCGCGGCATAGGCAAGATGGTCGAAGTCAAGGTACGTCTGCTTCGGGCAGGTCGCTGCCGAGGCCGTCGAACTGGCGGCCAGTCCCCAAACGACGAGGAGCGCGATCAGAGCAGGGGTCATGCGCACGGCCCTCCATCATGCCGTAGATCGATCGCTGCCAGGGTCCGCGTCGCGCGCAGGCCTCAGGGCTGCGACTCAACGGGCCGCCCGGCGCGCGCGCTCGTCCTCCCGGGTTTCCCCCGGAAGCGGCAGATCGGCCGGGAGGCGGTTCTCGTAACGGATCGAACACGACCCGCCAGTAGCGTCGAGGTCCTGTTCGGACTTCCAGTCGAGCAACCGCCAGCTGCCGATCGGGCTGGTCTCCACTCGGACCACCGGCAGGACCTGCGGCTCATCCAACAGCAACGGCAGCGACGCCAGCTTGAGCCCCGACGCGGCGTGCGCGGCGCGCCTCGATCCGCCAGCGGAACGCTACGAAGGTCCCCTCGAGAGCACGTGGCAGTCCCTCCGGCGAGCTCGAACGAGAAGGGCCGCCAATTGGCAGTCCTCGAGCGAGCCGATCTCGAGCCGCTCGGAAAAGAGCGTCTCGTCGAGCCAGACGGGTATGAACTTGTTCCGCATGTCGCCGTACGCCGACCAGTGCAGCAGGCCCTTGCGCCCGACGAACTGAGGCGCGACATCCAGCCAGCAGGCCGTGACAGCAGACCTCCACGATCACCGGGCGGCCGTCGCGGCGATCGCCTCGTCGCTCGACACGTCCGGCGATCCGTCCTGCGCCCTGCGGTTGCGCTGCGTCAAGCGCGATCGCGAATCCAGGCGCCTGCAGCGGCGGCTCGATCCCGTGGAACTTCAGCTCGTCGGGGACTGCGGTGACAAGCGGCATGCCGGTACGAGCGCTCTCAGTCCTGCGGCGCCGCCCGCCCGTGGGGACGACGCCGCTACGGCGCCGCCCCACCGTGGGCCTCGATCCACGACTGTCAGGCCTCCTCGTGGACGAACTTGCCCACAGCCTCGTAGCGCTGCTTCGACCACCGACGGTAGACGAGACCGAGCATGCATCCGGCCACGAAGACGAACAGCGCTATGAATGGCGACCAATACGCCCAGCCGGTGAGCGTGCCGGTCGTCAGCGCGGCGCGGTTGGAGATCATCAGGTAGATCGCGAACGCGATCGACCCCGCCGCGAGGATCGGGCAGACCAGCGTTCTGAACCAGTGGAAGCCATCTCGGTTCTCCGGTTTGAGGAAGTAGACCATGATCGCGACGCTGCACAGCGCCATGATCGCGAACAAGCAGCAGGTTGCCCTGGAACGGCCACCAGGTTCCGATCTGCTCGAGCGCGACGAGCGGGTTCGACACGCCGATGCCCAGTGCCTTTCGCTGGGCGCCACCCATGATGCCGAGCGCGAACAGCAGCGTGAACACGACCACGAAGCAGAACGTGAAGAGGGTCGCGACGAACGGGCTCTTGTGTGTCGCGTGCGTCCGTCCGAAGACCCGCGGCAGGATGCCTTCGCGACCCATCGAGAACAGGTAGCGGTTGGAGGTGTTCCAGAACGCGAGCGAGCAGGCGAACGAGCCCGTGATGATCAGAATCTGGAAGAGATCCTTGAGCCACGTGCCGACGAACTTCTGCGCGACCGGGTAGAACACGCTCGCATAGTTGCCCTTTGGCAGGCCGACGCTTGCCGGCGCGCTCGCATGGATCCCGTACTGGATGGCGACCGCCCACGGCCACTGGTTCTTCGAGCCTCCATACGCGGTCACGAGCATCCAGGACCAGAAGGTGAACACGATCGTCAGTCCGATCACCGATCCGAACAGTGGCGTACTTCATCATCTTCTTCGGGTTCCTGGTCTCCTCGGCGTAGTTCGGAGCCATCTCGAATCCGACCCACGACCAGTAGACCCCGAAGAAGCCGACGCCGGCCGCCGACGCTCCGAACACCTTGGCCGCCCCCGCGACACCTACACCGCCGGAGAACAGGCCGGCCGGGTTCAGCGCGCTCCAGAGGATCCCGTCAGGACCGCCGCCGTGGCCCAGAACCGAGAAGGAGAAGATGAACAGGATCACCAGCTCGCCGAGCAGAGCAGATGCCAAGAATCCGCGCAACCATCTCGACGTGGAAGTAGGTGATCAGCAACAGAAGGAAGATGAAGATGGCCGCGTAGATCCGCCAATCCATGCGAGAAGCCAAAGAGGTTTTGGAGACTCGTGTTGGCGAAGTACACCGTCACGCCGTTGACGCCGACCGCGAACAGCAGGTAGGCGGAGACGATGCCGATCGCCGTACCGAGGCCGATGACCCGTCCGAAGCCGTAGGTCGTGTAGGAGTAGAAGCCGCCCGCGGTGGTCACCCGCTGCGCCATCTCGACATACCCCACCGCGAACGCCATGAACGAGAATCCGGCCATCCAAAAGGCGGCCGGCACCGAGATGCCGATCCCCGATCCGGAGAGCGGGTCGTTGAACATCATCGCCGCGAGCGGCGCCGATCCGGTCAGGATGCAGAACAGAAGCTGAGGCAGTCCGAGTGCGTTGCGCGCTAGCTCCGTCGATCCGGTTATCCGGGCAGCCGACACCCTCGTCTGCGCTCGGATCTGTGGTGACTTCCGTCATGACGCCTCCTCATTCATTTTTCCATCTCCACCCGACAAGCGAGCGCGCACAGACTACGGCCTACACGCGCAACGTGCAACCCACCTTCGCTCTCGCTTCCGAGATTCGAACGCGAATGCCGCCGGCACCAGTGCTTTACGTCTGAGAAGATCTGCGCGGCATGGCTCGACTCGATGGGATACGAGCGCTGGTCACGGGAGGAACCTCGGGGATCGGAGGATCGATCGTCGAGCGGTTCCGGTCAGAGGGAGCCGCGGTCGTCTGCACCGGCCGCAACGAGACGCGCGGGCGCGAGGTCGCTGCCCGGACCGGCGCGCACTTCATCCGAGTCGGACGTGCGTGACGGCGACGGCGGTGCGCGGCGCAGTCGACACTGCGGTCGCAATGCTCGGCGGTCTCGACGCGCTCGTCGCCAACGCCGGTGTCCTCCACGAAGCCAGATTGTCGGAGACCGACGACGGTGCATGGGACGCCGTACTCGAGACGAATGTCGTCGGCTATTACCTGTATGCGGTCGCGTGCCTGCCTCACCTCCGTCGGGCCGGTGGCGGCTCGATCACGATGATCTCCTCTGACGCCGGCGTCTGGGGGGAGACGGCGATCGGTGCTTACTCGGTCTCCAAGCGAGCGGTCAACATGCTCGTCAACACGCTCGCGGTCGAGGCCGGTCCGCACGGATCAGGGTCAATGCCGTCTGCCCCGGCGACACCGCGCCCGGGATGGTGACGAATGTCGCGGGTCGCGGCGCGGCAACCGATCCCGGGAGCTGGACGCTGCCGCCACTGGCCCGCGTCGGGACCGGCGCCGACGTTGCAGCGCCGTAACCTTCTTCACGTCGGCGGACGGGTCCTTCTGCAACGGAGTGACGCTGCTCGTCGACGGCGGGATGCGCGCGTCGCAGCGGGCGAGCGCGGTTGCCAGCGAGGCGGGCGGCGATGACCGTCCGCTTCGGTCTCGATCGGTCGCTGCGCACTGATCACCGACGGAACATCGAAGATCGGCAGGGCGTGCGTGCGGCGCCTCCGCGACGAGGGGATGGCGGTTGCGTTCGACGGGTGGCGACCGCGAGCGCGGTGCGGTGATCGCGCAGGAGACGGGAGCGTTGTTCCTCGAGTGCGACCTGCGTGATCGAGAAGCTTGCGACCGGCGTCTCGAGCGGGCGCTCGAATTCGGCAGACGGCCGACTCGACGTCCTCGTGACCCACGCTGCGAACGTGTTCGAAGGGTCGATCGAGGCCACGCCAGAAGCCACCTTCCGCGAGTTGCTCGAGGTTGACCTGACTGCGCCGTTCAGGATGACGCGTGCGTGCTTTCAAAATATGCGCGCGCGCGGGCGAGGATCGATGATCCAGTCGGCTCCGATGCGGGCATCCGCGCGGCTCACGAAGCGGCCGCCCACTCCGTCGTCGAGCGCCGGCTTGATCGCACTCGCCGAGCTGTTCGCCGCCGAGGGCGTGCTGTACGGCGTGCGATCGAACGCGGTCTGCCCGGAGGCGATGCCGCCGTCCGCCGGCACCGGCGCCGACGTCGCCTCGGTCGTCGCGTGGCTCGCCTCCGATCGAGTCCGCACACGTCAGCGGCGCGACGATCAGAGTTGACGGCGGGAGCGGTGCGGCGATGGTCCAGAACACCCGCAGCTGAGGCTCGCGCGGTGCAGACGCCGTGCCCCGCTTGACAAGCGTGGCGGCAGGCATAAGGATTGACACATGAAACGCATCGTGGTCGGGTTCGACGGGTCTGAGCAGTCGCACAAGGCGCTCGAACGAGCCGCCGACATCGCGAACGGCGCAACACTCGCGGTCGTCGTGCGCCGCAAACGTCAGCCGATCGATGCGCGGATCGCCGGTGGTGTCGCGCCGGTCGACCCGGCGGACGCCGAGGAACGCGCGAACGCGCTCGCGGAGGCGCGTAGGTATCGTCGAGGGCAGGGGCATGACCGGGGTCTTCATCGAAGGACACGGCAACCCCGCGGACGTGATCGTCCAGGAAGCCGAGGAATCGGAGGCCGACCTGATCGTCGTCGGCACCCGCGGATTGAGCGCCGACGAGGCGCGCGTTCATGGGCTCGGTCAGCACGAACGTCGTGCACCACGCGCCGTGTGACGTGCTCGTTGTGCACTGACCCGGCCCGTACCGAGCCGCAGCAGGCGTGCTGAGCCGCGTTGCAGCGTCGCGTGACCATCGCCGGCGCCGTGCGCGATTCAGCGTTTGAGCAGGGGTCGTCGCACACAAGTGAGGAGTGAACATGGAACGTATCGTGGTCGGGTTCGACGGGTCTGAGCAGTCGCACAAGGCGTTGGAGCGCGCTGCCGACATCGCCGATGGCGCGACGCTTGCGGTCGTGTGCGCCGCAGACGTCAGCCGCCTGATGCGAGATCCCGCCGGTGGCGTCGCAGCGGTCGACCCGGCAGACGTCGAGTCACGCGCGAATGCGCTCGCGGAGGCGCGCAGGTACGTCGAGGGCCGCGGCATGACGGGCATCTTCGTCGAGGGCCACGGCAACCCCGCGGACGTGATCCTCCAGGAGGCCGAGGAATCGGGAGCCGATCTGATCGTCGTCGGCACCCGCGGATTGAACGCGGCGAGGCGCGTGTTGATGGGGTCGGTCAGCACGAACGTCGTGCATCACGCGCCGTGCGACGTGCTCGTCGTACGCTGAACGCATCCGTCGCGCACTGAGCGCATCGAGGACCCTTCGCCGGCCACAGGGCCGGCGAAGTCGCTCAGCCCTCGGTCTCAGAGCTTCCTAGTCGAGCGACTGCCAGAAGTCATCCAGAAGCCGGTTGTAGTCCTCCGGAAACTCCTGGAAGGGCTGGTGCCCGGACTCTGCGATCACCTTGAGTCTGGCGTTCGGGATGCGCTGCACCAGTTCCTGCGAGAAGCGCTCCGGCAGGCAGAGGTCGAGCTGCCCGACCGTCACCAGCGTCGGGGCGGAGATCGCACCGATCCGATCAGCCGAGTCGTGTTCGATCAGCGCTTGCGAGGAGCGACAGAAGGCATCCACCGACTGTGCGTAGGGGCTGTCGGCCGCGGCTTCGATCCACCCGTCCATCGTCCCGTCGTTCCAGATCCTCGGTGAGAAGCACCAGAGGTTGACGGTGACCAGGAAGTCACGGATCGAATCGGCCTTCTCGGCCGACCACATCCAGTTACGAAAGACCTCGTGAAGAAATCTGTCGCCGCGACACCACGTTCCGTTGAGGACGAGGCTACGAACTCTGTTCGGATGTGCCAGTGCGAGTTCCTGGGCGATCGCGCCGCCCATCGACGAACCGACCACATGGGCCCGCTCCAGCCCGAGCGTTTCGATCAGTGCGGCGGTGTCCGCTGCGAAGTCTGCGATCCGGAAGGGACCGTCCGGCGTCGATGACCTGCCCACGCCCCTGTTGTCGAACGTCGTCAGCCGGTATCTGTCCCTCAGACCAGCGACCTGGTCGACCCAGCATGCGCCCTCGTCGGCGAGTCCTGAGATGAACAGGACATCGTCGCCCTCGCCCTCCTGCTCGACCCAGAGCTCGACGCCGTTGACGGTAGCGCTCGCCATTTGGCGCGCAATCCTACATCAGCGATCCGGCTGGGGAGCGTCTCGGCGCTGGGAGCGATCCGGGCCCACGCCGGAGGCGGGCGACGGCCACGAATCGACCAGCGGCCGGTGCGCCGCAATCCGGGCCGCGTCGCGCCCGAACGAGCGTGCGGCGGCAGCCGTTCCCTCAAGATACGGACGCGCGGGCATCCCGGCCAGAATCAGGGCCAGGCGCTCACCGTCGCCCCCGATCCCGATTCCGAGGATTGCCTGCCGCGCCGCCTCGCGCGCGCGCGCGAGTAGATCATTGGCGTCGTGCAGCTGCACCACGGCGACCGGGACGCCCTCCTCCTCGAACCCGGCCGCGAGCGCAGCGCCGATGGCGGCGTCGGAGACGAGCGCCAGCACCAGCGGCTCGCTCACGCGATGCCTCCACGCGCGAACGCGAGCACAAGGCCGACCGCGACGCCCGCGCGGGGCCCGTGACGGCCGAGCACGTCGCCGCGTGCCACGGTCAGATCCCGCTCCTCAAGCTCGCCGGCGACCACGTCCACAACCTCGGGGTCGGCGGCGCAGCCCCCGATCAGCAGCACGAGCTCACCGCGCGGGATGCTGCCGAGCGTGTCGAGCGCTCGCTGAACGTTGAAGGCGAGCACGTGTCGTTTCGCCGCTCGCCGAAGCCTGGACCAGACCTCCGGTGCAAGCTGCCCCGGCAGCGCGACCAACTGCTTGCCGTCGAGGGCACAGAGGCGCGCGAGCGCGCCCGGTGGGGCCGGCTGACCGAGGAAGCTGCGGCGGCCGTCCTCGTGGTGAAGGGTGAACGGCGTCTCGACCCGCGCGGAGCGACATCGCTTCGCGCGCTCGGCGAGTGCGAGGTCCGATCCGAGCAGGGCGGAGCAGATGCGAGTCACGAGGTCGCCGGCGCCGGCCGTCGCGACGACGCCCTCGGCGCAGTGCAGGTCGACGGTGCCACCGCCGAGATCGATCACGAACGGCGCCCGTCCGGCTCCCGGTGTCGTCGAGGCGCCGAGCATCGCCGCGTCGGACTCGCGCGCGACGACGCGCGCGCCGTTGCTGCACAGCTCCGCGACGGCGCTCACCAGATCGCTGCTCTCACCGCGCGCCAGCAGCGCGATCGCCACCGCTCGGCGACGCGCGAGCCGGCGGGCGAACCTGGGGTCCTCAGGCGGCGAGGGCAGCGAGCGCCAGACGACATCGAGCAGGCCGTCGACGTCGCCGACGGCGCCGCGGATCCCGGCGATCCAGCCCGGACCCGGCGGCTCGGAGCGCTCATCCATCAGGTGCTCGGTTCGATCTCGCCCGATCAGCCGGACGGACGTGTCCTGCGCCGCGTGCGTTCGGGCGACGCGCTCGGTGCGCACGACGATCGCCGTGCGGCAGCCGGCGACAGCACGGGCTGCCACGCGGGCAGCCCGTGCCTCCTGCGAATCGAAACCAAGGAGCAGTCCGAGACGCAGCGGATCTGAGAGCTCGACAACCGAGGCACCGTCCTGCGCCACCTCGACGGCCGCCAGCGCTCCGAGCGGCAGCTGATCGGCGTCGGCGACCTCGTCGACGATCGGCAGCGATCGGTCGAAGCGATTACCGATCAGCACGGCGTCGTCTCCCTGAACGATCGCGGCGGTGATCCGCCAGCGTCGATCGCGTGCATCGCGAAGCGCCGCCGCGGCGGCGTCGAAGTCCTCGGGCCCGATCACGACGATCACGTCCCAGGCGGCGGGTTCCCGACTCAGATCCGCGAGTCCGGTGAGTCGTCCGGTGGCGACCCCCGAGCCTGACGGGGTCTCGCTCCCGGGCCGCGCGATCGCCGTGCGCTGCAGTGCGAGTTCCTCGATCGTGCCGAGCTCCAGAAGACCGGTGTGGACGGGATGAAGCTCGGCAAGGAGCGCGAGCTGCGGGCGCGCGCCGAGCCGGCGTTCGGCTCGCAGCAGCAGCTCGGCGATGCCGGGCACGCACTCCGCAGAGCCCTTCGCGCCGGTGGTGGGGCGCCGGTCGACGAACATCCACTCTGGTTCGCGTCCCGGTTCGACTCGTGCGACTGCGACCTCGGTCGTCGAGTTGCCGACGTCGACGCCGGCGACCAGCACCTGCTCAGGCGGGGCCGGCTACAGGCTCTCGGACAGGCTCGATTGCGGGGTGCGCGAGCGCGTCGAGCAGCAGCTGCTCGACGGCGCGGCGCCAGGCGACTTCATCGACGGTGCGGTGGAGTCCGCGGCGCCGGGCGAAGCGGCGCTTGCCGAGGCTGTCAAGGGCCCGGATCGCAGACATCACGAGCTGGAAATCGCGCTCGTCGACGAACTGCCTGATCTCCGTGTCCGCCTTCACGGTCGTTGTGAAGATGCCTTCCGAGACCCCCTGCCAGTAGGCGTGCTGGAACACACAGCCCGAAACACCGCCGCCGGGCTTGACCCAGCAGCCGACGGTCAGGCCGCAGTCGGAGGTCTGGATCCCGCGAAGCGCGAGCTGCAATAGCTGGCGGCCCTGATCCTGCGCCGCCAACGCCTGGAGCTGGCTACGGGCGTTCGTCTCCTCACGGGTCATCTGGGCATCTCCTGTGTCGCTGGCTTACCGAAATCTTAGGTGATCAAACCCCGCCGCGTATAGGCCGCGCGGGCTTCACGGACGAGCTCGGCGCACCGCTCCGCACCGCGCTTGGCGAGCGTGGCTGCGAGCGAATCCAGCTCCTGGGCGGACGAGCGCCCCGGACGGAGCATGTCGTAGAAGTGGAGCAGCTCGTCGTCCCCGAAGGCCACGAGCTCTGCTGCCCGGCGAAGGTTGTCGCCGAGCTGGGGGTTACCGCCGCGTTGCGCAAAATCAGCCTGGAGGCGCAGCGTCTCAGACGAGATCGCGAGATCGCCAGGCTCCAGACCTCCTGAGACCGCTTGATCGAGGGTGATCTCGGTGACGGGCCTACCGGTGGCGGAGCGCACCTCGGAGCGCGCCGTGGCGCCAAGCGGATAGCTCAGATCGGCCACGTGGCCTCCAGCCCGACGGGCTCGCTGTCCTGCGCAAGCCTGCGCTCGATCGCGACCAGCTGGACGACGCGGGCGTGATACCGGGGTCCGAGCGGCTCGCTCGACTCAGGGAGCAGCAGCGGCTCGGGCGCCAAGCCCTTCGCGTAACGCGCTGCGTTGCGCCCCAGCCCGCGGTAGAGCTCCGGTGTGACCCGCGGCGCGATCGAGAACAGCTCCAGGTTCGCCAGCGGCGGCAGGTCGGCCCTGTGGATCAGCGCCGTTCCCTTCGACTGGAGCCCCACAGAAACGCCCGAACCCGACAGCCGGGCGGCCGTCCAGCCGATCGAGCCGAGATCGATCGAGCGGCGAACACGCACAAGCCGCGCGGCAAGGCCCTCCTCCTCGATGCCGGCGAGGATCTGGCGCAGCACACCGGCGACGGTCATTCCGTTCAGCGCCACCCAGATCTCCGTGGCGAACGCGGGCGAGAGCCCGACGACGATTTCATCCGCGCGTCCCCCCGCGATCGCCGGGCCTGTCTCACGCAGCTCAATGCAGCCGATCCCGAGCGCCTGCTCGGAGGCGAGATCCGATGGCGACCACACCTGGCGGACCTGAGCAACCTCGCGGCGCCGGCTCGGCGACATCCGATACCCGGTGCCGGGACCGGCATAGTCGTTGGGGTCGGTCAGCGACGAGAGGACATTCAACTCCGGGTCAAGGATCGCCGAGGTCTGGAGCACGTCGCCGAGGAGCCGCTGGCGGATCATCTCGAGCACGCGCTCGGCCTCGATTTCGTAGCCACGACCGGCGAGCGCGCGGACGGCGTGAAGCGCCGTGAGTCCGCCCTCCATGATCCGTTCCGAGGCGATCCCGGGAAGGTCCGACGGCGGCGCGGGAACGTCGAGGCTCCCGTGCGCATAGACGCAGGCCTCGACATCTTCGTCGGTGAACTCCGCGAGCTCGAGCTCCTCGAACACGGCGCGGCAGGCCTCCGCGGCGCGCCGGCGCACGGCGAGCAGGTCGGCATCCTCGCGCCACCGCAGTCCGCCCTCGAACCCCCAGTCACGCTGGACGACGAAGTAGTCGTCGAGATCCTCAGCGTTCATGTTCGAGGGACCGAACGCGTTGTCGTAGGCCGGAATCGAACCGAAGCCGGAGAACAGAAAATCGCTGCCGGCAAGCAGCAGCGGCAGCGTATGGGCTGTGCGGCGGATATCGGACGCTGACATCAGCGTGTCGTTGCCGGTGCACGACTCAAGATCGTGCAGCATCACGCAAAGGTTCTCGGCGATCACCTCACGCATCCCGTCGGGCACCGAGGCGGTGACGTTGACGCCGTCGATCCCTCCGTTCTGCACGCCCTGGGAGCCTGCTGCGCGTGTGAGCGCAATGCACCGTGCCTCCAGGTAGAGCATCGACTTGCCCTCGCTGGCTCCCATCAGCACCTCTGCTCCCGAGCCGGAGGTGAAGCGCATCTTGAGTCCGCGCGACGCGTAGCAGGAGGCCAGGAACGCCTTGGACCAGGGGGTGTCGTCGCCGTCGACAAACACCTGCTCGGTGCCATAGACCGAGACCGTCTCGGCGTAGGTCGTGAGCCCGCGCATGCCGAGTTCGAGCTCCGTCTGCTCCTCGACGGAGCACTGCGTCAGGGCGCCCGGCTGCCCGACCTGGCTGCCGATCAGGAGCGCAAGGGCGTTCGACGGGGCATCACGCAACACCGGCACGGTCGTCTCGAGCTCCCGGAACCCGAGCGCGATCGCGGCTGCCGCGTCGGCGGCGATCAGCAGCGGGTGATCGACCCGGTTGGTCACATGCGCCTGGATCGACGGTGTCCTGCGCACGCGCATCTTCTGGATCGCCTGAAGAATCTCGACAGGCGTCAACAGGGCGAGCGTGGCCGCGATCTTCGCGGGGGTCATACCGGCGGTCAGCCGCACCACCTCGGCCCTCGGTACGCCTGGGTCCACGATCATCCTGGCAAAGTCGAGCGCCGGGACCGCCATCGCCTCGTCGGCGACGGTGAGGTCGATCCCATGCCTGGCGATGAACTCATCGAGCATGTCGAACTCGGCCTCGCGCTTGCCGTCGAGTTCCACGACCCGGCCGTGCTCGATCCGCAGCGACGCCTCGGGGTCCGCCGGGCTCGAGAACGCGATCAGCCCGAGCGCCGGCTCCTCCGGTACGACGTTATCGCCGCTGATCGGGCGGTTGGCGAGGAACTCGCTGCGGGCCGACACCCGCACGTCCGGCGTCAGGATGTCGGGCTGGCCGGAACCCGCCGCGGTCGATTGCTGCGACGTCGACGTGGCCGCGACCCGGTTAGCGAAGCGATGAGGTCGGCGCGGACCCGGCGTGGGCGCGGCTCGGGCTCTCGCCCGGGGTCCGCGATGAGGCCGTACCGCTGCCGCCGGCCGGAGCGTCGAAACTCGAAGGCCCGTTCGGCCCGCCGGGGGCGTCCTGCGCCTGGTGACGACTCAGACTACGATCGAGCCCGACCCAGGAGCGGCCAACGCAGCAGCTGCGCCCCGCGAGACACACGTACCGATCGACCCAGGCGATCGTTGAGCGCATGGTCGGCATTCGTGTCAGGGTATCACCATGCGAATCGGGCTCGTCGTCAACCCGGTCGCCGGCATGGGCGGTCGCCTCGCATTCAAGGGGAGCGACGACGTCGCACTGGTGGCGGCGGCGCTGGCGCGCGGTGAGCTGCCGGTCGCGCCGGCACGCGCGGTCCAGGCGCTGGCGCCGCTCGGCGCACTCGGCGCCGCGGTCGAGCTGCTGACCTACGGCGGCGAGATGGGGGAGCGGGAGGCGATCGCCGCGGGGCTCACGCCGACGGTGCTCGGCGCCACCGGGCGCACGACGTCCGCGCGGGACACCCGGGCTGCCGCCGCGGCGATGGCCGAGCGAGGGGTGGACCTGTTGCTGTTCGCCGGCGGCGATGGGACCGCTGTCGACATCCTCGAGGCGGTCGGCGAACAGGTTCCGGTCCTCGGGATCCCGGCCGGCGTGAAGATGCACTCGGCCGTGTTCGCGCTCAATCCGAGAAGCGCCGGTGAACTGATCGTGCGACTGGTGCGAGAGGGAGTTCGCAGGCTGCGTCCGGCGGAGGTGATGGACGTCGACGAGGCGTTGCTGCGGGCGGGGTCGGTCTCGGCCCGCCTGCACGGTTTTCTGAACGTTCCGGACGAGCGCCGCCATCTGCAGAGCGCGAAGGCTCGCTCGCTCGGGAGCGAAGCCGCCGCGCAGGACGAGATCGCCCACCATCTGATTGACAACGTGCTGGGCGAGCGCACCTGGCTGATCGGCCCCGGCACGACCACGGGCGCGCTGCTGGCGCTGCTCGGGCTTGACACGACCCTGCTCGGAGTCGACGTGATCAGTGCCGGGAAAGCTGTGATCCGCGACGCCGACGAGCGGTCACTGGTGCAGCGCCTCCTGGTCGAGGATGCGGGCATCGTCGTGACGCCGGTCGGCGGCCAGGGGTTTCTCTTCGGTCGCGGCAACCAGCAGCTGTCGGCGGCGGTGATCAGGAGGGTCGAGATGAACAGGATCGTCGTCGTGGCCACCGAAGCGAAGATCGCTCGGCTTGGAGGGGCCCCGCTCCGGGTCGACACCGGCGACCCCGAAATCGATGCAAATTTTGCCGGCTACATACGTATGGTTACCGGCTACAACCGCGAGATCGTCTATCCGGTCGCCGGATGATCGGCTACGAGGAGGTCATTACGTGAGCGAAGCGCCGTCGGCCCATCCCTACATCCCGAATTCAGCGCCCGGCATCAAGCGCGCGATGCTCGACGCGGTCGGTGTGCAGAACGTCGAGGAACTCTACGCTTCGATCCCCGACCGGCTCCGGGTCCCGGGCCTGCTGAACCTCCCCGACCCGCTGCGCTCGGAATACGCGCTGCGCCGTCACCTCACGGGGGTGCTTGGCCGAAACGAGAGCTGTGCGGAGACGCTGAGCTTCATCGGCGGCGGCTGCTGGCCTCACTACGTCCCCGCGGTCTGCGACGAAATCGTCAACCGCGGCGAGTTCCTGACCGCCTATTACGGCGATACCTACGGCGACCACGGGAAGATGCAGGCGCTGTTCGAGTACGCGAGCATGCTCGGGGAGCTCGTCGAGTGCGACGCCGTCAGCCAGCCGACATACGACTGGGGCGCGGCGGCCGCGACGGCGATCTGCATGGCGGCCCGGATCACCGGACGGCGCGCGGCACTCGTTCCGGCATCGATCGGGTCTGAGCGGCGCTCGCTGATCGAGGGCTACTGCAAGCCCTGGGTCGAGATCGTGACGATCCCGTTCGACCCGGCGACTGGGCTGCTCGAGCTCGACCGCATCCGGGAGCACCTGTCGGCCGATACGGCGTGCGTCTACTTCGAGATGCCCGGGTTCCTCGGCGTGATCGAGACGCAGGCGGAGCAGATCGCAGAGCTTGCCCGGCAGGCGGGTGCGCTGAGCGTCGTCGGCGTCGATCCGATCTCGCTCGGGGTGCTCGAGGCTCCACCACGATATGGCGCCGACATCGTCTGCGGAGAGCTGCAGCCGCTGGGGATTCACATGCATTACGGCGGCGGGCTCGCCGGCTTCGTCGCCTCGCCGGACACCGAGCGGTTCGTCTCCGAGTACCCGATGTTCCTGATCGGCGTCGGCCCGACGGAGGTCGAGGGGGAATACGGCTTCGGCGAGGTCGTGTGGGAGCGCACCTCCTACGTCCAGCGCGGCGATTCAGGGGAATACACCGGCACCACCCAGAATCTCTGGGCGATCGCGGCAGGCGCCTACCTGGCGCTGGTCGGGCCGCAGGGGCTCGCGGAGCTGGGGCAGGGCATCGCCCAGCGCTCCCGGTACGCGGCCGGGCGGCTGGCCCGGCTGCCGGGAGTCCGGGCACCGGCGCTCGAGGCCCCGTTCTTCAAGGAGTTCGTCGTCGATTTCAACGACACCGGCCGTACCGTCGCCGAGCTCAACCTCGCGTTGCGCGAACGCGGGATCTTCGGCGGAGTCGACCTCTCGACCGAGTATCCGGAGCTCGGTCAGAGCGCGCTGGTGTGCGTCACCGAGGTGCACACGAAAGCCGACATAGACCGCCTTGCCGACGAGCTTTCCGAGGTGCTGCGATGACGTTGCGTCGATTCCATCAGGCCAGCTGGAACGAGCCGATCCTGTCCGAGCTCTCCAGTCCCGGTGAGCGCGGGATCATCCCGCCCCAGATCGAGCCGGAGCTGGCTCAGGCCGACGGCGATCCGCTCGGGAGCCTCCCGGCGGCACTGCGTCGCTCGCGCCCTCCCGGGCTGCCGGAGCTCAGCCAGCCTCGCGTCCTGCGCCACTACCTGCGCCTCTCGCAGGAGACGCTCGGCAACGACGTCGACATCCACCTCGGGCTCGGAACCTGCACGATGAAGTACAGCCCGAAGGTGAACGAGGAGCTGATCCGCTCACCGAAGGTCGCCGACCTGCACCCACTCCAGGATGACGCCACCGTGCAGGGGATGCTCGAGGTCCTGCACGGATTCGAGCGCATGCTGTGCGAGATCTCCGGTATGGATCGCTTCACCTTCCAGCCTGCGGGGGGTTCGCAGGGCGTCTACGCCAACGCACGGATGATCCAGGCCTACCACGCGGCCCGTGGAGACACCGACCGCGACGAGATCATCACGACGATCTTCTCGCATCCCTGCGACGGAGCCGGGCCCGCGACCGCCGGCTTCAAGGTGATCACCGTCTATGCCGGCGAGCAGGGGTACCCGGAGCCCGAGGCGATCCGCAGGGCGGTGTCCGAGCGAACGGCCGGTTTGATGATCACCAACCCGGAGGACACCGGGCTGTTCAACCCCCATATCGATGAGATCGTCAAGATCGTCCACGATGCCGGCGGCCTGTGCCACTACGACCAGGCCAACGCGAACGGGATCCTCGGGATCACACGCGCCCGCGACGCGGGCTTCGATCTCTGCCAGTTCAACCTGCACAAGACGTTCTCCTCGCCGCACTGCTCGATGGGCATGCCGGTCGGCGCCTGCGGGGTCACCGACGAGCTGGCGCGGTTCCTGCCGACGCCGACCGTCGAGTTCGACGGCTCGCGTTACCGGCTCAATTACGAGCGACCCGACTCGATCGGCAAGATCCGCTCCTTCCATGGCGTTCCGGCGACGGTCGTGCGCTCCTTCGCGTGGGTTCTGAGCCTCGGCGCCGAGGGTCTGCGGGAGGTTGCGCAGACGGCTGTGCTGAACAACAACTATCTCGCCTCACGGCTGGCCGGCGTGCCGGGGATCGGCGTCTCGTTCGCTGAGACGAACTCCGCGCGCCGGCTGGAGCAGATCCGCTACACCCTGCAGAAGCTGCAGGAGGACACCGGTGTCGGCACCCTCGACGTTGCCCGTCGAAGCGCCGATTTCGGCGTCGCCAGCTACTTTGCGAGTCACGAGCCGTGGGTCATCCCGGAGCCGATGACACTTGAACCGTCGGAGTCCTACTCGCGGGCTGATCTTGACGAATATGCCGAGATCATCGCCGAGATCGCGCGTGAGGCCTACGAGAGCCCCGAGACGATCATCGAGTCCCCACAACGCAGCACGATTCACAAGATGGACCCGGCCCCGCACGACGACCCCGAGCGGTGGGCGCTGACCTGGCGAGCCTATCTGCGCAAGCGAGACGGCCAGGGCGCAGCGGGGTTGTCGTCGGGAGTTCAGTTCACCTAGACTCCGCCGCATGGCTCAGGCGCTGGTCGTGATCGACATCCAGAACGAGTACTTCGCCGGCGGCGCGGTGCCGCTCCCGCACGCCGAGCGCGCGGCCGCGCAGGCCGCGGCCGCAATCGCCGCCGCCCGCGGGGCGGGTGTCGAGGTGATTCACATCCGCCACGAGGAGCCGGACAGCGATCAGTATTTCGTGCCTGGAAGCAACGGCGCCAAGACCAACAGCGCGGTCGCGCCGGTCGACGGCGAGGCTGTGATCGTCAAGCACCACCCCAACTCGTTCCTGGAGACCGATCTCGCGCAGCGGTTGGCGGCCCTCGGCGCCAACCGCGTCGCGTTCTGCGGGATGATGACCTCGATGTGTGTCGACGCGACCGTCCGCGCCGCGGCCGACCTCGGACTGGCGCCGGTGCTGATCGACGACGCATGCACCGCCCCCGATCTGGAGCATCGCGGCACCAGCGTTCCGGCCGACGCCGTACATGCGGCGTTCTGCGCGGCGCTCGGCGACGACATCGCGACCGTCGTCGACACCAGCGAGTTCACCGCCGAGCCCGTGCGGGTGTGAGCGGCGCCAAGGCCGATCCACTATCGTCGCCGTCATCGTTGTGGGCGCGAGAGAGGATGGTCGTGTGACTACGTTTGCCGAGCTCCCGCCGGTCGAGGCTCGCTTCCGGCTTGACCAGGAGATGATGGCCGGCCCGATCTACCGAAAGTACGAAAAGGCGACCCGCGCGGCGTGGGACCCGAAGGAACTCGACTACGAGACCGACGCCGCGGATTGGGCCCGGATGACGGACGCCCAGCGGGCCGGCGTCGCGACGATCACCGTCCGCTTTGAGGCCGGGGAGGAGCTGGTGACCGACGAGCTGCTGCCGATGCTGGCCGCCGCACACGCGCTCGGGCGCTTCGACTGGGTGATGTACATGTCGACCTTCATGCTGGAGGAGGCACGCCATTCGGAGTTCTTCACGCTCTGGCACGCACGCGTCGCCGGCCTCCGGACACCGGCGGAGAAGGCGGCGTACTGGCCGCTGCGCCAGCACACCGTCGACCCACTCGGCCGGTTCGCCGTCGGGGAGCCCGTCTACGAGGGTCTGCCGAAGTACGGCAAGAAGCTGATGTCCGCGGTCGAGACCGGCGACGAGGCCGCGATCGAAGCGGGATTCGTCCAGTTCGCGACGCTCTACAACGCCTGGGTCGAGGGCGTGCTGACGATGCCGTCCTACGAGATCGTGATCGATACCACCGAGCTGTGGGACGTCCTGCCGACGCTCCGGCGGGGCTTCAGGAGGACTCTGAGCGACGAGGGCCGGCACATCACCTTCGGCACGCAGGCGTGCCGGATCCTGATCGAGAAGAACCCGGCCTATGAGGCGCTCGTGCACGAGGTGATCGACGAGTACCGTGGGAATGCGGTCGGGATGCTGGAGTACCAGCGCAACGTCCCCGGTCTCGACCTCGACAAGTATCAGCGCCAGAAGGTCCGCCACTACCTCAACCGCTGCCGGGAGATGGGGATCACCCCGGATCAGTCGCTGGTCGATCAGATCCTTGACCCCGAGGTCGACTTCGTCGTCGGGGTGCAGGCCGGCTGATGGCGGCAACGGGAATCGGTCGCCGGTGAGCCTTCGCTGGCGCTGCCTGGAGTCGGGCTGCGAGACCGCGGTCACGGCCGGTTCCGACGATCAGCTCGTCGAGGCCGTCAACGCACACATGCGCGAGGCTCACGACAGCTATGAGCTCGAAGACGTGATCCTCGCCAACGCCGAAGACCAAGCGCCGCAGGAGGCAGCATCATGACCAGAGTCGACGCCCCGCAACGGGTTCGGAACGGAGCCAACTCGTGACCCTCGAGCTGGACGATCTCGCACAGGTCGACGTCGCGAGCCCGAGGGTATACGCCGAGGGCGTGCCGCATGAGGCGCTCGCCGCGCTGAGGCGCCACGACCCCGTCCACTGGCATCCCTGGCCCGGTACCCGCGGCGGCTTCTGGCTGCTCTCCAAGCACGCCGACGTGCTCGCCGTCGGGAAGGACCCCAAGCGATTCTCCTCGCAGCTCGGCCACATCGCGCTGGAGGACCGTGAGCCCGACGCGCTGGCGGCCCGGCAATCGCTGATCGAGACCGATCCGCCTGAGCACACCCGGCTTCGCAAGCTCGTCAGCTACGCGTTCACGCGGACCAAGGTCAAGGAGTACGAGGACTACACCCGGGAGATCGTCCGTGATCTGCTCGGCCAGGCGATCGCCAAGCGCGAGTTCGACTGGGTGACCGAGATCTCAGAGCCGGTGCCGGTCAACGTCCTGATCTCGATTCTTGGGCTGCCGCGCGAGGACATTCCGATGCTGATCGAACTGACCAGCGAGATGGCGGCCGCGACCGACTCGGATTACCGGCCGGATCCCGCCAAGTATCCGAGCGACATCGACCCACGACTGCTTCCGTTCGGCACGCCGGCCGCCCAGCATGTGATCGAGTACGGCCACAAGATCGGGGCACAGCGGCGCGAGCATCCCGGCGACGATCTCGTTTCGAGCCTCGTGTACGCGGAGGTCGACGGGGAGCACCTGAGCGAGGCTGAGTACGCGAACTTCTTCGAGCTGTTCATCTTCGCCGGCAACGAGACCACGCGGACGGCGATCTCGCACGGCATCCTCGCCCTGATGGAGCATCCCGACGAGTTCGAGCGGCTCGCGAAGGACCCGGCGCTGATCCCGACGGCGGTCGATGAGATCCTGCGCTACGCCACACCGGTGATCTACTTCCGGCGGACGGCGACGGAGGATCTGGAGATCCGGGGAGTGCCGATTCAGGCGGGCGATCGGGTCGCGATGTGGTTCCTGTCCGCCAACTTCGACGAGGAGGTGTTCGAGGATCCGTTGCGATTCGACGTCGGCAGGCGACCGAATCCGCACACCGCGTTCGGGCGCGGTGGGCCGCACTTCTGCCTCGGTTCGTTCCTCGCCCGCCTTGAGATCAGGATCCTGCTCGAGGAGATGCTCGCGCACAACGCTCGCTTCGAGCTCACAGGCCCACCCGTTCGACTGAGCTCGAACTTCGTCAACGGTTTCAAATCAATGCCAGTCCGCGTCCGCGACTAGGGTCGTGATGGTTGAGTCGGGAGACCAGACCGAAGCGCTGGCTGAACAGAGGAGGGGTCATGGCGACCGTTGAATCCACTGCCGTCGAGCGGCTCTATCTCGCCGGCGAATGGATCCACACAGACGAGTCCTTCGCGGTGCGTTCGCCCTACTCGGGCGAGGTTGTGGCGCACGTCGCCCGCGCCGGCAAGGACGAGACGCGCCGCGCGATCGACGCGGCGCAGCGCGCGATGCGGGAGCCATTGCCCCCGTGGCGGCGCGCGGACATCCTCGAGCGGATCTCGGTGCTTCTGCGCGAAAACGCCGACGAGCTGGCGAAGACGATCTGTGCCGAGGCCGGCAAGCCGCTCAAGGCGGCTCGCGCCGAGGCGGCTCGGGCCGTGAACACCTACGCGCTGGCGTCTGGCGAGGCGCGTCGCCTGACCGGCGATTCGGTGCCGATCACCGGCACACAGTCGGGCGACGGCCACGCCGCATGGACGGTGCGGGTACCGATCGGCGTGATCGGCGCGATCAGCCCGTTCAACTTCCCGCTGAACCTCGTTGCCCACAAGCTCGCGCCGGCGCTCGCCGCCGGCTGCGCGGTCGTCCACAAGCCCGCGAGCCAGACCCCGCTCTCGGCGCTGCGCCTGGCGGCGCTCTCCGAGGAGGCCGGACTGCCCGCCGGCTGGCTGAGCGTCCTGCCCGGCCGCGCCGGCGATGTCGGAGACGTGATCGTCGAGGACGAGCGGATCCGGATGGTGACCTTCACCGGCTCGGCCGAGGTCGGCTGGGGGATCCGCGCCCGGGCGCCGCGCAAGAAGGTCGCGCTTGAGCTCGGCAACGCCTCGCCCGTGATCGTCGAACCCGACGCCGACCTGGAGCTGGCGGCGGCGAAGGTGGCGACCCACGCGTTCAACTACGCGGGCCAGACCTGCGTCTCGGTCCAGCGCGTGTATGTGCACGACGCCGTGATCGACGAGTTCCTGACGCTGCTGGTTCCGAAGGTGGAGGCCCTCCGCGTCGGTGACCCAGCTGACGAGATGACCGACGTCGGGCCTGTGATCGACGCTGACAACCGGGAGCGGATCCGTGCCTGGATCGACGAGGCGACCGCAGCGGGCGCGGAGATCGTCACCGGTGGGGCACCGGACGCCGGGTTGATCCGGCCGACGGTCCTGCGCCGCGTCGCGCCCGCGATGAAGGTGTGTTCGCAGGAGATCTTCGGGCCGGTCTGCTCGGTGATCGAATACGCGTCGCTGGAGCAGGCGCTGGAGCAGGCGAATGCAACCGAGTACGGGTTGCAGGCGGCGATCTTCACGCGGTCGCTCGAGCCGGCGATCAGGGCGGCCGGCACGCTCGATTTCGGCAGCGTGATGATCAACGAAGCTCCCGAATGGCGCGTCGACCAGATGCCCTACGGCGGGACCAAGGCCTCTGGGAACACCAAGGAGGGCCCCGCCTACACGGTCCGGGAGATGACGGAGGAGCGCCTGATCGTGCTCGGCGGAGTGTAGGCGCGATGCCGACGCGGGTCCGGGCCGCAGTCCTCCACGCATTCGGGCAGCCGCTCGTGATCGAGGAGCTCGAGCTCGATCCGCCGAAGGCCGGCGAGGTGGCCGTTCGGATCGCGGCGAGCGGCGTCTGCCACTCCGACCTTCACGTCGCCCTGGGCACCCACCCGACGTCGCTCCCGGTCGTGCTCGGGCATGAGGGGGCGGGCGTGGTTGAGAAGGTTGGGCCAGGCGTGGTCGGCCTACGCCCGGGCGATCACGTTCTGCTGACCTGGCTGCCGTATTGCGGGCACTGCCGCGAATGTGCCCGCGGCTGGCCCAATCTGTGCGAGAACACAGCGTGGTACGACGCGACGCTGGAGGACGGGACCTGCAGGTTTCACTCCGGCGGGCGGCCGGTGCACCACTACAACACCTCGTCCTTCGCTGAACGTTCGGTCGTCCCGGCGCGGACCGCGATCAAGGTTGATCCAGATCTACCGCTGAATGAGCTTGCGCTGATGGGCTGCGCCGTGATGACCGGGGTCGGCGCGGTGATCAACACGGCGCGGGTGCGCCCGGGCGACACCGTCGCGGTGATCGGCTGTGGCGGCGTCGGGCTCAACGTCGTCCAGGGGGCGCGGATCGCGGGCGCCACCAGGATCGTCGCGATCGACGTCGTCGCGTCCAAGCTGGAGCTGGCGCGCGAGCTCGGCGCGACCGATCTGATCGACTCAACTGTCGGCGACCCGGCCGGCGCCCTGCGGGAGCTGATCCCGGCGGGTGTCGACCACGCGTTCGAGGCGCTCGGCCGCCCGGAGACGATTGAGACGGCGATTGCGGTGACCGGCCGCGGCGGCCAGGCGCTTCTGATCGGGATGGCGGCGCCGGATGCTCGGGTTGGGATCGACGCGCTGACGATGACGCTCGAGGAGCGATGCGTGCGCGGCTCCTGGTATGGCTCCTGCGTGCCGCTGCGAGACATCCCGCTGCTGGTCGAGCTCTACCGTGACGGCCGCCTGCGCCTGGAGCCGCTGATCACCACCTGTGCGCTGGAGGACGTGAACGAAGCCTTCCGGCGGATGCAGGCCGGGGAGACGGCCCGCAGCGTGATCGTCTACTGAGGATCATCGAGCGGCCCGATGACCATGGATACCGCCACCCCCGCCACCCCCGCCGATCCCCGATCGCCTGCAGTCAGGATCTACGCGCTGCATTGCGGTGGCGACCTGATGGACTGGGCGGCCTTTGACCCGTTCGACGAGCGGGTCGGGACGAAGGTCTACAACCCGTACTTCATGTACGTGATCACGCATCCGCGCGGCAACGTTCTGTTCGACACCGGGGTGCACCCGCAGCTCGGCACCGATCCGGAGGCCCGGCTCGGGCCGGCCGCCGCGTCGTTCGACGCGCGCGTCGCACCCGAGGACCAGATCGAGGCTCGCCTGGCGACGATCGGCATGAAACCCACGGACATCGATCTGGTCGTGCAGTCACACCTGCACTTCGACCACGCCGGGGGACTCGAGTGGCTCACACACGCACCGATCCTGGTGCAGCGCGAGGAGCTGAGCTTCGCTCGTAACCCGCCCGTGTACCAGCGCCTGATCTACGTTCCGGGCGACTTCGAGCACGACCTCGACTGGCACCAGCTTGACGGTGATCACGACATCTTCGGCGACGGCCGTCTCGTCGCGCTGAGCACGCCCGGTCACAGCCGGGGGCACCAGTCGCTGATGGTGGCGCTGAGCAGCGGGCAAACCGTGATTCTGCTCGCCGACGCGACCTACCTGCTCGCCAAGATGCGTGAGCGTGCGCTGCCGGCGGTCGTCTGGAGCCCCGACGCGATGGTGTCCAGCTGGGAGCGGATCGAGGCGCTCGAGCGTGAGCACGACGCGCTGCTGATCGCGACTCACGATCTCGACTATCGCGAGCGCGTGAAGCTGGCACCGGAGTCGTGGTACGAGTGACGTCGCCGATCCCGCAGAGCGGGCGCAGTGCCGAGAAGCAGCGCGTGCTCGAGCTGACCCGCCTGCACGTCGCCCCTCACCGGGTCGATGTCTGGGAGGCATTCGGGACCCAGCTCGTGATCGGTCGCCGCGAGGGCTACCGTCTCTGGGACCTCGACGGCCGTGAGCTGATCGACCTGCATCTGAACGGGGGCACGTTCAACCTCGGCCACCGCAACCCCGAAGTCGTCGAGGCGATGGTCACGGCGGCCTCGACGCTGGACATCGGAAACCACCACTTCGCCAGCTCAGCGCGTGCTGAGCTCGCCGCGTTGCTGGCGCGGCTGACCCCGGGTGAGCTCGCCTACACGGTCTTCACCTCCGGCGGCAGCGAGGCGATCGATGTCGCGATCAAGACCGCACGCCGGGCGACCGGGCGGCGGCGCATCGTCACACTTGCGGCCGGGTACCACGGGCGTACAGGCCTCTCGGGCGCTGCCGGCGAGGATGGGGGCGCGGCCTACTTCCTGTCCGATCTCCCCGAGCAGTTCACGAAGGTGCCGTTCGCCGACCTCGATGCGATCGCCGACGAGCTGTCCAGGGGTGACGTTGCGGCGGTTCTGCTGGAAACGGTGCCGGCAACCTACGGCTTCCCGGTGCCGCCCGAGGGCTACCTGCCTGCGGTCAAGGCACTGTGCGTCGATCACGACGCGCTCTACATCGCCGATGAGGTTCAGACCGGGCTCGGTCGCACCGGCCGGCTGTGGGGGGTCGAGAGCTTCGGCGTCGAGCCGGACATCCTGGTCACGGGGAAGGGCCTATCCGGCGGCATGTATCCGATCGCGGCCGCGGTGATGACGCCGCGTGCCGGGCAGTGGCTGCACGAGAACGGCTGGGGTCACGTCTCGACCTTCGGCGGCGCCGAGATCGGCTGCCGGGTCGCCGAACGCGTGCTGGAGATCACGACGCGCGCCGCGGTCCGCCAGCGAATCTCCGATCTGATCGAGCGGATCGGCAGCGGGCTCTCGGCGCTGCGGGATCGCCAGCCGTACCTCGTCGAGGTGCGTCAGAGCGGGCTCGTGATCGGCCTTCGCGTCGATCATCCCGACGGAGCGATATATCTGCAGCAGGAGCTGTTCGAACTCGGCGTCTGGGCGATCGCCTCCGGCTTTGACCAGTCGGTCCTGCAGTTCAAACCGGGCCTGCTGCTCGACGACGCACTCGCCGACTCGGTGCTGGAGCGTCTCGAGTCGGCGCTTGAACGTGCCAAGGACGTCGACCGCCCCGTCCCCAGCCGGCACGTGCGGGCCAAACCGATCCAGCGATGAGCGCGACCGATCGGCCGCCGGTGGAGGTCGATGATCCGCTGCCCGCCGGTCTGGTTGCCGACGCGATCGCTCGATTCGGCTTGGGCACGCAGGCGGACGTCACGTTCGTCCGGCACGGCGAGAACACCACGTACAAGATCGCCGGCCCGCGTGGCCGGCGATTTGCGCTTCGCCTTCACCGGCCCGGATACCAGACACCGGAGGCGATCCGATCCGAGCTCGCCTGGATGGAGAGCCTGCGCTCAAGCGGCGTGCGGACCCCGGCGCCGGTGCTCGGGATCGACGGTGATCCGATCCAGACCGTGACTGCAAGCGGCTGCGGTCGGACGGCGGTGCTGTTCGAGTGGATCGACGGCGTCGCGCTCAGCGAGGTCGCCGATGTCGAGCCATGGGAGCGGTTGGGAGAGCTGATCGCGCGCGTCCACTCGCACGCGCGCGTCTGGGAACATCCCGCATGGTTCACGCGTCCGGCGTGGGACGCCGAGGCGCTGGTCGGCGACGATCCGCGCTGGGGACCGCCCGATCCCGACCGGATCCTGGAAGCGGACGACCGCACCGCACTGGAAGCCTGCCGGGCGGAGGTCCACCGCCGGATGGATGCGTTCGGCACCACGCCCGATCGGTTCGGGCTGATCCACGGTGACCTGGGGTTCGCCAACGTCCTCGTGTCAGATGACGGCACGCTCACGATCATCGATTTCGACGACAGCGGGTATGGCTGGTACGTGCACGAATTCGCCTGCGTGCTGTACCCGCTCGAAGGAACCGGTGAACTTGGCGATCGCCGCGACGCGCTCCTCGCCGGCTACCGCCGTGTCGGGGAGTTCCCGGACGAGTCGCTATCTGAACTGCCGACGTTCCTGATGGCGCGACGGATCCAGACCTTGGGTTGGCTGTTCAGCCGCGCGGAGACCGCCCACGCCGATCGGCTGCGGGAACACCGGCTGTCGAGCACTCCGGACGCGACCCGCGCCTACCTTGCTTGGGCCCGTGAGCACCCAGTCGCATAATGTATGCATCGGTGTCCCGTCCTCTGATCCTCGTCAACTGCTGGCGCCGTGGGCTCCCCACCTTCCTCGGTGAGCGGACCAGGCTCGACACGCTTGACCCCGCTTACGCGGAGCGGGTCAGTGACGCCGGCGGGCAGCCGTTGCTGCTCTCACGTCCGCCCGGCTCATGCGAGGCGTCGGCACAGCAGCTCGTCGGCATCGCCGACGGCGTGCTGATGACCGGCGGCGGTGACGTCGATCCAGCCGCGTACGGCGCCGAGCGGGAGAACGTCGACGCCGATGACGCGGAGGCCGACGCCTTCGAGCTTGCGATCATCCGCGCGGCCCGTGCGGTCGAGCTGCCGATGCTTGCGGTCTGCCGGGGCGCCCAGCTGCTGGCGATCGCGCACGGCGGCCGGCTTTCGCAACGCCTGCCGGCGATCGCTGCTCACGCGGAGCTGAGCGGTCTGGGCCCGGACGAGATTCTGGCCGCACGCCACCCGGTGACGCTCAGGCCCGGCTCCCGGATCGCCCGCGCGCTCAGTGCGGAGACGGTACCGGTCAACACGATCCACCACCACCAGATCGCCGATCCCGGCGAGCTGCAGGTCACCGCCACAGCGCCGGGCGACGTGATCGAGGCCGTCGAGCCGCGTACGGGCTGGGCCTGCGTCGGGGTGCAGTGGCATCCCGAGAAGATGGAGGAGCCCGAGCAGCGGGCGCTGTTCGAGCAGCTCGTGCGTGACGCCGGCGCCGGTCGCAGGAGGGCCGCAGCGTGAGTCGGCTGCGCGGTTACACGGCGCCGCTCTCCCCGGACGGACGTGCCGGCCTCGTCCCGCCGCCGCCGTGGCACTACTCGGGCGACTTTCTGATCGCCGAGTACCGGACCGACCCGGATGCCGTCGCCGCGCTGCTGCCGGATGAGCTTGAGCCCGCCGAGGATCCCGGCGCGGTCGCCGCGATCTTCGCCGACTGGCAGTCGTGCTCGGCTGACCTGCACGAGCTCGTTGATCCGATCCAATCCCAGTACCGGGAGTTCTTCATCGTCGTCGGCGCCCGTTACCGCGGAACGCCGGTCAGCCGCTGCGTCTACATCTGGGTCGACAAGGACTTCGCGATGTACCGCGGCTGGATCCAGGGGTTCCCGAAGAAGCTCGGCTCGATCCACATGACCCGACTGTTCGCCGCCGGCAAGGCGACCCCCAAACTGCGGGAGGGCGCCCGCTTCGGAGCCACCTGCGCCGCCAATGATCGCCAGATCGCGCGGATGGTGCTGACGCTGGAGCACGTCTCGGAGACCGGGCCGACCGTCAACGACCCGCCGATGCACAACACCCGCCACTTCCCCGCCGCCTCCGGGACCCGTCCGGCCGTGTTCGAGATGGTCCGGGCCGGCGGGCACGATCGCGAGGCGACGCCGATCTGGGAGGGCAGCGCGGAGCTGCAGTTCTACGACGACACGCTTGAGGATCTGCAGGCGATCGCGCCGCTGGAGATGCTTCGCGGCTACCGGTTCACGTTCGGCTACACCGTCGACGGTGTCGACGTCGTCGCTGCGCACGGCCAGGAGGTTGACGTATGAGACACGTCCGGATCGAGCACCACGGGCAGCCGGCCGACGGGATCCTCGACGGCGGCATGGTCAGCGTCGGCGCGGTTGGGATTCCGGTCGCCGAGGTGCGCGAGTGGTGCTCGCCGGTGACGCCGGGCAAGATCATCGCCACCCATCTGACATATCGCTCGCGTGCCGAGGAGTACAGGATGGCGCGGCTTCCGCAGACGCCGTCGTACTTCATGAAGCCGCCGTCGTCGCTGTCGGCGCATCTGCAGCCGGTGAGCCGGCCGGCCGGCTGCCGGTTCCTCAACTACGAGGGCGAGGTGGCGGTCGTGATCGGCCGCCGTTGCCGAGGCGTCAGCGTCGCCGACGCGCTGCAGTACGTGGCCGGCTACACCGTCGCCAACGACTGGGGCGTGCACGACTTCCGCCACGCCGACCGCGGCTCGATGCTGCGCGTCAAGGGCCAGGACGGCTTCTGCCCGCTCGGTCCGGTGATGGTCGACGCCGCCGACGTCGACCCCGATGATCTGACGCTGCGGACCTACGTCAACGACGAGCAGGTTCAGGAGGGCCACACCGGCACCGATCTGATGTTCTCGTTCGCCTACCAGATCGCCGACGTCGCGCGGCTGATCACGCTTGAGCCCGGCGACGTGCTGCTCACCGGCACGCCGGCCAACTCACGCCCGGTCGAGCCGGGCGATCGTGTGACCGTCGAGGTCGAGGGGATCGGCCGTCTCGAGAATTACGTCGTGCAGTCGCAGGAGGAGCTTGAGCCCGTCGGTGACCAGCCCGCGGTGACGGCGCAGACTCTGCACGTGGCGCTCGCGATCCCGGAGGACGAGGCGGAGCGGGCCGTCGGCTGAGGATGGCACCCACCGGCAGAGCCCCGGCACGCGTCGGCGCCACGCCGCTGGCGGTCGCCAGCGTGGTCGACCAGGCGTACGCGGCGATTCGTGCCCAGATCGTTCAGGGCACACTGGAGCGGGGTGCGCGCATCCATCAGGAGGACCTCGCCGCGGACCTCGGTGTCTCACGTACGCCCGTGCGTGAGGCGCTGCGCCGGCTCGCCGCCGAGGGACTGGTGGAGATGCGCACCAACCGCGGCGCCCGTGTCGCCGATGTCGGCCAGGACGACATGCGCGCGGCCTACGAGGCGCGGCTCGTGATCGAGCCGGGGGCCGCCCGGCTGGCCGCCGTCGAGCGGCTGACGGCGCCGATGGCGCGGATGCGCACCGCGCTGTCCGCTCAGCGCCGTGCGATCCCGAACGTCCGGCGCAGCTTCGATGCCAACCGTGAGTTCCACATCGCGCTCGTCCAGGCATCTGGCAACGACTTTCTGCTCCAGTTCGTCCAGCGCCTGTGGGTCGCCCGGATCGGTGAGGTCATCTACGAGCGCCAGAGCGAGACGCCTGAGCGCATGAGCCTCGACGCCGACGAGCACGAGCAGATCATGATCGCGATCGAGGCCGGTAACGGCCGCCAGGCGGAATCGTTGACGCGCAGGCATCTGGCTGATGCGATGCGGCGCTCGACCGACCTGCTGCGGCACGCTCAGGCGCGACGCTGAGCCGGTAGCACAGGCTCAGCCGGCCCTCGGTTCGCTGACCACGGTGTTGGTCAGCGTGCCGACGCCGCCGACCTCGATATCGACGGTGTCCCCGGCGCGCAGATACCGAGGCGGCTTGCGTGAATCGCCGACGCCGCCGGGCGTGCCGGTCGCGATCACATCGCCCGGATTCAAGCGTCACTCCGGCCGACAGGTACACGATCAGCTGCTCGATCCCGAAGATCAGATCGCTGGTGTTGGCGTCCTGCATGACCTCGCCCGAGACGGTCGTACGGATCTCGATGTCGTTGAGATCGACGCCATCGATCGAGGTGATCGCGGGCCCCATCGGCGTGAACGTGTCGAAGCTCTTGCCCAGTGTGAACTGGCGCAGCGGCGTTTCCAGCTGTGCTCTGCGGCCGGAGACGTCGTGAAGCGCCGAGATCCCACCGATCGCCTGACGCGCGTTCTCCTCTGTGGCGCGGTAGGTGCGCCGGCCGATCACGACCGCGACCTCGCCCTCGAAGTCGGGGCGAGTCTCCTCCCACGGGATCACGATCTCCGCGCCGGGCCCGATCAGCGACGAGGTCCACTTGGCGAACACGACCGGGACCGAGGGAACGTCGAGCTCGGACTCGGCGGCATGAGAGCGGTAGTTCAGGCCGATCGCGAGGATCTTGTCCGGGACGACGGGGTGCAGCAGGGCGACCTCGCCCAGGGCGTATTGCGGTCCGTCGGCGCGTCCGAGCTCCGCCCAGGCCTGCTCGGTCGGGACGAACCCCTGCTGCCCGGCCGGGCCGGCATCGCGAATTGTGTCGTCCTGCAGCGCGCCGATCCGCACCGCGCCCTGCGGGTTCGTGAATCTGACCGCCCTCATACAGCTGCCTCCTGCTCTTGTCTCAGCACCTTGATCGCGTTGACTGCTCGCGGAACGCCAGCGTAGGGGGTGATCTGCAGGATCGTCTCCTCGATCTCGTTCCAGGGGACGTCGATCGCCCGCAGGGCGCGGATGTGCGCCGCAACCTGCGGGTCGCTCGAGCCGATCGCCGCGAGCACCGCGACGATGATCAGCTCACGCTCGCGCGCCGTCAGCCCCGGGCGGGTGTGGACATCGCCGAAGGCGAAGTCGACGATCCAATCGCCGAGAACACCCATCCGGGCAAGGAACTCATCGCCGCCGGGCTCGTCGCCCAGCTCCGTCAGGCGGGCCAGCGCCCGCGCCCTCCGCTCGCCGTCGTCAGCCATCGCTTGACGCGTCCTCTCCTCGACCTTCGCCGGCTTCGCCGAGCGCGTTCCTTGACCCACCCTGCTGCGACGAATATTGTATCCAAACCGCGTGGAGACGGTCCGCCTCCCGAGCCCTCGCCCGCGCGCTCCGCTGATGATCTCGCTGCGCCGCATCCACCACGTCTGCCTTGCCGTAGAGGATCTGCAGGCGGCGAGTGACCGGTGGTCGATCCAGTTCGGGCTCACTCCGCGGGAGGTCCGAGGCGGCCATGCGTATCTCGCCTGCGACTATGAGCCGTACTCGCTCGAACTGGTGCAGGAGGGCGCGCCCGGCCACGACCACACCGGCTATGAGCTGGCTCGTGGCATCAGCCTCGACGATGCCGCCTCGCACCTCGGCGGCCAGGGCGTCGCGTACGAGCGCCGTGAGGGTGCACTGCACTTCTCAGACCCCGACGGCCACGGCATCGAGCTCGTGCCGTACGCCCCGTCTGAGGATCCCCGCCCGCCGATCGCCCGCTCGACGACGACGCTCCCCGGCTTTCATCCGCGCAAGCTCGGACACGTCAACTTCCTGACCGGCGACCTGGCCGGCATGGTTGGTTTCTGCTGTGAGGTCCTGGGGATGCGGATCACCGACCGGCTCGGCGATGAGGGCGTATGGCTGCACATCAACACAGACCACCACGTGATGGCGATCCTCGGCAAGGGCCACGCTCACATCCACCATCTGGCGCTCGAGCTGGTCGACTGGGGCGAGTTGCGGGTGGCGCTCGATCATCTGGCTCAGCACGGCCGCTGGCTGGCGTGGGGGCCGGTGCGCCACGGCGTCGGCCGCAACCTGTCGGCCTACGTGCGGATCCCCGAGGAGGAATGCTTCGTCGAGCTCTACACCGATATGGAGCAGCTGGAGCAGGACCATCAGCCGCGGGACTGGCCCGACAACGCGCATTCATCCAACACCTGGGGGATCCTGCCGCCGCGGTCCTACTTCCGCTTCGACGAGGCAGCCGTGCGCGCGGAACGCGATGGGCTCGAGGCACTCGGCAATCCGCTGCCGGCAGCCCGAGGGCAGTTGATGGCGCAGGCGGGAGTAAGCGAGGCGCCGGGCGCCCGCACCGGCGAGCAATTCCTGGAGGGGCTGCGGCAGGGTGGCCGTGAGATCTGGCTGAACGGCGAGATGATCTCCCATCCACTGGACCATCCGGAGCTGCGGGCCGCCGGCCTGTCGATGGCTCGCGTGTTCGACCTGCAGCACGAGCACGCCGACGAGATGCTGGCGCCCGCGCCCGATCACCCGGATCGCCTGGTCAACGTCACCCACCTGATCCCTCGGGAGGTCGACGACCTGCGACGGCGCCGGCATGCGATCGAGCTGGTCGCGAGGATCTCCGGTGGAACGATGGGGCGCACGCCGGACTACCTGAACGTCACGTTCGCGTGCTTCGCGGGGCGCCAGGACGTGTGGGGCCGACGTGGTAACGAGCAGGGTGCCGCCAACCTCGTCGCATACCAGAGGCAGATGCGCGACAACGACCTGTCGACGACCCACGCGCTGATGAACCCACAGGTCGATCGTTCCAAGCCGGAGGCCGAGCAGGCGATGGGGCAGGTATCGCTGCACAAGGTGGGGGAGACCACCGACGCGATCGTCGTGCGCGGGGCGCGGATGCTGGCCACGCTGGCGCCGTTCGCCGACGAGCTGCTCGTCTACCCGGGCTCTGACATCCGCCCCCAGGACGGCCGCTACGCGCTGTCGTTCGCCGTGCCGATCGCCACGCCCGGCCTGCGCTTCATCTGCCGTGACAGCTACTCGCGCCCGCGGGATCATTTCGACTACCCGCTTTCTTCACGCTTTGACGAGATGGACGCGGTCGTGATCTTCGACGACGTCGAGATCCCCAAGGACCGGATCTTCCTGGACGGCGACACGATCGGCTACAGCGAGGTGATCACCGACACCGGGTGGCGGGGGCACATCATGCACCAGGCGTTCACGCGTGCCTATGTGAAGCTGTGCTTCGCGTTCGGGCTGGGTCACGTGATCGCCAACACGACAGGCGTCGTGCGCTTCGACCACATCCAGGAGAAGCTCGGACAGATCTGGGCGATGAGCGAGCTGGCCCGCTCAGCTCTGGTCGCCGCGGAGGCCGGCGCGCAGCTTGACGACGGCGGGGTCATGTATCCCGACGACCGGCCATTCCTTGCCCTGCGCGGCGAGATGCCGAAGTGGCTGCCCCGGTGCAACGAGCTGCTCCAGCTGATCGGCGGCGGCGGCTTCATGGCGACGCCGTCGAAGGCCGACATCGAGGGACCGCTGCACGACCAGATCGAACAGTACTTCCAGGCCGCCGGGTCGGGCGCGGAGCGGCGGATCCGACTGTTCCGCCTCGCCTGGGACTTCCTCGGTTCCGAACTCGGCGGCCGTGGCGAGCTGTATGAGCGCTTCTATCTGTCGGACTCCTGGCGGATGACGGCCCTCGCCTACAAGATCGCTGACAAATCATTTCCTGAGTCGCTGGTCGAACAGTTCCTGCAGGATTGACCGCGACCGTCCTCATCACCGGAGGCGGCACGGGGATCGGTGCCGCGGTCGCGCGGCGGATGGCCGCGGACGGCTGGAACGTGTGCATCGCCGGCCGCAGGCCGGAGCCGCTGGCGGAGGTGGCCGCCGACACCGGGGCTGTGGCGATCGCCGGCGACATCAGCGTGCCGTCGGGCGCCGGCCACGCGGTCGGCGCCTGCCTTGAGCACTTTGGACGCCTGGATGCGCTGGTGATCAGCTCGGGTGCCGGCAGCGGCGGGGCTGTCCTGGATCAAACGCTGGAGCGTTGGAATCACGTGCTCCAGACCAACCTCACGGCGGCGTTCCTGCTGTGCCAGGAGGCGCTGCAGTCGCTGATCGCCAGCCGCGGAGCGATCGTCGCCGTCGGATCGCTCGCCGGCCTGCGCGCCGATCCCGAGTCGGCCGCCTACTGCTCGTCAAAGGCCGGGCTGATCATGCTGACCCAGAGCATCGCCCTGGACTACGGGCCACTGGGGATCCGCGCCAACTGCGTCTGCCCGGGCTGGATCCGGACCGACATGGCCGACGCCGCGATGGACGAACTGGCGGGCTTTCACTCATTGGACCGCGAGCGCGCATACGCGCTCGCCGTCGCAGACGTCCCGGCCCGACGCGCCGGGCGGGTGGAGGAGGCGGCGGAGGCGATCGCCTGGCTGGCGTCGCCGGCCGCCTCGTACGTGAACGGGGCGGTGCTGACCGTCGATGGTGGCGCATCGGTGGTGGACGCAGGTACGCTGGCGTTCGCGCCGCACCGGCGGGCGCCTCGAGCTGTTGGAACTGAAACCGGAGGAGAGTCAGAATGAGTCCCGATCTGCGCGCGCGTGTGCCCGGCGAGGCCGGGCTGTCCGGCCGGCTCTCGGAGCTGGCGGACGTCGGTGTCCGCTTCATCCGTCTGCAGTACACCGACCTCCACGGCATCTGTCGTGGCAAGGACATCCCGATCTCCGCGTTCCCGCACGTCAGCGACGCCGGGATCGGATTCGTGGCCGCGATCATGACGATCGACCTGCACCACAACGTCGTGTCGGGATTCGAGGAGGGCTTCCCCGATCTGATCGCGCGGCCAGACCTCAACACGCTCGTGCCACTGCCCTGGCAGCCTGAAATCGTGGCCTGCCTGGTGGACCTGGAGGACCCGGTCACCCACACGCCCTCGCCGCTCGACTCACGTGGCGCTCTGAAGCGCGTACTGGCTGGCTTCTCGGACCTCGGGGTGACGCCGATCGTCGCGCCCGAGTTCGAGTTCTACCTGTGCGAGCCCGATCCGTCGGCGGCCAACGGCTACCGCCCGTATGCCTCGCAGGACAGCGGCGCCTATACGGTCGGGGACGTCGCGGACCCGAAGGGCACCCTGTCGAGGATGCTCGATGCTGCGGTCGAACTCGACCTCGGTGCGATCGCGGCAGCCCACGAGTACGGACGTGCCCAGTTCGAGATCAACCTGACCCATGGCCCTGCGCTTCACTCCGCCGACCGCGCGTTCCGATACAAGGCGATGGTCAAGGAGATGGCGGCTCGCGACGGACTGCTGGCGACCTTCATGGGCAAGCCGTTCAACGACGACGAGGGGTCAGGTCTTCACCTGCACGTCTCGTTCGAGGATGCCGACGGCAACAACGCCTGTGACGATGCCTCCGAACCGCACGGGCTCAGCCCGCTCGCCCGCCACTTCATGGCGGGCGTGCTCGAACATGCGCCGGGAATGATGACTTTCTTCAACCCGACGGTGAACGCCTACCGTCGGATCAGCGCCGAGGCGCTCGTCCCGACGCGCGTCTGCTGGGGTCACGATCACCGGATGACGCTGATCCGCGTGCCAAAGGAGCGGGGCTCGGCGACTCGGCTGGAGATCCGCCTCGGCGACGGCACCGCCAACCCCTACCTGGCGTACACGGCCGCGCTGGCCGCCGGACTCGACGGGATCCGCCGTGAGTTGGAGCCGCCGGAGCCGCTGTCGGGGATGATCTACGACCTGCCGGAGGAGCAGCTGGGCCGATCGCTGCCGACCAGCTTCCAGGAGGCGCTGGGCGAACTGAAGGCCGACGCGGTCCTGGTCGAGGCGTTCGGCGAGAAGCTGATCGGCACGTTCGAGGCGATCAAGATGTTCGAGCTGGAGCGCTTCCGCACCTGGGTCACCGACTGGGAGTTCGCCGAGTACTCGCACTGGTTGTAGAGGCCAGCCTGGCTGTTTAGGTCCGCGCCCGAGCAGGCTGCGGTCCGCCCCGAGCGGGCTCCGCGGGCGGATGGATTGGATACATTACGCACGGCCTGGTATCGTCCTGAGGCATGGGAGCGAGCGCGGCTGATCGGCTTCCGGTCGATCTGTTGGACCACGATCTGTTCGCCGACCACGAACCGTGGGAGGTCTTCGATCTACTGCAGCGTGAAGCGCCGGTGTACTTCCACCCAGAGCCCGGTGGCCGCGGTTTCTGGGCGGTGACCAAGTACGACGACGTACTGGCGGTGGTCCGGGACTCGAAGACGTTCTCGTCCGAGATCGGAGGATCGGCGACGATCGACGATCTCCCGAACGACGTGCTCGACGCCCGCCGGAACCTGCTCGAGTTCGATCCCCCCGGGCACGGACGCTACCGGCGGTTGATCTCAACGAACTTCACGCCGGGCGCGGTCGCCGTTTATGAAGTGTGGCTGCGGAACCTGGTCAGGGAGATGCTGGACCGGATCGAATCCGGAGTCGAGTTCGATCTCGTCCATCAGCTGGCGGCCCCGATCCCGATCCGCGTGCTGGCGCACATCCTCGGCCTGCCCGATGAGGACATGCCGCACCTGATCGCGCTCGGTGACCGTCTGCTGGTCGACACCGACCCTGAGTACGTCGGGGAGCTGGCGTTCGCACAGGAGCGTCCCGAGGATCGCTACCGGCCGTTCGGCTCACCGTGGGCCGAGGAGCTGTGCACGATCGGGCGCGCCTATTACGCCGACCGCCGCGCCTGCCCGCGCGACGACGTGCTGACGCTGATCGCTAACGCCGAGATCAACGGACAGCCGCTGTCCGGGAGCGATCTCGACAACATGTTCGCGCTGCTGATCGTGGCCGGCAACGAGACGACTCGCCAGGCGCTCGCGCTCGGCACGCTGGCGCTCGCTCAGAACCCCGATCAGTACGACCGCGTACGGGCACACCCGGAGCTTGTCCGCTCGGCCGTCGAGGAGATGCTGCGCTATGCCTCCCCGGTCTGGTGGTTCCGGCGCACGGCGGCGAAGGACACGGAGATCCGCGGCCAGCGGATCGCCGCCGGCGACAAGGTGGTGGTCTGGTTCGCGGCGGCCAACCGGGATCCGGATCACTACCCGGACCCGCACCGCTTCGATGTGGCCCGCAACCCGACCGACCAGCTGACGTTCGGCCGCGGCGGCCCGCACCACTGTCTCGGGGTGCACCTCGCACGGCTGGAGGTGAGGGTCTACCTCGAGGAGCTGATCAGCCGTGTCGCCGCGATCGAGCTCGCGGGTGAGCCCGTGCGCCACCGCTCGAACTTCACCAACGGGCTGAAGCAGCTGCCCGTGCGGATGACGCTCGCATAACCGGTGTCGGAGTCCACATCCACGGGCGCGTCAGCTGAGGCACGGGCCGCGCCGAGGCCGCCGCGGCTCGTGCTCGTCCTCTCCGAGAACTGGACGATGACCTCACCCCGGGACCTGCGCGCACTGGTGCGCATCGCCCAGGACGCCGAGGACGCCGGGGTCGACGGTGTGATGCTGAGCGAGCACATCGTGCTCGGTCCCAGCGCCGGCGCGCGGGGCCGTCCGGCCAACCCCCGTGACTACGCCGCCCCCGGCAATCAGGACCCGGCGACGCCGTGGCCCGACTCGATCGTGCTGATGAGCGCGATCGCCGCCGCCACCACAACCGTTCGACTGATCGGCGCCGCGATCATCGCGCCGCTGCGCCACCCGCTGCTGCTCGCACACCAGCTGGCGACGCTCGACCTCCTCTCAGAAGGCCGGCTGGTGGTTCAGCCGACCGTCAGCTGGCACCGCGAGGAGTACGCGGCACTCGGTGTGCCGTTCGAGCAACGCGGAGAGCTGCTCGACGAGCACCTGGCGGCGTGGTCGGAGTTGTGGCGAGCCACGCCCGCGAGCTTCGACGGACGGCACTACAAGTTCGAGGACGTCTACCTCGAACCCAAGCCATTTCGCGCAGACGGGCCGCGGCTGTGGTTCGGGGGCAGCTCGGTTGGCCCATGGGTGGTGCGGCGGCTGGTCGCCCACGGTCACGGCTTCCATCCCTTCGGCCAGCCGACGCAGGCGGAGATGCAGCCGCTGGCGGAGGCGATGCGTGCCGCCGGCCGCGACATGTCCGAGCTCGAGGTGATCGGCGGAATCCGCGGCGATCTGCCGCCCGGCGAGGGTGTGGCGGATCTGGCCCGCGCCGCCGAGGCGATCCCGGAGCAGCTCGAGGCCGGCTACACGACGATCTGTTTCAAGCCGTCGCAGTTCACCGACGACCCGGCGGACGTGGGCGCGCTGTGCCGGCGGCTCGTTGCGCTCAGCTCGCGTTGAACGCCGACGTGCGCTCGCAGACGGTCTTGACGTCGCAATAGAAGTCGAACGAGTGGTGTCCACCCTCGCGGCCGATGCCGGAATCCCGAGCGCCGCCGAACGGCGTCTCCAGGTCCCGGACGTAGAAGCAGTTGACCCACACCGTGCCGGCGACAACCGCTGCACCGACGCGATCCGCGCGGCTCTCTGACCCCGTGTACACCGTCGCCGCCAGCCCATACGGCGTCGCGTTCGCCTGCTGGATCGCATCGGCTTCGTCGACGAAGCTCTGCAGAGTCAGCACCGGGCCGAACACCTCGTGGGTGAGGATCTCGGCGCCGGGCGGGATCTCCGTGAACAGAGTCGGCGCGTAGTAGAGCCCACCGAGTGAGCGCCCGCCGAAGACGAGCCGCGCGCCGTCGGCCAGCGCGCGCTCGACGTGCCCGGTGACCCGCTCAAGCGCAACCGGATGGATCAGTGGTCCGTAGGTGGTCGCTGCATCCCGCGGATCGCCGACCCGAATCTGTTCGGAGCGGGCGCTGAGGCGCTGTGTGAACTGATCGAGAACCGAGGCCTGGATCAGCAACCGCGTTCCGGCCAGGCAGACCTGCCCTGAGTTATCGAACTGGTAGGCGGCTGTCGCGGCAGCGGCGTCGAGGTCGGCGTCCTCGAACACGATGAACGGAGACTTGCCCCCGAGCTCGAACGACACCGGCGTCAGGTTGGCGGCTGCATCGCCATAGACCGTGCGCGCCGTGCTCGGCGAGCCGGTGAACGCGACCCGATCGACGTCCGGGTGGCCGGTCAGCGGGGCGCCCGCACCGGCGCCGGTGCCGTGCACGACATTGAGCACGCCGGCGGGCAACCCCGCCTGCGTGGCGAGGTCGCCGAGCAGCGAGCAGGTCAGGGGCGCCCACTCCGGTGGTTTCAGCACGACGGTGTTGCCCGCCGCCAGCGCCGGGCCGACGCGCCAGGTGGCGAGCATGAACGGCGCGTTCCAGGGCGTCGACACGGCGACGACGCCGCACGGGTCATGGCGAACGCGGTTGCGCTCGCCACCGTGAAGCACGCGGGGGGCCTCGTCAAGTCGCTCCCGTGCGAAGTCGGCGAAGAACCGGATGTTGTTTGCCGCCCGGGGGAGCACCCGCAGGTGCATCGCCTCGTAGAGCGACCCGTTGTCGACGCACTCCACACGGGCCAGGTCCGGGACGGCGGCATCGATCGCGTCGGCGAGCCGTGCCAGGTATGCGTGGCGCCGCGCCGGGCCGAGCGCCGCCCACTCGGGAAAAGCGCGGCGGGCAGCCGCGACCGCCAGGTCCACCTCGGCTCGCCCGCCGGCCGACACCTGCGCGAGCTCCCAGTTGTCCCAGTCGATCGGGCTGCGGACGCCGAAGCGCTGATCTGAGGCCACCCGCCGTCCGTCGATGTAGTGGTCGGTCGGGACGCCGACGCCCTCAACTTCGACGCGCGCGCCGTCCCGGCTGCCAGTCTCGACGCTCACGGCGGCTCGGGGAGGGAGCGCGCGGGCGAGAACATTAGGATGCCCATGATATTGCTTTGCGGCACGGCTCACGTCTGCTGAACCGTGCAGCCAAACTGGCGATCACCGATGACCACCGATACGTACGCGACCATGCCGAGCCCCGTTGGCGAGCTGCTGCTGACCGGCTCTGCTGCCGGCATCAGCGGCGTGTATCTGCCAGGCGAGCAGCGCGAGCCCGAACCGGACTGGAAGCTTGACCCCGGGAGGTTCGCGAGCTGCCGCCAGCAGCTGGAGGAGTATTTCGCCGGCAGCCGCCACACGTTCTCGCTGCCGCTCGCAGCTCCGGGCACGGAGTTTCAGCAACGTGTGTGGAAGGAGCTCCTCGACGTCGGCTACGGGACCACGATCTCCTACACGGAGCTTGCCCGGCGGATCGGCCGGCCCAACTCACAGCGCGCCGTCGGCGGCGCCAACGGCCGCAATCCGATCTGCATCATCGTTCCCTGCCACCGCGTTGTCGGCGCGGGCGGCGCGCTCACCGGCTACAGCGCCGGTGTCGAGGCCAAGAAATGGCTGCTGGACTTCGAGGCGTCGACTCAGCCGGTGCGCTCATAGTGTTTGAGTGCAGCCACCAGGCGTTCGCCTGAAAGGCCGTGGGCGGTGACGCCGTCACGCCCGATGACCGTGCCGGCGGCGAGGATCGCGTTCACGATCGCCTCCTCCGTGCTCTCGACGACGGCGTCGAACAGCCCCGTGATATAGGTGTCGGACATCATCTCCAGCGGCACCGTCAGCGGCGCCTCGCGATCAAGCTCGCCGGTCGTCATGCCGCGGTTGCCGGTGGCGAAACAGAAGAACAGATCGCCGCTGGTGTGCTCCCCGACGCCGCCCGTGCGTGCGACCCCGAGGCCTGCCCGCTGCGCCAGACGGTTGCACTGCATCGGCAGCAACGGCGCGTCGGTGGCAACGATCACGATGATCGAACCCGATCCCTCCGCGAAGTTCGGATCGCTGGGTGTCGGTATCTGATCGGGACCGATCTCCCTGCCGACCGGGGCGCCGTTGACCGCGAAGCGCTCGCGGCGACCGTGGTTCGCCTGCACCAGCACCCCCACCGTGTAGCCGCCCTCCGCGGCCGGTCGCACTCGCGATGCCGTGCCGATCCCTCCCTTGAAGCCGTGGCAGATCATCCCGGTGCCGCTGCCAACACTGCCCTCTGGAACCGGTCCGTCGCCGGCGGCGGCGATCGCCTCGTCAACGTGATCAGGTCGGACGTGGAAGCCGTTCAGATCGTTGAGCAATCCATCCCACGTTTCGCCCACGACCGGCAGGCTCCAGTAGTGCCCGGCAGCATCGCCCCGCTGTTTGAACTCATGTGCGATCAGCGCGTCGCGGACGACGCCGACACTGTGCGTGTTGGTCAATCCGATCGCGCTCGTCAGCATTCCGGACTCCCGGACCCATTCGAGTCCGGTCAGTTCGCCGTTGCCGTTGAGGCGATGGGAACCCGCAAACAGCGGCCTTTCCCAGATCGGCCCCGGAGGCAGGATCACCGTCACCCCGGTCCGGACCGGGCCGCTGCCGACCCTGAGTGGACCGTCGCCCTCGATCAGCGTCCTGTGGCCGACCCTGACACCGTCGACGTCGGTGATCGCGTTCAGTGCGCCCGGCGTCCCCTCGCCGATCTCGATCCCGTATTCACGCGCCCGCATCTAGTCCCCCTCGGTAGCGCCCTGACACGGTCTGCGCTGCGGCTTTGCGCTGCCGCGCGGCGCCCCATATTCGGACCCTGTCATCGCCGGCGAGCGTCTTCGGCGATCTGCAGGAACCGCCCGCAGAGATCGCGTCCCTCCCGGTTGGTCTGCGCGATCCTTGCCGACACGGTGGCCTCGAGGTCCGCCAGATCAACCTTCATCGGATCTCCGTTGGCTGTGGGAGGACCGCCGGCGCCCCACGCCATCACCAATTCGGCCGTCACCTCGGGGTGCCACTGCAGGCCCCATGCCAGATCGCCGGCGCGGAACGCCTGCAGGCATGCGGGATTGCGGGCGAGCGCCACCGCCTCGGGCGGGAGCTCGAATGAGTAGGAATGCGACTGGAACACATCGAGCGTCCTGGGCCGGCCCGCGAACAGCGGGTCCTGCATGCCGGCGTCCGTGAGCTCGACCTGATTCCAGGCCCACTCGGCCCGATCGGCCGGGCGGACCACGCCGCCCGCGGCGCGCGCCAGCATCTGACCGCCGAGACACACCCCGAGGGTTGGAACATCCCGCTCCAGTGCCTCACCGAGTAGGTCCAACCCTCTGCGCAGCCATGGGTAGCGGTCGTCCTCGTCCGCCTGCACGGTGCCGCCGAATGCCATCACGGCGCCGTATTCGGACAGCGGGCGGGGTGATGGTCCTTCGATCGCCAGCCAGTGATCCAGTTCGTGACCGCGGGAGGCGGCCTCATCCGCGAAGACCCCGGGGTTGGACTGTTCGTGCTGAATGACGGCGAGAATCCTCATCTGCTGGAAGAACTCGCATCATAATCGTCCGATGGGCGTTGAGCGTCTGATCTTCGGCTCCCGCGGCATCGCCGCGGATCAGTTCGCCGCCGAGCCCGACGGCGTTGAGCTCTACCACCGCACCTATACGACGCTGCTGCGCTCGACCGGGGAAACACACCTGCGAGTCCTGGAGTCCTCGCACCGCGCGATGCGCTCCAGCCTGCACCCGATGGCAGATGACGAGCAGCTGGATCTCGGAGCGTTCCTGTACGCCCTGCGCCGGCTCCCGGACGGGATCCTCGGCGCGGAGCTCGTCCTGCTCGGCCAGGATCACGACGTGTTCGCCGCGTCCGGCATCGATCTGTCGGGCTGGCGTGAAGCGGAGGCAGCCGCGCGGCGGCGCCACTGGTACGTCAGCGGGACGGGGATGCTCGCGGTGCTGCTCGCGAGCGCGTCCGATGTCGACGACCTGCTGCCGACGCTCGTAGCGCTTCAGATCGAGTGGAACAAGTTGAACGCACTGCTGCGGACCTCGCGCCTGCGCGAGGTGCCGGTGGATCCGGTGCAGTGCGCCGAGGCGCTCGGCGGCGCCGTCGAGGATTGGTCGGCGCTCGCGGCAGCGTGGGGTACAGAGTTCGCACAGCACCTGCAGGCCGTCGCGGCCCGCAGGCTCGACATCCGGATCCGGATGCTCGGCGGCACCCACATCGGTTACGCCCGTCTGACCCGCAAGTGGTGGGCTGCCGCGCACGCTTGCCTGGTCGAGGATCATCTGGCGCATCGCCGGACCTACTTCGTCTCGTCCAACACGCACTCGCTCGCGAACCTCGTCACCGGCATCGCCCGCGAACGCGAGCCGGAGCTGATCCAGTGCGTCGAACGCGACGGTCCGGATGAGCTGCGTGAGGAGCTCAGAGCATTTCGGGACGGGGAGACCCCCGGGTCATGGGAGAACTTCCTGTACTTCGTCGCGCGCGACTACTTCGACCTCACCGAAGAGCGCAGCGTCGAGCGCCGCAGGGCCGAGCGCGCCGCCGGTGTCACGCACCTACCCGCACGGACCTCGCTGCGGGTGCCGGTCCAGATCATCCCGCTCGAGCGCCTGAAGCCCGAGCGCATGGACCCGCGCCTCGGCAAGGTCGACGGCGCCGCTCTGCGGGCGAGCAGCGCCGTGATCGTGAACATCGACTACCCGCTCGGTCTCGCCGCCTACAACATCCTGCGCGAGGTCGCGATTGACGTCGAGAACCTCAAGGGCGTCTACCTGCTCGGCAAGGCCGCGACGCTCAACGCGGATGTCGGCGACGTGATGCTCTCCAACGTCGTCTATGACGAGCACTCGAGCTCAACCTTCTGGCTCGACAACGCCTTCCGCGTCAACGACATCCAGCCGGATCTGCGCTTCGGTACCGGGCTCGACAACCAGCGCGCGGTCACCGTGCGCTCGACCTTCCTGCAGAACCGTAGCTACCTCGACGTCTACTATCGCGAGGCGTTCACGGTGATCGAGATGGAGGCCGGTCCCTACTGCAGCGCGATCTACGAGATCGCCGACCTGGAGCGCCATCCGGTCGGCGAGGCTGTCAACTTCGCCAAGCTGCCGATCGACTTCGGCGTGATCCACTACGCCTCGGACACGCCATTCACCCAGGCCCGAACCCTCGGCGCGCGCGGCCTCAGCTACTTCGGGATGGATTCCACCTACGCGGCCTCGCTCGCGATTCTGCGTCGCATCTTCATGCTCGAGGGAATCGAACACGGCTGTTCCCCAGGTTCTGGCTTGGGCGTGTGACGATCGCGCCTTCTCTGGTTCCTTCGTGTTTACGATATGGACTTGATCGTTTCCGAAGCGCCATAGCGATGTCCGGCCCGCGCCGACGCAGACTGGCGGCGGGACTCGTGTCCGCGATCTGCGTGCTCGTTCCCGCCACCGCGAGCGCGACCACCGCGACCGCGACGTCGGTCGTCGTCTCGCCTGACGGAAGCCTTGTCTACGCGGGCTTCAACGGCGTCGGCTTCTCGGTGTTCAGCCGGAACCCGAGCACCGGTCAGCTGTCGGTGCTGGGCGACGCGGCCGGCGCGCCGACCGGCGGCGCGCTGTTCAACCCTTCGCTCGCCGTCAGCCCGGACGGAGCCAACATCTACGGTGTCGACGGTCAGGACAACCGGTTGCTCCAGTACTCCGCGACCGGCGAGCTGACGCCGCAGGCGTCCTATCCGGCGCTCTCAGATACAGCTGTGGCCCGCGATCCGATCACGCTGGCCATCTCGCCCGATGGCTCCAGTGTCTACGTGTTCACCTACGGCGTGCAGTTCGGAAGCAGCGGAGTCACCTCCGACGGCAAGGTCAACGTCTTCGAGCGGGACCCGAGCACCGGAAATCTGACGCTGGTGCAGACCACGCCGCTCGACACCAGTCCGAACTTCGGCGGCGCCGTGGGGACCGACCCGGTGATGTCGCCGGACGGCCGGTTCATCTATGTCTCGAGTGAGAATGCCGCGGGCGGGATCTACGTACTCAGTCGCAACACGGCGACCGGCACGGTGACGGTTCAGGAGCGCGACGGCACCCTGAACGCCGGCAACGCGCTCGCGATCTCGCCGGATGGCAACTACGTCTACGAGACCGGATCACCGTCACAGTCAAGCTCGGCGAGCAGCGCAATCAGCATCCTGTCCCGAAACGCAGGCACCGGGCAGCTGACGCCGGTGGGTGAGATCGAGAACGGCGTCAATCGGGTGTCGGGACTGAGCGACATGTGGGGTCTGGCGGTGTCGCCAGACGGACGCTGCGTGTACGCCACCAGCCGGGCCGACAACTCGCTCGGTTACTTCACCCGCAACCAGAGCTCGGGATCTCTGACCTTCGACGGTGTTGTGAGCGAAGGCTCAGGCGGCGTGAGCGGATTGGCCGACGCCCGCCAGGTGACGGTCTCACCGGACGGCAACAACGTCTATGTGGCGTCGCCGGGCGACGCCGGTGTTGCTGTGTTCTCCCGAAACCCGACCACCTGCGCGCCCACCTTTCTTGAGCTCGCCCAGGACCTGTTCACACTGGGCCAGCCTTCAGTCGACCCGCTCGCGGGTACCGGAACGCTGCCGGTGAGCGTCGATGCCGCCGGGACGCTCGCCGTCTCTGTGGCACCGGTGACGGCTGAGGGCACCGCCGCCCCCAGGGCCGTCACCGATTCGCAGGTGATCCACGTGGCCCAAGCCGGGGTCGTGAAGGTGCCCGTGACACTCGACGCGCCGCTGGCCAGGGAGCTCGATGCCCTCCATCGGCTGAACATCAAAGCGACACTGACGTTCACCGCCGGCGGCGGCGTGCCGACAACCAAGGCTGCGGTGATTCAGCTGGTCAAGACCCCCGGCTCGGTCTCCAAGCTTCGCGTGGACCCATCGAGGTTCCCGCTCTCCGGGCGCCCGATCAGGCTTCACGTCGGCTACAGGCTCAACGTTCCAGACCCCGTCAACTTCACGATCAAGGTCAAGCTACCGGGGCGGCGGGCCGGGCGAGGGTGCATCAAACCGGCGAGCGCGAACCGAGGGCTCCGGCGATGCACCCGGCTGGTTGTCCTGCGCGGACAGCTGACGCAAACGGGCCTTGCAGGCGCCAACAAGTTCACATGGAGGGGTGTGATCGGCGGCGCTCGGCTCGGCCCCGGCAGCTACGTGCTGATCGCCACACCGCTCGGTGGCGCCGCGAAGCAAGCTAGCTTCAAGCTGCTGCCCCGAGCCAAACGCATTCGACAGGAGGCAGACTGATGAGCAGCAAGGGTCACAGCGGCCGCGTGGCGGTCATCACCGGAGCTTCATCCGGGATCGGCGAGGCGACCGCCCACGCGCTCGCAGCCACGGGACACCGGCTGGCGCTGCTCGCTCGCCGCGCCGACAGGATCGAAGCACTCGCCGCCGTGCTCGGCAACGGCACGATTGCGATCACCGCCGACGTGACCGACCGCGAGGCGCTGGCGTCGGCGGCCGAGCGGGTCAAGCGCGAGCTGGGCGGCGCGGACATCCTCGTCAACAACGCCGGCGTGATGCTGCTGGCGCCGTTCAGCGCCGAGCAGCACGCAGAGAGCCGGCAGATGATCGAGGTCAACCTGCTCGGCGCGATCACCGCGACCGAGGTGTTCCTCGATCAGCTCCGAGACGGCGAGGGAGACCTGGTCAACATCTCCTCCGTCGCAGGACGGACCGCACGGGCCGGCAACTCCGTCTACGCGGCGACGAAGTGGGGGCTCAACGGCTGGTCAGAGGCACTGCGCCAGGAGCTGCAGCCTGGCGTCCGCGTGACCGTGATCGAACCGGGGGCTGTGGCGACCGAGCTGACCGATCACATCACCGACGCCGGCGCCAAGCAGATTGCCGAAGGGTTCTACGAGCGGGTCGCGATCACCGCGCAGGACATCGCCGAGATCATCGCGTTCGCGATCACCCGACCGCACCGCGTGACACTAAACGAGATCCTGATCCGGCCCACGGCACAACCGTGAGTCGGCGGGATTCCGCTTCCGAGATCTCGGCCCGACGGTCTTGAAGCCATGCTGATCTACTCGATGAGCGTCTCGGTGGACGGCTTCATCGTCGACCGCAGGGGCGAGTTCGCCTGGTCGGTCCCGAACGAGCAGCAGTTTCGTTTCCACGTCACGCAGACACGGGAGCTCGGGGGCTTTCTGTTGGGCCGCAGGCTCTACGAGACGATGCTGGTCTGGGAGACGGATCCGTCGCTGCGCGACAACGAGCTCGGGGCCGCGTTCGCCGACGTCTGGTGCGCGATCCCGAAGGTGGTCTTCAGCCGCACGCTTGACAGCGTCCAGGGCAACGCCCGGCTGGCCGAGGCGTCACTGGCCGAGGAGGCCGCCGCGGCGCTCGACGCGACCGATAGGGATGTCTCGATCGGCGGCGCCGGCCTGGCCGCGGCGGCTGTCGAGCTCGGCCTCGTCGACGAGCTGCGCATGTTCCGCTATCCGGTTGTCATCGGAGGCGGCACGCCGTTCCTGCCGGCGGTCACCGAAGACCTCCCGCTCGACCTGGTTGAGACCAGGACGTTCGGCTCGCGCGTGATCTATGAGCGCTACCGGCGCGTCCGCGATCACTCGGACTGACAGCTCCGGCGCCAAGCGCAGCGCGAGAAGCCTCAGGGCAGACATCCCCCAAGCGTTCGACGGCATCGCGTTGTGATCACAGGACGTCGCGGACGTAGAGTTGCGTGACGGGACGACGCCCTCGTTCTGCGATGCTGCTCGCATCGGTGTACGGGCTGCTGGTGCTCGCCAGTTGCGGCGCCGCCCGCCAGACCGCGGATGCTCATCCTGGATCGTCGCCTCCAGTTCTCGGAACGGGGCGGACAGGCGCGTCGCGACGGGGATCGTTCATTTCGCTGTGGCCTGCATGTGCCTGCGGCAAGCAGACCGTGCTCGAGCAGTTCTCGCTCAACCCGCGCTGCACAAGCGGTATCGCGGGTTGCGGCCCCAAGCCAGACAGTTGCTCAGGAACCGTGGCGCGCTTCGATCCGACAACCGGCTCGACCACGACTGAGCTGACGTTTCCGAGCTCGGTTCTGGCCGGCGCTACCCCAACCAGGACGCTCCGACGGTGATCGCCGAACCGTGGTGAAAGACGCAGGACGACCGGCGGGATGAGCGAGCCGACGCACAGCGGAGGCACGCACCTCTAGCATCCGGCGCGATGCGGCAGATGAGCGGTCTCGGAACCTTGCTCGGCGCCGGGGGCCTGCTCGGAGCGCTCACCGTCGGGCTCGCTGCGATGTCGGCGCCCGCGGCGCCTGCGGCGCCTGCGGCGCACGCGAGGACCGCGGCTGGCGCAACCGCGTCTGCAGCGGTGCTGCCGGCCTTCGGCAACCCCGAGGGGAACTTCCGTGTGCCGCCGGCCGGACGCGCCGTGAGCACCGAGCATCCCAACCACGTGATCGGAAACGGCTCGCCGGCAAGCTGCACGTCGGCCGCCGTGGTGCGGGACGTCGCCGCGGGCGGCATCGTCACCTTCAACTGCGGGCCCAAGCCGGTCACGATCGTGATGACCTCGACCGCGCGGGTGATCAAGACCCGGCGCCTGGTCGTGCTGGACGGCGGCGGGCTGATCACCCTGAGCGGTGGCGGCAGGCGCCGGATTCTGTACTCGGACACCTGCGCCGGCGCCTGGTCAACCGATGACTGCGTCAACCAGCCATATCCCCAGATCGTCGTGCAGAACATCACATTCGAGAACGGTTACAACGACGCGCACCAGGCCACCTGCACGACCAACACACCCAACTGCTGGTACGGCGGCGTCGACGGCGGCGGGGCGATCTACGTCGAGGGCGGCCAGTTCAGAGCGGTCAACTCGGCGTTCATCGACAACCGCTGCTACAGCTACGGTCCTGATCTCGGCGGGGGTGCGATCCGTGCCCTGGCCCAGTACCAGAACCGCCCCGTATACATCACCGGCGACAGCTTCCGGGGCGGCCGCTGCTCCAACGGCGGGGCGCTGAGCAGCATCAGCGTCCAGTGGGAGATCCTCAACAGCGAGTTCGCCGACAACAGGGCGATCGGCTGGGGCGCCAACCCGGCTTCAAGCGGCACGCCCGGGGGCGGCAGCGGCGGCGCCATCTACCTCGACGGGACCGACGACAACGTGCTGATCGCCGGCACCGTGCTGACGGACAACAGCGCCAGGGAGGGCGGCGGCGCCGTGTTCGACGTCGTCGACACCGGCTGGGGCGCGCTGACCTTCAACCGGTCGCATCTGGATGATGACCTCAGCGGGGAGTTCCAGACGTTCCCCGGCATCTACTACGAGATCGATGGGAGCGACACGGTCCCGGTGATGATCCGCTCGACCGACCGCTGATGCTCGGGCGGCGCTCGACCGCGCACAGCGATGCCGGGTGCCGGGCGCCGCGGGCGCGACTCGCCCGCCTTGCGGTCGCCCTGCTGGTCGCGGTGGCGGTGACCATGACGAGCGCCGGCGCGCGCATCGGCGGCCAGTCCGGCGGCGGCCAACAGCCCAGGACCACTGCTCTGGACCGCGCCGGGCGGGGCCGACGCGCGGCCGATCGACAGCATCTCGTGTCCATCGACGGCGTTGTGTGTGGCTGTCGACCGGGGCGGCTACGTTCTCTGGTCCACGGATCCCGCCGCCGGTCCCCTCACCTGGAACGCCGCCGATATCGATGGCAGCAGCGAGATCACGAGCGTCTCGTGCCCGTCGACGGCCCTGTGTGTCGCCGTCGATGCGGTGGGCAACGTGATCACCTCGGCGAGTCCGACCGGTGGCGAATCCGCCTGGACCGTCGCTCGCGTCGACAGGAGCACGACCCAGAACAACACCGACAATGCGGGCTCGGTGCTGGTACGCGGCATCTCGTGCCCGTCGACGACGCTGTGCGTCGCGGTCGATGCGGCGGGGAACGCGCTGGTCTCGACCGACCCGGCCGGTGGCGCGACGGCGTGGACGACCACGCACGTCGACATCAACGCGAGCTACGGCTGCACCGGCATCGGACTGAGCTGCCAGCCTCCGCTGGTCGGGATCTCCTGCCCGTCGGGTCTGCTGTGCGCGGCCGTCGACTTCTCCGGCAACCTGCTGACCACGACCGACCCAGCCGCCGCGCTGCCCTGGACCAGCACGCCGACCGACGGCGGTGGGCTCAGCTCGCTGTACGGGATCTCGTGCCCGATCACCGGGTTCTGTGCGACCGTGAATGGGGACGCGGCGCAGGCGATCACGCTCGATCCCGCAACACCGACATCGCAGACCGGGAGGTCGTTGCCGGACTCGCTCTACGGGATCTGGTGCCAGTCGCAATTCCTGTGTCTGGCATCCGTGGAGACGCAGGGCGGGATCTCGGGGCTGCTCGGCTCCTTTGACCCCGCCGCGCCCGCCTCAACCTGGTCGCTGAGCAGTCTCGGCGGCGTCAACGCGGTCGCCTGTCCGACGGCCTCGCTGTGCCTCGCCGCCGATGACGAGGGCAACATCGCCGCCGGCGTGACCACCAAGGCGATCACGACCACCCTTGCCGGCGTGCTACCGACGCGACACCTACCGACGATCGCCCGGCTGGACCGGACGCGGAGCGAGACGTTTGGGTTCACAAGTCCGATCGCCGCGGAGGTGAAGCTTGCCTGGACGGTGACCGGCGCGGCGTTGACGCCTGTGACGGTCGCCTCCGCGAGCCACACCTTCAGAACCCCGGGTGGCGCAAAGCTGACACTGCGACTGTCTGCGGCGGGACGGCGGCTGTTCAAGGCCGCCACCCGTCGCGTCAGGCTGACCGCGACAGCGACGTTTGCAGCCAGCACCGGCTCGGTCTCCTCGGTTAGGCGGCTGACCTTCACGCACCCGCCCAAGCACAGGAAGGCAAAGTAGCTGGGCCGAGCGGCGGGCCTTCGGCTGCGGGCCTGACGGTTCAGAGATACAGGCCGGCCGGCTTCAGGACCCTCAGCTTCACGCTCGCCGCGCCGAGCGTGGGATGCTCCGCCTTGACGGTGACCACGCCCGTCCGATCGGCCACCGAGCGGATCAGGACGCCCCCGACCCCGCCGTAGGTCTCGAATGCGAACGGGTTCTGCCCGACGATCACGCCCGGCCCGCTCAGCGCCAGCGTGACGTCGCCGGACACGTACGGGCGCTGGTTGCCGTACGCGTCGAGCGCGCGGAAGCTGAGCCTCGTGGCATCGGAGCCGTCGCCCGCGATCGTCGCGTCCTCGAGGTCGAGCACGAGGCGGTCGCTCGATGTGTCCGCTGACATCTGCAGTGTCGCGACGTGGCTGCCTCCGGAGTAGCCATCGACGGTGAGCTCGGGCAGCGTCGAGCCGTCGACCGTGAGATCGACGAGCACCGGGGGGTAGGGGAGGTTGCCGTAGTCGGCGCTGTCCGGGGTCGCGATCGTCAGCAGCTGGCCGCCGACATAGACGTAGAGCAGATCGCAGTTGGTGGCGAGAATCGTGTCCGGCCCCGGGCCGGTGGCCGGTGATTCCGGGCCGAAGTCCCAGTAGAACGCGGGGATGATCACCGGCGAGACGGCGGGGCTCAGCTGCGAGCGGTAGAAGGAGGCGCCCGGCTTCGGCACGCGGAACGTGTCGAGGACCCCCGGCCACTTGACGTTCTGCCAGGTGCGAGCGCCGCCGACGAGCGAGGCATAGTCGATGCCACACCATCCGATGACACCGGAGTAGGCCGGGTTGCCGCGCGCGATCTGGTTGACCTGGGCATGGAGCCGGGTCTGCTCCTGAAGCGTCTGCGAGGCGTCGATCCATCGGTACAGGGGAGCACCCGTGATCGCGCCGACGGCCTCGCTGATCAGATAGGGGACGCCCGGAACCGGCGGTGACGGGTCGGCGTTGCCGTCGGCGGAGCCGTAGTCGTCGTAAGCGAACACGTCCTCTGCCCAGCCGGTGGTCGATTGGGTGTCCATCGCCCCGGTGGTCTGCCGCGTGCCGTCGAGCTCATAGGCGAGCTGGCGTGCCTCGGCGTACAGCGTCGGGTAGCTGGCGGTCTCGTCCAGCCGTGTGCCCCAGACGATCAACGACGGCCGGTTGCGGTCGCGAATCACCATGTCGTGCACGTTCTGGAGGAGGATCGCATCGAAGTTCTGATCGCCGATGTACTGCCAGCCCGGCGGCTCCTCCCAGACCATCAGCCCGAGCTGATCGCAGGCGTCGAGGAAGTGCGGCGATTGCGGGTAGTGCGAGCAGCGGACCATGTTGCAGTTGAGCTCCTGTTTGATCAGCTGCGCGTCGCGGGCCTGGAGCCGTGCCGGCGCCGCCATCCCGGTGTACGGGAACAGCTGGTGGCGGTTGAGCCCGAAGATCTGGAATCGCTCGCCGTTGAGGTAGAACCCGTCCAGCTCGAAGCTGGCCTGCCTGAAGCCGGTCGTCACCTCGACCGTGTGCGGTGGCACCGTGGCGCTGCTCAGCGTGACCCGGGCCGTGTAGAGCTTCGGCGAGCTCGGCGACCACAGGTCGATTGAGTGCAGGCCGGTGAGCTCAACGCCGATCACGTTCGTCCCGCGGACGATCCGCTCCCTGACGGTCTTGCTCGCGAGCTTCCGAGCGCCGTCAAGCAGCTCGACGGTCAGCTCGATCCGGTCACGCAGGGTGCTCAGAGAGTCGATCGTCACGCTGAGGTCCAGGCCTGGGCTCGCGGTCAGGACATCGACGGGCTTGGCGAACACGTTGCTGATGTAGGTATCCGGCACCACGCGCAGGGTCACGTCCCGGTAGATGCCCGCCGGCTGCATGTAATCGACCGCGCTGGCACCATTGACGTTGCCGAACGGCGGGACGTCGAGCAGACGACCGTCGACGACGACGCCGAGGTCGTTCTCGCCGGGCGCCAGCAGTTGCGTCAGCTCAACCGAGAACGGCAGGTACCCGCCCAGGTGTTGCGCTAGTTCGACTCCGTTCAGGTACACGGTGGCGTTGGTCATGACGCCATCGAAGTCGATCAACACCCGGCCGACCGGCAGGGTCGCGGTGGAGAACCGCTTCCGGTAGATCCACAGCGCCTCCCAGCTCGTCGGGTCCCAGTTGCCCCAGGACAGCCCGACGACGGTGTGGGGGAGGTTGACGTGGCTGAAGGCGGCGTCGTTGTACCCCGGGTTCTGCGAGCCCGCCCGGTAGGCGCCGCCGAACCGCCAACCCTGGTTGAAGTCGTAGGTCGCCGTGACCGGCGGCGGCGGAACGCTCTTGGCGCGTCTGACCGTCGCCGCTCGTCCGGTTCCGGCACCGACGGCCAGTGCTGCTCCGCCGAGCGCACCGGCGCGCAGCAGTGCGCGCCGGGTCAGGGCGGCGGGGTCGTGGGTGCGGGATGATCGGACGCTCAAGCTGGGTTCGGGATCGCCGGCCAGTAGAAGGCTCGCGCTGGCCTTCGCTCCGCGACTCGACGCTAGCGCACCGACTACCCGCAACGCCGCAATCGCACGCCCCGGTGCGCGGGTTGCGGGTCCTCTGAGGGCCCCGACGCGGTCAGCGACGAGTCAGAGTCACTTTGGTGGTTGTGGTGTCCGGGACGCCGCCGGCTGGGTTATAGGTGATTTGAAGGGTGGCGTGTAGGGACGAGTGTGACCACAGCAGTCGTGCCGCGGCCTCAGTTGGATGCAGGATCAGCGTCAGCTTGCCGGCTCCGTTGGCGCTTTTCGACGCCGGCTTGAGGAGCGTAGTTCGGTTGCCGACCTGCTTCACATCGACGGATCCGGGATTGGAGACGGTCACAGTCAGGATCACCGTTCCGTGCTGACGCGATAGTCGCGACCCGATCGTGAGCTGTCCAGCGTAAAGGTTGTCGATCGCAACTCCGCACGCGTTCCTGGTGCCCATCACGATCTGCTCTGTGCTGGCGGTCGGGTCCGGGCTGTCGAGCTCCGCGCGGTCAATCGTGTCGCCGTCTGCGAAATAGATGTAGTTGGAGTCGACAGCAGCGCCGCATGGGCCATTCAGCCCGGTGATGAACGCCCGGTCCGGCTCGGCGCCTGAAACGAGTGCGCGACCAATCGTCCCGGTTCCGCCCAGGAGACCGCCGCTGTCGGTCCAATACAGGTAACCGTCTGCGAGCGCGACTCCGCAAGACTGCCCTGCGCCAGTGAGCAGTGTGCTCTCGCCGGTGCCGTCGAGGTTTGCGTGGCCGATCACGCCGCCGAGCTGATCGGTCCAGTAGATGCCGCTCGCATCGACCGCGATTCCGCACGGTTCATCGAGATCGCCGCCACCGGTGGCCTGCTCGCTGGGGACGAAATTCTCCTGCACATCCAGTGGGCCGGAAAGGTTCGCGCGGCCGATCGAGCCGTACATATTTCCGTTCGCCCAGTACAGATGGTGGTCGTAGATCGCAAGACCGCATGGCGATGAGACGCCGACGATGAAGTCCGTATCGGGCTTGCCGTCGCCGTCGATCGGCGCTCGTCCGATCGAGCTCGGATAGCTACTGGGTGAGCTCCAGTAGACGTAGCGACCGTCAACGGCCACGCTGCAGGGCAGGGTGACCCCAAGCGATCCGAAAGGGTCTGACTCCCCTGACCCGTCGAAGTTCGCGCGACCGATCGCAGAGTTGTCGGTATCTGCCCAATAGACGAAGGCGCTAGACATCGGGGCGAGCAGTAACAGACCTACACCGGCGAGCAGCCCAGCGCGAAGCATCGCTGCGACCCGTCGCGTCCCGCAGCACCGGCGGCCCAATCCGCCCCCAAGACGATCCGTTACCCCCACGACGCCGAACACCCTACCGCGCCTTGGCCGGACCGCGTGGATAGAAGTTGACAGGGCCATCCAAATGTGACAGAACTACATTAGGTGTCACTACCGAACACAGAGGGCGCCGGGGGCGGCGCGACGTCGTCTGGACAGACGGATCGGCGGATCCTTGATGCGGCCTACCAGCAGGTGATGCTGGTCGGGTTCCGGCGCACGACGCTGACGGACGTTGCCGAGCGTGCCGGCCTCAGCCGGATGACCGTGTACCGGCGCTATCCGGATGTCACGAGCGTCCTGCAGGCGTTGATGATCCGGGAGTTCTCGTGGATCGTGCGGCAGGCCCGGCCGGACGCCGACGTTGCTCTGAGCGAGCGCGAACGGATCGTCGCGGAGGCGGTCAGGGGACTGGAGCTGATCAGCACCAACGAGCTGTTCCTGCGGCTGCTCGACGTCGACCCGGAGATGCTGCTGCCCTACATCACCGTGCGCCCCGGGCGCTTCCAGGACGCCGCGGCGGTCGTGCTCGAGGAGCACCTGACGGCCGCGATGGCGGACGGCTCGGTTCGTCGCGACGATCCCGCCAGAGTGGCGCGCTCGATGCTGCTGGCGATGCGCGGCTTCGCGTTCGCGGCGCGCGCGGACTGGACCCGTGAGCAGTGGCGGCTGTCGCTCGTAGATCTTCGCCGGATGCTCGACGGGCTCCTGCGGCCGGAGGAGCGATGACGCGCTCGCCACACCTGAACGCTGCACGACGGGCGCGTGAGCTGGAGGAGCTGGCCGATGGCCGCCAGCTCGACCTGGTCGTGATCGGCGGCGGCATCACCGGCTGCGGGGTTGCACTGGACGCGGCGAGTCGCGGTCTCTCGGTCGCCGTGTTGGAGCGCCGTGATCTCGCCCATGGGACCAGCCGCTGGAGCTCGAAGCTCGTGCACGGCGGTCTGCGCTACCTGGCGCAGGGTCAGTTCGCGGTCGCCGCTGAATCGGCGCGCGAGCGCGGGATCCTGATGGCGCACACGGCACCTCACCTGTGCCGGCCACTGGCGTCGGTGATCCCGTTGACCGACCTGATCGGTCGTGAGCAGAGCGCGGTGCTGCAGGCCGGCTACCGGATGGGCGATCTGCTTCGCCTCGGCGCCCGGACCAGCAGCCGTGAGCTTCCGCATCCGCGACGGGTCGCGGTGCCTGAGGCCCGGGCGCTGCTGCCGGGGCTGCGCTCAAGCGGCGTGCGTGGCGCGATCGTCGGCTGGGATGGGCAGCTGGAGGATGATGCGCGGCTGGTGATCGCGGTCGCACGCACGGCTGCCGCCCACGGCGCGATGATCCTGACGCGTTGCGGAGTGACGGCGGTTGAGAGCCACCGAGTTCATGCGCGTGACGAGTTGACCGGCGCGGAGCTCGAGATTTCGGCGCGGCACGTCGTCAACGCGACCGGGGTGTGGGCGGGCGAGCTCGCTCCCGCGGTTAGGCTGCGACCGAGCAAGGGCGCGCACGTGATCGTCGACGCCGCCCGGCTCGGGTACCCGCGCGGGGCGCTGACGGTGCCGACCGGCGGCGAGGGCGCGAAGTTCGTGTTCGCGATCCCGATGTCCGACGGCCGCGTCGAGATCGGCCTGACCGACGATGCCTTCGACGGAGCGATCCCCGATGAGCCGACCGTCGAGCCCGCCGAGGAGCGCTTCCTGCTCGACACGATCTCGACCGCGTTGGAGGCGCCGCTGACCAGCGGCGATGTGATCGGGCGCTTCGCCGGGCTGCGGCCGTTGCTCGATCGGGACGGGGGCGGGACCGCTGATCTGTCACGCCGGCACAGTCTGATCGAGGATCCCGCCAGCGGCATGCTGACGGTCGTGGGCGGCAAGCTCACCACCTACCGCCGGATGGCCCAGGACGCGGTGGACCGGATTGCCGCACGCCCCGGCACCCAAGCCGGGGCGTGCGAGACCACCCGCCTGGCACTCGTCGGCGCACCCCGCGCCGGCGAGCAGTCGCCCAGCGGCCTACCCGAGCGGCTGGTGCGCCGTTATGGCGCCGAAGCACCCGCGGTTGCAGCGCTGGCCGCACCGACACCGGAGCTGCTCGATCCGGTCGCCGATGGCGTCGACGCGCTCGGCGTCGAGTTCGCGTTCGCGATCGGATCGGAGTTGGCGCTGACGACCGAGGACCTGCTTGATCGCCGCACGCGACTGGGGCTCGTGCCGGCCGAGCGCGCGAGGGCGCAGCCGGCGGCCGAGGCGGCATTCGCGGCGCCGGTTCCGGCTCGCGCAGAGCGTCACCGGGCGAGGCCCCGCGCGACCGGGTGGATCAGGCGCGCGAGGACCAGCCGTGTCGCTGACTGAGCGGGTCCCGTACATGCGCTGGTCGGGGTGGGGCGCTGCCGGCGAGGAGCGTCCGTTGTCCGAGGCGCAGCGCAACCTGGTGACCCAGGCGCTCGGAGTGAAGGACCCGGGGCGCGCGGCGGTTGCCCTCGACCAGATCGCCCTGACCCCATCGTGGCTCGCGGAGGAGGCACGCAGTGCGCTCGAGCGGGTCGTCGGTGCCGAACAGATCCTGGACGGCCACGATGCCCGTGTCCTGCACGCCTACGGCAGAAGCACGCCTGACCTCCTGCGACTGCGGACGGGAGCGGTGCTCGACGCGCCCGACGCGATCGTGTTGCCGGGTTCACACGACGAGGTCCTGGCGGTGCTGCGTGTCTGCTCCGAGCATCTCGTCGCGGTCGTGCCGTTCGGCGGCGGGACCAGTGTGGTCGGCGGGCTCGAACCATTGCGCGGTGTGTTCGGGGCGGTGATCTCGCTGGACCTGCGCAGGTTGGACCGGCTGGTCGACGTCGACGAGCTGTCGCTGACCGCGACACTGCAGGCGGGGCTGCGGGGCCCGGAGGCTGACGCGCTGCTGGCCGAGCACGGGCTGATGCTCGGGCACTACCCGCAGAGCTTTCGCTACGCGACGATCGGGGGGTTCGCCGCGACCCGGTCATCGGGCCAGGCGTCAGCCGGCTACGGCCGCTTCGATGCGAACGCCCTGCGCCTGAAGGTCGCGACACCCGAGGGGACGATGGAGCTTGGGCGAGCGCCCGCCAGCGCCGCCGGTCCTGACCTGCGCCAGCTGTTCCTCGGCTCCGAGGGGCTGCTCGGTGTGATCACCGAGGTGACGGTGCGGGTGCCGCGAATCCCGGAACAGCGCACTTACGAGGCGTGGTCGCTGCCGGACTTCGGAGCCGGTCAGACTGCCCTACGCCGGCTCGCCCAGGAGGGTGCACTTCCAACCGTCGTGCGGCTCTCCGATGAGCTCGAGACGCTGGTCACCGGCGGCCAGGCACAGGAGGCCGGCGAGGGGCTTGCCGGAACACCCGCGGTCACCGGGTGTCTGCTGCTGACCGGCTATGAGGGCAGCGTGGCGGCGGTCGAGTCCCGCCGGGCGCTCGCGACCACGATCCTGCGCGACGCGGGTGCGACCGCGCTCGGAACCGAGCTCGGCGAGGGGTGGCTGGCGCATCGCTTCGATGCTCCATACACCCGGGACCCGCTGCTCGACATCGGCGTGCTGACCGAGACGCTCGAGACGGTGACCTCGTGGTCCAACCTGCCGGTTGTCTACGACGCGGTCAGAACGGCCGTCACCGAGGCGCTCGCGGGCGTCGGCAACCCACTGGTCTGGTGCCACATCTCACATGTCTACGCGAGCGGAGCATCGCTCTACTTCACGGTCGCGGCACCGCTCGGCGATCGGCCGATCGAGCGATGGAGCCGGGCAAAGCGAGCGGCGTGCGAGGCGATCGTCGCCAATCGTGCGTCGATCACCCATCACCATGGTGTCGGCCGGGACCACAGCGAGTGGCTCACGGCTGAGATCGGTGAGCTCGGCGTCGAGGCGCTGCGGGCGCTCAAGGCTCGGCTCGACCCGGCCGGCATCCTCAACCCCGGCAAGCTCCTGCCCTGACGCGGCCGGTCAGCGAGGATCGACGACTCCCTCGGTGCGCCGGTGGCGGAACCAGTCGAGCGCCAGGCCACCGATCACGACGATCGCCGCCGCGTTGATCGCGAGATCTGCGACGTTGAGGCTGCCCGAGGACACTGTCGGCTTGATCCAATCGATCACGCTGCCGCGCAGTGGACCCGGCGCGCGCAGCAGGCGATCAAGCAGATTGCCGATGCCCCCGCCGAGCAGCAGGCCGAGCCCCACCGCGAGGGTCGTCGTGCGTACATGCCAGGCCGCGGCGGCGATCAGCAAGACCGCGATCAGGCTGAGCAGCGATACCAGTACGGGGTGACCCTGGAGGATGTCCCCCGGGCCGGCGAAGTTGAGGTACAGCTCGAAGTGAAAGCGCCCGCCGAGCACGTTGACCAGACCGCGCCCGGCGAGCACGTGCGCCGCGATCGCCTTGGTGATCGCATCAACGGCTACCACCACCGCGGCGATCGCCGCGACGAGACGGCGCTTGGAGCCTCCTGGCGTGGCGCTCGTGGCGTCCGGGGTCAGCCGGTCACCGACCCGGTCGCGGTCCAGCTAACGGTCTCCCCGGCGCTTCCTCCGTCGAAGTGCGAGCTGACCTTTCCCTTCGCTCGCCCGTGACTCAGGAAGGTGCCGGTGATCGTGTCTCTGCCGAAGCTCTTGGTCGACCCGGGGCCATACAGCTTGACCGTCAGCTTGAACGTGCCCTTCTTGGAGATGCGTGCCGAGCCGCCGGTCACGCTCTCGACGCCGCCACAGCCGCCATTGCACTTGAACGGTGTGGTCGCGTAGAGGCCTGTCACCATCTTTCCGTTCGCGGAGACCTTGAACGAGATCGTGTCAGTCGGGCGTCCCCTGTAGGTGCCCGCGTACGAGGCGCCCTTGATCGCGGAGGCGAGCGCGATCCCCGTGGTGGCCAGCGCGACCGCGGCGGCAACCGTGCCGCCTCTGCGCAGACGCTTTGCGAACCCGTGCCGGATCTCCATGCCCAAACCTCCCGTCGTCGTGTAGAGGAGCAACCCGCAAGGCGATTTTATTCGGGTCTTGCGTTTGACACGCCTGTTCTAAGTCGGCTACTCTAATAAGAGTATTCGATGCAGGAGCCAGCATGCCCGCCCGTCACCGCAGCAATCCCCTTGCACTCGCCGTCCTGATCTGTCTCGCGGAGCGCCCCATGCACCCCTACGAGGTCTCCACGACGCTGCGTCAGCGCCAGAAGCACGAGAGCGTGCGGCTCAACTACGGCTCCCTCTACGCCGTCGTGGCATCGCTGGAGAAACGGGGCCTGATCATCGCCGAGGGGACCCACCGGGAGGGGCGGCTGCCAGAGCGGACCGTTTACACGATCACGGACGCCGGCCTGATCGAGGTGCACGATTGGCTGACCGACCTGATCTCGACACCGGTGCGTGACTACACGGCGTTCGAGGCGGGCCTCTCGTTCCTGCCGGCGCTGCCACCCGATGCCGTCGTCTCGCTGCTGTCCGAGCGTGCGGCGCGGCTCGAGGGTGAGCTTGCGCAGGCACACGCACTCGGTGAGGCCGTGGTGGCGCACCAGCTTCCGCGTCTGTTCGTGGTCGAGCACGACTACCGGATTGCGATGCGTGAGGCCGAGCTTCGCTTCGTCCGGGAGTTGATCGAAGAGATCGAGTCCGGCTCGCTCGACGGCATCGAGTGGTGGCGGGCGATCCACACGCCCGAGGGCGGACCCGACCTGAGCGACGCAGACGCGACCATCGACGGCCGGCCAACCGCAAACGGGAGCGGATCCGTCCGCGCCGACAGGAGCTGAGATGACGAACATAATCACGATCGATGGCCTGTCCAAGCGGTTCGCGTCGCGCGCCGGGCCCGTCGAGGCTGTGCGCGGCATCTCGTTCGAGGTCGCCGAGGGAGAGATCTTCGGTCTGCTCGGGCCCAACGGCGCCGGCAAGACGACGACGCTGCGGATGCTGACGACACTGTTGCCGATCGACGCCGGCTCGGCGATCGTCGCCGGCTTCGACGTCGCACGCGACCCGCAGATGGTGCGCACCCACATCGGCTACGTCAGCCAGAAGGGCGGGGCCGACGATCTCGCCACCGGGCGCGAGAACATCGTCCTGCAGGGACGGCTGTACGGCGCCGACAGCGTCAGCGCGCGCGAACGCGCACAACAGCTGCTGGATGTCCTTGACCTCGCGGAGCTCGGGGATCGCCGCGTCAACACCTACTCCGGCGGTCAGCGGCGACGGCTTGACATCGCGCTCGGGCTCGTACATTCGCCACGGGTGCTGTTCCTCGACGAGCCGAGCACCGGACTCGACCCACGGAACCGGGCCTCGCTGTGGGAGGAGGTCCGCGCTCTGCGTGAGCGCGGAACGACCGTCTTCCTGACGACGCACTACCTCGATGAGGCCGACGTCCTCTGTGACCGGATCGTGATCGTCGACCACGGCCAGATCGTCGCCAAGGGCGCCCCGTCCGCGCTGAAGAAGGAGGTGCTCGGCGAGTCGGTCGTGCTGCGGGTCCCCGACGACGGGGCGCAGCGCGCGGAGCTCGCACTCGGCGCGGAGCCCTACGTCCGCGAGCTCAAACGCGACGGCGGGCAGCTCCGTCTCTACGTCGAGAACGGCAGCGCCTGCATGCCGTCGATCCTCCGGCTGCTCGACGAGGAGGGGATCACGCTGACCACGATCAGCCTCGCGCGACCGACGCTCGACGACGTCTTCCTGGCGCGCACCGGTCGTCAGCTTGACGGCGAGCTCGCCGTCGAGGGCAGGCAGGCGGCATGAACTTCGTACGTGAGACGCGACTGTTGTTCGGGCGGGCGCTCACCCAGGATCTCCGCAATCCGGTGTGGCTGGCGGTCGGTTTCTCGACCCCGCTCCTCTACCTCGCCCTCTTCACTCCGCTGTTGAAGAACCTGCCGGGTCTGCGCGATGCGCCGACCGGGACGGTGCTCGCGCTGTTCCTGCCCGGGATCCTGTCGCTTGTCGCGTTCACGACCGGCACCTCGATGGGCTTCAGCACGTTGTTCGAGCTGCAGGCGGGGCTGATCGAGCGGTTGCGGGTGACCCCCGCCAGCCGGCTCGCGATCCTCGCCGGGCCGATCGTCGCCTCGCTCGTGATGATGTCCGTGTTCGACGTCGTCCTCGTCGTGATCGCCGTCGCGTTCGGGTTCCCGATTCACGCCGGCGGGCTGCTCGTGCTCGCACTGCTGCTGTGGCTGCTGGCGGCGACCTTCGGGGCGTTCTCGATGGCCCTCTCGCTCGTGACGAAGGAGATCTCCAGCTTCGCGGCGGTCATCAACGGGATGAACCTGCCGCTGCTGCTGCTCGCCGGCGTGCTGCTGCCGATCTCGCTCGGGCCGCTGTGGCTGCGGGTGCTCGCCCACTTCGACCCGCTCTACTACCTCGTCGTCGCCGCCCGTGCGCTCGCGGCCGGGCAGCTCGGCTCATCGCACGTCGTGCAGGCGGTGGCCGTGCTCGTCCCGCTGTTCGTGGTGATGGTCCTGTGGGCCACGAGCGTGTACCGCCGCGCGGTCGCCTGAGCGCGACCGCGTTTGGCACCCAGGCCTGAAGTGACTAGCGTTGTCAACCGTGCAGCGCACGCTCGGCCCCCGCTCGGTCCTCGTGCCCTCGGCACTGACGCGGCGTGCGGCTCGGCAGAGGCTGAGCGCCGGCGTGCTGGTGATCGCCGGCCTGCAGCTGCTGGTATTGCTCGCGACGAGCTCACGGTACGGCTACCACCGCGACGAGATGTACTTCATCGTCGCCGGCGGCCATCCGGCGTTCGGGTACCCGGATCAGCCACCGCTGATCCCGCTGATCGCCTGGGCGATGAATGCGCTCGCGCCCGGGTCGCTGCTGTTGCTGCGCACGCCGGCGGCGATCGCGTCAGCCGCGACGACGGTGCTGGCGGCGATGGTCGCGCGCGAAGTCGGAGGTGGCGGCCGCGCGCAGCTGATCGCGGCGGCGTGCACTGCCGTCTCGGCGTTCGCGCTGGCGGTCGGGCACATGCTGAGCACGACCACCCCCGACATGCTGAGCACGAGCGCGTTCGGGTGGCTGATGATCCGCGCGATCGTCTCGGGCAGCGATCCGTGCCTGCTCGGTGCGGGCCTGGTCGTGGGCGTGGGGTTCGAGGCGAAGCCACAGGTCGGCCTTGTCGCGGTGGTGATCGCACTGACCTTGGTCGTGATCGGGCCGCGATGGCCGCTGCGGTCGCCCTGGGGCGCCGCCGGCGCGCTCGCCGCGATCGTCCTGGCGGCGCCGTATGTGCTGTGGCAGCAGGCTCACGGCTGGCCGCAGCTCACGGTTGCGCATAACATCGCCGGCGACGCCGAAGGCGGCCGGGCCGGGTTCATCCCGTTCCAGCTCGTGATGGTCAGTCCGCTGCTCGTGCCGGTCTGGATCGCCGGTCTGCTGGCGCCGTTCCGGCGCGCTGTCTGGTACGAGCTGAGGTTCGTCCCGATCACCTATGTCGCGGTCGCGCTGCTCTACATCGTCGGCAACGGGAAGGCGTACTACCTCGCGAGCCTGTACCCGACGCTGCTCGGTCTCGGCTCGATCCCGACGGCCGACTGGACGCTCAGGGCCCGGTGGCATACGCCGGCGCTGACCGCGGCCGTCCTCGTCAGCGGGCTGTTCAGCGCCTACGTAGCGCTGCCGCTGCTGCCGGCCGACAAACTCCAGGGAAGCGCGCCGCTCGCGCTCAACCCGGACCTTGGCGAGCAGGTCGGTTGGCCGAGGTTCGTGCACACGGTCGACGGTGCATGGCACGCGATCCCGCCGGGCGAGCGCCGTCATGCCGCGATCTTCACGGCCAACTACGGCGAGGCCGCTGCGATCGATCTGCTCGGAGCGGCGCTCCGCCTTCCGCGTGCCTACAGCGGCCACAACGGCTTCAGCGAGTGGGGCGAGCCGGCGTCCGGCGACGTCAACGTCCTGCTCGTCGGGTTCAACAATCCCGCCTCGGCGCGGCCTCAGTTCGTTGGTTGCCATACGCTCGCGACGGTCAACGATGGTGTTGGGCTCAACAATGACGAGCAGGGACTTCCGGTGATGCTGTGCCGGATTGCCGCCCCGTGGCGCACGGTCTGGCCGAGCCTGGTGCACTATGACTGATGGAGGCTCACCGATCCTGCCCGGCGTTGGCGCCGGGAGGGCTGCGATCCTTGTCGGCTTCGTGAGCCTGGTGACGAAGCGAAGCCGCGCGCGGGCAGTCGGCGTGCTGTTGAGCGCCCTGGTGGCGGCGGCCGCCTGGAGCGGTCATGGCGGGGCGGTCGCGATCGCGCGTGCGGCGGCCGGCAATCCGAGTGCCAACCGCACGCTGAGCCGCGGAACGTTCGCGGCATGCTTTGGCCACCCGTCGAGTCGCGCCTGTGTCGTTCACGCGCTGGGCGACATCAACGCCGCCCGCGTGTCTGAAGGGGTGGTGCCGATGGTGTTGCCGACCGGCTTCGGTTCGCTGAGCCTGCCGCTGCAGCTGCTCGTGATCGCGAATCTCGAACGCGTCGATCGCGGGCTCGCGCCCGCGCTCGGGTTGGCGGCGTCACTTGATCGGGATGCGGCTGCGGCGGTCGACGCCGACGCCGACCCGACCCCGAGCGCGATGTACGGGGACGTGTGGTCGTCGAACTGGGCGGGCGGCCTCTCCTCGCCGCTCGAGGCTGACTTCGTCTGGATGTATGACGACGGATTCGGGTCTGGCAACGGCGACTGCCGATCGCCGACGGCCTCCGGATGCTGGGCGCACCGCCACGACATCCTCGCCAGGTTCGGCCGTCCGATCGCGATGGGCGCCGCTGCCGGCACCGGCGCCTACGGGCCGTCGCTCGACGAGCTGTTCGTCGGGCGCGACCGCAGGACCGGCGCCGGTCAGCCCGACGCCCCGCTCCCCCCGACGTGGTCGGCGATCGCCGCGCGGTTGCCGTTGGGCGTGACGCCGGCGGCGCTCCGGCTCGGACGGGGCGCCTCGTCCGGCTCGATCGAGGTGTCCGCCTCCGGCGCGGGGATGTCGGTGAGCGCGTCGATCACCGGGCGCGGGCTCCGCTGGCAGGTGAGTCCCCGGCACTGCCGGCTCGCGCCGGGCGGGCGCTGCGAGCTGACGGTGTCGGTCAGCGGAACCGGCGGGACCGGAACGGGAACCGGAACCCTGAAGCTGAGCGGACCGCATACGGTCCAGAACGTAGCTCTGACCGTCGGATATCGGTGAAATTTCACCTGTGACGGCCTGAGAACGCGGCTTCACACGATCAACACCCACCGTCCGTGCACAACCGGATACTCCACGTCCTGTGAAAACCGTCCTACGCCTTCGGAGCTATCGGTGTCTGCTCGCTGCATACACGCTCAACGAGCTGGCATGGTCGATCGGGTCACTGGCGCTGGCGCTGCTCGTGTACGGCCGGACGGGGAGCGCGCTGGGAGCGACCGCCTTCTTCCTGGCGTCGCAGTTCCTGCCGGCGCTGATCTCGCCTGCGCTGGTCGTCAGGGTCGACCGGCTGCCGGCGCGTGGCGTGCTTGCCGTGCTGTACCTGCTTCAGGGGGTCGCGTTTCTGGCGCTTGCATGGGTCGCATCGCACTTCGCGCTGGTGCCGGTGCTGGCGCTGTCGCTGGCCGCCGGCATCGTTGCGCTGGCGGCTCGGGCGATCGCACGTGCGACCACGGCTGCGGTCACCGCTCCCGTCGGGTTGCTCCGGGATGGCAACGCGGTCACGAACACGGCGTTCGCGATCTGCATCATGGCGGGCCCGGCGATCGGCGGAGTGTTGGTGCTCGCCGGTGGTACCGCCGCCGCGCTGGAGGTCGTCAGCGCCCTGTTCGTGGTGATCACGCTGGTGCTGGCCACGGTCGGCGGCCTGCCGGAGGCGCCTGCCCGGCACGGCGGCGCTGCGGGTCGGGTCAGGGCAGCGATCTCGCTCGCGAATCAGGACGCGGTGATCCGCGCGCTGTTCGGGTTGCAGGCCGCGGCGCTCGTGTTCTTCACGATGTCGATTCCGGTCGAGGTCGTGTTCGCGGAGCATTCGCTGCGCGCGGGGGCCGGTGGATACGGGGCGCTGCTGTCCGCTTGGGGCGCCGGCGCGATCGCGGGGAGCGCGGTCTACGCACGGTGGCGATCGGTGTCGGCGCGGTGGTTGATCGCGTTCAGCTGCGGGGCGCTCGGGATCGGGTTTCTGGTGATGGCGGCGGCACCCTCGCTGGCGGTCGCGATCGTCGGCTCGGCGCTGGGCGGGGTCGCCAACGGCGTCGAGGCGGTTGCAGTGCGCACCGCGCTGCAGGAGCGCGTCTCGCAGGGCTGGATGGCGTTGATGATGAGCCTCAACGAGTCGATGTTCCAGGCTCTGCCCGGCGCCGGCATCCTCCTCGGCGGAGCGATTGCCGCGATCGCCGGCCCGCGCGCGGCGTTTGCCGTCGGTGGCGTCGGGGCGCTGGTGATCATGGTGATCTCACCGAGCGCACTGCCTGCGGGCGACGATCTCGCGCCGAGCGTCGTGTCTGACCCTGCGGCATTCGATCATGCGAGCCGCAACGACGTCGAGACGAATCTGGCGGATGCATTTGCGCAATGGCGCACCACCGGTGATGAGCCGGCGGAGGACGTCGAGGTCAGCCGCGTCCTGCCACGCAACGCGGAGCTGTAGTTCCCCTACGCCCTGAGCAGCTCAGCCGACCGCGCGGCGCAGCGGCGGCTCCATGCCCTGGTCGATCCAGTCGGAGAACGCCTCCGCCGACAGCGGCCTGCTGACATGGAAGCCCTGCGCCAGATCGCATCCGAGCGTTGCCAGACGTTTCAGCGTCGGCGCGTCCTCGACGCCTTCGGCGACGACGTGGAGACCCAGGTCGTGACCGAGGTTGATCGTCGAACGGACGATGATCAGGTCGCTCTGGTCAGAGAGCATCGGCGAGACGAACGAGCGGTCGATCTTCAGCTCGTGGATCGGTAGGTGCTTGAGGTTCGCCAACGATGAGAAGCCGGTGCCGTAATCATCGACCGATAGCCGCACCCCGAGCGAGCTGAGTTTGGCCAGCGTTGCGAGCACGCCGTCCCGGTCGGCCATGATCATGCTCTCGGTGATCTCCAGCTGCAGCGCCCGTGGCGTCAGGCCGTAGATCATCAGCAACCGTTCGATTTCGTGCGGCAGGCTTGGGTCAAGCAGGTTCCGAACCGAGAGGTTGACCGCCACCGATAGATCGCGACCAGCGCTGCGCCATTCGGCGCACTGCGCGATCGAGCGTTCGAGCACCAGCAACGTCAGCGGGCGAATCATCTCGGTCTGCTCGACCGTGCCGATGAACGCATCCGGCGCCAGCAGGCCGTGCTCGGGATGCTGCCAGCGTACGAGGCTCTCGGCGCCGCGGACGCCGAGGTCACCGGGGGAGATGATCGGCTGGTAGTGAACGACGAGCTCGTCGGCTGACAGGCCGCGCTGGAAATCGCCGAGCAGGCTCAATCTGCGGACCGAGTGATGATCGAACGCCGCGGCATACAGCTTGTAGCCGCTGTGGGCCTCCTTCGCCGCGTACATGGCGATATCCGCGCGGCGCAGGAGCTCATTGAGATCCTGGCCGTCGACCGGGAAGCGCGTGATCCCGATGCTCGCTCCCACGCTGATCAGGAGCTCATCGACCTTGAACGGCTCCTGGACGCATGCCAGCAACCGCCTTGCGATCTCGGAGATGACCTTCGGATCGTCGGTCAGTTCGCCCGGGAGCACCACGAACTCATCGCCGCCCAGCCTCGCGACCACTCCGGCCGGGCCGACGCAGTCCGCAAGTCGCGGGCCGAGCGCCCGCAACAGCTCATCACCGTAGTGATGCCCGAGCGTGTCGTTGATCTCCTTGAAGCGGTCTAGATCGATCAGGATCAACGCGAACCTCGTGTCGCTGCCGGCGGAGGCGATCGTCTCCTCGACGCGGGTCCCAAACGCCTCGCGGTTGGCCAGCCCCGTCAGCCTGTCGGTGGTCGCGCGCTGGTGAAGCTCCTCGCCACGCGACTTCGACTTCAGAAGCTCGCCGATCAGGTACTGGAAGATCAGCAGCATCATCCCGAGCAGCGCGATCCCGAGCGTCCCTGTGTGCACCGCGATCCAGACCGCGCCCATCGTCAGCAGGCTCGCGAACAGCTCCGCGGAGAGCACCGGCACGACGGCCTCTTTCGCCTTCTCCATCAGCGAGGAACGATCAAGCCAGCACTGGTAGCCGGCGACCCCGACGAAGTTGACCGCGAGCGCGATCACGAATGCCGGAATCACCATCAGGTAGAACCCAAGCTCCCGATGGGTCAGGTGCGCGGCGTTGACCACCACGTGGAACACCAGGCCTCCGACCAGCGGGTACCAGGCAAAGGTGACGAGGTTGTTGCCAAAGTAGCGTCGTGCCGCACCGAGGCGTACCTGCATGAAGCAGATCGTCACGATCCCGAGCACCGCGGCAGGCCCGGGTCCCAGCAGCACTGCGGCCAGAATCAATCCAAGGGGGGTCCCCTGGACATTTATCTTGAGCGAACCGGTCGCGAAATAGGTGAGCCCGCTGAGGATCGTGAAGGCGCCGATCACCAGCATCGCCCATCCATCCCAGTTGGCCCACGGCGCTGTCGCGATCGCCGCAATGGCCGCTCCCAGCACCATCAGATGGACGAGCGCGACGCCCAGACCCGGGTCTCGGGTGGCCGCTCGCGCGTGAATGGGCATACCCCCTAATCGACCAGCCGACGCCGACCTTAAGGAATCTTGTGCACATAACGACCGTTTGTCCAGCCAGCCCCGCTGTCACTAAAGACGGTCGATCACCAGCCGATATCGACGGTTGAGGGGCCCAGATAGGGCCGAAGGGTCCGCGTTGCGCGGACCCTTCGGGCAATGCTTATCAGCCTCCTCCGACCCAGCCCATGGGGCCTCCTTTCAGGCAGACTGACCGTTGTGGTGACACTCAGTATGTCGGCAATGGGCCAACGTTTGAACGTTGAAACGAAAGATGCGTTGCAAACGGACCGCGCCCTCCAACTTGGTGGGGCGCGTTTCGTTTTGAAAATCAGCGCCGGCGCGGCCGGTTGAGATCGTTCTTCACGGTCTTCTAGTGATGGCAACCGCCGCCGTTTCCGCCGCCACCGTGGGTGTGACCTCCTCCGTCGCCGTCGCCCGGGCCGCCGTGACCGTTCCACGAGCCGCCGCCCCCATAACCGCCGCCGCTCCCGCCACCGCGGCCGCCGCCGGTTCCGCCGTTCCGCCCCGCTTCCGGAGCCGGATCCGCCACCGCTTCCCGAGCCGGATCCGCCACCGCTTCCCGAGCCGGATCCGCCACCGCTTCCCGAGCCGGATCCGCCACCGCTTCCCGAGCCGGCTCCGCCACCACTTCCCGAGCCACCGCCGCCGGTGCCCACGCCACCGCCGCTGCCCGTGCCGGTTCCGCCGCCGCTGCCGCTTCCTGAGCCACCGCCGCTGGCGCCGCCACTTCCGCCACCGTTCGCCGCCGGTGCCGGTGCCGGTGCCGGTGCCGGTGCCGGTGCCGGTGCTGCCGATCGTGCCGGAGCCGCTGCCTCCCGTTGGGGTGCCGCTCCCACCGCCGCCGGCCTGGACGGCGCCGGCGCCACCGCCGTTGCCCGGTTGCGTGCTCGGACCGCCGCCGGAGGCCGGGTTACCGTTGCCGCCGGTCGCTCGCGTGCCACCACCGTTGCCGCCCGAGGGGCCGGATGTGGAGCTGGTGCCACGACTGCCTCCACCTCCACCGCCCGGGTGATGACCGGGCGGAATTGTCTGCTGGTGGCCCGAGCCCCTACCGGCTCCGCCACCTGCTCCGCCGCTGCCATTGTTACCTGATCCAGCTGCCTTTCGGTGGGCGGATCCGCCACCCCCGTCGTTGGTTCCGCTGCCGGTGCCCGTGTTCCCGATCACGGGCCCGCCGGCACCCTGTGCGGCCTTTGAGGAGACCTGCCGCAGCGGATGGCGTCCAGCGCGCGGCCGCACCGCCTTCGTGTGCCGCCGAGAGGCGTGCCTGTGGCCTGCCGGCGGCGGCGCGACCCCTGCGAGCAGTGTCGAGCTGCCTGGGTTGGGTTGGAACGGCGACGCGGAGAGCGGCTCCGTCGGGCGCGAACCAAAAGTCGCGCCCGGCGGCATCAGATGGGAGCTCAACGCAACCGCGCCGGCGCTGATTGCCACCAGGCGGACGCCTGAGCCGAGCGCATCGCCGAACAGCCACAGCAGGGCCCGGTCGGCGAGCTCGCTGATTGCGATCCACGCGGCGATCGGGCGCCGCGCGAGGTAGCCGCGACGGAACGCCTCGACCGCCTCGGCGTCGAGCTTGACGCCGGCGTCGGCCTGGATGATGTCGAGCGCCTGCTTGTGGGTCCGCGCGGACCGGTACGGCCGGGTGGACGTGATCGCGTCGAACGTGTCGACGACAGCGACGATCCGGGCGCCGAGCGGGATCTGCTCACCATAGATCGCGTCGGGGTATCCCGAACCGTCGAGCCGCTCATGGTGACTGCGAACGATCGCCGAGATCTCCTCGTCCTCGAGGATCCGGACAAGCCGCTCACCGTCGATCGGATGGCGCTTGATCAGTTCGAACTCGTCCGCCGTCAGCGCCGCGGGCTTGCAGAGAACGTCGATCGGCGTATCGATCTTGCCGATGTCGTGGATCACCGCTGCGGTGCGGATCCGGCGCAGACGATCGCCGGTGATGCCCATCTGCTCTGCGGTCAGGCCCGCGTAGCGTGCAACCCGTCGTGAGTGACCGTGCGTGTAGGGATCGCGGGTCTCGAGGTCAGATGCGACGCGCTGCAGCAGTCCGGTGTGCTGATCGGTGAGCGCGGCGTCGTCCTCGAGATCGCAGCCCGCCGTGCTGCCGAGCTGCGCCAGATCGGCACTGATCCGCCGCTCCCGGAGCAGGCGGCTTGCCCATCCCCAGAGCATCAGCTCGCCGAACAGAACGTCGTGGCTTCCCTGGCGCCGCTGCCAGACGGCGGCGGCGGCGTGGTAGCTGAGCAGGGTCAGGGCCGCGCAGAGGATGATCGCCGGGATCATCGTGATGATGCCGCGATACTCGAGCTCGAATGCCGCCGCGGCCGGAGCGACGGCGACCATTCCGGTCGCGAGCACGGCCTGCGGCAGGAGACGGGCGACGCTCCGCTCTCGACGTTCGTTTGGTAGGAACCTAAGGTCGTTGCTGCAGCTTGACTCCACGGAGCTCCAAGCGTCTCGTAGCTCGAATGGCCGGGACAGACAGAAACTCCCCGCGGGCGGGGACGTGCGATCAGGTTCGACAGATTCGAGCGGATCCCCTGCCGCGTACGGGATCGCCCCGGCCGCGTGGCTGAAAGCTTGCAGATCGATCAGTCGCGGTAACCGCTTCTGGCAGGCCGCGCGCAACGGTCAGCCCAGGACAACACCGGTCCGCTAGCGGCGCGCGATCCGCAGGTAGCCGCTGTCGTCGACGCTGATGCACACGCGGCTTGTCGGGCATGAGACATCGCTGAACACGGTTCCTGGGTCAATCACCTGTGTGGTCCAATCCGGGTGTGAGGCGGCCGGGTCGAAGCTGGCCGAAGCGCCGCCGTCGATGTCGAGGGCAAGACACAGCGAGCGTGCGTGGCAGGCGACCGCGAGCTGTTCGTTGCCGTCCGGCAGCGCCAGTCGCCAGCGCGGGTGGGCCGAGGCCGGATTGAAGCTGCTCCAGATTCCACCCCCGGGATTCGCGTTGTTTTCGTCGAGTTCGCCACCGGCCACCGCGACGCACAGCGTCGTGGAGGTGCACGAGATCGAGTCGAGGCCGAACGGGAGGGTGACGGACGTGTAATGGGCGCTGCCTCCCGGTGTGAACGCATCGATCTCCCCGGAGGCACCGATCACCCCGCAGAAGCTGACCGACGGGCACGAGACGTCGATCAGGCCGTCGCCCGGCCCGTCCGAGCCATGGTGAAACCAGGCGCGGGCGCCACCCCAGGGGTTTGTGGCGGTGAGCACATCGCCGGGGTTCTGATCGCCCGCCATGCAGAAGTGAGCCGACACGCACGAAACGCCCATCAGACCGGTGGGCGGTCCGTTCCCGCCCGCCTCGCCGTCCTCGATCTGGTGCCGGTGCCAGGCGTGCACGCCACCCGTGGGGTCAGTCGAGATCAGCACGTCGCCAAACGAGTCCGTCGCGACGCAGAATGACCGGGTCGGACAGCTGATCCCCGTCAGGCCGCCGAAGTTGTAATCCACGAGCGCCCGGTGCCACGAGGCGGGGTTCTCGGGTGTCCGAGTGCTGATCACATCGCCGTAGCCGTCGACCGCGACGCAGAGCCGCAGCGAGGGGCAGGAGATCGCGTTGAGGCCTGCGCCGATGTCGCTCGCCGGTGGCGAGATCCGCCAGCTCCCTTGCACAGTCGGCGCGCTCGAGCGCGGCAGGTCAGGCGAGCCGTCGACCGCGAGGCACAGCGAGTCGGTCGGACAGGCGACGGCGAAGGTCGCGTCGCCCTGATAGGGAGCGTCCTCACTCGCATCGCTTCCGACCCGGGTCCAGGCCGGCGACGGCGCGCCGGCGGCAGCGGTGGAGAACAGGACGCCGGCGTCATCGATCGCTGTGCATAGCCCGGAGACGCGGCACGTGATCGCCGCCAGGGATCGGCCAGGATCGATCCGCAGGGCGCTCCAGGTCGCCGTCGCGCTGTCCGGATCGCTGCTGGTCAGCACGTCGCCGTTGGCGTCACCGGCCACGCACAGCGTCGCGGTCGGACAGGCGATCGCGGTGATCGCGGGCCATCCGTGGCTGGTGGCGGCGACGATCCTGTGCGCCACATAGGTGCTGCCGCCGCCGGCCGGATCGGTGCTGGTGAACACCCTTCCGTTGCCGCCCGCGACGGCACAGAAGGTAGCGCTCGAACAGGCGACGCCAGACTCGGAGCTGTTGCTCCCAGGCACCGATGAACGCACCCAGGACCGGCTGCCGCCGGTCGGGTCCGAGCTCGTATAGACGACGCCGAGGTCGGAGAAGACGAGCACGCACAAGCTGATCGTCGGGCACGAGATGCTCGGGCCGGTCCCGTCGGTCGGCAGTGAAACCTGCCGCCAGGCACCCTCACCACCCGTTGGATCGGTCGTGCTGTAGATGTCGCCACCGTAATCGGAGCCAACACACAGAGTCACGCTCGGACAGGACAGGCTGACGATGCTCGGCGCGCTGGTCAGCGTCCTGTATGCGGCGAGGCGCGTCACCGTCCAGGCCGCGGAGCCAGCCGGGTCGGTCGTCGTTGCGACACCGCCGTTCCCGTCCGGCGCGACGCAGAGCGTCACCGACGGGCACGAGAGCGCGCTGAACACCTCTCCACTCGGCGCGCTGTCGATCAGTGCCGGCGCGGACCAGCTCAGGCCGTCCGCGGTGGCTCCCTGGACGTGCACCGCCAACGCGGCGGCCGGCACGACGATGCCGATCATCCATGCCGCCAGTCGCCGGCGGGCTGCCGCGGTCATCGGTGCAATCGCCACGCCACCGCGGCGGTCGCGGTCGCCGAGTGCCGCCGGCGCCTCGGTCGACGACCGTTGACGCCCTCGGTGCTCGAGCCGCTGGACGCCGGCGGTACCGGTGTGACGATCTGGATCTGTACCTCGACGCGGGCTGGTCTGGTCGGCAGCGCGAGCGACAGAAAGTCACGTGCAGCCCTGCGGTTGTTGCAGAACGGGCAGGTGAGCGTGTCGCGCGGCGTGACCGGTCCATCGGTGAGCGCGATTGGCGCGTCACAGCGACTGCAGGCGAGCGTCCCCAGGAGCCGGTGGGACTGCGATTCTCGGCGCTCCGCCTCGTGTGCACCTGAAACCGGCGCGGCACGGTCGAGCCGGAGCCGGTGCGATTCGCCGATGCGGCCGAACGCGGACATGGATTGAGTCTATTCGGGTCTCCGCGGGATCCGCTTGATCCGAAGCCGCCGCTCCGGTTCGTGTGCCGGTCCGCGTGGTTCCGACCGGCGGGCCGCTTCACGCTCCCGCTCGTGATCCTCGCTCAGACCCACCTCGAAGAAGAACAGCGACACGGCGGCGATCAACCCGAGCGAGATCAGGATCAGGGCCAGCAGCTGGCCGGTCAGCCCGGGCACCAGAACAGCACCCAGCACGCCCGCGAGGACGAGCACCCCGGCCGATCCAAACGCTACGAAACGTGACCGCGGAGCCACGTTCGCCACGATAGCTGCAGAGCGGACCGGCCAGGGATCGAAATCGGGCCTCAAGGCGGCGCCCTTCCGCGCCGATGGTGTGCATACGCCCCAGCTCGGGCGTCATCGATGCGATCGCACGCCTGCGCCACCCGAACCTGGACCATGATGTCCCCGGCCCACTCATCGCGGCTCGCCCGTGTCGGCGTCCTGCTCGTGGCAATGCTGGCGACGTCGGTCAGCCTGGCGCTGATGGCCGGCGCTGCCCGCGCCGACGACCTGCTGGTACTGAACGGGGATACAGAGACCCTCTCGGGCGACCAGAGCTTCGGGCTGGTCTACATCGACGGCGACCTTCAGCTCACCGGCGATACGACGATCAGCGGCGCCTCAATCTACATCGGCCCCGATGCCTCGATCGATTCGTGCTTCGTGGTCGGGAGCGGTGACACCTGCCCCGCGGGCCGCTCGCTGACGCTCAACTCCTCGGGCCCGCTGACGGTTGCCACCGGGATCGACCTCAGCGGTGGCACGAACACGCTTGATCCCGGTGGGAACCTGACGCTCAGGGGCGGGCCGGTTGCGATCACGAACTCGATCAACACTGCCGGCCAGGGTGGGTCGCCCTCGGGTCAGGTTGCGATCTCATCGACCAGCACGCTCGAAGTCGACGGCATCTACGCGCCCGGCGCTGGCGTCAATCTGAGCGCGGCGGGCGCGATCGACGTCGGCGACGACATCCAGACACAGGGAACCAACGCACAGTCGCCGGGTCCGACGAACGTCCAATCCGCCGGGCCGGTCACGATCAACTCGAGCGCCGGTGACGTGCGGGTCGACGGCAACCTCGACGCCTATGGGCGCGGAGCACCGACGGCGGGCGCGCTGAACGGCGGTAACGGTGCTGCCGTGACGATCACCGGGACGAACGTTCAGACCCACGACATCAACACGACGGGCGGCGGCAGCAACGCTGCATTCCCGGGCGCCTCGGCGCCGGTGGTGATCACCGCGCGCGGCTCGCTGAACGCTTTCGGCTCGCTCGATGTGTCGGGCCAGAACGGTGCCAACGGCGCTGGGGCGGCCGGCTCGCAGATCACGCTGAAGTCGGCCGGTCCGCTGGCGATCGGGGACGACGTCAACGCCGGCGGCGGCCAAAGCGCGGGCGGCGGTGCGGTCACGATCGCCGGCAGCACCGTCACCAGCAGCAACGTGGTCGCCACCGGCGGCAACGGCTCGGGCGGCGACGCTGCCGGTGGTCCCGGCGGCTCGATCTCGGTGACCGCGCCAGGCGGAGCTCTGCTGGGATCCCTGCTCGCCTACGGTGGCAACTCCCAGGGCGGTGCCGCCGCCGGATCGGGCGGGCCGGTCAGCGTCAACAGCTCGGCGGGCTCGATCGACCTCAGCAGCGTGCAGACCCAGGGCGGCTACCAGAACAGCGGGCCGGGCGCCAACGGCGGGTCGATCATGCTCGCCGCCGAGGACAACCTGAGCGTCGGTAACACACTTGACTCCAGCGGCTCAGACGCGAACGGCGACAACGACCCGCCGTGGAGCGGCGGTAACGCCGGCAACCTGACACTCCGTGCCGACACCGGAACGCTGACGCTCGGCGGCAATGCCACGGCGGAGGGCGGCGCCGGCTCCAACCCTCAGACGAACGGCGCGATCGGTGGGACCGGCGGCGCCGGCGGGCAGGTCGAGATCGTCGCCGGCGCGATCGGCGAGCTCGCATCGCTCTCCTCCGCCGGCGGTCCTGGCGGCAATTACGGGGACACCCAGGGCCCCGGCGGGCCCGGCGGTGCAATCCTCGCCTGGACCAATGCGCCGCTGTTCAATGATCAGCAACTCGTCTCAAGCGACGGAGGGAACGGCAACCCGACCGGGGTTGCCGGCAACCAGCAGCAGGACTCCTCCCCGACCGCGCTGAGCATCGATCCGTCGACTGGGCTGCTCAGCTTCACCTCTCAGAGTCCCAACGCGGAGCGCTACCGCGTGCTGATGAGCGTTGGCGGCGCCGCGCCGGTGACGGCGCTGACCACCTCTGCCACCTCCCGCCTGCGCGTCGATGCACCCCTGTGCGAGGCCGTCTCGCTGACCGTCGTGGCGTTCAGCAACGCCGTGCCGTGGACGTCGGATCCATCCGCCGCAGTCAGCTATGTTCGCCGTCCGTCGGCGACTCAGAGCTGCTCCGATGCGGCCGTCGTGACGGGCACCAAGGGCATTCACCGATCCGTTCGCCAGCTCCGGCGAGCGCACTGGATCGCCGCGCTATCGCTGAAGACGAACGGGGTCGGCGTGCTCAAGGCGACGCTCCGGAGCGGCGGCAAGCTGAGCACCGTGTCGCTGCTGGTCAAACGCCCCGGAACGCACGTCCTGCACCTCCCGATTCCGCCTGGCGCGCGATCGCTGGGAAGCCACAGCGTGCGGCTGACGACGACCTCGCCGAACGGAAAGCGTCATCTGACAACCACCCTGAGATTGGAGATCGTCGCATGAGGAGCAGGTTCCTGGCGCTCGCTGCACCGGCGATCGCGGCGCTGGCGTGCGCCGCTCCGCGCAGCCGCCTGTGTGACCGTGGGCGTCTACCAGGACAACCCGGCCGCGTCGCTTCCCGCGCTGACGAAGAGCGTCGGCGCCGGAATCTCGGTGATCTCCACGTACCTGACGGCGGGACAGCCTCTGGCGCAGTCGGTGATCGAAACGGCAAACCGGGAGCACGCAGGCGTGCTGGTCACCTGGCAACCCGACAGTGGCCGTGAGAGCGCGGTGCAGCCGGGATACCGCCTCAAGGATGTGGCGCGCGGGCGATACGACGCGTCGCTGAAGGCTCTTGTCGTCCAGCTGCATGGAGTCAGGCGGGGGGCGATCCTGCGCCCGATGCCGGAGATGAACACGCCGTGGTACGCGTGGTCAGGGACGGTCAACGGCAACAACGCGGCTGAATACGTGAAGGCGTGGGACCGCGTTCGCCGAGCGGTTCGCTCGGCGCCCGGCGGCGCCAAGATCAAGTTGCTCTGGGCTCCGTATGCGTGGAGCATCCCGAATACGACCGCGAACGAGCTGGAGGCCTACTTCCCGGGCGCATCCGAAGTCGACCTCGTTGGCGCGAGCGGATACAACTTCGGAAACGAGGGAGCCCTCAGCTGGACCGAGCCGGAGGATCTGTTCGCGTCGGCGTACCAGCTGATCGAGTCACTCACCGCCAAGCCATTCTGGTTTGCGGAGACGGGTTCGACGGCAACCGGGGGCGACGAGGCGCAGTGGATTCAGACGCTCGGGACGCTTCAGGCGACCGCGATGCCCGAACTCGCCGGGATCGTCTGGTACGACGTCGATGACCCCACCGGTGACTTCCAGCTGCGTGGCAGGTCGATCACGCGAGCGTTCAGGTCACTGCTGAAGGAGGCGTGCCGATGAAACGGACGGATAAGCGCGTTGGCCGGTCTGCGCAACGCCGGGATGCGAAGCGCCGTTCTGCTCTGCGCAGGAAGAATCACGGTAAGGGCGCCGCGCGGGGTCCGGAGCGCCATCGACTGCACCGACCGCCACCTCCGGGCACCGGCGCCGGCGGCCCGATCGGTCCACTGACGCCGATGACCTCGGCGATGGTCGACCGGCTGTTCTGGCGCGCCGGTTTCGGTCCGAGCGCGCAGGATCGTGCGACCTGGGTCGGGAGGACCGTTACCGACGCGGTCGACTGGATGCTGTCGACACCGGCTGGAACGACCGGCGTGCCTGGAACCGACGATGGCGGCCCGCTGGACCCGACCGGTAACGACACCGACCTCGTGCTCAGCTGGGTCGACGTGATGGTCCGCTGCACGAACCCGTTCGTCGAGCGGATGACCTTCTTCTGGCACCGGCACTGGGCCAACTCCCGTGAATCCGTCGCTCCACCACAGCTGATGATGACCCAGACGGAGCTCTTCAGAAAGTACGCCGACTTTGCCGTCAACCCGAAGGCCAACTTCACCGACATGGCCCAGGCGGTGACGATCGACCCGTCGATGCTGCGTTACCTGAACGGTGAGCTGAGCGTCAAGGGGGCACCGAACGAGAACTACGCCCGAGAGTTCATGGAGCTGTTCACGCTGGGAGTCGTCGATGCCGCCGGGCAGCCGAATTACTCGCAGACCGACGTCGAGCAGATCGCCAAGGCGCTGTCGGGCTGGCAGATCAATGACACCGATCCGAACGCGGTCTACAGCTACTTCACGCAGTCGCTGTGGTACGACGGTCCCAAACTCGTATTTGGCAGCTTCTCGAACTACAACACGCCCGAAGTCGTCAACCTGATCCTGTCGCGCCCCGCCCATCCGGCGTTCATCATCAACGCGATCTGGGGCGAGTTCATCGTCGATCCCCCCGATCCAGCGACGCTGAAGAGCTTGATCAAGACCTACACGAGCACCGGCTTCCAGCTGAAGCCGCTGCTCAAGCAGATCCTGACGAATCCTGCGCTGTTCGCCTCGGTCGACGAGCCGAACATGGTCAAGCCGCCGGTCGTGTTCGTCGTCGGCGTGATGCGAGCGCTTGGCGTGAAGATCACGGACTCGACCGCCTCGGACTATCTCGCCGCAACCGGCGAGCAGCCGTACTTCCCGCCGAACGTCTCGGGCTGGGAGGGTGGCCTCTCCTGGTTGAACACCGACACGGCGCTCGGCAGGTTCAGCTTCGTCTCGACGCTGCTCGGAAATATGCAGATACCCGACGTACCGGGTGAGTCCCCGACCGCCGCCTACGACCGTGCGTACAGCGCGGTCGGCGAGCCGTGGCTGGCGCCCGGCACCCAGAGTGCACTCCAAAGCTTCGCCAGGACCGCCCAGGCCTCCGAAGCGAACAATCGAATCGAGCGTCAGATCGCATTGCGCGCGCTGATGCTCGCCGGCCCCGACGCCCAGGTGATGTGATGACCGAGACACGTAGCGCTAGCGAGATCCAGGCCCTCCGCTGCGCCGACTGCGCGCGCTCGGACAGCGCCGTCACAAACCTCAACCCAACCTCCAGGATCACGATCCCCGCTGAGGCGCTGAACGGGTTCCGTGATGGTGTGCCGAGTCCGCCAAGCGGTCACAGCAGGCGCAAGTTCCTGATGGGGAGTGCGATCGGGATGGCTTCGATCTATTCCGCGGCGCACCTCACCTGGGAATCGATCTGGAACGCCGCCGCCGCCCGAGCCGGGGCGCCCGCGGAGAACATCCTTGTCTGCATCTATCTGAACGGCGGCAACGACGGCCTCAACGCGATCGTGCCCGTCGCCTCGGACCAGTACAGCAGCTACGTGTCCCAGCGCTCGAACATCGCTCGCGTGCTGGGTCCCTCGGGCGGCGGACAGGTGGGCACGACGGTGATGCCGGGCACGGGCGGCACGCTCGCATTCGCCAACCCGCTGGTGTCAGGCACCGGCAACAACGGCGACAGCAAGGGACTCGACACGCTGTACGGGACCGGCACCGGCGACTCCGGGTCGGACCTGGCGATCTTCCCGGCCGCCGATTACACGCCGTCTGACCTGTCTCACTTCGAGAGCCGCGACTACTGGTTCGCGGGCGCTCTGGAGGAGCTCGAGACCGGCTGGCTGGGACGCTGGCTCGATCTCTACGGTGTGGCTGACAACCCCCTGCAGGCGATCTCGATCAACAGCACCCTGTCGAAGTCGATCCGGACAGCGAGCGCGCCGGTGTGCGCGATCGCCGATCTCAGCGACACCAGCTTCCAGATCGGCAACACGAACATGAACCCGCAGATCACGTCGCTCGCCTCCGTGCCCGCCGACGCGGCCAACCAGGGGCTGAGTCGCTCACGGGCGATCTATGGTGAGACCGTCCAGGTTTCCCATCAGGTGGCCGGGCTCGGACTCGGCCCGGTCGCTCCCGGCTATCCGGCCAACTCGGATCTGTCAAGCAATCTCCAGCTCGCCGCGACGCTGATCGGCGCGGGCCTCGGGACGCGCGTCGTCACGATCGACTGGGGCTCGTTCGACACCCACGGCAACGAGGTCACCTCTCAGGATCCGCAGCTGGCCGTTCTCTCCAGTGCGCTGGCAGCCTTCAAGGCTGACCTGGCCAACCGCGGCGTCGAGCAGAAGGTCGTCACGCTCGTCTACTCCGAGTTCGGACGGAGGATCGTGTCGAACGATTCGCTCGGCACCGATCACGGGGCGGGCGGTCTCGTGATGGTCAGCGGATCCAGCGTGTTCGGCGGCCTCGCCGGCGAACACCCGGGCGTCCTTCCCGGCCAGCAGGACCAGAACGGCAACCTGATCCCGATCACCGACTTCCGCTCGGTCTACTCAGCGCTGATCAGCGAATGGCTCGGCGGCGATCCCAACGCGATCCTGCCCGACGGCCCGTTCCCCGGAATCGCACGCTACGACGGCGGCACGACGCTGATCAAGTCGTGACCCGGCGCGCGATCCACCCGGCGGTGATTGCGGCGATCACGGCGGTGATGATCCCGCTGGCATCGTTCGCCGCGGCCGCGATCGCGGGACCGGCCAGCGCGGCGGACGCGATCGCTCCGCATCGTGCGCCCTCACACCGGCTTCACCGTGCCGGACCGCCGCTGCCCACCAGTCTGACGGTCGATGAGCAGGAGTACTCGATCATCCTCTCCGAGGCCGTGGTCGCGGCCGGCAACGTGCGCTTCACGATCTACAACCGCGGTCAGGACGAGCACAATCTCGTGATCCAGCGGCCGGATCTCGTGACCCACCATCCCGACTTCGTCCGGGGGCCGCTGTACGTGACACCCGGGCAGTCGGCGAGCGAGACGCTCCATCTCACCAAGGGCACGTATCTCCTGTACTGCTCGATGTTCATGGGCACCCCGCAATCGCACTTTGCGATGGGGATGCACACACTGCTGACGGTGCGCTGAGCGAGCGCGTCCGTGCAAGAGATCTTGCACGCCTGCCGGTAGGCGACGTACGACCGATTACCCGGCACAGGCTTTTGCCACACGCCCCACACGGTGAAGGGAAGACGTTGCCATGAAGCAACCAGCGCTGCTGCGGGCGGCCTCGCCCAGGGCGGGTCGCTCACGATCCCTGCTACGGGCGCTGATCACCGTGATCGCGTCGACATCTCTGCTCGGAGCGGCGGCATCTGCACGTGCTGACACGTCGGTCATGACCCCCTCGCCGGCCTCGTGGGATTTCGGCAACCAGGACATCCACAGCGGCGGCAGCCCTGGTGAGACCCTGACCTTCACGAACGACACCGCTGACAACGTCAGCGTCTACAGCGACACGCTGGTCGGAACCGACCCCGGAGAATTTCAGATCACCGCGGACACCTGCAGCGCCGCCTTCCTGCTGCCGATCGGTTTCTGCACGGTTCAGGTGAGCTTCGTGCCGAACCAGACGGGCGAGGTGACGGCTGCGCTGGAACTCGACGATGACACCGGCACGCTCGATGTCCCGCTCAGCGGCAACGGCATCACCGGGACGCTGAACGCCGACCCCGACCCGCTGGAGTTCCAGTCAGAGCCCTACTACGACGGCGGCGAGCAGCAGGGGATCACGATCACGGACTCAGACGATGCCGGCACGCTGGCCACCGCAGGGACGATCACGGGCCCCGACGCTTCGATGTTCTACATCGCCAACGGACAGAATTGTGCCGACCAGCTGTATCAGCCCGGCAATCAGTGCGGAGTCAACGTCGGCTTCAACCCCCCAAGCTACGCCGGTAGCTTCAACGCCGACCTCGAGATCGACAGCGACAGCCTGAGCGGCCCGCTGATCATCCCGCTGAGTGCCACCACGCTCAATGGCCCACAGCCGGTGCTGACACCCGCGCAGATCAGCTTCGGCGATGTCGCCGTCGGCGCCGGCGAGTCCAAGACGGTGACGCTCGCCAACGAGGGCGACGCGCCGATGCAGATCCAGGAGGCGTTCGTCGTCTCCGGCACCCCGCAGGCGTTCCCGATCACCGCCGACGGCTGCGCCGGGCAGATCATCTACCCGGGCTCCTCGTGCCAATTCACGATGGAATTCGAGCCGGCCACACCGGGCTTCGGCGAAGGCGCAACCCTGATCATCATCGGCAACACCCCTGGTCCGGTGACGCCGATCGGATTCACCGGCACCGGCGTGTCCAGTCCGGCGGGGACAACCACGATCCTCGGCAACCCGGCGGACGGCAGCCGATTGACCTGCAAGCCGGTTGGGTATCCGGGTGCCACCAGCTACTCCTACCAGTGGCTGCGCAACGGCCACGCACTGCGCGGCGCCACCTCCGCGATCTACACCCCCGGCGTCGACGACGTCGGCTCCCGGCTCTCGTGCCGTCTCAGTGCGACTGATCCGGTGGGCGAGCAGACCGTTACGAGCCCGCTGAGCGCGCCGGTGGCCGCGATGGACCTCAGCCGCCTCTCCGGGTCGTTCGTCGACGAGGGAGCCTGCCGCACGATCGCGGTCACGCGCCGACTGCTCGCCGGTGGCGATCCGGTCACCCTCAGTTACCCACAACCCAGCCTTCCGTGGGCGCCCCTGACCGTCAGTGCACGACACCGGCTGTCCGTCGGGATCGACGGCAGAGCGGTCGGCACCGGTCGCCGGATCGCGATCAGCCCCGGCACCCTTGCCCGCTACGGCGACGGCGAGCATACGCTCAGCATCGAGACCCGCGCTCACCGTGTCCAGACCTCGCTGCTGCTCGCCCCCTGCATGTTGGCCGTGCGCGTCAACGGCGGCCCACGGACGCAGGGGGCGCTGGTCGCGCTCGCCTCTCGCGACGCCGTCTCAGGCGCCACGATCACGCTCCCACCGGGTCTGCGTCTCGACGTCGGCTCCGGCTGGCTCGGACAGCTCAGCTACCAGCAGGCCGGCTATCCCGCGCGCGACTTCGACGTCGTCGGCGCACACACCAGCTGGAACAATGTGACCGTCGACGTCAGCACCCACACGATCCGGATCCGCCACCTTCCGGCCCTGACCGGTGTGGTCCGCTTCAACATCAACGCGGGCCTCCTCACCGGAACCGGAGGGATCGTTCAGGCGACGGCCACAATCCGCGGTGCAGGAGGGATCGTCCAGGCCACCTCCACACTCACCGACGCCGGTAACGACCCGATCAGCCGGGTGCCGGCGACCTGGATCCCCTGAGACCTACGACCAATTACCGATGGTGCTGGGGTTGGGCAGGTCCTACGCTTGCGGTGATGGCGACTGTGGAGGGAACCGATGGCTGAACTGGTTGGCGCCGGCGGGCGGATCACGGCGACGGTTGGAGGGTGGCCGGATGTAGAGGTTTCTCCGCACCGCTTCGGCGGCGTCGAGTTTCGCCTCGGCCGGCGTGAGCTCGGGCACCTGCATGGTGACCGGATCGCGGACCTTCCATTCCCGCGTCGGGTCCGAGATGAACTGATCGCCGCGGGGCGGGCTGCACCCCATCATGTCCTGCCGGACTCCGGCTGGGTCACATTCCGGCTTGGCGAGCCGCAGGACGTCGACCGCGCGATCGAACTGTTCCGCCTGTCCTACGATCGTGCCGTCAGTGCTCGCGGCGCAAGGGCCGCCGCTGCTGCACCGGCTGCGCACGATCGCTGATGGCCAAGGCGTCCGAGCTCAGGCAGCCTCACGGCGCCCCTCGGGCGCGAACTGCTTGGCGAGCGCATCACGGAGTGCCGCCATGTCCGCATCATCGCTGGAGCCGCCGAGGCCCTGGATGATCCGCAGCGACCAGCACGTCGATTCCGCCGCCTTGCCCTCCAGCGGCAGCGGGCCGTCGAGATTGCCGACGAGTATCTCCTCGAGGAAATCGGCGACCGCGAGCGCACCGTCGATCCAGTTGGGATTGCCGCTGAGCTCGGTCGCCAGCTTCACATCCGCCGGATAGCTGCCCTTCGCGTAATTCCGGAGGTTCTGCGCCAGCATTGCTGCCTGATCGTCCCCGAGTGAGTACACGGCTCCCGAGAACTCGACGGTCACCATCGAATCAGAGTAGGGGACGGCACGGACGCCATCTATGCGATCAAGCGCGCGGCGAGTAGGCTGGCTGAAAGAGGAGCGAGAGATGAACGACGCATACCCAGTGCAGTTCGAGGTGCAATACCCGGACCGGCAGCTCAACCGTCTGACCACCGGTCTGCGGTTCCTGACGATCATCCCGATCGCAATCGTTCTCGGCACCGTTGACGGTGGTGCGTGGAGCAGCGTCCACGGCGGTGCGACGACGAGGACCTTCGCGATCGGCGCTGGCGGCGTGCTGGTCGGCGGGCCGCTGTTGATGATCCTGTTTCGCCAGAAGTATCCGCGCTGGTGGTTCGACTGGAATCTCGAGCTGACCCGCTTCTCGTCACGCGTCTGGATCTACGGTGCGCTGCTCGACGATCGCTATCCGTCGACTGACGAACGCCAGTCGCTGACGCTTGAGATTGCCTACCCGGATGCGCAGACCGAGCTGAACCGGTGGCTGCCGCTGGTCAAATGGTTGCTGGCGATCCCCCACTACATCATCCTGTTCTTCCTCGGGATCGCGGCGTTCGTATGCGTGGTGATCGCGTGGTTCTCGATCCTGATCACGGGCCGCTACCCGCAGGGCCTGTTCGGCTTCGTGGTCGGCGTCGGAGGTTGGGGCGTCCGCGTCGCCGCCTATGCATTCCTGATGGCGACCGACCGCTACCCGCCGTTCTCGTTGAACATGTGAGCACCGCTCACTCGAGGTTCTCGACGATCTCGTTGGCCCTTGACCACTGGTCAGGGGGGACCACCAGGTAGACGTCGCCGCGTCCCGCCCGATCAAGCGGGCGCTCGGCGACGCAGCTCGCATCGACACCGAGCGCACGCAGCTGGTCACGCCAGGCGAGCGCCGTTGCCTGCTCTTCGAACACGCTGACGGTCTCCCAACCCTCGAGCCGAGGGTCGCCGATCGACACCGGAGGCTCGCTGGCCACGCGGCCCTTCAAGAAGCGACGAATCGGCACCCCGGAAGCGTACGCCTGAGGCTGGCGGCACAATGGCAGCGTGTCAATGTTGCCCGCGTTCGCAGAGGTGGCCGCAGACCGGGACGCCACGCTCGACATCGTCGCGCTCGCGCTGGCGGCCGAGTTCCGGGAGGTCGACGTGGACGGGGCGATGGCGACGTTGGATGCCCTCGGTGCCGGCCTCGCACGCGCCGCCGCGCGCAGCGCCGGAACGCCAGCGGCGCTGGCGCTGGCGTGCGCGCAGACGCTCGGTCTCGCACAGGGATTCGCCGGCGATCGAGCCGAATACGACGATCCCCGCAACTCGATGCTCGACATCGTCCTGACGCGCCGTCGCGGGTTGCCGATCCTGCTGTCCGTCGTCTACATCGAAACGGCTCGCCGAGCGGGGATCGCGCTCGATGGGGTCGGCCTGCGGGGTCACTTCGTCGTCGGCCACTTCGGCGCCGAGCCGCCGCTGCTGCTCGACCCCTTCGACGGCGGCACCGAGGTGCCGATCGACCTGATCGGCCAGACTCTGCCGAGGCCCTGGACGGCTCGCGAAATCGCGATGCGAATGCTCAACAATCTGGTCGCCGCCTACAGGCGCCGTGGCGATCTCGGCGCCGCGATCCACGCAGCGGCGATGCGTCTTGAGCTCCCGACCGAGACCACCCATCGTGACGAGCTGCAGGGCGAATTGCGCGCGATGCAGGCACAGCTGAACTGACCTCAGTCCGCGTCAAGGATCCCGATCCCCAGCGCGGCGGCGAATTCACCGGCCATGCCGACGACGTCGCCCCACTCCATCGACGCTCCGCGGAGGTCCGGGATCCCGTGGGCGCCGGTGAGATCGCAGCGGCGGAACTCGCAATGCTTCAGCCGAACGCCGCGAAAATCGGCGCGCGTGAGGTCGCAATCGTGAAAGCACACCGATTCGAGCTGGGCGTCGATGAAATCCGTCTGCGCGAGCAGACAGTCGACGAAGCTGACCCGTGTGAGCTGCGATGAGTGCAGCGAGGACAGATCGACGCGGCAGCCCCTGACGGTGACGTCACGGATCATTGACTCGGTCAGCATCGTCCCGGTCAGACGGCTCGTCTCGAAACTCACTCGGATCACGCTGGCCCGGCGGGACTGGAGATTGGCGACGTTGCAGCCGTTCAGCCGGCTGTCGATGATGCTCAGCTGATCGAGCCGGGAGGCCGACAGGTCGACGCCCTGGAGCCTGACCGTGTCGAAGCTCACACCGTGCGCCTGCGAGCCCGAGAGGTCCGCGTCGAGAAGTTCGATCAGCTCATGGCGGGCATCGTCCGATAGCTCCGACACCTCGCCGCGCTCTAGGTCGGTGGGCAGCTTGGGGGCCTGGATCGGGCGTGCCGCTCCGGTCATCGCCGCGGACCATAGACACCACAGCAGCGTCCGACGACATAGGATCGCCCGTGCGAGGGGCGGCGAACGCCCACAAAACAAAAACGGAGGTCGACGATGATCGTCATGTTCACCGCCCGCCGACTCAAGCCAGGCGCGTGGGACCAGTTTCGCCGCGCGTGGGATGACGTCGATACAAAGCCCCCCGGGTTTCAGCGCGCGTACCACGCCCGCAACATCCGTGACGAGGACGAGGTGATCTCGTTCGGGCTGTTCGAGATGACCAAGGACGGCTATCACCAGTGGCGCGCCGAGGCTGACGCCCAGGAGATGAAGCGCGTCGATCATCTTTCGGCGTTCGTCGAGAACGAGCTCGTGTCGGGCGTCTACGAGGTGATCGAAACGGTCGAGGAGTAGCTGGCGCGGGCGCGGCTCGGTTACGCCGCGTCCGGGTTGTGCAGAATCGCAACGATGAGCGTTGACACACCGGCGCTGCCCGAGGCGGGCCGGACGGCATGGGCGCGGAACCTCGCGGCACCGGTCCGCAGCTTCCTGAGCACTGAGACCGCCGGGGCGGTCGTGATGCTGGGTGCCGTCGTCGCGGCGCTGGTCTGGGCGAACTCGCCGTGGCCCGCCTCGTATGAGTCGGTTTGGACGACGCGGCTGGCGATCACGATCGGCAACGCCGGGATCTCCGCCGACCTTCGCCACTGGGTCAACGAGGGGTTGATGACCTTCTTCTTCCTCGTCGTCGGGCTCGAGGCGAAGCGGGAGCTTGATCTCGGGGCAGTTGCGGGAGCGCCGCCGGCTGGCGATTCCGGTGTTCGCGGCGGTCGGTGGCGTGACCGTACCGATCCTGATCTACCTGGCGTTCAATGCCGGTGGCGCCGGAGCGCACGGCTGGGGCGCCGCGATGTCGACCGATACGGCGCTGTCGCTGGGGGTGGTGGCATTGCTGACACCGCGGTCGGCGACGCGTCTGCGCGTGTTCCTGCTGACGCTGGCCGTGGTCGACGATCTGGCCGCGCTGTTGGTGATCGCGATCGTCTACACGAACCATGTCTCGGTGGTGGCGCTCGCGGTCGCGGTGTTGATGTTCGCGCTGTTGCTCGCGCTGCGCTATCTCGATGTCGCGCGGAGCGCCGCGACGATCGTGGTGGCGTTGGGTCTGTGGGTTGCGATGTTCAAATCGGGGATCGATCCGGTGATCTCCGGCCTCGCGGTCGGGCTGGCGACCAGCGCCTACCCGCCTTCGCGTGAGGACCTCGAGCGCGCGACGGCCCTGACCCGCTCGTTCCGGGAGCAGCCGACGCCGGAGCTGGCGCGCTCGGCGCAGCAGAGCCTGGTGGCATCGATCTCGCCGAACGAGCGGCTCCAGTACGAGTTGCACCCATGGACCAGCTATCTGATCGTGCCACTGTTCGCGCTCGCCAACGCCGGCATTCACCTGACCGGCAAGCTGCTCGGCGACGCGGTCTCCTCGCCGATCACGCTCGGGATCATCTTCGGCTATCTGATCGGCAAGCCGGTCGGCATCTTCGGCGGGTCCTGGATCGCGTCGCGGCCCGCGCTGCATGGTCCCCGCCTACCGGTCAGCGGACCGGTGATCGCCGTCGGCGGGGCCTGCGCTGGAATCGGCTTCACCGTGTCCCTGCTGATCTCGAGCCTCGCGTTCACCGGTGAGCGGCTTGATCAGGCGAGGCTCGGGGCGCTCGGCACCGTGATCCTCGCGCCGGTGCTCGGGTGGGCGGCCACCGCCGCGATCAGGCGCCTGCCGCGCGGCTGGCGGGCGCGCCAGGTCGGTGCCACCGCCGAGGACATCCTCGACCTGGTCGATGACCCCGACCCTGACCGTGACCACATTCGCGGCCCGCAGGAGGCGCCGGTGACACTCGTCGAGTACGGAGACTTCGAGTGCCCGTACTGCGGGCAGGCCGAGCAGGTGGTCCGGGAGCTGCTCTCGTCGCTGGGCGCCGACATGCGGTACGTGTGGCGCCACCTGCCGCTCAACGACGTCCATCCGACCGCGCAGCTCGCAGCCGAGGCGTCAGAGGCGGCAGCCGCCCAGGGCAGGTTCTGGGAGATGCATGACACCCTGCTCAGCCATCAGGACGAGCTCAGCCCGCGTGACCTTGCCCGCTACGCCGAGCAGCTCGGGCTCGACGTCGAGCGGTTCACCGACGAATTGCGCCGGCGGGAGTATGCGCCGCGTGTCAGTGAGGATGTCGCCAGCGCCGATGAGAGCGGCGTCTCAGGCACGCCGACGTTCTTCATCAACGGTCGTCGGCACTACGGCGTCTACGACACCGAGACGCTGACGAGCGCGGTGCGGGCAGCGAAGACCAGAGCCCAGCTCTCGGCGCACTCAGCCACCCGGTGACGGAGGGAGAATGAAGCGCTCGACGGCGTTGGCGAAACCCTCCTCGTCGTTGGCGGAGGTAACGCGCCGCGCCGCGCGCTGCACCTCACGGTCGCTCTGTCCCATCGCGATCGAGAGGCCGGAATGGGCGAACATCAGTACATCGTTAGGCATGTCGCCGATCGTCGCGATCTGGTCCGTTGCGATCCCGTACCTGGCCGACAGGAAGCGCACCACCCCGCCCTTGTTCGCATCCGGATGGGTCACGTCGACGTAGTAGGGCTGTGAGCGCGCGACCGAGACGTGGTCTCCGAACTCGTCGTGGGCGGCGTTCGAGACCGACGCGACGAGGTCGTGATCGTCGCTGACACCGACGATCTTGGCGACGCCCTCGGTGATGCCGTCAAAGCCGGCGACGATCGTCGGCTCGAACTGAACGGTGAACTCCTCACGCGCCACGTGCGGCGCCTTTGGATCACGGATGAACCAATCTGCTCCCTGGTAGAGCCAGACGTCCAGCCCGGAATCCGCGAACCTGGAGATGACCGGGTGGACGAGTCCGTCCGGGATCACCTTCTGCTCGATCACGGTCATATCCGGTTCCACGATCAGCCCCCCGTTGAACGCCGCGATCGGGGTGCTGATCGCCAGCGGCTCGGTCAGCATCTGCATCCCGCGAGGTGGGCGGCCGCTGGTCAGCGCGAACATGATCCCGGCGCGGTGGAGTTCGTGCACCGCCGCGACGGCGCGGTCGGTGAGGACCTTGTCCTGCGTGACCAGCGTGCCGTCGACGTCCGCCAGCAGCAGCCTGATCGGCGGTGTGGCGGCGCTCATCAGCGCATGCTCCGGTAGCGGCGGATCAGGGCGTTGGTCGAGCTGTCGTGCTGCAGGTCTGGCTCGGCGACCGATTCGAGCTCGGGGATGATCTGTTTGGCCAGCACCTTGCCGAGCTCGACGCCCCACTGGTCGAACGAGTTGATCCCCCAGATCGTGCCCTGCGTGAACACGCTGTGCTCGTAGAGCGCGACGAGCGCCCCGAGGATCCGGGGCGTCAGGCGCTCGGCGAGGATCACGTTGGTCGGGCGGTTGCCTTCGAACACACGCTGTGGGGCGACCTCGGGGGCGGAGCCCTCGGCGAGCACCTCAGCCTCGGTCTTGCCGAATGCCAGCGCCTGTGCCTGCGCGAACACGTTCGACATCAGGATGTCGTGGTGGTCGCCGATCGGATTGAGCGCCTTGCCGAAGCCGATCAGATCGACCGGGATCAGCTTCGTGCCCTGGTGGATCAGCTGGTAGAAGCTGTGCTGGCCGTTCGTCCCAGGCTCGCCCCAGAACACTGCCCCGGTCTGGTAGTCGACAGCACGTCCGTCGAGCGTCACGTGCTTGCCGTTGGACTCCATCGTCAGCTGCTGCAAGTATGCGGGGAAGCGCTTCAGGTACTGGCTGTAGGGCATCACCCCGACCGTCTGCGCGTCGAAGAAATCGCCGTACCAGACGGACAGGAGACCCATCAGCGCGGGCAGGTTGCGTTCGAGCGGAGCCGTGCGGAAATGCTCGTCGATCTCGTGGAACCCTGCGAGCAGCTCACGGAAGGCGGCCGGGCCGACCGCGAGCATCGTCGAGAGCCCGATCGCGGAATCCATCGAGTAGCGGCCACCGACCCAGTCCCAGAAGCCGAACATGTTGTCGGTGTCGATCCCGAATTTCGAGACCTCCGCGGCGTTCGTCGAGACCGCCACGAAGTGCTTGGCGATCGCCGACTCGTCGTGCAACGAGGACAACGTCCACGCCCGCGCGGTGTGCGCGTTCGTCATCGTCTCGAGCGTCGTGAACGTCTTCGAGGAGATGATGAACAGGGTCTCATCGGCGGCCAGATCACGCGTCGCCTCGAAGAAGTCGGTCGAGTCGACATTCGAGACGAAGCGGAAGACGAGATCGCGCCTGCAGTAATGGCGGAGCGCCTCATAGGCCATCACCGGGCCGAGGTCGGAGCCGCCGATCCCGATGTTGATGACGTTGCGAATCGGCTTGCCGGTGTAGCCCCTCCAGTCGCCCGAGCGGACCCGATCGGCGAACACCGACATCCGGTCGAGCACGGCATTCACCTCCGCGACGACGTCAACTCCGTCGACGATCAACGACTCGCCCTTCGGCATCCGCAGCGCGACATGCAGGACCGAGCGGTTCTCCGAGACGTTGATCCGTTCGCCGGCGAACATCGCCTCGGTCCGCTCACGCAGTCCGCACTCCTGCGCCAGGTCGATCAGCAGCGCGATCGTGCGATCCGTGATCCTGTTCTTCGAATAGTCGAGGTGCAGGCCCGCCGCCTGCGCCTGCAGGCGCTCACCCCGTCCGGGATCTCTGGCGAAGATCTCACGCAGGTGGAGCCCGCGGATCTCCTCGAAGTGCTTCTGGAGCGCCGGCCAGGCCGCGCGCTCTCGCAGTGGTGTTGTCTGCGCCGCTGGACTCACGTGGCCCTCATCCCTCCTTTGATCCGAACTCCGGCAGAGCATATTCAGTGGCGCCGGGCCGGCGAGGCATTCACTTGGGCGGCGCCAGGTGCGGCGCGATCAGCGCCAGCTTCTCCGCCCGGGGCAGCCGCTTGATCCGCGCCTCCTCGCGGCGCGCCGTCTTGCGATCCGGCATCGAGACGGCGAGCTCCAACTCGACCGGCAGCCGGCTAGCCGTGTACCGACTCGCGGTGCCTGCCGTGTGACGCTCCAGCCGCCGCTCGAGGTCGACGGTCCAGCCCGTGTAGAGCGAACCGTCGCAGCAGCGCAGCATGTACACCCAGGCTTCCGGCATCGCACAAGCTTCGCCGCGGCGGCGGTTGGCCCTGCCGTGACACCCGCACGTTTCAAGCGGCCTCGGCGATCCGTCCAGGGCAGGACTCGCCCGCCGGGGCCACTGTTACGATCGCAGCACTGAGATCGTGGCGCTGAGCGCTCGCAGACGTGAGCGGAACGGAGCATTTCATTGAGAATCGGGTCAATATCGCTGGGCGCCGTGATCGCGACGCTCGCCCTCGCCATCGCCGGCTGCGGCAGCTCGGGTTCGAGTTCATCCGCAGCCAGCTCGAGCTCGAGCTCGGCCGGCTCCGGCTCGGCCGGCAACTCCTCATCCTCATCGGCGGCGGCGCCGACCTTCGCGAATACCGGGAACTGTCTGCAGCTCGCCGGCGTCGGTGAGAAGTTCGCCCAGGCGATGCAGTCGGCCACCGGCAAGACCTTCAATCTGTCGGCTGCCGTTGCCGCGTACAACAACCTCGCCAACGCGGCGCCGTCGGCGATCAAGCCCGCCGTTCAGACGATCGCGACGGCGTTCGGATCGTTCGCCTCGGCGCTGGAAAAGGTCAACTACAAGCTCGGATCGGTTCCATCCGCCACTCAGCTGGCCGGACTCGAATCAGCGGTGCACGTCTTCGAACAGTCCAACGTCAAGCAGGCCGAGACCTCGGTGGCGGCTTGGGCGAAGCAGAACTGCAGCTGACGCGGATCTCGTCGGACCCGATTCGCACGAGGTCGCCGGGGTGGAGCTGGCGGCCGCGGCGCAGCTCGCGCTCGCCGTTGACGGTCACCTGACCGTCGGCGATCACGATCTTCGCGTCCGAGCCGGCCGTCGCGGCGCCGGCCAGCTTCAGCAGCTGTCCGAGGCGGATCATGTCGCCGGAGATCTCGATCGCTCGCTCCACCGGCGGAGTGTGTCACGCGCCCCCGCGGCCGGCGCCCGGCTTGCGAAATAGCCGTAATCTCCGCGAACGATGAGCTTGACGCTCTACGTATGCCACATCGACGACGGCGGGCCGCCGCCACACGCATGCAAGCGCGCTCAGCGAGCGCTGCGCGATGCAGGCCACGACTTCGACAAGGTGGTGTTCGGCAGGGGCATCCCGTTCGCCCTGTTCACGACCGGCCGTCGCCCTGCACTCAAGGAACTCAGCGGCCAGGAGAAGCTGCCGGTCCTGAAGCTTCCCGACGGCTCGACGATCAACGGCAGCGCCGAGATCATCGCCTGGGCCCGCGTCACGCCCGCCGGTACCAGCGGGGAGAGGTCGTCACCGGCGGCTTGAGCGCCGCCCGCACGACCAGCATCCGCGGCTCAGCGGCGGCGACCGCGCGACCGAGGGCCGCCTCGAATGCCGGGCCGAAGCCGTCGATCGTGTCCGCCCTGATTCCGAACGCCGATGCCAGGACCGCGAAGTCCGGTCCCTTGAGGTCGACGCCGAACGGCTGATCGCCGACGCGCTGCTGATCGAAGCGGAGCATGCCGTAGCCGCCGTCGTCGACCAGCACGATCGTCACCGGGATCCGCTCCTGGGCGAGCGTCGCCAGCTCACCGCACGCGAACAGGAAGCCGCCGTCCCCGGTCACGCACACGGCCGGGCCGAGGTCGGCGAGCCCGGCGCCGAGCGATGCCGGGAAGCCGAATCCCAGCGTCCCCCACCCGAGCGGGTAGGCGAGCTTTCGCGGTGCCGGGACGCGCCGGTAACCGCCCAGCCAGTAGCCCGGGATGCACATGTCGGCGACGACGATCGCGTCTGCCGGCAGCGCGCGCTCCATGATCGCCAGGAACGTGGCCGCCTGCGGGTCGTCGGCGACCACCGAGGCGGCGACCTGCGCACCGACTGCGGCCAGGCGCTGCTGCAGCGCCGACAGCCCCTCGCGCGTGCGCACATGCGTGAGCATCTCCTCCACCACCGCCCTGGCGTCACCGACGAGGGTCACCTCAGCGGGGTAGTTCTTGTTCGCGTCGGCTCCGTCGATGTTGACCGCGATCAGGGACTGCGGCTGTGGCATCAGCCAGTTCTGGGTCATCATCCCGTCGAGGTCGCTCCCGATCGAAAGCACCACGTCGGCCTCGTCCCAGAGTGCGCCGACCGAGGGGTCGTGTGCGGGGCCCGGCACCAGGCACGGATGATCCCGGCCGAGCAGGCCGCGGCCCATGTACGTGGTGATCACCGGGGCCGCAAGCCGGCGTGCCAGTCCTCCGACTGCGGCTGCGGCGCCCGAGCGCAGCGCGCCGCCGCCGGCCCAGATCAGCGGCCTCCGGGCGGCGCTGAGCAGATCGCACGCGTGCTGCACGTCCCCCGCCTGAAGCTGTGAGGCAGTCGCCGGCGCCGGCGGCACGGCGAATGCCGCCGGCGCCGCACAGGCGTCCGTCCGCGAAGGCTCCGGCGCCGATAGGAAGTCCGTCGGCACACCGAGGTATACGGGCCCCGAGGGAGCTGCGAGCGCCGCCTGCGCGCAATCGAGCACCGCGGCAGCGAGCGGTTCGTCACTGCGCAGGACGCGGGTCGCCTTCGTGACGGGCGCGAACATCGCCGCCTGATCCCGAGTTTCGTGAAGCACTCCTCGGTACACGCCAGGGCGTCTCAGACCGCTGGGGATATCGGTCGCGATCACGAGCACCGGCGAAGACGCGGCCATCGCCTCGCCGGTTGCGCCAAGTGTGTTCGCCGCACCTGGACCGGTCGTGACCAGCGCAACGCCAAGCCGGCCCGTGGCGCGCGCATAACCGTCGGCAGCGTAGACGGCGGTCTGCTCGTGGCGGACGCCGACAAGGCGGATCCTCGATCGGGCGAGCTCCCGCCAGATCGGAAGGTTGTGGACCCCTGGCAGGCCGAAGACGAGCTGCACGCCGATCCGCTCGAGCGTGGCGACGATGCTCGCCGCACCAGAGGCGGCTGCTTTCGGCTCAGCGCTCATCGGCCCCATCGAAGCAGACCCGCCCGTGCGCCGCGGATTTGGATCAGAAAGGGTGGCGCAGACGGCCTCGGCGCGCTACTTTTCATTGCGTGAAGGGATCGGACGTCTCTGGTGTGAACCTCGCCGGACTCGCGTACGTCTGCTGCGTATGGGCGCTTGTGTTCGTGCCGGTTCTGGTCGCCCGGCGGCGCCTGCCGCCCGGTTCTTCCGGCGGCGATGGTGATGACGGCGGCGGGCGCGGGCCGCGGGAGCCCGATCCGCCGCCGGGCAGGCCGACCGGTGGCCTGCCGTTACCGGATGCCGAGCCGGCGCGGGTCCGTCTCCGCGGGCACGGCCGGCTCGCCGACCTACTGCCCGACCGTGAGCGGCGGCCCGCCCGCGAGCCGCAGCGAACGCCCGTAGAGCGTTAGCTCCCAGCCGTCGTCGCATCCGGCTTCGCGTCCCGTCGTCCTGCCGGCGTCGTCGGACGCCGGCGGGTCGGCCACTACGATCAAGCCGTGGCTTCGACACAGACATTGGCCCGCAGGGACGGGCCGATCCAGCGCGTGCCGGCAACCGGCCTGGTCCTCGGCGGGATCGCGTCGGTCCAGTTCGGAGCCGCGCTGGCGGCGACGCTGTTCGTCAGGGTCGGGCCCAGCGGCGCCGTGCTGCTGCGGCTGGCCTCGGCGACGATCGTGCTGGCGATCGTCTCGCGTCCACGGATCAGAGGTCGCACCCGGGACGAACTGCTGCTCGCGCTGGTGTTCGGTCTGATTCTGGCGGCGATGAACCTCACCTTCTATCAGGCGATCGACCGCATCCCGCTGGGCGTCGCGGTTACGATCGAGTTCGCCGGCCCGCTGATCGTGGCGGTGATCAGCTCCAAGCGGCGGCTGGACCTGATCTGGATCGCGCTGGCGGCGCTCGGGATCCTCGCTCTGATGAACGGCGACACCCACTCGCTGAACACGCTCGGGGTGATCCTGGCGCTGATCGCAGGCTGCCTCTGGGGCTGCTACATCCTGGTGAACTCGCGGGTCGGCCAGGCGTTCGAAGGAGGTGCGGGCCTTTCCCTGGCGATGTGCGTCGCCACCGTCGCAGTGCTTCCGGTCGGCGTCGCCCAGGCCGGCGTGCATCTGCTGGAACCGCATGTCCTGGTGATCGGCGCGGCCGTCGGAATGCTCTCCTCAGCGATCCCGTACTCGTGCGAGCTGGAGGCACTGAGGCGGATGGCGACAAACGTGTTCGCGGTGCTGATGAGCGTCGAGCCGGCGATGGCCGCGTTCGCCGGCTTCGTCGTGTTGGGTCAGTCGCTCAGCACGCGTGAGTTCGTGGGCATCGCGCTTGTCGTGGCAGCGTCCGTCGGTGTCTCGCTGAAGGCGCGTAACGCCCCCTTCGCCGTCTGAGCAGACCGCCAGTAATTCCCACGGATGCGAGCAACCTACGGGCGCGGGATCCTGGTCCTGAGATGTCCGCATCAGCCCCGACCCGATCGAGTGCCGCGGCCGCCATGACCTCACGCCGGCGCGTCGAAGCGGCGCTTGCGCACCGGGAGGCCGACCGGGTTCCGCTTGACCTCGGTGGCGGTCCGGTGACGGGCATGCACGTCAGCTCGGTCTACAAGCTCCGCCAAGCGCTCGAGCTCGATCCACCGGGCACGCCGGTGCGCGTGGTCGAACCGTTCCAGATGCTCGGCGAGATCGCCGACGACCTGATGGACGCGCTCGGCAGCGACGTCGTCGGGCTGTCGAGGCCGACCAACTTCTTCGGGTTCCGGAACCGGAACTGGAAGGAGTGGACCGCGTTCGGTGGCATCCCGCTGCTCGTGCCGGAGGACTTTCCGACGGCTCGTGAGCCCAACGGCGACCTGCTGATGTACCCGTGCGCCGATCGGAGCGCGCCTCCGTGTGCACGGATGCCGAAGTCCGGGCTCTACTTCGACGCGATCGTGCGCCAGCAGCCGATCGATGAGCAGCGGCTCGATCCGCAGGACAACACCGAGGAGTTCTCGGCGATCAGCGACGACGATCTCCGCGAGATCGTCGCAACCGCAACGCGTCTGGAGTCGACCGGTCGCGCGATCCTCGCCGACTTCGGTGGCACGGGCTTCGGCGACATCGCGATGGTGCCGGGTCCGACCCTGCGCCATCCGAAGGGCATCCGAGACCTCGAGCAGTGGTACATGAGCCTCGTTTCCCGGCCGCAGTACATCTACGAGGTGTTTGACGATCAGTGCGAGGTCGCGATCGCCAACCTCGCACGGATCCATGCGGCGATCGGCGACTCGGTGACCGCCGTGCTGGTGAGCGGGACTGACTTCGGGGGGCAGCAGGGACCCCTGATCTCCCCGAAGGTCTACCGCGAGCTGTTCAAGCCATTCCACCTGCGCGTCAACACGTGGATCCACGCCAACACCGGCTGGAAGACCTTGATCCACTCCTGTGGCTCGATCTGGCGGTTGCTTGACGAGATCGTCGACGCGGGGTTCGATGCGCTCAACCCCGTCCAGACCTCCGCGGTCGACATGGACCCGGTCGCGCTCAAACAGCGAATCGGCAATCGGATCACGTTCTGGGGCGGCGGCATCGACACCCAGCACGTGCTGCCGTTCGGCACTCCCGCCGAGGTCCGCTCGATGGTCGCCGAGCGGATCCGGATCTTCGGCGCCGGCGGCGGGTTCGTGTTCAACCCGATTCACAACGTGCAGGCTGGTGTGCCGGTCGAGAACCTGCGCGCCCTCTACCAGGCCGTCGCCGACCTCGGCGCCTACCCGATCGCCGGCGCGGCGCAATGACTGCGACCGACCAGCTCCGTGACGCGGTCGTCGCCGGTCAGGCGAATCAGGCGGCTGCGCTGAGCAGCATCGCGCTGGAGCAGGGCGAGCAGGCTGACACGCTGCTGGCGGACGGGCTGATGGCCGCGATGCGTGAGGTCGGACGGCGATTCGAGGTGGGGGAGTATTACGTCCCCGAGATGCTGCTCAGCGCTCACGCGATGAAGGCGGCACTCGAGATCCTGCGCCCGCATCTGATCGGCGGGGAGGCACGTGCCAATGGCCGGGTGGCGATCGGCACCGTCACCGGCGACCTGCACGACATCGGCAAGAACCTCGTCGCGATGATGCTGCAGGGCTCCGGTTACGAGGTCGAGGACCTCGGTATCGACGTGTATCCGGAGCGCTTCGTCGAGGCCGCCCGTGACGGTGCCGAGGTGATCGCGATCTCGGCACTGCTGACGACCACGATGACGAACATGCCGCAGGTGATCCAGGCTCTTACAAGCGCCGGACTGCGAGAGCGTGTCCGGATCATCGTCGGCGGTGCCCCGTTGACCCAGGAGTACTGTGACGCGATCGGTGCCGACGGCTACGCGAAGTCCGCCGCGGGTGCGGTGCGACTGGTGGAGGGGATGCTGAGCGCGCCGACTCATTAGAATTGGTTGATCAGGCAACGAGTTCTAGCGACGGGAGGCGGCAGATGTCGACATCGATGAACGACTTCAACGTCAACGTGATTGAGGAGTTCCGCGCCAACGGTGGCGACGTTGGCGGGATGTTTGCGGAGATGCCGATTCTGCTGCTGCACCACACGGGTGCCAAGTCGGGAAAGGTGCGCGTCAACCCGCTCGCCTATCTTGCCGACGGGGATCGCTACGTGATCTTCGCGTCAAAGGGCGGCGCCCCGGTGAACCCCGACTGGTACCACAACCTCAAGGCGCACCCGGACGTGCAGATCGAGGTCGGGGCTCAGTCGCTACCGGTGACGGCCACCGAGGCCACCGGCGAGGAGCGTGCCCGGCTGTTCAACGAGCAGGCGCGGCGTTCTCCGCAGTTCGGCGAATACCAGCAGAAGACCGACCGGCAGATCCCGGTGATCATCCTCTCGCCCACCGTCTGAGGGTTCGCACGGGTTTCCGGTAATGCTGCTGACGCCCTTCGTCTGATCTTGGCGTCGGGCGTGCCAGCTCAGGCGATCAGGGCCGTCGTCCGTGGCGAGGTCCAGGACGTTTGGTTTCGTCACGGCACCCAGCAACGGGCGCTCGAGTTGGGCGTCAGTGGTTGGGTACGAAACGGTGAGGACGGCAGCGTGCTGGTCCACGCCGAGGGCTCTCCCGAGGCTCTGGACGAGCTCGTCGAGTTCCTCCAAGGAGGGCCGCCGCTCGCCCGTGTCTCATCGGTCGAGGTCAAGCAGGTCGCCGTCGAGGGTCATGAGCAGTTCGCGATCCGCGGCGTCAGCTCCGGTGTCTTCGTCGTGCAGGAGCACGCGGCGACCGCGCACCACTTCGACCTGCGCCTGGAGGTTGATCGCGTGATGCGTTCCTGGGCAGTGCCCAAGGGGCCGTCGCTCGACCCCGCGGTCAAGCGCCTCGCGATCGAGGTCGAGGACCACGACATCGCCCACAACACGTTTGAGGGCAGCACGGGTGCCGGAACAGGGGTGATCGTATGGGACCAGGGGACCTACGAGCAGGGCGGACGGGTTCCCTGGCCGGAGGCGCTGGACCGTGGGCACGCGGTGTTCGTCCTGCACGGCCAGAAGCTGCGCGGGGGCTTCGCCCTGCAGCGCACGGGACGCGGGCCGACTCCCAGTGGCTGCTGGTCAAGCGCCGTGACGACCATGCACGCCCAGGCTCCGACGTCGTCGCCGAGTCCGGCGAATCGGTGATCAGCGGTCGCTCGCTTCAGGACCTGCTCGGGTGAGCGCCGGATCCGAGCCGCTCAGCAGCCGTCGACGTCGCAGCTCTCGCCGGCAGCCGCGACGACCGGGGTGTGGCTCTCGGCCCAGCCGCGGCGCAGCAGCTCGAGCATCACCTCGGGCGGCTGTGCGCCGGACGCGCCGATCGCGCGGTCAACGACGAACATCGGGACACCGCTGATTCCGAACGACGCCGCGGTCCGCTCGTCGTCACGAACATCCTCGGCATAGCGATCGCCGGCGAGCGTCTGGCGAACCTCGTCCGGATCGAGTCCGACCTCAGCGGCCAGCGCCACCAACTCCTCGGGATCGCTGACGAGCCGGCCCTCGGTGAAGTTTGCGCGGAGCAGCCGCTCCTTCATCGCATCCTGGAGCCCGTGCTCGCGTGCCAGGTGCACTAGGCGGTGAGCTGCAAAGGTGTTGCCGCCGCGCGCGATATCGAAGCGGAAGTCGAGCCCCTCGCCGGCGGCCATGTCCGTCACATGCTGCTCCATCTCTCGTGCGCGCTCGGGTGTGATTCCGTACTTCTCGGCGAGCCGCTCGGCGCGGTCGCCGGGCTGCTGCACGGGTGCGCTCGGGTCGAGCTCGAAGCTGCGCCACGTGACCCGAACCTCGTCGGCGTGCTCGAAATCGGCCAGCGCGGTTTCGAAGCGGCGCTTTCCGATGTAGCACCACGGGCAGGCGATGTCAGACCAGATTTCCACGTCCATGGCCACTCCTAGCTTAATTTGAGCCAACAACCAGTTGTCAGTTTAGACGAAGCGTCCCACTCGATTCCGCGGTCGGTCGCTTACGATTAGTGCCCGGAGTCACGACGAAGCGAAGGGAAGCCTCGATGGCACTGACACATGAGGAGCGGACGATGTCGCTCCAGCAGCGGGCGCAGCAGCATCTCCTGCTCCACTTCACGCGCAACGGCGGGCTCGGCCCGGACTGGTCCGATCTGCTCGTGCTCGACCGCGGCGAGGGCCCGTATGTGTTCGACGTCGACGGCAAGCGCTACTTCGACGCACTCTCAAGCCTGTTCTGCGCGCAGATCGGTTACTCGTACGGAGAGGAGTTGACCGCGGCCGCCGCCGGCCAGATGACGCGGCTGGCGTTCAACACGAATTGGGGGACGGCGCACCCGCCGGCGATCGAACTCGCCGAGCGCCTGGCGGAGATAGCGCCAGGCGACATCAACAAGGCGTTCTTCACATCGGGCGGCTCCGAGTCGGTTGAGACCTCGTGGAAGCTTGCGCGCCAGTACCACACTGCGATGGGCGAGCCGCAGCGCACGAAGGCGATCGCGCGGAACAACGCCTATCACGGGGTGACGCTCGGCGCGCTGTCGTTCACCGGCGTCGACCGGTTCAAGACACCGTTCGGTCGCGCCGCGATCGACGTGCGCCGGGTCTCCTGGACCAACCAGTTCCGCCCGCTCGACGGCCTCGCCGGCGAGGCGCTGACTGCCGCGCTGCTCGCCGAGATCGATCAGGCGATCAACGAGGAGGGCCCGGACACGGTCGCTGTGATCATCGCCGAGCCCGTGCAGAACGCCGGTGGCTGCCTGGTTGCGCCGCCCGGCTACTGGCAGGGCCTGCGTGAGATCGCCGATCGGTACGGGATCCTGCTGATCGCCGACGAGGTGATCACCGGCTTCGGCCGTATGGGCGAATGGTTCGGCTCCCAGGTCAACGGTGTCGAGCCCGACATGATGACGGTCGCCAAGGGGCTCACCTCGGCCTACGCGCCGATGGGCGCCGTACTCGTCTCAGACAAGGTCGCCGAGCCGCTGTACGCCCCGGGTGCCACGCTGCTGCACGGGATCACGTTCGGTGGTCATCCGGTTGCGGCGGCGATCGCGCTGATGAACCTTGAGATCTTCGAGCGTGATGGGGTCGTCGAGAACGTGCGCACGCTCGCGCCCTGGCTCGAGCGGGAGCTCGAGGCTCAACTGCTTGACCTGCCGATCGTCGTGGACGTCCGCGGTGGCGGCTTCTTCTGGGCGTTCGAGCTTGCCGCCGGCGATCCGGAACAGCGCTTCGACGCCGATCAGCGTGAACGGCTGTTGCGCGGCTTCCTGCCGCGCCGCCTGCGGGAAGCCGGCCTGATCGCCCGCGCGGACGACCGTGGCGATTCGGTCCTGCAGATCGCGCCGCCCCTGATCAGCGACCGTGAGCAGCTTGACCAGATGATCGCGTCGCTCGGCGAGGTGCTCGCCGATGCCGGTGAGTTCATGGGTCTGTAAGTCGTGGTGGCTGCTGAAAGCTGACAGCGCTAACCGGTCGCAGGTGCCCGCCAGACGAGCATCACACCGTCTCCGACCGTCAGCAGCACGTTGTGAACGCGTTCGTCCGCCTGCACACGGCGGGCGAACTCACGGATCCCGAGGTTCCCGGGATCTGTGGTCGCCTGATCAAGCGCGCCGCCGTCACGGAACAGGTTGTCGGCGACGATCACGCCTCGCTGCGCGAGCTTCGGTATCACGAGCTCGTAGTAGGCGGGGTAGTCAGGCTTCCAGGCGTCGATGTAAACCAGATCAAACGGCCCTTCGAGCGACGCGATCGTGGCACGCGCATCGCCGACGATCAGTTCGATCCGGTCCGCGAACGGGCTGGCATCGAAGTGGCGGCGCGCGATCGCGGCGTTGTCCTGATTGACCTCCAAGGTCGTCACACGGCCGCCGTCTGCCAGCGCCGCCGCCATGCTGAGCGTGCCGACGCCGGTGAAGGTGCCCACCTCGAGCACGCGTTGCGCCCCACCCACGACGATCAATGTTTCGAGCAGCCGCGCCTCGGCGAGGCCGCTCATCATCTGCGGGGAGGAGGTGTTGTCCTGCGTCCAGGCGGCAGCGGCGCCGAGCGCTCCGTCGAACGGAGTTGTGCGCTCCAGCGCATAGCTTTCGGCTGCTGCGGAAATCAGTTCGCTCACAATCTGTGCAGACTACCCAAGACTAAAGTTTTGCCAACTGCGGTCCGATGTGAACTGATGTGCGTTAGGCGCTACGGTTGGCGCTGCCCGTCGGAGGTTGCGAGAAAGTGGTTACCCGCCGACCCTGAGGATCTAGATGCTGGGGCTGTCTGAGGACACCGAAGACCCTGTACCGAGTCTGCAGCCGGTGCAGGTGCTGCTGATCGGGGATCGCGACGACGACGCGACGATCATCGTCGAGGAGCTTGCCGCGGTCGGTTTCGCCCCTCGCTGGCTGCGTGCGGCCACAGGTGCCGAGCTTCGCGCCTCGATCGCGGGTGGTGGCTGCGATCTCGTGATCACCGGCCACGCGATGGCCGCAATCGACTCGATCGAGGTGCTCGAAGTTGTCAGAGATTGCCAGACGGATCTGCCGGTGATCCTGCTGGCGGGTCGGATCGGCGAGGAGGCGGTCGCGGCGGCGATGCGCGGCGGGGCGCTCGACTACGTCAATCTGGACAATCCGGCGCGGCTCGGACCGGCGGTCAGACGCTGCCTCGCCGAGGTGGCGGCCCGCGATCAACAGCGCGCCACCGAGGCGGCGCTGCGCGAGAGCGACGCCCAGCTCGACGAGGTGCACCCGATCGCCGAGTTCGGCCGCTGGGATTGGGACATCGCGACCAACCAGGTCAACTGGTCGCACGGGCTTGCCCGCGTCTACGGCTTCGAGCCCGGCTACGTCGGCTCGAGCGCTGTCAGGTTTCTGGAACGCATCCACGAGGACGATCGGAGCAATGTGCTGGCGGCGCTACAGGGCGCACAGGCCAGCGGCGAGCCGTTCAAGCTCGACTTTCGGATCGTCCGACCCGATGGAGAGATCCGTGAGCTCTGGTGTCGCGGAGCGATCGTGCACGATGCGCAAGCGCAGACGGTGGGGATCCAGGGCACGGCTCAGGACGTCACCGATCTCAAGCAGGCCGAGCGGCTGGCAAGCGGTCTGCTGGAGTCGGCGCCCGACGGGATCGTGGTCGTCGACGAAGCCGGCGCGATCGCGCTCGTCAACGCCAAGCTGGAGCAGCTGCTCGGCTACGAACGTGAGGAGCTGGTCGGAGCGCCGGTCAAGCGGCTGATTCCAGAGCGCTTTCACGATCAGCTCGCCAACCGGATCGCAACGTTCTGGGCGCGCCGTGCGGACGAGCCGACCGCCGGTAGCCAGGAGATCCGCGCGCTCACCCGTGACGGCCGTGAGTTGCCGGTCGAGGCGGCCTTCGGGTCGCTCGTCGGGCTGGGTGGCGCGCTGATCTTCGTGGCGGTACGGGACATCACCGTCAGGAAGGCGGCGGAGGAGTCGCTACGGAGCGTCAACGCGCGGCTGCAGGCGATCTTCGATCATGTGCCGGCGGGCCTGGCTCTGCGCGGCCTTGATGGCCGCTACCTGCAGATCAACGACAACGCCGCCAGGGTGCTGGGGGCGACTCCGCAAGAGCTGGTCGGTGCGCCGGCGCCCGCGGTCGAGTTCGAACCTGAGCTGGTCGAGCTGCTCCACAGGCAGGACGAAACGATCATCGGTACGGGCGAGCCACAGACGCTTGACATCGTCAGGCCCGACGAAGACGGCACCGACCACGAATACAGGGTCGTCCGGTATCCGGTCCGCGACGAGCAACGCGGGCTGATCGCGTTCGGCACGTTCACGCTCGACATCACCCATCGGGTGCGCGCGGAGCGCCAGATGCAGCGCGCTCTCGACGATCTCCTGGAGGCACAGCGGATCGCGAAGCTCGGATCGTGGGGTTGGGACCCGGCCACGCAGACCGTGACCTGGTCAGCCGAGATGTACCGGATCTACGGCCGTGATCCGGCCGAGGGTCCGGCACCGGACGAGCGCTACTACGGAGATGTCGTCGCCGCCGACCGTGAGCTGATGCGAACCTCGCACAAGCGGCTCTTCCGGACCGGACAGCCGTTCGAGATCGACTATCGAATCCTCGCCGGCGACGGTATCGAGCGAACCGTTCACGCACTTGGCCGGATCGACTCCGATCGGCCAGGGGTGTTCAGCGGGACGGTCCAGGATGTGACGGAGCTGCGGGCAGCTGAGGATGAGCTGCGGGAAGCCCAGGAGCGTCTGCGCCGAGCCTTCGAGCACGCTCCGATCGGGATGGTGGTGGCCGATCTGCAGACACAGATCCTCCAGGTCAACCCGGCGTTCTGCGCGATCACCGGCTACCGCGATGCAGAGCTGGTGGGGACCAGTTACCAGCGGCTCACACACCCCGACGACATCGGAGATGATCTTGAGCTCGTCGAAGGGCTGCGGTCGGGCGAGATCGAAAGCTACCAGCGTGAGAAGCGCTACCTGCGAGCATCGGGCGAGCCGGTCTGGGTGTCGATCAACGGCACCCTGGTACGCGATTCCGAGGGTCAGCCGATGCAGCTGCTCGCGCAGGTGGTCGACGTCACCGAACGCCGCACGCTCGAGCGGCAGCTGCGCCACGCCGCCGATCACGATCACCTGACCGGCCTGCTCAACCGCCGTGGCCTCGAGGCGGAGCTTCAGCAACACGTCGCCCGGGTCGCGCGTTACGGCGCTCGCGGGGCGCTGCTGGTGCTAGACCTCGATCACTTCAAGGTCGTCAACGACACGATGGGCCACAGCGCCGGCGATCAGGTGATCGTGTCGGTCGCGGGGCTGCTGATCCGTCGGATGCGCGCATCGGACACGATCGCCCGGGTCGGCGGTGACGAGTTCGCGATCCTTCTGCCGGAGGCCGACGCGCAATCGGCGCAGCGTGTCGCCGACATGATCGTCAGCGACGTCCGCCAGAACGTGGTCGTGGTCGAAAGCGGCATGCCGGGCAGGGTCACCGCCAGCGTCGGCGTGACGCTCTTCAACGCGGAGCACAGCTCGGTCGACGACGTGCTTGTCAATGCGGACCTGGCGATGTACGACGCCAAGGAGTCCGGCCGTGACCGGACCGCGGTGCACGTCGTCGACGACCAGAGCGAGTCGAAGATGAGAGCTCGCGTGAACTGGATCCAGCGGATCCGCTCGGCGATCGAGGAGGAGCGGTTCACCTTCGAAGCCCAGCCGATCGCAGACCTGCGCACCGGCGAGTGCCACCAGTACGAGTTGCTGTTGCGGATGCTCGGCGAAGACGGGGAGAACGTCCTGCCAGGCGCCTTCCTCTCGATCGCCGAGCGCTACGACCTGATCGGAGAGCTTGACCGCTGGGTCGCCGCCAGGGCGATCTCGATCGTCGAGGCGCAGTTCATCGCCGGTGAGAGCCTCACCGTGGCCGTCAACCTTTCGGGCAGGTCGCTCGGTGACGCCGAGCTGCTGGAGGTGATCGAGTTCGAGTTGCAGCGTTCACGGATCCCGCCGACGTCGATGACGTTCGAGGTGACCGAGATGGCGGCTGTCGCGAACATCGACCTCGCCCGGCATTTCGCGCAACGGCTGAGCGCGCTCGGCTGCCGCTTCGCGCTGGACGACTTCGGCGCCGGCTTCGGTAGCTTCTACTACCTGAAGCACATCCCATTCGACTACCTGAAGCTCGACGGGGAGTTCGTCACCAAATGCATCGGCAACCGCACCGATCAGCTCGTGATCGAGTCGCTCGTATCGATCGCCCGCGGTCTGGACAAGCGGACGATCGCCGAGTGCGTCGAGGACGGTCAGACCCAGCGATATCTCCAGAGCCAGGGCGTCGACTACGCGCAGGGGTATCACATCGGCCGACCGGTGCCGATCGAGCAGGTCCTGAAAGGCCGCGGCGCTGAGCGACCCTGAGCGACACAGTGAGGAGCCGGTCGAGCTCCGCAACGACGACGGCTCCCTGCACGCGACGTTCCTCCCGTCGCTCGGAATGGTGTGCTCATCGCTCCGCCACGACGGTGAGGAGCTGCTCGCGCTGCGCGACGGCGCGGCCGCCTATCGCGATCACGGCTCGACGTTCGGGATCCCGCTGCTGCACCCCTGGGCCAACCGGCTGGCCGAGTGGAGCTACGACGCCGGGGGTCAGAGCGTCACGCTCGATCCGGCCCGCACGCCGGTTCATCGTGACGGCGCCAGCGGCCTGCCGATCCACGGGCTGCTGGCCGCGAGCCCGTACTGGAGCTTCGACTCGACCGCCCACGAGATCACCGCCGGGCTTGATTTCGGGGCGCATCCGGAGCTGCTCGCCGGGTTCCCGTTCCCCCACACGCTGAAGCTGACCGCCTCGCTGGCGGCCGATCGATTGTCGCTGCGGATCACACTGACGCCGACCGGGCCGGACCCGGTCCCGATCTCATTCGGCTTCCATCCGTGGTTGACGCTGCCAGGATCGGACCGCAGGAGCTGGTCGATCGGACTCCCGGTCCGCAGGCGAATGCTGCTCGACGCGCGCGGGATCCCAACCGGAGCGAGTGAGATGCTGGCGCCCGGGCAGCTGTCAGGACCGCTTGCGGACCGCACCTTCGACGACTGCTTCGACCAGCTCGAGCCAACCGGCGCGGGCTCGGTCAGCTTCACGGTCGCCGACGAACGCCGGGCGATCAAGCTCGAGTTCGTCGAGGGTTACGACGTTGCGCAGGTGTACGCGCCGCCCGGCTCTGACTTCATCTGCTTCGAGCCGATGACGGCGCCGGTCAACGCGCTTTGCACCGGCGAGCGCCTGCGATCGGCCCAGCCCGGCAGCCAGTTCACCGCCGAGTTCGCGATCGCGCTCAGCGCCGTAAAGTGAGCAGCGAACCCGAACACAGGAGGGACCGTCATGGAGACCTGGGATGCCATCACCGCTCGGCGCAATGTCCGTGAGTTCGAGCGCCGATCGATCGGCGACGATGATCTCGACCGGATCCTCGAAGCGGGTCGGCGCGCTCCCTCATCGCAGAACTGGCAGCCGTGGGACTTCGTCGTAATCACCGATCGCGAAACGCTGGCGGCTCTTGCGACTGTGTGGCGGGGTGCCGCCCACGTGGCGAACTCGGCGGCGACGGTCGCGCTGGTGATCGAGGAAAGCGACGATCAGAAGGTCCGTGAGCGCGCGCGCTACGACCTTGGGCAGACGACGATGGCGATGATGATCGCGGCCGCCGACCTCGGCATCGGCTCGGGCCACTCCTCCGTCGGTGACCAGGATGAGGCGCGTCGCATCCTCGGCGTCCCGGCAGGGCGGATCGTCGCGTACATGATCGATTTCGGCTATCCCGCGGACCGTCCGCTGAAGCCGATCCGTCGTCCGAATCGCCGGCCGCTCGACGAGGTCGTCCACCGCGGCCGCTGGTAGGAGCCGCGCCAGCTGCGACCACTCGACCACGGCAGCCCGTCCGTTGGTCGCAGGTGCCCCGCTTTTCGGCCGCCTGGTGACAGTCGGGCCACTTCAGGGCCTCGATTGGTCGCAAATGACCCAAATCAGCACAGCAGAATCCTCAGCTGCTGCTGCTGCTGCTGCTGCTGCTGCTGCTGCCGCCGCTGCTGCTGCCGCCTGCTGCCGCTGCTGCCGCCGCCGCTGCTGCCGCCGCCGCTGCTGCTGCCGCCGCCGCCGCTGCCGCCACCACCACCGCCGGGGTCGGGGATCGCCGCACGCTCGTCCCGTGCCGCCCACTCAAGCAACGGCTCGATCGAGAACGGCGCCTGGTCGATCCCGGCATGCAGATCGCCGAGCGCCGCGAAGCGCGCCGGCACCGTCGCGATCGTCAGCTCGGCCGGTTGCACCTCGTCGATCTCGGACCATGCGATCGGCGTCGAGACGGTCCCCTCACGGACGCCGCGGACCGAGTAGGCGCAGGCGATCGTGTGGTCTCGAGCGTTCTGGTTGTAGTCGACGAACACCTGATCGGCACCGCGCTCTCGCCGCCACCAGGTGGTGGTGGCGGCACCCGCCGAGCGGCGCTCAACCTCGCGCGCGAACGCGAGCGCCGCTCGCCTTACATCGGCGAATCCCCAGCGCGGCTCGATCCGCACATAGATGTGCAGCCCCGAGCCGCCAGAGGTCTTCGGCCAGCCGACTGCGCCGAGCTCGTCGAGCACCTCATGCGCGACGTGCGCGACGCGCCGCACCGTCGAGAACGGGCAGTCGGGCATCGGATCGATGTCGATCCGCCACTCGTCAGGGCGCTCGACATCGGCGCGGCGGGAGTTCCAGGGGTGAAACTCGACGGTCGACATCTGAACCGCCCAGATCACGCTCGCGAGCTCCGTGACGCAGAGTTCGTCGGCGGTTCGGCCGAACCGCGGGAAGTAGATCTGGACAGTCTCCAACCAGTCGGGCGCCCCGGATGGGATCCGCTTCTGGTGGACCTTCTTTCCGTCGACGCCCGCAGGGAACCGGTGCAGCATGCACGGACGCTCGGCCAGCGCGCGGACGATCCCGTCGCCGACGCTCAGGTAGTAGTTGACCAGGTCGAGCTTGGTTTCGCCGCGCACCGAGAAGTAGACACGGTCCGGGCTGGAGACCCGAACGGTTCGCTCGCCGACCTGGACCTCGACCGCCTCAGCGCCGGCCAAGGTCCGGCCCGTCCTTTTCGCAGATCGTGCGCCGCATACCGGGGACGTTAGTCACAGCCGCGGGCGATAGCTTTCGGTGATGGACTCAACCGGCGCAGAGGGGAGATGCCGGTGGACGCCGGTCTGAGCGAGATCGCCCGCTTCCTCGCGCTGCGCCCGCCGTTCGAGGCGCTCGCGCCCGAGGAGCTGGGGGAGGTGGTCGCGGAGACGGAGATCGAGTTCTTCGCGGCTGGCGCGGTGATCCTCAGCGAGGACGGTGGGCCGGTGACGTTCCTGCGGGTGATCCACAGCGGCGGCGTCGACATCACGCACGACGGGCGACTGCTCGACCTGCTCACCGCCGGCGACACCTTCGGGCATGCGGCGATGCTCTCAGGACTGCCGCCGGGGTTTGAGGCGCGCGCCAGCGAGGACACGCTCTGCTACCGGATTCCGGTGACCGTCGCGAGGCCGCTGCTCGACCGCGCCCGCAGCCGGGAGCTGGCCGTCGGCGTGCACGAGCCCGGCCATCAGGATGTCGCAAAGCTGATCCGCTCGCCGACCGTACGCTGCGGGCCGACCGCCTCGATCGGTGAGACCGCAAGGCGGATGACCGAGGTCGGTGCCAACGCGGCGGTCGTCGATCTGCCCGGCGGCGGCTTCGGGATCCTCACCGATCAGGATCTGCGCACGCGGGTTGTCGCCGCCGACGTTCCATCGAGCGCGCCGGTTGCGAGCGTGATGAGCACGCCGGTGTTCTCGGTCACGCCCGATCGGCTCGGAGGCGAGGTGCTGTTCGAGATGCTGGAGCGTGGCATCCGGCATACACCCGTCGTCAGCGAGACAGGCCAGCTCGTCGGGGTCGTGGAGGACGCTGACCTGTTCGCGGTTCATCCGCGCTCCTGGTTCGGCGCTCGCCGCGCGATCGAGCGTGCCGGCGATGCGCAGGCACTGGGCGCCGTCGCACGCAGCCTTCCGGAGATCCTGCTTGACCTGCACGCCTCGAACCTGCGTTCGCTGGAGGTGGCGCGCGTGCTGTCGGCGCTGATCGATGCACTGACCGCGCGCGCGCTCGAGCTCGCATCGCGAGAGGTACGGCTGCCGGCGGACGGGATCGTGTGGGTGGCGGTCGGCAGCCACGCGCGCCGTGAGCTGACCCCCGGGTCGGTCGTGCTCGGCGCGGTGGTCTGCAGCGAGCCGCCGCCCGACGGCTGGGTCGAGGCCGCCGCCGCCGGGCTGTCGGCCTGCGGGCTGCAGTCGGAGATCGTCGCGCGCGGACCGTGGGAGTGGGAGGAGGCGCAGCCGGGCGACGAGCTCGCGCTCGGCGTGCTGGTCGACCGCCGCGCGCTGTTCGGCACTCCCCGTGAGGCGCTGCCGCGCGTCCAGCAGTCCCGTCACGGGCCGCTGATCGCGATGCTTTCCGAGCGCGCCCTCCAGACCACACCGCCGACCGGTTTCGACGCGGATGGCGTGCTCGATCGTGACGGTGTCCGCTCCGAGCGCCTGGACATCCGCAGCGCTGCGGTTGAGCCGATCACGTTGATCGCACGCTGGGCCGGCGCTGCCGCGGGCCTGAGCGGAGGCTCGACGCCGGAGCGGTTGCGGGCGGCCTCGCAGGACGGCGTGATCACGGAGGCCGATGCGGGGACGCTGTGCGATGCGTTCGAGGTCGCGTTCGAGCTGCGACTCCGACACCACATGGAGCGGCTCGCCGCGGGGAGGCCGGCTGACGATCTGGTCGAGCCGGCGCAGATGAGTCCGCTGGCGCGCGATCACCTGCGTGACGTCTTCCGCGCGGTCGCGAGCGTCCAGCGGAGACTTCGGCAGTGAGGCTGCTGGCGCCGCGGGGAGCCGCCGCGGCCAGGTACGCGGCCGGCGGCAGGCCGGCGGCGAGGACACCCTGGCGAGACGCCAACTGGTGCGCGATCGATCTGGAGCTGACGGGCCTCGACCCGCGCGCCGATCACATCATCGCGGTCGGCGCGGTGCCGATCGAGTCCGGTCGCATCATCCTCGGCGGCGCCCGCTACTCGCTGGTCGCCACGAACCGACGCTCGCACCCCGAGGCCGTCGTCACCCACAAGCTCCGTGCCAAGGACCTTGAGGATGCCGCCCATGTCGACGAGGCGGTCGACCTCGTGCTCGACGTGCTGACGGAACGGATTCCCGTGTTCCACTCGGCCTGGGTCGAGCGGGCGTTCCTATCACCGCTGCTGCGCCGGCGCCGGCTGCGGATGCCGGCCGCCGCCGATACCGAGGCGCTCGGCCGCCTGTGGCTGCGCGAGCGCGACGGCGTCGCGCCGAAGGGCATCTCGCTCGGGCGACTCGCCGGCATCCTCCACCAGAGCGCCGAGCTGCCGCACCACGCGCTCGGGGACGCGCTGACCACGGCGCAGACGTTCATCGCGCTCGCGGACCACCTCGAGACGGGCGGGAACCAGACGGTCGGCTCGCTGATCGCGGCGCCGGACCTGCTCACGCCGCGCCGGCGGATGGGCTAGTCGGTGATCGCCATTCTCGGCGGCCTCGGGGCCGCCGTCTGTTTCACGATCTCTGGCCTGTGTGCGTCGGCCGCCAGCCGTTCCGTCGGAGCCGCAGTAACGGTGGCAGGAGTGATGGCATTCGGCCTGGTCCTGGTCGCGCCGCCGGTTGTGTTCCTCGGCAACGCCGGCCAGTTGTCGGTCTCGACCGTCATCCTGCTGACCATCGCAGGCCTCGGGAACGTCCTCGGCCTGCGGATCGAGTACGCGGCGCTTCGCCGTGGAAAGGTCGGCGTTGTCGTTCCGATCGTCTCGACCGAGGGAGTGATCGCCGCCGCGATCGCTGTGGTCCTGGGTCTGGAGCTGTCGGCGCGTATCGGGCTGCTGCTGGGGCTCGTCAGCGCCGGAGTGGCGCTGGCCGCCGCACATCCCGATCCACCCGACCCCGGCGGCAAGGATGCCCGCATACGCTCCGCCGTTCTTGCGATTCCAGTCGCGCTGCTGTTCGGGATCAGCCTCTACACGACAGGCCGCGTCGGCCGCGAGGTGTCGGTTCTATGGGTACTGGTGGCTGCACGTCTGTTCGGGGTCCTGCTGTTCGCCGCGCCGCTGGCTGTGCGTGGCGTGCCACGGCTGTCCCGCAGGGATCTGACGCTCGTGGCGACCGCCGGTGCAGCGGAGGTCGTGGGAATCCTGAGCTACACGCTCGGTGCCCGCGATCAGCTTGCGATCGCCGCCGTGTTGGCGTCGCAGTTTGCCGCGCTCTCGGCGATCGGCGCGTACTTCGTCTTCGGTGAGAGGTTGGCCCGCAGCCAGGTCGCCGGCCTGGTGATCGTCGTGGTCGCCGTTGCGCTTCTGGCCGTGACCTGAGGGCGACCCGGCCACCACAACCGGCCGCCGCGACGTCTGAATCTGGCGGTGGGGCCGGCGCCGTCAGCCGGCCCCAGCCCCGCCGCGAGTGATCAGGGTTCGGCTCCGCCGGCCATGCTCGGCGCCGTCGGCGCGACCGCCGCCGGTTTGTCCTTCTTGTCCTGGACATTCTTGCGGTACCAGAACAGCGGGAAGTACGCGAGCAGCGCGACGATCCCGAGGAAGTAGTACGGGAGCGTGTTCTTGCCCGCCGCGTTGCACGAACACGACGGCGTACACCGGGCCGCCCCAGAAGTAGATGATCGCGTACATCAGCGCGATGCCAAGCGCGACGTACTTCATGAACTCGGGTAGCTTGAACGGCCGCCGGACATCGGGCCGGTCCTTGCGCAGCAGGTAGTAGCCGATCAGCACCGGGATGAACGAGAACAGGTAGCCGACGTTCGAGAACGTGTAGATCTGCACGGCGCCGCCCATGAACACGACGATGATCGCGCAGACGACGTTGAACGCCATCGAGTGACCGGGGACCCCGTGCGAGTTGGTCTTCGCGAAGAACTTCGGGAAATGGCCGTCGGTCGACATCATGATGAAGCGAGCGCGCGGTGCCGGTGATCGCGTTCAGCGCAGACAGGATCAGCGCGAGGATCAGCATCACCGCGATGATGTCGTCGAGCACTGTCGATGCCGCGCTCGTGCCGAAGACCTTCGCTGCGAAGGTGATGAAGATCGTCCTCGGGTCGACGAGCGCAGGGTTGCTGAGCGCCGAGAGCCCGATCACGATGATGAACGCGATCGGGATCAGGGTGTAGATGAAGGCGCCGTAGCCGCCCTCGAGGTTGAGCGCGATCTTCGCGTCCTTGTCGGGGTTCCGGGTCTCGCCGATGTAGCACGCGGCGGCCTCCATCGCGATCACGTTCCAGGTCAAAAGGAACGAGAACGCGACGTACAACGTCAGCCAGCCGTGGCCGTAGAGCGGCGCGAAGAAGCCCGCGCCGTTGATGTGCTTGAAGCCGGCGAGCTGGCTGAAGTGGACGACCGACGGATTGAAGATCCAGGAGATCGCGAGGAACGTCAGCGGGATCATCGCGAGCACGGCGAGCGCGGTCGCGAAGAACGTCCCGAAGCGCAGGCCCCGGTAGGCGGGAATGAACAGCAGCACGATGCCGACGACCGAGATCGCGATCGTCCACCAAGCGATCGGCGTCCCGAGCAGCGAGATCCCGCTGGTGGTGTTGAGGTTGAACAGCGACGCGATGTAGAAGGACGCGAGGATCATGTTGAGCGGCGCGACCGGGAACCAGCCGAGCCAGTAGCCCCAGGCGGTGATCCCGTTGATGTGCTCGGCGAACCTCGGCCAGCGGTCCTTGTACGCGACGTACGCATAAGCGGGCGAGCCGCCCGAGCGGTCGGGCATCATCGCCGAGAGCTCCGCCAGGAACAGGCACAGCAACCAGCCGCTGAGGGTGATCACCAAGATCACCGGCACCGCCGACGCGCCGAGCTCCACGACCATCACCGGCGCGATGCCGGTCACGAGGATCGTGCCGGCGAGGCCGATCACGAATGCACTCCACCAGTTGCCGGTCTTCGGCAGGCCGCCTCCGGCGTAGCTGAGTTCGTCCTGTTCAGGCACCGTCATATCCGCCATGCATGCTCCTTCCCAGACAGCCGCGGTCTCAAAAGCGCAGGCTCGCACGTGACCCGGACGTGTCAAATGCAACTAGCCACCACAATTGCGGGCGCCGATATGGAGCATCTGGACACACCGGGCGATCGCCCACCGATCGGTCCGGCTCGTCAATGGACATACGGGCCATGATCGCCGCGACGCGGCTACCTCGATGCCCTGCTCGCCAACTCCTCTGCGATCGCCAGCGCCGACGTTGCGGCGGGCGACGGCGCGTTGCGAACCCAGACGACGGCGCCGTCCACCGCCAGGCGGAAATCGTCAACGAGCGTGCCGTCTCGATCGACCGCTTGGGCGCGGATCCCGGCCGGCGCTCTGACGACGTCGGAGGGCGCGATCGCCGGGACATACCGCTGGATCTCGGCGACGAACGAGCGCTTTCTGGCCGAGCGCTCGAGCTCGCCGAGCCCAGCGCGCCAGTGGCGGGCGAACATCCGCCAGGTCCCCGGCCAGCAGAGGGTCTCGGCGACGTCACGAAGCCTGACCGAGGCCCGCCCGTACCCCTCTCTCGCGAGCGACAGGACGGCGTTGGGGCCGAGCAACACGCTGCCGTCGAGCCTGCGGGTCAGATGCACGCCGAGGAACGGGAGCGCCGGATCCGGGACCGGGTAGATCAGACCGCGCACGAGTCCCGCGCGTTCGCTGCGAAGCTGCCAGTACTCCCCACGGAACGGGATGATCCGTGGAGTCGCCGGCTGCCCCGATGCTCGCGCCAGACGGTCTGACTGGAGACCGGCGCAGACGATCACGAGGTCGGCGAGGAGCCAGGATCCGTCGGCGAGCTCAACCTGGGCGCCACCTGCTCTGGCGCCGCCTCGAGCCTCGACCCGGGAAGCCGCGCAGCCCGTCCGGATCTGGCCACCGTTTGACCGCAGGTCATGTGCCAGTGAGAACGCGACCGCGGCGAAGTCGACGATCGCCGTCTCGGGCGAGTGCAGGCCTGCGACACCGCGGACGTGAGGCTCGACCTGCTGAAGCTGATCGGCGTGCAACCACCGCAATCCGGGAACCTCGTTGGCTTCGGCGCGCGCCGCAAGACGGCGCAGCGGCTCGAGCTGATCGTCTCCGGTCGCGACCACGAGCTTGCCGCAGGCGTCCCACGGCAGCCTCTGCTCGGCGCAGAACTCGCGCAGCAGGCCGATTCCGCGACGGCACAGCCTTGCCTTCAGTGAGCCGGGCGCGTAGTAGAGACCAGCGTGCGCGACGCCGCTGTTGTGGGCGGTCTGGTGGCGCGCGAGCACCTGCTCCTTCTCCAGCAGCACAACGTCCGCGTCCGCGCGCGTGCGCGCGAGCAGCCGAGCCGTCGCGAGTCCGATGATGCCGCCGCCGACCACGACCACCCGCATCCGTTCACAATATCGGCGATGGCCGGACAGACACCGAGGACGCACGCTGCGTCGAGCGACTTGCGTCCCACGATCGTGATCCATGCCGGCGCCGGCGACCGTACCTCCGCACTGCGCGACCGCGAGGGGGAATGGCACGAGGCCCTGTGCGCCGCGATCGACCGTGGCCGCGCCGCGCTCGATTCCGGCGCCGGCGCGCTCGACGCCGCACGGGCCGCGGTCGCATACATGGAGGACGAGGCCGACCATTTCAACGCCGGGCGCGGCTCGGTGCTGTGCGCCGACGGACGCGTCGAGATGAGTGCTGCGCTGATGCGCGGCAGCGACCGTGCCGCCGGCGCGGTGGCATGCGTCACGAGAACGCGCTTTCCGATCGAGGGCGCGCGGCTGGTGCTGGAGTCAGAGCGGGTGCTGATGATCGGCGAGCAGGCCGATGCCTGGGTGGCGGCGGCCGGCGCCGAGCAGTGCGAGCCGTCGTACTTCGTGACCGATGAGCAGGTTGCGCGGCTGGCTGAGGATCAGGTTGCAGTCGCCAGCGGCGGCGCGCGGCCCGGACGTGACGGCGGCACCGTCGGGGCCGTGTGCCTCGACTCGCGCGGAGTGCTCGCCGCCGCCACCTCCACCGGTGGTGTTCGCGGTCAGCTTCCCGGCCGCGTCGGCGACACGCCGATCTTCGGCGCCGGCACGTGGGCGGACGGGGAGGTCGCGGTCTCGTGCACCGGGGAGGGCGAGGCGTTCATCCGCTCCGGCGTCGCGCGGCAGATCGCCGCGCGTGTGGCGGCGGGCGAGGACCTCTCGGAGGCCGCTCGACGGGCACTCGACGACGTCGCCGCTGTTGGTGGGCTCGGCGGACTGATCGCGCTCGACGTCCGCGGGAGTGTGGCGACGCCGCTACTGAGCAAGGTGATGCCGAGAGCGATCTGGAGACTCGGAGAGGGCATCGAGATCCAGATCGCCTGACCGCCGCCGGAGCGCCGACGTCGGTGATCAGGGTTCACGGAATCCCCGAATGCGTCCCGGTTGCGGTGGCGGGGTCTCAAGTGATCGTGCGGGCTGCCGACGACATGCTGGTGCGGATCGTCGAAGCCAACATCGCGTCACGCTCGCGCGCACGATGACCGAGGTCTACGTGGCAAGGCAGCCGATCTTCGATCGGCGCAAGCACGTCGTCGGCTATGAGCTTCTGTTCCGCGCCGCCAACATGCTGCGGGCCGGGCACAAGGACAGCAGCACCCAGAACGCCGAGGTCGTGCTGAATTCGGTCACCGAGATCGGACTTGATCAGATCCTGGCCGGCCGTGAAGCATGGCTCCGCGTCTCCCGAGAGTTCATCGCGCAGGAGCTGGAGCTGCTGCTGCCCGTCGGGTCGGTGCTGGAGATCTCCAAGAACGAGCCGGTCGACTACGAGCTGATGGCCGCGGTCACGGCGCTGAAGCGACGAGGCGGTCGCGTCGCGCTCGACGGCTTCCGCTTCAGTCCTGAGGAGGAGCTGCTGCTGAGGCTCGCCGACGTGGTCAAGCTGGACCTCGTGGAGCTGGGAGCCGAGCAGTTCCACGAGGAGATCACCCACGCGCGGATGTACGGCGCCAAGGTGCTCGCCAACCGCGTCGAGAACAGGGACGACTACGCCTTCTGTCTCGATCAGGGCTGCGATCTGTTTCAGGGATACTTCTTCTGCCGTCCGGACGTGATGCAGGGCAACCGCATCGAAGCCAACCGGATGGTGCTGATGGACCTGCTGGGTGCGCTGAACAATCCCGCAGTCGAGGTCGCGGAGCTGCAGGACCGGATCTCGCTCGATGTCGGCCTCAGCCTGAGGCTGTTGCGCTACCTCAACTCGGCGTACTTCGGACTGCGCCAGCCGGTGCGCTCGATCGCCCAGGCGGTGACGATGCTCGGCACCGAGCGGCTCAGGCGGTGGGCGATGCTGACGCTGTTCGCAAGCGTCCAGGACAAGCCGAGCGAGTTGACGATCGTCGCGCTGATCAGGGCTCGCTTCTGCGAGCTGGTGGCGGCGCAGGGAGACCATCTCAACACCGACGATGCGTTCACGTCCGGCCTGTTCTCGGTGATCGACGCGCTGCTCGACGCTCCGATCGCGGATGCGCTGTCAAGCATTCCGCTGGCGCCGGACATCCGCAGCGCGCTGGTGCTTCACGACGGTGTTCTGGGCAGCATGCTCGATTGCCTGCTGGCGCTCGAAAGCGGTGATTTCGAAGGAGCCGAGGCGATCCTGCCGGGCACCGGCGCCAACTACCGCGCGGCGATCGTGTGGGCGGACGACGCGGCGCAGTCGCTGTTCGCCGAGGAGTCGGGGATCGCCGCTTAGGACGGATCCGCCGGTTCGGCGCCGATCTGCGTATAGATCATAAAGCGCATCAGCTTCGTGTAGTATTCACGGAGCAAAACCGGCACCGACAGGGGAACTGGATGACCGTCACCGATGAACTGCTGGCGAACAACGCCGCCTACGCTGCCTCTTTCGACAAGGGCGATCTGCCGCTGCCTCCGGGCAAACAGGTCGCGGTTCTCGCCTGCATGGACGCGCGTCTGAGCGTCTACGGGGCGCTCGGGCTGACGGAGGGCGAAGCCCACGTGATCCGCAACGCCGGAGGGGTGGTGACCGACGATGAGATCCGCTCGCTCGCGATCTCGCAACGGCTCCTTGGGACGAAGGAGATCATCCTGATCCATCACACCGACTGCGGGATGCTGACCTTCAAGGACGACGAGTTCAAAGCCGCGATCCAGGCCGAGGTCGGGATCAAGCCCGAGTGGGCTGCCGAGGCATTCTCGGATCTTGACGTGGACGTTCGTCAGTCGATCGCGCGGATCAAGGCATCGCCGTTCATCCCCCACAAGGACTCGATTCGAGGCTTCGTTTACGAGGTTGAGACCGGCCGGTTGCGTGAGGTACTGTGACAATCAGGGACCGGGCATTCACGCCGACAACCAAACCGCAGGGGAGAATTTCAAGATGAGTCTTACGATTGGCGACGTCGCCCCCGACTTCGAGGCGGAGACGAGCGAGGGAAAGGTCAGCTTCCACGAGTGGATTGGTGACTCGTGGGCGGTGCTGTTCTCCCACCCAAAGGATTTCACGCCGGTCTGCACGACGGAGCTCGGGTACATGGCGAAGATCAAGCCCGACTTCGACAGGCGCAACGTGAAGATCATCGGCCTGTCGGTCGACCCGGTCGACCGGCACGGCGACTGGGCAAAGGACATCGAGGAGACGCAGGGAACCGCCCCGAACTATCCGATCATCGCCGACAGCGACTTCAAGGTCGCGAAGCTCTACGGGATGCTCAACACCGAGGTCTCCGGCGATCCGCTGGACCGCACTCCGGCCGACAACCAGACGGTTCGTAATGTGTTCGTGATCGGCCCGGACAAGAAGATCAAGCTGATCCTGGTGTATCCGATGACCACCGGGCGCAACTTCGACGAGGTGCTGCGGGTGATCGATTCGCTGCAGCTGACGGCGAAGCACAAGGTCGCCACGCCCGTCAACTGGAAGCCCGGTGAGGATGTGATCATCGCCGGTTCGGTCTCCAACGACCAGGCGAAGGAGATCTTCGGCACCTGGGAGTCTCCGAAGCCCTACATCCGGATCGTCCCGGACCCGACAACCGTCTGAGCGGAGCCTGACTCCAGCTCACCGAGGGCTCGGATCACGCTTTGGGATCCGAGCCCCACAGCCGCTCGCGCAGCGCGGTGGCCCGTGCCACCGGCCGCGCGACGGCGGCGCGGATCGCTTCCTCGTCCGCGACCAGGATCAGCTTGGACCGCGCGCGGGTGACGGCTGTGTAGAGCAGCTCGCGCGTCAGGATCCGTGAGGAGGCGTCGCCGAGCAGTACGGCGGCGACGTCGAACTGGGAGCCCTGGCTCTTGTGGATCGTCATCGCATAGACGGTCTGCACGGAGTCAAGCCGTGACGGGGCGAAGCCGACGAGTTCGCCGTCACGCTCGAAGATCGCGCTCACGCGTCCTGGTCCGCCCTGTACGACCACGCCGGTGTCGCCGTTGAACAGCGCCAGCTCGTAGTCGTTGTGGGTGATCAGCAGCGGCCGGCCAACGTATTGCCCGGAGTCCGGCTCGAATCCCGGGATCGCCTCCGTCAGCCAGCGCTCGATCTGATCGGTCCAGGTGTCGACACCGTGCGGGCCCCGGCGGTGAGCGCAAAGCGCCCGGAACGAGCCGAGCGCGTCGAGCGCGGCGGCGCCGTCACCGGCACGCGCCGCCGCGATCACGGCACCGCCGGCCTTCACTGCAGCACTCCGCACAGGCTCAAGCGACGCGGCGCCGTCCGGCACGATCCACACGACCTCCTCGGCGTCGGAGCGCAGCGCAGCCAGCACGTCGTCGGCGTCGCCGCGTCGGATCGCGCCCGCGACCCGCGCGATCGCCGGGCCGTAGCGGTGGACGCGGCTCAGCACGACGATGCCGTCGCCGAACGCCGGCGGTCCCTGCGCGGGCAGCGTCGTCGGCTCCGTCCCGAGCGCGCGTGCGACGGCGACGCGCGTTGCGGTGCTCATCCGTGGCGTGACCGCGGCAGGGCCGACGACATCACGAAGCACAGCCCCGGCTTCGATCGCGGTCAGCTGCTCGGGATCGCCGACGAGCACCACCCGCGCGTCGCCGCGCACCGCCTCGAGCAGCCGCGCCATCAGCGTCAGCGACACCATCGAGGTCTCGTCGACGATCACGATGTCGTGCGGCAGGCGGTTGCCGCGATCATGCCGGAACCGGCTGTGGCTGCCCGGGCGCCATCCCAGCAGCCGGTGCAGCGTGCTCGCGCGCAGCGCCAGCAGGACATCACGCACCTCCGGCGCGATCGCGAGCCTCGCCGCCTCGGTGTGGACGGACTCCTGCAGCCGCGCCGCCGCCTTCCCGGTCGGCGCGGCCAGCGCGACCAGCGGCAGTGACTGCCCGCCGGCTTGCGCCTGCTCATACAGCAGCGCGATGATCCTCGCGACCGTCGTCGTCTTGCCGGTCCCCGGACCACCCGCGACGACCGCCAGTGATCGAAGCACCGCGCAGGCGGCTGCGACACGCTGGAGCTGGTCGCCGTCACCGCGGAACATCCGCGCGAGCCCATCGGCCAGCAGCGGCAGCTCGACCTGCCGGAGCGCGGCGCCGTCGAGCGCGCGCAGATCACCGGCGACTTGTCGCTCCTCCCGCCAGTATCGATCGAGGTACAGCCGTGTGCCGATCAAGCGCAGCGGTCGCAGTGCCGCGTCAGCCTCGGCACCCTCACCGTAGGCGACCAGCACAGCACACTCGGCGACGCGTCTCACCCACCGTTCTGGCTCCGGCCACGGCAGCGCGTCGAGGTCCAGCTGCTCGTCGGACTCGACGCTCGCGGTCTGCGCGATCGACGAAAGGTCGACGAACACGTGGCCGATCCTCGGCGCCCTGACCGCCAAGGCTGCGGCGAGCAGCACGTCGCCGTCGCGGGCGACGCCGCCGAGGGCGCCGAGGGCGCCGAGCAGCATCGCCACGTGGACGTCGGCGGCGTTCAGCACGCCGCTTTCGTTGAATTCACGCAGCGGCGAGCGCGCGTCGCGCGCCAGCAGCGGTGAGAACGGGTCGATCGCCTCGGTCGGCGCGAAGCCGGGATCCTCGCCGGTGGCGGTCATGGTCCTGCGCACCCGTCGCCGTCAAGCAGGTCGCTGAGCGCAGCGACCATCGCGCCCGGCGGTCGCCATGAGAAGACCCCGACCCGTTCGCCCGCGGCCACCGGTGTGGCGGTCCCGAGCATCCCGCGCAAGAACAGGTAGTGGACCCCGCCGAGGTCACGCCCGGGGTCATAGCCGGGCGCCCGCCAGCGGAGGTAGCGATGCAGCGCGGCGAGGTAGAGCAGCGCCTGCAGGGCGTAGTGGGAGCGGCGCATCTCAGCCGCCAGCGCCGCTGGGCGGTAGTGCCATGCGTTCGGCACCTCGTCGGGCGCGGCCAGGCGGTTGGTCTTGTAGTCGACGATCGTGTAGGCGGGACGGCCGGTGTCGGTCAGCCTCAGCACGAGGTCGATGCTGCCGGTCAGGTAGCCACGCAGGCTCGCGCGCAGCAGCGGGTCCTCAAGGCGCGCCGCGTACGGTGCCAGCGGATCGTCGGGCTCGAGCCACTCACGCAGCAGGGCCGCGATCGCTGCAAGCGTGACCGCGCCGCGTGCTTCGTCGCCGCCTGCGAGCGGCAGTTCGAAGGCAAGCTCGTCGAGGCGATCGGCGCGCGCGATCCGCCGCAGGGCCACGGACGCCGGATCGGCGAGCAGCGGCGTCGAGATGGCACCGGCCAGCCCCTCGACGATCAGCTCCACGTCGCCGAGCTCGACCGTTCCTGGGCCACGGGCCGCCGCCACGCAGGCCCGGAGCTCGCCGGTGAGGTCGGCGGCGTCGAATTCGGCGGTCTGCAGCACCCGGTGCACGAAGCTCCCGATCCGGGCGCCGGCAGGCATCGATGCCAGCGGCAGCGCCAGGTCCCGCAGCTCGGCGTGCTGATCGGTGTCCGCCAGCACCAGGGCCGCTCGTTCGTAGAGCGGCTCGTCGGAGGCGATCGGCGCCTCCGGCTCGCTGGAGACCCAGGCGTCGTGCGCCCTGGAGGTGATGTCGGTGTAGGAGGTCCGCCGCCAGCGCCGGTCGAGGCTGCGCTCGAACCGAGCGGCCGCCAGCAGCGTCGGCGCGGGCGGCGCCTCGCTCCAGCTTGTCGGCGTGCTCAGCCTGGACCACTCGACGCTGACCGTGCCGGGAGCGCGCGAACCGATCTCGGAGAACCGCTCGAACGCCGTCTGGTCGTCCGGCGCCCTGCGCCCGCGCGAGGGGATGTTGCCGTCGGCGTCACGGTCGAACGCGATCCGCGAGAGCGCCGAGAAGCAGCTCTGATAGGAGCCTGCCCACCAGATCACGCTCTGGTGACGGGCCCGGGTCAGGGCGACGTATGCAAGCCGCAGGTCCTCGCCGCGGTCGTCGTCGATCGACTGGCGACGGTGTGCCTCGTAGTCTCCTCCCTCGAGCCCGACGTCGATCGCTCGGACTCCGGCATCGGCGTCGTGGAAGAACACGGGACGCCGGTCGTCGGGGACCCAGCCGGGCTCCCACAGAAATGGGCAGTAGACGATCGGGAACTCGAGCCCCTTGCTGCGGTGGATCGTCAGCACCTGAACGGCCTCAGCGTCGGACTCGAGCCGCCTGGTGAGCTCATCGCGCTCGCCCTCGCGCGCGACCCCGGCGATCCGCTCCCGCAGCCAACCGGCGAGCGCCGCGGTACCGAGCTGCTCGGCGCTTGCGGCTGCGTGCAGAACCTGAGCGACGTGCTCCAGGTCGGTCAGCCGCCGCTCGCCGCCGCGCTCACGCAGGAGCCGCGCCGGCAGCAACTCGCCATGCGTGATCGCCTCCGCCAGGGCGGCGACCCCGCGGGCACGAAGCAGCCGCGCCCAGGCGTGCAGCTGCCGGTGGAGCTCCTCGAGCTGATCCTCGCCGGCGCACGCGATCCGCTCCGCGTCCCACCCCAGGAACGGTGTCAGCGCGGCGGCGCGCGCCCGTGGCGGTGAGGCCGGTCGCTCGAGCGCGTTCAGCAGGCTCAGCCAGTCGCGCGCGGCGGCAGTCGCCAGCACGCTGCCGGCGCCGTTGACGACGGCCGGGATCCCGGCCAGCGACAGCTCGCTCTGCACCAGCCGCGCGTTGCGGTGCGACTGCACGAGCACGGCGACATCTCGCGGTCTGACCGGCTCGATCCCGACGGTCGCGCCGTCACTGTCGCGGTGCTCGATCTCGGCAGGGCTGTCGAGCAGCGAGACGATGTCGGCCGCGAGATCCTTGGCGACGTGCTCACGGGTCGATGGGGTGGAGGCGTACCCGGCCGCGCTCAGCGACACCGACGGTTGTGAGCGGTCGACCACACGGATCCGCAGCGCGGCCTCGCAGGGCGCGCGGTGCAGGCGGGGTCGCTGGTGCGCGGCGGTCGCGCGGACCGTTCGGTAGGCGATCTCCGGATGACCCAGCCTGGCGCCGGCGAACAGCGCGTCGAGTGCATCGATCAGCGTCTGGTCGCTACGGCGGTTGGTCTGGAGCGTCGCGCGGGCGGCGGCGCTCCGGGCGGCGGCGAGGTAGGCGTGGACGTCGGCTCCCCGGAACGCATAGATCGCCTGCTTCGGGTCAGCGACGAGCACCAGCGCCACCGAGCCGGCGTCGAACGCGCGGCTGACGATCTCCCATTGGACCGGATCGGTGTCCTGGAACTCGTCGATCAGCACGACGCTGTAGCGCGAGCGCAGACGTGTCACCGCGGCCTCGCCGTGGGCGCCGAGCAGCGTGTCGCGCAGACGCACGAGCAGGTCGTCGTAGGTCATCACCGCATGCGCCCGCTTGCGCGACTCAAGCTCAGCCCGGGCCGCCGCGGCGAGGCGCGCACGCCGGGCGGGCACGCCACCGGGCTCGGGGTGGAGCGGATGGATCGCGGCGGTCGGGTGCTCGATCGCGATCCGCGCGATCCTTGCGGCCTGGCCGCGGTCGAACGGCGGGTTGGAGTCGTTCAGGAAGGCACGCACGTACAGGTCGTCGATCACCTCGTCGACCAGATCCTCGATGTCCTGCGAGAAGGCGACGTCCGGTTCGAGGTCTCCGAGCGTGCCGAGTTCGGCGAGCACCTCCTGGCAGAACGAGTGCGTAGTGGCGATCGTCGCCGCGTCGAAGTTGGAGATCGCGGCCGCGAGGCGGTCGCGCCGGAGCTTGACCGCCTCGGGTTCACCCTGCGCCAGGGCCGCGGTCACCTCGTCGGGCCAGCCCGGCGCGGCGCCCGCCAGCGACCGGCTGAGCTCCTGCTCGGTCGCGACCAGCCGCTCACGAACGCGCTCACGCAACTCGCCCGTCGCCATCCGTGTGAAGGTCACCAGCAGCAGCTCCTGCAGCGGCGTGCCGGCGGCGATGAAGCGCGCCGCCAGTGCGGCGATCGTGAACGTCTTGCCGGTGCCGGCGCTCGCCTCCAGCACCGTCACACCCTGCGGCAGCGCCCCGGTCAGCTCGAACGCGGTGACGCGGGGCGGCTCCCCGGGCGCCGGTGCCGGCCCGACGCTCATTGCTCCTCCAACCATTCGAGCGCGAGCAGCGGGTCCCAGAGTCGCCTGGCGAGACGACCGAGGCGCGATCGCTCATCCTGCACCCAGCCCGGTCCGCTCTCGCTCGCTCGGGGCGATGCCGAGTAGAGCTCTTCGAACGTGAGCTCTGCACCGAACGCGAGCAGATGGTCCGGCTCACGGTCCTCGCCGTCATGCTGGTAGCCGGATTCCCACTCGGTCCGCGCCCCGGTTTGCGCGTCCTGGAGCGAGGCGCCGCTCCAGGCCGCCCGTGCGTAGGCGGCGGCCGTGCGGGACGGCAGCGGCAGCGGCTCCCGCATCCCGCGCGTGCGTAGGTCGACCAGATCGCCGAGCCACTCCAGCGCCCGATCACGCCGCGCGTCGGCGTCGCCGGCGGGCATCGGTACGTGGGAGATCAGCAGCGGCAGCTGATCGCCGGCGCTCGCACGCCCGATCGTGACCGCCTCGAGCCGCTCCTGCGGATGGGCCGCCGTCAGCGCCAGCAGGCGCACCCAGGCGGCCAGCCGGTGCCGAGGGTTCAGCCGTGAGAAGGTGACGGTCAGCAGCACGCCGGCGTGAACACCGGAGACGGTTCCGGTCAGCAACGGTCCGCCGGGCAGCTGGACGTTGGCCTCGACCGAGCGCGGAGGCTGATCGCCGCTGAACACCCGTGCATGACGGGCGATCAGCTCGACGTCGGGCCACAGCTCGCTCAGCACGGGCCGCCCGAGCTGACCCGGCGGCAGCGCGCCCCGCGCCAGCTCGGCGAGCGCCACCGTCCGGCCGTCGATCCCGGCGAGGACGCCTTCCAGGAGCCGCTGCCCGACCCCCCATCGGCGCAGCGCGTCGAGCACCACCGGCAACTCATCGCGCACGTCGTCGTCTCGCTCGCTGGTCGAGATCCCCAGCCGCTGACGCAGAAACGCGCGAACCGGGCGCTCGGCGAAGCCGACCAGGTCCTGCAGCGAGAGCGCCGCCGGCTCGGCCTCCGGCAGCGGGGCGGCGAGAAACGGCGGCTTGTCCGAGCGCGGGGCGCTCAGCGCTCGCGCTCCCTCCAGCTCGACCGCGTCGAAACTCCACGGCCCGCCGGGCACCAGCACGTCAGCGCGGAAGTTGCGGGCATCGAACGGCTGCAGCGGGTGGTGCGTGACGACCTGGTCACGAGCCCTGCCGTGCGCGCGGCGAGCGGTCGCGTCGACGGCGTCGAGCAGCTCGCCGACGACGACCGCCGGCGGCAGCGCCGCGTTGGTCCGCTCGTCGTTGCCGTTGTAGGTGACGATCAGTGTCTCGCGCGCCGCGAGCAGCGCGTCGAGCAGCATCTGCCGGTCCTCGGTGCGCGGGTCGCGGTCGCCGATGTGCGGATCGGCGAGCAGCAGATCATCGCCGTCACGCGGCGAGCGGCGGGGAAAGGCGCCGTCGTCAAGCCCGAGCAGGCATACGACCCGGTGCGGGACCGAGCGCATCGGCACCAGCGTGCAGACGGTCAGCTCCCCGGTCCTGAAGTTCGCGCGCGTCGGGCGCCCCGCGAGCCGCCTGCCGAGCAGCGCCCGCAGCTCTGACAGCGCGAGGGTGGCCGAGGCGGCACCGCCGGCCGCCTCGGACAGGATCCCGTCAAGCATCGCGGTCAGCTCGTCACGTTGCCAGGCGTCGCTGTCGCTGCTCACCGCGAGCGCATCGGTGCACGCCGCGAGCGTGATCGCCCACTGTTTCAGCGTGTGTGGCCCGTGGAGCTGATCCAGCGCCGTTCCGAGGCGCTCGATCAGCTCCGCGAAGCGTCCCGCCAGGTCGATCGCGCCGCTGTCGACGTCGTCGACCGGGAGCACGCCCTCATACAGGGACCGCCCTGACTCACTGACCGCGACACCGAGCAGCAGCCGGCGCAGCCCCGCGCGCCAGGTGCCGTAGGCGAGGCTCCCGAGCCTGTAGGGGATGCGCCCGGTCTCGTCGAGACCCCAGTGAATCTCGCTGCTCACGACCCAATCGCGCAGCCGGGCGAGTTCGTCGTCGTCGAACGCGAAGCGGCGCCGGACCGGTTCGGTATCGGCGAGGTCGAGCACCTGCGAGGCGGTGACGCGGGATTCGGCCAGGTCGAGCAGGCGCGCCAGCACGCCGAGCACCGGGTTGGTGGCGCGCAGCGAGCGATCTGCGAGGCGAACTCTGAGCTCCACCGAACCCGCCGCCTCACCGGTGTGCTCGGCGTGCTCACGCGGCTCCGGGGCGCCGAAGGTAGCTGTGATCAGCGGCGCGAACGTCTCGATGTCAGGGCACATCACGATCATGTCGCGCGGCTCGAGCGTCGGGTCGTCCTGCAGGGCGTGGAGGATCGACTCACGCAGCGTCTGCACCTGCCGTGAGCGGCCGTGACAGGCGTGGACCTGGAGGCTGCGATCGCGCTCCCGAAGCTCCAGACGGGTATCGGGGCGACCTGGCAGCGGCGGGCCGGGAGGAGCACGGTCGGCTGCTATGTCAGCCTGGATTGCCGCCAGCAGCGTCGGCTTCGGTCGATCCGGCAGCGGCCGGACGTGGTCGGCGCGATCGGGCGCGCCGGCGCTCAGCACGAGCTGCAGCTCGCGTGAGTCCTGGCCCCACGAGGCAAGCAGTCGGTTGGCGGCGAGCAGCGCCGTCGTGTCAAGGCTGCGTGAGCCGAGCCGTGGCCGGCCGCCGCTGTGCGCGGCGACGCGCTCCCACAGCGCCGGGGAGGGGTGAAGCACGAACAGATGCATATCGCGGGCGTGCGCGAGCGCGCAGAGGACCTCCAGTTGGCTCGGAGGCAGGCGCGTCAGCCCGAACAGCGAGAACCGCGCCGGCAGCGCTGAGCGCCCGGGGTGCTCAACCAGAGACCGGCATGCGGGGCCCAGGCGCTCGGCGAGGCTGGGCGTGCCGATCGCGCCCCGCAACCGTCGCCAGAGCTCGGCCTGCCAGGCAGTCGCAGGCCCCAGCGCGCGACCGTCGCCGTCGCGATCCTCTCCCTGCGCCCAGCACCGGAGCATCGCCGGACGCCAGACGCCGTAGTGGTCGTAGAGGTCAGCAAGCTGGCGAACGCGTGCGAACCGGCGTTCGCGCAACGGTGCCGTGTTGCCTGAGCCACCCCTGAGGTGGTCGGCGAGCGGCGCCAGCCACGGCTCGAGCAGGCAACCGTCGACAACCTCGAGCAGCGGCCAGACAACGTGCTCGGCCCGCCACGGATCGGTGCTCGGATCCTCGCCGGACGCCGCCGTGACCGCTGCCGAGATGATGCGACCGGGGAACGGAAACTCGATGTTGGCGCAGACGCCGTCGGCGCCACCGGGGGTGACGCCGAGCCGGCCGGACAGCCGTTGTGCCAGCCAGCGTTCCATTCCGCGGGTCGGCACCGATACGACCTCGGCGGCGAACGGGTCGCCGGCCGGCTCAAGCAGGATCGCGGCCAGCTCGTCGGCGAGGACGTCGGCTCTTTGCGCTCGGTGGATGTGCAGCACTTGTCTGTCGCTGTCGCGGTGTTCTCACGTCGTCTCGGGGTGCTCCAGTATCGAGCTCCACCGCAGTTCGCCACCGCTTGACGATAATGGTCGGATGAGTCGTTCAGGCCATGATCTCGACGTGGTCACCGGGATCGACTTCCGGCGCCTGTTCGACGAGTCGCCGACGGGGATCGCGGTCGTGTCCTGCGCGGGCCGCTGCCTGCAGGTGAACCGCGCGCTTTGCGAGATGCTCGGCTACGAAGAGCAGGATCTCCTCGGGACGGCATTCGCGGATCTGGCTCGGCCTGACGACCGCTCACCGGGTGCCGAGCCAACACGCCGGCCCGGCAGAGGCGAAGACCACCGTTATCTGCGCAAGGACGGAGGCGAGATCTGGATCCGGGTGACCTCGGCGGCGATCTGCGACCCCGCAGGCGAGCCGCAGCACCTGGTCCTGCATGTCGAGGACATCACGCAGGCGCGGGCGGTCGAACTGGAGCTTGCGCGAGAGCGCTCGCTGCTGGCCGAGTCCCAGCGAGCGGCTCGGATCGGCAGCTGGGAACTCGACCTCGAGACCGGCGTGCAGCGCTGGTCTCAGGAGCAGTTCGAGCTCTACGGCGTGGATCCTGGGGAGGCGGTGCCGGCGCTCGATGAGCTGCTCGGCTGGGTCCACCCCGACGACCGCTCGGGCGTCATCGCCGGCCTGCGTGAGCACATGGCCTCCGGCGAGTCGTTCACCGACGAGTATCGGGTGATGCACCCGAAGCTGGGGATGCGCGTGCTGGTTGTGCGAGGGCGCTACCTGCAGCAGGACCCGGGAACGGGGAGGCCGGCTCGCCTCGCGGGGACGACGCACGACGTGACCGCTGAACGCGAGGCGCAGGAGCAGCGGTGGGCGCTCGCCGAGCGCCAGCGACTGCTGCTCGCGAGCCTTCCCGACGCGCTGATGGTGCTGTTCGACGCCGAGCTTCGCTGCGTCATGCTGCAGGGTCGGCTCCTGGCCGCTCTCTCGATCGACCCGCAGCGATTCATCGGGGAGCCGGTGACCGAGCTGCTCCCCCCGGAGCAGGCCGAGGTGATCGTGCCGATGATCGAGCGAGCGCTCGCCGGCGAGGCCGGCTCGATCGAGTCGCCGGCGGTCGGCGGTCGCACCTATCTGTTCGAGATCGCGCCATACCGTCTCGATGACGGGTCGGTCGCCGGGGCGTTCGCGGTCGGGCGCGACATCACCGAACGGCTGCGGGCAGAGGAGCAGCTGCGACTGTTCGCGACGATCGTGCAGGAGAGTGCCGATGCGATCATCGTGCGCTCGCCGGAGGGGCTGATCACGCAATGGAATGACGGTGCGCGCCGGATGTATGGATACACCGCGGAGGAGGCGATCGGCCGATCGGCCGACTTCCTCGTGCCAACCGACCGGGACGGCGAATCTGATCAGCTGGTGCGCAAGACGATCGACGGCGGCGGCCCGCAAACAGTGCAAACGAGCCGTGTGTGCAAGGACGGGTCGGTGATCGAGGTCGCGCTGACGCTCGCCCCGATCGTCGCGCCCGACGGCTCGCTGCTCGGCATCTCGGGGGTGGCGCGGGACATCACCGCGGAGACCCGCGCGCAACAGCTGCTGGTGAACAGCGAACGCCAGCTCTACGACGCCCAGGCGCTGGCGCATGTGGGTTCCTGGGAGCGGTCGCTCTCACAACCCCGGGCGATCATGAGCGCTGAGCTGTGCCGGATCCTCGGTCAGCCCCAGGGATTCTCGCCCAACACCCGAGAGTTCCTGGAATTGGTCCACGAGGACGACCGGGACGAGGTTGCCAGGGGGCTGCGCGCCGCGGCGCGGGGTGAATCGCGACAATCGGAGTACCGGATCGTCCGCCCGGACGGGGAGGTCCGTCATGTGCACGCGCTGCGCAACCCGCGCAGCGACCCCAGTGGCCGCGTGACGCACCTGTTCGGCGCCGTCCAGGATGTCACCGAGCGCAAGCAGTACGAGGCGCGCCTGCAGCGGCTCGCGACACACGACTCGCTGACGGGGTTGCCGAACCGGCGGACCTTCGATGAGCGGATCGTCGCTGAGCTCGCCCGCGCCAGACGCCACGGCCGCTCGCTGTGCCTGGCGCTGCTTGACATCGACCACTTCAAACAGATCAACGACACGCTCGGGCACCCCGTCGGCGACACCGTGCTCGCGAGCGTCGCCGAGATCCTGCGAGACCAGGTGCGGGGCGATGAGCTGATCGCGCGGGTCGGCGGCGAGGAGTTCGCCTGGATCCTGCCCGACGCAGATGTCGACGGCGCGCTGGCCGCGGTCAGGCGATGCCTGGCGGCGGTCGCGGCGGCCAGGTTCGAGCTCGCGCCGAGCGTGACGATCTCCGGAGGGATCTGTGCCGCCAGCGACAAGCTAGACGTGGTCGAGCTCTACCGCCTGGCCGACAACGCGCTGCTCACCGCCAAGCAGGAGCGCAACATGGTGCTCGTCGCCGGCGGGCGGGCTGATCGTGGTGACCGGCGAGCCTGACGGCGAGATCGGCGTGTCACAGATCCCTACGCTCACGCAATAGAGCCGCAGATGAAGACCACTGAGGTTGATCGGCTGCGATGGTCCGACGCGGAGCTTCTCCGTGCGATCGCGGCAGGTGACGGCGCGGCGTTCTCGGTCTTCTACCGCCGGTACGTTCCTGCCGTGCTGGCGTATCTGATCCGTGAGACGCGTGACCGCGAATTGGCGGCGGACCTCACCGCCGAGGTGTTCGCGGCGGTGCTGATCGGCGCCGCTCGGTACCGTGCCGATGGGGCGTCGGCGATGCCGTGGGTGATCGGGATCGCTCGCAACAAGCTGCGGATGAGCTTCCGGCGTGGTAGCGTCGAGGTGCGTGCGCGGCGGGCGCTTGGCTTTGAGGCGCTGGCTCTGGAGGATCACGACCTCGAGGCGATCGAGGCGATCGCCGACAGCGCCGGCGGCCCGGCCGGTCAGCTGTTCGCGCAGTTGCCGGAGGAGGAGCGTCGGGCGGTGCGCGCCCGTGTGATCGACGAGCGTCCGTACGGTGAGATCGCTGCGGAGCTGGGGTGCTCGGAGATGGTCGTCAGGAAGCGGGTCAGCCGCGGGCTGGCACGGCTGCGGGAACGGATGGGGGACCGGTGAGCGGCTTCCAGACGGATTACCTGGACGGCGTCGAGGCGCAGCTGAGAGCGCTGACCGAGCGGGGCGCGCATCGCAGCTGGCGAAGCCGGCTCCACGCCGCGCTCAGCGTTCGCGACGACCGGTCGGGCTCCAGGCCCGGTCTTGGCGCGCTGGCGCTCGCCGGTCCGGTGCTGGCCGCCGTGGTGATCGCTGCGATCGTGCTGAGCACTCTGCACGTCGTCGGCGGCCAACCCTCAGGTAGATCGCAGCCGGCGCGGCAGGCGGCTGGGTCCTCAGCGGCGCGTCCCAGCGGGAAACCCGCACGTGGACCGTCGCGCGGCGGGGCAGCTGCGGGTGCGCGCGCGGGGTCGCGGCGACGGCGCTCACAGCGCGCAGCGACTCCGGCAGCGGCGGGAACAGCGCCGTCCGGCTTCCAGCCCGAGTCGTTCACCGCGATCAGCGAATTCAGTTGGTGGCTGCTCGGCAGCGCCCCATGCTCCAGCCCGCCCTGCACCTCGATCGTTCACACCGTCGACGGTGGGCGGACCTTCGTCGGGCTGCCGGCGCCTCGCAGCACCAAGGTCGACGAGCTTCGCTTCGCCGACCCGTTCGACGGCTTCGCCTACGGTCCGCAGCTGTGGGTGACGCACGACGGCGCCGCCAGCTGGCATCGCCTCGATGTCGGTGGATCGGTTACCGACATGGCGTTCGGCGACGGCTTCGCCTACGCAATCGTCCGGGATCGTGGCGGGGCGGACGGTCGCCTGCTCCGCGCGCCGGTCGATACCGATGATTGGGTCGTGCTGACACCGGCGGGCGATGCCTTCTCGGGCCTGTGGGCGCACGGCTCGGATGTGCTGCTCGAATCGCAGCGCGGCGATGGTGGCTCCAGGCTGATGGTCTCGCACGACGAAGGCGCGAGCTTTGCGGCCTCGACGCCTCCGCCGAACGTCGCCTGCGACTTCCAGGAGCAGTTGGCAGGCGTGGTTTGGGCGCACTGTGCGACCGGGATGCTCAGCGGCGTGTGGCGCTCGACTGACGATGGCAGGCGATTCGAGACCGCGGTCGGAGCTGATCACGCGCGGCTGCCCGAGCAGCCCAACTCGGCGGCGTTCGCGGCGGCGTCGTCGAGCACCGCCGTGGTCGGCTACCAGCAGCTCTACCGGACCACCGACGGCGGCGCTCGATACCTCCGCGCATCGGGTCCGCGCGGGGTGACCTGGTGGCAGTACCTCGGCTTCACCGACGCCACGCACGGAGTCGCGCTCGGCTCGTTCGACTCAGGCGCCCGGGAGCGGCTCTACTACACGATCAACGCCGGTGCCAGCTACCACTACGTGCCGATCCCATGAACATCAGGGCGGCCCTGATCGGAGGCGCATTGGCGATCGCGGCGGCGCTGGTGGCGCTTGTGATGTCGCTTGTGGTGTCGCTGCCGGCCGGCGCGTCGACCGGGTCTGGCGGCGGGTCAACCGCGACGGGCACCAGCGCGCGGGAGTCAGCGGTTCGTCCGAACACCTGCTCGGCGACTGAAGGCGGCGTCAACCAGTCGATCAGCGGCCGCATCTCCGGCTGCCTGCGTGTCGGCGCGGTCGCCTCTGGCCGCTACACGGTGGTCGTCGACCAGGACGTGCAGCAGCGCTCAGGCCCGCTCTCCGGCGATGAGCTGGGAGCAGTGGAGGCGAAGCTCAGGGGACTGCAGGCCAAGCTCAAGGGCGGCGGCGCTCTCGTCGCCGTACACGAGCCGGCGGTCACCCTCGCCCTGTCGCCGTCGTCTGGGCCGCCGGGGACGACGGTCAGGATCACCGGCCGACTGGGCTCTCGCGTCGCGCACCGCTCCGGTTACCTGAATTTCTGCTGGGACGGATGCGACGACGGCCTTCAGTACGACGGAGTTCAGACCACGTGGACCTCCGCGACGACGTTCCATGCCAGGCTGGTCGTTCCCGGCGCCCCCTGGATCGAGGGCGACCCGGTGCGGGTCGCGCCGCTGAGCTCGGGTGGTTACCCGATCGGCGTGGAGTGCGTTGTCCAGAGCAGGGGATGTGGGCTCGGCGCCTCTGAGGGGAGCGCGGTCTTCGCCCTGCGCGTCTCCTCGGCGCCCGCCTGGTGTCGTAGCGCCGCCTCCTGCGCCCAGCTGACGGTCACACCTGGGGCGGCGCTGCCCGGTGGCCTGGTGAGCGTCGGCGGGTACGCGCCGCTCGAGTCGGTGATCGGTTCCGATCAGCCGTTCGTGTTCCAGTTCGAGCTGAACAGGGGCGCTCCGCGCGGCTCTGAGGTGCACTTCATCAGAAGCCCCAAGGCCGGCGGGGTCACCGAGGTGACGTTTGGACACGGCGCGCTGGATGTCCTGAGACCGCCGAGCTTCAGGGACCTCAACGGGGTCGCGCCGGTCTCACAGACCACCGGCGGCGTCTCGCAGATCGCCGCCGACCCGGCCGACACGGGCACGGTGGCGTGGTGCGGCACCGGAACGATCGGGCTCTCGCAGGCGGGGGTGCGGTCGAGCTTCTCGACGTCCGGCGCGGCGGCGGTGCTGAAGCGGATGGGCTTCTCGCTCCTCGGCAGCTCAGCTCCACAGTGCGCCGCGGTCGCGCCGGCCGGCAACTCCTCGCAGGCCGGCGGCCGCGGTGCCGACGGTCGCAGCGGCGTTCAGCGTCGGTCTGGCGCGCTACGGCGCTCCGCCCGTCTACTACGTGGCACTGATCACCTCCGACGACGGCGCCAGCTGGACGCAGCTACCGGTACCGCCCGGCGCGAGCCCGGAGAGCTTCGGCGGGTTCCGTTACGAGTCAACCGGAGCGTTGCAGGCGGTGTTCGCGGCCAGCAGGATCGAGCACGGCAAGGGCGGCGGATTCCCGTTGATCAACGCTGCCGAACCGCTGAGCGAGACCAGTGCCGACGGCGGTGGTACGTGGCAGCCCGGCGGTCTCGGTTGTCCGGCGGCGGGACCCTGCGTGACGCTCGGACCGTTCCTGGCCGGTAACTGCGCGATGGGGCTCTCGACGCAGCTGCTGCTGCGCTCGGCCGACGGCGGCGCTCGCTGGTCACAGCCCCCGGCACTGCCCGAGCAGGTGCAGCCATGCGGCGACCTCGAGCTGTACTGGACCGCGGGCGGCAGCGAGCTGCTCGTCAACTCGCTCTCGCCGTATGCGCTGACCCAGTCCCGCGATCGCGGCGTCACATGGAATGACGTCAGCCTGCCGTCGCTGCCGACCGGCAGGGGTCAGCCGTCGCTGCCGGGCGTGGACGGTGTCGGGCCGGCTCCCGGGGGGATCGTCGTGCTCGGCGACGGCTCGCTGCTGCTCACCGGCGAGCTCTCGCACTGGGAGCTGCTGCGCCCCGGCGCGGGCGCCTGGTGTCGGGTGCGCTCGGTGCCAGTCGGGCTGCAGCGCGCCGAGCAGGCTTCGCCGGTCGTTGAGATCGTCGGCCAGCTCTGGTGGCTCGTCTACCACGGCAGCGGGCCGGCAGGCGGGCCGGCAGGGTCACAGAGCCAGACTCCCACGATCGAGCCGGAGACGGTCGCCGCGTCATCGGCGTCGTGTTGAGTTGCGGTCGGTGGCGGGGGCAGGGCAGCCGAGCGGGCCCGAGCGTTCCTGATCCAATAGGCTGAGGGCAATGAGCGATGACTGGCGACTGCGCCTGGAGCTGGCCGACGAGTCGACTGCGATCGAGCTGACGGGCTATCTGCGCGGCGGCGGCGTTGAGCACGCGCTCGACGACGCCTTCTCCGATCGGGTGATCGTCTCAGCCGACGACAACAGGCTGCTGGCGTACGCCGGATCTCGGGAGCAGGCGGAGCATGCGGCGGAGACGATCCACGCGTTGTGCGCCGAGCATGGCTTGCGGATCGACGAGGAGCATCTGGAGCGCTGGCACCCCGTCGCGGAGGCGTGGGAGGACCCCGACAAGCCGCTCCCTGGCGCGCCGGACGAGGTCGAGGCCGAGCGAGAGGAGCAGGTCGAGAGCGAGCACGCGGACGAGGTGACCGAGGGTTATCCAGAGTGGGAGGTGCGTGTCGAGTGCCATTCGCATCACGACACGAACACGCTCGCCGACAAGCTTGAGGCCGAGGGAGTGCAGAGCGTGCGGCGCTGGCGCTACCTGCTGCTCGGGGCGCTGGACGAAGACAGCGCACGCGCGCTCGCTGAGCGGATCAAGGCCGAGTTGCCCGAAGGCTGCACGATCACCGTCGAGGGTACGCTTCCGGCGGTAACCTCAGGTATGCCGCCGAACCCGTTCGCGGTCCTCGGCGGTCTTGGTCTTTAGACAACACGCGCATCGGGGAGGTCTCAAACCGTGGCCGTCTGTACACACCTTGACCACGTCCTGATCACCCAACTCCCGGAGTCGGTCGCCGGTTGCGAGGAGTGTCTGGCGACTGGCGGCAAATGGCTGCATCTACGGATCTGCCTGGAGTGCGGTTATGTCGGCTGCTGTGACAGCTCGCCCGGCCGTCATGCGACGGCGCACAGCCGTTCCAGCGGACACCCGCTGATCCGCTCGTTGGAGCCGGGCGAGGAGTGGTCATGGTGCTATCTCGACGAGCTGGCGATGCTGATCCCGGCGGTGCAGGGCGAGACCCGGATTCCCCCCTCGCCACTCGGCGGCTGACCGATCGCATTCGCTCGGAGTGAGCTCACGCGGTGCGGAAGTACGACCGGGTGTGGTCCCGCTGAAGCCGCTGGGGTAGCGTCACGGCCATGAACGAGAACCACAGAAAACTGTGTCCAAGCCCTGAGTGGGCCGAATACCTGCACTCAGAGATTCTGCCCGCGGTGGCCGGCGACCGCGAGCTGGGTCAGGAGCTGATCGAGGTCGGCCCTGGTCCGGGGGCGAGCACCGACTGGCTGCGCCACCGAGTTCGCCGCTTGGTGGCTGTCGAGCTTGAGCCAGAAGCTGCCGAGGCGCTCGCCAAGCGCTTCGCGGGGACGAACGTCGAGGTGGTCAACCAGGACGCCACGGCGCTGGCGTTCGCAGATGACTCGTTCGACTCGGCCGGCTCCTTCACGATGTTGCACCACCTGCCGACCGCCGCCCTGCAGAATCAGCTGCTAGCGGAGTTGCTTCGCGTGCTTCGGCCCGGGGGGGTGCTGATCGGATCGGACAGCCTGGCGAGCGCCGAGTTGCACGAGTTTCACGAGGGAGATGTCTACAACCCGGTCGAGCCCGCTGCCCTGCTGACGCGCCTGCAGACGCTTGGCTATGAACAGATCACGATCAGCGTTGATCACGCGATCATGTTCGTGGCCCACAAACCGAACCCAGACGCCCCGGCCCGGGTCTCGGGCTGACCGCCACCCGGCCCGCGGCAGGCCCGTCACGTGGCGTCGCGCCCCCTCGCGTCAGCCTCGCGTCAGCCGATCAGCTTGGACGTAGGCCGCGAGGTGCTCGCCGGTGAGGGTCGAGCGGGCGGCGACCAGTTCCGCGGGTGTGCCCTCGAAGACGATCCGGCCACCGTCATGGCCGGCCCCGGGGCCGAGGTCGATGATCCAATCCGCGTGCGCCATGACCGCCTGGTGGTGCTCGATCACGATCACCGATTTGCCTGAGTCGACGAGCCGGTCAAGCAGGCCGAGCAGCTGCTCGACGTCGGCGAGGTGGAGGCCGTTGGTCGGCTCGTCGAGGACATAGACATCGCCCTTCTCGGCCATCCGGGTGGCCAGCTTGAGCCGCTGCCGCTCGCCGCCGGAGAGCGTGGTGAGCGGCTGGCCGAGGCTTAGGTAGCCCAGCCCGACATCGGCGAGCCGGTCGAGGATCGTGTGCGCGGCTGGTGTCCGCGCCTCACCGGTGCCGAAGAACTCCTCGGCCTCGGTCACCGACATCGCCAGCACCTCGCTGATGTCGCGGCCGGCGAGGTGGTGGTCAAGCACCGAAGCCTCGAACCGCTTTCCCTCGCACTCCTCGCAGGTCGTGGCGACAGCGGCCATCATCGCCAGGTCGGTGTAGATCACACCGGTGCCGTTGCAGTTGGGACAGGCGCCATCGGAGTTGGCGCTGAACAGCGCCGGCTTGACGCCGTTGGCCTTCGCGAACGCCTTGCGGATCGGCTCGAGCAGCCCGGTATACGTGGCCGGGTTGCTGCGCCGGGAGCCGCGAATCGCGCCCTGATCGATCGAGACGACGGCTGCACCGGCCGGAATCGACCCGTGCACGAGCGAGCTCTTGCCGGAGCCGGCGACGCCGGTGATGACGACCAGCACCCCGAGCGGGATGTCGACATCGAGATCGCGCAGGTTGTGCGTCGTCGCGCCGCGAATCTCCAAGCTGCCGGCGGGCGTCCGCACGGTCTCCTTCAGCTCGGTACGGTCGTCGAGGTGGCGCCCGGTGAGGGTTCCGCTGGCCCTCAGCCCGTCGACGGTGCCCTCGAAGCAGACCGTCCCGCCCGCCGTACCGGCGCCCGGGCCGAGGTCGACGACGTGGTCGGCGATCGCAATCGCCGACCATGGCTTGTGCTCCACGACGAGCACCGTGTTGCCCTTGTCACGCAGCGCCAGCAACAGTTCGTTGATTCGCTGGATGTCGTGGGGGTGCAGGCCCGTGGTGGGCTCGTCGAAGACGTAGGTGACATCGGTCAGTGAGGAGCCGAGATGGCGGATCATCTTGACGCGCTGCGCCTCCCCGCCCGACAGTGTTGCCGGCGGCCGGTCGAGCGAGAGATAACCCAGCCCGATCTCGGCGAACGAGTCGAGGGTCTGTTGCAGCGCGGCCAGCAGCGGCGCCACCGACGGCTCGTCGAGGCCGCGGATCCATTCGGCCAGGTCGCTGATCTGCATCGCGCACACATCGGCGATGTTGAGCCCGTCGATCCGCGAGGACCGGGCCGCCTCGGCGAGCCGGGTGCCACCGCACTCGGGGCAGGCGGTGAACGTCACCGCCCGGTCCACGAACGCTCGGACGTGCGGCTGCATCGCATCCCTGTCCTTGGAGAGGAGCGACTTCTCGACCCGCGGGATCAGCCCCTCATAGGTCATGTTGATGCCCGCGATCTTCATCCTGACCGGCTCGCGGCGGAGGAAGTCGTGCAGCTCGGTCTTGGTGTAATCGCGGATCGGCTTGTTCGGGTCGAAGAAGCCCGACGCGCTGTAGAGCCGGTAGTTCCAGCCGCCCGCCTTGTAGCCGGGGATCGTGATCGCGCCCTCGGTGAGCGACTTGGAGGCGTCGAACAGTTCGGTGAGATCGATATCGGACACCGCCCCCCGGCCCTCGCAGCGCGGGCACATGCCGCCGGTGCGGGTGAAGCTCCGGCTGACGGTCCTGCCGGCACCGCGCTGCACCGTGATCGCACCGCTCGCGCGGACCGAGGGGACGTTGAACGAGAATGCGTTGGGCGGGCCGATCTGCGGCCGCCCGAGCCGACTGAACAGGATCCGCAGCATCGCGTTGGCGTCGGTGGCAGTGCCGACCGTGGAGCGGGTGTCGGCACCGATCCGCTGCTGGTCGACGATGATCGCGGTCGTCAGCCCCTCGAGCACGTCGACGGCGGGCCTCGCCAGTGTCGGCATGAAACCCTGCACAAAGGCGCTGTAGGTCTCGTTGATCAGCCGCTGGGACTCCGCGGCGATCGTGCCGAACACCAGCGAGCTCTTGCCCGAACCGGAGACGCCGGTGAACACCGTCAGGCGGCGCTTCGGGATCTCGACGCTGATATCCCTGAGGTTGTTGACCCGCGCGCCGTGCACGCGGATCAGGTCGTGGCTGTCGGCAAGCTCCGTCGCGGCCGACGGCGTGTCCGTGATCGTGGGATCAGCTTCGAGCATCACGCCACCCGTTGCCTGTGCAGACCCGTCCGCACTCACCGGTCCTGCATCAGCCCGAGGACGTTGCCATCGAGGTCGGTGAAGGTGGCCACCAGGCGACCGCCGACATCGCGCGGAGGATCCTTCACGGTGGCACCGGCGGCCGTCACCTCGGCCAGCTTCGCCTCGATGTCCGCCACCTGCCAGTAGGCCACCGGCGAGGTCATGCCCTGTGCAGCGCCGTCCGGCACCAGTCCGATGTGCTGACCTTCGGTTTCGAAGCCAACGTAGTAGGGCGCCTCGTGCTGCGGTGGGATGCCGAGCAGGGCCGTGTACACCGCCTTGGCCGCGATCGGGTCGGAGACCGGATGCAGAACGATCTTGATTCCCTGGGTGGAAGAGTCGGTCATGGACGCTCCTGAGGTCGTGGGTCGAATCGACCCGGTGGGATCCTGTGGAGCTTAAAGACGAACGGGGAGCCCGGAAATCGACGGCGTCAGTCAGGCGCCGCACATCGGCGCGGCCAAGCTGGCGTCCGCCTGGTGGAACACATCCACCACATCCTGGTCGGTTGGAATCGCGCCGTCGGGCAGGTTCACGGTTGTGCCATCGATGCCGTTCATGGCGACCGGGTCGCCGTCAAGCCGCTCGACGGCCAGCCCGATGCCGACGGAACCAGGGTCGATGAACCCCTGAAACGTGACGACCTTGTACTGGGGCTTGATCGGGTGGTAATCGAACGGCACCGAGAGCCGTCCGCTGAGGGACAGCGCGGACTCCTGCCTGGCGAACTTCTGGAACGCGGCGGAGGTGTCCGCGAAGATGATGCCCCGGGCCGAACAGAGCCTGAACAGGTCGTTGAGGACGGTGGCCGTGTAATCAGGGTGGTTGACGAAGGCGGTGCGGAGATCGAGCATTGTGATCGGCGTCATCGTGACGACGGCGCCCCGTGGCAGGGCACCGGCCCGCGCGGCGCTGACCTGTGGCTTGACGCGCGTTCCATGCGCGTGTGACCGATGTCCGGCGCGCACCACAACCGGCGCCGCCAGAGCGGACAGCGACTTACCCGCCGACAGCGCGTCCGCGGCGGTCACCCACGTACCCGCGGGGACTTTCAACGAGTATGTGCCGGAGGCGTTGAGCGTTCCGACCGCCCCGATCTCACCCCGATTGTTGACGGCCTCGACGCCCTCCGTCGAGCTACCCGCGGGTACGCCGCTGACGCTGCCCGTCAGCGTGCCTGTCGCCGCCCACGCCGAGGTACCGACAACGGACAGGGCAGCGACGAGAGCCAAGATCCCCGGAGCCAGCCTCACCATGCGAACAATATCGTGAGATGCTCCGAGGGTCACGGGCCGCGGGAAGGTCGAGCGGCGATTGTGCGTCCTATCGGTCAACCAACCGAAGGAGTGCGCATGTCCTCAGCGATTCGCCGTATCTGGCTGGCCGCAGCCGTCCTGGGTTCCGTGGCGACGTTCGCGCCGGCGATCGCGTCGGCCAGGCAGTCGTTCATCAACCGCTTCGAGACGATCTCAACGCTCGCGAGCGCGGTCCCATCGAGCGGTGCCGCGATCGGCGACGAGAACCCGTACGGAGTCGCGGTCGTTCCGTGGAGCACAGGCAGGCTCGTGCGCGGTGACGTGCTCGTCTCGAACTTCAACAACGCCAAGAACCAGCAGGGAACGGGTTCGAGCATCGTCGAGGTCTCACCCGCCGGACATCAACGGGTGTTCGCCGTGGTCCCGCAGCCGACAGCCTCGCCGGCGGTCGGCCTCACGACTGCGCTGGTAGCCCTCCGCAGCGGGTATGTGATCGTCGGGAGCCTGCCGGCCCCCGGCGGCAGCTCAAGTGCTGCGCAGCCGGGCGCCCTGACGATCCTGAACCCGCGCGGGGCCGTTGTCGAGACGCTCACCGGCGCCGACATCGACGGTCCGTGGGACATGACCGCGGACGATCACGGCCGGCACGTGGTGCTGTTCGTCAGCAACGTGCTGAATCACACGGTGGCGGCGAATGGAAAGCACGTGAACGACGGCACGATCGCGCGGATCGACCTGCGGATCGATCCGGGGCACGCGCCGCGGGTCGTCTCGGAACGGATCATCGCGAACGGCTTTCCGGAGACCACCGATCCGAACGCGCTCGTGATCGGACCCACGGGCGTCGGACTCGGTGCCGGTGGAGTCCTGTACGTGGCCGACTCGCTCAGCAACCGGATCGCCGCGATCCCGGCGGCGCTGCGCAGAACGAGCGTTCTGACCGGCGGCGGCGTGACGGTCACCTCAGGAGGCGACCTCAACGACCCGCTGGGTCTGGCGATCGCCCCCAATGGCGACATCGTGACCGCCAACGGTGGCGACGGCCGGATCGTCGAGACGACCCGGCATGGAGCCCAGATCGCGTCAAGGATGCTCGTCGCGGATGGGGCAGGTGACCTGTTCGGCCTCGCGATCGCGCCCGGCGCCGGCGGCATCTACTTCGTCAATGACGCAGGCAGCGGGCCTGCGGCGAACTCGCTCCAGTTCCTGCACTGAGATCGGTCGTTCCCGACGCGATCGCCCTTGGATCGTGGCTCGCCGGAATCCCGCAGTACCTGATCGCCGGCATGTTCCTGGGCGGAGGCCTCCTCGGTTTCTGGGGCGGGGCGAGCTCGATCGGTACCCGCGACGTCAGCAGCCAACTCAGCATCGGCGCGAGCCTGCCGAACCTGCAAACAATCGCGATCGCCGCGCTCGGCACCGGGTTCCTGCTTCTGTTGCTCAGCGGCAGCACGCTGTACCTCGTAGTTCGTCGCAGACGATAGACGCCATCGCCTGACCGGCCTGTCCACCGGGGGTCGCGGTGGACAGGCCGAAGTCGCCGCACCGCGTAGGCAGAGCTATACGCTGCGGAAGGCGGCGATTCCCTGTTCCCAGGCGGCGTCTAGGTCCGCGTCGCCAGGAAAGCGATCGTTGAGCTCAAGGATCGTCATTCCGTGCGCGAACGCCCAGGCGGCGCGGGCGATGTCAAGGTTGCCGCCGGTCGCCTGGTAGATCGGCCGGGCGGCGCGCTGCTCGCTGCCGGGGTCGAGGAGTTCGCGGTTGAGTGCTCGCTCGGTCATCAGGCGGTAGAGGTGCGGATGCTCGCGGGCGTACGCCCTGTAGGCGCGGGCGATCGCCGTGAGGGGGTCGTCTGAGTCCTCGATCGCGGCTTCGAAGATCGCCGCCTGTTCCTCAAACGCGGCGGAGATGATCGCGGCCTCGAGCGCGTCCTTGTCGGGTAGGTGTTTATAGATCGAGGGGGCGCGGATACCGAGCGACTGAGCGACGCGACGCATCGAGAGCGCCTCGATGCCGTCGTGTTCGAGAAGCTCTCGTGCGGCATTGACGATTTCTCGCGCGCGGGGGGTGAGCCGGTCAGGGGCGCTGGAAGCCATCACTGCTCCGTAGTCGGAAACCAAGCGCGCGGTTGGTGTGTGATCGTCTGCAGGAACTGCAGAACCGCGTCCGCGGTGATCCCGGGTTGTTGGGATTGGGGATAGTGGCCCGCTTCGGGCACGATCACGGCGACGCCGCCGAGGGTCTCGGCGATCCACTCTGCCTCGGATGAGGGATCGGGGAAGTCGGGATCCTGCTCACCCATCAGGACCAAGGTGGGGGTTGAGACATCGCCGAGGCGCTTTTCGGCCGCAGTGTGGTCGGTGCGGGTGGTGAGCGAGAACGCCTTCGCATACCCAGGGCGGCGAAGGCTCGCCGCGACCAGGTCACGGTACGCGGCGAAATCTTCGGGCTTGCGCCCCGCGTAGAGCTTGGGGAGGTAAGCCTTCCACGACGCGGCCGCCCATGGCCGGGCCATCGCCAGCCTCAGCATCAGATGCTGCACGGCAGTCACGGTGCCGTTGCGCACGAACGGGCCGATCAGGACAAGACCGCGGACCAGCTCGGACCGCTCTGCAGCAACGAGCGTTGCGGCCCCGGCGCCCATCGAGTTGCCGATCACGACGGCCGGTTCGCCGAGCGCCTCGATCAGCGCGATCGTGTCCCCGGCGGTCTCGCGATCGCCGTATGCGCTGAAGCTCGCGTCGCTGTCGCCGTGCCCGCGCAGATCGGTGCAGGCGACGCGATAGCCCGCCGCTCGCAGCGCGGGGGCGAGGAAACGGTAGCTGCCGCGCAGATCGCCCATCCCGGGCACCAGCAGCAGAAGCGGCCCGGTTCCGGACACGTCATAGCCGATACGTCCTTCGGGGCGAGTGAGATATGCCGTTCCCGGAGCCGAGTTCGGCTCGCTGGTCTCTGCGGTTGGATTCGCGCTCGTATGGATGCTGGTCATGGCCTTCCCCTCAAACGTCGGCTAACAGTGTTAGCGAATCTAGCTAACACTGTTAGCCGTGTCAAGCGGCGAAGCAGCGAATCCCATGCTCGAGCGCGCGAATCAACGCCTGGCGAATCGACTCGCGCGCTCAGACACGCAACCTCGGGCCGAACCGCCGCCCGGATCGCCCCAGCCCGCGTCTCGAGGGGAAGGCTCGGCCGGGGCCGTCAGGCGGTGAAGACGATCTTGCCGAAGACGTTGCCGTCGAGCATCGCCTGGAAGCCCTCGCGAGCGTCGGTGAGCGGCAGGGTCCGGTCGATCACGGGCCGGATCTGCTTGTCGACGCAGAAGCGAGCGAGGCGTCCGAACTCCTCCCGGGTGCCCATCGCCGAGCCGAGGATCGACAGCTGATGGAAGAACACGCGGGTGAGCTCGGCGGGCGGTGCATCGCCTGTCGTCGCCCCTGAGACGACGATCGAGCCGCCGGGCTTGCAGGCCCTGAGCGAATGTGCCCAGGTCGCCTGCCCGGTCGTCTCCATCACCGCATCGACCCGCTCGGGCAGCCGCGCGCCGGCCTCGAACGCGGCGCTGGCGCCGAGTTGGAGCGCCCGCGCTCGCTTCTCCTCCGAGCGGCTGGTGACCCAGACGCGAATTCCTGCGGCGCTCGCGATCACCGTCAGCGCGGTCGCGACGCCGCCGGTCGCGCCCTGGACGAGCACGGTCGTGCCGGGTGTCAGCTGAGCGCGCGTGAACAGCATCCGGTAGGCGGTCAGCCAGGCGGTCGGCAGGCACGCCGCCTGCTCGAAGCTCAGCTCCGGCGGCTTGATGATCAGATTGCCCCTGGGCACCGTCAGACGCTGTGCCATCGTGCCCTGGTACTTCTCAGACAAGAGCGTTCGCTTCGGGTCGACAGTTGCATCGCCATCCCAGTCCTCGTCTGAGATCACCGAGTACACGATCACCTCGTTGCCGTCCGGATCGACGCCCGCGGCGTCGGTGCCGAGGATCATCGGCAGCTGCGAGGCCTGCAGGCCGACGCCGCGCAGCGACCAGATGTCGTGGTGGTTGAGCGCTGCTGCGCGCACATCGACGGTCGTCCAGCCGTCTGGAACCGACGGTTCCGGCCGCTCGCCGACGACCAGCCCGCTGAGCGGGTCGGCGAAATCGATCGCGGCGGCGTATGCGGCGAGCATCTCTGAATCATCGCTGAAATGCGCGCTCGAGGCTGTGCGGTCCGCCCGTGTGACGACGCCGGTCGGGCGTTGACAGTGAGGCTACGCTTGCCGTATGTCGGGTGGAGGGTCGCGAAGGTCAAGGACGCTGGTCGGCATCCTGACCCTGCTGGGCTTGCCGGTCCTGGGACTCGCGATCGGCACGGCCCTGATGCCATTCCTGTTCTGGCCGGCGGTGCTGCTGGTCTCGACGGTGTTCTTCCCCGGACATCCGCCGGCGCCGGGCCACGGCGATGGTGAGGACGATGGGGGTGGCGGTGGTGGGCCCGAGGCGCCACGGCAACCGAAACCGCCAACCGGAGGCCTCCCGCTGCCCGACGCGGAACCCGCCCGCGTGAGGCTTCGTGATCAGCACCGCCCGCCGCTGACGCCGGCCCGTCAGCGCCGACCCGCGCGTGAGCCGCAGCGCTCGCCCGCGCGTACGCCCTGAGTTAGGGCCTGCCGTTGAGCACGAGGTCGACGGCGGTGCCCTTCGGCGCGACCTCCGCGATCCCGCCGTCGACCTGAGCTTCGATCACGGCCCCTCGGGGGATCCCGCTCCTGAACGGCGCGGCAAGGAGATTGCCGACAGAGCATCCGTCCGCTTGCACGTACGCGACCGCGTCGGCCAGGTGCGTAACGGTCACCGGGTCAAGCTCGCAGGCGCCGAGCGCAGTCACCGTCGGCGGGACCGTGGTCGCCTGTGCAGGGGAGTAGCTGAGAGCTCCGAGCGAGCGCTGGCCGGCGGCGGAGAAGTTGATCTGGCTCGTATCGCTCGCACACGGCGAAGCCAGGAAGGACACCGATTCGGTGGCGAGCGCTCCGGGGGCGACCTGTCTGGTTGCGCTCCGGTATCGCTTGCCGCATTCCAGGGTCGCGACCGAGTAGGCGAACCGCCTGGCCACGTACACCGCATTCAACGTGTATGCATCTCCGGAACCCTTCACCGCGCTGGGCACGTTCGCCACGGACGCCGCGAACAGACCAGTGAGCAGCGGGACATCCTGGACCGTGGCCCGTGTGCGTCTGCGTGGTGAGGACGACAGCCAGACGCAGGCGCGGACCGTCCGCGCGCCGTGGACGACTACGTCGGGGATGCTCGCCTCGTAGTCACCGGCCGCCGCGCCGCCGCCGGGGGTGAACGACGAGGACCCGGTGACCCGATCCTGGGAGTGGTAGTAGCCATCGACCGTCAACAGGTGGCCACGGTCGCCGGTGGCCGCGCTGGGGCAGCCGCGGTCAACGGATTGGAAGCCGATGTAGGCGTTCAGAGCGGCTGCGCGCCGCGATCCCGGGCGGCCTGAGAACAGCGTCACCGTCAGCGGCTCGCCGGCGACTGGCTGCCATGACGGGGGATCTCCGAGCGAGACGACGAGCTGGCCGCGGGCGAACGGCAGCAGCGGCGCCACGCGCAGCCCCGAGGCCTGCGCCGCCGGAGCATCGCCGCGAACCGAGCCTGCCCTGTGGTGCGCGGAAGTCGCCGCCTCGCTGACGCCTGCGGCGCAAGCGACGAGCGCGACGACGAGCAGCGTGAGCGCGCGCCTTCCTGACATCCTCCCTGAGGCTAGCGCGCCGCCGCCGTCGCTCAGCCAGATCGACCGCCGCGGACGCCGGTATGCCACCTACGCTGGCCGGATGCGCAACTTCGCCGGCAAGGTCTGCGTGATCACCGGTGCCGGTGCGGGAATCGGCAGGGCGCTGGCGCTTGAGCTCGCCGGCCGGGGCGCTTTGCTGGCGCTCTCGGATGTCGACGCGGCGTCGGTCGCCCTGACCGCCGCTGACTGCTCGGCGCTGGGTGTGCGCGCGATCGGCTATCAGCTCGACGTCTCTGACCGGGAGGCGGTGTTCGAGCACGCGGAAGCGGTCGCGCGGGAATTCGGCGCCGTCAACCTGGTCGTCAACAATGCGGGGGTCGCGCTGCACAAGGACGTGCTCGAGATGCCGATCGAGGACCTCGAGTGGGTGATGGGGATCAACTTCTGGGGCGTCGTTTACGGCGTCAAGGCGTTTCTGCCGAAGCTGATCGAGTCCGGAGACGGTCACCTGGTGAACATGTCGAGCGTGTTCGGGCTGATCTCGATCCCATCCCAGTCCGGCTACAACGCCTCGAAGTTCGCCGTCCGGGGCTTCACCGAGGCGCTCCGGCAGGAGCTGCTGGCCGCCGGTCACCCGGTCGGCGTCAGCTGCGTGCACCCGGGAGGCGTCAGAACCGAGATCGCGCGACATGCGCGGACCGACCGTCCCGACCATGACGAGCTCGCCCGCTCGTTCGAGCGGATCGCGCGGACGAGCCCCGAACAGGCTGCCCGCACGATCATCGACGGCGTCGTGCACGGCCGCGGGCAGATCCTCGTCGGCGTCGACGCGCGCCTGCTGGACGCGGGGCAGCGGCTGCTCGGACCGAGCTACCAGCAGATCTCCTACCGGCTCTCAAGGCTGTTGGACCGCTGAGCTCGGTCTCGAACGGAGCCGGCGCGCCGCTCGGTCCGGACGGGTGAGACCACCCCCCTGACAAGATCGGGCGCCGTGCTGCGGCTTCTGCGCAAGATTGCAATCGACATCACCGCGGTCCGCGAATCGCGTGAGTTCCGTCTGCTCGCCTCGGCTGAGACGATCTCGAGTCTCGGAACCCAGGCGGCGCTGGTCGCGCTCCCCTACCAGATCTTCGTGATCTCCCATTCGCCGGCGCTGGTCGGTCTGCTGGGCGCGTTCGAGCTCGGGCCGATGGTCGTCGTGTCATTGGTCGGCGGTGCGTTGAACGACCGCCACGACCGTCGCGTGCTGCTCGCAATCGCGCAGGTCGCCGTGATCGCGGCCGCCGGGGCGCTCTGCGCCGCATCGCTGCTCGGTCATCCGCGGGTGGTGGTCGTGATGGTGCTCGGAGGCCTGCTGGCCGGCGGTGCCTCACTCGATGGGGTCAGCCGCACGGCGATCATTCCGGGCGTGCTGGGGCCGTCGAACCTGCGCTCGGGCCTCGCACTGAACTACGGCCTCTACCAGGTGACGGGGATCGTCGGGCCCGCGATCGGCGGGTTGCTGATCGCCGGCTTCGGCCTCGCGACCACCTACGGTGTCGATGCCGTCAGCTGTCTGGCGCCGCTCGCGGCGGCGTTCGCGATCGGTTCGCAGCGGCCGGTCGCGGTGAGTGAGCATCCGCCGGTGCGGCGAGCGATCGCCGACGGGCTGCGTTACGTCGTGGCGAACAAGGCGCTTTCTGGCTCATTCGCGATCGACCTGGTGGCGATGACGTTCGGGATGCCGCGGGCGCTGTTCGCGGTGCTGTCGCTGACCGTCTACCACGCGGGCGCGACCGGCACCGGGTTTCTCTACTCGGCGGTCGCGGTGGGGGGGACGCTGGCGGTGCTCAGCTCAGGCTGGGTCGCCCACGCCAGGCGGCTCGGCCGGATCGTGATCTTCGCCGTGCTCGCGTGGGGCGCGGCGATCGCCGCTGCCGCGCTGGTGAGCACGATCGGACCGGCGATCGTGCTGCTCGGGATCGCGGGCTGGGCGGACGGGATCAGCGCCGTCTGCCGCTCGACGATCAACCAGACCGTCACCACCAACGAGCTGCGGGGGCGGATGAGCGCGGTCTACAACCTGGTCGTCACCAGTGGCCCGAGGCTGGGCGACATCGAGTCCGGGTTGGTCGCCGGGCTGACCTCGGCGCTGACCTCGATGTTCCTGGGTGGGCTGGCGTGCATCGTCGGGGTCGGCGCCGTCGTGCTCGCGTTCCCGCAGCTTGCCGCCTTCGACGTCGACAAGGCGATGACGGTCGCCTCAGACACGGTGCGGGTCGAAAAATGACCGATATGTTGCCGTTATTCGACCCGCACCCGTCGCAAGTGCAGGTTTAGGCGGGCTCTTCGATCGCGGTCTTCAGCTCGCCTGCACGGGCGCCGGCCAGCTGGCCGCGCAGCACGCCGACCAGGGGACCGCGGATCACCAGGCCCAACGTGAAGCCGAAGTCGACGACGATCCGGTAGGTCGCGCGGGTGCGTCCGTCGCCGAGGTCCTCAAGCGTCCAGGAGCCGTCGACCGACTTGAGCTCGCCCTCCTCCTGCTCCCAGCGCAGCAGGGTCGGCTCCTCGTAACTGAAGCGGACGGTCGACTTGATCGTGCGGACCTTCGCGTCGTTCTCTGATGCGCACAGGGTCGCGCGGCCCTCGCGATCGCGCTCGACCGCGGTCAGCGACTTCAGCCCACCCTGCCACTCCGGCGCGCGCTCGACGTCGGCGACGAGCGCCCACACCTGCTCGATCGGCGCTTCGATCTCCGCGCTGGACTCTCCATCCAGGTTTGCCATCAGATCACCCTCCTCGACGTTTCGTCTGCCAACCGCAGCATATGCCGTCACGTCCGCGCTCTAGACTCGGGCCGCGGTGAAGCAGCTTTCCGCCAGTGCCGCCGGGGACACGCCCGCAACGCTTGAGCGGTGCTTTGAGCTGGTCTCGGCGGTCGAGGGGTATTCCGGTTGGCATCCTGACGCGGTCAAATCCTCGGAGGTGCTCGAGCGGGGGCCCGACGGACTGCCGAGGAGGGCGCACATGGACCTGCATGTCGCCCACGGCCTGCTGGTCCGCGACTTCCATCTGAACGTCGCCGTCCTCACGCAGCCGCCGGACTCGGTGTCGCTGTCACGGATTCCCCACGACTCACGTGACAAGGAGCAGCTGTCGGTCGCCTGGCAGCTGAGCCGGGGCGAGCAGACGCGGCTGGAGGTGCGGGCGAGCGCCAACCTCTCGATTCCCGGCTTCCTGCCCGTCGGAGGGATCGCCGAGTCGCTCGCCCAGGGCTTCCTCGACGCCGCGCTCGAAGCGCTCAGCTGACCGCGGCGACCGCGTCGAGCAGGCCGAGCCTGCCGGCCTCGAGGTCCAGCAGGAAGCGCTTGCGGTCAAGCCCGCCGCCGTACCCGGTCAGCGATCCGTCGGCGCCGATCACGCGGTGGCAGGGCACGATCACCGAGATCGGATTGCGCCCATTCGCGAGGCCGACCGCACGCGCGGCGCCCGCCGTGCCGACCTCGGCCGCGATCTGGCCGTAGCTGCGCGTCTCGCCGTAGGGGATCGCCCGCAGGGCATCCCACACGCGCAGCTCCCAGTCGGTCCCGCTTGGCGCCAGCGCCAGGTCGAAGGACCGCCGCTCGCCGGCGAAGTACTGGTCCAGCTGGCGGCGCACCGGCGCGAAGGCATCGTCGTCCCGGCGCCCGGGCAGGGTCGCCGCCACCTCCGGGCGGCGGCCCTGGAGGAACCACAGGCCGGTCAGCGCCTCGCCGTCACCGACGAGCAGCATCTCCCCGGCCGGGCTGTCGTATGTCGTATGGATCTCGTTCATACAGTTCATAACGAACCGGCCGGTGCCTGCGTGAGATCGGGCGCAACACCGACACGGGGCTCGATCTCCATCGCGCCCGCCAGCAGTTCGTAGGAGCGCAGGCGCACCGCATGGTCGTAGGTGATCGTGACGACGATCACCTCGTCGACCCCGTACTCGGCTGCCAGCGCGTGCAACTCGTCGCGAACCCGTGCCGGGGAGCCGGTGATCGCCCGCCGGCGCCCGAGCGTCCCGTCGAGCGCGCGGCCCTCGGTGCGCATGAACTCGGTCGCCCGGTCCGGTGGGGGCACCGCGATCAGCCGGTTCTGACGTAGCAGCAGGAACGCCATCCTGCTGCTCGATGCCAGGTAGCGGGCCTCCTCATCGGTGTCGGCGCACAGGACCCAGGCCGCGACCGCCGTGCGCGGTGAGAGCTCAGGGCGCTCGGCGGCGAGGCGCCGGCGGTACAGCGCGGCCAGCTCGGCGCCGCTCGGGTTGATGAAGTCCGCGAACGCGTAGGGGAGTGCGAGCTGGGCGGCCCAGATCGCGCTCTGTTCGGAGGAGCCGAGCAGCCACGGTTCGGGCAGCGCCGGGCGTCCCGGCAGGGTCGCCGCGAGACGGTGAAAGGGGTGATCGGCAGGAAGCGAGTCGTCGAAGTAGGCGAGCAGCTCGGCGAGCTGTTGCGGGAAGTCGTCGGGGGCGATCTGGCGACGGTCGCGCTGTAGCGCAACAGTCGTCAGCTGGTCGGTCCCCGGTGCGCGGCCGAGACCGAGGTCGATCCGATCCGGATACAGCGCGGCGAGGATCGTGAACGTCTCAGCCACCTTCAGCGGGCTGTAATGGGGGAGCATCACGCCGCCGCTGCCGACCCTGATCCCGGTCGTCGCCGACGCGATCGGACCGATCAGCGCCTCGGGACTGGTGCCCGAGATCATCGGGCTGCCATGGTGCTCGGCGACCCAATAGCGGTGGTAGCCGAGCCGATCGGTCAGCGCCGCCAGCTCAAGCGTGTTGCGCAGCGCCTGCGCGCCGGTGGAGCCTTCGGAGACAGGTGATTGGTCGAGTACGGAGAGGATCACAACGACGATGGTACGCAGGTGCTCCGGGGGCGCCATCCGGCGTGGATGGCACCCCCGCTGCCGGGTGGTCGATACCCCCCGGCTGTCGGGTTGTCTCCGGCCGCTGCTGGAAGCGCCTGCTCGCGGGGCCCATGCTTCCCCTGCGTGACTGCGACCATCCGGCCGATGCCGTTTCACAGTGCCCTTGACGCGCAGCCCAGAACCGGCGGCGCGGCGGTCGCGGCTGTCGGCGAGAGCCTGCCCGATCAGATCGTTGAAAGCGCCGAGATCGAGGCCCGGCTGGGGCTCGCCGAGGACTGGATCGAGCGGCGCACCGGGATCCGGGAGCGGCGGATCGCGCAGCCGCACGAGACGCTGACCGGACACGCCAGCGCTGCCGCCGCGGCGGCGCTGCAGCGCGCCGAGATCGACCCGCGGGAGATCGACCTCGTCCTGGTCGCGACCACAACCTCCGATGAGGTGCTGCCCAACACGGCGCCGCTGGTCGCGCACGAGCTGGGCGCTACGCGAGCCGGCGCGTTCGACGTCGGCGCCGCCTGCACGGGCTTCCTGTCCGGATTGGCGGTCGGCGCCGCGCAGATCGACTCCGGTCGCGCCCGCTGCGTGGTCGCTCGTCGGCGCGGACTTCATGTCCAGGATCACCGATCCGAGCGACCGCGCAACTGCTGCCGTGTTCGCCGACGGAGCCGGGGCGGTGGTGCTGGTCGCGACCGGCGAGCCGAGCCGCATCGGGCCGGTGATCCTTGGCGCAGACGGCTCCGGGGCGCAGCACATCCGCGTCGAGCGGGTCGAGGCGAAGATCCTGATGGCGGGACACGAGACGTTCAAGGAGGCCGTCGCGAGGCTGTCGCAGGCGACCGAGGAGGCGGTAGCGGCGGCAAAGACCGAGCTCGACGAGATCGACCTGTTCGTCTATCACCAGGCGAACGGCCGGATCCTCTCGGCGGTCGGCGAGCGGCTCGGACTGCCCGAGGACCGGGTCGTCGACTGCATCGGCGAGCACGGCAACACGTCGGCGGCGACGCTGCCGCTGGCGCTGGCGCACAGCTACGAACGCGGCCGGCTGCGCGCCGGCGACAAGGTTCTGCTCGGCGCCTTCGGGGCCGGCTTCACGTGGGGCGCGACGGTGATCGAATGGGGGATCGGATGAGCGCCACACTCGAGCGCACCGAGAGCGCGCAGGCGCCGCTGACCCCGATCGAGCGACTCGAGGCGCTGTGCGACCACGGCACGCTCGACGTGATCCGCTCGGAGGTCGTCTCGACCCAGATGGGCGACAAGGCACGGCCGGGCGACGGTGTCGTCGGCGGCTCCGGGCTGGTCGGTGGCCGGCCCGTCTTCTGCTACGCGCAGGACGCCTCCTACGCCGGCGGCTCGCTCGGCGCGGCCCATGCTGAGACGATCGTGCGCGTGCTCGAGCTGGCCGGCCGGGCGCGGGCTCCGGTCGTCGGCTTCGTCGGCTCCGGTGGCGCCCGCATGCAGGAGGGCGTCGCGGCGCTCGGCGGCTACGGGCGGATTTTCAGGCGCACGGTCGCGCTCTCGGGCAAGGTCCCGCAGATCTCGATCATCACCGGCGTCTCGGCCGGCGGCGGCGCCTACTCGCCGGCGCTGACCGACTGGATCGTGATGACCCAGGACGCGAGCATGTTCCTGACCGGCCCGGGGGTCGTGCGTGAGGCGCTCGGCGAGGATGTCAGCGTCGCCGAGCTCGGCGGTCACCGTGTGCACGAGCGCAACGGCGTCTGCCACTTCGTCTCACGCAACGACGAGGACGCCGCGACGCTGGCGCGTGACCTGCTCGGCTACCTGCCGAGCCACAGCGAGCTGCCGGCCCCCGAGCTGGCCCCGCGGCCGCCGAGCGGGATCGATCCGGGCGCATGCGTCCCCGACGAGGCGCGCCGTGTCTACGACGTCCGTGACGTGATCGGCGCGATCGTCGACGGCGGCGAGCTGCTGGAGGTCTCGGCCGGGTGGGCGAAGAACCTGGTCACCGGACTGGCGCGGATCGAGGGCCGGACGGTCGGCGTGATCGCGAACCAGCCGCGCTACCTCGGCGGCGTGCTCGACGCGGCCAGCTCCCAGAAGGGCGCGCGCTTCGTCTCGAAGTGCAACTCGTTCGGGATCCCGATGATGGTGCTCGTCGACACCCCCGGTTTCATGCCCGGCACCCGCCAGGAGTCCGAGGGCGTGATCCGCTTCGGCGCGACGCTGGTGGAGGCGTTCGCGTCGGCGACCGTGCCGCGTGTCACCGTCGTGCTGCGCAAGGCGTTCGGTGGCGCCTTCATCACGATGAACTCGAAGGACCTTGGTGCCGATTACGTGTTCGCATGGCCTCAGGCCGAGATCGGCGTGATGGGCGCGAAGCCGGCGGTCGGGATCATCCACCGTCGTGAGCTCGCCGCTGCGGATGACCCCGAGCTGGCGCGCGAGCTGCTCGCCGAGCGCTACGCGAGCACCCACCTGCGCCCGCAGGTTGCGGCCGGCGCCGGCTACATCGATGAGCTGATCGCTCCGCAGGCGACGCGCGGCAGGGTGGCCTGGGCGCTGCGATCGCTGCGGGAGGCGTGGTGAGCGCGGCGCCGGGCGCGGTGCTGCTGAGCGGCGGCACCGGCTTCGTCGGAATGGAGGTGCTGGCTCGCTACCTGGAGCGCAGCGACCGTGACGTGTTCGCGCTGGTCCGTGCCTCCGGCGACAGCGCTGCCCAGACCCGGATCGACTCGGTGCTACGCAACCTCTACGGGCGCGGCGCAGACCGCTACGCACGCCGGGTGCGCGCGGTCGCGGCCGACCTGACCGCGCCGGGACTCGGGCTCTCAGACGATCGGGCCCGCCATCTCGCGGAGCAGACGACGACGATCGTGCACAGCGCGGCGTCGGTGTCGTTCGCGCTGCCGCTGGAGGAGGCGCGGGAGATCAACGTCGAGGGAACCCGCAGGATGCTCGAGTTTGCGGAGCTGACGCGCGAGCACGGCCGGCTGGACCGTTACGGGCACATCTCGACGGCCTACGTGTGCGGCAACCACGACGGGCGCTTCGCCGAGCGCGATCTTGACCTCGGCCAGGGGTTCCACAACTCCTACGAGCAGTCGAAGTTCGAGGCCGAGCAGCTGGTCCGCAGGCATCAGGGGCTCCCGTGGACGATCATGCGTCCGAGCATCGTCGTCGGCGACCGTCGCAGCGGCTGGACCGCCGCGTTCAACGTGCTGTACTGGCCGCTGCGTGCGTTCTCATGCGGGTTGATGACCGCGGTGCCGGCGGTCACGAGCGCGCCGGTCGACGTGGTCTCGATCGACTACGTGGCGGACGCGATCCACGAGCTGTGCGAGGGCACACGCGGCGTCGGCGAGACGTATCACCTGACCGCGGGCGTGAATGCGAGCACGATCGGCGAGATCGCGGCGCTGGCGAGCCGCTACTTCCGCCGTCCGGCGCCGCAGGTGGTGTCGCCGGCCGAGTTCGCGGAGATGGCCGACGAACGGCAGCACGCGGCGCTCGAGGGCTCACGCGTCTTCTTCCCATACTTCTCGATCAGGGCCGTGTTCGAGGATTCGGCCACCTGCGCACGGCTGGGGCCGGCCGGGATTCAGGCCTCTCCGCTGCACGACTACATGGAACGGTTGCTGGACTTCGCCACCCGCAGCCGCTGGGGCAAGCTCCCGATCGGACGGGCCGAGGCCCTCGCCACCTGAGCCAGCGGTTCGCGCGGCCGTTGACGCGCCCGACGGTTGGCGTTGGGTCGGCGGTAAGTTTCGAGGGATGAGCATCAGCGGCACGAATCAGGGTGTGGTCTCGGTCGAGGCGCTCGAGCTGTTCGTCGCCGTCCTCGCGCAGTCAGAGCCCGGGCAGATCGGTGGCGATGAGTTCTACGCGCGGCTGTGCGAGGCGGTCTGCCGGCTCGCCGGCATGCGCCGTGCGCTGATCTTCCGCTACGACGACGCGAGCCGGCGGGTGCGCGCCGCCGGCGCCCACGGGCTCGATCTCGCGCACTTTGCCAGCGCCCACGTCACGGTCGAGACGGCGCCGATCGCCGCCGAGGCGCTGAGGACCGACCAGGTGATCGAGATGACCGGCGATCTGCGCGGTCAGTTCCCGCCGGAATATGCGGCACTGGTCGAGCAGCCCGTGCGGCTCGTGTGCGCGCCGATGACGGCCGCGAGCCGCATGATCGGCGTGATCCTCGCCGATCGGTCGCTGGCCGATCCGCCGATCGACGCGACCGAGCGTCAGCTGCTGTGGACGCTCGGCAAGGCGGCGGCGCTGGCGGCGGTGGCGCGGATCGTCGCGACCGAGCGTGAGGCGTTCAAGCAGCTGGAGCAGCGGATCGACCTCGCGCGGGAGATCCACGAGAGCGTGATCCAGCGCCTGTTCGGCGTCTCGATGGCGCTCGACGGCGACGGCGACCTGCCGGCCGACGCCCGGGCTCGCTGCGCGGCCGAGACGCAGGCGGCGCTCGGCGATCTTCGCAGTGCCCTGCAGCGTCCGCTCGGAAGGATCCCGCGCGCGACCGGCACGACCCTGCTGGCCGAGGTCGACCGGCTGGCACACGTCAACCCTGAACTGGGAATCGCGCTGCTCGCGGGCGAGGCCGGTGATGTGCCGCCGGCGCTCGAGCCGCTCGCGCAGAGCGTGCTGACCGAGGCGGTGCGCAACGCTCGCAAGCACGCCGATCCATCCGCGGTGAACGTCCGCTTCGGCCGGGTCGACGGCGCATTCGTCCTGGACGTGGTCAACGACGGTGTGCGCGGCGGCGGGCACCACGCGGGCATGGGCCTGCGGCTGGCCGCGTTCGAGGCGCTGCAGAGTGGCGGCGTCGTCGAGTTCGGCGAGCGCGAACCGGGCTCGTGGCAGGTGCGCCTGGTGGTGCCGGACCACGGCTGGGGGGAGGGCGCTCAGCGGTGAGCGACGGGGAGAATGGCTGAGCCGAGTCGCAGCCCTGAGCGCCTGCGCGTGCTCGTCGTCGATGATCACGACGTCGTCCACTGGGGCTTTCGGCTGATGCTGACCCAGCAGTCGTGGGTCGAGCGCTGTGTGGCTGCCGCCAACGGCGATCAGGCGGTCGAGCTGGCGGTCCGCTACCGCCCGCATGTGGCGGTCGTCGATCTGTTCATCGGCGAGGAGTCGGGTGCCGAGGTGTGCGAGCGCCTGCGCGCGGCGGAGCCGGCCACCCGGGTGCTGCTGTTCTCCGGCGCCGGCGAGATCTCGCCGCACGCCGCCCGCGCGGCCGGAGCATCGGGCTTCGCATACAAGGACTGGCCGGCGCGCAAGATCGCCGGAGCGGTGCGGCTCGTCGGCCTCGGCGGAACGGTGTTCGAGCGCCAGGATCGAGCGCCGGCGCTGGGGTTGACCGACCGTGAGCGCTCGGTGCTGGAGCTGATGGCGGCCGGCTCGACGAATCCGGAGATCGCGGCCTCGCTGCATCTGTCAAAGCACACCGTCAAGGAGCACACGAGCTCCGTGTACCGCAAGCTCGGTGTGCGCAACCGCACCGAGGCGGTGCAGCGCGCACAGCGGCTGGGTCTGCTCACCTAGAGAGCCACCCGACGCTAGCCTTGGGTCTCATGGAACTACGCACACTCGGAACCACCGGAGTCAAGGTCAGCCCGCTGTGTCTCGGCGCGATGATGTTCGGCGCCTGGGGCAACACCGACCACGACGATTCGATCAGGATCATCCACCGCGCGCTCGACGCGGGCATCAACTTCATCGACACCGCCGACGTCTACTCACGCGGGGAGTCCGAGGAGATCGTCGGCAAGGCGCTCGCCGGCGGCCGGCGCGACAACGTCGTGCTGGCGACGAAGGTTCACGGCACGATGGGGGAGGACCCGAACGAATTCGGCAACTCACGCCGCTGGATCGTCAAGGAGGTCGACAACAGCCTTCGCCGCCTGCGCACCGACTGGATCGACCTCTACCAGATCCATCGCCCGGAGGCCGACACCGAGATCGACGAGACGCTCGGTGCGCTGAGCGATCTGGTTCGCGCCGGCAAGGTCCGCTACATCGGGTCATCGACGTTCCCGGCGAGCCAGGTCGTCGAGGCGCAATGGGTTGCGCAACGCCGTGGCCGTGAGCGGTTCGTGTGCGAGCAGCCGCCGTACTCGATGCTCGTGCGCGGGATCGAGGCTGACGTGCTGCCGACCTGCGCTCGTCATGGGATGGGCGTGATTCCGTGGAGCCCGCTCGCCGGAGGCTGGCTCTCAGGGCGCTACCGGTTGGGCGACGATCTTCCGAAGTCCCACCGCGCCGAGCGGATCCCGAGCCGCTACGACATGTCGCTGCCCGCCAACCAGCGCAAGCTCGAGGCCGCCGATGCGCTCGCGAGGCTCGCTGAGGACACCGGGATCACGCTGATCGAGATGGCGCTGGCGTTCGTGATCCGGCATCCCGCGGTGACCGCGGCGATCATCGGCCCCCGCACGATCGACCAACTGGAGTCGCAACTTCCGGCTGCCGCGGTCGAGCTGTCCGATCAGGTGCTTGACCGGATCGACGAGATCGTCGCGCCCGGTGTGAACCTCAACCCCGCCGACGGAGGCTGGCCGAACCCCGGTCTGGAGCCCGCCGCGCGCCGTCGCTGATTCCGGCGCCGGTGCTGGTCTGAGCGCCTGCGCTGCTATGAGCGCCTGCGCGTCAGGCGTCGTGGACGCAGACGGCGGGGTTCCCCTGCGAGATCGCGCCGTCGTCGAACGCGGTCGTCAGCTGGGTGGTGCTGACCGCGGCGTTCGCGCCGAACTGCTGGGAGATGGCGGCGTCGGTGGCGAGCTGGCGGTTCACCGCCTGCTCATCGGTCGCCTGTGCGTAGTTGGGCCCGAGCCCGCCGAACCAGACCCCGGACAGGCACGAGTCGAGCTCCTCGAGCTGCACTCCGCTCAAAGCCGGCGACGCAGAGAACGCGCCGAGTGCCTTCTCGACGTGGTAGCCGTACATGTCGAACACGACCAGCGCGGTGGCGGCGTTGCCCTTCGGCGCGACGCTGCTCTTGATGTAGTCGTAGGGCAGATAGACGCTGTCAGTGTCCGAGCACCACTCGGGCCCGGATGTCGTGGTCACCTGTGAGGAGCCGCATGCGATCGAACCTCCGGGCAGGATGATGTCGATCGTCCCCGGCGCGAGGCTGTCCCCAGCCTGCTGGAACTCATTCGACCAGAAGCCGTTGGCCTGGTTGGCGAGGTACTGGAGCTGCGAGTCGAGCGAGAGTCCGGACAGGAAGGAGATCCGCGCCTTTTGGACCGCTCGTGATGAGCGCGGGAGCTTCACGAGGACGTGCAGATCGGCCTTCGAGCCGGTCGGAGAGCCGGGCACCGTCAGCCTGATGATGTGCGCGCTGGTCGTTGCCGGTGTGGTCGTCGCGGTGGTGCTCGCGCTGCTCGTCGACTGCGCCGTCGTGCTCGTGCTCGACGCCGCGCCTGACGATGAGGAACTCGATCCGCAGCCGGCGAGTGCGAGCGCTCCCAGCGCCAGGGTGCAGGCCGCGGCTGTTCTCGCCGGGGATCTCATGATCCGACCGTTGTCAGACTGAACGACAGGTTCTTGGCCTGACCGCTCTTGAGCTTGACCGCTCCGGTCTTGATCGTCTGGACGCCGCTGCCGGCGATCTGGTTGAGCTTCAGCGACAGCGGCAACGAGGCGCTCGAGCCGGTGCTGCTCAGGTGAAGCTGTCCGGTCGCGGGAGAGATCGTCAGGCTCAGTGCTGTGCCGCTGTGCAGCGCTCTCGCGGTCGCGCTGAACTCGCTGCCGCCGCGGCCGTGATCGACGAGCATCTCGACGGTCGGCGTGCTCGCGGGCGCGGACCCGGTCTGCTTCAACGACAGCGTGGTGCCGCTCGATGAAAGGCCGATCTGCTCGTCCTCCCCGGGTTGCGGCCGCAGGTTGAAGATGTGTGCGCCGTAGCCGACGCCGCTGACGTTGACCGTCGCGGCCTCCTGGCCGACGGCGCCGTTGCCGTTCAGCGTGATCGAGAGCTTCCCTCCGCTCGGAACCTGGTAGAGCGGCTCGGGATGCGCCAGCCAGTCCTCGTCAAGCAGCGGGATGAAGGCGCGGGCGCCGGCCATGTTGTCGACGAACCGGCCGTGCAGATATCCGATGTGCTGACCGCGCGCGTTCGTGATCAGCAGGTGCCCGTGGGTGTCGGGGTCCCCGGCGAGCGAGATCGAGATCGGTGTGCCGGCGGGGGCGTTGCTGCAGGCCGAACCACACGGCTGCGCGCCGGCGTTGCCAAGCCCGCTCGGGAGTGGGAACAGCTCGATCGGGTTGGTGTTGCCCTGTCCTGACCAGACTTCGCTGGACTGGCCGGGGGGCGCGAGGTTGTAGCTCCAGCTGTCGGTGTTCGTGTTGATGCTGATCGCTCGCGGGGTGCCCGGGTAGTTGTTGTCGTAGATGTCGATCGCGTAGTGCCCGCCGCCATCGTTCTGGACCGCGATCGGCGTGACCGCGTGACCGCCATCGGAGCCGTGGATCCCGATCGTGTAGACGGGACCGTTCTTGTTCGGCAACGCCTTCTCCAGGAACGAGATGTCCTGGTCGGGGGTCAGCTTGATCGCGCTGTTCTGGACCGTCTTGAGCTCCTGCAGCGCCCAGTCGAATGCGATCGTGCTCTCGAGCGCCGGTGAGAAATGAAGCGAGTAGGTCGTCGGCCCGCCGAACTGACTGGGGCTGATCAGGTGCTTGAAGAACCGCAGCGCCGTCATCGAGAAGCCGAAGCAGTGGCCACCGATCATGTCGTCATCGACCTGCTGATCGAACTGCTCGGCGGTCGGTACGAGCGTGCATGAGTTCGACGGGGTGCCGGCGCAGACGCCATTGCCGAACAGCTCTCGCATGTCCGCGACGCTGAGCTCGGGACCGGCGACGAACCCGTAGTTCGCGAACGAGAAGCCGTCGCGGTCGAGCTCGAACCCATCCGAGGCGACGATCGTCCCGCTCTGTAGCGGGTTGATCGCGGCGAGATCGGCGGGCCGGTAGTCGACGAACTGGCTCGTTGCGGGGTTCGGCGTCGTCAGCCGCACGGAGGCGCTGGACGCGCTCGCGCGGCGTGTCGTGCTGTGGGATGCGCTCCCGCAGCCGGCTAGCAGCATCGCCGCGCAGGCGAGCGCGATTGTCAGGTACTGACGGCGTCGCATTCTTCCCCCTGTCTTCACCTTCGGTCGCCTAGAGGTGCCGGACGGCCGCGAATACTACCGCCACCTGCAAGCGGTCAGATTTGTGCGACGGCGCGCGTCTGGTTAGGGTCTCCGCCGTGCCGTCGGTATTCATCTCCTATTCGCGGGTCGACACGAACTTCGTCAGACGGCTCCATGATGCGCTCAAGGCGGCCGAATACGAGATCTGGGTGGATTGGGAGGACATCCCGCCGAGCGCGACCTGGACCGATGAGATCCGCACAGGTGTCACGGGGGCCGACGCCTTCATCTACGTGATCTCGCCCGACAGCGTCGCCTCCGAGGTCTGCGGGCGGGAGCTCGGCTGGGCGGTCGAGCGCAACAAGCGGATCGTCCCGGTGGTCCACCGTGAGCCTGATGGAGCCAAGGTCCCGGAGGTGGCCGCCGCGCTGAACTGGGTGTTCCTGCGAGACAGCGATGATTTCGACGCCGGCGTCGCGACGCTCACCAGCGCCGTCGAGACCGACCTGGACCACGTCCGCACGCACACCCGGCTCGGCATCGCGGCGGGGCGCTGGAACGAGAGCGGCCGTGACCGCAGCCAGCTGCTTCGCGGGCAGGAGCTGGCCGCTGCCGAGGCGTGGCTCGTCGGCGGCGCCGGCCTGAAGCCCGAGCCGACGCAGCTGCAGCGTGAGTACGTGCTCGCCAGCCGGCAGTCGGCGACACGGCGCCAGCGGACCGTGATCGGTGCGGTCACGTTCGGCCTCGCCGTCGCGATCGTGCTCGCGATCGTCGCGCTCGTCCAGCGCTCCAGCGCGATCCACGAGCGCAACGTCGCTCAGGCTGGTGAGCTCGACGCGGTGGCCCAGAGGGACTACCCGTCCGATCCCGAGGAAAGCGTGCTGTACGCCCTCAAGGGAGCGCAGATCACGCCGTCATCGACAACCGAGGGCGTGCTCCGCGAGTCGCTCTCGAAGTCGCAGATGCGAGTCCGCTACTCGCTTGGTGATCTGAACGGTGTGCCGGTCTCGCAGGGCGACGCGGTCTGGAGCCCTGACGGGCAGAGACTGCTGGTGACGAGCCCGGGGGTGTGGGCACGCATCTATAGCCCCGGCTCGGGCAAGGGCTACGTTTCGCTGGCGGGCACCACGTCGGCGCCGCATCAGAGCGCCTGGGACGCGCTCGGTAACCGCGTTGTGCTCGGCGGCCACGACACCGCCGTGTACGACGCGCAGACGGGCGCCGTGATCAGGCGCTGGCCGGTGGAGAGCGTGTTCGTGGCGCTGACGCCCGACGGCTCGGAGGCCGTGGCGGTCGAGACGACCAGCACCGGTGCCGTCTCCGGTCGTGTATTCGACGTCGCCAGCGGCCGGCTGGTCTCGACCTTCGAGCCCCGTTTCAGCGGCGGCGCCACGTGCTTCGCCCTGTCCCCGACCGGAACGCTCGCCGCGCAGTGCGACTCGCAGACCACAACGAATCAGAACACGAAGGCGGCGCTCGACATCTGGAACGTGCAGAGCGGCCGGCTGGTGCGCTCGGTGCCGAGCGCGAGCCTGATCTCGAGCGTCGCGTTCAATCCCGATGGGAGCGAGTACGTGTTCACGAACACGGGCATGACGGTCAACACGACCGGCTCGCTGAGCGCGGCTGAAATCGCCGCGCAGGACAACGCGGATGCCGGCGCGCCGTCGACGTTCGTCTACAAGACGGCCGCGGCCACGGGACCACCGTTGATCGAATTCGGCGGCGGTCCGGCGTCGGCGGCGGCCTTCGGCCCGAGCCTGGGAGAGCCGGAGGTGGCGTACGCGCTGCTGAACCCCGCCGAAATCGAGCTCTACAACTTCGCGCAGCACAAGAGCGTCACGCTGCTCGGGCCGACCGACACGATCAACTCGCTCAGCTTCAGCCGGGATGGCCTGTTCCTCGTCGCCGGCAGTCAGGACAAGACGGCTCGTGTGTTCGACACCGTCTATGGGGGCGCGGCGGTCGAGGTGCTGGCCGGAGCGGAGGGCGGGATCACCTCCGCGAGCTTCGGGATGAACGACACGAGGATCGCGACCACCTCGATCGACGGCACGACGCGCGTCTGGGCGGGCCCACTGCCGCGGCCGACGGTGACGGTCCCCGGGATCGGGATCCCGTCGGCCTCGGTCGGCTTCAACGCCGACGGCACGGTCGTGCTCAACACGACCAGGGCGGGGCAGGGTGAGGTGCTCGCGGCGAGCGATCTCAGGGTTCTCTCGCGCTTCAGCGCCGGTCCGGGGCTCGGCTTCGGCGGCGCGGCGCTCAGCGCTGACGGCCGCTACGTGTTCGCGGCGACGGGTCCCTACGACACGCTCACAAAGCGCGCGACGCCCGATGCCGTGTTCACGTTTGACGCCGCCACCGGTCGCGAGATCGCTCGCATGCCGGCGACGCCGGCGGGACCGATCATCGCCGCTGCCGACCTCGCCGGAAACCGGCTGGTGACGATCGGGGCCACCGGCATCGCCAGCGAGTGGGACCCTCGGACCGGCAGGCTGCTCCACACGCTGGAGGCGAGCGGCGGGGTACCGGGGGCGGTCGTGTTCTCACGTGACGGCTCCCAGATCGCGATCGTCCGCTACCCGAATCCGCTGCCGACGAGCGTCACGATCGCGACCAGCTTCGGGTCTCCGACGGTCGATCTGTGGTCGGCGAGCAGCGGTCATCTGATCAGGGCGATCACGGCCGACCGGATCAACAGCACCCAGATTCCGGGCGAGCTTCCCTACGCGCCGCTGGCCGCCGCGTTCAGCCCGGACGACGGTACGCTCGCGGTTGCCGGTGGGAACCAGTACATCGAGCTCTACAACACGCACACCGGCGCTTTGCTGAAAGAGCTGGCGACGCAGGGCACGACGCTCGGGAACTACGCGGTGTCGCTCGCCTACAGCCCGAACGGGCAGCTGTTCGCCGCCGGTGCCGGCGCCGGAACCTACGTCTGGCGGCTGCCCGGCTACCAGCCGCTGGCGCCGTTCCAGCAGGAACCGGTGAGTGAGGCGCCGGTCGTGGTCGGCGACGGTCTCGGCGTCACGGTGGGCTTCACCAGCGACTCCTCGACGATGATCACGCAGGGCGCAACCGCGATCATCGACACGGTCCAGGCGTGGAATCCCAACCTGGTTCTGCAGCTGGAGTCGTTGCCGGCGACGCGGGGAACGCTCAATCCCCAGGGCACACAGTTCGTCGGCGTCAACAGCACCGGCGTATCGCTGTATCCGTGCGATCTCTGCGGCGGCCTGACGCACCTGACGACGCTCGCCCGAACGCGGATCACGCTGCCCCCTTCGTTCCAGGCACAGCTGCTGAAGAACAACGGCGGCTAGGGTCATGCGCGGTGCGGCCCGGCCTGGGCCGTCACGGCCCGGAACGGTGCGGGTCGAATAACGGCAACACATATGCGTCATCTTGCGACCCGCACCGAGCGTTTGGCGGTCGGGTTGACGATGACCTCGGGCGTCAGCTGCGGTGCGGGTGGAGGTAGGCGACGATGTCTCGGGCGAGATTGTCGACGTCGGGGGATCCGAGCCCGGTCGCCGGATCCCAGCCGGGGGTGGCCTGGTAGTAGCGGTTGCCGCCGCGGGTGACGTCGTGGAACGGCGGGAACGGCTGCCTGGACGCCGCCAGGGCGTAGAGGATCGGGTCGACGAAGCCGAGTCTGTTGACGCCGTGGGCGGCGGCGTACTGTGCGATCAACGCCATCGAGGCGGCCCAGAACGGCGCGGCGGCGCTGGTGCCGCCGGCCTCCTGCAGGCCACCGTAGACATACAACGACCAGGGCGTGCCGGGATCGGCGTCGGCCGAGACGTCGGGAAGCTGACGATGACCGTTTGAGAGCGCTGTGATCACGCCAGGTCCGCGCTGCCAGGCCGGGCGCGGGTCCTGCGTCGAGAAACCGCCGCCGCCGCCGGCGTCGGACAGCTGGTCCTCCCAGGCGGTCTCGCCGGCGTAGGAATCGCCCGGACCCAGGTACAGGCGGGTGCCGCCGACGGCGATCGCGTCGGGGCTGGCGGCGGGCCAGTCGACGCTGAGATGCAGGTCGTCGAAGTTGCTCTGCTGGCAGTCGTAGGCGCCGGAGTCTCCGGAGGCGACGAACATCGAGTCGCCGGCGGCGACGGCCGCGCTGAGCGCCGCCGCATCGCTCGCGTGCTCGCCGGGATCCAACCCGGGCTCGCACTCACCCCAGCTGGAGGAGATGATCGACGCGCGGTGGTCGGCGACGATCCGGTTGATCACGTCGCTATAGGCGGACGAGGTCTGCGGGACCTCGTAGAACAGGATCTGCGCGTCGGGCGCGATCGAGCGGATCACGTCGATGTCAAGGTTCGCCTCGCCCGCACCGGACGTATCACCGGTGCCGCCGTCGACTCCGATCACCTGCGGCGACGGGCCGCTGATCGAATACGCGTGGGCGAAGCCCGCCGGGTCGCTGGGTTCATACGCCGAGAACGACACGACCGCGATCGTCTCGCCCTGCCCGTCGAACCCAGCCTGGTGCAGCGCCGTGATGTCGTATGCGTCGGCCGCGCTCGTCGGCGTCAGACCGCCGCTCGGAACGTCCTGAGCAATCCATTGCGGGCGGGTGTCAAGACCGATCACGCCGCTGAGCGCGGCCTGCAGCGGCGGCGGGACACGCGGCGTGCCGAGCGGTGCCAGGTACCGGCGCCCGTGCGCGGTGCGCCAGACCCCGAGCCGAACAGAGAACAGCCGCTGCACCGAGCCAACCGTCGCGCTGACGCGCAGATCCGTCCGCTGCGGGTAGCTGCCGATCACCCGTACGCCGTCGGCCTCCAGCGTCCGCTCCAGACGGTGCAGCACGATCGATGAGATCCCGAATCGCGCACCGAACGCCGCCGGCGCGATCAGACTGCGGAACCGAGAAGAGCGGGGGTTCTCGATCGCGTTCAGCGACGCGGTCATCCGGCGTGAGCCGGGCAGCCGCAGCGAGAGCGTGAACGCGACCTGCTCGCGCGCAGGCGCCGTGCCGGCGAAGCGCAGCGCTCCCGGCGGCGTGCTGACGCCGGCGCCGGCCGAGCGTGACGAGCCGGTCCATAACAGGACCGTGAGCAGCAGACAGGCCGCGATCGTACCGGTCGCCCAGATCGTGGTCAGCCTGCTCACGACGTCGAGAACTGGATCGAGTTGATCACGTCATCGGCCTGCTGGTAGACGACCTGCTGATTGCCGGGATTGTTGCCGGGAGCGACGACGGTCACGCCGATCGTCAGGCCGTCGCTGCTCGCCGCCAGCACGACGACCGACACCGGCTGCTGAGGACCCTGCGGGCTGGCGACGGTGCCCGCGTACACGGCTCCCGGGCCGGGAATCAGGCCGACGTTCGTACCGAGGATCTGATCGGCCGGCTGGGTGTCGTGGGCGAGGCCGAGCAGCTGTCGGCGCAGCGCCGAGACCTCGGTGACGATCATCGCCGCCGGCGTCCCCTCGGACGAGCGCACGGCGCGAACATCGATCAGGCCGATGCCGCCGGCGGCGTTCAACGTGACTGCATCGGCGCTCTGCGAGCCGATCGACCACTGTTTGTTGTAGCGCAGCGCGTAACCGAGGCCGGTGCTCTGCCACGCCGTGTACCCGGGAAACGTGAACAGCGCCTGCGCCACGATCGGCGGGGTCCCGCACGGAACCCCTGGCCGGCACGGCGGTTTGCGCGGCGGCGGCGCAGCGAGCGCACCGATCCCGAACGCCGCCGCGACGACGACGCTGAGCGCCAGGCCCCAGGCCGCCAGGCGCCGGCGGCCAGAATCATGGCCGGCCCGCTGTGCGTCCAGGCGTCCCGTGAAGCTCCCGCGCTCGGCTGCCGGCTGACCGGCAGGCTGCCGGCGCCGCGGCAGCGCGCGCAGCGACACGCCGCAGTTGCTGCAGAAGGTGTGGGCCGGGGTCATCGCGCCGCAGTTGGCGCAGCGGATCGGCGCTCCGATCTCGCGTTCAAGCGACTCCTCCAGCAGTCCGATGTGCAGCGCGCGGCGCAGCAGCACGAGGCTGATCACGTCAAGGGCGATCAGCATCACCAGCCACGCCCCGGCCGCCATGAACGTCTCCGACGCGTACCCGAGGACGATCAGTGCAGCGGCCAGGAGCGTCGCGAGCGCCGGCTGCCCGAGCGGCCCGAGCGCAGCGTGGTCGTGCTTGGGTGCGCGGTAACGCAGCCAGATCGCCGCACAGGCGGACCCGATCGCACTCATCGAGAGGACTGGTAGGGCGACGGCGACCGACAGCAGTCGCTCGACCCACGGCAGCGCCGCGCCGATCGGACGCAGGCCGCCGCTGAGGACGCCGACGCCGACGACGACAGCCTGCGCGGCCGCGAACGTCGCCGCGCAGACCGAGCCGAAGCTGGCGCCGTCCAGGGCGCTGTCGAACGTCCTGTCGCGCAGCAGGAACAGCGGTCCGGCGAGCATCAGGACGACGCCGATCAGCGGAATCAGAATCCCCCCGGTCAGCAGGTGGGCCGCGCTCGATCGGTCGATCAGCGCACTGCCGCCCGGTGCGATCGCCTTCGCGAGGGCGCCGGTGGCGGCCCCGGTCACCGCGCCCCAGAGGACCGTCCAGGCAAATGCCCTGACGGGCGCGACCTCGTAGATGTCGACGTCGTAGAGGTAGAGCAGCGTCAGCAGCGGCATCAGCAGCGCCGCGACGATCAGCGCCACCGGAAACAGGTGTAGGGCGCCGAGCAGCGCTACCAGTGCGGTGCCGGCGAGCAGGGCGATCCTGAAGTGACGGACGGAATGCCGCGGCAGGTGCGGGAACAGCGTGGTGACGATCCGTGGCGCGTAGCGGCGCTCGCCGGGAGCGGCGGCGAACTCACGGCGGTGGTGGGAGTGCTCGAGTGCGCGGTCCTGGGGTGCCCCGCAGCGGACGCAGAATGCGCCGTCCGGCGTCGGCGCTCCACAGGTCGGGCAGTCGTGCAAGGTGCGCGGATCCTAGTGCGAGCGCTCAGCGGCGCGCCTGACCGATCGCGAGCAATCGCATGAGCGTCAGTGGCGCCGACTAGAGTCTGCGCGTCCTTCGTACCGCTCGAGACAAGAGGGAGATCCGCCTTGGCAAACCCACCCAAATACGGGGTCGTTGACGGCCACCAGGTGTTTTCGACCACGCGCCGCTACCTGCCGGCGATCCTTCGAATCAGACCTGGGCAGCTCCGCGCCGACCTGCACGCCGCCGATACGTTCAACGCGAAGGTCGCGATTCTGCTGACCCGGCTGGTCGGCACGATGTGGGCCTTCTGGGTCTTCAACGGGATCGCGCTCGTCAGCCTGCCCTCGATCATCCAGGAGGGAGGGCTGCAACCGCTGATCGCGTGGGTCAGCTCGAACTGGATCCAGCTGATCCTGCTGCCCGCCCTGATGGTCGGCCAGAACCTCCAGAACGCGGCCGCCGACGCCCGGGCGGCGAAGACCTTCGAGGACATCGAGCACGTCAAGACCGACATGTCGACCGCCCTGGACAAGCTCGATATCAAGACCGAGGGCGGGATCAAGGACCTGCTGGACGCGATTCACGAGATCGGGGCGAAGTTGCCGGCGAGCCCCGCATAGCCTTGGCTGCTGGAGGGCAGGTGTCCGGCGAAGCAACCGCCGCGCGAGGCGCGACTGCGGACGCGACGCGCTCCGCGCCGCCGCTGGAGCCGCTCGAGCCCGGACGTCCGACGGCGGGGCTGGGTTGGCTGCGCGGCGCGACCGACCGCGTGTGGCCGTTCCCGATCCCGGTCTGGCTGTACGTCGTGATCACCGTTCCGCTGACGCTCGCGCTCGGGATCTGGGGCTTTCTGGAGCTCGATCTGAGCCCGCCCTACACGGTGCCAGAGGCGGTCTACCGAGCGATCAAGCTCTATACGCTTGACCTCGGGCCGGCCGCGAGCGGCTCGAAGTCGCCGCGGCCGAACATTCAGCTGTGGCTCGCGCTGGTGCTGGCGGCGCTGCTCGTCCTGCGCGGCGTCGTCGGCCTGCTGCGAAACCACCTGCAGCGAACGGCGATGCACTATGCGCTGCGCCGCCACGTCGTCGTGGTCGGCGCCGGCGTCCACGGGTCACGTCTGGTCGGCGCGCTGTCCGGCGATCACGATGTCGTGCTGCTTGACCTCGACCCCGGCGCGCCGGGGATGCGTGGGCCGCTCGGCAAGTACGAATGGCGGCTCGTCGGCGACGGCGTGCGCCGCGACACGCTGCTCGCGGCCGGCGTCGACCGGGCCCACTGGGTGGTCGCGATGACGGGCGATGACTTCGTCAATTCCCAGATCGTCAGCGCCGTTCGCGCGCTTGCGGGCGATCGGCGAGTGCGTGACGGTGCTCGCGTGTTCGTGCAGGTGGAGGACCCTTCGATCGCCCGCTTCCTGGAGGAGCCGGAGGGCGAGCGAGGCCAGGCCGGGGTGATCTTCGTGAGCCCGTTCAGTGCCAACGCGATCGCGGCCGAAGCGCTGATCGACTCAGCGCCGGTCGAGCGCCGCGGCGGGGCGCCGCGAGGGGACGCAGCGGAGCCCGGGAGCGCCGGCGCCGCCGCGCCGCGGCAGCCGGACTCGGTGCTGCTGGAGATGCGTGACGGCAGATCGCCGAACCTCCTGCTCGCAGGGGACCATCCGCTGATCGACGCGATCGTGCTCGCGGCGCTACGGCGCTGGCGGGTACGCGTTCTGCGTGACATCGAAGCGAACGCCACGTATCGGCGCCCGCCGATGCACGTGAGCGTGTTCGGGCCGGGAGCGCTCGAGCGTGTCGAAGCGCTGCGCCGGCGCTGGCAGCCGGAGGCGCATGTGCTGGCGATCGAGGCGAGAGACGCCGAGCCCAGCGGCGAGGCGAGCGCTGAGCTCGACGAGTGGTTGCACGCGAGCGACCGCGCGGATCATGCGATCGTCGTCTGCAACGCTGAACTCGACGGCGTCGGCCTCGCGCTGCGGGTGAGCCGGGCGCTCGGCGCCGGGACGCTGATGACGCGCGTGACGACGCAGCTCGAGAGCGTGCTCGACGACCGGCTGAAGCAGAGCACCCTTCAGAGTGACAGGCTTGCGACGACCGACGTCAAGTCGATCGCGGACCTGGCCTGCGAGCCCGAGCAGATGATGCGGCTGGCCGGCCGCCAGCAGCTACTGGCTGCGCTGGCGCCGGAGACGGCGCGCGGGGCGAATCTCCCCCATGCACCGCGCATCTCCCGTGAGGCGGCGGCTGCGCTCGTCACCGAGCTCTATGAACGCGAGCACGAACTGGGGATCAGATCGGACTCCACCTGGCGGATCCTCCCGTGCGAACGGGCGATGCTGGAGGCCCTGGTGGCACCGGTGCCGCTCAGCGCTCTGGTGCGCGCCGGTTTGCGGGTCGACCTCGCGACCCCTGGCAACCTGCGATTCGCGGCGCTGGCATTGTCAAAGCGCGCCGCGGACGCCGGCGCCGCGGCTGCGGCGGCGCCCGAGGACGAGGGGGTCGGACGCACGGCTGCTCGCTGCGCGCACGAATCGATCTCGGCCTGGTGCGAATACGCGAGACATGTCACGGCCGGCACGCCGGACGTCCTGGCCGAGCTGCACGAGCCGACCGGGGACCTCGTCGTCGATCGGCTGCTGGCGTTGCGCAGGGCGACCCTCGGCGAGCGCGCCGCGCTCGACGGATTGCAGCCGGACGGCGCGTTGATCGCCGGTGTCCGTCGAGCCGCGATCTTCGCCGGGCCGGCCGGGTCGGCCTCCGACAGCCACACCGCCACCCTGCTGCGGCTGCTGAAGCCGGCGCTTCGGGCCTACGACGGCGCAATCCTGTCGGGTGGCACCAGCGTCGGGATCCCGGGCGTGGTGGCGCTGGTCGCGCGTGACAACGGGCTGCCGCTGATCGGCTACACACCACCGGGTCGCGCCGACCGACACCTGTACGAGCGCGTGCGTGAGACCCCGCCGGAGCTGTTCTCCCAGCTGGATCCCGAGCCGCGTGAGTTCAGCATCCGGGAGCCGCTGACGATGTGGACCGACATCCTGCGCGCGGGCATCTCCGCAGAGCAGGTGTCGATGGTCGTCTTCAGCGGCGGCTTGATCACCACCGAGGAGCTGCTGCTGGCGCGCGCGCTCGGCGCCCGAGTGGCGTGGCTGGATCCGACGGACGCCGAGTCGGTGCCGCTCGCCGACAAGCTGCCGCTTGGCGATGGCGGCATCGTGCAGCTGCCCTCAGACCCGATGACGATCCGGGCGTTCATCACCAGCTCGGAGCTGTCCGGCGACGAACGTGAGTTGCGCGAGCAGGTCGCTCGCTACCTGCACAACGACTACCGCCGCAAGCAGCGCGGCCGTAAGGCTCCTGGAGACCCGGCGCTGGCGCCCTGGGACGAGCTGCTCGAAACGTTGAAGGACTCCAACCGCGCGGCTGCGGACGACATTCCGAACAAGCTCGCGCTGATCGGCAAGCAGCTGGTCGTCGGCGGCGCGTACCTGAAGCTGACGGATCAGGAGGTCGAGTTGCTGGCCGAAGCCGAGCATGGGCGCTGGAACGCCGAACGGCTCGCGGCCGGTTGGGAGCTGGGCGAGCGTCACGTTAGCCGGAGCGCGTCGCCGGACCTGAAGGCATGGAGCGAGCTGACGGACGCCACCAAGGAGTGGGACCGCGAGGCGGTCCGGAACATCCCGCCGGCGCTCGCCGAGGCAGGGTGGGGCGTTGAACCAAAATGAAATGATCGTCGGGACGCCCGGCTTGGTGTAGCTTGTCGCGGCTGCACCTTTCGTTGTTCTGAACCCTTGGGGGGCTGAGGCATGAGTGGATCTCGGTTGCGTTCGTCGAAGTCAGGGGCTGCTGGAGCGCTGGCTGTTGCGGCGCTGGCACTCGCGGGCTGTGGGTCGAGCAGCAGCAGCGCCAGCAGTTCGAGCAGTTCGTCGTCCACGAGCGCGGCCAAGGTCGGGATCGTGGTGAGGCTCCAGACGGTCCCGGGAGTGCCGTCCCCCAGCGGCGCGGTGCCGGCGAGCACCGCGGGCATCAAGAAGCTGGTCGTCGTCCATCGGGGCAGCTTCGCGTCGCACATCAAGGGACTTGACAACGTCCCGATCACGCAGCAGATTCCGATAGTCGCGGGCGATCTGAACGCCTTCTGGAGCAGCGAGTTCTCGAAGTCCGGCCTCCAGTGGCCGCAGGTGCAGCAGGCACTTGTGCAGTCTCAGGCGGTCCAGACCGGGTGCAGCACGCCTGCGACGCTGGCGCCGACGGACCCGCCGCTGGTCTGCTTCGGCCAGTCGGGAACCGTCGTCTTCTGGACCGTCCCGTGGATGCAGCAGAACGTCGACTCCGACACCGGTGGCGTCGACCTCGCGTTCAACATGGCCGAGCTCTTCAGCCTGGTCGTGCAGAACCAGCTGGGAACGGTCAAGGAGCTCCAGGCCAATCAGCTCGATCCCGGCACGTTCTGGGAGCAGAACCGCTGTCTGGCGGGCGTCTACGTGAGCTCACTCAACAGCCGCCAGCTGCTGGAGCAGGCGGACGTGCAAACCGCCAACCAGTTCCTCGACGAGATGTCCTCCGGTGGCAACGTGCCGAACTCGAGCGTCACCGGGGCACAGCTGAAGCAGGCGTTCCTCGCCGGCTTCAACAGCGGCAACCCGGGCACCTGCCAGATTTCAGGGGGGTCGTCGAATCCCGGTACATCGACCGGCACCTCGACCGGGACGTCCACCGGTACCTCCACCGGCACGGCGACAGGCGGGACCTCGACGGGAGCTTCGCCAGGGGTTCCCGGGATCGGCGGGTAGCGTCGCGGCGAAGATCAGTCAGAACATTTGGTGGTTCCGACTTTCGAACAGCCAAGGGAGGCTTGAGGCCGACTAACTCACGAGCGCGCGGAGCGCCGCACGGTCAAGCACGGTGATCTCACGCCGGCCCGTCTGAACCCAGCCGAGCTCACGCAGTTGCTGCAGAGATTTGGCGACCGCCTCCCGTGAGGCGCCGGTCCAGGCGGCGAGCTCGTCCTGGGAGAGCGCAAGCGAGATTCTGACGGTGTTGGTGTCGCCGGCCTCGACCTGATCAGCCAGCTCGAGCAGGCGGGTGGCCACGCGGCCGGTCACGTCTCGCGTCGCGAGGTCGACCAGCTGGCGGTCGGCCTCAGCCAGGAGGGCGGTGACGTGCTCGACGATCAGGGCCGCAACCCGCGGAAACGCGGAGATGAAGCGCCGGAACTGCTCGGTCGACAGCGTGATCGCCTCGGCGTCGCGAACGGCGGTCACGGTCGCCGCGCGAACGCCTCCCGAGAGCGTCGCGAGCTCGCCGACGAGCTGGCCCTTGCCCGGGAACTGGAGGACCACCTCACGGCCGCCGGCGCCCTGCACGGACACCTTCACCCGCCCTGCGACGATCGCGTATACGCCGCCGGTCTGATCGCCCTGTCGAAAGATCGTCTCGCCGTCGGTGAACCGCTGCAGGCGTCCTACCGCCTTGAACGCCGAAAGCTCCTCGGGCGAGAGCGAGCTCAGGAACGGCCTCTTCGGGGGCGGTGGTGTCATGTCAGCACTCGAGCACGATGGCCGTGTCGCCGTCTGTGATCGTACTCAGACAGGAGCGGACTTCGATCTGCGCTCTGTGCAATCCACCACACAGGCATTGCCGTGCTGTGCCCCGGTGCGTAGCTTCCCAGCCGCAGAGTTTGATGGTCCTGAGGACCGAGATTGGAAGGCGGAACGGTTGCTGCGTGCAGCGCTCCGCCGGCGGTCTGCCAGGCCGGAGAGCTGGGGGGTTGTCCAGGGGGACGCCACGGGCGGGGGCGCGCGAGCGGCGCGCGCCCCCGCCCATGCGCACGAGTGAGCACGAGCACTCGAGCGCTCGAGCGCTCCCGCATTCTTCGCTGCTTCCTACGTGGCTCTGACACAGAGCCACGATCTTTGGTCTCGACCAAGAAAGGAGGTCAGCGGTATGAAGAGCAAGTTCTCACGGACACTCGCGGTGTTGGTCGCGGCCGGCGCAATCGCCGGCGGCGGTGCCGCACTCGCAAGTGCCTCGACGTCGAGTTCGTCGACGACGAGCAGCAGCACGCCGTCGGTGACGACGACCAGTTCGACGCCATCGACGACGTCGACCCCGTCAACCTCGACGACCACCGGTCGATCTCAGACGCCGCCGGGCGGTCCGGCTGGCAGCATCAACGGCCATCACTGCACCCACATGGGCACGGCTCCGCGCAGCAGTTCGGGCGCGAGTTTCAGCCCCGGTGCGGCTCCTGGCGCGAACGCCTGACCCGACCGCCCGACCGCAAACCGCTCCCCCGCCGGCACAGCCGGCCGGCGGGGGAGCCGCACATCACTCAGCCGAACTCGATCACGCTGCGGATGCCGTCCTGGCGCTCCATCAGGTCGAACGCGAGGTTGACCTGATCAAGCGCGATCCGGTGCGAGATGAACGGGTCGACGTCGAGCTCGCCGTCGAGGTAGAGCTGCACGAACTCGGGGACCTGATCTCGGCCCTTGACGCCGCCGAACGATGAGCCGCAGACGCGCCGGCCCGTGATCAGGTACCGCGGGATGATGTCGAGCGTCTCGCCCCGGCCTGCGACACCGGCGATCGTGCAAAGGCCCCAGCCCATCCGGGCCGACTCGACCGCCTGGCGCATCACCGTGACCAGGCCGGTCGCCTCGAACGTGTAGTCGGCCCCGAACCCGCGGGTCTCGTCCAGCACCCGCTGGACGGTGTCGGGGCCGCCGATCCAGGTCTCGGTGGCGCCCTGGCCGCGCGCGAGCTCAAGCCGGTCAGCGGACATGTCGACACACACGATCCGATCGGCGCCCTGCAGGCGGCAGCCGGCGACCGCGCCGAGACCGACCATGCCGGCGCCGAACACGACGCACGTCGAGCCCGCCTGCACCTTGGCGGTATTGATTGCGGCTCCGAGGCCGGTCGAGAGGCCACACGCGAACAGCGCCGCCCGATCCGCGGACGCCTCAGGGGAGACCTTTGCCAGCGCGATCTCCGGCATCACCGTGTATTCCGCGAACGTGCTGGTGCCCATGAAGTGCCGGATCGGCTCGCCGTCGCGTGACAGGCGGGCAGTGCCGTCCGGAAGATAGCCCTTGTTCTGCTGCTCCCTGATCGCCAGGCACAGGTTGGTTCGCTCCGAACGGCAATGCTCGCACTCGCGGCACTGGGGTGAGAACAGCGTCACGACGCGGTCGCCGACCTTGACACTGGAGACGCCCTCTCCAAGTCGCTCGACGATTCCCGAGCCCTCGTGTCCGAGAACCGTCGGCGCGTAGCCCGACGGGTCGGCACCGGAGGCGGTGTACATGTCGGTGTGGCATACGCCGCACGCCTCCAGGCGGACCAGCACCTCGCCGGCCTTCGGCTCTGCCAGCGACACCTCGGTCACGTTCAGCGGGGCTCCGAACTCCTCAAGTACGGCGGCGCGGATCTTCACGGCGGTTGCTCTCCTGTCTGGTGGCTGCCGGGGGAAGGCTAACCGGCCAGGGTGAGCGACGGTAGGATGGCGAGCAGCACCGGCCACGGAGAGGAAGGGATGTCCGCAACCGAGAGCGACCTGGACGGCGTCAACGTCGTCGAGCATCAGCAATGGGTGGACGGGCCGCCGCTTGAGCTGTTCGCGACGCTCAGGCGCCAATGTCCGGTGCACTGGTCGGCATCGATGCCGGATTTCGTCGGCGAAGAGGGGTTCTGGTCGGTCACGCGGGCGCAGGACATCCACACCGTCAGCCGCGACTGGCGGAGCTACTCGTCCGAGCTCGGCGGCGTGCTGGCGACCACGCACGTGTTCCCGCTGCCGCTCGCGCAGGCGATGTTCATCGGCATGGATCCACCGAAGCACGACCGCCTCAAGAACCTCTTCCAGACCGGATTCACGCCAAAGCGGATCGCCGCCCAGGAACCCGCGATCCGCGGGATCGTGACCGAGGTGCTCGACCGTCTCAGCGGCGAAACTCACTGCGATCTGGTCAATGACGTCGCCCAGCCGGTCGTCTCACGCGTGATCGGCAGCTTCATGGGGATCGATCCGCAGGACGATGCCGCATGGGCGAGGCTGACGAATTCGGCGCTCGGGCTGGGGGACACGGACCTCGCCGCCGAGGGGATCGAGGGAGTGCTGGGCAGGGACCTGCCGGAGATCTTCGCGCGCTGCCAGGCGATGATCGCGGAGCGCCGTGAGCACCCAACCGAGGATCTCACCAGCGTCCTGGTCCACGCCGAGATCGACGGCGATCGTCTCGAGGAGCACGAGATCGTGATGGGCTTCTTCCTGCTGGTTGCGGCCGGCAACGACAGCACCAAGGCGACCTTCTGCAGCGGCATGCGGGCGCTGATCGAGAACCCCGACCAGCGCGCCAGGCTGCTGGCCGAACCCGGCCTGATCCCCGGCGCGGTCGAGGAGGCGCTGAGGATGTTCCCGGCGTTCGCGCACTTCCGCCGCACCGCCACGCGCGACACCGAGCTGGCGGGCAGGTCGATCCGCGCCGGCGACAAGGTGGTGATGTGGTACGTCTCGAGCAGCCGTGACGAGTCCCTGTACGAGGACCCCGACCGCTTCGACGTCACCCGCAACGCCGAGCATCAGGCGTTCGGCGCCGGTGGCCGGCACTTCTGCCTCGGCACGGCGCTCGCGCGGCTCGAACTCCGGGTCCTGTTCGAGGAGACGCTGGCGCGTTATCCGCGGATGGAGCTGGCGGGGCGACCGCTGGCGGTCCAGTCGGCGTTCCTGAACCAGCTGAAGTCGCTGCCGGTACGCCTGAACTCCGTCTGAGCAAAGCCCAACCGGCGGAGTCGGCATCATGGGTGAATGAGCATCGGCGGATCAGGAATGGGGGCGGCACACGGCTCGGCCGGCAGCGGCGCGATGCGATCGCTGCGCGGGCCGGGTAAGAAGCCGCCGTCACTGATGGATCCGACCCGCCAGCGCGATCGCCATCGGATCCTCGCGCTGTTCAGGCCATACCGCTTCCGCCTGACCGCGGTGCTGATCCTGATCGTGATCACCGCCGGAATCAGCATGGTCAGCCCGTTCCTGCTCCGAGACGCGCTGAACATCGGGATCGGCGAGCACAACGAGAGGGTGCTGACGCTGACGGTCGCCGGCATGATCGCGATTGCGATCATCTCAGCGGCCTCGAGCGTCTGGCAGACCTACATGTCAAACGTCGTCGGCCAGCGGGTGATGCACGACCTCCGTGCGGCCGTCTACCGCCGCCTGCAGCTGATGTCGCTCGCGTTCTTCACCAGAACCCGCACCGGCGAGGTGCAGTCACGGATCGCCAACGACATCGGCGGGCTCGACAACGTCGTCACGACGACCGCGACGACGATCGCCCAGAACGCGACCACGGTGATCGCCGCCACCGTCGCGATGTTCATCCTCTCCTGGCAACTCGCGTTGATCTCATTTATCTTCGTACCGCTGTTCGTTTACCTCACCCGCCGCGTCGGCAAGGTCCGCCGCGTGATCACCAACGAGCAGCAGCGCCGCCTCGCCGACCTCTCGGCACTCGTCGGCGAGTCGCTGTCGGTGTCAGGGATCATGCTCGGCAAGACGATGGGGCGCAGCGATGACCTCGCTGACCGCTTCACCGGTGAGTCGAAGGACATCGCCGACCTCGAGGTCCGTTCCCGGATGGCGGGTCGCTGGGTGATGTCGACGATCCAGATGACGTTCGCGATCCAGCCCGCGATCGTCTACTGGCTCGCCGGCCAGAGTTTCGTCGGCGTTCTCAACATCGGCACGGTGGTCGCGTTCACGACGCTGCAGACCCGCCTGCTGTTCCCGATCCAGTCGCTGCTCGGCGTCGGTGCCGACGTCGAGGCTTCGCTCGCGTTGTTCGACCGCATCTTCGAATACCTCGATCTGCCGATCGACATCGTCGACCCGCCCGATCCGGTCGTGCTCAAGCCGCGGGAGCTGCTCGGCGAGGTGCGCTTCGAGGACGTGTGGTTCACCTACGCCGCCAACGGCGATCAGGCCTGGCAGTTGCAGGGCATCGACCTGGACGTGCCGGCTGGCACGCGGACCGCGATCGTCGGGGAGACCGGTGCCGGCAAGACGACGCTCGGTTACCTGGTCGCGCGCCTCTACGAGCCGCAGCGAGGGCGGGTGACGATCGACGGGGTCGACATCCGCAAGGTCAGCCTCGCCTCGCTCGCGGCGACCGTCGGCGTGGTCTCGCAGGAGACCTACCTGTTCCATGCGAGCGTGCGTGAGAACCTGCGCTTCGCGCGGCCGGAGGCGACCGATCAGGAGATCGAGGCTGCGGCGCGGACGGCGCGCATCCATGACCTGATCGCCTCGCTCCCGGATGGCTATGACACGGTCGTGGGCGAGCGCGGCTACCGCTTCTCCGGCGGCGAGAAGCAGCGGATGGCGATCGCGAGGACCGTGTTGCGCAACCCGCCGGTGCTGGTGTTCGACGAGGCGACCAGTTCGCTGGACACCCAGACCGAGGCGGCCGTTCAGGCGGAGCTTGAGCGGCTCTCCGAGGGGCGCACGACGATCACGATCGCGCATCGTCTGTCGACGATTCGCGACGCCGATCAGATCGTCGTACTCGACGCGGGCCGGATCGCCGAGCGCGGCACGCACCTGGAACTGCTCGAGCGTGGCGGCCTGTACGCGTCGCTCGTCTCCCGCGATGTGGCCGGGGCGCCGGCCGAGCGGTGAGCCGATCGAGAACGTATCTTTTTCCGCCGCCCGATCTCCTAGGTGTATGTTCGAAGCGTCGGATGCGGGCTAGCCGCTCCTGGGAGGATGTCGATGGCCGCCGAGATCTTGGATTCTGGGGCGCAGCGCCGGCAGCGGAGGTTTCGGTCCGGTCTGGGTCGGTGCCGTGCTGGCTGTGCTCGCAGGCATCTGGATGGGCGTGCCGGCGCCGGCGTGGGCGACGGATGACTCGATCGACTTCTCGAGCCCGACGGTGACCGCGGGGGACATGCTCACGACCCAGTACTCGGCGCAGGGCGTCACATTCGGCGAATCACCGCTCGGTCCAACAGCCGCTCCCGCTGTACGTCGAAACGAGCTCCCTGGTGTCCCCGCCGGCAAACGTCGCTCGTCAGGAGTGCAGCGACGAGGTGTGCACGCTGTCGCAGTGGGTCGAGTTCAGCTCCGAGGTCAACCACGTGAGCATGTCGGTGGCGGCCGCGGGCACCGCCGCTCCGGTGTCGGTGACGCTGACCGCTTATGACTCCGGCGGCAACCAGATCGCGGGGGCTGGGAGCAGCGATACCCAGACCGTCTCGGACACCGCCCTGACAACGCTGTCGGTATCCGCGGCCGGTGCGGCGACCACGGTCGCCTACGTACAGATCACGGCCAATGATGGAACACAGGGATCGGGCTTCGCGTTCACCGACATGTCATATGGACCCGTCGCCGTGACCCCGACGCCGGATTTCGGACTCGTCAACCCGGGCTCCACCGGCGGAGTGGTGCTGAACGCAGGCGGCCCATCGGTCTCGGAGACGCTGATCCTTCGCCGGTACGGCGGCTCCAGCGGACCGATCGACTTCAGCTACTCGATGCCTCCGGCGGATGTGACCGCTGCCGTCACCCCGACGCCTGACGACAATGGTGACGGGTCTGACGTGACGGTCACGTTCACCGCCACGGCGGCGGCGACTGCGACGTCTGAGTTTCCGGTCACGATCTACGGAACGCCGGGTTCTCCGAGTGCCGGTGGCACACAGCACTCGATCGTCGTGCCCGTCACGATCATCACTCCCGAGTCCCAGTACGGCCTGCGAATCCAGGGACTCGAGCTGACCCAGGGCATCCAGACGTTCACGCTGCCGACACCGACGGGTTTAGCCAGGACGGTCCCCTACAGTGGCGTCAAGCTCGTCGCGGGGATGCCGGCGGTCGTGCGCGTGTTCGCCGATGCGATAAACGCGCCCGTGGCCCCCCCGAGTGGGCCGAACCTGCCGGGCAACGGGCTGATCCCGGGTGTCGGCGTGCAACTCGCCGCCACCGATGCCGCCGGGAACCCATTGCCCGGGAGCCCGCTCGAGGGTGGCATGCCGCCGCTGTTCGCGACCGGGTCGGCCACGGTGCCCGTGTACGTGCGCACCGCGGCGTCGGGGGACCAGTACGACTTCGACCTGCCGTTCAGTTGGCTGATCGACGCCGACTCCGAGCCGATCACGCTGACGGCGACGCTGACGCCGCCGCCGCTGTCGCTGAGGACCCCGTCGGCGGCGGCCCCCTGCACCGACCCCGCGTGCGTTGCCCTGCAGACGTTCACGCTCACCGGGGTCACTTCGCTGAACGTCGGCGAGACCAAGATCTTCACGATCTTCATGGAGAACGGCGGGGTGACCCCCGACCTCGGTTTATGGGACAGCGACGTCGCTTGGGTCAGGCAGCTGATCCCGGCGGGGTTACAGGTCTCAACGCTTCCTTACGGCACGATCGATATCGACTGGATCGTGAACGGCTGTTACAAGGGCAAGATTCTCGGCCACGTCTGCTTCAGCCGCTCTGCGAAGAACGGCGAGGCGCATAGCGAGGTCGAGGATTTCGCCCACCATCAGCTCAAGGGCGTGGTCGACGACCAGCCGATCATCGGCGTCAGCAATCCGAACGCGGGGGGCACCACCGATCTCGGGGTCGAGAGCGGAAACATCGGACAGGGCGCGGCCGCGGCGGTCGTCGACGTCGGCCGCCCGCTGACGGACGTCGCCCACGAGATCGGCCACATGTTCGGCCTCGTCCATGCCAGCAAGTCGTGTGGCGGCGGCACCGGCGGAAACATCGGCCAGCCATGGCCGCCTGACCAGCAGGGCTACATCGATGGGATCGGTCTCAACCTGTTCGACCCGGCGCCTTCGCAACCAGGCATCTACGGCCCCTCCTACCCGGTGGTTGCCGGCACGCCGCCAGGAGACGTGAGCCTGAGTCCGCCTCCACAGCAGTTCTATGACTTCATGAGCTACTGCGCCAGTCCGAACAACAACCCGGACCCCAGCCCCGGCTCCAGTGTCAACCCGGCGGTCGACTCCAACCCAGCCGATGGAGCGCTCGGCAACTCCGACGCCTGGATCTCTGTCCGCAACTGGGACTACATCGCGACCGAAGCAGCATGCTTCAACGCCGGGGGCGGAAGCCATTCGATCTACAAGGGTTGTCACGCCCAGGCGGACTCCGCTCAGGGTCAGGACTCCAACGCGGCCGCCGCGCAGCAGGCCAGCGAGGCATCGGTGCCGCCGAGCGCGGTCACTGCGCAGACGCCGGGCCCGGGATGACGAGCGTGTACGGATTCGTGACCGCCGAGGGGGCGAACATCGCGGTGGTCGACCCAACCCCTGCGAGCATGCCGCTGACCGGGTCGAGGTCGCAAATGAGCCTGGAGTTGCTCGGAGCGCATCAGCGACTGCTGGCGCGCGCGCCGCTGCTCGTGACCGACTCGCACGTCGATCCTGACCGCGGCAGCCCTGGTGCCCCGCTGGTGCTGTTCGAGGGAGCGATCCCGCAACGTGCGGCTGCGACCGCAATCGCCGTCGTTTCCGCACAGGGCGCCGCGTCCGCCTTGCCCTCCACCCGGAGGTGGGGAATCACCCGCTCCAGCACGTCCGGCAGGTGCCAGTTCGATTCACCGAGCATCAGCATCACCGCCGGCACGATGATCGAGCGGATGATCAGCGCGTCGAGGAACACTGCGCTGGCGAGCCCGACACCGAACAGCGAGATCACCCACTGCCCTCCGAGCAGGAAGGCGCCGAACACCAGGATCATGATCGCGGCGGCGGCCGTGATCGTCTGGCCGGTGGCGGCAAGCCCGTGCTTGACGGCCTCGTGGGTGTCGCCGCGCCGGTGCCACTCCTCGTAGATTCGCGTCACCAGAAATACCTCGTAGTCCATCGACAGCCCGAACAGGATCGGAAACAGGATCACTGGCAGGAACGCCTCGATCGGTCCGGTCGTGCTCAGCCCGATCAGCGAGCCGCCCCAGCCGAACTGGAACACGGCCGTGACCACGCCGAGCGCAGCTGCGGTCGCAAGCAGGTTCATCACCGCGGCTGTCAGCGGGACGACGACGCTGCGGAAGACCATCATCAGCAGCACGAACGACATCAGCGCGACGATCCCGACGAACAGCGGCAGCTTGGTCGTCAGCACGGCGCTGAAGTCCTCGAAGGTCGCGGTCTCGCCACCGACGAGCACGGTCATCGAACTCCCGTGGGTCACCTGCGGGATCACGTCCTCGCGCAGCTCCGTCAGCAGGCTCGAGGTCGACGCCGCCTGCGGCGAGCCGCGCGGGTACGCCTGCGCGGTCGCGACGCCCGGCTGACCGTCGCCACCCGGGAAGTACTCGGCCCGGGTGATGCCGACGACGCCCGGGGTGGAGGCGACAGCGTGCGCGACACGCTCGAACTCGGCGCGTTGCGCGGCGGACTCGATCTTCGCGACAAGCTCGAGCGGTCCGTTGTATCCGGGTCCGAACCCCTGCGCCAGCAGGTCGTATGCCTTGTGCGTGGTGGTGGAGGTCGGGTCGGCGCCGGCGTCGGTGGAGCCGAGGCGCATCGAGAAGAACGGGATCGCGATCAGGATCAGCACGCTGGTCGCGACAATCGCGAATGCCGCAGGGTGTCGTTCGAGGATCGAGGCCCAACGGCTCCAGGCGGGCGACTCGTCGCTGCTGGCCAGCCGGTGCTCGCGGATCGCGCGGCGCTCGCGGCGGCGCAGCACGCCGTTGCCGAACAGGGACAGCAGCGCCGGAAGCAACGTCAGCGCAGCGAGCACCGTGAACGCCACGGTAACCGCGGCGGCGATTGCGACGCCGTAGAGGAAGCTGACGCCGAGCAGCAGCATGCCGAGCATCGCGATCACGACGATCATCCCGGCGAACAGCACCGCGCGGCCGGAGGTGTCGAGCGCCTGCGCAACCGCCTCCTCGCGCTCGAGCCCGCGCAGCAGCCCCTGTCGGTAGCGGGTGACGATGAACAGCGCGTAGTCGATGCCGACCCCGAGGCCGATCAGCAGCGAAAGTTCGCTCGAGAACGAGGCCATCTCGATCGAGTTCGACAGCAGGCCGACGAGCGCGATTCCGATCCCCAGCGAGGCGCCGGCCGTCAGCAGCGGCAGCAGCGTCGCCAGCAGCGAGCCGAACACCAGGTACAGCACGACTGCGGCGGCCGCGAAGCCGATTTGGAGCCCGGCCGTGGAGCTCTGCGGCTCGGCGTTCTCGGCAATCCCACCACCGACCTGGAACTCGACCCCGCCTCCCGAGGCTCGCGTGACGAGCGACACGAACGACTTCGACTCGCGCTCTGAGACCTTGCCGGAGTCCACGTCGAAGTCCACGTTCGCGAATGCGATCCGCCCTGACGGGGCGATCTGGTCAGCGCCCTTGGCCCCGTCGTAGGGCGAGTCGATCCGGCTGACGTGGTCGACCTGCGCCAGCCGGGCCAGCAGCGCGTCGACACGCGCGCGAACGGCGGGGTCGGTGACCCTGCCGTTGTTCACGGCGATCACGACCTGCTCGGTGTCGCCGGAGGAGCGCGCCGCGCTGTGCTCGAGCAGCCGGTCGGCCTCGAAGCTCTGGGTGTTCGGCAGGCTGAAGTTGTCGGTGTAGTTACTGCCGACGTTCGAATGGATGTCGGTGATTCCGACGATTGCGATCAGCCACGCGAGGACCACCGTCCAGCGGTGGTGGAAGCACCAGATCGCGAGCGCCCTCATCTTGCCGAGCGTCCGTTACGCGCGCCTGCGGGGGAGACCGGCGCAATCATCGGAAGACTAGGATGACGCAGATGGCCGCAACGAGTGCCGGCATCCTGCTGCATCGCCGGCGTGAGGGTCGATTCGAGGTTCTGCTCGTCCATCCCGGTGGACCGTACTTCGCCAGGCGGGATCTCGGCGTCTGGGGAATCCCGAAAGGTGAGTACGGACCAACCGAGGATCCGCTCGTGGCCGCGCGCCGTGAGTTCGAGGAGGAACTCGGATCGCCGCCGCCACATGGGCCTGTGATCGACCTCGGGGAGGTCAGACTGAAGTCGGGCAAGCGCGTTGTTGCCTGGGCGCTCGAAGGTGACCTCGACGTGTCGGTTGCCGTCAGCAACACCTGCGAGATCGAGTGGCCGCCACGGTCCGGGAGGAGGATCGAGATTCCCGAGGTCGACCGCGCTGAGTGGTTTCCGATCGACGAGGCCCGCCGTCGAGTGAACGAGGCCCAGGTGACGCTGCTGGAGCGGCTCTGCGAACGGCTCGTCTGAGTCGGAGCCGGCCCGCCGGTGAACTGCAGGGCGTAGGATTGGTTGCATGAACAACAATCGAATCTCCACAACGCTGTACAGCGACCCAGCCTGCCCCTGGGCCTACTCGGAGAATCCGGCGCTGCGCGTGATTGAGTGGCGTTACGGTGACCAGCTTGACTGGCGGCTGGTCCTCGTGGGACTCAGCGAGGACACCGCTCGCTATGAGACCAACGGCTACACCCCGACCAAGAGCGCGGTCGGCCAGCTCTCCTTCCGCAACCGGTACGGGATGCCGTTCGCAAGCGCCGTGAAGCCGCGGATGAGTGCCTCCTCGCCGGCATGCCGTGCCGTGATCGCCGCCCGGCTGCAGTGGCCCGGCAGCGAGTGGTGGGTGTTTCGCGCGCTACAGCTGGCGAACTTCACCGGTCCGTTCGCGTTCGACGACAACGAGCAGATGCTCGAGGTTCTCGCCAACGTTCCCGGAGTCGATGCGAAGTCGATCGTCGAGATGATCGACTCTCCGGAGGTGCACGAGGCGTATCAGCGCGACAAGGCCGAGACCCGTACCGCCGCCGGCTCGCCGACTGAGCTCCAGGGCAAGGCCGGCAACAGCGACGGCATGGTCCGCTACACCGCTCCCTCGGTCGTGTTCGAGACCTCAGACGGACGCCGTCTGGAGGCCGGTGGATTCCAGCCGGTGGAGGCGTACGACGTGCTCGTCGTCAACCTCGACCCGACGCTCGAGCGCAAGGCGCCGCCGAGCGATCCCGGACAGTTGCTGGAGCACTTCGAGTACGGGCTGACCACGCAGGAGGTCGCCGCGCTGATGACCTCCGGCAACGATGCGGTCGACCGTGCCGGCGCCGAGGCGGCGCTGCTGACGCTCTCGGGTGAGGGCCGGGCAGTTCGCCAGCCGCTCGGCACCGATGCCGTGTGGCTGTCGCCGTCGGCCGCAGAGCGTCTGGAGGAGCACGTCGGCGAGGCGGTCGCAGCGCGCTGATCAGGCCGCTTGGCGCTGAAGGCGAAGCGGAAGCGACTCGAGCGAGTAGATCCCCGACGGCGTGCCGAATTGCGGCTCGCCGTCGGGCGCGAGCGATCGGACATGCTCGGCGAGGAACGCGACCCCCTCCTGGATCTCGGCCCTTGCGAGGTTCGCTCCGACGCAGTTGTGGATGCCGGCGCCGAACGTCAGTGAGCGGGCTCGGCCACGGTCGGCGGTGATGTCGAACGCGTGATCGCCCACCCCGTCGCGGTTGGCGTGCCAGGCGGAGACGAGCACGACCGTCCCGGCCGGGAATGTGACGCCACGGTGTTCGACCTCCTCGGTCAGGATCCGTGCGGTGAACGGCGTGATCGGCTCGTAGCGGAGGGCCTCCTCGACCGCACGCTGAGCCAGGCCGGCCGGGTCGCTGCGCAACAGCTCCCACTGGTCCGGCGCGGCGGCGAGCAGCCGGATCGTGTGGGCCAGCTGGCTCTGGCTCGTGTCGACGCCGCCAACGAGGATGTTGAGCACGAGGTTGCGCAGTTCATCCTGGTCGAGGCGGTCGCCGGCCTCCTCGGCGGCGATCAGGTCGGTGATCAGATCATCGGTGGGCGTCAGCCGCCGCTGGACGATCAGCTCGTCGATGTACGCATAGCACTCCGACACCGCCTGCTCGATCTCGGCGCGCGCGGTCGTCAGGCTGAGCGGGTCGAACTGACGCTGGATCACGGCTGAGAAATGGTGCAGTCGAGATCCGTCCTGCACCGGAGCGCCCATCACGTGGGCGATCACCATCGCCGGGTAGGGCTTGGCGAATGCCTCGATGAACTCGCAGCGTCCGTCAGCCGGCAGGCCGTCGAGCAGCGCCGCCAGGAAGCCGCGCATCGCCGACCGGTAGCGGTCGACCCGACGCGGCGCCAGCGCCGGGTTGACGAGGTTGCGCAGGCGGCCGTGGTCGGCGCCGTTGCGCGCGATGATGTTCTTGACGATCTCCTCATGCAGCGGGCCGTCGGTGATCCCGAACAGCTCGGCCAGCGTCAGCGCCGGGAACACCGCTGAGCGAGAGCGCAGGAAGAACTCTCCGGACTCACGGTCGAGCACCAGATAACCGAACGGCTGTGCCGCCAACCAGCCGTCATAACCGGTGAGGCCGGCCATCTCGCTGTGAAACCGCGCGCCGCGCAGCTCGGGATCGGTGTGGTCGATCCGCGAGAGCTGCAGTTCCGAGACGAGCGGCATCGGCCCTCAGCCCCCGATCCAGGGGTTGGCGGCGAGTTCGCGCGCAACCTCCTCGGTGACCAGCAGCGCATGCGCGACCGTCCGGTAATCGAGGTTGGCCGGCGTGTCACGGATCGTGTGGTAGTTGGACAGGGCCTTGTAACGATCGATCGACGAGAGCGTCGCGGTCGGGTAGCCGGCTCGTGAGGGAACCACCGCGTCGGTCGAGTTGCGCGCACGCATCCCGCGGCGGACCGGCGCGCCGGCGCGGTCGGAGACGCGGGCAACCAGATCACGGAAACTGCGATCGAAATAGTCCTCCATCACCACCGGTCCCTCGCCCTCGATCATCACGAGCTTCGGCGAGCCGACGGTGTCGAGCGTCAGAAACCACGTCTGGTCACGGTCCAGCTGCGGGAAGTGGGCCTCGGCGAACGAGTGGATCCCGCCCTGAACGACCTCCTCAGCGCCACAGGAGACCAGCAGCACGCGCAACCCGTCGAGCGGGACGGCCGCCAGCCGTTCGGCCAGCGCCACCTGAACCGCGACCGCGCTGGCGTTGTCGTTGGCCCCCGGCACGATCGGGCTGCGGGCGATGTCCGCAAGGGCTACGGCTGCGACCGTCGAGACCAGCGTTCCCGCGCTCAGGAGCGCACGCTGCCACTTCCCGCGGGGCGCTCCGAATGCGGCCGCGAGCGCCACCGCGCCGGGGCCGCCGAGCACCGGCCACCAGATCGGCAGCGACGTGTCGATCCGCTCGAACAGGCCGGGTGAGATGTCGCACAGGATCCGCTGCAGGCGGTCGTCGAAGATCAGCCCAGTCGGTGCCGCGTCGTGATGGGCGAGCACCACGAGCGTGCGCTCGGCACTCCTGTCCCCGCAGACTGCGACGACGTTCTGGGTCTCACGCGCTGGGCGACAGCGACGGGCAAGCCGCAGGCCGTTGCTGATGTCATCGGCGATCAGCGCGGTCGCGAGCGCGGCAAGCGTGCCACCCAGTCGACGGCTTCCGCGGTGCCGGGAGTTACGCACGATCATGCCGCCGAGTGCGCCCGTCGCCGCGAGCAGCCCGACGACGTCGGCATAGCCCTCGTGGAAGGCCGCCTCTTCGACATGCGCCTCACAACCGACCCGGGCGAGACGCTCCGCCAGCCAGCGGGCGGCCTGCTCCTCGCCCGCGGAGCCCGGTCCGCGCTCGAGGCCGCAGATCGCCTCGACGACCTCACGCAGGGTCGGCTCGGCCGATCGGATCCGGGCGTCTGTGTCTTGCGCGACGGTCACCTGCGGGTGATGCTAGTGCCACGGGTCGCTTTCCGGCGATCGGTCGTCGGAGCCTGCCGATCGGTCCGGTCCGGTCCGGTCCTCAGGCCAGCCTGATCACGACATCCGCGGGTGGCAGGCGCTCGGGCGCGTCGCGTTCCTGGCGGCCCCAGCCGAGGTGGATCAGGGCGACGAATCGCTCGTCGTCCCCGATTCCGAGAGCCGACCGGCCCTCGGGAGTGCGCAGGACGCCCGGCGTGCGCCAATAGCCGACCAGGCCACGCGCGTGGGCGGCCAGCAGCACGGCGTAGGTTGCGCAGGCCGTCGCGCAGAGGTCCTCTTCAGCTGTGACCCGGTCATCGGAGCCAAGCGCCGTGACCGCCACCAGCGTGGGCGCGCGCTCCAGCTTCGACGCGGCCTCCGGGCCGGCGGCCAGCTTCAGCGCCGCGAGTGACTCCGGGCCGATCACGCGGAAACGCCACGGATTGGTGAGGTGATGGTTTGGCGCCCAGCGCGCGAGCTCGAGCAATTCGTCGAGGAGTGCGTCGGGCACGGCTTCGGGGGCGAACGCCTTGTGGGTTCGCCGGCTGCGGATCGCGGTCTCGAGCTCCATCGGCGGAACGCTAGCGAGTCGGCTGACCACTGGCGGGCCGGCGCAACGCTGGACCGGGCCGCCGGCGCGACGGTAGGGTTGAGTCGTGGATGTGCTGGAGCTTGACACGCCGCGTGGTCTGGCGCGAGCGCACGTCGACGAGGCGCCCGGCCCCGTCGGGGCGCTCGTCCTCGGCCACGGTGCCGGCGGCGGCGTCAGGGCCGGCGATCTCGTGACCGTCGCCGAGCTGGCGCGCTCGCTCGGGCTCAGCGTGGCGCTGATCGAGCAGCCCTATCGGGTCGCGGGCCGGCGCTCGCCGGCGCCTGCGGGGCAGCTGGACGAAGTCTGGCTGGCGGTGATCGACCGCCTCCGTGAAGGTCCGCTGAACGATCTGGCGATCGTCGCCGGAGGGCGCTCCTCAGGGGCTCGGGTCGCCTGCCGCACCGCGTCGGCCACAGGTTGCGTCGGTGTTCTCTGCCTGGCGTTTCCCCTACATCCTCCGGGTCGCGGTGATGATCCCGCCAAGAGCCGCCTGCCCGAACTTGATGCCGTACGGGTGCCGGTGCTGGTCGTCCAGGGCGAACGTGACCCGTTCGGGATGCCCGGCGAGAAGCGCGGACGGATCGTCGCGCGCGTTCCCGGCGACCACTCGCTGAGGAGCACAGCCGCGGTGCGCGCCGCCGTCGCAGCGTGGCTGCCGCGGCTGTTCCCGCCGGGCTGAGCGGGCCCCGTCCTGCGGAGCGCCCACGAGGGGGTCCACGAGGTGCGTCCACGATGTGCGTCCACGAGACCTGCTCGGGTCCACCGGGCCCCTCTCTAGACTTGTACGTGATGCCCTCGTCGATGTTGAGCCAGACGGTCGGACGGGTCGCGGAACGCGTACCGGGCCTGCGCCGCATTCCGGTGATGCGGCTGCTGCTGCTGGGAGAGGTCGCGCTGCTGCTGCGTGCCCACATCGAGCGGCTGACTCCCGCCGAACGCCGGCGGCTGGTGGTGTTGATACGGGATACCCGAGGTCGGCCCAATAACCTCTCGGAGTCAGAGCGCCGGGAGCTCGAGCGGTTGGTCCTGAAGGCCGAGCCGAGGCTGTTCGCCACCTCCGCCGCGCAGAAACTGTCGCCGTTCCCGCTCCCGGGGACCGGCTCGAAGCGCACCGGCGAGAAGAGCTAGCCTTTCAGGCGTCGATCGGGATGTGGCCAGGCTGTGCTGCGACGCGCTCCAGCCATGGTCCGATCGCAGGGTACTTCGCGAGGTCGAAGCCGCCGTCCCCGGCCACATGCGTATAGGCGTAGAGGGCGATGTCGGCGATCGTGTAGCGGTCCGCCACCAGGAACCGCCGGTCCTTGAGATGCTCGTTCAGCGCGGCGAGCGCGCGGTTTCCGCCGAGCATCTTCTCCGCTCGCTGCTCATCGCTCGGGGTCACGCCGAACTCTGCCCAGAACCGCGCAACTGCGATGAAGGGCTCGTGCGAGTACTGCTCGAACATGCACCACTGGAGCACCTGCGCTCGCTCGTAGCGGTCGTCCGGGAGGTACTCGGTCCCCTCGGCCAGGTAGAACATGATCGCGTCTGACTCGGCCAGCGGCCGGCCATCGTCGAGCACGAGCGTCGGCACCCTCAGGGCCGGGTTCAGTCGCCCGAGCAGCTCAGGCCGATTTGACCGGTCGAGCACGTCCATCTCCCGCCGCTCGAGCGGCAGCCCGAGCTGTGCGCACAGCAACCGAACCTTGTAACAGTTGCCAGACACGCGGTTGTCATAGAGGAGCATGCGCGGATCCTAGCCGTGACCTGCGTCGGAGTCTCGTTCAGCTCCACGGCAGCGTGTAGAGCTTGGTGAACGACATTGCCCGGATCGCCTCCCGCACGCCCTCCTTGACGCCGAGGCCACTGTCGCCGACGCCCCCGAACGGCGCCAGCTCGGTGCGCCAGCCGGGCACCTCGCGGATGTTGACCGTGCCGGCGCGCAGCTCACGGATGCAGCGCGTGATCGCGCGCCAGTCGTAGGTGCAGACGCCGCTGGAGAGTGCGTAGGGGGTCGAGTTGGCGACGGTGATCGCCTCGTCCAGATCACGGACGCGGATGATCGGCGCCACCGGCCCGAAGGTCTCCTTCGCGACCAGCGCCGTGGCCGGTGAGACGTGGTCGAGCACGGTCGCGCTCAGCAGCGCGCCGTCCCGTGAGCCACCGCTGAGCAGCTCGGCGCCGTCGGACACGGACCGCTCGATCCGTGACTGGATCCTGACGGCGGCGTCCTCGTCGATCACGGTGCCGAGGTCGGTCAGCTCGCCGAGCGGATCGCCGTGGATCAGTGCGCCGGCTCCGATCGCCACGCGTTGCGCCAACTCGTCGGCGATGTCCGCGACGGCGATGATCCGCTTGACCGCCGTGCAGCGTTGCCCCGAGTTCTGAAACGCACCGCGGACCGCGAGCCCGGCGGCCTCCTCGAGGTCGGCGTCGGCGAGCACGATCAGCGGGTCGTTGCCGCCAAGTTCGAGCACGGCGCGCCGGTAACCGAGTCGCGCCGCGATCGCCTTGCCGACCTTGACACCGCCGGTGAAGGCGATCACCTCGGTCGCCTCGTGCGCGAGGAACTGGTCGAGCACCGCCGCCGGCTCGCCGCAGACGATCTGCGCCGCCGGCTCGGGCAGGCCGGTCTCGCGGATCAGATCGAGCAGCGCGAGCGCGCTGAGCGGCGTCTTCTCCGATGGCTTCAGGACGATCGGCGCTCCTGCGGCGATCGCCGGAGCGAGCTTGTGGGCGACCTGGTTGAGCGGGTGGTTGAACGGGGTGATCGCCGCGACCAGCCCGACCGGGACCTTGATCGTGTGGCCGCGGCGGTCGCGTCCATGCGCGGAGATGTCACCCGGGAAGGTCTCGCCGTCGTCACGCAGCGCCTCGATCGCGGCGAAGCGGAACACCTCGGTTGAGCGGCCGACCTCGTGACGAGTGTCCTTCAGACATAGTCCGGATTCCGAGGAGATCAGCGTCGCGAGCCGCTCACGGTGGCCGTCGATCGCCTCCGCGACGGCGAACAGGATCTGCGAGCGCTGATGGCGGGAGAGCGAGTTGGTGTACCGCGCGCCGAGGTCAAGGGCGACCCGCACGGCGGCGGAGTCCGAGAGCGGCGCCTCGCCGACGAGCTCGCCCGAGTACGGCGAGTGGACCGCGAGCGTGGCAGCCGTGCTCATCACAGGACCTCGTTGAGCAGCAGGTCGTGCAGATCGCGGTTGCGGAGCTCACGTCCTCGCAGAGCTCCGGCGCGCAGCGGGTGCGTGACGATCAGCGGCACGGTTCGCTCATGAAGCCCGCCATGCGAGCGCAGCGTCCCGTGAAGCGCGCTGAGGTCGTGTGCGTCCCGTGACTTGCCGAGCACCGTGTCGCCGTCGGCAAGGACGATCAGGTCACCGATCCGGTCGGCCGGCAGCTCGAAGGCGTCGGCCGCGGCGAAGCGGTCAAGCACCGCCTCGACTCCCGGCAGGGCCGCGAGTGCGCCTCGGGCGCGGTCAAGCTCCTCGAGATCGTCGAGGTGAACCCAGGCGAGCGACCCGAGCGCCGCATGGTGGACGACGTAGGGATCGGTGATCGGGCAGAGGGTGTGGCCGCTGCGTACGCCGGCCGCTTCGAGCGCCTGATCGAGGAAGCGCACATTCGGGCTGCCGTCGGCGCTGGACTTGGCCCGCATGCCGTGATCGGCCGCGAGACCGACGACGAACCCCGCATCGAGCGCGTGCCCGACCGATCGATCGACGGCTTGGTAGAACGCGTCCGCCAGTGGCTCGCCCGGCGCGGCGGCATGCTGCACGAAGTCGGTCAGCGACGCATACACCAGCCTTGCGTCGAGCCGGGCCGCGATGGCCACAGCCATCTCGATCGTGTAGGGCGAGAGCTCCCAGTCGTAGATTCCGGGGTTCTTGGCGCCGACGATCTCGGTCACCGGGGTGCCATCGGCGAGGCTCTGCTCGTGCGCCAGCTCTGCGCTGAATGCCGGCACGCCGCCTGACGCGAGCAGCGCTCGGAGCTTGTCCTTGGCGGTCACGCAGAGAACCCCGATCCCGGCGCGGTGAGCCGCGGCGTGGATCGTGGTGGCTCGCAGGAAGCTCGGGTCGGTCACCTGGACCTCGTCGCCCTGCTCGTCCCGGTAGTGGTTGCCGGCGATTCCGTTCCTGGCGGCGCTGACGCCGGTGACGATCGCGACGTTGTTGGGGTTGGTGAACGTCGGGACCTGAGCACGGCCGAGCGCGTAGCTGCCGCCGGAGCCGAGCGCCTCAGCGAGGCGGGGCATCAGCGACCGTTCGAGTGCGTCGTCGACGTACTCGGGATCCCATCCGTCGGCGCAGATCGCGAGCACTCGTCGTGCCGGCGTTCGGTAGCTGCGATCGTTCGCTGCGAACGTCGTCGGCGTCGGTTTCCTCAGCCCAGCCTGGCCTTGAAGGTCACCTTGCCGCTGACGCATTTCTCGTTACCGGCGCTCGGATAGATCGAGATGTCGTTGACGTAGCCGGTGATCGTGCGGTTGTGGTGGACCTGGATGTAGTAGACGGTCCTGCCCAGCCCGCTGCCCTTGCCATCCGGGTAGGCGGTGACCCGGATCACCCCGCTTGCCGGAACCTTGGCCAGCATGTCGATGTAGTTGTTCGAGGTGCCGCCCGTGTTGCACTTGAGGGCAAGGTAGCCCTCGTCACTGTCGCTCTGCGAGAGGCATAGCTCGGGGGTCCCGTTGGCGTCGCCGACACAGTCGTCGATTACCGACAGCACAAAGGCCAGCTTGTACCCCTGGCTGGTCTTGCCCTTGTAGGTGCCCGTCTTGAAGGAGGCGGGCCCGGAGGCCAGCGCGACCGACGTGACCCCAACGAGGAGCGTCGCAACTCCGATACTGCCCAGCAGCTTCCGGTACCTGCGCACCGGCGCACCCTATGGCCGTCGCGGTTGGAAGTCAACCGCGCGCAGGCGGCCCTGTCCCGGCGATATCGGACAACATCACGCAGATGACGACGCACGTCGACACGCTGATCGTCGGCGCCGGGCTTTCCGGGATCGGCGCGGCCTACCACCTTCAACGGGCGCTTCCCGAGCGGAGCTACGCGATCCTCGAGTCCCGTCAGGCGAGCGGCGGCACCTGGGACCTGTTCCGCTATCCCGGCATCCGCTCGGACTCGGACCTTCATACGTTCGGCTATGCGTTCAAGCCGTGGACCGACGACGCGGCGATCGCCGACGGACCGGCGATCCTGCGCTACATCCGTGAGACGGCGAGCGAGAACGGGATCGATCAGCGGGTTCGCTTCGCCCATCACGTGAAGCGCGCGAGCTGGAGCAGCGCTGACTGTCTGTGGACGGTCGAGGCGGAGCGTCTCGACACCGGGGAGCAGGTGGTGATGACCTGTTCATGGCTGCTGAGCACCTGCGGTTATTACCGCTACGACCATGGGTACCTGCCGGAGTTTCCGGGGATCGAGCGTTTCTCCGGACCCGTCGTCCATCCTCAGCAGTGGCCTGAGGGGCTTCGGTACGAGGGTGCGCGCGTGATCGTGATCGGGAGCGGCGCAACGGCCGTGACGCTGGTCCCGGCGCTCGCCGACCGGGCGGCACACGTCACGATGCTGCAGCGCTCGGCGAGCTATGTGGTCAGCGTGCCAACGCACGATGCGATCGCGCAGGCACTCGGGCGGTGGCTGCCGGCTGACCGCGCGTACGCGATCACCCGTGCCAAGAACATCGCGCTGCAGCGCGCCGTCTACGCCCTCAGCCAGAGCCGTCCTGAGCTTGTCAGGCGGGCACTTCGACGCGGTGTCGAGCGCCGGCTCCCCGTCGGGTACGAGATCGAGCCGCACTTCTCCCCGACATATAAACCGTGGGATCAACGGCTCTGCGCGGTGCCCGACGGCGACCTCTTCAAGGCGATCTCGGCGGGCCGCGCGTCGGTTGTCACGGACACGATCGACAGCTTCACCGAGGGCGGGATACGGCTCGCGTCCGGCGCCGAGCTGGAGGCCGACATGATCGTGACCGCCACCGGCCTTGAACTGCTCGCGTTCGGCGGGATCGAGCTGGTGATCGACGGTGCCGAGGTGAACCTGCCGGAGACGCTCGTATACAAGGGCGCGATGCTGAGCGGCGTGCCGAACTTCGCGTTCGTGGTCGGCTATACGAACGCGTCATGGACGCTGAAGCTAGACCTCGTCTGCGAGTGGCTCTGCCGGCTGGTGGCGTTCATGGACACGCACCGCTACGCGAGCGCGGTGGCGGTCAACCGTGATCAATCGATGCCGACGCGGCCGCTGCTGAACTTCGGCGCGGGTTACGTCCGGCGCGCGGTCGATCGATTCCCACGTCAGGGAACCGGCCCGTGGGCGATCAACATGAGCTACAGGGCGGATGTGCGGATGCTGCGCAGAGCGCCGCTGACCGACGGCGTGTTGCGGTTCCTACCGGCACGGCCGGCTCAGGCTGGTGCGCCCGCGTCGATCGGGCGCTCGTAGATGTCGAGCCGGAATCTGGGAGTCATCCCGGCCCGCTCATAGAGCGCCAGCGCGCGCGGGTTATCGGAGGCGACACTCAGCTGGGCCTCACGCAGCCCGGCGCCCGCGTAGGCGGCGAACGCCCACCTGAGCATCGCCGAGGCGATGCCGCGGCGCTGATGGTCCGGGTGAACCGCGAGGATGTCGACGTAGCCGACCGACTCATCCTCCCAACGGCGCGACAGGATGAAGCCGGCGAGCCGGTCTCCCTCGAACGCGACGCAGCTGAGCGCCGGATCGTGGTCGTGGCCGCCGAGATGCTCCTCGCGGAACTCCGCCAGGCCCTGCGGCGCGTAGTCCGCGCTCTGAGCGAATGCGATCGCGTCGAGCCGATGTACCTCGACGGCGTGGCGTTCGGTGTCCAGTGTGCGGATCTCGACTCCGGACGGCGGATCGCTGTCAGCGTCACGGGCGTCGGCGCCGAGCATGCGAACCATCCGCCAGTTGCTGCGGACGTGCGCGTAGCGGGCGCGCTCGAGCAGCTCACGGCCGCTGGTGTTGGTTCCGGCGATCCGTTGTCGATGGCAATCGCTGCCGCGCAGGCGCTCGCGCTGCTCGGTCCATGCAAGCAGCCTGGTGCCGATCCCGAGACCTTCGCTGGCGGGGGAGACGTCGGCCAGCGACCCCTGGCGGCGCACCTCGGAGTAGGCCACGATCCGACCGTCGCCGTCCTGAGCCAGCAACGCGTCGGCCGACAGGTCGAACTCACTCGCTCGCCAGGAATCGAGCAGATCGTCGAGCGTGAAATCGGGAAAGCCAAGGTCGGCGATGTCCCGCGCGATCAGCACGGCGAGCACACCCGGCGCGTCCTCTTCAAGCGGAGCTCTGAATCGCACCTGGCCATTTTCCCGAGCTGCCGCGCAGCAGCGCGTCGGCGACCGCCCGCGGGTCATCCGACATCGGGATGTGGCCGCTCCCGGGAAGGTCGATCTGGCGCACATTGGGTGGGCACTGACTCGGCCGCTTGACGAGACGGTCGTGCTCCGGCCACACCAGCGTGGTCGGAACCGTGATCTCGGCGAGGCCGGTGAAGACCCCTCCACGCATCGCTCGGTTGGTGGCGGTGAACCCTGGCGCCCGGCCGTAGGCTCTGACCATCGCGGCGGCCTGCGACGGCGTCAGGCGCTCGGGCCGCGCGACCGAGCTTCGCAGCGCCGCACGCCTGATCGCAAGCGGTCGCATCGCCCATCCGGCGATCGGGGAGATCGCTTGGGCGATCGTGTGTGCGAGCGGTGGCTTGGGTTCAAGCGGGCCGGCCCACAGGCCGGCGGGCGCGATCGCGGTGACGCTCGCGGCGTGGCCGGCGAGCGCTGCCTCGAGCGCCACCCAGCCGCCGAGCGAGTTGCCTGCGAGATGTGCGCGGCCCCCGTCCAGTCCGAGCTCGGCCAGCAGCCCGACGACCGCGGCCGCCAGCTCACGTGGGTGCGGGACCAGACCCTGACGCAATCGCGGCGACTCACCGAACCCGGGAAGGTCGACTGCGATCACGTCACGCTGCGCCGCGATCAGCGGGATCACGGGCGCCCAGACCGAGCGGTCCGCGCCGAGCGGGTGCAGCAGCGCGAGCGCGGGCCCGTCACCGGTGCGCTCGTATGCCAGACCGGCGCCGGGGATGGGTAGGAGGTTACCCATCCCCGGCGCAGCCTCGGTGTTCCCGAGGGCGATCTGGTGCCCCCCGAGCAATCCCGGTCAGCCGAGGAACGGCTTCAGCTTCTTGACGGTCGCCGGGATCGTCGCCGTCCCCGGCAGCGACGGCAGCACGCCATGGCCGCCGAGGTTGGCTGCCGGCCCGGCGCCGGCCGCGGCGTCGAAGAAGCTGAAGTGCGTCGCCTCACAGGCGGCGACCTTCGCCGCAACGATCTTCAGGTCCAGCGAACTGAACGTTTCGACCGCGCCGAGGTAGGCCTCAACGAACGCCGTCTCCAGGACGACTCCCGTGTTCAGCAGCGACTGACCGGTCTTGGTGACGCTGGCGGGGATCTTGAACGTCAGTCCGGTCGGCGTCTTGCTCCCGAGCGCGCCGGCGAGGAACTTCTTGTGGTCCTGCTCGTTCTTCAGAGCCGCCACGAAGTAGTCCTTGTTCTCCAGCTTCGGGTGCTTGAACGCGTCGAAGTTGGCGATGATCGCGGAGTACACGTAGACCGCGAGGCTCTCCGCCGTGTAGGCAGCCTGGAGCGTCGTGATGTCACCGGCGGTCGGGCCGGAGGCGAACGCGACGCCCTCGACGGACGCGAGGACGCCGCCGGTTGTTGCGAGGACGATCCCGCCCTTGAGGGCGTTTCTGAGGAACTGCCCGCGGTTGCTGACGTTGAGCTGCGGTTCGGTCATGCTGGCCTTTCAATCGGTTGGCTGGACGTTGGTCTCAGCTATTCGTTCGTAGCGCCTGTCTGGATCAGCGTCGGCTGATCAACGGCGCTCGGCGCCGGAGCGGTGGCGGTTTCTGAAGCCGGCAGCTCAGGTGTGGACACGCCACTGAGCGCGTCCTTGAATCCGCGCATTCCGGATCCGAGCCCGCGGCCCATCTCTGGGAGGCGCTTTGCGCCGAACACGAGCAGCATGATCATCAGCACGAAGGCGATGTGAATCGGGTTCTCTAGTCCCATCTGCACTCCAATCGAACGGGGCGGTTGTCGCCGTGAGTACGGCGACACCGGCGGATTGGATCAGTGCAGCCGCTGGTCGCGGCGGAGTTCAGGCTCGGGCGGGCGCAGGCGCTCAGGCGCGAGCGCGCGCTCAGGCTCGAGCGCGCGCTGCGAACGCGTGCGAGGCGTCCTGCAGTGAGCTGCCGATGATCTCAAGCATCTGCCCGAGCACCTCGCGATCTGCGACGAGCGGCGGGGAGACCTGCACCACCGGATCGCCGCGGTCGTCGAGTCGGGCGATCAACCCGCGTTCCTCCAGCTTGGAGGAGAGGAAGTCACGAAGCAGCCAGTTCGCCTCCTCCGCGGTGAACGTCTCCGTCGTCTGCTGATCGGCGACCAGCTCGATCGCCCAGAAATGACCCATGCCGCGCACGTCGCCGACGATCGGGATCGTCCGCAGCTCGTCGAGCTGGTTCTGCAGCCACGGTTCGTTCGCGAGCACGTTCTCGAGCAGGTGCTCACGCTCCATGATCTCCAGGTTCTTCAGGGCGATCGCGGCACCGACCGGATGGCCTCCAAAGGTGAGCCCGTGCATGAACATCTCGCCCGTACGCAGCAGCGGCTCGGCCACGCGCTCATGCATCAGGACCCCGCCCATCGAGAAGTACGCCGAGGTCAGGCCCTTGGCAAAGGTGATGATGTCCGGGACGACGTCGAAGCGTTCGATTCCGAACCACGTTCCCAACCGGCCCCAGGCACAGATCACCTCATCCGCGCACAGAAGGATCCCGTGGCGATCGCAGAGCTCACGCAGGCCCTCCCAATATCCCGGAGGTGGAACGAAGGCGCCGCCGCTGTTCTGGACCGGCTCGGCGATCACCATCGCGATCGTCTCGGGACCGACGAAGTCGATCGTCTCCTCGATGTCCTCCAGCAGCCACCTGCAGAACGCAGCTGGGTCGTCGCCGAGCGGATGCCGGTAGGCGCAGGTATTCGAGACAAAAGTGGTCGGAACCGCCAGTGGCTCGAACGGGGTCCGCGCCGAGGTCAGCCCGGTGAACGACAGGGCGCCCATGTTCGTGCCGTGGTAAGCGAGCTTGCGAGAGATCGCCTTGGTTCGCAGCGCATCGCCACGGATCACGTGGTACTGGCGCGCCAGCTTCCAGGCTGCGTCGACGGCCTCGCCGCCGCCCGAGGTGAAGAACACCCGTGACATGCCGGTCGGTGCCAGTTCAGCGATCTGCTGCGCCAGCTCGATCGAGCGCGGATGCGCGATCGTCCAGTTGGACGTGTAGCCGAGCTGCCGCATCTGATCGTGCGCCACCTGGCCGAGCTCGTCGCCGAACCCGTGTCCGATGTTGACGCAGAACAGACCTGACAGTCCGTCGATGTAGCGCCGTCCGCGCGAGTCCGTCACGTAACAGCCATCGCCGCTTGTGATGATCGGGATGTCCCGCTGCGCGAACGCGGCCATCTCGGTGAAATGAAGCATCAGGTGATCACGCGCCGCCGTCTGGAGACGGTGCGCCTCGGCCACTCCGGGCTCCTCCAAATCCGTCACCGTGAGCACGTTTTCTGACTCAAGACTCAGGAAACTAACAGCAGGCCTGTTGAGGCGCAAGCGCTGCCGACGCTTGTTGCCGATCGAATGCGGGCTCAGCTGATCGGGGCGACGATCACCGGCTTGGTCGTCGGGTGCTGGGTGCCGCCGGCCGGCTCCTGGGTGACCAGGACGGCGCTGACCCCGTGCAGGTTGCCTGGCACATCGACATCGCCCTGACCAGTCGAGGTCACGCTGAACAGCGCGCTCGTGGGCGCCGGCGCGTGGTCGGGACGAAGCAGCCAGACCTCGTAGATGTGGCCGTCCTGAGGCACCTTGAGCTTCTGGACCACCAGCTGGGCATGGCCGCCGGAGACGTAGAGCTTGGCGTGGCCGACCGTGGCCTGATAGACGCGCGTCGCGGTCGAGCTCGAGGAGCCGATGACGAGCACGACGGCGACCACGACGACGGCGGCGGCGGCGAGCAGCCCACCGGCGAACACCGGCCGTGAGATCTGCCTGCGCGAACGCCCCGGCGACACGTTCGGCGCCGTTGTCGCCTCGGAACGGGCCTGCTCGAGCACGCGGCGGCGTAGCGCAGGCGGCACCGGATGCTGCGGGGCGGCGATCGGCAGCGCCTCGGTCACCTGGCGCAATGCCGCAAGCTCCTCGCGGCACACCACGCACGTCTCCATGTGGCGCTGGAACTCTTCCGCCTCAGGCGGTTCGAGCGCGCCGAGTGCGTAGGCAGCGGCGTCGCCGCTGCACTCGTCGTGATCGGGGATGCGGGTTTCGTCGCTCATCTCATGTCCTCGCTCACGTCGCCACCTCGATGCGGTCGCCCAGCGCGAGCCGAAGTTTTGCCAGACCGAGCCGCATCCGGCCCTTGACGGTGCCAGACGGCAGCGTCAGCATCTCCGCGATCTGCGTGTGTGTAAAGCCCCCGAAGTAGGCGAGCTCGATCACCTGGCGCTGATCGGGCGGCAGCTCCTCGAGTGCCGACCGGACCCGCCTGGCGTCGTCTCGCCGCTCGACCTCGGTGTCGGTGCGGACGTCCGCCTCGAGCCGCTCCGCGAGCCCGTCGTCGCCGACGTTGCGACCATCCTTGACCGTCTCACGCCGGAACGCGTCGATCGCTCGGTTGTGGACGGCGCTGAGAACCCATGAGCGGACGCTGCCGCGCGTCCGGTCGTAGCGCGCGCCACTGCGCCACAACGACAGGAAGGCCTCCTGGACGACGTCCTCTGCCATCGCGCGGCGCCCGCACATCCGGTAGGCCAGCGAAAACGCGACCCCTGAGTGCCGGTCGAAGATCACTTCGAACGCACGGACCTCGCCATCGTGCACCAGCGCCATCAGGTCTTCGTCCGCGATTGCGCGCAGATCGCCCGGCCCCTGACCCCGCAGGGCTCTAAACACGTGAGGATCTGAGAGCTCTCACAACGATCACTGTACGCGCGCACGAGGCGTTTGGATCACCGTCAGCTGCAATCTCGCAGGGCCAGCTAGATTTGTGGGGATGCTCAGTCGCGAGGAGGCGAAGGACGCTGCCGCGGAAGCGTTGGCGATCGCAAACAGGCTCGGTCGCCGAGGCGCCGTAGAGGGCTGGGCGCTCGCTGAGATGATCCGTGCCGGCATGGTCGGCAGCGGCCCTCCGCGCCAGACGCTCGACGCGTTCAGGGCCCTCAACGATCTGGGGCAGCTCGGCGCCGCGGCGCCGGTCGCAGCGATTCGACACGGCGAGCGCACCGGGCTGATCGACGAGCTCGGCTCGCTCACGTTCGCGGAGATGAACGCGAGGTCTGACGCGCTCGCCTGCGAGCTTCGTGACCGCGGCATCTCCGAGGGGGTCGGCGTCGGGATCCTGTGCCGCAACCACCGTGGTTTTCTTGACATCGCGTTCGCGGCCGCGAAGCTCGGCGCCCGCGTGCTGCTGCTCAACACCGATTTCGCCGGACCACAGCTGCGCGACGTGTGCGTCCGTGAGGAGATCGCGATGCTGGTCCACGACGAGGAGTTCGAGGGACTTGTGGGCACCGTCGAGACCCGGCTGGGCTCGGTGCTCGCCTGGACGGACCCTGGCTCGGCAGTCACCGGCGAGACGCTCGAGACGCTGATCGCCGCCGGTGCCGGGCGCCACCCCGCACGTCCGGCGCGCCAGTGCCAGCTGGTGCTTCTGACCAGCGGCACCACAGGGGCGCCGAAGGGCGCTCCGAGGAGCTCAAGCCGGTCCCTGGCGCCGATCGGCGCGTTGTTGTCAAAGGTGCCGCTCCGTGCACGAGAGGCCACCGTCGTGGCCCCGCCGATGTTCCATGCTCACGGCTACACCCAGATGATCATGGCCACCGCGCTCGGCTGCACGCTGATCGTCCGGCGTCGCTTCAACGCGCAGGCGGCGCTCGACGACGTCCAGGCCAACCGCGCCACCTCACTGATCCTCGTGCCCGTGATGCTGCAGCGGATCGTCACCCTGCTCGAGGAGAACCCTGATTCCCACGACACCAGCTCGCTGCGGATCGTGCTCGCCTCGGGCTCTCGGCTCGAGGTCGATCTGGTGCGGCGGACACGCGCGACGATCGGGGAGAAGCTCTACAACTTCTACGGCTCGACCGAGGTCGCCTACGCCACGTTTGCGACGCCCGAGGATCTTGCCGCCGCCCCAGGTTGCGTCGGGCGCCCACCGTTCGGGACGACGGTGCGCCTCTACGACGAGGAAGCAGGTCCGGTCAATCAACCAGGTGAGGTCGGCCGGATCTTCGTCGGCAACACATTCCAGTTCGAGGGGTATACCGGCGGCGGCGGCAAGGAGCTGATCGACGGGTTGATGAGCACTGGCGATGTCGGCCACTTCGACGAGGGTGGCCGCCTGTTCGTCGACGGCCGTGACGACGACATGATCATCTCCGGCGGCGAGAACCTGTTCCCGGCCGAGGTGGAGGAACTGCTGATCACGCAGCCGGCGATCGAGGAGGCCGCCGTGATCGGCGTGCCGGACGACGACTTCGGCGCGCGGCTGGCTGCGTTCGTCGTATGTCGCCCCGGTCAGCACCTGACCGAGGACGAGGTCAAGGAATTCGTCAAGCGCAATCTCGCCCGCTTCAAGGTGCCGCGGGACGTGACATTCCTTGATGAGCTTCCGCGTAACCCTGCCGGCAAGGTCCTCAAACGCCGGCTGCGTGAGCTGCACGCCGAGTCCCACTCAGATTAGAAGCTCCTTAGCTGCCGGGCTGCGGACGGGAGTACCTTCACTGAGTGAGGGCCACGCTGCGATAGCGCGCCCGCCGGATGATGGAACGACCAGGCAGGTGAATCGCACATGACATTTCTTCGCACAGTCTCGACTCGCCGCCTTCTGGCATTGATCGCCGCGGCCGTGATCGTGGCTGCAGGCGGCACGGCGATCGCGATCGCCGCCGCCGGCAACGGTCCGGTGCCCCCGCCCGCCTCGCTCGCCGCCGCGATCCATCAGGCGCTCGGGGCGCGACCGGCGGACGGCGTCAGCGCCCGGGTCAGCTTCACCGACAATCTGATCGACTCGAGCCTGGTCCAGTCGAGCGATCCGCTGATCACCGGCGCGAGCGGACGCCTGTGGGCCAGCAGAGGTCACCTCCGGATTGAGCTCCAGTCCGACAACGGCGACGCCCAGATCGTCGTCGACAACGGCTCGTTCTGGATATACGACCCGACTTCCAACACCGTCTACGAGGGCTCGCTTCCGGCAAACGACAGCAGCGGGCTTGGGATGGGCCGTGCCGGCGCCGGGGCTGCCGGCACGGACCGCTCGCACGCGATCCCGACCGTCGCTCAGATCCAGTCGGACCTCGGGAAGCTCGTGGCACACCTGTCGATCCACGGTGCGATCCCGACTGACTTCGGCGGCGCCGCCGCCTATGCGGTACGGATCTCCCCCAGGCAGAACGGCGGCCTGCTCGGCGCGGTGGGGCTCGCATGGGACGCCGTGCACGGCGTCCCACTCGACTTTGCCCTCTACGCCAAGGGCGACAGCACACCGGTGCTCGAGCTGAAGGTGACGAGTATCAGCTTCGGCCCTGTGGCGGCCTCTGACTACATGATCTCGCCGCCGCCCGGCGCGACGGTCGTCCCGCTCGGCACGCACGCGGGCAATGCCGGAAGTTCGTCGACATCCAGCGCCGCGAAGGCCACCGCGCACCACTCGCGGGCCGTGACAGGCACCACCGCCGTCGCCAGGCACGTCAACTTCACGCTCGCCGCGCCCGCCACGCTGGCAGGGATGACGCAGGGCTCCGTGAAGCTCGTCAAGATCGGCAGATCGCCCGCCGCGCTGCTCCTCTACGGTCACGGTCTCGGCGGGATCGCGGTGTTCGAACACGCCGCGAAGGCGGGCCGGCTCCGGCGCACCAGGCCCCGGCGGGCTCGGCGGCGGGCTGTCGCTGCCGACGGTGTCTGTCAACGGCGTCAGCGCGACGGAGCTTCCGACGGCGCTCGGCACGGTGATCCAGTTCACGCGTGGCGGCGTTGACTACATCGTCGCCGGGTCCGTCCCTTCCTCGGTTGCGGTGGCTGCGGCGCGGGGTCTGTGAGCGCCACCGCGGAGCCGGTGATCGAAGTACGCGGGCTCGTCAAGCGCTACGGCGAGCTGACAGCGGTCGACAACGTCGATCTGACCGTCAACTCCGGCGACGTCTACGGCTACCTCGGCCCCAACGGCGCCGGCAAGACCACCTCTCTGCGGATGATGCTCGGTCTGATCCGCCCCAGCGCCGGCAGCGTGCGGCTGTTCGGCCGCGACCCGGCACAGAGCGTGCAGGCGCTTGACGGCGTCGCCGGCTTCGTCGAGGCGCCTGCGTTCTACCCCTATCTGACGGGGCGTCGCAACCTGGAGTTGCTGGCGGCGTTCGACGGCAGCGAGGCCCAGAAACGGATCGATCCGGCGCTTGAGACAGTTGAGCTGGCCGGTCGTGCCGGCGACCGCGTCGGTGGCTACTCGCACGGCATGCGACAGCGTCTGGGGATCGCCGCGGCGCTGTTGCGCGACCCGAAGCTGCTGTTGCTCGACGAGCCGGCGACCGGGTTGGATCCCGCCGGAATGCGCGACATGCGGCTGCTGATCCGGCGTCTCGCCGGCCAGGGGATGACGGTGCTGCTCTCCAGTCACCTGCTCGGCGAGGTGGAGGAGGTCTGCAATCGGGTAGCGATCGTCCGCTCCGGCCGGATCGTGTATGAGGGCACGATCGCCGAACTGGCCCGTGGTGCCGGGACCGCCTACCGGCTCGCCACCACCGACGACGAGCGTGCGATCGTGATCTGCCGTGGCCGGCCCGGGTTGGCCGAGCTCGGCACCGCCCACGGCCGGATCGTGTTCACCTGCGACGAGGCCGCGGCCGCCGAGCTATCCCGCGCGCTCGTCCAGGGAGGCGTGCTGATCAAGGAGCTGGCGCCGCAGACGGTCACGCTCGAGGATCTTTTCTTCTCGCTGACAGAGGGCGAGCCCGCGGAGAGCCCGGCATGAGCACGGGAAGCGCCGCGGCGGACACCGCCGAGGCCACAGGCCGGGCTGACGGCGGCCGTGCTCAGGCGGCCGTGCGCCCGGGTGTCGGGCGTCGGCCCGGGGTCGGAACCGTCTACCGCTGGGAGCTGACCAAGCTCCGGTACCAGAAGCGGACCTACCTTGGGTTGGGCGCAGCCGCGCTGGTCCCGATCCTGTTCGTGCTGGCGATCCACTTCCACCACAACCATCACCGAGGCGACTTCGCGTTCTCGGATTATCTGTCGCGCAGCGGCCTCGCGGTGCCGTTGGTGATCCTGCTGTTCGGCGCCGTCTGGATGTTCCCGTTGATCGTGGCTCTGGTTGCCGGCGACATCATCGCCTCAGAGGACCAGAACGGCACGCTCAAGACGATCCTGACGCGCTCGCTCGAGCGTTGGCAGGTGTTCGCCGGCAAGGCGCTCGCGGCCGCCACCTACGCGGTCGCGGCGCTCCTGCTCGACGTGACCGTCGCGGTGCTGGCCGGTTCGATCCAGTCCGGCTTCAACTCGCTGGAGAGCCTGTCCGGCACGATCGTCTCAGCGCCGAAGGCGCTCGAGCTCGTCTACGTCGAGCTTTCTGATCTACCTGATCCCGATCGCGGCGATCGTCTGCATCGGCTTGATGCTCTCGGCCGTGACCCGGAACAGCGCCGCCGCCGTGGTCGGGACCCTGATGATCTCGCTGCTGATCCAGCTGGTCGGAGTCCTGCCGGGGCTCAGCGGTCTGCAGCCGTACCTGCTGAGCACCCAGTTCAACGCCTGGCAGGGCCTGCTGCGCACGCCGATCGACTGGACCCCGATCATCCAGGCCGTCTGGGTCTGCGCGCTCTACGGCGTCCCCGCGCTCGTGGCCGCGTTCCTCGTGTTCCTGCGTCGCGATGTTGCCGGCGGCTGAGCCGCCCCCGGCGGTCCGAGAATCAGCCCAGTCGCGTCGGCGGCCCCGGCTCCGGCGGTCGGCCGTTCCGTGTGAACGCCGCCGATGGGCGTAGGTTGCGCTCCAGCCACGCGACGTCACGCCACGCGCCGTGCTTGTGGGCGACCCGGTGGTAGATGCCGACCAGCTCGAAGCCGCACGCGCGGTGCAGCGCCTCGCTCGCCTCGTTCGGCGTCGTGATCCCCGCGCACACCGTCCAGATGCCCTGGCGCTCGAGCAGCGAGAAGATCGTCTCGTACAGCGCTCTGCCGATCCCACGGCGGTGGTAGCGCTCGTTCAGATACACGCTGACGTCGGCGCACCAGCGGTAGCCGCCCCGCTCGCTGTGCGGGCCGGCGTACGCGAAGCCGGCGAGCTCGCCGGCGTCCGGGTCGTCGTCGACCGCGACCAGGTACGGATGGGTCTGTGAGAAACGCTCCATCCGCTGCCGGAACTCCGCCGTGGTCGGTGGCACGAGCTCAAGGCTGATCACCGAGTCGCTCACGTAGGGTGCATAGATCGCGGCGCAGGCGACGGCATCACGCTCGGGGTCGGCGTCTCTGATCAGCATCGGCGCCGCACTTTACGTGAGCTCGGACGTCGTGGGATCCTGCCGGGACCAACCAATCGAGGAGTCAGATGACCGTCCAGAACCTAAGTGACGAGCAGCGCGCGTTCGTGGAGGCGATCCGTGATTTCGCTGCCCGGGAGTGCGGCACCCGCGAGCAACGCGGTGTATTGACCGATCACGGCCGCGAGCCCCACAACCAGGAGATGTACGAGCGGATCGCCGAGCTCGGTTGGCTGGGAGTCGCGATTCCTGAGCAGTACGGCGGCTCCGGCGGTGGTGCGGTCGATATGTGCCTGCTGTTCGAGGAGTCGGTGCGCGGTCTGATCCCAATGGCGTTCTTCGGGGTGAGCATGATCACCGCCGGCGCGGTCGAGCGGTTCGGCAGCGAGGAGCTCAAGCAGGAGATCCTCGGCGGGGTGGCACGCGGTCGCGTTGCGGCGATCGCGATGTCGGAGCCCGAGGCCGGCTCTGACGTCGGCAGCCTGAGCTGTCGTGCAGAGCTTGTCAACGGCGAGTACGTGATCAATGGGCAGAAGACGTGGATCACGGCCGCGCACGCTGCCGACCAGATCCTGCTCGTCTGCCGCACCGATCGCAGTGCCGACAAGCACGAGGGACTGAGCATGATCGCAGTGCCCACCGACGTGGAGGGCCTGGAGGTGCGGGGGATCGAGACGATGGGTGGCCGTGAGGTCAACGATGTTTTCTTCACCGACTGCCGCGTCGACGGCGAGCGTCGGGTGGGCATCCAGGACCAGGGGTGGAAGCAGCTGATGGCCGGCCTCAACCACGAGCGGCTGATCATCGCGGCGCAGGCGCTGGGGATGGCGCAGCGGGCCTTCGAGGAAACGCTGACCTACGTCAAGGAGCGCAAGCAGTTCGGGCGTCCGGTCGGCAGCTTCCAGGCGCTCTCGCACCGCCTCGCCGACCTTGCCACCGAGATCGAGGCCACACGGCTGCTGATCTATGACACCGCCGCCCGCGTCGACGCCAACCCCGGCGTGCAGTTCGCGCGCGAGGCGTCGATGTGCAAGCTGAAGGCCACGGAGACCGCGAAACGCGCGGCGCTCGAGGGCGTGCAGATGATGGGCGGCGCCGGCTACGCGGTCGAGTACGAGATGGAGCACCACCTGCGGGTGGCGGTCGTGACGACGATCTACGGCGGCACCAGCGAGATCCAGCGCGAGATCATCGCGAAGACGCTCGGGCTCTGAGGTCGAGAACCAGTTCCGTTACGGAATCGCCTCTCGTAACGGTTTCGGAACGGTCGTGGCGTAGAAAGACGGTCGCTTTAGCAACCACCAACCAAGGGGTACAACATGAAGCGACCCATCCTCGCGACGACAGCGCTCGCGCTCGCGGCCGTCGTCGCCGGGCTCGTGATGGCCGGATCTTCGGTCGCGGCGGGCTCGCTGCCGACGCTGACGCTCACGCTCAACGGCAAGTCGGTCGCCGCCGGCGGCCAGATGGTGTCCGGAGCGGTCAACATCCAGACGACCGTGACCGGCGAAGCGCAGGGAGAGCCGGCGCTGATCTATCTCGATCCCGGAGTGCCGTATTCGGTCGTCCCGAAGCTGAAGGCCGAGATCCAGGCGCACAACGGCGACTTCAACTACCTCGACGGGTACGGGTCGATGGTCTTCGACGCCGCCGCCAACAAGGGGACGAGCAGCGAGCAGACCGTGTTGAAACCGGGGAACTACCTCGCCCTCGATCTGAACGGCAAGCATTCGACGCCGGCTCCGTTCACCGTGACCGCGGCTGCGAGCCCGGCGACGCTGCCGACGCCTGGGGCGACGATCGCCTCGATCGAGTTCAACTTCACCGGCGCGACGACGCTGCACGACGGCGAGCTCGTCCGGTTCGAGAACGACGGCTTCCTGTTCCACATGATCCAGGGGCTCGGCGTCAAGAGCGCCGCCGCCGGCAGGAAGGTGATGGCGCTGCTGCTCGCCGGCAAGGACAATGCCGCCGGGAAGCTCGCGATCAGCGAGCCGACCTTCGACGGCGGTCTCTCGAGCGGTGCGATGCAGCAGGAGGTCATCAACGAGCCGCCCGGCTACTACGTGATCGCCTGCTTCATGATGACCCAGGACGGGCGTGAGCACACGCAGCTCGGCATGGAGAAGCTGATCCACATCGTCAAGTAGGAAATGCGGCGCGAGCGGGGCGTGCAGACGCCCCGCTCGCGTCGTAACGTTCCCGGAACGCTGCGAGGCTAGGTTGCGGTGAGGAATGGGATGAGCGAGGCGCGCTCCACACGACTGGGCAACACCGATCGGCGTCTCGCGCGGCGGCTGCATGCCCCGCGCCGATCCGGCTGGCGACGCCGACGATGGCGATGCGCTCGGCCGTGTTCACGCTCGTACTCGTTTGCGGCGATCGTATCGTGTTGGACGGCCGATGGTCCATCAACCCGCAGTGGAAAACGTCTGGCGGGCTCCGTACGCCGTCGTCGGCGCGGTGATCGCCTATCGACAGCCAGCGCAACGCGATCGGCTGGCTCATGCTCGACCAGCTCGATCGTGACGATCGGCTGCGCCGACGCCGGCTGGCTACGCGCTGCTGAGCTACCGACGATGGGGATCACGCGCTGCCGCTCGGGCGCCTGGCAGTCGCCCTGGCATCTGGTGGGTGGTGTTCGTCGTGACTGCTGCCGCTGCCGATCGTGCTGTTTCCCGACGGACGGCTGCCAACCGGTCGATGGCGGTGACCGTGTGGGCATACGGCGCGCTGTGCGGGCTGCTGGTGATCCGCCGTGGTCGGGGACATCCCGGGCGTTCACGGACCGCTACCTGCGATCGACTCCACGGGCGAGCTGACGCGACTGGCGGCGGCGGCGCGTGGTCCCGGGTGTCGCCTATATGCTCGTTGATCCTCTCGTGGGTGGCATGCAGGCGTGAGCAGTACCGGAGTTCAAGCCGGGAGCGGCGCGCGCAGCTGAAATGGCTGATGAGCGGTGGCGCGTGACGATCGTCGGCTTCGCGCTCGGGTTGGCGCTGAACGGCAGCAGCTCGTCGGCGGCCCAATCTGACCGTGCGGTCGGATTCATGTGCGCGTTCGCGCTGCCGGTCAGCATCGGCGTCGGGATCCTCCGCTACCGCCTGTACGACATCGATCGATTGGTCAGTCGCACGCTCTCGTACGCGATTCTGACGGCGTTGCTGGTCGGGACCTTCGTCGGCCTGGTGGCGTTGAGCACGGATCTGCTTGCGTTCTCATCGTCGGTTGGCGTGGCGGCGTCGACGTTGGCGGCGGCGGCACTGTTCAACCCGCTGAGGCGTCGCGTGCAGCGGGCGGTGGATCACGGTTCAACCGTGCTCGATATGACGCCGAGGCGACGGTTGCGGCGTTCTGCGGCGCGGCTCCGCGATGCGGTTGATCTCGACACCGTGCAGGCGGAGCTGCTCGCCGTCGTGCAGCGAGCCGTCGAGCCGGCCCACGCGACGATCTGGATTCGAGGGCGGTCGGCCAATGAGCAGCGACTCTGCGCGACGCCGACGGCGGCCACGATCCTCGGGATTTGTCGCGCTCGCGTCTTCGATCGGGGTCGTGGTGATGGAGTTCGTCGAACCTGGGGCGGGATCGCCTTTTGGGGCGGCAAACGTCCTGTCGGCCGTGATGGGGTTCGCGTTCGCGCTGTCGTTCATCGCGGTCGGCGTCGTCGTGGCACGGCGTCAACCGTCAAACCCGATGGGTTGGCTGGTGATCGGGGTGTCGCTGGCGATCCAGCTGGGGAGCTTCGCGCCGGCCTACGCCTACCTGGATTACCACTCCCACCACGGCGCGCTGCCCTTCGGTCAGGTCGCGGTGCTCCTCAGCGGGATGTGGATCTGCGGGTTCATGTTTCTGCCGCTGATCGTGCTGTTGTTCCCCGACGGGCGTGCCGGACGGCGCTGGCGGTGGCCGCTGCGGATCTACCTGGCGATCTGGACGATTCTGATCGCTGGAACGCTGAGCCTCGCCGTGAGCGATTTCAGCCTGCGCATGCCGGTTGATGCCGGTGGCAATCTGGCCGGGCTCAATAACCCGGTCGGATGGTTCGGGGCCGTCTTCAAGGTGGGCTTCGTGTTCTGCGTGGTGCTCGCGGTCGTGGCAGTCGTCCACCAGGTACGCGCCTACCGGCGGGCCAGCGGCGAACGACGCCAGCAGCTGAAATGGCTCGGCGCCGGCGCCGGCGTCTGTATCTTCGCCGTGCTCGTCAGCTTCTTGTGGAAAGGGGCTCCGGGGGTCGTCGGAGATGCTCTGGTCCCGCTCGGACTGACCGCCCTGCCGCTGGCGATGGGCGTCGGCATCCTGCGATACCGGCTTTATGAGATCGATCGTCTGGTCAGCCGCACGCTCTCCTACGCGATCCTGACGGCGTTGCTGGCGGGGACGTTCGTGGGCCTGGTCGCGTTGACGACGGACCTGCTGCCGTTCTCATCGTCGGTCGGGGTGGCCGCCTCGACGCTGGCGGCTGCGGCTCTGTTCAACCCGCTGCGTCGCCGCGTGCAGAGAGTGGTCGATCGTCGCTTCAACCGCAGCCGCTATGACGCCGAGGCGACGGTGGCGGCGTTCTCCGCCCGTCTGCGCGACGCGGTCGATCTCGACACGGTTCAGAGCGAGCTGCTCGAGGTCGTGCAGCGTGCGGTCGAGCCGGCACACGCGACGATCTGGATCCGCGGGCGATCGGGATGACGCGGGTGGCTCGGCCCGGGACGGCGCTTGCGCTTGGGGTGATCTGGATGCTGCTGCTTGCCGCGTCGGTCGTCCTGGCCCTGCTTGCCCACGATTCATCGTCGATCAGCACCAATCTGTTGATGCTGCCGTTCGCGGCGGTCGGGGCGGTCGTCGCCTACCGGCAGCCGCGCAACCCGATCGGTTGGATCATGCTCGCCGCTGCGATCGTGTCGACAGGCGGCACGGACGCCGGCCTCTACGCAGTCCTGGTCTACCACGACGGCGATGCCGGGCTGCCGCTCGGGCGCCTCGCCGTCGCGCTTTCGCCGGGCTGGATCGCGATCCTGCTGCTGCCGCTCCCGGTTCTGCTGTTTCCCGACGGCCGGATCCCGACGGGGCGTTGGCGAGCCACCGTCTGGGCCTACGGCGCCGTCTGTGCGCTGTTCCTGATCGCCACCGGAATCACGGATCTCGGAGCGTTCACCGATCAGTCGCTGCGGATCGATTCGAGCGGGAACCTGACCGCACTTGACCAGGCCGGCGTGACCGGACCGCTGACAGCCCTCTACGTGGCGCTCGCGCTCTCCTGGGTGATCAAGCAGGTGTTTGCGCTAGGTCGCGCGACGGGCGATCGGCGAGCGCAATTGAAGTGGCTGATCAGTGGCGGGGCGATCTCGATCGTCGGTTTGTTCAGCTCGTTCATCCTGGGCACGGGTACGTCGAGCCTCGCCCAGGACCTGTCGGATATCGCTGCTCGCCTGTGTGATCGCGCTGCCGATCGGCATCGGCGTCGGCATCCTCAAATACCGCCTGTATGAGATCGACCGACTCGTCAGCCGAACACTCTCCTACGCGATCCTGACGGCGTTGCTGGCCGGGACGTTCGTGGGCCTGGTGGCGTTGACGACGGACCTGCTGCCGTTCTCCTCGTCGGTCGGCGTCGCCGCGTCTACGTTGGCGGCGGCGGCGCTGTTCAATCCCTTGCGGCGACGGGTTCAGCGGGTTGTCGATCGCCGGTTCAACCGCAGTCATTACGACGCCGAGGCCACGGTGGCGGCGTTCGCGGCGCGGCTGCGCGATGCCGTCGACCTTGATGCCGTCCAGACCGATCTGCTCGACGTCGTGCGCGGCGCTGTCGAGCCGGCCCATGCGACGGTCTGGATCAGATCGAACCAATCGGGCTCCCCGGAGGCTCTGCAGCGATGACGCCAAGCGCCGCCAGGACCAATTCCGCGGTTTTCGGCCACGCGATTCTGGACCGCTATGCATCGCCCACCGTGGCTCGAGTGATCGGGTTGGCCGTGGCCGTGATGTTCGCGGCGTTCGCGCCGGCGCAGGCGCTCGCGCACCAGTTGAGCTTCAGCAACTTCTTCACCCCGTTCATGATCTACGCGCCCTGCGCGATCGTCGGCTACGTTGTCGCGCGCCACCGTCCGGCGAACCCGATCGGCTGGCTGCTGCTTGTCGGGCTCGGCGCCGGGGTGCTCGGTACCGAGGCCCAGTATTACGCGTGGGCGGTCTACGGAGTACCGGACCGGAGCCTGCCGCTCGGCTGGCTAGCGGTGATCGTCGGCCAGGTCGATGCGATCAAGATCTTCTTCGCATTCCCGCTCGTGATTCTGCTGTTCCCGGCAGGATGCGCGCCCTCGCGGAGGTGGACACGCGGGCTCGTCGCGTTCACGGTGGCGTACCTGGTGAGCACGGCCTGCAGCATGGCGTTCGCGGTGCTTGCGCTGGCGAACGATCGTGTTGACGCCCACACGCTCAATTACGGCGGCGGCGGGTCGATGCTCACCAATCAGCCCGCGGGGTTGGCCTGGCTGACGGTGGTGCCAAGCGTCTTTGAGGTTGGTGCGATCGCGCTCGTGATCTTCTCGGTCGTCTACCAGGCGATCCGCTATCGGGGCTCGACCGGCGACTCGCGCCAGCAGTTGAAGTGGCTGATGGGGGGCGGGATCGTCTGCCTGCTCTCATTTGTTGCGCTCGGCTCTGGGACGGCAAATGGCGGCGCGTCACTCGCGGCACAGATCTGGTCGCAGATTCCCTGGATCGCGTTCTCCGCCGTGCCGATCAGCATCGGCATCGCGGTTCTCAAGCACCGCCTCTACGAGATCGACCGGCTGGTCAGCCGCACGCTGTCCTACGCGATCCTGACGGCGTTGCTGGTCGGGACGTTCGTCGGTCTGGTGGTGTTGACGACAGATCTGTTGCCATTTTCCTCGCCGGTCGGGGTGGCCGCATCGACCCTGGCAGCGGCGGCGTCGTTCAACCCGTTACGAAAACGCGTGCAGCACGCGGTCGATCGCAGGTTCAACCGGGCTCGGTACAACGCTGAGGCGACAGTCGCGGCGTTCGCCGCCAGCCTGCGCGACGCGGTCGACCTCGATGCGATCCAGAGCGAGCTGCTCGACGTGGTCCAGCAAGCCATTGAACCCACCCACGCGACGATCTGGATCAGGCACGCCACCAGCGCGCAGGCCGAGAGGACGGCGCGGTGAGGAGCCGTCGGGTGGCGTCGCCGGCGGTTGCGCTATGGCTGGGCGCATCGATGGTGGTGCTGGCGGCGGCGGCTGTGCCGCTCGCGGTGCTGGCCCATCAGGCGACCGCTGGCAACCTTTTGATTATCCCGCTGATGATCCCGTTCGGGGCGGTCGGTGTGGTCGTCGCGAACCGTCAGCCGCGGAACGCGATCGGCTGGATTCTGATCGCGCTGGCGCTGACGGTGGTGCTCGGTACCGATGCCGGCTTCTACGCCGTCCTGGCCTACCGTCTCGGCGACCATTGGCTCCCGCTGGGAAGGCTTGCCGTCGCGCTGTCTCCCGCGTGGATACCGGTGCCCGTTCTGATGCCGATCCCGATCCTGCTGTTCCCCGATGGCCGTGTGCCCGGGGGGTTGTGGCGGTGGACGTTCTGGGTGTACCTGGTGCTGATCGCCTCGTTCCTCGCCGCTCAGGGCGCAACCGACGTGGGCTCGTTCACCGACAGCCACCTGATCGTCGCTTCCGACGGTCAGCTCGCAGCTGAGAACGCCGGTTCGGTGGGTGGGGCGGTGTTCGGCGCGGTGTTTGTCGTCGGGTACGCGGCGGTCTTTCTCGCCTGGGTGCTCCGACAGCTCGTGCGTTACCGTCGCTCGTCAGGCGACGAGCGACAGCAGCTCAAGTGGTTTCTCGGAGGCGGTGCCGTGGGCGTGCTCGCGTTCCTACTGGCGGCGCTCACGAACGCCGGGTTCGCGTTCGTCGGGGTGGTCGCGCTTCCGCTCGGACTCGGGTTCGGGATTCTCAAATACCGCCTCTACGAGATCGACCGGCTTATCAGCCGGACGCTCTCCTACGCGATCCTGACGGCGCTGCTGGCGGGGACGTTCGTCGGCCTGGTGGCGCTGACCACGGACCTGCTGCCGTTCTCGTCCTCTGTCGGCGTCGCCGCGTCGACGCTGGCCGCTGCCGCCTTGTTCAACCCACTGCGCAAACGGGTGCAGCGGGTCGTCGATCGGCGGTTCAACCGCGCCCGCTACGACGCCGAGGAGACGGTCGCCGCGTTCGCGGCCCAGCCTGCGCGATGCCGTCGACATCGACACGGTCCAGAGCGAACTGCTGCAGGTTGTGCAGAAGGCCGTCGAGCCGGCTCACGCGACGATCTGGATCAGGCGAGCCGAGTCCGCGCTAACGCTCGGCGCCGACCGTAGTCACCACTCGACCAGGCTCCAGACGCCCGGGTACAGCGCGTCGCCCTCGGATCCGATCGCGGCGAATGCGGTCACCGCGCGCTTGAGCTCCTCCATCGCGCCGTCGCTTCGCCCCGCCCTGTGCAGGATGTCGGCGAGGTTGTTGCGCAGCGCCGCCTCGTGGTGGCGGTCGCCCTGCACGATGCACAGCTCGAGCGCGTCACGGGTCAGGGCCTCCGCTTCGGCGAGCTCGCCGGCGGCGGCGAGGTCGAGCGCGAGGTTGTTGAGCGCCGCGATCCTGACGCTCGGGTCGGCCAGGCCGAGCGACAGCTCAAGGCTGCGCTGCAGATACTCACGACCGCATCCGAGCAGCCCGAGGATGTTGTTCGCCTGAGCGGCCGCGCCGGCCGCGTCGGCCCCCTGTGCGAGCTCGAGCGCCTCGAAGCCGAGCGAACGCGCCTGCTCGGTCTCGCCGCGACGCCAGGCGACGCGGCTGCGGTCGGACTGAACGACGGCCCGCTCGGGCCCGGAGGAGGCCGCCAGCGCCTGGAGGTAGTGGATCTCGGCGAGCTGCCAGTCGCCCCGGCGCTCGTGCACCGCGCCCAGCTTGCGCTCAAGCCGGCCGGCGGCTTCGGGGCCGGCGTGCGCAGCCGCGGCGTTGTAGGCGGCGAGCGCCGGACCGTACTCGCCGCGCAGCGTGTGGACGTCACCGATCGACTCGTGCATCGCAGCCGGATCCGGGTGCCCGAGTGCGAGCGCCGACTCGTAGTGCGCCACAGCCTCGGCGCGCGCCGAAAGCGCTCGCGCGTGATCGCCGGCCGCGGCGTACTCGATTGCCGCCTCCGCGTCGGCGCCGGCCAGCTCGAGGTGCCGCGCGATGATCGCGTGATCCTCGTGACGCAGGCGGAGCTCCTGCGCGATCCGGGAGTGCAGCAGCCGCCGGCGCGCCCGGGCGACTCGGTCCTCGGCGACGGCCCGAAGCCGCTCGTGGCTGAAGTCATAGCCGCGCTCGTGCTCGAGGATCAGGCCGCGCGTGCTCAGCTCCTCGAGGGCGGCGGCGACCTCCTCATCGGAGCGGCCGCTGACAGCACGCAGATCACCGGCGTCGAACGTGCGCCCGAAGATCGCAGCTGCGCTCAGCACCTGGGCGGAGACGTCGCTGACCGCGTCCAGACGCGCCTCCAGCATCGTTCGCACACCGCCCGCCGCGGCGGTGTCAACTGCGCCGGTGGCCGACATCAACTCCGCCACGAACAGCGGCAGGCCCTCGCTCTCACGGAACACCCGCTCACCCTCGGACTCGTCGAGCCCAGACTCCGTGGTCAGCTCCAGCACGTCGCCGCGGGTCAGCCGAGCGAGCGTGATCCGTTCTCCGAGTGCCGCCAGACCGGCGTAGCGATGCTCCGGGTCGGGCTCGTCGCTGCGCCGCGCGCACAGCAGCAGCAGATGGTGCTGCGCCAGCCGCCGCGCGAAGTAGGCGAGCGCATCGAGCGACGCCGGATCGCACCACTGAAAATCGTCGATGAACAGGATTCCAGAAGTGGCGGCGAACGGGAGCGTGAGCAGATGGCTGATCGTCTCCATGAAGCGCAGACGTGCTCCCGGTTCATCGAGGCTGGTGTCCGGCGGGGTGCCGAGCTCGGGCAGCAGGCGCGCGGCATCGCTGCGAAGCGCGTCCGGGAGAACCTCAGGGTCGATCGCCTCGCGCAGGAGTGCGGCGATCACCCCGTACGCGAGACCCTGCTCGCCGGCATGCGGGCGGGCGACGACGACCGTTGCGCCCTGCTCGGCGAGTCGCGCGATCGCCTCCTGCGCGAGCCGCGTCTTGCCGACCCCCGATTCACCGTCGATCAGCGCGACCGCACCGCCGTCGCCGACGCGCGCGAACAAGGCGGACAGCGCCTGCAGCTCACGATCACGCCCGACCAGCGTCAGCTCGCCTGCGGGCTGCGCCTGCTCGACCACCCGAGCCTCCGGCAGCGTGCCGGCGCTGACCGCGTTGTACAGCTCGGTTGTCTCGCCCAGCGGCGACACGCCGAGCTCCCGGTCGAGCACGCGGACGCACTCGCGGTACTGCGAGAGCGCATCGCCGCGCCGTCCCGCGGCGGCGTACAGCTCGATCAGGCGGCGGTGGGTCGGCTCGTGCAGCATGTCCAGCGCCAGCCGCTCGCGAGCCCTCGCGACCGCGTCATCCTTCTGGCCGGCGCCGGCGTATGCGTCGATCAGTCGGTCAAGCAGGCCCGCCCGCTCGCGACGAACGTCATCCTGTTGATCACGCAGCCAGTCGTCGAACTCGACACTGTCGCGCAGCGCGAATCCGGCCATCAGGTCGCCGCGGTGAAGCTCGCAGGCGGCACGCAGCGCCTCGATTCCGGCGCCCGGATCGCCGGCGACGGCACGGACCCGCGCGAGGTCGAACCAGGCGCCGTCGAGCACGAGCGCGATCGAGTTGCGGTCGCTCGCGAGCCGCTCGTTGCCGAGCCCGGAGCGCAACGACGAGAGCGTGCGCCGCAGCGCGCCTCCCGAGCGTTCGGAATCGAGGTCCGGCCACAGCAGGTTCGCGATCACCGAGCGGCTGTGCGCGTGCCCGGTGACGGCAAGAAACGCCAGCATCGCGACCGCCTTGCGGGTATCGACCGCGAGCGGAAGGTCGTCGACCTCGACGAGTGGCGCCCCGAGTAGCGAGATCCGCAGCGATTTCACCGCGTGAGCATGCCATAGGAACGCGACGAAATCGTTACGGATTGACGGCTCGTAACGATTTCGGAACGGTCGCGGCGCAGGATGCGGTCCAATCCAGGCCCACAAGGAGGCATGCATGAAGCGATCTGTACTTCTCACCGCCGCGCTGAGCGTCGCGGCGCTCGCATCCGGACTCGTCCTGATGACGGCGTCATCGGTCGCGGCAAGCTCGTTGCCGACGCTGACGCTGTCGGTGACCAAGAACAACGTCGTCGTCGGTGGCTCGAAGGTTTCGGGCGCTGTGAACATCGTCAGCACCGTCACCGGTGAGGCGAACGACTCACCGGGGCTCCTCTTGCTGGCGCCGGGCGTCACGGCCGGCGAGCTCGCCAAGGTGGTCGGGAGCCTGGGCGAGAACACTCCGCTCGACGCGATCGACCCCTACGCGACGATCGTGTTCGACGGTTATACGAACAAAGGGACCCCGACCACCAACCAGGTGGTGCTACAGCCAGGGAACTACGTCGCGGTCAACAACGGCAACGGTTTCACGCCGTTCACGGTGACCCAATCGAGCAGCCCGGCGAGCCTCCCGAACCCTGGTGGGACGGTCGAGGCGATCGACTTCGGTTTCCGCGGCTCGAGCACGCTGCGGGACGGCGAACTGGTGCGCTTCTGGAACGACGGCTTCCTGATCCACATGTTCCTCTACGCGCAGGTCAAGAGCGTCGCTGACGCGACCAACGCTGAACATCTGCTACTGGAGGGCAAGGCGAGCCAGGCGTTGAAGCGGGACAGCACGGGCGTTCACGGCATGTTCGCCGGTCCGCTCTCGCACGGCTCGCTGCAGCAGGAGCTGATCACCGAGCCGCCCGGCGTCTACGTGATCGCGTGCGCGATGAACGCCGAGGATGGGCGCTTCCATTACCAGCTCGGAATGGAGCGCACGATCCGGATCGTCAAGTAGGCGAACAGCAGAACCCTGGCTTGTCGCGCCCCGGCCCGCCAGCCGGGGCGCAGAGGTTTAAGCGCTCTGCCGGGAGCTGCGGCTCCGTAACGGTTTCGGAACGCAAGCTGAGTAGAAATTCCCCGATGGCGACAACTCAGCAGATAATGCGATCCGTAGTGGGGGCGAATTCGAAGCCACCGGAAGCGGAGACGAGCATCGTGCAGGCCAGTGCGCAGCCACCGGCCGAGATGCTGGCGCCCGAGATCGCGCCCAACGACCCGATCATCGGCTATCTGCAGAGCGCTACGGGCGCCGTCGATCTGGCGCACCTCGATCTGGACTCGCCGGCGCTGCGCGAGCTGCGCGGGAGCGGCGTCACGCTGGTCGTCCCGCTGGTCACCAACGGCGAGCTGGTCGGGCTGCTGAACGTCGGTCGGCGCCTGTCGGACCAGGACTACTCGGCTGATGACCGACGGCTGCTCGAGTCGCTCGCCGCACATGCGGCGCCGGCGATGCGCGTCGGGCAGCTGGTTCGTGAGCAGCAGGCCGAGATGCGTGAGCGCGGCCGCATGGAGCAGGAGCTGCAGGTCGCGCAGATGATTCAGAAGAACTTCCTGCCACGCAGCGTCCCTGAGCTCGAGGGCTGGCAGGTGGCCGCGGACTACCGGCCCGCGCGGGCTGTCGGCGGCGACTTCTACGATTTCATCGATCTGATCGACGGTCGCCTCGGGCTCGTGATCGGCGACGTCACCGACAAGGGGATCCCCGCCGCGATGGTGATGGCGGCGACCAAGAGCCTGCTGCGGGCGAGCGCCCAGCGGCTGATCGATCCCGGTGATGTGCTGGCGCGGGTAAACGATCAGCTGTGCCCGGAGATCCCGGAGAACATGTTCGTCACCTGTTTCTACGGTGTTCTGGACCCGGCCACGGGACGCCTCGTGTATGCGAACGCCGGCCACAACCTGCCGCTCGTGCATACGGGCGCCGCCGCCTCAGAGCTGCGAGCGACCGGCATGCCGCTTGGCCTGATGCCGGGGATGAACTACGACGAGCAGACGACGACGCTTCAGTCCGGCGCCCGGGTGCTGTTCTACAGCGACGGTCTGGTTGAGGCCCATGATCCTCGGCGGGACATGTTCGGGACTGAACGGACCGTCGACGTGCTCAGGGTAGATAGCGCTCCGGCGGAGGTACTGCGAGCAGCTGCTGGACGCGCTCGACCGGTTCACCGGTGCGACGACGGAGCAGGAGGACGACATCACGTTGGTCGCGTTGCGGCGAACCGGCGAGAACCGGGTGCTCGACGATTTCACGATCGCCAGCGCCCCAGGCAACGAGCGCGAGGCGATGCGGCGGGTGGCGGATTCGCTCGCGGCGCTCGGGATCGCGCCGGCGCGGATGGAGCGATTGAAGACGGCCACCGCCGAGGCGACGATGAACGCGATGGAGCACGGGAATCGCTACGACCCTGCGCTTGACGTCCGGATCATCGTGATCGCCACCGACTCCGAGGCGATTGTCCGGATCAGCGATCACGGCGCCGCGGCCGTGATCCCGGCCGCCGAGACCCCCGACATCGATGCGAAGCTCGACGGCCTGCAGTCGCCGCGCGGCTGGGGTCTCTTCCTGATCAAGGAGATGGTCGACGAAGTCCGTCAGACCAGTGACGACGGTCGCCACGTGATCGAGCTCGTGCTCAAGACTGAAAGGAGCTGGGATGCCCCAGACAAGCCTTGAAACCACGCTGGGAACCTCATCCGAGGGGCCGGTGATCGCGCTCCGGGGCGAGATCGACGGCGGTGCGAAGGACGCGCTCGGCGCCGCCTACGAGGCGGCCCCGCACGACGGCCGGGTGCTGCTCGACTTCAGCGACGTCGACTACATCAACTCGACCGGAATCGCGCTGATCGTCGGCCTGTTGGCCCGTGCGCGCAGCGAGCACCGGCAGGTCGCCGCGCGCGGGCTGTCGGACCACTATCGACAGATCTTCGAGATCACCCGAATCGCCGATTTCATGACGATTCTCGCCGACGACGCCGCAGCTGACCAACCCGACCAGGAGGGAACGCGATGACTGAGTTGACAACGCCGCTCGCAGTGCGGACGGTGGCCCCGGGGGTCAGCGTGATCGAGATCGGGGGGGAGATCACGCGCGAATCTGACCTCGCGCTGCAGGACGCCTACGAACGCGCCGCCGAGGGCGCTCGGACGATCATCCTCGCGTTCGATGGACTCGAGTACATGAATTCGAGTGGTATCGGCCTGCTGGTCACGCTGCTGGTCCGTGCCAAGCGCAACCATCAGCGGATGCTCGCGTGTGGCCTCAGCGAGCACTACCACCAGATCTTCGAGCTGACGAGGCTCGACGAAGTGATCTCGATCTATGACACGGAGGACGCGGCAGATCGCCGCGGCCCGCTGAAGACCTAAGCCGCCCGCGCCGTGGGATGACCACGGACGCCTGACCTCAACAGAGAGGACATGATGAGCCAGACCCCCGAGCCCCGGGACGCTGCCGGCTGGGCAGCCCCGGTGCAGACACTGTCGGTCGCCGACGGTCACATCAACGTCAGCGGCCGTCGCCCGACAGCCCCGATCCATGGCTTCGGCAAGATGTGGCAGAAGACCTACCGCAGCTCGCTTGCCGGCGTTGACGTGTCACCGGCCGAGGTGATCTCGACGTGGAAGCAGCACTTCTCCGAGTTCTGGCCGAAGAAGAGCAAGTTCTTCGCGCCGTTGGCGGGGATCGCTCCGGGCGAGGTCGCGGCGCTCGACCTCGGGATGCCCGGAGGACTGAAGCTGTCGACGGGCGTGCTGGTGCTGTTTGCCGACGAGGAGTCGTTCACGCTGATGACACCCCAGGGCCACATGTTCGCCGGCTGGATCACGTTCAGCTCGTTCATCGAGGACGGCGCGACCCAGGCGCAGGCTCAGGTGCTGATGCGCGCCAGTGATCCGCTCTACGAGATCGGGATGGTGCTCGGCGGGCACCGTGAGGAGGACAAGCACTGGGTCCACACGCTCAGCTCGCTTTCGAGGCGGTTGGGCGGCGACGGCGAGGTGAACGTCGAGACCGTATGTGTCGATAAGCGGCGAGAATGGTCACGAATGTCGAACGTCTGGCAGAACTCCGGCATCCGCTCGGCGGTCTACGTGATCGGGACGCCGGTGCGCGCCGCGCGCCGCTCCGGCCGGCGCGAGGCCTGAGGAGTCGGTGCCCGCGGGACACGACGCGATCGTCGTCGGGGCCGGGCCGAACGGGCTCGCGGCGGCGATCGAGCTGGCATCCGCCGGCCGGTCGGTGCGGGTGATCGAGCGTGCACAATCCGTCGGCGGCGGGACCCGCACAGCGGCGCTGACGCTTCCCGGGTTCCTTCACGACGTCTGCTCGGCGGTCCATCCGCTGGCCGTCGGCTCGCCCTTCCTGTCGTCGCTGCGGCTCGAGCGTGAGGGGCTTGAGCTGCTCTACCCGGAGATTGAGGCGGCGCACCCGCTCGATGACGGCAGCGCGGTCGCGGTGCGCCGCTCGATCTCGGAGACCGCCGCCGGGCTCGGCGTCGACGCCGCCGCCTACAGCTCGCTGATCGGACCGTTCGCAACCAGATGGCCGGCGCTGGCGCAGTTCGCGCTCGCGCCAGTCGGGCGCCCGCCGCACGATCCCCTGCTGGCGGCGCGATTCGCCGCCGTCGGGTTGCGGTCGGTGGAGCGTCTGGCGCGGTCGCAGTTCAGCGGGGAACGGGCGCAGGCGCTGTTCGCCGGGATGGGCGCTCACTCGATCCGCCCGTTGAACGGCACTGCGACGGCGGCGTTCGGGCTTGTGCTCCTGTCGCTCGCGCACGCAGTCGGCTGGCCGGTCGCGCGCGGAGGATCGCAGGCGATCACCAACGCGATGCGGGCCCGGCTGGAGTCGCTCGGCGGGGTGGTCGAGACCTGCCACGAGGTTCGATCGCTGGGTGAGCTGACGGATGCAAAGGCGATCCTGTTCGACGTCTCACCTCGAGCGCTGCTGAGGATCTGCGGCGACGCGCTCCCGTGGCGCTACCGCGCACAGCTTCAGCGCTTCCGCTACGGGGCCGGAGTGTTCAAGGTCGACTATGCGCTGTCGGGGCCGGTGCCGTGGCGGGCGCCGGAGTGCGGGTCCGCGGGAACGGTTCATGTCGGCGGCACGCTCGAGCAGATCGCCGCGTCCGAGCGGGCGGTCGCCAACGGCGTGCACCCCACGCGCCCGTATGTGCTGGTCGCCCAGCAGAGCCTGCTTGACCGCACCAGGGTGCCCGAGGGCAAACAGACACTGTGGGCTTACTGCCATGTTCCGAACGGCTCGCCGATCGACATGACGGCCGCGATCGAGGCACAGATCGAACGCTTCGCCCCCGGCTTCAGTGAGCTCGTGCTGGCGCGCGAAGCTCGCGGCCCCGCCCAGCTCGAAGCGGATAACCCCAACTACGTCGGCGGCGACATCAACTGCGGGATCGCCAGCCTGCGCCAGACGCTGATCCGCCCGGCGCTGCGCGCCTCGCCGTACACGACACCGAACCCCCGCCTGTTCCTATGCTCGTCCGCGACGCCTCCCGGCGGCGGGGTCCATGGCATGTGCGGGTATCACGCGGCCAGGGCCGCGCTGGGCCGGACGCTGCGCTGAGCTAAGGACACTGGGCGCCGTTTTACAAGTCCGTAACACCGTTCGCCGGCGCTCTGCCAGCCTGGGGGCATGAGCGCAGCCATCGGATCAGCCGCCGCCCTCGCCGAACTCGACGAGGCCAAGCCGAACAGGTTCCAGATGAAGATCATGTTCGTCTCCGGCATGGGGTTCTTCACCGATGCCTACGACCTGTTCGTGATCGGGATCGTGGTCGCGATCCTGAAGACGCAGTGGCACCTGAGCACCGACCAGGTGTCATTGCTCTCGTCGGCCACGCTGGCAGCCTCGGCGGTCGGGGCGATCATCTTCGGCCGGATGGCGGACATCCTCGGGCGCAAGCGGATGTACGGCACTGAGGTGTTGATCCTGGCGGCGGGCGCGATCGCGTCCGCGTTCGCGCCGAGCATCGGCTGGCTGATCGCGTTCCGGGTGATCCTCGGGATCGGGATCGGCGGCGACTATCCGGTCAGCGCGACGATCATGAGCGAGTACGCCGGCAAACGCAGCCGCGGGAAGATGGTCGGGTTGGTGTTCGCGATGCAGGCGGCCGGTCTGATCTTCGGGCCGCTGTTCGCGGTGCTGTTGCTTGCCAGCGGGATGAAGGACGACCTCGTCTGGCGGGTGCTGCTCGGCTTCGGTGCCGTACCGGGACTAGCGGTCTACTACATGCGCCGCCACATCAACGAGACGCCGCGGTTCGCGCTGGCGGGCGGAGCGGAGGACGAGGCGGCAGCGGCGATCGCCGAGGCAACCGGCGTCGAGAGCGCGGCCGCAAAGCCGAAGGGCGAGTCGTTGGCCAGGAGCAAGCAGTCCGTGATGGAGGGCTGGGTCAAGCTGGCAAAGAACCCGCGCCTGCTCAGATGGCTGATCGGCGCTGCGGGCGCGTGGTTCGCGCTCGACTTCGCGTACTACGGCAACACGATCGCGAGCCCCGAGATCATCAAGCTGATCAGCCCGCACGCGTCGCTGATCCATGAGACGCTGATCCAGCTTGCGATCTTCGTCGTGGCCGCGCTGCCGGGGTATGTGGTCGCGATCCTGCTGATCGACAAGATGGGGCGCAAGAGCATTCAGATGACGGGCTTCCTGATGATGGCGCTGATGTTCGGACTGATCGCCTTGATCCCCGGCGTCTCGACGACCGTCTCTGTGTTCGTGGTGCTGTTCGGGATCAGCTATTTCTTCACCGAGTTCGGGCCCAACACGACGACGTTCGTCTACCCGTCGGAGATCTTCCCGGTCGACGTCCGCACCAGTGGCAACGGAATCGCCGCCGCGATGGGGAAGATGGGCGCGTTCGCAGGTACATATCTGTTTCCCCAGATGCTCGCGAGCTGGGGCATCCGCGGTGCGGAGGGGGTTGCCGGGGTCTTCGCGGTCATCGGGCTGTTCGTCACACTGGCGCTGTTGCCCGAGCCGAAGGGCAAGAGCCTTGAGGAGCTGACCGAAGAGGTCTACGGTCGAGCGCCCCTACCGCCGCTCGCTGTCGCGACGGCATGACTGCCACGTGGGCGTCAGGGCGCACCTCGTTTCCTGACAACATGAGGAGTACCTGTGGGATTCAGCATCGTCGTTGGGGTTGACGGATCGGAGAACGCCCGTCGGGCGCTCAGCTGGGCGGTCGACGAGGCCCGGCTCCGCGACGCGGAGCTGATCGCCGTGTTCGCCTGGCAGCTCCCGCTGATCGGAGTTCCCGGCGCGTTCGATGAGGGGCATCTTGAGCAGGAGGCGAAACAGTTCCTGATAAGTCAGGTCGCTGCGGTCGATCCGCCGGCCGACGTCAGGATCACACAGCTCGTCGCCCGTGGCGACCCGACGGCGAGCCTGATGAAGGCGTGCGAGCACGCGCGCGCCGATCTGCTCGTGCTCGGGTCTCGTGGCCGTGAGGGTTTCGTCGGATTGCTGCTCGGCTCGGTCGGCCAGCAGTGCGCGGCATATGCCCCCTGCCCTGTCCTGATCGTCAAGCAGTCGACCCACGCCGGCGAGTGACGCGGGCCAGCTCGGCTGCCGCCTGGGCGGGGTCGGGCGATCAATCGATGTCCGTGCCGCCTACCGCTTCTTCGGGGTTCTGAACTTCACGTTCTGCCCGGTGCTCGTGCCGCTTGCGTTCTTGGCCACGATCCTGAAGTCGTAGGTGGTACCGGGCTTCAGGCCCTTCACCTTGACCAGCACCGCCTTCGGTGTGCTGCCGTTCGCCGTTCCGCCCTTGACGGCCTTCTCGTGCCTGGTGCTGGTCCCCAGCTCGAAGCTGTAGGTCGTCTTCTGGCCGGCCGGATTCACGAGGCCGCTCAGCTTCGCGCCCGTCTTCGTGATCTGGCTCGCGAGGCCTGTCAGCACGACCGGGGCCACGTGGCCGCCGACAGTCCCGGCGCCACTGACCATAGTCGTCTTCGACGCGGTGCTGTTGGCGCTGTTGTTGGCGCTGACGGTCGCGCTGTCGGTGACCGAACCGGGCTTGCTCGGGATCAGAACGATCGTCACGGTCGCGCTGCCGGGCGAACCACTCGCACTCGTGTTGCTCGAATCGAGCGTCCCCAGCGCGCAGGTGACGGTGGTCGTCCCGGAGCAGGAGCCCTGTGTGCTGCTTGAGCCGAAGAACGACGTCCCGGACGGGAGCGCATCGGTCAGCTTGACCCCGGTTGCCGATGCCGGGCCGTTGTTGGTGACCGTGAACGTCTCGGTGATCGGCCCGCCAACGGTCGCACCCGCCGGGGCGGAGGCGGAGATCGTCAGTGCCGCCTGCGCGGTCTGGAACGCGCCCGAATCACACGCGTTCGGGCGGGGCACTCCGCGCTGATCGGTGCCGGGGCAGGTCCCGCCGACCGCGTCCCCGATCGCCGGGCTGCCCGTGAGCAACGCGTCGGTCTCGGTCGGGCCCCCGTTGAACGCCAATGTGTCCAGATTCGGGCTGACGCCGGTGTGATCGTGGGGCACGACGTCGCTGAAGCAGGTGCCGTCGCTGTCGATGTTCCCGCCCTTGTCGGCTGCACCGGCGTTGTCGGTCGTGGAGTTGTAGTAGCAATCGCCACCGCCGTCAGGGGTAAAACCGCCGGAGTTGTCCGCGACGATCGTGTTCTCGATCGCGTTCGCGTTCTCCGGGTCGAAGATACCGCCGCCCTCATACGCGGTGTTGCGGGTGACCGTGTCATTCAGCAGCACGATCGGCGCGTCAGACGCGGCGGAATCGCCCAGGTACACGGCGCCGCCGTCGATCGCCTGGTTGCCGTCGAACGTGTCGTTGGTCAAAGCGAGCGCATCATCGTTGTCGTCATAGAAGGCGCCGCCCTGATACGAGGCGTTGTCGTCGTCGAATGTGCTGCGGGTGAGGCTCAGATTCCCGCCCTGGTCTTCGATCGCTCCGCCCGGGTTGTTGTCAGAAAGGTCGTCCGAGAAGCTGCTCGTCGTGATCGACTGCGTCGGCAACTCGGTTGGGTTCGACGAGTTCTCCGATAGATCGATCGCGCCGCCGCCGCCGCCCTCGTCGCCATCGAAGGTCGAGCCGGTCAGCGCGAGGTTGGTGTCCTGGACGTCCAGCGCCCCACCGTTGCTGTCGGCGCTATCGCCGTCGAAGGTCGATGACCCGACGGACATCGCTCCCGTGTCCGTCGCGAACACCGCTCCGCCCGGTGCGCCGCCTGAGGTGTCGTCGGAAAGCGTCGAGCCGGTGATCGTGATCGTGCCGGAATTGCCGTCGAACAGCGCGCCGCCCGGCGACGTCGTGCTGTTCGAATCCAACGTGCTGTCAGAGATGGCGATCGAACCGGCCTCCGTGAGATACAGCGCGCCGCCGCCACCACTGCCGGTGTTGTCGGAGATCGTGCTGTCGCCGATCGTGACCGGCCCAGCCGGGTGCCCACCCTCCTGGTCATACAGGACTCCTCCCGCTTGGTCAGCGCTGTTGTTGGTGATCGAATCGCCGCTCAGCGTGACGCTGCCCGAGGTGACGTCAGCGACTCCACCCGGACCGTCCTGGGTGACGTTGCCGCTGATCACCGAGTTGGTGATCGACGTCGAACTCGCCGCGGAGTCGGAATACACCACGCCGCCTTCTCCCTCGGCGGAGTTATTGCGAAGCATGCTTTTGTCGACCGACAGCGAGCCGTCGTTGTAGAACGCGCCACCGTCCTCGGAGTCAATCGATTGCGACGGGAAGTCGGTCGCCGTGTTCGGACCCTGGGCTCCGTTCTCGATCGTCACCCCGGAGATCGAGAGGGTGCCGCCGCTCTGGACGGCGAACGCCCGGTCGATGTGGTTGACGTTGATGATCGTCGCGGCGTCGCCCTGCCCGGTGATCGTGACGTTGACGCCGTTGTTGATGTCGAGGTCGCCCTTGGCCGGGTTGTCAGGCTCGGGGGAGTCGGGGTTCCCGATCGTCAGCTCGTAGGTGCCTGACTGCAGGACGATCGTGCTCGAGCCTCCGGCGTTGTCAGCCGCGATCACGGCGTCACGCAGGCTGCAGACGCTCGCGCAGGGCGAGCTGTCGGCGCTGTCGTTGAAGGTGTTGACGTTGAACGTGGCTGCGTCGGCCGACCCACCGAACGCGAACACGGCAGCGACCGGCGCAAGCAGTCCGAGCAAGACGCGCAGTGAACGACGGTTGATGGCATCCCCAGAGATCGACACAGCACTCCCTCTTCGCGGTTTGGTCGGGCGCGGCGCGGTGGCGCGCGGCTACGTTATAGCTTGCGCCCGTGACGTTCAGGCGATTGCGCGCTATTTTCCCAGTCTGAATGAGCCGCTCAAGGCGCCCTGGACGTTTGTCGCAGTCGGTCGGGTCGCACTGCTGCCGCCGGCGGCGTTCGCCGTGCACCAGCTGCGGTACATGCTCGCCTACGGCGGTCATGCCGGGGTGATGCTCGAGCGCACAGGACACTCATATCTGCACTCCGTCGTGCCCTGGATCATGCTGGTGGTCACGCTCGTGCTCGGTGGCTTCCTGGTGGCGCTCGGGAAGGCGTTCGCCGGGCACAGCACGGCGGCGCGCTACACAAGGTCGCTGCTCGGGATGTGGCTGGCGTGCACCGCCTGCCTGATCGCGATCTTCTCCGGCCAGGAGTTCCTGGAGGGACTGTTCGCGATCGGACACCCAGCCGGACTCGCCGGCATCTTCGGTTACGGCGGCTGGTGGGCGATCCCGGTCGCGGCGGTGATCGGCCTGCTGCTCGCCGCGATCATGCACGGAGCGCTCTGGGTCCTGCGTGAGGTCGCCGCGCGTCACGCTCGCCGCGCCGCGGTCTGGAGCGGTCCGGCGGTCACGCTGCCGCATCCCGCGGTGTTTCTCCTGCTGCTGCGCCCGCCGCTCGTCGGCGGCTGGTCCGGTCGGGGACCGCCGGTCTAGCTGACGGCGCAAACCGCTCGCCGTAGCTTGCGGGCGCGCGCCGATCCAACTGACCGATAGGGCGCTTGCTGCCGTGACGCCACCGTGCGATCACGGCTCCGCGGTTTCCCCGAGACGGCCTCGCGGTTTCCACGGATGTGAGCGTCAAAGTCCCTACCAGAATGTGAGTCGCCCATGAGCACGAGCACCGCTGATTCGGCTGTCGGCGCGGCTGGGGCCGCCCGGAGAGCGTCATCCGGCTTCAGTCTGCGCAGCTACTTCTTCTCCGACAGCCGCAGGACCGGCCAGACCCTGCTGGGTCTGGTCTGGGCGCTGGATGCAGGTCTGCAGTTCCAGTCGTTCATGTATTCGAAGGGCTTCGTCCAGATGATCCAGGGGATGACTGCTGGTCAGCCCGGCTGGATCAACAACAGCATGACCTGGGCGATCAACACCGCCGGCAGCAACCTGACGTTCTGGAACACGCTGTTTGCGCTGGCGCAGTGTGCGATCGCGCTCGGGATCCTCTATCGCCCGACCGTCAAGTACGCGCTGGCGTTCTCGTTCGTCTGGGCGATCTACGTATGGTGGTTCGGCGAGGCGTTCGGGATGATGTTCATGAACATGGCGATGCCGCTGACCGGGGCGCCCGGGGCGGTGCTGATCTATGGGCTGATCGGCCTGATCGTGTGGCCGAACGGTCGCCCCGGCGGGTTGATCGGAGTGCGTGGCGCGCGGATCTCATGGGCGGTTCTGTGGTCGGTGATGGCGTGGTTGTGGTTGCTGGCGCCAAGCAGCAGCGCCAACGCGGTCAGCAACGCGATCAATGCGGCGCCGTCCGGAATGAGCTGGCTGAGCAGCCGTCCAGGACTGGGCTGCCAAGGCCGCCGGTGGCAACGGGTTGGCGATCGCGTTCGTGATGGCCGCACTGTCGCTGGCGATCGCCGTGACGGTCGCGATCAACTGGCGGGCGAAGGAGTTCCTGTGGCTCGCCGCGATCCTGAGCCTGATCTTCTGGGTCGTCGGGCAGGGCTTCGGCGGGATCTTCGCAGGCGGCGCGACCGACCCCAACGCAGGGCTGCTGTTCATCCTGCTCACATACGTGATGTACACGCTGGTCCCGTGGGAGCAGCGAGTCGAAGCGCCGATCCGTCGCGACGCATCGGCGACGACGTTGGCGAGCGGGTAGAACCGGACGCAGCGCCTATCGCGAAAAGCCGCGCGGGACGCCTCGGTACGGTCTTTCGAGGCGTCCCGCGTGTTCATTGCACGGATTTCAAATCGCCAGGAGGCGTGAAGATGTTTCGAAGTGACCTGATCAAACGAGGTTTCGCCGGTAGCGCCGGGCTGGTCGCGATCGCCGCGATCCTGGCCGGGTGCGCGGCCGCGAACAAGACCTCGACGGCCGCCGCGCCGGCGGCGTCCGCCGGTACCGCCACCGGGACCTCCGCGGGGAGCTCGGCAGGAAGCTCAGCCGGGACCTCGGCGGGAAGCTCAGCCGGGAGCTCGGGGATGAACATGAACATGAACGGCTCGACGACCGCGACCGCCGGCATGACGGTCAACGGGATTCACGCCGTGCCCTCGCAGGTGCTGGCCTCGGCGACCTGGCAGGGGATGCGGATCCAGGCGCGGACGATGACCGCAGCGCCGTTCGTGATCTTCAACGGCACCACCGAGAAGCTGGTCAAGCCACCGAAGAACGTCAGCTTCCACATGATGATCATGCTCAACGACGAGCACACCGGCGTGCCGATCCCGTACGCGGGCGTGTGGGCGACGATCACCAAGGACGGCAAGCTCGTCTACGACGAGCGGCAGTGGCCGATGCTCTCGGCGTTCATGGGGCCGCACTACGGCAACAACGTCGTCCTGCCGGGCGCGGGCAACTACCAGCTGACGCTGCTGATCAGCCCGCCGGTGTCGGCGCGCCACATCGAGTACCAGAACGTCTGGCTGCACCCACACCGTGTGACGGTCGGCTTCCACTGGACGCCGCCGGCATGACGGTCGAAAACAAGGATTCGAGCGCTGACGGCGTGCTGACGCGCCGGCGCTTTCTGGCCGGCGCGAGCGGGCTGGTCGGTCTCGGGCGCTGCCGACGGCCGGCGTGGTCGGATGCGCCACATCGCAAGAGCACCGCGGTCGTGCCGCGAGTCGCCGCTTGGGCGACCAGCCGGCCGGCCTGCCGGCTCGCCAGCACGCGTGGGTCGCGACGCTGGCGACCGACACCGCATGGCAATCCGGTCTCGCCACAGTTCGACCGGCTGCTGTTCTTCGACGTGAACGGGACGCCCGACGCCGGATCACGCGCGGATGCTGGAGGCGTCGCTGCGGACGCTCGAGCGCACGCTACCGATGGGGCCCGTCGGGGTTGCTGTTCACCGCCGGCTGGGGCCCGAGCTACTTCGAGCACGTGCTCGGCGTCAGCTCGCCGATCCCCGAGGCGAAGGGCCTCTCGGACTTCGAGCTGCCGTCGATCGACGACTACCACCTGTGCCTGCACCTCGCGTGCGACGACGAGCAGCGGCTGGCGGCGGTCGAGGCAGCGCTGCTGCACGGCGAGCCGCTGCCGGGCGCGCACGGCCAGCTGCAGCTGACCGACGCGCTGCGCTGGCGCGAGACCCGGACCGGGTTCGTCGGCACCGGTCTGCCGGCCGAGAACCAGGACGTCGGCGGGATCCCGCCGGGCGACCCGGTGCCCAAGACCGCGCCGCTGTTCATGGGATTCAAGTCCGGCTTCAAGAAGAACCAGGCGACCGAGGATGACGTGACGATCACCGACGGGCCGTTCGCGGACGGCACGACGATGCAGGTCAGCTACATGCGCCTGCGGCTCGACAGCTGGTACCAGAACCTCAACGAGCGCGAGCGGGTCGCGCGGATGTACTCGCCCGAGACGACGCCGGCCGACGTCACCCAGCTTCACGACCGACGCCCCGTCGAACCCGGATCAGATCAACCAGGCGATCAACCACTACGGCGTGATCGGGCACTCGCAGACCTCCGCTCGCGCCCGCCGCTACGGCAAGCCGCTGATCATCCGCCGTGACTTCGACACCGTCGACGGCGGGCAGGCCGGGCTGCACTTCGTCTCCGTGCAGCGGACGATCGAGGACTTCATCACGACCCGCAACGCGATGAACGCAACGGGCGCGCAGCTCCAGAACCCCGCGATCACCGACACCGTCAACAACGGGATCAACGAGTTCATCTTCGTGCTCAAGCGCGCCAACTACATCCTGCCCTCGCGGGCGAACCGCTCGTTCCCGCTGCTCCCAGGTCGAAGCGCCGCGCTCGATTGACGCAGGAGGCTTGGCGATGTTAGTCGCATAGCGACCAAGATCACCAAGCCTCAACGAGAACCCGATGCACGCCGGCGACCAGCGCCGGTCAACCGCCAACCTAACCTGTCATTCCCCCAAACTGCCCGCCGGTGACGTGGATCACCTGCCCGTGGATGAAGTTGGCCCACGGTGTGCAGAGCAGGAACACGCCCCCGGCGGCCTCCTGCGTGGTCCCCGGCGCGCCCGAACGGGATCAGCATCGTCGCCATCGCCGCGGATCTGGTCGGGGATCCCGAGCTGGACCTGCTCGCCGTCGATCTCCATCGTGTTGGTCTCCTCCTTGGAGGCGGTCAGGCGCGTGTCGATGTAGCCGAATGCGACCGCGTTGACGTTGATCTTGAACTGGCCCCACTCCTTCGCGAGCGTCTTCGTCAAGCCGACGACCGCGGACTTGCCGGCGGCGTAGTTGGCCTGCCCGGCGTTGCCCATCGTCCCGGAGATCGAGGTGATGTTGACGATCTTGCGGAACACCTCGAGACCCTGCTCACGCTCGCGCTTGGCGGGCTCCCGCATGTGCGGGGCGACCGCGCGGCACATGCGGAACGGGACGACCGTGTGGATGTCGAGCATCCGCTGGAACCACTCGTCGCTCATCTTGTGCAGCGGCGCATCGAGCGTGTAGCCGGCGTTGTTGATCAGGATGTCGATCCGTCCCCAGGCGTCGATCGTGTCGTCGACCAGCGCCTCGGGCACCCCCGGCCGGGTGAGATCGCCCGCGAACACGAGCGTGTCGCCGTCGATCTCCTGCGAGGTCTGCCCGGCCAGATCAGCGTCGAGGTCGTTGATCACCACCTTCGCGCCATGCTCGGCCAGCAGTTCGGCGGTCGCGCGGCCGATCCCGCGCGCCGATCCGGTGACGATCGCGACCTTCCCATCAAGGAGTTGCATGTTCAGCTGCCTTTCGTTCAAACAGGAGGCCGGGCATGATCGCACCGATAGAGTGGCTGGTCCGAAATGGCCGACCGCGAGTACGAGATCGTGCTGTTCGGCGCGACCGGGTTCACCGGTGCGCTGACCGCCGAATACCTGGTGCGCAACGCTCCGCCCGGCACGCGCTGGGCGCTCGCCGGCCGCAACGAACGCAAGCTCCAGGATGTTCGCGCGCGACTCACGCAGATCGATCCGGCCGCGGCGGAGCTGGCACTGCTGCAGGCCGACGTCGATCACGCCGACTCGATCGCGGCGATCGCGCAGGCCGCAAAGGTCGTGATCACCACCGTCGGCCCCTACATCCTGTACGGCGAGCCGCTCGTCGCCGCCTGTGCACAGAGCGGCACCGACTACGTCGATCTGACCGGCGAGCCGGAGTTCGTCGACCGGATGTGGCTCTCCTATCACGAACAGGCACGGCAGTCGGGCTCGAGGCTCGTCCACTCGTGCGGGTTCGACTCGATCCCCTACGACCTCGGGGCGCTGTTCACGGTCAACCAGCTGCCGGAGGATGTCCCGATCGAACTTCAGGGGTTCGGCCTCGTCGGCGGCAACTTCTCCGGCGGTACCTATCACTCCGCGATCACGGCGATCAGCCGCCTGCGACAGGGTACGCAGGTCGCCCGCGAACGCCGCGCGCGCGAGCAGCGCCCGACCGCACGCCGGGTCCGCGGACGCACGGGAACCCCCCACGACGAGCCGGTGGCCGGCGGCTGGGTGGTGCCGGCTCCGCTGATCGATCCCCAGCACGTCCTGCGTTCGGCGCGCGCGCTGGACCGCTACGGCCCTGATTTCAGCTACAGCCACTATCTCGTCACCGGCAGCCTGGCGAAGCTGGCCGCGCTCGGCTTCGGCGTCGGCACCGCGACCGCGCTGGCGCAGCTGCCGTTCGGGCGCGATCTGCTGCTGAAGCTGAAGGACCCGGGGGATGGGCCGAGCGCCGCGCAGCGGGCGAAGGCGTTCTTCCGTGTCCGGTTCATCGCCAGGACCGGCGACGGGCGCCGGCTCGTGACCGAGGTCAGCGGCGGCGACCCGGGGTACGGCGAGACCTCGAAGATGCTCGCCGAGTCGGCGTTGTGCCTCGCGCACGACGAGCTCCCCGCGCTCTCCGGCCAGCTGACGACCGCCGTCGCGATGGGACAACCGCTGATCGAACGCCTGCAACGGGCGGGGATCGGCTTCCGGGTCGTGGAGAACGCGTGAGCCCGACGACCGGCGGCGCTGACCGACAGCCCAGGCGGGCGCCAGGGGAGATCCTGCGTGAGCATGGGCCCGCCGCCCTGGCGTGGGCGGCGGGCTATCTCGAGCGGGTGCCCGATCTGCCCGTGCTCGCGCAGGTCGCGCCGGGAGAGATCGCCGCGCGGCTACCGGTCAGCGCGCCGGATCGGGGCGAGGGGTTCGATGCGATCCTGCGAGATCTCGACGAGCTGCTGCTGGCGGGGGTCACGCACTGGCAGCACCCGCGGTACTTCGCCTACTTCCCCTCCGGCGCGAGCGAGCCGGCGATCCTCGCCGAGCTGCTGGCGGCAACGCTCAACTCGGTCGCGCTGCTGTGGCGCACGGCACCTGCCAGCACCGAGCTCGAGGGGGTCGTCGCAGGCTGGGTGGCAGAGCTGCTCGGGCTCCCTGCGGGCTGGCACGGTCATATCGAGGACAGCGCCTCGACCTCGACGATGGCGGCGATCATCGCGGCACGTCAGGCGACCGGGCGTCAGCTGGTCGTCGCCTCCGATCAGGCGCACTCGTCGGTCGAGAAGGCTGCACGGATGCTCGGGATGGAACTGCGCAAGGTGCCCGCCGGCGAGGACTTCTCGATGCCGGCGCAGGCGCTGGGCGACCTCAGCGGCGCCGCGATCGTGGTCGCAACCGTCGGCACGACCGCGACCACCGCCGTCGACCCGGTTCCCGAGATCGCCGGGCTGTGCTCACGGTCGGACACGTGGCTGCACGTCGATGCCGCCTACGCCGGCAGCGCGATGGTCTGCCCCGAGTTCCGCTGGGCGTTCGCGGGCGTCGAGCAGGCCGACTCGCTGGTCGTCAACGCGCACAAGTGGATGCTGACGCCGATGGATTGCTCGCTGCTGTGGACGAGCCGGCCCGCCGATCTGCGGGCGGCCTTCAGCCTGATCCCCGAATACCTCCGCACGCCCGACGCGGAGGACGCGCTCAGCCTCAGCGAATACGGTCCTGCGCTCGGGCGGCGGTTCCGCTCCCTGAAGCTGTGGGCGACGATCCGGTGCCTGGGCCGAGAGGGCCTGCAGGAGCACATTCGCCGCTGCGTCGACCTTGCAGCCGAGTTCGAGTCCTGGATCGCGGCGACACCGGGCTGGGAGCTGTGCGCTCCGCGCCACTTCGCGCTGGTCTGCTTCCGGCGCGAGGGTGACGATCAGCGCAATCGCGCGTTGCTGGAACGCGTCAACGCCTCCGGCGAGATCTTCATCTCGCACGCGGTTCTGGACGGGCGCTACGTGCTGCGCCTCGCGGTGGGGGGGATCCACACCACACGTGAGGACCTCCGCCACGCCTGGGATCTGCTCAGGCGCGACGCCGACGCCGTTTGATCATCCGCGGGCGTGGTGGTGCCGGGACGACGATCGAGTCCACCATCTTGTCGTGCCAGCACTGCCGATCCGGATTCCTCAGCATCCACAGATCACCGGCGCCGAGCGCCAGCGTCGAGACCACCTTGCCCGCTGTGCGCTTGCACGCGCCTGCATAGCCGAGCGGCTCGCCGGTCGTCTTCGAGATCACCCGAAGGTTGGTCAGCGACTTGCCGACGGTCTGTCCGGTCGGGCCGCCCTCGAAATAGATGATCATTGCAATCCCGAGGACGAGCGCGACGGCGAGTCCTGCGGTCCTCAGGAACGGCAGCAGGAACAGCGCCAGGACCACGAACATGCCCAGATCGATCAGGCTCGCTCGGACGCGCTGCCCGAAGGTCGCCAGCGGCTGACGGCCGGTGCCGTTCCGACGATTGTGGGGTGTGGTCAACGACAAATCCTGGCTTCCTCCCGATCGCGGGGGTGGGATTCTGACGAACCGCGGGGATGCACGGTGATCCGAACTGTTACCTGGTCGTTATGCAGCTACCGTAATAGTCAGTTCATGCGTGTCCTGATCGCAGAGGATGAGGTTCGGCTGGCGGATGCGATCGCGCGGGGGTTGCGGCGCGAGGGGATGGCGGTCGATGTTGCCGGGGACGGGGGCGACGCGCTGCGCAAGGCGCGTGTGGTCGGCTACGACGTTCTGATCCTTGACCGTGATCTACCGGGCGTTCACGGTGATGATGTGTGTCGCACGGTCCGCGGCGAACGGCCGGAGACGGGGATCCTGATGCTGACGGCGGCAGGGAAGCTGGAGGACCTGGTCGAGGGGCTGTCGATCGGCGCCGACGACTACCTGTCGAAGCCGTTCCGGTTCGCCGAGCTGGTCGCGCGGACTCGAGCGCTCGGGCGGCGATCGGTGCCGAGCCGCCCGCCGGTGCTCAGCCACGGTGAGCTGGAGCTCGATCCCGCCCGCCGCACGCTGACGCGCGCCGGTCAGCCGGTGGAGCTCGCACGCAAGGAGTTCGCGGTGCTGGAAGCCCTGATGAACGCGCAGGGCGCGACCGTTTCGGCGGAGGAGCTTCTGCACAGAGTCTGGGACGAGCATGCCGACCCGTTCAGCAACGTCGTGCGGATGACGATCATGACCCTGCGCCGCAAGCTCGGCAACCCGCCGGCGATCGAGACGGTGATCGGCGTCGGCTACAGGCTCGCGTGATGGACGGCGTTGATCGCAGTGGCCGGCGGGACGGGCCGGGAGGCCGCAGGCGCGGTCCGGCGCCGACGATCCGCCTGCGGCTGACGCTGACCTACGGGTTCGTGTTCCTCGTGACCGGCGCCGTGCTGCTGACGGTCGGCTACGTGCTCGTGCGACACAACCTCAGGGCACGCCCCGACTTCGATGCGGTCAGGCACAAGCTCGGGCTGCCGGCCTACCAGGCGTTCTTTCCGCATCCGCCCGGTTTCGCGCCGGGCTCCTCAGACCGGGCGGTGGCCGAGGCGGTCAGGGATCAGTTCGCCTCCGACACGCTGCACCGCCTGCTGATCGAGTATGTCGCGGCGCTCGTCGTGATGGGCAGCGATCTCGGTCGCGGCGGGGTGGGTGCTGGCCGGCCGGGCGCTCGCGCCGTTGCGGGCGATCGCCGCGACCGCGCGCCGCGTTTCCGGTGAGAACCTCGGTGAGCGGATCGCCCTGAACGGACCGGCCGACGAGCTCAAGGAACTGGCCGACACGTTCGACCGGATGCTGGAGCGACTCGATTCGGCGTTCGCCAGCCAGCGGCGGTTCGTCGCCAACGCGTCGCATGAGCTGCGCACGCCGCTGGCGATCATGCGCACCGAGGTCGACGTCGCGCTGGCCGATCCGAACGCGAGCGTTCGCTGAACTGAGGTCGATGGGCGAGGCGGTGCGTGAGACGATCGATCGCAGCGAGGGCCTGATCGAGGCGCTGCTGGTGCTCGCGCGCAGTCAGGCCACGAGCGGCCCCGAGGAGCCGATCGATCTGGCCGAGTTGGCCGGCGATTGCATCACCGACCTGCGGGCGCGGTCCGAGCAGGCCGGGATCGCCGTGACCAGCGACCTCCGGCACGCGCCGGTGCGGGGCGAGCCGAACCTGTTGGAGCGAATGATCGCGAACCTTGTCGACAACGGTCTTCGTTACAACCAGCCGGGCGGCTTCGTCCACGTCGAGACCGGTCAGCGTGGGGGCGAGGCGCGGCTGACGGTCCGTAACGGCGGCGATCGTGATCGACGCCGGCGACGCGAGCACGCTGACCGAGCCGTTTCGTCGCCTGGACCGAACCAGCGGCGGCTACGGTCTCGGACTCTCGATCGTGCGCTCGGTCGTCCAGGCGCATGGCGGACGCATCGAGGTGAGTGCTCCGCAGGACGGGGGATTGCTGGTGAGCATCGATCTGCCGGCCGATCCGACCGCACCGGCTGTTGAAGTTTCAGCTAAGAAGCCAACCTCTCTTACACGGAACTGACGTGTCGGACGCTAAAAACGATCATGCATCTGTCCGGGGATACCGGCTGCACGATCCAGGAGATTTCAGAAAACAATGTTGAAGCACACCATCACCTCACGAGGGCTTGCGGTCGCGTTTTGCGCGGTCGTGGCCGCCGCAGCGCTCAGCGCGTGCGGCTCGTCGGGGGCGTCGAGCAGCACGACCGCCGGCGCGGCAAGCGGTACCTCTGTCGGCGCGACGACGGCCAGGTTGAACCTGGCGAAGTGTCTGCGCTCGCACGGCATCAACGTGTCGGACTCAGGGACCACCGCAGGCGCGGGCGGGCCGGGAGGCGGCATCTTCCAGGCGTTCCGCAACTATCCGCGCACGCAGATCGCAGGCTGCGATGTCGGCCTGCAGGTCGGACCTCGCGGCGGCGTTCCCCGGTGCGGCGCTGACGCCCGCACAGCGCGCCGCGCGGACCGCGGAGCTCGTCAAGTACGCGCAGTGCATGCGCTCGCACGGCGTCAACATCCCCGACCCGACCACCAGCGGTGGTGGACCCGGCGGCGGCGGCTTCGGCTTCGGCGCCCAGGGCGGCACGAACTTCCGGGCGCTGCTCAACACGCCCGCGTTCAAGACGGCGAACACGGCATGCGCCAGCCTGCGGCCGAAGTTCGGTGGTGGGCGCTTTGGTGGCGGTGCAGGCGGCGCCCCGCCGGCCGGCGGCAGCGGCTCGGGAAGCGTCAGCGGGTAGTTCTGGTGTCTGAGCAACCCCCGGTGTCTCAGGAGCCCTCTGTGTCTGAGGGAGCACCTGTGTCTGAGGAGACTCCTGTGTCTGAGGAAACGTCCGCGCGTCTGAGGAAGCCGGTTCGTCACGGCCGCGCGTGACCCGTGGACGGGTGCTCGCGGGCGTGGCACTGGTCGTCGTGCTCGCGGCCGCGATCGCGGTCGTGATGAGCGCCGGTTCGCCGGCGCCGACGAGCGCGCAGTCATCAGGCGGCGCCAGCTCCGGCTATGCGGTCGTGAAGCGACAGAACCTGGTCGAGACCGACACCGAGGCGGGAACGCTCAGCTACGCCAACCCGCAGACCGTCTACAACAGCGTCAGCGGGACGATCACGTGGCTGCCCCAGGTCGGCCAGCTGATCAAGCCGGGCCAGGCGCTGTTCAAGGTCGACAACGAGCCGATCCTGCTGATGGACGGTTCGACGCCGGCGTACCGGGATCTGACCCCAGGCGACACCGACGGGCCGGACATCCTGCAGCTCAACCGGAACCTCGTCAAGCTCGGGTTCAACCCGGACGGGATCGTCGTGAACGACACCTGGCAGAACGCGACGACCGACGGCGTCGAGGCGCTGCAGGATTCGATCGGCGAAACCGAGACGGGCACCCTGACGCTGGGGCAGATCGTGTTCCTCCCCGGCGACCAGCTGATCGCCACGGTCGAGCCGACACTCGGCGCGAGCGCGGCCAGCGTCGAGGTGTCCAGTCCCTCGCCCGTGTTCGTCAGCCTCGATACGACGACCACGACGCCGACGACCACTACCGCGACCGCGACCACGACGGCGACGGCAACGACCGCCACGACGGCGACGACCGCCACGCAGGCCTCGGCGGCCTCGGCGGACTCGTGCCCGACTGACACCACGACCACGCCGACGACCACGACGACAACACCGACCACGACCACGACCACTCCAACAACGACCACTCCGTGCGGGACGACGACAACGCCCACGACGACCACGACCACGCCGACGACGACCACTCCGGGCGGCGGCAACGTCAGCAAGGAGACGCTGGCCGCGTTGATCGCGCTGCTCAAGGCCGAGGCGGCTCAGCTGCGCGCCTCGAAGGGATCGAAGGGCGCGACCGGCGGGAGCACGAATGCTCGCACTGGTTCATCTGGTGGCGGCAGCAGCTCAGGTGGCAGTGTCAGTGGTGGCAGCAGCTCCTCTGGCGCGTCCGGCTCGTCGGGCGGCGATTCCGGCGCGTCCGGCGCGAGCGGAGGGGGGACCGCAATCCTGCAGACCACCTCGACGCAGTTGGTCGTGACCGTCGACCTGGCCGCGACGTCGCAGAGCGAGGCGGTGCTCGGTGAGCACGTCCAGGTCGAGATGCCGAACAGCACCACCGTCGCCGGCACGATCACCGGCGTCAGTCCGGTCGCGACCAGCTCAAGCAGCTCCGGCAGCGGCGCGTCCGGCGCCAGCAGTTCCGGCGGCAGCGGCGGCAGCGGCAGCAGCGGCAGCAGTGCGTCGACGATCCCGGTGACGATCAAGCTCCACGGTCATCACACCGGCGCGGGTCTTGACCAGGCAGCCGTCAGCGTGAACTTCGCTGAGGCGGTAGCGAACAACGTGCTGTCGGTGCCGGTGACCGCGCTGCTGGCCACCGCGGGAGGCAATTACGCGGTTCAGGAGGCGCAGGCGCCGCATAAGCTGATCCCCGTCACCACCGGACTGTTCGCTGCGGGCTATGTTCAGATCTCCGGCCCGGGGATCTACGAGGGCCTGCAGGTAACCGACTCTCAGGGATGAGCCCCGAGCTCGACCAACGCGACGGGCGTGGCGCGGGCGCGTCCGTGGTCGATGCCCCATACCCGGACAGCAACCGTGTGGCTGTCGGGCTTGACCGGGTGTCCAAGGAGTTCCCCGGCGGTGTCGTCGCGCTGCGTGAGGTCAGCGTCGAGATCCTCGCCGGCGACCAGGTCGCGGTGGTCGGCCCGTCGGGTTCGGGCAAGACGACGATGCTGACGATCATGGGCACGCTTGAGCGGGCCGACGCGCGGGCGCGGTGCTCGTCGCCGGATGCGACGTCGGCGCGGCGTCGGACAATCAGCTCGCCGGCCTGCGTGCCCATGAGATCGGCTTCGTCTTCCAGAGCTTCCACCTCCAGGAGTCGATGACGGCGGTCGACAACGTCGCCAACGGCATGCTCTACACCGGGCAGCCGCTCAAATCCCGGCGTGCCGCAGCGCAATCCGCGCTGGAGCGGGTCGGCCTCGGCCACCGCCTGACCCACCGGCCCCAGCAGCTGTCGGGAGGTGAGCGTCAGCGCGTTGCGATCGCCCGCGCGATCGCGAAGGAGCCGATGATCATCCTCGCCGATGAGCCGACCGGAAACCTCGACTCGAAGTCAGGCGGCGAGGTGCTGGCGCTTCTGCACGGGCTCGCCTCGGGCGGCGCGACGCTCGTTCTGATCACGCACGACGAGCACATCGCACAATCGTTCGGCAGACGGATCCAGATGCACGACGGACGAGATCGTCGGGGACGACCGCTCGTGAGCGCCACCACCGCCCCCGCCCAACTTCCCCGCCGTGACCGGTCCGACACCGCGCGGCTGCCGCCGCACGAGCTGTTCGGCGTCGCGCTCCAGGGCCTGCGCACGCGCAGGTTACGAGCGGCGCTGTCGGCGCTCGGGATCGCGATCGGAATCGGCGCGATGGTCGCCGTCGTCGGCGTCTCCTCGTCGAGCCAGGCGAACCTGCTGGCGACGATCGACGCGCTCGGGACCAACCTCCTGACGGTCTCTCCCGGCACCACCTTCTTCGGCGCCAGCGAGGTCCTGCCCGACACTTCGGTGCCGATGATCGAGCACATGCAGAACGTCGACAGCGCTGTGGCGATCTATCAGGTCCCGAGCGCAATCGTGCTCCGCACCCCGTATGTTCCGAGCGAGCAGACCGGCGGGATCGGGGTCGACGCGTCCGGTGACAACCTCCCCCAGGTGGTCGGCACCTCGATGCAGTCAGGGAAGTTCCTCGACACCGTCAGTGCCGACTTCCCTGAGGTGGTGCTCGGCGCCCAGGCAGCGAGCATCCTTCAGATCAACCACGTCGGTGGCCACGTGATGGTCTACCTCGGCAACACCTGGTTCAGCGTCGTCGGGATCATGAATCCCTCGATCCTCGACCCCACCCTGGACACGACCGTGTTCGTCAGCCTGCCCGTCGCCGAGCGGCTGTTCGCCGTACAGCCGAACCCGTCTGAGATCTACGTCCGGGCCAACGTCAACGACGTCGTCCCGGTGTCGAACCTGCTCGCGGCCACCGCCGACCCCCAGAACGCCTCAGGAGTCGACGTCAGCCGGCCGTCCGACGTACTCGAGGCGCGGGCCGCCGCCAAGGGCCAGTTCACGACGCTGCTGCTCGGGCTCGGTGCCGTCGCGCTGCTGGTCGGCGCGATCGGGATCGCGAACATCATGGTGATCTCGGTGCTCGAGCGTCGCGGCGAGATCGGCCTGCGGCGCGCGCTCGGCGCGACCAGGAGGCACATCAGCATCCAGTTCCTGACGGAGTCGGCGCTGCTCGCCGCGCTCGGAGGGATCGCCGGGCTGATCCTCGGCGCGGGCGCGACCGAGGTCTATTCGCTGGCGCAGAACGAACCGTTCGTGGTTCCGCTGTACGCGTTGATCGCGGCGCCGGCCGCCGGCTTCGTGATCGGGATGCTGGCCGGGCTCTATCCGGCGGCGAAGGCCGCCCGTCTGAGCCCGACCGAAGCATTGCGTGCATAGAGCGTCGGCCGCTGCGGACAGTGTGCAAATGCTAAGCTCGCGTCCGTCGGCTGGGCAGTTCGTCAGCTAATACACGCGGAAAAGGGGAACGCATATGAGGTCCATGCGCGCATCAGGGACGCTCTCGCGGGCGTTCACGTCGACCTGCTCGTATGCGATCGCCTGCATCACCCTCGCGTCGCTTGCCTGCTTCGCGCCGGTCACGAGCGCGCTCGCGGCGCCGGAGCCTGGCGGGACGGACCTCGATCAGTACACGCTCGCGATCTCGCCGGCGACCGTCGCCGCGGGGTCGACCACGACGCTCACGTTCACCTTCACGAACAGCCCCGGGAACGCCGAGGCAGCAAACGGAGCCAATTTCAATGCGCCGGCCGGCTATCACGTGCTGAGCGCGACGCTTCCGGCCTCTGCCGGCGGGACCGCCACGGTCGCCGGCAACGTCGTCGAGTTGCGCAACTTCGTCGACAAAGCCGGCAAGCCGATGCAGGTGAAGGTCACCGTCCGTGCTCCGAGCATCTGCGGGAACCACACCGGGAGCTGGGGCTCCTCCGGCTGGGAGAACGATGCCGGGTTCCCTTCAGACCGGGAGCCGCTGACCTTCGTTGCGACCGGAAGTGCCGTTACGACCACGGTCGACACGCCGTGCCATCGCGGACTCGCGCTCCGGGTCACGCCCGGTGCGGTCACGGCCGGTCACGCGACGTCGTTCCGCCTGTACCTGGCGAACCACTCATCGATCGGGGTCTCGGTGAGCTCCGCGACGGTTGTGGTCCCGCGCAGCCTTGATGCCAGCCGGGCATCGCTGAGCGCCGGTGAAAAGGGGAGCCTGCGGCTCCGCCGCGGTGTCCTGTCGATCAACGGACTGCGGCTTGGCGCCGGTGCGACATTGACGTTGAGGGTGACCGCGACCGCGCCGGTGGACTGCGGCACCTACTCATACCTGTGGCGATCGGCCGCGCTGGCCGGCGGACGCCTGGTTTCGGTGGCGGCCGGCACGCGTGGACACACCACGGTCGTCAACACCCGCTGCACGCTGCGCTTCAGCACCGAGCCGCACGATGCGGCCGTCGGAGATCACATCAGCGGCGTCAACTTCAACCCGTCGGGTCCGCCGGTGACGGTTGAGGTTGTCGACTCCGCCGGCAAGCTCGTCACCTCCTCCAGCGCCTCGGTCGCGATCGCGCTGGCGAAGAACCCCGGGAGCTCCTCGCTCGCCGGCACGCTCAACGCGGACGCCGTGCGCGGCATCGTCAAGTTCGCCGCGCTCAGCCTCGGCAAGCCGGCCAATGGATACGAGCTTGCAGCCGCGAGCAAGCTCACCGGTACCACCGATTCGAGCGCCTTTGATGAGGCGAGCGACGGATCGGCATGCGCTCAGAACATCACCTGCCAGACGGTCGTCAAGACGACTGCGGCGAGTTTCGAGGTGGTTGCGAACCCTGAGACGAGCGAGCCCAACGCCGGTTCGCTGCTCGAGTCGATCGACGTGGGGGCGCCGCTCACGTGCGCGGGCTACACAGCCGTCGATCCGAACTGGTACTCGTTCACGATGACCTCGGTGAACCGCAGCAAGGAGCTCAGCTACACGGTCAGCGAACCGTACCCGACCAACGGCACGACGCCGCTGCCGCTCTCCCAGACCGCCGAGTTCTGCTTCGCGGCGCCGTACGAGTTCACGACGAGCGCCGGTACGCCGGCGGTCGCCGGAACCCTGCCGGACGGCACCGCTGGGTATGTCGGACTGCTGCCGAGCTGTCCCGCGAGCGGACCCTGTCTGGAGCCATCGACGATGCTGCCGTCACAGTGGGACAGCCTCTGCTCGCTGTGGACGGGCTACCTATGGAGTCAGCTCTATGGCTGCGGTACGGCAACGCTGACGGTCGACATCCCGGCGGGACTGTCGGGCGATCCGTGGGGCAGGGCCTGACCCTCCTCTCGCTGGACCGTCTCGCGGTCCGAGCGCGCCGTTTCAGGAGTTTGGGTGCCGGCAGCTCGGTGATCCTGAGCCGTTCGAGGATCGCGTCGCGCTCTTCGAGCATCTCGTTCTCGATCGCGCCGAGCGTCGACAGGATCGTGATCGTCGCGGCTGCCTCGTACTCCGCTCCGCGCTCGCGGGCGACGGTCAGCGCGCCCAGCAGCTCCTCTCTGGACGCCTCCGGGTCACCGAGCCTGGCAAGTGCGATCCCCGAAAGCCGGCGGAGCAGCGGCAACTGCCGATCTGATCTGTCAAGCACCTCGCGAGCGATGCTCAGCGCCCGCGACGGGTCGCCCGCGAACGCCTCAGCCTCGCTGATCAGTGCCTCAGCGAAGTCGGCGTAGGCGTCGATCCGGTACCTGCGCAGGTCGGCCATCGCCGACTCCAGCAGCTCGCAACCCTCGGGCGTCCGGCCGGCACGCACCGCCAGGCGCCCCATCAGCACATTCACGAATGCGACGCTCTGGCGATCTCCGGTCGCGGTCCAGACGCGGCGGGCCCGTTCGAGATGGACGGCCGCCTCCTCAAGCCGGCCCTGGTCGGAGAGGATCTCGCCGACGTTGCAGTCGGTGAACGCCACGTCGCCCGGCTTACCCGCGCGCTCGCTGCACGTGCCCGCCTGGCGGTAGAGCTCGATCGCCTCATCCCAGCGGCCGTCGAAGTAGGCGAACATGCCGAGGTTGTTGAGCACCGTCGATTCGTGCTCCGGGTCGCCGAGCTGTTCGTAGATCGACAGCGCTCGTGCCGAGTGGGTCGCCTGCTCCGGGTGACCGAGTTCGAACAACGCCCAGTCCAGCGTGTAGCACGCTCGTGCCAGCGCCGGCAGCTCGCCGACGGTTTCGGCCTCCGCGATCGCCTGGCGGCACAGCCGTGTCGACTCGGGCCAGCGTCCCTGGCGGTTCCTGACCCCGGCCAGGTAGGAATGCGACCGCGCGCGCCAGGCTGTCGCTTCCGGGTCATCGATGCCCTCGACATAGCGCAGCGAGCGCCTCAGCCACCGCACCGCGTCGGTCAGGCTCTCCGTGCGTTCCGCCACCTCGGCGTGGCGATGACAGAGCCGCGCCTGGGCGAGCGGATCGTCGCTCACCAACCTTCGCGCGGCGGTCAGGGCGCGGGCCGCGGCCGCCGGCTCTCCGGTGCACCGCAGCGCGTCGCCGAGCTGTTCCCACGCCCGCGCCAGCGCCGGCACCCCGGTTCGGTCATTCAGCATGCCGGCCGCGCGCCCCGCCTCGATCGCCCGCCGGTAGAGGCGCGCGGCGTCCGCATGTGAGAACCGCGCGGTCGCCAGCTCGGCGCCGGCCAACGCGTACTTGTGGGCGCGCGCGTGGTCGTCGGCGAACAGGAAGTGCAGCGACAGCGCAGCCGGATCGGCGAGCGCGCCCTCGTCCTCCATGCGCCGCGCGACAGCCGCGTGCAGCGACCGGCGCAGTTTGAACGGCAGGCTTGCGTGCGCCGCCTCCTGCAGGGTCGGGCGCCGGAACCGCAGGCGACCGTCGCTGTCGCGTGCGAACACGCCCGCCAGACGAATCCAGGTGGATTCCTCCGGCATCGGCAGATCGGTGCCGAGCACCTGCTCGAGGTGTCGCGGCTGGAAGCTCAGCCCGAGCACCGCCGCCCTCCGAACCAGCGTCCGATCGCCCGGATCCAGAGCGTCGATCCTGGCGACAGCGGCCGAGCCGACACTGTCGGGGAGCTCGCCGCCACCGCCGGCGGCGGCCGCCGAAAGCAGATCGAGCAGGAACTCAGGGCTGCCGCCCGCCCGCTCGACGACGGCGTCGACGACATGCGGAGGAAGCTCGGCTGCGTCCGGAGCCTGCTGGGCCAGCAGCTGCGAGTCCTCGGCCGACAGCGGTCCCAACTCGATCCGCTGCACGACCTCGGAGTCCGCGAACGGGCCGCCGGCGTCACGTCGAGTCACGAGCACCAGCCAGGCCGAGGAGTCAAGCTCCTTCGCCAGCGCCTCGAGCATCGACGCCGAGGCGGCATCCATCACGTGTGCGTGCTCGATCTCGATCAGGGTCGGAACCACCAGCTCCTGCCTCAGAAAGCGGATCACGACCTCGTGCAGCTTCGCCGCGCGTGCCTCCGCGGCCAGCTGATCGACCTCGACCGTCGAGGCTGACTCGACGTCGAAAGCGATTGCAAGCAAGGGGATCCACGGCAGCAGGTCGCTCGCCCGCGGCTGGAGCTCGTCACGCAACCGCGCAAGCACGTCTGCGTCCGAGTCCTCGGAACCGATTCCGAGCAGCAGCCTGAGCGGCTCGCGCCATGCCGCGTACGGCGTCTGCTGGGTGTAGGCCTCGCAGGTCGAGTGCACGAACCTCATCCCGGTCGCGAGATCGCGAGCCTCCGTGAGCAGACGCGACTTGCCGGCGCCGGTCTCGCCGACCATCTCGACCATCCTGCCGGACCCTCGCCTTGCAGCTTCGATCCCGTCACTCAGAAGTTCCAGCTCTCGCGCGCGCCCGACAAGTGGCAGCCGGCGACCGACGGCGCTGGTGGCAGCTGCACGTCGTGCCGAACCCACCTCCCACGCCTCGACCGGCTTCGATTTGCCCTTCACGTGGAACGGCGCGATCGGCGTCGTTTGGAAGCGCCAACGTGCGCGGTCAAGCACGCCGCGGGTTGCGTAGATGCTCCTGGGCGGGGCCTTCGACATCAGCCTGGCGGCGAGGTTCGTCGGGTCGCCCATCGCCGTGTAGGTCCGGCGGTAGGGAGGGCCGACGGAGCCGGTGAACACGTGCCCTCGGTTGATGCCGAAGCGGATCGGCAGTCTGGTCTGAGCGTCGATCACCGCGCGCAGTGTCAGCAGCAGACGCTCCTCGTCGTCGCCGAGCACTCGCGGCGCACCGGCGCTGAGCAGAATCTTGCCGCCGTCGGCGTTGGCGTCCGAGCCGAGGAAGCAGACCTGATAACGGTCGGCGGACTCCTGCACGCAGCGGACCAGCTCGTCGAGCGCCGCCGCCGCCGCCTGCGGTCCGTGCCGCTCGACGAGGCTGTCGAACTCACTGAACTCCATGAACGCGATCGTCGCGGTCCGGTGCTCAGGCGCCGCTGCGGCGGAGATCACGTGTGGGCGGACCTCGGTCGACAGGCAGGAGGCGACGACGTCGTTTGGTGGCTGCGGGACCGCCAGCAGCGAGTACTCGGTGAATGCGGGGGACCGGGCAATCAGGATCCCGGGGTCCAGGGCGGCACCGAGGCAGCCTGCCGGCAGCAATGCCGCCGTGTCAGGGCTGAGGAGGATCTGGCCCGCTGATGCGTGCTTCTCCATCGTGACCGCCGCGGTCGTCGCCGGGCCGGCGATCATGAACTCCCGATGTGAGCCACCCACCAGGAACATCTGGTAGGAGCCGGAGTGGATGCCGACCGACATCCGCAGCACGACCTGGGTGCCGCCGGCACGGATCCGGCCGACGTCGCGCAGCGTGCGCCGCATCTCGTAGGCCGAGGCGCAGGCTCGCAGATGGTGCTCGGGGCCGTCGAACCACAGGAGCAGCGCGTCGCCGCCGAACTTCAGCAGCGATCCGCCGTTGGCCCACGCGTTCGCGAGCAATTCGGAGAAGCACGCGTTGATCGCGTCGACGAGCAACTCGGCTCCCTCCTTGCCGGCGCGGGCGAGCCGCTCGGAGAGCCGCGTGAAGCCCGAAAGGTCGGCGAACACGGTCGTGCCCTCGACCGTCTGGACGAGCTGATCGGGCGTCTCAAGCAGCCAGCGGAGCAGTGGCACCGGCGCGAAGCTGTCATAGGGCCGCGCAGCGCCATTGGTGGGCGGGTGCAGCTCAGGGGGGGCGACGAGTCCGATACCCGGTCCCGCACTCAATCGTTCGGGCACAAAATAAGTCTAGGTCACGCTCACGGATCGTTGCGGGATACTGATCGGCGATGGAACACGAGATTCTCTGGACTCCCTCCAGCGAGCGGATCGCGAACGCGACGCTCACCCGCTATCAGGAGTGGCTCGCGGTCAACCACGGCGTGCGCACCGGCGGCTACGAGGAACTCTGGCGCTGGTCGGTCGATGAGCTTGAGTCGTTCTGGGCGTCGATCGTCGAATTCTTCGGCGTAAGGTTCGAGGTCGCGAGCGACCGGGTGCTCGACTCGATGACGATGCCCGGCGCGAACTGGTTTCCAGGTTCGCGCGTCAGTTACGCGGAGCACATCTTCGCGGGCAAGGATCCCGCGGCGCTCGCGATCCAGCATTGCTCGGAGCTGCGGGAGCTGTCCAGCTGGAGCTGGTCCGATCTGCGTGAGCAGACAACCGCGATCGCCGCGGGTCTGCGCGGCCTCGGGGTCGGCGCCGGTGACCGCGTGGTCGCGTACATGCCGAACATCCCGGAGACGATCGCCGCGTTCCTCGCGTGTTCGTCGATCGGGGCGGTGTGGTCTTCGGCCGCACCCGAATTCGGCGCCCGCAGCGTGATCGATCGCTTCAGCCAGATCGAGCCGAAGGTGCTGCTGACGATCGACGGCTACGGCTACGGCGGCAAGCGTTTCGACCGCCGTGCTGTCGTCGCCGAGATCGCGGCGGCACTTCCCTCCAGACCGCGCGTCGTGACCTTTGGCTACCTCGACGGGAGCGGCTGGGAGCCCGGCTTCCTCGATGCTTCGGTGCCGCTGCGCTTTGAGCAGCTTCCGTTCGAGCACCCGCTCTGGGTGCTCTACAGCTCCGGCACGACCGGCCTGCCGAAACCGATCGTCCATGGCCAGGGTGGCATCCTGCTCGAGCAGCTCAAGCAGGCCAACCTCCAGCTTGACGCGCAACCGGGGGACCGGCTGTTCTGGTTCTCGACGACCGGCTGGATGATGTGGAACTTCCTCGTCGGGGTGCTGCTGACCGACGCATCGATCATCCTCTATGACGGCAGTCCTGCGCACCCCGACCCCGGCTCGCTTTGGGACCTTGCCGAGCAGACGGGCATGACCTGCTTCGGCACCAGCGCGGCGTTCATCGCCGCCTGTATGAAGAGCGGCGTCGCGCCTCGGTCAGGGCGTGAGTCTGAGCGCGCTACGGTCCGTCGGTTCGACCGGCTCGCCGCTCTCGCCGGAGGGTTTCCGGTGGGTTTACGACGAGGTCGGCGCCGACACGTGGTTGTTCTCGACCTCCGGCGGCACCGACATGTGCACGGCGTTCGTCGGCGGTGTCCCGACGCTCCCGGTCCGCGCCGGCGAACTGCAGGCGCGGGCCCTTGGAGCGTCGGTCGAGGCTTGGGACGAGCAGGGCTCATCGCTGATCGATCAGGTCGGTGAGCTGGTGCTCACCAAGCCGATGCCCTCGATGCCGATCTACTTCTGGGGGGACGAGTCGGGCGAGCGATACCGGGAGAGCTACTTCTCGATGTTCCCGGGCGTCTGGCGCCACGGAGACTGGATCGAGATCACCTCCCGCGGCAGCGCGATCATCTACGGGCGCTCGGATTCGACGATCAACCGGGGTGGCGTGCGGATGGGCACGAGTGAGATCTACCGTGCGGTGCTGTCGCTCGAGGAGGTGCTTGACGCGCTGGTGATCGACCTGCCGCGCGACGGCACCGATGGATGGATGCAACTGTTCGTCGTGCTTCGGGACGGCGCGGTGCTCGACGACGAACTGCGCTCGGCGATCCGCAGGCGACTGCGTGAGGACTGCTCGCCCCGCCACCTGCCCGACGAGGTGGTCGCGATCGATGAGGTGCCGCGCACACTGTCGGGCAAGCTGCTCGAGGTGCCGGTCAAGCGGATCCTGATGGGCGTGCCGATCGATCGTGTCGCCAGCCGCGAGTCACTCGCCAACCCGGCGGCGCTCGACGTGTTCGTGAAGATGGCCGCCGACGGCTGACAATCTTACGATTCTCTGAAAAAATGATGCTCTAATCGCAAAGCGGGCGCTGCGTCTGACGGGGCGCCCGTCCAACAACCGCTCGAGACAGTGGGATAAATCGTTGAAGCGCAAGCTCACATTCATTGCCGTTGCACTTGCCGCCGTCGCCCTGGCCGGCGGCGCCTACGCCGCGACCCAGAACTCCGGATCGAACTCGCGGCAGGCGTTCCTGACCGACGTCGCGCACCGGCTGGGGGTCAAGCCGGCGCAGTTGAACTCGGCTCTCGAGGGTGCTTTCTTCGACCGGTTGTCGGCCGCGGTCACCGCAGGCAGGTTGACATCGGCGCAGGCTGACGCGATCGAGAAGCAGGTCAAGCAGAGCGGTGTCGTGCCGATCGGTGGCTTCGGCTTCGGCGCTGCCGGCGCCTACGGCCCGCCGACCGCGATGCGGAGCTTCCGCGGCCGCGCCTTCCGCTTCGGCGGTGCGTTCCGCGCCGCGGGCAAGGCGGCTCCCGGCGGCAAGGCTGGTCCGGCAGGCAAGTTCGCACCGGCACCGGCGTTCGGCCGTCCGTTCGGTCCAGCGGCCGGCTTTGGGTTCGGCTTCGCTTTCGCGATGTTCGGCGGCGGCCTGAGCTCGACTGCGAGCTATCTGGGGCTCAGCGGCTCGAAGCTGTTCTCGGAGTTGCGCAGCGGCAAGTCGCTCGCGCAGATCGCAACTGCGCAGGGAAAGACCGCCAGCGGCCTCCAGGACGCGATCAGCGCAACGGTCAAATCGCGCCTGGACCACGCGGTGGCGGCCAAACGGCTCACGAGCGCGCAGGAACAGAAGCTGCTTTCACGCGTGTCCGCCGCGCTCAGCGCGATCATCCACCGGAGCTTCCCCACACCCCCGCGCTACGGACCCCGGTTCGGCGGTGCTTTCCACCTGCCACAATCGGGTAGTCGCACGAAGACCACAGGCTGAGATCGCGCTCGCGGCGACGCCGCGCTTCTCTTATCGAATTCTGATGGTTTTCAAATGGGCCTCTGAACCCTCGCTGCTGTACTGAGCTACAACTGACCAGGTAACGGAACCCCAGGAGAAGAAACGCAAAATGAGCCGCGCTACAGCCTTAATGCCAGTCCTCACGGGTGCCGTCGCGGGTGCTGTGGTCGCGCTCGCGATCGCCGGCGGCAGTGGCGGCTCGACCAAGACGGTGACGACCGTGGTGACCCAGAGCGCCTCGTCGGCGGCGGTCCCGACCTCGCTCAGCAAGACCCAGGGCTTGACGATCAACCAGATCTACCGCCGCGACAGCCCCGGGGTGGTCGACATCACAGTGATCTCCGACCAGACGTCCAACGGCCTGCTCGGCAGCACCACCCAGCAGGAGGAGGGCGAGGGTGCCGGCGTCGTGTTCGACAAGCACGGCGACATCTTCACCGATGAGCACGTTGTCGCCAACGCAGTCTCGGTCAAGGTCCACTTCCAGGACGGGCTGACGGTGCCGGCAAAGGTGCTGGGCAGCGACCCGTCCACCGACGTCGGCGTGATCCGTGTCAACGTCCCTGCCTCACAGCTGCACCCGATCACGTTCGCGGACTCCAACAACGCCCAGGTGGGCGACCCGGTGGTTGCGATCGGCAGTCCATTCAGCCTTCCGGAGACGACGACCGCCGGGATCGTGAGCGCCGTCGACCGCGATATCACGGCACCGAACAATTACACGATCACCGGTGCGATCCAGACTGACGCGGCGATCAACCCCGGTAACTCGGGTGGCCCGCTGCTGGACGCCGATGGCCAGGTGATCGGACTCAATGACCAGATCCAGACCGACTCGGGGTCAAGCGCCGGCGTCGGATTCGCGACTCCCTCGAATACCGACGTACGGATCGCCACCGCGATCATCGCCGGCCACCCGATCGAGCACGCCTACGTTGGCGTTTGCCTGATCCCAACGACGAGCGGAGGCGCTCGGATCGCAACCTCGGCCGGCGGTCAGTGCACAGCGCCGATCGCACCCGGCTCTCCGGCTGCGAAGGCCGGGCTCGATCCGGGCGATCTGATCACCGCGATCGACGGCAGTGCCGTCAACTCGACGAACGATTTCATCGAGACGATCGGCGCACTCAGGCCCGGTCAGACGGTGACGCTGACGGTCAACCGCGACGGCAAGGTGATCAGGATCCACGTCACGCTCGCCACCCGCCCGGCAAAGGCGCCGACCGGCTGACCGCCGTCAGGTCGCGGACGACGAGACGTTCGCGATCGTCCGCTCCATCAGCTCGCGGTGAACCGATCGGGTGCAGCCCTGCCGGCGGTGCCACTGTCCGTCGCTGTCGAGCGTCCACGCGTTGGTGTCATCGGCGAAGCAGCGCTCGAGCGTGTCCTCGAGCTCGGCCTGGAGCTCCGGTCGCTCGACGGGCGTCAGCAGCTCGACGCGGGTGTCGAGGTTGCGCGGCATCATGTCGGCGGAGCCGATGTAGTAGCTGCTCTCCTCGCCGTGGTGGAACGCGTAGATCCGTGAGTGCTCCAGGAACCGGCCGACCACCGACACGACCCGGATCGTCTCGCTGACGCCGGGGATGCCGGGGCGAAGGCAGCAGATCCCGCGCACGTTGATGTCGATCGGCACGCCGGCCTGCGAGGCACGGTAGAGCGCCTCGATGCAGCGCTGGTCGACGAGCGAGTTCATCTTCAGCGCGATCCGCGCGTCCTGTCCGGCGGCGCGCGCGGCGATCGTCCGATCGATCGCCTCGATCAGCGGCTCACGCATCGAGTCGGGGGCGACCAGCACCTTGCGCTCGCGCTTGGGATGGCCGTAGCCGGTCAGCGTGTTGAACAGGTTGGCGACCTCCTCGCCGATCTCACGGTCGACCGTGAACAACCCGAAGTCCTCGTACAGGCGGGCGTTCTTGGCGTGGAAGTTGCCCGTGCCGGTCATCACATAGTGGCGGACGCGTCCGCGCTCACGCCGGACCACGAGGATCGCCTTCGCGTGCGTCTTGAGTCCGGGGATGCCGTGCACGACGTGGGCGCCGACCTCCTCGAGCTCTCTGGACCAGCGGATGTTGCGACGCTCGTCGAACCGTGCCTTCAGCTCGACCATGCAGACGGCCTGCTTGCCGTTCTCCGCGGCCGCGATCAGCGACGGCACGAGCAGCGAATCGTCGGAGGTCCGATACACGGTCATCTTGATCGCGAGCACATTCGGGTCGTCGGCCGCCTGTTGGACGAATCGCTCCACGCTCGTCGAGAACGACTGGTACGGATAGTGGACCAGCACGTCGCCGGCACGCATCGCCGCGAACACGTCCGGCTGCTCATCGTCGTCCCCGGGCCGCGGCCGGAACGCCGGGTGGGTGAGCGGCGTCCAGGGCGCCTGGCGAAGCTCGGAGTGGCCCTCGATTCCCTCGATCTGCCAGAGGTCGCTGAGGTCGAGCAGGCCCTCGATGTCGTACACCTGCACCTCGTCTACGCTGCAGCCATTCGATCAGTCGGGCGCGAAGCGCCGGATCCATGCCGGCGCCGACCTCGAGTCGGACGACCTCGCCGAACCGCCTGCGTCGAAGCTCGTCCTCGACCGCGGCCAGCAGGTCGTCAGCCTCGTCGGAGACCTCGAAGTCGGCGTCCCGCGTCACCCTGAAGAGGTCGTGGGAGATGATCTGCATCCCCGGGAACAGCGTGTCGAGATGCTGCGCGATGATGTCCTCGAGCGGGATGAACGTGTCCTTGGAGATCTCGACGAACCGCGGCAGGACCTCCTTGGGCACCTTCACGCGTGCGTAGGCATCGGTGTCGGTATCGGGGTCGTGCAGCCACACGATCAGGCTCAGCGACAGGTTCGAGATGTAGGGGAACGGGCGCCCCGGGCCGATCGCGAGCGGCGTCAGGACCGGGAAGATCTGTTCACGGAAGTGCCGCTCGATCTCTTCGGCTGAGGCGCCCGACTCCTCGCAGGTGACGATCCTGATGCCGTCCTGCGCGAGCGCGGGGCTGACCACGTCTCTGAACTGCCTGGCGTGGCGGCGGTCCTGTGCGCGCACCGTGGTCGCGATCTCCTCAAGCGTCTGTGTCGGGGACAGGCCGTCCGGCCCACGGGCGTCGATCCGCGCCTCGATCTGGTCGTGCACGCCGGCGACGCGGATCATGAAGAACTCGTCGAGGTTCGAGACGAAGATCGCCAGGAACTTGAGTCGCTCCATCAGCGGTAACCGGTCGTCCTCGGCGAGCTGCAGCACTCGGTCGTTGAAGTCGAGCCACGAAAGCTCGCGGTTGATGTAGAGCGACTGGTCGCCGAGCGCCGGCACGGGGGCTTCGCCGGCTGCCGCGGGGGCGACCGCGAGCGGTCGGCGCTTCCGAGTCGCCGGGCGTTACGGCGACTTGCGCTGGATCGCTCATATGACCCGCTCTCCCGCCACGGCGATCGCCGCCAGCTCCGACGGTCGAAGCAGCAGGATCAGCTCGCCCTTATCGACCGCGGCGATCGCGCCCTTGCGCATCTGCAGCCTGCGCGCCGGTCATGTCGTGCAGCACGAGCGAGAACGACGGATCGTGGCCGACGAGCAGAACCTCGCCGCGGCCTGCCGCCAGGTCGGTTGCGGAGAACGGTGCGCCGGACAGCGCAGCGCAGCTCTCAACCTCGATTCCGAGTGGCTCGCACGCCAGCGTCGCGGTTTGCATCGCGCGCACCTTCGGGCTGCTCAGGCACGCGTCGAGCTCGCACGCCGAGCTGCGCCAGCGCGCGGCCGGCGTCACGGGCTTGCCGAGTCCCGCGCTCGGTGAGCGGTCGCTCCTCATCAGGGTCCCCCGGGGCGGCATCAGCATGTCGCAAGAACCAGAGCATGCCTGCACTTTACGCTGCGCACGCCGGTCGTGAGCATGACGCCGTGCACGGCGATTCAGCCAATCACCAGACGGCGCTCGAAGACACGCTCGAACGCCTCATCATCGCCGTAGCGCTCAACGCTCCAACGTGGCAGCGTCAGGTCGCCGTCCGCGTCGAGGTGCAGGGCAACGCCGTCGCCGTTGATCCACAGTCGCGCCTCATCGACGGACTGGTCACGCCCACGCTCCAGATGCTCCGCGAGCCGGAGGATCACCGCGCAGCGGTCGAGCAGCTGTTCGTCCCCATCCACGCCAAGTTTGGCCCACTCTCCCAACTTCGGCACGCCCTTGCGGTGGTAGCGAGTGATCTGCGCGATCAGCGCTCGCTCACGCGGATCGAACCCGGGCAGTTCGGCACCGAGGATCAGATAGCGGGAGTGCTTGTGGTGATCGTCGTAGGAGATCGTCATGCCGACGTCGTGCAGCATCGCTGCCGCCCACAGCAGCTCCTGCTCGCCCGGCTTCGGGTAGAACAGGCCCGCCTCGACCATCGATTCATGCATCTGCAGTGCCAGCTTCGAGACGTGCTCGGTATGCGCGAGGTCGGACTCGTACTGGATCGCGAGGTTGCGAACTGCGGCTCTGCGGACGTCGGGGAGCAGCGGGTCGTCCTCTTCCAGCAGCGTCCGAGCCAGAAACACCCCGTCGCGAAGGCCAGCCTGCGTCGCCTCGATCCCATCGAAGCCGCCGATCTCGAGCACCGTCTGCAGGGCGACAGCGGCTCCCAGGATGATGTCGCCGCGCCCCGGCTTGATCCCGGAGACCTGGCGTCGCTCGCCGATCGTCAGCGCCGCGAGCGACGAGACCAGCTCGTCGAGCGCGGACGGCGAGATCACGAACCCCTGCACCCCGATGTCGATTCCACCCATCGTGCCGAACGCGGTGCGCTCCGCCGCCGCAGCGAGGTTGCGCACCGCACCGCCCAAGCCGACGAGCCGCCCGCCGCGCGAATGCAGCCAGTCCACGTTCTTCAGCGTCTCCCGCACATGTGCGCGAATTCGCTGCAGGTCCTTGCGCCGAGCCGGGCCTGAGCCGGGCAGGAAGCGTTCGGTCAGCCGCAGCGCGCCGAGCGGGAACGACGTCAGCGCCTGCGCGTGACGGTCGCGAACGTCGACCAGCTGCATGCTGCCGCCACCGATGTCGAGCACGACCCCATCGGTGAGCGTGGTCGTATTGATCGCCGCGACGTACCCGTAGCGGGCCTCCTCGCTCGCCGACAGCACCTCGATCTCGAAGCCGCTCGCCTCGTGTGCGCGCGCCAGGAACTCCGCGCCGTTGGCGGCGTCACGGATCGCGCTGGTCGCGATCACATGCACGGAGCCCGCGCCGAGGCTGTTGGCACGGCAGAAGCGCTCGAACACGACCAGCGTCTCAAGGCCACGTCGCATCGCCTTCTCCGACAGCGTCTCCGAGGACCCGAGCCCCTCGCCGATCCGGACGGTCTCGTAGATCTCGTCGGTACGCCTCCACCAATCCTCGCCATAGGTGAACACCACGAGCCGCCAGGAGTTGGAGCCGAGGTCGATCACCGCGACGTGCCGCGGCGTGCCTGCCTGCTTACCCGACGCGCGAGTCGTTCGCCAGCTCACGCGCTCATCATCGGTGCCGAGCCGGACGGTTTCTCCGCGCCACCGGCCGGTTTCGTGCAATCTGCGAGAAGATCGGACGAACCGGCCGGGCGGTCTGCAGGCCCACGGCCGTCGTGACCGCGCTGGGACTACGCCGCGATCGCCCCGTCCCGCACGATGCCGAGCTCGCCCGAGCGCGCGACTTCCCAGGCCTCTGCCAGCTGGCGGGCGCAGTTCTCCCACGAGCGCTCGCGCGCGGCCAGCAACCCGCCGGTGCTGAGCCGCTCAAGCAGCGTCGCGCGACGCGCAAGCCCGCTGATCGCATCACTGAGCGCGGCCGGCGACGCTGTGACCAGGCAGCCGCTGCGACCGTTCTCGATCAGATCCGCGCAACCCTCCCGCTCGACGGCCAGCACCGGCAGCCCGCTGGCCTGCGCGTCGAGGATCACCTGATCGTCGGCGAGCGGGCCTGCGGGGAATACCAGCAGGTCGGCGGTCGCATAAACGTGGGCGAGCTGATCGCCGTCCAGACGGCCGAGGAGCGTGCCCGCGTGACCGAGCCGCCTGCCCACGGTCATCCAGGCGTCGCCGTCGCCGAGCAGCACCAGGTGCAGGCGCGGCTCCCGGCTGCGCGCGCGCAGGAACGCCTCGATCAGCAACTCGAGCCCGTGATCGGCCGCGAGGCTGCCCGAGTAGAGCAGGTTGATCCTGTCCGGCGCGGCGTCGGGCGCGGTGGGGAGCGCCGCTGGACAGTATCTGGCCGGGCTGAAGCGCTTGAGGTCCGTCGCGCGCTGCCAGCGTCGCAAGCGGTCACCGCCGACGCCGAGTCGGCCGAGCGTCGCATCGCCGCGGCGGGAAGGGGAGAGGACGACGTTGCAATGGCGATAGAAGGACACGAGCAGCTCGAGCGCATGCCAACTCTGGAGGGCTCGGGCCGACGGCTCGGCGTCGTGCGCCAGCGCCGCGGGGAAGACCCCGACCACCGGCAGGCCGGCGCCGTGGGCGGCGAGCAGCGCGGCGGTGCCGGCCGGTCCCGGGGCGCAGACGTGGACGAGCTCGTACGGTCGCTCAGACAGGGCGCTCGCGACCTCGACGATCCCGGGTACCGGGGTCGCCCCACCTGGATGGTATGGAAGCTCCACCTCGGCGACGGTCGCGAGTCGGCGATCGGCGCTCTCGCCGGTGCCGATCACATGGATCTCATGGCCCGGCACCCCTTCATCGCGCAGCCGCGCGAGTGTGTGTCGCCAGCCGTGGGGTGAGCCGATCTCGTCGGCGATCAGGGCGACGCGCGTTCGGGTTCCGTTGAACCCGTGCTTGATCTGTTGTGTCATGCCCGAAAGGTTCACGTGTTCGGGCAACGGATTCGTGAGGAAGCCGCCAACTTTCGGTTACCAGGATGTGAACACGGGCACCCCAGAAGCCTGGCTCCCGCCGCGGGCTCGCCGCAGCTTCGCCCGCGTCACCGGGCGTCCGCGGGGGGCCTCACTCGACGTCGGCGCGCAGGAAGCGGATGCCCGTGAGGATCACCAGGATCGTCATCAGGATCGCGCTCGAGACGCACCATTCGCAGATCGCCTTGATCGTGAAGATCTCACGGTAGGTGAGGTACGCGCTGAAGCCGAAGCCCGTCAACGCGACACCGAAGCCGAGCACTCGTCCGACGTCTCCGGGGATCGCGAGCGACCCGAGGATCACGACGTAGCCGATCAGTCCGAGGACGGCGACCGGTACGCCTGCGAGCTTCGCGTAAACCGACGACTGCACGGTCTCGCAACTGCTCTGGCCGTGATGGCCTCCGAGGCAGATCGGCGAGATCTTCGCGTAGTGGATATAGACCAGGTATCCGGCAACGCCGATCCCGATCACGGAGATGACGATGATCGCGGTCAGCAACGGGTCTCTGCGTGCGCCCGTCGCCTTCGCCGAACTCACCGCGGCGGTCACGAGACCTGCTTGATCGTCGCTTCCAGGTTGCTGTAGCTCGGCACGCTCTCAGGGACGGGCTCCTCGCCCTTGGGTCCCTTCATGATCAGCGTCGGCGTCCCCGAGACGCCCGCAGCGGTGCCGGCCACCCCGTCTGCCTGGACCTGCGCGAGCAGCGCCGGGTTGCCTCGATCGGTCTGCCATTTCGGTATGTCCAGGCCGGTGACCTGGCTGGCCAGGCCGGCTAAGTATTTCTCGGTGACGTAACCGGTGTCCTCGGTTCCCTGCTCGCGGTAGAAGGTCTCCGCGTAGTTCCAGAACTTGCTCTGCATCCCGGCGGCGTAGGCAGCGACCTGCTGGGTGTTGAACACGCTCTGACCGGGGCCGTTGCAGGTGGCGGTGCAGAACGATTTGTAGACGACCTTGACCTTGCCCTGCCTGACGTCGTTGGAGATCAGCTGCGACATGCCGCCAAGCAGCGTGAAGTCCCGGCAGATCGGACATTCGAGGTCGCCGAAGTAGGTCATCGTGACCGGCGCCTTCGGGCTGCCGAGCTCGGTTCCGCTCTGCGGGATCCCGGCGAGCAGGGTGTCGACCGTCTTGGTGATCTGGGTCGACTGGCCCTTGGTCACGTCGCTGGAGGTGTTGGCGGTCTTGTTGCCACTCGAGACGGCGATCGCGACGACGACGACGATCGCCGCACCGATCAGGACGCCGCCGAGCATCTGCAGCCGGCGGTTGCGCCGTGCCTTCAGCGCGGCTGCCTGCTCTTCGGCGAGGCGCTGGGCACGCGCCTGTTCCTTCTGCTCCTTGCGAGATGCCATGCTGAGAGGTCGACTGTCCGTTTCGTGCTTGTCCCAGGGCGCCGCGACGTCGATCTGCAGACGCCGGGACTGTTCCACAGAATAGCTGACCGCCTTTGTGATGCGTTTCGGTGTCCGAAGAGCTGCATAAGTGTTTTTCGGTTGCACCAAAGTGCCGAGATTTGAGCCCGCTGGCCCTGGGTTCAGTGAAGATCCTGTGACCGCAGATCAGATCGATTCATCCCGGCCGGTGATTTGGTTTACAGTTCCGGCCATGTCGACCGAAGCGAGCGAGGCATCGGCAGGAGCCCGTCCGCAGCTCAGCCCGCAGCGCTCCAACACACGGCTCCGGCTCGCGGTGATCGACCGTGACCCGGGGTTCATGCAGGTCCTGTCCAACCGTCTTGACACGCTCGGTTGGGACCTGCGCGCGCTTTCGAGCGCGGTCACCGCGGATGCCCTTGTGTCGATGCGACTGAACGCGATGGTCGTCGACCTTGCTGTGCTGGGCCCAGGGAGCTGGGAGTACCTGGAGCGTGTCTGCTCGCGCCTGCCGGGCCTGGCTGTGATCGTCTGCACGGGACCGTCGTCGGTCGCCCAGCGCGTGCGCGGTCTGAGACTGGGCGCCGACGCCTGGATCACGAAGCCGTGCCACGCCGAGGAGCTGATCTGTGTGATCGAGGCCGCGATCAGACGGCATCGGCGCAACGAGATGCCGGAGATCGAGGATGCCTCGCTGGTCGGTGAGATCACGATCCGCCCGGACCTCTACCAGGCCTACGCGGGAGAGCTCAGCCTCGAGTTGACCGCGCGTGAGTTCGAGATCCTGAACCTGCTCTCGCAATCCGATCGCGTTCTTCGGCGCGAGGAGATCTACGAGCGCGTTTGGGGCTACGCGATGGCTCACGGCGACCGATCGGTCGACGTGTTCGTGCGCAAGCTCCGCCAGAAGCTCCGCGTCGCCTCGCCAAACTGGGGCTACATCCACACGCACTTCGGTGTCGGCTACCGGTTCGCCCCCGAACCGGAGGAGCTGGTGACCGCCGCGATCCCCGCGGACTTCGCCGCTCGCCACGCACGCCCCGCGCTGACCGCGGCCGCGCCGGAACTCCAGCGCGACGGCGCGCTGGCTCGCTGAAGTTCGCGACGGCTCGCCGGAGTTCGCGACCTCGCTGTCGTTCACAGTTTGATCACAGCTGCTTCACGTCTCGGTAACGCGGTTCCGAGGATCTGAAAGCACCATCAAACGTGTGCAGGCCGCGCCGACCACACGCGATCGCGAGTTGCTGGTGGCGGGGCCACTCGAGATCCGGCCCGACGAGCACCTTGCGCGCGCCGACGGCCTGACGCTGACGCTCTCGATTCGCGAGCTCCGGCTGTTGATCGAGCTCGCGCGGCGCATGGACAGGATCATGTCCCGCGAGGATCTGTTCGCGCTCGTCTGGGGACGTTCGATGAGGCCCGGCGACCGCTCAGTGGATGTGTACGTGCGCAAGCTGCGGGTCAAGCTCGCGCACGTCGAGCCGGACTGGGTCTTCATCCACACGCATTTCGGATTCGGCTACCGGCTCGCGGCAGTCCGCAAGCGCAGCCACGATGCTCCCGGCGGCGACCCGGCCGGCAATGGGAACTGATCCGGGCGTCGCACGCCCATCGGCGGCTCCGTGGCATGATCCGGGGATGCCCCCAGACCCGCACCTCGATGCCAACTTGACGCATGAGGAGCTGCGCCGCCGCTTCCGCGAGTCGCTTCGCGAACTCGAGGGGCAGACGCTCGGCGGGCTCGAGTTGGTCGTCGGGCAACTCGATCGCGCGCTCGAGTCGATCAGCTATCAGGACGTCGAGTTGGCCGGGATGGTGGTGGCCGACGACGACCGGATCGACGGGCGCTATCTGGAGGTGCACCAGGGCGTGCTGTCGCTGCTGGCACGTCAGGCACCTGTGGCCGAGGATCTGCGGGTGGTCGCGGCGCTGCTGCACATCATCAGGTGCGTGGAGCGGATGGGCGACCAGTGCGTGAACATCGCAACGCTGGTTCCGCTCTCCGGGCATCAGGCGCCGAAGGACAAGGACATCCTTGACGCGATCGAGCGGATGGGAATCCTCGCCCGTTCGCAGGTCACGCAGGCGCGCGAGGCGTTCAAGACCCGCCACGTGTCGCTGGCGCGGGATCTCGTGCGCCAGGACGCGGAGATCAACCGGCTGAACCGCGCGATCTTCCAGCGTGCGGTCGACGTTGGCGACGACCCCGAGTTGCGTGAGTGGGCGATGTTCATGGTGCTGGTAGCCCGGTGCCTGGAGCGGATCGGCGACAACACGGTCGATATCGCCGAGCAGGTCGTGTTCGTCGTGACGGGTCTGTTCCGCGAGTTCGCGGAGAGCTCGTCCCAGTCCGGCGCTCCCTGAGCTCGGCTCCCTGGCCACGCCACGCAGGCGCCCACGGCCAGGCCGCGCGGTCGCCCACGGCCAGGCCGCGCAGGCGCCCCCCGGCCAGCGCCCCGCAGGCTCCCCCGGCCACGCCTGGAGAGTGGTGCGAGGCCGTGTTGTATACTGGACTAAATCAATGAGATTACTGTTCTATTGGCTGCAAATCCGATCACCATTCGGTGGTATTCCAGTTGAAGTGCCGCCGGGAAGGGGTTAGTGGAATGTTCTTCCGTCAGATCGTGCATGAGGACCTTGGATGTGCGTCGTACCTGATCGCATCACGCGGGCAGGCGGCGGTGATCGATCCGAAGTGGGAGATCGAGGACTACCTCGCGGCCGCGAACGAGGCGGGGGCGCGCATCACCGACGTGCTCGAGACCCACTTCCACGCCGATCACGTCTCCGGCCGTAAGCGGCTGGCCGCAGCCACAGGCGCCGTCCCGCACGTTCCGGCGGACCCGAGCAGTCCCGGGAGCGCCGGGCTGCGTGACGGAGACGTGATCATGGTCGGCGGTCTGGATCTGCACGTGATCGGAGCGCCCGGTCACCGGCCTGAGCATCTCGCCTACCTGATCACGGATCGTGAGGCGGTCGGCGACCCCTCCAGGCTCCTGTCGGGCGATTCCCTGCTGATCGGCGAGCTCGCTCGCCCGGATCTCGTCGTGGAGGCCGGCGATGGGGCTCGAGCGCTGTGGAGCACGGTGCGGCGCCTGGTCGCGCTCGATGATCGGGTCGAGGTCTGGCCCGGACACGTCGGTGCCTCGCTCTGCGGCAGCGGTGCTCTGACCGATCGGACCTCGTCGACGATTGGTGACGAGCTCAGCGCGAACCCGCTGCTCTCGATCGAATCGGAGGACGAGTTCGTCTCAGTGCTCACGCGCGCGATCCCGGCCAGGCCTCCGAGGGTCGTCCTGGTTGCCGGATTGAACGTTGACGGCGCTTCAGAACCGGGGCCGTTGCGTGAGCTCGACCCGGCCGGACTGGCTCAGTTCGTCGGCTACGGCGCCTCCGTGCTCGACGTCCGTTCACCGGAGGCGTTTGATCTGGCGCATATCGAGGGTTCGATCAACCTGCCGGGCGACGGCCAGGCGATCGGCACCCGCGCCGGCTGGGCGACCGGCGAGGAGGAGCAGCTGGTGATCGTCTCAGACAGCCGTGAGGAGGGGATGCGGGTCGCCGAGCTCCTCTATGCGGCTGGAGTCTGGAACCTCTCGGGCGTATCGGTGGCCGATCCCGCAGGATGGGTTCTGGCGGGTCTCGGTCTGCGCAGCGTCACCGCGCTCGCGCCCGAGCGGGTGATCGAGCTGCTCTCGGCGCAGGCCTGCCAGCTGATCGATGTGCGCGACGTGAATGAATGGCGTCAGGGCCACATCGACGGGGCGCTCAACCTGCCACTGGCGGTTCTGGGTGATGGCAGCGCAGTCGAGGTCGATGATCGGCTCCCGCTTGCGGTCACCTGCGCCACCGGCCGTCGAGCCGCGATCGCGGCCAGCGTGCTGCGGCGCCGCGGCCTTGATGCCGCGCGTGTCAGCGGCGGCGTCAGAGACCTGGCGGTCGAAGGCGCCAGGCTGGTCGGCGCCGGCCGCTGAGCGGCCCGCGCGGCGGGGTTTCAAACCTTTAGGATGTGGCGCCTGCGCGCGCTCGTGCTTCAACATCAGGATGACGCGCCGCCGGCGCTGCTCAGCGATTGGGCGCAGCAGCGTGGGGTGCGGCTCGATGTCGTGCGCCCGGACCTCCACGGCGATCTTGACGAGCCTGACGGGGTTGATTTCGTGGCGGTGCTCGGCAGCGACGCGCACGCCTACGAACGCTCCGAGCCGTGGGTGGCTCCTGAGCTTGAGTGGTTACGCGGTCTCAACGACCGCGGGCTGCCGATCCTCGGGATCTGCTACGGCGCGCAGGCTCTCGCGGTTGCGCTCGGCGGCGCGGTGCGGGCGCTGCCGGAACCGGAGATCGGCTGGATCTCGGTACCGACGGTCGAGCCGGACCTGATCGAGCCAGGGCCCTGGTTCACGTGGCACGAGGATCGGATCGAGCTGCCCGCCGGCGCGAGAGAGATCGCCGCCAACGATGTCTGTCCGCAGGCATACGCATTCGGGCCCCATCTTGGCATCCAGTTCCACCCGGAGGCGACCACGCCCGTGCTGATGGGATGGGCGGCCGGTCGCGACGGTGCCGAGCAGCTCGAGCGCGAGGGGATCGATGCGGCGGCGTTCGAGCGTGACGCCGAGCGCTACGGGCCACCTGCCGGCGCAGCTGCGATGCGCCTGTTCGACGCATTCGCCGCCCGCGTCCCCCTGCACCACCGATAGCCGCGCAGCGACGGTTTGACCACGACCTACCTGCGGGATCGCAGTTCGGCGAGCTTCGTGTAGTCGTGGACCGCGTCCTCTCCGAGGATCTCGCTGATCACCCCGTGGCAGGCCTTTCTGTCGGACGTCAGCGGCTGGGATCGCGAGCGCTACCTCAAGCTGGTCTGAGAAAGGCCGGGTCCGAGGCGGCCGGTCGTCGCTCGCGGCCGGGCGATGCTAGCTTGCGCGCGCGATCTCCTGAAAGCGACCGCCGATGAACTGCGACAGGCGGCGGTGGTACTCGGGCACATCCATCAGGAACGAATCGTGGCCCCAGGGCGATGCGATCTCGATGTGCTGTGCGTCGAGGCCGTCACGGACGAGCTCCTGCGCCAGCTGGGCGGAGTGTTCGCTGCTGAAGCGCCAGTCCGTGTCGAACGAGATCAGCAGGAAACGGGTTCCGGCAGCTGCGACCGCACGCAGATCAAGGCCGGGGTCCGCCATCGGGTCGAAGTAGTCCATCGTGCGGCTCAGGTACAGATACGTGAGCGCGTCGAAGCGCTCCAGGAACGACTCGCCCTGGTGCGCCAGGTAATGCTCGACCTCGAAGTCCCGCTCGAGCGTCATCTCACCGTCGGGGGCCCGTCGGGAGCGGTCGAACTTGCGCTTCATCGACTCTTCCGACAGGTAGGTGATGTGGGCCATCATCCGCGCGATCGCGAGCCCGACATCGGGACGGGCCTCGGTATCCAGGTAGGCGCCGCCGGCGAATCCCGGATCACGCATGATCGCCGTGCGGGCGACGGCTGAGAATGCGATGTTCTGCGCGGTCAGCTTGCCGCTGGCGCCGACCAGCACCGCCCGCCGCACTTCGGTCGGATGATCGAGCGCCCACTGGAGCGCCTGCATGCCTCCGAGCGAGCCGCCGATCACGGCGTGGACGTGATCGATTCCGAGCGCCTCCAGCAGCCTGCGGTGCACCCTCGTGAGATCCCTGACCGTGAACAGGGGAAAGCTCAGCCCATAGGCACGCCCGGTCTGGGGGTCGATGCTCGACGGTCCCGTCGTGCCCTGGCAGCCGCCGAGCAGATTCGGGCAGATCACATAGAACCGATCGGTGTCGAGCGGGCGCGCGGGCCCGATCAGGTTGTCCCACCAACCGCGATGGGCCGGGTCGCCGTAGTGCCCGGCCGCATGCGCGTCCCCGGTCAGCGCATGGCAGACGAAGACAACGTTCGAGCCCGCGGCATCGAGCGTGCCGTAGGTTTCGTAGGCGACCTTGACCGGAGCCAGCGAGGCGCCGGATTCGAGGATCAGCGGGTCGTCCCGGTCGTACAGGACGATCCGCTCGGTCCGTACGCGGCCGATGCCCCCTCCGGTCATGCCGCTGCGGGCATCCGGGTCGGGACTGAGGACTCCGTGATGCGCTCCATCCCCTTGATATTATTTCAATCTAGGCAACTGGTTTAGTCTGGATCAAACGCCACCAGCCCATGCGAGAGCTGTTCTCCTTTCCCAACCCGGTCAACGACAAGGCCGCGCGTGTCGTCGCGGGTGTCGTGCTGGTGACCGTGATCGTGACGCTGGTGACCTCCTGGTACTGGCTGTTGGTACCGCTCACCTACGGATTCTGGGCGCGGCTGCTGACCGGACCGACGCTGAGTCCGCTCGGCTGGACGGCCCAGAACGTGATCGCACCGCGGCTCGGGCCCAAGCGCCCGGTCCCGGGTCCACCCAAGCGCTTTGCGCAGGGGATGGGAGCCGTGATCTCGGGCACCGCCCTGATTCTGGCACTGGTTCTCGGCGATCACACCGCCGCCGGTGTCGTGCTGGTTCTGTTCCTGCCCGCGGCCGGGCTCGAGTCGATCTTCGGTTACTGCCTGGGCTGCAAGGTGTTCGGGCTCCTGATGCGAGCGGGCGTGATCCCCGAGTCGGTCTGCGTCGAGTGCTCCGACATCAGCTCCCGGCTCGGCGTCAGCTCCGCCGGCTGAGCTGTAACACGGACCTGCTGGGCAGTGACTCGGCGTCCGCGGCTGTGCTCGGCGCCCGCGGGGCTGTGACTCGGCGCCCGCGGGGCTGTGACTCGGACCTGCTCTGCTGTCGTACTTCGCCCGGTCGCGGCCGTTGACCTATCCGAGCGCGCAAACCGCTGCAGAGCTCCAACGATTTGCGCGCCGGAACACGAGATTCGTGTTCGAGCGCCCGAATCGGCAGGTCGGGTGCTGAATTGCGCGCCCGGACAGCATGAGATCGCGACGTCCTCTCCTCCTCTCCTCGTTGCCTCGTCGGCTTGCCGAAATCCGACCGAGGACCGGCTGGCCGATCCGGCGAGCACCGAGGTATCGACGATCACCTCTAAGCGCGGCGTCGAAGCGTGACCGTCACGACGACGGCGGTGGCGGCGAGCGCCACCGCCACGAGCGCCGCGAAGATCGCGACGGTCGCGTCGCCGCCCGTGGATGCGGTCGTCGCCGCCCCGGCGCCGGTCAGCGGGTGGCCATCGGCCGCCGCGATCTTCTGAATCGCGTCCAGCGCCGCCTGCGCGAGCTGATCGCTGCTGCCGCCGGCCGGCTTGCGAAGTGCCGCGATCGCCGCCGTGGCCGCCGGTTTGAGGCCCTGCGTGCCGTATCCGTCGGCCATCACGACGAGCAGCGCCTGCTTGGCTGTGAAGCTGATCTCCTGGTCAAGGAAGTCGGCGTATTCCTGAGGCTTGCCGAGCAGCTCCGGGATCGTGCCGAGATCGGTGCGGGAGGCGATGATCGCGACCTTGAGCGGTTGATGCTCGCCGGCGACCGCGGCGGTGGCGCCGTTCAGCTGCCGCTGAAGCGCGTCTGAGGTCGGCGGCGCATAGGGATAGAAGACGTTGTCGATCAGCAGGACGTCGCTGGCCGGATCTCCGTCGGCGGCAGCGCTCGCCGTGTGCAGCACCGACGCCCAGCCGCAGGTGGCGAGCGCCACGGCCGCCGTCGCGACAAGGGCCCTACCAGATCTCCGGACCATCGCCCGCAGGTTAGACCGTCGACTCGGCGGGCCGGCCGGCCGGCCGGGACGAGACGCGACGCACCTGCTGGTCAAGCTCGGAGCTCGCCGGCCGATTACTCTCTCGACGCCCTCGATGAGCTACGTCGACGCCCTTTCGCGCATCAACCAGATCGAGCAGCAGATCTCCGAACTGCAGGCTGGATCGCTGGCGTCCACGGCCGGATCGAGCGCCGCGGCCGGAACCGGTTCAGTCGAAGGTGCCGGCAGCGCCACAACGACACCGGATGCGACGGCGAACTTCGCCGACGCGCTGGCGCAGGCGCAGGGCACGAGCGGCGTGTCCAGCCTGCTCGGTTCCGCGTCGAGCGCCGGGATCGATACGGGCAGCTCGCTGTCCTCGACGTTGCTCGCGGGGTCGGCGTCGCTCACCGGCGGCGCGGGTGTCGGGACCGGGTCGGCGACGCTGCCGGCGGCAGCGACGTCGATGCTGACGACCGACCAGCAGCAGTTCGCCTCGCGTCTTGCGGCCGACACTGGGCTCAATCCCGGCGTCATCAGCGCCTGGCTGCTGGCGGAGGAATCCGGCGGCGCCGCGCAGTCACGCCAGGCGGCCGGCAACAACGACTGGCTCAACATCGGCTACACCGGCTCGGGCACCTACGGCGCCAACGGCTCCGAGTGGTCTGACCCGGTCACGGCAGCCGACGCGACCGCGGGATGGCTGAGCGGGCAGAACACGATCCCCGGTTACGGGACGGCGAGCTCGTCGATCCAGGGGATCCTCTCGACGGTCGGTCAGTCACCCCAGGCGCAGATCTCGGCGCTGCAGAATTCCGGTTGGGCAGGGAGCGGGTACCCGGATCTCCCCGCGCTCTACAACCAGGTCACAGCCTGACGTCCCGTGCGGGCGATCAGGCTGCCCGGCAAGCCGGCGCGGCCTGCGCTCGGCTGACGGCGCCGTGGGCGGGCAGAGCGTCGTAGGGCGCGCGTGAGGGGCCGGCGGTGAGGCGCGCGCTCGCGCGTGACACCAGCCACCGGCGTGCCGGTGTCGTCGATGGCTCAGCCACGACCGTGATGTCGCAGCCTTCGCTGCTGAGAGCCGGGTCCGCCTCGACGATCTCGATCAGTTCCTGCAGCTCCGCCCCGCACGGCGCCAGGACGACCAGGGTGTTGTCGTCCCGGTCGGCCGTTTCCTGCGCGAACGCATGCAGCAGCGAGGGGTTCACGATCACCTCCTGCAGCCACGCGAGCGTCACCTGCGGGCGGGTGGCGAGTGCGATCAGCGGCGGTGGTGGGGACGCCGGCTGCTCAATCGCCTCACGCGGGCCGGCGCTCTCGCGCTGCAGCGCGACCTCCAGATCGACTGCGATCGCGCCGTCGAACGGATCACGCGAGAGCGCCCGCAGCAGCGCCTTGCCGGTGGGCTGCCCGGTACCGGCGCCGTGCGAGCAGGCGAGCGCCGCGCGGGCGCCGTCGGGGTCACGGTCCAGCAGCGAGCGGGCACCGTCGCCGGCCTGCGTCGCGGCCGTGAAGACACCATAACTCCAGGCCCGGAACGCCGCGCGCAGGTGCTCGACGTTGACGGTCTCGTCGTCGAGCAGGTTCCAGAACATCCAGCGCCGCCACTCGAGCTCAAGCCGCTGGATCCGCGGTTGCGCATCGGCGCCCGAGCCGAGCCCCATGTTGGCGCCGTGGTGGCGGTAGCGGTTGCCGATCCCGGGCGCCAGACGGATCTCGGCAACGGCCGCGATGCACGCCGCGATCCACCAGTCAGGGTAGGCCGCCTCGGGAGCGATCGGATGCAGTGCCGGCAGCAGCGAAGCGCGGAAGGTGGCGGCACCGCCTGAGATGAAGTTGCCCGCCAGCAGGCGGCCGAGCACCCGTCCTTCGGTTGGGGGCTCTCGTTGAAGCGCGAAGAACGAAGGCTCACGCACCCGGCCGGAGCTGTCGATCACCTCCATGTCGCCGTGGACCAGCCCCACCAGCGGGTTTGCGTCGAGCAGCTCGGTGTGGCGGCGCAGACGGTCGCGTGGCCATTCGTCATCGGCGTCGAGCAACGCCAGGTAGTTGCCGCCGGCGATCGCAAGGCCGCGGTCGACGGCCGAGACCAGGCCGCCGTTGTCCTGGCGGATCGGGCGGATCCGGTCGCCGTAGCGCGCGAGCACCGACGGCGTCTCGTCGGTCGAGCCGTCATCGATGACGATCACCTCGACCGGGCCGCCGGGAGGGTCCTGGCGCAGCGCGCTGTCGATCGCGGCCGGCAGGAAGCGGGCCAGATTGAAGGCCGGGATGATGACCGACACGCGCGGCCCAGCGCAAGCTCCGAACGAGACCGCCGTCGGGGAGTCAACCGCAGTCGATGGCGACGGCGACGGCGACGGCGCCCGCCGCGCCAGCGTCTCGTCGAGCGCGATCGCGGCCGAGTGGTTGAACGGGTCAAGCACGCGGGCGCGCGCAAGCGCCCGGACGCGCTGCTCGTGGTCGGCCTCAGCGAGACCTCGTGCAAGCTCGGACGCGGCCAGCGCGCGCTCGTCATCCTGGACATCGATCACCTGCTCGAGCGAGCGGCTGCCGAGCCGGCTGGTCCAGACCGCCTTCGCCACAAGCTCGTCCAGCGCCTTCAGCAGGCCGTCGATCGAGACCACTCCGAACAGGTCGGCGATGATCTGCCGGCGCCCGAGCAGCTCACGGCAGAGGACGGCCACGTAGCGGTCCCCCTGCGCGCCGAAGCCGCGGTTGGCCTCGTGCAGACGGTAGCTCGCGAGCGGGCGCCTGATCACCTCGGTCTCGCCCGCCGCGGCCGCATGCGCGGCCAGCCAGTAGTCGGGTGAGGGGCTCCGCGCCGGGAGCGGCACGACATCGCCGGCACGGAACATCAACGTCGAGTTGGTCGTGAAGTTCTGGCCGATCAGCGCGTCGATCACCCGGCCTCGCGGAGGGTCGACCTTCATTCGCGTGAAGAACGACTCGTCGAGCACCGCACCGGCGCCGTCGATCACCCGCATGTCGCCGTAGACCAGCGAAACCTCCGGCCGTGATGCGAACAGCCCCGCCTGCTCGCGCACCTTGCCGGGCAGCCACTCGTCGTCGGCATCGAGGATCCCGACGAGCCCGCCGCGAGTGTGCCGCAGGCCGGTCGTGACCGAGGCGGTGTTGCCGCCGTTGGGACGCTGGATCAGCGCTAAGCGGTCCTCGCCGCAGCGAGCCTGGACGGTGCGTACGACCTCTGCCGTGCGATCGGTGGAGCCGTCATCGACGACGATCACGTGCAGGCGCTCGGGCGGGTAGTCCTGCTCCAGGACGCTGTCGATCGCCCGCTCGATGTACTGCTCGTAGTTGTAGGCGCTGAGGATGCAGCTGACCTGGGGCAGCCCGTCCCGATCGGGGCGTGAGCTCATGCCGGCACCGCCCGGGCACGATCGACCGGCGCGACACTTCGCTCGATCAACCTCGCCAGCTCGCCGCTGCCGGGTTCGAGCACGGCGTTGCCGGCATCCCTCGCCAGGCGCAGGTGGCCGTCGCAGCCGCGGTGCAGCGGAACGTACGCGTCGACGGCCGCGTGCAGGCTGCGGTCACGGCCCGACCGGATCGGCTCGATCAGGACGTTGATGTCGGCACACCGTTCGAGGTCCATGCGGATCGCGCCGGCCGCGTCCAGCACAGCGGCCTCCAGTGCCGGCGGATCGCCGTCGACGGCTGGATCCGCGAGCAGATAGAGGCAGGCGCTGGTCTCGGGTCCCGTCGCCAGGGACCACTCGTGCAACAGCTCCCCGAGCCGATCCCGCCTCCGCCAGGCGGGAGTGGCGAGCACCCTCAGCGAGACGTCCTCGGTCAGTGCAAACGGCACGACCGTGACCTGGCCGGCGAGTTTCGGCCGGCGAGCGACCAGCGCCGAGAGCCGCGCCGCGTAGTGCTCCGCGACCGCGTCCCACGAGAGCTCCTGCGCCGCCGCGCGTGCCGCCCGTCCGCGATCCCGCCTCGCGGCGGGGTTCGATTCGGCCTCGCGCAGCAGCTCGACGAGGTGGGCGCGGCTCGGCTCCAGAACCCATGGGTGCCCGGCGGTCCTCAGCGTGTCGACCCGCTCGTGCGCGAACGCCGTCCGCGTCGAGCTGATCCTCCAGCCGGCCTCCGGTGGGCAGAACTCATCGGTCGGGCCGCCGCCGGTCGTGATCACCGGCAGTCCGCACGCCATCGCCTCGAGCACCGGCATCGCGAACCCCTCACCCCGATAGGGGTGGACAAGCACGTCGCATGACCGGTAGAGCGCCGCGAGCTCGGTGACGTCGAGCTCGGCCCCGATCAGTTCGATCCGCGGCAACGCCCCGGACGCGGCGTGATCGCGGACCGGGCCGCGATCGGCTCCGCGGTAGACGCCGTCGGCACCGACGTCCTTGATCACGAGCGTCACGTCGTCACGACCCGGAAACGCCTGCTTCCAGGCGTCCAGCAGCACGTCGGGCCCCTTTCGCCAGATCAGGCCGCCGACGAACAGGAACCGTGTCGAGGCGACGGCGCCGGTCACCGACCCGCTCGCCACCGGGCGCAAACAGCTCAAGGTCGACGCCGTTGGGGATCACGTGCACGCGTTCGGGGTCGATGCCGCCCTGGAGGTACATCGCGCGCACGTATTCGCTTGGTACCCACAGCTCGTCCACGTGGGCGTCGATCTCCGTCAGCCAGTCACGCGGCACCGCGCCGAACTCCCACGGCACGATCGCCGCGAGGCGGCCTGCCCGCGGCGCGCTCAGGTCGGGCGGCCACTGATGGCGCACCTCGACGTCGGCGGCGTGGGGGAGAGGCGGGTCCAGCGGCGCGCGATCGGCACGCGCGATCCTCTGCACCGTCCCGGGAAGCCGCTCGGATCACACGGTCGTTGATGATCGAGAGGCTGTTCGCGAGACCGTGGTCGCCCTGCCAGCGCACCGCGAGCTCGCCGGCCGCCGGTGTGCCCCGCACGGCCCCGGGTCGCTCGCCGGCGTAGTAGGCCTCGAGCTCGTCGACGTAGGCCGAGAACGATCGCGGCGCCGCGATCCCCGCCTGGAGCCGCTCCAGCAGACCGTCATCGAGCGCGAGAGAGTCGAGCTTGCGCGCCAGATCGTCGACGTCGAGCGGATCGAACACGAGTCCGTCGAATCCGTCACGCACCGATTCGGCGAGTCCTGCGAGCCTCGGCACCACCAGCGGAACCCGGGCGGCCAGGCATTCGGCGGCGACCAGCGGCGCGCAATCCCACCAGATCGACGGCAGCGCGACGGCGTCGACGTCCCGCAGCAGCGTCCCGATCTCGCTCGGCGAGAAGGCTCCGGTGAGCTCGACGACGCCGCGTGCGTCGAGCGCCGTCAGATTCTCGGCGAACGCCGGCGGGACCTCGCCGATGATCCTGACCCTCAGCTCGGCCTGCGTGCGCTGGGCCGCGGCCACCAGCAGCTGGGGGCCCTTGTGCGGGTACGCCGAACCGAGGAACGCGACGGTCAGCGCCTCCGGTGTGCGCCCCGGGCGACGATCGCGCCCGACCTGCTCCCAGATCTCGGTCTCGTGCGGCATCGCCTGGCGGGTCACGTCGACCAGATCAGGGTCGTAGCCCTCCGCGATCAACGTTGCGCGGACCGAATCGGAGACCGCCAGGATCGCCGTCAGGCTCCGCTCGGCGCGCGCGCGGATCTCCCGCAACCGGCGACGGTGGCCGTCGGTGTCGTGGCTGCCCACGCACGCGGCGCAGGCGCCGCCGTCGCCGGGTCCGCCGCAGATCGCCCCGGAGCCGGTCAGCAGATAGGCGCGCGGGCAGATCAGCCAGTAGTTGTGAGTCGTGAAGTAAGCCGGGAGACCGCGAGCCGAGGCGTGATCGATCAGCGAGGCGCCGAGGTTGTGGAGGTTGTGGAAGTGCACGACATCCGGGCGCAGGCGATCGAGCGCGGCGCCAAAGGCGTGGCTGATCGCCGGGTCATCGAGCTCCCGCGCCGGGTTGCCGAGGTCGAACAGCCCGTGCGGCCGGTTATGGACGGCGATCAGGCGGACGCCGTCCTGCTCCCACTCGCGCAGCTCGTAGGGAACGCGTGACTCGGTGATCCCGACGGCCGCGTGAAAGACGGTCACCTCCCATCCACGGCGGGCGAGTTCCTTGGCGGCGAGCCGCGGAACCGTCGTGCCACCGCCGCTGTCCTCCCAGCCGAAGGCGGTCATCATCAACCGGCCCTTCGTGCGATGCGCGGTCCGCGGCTTGGGGATAGCCGCGGCCCGGCGGCGCAGCTCTGCACCGAATCCGGGTAGCGGCAGCAGACGCTGCTCGGCGGCCTGCGCCAGCAATAGGAGCGCCTGGCGCTCCGCTTGCGACGGATCGAGCACCGCCCAGTCGAGTTCCGGCACGAGCTCTCTGAGGGAGTAGAGCTCGAGCGCCGCTTCGAGCGCCGCCTCCACGTCAGCGACCTCCGCCGCCTGTCCGCTCTGCTCGTCGGAGGTGTTCTCGCCGTGGCGGCGAACGGCGACCAGAGGGCCGCCGCCGCAGTGCCGGAAGCGGAAGCTCCTCGCCGCGCGCAGCCAGAAGTCAAAATCGTTGGCGAGCGGATAGCGCGGGTCGTATCCACCGACGGCGTCGTAGACGCGCCGGTGAACCATGCGAGTCGGGTCGACCAGATGGTTGTGGCTGCGAAAGAACGACTGGACGAGCGCGCCCGGCGTGAACTCACGGCTGTTCCAGGTCCCGGTGCGCCGTCCGGCGGCGTCGATCACGATCGCGTCGCCGTGCACGATGCCGGTGTCGGGGTGGCGATCGAACAGCTCGACCTGCCGGCGCAGGCGGCCCGGCAGGCAGATGTCGTCATCCCCGATCATCGCGATCAGCTCACCACGGCCCTCGGCGACGAACGTGTTGTACGCAGCCGCGATACCGAGGTTTTGCTCGTGGCGCACGACGCGCAGTCGCTCCTCCCCGGCGAAGGTCTGGAGGACGGCGTCGATCGCCGGGTTGCTTGATCCATCGACCACGACCAGCACCTCGAACGAGTCGATGTCCTGATCGAGGCCGCTGCGGATCGCCTCGGCGAGGTAGGTGTCGCGGTTGTAGGTCGCGATTCCGAGGGTGACGCGCGGGTCAGCTCCGGGCATCGCCACCGACCGCCGAGCGATGGATCTGATCCAGTGTCCCGGCATGAATCCAGGGCAGGCCTGCGAACGCCCCCCACGGCGGACGCAGCGCCAGCACCGCGTCGACCGCTCCGGCGAGCGCTGTCTCATCAGGTGCGCGGCCCGGGTACGGGAGGCCGATCATGTCGGGTGACTGCTCGCCGTCGAGGCCGGTCATCGCGACCAGCGCGATCAGCGTCGCGGCCGCCGCCTCGGGGTCGGTGCGTGGCGCGTAGATCACCAGCGTCGCGTCGTCGGCGGCCGTGAACCGCTGCGCGTAGGCCGACAGGACGCGAGGATCGGCGAGCAGGTCGGAGGCGAAGCAGAGCGTCACAAAGCGCCTCGCCGCGCCAAGGCCCACCGCGGATCGCGCGGCGGCGTGCTTCGCCGAGGTGGGCACGGTTGCGGCTGCTCGGACCGCCGCAACGCTGTAGCCGAGCGGGAAGATCCAGCGCGCATCGAGACCCTCGTAGCCGGCCACCTCCGCGGCCATCGCGCGTAACGTCGCGGTCGCCTGCGCCCGCTGAGCGTCGCGCCCGTCCGGGTAGCGCCCGATCATCGAACCGACGTTGTGCATCAGCTGCGAGAGGGTGCGGAAGCAGTCGTTGCGCGGGCGGATATCCAGCTGCTCGAAGCCCGCGTCAGCGAAGATCCGCGCCAGACCGCTGGCCGTGTAGCGGTAGAAGTCGAACGGCATCTCGTGCAGCTCCCAGGCGAGCGGCACGGTCAGGTAGAGCCGGCCGCCCGGGCGCAGGATGCGGTGAAGCTCACGTGCAACCTCGTCGGGGTTCGGCACGTGCTCGAGGACCTGCGTGCAGAGGACGGCGTCGTAGCTCTCGTCGTGCACCGGCAGATCGTGGGCCGGGCCGACGTGATCGACCGCGCGCGCGCCGGGGTGTGCCGAATGCTCCCAGTCGGTGCTCTCATAGCTCAGCTGCGTGAACAGCTCACGGTAGGGGCTGTTGCCCGCACCGACGTCGATCAGGCGGCTGCCGGCCGGCAGCTCGGCGGCGGCGCGCAGCGCGAACTCGAGGATCGACTCACGTTCGTGTGGCGCCTGCGCGGTGAACGCCAGCAGCTCCGCCGATGGCCTTGGCGGTGCTTCGAGCAGGCTCACCGCTTGACGCCGATCCGGCCGGTGTAGTCGATTCGACATAGCAGCGGCGCATCGTCACGGTCCTCGAAGAACTCGTCGACGGCCTTGCGGGCGCCGGTCCAGTGGCCGTAGTCGTCGATGATCAGCACCCCACCCGGTGAAACGCGGTGCCACAGCTGCTCGAGCTCGTGACGGGTCGACTCGTACCAGTCGGTGTCCAGGCGCAGGAGCGCGATCGTGTCGGGGGCCTGCGCGGGCAGCGTGTCCTCGACCTTGCCCTCGACGTAGTGGACGCGTTCCTCCGGGTAACCCGCCAGGTCCATGTTGAGCTGCACTTCGCCGAGCGAGGCGTAGGCGAACGTGTGGCTCGATCGGTCGCGCTGGAGAATGTCGAGGTGCTGGTCTGCGCGGACGCCGGTCCGTGCCTCGACGTCGTGCTCGGAGGGCTCGCTCATCCCCTCGAACGTGTCGAACAACCAGATGTCGCGATCGAAGTCGCGATGCTCACGCAGCGCCAGGCCGGCAAGCACGGCGCTGCCACCCCGCCAGACGCCGCATTCCAGGATCGCGCCGGGCACGCGGAGCCTGGTCACGTGGCCGACCGCCTGCCACAGCGCATAGCGCCGTTCGAGCGACGTCATCGTGTACGGAGCGCAGATCGCCGCGGCGCGAAGGAACTCCGGCTCGAGGTCCGGATGGGTCTCGTTGACGGTGGCAATCGTGAGCGGGGTCATCGGGCACCTGGAACTGGTCGGGTCATGGGATCGAGGCCAGCGCCACCCTGTGGTGGCGCAGAGCGGCTTGGGCGAGCGCCCGAAGCGACCGCGCATCGGCGGCCGTCGGTAGATGGGCAAGTTCGGATCGCGTGACGCGGCGGGTCAGCGTCGCATGCACGTGCGGTGCGATCGCGCCTGGGCCGATCGAGTCGGTCAGGGCGAGGATGTCGGGCGAGGAGGGACCGTCGAGTCCGGATGCGGCCAGCAGCGGCTCGAGCGCTGCCACCAGGCCTTCCGGATCGGCTCCGGGCGCGTACAGCAGCAGGGTGATGTCGTCCTGCGCGCCGAAATGCTCAGCGAGACCATCGAGGAGCTTCGGATCCTGAAGTGTCTCGGCCACCTCGAGCAACGTCACGAACGCATGTGCTTCGTCGAGCGCCACCGTCGATGCGCTGCCTGCCAGGCACGGCGGGACAGCGCCGCGGGTGACGCCGTCGGTCATCGACCACGCCAGATAGCGCGGCTCGTCGGCTCCGGGGAGCCGCGGGAAGCCGGTGCGTACCGCCTGGTTGCTGGTCCACAACCCCCAGAGGTACCACGAGGTGCCACCAGCGCCGACCGGCGCGCGCAGCCACGACTGCAGCACCGAGTGTTCGCCCGGACCAGCCACAGGAGCGACACCGACGCGCTCGGCCTCGATCAGCGCGGAGCGGATCGCAGCGCGGACCGTTCCGGTCAGCGTGATCCCGCCACACTCAGGGGTGGCGCGCTCGCCGGAACGCGGTTGCCAGCCGGCGTCGTGCAGCTGCTGCACGTATTCGCCCACGAGCCGTGCCAGCGCCGGCGAACCGCCGGGCTGCGCGCGGGGGTGGGGCCGCTGCTGGGGACCCAGAACCGAGGGCTCGGCGGGGTTGAAGCCGCTGAAGTGGAACAGGCGAAGCGGGCCGCCGTCGACCCGGTACTCGTCGGCGATCAGCTCGAGCGATCGCTGGTGGAGGTTCCAGCGGGCGAGGTTGACGCCGGGATCACGACTGACCTCGCATGGGAAGTAGTTGACCACCAGATCGAGCCAGCGCTGATCCAGGAAGCGCAATGGGACGGCCGGATCCCAGATGGGGCACTCGCGAGCGAGTTTGGACGCCCACCAGCGAAGGAACGGGATCCCGGTCTGGCCGACCGCGACAAAGCCCGCATTGAACTGGCCGACTGCGAGCAGATCATCATCGCCCGGCGTTGAGAAGCCCGTGTCGCAGCGCGGCGCCAGCGAGTGCGGGGAGAGCACGACTCCGGTCTCCACCGCCCTGAGGGCGACGTCCTCCAGTGAGCCGCAGACGAGCATGTCCGAGTCCAGGTAGAGCGCGGCGGCCGCATCCTGCAGCAGGTGGTCGAGCAGCCACGGCTTCAGCGCGCAGCAGAGCTCAAGGCCGTCGTAGATCAGCGACATCCAGTCGAGCTCGGTACCGGGCAGTCCGACCTGATCCGGGAGCAGGACCTCGAACGGCTCGTCGCTGCGCAGCACGTCGGGTGACGGCTCGTCGACGAGCAGAACCACGAAGCGCACGCCGGGGTGGTGGGCCGCGAACGAGCCGGCCGTGACGCGTGCCCAGGGGAGATAGTCGCTGGTCACGACTGCGCCCGCGGCGAACGGACGGGTGATGGCTCGAGGCGACATCACCTGAGGTGATCGGCAGGTTCAGGGACGCTTTGAGCGCCGGCACCGGATTGATCCGTCGCTTAACCCACGCGGAGGCGAGATGTGGGCATCTCGCCTCCGCTTCCGCTTCCCTCGATGAATCGGATGTGGTGTGTATGTGGCCCCGCCGCTTTTTGGGGGAAAGGCGGGGTGGTGTGTGTTCCCGGTGCCTGCTGCGCGTGCCGGCGTCCGAGCTTGGCTCGCCGCCGGGCGGCGCTCACGCGCCGCCCGGCGGGCGAAAGGCTTGCTACTGGAGCAGCTTCAGGATCATCTGTGGATCCTGGTTTGCCTGGGCGAGCATCGAAACGCCCGCCTGCTCCAGGATCTGATCCGAGGTGAACTTCGTCTCCTCGGACGCCATGTCGACGTCCTGGATGCTGCTCTGCGCCGCGGTCAGGTTCTCCGAATATGTGGCGAGGTTGTCAAGCGTGTAGCCCAGACGGTTCTGGACCGCGCCGAAGTCGGCAGCCGACCCCGACACTGCGTTGATGTACCCGTCAATCGTCGAGAGCGTGGTTGCGGTGCCCAACGTAACGGCACCGACCATGGCCGACATCGAGGCGGTTGTCACTGAGATCGTCTCGCCGTCGTTGGCGCCCACCTGGAAGGTGATCGTGGTCGCGCCGCTGAACAGATTGATGCCGTTGAACTGTGCGGTGCTGCCCACGCGGGCGATTTCGGAGGTGAGCTGATTGACTTCCGACTGGATCGATGCCAGGTCGGACTTGGAGTAGGTGCCGTTTCCGTACTCGACGGCCAGCTCGCGGATCCGCTGGAGCATCTGCTCGACGTCGTTCAGGGTTCCGTCGGCGGTCTGGACCATCGAGACGGCGTCCTGAGCGTTCTGGGTGGCCTGCGCGAGGCCGTTGGTCTGGCCCGTCAGGTCCTCGGTGATCGCATAGCCTGCGGCGTCATCGGCAGCGGTGTTGATGCGCAGACCAGAGGACAGGTCCTGCATCGCCATTGACAGGCTGTTCTGCGTGTTGACGAGGTCGTTGTTGGCAACAATCGCGTCGACGTTGGTATTGATCGTCAGGGACACGCTCATCTCCTTGATGGCTGTTGGTTGACTGTCCCGGCCGACTCCGTGTCGGCCTCTTACGCCGGTTATCGTCCGTTATGTCACGTACTTGAGCGGTGCTCAGAACGCGTGGACAACGTGATCAGGCGGTGATGTCGATGTGCGGTCCCGGGCGGTCGTCGTCCTCCTCCTGGGACTCGTCGTACGCCTGGCGCTCGGCCGAGCGTTGCCGGCTGCGCTCGTCGTCCTGGGCCTGTGACGGCTGGTCTCGCGCCACGCGCCGCAGCGGCGGCGCAGCGCCGACCGCCGGGAAGCGGGAATCGATCGGGCCGATCGGCTGCAGTGGGTCCATTGCCACCCTGACCTAGTGTCGCGGTTTGATCGTCGCGTCGGCGACCGCGGCTTCCCGCAGTTCACGGGCCCTGTCCGCTGCATCTCGCAGCTCGGCGAGCATCAGCTGCTTCCAGATCGTGACGCTGCATGCCCAGCCGAGCATGTAGCCGGCTGCCCCGGCGAGCAGCGCCCGCTCGCCGGCGACGGGGAACGGCACCCCCGCGCTGAGCGACAGGTAGGCGGCGATCGCGAAGCCGGCGAGGCCGCCCCAGCCCTTGGCGCGACGCACATAGCCTGCCCCGCGTGGATCTGAAGCGACGCTGAGCAGGCCCTCAGCGCTGTCCTGCGCGCCCTTGTCCTTCTTCTTGCCCTTGGACTTGGACTTGGACTTGGCTTTTGCCTTCTTTGACTTATCGTCGGCCATCGTCGATCACCGCCTCAGATTGCGTCGCCGCGGGTGAATGCCAGTGCCCTGCGCTGACGGTCGAAGACGAAGCCGATCAGCCGGTCCCGGTCCTGTGGGGAGATTTGGGTGAAGACGAACCCCAGCTCGTTGTCCTGCGAGCAGCGGACGATCTGTCCGACGCCCTGCAACGGCGGTTCCTCGGCGCCAAGGCCGAGGCTGAACTGAAGCTCCGCGTCGGGCTCGAATGCGCGGCGGGCGGTGACGAGCATGCCGCCGCCGCTGACATTGAGGGAGTGGGCGTTGACGATCACGCCACAGAGGTCATCGAGTCTGACGCGCTGGGGCGCGGTCACGCGCACGAACTCGCGGCGCTGGATCAGTTCCGGCTCGGTGAATACGCTGAACCGGGCGAGGTCCTCGCCGATCCGCTCGATCGTGCCCCGCAGCCGGACCAGGCCACGCGAGGTGATCGACTCGAGCAGCAGCTCATCGTCGGGCTTGTCAAGTGTCGTACCCGGGTCGACGTGCAGCACGAGCACCATCTCGTCCCCGCGTGGCGCGATCGTGACCGACAGCGCCTCGCCCTCGCCGTTCCTCAGCTGACCAGGGATCCCGGACGTCGGCCGACGCAACGTGATCCAACTCGGGACCGGTGCGCTCACGGCAGCATCCGTGCGGCTATCACGTCAGGATCGACAGCGGACATCGCGGTCCTTGTATCGGTCCCGGCGTGGATGTAGGCGAGTGGGATCCGGTTGAGCACCGCGAGCTCGACCACGGTGCCGATCTGGTCGGTCTCATCGGCGTGCGTGATCACGAGCGCGGCCGGCGCCAGTGCGGCGAAGTGCGCAAGTGCGCCGCGCGCCGCGACCTGGCTCAGCGTGGCAGGCAGTGCGACGTAGATCGCGTCGAGCGCGAGTGGCACCAGGTCGGCCGCGAGCGCCCGCATCGCGCCGTCGTCACCGGGGCTCACGGCGACCGTGTCGATCACGACCAATCCAGCGCGCCGGCCGTCCTGCACGGCCTGCTGCGCCTGCCAGGACTGCAGTGCGGCGACGCGCACCTGATCGGCGCGCAGTAGGTCGGTCAACCTGCGGCCACCATCGTCTCCTGCCAGCGCGATCGCAGAAACCGGAAGCGTGCTCGCGCGCGCATAGGCACTCGCGAGCGACGCGACACAGCTGGTCTTGCCGCTGCCACCGCCGCCGACGAACGCGATCGCGGCGCCGGCACTCGGCAATGTCGGCGGCTGGATGATCCGCTGCGCCAACTGTGTGCGAGCGGCGTTGCGCAGCGTTTGATGTCGCGCAAACGGGCTGCCGTGGGCGGCCGCATCGGCGATCAGTCTGCGTGCGAGGGCCTCACCGGCTCCACTGGCGATCAGGTCGCGAGTGATCAGTGCAGCGGCGGCCTGATCGAGCGGCTGGCCCGGCGCCGTCCTCGGCGCCGGCAGCGGCACCGTCGCGGCGCGGCTTCGGGTCAGCCCCGTGCGCAGCCGCTGACCCAAGCCGTGGCGCGTCGCCGGGGCCGGCGCGGCGGCAGTCCCCGCTGCGGTGGCGGGCGCGTATGCGGAGCCCGGCATCGCGGTGGGTGGCGGAGGAGGCGGCGCGAGGCTCTGCGCGGGTCCGGCCGATGGCACTGGGGGAGCTGCGGGGGCGCTCGGCGGTGCCGGCCTCGGAGCGACCGGCGTGACCGGCGAAAGGGGCTCGTGATCGTCGAGGAGATCGAGCTCGGAAGCTGGTCTGAGCGGCTGCGTAGCGGCGAGCGCGGTCACGTGGGACTCCTGGCCGTGCACCGGCTCGAGCGCGGCCGCCGGCGTCGGCACCGCCTCGCCGCTGGGGCGCTGCTCGGTCTCGGCAGCGCCGGCGTCGTCCTCGGTCCATGCTGATGCTGCCGCTCGCAGCGCCCACACGAATTCGTCGGGAGCGGGCTTCGCCTGCTCGCTCGGAACGTCCGGCGCCGGCTCCCGCGGGGCGACGTTCACACGGGCTGCGGAGATGACATCGGTGCCGTCCGGTTCCGGCGGCGCCAGATCCTGGGGTCCGTCCTCGTCGTAGACGTCGATCGATGGGCCACCGCGGCGCGCCTGAACCTCGATGAACCGCTGAGCGAAGAATCCGCCGACACCCCCGACCAGTCCCTCACGCTCGCGCAGGATGACCGCGTCAGCTCCCAGCTCGGCACGAATCTGCGGGAGGATGTCCTCGAGCCTGCGCCCGCGATAGGTGTGCACCGACAGCGTCTCCAGCGCCTGGCCGGGTGGCGCCGGGGCCGTCAGTTCCTGTCCCTGCGGTTCTGGTGCGGTTGCCTGTTTGCTCATGTGTTGACCACTCCGATCGTCTCCACGCTGATCCCGGATGCAATCTCGTTGTAGGAGCACACCGCGAGTTGCGGCAGCGTCTGCTCGATGAGCCGGCGCAGGTGGCGGCGAACGCGTGCGGAGCAGAGCAGCACCGGGCGAATGCCGCCGTGGGTGGACGCGCGCTCGGACTGGGTGCGCAGCGCACCGAGCACCGCCTGAGCGCGCGAGGGCTCCATGGCGAGGTACTCACCCTCGGTAGTTTGCGTGATCGAGCTGACGACTTCATGTTCGATCGTCGGATCGAGCGTGATCGCGTGGAGCGTTCGGTTGGCATCGAGGTAGGGCGCGGTGATCGAACGGCCCAGCGCCTGGCGCGCGTACTCGGCCAGCAGGTTGGGATCACGCGTCAGCCGAGCCTTGTCGCCGACCGCCTCGACGATCGCCCCGAGGTCGCGGATCGAGACGCCCTCGCCGAGCAGTGCTTGGAGCACGCGCTGGATCTCGCCGAGCGAGAGGACATCGGGCACGACCTCGTTGACGACAGCTTCGTTCGAGGCCTTCAGCTGATCGAGCAGCTGCCTCACGTCCTGGCGCGTCAGCAACGACGCAGCGTGGCTGCGGATCGTCTCGGTCAGGTGGGTGACGATCACCGACTCGCTGTCGACCACGGTGTACCCGAGCGCCTCGGCCTCTGCGTGCTGGCTCTGATGAACCCAGATCGCCGGCAGCCCGAACGCCGGCTCGGTGGTCGGGATCCCCTGCAGCTTGCCGACGGCATCGCCCGGGTCCATTGCCAGCAGGTGCCCGGCCATGATCCGTCCGCGGGCGACCTCCGATCCTCGGACCTTGAAGATGTACTCGTGAGAGTCGAGATCGAGTTCGTCGTGGATCCGCACGCGGGGGATCACCATGCCGAGCTCGCCGGCGATCTGGCGGCGGATCATCGACACCCGAGACGCCAGCGTACCTCCGGAGCGCCGGTCCACCATCGGCACCAATCCGAATCCGATCCCGAGCTCCAGTGCGTCGATCGGCAGCTCCTTGAGGACCACGTCGCGCGGCGCATTGTCACGGTCGCCGGCGGGCTCGGCGGGGAGCACCGGCTCGGGCACGGGCGTCAGGAAGAAGTCAGGCAATCCGTCCCTGACCGAGCGGCCGACCATGAACAGCACCCCGCCGACGATCAGGAAGGGGAGCTTCGGCAGCCCGGGGACCAGCGCGAACATCGCGATCAACCCGCCCGCGACCAGCGGCGCCTTGCGCTGCTGCAGGATCTGCTTGGCGATCTCGCTGCCGAGATCACGCTCTGATGCGGAGCGCGTCACGAGGATGCCGGTCGCGACCGAGATCAGCAGCGCCGGGATCTGTGCCGCAAGGCCATCGCCGACGGTCAGGCTTGAATACGTCTCGACCGCTTCGGAGAACGACATGTGCCGCTGGAGCATGCCGACGACGATCCCGCCGATCAGGTTGATCGCCGTGATCAGGATCGCGGCCATCGCGTCGCCCTTGACGAACTTCGAGGCGCCGTCCATCGCGCCGTAGAAGTCCGCCTCGCGCGCGATCTCGGAGCGGCGCTCGCGCGCCTGCTGGTCGGTGATCAGGCCGGCATTGAGGTCGGCGTCGATCGCCATCTGCTTGCCGGGCATCGCGTCGAGCGTGAATCGCGCGCCGACCTCTGCGACGCGCCCGGCGCCGTTGGTCACGACGACGAACTGGATCACGACCAGGATCAGGAAGATCACGAGGCCGATCACGACGTTGCCACCGACGACGAACGTTCCGAACGCGCTGACCACACCGCCGGCGTTGCCGGTCGAGAGGATCTTGCGCGTGACCGAGACGTTGATCGCCAGCCGGAACATCGTCGTCAGCAGCAGCAGGCTGGGGAAGACCGAGAAGTCCAGTGCCTTCGACTGGTACATCGTCGCGACCACGATCGCCAGCGCGCCGGCGATGTTCATCGTGATCAGCATGCTCAGCAGGAACCCCGGCAGCGGGATCACCAGCATCGTCACGACCGTGACGACGGCGAGCGCGGCTAGCAGGTCGGTGTGCGCAAGGAGTCTGCGGAGCCCGGTCTCGTTCATGCGCCACGCTTCTTCCTGGCCGCAAGGCGATAGACGAACGCGAGCACCTGGGCGACCGCCGCGTACAGCTCCGCCGGGATCATCTGACCGATCTCGACGGTGTGGTGCAGCTCACGTGCGAGCGGCGGATCCGGGACGATCGGGATCTCGTGCTCCTCGGCGATCTGGCGGATCTGGAGCGCCACCAGGTCCTGCCCCTTCGCGATCAGTACCGGCGCCGGCATGCTGCCGTCGTATGAGAGCGCCACCGCGAAGTGGGTCGGGTTGGTGACGATCACGTCCGCCTTGGGCACCGCGGCCATCATCCGCGCGCGGGCGGCCTGGACCTGGCGCCGGCGGATTGCCGAGCGGACCTCGGGCGGGAGCTGGTGGCGCTTGAACTCCTCCTTGACCTCCTGCTTGGACATCTTCAGCGACTGCTCGGTTCGCCGCCGCTGCCAGATGTAGTCGACCAATCCGATCAGGAAGTACGCGGCGGCGCCGCGCTCCACGATCCCGGTGACGCCGGCGCTCATCGCCGCCGTCAGCGCGCTCGGCGTGGTTCCGACGCTGGCGCCCAGCTGCGTCAGGTCGGGCAGCAGCGCCAGCACGATGATCACGCCGACGACCGCGACCTTGACCAGCGACTTCGCGGTGTCGAACGCGATTCTGGGGCCGAACAGGTTCTTGGCGCCGTTGATCGGGTTGATCTTGCTGAACCTGGGGACCACGGCTCGTGGGGAGGGGCGGAATCCGACCTGCGCCACGTTCAGGATCACCGCAGCCGCGAGGCAGATGCCCATGATCGGGGCGACCGTGCCGAGCATCGTGTCCGCGGTCTCGCTGAGCAGGCTGCTGACGCCACTCTGCGAGACGACGCTCGCGGGGCGGGCGATCGCGCCGAACGCATTCGCCATCTGCTGACCGGTCAGACTGACGATCGCCGGTGCCATCAGGGTGACCGCGATCAGCCCGGCCATCAGCACGCCGGCGCCGTTGAGGTCTGCGCTCTTGGCGACCTGCCCGCGCTGGCGCGCCTCCCTGCGGCGCTTCTCGGTCGGTTTCTCTGTCTTGTCGTCGTTTGCCATCTTGCTTCACTAGGCGAGCTGCAGGGAGTGCAGCGCGGTTCCCACCGACGCATCGAGTTGAGAGGTGATCCAGCCGCCGAGGAATGGCAGCGATGCCATCACGACTAGCAGGGCGACCCCGACCTTGACCGGGAAGCCGACGGCGAACACATTCAGCTGCGGCACGACCTTGGCGACCATCCCGAAGGCGATGTCGGTGACCACCAACGCCAGCAGCACCGGTGCCGCGACTTCGACCGCGCCGACGAACACCGAACCCATCTCCTGCACCGCGCCGGCGACCAGCGGCGTCAGCCGCGGGCTTCGCGTGATCGGGATCGCCACGAACGTTGCCTGGAGACCCTTCAGCATCCACGCATCGCCACCGATCGCGAGGAACACCGCGAGCCCGACCAGCCCGTAGAAGTTCGTCAGCGCGCCGCCCTGGTTGCCGTTGAGCGGGTCGACGGTGGCGCCATACGAGAACCCTGAGACCGAGTCGGCCAGTACGCCGGCGCCCTGCACGGCGGCGAACACCGCCGCGATCGCGAACGCGAACGCGAACCCGACCAGCAGCCCCTCGATCATCAGGCCGATCACGGCGAGCGGCTCGGTCGGAGGGTTCTGGCCGTGGGCGGCGAGCGGCGTCAGCCCGATCGCGAGCGCGAGCGCGACGCTGGTCCGCACGCGCGGGATCAGCTGCGGTGAGGAGAACAGCGGCGCGATCACGAACATCGGCGTGACCCGCGCCAGCACCAGCAGGAACGCGATCACGTGATCGCCGCTGATCTGGTCCACCAGAGTGCGAACTGTGCTCTGCGTCATCCGGTGATCAGCGTCGGGATCGAGGTCCACAGATTGGCGGAGAAGGCGACCAGCTGGTTCAGCATCCAGGGGCCGAGGATCACGATCAGGATCGCCAGCCCGATGATCTTCGGAATGAACGACAGGGTCTGTTCCTGGATCTGGGTGACGGCCTGGAACAGGCTCACGGCGAGCCCGATCGCGAGCCCGACAAGCAGGATCGGCCCGCCGATCTCGAGCGCCAGCGTCATCGCCTGAGTTGCGAGACTGACGACGGTGTCCTGATTCATCGCATCGCCCTCAGTGGAAGCTCAGCACGAGCGAGCGTGCGATCAGGTCCCAGCCATCGACCAGGACGAACAGCAGGATCTTGAACGGCAGCGAGATGAAGGTCGGTGGCAGCATGATCATGCCCATGCTCATCAGCGTCGAGGAGACGATCAGGTCGATGATCAGGAACGGCACGAAGATCAGAAACCCGATCTCGAATGCCGTCTTCAGCTCGCTCATGATGAAAGCCGGGATCAGGACATAGGTCGGGACCTGACCCTCGGTCTTCGGCGGCGGGATCTTCGCCATGCTCACGAACAGCGACAGTTCGCTGTCCCCGGTCTGGCGGAACATGAACTGGCGCAGCGGCATCTCGGCCCGGTGGACCGCGGTGGCGGTCGAGATCTGGTGATGCTCGAGCGGCTCCCACGCCACGATCTTGATCTGGTTGATCGTCGGCGCCATCACGAACAGCGTCAGAAACAGCGCGATCCCGACGAGCACCTGGTTGGGCGGGGTGGTCGTGGTGCCCATCGCCGTGCGAATGAACCCGAGCACGATCAGGATCCGGCTGAAGCCCGTGACCGTGAACAGCAACGCCGGAATCAGGGTCAGGCCGCCGACGAGCAGCAGGATCTCGACGACACTTGAGGACTGCGTCTTCATCCGCGCACCGTCAGGCGCCGCAGCGTCTCGAGCGCCTTGGAGATCGGGGGAGGCTCGGGCTCGCCGCTGTCGCGGTCGTCATCGGCTGCAATCGGGAGTCCGGCCGCCTGCGCCTCGTCCTGCGTGAACGTCCTGATCCGGCTGACGCCGTGTTCGGCGATGCCGAGCAGATGCAGCTCGCTGCCGACGCGGACCAGCGACACCGAACGCCCGGTGCCAAGCGGAAGGCTGGCGATCTGCTCCAGACCGGTGCCGAGCGCCGGATTCTTCGCAGCCTTCGCGTGCCGCAGGATCCACGACAGGCCGTAGATCACTGCGATCACGATCGCCAGACCGACGACCGTTCGGACGATGCTTCCCGGCGCCGCTGCCGAGGTATGCGCGTCGGTGCTCGAGCCGAGGTGCAACGGCGTGTTCTGACCGAAGTTCGCGGCGAGCGCGAAGCGGGCGTTCAGGAGCGTCATGGCGCCACTGGTCGCAGCGCCACGTAGAAGAGTTCGCGGCTTCATCGAGGGAACGACTCCCGAGGGGAGAGTCCCTCACTTATTCGGCCACGATTCTCCGGACTTTAGGTGGGCCCCGGCGTGGGTCAGCGCGTGCCGGGCCGGGAGCCCTCAGGCGAGGGCCTTGCCGACCGCCTCGAGCACGCGGGACGGCTGGAACGGCTTGACGACGAAGTCCCTGGCACCGAGCTTGACCGCCTCGATCACCTTGGATTCCTGTCCGAGCGCCGAGCACATCACGATCCGCGCGTTCGGATCGATCGACATGATCTCGGCGAGCGCGGCGAGGCCGTCCTTCTCTGGCATCGTGATGTCAAGTGTTGTCAGCTCGGGACGTAGCTCCTGCCATTGGGTAACGGCCTCAGTGCCGTTCCCAGCCTCGCCGACCACCTCGTGGCCGCCGGAAGCGAGCGCGTCACTGAGCAGCTTGCGCATGAACGCTGCGTCGTCGACTACGAGTACACGGGCCATCAGTTCTCATCCTCTCATTCGTTATGCGATTGACGGGGCTGGCGACGGCGCCGGCTTGCGCGTTGCCGGTGTGGTCAGCGACTCAACCCGGATCGCCCATTCGCCGTCGCCGGTGACGAGCAGGTGACCATGGCCGAAGCAGAGGCCGTTGACGAATAGATCAAGCGGAGCTTCGGCCGGCCGGTCAAGGTCGACGACGGCGCCGATCGGAAGCTCGAGAGCCTGCCCGAGCCCGAGACGTGTGCGTCCGAGCTCGGCCCAGATCCGCACATCGACCCCGTGCAGCGCTTCGCTCAACGACATCGGGCCCGACTTGATCTGAGCCGCCGAGCTCGCCGTCGCCACTGGCCGGCTGCTCGTTGCCCATCTCGTCGAACGCACGCGCCATCCGCACGACGAACGCGCTGGGCACCAGCTGGATCAGGCGGCACGGCTCTCCGCAGACGATGAACGAGCTGGAGCAGGCATGTGGGGACTTGCCGAACAGCTCGGTCGGGTCGTTGGACTCCTTCAGGACGCGGGTGTCAGGTGGCGAGATCGCGACCTCCTCGCCGAGGACCACGCTGATCGCAGCCGCCGCGGCCGCAAGCATCTGATTGGCGGCCTCACCGATCGCCGACATCTCCAGATCCGAGAGCCCCGGCGTCGGCGTCTCCTCCGGCGGAGATCCGGCCCCCATCGCGCTCGCAAGAGCGCGTGCGCCGGCCGGGGTCATGACGAACACGTTCGCGCCGGTCGCGCCGTCCACGTAGTGCACGCTCGCGACCACGGCCGAGGCCGGCAGGTCGGCGAAGGGCGACACGCCCTCAGCGATCGCCGACACATCGCCGCGTTCGACGGCGCCCGGGGCGAACAGCTCAAGCACGTTGGCGACGGCTTCGGCGGTGGACGCACCAAGGCGGATCAGGGCATCGCGCGGTGTGATCTCAGACGGCGGCACGATCAACCTCCTCTGAACCTCGGATCTGGACGGCACGGCGCGGGCCGTTGCAGCCCGGGTGAGCCCGCCCAAGCCTGACGTTCTCGGCGAACAGCGAGACACCATCCTCGGCACGGACACCGAGCGGGATGATGCTGCCCGGCGTCAGCGCGAGGATCTCCTGGATCGGCAGGTGCACCGAAGCGACCTCTGCGCGCAGCGTGACCGGGGCAGCGGACAGCGCTCGCCCGATTCCCGAGGAGCGCAGGTCCTCCTGGTCATCAGGATGCCCGCGACCGGCGATCAGATCCGAGACCGGCTCGATCGCGGCCCACGGGATCAGCAGGGCCATCGCTGAGGATTGCTTGTTCATCCGGCATTCGATCATCACCACGAACGTCGGCTCGCTGACGGACGCCACCTGGCCGGCATCGCTGTGAAGGTCGATGTCGTCGATTGCAAGGCTCAGGCCGCCAAGATCCTGCCAGACGATCGACAGCTGGGTGACGATCGACTCGACGAAACGCTGTGTCAGCCGCCAGTCGATCTCGCTGAAGCGGCGCTCCTTCGGCTGCTTGTCGGCGGTACCGCCGAGCAGGCACTCGATCGCGCTCAGCACCAGCGGCTGCTCGGCTGTCAGCAGCAGTTTGGTGCCAATCGGCTGGACCTCGAGCCTGATCGCCAGCGAGCCGGCGGGGAGTTGTGCCTGCGCGGTGTTCCAGGTCAGCTGCGAGGTGTTGATCGTCTCAAGCTCGATCTGCGATCGGAGCTCGGCCGAGAGGCGGGTGGCAATGGTCGCGTTGAAGGTGTCTACCGCTCGCGTGATCCGGCGTTGATGGTCAGTCGTGAACTTCGTCGGTCGTGAGAAGTCGACGGTTCGCAGGCGGTGAACGCGGCGTGCCGCGGCCGCCGGCGTCTCGGGCACGTTGCCCTGCTTGGCCGCTTCGAACAGGGCGGCAATCTCATCAGGGTTCATGTGGTCGCTCATGTTCTCGCTCCTGCCAGGCCGGGGACCTCAAGCGTCGTGGGGGTGGTGCGCTCCGGCTGCCTGAGGTCGAGCAGGGCGGTGCGCTCGCCGCCCGCGAGCTGGACCGAGACCGAGTGGCCGACCACGAGCCGTGCGGTTCGACCGCGGTCGCCGCCGATGTCCTGCGCATGAATCGCCACGCCCGAGCTGCTCAGGCACTCACGTACGGCCTCCGCGTTGCGAGCGCCGATGTCGTTTGTCAGCCCACCCGCGAACATCCGTGCGCCGCCCATGATCACCGCGACCAGACGCCGCCGGGCGGCTCCGGCGGCCTCCAGCCGGCTCAGCAGCTCGGGGACGGCGAGGTCGGCGAACTTCCCCGGCGGACCGTCGGCGCCGAGTGACTCGGGCAGCACGACGTGCGCCAGGCCGGCGACACCCGTTTGCCTGTCGGCCAGGGCGAGTCCGATGCAGGACCCGAGGCCGATCGCGCAGAGCTCATCGCCGGGATGCGCCGAGACGACCATTTCGCCCATGCGCACGTTCTCCATCGCTCTAGGCTGCGGCTTCCGCAAGCCCGAGCGGAGCCAACAGGTTGTGGACGCCACCCTCGTTCGGGAGCAGCAGGAATGAGATTGAGCACGGCTCGCCGGCGACGTCGAGCTCGGAGTCGAGTACCAGCGCCGTGTCGCCGTGTCCGGCTGTCTGGGCGATCACCGACGCGACAACCGCTCCGAGCAGGTCGGTTGCGAGATCGGGCGGACACGGCATCAGCAACAGCCCGGTCATCGACGCCAGCGCGTTCAGGTACGACGTGCCGAGGATGTTGCCGATCTCACGCATCGCCGAGTCGCCGACCTCGCTGCCTGGCTCGACGCCGAGCATCTCACAGAGGGTGGCGCCCGATGCGACCGGGATCAGCAGCAGGACAAGGCCGGCGATGTCGCCGTCAAGTGGGATCGCGACCGCCTTCACCGTCGCGCCAGGGTCGCCTGCGGCGTCGACGGCGTCTGCGAGCGGCAGCGCCAGGGCGCGCGGGACGCTCAGCCCGATCTCCCGCCCGAGCATCTGTGACAACGCTGTTGCCGCAGTGCCGGAGGCGATGTTGGCAAGCTCGCGCAGCGCGTCGAGTTGCACTTCGCTAAACCGCTCGTTCACGACATGCTCCTGTCTGGGTTGCTCGCAGGCCATCTGTCATGCTGCGATCTGGGTGGGTCTGGGGGAGCCGCCGTTCGGGGCGAGGAGCCTCGAAACGAGGGCGTCGCAGTCGACGATCAACGCGATCTGTCCGTCCGCGAGCACGGCTCCGCCCGACACCGGCTGTCCATCGGAGACGATCGCCGGCAGCGGGCGCGTGACAAGCTCACGTTGACCGACGAGCTGGTCCACGGCCAGCCCGATCCGTCGATCTCCGCCGCGGACGATCACCGCAAGCTGATGGGTGCCCAGCGGTGTGCGCTCGAACGTGCTCGCGCCCTCGAGCAGCGGCAGCACGCCGGTGTCAAGGTCGAGCATCCGGCGACCGGCGACCGACCGAACGCTCTGCGGGTCGAGCCGCAGCGTTCGCTCGACGCGGTCGATCGGGATCGCGAACGATGCGCCCGCGACGTCGATCTGGAGCGCGGACACGATCGCCAGCGTCAGTGGCAACCTGATCTGGGCGAGCGTTCCGACGCCGAGCGTCGACTCCATCAGGACCTCGCCGCCGAGCGCGCGGATCTTGGCGCGCACGGCGTCCATGCCGACACCACGGCCCGAGACGTCGCTGGTCGTCTCAGCCGTCGAGAAGCCTGCCTGGAAGAGCAGCTCGATCGCGCCACGCATATCGATCCCGGCTGCCTGATCGGGTTCGATCAGGCCGGCCGAAGCCGCCTTGCGCGCGATCGCCTGAGGATCGACTCCACGGCCGTCGTCCCGCACCTCGATGACGACGCTGCCGCCCGCGTGGCGGGCCGAGATCGTCAGCTTGCCGACCTTCGGTTTGCCTGCTGCGAGCCGTGTCTCGGCAGGTTCCAGGCCGTGGTCAAGCGAGTTGCGCACGAGGTGCACGAGCGGATCGCCGAGCGCATCCACGACCGTGCGGTCGAGCTCCGTTTCGCGCCCGAGCAGCTCCAGCTCGACCTCCTTGCCGAGTTTCGTCGAGAGGTCCCGCACGACTCTCGGGAAGCGCATGAAGACGACGTCGACGGGGATCATCCGAACCTGCATGACCATCGACTGCAGCGCCTGCGAGCTGCGCGTGAGGTTCTGAACCGCGTGCTGCAGCTCAGGCGAGTCGATGTTCGCGGTGTGGGCCTCGACGGCGGTGCGGTGGATCACGAGCTCGCCCATCAGGTGCATCAGCTGGTCGAGCCGCTCGGCGTCGACGCGGACGGTCCGGGCGGCCTGCGAGGCGGCCACATCTTCGCGTGCGGGCGCGGCGGCGGCAGCCGGCACCGCGCCGGTCGCCGGCTCGGCCGGCGGCTGCTCGGGCTCGACCGGATCGACCTGTCGGTGGCTGGCGGTCGCCCGTGTCCTCACGCACGAGCACCGACTTCACGTCGCTGATCGCGCGCGCCGCCTGCGCGACCGACTCCTCGTCGTCCTCGCTGGCGAGCCAGACCTCGAATCTCGCGGCCGGCGAACTGCTCGACGCCGGCCTGCGAGGGGACACTGCCGATCAACTCGCCGCAATCTGCGAGCGCCGTGAACAGCATGTAGGCGCGCACCGCCGGCATCATCACCTCGTCCTCGAGCGTCGCGACGATATGCAGGACGCGATTGCCGTAATCACGGGCCGTCTGGAGCGCCGGGATGTCCGGGATCTCCGCACCGCCCGCGTGCTCCAGCGCCTGCTCGGGAGTGCGGTCGTGAACAAGCTGGTGCAGTGCCACGATCAGCGTCTGCCGGGTCGAGCTGCTCACTGCCATCGGACTCGATCGAGTCGACCGCGTCCGAGAGCGCGTCGAGGCACGCCAGGAGCGTGTCGACGGCCCTGGCGTCGAGCGGGCCTGAGCGCTGACGAAGCAGCTCGAACACGTCCTCCATCTGGTGGGTCAGCTCTGCGATCGCGGCAAACCCCATCGTCGCGCTCATACCCTTGAGCGAGTGGGCGATCCGGAAGATCTGGTCGATCGTGTCCCGGCTGTCAGGGCTCTCCTCCAGTTGGACGACCGCCAGGTTCAGCTCCTGCAGATGCTCCCTGGATTCGGCCAGGAACATGGGCATGTACTCAGAGGTATCCATCAGGCTTTCCTGTAGATGAACGGGTGGGTCATTTGCAGGGAGAGCGCTGCCGGATCGGCAACCCGTTCGGTCGACCCGATGATCAGGTAACCGCCGGGACGCAGACCCTCGGCCAGACGCGCGTGGAGCTCGTCCCGGATCGGCTCCGAGAAGTAGATGACGGTGTTGCGGCAGAGGATCAGGTCGTAGTGCCCGCTCGGCGGACTGCCGGCGAGCAGATCGCCGACGTCGAACTTGGTCATCGCCCGCAGGCTGCGCTTCGCCCGCCAGCCGCCGTCGACCCGGTCAAACGCGGCCTGCAGCTTGGCGCTCGGCGCGGCGCGGGCGTCGGAATCGCTGAAGATCGCGGCCCGGGCTCGAGCGACCATCCGCTTGTCGATGTCGGTGCCCCTGATCTTGACGTGAGCACCGCGATCGGTCAGATGGCAGATGGCGGCCAGCGTGTATGGCTCGGCGCCGTAGGAGCAGCCCGCGCTCCACGCCCGCAGTTCGCCGCCGCCACGGTCGAGATCGGGCAGGACGACGGACTCGAGCAGCTCCCACTGCTCGGGGTTGCGCCACAGCTGTGAGACGTTGATCGTGATGCGGTCAAGCAGCGCGTCGAGCTGGGCGGGGTCGTTGCGCAGGTCCTCGATGCAGTCGGTCAGCCGGCTGATGCCGCGGCGGCCGAAGAAGGCGCGCAGCCGCCGCTCCATCTGCGGGCGCTTGTACTGGGTCAGGTCGACCCCGCAGAGCTCCCGCAACGAGCGGCAGAAGGCGAGGTAGTCATCTCCGGTCAGGACGCTCATGCGGCGGCCTCGTGCGCGATCGCGTCCGCCAGCTGATCCAGCGGCAGCGCATCGTCGGCGAGCTTCGCCTCGTCGCACGGCGCGGGGCATCCCGTAGATCGTGCAACTCTCGCGCGACTGGACCAGGATCCGGCCGCCGCGGCGCCGGATCGCGGCGGCGCCTCTCAGGCCATCGCTGCCCATTCCGGTCAGCACGACCAGCAGCGTCCGATCGCCGAACACGTTCGCGGCGTCCTCGATCGTCAGATCGGCGCGCGGGCGCAGACCGCCGACCTCGGGCTCGTCGCTCAGCTCCGTGCGTCCGCTCTCACCGACGCGCAGGTGCTTGCCCCCGGGGGCGAGCAGCGCGACACGTGGATCGAGGATCTCGCCGCTCTGCGCCTCGCGGACGCGCAGCTCGGAGTCCCGGTCAAGTCGAGCCGCGAGTGACGCCGTGAAACCGGGCGGCATGTGCTGCACGATCAACGTGCCGACGCCGAGCGGGGAGGGGAGCTGCGGGATCAGGTCCGCGAGCGCCCGTGGGCCGCCCGTCGAAGTTGCGATCAGCACTGCCCGGCTGACGCTCGAGCGCACCCGTTCCGGGCGCGGCGCCGGTCGCGCCACCGCGGGCTCGCCGACCGGCCGCCGCAGCCTCTGCGGTTGTCGCTCGCCGCGAAGCGGTGGCCGCCCGCAGCTTCTCGATCAACCTTCTCTCGAATGCCTCGAGGCCCTCGCTGAAGGTCGGCTTGGCGACGAGGTCGAATGCGCCGGCGGCGAGCGCGTCGACCGCGCGAGCGCCTGCCGCGGGCGAGAACGCGGAGACGACGACGACCGGCATCGTCGGTCGTCCGGGCTGCTGCAGCGCTCGCAGCACGCCGAGGCCGTCAAGCCCGGGCATCGCCAGGTCAAGCATCAGCGCGTCGGGCTGCTCGCGCTCGCAGAGCGCCAGTGCCTCGTCACCGTTGGCCGCGCTGCCGACGACCCGGACGCCCGCCCGGGTCAGCGACGAGCTGACGATCTGCCGCATCATCGCGCTGTCGTCGGCGACTACGACTCGTGTGGGCGCGCTGACGGACACGGGTCTGCGTTTCGAGGTGGCTGAGCCGGGGAGGGGTCTAGACCGCGGCGAGCTCTAGGTTGGAGAAGATCGCGTTCGACTTGAGCAGCACGACCAGGCGGTCGCCGATCTTGGCGATCGAATCGATCAGCTCGGAGTCGGCGCCGGGGACCTCTTCGAACTGCTCGTGCTCGACGGTCAGGACCTCCTCGACGTCGTCGACGATCACGCCGGCCGTCTCAGAGCCCGCCTCGACGATCACGATCTTGGTCTGATCGGTCAGCTCGGAGCTCAGATGCAGTCGCGCGGCAAGGTCGTAGACCGGCACGATTCGACCGCGGAGGCTGATGACGCCACGGACCCACTCGACGCGTGAGGCCACCGACCGCGGCTCGTCGTAGCGGATGATCTCGTGGACCTGCTCGATCGGCAGCGCGTACTGCTCGGTACCGAGCGTGAACACGACCAGCTGGCGCGCCTGTGATTCCTCCGGCATGACTCCTTCTCCTGATCTATGGCGGTCGGTCCGACACGCCCTCAGACGTGGTCGAGTCCCGTACTCGGTTGTTCGACCCCGGCGGCGGAAGCTTTAGTTGCCCGCGGCCGGCTGGACGGCTTGCGCTACAGGCTCTGAGGGCGGCGGCTAGGCGGCCGCGGTGTCCTCGTCCGGCTGCGCGCCGGACGCCTGCGTGAGTGACGCGGAGCCAAGCACATCGGTGATCCGCAGACCGAACTGCTCGTCGATCACGACGACCTCGCCGCGGGCGATCGGCGTGCCGTTGACGAGCAGGTCGACCGGCTCGCCGGCCATCCGGTTGAGCGTCACGATCGAGCCCGGTCGCAGCTCGAGCGTCTCGCCGACGGTCATCCGCATGCGGCCGATCTCGACCGTCAGATCGACGGGCACGTCGCTGAGGCGCCGCAGATCGCTGAAAGCGCCTGCGGCGGGCACGGCGCCGGTCGCGTTCAGCTGCTCGAGTTCCACGCGGTCACTCATCAGGGCTCCTCTACTGAACGGCGAGGTCGGTGAAGTAGATGGCGGTCGACCTTGACGTCGGTCTGCTTCAGGATGTCGGACAGGATCTTCGACTCGAGCTTCGCGCGCCCGGAGGTTGTGATCAGGGCACTGGTCGGCTGGTCGGTCACGTCGTTGGTGATGATCGCCCGGACAACGGCCTCATCCGGCAGGTCGCCGAAGCCGGTCGGCGGTGGGTTGGTCGGACTGGTGGTTGCCATCGCCTGGTCGGCCGGGAGCTGCAGCGCGACCGTCAGCGTCGCGTACTGGCCGCCGGACATGTTGAGCGTGAAGTCCTTCGGCAGGATGTAGATCTGGCCGGGGATCTTCAGCTTCGGGGGTGGCGGGGCGGTCGCCATGCTGTAACCCTCGTAGCCGCCGAGCAGCAACACGATCGCGAGTGCTGGGATCAGTTTCTTCTTCATTGGCTCAATTGGTCGGTTGGTAGGGATTCAGGCGTTCGAAGACGATCTCGACGCGGCGGTTCAGCGCCCGCCCCGTGGGGGTGGCGTTGTTGGCGACCGGGTGAAGATCCGCGTAGCCGGCGGCACCCAGACGGTTGTCGTTGACCCCACGGCCGATCAGGTACTGCACGACCGTGGTGGCGCGTGAGGTCGAGAGCTCCCAGTTGCTCGGGAACTCGGCGGTGTGGATCGGGACGTCGTCGGTGTAGCCCTCGACGACGATCGGGTGGGTCGTGTCGACGTTCAGCAGGTTCGCGATCTCGTTGAGCAGTGGATACCCGGCCTCGTTCAGCGTCGCGCTGCCGGAGTTGAACAGGAGCTTGTCGGTCAGCACCGTGACGACCAGGCCACGGCGCTCGATCGAGGTGCTGACCTCACTGGCGAAGCCGTGTGCCTTGGCGAACTGATCGAGGCGGTACTGCAGTGCCTGGAAGCTGTACTGCTCTGCGGAGGCAGCCTGCGCTTCGGACATCGCCGCGGCGAGCTGCGCGGGGGTGAAGTTCACGGTGCCGTGCGTTGCCTGCTGTGCCGCCTTGACCGCGGCATAGAACTGGTTGGTCCCCTGGTCGTTGGGTCTGGGGACGTCGGGGGTCAGCGGCACGATCGCCGGGACCGGGGCCGTCGCCGGGCTGTGGGCCGAGGTCGATTCCGACCCGGATTGAAGGATCGCGCGCCCGCCCGGCAGGATCGAACCCGAGAACGCCGCCTTCAGCGACTCCTGCAGCGTTATGTACTTGGAGATGTTGACCGACGAGATCGAGAACAGCACCATGAACAGCGCCATCAGCAGCGTGATCATGTCCGCGTAGGTCAGCAGCCAGCGTTCCTCGTTCTCGTGTCCGGCCGCGTTGGCGCCGCGCCGTCCCGCGCGAGCTGACATCTAGCTGCCCTCCCCGGGGATCATGCGGCCTCCGCCTGGCGTTCGGGCATCTGCGCGACGTTGCCCTCCTTCTCACCGCCGCGCTCGGTCGGCGCGACGTAGGAGTTGAGCTTCTCGGCGACAACCCGCGGGTTGTCGCCGGCCTGGACGGCCAGGATGCCGTCGAGCGTGAGCATCCGCAGCTCGGCTTCCTCTGCGGAGAGCGCCTTGAGCCGGTTGGCGATCGGCAGGTAGATGACGTTGGCGCTGCCGACGCCGAGCAGGGTGGCGATGAAGGCGCCGGAGATCGCTGGGCCCAGCGTCGAGGGTGCGGCGAGGTTCTGGAGCACGTGCACCAGCCCCATGACGGTGCCGATGATCCCCATCGTCGGAGCGAAGCCACCCGCCTTCTCAAACGGCGCCGCGCCCGCATGGTGGCGGGCGGTCATGCCGTCGATCTCGGCTTCGAGCACCTCCCGGACGAGATCCGGGTCGATCCCGTCGACGACCAGCTGCAGGCCCTTCCTCGTGAACTCGTCGTCGATCTCGTTGACCTGCTGGTCAAGCGCCAGCAGCCCCTCGCGGCGAGCCTGCTCGGCCAGCGAAACGAGCAGCGTCACCTGGCCGCTGACATCGGGGGGCTCCGCGTTCAGGACCCGCTTGTAAAGGCTGGGAATCCGCTTCATCGATTCCATGCCGACACTCGCGAGCGTGACGCCGCCGGTGCCGGCGATGATGATCAGCAACGCCGGGATGTCGATGAACGCAGCAGGGCTGGTGCCCTCCATCATCGCGCTCATCAAGATGCCGAATACGGCCAGACCGATGCCGATGCCGGTAGCGGGCTTCATAGGCCCATGATCGGCTCAGTCGCGGAAACCTTCAGTTGACCTGTGCGCGGGGCGCTTTGCAGGTGCGCCCCGAGCCGCTACGGCTGGTCTTCGGCGGGGCCCTCGTCGCTCGGCGGCGTCGCTCCCGGCACCACCCTCGACCGACACCAGGATCCCCTGTGCCGCGCGGCGAGCGAAGACCCCATGCGGGGCGCTCGCGTCTGATCTGCGCTGGTTGAGCGCACCCGACAGCACGGCCACCCGGTATTCACGGATCTCTTCGATCACGCGTTCCGGCGGCTCGGCGACGACGATCTTGGTGCCCGTGGTCAGGGTCACGACCGTGTCGGGGTTCGCCTCCACGGTGACGATCAGATCTGGGTTCAGATGGAAAGGCTCGGCAGCGTGGCCGAGTCGGTGCAGAGTGATCATGCGCGCTCGATTTCTTTGTAGCAGCTAAAGATGCGGAAGAGGGGCGGCGTCCCTCGATCGCCGCCCCTCCGATCCGCTTCTCAGGCCGCGACTAGCCCTGAGCCATCTGCACGACGGTCTGCATCATCTGATCCGCTGTGCTGATCACGCTTGAGTTGGCCTGGTAGCCACGCTCGGCCTCGATCATGTTGGTGAACTCGGTCCCCATGTCGACGTTGGACTGCTCCAGCTCGCCGGAGATCAGCTGGCTGTTGGAGAAGGAGCCGTTGGACGGCGTGCCGAACGTGGCCGGGCCGGAGTTCGGGGAGGTCGTCCAGTTCGATCCGGCGAGCCGGGTCAGGCCGGCCTGGTTGGGGAACGACGCGAGTGAGATATACCCGGCGGTCACCGTTGTGCCGTACGTGGGGTTGGCCGAATTCTCGTCCGTGTAGGTGACCGAGCCGTCCTGACCGATCGCGACGTTCGTCGATCCCGGCGGGATCTGGATGAACGAGTCGGGGTTTGTCGGCAGCGGGTTCTCTACGGCGTAGGTCTGGTTCGGGGGCGTTCCGTTCTCGACCGCGGCGTAGCCCATCACGTACTGACCGTCCGGGGTCGTCAGATAGCCCTGAGAGTCGGTCGTCAGGTTGCCGGCGCGCGTGAACTGATACGGCGTCGTCGCCGGCGGCGGGCCGGCTGCGGGGCTGCCCTGGCCGACGACCAGGAAGCCGTTGCCCTGGATCGCGACGTCGAGCGTGTTGCCGGTGGCCTCCAGCGAGGCCGGCGCTCATGATGTTGTCGATCGAGCCGATCTGGACACCGAGGCCGATCTGCTCGGGGTTGGTGCCGCCGTTCGTGCTCGTCTGGCCGGCGCCACCGGCCATCAGCTCCGACAGCGAATTGACGAACGTCATCCGCTGTGCCTTGTAGCCGATCGTGTCGATGTTGGCGAGGTTGTTGGCCGTCACGTCGAGCAGGCCCTGGTGCGCATCGAGGCCGCTGATCGCGGCGTACATTGCGGGCATCATCTGTACATCACTCCTTGATGCGGCCTCCTCACAGAGGTCCAGCCGCGGTTGCGTTCAGCCGCTCGCTTCATGCGATCACGGCACTGTCGATGTTGGTGAACACCTGCTGACGCATGTGCTCTGGGGTAACCGCCGTGATGACGGTGTTGTGCTGGACGGAGGCCACGAAAGCGGTCCCGTCAACGAACACGACTGAGTTGCGCGAGCCCTTTCCGGCTGCGCGCTGGATACCGTCGGTCAGCCGCGACAGCGTCTGGCCGTTGAGCTCGATCCCTCGCTGCGAGAGCCGATCGAGCGCATGCTTTGAGAACTTCGGTGCGAGCGCGGAGCCGGTCTGCTCAGCGAGGACCGAGGCGAATGAAGGGCCGGTGCCGGCCGGTGCCGCTGCACGCCCCGCGGATCCCGGCGGGGGCGTCGGCGAGCCGACGGCCCCGGGCGGCAGCAGCGCGGGATTGGGAACGATCGAGCTCACGACACCTGCGTCACGGTCGAGGGCGCGATCCCGGCGACACCGCTGACCGTCAGGGTCGGGCCGCTGGAGCCGATCTGGACACTCTGGACCGACCCGGTGACCGTCGCGCCGGTGCTCGTGGTTGGTGTAGTTGACGGAGTGACCGATCAGGCCGACCGCCGCAGACACCGCCTCGGCCGAAGCCGACTGTGCGGTTGACTGCGCCGTGTTCGTCTCCTGCTCGACCGAGGTGAACTGTGCGAGTTCTGAGAGGTATTGGGTGGGGTCGGTCGGCTGCGAGGGATTCTGGTGGGTGAGCTGCACCATCATCAGGTTCAGGAAGCCGTTGGTGCCCAACAGCGAGTTGCTTCCGTCGCTGATCGTCGTGCCGGAGGTTCCCGTGATCGGTTCGCCGGCTGAGTTGGTGCTGACTGGGGGTACTGAGGTGCTCATCGTGTTGTGCTGCTCCTTCCTGCTCTCATGCCAATACGTCGACCAGAAGGCCGTTGCCGGACGGCATCGGGCTCGCGTTCACGTCCGGGCCGGCGCCGGACTCCTCGTCGTCTGCGGAATCTGTGGGGCTCTGGCCGCCGGTCGAGCCTCGTCCCGGCGCCGCCTGATCCGAAGCGCCCGGCTGCGCGCCCTGCTGTCCCGAGGACGTGATCTCAAGGCGGACCAGGTTCAGCCCATTGGACTGCAGCGAGCTTCGCAGTTCGCCGCTGCTCTCGAGCAGCGTGCGAGCCGCCTCGGGGTGATCGGCAACGACGCGGGCCACGAGCCCGTCGGATGTCTGCGACAGAGAGATCCTGATCGTTCCGAGCGACGCGGGCGAAAGCGAGATCTGCGCCGCCGAGGCGCCCTGCCGCACGGCCATCGTGACGTTCACGCGGACTGCGTCGACGGCGTCCTGCAGATCGACCAATTGCCTTGGTGCGCTCGCGGCGGGCGCGTCCACGATCGGCGCACTCGGCGTGGCGGGAGCCACCGCGCTGCTGCCGAGAGCTGCGCCGAGCGCCTGTGCCTGGGCCTGCGCTTGGGCTTCGACCGGGGCCGGAGCGCCACCCGCGGCGCTGGCCTGCGTGGCGTCTGCGTTCGAGCCGGGCGTGCCGGCGACCGTCGTGGCGCTGGGTTCGGTCTCTGGAACAGGTGTGGTGCTCGCCGAGGTCTGGGTGCCGGCCGTCTCGGGATGCGCGGTCGGCAACTGGGCTGAGCCGCCGTCGGCGGTGGTGCTCGAACGTGAGCCTCCTGGTGACGCGCCGTTCTGGTTTGAATCGCTGCTGAGCGGCGCACCATGCGCCGGGGCGGTGGCCGTTGATTGTGTCGGCGGCGCGGTTTGTGGCGAGGCAGCCGCCGTGGTGACCGTTGGTGCCGTGGGGGCTGGCGTCGACGCGCCGGCCGTGGTCGGCGTGGATGCTGTTGCGCCGGTGGTGATCGGTGCACCGGTGGAAGCCGTCGCCGGTGCAGTCGCGTGGGTGCCCGTCGCCGTCTGCGGAGTCCCCGGCACGCCCGTCGCGGCCCCCGGGGTTGTGGGAGCCTGGCGGGCGGCTGATGCGCTCGTCGAGTCACTGGCGAGGGCTGGTGCGGTCGCCGAGCCGGCGGCGGCGGGTGCAGCCGTCTGCGCGCCGATCGCGGCCGGAGTCGCGACCTGAGCGGCGACTGTGGACGGTGTGCTCACCGCGGCGCTCGCACCGGCGGGTGCGAGCACGGTCGCAGCGGGGGATGGGGGGGTGCCGGGATCGCCCTGGGGTTGGCTCGCCGGAGTGGAGCTCTGGGCAGCGTTCGTTGCCGCGGCGGGGGGGCGGCCGGTCGCGATCTGTGTCGTTGACGCGGCGGTCTGCAGCTCCGAGCGGGCGCTCGCGCCGGTACTCGTCACCGCGCCTGCAGCGCCAGTGGCCACTGCCGCTCCGGTCGCGCCGGCCATTGCCGCTCCGGTCGCGCCGGCCACGGCCGGTCCTGCTGCGGCGGTCGCGCTGGTTCCCGGTTGCGAGACCGCGAGGGCGGCGTTCTGATCGCCAGAGCTCAGGTCGCGGGATGCTGCTTCGCCGGCCCCGCTCGCGGACGTCTGCGTCCCGGGGTCAGCGGCCACCTGTTGACCAGCGCTGTCGGTGGTGGCGGCTGCCGCAGCGGGCGCGAACGCCGGTGCGGGCGTCGCCGCGATCGTCGAAGCGCTCGTCGAAGCGCTCGCCGCCGCACTCGTCGAGCCTGCGGTGGTGCTCGCCCTGCCAGTGCCGGATCTCGCCGATCGCGGCGAGCTGCTCGTGTCGCTGGGACCGGACTTCTTGCCGGTTCCCTTCTGGCCTTCCGCAACTGCGGTCCGGGCCACTTGATCGTCCAGCACGCTCACGAACGGCGGGCCGGTGGGAGCGCTGGCCGCTCCAGGTGGCCCGGAGCCCGGTGGGGCTCCGCCGGGCGCAGGGGTGACCGGGGAGGGGGGTGAGAGCAAAGCGCTCATGCAACGGCCCTCCGTCGGAATCCGTTGATCGCGATCTCATCCAGCGCAGCTGCATCCTGCCGCGCGGCCTCACGCTGGTGGTCGGCCAGGCGGTTCGCCTTGAGCCGCTCCAGCGCCTGACGGTCACGGGCTGCCTCGGTGAGCGCATCCCGGTGTCCGGCCACGTTCTGTTCGTGGTGCTGAAGCTGGCTGAGCGTGGCGCGGTGCACCGACTCGACCCGCTCCAGATAGGCCTGACGGCTGACGAGATCGTCGGCACTGCTGGGACCGGTCGGAAGCTGGGCGCTGCGCGCGCTCTGTACCTGCTGGGCCGCGCTCGTGAGGGCCTGCTCGCACTCGTTACGACGGGCCATCGCGCCGGCGAGCTGAAGCTTGGCCTCCTCCTCGCGACGTTCCCGAAGCGCGCGGATCCGTTCCAGCCGAAATCTGAACGAGGGACCGATCATGCTCTGGTTAGTCGGCAGTTGCTGCTGGTTTCTGAAGTCGTGCATCGGAACTGAGCAGGCACTTCGATCAATTCGCCAGGCTCAGCGCCGGGATCGCCGGCGGTGCGCCCGCGGGGTGCACGGACGGTGTCGGCTGTGACACGGCGGCGGTCCCGGCCGCGACGGGCCCGCCCTCGTGGATCGCGTGCAATCCCTGCGGTCCCTCGCCGTCGAGTTCTGCGGCGATCGCCAGCAGCTGCTCGTCGGCATCGCCGGTGGTCGACTGCTCGTCGACCGCCTGACGAAGGAACCCCTCGATCTCTCCCCGCAGCGCGATCGCGCTGTCGACCAACTGGTCGGTCCCGCGCTGGTAGGCGCCGATCGAGATCAGGTCCTCCTTCTCGCGGTAGGCCGCCAGCGCCGAGCGCAGGCGTTGCCCGGCCGCCTGGACATCGGGGTCGACCACCTCGCCGATCAGGCGTGAGACGCTCTGCAGAACATCGATCGAGGGGTAGTGGCCGGCATGAGCCAGTGCGCGCGTGAGCACGACGTGGCCGTCGAGGATCGAGCGGACCGCGTCGGCGATCGGCTCGTTCATGTCGTCGCCGTCGACGAGCACGGTGTAGAGGCCGGTGATCGAGCCCTCCGGGCTGGTGCCGGCGCGTTCAAGCAGCCGCGGCAGCAGCGCGAACACGCTCGGGGTGTAGCCCCGCGTCGCGGGCGGCTCACCGATCGCCAGCCCGACCTCGCGCTGGGCCATCGCGAAGCGCGTCACCGAGTCCATCATCAGCATCACGTGGGCGCCGCGGCCACGGAAGTATTCGGCGATCGCCGTCGCCGTGAAGGCAGCTCTGATCCGGACGAGCGCCGGCTGGTCGGAGGTCGCGACGACGACGACTGATCGGTTCAGTGCGTCGCCGAGGTCACGTTCGATGAACTCCCGCACCTCGCGTCCGCGCTCGCCGACCAGCGCGATCACGTTCACGTCGGCGGTCGTCGAGCGGGCGATCATGCCGAGCAGCGACGACTTGCCGACGCCCGACCCGGCGAAGATCCCCAGACGCTGACCGCGCCCACACGGCACGAGCGTGTCGAGCGCCCGTACACCGAGCCCGACGCGTTCCCGGATCCGTGGCCGGGAGAACGCGTCCGGAGGCGACGCCATCGTCGAGCGCCATTCGTTCGCGTCCAGCTCGCCGAGGCCGTCAAGTGGTACGCCGAGCCCGTCGATCACGCGTCCCAGCAGCTCCTGCCCGACGGCGACCCGGAACGGCGCCCCGGTCGCCGTGACCGGCGTGCCCGGCCCGATCCCGCCGAGCTCGCCGAGCGGCATCAGCAGCGTTCGGCCGCCGCGGAAGCCCACTACCTCGGTGGGGACCTGCGGCTGGCGACGGCCTTCGCCAAGGAGACACAGCTCGCCGATCTCGGCCTCGAGTCCGGTCACCTCGATGATCAGGCCGATCAGGTCACCGACACGTCCTCGCCGGCGGGCGAGGTCGCTGATCGTGATCGCGGCGCTCGCGCGCAGCAGCGCGCCGGTGCTCGACGCGCTAGGCGTCATCGCCGTTCTCGTTCGAGGCGTCCTGATCGCCGCGGATCGCGGCGGCGACGATCTCGCGGGCGCTCTGCAGCTGTGCTGAGACGGTCGTGTCGACCTCGCCGGACTCGGTCCGCACGATTGCGCCGCCGCGGTCGATCCGCCGTTCGGCGTGGACGTCGAGATGTTCGATCCCGCCGAGCTCGGCCTGCAGCCGCTCGACAGACTCCGCGATCAGCTCGATGTCAGCCGGGTTTACGAGGACCGTGACCCGGTGGCGATCGGCGAGACGTCGCAGCGCGCCGCGTGTGATGTCGATGATCCGTTCGGGCTGCACCTCGAGTGCGCCGGCGATGATCTGCTCGGCGATCCTGAGTGCCAGCTCTGCCGCTTCACTTTCGAGTGTCTCAACAAGGCCCGCCCGCAACTGTTCGAACGACCTCACGGCCTGCGCGAGCGCCGCGAGTGCCGGCTCTGCCTCGGCGGCCGCGGCACGCAGACCCTCGGCACGGCCCTCGGCCTCGCCTGCGGCTCGCGCCTGGGCGCGGACCTGCTCGGCCTCCTCCCACGCGGCTGACAGGAGGTCGGCCATGCCGCCACCGAGGTTCGCCGGGCTCTCGAGCTGCTGGAACGAGTAGGCGGAGATCCGGGGGGCAGCCTCGGTGGAGGCGGGTTCAGAAGACGACATCGGATTCGCCGCGTGAGAGGACAACGGCGCCGGCCTCCTCGAGCCGGCGCACGACCGCGACGATCCGACCCTGAGCCTCTTCGACCACGCGCTTGCGCTGCGGCGGCTGGTACTCCATCTCCTCAAGCAGCATCTGGGCGCCGCGTTCTGACATGTTCTGAAGGATTCGCTCCCTGACCTCGGTGCTGACGCCGCGGAGTGCCAGCGCCAGGTCCTTCTGATCGGTCTCGCGCAGGACCAGCTGGATCGAGCGGTCGTCGAGCTTGATGATGTCCTCGAACACGAACAGGAGGCGTCGCACCTCAGCCGCAAGCTCCTCATCGGCCTCTGTCAGCGAATCGAGGACGTTGCGCTCCGTCGGCCGGTCGGCGTGGTTGAGGATCTCGGCGAGCGACTTGATCCCGCCGGCGATCGAATAGTCCTGCTGGACGATCGAGGCGAGCTTCTGCTTCATCACCTCTTCCACCTTCTTGACCACGTCCGGGCTGGTTTCGCCCATCCGCGCGATCCGCATCGCGATGTCGGCCTGCTCGGTCTCAGGCAGGTGCGAGAGCACCTGTGCGGCCAGCACCGTGTGCAGGTTGGCGACGACCAGCGCAACGGTCTGGGGCGCCTCGTTACGCAGGAACGTGACGATCTGCTCGGGCGGCGTTCGACGGAGAAACTCGAACGGGCGCATCTCGATCACGGTCGCCAGCCGGCCGATGATCTCCGCGGCTCGGTCCGGGCCGATCGCACGTTCGAGCACCTCGCGCGCATAGTCGACCCCGCCGGCCGACATCGAGTCGTATGCCTGCACGGTCGCGGCCAGCTCCTCCAGGACGGTCGAGGTGACGGTCGGATCCACCTGGTGGAGCTTGGCCATCTCCAGCGAGAGCGACTCGATCTCGTCGAATTGGAGGTGCTTGAAGACCTCGGCTGCCCGTTCCGGGCCGAGGGTCACCAGCAGGACCGCCGCCTTCTTGCGACCCTTCACGCGAGCGGCGGCGTGAGTACCCGGAGAGCCGGGCGCCGCCGGCGTCGCCGGGCTGCCACCCGGTTGCTGGTATAGCTCGACCGCCATCTGAGGCTAGTCCTCGGCCATCCAGGCTCGGACCTGCGATGCGACGCGGTCGGGGTCGCGCTCGACGAGATCCTCGACCTGCTGTTTGGCGACGTTGACGGGGCTGCGGAGCTGCATGATCCGAGTCGTCTCGGTGAGCTGCTCGGCCTCGACCGCTGCGAGCGGGCGGGGCGCCTCGAGCTCGCGCAGCCAGGTCGGCTGCCCGGCGAAGCCCTCGCGCTCACGCTTGCGCAGCATCCGTGACATGAAGAACAGGAAGACCACAGCGCCGATGCCGACGAGCGCGTACTTCGCGTAGCCGATCATCGTGGTCGTCGCAGCGGGCGTCGGCAGCGCCGGAGCCGGCGCGAACGCAACCTGGCTGACCGAGATCGTGTCACCTCGCTTGGTGTTCAGTCCGACGGCCGCCGATATCGCCGACTTCAGCAGCGGGATCTCTGCCGCCGGCACGGTCTTGTTGATCAGCACCGAGACGCTCTGGCTGTTGATCTGGCCGGCGGAGACGTTTGACTGCGTGACGGTCTTGTCGACGCCGTAGGTCGTCTGCTCGGTGTTGTTCTTGTAGTTCGACGGTCCGCTCCCGCCGCTGCTGACCGTGCCGGTGACACCCGCCGTCGTCGGGGAGCTGCCGCCTCCCTTGCTGACCAGCGTCTCCTTGGTGCTGTTGGTCGTGAGCGGGATCGGCTTGCCCGAATAGACCAGGGACTGCGAGTTTGTCTGGTCCGTGTTCAAATCAGAGCTGACCACGACCTGCGACTTGCCGACGCCGATCGTGCCGGCCAGCAGCGCGCCGACCTTCGCCTCCATGCTGCTGTCGTATGCGTTCTCCGCAGCCTGCTTGGAAAGCAGCCCGCCGGTGTTGGCACCGGAGCCACTTGGCCAGATCACGCTCCCGGTCTGGTCGACGATCTTCACGTTGGCGGCCGTCAACCCCGGGACCGCACCGGCGACGGTGTCGGCGATCCCCTGCGCCGCCCCCGGATTGAACGACGGCGAGTCGATCAGGTTGACGGAAGCGGAGGCTGCCGCCGCGGTTGAGCTGAACAGATCGTTGGTCGGGTCCGGCAGGACGATCTGCACCGAGGCGGTCGTCACGCCCTGGATGTTCTCGATCGTGTCGTCGAGCTGCTGCTCGAGCGCCGCCTGGTAGACCTCGTTCGCCTCCTGGGTGCTCTCGCCAAGGCTCTGGTTGCTGATCAGCGACAGGGGCTGGGTGGAGCTGCCGAGCAGGCCGGCGCCGGCCAATGCGACGCGGGCCTGGGATACCTGCCCGCTCTCGACGGCGATCGCGGTGCCTCCATTCTGCAGCTCGTATGAGACGCCGGCGGTCGACAGGGCGCTGGTGATCTTGCTCGTCTGCGCCGGGTTGACCCCGGCCAGCAGAGTCGTGTAGCTGGGGGCGGATGCCATCGTCACCAGCAGGTACAGGAAGGCGAGCGTCGCGGCCACCGAGCCGCCGACCATCAGCCAGCCGCGGGGGGTGAGCTTCGAGGTGATCTGGGTCAGGTTCATCGAGGGTGAGGGGTTTGGTTTGCGTTAGAGCTGGGTCGAGAACAGCGTCTGGGCGGCCGAGTCGAGCTGGTTTCGCACCTGCGCCGCAAAGTCGAGCGTCAGTGATGCGTTCTCGACGGCTGTGATCGCGGTCGTCGGGTCGCTGAGCTGGCCGGTCGCCAGTTCCTGGGAGGCGGTCGATGCGGACGCCTGCGAGTTCTCAAGAGCGCCGACGGCGTTGCTCAGCGCGTCGCCGAAGCTGCCGGTGGCGCCTGACGCCTGACCCGTGGCGCTCGACGCGGCGGCGCCGAGACCACCGACCCCCGAGACGCTCCATTCGCCTGCGCCGAGTGGTCCGATGCCGAGGACCGGGATCACTTGAGGAGGTCGAGCGTTGCGCTGTACATCGTCTTGGCCGTCTGCATCGCCGTGACGTCGGACTGATATGAGTTCGACTCGTCGATCAGGTCGACCATCTCGGAGACCGGCTGGACGTTCGGCATCTTCACGTACCCCTGCTTGTTCGCCTCGGGGTTCCCCGGGTCGTAGACGAGCTGGTCAGGAGACGGGTCGGTGGCGATTCCGGCCACCTCGACGCCACCGGCCGGTGCCGACTGTGAGCCGAGCGCGCTCGCGAGCGTCGTTCCGAAGTTTCCACCGACCGATTGCAGAACGACCTCCTGACGCTGGTAGGGGCCGCCGTTGGGCCCGACGGTCGTCTCGGCGTTGGCGAGGTTCTCCGACGTGACGTCCATCCGCGTGCGTTCCGCCGTCAGGCCGCTGGCGGCGATGTTCATTGCGTCGAAGAAGCTCATGGTCCGGTGGTGCTGATCGCGGTCTGATACATCTGGTCGCGCGCGGCCGCCACATCGGTCAGCTCCTGGTAGAGCATCCCGTTCTCGGCGATCTCGGCGTTCGTCTGATCCGCGTCGACGCCGTTGCCGTCGGGACCCTCGACCTGCGGCGCGGTGTAGGGCTGGAAGCTGAGCTGACCGAGCGGCTGTCCCTGCTGCAGCGCGCTGGCGAGCGTCTGCTGAAAGTTGACGTCCTGGGGCTGGTAGCCGGGCGTATCGGCGTTGGCGAGGTTGCCGGTGAGCAACGTCTGGCGCTGCATCGAGCCGCTCATTGCTGCTTCCAGGGCTTGTTGGGTGATATCGAGGAAGGACATGTGGAAGCTCTCGCTTCTGCCCTCCCTGGGCATTCACCGAACCCGTTTCCCTCGGGTCCCTCAGTTGATCGACCTCTGCGAGCCGATCTTTAGTGCACTTGTTCAGACTCAGGCTGCTGCGGCCGGAACCGCGGCCTCCTCCCAGCCGACGATCTGCACGCTCGGGTCCTCGGCCAGGGAGATCTCGTATGGGTCACTGCCCTCGCAAAGGATCCTCACCACCGGGCGGTCGAGCATCCCCTCAGGGCAACTGACGACGACGCCGGAGCGACCGTCGGTCAACTCGATCGGCGACCCCGGCGGGTACGGCGCGACGATCATGCTGAACGTGTCGACGACCTCTGGGTCAAACAGCGTGTCGGATCCCTCGGTGATGACGCGCACCCCCTCATGGGTGGGGCGGGCTCGCGCGTAGACGCGGTCCCCGGTGACGGCGTCGAACACATCTGCAACCGCGGCGACCCGAGCCATCTGGTGGATCTCCTCGCCGGACTTGCCGTCGGGGTAGCCGCTCCCGTCCCAGCGTTCATGATGGCGCAGCACGACCGCCTTGACGAGCGGGTTCCAGTTGCCGCCGGCCAGCAGGTCGACGCCGGCCCGCGGGTGGGTCTTCATCAGCTCCCACTCCTTGGGTGTCAGCTTGCCGGGTTTGTTGAGGATGCTGATCGGCACGACCAGCTTTCCGATGTCGTGCAGCAGCAGTCCCAGCCCGAGGCTCGTGAGCCGTTCGTCGATCTGGGAGAAATGACGCGTTCCCGTGTAGTCGACCCAGCCGTACTTGCGGAAGTAACGCTGTCCGATCGCCAGTCCGGTGCCGGTCACGTCGATCGAATGCTGGAAGGTGTACGCGTCCGCCGTCGCCAGGTCCGCGAGCGCCAACGCCACTCCGGCTGCCGTATCGATCTGGCTGAGGATGCGCGTGACGATGTCCTCGAGTGCGGCGATCGCCTCCGGTGCCAGCGGCTTGCCGGTGGCGAACGCATCCTTGGCGCTCCGGTAGACGCTGGCGACCGCCTTCGTCGCCACCTCGCGCGTGGCGTCGTCGACGATCGGCTCGACGATGATGCCCTCGCTCTCGGCATCCTCGACGTAGATCGCCGCCACGCCGGCATTCATCAGCAGGCTCCGGTAGCGCTCCGTGATCCTCACTCCTGAACGCAGCAGCGGAGCTCCGTCTGCGCGCCCGGTGAGCACATCTCGGCCTAGTTCGGAGCCGTCTGCTGCTCTATGCGTTGCTACGAGCCGCATAGTGGACGAATCGGCAGCGGAGCTTCGGACTTTAAGGCGAAGCGAGCGATCTCGGGCAAAGGCTCTACGCGGAGGTCGAATACCGATGTGGGCGCGGCGGACGGTAGACCCGCGCGGCGCGACGGACCGAGCGCAGACGTCCCAGCGACTGTTCGATGCTCTCGCGAGCGCGCATCGTGTCGATCACAACCCGTTCGTGCAGCAGTCTGGCTCGCTCGAAGGTCGCCCTGGCGCTCTCCGGCGGGTCGGAACCGAGTGTGGCGAGCAGTTCACCGCGTCGCGCCACCGCCTGGTCAAGCTCCTTGAATCGACCCTGGCTGACGAGCTCCAGTTCGCGCTCGATCATTGCGACCAGCTGCTCATAGGGCTGCGTCTCGGCGATGCTCACGAGCGAACGATCTTCGACCACGACGCGCGTAGCTCGAGCAGCAGCGCGTCGACCTGTTCGACCCGTTGCGGATCACGCTTGACGCGGGCTTCATTCAGATGGCGTAGGCAGAACATGTAGATGCGGTCCAGACGGAACGCAACCTCGCCGCCCTGTTCATGGTCAAGGGTGTTGCGCAGATGGTGGATGATCGCCTCGGCCCGGCGCAGTTTGCGGTGCGCATCGGCGACGTCGCGCGCGGCCATCGCGATCGAGGCCTGGCACAGGAAGCGGTGCGCGCCGTCGTAAAGCATCACGACCAATTGCCCCTGCGAGGCGGTGAGAACGGCGCTGCGCCGATAGGCGCTGCGCGATGAGGCGAACTGGGTTGCCATTGGCTCTGCTCAGGTGATCGGCCGAGACCGGGCGAGTTTGAGCGCCCGCGGGGCGGCTTTCTCAGCCTGATGAAGACGACGAGGAGGAAGTGCTCGCGTTGACCGACGAGGTGAATGCCGAACTCTGCGATTGAAGCTGCGAGAGCGTCGCCTCGACCGTCGCCCACTGCTCCTCCATGTCCTGCTGCTGCTGGGCGTAGAGGACCTGCATCGCTGAGATCTGGCCGTTCAGCGTCGTCACCTCGGCGCTGTCGCCGCTGATCCTGGCGTCCAGTGAGCCGCCCGGGCCGGACTCGTCGTTGACGACGTTGTAGAAGCTCTGCGACCACTGCTGCAGGACCTGCTGGACGCCGCTCGGGTTGCTCTCGATCGCCGCCGTCAACTGCGACGTGTCGACCGTCAGCTGTCCATCGACCGAGCTCTGCTGGATCACTCCGGTCGAGGAGCCCGTGCTGATCCCGATGTCGCTGAGCGCTGCAAGTCCAGTGGGCAGCCCGGCCCCGGGCGTGTACATCGTGGTGCGCATGTTGCTGAGCAGATCCTGGAGCTCGTTGTCGCCGAACAGCGATCCCGCGTCCTGGTTGTAGGTGCCGCCGCTCGAGCTGTTGGTCGGCTGGGTGTTGACGGCCGATTCGATCGAGCCGACGGCCGAGTTGTAGTCCTGCACGAACTGGTTGACGGCCGCTTCGATCTGCTGCACGTTCGCGGCCGGCGGTTGGACGCTGACGGTGACCGGATCGCCGGCGCCGGTGACACCGTTGAGGGTCAGGGTCACACCCGGGATCGCACCCGCCACGGTGTCGGACGCGGAGGAGCCGGCGACGCCGTTGAGCGTGTAAAGCGCATCCTGGCCGTTCTCGGCCAGCGCGGTCTGTTCAACGAGCGCGCCGCCCGGATCGGATACCTGGATGAAGTCGGGCCCATTGTCTCCCGTGGTGCGGCTAGACAGCACGATCTGGCCGTCGCTCGTCGCCGACGCCCAGACATCGATGCTGCTGTCGTCGTTGATCGAGTCCGCCAGGTCCTGGCTGGTATCGCCGGCGCTGAGGCTGACCTGCTGGCCGTCGATCGTGATCGTGTCGGCCGATGACGGGCTTGTGAACGTGAACGTGCGCTGGGCGGCGCTGGCCAGCTGGCTGACGGTGACGGCGGTCCCACCGATGACACCGCCGATCCCGGAGGTCGAGGTCGCGGTGACGAGACTCGGATCGCTGGAGGCGACCGACTGCGTCGGGTTGAAAAGCGTCGGGTCGGCGAGCGACTGCGCGTCCAGCGCGACCGTCTGAAGTGACGACTGGATCGAGCTGAGCGTGTTGTTCATCGTCTGCAGACCGCTCACCTGAGCCTGCATGTTCGTGATCGGCATCTCGTCCTCGGCCAGTTCGGCCTGGACGATCTCGTTCGTGTTCAGTCCGGACGCGAGGCCCGTGATCTGCAGAGCGGTGCCGCTGTTCGTGAGCGTCCCGGAGGACGTCCCGATCTGTGTGGTGGACATCTTTGCGACTTCCTTGTCGGTGGGTGCACTTAGCTCGAGAGCTCGCCTCCGTCGGCGATGTCGAGCACCTGGCTCGGCGTCGCCGTGCTCAGAACGTTTCCTGAGAGGTCGTGGACCTCGATCGACAGCCGTCCGGTCGGGGGATCGACCGCGAAGTGAAGGCGGCGGCCACCCGCTTCAAGGTTGTCGTAGGACTGCGCCGCGGTGGCGATCGCGTCGCTCAGCTCGGGTGGAGGTGTTGATGGGAATGTTTCCACGGCTACCGCCTCGTCGTGGCCGGCTTCCACTGCAGACACATCCTGTGCCTGCAGCGCGCTGGTGGTGGCACTCGTTGGAGCGGGTGTGCTCTGCGTCTGATCCACTGCACCGATGTCAAAGCTCATCGACCAAATCTCCTTCGGAACGGCCATCGTCGATGGCCGCCGGGCTCGTTCGTGCCGGTCTAGTAACCATAATCGTAGTTCTGGCGCAGATCTTGAGCGCTCTTGGCCAATTGTTATGCGTGCGACGAGCGCGGTGCGAGCAGAAGTGGCCCGCTGATGGCATCGCTCACGATGCCAGCGCGACCGCCTCAGGAAGCTGCGCGTCGAGGATCGCTGCCGCTGCAGCGCACCCGGGGTCAAGCGCAAGTGCGTTGGCGGCGAACGTTCGCGCCGCCTCCGGTTGTCTGTTCGCGATCGCCACCTGCGCGAGTCCGAGCAGCGCACGGGCGTCGGGTCGATCGTTGACGACGGCCATCCACTCCCGGGCCGCGGACCGCAGGAAGCCGCGTCGAAGATAGACACGACCGAGCAGCTCCCGCTGCTCGCGGACCGGCAGCTCGCCTGCGCCGACCAGCGGCGCGACTGCTTCGAAGTTCTCGAAGTCCTGAACGCGCAACAGCGCTTCGAGCACCACCTCCAGCAGCGGCCAGGCTGCAGGGGGCAAGCTCTGCGTGCTCGGTCGGCCTGTGCGCAAACCCAGCCAGCCACGGAACACAGCAAGCTCGGCGGACGGCATCCCGACCCGCGCGGCCCGTTCGAGCGCCTGCTGCGCGCGATCGAGATCTCCGCCCGCGATCCGGCCGAACAACTCGCTACGCGAGGCGACGACCGCGAGCGGATCCTCCTCGTCCATCTCGGCCGCCTCGCTGGCGGCCTGTTCGTAGAGGCGTTGGCGTAGCAGCGCCTCGCTCAATGCCGCTCGCGCGCGCGCACTGTGTGGATGGCCCTCGAGCACAAGCCTGAACTGCTGCTCGGCGTCCTGTGCGGCACCCGCCTCGAACAGTGCCGTGCCGAGCATGAAGCGCCCCGTCCCGGTCAACTGCGGGATCCGCTGCTCGATCTCAGTGACGACCTGCGCCCCGCTCTCGCCGGCGCGCAGCAGCGCCGACGCATAGGGGAGGATCAGTCCGAAGAAGCCCGGGTCGGTTTCGGCGCACGTCCGCAGCAGTTCAAGGGCTGATTCGATCTCGCCCTTGCCCAGGTGCAGCTCCGCCAGCGAGATGCGCGGCAGGTAGGTACCGCAGCCGACGACCGCCGTGTACCCGGTCGGGGCGTCGCCGAGCGCCAGGCAGCGCTCGAAGTATTCGATCGCATCGTCCTCACGCTCGCAGCTCAGTGACGCGATCGCCTGCTCATAGACGAGGTCGGTGAAGCCGGGGAACATCTCAAGCCCGACCCGCGCCATCTCGATCGCATCCTGCGGGCGATCGCAGACACGCAGCGCCTTCACCAGGCGGACGAGCAGTGACGGGGTGAATTCGTGCTGGCCGTCGGGGCCCTCGGCCGCGATCATCGCCCACGCCTGCTCGAACTCGGCCAGCGCTGCGGCGGGGTCCTCAGCGGCGAAGTACTCGGAACCGAGGTTGAAGTGCAGGAACGGCGTCGGCGCGCTCTCCGCCTTCTGCGCCAGCAGCAATTCGATGTTGCGGCGCGACTTCTCCTTCGCGTCGCGCACGCTGCCGAGGTAGCCGTAGTGCTCGACCCGGACGTGCTCTGGTGGATGCGCTCGGGTAGGTACGCCGGCAGGTTCTGCGCGATCTGCTCGTGCAGGCGTCCCGCTGAAACGGTATTCGGGACGGTTCCGGAACATCCGCATCGCGCTGTGCGTGACCGCGGTGCCGGCCTCCTCGTGGCCGGTGAAGTTGGTCTCGACCAGGTAGAACGCATCGCGCCACGTCTGCGAGGTCAATCCGCGCAGCCGCTCTGCGTCCTGCGCGACCAGGACCTCGTCCGCGTCGAGATAGAGCAGCCAATCGCCGGTCGCATGATCGAACGAGGCGTTGCGCGCATCCGCGAACGAGCCGGTCCATTCGCGCTCGATCACGCGCGCGCCGAACGAACCGGCGATCTCGATCGTGCGGTCCTTGGAGCCGGTGTCGACGATCACGATCTCATCGACGACTGAGCGCCACCGCCTCCAGGCAACGCGGAAGCATCTCCTCCTCATCGCGGACGATCATGCAAAGGCTGAGCTTCATGCCCTTCGCCGGCCGCGCGCGGTCGGCGATCTCCCTGGCGCGGCGAACGAACTCGGGCGGGATCCCGTGCACGAGCCGCCTGGGGGCAGTGCCGCTGCCCCTGCCGGCGCTTGCACTCGGCCAGGTTGCGACGCAGATGCGGGAGCGCTGGATCAAGCCGTTGCGCGGCGAGGAACAGGGCGCGCGCGGCGTCCAGGCTCCAGAGCTCGTAGAACGCGATGCCCGCGTAGTTGAGCAGCACCGGTTCGGCAGGATCGGCGTCGAGTGCGGCCAGCGCCCCGGCGGCCGTCACCAGGAGGACGTCCGCGGCCTTCGACGCCGGCATCTGTCCGGCAGCTCGCCGAGTCCCTGCTCGAGCAGCCGCTTGCGGGCCTGGTAGCGCCGGTTCGGGTCCTCGAGCGCGTCGGCCTCCTTGAACAGCTCGCGATACTCGATCAGGCGGCCGCCGGCCAGTGCGGCAGCCGCCAGCGCGACCAGGCGCTCGACCGCAATCGACTCCGCCTGCGCCGCTGCGATCGGCGTCTGCGTAGGCGGCGCGTCGGGTGACGGCGAGCTGGATGTGAGTCGGAGTGCCATACGAGGGAGCCCTGCCGAGTGCTGAGGGCAGCCCGGTGATCGGCACCTGAGCTTGATTGTTGAGGGGCGGGGCATCGCGTCCCGCGTGTGCGACGCAAATCGGTCGAGAATGCGTCTGGACAGATCGCTAGACGCTCGTCTGGACGAATGATGGTGTAAGGCCCTTGCCGCCGGTGACCGATACCTGATGCGTCTCGTCCATCGGATGTGGTGTGTGAGGAGTAGCAAGTGACGCGAGTCAAGGCCCGGCGGGCATCGAGCGCGTCGGTGCAGAAACTGTGGGAGCAGTACCGCGCGTCGGGGGACGCGCGGGTCCGTGACCAGCTGGTGCTGACGTTGGCGCCGATGGTCAAGTACATCGTCTATCGGAAGGTCCGCGAGATCCCGGCGCGTTGCGAGGTGGAGGATTTCATCTCGTGCGGGTTCGAGGCGCTGTTGCGCTCGATCGACCGCTACGACCCGGAGCGCGGCGCGACGCTCGAGCAGTACGCGTGGACGCGGATCCACGGGGCGGTGCTCGACGAGTTGCGCCGCAACGACTGGGCGCCACGGTCGCTGCGCCGCTGGGAGCGCGACATCGCGCGTGCTCGTGAGCGGTTCATCGCACTGCACGGTCACGCGCCGTCGCGTGAGGAGCTGGCCGACTCGGTCGGGCTCTCACCGGCGGAGCTGGACAAGTGGCAGGAGGACATCGGGCGCTCGGATGTCGGCTCGCTCAACGTGCTCGTGCTCGGCGATGACGACACGACGATCGAGCGCATCGACACGATCGCAAGCGTCGACGCAGAGAGCGATCCCGAGCGTCAGGCCGTACGTGACCACGCGAAGGAGCGCTTCCGCGCGGCGTTCGAGACCCTGCCCGAGCGCGAGCGCCAGGTGGCGGTCCTGCTCTACGTGCACAACCTTACGCTCAGGGAGATCGGCGAGACGCTCGGCGTGACCGAGAGTCGCGTCTGTCAGATTCACAGTGCGCTTCGCCGCCGGCTTCGCGAGAAGCTCGCGGTCGACGACCTGTTGTTCAGCGAGGTCGCCTAGCCACCGGCAGCCCCGCGCGGAGCGCGAGATCAGGACGGTCTGTCGGCTTGGCTTGCGTCGAGCCGACAGACCCAGACGAGCGCTTCGATCAGCGCGCGGTGCATCGGCTCCGGGAGATCGGGACCGAGGTCCGCGGCGGCAAGCGCCTTCGCCACCTCAGGCGACCAGTTGGCTGGACGTGGCAGCTCAGACATAGACGTCGACGGGGTCGTGGCGGGGGAGCACAGAAACGGTGATCGCCCGCGAGACGGCTTGAGAAAGCGCCGCTCGCAGGTCTTCGGCGGCGGCGCCGGCGAGCTCGTAGGGCTCGCCGGCGCTGAGCGACGCGGTCAGGCCCAGCGTCTTTGGGTCGAGCACAAACCGCATCTCGACCATGCCGAGCGAGGGTCCGTGGTAGACGATCTCGAGCACCTCGGCCGCAGGCGCCCCGTCGGCACCGCCGCCCGCCTGCGTGCGTTCTCTGACCTCGAAGGCGCCGCCCCCTGGCAGCGGCGAGCTGACCGGCAGGGCCAACATCGGCGGGCGCTCCTGAAGACCGAGCACGACCTTCTCTGGGGTGACCTCACGCACCAGGAGGCGAATATCCTGCCCGGCCTGCAGCTCCCTCGGGAGCTCGGCCTCCAGCAGCGCCCCGGCCAGGCTGATCGTCCCGCGGCCGTTCTCGTCGACGCTCGCGACACGCGCCATCAGCGTGCGGCCCGCGGACAGTCTCAGATCGCCGACCATCAGCGAGCGCAGCAGCTGCAGGTCGACCGCCAGCGTTTCCATCGGCATCGGACTAAAGAATGATGCATTGCGGCCGACTCATGTGATTGATGGATGTGGGCCTTTACATCGCAGCACAGGGGATGCTTGCCGAACAGGTGCGACAGGACCAGCTCGCGAGCGACCTGTCGAATGCCTCGACCCCCGGGTACAAGTCTGAGACCTCGGTGCAGCAGAGCTTCGGCTCGATCCTGCTCTCGAGTCCGGGCGGCGGCGGGGGCACGATCCAGACCGGCGTCAAGATCGGCAAGGAGGTGACGAATCTGGCGCAGGCGCCGCTGCAGGCGACCGGCAACCCGCTCGACTTCGCGATCGCCGGCCAGGGGTTCTTCGCCGTCAGGACGCCGGCCGGCGTTCAGTACACGCGTGACGGACAGTTCAGCGCCAACAGCCAGGGCCTGCTCGTCGACCAATTCGGCGATCAGGTGCTGTCGCAGAGCGGCACCCCGATCCAGGTCGGAGCGAAGGGCACGGTTCCCGGAACCGCACTTGGCGTGTTCAACGTTCCCAACGCGACCGAGCTCGGCAACAACAACTTCACCGGTACCGCCGCCGGGGCCGGGACGGGGACCGTCGAGGCCGGGCAGCTGGAGGGATCCGACGTCGACCCGATCGACACGATCGTCGACATGACGACCTCGCTCGATGCCTACCAGGCCGGTCAGCGAGCGATCGAGACGATCAACCAGACGATGCAGGAAAGCGCCGGCACGGTCGGTCTGGTCGGGGGTTGATGATCGATGCTCCAAGGCCTATACGCAGCGGCGTCAGGGATGGAGGCGCAGCAGACACAGCTCGACGCGGTCGCCAACGACATCGCCAACTCTGACACGCCGGGCTACCAGTCCGAGGAGATCGGCTTCCGCGATCTCCTGTTCAACAGCAGCTACGGCGGTGTCGACACGGTTTCGACCGGCACCGGCGCAGCGGCGCAGATGGTCGGGTTCGACCAGGCCGCCGGCACGCTCGTGCCGACCGGGAACCCGCTCGATGTCGGGATCGGCGGTTCGGGCTATCTGCAGGTCCGTCAGTCCGACGGAACCATCGGCCTGACGCGCAACGGCACGCTTCAGCTGAATGCCAAAGGGGAACTGACCACCAACCTCGGCATGCCCCTGCAGCCACCGATCACAGTCCCGCCGGGGACACAGCCCTCCGACGTCACGATCTCCGCTGACGGCACCGTCAGCGTCGGGTCCCGCAATCTGGGCAAGATCAGCGTCGTCACGGTGCCGGCGCCCGATCAGATGCTGCCGAGCGGCGGCGGCGTCTTCAGCTCCGACCACCGCCAGCGGCGCGGTCACCGCGGCCAGCGGCACGACGCTACAGCAGGGATCGCTCGAGCAGTCGAATGTCGACATCAACACCGCGATGACGACGATGATGACCGCCGAGCAGAGCTACGACCTCGCAAGCAAGGCGATCCAGTACGAGAGTCAGATGGCCCAGATCGCCTCGACGCTCAAGCAATGAGCTTCGTCACGCCGACAGACTCCCTCGGTCTGGCCGGCAGCGGCTCCACCGGGCTGCCGCCGATCAGCGCCGCCGACCTCCCCGCGAGTGTTCGAAGCGGACCGCCCGCCGCAAAGCAGGCGTACACCGAGGCGCTGGAGTTCGAGCAGGTGCTCGTCAACCAGCTCGCTCAGCAGCTCACCGCCACCGCGACGCAGAGTTCGACCGACAGCTCAGGGGACTCGACCGACGGCTCGGATGACTCAAGCTCGGACTCAAGCAGCGATGGGCTCGGGGATGCGAGCACCGGGATGCTCGGATCGGACCCGAGCTCAAGCCTCCTGTCCACGCCTGATCCCGCAGGCGCTGACTGACAGCATCATGTCCAGCGGCGGACTCGGGATCGCCTCCGAGCTCGCCCAGTCGATCGATCCGTCGCTGAAGTTGTCCAAGTGAGCGCCGATCGCAGAATCGTGGTCTCCGACCTGTTGCTCGCCGGCGACGTGCTCGCTCATCTCGATGCGCAGCTGGTGGCGGCAAGGCGCCTGCTGTCCGTCGTGTTGGAGCAGGGCGGCTCGATCCGCAGGCGTGACGTTCAGAACGTCGTGCGCCTCGCCGGAATGCTGCAGGTCGAGATGCAGCGCCGTCAGATGCTGGAGGACGAGCGGATGCGGCTGCTGGGCCGCGCCGGCGAGAAGCTCTCGATGCCGGGCGAGCAGGTGACGCTGACGATGCTCGAGGGGCTGATGGACGCAGATTCGGCGGCGGAGACCCGCCAGCGCACGGCCGAGCTGCGCGGCCTGCTCGCCGAGATCCAGCGTGAGCACACCGTCAACCGTGCGCTGATGACCCAGGAGCTAGCGTTCCTTGACCACCTGCTGCGTCTGGCCGGAGGCGCCGGTGGCTACGACGCGGCCGGCGATCACGCCTCAACCGGCGCCGGGGGCGCGGTCCGCCGCCGGCGTGTGTTCGACCTGGAGGCCTGAGCGGCTTGTACATCTCGACCTTCACTCCCCTGCAGACCGCGCTGAGTGGGATTGAGGCTGCGCAGCAGGAGCTCGACACCACCGGCAACAACATCTCGAATGAGAACACGGCCGGTTACACCGAGGAGTCCGTGAACCTGGGTGAGAGCCCGCCGCTGACGATCGCTTCGATCGACGGCGCCGGTGAGCAGATCGGCACCGGTGTGACCGTTGAGTCCGTCACCAGCGCCCGCAACGTGTTCATCGACACCGCCGCACGCACACAGAGCGCGATCGCCGCAAACGCCTCGACTGAGCAGAGCTATCTCAACCAGGTCCAGTCGGCGCTCGGCGCCCCGACCGGCGGCATCGCGACGCAGCTGTCGACGTTCTGGAACGACTGGAACACGCTCGCCAACAACCCGACGAGCACCGCAGCCAAGCAGGCGGTGGTCAACGACGGCGCGACGCTGGCGCAGTCGATCAACCAGCTCAGCTCCGATCTCAGCTCCGTCCAGGCGCAGGCGAGCAGCCAATATTCGACGATCACCGGCACCGGCGGCCAGTTGCAGAACGATGCCAACCAGATCGCACAGCTGAACCAGGCGATCAAGCAGGCACAGGCCGCCGGCGAGGACCCGAACCAGCTGGAGGATGAGCGCGGCAAGGCGCTCGACGACCTCTCGACGCTCGGGAACGTTGCGGTCACCAACAACAGCGACGGCACCGTCACGGTCAACTTCGGTGACGCCGCCTCGCCACTCGTCAACGGCACCACCGTCAACTGGCCGCAGACGATCACGGCGGCCACAGGCGGGACGCTCGGTGCGCTGCTCAGCCTGACCGGCACCGCAACCCAGACCGGCCAGATCGACCAGTACCTGAGCGGTCTCGACAACGTCGCGCAGAGCCTGGCGAACGAGGTCAACAATCCGACGGTCAACGGCACCACCGAGGCGACCAACCCTCCGTTCTTCACCTACACCGCATCGGCGACCCCCGGTGTCCCGTCCAGCACACTCGCCGTCAACCCGGCGCTCGTCATGAATCCCGCGAGCGTGCAGACGACCGACACCACCAACGTCGGCGACAACGACGTGGCGCTGGCGATCGCCGGACTCAGCGGTGGCACGGCCGATCAGGCCTACGACGCATTCGTCTCAGGGATCGGCAGCGATACCCAGGCAGCGGGCACGAACGCGACTACGCAGCAGAGCCTCGCGACCGCGATCAACAACCAGCGTCAGAGCGTCGAGGGCGTCTCGCTTCCCCAGGAGGAGGCCGACGTGATCCAGGAGCAGCAGGCCTACCAGGCCTCCGCGCAGATCATGAACGCGTTCAACACGATGATCAACAGCCTGCTCACGCAGGTCGGAGCCGGCTGATGACCCGGATCACCGCCCAGATGGAGTCGAGCAACGTGCTGAGCAACCTCAGCAATGACCTGGCCGCGCTCGACAACACCCAGGACCAGATCTCGACCGGTCTCTCAATCAACCAGCCGTCCGACAACCCGGATGGGACAGCGCTCGCGATGCAGTTGAGCGGCCAGATCGCGGCGATGAACGGCTACAGCGCCAACGTCAACGACGGAACCGCATGGGCCAGCACGGCGAGCACCGCGCTGCAGAGCATCCAGCAGATGGTCCAGACCGCCAGAACGCTGGTCGTCGAGGGCGGCAACGGATCCCTGAACCAGACGAACCTCACCTCGATCGGCGACGAGATCAATCAGCTCGTCGCCGACATCAAGCAGACCGCGAACACGCAGTACGACGGCATGTACATCTTCTCCGGAACCGCCACAGGGACCGCTCCGTATTCGACGGTGGCCGGGCAGGACACCTTTCAGGGCAACACGGCCGCGGTGGTCCGGTCGATCGGGCCCGGGACCAGCGTGCAGGTCAATGCCAACCTGAACTCGGTGCTCGGAGGTGGCCAGGCGGCCGCAGACGGCGGACTGCTCGACACGCTCGAGACGGCCGCACAGGATCTGACCTCCGGGAACACCGCGAATCTGGGCAACGACCTCACGTCCCTGGATTCGAACATCACCACACTCGAAGGCGTTCAGACCGATGTCGGCGCCACGCAGGACCGCCTCGAGATGGCCTCGACGCGGATCACGGCCCTGCAGACCGCCGACCAGACGCAACTCAGCAATACTGAGGACGTCAACATGGCACAGGCCTCGATCAACTTCTCCACCGAGCAGGCCGCGTACAGCGCCGCACTTCAGTCCGGCTCGCAGATAATCCAGACATCGCTGCTGAACTTCCTGAACACCGGATGATCACGATCGAGAGCTCCCGATTCGGGACCGTGGAGATTGCGCCGGAAAGCGTCCTTGACTTCCCTGAGGGCCTGATCGGGCTCGGTGGCCATCGCTACGCGCTGCTGGCGCGAGAGCCGGACAGCCCCTTCCTGTGGTTGCACTCCCTGGAGGATCCGACGCTCGCCCTGCCGGTCACCAACCCGCACCGCTTCTTCACGGACTTCTCGGTCGAGCTGAACGACGGCGATGCCGAGCGTCTCGGCGTGGACACGAGCTCGTCGGTCGACGTGTACGTGACGGTCCGTGCGGCCCCGGCGCTCGAGGAGTTCACGGCCAACCTGAAGGCCCCGATCCTGATCAGCGACGGCCATGCGCATCAGGTGATCAACCAGGCGAAGGGGGCTGAGATCCGCGCCCCGCTGTTCCCGGCCGTCGCCGAGGAGGCGCAGCAGGCGTGCTGAAGATCGCGCGTCGTCCCGGCGAGCGCGTGATCGTCGGCGACAACGTGGTCGTCGAGATTCTGGAGGTGCACGGTCAGACCGTGCGAATCGGGATCGACGCGCCGCGATCGGTGCCGATCTACCGCGAAGAGATCTGGCTCGCTGTAAAGCGCGAGAACGAGGAGGCTGCCGCGCTGGCGACGTCTGCCGAGCTTCCGCGTGTTTCGCCCGATCCAGGCTCAGGCGGACGTGTGGCCGGCGGGTCCGATCCCACCCGGGCCGCCCCCGCGCCTCCGGCTCGGGACGTTTAGTCAGGGGTGTAGGCGGCGCGAGGGGCTCTCGGGCGGGATCGGACCCTCTGGCTATCCGGCCGGAATCGGTGTGTCTCACCTTGGGTGGGAGTTATGCTGCGCGGCTGATGGCTTCCAAGGGGTCTCGGCGTAGGCGCTCGCGTAAGCGGGGACGGACCGTTCCGTCGCCTGTGGTTCGGCGAGAGGTCGCGGCTTCGGCGTCTTCTGCTGCTGCGCCGAGGGTGCGGGCGGGGTTCTTCGGGGCCACGGTGGGGGAGCGGCCGCGGGGGTTGTTCGGGGGGCTGCCGATCTCCGAGCTGGCGATCCTCGTGGGGGGGATCGGGATGGTCGTCGGTGTGATCAATCACGGCGGGCCGGCGCTGACGGTCGGCGCTGTGATCTGTGGCCTGGGGGTCCTGGAGGTGACCGCGCGTGAGCACTTCTCCGGTTACCGCTCGCACACGGCGCTGCTGGCGGCGTTCCCGGCGCTGGCGGCCGAGGTGGGCTTCGTGGCGCTGATCGGGGAGCCGAGCAACCGCGCACTGTTGCTGGTTGTGGTCGTCCCGGTCTACGCGCTGTGCTTCTGGCTGTTGCGGCGACGGTTCCTGATTGCCCGTCAGGCGCGCGTCGTCAGGCCACCGGCGCCGTAGGCCGGCTCGTCATCGAGATCCTGTCCGCTGCGAGCCGGCTCGCCGTCGGTGCCCGTCGGCAGGTGCAGCGTGAACAGCGCCCCGCCGTCAGGCGCGTTGGCGGCCGTGACGCTGCCGCCGTGCTGGGCGGCGACCTGCCGAACGATCGCCAGACCGAGCCCGCTCCCCTGGCGCCCACGTGAGTTCTCGCCCCGGTAGAAGCGGTCGAACACGTGCGGCAGGTCCGCCTCCGCGATGCCGTCGCCGTGATCACGCACACGCACGCCCTCCGCGTCGACGACGACCTCCACCGGCCCATCCGGGGAGGTGTGGCGAGCCGCGTTGTCAAGCAGGTTGTTGACCGCGCGGGCCAGGCGCTCCGGCACCCCCTCGACGACGACCGGCTCAAGCCGCGCGACGAACTCGACCCGAGGCGAGTTGCGGCGCGCTCGCGCGATGCACTCCTCGACGATCCGGTCGAGTCTGGTGTCCTCGGTCGAGCCGGGTGGCAGGTCGCCGCGAGCGAGCTCGATCAGGTCCGAGACCAGCGCGCTCAGCTCCTCGGACTGCTCGACGACATCGGCCAGCAGGCGGTCACGGTCATCGTCCTCGAGCTCGCTGCCCGCGAGCAGCACCTCGATGTTCGTGCGCAGGCTGGTGACCGGGGTGCGGAGCTCATGCGAGGCGTCGGCGACGAGCTGACGCTGGGCTCGGACGGATTCGTCGAGCTGCTCACGCGAGTTCGAGAGCCGCTCCAGCATCTCGTTGAAACGCGTGGCCAACTGTCCGACCTCGTCGTCGGCGTGAACCGCGAGGCGCTGGTTGAGATCGTCGGTCTCGGCGATCAGCTGCGCGGTTTGCGTCACCTCCGAGAGTGGGGCGAGCACGCGGTCGGCCGCCGCGCGGCCAAGCACAGCGGCGAGCGCGATGCCGCCGACCAACAGCAGGAAGAGAACAACGCGCAGGTCCGAGAGGACGCCGTCGACGGGGCCGAGCGGGCGGGCGAGCTGCACGGCCACCGATACTGACGGGCCGTTGGGGACGCCCTCATAGGCGTGGAAGGTGAGGATCCGCAGGTCGGTTCCGTCGACCGTTCTCTCTTCGAGGAGGTTGTTGGCGGTTCCGCCGGCGACGCTCAAGGTGCCGGCATCGACGGGCAGCGTGAGGTTCCCTGACTGGCTCAGCACGGTTCCCGACGTGGTCACCGTCTGCCAGTACGGCGCCGGACCGCCGGCGCTCGCCGGGATCGACGGGAAATTGGCGCCGCGCAAGGCGAACTGGTCGCCCTGCCGGACCTGGGCGGCCTGCGCCCTGAGCTCGGAGTCGATCTGACCGAGCAGCTGGTTGCGCACGACCAAGTAGCAGACCATTGCCGCGAGCGCGATCGCGATCCCCACCGCGCAGGCCGCCACCAGACTGAGTCTCTTGCGCAGCGGCACTGCGGTCGCGCTCAGTCGCGCAGGACGTAGCCGATTCCGCGCACCGTGTGCAGGAGGCGCGGCTCGCCGCCCTCCTCGGTCTTGCGGCGCAGGTATCCCATGTAGACGCCGAGCGCATTCGATGTCGGCCCGAAGTCGTAACCCCAGACGTTCTCGAAGATCGTCGAGCGCGTCAGCACCTGTCGCGGATGCTGAAGGAACAGCTCCAGCAGCAGGAACTCGGTCTTCGACAGGTCAATCAGACGATCGCCGCGATGCACCTCATGGGCGACCGGGTCGAGCACCAGGTCGGCGTAGCGCAGGACCTCGCCGTCGCCGTCCTCCGATGCGCGGCGCAGCAACGCGCGCAGCCGCGCCTGCAGCTCGCGCAGCGCGAACGGCTTGACCAGGTAGTCGTCGGCGCCGACGTCGAGCCCCTTGACCCGGTCGTCGATCGCGTCGCGCGCGGTCAGCATCAGGATCGGGGTGCGGTCGCCGGCGGCGCGCAGCCGCCTGCACACCTCCAGCCCGTCGATCCCGGGCATCGAGACGTCAAGGATGACCGCGTCAGCCGGACGCTCCGCCAGCACGTCCAGCGCCTGGCGCCCGTCGGCCGCGAGGTCCACGTCATAGCTCGCGAGCCGCAGGGCCCGCTCGAGCGCGCGACGCACAGCGGGCTCGTCATCGACCACCAGGATTTGTGTCATGTCGGAATCTTCCCGCTTACGCGTAAAAAAATCAGAAGAACGCGTGCAGCACGCGCGGGATGCTCACCTCGCTCCGACGCCTCCCTGTACAGAAACGCCTCATATTGGAGCGTTTCTGTACACCCGGCCGGACTTCCGCGCGGTTTGCCCCCGGATCGGCCGGCGTCAGGCGAGGGTGAGCAGCAGCGGGGCGTGATCGGAGGGCTTCTGACCCTTGCGGAAGTTGCGATCGATCCCGCACTCCTCCAGGCGCGGCGCGAGCTTGCGGCTCAGCAACGCCAGATCGATTCGCAGCCCGAGGCCCTTGTGGAAGTTTCCGGCGCGATAGTCCCACCACGTGAATTGTTGCTCGTCGGGATGCAGGTGACGGTACGCGTCGATCATGCCGGTGCCGAGAATCCGCGTGAGCAGCTCACGCTCCGGCGCGCTGACGTGGGTGCCGCCCTCGAACGCCGCCGGGTCGTACACGTCGAGGTCGGCGGGTGCGATGTTGAAGTCCCCCGCGATCACCCGCGGCCGGCCGGCCGGGGTGGCCGCCAGCCGCGCCACAGCGTTCAGGAAGGCGAGCTTGCGCGGGTACTCGGAGCTGTCGAGCGAGCGGCCGTTGGGGACGTAGACGCTGGCGAACCGGATTCCGTCGACGGTCGCCTCACACCACCGCGCCTCGCTCGAATCCGGCTCGCCTGGGAGCCCGAAACTCGCGTCTGCCAGCGTCAGCGGCGATCTGGCCAGCAGCGCAACCCCAGCCCACCGCCCGCCCGAGTGATCGACGGCGCCATACCCCGCCTCCTGAAGCTCTGCGATCGGAAACGCCTCCGGCGCGCACTTGGTCTCCTGCAGACAGACGACGTCGGGCGCGTGCAGCGCGAGCAACTCCAGTACACGCGGCAGCCGCGCGCGCAGCGAGTTCACATTCCAGGTGACGATCAGCAGAGCGACCGCCAGCAGCTGCCCGTCGCGCTCACTTCCTGGATTTGCCCTGGGTGCCCAACTGGACGTAGCGAACGGTGAGGGCGCCGTACTCGAAGGTGACCTCCTCCGTCGGGTCCTCGTCAGAGCCTGACCACTGGATTACGGAGGGGGAGACCAGGCTGAAGCTATAGACGAGGAGGTCCTTCGGGCCCTTGCCGGCCTTTCTGATCGTGAGCACGGCCGTCTTGTAATGCTTCCCGGCCGCAAGTGCCTGCGACAGCTTTACGGAGGTCGAATCGAGCTTCTTCGTAATCGAGAACTGATCGAACCTCACCTTGCCGGTGCCGGCGCCGGTGCCACCGGTGCCGGCACCGGTGTTCGCCGCGGTGGCGAAGTTCAGGACGGGGACGCTGATCGTGCCAGTACGGGCACCGTTTGAGAGGACGAGGTCGCCGACCGTCTGCTTGCTGGGCGTCAGGACGTCGACTGTGCCGGTGTTCGCGGTGCCACCGATTGTGATCACCTGTCCGTCCGCGAGCGTCAGCGTCTGGCCGCTGACGACCGTCGTCGTCGGGCCCGCCGGTCCGGTTGCGCCCGGGGCTCCCGCCGGGCCCGCCTGGTTGAAGTCGAGCGTTGCCTCCTGAGGCCCCGCGGGACCGGTGCTCGTGTTGCATGACTGGCCGGCGCTGGGGTCGATGATCCGAAGATTTGGCCCGCTTGTGAACGGTACGGTGGTCGACGGACCGCCCACCGCCGTCTGCGTCGCGGTCACCTCGTAGCACGCGTAGATCGTGCCGTTGGAGGACGGGACCGATGCGACTGCGAACGCCGCACCGGCGCCGGCGGCGCCGACACCGAGCAGCAGCGCCGCTTTCCCGACCCGTCCGAACCGGCTCCGGATGCCCACGGCGCGATCCTACGCCGCTGTCACGGCAGAATCAACGCAAATGGCCGACAAGTTCGATCGCTACCGCGCCAAGCGTGACTTCGGCGTCACGTCCGAACCCGCAGGCGACGGCGTGGAGGCGCCCGGGCCACCCTCCTCGCCCTCGGCACGGTTCGTCGTCCAGGAGCACCACGCCACCCGGTTGCACTGGGACCTGAGGCTCGAGCACGAAGGCGTCGCGGTGTCGTGGGCGATCCCGAACGGGATTCCGCCGACCCCGAAGGAGAACCGGCTGGCGGTGCACACCGAGGACCACCCGCTCGAGTACCTGGAGTTCGAGGGTGAGATCCCAAAGGGGGAGTACGGCGCCGGGACGATGAGGGTCTGGGACCGGGGCGTGTACGAGACGGTCAAGTTCGATCCCAAGAAGGTCGAGGTGATCTTCCACGGCGAGCGACTCGAAGGCCGCTACGGCCTGTTCCCGATCGGCCGGGCCGGCGAGAACGAGCGTGATTGGATGATCCACCGGATGGATCCGCCGCAGGACCCGGCATGGGTGGCGATGCCCGAACGGATCGAGCCGATGCTCGCGCGCTCGGGAGATCTGCCGCAGGCTCAGGAGCGCTGGTCGTTCGAGATCAAGTGGGATGGTGTTCGCGCGCTCGCGTACGCGCGACCGGGCCGGTTGCGGCTCGAGAGCCGGAATCTGAGGGAGATCACCGATTCCTACCCCGAGATTCGCGGGATCCTCGCCGACCTCGGGATGCGCGAGGTCGTGCTCGACGGTGAGATCGTCGCGTTCGACGCGGAGGGGCGCCCGAGCTTCGCCGCGCTGCAGCGGCGGATGCACGTCACCGCGCCGGCCGCGGTCCGCCGTCTGGCGGCGTCGACCCCGGTGCTCTACGCGATCTTCGATCTGCTGTACCTCGACGGCCGCTCGCTGCTCGGACTTCCCTACAGCGAGCGGCGCGCCGCGCTGGAAGCGCTGGCTCTGAACGGGCCGGCATGGCGCGTTCCGGCCGCCCATCCCGGGCGCCGGCAGCCGGATGCTCGAGCTGACCGCGGCACAGGGGTTGGAGGGGGTGATCGCCAAGCGGCTGGACTCACGCTACGAGCCGGGGGCCCGCAACGGCGCCTGGCTGAAGATCAAGCACACCCGCAGGCAGGAGCTCGTGATCGGCGGCTGGATCCCTGGAACGGGCAAGCGCGCGGAGCGGATCGGTGCGCTGCTGATGGGCTACTTCGAGGCCGGCGAGCTGCGGTTCGCGGGTCGCGTCGGGACGGGCTTCACGGAGCAGACGCTGCAGCAGTTGGCGCAGCGGCTCGAGCCGCTGCGCGTCTCGGAGAGCCCGTTCGAACCGGGGCGCAAGCCGCCGCCGGCGGCGCGATTCGTCGAGCCGGAGCTGGTTGCCGAGATCGAGTTCACGGAGTGGACCCCGGACGGGTTGATGCGTGCCCCGTCGTACAAGGGTCTGCGCGACGACAAGCAGGCCCGTGCGGTCGTGCGCGAGCGCGCGGAGCCGGAGGCCGAACCGCGCGAGACAGAGGTCGTCGAGGGCGAGCCCGGCGCCGGCGCCATGCGGGCGACCGGCGCCGCAGATCCGCTCAACGCCTCCCCGGAGGAGCTGTTCGATCAGGTCACTCGCGCGGCCGACGGCGGCCTCGCCGTGGTCGTCGGCAAGCGGCGGCTGAAGCTCTCCAACTGGGACAAGGTCCTGTTTCCCGCCGCAGGGTTCACAAAGGGCCAGGTGATCTCCTATTACGCGGCGATCGCGCCCGCGGTGGTGCCACACCTGCGTGACCGGGCGCTGACGCTGAAGCGCTATCCCAACGGCGTCGCGGCGCCGTATTTCTACGAGAAGCAGTCGCCGTCGCACCGGCCCGAATGGGTTCCGACGGCGCGGATCGGCGGAGTCGACTACACGCTTGCGCAGGAGGCGGCGACGCTCGTCTGGCTCGGGAACCTCGCCGACATCGAGCTGCACACCTCGCTGTCGCTCGCATCGAATCCGCTGCGCCCGACGATGTTGGTGTTCGATCTGGATCCGGGGCCACCGGCGGGGATCGTCGAATGCTGCCGGGTCGCGCTGGTGCTGCGCGGGATGTTCACCGCGCTCGGTCTCCAGCTGTACGCCAAGACGTCGGGTTCCAAGGGACTTCAGGTGTACGCACCGCTGGGTGGCGAGGTCGACTACGAGCAGACGAAACCGTTTGCCAGAAGGGTTGCCGAGCTGCTGGAACAGCGCCTGCCCGAGCTCGTGATCGCGCGGATGACGAAGCGGCTGCGCGCCGGCAAGGTGCTGATCGACTGGAGCCAGAACGACGCGCACAAGACGACCGTGACCGTGTACTCGCTGCGCGCGCTCGAGCGTCCAGGGGTTTCGACGCCGGTCGCCTGGGAGGAGCTCGAGGAGTGTCTGGCGACGGGGCACGGCGAGGCGCTGGCATTCACGCCCGAGCAGGTGCTCGCACGGGTTTCTGAGCTTGGTGATCTGTTCGCGCCGGCGCTCACCGTCGATCAGGAACTGCCGACACTCACATGACGGCTGCGATATCTCTTAGGATGACTCGCGGTGGATCAGATCACGCTCAGAAACAGGCTGTTGGTGGCGACCGGGATGTGGAAGGAGGCGATGGCCGAGCCGCTGCCGAAGATGCCTCCGGGCGATCCGGCCGACCAGATCGAGCGCTTCGAACTGACGCTGGTCAATCGGCTGTTCGAGAGTGCGACGCCGGAGAACGCGCGTGAGATCGCCGATCGCACCTGGGACCTCGTCCACGATCGTCCCGACTCAGACCCCGTCAAGCGGCGCGTCGTCGAGATCCACGAGGCGCTCGCGAAGATGACGCGGCTCGGAGACTGAGGCTTCGGCCGCTGTAACGGTCGCGTTCGCAGGCTCGGACGCGGTGGGCTCGCGCGGCGGTGCCAAGGGCGTTAGGGTCTGCTCAGCAGTAGACGCCCGATGAGGTTGTGATGAGGGTCACCAGACTGGTCCTGCCGATCGTGGTGGCATCGCTGGCCGCGATGCCGGCGGTCGAGGCCGCGCATGCGGCGCCGTCCAGGGGGCTTCGCTGGACCGAGTCGCTCAGCGGGACCTATGCAGGCGTCTTCCCCCATGGCATCGGGACGATCGAACTGACGATCCGTGGTGGTCGCCTGAGGTCGTTCGTCGCCCCGAAGGTCACGCAGGACGACGCCGCCTGTCCGAACATCTCAACGGCCCTGGATCTGGCGGGAGGCCCCGACTGGGGCAAGGGCCAGATCGAGCCCTACCCGCGGGCGGTGGTTCAGGCCAACGGCAGGTTCGACGGCAACCTCGAGTGGCACGGCCCGCCGACCGCGGACACCGGGATGACGGTTGGGTGGTCGGGACGCTTCACCTCGCCGACCACGGCGATGATGTCGCTGTCGATGAACTGGACCTACGTCGATCGCTCCTCAGGCGGCTTGCTGTCCCAGTGCTACACGGGCCGCCAGCGCGGCACGATTCGGAAGGTCAGTTGATCGGCCGGCAGTCAGTCGGACTCGATCCGGAAGCGGAACGACTGCGCGCCCTCGACCGAGGCGCCCTGCGCATACGCGCGCTCTGACAGCCAGTGGTCCGAGGTCACGACCCTGACGGCCTGGGGGTGTTCATCGGACTTCAGACGCCGGACGATCTCGTGGTCGGCGGCGTCCCGGCGGGGCCTCGGCGCGTGCGCGACCTCAATCACGGTCGAGCGGATCGGCGGCGACGGCGGCCGCTCGAATACGACGACCACGTCCTCGCCCTCGGCGGCCGCCCAGCGCTCGAGCGAGTCGACGAGACGCAGCATCGCGGCGTCGCGGTCCTCCCACCAGGCGTCAGGCCGAGTACCGATCACATTCATCCCGTCGACGAGCCAGCGCATCCTCGGAGCGTACGCCCGAGCGCCGCGGATCGGTGCGTCGCCGCGAGATGCCGCCGGGGGCGTTCAGTGCGGCGTCGAGCACGATCGCCCTCGCGATCGGGACGGCGTGCTAGCGTGCCGCCCGGTAAGGCCGCCTGAAGGCGGCGTCAAGGAGGTGCAGGCGCCGGTGGTGATCGCAGGATTCCTCCGCGGTAGCAAGCACTTAGAGCTACGGAGGAGCATTCCCAAATGCCAACCGGAACTGTCAAATGGTTCAGCGACGAGAAGGGCTTCGGCTTCATCACGCCCGAGGATGGAAGCCGTGATCTGTTCGTGCACCACTCTGCGATCAGCGCCGACGGCTATCGCTCCCTCGCTGAGGGCACGAAGGTGTCCTATGAGGAGGAAGCCGGGCCCAAGGGTCCCAAGGCGATCAACGTAGTGAAGCTGTAGCCCTGACCCGCGGCCGTGCGCGGTGGCGGGTCAGTGGAAGACGATCGTGCCGCCGGCGGGTTCAAGCGGAAGTCCGGCCGCGTCCCAGGCGATGATCCCGCCGGCCATGTTGTGGGCGTCGAACCCCGCGCTCGATAGCGCAGCGCTCGCCGCAGCCGAGCGACCGCCGCTCAGGCAGTAGAACACCACGGGCCGTTGGCGGTCGATCGTGTCCACCTGGGCCGGTAGATCGGATAGCTCGATCAGGCGCCCGCCGGCGATCCGTCCGGCCTCGTGCTCGTGTTGCTGGCGGACGTCGATCAGCTGCACGTCACCGTCGGCGAGCAGCTGCGCGACCTGATCCGGGGTGTAGTCGCCGCGATCCATCGCGCTCAGCGTAGCGCCCCGGCCGCAGCGCGATCGTCGTCGCCACGGCTCCCGAAACCGGCTTCGCGGATTCGGCGTAGGGAAATGAGCATTCCTGTTGAAATCTGGTTACACTCTCGACCAACAACCCAGCCGAGTCTCTGACCGCACGTCGGCGGAGAACGGGGAACCCATGTGTGAGCCATTTGGCTCTTGGGGCGAATCGCCGCAAATTCTGCGGCGTAGCGCAAGCTCTTTCAGCGCGAGCCCGACAGCTAACCCCGTAGGCACACGAGAGAGAAGGGTAAGTTTTGTCGAACTCGACAGCAGCGCGAAATCGGTGTCGAACGTGTTTAGCGGTGTTCGTCGCAGCCCTGTCACTGGGTGCTGCGCCGGCGCTGGCGGCGTCCAAGGGCTCTGGCCAGGTGCTGCGTCTCGGCATGCATGGCGTTGCGGTGCGCACGCTTCAGATCGACCTGACGGCAGCCGGGTTCAGGACGACGGAGGATGGCGTCTTCGGTGCCACCACGCAGGCGCACGTGATCGCCTTCCAGCGTCGCTTCGACCTCCGACCCACCGGAACCGTTGGACAGAGCGTGCTCGCGAAGCTCAAGGAAGTGGCGACCGTCAAGTCGATCCTGGCCTCGCCGTCGCCTGAGACCGCGTCCACCGGTGCAGTCAGCCCGTTCGGCACGATCGCGAACACGAGCAAGACGGCGACGACGAGCAAGACGACCACGACGACCACGGCCAGCACTTCGACGACGTCCACGAGCGGCGCCGACACGGGCGGGATCTCGCTGGGCGGGGGCCCCAACGACGCTCCCGTCGAGAAGGCCGACCTGCAGTCCGACGGCCTCGTGGTTCCGCCCGCGAATGCCCCCCAGGTGATCCGCGAAGCGATCGCCGGGGCAGACCTGATCGCGTTCGACCCCTATATCTATGGTGGCGGGCACGCCAGCTTCATCTCGGCCGGCTACGACTGCTCCGGCTCGGTCAGCTTCGCGCTGCATGCCGCCGGGCTGCTGTCCTCGCCGCTGGACTCGACCGAGTTCGAGACCTGGGGTAAGCCCGGACCGGGTCGGTGGATCACGATCTGGGCCAATGGCGGCCACGCCTACATGGAGATCGCCGGCCTGTGGTTCGACACGGTCGCACAGGGTTACACGGGCGGGGATCGCTGGTCTCCGGTTCGCGTCTCCTCGGCGAACGGGTTCGTGGCACGTCACCCGAACGGCTGGTAGGCACGTCGCCGCCGGTGGATGTCGCGCCCGGCTGAGGATCTGCCAGGGGACGACAAAGCCCGTCCCGTAGCATGGTCGGGGCATGTCCACCACGGCTGATCTCTACGCGATCCCGCAGGATCACCTCGACTTCCGTGAAACGATCCGGCGGATCGCGACGGAGCGGATCGCGCCGCGCGCGGCCGAGATCGACGAGCGGGCTGAGTACCCCCACGACCTGCGAGCGCTGCTGGCCGACCAGGACATCCTGGCGCTGCCGTTCGAGCCTGAGCACGGTGGGACCGGCACCGGGACGTTGATGCTCAACATGGCGATCGAGGAGATCGCCAAGGCCTGCGCCTCGACGGCGCTGATCCTGATGATTCAAGAGCTCGGGACGCTCCCGATCCGGCTGCACGGTTCCGAGGAGCTGAAGCAGCGCTTTCTGCCGCGTTGCGCCACCGGCGAGTGGTCCCCGGCGTTCGCGCTGTCCGAGCCGGAGGCTGGATCGGACCCGGGCGGGATGATCTGCAGGGCCGTGCCGGACGGCGAGGAGTGGGTGATCGACGGGACCAAGAACTGGATTACGAACCTTGGCATCGCGGACTTCTACGTGGTGTTCGCCGTGACCGACCGGGACGCCGGCCACGCGCACGGGATCACTGCGTTCGTCGTCGAGTCGGACCGGCCGGGGTTCAGCATCGGCAAGCTCGAGCACAAGTTGGGGATCCGAGGATCACCGACCGGCCAGCCGATCTTCGACGGCGTCCGCGTGCCGGCAGCCAACGTCGTCGGACAGGTTGGACACGGTTTCAAGGTGGCGATGTCGACGCTTGACCGATCGCGCCTGGGTGTCGCCGCGCAGGCGCTCGGAATCGCGCAGGGAGCAACCGACTACGCAGCCGCCTACGCCGCGGAGCGGCGCCAGTTCGGCCGGCCGATCAACTCCTTCCAGGCGATCCAGTTCAAGCTCGCCGACATGGAGACCCAGTGTGCCGCGGCGCGAGAGCTGCTGTATCAGGCGAGTGCCAAGGTGGAGCGCGGCGACGCCGACATCGGAAAGTACTCGGCGATGGCGAAGCTGTTCTGTTCCGATGTCGCGATGAGCGTCACGATCGAGGCGATTCAGGTCCTCGGCGGCTACGGCTACGTCAAGGAGTACCCGGTCGAGCGGATGATGCGTGACGCCAAGATCACGCAGATCTATGAGGGCACAAACGAGATCCAGCGCCTCGTGATCGCGCGGACCATGACCTGAGCGCGATGAGCGGCAAGGATCCCACGCCACGGAGGATCGCGCTGGCCGCGCTGGTGGCGCTGACGGTCGGCGTCGGGCTCGTGTCGCTGGTCGCGGGCTTCAGCGACTCCAGCATCGTGCGGCTGCTGCAGGGCCTGGCGATCTTCGGGCTCGGGGCGGTCGTGGTCGGCGGCGCTGTCGCGTTCGCGCTGATTCGGCTGGCCGACTGGCGCGACCCCGAGTCAGAGGCCGAGTTCGAGGCACTCGTGCGAAGGACCGAGCGGCTGGCGGCGCAGGGCTCATGGGGGGACGTCGAGGATTACGCAACGGATCCCGTGGAGGAGGACTACGAGGACGGCCTTTTCGACCTGCGCAACGAGGAGGACTTCAAAGCGCTGGTGCGCTCGGCCGTCGACGAGCTCCCACTCGAGTTTCACCGCGCGCTCGAGCACGTTGCGATCGTCATCTCCGACGGCGGCTCGCAGCGTCGTGCCTACGGCCTCTATCAGGGCGACACGATCGTGAACGACTACTTCCACGACCGGATCGTGATCTTTCGCGACACGCTGCTGCGGGACTTCGGCCATGACCCTGACCTGCTGCGCGCGCAGGTCACGAGAACCGTCCGCCACGAGCTCGCCCACCACCTCGGGTGGGACGAAAAGGGCGTTCGCCGCCTGGGGCTATGAGCCGCCCCTGCGCTCAGACGACCGGGTTCGGGCTCGCCGCGTAGCGCACGAACAGCGAGTCGCGCCGGCTGAGCAGCCACTCGATCCGGAGTTGCAAGAGCTCGCTCAGGGGCGGACCGGAGCTCAGCGGCGGACCGCTCTCGCCACCGGCGAGCTTCGGTGCGAGCGTCAGGAACAGCTCGTCGATCAGCCCTTCTGAGAGCAACGATCCGAACAGGGTCGGCCCGCCCTCGCACAGCAATGTGGCGACGCCGAAGTCGGTGCGCAGGCTGCGCAATGCGAAGCTCAAGGGACGCGCTTGGGCCGGGTCGGTGCGCACGACCTCGATCTGCGCGTGGGTCCCGGCGAGGTCCGGCTGCGTCGGCGAAAAGATGACAATTCTGGCCTCCGGTTCGGCGAACAGCGGGATCTCGAGCGGAATCGTGCCGCTGCGGCTGATCACACAGGCGAGCGGCTCGGCCGGGTGCCCGGCGCGCACCCGTGCGGCACGGCGCTCCGGGCTGGGCACGATTCGTCCATAACGCTCGCTGCGCAGCGTCCCGGTGCCGGCCAGCACGGCATCGACCTGCCCGCGGAGCGCGTGGAAGATCGCCCGGTCACCGTCGTCACCCAGCGCCGAGGAGCGACCCTGTACGGCGGTGGCGCCGTCTACGCTCGTGACGAAGTTGGCGGCCGTGTACGGCCGCTGCGCCGGCGCTCGCTGCGCTCCGTCCCAACCTGCGAGGAGCTGATCGGCATCCACGCTCGCGGGCTCGGGAAGCAGTTGTGAGAACACCGGCGCCATCGCATCCAAGTTAACAGCTACAGTCGATCTGGAACCGATGCTCGACTGCACGTACCGTGTCCAGATCTCGCACCGTCCGGGGATGCTCGCCCAGGTGGCCGGAACGATCGCCGAGCAGGATGGGTTGATCGGCGACGTGATGACGGTCTCGATCGGACGGGAGCGCTCGGTGCGCGAGATCACGGTCGAGGTCCGTGACGGTGAGCACGCGCAGGCGATCGCCGGCGCGCTCGATCAGCTCGACGACGTCCGCGTTCTGTTCCATCAGGATCGCGCGCTGATCCGGCACGAGGGCGGCAAGCTGAAGATCGAGGCGGTGCGCCCGGTCCGGACCGTGCAGGAGATGCGCGACGTCTACACGCCGGGTGTCGCGCGGGTCTGTATGGCGATCGAGCGAGACCCGCTGCTGGCGCGCCGGTTCACGATGATCCCGCGAACGGTCGCGATCTGCACCAACGGCACCAGGGTGCTGGGGCTGGGCAACATCGGGCCGCTCGCGTCGATGCCGGTGATGGAGGGCAAGGCGGTCTTCTACCACCAGTTCGCGGGGATCTCGGCGATGCCGATCCTGATCGACGCGAGTGACGTCGACGGATTCGTCGAGACGGTGATCCGGATCGCGCCGACCTTCGGAGGGATCCACCTGGAGGACATCTCGGCTCCCGAGTGCTTCGAGATCGAAGCCAGGCTGATCGAGGCGCTCCCGCAGCCGGTGATGCACGACGATGTCCACGGAACCGCGGTCGTGTCGGTGGCGGCGGCGATCGTCGCATGCCGGCATGCCGGCATCGAACTGTCGAACGCCACGGTCGGACAGCTCGGTCTCGGCGCCGCCGGGCTCGGGATCTCATCGCTGATGGTCAAGGGGGGAGCCAAGCGCGTGATCGCATTCGATCCGCAGCCGGCCGCCCACGCGCGAGCGATCGCGGCTGGGATCGAGATGGCGACGATGGAGGAGGTGATGGCGCAGGCCGATCTGGTCGTCGCGACGACCGGCAAGGCAGGACTGATCACGCCGAGCATGATCCGCAGCGGCCAGGTGATCCTGGCGTTGTCGAACCCCGAGCCCGAGATCGAGCCCGAGCAGGCCGAGCGGGCTGGAGCAGCGTTCGCCGCCGATGGGCGCAGCGTCAACAACGTGCTCGGCTACCCCGGGATCTTCAAGGGCGCGCTCAAGGCCGGCGCCGGAGTGATCGATCTGCAGATGAAGCTGGCGGCCGCGCGAGCGATCGCAGAGCTCACGGGCGAGGATCAGCTGGTCCCGGATGCGCTGGACCAGCGCGTTCACGATGCGGTCGCGCTGGCCGTTCAGGAGGCGGCGGCGCGCAGCGGCGCCGCTCGCCCCGAGCTGGCGGCGGCGAGCCTGTGATCTTAGATAGGGTTGCTCGCGTGATCAGCTCCGTATGGGTCACGGTCCCGACTGCGCGAGTTCGATGACCGACTCGAGCGCATCTCGGCGACCGGACCGTAACCTCGCGCTGGAGCTCGTCCGGGTAACCGAGGCGGCGGCGCTCTCGGCAGCGCGGTTCATCGGGCGTGGGGACAAGGAAGCGGCGGACCAGGCCGCTGTCGACGCGATGCGCCATGTGCTCGACTCCGTTGAGATGGACGGTGTCGTCGTGATCGGCGAGGGGGAGAAGGATGAGGCGCCGATGCTGTTCAACGGCGAGCAGATCGGTGATGGCACGCCACCGGCGGTGGACATCGCCGTCGATCCACTCGAGGGAACGCGCTTGACGGCACTGGGGATGCCGAGCGCGATCACCGTGATCGCGCTCGCCGAGCGCGGCTCGATGTTCGATCCCGGACCCTGCCTGTACATGGAGAAGCTCGCCGGTGGCCCTGAGATAGCGGACCTGCTCGACATCGAGCGCCCGCTCCCGGAGACGTTGCAGCTGGTTGCCGATCGCAAGGGAACGGACATCCGCGATGTGATCGTCGTGATGCTTGACCGTGAGCGCCACCACCAGCAGATGCGCGAGGTCCGTGAGGCCGGCGCGCGAGTCCGGCTGATCCTCGACGGGGACGTTTCCGCCGCACTGCTCGCGGTGTCCCCGAACTCGCCGGTCGATCTTCTGTGGGGGATCGGTGGCACGCCGGAAGGGGTGATCTCGGCCGCCGCGATCAAGTGCATCGGCGGTCAGCAGCTCGGACGCCTGTGGCCGCGCAACGACGATGAGCGCTCGCGCGCGATCGCCGCCGGTTACGACCTCTCAAAGGTGCTTGACGCGAATGATCTGGTCAGGGGCGACGACGTGTTCTTCTCCGCCACCGGCGTCACCGACGGTGATGTCCTCCAGGGCGTGCGGTATCCCGGTGGCGGCAGCGCCTCCACCGAGTCGCTGGTGATGCGGACAAGGTCCGGGACCGTGCGGCGGATCTCCGCGCGTCACGATCGCAGCAAGCTGCGCGCACTGAACGCCGACTTCTACCTTTAGTGTTCGCGCGGATCCCTTCGGGTTCGCGAACGAACTACTGGTGGAAGCGATCGGCGCGCTCCTGCACCGATAGACGCCCGATCCTCGACTCCGCCAACTCGAGCCTCGCCAGCGAGCGCAGGAACGCGTGCGTCACCAGCACATGGACGAACGCCTGTGTCGCCTCGTAGGCGAGCGTGCTGAAGCCCGACAGGATCGCGGGGTAGAAGTTCGCGACCTCAACCTGAACATGGAGCACCGCCATGCCGTCGGAGGCGGGCGGTTCGCGCCGGACGTCGAGTGACAGCAGACCGGGGCCGTCACGGCCGGCGCGGGCGACCAGCAGGCCGTCGCGGATCCACCACGTCACGCGGCCGCCGTCCGAGTCGATCTGGTACTCGGGCGGCGTGAAACGCAGCAGCGTCAACGGCCTTGCGACGAGCACGACCCGGCGCTCGTCGTGACCGTAGACGACGCGGATCAATCCGAGCGTCACGCGCGACAGAAAGCGCCAATAGGTCCGTGCGAGGTTCTCGAGGTTCTCCGGGCTCCAGAGCCGGTCAAGATCCGCTGGGGAGAGCGCCAGATGGGCGGACTGAACAGAGCGGACGGAGCCGTCGCTGGCGATCACGGTCGACTCGTGCGGTGAGATGATCAGCGTGCGCGCGGGGAGCCCACGGCGGCTGCGCCACCGGTACGCCGCGACGGCCGCCACGACGCCAGAGCCGATCAGGATCGCCGACCTCCGCCGCCTCGTTGCGACCGCCTTGCCGGCGCCGCTCATGCCGGCAACGGCTCAAGCGCAACCGCCGTGCCGGCGGCCAGCTCGCCCTCGCCGCGGGGAATGATCGCCAGCGCATCCGCGTCCAGCAGAGATGTGATCAGGTGTGACTCCTGCGGCCCGGTCGGAGTGGCGACGGTTCCGGTCGCACGCAGCTCCAGCCGCACGCAGATCGCACGCTCACGGCTGGGGTTTCGCCTGACGGCCGCGCCGAGCGTTCCGGAATCCTCACGACCACGATCCGGCCGGGAGCCCTGCAGAACGCTCAGTGCGGGGCGCGCGAACAGCGTGAACGTGACGATCGCCGACACCGGATTGCCGGGAAGGCCGAACACGAGCTTCTGGCCGCGTGACCCGAACCATGTCGGTTTGCCCGGCTGCAGCGCGACTCCCCAGAAGTGCTGGTCAACCCCCACCTCCGCGAGCGCTGGGCGAACATGGTCGTGGGGCCCGACCGAGACACCACCGGTGATGATCAGCAGATCGGCCCGGTCGAGCGCGTCCGCCAGAGAGGCCGCCGTCGCGGTCTGGCTGTCCGCGAGTCTGATCACCGGCTCGACGATCGCGCCGCAGTGAGCCGCGAGCGCCGTCAGCATCGGTCCGTTGGAATTGTGAATCTCGCCCGGGCGAAGCGCCTCGCCCGGCGCGCGCAGCTCGTCGCCGGTACACAGCACGACCACACGTGGTGCCCTGGCGACGGTCACGCTGCCCGCACCGGCGGCCACCGCGGCACCGAGCGCGCGCGGCGAGATCACGGTTCCGGCCGGTAGGACCAGGGCGCCCTCCCGCATGTCAGCGCCGGCGCTTCGGATGTTCTGTCCGGCGGCGACCGCGGCGATCGTGTCGATCATCGCGTCACGGGCGCTCACGTCCTCCTGCCGGATGACCGTGCTCGCCTGCGCAGGCACGGCCGCCCCGGTTGAGATCCGGATCGCGTCGCCGGGCGACATCGATCCGGTGTAGGGCGCGCCGGCGCGCGATTCGCCGACAACGCGCAGTGATCGCCCGGGGGAGCCGTCGAGGACCGCGTAGCCATCCATCGCCGAGCTCGCGAACGGAGGGACGTCGCCCTCGGCGAACAGGTCCTCGGCGAGCACACGGTCAAGCGACTGTTCGATGCCGATGCGCTCGGTCCCGAGCGGGCCCTGCGTGACGCTCAGCACCCGCTCACGGGCATCGGCGACGCTCAACAGCGGCTGGGGCATGTGGTGATTGTGGCTCGATCGCCGTTCGCGTGTCGGCGCGGCGCCGCGCCTCAGCGCATCGGCAGCGCAGCGGCGCCGATCGCCTCGGTCTCAAGCATGCCGAGCGCTCTGGCCGTGGCCGCCGTCAGGTCCCACTCGACACCCTTGACGTAGGGACCCCGGTCGATCACCGGCACGACGATCGCGTGGCCTGCGAACTCGAGATCGACGCGGCGTGCCGCACCTGAGCTTCACGTTCGCGACACCCAGCGTGTCGCGGCGCAGCCTTTCGCCGCAGGCGGTCCTGCGGCCGTACAGGCCGGGACCGTAGATGGTTGCGATGCCGATCGTGTAGACCGTGATCGTCAGGGCAGGGGAGACGAGGTTCGCCCGCACAGGCGCAAGTGGCGGCGAAGGGGAGGTGGACGCGCCGGCTCCAGATGGCGCGGTGGTGGGGGCCGTGCAGGCCGGGGACGGTGAGCCGGGAGCCGATCCGCCCGCTGTCGAGGCTGAGCGTGTGACCAGCAGCGCCCTGATCGAGAAGCGCCCGCTCTGACAGGGGCGCCACGTCACCGAGAAGCCGCCGCCCGCGTTCACGGGACTCGATGCGCTCACAAGCCACCGGCCGCCGGTCCCAGAGCCCATGCGCTCGATCTCGACCGCGTCCGCCGCGGTCGCTCCGGCGACGCTGCCGGTGAACACCAGCTGATGGCGAAGCACCGCCGATTCGCGGGCCGCGATCGTGATCCCGTCACCGCTGGCCGAGACCGTCAGGTTCGCCGGTTTGACCAGCGGGTCGGCGGAGCCTGTGCCGGTGAGTCCGGCTGGCGCCGTTGCCGGCCGGCGGCGATGGCGCCGCCACGGCGGCTGGAGCCGAGGGGGCGAGCAGCGCTGCGGCCACCGCGGCTGCCGACACGGCCCGTTCAAGATCTGAGCGGATCACTGGTCAGGGCCGCGGCAACCGCTCCAGCGCGGAACGGATCGCCCGCGCCGTCAGGGACAGGCCGATCTCGGTCACTTCGGCCGCCGCCTGGACGGCGGTGCTGAGCAAGTCCGGACGGTCGCGGGCATGCGTCTCGGAGGCCGTGGAGCGGGGGCGGGGGGGAGCGCTGGGATCCGGCCGAGATGCGCGCTTGGCGCTTCGGCGATGCGGACGTGAGCGCGGAAGCGAGCCGAGCACATCGGCGTGACGATCGTCGGTCATCTCTGAGATGATCGCGCACTGTCGGCGTCGACGGCTCGCAAACCGGTGGCGGGCGCGAAAGTAATTTTCGCGACTGCTCGAAACATCGGCGCCGTTCGAACGTACATGGATGTAGGCAAGGCTCGTGCGCACTGCGGCGCGGCAGGCTCCGCGCCATCTCCGAGCTGCCTTGACTTCATAAAAGATAGTGACTATACTTGCGGAGCATGTTGAAGTAGCGGGCGTGCGCCCTCTGTTGGGTCGGCGTCCGCAATCTGATCTAAGGTGCCGATAGGGCTTGGACTGCCGGCACGACCATGGAAACGGAACCAGATGTCTGTAGCTGAACTTCAGGAACTCGAAGAGATCAAGGGCCTCGTCAATCGCGGTCAGCAACTCGGCGTGCTGACGTTCGCCGAGATCGCCGGCGCGATCTCCGAACTGGATCTCGACGAGGCCGACGTCGAGGAGCTTCACGGTTTCCTCGAGCGGGCCGAGATCGAGCTCGTCGAGGAGGTCGACCCCGCGCTCGCGGAGGCCGAGGTCGAGCGTGCGCCGGACAAGCGCGGCCGGCGCAAGCCGAAGACGGCGCTGGACCTCAAGCCGGACATGACCACCGACTCGCTGCAGCTGTTCCTCAAGGACATCGGCAAGGTGCGGCTGTTGACGGCTCAGGAAGAGGTCGATCTCGCCAAGCGGATCGAGCGCGGCGATCTCGATGCCAAGCAGAAGATGGTGGAGTCCAACCTCCGGCTGGTCGTGTCGATCGCGAAGAACTATCGCAACCAGGGACTTCCGTTCCTTGACCTGATTCAGGAGGGGACGCTCGGACTCGTGCGAGCCGCTGAGAAGTTCGACTACCGCAAGGGCTTCAAGTTCTCGACATACGCGACCTGGTGGATCCGTCAGGCGATCGCGAGGGCGCTCGCCGACAAGGCGAGGACGATTCGGATCCCGGTCCACGTCGTCGAGAAGCTCAACAAGATCGGCCGTGCCGAGCGCAAGCTGGTCACCGAGCTCGGTCGTGAGCCGACCGCCGAGGAGATCGCCGAGGTGACCGGTATCGAGCCCGAGGAGGTCGAGTCGATCAAGCGCTCCGCTCAGGCGCCGGTTTCGCTGGAGAAGCCGGTCGGCGACGAGGAGGAGTCGGAGTTCGGTCAGTTCATCGCCGATGAGCGTGCCGAGTCGCCGTACGAGCGTGCCGCTGAGATCCTCACGAAGGAGGCTCTGCGCGAGGCGCTGGAGAACCTCTCCTATCGTGAGCGGCGCGTGCTCGAGCTGCGCTACGGCCTCGGCGGCGAGCACCCGCGGACGCTCGACGAGGTCGGCCGTACGTTCAACGTCACGCGCGAGCGGATCCGGCAGATCGAGAACCAGTCGCTGAAAAAGCTGCAGTCGCTCGCAGAGGCGCAGAAGCTTCGCGACGTGGCGTAGGTCGCATTAACGCCCCGGACAACACCTTTCGTCGAGACCGCTCGCGAGCCTCGACGAAAGGTGTTGCCCGAGGCGTTTGGCGGCTCCGAGGGCGCTGAAGCTTCTGGCCGTGCTCGCTTTCTTGGCTCGCCGGATCGTTGTCGTTGGTGTTTACTTCAGTTCGTGAAGCTATGCGCTAGACTCGGGGTTCGATGGCTTACGATGACACGTGTCCCGTGTGCCGCACCGCCGAGATCGTGTGTGGCAAGTGGACGCTTCTGCTGATCAAGGATCTCTCCGAGGGATGCTCGCGTTTCTGCGAGCTTGAGCGTTCGCTCGTCGGGATCAGCCCGCGCACGCTCTCGCTGCGCCTGCGGGCGCTCGAGGAGGAGGGGATCGTCCATCGCCAGACCTACCCCGAGGTTCCGCCGCGGGTCGAGTACGAGCTGACCGAGAAGGGCCGTGCGCTGGTGCCCCTGATCGAGGACATGCGCACCTACGGTCGCCGCTGGCTGGGCGATCAGTGCGGCGCTGAGAGCGTTCGGTGCACAGAGCACCGCCGATCAGCACTCGCACACCTTCGCCGCGGCATAGCCGCGGCCTCCCGGCTGCATCTCCATCTGGGGGGTTCCGTGCTCGTGAAGGATCTGGCGGCGCCACGGAGAATCGGCGGGTTGTGCGAAACGCGACGCTGCACGAGGTGCTCGAGGTCTTCACCGCTGAGGCTGCGGACGCGCTCGCGAACGCAACGGCCGACGGCGATGAGATCCCGTTCGAGGTCGTGCACGCCGAGCGCGGCACGCGCGGACCTCGCGTGCCGCTGTACTGCTACCGGCCGCTGACCGACGCGTTCATCGGCGAGCGCGTCGGCCTCCTCTCGGCGCTTTCGAGCTACGCGCCCGCAGCCCGAGAGCTGGAGATGCTCGACGGGGTCGATGCCTATATCCGGCACCGGGGCGAGCTGCGGATACCCGCGTGACCGCAGGGAGCGCGCCGACGAGACGCTCCGATGCTTCCTCGCGCGCGTGTTCGAGGACCGGAGCGAGTTCGGATTCGACTTCGAGCGATTCGAGCTGGCCTACGACGAGCTCGAGCGGATGCTGTTCGCCGGGCGCTGTCTGACGGTCGTGCTCGCGCCGGTGCTCGGGACTATCGCTCGACTCAGACACGATCGAGATCGACCTCGGCGACGGGCTGTCGCTCGTTCGCGGCGATCAGGTGAAGGACGCGCCATCGCAGGCGGTTTGGGGCGAGGCCGGCGAGCTACCCGGCGAGGCTCCGAGCGTCGTCGTCGTCCTGCGTACGATGCAGGAGCGATCCTCGCCACCGCCGGTGTCGGAGGCGCGCAGGCGTTTTCGGCGATTGCTGAGCGCTCTGCGCCTGTTCGAACGCGGCGGTTACACGCTCGGACCGCTTGCCTGGACGCGGATCGACGACGGCGCCTGGCACGCCGTGCCGCTCGGGATCAACGGCCGCCCGCGAGGGGCGACGACGATCTCCGCACGGCAGGCTGACGAGCTACGCGCCTTCTGCGCGCTGGTGGCCCGGCGGATGCCGTCGACGGCGCCCGCGATGGGGGTCCGTGCGACCAGCTCGCCCGAAATGCCGACTCCCGACTCATCTGGCCGAGGTGAGCTCGCATGGGCGATGTCACGCTTCGAGATGGGCTGTGAACGGCTGGCGCCGTTCGAGGCGCTGACCGACTATCTGCTGGCGCTGCGAGCGCTGCTGGAGCCCGAGGGGCCGTCGAGCGGGCGTCTGGCCCAACGGCTCGCGGTGATCTGCGCCGCCCCGGAGGACCGCGCTGCGCTCGCAGAGCGGACCGCCCACGCGATTTCGCTGGAGCGAGCGGTGATCGCGGGACTCGCGCCGGCGCGAACCGGCGTCGACGCGCTCGTCGACGAACTCGCAGAGCACCTGCGGGCGATCCTGCGTGACGTGCTCTGCGGCCATCTTGACATCGACGTCCGCGCGGTCGCCGACGAGCTGCTCGCCGAGGCCGCGGTCGCCGTGCCGTGATCAGGGCTCTGCCGCCGCCCAGCGGTACGCGAGCGGGTCGGTCAGGCGACGAGCTCGTCGATCAACTGGGCTCGTTCCGCTTCGGTCGCGAACAGGTAGCGCGCGACCTGCAGCAATCCCTCCAGATCGTGAACGTCGTCGTCGAGGTGCGGGACCAGTAGCACCGGCTCGTCGCTGAGCTCACGCTGCAGGCGCCCGACGTTCTCGGCGTCGCGTCTCGCCAGCACGCGGTAGTCGGCGTAGTTGGCCGCCACCCGCGCCGAGCAGCGGGTCCTCCAGCAGTGCCGAGAGCTCGTGAGACAGCGCGCCCGGATCGTCGCCGGCGCCGAGGTCGTGGTGGTAGCGGTTGACGACGACTCCGGCGAACGGGAGGTCGCTCTCCGACAGCGTCCGCCGGAACCAGATCGCCTCGTCGATCGCGTCCGCCTGCGCGGAGGTGACGAGCAGGAACGCGGTCGTTTCGGCGTGGAGCATCCGCTCCACCTCGGCGGCGCGCGCGCTGAAGTCGTTCGTCATCCCGCCGAGCAGCTGGAAGAAGCTGGAGAGGTCCGAGATCAGGTCGATGCCGGTGACTCGCGACAGAACGCTCAACACCGGCGCGGCGCCGTGGCCGAGCAGGCGCATCCCAGCGTTGGTCGGCCGCAGGAACATCTTCAGCGCCCGACCGTCCAGAAACGAGGTCAGCCGGCCTGGGGCATCGAAGAAATCCAGTGCGTTGCGCGTCGGTGGGGTGTCGAGCACCAGCAGGTCGAAATCCCGCTCGTTCGAAAGCTCGTAGAGCTTCGAGATCGCGGTGAACTCCTGCGAGCCGGAAACGGCGGTCGACAGCTCACGATAGACGCGGTTTGCCTTGATCTCGGCGGCCTGGTCGGCGTCCGCGGCCACCTTGTCGATCAACTCATCGAAGGTGCGCTTCGGGTCGAGCATCATCGCCCACAGCTCGCCCTGCACGGCCAGTGCCGTCGTTGGCGAGGCGCTCGGGCTCGACCCGCCGCGGCTCGTTGTCGAGCTCCTGCAACCCGAGCGCACTGGCCAGGCGCCTGGCCGGATCGATCGTGACGACCGCGACCTTCCCGCCCCGCGCGGCCATCCCGAGCGCGATCGCCGCCGACGTCGTCGTCTTGCCGACTCCGCCCGCGCCGGCGCAGACGCAGACGCGCTTGCCCTCCAGCAGCTCGGCGACGCTCACCGCGGCGAGTCTAGACAGCCTCTGCTGTGCGCTGCCGGTAAACCGCTCGGATCAGCCGGAGCCGGTGCCGGCGAGGCCGGCCACGTGCTCACCGGACGTGTCGTCCTGGATCTCGGCGATGCTGACGCCAGGATCGGGCAGCACGCGAAGCGCGTCGGGCGGAAGGCCGACGCTGACGGGCGTGCCCTGGCTGTAGGGGAGCGCTGCCCCGTCGTTGCGCACGAGCGCCTGCAGCGCCGAGCCGGTGGCGAGGCGGAGATAGATGTGGGTGGTCGAGCCGAGGAAGACGAGGCGCTCGACCATCCCCGGCACGCGGTTGGGCCCACCCGTCTCCTGGTACGGCGTGCAGGTGGATCCGCTCGGGGCGGATCGCCAGCTTGACGCCGCCGGTGGCGTCGAGCTTGCCCAACCTGGGCGTCGAGCATGAAGTCGCCCAGGCGGACCCGGCAGGGCCCCTGTCCGACGCGGCCGGGCTCGACCTGGGCGTCCATCAGGTTCGACACGCCGAGGAAGTCGGCGACGTAGGCGTCGACGGGCTCGTTGTAGACCTCCTCCGGGGAGCCGAGCTGGACGATCCGTCCGCGGTTCATGACGGCCAGGCGATCGGACATCGTGAGCGCCTCCTCCTGGTCGTGGGTGACATACAGGAAGGTGATCCCGACCTGCTTCTGGAGCGCTGCCAGCTCGACCTGGAGCGTGCGGCGGAGCTTGGCGTCCAGCGCCCCCAGCGGCTCGTCGAGCAGCAGCACCGACGGTCGCAGCACCAGCGCCCGTGCCAGTGCGACGCGTTGCTGCTGGCCGCCGGAGAGCTGGTTGGAGCGGCGCTGCTCGTACCCGGACAGCTGGACCATCGCCAGCGCCTCCGCCACCCGGTCGTTGCGCTCGGACTTCGGCACCGACCTGTACTTCATGCCGAAGGCGACGTTCTCGGCGACGGTCAGGAACGGGAACAGCGCGTAGTTCTGGAAGACCGTGTTGACGTTGCGGCGGTTGGGCGGCCAGCTTGCGACGTCGACGCCGTCGAGCAGGATCTTGCCGCTGGTCGGCGGCTCGAAGCCCGCGACCATCCGCAGCGTCGTCGTCTTTCCGCAGCCGCTCGGGCCGAGCAGCGAGAAGAACTCGCCGGCCTGGATCTCGACCGAGATCTCGTCGACCGCGGTGACGTCGTCGAACCGCTTGGTCAGCGACTCCAGCTTGATGTTGCCTCCACTCATTTCTCAGTCCTCTCAGATGCCCGCGATGCTGGTAAGCGCCTCGGCGCTGCCCTTCGTTCGTTCGCCCCGAGTCATCCACCGGTACGCGACGAATCCGATCACGCGGCGATCAGCGAGACGACGAGCATGATCGTGGCCAGGGCGTTGAGCGACGGCCCGCTCAGCCCGCCGTGGACGTTGGAGTAGATCAGCACCGACATCGGCTGCGTGATTCGCGGTTGAGGACAGCTGCTCGACGATCACGAAGTCGTCGACGACGCTCGCGAACACGAGCACAGCGCTCGCGAAGATCGCCGGCATCAGCATCGGCAGCAGCACCCGCCGCATCGCCTCGAGCCGTGATGCCCCGAGATCGGCGGCCGCCTCCTCGTAGCTCTTGCCGATCGACACCAGCCGCGCCCGCACGATGATCGCCGGCCAGCTTATGCACCACACGACCAGACCGGCCACCTCGGCCGGCGTTCCGAGGCGGATGAAGGTCAGCGACTGGGTGACGAGCATGAACAGCGCCACCGCCAGCAGCAGCTCGGGGATCACGAACGAGAAGATCATCACGAAGTTCAGCCCGTTCGAGGTCCGGCTGCGCCAGCGATCGATGCCGATCGCAAAGCCGACCCCGATCGGGACGGTGATCAGCGTGGTCAGGATGCCGAGCCTGAGCGTCTGGATCACGGACTCGTGCAGGCTGGGGTTGTTGAGCACGGAGGTGACCTGAGGGCCGACGTACCACTTGGTCGAGAAGCCCTGCCACGTGGTCTGCGATGCGCCCTTGTTGAACGAGAACAGCACCGCGATCGCGATCGGCACGATCGACCAGATGATGTACAGCCACGTGAAGCCCTCCAGCGCCCACGGCCGCCGCCACGGGTTGCCCCGCGGCGCCGCGCGATGCGAGCAGCTCCCGGCGCGAGGGGGCACTCACCGAGTCGGTGTTCGACCGGGCTGGGAACGGTGCTGGCCATCAGGCGACCTCCCTCGAGGCACGGGCGGTGCTGACCGCGTAATAGATCATCGGGATCAGCAGGACGAACAACAGCATCAGCGCCAGCACGGCGCCCTGACCGGCCTCCCCGGGCGTGTCGAGCTGTCCCTCGATCGCGTTGCCGATCATCGTCGTTCCGGGCGCGCCCGACAGCAGCTGGTTGGTGAAGTAGTCGCCCACCATCGGCAGCACCGTGATGAACGCCCCCGCGACCAGCGCCGGCTTGCTCAGCGGCACCGTCACATGCCAGAAGGTCCGCCATTTGCCGAGCCCGAGATCCCGGGCTGCCTCGAGCAGGCTCTGGTCGATCCGGTCGAGGAACGCGTAGAGCACGAGGATCAGGTACGGGATGTACCCGTAGACGAGCCCGAGGATCACGGTGACCGACTTGCCGCCGAGCCAATCGGTGTTGCCGGGCAGACCGAAGAACGACAGCGCGCGGTTGAACAGGCCGCCCTGCTGCAGGAGATTGATCCAGGCCAGCATCCGCATCATGTAGCTGACCCAGAACGGCGCGATCAGCAGGACGAGGAACATCCCCTTGCGCTTGCCCGCGTACCGGGAGACGAAATACGCCACCGGATAGGCGATCGCCAGCGAGATCACAGTCGCGATCGCCGTATAGAGCACCGTCCTGAGCGCCGGCGCGCCGAGATACGCCTCGCTCCCGAACATGTCGTGCCAGACCGCGGTCAGGTTGGTACTCGACCAGTGGAGTGGATTCCAGATCGGGACGGGCGTCTGGAAGAACTCGTTGACACCGCCTCCGGCCACGCACAGCATCACGTAGAACGGCACCACGAACAGGACGATCAGCCAGATCGCTCCCGGTGCCGCGAGCCCAATCCAGAGCCAGCGCCTGCGCCGCTCGTGGGTGTTCTGGCGCCTCAGCCATCGCGCTCACCCTACAGCCCCTTGGAGAACGTGTTCCATGTTGACTCCCAGACCGCGTCGACGTCCGGTGGCAGCTCGAGTTCGAAGATGCCGTCGCGGAAGTACGACGGCAGCACGACGGTCGAAGCCAACTGCGGCGGCAGCAGCTTCTCGGCTACGAGCTTCGCCGGGGTGACCTCGGTCAGCGGCTGCATGTAACCGACGTAGCTGTAGTTCTCCAGCGCATTGCCGACGTCCAGCATGTAGTCGATGAACAGGTGCGAAAGGACCGGATTTGCGCCGCTGGGCAGATTGACCATCAGATCGTTGGCGACCGGGCCCTGCCTGTTGGCGGGGAACCAGTAGCCGATCGTGTCGATCGACGTGCCCTTCGGCAGATAGTCGGTCGGCGGTCGCCATGTCGCCTGACCAGGCGTGGTGGACCCAGGTCTTGCCGGTCGGGACGTCGGTGTAGTCGTTGTTGTCGATCCGCACGTTGGTCAGCGCCGAGAGCTCCGACAGCGCATTACCGGCAGCCTGGATCTCAGCTCGTGCTGGTCGTCATTGAGATTCGAGGTTGCCGGAGCGGAGCAGCGCGAGCCCGATCGTCTCCCGGTAGTCGTCCAGCACGGCGACCTTGCCCTTGTACCGCGACGCCTCCCACGGCATGTTCCAAGATGGGGTGAGGTTGACCTTGTCCTTGCGCCAGGCCATGCCCGTCGTGTAGATCGAGTACGGCGTCGTGTACTGCCAGCCCGAGGTCGTAGAACGGGTTCCGATAGTCGGGCCAGCTGTTGGCCATGTTGGGGATGTAGCTCTGGTTGAGCGGACGGATCAGCTTGGCCAGGATCAGCTGGCTGAGCACATCGACGGTCGGGAAGAAGACGTCGAACTGGAACTGCCCGCTGACGAGCTTCGAGATCGCCTCCTCCATCGTGTTGAACGTCGTCAGCGAGTAGCTGCAGTCGTACTTCTTGCAGAAGTCGTTGATCACCGCTTCGTTGATGTAGGCGACCCAGTTGTAGATCTGCAGGGTCGCGCCCTTCTCCGGCGCGAGGCCCGAGGCGATCGGCTTGTTGTCAGAGAAGATCGGCCATTTGATCGGGTTGTCCTGGCGTGGCAGTGGGATGTGGTCGTGCCCGGCGGTGCCGATCGAGTTCAGCGCCGATCCGCAGCCTGCGAGCATTCCGCCCAGCGTCAGCCCGGCGCCCGCCGCGAGCAGCTGGCGGCGGGAGATCGCACGTTCCTCAGGCGCGGGTCGGCGCCGGATCCCGCCTTCAGTCCATCCCTCACGTGGGTGCATGCAGGCTCAGCTCTCCATCAGTCCGCAGGGTTGGTCGGGCGACCGGCCGGGGTCGTCTCGCTCGACTGCCGCATCTCGCAGCCGAGCTCGGATGAGGCGAGCGCGAGGCAGCGCTCCACCATCCGTTCCGGTGTCACATCGGGCTGTCCGAGCGTCAGCTGCACCCCGAGCCCGTCCAGCATCCCGCTGAGCCCGGTCGCGAAGTCCTCGGGATCGGCGTCTGCGCCGAAGTCGCCGAGGGCCTGTCCCTCGCGCACGATGTCCGCGATCAGCGTCCGCTGACGGCGGTCCAGACGAAAGTACGTCTCACGCACCGCGGGGTCGCGGCGCGCGCGCACCCACATGTCCATCCACAGCGTCCAATCGTGCAGTCCACCCGGGCCGAGGCTCGTCTCCTCGATCAGATGGACGAGCTTGTCGCTCGGGCGCTGCTGGCGCGCCTGTCCCTCGACGACGCGGGCGTAGAACTCGCGGTCGCTGCGATCAACCGCCTGCTCCAGCAGCCGATCCTTTGACTCGAAGTAGTAGAGGATCGTCGCCGAACTGGTTCCCGCCCGTTCGGCGATGTCGCCGATACGGGTGGCGAACAGCCCGCGCTCGTATAGGACTTCAGCTGCAGCGGCGACGATCTGCGGTTTGCGCAGATGCTCGACGCTAGGTCGTGGACTCATCCTCTCCCTCGGCGGCCACTCTACGGATTGTTACTGAACCGCCGTTCAGGAAACTACAACGAGGCCGATCCGGATGTCAAGCCCGAACTGCCGACACCGAGCTCCCGCGCGAGCCAGCTGCTGACGGCGTCATGGGCTCGCTGCAACGGAACCGCCCGATCGCCGATCAGCGCCCGGATCCCATAGCCGTCGATCAGTGCAAGCACGTGGTCGGCGATCTCGTCGGGCTCGCAGCGAGCGAACTCGCCGCTCTCCACACCGGCGGCGATCTCGGCCGCGAACCAGTCGTGCAGACGGGCGTACAGCTCTGCGGCGACCTCCCTGAGCTCATCGTGCCTGACAGCCCGCAGCCAGAGCTCGACCCACAGCACCCAGTCCTGCTCGAGCGCCGGTGTACCGGGAAGGCACTGATCGATCATCGAATCCAGACGCTCGGCGTGAGATGCGCCGGGCAGCTCGCCGGCGGAGATCCGAGCATCGCCGGCGCGGGTGTAGGAGTAGTCGAGCGCCTCGGCGAGCAGCGCCTCCCGGGTCGCGAAGTGGTAGTGGATCAGTGACGGTGAGACGTGTGCGTCGATCGCGATCCGAGCGATCCTGACGCCGTCGATCCCCTCCTGCGCGATCCGGCCGACGGCTGCCGCCAGGATCCGCTCGCGCGCGCTCGGACCGCGCGCCGCGGTCACAACACCTCGGACAGGTCAGCGCGGATCCGATCGGCGAACCATGCGACCGCCTGCTCACGTCTGGAAAGCGGCCCGCAGTCGATAGCCACGGGTCTGCAACCCGCTCTGGACGGCCGCGACGAGGTCGATGTCCTCATCGGTAACGAGCTCTTGAACGCGCTTGTTGAGCCACTGGACCGCGCGTGTGCGCGGTGTGACCGTCTGCGGCCGGTAGGCGGCGTAGACGTCACGCGAGCGGTCCACACCGTCGGGGACCATCTGCCAGGTCCCGACCTGATCCGGGTAGAGATCGATCGCGGTGTTCGGGTAGATGTACACGTAGCGCCAGATCCGACGATCCTCGGCGCTGAGGCCGGGCATCGGCTCCACCAGGTCGGTGTAGAGGCGCTCGATTCTGTGGCTGCTCCGCTTGTCCCGCATCGGTGCCTCGACCCAGATCCAGTGATCGTGGACCTCGGTGTCGTAGTGCTTGTAGTCGAGCATCCGCATCAGCCCGGGGTGGGCGATCGGGACGTGATAACCCTCGAGGTAGTTGTCGGCGACGACCTTCCAGTTGGCCGGCTGCTCGCCGCCGCCCGGTGCGAACGACTCCAGCGAGCTCAGCCGGTAGCGCTCGAGCCTGTTCGGGAGGTCGCCCACCAGATCCGCGAGCGGCGTCGCGTCGGGGTCGAGGTTGACGAACAGCAGGCCGCAGAGCTCCTCGACGCGCACCGGCAGCAGGCCGAGGGTCGACTTCTGGAGCCGATCGCCGAACGCGAGCCCCTCCGGGACGCCGATCAGCGTCCCGTCGAACTTGTAGGTCCAGCCGTGATACCGACAGCGGATCGCGCCCTTGCACTGGCCCGAGCCGGTCAGCAGCTGCGACGCGCGATGGCGGCAGACGTTGCGGTACGCGCGCACCTCTCCCTGGTCGTCACGCACCACGAGCACCGGCTGGTTGCCGGCGTGCGCGGTCAGGTAGCTGCCGCTCTGAGGCAGGTCGGCGACATGCCCGGCGAGCTGCCAGGTTCGTTCGAAGATCAGCCGCTGTTCGGCCTCGGCGATCGCGGGGTCGATGTAGAGGCGCGGTTCCAGCGCGGCGCCGAGCGTTGATGCGGAGTCGTCTGCGAGAGCGGTCATTGATCCATTCCTGACTTTGTGATCAGTTTGCGTTAGTCTACTGAGATGTTCAACCGTCCGTCATGGTTGTCGCTGACCCCAGAGCCAGAGCGCGAGCTTCCGGCCGCTGTCGCGACACTCGTCCACGGCTCGCAGCCATCGGCCGACGCAGGTGGCCGCGGAACGCGCCAGAGTCGAGCAGCTCGTGACGCGGGGCAACGAGCGCCGATGGCTCGAGTACCTTCGTGAAGTGCGGGTTCTGATCGATCAGAACGCCGCGCAGGACGACCCCGAGATCGCCGCCGCGCGCGCCCGGGCGGCCGCTGTCGTGGCCAACCACCACAACCTGCTGCTCGGCCTACCCGGCCGCGCTGCGCAGCGCACCGCCTCAGAGCGTGCGCGCCTGGCCACGACGATCGTCCAACTCAACCTAAACCCGACCTCCGAGGATCCTGTATGAGCAGCACGACCGCCGAGACATCGACCCTGACCGACACACTGACAGCCGAGCAGCTCGAGCTTCAGGCGCGCGCCCGAACCTTCGTCGAGACGGTGCTGATCCCGCTTGAGCTGGAGGCGGAGCAGCGACAGGGGCTGTTGCCCGACGACGACGGTCGAGGAGATCAAGCGCGAGGCGATCGCCGCTCGGCTGAACGGAGGGCGCTTCGGCCCCGAGTACGGCGGTCAGGGCTGGTCGATGGTCGACTGGTTCTTCGTCAACGAGCAGTTCGGGCGTGTCACCAACGGCCTTCACTGGCATGTGCCGAGCGCCTACAACGTGCTGATGCGCGCCACTCCGGCGCAGGTGGAGCGCTACCTGATCCCGGCGCTGCGCGGCGAGGGCGGCGACGCGTACGCCGTCACCGAGGCCGAGGCCGGCTCAGATCCGAACGGGATCGCGACCACCGCGGTAGCAGGTCGACGGCGGCTGGCGGATCAACGGCGAGAAGTGGTTCGTCACCTCAGGTGACGTCGCCAGGGTCCTGATCGTGATGGCCAACGTGATCGACGGTGTCAGAGCGGCTGCCGACGCTGTTCCTGATCGAGCCCGGCGCCCCCGGAGTCGAGTTCGTCGACGACCCCAAGTTCACCCACAACTATCCCCACGGCCATCCGACGATCCGCTTCACCGACGTCGAGGTCGAGGACGACGCCGTGATCGGTGGCGTCGGCAACGGTGACGAGCTCCAGCGGCGCATGGTTCACCGAGGAGCGCCTCGGGATCGCAACCCACGGGCTCGGCGCGATGTGGCGCCTGCTGGAGGAGACGACCGCCTGGGCGCTCAGCCGCAAGCAGGGCGGCACCAGGATCATGGACTACCAGGGGATCTCGTTCCCGCTGGCCGACTCCGCGACCGACGCGGCCGCCGGCAGGCTGCTGGCGCTGCAGGTGGCGGGGATGGTCGACGCGGGCGCCGACCTCAAGCTGCTCCACGCGAAGGCGTCGATGGCGAAGCTGTTCGTCAGCGAGGCTGCCGGTCGGTGTGCGGACCGCGCCGTGCAGGCGTTCGGAGGCCGCGGCTACTGCGCAGCAACGTCGCCGAGCGCTTCCAGCGTGAGCTCCGGGTGGACCGGATCTGGGAGGGCACCAGCGAGATCCAGCGGCTGATCATCGCCCGCGCGCTTGAGCGCCGCGGGGTCGAGCCGACGATCCACTGATGGCGAGCCGACCTGAGTCGGCTCCTGGCGCCGACGTCGATCGCGGTCGTCGGCGCGAACGACCGCCCGGGCAGCTACGCGATCGCAGGCGCTGCTGAACCTCGACCGCGATCGGCTTCGACGGTCGCGTCTGGGGCGTCAACCCAAACCGTGAGGAAGTGCTCGGGCGGCCCTGCGTGCCGAGCATCGCCGAGCTCCCCGAGGCTGTCGACGCGGTGATCGTCGCGATCCCCGCGGCCGGCGTCCCGGCGGTCATCGAGCAGGCCGGAGCCCGAGGCTGTGGAGGTGCCGTCGTGTTCAGCGCCGGTTTCGCCGAGGTCGGTCGCGGTGAGCTGCTGCAGCAGGAGCTGATCGACGCGGCATACCGGCACCGACTGCCGGTATGCGGACCAAACTGCAACGGGATCGTCGCAGTGCACGCACGCAGCGCGCTATGGGGTGACGCGCTCGGGCCGCTGGTACCGGGACACGTCGCGCTGATCTCACAGAGCGGCAACGTCGCGCGTCAATGCGCTCGCGAGCAGCCGTGGACTGCGGTTCCACACCGTGATCGCCAGCGGCAACCAGGCAGTGCTGCATGCATCCGACTATCTGGATGCGCTGGCCGGCGACGAGGGCGTCCGGTCGATCGCGATGTACCTGGAGGACGACGGCGGCGCCAGCGCTGTGCGACGGGATCGCGGCGTGCTGCGACGCCGGCGTCGCGGTCGTCGTCCACAAGGTCGGAAGCTCGACTGCCGGTGCCCGTGCGGCCGCCGCACACAGCGCTGCGCTGGCCGGCGATCAGCGAGTGTTCCGGGCACTGATCGACGAGGCGGGCGCTGTCTGGGCAGACGACGTGCACGAGCTGCTCGAGCTGGCCAAGACGCTTGCGACCCCGCGGCGCACGCGGGGCGGTCGCCGCCTGGCGATCATGACCTGTTCAGGCGGTGATTCGGCTCAGGGCGCGGATGAGAGCGACCGCCGCGATCTGGAGCTGCCGGCATTCGCGCCACACACCGCGGGACGGCTTGCGGAGTTGCTTCCGAGCGCCGCCACGGTCGCCAACCCGCTCGACTACACCGCGATGATCTGGGGCGAGCGCGATGCGCTTGCGGAGCTTGATCCGCACCGTCGGCGAGGATCCGTCGATCGATCAGGTGCTCGTCTTCTACGACCAGCCGCATGGGCTCTCCGGCGCAGCGAGGGAATCATGGGCGGAGGTGCGCGCCGGGATCATCGACGGGGCGCACCTGAGCCCGGTTCCGACGCTCGTGAGCTCGACTCTTCCCGAGCTGCTCGATGACGCGGCCGCGTGGGAGTTCGTGCAGAACGGAATTCCGGCGCTCGCCGGGCTGCGGACCGGAGTCGCCTGTGCCGCGGCGATGGCTGTGGAGCCCGCCTCCCAGGGGCAGGCACGCCGACTGCGGGAGATCGCGCAGGTATCACGCCGGTCAGGCCGCGGACGCGGCGGCGATCACGGGCCGTGGCTGTCGGAGTACGAGGCCAAGGAGCTCCTGCGCAACCACGGGATCACGGTCGTCGACGGGCGGCTGGTACACGACGGCGATCAGGCGGCCGCGGCCGTGGCTGAGCTCGGCGGGCGGATCGCGATGAAGGTGAGCGCGGCCTCCGTCCAGCACAAGAGCGAGCTCGGCGCGGTTGAACTGGGGATCGACACGGACGCCGCCGCCCGCGCCGCATATGTGAGACTCGCCGCTCTCGCCGCCGAGTGCGGGCCCGACGGCGCCGTGCTCTGCGAGCGGATGGAACGCGCCCAGGTCGAGCTGCTGGTCGCCGCCCACACCGACGGCGCCGTGCCCGCGGTGATCGTGGGACTCGGGGGCATCTGGACCGAGATCCTGGACGACGTCGCCGTGATCCCGCTACCGGCCGACGCTGCGCGGATCGAGCTGGCGCTGCGCTCGCTGCGCGGCGCGAAACTGCTGACCGGCGCGCGTGGCGCGCCGGCCGCCGATCTGGCTGCGGCGGCGGAGCTGTCTGCCCGGGCGGGGCAGCTGCTGCTCGATCAGAACCTTGAGCTGCTCGAGCTCAACCCGGTGTTCGTGGGTGTGTCAGGCGCCGGCGCGGTGGCGGTCGACGCAACCGCGCGGCGACGAGCCCGGCAAGCTCACGAAGCGGCGTCAGTGCTGATCGAAACGGAGGGGACGCGATGCATGACGTGATCGTGATCGGAGGTGGCTTCGCCGGCGTCAGCGCCGCGCGGGAAGCCGCGCGCGCCGGTCGCTCGGTGCTGTTGCTGGAGGCGCGAGATCGCCTTGGCGGCCGCACCTGGACCTCGGATTGGGAGGGCAACGAGATCGAGTACGGCGGGGCGTTCGTTCACTGGCACCAGCCACACACGTGGTCGGAGATCTCACGCGCCGGCCTGCGGGTCGCGATCAGCCCGGATGCGGCGGTGGCGGGCTGGTATGTCGGCGAGCAGCGCCGATCGGCGACGAACGAGGAGCGCGATGCGATCGCACAACGCGGCTGGGATATGTTCGTCGATGGTGTCGAGACGGCGCTGCCGTTGCCCCACGATCCGCTCTACGCGATCGATCAGCTCAGCCGCTTCGACCGCCAGACGATCGCCGAGCGGATCGCTCAGCTGCGGCTGAGCGACGAGGAGCGAGACGTCCTGGCAGCCGAGCTGGAGTCGCTGGCGAGCGCACCGCTGACTGATGCCGGCGCCGTCTCGGTTCTGCGCTGGCACGCACTGTCGGGCTACAGCCTCGCTCTGACCCAGTTCACCGGAGGACGCGTCCGGCTCGCGACCGGAACGGTCTCGTTGCTGAACGCGATCGCCTCGGGGGCTGCGTTCGAACAGCGGCTCTCGACCCCTGTCGCTCGCGTCAACGATCGCGGTGGATACGTCGAGGTTGACACCCGCGGCGGCGAGATCCACGCCGCCCGCGCGGTCGTGGTCGCGGTGCCGGTCAACGCGCTCGGCGCGATCGAGTTCGATCCGCCGCTCAGCGAGGGCAAGCGCAGCGCGATCGCGCTCGGTCAGGCATCACGCGGAGTCAAGCTGTTCATCCGTGCGCGTGGCGACGGGGTCTTTCACAACACGATCCGCCGCGGACATCCGTTCGGCTACCTCAGCACCGAGGAGCTGTTCGACGACGGCACACAGCTGATGCTCGGTTTCGGCCTCGACGCCGAGCTGTGCGCCACCGACGACCGTGCCTGGGTCCAGCGAGAGCTCGACGCGATCCTGCCCGGCTACGAGGTGATCGACGCAACCGCCCACGATTGGCTGGCGGACGAGTTCGCCCGCGGAACGTGGGCGATCCACCGGCCTGGCTGGTATGAGCATCACCACGCCGAGATGCAGGCCCCCGAGGGACGCGTGTTCCTCGCCGGCTCCGACATCGCCGACGGCTGGTCCGGGTTCATCGACGGCGCGATCGAGTCCGGAATGCGGGTCGGCGCGCGCGCGGCCGCGATCGCCGGCTGAAGTCTGTATCAGCTGCCGCCGGCTTCCAGCAACGCGTCGGCGAGCTGATCGAGTTCGGGCAGTCCGATCTGATCGGCGAACAGGTGCGGAAGCGTCAGGATCGGCGCCGTCAGCTGTTCTCGGAGGCTCGCCGCCTGCAGCCGCTGACTGCCGGCGCGTGCATGTTCGGAAACGGCGGCGGTGATCGCCGAGCGGCCCGAGGCGGAGCTCGCCGACGGCAGCGCCTCGGACAACGCTGCGATCTCGTCGTCATCGAAGCGGTCCGGGTATACGGCGTTGAGGACGACGAGGTCGAGCGTCAGTTCCTCCTCAGCGAGCGCGGAGCTCGAGCGAGACGGTCTCGGCCACGGCCATCTCCTCTGGAAGCGCGACGGCCACCACGCCGGTGAAGTCGCGGTCGGCGATCGTCGCCGCGATCTTGCCCGCCTGCCGGGCGATCGGACCGACCCGAGCGATCTCGGCGAAGGTTCTCGGCGTGTGCAGGATGCCGACGCCGTGGCCTGTGGAGGGCGCGTCGACGACGACGAAATCGTACGGCGCGGCACCGCGCGCCAGGCGCTCAAGCTGCGCGAGCTCCCACACCTTGCCGATGCTGAGCAGCTCCTGCATCCCCGGCGTCGCCATCGCGAACGTGCCGAACAGCCTGCTGGAGTTCAGCACCCGTCCGAGCGGCCCGGCCTTGACCCGCAGATACTCCTCCATCGCGTGCTGCGGGTCGATCGAGATCGTGTAGAGATGCGGCGCAAGCTCGACCTCCTCGAAATGCTCGCCTCGGCGCGCGAACGCGCGCTGGACGCGTTCCTGGCTCGCGAGTTCCGCGACCATCGTCCGCAGCCCGCGCCGTGCGGCCAGCAATCCGAGTGCGGTCGCGACCGTCGACTTGCCGACGCCGCCCTTGCCGGTGACGAACACCAGGCGGCGTTTCAGAAGCGATTGGACCATCACGCCAACATACCGTCCGGCCCCTCGCGGGAAGGAATCCACGTCCACCCTGCGAATACACGGAGCGAATTAGTTCCCGACACACCGGAGCCAGCCGTGACGGCCAAAGCCAAGGTGATCGCGTTCGCCAACCAGAAGGGTGGCGTCGCCAAGACCACGACCACGCTGAACCTTGCCGTGGCCTTCGCCGAGGAAGGCCACCGGGTGCTGTGTGTTGACATGGATCCGCAGGGCAACCTGACGATGTCGCAGGGCATCGACCCGGACACACTGCAGAAGTCGATGTACGACGTGCTCGTGCACCACATCTCGATCCGGGAGGTCATCCAGTCGCGAGAGATCGACGTCGCCTGCGCGTCGATCGACCTGGCCGGCGCCGAGATCGCGATGTCGACGCAGATCGGCCGAGAGCGATCGCTGCAGAAGGCGCTAAAGGAGGTGGAGGAGGACTACGACTTCGTGTTCATCGACACTCCGCCGAGCCTCGGTCTGCTGACGATCAACGCGCTGACGGTGGCCAACAAGGTGATCGTCCCCGTCCAATGCGAATATCTGTCGATGCGTGGCCTGATCCAGCTTCAGAACACGCTTGCCATGATCCGTGAGAACCTGAACCCGGATGTCGACATCGAGGGGATCCTGCCGACGCTCGTCGATGCGCAGCACGCTGCACGCGAAGGAGGCGATCGAGCTGCTGGAGGAGAACTTCGGCGATCGGGTCTTCGCATCCCGTATCCGCAAGACGGTTCGATTCGCCGAGGCTCCCGTGAAGGGCATGTCGGTCCTCAAGTACGATCCAGACGGTCTGGCAGCACATGCGTACCGGCAGCTCGCGAAGGAGGTCCTCTCAAATGGCAAACGCTAAGCGCGCAAGCATGCGCGAGGGACCACTCGCTGCTCTGTTTCGCAAGACCGCCGAAGACACCGCTCCGCAAACCCCGTCCGAGGGTGTCCGGCAGCCGGATCAGGACGACGCCGCACAGGCACAGCTGCCGGCCGAGCCTGAGCGCCGCGCGCTGCCGCATCCGTCGCTTGAGCCGGCGCTACCGTCGGCTTCGGAGCCGTCTCAGGCGCCCTCGGCAGCGCACACTCAGGCTGCCGCACAGAGCCTGGCCGCGGCCGACGCCGAGGCACACACCCCGGCTGCGGCGCACGAGGGGGCGTCGATCCCGACGCCCCAGGAGCGCCTGCGCCAGGCATTCTCAGCCGACATTCCGCTGAACCTGATGGATCGCCCAGCTGCCGGTGAGCCGCCGTCGGCGCCGGCTGCGCCACCCACGCACGACGTCTACGCGGTGAGCGATCGCGTCAGCGAGTCGTTCGCGGCGCCGCGGCCGCTCGGTACGCCGGTGATCCGTGTGGTGGGCGTCGGCGGCGCCGGCGTCAACGCCGTCAACCGGATGATCGAGGCAGAGATCGAAGGTGTCGAGTTCATCGCGATCAACACCGATCTGCAGTCACTTCAGACCTCGGCGGCGACCGAGACGCTCCACATCGGCGAGACGCTGACGCGCGGCCTCGGCTCCGGCTCGAACCCCGAGCTCGGTCGCGAGGCGGCCCGTGAGGAATATGACCGCATCAAGGCGATGCTGCGCGGGTCGGACATGGTGTTCATCGCCGCGGGCGCGGGCGGCGGCACCGGCACCGGTGCGGCGCCCGTCGTCGCACAGATCGCGCGGGAGCTCGGGGCACTGACCGTCGGGATCGTCACCAGGCCGTTCCAGTTCGAGGGCACGCGCAGACGTGCACAGGCGGAGGCCGGAATCGACGCGCTGGCCGAGGCGGTCGACACGCTGATCGTCGTCCCCAACAATCGCCTGCTGACGGTGCTGGATCGGAACACCTCGATGGTCGAGGCGTTCCGGGTTGCCGACGACGTGCTGCGCCAGGGCGTCCAGGGCATCTCCGATCTGGTGACGCTGCCCGGCCTGATCAACCTCGACTTCGCCGACGTGCGCACGATCATGTCCGACGCCGGCAATGCGCTGCTGGGGATCGGGATGGGCACCGGTGAGCGACGTGCGATCGACGCCGCCGAAGCGGCGGTCTCATCGCCGCTGCTAGAGACGAGCATGGAGGGCGCGAGGTCGATTCTGCTGTCGATCACGGGCGGCCCCGACATGTCGCTGTGGGAGGTCAACGAGTCCGCCAAGGCGGTCGCCGAGGCGGCGCACCCGGACGCGAACATCATCTTCGGCGCGATGGTCGACGAGAAGCTCGGCGACGATCAGGTATGGGTCACGGTCGTCGCCACCGGCTACGGCGAGCCTCGACCGCGCCAGCGCCAGACCGAGCGACCGGGCACCTCCGAGCGGCCCAGAGTCACGATCGGCGGAGACGCCGGAGAGCGGCGCAGCTCAGGTGAGCGGATCCGGCTGAGCGACGGCGAGGCGCGTCGGCCGCTGCGCGAGCCGGCCGGGGAGCCACGGGTCAGCCGCGCGCGTGAGCGTTCATACTCCTCCGCGGAGTTGGACGTTCCCGAATTTCTCCCGAGACGCTGAGCGCGGACACACAACTCGGCGTCGTTGCCGCGGGCCATCCACTGAGCGCCCGCGCCGGCGCCGACGCGCTGCGCGCCGGCGGCAACGCGGTCGATGCGGCGTTGGCCGCGATGCTGACGTCGTTCACGTGCGAGCCGCTGCTGACCGGCCTCGGTGCCGGCGGATACATGCTGGTGATCGAGCCGGGCAGCGATCCGGTCCTGCTGGACTTCTTCGTCGAGGCCCCCGGGCGCGGAGCCGACCCGATGGCGCGGGGAGAACTGGTTCCCGTGACGATCTCCTTCGGCGATGCGGCTCAGGTGTTCAACATCGGTCCGGCCTCGGTCGGAGCCTACGGGGTGCCGGCCGGAATCGCTTATGCCGCCGAACGGTATGGATCGATGCCGCTCTCGGAGCTCGTCGCGCCCGCCGTCGACCCATGCCCGTGAGGGCGTCCCGCTGGCACCTCAGCAGGCCTACGTCGTCGAGATCCTCGCCGGTCTGGTGACATCGACGCCGGAGTGCACGGCGCTGTTCGCGCCCGATGGGCGCCTGCTCAGAGCCGGCGAGCCGATGCGCCAGCCGGAGCTTGCCGACACGCTGGAGCTGCTGGGCGCCGACGGCGCCGCCCCGTTCTACACGGGGGAGGTCGCGGCGGCGCTCGTCGAGTGGCTTGGCGCGCGTGGCGGGATGCTGACGATGGAGGACCTCGCGGCCTACCGGGTGGTCGAGCGCGTGCCGGTGCGGGTTTCCTACCGCGGCCGCGATGTGGTCACGAACCCGCCGCCGTCGGCCGGGGGGATCCTGATCGCGCAGGCGCTGCTGCTGCTCGGCTCGGGCCCGTCGCCGCCGCCGCTGCGCAATGTGATCGCCGCGATGGAGGCGACCCAGGCGGCGCGGACGAGCGAGTTCCTGGAGGGGCTCGACGACCCGGAGTTCGCCGTTCGGTTCCTGCAAGCCGGCGGCGCGGCGAGCCGGCGAGCCGCCGCGCCGCCGGACACGATCAGACCGACACGCAGGCGCTTGAGCCGGGCGGACCGATCGGGCGACTGGGGTCGACGACGCACGTGGCGGTGATCGACCGCGATGGCCGAGCCTGCTCGGTCACCTCCAGCAACGGCGCCAGCTCCGGGGTGGTTGTGCCAGGGACCGGCGTGCATCTGAACAACATGCTCGGCGAGCAGGACCTCAACCCGCTCGGCTTCCACCGGCATCCGCCCGGACGCAGGCTGCCGAGCATGATGGCGCCGACCGCGGTGCTGCGTGACGGGCGTCCGGAGCTGGTGCTCGGCAGCGCCGGATCCAACCGGATCCGCTCGGCGATCCTGCAGACGATCGTGCGCGTCGTCGACGACGGACTGCGTGCGGCGGAGGCGGTGAGGGCGCCGCGAGTGCACTACGAGGAGGGGGTCATCTACGCCGAGCCCGGGGTCGATCAGGCCGCGATCGGGTCGAGTCCGCACGGTGTCGCGGCATTCCGGGACCTCAACCTGTTCTTCGGTGGGGTGCAGGCCGTGGAACGTGACCGCGACGGCCGGTTCTTCGGCGGCGGTGACCCGCGGCGCGGAGGGAGTGCGATCGTCGTCGCCGGCGGCGACAGATGAGCGCCAGCGGACGATCGCCGATCGCGCGGCTGGCCGCGGCGCTGGCGTTGTGCGTGCTGCTGAGCGCCTGCGGGCTCGAGATCCAGGAGCCGGACCTGTTCCTGATCAAGCGGACAGGCGAGGGTCAAGCCCTGACGATGCTGATCAACAGCGACGGCACAGTGCAATGTGACGGCAAGGCTGGTAAGCCGCTCAGCAGCTCGCAACTGATCACCGCCCGCGCGATTCAGCCGAACATCCACTACGACGCGCTGCAGAAGCTGGCGATCCCGCGCTCACCCAACAGCATCTACATGTACTCGGTCCAGACCGACAGCGGCACGATCACCTTCCCCGACACCGCCGCGGTGCACCACCCGTCGCTGGGGCAACTCGAACTGCTCGTCGCCCAGGCCGCTCAGAGCTCATGTGGAGTCTCTTAGAAGTGTTCTCAGCGCTGCCGTTACGCTTCCCGCGTCGATGCTCCTGACCGCCTCAACGCAGCTGATCACGACATTCCAGGCGATCGTGCTCGGGGTCCTGCAGGGCGTGACGGAGCTGTTCCCGATCTCGAGCCTCGGGCACACGGTGATCTTCCCGAACCTGTTCGGCTGGCATAACATCGTCGCCTGGCAGTCACAGCCTGAGTCGCCCTGGCTCGCGTTCGTGGTGATGCTCCACGTCGGCAGCGCGGTCGGACTGCTGATCTACTTCTGGCGCACCTGGGTCGAGATCGTCAAGGCGTTCTTCGCGACCGCTCGCAAGCGCAAGATCGAGACGCCGACGGAACGGCTCGCGTGGCTGATCATCTTCGCGACGATTCCGGTGGGGATCCTCGGCCTCGCGCTCGAGCACGTCGTCCGGGTCGCGCTCGCGAAGCCGCTGGCGGCCTCGATCTTCCTGGTGATCAACGGGCTGATCCTGCTCGGCGCCGAGCGGTTGCGGCGCCGCAGCGAGGTGCGGGCGCTGGCTGTTCGTGAGGGCGCCAAGGAGGACGGTGGCCGCAAGCTCGAGACGCTTGAGTACAAGGAGGCCGGCGTGATCGGTGTCGCCCAGTCGGCGGCGCTGATCGCGGGAATCAGCCGCGACGGGATGTGCATGGCGACCGGTCTGCTCCGGGGGCTCGACAACGCCGACGCGGCTCGGTTCGCCTTCCTGCTCGCGACGCCGCCGATTCTGCTGGCGGGACTGCTGAAGTACAGCGACCTGACCGGTTCGCTGGGTGATCACGGGGTGCGCAAGGAGGCGTTCGTCGCGGCGATCGCAGCCGCGATCACCGCGATCATCAGCGTCCATTTCCTGACCCGCTGGTTCAAGACCCGGACGCTGACGCCGTTCGGGATCTACTGCGTGGTGTTCGGCGCCGCGATGGTCGTCTACAACGCCTGAGCGCTCACCCGGACCGGAGGCTTCTAACTGAAGCGGACCTTGCCGTTTGACCGCGCGCGGGCCTGCGCGCGGTCGACGTACTGAAGTCGCTTGATCGCAGCGCGGAACAGCCGCGTCGCCAGCAGCAGCCTCGCGTTCTCGGAGCGAAGCTCCAACAGCCCCTGCTTGGCGTCGAGGCCGAAGTCGACGGTCGCCGCCATCTCGTAAGCGGTCATCTGTGCCAGCTCGCCGTCCTCCGGATCACGGTCGGTGGCGAGTCTGACCAGGTCCCCGTAGGCGGTGTGCGCGGCGTCGGCGGCCGCGGCGTCGGCCGGCTCTTCAAGATCGGTCACGAACTCGATCAGGGCGGCGGGGTAGGGGAGGTCGCGTTTGCGCTCCAGCACGCGGAACACCTGCGTGCCGCGCGTAAGCAGATCCATGCTGCCCTCCTCGTCCACCTCCAGCACGCGCTCGATCCTGCAGGCGCAGCCGATCTCCCGCAGGCGATCATCGGACAGCCAGACGATCCCGAACTCCGACTCGCGCTCGAGGCATTCGCCGATCATCGTCTTGTAGCGCTCCTCGAAGATGTGCAGCGGCACCGCTTCGCTCGGCAGCACGACAATCCCAAGCGGGAACAACGGGAGGTCCTGGACGCGAGGCTCCGGCACGGTCACGCGGCGTCGGTCGCCGGGCGCCGAGCGCTCAGCATCAGGTTGTAGAAGATCGAGGCAGGCAGGTGCGGCTCGAACGCCAGCTGATCGAGGCGCTGCAGTGCCAGGTATCCGTGGAATGCATACCGACGCCAGAGCATCGGCACGTCGACGTCCAGCGCGCTCGCTTCGAGCACCCGGTTGAACCACCCGAACCAGTTCGCCGTGAGCTCCTCGCCTCGCACCTCCAGATCGGCGAAGCCGGCTCGCCGTGCGAACGCGGCGAGGTCGTCAGGGGCGAAGGAGTGAATGTCGACGTAGGGCTCAAGCTCGTGGCCGGCGCCGTCGGCAGAGCCCTTCGCCGGCTTCGGTGGTGCGGGCCGTGCCCGCACCAGCATCCGCCATACCGGGGCCAGCGCTAGCGCGGCTCGCTTCGGCACACACGCGAGCCGGTCGCCGTAACGCGAGGGCTCGCCGGCGAACACGATCCTCCCGTTCGGCGTCAGCACGCGATACAGCTCGGCGAACGCGCGGTCAAGGTCGGGAAGGTGGTGCAGGACGGCGTGCCCGAGCACCAGGTCGAAACTCTCGTCCGCAAACGGCAGCTCGGTCGCGTCCGCCGGCTCGGTCAGCACCCCCTCCAGCCCGAGCCGCTGGGCATTGAGCTCGAGTGCTGCCAGCATTCCGGGCGAGATGTCGGTGCAGGTGACGTGGCGCACGACGCCGGCCTGAAGCAGGTTGAGGCTGAAGTAGCCGGTACCGGCGCCGATCTCGAGTGACCGCTCAAATCCAGACTCGAGCTGGCCGCCCAGCGCCTTGCGCAGCTTGCCGACGACCTGGGCCTGCCCGACCCCACCGAAGTCGATACCCCATTTGGTGTCGTAGCCGGCGGCGGCGACGTCGTGGTAGCGGGTGTTGACGTCGCGGATCTCGTCGTCTGTGCGGAGCGCCTGCATCGGCCAGCTGACATTACCCTGTCGCGTGTGGCGGCGGACCTCTACAGGCAGCAGGATCAGCCGGCCGGAGTGCCACCGCTGTCGCTGACGGGCGAGCGCACGCTGCCCGACGTGCCGGCAGAGAACTACTGGTTTCGCCGGCATCTGGTGATCTATGAATGGATCGCAGGGCGAGTCGGCGATGCGCGCGTGCTCGACATGGCCTGCGGTGAGGGATACGGGTCGGCGGTGCTGGCGAGAACCGCTAGATCGGTGCTCGCCATCGACGCGAACCCGGACGCGTACGAGCACGCGAGGCTGCGCTACACGTCGGGCAACCTGGCATTCGAGCGGGGGATGGTCGAGAACCACGGCGAGCGGGGCGGCTATGACGCGGTCGTGTTCCTGCAGACAATCGAACACGTGCTCGATCCACTCGCGGTGCTCGCCCACATGCGAGGACTGCTCGCCCGGGGCGGCACCCTCTACGTGTCGACGCCAAACGTGCTGAGGCTCGCGCCATCAGGAGCGCAGCGGTCTGCCAATCCGTGGCACATCAGGGAGTACCGCGCCGCTGAATTCGAGCGGCTGTGCGCGTCCGCGTTCGGCTCGGTCGAGGTGCTGGGGCTCGTTCACGCGCGCAAGCTCCGGGCCCATGAGCTCGCGCTGAAGCTGGGGTGGGATCGAATCCACCGAGCGCTCGGGGTCACCGATCGCTTCTATGACCGGTTCACTCCCGCGATCGCGTCCAGCGACTTCGCGCTGCGCCGCGGCCGGCTTGATCGCGCGCTCGACTTCCTCGCGATCTGCCGCTGAAATCTCGCAATTTGCACCGAAACGCCCACTCTGTGTAATTCGACACAGAAGCGTTGACCCGCCCAGTGGCGCTGAATACGTTGTATTCAACACAGCTTCCGGATGGAGTTGGAAGCGAGAGAGCTTGGGTTTCGCTCAGGGGGAATTGCATGGGCGGGGCGTGTCCGGCCGGGACGCCCCGCCCAATTGCATCTGGCGAGATCCGATCGCCGGATATCGTGGGGACCGTGAAGCCTCGTGGCGAGCTGGCGATCGTCCTGCACACCCATATGCCCTACGTCGAGGGCTTCGGGACCTGGCCGTTCGGGGAGGAGTGGTTGTGGGAGGCGATCGCCACCAGTTACGTGCCGCTGCTCGAGCTGCTCGAGGTGCTCGAACGCGTACCGCTGACCCTGTCGCTGACTCCCGTGCTGTGCGACCAGCTGGAGGCGCCGGGGGCGATCGAGCGCTGTCTGAGGTTCCTTCGGGAGATCCGCCCGGCCTCGCACGAGCTCGACATCGCCTCCGCGCAGGCAGCCGGCGACCGGCCGGCGGTCGCGGAGCTCGAGCGCTCGAGCGCCGAGTACGCAGCTGCCGCGGACCGGCTCGAATCGATCCAGCGAGCGGGAGGGCTGATGCGGGCACTCGGCGAGCACGCGAGCTGGACCTCCTCGGCGACGCACGCGATCGTGCCGCTGCTGGCGACCGACGCTGGGATCGGGCTGCAGCTGCGGACCGGGATCGCCGCCCACCGCCGGCGCTTCGGTGAGTGGGATGGCGGCCTCTGGCTGCCCGAGTGCGCTTATGCCTCCTGGCTGAACGCCCCGCTCGAGGCCGCCGGTGTCCGCGCGAGCTGCGTCGAGCTGACGGCTGCGTTCGGGCTGGGGGACGACCGCCACCTGGGGCCGCTGCAGACGCACGACGGGCCACTGCTGTGGCCGATCGACCGTCAGCAGATCGCGCTCGCGTGGAGCGAGGACGGCTATCCGTCGCACGCCGCCTATCGTGATCGTCACGCGCTCACGGACCACCACCACCGGGTGCTGGCCAACGACGGCGCCACGTATGAGTTCGAGCGGGCACGGGCCCAGGCAGCGCTCGACGCGCGCGACTTTGTGGCGCGCGTCCGCCGGCGGGTCCAGAGCGGCGGGCTCTGCGTGTGCGCGTTTGACACCGAACTGTTCGGACACCACTGGTACGAGGGAGTCCACTGGCTGGCGGCCGTGGTCGAGCAGGCGCGGGAGCAGGGTCTCGCGCTGACGGGGCTCGACGACGACGCGGCGGCCCGGCATCAGGCGACGCCGGCGCCGGGCCGGCTGGGCGTCAGCAGCTGGGGCGAGGGCGAGGATCTGCGGACCTGGAGCGGCCCGGCCGCGGCCGCGTTCGCCTGGCAGGCGCGAACCGCCGAGCTGTCGGCGCTGGCGCTCGGGTCACGTCCGAATGACCGGGCCCTGCGTGAGCTGTTGGCGCTCCAGGCCAGCGACTGGGCGTTCCTGCACTCAAGGGACTTGGCGGGCGACTATCCGCGTGAGCGCGCCGAGGCCCATCTGCGGGAGCTCCGCCGGGCGCTCGCGAGCGGCCGCCCAGGGCCCGACGCCGATCAGGCGTTGCGAAATCTGGCGCCGGTGATCGAGGGCTGGGAGGGGTGAATCCTCAGGGCGCCGATCGCGCGCGCGGGCCGGCGGCGTTTGATCAGGACCTGGATCGTGCGCGCGGGCCCGCGGCGTCTGGCGCCGCCGGGGCCAGCCGGCGCCGGAGCTGCTCAAGATCCGCGTCCCGAAGACCGTGCGCCGAGAGCCACGCGGCGGAACCGCCGAAGCGCTGATCGACCAGCTCGAGCACACGCTCGATCGTGCCCGACACGGGTGCGTGTCTGTGAACGTTGTTTCTGTCGAGGTCGCCGCTGTACGTCGGCGAGCTCAGCAGGCGTTCGATCACCGCGTCGATCCGCTCGGCGGTCGCGAGGTAGTCGCCGGCGATCGTGGCACGGTCGACTTCGGCAGCGTCGAGGGCCAGCGCGACCACGACACCGGTGCGGTCCTTGCCCGCCGCGCAGTGGACCAGGACCGCGCCGCCGGAGCGGGCGATCGTCTGGACCGAGCCGACGATCGAGTCCGGCCGGCGATGCAGGTAGTTCATGTAGGACCGCACGACCGCCGTCTCGTCGGGGAGATCATCGGGGTCCGGCTTCGCCACCCACGGCCTGCCCGTGGCGCCGAGGAGATCCGCGTTCTCCCCGACGTCGGGGTACAGCGATCGGTGCTCGATCCGGACGGAGGGCTCGGTGCTGATCGGACCTGGGCCCTCCAGCCTGACCTCGAAGTCCGTCCGCAGGTCGAGCACCACCTCGAGCGCGTGTTGCTCGACGAGCAGGCGCACGTCCCGCTCGCTCAGCGACTGCAGGTTGTCCGCCCGCAGCAGCACTCCCGGCACGACCGTCCGGGCGTTGACCGCCCCGTCCAGCGAGATCCAGCGGGTGAGTGCGTCTCGACGCTCATTCCTGCATGGTTGCAGGCCGGGCGCGAACGGCTGCGGCCGAGGAGTTAACGGAAACAGAGCGCTAAGCCCACCGGAACGTGCGGGGGGCCTCCCGCATCCGGATCACCCGCGCCGGCACGCCGCCGGCAACCGCGTTCGCCGGGATGTCATGGGTGACGACCGAATCGGTTCCGATCACGCAGTTGTCGCCGATCCGCGCGCCGCGCAGCACGCAGGCGGCGTAGCCCATCCAGACGTTGTGCCCGATTCTCACATCCCGCTTGTAGATGCCCTGCTCACGGATCGTGCGCTCGACCTCGACCACGCCGTGATCGAAGTCGATCAGCATCACGCGGTCGGCGATGATGCACTCGCGCCCGATCGAGATGCTCTGGTAGCAGGAGATCGTGCACTCCTGGCCGAGGACGGACTTGGCGCCGATCGAGATCGTCCCCTCATGCGCGCGAATCTTGCAGTCGTGTCCGAGCCACGACCAACGTCCCATGCTGACGCGACGCGTTCGGTCCGATCTCGAACTTGACGCCGGGGCAGACAAAGCACAACCCGTCGGTCACAAAGCGCCCCCGCCAGCGCAACTTGAGGTAGAGCCCACTTTGCGATCAGCCGCACGTAACCCCACCGGATCATGTTGTGCTCCCGCGCGAAACGCGCGAACGCGATCGGCCCGCCGCGCAGCGGTGGGGGCGGCGGACGCAGGTGCGTCGGCGGCGCGGGCGCCCGTTGCACTCTCGGCGACGGCACCGCGCAATCCTAATCGGCATCATGGGCTGTGCGATGCGTGACGCCGAGACCACCCTCGCAGCCCGGCTGCTCGCCGGCGACAAGCGCGCGCTGGCGCGCGCGATCACGCTGGTCGAGAACGACACGCCCGAGGGCTGGGAGCTGGTCCGCGAGATCTACCCCCACACCGGGCGCGCGACGATGTTCGGCTTCACCGGGCCGCCGGGCGTCGGCAAGTCGACGCTGATCGGCGCCTTGACGAAGCTCGAGCGTGCGCGCGAGCGCACGGTGGCGGTGCTGTCGATCGACCCCTCCTCGCCATTCACCCACGGGGCGCTGCTCGGCGACCGGATCCGGCTCAGCGAGCACTTCCTCGACCCGGGCGTGTTCATCCGCTCGATGGCCAACCGCGGCGCTCTCGGCGGCCTCAGCGAGGCGACGCTGCAGGCGGCGCTGCTGATGGACGCATCCGGCCGCGACGTCGTCCTGCTCGAGACCGTCGGGGTCGGACAGGCGGAGGTCGACATCATCGATCACGCCGACACGATCGTGCTCGTGCTGATGCCCGGCTCGGGCGACTCGGTTCAGGCGCTGAAGGCCGGCGTGATGGAGATCCCCGACGTGATCGTCGTCAACAAGGCCGACCATCCGCTGACCGACACGATGGTGCGGGAGATCAAGGGCGTGCTCGCGCTCGGGCCGCACGGGCAGCGTCAGGTGCCGGTGCTGCGGACAGAGGCTGCGCGAGGGGAGGGGATCGAGGAGCTGGCCGACGCGCTCGACGAGCATCGCGCCTACATCGAGTCCGAAGGGACGCTGTCGGAGCGGCGACAGCGTAACCTGCGCAACGAGGTGCTCGCGATCGCCACCTACCGGATGCGCCGTGCGCTGGAGGCGTCGATCGAGCGCGACCCGTCGGTGCAGAAACTGCTCGAACGCGTCGTCGCGCGTGAGCTCGACCCGGCGAGTGCCGCGACCGCGATCCTCGAAGCCCGCGGTGGGGTCGAGCGTGGCTGACGGCGACGGAATCGACCGCCGGACGTTTCTGGTCGCGGCGTGCGCACCGGCGGCGGCGTTCGCGCTCGGCTTCCCGCCCGACGCAGTCCGCTCGTCACGGCGCCGCGCCGCTGACAAGCCCGGTCCCGCGAACCCTCGAGCAGGCGATCCGCGGCCACGTGTTCGAACGCTGGCTCGACCGGGCTTCGCCCAGGCCGCGCACGTCTACAACGAGCGCTTTGACTCGGTCCTGCCGAGTGCGGTCGCACGCCCTGTCGACGCCGCCGACGTGCAGTCGGCGATCCGCTGGACGGTCGCGCAGCGGCGTGCCGGTTCGCGCGAGGTCGGGAGGTCACAGCTATGCGGGGTACTCGACGTTGAAGGGCGGCGTCGTGCTCGACCTGCGCAACCTCAACCAGATCAGCGTCAACCGCGCGAACGGAACCGCGACGATCGGCGCCGGCTCGCAGCTGATCGACGTCTACTCCGCCCTGGCGGCGCACGGCGCGACGATCCCGGCCGGGTCGTGCCCGTCGGTCGGCGTCGGCGGGCACGCGCTCGGTGGCGGGATGGGCCTCGCCGGCCGCCATTTCGGACTGGCGTGCGACAGCATCGTCGGCGCGCAGATCGTGACCGCCGACGGCCATCTGCGCACCGTCAATCGCGCATACGAACCCCGATCTGCTGTGGGCGCTGCGCGGCGGCGGCGGCGGCAACTTCGGCGTCGTCACCGCGCTCACCTTCCGGCTGCACCCGATGCCGGCCTCCGCCGCCTACTTCTTCGTCAACTGGCCCTGGTCATCTGCCGCCGACGCGATCGAGGCGTGGGTCTCCTGGGCGCCGCACGCGACCTCGCTGGCTACCTCGATCCTGCACGTCAACGGCGGCGCGGGCGGCACCAGCGTCGACGTCACCGGCCAGTACTTCGGCCCGTCGTCCGCGCTCGGCTCGGTTCTCGCGCCGCTGCGGGGCGTCGCCGGCGCGAGCATCGCCACCGGTCAGCAGAGCTACCTCGGTCTGATGCTGCGCTGGGCCGGTTGCCTGAGCACGCCGATCGCCAAGTGCCACACGGTCGGCGCGAGCCCCGGCGGCACCCTGCCGCGCGCGAGCTTCAACGCGAAGTCCGACTACGTGGCGAAGCCGTTCTCGAGCGCCGCCAGCGCCACGGTCGTCGCCGCCGCCGAGCGACGCGCCTCGCAGCCCGGCTCAGGGGCGATCCTGTTCGACTCCTACGGCGGCGCGATCAATGCCGTGCGTCCCTCCGCGACCGCGTTCGTGCACCGCAACCAGCTGTGCTGCATCCAGTACCTGACCTACAACGGCGGCGGGCCCTGGCTGACCCAGACCCACGCGTCGATGCGCCCCTACGTTTCAGGCACCGCCTACCAGAACTACATCGACCCGGCGCTCGCCAGCTGGCAGCTTGCCTACTACGGCACCAACTACCCGAGACTCGAATCGATCCGGCGGCAGATCGATCCCCACCACTACTTCAACTTCCCGCAGGCGATCGGCCGCTAAGCGGCCAGCTTCGCAGCGATCTCGACCATCAGACGCACGCCGAAGCCGGTGGCGCCGGCGTCGGCAATGTAGGGCGTCTTGACGTCAAAGCCGGTTCCGGCGATGTCGATGTGCGCCCACGGGACGTCGCCGGCGAAGTGCGCGAGCAGCTCGGCGGCGGTGATCGCCATCGCCTCCCGGCGCTCGGAGAGGTTGGTCAATTCGGCGTAGCGACCCTTGACCATCTCCGCGTAGCGCTCGTGCAGCGGCAGTCGCCAGACCAGCTCACCGGTCCGCTGCGAGCAGGCCTCGACGTGCGCGGCCCATGCGTCGTCGTTGCTCAGCAGGCCGGCGTGGACGCTGCCGAGCGCTGCGACGACGCCGCCCGTCAGGGTCGCGATGTCGACGATCCGCTCCGCGCCCTCGCGGCGGGCGTAGGTGATGCAGTCCGCCAGCACGAGGCGGCCCTCAGCGTCGGTGTTGTTGATCTCGATCGTCGTGCCGTCGAGCGCCGTGACGATGTCGCCCGGTTTCACCGACCGGCCGCTGATCATGTTCTCGGTGGCGCCGACGATGCCGAGCACCCGCACCGGCGCGCGAAGCTCGGCGAGCGCAGCGATCGCCTCGATCACCGCGGCGCCCCCGGCCATGTCGAACTTCATCTCGTGCATCTTCGCCGAGGGCTTCAGCCAGATGCCGCCGGTGTCGAAGGTGACCGCCTTGCCGACGAGCGCGAGCACCGGACCGGTGGCTCCGGGACCGTCATAGGAGATCCGGATCAGCCGCGCGTCCTCGCTGGAGCCCTGCGCCACCGCGGCGAACGCCCCCATGCCGGCGCCGCGGATCTGAGCCTCGTCCTGCCAGCTGACCGCGACGCCCTCCAATCGCTGTGCCAGGCCGGAGGCGTAGTCGGCGAGCGCCGAGGGCGTCATATCGTTCGCGGGGGTGTTGCCGAGATCGCGTGCTCGGTTCTGGGCGGCAGTGATCGTCGCGCTGTTCGCGACCGCCGCGGCGGTGTCATGGTGGGCGCTGAGGATCAGCTGATCCAGTTGGGTGACGGCGCCGGCGTCCGGGTCGGCGCCATGATCGGATCCACCCCTGCGGCGGTAGCGATCGAACCGGTAGTCACGCAGCATCGTGCCCTCGACGAGGGCGGCGATCACCTCGTCGCCGACATGATGGGGAACCTCCCAGCACAGCGATCGAGTGCGCAGTTCACGGGCTCGTGCCACTGCCAGCCCGGCCGCGTTGCGGGCCTGCTCGCCGCTGAATTCCGCTCGCGGGCCGAGCCCGACCAGGATGTAACGGCGGCCGTCGCTGTGGGTGACGGCGATCCGGCCGCGGTCACGCCCGGCCTCGCCGCTGTCCAGCAGCGCCGACAGCGGCCCGTGAGGCAGATCGTGCGCGACACCTCTCATTCGCAAAGACCCCGATCACGACCGTGTCGGCGTCGGTTTGCTGCGGGGGCTCTGTGGTCGCACTGACGTTCACCGCTGGCACCCTATCGATCCGGGTCCTCGCGGGCGCGGAGCACCACGCGGATACGAAACCCGCAGCAACGCGGGCGCAACCCGGCGACGTCTAGCATTCGGCCACCCACGCAGAACGACACCGGAGCGCCAATCAGATGCCCAAGACAGTGATTCTCTCAGCAGCCAGGACGCCGATCGGCAAGCTCGGCGGTGGCCTATCCACGCTCGACGCCACAGACCTCGGCGGGATCGCGATCAAGGCGGCACTTGAACGCGCGGAGGTGTCAGGCGAGCAGGTCGACCACGTCGTGATCGGCCAGGTGCTCCAGGCCGGACAGGGTCAGATCCCCTCGCGCCAGGCCCAGATCAAGGCCGGGGTGCCGAAGGAGGTCTCCTCTGAGACGATCAACAAGGTGTGCGCTTCAGGTGTCCGCGCGGCCGGCATCCTCGACGCCGCGATCCGTGCAGGCGACATCGAGGTCGGTGTCGGCGGCGGAATGGAGTCGATGTCATCGGCGCCGTATCTGCTCAAGCAGGCGCGATTCGGTTACCGGATGGGTGACGGCAAGGCGCTGGATGCGATGGTCAACGACGGGCTCACCAACCCGTTCTCGGGCAAGCACATGGCGCAGGAGGCGAGCGAGGTTGCCGCCGAACTGGAGATGACCCGCGCCGACATGGACCGCTGGTCGGTCCGCTCGCATGAGCTCGCGATCAAGGCGACCGACGAGGGCCGGCTGCCCGAGGAGATCGTGGCCGGTGACGATCTCAGGGCGCAAGGGCGACACGGTTGTCGAGGTCGACGAGGCGCCACGGCGCGACACGTCGCTGGAGACGCTCTCGAAGCTCCCCCCGATCTTCACCAAGGACGGCACGCACACGGCGGGCAACGCCCCTGGTGTCAACGACGGCGCCGGCGCACTGGTGTTCGCCAGCGACGAATGGGCGAGCCGCAACGGCCGGGAGGCGCTGGCGACGATCATCGCGCAGGCTCAGGTTGCCGATGAGTTCGCCTACCTCGCGCGCACCCCCGCCAAAGCTGCCGAGAAGGCTCTGGCCAAGGTCGGGCTCACGGCCGACCAGGTCGATCTGTGGGAGATCAACGAGGCGTTCGCATCGGTCACACTCAACTCGATCCGGCTGCTCGGAATCGACGAGGGCAAGGTCAACGTCAACGGTGGCGCCGTTGCGCTGGGGCATCCGATCGGCGCCTCAGGGGCGAGGATCATCGGCACGCTCGTGCTCGAGCTGCGCCGCCGCGGTGGCGGGATCGGCTGCGCGGCGATCTGCTCCGGTGGTGGCCAGGGCGATGCGGTGATCGTCGAGGTGCATGCCGGTTAGCGACGGCGACCCCGTGTGCCGCAGCCACGCCGGCTGCGGCACGCAGCGACCATGACGACCGCGGTCGTCCGGATATCCGCCGCGGTTGCCGCGGTGGCAGTGCTGGCGGCGGCGGTCGTGTTCGTCGTCCTCGTCGGGTTTCGGCCCTCCTATGACGCGTACGGCTGGCTCGTCTGGGGCCACCAGGCTCTGTACGGCAGCCTCGACACCGGCTCGGCGCCATCGTGGAAGCCGCTGACGTTCCTGTTCACGCTTCCGTACGCGCTCGCGCATCAAGATGCGGTCGGTCTTTGGATGGTGACCTCGACCGCGGCCGCGTTCGCGGCGCCGGTGTTCGCGGGGCGGATCGCCTACCGGCTGACCGGCCCGGCGCCGGGACGACGATACGCGCCGATCGCAGCGGCTCTGTTCGCGGCCATCGGCGTGGTGGGACTTGAGCCGTGGTGGCACATGATCCTGATCGCGAACTCGGACCCGATGGTCGTCGCGCTGTGCCTGGGAGCCGTCGACTGTCATCTGAGCAAACGACCGCGACTTGCGTTCGTGCTGCTCGTGCTGGCCTCGCTGGGGCGGCCTGAGACCTGGGCCTTCGGGCTGCTGTACGCCGTCTGGGCCTGGCGCGCGGTGCCGTCGATGAGGGTCATGCTCGTCGCGGGGATCCTGATCGTTCCCGCCGGCTGGTTCGTGATCCCAGGGCTCACCTCGAGGAGCTGGTTCATCGCAGGAGACCTGGCGCTGAAGTTCAAGTTCGCGATTCACGGAAACAAGCTGGCCGGTGTCTGGCTGCGGTTCCTCGGCCTCGTGCCGACCGTGATCCAGGTGTCGTGGCTCGCCGCCGTGATCCTGTTCGCGGTAACACGAAATCGCGTCGCGCTGGGGCTGATCGGCTGCTCTGCTCTGTGGGTGGCGATCGAGATCGCGTTCGCCTACCACGGCTGGCCGGCGGTGCCCCGTTACCTGATGGAGCCTGCGGCGGTGATGACCGCGCTCGCGGGCGCTGCGCTCGGTCAGGCACTGACGATCCCGACGGATGCTCCGACCGCGCTGCGGGTCGCGGGCGTGCTGTGCGCTGCCCTGATCCTCGTGTGGCTGATTCCAGCCGTCAGGGACCGTGTGAACACGACCCACGCCCTGATCGTCCAGGCCCAGGGGTTCGCGACGGAGATCAACCTCCTGCACAGGATCGTCGTTGACGACGGTGGTGGCCGGCGGATCATCGCCTGCGGGCGTCCTGTCACATCGGTCGGCTACCAGAGCACACTCGCGTTCGACGTCGGGCTGAACGTCGGTGAGGTCGGTCACAGGCCGGGGCGCCAGATCGCCGAGGGGGGGCCGATCGTCCTGTTCAAACGCCACCTCCACGGCTGGCTGGTGCGCCCGATCCACACCCTCAGCCTCGACCATGCACGCTGCGCCGCCCTGCGGGCGGACGTCGACCTCGGCTGAGCGCCCGTCCCTAACATGGGGTCGGTGAGCCCCGTCAGCCCAGCACCCCCCAGGGGCACGAACGTCAGCGACACCGCCCCGAACAGTGCGGCGTTCTTCGACCTCGACAAGACGCTGATGCAGGGCTCCTCGGCGTTCCAGTTCGGCCGCGCGGCCCACCGGGCGGGCATGATCACACGGCGCCAACTGGCCTCCAGCGCGGTCGCGAACGTCCGTTTCCGCCTGCGCGGCGCGAGCGACGAGCGCTCTCAAGCCGTGCGTGAGGGGATCGCGACGGCACTGCGGGGCGTTCGCGTCCGTGAGCTCGAACGTCTCGGCGTCAGCGTGCTGGCCGGGATCCTGCCGCGCCTGTACCCGCAGATGGTGGCGATCGCCCACGACCATCAGGACGACGGACGGCGGGTGTACATCGTGACCGCGGCGGCGCATGAGCTGGCCGAGATGCTCGCGAGGGTGATGGGGTTCGACGGCGGCATCGGTTCACACCTGTCGGAGGTCGTCGATGGTCGCTACACGGGCCGTGTGACGGGGGCGTTCCTCTACGGGGACGCGAAGGCGGCGGCGGTCAGCGAGATCGCGGCTCGCGAGGGCTTTGATCTGGCTGCCTGCTACGCCTATTCCGACTCGGCCTCCGACATGCCGATGCTGGAGCTGGTCGGGCACCCGGTCGCGGTCAACCCCGACGCCGAGCTCCGAGCGCTCGCGCAAGAGCACGGCTGGGAGGTGCTGGCGCTGGACCCGCTCTCGGGCCGGCTGCGGCTCGCGGTGGCGCTGGCCGCGGTGGCTGCCGCCGCCGGGGCGGCGACCGTGATTCTCAGCGCGCGCCGACGCTCACGAAGATCGTGACGACCGTGCCCGTCTGAAGAAGATCGTCGCGTGCCTCGTGACGGTGTTGCCCGCAAGGTTGTAGGCGGTGACATCGATCCGGTTCCTGCCGGCGCGCAGGCGCACCGACGCGGCGAATCCTCCATCGCGCTCCAGCTTCGCCCGGTGCCCATTGACGGACACCGAGCCGATTCCGATCCGGTCGGTGGCGACACCGCGGACGGTGATCGGCGAGCGCGTCGCGGTGACGCCCGACCGCGGGGTAAGCAGCGACAGGCTGGGCTTGAAGAAGCGGTCGCGTTCGCTCCTGACCAGCGGCGTCAGCGCCGCGACATCGGCCGCCTGCTCGAACGACCAGGTGTAGGTGACGGAGTCTCGTGCCGAGCCATGCGCGGCCAGTCTGGCCCGGTAGTGCATCAGGAAGGTCGCCGTCTGCGCGCCCTGCGCGCTGACGAATTCGGTCTGCTGCGGTGGCTGCTGGTAGGTGATCGCACCGATCGGGTTCGATGAGGCCGGAGCGTCGGCAACGTCGGCGATCACATAGATCGTGCCGGGGCCGGACCCGAGCCGCCCGACGGACTCGGGGGCGGCCGCGGCCGTGAACGCCGCCTGCCCCGGGAACTCGAAGCCCGGCAGCTCGCCGGACGCAGGCGCCTGGACCGACTGGCTGAACAGCAGGTCGAGCGATTGCGCCGCGCGAGAGGTGTTGACGAACCTCTGCGAGACCCGCGCAACCTGACCGCTGGGCAGCAGCGTCGTGGTCTGGTCAACAACGATCCGGGCGGGCGTCAGGCTCGGGCAGCTCGAGGTGGTCGGCGGGTAGGCGTCGGGCGGCGGGCAGAGCGCCAGCGAATCCGCCTCGGTGATCGTGACCGCGTCGTGGGCGCCGTTCCAGACCGCGCTGTAGCTGAGCGGCTGGAAACCCGCCACTCCCGTCAGCGCGTCGATCGCCGCCGGCGGATAGGCGTTCTGCCCGTCGATCTGCACTGCCGACCTCGTGCCCTGAGCGCCGGCCAGCGCCGCTGGCCAGCAGCAGGCAGGCGTTCCCGTCGAACAGGTAGTAGCTGTTCAGGGTTGCCTGGATCGGTCGAGAACGAAGCCCTGATCGGGCATTCGCCGAGCGATCCGAACTCGTAGGAGAAGGCCAGGACGCCGCCGAGGATGTCGTAGCCGTACAGGTTGCCGTTGGTCGCGTGGGAGTACTGATCGCTGACGCTGACGGCCGGCCCGAGGAACGACGCCGCGGCGACGTTCGGCGTCGGCGTCGTTCCCGACGGCACGAAGCGCAGCACGCACGCCTGACCGTGGATCACCGACAGCGACACGTCGGCGGCGAAGCTGCCCGTCGCCGACACCGCGATCCCGTCGGCGAGGTCGAAGGGCGTGGTCGCGGACGTGTAGCAGAGAAGATCGCCGTCGCCGGCCGCCGCCGGGCTGACGGTGCCCTCAATCGTGGCGCTGCCTGATGCCCTGTCGCCGTAGTAGAACAGCACCGACGCCGCTGCTCGGCGATGTGATCGAGGACGACGTGAACGGCTGCGCCTGGGCGACCGCCGGCCCGGTCAGGGCAACGCAGGCAACCATCGCGAAAAGCGCGCCACGCATCCGCCAACCGCTCATTACCACCTCAGGCTACACGGCCGACCGGCCCGCGCGTCAGGTCTGCAAGCGTGGAAACCGCGCCAGGCGCTCCGTCAGATACAATCGTGTCTCTCGCGGTCGCAGCGTCGCCGTCGCAGCGATCAGTGGCCGCGCATGCCGATGACCTCCTCCACCGAGAAGAAGATTCGCGTCGTCGTGGCGAAGCCCGGCCTCGATGGCCACGATCGCGGCGCCAAGATCATTGCGCGCGCTCTGCGCGACGCCGGTATGGAGGTGATCTACACGGGTCTGCACCAGACTCCGGAGCAGATCGTCGAGACCGTGATCCAGGAGGACGCCGACGCCGTCGGGCTGTCGATCCTCTCCGGCGCTCACATGACGCTCGTGCCGCGCATCCTCGAGCTGCTCCGCGAGCAGGGCGTCGACGACGTGGTCGATCACCGTTGGCGGGACGATCCCGGCCGAGGACGTCGCCGAACTGAAGGGGCTCGGCGTCGCCGAGGTGTTCACACCCGGAGCCTCGCACGCAGCAGGCGATCGACTTCATCCGTGGCGCGGTCCGCGCCTAGTGGCCCGTGTCCGTCTGCCGGTTGACTCGCGAGTCAACCGCATAACATCTGGACGTTCCAGAGGAATTCGTTAGGAGGCATTTTGAAGATCTGCGTCCTGGTCAAAGAGGTTCCGGACGCCGCCGTCGAGAAGCGGATTGATGTCTCGACGGGGCGGATGGACCGATCGGGTGAGAGAAACCTGAATCCGTATGACACGCATGCGATCGAGGCTGCGATGCAGCTGCGTGAGGGTGGCGCTGTCGAGGTTGATGAGATCGTCGCGGTCACGATGGGGCCGGAGTCGGCTGTGCGCGTGCTCCACAAGGCGGTGTCGCTCGGCGCGGACCGTTCGCTGCATCTGAGTGATGAGGCGCTGGCGGGCTCGGATGTCGCCGCGACGGGCTATGCGCTGTCGATGGCGTTGGCGAAGGAGCAGCCCGATCTGGTGCTGCTCGGCCAGCAGTCCGATGATGGTGAGTGCTACACGATCGGTGCGGTCGTCGCAGACCATCTGCGGATGCCGTCGTTGACGCAGGTGATCAAGCTCGACGTCGATGGTGGTGCGCTGCGCTGCGAGCGCCAGGCCGAGTACGGCTATGACACGGTCGTCGGTCGAGTTGCCGGCGGTGATCTCGGTCGGTGACGCGATCAACGAGCCGCGGTATCCGTCGTTGAAGGCGATCATGGGCGCGAAGAAGAAGCCGTTGGAGACGGTGTCAGTCGGTGATGTCGGGATCGATGCCTCGCTGGTCGGCGGGGACGGGTCGCGCGTGCAGTGCGGGGAGTTTCACGATCCGCCGGCGAAGGCTGTCGGGCCAGATCATCGAGGATGAGGACACGAACGAGACGGTCGAGAAGATCGTTGCGTGGCTTGATGAAAGGAAGCTGATCTGATGGCTGATGTCCTGACCTATGTCCTGCACCATGACGGGGCGTTCAACAAGAACTCGCTCGGGGCCGTGTCCGAGGGCGCCGCGCGTGCGGCTGAGATCGGCGGGAGCTGCGATGCGGTCGTCGTCGGTGGCGGCGATCTGAGCGATGCGTTGTGCGCGACGCTCGGCGCCCATGGCGCGCGCAGGGTGTTCCGTGCGCCAGGGGCCCGGAGGGTCTGGCGCAGCCGGTGGTCGATGTGATGGCGAAGGTGATCGACGAGCACGGCCACGGCTACGCGCTGTTCGGCGGCGGGCTGCTCGGTTTCGAGATCGGTGCGGGGCTCGCGGCGCGCTGCAACGCGGGGGTGACGATGGAGGTCACGGCCGTGCGCGCGCAGGATGGCGAGCTCGTCGCCGAGCGCCCGATCCTCGGCGACTCGAAGATCTCGGTCTCGCATTACCGGGGTGGCTCTGGGGATCATCATCGGCCGGATCAACGCGTTCGAGGTCAGGACGGCCGGTGGCGGTGACGCCGAGGTGGTCGATCTGCCGATCGAGTATTCGCCGTGGTCGACGAAGGCGACGATGGTCACACGCGGCGAGCAGCGCGGCGCCGATGTCGATATCGAGGGCGCGGCGATCCTGGTCGCCGGTGGCCGTGGCCTGGGCAAGCAGGAGGGCTTCGAGCTGTGTGAGCAGCTCGCGGCCGCGTTCGGCCCGACCGCCGCGGTCGCGGCGACGCGTGCGGTGGTCGACGCCGGCTGGTACCCGTATGCGGCCCAGATCGGTCAGACGGGCAAGACGGTCTCGCCGAAGCTGTATCTGGCGGCCGGGATCTCCGGCGCGATCCAGCACAAGGTCGGGATGCAGGGCTCGGAGAACATCGTCGCGATCAACAAGGACTCAAACGCTCCGATCTTCGAGTTCTGCGATCTCGGGATCGTCGGCGATCTGAACAAGGTCGTGCCGAAGCTGACCGACGCGCTGAAGGCCAGGAAGGGCGCATAGCGCGATGTCGCACGGCAACGGTTCAGGCGGCATGCATGCGCCGAGCGAGTTCCCGCCGCCGGTCAACGCGCGGCGGGAGTTCATCAAGCGCGGGCTGGATGACCCGGACGAGCTGATCGAGGTCGGCGTCGTGATCGTCGGCGGCGGCACGGCCGGGCTGGCCTGCGCGAACCGGCTGCTGGCAGCTGCTGGAGGAGGATCCGGAGACGCTGGAGCGGCTCGGCGAGGTGCCGGTCGCGATCGTCGAGAAGGGCAAGACCTGCGGCGCGCACAACCTCTCGGGCGCCGTGATGCGCCCGGCGGCGCTGCAGGAGCTGTTCCCGTCGATGTCGCGCGAGGATTGGCGCAAGGAGCACTTCGCGTTCGGCGAGGTCACCCGTGAGGCCGTCTACATGCTCCCGAGCGGCAGGACGAAGCTGCGGATCCCGACGCCGCCGCCGTTCAAGAACCATGGCAACGAGGTGATCTCGGTCGCGGCGCTCGCCCGCTACCAGCAGAAGCTCGCGGAGGAGGCCGGCGCCTACGTGCTGACCGAGACCTCGGCGACGCAGCTGATCGTGGCCGATGGCGCGGTCGTGGGCGTCCGCTCGGGCGACAAGGGGCGTGGCAAGGAGGGCGAGCCACTGCGCAACTTCGAGCCGGGCACCGACATCAAGGCGAAGGTGACGGTGCTGGCGGAGGGTTGCTGGGGGCATCTGACCGGCGCGGCGATCAAGGAGTTCGAGCTCGGCGAGAACCGCGAGCCGCAGGTCTGGGAGCTCGGTGTGAAGGAGATCTGGAAGGTCGCCGAAGCCACTTGATCGGGTGATCCACACGATCGGACCGTGGCCGCTGAAGCTCTCCGCGAAGTACGGACAGATCGGCGGTACCTGGATCTACCCGATGAAGGACCACAGGACCGGCGATGATCTCGTCTCGATCGGGTTCGTGGTCGATCTCGAGTACGCCGACGCGACCACCTCCGCCCACGACCTGTTGCAGAAATTCAAGACGCACCCGCTCGTCCGCGGGATCCTCGAGGGCGGCGAACGGGTCGGTTGGGGCGCGAAGGCCCTGCCGGGCGGCGGCTACTGGTCGATGCCGAAGCTCTCGATGCCCGGCGCGGTGCTGGTCGGCGACGCCGGCGGGATGGTCGACACGGTCGCGCTCAAGGGTGTGCACCACTGCATCACCTCGGGCAAGCTCGCGGCCGAGGCGATCTACAACTCGCTTCGCGGGACCGCGTCCCTGAGCGCCTACGAGGACGCGATCGAGTCCTCGCGCACCGGCCAGGAGCTCTACCAGGTCCGCAACACCCGCCAACCCTTCCAGAAGGGGTTCCTGCGAGGCGGCCCAGAGGTCAACGTGTCGATCGCGACCAAGGGCCGGCTACCCCGCGGCCGGCTCCCGTGGCACCGCAACGACGCCAGGGCGCTGTTCGTCGGAAACACCGCTGAGAGTTACCCCAAGCCGGACGGCAAGTACATCTTCGACAAGCTCTCGAGCGTGTTCATCAGCGGCAACGCAACCCGCGACGACGCGCCGAACCACATCCGGATCCGCCGTGAGGTCCCGCGTGAGATCGCCGAGGGCTGGCGGTGGATGTGCCCTGCCGGGGTCTACGAGATCCCCGACGACGCCCCCGCCACCGGAACCGTCGACGTCACCGTCAACTACACGAACTGCGTCCAATGCGGTGCGATCACCGCCAAGGGCGGACGCCTGACACCGCCGGAGGGCGGCGACGGCCCGCTCTACACACTCACCTGAGATTTGCGGCGGGGAGAAACTTCCCGGGCGCTGCACTGTTATATGGACCATGAAGCGCTTCGTACTGATCGTGGCCGCCGGACTGCTCGCCAGCATCGGGGTGACGGGCGCCGTCGCCGCCGCCTCGTCCGGGCCGCGCGCAGCGTTGCGTGACTTCGTCTGTCAGAAGTCGATCGGTCCGGCCGGGCGCGTGATCTCCGTCACCTCGGTAATGCGGCCGCTGACCGGCACGCAGAAGCTGGAGATGCGCTTCGAGCTGCTGCAGAAGGCGGACGGCTCAAGCGTGTGGTCGCCGGTCAGCGGCCCGCACTTCGGCGTCTGGGTCTCGCCGACCAACCCTCCGACCCTCGGCCAGCGCCCCGGTGACGTATGGAAGGTGCCGTTCCCGGTCGCGGACCTCGAGGCGCCATTCGCCTACCGGCTGGAGGTCTCGTTCCGCTGGCTCGGCACACACGACCGGGTGATCGGAACGGCCTCCCGGACCACCGCGACCTGCCAGCAGCCTGAGCTGCGCCCGGATCTCACGGTCAACTCGCTGAAGGTCGATCAGAGCTCGCTGCGCCCGCTCTACGACAACTTCCTCGCCTTGATCGAAAACACCGGCGCGACCGGCGTGGGCTCGTTCACTGTGCAGCTGACCTACACGCACGATCAGGCGAGCGTCACCCAGGTCAAGACGGTCGCGCGGCTGGGCGCGCACGCGGCCAGGACGCTCGACTTCACAGGACTCCGCTGCGACGCCGGGACTCAGGTGACGGTGACCGACGATCCCCAGGACCTGATCGACGTCTACACGCGTTCCAACGCCAGTTTGACGGTCGTCTGTCCGTCTCCCGCGACGCCGGCAGCGAGCCGCAGGCGCCGCTCGCTATCCTGATCAGACAATGAAGCAAGGAATCCATCCCGAGTACGTCGAGTCGCACGTCACGTGCAGCTGCGGTAACGAGTTCACGACCCGTTCAACGAAGGCCCAGATCCACGTCGAGATCTGCTCGGCCTGCCACCCGTTCTACACCGGCAGGCAGAAGCTGGTCGACACCGGTGGCCGTGTCGAGCGTTTCCAGCGGCGTGTGGCCAAGGGCCGGCGCGCGGCTCGCACCACCGCCTGACGTTCGAATCCGTGAGCGATCCTCCCGCGACCGGTGGCCTGACCGCCGGCCGTGATGCGCCCGTGGGCGGGCAGGCGGTGCTCGAGGGGGTGATGATGCGTGGCGTCGCGCACTGGGCAGTTGCGGTGCGCGCGCCGGCGCCGACCGACGGTGTCGGCCCCGGCGAGGAGCGTCCGCTCGGCGACGAGGGCGGGCGCGGGTCTGGGGAAGAGGGCGGGCTCGGGTCTGGGGAAGAGGGCGGGCTCGGGCCGATCGATGTGCAGAGCTTCGAGCTCGCGGCTCCGAGCGCTCGTGGCCGGCTCCGGCGGCTGCCGGTGATCCGTGGCATCTTCGCGCTCGGCGGCTCGCTCGCGATCGGTATGCGCGCACTGAAGATCTCGGCCAACGCAGCGATGGGTGAGGCGGCGGAGGAGGTCTCGCCCGGAGTCTGGACCGGGGCCGTGGTGGTCGCGGTCGTGTTCGCGATCGGGCTGTTCTTCGTGGTCCCCGTCTCGCTGACCAGCCTGATCAAGAACCAGCTTGACTCCTCATGGTTGTTCTGGACGGTCGAGGGGCTGCTGCGGACGGCGATCTTCCTCGCCTACCTGCTGCTGCTCTCCCGGGCGCGGGATCTGCGGCGCGTATTCGAGTACCACGGCGCCGAGCACAAGGTGATCTCCTGCTATGAGGCCGGTGACGAGCTGACGCCCGAGCGGGCGAAGCTCTACTCACGCTTTCACCCGCGCTGCGGCACGAGCTTCCTGCTGGTGGTGATGATCGTCGCGATCTTCGTGTTCGCGCCGATCGGGCTGCCCGCATGGTGGATCCTGGTGACGACCCGAATCGTCGGCGTGCCGGTGATCGCCGGCCTCTCCTTCGAGCTGATCAGATGGGCCGGGCGCAACCGGAGCCGCCGCTGGGTGCAGTGGGTGATGGCGCCGGGTATGCAGCTGCAGAAGCTGACCACGCGTGAGCCGGATCTGGACCAGCTGGCCGTGTCGATCGCCGCGCTGCAGGCGGTGCTCGCCGTCGAGACGCCCGAGCTGATGCTGGCCGCGGACCTGATCGGGCTCGAGGTGGCCGCGTAGGCGGCGCCTGCCGTGCCCGCCGTTCGTCCGGCCGGCTCGGATCGGTGTTGACGGTGAGGAGCGGCCGGTCTATGGTCAGCCGCACGTGTCACGGCTCGTTGTCGGTCTAACCGTTGCGGCGGTCATCGCCGCCGTTGCGGCGGTCAGCTCCGGTGCGGCGCTTGCGGCATCGGGGGACACGTATGTCCAGGTGGCGAAGCTGACCGGCAACAGCGAGCGCTCGACCGCCGCGCTCGTGCCGTCGAGCTCGAACTTCGACACGCTCGGTACATCGGTGGCGGTGTCCGGCAACGGCAACGTTCTGGCGGTGGGCGCGCCCGGTGTCAGCCGGGTTTACGTGTTCGTCCGTCCCTCGAACGGCGCCTGGAAGGACGCTCACGAAACGGTCGCGTTATTCCCCTACGCCTCGCAGGACAGCCTCGGGACCTCGGTCGCCGTCTCCTCCGATGGCAAGACGATCGTTGCCGGTGCGCCGGGCGACAACGGAACCGCCGGCGCGGTGTACGTCTACACGGAGCCGCCCGGCGGCTGGAAGGAGTCAAGCGGCGCGCCGACCCTGATGCTGATCGGGTACCAGGGCGCCGCCGGCGACTACCTCGGTGCGTCTGTTGCGACCGACGCGGCCGGCAATGCGATCGTGGCCGGAGCACCAGGATGGAGCGGGGGAGAGGGCGCGATCTACCTGTTCACCGAGCACTCGGGCGGTTGGCGCAGCGGCTGGACGGGAGTGGTGCCGGGCGCCGGCGTCTGGGCCAACGTCGGCGAATCCGGCGGTAACTCGGCCTACGGTGGCGACTTCGGCCAGAGCGTCGCGATGTCGGCGAGCGCCGACACGATCGCGGTCGGCGCGCCATTTCAGGACGGCTGGGAGGGGGCCGTGTATGTGTTCGAGCGCTCCCACGGCCAGTATGCGGGCTACCGGGAGCTGCCGGACACGGCGAGTGGGACGGCTGACAACTACTTCATCTGCAGCCCCAACTCCGGCTACGGGATCGGCAATCCTGAGCTCGGGACCTCGGTCTCGATCTCCAGCGGCGGCCACACGATCGCAGCCGGGGAGCCCTGCGCCGGGACCGGCGGGCAGGCCGTCGTGTACACCGAGCCGTCCCACGGCTGGTTCGACGCCACCGGTCAGATCACGGCCGGTCTGACGCCGTTGCGACCACAGGTATTCGACATTCAGCAGTACGGCTACGCGGTCGCGATCTCCGGCAGCGCCGACGCGGTCCTCGCCGACGACCCGTCGTACACGGCGACCAGCGGCGGCTACGTCGGCTGGACCTTGGTGCCGACTCGCGGTTGGGGTCACGTGAACCCTCCGGACGCGAGCGATTTCGGCTCGATCTTCAACCAGACGCCGCTGGCCGGCGGCGCTTATGACCTGACCGCGGGCGACCCGATCGCGATCAGCACGTACGCCGGCTCGATCTTCGTCGGTGGCACCGGCCACGACAACGAGGGCGCGGTCTACGTGTACAACGAGATCAGCCGTGGCGCCACACCGACGACGGTCTCGTGCTCCCCCTCGGCGGTGACGGTCGGCAAGCCGTCGTCGTGCAAGGTGACCGCCAGCGACGCAGGCGGCGGCAGCCGCCAGCCGACCGGAACCGTCTCGCTCAGCTCAAACGGCGGCTCATCGGGTGATCTCAGCTCCAAGTCGTGCACGCTGAAGTCGGTCAAGGGGCACTCGGGACGCGGCGATTGCAGCTTCACTTTCACCCCGGAGAGTCCGCTCGCCTACACGATCACGGCGCACTACGGCGGCGACCTCCATCACCACTCTGGTAGCGCGACGACGGTGGTCAGCACCATCAGGCGCACGACGAGCACGGCCGTCAGCTGCGCTCCGGCGTCCGTTCAGGTAGCCGTCGCCAGCCAATGCACGGCGACCGCCACGGGTGTCGGCACCACGCCGCCCGCGACGATCGACTTCAAGGTTGCGACCGGTCTGCTCAGCGGTGAGGTCTGCACACCTGCGGCCGGTATGCAGACGTGCACGATCGCCTTCAGCGCCGGAGCCACCGGCTCCTACAAGATCGGCGCCGCTTACGCGGGGAACGCACAGAGCGCTCCCAGCAGCGCCAGCACCACGGTCACGGTCACGACCCACCCGACGCTGACGGCAGTGTCATGCACGGGGGTCACGCACTGGGTGTGCACGGTGACCGTGACCGACACGAGCTCGGCCGCGACCCCGCCGAGCGGGACCGTCACGTTCACCGCAAGCAAGGCGCCGACCGCCGGCGGATCGTGCCCGCTGGCGCCGCAGAGCGGTTCGAGCGACGTCTCGACGTGCGCGGTCGACTACGTTCCGGGGACCGACGTGCCGGTCACGTTCACGGCGAACTACCCTGGCGACAGCACCCACGCGGCGAGCAGCAACTCGACCGTGCACCTCGGCTGACGGGCTCCTACACTCGGAGGAGATGATCGATGCGCTCGCTAGGCAGATCCTCGAGCGCTTTGCGGCCCTTGAGGCCGAGCTGTCAGACCCGACGGTGATCGGTGACCGTGAACGGTTCACCGCGACCTCGCGTGCCTATCGTGAGCTGGAGATCCCCGCGCGCCTGGCGACCGAGTACCTGCGGGTCGCCGACGACATCGAGGGCGCGCGTGAGCTGCTCAGCGAGGACGGTGAGGATCCGGAGCTGCGCGCGCTGCTCGAGTCCTCGTCTGAGCGACTGACCGAGCTCGAGGACGAGATCCGCCTCGCGATGGTCGAGCGCGACCCCAACGACGACAAGAACGTGATCATCGAGATCCGGCCGGGTGCCGGCGGCGATGAGGCGGGGCTGTGGGCCGGCGACCTCTACCGGATGCTGACGCGATACGCCGAGCGGCGAGGCTTCAAGACCGAGACGCTGTCGATCGGCGACGGCACATATACGTTCGCGGTCAAGGGCGACGGCGCCTATTCGGTGTTCAAGTTCGAGGGCGGCGTGCACCGCGTCCAGCGCGTTCCTGAGACCGAGGCGCAGGGGCGGATCCATACCTCCACGGCCACGGTCGCGGTGCTGCCTGAGGCCGAGGACGTCGAGGTCCAGATCGACGACAACGATCTGCAGATCGACACATACCGGTCGACCGGGCCGGGCGGGCAGTCGGTCAACACGACCGACTCTGCCGTCAGGATCACGCACAAACCGTCCGGGATCGTCGTCGCGATGCAGGACGAGAAGTCACAGCTGCAGAACCGTGAGCGCGCGATGCGGGTGCTGCGAGCGCGGCTGTATGACCGCGCGCTGGCGGAGCAGCAGGCCGCGCAGGCCGCCTCGCGCTCGGCGCAGGTCGGCGGCGGCGAGCGGGCCGAGAAGATCCGGACCTACAACTTCGGCGAGCGCCGGGTCAAGGACCATCGCATCAACCTGCTCGTCCACAACCTTGACGCGATCCTGCTCGGCGAGCTCGAGGAGCTCACCGACGCACTGCAGGACGACGAGAAGCGCCGGCGCCTGGAGGAACGGGCCGGTGAGTGAGACGACGGTCCGGAGCGGGCCGGTGAGTGAGACGACGGTCCGGAGCGGGCCGGTCAATGTGGCGCCGCTTTCTGTGCCGTCCACGGCGCCGGTTTCGTCTGTCCGCGCGGAGTTGCGCCGCGGCATCGGGCTGCTCGCCGATGCCGGCTGCGAGACGCCTCGGCTTGACGCGGAGCTGCTGTTGGCGGCCGCGTCCGGACTCGACCGCGCCGGCCTCGTGATCCGGGCGGCTGAGCCGGTTGAGGCGGCCGTGGCAGCGCGCTACCAGGCGATGTTGGAGCGCCGCGCGGCACGCGAGCCAGTCGCCTACGTGCTGGGGGTCAAGGCGTTCCGGCGGATCGAGTTGCGAGTGGACTCCCGGGTGCTGATCCCGCGGCCAGAAACCGAGCTGCTGGTAGAGGTCGGACTCGGGCTGAAGCTCGGCCGCGGGGTCGGCGCCGGCAGGCGGGTTGCCGACGTCGGGACCGGGAGCGGAGCGATCGCGCTCGCGTTGAAGGACGAGCGACCTGACCTGGACGTGTTCGGCATCGAGAGCAGCGAGGCCGCGCTGGCGGTCGCGCGCTCCAACGGGGCGCGGCTCGGCTTGACGGTCGGCTGGGTTCTCGGGGACCTGCTCGATGACCGTGGGTACGACGCGGTCCTGGCCAACCTTCCCTACGTCGCCGATCGCGCTGAGCTGCCGCCCGAGGTCGCCGCGTATGAGCCGACGGCTGCCCTGTTCGGCGGGCCTGACGGGCTGGGTCCGATCCGGCGGCTGGTGGCGCTGGTCGCGCCGCGGCCGCGGGTGTCCGTGCTGGCGCTGGAGATCGGCTTCGACCAAGCCGAGGCGGTGTCCGCGCTGGTCGCGGGAGCCGGCTTCACCTCGGTATCAAGCTTGCGTGATCTCGCCGGACACGAGCGTGTGGTCGTGGGGCGGCGCTGAGGGTGGGCGGCGGCGATCAAGCAGCGATCAGCGCACGCACGGGTCGGGTGAGGGAACGATGAGCGTGCCGGCTGGGGCGCGCACCGCCGCGTTCGAGCGCGCGATCGCCACCGGCGGCGTCGTCCTGTTCCCCTCCGACACGGTCTACGGCCTGGCTTGCGACCCGTCCAACGCCGCCGCGATCTCCTGGCTCTACTCGCTCAAGGGGCGGTCGCCGGCGAAGGCCGCCGCTGTGATGTTCTTCGATCTCGACGTAGCCCTGGCCGCGGTCCCCGAACTGGGTGAGTGGACCCGGGGCGCGCTGAGGCGGCTGATGCCGGGGGCGCTCACCGCTCTGGTGCCGAATCCCGCGGGTCGCTTTCCGCTTGCCTGCGGTGAGGATCCGGAGACGCTCGGTCTGCGCGTCGTCAGCGTGCCCGAGCTGGCGGGGACCGCAGTCGGCGTTCTGCAATCGAGCGCGAACCTCGCCGGCGAGGCTGATCCCCGCTCGCTCCAGGAGGTTCCGGAATCGATCCGCGCGGCGGTTGCCCTGGAGATCGATGGTGGCGAGCTGCCCGGCAGATCCTCCACCGTCGTGGATCTGCGCCGGTACGAGGGTGGGCGGTGTGGTGGCGGCTGGTCGGTCGTGCGGGCCGGCGCCGTCAGCGAGGAGCAGCTGTCGGAGTTGCTGGACGGGCAGTACCACTTCAACCCCGCGACCTACGAGGACATGATCCGTGAGGACCTGCCCGAGTACGGCCGTCTTCAGGACGAGTTGGTCGCGAGCAGCGCTGGCCCGGCGCGACGGATTCTGGATCTTGGCACCGGCACGGGGGAGACCGCGGCCCGTCTGCTCGCCGCTCACCCGGATGCGACGCTTGTCGGGATCGACGAGAGCGAGGCGATGCTGTCGGTGGCGCGAGCGCGTCTCGGTGCCGGTGGGGGGCCTGGCGCCGGGGAGCTCGACGCAGCCGGGTCCGGTGCGGCGCGCGCTGAGCTGGTCGTGGCGCGGCTCCAGGACCCCCTGCCGTCCGGGCCGTTCGACCTCGTAGCTAGCGCTCTATGCGTTCATCACCTCACCGGCGAGGAGAAGGCCGAGCTGTTCCTGCGGATCCGTGACGTGTTGTCGGAGGGCGGCCGGTTCGTTCTCGCCGATGTCGTGATCCCCGCCGATCCCGCCGGCATCACCGCGGCGCTGACACCGGGCTACGACAAGCCGAGCACTGTTGTCGAGCAGCTCGAGTGGCTGGCGGCCGCCGGCTTCGACGCACGGGTTCGCTGGGAGTCGGGCGACCTGGCCGTGATCGTCGCCGATCTTCCCGGCTGACCGTCACCAATCGTTCCTCGCATGACTGCGGATCGTTCCGCACGCGTCACCGGTCGTTCCGCGGGAGTCACCGATCGTTCCGCACGCGTCACCGGTCGTTCCGCAGGAGTCACCGATCGTTCCGCGGGAGTCACAACTTTGTGTCAAAAGCGCCGATCCGGGTCGGATACGTCAATGACGGATCGATACTGGCGCGATGGCGACGCCAGAACCTGCTCGAGCGCGCAATTCAACCAGCATTCCGCTGGACCGAGCGGTCGAACACGAAAAACCTGCCCGAGCGCGCGCATCATCGGCCGGGGACGTGATTTGCGCGCTCGAGCAGGTCCGAGGGGTCGGTGGGGCTGAGGTGGCACGGATCGCCCGCCTCCAGGCGAACGTGATCCATCGCGACCAGCTGCTCGCTGCCGGGATCGGCCGGGGCGCGATCGTCCATCGGTTGAGGACCGGTCGGCTGGTCCGCGCCTATCGTGATGTCTATCTGGTCGATGACGAGCGACCGAAACCGCTGACGCTGGCGATGGCGGCCGTCATTCACTTTCGTTGCCATGCCGTTTTGAGCCATCGAATCGCCGGTGCGCTCTGGGGATTGATCGAGGGTGCGCCTGAAATGCCTGAGGTGACGCTCGTCGGCCGCAGCTCCCATCGACGCCCCGGCCTGATCGTCCATCGCGTGAACGCGCTTGACCGGCGGGACGTGCGCCGGCGACACGGCCTGCCGGTCACCTCGCCGGCGCGGACGGTTGCTGACCTCGCCGCGAGCGAGGGCAACCTCGAGTTGGAGAACGCGCTGGCCGAGTGCCTGCAGCGCGGCCTCGCTCCGGAGAACGAGATTCGCGCTGCGCTCGATCGGGTCCCGAAGCACCCGGGCGTCGGAAGACTCAGGGGACTCCTTGATCGTGGTCATCCGGCCCTGACGCGTTCAATGGCGGAACGAATCCTGCTCGCGCTGATCCGTGCGGCGGAACTACCGTCCCCATTGGCGAACGTGATCGTCTGTGGGCACAAGGTCGACCTTTTCTGGCCTGCTCACGGGCTGGTGGTCGAGTTCGACGGCTGGGATACGCACCGGCGCCGAAGCTCCTTCGAGACCGATCGACGGCGTGATCAGCGGCTCGTCGCAGCCGGTTATCGGGTGCTCCGCATCACCTGGCGCCAGTTGGAGAATGAGCGTTTCGCTGTGATCGCACGTCTGGCGGGCGCCCTGTCAATGGCCTAGCCGCGTCGCCACACAGTCGGGTCGCCCTGACATGCTATGCCGCACGATATGCATGCTATGGCGCACGCCATGCGGTACTGGGACGCCGTCCTTGCATTCCTCGTCGCGATGGTGATCGCGGCGGTGCTGACGCCGCTTGCGGCGGCGTTCGCCCGACGCGTGGGTGCCGTCGACCTGCCATCGGCTCGGGGTCTCTCGCAGCGGGTCACGCCGCGTCTGGGGGGGCTGGCGATCCTGGCTGGGGTCCTGGTCGCAGCCGCGATCTGGATGCCGGGCATGATCAGACTCGCGCGCGCGCCGGGCACGACACACGGGACGTACGCCGTCGTCCATACGTGGGCGATCATTGCCGGCGCGGTCCTGATCGCGCTCGTCGGCGCGATCGACGACGTCCGCAGTCTGCCGCCGATCCTCAAGCTGCTCGGTCAGGTCGCGGCGGCTGTGATCGCGGTCAAGGGTGGCGCCGTCGTCACCAACGTGACGCTTCCCTTCGTGGGCAGCCTGCAACTCCCGCAGGACGGCGGCTGGCTGACGGTGATCTGGCTGGTGGCGCTGATGAATGTCGTCAACTTCAGCGATGGCATCGACGGTCTTGCGGCCGGCGTCTGCACGATCGACGGGATCGCGTTCGCGGTGATCGCGTTCGACCTGCAGGGGGGGTCAAGTGACGCGGCGGTGCTTGCCGCGTTGACGGCAGGCGCCGCGCTCGGCTTTCTGTTCCACAACTTCTACCCGGCCAAGGTCTTCATGGGCGACAGCGGCGCCAACCTGCTCGGCTACCTGCTCGGGGTGGTGGCGGTGATCGGCTCGCTGAAGACGAACGTCGTCGTCGCCCTCGCGGTACCGCTGCTGATCCTCGCCGTGCCGTTCCTCGACACCTCGTTCGTGATCGCCAAGCGCCTCAAGTACGGGCGGGCGCCATGGTCGGCGGACGACTACCACTTCCATCACCGGATGGCGAAGATCGGATTCAGTCCGCGCAAGACGGTCGCCTACCTGTACGGCTGGACGCTGATGCTTGCGGTCGTCGCGATCGCACTGCGGTTCGTGCCCTACTCCGACCATCAGGGGCATTACAACATCGGCTGGAGCGTGGTGATGGGGTTGATCCTGCTGATGGCGCTGGTCGCGAGCGTCTATCTCGTCTACGTGCTCGAGATCTTCAAGTTCAAGGGGATCCGCGCGACCCAGTTGCGCAAGCTTGATCCGGAGACGACCGAGCACGAGATCGACGCCGTCGTACAGCGAGACGTGGAGACCGGCGAGTTCGAAGCGGTGCAATAGTGCACGCCGTGCTCCCGCCATCGATCAGCGGACGCTGAGCTGACCGATCTGACCTCCAGAGAGCGGTTGGGCCTTGGCGTCGTGGGCCTGCTGACCGCGATTGCGGCGGTGACTCACTACGCCCACGGCGTCCCGTCCGTCGTCGCGTTCATCTGTGCGACGCTTGCGTTGGCCGGTCAGGCATGGCTGATCTCGATCGCGACCGAGCAGATCGGTCTTCGCTTCGGACCGGCGATCACCGGAGTCCTGCAGTCGACGGTCGGCAACCTGCCGGAGTTCTTCGTCGTCATCTTCGCGTTGCAGGCCGGAGCCGTCGTCGTCGCCCAGACGGCGATCCTCGGCTCGATCCTCGTCAACGCGTTGCTGGTGCTCGGCGTCGTCCTGATCTGTGGTTCGCTCGTCGCGAAGGACGGCATCATGCGGTTCAGCCCGCGGCTGCCCAACGACACGGCAACGCTGCTGCTCGTCTCGTCGTTCATGATCGTGTTGGTCGGTCTCGCGATCGCCTCACACGATCCGGCGAGCCATCACACGGAGACGATCTCGATCATCGGCGCGATCGCGATCCTGTGCGTCTACGGGGTCTGGCTCCGGCAATACCTGAGCGCCGATCCCGGCGTCAGCCAGGAGGACACCAAGCCTCATCTGCGGACTTCGACCGGCGTCGTGCTGCTCGCGCTCGCCGGCGTCGGCTCGGCTTTCGTCTCGGACTGGTTTGTCGACGCGCTCGAGCCGACGATCCACAAGCTGAACATCTCGCAGGCGTTCGCGGGCCTGGTGATCGTCGCGATCGCCGGCAACGCGGTCGAGAACGTCGCGGGGATCGCGCTCGCACTCAAGGGGCGATCCGATCTTGCGATCTCGGTCGTCAAGAACTCGGTGGCGCAGATTGCGGCGTTCCTGTTCCCGGTGCTGGTGCTCGTGTCACTGCTCACCGCCAGCTCGCTGACATTCGCCCTCGCACCGATCTTTATCGGTGCACTGTTCGGCACCGCGATTCTCGTCTGGCAGATCACCGGTGACGGCGAGGCGACGCCATTCGAGGGGGCCGCGCTGATCGCGACGTTCGTGATCCTGGCGACCGTGGCCTGGTTCGAGTAACACCTTGGTTGCACATCTTGTGTGCTATTCTGACGTTTACGTAAGAATACGATTCACCAGGGAGTAGCAATGGCGGTAGCGACAGGTCGCCCCAGACGCGTGCTCGGGGTCGAGGCGGGTAACGACAACTACAAGTGGTGGGCGCTGTCCTGCACGAGCCTCGGCATGCTGCTCGCGACGATCAACTCGGGCACGCTGATCATCGCGTTGCCGGATCTCGAGCGCAGCCTTCACACCAGCCTGCTCGAGCTCGTCTGGGTGATCCTGGTCTACATGATCGCCTCGACGGTCCTGGTGCTCAGCGCCGGGCGGCTGTCTGACCAGTTTGGTCGCAAGAAGGCCTACGTTCTGGGGTTCGTCGCGTTCGCCGCCGCCTCGCTGGGGGCCGGCTTCGCCGGCAGCGGGACCGAGCTGATCGTCTGGCGGATACTGCAGGGAATCGGCGGTGCATTCCTGTTCGCCAACTCCGCGGCGATCGTCACCGACGCGTTCCCGCGTGAGCAGCTTGGCGTGGCGATGGGAACCAACACGATGGTCGCGGCGATCGGACTCGTGATCGGGCCGGTGCTCGGAGGTGCGCTGGTTCTGATCTCCTGGCACTGGGTGTTCTGGTTCAACGTGCCGTTCGGGCTCGCGGGCGCAGCCTGGGGTTGGGTGGTGCTGCACGAGCTCACTGGTCGCTCGAGCGACCGGTCGTTTGACGCGCTCGGCACGTTGACCTTCCTGATCGGTCTGACCGGCCTGGTGTTCGGAGTGTCCAAGGGCGGATTGTCGGGTTGGCACTCGCCGTCCGTGATCGGCGGACTGATCCTCGCGGTCGTGTTCCTGCCACTGTTCGTGGTGGTCGAAAGCCGCGTGCGGGCGCCGATGCTCGACCTCTCGATCTTCAAGAACCGGATGTTCTCGATGGCTTCCGCGGCCGCCTTCCTGAACGGCATGTCGCGGTTCGCGCTGCTGTTCCTGTTCGTCTTCTACTTCCAGGGAGTTCAGGGTGACTCGCCGGTTCTCGCCGGGATCAAGCTGGCGCCGCTCGCGCTCGGGATGCTGATCGCGTCGCCGCTGGCCGGTCTCTGGGCCGATCGGCGCGGCTCGCGGGCACTGGCATCGCTCGGAATGCTGGTCTCGGCCGCCGGACTTGCGTTGATGACGATGCTCGACCGTGACACCCCGTATCTGGCGAGCGGCGTGTTCCTGTTCATCGTCGGCGTTGGCTCGGGCATGTTCAACTCGCCCAACACCGCGGCGATGATGGGCACGGTCGCCCCGCATCGACGTGGGATCGCGTCTGGCGCCCGGATCCTTGTGATGAACACCGGCGCGGTGCTGTCGATCGCGTTCGTGATGGCGGTCATCACCTCGTCGGTGCCGACGAACGTGCTGTTCGCCGTCTTCTCGGGGTTGGCGCGCCACATCTCCGATTCGCAGCTCTCACCGTTCGTCGTGAACATGCACACCGCGCTCTGGTGCCTGGCGGCGATATCGATCCTTGGCGCGATCGTTTCGTACGCGCGTCCCAAGCACGTTCGTGAACCGGCCGTTGCCGAAGATCAGGCCACCGAGGCCACGGTCGACGCGGTGGCCGTCTGATGAGCGCGCTCACCGAGCCGGAACCAACGGCCGCAGCGGGCCCGTCGATGCGGATCGGCGAGGTCGCCGAGCTGATCGGCACCACGCCAAGGACGATCCGCTACTACGAGGAGATCGGGCTGCTTGGCACCGCGGGCGACCGTGCGCAGGGCAAGCACCGCTGCTACACCGAGGCGGACGTCGAGCGCCTCAAGGAGATCGTGCGATTGCGTGACCTGCTCGGGCTCTCGCTCGAACAGCTCTCGAAGCTGCTGGAGGCCGAAACCGCGCGTGCCGAAATCCGCCGCGAATATCATAAGACCGACGATTCCGAGCGTCAGCGCTGGCTGCTGGAGCAGGCCGCAGGTCATATCGACACGCAGCTCGAGCTCGTCCACGAGCGTCTCGTCGAGCTGACCGCGCTCAAGCGTGAACTGTCGGAGAAGCGGGCGCAGGTCGACACCAAGATCGCCGCCCTGGACTGACGCCTTAGCAGGAAACCAACCGTCGACCCCGTAACCAGCGGAGGCCGGCGTGGTACATGACTGAGGTAGTCGGCAGCGTCGCACCCGTTGGCGCATCCTGTGCCACCCGCGAGCTCACGCCGACCCCCGATTTACGAAAATGACCCCTGGACAAAGTGACCGATACTGGCCACCCCGGTTCGCTGCGGCCGGTGCCGTGGTTCTGGGGTTGGTGAACATCGCCTCGGCGCTGACGCCGAACATCCGCTGGCGCGGACACCTGCTGCTCAGCATCGAACCGCTCGGAGCGATGCGCGTGTTCCATGCTCTCGCGCTGCCGGCCGGGGCGGCGCTGCTGCTGGTCGCCCCATACCTGGCCAAGCGCCGGCGCCGGGCGGTCCGGGTTGCGATCGGGCTGCTGCTGGCGCTCGCCGTCCTCAATCTGCTGAAGGGACTCGACTACGAGGAGGCGCTGCTGTCGCTCGCGATGGCCGGCGCGCTATACGGGACGCGAGCCGCATTCGAGGTGGACCATGAGCCGATCACGCTGCGCTCGGCCGTCTGGCGGGTGCCGGTGCTCGGCCTGCTGGGACTCGCGGTCGCGTCGGTCGCGTGCTGGGCATCCGAGGGCCGGCCGTCCGTGAGCCAGGTCTTCAACGAGACCTGGGCGCTGTTGCGCTACCAGACCGGGCCGCTTCAGTTCGAGCGACACACCGTGTTTCACGATCACGTCCACTTCGCATGGATCCCGCTCGGCGTGCATCTGATCGAGATCTCGACCCTGCTGGCGATCGCATACGTGATCTTCCGGCCGCTGGCGACCCCGCGTTCGCTGCCGGGACCCGCGGTCCGACGGCTCGCCGCCGACGTCGTGCGCGCCCACGGCCGCGACTCGCTGTCGTTCTTCAAGCTGCGTGCCGACAAGCAGTACTTCTTCAATCAGGATCGCACGGCGTTCGTCGGCTATCGCGTGGAGGCCGGAGTGCTGATCCTGTCGGGCGATCCGGTCGGACCCGAGCGCGCGCTGCCGGATCTGCTGCTGCAGCTGCGTGCGTTCGCTCGCGCGCACGCGCTGAAGCTGGCGGCGATCGGCGCCAGCGAGCGAATCCTCCCGTTCTACAACGGCCTCGGCCTGCACAGCATCTACCTCGGCGACGAGGCGGTCATCGAGACCGGCTCGTTCTCGCTCGAGGGGCGCCCGATCCGCAAGGTCAGGCAGTCGGTCAGCCGATTGCACAAGGCCGGCTTCACTGCCGAGCTGCGGACGCTGGACTCGCTTGATTCATCGACGTTGTCGGAGATCGAACGGGTGCTGGAGGCCGGTCGTCACGGCGCCCCCGAGCGGGGCTTCTCGATGTCGATGGACTCGATCAGAGGCGACTGCGAGCATGACACGGTATTCGTGCTGGCTCGCGACAGCGACGGCAGCTGTCCGGGGCGTCCTGCACTTCGTTCCCTGCTACGGCCGCAGCGCCGTCTCGCTGTCGTTCATGCGCCGTGACCCTGAAACGCCGAATGGCCTGACCGAGTTCCTGGTGGTCGAGGCGGTCGCGCTGCTGCGCGAGCGCGGCATCGAGGAGGTCTCGCTCAACTTCGCCACCGCGGCGAGGTTCATGCACAGCCCGTCGAATCTCACCGAGCGCCTGATCGGTCGGATCGCCAAGCAGTGCAACGGCCTCTTCCAGATCGAGAGCCTGTATCGCTTCAACGCGAAGTTCTTCCCGCGCTGGGAGCCGCGCTACGCGGTCTATGAAGGGCGCCTCGGCCTGCCCCGGATGTTCGTTGCGGCGATGTGGGCTGAGGGTCAACTTCCGAAGCCGGTGCCCGCCCGGCGGCGCCCCGGCGGTGGCGCCACCGGTCGCCGGCGCGCAGCCCGGCTCGCCGGCTGAAGCTCGAAGGGATCCGTGCGATGCCGGAAGGCCCGACTCGGTTCACCGCGGCCGACGCCGCCGGTGCCGGTCTGCTGATGCTCGCGGTCAACCTGGTCTGCATGGCGATCGGAGCAGGCCTGGGCGCGCTCGTCGGGGCGCTGGTGCCGGGGATGCTGGTTGGTTTCGGGCTCGGCTTCGCCCTCGGAATCCTCGTGATCGCCAAGCGCTTCCGGGCTTTGTGAGCGTAAAGGCCTGCTGAGCGTCCATCAGCTAGCATCCAGCGCCCTCCCGTCGGTGCACGACCGCTCGACATGTTGATGACGCTTTCCGACAGCTCCCACCTCCACGTCCGCACGCCCGCTTCGGGGTTCGGCGCCCCCAATTCTCCGAGCTGGAGTGTTCCTTGGCGGTAGGAGCCCAAATGGCTGCCGAACCGCGCTCAACGACCGCCGTCCGCTACATCGACGTAGTGGTCGTCCTGGTCCTTGCCGGTCCGCTGATCGCGCTCGGCGCGCCGGCCTTCGGCGTTGCCGTCGGAACCGTGGCGTGGCTCATTCAGCGTGCGCTGCAGGTGAACGACAGGCGCCTGGTCGCGAAGCTCCGTGAGCCGCGGGCCCAGCTGGGCGCGAACATGTTCGAGTCGTTCGGGCGGATCTGGCTGATGGCGGGCGCGATCGTGCTCGCCGGCGTCGCCGGGTCCCGAGCTGACGGCCTGACGGCCGCGCTGGTGATCTTCGGCGCCTACTCGATCGCGTTCGTCGTGCGCGTGTTCAGCGGGCCGCCACCGAAGCAGGAGCGCCCGCGATGACCGCGCACGCGATCAGCGAACCGCCGTCAAAAGACCCGATGAGCCAGGGCCGTAAGGTCGCGATCGCCGTCTTTGCGGTCTGGCTGCTGGGCATCGTCGCGTTCGTGCTCCTGTTCGGGCTGACGCCGCACAAGGCTCCGACGATCGCGTCGGGCGCCTACTCCCCGACCGACGAGTTCCGCCTTGACACCTGGTTCAGCATCGGGCCGATCGCCTTCAATAAAGGCGTCCTTTACCTGCTGCTCGCCGCTGGTCTGACGATCGGGATCCTGACCTACGTATCGAGGCGGATGCAGTCGCGGCCGGGTCGCATCCAGGCCGCGGTGGAGATGTTCTACGGCCTCACGCGCTCGATGTCCGACGACAACATGGACACCGGTCTGGCACGGAAGTACTTCCCGCTGGTCGCCACGCTGTTCGTCTTCATCTTCGTCTCGAACATGATCGGCTACATCCCGCTGCCGATCAACTCGAGCCAGACCGTCAACATCTTCGGCGTCCATGTGCCCGCGCTGCAGATCTACGCGGCCGATACGAACGTGGCGTACCCCCTGATCCTGGCGCTCGGCGTGTTCGTGATCTTCAACTACGAAGGCTTCAAGCACCACGGCTTCGTGGGCTACTTCAAGAGCCTGATGCCGGGCGGTGTGACCGGCGGCTTGGTGCCGCTGATCTTCGTGATCGAGATCCTCTCGGTGTTCCTGAGGCTGATCTCGCTGACCGTCCGGCTCTGGGCGAACCTGCTCGCCGGACACCTGCTGATCGCGTTCATGGGCGGCGAGCTCGGCGTCCTCGTCGGCCAGCCCGTCGTGTCCTGGGCGCTTCTGCCGCTCGGGATCGCCATCTTCCTCTTCGAAGCCGTCCTGATCGCCGGCCTGCAGGCCTTCATCTTCGCGATCCTGACTGCCATCTACATCGGCGGAGCGGTCCAGAGCCACTAGCCGCGGTCCAGAGCCACTAGCCATACACAAGGAGCCATCCAGTCAATGCTTGTCAACCTTCTAGTCATCTTTCACCCACTTATCGCTGTGGTCTCGGCGGACGACTACGGCATCAACGCCGGCCGTGCGATCGCGCTGGGAGTCGGCGCGGGCGGCGGCGCCGCCGGTGCCGGTGCGGGCATCGGCATGCTGTTCGGCAAGGTGATCGAGTCCGTCACGCGTCAGCCCGAGATGCGTGATGAGATCACATCCATCCAGTGGCTGGGCTTCGCGCTCACCGAGGCCTGCTTCTTCTACGGCCTCGTGGGCGGGTTCATCGCCTTCTTCCTCTAGGAACCAATGTCCGCCTCGGCTGTCACCGCTCACATTCCGCTCGCGTCGAGCGGCTCGTTCCTGATCACGCCCAACGTCGGGCTGATGATCTGGACGGTCGTCGTCTTCGGGATCTCGCTGTTCATCCTCGTCAAGTGGGTGTTCCCCCGCATCCAGCAGGTGCTCGATGACCGCGCGAACATGATCACCGACTCGATCGAGGACGCGGCACGCATCCGCAAGGAGGCGGACGAGTTGCTCGACTCCTACCGCGAGCGGCTCAAGGACGCACGTGAACAGGCTGAGGAGATCGTCGCCCGTGCCCGCAAGGCGGGCGAGGTTCATCAGCATGAGGCGGTCGAAGGCGCTCAGGCGGAGCGTGAGCGCCTGCTCGAACAGGCGCGCCGTGACATCGCCGCCGAGACCAGCCGCGCGATCGACGAGATCCGTCGTGAGGTTGCTGACCTGACGGTGATGGCGACCGAGCGCCTGACCCGCAAGACCCTGACCGGCGAGGATCACAAGCGCCTGGTCGACGACGCGCTCAACGAACTGGACTTCAGCTCGTTGAGTGGCGGGGGACGCTGATCGGTGGAGGAGATCGCCCAGGTATATGCGCGGTCACTGTTCGAGGTGGCGCAGGAGCACGGCAACCTCGATCAGATCCGTGAGCAGCTGGCGCAGTTCGCTGACGCGCTGGACGCGGATCGCCAGGTCGCGATCTTCTTCTTCTCGCCGTACTTCTCGACCGACGAGAAGAAGGCCGGTCTGCGGCGCGCGGTCACCGGCGCCGACCCGAACTTCATGAACTTTCTCGAAGCGCTGATCGAACGCCACCGGATGCCCGCGATCTTCCGGATCCGCACCCGCTTCCAGGAGCTGTGGGACAAGAGCAAGCAGCTGCTGGCGGTGCAGATCACGAGCGCGGTGCCGCTGAGCGAGGCGACGGTCCGTAGCGTCGGGGACCGGATCGGCGAGCAGACCGGCAACCAGATCGAGCTGAGCAGCATCGTCGACCCGGAGATCCTCGGCGGCATCGTGTTGCGCGTCGGTAACTTCATCATGGACGCCTCGATCCGGAGCCGTCTCAATCAACTTCGCAGACAAGTCGCGCAGGCCTGACGCCACGAGTCGCTGCGCGAACTGTAAGGAGCCACTGAATGCAGATCAATCCTGACGAGATCACGTCAATCCTCAAGAGCCGGATCGAGGGCCTCGACACCTCGAGCGCCGACCTGACCGAGGTCGGGACCGTGCTGTCGGTCGCAGACGGCATCTGCCGGATTCACGGACTCGAGAACTGCATGTCGTTCGAGATGCTCGATCTGCCCCATGACGTGACCGGACTCGCGCTCAACCTCGAGTCCGACAACGTCGGCGCGGTGCTGTTCGGCGACTGGGAGAAGATCTCGGAAGGCGACACCGTCAGGCGCACCAAGCGGCTGCTCGAGATCCCGGTCGGCGATGCGATGCTCGGCCGGATCGTCGATCCGCTCGGTAACCCGCTTGACGGCAAGGGCGCGATCCACACGACCGAGAGCCGTCCAGCCGAGCACAAGGCTCCGGGCGTCGTCCAGCGCCAGCCGGTCAAGGAGCCGATGCTGACGGGGCTGAAGGCGATCGACTCGATGATCCCGATCGGCCGCGGCCAGCGCGAGCTGATCATCGGTGACCGCCAGACGGGCAAGACGGCGATTGCGATCGACACGATCATCAACAACAAGGACCGCAACCTGATCTGCGTGTATGTGGCGATCGGTCAGCGCAAGTCCGCCGTCGTGCAGCTCGCCAAGACGCTGGAGGACGCCGGCGCCCTGGACAACACGATCATCGTGATGGCGGCGGCTGATGAGTCAGCGCCGATCACCTTCCTTGCGCCGTACGCGGGCTGCGCGATGGCCGAGTACTTCCTCTACAACGGCAAGGCCGCCCTGACGATCTACGACGATCTCACCAAGCACGCCTACGCCTACCGGCAGATGTCGCTGCTGCTGCGGCGCCCACCGGGCCGCGAGGCATATCCCGGCGACGTCTTCTATCTGCACTCGCGGCTGCTCGAACGGGCGGTCAAGCTCAATGATGATCTCGGCGGCGGCTCGCTGACATCGCTGCCGGTGATCGAGACGCAGGGCGGCGACGTGTCGGCCTACATCCCGACGAACGTGATCTCGATCACCGATGGGCAGATCTTCCTCGAGCCGAAGCTGTTCAACTCAGGTGTCCGGCCGGCGATCAACGTCGGTATCTCCGTCTCGCGAGTCGGCGGCAACGCACAGATCGCGCCGATGCGCAAGGTCGCCGGGCGACTGAAGCTCGAGCTCTCCCAATACCGTGAGCTTGAGGCGTTCGCGCAGTTCGGGTCCGAACTCGATACCGAGACGCAGCGGACGCTGGCCCGCGGCGAGCGGCTCGTGAAGGCGCTCAACCAGAACGAGCGCGAGCCGATGCCGGCCGAGGAGCAGGTCGTCCAGCTGTACGCCGCGACCAACGGCTATCTGGACCGGATCACGGTCGACAAGGTCGACCGGTTCCTTGAGGGCCTCTCCGACTACGTCCGCGGCAACGAGCCCGAACTGCTCGGCAAGATCGCCGGTGGCGACTGGAGCGACGAGACGACTGAAGGCGTAGACGCGGCCGTCAAGCAGTACGCCGAGGACTTCGGCTACGACCTCGACGAGGAGGGCCACCCGCTCGAGGAGGGGGCGGCCCTGCCGGCCTAGCGCCGGCGCGGGCTCAAGGCAGATGGCATCACAGCGCGACGTTCGCACGCGAATCGCGTCCGTCAAGAACATCCAGAAGATCACCCGCGCGATGGAGATGGTCGCCGCCGCGCGGCTGCGGCGCGCCGAGCAGCGGATCGAGGTGCTGCGGCCCTACGCCGACGCGCTGCGACGGATGACGCGGGAGGCTGCCGACCGTGCCGGAGCCGTGCCGCAGCTGCCACTGCTGTCCGAGCCCGAGAATGAGAACCGGGTCGGCCTGCTGCTGATTGCCGGCGATCGCGGGCTCGCGGGCGCTTTCAACTCGCAGATCGTGCGGGCGGGCGTCGCTGCCGGACGGGAGTTCGACGCGAATGGCCGAAGCTCGGTCTTCTACGCGTCGGGGCGCCGGCCGGCGTCTTCGCTCAGTTTCCGCGGCCTCGAGCCCGCCCAGAGCTTCATCGGCTTCTCCGACCGCCCCGCATACGCCGATGCCCGCAGGATCGCGGACGTGCTGATCGCGGCGTACGTGGACCACGACGTCGACCGCGTCGAGATCTTCTACAACGGCTACGTCTCGCCGATCACCCAGATCGTGCGTCGCGAGACGCTGCTGCCGCTGCAGCAGGCCAACGTGCTCGACGGTGATCAGCAGGAGGATCCGGCGCAGCAGACTCCTCGCGGCTCTGAACCGGCGCCTGAGCGCCGCGCACCGGTCGAGTACGAGCCCGACCCCGATCAGATCCTCCGTCGCCTGATTCCCGACTACGTTGAGATTTCGATCTACCGTGCCCTGCTGGAGTCGACCGCCTCTGAACACGGAGCGCGAATGACAGCGATGCGCAACGCCTCGGAAAATGCGGGCGATCTGATCGAGGACCTGACGCTGCAGATGAACCGCGCCCGTCAGGCGGAGATCACCCAGGAGATCATGGAAGTCGTCGCCGGCGCCGAAGGCCTCGGTTAGCGAACAAACTGGAGACCTAACAGATGTCAGTTACCGAAACACGAAACAAGGGCCGGATCGAGGAGATTCAGGGAGTTGTGATCGAGGCGGTGTTCCCCGAGAAGCTGCCGGAGATCAACCACGCGATCGCGATCCGCCGCCCCGCGGCGGCGGCCGCGGAGGAGGACCAGGACATCGCCGCCCGCGGAGACGACTGGCTGATCTGCGAGGTCCAGCAGCACCTCGGCGACGATCGCGTTCGCGCGGTCGCGATGGACACGACCGACGGTCTCTCCCGCGGGACCGAGGTGTTCGACACCGGTGCGCCGATCACGGTGCCTGTCGGCCGCATCACACTCGGGCGGATCTTCAACGTGCTCGGCGAGCCGATCGATCTCGGCGAGGCGGTCCCCGACGACACCGAGCGCTGGCCGATCCACCGTGACGCACCGACGGTCGAGGCGCTGACGCCGACGACCGAGATGTTCGAGACCGGGATCAAGGTGATCGACCTGCTCGCCCCTACGCGAAGGGTGGGAAGGTCGGGCTGTTCGGCGGCGCCGGCGTCGGCAAGACGGTGATCATCCAGGAGCTGATCAACAACCTCGCCCAGGAGCACGGCGGTCTGTCGGCGTTCTGCGGCGTCGGCGAGCGTTCGCGCGAGGGCAACGACCTGTGGCTCGAGATGAAGGAGTCCGGCGTGATCGACAAGACGATGCTCGTCTTCGGTCAGATGAACGAGCCACCGGGAGCGCGCATGCGGGTCGCGCTCGCCGGCCTGACGATGGCCGAGTACTTCCGTGACCAGGAGGGTCAGGACGTGCTTCTGTTCATCGACAACATCTTCCGCTTCGTCCAGGCCGGTTCCGAGGTCTCGGCGCTGCTCGGGCGGATGCCCTCGCAGGTCGGCTACCAGCCGACGCTGGCCTCGGAGATGGGGCAGCTGCAGGAGCGGATCACCTCGACCCGCAAGGGCTCAGTCACCTCGGTGCAGGCGATCTACGTGCCGGCCGACGACCTCACCGACCCGGCGCCGGCGTCGGCGTTCGCCCACCTCAACGCGACCACCGTGCTGTCGCGGTCGATCGCGGAGAAGGGCATCTACCCGGCCGTCGACCCGCTCGACTCCAACTCGACGATCCTCAAGGCCGAGATCCTCGGCGAGGAGCACTTCGACGTCGCCAACCAGGTCAAGCAGGTGCTGCAGCGCTACAAGGAGCTCCAGGACATCATCGCGATCCTCGGGATCGACGAGCTCTCAGACGACGACCGCGTGACCGTGAACCGCGCGCGCAAGCTCGAGCGCTTCCTGTCACAGCCGTTCCACGTGGCCGAGCAGTTCACCGGCACCCCTGGCGTGTACGTCCCGATCGCCGAGACGATCCGCGGGTTCAGGGAGATCCTCGAGGGCAAGCACGACGATCTGCCGGAGCGTGCCTTCTTCCTCAAGGGAACGATCGATCAGGTCGTCGAAGACGCCAAGGGTGCGTGAGCGCTGATGGCGCACGCGAAGTTCCGTGTCGAGGTGTTGACGCCGGAGGGAGCGGTGTTCGACGAAGAGGTCGAGATGGTCTCGACGCGCACCACCACGGGGCAGATCGGCGTCCTTGCGCGGCACTCGCCGCTGCTTGGGGCACTTGAGCCGACTGAGCTGCGGCTGTACCGCTCCGAGAACGAGATCGTGCGCTTCGCGCAGTCGGAGGGCTACATCCAGGTTGCCGACAACCATGCGATGCTGCTGGTCCAGGAGGCACACGAGCCCGAGTCGCTGGATGTCGCTGAGCTGCGCGAACGCCTCAACCAGGCCGAGGCCGACCTCGGATCCGCCGGTGACGACAGCGAGAAGCGCCGGCAGGCGCTGCGGGCCAAACGCCGGTGGGAGGCGTTCCTGCACGTCGCCGGAAGCGGCTAGCGGGTTCGCGGTGCTCGACGAGCGCATTCTCGCCGAGCGGTTGATCCGCTACGACACCTCTCGCCCTGATGAGCTCGTGGCGGCGGCAGGATTCGTCCGAGGTTGGCTCGAATCCCGGAACATCGAGGCGAAGGAGCACGATCACAACGGGCTGCCGCTGCTGGTGGCCGAGGTCGGGGCCAGCAGCGCCGGCGCTCCATGTGTCGTCTTCCACGGCCATCTTGACGTTGTGCCCGGCCTTCCTGAGCAGTTCGAGCCCCGGCTCGAGGGTGACAGGCTGATTGGCCGCGGCGCGTATGACATGAAGGGCGGGCTCGCCGCGATGATGTGTGCGCTCAAGGACCTGGAGCAGCAGGATCGCGTTCGCGTGCGGCTCGTCTGCGTACCCGATGAGGAGTCAGAGGAGCTCGATGAGCGCTCCACGGACGCGTTCGTCGCACGCGGAGAGGGCGGCGATTTTGCGATCACCGGCGAGCCGACCGACATGCACATTGGCGTCGAGGCGAAGGGCGTGCTGGCGATGCGGATCGTCGTCCACGGCCGCGCCGCGCACAGCTCGACGCCGTGGCTGGGCGACAACGCCGTGCTGAAGGCGATCGACGTGTTCCGCGCAATCGAGACGCTGCCGTTCACGCGTGAGTCCTCCGAGATGTTCGACCGGCCTTCGATCAACCTCGGCAGGATCGAGGGTGGCGACGCGCTCAACAAGGTGCCTGACCGCTGCACGATGGCGGTCGATGTCCGCTACCTCCCCGGTCAGGACCCCGGCGAGATCCTCTCGCAGGTACGGGCGATCCCGGAGATCGAGGTGGAGCGGACCTTCATCCACCCGCCGGTCACCGTGTCGCGCACCGACCCGTACGTGCTGGCGCTCCGCGATGCGGTCGCGCGCACAACCAGCGGCGAGGTGCTGAGCGTCGGGCGTGACGGTGCTTCTGACGCCGCCTCGTTCATCGAGGCGGGGATTCCGGCAGTCGAGTTCGGCCCATCGGGGGCGGGGCATCATGGCCCTGACGAGTGGGTGTCGATCACGGCGCTGGCGCGCTATCGGCGGGCACTGGCACACTTTGTGCGAGTGATCCCGATCTGGCTTGACAAAGAACACCCCCAAATTGGAACGCTGCGCTCGATCGAAGGCGGGCTGGCGTGAGGCTGATCCCGAGCGGTCGCCGCGGCTCGCTCTGGCGATTCTGTGCCGGAGCGGTGCTCGTGATCGGGTGTGTCGCCGCCACCACCGCGGTCGGGGGCCTGCTCCAGGTCCAGTCGATCGTCAATGACCTGAAGCTGACCAAGCCAATCGAAGGGCTGCACCTCCAGTTGCCGGCACCCGGCGATCCCGAGACGATCCTGGTCGTCGGGTCCGACCACCGCGCCGGCGAGCCGTTCAAGGATTCCAACACGGACACGATGATGCTCGTCCGGTTGAACGCCGGCTCGTCGACGATCAACGTGCTGTCGGTCCCGCGGGATCTGCAGGTCACGATCGACGGCGGGACCGAGAAGCTCAACGCCGCCTACTCGCTCGGCGGAACGCCGCTGCTGATCAAGACGATGCAGCAACAGGTGTTCCCAGGGCTCGTGGTCAACCACGTCGTCGACGTCAACTTCAGCGGCTTTGAGGACCTCGTCGACGCGATCGGCTGCGTCTACGGCGACGTCGATCACCGCTACTACAACAACACGAACTACAGCGACTACTCGAGCATCGACATCCAGCCCGGCTACCAGAAGCTGTGCGACACGAACGCGCTCGCGTTCGTCCGCTTCCGCCACACCGACAGCGACATCGTCCGCAACGCCCGCCAGCAGGACTTCATCCGCTGGGCTAAGGACGATTACAGCATCAATCAGCTGCTTTCCAACAAGGACAAGCTGCTGCGGATCTTCGGCAAGCATGCGCAGGTCGATTCGGGGCTGCAGAGCCTCGACGGGCTGATCAGCCTGTTCGATCTCGTGATCAACTCAGACGGTCACACGATCAAGTCGATCCCATTCCCGTACGTGTTCGGCCCGTGTGGTGGCAGCGCTCAGACACCCTGCTATGTGTTCGCGCAATCTGCGGCGGCGGAAAGCGCCGCCTACCGGCAGTTCATGACCCCGACGGTCGCGCCGAGCTCCGCCCCGGCAGCCGGCGCCGCCGGATCCAGGCATCGACATCACTCGGGCAACTCCTACACCGCCGGGTTGACCGCCGACCCAGGGGATGGGCACTCGCAATCGGGACAGCTCGGCCACATCGCGATACCGGTGTATTACCCGAAGCTGATCCTCGGAAGCTCCCAGTATTGCTTTGCGATCACCGGCAACTGCGACGTCACCTACCCGAACGCCGAGTACAACAAGTCCTACCCGCGGAACTATCAGGTCCACGCGCAGAACGGCACGCCGTACGCCGCCTACCGCTTCACGCTGGTCATCAATGCCTCTCTGGGTCTCTACTACGGCGTGCAGGGCCTCGCGTGGAGGAACCCCCCGATTCTCAACCATCCCACCCAGATCCAGACGATCGACGGCAAGCGCCTGATGGAGTACTTCAACGGCGGCAAGGTGAGCATCGTCGCGTGGCGCACGCCGCAGGCCGTCTACTGGGTCTCGAACACGCTCACCGACGCGATTCCCAACCATCAGCTAGAGGGCATCGCCGCGTCGCTGACGCTGTTCAAAGGCTGATGCCGCCGATGAATGCGACGCGTGAGCCGGTCGCCGTGATCGGCACCGGATACGTTGGGCTCGTAACCGCGGCCGGCTTCGCGGAGCTCGGCAGCGAGGTCTGCTGCGTCGACATCGACTCCGACAAGATCGAACGGCTGCGACGCGGGGAGATCCCGATCTACGAGCCCGGGTTGGCCGAGTCGGTGGTGCGGAGCAGTGCCCGCCTGAAGTTCTCGACCGAGCTCGGGCCGGCGCTCGAGCACGCGCGACTGCTGTTCGTCGCGGTCGGCACGCCACCGACTTACTCGGGCGATGCCGACCTCTCTGCGGTGTACTGCGGTCGTCGACGCGATGCCCGCCTCGGACCGGCATGCGCTGGTGATGAAGTCGACCGTGCCCGTCGGCACCGGCGAGGCGATCAGGCGGGCCCTGCGTGAGCGTGGCAAGGACGGTTTCTCCTACGTCTCCTGCCCTGAGTTCCTCAAGGAGGGATCGGCGCTGGAGGACTTCCTGCGACCAGACCGCGTCGTCGTCGGGGATGTCGGCGACTGGGCCGGCGACGCGGTCGTCGAGCTGTACCGCCCGTTGAATGCGCCGCTGGTGCGCACCGACATCGCCAGCGCAGAGATGATCAAGCTCGCGGCCAACGCGTTCCTGGCGACGAAGATCTCGTTCATCAACGAGATCGCGAACGTCTGTGAGGAGACCGGCGCCGACGTGCAGGAGGTTGCCAAGGGGATGGGCCTCGACCGGCGCATCGGCAACCACTTCCTGAGGCCGGGGATCGGGTTCGGCGGCTCGTGTTTCCCCAAGGACGTCTCGGCGCTCAAGCAACTCGCCGGCAATTCCGGCTATCACTTCCAGCTGCTGACGGCCGTGATCGAGGTGAACGAGCTCCAGAAGCGGCGTGTGATCGGCAAGCTCCAGAAGCACCTGGGATCGCTGGTCGGCAAGGAGATCGCGCTGTTCGGACTGGCCTTCAAGCCGAACACCGACGATATGCGTGAGGCGTCCTCGCTGGTGCTGGCGGCCCGGCTGCAGGCGGACGGTGCTCGCGTCAGGGCGTATGACCCGGTTGCCGAGGAGGAGGCGCGCAAGCTGATGGGAGGTGTCGATTTCGCCGCCTCGGCGATCGACGCCGCGCGTGGTGCCGACGCGGTCGTGATCGTGACCGAATGGCCCGAGTTCGCCGAGCTCGATTGGCAGGTGCTCGCGGATGTGATGGCCGGACGCGTCGTGATCGATGGCCGCAACTTCCTGGACCCGGAGATCCTCGCGGCCGCCGGGTTCGAGTACGAGGGCATCGGCCGATGAGCGATTCGCGGAGAGCCGTTTGCAGGCGCTGATTCTGGTCGGGGGCGAGGGTACACGCCTGCGACCGCTCACCTCGAGGCTCCCCAAGCCGATCGTGCCACTCGTCGGGCAGCCGTTCATCGGTTACATGCTGCAGTGGCTGCGCCGCCACGGCGTCGACGACGTGGTCCTCTCCTGTGGCTTCATGGCCGATGGCGTGCGCGACGTGCTGGGCGAGGGCGCGAGCTTCGGGATCCGCCTGCGCTACGTGGAGGAGCCGCGACCGCTTGGGACCGGTGGCGCGCTCAAGTACGCCGAGGAGCTGCTCGACGAGCGCTTCTTGATGCTCAACGGTGACATTCTGACCGACATCGACCTCACCGCCCAGCTGGCCCAGCACGAGCGGACCGGCGCGCGCGCGACGCTCGCCCTGATCGAGGTCGATGATCCGTCCGCATACGGGCTGGTGCGGCTGCGCGATGACGATTCGGTCTCCGAGTTCCTTGAAAAGCCCGGCGTCGAGGAGATCGTCGAGTCAAACGCGATCAATGCCGGCGCCTACATCCTGGAGCGCAGCGTGCTGGCGGGCATGGCGCCGTCCGGAACCAACATCTCGATTGAGCGTGACGTCTTCCCGACGCTCGTCGACGATGGCCTCTACGGTTACCTGGCGAGCGGCTACTGGCTGGACATCGGCACGCCGGATCGTTATCTGCAGGCGACCTACGACATCCTCGAGGGCAACGTTCAGACCGAGGTCGGCGCCCTGCTGGCCGAGCACGGCAGATGCCTGGTGCGGACCGACTGCGGACGCGGTCGCCGGTCGGGTCGTTGCGCCGGCGCTGATCGGCTCTGGTTGTGTGATCGCCGCGGACGCGATCGTCGGCGGTCGCACGGTGCTCGGCAACGGCGTGATCGTCGGCGATGGGGCGCACGTGGAGAGCTCAGTCGTGCTCGACGGCGCGCGGATCGGTGCCCGCGCGACCGTTCGCGGGTCGATCATCGCGGCAGGCAGCGTGGTCGGCGAGCATTGCCACCTCGACGGCGGCGTCGTACTCGGCGAGGCGGTGCAACTCGGACGAGACAACGTCCTGATGGCCGGTGCCCGTATCTTCCCTGGGGTGCACCTTCCCGATCGAGCAATCCGGTTTTGAGCGCGACGCTGGAACTGAACGCTGAGACGATCGCCGCGGTCGACCGCGACGGGCAGTTGGCCGACATCATGACGATGCCCGAGCATTTCGGCGACGCCCTGTGGCGCGTTCAATCTGCGAGCCTTGAAAGCCACGATTCGCCGAATGGTCTCGTCGTCGCCGGCATGGGTGGCTCGGCGATCGGTGGCGCGCTCGCCCGCGCCGCGCTCGGCGACCGGGCCTCGCGGCCGATCGTGATGGCGCGAGGCTACGCGCTGCCGTCATGGACGACCCCGGACACGACCGTTCTGTGCTCCAGCTACTCCGGCGAGACCGAGGAGACGCTGGCGATCTACGAGGCCGCCAAGGCGCTCGGCGCCCGTCAGATCGTGGCGACCACGGGCGGGGCTCTGGCCGAGGCGGCGAGAGCCGATGGGATCCCGGTGATCCCACTTCCCGGCGGCTTTCAGCCCCGCGCCGCGGTGGCGTATTCGCTGGTCGTCGCGCTCGAGGTCGCGTCTGCGTGCGGGGCGGGCGAGCACCTGCACAGCGAGATCGATGTCGCGGCCGCCCACGCTGAGCAACTGGCCGCCACCTGGGGACCCGATGGCGCCGAAGACTCACTCGCCAAGACGCTGGCCCGCGGGCTGCACGGCACGATCCCTCAGATCGCAGGTGCCGGCCTGACCGCCCCGGTCGCCTACCGCTGGAAGACGCAGATCAACGAGAACGCGAAAGCGCCGGCGTTCAGCTCCGAGATTCCCGAAATGGATCACAACGAGATCTGCGGCTGGGAGTCCGCCTCATCGCTTGGACCGTTCAGTGCCGTGTTCCTGGATGACTCCGATCTGCACCCACGGATCCGCCAGCGGCTCGAGCTGACCCGCGGTCTGATCTCCGCCAGGGGCGCCTCAACCTTCCGCGTCGAGACGATCGGAGAGAGCCGCACCGAGCGGCTGGTCTCGCTGCTGCTGCTCGGCGACCTGGTCTCGCTCTACATGGCCGTGCTGCGCTCGGTCGACCCCTCGCCGGTCGACCTGATCCAGCACCTGCGCTCGGCACTCGACCGCGGCTGAGACCGGCGGCGTCACGCCCTCCGACGGGCGTGACCGAGACGCTCCGATCGCGAGATAATGTCGTCGATGAACGACGACGCGCGAATCGACGGAGGCTGCCTGTGCGGCGGCGTCCGCTTCGAGTTGACCGCGCCACCGATCGAGGCGGGCTATTGCCACTGCACACGCTGCCAGCGGCGCACCGGTACCGCTGCGTCGCCGCAGGCGCGAATCGACGGGCGAACGTTCCGGGTGCTCGCGGGCGATCAGCTGATCAGGGCCTGGCGCCATCCCGACGGTGGCTTTGAGAAGTGCTTCTGCTCGGCGTGCGGGGCGCACCTGTTCTCCCGTGATCCCGACGACCACACGCAGATGAGCATCCGGATGAGCGCCTTCGACGCTGACCCAGGGGTCCGGCCGAGCTTCCGGTCGTTTGTCAATTACGCCGCGACCTGGGAGCCGATCCCCGACGACGGGCTCCAGCGCTACGGCGAGGCCCGGCCCCGGCCGCTGATCTGACAGCCGGTTTCCGCGCAAACGCGTGCGTTGTCGCTGAGTTCCCACCGGCTTGCCGGCGTCGCCGTTGAGGTTGACGGGCGGTGTAAACCTGATAAAGTCAATAAAGATGCTCGTGTTTGCAAGGCGAGACCGGCGCACCGGTGCGCAAAGGGTCGACGTCCACCAGCACATGTGGACCGAGCCGCTCGTCTCGGCTCTGGCTGCGCGCGGAACGCTTCCGTTCATCCGCCGCAGCTCCGGTCTGACCGTGCTGCATGCCGCCGGCGAACGGTCCTACGTGATCGACATGGAATCGGAGTCACCGTCACGTCGCGCCCAGCTGCTGCGCAGCGATGGCCTCGATCTGGCGCTGATCGCGATCTCAAGCCCGATCGGCATCGAGGTGCTCTCTCGTGAGAGCTCCGACACGCTGATCGACGCCTACCTGTCGGGCATCAGCGATCTCGGTGACGGATTCGGCTTCTGGGGGCCGCTGCCGCTCACGGATCCGGACCCCGCGGACGTCGGCAGGCTGCATGCGCGCGGCGCCGCAGGGGTGTCGGTACCGGCGGGAGCGCTTGCGGGGCGCGACGCTCTGGAGCGGCTCTCGCCCGTGCTGGAGGCGGCCGCGGCGCTTAGGCTGCCCGTGTTCGTTCACCCCGGTCCGGCTCCGGGCCAGCGCCACCGGGAGGTGGCGATCAACGAGCCGCTGTGGTGGACGGCGCTGAACGACTACGTGTCCCAGATGCACGGCGCCTGGCTGACCTTCGCCGCGGAGGGACGTCGGGCACATCCGGATCTCCAGATCCTGTTCGCGATGCTCGCCGGCGGTGCGCCGCTGCTGAGCGAGCGCCTGGAGGCCCGCGGCGGGCCGGCGATCGACCTGCGAGATCCCGGCGTCTTCTATGAGACCTCCAGCTACGGCCCGGCCGCGATCGAGATGATGGCGAAACGGGTTGGCGCCGAGCAGTTGGTCTACGGCTCGGATCGCCCTGTGGCTGAGCCGACGCGCAACGGCCGTGAGGCGATCCTGCAGGCCAACGCCGCGCACTTCCTTGCCCGTGCGGGAGCGTTCGTGTGAGCCTCACGCCGGATCAGCTCGAGCGGTTCGTCGCCGACCTTGCGGCCAAGCCGGAGCGCTGGCGTCACCTGATCAGGCACGCGGACGATGCGCGAGTCCATGAGCAGATCTGGAGCGACGAGCACGTCAACGCGTGGCTGATCTGCTGGTCCGAGGACCAGGACACCGGCTATCACGATCACGACGTCTCAGCCGCGGCGATCATCGTGATCTCCGGCAAGGTCCGGGAGGACCTGTTGCGACTCAGCGCACCGGCCAGCACACGTGTCGTGGGCGCCGGCGGCGTCTTCACGGTTCCGCCGGAGGCGATTCACCGCGTGCTGCACGCCGGCCGCGCGCCGGCGGTCACGATCCACGCCTACTCACCGCCACTGGCGAGCATGGGCGCATACCGCACCGGCCCCGACGGCACCCTGCAGCGCGTAGCGCAGCCCACCGACCACTCCCTCCAAGAACCCGCCCTGGCGTAGCGACCCGCCCGCCGGCGACGAAGCTGGAGGACCGAGGTGCGCTCGAGAGCCCCTCGCGAACCGCACCGGCCCCTGATAGACGTCACAAATCCCGAGCGCGGGGGCGGATCGAGCGCACCTCCGTCCGTAACCTTGACATAGTTGTGGTAACGTTGCCCACGCATGGAAGGGCTGACGATCCACGAGGCGGCGCAGACGACCGGCTGGTCGGCGCGGATGCTCCGCTACGTCGAACGGGCCGGCCTGCTGTCGCCTGCGCGCACGTCGGCCGGCTACCGCGTCTACGGCCCAGCCGAGCTGCAGCGGCTGCGCACGTTGAAGGAGCTGCTCGCGCGCTTCGACATCGGCCTGACCGATGTCGCGTTCGCGGCGCGGCTGGAGGAGGAGCCCGAGCTCGGTGAGGCCGTCAGGGCCTGGCTGAGCGCGACCGCGCAGCGGCCGGAGGACATCGATCCCGGCGATTGGCTGAGCTTCGAGCAGCGTAAGCACGAGCGGCTGCTCGCGGTGGCCTGACCCCGAGCTGACCGAAAACCGTAAGAGACCTGGAGACCGAATGAGCACGACCGCCACCAAAGTAGATTTCAAGGTCGCCGACCTTGGCCTGGCCGCCTTTGGCCGTAAGGAGATCCAGCTCGCCGAGCATGAGATGCCGGGGCTGATGGCGATGCGCCGTGAGCATGGCGCGAGCCGGCCGCTTGCGGGTGCGAGGGTCACGGGGTCGCTGCACATGACGATCCAGACCGCGGTCCTGATCGAGACGCTGGTGGCGCTCGGTGCAGAGGTTCGCTGGGCGTCGTGCAACATCTTCTCGACCCAGGATCACGCCGCGGCTGCGGTCGCCGTCGGTCCGTACGGTACCCCGGAGGATCCGCAGGGCATCCCCGTGTTCGCGTGGAAGGGCGAGACGCTTGAGGAGTACTGGTGGTGCACCGAGCAGGCGCTGTGCTGGCCGGATGGCGCCGGCCCGAACATGATCCTTGACGACGGTGGCGATGCGACGCTGCTGGTTCACAAGGGAGTGGAGTTCGAGCGCGCCGGAGCGGTCCCTGATCCGGCGAGCGCCGAGTCTGAGGAGTTCAGTTTCGTCCTGGCGCTGCTGCAGCGCTCGCTGACCGAGGATCCGCGGCGCTGGACGAATGTCGCCTCGGGGATCAAGGGTGTGACTGAGGAGACCACGACCGGGGTGCACAGGCTCTACCAGTTCGCGGCTGAGGGGTTGCTGCTGTTCCCGGCGATCAACGTCAACGACTCGGTCACGAAGTCGAAGTTCGATAACAAGTACGGCTGCCGGCACTCGCTGATCGACGGGATCAACCGCGCGACCGATGTGCTGATCGGCGGCAAGGTCGCGGTCGTGTGCGGCTATGGCGATGTCGGCAAGGGTTGCGCGGAGTCTCTGCGTGGCCAGGGCGCGAGGGTGATCGTGACCGAGATCGACCCGATCTGCGCGTTGCAGGCGGCGATGGACGGCTATCAGGTAGCGACCTTGGAGGACGTGGTCGCGACGGCTGACATCTTCGTGACCGCGACCGGCAACAAGGACGTGATCACCGCCGGCCATATGGCCGCGATGAAGCATCAGGCGATCGTCGGCAACATCGGCCACTTCGATAACGAGATCGACATGGCGGGCCTCGCCAAGCTCCCCGGCGTGCAGCGGATCAACATCAAGCCGCAGGTCGATGAGTGGGCCTTCACCGATGGTCACGCGATCATCGTGCTGTCCGAAGGGCGGCTGCTCAACCTCGGGAACGCGACCGGCCATCCGAGCTTCGTGATGTCGAACTCGTTCACCAACCAGGTGATGGCGCAGATCGAGCTGTTCACGCACCGCGATGTGTACGAGCCGCGGGTATATACGCTCCCCAAGCACCTCGATGAGAAGGTCGCGAGACTGCATCTCGACGCGCTCGGTGCCCGGTTGACGACGCTCAGCGACGATCAGGCCGCCTATCTGGGGCTGCCCGTCGAGGGGCCCTACAAGCCCGACCACTACCGCTACTAGCAGCAGTCTGTGCAGAAGGCTCTGATCGCCGAGCCCGGCCTGGCGCCGGCCGGCGAGCGGCGGATCGCCTGGGCATCCGGGCAGATGCCGGTGCTGCGCCAGGTGGCGGCGCGGTTCGCCGCCGATCGGCCGCTGAAGGACGTCAGGATCGCGGCCTGCCTGCATGTGACCGCCGAGACCGCGAATCTCGTCAACGCGCTCAGCGCGGGTGGCGCCACGGTGTCACTGTGCTCGGCCAACCCGCTGTCGGCTCAGGACGATGTCGCCGCGGCACTCGCCGCCACGCATGGGATCGAGGTCCGCGCCCGGCACGGTGAGTCCTACGAGGACTATCAGGGCCACATTGCCGCACTCGCGGCCGGCCGGCCGCAGATCACGATCGACGACGGCGCCGATCTGCTGATGAGCGCCCACCGAGGTGGGGCTCCCGCGCTGCAAGCGCTGCTGGGTGGCACCGAGGAGACGACCACCGGGTTGGTCCGTCTGCGGCGTCTGCACGAGCGCGGTGAGCTGCATTGCCCGGTGCTGGCGGTCAACGAGGCGCGCACTGAGCGGGCGCTCAACGACCGTCATGGCACCGGCCAGTCGGCACTCGACGGGATCGTGCGCGCCACCAACGTCCTGCTGGCCGGGCACACGGTGGTCGTGATCGGATACGGCTGGGCGGGCCTCGGAATCGCCGAGCGCGCCCGGGGGGCGGGTGCGGCGGTGATCGTCTGCGAAATCGACCCTTTGCGTGCGCTGGAGGCCCGGATGGCCGGATATGAGGTGATGCCGGCGCTTCAGGCAGCGTCTCGCGGTGACGTGTTCGTGACCGTGACCGGATCTCGACGGGTGCTGCGACGTGAACACTTCGAGCTGATGAAGGACGGCGCGCTGCTCGCGAACGCCGGCCACTTCGACGTCGAGATTGATCTCCGTGAGCTTGCCGAGATCGCTACGGGCGGTATCACAGAGGTGCGCCCGCTCGTCCAGCAGTATCAGCTTGATGACGACCGGCGTCTGAATCTGATCGCGAGCGGGCGGGTGGTCAATCTCGCTGCGGCCGAGGGTCACCCGGCGGCGGTGATGGACGTGTCGTTCGCCCTGCAGGCGCTGTGCGTGGTGGCGCTGGTCCGCGGTCATCAGGAGATGCCGGCCGGGGTGCACCAGGTACCGGAGGAGATCGATCGGGAGGTCGGTCGCCTGAAGCTCGCCGCCCTCGGGGTGGAGATCGACGAGCCGACCGCCGAGCAGGCCGCATACCGCGAGTCCTGGACCTAGGGGCCGCCGAAACAGCTGCGCATCCGCTCGCTCGACCTGTAAGGATGCGCCCAGAGGCCGCAGGACCTTCGTGAGGAGGGAGGAACTAATAGGCACGAATGCCCCTGACGCAACTGGGACGTCGGATCCCCGGCCTGCACCGGGCGAGGGTCGTACGCGCGGACCGAGTGTGACCGCCAGGCTCGCCGCCGGCGGTGCGCTGCTGCTCGCGCTCGTGCTCGTGGCGCTGATCGTGCTTGACAGCGGCTCGAGCTACACGCTGCGCATTCCCTTCCAGGACGCCAGCGGCCTGGTCAAGGGAAACGACGTCCTGATCGGCCCCGACCGCGCCGGCACCGTCCAGTCGATCGGCCTGACCGAAAACGGGATGGCGGAGGTCGTGGTCAGCCTGAGCTCGGGCGCAGCGCCGATGCACGCGGGCACGGTCGCGCGGATCGAGGACTCCGGCCTGGCGGCGATCGCGGGCAACTACGTCGTTCTGTACCCCGGGCCGAGTGGAGCGCCGACGATCCCCTCCGGCGGATCGCTCCCTGCACACGACGCCTATTCCGAGGTCAACCTCGACCAGCTGTTCGACGCGCTCGACCCGTTGACGAGAGCCGGCATCCGCGGCGTGATCAGAGGGGAGGCGGCATCGATTCAGGGCCGGGCTCTGGAGGCGAACCGGACGTTGCACTACCTCGCGCCGGCACTCGCGTCCACCAGCAGGGTGACCCAGCAGCTGGCGAGCGATGAGCCCGCATTCGATGGGCTGCTCGTGGAGGGCGCGAAGACGATGCAGGCGCTGGCGTCCCGGAGCGAGGAGCTGACCCAGCTGATCGCCAATGCGAATGTCGCCACCGGGGCGATCGCGACGCAGTCACGGTCGCTGAACAGCGCGCTGTCGCTGCTTCCGTCCGCGCTGACACGCTCCACGACGACCTTCGCGGGGCTGCGCGCGACCCTCGATGCGCTCGACCCGCTTGTCGCAGCCACCAAGCCGGCGGTTCGGCGGTTGGCGCCGTTCAGCGTCGCCCTCGACAACTTCGCGCAGGAGTCCTTACCGACCGTCACGGCGCTTGCGGCGCTGATCCACAACCCGTCCGGCGGCGGTGACCTGACGACACTTTTCCAGGACACGCCGGCGCTCGCGCGGGTCGCCGCCAGCGCATTTCCGACGCTGATCCGGGAGATGAACGACTCCCAGTCGCAGCTCGACTACCTCCGTGAGTACACGCCTGACGTGATCGCGGCGTTGACGAACCTCGGCCAGGCGTCGGGCTACTACGACGCCAACGGCCACTACACCAGGACGCAGCCGTTCTTCGGCGCGTTCGGCCTGAACGCATCCAACGAGTTGACGACGATCTCGCCGGCTGAGCGCTACCAGGGCCTTCAGGTCGTCCATGGGCGCTGCCCGGGAGGAGCGACACAGGCGACCCCCGACGGTTCCGCACCCGAGCAGGTCCCGGGTTGCACCACGACATCGAGCCCCGGCGGATGAGACGAGCTGCTGCAATCGTCGCCGTACTGGTCGCCGCGGCGGTTGTCGTGGTGCTGGTGATCGTGACCAGCTCCGGCGGCTCGGGGAGCGCCGGCGGCGGTACCTACCAGGTGCGCGCGATCTTCGACAACGCCGCATTCGCGGTCCCCGGTGAGGACGTCAGAATCGCCGGCGCCAACGTCGGTTCGATCGCGTCGCTGTCTGTCACCCCGCAGAACCAGGCGGCCGTCACGCTGACGATCGGAAACGCCGCGTTCACCCCGTTCCACGCGAACGCGACCTGCGCGATCAGGCCCCAGTCGCTGATCGCCGAGCGCTACGTCGATTGCAGCCCGGGAACCTCGAATCAACCGGAACTGCCGCTGATCCGCCGCGGTTCAGGAGCCGGTACATACCTCCTGCCGGTAACCCAGACGAGCTCTCCGATCGACCCGGACATCGTCCAGAACATCTCCCAGGAGTCGATCCGGCAGCGCCTGGCGATCATCCTGAACGAGCTCGGCACCGGCCTCGCCGCGCGCGGCTCTGACCTGAACGCGGTGATTCGCCGGGCGAACCCGGCGCTCGGGTACACCGAGCAGGTGTTCAAGATCCTCGCCGAGCAGAACCATCAGCTCGAGCAGCTCGCCAGTGCCTCTGACACGGTTCTCGCACCGCTCGCGCGGGCGCGCACGCAAATCGCGGGTTTCGTCGTCAACGCCAACACGACGGCCACCGCCAGCGCGCAGCGCAGCGCTGCGATCTCACGCTCGATCCAGCTACTGCCGACGTTCCTCAGCAAGCTGAAGCCCCTAATGGCCGATCTCGGCGACGTCGCCGATCAGGGAACGCCGTTGATGGCCTCGCTGGGCCAGGCCGCGAATGGCATCAACCGGCAGTTCACGGCACTCGCGCCGTTCGCCCGCGCCGCGCGCACGGCGCTGATAAACCTCGGCAACGCGGCCCAGGAGTCGCAGGGGCCACTGGTCGCGACCGAGCCGCTGGCCGATCAGCTCAAGGGTCTCGGGGCGGCCGCGGCGCCGTCGTCGGCGCTGCTCGATCAGCTGACGGCGAGCCTCGACAACACAGGTGCGATCGAACAGCTGATGGGCGTGCTGTTCAACGGGACCGGCGCCGGCAACGGCTTCAACGCCGACGGTCACTACGTCCGCAGCGCGGCGATCCTCGGTAGCTGCACGGGATACGTGACAACGCCGACCGCTGGCTGCTCGGCGAACTTCTCCGGGACGGCGGACAGCGCCGACACCGCGTCCGCGCCGGGTGTGCCGGTGAGCACTTCGACGCAGTCTGGAGGTACCGCGCCCAACCCATCGCAGACGCCCGCGTCAGGCGCAGGCTCCGGCCAGGGCTCGGCCTCATACGACACGGCTGCCGTCGCTGCCGTGGTCCGCCAGGCGCTGCGCGGCGCCGGTCCCGCCCCGTCGTCAAATCTGGCGGGGCTGCTCGACTACCTGATCGGCGGTGGCAGATGAAGCCCCGCCGGCGGCGTGACAGCACGCTGTTCAGTCCGGTGCTGATCGGCGCGCTGACGGTCCTCGTCGCGATCGTCGCCGTGGTCCTCGCATTCCAGGCGAACAATGGGCTGCCGTTCGTCCCGCGTTACACGCTCTACGTGCACGTCGCCAATGCGGAGGAGCTCACACGTGGTGCGGAGGTTCACATGGGCGGCTCGCTGGTGGGCAGCGTCGCCAGCATCGAACCGGCGCGTGACGCTGCCGGGCAGCCGATCGCCGTGCTCGACGTGCAGCTCAACAAGGACGTCGAGCCGCTGCCGGTCGACTCGCGCTTCACGATCCGGCTGAAGGGGGCGATCGGGGAGAAGTATCTCGACGTTACCCGCGGACACTCCAGCAGGACCTGGGCGCCCGGCTCGACCGTGCCGGTCAGCCAGACCGGCGCCGAGGTCGACCTCGATCAGGTCCTGTCGATGTTCACGCCGCCGACGCGCGCCGGCGTCGCAGCATCGACCACCGGCTTCAGCAATGCGCTGGCCGGGCGCGGCACCGACGTCAACGACGCGATCTCAGCCTTCGTCCCGCTCGTCCGGGACCTCGGACCCGTGATGCGCAACCTGTCATCGCCGAAGACCGATCTCGGCGGTTTCATCCGGGGGCTCTCCTCGCTCACGAGCGCCCTCGCACCGGTCGCCCAGACGCAGGCCTCGCTCTACCGCAACCTTGACACGACCTTCACCGCGCTGGCCGGCGTCGCCGTCCCGTACCTGCAGGACTGGATCTCTGAGACCCCACCGACATTCCAGGCGGTGATCTCTGACAGCCCCCGCCTGCAGACGTTCGCGACCGATACAGCCGGCCTGTTCGCCGATCTGCGGCCCGGCTTCGCGACTCTCTCCAGCAGCGCCCCGGTACTCGCCGATGCATTCGAGGCGGGAGCGCGCAACCTCCCCGGCACGACCGCGCTGAACCAGGCGACCGTCAACCTGTCGAAGGCGCTGGAGTCCTATGGCGCGAACCCGGTGGTGCAGCAGGGGCTCGACCGCCTGACACTGACCGCGAGCAGCCTGCTCTCGCCGCTGCAGTTCCTGACGCCCGTCCAGACGTCATGCAACTACGTGACGCTGTTCCTGCGCAACTTCGCCAGCGACCTCTCGGACAACGTCGGCAACGGGACGGTGCTGCGGTTCGTGATCGTCGCGATCGATGACGTCGCCGGCGGCGAGGCGGTTCCATCCCAGAGCCCGTTCCTGAGCACATCCACGGCTGGGGGGCACAACCACGGCCCACTCCACGTGAACCCCTACCCGAACACCGACTCCCCTGGGCAGACAGCCGAGTGCGCAGCCGGCAACGAGCGCTACTCCCCCCACGCGGCTTTGATCGGCAACCCGCCGGGCAACGTCGGCCTGCAGACCGAGAAGACCACCAGGAGCGGGGGATGAGCAGGAACACGAAGAAGATCAGGCGCCACAAGCCGCGCGTCTCGACGCTTCAGGCCGGGATCGTCGCGATCGTCCTGATCGCGGCGGTCGTCTACTTCGTGTTCGGCGGATCGGTGCCGTTCCAGAAGCGCCCCTTCGTCCTCAAGGCGGTGTTCACCTCGAACACCGAGATCCACATCCCGTCGCCCGTCCGGATCGCCGGCGTCGATGTCGGCGAGGTGACGTCGGTCTCGTCGGTCCGTGGTGGCGGTAACGCCGGCGTCGTCACGATGGACATCGATCAGAACGCGCTCCCGATTCATTCCGAACGCAACCGCCGCGATCAGGGAGCGAATCTTCCTGGAGGGCAACGTCTACGTCGATCTGTCCCCGGGGAGCCCGAGCGCGCCGATCCTCCGATCAGGTGCGACCCTCCCGGCCGCCAACACCTCAGGTCCCGTGCAGCTCAACAATGTGCTCTCGTCGCTCACCTCCTCGGCCCGCGCGAACCTGCAGACGCTGGTTCAGGGACTCGGGGCCGCGCTCAACGCGCCACCGTCACCCGCACAGGACGCGACCCAGGATCCCAGCGTGCGGGGCCTCACCGGCGGCGAGGCCCTGAATCTCGCGCTCAAGTACTCGGCACGCGCGTTCGAGGCATCGGCGATCGTCAATCAGGCACTGCTCGGGACCCAGCCCGACGACCTCTCAGGCGTTGTCGCCGGCAACGAGAAGGTGTTCAGCGGCCTTGGCGCCGATCCGTCGGCGCTCGCGAGCCTGGTGAGGACGTTCAACCGGACGATGGCGACGCTTGCCTCACGCCAGCAGGAGTTGAGCGACACGATCGCGGTGCTGCCGGCGCTGCTTCGCAACACGCTCGCCGCCGACGCCTCGCTCGACGCCTCCTACGCGCCCACGCAGGCGTTCGCCCGGGAGATCATCCCCGGGATTCACCAGCTCGGTCCGACGATCGACCTTGCATTCCCGTGGCTGGCGCAGGCGACCCCGCTAGTCTCGCCGAGCGAGCTCGGCGGCCTGCTGAGCGATCTGACCCCGGCGGTGCAGGACACCGCGAGCACGATCAAATCGAGCACCCAGCTGTTCAGCAGCCTCGACGAGCTGGCCCGCTGCATGATCCACAACGTGATCCCGACCGGCAACGCCGTGATCCAGGATCCGCCGAACACGACCGGCCTGCAGGTCTACCAGGAGCTGTTCCAGTCGGCCGTCGGAATCGCCGGGGCGTCGGGGAACTTCGACGGCAACGGCCGGTACGTCCGCGCCGCCGTGGCCGGTGGCTCCGATCTGATCCAATCCAAGGTGCTGCCGGTGAACGGTCCGCTGTTCGGCAACGCCGTGCTTGCACCGCTCGGAACCCGGCCGGCGTTCCCGTCCAGCGCACCGCCGCTCGACCGCAACGTCCCCTGCTACAAGAACGCGGCTCCGAACGTCAACGCCGCGGCAACCGGAGCGGCGCCGTGAAGCGCGCGATCAGGATCCACCGCGTCGACTTCCTGGCAATCGTCGCGCTGATCGCGCTCGCGATTCTCGTCGTCGGATACATCCTGGAGCACCAGCCGTCGTTCACGTTCGGGCAGAGCTACTACACCGTGCGTGCGCAATTCCAGGATGCGGCCGCGGTCACCGCCGGCCAGGGCCAGGCGGTGACGATCGCCGGCGTCGAGGTAGGGCTCGTCGGCGGCGTCGAGCTCCAGCACGGACGGGCCGTGGTGACGATGGACATCGACAAGCAGTACGCGCCGATCTACCGCAACGCGACCGTGCTGCTGCGGCCTCGAACACCGCTGAAGGACATGTACCTGGCGCTCGACCCCGGCACCAGGAGCGCCGGTGCGATCCCGAACGGAGGCGAGCTGAGCGCGGCCAGCACGGCGCCGGACATCGACGTCGACCAGATCCTCTCCTCGCTCGATGCGGACACGCGCACCTACCTGCTGCTGCTGCTCTCGGGCGGCGCACAGGCGTTCCAGGGACCGGGCGCGACGGGGTCCGCCCCCAGCCCGCGCGCGGTCAGCGACCTGCGGGGCGTCTTCAAGCGGTTCGCGCCGCTTGACCGTGACACCGTGACCTTCGCCGGCCTGCTCGCCACGCGCTCGGACGAGATCCACCGCGCGATCCACAACCTGCAGCGGGTCGTCACCACACTCGGCGGCGTCGACACCGACCTGGCCTCACTGATCCGGGCGTCGAACACCAACTTCAGTGCGATCTCCTCGCAGGACGCGGCGCTCGCCTCCGGTCTCACGCAGCTGCCCTCGACGCTCGAGCAGACCACCGATACGCTCGGCAAGGTCCAGAAGTTCGCGGCCCAGACCGGTCCGACGCTCGCTGCGCTGGAGCCGTTCGCTCGCAATCTCGAGCCGGCACTGCGCGCAACCCAGCCGCTGCTGCGCGACACGGTCTCGACGATCAAGAATCAGCTGCGGCCGTTCTCGGTCGCGGTACAGCCGCTGGCCAGCACGCTGGCACCCGCGGCCGCGGATCTGGAGACGGCGACCCCTGAGCTCAACTCGACGGTCGGCGTGCTGAACGCGCTGTTCAACGAGCTCGCCTACACAAGAGCGGGCTCGAAGCCCTACCTGTTCTGGGGTGCGTGGCTGAGCCACATCGCCAACAGCCTGACGAGCACCCAGGACGCCAACGGTCCGATCGTTCAGGCGCAGTTCATGGCGACCTGTCCGGGCCTCCAGCTGCTCGAGACCGCGCTGATTCACTCGGTGCCCTCGCTCGCGTCGTTGCTGGCCCTCCTCAACGCACCCAACTACGCGACGATCAACTCGTCGTACTGCCCGCCGGCGGGGCTATGAACACGATCGCCCCGAAGCCCAGCCGGATCGTCGCGATGGTCGCGTTCGCGGGCTCGTGCGTAGGACTGCTGCTGTTCCTGTGGCTGTCGTTCGGCGGCACGATTCCACTGCAGCCGCAGGGCTATCGCTTCAGCGTCGAATTCGCCCAGGCGGTGCAGCTCGGCACGCAGGCGGACGTCCGGATCGCCGGTGTCGACGTCGGCAAGGTGGTGAGCGTCGATCTCGACCCGAAGACGGGCCTGACCAAGGCGGTGATCCAGATCGATCCGCAATACGCACCCAGGCCTGCCGACACACGCGCGATCCTGCGCCAGAAGTCGCTCCTCGGCGAGACCTACGTGCAGCTGTCGTTCGGCAATCCGAACGGGCCGATGCTCGCGGACGGAGGGCGCCTTCCCCAGGGCCAGGTCGCGCCGACCGTCCAGCTCGACCAGATCCTCTCGACCTTTGACCCCGTCACCCGCAAGGCGTTCGAGACGTGGATGCAGCAGGACGGGATCGCCTTCACCGGGCGCGGCCAGGACTTCAACGACGCACTCGCCCAGCTGTATCCGTTCGCGACGAATGTCGAGTCGGTGCTGACCGTGCTGCGACGCGACAGCGCCGAGACGAGTGTGCTGCTGCACGATGGCGGCCAGGTTTTCTCGGCGATCAGCTCCTCGCCGTCGCAGCTGCAGGGGCTGATCCGCAACGCAGACTCGGTGTTCGCGGTGACCGCCGCCCAGGACCGCTCGCTCGCCGCGGCGATCCGTGCGTTCCCGGCGTTCCTGGTCGCGACCCGGCAGACGGTCGAGCGACTGAACCGCTTTGCGATCACCACCCAGCCGCTGATCGACGAGCTGCGCCCGGCGGCGGTGCCGCTCAGCCAGGCGCTTGAGGCGATCAATCGTGTGGCTCCGGCCCTACGTGACGTGATGGTCTATGTCGGACCCCTGAACGGCGTCGCGCTGCAGGGCGAGGCCGCACTGCAGCGCTTCCTCAACGACAGTGTGCCGCTGCTGGCACGGCTCACCCCCTACCTGGGGAACGTCGTGCCGGTGATCAACTACATCAACGACTACCGGCGCGAGATCGCGGCCTTCTTCGCGAACGGGACCGCAGCCAGCCAGGCGACCGCGCAGAGCTTCACCAGCAGCAGGATCGCCCACTATCTCCGCATCTCCAGCCCGGTCAACCCAGAGACGCTGACCGCCTATGCGGCGCGTCCTGACAGCAACCGCTCGAACCCGTACCTGACGCCCGGCGGTTACCTCGACCTGCTCAACGGCCTGCCCCTGTTCGGAGGCTATCTGTGCACAAACAACACACTCCCAACCATCGGGCCGACGATACCCGCTAATCTGTCTACGGTACTTAGCTCTGTCTATTACACGGACGATCCATCAGGTCCGCCGTGCAGAGCGCAGGCGCCACTCGGTGAGACGATCACCGGACTGTCTCAAACCTTCCCACATCTCCAACCACTGCCATGAGCTTGGCCGGCCCCGTGGCAACCCCCACACCACCAGACCCAATAGGAGGACCCACTTGCGACGGACAATCATTGCGGCTGTAGCGCTTGTCGTACTGGCGGCTGCCGCTGCCGCATACGCTGCGACGCCGCTGAACACCTACAAGCCCAGCTCGCTGACGTTCAGCTCAAAGAGCGCAGGCACTCCGGCCAAACCGGTGCCGGCGGGCTTCGTCGAGCTGTTCGGCGCCAACAACGGCACCGCCGGCCTCGCCGCCGCGCCGATCACCGACATCAAGCTGAAGATGTACGGCTTGAAGGTCGACACCAGCAAGACGGACTTCCCGACCTGCTCGTACGCGCTGATCTCAAAGAACTACGGGGCGACCTGCCCCGCGAAGTCACTGGTCGCCGAAGGTCCCGTGACTGCGGTTCTCGGCCCGACGAACCTGATGCCGATCTACCCACCGGCGACCGGCGCCAACGCGATCCTCTGCCACACGCTGCTCAAGGTGTGGAACGCGGGCGGTGGCAAGGTCACGGAGCTGACGACGATCGACGCCGCCCACGGTACCTGCGGCGGCCTGCAGACCGGCGCAGCCGCGCCGTATCCCGTCACTTTCAAGAACGATGGGAACTACCTGCTCCAGAACGCGCCGCTGCCGGCCGACGTCTCGACCGACGCCGGGAACCTCGGCCTGTACAGCTCGATCACGCTCAACGACCTCACCTGGTTCAAGCTGACCGCCAAGGTCAAGGGCAAGACCGTCGCGTTCCTCTCGTCGGTCGGCTGCGACAAGGGGAAGCGGCCGTACTCGATGACGTACACCGCGACCAACGGCACGACACCCCAGACGAGCACGGTCAGCGGCACCGGTAAGTGCTGATCTGATCGTCTGACGGACGGTTCTCTCTCCGGCGTGGCCCAGCGGGGCCGCGCCGGAGACCGAGACGTGCTCAGTTGACGATTCCGTAGCGCTCGGCGCGCTGTGCCTCGCGTTCACTCTCGGTCAGCATCCGCACGAACAGGTAGGTCAGGGCGATGCCCATCACGATCGACTGCTCGAGCGCCATCACGAGCCCTGCGAGGTTCTGATCCTCGCGCGGTGAGAGACCCCAGTAGTCAGGGTGATGCTGATACCAGGGGTAGAAGCAGTGCGGCGCGAAGGCGAGGATCACCCCGAGCATCCCGACCAGCAGCTTGGTGACCACCATGTAGACGACCGGCGCCATCCCGGTCAGCCGGTAGCGCCCCGGGATCGGTGACAGCAGGTGCCACCAGTACAGCATCCCCGCGGCGCCGAAGCAGATGTGCTCGAGTGCGTGGATGTCGTTGTGGCGCAGCGCCAGGTCGTACATCGCCGGGACATGCCAGAGCCACATCACCCCGACGTAGAGGACCACCGCGAACCAGGGCCGCGCGAGGACGCCGGCACGCGCCTCGATCACGGTCAGCCTCCGTGTCACCGGCCGCAACAGCCCCTTGGTGAGGCTGAGGATGAACAGGATCGGCGCGATGTCCAGCAGCAGGACGTGCTGGGTCATGTGGATCACCATCAGGTAGCGGGCAAGACCGTCGACCGGGGAGACGAGCGCCACCAGGATCGTCAGCACGCTCAGGCAGAACAGCGTCAGGCGCCCATAGCCGGGCGGATGCGGCTCGCCGGGCTGCCTTGCGCGGCGCCAGCCGTAGCCGTATGCGATCGACGCGGCGAGCATCGCGACCAGCACGCTCGGCTCGTAGGTCCAGGTAATCGGAGGCGACACTCTGCGGCATTGTCCCAATCGACAAACGACCTGCGACGGAATAACCTCTCAGTGGCAAGCACAACCACCTCTTTCAAGACAGGAGGTCGCCCTGTGAGGATCGATGTCAAAGGTCGCAACCTGCAGGTGTCCGACGATTTGAGGGAGCATGTCGTCAAGCGCTTCCGGACCGTCTCAAGACAGGTCTCGGAGCTGGCGGAGCTGGAGGTGGAGCTGTTCGAGGAGCGCAATCCGGCCAACCCGGAGTCCCAGGTCGCCGAGGCGACGCTGCATCTGAAGGGGGTCACGCTGCGTGCCAGGAGTGCCTCACGCGATCTCGTGCACTCGATCAACGTCGTCAGCGACGAGCTCGCGGTCCAGGTCAAGCGTCACCGGGACAAACGTCGCAAGCGGCGTGAGTCCCGCGCCGCGGCGTCGGTGCCGCTCCCGCCCGCTGCCGGCCCGGGCGCGCTGCCGGGTGACGTCTCACCCGCCGCCTGAGTGCGCCTGACAGCGCGCGGAGCGATCGCGACGCTGGCCGTCGCGATCGCCTTTCTGGCGGGCTCACGTTCGGCGCCAGCATCCTCCACGTCATCGGGGCTGCGCGTGCACGGCAACGAGCTCGTCTATGGCCCGGGCGCGGGGACACCCGTCCAGCTCCGCGGCGTCTCGCGCTCCGGCAGCGAGTACGCCTGCATCCAGGGCTGGGGGTTCTTCGACAGTCCCGACCCCGACCGGATCGACACGCCGGCGATGATCGACGCGATGCTGCGCTGGGACATCAACGTCGTACGCGTGCCGCTCAACGAGGACTGCTGGCTCGGCGTCAACGCGCCGCCGGGGCGGGGTGGGGCGCCGTACCGCGCGATCATCGAGCGCTACGTGGCGGCGCTCAATGCCGCGCACCTGTTCGTGATCCTCGACCTGCACTGGGCCGCCCCCGGCTCCGTGGCGGCCACCACGCAGCTGCCGATGGCCGACGCGGGTCACGCTCCGGCGTTCTGGCACTCGGTGGCGAACGCCTTCAAATCCGATCACGACCTGATCTTCGACCTGTTCAACGAGCCCTACGGGATCAGCTGGTCCTGCTGGCTGCATGGATGTGAGATCCGAGCGTCGGGAAGCGTCCCCGGATACCGGGCTGCGGGCATGCAGCAGCTCGTCGATGCGGTCCGTTCGACCGGCGCGACGCAGCCGCTGCTGCTCGGCGGTGAGGACTACGCCAGCGACCTCTCCCAGTGGCTTGCGCACGAGCCCCGGGATCCGCGCCACCAGCTGATCGCCTCAGAGCACAACTACGGCGGCCTCAGCCCGTGCGCGGCGTCGTGCCGTGGCGCCGTGCTCACGACGCACCGCCGCGTGCCGGTGGTGTTCGGAGAGCTGGGGGAGACCGACTGCGCCGGCGGCTATATAGACGCGATGATGCGGTTCGCCGATGACCATGGGATCGGCTACCTCGCCTGGGCGTGGGACGCGACCTCACCCGGTGGCTGGAGCTGCGGCGGTGGCCCGTCGCTGATCACGTCGTATGCCGGCACGCCGACTCCCTACGGTGCCGCCTACCGGGCGCACCTGCTCGCGCTCGGCGTCCCGGTCCGTCCCCAACGCCCCGTGAAGCCGCTGGTACCCTAGCTACATGTCATTTCTCGACCGCGCCCTGCGGATGGGCGAGGCAAAGAAGTTCAAGTCCTATGAGCAGCGGGTCGCCCGGATCAACGCGTATGAGCCCGAGATGGAGAGCTCGACCGATGAGGAGCTGCGTGAGCTCGCCGACGAGCTGCGTGAGCGCGCCCGCGACGGCGAGTCACTGAACGATCTGCTCCCCGAGTGCTTCGCGCTGGTCCGTGAGGCCGCCAAGCGCACGATGGGGATGCGCCACTTCGACGTCCAGCTGATCGGTGCGATGGTGCTTCACGACGGCTGCATCGCCGAGATGAAGACTGGCGAGGGCAAGACGCTGACGGCGACCGGCGCGGTCGTGCTGAACTCGCTCGCCGGTCGCGGCGTGCACGTCGTGACCGTCAACGACTATCTCGCGCGACGCGACGCGATGTGGATGAAGCCGATCTACGACATGCTCGGCGTGTCCGTCGGGATCCTGCAGAACATGCAGCCCTACGAGGAGAAGCGTGCCGCCTACGCCGCCGACGTCACGTATGGCACCAACTCGGAGTTCGGCTTCGACTACCTGCGTGACAACATGGCGACGACGCTCGACGAGAAGGTCCAGCACGGCGGTCGCCCCAAGCCCGAGGGTGACCTCTCGCCCTACCACACCTACGCGATCGTGGATGAGGTCGACAACATCCTGATCGACGAGGCGCGGACGCCGCTGATCATCTCCGGCGCCCCCGAGCAGGCCGCCGACCTCTACATGCAGTTCGCGAAGCTGGCGCCACGGATGATCCCGGGCCAGACGCCCGAGGGGATGGACCCGCGGATGAAGAAGGAGTTCGTCGCCGACTTCGACTACGAGTTCGACGAGAAGCACAAGACGGTCGCGGTCACCGAGCTCGGCGTCGCGAAGGCCGAGAAGTTCCTGCGGATCGATCACCTCTACCGCGCCGAGAACGGCCCCCTGATCAACCATCTGCATCAGGCGCTGAAGGCCGAGTCGCTCTACAAGCGCGACGTCGACTACGCCGTGATCGACGGGGAGGTCAAGATCATCGACGAGTTCACGGGGCGGATCCTGGACGGCCGGCGCTGGTCTGAGGGCCTGCACCAGGCGGTCGAGGCGAAGGAGGGCGTGCGCGTCCAGGAGGAGAACCAGACGCTCGCGACGATCACCCTGCAGAACTACTTCCGGATGTACGACAAGCTCGCGGGAATGACCGGCACGGCGCTGACCGAGGCGACCGAGTTCCTGAAGATCTACGAGCTGGCGGTGGTCCAGGTTCCGACCAACGCGAAGATGATCCGGATGGACCGCAACGATCAGGTCTACAAGACCAAGGAGGGCAAGTGGTCGGCGGTGAGCCGGGAGATCGCCGAGCGCAACGCCAACAAGCAGCCGGTGCTGGTCGGCACGATCTCGGTCGAGGTCTCCGAGCTGCTGTCGAACGAGCTCAGCAAGAAGGGCATCAAGCACGCCGTGCTCAACGCCAAGCCCGAGCACGCGGAGCGCGAGGGCGAGACGGTCGCGGAGGCGGGCGCGCCCGGAGCGGTCACGATCGCGACCAACATGGCGGGCCGCGGTGTCGACATCAAGCTCGGCGGCAACGCGGAGCACCTGACACGCCTGGAGCTCGCCAAGCTCGGCCTGAAGCCCGAAATGCCCGACTACGACGAGCACTTCGCACGTGTGCATCCCGAGATCGAGCGGCGTGTGGAGGCGGGACGGCAGGAGGTGCTGGCGGCGGGCGGCATGTTCATCCTCGGCACCGAGCGCCATGAGTCACGTCGAATCGACAACCAGCTGCGTGGCCGCGCCGGGCGCCAGGGCGATCCGGGCGAGTCACGGTTCTTCCTCTCCGCCGAGGACGACCTCGTCCGGCTGTTCGCGGGCGACCGGATCTACAAGATCCTCGACAAGCTCGGCACGGTCGACGAGGAGGGCAACGAGGAGCCGATCGAGGCGGGCATGCTCTCCAAGCAGATCGAGAAGGCGCAGCGGAAGGTCGAGGAGCAGCACTTCCTGCAGCGCAAGCACACGCTCGAGTACGACGATGTGCTCAACCAGCAGCGCGAGGTGATCTACACCTACCGCGACGAGGTGCTCGAGGGCCGCGACATGAGCGACGTCGCGCGCGAGGAGGTCGCGAGCCTGATCGAAAGGCTCGTCGGCGAGTACACCGCGGGCGATTTCGTCGAGGACTGGGACATGGACGCGCTGGTCGCTCGAGTCGTCGAGATCTTCCAGCCGAGCGACGAGATCCTCAGCCTCGACGCCAACCGCGTCGACCGCGAGGACCTGATCGACCGCCTCAAGGAGGAGGCCCTGGCGCAGTACGACCGCCGTGAGCAGGAGCTCGGCGACGAGCTGATGCGTGAGATCGAGCGTCTGCTGCTCCTGCAGATCATCGACCAGCGCTGGCGTGAGCACCTCCACGACATGGACTACCTGCGTGAGGGCATCCACCTGCGTGGGTTCGCACAGATCGAGCCGCTGGTCGCGTACAAGAACGAGGCGTTCACGCTGTTCGGCGACCTGATGAACACGATCTGGGGCGACTTCACGCGGATGATCTTCCACGTCGAGGTCGTGCTTCACGGACCCGACGGGCAGCCGCTCCAGCCGCCGCCGCCGGTGCGCCGGCCGAGCGCGGCCGCCAGCTCCGCCACCGGCGGCGCTCGTGTCACCTACTCGGGCGGCACCAATGCGGTCGCCGGCTCGCAGGCGATCGCCGCTGCCGCCGCCGCCGAGGCCGTCGGTGGTGCAGGTGCCGTCCACCCGAACGGCGATGAGAGCGCGATCTATGAGGCGCAGGAGCCGGTCGCCGTGCAGCAGCGCCGCGTCGATGAGACCGAGCCCGGTCGCAACGACCCCTGCTGGTGCGGGTCCGGCAAGAAGTACAAGAAATGCCACGGGGCCTGACAGCGCGCGCTGAAACCGGCTGAGCGAACGAGGTCGCGATGGATCCGGGAGACGGTGGCGTCCTTGTTTCAGATCAGGAGCGTGAGCGAGCCGCGAGCGAGATCCGGGAGCACTTCGCCGCCGGTCGCCTGACCGCGGATGAGCTGAGCGATCGGCTGAGCGCCGCGTACACGGCTCGTACCGAGGGCGAGCTGCGGGCGGCGCGCGCGAATCTGCCAGACCTGCCCGTCAGCCGCCAGGCGCAACGGGCGGAGCTCGCCGAACGTCGCAGCGAGCTGTCTCGGCGGTTGATCCAGCGCTCCGGCGCCGGGTTGACGCCCTTTCTGATCTGCACGGTCGTCTGGGCCGCGAGCGGTGCCGGCTTCTTCTGGCCGATCTTCGCGCTGTTGATCGTGCTGATCCCGCTGGTCGAGGGAGCCTGGCATCTGTACGGCCCGGCGCCCGACCTCGATCACGTCGAGCGGCAGATCAGCACACAGGGTGCTCACCATGGTGGCTCGCGCAACCGCCGCAATCGGCCGCCCGGGGGGGTTGGTTAGCGGCGGGGATCCGAGCGATCAGGGCTGGTCGGCCGACCGGAAGTGCGGATTGAGTCAAGCGCGAAGTCGAGCACGATCTGGGTCGCGTCAAGATCTCTCGGGATGCGTCCGAACAGGTGCGTGGGGCCGGCTCGCCCGCCGGGCCATCCGTGCCCGCCGCCGAGGATCCGGTAGAGCACCACCGGCCTCGAATCCGTCCGCAGGGCGTCGGCCGCCCAGGTCAGCCGCTCGACCTCCGGATCCTCACCGCCGGCGCCGCCGGCAAGGCGCTCCAGCGACGGCGCCGCCGCGGCGTCGTTGACGATCGCCCACTCAGCGGTGAGCGCCTCGGCGCCACCCAGAACGTGCGTCTGACACCGGCCACATCGATCGTACGGCTGATCAACGGCGGCTGCTGCGGCGATCGGGCGCCTGGGCGGACCATCCTGCGTGAACTTACCGCCGCAATGTTCGGCGGGGTGATCTTCGGCGATCGCGCCGTCACGGCGGTTGTCGCGGGCGCGCTGCTAGGGTGGGGAATCAGATGAGCACCGCACCCACAGAGCCGCTGCCCCAGCGACTCGCGGCGATCCGCGAGCAGCTCAAGCTGCTAGCGGACTATCTTTGACCCAGCAGGGCTGAGTGAGCGCTCGAACGCGCTCGAACAGGAGATGGGGGAACCGGGCTTCTGGGACAACCAGGAGCATGCGGCGCGGGTCAGCGCCGAGCATTCGCGCGCGACGCGCAGACTTGAGGTGTTCCGCGCGCTCGAACGTGACGTCGAGGACCTGGAGCCGCTGGCCGAGCTCGCCGAGGAGGATCCGGAAATCCTCGCCGAGCTGGAGGACCAGGTCGCTGTAGTCGAGGAGAAGCTCTCGGAACTCGAGGAGCAGCGGTTGTTCGCAGGCCGCTACGACGCCGGCGACGCGCTCGTGACGGTCAACGCCGGCGCCGGCGGGACCGACGCCCAGGACTGGGCCGAGATGGTCCTGCGGATGGAGATGCGCTGGGCCGAGAAGCGCGGCTTCGACGTCGAGTTGCTGGAGGCATCGCCAGGGGAGGAGGCCGGGATCAAGTCGGCGACCTTCCGGGTCAAGGGTGAGAACGCCTACGGCCTGTACGGCAGCGAGAAGGGCGTCCACCGGCTCGTGCGCCTGTCGCCGTTCGACTCCGCAAACCGGCGCCAGACGAGCTTCGCCGGCGTCGAGGTGTCGCCGGTCGTCGACGACATCGAGGGCGTCGAGATCGACGAGGACGACCTTCAGATCGACACATACCGTGCCAGCGGCGCGGGCGGCCAGCACGTCAACAAGACCGACTCCGCGGTTCGCATCACGCACCGTCCGAGTGGGATCGTCGTGCAATGCCAGAACGAGCGCTCGCAATCCTCCAACAAGGCCGAGGCGATGGCTATGCTGCGCTCCAAGCTGCTCGAGCTCGAGGAGCGACGGCGCCGGGAGGAGATCGCACGGGAGAGGGGGGAGGCGCAGGACGTCAACTTCGGATCCCAGATCCGCTCCTACGTCCTGCATCCGTACACCATGGTCAAAGATCACCGCACCGATCACGAGATGGGAGACGCCAACCGCGTGCTCGATGGTGACCTTGACGGCTTCGTGCGCGCCTACCTGTTGAAGGCCGCCAATCAATGACCGATCACGAAGCGCCGGTCGGGCGACGGCCCGCCGCGCAACCGACCGCGCCATACCTGGAGGCGGTGACCGCATACGGATTCCGCGGCTCGACGCGTTTTCACACGCCCGGCCACAAGGGGGGAGAGGGCGCCGACCGGGGGCTCGCCCAAGCGCTTGGACCGGACGCGCTCCTGCTGGACATCCCACTCGACATCGAGGGCGTCGACAAGGGGCCCAAACCGACTCCCTATGAGCGCGCGGAGTGTCTGGCGGCAGACGCCTACGGTGCCGAGCAGGCGTGGTTCCTGACCAACGGGGCGACGCAGGGCAACCACGCCCTCTGTCTGGCGCTGGCCCCGCCCGGATCGCACGTCCTGATCCAACGCAACTCGCATGCGAGCATCATCGACGGCCTCGTGCTCAGCGGCGGCCTGCCGAGCTTCGTGTCGCCCGAATACGACCCGGAGCTTGGCATGGCTCACGGCGTGACGCCTGAGGCGCTGGCCGAGGCGCTCGAGCGTTGCCCGCAGGCGGGCGCGGCATTCATCGTGTCGCCGACCTATTACGGGATGGCCGCCGACGTCGAGCAGTGCGCACGGATCGCCCACGGCGCCGGCGTACCGCTGGTCGTCGACTGTGCCTGGGGCTCGCACTTCGGCTTCCACGCGAAGCTCCCGGACTGCCCGATCGCCCTCGGGGCGGACGCGATGATCGCCTCGACCCACAAGATCGTCGGCAGCCTCACCCAGTCCGCGATGCTGCTCGTCTCAGACAGCGGACGGGTGGACCCGGGCGAACTGGCCCGGGCGGTGCGGCTGGTCCGCTCGACCAGCACCAGTTCGCTGCTGCTGGCGTCGCTGGACGCCGCCAGGCGCCAGCTCGCCGTGCATGGAGAGGCGCTGATCGACCGCACGATCGAGGCCTGCGCGCGCGCGCGGGCGGCGATCGACGCGATCCCCGGCTGCACCGTCGTCGGCGAGCAATTCGTCGGGAGGCCCGGGATCGCCGGCTTCGATCCGCTGCGGATCGTGCTCGACGTGCGCGGCACGGGCTGCACGGGGTACGAGGTTTCCGAGTCTCTGCGAGCGTCCTACGACATCTATGTCGAGCTCGCGACCCATGCGACGGTCGTGCTGGTGATCGGGATCGCACAGCCGGTCGAGCCGCTGGAGCGTTTCTCCCACGATCTCGGCGAGACGATCAGGCGCATTTCACGCAAAGGCGCGCCGCCGGTCACCGCGACGCTGCCGACGACGATCGTCCACGAGGCGGTGGTGCCGCCGCGTGAGGCGTTCCTCGGCCGCAGCGAAGCGGTGCCGGTCGACGACGCGATCGGCCGGATCTCCTGCGAGTCGATCGCCGGATATCCGCCCGGCGTGCCATCGCTGCTGCCGGGCGAGCGCGTGACGGCCGAGGTGATCGACTACCTGCGTCAGCTGACCGCTGCCGGCGCGCGGCTGCACGGCGCCGCCGATCCGACCTTCGCAACTGTTCGCGTCATGTGCTCGGTTGACACTCCGTCGGGCGCCGGCGCGTGAGCACGCCGGCGGTCGCGGAGATCGTCGCGCGCGCTCTGGCTGAGGACGTCGGCGGCGGCGATCTGACGACAGCGGCGACCGTGCCCGCCGAGGCGAGGGCGCGGGCGCGGATCACGCAGAAGGCGCCCGGGGTGATCTACGGCCTCGACGCGGCCGAGCTGGCGTTCAGGTCGCTCGACCCGGCGATCGAGACCCGCCGCCTCGTGCAGGAGGGGGTGTGGCGTGACGGCGGTCCGGTGCTGGAGCTGGAGGGCGCGGCGGCGGCGATCCTGACCGCCGAGCGGACCGCGCTCAACTTCCTGGGGCGGCTCTCGGGCGTGGCGACCCTGACCGCGCGCTATGTGCAGGCGATCGAGGGCACGGGCGCCCGCATCCTCGACACTCGCAAGACAACGCCTGGGTTGAGGATGCTGGAGAAGGCGGCGGTCGCGGCCGGCGGAGGCACCAACCATCGCGCCGGCCTGTATGACGAGGTGTTGATCAAGGAGAACCATGCAGCGCTCGCCGGCGGTGTCGGCGAGGCGGTGCGCAAGGCGCGTGCGCACGCTCCTGGGGTCCCTCTGGAGGTCGAATGCCGCACCCTCGACGAGGTCGATCAGGCGCTCGGCGCGGGTGCGCCGAGGATCCTGCTTGACAACATGACCCCGGAGCAGCTCCGCGCAGCGGTCGCGCACGTCGCCGGACGGGCGGAGCTGGAGGCGAGCGGCGGCGTGACGCTCGCGACGCTGAGGGAAGTTGCGAGCACGCGGCGTAGACTTCATCTCGGTCGGCGCGCTGACCCACAGCGCCCCCGCCCTCGACCTCTCGCTCCTGCTGGAACCGCTGCCATGAACCTGCCGATGCTCAGCTCGAACGACGCGCCGCTGCTGTTGGAGAACATCCCGGCACTGCAGGACGAGGTGCGCGAGCTTGCGCGGCTGCGCGGCGCGGTGATCCTCGCCCACAACTACCAGCTGCCCGAGATTCAGGACGTCGCCGACTACGTCGGGGATTCGCTCGGCCTGTCCCAGCAGGCGGCCGCCACCGACGCCGAGACGATCGTCTTCTGTGGCGTGCACTTCATGGCCGAGACCGCGTCGATCCTGTGCCCGCGAGAAGCGTCGTCCTGATCCCCGATGTCGAGCCGGGCTGCTCGCTTGCGGACTCGATCACGGCGCCGCAGTTGATCGCCTGGAAGGATGAGCATCCCGGCGCGATCGTCGTCATGTACGTCAACACGACCGCGGAGGTCAAGGCGCAGACCGACTACTGCTGCACGTCCGCGAATGCGGTCTCGGTCGTCAGGCACATCTTCGAACGTCACGGTGAGGACGCCGAGATCCTGTTCGGGCCGGACATGTTCCTCGGCGCCTATGTCGAGCGAATGCTGGGCCGATCGCTGCACGTCTGGGACGGCGAGTGCCACGTTCACGCCGGCATCCGCCCGCAGGACATCAACTCGATCCGCGCCGCACACCCCGGAGCCGACTTCCTGATCCACCCCGAGTGCGGCTGCTCGACCAGCGTGATGGAGTACGTCGCCTCAGGCGACATCGATCCCGAGGGGGTGCACATGCTCTCCACCGGCGGGATGCTCCGCTACGCCCACGAGCACGAGCACGACCACCGGACCGCGATCGTCGCGACCGAGACCGGGATGCTGTATCCGCTGCGCCATGAGGCTCCCGAGATGGACTTCATCGCCGCCAACGAGGCCGCGTCATGCCGCTACATGAAGATGATCACGCTCTCGAAGCTTCGCGACGCGCTGCGTGACGGCGTGCACGAGGTCAAGGTGCCGGAGGAGATCGCCGCCCGCGCCCGGATCCCGATCGAGCGCATGGTCGCACTATAGGCCCGGCTGGATGCCGGGCCGTGGTAGCAGCCGCGCGAACCGAGCGGTCTCCCTCACTCGAGGAGCGAGGTGAGCGCGGCCCGAAGCCGGATGCGGTCACATCGCTCAAGGAGGAGAGAGGTGAGCGCGGCCCGAAGCCGGATGCGGTCACATCGCTCAAGGAGGAGAGAGGTGAGCGCCGGCCCGAAGCCGGATGCGGTCACATCGCTCAAGGAGGGGAGCGGTCCCCGCCGCCCCAAAGCCGGATGCGTTTATTCGAGTTCGAGTAGGTCCAGACCGCCCGAGACGGTCCGCTTGACGGACGGCAGCGTGTGCTGGCGGCGCTCGAACTCGGCCGGGGTGTAGCAGTGCACATCCGCCATGTCGCCCATCTCGTAGCCGTCCCAGAGCGATCCCGCGTGGTAGACGCGCTCGAGCCAGGGCATGCCCTCGTAGGCGGCCGAGACGAGCACCACGACGTACTCAGGCCCACGCTCGCGCTGCGGTAGCGCCCCACGCTCATCCTCGACGCGCGCGCCGCCGAGCAGCGCCACATCGATCGGCCAACGATCGCTGACCCGGCCCAGATAACGTCGCAGCTCGACTCGGTTGAGCTCGGTGACAACCTCCACTGACGGGATTGTCGCCGTTCGGCGTCGTCGCGCGCAAGATCGGGCCTCCGCGGCGCTAATAGGCGGCGATCGCACCGACCATCTTCGAGAGCAGCTCGAGCGCCTGCCAATTCTCTGGCCCGTCGATGAGCAGCGCGAACACGAGCGTGTGTGCACCACGTGCCGTGCAGTAGCCGGCGAGGTTGGTGACGTCGTCCAGCGTTCCGGTCTTGGCGATGCAGTGGCCCTGCGCGGCCGTGTGGTCGGCGATCGACTGCACGGTCCCGGTCTCGCCGACGACCGGCAGCGAGTTTGCGAGCAAGCCCCCGATCGGGGTGCCGTGGATGTCGCGCAGCAGCGAGACGATCTGATCCGGGGACGAGCGGTCGGCCTTGTCGAGCCCGGAACCATCGAGGATCGTCGGGTGCAGATCGTAGTTGTGCTCGATCACGGTTGAGATCTGTGCCGCTCCGGCCGCGAGCGTGCCGTGGCCGGTGTACCGGTAGCCGATCTGCTTGGCGATCAGATCCGCGAACAGATCGTCGGAGGGGACGTCCATCAGCCTCAGCAGCACCGACAGCGGCGGCGATTGGACGATCGCCAGCAGATGCGCGCCGGCCGGCGTGAAGGCGGTCCTGCGAGCGGCGCGGGCGCGGACGCCCATGCCACGCATCGTCAAGACCAGCTCATGAGCTGCGAATGCAGCGGGGTTCAGGCCGCCGCCCGTGGCTCCGTGGTCGTAGACGAGTGCGCTGAGTTCACCGCCGTAGTCGGGGATATCGGGCTGATACCCGGTGAGCGGGCCTCCACGGAGGGTGTCGAACCGAGACTCGTCACCGATCACCCGGCCGGTGACTCGATCAATTCCGTGACGGCGCAGCTGGGCGACGAGCTCGGATGCGGTCGGACCGTAGCCGTCCTCGTAGACACGGTTGAAGTTCCCGTCTCCGAACGTTGGATCGCCGTCGCCGCGCAGGTACAGATTTCCGTGCCAGACGCCGTGTGGTTCGAGCCGGCCGGTGCCGAGAATCTCGGTCGGAAAGGTCGCACTGGGCCCGAGCAGGCTGGCTGCCGCGACCGTCGTGTACAGCTTCTCGACCGATGCCGGAGGCCGGCCCCGGCTCGCGCGCACGGTGAACAGCGTGGCGTGATCAGTCATGTCGTAGACGAGCGCTCCGGTCTCAGGGCCGGCGGCACGCAGCCAGCGGAGCAGCACCGCCTGCAGATGGCGCAGCTGCGGGGTGCGGACCGGGTCAGAGGTGGCCCGCGAGGTCGGAGTGGTCGTCGTGCGCGCCGGCGTGCTGGTGGTCGAGCCCGTCGTGACGCTCGCCGCCGCGCCGCTGGGCGCCGACTGGTCCGTGGTCGCACCGCCGGCCGGCCCGCCGGTCGGCGCCAGCGTCGCCTCGACTGCAGTGGCGGAACCGGAGCCGCGGGTCGTGCTAGACGCACGTCCGGCGCTCGCGCCGCAGCCGGCGAGCGCGATCACCGCGAGCGAGCCGCCGAGCGCAGCCCGGACGGCGGCTCCGCAAGGTGCGCTCCGAGGCACGCTACGCGGACTCCAGCTCCTGCACGGTGTGCGGCCCGACGCAGGCCACCGAGAGCTGATCTTCGACCCCGCGCGCGACCTCCGCCACCTCGTCGAAGGTGACGGCGTCCAGTCGCGTGATCACCGCGTCCGGGTCGATCTCCTGGCCGAATACGATCGCCTGTTGCGCGGCGTTCCGCGCAACCGCTCCGGTGTTCTCGAACGCGATCGTCCGTGCGCCCGCCGCATACGCGCGCGCCCGCTCGACCTCCGCCTCGGTCGGCCCGTCACGGCGCAACTCGCTGACGATGTCACGCATGCGCCTGTAGGCCTCCAGGCACTTGCCGCTCTCGAGCCCGGCGCTGAGTTGCAGCACGCCGACGTCGGCGTAGGCGTGCGGGAACGAGTTGACCGAGTAGGCGAGCCCGCGCTGCTCACGGATCTCATCGAACAGCCGAGAGCCCATCGATCCCCCCAGCAGCGTCGAGTAGATCGTCAGAGCGGCGCGCTGGCGAGGGTCGAGCACGTCGATCCCGGGACGGTAGGACATTCGCAGGTGCGACTGCTGGGAGTCACGCTCCTTGACGAGCACGCGCGGGGTCTGCTTCGGTGCCGGCTCGAACGGATCTGGCTGCTGGGCCGCGGCGCCGAAGCGCTCGAACAGCTCCTCCAGTTCGCCGTCGGCGCCGAGCGAGTCAAGGTTGCCGACGGCGAATGCGCCGCCGCGAGCCGGAGACCAGCGGCGCTCACGGAACGCCATGATCCCGTCACGGGTGAAGGTCTCGCTCAGGTGCTCGGTGGTGCCCAGCACAGGACGGCCGAGCGGATGCTCGCCGAACACGGCCTCGTCGATCAGGTGCTCGGCGAGCACAGCCGGCTGATCGTCGGCGCGGGCGATCTCCTGTACGACCACCCCGCGCTCACGGTCGAGCTCGTCCGGATCGATTCTGGGCCGGCCGACAAAGTCCGTCAACAGGTCCGCGGCCGCCAGCGCGCGGGTCGCGCGCGCCGTGATGTGGAAGGCGACCAGATCGTGGCTCGTATACGCGTTGAGGACGGCGCCGTTGCGCTCCGCAGCCTCATTCACGTCTCGATACGTCGGGTACTTCTCGCCACCCTTGAACACGAGGTGCTCGAGGAAGTGGGCCATCCCGTTCTCGGCCGGGCGCTCGGTGCGAGCGCCGGCATCGAACGCGATCAGCAGGGTCAGTGCGCGTGTGCCCTCGACGGCGATCCTGTGCAGCGGCAGGCCGTTCGGGAGGGTGGATGTTGTGATCGTGGGCATCTACAGCACAAGGTAGCGGGCGCGTCGGAAACGCCCGCAAAACAAAGGCGCCGCAGGCGCCAATTAAGCAGCTGTTTAAAAAAGTGCCTGCAAATCGCCTTGCAGAGGAGGCCTTGCGAGGTCGCTCCGGTGACGAGATCGCTACGCTGGGCGAACTCTATGGCCAACTCATCATCACTCAGGCGCGGCCGCCGAGCCACAAACAAGGCAGCCGTCACACGCACAAATCCGACGCCCGCAGCGCGCCTCAAGCGCCCCTCTTCGCAGGGGAGCGACGGCACCAGCGTGATCGAGTTCCGCGGCGTCTGCATGACCTATGAAAGCGGCGACGTCGGCCTCGATCAGGCGACCTTCGGGGTCGATCGGGGCGACTTCGTGTTCCTTGTCGGCTCGACCGGCTCGGGCAAGTCGACGGTCATGAGACTGTTGATCAAGGAGCTTGAACCGAGCCAGGGATCGATCCGCGTGGCCGGTCACGACCTGAACGAGATTCCGCGCCGGCGCGTTCCCTATTACCGGCGCAACCTCGGGGTCGTCTTCCAGGACTTCAAGCTGCTCCCCAACCGGACGGTCCACGACAACGTCGCCTACGCGCTCCAGGTCACCGGTGGCAGCCGCAAGGAGATCCGCGCCAAGGTGCCCGACATCCTGCGCCTGACCGGCCTCTCGACGAAACTGCACAACTACCCGGACCAGCTCTCGGGTGGGGAACAGCAGCGCGTGTCGATCGCGCGAGCGTTCGTCAACCACCCGCCGCTGCTGCTGGCGGACGAGCCGACCGGGAACCTCGATCCGGAAACGAGCATCGACATCATGCGGCTGCTCTACCGGATCAACCGGACCGGCACGACCGTGCTTGTGGCCAGCCACGACAAGGCAATGGTCGATCGGATGCGTCGCCGCGTGATCGAGCTCTCGGGCGGGCGGATCATCCGTGACGAGGCAACCGGTCTGTACGCGCGTGATGAGACCACCCGGGAATTCGCCCAGCGGATGCGATCGCTCGACGAGCGGCCCGAGGGCCTCTAGCCGATGCGGCTCGGGTTCTTCCTCAAGGAGGCGTTGCGGGCGATGCGCCGCAACGCCGCGCCGACGTTCGCGGCGCTCGCGACGGTGCTCGTGACGCTGATCGTGCTCGGTGTGTTCATCCCGATCGTGCAGGCGACCCGGGGCGCCGCCGACAGCGTCCGCGGCCGCGTGGAGGTCGAGGTCTACATGAAGACCGACGCGACCCACGCGCAGGACGCCCGGGTGCAGCGTGAGCTGCTCGCCGTGCCGAACGTCAAATCGGTCGTGTTCGAGTCAAAGCAGCAGGCCTGGGCGCAACAGTCGAAGTCCGATCCGGCCGCCTACGCACTGCTGACGAGCAACCCGCTTCCCGACACCTTCCACGTGATCCCGAACAATCCGTCGAACGTGCTCGCGATCCGCGGCGCGCTGATGCCGCGCACGCCGGGAGGGGGCACGCGCTACCTGGACCCGGCAATCGGGAGCGTCTCCAACCACACCGACGACACCAAGAAGATCCTCGAGGTGACGAACCTCGTGACGATCACCGCGGCAGCGCTCACGATCATGCTGATTCTCGCGTCGATCCTGCTGATCGGCAACACGATCCGGCTGTCGCTGTACGCGCGCCGGCGTGAGGTGGAGGTGATGAAGCTGGTCGGTGCGACCGACTGGTTCATCCGCTGGCCGTTCGTGATCGAGGGGACCGTCGTCGGCGCGCTGGGAGCGGTGCTGGCGATCGCGGTGCTCGGCGTCACCAAGGTCGCGCTGCTCGACCCGCTCGCGAACAACTGGGGGCTGATCTCGGAGCCACGGACGATCTCATTCGTGGGGCTGACCGCGGTGCTGGTGCTCGCCGGCGTCGGCGTCTCGGCGCTCGGCTCGGGGTTGTCGCTGCGGCGGTTCCTGCGGGTCTGACCAGGGCTTCGGACACCGGCTGAGGCGAGCTCGGGCCTCCGATGAGGTCGGATCTCGGACAGCCGGAGTGGCCATCCGGCTACCCTCCATTCAGGTATGCACAGGCGTCCGTCACGTTCACAGCGACTGATCCCGCTGATCCTCGTGGTGCTCGTCGCGCTGATCGTCGGGGTCTACCTCGGCGGCCATCCAAGCTGGCTGCCCTCGCCCCTGCGCAGCACGTTCGTGGCCGACAACGGCGAGCAGCAGGTGCAGAGCGTTCTGTCGCTGCTGGAGAAGAACTACTTCAGGCCGCTGAACCAGCAGAAATTGGACAACGAGGCTGTCAACGTGGGGCTCGAGGGCGTTGTCGCGGACCTTCACGACCCGTACTCCCACTACCTGCCGCCTGCGGCGTATCAGACGTTCACGAGCGAGACGACCAATCCGCGGTTCGGCGGGATCGGTGTCGATGTGCTGCCGAATCCTCATGGGCTCGAGGTGGAGGGTGTGTTTCCCGGTTCGCCTGCGGCGCGGGCTGGACTCGCCTCCGGCGATCTGATCACCGCCGTCGGTGCCGTCCAGCTGGCTGGGAAGTCCGAGGATTACGCGTCCAACCTGATCCGGGGTGCGATCGGCACCCCGGTGCAGCTCACCGTTCACGACGGCAGCAAGAGCCGGACCGTGACGATCACGCGGGAGAACATCGTCGTGCCCGTGGCCTCGTCGAAGCTGCTTCACTACCGCGGCGTCAAGATCGGCTACCTGGAGCTGAGCCAGTTTGCCGTGAACGCCGGCACCGAGTTGCGGGTGCAGGTCGACAAGATGCTGCGCATGGGCGCGCAGGCGCTGATCCTGGACCTGCGTGAGAACGGTGGCGGCCTGCTTGAGCAGGCGATCTCGGTCGCGAGCATCTTCATCCCCGACGGCACGATCGTCACGACCAGGGGCCGCACGCAGCCGAGTCAGGTGTTCGACGCGACCGGCGGCGCGATCTCGACGAAGATCCCGCTGGTCGTGCTCGTCGACCACAACACCGCATCCTCCGCCGAGATCGTCACCGCTGCGCTGCAGCAGCACGGACGGGCGACGGTGGTCGGTACCCACACCTACGGAAAGGGCGTCTACCAGGAGATCGTGAACCTCCCCGGCGGCGCCGCGCTCGACATGACTGTGGGTGAGTTCTTCACACCGAACGGAACCAACCTGGGGGCGCCCGGGGTCGCCCACGGGCGCACGCTCGCGCGCGGACCGGGAATCACGCCAGACGTATACGCCTACACCAAGCCGACCGCCCGCGTGGACACGGCGCTGCTGACCGCCGAGCGCGTGGCAGCCGCACAGGTCAGGTGAGCAAGCCGCCCGCCGGGGCGGGTCGCAACCGGGGGGCTTCTCGCCCCGAACGTGTCCACGATGACGGCGCCGCCCCCGGCCTGGGTGCCGGTGCGGCGCGGGTCGCGCTGCTCGCCAAACGCGGGAAGTTCCTCGTCGCCGAGCCGTTCTTCGAGGCGGGGCCGAGGATGGTTGTCAGCCGCGACAGTCGCTATGACGCCGGAGACCTCGTGGTCCTGGGCGGCCGGGCCGGGGCGCGCGGGCGTGCCGGTACCGACGGCGCCCGTTCGACCGGCCGCAGCGGCGGGTCCGGCGGACGGGTGCGCGTCGAGCGGCGGATCGGGCGCCCCGACGTCGCACGTGACGTGATCGAGGCGCTGATGGTCGACCGGGGCCTCGCGCGCTCGTTCGATCCGGCGGTCGAGCGGGCCGCCCGGACATCCGGGGAGAGTGTCGAGCGCGTCGCGGCCGGCGGCCGCCGTGACCTGCGTGCGCTGCCGACGTTCACGATCGATCCGGCCGGCGCGCGCGATTTCGACGACGCGATCTCAGCCCGCGTCGAGGAGGACGGCCGGGTGTGGCGCGTATGGGTGCACATCGCGGACGTCAGCGCGTACGTGGGACCGCGCTCGGCAGTCGATCGTGAGGCATACCGGCGTGGAACCAGCGTCTACGTTCCCGGCGCGGTTGAGCCGATGCTGCCGCAGGCGCTGTCGAACGGTGCCTGCTCGCTGGTGGTGGGCGAAGACCGGCTGGTGGTCACCGTCGAGATGGTGGTGCGTGGCGCGGTTATCGAGCGCCCCTCGTTCTACCGGTCGGTGATTCGCTCCGATGCGCGGCTGACCTATGAGCAGGTGGACGTGCTGTTCGCAGGCGGGTCGGGGGAAGACTGGCCAGAGGGGCTCGCCGCCGCACGGGCAGCCGCATCAGCGCTGGGTGCGCGGCGTGCGGCGGTCGGGGCGCTGACGCTCGAGTCGGCCGAGCCGGAGTTCCAGTTCGATCGCCGAGGTCTGATCGTCGGCGTGGCGGCGGTCTCCCAGACCGAATCGCACCGGTTGATCGAGCACCTGATGATCGCTGCCAACGAGACCGTCGCGAGCTTTCTGGAGCAGCGCAGGGTGCCGACGCTGTTCCGGGTGCACGAACGGCCCGAGCCGCTTGCAGTCGAGCGGCTGATCGATCAGCTCGCGTCGCTCGGGGTGCCTACGCCGCCGGTTCCCGGGCCACACATGACCCCGCAGCAGGCCGCCGATCTCGCCGGTGAGGCGTCGCAGATGGTCAGCGACTGGGTCGCGCGCACGGGCCGTGGCGGGCGGGCGCTGCAGCGGCTGGTCCTGCGGTCGCTGAAGCAGGCCTACTACGACGATCGCAACCGTGGCCACGCGGGGCTCCATTCGCACAGCTACTGCCACTTCACCTCGCCGATCAGACGCTACCCCGATCTGATCTGCCACCGGGCGCTGCTCTCGGCGCTGGACGGCGGGGAACCGGCACCTGAGGCCTCTTGGGTGGCGGCCGCCGGGCCCTGGACCTCGGCCAGGGAGCGTCAGGCGATGATGATCGAGCGTGACGCCGACGACGTCGCGCGCTGCTTCCTGCTCGCTCAGATGCTCGTTCGGGGTGAGGTCGATGCGGTGGTCGAGGGCGAGGTGGTGGGCCTGATCGGCAGCGGCGCGTTCATCGCGTTCGGCGAGGACGGGTCGTTCGAGGGGATGCTGCCGGTCAGGCGGATGCGCGATGACTGGTGGGATCTCAACGAGTACGGGACGGCGCTGATCGGCAGCCGCAGCGGGGGCGCGCTGCGGCTCGGCGACGCGATCACCGTGCGGATCGGCGCGATCGATGCACCACGGGGGAGGGTGGATCTGCTTCCGGCAGATACGCTCGGGTGAAGATGGCGAAAAGCAAGCGAAAGACACATCCGGGTGACGTGGCGAGCAACCGCCAGGCCTCGTATCGCTACAACCTGCTCGACCGGTTCGAGTGTGGGATCGTGCTGACCGGCACCGAGGTGAAGTCGCTGCGCGACGGCAAGGCGCAGCTCAAGGATGCCTACGCGACTGTTCGAGATGGCGAGGTCTGGCTGATCGGCCTCTACATCCCACCCTACGGTCCCGCGTCAAGTCAGAATCACGACCCCGAGCGGCCTCGCAAGCTGCTGCTGCACCGTGACGAGATCGAGCGCTTGATCGGCCGCACGCGTGAGAAGGGACTGACACTGGTGCCGACACGGCTCTACTTCTCCGGGCCGCGGTCGCGGGCGAAGGTCGAGATCGCGATCGCGAGCGGCAAGAACCTGTTCGACAAGCGGGAGTCGATCCGCAACCGTGACGTCGCCCGTGACGTGCAGCGCGAGCTGCGCGAAGCCCACCGCTGACCGGCGCTGTGCTTGAGCTCAGATGATCGTGCGCGGGAGGTTGGTCGCGTGCATCCCGACGACCAGCAGCGCGATCAGGATCAGGTAGACCGCCGCCACCCGCGCACGGTCGAGCGGGGCAACCTTGTAATACGCAAGATCGACGGGGGCGCCGCTGCGGTGGCGCTGCCAGCGGCGGTAGATCTCATAGGCTCCGAGCAGCAGGATCAGGATGAAGATCGGGTTGGGGTACAGGAACGCCAGCACCGCAAGGCCCGCGAACCCGGCTGCCCACATCCAGGGCGACATCGCCGCCATCGCCCGGCCGCCGTCGAGCGGCACCATCGGGATCAGGTTGAACAGGTTCAGGAAGAAGCCGGTGTACGCGAGCGCACCCCACATCGCGTCACCGGTCGCGTGCCAGACGACGAGGCAGACAGCCGCGCCGATGCTGCCCAGAACCGGTCCTGCGAGGCCGACCCTGGCCTCTGCCAGTGCGTTGTCGCCGAGGGACCGTGAGCCGATCACCGCACCGAGGAATGGGATGAAGATCGGCGCGCTGGCCTTGATCCCCTCCCGCCGCAGCTGGATCACGTGACCCATCTCGTGCACGAGGATCAGCAGGACGAAACCGGCACCGAAGGCGAACCCCCAGATCGAGCCGTAGGCGATGATCGAGACGATCATCGTCCCTGCGGTCGCGAGCAGCTTGAACTTCGGCAGCAGCAGCAGGATCGCCTTCAGCTTCGCGAGCAGTGCCAGGATCGCAGCCCCGGCGGCGCTGAGCTTGCGCCGGATCCAGGACTGCTTGCGCTGCTCGAATGGCGCGCCGGCGTAACCGTGATCAGCGCCGAGGCCCGCAAGCGGCGGCGCGACCGGGGTCGCAGTCGCCGTCACGGTCGACGACGGCACAAGCGGCGGGCCTGCGGCGCCTGGTACGGGCACTATCGATGACGTCGGTTCCATGCACACTGGATTGTCGCAGGCTCGGATCGGCGGCACCGAGCGTCTTACGAGCTTTTTCATGTTCGCGTCGATTTGGGCCCCGTCCGGGCGGCGCGTGTGGCGGCCTTCGGTTGCGAGCTACAATTACCGCAACAACCCCCGGGGACGACAGGCTTCGACGTGGTCGGTTCGTGGGGGTGGTTGCGAGTCGAGGATCCCGGGAGGCCTCGTAAAAAACCTGGGAAACCATAAGTGCGGATTCGCACAACTTTGATCTCGGCCTCGCTGCTTAATCAGTAGCTAGCTGAGACTCATCTCGGCCCCCGCTCGCCCGCGGTGGGGTCACCGGGATCAATCAGCGGGCTTGCTCAGTGAGGATTTGCTCCCTCCAATCTGAGGACAACCAGGGAGCTGGCCCTCGACAACCCCGCCGGCGAGGCGAGTGGAGGGTGAGATCAGAGCGCCGGCTACGCTCGTAGACGCCACCTTTTACGCGACTGCGGACGCGGGTTCAATTCCCGCCGTCTCCACATCCAGCCGAAAAGCCCCGCAAAAGCGGGGCTTTTTGGATTTTCAAGGATGAGCGACTTCGACGCGGCGCAGTGGCGGTACCCCGCGGCGGTGTTGTAGTTTGCTGCGGTGGTCGCCGTACGGCTTGGAAGCGAGTAGGGGATGCTGGATTCTGAGCAGGTTGCGTTTGTGCATGGCGGTGTTGCGGTTGGTGTGGGAACGCGCGACGCCAATCGCCGGCCGGAGTTCACGCGCGGGTGGGGTCCGGAGCTGTCCGCAGACGGACGCTGGCTGTCATTGAGCGTGATCGCGCCGCCCGGCTCGCGTACTCGCGAGAACCTTAGGGACAACGGCGCCATCGCCGTGTCGTTCGGTCTGCCAACGATGGCCAGGGCGCTGCAGGTCAAGGGCGTTGCGACCGACATCGGTGACGCATGGCTCGGCCCCGCCGATGCATGTCCACCGCAACGAGGACGAGCTGATGTACATCCTCGACGGCGAGGTCACGGTGCTCGTCGGCGACGAGCGCATCGACCTTGGGAAGGGCGACCTTGCGTTCGTGCCCCACGGTGTTGTGCACAGCTACATCGTCCGCTCTGAGCGGGCGCGGATGCTCGGCACGATCACCCCCGGCGGTTTCGAGCAGCTGTTCGTGAACCACGGCCTGCCGGTGACTGATGGTGAGCAGCCCGCCGAAGAGGTGCTGCTGCCGATCCAGGAGCTCATCGGGGTGAGCGCCGGCCTCGGCTGCGACATCGTCGGGCCACCGCCGACGCTCGCGGACGTCGAGTAGCCGCGCCACGGCTCGACCGGGACGGGCGATCGATCCGAACGAGAGAGGAGAGAACACGATGAACAAGCGCGGAACCCTTGGGCTGGTCTGCCTGGCGACGGTGCTCGCGCTCATCGGCACGTTCTCGTGGATTCGCGTCGTCTTGACCGAGAACGTCGCCGACTTCGTCACGATCGCCGCCCAGTACTCCACCACCGGCGGGCACCATCCAGGTCTGATGATCGCCCTCTCAAGCCGATTCTCCCGTCGACCGTCAGGACACGCCGCGCTCGTCAAAGCCATCCAGGCCCACCGAGCTGACGAGCTGACCGACCGGATCTTCTACCTCGAGGTCCCAAGCGGTGACGACGAGAGTCATCGCTCCGTCACTCGCTCCTCCTCGCCCCCCGTCGAGACTCGTCTCGCCGAAAGCGCAGCCGACTCGCGGACGTGCAGATGGGCGCGGTTAGGTAGTCACGGCGCGGCTGATCCCGACGAGGTCTGCTGGATTGCCGTAGCGTGATTGTTTTCCAACGACGGCAGATGTGTGGTCATGTTGCGTGCCGCGTGGAGAGGTCGCAGCTCGGACAAGCGCACTCATTGCATCGATGTCGGGAGGGGCTTGGTGAGACGCGCCAGTCGAGTCGACGTTCCACCCCAACGTCGCCGGCAATCAGGCGATGGCAGGACTCGTGAAGTACGTCCTTGACAAGCAGGCACCCTGAACCTAGGCCGCCCGCCGCATCAACAAGCCGCTCAGCCACCGCCGCAGCCACGACCAGAACTCGCCGAGCGTACCGCTCGTACGGGCGAGCCGGCTGTCCGATGTGCTCCCGTTCGTGCTCGGCGCTGACTAAACCGCCGCTACGAACACAGGCGCCAAGACTGGCAAGCACGAGGCTGTCCAGCTGAGCGAATCGCGACCGTCCCGCTGCCACCTGGTCCGGAACCGTCCGTGACGATCGGTGGTGGCTGGGATGCTCGAGCGTTGGCGGTGCTCAATCCGATCCGAGTCGAAAGCCGATCGCCTGCGCGATTGCCGGAGTCCCGCCTGACGCGGGAGGCCCGCTCGTGATCGGCGAGGCGTTCATCTGCGTCCCTCCTACCGCCACGCAGGGGGCGCGAGTTCGGCTGCCGGTGCACGCGACCGCATTCAGCGAGTCCGAGTACCGGATGCTGGCCGTCTTGCCTTCGCCGTGGATGCTGCCTCCGCAACCAAATGGGCCGCATTGACGTGCGATCGTCGCCGGCGCCGTGATCGGCACAATCTGGGCTGAGTTGAACGATGAAACAGCAGCGCAGTACTTGCTGACACAGGCGATGCCGGTCAACGTTGTGACAACTCGGTTCTTCCAAACGTTCACGTGACCAGGCTCACCTTTGCTCGACACCTCGACGACGACCCCGTAGCTGGCCGCGTTCGTGCCCACGGCTGTGCAGCCGCTCGCGCGACACGCGATTCCGTCGAGACTGGCGTCGACCGTGTGCGGCGTACCGGGCACACCGTTGCTGATCGGGAGCACCTCGTAGTTTCCGACCGCAACGCAGAACTCGGCCGAAACACAGCCGACGCCGGATAGCATCGCGCTCGTTACGGGCAAGGCCTTATCCGGGGCGGGCAATGCCTCGTCTGGGCCAGGCGAGGCAATCGCAACCACGACCCCGGGGCCGACAGCCAGGCAGCGACCGTCGCTGCATTCCACGCCGTCGAGCCCGCTGGTACCGATCACCGTGATCGGTTGGGCTGGCACGCCGCTGACGATCGGGACGATCACTGGAGAGTTCCGGCTCACGGCATAGCACAGCGCGGTGTTGAGACACGCGACCGCGGTAAGCTCAATGCCCTTGACCGTGTGGGTCGAGAGCTCGGTGCCCTTGAGATCGAGCGTCACGACGACTCCGGTGGTCTCGTAACCCTGGATGCCGCTATACCCGACGGCCACGCAGGTCTTGCTTGCAGGGCAGGCGACACCATCAAGTGCCGTTGCCGCGGTGACCGTACGGGCTACTCGAGTCGACGAGTAGTACCCGACGGTCGCAACGCCGTGGCACGAGGCAGTACACGAGGTCCGATGCGCGACGCTGGCAATCGCCGATCCCACCCCAGCGAACGCTACGGCGATGCCGATCAACAGTGCACCACTTCGGTGGAATCTCATGTATCGCTAACGTGGCCTTCGAACGACTTAACGTTTATCACACGTGCAGCTGTCAGCTGAGGCGCCGGGCTGCAGGTCACGCGAAACGCTGAAAGCGCCATAACGCTGTTCTTGGGCTGAAGGCGAATCCTGTGGCATGGACGATTCGCGTGCACGCGAGCGCGCTGCCCGCTCGGCGCCAGCTGCCTCGCCGGCGAGGGCACGAACCGAATTCCGGGCGTGGTTCTCGCCGGTTGCAGGGCCTGCGAGAGCAGCCTTACGGGAAGCGCATTACCTACGTACGGCCCGGCGCGATCGAGCAGCGCGCCGCGACCGGCGAGGACCGTGTCGCACAATCCGTAAGTCGTCGCCAACTCAATCGCAGGCATCCGGACCGTCAGGAGGCGAAGCGACCACCTGCGTCATGGTCAAGCTCAGCGACGAATGCCGGCTGGATCGGCGACAGCAAGAAAGGACAAGGCCGACAGCTTCCGCGCGATTGCAGGTGCGCCACCGGACGGCACCCGGCGGCGGCAACGAAGCAGGACCGTTCAAGGACGAGATTCACGAGTCCTGCGCCGGGCTCCCAGCTGCCCCGAGACAGGGTCGGTGAGCTGATCGAGCCTCTAGGGTTCGTTAGTCGCAGCGACGGGCGGTCAGTGCGCTCCGCTGGCCGCCGCGGCGACCATTGCCTTTGTGATCTGGCCGTGCGTGACTCTGACGCATGCCCGAGCGTCCGTCAGGAACGCCGGCGACCTGGTGCTAACCCCCGCCGCGCTGATCATCTGGCCAGTGATCTGGCCCTGAGGATCCGGGTCCGGGAAGGTCGAGAGCCCGTGGCTGCGTAGGCACCGCGCGAACGCCAGGAACGTTTGCTTCGATGGCCCGTGAGGGCCAGCCACGCTGTTGCCGATTGCCTGCTGGAATCCTTTGCAGGCGTTCTGCGCGGCTTCGAGCTTTGGCGACGCGCCGAGGCCCGTCGGTGCCGCCTCGCGGATCGCCACGCTGCCGCCGCCGGGCGTGGTCGTGACTGTCACCTGCGGGACGGGGAAGTTGGCGATCCCGTGGTCGCGCATGCACGTGGCGAACTTGACCGCTGCGGCTGCCGGGCCATTGGACGCGCTCCCAGTCGTAGAGGGCGAATTCGGGGAGGTGGATCCACAGGCGGCGACGAGCAACGCCATAGCGGTGAGCGCGAGAGGTTTCATGGCGACGTTATAGCGGGGCGCCGGTGTCAGCCCGGTGACAGCCGCCCGGCGTTCTGGGATGACTTACTTAGGAAACGTACGGCACCATGCCTTCCAACGCCAGACGCTCTCGATCCCGGACCCGAGCACGACCTGCCCCCAATACCTCGCTGGGCAGGCGGCTTGGAACGCGGATCTCGCCGAATCCAGGGACCACGTCCGAGCGCACCCGACGACACGTGTACATATGTATGGCGAAGGGCAGACACTGAACCAACGTCGCGCTTCGATGATTACGGTTTCGGGGCGGCGGCTGCTTGGGGGACGAAGTTTCGGAACTCGGTGCAGTGACCCGTGACGATGCGTCGCAGCCCGTCGGCCGAGGCGAGGAATTGGTCGGCTCCGTCAACTTGGACGAACGGCCTTTGAATGACAGGTCGTCGGCGAGCAGTGCGCGGGGTCTCGAAGTCGCCGCGGTAGAACGCGTCGAGATACCGGTTGACGACTTCGGACGCCTCGGGCGATCCGGAGCGACCGGTCGTCTTGGGTCGGGGCAACGCGCCTGCGTCCCGAGGCGAAGCGAACACTCGAGGTGCCGTGAGGTGGGGTTGGGTTCGAGACGAGTCGGCGGCGTCAGCCGATCTTGAAATTCTTGGTGGTGCTCCTTCCGATTGTGGTGCTGCCGGCCGCGCGGACAGAGAACGTGTAGCTCCCGGCTTTGAGGTGCGTATACGTCTTCGGTGAGGTGCACGCCGTGTATTTGGGCGCTGCTTTCTTGTGCTTGGGCTTTGGCGTCTGGATCAGCGCGCACTGAAGGCCGGTCGCGCCTGCGGCGCTGAACGTGAACTCGGCGCTGTGATGCTTTGAGTTGATCTGCGCTTTGGTGATGTTCGCCGCGGGGGGGTTGCTGCTCGCAGCCTTAACGGTGTATGTAACGCTCGCGTTGACGGGTTGGCTGCCGTTGCCCGTGACGTTGACGTTGGCGTTGACCGTGAACGTGTGCGTCCCCGGCGAGGTGTTGATCGGGCTGCCCGAGGGAACGGTGCCGGACGAGTTGTCGCATCCACCGGGTCCCTGCCCGTAGCCGTCGCACTCCCATTGGGCGTCGAGAACCTGCCCGGGCGAGTAGACCGCGCCGTTTGCCGGGGTATCGATCTCGATGATCGGCCAGAACTCGACGTAGACATCACCCGTGTTCCCGGCGAAGGTGAAGGTTGGATATTGGATCGCGTTGGAGGCGAAGCTGGAGCCGGCGCCGCCGCCTTGGCCGGAGCCGCCGTTCCCGGGACACGACGTCCCGCTGCACGACCCCATGCCGGTGGCGCCGCCACCGCCGCCGAAGTAGCCGCCGCCGCCGCCACCGCCACCGCCGGGAGCGGCGGTAAGGCTTCCGCAGCATGCGCTGAGCGCGCTCGCGCTCCCGCCCGCGCCACCGTCGGCACCCGAACCGGAGCTCCCGGAGACGCTCCCGGAGAACGTCACCGTGTTGGGCGAGGTGCCGACCGAGCATTCGGTTCCCGTGCCGCCGGCGCCCGCCGCGGTCGTTCCCATGGCGGCGTTTGTGTAGCCAAAGGCCGTCGTCACCGACGCCAGATCGCCGCCCGCGAACCCCGGAATCACGATCCCCGCGGGCGTGGTGATCGCCATAGGACCCGCAGAGCTCGCTGTAGGAAGCTGGTTGTTCTGTCCTCTCCCGGCCGTGTCGTACTCGGTTCCCCCGCCGCAACCGGCGCCGTTCCCGGTGAGGCCGCCGCCGCCCTCGCCGCCGCCGCCCGCCGCCACGATCAACCGCGATTCGGCGGATGTCCCGCCCCCCGGGCAGCTCGCTGCCAGCTCAGAGCACGTGCGGATATCGCTGGCGCCACCGCCCGATCCCGCCCACGGACCGTCGCAGGGGACGCTCATGTCGCTACCGCTCAGCGTGCAGTCCGGCACCCCAGGTGGTGGGCTGCCGGCCGCGCCACCGCCGCCGAAAGTCGCTCCGCCCCCGGCGGTGCCATTCTGCCCCACCTCGGCGTACAGCGTCTCTCCCGGCGAAGTCGCCAGATAACCCTGCAGGGTCGCGCCCGCAGCAAAAATGCCGTCCACCGCCGGCGGCTGCGGATCTGTGCTCCCGCCCCACCCGCCCTGCACCAACACTCCCTCCAACATCACCCCGCTCGGGACCGTGTAGGCCTGCTCCGAACCCGTAGACGTGAACGTCACCGCCGGCGCCATAGCCAAGGCTTGCGGAGGAGCTAACAGCCACACCGCCGTGACCAGCACCGCCATGAGCGAACCTGACCGCAAACGCATCGACCGCCACATCACTCTCACCTCAATCCCTCAACAGCAAGCCGGTCGCCAAACGTGCGGGGGAGGTACCGGCGCGTAGAGCGAACACTCCGACGCCGCGAGCCTCGTGCACGGCCTTGTCGAGCCCTGCCGCGGGCCAGGTCGCTCGCGACTGTTCCGGCGCCGACCGATGGCGCGGACGCTGTTGACCCGAGATAGTTCGCGCTGCCCGCGTACGTCGCGGTGTAGTCGCCGGCGGCGTTCACCTGCTTCTGCTTGACGGCACCAAACGAGCAGGCAGCGACTCCATTGGTGTTCGTCGCGGCCCTGCAGAGCGTTGTTGAACCGACCGTGAACGTGACCGTCTTGCCCGCCAGCGGCGCGCCACCGGCTATGGTCAACGTTGCCGAGACCTTCCCCGCGCTGGCCTGCGACGCTGCCGCCAGAGTCGTCGCCGCCTTATTGACGATGTAGGACACGCTGCGCATCGCCGACTGCCCGTCCTTGCTGACGGCCGTCACCGTCATCGTGTGCGAACCGACCGTGCCGACCAGCTTCGTGCCGTTGGAGAACGCGCCACCGCCGTCGATCCTCGCCTTGCAGGACTTGATCCCCGGCGCGCTGACCGCGTCCGAACACATAAACGACGAGGTGGGCACTGACCCGTAGGTGTACTGCGCGCCACTTGTCGGCGTCACAATCGAGATCGTCGGCGGACCAACGGTCGCGTTCTTGACCGTGTACTGGATCGCGGTCGTGTCGGTCAGACCGTCCTGGCTGGTTGCCGTCACCGAGTAGGTGAGTGTGCCCGGGGTCGAGGTCACCAACTGGCCAGAGCCGACACCCGCGCTGTTCGCGCTCGCGCCGTTGGAATCCACGCAACCGCCGCTGGCAGCGAGTCCCGGCGCACCCGTGTAGTCCGCGCAGCTGAAACTCGTCGGCACGACCTGGTTGAGGGTGTACGTCTGGCCGGGCACTGGTGTGGCGATCATCGCGGTCGGGGGACCCCAGACCGTGTAGTTGATCGACGACGTGCCGCTCTGCAGATCACCGCTCGTCGCGGTCACCGAGTACGTGTTAGCCCCCGGCGTTGTGGTCGGTAGATCACCAGACCCGGTGCTCGACCCGTTCGAATCCACGCACGAAGTGATCCCCGGCCCGAACGCCCCATCCAAACAGGAGAACGTCGTCGGGACCGTCGCATTCTCCGCGTAGCCGCCACCGCCCGCCGGCGCGGTGATCGTCGCCGTTGGCGCACCCGCGACGGTGTAGGAGATCGACGTCGTTCCAGTCAACCCGTCCAGGCTGTTCGCCGTGACCGTGTAGGTGTAGTTCCCGGGCGCAAGCGTGTTCAGAGAGTCGGTACCGCCCGACACCCCCTGCGAATCGATGCATGAGGAGAGGCCCGTGCCCGACGAACTGTCTTGGCACGAGAAGCTGCTGGGGACGGCCTCACCCACCGCATAAATCCCGCCAGACGCCGGCGCGCTGATCGACGCCGTCGGGGGGGATGCCACCGTGTAGCTCACCGTCTCGGTCCCCGTCAACTCGTCGCCGCTGGTCGCGGTCACTTGGTATGTGTAGGTGCCGGGGAGCGACGTGTCGATCGATGAGCCAGACGCCTTGCCATTCTGATCGATGCAGGAGCTGATTCCGGGGCCGCCATCACCATCTGTGCAGCCGAAGCTCGAATCAACCACCTGTCCCACCGCGTACGTGGCGTTGTTCGCCGGCGTGGTGATCGACGCCGTTGGAGGGGAAGCCACCGTGTATGTAACGCTCGCGTTGACGGGTTGGCTGCCGTTGCCCGTGACGTTGACGTTGGCGTTGACCGTGAACGTGTGCGTCCCCGGCGAGGTGTTGATCGGGCTGCCCGAGGGAACGGTGCCGGACGAGTTGTCGCATCCACCGGGTCCCTGCCCGTAGCCGTCGCACTCCCATTGGGCGTCGAGAACCTGCCCGGGCGAGTAGACCGCGCCGTTTGCCGGGGTATCGATCTCGATGATCGGCCAGAACTCGACGTAGACATCACCCGTGTTCCCGGCGAAGGTGAAGGTTGGATATTGGATCGCGTTGGAGGCGAAGCTGGAGCCGGCGCCGCCGCCTTGGCCGGAGCCGCCGTTCCCGGGACACGACGTCCCGCTGCACGACCCCATGCCGGTGGCGCCGCCACCGCCGCCGAAGTAGCCGCCGCCGCCGCCACCGCCACCGCCGGGAGCGGCGGTAAGGCTTCCGCAGCATGCGCTGAGCGCGCTCGCGCTCCCGCCCGCGCCACCGTCGGCACCCGAACCGGAGCTCCCGGAGACGCTCCCGGAGAACGTCACCGTGTTGGGCGAGGTGCCGACCGAGCATTCGGTTCCCGTGCCGCCGGCGCCCGCCGCGGTCGTTCCCATGGCGGCGTTTGTGTAGCCAAAGGCCGTCGTCACCGACGCCAGATCGCCGCCCGCGAACCCCGGAATCACGATCCCCGCGGGCGTGGTGATCGCCATAGGACCCGCAGAGCTCGCTGTAGGAAGCTGGTTGTTCTGTCCTCTCCCGGCCGTGTCGTACTCGGTTCCCCCGCCGCAACCGGCGCCGTTCCCGGTGAGGCCGCCGCCGCCCTCGCCGCCGCCGCCCGCCGCCACGATCAACCGCGATTCGGCGGATGTCCCGCCCCCCGGGCAGCTCGCTGCCAGCTCAGAGCACGTGCGGATATCGCTGGCGCCACCGCCCGATCCCGCCCACGGACCGTCGCAGGGGACGCTCATGTCGCTACCGCTCAGCGTGCAGTCCGGCACCCCAGGTGGTGGGCTGCCGGCCGCGCCACCGCCGCCGAAAGTCGCTCCGCCCCCGGCGGTGCCATTCTGCCCCACCTCGGCGTACAGCGTCTCTCCCGGCGAAGTCGCCAGATAACCCTGCAGGGTCGCGCCCGCAGCAAAAATGCCGTCCACCGCCGGCGGCTGCGGATCTGTGCTCCCGCCCCACCCGCCCTGCACCAACACTCCCTCCAACATCACCCCGCTCGGGACCGTGTAGGCCTGCTCGGATCCGGTGTAGCCCAACTGGACTGGCGCCGCAGCCCCGAACGCCGCACTCGGCATCGTGAAGACAGCGCCCATCAATCCCACCAATATCGCTAGCTGCCGGATCCTCATCACCTTCCCGCCTTCCGATTGACCGTTTTGACGTCCACAGACGCTTCGTTTAGTGAGTGAATGAGAGAGCATTCGTGTTCTGGGCCGGCGTCACGTCGGCCGGGGTTGTCCATTTGCTCCTCCAGAGCATCCATGAGCCGACGAGAACCCAGATTCCGAGAGAGAAGCCGGCGAATACGAGTGCGCCGCCGTCGTTGGATGCGAAGAACCCGGAGTAGCCGACCGAGATCCCGCCGAGAACGTTCAGCACGAGAACGATGGCTGTTAGCCACCCGACCCGTGCCGGCAGGAATCCCTTGCCGCCGATGGCAACTGCGGACGCCGCGAGTGCCACGAACAGATATGGGGTTGGGTATAGGTAGGTCGCAAGTACGTAGGCGCTTCGGACGAAGCCGGCCGAGTTCGAGTGCACGGCCAGCTGTGCGACGCCGATCTCGACACCCCCGGACAGGATCGAGACGGCAGCGGCTGCGGCGATCGATGCGAGCAGGGCACCCGCAGCGACTCGCCGGCCGGCGGCGAAGAACTCTCCGGCGACGACCGCGGCCATGACGAGCAGAGCGACGAACCCGATCGCGGCCAGGACGAGCGAGATGAGAACAGCAGAATGGTGATCTCGGTAGAAGGCGGTGACTTGTGGGGCTGTGGCGTCGAGTCGTGGGGGGCTGCCGTGCACCACGCCGCCGCCTATGTCGAGCACGACAAATGTGAGGCCGGCGAGCGCGCCGAGTCGCCCGCGACCGATCCCGGTCATCAGAGGATTCCGTTTAGAGTCTCGATGCGCGCGGAATCATCGGCGCGGGCTGCTAGGTCCGCGGCGGCGTGGAGTCCGGCGCCGTTGCTTGCTGTTCGTTTCATTCCAGGTCCCTCCTGTCTGGCTGATCGGTGGTGTTTTGAACGATCGCGCGACCGGCACCGTTTGTCGTCAGCCGGAGCGATGATTCGAGTCCATCTGAGGGATTACCGGGGATCAATCAGGAGGTGGATGCGGACTCGATCGGCTGGGGTTAGCTTTTGCGGGTGGCCAAAGTCGAGAATCTGCTCGCCCGCGCGCGGGGTACTGACCCGCACACGGTCGATCTCGTGATTGCCGGCTGGCTCGCGGTACTCGCCGTCGTAGGTTTCGGCGCCACCCGGCATCCGTTCCCAGCGGCGCTGTTCGGAATGCTCGGGGCGACGGCGGTCGCGACGCGACGCCGGGCGCCGAGATTGAGCATCGTCACGCTCGCGGTCACCACGGTTCTGATCGCGGTCACGGACCGCGGAGCGGACCAGCCGACGCAGGCGATCGTCGCGACGCTCTGCTTCTACACGCTCGGTTGCTGCGCCGGCCGTGGAATCGGCCAGCTGATCGATGTCGCGTTGCTCGCGTTGGCCGTTGGTGTCACCGCCGTCTCACCACCACGGAGCGCTGTCAATGTGGCAGTGAGTTGGACCTGTGTCATCGCGCTTCCCTACGTGGTCGGCCGCACGGTCGTGAGCCGCCGCGCCCTTACCGCCGCGCTCGAGGCGAATGCGGAGGGGGCTCGGCGCGAGCAGGAGGCGCGGGCTCGGAGCGCCGCGGCGGATGAACGCACCCGCATCGCGCGCGAGCTGCACGACGTGATCGCGCACGGAGTCTCCGTGATGGTGATTCAGACAGTCGCTGCGCGCGAGGTCGCGACGGCCGATCCGTTGGCCGCACGCGCCGCGCTCTCCGCCGTACAGGTGGCCGGCCGCGAGGCCCTGCTGGAGATGCGGCGGATGATCGGCGTGCTGCGTCACGGCGATGTGGAACTCGCGGGATCAGCCGCCCCCGGGCTTGATCAGCTTGATCTGCTCGCACAGCGCGCGCGGATGTCTGGGCTGCCGGTGAAGCTGGCCGTCAACGGCCCGCGACGGACCCTTCCCGAGGCGCTTGACTTGGTCGCGTTTCGGGTCGTGCAAGAGGCGTTGACCAACTCGATCAAGCATGCCGGTCCGGCCCGCGCGACGGTCACCGTGACCTACCGCGAAGACAGGCTCGAGCTTGAGATATGCGACGACGGCCGCGGTGCCTCGTACGAGCTCCCGGGCAAGGCCGGCACAGGCCACGGGTTGGTCGGGATGCGCGAGCGGCTCGCCCTGTTCAACGGTGAGCTCTCCACCGGCGGCCAGCGCGGTGGCGGCTTTCGCGTATATGCGCGTCTGCCCGTAGAGGAGCCGGCCGTGGCATGAGGCCCCGCCCACCGCACTACCTGATTCCCGAGCGTTGGCGCGATCGCGTCATCGCCGCAGCATGGCTCATCGCGCTCGAGGTGGAGAACCTCGTGGTCAATGATCGCTCCCAATCGGTCCTCGCATGGGGGCTGATCGTCGCGGTCATGGGCGGCGCCGCCGTTTGGCGCCGCCGGGCGCCGCTCATGTTCGCGCTCGTGGCGCTCGCTGCGACCAGCGTCCTGGTCGCAGCGTTTGGCAACGCCAACGTCACTGTCGTGCCGGTGTACGCACAGGCGTTCGTCCCGTACACCATCGCCAGAGAGTGTCCAAGGGCTCGCGCGCTGTTCGGGCTCGCGGCCGTCCTCGCGTGGGGGACCTTCGTCGACGTGGCCACCGTTTCCAACCTAGCTGGCTCCATCGCCGGTCTCGTCATGACCGGCGCGAGCTGGGGCGCCGGCCGCTGGCTGCGCGCCAGGCGTCTGCTCGATGCGGAGCTCGCGCGCACGGCCGAGCGAATCGAGGCCGAGCGCGTCAGCCGGGTACGCCTCGCGGTAGCCGACGAGCGCACCAGGATCGCGCGCGAGCTACACACGCTGATCGCTGCGAACGTCAGCGCAATGGTGCTCCAGGCACAGGCGGCGGAGCTGCTGCTGGACCGCGATTCGCAGGCAGCCGACGCGGCCATGGAGGCCATCGAGCAGACCGGCCGCGACGCGCTCGCCGACATGAGACGGACACTCGGCGTACTCCGACACCCCGAGGACGCACCCTCGCTCGCGCCGCAGCCCGGCGTCGGCCAGATCTACGCGCTGATCGAGGCAGCCCGCGGCCGCGGGGGGTCAATCGAGCTCAGCGTGGATGGGGATCCCGGACCGCTGCCGACGAGCGTGGATCTCGGGGTCTACCGGATGCTCGAGGAGACTCTCGCTGAGCCGGGGCTGCAACGCAGCCGGGTTCGCCTGCGGTTCGGTCACGACGAGGTCGAGCTCGAAGTCAGCGCATACGGGATCGATGACTCGCCTCCATGGCCCACGCTGGCTATGCGCGAGCGCACGGCGATCTGCCAAGGCACGATTCAAAGCGAGCCGGTCCCAGGGGCCAGGCACCTCGTCGTCACCCTGCCGAAGCGGGTCCAAGAGGTCTTCGCGTGAGCATCCGGGTCCTGATCGCGGACGACCAAGAGCTTGTGCGCACCGGGTTTCGAATGATCCTCAGCGCCGCCGACGGCATCGAGGTCGTGGACGAGGCCAGCAACGGGCTGGAAGCAGTCAGCCTCGCTCGCTCGCTCACACCGGACGTGATCCTCATGGACGTGCGCATGCCCGAACTGGACGGCATCTCCGCCACGCGAGAGATCGTCACTGATCGCGGCCCAAACGGACCCAAGGTGGTGATGCTCACCACCTTCGACCTCGACGAGTACGTGTACGACGCGCTCCGCGCGGGTGCCAGCGGCTTCCTGCTGAAGGATTTGCCGGCAGCTCAGCTCGTCGCAGGAATCCGAAACGCCGCCGCCGGCGAAACGCTTCTGGCACCGGCCATCACCCGCCGGCTGATCGAGGAATTCGTGACCCCGCCCGCCGAGCCGCCTCCCGGACTCGACGAGCTGACGCCACGCGAGCTCGAGGTACTCCGCTACGTCGCACGCGGCCTGTCCAACGCCGAAATAGCCAACGAGCTCATCATCGGCGAGGCAACCGTAAAGACCCATATCACCCGGATACTGACGAAGCTCGACCTGCGCGACCGCGTGCAAGCCGTCGTACTCGCCTACGAGGCTGGAATCACGACCCCCACAAGGCGGTCGCGGATCCACGACTGACTTCCAGCGCGGCTGCGCCGCGGGCAAAAACGGGTCATCACGACGCGACCACGGCATGGCCAGCCGACGACCGCTCGCGGACAACAACGGCTACCCGACCGGCGGGCGCGTTCTCTGCTGCTCCGATCGCCAAGGCAGCAATGTCGGCCAGATTCCTGGTCCTTGTCGGAAGCGGCCACATACGCGTGGTTCGATGAAGCGTTTGGCACCAACACTCCCAAGTCGCGCTCATTGTCGATAGCTATCGCCTCCGCTCATCTCGAGAGTAGAAGGCGGCCTGTCTGTTGCATCGAACAGCAGCGCGTCCGCTACGGCTTCCCGCTCGGCTGCCGGATCGGGCTCACTGAACTCGACAGCGCGCGCCCAGGCGCCGAACGCCTATCGGTCGACGTCGGAGGAAGCTCCGGCGGCCTCGGCGCCCCTCGCTCTACCTACGTAAACGCGCTGTTCTGCATGCCGCGCGCGAGCCTGCTCACGGCGACGAGCGCGTCTCGGACCGAGGCACGGACGCTGGTTTCTACGACCCGCTGCCAGCGCCGTTCTCACTCGGCAGACCGGCTCGAGCAGCGCGATCACGTCAGTGGGGCAAGCCGTTGTGTGACTTACGGTGTTGTGGGTTGGTGGGAACGGCAACGACCGGTTCCGGGCGGCCGAGATGGAATCCCTGGGCGTAGTCGACTCCAAAGGATCGGAGCAGCGCCAGGACCGCGTCGCTCTCCACGCCCTCCGCGATCGTCTTCTTGTCCAGTCCGCGAGCGAGATGGATGATCGAGCGGACGAGATGCTGGTTGGTCTCGTTGTGCGTCAGGTCTCGGACGAACTCGACATCGATCTTGAGGTATCTCGCCGGAAGCACACGGAGATAGGTGAGGCTCGCGAAGCCGGTGCCGAAGTCGTCCAGCGCAAGTCCGCATCCGATCTCGGCGAGGGCTACGGCGAAGGTCTCGCCCGCGGCGATCTCGTCGAGCAGTGCGGTCTCTGTGAGCTCGAAGATCACGTTGCTTGGATCGGTGCCGGCAGCCACCAGCTCCTCTTGAATGAACTCGAGCAGGCGATCGCTGACCGACTTGGCCGATAGGTTGACCGCCACGCACCGGCCCGTGGCCGCGATGCGCATCGCCCGAGAGATCACCCACCGGTCAATCTCCTCGATCAATCCGTACTGCTCGGCCGCGGGCAGGAAGGCGCTCGGGGAGATGGTCTGCCCGTCGCGCCCGACCATTCTGAGCAGTAGCTCCTCGGCAGGTTTGCCGCCGCTCAGCGGGACGATCGGCTGGGAGTAGAGCACGAGACGATCCTCGTCGATTGCCTCACGGACCCGGCCGAGCCAGTGCAAGGCCTCGAGTTCGCGCTGCGCACGTAGTTGCTCGGCGCGCTCCTCCGTCGCGTCCCTGAACACGACGACCACGCCCGAGTCGGGGCCGTCGCTCGGAAGCGGCGCGGCAGAATAGGTGACCGGAAACATCGTTCCGTCCCGGCGCGTGAACGTGTCCTCGACGTGGTTGACCGGTCGCCCTACCCGGCGAACCCCCAAGATCGGGCATTCGTCCTCGGTCAGTGGCGAACCATCCGCCCGCTGGAAATGAATCGTCCGGTGGATGTCCCGCTCGCACAGCTCCTCGGCGCTCCAGCCGAGCATCCGGCACGCGGCCCCGTTGATGTAGGTGAGCCGGCCATCCCCGTTGAGCGCGTAGAGACCCTCGATCATCGTTTCCGTCACAACGGTGCGGAACTCCTCGGCGGCGAACCTCTCGCTCACGTCCACAACCAGTACCCCGAGGCCCACGATCGTCCCGTTCGACCGAATTGGATAGATGCTGTTCAACCAATGGCCCGTGCGGCCAGCCGAGCCGTCACTACCCACGCTGTGATTGACGACCGGCTCGCCCGTCTCAAGGACACGGCGGCAGGGGAGCTGGAGCTGAGGCCAGAACTCAGGGATGATCTCGGCGACGCGCCGGCCGATGTGGTCGTCGACCGGCAGCCTGTTCATCTCGGCGAGCGCATCGTTCACGCGCACGAAGCGGAAGTCGCGGTCAAGGCACGCGAGCCCAACCGGAGCACTTCTCTGAAGCGCCTCCATCAAGGCCGCAAGGGCGGCTCCGGCGCTTTCGGCGTCCTCGAGATCCTGCTCCACCATCAACGTCTCGCCCAGCCGCTCGCGCAGTTCGACCACGCGTGCGGTCAGTCGCGCCGCGATTCCGCGAAGCCGATCGAGCTCCGTGTCTCCGGCGGCCATCTCGAGCATGTCCAGCGCCATGACCCGAGTATCGAGCTCTGAGCTCAAGCGCGAGTGGGCCGAGCGGCTCACCGGACCCGTGGGTTTGTACCCGAGTTCGTGCGGGGTTGTACGGTCTCGCGCTCAGCTGATCAGACCGCGCCGCATCGCCTCCGCAACGGCCGCCGCCCGGTCCGAGACGCCGAGCTGCATGTAGGCGCGCTCGAAGTGTCGCTTGATCGTGGCGGTGCTCACCCCCAGCTGGCCGGCGATCGCCTCAGTACTGCAGCCGCGGGCGGCGAGCTGCAACACCTCGACCGCTCGCGGGGTCAGCTCCGCGCCGACGAGCTCGCCGCGGCGGCTGGCGAGAAAGTGCCCGATCTCATGCCCGATCCCGTACAGCGCGCGCGACAGCCGATCCGTAAGCGCGATCGGCTCGACCGAGAGGAACTCCAGCACAGCGACAGTTTCGTGCTCGAACACCGCAGGCACCGCCAACGCCATTTCGATGCCCGCCTGCCGGATCGCCGTGACACGGTCCCGAGGAGCGCTTGCCGACAGATCCGCGGCGAGAATCGGCTGTCCATTTGAGAACGCCCTCCCGATCGTCGGCGAACCCAGGCCCGGACGCCATCGTACGGTCACTGCCGCGACCCATTCGAGTTCGACAGACGCGGCGTGCCACATCGCTCGCACGGCAAAACTCTCGTCATCACGGACCCACAACGCACCGAACACAAACCCCATCACCCGCGCCAAACCCGCCAGCAGCTCCGTGGCGCTGTCCTCGAGCGTCCGCCAGCCCTCGAGTGCCTCGGTGACGACAACCCTCGCAGCGACCTCGCGCTCTAGCCGTCGCTGGACAGTCAGATCCTGCACCAAGCCGATAATGCGCAGATCCCCCGCCTCGCTCTCAGAGACCACGGCAACCGTCGCGCGCAGCAAGATCATCTCGCCGTCGTCGCGACGGAAGCGATACTCGACGCTGCGGGGCTCGCCGGCGGTCAGAGCCTCAAGCGTCGCCACGACCTGCTCCAGATCATCGGGATGGACGCGCTCGACCACATACCCGGGTGACGGGACGACCACACCGATCTCGAGCCCGTACAGGCGGAACATGTTGTCCGACCACACCAGCTCACCAGTTGCCGGCACCCACTCCCAACTACCGAGCCCAGCTAGCCGCTCCGCATAATCCACCACAAGTGGATCGCTCGTAAGGCCCTGCCGGCGCTCGGACGCTTTGGTCACCACATCAGGATCCCACCCCGCGCTGTTGACCGTCCAGGCGCTCGCGTCCTCGACCTCCACTAGCTCCTCGGTCGTGCTCTCACTGGATCGCCACGTCGTGCTCGACCCGCTGGCGCCAGGTGCGGCCGTCCCGCTCGGCGGGGAAACGCGCATCAGCCGCGCCCTCCAGGGCGATCTACTAGGTCGCTGATTGAGAACATTCTCTTCCGGCATGTCACCAGAACGGCTCGTTCGGCGCGGCGGCGTCGCGTCGGTGACAGGCTCGGGTGCACGTACGGCCCGGGATGTCTCGATCGCAAGGCTCTTCGCGACAGTCTTGTCGCTAACGCCGATCGCCTGCGCGATCGCTGGGTCGCTCATCCCGCCTGCTTCCGGGCGATCATGACCCTCTACGCCCTCCCCTGGAAGCACCGCTCTCGTGAGATAGCGGCTCGCCGCATGCAGAAGCGTCGCGGCGTCCGGTCGACGCGGAGGGGGCTACGCCGTCGCGCTGTGGCGCATGATCCACAGTCGCCGCGCAGCGACGGTAAGCAGGAGTCCGGTGACCATGACGGCTGGAAGCACAAGCAAATGCAGATTTGCCGGGGCCACGCGGCTCGTGTGGCTTGACAGCAGGATGATCCAGACGAGGCAGCACGCGATCGCCAACCGTGGGTCGAGTAAGAGTCGGAGCAGACCACCGATGGAAATCAGCGCGAGAACTTCCGGCAGGCTGACGTGGGTGTGGAGCGCCGCCGGCACACAGAATGGCAGGAGCCATAGCAGTTGGCGGCGATCACGCGGCCGACGCTGGGGAGCGCGCACCATCACCAATAAGCACGTGAGCGGGACGAGTTCCGTAGCCAGCGGCACCGGTTGATCGTGTAGACCGAGTGGGCGGGAAGCGACGATCACGCTGATCGTCGCGAGTCCGCCGACCGCAGCGATTCGCTCATACCCGATGAGTGCACACACCAGGATCGCGGCCGGTACCGCACCCTGAACCACCAATTGCCGGTTCGGTCCGGCGATGACCGCCGTGTTCAGCGCGCTGAACAGCCAGAGCATCAAGAACAACATCACTGCCTGGCAGCATGCGTCGGCGAACAATCGGCGGGATCCCGCTCGCGCCGTGATCGCCCCACGCTCACGCAACCCGCCGAGCACGAGCGACGCACTCTCGCTCACGAACGCCCGGCCGGATCGCTCGCCGGCGTCCAGCAGCATCCCCAGCATTTCCAGTCCGCGCGTCTGGCGCACCGCAGGCGGGTAGGCCCGCAACGCGGCCTGGCCGATCCGCTCGCGGGTCACGTGAGCACGGCCTTCGAGGTTGTGCTCAGACGGCTTGAGACCGCTCTGGCTGCGTGCTCCAACCGCGCTGCCTCGTCGGCCAGCAACGCCCTGCCGGCCGGTGTCAGGGTGTAGTCGCGGCGCTGGCGTCCACTCTCCACATACGGCTCACCCGCCAGCACCAGCGACTCTGAGAGCGCGCGTTCCAGCAGCGCGTACAGCGTTCCGGTCGAGAGCCGCACCCGCCCGCCAGAGAGCTCGCGGGCGCGCTGTGCGATCGCGTAGCCGTGCAACGGACCGTCGATCAGCGCCGCGAGCGCGAAATAGCTCGGTGGGCGAAGCTCCATCGACCACACGATAGGTCGGCAGTCAACCTATTGTCAAGCCCGCGGACCCGGCGGCTGCGGGAACCGTTCGTCAGTCCAGACGCCAGACGGCGGTCACGGAGTGCCGTTTGTGCCAGTCGGCGGTGAGGAGCCTGCCGTGGCCTCGCTCGACTGCTGAGCGACGCCGTTCTCCAGACTCCTGCAGGCCGTCTCGGCCTTCTCGAACTGGGGCGAGCTCGGCTCGAGCGTGCCAACCGCACTGACCTGGATCACTCCTTGGCTGTCGGGATCAGGAAAGTTGGGCAAGCCGTTTGACCGCATGCATGTGGCGTACCTGAGCGCCGCACGAGCGGCCGTCGTCTTTTCGGCGGACGTGTGTGGTCCGATGTCGGGAAGGTCGTGCTTGCAGACCTGGTGAGCCGCCTCGTATGCCGGCGCCAGGTTGCTAACGCCGGACCAGCTGGGCAGGCCGTTCGACCCGACCGTCGGGTCCGGGAAGTCGCTGACCCCGTGAGAGCGCATGCAGCCGGAGAACTTAACCGCCATCGCCTCCGCCGACGCTGACGCGGCCGGACTCGAACAGCCCGCGGGCGAACAGCCGGAGTCCTGCAGGGTTCGACGAGGCGCTCGGCTGCCCGCCCCCGCAAGCCGCCAACCCCAGTCCGAGGGCAACGAGAGCGGCGAGCAGCGTTATCGATCGCCAACCTTGCCGCCCGCTCCTCAACGTATGAGATGACCTCTGTTGCGCGCTTGGAGGACGAGTCCACACGCCGCCAAGCATACATCGATCATCGACCTGTTGGGAACCGACTTATTCGCGTGCATCGAATACCTGGTTTGGTAGGGTCGCCGCAATGACTTCGTTCGCGGTCGTCGGGGCTGGCTTCGGCGGCGTTGGAGCGGCGGTGCAGCTGCACCGGGCTGGGTACCGTGACGTGACCGTGTTCGAGCGGGGGGAGCGGGTCGGGGGTGTCTGGAGCGAGAACACCTATCCCGGCGCGGCGTGCGATGTCCCGTCGCATCTGTACGAGTTCTCGTTCGCGCCGAACCCGAACTGGTCACGTCGGTACGCGCCGCAGGCGGAGATCCAGGCGTACCTCCAGGACGTCGCGCGCAGCGAGGGCGTGATCGACCGGATTCGGACGGGAGCCGAGGTGATGTGCGCGACGTTCGACGAGGCGCGAGCCAAGTGGGTGCTCGAGACGAGTGTTGGAACGCACGAAGCCGACATGCTGATCACCGCATGTGGCCAGCTGTCGACGCCGAGCGTCCCGGCGATACCCGGGCTTGAGAGCTTTGACGGTCCGGCGTTCCACTCGGCGCGCTGGCGCCACGACGTGCCGCTGCGTGGCAGGCGCGTCGCGGTCATCGGAAGTGGCTGCAGCGCGATTCAGATCGTCCCGGCGATCCAGCCGACCGTCGCACATGTCGACATTTACCAGCGATCGCCGGGGTGGACGCTGCCGAAGCTCGACACCGCCTACGGCGAGCGTGCCAGGAGAGCGTTCAGGCGGATGCCGCTTCTCCAGCGCCTCGACCGTGAGGCGAACTTCTACTACATGGAGACCGGCGCGCTCGCGCTGACGAGCCGGCCGTGGTTGAGACCGGCGCTGCGGGCGGTCGGGCGCCGGCAGATCACGAAGGCGATCAAGGACCCGGAGCTGCGCAGGAAGGTCACTCCGACGGACGAGATCGGCTGTAAGCGGATGATGCTCACCGACCACTGGTATCAGACGCTGACACTCCCGAACGTCTCGGTGATCACCGACCGGATCGAAGGCGTGACGCCTGCGGGGATCCGGACCGTTGACGGGAGCACCCATCCCGCCGATGTGCTCGTGCTCGCCACCGGTTTCAAGACGCACGGTTTCGTCGCGCCGATGGAGGTGATCGGTGCCGGAGGGCGCAGCTTGGCGCAGGAGTGGTCCGAGCTCGCGCGCGCTTATCTCGGTCTCAGCGTCCCAGGCTTCCCGAACATGTTTCTGTTGTACGGGCCGAACACGAACGGCGGGACCGGCTCGGTGATCTATACGATCGAGGCCGGCGTCGAGCACGTGATCGAGGCGGCGCGCGAGCTCGAGCGCAACCGAGCGCGGACGATCGAGGTCCGCCGCGACGCCGCCGAAGGCTTCGATCGGGAGCTGCGCGCGGCGCTCAGCACGACCGTCTGGCACACGGGGTGCACGAACTGGTACATCGACGAGAACGGCAACGATCCGAACCAGTGGCCGTGGACGTCGAGCACCTACCGTCGGCGGACCTCTCGGCTCGCGCCAGGTGCATACCAACTGGCCTGAGAGCCAGCCGCGAGGGCCTCATAATCCCGCAGATGTCGAGCATCGAGCAGTGGTGGCGTGACGGTGCGCAGGTCGAGCTGACGCTGAACGGCTCAGGGCGCCACTGCTTCGTGCGGCGCTTTCGCAACGCCGCACCCCATATGACGCTGCTGCACGGCTTTCCGAGCAGCTCGCATGACTGGGCGAAGGTCGCGCCGGCGCTGGCTGAGCGTTACGAGCTGCTCGCGCCTGACTTCCTCGGTTTCGGCGCGTCCGACAAGCCGCCGGACCATCCCTACTCGATCGCTGAACAGGCCGACGTAATCGAGATGCTCTGGGAGATCGAAGGGGTCGCGGAAACCCAAGTCGTCGCCCACGACTACGCCGTGTCGGTCGTCCAGGAACTGCTCGCGCGCCGTGCCGAACGCAGGTTGAGCACAGTGATCGATCGCGTCCACCTGCTCAACGGCGGCCTGTATCCAGACCTGCACCGCCCCGAGCCCGCGCAGACGGCGCTGCTCGACCCAGAGCAGGGCCCGCAGTTGAGCGCGATTCTCAACGAGGAGCTGATCGTCCAGGCACTGAAGCCGACGTTCGCTGCGGGCTATGACGCGACCCACGACAGCGAGCAGATCTGGCGTTCGCTGCGCCGCGATCACGGCTATCGCAATCTCTATCTGCTGATCCGCTACATGACCGATCGTAAGCGCAACGAGGCGCGCTGGGTTGGTGCGCTCGAGCGGACCGACGTGCCGCTGGCGTTCGTCTGGGGGATGCTCGACCCGGTCTCCGGTGCGCACATGGCGCAACGGATAACCGAGCGCCTGCCATCAGCGCCGTTCACCGCCCTGTCCGACGTTGGCCACTGGCCGATGCTCGAGGCGCCACGGCGCGTAACGGCCGCGATCCTGAACGCCTAGGACGTGTTCGAACCGATCTGCGAACTCCCCGCGGCGGTAGAGGGCTTCGTTCAACCGGGTCGTTCCCGGACGACTTCGATCCCGCGTTTGTCGTCGCGCAGCCCGAGGAAGCGCGGCTGACGCAGGCGACCGTCGTTGGTCCACTCGGCGAACCCGATCTGGGCCACCAGTTCGGGGCGAGTCCAGTGCGTGCCCTTGGGGATCGGGCGTGCATCGACGAACGGCGACTCGGACGTCTGGAGTTTGCGCAGCCGCGCGCCGAGTTCGCGGAGCGTCGCCGCCTTGTAGCCGGTTCCGACCTTGCCCGCGTAACTGAGTCTGCCGTCCTGGTAATACCCGACGAGCAGCGCGCCGAAGTCGGTCCGACTGCCGGACGGATCTGTGTATCCGCCGATCACGAACTCCTGCTCCCAGACGCATTTGAGCTTCAGCCAGTCCCGTGAGCGGCCAGCGACGTAGGGTGCAGCCGCCCGTTTGGCGATCAGGCCTTCCCAACCCGCATCGCACGCCTGCGCGAACCGCTTCTGCGAGTCCTCACGCCATGCTTCGCTGAGCTGCAACGCCGTGCTTGGCCGGATTGCAGCCGTGAGCCTCGCGCGGCGCTCGAGCAGCGGCAGATCTCTGAGGTCGTCTCCGTCGAGCTCGAGCAGGTCAAACACGCAGTACACGACCGGGTTCGCGGCCACACGCGCCGACGAGGGGTTCGTGACCCCGAGGCGTTGTTGGAGCCGGCTGAACGACGTCTGCTCCCCGGCGAACGCGACCACCTCGCCGTCGAGCACGAGCCGGCGGTGACGCTGTCGCTCCAGTGCGCTCCGGACCTCGGGGTAGGTGCCGGTGAGGTCCTTGTCCGTACGCGACGCAAGTCGCACCTCGCCGCCATCTCTGCGAGCGACGCAGCGCTCACCATCGAACTTGCGCTCGAGCAGCCAGTCCTCGCCGAAGTCACGGCGGTCTGTCAGCGTCGCGAGCATCAGCGCGATCGGCATGACCGTGATCGTCGCACGAGTTCCCTGTGGGCGACGAGAAAATGGGATCGATGCGGGGCCACGGCGATTCTGGCCGGCGTGTGCGCTACGCTGACAGAGTCAGATAGCGATGGCAACCAGAGGGCGAGACCTTCAACTGAACGTCCCCTTCCCGCGAAAGCAGCCGGATCTTCTGATGGCCGAGAGTCCACCCAAGGGTGGGCTTTCCGCGCTTAACGGCCAGGCAATCGCCCGCTTGTTGCGCGGCGGCGGATCAGGGCAGGATGTCGTTCAGCGTCGCGGTGAACCGCTCGCCCGATTCCTCGAGCTCGCCCTCGATGTGCAGGCGGGCCGGGCCGGTCTCGGTCCATAGGTCGAGGAAGTAGGCCCAGCCCGGTAGCTCCGGATCGTCGGACTTGGTGATCGCCTCGACCCGGTAGACCTCGCGCGGCGGTAGCACCAGCGACTCGGGGCAGTCGTCCTCGACGCGACGGCGCAGGTCCTCGACTCTGAGCCGATCGCCCGACATAACGCGCAGCTCCTCGTAGTCCCCGTCCACGACTAGACCGACGACGTTCTCCAATGCCCCGTACATCGGCTCGGGCATCAGCTCGAGCGTCTCGACGATCTGTTCCGGTCCCCCCAACTCGTTGCTCGGCGTCAGGCCGAGCCGGCTGTAGAAGTAGTCCTCGCACGCTGCCCGCGCCTGGCGGCAGATGCCCTTCGACAGCCCCGCGGCTCCGAGCGCAAAGACCGCCGCAGCGATCGCCTCCTCAAGTGTCCCGTGGCGGCGCGTGAGCTGCGCGGTGATCGCGCGACCGTGCTCTGTGTCGCGCGCCATCGACGAGCCGTCCAACAAAATCGAGGGAGCGTCATGGCGGTTATAGCCCACGCAGGTCCGCACCGCAGAGTGCAGGACGATGAGGTGGTCGCCCATTACGCCCGCGCGGTCGATGGGTCGCCGGGATTCATCCGGTTCGGACAGCTCGCCGAACGCGCGGGTACGCTGCGCTCGCTCTCGTTGCGTAGTAATGGCATGCTTCTACTATGCCTGACGGTCTCCCGATCCATCTCGATGACGTTCCGGCGGGGCGCTGGGACTACGGTGAGATTGGTGCGGCGCGCCGTCGGCTGGGGCCGGCGTCCGGCGCCAAGCGGCTGGGCGCCGCTGTGATCGAGATCGATCCCGGTAGGCGCTCGACACCTCCGCACAGCCACGCGGACGAGGACGAGATCTTCCTCGTCCTGGCGGGCGGAGGGCTGAGCTATCAGACTTCCGGCCCGGAGGACGTCCGCACCTACCGGATCGGTGTCGACGACTTGCTTTGGCATCCGGCGAATGGGGACGCGCATACCCTGATCGCCGGCGATCAGGGCCTGAAGGTGCTCGTGGTTGCGGAGGGATCCAGGACGAACATCACCTATCTGCCGCGCACCGGGCAGTTCTGGCTCGGTCCAGGCTGGTCGCCGGCGGAGAGTTCGCATCCCTTCGTTGCCGATGCTGAGCTCGGTCCGCTCGAGCTGCCCGCACCGAGTCGAGAGCGATCGCCGACGATCCGCAACCTGTCGGAGCTCCCGCTGCACGAAGGGCGAGACGGTCGCCTCGCCTACGCCACACGCGACGTGCGTGACATGGGCTCGGACAAGCTCGTGCTCGCGCAGGATGAGATGCCGTCCGATACGCATAACACCGATCTGCACTTTCACTCGGCGCGCGAGGAGGCGTGGTTCGTGCGAGGCGGCAGCGGGATCGCCCGCTTGGGCGACGATGCGCACCCGCTGCGGCCGGGGTCGTTCTGGCTGTGCCGGGAGAATGGGGGCGTCGGCCACCGTATCGAGGTCGGCCCAGATGGAATGCAGCTCGTGACGATCGGCGACCTGATTCCCGGAGACATCTGTGTGTATCCGGAGAAGCGGACGTTCAAGCCGGCTCGCGGTCTCGAACTCCCCTACTGAGCTGCTTCTCCAGCGCATGCGTACGAGCAACCGTGCTCGCGTCGCTCCGAAAGCGCCACTGGTGCCCGATCATCTCCGGCTAAAGATCAGCGCCATCCACGGCTGAGCCGCGTTAGGATCGCCTCCGAACAGCCGTCAGTCAAAGCAAGGGAGCTGAGCCGTGTCAGCTAAGGGCATACGCATCGCGGGGATCGCAGGTATCGGGTTGGCAATCGGGTTGGCGGGCGTCGCACTGGGCGCGGCGGCGCTGCCGATCGCAGGGAGGTCGTACTCCGACGGCGTCACCCTCGGCAAGGGCAAGCTGTCGATCGCGTTCGTGATCAGCAGCAACCCGAAGAAGATCGCGTCCGGAAAGCCGGTGCTCGGGGTCGCCAAGAGCGGCGGCTTCCTCGCATGTCCCAAGACGCCGCATTTCTCCACGGGAGCGCCATATGTCGAGTTCCCGTTCCCAGCGACGACGCTCAAGCTGTCGGACGGCAAGTACACGTTCGCTGTTTCGGAGACGAAGACGAACCTGACCTTCCTCGGGAGCTCCGAGATGGGCAAACTGAAGCTCAAGATCAAGGGCACGGTGGCCAGCCAGAAGCTGATCACCGGCAGCCTCACCGCGAGCGGCGAAGGCTGCACGACCGGCGCTGTCAGCTTCCGCGCAAAGCTGCTCGCGGCCACGCCGGGCTAGCAGCAGCACCGGCCCCGGCCGTCAAACCGGACCGGCGCACCCCGCGATCCAGAGACGGGGTGGTCAGAGCCCCGCGAGCCGGTGGACGAGGAACCGGCGTTCTGGGTCGCTTGCGGCTAGCCGCAGGGCTTGCTCGAAGGCGGCCCGCGCCTCTTCCTGGCGGCCCAGACGGCGCAGCAGTTCTGCCCGAGTCGAATGCAGGTAGCGGTAATCGCCGAGCTCGAGCGAATCGACGAGCTCGAGCGCTCGCTCCGGCGCGCCGGCCTCGGCGATCGCCACCGCACGGTTCAGAGCCACCACCGGCGAGCTGGTCAGCCGCTCGAGCTGCTCGTAGAGCACCGCGACATCGTTCCAGTCGATCTCCTCCTCGGTTTGGAGCGAGGCGATCCCCGCCTGCAGCACGTAGGGCCCGGCGGCCGGCGCCAGTGCGAGCGCTCGCAGCAGTGCAGCGCGGCCCGCCTCGATCTTCGCCGGGTCGTGGCGGGAACGGTCCTGCTCCGCCAGCGGGACCAGCTGGCCGTCGAGAACCCGTGCGTCGCGGCGCGAATCGTGAAGCAGCATCAGAGCGAGCAGCCCGTAGACCTCTGACTCGTCTGCCATCAGCTCGGCCAGCAGCCGCCCCAGCCGGATCGCCTCGGTGGCGAGATCTCCGCGGTCGGTGTAGCCCTGATTGAAAATCAGGTAGACGACCGCCAGCACCGCTGCCAGGCGGTCCGGCAGCAGCCGGTCAGCGGGCACCGTGAAGGGAATCGCGGTCGCCTTGATCTTCGCTTTGGCTCGCGAGAGCCGGCGTTTCATCGTCTCCTCGGTGACCAGGAAGGCACGAGCGATCTCCTCTGTCGTGAGTCCTCCGAGCGCGCGCAGCGTCAACGCCACCTGCGCTTCGACCGCCAGCGCCGGATGGCAGCACATGAAGATCAGCTCGAGCCGCTCGTCCGGGATCGTGCTGTCGTCGAGATCTAGCTCGTCCATCGTCGCCACCGGCTGAACAGCCTCCAGCAGCCGCTTCTTGTCGTGGAGCGTACGCTCGCGTCGGATACGGTCGATCGCGCGGTTGCGCCCGGTGGCCACCAGCCAGGCCACCGGGTGCTGCGGAGACCCCTCACGGGGCCACCGCTCGGCCGCGATCGCAAACGCCTCCTGGGCGGCCTCCTCGGCCAGATCCATGTCCCCGAGGAAGCCGACCAGGGACGCCAATACGCGGCCCCACTCACGCCGGAAGACCTGCTCGATCAGTGCGCCGTCTCCACCGGGATCTCAACGAGCGGGCGTACCTCGACCGCGCCGCCGAGCCGCACGGTCGGAATCCGCTGCGCGAGCTCCAGCACCTCGTCGAGGTTGGAGGCCTCGAACACGTAATAGCCGCCGAGCACCTCCTTGGTATCGGCGAAAGGACCGTCGGTGATCAGGGCCTGACCGCCGGCGTCGCGAACCGTGGTCGCCGTCTCGCCGGCCTGCAGGTGGCCGCCACCGAGGCAACGCGAGTCCTCGCGGAGCGCGTAATACTCGGCGGACACCGACTTGGCCTCGTCCTCTCCGAGCGCCTCGTGGCTGCCCGGCTTGGGGTAGATCAGCAGTGCGTACTTCATACCCGCCTCCTTTGGGGATAGTTGATCATCCTCCAGACGAACAGGCAACGCCAGAGGGGACAGCGATTCCTAGGGACTGCGCCCAGCCCGCACCTCGGAGAGCATCCGCTTGACCCGGTACTCCGGTTCGGCGGGATCGCTTTGCTCCGCCGCCGCGTATGCCGCCGCCGCCTCGGCGTAGCGCCCGGCGCGGAACAGCGTGAGGCCGAGCGAGGAGAGTGCGTGGGCGCCGAAGATGCGCTCGTCATACCCGACGCCGGAATCGGGCAGTGCGTCGACGTCGACCTCGATCAGCGCTCGAAAGCAGGCTTCGGCGTCGGCGAGACGGTTCCCCTCCAGTGCGACCAATCCCTCGATGAACCGCAGCAGCCACTGCTCCGGCCAGCGCGTCCGCGCTTCGGCCAGCAGCTCGGTGACGTCGGCGCCGCGCTCGTGACGCAGACGCGTGAGGTCAGCCCAGGCGAGACTTCCGTCGACGGTCGGGGGCTGCTGCGCCCGGGTGATCGCGACTGCGCGCTCGAGGGCGGACTCGGCCTCGGCCTCACGGCCCAGAGCCGACAGCACTCGGTACAGGTGGCGCCAGTTGAAGACGTTGTCCGGCTCCAGCCGCAGCTGCTGTTCGAGCAGCGGCAGGTTGCGAACGTGCTTGTGGAGTTGGTCGCCCTCATATCCAACGTGGTCAAGCTCGAGCTCTGGCCAGTCCTCCACCTGCAGGCCGTCCCGGGCCGCGATCACGTGGATCGCGTCGACGACACGTTCGTGCATGACGCCCCGGAAGCGGATCCGGGGATCGTTGCGCCAGAGGCGATATTCGTAGTAGGGGGTGGAGCCGAGGACCGGGCGCAGCAACACGCGCAGACCGAGCACTCGGTCGTCTGCCAGACGCGACTCCAGTCGCTCCCGGGCCAGCGGCCGGACCCGTTCATCGGCATCGATATACAGCACCCACTGCCCGCGGAGCCGGTCGAGCCCGACGTTCCGCGCAGCGGAGAAGTCGTCCTGCCACTGCATATGGAGGATCTCAGCGCCGTAGGCGCGGGCGATCTCGACCGACGCGTCGAGAGAGCCGGTGTCAACGACGACGATCTCATCGGCGAGGCCCTGCAGCGACTCAAGACACTCGGCGAGCACGGCCTCCTCGTCGCGGACGATCAGCGCCGCGCTGAGCAGCGGGGTCGTCGACCTCACGCGAACGCCGGATCGAGCGCTGAGCGCATCGATCAGCGAGACCAGCCGTGCCGCGACGCGGTCGACCGACGCATGCTCGAACACGAGCGAGCGTCCCCGTTCCCCCAGCTGGCTCGCTCGTTCCGGGTCGTCGAGCAGCGCACGGCAGGCGGCCGCGAACAGCTTTGGCGTATCGGCGGTCTCAGCGGGCGCGGGCGCGCCCGGCCACGGCAGCCCACGTGCCCCGGTCGAGGTCGAGACCACGGCGCGCCCGTGGGCGAACGCCTCGATCAGCTTGATCGCGCTGCCGCCGCCGTGGAGCACCGGAACAGCCGCGACGTGGGCGGACGCGTACCACGGGGACAGGTCATCGACGTCCGCGGCGACCGTCACGTGATCGTTGCGCGCCAACGCTCGGACATCCTCGGGCGGCCGGGCGCCGACGATCGCGACGCGCACATCCCCCAGAAGCGGGAGCACCTCCCCGACCAGCCAGCGCGCCGCCTCCGCGTTCGGCGCGTAGCTCATCGTGCCGACGAACAGGAGGTCGTGGCAAACCGGACCGAGCTGCACATCGCACGGAGGGCGCACCGCATTGGGAAGAACCGCAGATCGCACCTTCCGGTGGCGAGCCGAGAGCAGCGCGGCATCGCCCGCCGTGCATGTCAGCGCCAGATCAACGAGCGGCAGGTAGTGACGCTCGAGGCGTGCGAAGCGAACCGCCTCCTCGCCGTGACCGAGCGCGCGCTGGCTCTCGGACTCGACATCGTCGAGATCGAGCACGACGACCGGACGGTCGGGACGATCGAGGAGTTCGTCGAGGAGCGGCGCGAGGTAGGAGCGCATCACCAACACCACAGCGGCACCTTTCGCCCGCCGGGCGAGCTCACCGGCGGCTGACGTGCTCGCCGCAGCGCAGAGCGCGGGCAGTGGGTGCAGCGCCTCGGCGCGGCGACGGCCCGCGGCCGTGCGCAGATGCCGGCTCAGCTCGCTGACGGGATCCACACGCTCGGCCGGCGTGCTCAGCACCTCGATCCGCGACGCGATCTCGGCGACGTGTGAATCGGGTCGCGCTGGAACGCCGAACACGGGCACGACGAGGACGTCCACCGCGAACCGGCGAGCGAGACCCTCGAGCAACAACCCTGCGCGCATGGCGAGCCCGTTACCGGCGACGGCGGGCATCACCGGCACCGCCAACAGCGCCCTCCCAGACGCCGGCTCACTCATTGCGGTGGACGATCTCGAGGTCCGGCATGCCCCAGCACTCGTAGCCCATGTCCTTGGCCATCAGGCCGAGCCCCTCGCTCTCGACCTCGCCGACGCCGGCATCGTCGTAGGGGCTGGGATCGCGTGCGAACGGGCTCTGTCGCCCGTAAAGGTATGCCGGGAAGACGAGTCCCTCGCGGTGCACGTCCGCTCTGACCAGCAGCATCGTCGCGCCCACGGCGTCGAGCCGGACCAGCTCTCGATCGCCGCGCAGCGCATCCAGCCTCACGCGGCCCTGATCTCGCCAGGCGTTCCAGTCGAACGATCGTCCGCCGGGTGTGACCACGCAGTGCGGGGTGACGATGTCGCGGTTCGTCGCCAGGAGCCTTGAGAGCACATCGGGCGGGTAGCCGGCCAGGTCGACGTCGAGCCACAGCACCCAGTCCTCGTCGCGTAACGCCGCGCTCAGCAGCCGGTTGCGGGCCCGGGCAAGGACAACGCGCCGTGGAAGCTGGAGTGGAGCTGCCCAGCGCGGCGCGCCGGGCGGAAGCTGAAAGCCGGAGTTCCAACGCGCGAGCGTCACACGACGGTAGCTGCGATTGAGCGTGGGCCTCCGTGCCTGCAGCAGTTCGTAGGAGTTATCCGTGCTGTCGCCCTCGAGCATGCCGAGGCTGATCCGCTCGGCGGGATAGTCGAGGCCGGCGAGCAGCGAAAAGTAGCGGTCAAGGTGCGCCGCGGCCTGTTTGACCGGGGTCAGCACGAGCACGGTGGGCGCGAGCTCGGTTCCCTCCACTAGCTCACGAGGCCCTCGCGCCGCAGGCGCTCGAGACAGGCGTCGACCTCGATCGTCGGCGGCTCGCGGAGCTCGATACGCCGCTGCCATAAATGCGGCGATCGCTGCCGCGTCGTTCTCGCCGGTGCAGAGCTCGAGCACGAGCACAGCCGTGTGGTTGAGGTAGTGCACGCGGTCGAGCGCCCGGTCGTAGACGACGTACCCGTCGGCGGCCTCGTCGATCTCGATCGTCTCGGCTTTGCGGGGATACTCGGTGCCGGCGTGACCGACGCTCACGCCGTCCAAGGATACGGATACGATTTCTCCAGTGACTGGGGAGCCATGCAACGACGAAGCGCTCGCCGGCCCGGGGATCAACCGTCGGGATCTGATCCGGCGGATCGTCGCCGGCACCGCATTCGCCGTCCCGATCATCGCCTCGTTCGACATGTCGTCGCTGACCGTGTCAGCCGCCGACGCCTACGGTCCGAACCAGTTCGGCACGGCTCCGACGATCACAAGCGGCGGCTCGGCGACGTTCGTGGTCGGGACCGTTGCGAGCTTCACGGTGACGACGTCGGGGGGCAAGTACCTGACGATCTCGATCGAAGCGTCCGGGCAGGTCCCGAACGGCATCACGTTCACCGACAACGGCGACGGCACGGCCACCCTCGGCGGCACACCGGCCGCTGGGAGCGGCGGCGTCTACGACCTCACCCTGACCGCTGCCGACGGCGTGCCGCCGAACGCCACCCAGTCGTTCGTGCTGACGGTGAAGGAGGCGCCCGCGTTCACCAGTCCGTCCACGCTCGCGCTCAGGACTGGGGGGTCTGGGAGCCTGCAGATCGAAGCGACCGGGTACCCCAGGCCGACGATCACGCAGGCAGGTCACCTGCCCACAGGCGTTGGGTTCAAAGCTGACCCGGAGAACGGGACGGCGATCATCGCCGGCCTACCGGCGACGAACGCCGGCGGCCTCTACAAGGTCACGTTGACCGCGGCCAACGGCGTCGGCTCCGGAGCCTCACAGACCCTGACGGTGATCGTCGATGAGGCGATCTCGGTGCTCGGTCCGAAGACAACGACGTTCACGGCCGGGCATGCTGGGCATGTCACGTTCACCGCCACGGGCTTCCCGGTTCCGAGCGTGCAGACGAGCGGTCGCCCGCCGAAGGGGATGCTGCTGACGGCCGCCGCCGACGGTGTCGTGAGGATCTCCGGCACACCCGCCAAGGGGAGCGAAGGCCGGTATGTCATAAGAGTGACGGCATCGGCCCGTGGCCACGGCACCGTGTCGCAGCAGTTCACGATCACGGTCAAGGCGGCTCCGACGAACAAGCAGGGCAACAGCTGATGGACGCTTCGTACATCAGACACCTGCCCGTCGCGCTGCTCGCGATCGTCGTCTGCCTGCTGGCGTTCGTGCCGATGGCCTCCGCCGCAGCCCCGGCGTTCACGCCGGTGCCGGGCTCGCCGTTCAACATCGACGTCATGCAAGGTGTCGCCCCCAGCTCGGTGGCCTACAGCCCGAACGGCCAGCTGCTGGCGGTGGGTGACACGTTCACCCCGGGCATCGCGATCTTCGGCGTGACGCGTGCCACCGGCGCCCTGACCGAGGAAGGCACTCAGACCGACGCTACGTCGGACGTCGAGAACATCGCGTGGAGCCCGACCGGCGACCTGCTCGCGTCGGTGGAGCACAGCGGCGACATCGTCATCTACTCCGTCGACCAAGCGAACGGCACGCTGTCGGCGTGGACGGGAATCCTCGGGAGTTGTGCCGAGTCGGTTGCGTTCAACCCGAACGGGAACTCGATCGCGGTCGCCCGGAACTGCATGGACGGCACGAGCGCCGTCCAGATCTACACGGTCGATCGGAACGCGATGACGCTCGAAGCCGATGGGTCGGCCGTCTCGACCGCCGGACATTGCCCGTCGTCAGTGCAGTACAGCCCGAATGGGGCGCTGCTCGCGGTCGGCAACAACTGTGACGACAGCACCGACGGAGTGCAGCTGTTCACGGTCAACGCCACGAACGGCAGGGTCACGTCGCTGAAGACGACGCTGACGGGCTCGGACTCCTGTCCAAACGGGGTCGCGTTCAGCCCGAACAGCGATCTGCTCGCTGTGCCGCTCAGCTGCGGAACGACCATCGATCTGTTCAGCGTCAACGCGACGACGGGCACGCTCACCTCGGTCGCGACCCCGGCTGACGCGGACTGCCCGAACGGTGCCGACTTCGACTCCGCCGGCGGGCTCCTGGCAGTCGTCGGCGGCTGCTATCCGAAGACGGTGTCGGTGTTCTCGGTGACATCCGGGGGGTCCAGCGTCTCCGCTGTCTCGGGCTCGCCATACTCGCCGGTCGACTCATCCGAGGCGATCGCGTTCGCCCCGGGGGGCGGGACGATCGCGATCGCCGACGACGAGATCGGCACGGTGGGCGTCCTCGCGCTTGCGTCCCCGACAGCGACGATCAGCGCGCCCGGCCCGGGCTTGGTGTACACGACCGGCCAGCATGTCGCGAGCGCCTTCTCGTGCGCGGACGCTGCGCTCGGTCCGGGGATCTCGGCCTGCACAGATTCGAACGGCGCCTCGGGAAGCGGCAGCCTCGACACCGCGACAACTGGCTCGCACGCCTACACGGTCACGGCGACGAGCGGCGACGGGCTGAGCTCACAGTCAAGCCTCGAGTACACCGTCGTCGGGCCGCCCAGGGCCACGATCAAGGCCCCCGCATCCCGCAGGGTCTACCCGGTAGGCGCGAAAATCCGGACCGCCTTCTCTTGTACCGATGGTGCCGGCGCGCCAGGACTCGCGGCGTGCGTGGGCTCGAACGGCGCCGCGGCGGGCGGTCGTACGATCGTCGCCGCCGTGCCTGGCCGTTACAGCTTCAGCGTCACCGCCTTCAGCGAGGACGGTGCGGTCGTCACATCGAGGATCACCTACACCGTCGCGGCACGCCCGACGATCACGATCTCGAAGCCGGCCAAGAACGCGAAGTACCCCGTCGGGACCAGCGTAAAGGTCCGCTTCGCCTGCCATGACGGTCGGGATGGCCCCGGGATAGCGAAGTGCACGGGGACGGTCCGGGCCGGTGGAGCGCTCGACACGATGACGGCCGGCAAGCGGACATTCACGGTCAAGGCGACGTCCAAGGACGGCCAGACCGTGACCTACAGGGTCTCCTACCTGGTTGTCACAGCCGGCTGACGCCTCGCCGCCGGTGGGCGGCTACTGAAGGCCGGTGCGGACGGACGTGATCCGTCCGGTGTTGAAGCCGAGCCAGTGCATCCGGCCGACGTAGCGCGCATGCTCGACCTTCAAGCAGCGATCCATGATCACCGTCACGCCGCCTGCTTCGGCGATCCGCGCGCCCTCCTCGTTGATCACACCGAACTGGCACCAGAGCGCGCCGGCGTTGATCGCGACCGCGTCCCGGGCGATCGCCGGGAGCGCGTCGGGCGCGCGGAAGACGTTCACGATATCCACCGGCACGGGCACATCCAGGAGGCTCGCGTAGCTCTTCTCGCCGAGGATCTCCGGCTCACGCGGGTTGACCGGGATCACCCGATAACCGTGCCGCTTGAGGTAGAAGCCGACGAAGTTGCTGGGACGCAGCTCGTTCCCGGACAGCCCCACGATCGCGATCGTGCGCGCGGTATGGAGCAGGCGCTGGATCGTCAGGCTGTCCTGGTAACGCCCTAGCTCGATCATCTCACGCTCGCGAGCCCCTGCTCCAGGTCCCAGATCAGGTCCTCGACCGACTCGGTGCCGACCGACAGCCGAATCGTTCCCGGCCCGACACCCGCCGCCTTCAGTTCGGCGTCGCTCAGCTGGCGATGCGTCGTGCTGGCCGGATGGATGATCAGACTCTTCGCGTCACCGACGTTCGCCAGGTGGGACCAGAGCGTCACCGCGCGGATCAGGTCCTGCCCGCCGCTTCGTCCACCGGCACAGTCGAACGAGAACACTGCGCCGGCGCCCCTCGGCAGGTACTTCTCGACGAGCGGCCTGTATGGGCTCTGCGGGACGCCGGGGTATGTGATCTTCGATGCTCGGTCGTGCGAGCCGAGGAACGCGGCGACCGCCTGCGCGTTCTCGACGTGGCGTTCCATCCGTAACGACAGGGTTTCCAGTCCCTGCAGGAACAGGAACGCGTTGAGCGGCGCGAGCGCCGCGCCGAGATCACGCAGTGTTTCGGCTCGCAGCTTCATCAAAAAGCCGTAGGTCCCGAATGTCTCGTGGAACTGCAGGCCGTGGTATGCCGGCGACGGGTCCGCGACGACAGGAAACCGTCCATTTGACCAGTTGAACGTGCCGGCCTCGACAACCACGCCGCCGATGCTCGTCCCATGACCGCCGATGAACTTCGTCGCGGAGTGAATCACGATGTCGGCGCCCCATTCGATCGGGCGGCACAGGTACGGCGTTGCGAACGTGTTGTCGACGATCAGCGGCAGTTCGTGCTCGTGCGCGATCGAGGCCACCGTCTCGATGTCCAGCACATTCCCGCCGGGGTTACCGATCGTCTCGCCGAAGAACGCCTTGGTGTTCGGGCGGACCGCCTGGCGCCACGCGTCGGGGTCGTCGGGATCGACCCAAGTCAGCTCCACGCTCATCTTCCGCAGCACGTGCTTGAGCTGGTTGACCGATCCACCGTAGAGCGCCGAGGCGGAGACGACGTGGTCGCCCGGCTCAAGCAACGTGAACAAAACTGCCGACTGCGCGGCGATCCCGCTCGCGAACGCCACTGCGCCGGCCCCGCCCTCGAGGTTCCCAACTCGCTCTTCGAACACGGCGACCGTCGGGTTCATGATGCGTGAGTACGTGTTCCCATACTCCTGCAGGTTGAAGTAAGCCGCAGCCGATTCCGGGTCCTCGAACACGTAACTGGTCGTCTGGAAGATCGGCACCGCGCGAGCGCCCGTGTTCGGGTCAGGTCGCTGCCCGGCGTGGAGCTGCCGCGTCTCGAACCCGAACGCACGGACCTGCTCGTGTCGATCGGCGGTCATCTCCCTCTTTCCCGATGGCGTGGTATTGTCTTAATTCCTTATCGACGAACTATACTATTCGAGGAGGGCGCGAAATGGCGACCACCGACAGCGAAGTCAACAACGGCGTCAACGTTCAGGCACTGCTCGACGCGCGCGGGGTGCTGGAAGGCGCGCCGGAGGCCGCCCAGTTCACGTGGCGGGCGTCGTCCAAGTGGCAGAACGGCGTCCACAGCACGACGACGATCAAGAATTATTTCGGCCTCGGGGAGGAGCAGAGCCACAAGACCGAAACCGTACTCGACGCCGACCACCCGGAGACATTCGCCGCCGAGGACAACGCGATCACGCCGATCGAGTACCTCCTCGTCGGGCTGGCGAGCTGCTTGACCGCGGGCGTGGCGTCCGTCGCGCAGAATCGCGGGATCCAGTTGCGCTCGGTCGAGTCGACGGTCGAGGGCCATCACGACATTCGCGGGATCCTCGGCGTTGACGGCGACGTTCGCAACGGCTTCAACGACGTCAAGGTCACGTTCACGATCGACGCCGACGCCTCCAAGCAGGAGATCGAGGCGCTGGTGGCCCAGTCCCAGAAGCGCTCGGCAGTGTTCGACGCGCTCGCGAACCCGACGGAAGTGAGCGTCGAGGTCGCCTGAGCGCCACCGAGCAGGTCACAACGGCCGTCATCGGTGCCGGCCATGCCGGTCTTGCCGCGAGCCACTTCCTCACCGAGCAGGCGGTCGACCATGTTGTACTGGAGCGCGGCGAGCCGGCGAACTCCTGGCGCCTTGAGCGTTGGGAGTCGCTGCGCCTGCTCACGCCCAACTGGCTGACGCGCCTGCCCGGCCTGCGCTACGAGGGGCCCAATCCCGACGGTTACATGACGGCGGCCGAGGTCGCCGAGCTGATCGATGGTTACGCGCAGCGCATTCGTGCTCCCATTCGAACGCGCACGAACGTGATCTCGGTGCAGGGCGCCGATCACGGCTACCGCATAACGACGAGCGGCGGCGAGATCCGGTCACGCTCGGTCGTGATCGCGAGTGGTGCCTGCAATCGGCCAGTGGTGCCCGGGTTCGCCGAGGCCGTTCCGCGTGAGGTCGCGCAGCTGACCCCGATCGACTACCGGAACCCTGACCAACTACCGGACGGCGGCGTGCTCGTCGTCGGGGCGTCGGCGACGGGCGTGCAGCTGGCGGCCGAGCTGATGAGATCGGGCCGGCCGGTGACCCTCTCGGTCGGGGAGCACGTCAGACTGCCGCGAACGTATCGCGGCCGCGATGTCCTGTGGTGGATGGACGCCTCCGGCGTGTGGGACCAGCGGTACGACGAGGTCGACGATCTCACCCGGGCGCGGCGGCTGCCCTCGCCGCAGCTCGTCGGCACGGACGAGCGGGTGACCCTCGATCTGGGCGCGCTGGCAGCGACCGGCATCGAGCTTGTGGGCCGGTGGGCGGGCGTCCGCGACGGCCGTGCGCTGTTCTCCGGCGGCCTGCGCAACGTCTGCTCGCTGGCGGACCTCAAGCTGCAACGGCTGCTGGAAGGGTTCGACGAATGGGCCCGGACCGAGGGCATGGATGCTGAGTTCGGCGCCCCGGAGCGCCATGCGCCGACCCCCGTGCCCCGATCGCCGCGGCTGCATCTTGACCTCCGAAGTGGCGAGATCCGCTCGATCGTGTGGGCCACCGGCTTTCGGCCCGACTATCGCTGGCTCGACGTGCCCGTCCTCGATGCGAAGGGCCAGCTCCGCCATGACGGGGGCGTGGTCGTCAACAGCCCCCGCCTATACGCTTTGGGACTGCCCGTGCTGAGACGGCGCAAGTCGACGTTCATCCACGGCATCGAGGATGACGCGCGCGAGGTGATCGATCACCTCGCGGGGTCGCTGGCGCGCGCCTCCTAGGCGAGCATCAGACACTGTGGAGGACCGGCGGCTAGCCGTGATACCCGTGGTCGAAGGAGCCGCCCGGATCGGAACACCCGCCGAAGTCCGCGTACAGGTTGCCTGTCTCGACCCCGTCGCCATTGTTGGAGAAGAAGAGCCCGAACTGACCCCGAACCGGCATCAGTCCCTGGATGGTGAACTTCGCACGGATCGGGGACACCCCGACATCGTTGCTCGGGTGAGGCTGTCTGACGCCCCCGACAACCCAGTAGCGGTAACCGCGGGCGACCGAGGCGTGCTGGAGTACGAGCTTGAAGCTGCCGCTCACGGTGACATCGACCGTCGATTGCTCGGTCGCGCCGACGGGTGCGATGCAGCCGGTCTGGTGATAGGCGGATCCAATCGGCAGCGTGAAGGTGATCTTCGAGACCGTTTTTCCGTGGACGGTCAGCGACCCCTTGCCTGTCTGCCCGGTCCCATAGAACCTGTACGTACCCGAGGGCGGCGTCTGCGTATACACCGAGGCTGTGATCGCCAGCGCAACCGACGGTAGCGTCAGGGCGGCCAGGGCCGCCGCAAGTAGTGCTCGCCCCCGCATCGTCGGCCGATCGTAGGGAGCTCCGTCGGAACTTGTCAACCGAACGGGGATTCGCTTGCGACCGTTGCGGTAGGTTGCGCTTGGCAGTGAGCGCGATCAGGGCCGGAAGCGCGGATACGGGAGGTCTCAAGATCGTTTGTGTCGAGGGCTGACGGTGGGTTTCCTTGGGCGCCGTGAGGACGAGGACGCTGATCAGGCGCAATCGCTCTCACGAATCGAGGGTGGTGGCATTCCGCTCGGAGCTGAGCAGCGGCTGCGGGCGCTGGCCGATGGAGCGACGCTGTTCACCAGCGGGCTGTCTGTCAACGAGTTTGCGCTGCTGAGGCGGATGGGGCCGCATCCGCTTGCTCAGGTGATGGGCGCAAGCGTGGTCCGAACGGGCTGGCAATACCTGCCGGCGCTTGATCCGGGCATGGTCCTTGTTGCCGCAATCTCCCTACGTGCCAACGCCGATCGGTAAGGCGCTGGAGAACCCTTACACCGAGCCGTCGTTCCCGCAGGTTCAGAACTACAGGTGGTACGCCGAGGTTGTGTGCGAGCTCGACGTGCTGTCCGACGCCTGGAATCTGGCGCGCCGTCGCGCGCTGGATCGCCTTCGCGAGGAGGCGCTCCAGGTCGGTGCCGACGCGGTCGTGGGTGTTCGCCTGCGGCGCGGCGATCACGATCTCGGCAAGAACACGATCGAGTATGTCGTGACCGGCACTGCCGTGCGGTTCCCGAACTCGTCCGGCGCCGAGTCGCCGACTCTGACCGACGTCTCGATTCAGGACTACTGGCGCCTGCACGGGGCAGGTCATCAGCCGGTCGGCCTGCTGGCGGGCACCGCGGTCGTGTTTGCGGCGCCCCCGATTTCAACCAGGCTGCGGCGGCTGCGGACAACCTCCCTGAACCAGGAGCTCTCGGAGCTCAGCCTTGGCTTTCAGACTGCGCGTGAGCGCGTCAGAAGGACACTGGTCGACCAGCTTGCCGACGCGCGCGGGGTGGGCGCCGTGGGCGTCGAGTTTTCCGATTCGGTCCGCCGGGAAAAGCTCCCTGTGGCGTCCTCGCTGGCATCGCGGGACCGTCGGGGGTGGCAACGGAGCCGGTTCGGTGTCCCTTACCGCGTATCGGGTCGAGGTGAGGTCGAACGAAAGGGCTGGGTGATCACGGTGCACGCGGCGGGCACGGCGATCCGCAGCGCGACGGAGCCGCCGGTCGCCCCGGTGAAAACGACCGTGCAGATGGGGAAGCTGTGACGGAATACGACCCAGGATCGCTGGAGGGGGTCCCGGAGTCCGGACGAGCGCGGCTGGAGCAGAATCGCGGCGGTCTGTACACCTCTGACCTGAGCGTCAACGAGTTTCTGCTCGTCACCCAGGCGGGTTTCGATCCGGTCGGGTTGGTGGTCGGAAGCTCGATCTTCCACATCGGGTTTCAGATCGCCGGTCCGACGACGAGCCGCGAGCTGGACGTCCTCTCACAAGCCATGTACAGCGCGCGTCATCTCGCGATGACAAGGATGGAGGAGGAGGCAGACGAGCTCGGTGCCGACGGCATCGTCGGTGTTCGGCTCGATATCGGCCGATACGAATGGGGTCGGAACATGGCGGAATTCATCGCAATCGGGACCGCCGTCAAACATCGCGAAGGTGCACTTCACCGCACGGCCGACGGGAGGCCGTTCCAGAGCGACCTTTCCGGACAGGAGTTCTGGACGTTGCTGCGCACAGGCCATCGGCCGGTCGGCATGGTCATGGGCAGCTGCGTCTACCACGTAGGCCGCCGCGGCCCACTTCAGACGATCGGGCAGACGGGGCAGAACATCGAGCTTCCCAACTTCACCCAGGCGCTCTACGACGCGCGTGAACTGGCGATGCAACGGATGCAGACCGAGGCGCAGGAACTCGCGGCGGAGGGGATCGTCGGCGTTTCACTGTCTGAGAAGAGCCACGGCTGGGGCAGCCATGTGATCGAGTTCTTCGCGCTCGGTACAGCGATCGTCTCGACCGGCGGTTCAACGCCGATCGAGCCACCAGTTCAGGTGCTTGATCTCAACGACCGCTGAACGGGGCGCTGAGGCTCGCGGCAGACGCTTTCGGAGAGAGTGACTGCCGAATCGCTCAGGCGGCGCTCAGTTCACGCTCCGCACGCAGCCAATTTCCGAACTCATCGCCGGCACCCTCCTCCAGGTGGATGAAGTACGCCCGCTCGGCGATCTCACCGTGAGCGGGCTTGCGCGCCTTCGCCCTGGGCTTACGCGCGCTGGCACGCTTGGGGGCAGGCTTGGCAACAGGTCGGGCGGTCTTCTCGGTCATTTCAGTCCTCCGATCGCGGGAACGAGGTTCTGCTGTTGTTCGTCTACGGGGTGCGGCTCCGTGTTCGGCAAAGGCGCGCGGAGCCCTGCCCAAATTCTCTTCCCGGCGCGGCGGCGGACGTCGTGTCCAACGGCCAGGTCCGAGGTGCGGGTGGGTGGCGCTTTCACCAAATGGCAACACCAGGACGGCTGAATCACAACATCCGCAACGTCATCGCGCTCGAGACTGCAGCGTCAGTACCAGGGTTGATCGAACAACAAGGAAGAAAGGATCGTGATGCGCCTCCGCCCCGTCCTCGGTCGCTCTCGTTTAGGGACCCGAGCGTTTGCCGTGCTCGCCACGTTGGCGATTGCCATTCCGCTGGCCCTGTCCGCCTCCGCGGGCGCGAACTCCCGCTCACGGACCACGCGGATCAGCAGGAAGCCGGCGGCGATCGACAAGCTCCCCGCGCAGGCACGCTCCGCGATCCGCCGGAACGAAGTCGTCAGGGGCCGGGAGTACTTCGACGGTCTCGGCGTCCGGCCCGGCAAGATCAGGCACGTCTGGCTGATCATCCTTGAGAACAAGTCCTACGACGCCAGCTTCACCGGCCTGAACAACAACACCTATCTGTGGAAGACACTGCCGTCGCAGGGGATTCTCCTGAAGAACTACTACGGCACCGGCCACGACTCGCTCGACAACTATCTGTCTCTGGCCGCGGGCCAGGCGCCGCTGACCGACACGCAGTCCGACTGCCCTGACTATGACGCGATCACCGGCTCGGTCGACTACTCGGGCAACCTCTACAGCAACCCCAACTACGGCCAGCTCACCTCTGCGGCGGGCCCGAACGCAGCCCCAGGCCAGAACGGCTGCGTCTATCCCACCTCGGTGCCGACGCTGTTCAACCAGCTCAACAGCGCCGGCGTGAGCTGGAAGGGATACGCGCAGGATCTGGGCAACCCCGACGCATCAGGTCCGACCCACGATGCCGGCACCCAGTACTGCGGGGCGCCGTATGCGTCTCCGGGGGCGACAGCGAGCACGGCCCAGCCAAACCCGGGCTCGGCCAACTCGACCGACCAGTATGTGCCCAAGCATTTTCCGTTCCCGTGGTTTGAATCAATCCTGAAGTCCGGCGACTGCAACGCGGCCCACATCGCCAATCTGTTCTCGCCGACCGACGGCCTGTACCACGACCTCCAGAGCGTCAAGACGACGCCGGCGTTCAGCTGGATCAGCCCCAACAACTGCTCCGACGGTCACGATGCCGTCTGTCACGGCAACAACCTCTCGGGTGGGTTCTCGGACCCCAACACTCCGAACGCGGCGGTCAACTACACCGGTGGTCTTTACGCCGCCGACCTCTTCCTGGAGCACGTGATCCCCGAGATCGAGGCATCGCCGGCCTACAAGGACGGTGGCCTGATCGATGTCACCTTCGACGAAGCGTTCCCGCCGTTCACCTACACCGGTAACAGCTTCGCGGACTCGACCGATCAGGCACCGAACTACACCAGTTCGCTGATCTCCGACAGCGCCGGCGAGACGCTGTTCGGCGAGGGCGTGGACTACGAGCCGACGGGCCCGAATGTCCCGCTGCAGACCAACGCCCAGGGCGATGAGCTCTATCCGGGCCCTGGCTTCAACGCCTACATCGACCGTCCGTCCGACTGCGTCGCGCAGACGGTTCCGGCTCAGCCTGCCGGCACCTGCCTGCTTGGCTCCGGAGAAACGCCGGCCGAGGACTTCCCGGCGCGCACCGACCCGCTCGCGACCGCGGCGGCTGGCACGAGCACGATCACCGACGATCCGGCCGTCGCCAACCCGGGCGGTAGCCCTCCGACGCCGGCCAACAACGGCATCCAAGCTGACGACCAGGGTCGTGCGGTCAGCGGCAGCGGCATCCCGGCGGGTTCGTTCGTCGGCCCGGTGACCGCCGTTCCCGTCACCGCGACCGCCGCCAACGGCAGCCCCGGTGCCGGCGGGGAGGCCTACAGCGCCTCGTTCGAGCTCGTCGACTCGGGCGGTAACCCGGTGCTCACGACCGGCCCGGTCAACGGCATCATGCTCGCGGCCGATACCGCCCAGACCGATCCGCTGTTCACCGCCACCGGCGAGACCAACGGCGGTGGCGACACCGGCAGCGTGCTGATCAGCTCGTACATCAAGCCGGGGACGAGCAGCTACGACTACTACAACCACTACAGCTGGCTGCGCACGATGGAGGATCTGTTCGGCGTCGCCAGCACCTCCCCGGGACTCGACGGTCTCGGCCACATCGGCTACGCGGCGCAGCCCGGCCTGGCCCCGTTCGGCCCCGATGTGTTCAACAACCCCCGAGGCGCAAGCTCCCCTTGGGGCGGCCGCCACCGTGGTGGCCACAAGTGGAGCCGCGACAGCAAGGCGTGAGCATCGATATGCACGTGCCGAACAAGGTGAGCCGGGCTTTCGAGCCCGGCTCACAGCCGTTCCCGAGACTCCGCCGCGTGCTGGTGCCGGTCACGCTCGTCGCTGGTCTGCTGGCTGGATGCGGAGCGGCACGCACCGCCTCGAAGCAGGCTTCGGTGCCGGGCCCGCCGGCGCCGAAGGTCTCAAGCCGCGTGCGGGCACAGGAGGCGGCGATTCACCGCGAGGTGCTGGCCTCGCTGCATCAGGTCAGCGGCCACGACGCGCGCTACGGCGGTATCCCGGCCTACCTTCTCGACAGGCAGGCGCCACCCGCCAACCAGACACTGAGTGCGACGGCCGCGCATCCTGCGGTCGCGATCCAGGGCATCGGTGTCAAGCTCCGGCTCGCCCACGGCAGTGCGCTGGCGACGGCCGTCGGTCCCGACGTGCCGGATCGGGTTCAGGGCACCGCGGACTTGCATACCCAAGCGACATGGGACCTCACCTTTGCCGATGTCCATGGGAAGATCCCGGTCTCACCGCGCCTGTTTTCGATCACCGATGAGCAGGGAATGCTGCTGGCGCCGCGCGTCAGCGTCCTCGGCCACGGCAGGGTTCCCAAGTTCGTGCCGGCTGGGCGTCCGTTCACGCTCCGTTTGACCACCGTGGTCTCGGTTGGCGATGGAAAGCTGCGGTACGCCCCGGCGGGTGGTCCATGGCTAGCCGAATGGGACTTTGACGTCGAGACTGACTGACGCCTCAGAAACGGGACCTGGCAGCCACGCTGCAGCTTCGCCTACGCGCACGAAGCCGTCATCTCGCGTCCCACTGGAACCAGCGGATACCGAGGGCGCCGAACACGACGATGTACCCGGCGCACGCGAGCAGCGTGAGTGAGTCGTGGGCATCCCATGCGGACAGGTTGAGAACTGCGGCAAAGAGATTCATGACCGCGCCGACGGGTGACCATTGTGCGATCGATTGCCAAGTACTGCCGAGCGTGCCGCTCTGACCCAACGTTCCGAGCAGGATCAGGGCGATCACCAACACCCGCCCGGCGGCATTGACGCTGTCGGCGGATTTCACGAGCCCGACGAGCGCCTGTCCGATACTGAGGAATACGGCGCCGCCGAGGATCGAGACCACGAGCACGAGCCCATAGGTGCCGGCGGAGAGCGAGACGTGGTGCATCCGGCTGCCGACGATCACCACGACCAGCGCGATCACCAGGTTCGCGAGCACCTGCATCGTGAGGCGAGAGGTCATGATCGTCCAGGTCGGGGCGGGCGTCACGCGAAGACGTTGGAAGACGCCCTGATCACGGTCTCTGGCCACCGTCAGCGCGTAGCCGAGGATCGAAGTTGAAACAAGCCCGTATGCGATCGCCAACCCGATGATCAACAGTGAGCCGCCAAACTTCTGCGTGGCTTTGCTCGAGTTCGTCGAGATCAGAATGAAGACGGGCAGGATGATGCTGATCACCAGCGACCGCCGGTTCTTCAGCAGCACGACGAAATCCGCCCGCAGCAGCGAGCTCAGAACGAGCTGCAGCGGAGGCCCCGCGTCAGCTTGAGGCTCACTCACGGACTTCGCTCCCGGTGAGACCGATGAACACGTCCTCCAGGGTCACCTCGCCGTGCGCGACCCTTCTGACCTCCGGGTCATCCCTGTGCTTCTCGATCAGGTTCCTCGGCGTCTCGGTCGTAAGCAGCGTTCCATGGTCGATGATCGCGACCCGATCGCACACCGCTTCGGCCTCCTCCATCGAATGGGTGGTCAACAGAATGCTGCCGCCCTGTTGGCGGATCTGCTCGATCCGGCTCCACAGCTGCCGGCGCGACTGGGGATCGAGGCCGGCCGTCGGCTCATCCAGCAACAGCAACGCCGGATCGTGAACGACCGCGACATACAGCGACAGGCGTTGCTGTTGCCCGCCGGAGAGCTGCTTGAACGGCTTGGCAGCCTCGCTCCCGAGCCCGATCTCCTGCAGGTTCTCCGTGATCTCCTGGTCGGTCAGCGCGACGCCGTAGAGCCCCGCGTACAATCTCACGATCTGCCTGATCGTGAGCTGCGACTGAAAGCTGGTCGCCTGCAGCTGCACGCCCAACTTGGCCTTCGCCTGCGAGGGATGGCGGCGGATGTCGATCCCATCGAGGAACACCGTGCCGGATCGCGGCTTGATCAGGCCCTCGATCGCGCTCAGCGTGCTCGTCTTACCGGCGCCATTGGGACCGAGCAGCCCGAAGATCTCGCCGCGCGCGATCAGCAGACTGACACCGTCGACGGCTTTCTTGGTGCCGTACGCCACCGACAGGTCTCGGATTTCCAGGATCGTGCTCGAATCGGCCGGCTCGGCTCGGCTCGGCTGCCGCTGCTCCCGATCTGTCGAACGGGCCCTGACGGCGAAACGATCGAGAACCGCTGCGGCGATCAGCTCGCCGGCGCGCGCGTCGTCGACCGTGTCGGTGCCGTCGGCGACCGTGCGGTGCGACGACAGCGCTGCCGCGATCACCTTGGCGAGCGGTTCGAACGACTCCTCGGCTCTCGGATCGCGGCCGATTGGGTCAGCTTCTGCGTCCACGTCGACATTCTCGCTTTCGGGTCCACGGAATGCGCCGACCGTCCTGGGTTGCTCGGCCGGCGGCCGTCCGTGTGCGGCAAGATCGCCCGGTGAGCGAAGGTTCTCCGAGATCCGATCACAACAGTTTCCGGCTCCTCTGGCGCCGTTGGCTTTCCGCTGTACGCGGTCCGCAGGTTGGGTGCGGCGAGTCGGGTGCTCGTACGGGATCCTCGGGCTGTCGGCGCTGCTCTGGCCCCTGGCCGGGACGCTCGCGGTCGGCATCCTGCTGATCGGGCTGACAGGGTTCCTGGAGGGACCCGCCTACTCAGGGACGATCGCGCTTCGTCAGCGCCATGCACCGGCGGCCGTTCGTGCGCAGGTAATGAGCACGATCAGCGGCGTGACCGGAATGACACTTGCCGCCGGTGGCGCGATCGGAGGTGCGGTTGACGATCCGCTCACCCTGATCTTCATATTCGTCGCGACCAACCTGATCGCGGCGGCGGTGGCAATCGGAATCGATCGCTAGAGACTGCTCGCGATCGTGTTGATGACGCTCGTGACCTTCCCCCCGAGAAGCTTCAGGGCCACAATCGCGACGACTGCGATCAGCGCGAGGATCAGTGCGTATTCGGTCAGCCCCTGACCGCGCTCGTCCCGAGGGCTTCGGGAGCAGAACAGCACGAACCGAACCTGCAGCGACAGCAACCATTCGAACATCGGCAACGGTATCTCCTAAGGCGAAGCTAAAAGGTCTCGTTGCCATCATCGGCAACCATCGGCCGGAACCTGAGCGTGGCGCGTCGCGATGCGCAACACTGATCAGACGATGAGCGAGTCGGCTCCAAGCTCACCCACGACGACGCTCGACGGTGAGGCGCCGGTGGTGGCTCTCGGGCACCGGCAGGTGCTGGCGGTGATCGGTGCGCTGATGCTCGGCATGTTCCTGGCGGCGCTTGACCAGACGATCGTGGCGACGGCGCTGCCGACGATCGTCGCCGACCTGCACGGCGCATCGCACCTGGCGTGGGTCGTGGTCTCGTATCTGCTGGCCGCGACGGTGTCGACGCCGCTCTGGGGAAAGCTCGGCGACCAGTACGGGCGAAAGGGTTTCTTCCAGGCCGCGATCGTGATCTTCCTGTGCGGCTCGGCGCTGTCGGGACTCAGTCGCACGATGACCGAGCTGATCGCTTTCCGCGCGGTACAGGGGCTCGGCGCCGGGGGCCTGATGGTCGGCGCCCAGGCGATCGTCGGCGACGTCGTCTCACCGCGTGAGCGTGGTCGCTATCAGGGCCTGTTCGGCGCCGTGTTCGGAGCAGCGAGTGTGATCGGCCCGCTGCTCGGAGGCATCTTCGTTCAGCAGCTCTCCTGGCACTGGATCTTCTACATCAATCTGCCGATCGGCGCCGTCGCGCTCGTCGTGATCGCAAGTCAGGTCCCGGGCCGGCTGACGCGGATCCCGCACGTGATCGACTACCTGGGCGCCGCGGTGCTGACGGCGTCCGCGAGCAGCCTGGTGCTGTTCACCAGTCTTGGCGGTACGACATTCAGCTGGGGATCGACACCGAGCGTCTCATTGGGTGTGATCGGTGCCGTCCTGCTGGTCGTGTTCGTGTTCGTCGAGCGCCGCGCGGCGGAACCGGTGCTGCCGCTGCACCTGTTCTCGATCCGCGCCTTCTCGGTGGCGAGCCTCGTCGGGTTCATCGTCGGCTTCGCGATGTTCGGCGCGATCACGTACCTGCCGCTGTTCTTCCAGATCGTGCACGGGGAGACGCCGACCGCCTCAGGGCTGCAGCTGCTGCCACTGCTGGCGGGGCTGATCGTCTTCTCCACAGTGTCGGGGATCGTGATCAGCAAGACCGGCCGATACCGGATCTTCCCGATCGTCGGAACCGCGCTGATCACGATCGGCCTCTACCTCCTCTCGCTGCTCGCGGTTGACACGAGCCTGACGGTCGCCGGCCTATACATGTTCGTGCTCGGGGTCGGGCTCGGCTGCGTGATGCAGGTGCTCGTGCTGATCGTGCAAAACGCGGTGCCGTACAGCGAGCTCGGGGTGGCCACCTCGGGGGCGACCTTCTTCCGATCGATCGGCGGCTCGTTCGGCACGGCGATCTTCGGCGCGATCTTCTCCAACGTGCTGGTCGGCAATCTCGTAAGCCATCTCGGTCACGCGCGCCTGCCAGATGGGCTGCGGAGCGCGAACATCACACCGGCGATCCTCGACCGTCTCCCAGAGCTGATCCGCGAAGGGATCGCGGCTGCCTATGCCGAGTCGATCCACACCGTCTTCATCATCGCTGTGCCGATCGGGGCGCTGGCATTCCTGGCCTCGTGGCTGATTCCTCAGGTCGAGCTGCGCCGGGGCGTGGGAGCGGCACCTGCGGTTGAGTCCGGGCCGTTGGCTGCCGGCGACGAACCGAGATCCGCCGATGTCGCGTTCGCCGGCGATGCCTAACCTCCGTTTCAACGCACGATCGGGTGAGCTCGGCGCATATCTCGCGCTGCCGATCGGGTCCGGATCGCATCACGGCGTGGTCGTGATCCAGGACGCCTTCGGGCTGTCCGACGATATCCGCCAGCAGGCCGACCTGCTCGCCGCCGCCGGCTACCTGGCGCTCGCACCGGACCTCTACTCGGGACGCGGCGTGCGGTGCGTGGTCGCGACGATGCGCGCGTCGCGCTCCGGTCGCGGCGATGCCTACGCGGACATCGAAGCCGCCAGAGCGTTCCTGGCGGCGCGCGAAGACTGCACCGGTGCAATCGGGATCATCGGATTCTGTATGGGCGGAGGATTTGCGTTGCTGTGCGCACCGCGCGGGTTCGCGGTCTCCTCCGTCAACTACGGGGAGGTTCCGCGGGACCTCGATCAGCGGATCGCCGGGTCCTGCCCGATCGTCGGCAGCTACGGCGCACGCGATCGCGGCATGCCAGGGCGCGCCGCAAGGCTCGAACAGGCGCTCAGCGAAGCGGACATCCCACACGACGTCAAGGAGTATCCGGATGCGGGCCACAGCTTCCTGAATCGTCTCAACGGCGGCCCACTGCTGACCCCGTTGATGCACGTCGCCGGACTCGGTTACCACCAGCCGTCGGCCGAGGACGCGTGGCGGCGGATCCTCGCGTTCTTCGCAGAGCACCTCGGCGCGGTCGACGGTCGCTCGGGATCTTGACCGAGCGTCGGTCGCTCTCGGCGGCGCTCTCGCAGCTGTGGGGCTACGCCGTGATCGCCCATCGGAATGCGCCGCCGGCGCCCATCCGGCTGCAGCGACCGCTACGATTGGCCGCCTTGTCCGCCGAGCCCGCCACTGCCACCGCGACGCGGACCGAGCTACCCGAAGGCACCGCCACGCTGAGTCCGCCGTCGCGTGAGCGTCAGCGTGCACCGGCAACCGGATGGGTGCGACCGGTCGAGAACCCGAACATCGATCGCACCGCCAGCGCCGTGGTGACCGGTGCGCCGCTGGTGCTCCTGGTGATCGGGATGGTGCTCGGCTGGACCGACCATCTGCTCGTCTGGCAGGACATCGTGATCCTTGCGGTCATGTACGTCGCGATCGGGATGGGGGTGACCGTCGGCTTTCACCGCCTGCTGACACACAAGAGTTTCAAGTGCAACCGCTGGGTCCGTGCCGGCTTCGCAGCGCTCGGGTCGGCCGCGGCGGAGGGGCCGGTGATCGACTGGGTCGCCACCCACCGCAAGCACCACCAGTTCTCCGACATCGAGGGTGATCCGCACAGCCCTCACGTCGGCTACAGCAGCGGCTTCAGGGGTGCGTTCAAGGGGCTTGTGCACGCACACCTCGGCTGGGTGTTCTCCGACATGGAGGTCGCCGATGAGCAGCACTACGCCAAGGATCTGCTCAACGACCCGCTGATCAACTTCGTCAACAACACGTTCTTCGTATGGGTTGTGATGGGCCTGGTCGTGGCGTTCGCGTTCGGCTATGCCGTCAGCGGCACCCTCGTCGGCGGCCTGACCGCGCTGCTCTGGGGAGGTGCGTGCCGGATCTTCCTGGTGCACCATGTGACCTTCAGCGTCAACTCGCTCTGCCACTTTTTCGGTAAGCAGGACTTCGATACCGGCGACGAGTCCAGGAACCTCGCGTGGCTTGCGATCCCGACATGGGGCGAGGCATGGCACAACAACCATCACGCCTTCCCGACCTCCTACCGCCACGGGCTGAACCGCCGCCAGATCGACCCGTCGGCGGCGACGATCGGCTTGATGGAGCGCCTCGGGATCGCCTGGGACGTCGTGCGGGTCGATCCGGCTACGCGTGCGCCGGCGCACGTGCAGACCAGGCCCTTAGACGGCTCCTGACGCTCCGTGGCGTTCGGCCAGACCGCCCCGCTCCGTGAGGAGTTGACCCGCGCGCTCCCCGAGCGTCCGTTCGCGGTGCGCTTCTGGGATGGCACCGAGGTGCCGGCCACGGAGAGCCCGGCGCCGACCTTCAACGTCAGGTCGCCAAGCGCGCTCGCGCACGTGCTGCGCGCGCCCGGCGAGCTCGGTCTCGGGCGCGCATATGTAAGCGGTCTGATCGACACCGACGATCTCGATGCCGCGCTGCTGGTGGTGGACAACTACGAGCCGCCACCGATCGATCTCGCCACCAAGCTGCGACTCGGCCTGGCACTGGTGCGGGCCACCGGCATCGTCCGCCCGCCACGTGCCCCGGCGGCCGAGCTGCGGTTGCGCGGAGAGCGGCACACGCTCGCGCGCGACCGCGCGGCGGTTGCCCACCACTACGACGCCGGCAACGACTTCTTCGCGCTGTTCCTGGATCCGTCGATGACCTACAGCTGCGCGCGCTTCGACGAGGACGCCGACACCCTGGAGGGGGCACAGGCGGCGAAGCTGGAGCTGGTCTGCAGGAAGCTGGAGTTGCAGCCGGACACGCGTGTGCTCGAGGTGGGTTGCGGGTGGGGGAGCTTTGCGATCCACGCCGCCACCCACCATCACGCCAAGGTCGTCGGCATCACGCTCTCGACTCGCCAGGCGGAGCTCGCTCGGCACCGTGTGCAGGAGGCGGGAGTCGCGGACCGAGTCGAGATCAGGCTCGTCGACTACCGCGAGCTCGGCGAGGAGCGCTTCGATGCGGTCGCAACGATCGAGATGATCGAGGCGGTGGGGGAGGAGCGCATCGACCTGTTCACCGAGTGCCTGTCCAGGGTGCTCGTGCCGGGCGGCAAGCTGGTCTGCCAGGGGATCGCGAAGCTGAAGGATTTCGACACCCCGGACGAGGGACCGTTCTCGGAGCGGTTCGTGTTCCCCGACGGCGTCCCGCTCCCGATCTCCAGGTTCGAGCTTGCGCTTGAGCGGGCCGGCTTCGCCACGCGCCACCTCGAGGCATTTCCCGAGGATTACATCGAGACGCTGAGCCGCTGGATCGCGCTGCTCGAGGAGCGCTACGACGCGGCAGTGCAGATCGTCGGTGAGGAGCGGGTTCGGATCTGGCGGCTCTACCTCCGTTCCGCGCGGCAGGCGTTCCAGACCAACTGGGCAACCGTGTACCAGGTCCTGGCCGAGCGCCCCGCTTCTTAGCCACTGGCCCGCGGGCCCTGCGATGATTTGATCGTGGCTGTCAGCAACATGGATTCGTCGGTGGCGCCGACGGCGCCGGCGATCGCGATCGATTCCGTCGATGCCGCCGCCGCCGCACTGTCATCGCAGGGCTACATCGCCGACCGGCCGCTTGCGCTGGTCGTGGCACTCGCCGCCAAGCTTGAGCAGCCGCTGCTGTTGGAGGGTGAGGCCGGTGTCGGCAAGACCGAGGTTGCTCGGGCGATTGCGGCTGCGACCGGTTCGCGGTTGATCAGATTGCAGTGTCACGAGGGCATCGACCAGCACCACGCCGTCTACGACTGGGACTACGCGCGGCAGTTGCTCGCGCTGCGTGCCGCGGAGGGAGGCGTCGATGAGGGTGAGCTGTTCTCAGCGCGATTCCTGCTGCGCCGGCCACTGCTGGAGGCGCTCGAGGCACCGTCATCGGAGTCGGTTGTGCTGCTGATCGACGAGATCGACCGTGCCGACGATGAGTTCGAGGCGTTCCTGCTCGAGTTCCTTTCGGATTTCGCGATCACGATTCCCGAGCTGGGCACGATCTCGGCGCAGCGGCGCCCGTTGGTGTTGCTGACATCGAACCGAACCCGCGAGCTGCACGACGCGCTCAAGCGGCGGTGCCTGTATCACTGGATCGACTACCCATCGGCCGAGCGTGAGCGCCAGATCGTGGCCGCAAGGATCCCCGGCGTGAGCGATCAGATTGCGACGCGCGTGGTCACGGCGGTGACGCTGCTGCGCGAGCAGGGCGACCTCTACAAGCTCCCGGGGGTGGGGGAGACGCTTGTCTGGGCGCGGGCGCTGCTGGCGCTGGGTCCCGAGATCCGCCTCGAGGAGACGCTGGGCGTCGCACTGAAGGTGCACGAGGACGTAGAGCGCATCCTTGAACGGGGTGTGCTCGACGGTGTCTGACGCGATTACAGACCGGCTGATCGAGCTCGTCGAGGCGATCCGCCTGGAGGGAGCCGGGGTCGGTGTCGGCGAGCTGCTCGGCGTGCATCGGGCGCTGGCCGCCGTCGACGCGGCCGACCCCGAACAGGCGAGAATCGCGCTTCGCTGCGTGCTGTGCTCACGACGTGAGGACCTTGAGCGCTTCGACCGGGCGTTCACGCGGGTGTTCGCGCCGGCTCCGCCGCAGTGGGATCAACCGGACGATCTCGAGGAGCTCGGAATGATCGAGCGCGCGGTGCTGCCGCGCGCGGCATTTCCGCGCGACGGCGGCGATCCGCCCGAGCCCGAGGAAGGCGCGCCGGTGCCCGCCGCATGGAGCGACGTCGAGCTGCTGTTGGACAAGGACTTCGCCAGCTATACGCCGGCGGAGCGGATGATCGCGCGTGAGCTGATGCTCGCGCTCGCGCGGCGAGGTCCGATGCGCCGTTCGCGCCGTACGCGCCCGAGCGCTCGACGCGCGCACGCGGTAGATGTCCGGTCGCTGATGCGGGAGTCGCTGCGCACCGGCGGCGAGCCGGTGCATCGCCGCTGGCGTGCACCGAGCGAGCGCCCGCGGCCGGTCGTGATGGTCTGCGACGTGTCAGGGTCGATGACGCCCTACGCGCGAATGCTGCTGCAGTACCTGCACGCCTGCGTGGCGGCGCGCAGACGTGTCGAGGCGTTTGCGTTCGGCACAAGACTGACGCGGATAACTCATGAACTCGGCGGACGTGACCACGACCTCGCGTTGCGGCGCGCCAGCGCAGCGGTGGATGATCTCGCCGGCGGGACCAGGATCGGCAGCGCCCTGTCGGAGCTGAACCGAACCCACGGGCGGCGACTTGGGCGCGGCGCGATCGTTGTGATCCTGTCCGACGGCTGGGACCGCGGCGAGCCGGAGTTGCTCCGCGCTGAGATTGCGCGGCTGCGCCGCAGCTCCCACCGACTCGTGTGGCTCAACCCATTGGCGGCTCACCCGGAGTTCGAACCGCTGACGCGAGGGATGCGGGCATCGATACCGTACGTGGACGAGCTGTTGGCTGGAAATAACCTTGAGTCACTCAATCGATTGACAGAGGTGTTGGAAGCACCATGAAGCCGTGGTCTGCGGGCTGATCCTGGCCGCCGGCGAGGGCACCCGCTTCGGGGATCGTCCGAAACTGCTCGAACCGCTGGGCGGCCGGCCGCTGCTCGAGCATGCGATCGAGGCGCAGAGTCAGGTGCGGGAGCTCGCCAGGATCGTCGTCGTGCTCGGAGCCCGTGCGCCGGAGTTACTCGCTCGCGTCAGCTTCGATCGCGCCGAGCCGTACGTGTGTGAGGACTGGAAGGATGGGCTGTCGGCGTCGCTTCGCTGCGGAGCGCTCGCGCTGGAGGGCTGCGAGCGGGTGATCGTCACACTCGGCGACGTCCCGTCGATCACGCCGGAGGTGATCCGCAGGTTTCTGGATGCGCCCGGAGGGACCCGTGCGGCGTACGGCGGCAAGCCAGGGCATCCGGTAGTGCTCGGCGTCGAGCAGCTCGAGCGGCTGCGGTCGCTGGCAGGCGATCAGGGCGCGCGTTCGTTGCTTGGCGACCAGCGGTTGATCGAGTGCTCCGATTTGTGCTCGGGACGGGATGTCGACACGAGAGAGGATATGGAGGCGATCCGTGATGCAACTCGCACAGTCGTTTGAGGTGGCCGCTCCGATCGAACGCGTCTGGCCGGCGCTGATCGACATCGAGCAGGTGGCCCCGTGTCTACCTGGAGCTGAGGTCACCGGGCGCAGCGACGATGGCAGCTACGAGGGCTCGTTCACCGTCAAGATCGGGCCGGCGTCCACGTCCTACACCGGCAAGCTCAAGATGATCGAGATCGACGAGGCCTCGCACCGGGCGATGATGCACGGCAGCGGGACCGTCAAGCGCGGCCAGGGCGGTGCGACCGCGACGATCGTCTCGAAGCTGACCGAGTCGGCGGCCGGCGGCACCCACGTCGAGCTGCAGACCGAGTACAAGATCACCGGCAGCCTCGCGAGGTTCGGCCGCGGTGGCATGATCCAGGACATCTCGGATCGGCTGCTGCGCGAGTTCGCCGGGCGTCTGGCTGCGATGCTCTCCGCACCTGACACGCCGCCCGAGCCGGCGCCGCAATCGCAGCCTGAGCTCGCGGCCGAGTGGGTGCCGCCTGCCGGTGCCCGAGCCCCGGCCTCCGAACCAGCCGAGATCCCCGACATGGGGCTGATCGCAACCGAGGCACTGCTCGCCCGTGCGGCGCGGAACTGGGCTCAGATAGCCGCGGTCGCCGCGGTCATCGGATACCTCCTGGGAATCCGCCGGCGCCGGCGTGGCTTCTGAACAGCCGCGTCAGGCGGCCGCGCGCAGCTCGGCGATCGGCGGGCGCTCGACGAGTCCTGCGGGCACCGCGTTCGGTCCGTGCTCGCCACGCGCGAGGAAGGTGTCAGGGAGTGGTCCCTGCAGCCGTCCGTCGCGTTCCAGACGGGCGCTGAGCGCCTGCAGCACCGCGTACGCCATCGGGCCGAGATCACGCAGCGGCTGGTGAGCGTTCTGCCGCACGTCGAGGTCGACCTGGGCGATCGCGTCGATCCCGACCAGCTCGTAGGCGTCGATCAGCAGGGCGATGTCGACTCCGTAGCCGGTCACGAACGGAAGCCGCTCGAACAGCTGCCTTGAGGCGGCGACCTCGCCGGCGAGTGGTTGCTCGACAGCCGCCAGCTCCGGGTAGAAGAGATTCAGCAGCGGGCGTGCCGTCAGTTCGGTCACCCGGCCACCGTCGTCGGGCAGCGTCACGTCGGCGAACTTGAACGGACGCCGATAGAACCCCTTGACGAACGCGGTGCCCTGCTCGCACAGCAGCGGGCCCAGCATGCCGCACGCGAAATGCGCCCCGAACTCCTCGGAATCGGCGTCCAGGAAGCAGACGACGTCACCCGTGAGGATCGGTAACGCGCGCCACATCGCGTCGCCCTTGCCGAGGACCGGTCCGAACTCCGGCATCAGCCGCCGCTGCTCGTGGACCTCGGCGCCGAGCGCCCGCGCAATCGCGGCCGTCTCGTCGGTCGAGTCGTCGAGCACCGCGACCTGGTCGATGACCCCCTGCTCGAGCAGGGGCATCAGTGCCTCGAGGATCGGCCCGATCGTCGCCTCCTCGTTGCGGGCGGGCAGGCAGATCGACGCCGTCGCAACCCGCTCCGCAGCCAGGCGGGCTGCCGGATAGCGGCTGTGGGCATGGGTGTTGGTGCGGTGCCAGCTGCGCGCGCTCAAGGACATCACGACACAGGATGCCAGTCCGGCTGCCGCGGCGCCCTGACTCGTGCGTGACGGAAATCAAAATGACCTGGGCTCGAGAACGTCTGGGCGGTAGCGTAGGCAGCCTTGCGGCGCGCGTGTATCGACATCGGCTCCAACACCACGCGCCTACTGGTCGCCGATTGCGCCGGGCCGACACTGCTCGAGGTTCATCAGGAACGGTCATTCACCCAGATCGGCCGCACGCTCGGCAGCGATCGGACGATCGGCTCCGAAAAGATCGACGAGGTCTGCGGCGTCGTCGCCGCGCAGCTCGAAAGCGCCCGCCGGTTCGGGGCGCTCGAGGTCGACTGCGTCGCCACCGCATCGATCCGCCGCGCCGCCAACGGCGCCCGGCTCGTGGAGGAGATCCGACGCGTCTGCGGCGGCCTGAACGTCGAGATCCTGTCGGAGGAACGCGAGGCGCGTCTGGCGTTCATCGGTGTCGCGCGGACCGCCGAGCTTGAGTTGCCATCCTCGCTCGCGGTGGTGGACGTCGGTGGAGGGTCCTCCGAACTGGTGATCGGTGCACCGCCGGACACGGTCAAATGGTGGGTTTCGCTACCGATCGGTTCCGGTGATGTCGCGGCTGAGTTCCTGCTCTCAGACCCACCGTCGAGGGACGACATCGATGCCGCCAGGTGCCGCGTCGCGGAGCTGCTGGCGGAGCTCGCGCCGCCACAGATCGATAGCGCGGTGGCGGTCGGCGGCAGCGCCACCTCGCTGCACCGGTTGGTCGGGCCGGTACTTGATGAGGCCGCGTTCGTTCGCTCCCTGGACCTGCTCGCGCACACCTGCGCAGCGGACGTTGCGAGCCTGTTCGCGCTCGACATCGAGCGCGTGCGGCTACTGCCGGCCGGGATCACGATTCTGCATGCCGTATCCGAACTGCTCGGTGTGCCGCTCGTGATCGGACGTGGCGGCATCCGCGAAGGCGTTCTGCTCTCAAGAGATGTCTGAGACCTACTCCCGACCGCCGCTGATCGTCACCAGTGGACGCCCTTCATCAGATTGGCGAGCGCCACCTGCTCGGTCGAGGCATGCTCGTTGGGGTCCGTTTCACCCCGTGCCGCAGCGGAGTCGGGGAACACCTTGTATGCGGTCGAGAGGATCTGATCGACCGCCTTGGGGAATAGGGCGTAGGAGACCTCGCCGAACGTGCCCAGCCGGGTGTTGATCTGCTTCGGCCTCGTGCGAATCGCTTCGCAGATCATTTCTGCGGCCTCCTCCGATGAGATCGTCGGGAAGCTGTCGTACATCTTCGTGGGAGCGATCATCGGGGTGCGCACCAGCGGCATGTGAATCGTCGTGAAGTGGACGTTGTCGCCGATGCACTCCGAGGCGACAACTCTCGTCCACGCATCGAGTGCCGCCTTCGACGCCACATACGCCGAAAACCGTGGGGGGTTGACCTGAACGCCGATCGAAGAGACGTTGATCACATGGCCGGCGCGACGTTCGCGCATCTGCGGAAGGAAGCCCATGATCAGCTTGATCGCGCCGAGATAGTTGAGTTGGATCGTTCGCTCGAAGTCGTGGAAGCGGTCGTAGGAGAGCGCTATCGAGCGACGGATCGAGCGGCCGGCATTGTTCACGATGACGTCAACGCCGTCGTGCTCGGCAAGCACGCGCTCACAGAGCGCCTCGATCGACGTGAGGCTCGAGAGATCGGCTGGATACGCGTAGGCAACGCCGCCGGCGGCCTCGATCTCGGTACGCGCCGCCTCCAGTTGCTCGACACCGCGGGCGACCAGGATCACGACTCCGCCTGCGCGTGCGATCTTGTGCGCGGCTGCCTTGCCGATCCCACTCGATGCGCCCGTTATCAACACGGTTTTGCCGTTGATGGCGCCCTCGAAACTGCGGTCCTTGAACAGATCTGGATCGAGGTTGCGCTCCCAGTAGTCCCAGAGCTTGTCCGCGTAGGTCTCGACAGGGGGGACCGAGATCCCGCTGTCGGCCAGCGCGCGCTCGGCATCGCGGGCGTCGAAGCGGGCGGTCAGCCCGACGTATCCCAGGACCTCCACTGGAATGCCGACGTCGGCGAGCAACCCGGCACGGATACTGCGTGCCGGCGGCAGCGCCATCAGTATCGAGAACGCGCCCTTCGGGAGCGCGCCCAGCAGGCGCGTATCGACCCGCAACGAGAGCTGCGGCGCATGGGCTGCCTTGGCAATGATGTTGAGCAGCTCGCCAGAGCGTTGGGACTTCGGGTTGGTCAGGTGGAACGCCCGGCCGTCCAGCCCCGGCTGGTGTGCGATCTCGTCCATCGCGGCGGCGACGAAGTCGACCGGGACGATGTTGGTATACCCGAGCTCCGGCCCGACCAGCGGAAACCAAGCCGGCAGGTAGTGCCGGGCCATCTTGATCAGTGTGAAGAAGTAGTAGGGCCCGTCGATCTTGTCCATCTCGCCGGTCTTGGAGTTACCGACGACGATCGAGGGACGGTAGACGCGCCACGGCACGGCGGTCTGCGCGCGGACGATCCGCTCGGCCTCGAACTTCGTCCGGTGATATGGATGGTCGAGCTTCTGGCCTTCATCGAACATGTCCTCGCGGAACAGCCCCTTGTACATGCCCGCCACCGCGATCGACGACGTGTGGTGCAGGCAGCCGGCGTCGAGCGATTCGGCCAGCTCGACCGCATGGCGGGTGCCCTCGACGTTGGCGAGCTGGTTGGCTTCCGCACCGGCGCTCATGTCGTAGATCGCGGCCAGATGGAAGAAGTGGTCGATCCCGACCCTCTTGATGGCGCCGGCCTTCCGCGCGCTGACGCCCAGGCGCGGCTCGTACAGATCTCCGATGACCGGCTTGATCCGCTTCTCGGCCTCCGGCCCCCAGCTTTCGATCAGCGCCTGCAGCCGCGGCTGCGAGTCCTTGCGGACGAGCACGTAGATGTCACCCTCACGGAGCAACAGGCACTCGACGAGGTGGCGCCCGATGAAGCCGGTGGCGCCGGTTACGAAGTAGGCCATGGGGCTAGCCTAACGCCCCGGCCCCGGCCTTTACCAGCCGCCGCGCCAGTCGACGCTCGCAGCGCGAGCCTTGGCGGCATCCATGCGTGCATGCTTGCGCTTCTCGAGCCGCCATTGGATCAACGAGAAGATGATGATGATCGTCGGGAAGAACGCGATCGCGATGAACATCACGTTGGTGACGGCCTGATCGGTGGTCTCACCGTACCAACCCTGGCCGCCACCGCCGTGCGCGAGGGCGGCAGGGGCGAACACGAGCAGCGCAGTGGCCGCCGTTGCCAGGGAGACGATCAGTCGTGCACGCCGCATCGCGGCCGAAAGCCTACCTGACGGTGGCCGTGGAAGGCGCCGGACGATCCTCGCCTGCGGCCGCCGCAACCGACTCGATCGCGCTCAGCAGCGGTGGGTTGTAGATCCGCCAGCTGGTCGTGATCTCAATATGGTCGATCGGCGCGTCGAACACGGGCGCGCTCAACGCATCCGCGAGCTGCTGCTGACGATGCGGGGGCACGGCGGTGTCCCGTGAGGTCAGGACCACCGCGGCGGGGACCTTGACGTCGTTCAACCACGGGCGCGAGTCGAACCTGCCCAGCTCGCGGCCGGCCTCCGCCACATCCAGAGCGCTGTTACGCAGCAACTCGGACCTCAGCCAGGCGCCGGCGCTGTCGACTCCGGTCGGGAGACCGAGCCGCGCGAAGCCGGCGCCCCAAACGCGTCCAGGCGCGACCGACAGCGCCAGTCCGAACGGCGCCATCGCCTGCCAGCTGCGGCGCTCACGGCGACCCTGGAAGTGCTGCGCGGTGCCGCTCAGAACCAGCCCGGCGACGACGTCGGCGTGATCTCTGGCGATCAGCTGACCGATCGCGCCGCCCATCGAGTAGCCGACCACGATCGCCGGTGCCAGATCGAGCGTGCGCAGCACGCCCGCGGCGTCGGCGGCGCAGTCGACGAGTCTGAACGGAACCAGCGGCCGCAGGCCGCGGCCATGGCCGCGGTGGTCGATCGCCAGCACCCGGTAGCCGGCTTCCGCGAGCGCCCCGTAGGCGCCGCACCAGTTCAGGTCGGCACTGACCAGCCAGCCGTGGAGGAGCATCACCGTGGGTCCATCGCCGCCGGTGTCGCGGATGAAGAACTCGCCTCGGCCCGTGACCTGCACGGTGCGCGCCGGCGGCATCGCGATCGGCGGCTCCGGTGCGATGTCCGACTCGCCCATGCCCGTGATCGTAGCGGCACCTACCATGGACGCAGATGGCAGTTGTGATCGCATCGGATCTGGCGAAGGACATCGCCGGCGAGCCGCTGTTGCGGGGGATCTCGTTCAAGCTCGAGCGCCGCGACCGGATGACGCTGTCCGGTCGTAACGGCAGCGGCAAGACGACGCTGCTGCGGATGCTCGCCGGCGAGGCCTCGATCGATGGCGGTGAGCTCGTTTTCTCGAAGGGGATCAAGGTGGCCCTGCACGATCAGCGGCCACCGCGTGAACAGAATCTCAGCCTGCGCGACTACGTGCTGTCCGGCGCCGCCGAGCTGGTCGCGATCGAGCGCGAACTGGCCGAGCTGGAACAGGCGATGGCCGGCGGCGCGCACGACGAGCAGACGCTCTCGCGCTACGCCGACGCCCAGGCCCGGCTCGAGCATGCCGGTGGCTACACGTGGCGCGACCGCGCCCTGGCGACGCTGCACGGCCTCGGCTTCGCCGACGACGCCGATCTCGACCGGCACCTGAGCACGTTCTCGGGCGGCGAGCTGACGCGCGCGTCGCTCGGCCGCGCGCTTGCCGGCGGCCCCGACCTGCTGCTGCTCGACGAGCCGACCAACCATCTCGACATCGCGTCGCTGGAGTGGCTGGAGCAGCACCTCGGATCACTTGACGCCGCGATCGTCCTGGTCGCGCACGACCGCTGGTTCCTCGAGGCGGTCGGCACCTCCGTGCTTGAGCTGGAGGCGGGGCGCGGGAAGTTCTTTGCCGGCACCTGGCACGCCTGGCGCAGGGAGAAGGCGGCCCGGGAGCTCGCACTCGGCCGGGCGGTCGAGCGTCAGGAGGCCGAGATCGCGCGGCTCGAGCGGTTCGTGACCAGGTTCCGAGCCGGGACCCGTGCTCGCCAGGCGCAGTCCCGCGCAAAGAAGCTCTCGAAGATGGAGCGGCTGAACCGTGGCGCCGGCGACGGCGCCGCGATGGAGTTCGCCTTCAAGCCCCCTGAGCGCAGCGGGCGCGTGGTCTTCGAGCTGCTCGACGGGTCGATCTCGGCGGGCGACAAGCTGCTGCTGACGCACGCCGAGCTGTGGTTGGAACGCGCCGAGCACGTCTCGCTGGTGGGACCCAACGGCGCCGGCAAGACGACCCTGATCGAGACGCTCGCCGGTCTGCGCGAGCTTGACGCCGGCAAGCTGCTGACCGGCCACAACGTCAAGATCGGCTTCCTCTCTCAGCACTCGGAAGAGCTTTCTAAGGGCAATGCCCGTACGGTCCTGGAAGCCGCTCAGCAAGCGACCAGGCTCACCCCGCAGAAGGCGCGGGCGCTGCTCGGACGCTTCCTGTTCTCCGGCGAGGAGGCCGAGAAGCCGCTGGACGGTCTCTCGGGCGGCGAGCGCCGGCGGCTGTCTCTGGCGATCCTCGTGCACAGTGGCGCGAACGTCCTGATCCTCGATGAGCCGACCAACCATCTCGACATCGAGAGCCGTGAGGCGCTTGAGCAGGCGTTGTCGGAATTCGCGGGCTCGCTGCTGCTGGTCACACACGACCGCGCGCTGCTCGACGCCGTCGGCTCACGGACGATCGCGTTCGAGGACGGAACCCTGCACAGCTACGTGGGAGGCTGGCCGGAGTACCTGCGCGTCCGTGAGGAGCGTGCAGCGGCGCGGGTGAGCCCCAAGCCACCCGCGCCGAAGGATCCGCCCAGGCCCGCGCAGCCCCGACGCGATGGCGGCGGCGGGGGCGGGGGCGGCATGAGCCAGGCAAAGCTGGAGCAGCAGATCGAGGCGGCGGAGGCGGCGCTGCGGGCGATCGAGGACGAGCTCGCCGACCCGGCGGCCTGGGCGACGCCGGCGAAGAGCGCCGCCGCGGGTGCGCGCCACGAGCAGGCCAAACGCGCGGTCGAGCAACTCTACGCGCGCTGGGAGCAGGTTGCCAGCTAGCGTCGAAAGCCGCTCGTAACCGTGGCGTAACCAGGCCCGCGGCATGCTGTCGGTGGAGCTTCGCGCAGGCGCGACACTTCAATGCCAGATGCGTGTGCTCATCGCAGAAGATCATCAACAGCTGGCCGAGACGGTCGCGACCGGTCTGCGCCGTCAGGGGATGGCCGTCGACGTCGTCGGCGACGGGTCGGCGGCGCTGGAGCGCGCGTCCGTATACGACTACGACGTGATCGTGCTCGACCGTGATCTGCCGAGCCTGCACGGCGATCGCGTCTGCGAGCAGCTCGCCGCGGGCGACGGCCGCGCGCGCGTGCTGATGCTGACCGCCTCGGCTGGGATCGAGGACCGAGTCGCCGGGCTGAGCCTCGGTGCCGACGACTACCTGCCCAAGCCGTTCGCGTTCGCCGAGCTGGTGGCACGGATCAGAGCGCTCGCGCGGCGGGCACAGCCGGCACTGCCGCCGGTGCTCGAGAGTGGCGATCTGAGGTTGGACCCTGCACAGCGGATCGTCACCCGGGCCGACCAGCGCCTCGAGCTGAGCGCGAAGGAGTTCGCCGTGCTCGAGCTGCTGCTCTCTGCCCAGGGTGCGGTCGTCTCGCCCGAGCAGCTGTTGGAGCGCGCCTGGGACGACGCGACCGATCCGTTCAGCAACGTCGTCAAGGTGACGATCAGCCGCCTGCGCCGCAAGCTCGGGGATCCGCCGATGATCGAGACGGTGCCCGGTGCCGGCTACCGCATCTGAGCCTCGCCGCCGGCCGCGCCGGCTGAAGATGACCCTGCGGCTGCGCCTGACGCTGCTCTACGGCGCCTGCTTCCTCGTGGCCGGCGCGGTGCTGCTCGGGATCACCTACGGGCTGGTCGAGCACTCGCTGCCGGCGCAGCAGGCAATTGTTTTCCGCGGCTTCACAGGTTCGATCCCGTCGGTCATACCCAGCGCTGACCCACCGGGCAACGTCACTGCGCTACTCGGCCAACCGAAGCTCTTCCAAAGGAACTTGAAGGCTGCACGGAAGGACATAGTGCCGCCGCCATCGGTGCGCAAGGCGCTGCAGAACGCCGCGCACAGGATCCAGCACGCCGCGCAGGTCGACGTCAGGATTGCGCGCCAGAGCCAGCAGTCAGCGCTGCTGACCGAGTCGGGGGTGGCGCTCGTGATCATGGCGTTCGTCTCGATCGCGCTCGGCTGGATCGTCGCCGGCCGGGCGCTCGCACCACTGCGAACGATGAGTGCGCGCGCAAGGCAGATCACCGAGCACAACCTGCATGAGCGGTTGGCGATCGGTGCACGGGACGACGAGCTGGGAGAGCTGGCGCAGACCTTCGACGGCCTGCTCGGGCGGCTGCAGCGTGCGTTCGAGTCGCAGCGGCGGTTCGTCGCCAACGCCTCGCACGAGTTGCGCACCCCGGTGACGCTGGAGCGGGCGCTGATCGAAGTGGCGCTGTCCGATCCGCAGGCATCGGTGGAGTCGCTGCGGGAGTGCTGCGAGCGGGTGCTCGCGGCTGGTGAGCAGCAGGAGCGGCTGATCGAGGCGCTGCTGACGCTGGCGCGGGGGCAGGCCGGCATCGAGGCCCGCGACCGTATCGACCTCGCCGCGATCGTCGCCGATCTCGTCGCTCTGCGCGACCCCGCCCAGGACAGGGTCGAGCTCAGTACCCGGATCGAGCCGGCCGTGATCCAGGGTGACCGGGCGCTGATCGAGCGCCTCGTGGCGAACCTGCTTGACAACGCCGTGACATACAACCTCGTCGCCGGCGGCTGGGTCGAGATCGCAACCGGCGTCGTCTCCGGCCGGCCTGATCTGCGCGTCTCCAACAGCGGCGATCCGGTGCCCGCTGAGCGAATCCCGGAGCTGTTCGAGCCGTTCCGGCGCCTTGACGGGGAGCGAATCAACGGGCAGCAGGGCCTCGGGCTGGGGCTGTCGATCGTCAGCGCGATCGCCACCGCCCACCACGCGAAGCTCGAGGCTTCGGCCCCGCCGGAGGGTGGTCTCGTAATCGAGTTGAGCTTCCCGCCGATACCCTGACGCGCCCGCCGGTTCGCCCGCGCCTGGCCAGCTCGTGGTCATGGGGTGGTCCTCTGGCGCCTCTACACTCAGTGACACATGGGCCCCCGAAGCGGTTCGTCGCCGGTGAAGGTGGCGTTGATCGACAACGACTCCGGTCTGCTGACGGTGATCGAGCGGCGTCTGGCGGCGCTTCGTTGGCAGCTCGAGGCGCTTCAGTACGCCCCGGGACACGATCAACTGACCGCGTTGCGGCTCGACGTGGTGGTCGTAAATCCGTCGCTGACCGGCCTTGATTACGTCGAGCGGATCGCGACGAAGATGCCCGCGCTGGCAATTCTGATCGTCTCCGAGCCGGTGGCGGTCGCCGAGCGGGTCCGTGGCCTCCGGGCCGGCGCCGACGACTGGATCACCAAGCCGTGCCACCCGGAGGAACTCGTCGCGCGGATCCAGGCGGTGCTGCGGCGCCGGCGTGCCGGCGAGCTGCCCGAGGACGAGGAGGCGGTGCTCGCCGGTGAGCTCGCGATCAGACCCGACATGTTCGACGCCTATGTGGGCGCCGAGCCGGCCGGCCTGTCGCGCAAGGAGTACGAGCTGCTGTGGCTGCTCGCTGGCGCCGACGGGCGCGTGCTGGAGCGTGAACAGATCTACCAGCGCGTCTGGGGCTACACGATGGTGAGGGGCGACCGTTCCGTCGACGTATTCGTCCGCAAGCTGCGCACCAAGCTGGAGCGGGTGTCGCCGTCGTGGCGCTACGTGCACACGCACTTCGGGATCGGGTACCGGTTCGCGGCGGAGCGGGCGCCGGCTGAGCTCCCCGCCACGGCCGGTGACGCCGCCGCGGTAGGCTTGGAATCGCTGGTCACCTCCTAGCGTCAACGTCCGTCAAGCGTCAGAATCCCAATATGAGGATCAACGAGCACGTCCGCAACTGGCTGATCATCCTCGTGATCGCGGGGCTCGTGGTAGCCCTCCCGGGAGGGGGTACCGCCTCGAGCGTCGCGCTGCAGGCGGCATCGCTGGCATTTCTCGCGGCGATCGCGTGGGTGGCCTCACGCATGTATCGCGAGCATCGAATGACGCTGTACTCGCTCGGGGATCGCCGCCGCGGGATCGTCTACGCGGCCGTCGGTGTCGCGACGCTGACGTTCAGCGCGAGCGCACGGTTGCTGGTCGGCGGAGCCGGAACGGTCGTGTGGCTCGTGTTGATCGGCGGAGCCGCCTATGCGGTGTTCACGGTTTTCAGAGCGGCTCGCAAGTACTGAAGGTGATCCGCGGCGGCGGATACTGTTGCGACCCGGATTGAACGAACCAACGGAAAGGAGCTGAAATGCCTCTCAGCCGGAAGTTGGTGGTTGAGTTCATCGGGACGTTCTTCCTGGTGTTCACCGTCTGCACGGCGATCAGCGCGACGGGAACGGTGGTCGCGCCGTTGGCGATCGGTTCGGTGCTGATGGTGATGGTGTTCGCGGGTGGCCACATCTCGGGCGGGCACTACAACCCCGCTGTGAGTACCGCGGTGCTGCTCCGTGGCAAGCTCGATTCCAGCGAGTTCGGGCCGTATGTCGGCACGCAGCTGTTGGCCGGTGTCGTCGCGGCGCTGGTAGCTCGCGTTGTCGTCGGCCATCACGCCGCGGCGGTGCTCCCGGGGGTCGGCAAGCAGCTGATCGTCGAGTTCCTGTTCACGTTCGCGCTCGCCTACGTCGTCCTCAACGTCGCGACGGCGAAGGCGACCGCGGGGAATTCGTTCTACGGTCTGGCGATCGGCTTCACGGTTGCGGCCGGGGCATTTGCGGTCGGTGGCATCTCCGGCGGGGCCTTCAACCCGGCGGTTGCGCTCGGGGCGACGATCCTCGGGGCGCTCAAGTGGAGTCACATCTGGATCTACATCGTCGCCAACTTCGCGGGTGGCGCGGTCGCGGCCGTGGCCTTCCTCTACGTCAACCCCGACGAGCGGATCACGGTCGAGGAGACGCAGGGCTGAGCGGGGAAGACACGGCCCCGGCGCCTGGCGCGGGCCGCGTCGTGACGCCGCTCGCGTCCTATCCTCGAGCTATGTCGATCATCTCCGCTGAGCGCCGTCGCGAGTTGCCCGACGAGCCGGGCGTTTACCTGTTCCGCAATCAGCGCGGCAAGGTGCTCTACGTCGGCAAGGCCAACTCGATCCGCAAGCGGGTCGCATCGCATTTCTCCAACCCCAGCACCCGCGCCGGTCGGGATCTGCTGCCGATGATCGACCACATCGAAGCGCTCGTCGTCCAAACCGAGGCCGAGGCGCTGCTGGCGGAGCAGAACTTCATCAAGCAGTACAAGCCGCGCTTCAACATCCGCCTGCGCGACGACAAGTCCTACCCGTACATCGCGATCTCCCTTGACGAGGATTTCCCCCGGGTCTACTTCACGCGTGAGCGCCACCGGCGTGATCGGGCCTACTTCGGGCCGTTCAGCAACGCCAAGCGCGTCCGCTCGACGCTCGAGGTGCTCGGCAAGGTGTTCATGTTCCGGACCTGCGACGGGGCCGAGCCGGGCCGCCGCAGCGGCTCGCCGTGCCTGGACTACTTCATCAAGCGCTGCGAGGCGCCCTGCGTCGGATACGTGGACCGTGAGCAGTACCGGAGCGGGATCGACGGTGTGATCGCCTTCCTGTCGGGCCGCTACCGGGAGATCGAACGCGAGCTCGAGGAGGCGATGCGCGCGGCGGCCGCCGAGCAGCGCTACGAGGACGCCGCGCGCGAGCGCAACCGTCTGCGCGCGGTCCGATCGCTGCTTGAGCGCCAGCGCGTCGCGAACGAGACGGTCGGAACGCTGGACGCGATCGCGGTGGCGCTCGGCGACGGCGAGGCGAACGCGCAGGTCTTCCAGGTCCGCGACGGCGTCCTGTCCGATCGCCAGAGCTTCTACATGGACAACGCGGCTGATGCGGAGTTGGGCGATGTCGCGGAGGCGTTCATCCTTCAGTACTACACCTCCGCGATGGTGATCCCGCCGCTGATCGTGGTCCAGCAGGAGCTCGGCCCGGTGCCGGCGCTCGCCGAGGCGCTCGCACAGAGGCGCGGCGCGCGGGTGGAGATCCGCCCCGCCGAGCGCGGCGACAAGCGGCGGATCCTGGAGCTGGCGGAGCGCAACGCGGCGCTCGCGCTCGACCAGGAACGGCTCCGTTCGGAGCGACGCCGCCAGCAGCGGGTCGAAGCGCTCGACGGCCTGCAGCTGGCGCTGGGGCTGGATTCGATCCCGCTGAGGATCGAGTGCTTCGACATCTCGACGCTGATGGGTACCAACACGGTCGCGTCGATGGTCGTATTCGAGGGCGCGGTACCGAAGAAGTCCGACTATCGGCGCTTCAAGGTGCGTCTCGTCGGCGACGGCGCGCGCGAGTTCGACGGTGCCGGTGACCGGGGCGACTACGGACCCGACGACTTCGCTGCGATGGAGGAGATCCTGGGCCGGCGGATGGCGCAGTTCGAGCGCCAGCGTGAGATCTCGCCGCACGACCCCGACTATGACCCGAGCTTCGCGGCGCTCCCGAACCTGGTCGTGATCGACGGCGGCAAGGGCCAGCTGTCGGCCGGACTGCGGGCGCTCGGGGGCTTTCGTGAGCGCGGCGTGCTCGTCGTCTCGCTCGCCAAGCGGATCGAGGAGCTGTTCATCCCCGGTCGGGCGGAACCGCTCGCGTTGCCGCACGACACGCCAGAGCTGCAACTGCTGCAGCGCCTGCGTGACGAGGCGCACCGGTTCGCGATCACCCACCACCGCCAGCGCCGCGACGCCGCGATGACCGCCTCGATCCTCGACGGCCTTCCGGGTGTCGGGCCGGCGCGCAAGCGGGCGCTGCTCGCCCATTTCGGCTCACCGGACGCGATCCTGACCGCGTCCGCCGAGGAGCTAGAGGCCGTGCCGGGATTGTCAGGCAAGCTCGCACGTGACCTGCACCGTGAGATGCACAAGACCGGCGTCTGATCGCGGGTGAGCAATCGGCGCGAGGTGTCCGCTCCAGGCGTCAAGCTGTCGCCCCAGATGACCGTGAGCGACTCCGACAAGGACGGGCCGGCGCTGAAGGATCTCGTCCTGATCACCGGCTTCTCCGGCGCCGGCAAGTCGACGGCGATGGCGGCGTTCGAAGATGAGGGCTACTTCTGCGTCGACAACCTGCCATCGGAGATGATCCGCTCGCTGGTCGAGCTGTTCATGCACGTCGGCTCGAAGGTGCAGCACGCCGCGGTCGTCTCCGATGCTCGCGGCGGCAGCTACTTCGAGGGGCTCGCGGCGATGCTGGACGACCTCAGGAACACCGGCGTCAAGCTGCGCGTGCTGTTTCTGGAGGCCGAGGAGGAGACCCTCCAGACTCGCTACAAGGAGACCCGCCGCCGCCATCCGCTGTCTCCGACCGGCAGCGTTGCGGATGGGATCGCGCGTGAGCGGCGGCTGCTGGCGCCGCTGCGCGACCGGGCGGACGCGGTGATCGACACGACCGGGCTGACCGCGTCGATGCTCCGCCGCCGGCTCGCTGAGGAGATGCTGCCGTCGCGCCAGCGCGGGCGCCTTGCGGTCACATTCGAGAGCTTTGGTTTCAAGTACGGCACCGTGCGGGACCCGGACCTGATGCTCGACGTGCGTTTTCTCCCGAACCCGCACTACGAGCAGGAACTGCGACCGCTGACCGGCACCGATCGGCGGATCGTCGAGTTCATCAATCGTGACGGCGAGCTCGACCGTTTCTACGAGCGCCTGCACCCGCTGCTCGACTATCTGCTGCCCCAGTACCTTGCCGAGGGTAAGGCGCATCTGGTGATCGGGATCGGCTGCACCGGCGGGCATCACCGCTCGGTCGCGATCGCGCAGCACCTCGCGGAGCGCTACGGGTCCGAGAAGAGCTACCTGGTGGAGGTCGTCCACCGCGACATCTCCAAGCCGGCGTGATCGACCACATCGGCTTCGAGGTGTCCGAGTTGACGAGGTCGTCACGGTTCTACGACGCCGTATTCCACGCGCTCGGCGCCCGCCGCATCCTCGACTCCGACCATGCGATCGCCTACGGGCTCAACACGCCCGCGTTCTGGATCGTCGTGCGCGGTCGTGAACCGGCGCCGGGATATGGGCACGTCGCACTGCAGGCGAACGGGAAGGCTGCCGTCGACGCCGCCCACCGTGCGGGAGTCGCGGCGGGTGGCGCCGACGACGGCCCACCCGGCCAGCGCCCGCAGTACGGGCGCGGAACGTATGCCGCCTATCTCCGTGATCCGGACGGTCTCCGCGTCGAGGTCGTGTCCCGACGATAAGCGACCTCCCGAAGATAAGCCGCGAATTTAGGTAGCCTTCGGAGCCAGCCGGGGAAACCCGGTGTTGCTTTTTTGGCCGCGAGTGGATCCCGGAGGCGAATCGTGTCGGTACGGGTTGGAATCAACGGTTTTGGCAGGATCGGACGCAACGTCCTGCGCGCTGCATACGAGCAGCAGGCCGATATCGAGTGGGTCGCGGTCAATGACATCGTCGATCCCAAGACGATGGCCCATCTGCTCCGCTACGACTCGAGCTACGGCCCGTTCCCGGGTGATGTGGAGGTGTCCGAGAACTCGATCACCGTCAACGGCGACGAGATCAAGGTGCTGGGTGAGCGCGACCCCGCCGCGCTGCCGTGGTCGGAGCTGGGCGTCGACGTCGTAATCGAGTCGACGGGGCACTTCACCGATCGCGAAGGGGCGGCGAAGCACCTCGCGGCGGGCGCGAAGAAGGTTGTGATCTCGGCACCCGCCACCAACCCGGACGTGACGGTCGTGCTGGGCGTCAACTTCGATCAGGTCTATGACGCTGCGAACCATCATGTGATCTCGAACGCGTCGTGCACGACCAACTGCCTGGGACCGGTAGCGAAGGTGATCCAGGACACGATCGGGATCAAGCACGGCCTGATGACGACGATCCATGCCTACACCGCCGATCAGCGGCTGCAGGACATGCCGCACAAGGACCTTCGCCGCGCCCGTGCTGCGGCCGTCAACCTGATCCCCGCGACGACCGGCGCTGCGAAGGCGATCGGACTGGTGATCCCCGAGCTGAACGGCAAGCTTCACGGCTTCGCCGTGCGGGCTCCGGTCCCGACCGGCAGCGTCGTCGATCTGACCGTGGAGCTCGAGCGCGCGACGACCGTGCAGGAGGTCAACGAGGCGATGGAGGCGGCCGCCACCTCGGATGCGATGGGCGCGTTCTTCGATTACACCGAGGATCCGATCGTATCCAGCGACATCGTCAAGAATCCGGCATCGTCGATCTTTGACTCGGGGCTGACCGCCGTGATGGACGGGACGATGCTGAAGGTCGTCAGTTGGTACGACAACGAGTGGGGCTACTCAAGCCGGGTGGTCGACCTCGTGCAGAGGATTCTGTGAGGACGCTCTCCGACCTCGGTGAGCTCGACGGCAAGCGGGTGCTCGTCCGCGTCGACTTCAACGTGCCACTGGCCGGCGGTGACGTGGCTGACGACACCCGGATCCGTGCCGCGTTGCCGACGCTGAAGGAGCTGCGCCGGCGAGGTGCCAGCCTGATCCTGGTATCCCATCTCGGTCGCCCGAAGGACCGTGAGCCCGAGCTCTCGATGCGGCCGGTTGGCAAGCGGCTGTCGGAGCTGCTCGGCGTGCCGGTCGCCTGTGCGCCGGCGGTTGTCGGGCCAGAGGTACAGGCGCTCGCCGCCGCCCTGGCGCCCGGCGAGGTGCTGCTGCTCGAAAACGTCCGCTACGAGAAGGGCGAGACCAAGAACGATCCCGAGCTGGCGGCGGCGCTCGCGGCGCTGGCGGACGTCTACGTGAACGACGCATTCGGCTCGGCGCACCGTGCCCACTCCTCGACCGAGGGGGTTGCGCATCTGGTCGACCAGAGCGTTGCCGGATACCTGCTGGAGCGTGAGGTCAGCACCCTGACCGCGCTGCTTCAGGATCCCGAGCGGCCGCTGGTCGCGGTGCTCGGGGGCTCCAAGGTCGGCGACAAGATCGCCGTGATCGACCGCTTCCGTGAACTCGCCGACGCGATCCTGATCGGAGGCGCGATGTGCTTCCCGTTCCTGGCGGCGCAGGGTCACAGCGTTGGTTCCTCGCTGTGCGCCGCCGATGACGTCGAGCTGGCGCGGCGGACGCTCGCCTCCTGGGAGGGCTCCCGCGCTTCGCTGCAGCTGCCCGTCGACCTGGTGATCTCCGACCGGCTGGCGGCTGATGCGGTGGCGACCACGCTCGGCGGCGTCGACGTGCCGGAGGGGATGATCGGACTTGACATCGGCCCGCGCACCGCGGCCGCATACGGCGAGGCGATCTCCTCGGCGGGCACCGTCTTCTGGAACGGCCCGATGGGGGCGTTCGAGACGGCGCCATTCGCTGCCGGCACTCGTTCGATAGCAGAGGCGATCGCCGGCGCGCCGGGTACGACCGTGGTCGGCGGCGGGGACTCGGCCGCGGCGATCACGCAGTTCGGCCTCGCCGATGCGGTCACCCACGTGTCGACCGGCGGCGGCGCGGCACTGGAGCTGATCGAGGGCAAGACCCTGCCCGGTGTGGAGGCACTCAGATGAGTGACGTGTCCGTGAGGACGCCGCTGATCGCCGGCAACTGGAAGATGTACAAGACGATCGCGGCCGCCGAGGAGTTCATCCAGGCCCTGCTGCCGCGGGTGTCAACCGCCGATGGCGTCGATGTGGCGATCTGCCCGCCGTTTCTGGCGCTGGCGGCGATGGTCGACTCGACGCGCGGCTCACGTGTGCAGGTCTATGCCCAGACGATGCACCATGCCCAGGAGGGTGCTTTCACCGGCGAGGTCGCCCCCGGGATGCTCGCCGAGATCGGGGTCCACGGGGTCGTGCTCGGACATTCCGAGCGCCGAACGCTGTTCGGGGAGACCGACAAGGCGCTCGCCCTGAAGGTACCGGCTGCGCTGGAAGCCGGATTTGTGCCGGTGCTGTGCGTCGGCGAGACCGAGGATGAGCGCGAGCGGGGCGACACCGAGCGCAAGCTCCGCCACCAGGTCCAGGAGGGTCTGTCCAGGGTGCCGGTTGAGCGGATCGGCGAGGTCGTGATCGCCTACGAGCCGATCTGGGCGATCGGCACCGGTCGCGTCGCGACGCCCGAGCAGGCGCAGGAGGCAGTTGCGTTCGTACGGGCTCTGGTGGCGGGGTTCTCCAAGGAGCAGGCCGAGGTGACCCGCGTCCTCTACGGCGGCAGCGTCAAGCCCGAGAATGCGGCCGAGCTCCTGTCGCTGCCCGATGTCGACGGCGCGCTCGTCGGCGGCGCCAGCCTTGACCCCGAGTCGTTCGCGGCGATCGTCTCGGCGGCCCCGCGATGAGCGCGGTCGAACGGCCCCCGCTGCCTGCGGGGCCCACGTCGCTGCCGGTGCCGGCATGCGTCCTGGTCGTGCTCGACGGATGGGGACTGGCACCGGACAGTCCGGGGAACGCGATCTCCCTGGCGCGCACCCCCGTATTCGACGAGCTGTGGGAGCGCTTTCCGCACACCCAGCTGACGGCCTGCGGTCTGTCGGTCGGTCTGCCCGACGGTCAGATGGGCAACTCCGAGGTGGGTCACCTCAACCTCGGCGCCGGCGCCGTGATGATGCAGGACCTGACCCGCATCGACCTGGCGGTGCAGAACGGAGAGCTCGCTGCCAACCCGGTTCTGCGGGAGATCTTCACCGCCGCCGAGCGCGTGCACCTGATCGGCCTCGTCTCGGACGGCGGCATCCACTCGGGCTTCACCCACCTTCAGGCGCTGATTGCGCTCGGGGCCGAGCTCGGCGTCCCCGATCTGGTCCTGCACGCGTTCACCGACGGGCGCGACACACTTCCGCATTCGGGTGCCGGCTTCCTCGCTGAGACGGCTGAATCGATGCAGGCGTCGGGTTGCGGGCGGATCGGCTCGGTTGTCGGTCGCTATTACGCGATGGATCGCGACAAGCGCTGGGACCGCATCCAGCTGGCCTACGAGATGCTCGTGCACGGACGCGCCGAACACACGGCGGCCAGCGGCGAGCAGGCCGCCCGCGATGCCTACGAACGAGGCGAGACCGACGAGTTCATCAAGCCCGTGCTGGTCGGCGAGGAGGCGCGAATCCGGCCGGGCGACGCGGTGTTCGCGTTCAACTTCCGCCCTGACCGAATGCGTGAGATCACCCTGGCGCTGGCGGATCCGAGCTTCGGTGAGATCGATCGCGGCGGCACCGGGACGGTGCGCAGCTATGCGACGATGACCGAGTACGTCGAGGGCTGGCCGTATCCGGTCGCGTTCGCGCCCGAGCATCCGACCGAGACCCTGCCGAAGGTGATCGCCGCGCACGGAGCGCGTCAGCTGCATGTCGCCGAGACCGAGAAGTACCCGCATGTCACGTACTTCTTCGGCGGCGGCGAGGAGACGCCGGTGAAGGGCGAACGGCGCGAACTGGTGCCGTCGGCGCGCGATGTCCCGACCTACGACTTCAAGCCGGAGATGAGCGCCCATGCGGCGGCGCGCGCATTCGTCGACGCGTGGCGTGAGGACCATCCGACGTTCGGGGTGATCAACTTCGCCAACGCCGACATGGTCGGCCATACGGGCGTGATCCCAGCGGCCGTGACGGCGATCGAGACCGTGGACGCCTGCCTGGCAGAGGTGATCGCCGCCGTCCACGAGGCGGGCGGGGCGTGCGTGATCACCGCCGATCACGGCAACGCCGACCACATGCTCGAGCCGGACGGCAGCCCGAACACGCAGCACTCGCTGAACCCGGTCCCGCTGATCGTCACCGTGCCCGGCGTCACCCTGCGCGATCGCGGCGTGCTCGCCGATGTCGCCCCGACGGTGCTCGAGCTGCTCGGCTTCGAGCAACCGCAGGTGATGACCGGCGCGTCGTTGCTCGCCGCCGGCGCACCGCAGTAGCGCCGGCTTCGTTTCAAGCCGTCCGAGTGGCGCCCGGTCCGGATCAGACGGTCGCGACCGCGAACACGGGGCCGATGGCTCGGCCGGCGATCTCGAGCACCTCCGGGTCGTGGACGTCGGGCAGCGAGATCGTCAGACCCTCGAGTCCGGCGTCACGGCGCTCGGTCGCTCTTTCTGTGAGCTCGTCCGCATCACCGATCCAGGACATCTTCAGTCGGTCCTCGGGGATTCCGGCCTGCCTCAACTTCTCGACCTTCGCCATCGCAGCCTCATGGGTTCTGCCGGCGATCACGGACGCCATGCCGGTCTTCGTGATCTCGGAGCTGTCACGGCCGAGCCGGTCGCAGTGCTCCTGCAGGACGGAGAGCTTATGGCGGACCGTCTCGGCGTCGCCGAAGAGGTTGCAGCCGTCGCCGTACTGGGCGACCATCCGCAGGGTCTTTCGCTCACCGCTGCCGCCGATCAGGATCGGGATGTCGCCGCGCAGCGGCTTCGGGTTGTTGAGGGCGCCGTCGACGTGGTAATGGGTGCCGGTGACCGTGGCACGCTCCTGCGTGAACATCGCCCGCATGATCTGCAGGGCGTCCTCCATCCGCTCGAAGCGCTCCTTCAACGGCGGGAACTCGAATCCGTAGGCGAGATGTTCCGCCTCGAACCAGGCGGCGCCGATACCGAGCCATGCCCGGCCTCCGGAGATGATGTCGAGCGTCGTGGTGATCTTCGCCAGCAGCGCCGGGTTGCGGTAGGTGACGCCGCCCACGAGCGTCCCGAGCGAGAGGGTCGATGTGCGCGCGGCCAGCGCGGCGAGCATCGTGTTGCCCTCGAACATCCAGTTCTCCTGGGGTCCGACGCCAGGGATCTGGTGCAGGTGGTCCATCAGCGAGATCGAGCTGAAGCCCGACTGCTCGATCGTCTGGGCGATCTCGACGAGCTTGTCGAACAACTGGTCCGGTTCGACGCCTGGGTAGTTGAAGTTCGGTACGTGGAGGTCCAGCGTTATCGGTGTGCGCATCCCTCCAAGGTACACCGTGCGTGCGGTGTTCTACTTAATCTCGGCGCGCGGCTAGCCTCACGGTGGTGGACAGCATCGAGGCCCGTGAGCGGTTCGCGTCTGCGCGCGTCGCGCGTTTGGCGACGGTCGGCGCCGACGGCGCGCCGCATCTCGTCCCGATCACGTTCGCGCTGCTCGATCCGCAGACGATCGTCACCGCGGTCGATCACAAGCCCAAGCGCACGGTGGCGCTCCGGCGCCTGGACAATATCGCTGCAAATCCCTCTGTCTGCGTCCTTGCCGACGATTACGTCGAGGCCTGGTCGGCACTGTGGTGGGCGCGCGCAGACGGAACGGCGGCGACTGTGACCCCGGGCTCTCGGCTCGAGTTGCGCGCCGCGGCTGTTGAGGCGCTCGCGAGGCGCTACCGGGCGTACCGCGAGCGACCTCCGGACGGGGCGCTGATCGTGATCTCGGTGCAGCGCTGGTCGGGTTGGAGCGCGAATCGTCGGGTGTAAGGCTGGTGGATGTTGACTGCTGGTGCTACGTTCGGTTGCGATGAGTGCTCAGCCCGCGCTCGGCGCGGCCGACACGCTCGTGAGTGGCTTCCGGCGCATAGCGGTGGCAATCGTGCTGGCGCTGTGCACGACGCTTTCGGCGCTGGCGGTAGGTCCGGCGCTTGCGCGGGCCGCGGGCTCAGATGGTTCCGGCTACTACGTGACGTTCGTCGCCCGCTGGTGCCACTCCTACAGCGACATCTTCGCCAACCGGGCGCGTAACGACATCGTCGAGAGCCTCGAGGATCTCGGGCCCGACACGCAGTACGGCAACAGCGGCGCGCTGATCAACCCGGCGTATGAGCAGGAGGCCCCGCAGAACCGGTGCGTGCCGCTCCCGCACTGGCAGTTCACGCTCGGCACCGGCTACCAGTCCCGCGCGGTGACGGGTGTCTGGGGTTCGCTGTCGAAGGTCACCGGTGCCTTCCCGACGTCGATCGTGACGCAGGATTCGACGCCGCTGCTCGACGACGACGCCAAACCGGTCAGCGGCCAGAGGCTGGCGGGTGCAACCACGATCGAGCTGACCGACGCCGAGCGCTCCCAGGCCAGTCAGGCCGCCCAGCTCTGGGCACAGGGCGGCACGCCGGCCGACCCGGTGCTCGCGCAGCAGTTCCCGGGACCCGAGTTCGGGTTCGGCACGCTGCGCTGCGCCACCGACAACCTCAACGGAGACAACGTCGAATACATCTTCTTCCCCCAGGGCGTGCACCACGTGTTCTGTTACGCCTTCTACGTCAAGCCGCCACCGACGACCGGGATCATCACGATCAAGAAGCAGGTCGTCGGCGCCCCGGCCGGAACGCAGACGGCATTCCCGTTCAGCGGGACGATCTCGTTCAATCCGGACGGCTTCCAGCTCTCCAACGGTGGCTCGCTCGATTTCTACCGCGCCGGCGGCTCAACCTGGACGGTGACCGAGGGAGCGGTGGCCGGATACCGTCTGGAGTCGATCGGCTGCCGCGCGGTGACCGAGGCGGGGACTCCGGGGCAGAGCCTCTCCGATGTCAGCGGCTCAACGGTGTCAATCGATCTGGTTGCGCTCGAGCACGTCACCTGTCTGTTCACCAACCAGTACGTGCCGCCGTCGGGCGGCCTGACGATCCAGAAGGTGACCAGCGGCGCCGTCGGCACCTTCAGGTACGTGGTCACGCCAGCGTCGGGTGGGGGAGGCGTGCATCGGGTGAGCGCGACGACCCAGGAGCAGGACGTGCCGGTCGACGCCGAACCCTCCCTGCTCACGCTCGCGCCCGGCACCTACACGATCCGTGAGCTCTCGCCGCAGCCGGCGGGTGGCACCTGGAGGCTGCACAGCGTCGTTTGCAATGGATTGCGCCTGCCGACGAATGCGACCGTGAAGGTCGTGATCCGGAGCGGCAGCGAGATCAGCTGCCTGTTCACGAATGTCTTCACTCCGAAGGGCTCGATCTCGGTCGCGAAGATCACCCACGGCGCCACGGGGAAGGTCGGCTTCCTGATCACGCCGGTCACCGGACCGCCTGCTCAGTACCTGCAGACGGCGATCACGACGACGCAGGGGGTGGCGGCCGCTGCGACCCCCGACACGTCGGCGGATGCAACCGATCAGATCCCCCTCGGTGCTTACCGGATCGCCGAGCAGGCGCCCGTGAGCACAGCGGAGGGCTCCTGGAGCCTGACCGATGTGACCTGCAACGGGGAGATAGTTCCATTCGACCAGGGCACTGCGACGGTTGACCTGACCGCCGCGGCGCCCGACACTCACTGCGTCTTCAGCGATGCGTTCTCGCCCGTGACACCGCCGGAGCCACCGGCACCGCCTGGGCCGACCCCCGATCCGGGCGATCCCTACGCTGACCTCGCCGTCACCAAGACGGCGGCTGCACCGACCGTTGAGTCCGGACAGGTCGCGTCCTTCCACATCACCGTCAGCAACCGTGGCCCCGACGACGCGGAGTCGGTGGAGCTGATCGACCAGCCGCGATCTCCTGCCACGGTCGTGTCGGTGCACACCGACACCGGAAGCTGCCGGACGGGTTCGCCGATCGTCTGCGAACTCGGCACTCTGAAACCTGGTGCAAAGGTCCAGATCACGGTGGGTCTGCGGTTGACGATGCCCCCGGTCACCTTTACGAACCGTGCCGTGGTCGGATCCGCGACCTACGATCCGAACATGCGCAACAACGCCGCCGCCGCCAGCGTGGACGTGGTTGCGCCGGCAGCTCCGGGACGCGGTTGAACTAGGTGGCGCAGAGGCCGCGGGCCGGGGAGCAGCGGCGATCATTCGATCGCCTGCTGTCAAGACTTCGCCCGGATGGTCGAGCACTGGGTTAGAACCGTCCGCGGCTCGCCGTCATGACCGACATCCTTCTCGCGCGACAGCCGATTCTTGACCCTGACCAATCGGTTGTGGGCTATGAGCTGCTGTACCCACGGCCAGAGGACCAGCGCGACCACGTCAACGGTCAGGCTCCCGAGACCGCAAAGGTCGCGCTGACCGCGCTGAGCGAGATCGGACTGGAGCACCTGGTCGGCCAGAGCCGCGCTTGGATCAAGGTCACACCCGAGTTCCTCTCGCAGGATCTCGTCGGCAACCTGCCCCCGGACCGCGTCGTTCTGGAGCTTCGCGGCGACGCGTTCGTTGAGCAGTCGATGCGAGACCGGCTGCCCGACCTGCGTGAGGCGGGGTACAAGCTTGCGCTCGACCAGTTCCAGGGTGATCCCGATTTCGAGCCGCTGTTCAAGATGGTCGACTTCGTCAAGCTGGACATGCTCGAGCTCGGTGCGCGCGAGATCGCCAGCCAGGCGTTCAAGCTGGGGCCATACGAGCTGAAGCTCGTCGTCAGCAAGATCGAGAGCCCCGACGACCTCAAGCTGGCGACAGCGGCGGGAGCGAGCCTCTTCCAGGGTTACTTCTTCTGTCGCCCGCACCTGCTCGGCGGCCGCACGATCGCACCCAGCCGGCTCGGCCTGATGCGACTCGCGAGCGCGCTTCAGGACCCGGACATCGAGCTCTCGGAGCTGGAGCGACTGGTGTCGACCGATGTCGCACTCAGCTACCGGCTCCTGAAATACATCAACAGCGCCTACTTCAGCCTCCGTGGCGAGGTCACCTCGATCAAGCAGGCGGTCGCGCTGCTCGGGATCGAGCCGCTGCGGCGCTGGGCGACCCTGAATGTGTTCGCCGAGATCGGCGACAAGCCGCGTGAGCTGTTCGTGACCGCGCTGATCCGGGCCCGCTTCTGCCAGCTGGCGGGAAACCCGCAGGACGGCACGCCGGCCGAGCTGTTCACGCTCGGGCTGTTCTCGGTACTCGATGCGCTCACCGACACGACGATGCACACCGCGATCGAGAACCTGCCGCTGGCACCGAAGACGCGCGATGCGCTGATTCACCACACCGGGTCAGGCAGACTGCTCGAGAGCGTCACGGCGATCGAGAACGCCGACTTCGATCGGGCCAACTCGATCCTTGAGAACCCGGCGCAGCACTACCTCGAGGCGCTCGCGTGGAGCTGCGACGCCGCCCGGCAGCTGATCGAGTGACCAGCGCGGGTTCGGGTCGCCGGCTCGCACCCGCAGCTCAGCCCTGGCTGGGGACCTCGCGCAGCGAGCGGCGGATGGCGCGTCGGCGACGTGTGCCCGCGCCGACCTGCTCAGCTACCGCACCGAGCGCGATCGCCTGCTCACGCAGCGGCCTGGTCAGGTCATAGTGGTCCTTCTCCGGCCGGCCCGGCTTTGTCTGAAACCACTCTCGCCGCAGTCCCAGCCGCGCGGCGAACTGATGAAGCTCCTCCGCCGTGTCCGCCTGCATGTGCCCGCCGCCGGACCACCGGCCCCAGTCGCCTCCGACAAAGGCGTCGTCGACATATACGCTCATCGTCGGCATCATAGGTTCGGGGCGCGCGCCGCCACCGCAAGCCGTCCCGGGAAGGATCCGGTCGTTTCCGCGTCATTAAGCTAAAGACCGAGCGCGACCAGAAGGACCACGATGGCTGCCGGCCCGAACAACACCGAACCGTCCGAACCGAGCCGACGCGAGTTGGCTGAGCTGTCTGCGCTCGCGGACGGCACGCTCGACCCCGCTCGAGAGGCAGCGGTGCGCCGGCGCATCGGGGATTCGGCCGAGCTCAGCGCGCTCTACCAGCGCGAGCGGCGCGTCGTGGACCTGGCTCGCGCCGCCGCCATGAGAACCCGTGCCCCGAGTGCTCTGCGCGCGCGCGTCACGGCTGAGCGCCGAGCTCGAACTCGAGCGCTGCTCCGCCCGGTCAATCTCGCGCTCGCGGCCGGACTGGCGCTCGTCCTGCTCGTTGTGGTGCTCGTGTTGCCGGCAGCCACACCCGGATCCCCGACGCTGAGCCAGGCCGCGGCGCTCGCTTTGCGAGGGCCGACGGCGCCGGCGTCCGCCGTCAATCGAGGTGCGGCCTCGGGGTACCCGGGACAGGCTGCGCAGCAGATCTCGTTCCCTGAATCGATGCTCGGCTGGTCGGCGACGGGTCAGCGTGTCGACCATCTCGCCGGGCATCTGGCGGTCACGGTCTACTACCGGCAGGGTCGCCGGGAGGTCGCCTACACGATCCTGGCCGCCCCTGCGCTGACGCAGCCCCGGGTCACGCTCACAACCGTGAACGGGACCGAGCTTCATCAGCTGCGTCTCGGACGGCGCCGGGTCGTGAGCTGGCTGCGCGCCGGTGAGACGTGTGTGCTCTCGGCTGCCGGAGTCTCGACCGCCGAGCTCCAGAACGTGGCGGCGTCCACGTTGGGCGATTAGGCCTCGGTATCGAGCATCCGTGAGACCCGCTGGCGCGCGCGGTGAAGCCGTGTTGTGATCGTCGCCTCCTTGACGCGGAACGCCCTGGCGGCCTCACGGTAGGAGAGTCCGACCACGTCGATCGCCACCAGCGCATCGCGGAAGTCGTCGGGCAGTGCGGCGATCGCGGCGTACAGCTCGGCCGTCTCGACGATCGCTTCGGGAGTCGTACCGGTGTGGTCCTCGAGACGATCGAGGTCATCTGGCAGCGGTGTCGTGCGGGGTCGGCGGGCAGCCGCTCTGCGTGAGCTGAAGAACGTGTTTCGCAGCACGCGCAGGAGATAGCCGAGGTCGTTCTCGGAGCGAAGGATCCTCGGCTTGCGCAGCACCCGCGCGAATGTCTCCTGAACGAGATCCTCGGCCTCCTCACGTGATCCGCAGAGGCTCCACGCCGCCCGGTAGAGGCGGTCGATGTGGTCGCCGAGCGCCTCGGGATCGAGCTGGCGGTTGGGGGTCATGCGATCTCGCTGCCAGCATATGAGCCTGCCCTCATGCCAGGTCGGGGCAGAGGGTTCTGCTGAGAGCTGCGATCTGACCTGGCTGTCCAAGAGCTCGTCCAGTCCTTCGCGCGCCGTGGCGGTCGGGTGAGCGCGTGATCCACCCGGCCGCCTTGTCGTTCGGGTCTCCGATGCCCGCTTGTTCTGATGACGCCGGCGCGGGCGGTTTCCTTCCCCGGGTGGCGATCACCCGTGGATCGAACCGGGCAGCCCGCCTGTGGGAAGCAGGGCTCGCGTCAGCGATGCCGTCGGCCGATCACGACGACGACGGCGAAGACCGCCGCGCCGCAGGCGACCGTGATCGCCAGCGGACGCAGGACCCTGATGCTCTTCTCGGCCGTGTCCTGGACCCGCTGTGCAGCTTGCAGCACGCGCTGGACCTCGTCAAGCGCGAGCTGCACCTCCGCGATCCTGATCTCAGCGTTCTTGATGGCGTCATGATCCATGGTGATCTCCTTCGTCTCTCAGTAGCGGTGGCGGGCGAGCCGCAGACCGCCGCGCAGTTGCTCCTCTGTTCTGGTGGCGGCGGCCGGAACCATCTCGCTGGTCACGAGGCCGCGTTCCGCGGTCACCTCGTCGACGATCTTGAACGCCTCGGCGATCCGCTCCGGACGGTCGATCACGATCGTCACGGTCGGGACGTGGCGACGGAGTTGGAGGAGCTTGTCGCCATGGGGAGGATGGTCGCCGTGGAAACCCCAGATGCCGCGGACGGTGGTGGCGCCGGCGACGTTGGCGGCCCGGAGGCGACTTACGAGCGCGCGGTGCAACGGGTGTCCGTCGATGCGGGCGCTCTCGGAGCTGTGGATCATCAGCTTCTGCCAGAGGGCGAGGCCGTGCTCGTCGGTACCCGGCAGCTCACTGGGCCGGGCCAGCAGTTGTCCGTCCCGCTTGCAGACACGCACCCGCTCCAGTGTCGCGAGTGGCCGCTCGATCAGCTTCCCCAGTGCGGGGAGCACCTGTGCGATCTGCTCGCCTGGACCAACCGAGATGATCATCATCGGAACCTCGGCGTTGCGCCCCAGGAAACGGGCGCGCTCGCGGGCGCCGTGCCTGGTTCCGTCGACGCCCAGCAGGACGGTTGCCCCTGAGAGATCGCTGCGATGCAGCAGGTCGCAGATCGCGACGAACAGCGGCGTGCGTCCGGCACGTTGCTGACGGCCGATGTAGAGCGTCAGCTTGGTCGCGTCGGTCAGTTCGGTCAGTTGCTCCAGCGGCTTGACCGGTTGGGCGAGGTCGCCGAGCAGCCGCGCGCGCTCAAGCGTCAGCAGGCCCGGCTGCCGGTCGATCGCAAGGACGTCAGGGAGCAGGGCGTCGATCCGAGCAGGGGTGTCGACTGCGACCGAGACCACCGGAAGGTCCTCCGAGAGGGTCAGAAGCAGGTCGGTGTGGAGCCCGTGCTTGAAGCCGAAACCCCCGATGCCCCGCAGGAGCATGCTGCTGTGCAGCTTGTGCTGCTCGTAGAGGTTGAGCAGCTCGTCGGCCAGCAGGTGGTCGTCGGTCCGGTCTCGCTCGCCGAAGTAGGCGGTGAGCTTCAGGCAGTCATCTTCCATCAGATCGAGTTCTCGCCGACGACCAGCACGGGTGTCGGGGCCTCACGGACGAGTTCGTCGGCGACGTCGTGGAGCAGCAGGCGTCCGGCCCGCCGCGAGTGATGGTGACCGCAGATGATCAGGTCAAATCCGTGCTCGTGTGCATGCTCGAGAAGCGCGCGGGCGGGATCGTCGCCCTCGATGATCTGCTGTTCGATCTCGACTCCGGCACGGTGGGCGCGATCCTCGATCTCGTCGAAGGTCTCCTTCAGGTAGCGGTGGGCGGCCACGACTGACTCCTGTCGGTCGGCGTCCGTCTCCGCGTGAGACGGGGAGTAAGCGACCGATACCGCGATCAGCTCACCCTCGTAGCGTCGTGCCACATCGATCGCGACGTCGAACGCGTTGCGGGCGAGGTCCGAGCCGTCCCAGGTGAACATGATTCGCTGGAACATCAGTGCAGGACCGGGATCAGGGAGAGAGCCAGCAGCAACGTGATCAGCATGTAGAGCAGGTAGGTTGACAGCCGCCCGGACTGAAGGCGGCGGACTTGCCGACTCGCCATCAGGGCCAGGTTCGACACCGGTGTGTACAGGAACCGGTCGAAGGCGAGCACGACCGTGGTCTCGAGCAGCGGCGACCCTGACGGCGAGTCCTCACCGTCGATCATCCGGGTACGGAAGCCCAGCGGCCCGCGCAGCACGACCCGGATCGGGTTGGAGTATGCGGATGGGCGGTATTGGACGGAGCGCAGCGTCGCAGCGCTGCCGGTCACCCAAACCGGCTCACGCCGGACACCGCGGTGGTTTGTCGCACGCGTGAGCGCATACGCGAGCAGCGCATAGGCGGGCAGCACGATCGTCAGCCAGGTCGGGGCGAGCACCGAGAAGTGCTCGAACACCGGACCGAGCACGAGCGGATGTGAGATGACGGTGCTCGCTGGGTCGACGCCGAGCAGCGGTCGAAGCCCGGAACCCAGCCAGCGGATCTCCCACGGTGCAGCGGCACCGAGCAACAGGAGCACGACCCCCGGCGCCAGCAGGCTGAGCCGGACGCGGTGAGCCGTGCGGGCCGGTGGGTCGCCTCGGGAAGGACCGAGGAAGATGAACCCGTAGTACTTCGCGAACGCCAGCAGTCCGAGACCCGCGGTGAGTGCGAGCGCCGCGGCGGCCAGCGCGCAGAGGAGCTGTGAGAGAAGCGTCGGCATCCGAAAGCCCTGCAGCAGTGCCTCGAAGGTGAACCACTCGCTCACGAACCCGCCGAGCGGCGGGATTGCCGCCAGGGTCAGGCAGGCAATGCCGAGCGCGGCGGCCGGGCCGGGTGCACTCGCGCCGAGGCCACCCAGTGGGTCAAGCGTTCGCCGGCCGGTCGTTTGCTCGATCTGGTCAACGCCGATCAGCGCAAGGGTCTTCGCGAGGGTCCCGGCGCATACCTGCAGCGAGGCGGCGAGCATGCCGGCAGCTGCGAGCTCACGGTTGTGCGCAGCCTGGCCCAAGATCGCAACGCCGAGGCCGAGCAGCACGATCCCCGCTTGCTCGATCGTCGAGTACCCGAGGAATCGGCGCAGATCGTCCTGGGTGATGGCGTAGACGATGCCCGTGATCGCGGTCAGCGCACCCAGCACCAGCATTGCGTCCCCGCACCATGTCGGCACCGGCGCCAGGATCGCCAGCAGAAACCGCCAAAGCCCGTAGAAGCCGGCGGACAGTGCGACCGACAGCGAAGCGGCACCGAGACGTGGCGCCGCGCTGTAACCGGCCGGCAGCCCTCCCTGGACGGGGATCACACCGATCTTGCTTCCGAATGCGACGACCAGCAGCGCGAACAGCAGGCCTCTGGTCCCGGGCGCCAATGACGAGTGTGACCAGGCGGAAAGGGAAAAGTTGTGCGTGTGCCCGTACAGCAGGCCGAGCGCGGCCAGCAGGGATGCGCCACCGATCTTGCTCAACCCCGTTGTGAAGTACCCGGCGATCAGAGCGCCCGGGTCATCGCGATCGGCACTGGTGATCAGGAAGATGCACACGGTCAGCGCCTCCCAGGCGAGGAAGAACACGAACCCGTTCTCAGATGTGATCGCAATCGCCACCGCGGGCAGCAGGGCGCTTCCCAGGGCCGTGAGCCAACGGCCCGGCAGGCGTTCGGCGTAGGCCAGCGACGTCGCGGCGCCCGTGATCCCGGTGAGTGTCAGGAAGATCCCGCTCAGGCCGCCGGCGCGCAGCGTGGTGTTCCCGAACCCGAGCCATCCCCCCAGGTTCAACGCGGAGTGAGTACCGCAGACGGCGGCGATCCCGATCACGACCAACAGCAGGCAGCCACTCGCGCTGAGCAGCGCGGCGTTGCGCTGATCGCGGGCGGCGAGCGCCGGCGCGAGCAGCAGGGCGACGATCGCGATCGTGAGCACGAGATTCATCTGTTCCCCTGGGCGCGTAGCAGTCCGACGGCTTGCAAAAAGCCGTCGAGCAGCGCGATCGGGGAGGGCGGGGATCCCGGCACGTAGACGTCGACGGGGAGGATTTGGTCGACTCCGCCTGCGGTCAGTCCGGTGACCGCTGACACCCCTCCGGAGCAGGCATCGGTGCCTGCCGCGATCAGTGCCTTCGGGGAAGGCATCACCCGCCAGGTCAATTCCAGCGGCTTGCGCAGCGGTTCGCTGACGCCGCCGGTGACGATCAGGATGTCGGCATGCCGTGGTGAAGAGGTCAGGAAGAAGCCGAGCCGCTGAATGTCGTAGTACGGGTTCCACAGCGCCTGAATCTCCCATTCCTCCGCGCCGTCGGAGCCCGCGTCGAGATGGCGGACGTGGATCGATCGCCGAAGCGCGCGCGCCTGCTGCCCGAGCGTCCGGTGCACGTTGTCCACGTCAGCTGCAGTCGCTTGGCCCGGTTCGATCAGGGCCTGGCGGCTGGGCGCAGCCGTTTCGTATCGCCGCGCGAACGCGAAGCAGTCCGGCGCCGCTCTGATGCATTCGCCGCATCCGATGCAGCGTCCTCGATCAAGCATCAGCGACCCTCCCGGCTCCTCCGCGAGCGCACCGGTCGGACACACGAGTATCACCTCAGCCGGTGCGTTCAGCGGATCGAGCAATTCGACGGGCCCGTGATAGCCGTCCGGCGGCTGCTCGGCTTCAACCGGATAGCGGGTGGTGATCCGGCGCTGGCGCAGTCCTCTGGGGATCCAGGCGAGCGTCAACGGTCAGCACCCGCCGGTGTCAGCCCGAAGCTGTGTTCGATGAAGGCGAAGTCGGTCAGCACATCCTTTCCGAAGGCGTGCTCGAACAGCGCCCAGTTGCGCAGTGACGGTGAGGCGATCCTGGCTCGCTGGATCAGGCCTTCCGTGATCTCGACCCAGACGAGCAACTCGCCCTGAGGCGCCTCCGACCAGCCGAACGCCGCGCCACTGGAGTTCGCCGGCAGTTCGACGGCAAGCTCGCCGTTACGGCGTGCGAGATGGTCGATCGCCTGGCGGAGAATGCGCAGCGATTCGGCGATCTCGCTGAAGCGGACGTTGATCCTCGCCATCGCGTCGCCGTCGCGCTGCGTCATCACCCGCAATCCGAGCCGCCGGTACTCCCCGTACGGCCGCTCGTGACGCGCGTCGACGGAGATCCCCGAACCGCGAGCGACCGGTCCGACGGCGCCGGATTCCTCGACCAGTGCTCTGGACAGACGACCTGATCCGATCAGCCGGTCGGTGATCGACGCCGTATTCAGGAACAGCGCCCGATCGCGCGCCAGATCACCCTCGAAGGACGCCAGCGCAGCCGCCAGTTGATCGAGCGAGATCCGTCCCGCGTAGCGGACTCCGCCCGGGCTGATCACGCCTCGGCCGAAGCGACTGCCGGTGACGCTGCTGCGCAGGCGCATGATCTCTTCCTTGAGAATCTGAAACCGAGCCTGGCCGACGAACAGCGCCGTGGTCTCCGCCTCCTTGGCGATCACGTCCAGGTGGCAGGCAATCCGTTCGAGCTCGGCGTGTACCGCGCGCCAGCGCTCGGCGCTGGGCGGAGGCGGCACTCCGAGGGCGCGCTCGACCGCCTGACAGAACGCACACGCGTAGGCCACGCTCGCGATCCCGGCAACCCGCTCGGCCACATGTACTGCCGTATTCGGATCAAGTCCGGTGAATCTGGCCTCCATTCCCCGGTGTTTGAAGAACGGACGGGTGCTCAGACGTGGGACGTCCTCGCCGCCGGTCTCGATCAGGAACTGGATCGCCTCGAACACTCCGGAGCGCACCGGGCCGTACGGCAAGCTGAACACATCCAGACCGCTCACAGCGCCGTCCAACCGGTCCGCATTCGGATCCGTCAGCCGGCGCGTCGAGGTGTAGCCGACCGGCTCGACGCCCCAGCGCTCGACGAGCTCCTGCTCGGCCCATCGTGCGGCCGGCCAGCCCGCACCGATCGAACCGTAGACGACGGGATCGTGAGGTCCGGTCGGGGCTCGCAGCACGATCAACTCGCCGCGCAGCGCAAACGCGGCAACCAGCGACCGCTCTGGCTTGCCGCCGAGAAACAGCGTGATGAACCGCGCGCCGGCCTCGCGCAGCAGCCGGGTTGCGCGCTCAAATCCCAGAAGTTCGATGCGCAGGCGGATCTCACCGGCCGGTCCTGGCTCATGCTCGGCATGAAGCTGTCTGGGGAGATGGCCCGGCAGCTCGTCATGTTGCCTGCGAGTGCTCATCGAACCGGGAGCGCGAGCCGTCGTGAGGCGCTGTGCAGGAGGCTGACGAGTTCGCCGGGTAGGTGTACACCGAGCGCGATCACCACGAGCAGACAACAGAGCATCCCGAGCACGACCCAAGGGCTGTACTCACCGTGGACGGTGGCCCCCTCGGCGGCTGGGGTCAGCACCATCCGCCCGGCGTGCCAGAGAATCCCGAAGAAGGCCAGGTTCACGAACACGATCAGCAGCGTCACGCCGACGTATTGAGGTTCGGCGAAGCCGCCGACGACGATCTGGAACTCACTGCGGAAGACTCCAGACAGCGGTAGTCCGCAGAGGGCCAGCGCAGCGGCCAGGAACATCGGCCCGGTCCACGGCATCGCTCTGCCGGCGCCCGTGATGCCCTCGATCTCCTTGGTGTCGTAGCCGCGCAGCAGCGATCCGGCACTGAAGAACGCCAACCCCTTCGCCGAGGCGTGTGTCAGCACGTGCAGAAGCGCACCGGCGACCGCGAGTGGCGCTCCGAAGCCGATTCCGAGCGCGATCACGCCCATGTGCTCGATCGACGAGTAGGCCAGCAGTCGCTTGAAATTGCGCTGGCGCAAGACGAACAGGCTCGCCACCACCAGCGAGATCGCACCGAACACGATCAGCACATGTTCGGCGAACGATCGTTGCCCTGCGACCACCGCCACCTGGAGGAAACGCAGGATCGCGTAGAACGCGCCGGACAGCAGCGCGCCTGACAGCAGCGCCGAGACCGGCGCCGGGGCTTCGCTGTGAGCGTCAGGAAGCCAGGTGTGCATCGGGACAAAGCCGACCTTTGTTCCGAACCCAACGACCGCGAGCACGAACGAGAGCTGCACCGCGTCAGTTGAGAAGTCACGTGCGTGGGTGAGCAACCGCGTGAACCTGGGGACATAGGCATCCCCGAGCGCATGCGTGCCGGTCGCGTAGAGGACGATGATCGACAGCAGCGCGATTCCGAGGCCGCTGGAGGCGAGCAGCACATACTTCCACGAGGCCTCCAGCGCCGCGTCGGTGCGATCGATCGCGACCAGTAGCGCCGAGATGATCGTCGTCAGCTCGACCGCCACCCACAGCGTGCCGAAATCGGATGCGAGCGGTACCAGCAGCATGCTCCAGCCGAACAGGTTCAACAGCGCGAAGTACCTGCGGGCGAACGGCCCGAAGCTCATACGGCTCTCGTCGGCCCGCAGATAGCCGACCGAGTAGACCGCGGCGATCGCGTATAGCAACCCGGTTGCCAGCAGGAACACGGCACCGAGCGAATCCAGCTCCAGCCAGCCGTGCGCCGTCACGAGCGTCCTGCCATGCGCGACTGCGATCGCGAGAGCGATCACCAGCCCGAGCGAGGCGACTCCGCCGCCGACCGTCGCGGCGCGCGCGACGCGCCAATCCGGCGCAAGGCTGCACGCGCCGGCCACCAGCGGTACCAGGACGAGCGCGATCACAGCCCAGCTCATCCCGTCAACCTGTCCAACATGTCCGTCCGAACCGCGGTCCGCGCGACCGCGAGGTACTGGACGAGCACGACGAATACGAGCACGCCGATCAGAACGTCGAACAGCAACAGCAGCGCCAAGATGATCGGCAGCCCCGGCGCGATCACCAGGCTGCCGACCGAGACGGCGTTCTCCAACACCAGAAACCCGAGCAGCTGCGACGGCGCGTACGGGCGAACCACCATCAGCAGGAACGCGACCAGCACGCCGCCGACCGCGAGCGGGAGCGCCGAGAGGGGCAGCGCCGAGACGCTGCCCAACTGGATCGGGCGCATCACCACGAACGCGATCGCGGTCAGCACGATCGCGATCAGGATCGAGCTCGGGACGCCGATCGTGGATGGGACGCGCGGATCGGCGTCCAGGCGTCGCAACACGAACCGAATGCCGAGCGGGAATAACAGCGCCTTGAGGGCGATCGTGATTCCTGCGAGGACGTACAACGAGCCGTTCCCGTGCCCGCTTGCGGCCGTAGCGATCGCCAGCGCCGCGACTGCGGCCGAGCCGCACGCATACAGGCGGAGCTGCTCCCAGACATCCTGCGAGCGCAGCATCATCAACTCCAGCAGCAGCACGACAACGGCCGTGACGGTTGCCGCCGCCCCGAACACGGTCAGGCGCACGTTCCCGAAGCCGGGCTCGAACAGGAAGATCACCACGGCCAGGACAGCGAGCATGAAGCTCGCCACCGTGAACTCGGGGATCTTGTACAAGCGCAGCTTTGCGTAGCTCGACTCGATCACGATCACCACCAGCCCGATCCCCAGCGCTTTGGCCGCCAACAGCAGGATTGCAACGGCCACGTCACTCAGCCTGCCACTGCCGGCCAAGCCCCAGGGTACGAGCAGCACATTGGCGAAGATCGTGTACAGAACCAGCTGCTTGACCGACGATCCCCATCGCAGGAACGCCAACCCCGGGCCGGAATGCTCAGCGACCCGGCCCTCCTCGATCTGGCCGAACTCGAGCGTTCCTCCGTGACTGCCGATCGGGATGCGACCGGTCTCGTTCAGCACCAGCATGAAGAACGCGGCGACGATCAGCAGATGGCTCGGCCGCACGACCTCGACCGTCGAGGCGCGGAGCGTCGCTCCCAGGACGTAGGGAAGATCGGTGTGCGTCGTCAGGGCGACCACGAACACCACGAAGATCACCGTGGGTTCGTTGAGCGCGCCGAAACTCCGTAGCCGGCTGGATCCCAGCTGCGCGTACGGCGAACCGCTGTCGATCGCGGCCAACGAGATCACGAACCCTGCCATCCCGAGGATCAGTCCGCCCGCGAGGATGTCGCCCATGTAGCCGAGCGGGAGGCCGAAGTTCGTCAGGACGGGGATCAGCAATGGCACCGTTGCGTATCCGGCGAAGCTGACGTAGGGCGCTGCCCTGAAGACCGGACCCGCCGGCGCCGGCAGCACCGTCTCCTTGCTGAGCAGCTTGGCGATGTCGTGGTAGGGCTGCAGCAGACGCGGACCCCGGCGCTGCTGGATGATCGCCTCGCCGCGCGCGATCACGCCGGTGATCAGCGGTGCCAGCGCCAGCACCACCACCACCTGAAGCACCTGAACGGCCCAATCGGGCAACACCAGCACTTACGAGCAAGCTCCTTTCGCGGCGATCAACGTCAACTGGCGAAAGAAGCCATCAGCCCGCAGCGGGCGGTTCGGGCGACGGATCGTCGCCCGCCAGGACTTCATCTGGCGGCGCAAACGATAACCGATCAGCGATCTGTGACCGACCTCGACGCATGTCGAGCAGCGCGTCGTTGCGAACCCATTCGTCTGCACCGGTGATGCCGTCGCGCTCTTGCGGCTCCGGGGAGAGCACCTGATCGGCGCTCCCAGACGTCGCAACCTGCGACTGAGTAGATGCCGGAGCCCGTTCCGCAACTTTGGCCGGCTGATCAGGGTTTGAACGGTGGGGCGAGGTGCGCCCTGGCCGGCGCGGGCCCTGGGAGCGTGGCTGCAAGGCCAGCCCGCGCCGGCAGGGAAGCCACCTGGGCGCGGCTCCGGCGATCCGGACGCCGAGCAGCGGGATCTATGGCGCTCGACCGTCCAGGAGGATCGTCCACTGCTCGATCGACTTGACGGTCAGCATCCCGTTCTGAGCCCAGTTGTCCTGCGCCAGTCGTTCACGCACAGCTTGCTCGGACGGCGCATTCACCGCGTGCAGGACTTCACGCCCGTTCTCCAGCGGTCCTCCGAGCAGGATGAATCCGTCCTGCACCAGCGCATCCATGAAGCGCGCGTGCAGATCCCATCCATCCTGTTCGCGAAGATCACGAGACCAATCCCACGGGCCTCCACGTTCCATTCGAACTGCGAACAACATCAGGCGGGATTGTAAGAGTGGGCCTTTCGGACGCCAACGCGCAGGCGCGGCTGTTAGCTGCCGGTGCGGTCGCGGTGCTTGCAGCCCGGCCAGCAGCAGGGCCGACGCTTGCCCTCCTCCAGCTCCTCCTGGGTCCGCCGAATCCGGCGCTCTCGGGTCGGCTTCTGCTTGGCGTCCTCGACCCAGCAGATGAACTCGTTGCGGGCCAGGGGCGTGATGTCGTTCCAGGCATCGAGTGCCGTGGCGTTGGCGATCAGAGCTTCACGCAGGTCGCCCGGCAGTTCGTGTACCACCCCGCCTGGAACGGTCTCGGCACTCATCTTTCAGGGAAACCATTTGCGGTTGAGGCGACGAACACGTCAGGCATTCTCGCGCAGATCGCGGTGATCGGCCGCTCGTCGCTAGCCTGGGGTGGGCAAGGCCCGCCGGCTGCCTGTCGCTTCGGCTGAGTCAAGAACACATGAAGAAGATCGGATTCCTTTCATTTGGTCACTGGACTGCTGGCGGGCACTCGCAGACGCGTTCGGGCGCGGACGCGCTGCAGCAGTCGATCGAGCTCGCGGTCGTCGCGGAGGAATTGGGCGCCGACGGCGCCTACTTCCGAGTGCACCATTTCGCGCGTCAGCTCGCCTCGCCGTTCCCGCTGCTGGCGGCGATCGGCGCGCGGACGTCGCGGATCGAGATCGGTACCGCGGTGATCGATATGCGCTACGAGAACCCGCTGTACTTCGCCGAGGACGCGGGCGCCGCCGATCTGATCGCCGGTGGCCGGCTTCAGTTGGGAATCAGCCGCGGGTCGCCTGAGCAGGTGATCGATGGCTGGCGGTACTTCGGCTACGCGCCTGCCGACGGCGAAAGTGATGCTGAGATGGGGCGCAGGCACGCCGAGGTTGCGCTGGAGTTCCTGGAAGGCAAAGGGTTTGCGCAGCCGAACCCGCGGCCAATGTTCGCCAATCCGCCGGGACTGTTGCGGATCGAGCCGTATTCGACTGGCTTGCGAGAGCGGATCTGGTGGGGGTCTGGGTCGAACGCGACGAGTGTCTGGGCGGCCCGGCTCGGGCTCAACCTGCAAAGCTCGACGCTGAAGGACGACGAAACCGGCGAACCGCTGCACGTCCAGCAGCGCAAGCAGATCGAGGCCTACCGCGAGGCGTGGAACGAGGCCGGGCATGACCGTCAGCCGCGGGTATCGGTGAGCCGCAGCATCTTCGCGCTCACCACCGACACCGACCGTGCCTACTTCGCCGGGAACCGCGACTCCCAGGACCAGGTGGGCATGATCGACGAGAACACGCGCGCGATCTTCGGGCGCTCATACGCGGCCGAGCCGGATGTACTCGTTGAGCAGCTCCGCGCCGACGAGGCGATTGACGCGGCGGACACGTTGCTGCTGACCGTACCCAACCAGCTCGGCGTCGAATACAACGCTCATCTGATCGGGGACATCCTCACCCACGTCGCTCCTGCGCTCGGCTGGCGCTGACCACACCGCTTGCGGTGCGGGCCGGGATCGAGCTCGCGCCGCATGCGGCGACTCCGGTCGCCTTGGGAGGTGGCAGTTCGCGGGATCGCGCTCTCAGAGCGTTGCGATGAACGCAAGTGCTTCGTCGAGCGTCGCTCCATTCAGGGCGCGGTAGCGCTTGATCGCCTCGTTCTTCTTGCCTGCCCGCACGAGTTCGATGATCTCGTCGGGAACGCCCCCGGGCGCGACTGCGGTGAGCTCCTGTGGTCTGACCCGGTCGGGATCGTCGATTGAGATCATGTCCTGGCCTTGTGTTCCCCGGTGCAGGAGGCCATGGCGCTCCTCGCCGCCGATCGGGGTCTCGAGCTTGATCGTCAGAGAATTACCCAGCGCGCCTACGCCGACGATGACTCCGGGTACCCACTGCTCGGCCCCGCAGAAGACCCCGCCGATCGTTTTGCCCTCGAGGTTGACGGTGACGTGAAGCCCGATGTGATGCCCGAGTTGCGCTAAGGATGGCGCGTCGGGTGGTTCTGGTGAGTTCATGCAGGTCTCCTATCTTGGATGGCGTACGGAGCATCAGGCACGCTCGCTGATCGAAGTAGCCCGACCCGAGCCTGGCTTCGTCTCAGACGACCGGATTTTCCCCTGCACTCCGGCGGCCGGCGCGCTTGAGCGGTGTTGTCGACCAGCTGGTGCGCTCCGGTCGGATCGCAAGCGCCGCCGTGCGTGTTGTCCGCGACGCTCAACGGTAATCCGCTACTCGCCTCTGATCCGAACTTCTCGATTCAGCTGGTGCCGTTCACAGCCGGCGGACGCTGAACGTGTCCGACAGCGCACTCGTCCCGAGCAGTTTCCTGCAAACCGTACCGACGCGCCCACTCGGAGTGACCGCTCGCCGGACGTCGACCAGTCGTGGCCAGATCAGCTTCCGAGCGGCGAAGCCGCGCGGGTCGCGGATCAAGTTCTACCGCGCCAACTGCACGTCGACCAGGGGCCACCCGAGTGTCAAGGCGAAGTCGTCGGGATCGCCGGTCAGGGTGAGCGGACTGCGCCCACGGGAGGCCTATCGCTGCACCGTTGTCGCGCAGGCGAAGGCGGGTGCGGGACAGGTCTCTGCAGCCGTCAAGCTGCCGTCCTGAGTAGACGACCTCTACTTGCCGATGCTGAACGCGAGCGTAACCGCGTTCGAGACCTGATTGGTGGCGTTGACTGCGGTGATCAGCACGGTGTAGGTCCCGGTCTTAAGCTTGCGGCCGCCCGAGACTTGACCGCGGAAGGAGACGTTGTCGGTCCCCGAGCGCTCGTTGAGCTCCAGCGAGCCGGCCCCGGCGTCCCGTGTGCACGGAGGTGAATGCGAGTTGTGCGAGGACGAGGCCACACAGACGTGCTTGACGCTCCGGCCGGCAAGCTGTTGCGTGAACGACCAAGTGACGGTCGCGGGCTCGCTCAGCTTGAACGAGAACGACGTACCGACGGGTGGGCGGCCCTTGGCCGGTCTGCCGCTCTCGCGCCAGGCGGCGTTTGACTCGCCCACGCTTGAGATCACCGGCGGCTTGCCGGTGGGGGGCGTGGTCGTAGTCGTGGTAGTGGTGGTGGTGGTGGTCGCGGCTTCCTGCATCGTCGCGCTCAGCAGCAGCCGGTAGCCGGGCTGGGTGGTGGTCGGTGCAGCGGTGGTGCCGTTGCCCAGCGCGGGCATGTAGTAGGCGGTGTGCTGCGTCGGGTCCGTGGTGTCGAAGACGATCGCGCTCGAGGCGTTGTCAAGGCCGATCACGTCTCCGGTCGTGACCGGGATCGACAGGCCGTTGAACGTGCTCACGCCACCATTCAACATCTCGGCCGGACTCGAACTCACTCCCATGAACTGCCCACCCGCGACCGGCTGCAGGACACGCAGCTCAACAATGTTTCCAGCGCTGCCGGAGTTCACCGAAAAGCTCGTGATCGTGCCGTCGAACGGGACTTGGAGCGTCGGCGTCGTGGCGTCGGTGAACGGAACGTAGGTGCAGTTGACGCTGCAGAGGTTCTGTGTCGGCGAGCCCGTCACGCTGCCGAGGGTGATCGTCAGCGGCGATGCGCCGGCGCTGGAGATCACCAGCGCAAATACGACTCCCGCGATGCTCGCGATACCCGCGGCACCGGCGAAAACCCACGGCCACGGTGCTCGGACCCGAATCCTCACTCGAGGAAGCCTATACCTCGGAGCGCTCACCCCACCTGCCTTATGCGATTCCTGCGAGGTATGTCCTCTGTTCTTGGGCCGTGAGCGGACGCGTTACGAGGTCGCGCGCGAGCCGCTCAAGCATGTTGAGCGGGCCCGTGAGCTGAGTTGACCAGATCAGAGTCGGGCCCTGGTCGCCGGCGATGGCGATCCTTGACCCGTCGGGGCTCAACGCTGCCGCGGTGAGGGTCTCGCCAGGCTCAGCCAGGGTCAGAGACATCAGTTCCGCGCCGGTGCGAGTGTCCCAGATCCGCACCGTTCCGTCGCCGCTCGTGGTGAGGAGCTGCGTACCGGCGTTGTTGAACTGCACGCTGTTGACATCAGGGCTGGTGAAGCCCGGGCTGCTGGCAGCAACGGGTACAGTGAGCGTCATCAGCTGCCGGCCGGTGCGGGCGGCCCAGATCTGGATCGTGCCCTTGTAGGCGCCGGTGACGATCTGCGACCCGTCGTGGCTGAACGCCACGCTGTCGACGCCGTTGGGCACGGATAGTGCCGCCGTTCGGCGGTAATTGCGGGCGTTCCAGATCGACACGCCAGCTGCGCCGGCGACGGCGATCTCGTTCCCGTTGGGGCTGAAGACCGCGCTGCGAGCTCCGCCGGGAATCGGAATGGACGCGATTTGGTTCCCGGTCTGAGCGTTCCAGAACCGCAGCCGGTCATCGGAGTCCGTTGTGAGGATCCGCGAACCGTCGGGGCTGAACGCGACGCCGTCGACCGTGGCTGGGACGGTGATGCGCAACGCCTGACGACCGTTGGCGGCGTCCCACAACCAAACCGTTCTCCCATAGTCGAGATTCGCGGCGACGATCCGAGAACCATCGGGGCTGAACTCTGCATCGGTGACACCGTCGGGGACCTTCGTGACAGTCAGCAGAGCGCCCGTGCGGGTCTCCCAGGTACGAACGGTCTCGCCGAGCTGGGTCGCGGTGACGATCTGCGAACCGCTCGGGCTGAACGCGACGCTGGTGGCTTCGGTGAGGTGGCTCAATGCCGTCAGCGGGCTGTCGACGCGGGCGTCCCAAATGCGCGCCGTCCCGTCCTGATCGGCGGTGACGATCCGTGACCCATCCGGACTGAACGCTGCACCGTAGACGTCGCTGAAGGGGGTTTGGAAACTCATCAGCGGCGTGCCGCTGCGCGCGTCCCAGATCTCGACCTGCACAGTGTCGCCACCACTTGCCGACTGGGCAGTGACGATTCGCGATCCGTCCGGACTGAATTCTGCATCGTAGACGCGTGTCGTGGTGTCGAGTTCGGCCAGCCGGCGACCAGTGAGGGCATCCCAAACCGCACTGCCTCCGTATGCACCGGCCGTGACCACCCGCGATCCGTCCCGGCTGAAAGCAGCATTGTCAACGCCACCCGGGACCCTCAGAGCCAGCAACTGCCGGCCACTCCGCGCGTCCCAAATCCGCGCGGTGTCTCCGGCGGCAGTGACGATCCGTGCCCCGTCGGAGCTGAACTGGGCGCTGGCGACAGGGCCGGAGTCGCTGTTGAAAGCGATCAGCTGCGCGCCGTTGCGAGCGTTCCAGATCCGCACCGAGCCGTCAGCGCCGGCGGTGACGATCCGTGTGCCGTCGGGGCTGAATTGGGCGCTGGCGACAGGGCCGGAGTCGCTGTTGAAAGCGATTAGCTGGGCACCGTTGCGAGCGTTCCAGATCCGCACCCAGCCGTCAGCGCCGGCGGTGACGATCCGTGACCCTTCGGGGCTGAAAGCTGCATCTTCGACACCGCCGGGAACTTTGATGAGCATCAGCTGCCCGCCGGTCCGAGCGTCCCAGAGGCGGACGGTGCCGTCTTGGCTGGCGGTCAGGATCCGCGAGCCGTCCGCGCTGAAGACGGCACTGTGAACGGCCTCGGTGTCGCCGGTGAGAACGGCGAGCGTTTGCAACCGGCCGAGCGCATCGCGCAGCGCTTGTTCGGCCTGAGTGGTGTAACGCACGCGCAGCCCGGCCAGCGCGAGCAACGTGCTGAGCGAAGGATCGCTACCAACGTTCTGTTCCGCCTCGGCCGCAAGCAGGCGCGACTGCGCCGTGTGCGCGTCGGAGAGCGCGCTCGCACGCTCGACCAGAGCGATGATTCCAGCCACCAAGGCGGCGGCAGTGAGCGCAACGAGAGCCGCTGCCGCGGCGCGCCGGACCCGAACCGCTCGGCGCTGTTGAACGACCTCCTCGCTGGCCAGTTCGTCCTTCGGCTTCCCATGCAGCGGCGCCGCAAGGTCCGCTACCGCATCTCGGAATCGGGCGTGATCGAGTGACAGATCGGTTTCCTCGCGCGCCCACCGCAGGTCGATGAACCGGGGCTCGTCCGTAAACGCCCCCTCCAGGACCTTCGGTAATGCATTGGTGCGCCGCCAATCGAAGTCCCCGGCATGCCTGTCCCAAACCAGCTCACCGTCGGTCAGTGCCAGAAGCAGGTTGTCGGTCGGCTTTGTGTCACGCCAGCGCTCGGCCTCCTTGGCTACCCAGCCAGACGCTGCCGCCTGCGGTGAGGCAAGCAGGATGTAATGCTCGGAGTCGTCCAGCGACCGCTCAATCGACCTCCAAAGGTTCGCGTTGACCGACATCGAGGCGTCGTCGCGAAAGATCCGTAACGCTCGCGCCTGGTACCAGGACTTGGCGAAACGCTGCAGCCCCTTCTGCAGCGCCGGCGCAAGCCGTCCATCGGCGGCATGGCTGTAGGAGATGAAACCATGGAAAAGGTGTCCCTCCGGCGGCGAGGGCAACAGTCCAAGCCGCTCGCAAAGCGAACGGGGCCATCCGCGGCTGCGCGTGGGTTTCCCGTTCTGCTCGGCTGCCCCGGTGGCGGCAGGCTGGTCCTCGAGTTCCGGATCCAACGGCCCCATGCGCTCGCCTGGAAGCTTACGCCCGAAGTCAACGCAGATTCAGCTGGGTCGTCGACGGCGACAAGCTTGGATCGGCATGTCTTCGTAAGCGCGTGCGCCCTCGGGGCCGGCTCAGGTCGTCGGAGGGCTGATCACGCCGTTCGCCGAGATACGGGCTGCGCTGTGGCCGAAGTCCTCAGGCGACACGGTCTTGACCAGGGAGATGCCGTACCCGCCCGGTGAGGGCACTCCGTCGCCGTCGAGCTCGACGGGGCGCAGACGCGCCGTGACGAACTGCCCGCCCGCGGTGATCGTCGCCTGCAGCACGGCGCCTGTCGACAGGTTGCCGCCGAGTCCGAAGCCGCGGTAGCCCAGGAAGTTGCCCAGGCTGTAGTCGATCATCCTGCCCTTGTAGAACTGGATTCCGCGCAGTACGTGCGGCCCTGTGCCGATCACCATGTCGGCACCCGCGTTGACGAACGTGTGGGCGAGCACGCGAATGTCGCCCTGTGGGTCCCCGAACACCGATTCGGGCCCCGGACCCACGTGGATCTCGTCCGCCCCCTGGGCGCCGGCGTGGAAGTAGACGATCACCAGGTTCGCCTCCCGGCGTGCCTTTTGCACCAGCGCCTGAACGGCGGGCAGATCCAGCGAGTCCGCGCACCACGTATACGGCGCGAACCCGAGCACCGCCACCGCAACCTTGCCCACGTGCAGGATCGCGAACTGGCCAGGCAGCCCGGTGTATGGCAGGTGCACGGCCCTGAGCGCGGCCTCCGTGTTGGTGAGACCGACGTCGCCGTAGTCCAGGGTGTGGTTGTCGGCGAGGTTGGCGACGTTGAAGCCGGCCGCGGTCAGGTTCGTCGCATAGCTCGGCGGGCTCATGAACGCGAAGCACTCCGACGAGGAGGAACCGCCGCACTTGGATGGCCCGACGTTGGTCAGGGTGCCCTCCTGGTCGACGATCGAGACGTTCGCCTTCAAGTACTGCTCGGTCGCCGAGAACAGGTAGCGCCCGTTCGAAGGCGGGAGACCGAACTGGGGCGAGCCCATCATCGTGTCGCCCACCGCGGCGATCGTGATCCGCGTGGCGGGGTTCACCTTCGGTGCGGTCGATGCGACCGCCTGGGTGGCAGATCCCCCTCCGCTCGACGCGCCTGAGGTGGTCGCGGCAGCGGCCGTCGCCCCAGCATGATCGCCGCCGTCTGAACCGGCGAACGCGGTCACGAACGCGACCAGCAGAACGCCGGCGACGATCAGCAGCGCACTCACGCGGCGCCGCCGGATCTGGCGGCGCCGCTGGACCTTGCGGCGTTCGACAGCCCGGTGACTGGCAACCCGGTTGGGCTGGCGGTCCGCGGACATGAATGGCGGGAGTCTACGCCCGGCCGGAGACGTGCCCGCGCGGACCGGTCGCCCGGCCGGCGCTCAGAGGCGGCGGTACATCACGTGCAGGCCAACATAGCCGTTCGTCGGGTGTCTGAACGCCTCCGGCACCGTCCCGATGACCTCGAAGCCAAGTGAGCGCCACAACGTGACTGCGCGTGTGTTGGTCACGACGACCGCGTTGAACTGCATCGCCCGGAAGCCGCAGGCACGCGCCCAGGCGAGCGCCTCTTCGGCCAGCGCTCGTCCCACGCCTTGTCCCGAGGCGCGGGGATCGACCATGAAGCTCGCGCTGGCGACGTGCGATCCGGGGCCTGGGCGATTCGGATACATGCTCGCCGTGCCGAGCACGGTGCCGGCCTCGTCGACCGCGACCACCGTTCGTCCCGGCGGCGCGACGAGCCACAGCTCACGGGCTGTGTCCTCGTCCATTTCCGGGTCGTAGGCGAAGGTCTCGCCAGCGGCGACGATCTGGCGCAGAAACGGCCAGATCTGTCGCCAATCGTCCGCCGCCGCATCACGGATCAGCATGTCGCGGCAGTGTGGCACGCGTCTGGTGGCCCTCCTGGTCCGATGCGACTCCTTGACCTGGGACCGGCCGGGCGCGAGACTGTTCAGCGCCGTGGATTCGGGGCAGCCTGATCGGGCAGCGCTTTCCGGGGGCAACGGGTTCCCTGTCGTCACGTGCGGTCGACTGCTGCTCCTGGCGGTTGCGTTGATCATCGTTGGATTCGCCGGTCTGCTCTTGCGAAGCACTGCGTCGGCTGCAGCGAGCACGGTTGTGACGGTAACGGTCTCCGAGCAGGGCTTTTCCCCTGCTGTGGTGGTCGTTCCAACCGGGACCGTGGTGCGGTGGCGTAATGACGGGAGTGGCCCGCACCTGCTCAGCGGAGAGGTCCGGTCTCCGAACGAGCTTCAGCCTGGCGAAAGCTACGAGCGAAGGTTCATCTCGCCGGGTGATTACAGCTACCACGACGGGGATGATCCTGACCATGCCGCCACCGTTGTCGTGGTGGCCGGGTCGGAACGTCCGCCGCGCGCGCCTGGGAGCGCCAGCCATCACTACAGCGCGGTCCTGAAGCTGTTCGTCGACGATCAGTGGACTTATTACGACCCAGAGTGGGGGACACTGACCGGTCCGTGCAACGCCCAGACCGGCACGGGCGAGCGGTTGATCCACCTGGATGTCCTGTTCCCGAACGTCACCTACCTGCGGGTGCCGAGCATCGGTGTGGAGGCGTTGACCTCCCCTCCGGTGCCCGGTCGCTTCGGTGATTCCGGTGAGACGATCAAGTCGTACATCGCGGGTGACTCCTCGCCGGTGGTCACGTGCCCTGACGGCATTAGCGAGCCGACCGCCAACCAGCCTGCAAACTGCGTTCGCAGCTTCACCGGCAAGCGTGTGGTGTTGAGCCTCGGCTGGAATCCAACTGCGACCAAGGATCGATTCCTGATCACCAACTCCGGGCCCGTGATCACGCCCGGCAGCTGCGGCAGCCAGATCGTCGGCGCGCTTGTGCTCGTCGGTGTGAAGAACCCCGTGCTGCCATTGAACCTCGTCGGTAACCGCGTGGACTACGACGAGGGGCAGACGAACGCGGCCACGCTCACCGAGGTGCAGGCGATGCGCGCCGGACGGGCGTTCACGGTCGCCCGGCGCGTTGATCTCAACTTCACTACCCCGTGCTGTGAAGGGTTCAACTCCGGGCCCGGTGGCATCTGGGCTCGGATCGGCAACATTCACCGTTACATCGCATCGCTCACGATCACCTTCACGCCGCGAGGCTGACCAAACGTTGGTGCTTACGGATCTGTCAAGCTCGGGTCATGAACGGTTCAATGATCGATGTGCCCACCCCGGATGGCGTCGCTGACTGCTATCTCACCAACCCGGTTGACGAGCGGACGCATCCTGGCGTCCTGTTCATGATCGATGCGATCGGACTGCGGCCGCGGATCGAGGAGATGGCCGACCGGATCGCCGCCGAGGGGTACGTCGTGCTCGCTCCGAACGTGTTCTACCGGGGTGGACGCGCCCCGCTGTGGGAGACGCCGGTCCTCGACGATCCAGAATCTCGCGGCAGGTTCTTCCAGTCGCTCGGTCCGTTGATGGGCGCGCTCACGCCCGCGGCGATCGCCTCCGACGGCGGCGCTTACCTTGACAAGCTCGGGGAGCTCACCGACGGCCCTGTCGGGATCACCGGCTACTGCTTCGGCGGCTGGCTCGGCTGGACGATCGCCGCCACCTACCCTGAGCGCGTCGCTGCGCTCGGCGGGTTTCACACCGGCCGGATGGTCACCGACGAGCCCGACAGCGCCCATCTGCTCGCGCCCCGCGTCCGGGCGGAGGTGTACTGGGGTCACGCCGACCAGGACCAGAGCATGACTGCGAAGAGCATCGCGACACTTGACCAGGCGATGGACGACGCCGGCGTGCGGCACAGGACCGAGCTCTACGACGGTGCGCAGCACGGCTACACGATGTCCGACATGGGCGCCTACGACGAGGCGGCCGCCGAGCGTCATTTCGCCGCACTGTTCGCGCTCCTCGAGCGAACCCTCCCGCGGTGAGACGACCCGAGCGCGTCGCGGGCCTCGTAGCGGGCAACCCCGAGGCCGCTGTAGGTGTTCGGCGAGCGGCAGGCTGAATGACGCGGCTTCGGCGGCATCCTGTTTGATCGAGAGTTGCGGCTTCTGTAGCCTCGCGTCACTCGGCCCGCGACCAGGACGGATATCGGATGCGTTTGAACTTGGCTCGGAGGCCGCTCGCGGCAGGCGTTCTAGTGCTTCTGATGGCGGTCCCTGCCGGCGCCCGCGCGGCCCAAGGCTGGTCAGCGCCAGTCAAGATCGACAGCCATGAGCTCGCCGCGATCTCCTGCGTGCCCGGCTTTTGCGCCGCCGTCGATACGAGCGGCGACGCCACGGTGTATCGAGGCGGGGCCTGGAGTGCCCCGGTCAACATCAACGGCACCACCGGGCTCCTGTCGGTGTCCTGCACCAGCAGCACCTTCTGCATGTCGGTCGGCCTGGGTACGAGTTCTTCAACAGCGCTGATGTGGAACGGCACATCCTGGGTCTCGACTCCGCTACCCAATGCGGGCGTCGAGGACGTCTCCTGCGCATCGGCGCAGTTCTGCGTGGCGGTCGGCCCGGGTGTCGGCGGCGAGGGCGGCACGCCCTCCGCAGGAAACTTCGACACCTATGACAACGGAACCTGGACGCCGGCCCCGACCGGGGGGATCGACCAGGGCCGCGCCACCACCGGTGTCTCGTGCGTCGCGCAGCCGTCGATTTTCTGCACGGCCGTGGACCAGGACGGCGGGGCCGTCACCTACAGCCCAGCGTCGGGCTGGAGCCAGATCGATCAAATCGACACGTTCGGCGCTGCGATCACGGGAGTGACCTGCGCCTCCGCCTCGCTCTGCTTTGCGACCGACAACCAGAGCGGTGCGGTCAGCGTCTACGACGGCAGCGGGTGGAGCGCCTTCAATCTCGTGAACGGGGCGCCACTGGGATGGATCTCGTGCGCCTCGACCACGTTCTGCGGGGGCCTTGGCGGTCCCGGGGTCGAGATCTATGACGGCAGCTCATGGACGGCCACAGCCGATCCCCCCGCCGGCACCGACGCGTTGTCCTGTCCCGTGGCAGGCAGCTGCGTCGCGGTAACCACCCAGGGGGACTACACCACCTATCCGTCGAGCACAACCCCGCCGCCTCCGCCCCCGGCAAAGCCGGTCAGCGTCGGCAAGCTGACCACGAGCGGGGACCGCGTCACGGTCTCGCTCACGTGCCCCGCCGACGACACGAACTGCGGCCCGGTGACGGTTGAGGCGACCGTCTCTGAAACGCTGCGCGGCAAGCACCTGCTGGCACTCGCGGCACGGGCCGCCAAGACGACGAGGAAGGAGGTGGTGATCGCATCGCGGACCGTGACCCTCACGGCGGGCCAGAGCGAGAAGCTGACACTGTCGCCGAACTCGGCCGGCCGCCGCCTCCTCGCCAAGCACCCGAAGCTCGCCGCGATCGTGTCGGTCGGCTCCAACGGCAAGACGCTGAAGACCAGCACCGTTCACCTGAGCGCCGCCTGAGAGCCGGGGTCGGATCACTCAGCCAGGAGTCGCTCCCAGAGCGCCATGAGTGCGGCTGTGGCGTTAGTGCGTCGCTCCGGGGAGTCTTGGCCGCCGCCGAATGTGTCGAGTAGATATGCGCGGTGGCTGGCCATCAGTAGCAGCGCGAACTCGCGTGGGCTGGCCGGTGGGTGCGGCGCGTTCGCGACGAGTTGCTCGAGCAGTTCGCGCGGGCCGACGAGAGCGCGGTCCAGTTCGCTCGCAACTGCCGGATCGGCCGCGGCGGCGGCGTCGAGCGCGCGCAACCACCGGCCGTTGTCGGCATAGAGCGCCACCAGGCCGGCGACCATCGCTGTGATCAGGTCTTCCGCAGGACCGCGCAGGACCTGATCGAGGAGCGGGTCCTCGGAGTCCGGGAGCAGTTCGGGCGCCATCTGCGCGAGCCTGTCGAAATGGCGGTAGAAGACGGTGCGCGTCAAACCCGCCCGCGTCATGACATCACCGACGGTCAGGGCTGCGAACGGCCGGTCTAGCAGTAGTTCCCGGGAAGCATCGAGAATCCGTCGGCGGGCGTCGTCGGACGGAACGCGTGGAGATCGCTGCGACATCTTGTCGCAGAGTATGCAACCCTATTGCGACACTATGTCGCAACCTGAACCGGACACACACATCACACTGCCCGATGGGCGCACGCTCTCGTACCTGCTCGCGGGTGCCGACAGCGGCCCGGTCGTGACCGTGCTTGACGGTCCATGTAGCCGCGGGCTCGGGCGGGCGCTCGCCGCAACCGCGCGCGAACTTGGGATCCGGCTCGTCATCCCTGACCGTCCGGGTTGTCACGGGAGCACGCCGAAACCGGGTCGCACGGTCGCCGATTGGCCCGCCGATCATCTCGCGCTGATGGACGCGTTGGGCGTTGATCGCTTCGGGATCGTGACGCAATCCGGCGGGACGCCCTACGGGATCGCTGTTGCCGGTGCGGTTCCAGAGCGGGTCACCGCTCAGTCGCTGCTCGGAGCTATGGCGCCGCTCGCGGAGAAGGCCCAGTGGCGTGCGGCCGGGAAGGACATGAAGATGGCGGCGATGCTGTCCCGGCACGCGCCGTTTCTGCTGCGGGCGGGCTTCAGGCACCAGTACAAGAAGCTGCCGGACTCGGCGCTCAGGCTGTTCAAGGGGCCAGACGCAGAGGTCGTCCAGATCCCGTGGGTCAAGGAACTGTTCGTACCGACGACCGCAGAGCTGTTTGCGAACCCGGATGGTTTCATCGAGGAGACCCGGATTCTTTGCAAGCCATGGGGTATCACGCCTGGGGCGGTCCGCGCCTCTCTCTGGACTGGTGAGTTTGACCGGATGCACCCGCCGTCGCACGCCCGTCGCGTCGCCGAACTGCTCGGCGGAGACCCGCCGGTAACGGTGGTACCGGGCGTCGAGCAGATCGGCCTGCTCGTGATCTTCGAGGACGCGCTGCGGTTCGCAACATTCAGCGGTCCTTGAACCTAACCTGGGCCGCCAACGAAAGCCCCGTTTTGGGGGAGGCTGCAGTATCGAACCGGAACATCGTCCAGCATGAACCCAAGCGCGTCGCGGTCGAGCTCAATGAAGGGATCGTCGGCGTCGATGCGCGCGATCCACTGCATGATGACCAGCGGGCCGAGGTTGGTCTCCATCCGGAAATTTCCTCCCTGGGCGAGGTCGTCAACTCGTGTGGGCCCGCTGGAATCTCATCGGCCGCGAAGTCGCTGAGCTCCGCCGGACGTGCGTGCAAAGCGACAAGTGCTTGCGCAAGTCGAGCGAGGTTCTCCGGGCGCGGGGAGGGCACGATGTCGAGATCCTTGGATGGTCGCGGGTATCCATGGGCCGCCACCGCCACTCCACCAATCAGAATATGTTCCACGCCCCGCTCGTGTAGAAAGCGAAGCAGCGGCTCAGGATCGAGTGCTTCCATCGCTCCGCTCGGGTCCGGCCGACAACGTCCGCGCAGCCGCGGCGCTCGCAAGGTTCGCGAATCGTGTCGCCGACGCCGCCGCCTCCCTGTAACGCTGGCGCGCCGGCGCCGGAATCTACGGCGAGGTGCGCTGGAGCCCGAGGCGGCGCAGGGCGAGCTCGAACTCCGGGATCTGGCCCTGGATGTGTTCGAAGTCCGCGCCGGAGAGCGCGAGGAGCTTCAGGGGCGTTCGGGCGACGACCGTGGCGGTTCGTTGTCCCGCTCTCAGGAGGAGCGCGATCTCGCCGAACGTTTCGCCCGGGCCGAGCAGCACGGGTGTAGGGCTGCCGGTGCCGATGACCTCGACTTCGCCTTCTTCGATCAGATAGACGGTGCTTCCGGATTCGTCGACGGTGACAACTTCGGTTCCCGCGTCGACCTCGGCCTCGCCCATTGCCGCCGCCAGCGCCTCAAGTTCCGCAGCGGGGAGGTCGGCGAACTGACGAGCACTTGAAATCCGCGAGGTATCGACAACGACGGCCGGTGGGATCGGGTGGTTGGAGATGAACATCTCGTTGGGATCGTGCGTCGCTCTGATCTTGCGCAGCCGCTGGTAGGTGTAGGTCTTCAGCGGGTAGAGCCGCGCGCCCCCGATAGGCCGCTCGGCGAAGTTGAAGTACATTCGCGCCGACTCCCAGGGTGCGAGCCCGGCCTTTACCAGGTCGACCGCCTCACCGACGGCGGCGGCGACCTCCGGGGTCGGCGCCATGCCGACTGCGAACATCGCGTAGCCGGCATCGAGCGTTCCGACCGCGCCGTGGTGCTGCGCCGCACTGGCCATCACCCCGCCGAGCTGTCGGACCTCGAGCCCGACGAGCGGCGGGACGCCGGTCTGGACGATCGAGTTGATCGCCTCGTCGGGCAGCTGCTCGAGGAACAGCCCGTCGCCGACGCCCGGAACCGGATGGGGTGGATCCATGTGGAGGTGTTGAAGAGCAGTCGGCCCGACGACGGCGAAGGTGTCCATCACCGGCGCAAGCTCGCGCATCGGCGCGACGAGCGCGGCGCCCTCGCTCTCCGAGCCGACGAAGACTGCCTCGACGATCACAAAGCTGTTGCCGCGCATTGGCTCAGGAACATCAGGGAACGGCGGGAAATGAATGATCCGGCTGACCGACGTGACCTCATGCGGCACCGTCTCGGCCCAGTCGCGCCAGCTGGCCAACACCTCGGCTGCCCGCTCGACGGGCCAGAACATCGCCCCGGCGTACAACTCAGGAGTGGGATACAGCTCGAGCTCGATCGCCGTAACGACCCCGAAGCTGCCGCCCCCGCCCCGGACGGCCCAGAACAGATCGGGCTCGTTCTCGCTGTCCAGCCGCACGAACCTGCCCTCGGCGGTGACGAGCTCGACCGCGGTGACGCTGTTGGCCGCGAGCCCGCGGCTCCGCGCCAGCCAGCCGATGCCGCCCCCGAGCGTGTAGCCGACCACGCCGACATCGGGGGAGGAACCGTGGAGAACGACGAACCCTTGCTCGGCAGCTGGCTCGACGACGTCCTCCCAGAGCGCTCCGGCCTCGATGCGGACGCGATGGGCGGCCGCGTCGATCTCCACGCCGCGCAGACGCGACGTCTTCACGAGGACCGTGTCGTCGAGGACGGCGAGCGGTGATGCGCCGTGCCCGGTTCCCTGCGGTGCGATCCGAAGACCATGGGTGCCCGCGAACTCGACGACCGCGACGACATCCTCAACGGACTCGACCAGAGCGACCGCGAACGGCCTCTGATCGACCGCGAGGTTCCATGCCCGGCGTGCGTCGTCCCACTCGGGGTCGCCCGGAAGCACGAGCTCACCGGTTAGGCGGTCTCGTAGGGCACCGAGATCCTCCGTCCCGGCGCGATCGGCCGGGTTAGGCGGACGGGTGCCGTCGATCATGTGCGGATGCTACTTCCCCGACGCGTTAGCGGGCGGCGATGTGTTTCGCGATCGTGCTTGGGAAACGCTGAAGCCCATACCGACGGCATCCCAACAGCCGTCGACGAGGCGCTCCGCCAACGCGACTACGACTTCGCGCTCCTGGAAACCGAAACCCCGGCCCCCAATCGGGGGAGCCGGGGTTCTAGCACGAACCATTTGATGCGCCCGAGAGGACTCGAACCTCCACGGACCAATCAGTCCACAAGGCCCTCAACCTTGCGCGTCTACCAATTCCGCCACAGGCGCTGGGGGCGGCCAGTATAGCCGCGAGTTGTGTCCGTCCACAGGTGGCGCTAGATTATCGAACACATGTTCGCCCCAGCGGGAATGGACCGCGTCGAGCTAGGAGTAGATGGATGGACCTGACCAAACGACAGCAGGAGATTTTCGACTTCATCAAGCGCTACTCGGCGGTCAACGGCTATCCGCCGACCGTACGGGATATCGGGAAGGCGGTGGGCCTCGCGTCCTCATCGACCGTGCACGCGCACCTGGCCAACCTCGAAAAGATCGGACTGCTGCGACGCGATCCGACGAAGCCGCGGGCGATCGAGCTGCTCGACCGTGCGGCGGCTGGGGTCCGGAGCTTCGTCCGCCCCGGCCTGCCGCTCGTGGGTCAGGTTGCGGCCGGCCAGCCGGTGCTGGCTGAGGAGAACATCGAGGACTACATCGCGACACCCGCGATCGCGGGCGGGGAGGAGGGCGAATACCTGCTGCGTGTGCGTGGCGAGTCGATGAAGAACGTCGGCATTCTTGATGGAGACCTGGTCGTCGTCAGGCCGCAGGAGACCGCGACTGACGGCGAGATCGTGGTCGCGCTGGTCGGCGAGGACGCAACGGTCAAGCGCTTCTTCCAGGAGTCCGACCACATCCGCCTGCAGCCGGAGAACGAGACGATGGAGCCGATCCGAAGTCGCGAGGTGCGGGTGCTCGGGAAGGTCGTGGGGCTGATGCGGAGCATCTCGTCATGAGCGCGCTCGCTGTTGCGCCGGTTCGCTTCGACCTCGCCGACGGCCGGCCCACGCTCGACGACCTGATCGTCGGCGCGTGGGAGGGGCTGGCCGTCAGCAGGGTCGTCCCGTGCCCGGTGTGCGACGGCGAGTTGCGGCCCGAGCCCCGTCATCCGCGGGCGGTTGAGCCGAGCGGCGCCGTGCCGCTGATCGGACGCTGCCGTGACTGCGGCAGCGTCCTCGCCTGAGCGGTGCCCCTCGCGTGTGACGCTATGCTTCCTCGGGCAGGCCGAGCAGTCGCGGAGGTGCGAGCCTTCGAGGAAAGTCCGGACATCACAGGGCGAGGTGGTCGGTAACGCCGACCCGGGGAAACCCGCGGGAAAGTGCCACAGAAAAGACACCGCCTAAGCCTGGGGCCGCTGCAGAGCGCCAGGCCGGTAAGGGTGAAATGGTGCGGTAAGAGCGCACCGGCGTCGCGGTGACGCGGCGGCCAGGTAAACCCCACCTGATGCAAGGCCAAGCAGGACCGTCAACAGGTTGCCCGCCGAGGTCCGGGTAGGCCGCTCAGATGGATGATTGCTCTCGACAGGATCCGGCTTACAGGCCTGCTAAAGAGGGGCCCCGCCATCACCGGCGGGGCCCCTCCATCCACGCTGCATCCGGAGCCTCAGGTCTTGTAGGGTGGCTGTCCCAGACTTAGGAGGAGGAGTCCGTGTTGAGACGAACATCGCTTGCCGCTGCGCTCAGTGCTGTGCTGGTGGCGCTGGCGACGATCGCCACCCAGGTGGCCGGCGCCGCTTCGTACCCGGGCGTTCCATCGTCGCCGACGGACTACGCGAACATCGCGCTCGACATCGTGCCGGCGGGTAATTACGACTCGTTTCCTGCACCGGCCGCCGCCGAGACGCAGGCGGACATGTACAACGCGCTGACGCCGATGTTCAACCACGTCAGCGAGAGCCAGTTGACGCAGTTCTTCAAGCCGATGACGCTGGGCGATGCGACCGCGGGGCCGTACACGACTGAGCAGGTGCCCCATCCCGGCGTGACCGTCCTCCGTGACCAGTATGACGTTCCGCACGTGTTCGGGATCACGCGTGACGACGTCACCTGGGGTGCAGGATGGGTCGAGGCCGAGGATCAGAATCTGCTGCTGGAGGAGGCGCGTTACGACGGCCTGCTGGCCGCGATCGATGCTCCCGGGGTCAGCGCGATCAACCTGATCGGCACGCTCCAGACATTCAAGCCCTCGCAGCAGACCGAGAACGAGGTTGCCAAGCAGACCAACGCGCTGCTCGCCGCCGGCAAAGAGGGACGCGCCGTGCTGCACGATCTGAATGTCTACCTCCAGGGGATCAACGCCTACCTGACGGCCACCCACTCCGCAGACGCCCCGTTCACGCTGACAGACCTCTACGCGTTCAACGCCGTCAAGGACCAGTTCGTCGGCGAGGGCGGCGGCCAGCAGGCCGCGAATGGCGAGTTCCTCGCCTCCCTACAGGCGCACCTCGGCGCCAAGCGCGGCATGGCGGTTTGGAATGACCTGCGTGAGGCGAACGATCCGGAGACTCCCGTGAGTGTTCCGGGCACCGTCCACTTCCAGGCGCCGCCGAGCAGCATGTCCGGCAACGTGCTGCTCGCGCCCAACAGCTTGTCGACCGCAGCGCGCACGGCGCTCGACGAACAGCGTGCCGCCAAGCACTGGGCCAGCAACGCTCTGCTCGTGTCGGGCGCCCGCTCGGCGACGCACCACCCGATCATGGTCGCCGGCCCGCAGATCGGCTACTACTACCCCGGCTTGGTGACGGAGGTCGCGCTGCAGGGGCCAGGGATCGACGAACGCGGCGTGACCACGGCCGGCTTCCCGGGCTACATCTTCATCGGCCGCAGCCAGGATTCGGCGTGGTCGCTGACCTCTGCCGGGCTCGATCAGATCACCACGTATGCCGAGACGCTCTGTGATCACAGCATCCACCGCTACATCTACGACGGGCACTGCCTGGCAATGCAGTACTTCGACGCCGGCACGCTCGATGCGGGCACCAAAAACCAGCGGGAGGTCACGTTCTGGCGGACCGTCAACGGGCCGGTGATCGGCTATGCGCGGACGAAATCCGGCAAGACGGTGGCGCTGACCAGCAAGCGGGCGAGCTACGGCAAGGATGTGCTTGACCTGCTCTTCTACTACAAGCTCGCGCACGGTGAGGTGCACAACATCCACCAGTTCTTCCAGGCCGCGAGCCTGACGCCGCAGACGTTCAACTCGTTCTACATCGACGACAAGAACATCGGCATGTACACCAGCGGCCTGGTCCCGATCCAGCCCTCCAACGTCGAGCAGGACCTGCCGGTCAACGGCAGTGGACGGGAGGAGTGGCGAGGGTTCGTGTCCGCCAAGAACCATCCGCAGGGGATCAACCCGCCGAACGGGGAGATCGTCAACTGGAACAACCGTCCTGAGGCGGGCTACGAGGCTCCGGATGACCAGTGGATGTACGGCCCGATCTACCGCGTCGATCTGCTGATGAAGAACCTCGGCTACGGCGGCCACCTGCAGCCCGCAAACCTGGTGGCGGCGATGAACGAGGCTGCCACTCAGGACGTCCGGGAGGTGACGATCGAGCCGATCATCTCAAGGCTGCTGCGCACCGGACCGGCGCCGAGCGCGCGTGACGCGGCGATGCTGTCGCTGCTCGACGCCTGGAACCGCCACGGCTCCAGCCGCCTGGACCGGACCGACCCGAGCGGGATCGGGAACATCACCGACCCTGGCGCCGCGATCATGGACGCGGCCTGGCCGCTGATCGCGGACGCGTGGGCGAAGACGGTGCTCGGATCAGGTCTGACCTCGCAGCTCGCGAGCCTGGTGACCCCGTTCCAGAGTCCGCCGGGTGGCCAGGAGGCCGGTTGGTACGGGTACATGAGCAAGGACCTGCGCACGATCCTCGGCGAGCCGGTGAAGGGCAAGTACGCGGTTCGATACTGCGGGGGCGGCAGCCTCAAGCTGTGTCGAAAGCTCCTGTGGGGCGCGATCACCGCTGCCGGAGCCGAGCTCGCAGCGAAGCAGGGACCGAACCCGGCTGATTGGCGCGCGAGCGCCACCGCCGAGCGGATCACGTTCATCCCCGGTCTGCTCACGGTCCCTGGTACCTCGACTCCGTTCACGATGCGATACGCGAACCGGCCGAGCGGGATCCAGCAGGTGGTCAGCTTCAGCGGTCACGCGCCCGGCGACGGCTGAGAATCAGAGCCTGGCGGGCGCGCGGCCGGCGCTCAGCGCACCGGCACGCCCGCCAGGGCGAGTACGACGCCGACGCCGCCCGCTGCTAGCAGCGTCTGCACAACTCCGCGGTGGGCGACCAGCAGCGCGACCGCGGCTGCCGCCAGCACCGCGAACTGCCAACCGTGGCGCAGCGCTGCCGCCAACGGAATCGCCGCCCCGAGAATCGCGCCGATTGCGGCGGGCCCGGCGCCGTCGAGGAACGCCTGAGCGCGGGCGGAGTGGCGCAACTGCTCGAACCTCCCGCCACCAAGCAGAACGAACACGAACGACGGTGCGAATGCGACTGCCGATGCGACCACACCGCCCGCCAGGCCGTGTGCCGCGTAGCCGACCGCGGCGACTGTCGCCACGACGGGGCCCGGCGAGATCTGGCCCAGCGCGACAGCGTTGAGGAACTCGGCCGAGCTCATCCAGTGATAGGTGTGGACCGCGTCATGTTGCATCAGCGGAATGATCACGAAGCCGCCACCGTAGGAGAGTGCACCGACCTTGAACGCCTCCCACACGAGAGCTCCGAAGCCCGCGCCGCCGGCCGCAGCGAAGACCCCGAGAGCGAGCAACGCCGGGGCGCCCTGCGCGCTCAGGCGGTCACGAGCCGGGCCGCCGGTGACCGCCACAAGCTCGAACACACCGCAGGCGATCAGCAGCAGGACGAGCCACGGACCGATCAGTGCCGCGCTGGCCCCACCGATCAACGCATAGGCGATCCAGCGAGCGGGACGCGCGCCTCCGGCGGCGTGTGCGCGCCTCCAGCTGGGACCCAGCAGCCCGGCGCCGGCTGACAGGGCGACCGCCGCCACCGCGGCGCCGGCTCCGGCGCCCGCGCCGGCAACCCACAGTGGCGGTGATTGTGCGAGGAACAACACCGAGAGCGCCAACACGATCACGACGGCGGGCACGATGAACGCAAGCCCGCCCACGATCGCGCCACGCCGGCCGGCCACCCTGTATGCACAGAAGATCGCCAGCTGCGTCGAGGCCGGTCCCGGAAGCAGGTTGCATGCCGAGATCGCCGCTTCGAACTCAGAGGCTGTGAGCCAGCTGCGCCCGTCGACGCACAAGCGCTTCAACAGGGCGATATGGGCCGGTGGCCCGCCGAAACCGGTGATCCCGATCCGGCCCCACTCGGCCAGCACCGTTCGCAGCGGAACCGGCGGTTCGATCAATCGGAGCTCACCGGGCCCGCAGGCGCTCGAGCGACCTGCACTAGATCGAGGCCACTCAGACGGACAAGCTCCCACTCGCCGAGCAGTTCCGCGCCGAGCTTCTCGTAGAACGAGATCGCGGACGTGTTCCAGTCAAGCACCTGCCAGCCGAGCCGTGTGCAGCCACGGTCAACCGCGATCCGCGCGACATGGCGGAACAGAGTCTCACCAATCCCGTCGCGGCGCCGCTGCGGCACGACGAACAGATCCTCGAGCCAGATGCCGGGAAGACACTCCCAGGTCGAGAACGTGCCGTGGAAGATCGCGTAGCCGACTGCGTCGCCGCCGGTCTCGGCGAGCACCGCCTCGGCGCAGGGTGCGGGACCGAACAACGCCGTGTGCAGCAACGCCGGCGAGCCGGTGACAGCGTCCGGGGCACGCTCGTAGTCAGCGAGCGCGCAGATCAGCGAGAACAGCTCGTCAACGTCATCCGACGTCGCGGCGCGGATGCGCAGCTGCTCGCTCAAGACGAAGCCGGGCGCTCGATCTCGCGCTTGAGGATCTTGCCGGTCGGTCCCTTCGGCAGATCGTCGACCAGCCATACGTACCGGGGGTACTTGTACGCGGCCACCTGCCCCTTGACGAATTCACGGAGCTCCTCAGGGGTCGCGCTGGCGCCCTCCTTGAGTGCCACCGCAGCACCGACCTCCTCGCCGTACTCATCGTGCGGGATCCCGACGACCGCGGCTTCGCGGACTGCCGGATGCTCGTAGAAGACCTCCTCGATCTCCCGCGGGTACACGTTGAAGCCACCACGAATGATCATGTCCTTCTTGCGATCGACGATGTAGAAGTAGCCCTCCGGGTCCCTTCGTGCCATATCGCCGGAGTGAAACCAGCCGTCCCTGATCGCTTCCGTGGTCGCGTCGGGGCGGCCCCAGTAGCCCTTCATGACATTGTGGCCGCGGATCACGATCTCGCCGACCTGACCATCGGGCAGGTCGTTGCCGTCATCATCGACGACCTTCATCTCGACACCCTTGATCGTGGTGCCGATCGAGCCCGGCTTGCGCTCCCGATCCGGGTGGTTGAAGGAAGCCACCGGTGATGTCTCAGACAGGCCGTAACCCTCGAGGATCACGCAGTTGAACGCCCGCTCGAAACCCCGCATCAGCTCGACCGGCATCGCCGCTCCGCCCGAGGCGCAGACCCTCAGGCTCGAGGTGTCACGCTGCTCGTGTCCGGGTGTGTGCAGCATCGCTCCGTACATCGTCGGCACGCCCTCGAAGACGTTGACCCGGTCGCGCTCGATGATCTCGAGCGCCTTGTCGGGGTCGAACCGCGGGATCAACGTCAGCGTGCCGCCGCCCTCGATCGTCGCGTTCATCGCGCAGGTCTGGCCGAAGGAGTGAAACAGTGGCAGCGCTCCGAGCACCACGCCCGTGGCGCCGAGGCCGAACAGCGCGCCGGCGAGCCGGCAGTTGCTTAGCAGGTTGGCGTGGGTCAGCTCGGCACCCTTCGGTGTTCCGGTGGTGCCGGAGGTGTAGAGCAGCACTGCCGTATCGGACTCGTCGCGTTCGACGATCTCAACGACAGGATCGGCTGCGCCGACAAGCTGCTCGAACTCGCCGGGCGTGACGGCGACGCACTCGCAACCGGCGTCTTCCGCGCCCGGTTGTGCCTCTTCGAGAAAGCCGTGCCAGGCGAATACCAGACTTGCGCCTGAGTCACGCAGGTAGAACGAGACCTCCCGGCGCTTGTTGAGCACGTTCATCGGCACAACGATCGCGCCTGCGCGCAGGATCCCGTAGTAGCAGACCGGGAAGTAGGGGACGTTCGGAATCATCAGGGCGACACGGTCTCCGACGCCGATTCCGCGTGCCTTCAACAGCCCCGCGATGTGAGCCGCGGCCCCGTCCAGCATCGCGTAGCTGAGCTCGACGTCGTCGAGCTTGATCGCGACCTTCGAGCCGTCACGGGCGGCGGAGTCGCTGAGGATCTGGGCGAGGTTCATCGCGACTCCCCTTTGAACTCAGGACGGCGCTTCTGCAGGAAGGCTGCGACCCCTTCGGCGAAGTCCGAGGAATTCACGCACTCCTGCTGGAGCACAGCCTCCAGGTCCAGCAGCGCCTCCAGGCCGGTGTAGGACTGCTCGTTGAGGGTGCGCTTGATCGCGGCGTAGGAGCCGGGCGGTCCGTCCGCGAGTCGCCCGGCGATCTCGCCGGCTGCGGCGGCGAGATCGCCGTCAACCACGAGGCGATTGACGAGCCCCCACTCGAATGCCTGTGCCGCCGGAATGCGCTCAGCGAGCATTGCCATCTCGGTTGCCCGTGCGTGCCCGATCCGGCCCGGCAGGAACGCCGAGGCACCACCGTCGAGGGCGAGCCCGATGTTCGCGAACGCGAGTAGGAAATAGGCTGACTGCGCAGCGACGATCATGTCAGCGGCAAGCGCCAGCGAGCAGCCGATCCCGGCAGCAGGCCCGTTCACCGCCGCGATCACGGGCTTCGAGATCGTTCGTACCTGAAGAATCAGCGGGTTGTAAACCTCGCGCAGGAGCGTGAGCACGTCCGGCCGGCCGTTCGCGCCGATATCGCCGGTGTCCTTGAGATCGGCTCCCGATGAGAAGGCACGACCAGCGCCGGTCAGCACGATCGCGCGGATGCCGGCCTCCTGCGCGCAGTGATCGAGCGCCTGTTTGAGCTCTCGCCCGAACTGCGGCGTCCATGCGTTGAGTGCGTCGGGCCGATTGAGCGTGATCCACGCGACTCGGTCGGTGAGCGTCAGCTCAACTGTCTCGAATTCGAGAGCCTGCATGCGGCAGATCCTTTCTCCCCCGTGGGCTGCTGGACAATACCGCTCGGTGGACCATCTGCGCACAACCCTCTTCAAGCCGGCGGCGCGGCTGGGCGCGGCTACCCAGAATGCGCTTGAGGTGGCCCGCTTCGGCGGGCTCGCGACCGATGAGGAGCCGGCGCCCTATGAGCTTCACAGTGAGCATCGTGTCTACCGGCTGCGGCGCTACCACGCCGGTGCCGTGGTCGCCGATGCACCGCCGGTCCTGCTGATACCGCCGATGATGCTGGCGGCTGAGATCTATGACGTGTCGCCGCGGACGAGCGCTGTGACGCTCCTGCACGACCTCGGCGTGGATCCATGGGTGATCGATTTCGGCGCGCCTGAGAAGCAGAGAGGTGGGCTCGAGCGGAACCTGACAGATCACGTGCTGGCGATTTCGGAGGCGATCGATGAGGTCTCCGCGCAGACGGGCCGTGCGGTCAATCTGGGTGGTTACTCCCAGGGTGGGATGTTCGGCTACCAGGCCGCGGCCTATCGCCGGGGCGAAGGGGTGTGCTCGCTGATCACGTTCGGGAGTCCGGTCGACACGCGCGCGGCGATGCCCTTCGGGATTCCTGAGCAGCTCGCGACCGGCGCCGCAGCGGTGCTCGCCGAGCGGGTGTTCCGCGAGTGGTCACTGCCGGCTTGGGCGAGCCGGACGGGTTTCAGGTTGCTCGATCCGGTCAAGTCGGTTCGAAGTCGGCTGGATTTCATCATGCAGCTGCATGATCGTGAGGCGTTGTTGGCGCGGGAGCGCCAGCGCAGGTTCCTGGAGGCGGACGGATGGGTCGCGTGGCCTGGCCCGGCGATGGCTGATTTCCTCGAGCAGTTCATCGCCCACAACCGGATGTTGGAGGGCGGGTTCGTGGTCGACGAAACGCTCGTGACGCTCGCCGACATCGAATGTCCGATCCTGTCGGTCGTGGGTACGATCGATCAGATCGCCCCAGCGGCCGGCGTCAGGGCGATCAGCCGAGCGGCCCCGCGTGCGGAGGTCTATGAACTGGCGGTGCGCGCCGGGCACTTCGCCCTCGTCGTCGGCTCGGTTGCGAATTCGACCACGTGGCCGGCGGTCGCCGGCTGGGTCAGGTGGCGCGCGGGACTCGGTGAGCGCCCGGACAACCTGGTCCGGGCGTCAGCGGAGCTCGACCGGCCCTCGTCCCAGGAGACGCCCGGGCTGCCACGCCGCGTCGCCTACGGCCTGGGGCTCGCAGGCCAGGTGGGAAGTGCGCTGGGCCGGTCGGCCGCGCAGACCGCGCGGCGCAGCGCAGGCGGACTGCTGGAGCTCGGCCGGGAGGCTGCTGAGGAATTGCCGAGGCTGGCGCGGCTGGAGCGTGCCGCGGATCCGAGCACGCGGATCTCGCTTGGTCTGCTCGTGCAGGAGCGCCGGCGCCGCGCGGGTGCGGAGGTGCTGTTCCTGTTCGGTGACCGTGCCTACACTGCGAGTGCCGTCAACGAGCGGATCGATGCGGTGGTGCGCGGCCTGATCTCGATCGGGGTCCGCCAGGGAGAGCACGTCGGCGTGCTGATGGAGACCCGGCCGACGGCGCTTGCGCTGCTGGTCGCGATCAACCGCCTCGGCGCTGTCGCGGTGCTCCTGCGTCCCGACGGTGACCTCGAGCGTGAGCTGGAGCTCGGTCAGCCCCGCCGGATCATCGCCGACCCGGAACGGGCGGCACAGGCGGCCCGGCTCGCGCCTGGCGCCGCGTTCGTGCTCGGCGCCGGAGGCAGAAGCGGACAGGGACTGAACCCGGGGGAGCTGACCGACATGGAGCTGATCGATCCCGAGGGGGTCGTGCTGCCGCGCTGGTATCAGGCAAATCCCGGGCTGGGGCGTGACCTTGCGTTCGTCGTCTTCACAGGCGAGGGCGCGACCACGCGAGCCGGGCGGATCACCAACTCGCGCTGGGCGATTTCGGCGATCGGCACGGCCTCCTCGGCCGCGCTGACGAGTGCCGACACGGTCTACAGCGTGACCCCTCTGCACCACCAGTCGGCACTGCTGATGAGCGTCGGCGGCGCGATCGCCGGCGGCTCGCGGCTCGCGATGGCGACCAGCTTCGATGCCACCACGTTCTGGGACGAGGTCCGCCGCTACGGCGTGACCGTCGCCTCCTACACCTGGACGATGCTCGAGGGCCTGGTGCAGGCGCCGGCGCATCCTGGTGAGCGACACCACGCGGTGCGCCTGTTCATCGGCTCGGGGATGCCCCTCGGTCTGTGGACGGCGGTCCAGGACCGTTTCGCACCGGCCCGCGTCGTCGAGTTCTATGCGGCCACCGACGCCGGCGCGATCCTGGTGAACGTCAGCGGCGCCAAGCCGGGCTCGATGGGGCAGCCGCTGCCGGGCAGCGCCGAGGTCGCGCTCGCCGCCTACGACGTCGCGGCGCGGCGGCTGGACCTCGAGCCGGGCGGATTCGCCAGGCGCTGCATCGCCGATCAGACCGGCATGCTGCTGGTGCGGGTTGCGGTCGGCCAGCAGTCCGATGCGTCAGTGCTTCGGAGCATCTTTGAGCGCGGCGACGTGTGGCTCGAGACCGGTGATCTCTTCCGGCGTGACGGCGATGGTGATTTCTGGCTGCTGGATCACCTTGGCGACGTCATCGAGACCGTCTCGGGCCCCGTGTTCACCGGTCCGATCCGGGACGCACTCGGAGTGCTGCCCGAGGTGGCGCTGGCGGTCGCATACGGTCACCGCCCAGCCGGCGCGGCGGATCAGATCGCCGTCGCCGCGGTGACGCTGCGCGGGGACCGCAAGCTGCTCGTGCGTGACCTCAGTGCCGCGCTCGGCGGGCTGCCGGTGAGCCAGCGGCCGTCGATTGTGTACGTGGTCGATCAGATCCCGTTGTCCACGTGGTTCAAGCCACTCACCGGCCCGCTGCGTGACCGCGGACTGCCGGCGCCGGGCAAGGGTGTGCAAGCCTGGTCGCTTGAGCAGACGGGCCGGCGCTACAGGACCATGACCTGACGATGGAGATCACGAACCGATGAGCGGCACCGACGTAGGCCTCGCGCTGTCGGTGTTCCTTGCGTGCACCGTCGAGGCGGTCGAGGCGCTGACGATCGTGCTGGCGGTCGGCACGACCCGCTCGTGGCGATCGACGCTGCTCGGCCTCGGTGGCGCCTTGACGCTGCTTGCCGCCGTGACCGTCGCGCTCGGGCCCGGCTCTGACAACGCTCCCGATCGGAGTGCTGCGCATCGTCGTCGGCGGGCTGCTGCTGATCTTCGGGCTCCAATGGCTGCAGAAAGGCGATCCTGCGAGCGTCGAGCCTGAAGGCGCTCCACGACGAGCAGGAGATCTTTCAGGACGAGCTGAGCGCCGCCCGGCAGGCCGGTGAGGTGGGCGCCGGCTTTGACGCGTACTCGTTCACGATCGCCTTCAAGGGCGTCTTCCTGGAGGGACTCGAGGTCGTGTTCATCGTCCTGACGTTCGGTGCCAACCAGCACCGCGTCGCGCTCGCGGCGCTCGCCGCCGGCGTCGCGGTGGGCCTGGTCGCGCTCGCCGGCATCGCGATCCACGCGCCGCTCGCGCGGGTGCCCGAGAACACGATGAAGTTCGCCGTGGGCGTGATGCTGACCTCGTTCGGCATGTTCTGGGGCGCGGAGGGCGCGGGCGCCCACTGGCCCGGAGGTGACGCGGCGCTGCCGGTGATCGTGCTGGTGACGCTCGTGCTGGCGCTGGCCGAGGTCCGACTGCTTCGGCGGCCACCGGACCTGCAGGCGACGCAGACGGTCGGCGGGGTCGGTGTCGGCAGATGACGCGGATCGAGGCGCTGGGCCGCTTTCTGTGGGATTTCGTGGTCGGTGACGATTGGCGGATCGCGGTCGCGGTCGTGCTGGCGCTGGCTTTGACGGCGATCGTGGCCGGTGCCGGGATTACGGCGTGGTGGATCCTGCCGGTGTTCGTCGCGGCGACGCTGTCGGTGTCTCTGTGGAGAGTTGCGCGGGCGGCTGCCCGGAAGGCGGCTGGAACGGCCGGCCGCTAGCCGTGCGCTGACCGCTGGCCCCCCGCTGACCGCTGGTCCAGACGCAACCCGATCAGGCCGGCAGCGTCTCGCCCGAGTAGAGCTTCGTGATCAGCACGCTGCCCGGCGGCGCGACATTGATGCAGAGCTGGCAGAGCACGCACTCGTCGAGGTTCTCGGTCAGGATCTCGACGCCGTCAGCGCCGGCCCGGAAGATGTCGACCGGACAGACCTCGGCGAGCTTCGCGGCGAGCGCAGGGTCGCGGGCGATCGTGTCATCGACCTCGACGGCGATGAACAGCGCCTCGCTCATGCGGCGGCTCCGATCCTGTTCTTGACGAGCGCCGGGATCTGCGAGATCTCCTCGGCCACGACGATCCCCGCCTCGGCGAGCCGCGCGATCTTCTCGGTGGCGGTGTCCTCCTTGCCCTCGACGATCGTTCCGGCGTGGCCGAAGCTCATCCCCGGCATCTCATCCATGAAGCGGCCGGCCATGAATGCGACGATCGGCAGCCGCGAGTTGTTCTCGGTCACGTAGCGAGCGAGCTCGGCCTCCATCCGGCCGCCAGGCTCGGTGTAGATCACGATCGCCCGGGTCTGCTGATCGGCCTCGAACAGCGGCATCAGCTCGGCGTAGCTTGAGCCGATGATCGCGTCGCCGCCGATCGAGACGGCCGTCGACTGACCGAGGCCGGCGGCGCTCAGCGTCGAGGACATCTCGGTCGTCATGCCGCCGCTGCGTGAGATCACTCCGACCGGTCCCGGGGTGTAGGACTTGGCCGCGTCCTTGGCAGGCCCGCCGATCCCGCCCATCTTGATCACGTCGGGGACGATCATCCCGAGGCAGTTGGGGCCGATGATCCGGGCGCCCCGTTCGGAGGCGTACTCGACCATCTGCGCGACGTCGCCGCGCGGGATCCGCTCGGTGACGATCACGATCAGCTTGACGCCGTTCGCGAGCGCCTCGAGCACGGCGTCCTTGGTGAACGCGGGGGGGACCGTCACGACCGAGCCGTCGATCGGCCGCGCCGTGATGCTCGACGGCCTGCGCGACCGTGTCGAACACCGGCACGCCGTGGACGTCGCGCCCGAGACGGCCCGGGGTGACGCCGCCGACGATCTTCGCGCCGGCGCCGTAGTCAAGGCATTCCCGCGTCAGGTTGACGGCCTCGCGCCCGGTGATCCCCTGAACGATGAAGGTCGTGTTCTCGTCGATCAGGATGCTCATCTCGCGAGCACCTGCCGATCTTGACCACGGCCCGCCGCGCCGCCTCGTGCAACGAGACGCTGCGGTCGGCGTACTCGACCCCGTAGCGGTCGAGGATCTTGAAGCCCTCCTCCTCCCAGGCGCCCGGGATCCGGAAGATCGCGATCTTCTCGGCGGGGTCGTAGCCGAGCTCGACGCAGGCCTTGATCACGCCCCGCGCGACGATGTCGACGCGGGTGTTCGAGACGATCGACATCATCACCGCGATCTTGTCGACGCCCGGCTTCTGGAGGACGAGCTTCGCCAGCCCGCAGGCCTTGCGCACCGACGGGTTGCCGCCGATCTCGCAGTAGTTGGCCGGATCGCCGCCGTGGGCGCGGACGGCGTCGAACAGCGTCAGCGAACCGCCACCGGCGCCGATCACGAGCCCGAGGTTGCCGTCGAACTCGGTGACATTGCCGGCGACACCGCGGTGATCCTGCGCGTCGACCTGCTCGCCCGCGAGCTCGAACGGCGTCGCCTCGCGTGCCTGACGGGTCTCCTCGTCGCCGACGCCGAGCTCGTGCAGCAGAGCCTTCTGCCTGGGCCGGGCCTCGTTCTCCATGTCCATGTGCGCGTCGAGCGCGAGGAACGAGCCGTCCTGCAGCTCTCCGAGCGGGTTGATCTCCGCCAGCGTCATGTCGTAGGTGAGGAACAGCCGCGCGAGCCGCGCGAGGATCGGCGTCAGCCGGTTCAGCGCCGAGCCGGTGATCCCCAGCGAGGCGATCAGCTGCTTGGCCTGCCAGTCCTCGAACGGCCGCAGCGTCGAGAAATGCGCGCGGGCGACATGGTCGGGATGCTCGTCCGCGACCTGCTCGATGTCGATCCCGCCCATGTCGGAGAACAGCATCACCGGCCGCTTGCGGATCCCGTCCCAGACGACGCCGGCGTAGTACTCGTGTTTCACGGCGGCCTTCGAGTCGACCAGCACGCCGCGTCGGCATGTGGCCGTTGATCTCCAGGTTGAGCACGTGCTCGGCGTGATCGCCGGCCTGCTCCGGATCGTCGGCGAACTGGACGCCGCCGGCCTTCATCCGGCCTCCGGTCAGGACCTGCGACTTGATCACGACCGGTCCCGCGATCTGCTCGGCGATCCGCCGCGCCTCCGCCGCGGTGGTGGCGAAGCCGTGCTTTGCGACCGGGATGCCCGCCTTCGCGACGATCGCGCGGGACTCGTACTCGAAGAAGCGCATCGGGCGGCGCAATCTACCTGACGGTCGGGCCCAGCGATGGTCTGGGGTCCGCCGCCGACGCGGCGGCGGCCACCGCTAGCGGGTGACCCAGGCCTCGGGGTCCTCGGCGAGCTTGTCGATCGCCTTCGGGAGTTTGCCGCACGCGACGTCGGCGACCGTCACGTGCTCGACCACCTTGCGCAGATTGGCGCGCACGGCGATCCAGACGCGCGGGAGCGCCTCGGACGCACCGGGGTAGTGGGATTCCTCGGGCGGGCCGCCGCGGACGCTGGCGAGCGGGCCCTCGACGGCTCGGATCACATCCGCGACCGCGATCTCGGCGGCCGGCTTGGCGAGCCTGAAACCGCCCTCTGCGCCGCGGTGCGAGCGCACGATCCCGGCGTGGCGCAGCTCGCCGAGGATGTTCTCGAGGAAGTTGAGCGGGATGCCCTGAGCGGTGGCGATCCGCTCGGCCTTGACCGGCTTCTCGCCGTCGGCGGCGGCGAGTTCGACCACCGCTCGGACCGCGTAATCAGCTTTTGCGGAGATCCGCATCAGCAGGGATCTTAGAAGCCATAGGCGTCGCGTAGCGTCTCGTCCTTGTCGGCGAGCATCTTCGCGAGCGAAACGACCACCTGGCACTGCTTCCAGGTGGCGTCATCCTGCATCTTCCCGTCGATCATGTGGACGCCCCGGCCGTCGGGAATCGCCTCGATCACCTTCTTGGCGAACAGCACCTCGGCCGGGTCGGGGCTGAACACCCGCTTGGCGATCTCGATCTGGACCGGGTGCAGCGACCATGCGCCGACGCAGCCGAGCAGGAACGCCGCGCGGAACTGCGTCTCGCAGCCGAGCACGTCGCGGATATCGCCGTATGGACCGTAGAACGGCAGGATCCCGGCCGACGTGCACGCGTCGACCATGCGCGCGATCGAGTAATGCCACGGATCCTGCTGCGCCGAGGGGCGCGGCGCGTCGGGGTTGTCCGGATCCGGGTCGCTGATCACGCGGTATCCCGGGTGGCCGCCGCCGACCCGCGTGGTCTTCATCCGTCGCGACGCGGCCAGATCGGCCGGCCCGAAGCTCATCCCCTGCATCCGCGGTGAGGCGGTCGCGATCTCCTCGAGGTTGACGACGCCGAGGCCCGTCTCCAGGATCGCATGGATCAGGATCGGGCGCTCGAGCCCAGCCTTCGCCTCCAGCTGCGCCAGCAGCCGATCGACGTAGTGGATGTCCCACGGTCCCTCGACCTTCGGCACCATCACGACCGCGAGCTTGTCGCCGATCTCGCGCACGAGCGTCGTCAGGTCGTCGAGCACCCAGGGGGACTCAAGGCTGTTGACGCGCGTCCACAGCTGAGTGTCGCCGAGCTCCATCTCCTTGCCGACCCGCACCAGTCCGGCACGCGCCGCCTCCTTGCGGTCGACCGGCACGGCGTCCTCGAGGTTGCCGAGCAGGATGTCGACGGTCGGCGCGATGTCGGGCACCTTCGCGACCATCTTCTCGTTCGAGAAGTCGAGGAAGTGGATCATCCGGGAGGGTCTGAACGGGATCTCGACGAGCGGGGCGGGGGCGCCGATCGCCAGGGGCTTTCAGAAGTCGCGGGGGTTTCGCAAGGTCGGTCTCCTGGTTGTGTCGACCTCCAAAGCTAGCGGCGAGGTGATGCCCGTGCTCGGCGAACTGGCATTCTCTCGGCCACCCGAACGATCTGCAGGAGAACCAGATGAGCTCAGTTGAGACCGATCAGGCAGCCCGCGAGGCCAGCGGCGCGCATCCCTACGGCCGCTACCTCGAGGAGTTCGAGGTCGGCGCGATCTACAAGCACTGGCCCGCGAAGACGGTGACCGAGGCGGACGACCATCTGTTCTGCCTGATCACGATGAACCACCACCCGCTGCACATCAACGATGTCTACGCGAGCGGCTCGCAGCAGGGCCGGAACGTCGTCGTCGGGCCGCTCGTCTACTCGCTCGCGCTCGGGATGAGCGTCTCGGACGTCAGCGGCAAGGCGATCGCCAACCTCGCGACCGAGGAGCTGAAGCACCCCGCGCCGGTGTTTCACGGCGACACGCTGTTCTGTGAGTCCGAGGTGCTGGAGGTCAGGGCATCGCAATCGAAGCCCGACCGAGGCACCGTCCGGGTTCACACTCGGGTCCTCAATCAGGACGGGGTGCTGGTAGCCGAATTCAAGCGCCTGGTGCTGGTTCCACGCAGGGAGCCCGGAGGGGCGCTGGCGGGTGCTGAGAGCAATGTCGAGTAGGACTCCGATCGAACGGGAAATACCGTTAAGTAGAAATCCACGTGCGGAGTTCAGTGTTGGTCCTGATACGCGAGCGCTCGCGCCCGGCTACTCTTGCCGGGGTCACCGAGTGTCCTTAAGGAGTACTTGACCATGGCCCATACAGCGCCGGAGCAGCAAGCAAAGACCGATCATGCCCGGCTGCGGGCCTGGGTCGAGGAGGTCGCCGCCCTAACGCAGCCCGATGAGATCCACTGGTGCGACGGCTCACGGGAGGAGTACGACCGCCTCGCCCAGACGCTGGTCGATGCGGGGACCTTCCAGAAGCTCTCGGACGCCAAGCGCCCGAATTCCTATCTGGCGCTGTCAGATCCAGGCGACGTGGCGCGGGTCGAGGATCGCACCTTCATCTGCTCACAGGACGAGGCGGACGCGGGCCCGACGAACAACTGGCGTGAGCCGGGCGAGATGCGGATCGCGCTGACCGAGCTGTTCGAGGGCGCGATGCGCGGGCGGACGATGTACGTCGTGCCGTTCTCGATGGGTCCGCTCGGCTCGAATATCTCCTACATCGGCGTGCAGCTGACGGACTCCGCCTACGTCGCGGCCTCGATGCGGATCATGACCCGGATGGGCCAGGCGGCGCTTGACGTGCTCGGCGACAGCGGCGACTTCGTCCCGTGCCTGCACTCGGTCGGGATGCCGCTGATCGACGGTCTGCAGGACGTGCCGTGGCCGTGTAACGCCGATAACAAGTACATCGTCCACTTCCCTGAGACCCGTGAGATCTGGTCCTACGGCTCCGGCTATGGCGGCAACGCGCTGCTCGGCAAGAAGTGCTTCGCGCTGCGGATCGCGTCGGTGATGGCGCGTGACGAGGGATGGCTCGCCGAGCACATGCTGATCCTGAAGCTGACCTCGCCCGAGGGCGTGGTCAAGTATGTGACGGCCGCCTTCCCGAGCGCCTGCGGCAAGACCAACCTCGCGATGCTGATCCCGACGCTGCCCGACTGGAAGGTCGAGACGATCGGCGACGACATCGCCTGGATGAAGTTCGGGACCGACGGCCGGCTGTACGCCGTCAATCCGGAGGCCGGCTTCTTCGGCGTCGCGCCCGGTACCGGCGCGATGACGAACCCGAACGCGATCGACACGATCACGAGCAACTCGGTCTTCACCAACTGCGCGCTGACCGACGACGGCGACGTCTGGTGGGAGGGCCTGACCGGCGAAGCGCCGGCGCACGCGATCGACTGGAAGGGCAACGACTGGACCCCCGGCTCCCAGGCGCCGGCGGCTCATCCGAACGCGCGCTTCACGACGCCGGCCTCGCAGTGCCCCTCGATCGCGGCCGAATGGGAGGATCCCGCCGGTGTGCCGATCGACGCGATGCTGTTCGGTGGCCGCCGGGCGACCGTCGTGCCGCTGGTCCATGAGGCACGCGACTGGGATCACGGCGTCTTCCTCGGGTCGATCATGTCCTCGGAGACAACCGCCGCGGCTGCCGGCGCGGTTGGTCAGCTGCGCTGGGATCCGATGGCAATGCTGCCGTTCTGCGGCTACCACATGGCCGACTACTGGGGCCACTGGCTGCGACTCGGTCAGACCGAGGGCGCGAAGCTCCCGAAGGTGTTCTACGTCAACTGGTTCCGCAAGGGCGCCGACGGCAGGTTCCTGTGGCCCGGCTACGGCGAGAACTCGCGCGTGCTGGCGTGGATCTTCCGCCGTTGCGAGGGTCGCGCCGACGCCGTTGAGACGGTGATCGGACTGCTGCCGCCGCTCGGCGACGGGGGGATCGACACCAGCGGACTCGATCTCAGCGATCAGGCGATGGCCGAACTGCTGGAGGTCGATGTCGCGGGCTGGAAGCGGCAGCTGCCTCAGATGCACGAGCACTACGCGCAGTTCGCCTCCAAATTGCCGGCAGAGCTGCACCAGCAACTTGTCGATCTGGAGGCGCGTCTGCGAGACTCCGGGGCGTGACCGGGCCTCTTCGGCGGGCCGCTTCTGCGGCCGCGACGATCGCGATGCTGATGCTGGTGGCGATTCCCGCAAGCGCCAGCGCGCTCTGCTACCGGGTCGACAGCTCAGCGCACGCGGTCTGTCTGCCGAGCGGCAAGAAGCCCAAGGAGATGGTGCTCGACATCCAGGCGAGCGGCTCATTCTCGTTCACGCACACGGACTCGGGTGTTCAGCCGAACGCCGAATGCGCCAACGCGACCGACACTGGGCCGTTCAGCGACTCGTCCTCGCTGCAGCTGAAGTTCCAGGCCGGGTGGGAGGACGTCAAGGTCCCGTTCGGGCCTCTGCATACAAGAAAGGTGATCGGGTTCAGCGGCTCGCTGCTGTTCGACGGCAGCTACAACTTCAGCGGCACCGGCACGGATTCGAACTGCCAGCCGTACAGCTGGCCCGCGGGCGGCGGCAGCTGCTCCGGCCGATTCGCCTACACCTACAACGAGAGCAGTGGTGAGAGCGCCAGCTCGAGCGAGCTGCTGGAGAACCTGATCGCCCCCGGCGGCAACGCGACCGCCGGTCAGGTGCCGCTCGAGTTCACTCCGGTGGAGGCTCTGCAGCCGGGCGCGACCCCGGCCGGCTGCAACGACAGCGAGGGGCAGTTCCATAGCTTCCAGAATGAGTTCGCCGGGATCGAGACGCCCTACGAGGAGCTGAACCTCGACGTCGACCCTGGCCACGGCGAGGGTGCCTACGCATTCGCGAAAGGCCATGAGACCGTGAAGATCAAACCCCCGCCGGACTTCCAGGCGAACTGCTCGGACCCCTCGTCACAGTACGTTTGCAGTCAGAGCTGGTCCCCGCCCGGCAGCGGCACAGCCACGGCGAGCATCGAGATCCAGCGCGTCGGCATCGTCAAATAGCCGGCGCAAGGCGCCGAGCTAACGTCCCGTAGGCTCACCGGAAGTGGCGCTCCCATTCGTTCCCTCTGACGCCGGCCTGCTGGCGGTGCAGGCCGGCGTCGTCGCAGCGCCGCGTGCGATCGGCCCGATCCCGCAGCTGGCCCGGTTCCGCGGGCGCGGCTGGGCGATCGTGCCGGTCGCCTCGATCGTCGGCGTGATCTTCATGATCCGCTACGCCTCGGGGACCGCGACCTGGCTCACCTACCTGGCGCTCGTGGCGATCCCGATCCTCGCGGCGATCGCACTCGGTTGGGCGGCGCATGGGGCGCGGCCGCCGCTCCTGATCGTGGCCGTCGGTCTGTTCGTGGTCGTCTGGCGGACGCCACACTCACTGGCGGGCGAGGCTGCGGAGGCGATCCTCTCGGCGCTCAGTTGTGTGACGCTCGGCGTGCTGCTCGGTTCGGTGACGCCGCATCGATGGTTGAAGGCGGGAATCGTCGCGATGGCAGCGGCGGACGTTTGGCTGGTGTCCACGCAGCTGCTCCAGCATCCGAACTCCGAGCTGGCGGCGGCGGCGCCGGGCGCCGGGCTGCCGCAGCTTCAGAGCGAGCAGTTCGGCTCGGTCACGATGGGCTACGGCGACTTGTTCGTGGCCGGTCTGCTCGGCGCGATCTACGCGAGTGACCGCAGGCTCCAGCTGTGGGCGGCGGCGCTGACGTTCGTGATCGCCTGCCTGTTTGACCTGCTGTTCTTCGTGGTCAACGACCTGCCGGCGACCGTGCCGGTCGCGCTCGCGCTGTGTGTGCTGCAGATACGGCCGGTGCGCCGGTGGATCAGCCGCCCGCCCGACGGCTGAGGCGGGGGAGGGCTCAGTGTTCGTCGCGGCCGGTCGAGGCCGGTGGCCGCGACTCCTCCGCCAGCGATGTGATCGCCAGGGTCCCGCGCGCCGCCTCCTCGAGCACCTCGGTCGCCTCCTCCGCGGAACGTGCATAGAGTTCGACGAGCAGGTGCACGACGATCCGCTCCTCCTCATGCTTGTGGAAGCGGACGTGGGTGAAGAATTCCCTGGTCCCGTGATCACCGAAGGCTGCATACGAGAGCGCATCGCCGGCCTCCGGGCCGGAGCATGTCTCGACGTCGTCGGCGTCGACGGTCACCGTGCACGACGCCACCCACGGCGTACCCGCGATCATCCGCTCCCAGCGGTCCTCGATCGGCTCGACCCGGCCATTGTGAAAACCGAGATGAGGTTGATCGTGCATGCACTCGAGGCACTGGACGACTGCCTCCTGCATCTCGTCGACCACGTCACCGCGCTCGCCGCTCTCGGGATCGATCCGGTGGATCCCCTCGTAGTGCACCTGGACCTCAAGGTTCTGCGACCAGCAGCGGTAGCAGCGCAACCAGCTTCGTACCTCGGTTGAGCCCTCCATCTGCTCGATTCTACGATGCTTAGACCACAGCCACCAATCGGAGTCGTGCTTGCAGGCGGTCAGGGTGTGCGGATGGGTGGTTCGAAGCTGATCGTGGCGCTGCGCGGGCGTCCGCTGATCACCTATCCGCTCGATGCGATGCGGGCCGCGCTGGATGAGGTCGCGGTGATCGGCAAGCCTGATCTGCAGCTGCCGAGCCTGCCCGGGGTGATGGTCTGGATTGAGCCGCAGGAGCCTCGTCATCCGCTTGTCGGGATCGTCGAGGCGCTCGCGCTGGCCGGCGGCAGGTCGGTGCTCGTCTGCCCTGCGGACCTGCCGTTCGTCACGCCTGAGCTGATCAGGCGACTGGTGAGCGGAAACGGCTCCGGTGCTCCGGCGGTGATCGCCACCTCGGCCTCTGGACCGCAGCCGCTGCTCGGCTGCTATCAGCCCCGGGCGGCGTCGCTGCTCGCCTCGGCGGCGCGGGCGGCTCGCGTGCCCGTCCGCGAGGCGGTCGCGGCGATCGGTCCCGAACTGCTCGAGGTGCAGGACGAGGAGCAGCTGTTCAACGTCAATTCGCCGAACGATCTGCTGCTTGCCGCCGCGATTCTTGACCGGCGCGATCGAGGTCGGTGAGCCGCCGCGCGAGCAGGCGACGCTCGGCTTCGTCGCGCGTCAGCTCGAGCGCGCTTCGATATGCGACCAACGCCTCGTCGCTGCGCCCGAGTCGACGAAGCAGCTCGGCGCGGGTCGAGTCCAGATACCGGTAATCCTTGAGGTCGAGCTGCTCGATCAGCCCGAGAGCCGCCGCTGGCCCTCGCGTCTCGGCGACCGCGACCGCTCGTGCGAGCGCCACGACCGGTGAGTCCGTGAGTCGCGTGAGCTCGTCGTAGAGCGCCACGATCTGCTCCCAGTCGCGCTGATCCTCGGTGTGCAGGGCGGCGATCGCGGCCTGGATCACGTAGGGGCCGCGACCGCCGAGGTGTAGGGCGCGACCGAGCGCGGCCTGCCCCTGCTCGATCTGGACGAGATTCCACCGCTCACGGTCCTGGTCGGCGAGCAGTACCAGCTCGCCGTCCCGGATCCGTGCCTCACGGCGGGCATCGTGCAGCAGCATCAGCGCCAGCAGCCCGTGGACCTCCGGCTCGGATGGGATCAGTTCAGCGAGCGCGCGGCCGAGCCACAACGCGTCGGAAGCCAGTTCGCCCCGGGCCGCGTAGCCTTCGTTGAAGATCAGGTAGACGACCGCGAGCACCGCCGCCAGACGAGCTGGAAGCAGATGCTCGGGCGGCACCCTGAATGGGATCCCGGCTGCCCTGATCTTCCGTTTTGCGCGAACGAGCCGCTGGGCCATCGTGGCTTCGGGGACGAGGAACGCGTCGGCGATCTCGGCCGTCGTCAGCCCCCCGAGCGTGCGGAGCGTCAGCGCCACCTGCGCAGGGGTTTCGAGCGCCGGGTGACAGCAGGTGAAGATCAACTCGAGGCGCTCGTCGGGGATCGCCGGTTCGTCGTCGTCCCACGCGGGCTGCAGCTGTGTGTGTTGGGCGTCGGCGATCCGCGGGAGCAGCTGCGTCTTGGCGGCGAGGATCCGCTGGCGGCGGATCCGATCGATCGCGCGGTTGCGCGCCGTCTTGATCAGCCACGCCTGAGGGTTCTCGGGCGCGCCGTCACGAGGCCACCGCTCCGCTGCGATCGCGAACGCGTCCTGTGCGGCTTCCTCGGCGAGTTCGAAGTCGCCGAGGAAGCCGATCAGAGCCGCCAGCACGCGTCCCCAGAGCTCACGGAATGACCGATCGAGGCTCGTCACGACCCCATCAGCGGGCGCACCTCGACCGCGCCGCCCATCCGTGCAGCGGGGATCGTCGCGGCGAGCTCGATCGCTGCGTCGAGGTCGTCAGCCTCGTAGAACAGGTAGCCGCCGATCGCCTCCTTGAGCTCGGCGAACGGTCCGTCGGTCGTCAGCGTCGTGCCGTCCTGAACCCGGACGGTGGTCGCCATCTCGGGCTTTTCCATCCGCACGCCGGGGGTGACGCCGGGCGTGCGGTTGAGTTCACCGTAAGCCGCGTAGACCGCCTGCTTGTCCGCGTCCGGGAGCCGATCCCAAGCCTCGGAAGGCGGCGTCGGCGTGTCGCCCTGGTGGATCAGCAGCATGTACTTCATCGCATCCTCCTGTTCGCAATGGTTGCGCATCAGACGAACGAGGGTGCCCCAGATCGACAGTGATCAGCCGAACGTGAAGTCGTATGCGTGGATCCCGGGCGGGATCTGAACGGTTACCTGCATCTGTGCGTCGGCCTTGAGCTTGACGAGGTTGTACAGCCGTTCTCCGACGACGGTGAAGTAACCACCGGGTCCGACGTCGCTGCCGCGGTAGGCGGCCGGGATCGGCTGGCCGCCGATCAGGACCCGGCCTCGCCGCGGCACGTTGCCGTCCGAAGTCATCACCAGGTAGACGTCGCGGGCCTGTACGCCCCCGACGATCGACCCGACTCCGGCGACCGGCGTGATCGACTGCGAATCGACCTGCCATTTGCCGCCGAGCGCGAACTCGTTGAGGTCGACGGCGGCCGGCGCGTTGTAGACGTGGACACCGGCGGAGAGCGGTTGCACGAACCCCTGTGAGCGCTGGGGATTGAGATAGGTCTCCGGAGTCCCGAGGTTTGTCGAGGGCATGATCGCCCGAGCGTTCATCGGTGGTGGCAGGTGGTGCGCGCCCGCCGCATACAGCAGTGAGCGCACGGCCGCCTCGTCCTGCAGGTAGTGGCCCTCACCGAATTGGGTGTGACGGACCTCGCCGTCCGCATCGATCAGGTACTCGGCCGGCCAGTACTCGTTCTGGTAGGCATTCCAGGTGCCGTAGCGGTTGTCCTGGACGACCGGATAGGTGAGGCCGTCGGAGCGGATCGCCTGCTCGACGTTGCCCGCGTTCTGTTCGAACGTGAACTCGGGCGTCTCGACGCCCACGACCTCCAGGCCGTAGCGGTGGTAGTGCTGATACAGCCCCTCTACGAACGGCAGCGTGCGGATGCAGTTGATGCATGTGTAGGTCCAGAAGTCGACGATAACCACATGCCCGCGCAGGCCGGTCATCGTCAGCGGCCGGTCACCGGGGGTGTTGAACCATTGCTGGTTGTCGGTGAACGGTGGCGCCTGGCCGAGGTCCGGCAGCGCCGGCGTCTGCACGCCGGGGATCGCGACACCGATCGGGTCCGATACGGGCTCGCCCCTGGCGGGCTTCTGGCGCTCGAGGAACCGCTTCTGGCGCTCGGCGAAGAGCGACTGTCGCCGCAAGGACGCGAGCCGGTTCTGCACGGCATTCGAGTTTTCGAGCGCATTTGTCGGATCGGTCAGGAACGCCGGCAGGCTCTGGTCCTTGGCGAGCGCCGTCTCGAAGCGGACGTCGACGTTGAAGGCCATCAGGACCCCGGTCGCCACCAGCACCGCGCCGAGTGTCCGCTCGACGATGTGACCGCGAGCGTGGCGGCGGATCCGGCCGAGAACCGCCCGCCCGCCGAACGCGTAGAGCAGCAGCATCACGCAGAGACCGAACGCGTAGGAGAGCGCGATCAGCACGATCCGCACCGTCGGGCCGGTCGACGCGCTGACTGAGATCACGGCTCCGAGAATCGGTCCGGCGCACGGAGCGCAGACGAAGCCGAGCGCGGCGCCGACCCCGACCCCGCTCCAGAAGCCGTCGCCCCGCGTCTTCGGCCCGAATCGCGCCAGGCGCGAGAGCGGCGCCTGAATCCGCTGGGCGAGCGGGGGGATCAGCAGAACCAGTCCGAAGCTGATCAGAACGATGATCGCCAGCGCCCGTGCGGCGCCGCTCGCGAGCCCGACACCGTTGACCAGTTGGGCGAGTGCGACGATCGCGATCGTGAACGTCGCGCCAAGTCCGATCACGATCCCGATCGGGCGCCTGGCGCCGCCCAGCGCGCTGGCCGAAAGCAGCGCCGGCAGCACGGGCAGCACGCACGGCGTGATCGCGGTGCCAGCGCCGGCGATCACGGCGAACAGCATCAGGAGGAGCATCTCTGACCGAGATGTTCCTCCCCAGAGATTTCGAAGGGATTAACCGCCGATCGCGCTCATTGTGCGCGCCGGCTGGATGAAGCCGGGCTCGCCGATGTGGTGCTTGAGCTCCTTGCGCCAGACGGCGTCGCGAATGATCTGCTCGAGCTCGTGATCATCGGCGCCCTCCCGCATCGGACCGCGCAGGTCGGTCTCGTTCAACGAGAACAGGCAGGTGCGCAGCCGCCCGTCGGCGGTCAGACGGATCCGGTTGCAGTCCTCACAGAACGGCTCAGAGACGGGGTTGATGAACCCGATCCGGCCGTGGCCGTCGGCGAACCTGTAGACGCGCGCGGTCGCGCTCGGCTCCCGCGGCTCCGGTTCGAGTGGATACACCGCGTGGATCGCCGCGCGGGTTTCGGCTCCCGTCAGGACATCGTCGGCAGTCCAGCGGTGATCCGCATCGAGCGGCATGTATTCGATGAAACGGACCTCGAGGGGACTGCTGCGCGCCAGCTCGGCGAACGGGATCAGCTCCTCCTCTGTGTATCCGCGGATCGCGACGGCGTTGACCTTGATCGGATGCGCCTCCGGAATCGATGCCAGCGCGTCGAGTCCGCGGAGCACCTGTGGCAGTGCGTCGCGGCGGGTCATCTCGAAGAAGCGGTCGCGCTGCAGCGAGTCAAGCGACACGTTGAAGCGGTCGATGCCGGCGTCCACCAGCGCACGGGCGTCGCGCTCGAGCAGGTAACCGTTGGTCGTCAGCGACAGATCGTGCACGTCCTCGATCGCCGAGAGCATCGAAGCGAGCGTCGGGAAGTGCCGGCGGACGAGCGGCTCGCCACCCGTCAGGCGGATGTCGTGGACGCCCATGCTCCCGACCAGCGTCACCAGCCGGGTGATCTCCTCGAAGGTGAGAACATCCGAGTGCTCAATCCACGGTAGCCCCTCCGCCGGCATGCAGTACTGGCAGCGGAAGTTGCAGCGGTCGGTGACCGATACGCGGAGATCGCCGATCAGGCGGCCGTGGCCGTCGCGCAGGGGCTCGGTTTGCATAGGTACAGCGTACCCCCCTTCGGTTGTGAGCCAGAATCACGGGTGGGGGTTGCAGCAACGAGTCGGCCGGCGCAGATGTAATCTGATCGCCGTGCGGAGGCTTGCGGTGATCGCCGTGTTGTGTTCGGTGATCGCGCTGCTCGGCTTCGGCGTGTCGCCGATCAGGAACCACAAGCCCTCATCGGGCACGACCTCAGGCGCCAACTGGTTCCCGGGGCCTGCTCTGCTGACGAGCGCCGAACGCCAGGATTTCGACCTGGTCAACGCCGACAGGGCGCAGGCGGGCGTCGGACCGGTCGAGATCTCGGCTGCGCTCGAGGCGATCGCCAGGAAGCGGGTGCTGGAGATGGCCGCGCGCAACTCCGATTACGCCGGCTACGACGTGGCGGTCAACATCAAGCGGGCAAAGCTGTGCTCCAGAGGAAACCGTGAGATCGAAGATCAGCTCCAGGGCGGCGGCGGCGGCGACTACCCGGAGATCGAGCTCGACCCGCGCTGGACCGTGTTCGCGGTCGCGATCTACACCGATCGGCAGGGCACCTACGAGGTCGAGGATTACGCGGACCCCTGTGGAGCAAAGCCGTTCAAACCGCTGACGCTGCCGAAGGCATCGGCGCAGTTGGAGGGGCTGGCGGTATCGGTCGGCGCACCCGCAACCAGTGCCGCGCTCTACCCGCCGGGTGAGACGATCACGAGCCCGGCGGCATGTAACCCGGCCGCGGGGCTGTACGCCGTGGTTCGCTACGCCGGGTCTTCGTTGGGCTACTTCTTCGGAATCGCGACTCCGGGCGGTCCGATCGACCAGCCGGCGAAGCCCGGGACAAATGCGATTCTGCTCGCGACCGGTCTCGGTGCGCAGCCATACAGCTTCGCGTTCGCTGTCGATGCTCGGATCAGGCTTCCCGACGGCGACCACGTCGCCGTCCAGCTTCCCACCGGCCCGTTCGGCGGCAAGTTCATCACGCTGAGCCCGAACTGCTGAGAGCGAATCTGGGACAGCGGGACTCGTTTGCTACGCTGTAGCAATATGGCGACACTTCGAGAGATCCCACAGCGCGAGCTGCGCAACCGGACCGCAGATGTTCTGCGGGAGGTGGAGGGTGGCACGACGATTCGGATCACCGTCAACGGCCGGCCGGTGGCTGATCTCACGCCGATCCGGCGTCGGGCTCGGTTCGTCGGCGCCCGCGTGCTCGATGCGCTCCATTCGGTGCCAACGGATCCGAGCTGGCTGAGCGACTTGGCGGATCTGCGTGCGGAGGAGCCCGAGGATCCGTGGGATCCGTAAGAGGTCTCCTGGACACCTCGGTGATCGTTGCCGGATCGCGGCCCAAACTCGATCAGGCTGCGATCTCGGCGATGACACTGGCTGAGCTGCATTACGGCGTGCTGCGCGCCACGGGTGCCGCGGAGCGGGCGTTGCGGCTGCAGCGCCTGGCGATTGTCGAAAGCGAGTTCGATCCGCTGCCGATCGACGGTGACGTCGCCCGCGCGTATGGCGCGATCGTGGCCAACGCCCGCGTCGCCGGCAAGCGACCGAAGACGGCAGACGCGCTGATCGCCGCGACCGCCGCCGCGCACGGGCTTGCTGTCTACACTCACGACTCGGATTTCGTCGGCATGCCCGGCGTCGAAGTGGTTCTTGTCAGCTGAGCGGTAGACGGATCGAACGCCGCTGAGCGCTCGTCGGTACGTTGGGCCGTTCAGAACTTGCGCTTCATGCTTGACAGGTCCTCGTGTGCAGGAATAAGTTGCTGTGCAGGTGCGACAGGGCGTGCCAGATCGCTCGAACCGGATTCGAGTCCGTCGCGGCCGGCGGGATCGTCGGCGGGGCCTCTTGCGCTCCTCGATCGGCGCGATCTGGTCCTGTCTCGATTTCACGCTGGCCGGCGTCGCCGTGATCATGCTGTGCTTGTGGCCGTTCGTCCAGACGGCGCAGGCGCAGGTGACGGCACCGGCTCGTGGCGGCTCGGCGGCGGCCTCAGAGCTCCAGTACGTCCGCGCGCTCCTCGACGCCGCGCGGGCGAGGGAGGCTGCGTCACGACCGGCGGCAACGAGACCTGACCCGCTGGTCGTACGTGCCGCTCACGTCCGGCTGCGAACCCCGGTCGCCGCGCGATCGGCATCGGTCCGGATCCCGGGCGACGCGCCGATCGGCTTGCCCTACCAACCACTCAGCGCCTCGGCCGCGTCGGCTGCGGATCTCAACCGCATGCTGACGATCACGGTCGTGCTCAAACGCTCGAACCAAGCGGGGTTCGACGCCTACCTGAAGCAGGTCTACGACCGGCGGTCGCCCAGCTATGACCATTTCCTCACCCAGCCCGAGCTGGCGGATCATTTCGGGCCTACCACGGCGACCTACCACGGTGCCCTCTCATGGTTGCGCGCGAGAGGCTTTCGATTGGTCCAGGGGTCGGCGAACCGGCTGACGCTGACGATGCGCGCGACGCGCGCCGTCGCAACAGCAGCGTTCCGAACGCCAATTCGTGACGCCCGCATCGGTCGCCGAGTCGTTTATTCGAATACGGAGGCTCCGGCCCTGCCCGCGTGGCTGGCACGCGACGTTCAGGCGATCAGCGGCCTGTCGGACGTGGCTGAGCCGACCGCGTCTCCGGCGACGGCCCCGGTGAAGGCTTCTTCCGGGAAGAACCTTCCTCCACAGTGCCTCGAGGCTCTCAGGGGGGCCGCTCTCACACTCGGGATCACGGCACTCATATTGCTGGGTGGGGCATTGGCCGCCGCCATCGCCGGGGTGTTCTACGCCCTGATCATCGAGACCCTCACGCTCGGCCTGGCCACCGGCTACAGCCTCTACAGCATCTTCCCGCAGCTGCCAAACATTCCAAACGTTCCAAGCACCTATGAAACGCTGTTGGCAACTGGTCAATGCGTGTTCCTGCTCGGTCAGAACGGCTTTTCTGGTGGTCCAGGCAAAGCCCAGAAGCGGGCTTCGATCGCAAGCGGGGCTCCAGCCTCTAAGGGGGCAGCGGTTCGTCACGAGCACAGCGCCGACGCGTCGGACAGTGGCCAGAAGATCGGATTGCTCGAGTTCGATACATACCGGGCGTCTGACGTGCAGAACTGGTTGAGCCTGATGAATTTCCCGGCGAGCACGATCAGTCAGCTCAGTGAGGTGCCGGTAAACGGCGGGGTCGCCAGCCCCGGGAGCGGAGAGTCGGAGGTGCTGATCGACATCGACACGGCGATCGGGGAGATGCCGTCGACCTCGACGAAATATGTCGTCTACGACGCCCCGCCCAGTACGTCGTTCGAAGCGATCTTCAACGCGATGATCAACGACGGAGACACGGTGATCAGCAACTCCTGGTCGCAATGCGAGGACCAGACGCCGATCGCCGAAGCCCAGGCGATCAACTCGGTCTTGGCGCAGGCGGCGGCGGGCGGGATCACGGTGCTGAACGGCGCCGGCGATGGCGGCAGCACGTGCCAGGACGGAAGTCCGAACACCGTGGGCGTGCCGTCAGACTCGCCGGAAGCGACGGCGGTCGGGGGAACGACGTTCGGCGCCGCAGGTCAGAGCTGGTGGGGTGCATTTCCCGAATCACCACCATCTGGACAGGGTGGCTTCGGCGTCAGCAAGTACTTCGCTCGCCCCGGCTATCAGGACGGCCTCACGAGTGCGAGCGGCCGGTCGGTGCCGGACGTCGCGATCGATGCGGATCCGGCCCTGGGTCTGGAGATCTGCCAAGCCGACGACGGCGGATGCCCGTCGGGTCTCAGCTGGGGTGGGACGAGCATGGCGACGCCGGAGATGGCGTCGTTCGTCGCTTTCCTCAATCAGCAGCTCGGGCACAACGTCGGCGATCTCAACACGGTCCTGTATCCGATGGCCGGCAGCTCGGTCTTCGACCCGATCGCCGGACCGGACAACGATTTCGCCCACGTCGGCTTGGGGGCGCCCGATTTCGCCCGAGTCTGGCAGTCGCTGTCGGGAACGCGGACCGGTGCGGTCAGCCCGACTCAATCGGCGGTGGTCGGACTGGCCCCACCCGCCGATGGGACCACGGAGGGATACGTGCAGGTCAAGCTCGAGGATGCAAACGGCTTCGTCGTGCCCGGCAAATCGGTATCGCTGTCTCTCAACGGGTGTCCGAACATGCAGGTCTCCTCGCCGAGCGGCCCCTCTGACCGGGATGGTGATGTCATCTTCACGCTCACTGACACGGTTGCCGAGACGTGCACCGTGACCGCGACCGACACGACCGACAACATCGTCCTCTCTACACAACCCACGCTTACGTCCACCCCACCCGTTGCGACGGGTGCCGAGATCTCCGCCGAACCATCCACCGTCACCAACGACGGAACATCGCAGGCGACGATCAGCGTCTATCTGGAGAACGGCCTCGGCCAGCCGGCCGCCGGTAAGACGGTGATGCTGTCGGAGAACGGTGGCAGCGCGACGATCACGCCTGTGTCGTACGTGGCGGTGACGGGTAGCAACGGTGTTGCGACGTTCACCGCGACGGACTACTCACAGCAGTCGGTGTCGTTTACGGCCACTGACGTCACGGATGGGAACACGCCGGTGCCAGGCTCAGCGGTCGTCACGTTCGAACCCGGTGGATCTTCGTCGTCGTGCGCGGACACACCGCCGACGCCGGTCGGCGGTTACACGATCGGCCCGTGGGCATCCGGGCTCGCGTACAACCCGCAGGACCTTGACATCGATGGCGTCGACTACTACGCGTGCTCTGGGATCGACCAGCCTGCGTACGACGCGTCGGGGAACCTCTACGTTCCGGACGGGGTGTCGGGACAGATCTACGTTCTCGGCCCGTCTGGTGGGCAGGCGAGCACCGCGGACGCGCTGCCGGATGCGACCTTCTCCTCAGGTCTGCTCGGTGGTTTGGCGTTCGGGAAGGACGGTTCGCTGTATGCCGGGTTGCCGATCACGGACAACAGCTTCTTCAGTCCCGAGGTTGTCCAGCTCGATCCGACCACCGGCGCGATTGAACGGGTCGTCGCGACGTCGGCGAGCGGGCTCCAGGACTGCCCGTTCGCGATGGCCGTCGATCCGCTGAGCGGCGATCTGTTCACGACCGACACCTGTACGTTCGGCAGTGACGGCATCAGTCAGATCTCCGATCCGCAGAGCGCCAGCCCGACTGTCTCGACGTACACTTCTCTCCCCTACGACGGCGGCCTGGCGAGCGATGGCATCACGTTCGCACCGGACGGCACCATGTACGTCGCGCTGCCTGGCGCGGACGAGGTCGTCTCCGTGACGGGGACGAATGGGCCGGCGACGCCGGTCGTGACGCCGGTCGCCACCGGTCTCTCCTACGAGCCGGCCGGCGTGGCCGTCGCGAGCACCGACGCTGCCGGCCAGGCGACTGCGCTGTATGTAAGTGGCAGCAGCGGCGGGACCGGGGTGGTCAGCCGCGTCGATCTCACGGCGTCGCTTCCCAACTCGACGACGATCGCCACGGGGAGCGAGAATCTGACTGTTGACGCTCTGGGCCCAGACGGTTGCGTATACATCTCAGACCTCGATCAGATCCTGAGGCTCTCGTCGGGCGCGGCCTGTGCCGGTACCAGCTCCAACGAGCCGGAGATCACATTGGAGGAGTCGTCGGGGTCCGCGAGCCCCGGAACTGGGTCGTCTGTTGGGTTCACCGCGAATCTCGAGAACGTATCGAGCCCGTCGGGTACGCCGATCCATTTCACGATCGAGGGTCCGAATTTCGGCGTCAGGCTGGCGGACGCGTCGGACGGCGGGCAGGCAACCGTGTCCTATGCGGGTGTTTATCAGGGGGTCGACACGGTGACCGCGTGGGCGGTCGTCAACGGGAGCGCGGTCACCTCGGCGCCGCTGCAGGTGCATTGGATGGCTGGGAAGGACACGACGTTCCTTGATTTGAACGGGAGTCAGCAGGGTGGGCCTTTGGGTCAGTCGGCGACGGTCACGGCGAGCCTTTGGGATGAGGCGCAGAGTCCGGCCTCGCCCGTCTCCGGTCAACAGGTGGCGCTTGGACTTGGAGGGGCCTCGTGCAGCGCGCAGACCAACGGCGCCGGGGTCGCGAGCTGCAAACTGAAGCCGTCGAAGGTGGGGTTGTTGACCTTGAGCGCGAGCTATGCGGGCGCTTCTCAGTACACGGCGAGCGCAGCGACCAACACGTTTGACGCGACCGTCGGTACGCCGGTGGACACGGCACTGCCGAAGGTGTCGGGAACCGCGCTCCCCGGCAACACGCTCAGCTGCTCGAAGGGGAGCTGGTCGAACGACCCAACGCGCTTCAGCTACCAGTGGGAGCGTGGTGGCAGGCCGATCGCGGGCGCTACCAAGCGGACCTACGTCGTCCAGATATCGGATGAGGCGGCAAGGCTGACATGCCGGGTCACCGCGTCGAACTCGCTCGGTGCGGGGGCGCCTGCGGCGAGCGTCGCAGTGCTGGTGGCCGTCAAGGGCACGTTGAAGTGCCCGAAGCCGAGCGGGAAGCTGAGGGGGACGTCGTTGGGGCCGCTGAAGCTCGGGATGACGCGCGCCGCGGCGCGGCGCAAGCTGAAGCGCTTCGGGGTGACTCACAACGATTTCGACAATTTCTGTCTGTATGCGGGGTGGGGGATCCGGGTCGGCTACCCGTCGACAAAGCTCGTGAAGGCGCTACCGAGCAGCGAGCGCGGCCAGATCTCCGGGCGGATCGTCCTGGCGCTGAGCGCCAATCCGTTCTACGCGCTCGACGGTGTCCGCCCCGGAGCCAGGCTGACCGCGGCGGTGACACGCAAGCTGAAGCTGGGCGCGGACCTCCAGATCGGATCAAACCGCTGGTACATCGCGCCGGGTAAAGCGAGTAACGGCGTGCTCAAGGTCCGCCACGGCGTGATCCAGGAGGTCGGGATCGCCAACCTTCAGCTGACCGGCGGCCGCGCCGCCCAGCAACGGTTCCTCACCAGCTTCGATGCTGCGCGCCCCTGAGCAACGCGAGCGGTCGTAGCGACGGGCTCCGATCGCGTTAGCATCGCCCGCGTGGCGTCCCTGCTGGAGCGTGAGGATCAGCTTCGGATCCTTGAAGGGGCGGTCGTCACCGCGACCGGGGGACGCGGCTGCCTGGTGCTGATCGGCGGTGAGGCGGGGATCGGTAAGACCTCACTGGTGCGTGCGTTGCGGGCGCGGAGTGCCGGGCGGTTCACGTTTCTGGTCGGGGCGTGTGAGCCGCTGTCGGTGCCGGTGCCGCTCGGGCCGCTGCGCGAGCTGTCCGAGGCCGCCGGCGCCGGGGATCTGAGCGAGCTCGGTAGTGATGACCGGCTGGTGCTGGCGCGTCAGCTGCTCAATGGCCTGGCGAGCCGCGCGCCCGCGATTGCCGTGATCGAGGATCTGCATTGGGCTGACCCGCTGACGCTTGATCTGGTTCGGATTCTCGCCCGGCGCGTCGAGGAGATCGGCGTGGCGATCATCGTCACCTACCGTGACGACGAGGTTGCGGCGAACCCGGGGCTCGAGTTGCTGGTTGGGGACCTGGCGACGAGCCCGCTGGTCCAGAGGATCGCCCTGCAGGCGCTCTCCGAATCGGCGGTTCGTGAGCTTGCCGCGCCAGGCGGGCTCGATGGCGGCGAGCTGACGCGTGCCACCGGGGGAAACCCATTCCTCGTGGTCGAGGCGATCGCCGCCGGGGGCCGGCTTCCGGCCTCGGTCAGAGACGCGGCGCTCGCGCGCGCCGGGCGCCTGAGCGCGGCGGCGAGGGTGACGGTCGATGCTGCGGCGGTGATCGGCCAGCGGTTCTCGCCGGATCTGCTGCAGGCCGTCATCCCTGCAGGCGATGACGGGGTGGAGGAGGCGCTCGCGCACGGCGTGCTGGTGGCCGAGGGGCAGTCGCTCGGTTTCAGACATGAGTTGATCCGTGACGCGATCGAGAGCTCGATCTCGCCGACGCGTCGAAGAGACCTTCACGCCCGCATACTCGCGGTGCTCTGCGAACAATCGGGCGCCGAGGACAACGCGCGGCTGGCGCATCATGCGGAGCTCGGCGGTCTGAGCGCCGATGCCTGCCGTTACGCGATGCTTGCGGCCCGAGATGCCGAGCGCGTCGGCGCCCTGCAGGAGATGCGGCTGCAGGCGCAGCGGGCGCTTCGATTGGGCTCCGGCCTGGCCCCCGGCGAGCGCTTCGAACTGCTCGTCCAGTACTCGCGTGCTTCGAACTTCGCCAGCACCCGGTTGGAGGACGCCGCCTCATCGGCAACCGAGGCGGTAACGCTTGCCGAACGAGTCCAGGACCCGATCATGCAGGGACGCGGGTTGATCGTGCTTGCGTGGGCGCTGTGGTCGCTTGACCGGGTGGTTGAGGCGGCCGCCGCAGCGCAGCGAGCCGTGGCGGTGCTCGAGCCGAGCGGTGACATCGGTTCGCTCGCCCGGGCCCACTCGGCCCAGATCAGGATGGAGGCGACCGCGATCGATCCTGCGGTGGCGATCGAGCTGGGACCGCGAGCGCTCGAACTCGCGACGAGCGCAGGGCTCGAGGAGGTGAGGATCGATATCGCGATCAGCGTCGCGCTGGCACACGGGCACCTCGGTGAGCCCGAAGCGCTGGAGATGCTCCTGCAGGCGCTGGCGGCCGCGCGCCGCGCCGGGCTGACGATCCAGACGGTCCGCTCGTACGTCAACCTCGTGTTCCTCGGAGCGGTCCTGCGACAGCACGCGTTCGTAGATGCGAAGGCGGCCGAGGCACGCGCGCTGTTCGACGAGTATCAGACGACGATCCCCGGCTACGCGGTGGAGATCTTCAGGGCCCGCAGTCTGCTTGATCGAGGGCGTTGGGACGAGGCTTTCGCGACGGCCACTCGACCGGGCCGCGATTGGGTCGCCGAGACCCCGATCGCCCGGGTGATCGAGGGAATCGTCGCAATGCGCAGGGGAGAATCCGGCTCAACCCGGTTGCTCGAGCGCGCGTGGGAGGGAATCCAACACGTCCCGGAGAGTTCGCGGCATGGCGCGATCCGTGTGGCATCGGTTGAGGCTGCGTGGCTCGCCGGCGATCGCCTCGGTGCCCTGCAGCGCATCCAGGCCGCCCGCGAAGCGCTCGCCACCTCCCGATTTGGGCGCTCGGGTGGGGAGATGGCGCTATGGGCCTGGCGCTACGGCGAACCGTTCGAGCTGCCGGCGAGCGCGCCCGCGCCGGTGCTGCTTGAGCTCGCCGGCGACTGGCGCGGCGCGATCGGCGCCTGGCGAGATCTCCAGGCACCATACGAGGCGGCGCTCGCGGCGCTGCCGGGCGACGACCGTGCCGCGCGGGCGGCGCTGGCCACGCTTCACGGGCTGAACGCGAAGGCGGCGGCACGCGCGTTCGCGCGTGAGCGGGCTGAGCGCGGCGCCAGATCGCCTCGCGGTCCGAGGCGCACGACGCTGGACAATGTTGCGGGTCTGACGCAGCGTGAGCTGGAGGTACTCGGTGAGCTCGCCACAGGCGCGACGAACAGGCAGATCGCTGCGTCCCTGCACCTTTCGCAGCGAACCGTCGACCACCATGTCTCGGCGATCCTCGGCAAGCTCGGCGCCACCAATCGACTGGTGGCGGTCGAGCACGCCCGCGCGCGCGGCCTGCTCACGCAAGATGGGCAGCACCGCGGCCCAAGATAGGCAGCAAGGCCGATGCGCAAACGGGGCCCGGGCTCCATTGTTGCCGGTCACGCCAACCACGAGGACGCGAGGAGCGAGTGATGGATAACTTCAAGGTGAAGCAGATCGAAGAGATGGAGGCGCTGCATCACGGCGCGGTCAAGTTGGCGGCGGCGGAGCTCGGCGTCGAATCGTTCGGAATGAATGTGCTCGATCTGCCCGCGGGTTTTGATCAGTATCCCGAGCACGACCATTCGCAGGACGGCATGGAGGAGGCATACGTCGTGCTGCGCGGCTCGGCTGAGTTCGAGATCGAGGGCGAGCGCGTACCGATCGACGAGAGCAGGATGCTGTGGATCGCACCCACTGCCAAACGCAAGCTCAAGCCGGGGCCCGACGGCGTGCGGCTTCTGGCGATCGGATGCGCGACGGGCCAGAGCTACGAGCGGCCGAGCAGCTTTCGGCTGGCGGCGCGGTCATGAGCTCCATGGCGAAGGGCGTCCCGGCCGCCGTCGGACGCGTGCAGCCGCCCGTCGACCCACGGCGGCCGGGAGTCGCGCGCCCCGGCGTGATCACCGCAGATGCGGAGAAGCTGTGGTTTCTCGGCACGCTCGCGCGGATCAAGCTGACCGGTGAGGACACCGGCGGGCGGTTCGCGCTATGGGAGAACGTGCTCCCGCACGGCGCCGCGCCGCCGCTGCACTCCCACCCCCAGGACGAGACGTTCTACGTGCTCGAGGGGGAGCTCACCGCCTGGATCGTCGAGCCCCAGCTGGCCGGCGGCGAGAACGAGGATCCACCCGCATGGGTCGACTCCAGTGGACATCGGTGTGGCGCCGGGTCGGTCGTGTTCGCCCCCGGAGGCACACCTCACACGTTCCGGATCGAGTCCGACACCGCACGTGTGCTGGTCCTCTCGACACCTGCAGGGATCGAGGACATGGTCCGAGGGCTGGCCGAAACCGCGAGGTGGCCGTGGCTCCAGCCGCCTGCGGATGGTCCGCGCGTGGCGGTTGACCGAGTCGCCGCCGTCGAGCGTGACACCGGCATGATCCGGTACGGGCCGCCGCCGCCCCCAAACTGACAGGCGGAGAGGCCGCGGCCGAGGTGCGGACCATATCCAGCCGGTATGTGAATACCATCAGCTATGGCCGTCTCCGAGACGCACCTCGCGCCGACCGGCACCACGCCGGCGGCGACCGCGCTGCCTCCGCGTCCCGATCTCTCCCGGTGGATGATGCGCACCGGCTTCGTTCTGCAGCCGACGCGCTTCCTGGAGGCCTGCCACGAGCGGATGGGGGACTACTTCACGCTGCGTCCGGCGCCGGGAAGGGTGCTGGTCGTGACCGTCGACCCAGCCGCGGTCAAGCAGGTGTTCACCGGCGATCCGGCGCTGTTGCACGCCGGCGAGGCGAACATCATCCTGGCGCCGCTCGTCGGCCGCCGCTCGGTGCTGCTGCTCGACGGGCCCGAGCACCTGCGAGCGCGCAAGCTGATGTTGCCGCCGTTTCACGGCGAGCGCATGCGTACCTACACCCGGACGATGCAGACGGCCGCCGAGTGGCACGTCGCGGGCTGGCCGCGCGGCCGAAGCTTCCCGGTCCTGCCGAGCATGCAGGCGATCACGCTCGACGTGATCATCCGCGCCGTGTTCGGCGTCGACGACGAGCTTGCGCGTGAGCGCCTTGCGGCGCCCCTGCGACGACAGCTCGACACGACCGCCAACCGTTTCGCGGTGCTGATGCTGATGATGACCAGCAGCGACGGCGAACCCGGCAAACACGGCCCGTGGGCACGGATCGCCGCCGCCAGAGCAGAGGCCGACGCGTTGATCTACGAACAGATCCGGATCAGGCGTGCAGACCCGGACTCGACGGCACAGCGGACCGACGTGTTCTCGCTGCTGCTCGGTGCTCGTGACGAGGACGGCGAGCCGCTGTCCGATCAGGAGCTCCGTGATGAGCTGATGACCCTGCTCGTCGCCGGCCATGAGACGACCGCGACGGCGATGGCCTGGACGCTCGAGCGGATCACGCGCCATCCCGAGGTGCTGGAGCGGCTCACCGAAGACCCTTCTGATGACTACCTGGACTGCGTCATCAAGGAGACCCTGCGGTTGCGCCCGGTGATCCCTGCCGTCGCGCGCAAGCTGATGGCGCCGATGGAGTTCGGCGGCTGGAACCTGCCGGCCGGCGTCCACGTCGCGCCCTCGATCTACCTGCTTCATCGGCGCCCGGACCTCTACGAGGATCCGACCGCGTTTCGTCCGGAGCGGTTCCTCGGGCGTCAACCCGGCACCTATGAGTGGATCCCGTTCGGGGGTGGCGTGCGTCGCTGTCTCGGCGCGAGCTTCGCGCTGATGGAGATGAAGGTCGTGCTCGGCACGATCCTGCGCACCGTCAGGCTGCGGCCGCAGCGCGCTGAGGGCGAGTCGGTCACCCGCCGCGCGGTCACGTTCGCGCCGACCAAGGGTGGGCGGATCGTCGTCGAGTACTAGCGGTGGCGGGGCGCGGTTGGCGCCGGGAGGCTCGTCGGTCTGGCTGACGACACCGCGGACAGTCGACCGGGACGAGCCGCGCTGGATGGTGCCGCTCGTCCTCGCGCTGCCGTTCCTGGTGATGATCGCCGTCCTGCGGGGCATGACGGTGGCGCTGCCGATCTTTCACGGCTCCGACGAGCTCGTCTACCACTACCCGACGATTCTGCGGTTCTCAAGCGAGCTGCCGTTCCCGGATCTGCACAGCTACGGGGCCGCACAGACCCCGCTCTACCACCTGCTGATGGCGTACGCCGGCAAGGTGATCGGCTACCAGCTGTGGCGTCTGCGGCTGCTGCAGGTGCTGATCTCCTATGGGCTGGTGCTGGCGGTGTTCAACCTGCTTTACCGCCGGCTGGAGATGGACCGCTATCAGGCACTCGCCCTGACCCTGCTGTTCGAGCTCTCGCCCTACGTCTTCGGACAGTCGTTCAGGCTTGGCACCGACAACCTCGCGATGCTGTTTTCGGTGCTGGCGATCGAACGATTCGAGGCGTTCCGCGAGTCTGACCGGCTCGGCCCGTTCCTGACCGGATGCGTCTGGGTGTGTCTGGCGATGCTGACGCGGCAGAGCGCCGGGTTCCTGCTGGCGGTTGCCGCCCTGTACGCGCTGGCGCCGGGTGCGAGGCGCTCGGCGGGCGAGCGGGCCGTGGCGCTCGGCGCGGTCGTGCTGGCGGCGGTCCCGGTCGGGTTGCTATTCCTCAGCTGGCACGGGCTTGTACCGGTGGGTGGGGACCCCAGCTCCTGCGGGCTGTGCGTGGCGAAGGGCGCGGGCACCGGGCTCAGCACCAGCGGACTGGAGGTTCAGACGGCGGAACTCGCGCTCGCGACGATCGGCCTGTACGGGCTCGTGCTGTTCACACCAGTGCTGATCGACGCGGTCCGCTCAGAGCTGCGAGCACCGGATCGCCTTCGGCGGCTCGTCGAAGCCGTCCGTGGACCGCTGCTCGGTGCCTGCATCGGCGGACTGCTGTTGCTCGCCTTTCCCGCCGTGCCCGGCTCTCAGGCAGCCGGCGACATCTGGAAGATCGCCGCGCATCTTCCGACGCTCGATCAGAGCTCGCTGCTGTTCTGGGTCCTGGTTCCGCTTTCGGGCGCGGTGCTGTGGGTACGCCTTCGCTGCACGCCGCGGCCGTGGCTGGTCGCTGTGGTGACGGCCTGCTTCCTGGTGTCGGCGGTCGCGATCCGGTATCCGTGGCAGAAGTACGTCGACCCCTTCGCGGTGCTGATCCTGCTGTTCAGTGTCGGATACAGCGAGCTTGCTTCGCGGTGGCGGCTCGCGGGCGCAGCCGTGCTGGCGGCCGCGTTCATCGCATACACGGCCGACTACTCGTCTCACCAGTCGACTCGCGCCGCTGCCGTCGTTTCACCGGCACTGAGCCGCGAGCTGCTCGAGCATCGAAACGAGGCGAGGCACATCGATGCCCGCGTCCTGCTGCGCAAGCCATCGCTCGGCCGCGCGGCGTCCCCCGACCGCCCGCACGCTTCGCTCGCCGCACTCGCTGGCGAACTCCGACAGCGCCTGGGCGCGGCGTGAGGCGAGCCGTCGCGCTCCCAGATCAAGCGCGGCGCGGTTCCTCGCCAGCGCGTCGAGCAGGTCGTCGATCCCGCTGATCGGCGCTACCGAGGAGACAGCCAGCACCGGCGTGTCCTGCGACCCGAGCGAACGCAGCGCGGCGTGGAGGTCCCCGACCGCGCGAAGCGCCGTCGCGCCGAGATCGGCCTTGGTGACAACGAGGATGTCCGGCACCTCCATGATCCCCGCCTTGAGGAATTGCAGGACGTCGCCCGAGCCCGGCTGCACGATCACGACAACCGAGTCCGCGACATCGGCGACCTCGGTCTCGGACTGGCCGACGCCGACGGTCTCGATCACGACCACGTCGAACGCGACCGATAGCGCGGTCGCGGCGGCGCGGGTGGCCCGCGCGAGCCCGCCGAGCCGTTCGCCGGCGGCCATCGAGCGGATGAAGATCATGTTGTCGGAGGGATCGTGCTCGATTCTCGCCCGATCGCCGAGCAGCGACCCGCCGCTACGCCGTGAGCTCGGATCGACGGCCAGCACCGCCACCGACAGCTCCCGTGCGCGCCAGCCCGCAACGAGTCTGGAGAGCAACGTCGACTTGCCGACTCCCGGTGGGCCGGTGACGCCGACGATGTGAGCGTGTGCCTCCTCCCCGAGCACCGCCGGCGAGACTTCGGCGAGCAGCGTCGTGGTCTCCGCGCGCGCGGCCGGCGCACTGCTCTCCACAAGGTTTGCGACTGCCGGCGCCGCGCTCAGGTCCCTCGCCAGCAGGCGGCCGGAGAGCGCGCTCAAGCCGGGACGGTGTCGATGCCGTGACGGGCGCCGACCAGCGCGACGATGTCACGGATGATCGCGTTGAGGTCCCAGTCCTTTGGCGTGTAGACGGCGGCGACGCCGGCCGCGCGTAGGGCGACCGCGTCCGCCTCGGGAATGATCCCGCCGACGACGACTGGGATCTCGGCGACGCCCGCAGCGTTGAGCTCCCGCGAGGACGGCCGGGATCAGCTCGCCATGGGAGCCGGAGAGGATCGAGAGGCCGATCACATGCACGCCCTCCTGGGCCGCCGAGGTCGCGATCTGCTTCGGCGTCAGCCGGATGCCCTCATAGACGACGTCCATGCCGGCGTCCCGCGCGCGGACCGCGATCTGCTCGGCGCCGTTGGAGTGTCCATCGAGACCGGGTTTACCGACGAGCAGCTTGAGTCTCCGCCCGAGCGCCTCGCTGACGCGCTCGACCTCATCGCGCAGCTCGCCGATGTCGTTGCTCCAGACAGGGCTCGCCTCGCCGACGCCGGTTGGCGCCCGATACTCGCCGAACACCTCGCGCAGGGTCGCTGACCATTCACCGGTGGTGGCACCGGCACGGGCCGCGGCGATCGAGGCGGGCATGATGCTCTCGCCGGGGTCGCGTGCGACCCGGGCCAGTTCCGCCAACGCAGCCTTGACGGCGGGCTGATCGCGTTCTGCGCGCCAGCGCTCGAGCGCGGCCCGGCGGTCAGCCTCGACGGCGGGATCCACCACCAGGATCCCGCCGTCGGCATCCGAGGTCAGTGGAGAGGGCTCGGACTCCGTGAACCGGTTCATGCCGACGACGGTCAGCTCGCCGGACTCGATCCGCCGCCAGCGCTCCCGGTGGGAGGTGACCAGCGAGGATTTCATGTAGTCGACCGCATTGACCGCGCCGCCAAGCTCGGCGACGTGCGCCATCTCCTGCCGTGCTTCAGCGACGAGCTCTGCCACGAGCGCCTCGATCACCTTCGAACCCTCGAAGATGTCCCCGTACTCGAGCAGATCCGTCTCGTACGCGAGGATCTGCTGCAGGCGCAGCGACCACTGCTGGTCCCACGCACGGGGCAGGCCGAGCGCCTCGTTCCAGGCCGGGAGCTGCAGCGCTCTGGCCCGGGCGTCGCGCCCGAGCGTGACGGCGAGCGCCTCCAGCGCGATCCGGTAGACGTTGTTCTCCGGCTGGGCTTCGGTCAGACCGAGCGAGTTGACCTGGACTCCGTAGCGGAAGCGCCGGAGCATCTCGTCCTCGACGCCGTAGCGATCGCGTCCGAGCTCGTCCCATAGCTGGCCCATCGCGCGCAGCTTCGCGTGCTCCTCGATGAACCGAACGCCGGCGTTGACGAAGAACGAGATCCGGCCGAACACGCTCGGCATCAGCGACGGCGCCCTGTCGCCGAGCCGATCGCTGACGGCGTCAAGCACGGCAATCGCATTGCTGATCGCGTAGGCGATCTCCTGGACCGGCGTGGCTCCGGCCTCCTGGAGGTGGTAGGAGCAGATGTTGATCGGGTTCCAGCGCGGGACGTTGACGACCGTGTAGGCGATCGTGTCGGCGATCAGCCGCATGCTCGGACCCGGCGGGAAGGCGTAGGTGCCGCGGCTCAGGTACTCCTTCAGGATGTCGTTCTGGGACGGTGCCCTGAAGCTGGCTCTCGCGCACGCCCTGCTCGTCGGCAACGACGATGTACAACGCCAGCAGCCAGGCGGCCGTCGCGTTGATCGTCATCGAGGTGTTCATCGAGTCGAGCGGGATGCCGCTCAGCAGCGTCGCCATGTCACCGCGATGCGAGATCGACACCCCGACCTTGCCGACCTCGCCGCGTGCCAGCTCGTCGTCCGGGTCATAGCCCGTCTGGGTCGGAAGGTCGAAGGCGATCGAGAGCCCGGTCTGGCCCTTCGCGAGGTTGCGCCGGTACAGCTCGTTGGACCGCGCAGCGTCCGAATGGCCCGCGTATGTCCGCATCATCCAGGGACGATCGGGCTCCGGTAGGCGTGGTGGGCGTGATTGCGCCATCGAGCAATTGTATGAGCGGGCCGTCGCCCGGCGGATCGGCGCTCTGCCGCGTCGCCGATCAGTGGCTTTCCGTGTGACGAAAGAGCTAGGCTGAGCGCATGGATGAGCAGATTTCAGTGAGCCCCGGGCAACATCAGCGGGCGCTGACGAACGGGCGCGACGCTGAGTTCAAGCTGGTCAGACGCGGCTACGACCCTGCGGCGGTCGATGCGCATGTCGTCTCGCTGCAGCGTCGGATCTACGAGCTGGAGGTGCTGAGCTCGCCGAAGGCTGCCGTCGACAGCGCACTGGAGCAGTTCGGGGAGGAGGTCAGCGGGATCATCCAGCGCGCCCGTGAGACCGCGGCGGAGATCACCGCGACCGCGCAGCGCGAGGCCGACGAGCTGATGACCGTGACCCGCCGCAACGCCGAGGAGCTCACGACCAGGACGCGCCGGGCGGCAGAGGATTTGCGGGACTCGACCCGTCAGGAAGCCGCCGAGGTCATCCAGCGAACCGAACAGCGCGTGCGGGAGCTTGATCTGGACACCGAGGCGATTCTGGCCGAGCGCGAGCGGATCATCAACGACGCGCGCGACCTCGCCCGCCAGTTGCTGGCGATCGCCCAGAAGGCCTCTGACCGTTTCCCGGCGGTGCTCGTCGCGGCTGAGGCCGTGGTAGAGCCAGACTAAGTGCGACTGATCGACTGTCTTCACCTCGGACGCGAGCGCGTGATCGGCTGCTGGCAGGTGGGCGAGGTGCTGGTCGACCCCGGGCCGTCGTCCTGTCTGCCGACCCTGCTGGAGGCGCTCGGCGATCAGCGTCCCAGGGCGCTGCTGCTGACCCACATTCATCTTGACCACGCGGGCGCGAGTGGATCGCTCGTGCGGCGCTGGCCCGATCTGGACGTGTATGTACACGAGCGAGGGGCACGCCACATGGCCGACCCGACGCGGCTGTTGGACAGCGCCCGCCGACTCTATGGAGACGACATGGATCGCCGCTGGGGCGAGTTCGTCGCCGTGCCCGAAGAGCGCCTGCGAGTGCTGAAGGGAGGAGAGCGGCTGGCGCTCTACGGCGACGAGTTCGAGGTGGCCTACACACCCGGGCATGCGTCCCACCATGTCTCCTACCTGCACGACGGGACGGCATTCGTCGGGGATGTCGGCGGGGTCATGATCACCCCGGAGGGACCTGTGATCCCGCCGACACCGCCGCCGGACATCGATCTGCAGGCGTGGCACCACTCGCTTGAGCTGATCGCCGCCTGGCACCCGTCGCGCTTGGCGATGACGCACTTCGGTAGCGGCGAGCTGGTCGATCAGCAGCTCGCGGAGCTCTCGCGGCGCCTTGACCAGTGGGCCGGGATCGCACTGCGTGAGGATCTGCAGGGTTTCGACGACGCCGTCACGGCGGAGTTGCGGGAGAACTCCCCACCCGAGACGATCGACGCCTACCTGCAGGCTGCGCCGATCGACCAGCTCTACGCCGGTCTGCGGCGCTACTGGTACAAACAGGGCGCTTTCGATGAGTGATTCCAAATCTCCGCGACCGTCCGGAATCAATCGTCCAGAGGCCGGCTGAAGGCACGAATTACGGTATTCTGTTGCGCTATGTCGCTGACCGTGGAACAGCCGCGAGTCGGGGGGCCTGGAGCCGGGCTGGGCGGGTTCTGGCGTGTGGTCGTCCTCAATGACGACCACAACACGTTTGACCACGTCGCCGAGAGCCTTGCCCGTCACATCCCTGGCGTGACGCTCGCCGATGGCTACCGGCTCGCCGACCGGATCCACCGCAGCGGCTGCGCGATCGTGTGGAGCGGCGCGCGCGACGACGCCGAGTCCTATTGGGGACGGCTCGAGGACGCCGGTCTGACGATGGCACCGCTCGAGTCCGAATAGCTGCAGGATCGTTTCTCTCGCAACGCTCGTTCCGATCCGCCAGGATCTGGACGATGTGCGACCATGTTGGGACCCGAATTTGTACGGTTGGCATGAGAAATGGCAGAACAGCCGTGGCATGAACTACCGCGCGAGGTCGCGCTGGTCCTGCGACCGGTGCTCCCGGAGGTGGCCGATGAGGTGATCGGGGCGGTGCGGACGGTTCCGGCCTACTCGCGGCCGCTTGACGGCGCCTTCGGTGAGGGCATCCGTGCCGGAGTGCAGCAGGCTCTGCGTCACTTCCTGGCTGAGATCGAGGCCGGTGACCGGGTGGCGCGCGCCGACGTCTACTCGGCGCTCGGGCGCGGGGAGATGCGCGCCGGGCGCAGCCTGGATTCGCTGCTCAGCGCCTATCGGATCGGCGCGCGCGTCGCGTGGCGCCGGTTCGCCGCCGCCGGCGAGGCCGCCGGCCTGGCGCCCGCCACGCTGTACCAGCTCGCCGAGTCGATCTTCGCCTACATCGATGTGCTGTCGGCCGAGACGGCTGAGGGGCATGCGCTCGAGCAGACCGCTGTCGCGGGAGAAGCGGAGCAGCTGCGCCGCCGGCTTGTTCGGTTGTTGGTGCGCGAACCGGCGGCGGAGGCGGCGGCGGTTGAGGCCGCCGCCACAGAGGCGGCCTGGCAGCTGCCGCGGTTCCTGTCGGTGCTGGCGATCGCAGGGCGCTCCACCAGGGGTGCGCGGCTGCCGCGAGAGGCGATCGCCGAGGTGATCGGCGAGATCACCTGCGTGATCCTGCCCGATCCGGACGCGCCCGGCACCAGGTCGGCACTCGAACGCGATCTCGCCGCCGCGGGCGTCAGCGCCGGCCTCGGCACCACGGTCCACTGGTCGGATGCGGCGGTGAGCTTCGCACGGGCTCGGGCCGCGCTGGCGCTGACGCAGGCCGACGGCGCGCTGGTGGTCGCGCGCGAGCGCGCCGGCGAGCTGCTGATCCTCAAGTGACCCGGCACTGGCCGCGGAGTTCGCTGCTGACATGCTGGCGCCGCTCGGCGCACTGTCGGCCGGCTCGCGCGCGCGTCTGTCCGAGACGCTCGGCGTGTGGCTCGCGGAGCAGGGCAGGCTGGGTCCGGTGGCGCGGAGCCTCGGCGTGCATCCGCAGACTGCTCGTTACCGGCTTGGGCGGCTCAGGGAGCTGTTCGGGGACGCGCTCGATGATCCGGATCAGCGTTTCTGGCTGGCGCTTGCCCTGCGCTGCGGCAGGTGACGGGATTCGCTCAGGCGGCCTGGGGCGCGGGAGCGGTCGGTTGGCCGCCATTGGGAGACTCCGGCGGCTGCTCACCGTCAGGTCCGAACGGCAGGTCGGGCTCGCCGGACGGATGGTCCTCGTGTGCTCCGACCTGTGGACCGAGCTCACCCGTCGTGATCTCCTCGTACCAGACGTAGATGACCGGAACCTGGTACTTGCCCATGTGCCGGGCACGGAACTCGATCAGCTCAGGTGACTCCCAGAAGCGGTACCAGTCCGTCTTGGATTCGAACCAGAGCATCTGGTCGATCTTGTACTTGTCGTCCAGCGAGCGGTGCACCGCGAAACGGGTCGCGCCGAACCGCAGCGACAGAGGCGAGAGCTCAGCGACCGCATCGGCGAACTTGTCGCCGCGGAAAACCGTCGCATACCAGGGGATTCTGACAACGCCTGCCATTGAAATCAGCCAACCTCCGCTCGAATTGCGCCTGGACCTTCGGCCGTCTTGCCCTCGCCCTCGGCGCCGGCGCCGACGAGGATGCCGATCTTGCCGAGGTGCTTGTTGTCGCGCAGCAGCTGGTGCGCCTCGCGCGACCGATTCGAAGCCCATCGTCTGCCACAGGACCGGACGCATCTTCGACTGCTCGATCAGCTCGTTGGCCTCGGTTCGCCTCCCAGGCATTGGCGAAGTGCGAGCCGATGATCTCCTTCTGGCGCATCCACAGGTAGCGCACGTCGAAGTCGAGCTGGTAGCCCGAGGTGGCGCCGCAGATCACGACCTTGCCGAACGGCTTGACCGCCAGCACCGAGGTCGGGAATGTCGCCTTGCCGACGTGCTCGAAGACGATGTCCGGCGGGCCGCCGAGGATCTCCTCGACCGCCTTGCAGAAGCGCCGTGACTCCTTGAAGCGTGCCCGCTCCTGAGCCGCGATCCTCGCCGCCGACGGCGCATCATCCCGCGCATACTCGTTGCGATCGATGTAGCCGGTGGCGCCGAGCTGCATGATCAGCGCGCCCTTCTCGGCGCTGGAGACGACGCCGACGGACTCGGCGCCGGTCAGCGCGCAGAGCTGGGTGGCGAACACGCCGAGGCCGCCCGCGGCGCCCCAGATCAGCACCCGGTGGCCGGCCTGCAGGGTGCAGCGGTCGATCAGCATCCGGTAGGCGGTGAAGTAGGTCAGACCGTAGGCAGCCGCCTCCTCCCATGCGAGGTGCTGGGGCTTGTGGCAGCAGCTGCTGGGCCTGCACCTTGCAGAACTGCGCGAACGATCCCCAACTGGTCTCATAGCCCCAGATCTGCTGAGAGGGCGCGGCCAGCGGGTCGAAGCCGTGCACCTCGGGGTCCTCGTAGGAGGCCTGGTTGCAGTGGACCACGACCTCGTCGCCGGGCTTCCAGCGGGTCACGCCCTGCCCGACCTTCCAGACGATCCCCGAGGCGTCGGAGCCGCCGATGTGGTGGTCCTCGTTCGGGTGGTAGCGGAACACCGAGACCGGCTCGCCGAGCGCCGCCCAGACGTTGTTGAAGTTGACCCCGGCCGCCATCACCCGCACGATCACCTCGAACGCGCCGGGCTCGGGCACCTCGATCTCCTCAAGCTGGAAGGCGTCGACCGGCTCGCCGAAGCGCTCCTCACGGATCACCCATGCTGCCATCGTCTCGGGTAGCTCGCCCGGCTGCGCGTCAATCCGCGAGACTCGGCTCAGGTCAACGGCCATCATCGGATCGTAAAGGAGTCAGGCCGCAGGAGGCGCGGCGGCGGGGGAGCGCTACGCCGCGAGATCGACGACAACCGGCTCGGCCGACGCCTCGTCGGCAACGGCTGGGGCGTGCGACGCGGCGGAACCAGGCCGGATCAGCGTCCATGACGCGACCGCTCCGATCAGCACCACGACGACTCCGATCGTCAGGCCGGTCGAGAGCGCCGAGACGAACGCCTGCTGGACGACGTGGACCACCGCGGCGGGTGCGTGACCGGTCGGCGCGGCACCGCTGCCGATCGCGTTGGCGATCGATGCGCGAGCGCCGGCCGGCAGATTGGACAGGTGGCTGTCGATCTGCGACTTGCCGACGGTGGCGACGATCGCGCCCATCACGGCGACGCCGAAGGTACTGCCGACCATCCGGCTCATCGACATCACGCCTGACGCGGCGCCGGCCTTGGTGCGGTCGACGGCGTTCATCGCGGCGGTGCTCATCGGCGACATCACCAGGCCCATGCCGGTGCCCATCAGCATGAAGCTCGGCAGCAGCAGGCCATAGCCGCTGTGAAGCGTGATATGCGAGTTGATGAACAGCGCGGCGGCGACGATCAGCAGGCCGATCGTCATCAGCGGCCGTGAGCCGACTCTGTCAGCGAGGCGTCCCGCGATCGGCGCGACCAGCACGATCAGGACGGTCGAGGGCAGGAAGCGTACGCCGGTCTCAAGCGGTGAGTAGTGCAGCACGTTCTGCATGTACAGAGTCAGGAAGAAGAACTGGGCGAACATCGCGAACGAGACGATGAACGCGATCGCATTCACGCCTGCGGAGGTGCGAGAGCGGAACACCGCGAAGTCGATCATCGGAGACTTGACATGCCGCTCGATCGGCACGAACGCCGCCAGCGCGACGATCGCGATCGAGAACAGGGCGATGATCCTCGGTGAGCCCCAGTGCCAGCTGTTTCCCTCGACCAGCGCCAGCACGAGTGCCGTCAGCCCGATCGTGATCGACGCTATGCCGGCATAGTCGACCGTCTTGCTGACCGTCTCGTCACGTGATTCGCGGGTGGCGAACAGGGTCACGGCGACGGTCACCACAGCAATTGGCGGGTTGATGAAGAAGATCGCCCGCCACCCGACGGTCTGGGTCAGCAGGCCACCGACGACCGGGCCGATCGCCAGCGCCAGCGCCGAGACCCCGGCCCAGGTGCCGATCGCCGTGCCACGCTCGTGCGGCGGGAACGCCTGCGTGATGATCGACAGGGTTGCCGGCATCATGAACGCCGCGCCGACGCCCTGGACCGCACGGAACAGGATCAGAACGGTGTCGGTCGGCGCGAAACCGATCGCGGCGCTGGCGGTGCCGAATACGACGACGCCGAACAGGAACATCTTGCGCCGCCCGAAGATGTCGCCGAGCCGGCCGCCGGTGACCAGCAGCACCGCGAAGGTCAGTGTGTACGCATTCACGGTCCACTCGAGCGACGAGAGCGTCGCGTGGAGGTCACGCTGAATCGACGGCAGCGCGACGTTCACGACCGTGTTGTCGAGCATGATCATGAACAGCGCGAAGCACATCGCGCCCAGCGTCCACCAGCGGCTGTTCTCGTCGTTCACAAGGCGGTGTCGGTGTGCCAGCATCTTCTCGGTCAAGGTTGTGCTCCTGGGGGTCGGCAGGCGGCGATGTTCGGGCGCGCGAGCAGCTGCTTCAGCGCGCGAGAGAGCGTGAGCCGCTCGGATTTGGTGAGGGTTTCGGTGAACTGCTCGAGTCCGCTCAGCCGTGCCGCGTTCAATCTGAGGATCACGGCCCGGCCGCTGTCGGTGAGGCTGACGCGCTTCATGCGCCGGTCGGTGCTGTCCTCATGGCGAAGGACGAAACCGCGGCGGACGAGGTCGTCGACCATCCGGCTCGCCGCCGGCAGCGAAACGACGACCAGCTCTGCCGCTTCCTTCAGCGTGAGCTCACGATCGGCGTCCTCGAGGTGGTGCAGGAGCTTGATCTGGGTCAGCGTCAGCTCCAGCGCTCCAACAGCCTCGAACAGGTCTGAATTGCAGTGCTTGTGCAGGAAGACGATCAGTGCGTAGAGGTCGGCCCCGAGGTCGGCGCCGGTCGCAGGGTCGTGGCCGGAATCAATCGTAGTTACTTGCACGCATGCAAGTATTGCACACAAGGTGTGTTTGTGCAAGCGCAACTGATGCGCCGTATGCAAAGGCTGTGCAGGCAACGAACGCCTGAGACTGTGCCCGCAGGGAACGCCTGAGACTGCGCACGCAAGGAACGCTAGGGCTGGAGCAGGGCGTTGTTCCCGTTCGGCCGTGGCCGGCCGATCAGAAGCGCTGCGGGCGCGATGCCCGTGCCCAGAGCCAGTTGCGCGTCGGTTGCGTGGACGGGCGTCACGCCGAGCGCATAGCGCCCCGGACGAAGTTCGGCCCTGAACTGGGCGTTGGCGCCCGCCGCGATTGGACGGGAGCTTGCGACCAGCCGCCCCTGGCGGATGATCTTGAGGAACACGATCCTCGAGGCCTCGTTGCTGACGAGCACGTTCACCTGGCCTGCGCCAAGCCTGCGAGGCGAGACCGAGACGCCGTGGCTGCTGATGTAAACACTCAGCTCAACCGGCGGCGCCGGCGCGTCGACGAACGTCATCCGAGTGGTCCCGCAGCCGGCCACGACCAGGGCTCCCGCGATCGTCGCCGCGAAACGGAACAGAGCGGAGCCGGGACGGCGGCCCGGGCCGGAGCTGCGGATCAGGGCCACTGGCCGGTGAGCAACCGCCGGCGGCGCTCGAGCCGGCGCAGCTCACCCTGAAGCTCGATCCAGCCCTCGTGCTCGGCGCGTTCATACGCCTCGCCATCGAGTCCCCGGATCTGCTCGCTGTACGCGTTCCAGGCGCGGCGGGTGTCCTCGTCGATCTCGCGAAGCTGTTCGGCGTCTGTGGCAGTGCTTGTCACGCAGCGACTCCTTCCTTGCTCTGGTACCGACGATCCTAGCTGGGTCGGCGGTCGCGGGGGGACTGGTTGCGCCTGCGCTGCAAGCTCGCGTTCACTCCGTCCGGGCGGCGGCGTATCACCAGCGGATGGAGATCCTCGGGCAACCGCTCGCGAGCGCCGAGTTCCTCGCGGTCGACACCGAGACGAACGGGCTCGGTGGCGATGCGTGCGAGCTGACCGAGGTTGGCGCGGTGCTGATCGGCGGCGGCGAGCTGCATGACCGGTTCGAATCGCTGGTGCACACGAACATGCCTCTCGGCCGGGGGATCCAGCGCTTCACAGGGATCACGCAGGAGATGATCGACGGCGCGCCGGAACCCGACGCGGTCCTTCCATCGCTTGAGCTGATGCTGCGAGGCCGAGTCCTGGTCGCCCACAACGCGGCGTTCGACAAGCGTGTGCTCCGGCACGCATTCACACGGATCGGGCTCGAGTGGCCCGAACCTCCCGCGATCTGCACAGCCTCGCTGGCGCGCGCCCTGCTGCCGCTGCAGCGGGAGCGGCGCCTGGGAGCGCTCGCCGATGCGCTCGGGATCGAGGTCGGCCTCGCACATCGCGCGCTCGCGGACGCCGAGACCTGTGGCCGCGTGCTTTGCGCGCTGTTCCCGCGGCTGTGCGCGAATGCCGCGACGGTCGCCGACGCGCTGGCGATGCTGGCGCCTGCGCGTCGGCGCGCGACGACTGGGAAGCGAAGCCGCCGACGCGAGTGGTCGATGGCGCACCAGCCGCCGGTTGAGCTCGACTTCGACGGGCTGCCCGGTGACCCGGGCGTCTATATCTTTCGGGACGCGGCCGGCCGTCCGCTGTATGTCGGCAAATCGATCTCGATCCGCAGCCGTGCGCGCGCGCATTTCGCGCCGTCCACCCAGCGCGCTGCCTGGACGGCGCACGCGCGAATCGTCGACTACCGGGCAACCTGCTCTGAGCTTGGCGCGCTGATCACGGAGAACCGGTTGATCAAGGAGCTGCGGCCACCCGGCAACGTTCGGCTCACTGCGAACGACGACCGCCTCTGTTACATCCGCTGCCGGCTCGACATCGCATTCCCGGTGTTGGAGGTGGCGGCTGCGCCGGCCGCGGGACACGCCGTCAGCATCGGGCCACTGAGCGGCAGGCGGTGGGTGGCCGAGCTGGTCGAGCAGCTGGAGTCACTGTTCGCGTTGCGCCATTGCGGCAGGCGCCTGCCAAGACGTGAGCACCCGTCGGCATACGGCCAGATGGGCCGCTGCATGTCACCGTGTCTCGGGGACCTCGATCCGAACGTTTACCGGCGCCGGCTCGACGCGGCGCTCGGGATGTTCCTCGGTGGGGCGGACGCCCGCGGAGCACTGCTGGGGCACGTCGAGGGCCAGATGCGCGCAGCGGCCGCGGACCGGCGCTACGAGCGGGCCGACGCGCTGCGGCGGCGGCTGGCGCGGTTGCAGGCGATCCTCGATCGGGTCGAGGGGGTTCTGGCAGCGACGCACGCACGGCCGCGGCTGGTGCTGGCCGCGCATCCGACGCAGCCGCGCTTCGACGCGCTGTGGCTCGCCGGCGGCAGGCTGGTCGACTTCGGCGAGCTGCCGGAGGACTCCGGCGAGTTGCGGTCACGAATGGGCCGGGCACTCTCACGGGCCGGCCGGACGTCCGAGCTCGGCGCGCACGTTCCCCCGGCCGAGATCGACGAGCTGCGGATCGTCTCGACGTATCTGGCCTCACACCCGGAGCTGCCGGTGCTGGCGCTCGCCCCGCCGCCCGGGGATGCGACCGTGCGCAGATTCGTGGCTCAGGCGACCGACTCGCTGGTCGCCCGGCGGGCCGATTCGCGCGGTGCGCAGCGAGCCGGCTCGCTCCGCGCTCAGGAGAAGGGCAGCTCAACGACCTCGGCGCCGACATCGGCGCCGAGCGACACGAGCGCCCCGACCGGCGCCTCACGGCGAACCAGCGCGAGCGCGATCGGGCCGAAGCGGGGGGAGACGGCGACGCTCGTAACCTTGCCGGCCGCGCGGTCATCGTAGGTGATCTGCATCCCCGGGGTGACAGGCTCGGTCGCCAGCAGACCACAGAGCCGGCGGTTCGGCTTGCCGCGATAGAAGAGCCTCGCGACCGTCTCCTGACCGACATAGCAGCCCTTCGTGAACGAGACGGCGCGTTCGTTGAGCCCTGCCTCCTGGGGAATCACCGTGTTGTCGAGATCGACTCCATAGCGCGGCCTGCCACGCTCGATCCTCAGGCACTCGGCTGCGTCCTCGCCGACCTCGAGCGCGCCGGCACCCAGCAGCGCTGCACGGACGGCGTCGAGCTCGCCGCTTTCGAATAGGAGATCGATCCCGACGTCGGTCCTGATCGCGCGCGCGAGCGGCAGCGAGACGTGGTCGTGCTCCCGGCTGCCGAGCGTGCCGCCGATCCCGCCGATCGTCGGGGCAGCGCCGTCTGACGCCTGCAGGACCGCATCGGCCTCGGGTCCGATCAGTGACAGCAACGCCCGTTGCAGCGTCCGCTTGTGCAGCTGGACGTCATAGCCGATCGAGAACCGCTGGATCATGTTGAACAGATCCTGCAGAGCGAGGCGCTCGGTGTCGAGCAGCAACTCGTCGCCGGCGTCGAGAATCCGCAGATCGCCGAGCATCTTGCCCTTCGGCGTGAGAAACGCCGCATAACAGCCTGAGCCGGGCTTCAGCGACTCGATGTCATTTGTGACCTGTCCCTGCAGGAACGTCTTGGCGTCGGCGCCGCCTAGCGCCAGCTTGCCGCGCTCGGAACGGTCCAGCAGCCCGCACCGCCGGGTGATCGTCGTGTACTCCGCCTGCGGCGAACGTAGCGATGTCACGACCCGAATCATAGGCCGACGGAGTTTGTGGGTTTGACAGATGGAAAAGTTAGGCTTACCATAACTTCATTGGTGGAAGCGCACGAATCGACTCATATCTCCTCCGCGATTGAGGATTACGCCAAGGCGATCTATGCGCTGCAGAGCCGTGGCTCCGAGGCCGTGTCAACCACGGCGATCGCTGAACGGCTCGGCGTCACCCCGGCGTCTGCCTCGGGCATGGTCAGGCGCCTCGGCGAGCTCGGCCTCGTCGACCATGCTCCCTACCGTGGCGTGACGCTCACAGACGACGGGCGCCGGGTCGCACTTGAGGTGATGCGCCACCACCGCCTGCTCGAGCTGTATCTCGTCAAAAGCCTCGGCGTCCCGTGGGACCGGGTCCATGCCGAAGCGGAGGTGCTGGAGCACGTGCTGTCCGAGGAACTCGAGGAGCTGATCGCCGCGAAGCTCGGGGATCCGACTCACGATCCGCACGGCGACCCGATCCCGACCCGTGATCTGCGGATCGAGGAATTGCCGACGACGAGCCTCCAGTCGCTGGAGTCCGGCGCCTCGGGCAGATTCGCGCGCGTATCGGATTCAGAACCGGACATGCTGCGGTTCCTGGCAGATCGCGGGATCGCGCCCGGAGACCAGTTCGAGGTGATCGACAAGCAGCCGTTCGACGGCCCGCTGTTCGTTCGCTTCCACGATCAGATCCATGTACTCGGCGGGGCGCTCGCAGAGGCAATGCGCGTGGAGGTCGACCCGTGACCCCACCGCCCGCGACGACCGGCGGGGCGACAGTCGAGCTGCTCGACGGCTCGATCGCTCTGCCGCTGCTGACGCCGGAGGATGCGGCGCGCTCAAGGGATCGCAGACGCGTGCACCACGCCCGTCGGCACGGGCGCCGCTGGTACCTGGTGTGGCTGCTGGTGGGCCCAGGGATTCTGGCGATGCTCGGCGAGAACGACGGTCCGAGCATGATCTCCTACGCCGCCACGGGCGCGACCTACGGGCTCGGGCTGTTCCTCCCATTCATCCTCCTGACGTTCGCGATGGCCGTCGTCTGTCAGGAGATGTGCATGCGCGTCGGCGCCGTCACTCACCGGGGCTACGGCCAGCTCGTGCTGGAGCGCTTCGGGCCGCTCTGGGGCTACTTCAGCGCCGGCGATCTGATCCTCACCAACCTCGTGACCCTGATCGCCGAATTCGTCGCGATCCGGATCGGCCTGTCGTTCTTCCACATCGGCGCCGGCGTCGCCGCGCTGCTCGGAGTGGTGCTGGTCGCGCTGACGATCAGCGGCGGGCGCTACCGGCGCTGGGAGCGGATCGTGCTCGGGCTCGCGGTCTTCAACGGCCTGTTCCTGCTCGCGGCGATCATGGTCAAGCCCCACTGGGGCGCCGTCGGCCACTCGTTCCTGAGCGCATCGCCGTTCCCCGGGGGAAGCTTCAACACGCTGCTGCTGCTGGTCGCCTCGACGATCGGCGCGACGGTGACCCCGTGGATGATCTTCTTCCAGCAGAGTGCGTCTGTCGACAAGGGCCTGACCCCGGCCGACCTGCGCCACGGTCGCTACGACACGATCACGGGCGGTGCGATCGCGGCGGTGTTCGGCTGCGGCGCTCTGATCGCCGGGGCGGCGCTGTTCGGGCACGGCGGCGCGGGCATCGCCGGGCTGGGGGGTGCCGGATTCCCGGCTGCGCTGCACCGCGTATCGGGCAACGCGGTCGCGACGGTGTTCGCGCTCGGACTCGTCGAGGCCGGCGCGGTCGCGATCCTGACGATCTCTGCCAGCACCGGGTACGCCGTCGGCGAGTGCATCGGCAAGCCGCACAGCTTCAACGGGTCGGGTCGCCGGTCCGTCCTGTTCTACATCGCGAACGTGGGTGCCGCGGCGATCGCCGCCGCGATCATCCTGATCCCCGGCGCGCCGCTGCTGTCAATCGCCCTGAACGCCAACGTCCTGGCGACGGTGCTGCTGCCGGTGACGCTCGTGTTCATGATCATGCTCGCCAGCGACCGCGAGCTGATGGGCAGGTGGGTCAACTCCGCGAGCTCCAACTGGCTGGCGATCGGAATCGTGGCGTTCATCTCGCTCTGCGGCGCCGCATACGCGATTGACTCGTTCCTCCAGGCCGTCCACCTCATCTGAGCCGATGACCGAGCACGAACACGAGCTGCTGTCCTACCTCGAGCCGGCCCAGCTCGTGTCTGGGACCTCCCGTCCGCTCAAGCGCGCGTCACTGAGTGCTCGCGCCCAGGTGGCCCTCTGGACGCTGCGGGTATTCGTCGTCGTGCTCAGTGCGATGGTGGTCTACACGTTCGTCTCGCAGGTCGTCTAGCCTCCGGCCGATGCAATCCCCGCTGGCCGAGACCTTCAATCAGATCGTCGAGTCGCTTCCCGACGATTGGACCGACCTCGAGCTCGATCTGCGCATCTTTGATGAGCGGCGCTACGTCGATGCCGCGCTGCTGCTCGTCCAGTGCAATGCGCAGCCCTACTCGCGTCACGACTGGCATTGGCGGCTGCTGGTCGCGCACCGTTTCGGCCATGCGGCGTCGACGCCGGCGGTCCATGGGGCGCTGTCGCTGCTCGATGACACCGGGATCGAGGGCGAGCTGGCCGTCCGTGAGGTCCGTACCGGCCGCGTCGAGGTCGTGCAGATGTGGGGCCGGCCCGAATCGGTCCGTGAGGAGTTCAAGCGCATTCGCGCTCAGTAGGACCGGGCGATGGCCAGCGTCATCGCATTCGTGCCCGATCTGCTGTTCGGCTCCAACGTCGCCGGCGCGGTTGCGGCCGCCGGACATGAGTGCCGGCTGCTCGCGGCGCCGACCGCCGCTGATCTCGCCGCCGCTGACGGCCTGATCATTGATCTGACCGACGATGTCCCCGCACGCCTCGCGATTGCGGCGCCTGCGGTCGAGCGAGGGCTGCCGACGCTGGCGTTCTACTCGCACGTCGAGGCCGACGTGCGAACCGCGGCGCTGGCGGCGGGGATCGGTCTCGTCGTTCCTCGCTCGCGCATGGCAAGGGAGGGGCCGTCCCTGGTGGCGCGGCTGGTGGAGGGCCGCTAGCCCGAAGGCGAGCTGCCCGAAATGAAGCGAGTGTCGAACATTCGGGATACGTCGGGCACGTGCGCGACGATCCCGAACCTCGCCTCCCAGCGCGCCCATCTGCGCAGCAGCGGCAGCTCAAGCGAGCCATATCCACCGCCGCCCGTGGGCAGGAATGCCGGCAGCTCGGCGCGAAGCTGCTCGGCGACGAGCGGCGGCGAGAGTCCGGGCACGAGCGTCTCGAGCGCCCGTTCACCCGATGCCGGGTCGCGCAGCACCGCCTGATAGCCGCGGACCAGCGCCGCAACGACCCCGTGCGCGAGGCTCGGGTCACGGTGCAGCTCGGTCGCGGTGGCGCACAGCACCAGTTCGGGATATGCCGGCGCGCCGTAGTCCTCGACACGGAAGACGTGGAAGCCCGGTCGCTCGTGGGCGAGGGTGACGCCCTCGTCGTTCCAGAACGCGGTCGCGGCGGCGACGCGACGCGCGAGCAGATCGGCGACCGCGTCGTAGCCGATCGTGATCGTCCTGACGGCGCTCGGGTGACCGCCGGCGCCGGCGACTATCGAGCGCAGGACCGCGAGGTCGCTCGGATCGCCGGTCACGCCGACGAGCTGGCCGTCAAGCTGGCGGGGCGTCGCGTAGCGGGGCTGACTGATCACCGACGCCAGCGGATGCTCGACGATCGCCATGATCCCGACGATGTCCTGGCCGCGTTCGCGGGCGATCGCGAGATCGTGGATGTCGAGGATCGCGAAGTCGGTTCTGCCGTCGAGCAGCAGTTTGATCGCGTCGGTGCTCTCCGACGGAATGATCACGTGCAGCGCGACGCCGGCGTCACGGTCATAGCCCCGGGCGATCGCCTCGTAGATGCCGGCGTGGATCGCGTTCGGGGTGAAATCGAGCACCAGCGTGGCGTTCCGGACGCCGGTGCTTGTGGCCTGGGTGCCACAAGCACCGAGCATTGCGGCGGCGAGCACGGCGGCGATCAGGCATCGCATCGTCGCCCAACGGTATGAGGTCCGTAGAATCAATGCGACGAATGCGCCGACGGGTAACGTTCAGCCGCAACCTCACGTTGTCTTTGTCGCGGACGTGTCGTTGCTATTGCAAGTACTGCGCGTTCGCGACGCATCAGACGCATCTGCATGAGCCCGATGAGGTGTTGGCGCTGCTGGATCAGTCGGTGGCGCGGCATCGGGTCAAGGAGTTGTTGGTGCTGACCGGTGAGCTTCCTGAGGTGAACGCGGGTGTTGCTGCGCGTTTGGCGGAGCTTGGGTTCGAGGATTTCGTGGGGTATGTGGTGTGGGTGTGTGAGCAGGCGCTGGAGCGTGGTGTGTTGCCGCACACGAATCTGGGGGTGCTGGCGGCGGGGGATCTGGCGCGGTTGCGTGAGGTGACGGCGTCGCAGGGGTTGATGCTCGAGTCGGTGAATCCGGGGCTGGTTGCGCATCAGGGGTCGCCGAGCAAGCATCCGGCGCGGCGGTTGGAGACGATCAGGGCTGCCGGCGAGTTGCGGATTCCGTTCACGAGCGGGATTCTGGTCGGGATCGGCGAGTCTGAGCGTGAGCGTTTGGAGGCGATCGAGGCGCTGGCGGAGGTGCATGGCGAGTACGGGCATCTGCAGGAGGTGATCTTGCAGAATTTCGTGCCGCATCAGAGCTATTACGGTCGTGAGCCGGCGCGGATCGCCGAGGATGCGGCGCGTGAGTATTGGCGGACCGGGTTGGGCGCGCCGCCGGCGCTCGATGCGCCGGGGTGGGCGTGCGAGGTGACGCTTGAGCAGATGAAGCAGTTGGTCGGGCATGCGAGTGAGCTGCTGCCGGGGGTGGGGATTCAGGTGCCGCCGAATCTGTCGGATTGGTGGGTGGAGCTGGTGCAGGCCGGCGCGACTGATCTTGGGGGGCTCTCGGCGAATGGCGACCATATCTCGCCGGAGCATCCGTTTCCGTCGCCGGCGCAGGCTCGTAAGCAGCTCGCCGAGCACGGTTTCGCGTTGAGCGAGCGGCTGTGTGTGTACGGGGAGTACATCGATCCGGAGTGGGTATCGCAGGGTGTGCTGGACGTGATCAAGCGTGATTACTGGTCGTTCATCCCGCGGCGGGGTAGCGGCAGGCGCGGGGGTGTGGTCGTCGGCCCGGATGTCGCTGCGCGCGCGGTCGAGCGCGGCGCGGCGGGAGCGGCGTTGACTGCGGAGGAGTTGACGGCGTTGTTCGCCGAGCGGCGTGGTGAGGTGATCGAGGAGATGCGCGCGGCCGCCGATCAGCTGCGCGCCGAGCTGGCGGGCGAGACGGTCACGTTCGTGGTCAATCGCAATATCAACGTCTCGAACATCTGCGTGGTCGGGTGCGCGTTCTGCGGGTTTGGGCAGGGGAAGCGCTCGCCGGATGCCTACGAGCATTCCGAGGAGGACTTCGCGGCGCGGATCGCCGATGCGGTGCAGTTCGGCGCGAGCGAGTTGTGCATCCAGTCGGGGATCCATCCCGACTGGGGGCTCGAGGACTACGAGCGGTGGCTGCGGTTGGCGAAGGAGCTTGCGCCGCAGCTGCATCTGCACGCGTATTCGCCGATGGAGGTGGCGCATATGTGCGACGTCTCCGGGCTGCCTGCGACCGAGGTGTTCGAGCGGTTGCGCGATGCGGGTCTGGGGTCGACGCCGGGGACCGCGGCGGAGGTGTTGGATGACGGGGTGCGTGAGCGGATCTCGCCGAACAAGCTGCCGGTCGCGCGTTGGGTGGAGATCATCGAGGCATCCCATACGGTCGGGTTGCGCTCAACGGTGACGGTGATGTTCGGGCACATCGAGGAGCCGTGGGAGCTGGCCGAGCACATGCGGGTGGTGCGTGAGCTGCAGGAGCGGACCGGCGGGTTCACCGAGTTCGTGCCGCTGTCGTTCATTCCGTTCCACACGCTGCTCGGGCGCACGCATGGGATCGAGGAGATCAGCCGTGAGGAGAACCTCAAGCACACCGCCGCGTTCCGGCTGGCGCTGGGCCGCTCGATCGTCAACCTGCAGGCGAGCTGGGTGAAGATGGGGCTGGAGGCGGCGACCGAAGCGCTGCGCTGGGGGGTCAACGATCTCGGCGGGACGCTGATGGAGGAGTCGATCTCAAGAATGGCGGGCAGCTACCACGGCGTCCGGCTCGAACCCGATGAGCTGATCGCCGCCGCCCACCTTGCCGGCCGTCCAGCCGCGGAGCGAACCACCCTTTACGAGATCCGCGCCCGCCACGACCTGCCCGACGAGGTCCTGCCCCACGGGGCGCTCGCGCGGTGAGTGCCGGGCGCACCCCGGCGCTGTTCGCGGGGGTAGAGCCGCTCGAGGTGTTCGTCGAGCTGCTGGCCGAGATCGACACCGATCCGTCCTCGACCGAGTTCTACGACCGCATCTGTGAGGCGATCTGCCGGCTGACGACGATGCGCCGCGCGGCGATCTTCATGTCGGATGCCAACGGACGGCGAGTTCGCGCGGTTGGTGCCCACGGCGCGCCGACCGCTCAGCTCGCGACCCTGCGCCCGACGCTGCTGGCGACGCCGATCGCGCAGCAGGCGCTGCGCGCAGATCAGGTGATCGTGATCTCGGAGGGGATCGACGAGGCGCTCCCGGCCGACTACGCGCAGGAGCTGGGGATCACCACACTGGTGTGCACGCCGATGGCGGCGGCCGGCCGCGCGTACGGTGTGATCTGCGCCGACCGGGGCGGTGGCCGCTTCGAGCTGAGCGACGGCGAGCGGCACCTGCTGTGGACGCTCGGCAAGACCGCGGCGCTGGTGGCCACGGCACGGATCGCGACCTCCCAACAGGAGCAGGCACGGCGACTCGGTGAGCGGCTCGGCCTGGCGCGAGAGATTCACGAGCGCGTGCTGCAGCGGCTGTTCGGAGTGTCGCTCGCGTTGAGCGCCGAGCACGGGCTTGACGACGACGAGCGCCTGCGCTGCCGGACCGAGCTGCAGGAGGCGATCTCGGATCTGCGCGCGGCGCTCGAGCGTCCGCTCGCGCCGATGCCGGCGGACACCGGTACGACTCTGGCGGATGAGCTTGAGCGCCTGCAGGCCGTCTCGCGACTGCCGTTGCGCGTCAGCCGGCCGAGCGACCTGGTGCTGTCGCCCGAGGTTGACGTGCTCGCGCAGTCGTTTCTCGCCGAGGCGCTGCGCAACGTCGCCAAACACGCCGAGGCGACACGGATCGATGTCGAGCTGGAGCGGGATGCGGACACGCTCAGCCTGCAGGTGCGAAACGATGGTCTGCGACCCGGTCCGCGCGGCGCCGGGATGGGGCTGCGGCTTGCCTCCTACGAGGCGCTGCAACAGGGCGGGATGGTCGAGTTCGGGGAGGGTGCCGACGGTGGCTGGCGCGCGCGGCTGGTGGTTCCGCTGAGCCAGGTGGGCGTGCCTTGAGCAGCCTGCGCGTACTCGTGGTCGATGATCACGACGTCGTGCACTGGGGTTTCCGGGTGCTGCTCGGCCGCCAACCGTGGGTCGAGCGGTGTCTGGCCGCGCGGACGGGCGCCGAGGCGCTGGAGCTCGCTCGCCGCTACGAGCCCCATGTCGCGCTGGTCGACCTGTTCCTGGCGGGTGAGTCCGGCGCCGACGTCTGCGAGTCGATCCGCCGCGAATCACCGACGACGCGCGTGCTGCTGATCTCGGGCGCGGGACGGATGTCACCCGCTGCGGCTAAGGCCGCGGGCGCTTCGGGCTTCATCTCCAAGGACCTCGATGCCAGCGAGGTCGTCGACGCCGTCAGGGCGGTGGGGCGCGGGATGACGATGTTCGCGCCCAAGGACGCGCAACCGGCGCCGCTGCTTTCAGAGCGTGAGCGTGAGGTGCTCGAACTGATCTCGGCAGGCTCCACCAACCGTGAGATCGCCCAGCAGCTGTTCCTCTCGCCGCACACGGTCAAGGAGCACACGAGTGCGTTGTACAGAAAGCTCGGAGCGCGCAACCGCGCCGAGGCGGTGCAGAAGGCCCAGCGCGTCGGTCTGCTGGCCTAGCGCGGCGATACCCGGCTCAGGCGGCGATCTCGGCCGGCGCCGAGGCGAGCGCAGCCTCGATCGCGGCGGCTAGCTCTCGGGCCGATGCCGCGGTCAGCTCGACCGCGACCCGCGCGCCTGGTCCCTTGGCGGGGTCGGTGAAGTCGATGTTGAGCGTGTGCTCCGCCATCGCATGAACCGGGTGATCGAAGTAGACGGTCGCGTCGGTGACATGAAACCAGCTGCTCCCGGGGCCCTTGGCGCTGCCCTCGAGCGTCGTCTTCAGGGTCGCATAGGTGCACATGCTCAGCCTCCGAGATTGGTGTTGTAGAACCCGGCGATCCGCTCCCAGCCGTCGTTCGCCGCAGCGGGACGGTATGACGGCCGGTCGACTGCGAAGAATGCGTGTCCGGCGTCGTCGTAGCGGTGGAACTCGTGCGGCTTCTGGTTGGCCGTCAGGAGCTGATCGAGCTCGTCTACCTGTTCCGGCGAGGGGTGTTGATCCTCGTTGCCGAACAGCCCGAGCAGCGGGCAGCGAAGGTTGGGCAGCTGATCGACGAGGTTCGTCACCTTCAGCGGGAAGCCCTCCGGCGGGGTGCCGGTGACGAACGCGCCATAGCAGTCGACCGCGGCGTCGAGCGGGAGGTTGCAGGCGGCGAGCACAGACTGGCGTCCGCCGGAGCAGTAGCCGATCACGCCGATGCGGCCATTTGAGTTCGGGAGCGCCCGCAGGTACTCGGCGGCGCCGCCGACATCACCGATCAGCCGCTCGTCGGGCACACCGCCCAGGGCACGGGCGGCCGCGGCTGCGTCGTCGGGCGCCGCTCCTGGCGCCTCTCGCCAGTAGAGGTTCGGGCAGATCGCGTTGTATCCAAGCTCGGCGAAGCGCCGCACGATCTCCTTCGTGGCCCGGTCGTATCCGGGCATGTGGTGGATCACCACGACGCCACCGAGCTGGCCCTCGCCTTCCGGACGGGCAAGGTACGCATGTATGTGGTCTCCTGCGTGGCCGTTGATCCGGACGGTCTCGGCGCTCATTGTGTCGCTCATGCGCCGCATTCAATCACAGGGGCTCCCCCCGAACGGGGGGAAGTCGCACCCGGGTGGGTATCTCGCAACGACCGCCCGAGTAGGTAGCAGCGGATGTCCAGAACAGCCGTTCTTTTCCCCGGGCAGGGGAGCCAGACGCCTGAGATGCGCGATGCCGTCGCGGACGCGCGTCCTGACCTGCTCGAACTCGCGCTGGAGGTTGTCGGTGAGGACCCGTTCGCACGCGTCGAGGACGGCACCGCATACGCCCAGCCGGCGATCTTCTGCGCCAGCCTCGCGGGCTGGAGCGCGCTCGGCCATCCGCAGGGTGACTTCATGGCCGGCCATTCGCTGGGAGAACTGGGCGCGCTGGTGGCAGCCGGCAGCCTCTCCGAGCGTGACGGGCTGGAACTGGTGGCGCTGCGTGGGCGGCTGATGCAGGAGGCCGGCGAGCACGCCGGCCGGGGCGGCATGGTCGCACTGCTCGGCGCTCAGGCGGCGGCGCTGGCGGCCGAGGTCGCGGGCGCGCACGGGCTTTCAGTCGCCAACGACAACAGTCCCCAGCAGGTCGTCCTCTCGGGGCCGCGTGAGGCGCTCGACGGTGCCGCGCGGACGGCCGGGGAACTCGGCCTGCGGGCCGTGATCCTCCCGGTCACCGGGGCGTTCCACTCACCGATGATGGCCTCGGCGATCCCGGCATTCGAGGCGGCGCTGGCGCGGGTTGAGGTCGCAGCGCCGCGCGTGGTCGTGCTCTCCGCCGTGACCGCCGCCCCGTTCGATGACATCCGCGGGCGGCTCCTCGATGCGCTGACGATGCCGGTTCGCTGGCGTGAGACGATGCTGGCGCTGCACGAGCTCGGCGCGGCCCGGTTCGTCGAGGTCGGCCCTGGACGGGTGCTGACGGCGCTCGCGAAGCGGACGCTGCGTGACGTGGAGCTGGTCAGTGTCTGATCGAACCCTGATCCCGGTTCAGCCAGCCGTGCAGGCCGGCCGCCCGCCGCTGGAGCTTGCTCATCCCGCCCGTGTGGCGACGATCCTGTCGGTCGCGGCCGAGCTTCCCGAGGGCCGACTGACGACCGGCGAGCTGGCCGAGCGCTTCGGTCTGACCGAGGAGTGGATCATGTCGCGGACCGGGATCCGTGAGCGCCGGCGCGCTGCGGCTGACGAGCGCCTGTCTGACTACGCGGCCCGTGCGGGCGCGGCGGCACTCGCCAGAGCAGGCGTCGACGCGGCCGATCTGGATCTCGTGATCGTCGCGACGATGACCCAGGACGAGCTGACGCCGAATACCGCTCCGATCGTGGCGCACGCACTCGGTGCCGCTCACGCCGGAGCGTTCGATGTCGGCGCAGCCTGTACGGCGTTTCTGACGGGGTTGGCGCTCGGTGCCGGTCAGATCGAGAGCGGACGGGCGCAGCGGGTGCTGCTGATCGGCGCCGACTTCATCACGCGCATCACCGACTACGAGGACAGGCGCTCGGCGCCGCTGTTCGCCGACGGCACCGGTGCGGTGGTGCTCGGTGTCGCCGGCGAGACGACGGGCGCACGCGGCGCGATCGGCCCGATCGTGCTCGCCGCTGACGGCGCCCATGCCAACTCGATCACCGCCAGCCACGACGAGCGAAAGCTGCGGCTCGACGGCCCCGAGGTCTACCGCAACGCCGTGGCAAGGATGCAGGAGGTGACGGTTGAGGCGGTCGCGCGTGCCGGGCTCGAGCTCGACGACATCGACCTGTTCGTCTATCACCAGGCCAACGCCAGGATCACGAAGGCGCTCGGCGAGCGGTTGGGTCTGCCTTCGGAGCGGGTCGTCGACTGCATCGAGACGCTGGGGAACTCATCGGCGGCGACGCTCCCGGTGGCGCTGGCGGTCGCCGAGCAGGACGGACGCCTGCGCCCGGGATCACGGGTGTTGCTGAGCGCCTTCGGCGCCGGTTTCACCTGGGGCGGCGGCGTCGTCGAGTGGGGGGGACCCGATGTCTGAGACGGTCCCCGGGCAAGCCGGGCAGGGTTGTGCCGTGGTGACTGGCGCCTCACGCGGGATCGGTGCGGCGATCGCGCTGGCACTCGCCGCTGACGGCTGGCCGGTCGCGGTCAACTACCGAGCCGACGCGGCCGCGGCGCAGCGCGTGGTGTCCGAGATCGAGGCGGCCGGCGGCGCCGCGCTCGCGGTCGGCGCCGACGTCGCCGATCCGTCTGCTCCCGACAACGTCTTCGAGGCGGCCGAGGCGCACTTCGAGCGGCCGGTCCTGGCGCTCGTCAACAACGCGGGCATCACCCGCGACAACCTCTCTCCGGCACTGACCGATGACGAATGGGGGGCGGTGCTCGACACGGATCTGAGCGCGGCGTTCCGCTTCACCCGCCGCGCGCTGAGGCCGATGATGCGCGCGCGCTCGGGCCGGATCGTGAACGTGTCCTCGGTGGTCGCGCTGCGTGCAAATCCGGGGCAGGCCAACTATGCGGCGGCGAAGGCCGGGCTGATCGCATTCACGCGCACGGTTGCGGTCGAGGTCGCGCGCCGCGGCATCACCGTCAACGCCGTCGCCCCCGGCTGGATCGACACCGACATGACGGCGGGGGTGTCCCGGGATCTGCTCGCGGCCGTCCCCGCACGGCGAGCCGGAACGCCGGAGGAGGTCGCCGCCTGCGTGCGATTCCTGATCTCGCCCGCAGCGGGCTATGTGACGGGCGCGGTCCTCAGTGTCGACGGCGGCCTTGCCGCATGACTTTGAAACCAACGAAAACCAAGAAGGAGTCCGACAATGTCATCTGTAACCGCTGAGCAGGTCGAGGCTCGGGTGGTCGAGGCGCTCGCCAGCTTCGGGCCGGATCCGAGCCAGATCAACCGTGGTGCGACCTTCGAGGAGCTCGACGTCGACTCGCTCGATCTCGTCGAGCTGGCCCAGATCGTCGAGGACGAGTACGGCGTGATTCTCACAGGCGAGGACATGAAGGAGCTCAAGACCGTCGGGGACGCGGTCGACCTGATCACCGAGCGTGCCGCGTAGCCCGATGCGTCGTCGGGCTGTCATCACTGGGATCGGTGCGGTGACGCCGCTGGGCGTCGGCGCGCGACCTCTGCATGAGCGCTGGGCCCAGGGGGTCTGCGCGATCGCTGACGGTGCGGGCGCCTGCCTGGACTTCCAGCCAAGCGATTTCCTGTCGGTCAAGGAGGCACGTCGGCTGGACCGCTTCGCGCAGTTCGCCGTGGTTGCCTCCGACGAGGCGATCGAACAGGCCGGCTGGGGCGAGCAGAAGCCGTATGACCCGCTGCGGATCGCGTGTGTCGTCGCAACCGGCATCGGAGGGATCTCGACCGTCGAGTCGAACCATGACCTGATGCGCCAGCGCGGAGCCGAGCGGGTCTCGCCGCTCGGAGTTCCGATGTACATGCCGAACGCAGCTCCGGCTGCAGTCGCCATGCGCCACGGGCTGCAGGGCCAGAGCTACGGGATCGTCTCGGCCTGCGCCAGCGGCGCTCACGCACTCGGCACTGCGCTGCGGATGATCCAGTACGGGGACGCCGACGCCGTCGTCGCCGGCGGCGCCGAGGCGACCCTGACCGAATTCGGCTTCGCCTGCTTCAACGCGATGCAGGCGCTGTCGCCGACTGGCATCTCGCGTCCGTTCGACCTGCGCCGTGACGGATTCGTGATGGGGGAGGGCGCCGGGATCGTCGTGCTGGAGGAGTCCGAGGCAGCCGCCGCGCGCGGCGCTACGGTACTCGGCGAGTTGGTCGGCTACGGCTCCACCTCGGACGCCCATCACCTGACGGCACCCGAGCCCAGCGGTGGACCGGCTTCGCAGGCGATCGTGCTTGCGATCGCCGATGCGGACCTGACCCCCGACGGGATCAGCTACGTCAACGCACACGGCACCTCGACGCAGCTCAACGACGCGGCTGAGACGGCAGCGCTGAAGCGTGCGCTCGGGGAGGAACGCGCCAAGCAGGTACCGGTGTCCTCGACCAAGTCGGCGATCGGGCATCTGCTCGGCGCAGCCGGCGCCGTCGAGGCCGTCGCGACCGTGCAGGTGCTCGCCACCCGGGTGATCCCGCCGACGCTCGGATACGAGGTGCCAGATCCCGAGCTCGACCTCGACTATGTCCCCGGCGAGGCCAGGATGTTGTTGCCCGCCAACGGCGGGCCGCCGGCCGCGATCTCGAACTCGTTCGCGTTCGGCGGCCACAACGTCGCGCTGGTGCTGAGAGGAGCGCAGTCATGACTGCCACCACAATTGCCCCGGTCGCGGAGCATCTGACGCCGATCGAGCGTCTGGAGGTGCTGTGTGACCCGGGCAGCGTGCATGTGCTGCGCTCCCGGGTGACCTCGCCACGACTGGGCGCGCGGGCCGTCGCCGGTGACGGCGTCGTCGGCGCGACCGGGACCGTCGCCGGGCGTCCGATCGTCTGCTACGCCCAGGATGGTGCGTACCTTGGCGGCTCGCTCGGCGAGCGCCACGCCGAGACGATCATCCGTGTGCTCGAGCTGGCGGGTCGCGGGCGGATCCCCGTGGTGGCGTTCGTCGAATCGGGTGGCGCGCGGATGCAGGAGGGGGCGGCGGCGCTCGGCGGCTACGGGCGGATCTTCCGCCAGACCGTCGCGCTGACCGGAGTCGTGCCGCAGATCTCGATCGTCTCGGGCGCATCGGCCGGTGGCGGTGCGTACTCGCCGGCGCTGACGGACCTGATCGTGATGACCCAGGACGCCGCGATGTTCCTGACCGGCCCCGGGATCGTCCGGGAGGCACTCGGTGAGGAGATCGACGCGATCTCGCTCGGCGGGCCGAAGGTCCACGACCGCAACGGTGTCTGCCAACTGGTCGAGGCCGACGTCCGCAGTGCGGCGCTGCGCGTCCGTGAGCTGCTGTCCTACTTGCCGTCGTGCGCCGGTGAGCGACCGCCGCGGACGCTCTCATGCGCACCGGCGGTGGCGGATCCCGGCGCCGAGGTGCCGTCGGAGCCGCGACGCACCTATGACGTGCGTCGACCGCTCGAGGGGATCGTCGACGCCGGATCGCTGTTCGAGCTCTCGCCACGATGGGCGCGGAACGTCGTCACCGCGCTCGCGCGGATCGACGGCCGCCCGGTCGGGATCGTCGCCAACCAGCCGCGCCACCTCGGAGGCGTGCTCGACGCCGAGGGCTCCGAGAAGGCCGCCTGGTTCGTGCGGCTGTGCGATTCGTTCTCGGTTCCGCTGGTCGCGATCGTCGACACGCCCGGGTTCATGCCCGGCAGCAAGCAGGAGCAGGCGGGTGTGATCAGGCACGGCGCCTCGCTCGTACGGGCGTTCGCGGCCGCCCGCGTGCCGAAGCTGACGGTCGTCCTGCGCAAGTCCTATGGCGGTGCCTACATCACGATGAACTCGCGTGACCTCGGTGCCGACCTGGTGCTCGCGTGGCCCGAGGCCGAGGTCGGGATCATGAGCGCGCGTGCCGCGGTGTCGATCATCAACCGCCGTGAACTCAAGCTCGCCGAGGACCGCGATGCCGAGCACACACGCCTTGCCGACGAGTACGCCGACGAGCACCTGCGCGCGAGCGCGGTCGCGGCGGCTGGGTTCGTCGACGAGATCGTCGAGCCCTCGCACACGCGTGAGCGGCTCGCGTGGGCGCTGCACACCCTCTCGGGGTCGCAGGCGTGATCCTTGAGGGCAAGCGCCTGCTGATCACCGGCGTCATCACCAAGGACTCGATCGCCTACCACGTCGCCGAGCGAGCGCAGCAGGAGGGCGCGACGATCCTGCTCACGAGCTTCGGCCGGGTGCGACGGATGACCGAGCGTGCGGCGTCAAGGCTGCCACAGGCGGTCGACGTGCTGGAGCTCGATGTCAACGTCGAAGCTGATCTGGCCGCACTGACCGAATCGCTGCAGCAGCGCTGGGGGGCGCTCGACGGAGTCCTGCACGCGATCGCGTACGCGCCGGAGGATGCGCTCGGCGGGCGCTTCATGACCGCCCCGGCGCAGAGCGCCACGCAGGCGTTCCAGACGAGCGCGTTCTCGTTCAAGGCACTCGCCGCAGCGACTGCGCCACTGATGCGCAGCGGCTCAAGCATCGTCGGCCTCGATTTCGACGCGACCGTGGCGTGGCCGATCTATGACTGGATGGGCGTCGCCAAGGCCGCGCTCGAATCGGTCTCCCGCTATCTGGCGCGTGACCTCGGACCGCTTGGAATCCGCGTCAACCTGGTCAGCGCGGGCCCGCTCGGGACGGTTGCAGCACGTGGGATCCCAGGCTTCGAGCAGCTGGCCGATGCGTGGCGCTCACAGGCTCCCCTCGGCTGGGACGTATCGGATCCGGCACCCGTAGCGGACGCGGTGTGCCTGCTGCTGTCGGATTACGCGCGTGCGATCTCGGGTGAGATCGTCCACGTCGACGGCGGCTTTCACGCGATCGGCGCGCCTGCCGTTCCCGCGTAGAGCCTGGCCGCGTGGAGGGTTGGCTCGAGAGTGAGCGCAACGTGCGTGTCCTGGCGCTGTTGGGCGCTGCGACGATCGCCTTCTCGAGCATCCTGATCCGCCTCAGTCAGGCGTCACCGTCGACGGCCGCGATCTTCCGCTGTGTCTACGCGCTGCCGATCCTCGGACTGCTGAAATGGCTCGAGGACCGTCGGCACGGCCCGCGGCCGTGGCGGGAGCGCCGCACGGCGATGGCCGCCGGCGTGTTCTTCGCCGCCGATCTGATTCTGTGGACGCACTCGATCGACGATGTCGGCGCCGGCCTTTCAACGGTGCTCGCAAATATCCAGGTCGTGCTGGTCCCGCTGATCGCGTGGGCACTGCTGTCGGAGCGTCCCGGGCGCGGCCCGCTCGCCGCGCTTCCGCTCGCGGCGCTGGGCGTGTTGCTGATCTCCGGTGTCTTGGAGCACGGCGCCTACGGCAACCATCCGAGTCGGGGCGCTGCGTTCGGTGTCGCCGCCGGAATCACCTACGCAGGCTTCATCCTGCTCCTCAGACATGGCGGCGCCGACCTGCGCCGGCCGGTCGGACCGCTGTTTGACGCGACCGCGACCGCAGCCGTCGTCGCGGTGATCGCGGGTGTCGTCGTGGGCGACGCGCGGCTGGTCCCAACCTGGCCGAGCGCGGGCTGGCTGCTGACGCTGGCGCTCAGCTCTCAGGTGGTCGGCTGGCTGATGATCGCAACCTCGCTGCCTCGCCTGCCGGCCGCGATCACGTCGGTTTTGCTGATGGTGGCGCCTGTCGGCGCTGTGATTCTGGGGGCGGTGATCCTCGGCGAGTCACCGAGCGCTCTGCAGCTTGGTGGCGTCGTGCTGATTCTGGCGGCGCTGGTCGTTGCCACGAGGCCCCGCCGCGCGGCCGTCGCCGCTACCTGAACAGGTCCTGTTGCGCTGCCCGGATCAGCGCCGCCGCTCCCGGGCCGTCGCCCGCCGTCACGTGGCGGCCGGCGCCGCGGACCACAACCGCAGGCTGACTGCCGTCCTTGCGCCGCGCGAGGTCGGCGGTCGCCGCCAGTTCGTCGGCGACCGCGATCAGGGTGGCGCTGAGCACTCGTCCGTTCGCATCCGTGCGCCCGCGCCAGTCCTCGACGGGATCGATCCCGGCGCAGCCGATCGCGACGTCGCACTGCCCGATCCGCCATGCGCGGCCGAACGAATCGGTGATCACCACCGCCGGCGCTCGGCCGGTCAGCGCGCGGAACCTCGCGCGCAGCGACCGCGCGGACGCGTCCGGGTCGGCCGGCAACAGCACCACCGTATCGTCGCCGGGGACGTTGGAGGCGTCGACACCGGCGTTCGCGCAGATGAACCCATGCCGGGTCTCGCAGATGATCACGCCGGCGGCGTGACGCACGATCGACCGGGACTCATCGAGCACGACCTGCACGAGGCGTGGGTCCTTATCCTGCTCGCGCGCGAGCCCGACGGCCCGCTCTCCCGGCACGATCTCGCGCAGTGACCTGAGCGCTCCTTCCGACTTGGAGACGGCTTTGTGGGCGATCACGATCACGTCACCGTCCTCGATCGCGACGCCGCCGCCGGCGATCAGGCCCGCCAGGTCGGCCCCCGGCTCGATTTCGCCGAGTCCGGGTACCGGCAGCGCGATGATCGGTTCCGACGCTGGCATCTGCTCTCCCGCTTCCCGCGCCGGCGTTCAGCTCTGGCTGCGCGTCATCTGCCTGAGCATCCCGCGGGTGTGCGCAGCGCCACCGTGGGTGGCGTCCAGCGTCGCCCGCAACTGATCGAGGTCCTCAGGAGTGTCGACGTCGAGCGCAAGCGAGGTGACCACGACGACCTCGCCGGCGGTCCCCTGCGCCTTCGCCAGCTCCAGGTGGCGATCGCAGCTGTCGGGGCCGAACGACGGAGTCAGCGCGTCCGGAGGGGAGATCAGCAGCGCGTTGGTCCCGGTGCCGTGCCGATCGGGCACGATCAGTGCAGAGCGGGCGCCGGCTGCGTAGGCGATCAGCTCGCCGAGCTGAGCCGGATCCATCAGCGGGCAGTCGCCCGGGACCAGCAGCACGCGGTCGGCGCCGGCCTCGACTGCGTGGGCGATCCCCAGCATCGCGGCCTCGCTGTGACCGACGGCATCGTCTTCGATCACGTCGGCACCGTGTCCACCGGCGATCCGCTGCGCGTTATGCGCGGAGCTCACCACCACGATCGCGTCGATTGCGCTGGTGCGCCGCAGCGCCGTCAGGACGTCGGAGAACATCGCCTCTGCAAGGGCTCGACGAGGCCCGGCGGTGAGACCGGTCGCCAAACGTTGCTTGGAGTCCTCGAAGCTCTTGATCGGGAGGATCGCGTAGGTGGGCACGTTCACGAAAGCTACCCGGTGCCGACTCCGTCGGCGGTCAGGCGAGACGCGAAGGCGAGCGTCTCCTGTGCCAGTCGCCGCCTTCCGCCGGCCCCATCCATCATCACATCGCTCTGCTGGACCGCGACCGCGTCGGTCGGCTCGTCGGCGAGGAGACCGTCGATCAGACCGTCGTAGAAGGCCGCGAGCCCGGCGCTCGACAGTTCCAGCCCGCGCCAGCGCATGAACTGTGCGGTGGGCCCCTTCAGCACGGTGCCACCGACCAGCGGGCTGACCGCGACGACCGGCACGCGACGGTTGGCGAGGGCAACCCGGATCTCGTTGACGGCGAGGATCGGACCGATCGAGATGATCGGGTTCGATGGGCCGATCACGATCACGGACGCCTGCGTGATCGCCTCCAGCACCTCCGGCGTCGCGTGGGCGTTGGCGGCGCCGCGGAATTCGACTGCCTGGATCTGATCCCAACCACCCGCCGGGCCCGCGCTGATCATGAACTCCTGAAACGGCCACCAGCGGTCGCCCGCCATCACGCGGGTACGCACAGGCTGGTCGCTCATCGGCAGGACCCGCGCATGCACGCCGAGCGCCTGCAACAGCGCCAGCTGCACCTCGGTGGCGCGCCGCCCTTGGTCAAGCGCCCGCGCGCGCCACAGGGCGATCGCCAGGTCACGATCTCCGAGCGAGAACCAGACCTGATCACCGAGCTCACGAAGTCCCTCCATGGTGTTGAACGTGTCATCGGCGAGGCCCCAGCCGCGCGCGTCGATCCGGTCGGCAAGCCAGAAGCTGACGAGGTCCACATCGGGGGAGACGTAACCACCGTGGATCTCCACGTCATCGCCGGTGTTCGCGATCACGACCAGCCGCTCGGGCCCGACGACGTCAAGCATCCCGCGCGCCAGCTTCGCCCCCCCGGTGCCGCCGGCGAGCACGATCACACCCCCGATCATCGAAATCAGTCTATGGTCCCGCGGGTGATGCCGTCAGCAAGGGTCATACTGACGCCGCTGGTACTGGTGGTGGCGCTCGTGTTCGCCGCCTCCGCTCACACGATGGCCGGCGCCGGCGTCGCGTCCCCGTTTCCGCTCAGCGACTCGTCGCTGAGCCAGGAGGGCCAGGATCTCGTCTGGAGCGCAACGCTCGCTCACGCATTCTCGGCCGACGGGTTACGGACACAGAAGCGCTCGCTGTGCCTGGTGATCGAACGATCCGCGATCGGCTCGGTCGCAGGGAGGCTCTGTGTGGTGCCCGGACGCCACGGGATGGCGCTCAGTTACGCGAACGTAGCCCTCAGCGGGCAGCAGGGACCGGGGCATCTGATCGACGCGGCGATCACGCGCTCAGGCCCGGAGGAAGTGACCGCCTCGTTCCTGCCATCGCAGATCGGCGCCAAGTACAGGCCGCTGCACTGGCAGACCCAGAGCGCTCTGGTCTCGGCCGTCGGCACGCTTACGGCTGTGTTCCCGCAGAAGCCGGCGCTGGCGAAGCTGCATACGCCGCAACTGGTCGGCTGCGCGCCGGCTGGACCGTCGACGGTATTCGCCGGCTCCCCGGCGGTTCATCAGATTGCGCTGACATTCGACGACGGTCCGTGGGGCGACCCGCCGTCGATCGACTTCGTCGATCTGCTCGCGCGCTACCACGTCCCGGCGACGTTCTTCGAGATCGGCGACCAGCTCGCAACCTACGATCCGACCGGGGCGGTCGAACGCCGGATGCTGGCCGACGGCGACATGATCGGCGATCACACCTGGACTCACCCGATGATGACCGGACTCTCACCGGCGGCGCAGACCTCGGAGCTGCAGCTGACCGCGGAGGCGATCCACCGTCGCACCGGCTTCACCCCGTGCCTGTGGCGTCCTCCGTACGGGGACATCAGCCCGGAGCTGACCTCGCTCGCGCGCTCACTCGGGTTCCTGACGATCATGTGGGATGTCGATCCGCGGGACTGGTCGCTGCCGGGGGTCGGAGCGATCGAGGCCAACGTGCTCGGCAACGCTCACAACGGCGCGATCGTGATCCAGCATTTCGGAGGCGGTCCGCGGTTCGAGACACTCGCCGCGCTGCCTGACGAGATCACCACGCTGCGTGCCCGTGGCTACCGGTTCGTGACGGTCGCACAGCTGCTCGGCCTTCGGCTGATCTATAAGTAGGGCATGAGCGACCTGCCGGCCAGCGTGCGGATCCGCGAGGTCGGCCCGCGCGACGGCTTCCAGAACGAGCCGGAAATCGTGCCGACCGCGACCAAGATCGCGCTGATCGAACTGCTCGGCGCGACCGGGCTGCGACGCCTGGAGGTGACCAGCTTCGTACGTGGCGACGTAATCCCGCAACTGGCTGACGGGGCCGAGGTGCTGGAGGCGATCGAGCTGCCGGAGTCCGTGTCGGTGGGTGTCCTGATCCCGAACGAGCGCGGTTTGGAACGGGCGCTCGCGCACCGCGCGCGGTTCAACGAGGTCAACGGCTTCCTGTCCGCGTCTGAGACGCACAACGCCAGGAACGTGGGGCGGACGATCGCCGAATCGCTGAGCGGACTGGGTCGCGTGTTCGCGCGGGCACGAGCCGAGGGCCTGCGGTGCGAGGGCGTGATCTCGACCTCGTTCGGCTGCCCCTACGAGGGGTACGTGCCGCCAGGACGAGTCCTTTCGATCGCGCACGAGCTGGTGGCGGCAGGGGCGCAGGAGGTCGGCTTCGGCGACACGACCGGGATGGCCAACCCCCTCCAGGTCCGGGAGTTCTTCGAGCTGGCGCGCTCGGAGTTGCCCGAGATCGAGCTGACCGCGCACTTCCACAACACGCGCGGGCAGGGGCTCGCGAACGTGCTCGCCGCCCTGGAGGCCGGCGTCGAGTCGTTCGAGTCGAGTTTCGGCGAGCTGGGTGGCTGCCCGGTGCCCGCAGGGGCGACCGGGAACATCGCCACCGAGGATCTCGTCTCGATGCTTGAGGAGATGGGAATCGCGACCGGGATCGATCTCAGCAGGCTGCTGCAGGCGTCGCGGGCGGCGCAGGAGGCGCTCGGGCGGCCGCTCGGCAGCCACGTGCTGATCGCCGGCCCGGTCGACTGGCACCGCGGGGAGGCCGCTTGAGCGGCGTCCCAGATCCGGGCGAGCGGCTGCGCGCCGCCGATCAGCGCGCGCTCGCCGGCGGGCCCGCCCACCACCGCTCCAAGGCGGTGGAGCAGGGGAAGCTGCCGGTTCGTGAGCGCGTCGCGCTACTGCTGGATCAGCAGTCGTTCGTCGAGGACGGGTTGCTTGCGAGCTGGGAGGCGGAAGGGCTCGGAGCGGAGGGGGTGATCACCGGCGTCGGCACCCTTGATGGCCGGCAGGTCGCGGTGATCGCCAACGATCCGACCGTCAAGGCGGGTTCGTGGGCGCCGAAGACGGTCGAGAAGATCCTCCGGATCCAGGAGCGCGCGCTGTCACTGCGGTGCCCGCTCGTCTATCTGGTCGACTCGGCGGGGGCGCGGATCAACGAGCAGGTCCAGATGTTCCCCGGGCGGCGCCATGCCGGGCGGATCTTCTTCAACCAGGTTCGGCTCTCCGGAGTCGTGCCGCAGGTCTGCGTGCTGTTCGGTCCGAGCGCCGCGGGCGGCGCGTACATTCCGGCGTTCTGTGACGTCGTGATCATGCGTGACGGCAACGCCTCGATGTACCTCGGCTCCCCACGGATGGCGGAGATGGTGATCGGCGAGAAGGTCACGCTCGAGGAGATGGGTGGTGCCCGGATGCACACCTCCAAGAGCGGCTGTGGCCACGCGCTGGTGGTCAGCGACGAGGAGGGAATCGAGTTCGCCCGCCGCTACCTGTCGTACTTCCCGTCCTCGTTCGAGGAGCGGCCGCCGGCGGCTCCGGCGCCGTCGAGGGCGCCGTCGTCGGCGCAGTCGATCCGTGAGATCGTCCCGCTGGACGAGAACAAGCCGTTCGACATGCGCGAGGTGATCGACTGCCTGATCGACGGTGAGTCGTTTCTGGAGATCCACGCCCGCTGGGCCAAGGAGCTGATCGTCGGCTACGGAAAGCTGGACGGGCGTGTGATCGGTCTCGTGGCCAGCCAGCCGAAGGTCAAGGGCGGCGTCCTGTTCGTCGACTCCTCCGACAAGGCGGCGCGTTTCATCCAGACCTGCAACGCGTTCAACATCCCGCTGCTGTTCCTGGCCGACGTGCCCGGCTTCATGATCGGCACGCAGGTCGAGCGGGAGGGGATCATCCGCCACGGCGCCAAGATGATCAGCGCCGTCTCGGAGGCGACCGTCCCGAAGATCTCGGTGATCGTCCGCAAGGCCTACGGCGCCGGGCTCTACGCGATGGCCGGTCCGGCGTTCGATCCCGACTGCTGCCTGGCGCTGCCGACCGCCTCGATCGCGGTGATGGGGCCCCAGGCGGCGATCAACGCCGTCTATTACAACCAGCTTCAGGCGATCGAGGACCCGGACGAGCGCGCGCAGCGCACCGAGCAGCTGCGCTCGGAGTACGCGCGCGACATCGACGTTCTGCACCTGGCCTCCGAGCTCGTGATCGATGCGGTGATCGAGCCTGAGCGTCTGCGCGCGGAGCTGATCGTACGTTTCGCCCAGTCCGCAGGCAAGCGGCGTCAATGGCCCGCCAAACACAACCCGGTGACGCCCGCGTGAGCCCCGAGGGCGGGCTCGAGGGTGAGGGCGGGCTCGAGGGTGAGGGCGGGCTCGAGGGTGAGGGCGGGCTCGAGGGGGAGCTGCTCGCGGTCGCGAACGCGGCCGCCAGCGCCGCCGCCGTCGAGCTGTGCGCCTGGTTCGGCGAGGACCTCGGCCGGGTCCGATCGAAGAGCACGCCGACCGATCCGGTGTCCGCCGCAGACCTCGCGGCGGAGGCCGCGATCAGGGCGGTGCTCGCCCGCGAGCGACCCGGTGATGCGATCCTCGGCGAGGAGGGCGGCGCCACTGCCGGGTCGGCGGCAGCAGGCGCAGGCGGCACCGGGGCCGTCGCGGACCGGGAGGGGGGCGACGACGGGGCGGACGGGGTCGGTGGCCTGCGATGGGTGGTCGATCCGCTCGACGGGACCGTCAACTTCATCTACGGGATCCCGACGTTTGCGGTCAGCGTCGCCTGTGAGGACGCCGACGGAGCAGTGGTCGCCGTCGTGCTCGATCCCAACCGCCAGGAGCGCTTCGAGGCGACACGCTCGGGTCGCCCGACACTGAACGGAGTGCAGATCCACCCTTCCGGGTGCGAGGACCTGGCGCGCGCGCTCGTCGGAACCGGCTTTGCCTACGACGCAGCGGTCCGAGCCCGTCAGGCCGAGCTCGCCGCCTCTGTGGTCGGCAGGGTGCGTGACATCAGACGCGCCGGATCGGCCGCACTTGACCTCTGCTCGTGTGCCTGCGGCCGGCTGGACGCGTACTACGAGCGGGGCGTGCGACCCTGGGATTGCGCCGCCGGCGCGCTGGTCTGTGCCCGCGCCGGCCTCGATGTCCGGTGGCTGGCGGCGCGGGACGGGCTCCCCGACGGAATCGTGATCGCGCCGCCGGCGTTGATCGACGAGTTCTACGAACTGGTCTCGGCCGTAGACTGAGCCCCGCCGTGCGGCGGTGATGGAATGGTAGACATGGCGGCCTCAAAAGCCGCTGTCCGCAAGGACGTGTGGGTTCGAATCCCACCCGCCGTACCTAACGTGGCGTCTGGTCGGTTCTACGGAATATGCGCTTTTCTGGATCGGGGCGCGCGGGGATCTACCAACTCGGCTGGGCCAGTCGTTCGGCGGCCTGGTCGCTGTTGCGCCGGCGGCCTGACGATCTGCGATGCTTGCGACGTGATGAGCAGCGACTTGCGGCCGACTGACGAACTCGTCGCCCTATCGGCTGGCAACCATATTGCTGAGATTGTTCGGGTCAGCCACGGCGCGACCGATAACGGACCGCATATCGATCTGACGGTGCGAAGCCCAGACGGAGAGTTGAGCGACCGCGTCGCCTACAGGACGGCAAAGGGCGCCCGCCGGGTTGTGGCGCTCTCACATGCCGCGGGGATCCCAATGCCGTCCGCCGACGAGCTGGAGGCCGACGGAACCCTGCCGAGCCAATTCGTCGGATCGCTGACCGGGAAGGCAGTCGGCGTCGTGGTTCGCGATCACGCGGACGGAGTGGCGGTCGCCGGCTACGTCTGGCCGGGAATGCTGCCGCGCTGATCGAGCGCGCAAATTGATCGGCGGGACGTTGATTGGCGCGCCCGAGCATGAGATTCGTGTTCGAGCGCGCGAACCGGCGCGCGGCGAGCTGATTTGCGCGTCCGAACAGGTTGCGTTCAGGTTGCGTTCAGGTGGCGGCTAGGGGAGGCTTCCGGCGTTCTGGCCGGCGGTCCCCGAGACGCTCGCGCCGACGTCGTGGATGCCGGCGCTGACCGACGGGCCTCCGTTGAGTCCTGATTGCGTCGAACTGGGACCGGTGCCCGGGATCTGGCCGGACCACGGCAGCACTGTGCAGCCGACCCTGCCTGCCGCGATGCAGTCGGTCTTGTGTTTTTCGCCCACCCTCCAGAGCACCACGACGCAGATCACAGCGATGATGATCACCCAGAAACCACGGAAATCCCGCATTTTGGCAAAATAGCATGTGCGCGAGCGTGAGTCACGGATTTTGCGGTTGACGGCGCGTATAGGGTTCGGGCATGGGCAGACGCATCGTGGGGCTCGTGGCTGTCCTGGCAGCTGTGCTTCTCAATGCCGGGGTGGCACAGGCGACCGATCGCGATTTCGGGCCGCTGGCGTTCTCCAGCAAGCCGACGGCGGCACACGGGCAGGTCCGCATCTACGCATCGACGGCGAGGGCGGGCAACCTGAAGGTGAGAGAGAGTGGGATCCAGTTCACCAGGAGCACGGTGGTCGTCAGCCGCGCGACCGTGCAGGCAAACCTGATCGGAATCTCGCTCGCCGGAGTGTTCGAGTTCAAGCATGCCGCCGGTCCGTTGGCCCAGGTCAGGCCCGGCAAGGTGATGTTCCTGCAGGGAGCCGACGCGCTGATGGTCACCAAGGTCTCCCACAAGGGCGGCAAGCTGCTCGTGTCCACCAAGCCGGCGACGCTGACGCAGTTCATCTCCAAGGGCAGGGTGCAGGCCTCCGGCACACCCAACTTCCATGACGCGATCATTGCGCCGCTCGTCCAGCCGCCATCGAGCGCAGGGGCCGCCGGCGACTCGCGGGCAGCCAACGACTTCCTGAAGCCCACCTACCCCTACGTCGGGCGACCGTCGACGGGCTTGAGAGAGGCGACGATCGCCGGCATCGGTTCCGACTTCGGAAAGTCGCTGACCAACCAGATCACCCTGAACGGCTCGATTCCCCTGGGACCGGCCGGCATCGGGGCCGGGTACTCGATCACGTTGTCGCCAGGGACCGGCTCGAAGCTGAACGTCAGCGGCAACCTCTGCTTCGGCGCCGGCGGAATCTGCAGCAACGGTCCCGCGAACGGCGCCGATCTGCAGATCTACTTCAGTGGTTCGGTCGATGTCGGAAACCTCGCGGCGGACATCAACGTCAACAACAGTCGGGTGAGCTCGAGCAATCTCGACATCACCAACCCCGAGTCGAAGCTCAAGTTCACCTACACCGCCCAGGACTCGGAGATCAAGGATCTCAAGCCGCCGACCTTCTACTTCCCGGTCGGGACGGACCTGACCCTCCCGGGTGAGATCCCGATCTACGCGAAGATCCAGTTCGGCGTCTACATCAAGACCGTGTTCAGCTCCAAGAACTCGACGGTTCACGGGGGGCTGATCGTCGATGACGACGGTGGCCTGAGCACGGTCGACGAATCCGGTAAGAGCGTCTCTGGGCATGACAGCGGCTTCAAGGACAGCGGCACCGTTCTCGATCAGACCGATGGTGGTGTGCCACCGTCGATCACGCCGGGCCCGGCCGGCCTTGTGACCGCCTTCCAGTTCCCGAAGATCGGTCTGGGGCTTGGCTGGACCGCTGCCAACGGAGTCGCATATGTCCAGTTCATCGACTCGTTCGGTCAGACGACCGGCGCCGCCGTCGCGGGCATGATCTGCTCGATCTATGACGTGGCGATCAGCTTCCAGGGGGGGATCGAGGCGCAGATCGGCATCCCGTTACTCGGAGCCTCCTATTCGCCCTCGCCGATCAACCTGGTCCCGCAGAAGCACTTCACGACGCACGATCCGGGCTGTCCTTCCTCGTAGGGCCCAGATCGACCCAGCCGGCTGCTAGTGGAGCATCGCCGCCGCGCGCTGCCGGGCCGGACGGGCCTCCATCGCCGCCAGGTACTCCGCGACCCTGCCCTCAGCTTCGATCGCCTTGACGCGGACCCCGATCCGGACGACCTCGCTCACGACGATGTCGGCCACTGAGAACCGGTCGGCGACGAGGTAGTCACGGCCCTGGAGCGCGTCTTCGACCACCTGCACCGCGTGACGCGCGCGCTCGGCCGCCGCCTCGGAGAGCTCAGGGTAGGCCTCGCGGCGCCTCGCAGATTCGATCACGGTCGGCTCGATTTCCGTCATCGCAAAGAGCGACCACTGATACACGAGTGCCCGGTCGTGTGTTCCGACCGCGCTAAGAAGCTCAGCTTCGGGATGGAGGTCGGCGACGTACAGACAGATGCCGGTCGATTCGAAGATCATCCCGGCGTCGTCCTCCAGCACCGGCACGCGGCCGAGCGGGTGTCGCGACCTGTGCTCGTCGGCTGCCGCCTCCTCCGGGTTCATGATCGCGAGGTCGTATGGCGCGTCGACCTCCTCGAGCGTCCAGATCACCCTGATCGGGCGGCCGGCTCCCTGGCGATGGTAGATCCGCATCGGCCGATCCTACGGGGCCAGCCGAGTTTCGGCGGTCACGATCGACCTCGCCGAACCGAAGCTGGGTCGGTCAGAGCAGGGAACGTGACTGAAGTCCGATTTCCTCAGCGGGCATCGGCCTGCTGATCAGGTAACCCTGGGCGTGGTCGCAGCGCAGATCGGCGAGCAGATCCAGCGATGCCAGATCCTCTACCCCCTCGGCCACAACCCGCAGCCCAAGCGCGTGCGCCAGGTCGATCGTCGAGCGGACCAGCGCCAGGTTGCGCTCCTCCGCAGCGACCGCAAGTCCATTGATGAAGCTGCGATCGAGCTTGAGCTCTCCGACCGCGAGGCTGCTCAGGTACGCCAGGGAGGTGAAGCCCGCTCCGAAATCGTCGACCGAGACGATCAGGCCGAGGTCGCGCAACTGTTCGATCGCCTGTTTGCAGCGGTCGAAGTCGGCGATTGCGGTCGTCTCGGTGATCTCCACAATCAGGGCTTCCGGTGGCAGCCCGTGCTGTTCCAGGCGGGCTGCGACACCTGCGGCGAAGTTGGGGTCGAGCAGGTTGGTGGTCGAGATGTTGACGGCGACTGCGATCGCCTGGCCCTCGGCACGCCACACGGCGCACTGCGCAAGCGCACCGTCGAGAACCAGCGCCGTCAGCTGGCCCATCAGCTCCGCCTCCTCGGCGAGCGGAAGAAACTCGAGTGGTGGTACCGAGCCGAGGCGGGGGTGGTTCCAGCGGACGAGCGCCTCGGCGGCGATCACCTCACGCGTCTCGAGCTCGATCTGGGGCTGGTAATACAGCTCGAGTTGGTGGGTGTCGATTGCGACGCGCAGGTCCTCGACGAGGCCCATCCGGTTGCCGTTTCCGTCAATCTCCTCCTGGTAGATCGCAAAGCTCTTGCCGTCGAGCTTGGCGCGGTACATCGCGAGGTCAGCGCACCGCAGGACGTCGTGGCCGTCGGTCGCATCGGTCGGCATCGCGGCGATGCCGATGCTGGCGCCAATCCTGGCCCTCACGGCCTGGAGCTGAAACGGCTCGTCGAGCAGTGCGCTGATCCGCCGTGCGACGGTCGTGCCATAGTCGGCGTCGGCGTTCATCAGCACGACCGCGAACTCATCGCCGCCGAGTCGCACGACGAGGTCACACTCTCGCAGGGAGCCGTTGAGCCGGCTACCCAGCTGCCTGAGCAGTTCGTCGCCGACGGCGTGGCCGAACGAGTCGTTGACCTCCTTGAAACGGTTGAGATCCACGAACAGGAGCGCGATCGCAGGAGCTGTCGGCTCGCCCGCAGCGTGGTCCTCACTCAACGCCTCGAGCAGCTCGAACAGCGCCCGGCGGTTGCCGAGCGTGGTCAGCTGATCGGTGATCGCCTGTGAGTGGCGCTCCTCGTTGAGCCTGCGCAGGCTGGTCAGCGACAGCGCGAAGCGAACACCGGCGATCGCCAGCGCGGCTGCCGCGAGGAGCAGCGCCGAGCGGTCGATGTGGCTGAATCCGCCGATGAACAGGATCACCAGCGATGAGAACGTCGCTGCGCCGACCAGCAGGAATCCGGGCGGTCGCGACTGGATCCGGAGATCGCGCGGAGGCGTGGGGAGCCACACCGACGCGGACACAAGCAGAATCGACGTCGGCCAGGCGACAGCGTTGATCGCGACGCCGACATGGCTCCCGCCGAACCCGGATTGGAACAGGTTGAAGGTGTCTCCGACGGCGTTGATCGCGTATCCGGCCGCCAGCAGCAGCCAGCGCGGGTTGCGCCGGTTCGGTAGCACAGCCGTTCCGCCGACCACCATCGCCAGCAGCAGCAGGTCACCGACCGGGTAGGCGAGATTGGTGGCAACCGCGGCTGTGCCGCCACCGGCCGAGCGCAGCACCCCCTCGAACACGAATGCGGCGCAGACTGCGGCGGCTCCGACGCCGGCGACCGCGCCATCGAGCCAGCTTGCGACGCTCAACCTGCGCACCTGGCCGCGCATCAGCAGCAGCAGCCCCGCGTATGAGATCGGGTAGAAGGCGAGGTAGAACGCGTCCGAAACCGATGGCACCGGTGGCGTCGCTCCGCCGGCGGATTCAATCGCCAGCGTCAGGTCACCGATCGACCATGACAGCAGCCCGAGACCGAGCAGCAGCGGGATGATCCGGCCCCGGCGCACGACCACGGCTCGGTAGATGCACAGAAGGCTGGCGACGATCTCGAAGATCGCGACGCCCCAGTCATCGATCAATGGCCACGATTGACCGGCGCGCCTGATGATTTCGGAGACGGTGTAGGCGAGCAGGACGGCTCCGAGACCGCCGTAGGCGATCCACACGCGCCGCAGGCGACGATTCGTCGCAATCGGCGCGTGCCGCCTGTGATCTGCCGCGCCGATGCGGTCAGGAGCCGTGTGGTCTGCGTTGTCGTCAGCCGGCCTGGCCGCCAAACGCTGCGACGCCCCTCCCGGTGGGGAGACCTGCAGGCTAAACGGATACCCGCGCGTCACTGCCGGCTCCTCCGGTCGCCCCGCCGCTGATCTGGCGCATTGACAGAGGATCGGTCAGACGGGTCACCAGCCCGCGATTTGCAGAGGCCGAATCGAACAGTCGTCCACTGAGAAGCTGGAGCCTGGGTCAGCGTCGCAGGCCGTGATCAGGCAACACCGGCGTGGGCGCCGCTGACCGCGCCCGCGGGAGGATCGCCCGGCACCTCGAGCTCGATGTTCCAGCCCTGCAGGAATCCGCGCGCCGCGAACACGATCAGCAGCGCCTGGACCGGGGCGATGATCAGTGTCAGCACGCCGAGCGTGTTGGCGCTCAGGCCGGCCCCGCCGAACAGCGACTGGGCCGCCGCGTAACCCTCGTGGCTGCGGTCAAACCAGCTGGTGCCGGTGATGCCGGTGGCTGCGATCAGTGCAACGACCAGCATCAGGCTGGCCAGCGCCGCGGCGATCGGCAGCAGGCCCCGCGCCCAGCGCCAGACGTAGAACGCGATGATCAAATAGACCGCACACCAGATGAAGTTGAGCGCCTGCAGGCCCTCCAGCTCACTCCAGCCGCCGACGGTGACCGACAGGATCAGTACGACCGAGACGAGCAGGATCGCCGCGACGATCGCCTTCGTCAACTTGCTCGAGCGCTTATCACGATTCGGGTACTTGACCACGTAGCCGGGACGCAGCCGGGTGGCTCGGGGCATGTCGCGGACCATACAATCTGCCGGTGTCGCGCGGCAACGGCCGCGCCGACGCGCCCAGCGGGCGTGGCGAAAATGGCAGACGCGCCGGTTTTAGGTGCCGGTGGGCTTACGCTCTTGGGGGTTCGAGTCCCTCCGCCCGCATTCCACCAGTCGCCGCACGACGCGAGGCGACTCGGTGTGCAACCGTTCGTATCGCCGAACGGGTTGTACGGATTGATGGCACGCAGTGGCGCGGATCGACGGCTACAACTTCAATCTGCCGAAACGTTGTCCACATCGGCCCCGGCAGCAGAGGCGGTGGGCCCAACGCGGCAGTCGTCGCGAGGGCCAGAAAAGCTGCACTCGCTCGCGCCGAGTGCATGCGTACACACGGCGTCCCGAACTTCCCCGATCCGACGATCACCGGCAACGGCGGCGGCATCTCGCAAAGCTCCGGCGGCGGGGGCATGAACCCCCTCTCACCCGCGTTCCAACAAGCCCACAAGGTCTGCGCGAACCGCTGACCCGCCGGACACGAGGGCCGGGGTGCTCGGTGGAGCATGCCCCCACCAGCCATCCGACAGGCGTTACGGCCCTGTTACCCACTGTCCGATAGAACCTTGATCGATGGCGAAGTGGGTCACAATCGCGCTCTCGGTGCTGGCCGGCGCCTCAGCGATCGCGGCGTGCGGATCGTCTGGCACGCCGGGCAGCACGACGGCTGCAACCACCCCTCAGTTCGCGCTCGCGAAGTGCATGCGCTCGCACGGGGTCCCAAACTTCCCGGACCCCAACTCAGGCCCAGGGGGCCAGGGCTTCTCGATCATGGAATCGGTCGGCAGCTCGTCGGTGACGATCAACGGGATCACATTCAGTGGCCCAGCGTTCCAAGGCGCCCGGAAGGCATGTCGGTCCGTGGGTAGTCTGGGGGCGCCGGCGCCGCTCTCGGAGGCGCAGAAGCAAGCGTTTGTCGCAAAGGCGCACTGCCTCCGGACACATGGCGCGACTAACTTCCCCGACCCGTCCTTCGGTCCGGACGGTGACGGGGTTGGTGTCAATCTTCCAGTCGGTTTCAATCCTCAGTCGCCGGCGTTCGTCAGAGCCGCCAAAGCCTGCGCCAGCGTCGGAGCGGCGATCCCCGGCGTCGGCTAACACATCACCGAGCCCAGAACGCCTGTCACCACGGGATCGACAACGAGCACGCTCGCATCGGCTGCTCTCGAAACCTGCGCGATAACGACCCGCGCCGCTGCTCGGCGCTCTGATCGGATCCGACCGACGCGTAGCCTGCGGTTGCAGACCACGACGCAGAGCGGGGGACCCAGGAGTCGAACCTGACGTTGCGGTTTTGGAGACCACCGTGTTACCGATACACCAGTCCCCCTCGCCCGCGGCATCGTAGCGAGCGTGGGCGCGCGGGCGGGTGTGCGCCCCATTCCGAGGTCGCGCTCGGTAATAATTCGCCGGCATGGCGAACGTCGCAACGCAGGAGCCGCCGGTCGCTTCAGGGCCGGGTCCACATGGGCCGATCACGGTCCCCGACTTTCAGATCGTCCCGCGCGCAGGGCTGATCTTCCCGGCGGTCGCGTTCATCGTGCTGATCGTCGCGATCGCAACGAACAAGTTGTGGCCGCTCGACTTCATGCACGTGGTCGGTGGCGCGTCGTGGACGATCATCGATCTGTTCCTCGGGTTCGTGCTCGGGCCGATCCTCGGGAGCCTCTCGATACCCGCCAGGATCGAGATGACGACGAAGCTGATGCCGAAGATGCTGATCATCATGCCGACGGTGGTCACGATGACGCTCGCGGCCGGTTGGCAGCTCGGCGTCCGGGAGGGGACGGTGCTTACCAGCTACCCGCAACATGGTTGGGTGGTGGCCAGCTACATCGTCGTCGGTGTGATGGCCGTGATCGCGCTCGGCCTGCTTGAGCCCGCGAACGTGGCGGTCCTGTTCGAGCTCAAGAAACCACGGCCCAACCCTGCGGTGATCGAGAAGCTGATGAAGCGGTTCATCTATTGCGCCGGCGTCACCGGTGCGATGCAGATCGCGACGCTGGTGATCATGACCAAGCTGGCGAGCTCATGAGCGGCGAGCGCCCGATGCCGCCGGTGACGCAGCTCGGGATGGTGTCGCTGGCGCTGATCGTGACCGGCGGTATCTACCTCTCCGCACACCTCCCGCGGCATGTCCCGCTCACGCCCGCGGTGATCCTGCTGGTCCTGTCGGCAGCTCTGCTCGCGGTCAACTTCGCGCTGCTCTCGCGGGTCAAGGATTTCGCGTGGGCTCGCTTCGCTCTCGTGTTCAAGTGGGCGATGCTCGCCTACGCGATCACAGCGGGTCTGATCCTGTACGCATTCCTGCGCGACCACCTCCATGGTGGCGCGCTGGTGGTGCTGGCGCTTTCGCTGGTCGTGTACGCGGTCCACGTGCCGATGCTGATCGCGTTCACGGTCGCGCGCTATCAGGAGCCGGCCGACACCGCGCTCGCCTGAGTTGCCGTGCCGCCGGGCAGCCGCCCGGTGACCTGACCTCCGTCAGCCCTTACTGGTTGGGGGGCGCCCACGCTTGGGTACCGGCTGAGCCTGCGTGGGCATCCGGCCGGCATCGCCCAGCGCACGCCTCAGCAGCATCTCGATGTGGGCGTTGAGGCTGCGGAAATCGTCTGCGGCCCATCGCGCCAGGGCGTCGTGGACCGCAGGGTCGATGCGCAGCAGCACCTGTTTACGGGCGCGGGTCACGTATAGAGCGTCCCGGTGTTGACGACCGGGGATGCAGGCTGGTCGGCGCAGAGGACGACCAGCAGGTTGCTGACCATCGCGGCTTTGCGCTCTTCGTCGAGCTCGACGATGCCGTGCTCATCGAGTGCCGCCAGCGCCATCTCGACCATTCCCACAGACCCCTCGACGATCCGGGCACGAGCCGCGACGACGGCGTTGGCCTGCTGCCGGCGCAGCATCGCCTGGGCGATCTCCGGCGCGTAGGCAAGATGGCTGATCCGCACCTCGACGATCTCGACGCCGGCGATCGTGACCCGCTGTGCGACCTCCTGGGCGAGCTCAGCAGCCACGAGGTCGACGTTGCCGCGCAGCGACGTGCCCTCCCCGGCGGGGTCGTCGTAGGGATGGGTGGTCGCGACGTGGCGCAACGCCGACTCGGCCTGGACCTCGACGAAGTTGACGTAGTCATCGACGGCGTATGACGCCCGCGAGGTGTCGGCCACCTGCCAGACGACAATTGCGGCGATCTCGACCGGGTTGCCGTCGGCGTCGTTGACCTTCAGATGGTTGGTCTCGAAGTTGCGCACTCGGATGCTCAGGCTGCGGCGGTCCGCCAGCGGCAGGATCCACGACAGACCGGTGCGACGCACGGTCCCGACGTAGCTCCCAAAGAACCGCACGACCTTCGTGTGGCCCGGTTGCACGATCACGAGCGAGCTCGCGACGATGCCGGCAACCACGGCTGAGGCGATCGCAAAGCCCGTGTCGGAGCTCTTGGCGAGCAGCACGGTCACGGCGATCAGGGCGAGGACGACGACCACGCCGAACCAGCCGTTGATCGACCAGGCGGGGCGCTCCTGGATTTCGACGCGGGTCCCCGAATGCCCGACCGGCGTCACCTCGGGCTCGCGGTATGGCTGGACGTCCTGGTTCATGGTTCCTCCCAGCAGGTGGCCTTCAGAAAAACTGCTATCTAATAGATATCAGTTTTCTCAGGCTTGTCAAGACCCGAGCTCCGGGAAGCAGAGCGGGCGACGGGAATCGAACCCGCCCTAGAAGCTTGGAAGGCTTCTGTGCAACCACAACACTTCGCCCGCGGCGCAAGCCCACGGATGGTACCGTCAGGCCCGGTGCACCCGGCCTGCCGGTAGCGGGGCTCTCGTGTCGCCTGGGATCAGTGGTAGCGGTGTCTGAGATCTGTTATTGACCCGGGGTGAACGCGAGCTTGCGTTTCGGGCGAAACTCGCCCAGAGCGCGTTACCGCGCCGCGCTCTTGCTCCAGGTCGCCTTGTGTTCTCGCTTCGCCGCCTGGTAGTCGCTCAGCGCCTGCGCCGAGTCGACGTCACCGAGCGTCGGATGCCACGGGACGAGTTCCTCAGCGGCGGAAACGCCGAACCGCTTGGCGAGGACGGCGCCGAGCGCCTTGATCTTCATCTCGCCGAAGCCCGGCAGCGAGGCGATGTTGTCGCGCAGCTGCTCGGCACCCTCGGCCGTGGTCCAGACACGCGCGGCGTCGCCGTCGTATTGGTCGCGAATCTCCACCGCGAGGTCATGGACGCGCGTGGCCATCGCGCCAGGGAAGCGATGCACGGCGGGCTTCTCCCGGAAGACCGTCTCCAGGTCGGCATCGGCGAGCACGCCGGCCTCCAGCGAGCCCACCCGCTGCCTGATCACGAGTGGTCCTGAAAAGGCCTTTTGCACGGTGACCTGCTGGTCGAGCGCGAACCCGATCAGCAGTGCCATCGGGTCCGACGCGATCAGCTCGTTGGCCTCATCGGAGTCCGTGAAGTAAAGTCGTTGCGGCAAGATGACAGCATCGTAGCCGCGCGCGTGATCTGGCGGGCCGGGAACCGCACCCGGGCCAGATTCCTTCGCTCCGGTCGTGTAGATACCCTGCACAGCGCGGGGACCCGGCACGCGCCGCTCCAAACAGCTTCCGATCAGATACGAGTTTTCATTTGACCATCGAAACCCCAGATCGCGCCGTCCCGGCCGCCCAGGTCAGCGACTCGGCGCCACCGGCACCTGACAGCGGCGACATCGAACCGGTCCTTCACGAAACGCGTGACCGGATCATCACCGGGATCGTCACCGGCGCCCCGATCCTGGCCCTGTTCTTCGTGGGCTGGCAGCTCTGGGACAAGGCGCTGGGCTGGGACGACCTGATCGTGTTCGCCGTGATGTATGTGCTCACCGGCCTCGGCGTCACAGTCGGCTTCCACCGGCTGTTCACCCACCGAGCGTTCAAGACCAAACCCTGGCTGCGCGGCACATTCGCGATTCTCGGCTCCGCGGCGATCGAGGGCCCGGTGATCTCGTGGGTCGCCGACCACCGCAAGCATCACGCCTTCTCGGATCTACCGGGTGACCCGCACAGCCCGCACGTCGATCACGGCGAGGGTTGGACCGGCGCGCTCCGCGGGCTGATGCACGCCCATGTCGGATGGCTGTTCCTCCATACCCAACGAGGGCGGCGCTCCCGCTACGCGCCGGATCTGATCGCCGATCCGGTGGTCTCGTGGGTTGACAGGACCTTCATCTGGTGGGCGCTCGGCGGGCTTGGGGCAGCGTTCGTGCTCGGCTGGCTGATCGGCGGGACGCTCAAGGCCGGACTGACCGGGCTGCTCTGGGGAGGGGCGGTGCGGATGCTGGTGCTCCACCACGCGACCTACAGCATCAACTCGCTATGCCACTTCTTTGGTCGCAAGCAGTACGAGACTGGCGATGAGTCCCGCAACCTCGCCTGGCTCGCGCCGCTGACGCTTGGCGAGGCGTGGCACAACAGCCACCACGCCTTCCCGACCTCGGCGGTTCATGGAATGGGCCGCTTCCAGCTTGACATCTCGGCGATCGTGATCGCCGGACTTGAAAAGGTCGGGCTCGCCTGGGATGTCGTGCGCGTCAGCCCCGAGCTACAGAAGGCAAAGCTCCGGACCGCACTGCAGTGAGCGACGCGCACGCCACGCTCGCACTGCGCAGCTCGCTTGCGCAGCTGCTCCCGGACCGTCCGTTTCGCCTTGAACTGTGGGACGGCAGCAGTCTGACGCCCACCAGCGGCGATGGCGAGCTGACCTTTCGCGTGCGCTCGCCTCTGGCGCTCGGTCATATTCTGCGCGCGCCCGGGCAGCTCGGGCTCGGGCGTGCCTACGTAGCGGGCGAAATCGAGGTCAACGACATGGACGCGGCGCTCGACATGCTGGACGGCTACCACGTCGCGCCGGTCGATGCGCGTGGCAAGGCTCGCCTGGCGGCAGCCGCGATCCAGGCGGGTGCGCTGCGCAGCGTACCGAGGGTGCCCGCTTCCGAGTTGCGTCCACGCGGCCGGCGCCACAGCCGCGAGCGCGACAAACGCTCCGTCACCTATCACTACGACGTCTCGAACGAGTTCTTCGAGCTGATGCTCGGAGACACCATGACCTACTCCTGCGCGATCTTCTCGCGCGGCGCGCAGACGCTCGACGAGGCTCAGCGCACCAAGCTTGAGCTGGTCTGCACGAAGCTCGGGCTACAGGCCGGCGAGCGGGTGCTCGATGTCGGCTGCGGCTGGGGCAGCTTCGCGCTCCACGCGGCGCGTGAGCACGGCGTCCACGTGACCGGGATCACGCTGTCAGGGCCCCAGGCGTCTCGCGCGCGCGAGCGGGTTGCCGAGGCCGGATTGACGGAGCTGATCGAGATTCAGGTCGCCGACTACCGAGACCTTGCGGGTGAGCGGTTCGACGCCGTCTCCTCAATCGGCATGGTCGAGCACGTCGGCAGCACCAACGTCGATGAGTATGCGCGGCGGCTCGCCGCGGTCCTGCGCCCTGGCGGCCGGCTGCTCAACCACGGGATCGCGCGGCTGCGTCATGGCGAGCCGGAGGCCGGGCCCTTCTCGGAGCGGTTCGTGTTCCCCGATGCGGCACCACTGCACGTGTCCCGCGTGCTGCTCGCGATCGAGGCGGCCGGGCTTGAACCGACGCACGTCGAGGGCTTCCGCGATGACTATGCGAGGACGCTGCGCGAATGGGCGCGCAACCTCGAGGACAACTCCGACCGCGTGCTGGCGCTGATCGGGCCCGAGCGCATGCGGATCTGGCGCCTGTACGTTCGCGCCGCGCGACGTGGGTTCGAGACCGGCTTCACCTCGATCTTTCAGGTGGTCGCGCACAAGTGACCGACGACGCGGAGCTGCTGGCGCAGACACGCGCATTCAACGCCGAGCTCGAACGCCTGCTCGGCACTGTGCCCTCGGTTCACACCCAGCCGCCCGAGCAGACCCGGCGCGAGCGGCGCGAGGGCACCGGGCTCTACCCCGCGCCGGTGTTCGTCGCCGACGCGAGAGCGGTCGAGATCGAGGGTCCTGGTGGTCTGATCCGACTGCGTGTGATCGCGCCGGCCGGTGAATCGTCGGGAGCGTTCCTGCACATCCATGGCGGCGGCTGGACGCTCGGCGACAATGACATGCAGGACCTCCGCCTGCAGCGCCTGGCGCAGGACACCGGGCTGACGGTGATCAGCGTCGGCTACCGGCTGTCTCCGGAGCATCCCTACCCTGCCGGTCCGGACGACTGCGAGGCGGCGGCTCTGTGGCTTCTCGAGGGGGAGGGGGAGGCGGCGACGCTGCGGCACTCAGGCCGGCTGGCGATCGGTGGCGACTCGGCCGGCGCGCACCTGTCGGCCGTCACGCTGCTCCGCCTTCGCGACCGGCACCAGATCGCCGGTGCGTTCGGAGCCGCGGTGCTGCAGTACGGCGCCTTCGATCTGTCCAGAACGCCGAGCCAGCGGCTCTGGGGGGAGCGCAACCTTGTGCTGTCCGAACCGATCACAACCTGGTTCAGCGATCAGTTCCTGCCCGGCCTTGGCCCCGAGGAGCGCCGTGATCCGGACATCTCGCCGCTGTACGCCGATCTGCGTCAGATGCCACCCGCGATCTTCACGGTCGGCACCGAGGACATGCTGCTCGACGACACGCTGTTCATGGAGGCGAGATGGCGCATGGCCGGGGCCGCGACGGAGCTTCACGTCTGGCCGTCGGCCCCGCACGGCTTCATCTCGCTCCCGATGACCGTGGCCGACGCGGCGCTCGGTGTCGAGCACGATTTCCTTCGTCGCGCGCTTGCGCTCTGACCAAAGCGGGTCGCCGGCGGCTCTTCGCCGCGGCTTCAGAGCCGCGCCAGCACGTCTGCCGCCGGCATCCAGCCCGGGTCGTGGCGCTCTCTGACGGTCTCCCGCGATAGTTCTTGGAGGAGCGCATTGACCGGCGTCGGGAGGCCGAGTTGCCTGCCGAGCAGGACAATCTCGCCGTTCAGATAGTCGGTCTCGACGCTGCCGGCGCCCCGCGCGACGCTCTGCCACGTCGATCCACCTGCGCGAGGCCGGCCGTCGATCGGGGCGACGCCCCACCGCGCCCATCGCGCCGCGATGTCGCTGACCCCCTCGGACTCGAACTCGATGCCGGCCGCACGCAGCACCGCACGCCCCTCAGCTTCCACAAGCCGCCCGAGCTGCTCTGAATCCTCGCCGCGGCGGCAGATCAGATCGACCGCGTTGCCGAGGTTCCTGATCAGCTTGGCGTATTTGTCGCGCATGATGTCCGCGCTTGGCGAGGAACCAAAACGCGACTCGCTGAGCGCTTCGCAGATCGCCTCACAGCGGTGATCGATCCCGCTCGGGTAGCGACCGATGTCAAGCTCGCCGGCGAGCCGCGCTCCATAGGACTGGACGACACCCGGCTCAAGGTGGGCCGTGGGGCACATCACGACCGCGCCGTAGACGTCGGAGAACCGCCTGAGCGCGATCCGCTCGTTCTCGACGCCATTCTGCATGCAGACGATCGGTGTCGTGGCGGGCGCCGCGTCGCGGAGCGCATCGAGTGCAGCCTGCGAGTCCTGCGTCTTGGTGCAGAGCAGCACGACATCCTCGGTCGTGAAGGCGATTGCGGACGGCCCCGAGACGACCTCGATCGGGAGCGTGACGCGCTCCAGCGGCGTCTCGAAGCGCAGACCTCCGGCCAGAATCGCATCGTGATGGGCACCGCGGGCGATCAGCACGACCTCGCGCCCGGATTGGTGCAGGCGCGCGCCGATCACACCGCCGATCGCACCGGCACCGAAGATCACGAAGCGCATCCGTTACCAGGGTAGCTATAGGATCTGGGACCGTGTCAGCCGCGGCGCCGAAGTTGTTGGTCCTCCAGCACATTGCGTGCGAGCCGCCCGGTGCCTACGAGGACGAGTTGCTTGCGCGCGGGGGCGAGATCGTCCGGGTCGAGGTCGACGAGGGCCAACGGTTGCCGGACTGGCGCGGGTTTGACGGGATCATCGCGATGGGTGGCCCGATGGGAGCCTACGAGGAGCAACGACTTCCGTGGCTCACCGATGAAAAGCGTGCGATCGCCGAGGCTGTGGCCGCGGGCACGCCATTCTGGGGAGTGTGCCTTGGCGCGCAGCTGCTCGCGGCGAGCCTCGGTGCGACCGTTGCGGCCGGCCCCGAGCCAGAGGTGGGCGTGCTTGAGGTCGAGCTGACGCCGGCCGGAGCGTCGGATCCGGTGTTCTCACGTCTACCCGCGAGGTTCCATGCCCTGCAGTGGCATTCCGACACGTTCGCACTCCCCGACGACGCGGTTCTGCTGGCACGCTCCGCCGCGTATGAGCACCAGGCGTTCGTCGTCAACCGCGCCTACGCGCTTCAGTTCCACATCGAGATCGACACCGCGCTCGCGGGCGACTGGGGCGCGGTGCCGGCCTACGCCGAGTCGCTCGAGGGGATCATGGGCCAGGGTGCGCTGCCAAGGCTGCTTGACAGCGTGGCAGCGCACGAGCGCGAGATGATGGACCTGGCGCGCACCGTGTTCGCGGCGTGGCTTGACCACGTGGTCGCCGCACCCGCCATCGCGGTCCGCGCGATCTGAAGCTCGTAATCAGACCTCGACTTCGCGGCCGTCCTCGCTCCACATGATGTGGAACTTGCCGTCGCGATCGACCCGCCTGTAGGTGTGCGCGCCGAACAGGTCTCGCAGGCCCTGGATCAGGTTCGCCGGACCGGTGGCGCGACGGTAGCCGTCGTAGTAGGCGAGCGACGATGACAGGGCCGGTGTCGGGATGCCGAGTTCGGCGGCACGCGCCACCACGCGCCGCCACGGGTCCTGAGCGTCACGAAGTGCGTCTGCGAAGAACTCGGCGAGCATCAGGTTCGCCAGGTCCCGTTCGCCGTCGTAGGCCTCTCGGATGCGATCCAGGAAGCGCGCTCGGATGATGCACCCGCCCCGCCAGATCGTTGCCATCGCGCCCAGATCGATGTCCCACCCCTCTGCTGCGGAGGCGGCGCCCATCTGCGCGAACCCCTGCGCGTAGGACACGATCTTCGATGCATAGAGGGCCTGCTCCAGATCCTGGGCGAGGCGGTCGTCGCGCCCGCCGGCTCCGGCTCCCGTGCTCGCCGGCCCGCTGAGACGGTGCGATGCCGCCTCGCGCTCGGGCTTCAGGGCACTGAGCGCACGTGCAAACACCGCCTCGGTGATCCCGGTCAGTGGGACGCCGAGCTCGAGCGCGTTCTGGGCGGTCCAGCGACCCGTGCCCTTCTGCTCGGCGGCATCCAGGATCACATCGATCAGCGGACGGCCCGTGGAGGCGTCGACGGTTGCCAGCACCCGTGCTGAGATCTCGATCAGAAACGACTCAAGCTCGCCCTCGTTCCAGGCACGGAAATGCTCTGCGATCTGCGGCACCTCCAGCCCGGCGCCGTGGCGCAGGAGGTCATAGCTCTCCGCGATCAGTTGCATGTCGGCGTACTCGATGCCGTTGTGGACCATCTTCACGTAATGACCGGCACCGTCGGGCCCGACGTAGGTGCAGCACGGGGTGCCGTCGACACTCGCGGCGATCGCCTCCAGAATCGGCGCGACCGACTCCTCGTAGGGCTCCCGATCGCCGCCCGGCATGATGCTCGGCCCGTTCAGCGCACCCTCCTCACCGCCGGAGACACCGACCCCGAGGAAGTGCACGCCGCGCTCACCGACGATCCGGTGGCGGCGCTGAGTGTCCCGGAAGTTCGCGTTGCCGCCGTCGATCAGGACGTCGCCCGCCTCCAGGTGAGGCACGATCTCGTCGATCACCGCGTCGGTCGCCTCGCCGGCCTGAACCATGCTGATCAGCACCCGCGGGCGCGTGAGCGAGCCGACCCAGCGTTCGACGGAGTCCGATCCGATCAGAGGACCCTCTGAGCCGTGTTCTTCGATGAACTTCTGAGTCCGGCTGGTCGTGCGGTTATGCACGGCCACCGGGATCTCGTGATGGGCGAGATTGCGTGCGAGGTTCGCGCCCATCGTCGCCAGGCCGGTGAGGCCCACGTGTCGTTCAGCGGTCATGCGAGGGGAATCTACAGCGACGGTTGGAGGGTTCGCGATCACGTGCAGGTCGATGGACTAAGCTTCGCCGCATGCAGCTGGGGATGGTGGGACTCGGCCGGATGGGCGCCAACATGGTCAGGCGGTTGATGCGTGACGGCCACGAGTGCGTCGTCTACGACGTCCAGCCGGAGTCAGTGCAAGCGCTTGCGGGAGAAGGCGCATCGGCTGGCTCATCGCTGCAGGATCTCGTCGAGCAGCTGAAGCCGCCGCGAGCCGTGTGGGTGATGGTTCCCGCCGCATTCACAGACCGCACGATCGAGCAGCTGTCCAAGCTCGTCGACAAGGGTGACGTTCTGATCGACGGCGGCAACAGCTTCTACCGTGACGACATCGAGCGCGCCGAACGGCTGGAGGCGCTCGGAATTCACTACCTCGACGTCGGGACCAGCGGTGGCGTGTTCGGTCTCGAGCGCGGTTACTGCCTGATGATCGGTGGATCCGACGAGGCCGTCGCGCTGCTCGACCCGGTCTTCCGCACGCTCGCGCCGGGTCTCGGCACCGCCGACCGCACACCGGGACGCTCAGGCGAGCCCTCGACCGCCGAGCTCGGCTATCTGCACTGCGGGCCGGCCGGTGGCGGCCACTTCGTGAAGATGGTCCACAACGGCATCGAGTACGGGCTGATGGCATCCTACGCCGAGGGGATGAACGTCCTGCGCCGCGCGAACTTCGGCAAGGCCACACAGGAGTCCGACGCGGAGACGGCCCCCGTCCGCCACGCCGAGCGCTACTACGCGTATGACTTTGACATGCCGGAGATCGCAGAGGTGTGGCGTCGCGGCAGCGTGGTTGCCTCGTGGTTGCTTGACCTCACCGCCGCGGCGCTCGTGGAGTCACCGGAGCTGTCTGAGTTCAGCGGCCGTGTGTCGGACTCCGGAGAGGGACGCTGGACTGTCGCGGCTGCGGTTGACGAAGCGGTTCCCGCCGACGTGCTGGGCGCCGCGCTGTTCCGTCGCTTCGCGTCGCGCGGCGATGCCGACTACGGCGACAAGCTGCTCTCGGCGATGCGCAAGCAGTTCGGCGGGCACGCTGAGAAGCCTCCGGCCGGGGGTTGACCACCACGACAAACTGCGTCTCGGGGGTTGGACACTGAGGCGTCGCTCCGAGGCGCGGCAGACGCATATGGCCACGTGCAGCTATCCGGTCGCATCTTCTGCTCCGAAGCTCGTATCCTGATGGCAGTGATTCAGCACCACGCGAGCGTCACGGGGCAGCGCGGTTGCGGGTGGGTGTCTACCCGCACGGGCTCGCGCGCCCGCGTGGCCGCATTGCTGGTCTCGGCCGCCGTGGCTCTGGCGGCCGGGTCTGTGATTCCGGGAACGGCTTTCGCAACGGCGTCGCCTCAGCGCCAGGCCGCGACGACGCCGCACCCGCAGGCGGCGCCGCACCCGCAGCCGGCCCCTCAGGCGACGACCCCGCACCCGCAGGCATCGCCGCAGTCGAACTCCGGCAGCACCGGCACAAGCACGCCGGTCCAGCCGGTGGTGACGGCGACCTCACCGCCGGTCACCACGACCTATACGCCGCTCACAACAACGCCGGCGGTCGTCGCGCCGACGACCCAGTCGACTGCGCGATCGAGCGCATCGAGGGCGTCGCGAAACGCTGCTCGCGCCCGCCGGACGCATGCCGACAGGGCGAGGGCGCACCACAGGGTGGCTGTACGACGGAGCGCTGCGGCCGCGGCGGCAACCTCGCCGACAGCGACCACCGGTCAGCTCTCCGCGGCACGCTCGACCTCGTCGGCGAGCACCGGATCGAGCGGCGGGTTCCCGGTGCTCGTGATCGTCGGCCTGACCGTGCTCGGCCTCGCGCTGGCCGCCGCGCCACGCCTGCTACCCGGAAGCCGCATGGCCGTGGCCGCCGACGCCCAGCGCGCGACGATCCCGAATGAAGCACGGGTCGGAGCGGCAGGCCGGGTCCGCGCCGCGATCGCCGGCATCCAGGGGGAGGAGATCACCGTCGTCGTCGTCGCGGTGGTCCTCGCCATTCTCGTCGGACTTCTCGCCGGACGGATATGACGTACCGCATCCGCAGGTCGAGGGTTTGTCTGGCGCTCACGTTGGCGACCGGTGCTGTCGCGCTGAGTCTCACGGCCGCGCCTGCTCTGGCCCAGCCGCTGCGCGAAGGCTCTTTCAACACTGACGCCGACTCCGGTCCGACCTGGACCGGAAATCCGGGTGACCTGGTGGGGGACGCGACGAGCTCGCAGGGCGCGGTTGTCAGCTGGACCGACCCGACGGCGACGGACCCAGATGGGCTCGGAGCGGATGGCCACGGAGACGATCGCGTGAGCTGCAATCCGTCGGCCGGCGGCACTTTCGGATTCGGGGCCACGACGGTGACCTGCAGCGCGACCGACGACGCGCATGTCACCACGACGACCTCGTTCACCGTGACGGTCCCGCTGGTGATCGAAACGCCCGATCTCGCTCCGATCGCAGCGACCGGCCCGTCGGGGGCGAGCGTCGACTACGACGTGACGACCGAGGATCTGACGGACGGCAGCAACTCGGATCTCGACACCCCGCAGTGCGGGCCGGCCTCGGGGACCACGTTCCCGATCGGGCAGACGCTGGTCACATGCACGGCGGCGGACAGCCAATCGAACTCGGCGTCCGCATCGTTCGAGGTTGACGTCGTCGACATGTCGCCGCCGGTAATCACCGTCCCGTCGGACATCAGCACGAACGCGAACACCCTCGGCGGTGCGACCGTCGGCTACTCTGCGACTGCATCGGATCTGGTTGATGGATCCGACCCGGTGGACTGCGGGCCGGCCTCGGGCAGCGTATTTCCGGTTGGGAAGACGACCGTCACGTGCAACGCCTCCGACAGCCAGGGACTCGTAGCGCAACCGGCCTCGTTCACTGTCAAGGTGACCGATACCTCGCCGCCGGTGATCGCCTCGTCGTCGAATATCAGCACGCAGGCGAACGCACTTGGTGGTGCCGTCGTCACGTACAGCGATCCGATTGCAACGGATCTGGTCGATGGAACTGATCCGGTGACCTGCGCGCCCGACTCGGGGAGCACGTTCGCGGTTGGGACCACGACGGTGGATTGCAACGCCACCGACAAGGAAGGGCTCAAGGCGGCGCAAACCTCGTTCACGGTCAAGGTGACCGATGGCTCGCCGCCGGTGATCAATGGGACGCCGTCGAACATGACTGAGGCGGCGACCGGTCCCAACGGTGCTCTGGTCACGTACACGAACCCGACCGCGACGGATTTGGTCGACGGAACTGACTCGGTGACCTGCACGCCCGACTCTGGGAGCACTTTCGCACTCGGGGCGACGACTGTGGATTGCAACGCCACCGACAAGGAGGAGCTCAAGGCGCAGCAGACCTCTTTCACAATTACGGTGAAGGACGAGTCGCCGCCGGTGATCTCTCAGAACGCGACGGTGATCACGCCGGCGACGCTCCCTGGTGGCGGGGCGAAGGTCAGCTATCCGACCCCGGCGGTGACCGATCTGGTGGATGGTTCCTCGGACACGGCTGTTTGCTCGCCCCTGTCGGGGACCACGTTCGTGTTGGGACAGACGGCGGTCACGTGCAACGTGACCGACAGTCAGGGCCTCGCGGCGACGCCGATGACGTTCGATGTTGACGTCTTGGACTCCGCGGATCCGGTGATCGAGGACACGCCGGCGAACATCACGGCGCAGGCGACCGGTCCGAGTGGCGCTGTGGTCTCGTACGTGATGCCGACGGTGGCGGATCTGGTGGACGGTTCCTCGGACACCGCTGTTTGCTCGCCCGTGTCGGGGAGCACATTCGCGATCGGAACCACGACCGTCGAGTGCAACGCCACGGACAAAGCGAAAAACCAAGCGGCGCCGACCTCGTTCACGGTCACCGTGGTCGACCACACGCCCCCCGTGATCCACGGCACACCGGCCGATATGGCGATCGCGGCGACCAGTTCTAAGGGTGCGACCGTCAGCTACACGACCCCGACCGCCACCGATATCGTCGACGGAACGGACTCAGTGGCCTGCGCCCCCGGCTCGGGCAGCCTCTTCCCGGCGGGGAGCACCACGGTCACTTGCACCGCGAAGGACAAGAACGGCAACTCGGCGTCGACGACGTTCCAGGTTGTGGTGAACGCCATACCGGCGTTCACCGCAGATCCTGGAACGGTCAAACATGCGGAGGCGGGGACCGCTGCGGTCGCGGTCAAGTATGTCGTTCCGACCGCGACCGATCCTGTCGACGGCAAGCTGAAGGTCACCTGCACGCCAAAGACCGGTGCAAAGTTCCGGTTCGGCCAGACGACGGTCACATGTTCTGCGACCAGCTCGACCCGAACCACGACCAGCACCAGCTTCGTGGTCGAGGTCACCGACAAGCTCGCGCCGCCGCCGATCTCCCGACTCAACGCCCGTGCCACCAGCCATTCGCTGCTGATCCGCTGGGCGGTCCCCGGTAGCGCCGACGTCAGCGAGGTTGTCCTGACCAGGCGGCCGGGCCTGAACGGCGCCGCCAGCAGCGTCATCTACCGCGGCCGCGGATCTTCGTTCGTCGACAGCCAGGTAAAGGTTGGCGTGCACTACATGTACTCGGTCGTGACGGTCTCCTCAGACGCCCGCAGGTCGGCCAAGGTGAGGACGAGCGCCGCGCTGCCGCTGCCGCCGCTGTATGCCCCCGCCGACGGCTCGGCGCTGTCGCTGGCACCGCTCCTGCGCTGGCTCCCGTCGCGCAGGGCGACCTACTACAACGTGCAGCTGTGGTTCAACGGCAAAGAGATTCTGAGCGCCTGGCCGCGGACCCCCAAGCTGCGGCTCCATCGGTCCTGGTCCTATGGCGGGGCCCGGCACACGCTGGTGCCGGGGACCTATCAGTGGTACGTATGGCCCGGATTGGGTCCGATCAGCGCGGCGCGCTACGGTCACCAGCTCGGCGAGGCGCAGTTCACCGTCTCCTGAACCGACGTCGGCCGCGGCGAGCGACCGGGCCTGGAGCGGGACGGCGTCGGCCGGCCAGTTCGGTCAGCTCAGCGAGCCGGACGGGAGCACGTAACGCTGCGGCGCCCGTTGGGTCGATCCGCCGCCTCCGGTCATTCTGGTGCCATGCAGCCCGAGCGTTGCCGTTGAGTCGGCCGTCCTCTCAGGCTGACCGTCGTGGTCGGTGATCCACGCCATCACCTGCGGGAAATCAGCGCCCGCGGCGAGCAGCGCAGCTCGCTCGACGACCTCCCCTCCGGAGGGGTGGGGACGGGCCAGCCGAGACAGCAGGGCGCGGATCTCGAGATCCTCCATCCACTGCAGCGTAGTCCTTATCCGCGGCGAGCACGAGACCGAAGCTCGCCGCGGGGTGGACGTTCGTTTGCGTGGGCCGGTTCAGAGACCCGTTTGGGCGACGATCTTCCCTGTCTTGACCGCGTCGGCAAGCTCGTCGTAGTCGCGTTGGTTCTGGTCGGCGTACGAGTGGCAGAACTCGACCAGCGCCCGGTCGAAGGTCGGGCCCTTGCCAAGGTAGGAGGCAATCGCGATGCGGTCACCGCTGCGCGCGTGGGCGCGGGCCAGCGTCCAGCCGCACAGCCTGCCATAGGCGATCATCCCCCTCGGGATCATCTGCTCGATCACCGCCGAGCCCTTCCAGTCGCGCAGCTGTCGGCAATAGAAGTCACGTGGCCGGCCGTCGAGGCCGGCGTCGGTGTGCAGCCAGCCGAGGAAGATATCGCTTGATGCCTGCATCAACCGCTGACCGGTGACGACGCGCTGGCCGTGGTTCTTGAACGGGCTTGCGCCGAGGTGCTCTTCGAGCACCGAGGCCTCTGCCTCCTTGGCCTGGAGGAACAGCGGGTCCTGACCGTCACGGCCGAGCATCAGCACGATCCAGGCGCGCGTGCCGACGCTGCCGACGCCGACCACCTTGCGCGCGACGTCGACGAGGCGGTACTGCTCGACCAGGACGCGCCGGTTGAACTCAAGCGTCTGCCGGTAGGTGCGCAGCAGCTGGTGCATCCCATCGAAGATCTCCTGACGCGCTTCGCCCTCCGCAAGGTCGGCATAGGGCACGATCAGCGGTGGCTCGGCAACGATCCTCGGTTCGCCGTCGACGATCTGCGTGAGCTTGTCGAACGCCGACATGCTGTCCCGGGTGCGGGCCTTCGCGAGCGTCTTCTGGGTCTGCTTGACGATTTTCGGCGTGAGCTGTGAGCCGAGCTCCGCGAGTGTCCTGTCGATGTCGAGGTGTGCGTACCACACCTCCAGGTTGGTCATCCCCGCGAATGTGGCCATCGCGGTGCGGTACGCCTCGACGGTGGCCAGGACGATCTGATCCTGGTCCTTGACCGTGAAGCGGTTGTCGCGCGCACCGATCAGCATGCTCACCGCCAGACGCTTGACATCCCACTCCCACGGGCCCGGGAGGGTTTCGTCGAAATCGTTGAGATCGAACACCAGGGCACGCTCGGGCGACGCGAACGCACCGAAGTTCGACAGATGCGCGTCTCCGCAGCACTGGACGATCAGCCCTGATCGTGGCGTCGCAGCGAGATCTGCGGCCATGATCGCCGCCGCGCCACGGTAGAAGGTGAACGGCGAGACGAGCATTCGCCCGTAACGGATCGGCACGAGCTCCGGAACGCGCGAAGCTGATTCCTGTTCAAGCAGCTCGACCGGATCCACGCGGTGGGGCACCGGTTCGAACGCCGCATGACTCGAGCGCGGCACTTCGGCTCGGGCGGCCTTTCCCCGGGCAACCCGCTCGGACACCGATAGGTGCGGCACCTGCACCGTCGCACGGCGCCTTCTGGGTGCCGTCACCGGTGTGCCGCGCGCTGGGGTCCGTGGGGTGCGGGGTGCTCTGGCGGTCGTCATCGGGGATACCTCCGTCGTGGTCGTGCGTTGCTCAGCCCGTGCGTTGCCAGGCGGGTCCGGCGCAGGCGTTTTGGACGATTTGTCGGTCTTCAGATGTGAAGAGGTCGTCAAACGTACACCTCAACGTGGACTGCGTGGGCATTCCTGCCCAGGCCGCGCCGCGCGTCCGGCCGGTGTGGCTGCCGTGTCCGCTAACCGGCGTAGGCCATCTCGCCGTGCAGGGACTCGTCGAGATTGCGCTCCTCGGCCTCGGTGACTTTGACCGGGGTGATCAGGTTGATCACCTTCAGCATCCCGAAGGTGAAGGCGAACGCGTACAGCGAGCAGCCGACACCGGCGGCGACCTGCTTGGCGAAGAAACCGGCGCTGCCGTGAATCAGGCCGACGCCGCCGTTGGGGTTCACCGCGGTGCTCGCGAAAACGCCCAGCAGGATGATCCCGAGCAGGCCGCCGACGCCATGCACGCCCCACACGTCGAGCGCATCATCCCACCGCATCCGGTTCTTCAGCAGGATCGCGCTGTAACAGATGCCACCCGCGGCGATGCCGATGATCACCGAGGCGTATATCGGGACGAAGCCGGCGGCTGGGGTGATCGTCGCGAGACCGGCGACCGCTCCCGTCAGCAGTCCGACGAAGTGAGGTTTGTGCGCGTGTCTCCATTCGATCAGGAGCCATGTAACAGCGGCGAAGGAGGCGGCTAGATCGGTGTTCAGAAACGCCAGCGACGTGATGAAGTCGACCTTCAGCTCGCTGCCGGCATTGAAGCCGTACCAGCCGAACCAGAGGAGACCGGTGCCGAGCGCGATGAACGGGATGTTGTGCGCCGAGTCGGCAACGCGTCGCTTACCGACGTAGATCACCGAGGCGAGCGCTGCGAAGCCGGCGCTGGCGTGTACGACGATCCCGCCGGCGAAGTCCCGCACGCCCCAGTGGGCGAGTAGGCCGCCGCCCCACAGCATGTGCACGAACGGGTAGTAGACGAACACCTGCCAGACGATCAGGAAGAGCAGGTAGGACTTGAAGGTCACACGGTTGGTGAAGGCGCCGGTGATCAGGGCGGGGGTGATGATCGCGAACATCATCTGGTAGGCGATCAGGACCGTCAGCGGGATCCCCGACGGCTTGTAGAGCTCCTGGACGCCGACGTGACGCAGCAGCGCGAGGTGGAAGTTGCCGTAGATCCCGTCGGCGCCGCCGCTGAAGCACAGCGAGAAGCCGATCAGCCACCACATCACGGTCGTGATCCCCATCGAGGCGAAGCTCTGGATCATGATCGAGAGCGTGTTCGAGCGCCCGACGAGGCCTCCGTAGAAGAACGCGAGCCCCGGCGTCATCAACATCACCAGGCTTGCGGCGAGCAGCATGAAGCCGGTATTGGCGGCACTGAACATGGGTTACCTCCGGGCGACTGAAGCGAGATCTCAGGATTCGACAAGTCGCCGAGATTTCCCTCCGCGTGAGGCGGGGGAGGAGGCCGGAGGGCCGCCGGGTCGTTGACCCGCGACGGCCGTTTCAGCGACCTAGCGGAGCCTGGCTGTCAGGACGATCTCGGGTACGGCTGCCAGCGCACGAGAGATCGGGCACTGCGCCTTCGCCTGTTCGGCGTAGCTCTGAAATTGAGCGCCGTCGATACCTGGGACGCTGCCGTCGGTTTCAAGCTCGATGCGGGAGAGCGTCGGCGCGCCATCGACATTGCGCAGGTGTACACGGGCGGTGGTCTTCACAGAATCGGCCACATGGCCGTTCTCGGCGAGCATCGCGCTCAGCGCCATCGAAAAGCACGCCGCATGTGCTGCGGCGATCAGTTCCTCCGGGTTGGTGCCACGGCCCTCTTCAAAGCGAGAGCTGAACGAATAGTTGCCTTCGAAGACACCGTCGCCGACCACGAGCGTTCCCGATCCGCCCTTGAGGTCGCCGGTCCATTCTGCGCTCCCGTTACGTGTCGCCATTTCGGCCTCCCTGTCGTTGATCGGCGCCGGCCTCGCTCCTCGGTACCGAGGCTTCAGCCGGCGCGGGCAGCAAGCGCAAAAGGTACACCCACGGAGAAGCTCCTCAGCGGTCAGGCGGGCTCGTCAACCTGCTGCTTGCGAGGCGCAGAGGGGAGCGCGGGGAGTCGGGCACAAAGCGAACCGCCAGGGCTGCGCCAAGCAGGGCAACCGGGACGTTGATCAGAAACGCCGATCGCCACCAGAAATGCGTGAGCAGCAGACCGCCCACGATCGGGCCGAGCGCAATTCACTACGGACCGGTCTGCGTCAGCTCGCCGGCGATCGAACAGCACTGACGTGTCCCGTGAACGACGCGTCCGAAGTGTGTGCGAACATATGTTCGTGCGGTGGGAACAGCAGACGGTTGATCGCGAGGCGGGCGCGAGGCTGCCGGGGTACAACGACGTGACCGTTCGCCACTTCGACGCGCCTGAGGCGGTTGATACGCGCTTCTACGAGGTTCGGGCCAAATCGATCCTGAACCGCGTTCCGGATGCCAGCCAGATGCCGTTCCGCTGGACGGTCAACCCGTACCGTGGGTGCACGCACGCGTGCGCGTATTGCTTCGCTCGACCGACCCACGAGTTTCTGGAGCTGGGGGCTGGACGCGACTTCGAGCGTGAGATCGTTGTCAAGGTCAACGCGCCCGAGCGGCTGCGGGCCGAGCTGGCCCGCAAGAGCTGGGAGGGGGAGCACGTGGCGCTGGGGACGAACACCGATCCGTACCAGTGGGTCGAGAAGCGCTATGAGTTGATGCGCGGTATCTGGGAGGCACTGCGTGATTCCAGAAACCCGTGCTCGGTGCTGACGAAATCACCGCTGTTGCTGCGTGATCTCGACCTGATGCGGGAGCTGAGCGCAGTCACCGACTTCAGCGCCGCACTCTCGATCCCGACGCTTGACCAGAAGGCCTGGCGCGCGACGGAGCCTCGCAGCCCGAACCCGGGCGCCCGGCTGGACGCTGTTGCTGAGCTTGCGAAGGCGGGTGTCAGGACCGGGGTGCTCGTGGCGCCGCTGATGCCCGGAATCAACGACTCTCCCGAGCAGGTGCGCGAGGTGGTGCGCCTCGCGACCGAGGCCGGCGCCGGCTACATCACCGGCATCGCCCTGCATCTGCGACGCGGGGTGCGGGAGGTGTTCATGGAGTGGCTCGCGGAACACCGTCCAGAGTTGATGCCGCGATACGAGGAGCTGTATCGGCGCGGCGCATACATGCCGGTAGCCGATCGCCGGCGCTTGACACAGCTCCTCGAAGGGCCGTTGATGCCGCCGAGGGAGCGCTTCAGCCGCGTGCTGCAGACCGATCCGGAGGCGACCCACAAGGCTCGGCGAGCCGATCCCGAGCCGGCGCGCCCACGTCTATTCTGAGACGCAGCATTGGACGGCGTCAGGTCGCCGCTGGTGGTAGAGCTTGACCGTCAGTGGCGTGGAAGCCGCCGCGTTCGGCTGGTAACCTCGCGACATGGTCCTGTGAGGGCTTGCATCACGGATGATGTTCGTGCTGCTGTGCTCGTGGCGGCGGCACCGCGCAACTCGTCGAACGTCCTCGCTTCGTTGTCGAACCGATTGGGCGGCCCGGCCGGTCCGCCGCGCTCTGCCTACTCGCCGCCCTGCGCGTAGCTCACGGCGGCTGACCGGTCGGCGCACCCCTTCATCTCAACTATGTGCCCGTCGCGGATCGTCACGACCATGTATGCGATCCCCTCGTCGACCGGACGGTCAAGCTGCGCCGGGTGCTCGGGACGGAACGCCACGATCACGCGTGACCCGTCTTGAATGGTCTCCTCGATCCGGCCCTGCAGGCGGCCGGCGAGGTTGCGACCGATCACGTTGATGATTGCGTTGCGGCCCTCGCACAGCTGCCCGTCCTCGACGCCGTACCACCGTGCATCGGGCGCCAGCACCTCGCCCAAGACCTCCGGGCCACCCTGGATCAAGCCATCCCACGCCCGGCGTACCAGCTGAATCTCGGGACTCTCGCCCATAGCTGTGATTGTCGCTCATCCACTCGCGGGACGAATCACTTGTGCGCGGCGCCGTATCTGGCGAATCGCGCTTGGGTTCGCCCACGCCGACACGTATCGGTGACAGGCTTGACAGAGTCCGAACGCCTCAGGGATAGTGCCGTTACGGCGGCGACCAATCGCCGAGCTGTGGAACGTCCGCCCCAGTCGGTGTTCCATTCGCGAAGGGGATTCGCCCTCTCGGTCGGCAATCTCACAGGCCATCTTCCAACTGCGCGCATGAACCACAAGCCCGCTGCCGAGCGGCTGCTCGCCCATCTCCGGGATCGCTACGGCATCGGCGCCGTCGCTGCGACGAGGCTGAGCGTGCACAAGACCTACGTCTTCCGGATCGATCGGAACGATGGTGAGCCGTGGGTCGCCCGTGCGTTCCCGCCCGCCCGCCCGCGGGTCGGTGTCGAAGGCGACGCCGCGATCCTGGGATTCCTGGAGCGGCAGGGCTACCCCGCGGAGCGCCCGGCGGCCGAGAACGCGGTCTCTGACTTCGATCGCAGCACCGTCCTCGTGACGAGGTTCGCCGAAGGCGTCCAGCTTCCGGATGGCGCCGCGAAGTTCGCCATGATGGGTGAGCTGCTCGGACGGCTGCACGCGCTGCCCTACGACGATTCCGCCAGCCGTCCGGGTGGAGCAAGTGGCGAGGACCCGAGCCGCGAGGGCACACCACGTCAGGACGTGCTGGCCGCCCTTTCGTTTCTTGACGCCGTCGACATCAAGGTCGCGGCCGCCGAGCGCGAACGGTTCGAGCGGCTCCGCAACCAGGTGCTCTCGGCCGATGACGGTCACGGCCTGCCGGAAGGTTTGCTCCACGGGAATCTCCTCCACGCCCCCGATCACGCCGTCCTGACCCCACAAGGGCCGGTCGCGATCAACTGGAAGGCGTCCGGGCGAGGACCGCGTCTCGCCGACTTCGCTTACCTGATCTGGGGCACCGGGTCGTGGAACCCGCGGCGGCCGAACCAGGAGCGGATCGACGCTGCCGTCAACGCGTACCGCCGACACGTTGAGCCGACCGACGAGGAACTCGACCGGCTCGAGGCGGTCATGTACACCCGGACGCTCTACCTTGCCTGTTTCGGTTACCGACGCGCGCTTACCAACGGTCAGACCTTCAACGAGTGGGGTTTCATCGAACCACCCGAATACTTCCGCTCAACCGCGGCCGCAACGCGAGCCGCGTTCCGACGGTAGGTCGCCGTGCGAGCGCGTTCGATCCCCCAGCGGGCTGGTTCGGCGGTGCGGGTGTGAGCGCCCAGATAGAGGTTCCGGAGGAGATCGTCGAGCGCGTCCGCGCGCTCTGCCTTGCGCTCCCCGAAGTGACGGTGCGGATCGACCGCTCACTGACCGAGTCGAGATCGACCGCGCAGTCATTCGACATCCGCCGGAGGTCATTCTGCTTGCTCGTGGCAGTGCTGCTCACTGATGCCACGGATTGGCAGGAGATCCGTGAGCTCGTGACCGAGAGCTACCGGATCCTCGCGCCGAGGAAGCTCACCGCACGCCTCGACCAGCGGCCACACTGGGGGTTTCGGTGATGACGGTATGGGTGAAGGCGCCCTCGATCACTTGATCTCAATCAACGGCATCCGCTCTGCTCCTCGTTACTCGTTGTGAGTGTCTGTCTGCCAGCGAACCTCGATTGGGGTGCCGTTGCGCAGCGTGTCGAGCGTCACGCAGAGGCGCTCGGCGCTCGCCGTCAACGCTGCAAGCCGGCGCTCGTCGGTGCCGGCCGCGGGCGTCAGGCGCGTGTCGACCGCGAGCCACCGGAAACCGGGGCGCACGGAGGTGTCGATCGCCATGCAACCGCGGAGGTCGACGTCGCCGGTGACCTCGACCTGTAGGTCGGCGAGGTCGATCGCGAGGTGGTCGGCGAGCATCCGAATGATGTTGTCCATGCATGCGGCGAGGGCCGCGCAGAGGATCTCGCCGGCGTTGGGGGCGTCATGCGGGCCGCCGAGCTTGCGGTCGGTTCCGTAGCGCCAGACGATGTCGTCGTACTCCGGCGAGGTCGCGACGACGCTGCCGTGCATGACGTCCGAGTCGGGTGCGTTCACGGCACGGACCCGTTTGAAGCTGATCGCCTCCTTCGGCTCCTCGATGTAGCGGGCGCGGAGCGGCTCCTGTAGCCGCCGCACGGTGGTCCCGCTCGTGGCTCTTGCGCTCATCGTGCTGTCCTCCTCCTCCATCGTTGAACGTACGATCGTGCAATAACTGTACGTACGAGCGTTTATGATGTCAAGCATGAGCACACAACCCGAGCCGGCTTCCGAACATGGGCCCGCCACCGGCCGTCGTACCCGCACGCCAGGTGACCGGTCCCGCGCACGGGTCCTCGAGCAGGCAGCCCGGCTCGCGACGATCGAAGGGCTCGAGGGCCTCTCGATCGGCCGGCTCGCGGAGGCGACCGGCATGCCGAAGAGCAGCGTGTACGTGCTGTTCGGCTCCAAAGAGGAGTTGCAGCTCGCGACCGTCGACGCCGCCCGCGAGCAATTCGCCGCCGAGGTCGTGATCCCGGCACTGGCGGCCGCGCAACCAGGTTGCGAGCTGCTGCTGGCACTGTGCGAGGGGTACCTGGACCACGTCGAGCGGCGCGTGTTCCCCGGCGGCTGCTTCTTCGTGGCCGCCTCGGCGGAGCTCGGCGCGCGCCCCGGCCGGCTGCATGACCGGATCGCCGCCTACCAGAACGAGTGGCGCGAACTGCTGGCCACGCAGGCAACCGCCGCCTACGAGCACGGCGCGCTGCCCGAGCGCACCGACCCCAACCAGCTCGCGTTCGAGCTCGGAGTGATCCTCGCGGGCGCCAACATCCTCAGCGTCCTACACGACGACCAAACGGCGATCGACCGGGCACGCACCGCAGTGCGAACACGGCTCGCGACAGCCGACTGATCATCGGCTGAGAACACCGGCACGCGCAAAGCGGCGGTCTCGGGCGCGCCGGCGAGACGATCTGAACCCAGGCGGCTCTTACGCCGGACCCAGCAAACGCAGGCTGAAACATGAGGATTCGCCTGGAAGCGGACCAGATTGGGTCCGCCTGAGGCTTTGCTGGACATGCCCGGTCCCGCAACGCCGAGAGATCGGGGAGACAGGATTTGAACCTGCGACCGCCCGGCCCCCAGCCGGGTGCGCTACCAGACTGCGCCACTCCCCGTGGTCGGCCGATGATAACGGTGGACACCGCATTCGGCAGTGGGCCGGGATCGGTGCTCAACATCTTGAGTGTGCGATGACCGAATTACGCGAGTGTGGGATGGACGCCGGCGCCTATGTGATGGGCGACATGACCGGTGCGCAGGAGGCGGCGTTTCGCATGCATATGACCGTGTGCCCCGCCTGCCGGGATGTGGTGGACCTGCTCGAGCAGGCGATCGATGCGATGCCGTTGATGGTGCCCGAGACACAGCCGCCTGCCCGGATCGAACGCAGTCCGCTGCGCGAGGCGCGAGCGCAGCCTCGTGAGCGGGCGCGGCGAGCGCTTGAGCGCTCAGAAGGTCTTGCGTCCCCGGCACCCGGCAGCCAGACGCGCTCGTCTGGCGGACGGCGTCGCCGAGTCTCCAGACCGGCGAAGGCGGGATCTCTGGCGTTGCTGGTAGCGGCGGCATTGACGATCGCGCTCAGCTTCGTCACCTCCACCACGACCGTCTATCAGGCCGAGATCACCTGGACCCCCGGCGCGGCGGTCGTGAAGGTCAGCGGCGAGCACGGCGAACTGCTGGCCAGTGGCATGCCGCCCGCCCCTTCCGGCAAGGTCTACGAGGTCTGGCTGGAGCATGGGTCCGCCCCGGTGACACCGACCTCGGCGCTGTTCGCGGTCTCGCCCGACGGGCGTGCTGACGTGAAAATTCCCGGAGACCTCAGCGATGTCAGCCGAGTGTTCGTCACCCCCGAGCCGGACGGCGGCAGCCGCACCCCGACGGAGCTTCCCGTCCTCGCCGCGACCCTGAGGTGAACGGCTGAGTAGGATCCCGGCGGAATGCGAATCGGCGTACTCACGGGGGGCGGGGACTGCCCCGGCCTGAACGCGGTGATTCGCAGCGTCGTGCGAAAGTCGATCGACCAGTTCGGCGACGAGGTGATCGGTTTCCGCGATGGGTGGCGTGGCCTGCTGGAGGACGCGTGTGATCCGCTGACGCTCGACTCGACGCGGGGGATCCTGCCGCGTGGCGGGACGATCCTGGGTAGCTCCAGGACGAACCCCTACAAGCGCGAAGACGGCGTCGAGCTCGTCAGGCGGACGCTTGAGGGCCAGGGCATCGACTGCCTGATCGCGATTGGCGGCGATGACACGCTCGGCGTCGCCGCGCGCCTGCACGAGGAGGGCGTTCACGTTGTGGGCATCCCAAAGACGATCGACAACGATCTCGGCGCGACCGATATGACGTTCGGGTTCGACACCGCTCTGCACGTCGCGAGCGAGGCCATCGACCGCCTGCACACCACGGCCGAGAGCCACAACCGGATCCTGGTGGTGGAGGTGATGGGCCGCAACGCCGGCTGGCTCGCGCTGTACTCCGGGATCGCCGGCGGTGCCGACGTGATCCTGATCCCCGAGAGCCCGTTCGATATCGATCAGGTCTGCGAGATGATCCGCAAACGACACGCTCGCGGGCGTTACTTCTCGATCGTGGTCGCCGCCGAGGGCGCGGCGCCGAAGGAGGGCACCCTGACCCTCGTGCAGGGCGAGCTCGATGAGTTCGGTCATCCTCGCCTGGGCGGGATCGGCCACCGGCTGGAGGGGGAGATCGAATCGCGGACGGGTTTTGAGACCCGCGCGACCGTGCTCGGGTACGTTCAGCGCGGCGGAACCCCGACCGCGTTCGACAGGGTCTTGGCGACTCGTCTGGGGCTGGCGGCGGTCGACGCGGTCCATGCCGGACAGTGGGGCATGATGACCGCGCTGCGCGGCACACAGATCGTGCTGGTGACGTTGGCGGAGGCGGTCGCGCAGAACCGCACGGTGCCGGTTGAGGACTACGCGCGCTTCGCCGTGCTGCTCGGCTAGTGCGCGTTCAGCTCACCGGCGCAGCCGAGCCCGAGAAATCCAGTAGTTAACACGCTGGAGCCCTGTTGTCATTATGCTGCAGGCAGTGGCCCGATCAGCCTTGACAGCTCCCGGATCTTGACCGCGACCCGCGAGAACTCGACGCTCGACGAGCTGTGCGTGAACACGATCCGCACGCTCTCGATGGACGCCGTGCAGAAGGCCAACTCCGGCCACCCCGGGGCGCCGATGGGCCTCGCACCTCTGGCCTACGTCCTCTACACGCGCGTGATGCGCCACAACCCAGGCAACGCCGAGTGGTTCGACCGGGACCGGTTCGTGCTTTCGGCGGGCCACGCCTCGATGCTCCTCTACTCGATCCTCTACCTGACGGGGTACGGACTCACGCTCGATGACATCGAGCACTTCCGCCAGCTCGGCTCGCCGACCGCGGGCCACCCTGAGCGCAAGGAAACGCCCGGAATCGAGGCGACGACAGGGCCGCTCGGACAGGGGATCTCGATGTCGGTCGGCCTTGCGCTGGCCGAGCGGATGCTCGCCGCCCGCTTCAACCGCGACGGCCACGAGATCATCTCTCACCACACGTTCGCGATCGCGTCCGACGGGGATCTGCAGGAGGGCATCAGTTCGGAGGCGTCCTCGCTGGCCGGCCATCTCGGGCTCGGACGGCTGATCGTCTTCTACGACGACAACAAGATCCAGCTCTCCGGGCCGACGCAGCAGTCGTTCACCGAAGACGTCGCGGCACGCTACGAAGCCTACGGGTGGCACGTCGAGAACGTCGGTGAGGACATGGCGCTTGACCGGCTGGAGCAGGCATCCCGGACAGCGATGGCGATCGAGGACCGACCGTCGTTGATCCTGGTTCGCTCGCACATCGGCTTCGGCAGCCCCCACAAGCAGGACACCAACAGCGCCCACGGATCTCCGCTGGGCGAGGACGAGGTGCGTCTCACCAAGCAGGCCTACGGCTGGGATCCCGACGAGCATTTCCATGTGCCGCAGGCGGCGCTCGAGCACTGTCGCGGCGACGCCGGCGAGCGCGGGCGCCAGTTCGAGCTTGAATGGCAGGTTCGCTTCGATGCCTATCAGCGTGAGTTCCCGCAACTGGCCGAGTTGCTGGAGCAGTTCGCTTCAGGCAGTGCTCCCCCTGGTTGGGACGCGGCGCCACTGCCGAGGTTCGATCCGGGCGACAAACCGATCGCGACCCGCAAGGCCTCGGAGGCCGTGATCCAGTGGGCGGCCGCCGCGGTCCCGCAGCTCGTCGGTGGCTCGGCCGACCTCGCGCCCTCGACCAACACCGATATCGCCGAGGGTGCGGAGATCGAGCACGATGCCTACGGCGGACGCAACCTCCGCTTCGGTGTTCGGGAGCACGGCATGGGCGCGATCGTCAACGGCATGACGCTGCATGGCTTCCGGGCCTTCGGCGCCACCTTTCTGAACTTCTCCGATTACATGCGCGGCGCGCTGCGCCTCTCGGCGCTGATGGAGCTGCCATCGATCTGGGTCTACACGCACGACTCGATCGGCCTTGGCGAGGACGGCCCGACGCATCAGCCGATCGAGCAGCTTGCCGGGCTGCGAGCGATGCCGCGACTGAACGTGGTGCGGCCGGCCGACGCGAACGAGACCGCACTCGCCTGGCGCTTCGCGCTGCGCACCACCGACGCGCCGACCGCGTTCGCACTCTCGCGCCAGAACCTGCCGATCCTCGATCCGGACGCGATCCCCGACGACGCGATCGAGCGTGGTGCCTACGTTCTGCGGGATGCAGACGGCGGCGAACCTGAGCTGATCCTGATCGGCACCGGCTCGGAGGTCTCGCTCTGCTTGGCTGCGGCCGACCTGCTTGACGGCGTCAGGGTCCGCGTCGTCAGCATGCCGTGCATGGATACGTTCACGCGCGCTGATCAGTCCTACCGCGATCAGGTGCTGCCCACCGGCTGCCGCGCCAGGATCGCGGTCGAAGCCGCGTGCCGGCTCGGGTGGGACCGGTGGATCGGCCCCGACGGGGCCTTTGTCGGGATGGATGGCTTCGGCATGTCGGCGCCGGCGCCGCAGGTCTACGAGTACTTCGGCATCACTGCCGAGCGGGTCGCGGCGCTCGGTCGCGCGACCGTCGAACGTCTCAACGGAGGGTCCTGAACATGAGCACCACCACGAGCACCAATGTCAACCCACGACTGCGGGCGCTGACCGAAGCCGGCGTCAGCGTCTGGCTCGATCAGATCAGCAACAAGCTGATCGCCGGCGGTGAGCTGGCGCGCCTGGTTGCCGAGGAATCGTTGCGGGGCGTCACCTCGAACCCGGCGATCTTCGAACACTCGATCCTGCACGGGAGCGACTACGACGAGCTGATCGCTTCGAAGGCACGGCAGGGGCTCGACGCCGACTCGATCTATGACGCGATCGCGGTCGCCGACGTACAGGGTGCGGCCGATGTGCTCGCGGGGGTCCACGCAGAGTCCGACGGCCGCGACGGGTTCGTCTCGATCGAAGTGCCGCCGACGCTCGCGCGCGATACCGACGCGACGATCGCCGCGGCCCGCCGTTACTGGAAGTCCGTCGATCGTCCGAACGCGATGATCAAGATCCCGGGCACCCCGGAGGGTGTTGGCGCGATCGAGCAGGCGATCTACGAGGGCATCAACGTCAACGTCACGCTGCTGTTCGCGGTGTCTGCCTACGCACAGATCGCCGAGGCCTACATCCGTGGCCTGGAGCGCCGGCACGCGGAGGGGCTCGCGCTCGGCGTGAACTCCGTCGCCAGCTTCTTTGTCTCGCGTGTGGACACCAACGTCGACAAGCGACTCGACGCGCTCGGCGCACCTGCCGAGCTGCGTGGCACCGCTGCCCTGGCGAACGCGCGCGCCGCCTACAGCGACTTCAAGCAACTGTTTGGCGGACAACGCTGGGAGGTGCTCGCGGCCGCCGGCGCCGCTGTCCAGCGCCCGCTGTGGGCCTCGACGGGCGTCAAGAACCCCGACTACCCCGACACGCTCTATGTGGACAATCTGGTCGCGCCGCACACCGTCAATACGATGCCGCCGGCAACGCTCGCCGCGGTCGCCGACCACGGCACCGTTCCCGGGCCGAGCGCCGAGCTCGACCACGTGGCCGACCTCGAGGCACTCGCGCAAGCCGGCATCGACATGGACCACGTGACCGATGAGCTGCTCACGGATGGGATCAGGCTCTTCCAAGAGGCGATGGCGAAACTGCTCGACGGGATCGAGCAACGCCGCCTTGGCTTCCTCGCCGGCGAGTCCTCGACCAAGAGCTGAACCCCGTGGCACCGGAAGCCGCCGCCTTCAAGGTGAGCGTCGTCGACGATCCGGTTGCTGCGTGCGCGCAGGCGATGCTTTCCGCCGCCCGGGGGCGTGAGGGTGCTCAGATTGCCCTTTCCGGCGGTTCATCTCCGCGGGCGGTGTACGAGCTGGCCGCTCGCGAGCCCGACGCATTCGAGCAGGTCACGTTCTGGTTCGGTGATGACCGCTGCGTCCCGGCGGACGATCAGGACTCCAACTACCGGATGGCCAAGGAGACGCTGCTCGACCCGCTCGAGCGCGCCGGCGTGCGACCGGTCTGCCATCGGATTCCGGACGAGGGCGGCCCGGAGGTGGCCGCCCTCGCCTACGAGCGCCTGCTCCGGGAAGCGGGGCCACCGACGTTTGACCTGATCCTGCTCGGGATCGGTCCTGACGGCCACACGCTGTCGCTGTTTCCCGGCCAGCCGACCGTCTCGGAGCGTGAGCGCCTTGTCGTCGGGGTGCCGGAGGCGGGCATGGAGCCGTACGTACCGCGCGTCAGCATGACGCTGTCGGCCCTGGCACTTGCCACGAACGTGATCCTGCTCGCGATCGGCGCTGCCAAGGCTGAGGCCCTGGCGCGGGCGTTCGGCCCGAACGCGATCCCGTCGACGGACGTTCCTGCCTCGCTGGTTCCCGGCGCAGTCGTCCCGGGGGCGTTCACGCTCCTGCTCGATCGGCCTGCCTCGGAGCTCCTTTGACTTCCGTCGTCGGGATTGACCTCGGCGGCACCAAGGTGGCGGCGGCGCAGTTGCAGGATCGTCGATTGAGTGAGGCGATCGTTCATCCGACCGAGCTCTCGAGCTCCGATGCTCTGCTTGACCAGTTGGTCGGAATCGTGGAGGAGGCGCGTGAAGCCGAGCTCGATGCCGTTGGGATCGGCGTGCCGTCCGTCGTCGATTTCGCGACCGGGAAGGTGATCTCGTCGGTCAACATCCCGCTCGCCGATCTGCCGCTGCGTTCGGTGCTGGGTCGGCGGCTGGGTGTGCCCGTGTTCGTCGACAATGACGCGACCGTCGCCGCGCTTGCAGAGGCTCACGGCGAGGACCTGCGGCTCACGACCCAGAACCTCGTGATGCTGACGCTGGGCACCGGTTTCGGCGGCGGGCTGGTGCTCGGCGGGCGGATCTACCGCGGTGCGACGGGTGCGGCGGGCGAGGTCGGCCACACGCTGGTGGCGCTCGATCTCTCCGACGGCGTTCCGGCGCCAACCCGATTCCCGCAGCCGGGGTCGATCGAGACGCTCGCGGCCGGTCGCGCGCTCGACCATCTGGCTTCGACGATCGGTCTGCCGAGCGGGGGGGCGGCGGTCGAGGCCGCACTCGCGGGTGACGCGGCGGCGGGCGGGGTCGTCGAGCGGTGGGCGCGCCTGGTCGGGATCGGGGTCGCGAACGCGATCAACATGTTCGATCCGGACGAGGTCGTGCTGGGCGGGGGCGCAGCGCGTGCCGGCGACCTGTTGCTCGGTCCGGCACGTGATACGGCCTCCGGTTACGTGCTTCCGGGAGTGGGCCGCCGTACCACGGTGCGACTTGCGCGTCACGGTATCCGCTCCGGAGTGCTCGGCGCAGCACTGCTCGCCGCACATGAGCTTGGTGGTGCGGGTGTATCGATGGGAGGATTGTGAAGATGATCGTCGCCTGTGGATTCGACCATGCAGGTGTCTCGCTGCGGGGCGCGCTACTGCCCGTGATCGAGGCGGCCGGGCATCAGATTCTGGATTTCGGTACCGACAACACCGAGCCGGTCGACTACCCGGAGAAGGCGCTCGCGGTCGGCCGCGCCGTCGTCACCGGTCGCGCGGACCGCGGGATCATCGTCTGCGGCTCGGGCGCCGGTGTGTCGGTCGCCGCCTGCAAGATCCGCGGCGTGCGCGCCGCCACGATCCACGACAACTACACCGCACATCAGGCTGTTGAGCACGACAACGTGAACGTGCTCTGTATGGGCGGCCGTGTGATTGGGTCAAGCGTCGCCGCGGAGATCGTCGTCGCGTTCCTGGCGGCCTCATTCTCTGGCGAGGAGCGTCATGTGCGCCGGCTCGCCGAGGTGGCAGAGATCGAGCGCACCGGCGGGGCCTGAGTGCCGATCGCCACTGCCCCGCGAATCGTCGTGGTGCGACACGGCGAGACTGCGTGGAGCGCCGTCTTCCGCCACACCGGCCGCACCGACGTGCCGCTGAACGCCGCCGGCCGGCGTGGCGCGGCCGAACTAGCCTCGTCGCTCGCAGGTGAGAAGTTTGACCGTGTCTGGTGCAGCCCGTTGCTGCGTGCGCGAGAGACCTGTGACCTGGCGGGATTCGGCGAGCGTGCCGAGCTCTGCGATGACCTCCAGGAGTGGGACTACGGTGACTATGAGGGACTGACCGCCGTTCAGATCCGTGAGCACTCCCCGGGCTGGAATCTGTGGCGCGACGGTTGCCCCGGCGGCGAGTCGCTTGCCGATATCAGCGCGCGCGCCGACCGTGCGCTGGCCACCATGACCCGCGCGGAGCCAGCGACTGTCCTCGCCTTCGCCCACGGCCACATCCTCCGAGTGCTGGCAGCTCGCTGGCTGGAGATGGAACCGGCGGCTGGTGCCCGTTTCGCGCTGACACCAGCTCATATCGGTGTGCTCGGCTACGAGCGTGAGACGCGGGTGCTCGTGCGATGGAACGGGCTCGTACCGTGAGGACGATGTTCGTCCGTGCATGATGCGCCACCTCAGCGCGCCGCAGGGCGATCTGCGCTGACGAGCAGCGGCGAACCGAGCCGGCGCCGTCCAGCTGAACAACCGGACGGACCGACTCGATCACGATGCGGCTGAAGGGACTCGAACCCCCAAGTCCGTAAGGACACGGCGACCTGAACGCCGCGTGTTTACCAATTTCACCACAGCCGCGGGGAGGCAGTACCTTAGCAACTACCCCCTTGCCCCGCGCAGGTCTCGCGGCCCCAGAGACCCGTGGTTCGCTACGCTCATCAACCCCACGCCGCTATCGTCTAGGGGACTAGGACGCCGCCCTCTCACGGCGGAAACCCGGGTTCGAATCCCGGTAGCGGTACTTCAGAACCCCTGTGTTGACGGGGGTTTCTGCGTTTTCAGGGTCGTTCGCCACAGTCTGCGCCACAGTCGGTGATCGGCTTAGGAGGGTTTAGGTAGGCGTCCAGACGCTCTCTGGCTTGTTCTTCGCCGCCGGGGACGAGGTGGCCGTAGCGGTTCCAGGTCTGGCGAACGTCGCCGTGCCGGCCCAGGTCGAGATCTGCTTCCAGTCGAGGCCGGCGGCGATGAAGTAGAGATCGCGCAGTGGCGAGCTTCATGCGGCGTGATCGGTTCAAGGCCGGCTTGGGTCCAGGCTTTGTTGGCGCGGGCGCGGATCGTGGAAGCGAAGAACGCCTCGGTCTTGGTGCGGCCGAAGACGAGGTCCGGGCCTTCGCGTTGGGTGCGCTGCTTGTGGGCCATCAGCTCGCGGCGAACGACGAAGGCCATCGGGACGGCACGACGGCCGGCGCCGGTCTTGACGTCGACCGGACGGCCTTGACCGGATCCCACGACCGCTCGACGCGGATCACGCCGTTCGAAGTCGACGTTGGTCCACTGGAGGCCGCGGAGCTCGCCGCGTCTGAGGCCGCAGAACAGCGCGACGGCCCAGAACGCCTTCTCGGTGTCGGGGAGCGCCGCGAGCAGCTCGTGCGCCACCTCGGGCGGTTCGATCCGATCGCGGCGGCCGCGGATCGCGGGCAGGTCGAGGTTCTCGGTCGGATCGAGAGCGACCTCGTCGCGGCGGATCGCCCGGCGGAAGATGACCCGGAGCGGGTCGAGGATGTTCGCGATCGTGGAGGGGGAGAGGCCCTGGCTGCGAAGGCCGTCGACGAAGTCCTGGACGTCGCGGCGCTGGAGCTGCGTGAAGCTTCCAACCGCCAAGCGCTGGGACGACGTAGGCACGGAGCAGCTGCTCGTAGCCGCGCGCCGTCGACGGCTTGTACGGCTTCCCTGCGCGGTCGAGGATCGTCCCGTCGTGGGCGCCTCTGATCAGGACCTCGGCCGCCTCGGCGATCGTCTTCGGCGTCGGCGGCGCATCGTGCCGCGGCGGAGCGCCACCTGGGCGTCCTGCCGCCACAGCTTCGCGGCGCTGAGCGTGGGGAAGGTCCGCCACACCTGGCGTCCGGTGCGGGTGTCGTACGCCTGGGCCTGATAGGTCGGCTTGCAGGTGCAGCGGCCGCCGTCGCGCGATGAGCAGTGACGAGAGTGACGGACGCGGATCCCGGTGGCCATGAGGACCGCTGATGCTAGGCCCGGCGCGGACGGTTGAACACCGATTCCGCATCGTCGTTCGCCCAGCGCTCCAACTCGGCGAGCGGGACGAGTCGAGCTTGCCGCGGCGGATCAGTCGTAACTCGGGCTGCACGTGACGCTCGAACGAGTCCAGCGACATCCCAAGCGACATCGCCGCCTCCTGACGGCTGAGCGCAACACGCGGGACATTGCTTGACGCTGTACTCACGGCAACCTCCGTCTAAGATACTCTGATTGCTACAGGAACGGAAGCGCCGAGCGAAAGAAGAAGTCTTTGACCGAGGAAGAGCGCGAAGCAGCAGACCCCTGGCTGACGCTGGCTGAGATCGCAGCGGAGCTCCGGGTCAACCCGGCGACGGTGCGGCAATGGGTCAGCAAGGGACAGCTGAAGGCGTCGCGGGCCGGCGTGCGCAAGTGGATCGTCCGGCGCTCCGATCTGGATCGCATGCTCGACGAGACCAACCTGACAGCCGACGAAGTTCTGGAGCAGCTTGGGAACAGCCTCGAACCCGCTGGGGAGGCCGCTCCCTCTCCCCGCCGCCCCGACCCGTCGCCGGCGGAAGGAGCCGCGCAAGCGGACCAGCCTACGGCGGCGCCGACGCCGACACGAAGGCCACGGACACCTAAAGCACAGGGGGCGGTGGAGTTGCTACAGCACGCGATAGCCGGTTACGAGAAGGCGATCAACGCGAGCGCGTACGCGCCACCGAGTCCAGGTTATCTGGATCGGATTCGGCGATCGCTGAGTCGTGCGAGCACATGGCCGCGACGATGCTCAATGCGTCGGAGGCGGCGGGGGTCCGGTGGCGGTCGAAGACCGATATGGCCGAGGTCCTGCCGTATGAGCTCAAGCGCGGCGGCAACCGGCCGGGGCCAGCGGAGATGTGGGAGGAGTTCGATGCGGCGTTCGAGCGGCTGTCGATCACTGCTACCGGGACCGACATCGTGGCTGTCGCACTACGTGTTCCGCGAGGTGTGGGCCGCGCTGCGGGTGGTCGCTGACGAGCTGGAGGGCGGCGGGCGCTCGCGGGTCGATCCAGGGGTCGATCGGGCAGCGGTCGACGGGCCAGATGGTGTGTAGCGAAGTGTTTCGTGGTCTGTTGTTCTCGATTCCATACCTGAGCCCGCCTCCGCCCCCCGGTTTTGCTGGGGATCGGGCGCTTCGGTGCGCATGACTACCCGCCCTCCACGTATTTGACGAGAGGGGAGGAGTGCGGGTAGTCATGCGCATTCAGCTGGTGGATGTTGTTCGGGGGCGGAGGCGGGCTGCTGGCGGGCACGGGAGGGTGCTGGGGGATGTCAGCTGGGGCGGGAAGAGGTAGGCGGTGGGTCGGGTGCTGCGTCCTGGGCCGGGGTCGATGGCTGGCTTGAGGTGGCTGGCTCGGTGTGGGCCGTCACCGTTGGATCCGTGGCGGTATGCGATGGGGTGGAGCGAGGTGGCGGCGAGAAGTCACGCTCGTCGGCTGGAGCGTGAGGGCTGGCTTGAGCGGTGTCCGATGACGTGGGGCGATGGCTCGCTGTTCCTGGCGACGCGGAAGGGAGTCCGTGTGCTCGGGCGTGCCGTTGATTCCGGCGTCGACGCCGGCGCCGACGTGGTGGGCGCATGACTCGGCGTGCGCGTGGACGGCGGCGTGGCTGACAGTTCGTGGCCGGACGTTCCTTGGCCAGCGGGAGGTGCTCAGCCGTCCCGAGTGGTCGGGTCAGTTGCACTGGCAAGATCGCAACAGCTTCAAACGCTCGGGTCACCGACCGGACCTGGTGGCGTTGCGTGACTCGTCGAGGTTTGCAATCGAGGTGGAACTCGCCGGCAAGTCCCGGCCTCGGTTGGACGCGATCCTGAAGCTGTACGACGACTGGATCCGCGGCGGCAAGATCGGCGGGGTGATCTACATCTGTGGCAATGAGGAGGGCCAGCGGCGGGTTGAGCGCTCGGCCCAGCGGGTCGCGCCGTTCGGGCGCAAGCTGCGGCTTGAGCTGCTCGACACGATCAAGGAGCAGACGATCGCCGCTCGCGAAGGCGTCCGGCGCGAACGCGCGGATCAGTCTTCCGCTGCCCCGGAGCCGATGATTGGTGGCAATGGCGGCTGACAAGCGAAAGCAGAAGGCGAAGGGCAAGAGCCGGGTCACGAAAGAGACGCAGGTCGCCGCGAAGGACCCGGGTCCTCCGTATCGCGCGCTGTGGCATCCGGCCGCTGACGTCGAGCGCGACGCCTCCTGGCCGCCGGAGGAGAAGGTCGCGATGCTCCACGCTGTTGAGAAGCTCGAGGCGGCGGGCCCGCGGCTTGGGAGCCCACACTCCAGCGCGGTTCAGGGCGAGGCGGGCCAAGGGCTGCGCGAGCTTCGACCGCGTGCTGGTCGCAGCCGGTGGCGTCCGACCTACCGTCGCGTCAGTCCGTCCACGTTTGTGATCCTCGCAGTCGCACCGGAGGCGCAGATCGACTCCCGCGGCTTCGACGCCGCTGTCAGGCGAGCAGTCGAGCGATTCGGACAGCTCGAACTCAATTGAGGTCAGGCCTGGAATTGCCGATAACAGGGGTGTTATCATGGAGCCTATGAAGCTGAGCGAGATGAAGACCAACGACGAGCTGATCGCCGAGCTGCTTCGCACCGACCCGGAGTTCCGCGCTGAGTGGGAGCGGACGGCGCTGGCGCGTGAGGTGGCGCTCGCCATCGTCCGATACCGCGCCGACCACGACCTCTCGCAGCGCGATCTTGCGAAGCGGCTCGGCATGAAGCAGCCCCAGGTGGCCCGCATGGAGCTCGGCGAGGTCAATCCGAGCATGGAGACGCTCATGCGCGTCTCGGCTCAGTTGGGGATCGAGTTCACGATCGACGTTCGCCCGGCCGGGACCACGGTCCATAACGTCAGGAAGCGTGCGCAGGCCAACGACCTCGTCGGCTCAGTTCGCACCAGCGAAGCCGAGGTTCTCGTCGCCGCGCGATAGAAAAACGCTTCACGCCGGCGGGGTTCACGCACGCCGCGACCGCATCGGGCTGCGACCGGCGACGCCACCGAGCTGGCGCGCGGTCGAGATGGTGGCCAAGCGGAAGCGACGCTAGAGGGTGCGCGCGCCAAGCGGTCGCCCGATGACTGTCCGTGATTCCGACTCAGGGGCCTCGATCTAGAACTCGCGACAGACGCGCATCTGGCGACAAACAGGGACGCCGTCGTGGCGCGGCTGCGTCCCTGCTTTCCCTGCGATGCGGGCCTCGCACATGGTTCTGCAATCGGGCTGTGAGCAGCAGCCTGATCAAGAGTGCTGAAATGGCGACATTGGAGCAGCGAGCTCTCGGCCCTGCTGACTTCTGCTCTGGCCCGATCGTCCAGCTGCGAGGCTGCTGGCACTTAGAGCAACGCCACCTCGGATTCCGAGCGTGGGACATCGTCGGTTGGATGGGTGCTGACACGCACGGCGGGAAGCGGGCATCGGGTGCCGGAACGAATCCCGGCGCCGCACCCCGGCAGTGATGGTGTCAGCGGTCACGGTTTGTTCCTCATACTCGGGTGTGACGTTCGATGGTGTCGAGCATGGCTTGGGTGGCAGGCGCTGAGGCGGCGGTTTGCCGGGATCGCGATCGCTGTTTGGAACTGTGGTGGGTGGTCTCGGATTGGTATGAAGCGCGATGTCGTCGGTGGTGTCGACGAACGACGCGGGGAGCATGCCGACGGCGAGTTTGTTGCGGATGAGCTCGACCATCGTGGTGGTGTCGTTGACCTCGTAGGTGATGGTGCGGGTGACGCCCGCGGCGGCGAAGGAGCGGTCGACGGCCATCCGGGTGCCCCAGCCCGCGGGGAGGTCAACCAGCGGCTTCGCTCGGGGAAGCGCGGCGAGCGCGACGCTGCGGCGCTTGGCGAGCGGGTGGTTGGCCGGCGCGGCGAGCATGATCGGCTCAGATGTGATCGGGATGAGTTCGAGACCGGGCAGAGGCATCGCCGGGTAGCCCGACGAACGCGAGGTCAAGACGTCCTTCCAGGACCTCGGTCGCCATTGCGATCGAGCCGCCGGCGTGGCGAAGCTCGACCTCGACGGCCGGGTGCTCGGCGCGGAACGCGGCGAGCACCCCGGCGAGGTCGATCGCTCGCATCCCCTGGGCCTGCATCGTGCCGAGCACGACCGTCCGCGCAGGCCGCCGCGGGCCGCGTCAACGGCATCTCTTGCCGCTTGCGCGGCGGCGAGCGTTGCGCGCGCTTCGGGCAGCAGCGCGCGCCCGGCGTCGGTCAGCTTGACGCGGTGCGTGGAGCGGTCAAAGAGCATCACGTCCGAGCTCCTGCTCGAGCTTGCGCACGCCGGCCGAGACGGCTGACTGGACGACGTGCAGACGGTCGGCCGCACGAGTGAAGCTGCCCTCCTCGGCGACCGCGACGAAGGTGGCGAGCTGCCGAAGCTCCACACCGGAAGGTCTATCTCAAACAGCGATAACCGTCAGCATCTTTTTGCGTTGATCGTGATCTGGTCAAAGGTCGATCTCTGGGTGGCCCGATCGCCGATGTTTACACCAACGCTCAAGGGAAGAGCCCGATGACATCCTCAACCATCTCGCCGTCGGCAGCGTCGTGGCTAGGCTTCGGATTTTGGGTCGTGGCGCTCGCATTCACGACGGCGATGGCGTTCACGACGGTGCCGACGCCGCTGTGGTCGCTGTACGCGCAGCGCGATCGCTTCTCGTCGCTGACGGTCACGGTCGCGTTCGCCGTCTACGCGGTCGCGGTCGCGTTCAGCCTGTTCGTCGCCGGGCACTGTCTCGGACTGGTACGGCCGCCGCCGCGTGCTGATGCCGGCGCTCGCGCTGGAGATCCTCGCCGCGCGTGGTCGTTCCTCGTTTGGCCCGCGCTGCCGGGACTCCTGCTCGCCCGTGTGCTGAGCGGCTTGGGCGTCGGCGCCGTCACCGCGACGGCAACCGCGTGGATGTCGGAGCTGTACGGCGCCGACCAGCCGGCGCGCGCAGATCGTCGCGACGAGCTGCCAACCTCGGCGGTCTCGGCCTCGGCGGACTGATCTCCGGCGCGCTCGCGCAGTGGGCCGGCGACCCGCTGAGCGTGCCGTTCCTGGTGTTCACTGCCGCGCTGTTGCTGGCGTGGCTGGCGCTGCCTCGGCGCCCCCGAGACACGCGCGGCGGCCTTCGCCGCGACCGCGCTACCGGCCGCAACGCGTGTCGGTGCCGGCGAGCTGCCCGCGGGCGGTTCTTCGCCGCCGCGCTCGGCGCCGCGATCACGTTCGCGGTCTTCGGGCTGCTGACCTCGCTCGCGCCGAGCTTCCTGGCCGGGACGCTGCATCGAGCCCTCACATGTGCTGGCCGGCGCCGTCTCGTTTGCCGCGTTCGCGACGGCGGCACTGGCGCCAGACGCTGACTGGCGTCGCGCACCACCAGCAGCTGCTGGCCGCGGCGATCCCGGCGCTGCTGGCCGGGCTTGGCCTGTTGACGAGTCGCGGTGTGGCTGCCGTCTCCGAGCTTCGGCTGTGTTCGTGGCCGGCGATCTCGTCGTCGGCGCCGGCTGCGGGTCTGATGTTCAAGGGCGCGATCGCGACGGTCGCGGAGATCTCCGCCGCCGACCACCGCGCCGAGGCGCTCGCGGGCCTGTTTCTCGCCGCGTACCTCGGGCTCGCGGTCCCGGTGATCGGCCTCGGCGCGCTGACTCAGATCGCTTCCACGCGGGTGAGCCTGCTCGTGTTCGCCGGGCTGCTGGCGCTCGGGATCCTCGCGGCAACGCCCGCCCTGCTCGGCCGCCGCTGCCGCACCCACCAGCTCTCACAACCACAACCCATCTCCATCTGAGAGGAGAAACCATGTACCAGACACGACTCAAGACAACACAGCTCGGCCAGACCGGCCTCGAGATCACCCGGGTCGGCTTCGGCGCCTGGGCGATCGGCGGCGGCGGCTGGGAGTTCGGCTGGGGACCGCAGGAGGACGACGAGTCGATCGCCGCGATCCAGCGCGCGCTCGAGCACGGGATCAACTGGATCGACACCGCCGCCGCCTACGGCTTCGGCCACTCCGAGCAGGTCGTCGGCCGGGCGCTCGAGGGCGTCAGCGAGCGGCCGTACGTGTTCACCAAGGCTCGCTGCTCGAGGGCCCCGGCCGCACGGTCATGCACAGCCTGAAGCGCGACTCGATCCTGCGCGAAGTGCAACGGCAGCCTCGAGCGGCTCGGCGTCGACGCGATCGACCTCTACCAGATCCACTGGCCGATCCCGGCGCAGGACATCGAGGAGGGCTGGGCGGCGCTCGCCGAGCTCAAGGAGCAGGGGCTCGTGCGCCACATCGGCGTCTCCAACTTCGACGTCGAGCAGCTGAAGCGGATCCAGCAGATCGCTCCCGTGGAGACGCTGCAGCCGCCAGTACTCGCTGATCGAGCGCGAGGTCGAGCAGGAGATCCTGCCGTTCGCCGAGCGCGAACGGGATCGGCGTGATCGTCTACTCGCCGATGGGCTCGGGGATGCTGAGCGGCGGCATGACCCGCGAGCGGATCGAGCGGCTGCCCGAGGACGACTGGCGCAAGCACGACGCGCGCTTCCACGAGCCGCAGCTCTCGCGCAACCTCGCGCTCGTCGCGCGCCTGACGGCGGTCGCCGAACGCCACGAGACCACCCCCGGCGCCGTCGCGGTCGCCTGGACGCTGCGCAACCCGGCCGTCGACGGCGCGATCGTCGGCTTCCGCCGGCCCGACCAGGTCGACCCGATCCTCGCCGCGGCGGCCTCGAGCTCAGCGACGAGGACGTCGCCGAGATCGAAGGAGCGAGCTCGCCATGAGCACGCATCGGGTTCGTCGGCCTGGGAGCGATGGGCAGCCGGGTCGCCAGCCGGCTGCTCGCCGCCGGCCACCAGGTGTACGGCTGGAACCGCACCAAGGCCAAGGCCCAGCTCGCTGATCGAGCTCGGCCTCCATCTGGCGCGAAACGCCGCGCGAGGTCGCGGCCGCCGCCGAGGGTCGTCTTCAGCATGGTCACCGACGACGCGGCCCTCGAGGCGATCGCCGGCGGGCCCCGACGGGCTACTCGCCGGCCTGGCGGCCGGGAAGCTGGGTACGTCGACATGAGCACCGTAAGTCCGGCAAGCAAGCCGCCGGGCTGGCCGAGCGGGCCCGCACGCTCGGAGCGCGCGATGCTCGACGCGCCCGTCTCGGGCAGCGTCCACGAGGCCGAGAGCGGGACGCTCGCGATCATGGTCGGCGGCGACGCGCAAGCGCTTTCGCGGCGGTCGAGCCGCTGCTACACGAGCTCGGTCAGACGGTCAGCCATATCGGACCAAACGGCCAGGGCCTCGCTGCTCAAGCTCGCGGTCAACATCAGCCTCGCCGCGCAGATGCTCGCCTTCAGCGAGGGGTTCTGCTCGCCGAGCGCGGCGGCATCGACTCGCGAGCTCGCGGTCGAGGTGATGGCCGCAAGCTCGATCGGCTCGCCGATTCTCGCGGGCGCGCGCTCCGCTCCTCCTCGAGCTCCCCGAGAGGCCTGGTTCGACGTCGAGCTGATGCACAAGGACATCCGGCTCGCCTCGCGAGGCAGCCGACGAGCTGGCCATCGCGCTCCCGTCCGCGGCTGTCGCCGACGAGATGCTCACCAAGGCGAGCGCACTCGGCTACGCGCATCGCGATATCGCCGCAGACCGCCATCGTCGCGGCGATCGTGATCGTCGCCGCCGAACTCCTGCTGCTGGGCTGGCTACGCACACGTTCTTCAACACCAGCTTCGTTCGCTCGTTCGTGTCGTACCGTCGGCGGCGCGATCATCGCACCTAGCGCAGCGCTCGGGGTGCTCGCGCAGGCTGAACGTTGCACGAGCCGCGGGAGCTAAGGCCCGTCAAGCTCATAGATCGCAGCGAGGTCCTGGTCGGCGAGGTCCCGGCTCGCGGTCGATGAAGCGCTCGAGAACCGCGTCCAGCAGCGGCATCGTGGCTCGGGAGCTTTGCTCGACCTCGCGGACGAGCTCTAGGTCCTTGAGGGCGAGCCGGACGGGAAAGCCGGCCGGGTATCGATGGCGCCGCATCTCGTCGAGCTTCTGCAAGGGCATAGGCGGAGCCCAGCGGCCCGCCGTCAAGCAGCGCGATGAACTGCTGCTGATCGAGCCCCATCGCCTGGCAAAGGTGCATCGACTCTGCGAGCGCCGCGACCATGGTGATCATCCAATGGTTGGTGGCCAATTTCAGACGTGAGCCCATCCCGGCTTCCCCGACCCAGAGCACCGCGACGCCAGCGCGTCGAAGATCGGCTCGACAGCGGTGCGCGCGGAGTCAGGTCCGGAGGCCAGGATCGTCAGCTCGCCCTCCTCGGCCGGATGGGTGCTGCCCGAGACGGGCGCATCGACAAGCGTGACCGCGTGTGCCTCGGCCACCTGCGTCAGCTGGTCTGCCTCGGCGGCCCCGACGCTGCTCATCTGCAACCAGATGGTGTCCTCGGGCCAATCGTCGAGCAGCGGCTCGACCAGATCGAGGATGACCTCGGCGGTGGGGAGCATCGTGATCACGACCCCGGCGCCGCTGGACCACCTCGCTCGGCTCTTCGGCCGGCTCGCCACCACGGCGCTCGAGATCACGAACATGCTCAGCGTTGCGGTCCCACGCGATCACCGCGATGCCCTGGTCGAGAAGCCGATGGGCCATGGCGGAACCCATCAGGCCGACGCCCAACAGCCCGACGCGAACCTTCTCCTGACTGGCCTCGGCGTTCATTCGCCGCCTGCGATCATCCCACAAACGCGTCGGAGTAGCCAGTCAATTGGGCGATCGCCGCTCGGGCAAGGCGCCGGGTCGGACTCGCTGGCCGAGAACTCTGACTCGACAGGGACCAGGCGATAGGAGGGCGTAGGCTGCTGAGTTGCATTGTCGCTGGATCATCGACAGAGGCAGCTCAGTCGCGAGTTACTGTGCTGACACGGATGTGCATCTCAAGCCGCGTCAACCGCGCAGTGACTTTCGCCATATCCGCGCATAGGTGCTTGCAGAATCGCTTCTTGGTCGCTCGAAGCAGAAGCCTCAGGCGAAGTCTGGTCGCGCTTCTGAATCCACGAAGACGGAGAAGTTTCACGCTACCTGTCGAGCGGTGATCAGGCTGCTGCATCCGGCCGGATCCAGCAGCGCCGCGAGAGCCCAGCTTTCCTTCGGTGACGAGCGTTGCTCACCGCGCGGAGCAGTGCCCTGCAACGCGCGGAAAGCAGCTGCTTCGCCGCGAGTCCCGCGTCGGCGACGCAGTGGCAAAGCACTCGCCCGTGGACTCCGACCCGCGTCATCCCCTCGTCGCCGAAGCAGAAGCGGGCGCAAATCTACGCGAATTGCTGAAAGCGCTCGTCGTCTGCGCCGACGGACCCGCCTTCGGGGCACCGGAGGCGTCAGCGAGATCGGCTACGGTCGTCCGATGCCCGTTGACTTCACGCAGCCAAGCTGGGAGGCGGATAGATTCCCCGGACGCCACGTCGCTCCCGTGGGCGATCAGGCCGGGGCCCGGGAACTCGGCGCCAGTATCTACGAGCTTGACCCGGGCGCCGTCGGCTCGCCGTTGCACGTGCACCATGGCAACGAGGAGCTGCTACTCGTCCTCGCCGGAACCCTTTCGCTGCGCGGTCCGGACGGGACGCAGCTCCTGTCGGCTGGCGCGTTGATCGCATTCCCTCGCGGTCAGACAGGTGCCCACAGCTTGGTCAATCGCTCCGACGCGCCGGTTCGCTATCTCGTGGTCTCCACGACCAACCGCCCCGACGTCGTCGAGTACCCCGACACAGGCTCGACGCTCGTCGTCCTCGCCGAGCAGCGCCTGGCGTACCCGCGCGGCGCGGACGCGCACCGAAAGTCCGTCATCGCCGAAGCGATGCGGGCGGCGGCTGACCGAGACGTCTGATCTGCGACGACGCCGGGAAGTCTGCGGTGCAGCGGCTCGGCGGGTACTGAGCTACCGAGGCACGGCTAAGGATCCGGCGCCGCCGGGCTAGCGACGGGAAGTCGCCGTTGCGATCGCCAGCCAAGAGCAGGCTCGAGAGCGGAAAGCGATTGTCACGCGGCAGCAAAGGTCAAGGGTCGAGCCGCCCGTGCTCGTCGTACGGCCTCTGTCGCCCTCACGCAGTCGATCCGTCCGGTCGATGACGTAGCTGCAGACGGTTTCGTCGGGGCCGGTTGGTACGTTCCGCGTCCGAACCTAAAGGGGAATCGTGCCCAATTACCCATATGTCTCGTCGCAAGGCGCTCTCGTCAAGGCCTTCGACCAGTTCCGCAAGTCGTTCCCGCAGACTCTCGACGCCGAGGCACTCAAAAAGTTCAACATCGCCCCGGCGAACGAGTCGTACGTCCTGAACACGTTCCGCTTCCTCGGAGTGATCGACGACGACGGCAAGCGGAACGAGTCGGCGACGGAGTTCTTCTTTAGCGGCGACGACGCGTTTGAGAAGGGCCTCAACGAGGTTCTGCTGAGCGCGTACGAGCAGCTGTTCAGTGACTTCGGCGCGGAACCTTGGAACGAAACGAAAGAAGCTTTGAGCACATGGTTCCGCGTGACGGATAAGACGACTGAACTCGTGGGCGGTCGCCAGGCTCAGACCTTCCTAACCCTGGCCGCGCTCGCCGGCCACGGAGAGGTGAAGAGACCGACCGCCAAGGCTGGCGCAGGCTCCGGGGCGAAGACGACCTCGGCCGCGAAGACGACGCCCGCGAAGGCGACGCAAGGGAGCGGCACCGCGAAGACCGCCCAGGAGAAGAAGCAGCAGCCGCCGCCACAGGTACACACTCCGAAGCCGCCCTCTTCTGACCTAGGGCTAAGCGTCAGGATCGAGGTCAACCTTCCGGCGACCGGCACCCCGGAGACCTACGACGCGATCTTCGCGAGCATCCGGAAGAACCTGATCGACCGATAGCGGTGGCTGACTTGGACCGCTTCGAGGCTCTCGTCCGAGGCGCGCACCTATACACCGAGGCGGAGGAGCCGCGCGAGGCGCCGTCCGAGCTGCATCCCTTCGAGGTTCGAGACATTCACCCGGACTTACCCGCCAAGGTCCGGGCGCTCTTTGACGACGGCTACTACGCTGAGGCGACGTTCGAGGCGTTCAAGTTCATCGAGGGCGAGGTCAAGCGGATCAGCAAGCTGAAGGGCCCGAACTCGGTCGGCTTCGCGCTGATGATGAACGCGCTCGACGAGCACAAACCGAAGGTTCAGATCAATGCGCTCAGCACCGACACCGAGATCGATGAGCAGCGAGGTTTCCGTCACATCTTCGCAGGCGCGCAGTCGGCAATCCGCAACCCGAGAGGGCACGACCATAGCGTCACCGACACGCCCGACCAGTGCCTCGACCACCTATCGCTCGCGTCACTGCTCCTCCGCCGACTCGACGACGCCGGGGTCCGGTAGTCGACCTCGCAATCACTGAGAGGCCGATGAACCGGGGCGAGCGCTCTTATCCTCGACCTCGTTTCAGATTCGCTAGTGCAATGGCGACGAGGCGATGACGCGGGTTGGCGTCCACGGGCGAGTGCTTGGCCACGATCGCGGGAAGCTTGCTGCGCCACAGTTGCGCCACAGTCGACCCCGATCCAGGGCGGTTATCGTCCCCCTCAGAGCGGTTCACCACGAACCCAGAACCGGTCGATTTCCAGGTAGATCAAGCTAAGCTCACTCCTCGGGGGCTGGCTTCGAATCCCGGTAGCGGTATGAGCGACGGCCCCGCAGACGGTAGAAGGGGCTTCGTCGTCCTTAAGGGGCGTGCGCCCTGTGCGCGCCGGTCAGCCTCTCCTTCACAACGACGCCACGCGCCGCAGCGGAGGGGGCAACATCATCGCCACCTGCACAACGACGTATCGGCGTTTGGCGCGCCGTTTGACTCGCCACGCGAGTTCCGTACAATGTCCGGCATGACTGCTCGTACCGAACGCATCGAGGCGCGGATCGACCCCGACAGCGCCGAGCGGATCCGTTATGCCAGCGCGCTCGAGCACACGTCGATGAGTGGCTTCGTGGTCGCCGCCGCTGCGGAGAAGGCCGAGCGGGTGATCGCCGAGCACGCCTACACACTCGTGCCGAGCGACTATTTCGACCGGCTGCTCGAGATCCTCGACGAGCCGGCCGCGCCGATGCCCGAGCTCGCTGCAGTCGCACGGCGTGAGCTAGAGCGGCCACGCTTCCGGCGAGCCTGAGTTCCCGCGGTTGTCATGTACGTCTCGCAACGGATTGTGGCGAGGCACGAGGTGGCCGCGTTCGCGTGCGGCAACTTGACGCTCGATCACTGGGTTCGCAACGCGGCACTGACTGCGGATGCGATGGGCACCGCCCGCACTTACGTGTGGACGGATGGAAACGTGGTCATTGGCTACTTCAGCCTTTGCCCGCATGAGGTCCGCCGCGACGAGTTGCCTTCCAAGCTCGCCCACGGTTCCCCGCACAGCATCCCCGCGATCTTGCTCGCCAGGCTCGCGCTCGACCGAAGCCTCCACGGCCAGGGCTTGGGAGCCAGCCTGTTGCTCGACGCGCTCGGTAGAGCGACAGATGCGATCGATATCGTCGGGGGCAGGTTGATTGTCGTCGACGCGATCGACGAACCGGCCCGGCGTTTCTACGAGCATCACGGCTTCCGCTCCGCTCCAAGCCGACCGGCGCGGCTGTTCCGCAAGGCCTCTGATGTCGCGGCAGCAGTCCGAAGCGGGTGACAGCCAGCCTGCCTCAGCCCCACCGACTGGCCTGCAGGAACGGATGGGCCACCTCGACGCGCAAACGACGCAGATCTACGCCGATTACATGCCGGGCGCCCGCGAGGCGGAGCGCTTGACGGGGCGCTCGGGGTGACGGACGCCAATTTGGACTCCAATTTTCGTCACGCGGTGTACCACTGATGGGGCTGATCTCCCGGAAACACTGGGAGCGACCACACGGTACCGTGACCGTGCCGGGTTCGAATCCCGTTAGCGGTACTCACGGCCCGGTTGGCGCTAGAGCTCTGGGTTTGCTTTGACGCGTCCGGTCTTGACCGCAGTTGTGAGGGCGGCGTAGTCGAGTTCGTTTTGGTCGGCGTAGAGCTCAGCGAAGTCGGCGAGTGCCTGGTCGAGCGCGTCGCTCGTCCCGATGTAGGAGGTGATCATCACGGCGTCGCCGGAGCGCGCGTGGGCGCGGGCGAGCGTTCGGCCGCAGATGTCGCCATAGGCGCTCAGCTCTCTGGGTTTCATGCCTTCGATAATGACTGAGCCTTTTTCGTCCCATAGTTGGCGGAAGTAGAAGTCGCGCTTGATGTTGTCGATGCCGGTGACGCGGTGCCAGCCGAGCATGATGTCGCTGGCCGCTTGCATGAGTCGTTGCCCTTCGACGACCCGTTGGCCGTGGTTGGCGTACTGGCTCTTGCCAAGGAACGGCTCCAGCACCGAGGCTTGGGCCTCCTTGAGTTGCAGGAACAACGGATCGTCGTTGTCGCGGCCGACCATCAGCATGATCCACGCGCGGGTGCCGACGCTGCCGACGCCGACGACCTTGCGTGCCGCGTGCACGTAGCGGAAACGCTCAAGCAGGTGTTTGCGATCACCCTGCAGTGTGCGCCGGTAGCCGCGGTTCACAGCCCGCGCGAACTCCTCGACGTCTCGACCCTCGGCCAGATCCTCGACCGGCACGATCAGCGGCGGGTCGCCGATGATCCGCGGTTCGCCGTCGACGATCGCTGTGAGTTTGCTGAACGCGCGCAGGCTGTCCTTGGTGCGTGTCTTCGCGAGGTTCTTCTCCATCAGCTTTCGGCGCTGGGCGCTCGCTGTGTTCTGGAATTGTGCGATCAGTGCCTCGGCGTCGACTCGCGAATACCAGAGATCGAACGTGTTCATCGACGCGAGGTCTCGCATCGCCTCCCGGTACGCGCGGGTCACCGCCATGTTGACCTCGCGGCGCTGCTTTCTGGTGAACTCGAGGTCGCGTCCGGCGACGGCGAAACTCGCGACGAGTCGTTTGAGATCCCACTCGAACGGTCCGGGCAAGGTTTCGTCGAAGTCGTTGAGATCGAACACCAGCCGCCGATCGGGGGATGCGAACCCACCGAAGTTCGACAGGTGCGCATCGCCGCAGAGCTGCGCATGTAGACCGGTGCGCTGGGAGCCCGCGAGATCGGCCGCCATCAGATAGGCCGCACCTCGATAGAACGTGAACGGTGACACGAGCATCCGTCCGTAGCGGATCGGAACCAGCTCGGGCACGCGTGAGGCTGCTTGATCTTCGAGAAGCTCGACTGGGTCACGACGAGAAGTCGGAGCCGACCATTCGCCGTGCACAGCGCGCGGGACCTCAGCCCGCACGGCTTTGCCCCGCGCAGCGCGCTCGGCCACCGCGAAGTGCGGAATCTTGCCGTTGCGGTGGGATCCACGGGCGGTGCTTTGTGCGGCGATGCCACGCTCGCCGGTCGACTTCGTGTTGGTCGCGCTCATCTCGGCTACTCCTTCTGATGACGGGCCGGGGTCACGTCTGGTGTCGTTGTCCAATCGGCGCCGGTTTGGCGACGGAAGCTCTCGATTCCCGCGTCGAGGGTCGGGAAGAAGTGGGCAGGGTCGAGGGGTCCGATCAGCTCGTAGCGCTCGAGTTTCGCGCGGACGGGATCCTTGAGCTCGGCGAACACGAGAAAGGTCCCCGCGGCGTTGAGCTCCGCGTCGAGTTCTGTGAGCATGTCGGCGGCGGTCGTGTCGATGTCGGTGATCGGTTCGGCGGCGATCATGATCCACTGCGGCTTCGGTTCGGTGGTGGCGAGCCTCCGTATCTGGTCTCGGAACGTTCTCGCGTTCGCGAAGAACAGCGGTCCGTCGAACCGGAAGATCACGAGGCCTGGGAGTTGCTCGGCCTCAGGATGGAGGCGGTGATCGTGGAGCCCTCGCATCTCCGGTACCCGACCCAGCGTTGTCTGGTAGGGCCACCACGCGCGGCGGAACACGTTGAGGATCGACAGGGCGACTGCAACCGCGATCCCGGCGAGTACGCCCAGCAGCGCGACACCGAGGAAGGCGGTCATCGACAGGAGGAACTCCGCGCGTCGCTGATGCCACAGACGGACGGTTCCGGGCACGTCGGCGAGCGATAGCGATGCGGCGATCACGACGGCGGCGAGCGTCGGGTTCGGGAGATTTCGTAGCAGTCCCGGAACGAGCACCAGCATCAGGATGATCGCCGCAGCCCCGACGATGCCCGTCAGCTGTGTCTTGGCTCCCGACTGCTCGGCGACGGCTGTCCGCGAGCCGCTGGTGCTGACCGGGAAGCCCTGGAAGAACCCGGCGGCAATGTTGGCGGCGCCGATCCCGATCATCTCACCGTTCCCGTCGATCTCCTGGCCGGTGCGTGCGGCGAAGGAGGAAGCAGTCGAGATCGTGTCGGTCAGGGCGACGAGCGCGATCCCGAGAGCGCCGGCGATCAGCAGCGGCAGATCGGAGATCGGGCCTGGCCAGGTCAGAGGCGGGAAACCCTTGGGGAGCGTTCCGACGAGCGACACACCATGCTCGGCCAGGTTGAACACGCTCGTCGCGGCGATCGCGGCGACGACAGCAACGAGGATCGCCGGGACCCGAGGCAGCCAACGCCCGAGGGCGAGAATCACGACAAGGCTGAACGCGCCGACCGCGACGGCAGCACCGACCGCTTCGCCGTTGGTGAGCCCGTGCACGAACCCGCGGGCCTCGTCGATCAAGCCGTCGGCATCGATCGAGAACCCACAGAGCTTCGGGAGTTGCCCAACGAGGATCGTCACCGCGAGGCCGTTCATGTAGCCGATCTGCGTCGGCTTTGAAAGCAGGTCGGCGACGAACCCGAGCTTGGCGGTGCCGGCGCCGATCATGATCGCGCCGACGATCAGCGCGAGCATCGACGCCAGCGCGATTGCCCGCGCAGGGCTGCCGTCAGCCCCGATGATCGGAAGGATCGTCGCGGCGATCATCGGCCCGAGCGAGGAATCCGGGCCGAGCACCAGAATCCGCGAGGGCCCGAACAACGCATAACCGACCAGACACAGGATCGATGTGTAGAGCCCGGTGATCGCCGGTAGGCCGGCGAGCTCCGCGTATGCCATCCCCTGCGGGACAAGCAGCGTCGTCAGCACGATCCCGGCGATCAGATCACTGCGCAACCATGAGACCCGGTAGCTCGTTAGTGCGTCCACCCCAGGGATCGAACGCAGTGCTTTCATCGATTCACCATCGCCATCACGGGCTCTGACGCAGTCGCTTCTGCCTGGCCGATGTGGTTGAGTACGGATACCCGGCAGCCGGGGCTCCGAGCGAGCCATCGAGCGACGGTGAAGATCACGGGCGCCACACTATTGGAGTCGTCAAATGAGCGAGCGGAATCTGAAAGGCCACGAGCACAGTGTCGAGAAGCTCGGCCGTAAGCGGTATGAGAAGGAGCTCGCTCGCCTTCAAGGCGAGCTGGTTCGGCTTCAGGAGTGGGTCGTGGACGCCGGACTCAAGGTATGCATCGTGTTCGAGGGCCGTGACACCGCCGGGAAGGGTGGGGTGATCAAGCGAATCACCGAGCGTGTGAGCCCTCGCGTGTTCAGGGTGGTCGCGCTCCCGACGCCGACCGAGCGCGAGAAGAGCCAGATGTACATCCAGCGGTATCTGCCGCACCTCCCAGCGGCCGGCGAGGTCGTCATCTTCGACCGCAGCTGGTACAACCGCGCCGGAGTTGAGCGGGTGATGGGTTTCTGTTCACGAGGACGAGGTGTTTCGCTTTCTTGCGACATGACGCCGCTCGTCGAGCGGGCGATGGTTGACGCGGGGATCATCCTGCTGAAGTACTGGCTCGAAGTTGGGCAGGATGAGCAGACGCGGCGGATCGAATCGCGGATCAACGACCCGCGCAAGGTTTGGAAGCTCTCACCGATGGACCTCAAGTCCTACAGCCGCTGGTATGAATACTCCGAAGCACGGGACGACATGCTCGCCGCCACCAACACCGAGTTCGCCCCCTGGTATCTCGCCGACTCCAACAACAAGAAACGCGCACGGCTCAACATCATCAGCCACATACTCGACCAGATCCCGTACGAATCACCGCCGCGTGAAGCGGTCAAGCTTCCGGCTCGGCAGAAGCCAAGCGGCTACAGCGAGCCCGACCACTCACGCCTGTACATCCCTTCGAGGTACTGACCGGAGCCCATCGGTGTTCGCTCGCTGCCGGCCTCATCGAACAATCCCGGGTACTTGCGTTCTCTAGCGCGACGGGTGGCGACCCGTGGGGGTTGACGCGGCCGCAGACGCCTCCGACGCGGCGCAGGGGAGCACGCGCCTGTCGCTGCTGTTGGCGATGGCGATGTTCGTGCTGGTGGTGGACACGTCACTGATGAACGTGTCGATCTCGAAGGTCGTTCACGATCTCGGGACGACGGTCAGCGCGGTTCAGTCCGCGATCGCGCTCGAGGCGCTCGTGTCGGCGTCGTTCATCTTGATCAACAGCAAGGTTGGGGATCTGATCGGCCGCAAGCGGGCGTACGTGCTGGGCCTGTTGGGTTACGCGGTCGGGGCGCTGGCGATGACGTTGGCGCAGAGCATCACGGCGATCGTGATCTTCTGGGCGATCATCGGTGGCCTTGGCGCCTCGCTGCTGCTGCCCGCGATGCAGTCACTGATCCACGGCAACTTCGAGGGCGCCGCCCAGAAGAAGACCTACGCGCTGGTTGGAGCGGCGGCCGCGATCGCGGCGGCGGTCGGGCCGCTTCTGGGGGGCTTCCTGACGACCTATCTGTCCTGGCGCGTCGGGTTCCTGCTCGAGCTGATCGTGATCGCGATCGTCCTCTCGCAGATCGGGCTCGTCAAGGACGTGCCGTACACCGGCGACCGGCACGTCGACATCGTCGGATCGATCCTCTCGGTCCTGGGTATGGGCGGTGTGGTGCTGGGCATCCTGGTGTGGCAGGAGGGAGGCGACTACGTCGTCCTGCTGATCGCGCTCGGGCGGGCTGGCGCTGTTCGCGTTCGCCCGCTGGCTCGTGCGACGCCACCGTGAGGGCAAGGTCACCGTGCTCGACCCGGAGCTGTTCCGGCTGCCCCACTTCCGGGTCGGGATCTCCGCGCAGACACTGCAGAACATCACGCTCGGCGGCGCGATGATCGCGCTGCCGATCTTCCTGCAGATCAAGCTGGAGTACACCGCGATGCAGACCGGGCTGTCCCTGGCCCCGCTTTCACTGACGATGTTCGCTGCGGCGATCCTCGCCGGACGAAGCCACAAACGACGACGGTCCGCGAGCGTCATCCGGATCGGGTTCGCGCTGAGCACGGTCGGGATGGCGTTGCTGATCCCGATCGTTCCAAGAGCGACCTCGGGCTGGTACCTGGTCGTCCCGCTGATGATCGCGGGGGCGGGGCTCGGTCTGCTCGTCTCCCAACTCAACAACTACACGCTCGCCCCGATCGACGAGGAGCGGGTCAGCGAGGCAGCGGGAGTCAACTCGGCGGCCGGCTCGTTCGGACTGTCGTTCGGGCTGGCAATGGCGGGCGGGATCCTGCTCGCGACCCTCTCGCTGGCGTTCACCAAGCATGGTCAACGCCAGCTCCGTGATCCCGTCCTCCCAGAAGCAGCAGATCTCACAGACGATGGAGCACGACGCGGAGGTCGTGAGCAACACTCAGCTCGAGAAGCTCGTCGCAGACGAACCGCCAGCGGTCCAGGCGGAGATTCTGAAGATCAACACCCACGCGACGAACATTGCGCTGCAGGTGGCGCTGCTGATCCCGATCCTCGCCGGGCTGCTGGGGCTGTTCAACTCCTTCCGCATGATCCGCCTGCCTGAGATCGAGCCCTCGCCGGGGGTCGAAGCCGCAGCGCTCGGCTGACATCTGATGCGATGCGCCCGAAGGATGCCGGAGGGCCGAAGGCTGGGGGAGTACGAGCGTTCCGGGATCCGCCGCTGTTCTTCGGTGGGCCTGACGTAACCGCCCCGGAGCATTTGGCGCTCGTTTCGGCGAGGATTAGTCGCTGATGGCGCTGGCTTACACGGATTACTACGAGGTGCTTGGGGTTCCAAGCGACGCGGATCAGGACACGATCCGACGCGCCTACCGCAAGCTGGCCCGCAAGTATCACCCCGATCTGAACTCCGATACCGACGCTGAGGACCGTTTCAAGGAGCTGGGCGAGGCGTACGAGGTGTTGTCCGATCCTGACAAGCGCGGGCGCTATGACCGGTTAGGCGCCAACTGGCGAGTACAGGAGCAGAAGACGCCGGACGCGAATTTCGAAGAGTTCTTCGCGCACGAGGGGTTCGGCGGTGACGACACCAGGGTGCAGTTCAGCGACGATCTCTTTGAGCGACTGTTCGGAGGCCATGCCGCCGGTCCTGGCGGGTCGGGCGGGCCCGCACGCGGCTATGACCGCGAGGCGCGTCTGGAGTTGTCGCTGGAGGACGCCTTGGGGGGCGGACGCCGGCGGCTGACGTTGGATCATCATGAGATCAACGTCAATTTTCCCGCCGGTGTGCGTGACGGACAGCTGATCCGCCTCGCCGGGAAAGGGGGCGCGGGCCGCGATGGCGGTCCGTCCGGAGATCTGTATCTCCGGATCGCGCTGAAGCCGCACCCGCACTTCCGCCGCCGCGGCGATGCCGATCTCGACGTCGACCTTCCGGTGATGGCCTGGGAGGCTGCTCTCGGAGCGAAGGTCCCGGTCCAGACGCTGACCGGTACCGCTCAGGTTCGGGTGCCTGCCGGCTCCTCCAGCGGCCGGCGCTTGCGGCTGCGCGGGCGTGGGCTTCCGAACACCGGCGGCGGACGTGGCGATCTCCACGCGGTTGTCAAGATCACCGTTCCCAAACAGCTATCTGATCGCGAACGCGAGCTCTACGAACAGCTGGCGGAGAGCTCGCCTCGGGAGGTGTCCAGTGAGCAGTGAAGAGCTGGTGGAATTGACCGTCGTCGCTCGGCAGGCCGGGGTGCGGGTCTCTCTCGTCCGCCGTTATCTGCAGTTTGGCCTGTTCGATCCGCACCCGGAATCGGTTGATGCGCCCCGGTTTGACTCGCGCTGCGCCGCACGTGTCGCGCGGGCGGAACGCTTACGAAACGACCTTGGACTCAACTTCGCTGGCGCGGTCCTCGTCTGCGAGCTCATCGACCGGATCCGCGAGCTCGAGGTCGGGCAGTCCGGGCGCTGACGTTGTCGCGACCGCCTCTGTCCAGCGTCTCAGCGCGCTTGCGAAGATTCGCTGATGGCATCCACCACGGTCGCTTCGTCAAGCACGAGGACTTCGAGTTCACGACGGAGATCCTGCTTGGATCCGCCGCCTACGGCGGCAGCGAGGTCGGCGAGATGCTGGCCACCGTCGCTGGGGTCAGGGACTCGGGGTTGTACCTGTCGGTCGCGGGAGCGCCGGCAGAGCCACTCGGGGGTCGCCACCGTGACCGCGAAGCGCTCGAGCGCCGCCTCGCTGGCGACGAGCGGTATAACGAGCTGCAGTGGCTGCTCCGCTCGCGCCGGCCCGAGCACCGCGGCATCAGCGGTCCTGTGTGCCCCGGCCGAAGCTGTGCTGAATCCGCCGACGGCGACGACAAGCACGATCACAGCGAGGAAGCGAGAACGCGCGATGAAGGCATGATCGCGTGTGCGACCGTCAGGCCGCAACTCCTCGTATCGCACGGGAGCGCGCGAATCGCCCGGACCGGGCATGGTGAGAGGCTGATCACCGCACGACGATCGAGAACCGCCCGACGAGATATGCGCCCGGCGCGCCCGGGTCGGGCAGGCCAGTGCCTGCCTGGCCGGCCGGGCCGAGGCTCGGCTCGTAGACGACTGTGCCCTGATAGGTGCCGGCGCAGCTGCTTGAGACTTCGACGTCGCGGGTGATTCGGGTCCCGGCACGGATTAGGCTTTGGGTGCTGCTTTGGCCTTGTCCGCCGCCGCCGCAGCGGCGTGGGTTGGTGACCTGGATTGAGTAGGTGCTGTCATTGATGTTCGTGACTGGCTGTCGCGCCGTCCAGCTGATGTAGGCCATCAGTTGGGGGGCGCCGCCGGTGAGCCGGAAGTAGCCGTTAGGGACGCGCCCGTCGCAGGGGATGCGCAGCACGTTCGGCCGATAGATCCCCTTGTGGATGCAGTAATAACGCGCCGGTATCGGCTCGACGTGGACGGGCGAGGCGACGTCGGCCTCTGTCACGTTGGGGTGGCGCCGCGCAACGTAGCCGACATCGCGGCAGTGGTCGAAGCGCAGCAGCGTCAGGCCGTCGTCGGTCAGCGGCGGGCCGTGGCAGGGGCGTGCGTCGCGGTATGTGATCGTCGCGATCAGGCCGATCGGGAGGCTCATCGCGGTGCCGACGCCTCCGCCCGAGTATCCGCATTGGGTGCCGCAGATCGCCTCGTCGACGGGCTCGACGATCAGGTACGCACCGTCCGGGCCATGGGTGCGCGTCGTGGCCGTGCCGTGGGCGGTGCGATACGTGACCGATGTGGCGTCGGGCCCGAGCAGCCCGAAGGCAACCAGTCGCTGGTTTCGCGGTTCGCAGTCGGCGACCTGGCTCAGGGATCTCAGCCGCGCGCTCACCCGCGCAGGTAGGTGCGGGGGGCGGCCGCGGGCGAAGGTCTGGCACGGCTCGCCGGAGGCACTCGCTGGAGCGTTGGCGTAGGCGACGTTGTCGAACGCGTGCTGATCGGCGTCGTTCGGCACGCAGGTCCCGAAGCCGACGTCTGCGAACGTGAACGGATGAAAGCGGCCGTCGTCGTCGAACGAGCCGTAGGCGCCGACCGCGCCGATCCGCCCGGACTGCTCACGGCCGACCTGGAAGCACGTCTCCTGGCCCTTCACACGGTAGGTCTTGATCCCCCACGCAGGACCGCTGTCCTCGGGGTCCGGGACGACCGCTGCAAGCTGGACGCTTGAGGCGATCACGCCGGTCGGGCCCGACGGGTTCAGGATGCTCCCGAAGGGCAGCACGGTCGGCACCGACGCGCCGGCCACGGCGCGGTGCCCGCGGGTGCCTAGCGCGACGGCGAGCACCACGAGCGATACAGCCAAGCTCAGTCCGATCGCGAGCACGCCGAACCAACGGCCGTAGCCGCCCGGGCGCCGAGACCCGCGGCGCCCACGCACAACGTCGTTGCGTGACTCGCTCTCGATCGAGGCGAACAGCCTCACACGTGCCTGGTCAGCCGCGCGAGGGGCGGCCGCGTTGAGACCATCGTCGAGCGCATCGCCGAGGCGCACAAGCATTTCATCGAGTTCGTTCATCGCTCCTTCACCTCTGTCATGATCGGCTCGCCGAGGCGGGCAGCAAGCTGGTTGCGGGCGCGGCTCAGGCGGGTGCGCACGGCCGCGCTCGAACAACTGAGTGCCGCGGCGATCTCCTCGTGCGAGAGCTCGGCCCAGGCATGCAGAACGAGCACCTCGCGCAGGGAAGGGGAGAGACCTGCGAGCGCCACCGCCAGCGCCGGGCCGAGCGCCTCGGCGTCGAGCCGGTCCTCGACCGCGATCGCAGGCTCGTATCCGCTCAGGCCGGCCGCAGCCCTGGCGTAAGCACGCAGCCTCCGCTCCTCCGTGCGGTAATTCATCCGCACTAGATTGGTGGCGATACCGTAAAGCCAGGCGAGCACCGATGCCTCCCCGCCGGTGAACCGCCGCCGCGAGCGAAACGCCTGCAGAAACGTCTCCGCTGCCAATTCGACTGCCAACTCATCGCCCAACCTGCGACGCAGGTACCGGTGCACCTCGGCGAAATGGCGGTCAAACAGCAACGCGAAGCAGTCCGGCTGGTCGATCGAACGCCTCAGCACGGCCGCATCGGAATCTGGGCTCATCACTGCATACGTTGCCGCTCCCCGCGGCGCGTTACATCAGGCTGAGCGCGCGGCACACCACGGTTGTGGTCGGCACCGGCGCAAACGTATAGGCTCGCGCACGACCGGAGTCCGCTACGCAAGGGAGGACCGTGATGAATCTGTACGCGATCATCCGTCGCGAGGGCTGGGCCAGTCCTGGCGATCTCCAGGAGGCGGCGGCGCGCTCGACCGCCGTTGGGGACAGCGAGATGCCCTCGGACATCCGCTGGATTCGCTCGTATGTGCTCGCGGAGGACTCGGGGCAGCTCGGGACCGTGTGCATCTACGAGGCATCGAGCCCGGAGAAGATCCGCGAGCATGCGTCACGGGCCGATCTCCCCGTCACCGAGATCGTTCCCATAGCCGATACCGTGATCGTCCGGCCCGATCCGCCGTCTGCGACGTAGAGCGCACCCGAAGCCGCTTTCGAGAGGTGCTCGGGCGCCTGCCTCGTAAGGCGCATCACCTACCCTCACGGAATCACGACGATCAGTCTCGGCTCGGTGCCGGCGGCTTGCGCGGCGGCTGGGTCGATCGGCGCGACGCGCGGGTGCTGTGCCTTCAGGAGTCCTGCCAGCAGTCGCGCCTGTGTCGCATCGCCGGGTGTGTACTGGACCTCGAACGCGGCCGGTGCGGCGGCTCCCAGGTTGCCGATCCCGACGACGTGCACGCGGTCCCGCGCGAGGTATATGGCGAGGCGGTGGGCGGCGTGCACCGTGCTGCCGGCATTCAGGACCGCCACCGCAGCTGTGGGCGGCGGTTCGATCCGCGGCTCGCTGACATGGCCGGGCGCGCCTGAATCGAACGTGAGGTAAACCCCTGCAGCCACACCTGCGGTGACGAGCGCGAGCCCGATCGCGACGTGAGCCCACGCCCGGCGTGATCGAGAGCGCTCAGTCGGAAGCGGCGCCGCTCCTGCGAACCACGCGTCCCCCGGCCGGGGTGTCCCGTGGGCCGCGGCTCCCGGCGTGACGAGCTGCCCGTAGCCGGCAGACACGCTCGCCAGTTCCGTCTTCAGCACGGCCGTCCGCGCGACCACGGTTAGAAGCTCGGCGCGCTGGCCGCGGATTCGCCTGTGGTTGATCAACACGGTCAGCAGACCCAGCGGCAGCAGGATAAGCGCGACGAGTCCGCCGACACGGCCGACCGACCGGAGAAGCGGCGCCTGGATCGTCGGGACCACGCGGGTCGGGACCGAGAAGGCTTTCAGCGTCAGCTGCCTGGGCGTGTTTCGGACGGCGGTGACGGGCGCGGTCTGTTCGGCAATGGCCAACAGCTCGCCGTTGCCGACGGCGTCGGTGAGCGTGTTGTGGACCCAGTAGACCGCTCCGTACTCCCTCCAAGCGATCTCCTCGAGGTGGTTGGTGTCGTAGAAGAGGTCGTACGTCCGCCTGCCGACGCGAATCGTCTGATCGGGGTCAGCGAATAGCGGTGCGTCCGTCCAGGTTGTTCCCTGCACGTCGTAGAACTGGCCGAGGTCGCCGTTGGAGAACACCTCGACATAGATCGGATAGGTGTCGCCGTCCGGGGCGTGGATCAGGTACCTGCGGACGCAAGCCTGGACAACCTGACTGCACTGCCGGGCTACCGGGATCGCGCTCCCTGCCAGGTCCTGGACCTTCGGGAACTCGGCGGTGAACTGGAGCTTCGCCGCAGTGGCCTTCTCGGCGCCGACGTTGGATGCCAACGTCGGCGTCAGCGGCAGGTGGTTGAGCGCGCCGGGACGCCGAACCCTGTGGCTGATCGCGGCGACCTGGCGCGTCGGGGTGGTGTCGCCGCCGAACAGGAAGTTGTGGACACTGTCCTGAATCTGCGACGGGGTGGCGGTGAGATCGCCATACGGGCACGTATCGGTGCACGGGAGCGTCTGAAACGGGACCTGGCGCACCCGCAGGCTCTCCGCACTGATGAACAGATTCGCCAGGTTCAGGATCTCGGTCGGGCTGCGCAGCCCCGCGTCGGTCTGGACCGTCCTGCCGAAGACCTTCTCGAACATGCCGAGGTTGCCGGCCAGCTGCGGGCCGTACTGGTGCTTGACGGCGATCAGAAAGCTCTGGTCGCGGGCGTCACGGACCTGCGAGGTGTCGGTATGGCGGTAGGAGACGAACTGCTCGGCCTCGCTGCCGTTGAGGCACTGATATCCGGGCTGCAGATCGACGTTCTGGTACTGATCCCCACCGTCGGCGTTGTTGTGGTAGTAGCGCTCATCGATCGTGTCGTACACGCAACCGAGCGTGTTGATCGCGCGCTCGAACTGGGTGAATGTGGTCGCGATCACGTGGTTGACCGAGAGCCCCGTGACCTGCTTAATCGTCCGCAGGAGCGTCGTCGTCCCGAACGTGTAGGCCGAGTTGAGCCGGTTCGTGTAGCTCACACCGTCGGGCTCCGTGATGTTTACCCAGAGCTCGCGCGGGATCGACATCATCGAGATCCATGGCTTGCTTGGATCGATCCGGACAAGCAGCATCTCGTTGGCCAGGTTGGGGACGTAGGCGTTGTAGTCCTTGAACACCGAGCGCGTGTCGTCGCCGACCATCAGCAGCGTCTCTGGACGGCCGAAGGAAGAGTGCGCGAGCACCTTCGAATCGACCTTGAGCGGCTTGTTGACGCTGATGTCCTGAACGAACGTGTGGACCTGCTCAAGCACCGCCACGGCCGACGCACCCGCGCCAGCGAGCAGCACGATCAGGCAGCCGAGCAGCGTCCGCCAGATGAATCGCCGCCGGGGCGGTGGTGCCAGCGCGTCGATCGGTGAAGTCATGGAGGGCGTCGCGTGGCGTCAACGCCGGACGCGCGTTGACCCCGCCCCTGCATCAAAGCGTGGAGCGCTTTACACACGGTAAAGCCACGCACGGACACAACATCACATCAGAACCGCAGAGCCTGCGGCTGATACACGAACTTGCGGGCTACGTCCTCGCAGCCGCATCGGCGACAAAGGCGGCGATCGCGGCCGTGAACTCGCGCCTGCTGTCCTCCCAGGCGTAGAACATGTGTCCGCCGCCGAAATGGCGGACGGTCAGCCGGCTGGCCATCTCCGAGTCGAGTCGCATCAGGTTCCGCAGCCGATCGCTCGCGTAGTACGGCGTCACGAGGTCGAAGCGGCCGTGCGTGATGAAAGCCTTCATGTGTGGGTTGAGCGACATTCCGTAGCGGAAGTCGTCGGTGGCGCCAACGGGCGGCGTGAAAAAGTGCTGGGGCGCGTCGTTGCGCCATAACTCGTTCACCTCGTAGCTCAACACGACGTACTCACGATCGGTCTCTACGCCGATCTCCGATCGGAGCTGGCGATTGATCGCGGTTGTGTACGCGGGACCGATGCCCGCGAGCGTCGGGTCGGGTCCGGCGAACGCCTCCCGATCGGGGAATGGGTCGGTCGCAGTGATCGTCGCGTCGTACAAGCCGAGCACCTTGCGTTGATCGCGGAGCAGTTCGCGCGTGAACATCCCGATCGTGATGCGGCCCTCAGCCCGGGCGACCATGTCGGCCGGCAGGCCAATGAGGTCGGCGAGGCGTCCGAGGATCCGCTTGCGTTCGACTGCGGGCATCGACGCGCCACGCGTCAGCAGGCTGACGTACTCACCGGTGGCAAATCCCTCCGCCTCTTGCAGAACCTCCGCCTGCGGTGTGCTGGCTGCGAACACCCGCGAGCGCCCGTGATGCGCAGCCGCGATCGCCATCGTCGGCACGAGGTCGACCCATCCCAACACGTCATAGTCGGTCGGCGAGAGCGAAGCGAACTCGAGCGCCGGGGAGATCAGAACCGCGCCGCTGAGTCCGATACCCGTGGTCTCCTGCAACATGCGGACAAGTCGGCCGACGCGATAACCGCCGTAGCTCTCGCCGACAATGAACACCGGCGAGCCCCACCGGCCGTGGGCAGAGAGCCACCGACCCATGAACTCGCACAGCGACTCGAGATCGCGCTTGTAGCCGAAGTATTCCCGCCGGCCGCCGTCGTCGCCATTCTCTGGTTTCTTTGGATCCTGGTCGTTCTTGCCTTCGTCCTCGATGACGCGGCTGAAACCGGTGCCGACCGGGTCGACGAACACGAGATCAGTGAAGGCGAGCCACGACTCCTCGTTCGAGACGAGACGAGGCGGCATTTGCGGAAGTGTGCCGTCGGCCGGGAATGCCACCCGAAGCGGCCCGACTGCGCCCATGTGCAGGTACGCCGACGACGCGCCCGGGCCGCCGTTGAAGACAAAGCTCACCGGGCGGTCGCCATCGCGGTCGGCGACGTAGGAGACGGAGAAGATCTCCGCCGCCGGCTTCTCCTTTGTGCGAAGGACGATCCAGTCTGCGCTCGCGGTGTAATCGATCGACACGTCCGCCGCCGTCCAGGTGGCGGACGTCTGCGCCCCGGCGGGCGGCTCGTGGGCCACCTTCGCGGCGGCCTTCTCGTTCTTGATCTGCTCATCTTCCATGCACGGAACGCTACCTGTAATGCACCGGTCCAGGTTGGGGGCCCTCTGGCGTGGCAAGCTCCAGCTCGCGAGGCTCGTGCTTCACCAATCGAATGTCCCGGAAACGCTCTCTCCCGCCTCTGATCGCCCAGCACGGTGACCTTGCCGTCGAGCGCGACCCGCGCCGCCCGTCCGGACGGCTATTGCGCGCCGGCGGTATGGACGCCTCCTATATCGATCTCGCCGACCCCGCGCACCTTGAGTTTGGCTACGTGCGTTGGCTGCGGCTCGCGTTGCGCGCCGCCCACGCGCGGAGGATCGTGCACGTCGGCGGCGGCGCTTGCACACTTGCGCGCGCGCTGGCCGCTGAGGATCCAGACGGGCGCCAGGAGGTCTGTGAGCTCGACGCAGACGTGATCGCGTTCGCCCGCGCACACCTCGGGCTACGCCGGGCTCCCGGCTTGCACGTGCGCCACGCCGACGGGCGCGCGTTCATCGCGTCCCAGGCCGATGGGAGCTGGGAGGCGGTCGTGATCGACGCGTTCATCGGCCCGCGCGTGCCCAGGCATCTCGTCACGATCGAGGCGCTGACCGACGTTGCACGTGTGGCACCGGTCGTGCTCGTGAACGTCGTCGACGATCGCATCGCGCGTGAGCTGCGGGCGATCACCGCCGGTGTGTCGGGCGCCTTCCCACACGTATGGGCGCTCGGCGACCGCCTCGGAAACACTGTGGTTGTCGGACAGAGCCGGCCGCCATCGCACGACCGGATTGCGGCGGTCGCAGCGGCCGACCGGTCATCCCCTCGGCTGATGACGCCGGAGCGGCTCGCGCAGCTGACGGCGACACCGCCCTGGCGCGACGGCGATGGCGCAGCCGCCGCCGAGCGCGGCTAGAACCGCCGACGTCGCCGGGGCGTGACGGCGGCGGCTACGACCGCGGTCTTTGCGACCGGTGCCGGGCCCGGCGTGACGGCTCTGGCGACGACGGCGGTCTTCGCCACGGGCGCGCGGATCACTCCGACCCTTCCTACGCGTGCAGGCCTGAGCGGCATTTCAGTCTCCTTCGGTTGTGTCTGCTTCGTCTGCTGCGATCGATGCGATGATCGCCTGGATCGGGATCCGCCCGTTGGCGATCAGCTGACCACCCGAGCGCCGCGCGGCGGATGCGAACGGCGCCGCCCACAGGTTCTCCCAAATCAGTACTCCGGCGGTGCTTCCGGGGTCCATCGCAGCGGCGAGGTGCGCGACGTCCTCCTCGGCCAGCAGCTCTGCCAGCTGGGCTTCGATCGCCTGCAGCTCTCCGAGCTCACCTACGTCGGAGAGCTCCATCGCCTCGACGGAGCCGTCATCGGCTTTGGTGAGGATCAGTGCGTCGATCACACGGATCGTTCCCGAATCGACCAACGCGAGTAGCTCTCCCGCCATCTCGCCGGTGAAGTTGCTGACGCCCGCCGGGAACTCGACGACCACGTAGTCAACGGGACCGAGTTCGTCTAGGGATGCGTCTGTCATCGTGTTGCCTCTTCTGTTGGCCGATCGAGCCGGCTCGCTTGGAAAGTCGTCAGGTCCGGTCAACAATACGCCGCATACGCAACCGCCGGCCGGCTGATCAACGAGGCCATGATTTCGGTGATCCCCTGGTTGTGCCGCTAGCGCGACGCGAAGAACGGCGCCAGGTCTCCGGTCTTGAAGTGGTCTGGCCTGACCGCGAGAACCCCAGAGAAGGGATAGGCGAGGTCAAGCAGCACCACCAATGAGACCACGACGACCATCGCGATCGCGGCCGGTCCGAGCGCGTGAAACCAATAGTTGGGCGACCCGACGAGGACCGAGTACGCGATGATCACAAGGCTGCTGAAGAGGATCAGATCGACAAGGTCGCTCGGTAGGCCGCCCGCAGCCTTCTCAAGCCGGTCCGCTCGGGCGGTGACTGCCACGTTCAGCTGCGCTACCGCGTCCTGGTAGAAGGCCGTCTCGCCGGAGGATCTCGGCTTGACCATCCGGAGCGCCGAGGAGATGTCTCCCAGCTTAAGTTCCGCGAGCGGGCTCGCTGCACCGGCATTGTGCATCTGTGGCCACTCATCGTCGACGACCACCCGCACGTAGGCGCCGACAGCGTGACGCACACTCGCACCACCGGGCGCGGGGAACGCCTCGCTGTCTCGAACGATTGCCGCGAGCGCGTCGGCCTCCTGGCTGATATTGGCATCGGCGTCAAGAAAGTTCTGATAGCCGATGACGATCACGAACGCCAGGAGCAGGCCGAACAGGGCCCCGACGACGCCGAGCATCGGTGCGGAGATCTCAGCGTGGAAACCTTCTCGGGTCGCGGGCACCCAGCGCCGCGTCAGCCAGACTGCAAACAGGACGATGGCGAGCGTCAAGGCTGCCGCCACGGTCATCAGCAGCGCAACCGGAACCGCGTTGAGGATGCCTCGCAGCACGCTCAGGCGCGGTCTTCTGACGCGTCTTGGCGGTTCGGCGGCGGAGCCATTGGAATCTCGATCCTTCTAGCTGGTGCGGCATCAGGCGGCAGTGGCGCCGCAACCTATCGCGCTCAAGCGGGGCCTCATCACCCAATCAGGATGAAGAGACGTCTCGTCGGTGGGGGTAGTGTGCGCAGGCTCGCGCCTTAGATCCTGATGTAGACGGGAGCAGTCGATGTCCTCGATCAATGCTGGTGGTAGCAGACCGCGAGTCTTGTTGGTCTATTTCACGTACACGCAGCAGAACCCTCGGGTGGTGGAGGCGATGGCCGGCGCGCTGCGCGAGCGAGGCTGCGAGGTCCAACAGGCACTGATCGAGTTCACCGACAAGCGCTATGCGGAGCGCTTCTCACGCTTCCCCCTACGGCACCCCTGGCTAGACGTCCTTGGGATGCTGATTCCGCAGGCCCGCCGGGCGACCGGGGAGATCCGCATTCCCGAAGTGGCGCGTCAAGGCGACTACGACCTGATCTGCTTCGGCTCACCCACGTGGCTGTTCACCACCGCCATGCCGGTTCGCTCGTACCTGAAGTCCGAGGAGGCCGGCCGGATCCTGGCCGGCAAGCAGTTCGCGGCGTATGTCACCTGTCGCCGCTATTGGAGCGTCAACCTGAAAGAAGTGAGGAAGCTCGGAACAGCACAGGGGGGCGAGTGGCTCGACGGCATCCGCTTCAACTACGTAGGCGGACAGCTCCGATCGTTCATGTCGCTGATCAGCTACCTGGGCAAGGGAGAGCAACGCGAGCGCTACCACGGCGTCAAGATCCCTCCGACCAACCTCCAGCCGGACTACGTCGAGCAGGCTCGAGAGTTCGCAATCGGATTGGCTGATCGCCTGGTCAGCAACGTCGAGAGCGAGTCACCGGCCGTGGCCGGCGAGCAAAGATGAGCATGCGAACCAGCACAACGAGAGAGAGCTTCACGTGAGCGATGACGCGGTTGACCGCACGACGTTGCCGATACGGCGTCCGCCGTTCAGCGGCGTGGCGAATCAGACCTTGGGCGGTTCGAAGCCCGACTGGGACCGGATCGGCCATGTGAGGCCGCCGGATGGGGCTCCGAACGTGTTGGTGGTGTTGATCGACGACGCGGGGTTTGGCAATCCGGGGGCCTTTGGCGGACCGATCGACACCCCGAACTACGACCGGATCGCGGCCGAGGGGTTGCGGTACAACCGTTTTCATGTGACGGCGATGTGCTCGCCGACGAGGGCGGCGCTGTTGACGGGCCGTAACCATCATGCAGTCGGAATGGGTGGTATACCGGAGGCGTCGAGCGGCTTTCCGGGCTATTCCGCGATGCTGCCGAGGGACGCTGCGCCGTTCCCGAGGGTGCTGAAGGAGAACGGGTATTCGACCGCTGCGATCGGCAAGTGGCATCTGACGCCTGAGAAGGAGCAGGGACCGGCGGGACCGTTCACCCATTGGCCGAATGGCTGGGGGTTCGATTATTACTGGGGGTTCCTGGCGCCGGAGGCGAGTCAGTTCGACACGATGATTGCGGAGAATCAGAAGTTCATCGGTGTGCAGGAGGGGCGGGAGGGCAAGCCGTTCTATTTCCCCGAGGCGATGACCGATCAGGCGATCGACTGGTTGCACGGTGTTCGTGGGCACGATTCCGAGAAGCCATGGATGCTCTACTACTCGACCGGCTGCAGTCATTCCCCACATCACGTTCCGAAGGAATGGTCGGAGAAGTACAAGGGCCGTTTCGACCAGGGATGGGACAGGCTGCGTGAGCAGACGTTCGAGCGCCAGAAGCAGCTCGGGGTCGTCCCCGCCGATGCGATCCTGACGCCCCGGGATCAGTCGATGCCCGCGTGGGATTCGCTGGATGAGAACAGCCGCCGCGTGTGCGCCCGTCAGATGGAGGTCTATGCGGGGTATTCGGAGAACGCCGATCATCACGTCGGCCGGCTGCTGGACTCGATCGAGGCGATGGGCGAGCTCGACGACACGATTGTGGTCTGGATCTGGGGTGATAACGGTGCGAGCCTTGAGGGCACACCGAGCGGCACATTCAACGAGGGGACGATGCTCAACGGCCTGCCGCTCACGGATTTGGAGCAGCTGCAGCTGACCTTGAAGTGGGGCGGGGTTGAGGCGTGGGGGACCGAGATGATGTATCCGCACTACTCATCAGCATGGGCATGGGCGAGCAACACACCGTTCCGGTGGGGCAAGCAGGTCGCCTCGCATCTCGGCGGCACGCGCAACCCGCTGGTCGTGCGCTGTCCGAAGCGGATCGGCGAGAGCGGTGGCCTGCGGTCGCAGTTCACGCACGTCAGCGACATCGGCCCGACGATCCTTGAGATGGTCGGAATCCCTCAGCCGACGCATGTCGACGGCGTCGAGCAGCAGCCGATGACGGGCGCCAGCTTCGCCGAGTCGCTCGCCGATGCGGACGCTCCAGAGCATCACACCCAGCAGTACTTCGAGAACTTCGGTAACCGCGCGATGTACAAGGACGGGTGGTGGCTGTCGATGCGAATGCCCCGCATCCCCTGGCGGCTGGACCCAGATGTGTTGAAGCATTTCGCGCCTGGCGTTTGGAAGCCGGACGAGGACCCGGTCGAGCTGTACTACCTACCCGATGACTTCTCGCAGGCGACCGACCTCTCGGCGAGTCATCCGGAAAAGGTCAAGGAGCTGCAGAGCCTGTTCTGGGAAGAGGCCGAGAAGTACCAAGTCAAGCCGCTGCTGGCGGGGTTCGCCGGATTCTTCGGGATCCTGCCGCCGATCGGCAAGATCGCCACCAACACCTATCACGGTGTTGTGCAGAACATCGCGCCCGGTGCGGTGCCGCGTATCTATAACCGCTCGTACACGATCAGCGCCGACCTCCACGTACCAGACGGGGGTGCCGAGGGGGTGATCGTCGCCGAAGCGAGCCATCTCGGTGGCTTCTCGCTATTCGTCCAGGACGGGAAGCTCAAGCACACATACGCGTTCCTCGGTGTGTTCGAATACAAACAGGAATCCGAAGACGCACTTCCGAGCGGCGACGTCAGCGTCGAGATGAGATTCAAGGCTGACGAGGCGAAACCCGCCACTCCGGGGGAGGTGACGCTATGGGTCAACGGCGAGCGGGTCGGCAGCGGTCGCCTGGATCACACGGTGCCGTTCATCTTCAGCGGTTACGCGGGCATGGACGTCGGGCTCGACAACGGCCTGGTGGTTGACCGGAGCTACGCTGACAAGGCGCCATTCGCGTTCACCGGCACGGTCAAGAAGGTCGTCTTCGACGTCGCCCCGCATCTCGACGAGAACGACGAGCACGCCATCCACGAGCACTCTTCGCAGGCGGACATCGCCCGAGGAATCAGCGCATAGGAGACAGCGAGATGAGCGAGGAGCACAAGGACGTATTGATCGCGGCTTACCTGTTCGAGGATCTCGCCAAGCGGGACTTCGATGCGGTGCTGAAGCTTGCCGAGGAGAAGACGATCACGGTCGAGGGTGTTGTGCTGGTCCAGAAGGACGCCGGCGGCGAGGTGCACGTCACCGAGACCGGCGACCACCTCGGTCGCAAGGGGCTCAAGATCGGTGGAGGTGCCGGACTGGTCGTCGGCCTGTTTGCGCCGCCGCTGCTCGCTGCGACGGCGGTCGGCGCGGCCGCCGGCGGAGTCATGGCGAAATTCGCAAAGCACCGCCTCGAGAGTGGGATCGGAGAGAAGATGGATGACGCCCTGCCAGCGGGCTCAGGCGGTGTGATCGCGATTTATGACTCCGACGGCGCCGACGCCGTTGACAAGGCGCTGGTCAACGCGGTCAAGAAATCGGTCGCGCAGATCGACGGCACGAGCGCCGATGAGCTCAAGGCGGGACTCGCGCAGGCGCAAGCCGGCATGGGCGGCTGAGCCACCCGGAATCACGCATCGTCCGACTCGCAGGGAAACAAGTCTGAAGGAATTGGGGGCGGTCTTCGCGTATAGTGAGCGAACTTGCCGAACGGCGGTCCGTCCGCGGACCGCCGGCGGGGGAACCACTTGCACCGGCCAAAGACCGATGCAGGGGCGAATCGGACCTGGAAAGGACCGTAGCGGCGTAAGTCGCGAGCCCGTCAGCTAACCCCGTAGGCCGGATCGAAAAATTTCGAAGAGGCCACCAATTCGCGTGCATCCACGTTTTCTGACCGGGCTGTTCTTGGCCGGATTGCTGCTCGCCCCGAGCGCCGCGCTCGCCGCGTCAAGGAGCACTTCCCCGCCCGCCAACGGCGGCGTCAGCCTCGGTGGCGCGCCAACCGTGCAGACCCAACCCGCGAACCTGATCGTGTCGGCGAGCGATGACGGGATCACGCTCACGACACACGAGTCCGCGCTTGAGCACCAGACGGTCCAGTTCACCGGCACGGCACCTATCGCCGACGCCGGCGCGGTGGTCGAGATCGAGCGAATGGGGACGGGCACGCTCGCTCAGTGGGCGCCGACGGCGCACGCAACGGTCAGCACCAGCGGGGTGTTCGCAGTGTCCTGGCGCGCTGAGCAGAGCGGGGTCTTCTCGGTCAGAGCGGTGCCCGAGAGCGTAGCCGCGCCCACCTTGGGCGCGGCGGGCGCGAGCGGCGTTGCGCCGGCGCTGGCGAGCTCCTCGAAGGCTGCCTCCGGATCGGTCCCGGCCACACTCCCGCTCACCGTCTACCACCCGGCTGTGGCGAGCTACTACGGCGGACCGCTGCTCGGCCGCATGACCGCGTGCGGTGTGAAACTGACGCGCACCACCCTGGGTGTCGCCAGCGTCACCGTCAAATGCGGCACCGATGTGCGGATCTACTACGGCGGACGTTCGATCGTCGTTCCGGTGATCGACCGCGGGCCCTACATCAGGGGCCGCAGCTGGGATCTGACCGTAGCGACCGCGCGCGCACTCGGGATGCTTCGCATCGGGGTCGCCACGATCGGCACCGTAGCGCTTTCCGCGAGGCAGGGCGCGACGAGCGCCAGTCCGACAAGCGCCCCCTGAGCACGCTTCACCGCGGAATCTGCTTTGCGCGGCCGACGGGCCCCGCAGCGCTGCGATCCACGATCGCAATCGGTCGTGCATCGCGGCGGTCACAGATCGGCGCGGTCGAGCAAAAGTCAACCGTGTGAGAGAATCGCTAGCGGCGCCAAGCGACCGAGTGGTCCATGCCGCTCCCGGCTCTGCGATCCTTGTTTGCAGCCGAGAAGGGGGCGGGGCGGGTTCATCGAAGAGCCCATCAGCGAAGTGCCAGAGCCGACCGAATCCAAACGCCGATACGTCCCCGGTCTCGACGGGATCCGGGCGATTGCGGTCGTCTGCGTGATCGCGTACCACCTCGGGATCCCCGGCGCGCAGGGGGGGATGCTCGGGGTCGGGATCTTCTTCACGCTATCGGGCTTTCTGATCACCGATCTTCTGCTCCAGCAGTGGAGCGCGACGATGCACATCGCGCTCGGCCAATTCTGGCTGCATCGCGCCCGCCGTCTGCTGCCGGCACTGTTCGTGTTGTTGCCGGCGGTGACCGTCTGGGTGGCGCTGTTCGACTCTGGTCAGCTGCCCGAGGTGAGGCGGCAGGTGATCGCCGCCGCCTTCTATGTCAGCAACTGGTCGACGATCGCTCAGAACGGCTCCTATTTCGCGCGCTTCGCCGCACCACTGCCGCTTGACCACCTGTGGTCACTTGCGATCGAGGAGCAGTTCTACATCATCTGGCCGTGGTTGCTGCTCGCCGGGCTCTGGTTCGGCAGGACGCGCAGGAACCTGCTGCTGATGACGCTCGGAGGCGCGGCATTGTCGGCGCTGCTGATGGGGATCCTCTACACGCCGGGCTATGACCCGACCCGCGTCTACGAGGGGACCGACACGCGGGCGTTCGCGCTGCTGATCGGCGCGGCACTCGCGATTCGAGGGTCGGGGTGGTTCACCCGCAATTGCACGCCCGCCGCCGCCCGCACGATTCGCGACGTTGCCGGCGTCGCCGGTCTGGTTGTGATCGCGCTGCTGATCGCACGCACGAACGCCTTCTCGGCGTTCCTCTACCCGTACGGCTTCCTGCTGCTCTCGATCGCGACCGCCGCGGTCGTGGCCGCTGTGATGAACTCATCAAGCAGGCTAGGGCGCGCACTCGGCTGTTCACCTCTGCGCTGGCTCGGAGTTCGGTCATACGGCATCTACCTGTGGCAGTGGCCGGTGATCGTTCTGATCAACCCGAGTCACGGTCCGCTCGGGGTGCCGAGGGCGGTGATCGCGGTCGCGATCACGCTCGGCATCGCGGCACTGTCGTGGCGCTACGTGGAGGACCCGATCCGCCACGGCGCTCTCGGGCAGCTGTGGAAGCGTCTCCGTGCCAGCCGCGGGCGGCCCAACGCCGCCCGCCGGCGGTTGGTGCTGTCTGGGACGGTGTTCGGCGTGATCTTCATCCCGGTGCTCGCGCTCAGCGGAATGCTTCCGGCAGCATCGACCGGTGACCGGTCGGGAGACGGCCCGCTGCTGAAGCAGACGCACGCCCTCACCGCCCGTGGAGCAGGGCGGGGCACGAGCGCCAGTCACGGCCAGACGGCGGCGGCGACGCTCAGCACCAACTACATGGCCGCCAAGACGACGTCCTGTCGATCGGCCGTCTACATCGGAGACTCCACCTCGGAGGGGGAGGTCTCCTCGGACTACATCCCCAACGTCCACCGGCAGATCGTCGCCCAGCTCCACGACGTTGGCGTCAGGGTCGTCTACCCGGAGATCTCCGGCGCCCGCTCGATAGTCGAGACCTACGATGGCTTTCCGAACGGCGCCACGGTCGCTCAGAGCCACATCGACGCGGGTTTCAAGGGCTGCTGGATCATGGCGCTCGGCACCAATGACGTAGCCAACGTGCAGGTTGGCTCGAACGTCTCTCTGAAGGCGCGGATCGCCCGGATCATGTCGATCGTCGGCAATCAGCCGATCCTCTGGGTCGACGTCGTGACGCTCGTTCAATCCGGGCCCTACGCCGAGCAGTACATGGAGCAGTGGAATCGAGACCTGCTCCAGGCGTGTACCCGTCACCCCAACATGCGCATCTTTGACTGGGCCGCCTACGCCAAGCCGCAGTGGTTCATCCCCGATGGGATCCACTACTACTCACCTGGCTATATCGCCCGCTCGTTCCGGATCGCCCACGGACTGGCGCATGCGTTCCCGAATGGGGAGGGCTACAGCTCGTCTTGCGTCGTCAAGTGAGCTGACGCGCCCAACGCGTCGGTGGCGGTCGCGATCAGATGATCGTCGTGGCTTGTGGGTCCGCGTGCATCGTTAGGCTGCGCGCACACGACGCCCCGCCCGGGAGCGTCCAAAGATCTGAGATGGAGGGTTGAATCGAATGCCGATTCAGGACCAGACAGGACTTGTTGTCCATGACGCGCCGCGCGCACGTCATCTGTTGATGCTGGAGTTCGGAGACCGCAAGGACTTCGACGATCCAAGTCTTGAGTACCGTCGGCTGTTCTCCGAGCTGTTGGGGACGTTCTTTCTGGTGCTGGTGGCGGCCGGCGGCGGGATCCTGCATGGCGAGGGGCAGATCAGTCTGCCCGCGGCGGTCGTCGCGCCCGGTCTGATGGTGCTGGCGATCATCCTGTTCATGGGCGCGGTATCGGGCGCCCACCTGAACCCGGCGGTGTCGCTGGCGTTTGCCGTGCGCGGTGATTTTCCGTGGAAGCGGGTGCCGGGCTACATCATCACGCAGCTGGCGGGCGCGACGCTGGCGTGCCTGTTCCTGCTCGCCGTGTTCGGGAACATCCAGCACATGGGTGCGACCCTGCCGGGGCCTGGCTACAAGGACTGGCAGGCGTTCCTGATGGAGATCGTGCTGACCGCGACCCTGCTGAGCGTGATTCTCGGCACCGCATCAGCCGCGCAGAACGTCGGCGCGCTGGGTGCGCTCGGGGTCGGCGGCTACATCGCGCTGGCCGGTCTGTGGTCGGCACCCGTCAGCGGTACATCGATGAACCCGGCGCGGTCGTTTGGCCCTGCGCTCGTAAGCGGCGACTGGCACGCGTACTGGGTGTACGTTGCCGGGCCATTGATCGGTGCCGCGATCGCGGTCGGGTGCGCGGTCGATCCTGCGTGGGCGCGGCGGTGACCCGATCTCCCACGCGGCTGGGTCGGGTGTGCTGACGCCTGGGGACCTCGAGACCAAGGCGAGGCTCGCGGAGGAGATCGAACAGGGCAAGGTGGTCCCGCCGGGACTGACGGCACCCGAGTAGTCGCCGATCATCAGACGCGCCACTGGGCGACGGTGCCGGGGAAGACGGTATTGCCATACCGCACCGTGACGACCGTTGCACCGTCGGGTACCTGAAAGGTCACACATCCCGTCTTGGAGGCGCCGCTGTTCAACGTGACCTGCCCGTTGTCGAAGTTGCCGCAGCCGGCGATCGGGTTGTAATCGGCGGTCAGCTGCTGCCCACTTGAAGTGACGATCGTCGTCTCGTTGTTGGCGTTGTTCTGGTAGCTCTTCGTCGCGGCGTTATGGATGCTCAGCTTGACGCCGACGAAGTGCTTGCCGGCGGCCGGGTTGCTGTGGGTGTTAGCGCCGCTGGCAGGGTCGATCACCTGCTCGACCGTGACATCGAGCTTGGTTCCGCTGCTGTCGCTCACCGGTAGCGCCGAACCGAGTGCACCGGATGGGTTCGTGGTCACCTTGACAGCGTCGGTCGACGTTGCGGACCGTCCGCAACCGGCGAGTGCGAGCACACCGACGACGATCGCCAGACCCGGGCGCAGTGCACCAGTCGTGGTCGGGCGAGCCCTGCGCCGGCGGCGGGTCACCGGACCTCCTCCGAGGCGATCTCCTCGGCCGTGTGCTGCGAATCGAGCAACGGTTCGGCGCCAACCTGTGTCTCGGGCTCGGTCGAGATCACAACAGCTGGTTCTGAGGCCGGGGACTGTGCGACTGCCGCATGCGCTCGTTCCTCCAGGATTCCCTCACCCTCTACGTCGAGATGCGGGAGCAGCTTCGCCAGCCACGCGGGCATCGCCCAGGTCCAATGACCGAACAACCCCAGCAGCGCCGGTGCGAGCAGCAGCACCATTGCGCCCGCGAGCAGCACTGCGACCGACAGCCCGACACCGAACTGCTTGACGGTCGGGTCGGAATTCAGAATGAAGCTGGCGAAGACGGCGATCATGATGATCGCCGCCGCGGCGATCACCTTCGCGGACGAGGCGAGTCCCGAGCGGACAGCCTGTCTTGGGTCCTCGCCTGCTGCGTGGTGCTGCGCGATCTGACTGACGAGGAACACTTCGTAGTCCATCGACAGTCCGAACAATGCCGCGAACATCATCAGCGGGACGAAGCTCGCGATCGGGACGGTCCCATAGGGACTCGGCAGGCCGACGAGGCTAAGCCCCCAGCCCAGCTGGAAGGTCGCGGTCAGCACGCCGAACGCCGCACCTACACACAGCAGGTTGGTGACGGCTGCCTGAAGCGGAATCAACAGCGAGCGGAAAGCCACCATCAGCAGCAGGAAGCTCAGCACGAGCACCACCGCGATCACCTCGAACAGCTTCGAGCCGATCTTGTTGGCGAGATCGACGTTGCCGGCCGTTACCCCACCGACGTAGGCGGTGACGCCGTCGCCGCGGATCGCGGGGGGGATGACCGAGGCGCGCAGCTGTGAGACGAGATCTGCGGTCGCGACATCCGCCGGCCGGGTCTTTGGGATCACCGTGAACGTGGCCGCGTCGCCCTGCTTGTTGATCGTCGGCGGCGACACCTTCAGCACGTTGGACGGCGTCAGCAGCGCTTTCTCCAGCTTGACCAGCCGCGGGTCCGTGCCGCGATCATCGCCACCGGCGTAGGTGAGCTCGTCGGTCAGCTGCTGCTGCAGTGCGATTGCCTGACGCTGCTCGTTCTCGGCCTGTTGCTGCTGGCCCTTGAGGTCGTCAGCCTGCGCCTGTAGTGCGTTGGCCTGCTGCTGCAGGGAAGCCGCCTGGGCCTGTAGCGCGTCGGCCTGCTGCTGCAGGGAAGCCGCCTGGGCCGCCAGCGCGTCTGCCTGCTGCAGCAGCAAAGCGGCCTGGACGGCCAACGATGCGGCCTGGCCGACGAATGCGGCGGCGTCACTTGCGAGCTGCCGGGCCCGTCCGGCGAGCTGGACGGCCTGCGTCTTGAGATCCTGTAGCGCGGCCTCGTTGGCCGCGAGCGCAGTGCGGGTCGATGCCTCACGTGACTGCGCCGCCGTGAGCTGGGAGTGGAGCTCTGAGCAGAGCGCCTGGCCGGGGTTCTCCGCACAGCCGTGCGCGACGAGCTCCGCCTCGATCTGACGCTCTTCGGCGAGAGTCAGACCGAGTGTGATCGTCAGCTGCGCGCGTTGCGCCAGATTCGCTCGGATCTCTCCGGCGAGTGTGATCCGCTGCTGTTTGATCGCCGCTCGCTCCTGCTCAAGCGCGACCCGTTGCTGGGGCAGTGCTGCCCGCTCCGTCAGCAGCTGATTGCGCTCGTTCGTCAGCTGCTGCCCCTGTGCGATTAGGAGCGTCTGCTGCTGGGTGAGCCTGGCCTTCTGGGCCTCAAGCTGACTCTTCTGGCTCTCCAGTGACGCCTGTTTGGCCTTCAGCTCGTTGGACTGGGCGGTCAGTGATCCCTGCTTTTCCTGGAGGTCCGACTGCAGGGCCTTCGCCTGGCTGTACTGGCTCTCGTACTGCTGGCTTGGCTTCGCCACGGGATCAAGCTCGAGCGCCACCAGCAGTGGGCCGTTGTAACCGGGTCCGAACGCCGCTGACATCAGATCAAAGGCCTCTCGCTCGGTGGAGCCCTTCGGCGACACGCCGACGTCCTCCTGCCCGAGATGCAGGACAAAGAGCGGGATGATCAGCGGAACGAGGATCACCAGGGCGACGAGAATGCATGCCCATGGGTGGCGCGTGACGATTTCCGCCCAGCGCTCCCAGATGCCGGCACGATCGGCGTTGTTCGACTTCTTTGCGCGCAGGAATGCAGGGAGCCTGGCGGCGAAGACACGAGGTCCGAGTAGCGAGATGACGGCCGGGAGCAGCGTGATCGCCGCGAGCACTGCCGTGAACACGGCGACCGCGGTGGCATACCCGAGCGCCGACACCAACGGGATGCCCGCGACCGACAGTGACAAGAGCGCGATCACGACCGTCGTGCCGGCGAACACGATCGCGCCGCCTGCCGTCGCGACCGCCAGCGCGACCGCCTCGCGCCGCTCGACGCCTCGGGCAACCTGACCCCTGTACTTGGTGACGAGGAACAGCGAATAGTCGATTCCGACGCCGAGGCCGATCATCGTAGCGAGCGTCGGCCCGACCGTCGGGATCGTGAACGCGTGGCTGAGAAGCCCGATCGTTCCCAGCGCCGTTGCCAGGCCGAGCAGCGCGGTGACGATCGGCAGGCCCATCGCGACGAAGCTCCCGAACGTGATCGCGAGGATGATCATCGCCGCGAGCAGGCCCACGACCTCGCTGCTCTCCGTCGGCGACGGCGAAAGCGCACTGCCGATCGTGCCTCCGGCGGCGACCTCGATGCCCTGCTTCTGAGCGGGTGCGGTCGTGTCGAAGATCCGCTGGGCGCGGTCCTCGGTCACCTGGCCATTGCTGATCCTGAGGAGCACCGGGATGAACGCGGTTTGACCGTCCGCGCTCACCAGCCCCGACGCTGAGTTCTTGAACGGGTCGGTCGCGGAGTAGACATCCGGCTCCTTCAGAAGCGCCTTGTAGGAGGTCTCGATCGCGTTCTTGTCGGCCGAGTCGGTCAGCTTGCCCTTGCTGACGTGAAAGACGATCGGATTGGAGCCGTTCTGCTGCGGGGGGAACTTGGCCGCCAGCAGGTCGGTCGCCTTCTGGCTCTCGGTACCGGGCAGCGACAGGTCGTTGGTCGTCATGCTGCCGACGGCCGACATGACGCCCACGACTCCGACGGCGAGAACGATCCAGGCCAGGAGGACCGGCAGTGCATGCGCCGTGCAGAACTTGCCTAACCGGTAAAGCGCGCCGCCCACCCTGAGGCAACGATAACCGGTCTCCTGATGCCGCACGCGCTTCAGCAGCGGGCGCCGAGCACCGACCCCAATTCAGCAACGGCGCCGGCCGCGCCCGCCACGACTCCGGCGTGCACGTGGAAGTCGTGCCACAGCCCTGGGTAGCTGCGCTGCACCACCTCAACGCCGGCCGCCCTCGCCCGTGCGCAGAGCTCGCTCGCGTCGGCCGTGATCAGATCATCCGCGGCGGTGTGAACCACGAGCGGTGGCAGGCCGCGCAGGTCGGCATACAAAGGCGAGATCAGAGGATCAAGCGGATCGTGGCCGCCGGTATATGCGGCGGCGAATCGGCCGAGCAGTCCCTCGCTCAGGACCGGTTCGTTCGGCGCGGATCCGCGACGCGCCGCGGCGGTGGGGCCGAGGTCCAGCCAAGGGCAGATCAGGCCGATCACGGCGGGCAGCGGCTGGCCTGCGATGCGCCGGCGGAGCGCGAGCGCCAGTGCGAGCCCGGCACCGGCCGAGTCTCCGACGACCGCGATCCGCTCGGGCGCGGTGCCGGCCCGGAGCATCGCCGCGCACACCGCCACGGCGTCCTCGAGCCCCGCCGGGTAGGGGTGCTCCGGCGCCAGTCGGTAGTCGGGGACGACCGCGCGAAGGCCGGCGGCGGTGGCGATGCGCGCGACAAGCCCCCGATAGGCTCGTGCGGAACCGGTGGCGTAGCCACCTCCGTGCAGGTAGAGCATCACTCCAGCGCCGGCCGGCCCACGCGGCACGATCTGCTCGCAGCGGACTCCGTCGAACGAGACCGTGCTGACCGCGCTACCGCGTGGAGGCGCCGGCAGCGCCGTGGCGAGCTCAAAGCGACGGCGTGACTGGCGCCAGTCGGCCCGGGGCGAGAACACCCAGCGTGCCGCCACCTGAGCGGCCGGACGCGCGAAGGCCGGTGGGAGTCCATCCACGCGCGTATCAAACACGATCCCGCGCCCTGGGTGGTCGTTGTGGAGCCAGGTCCGTCCGAGATCTGGCGGACGCTCGAGGATCTTCAGATTCGAGAACCTCAGCCGAGCGAACGGTGCGGTCGCCCGGTGCTCATTGGTGAGATCACGATCCAGAACAGCAGCGCCTCGCCATGGCCGATGTTGCGCCACCCCTCGACCCGCTCGCTGTCGGCTACGAGCACCTCACCCTGGCGCACCCCGGGCGTCTGACCGGCGATCTGCACCTGAACGAGGCCGGTGGCGACCGCGACGATGCCGCTGCCCCGGCGGCGGTGAACGGGTTCCCCTGATTCACGCGCAGCCAGTTGGACCAGGTCGATCTGCAGCTCGGAATCGGCGGTGCCGACGAGTGTCATCACGTGCTCGATGCCGTGTTGCGGATCCTCGATCCGCCGGCCGACGCGGTAGGGCTCATGGTCCTCACCGCGCAGCAGATCGTCGATCGTGACCCCGAGCGCCCCGCTGAGACGCGCCATCGTTGTCAGCGACAGGCCTCGCTCGGCCCGCTCGGCCTGTGAGATCGCGCTTGCGGTGACACCTGCGAGCCGGGCGAGATCCTGTTGGCTGAGATCTCTTGAGCGCCGCAGCGCGCGCAGCGAGGCTGCGACACGACCCGTGATGTTGGCTGTCTCAAGGACCGGGCGTCCGTCCTCCTGATGCCAGTGCAGAACCGATCCCACCACACCGTCGTCGCGACCCTCCGCCTTTGTGACGCGAACACTGCGCCCGTCGACGCGCAGGATGCACTGGGTCACCGCGCGGACCGTGTCGCGCACGCTGTTCGGGGTGGCGTACGCGTCCATCGTCCAGTAGGCGATCGCGCTCGCCTCAAGCAACATCGGGCAGCACCGCGCGAAGAAGCCGCGTGCGCCCTGAGCTCCCCAGACGCCGACCATGCGATCCAGCTCCTCAAACAGCAGCAGCCGCCGGCCGGGTGCGTGACACATGCGCTGGATCTCACGCAGGAGATCCGCCGGTTGGGGGAAGGCACTGCCCGGCCCCGCTCTGATCACCCCGACCTCGGTCAGCCCCTCAGCGTGAGCGGACCCGCCGACCGAGACGAAGGTCCTCGTATCGAAGTCCTCGAGGCCGGCGATCGCGTCGTAGAACGGCGTCGCCGAGGCGTCGTCGAGCTCCCAGACGACATTGTCACCCCAGTAGAGGCTGCCCAGTACCTGATCGAGCTCGCCGAGCCCGGTGCTGACCCTCAGTCTGGAGACGTCGCCATCAAGCACTGCTGTTCAACAAGCGGGAAGATTTGTTCGCAACCGTCCGCACGATCCGTTCTTTCGTCCCGAATCATAGACCAGCTCTTGGCGAACACAAGATGGCTTTCATTTAGCAGCGCTGTCGGAAATTTCGTGTTGGCGTTGCTGTGATTTACGAATTCGTGTCTGAACCGAGCGTTTTCGTGGTATCTGCTCAGACGGAGGATCTCGATGACAACCGTGCTGATCGCACAAGGCGCAGACCCATACGCGATAACACCCCAGCGCTGCCGTCTCCACGTGCGCCTGCTGACCCGCATACGCCGTGCGAAACTCGACCGCGCGCTTGCCGGTGGGACAGATCCCGACTCGAGCCGGATGCTCTCTCTGCGGGCAACTGTGTTGATCAGCGCTGCCAGACGGCGGTCGCTCGCCGGCCGGTTACGCCGGATTCTTGACGACGCCGTCGAGGGCAGGCGTTACGCGGATCCTCACGTTCCGCTGGCGAGAACGGAGATTCTCCGCGCGCAGGACCGGATCGAGGAGCTGATCGAGCTGCTGGAACAGTCGGATCCGGTCGACCCGCAGGGGATCGCGCGGCTGGAGGTGCTCCTGACCGACGGCGGAAGCCCGCTATACGGACCCGAGTGGACTGTGGCTGGTGACCTTGACGGCGCGCTCGATGCTGTGATGGACGCCCTGGAGGTTCCGCCGACGATTCCCAGCGCCGCATGAGCGGGGAGCGCTCACTGACCCGGTCTGTGGTCGCGTGGCGTGCGCCAGCGCTCGAGCACGGCGCGGGCGGCCTCGATCTCGGGTGAAAGTGTTCGGTCCTCGAACGTAGCCGGCGATCCCGGCGCCGCAGCTTTGAACAGCGCCTTCGAACCGGCGCCCGATGGTTCACGCTGCGCCATCCGGATCGCGCGAATCGCCACCACCAGCTCGCACGCGGTGAGGATCCGGATCGCGTCGAGCTGTTGTGCCGCAAGCTTCGCCGAGGTCGTGGCGAGGCTCGCGTGCGACTCGACCCCCATCGAGGCCGAGATGCTCTGGATCGCCATCGGGGTGGCCAGCGAGCGCGCCTCGGCGGCGGCGGCCTGGGCAACGTACTCGACGATCATCACGCCCGATTCGAGGCCCGGCTGATTCGCCAGGAACTGCGGCAGGCCGGTGATCCGCTGCTCCAGCAGGACGCTGACGCGAGCGGCGATCAGCGAGGCGGACTGGCCCAGAGCGGCGCGCAGCGCGTCGAGTGCGGCGCCCAGTTCCGCGGCGTGGAAGTTGCCGTTGGGCCATGCCCGGCCGTCCTCGATCAGCGCGTTCTCGGTGCGCGCGTTGAGCTCACGGCCGAGCACGGCCTCGAGCCCTGAAAGCGCCATCCGCGAGACGGCGTCGACCTGAGGCAGCACGCGGAACGGATACGGGTCCTGGACCAGCCGGCTGCTGGCGCTACCGCGGTCGGGTTGCTCACGTGAGTAGCCGCAGAGCAGCTCGCGCATGCGGGCCGCGACGGCCGCCTGGTGCGGTGATCCGCGGCCGGCCTGCGCGCGTTCGTCGAGCACGACCGGGTCAGCGCCGATCGCCTCGAACGAAACCGCCGCGACCGTCAGCCAAGCGTCATGCAGGGCCTGGGCGTCGGCGCTCAGCAACGCGGACTGACCGATCGTGGTCGCGTTTGAGCTGATGAAGCCAAGTGCGTCTCGCAGCCCGAGCTTGACGGCGCCGGCGAGCGGCTGCGCGCCGACGAGCTTCTCGCCATGCCACACGCGGCCCTCGCCGAGCAGCGCCAGCGCGATCTCCGACAGCGTCCCGAGGTCACCGGTGCCGAGCCCGCTCAGCTCGCGCGTGAACGGCGTCACACCGTCGTTGAGCGCCGTAATCAGCGCGTCATGCAAGCCGACCGCCACGCCGGCGCCGCCGGCGCCGAGCTGGTTCGCGCGGACCACCATCGCGGCGCGCACCGCCTCGCGTGGGAGTGGCGGGCCCGGCGGTGACCGCGTGGCTGCGCAACAGGTTCCACTGCAGCTGCTCACGGTCCTCGGCAGCGATCACGCGGTCACGGAGCGCGCCGACGCCGGTACTCGCGCCGTAGAGCGGCTCTCCACGCTGGAGCAGCGCGGCGATCGAGTCGCGCGCGGCCGCGTTGCGCGCGCGCGCCGCACCGTCCAGCTGCACGGCCTCGCCCTCGCGGGCGACCGCCACGACATCGTCTGAGCTGAGGCCGGCGCCGTCGAGGACGATCATTCCGACGCCGGCAGTCGCAGCTTGATGCCGGCCAGGTCCTCGTAGAGGCGGATTGGGCTGATCTCGCCGGCGTCATCGCCGTAAGTGGCGCGGGCGCGCCGGTGGATCTGCTCGACCAGCGCCGTGATCTCGACCGGGAGGCCGACGTCCCGGGCAAGGTCGACGGCGAGGCCGAGGTCCTTCGTGACCAGCCGCATCGGGAATGCATCGTCATAGTCGCCGCGGTCGAGCACCGAACGCACGTCGCGCTCAAGGAAGTTGGAGTTGGCGGGCGAGCCGACCAGCGCGGCATGCAGGCGCTCGAGCGGCACGCCGGCCAGCACACCGAGCGTCAGCACCTCGCCGGTCGCAACGGAATGGGTGAACCACAGCAGGTTGAGCAGCAGCTTGACGGTGTACCCGGCGCCAGATGGCCCGAGGTGGAAGATCCGTTCGGGATCGCCGACCGCCTCCAGCAGCGGCCTGGCTCGCTCGAACACCGCCTGATCGCCTCCGACGTAGATCGCCAGCGTCCCCGCCTGCGCGCCGATCGACTGGCCGGCAACCGGTGCGTCGAGTACATCGATCCCGCGTTCGCCCGCGGCCTCCTGGATCAGCTTGCCGACAGCGGTCGAACTGGTGCTCATGTCGATCGTGATCGACCCCGGCGCCATCGCCGCGATCACGGCACCGTCACCGAGCAGGACCTGCTCGACGTGCGGTGGCGCCGGGAGCATCGTGATCACGGCATCGGCACCGCGCGCGCATTCGCTCGCACACGCGGCCACCCTGGCGCCCGCGTCACCGGCTCGCTGTAGGGCGACACGGTCGATATCGAAGGCGACCACCTCGAAACCGGCAGCGACACCCGCCCGAGCCAGATGCGCACACATCGGCCCGCCCATGTTGCCCAGCCCGATGAAGCCGACCCGTTTCACCGCAGTGCGATCCACGTCGTGTCCGGCAGCTCCGGGTCCGGCGCCGCGAACTCGCCGTTGATCAATGCCTGGGTTCTCACAGTCTCAAGGTCTCCTGGATTCGCTGTTCTGGTGCGCACGGTGCGTCAGAGCCTCTTCGTCGAGCACGACGCCGAGGCCGGGAGCCGTGGGCACCTGCAACAGCCCGTCGGCATCCGGCATCACCGGCTCGGCGAGCATGAAGTCACGCCGCTCCGGCGTCCAACCGGGCGGATCGTAGGGGAACTCCAGAAACGGGCCGCCGCCGACGCCGGCGCACACATGCAGGTTGGCGAGCAAGCCGATCCCGTTGGTCCAGGTGTGCGGGGTGAACCAGCGGTTGCGTCGCAGCGCCAGCTCCGCGAGCGTCCGCACGCCGGAGATCCCGAGGGCCAGGACGACGTCCGGCTGGTACACGTCGAGCGCGTCGTCCTCGAGCGCGAGCCGCAGCTCCTCGAAGGTCCTCGCCATCTCGCCGCCGGCGATCCGCACCCCGGTGCTCTCACGCAGCGCCCGCATGCCGGCGCGATCCTCGCCGGCGAGCGGCTCCTCGACCCACAGCACGCCCTCCGCGCGCAGCGCCTCGATCACGCGCCGCGCATCGACCGGCCCGAGGCCACGCTCGATGTCGCCGGCCATCCGCCACCACTGGTTGAGGTCGACGAGGATCTCAAGTGCGTCGCCGACCGCTGCGCGGACCGCGGCGACGACCGCGATCCCCTCGTCGAGCCGCTCCCGCGCGATCCTGACCTTGACCGCGCGGAAGCCGCGTCGCACGAGCTCCTGCGCGTCCTCGGCGCGGCGAGCGGGCGAGCGCAGCTCGCCCCAGGAGGCGTACACGGGCAGCGCTGTGCGCGCTCCGCCGAGGAGCACCGATACCGGCGGTCCCGCACGCCTGGCCGAGCAGGTCCCACAAGCGCCGCCTCCAGCGGCCAGTAGCGGCCGGCGTGGAACGAGATCGTCTCGAGCGTGCGGGCGTGCAGCGCGATCGCGAGCGGGTCGCGGCCGACGAACAGGTGCGCGAACTCCTCGAAGCCGGCCATCGTGTCCCCGCTGCCGATCCCGATCAACCCCGCGTCGGTCTCGACCCGCACGATCGTCGCCTCGAACGCGCGCCGCGGGCACCGGGATCCCAGGCCGCGTCGAACGGCGGGTCAAGCGACGGTCGCCAGCCGCTGGCAGCGGATCGCGGTGATCTTCAAGTCAGTCGCCGCTGTAGAAGGGGCTCGTCAGCTGGTCGCGGCGCTCGACCAGCGCCCGCGCCGCGCGCGTCGTCACGACCGTGGACCGCGACCCCGATCGCCTTGCGCACCGCCTGCGCGGTGGCGATCCGGACGGCGGTCTCGATCGGAGGCCGCGGGGTCGATCCAGATGCAGACGAACACGAGCACGTCGCCGCTGGGCTCGAGCAGCCCGTCGGCCACCGAGTCGAGCACGCCCTGGGCGATCCCGAGCTGCCCCGCGCCCCAGGTGATCGTCTGATGGAGGTCCTCGGTCGCGGTCGCCTTGTTGATCATGATCGTCGGCGGCCAAACCGGCTCGTAGCTGGGCTGATCCTCGCCGACGACGACGAGGATCGGCGTGTGGCCTGGGGACGGCGTCGTGAAGGTCGACAGCAGCGCCGCCGCGGTCGGCGTTCCGCGCCGTGCGAGCACGACGTTGACGTGGCTGCCGTTGGCGCCCGCGGCGCCGCCCCAACCCTCGCCGATCCGCCCGTCGAGATCGTCGTCCATCAGATCCTCCTTCCGGCGAGCTGTTCGTCGATCAGGACGACCGAACGGCCGCCCTCACCCCGGCGCAGGCGATCGAACGCCTCCTCGATGCCCTCGAGCGCGATCAGATCGCTGACCACGTCGCCGAGGTCAAGGCGCCCGTCGATCGACCATCGGCGCGAGCTCGGTGATCGCGGTCCGCACGTCGGTGGAGCCGTAGTAGCTGCCGGTGATCGTCTTCTCGCTCAGCAGGTCGATCGCCGGCAGCGAGACCTCGACTCCGCGCGGCGCCAGCCCGACGACGACGGCGGTCCCGCCGGGCCGCAGCGAGTCCCACGCCTGACGCATCGTCTCGGCCTTGCCGACCACCTCGAACGCATGCTCGACGCCTCCGCCGGTGATCGCCAGCACCTCGTCGACGACCGCCGAGCAGGTCGAGTCGATCGCGTGCGTGGCGCCGCGCCGGACCGCGCGGCTGCGAGCTTGTCAGCGTCGCGGTCGACGGCGACGATCGTCGCCGCTCCGGCGAGCTGGACCGCCTGCGACCACCTGCAGCCCGACACCGCCGCAGCCGATCACGCAGACGCTCGAGCCGATCCGCACGCCCGCGCGGTTGACGGCGCCGATCCCGGTGACGACCCCACAGCCGAGCAGCGCGGCCTGCCACAGCGGGATCGACGACGGAAGCGGGACGGCGCCGGCGGCGGGAACGACCGCATGCTCGGCGAAGCACGCGACCATCAGCCCGTGCTGGAGTACCTCGCCGTGCTCGTCACGCAGTCGCGAGCTGCCGTCCATCAGCATGCCGGCGACCCCATTGCGGCCCGCGTGCTCGCACAGCGTCCGGCGCCCGGCGCGGCAGGCGGCGCAGTCCCCGCAGCTGGGGACGAAGCAGAACGCGACGTGGTCGCCGGGCGCCAGCCCGCGGACGTCCGCGTCCGACCGGCTCGACGACGCCGGCTCCCTCGTGGCCGAGCACCATCGGCCAGCGACCGTCGCCCAGGGCCCCGTCGGCGAGATGCACGTCGGAGTGGCAGACACCCGGCGGCCGCGACCCGGACCCGTACCTCGCCGCGACGCGGCGGCGCCAGCACGACGGTCTCCACGGCGACCGGCCGGCCCGGCTCACGGAGCACCACCGCCCGCATCGTGATCGCGCCGTCGGCGCCAGGCGAAGGCGCCGACGGCGGGCTCGCCTGCGATGAGACGAGGTCCTCAGTCGGCGCCGGCAACCGTCGTCTCCTTCACCTGCATCGCGCGCAGCTCCTCGATCGGGATGTGGCAGCGGATCGCATGGCCGGGCTCGGCCTCGGCCAGCGGCGGCTCGGTCGTCTCGCAGATCTCGCCGAGGTGGCGCGGGCAGCGGGTGTGGAACACGCAGCCGCTCGGCGGGCCGCGCGGCGCTGGGGATCTCGCCCTGCAGCCGGATCCGCTCCTTCGACACGTCCTCGAGCGTCGGTACGGCCGACAGCAGCGCCTCGGTGTAGGGGTGGTGGGGACCGCTGAAGACCTGCTCGGCGGGGCCGATCTCCATCACGCGGCCGAGGTACAGAACCGCGATCCGGTCTGACAGGTAGCGGACGACGCCGAGGTCGTGGCTGATGAACAGGTAGGAGACGTTCTCGCGCTGCTGCATGTCGGTGAGCAGGTTCAGGATCGCCGCCTGGACCGACACGTCGAGCGCCGAGGTCGGCTCATCGCAGACCACGATTCGCGGGTCGCCGGCGAACGCACGCGCGATCGCGACGCGCTGCTTGAGGCCGCCGGACAGCTGCACGGGACGCAGGTCGAGGTGGCGCTCGGACAGCCTGACCTCAGCGATCAGCGACGTCAGGCGGTCCTGTAGGGCATCACCGTGGTAACCGCCGAGCCGTGAGAGCGAGCGGGAGATCAGGCGCCTGACCGAATGCCGGCGGTTGAGCGCCGAATCGGGATTCTGGAAGACGATCTGCAGCGCCTTCTGCTGTGCGCGTGAGCGCCGGCCGGCGGTCGCCGGCAGTGGTGCGGAGTCGAGCGTGATCGAAGCCCCGGGGTCTGGCTCGCTGAGACCCATCAGCACCCGGGCGAGCGTCGTCTTGCCGCTGCCGGATTCGCCGACGAGCCCGAGCGTCTCGCCCGAGTGCAGCTCGACGCTGACATCGACGAGCCCATGGATCTCCTGGCCCCCGGAATGGAACGTCTTCGAAACGCGCTCGGCGCTGATCAGCACGGTCCGCTCACCGGGCTCCGCACTGCGGACCGCGCGCTCGGCCGGCGTCGAGCGGGGCAGCGTCTGAGCACGGTCGTGGAAATGGCAGCGCGAGCGTCGCCCGGGCGCCGTGTCATACAGCGGCGGGGCCTCAGTGCGGCAACGATCCTCGGCCAGCGCGCAGCGCTCGGCGAAGATGCAGCCCTCGGTAGTGCTCCCGGGTGCCGGCAGGGAACCCGGGATCGTGTCAAGCGCGTGGCGTCCCTTCATCACGTCGCGGCGCGGGATGCAGCGCAGCAGCCCGACCGTGTAGGGGTGGCGCGGATCGTCGAACACCTCTCGAGCCGGGCCCTCCTCGACGAGCTCGCCGGCGTACAGAACACCGACGCGATCGCACATCTTCGCGATCACCCCGAGGTTGTGGCTGATGAACAGCAGCGAGGTCGAGATCTCGCTGCGCAGGGCTGAGACGAGGTCGAGCACCTCGGCTTCGACGGTCGCGTCGAGCGCCGTCGTCGGCTCGTCGAGGATCAGCAGCGACGGCTCCGAGGCCAGCGCCATCGCGATCACGACACGCTGGAGCATCCCTCCCGACAGCTGGTGGGGATAGCGGTCCATGACGTTGCCAGGGTCGGCGATCCGCACCTTCTCAAGCATCTCGCGGGCGCGATCGAGCGCTTCGGCGCGCGCGATCCCCGAAATCTCGAACGACTTCGGCGACCTGGCGCCCGACGCGGATCGACGGGTTCAGCGCGCGGCCGGGCTCCTGGTAGACCATCGAGACGGTGCTCACTCGCAGTTCGCGCAGCTGCGAGCCGTTCATCGCCAGGACGTCACGGCCGTCGATCGCGATCTGGCCGCTGCTGACCCTGCCGTTGCGGGCCAGGTAGCGCACGATCGCAAGCGCCATCGTCGACTTGCCGCAGCCGGACTCGCCGACCAGCCCATACGACTCGCCGCGCCCGACGCGGAACGAGACATCGCGCAGCACGCCGCGTTCGTTGCCGCGGACCCGATAGGTGACGTCCACGTGCTCGACCGACAGCGCATCAGCCGCCACTGCCGGGATCGCCTCATCACTCATCGTTCGAGCACTCGCTCGATGCCGTCCGAGATCAGGTTCACGGAGATCACCAGCGAAGCGATCGCGAGCGCGTCGAACAGCACCTGCCACCAGAACCCGGCTGTCACCTGGCCGTAGTTGGAGGCGATCTCAAGCCCCCAGTCCGGTGACGGCGGCTGCACGCCGAAGCCGAGAAGGACAGCGTCGCGACGGTGAAGATCGCATAGCCGAGGCGTACCGTGAACTCGACCACAACCGGTGAGAACACGTTCGGAAGGATCTCGACGAACATGATGTAGGGCGCGCGCTCGCCGCGCAGGCGAGCGGCGGCGACGTAGTCGAGCTCACGTTCCTGCAGCACCGCGGCGCGAACTGTGCGCGCGATCAGCGGCGTGAACACCAATCCGATCACGATGATCAGCGTCACGTTCGATTGGCCGAGCGCGGCGATCACGACCAGCGCGGTGATCACCAGCGGCAGCGCCAGGATCGCCTCGACGAAACGGCTGATGATGTCGTCGGTGAGACCTCGGAAGTAACCCATCACCAGCCCGATCGCGGTCCCGAGCACGGTCCCGAGCAGCGTCGCGAGCGGCGCGATCACCATGATGTCCCGTGAGCCGACGATCACACGTGAGAACATGTCGCGGCCGAGCGAGTCGGTGCCGAACCAGTGCGCGCTCGACGGCGCTTTGTTGATGTTCAGGAGGTTCTGGGCGTACGGGCTGTATGGGACGATCGAGTTGCCGAAGATCGCGCAGATGATCCAGAACGACAGGATCAGCAGGCCGACGATGAACAGCGGTTGGCGAAACAGCTCGCGCAACAGCTCGCCGCGGACCTTGCGCCGGCTCGCATCGGCGGTGAGCGCGCCGGAGACCTCGATCGGGATGTCGCCGATGCTCACTCCGCGGACGCCAGCCTGATCCGCGGGTTCAGCAGCGAGAAGGCGACGTCGGCGACCAGCGTCACGACCATGTACACGATCCCGATCGTCAGCACGCCCGCCTCGAGCATCGGGAAGTCCTTGTTGGTCGCTGCGGTTACGACCAGCGAGCCGATCCCCTGATAGCGGAACAGCGTCTCGACGACGACCAGCCCGCCGATCAGATAGCCGGTCTGAGTGGCGATCACCGTGATCGTCGGCAGCAGCGAGTTGCGCAGCACGTGGCGGCGGATCAGCACGCCGCGAGGCAACCCCTTGAGCGTCGCCGTTCGCGCGTAGTCGGATTCAAGCGCCTCGACGGTGCCGGCCCGCGCCATCCGCATGATGTAGCCGAACAGGATCAGCACCAGCGGGATCGCCGGCATGATCAGGTACTTGAACGAGCCGATGAAGCCGGTCCCCTGAGGCGGCGTCGCCTCGATCGGCAGCCAGTCAAGCGCGATCCCGAAGACCAGGATCAGGACGATCCCCGACACGAACTCGGGCACGGTCGTCCCCGACAGGCCGACGACGCTGATCACGCGATCGATCGGCTTGCCGACGTTCAGCGCCGCGATCACGCCGCCGACGATCGCGAGCGGCACGACGATCACGAACGCGAGTACGCCCGAGCTTGATCGAGCGCCCGAGCGCGGCCAGCAGGATCGGCCCGATCGGCGCCTGATACTGATAGGAGCGTGCCGAGGGTCGCCGCGGACGAAGTGGCTGATCCAATCCCAGTACTGCGTCAGCAGCGGCCTGTCGACGCCGAGCTGACGGTCGAGCGCGAGGACCGCCGCTGCGGCGGCGAGCGGCCCCAGGATCGAGCGGCCGGGGTCGCCGGGCAGGATCTGCCCGACGAAGAACACGATCACGCTCAGGATCCACAGCGTGATCAGCGCCAGGCCGATCCGCTTGAGGATGAACGCGGCCATGCGCCGGCAGCCGTCGGTCTCAGCTCATGTACGCGTTGTTCAGATAGAGCTGCGCGATCGAGGTCGGATTCAGCCCGCCGACGGTCGGGGTCGACGCAGTCAGACCATCGATCCAGTACGGGTAGATGATCGGCGTCTCGTTCGAGCAGCAGCGTCTCGAATCTGACCGGCGATCGAGCGCTGCGTCGAGAGATCAAGGGCCGCGACGTACTGCGCCACCAGCTTGTCGTACTGGGTGTTGTGGAAGCGCGCGGCGTTCCACGGACCGCTCGACGTCAGCGGCGCCGTCAGGAACACGTTCGGGACGCCGCGGTCGCCGTAGTCGACGAGGCTCATCGTTCCGTCGAGCCAGTCGGAGTTGCCGAACGTCGCCTTGCCGTAGTAGGCGGACTGGCTCTCGATCGTCAGGTTGATGTTGATCCCCGACCTTCGCCGCATATGCCTTGATCACCTGGGCCAGCTGCGGGACCTCCTCGTAGATCTCGGTCTTCAGCGTGGTGCTGAAGCCGTTCGGGTGCCCGGCGGCCGACAGCAGCTGCTTTGGCCTTCGCGATGTTCTGTGTGCGCTGCGGGATCGAGGTGTCCGTTGACGCGAACCTCGGCGCCGAACGGGTAGTCGTTGGCGACCGTGCCGAAGTTGTCGAGCAGCGCGCTGACCATCGCCGGGCGGTCGAGCGTGTAGGCGACCGCCTGCCGCACGCGCGCGTCCGTGAACGGCGCGATGTCGTTGCGCATCGACAGCTCGCGGTGGTTGGCACGACTTGAGCTTGATGATCTTGTACGAGGAGTTGTTCAGCAGCGAGGTGGCCCCGGCGGGCACGAACTGGGCGATCACGTCGACCTCGTTGCCCTCGAGCGCGAGGATCTGCGGCTGCTGGCTGGAGAAGAACTTGAACTGGGTGCCGTCGAGGTACGGCTTTCCGCCCCAGTAGCTCGGGTTGGCGACGAAGTTCGCGCCGACGCTCTGGGTGTAGCTGCTGAGCTTGAACGCGCCGGTGCCGAGGAACGTGCTCTGCCACTTGCTGTAGTCGGTGCCCTTCGGGACGATGATCGCGTTGTAGTTGTCGGATGAGACGAGGTATGGGAAGTTGCCGTTCGGCGCCTTGCAGCGTGAACTCGACGGTCGTCGGCGTTCGACCGCCTTGACGCCGGCGGGAGTCAGCACGCCGGTGAACGTCGACAGCGCGTTCGAGGCGTTCTTCGGGTCCGACAGCTGCTGGAAGGTGTAGACGACGTCATCGGCGGTCATCGCCGCGCCGTTGTTGAAGGTCACGCCGGAGCGCAGCGTGAACGTCCAGACGCTGCCGTCGGAGTTGGGCGACCACTTGGTCGCCAGCATCGGCTGGAGTGCCAGCTTCAGGTTGCTGTCGAAGATCAGGAACTCGCCCGTCTGGCCGAGCATGCAGAGGCCGCCGGCGTCGGAGACCGTCAGCGGGTTGACGGCCGCCGCCGGCGTCGAGACGGCGATCCGCAGCGTCCCGCCCTTCTTCGGCGTCACGGCGCTGCTCGACGACGAGGCGGAGCTCGACGCCGAGGAGGAGGACGAGGAGCCGCAGGCCGCCAGCACCGCGCCCATCAGCGGCACCGACATCCCGATCATGCTGCCACGCCGCAGGAAGGTCCGGCGATCGAGCTGCCCTGAGACGAGCTCGTCGATGTAGTGGTTTTCGATCTCGCTGCGCCCCAGGCGCAGACGATCGAGCTCCGTGTTGCTCTGCTTCCGGCTCATCTGTCCGCCTTTCCGTGAGTCATATGCCACGCTGGCGGGAAATCCCCACCGGCCGATAAGAATTGTCGGGTTTCTTTCATACCGTGTCCGCGACTGTCAAGTTAAGGTTCGCTTTCGATGATTCTCTGGAACGCACATTTGATCGACGGCGCCGGAGGCGCACCGCTGTCCTCTGCGATGGTACGGATCGAGGGCGACAGGATCGCCGAGGTCGGTGTTGCGGCGGGCCCGGCGCCGCCTGCGGCGATCAACCTTGGCGGCAGGACGCTGCTGCCGGGCTTGATCGACGCGCACTGTCACCTCTACAGCGATGTCTCACGCAGTCCCGGCTTCGGGCCGCCCGATCCACAGCACGGTGAGCTGCCGCGGCGCCGGGAACTCGGCTACTTCATTCTCGCTCAGACCGGCAGGGCGCTGCTGGCCGCGGGGATCACGACCGTTCGCGATGTCGGCGCATACGACTACGAGGCGATCGCGCTGCGCGACGCCGTCAGGTTCGGGGTCGCCGCGGGCCCGCGGATCCTCTCGTGCGGGCAGATCATCTCCGCGACGGCTCCGGGGGGCGCTCTGTTCAAGGGCATGTACCGCGAGGCCGACGGCCCCGACGAGATGCGCAAAGCCGTCCGCGAGCAGCTTCGCGAGGGCGCGGACTACATCAAGCTGATGGCGACCGGCGCCCGCTCGGTGCTGGTCGAGGATCCCGAGCCGGCGCAGATGACCGCCGAGGAGCTGCGTGCGATCGTCGATGAGGCGCACCGTCTCGGGGTCCGGGTGGCAGCTCACGCCGAGGGCCTCGGCGGTACCCGGCTGGCGGTGCAGGAGGGCGTCGACACGATCGAGCACGGGCTCTCCCTGCACCGGGAACCGCGACTCCTTGAGCTGATGGCTGAGCGTGGGATCGTGCTCGTGCCCACGCTTACGACGTTCCATGATCTGGCTGAGCGATTCACCGAGGAGTTCGCTCCGGCGCTCGTCGAGCAGGCCAAGCGACAGCTGGAGGAGGCCTACGCCACGCTGGTCGCGGCCAGGGAGGCGGGCGTGGTCCTGGCGATGGGCCACGACAGCGGCCCGCCGGGTGACAACGCGATCGAGTTGGTCCGGATGGTGCAGGGAGGCCTTTCGCCGCTGCAGGGGATCAGCGCCGCCACGCTCGGCTCGGCCCGCGCGCTCGGGCGCCAGGAACTCGGCACGCTCACTCCGGGCGCGCTCGCCGATGCGATCGTGCTGGACGGTAACCCGCTGGAGGACATTCGGCTGCTCAACGATCCGGCACGCATCTGGGCGGTGCTGCAGGCCGGCGAGCCGGTGGCCGGCAGCTGCATGGCCCCGCGTGACTTCGGGCGCTCCGCGGTCGAGCTCACGCCGCCAGCGGAGCCTCCAGCGGCCTGAGCTCCTCCGCGTAGCTCACCGAGACCCGGCTCATCACGCCGTCGTCGGAGATCGCGTACTGACCGAGGCGCCATAGCGGCGGCGAGTATGCGTGGATCGAAACGGCGCGGGCATGCTTGCCGGCGATCCGGTGGATGTGCTCAGGTCCGAACGAGAACGTGCAGCCGGCCGGGACCTCGCGGGTCGCGTGCTGGCCGCCGATCCGCGGGCAGGATTCGATCAGCGTCCCCTGCACCACGCGGACGGCACCGGAGGAGATGTCGTGGTCGTGCCAGCCGGTGTCATTTGCGTGCGTCCAGCACAGCAGCCAGACGTCGACGTACTCATCGCGGTAGAGCTCGACGAAATGGCGCCTGTCATCGGAGTAGGCGATCTCGTCGCGCCAGCACTCCGACGCCTGCCCGATCCGTTCGACAAGCGCCTCCAGCTCAACTCGCGCCAGATTGCGCGACGGAAGCGAGTTCCATGGCATTCGATACCTCCTGGTGAGGGTGGAGTAGACGGTTCGGGTTGGCGCCACGGAGCGCGTGCCGCAGGGCGGCGCCGAGGTCCAGCGGCAGTGGTGGCGCGTACGGCCGGTCGGAGCCGTTGACGAGCGGGTCGACGCCGACCACGCGGATCGTCGCGTCGACGGCGCGCGTGCCATACGAGGAGACGTCGAGGAACACGCGCTCGTCGACCGCGCGGCGCTGACCCGCGCGCACGGCGAAGCGCTCGCCATGCAGCGGGGCCAGTCCCGCCATCATCGCGAAGCACACCTGCAGATCTGGATGGCGCGGCCGCCCGTGCAGGCCGAAGGCGAACCACGCGGCGTGCATCTGCTGGACGTATGAGACGATCGCGGGCCACCAAGCGGGCGCGCCAGGGCCGCCGGCCGAGGTCGGGCCCGGATGGATGAACAGTGGGCGTCCGGCGCACTCGAGGACGTCGAGCAGCGGCGCCAGGCGCTCGTAGCCGGCTTGATCGAGCAGCGCGTTCGCGGGTAGTGCGAGGCCGACGAAGCCCCGATCGAGTTCCCGCTGCAATGCGACCGGATCGATCTCGGTCAGACACGCCGCCGCCCAGCCTCCGAACGGAGCCGGCAGCGCCGCGATCCCGTCGTGGTAGGCGTCGAGCAGCTGATTGGACTCCCGCGCGGGCAGCAATTCGATGCCGAGCGCCGTCGACAGCGAGATCAGCACCAGGTCGAGTTCGTCGGCCAGCGCCAGGGCGGCGCGATCAGCGGGGTCGTGAGTGCGCTGCGGCGTGTCGTGATCGCCCTCACCCGCCAGTTCCAGCGTCCACCCGCGCAGCCTCGGGGGCCGGGAGCGCCGCTGCAGCGCCTCCACCAGCTCCGCCGGCCACAGGTGCTGGTGTACGTCGATCTTCGCCGGCTGGCTTGAGGAATCGGTCGATGAGGCCATTTAGATCACCAGATCAGTTTTGTTAACCGGTTCAGTGAAGCGGTTAAGTTACCAATTGTCAAGGACGGAAGCCGGTCCGGCCACGGCTGGCACTAGGCTTGCCCGCAGTGAGCCCGGCCGGCAAACGCGTAACGATCCGTGAGGTAGCCGACGCCGCCGGGGTTTCGACCGCCGCCGTCTCCTACGCCCTGCGGGGGATCCAGGTGTCGGAGGAGACGCAGGAGCGCGTCAAGAAGGTCGCCGCCGACCTCGGTTACGAAGCCAACCCGATCGCGCGTGCGCTCGCCAGCGGACGCACGGGAATGGTCGGAATCCTGGGGCCGTCGCTCGACGACCTCTGGCAGCAGTGGCTCGCCGCCGAGCTTGGCCGCGAGTTGCTGCGGCGTGAGCACTATGCGCTGATCCTCGACCCCGGCGGCGATCGGCTGCGTCAGCGAATGCTCGCGACGCAGCTCCGTGACCAGCAGGTCGACGGGCTGATCGTCTCGCCGATCGATCCCTCGGATACGTTCTGGAAGGACCTTGCCGACACGCTGGCGGTGGTGTCGCTCGGCGACGCGCTGGCCGGCGCCGCCGTTGCCGGCGAGGTGCTGTTCGACAACCGCACCGGCGTGCGGTCCGCGCTTGAACACCTCGCTGCGCTCGGGCACCGGCGGATCACGGTGCTCTGCCAACCGGGGGCTCCGACCGCGGACCGGCCCGCTGAGTTGTTCGTGGCGTCGGAGGCGGTTCGCCTCGGGATCGATGCGTCGATCATCAGCTCGCCATACGAGTTGGAGGCGGCCACCGGTGTTGCCCGCGCGGTGCTCGACGCACCGGATCCGCCGACCGCCGTGTTCTGCTTCTCGGATTCGATCGCCTACGGTGTCTACGCCGCCTGCAGTGAGCTGGGCCTGGTGATCCCCGAGGATGTGTCGGTGATCGGGTATGACGACCACCCGGTGTCGGCGCTGCTCGCGCCGCCGCTGACGAGCTTCGATTGGGAATCGGAGCGGCTCGCCGCGGTCGCCGTCGGAATGGTTCTGGCCGCGATCGACGGCCCCGAGCGCCGCAGGCGCGTCGTGATCGAGCCAACCCTGCGGACGCGGGCATCGACCTCGCCACCAAGCTAGCTTGGCGCCTGCAAGCAGAGCGATCGACGCGCGGGAACTCGCCGCGATCTTCGCCGGTGGAGCTGCCGGCGCGCTCGCGCGGGTCGCCCTGATCACCGCGTACCCGAGCTCGGCAACCGCCTGGCCTTGGGCGGTGTTCCTGATCAACATCACCGGTGCGGTGCTGCTGGGGTACCTGGTGACGCGGCTGCAGGAGCGCCTGCCGCTGTCGACCTACCGCAGGCCCCTGTGGGGAACCGGCTTCTGCGGCGCCTACACGACCTTCTCGACGATGCAGCTTGAGCTGCTGGAGATGATCGATCACGGCCGCTATCTGCTGGCGGCCGGTTACGCCGTCGCCAGCATCTGCGGCGGCTTCATTGCGGTGTTCGCGTCGACGGCGCTGATCCGGCGCGTTCGGATCCTGGCGTGAGCGCGATCACCTGGCTGGCCGTGGCGGTGCTCGGGGGCGGTGGTGCAATCGGCCGGTTTCTGCTCGATGGGTTCGTCGGCGTCAGGTTCGGCCGCCAACTCCCGATCGGCACGTTCGTGATCAACGTCTCCGGCGCGTTCGCGCTGGGCCTCCTGGCGGGACTGACGCTCACAGGCGACGCGCTGGTCCTCGCCGGGAGTGCGACACTGGGCTCCTACACGACGTTCTCGACGTGGCTGCTCGAGACCCAAAGGCTGAGCGAGGAGGGCGAGCCGGTCGCCGCGTTCGCGAACGTGGCCGTCAGCCTGCTCGCCGGGGTCGCTGCGGTCGCGCTCGGGCGGGCGCTGGGGGCATACCTCTGAAGTGGGCCGTGACGCAGTGGCCCTGCGATTATCAAACGATCGCCCAGCGGGGCGGCTTGGCGGCGGGTCAGGCGATGTCGAGCGCTGCGACCGACCGGGCCGTGCTCAGCGCCCAGGACGAAGTCGAGACCGCACCGAGCACCAGCACGCAGGCCGACAGGCCGGTGATGATCCACCATCCCGCGTGGGTGGCAGCGGTGAACTGGGCTCCGAACGATCCGCCGGCGCTGACACCGGCGCCGGCGACCGCGCCGATCACGGCGACCCCGAGGGTCGCTCCGACCTGCCGGCTCGTCGACGCGATTGCGGCGGCGACCCCGGCCTGAGAGGGCGGCATCCCGGACACCGCGGTGTTGGTGATCGGCGGGTTGACGAGGCCGAAGCCGATGCCGTAAAGGGTGTAGGAGGCGAACAGCAGCGCAATCGGCGTCGTCGGGTCAAGGTGCGTCAGCATCAGCGGGCTGAGCGTCAGCGCGCAGCCGGCGCTCATCAGTGGCAACCGCGCGCCGCGACCCCCGGTGATCCGCCCGGACAGCGGCGCGAAGATCAGCGTCATCGCGGCCAGCGGCAGCGTGTACAGCCCCGCCTGGAACGGCGAGAGATGTCGGACCTCCTGGAGGTAAAGGGTGTTCAGGAACAGAAAGCCGCCGAGCCCGGCGAACGCGAGCACCGCGATCGCGCTGGCACCGGAGAACGGGGCCGAGCGGAAGAAGCGGACCTCCAGCAGCGGCTCGGGCCGCCGCCGCTCGTAGCGGACGAGTCCGACGAACGAGACCAGCGAGATCGCGAAGATCGCCAGGATCCGCGCCGAGGTGAAGCCGTGCTCCGGGCCCTCGATGATCCCGTAGGTCAGCGACGCGAGTGCGACGATCACCAGCAGCTGGCCGACCGGGTCGAGCGCGCGTGCATGCGGGGCGCGTGACTCCGGCACGTACAGCGTCGTCAGCACGAGCGCGACCAGGCCGACCGGCACGTTCACCAGGAACACCGACCTCCAGCCCGCCGTATCGACCAGCGCGCCGCCGACCACCGGGCCCAGCGCGAGGCTGATCCCGACGACCGCACCCCAGATGCCGATCGCCTGCGCCCGCTCACGCGGGTCTTCGAAGACGTTGCGGATGATCGACATCGCGACCGGGTTGAGCATCGAGGCGCCGATCGCCTGGAGCACCCGTGCCGCGATCAGCGCGTCGAGACTCGGTGCCGCCGCGCACAGGGCGGACCCGAGCGTGAACACGACCAGCCCGATCCGGAACACGCGCTTGCGCCCGAATCGGTCGGCGGTCGAGCCCGAGAGCATCAACAGGCTCGCGATCACCAGCGTGTAGGCGTCGATCGTCCACTGCAAGCCCGAGACCGACGCGTCCAGCGAGCGGTGGATCGAGGGCAGCGCAACGTTCACGATCGTCGTGTCGAGGCCGACGATCAGCAGGCTCATCGAGCAGATCGCCAGCACCAGCAGGCGGTGGCGACGGTCAAGCTGGGGGCCCGTCGGTGTCACCGAGGCGGTCATTGCCACCGATCGTAGAGTTCCAAACCTTGAAGCACATCCGCAGACAGCGCCGGCGGGCGCACGAGCTGGGGGTGCTCGGCGGGCTCGCCGCGCTCAGCCTCGACGCGCTCTCGAGCGTCGCATACGGCCCGCAGGCGATGATCACGGTGCTGGTCGTGGCCGGGACGGCCGGTCTGCGCTACGCGATCCCGCTGACGCTGGTGATCACCGCGATGCTGGTTCTGCTGGTGATCTCCTACACGCAGGTGATCGCGGCCCACCCGGAGGGTGGGGGCGCGTATGCGGTCGCCAAGGCGAACCTCGGGCGGCGCTGGGCCCTGCTGGCGGCGGCGTCGCTGTTCGTCGACTACGTGCTGACCGTCGCCGTCAGCCTCGCGGCGGGCGCGGCGAGCCTCGGCAGCGTCTTCCCATGGGTGGCCACGCACCTGCTGCTCGTCTGCCTCGTCGGCCTGTTCCTGCTGACGGTCGTCAACCTGTTCGGGATCAGCGAGTCGGCAAAGCTGCTGATGGGGCCGACCGTGCTGTTCATCGCGTGCATCTTCGCGGTGATCATCGTCGGCCCGTTCCACCCGCATCCCGTGGCGGTGATCGGCACGCCGTACACACCCCCGCATCAGGCGCTGACCGTGATCCTGGTTCTGAGCGCGTTCGCGGCCGGGTGCTCTGCGGTGACGGGCGTCGAGGCGATCGCAAACGGCGTCCCGACGTTCCGCAGACCGCGTGTGCGAAATGCGCAGATCACCGAGGTCGCGCTCGGGGTGCTGCTCGGCGCGATGCTCGTCGGCCTGGCGCTGCTGATCCACCACCACAATGTGGTCCCGCGCAACAACGTGACGGTGCTGGCGGAGGTCACCGCCGGAGCCTTCGGCACCGGCTGGCAGTACTACGTGACCAACCTCGCGGTCACCGCGGTGCTTGCGTTTGCCGCCAACACCAGCTTCGGTGGCCTACCGGTACTGATGAGCCTGCTCGCCCGAGACCACCGGCTGCCGCACATGTTCTACCTCCGCGCCGAGAAGCCCGTATACCGCTACGGGATCATCTCGCTGGCGCTTGCGGGGATGGTCCTCCTGATCGCGGTCGATGGCCAGACCAACGCCCTGATCCCGATGTTCACGATCGGCGTGTTCGTCGGGCTCACGATCAGCCAGGTCGGGCTGGTCCGGCATTGGCGCTCGACACGGCCGCCGCGCTGGCGGTTGCGGGCGACGCTCAACGCGGCCGGTGCGTCGATGACCGCGGTCGCCGTGGTCGTGTTCCTGACCAGCAAATTCCTGCATGGAGCGTGGGTCGTCGTGATCGCGGTGCCGGCGCTGATGTGGCTGTTCTCGCAAACCGAGAGCTACTACCGGAAGGTCGCGGCGGAGCTGAAGCTCGGGCGCAACCCGCCGCTGCCGAAGAAGCGCCCGAGCATCGTGATCGTTCCGACTTCGACCGTCAACATCCTGACCGGTCATGCGCTCAGCGCGGCGCTGTCACTCGGCGATACGGTGATCGCGCTGGCGGTGGCCGGCGATCAGGAGGAGGAGCGGCAGATCAAGCGCGACTGGGAGACCTGGCGGTGCGCCGTGCCGATCGAGGTGCTGGTCGATCCCCAACACTCGCTGATCCGCACGGTGCTTCGCTACATCGAGCAGGTCCAGGCGAGCGAGGACGCGACGATCACCGTGTTGATCCCGGAGATCCTCCCGCGCAAGCGCCGCCACGAGATCCTCCACAACCAGCGCGGTCGCCTGCTCGAGGTCGTGCTGAAGGACCGCACCGACGTGATCATCGCGACGCTGCCGTTCCACCTTCACGACTGACCAGAAGTCCCTATGGGATCGGTGGGAACGTGTAGGAGCTATGCGGCGGCACGTGCGGGCCGACCTCGAGCACGATCTCCGAGTGGTTCCTCAGCGGCACGCCGAGCGGCGAACCGCTCCTGCTGCGGCCGTCGACGAACACCGCCACATGCGTTCCGGCGGCCGCCGGGAACTGGGCCAGCCGCGTCCGCCGGAGCGGCTGGCCCCATGAACGGAACAGGTCCGAGAGCGGCAGCGTGCGTCCCGGGCGGACGTAGACGACGCCGGTCGGATCGAGCGTCACCAGCGCGCCGTAGCAGCGGGCGGCGACGATTCGCCCCTCGGACACGCTCAGCGGCCGCCGCGCGCCGATCCCGGGTGGGATCAGCATCACGTGGTTGGCGGCGAACAGTTCGATGTGAACCTCGATCCTCGGACCCAGCGCGGGCCGGCACGGTCCGAGCACGGGACCGCTCGCCGGCGGGTGGAAGCGCTCGCCGGCGCCGATCGTCCGCGCCTCCAGCAGGAGTTTCCTCGGGATCGAGACGCTCGCGGTGCTCGAGGCGCCTGATCCGCACCCGGCCAGCAGCAGCGAGGCGCTCAGCAGCGCCGTGATCCCGGGGGACACGGCCACGCTCAGCCGGTCACCGGCGCCCGGCGCCGGCGCGGTGGTGGGCTGCCACCGGTTGAGCGCCGCCTGCGCGCGCGGCCGGAGCCCGCGTCGAGCATCCGCATCGTGACGAGGATCAGGCTTACGCCACCGCCGAGGCAGACGACCATCGTCGCCCGCGCCACGAACGCGGGCACGGCCATCAGCACGTAGGGGTGAAGCGCCGTCGGGACCAGGATCCCGCCCGCCCACAGCGCCGCGAAGGCGATCGCGAACAGCAGGAAATAGCCGGCCTCGCCGCGCAACAGGCGAGTGGCGCAGTAGGCGACCCCCGCGATCACGAGCGCGAGAATCGCGAGCTGCCCCGGCGCGACCGTGGGGCGGCCGTGGAGCTCTCGTCCGGCGCCGGCGATCAGCATCGCGATCAACAGCGCCCCGGCGAGCCAGCGCGCCATCCGCTGGTCAAGCGCTCGCAGCCGCAACCGCCACGCAGCCAGCACGCAGGCGATGATCACCGCGATCGGCCAGAACCACAGGAGCGAAGGGGCGCTCGCGTGCCAGACGCCGCCGCTTACCGAGCTCAGCCGGCCATTGACGATCATCGGGATGCTCCAGGGCCCGACATAGCTGACCCCGGGCTCCAGCGCGATCGTCGTGAGCGCGTGGAGCCGGCCGTCGCGCCACATGTAGCTGTGGGAGCTTGAGACATGCTGCCAGTCGGGTGGTGTCGTACGGCTCAGGTCGGCCGGAGGGGTGGCCGGGACCGGCGTCTGGCTGAGGTAGTACATCTCGGAATTCTGGTTGACCCAGACGCCGCCGGGCCCGAACCGCACCCAGGGAGCACCCCGATAGTCGAGCACCACCGCCGTCTGGTCGGCCGGCACCTGCAGCCACAGCTGCAGATACCCATCCACCACCTTCGCCTGGAACCCCGGCGGCAGCGCGGTGACCGTGGCGATGTAGCTGGTCGCGATCGGCGTCGTCGGCCCGTCGGCGGCCGCCGACCCCGGAAATGCGGCTGCCACTGCCAACAGGGCACCCAGCAGCGCCGACGTGCGCGCGACGGCCATACACTTGGTCAGGCTCAGCACGGGGGTCGCCCTGCTGGCACGCTTGCTCGGTGGGTTCAACGAAATTGGCAACGGACTCTATGGACATTCTCGATCGTCACCGTCCCGCCGGCCTGCGCGTGCGGATCGCGATCGTCACCGCAATTGTCGCGCTCACGGCGTTCTGGGTGGTGCCGATGGCCCGCGCCGACGGCGATCCGGCAAGCGATGTGCTGGTCACCTACCCGTACTACCTCAACTGGGATGCCGGCGTCTCACCGCACCTTCAGGCGCAGCTCGGGGCCGTGCTGAGCGCAGCGGCACGAGGCGGCTTCCCGATCCGGGTCGCGGTGATCGCCACCAGGAACGACCTCGGCACGGTCACGCCACTGTGGGATCAACCCCGGAGCTACGCCTCGTACCTGGGCTACGAGCTGTCCTACGTGTACACGGGTCAGGTGTTGGTGGTGATGCCGAACGGCTACGGCCTGTACAGCTCCAAGGCGCTGCCACAGGCTGAATGGCAGCCCGAAGTGAGGGCGATCGACGCGATGAATCCTCCAGGAGGAGGGGAGCGCCTCGCAAGCGGGGCGCTGGCGGCGGTTCGCACGCTCGCGGCGGCGGCCGGGCACCCGCTTCCCGGCGAGATCGTGGTGCGTAACGTCCCGAGCGGCGCCTCGGGATCGGCATCGGTGCTCCCGTGGATCGTGTTCGTGCTCGGCCTGGTGATGATCGCGATCGCCTGGACGCTGAGCCTGCGGGCACGGCCGCTGGGGTCGCGCCGCGGGAGGGTGTCGGCGACGTGATTCACGGCCGTCTTCGCAGGTGCGTCGCGCTGCTGGCGGTCGCGCTGGCCGGCTGCGCGGGGGCGCTCGCCGCCACGTCTCTGACCGCCGGCGCCGGTGCCGACGGCGACCCGGGCAGCGATGTGCTCGTCTACCAGAACTACTTCGTCGATTGGGACTCGGGTCTCTCGGACGCCCAGCAGGTCGAGCTCGGCGACGTGCTCGACGCCGCCGGCAAGGCGGGCTTCCCGATCCGGGTCGCCTACATCGCGCACCCCGATGACCTCGGGTCGATCGCCGGAGCTTGGCTGAAACCGAAGGCGTACGCCGCATTTCTCGGCTATGAGCTGTCGCTCTCCTACCGCCAGCGGTTGCTGGTCGTGATGCCGAACGGGTTCGGGTTCAACTGGCCGGGGCACACCACAACATCGGCGTACGGACTGCTGGCGAGCGTTCCGATCAAGAGCGGTTCCGACGGCATGTTCACCGCGACGATCGGGGCGATCCGGCAGCTGGCTGCGGCGGACGGTGTCAGGCTGCCCGCGAGCGCGCCGCCGTCCGGCGGATCCACCGGCTCTGCGGGCACGGCTGAGGGTGGCGCGACCGCTGCGGGCTCGGGTGCGGGTGCGGCGGGTTCGGGCGCGGCCGGGAGCTCGGCGTCGAATGCCCCGGCAACCTCAGGGTCGAGCCCGAGTGGCTCCGCCGCTCCGAGCTCAAACAGCGGCTCCAGCGGCACCGATGCAGCGATCGGTGCCGTCGCGTTGGGGCTGCTGGTGCTGGCGGCCGTCGGCTTGGGGATTCGCTTCGCAGTCCGGCAGACGGGGCCGATCGCTGTCGGTCCGCGCTGGCTGCTGCCGAGCGCAGCGGTGCTGAGCGCGGCGCTGCTGGTCGGGATCATCCTGGTCAGCCTGTCCGCGTCGTCCTCAACCGCCGGGCCGCTGGCGCACAACCCTTACATCGATCCGGGCACGTCGCTGCCGGAGCGCCAGGCGCCCGACTTCACCCTGATCAACCAGTACGGACAGCCGGTCTCGCTGCACCAGTTCCGCGGCAAGGTGGTGATCCTCACCTTCAACGACTCCGAGTGCACGACGATCTGCCCGCTGACGACCGAGGCGATGCTGTACGCAAAGCGGGCGCTCGGCGCGGCTGCCTCGAAGGTGCAGCTGCTCGGAGTCGACGCCGACCCGAAGGCGATCGCGGTTGACGACGTGCTCAGCTATACGCAGCTGCACGGGATGGTCAACCAGTGGCAGTACCTGACCGGGACGCTGCCGCAGCTGCGGCATGTCTGGAACCAGTACGGCGTCGCCGTCGACATCACCCGCGGCCTGATCTCGCACACACCGGCGCTGTATGTGATCGACGCGCAGGGACGGCTGCGCAAGGTCTACATCACGCAGCAGTCCTACGCGGCCGTCGGCCAGTTCGGACAGGTGCTCGCGCACGAGGCCGCGAGCCTGATCCCCGGCCACCCACCAGTGCATTCCAACCTCTCATACGTCGAGATCAAGGGGATCAGCCCGAGCCAGCGGATCACCGTGCCGCGGGCCGGCGGCGGCACCGTCCCGCTCGGGCCCAGCGCGGCGCCACGGCTGTACGTGTTCTTCGCGACCTGGGATCAGGAGGTGTCGAGCCTCGCCGGCGAGCTGGATCTGCTCAACCACTACAGATCCAAGGCACAGGCAGCCGGGCTGCCGTCGCTCACGGCCGTCGACGAGGGCAGCGTCGAGCCGTCGGCGAGCGCGCTTCCCGACTTCCTGCGGACGCTCCCGGATCCGCTCTCCTATCCGGTCGGCATCGATACGACCGGCCGGATCGCCGACGGATACGAGGTGGAGGGGCAGCCGTGGTTCGTGCTGACCTCGGCGAGCGGTCAGATCCTCTGGTACTGGGAGGTTTACACCGCCGGCTGGCCGAAGCTGAGCGCACTCGAGCGGGATCTGCGTGCGGCGCTCGCCAAGGCACCGACCGCTCCGAGCGGCGTCGTCGCGGCCGAGCACTACCTGGTGCACTCGCCGCCGGCGCTCGTGTCATTGCACCGGCAGGCGAACAACCTGCTCGGGTGGGCGTCGGCGTTCGATCAGCGCGTGCGCTCGCTGCGCGGCTACCCGGTCGTCGTCAATACCTGGGCGTCGTGGTGCACCTCATGCCAGGCCGAATACTCGCTGTTCAAGAACGCCTCGATCCGATACGGACGTCAGGTCGCGTTCCTCGGTGTCGATGCAGAGGATCAGACCTCCAATGCCCAGGCGTTCATGTCACACCACTGGCTGGCCTATCCGAGTTACCAGTCGCTGACGGGCAGCGGCCTGCAGGAGTTCCTGCCGGGTGGTCTCGTCGGCCTGCCGACGACGTTCTTCATCAACCGGGCGGGGAAGGTCGTCGAGATCCACACCGGTCAATACGCCTCCCAGGGCACGCTTGACGCCGACATCGAGCAGTATGCACTGCACCAGAGCTGACGCGCGATGATGATTCCGGTGCCCGCTACCGCGTCATTTGGTGGCTCGCACCTAGCCGAGTTTCTGCCGCCGCTGATCGCCGGCTGCCTGTATCTCGTGCTGTACGAGCGCCGGGCCCAGACCCTGATCGCGGAGGGGCGCCCGGTCGCGCCGTGGCGCGCCTTCTCATTCGCGGCCGGCGTGATCACGATGACTGCGGTCCAGCTGCCGCCGGTCGACACGCTCGCCGACCAGGTGCTGATCGCTCACATGTTCCAGCACATCATCATCGGCGATCTCTGCTCGCTGATGATCGCGCTCGGGCTGACCGGCCCGATCCTCGCGCCGCTGCTGCACTTCAGGGTGACGAGGCCGCTGCGGGTGCTGGCCCACCCGGTGGTCGCGCTGGTGGTGTGGGCGGTGAACCTCTACGCGTGGCACACGCCGTTCATGTATCAGCTCGCGATCCGGGTTGACGTCGTGCACGCGCTTGAGCACTTCACGCTCCTGTGGTTCGGGACGTTCCTGTGGCTGGCGCTGATCGGACCGCTGCCGAAGCCCGCGTGGTTCAACGGCTGGGCGAAGCTCGGCTACATCATCGCCGTCAGGTTCGTCGGTGCCGTCCTCGCGAACGTGCTGCTCTGGTCCCAGACCGTCTTCTACCCGGTCTACAGGGCCAGTGACGCCGCCCGCGGGCTGAGCCCGCTCTCGGATCAGAACCTCGCCGGCGCGGTGATGATGATCGAGGAGAGCATCCTGACGATCCTGCTGCTCGGCTGGCTGTTCTTCCGCTTCGCGGCCCAGGACGAAGAGCGCCAGGCGCTGATGGACCTCGCGGGCGAGCGGGGGATCGAGCTCAGCGAGGAGCGGGCGACGCGGGCCGCACAGGCCGGCGCCGGGGACCGGCTCAGAGAGCGGCTGCTGAACACCCCCTCAGAGCAGCCGGACGGCAGCCCTGCACCGGCCTCACAGCAGCCGGATGATCGCGATCAGGCCGACGACCACGATCACGCCACGCAGGGCAGTCGGCGGTAACCGCCGACCCCAGCGCGCCCCGGCAACACCACCGATCGTCGAGCCGACTGCGATCAGGGCCGCGGCCTCCCACGCGACGTGCGCGGCGAACACGAAGATCACGCCGGCGACGAGGTTCACGAGGCCGGCCAGGACCACCTTCAGGGCGTTGATCCGCTGCAGCTCCTCATCGATCGCGAGCGACAGGATCGCGATCAGCATGATTCCCTGCGCGGCGCCGAAGTAGCCGCCGTAGACGCCGCACAGCAACACCGCCAGCAGCGTCCATGCGCCCGGGTGTTCGTGGCCGGCCACGCGGCGCGAACCGAGAGCGCGGACGAGGCGCGGTTGCGCGACGATTGCGATCAGCGCCAGCGCGATGAAGACGGGGACGATCGTCTTGAAGGCCGAGGCCGGCAGGCTCAGCAACAGCACCGCGCCGATCACCGCGCCGATCACCGACGCGATCGCCAGGCGGACTGCACGCGCCCGCTGTCCGCTCAGCTCCCGGCGATAGCCGATCGCGCCCGCGGCGGAGCCGGGCACGAGGCCGACCGTGTTCGAGACGTTCGCCACGACCGGCGGATAGCCGAGCGCAAGCAGCACCGGGAAGGTGATCAGCGTGCCGCTTCCGACGACGGTGTTGATCGTGCCGGCGGCGATCCCCGCCGCGAAGATCGCCAGCGCGTGCAGCGCGGTCATGTCGGGATCCGCCGGTGCATCAGCGAGATACCCTATGCCCCTGTTACGGCGGAGGCCCCGGTCAGGCGCTGGTGTGGTCCAGAATGGTGGGGCTCAGGATGTTTGGGCCGTGAGGCTCAGCGGTGGCCCGCTTGACCGCACGGCCTCGGGCTGTGGCGAGACCTGCGCGACCGCGGGGCTGCGGCTCAGGCTGGTCGCGGTCAGCTCGACCTCGCGCCGCGGGTCGGGCCTCAGCACGACGATCTCACCCGGAGCCTCGCCGAGCAGCCAGGCTACGTCGGCCGGGTCGAAGCCGGGCTGTCCGTGCGAGCTGGCGGCGATCACGATCCGCTCGAACTGCTCGTGCGCGATCGTCTGGCGCAGCGCGTGGCGGTAGGAGCGGCCGCGCTCGACCCTGGCGTCGACCGCCACGCCGACCTTGCTCGCGCGCTGCTCGATCACGTCCTGCAGCGACATCGCGATTTTCGACTGGCGTGGTAGCGGCGTATCGAGCGGAAGCTGCAGCGACACGCGCGCCAGGAACACCGGAACGAGCGTCGCGTCATCGGCGCGCGCCAGACGCAGGGCTGCTTCGAGCGCACGCTGCGAAAGCGCCTGTGCCACGAATGGGAACAGGATCCGCTTGCTGGCATCGGTCCGCGCCCGAACCGGCGATCTTTGGCGAGCGGCGCGCGCGTACAGCGACGCGAGCACCGCCACGGCGATCAACAGGAGCACTACGACTGCAATCAGGAACCCGGTCATCTTGGCTCACTTTCCGGAAGTTGGCTGCGGTCGGCGACGATCCGCAGGTCGAGGCCCGGCATCATGCGCAGCAGCCTCGTCGGCAACGAATTGCCTCGGAACCGCGCGAGCGCGCTGCGGGCGCTGGGCGTACCCATCAACACATATGTGGTGCCACGCTCGCGGGCGACCCGCTGCGCGACGGTCGCGACGTCATCTCCGTGCTCGACCAGCAGATGCGCTCCGAGCACGCTGGCGAGGCGGCGCAGCGCCTCGACCTGATCCTGCTCCTGCGCGTTGGGCTCGTGATCGGTCACCCACAGAATGTCGAGCTCAGCACCGAGCCGCTGCGCCGAGCGCCACGCGCGACGCACCACGCGCTGGGACTCCGGCCGCGGCTTGATCAGCGCCAGCAACCGCTCACCGATCGCTGCCGGCGCCGCGACATCGATCAGGCGCTCATCGCGCGGACGCCCGGATCCGTCGGTCGTAACCACACGCTTGGCCTCGACCTCCTCGGCGACCTGGCGGAGCGCCACCTCACGCAGCGCCGAGAGGTTCTCGATCTTGAAGAAGTTCTGGAGCGCCGCCTGCACCCGTTCCGCGGGGTAGACCTTGCCGGCGATCAGGCGCTCGATCAGTGACTGGGGTGTGATGTCGATGATCACGACGTCGTCAGCGGTGCCGATGATCGCGTCTGGGACCGTCTCCCGAACGCGGATTCCGGTCTGCTCACAGATCTGGTCATTGAGGCTCTCGAGATGCTGGACGTTGACGGTCGAGAACACATCGATCCCGGCGTTGAGGACATCCTCGATGTCCTCGTAGCGCTTCTCGTGCTCGACGCCGGGGGCGTTCGTGTGTGCCAGTTCATCGATCAGGCACAGCTCCGGCTTGCGCCGCAGGACCGCCTGAAGATCCATCTCCGGCATCTGGGTGCCGCGGTATTCGACGGTGCGCCGTGGCACGACCTCCAGGCCCTCGGCCTGGGCGCTCGTCTCTGCGCGTTCGTGTGGCTCCAGATAGCCGATCACCACGTCAACTCCCGCCTCGGCCTCGGCCTGGCCCTCTTGCAGCATCCGGTAGGTCTTGCCGACTCCGGCAGCCATTCCTAGGAAGATCTTGTAGCGGCCACGGGCCATCTTGCCCTACACATCATGCACCGAGGATGTTGTGAACAACCAGGTCGATCAGCTTGATCCCGATGAACGGGGCGATCAGCCCGCCGAGCCCGTAGATCCAGAGGTTGCGGCGGAGCAGCGCGCTGGCGCCGATCGCGCGGTAGCGCACACCTTTGAGCGAGATCGGGATCAGCGCCGGAATCACGAGCGCGTTGAAGATGATCGCGGAGATCACGGCCGACCGGGGCGTGCCGAGGTTCATGATGTTGAGGACGCTCAGCGGTCCCTTGCCGTGATCTCCCGCGTACGCCCACGTGGTGACGAAGATCGCCGGCAGGATCGCGAAGTACTTGGCGACGTCGTTGGCGATCGAGAACGTGGTCAGGGCGCCGCGGGTGATCAGCAGCTGCTTGCCGACCTCGACGATCTCAATCAGCTTCGTCGGGTTGGAGTCGAGGTCGACCATGTTGCCGGCCTCACGGGCGGCCTGGGTGCCCGTGTTCATCGCGACGCCAACGTCGGCCTGTGCAAGCGCGGGCGCGTCATTGGTGCCGTCGCCGGTCATCGCGACCATCCGTCCCGTGGCCTGCTGCTCCTTGATCAGCGCGAGCTTGTTCTCGGGGGTGGCCTCGGCCAGGAAGTCGTCGACACCGGACTCCTCGGCGATCTTGGCGGCGGTCAGCTTGTTGTCGCCGGTGATCATGATCGTGCGGATGCCCATCGCGCGGAGCTGATCGAAGCGCTCGCGCATGCCCTCCTTGATCGTGTCCTTGAGGTAGATGACTCCCATCACCTGTGAGTCGCGTGCGACCGCCAGCGGTGTCCCGCCCTCGCGACCGATGCGGTCGAGGACGGGCTGCAGCTCGGCCGGTGGCCGGCCGCCGCCGTCTGTGACAAAACTGATCACGGCGTCGCCTGCGCCCTTGCGCAGCCGGCTGCCGTCGAGATCGACGCCGCTCATCCGTGTCTGCGCGGTGAACGGGACGAACTCGGCGTGCAGCTCGTTCATCTCGTGCTCACGGATTCCGTACTGCTTCGCGAGCACGACGATCGAGCGGCCTTCGGGGGTTTCATCGGCGAGCGAGGAGAGCTGCGCCACCTCGGCGAGCTCGGCCTCCGACACGCCCGGCATCGGGATGAACTCGCTTGCAAGCCGGTTACCGATCGTGATCGTGCCGGTCTTGTCGAGCAGGAGCACGTCGACGTCACCGGATGCCTCGACCGCGCGGCCGGAGAGCGCCAGCACGTTGCGGCGAACGAGCCGGTCCATGCCGGCGATCCCGATCGCGGACAGGAGCGCGCCGATCGTTGTCGGGATCAGCGCCACCAGCAGCGAGATCAGCGTTGTCTCCGAGATCGGCGTGTGCGCGAACAGCCCGAACGGGCGCAGCGTCGCGACGACGATCATGAAGATCAGCGTCAACCCCGCGAGCAGGATGTTGAGCGCGATCTCGTTCGGCGTCTTGCGGCGCTCGGCACCCTCGACCAGCGCGATCATGCGGTCGATGAACGACTGTCCGGGCTCCTGCGTGATCTCGATGATCAGCTGGTCGGAGGTCACGCGTGTGCCACCGGTGACGGCGCTGCGGTCGCCTCCGGACTCGCGGATCACGGGGGCGGATTCGCCGGTGATCGCGGACTCGTCGACCGACGCGATCCCCTGGATCACGGTCCCGTCGCCTGGGATCAGCTCGCCGGCGTCGACGACCACGATGTCACCCTTGACGAGGTCCGAGGCGCGCTTGGTCGTGCCGTCCTGCATCAGCGCCGTCGTCTCCTGCCGCATCGAGCGCAGCGTGGCGGCCTGCGCTCGGCCGCGGCCTTCTGCGAACGCCTCGGCCATGTTCGCGAAGATCACCGTCAGCCACAGCCAGAACGAGATCGTGAACGTGTACCAGGACGGGTCATAGCCGCCGAGCGCCTGGCCGCCGAACACCTGCTTGATCCAGGTGAACGTGGTGATCACCGCGCCGATCTCGACGACGAACATCACCGGGTTGCGGATCTGAATGCGCGGGTCGAGCTTCTTGAGGCTGCCGATCAGCGCAGTGAAGACGATGTCTCGCCTGAACAGCGAGATCGCCTGGCGCTCGTGCGGAGTTGCCGCGGCGCCTGGGGTTTCTGAGGGGGTTGTTGTTGACATAAGTTCTGTTGTTGCGCCAGTCAGAGAGAGCGTTAGCTCGTTGAGGGAGAGAGCCGGTTGAGGGCGAGGTTCATCTCGAGCACGTCAACGCCGGGCTCACCGGAGAAGCCGAGTCCGCGCTCAAACGTGTACTGCGAGATCAGGCTGTCCACGGTCGCAAGCGACAGGTGCCGAATCGCGGCGATCCGGTATGCCTGGATGTCGGCGTTGCGGATCGAGATTTCGGGGTCGATCCCCGAGGCGGAGCTGTCCGCAGCGTCGACCGGTACCTTCGCTGTGGTCAGGCCACCGGGGTAGTACTTGCCGTTCAGCGCGATGTAGGTCGCGATGTTGCCCTGGATCTCCTGCACGGTCGCGATGCTGTTCGGTCCGAGGTTGGAGAACGTCGTCGCGGCGGCGTTGTTCGCAGGCACGGTCGCCGAGGGACGGCCCTGGAAATAGTGCGGATCGGGCACGGTGACCGGGTTACCGTCACTCAGCACCGGCTTGCCGTGCTTGTAGACGATGTCGCCGAAGTTCTGGCCGATGATCTTTGACCCGACGAGCTTGCCGTGGACAAAGATCTGCTGGCCGTTCGCGTTCCCAGGGAATGCGACTTGGCTGACACCGGTGATGAACAGCGGGTAGATGATCCCGCACAGCACGGTGAGCACGAGGATCCCAATTGCGGATGTGATGACGTCGCGTTTCATGTCAGTGGTAGATGTGGGTGGTCAGGCCCTGGACAATCGGTCCGAGCAACAGGGCCGGGAAGAAGGTGAGTGCACCGACGAGGACGATCACGCCGATCAGCAGCACGACGAACGTCGGATTGTCGGTGCGCATCGTGCCGAGGCCGGCCGGGCTGATCCGCTTACCGGCGAGGGAGCCGGCGACCGCCAGCGCGAACAGGATCGGCGCGTAGCGCGCGAACAGCATGTCGAAGCCGCCGAGCAGATCCGCCAGGGTGATGCCGTGGGACCCAAGGTTGCCGGCGTTCGGCTGGATGAAACCGGTGTAGCCTGCGAAAGCCGAGCCGTTGTTGTTCGCCTGACTCAGATACGCATAGAACGTCTCCGAGAAGCCCTGCGGCTGGCCCTGCGCCGCCGCGGAGATTGAGAGGACGCGGGCGCTGCGACTGGCGGTCGCGATCGCAGTGCAGAACAGGGCCGTCAGCGGCGTGATCAGGATCGCCAGCGACACGAGCTTGATCTCACGTGCCTCGATCTTCTTGCCGAGGTACTCCGGCGTGCGGCCGACCATCAGCCCGCCGAGGAACACCGCCAGGATCACGTACATCAGAATCGAGTAGAGGCCCGTCCCGACGCCGCCGAAGATCACCTCGCTGGCGCTCAGGTTGGCGAACGGCACAGCGCCGCCAATACCCGTGAACGACTCGATCGCGCTGTTGACGGCACCACAGGACGTGACGGTGGTGACCACATCGAACAGGGCGGAGCCGGCGATCCCGAAGCGCTGCTCCTTGCCCTCCATGTTGCCACCGCTCGATCCGGCGACCACGTTTGTGTGCAGACCCGCCGCGTGCTGAGCAGGCGATCCGTGCGCCTCGGCAATGTAGGCGACGATCACCGCGCCGAGGAACATGATCATCATCGTCGCGTAGACCGCGTAACCCTGACGGCGGTTGCCCGCCATCTTGCCGAACATGAAGACCAGCGCCGCCGGGATGATCAGGACCGTGAGCATCTCGACGAAGTTCGAGAATCCAGTCGGGTTCTCGAACGGGTGCGCCGAGTTGGTGTTGAAAAAGCCGCCGCCGTTCGTCCCGAGCTCCTTGATGGCCTCCTGGGATGCGACCGGCCCCATCGCGATCGTGTTGGCGAGGTGGGTGATTCCATTGAAGCTGAGGTAACTCGAGAAGTTCTGGATCGAGCCTTGGAAGACGAGCACGATCGCGACGATGATCGAGATCGGCATCAGCAGGTACAGGATCGTGCGGATCAGGTCCTGCCAGAAGTTGCCGAGGCTCTTGCCGCTGCGCGAGACGATTCCGCGGATCAACGCGACCGCGACGACGATTCCGACGGCTGCCGAGATGTAGTTCTGGACCGTGAGCCCAGCCATCTGGCTGAAGTAGGTCATCGTCGTCTCGCCGCCGTAGTACTGCCAGTTCGTGTTCGTCAGGAACGACGAGGTCGTGTTGAACGTCACGTTCCACGGCGCCGAATGGAACCCCATCGGGTTCAGGCCGGTGAAGCTCCACAACGTCTGCGTGCGCAGGATGAAGTACAGCAGCAGCCAGCCGGCAAGTGAGAAGATGATCAGGCTCTTCGCATACTGCTTCCAATCCTGACCCTGGTCCGGATCGACCCGCATGACCTTGTACAGGAACCGCTCCGGCAGGTGTAGAACTGGATCCAACCAGGTGTGCCCGCCCGTATAGACGGCGGCCATGTAACTGCCCAACGGGAACGCGATCACCGTCAGCAGAGTGACGAACAGGAAGATGGTGAGCCAGCCGAGGAATGTCATGACCGGCGCCTAGAACTTCTCTCCGCGCAGCAGCGCATAGAGCAGATAGCCACAGATGATGATCGACACGACCAGACCGAACAGATCGGTCGTGCTCATGTGGCTGAAGATGATTGTCGCCGCGGTCGCGCTCATATCTTGTCGATCCCGAGGATCAGCGCGTACAGAACCGCGAACATGAGAATGCCTAAGAGAATTGATACGGCGTCCATGTCCAGGATCCTGGCGCGGCCGGCGTGAAGGCCGCGTGCAGAAACGCCATGGCTTCATAAAGAAGCTGTGAAGAAGTCGCTTCGGCGGGTCTCAACCGCACCCGCGAGCCGCGCGTAGTGACGCGCCGGACTCAGTCGCGGCCGGCGAGCGGCACGTATTCACGCGCCGGTGCGCCGATGTACAGCTGCCGCGGACGGACCGCTCCCTGCTCCGGGTCAAGCACCATCTCGCGCCACTGCGCGAGCCAGCCGGCGCTCCGCGCCACCGCGAACATCACGCCGAACATCGACTCGGGGAGCCCGATCGCCTGGAAGGTGAGGCCGGAGTAGAGATCGACGTTCGGGAACACACTTGGGCCGAAGTCCTCGTCGGCCGCGACGCGGGCGACGAGTTCATCGGCGACCGCGAACAGCGGATCGGTCCGGCCGCCCTCGTACAGCGTCTCCAGCTGCGCTCGCAGGATCTCGGCGCGTGGATCGCGTGTGGTGTAAACACCGTGACCGAATCCGGCCAACCGCTGATCACCGCGCTTGACGTCCTGCAGGAACGCGGGCACGTTCTCAGGACGCCCGATCCGCCGCAGCATCCGCAGGACGTCACGATCGGCCGAGCCCCGGGTCGGCGATGACAGCGCCGCGACGCCGGCGGCGACCGCCGCATAGGGGTCCGCCGAGGTCGAGCCGACGGCCCGCACGGCGGTCGTCGCCGCCGTCTGCTCGTGGTCGGCGTGCAGCATCAACAGGACGTCGAGCGCACGTTCGCGGCGCGGATCCCCCTGGTGGCGAAGCTCGCTCATCCGGAACATCATCGACAGCAGGTTCGCGCTGTAGCTGAGCTCGTCGGAGGGCAGCACATACGGCCGTCCTTCGCCGTGTCGGTAGATATAGGCAGCCAGCGTCGGCATCTTCGCCAGAATCCGCAGAATCTGGACCTCACGCGCCGCCTCGACGCGCACGTCGCCGGCGTCATCGTAGAAGCTGGACAGGGCACCGACCGACGCCGCGAGCATCGTCATCGGGTGCGCGTCGTAGCGAAAACCCTGCATGAAGCTCTTGACGTTCTCGTGCACGAACTTCCTCACGGAGATCTCGTGCTTCCATTGCTCGTACTGCGCCTCGTTCGGAAGCTCGCCGTAGATCAGCAGGTAGGCGAGCTCGGTGTAGGTGGAGTGCTCGCAGAGCGATTCGATCGAATAGCCGCGGTGCTCGAGGATGCCCGGTTCGACGTGGATGTTGGTGATCGCGCTCGCGCACGACGCGGTGTTGGAAAACCCGGGGTCGTAGATCGCCAACGACCCGTCCAGCGACCCATCCGACGACCCGTTGAATCGGGCGCTGAGATCGGCTGCACGGACCGCGTTGTCGGCGATCGGCACCTCAAAGCTCGCGCCGGTGCGGTTGTCGATCACGGTCAGCGTGTCGCGGTTCACGGACTGAATGGTGGCAGGTACCATTGGAATCTGGTGAGCCGGGAAGACTGGTCGGCGCGCACTTCCTCTGCTCCGGCCCATGTCAACCCCTCCTGAGACCCTCTGATGTTCCCGCTGGCGTCAGCCTGGCGGCGCGATGCGTTGCGGACCAACCTCTGGTTCGTGCCGATGGTCGAGGTGCTCTGCGCGATCGCTCTGTACTTCATCACGCACGCCGTCGACGAGGCCGCCTACCACGGCACCGTGACGCTCCCGAGCTGGATGCACTTCGGCTCCGCCGATGCCGCCCGCACGATCCTGACGGCGCTCGCGGCGGCCGTGATCACGGTCGTCGGGATCGTGTTCTCGATCACGATCGTGACGCTGACGCTCGCCTCGACCCAGTTCGGGCCGCGGATGCTGCGGAACTTCATCCGTGACCGTGGCACGCAGTTCACGCTCGGCACGTTTGTAGCCACGTTCGTCTACACGACGCTCGTGCTGATCTCGATCGGGTCGGCTTCGGAGGTCCCGCATCTTTCGATCACCGTCTCGGTCGTGCTGGTGACGGTCTCGATGGGGGTCCTGATCTACTTCATCCACCACATCGCGAGCTCGATCCAGCTGCCGAATGTGATCGCCAGCATCGCCGGTGATCTGTCGCGCGCAATCGCGGCCGAGTCACATGAGGATGGCGTCACGTTCGAGGCCGGCCCGTCGGCCACGGAGTTGGTGACGCGGATGCGTGAGGGTGGTGGTGCGGTGCTCGCACCGGCGAGCGGCTACCTTCAGTTCATCCGCCACCGCGAGCTGGTGGGCCTAGCCGCCGAGCGCGGGGCGGTGATCCGATTGCTGCACCGTCCCGGGCACTTCATCGTCGCAGGCCACCCGATCGCGACCGTGTGGCCTCCGGACGCGGCGCCGTCGGTCTCGCAGGCGCTCCGCCGCGCCCATATCACGGGCTCCAACAGAACGCTGGTCCAGGATCTGGCGTTCGCGGTCGATCAGCTCGTCGAGATCGCGATCAGGGCGCTGTCGCCGGCTGTCAACGACACCTTCACGGCGCTCACCTGCATCGACTGGCTGGGCGAGAGCCTGTGCCGCGTGACGACCAGCTGGCGGCCGGTCAGGATCCACCGCGACGGGCATGGCTTTGTCCGCGTGATCTCCGCCGATGTCAGCTACACGCGGCTCGTCGAGCGCGCGTTCGAGAAGATCCGTCAGGCCGCCTCGGGGATGCCGGCGGTGATGATCCGCCAGCTCGACGCGCTGACGAAGATCATGGAGGAGACCGAAACGGCGGAGCAGCGTCAGCTGCTGCTCTCGCAGGCGGCGATGATCATGCGCCTGTGCGAACGGACCGTCGGAGAGGAGAACGACCGCGCCGACGTCGAGCGGGAGCACACGGCGCTGCTCGAGGCGGCCGCGCGGGTCGAAGCCGGCAGGTCGGTCGTCGAGCGCGCCGGGCGGCCCTGACGATCCTGAGGCCCGTGAAGCCGGCTCAGCCGACGAAGCGGTAGCCGACGCCCGATTCGGTGCGGATCAGCCGAGGACCGTCGGGCCGCTCGATCTTGCGCCGCAGGTTTGCCATGTGGGCCCTGAGCACCTGGGTGTCATCGCCGTAGCCCGCGCCCCAGACCGAAACCAGCAGCTCGCGGTGGGTCAGCAGCCGTCCCCGGTTGCCGGCGAGCGCGCGCAGCAGCTCGAACTCCTTCGGTGTCAGGTGAACCTCCTCGCCGTTGACGCTGACGGCGTGGCGTGCCAGATCGACCTTCAGGCCGTCAGCCTCGATCACGGCCTCATCGGGCTCGACGTGGGTCCTTCTGAGGTTGGCCGCGAGCCGGGCGATCAGCTCACGCGGCCCGAACGGCTTCGTGATGTAGTCGTCGGCACCGCTCGAGAGCGCCCGCACCTTGGCGTCCTCGTCACCGACGGCGGAGAGCACGATCAGCGGCATGTCCGTCCATTCGCGCAGGCGCCGGCACAGCTCGACCCCGTCGCCGTCTGGCAGCACGAGATCGATGATCGCCGCATCCGGGCGCCCGACGGCCGCGACATCGAGCGCCTCCTGGATCGTGCCGGCGGGCAACGACTCGTAGCCTGCGTCACGCAGGATCACGCGCAGCGCCCGGAGGATCTGCTGCTCGTCGTCGCAGACGAGCACACGCGGGCGGTCGGTGGCGCTCATCCGACAGCGCTCACGGTCGACGGTACCGTCGTCGGAAGCGAGACGATGAAGCTGGTGCCCTGACCCGGCAGCGACTGCACCGTGATCGTCCCACCGTTGCCCTCGACGAAGCCCCTGGCGATCGCGAGCCCGAGCCCCGAGCCGGTCCATCGCTCGTCGCCCGCGTTCCCTGACGGCCGTCCACGGTAGAACGGTTCGAAGATCCGGTCCCGGTCCGCCGGCGCGATCCCGGGGCCCTGGTCGACGACGCTGACCACCACCCTGGAGCCGACAGCCGAGGCATTGACGGAGATCGGTGCGCCGCCTGCATACCGCGTCGCGTTCTCCAGCAGGTTGGCGAACGCCCGCTCGAGCTGGGCTGCGTCGGCCAGGACCTCCGGGATGTCAGGCGAGACGTTCACATGGATCGTCGGTTGTGGACCATCGGGCGGCAGACCCTCCCGTGCGGCGAGCACGACATCCTCGATCGAAACCCACTCGCGCCGCGGTGACGCTCCGCCTCCCTGCAGTTTTGACAGGTCTAGCAGCTTCTCGACCAGCGACGCAAGCCGCTCGCCCTCGGTGACGACGGCGTCGCTCAGCTCGGCCCGGTCCTCCTCGGTCAACGCCTTGGAGCGGAGCGCGTGGCCGGCGGCGACGATTGCGGTCAGCGGCGAGCGGAGGTCGTGGGAGACGGCGCGCAGCAGCGCTGTCTTGACGTCATCGCTCCGTCGCAGCGCCGCCGTCTCAACCGCCTCGGCCTGGATCGCGTCGCGCCGCAGGGCGATCGCGACGATCGCGGCAAGCGTCGGCACGACCGCCGTCTCCAGCCGCTGGCCGACCTCGGGCGGCAGACCGCGAGGAACCAGCAGCGTTGCGATCTGGTGAGAATCGGCGTCTCGGAGCGCGATCGACCGCCGGCGCTCGTCTCCGTCGACGGAGCCGAGCTCGATCGCCGCCGACGGCAGCGCCAGCGCCGCCGAGAGTCGATGGGCGGCGGCCGCGAGCGCGTGCGAGGTGTCCGAGCCGGCGAGCAGCTCCCGCGCGAGGGCCGCCGCCAGGTCGGCTTCGACGCGGCGCCGCTCGGCTTCCAGCGTTCGCGTGCGGGCGATCCCGGCCATCCAGCTCGCGACCGCGGCCACCGTCGTGAACGCGACCAGCGCGACCCAGTTGCGAGGGTCAGAGATCGTGAAGCGCCCGACGGGGGGGAGGTGGAAGAAATTGAACGCCGCGGCGCTCACAAGCGACGAGAACAGCCCGAGCTCGAGGCCCCAGACAGCCGAGATGAACAGCACCACCGGGAGGTAGACGACGCTCAGCGAAACGACCGGCGCGATCTGCGAAAGCGGGTAGATCGCCCCGGTTGCGACCGCCACGCCGATCACCGCGGCGACGGCGCCGAGCAGCGCCGGCGGCCGGCTCCGCGCCAGCAGCAGTGGCGTCGGCGTCTCACGGGTGTCGGCGGCCATGCCGGTCAGCGTAACCAGCCACCCCACCGACAGGTCCGTGGGGATTCTTGAGGGAGTCTTGAAGGACTCCGAGCGGGTGAGGCGAAACGCACGAGCATGCTGCTTCGACACCGCCCAGAGCCGGTCGATCAACTGCCGGCGATCAGGACCGAGGGCTTTGAACACCTCTCGGATGAGACCGTCACCGTCCTACGGTGGCTTGCCGGTAAGCGTGTGGAGTTCGTGCTCGTGGGCGCCGTCGCGCGCGCGATTCGCGGCGAACGCGCAGCGACCGGCTCGGTCGCGATCGTTCCCGCCCCCTACGGCCGAAACCAGGACCGCCTGGCTCGCTCCCGCTTCGACGAGCAGGAACTCGAGATCGTGAGCAGGCCCGACGGCGCGCCTCCCTACCAGGATCTGATGTACGAGGCGACGCGCTTCAAGATCACGCCGGAGCTGTCGGTCGACGTCGCGGCTCCAGAGGACATCGAGCTCTACGACCACCTGCGCCGCACCGGTCTGTTGCCGCAGATGAAGCTCAGCCGTTCCTAGCCGCGCCCACGCCCTGCGGGGCGAACGCCCGCGTCTACTGGATAAGCGCGAGCAGGTGGATCTCTAACCTTGAGGTATGCCCAGGGATGTCAGAGCGATGCTGATCGGCGCCGGCGTCCTCTCGCTGCTGCTGGCTGCTTCATGGCTGCTCGCATTTCACGTTGGTTTCGGAGAGCGCGCCGACGCTTCGGTGTTCAACGTCTTCCTCGGTCACCACGCGTACAAATCGTGGCGGTTCGTCCAATTGGCGAGTCTGCCCACATACCTCCTGCTGTGTCTGGTGCCGATCGGGATCGCTCTGGGCCGCAGGCGGTTCGTGCTCGCCGCCACCGTCGCGGCGATCCTGATCGGAGCCAGCGGCGTCGCCCTCGCGCTGAAGCTGCTGGTATCCAGAGCCCATCCGCAGGGGCTGATCAACCACGCCGCGCTCGGCACAGGGGTGTGGCCGAGCGGCCACGCGACAGCCGCGGCCGCGCTTGCGCTGTGCCTCGTGATCGTCTCGCCGGTCCGCCTGCGCCCATACGCGGCGCTCGTCGGGATCCTCTACGTCCTGGGGATCAGCTACTCAGTGGTGACGCTCGCCTGGCATTACCCGAGCGATGTGATCGGTGGCATCCTCGTCGCGTCGATCGTCGCGCTGCTGGGCGTCGCCGGATGCCGGCTCGCCGAGACGTCACTTGCACAGATCAGGCTCAAACGAGCTCAGGGACCGTCAGGACATCCTGTAGCGGCCGGGGTCCCACAGCGGCTCGCTGTCGCCGTTGACGCCGCGGCTGAGGATGAATAGCAGGTCCGAGAGACGGTTCAGATAGCGGACCACCTCGGCGCTGACATCCTCGCCGCAGGCGACCGCCAGGCGCTCGGCGCGCCTGCAGACGGTCCTCGCGACGTGGAGCTGCGCGGCCGCCGCGGTGCCGCCGGGAAGCACGAAGGATTTCAGCGGCTTCAGCGTCGCGTTGACCTCGTCGCAGCGCTGCTCCAGCCACGCCGTCTGCTCCGGCAGGACCCGCAGGCGCTCCCGAGCGGGATCCTCGGGCGCGGAGATGTCGGCGCCGACGTCGAACAGGTCGTTCTGGATCCGCGTCAGCCACTCCCGGTAGCTGGCAGGGAGATCCTCGAGCGCCAGCACCACGCCGAGCTGCGCGTTGCACTCATCGACTGTTCCGTAGGCCTCGATCCGCGGATGCGTCTTGGCGACGCGGCTCATGTCGCCGAGATGGGTCTCGCCGTCGTCGCCCAGGCGCGTGTAGATCCGTGTCAGGTTGACGGTCATCGCCCACCAGTCTACGTCGGCGCGGACCCCGCGCTAGGATCGCCTGCGTCCGAGGTCGGTGGTGATGGGAAGCCGGTGAGATTCCGGCGCGGACCCGCCACTGTGATCGGGGACGCCGGTTGCAACAGGCCACTGGCTGCCGTCAAGGCATCGGGAAGGCGTGACTGGTAGGCCCGTAAGCCAGGAGACCAACTCCGACCACACAGCCTCAAGCCCTCGTGGAAAGGGGTGGCTCTCATGCATCACAGACATACATTCGCCTTCGGAGCGACGCTGCTCGCGCTCGTCTCCGTCCTGATTGCCGGCGAGCTCGGCGCTCGCCGGCGGCTCAGGACCGAAGGTGACGGTTCGGATCGAAGGGACGTCAAGGACGCTGCTGGTCTGCAAGCGCCGTGCAACCCGGCAGCGGGATCGTCAAGAAGGGCGGGCACTCGTGCTCGGCGGACAGCGGCGCCGGCGCGCTGAACAGCGCCACCAAGGGGTCGTGGTCGGGCAGCTGGAGCTCGAGCCTGTCCGACTGGGAGGTGACGAGGATCCTCGGCGAGACCGACAACTACGACACCACGCACTCCTACTGGTCGGTGTTCGTCGACAACGTGGCGGCATCGACGGGGATCTGCGGGGTCAAGCTGCACAGCGGCGAGCAGATCCTGCTGGCCGCCGTCGGGGCGAGCGAGTCGCCCGCCGACCCGCTCGGCCTGGTTGTGCCGAGCACCGCGACGGTGCAGAAGGGGTTCACAGCCAAGGTCGTCTATTACACCGCCAAGGGAAAGCCCAAGCCGCTCGCCGAACGCCACAGTGGCGTTCGCCGGGCACACGACGACGACGAACGCCGACGGGGAGACCGGGAGCCTGGTCCCGACCTCGGCCGGCAGCCTCACGCTGAGGGCCTCGAAGAAGGGCTACATCCGGACCGAGGCGACCTTGAAGGTCGCGGCCGGCTAGCCGGACGCCACCGTGCGCCGGAGCGTCGTCGCAACCGCGCTGATCGCCGCCGTCGCCATGACGGCGGCGGCGATCTCCGGCTGTGCGATCGGGCTCGGGCCCGGTCCCGGCACGAAGAACGCGAGCGTCACAGTGACGCGCGACTTCGGCTCGCAGAGCGTCGGCGTGTTCGTTCAGAAGCACGTACCCGGAGCCGAGACCGTGATGCAGCTGCTCCAGCGGGGATTCAAGGTCTCAAACGCCTACGGCGGCGGCTTCGTGGAGTCGGTCAACGGGCTCTCCGGCGGCTCCCGGCGCGACTGGTTCTACTACGTGAACGGGATCGAGGCACCGAAGGGCGCCGCGGGGACGGCCGTGCACGAGGGTGACCACATCTGGTGGGACCTGCACGATTGGAGCGCGACCGACTCCGTTCCGGCCGTCGTCGGGTCGTTCCCCGAGCCGTTCGTCAACGGCGTCGGCGGCAAGCGCTTCCCGACGGTGCTCGATTGCGCCACCGACGTGAACACCGCCTGCAACCTGGTCGCGCACGCGCTGCGCCAGGCGAAGGTGCCGTTCGCGGATCAGCTGCTCGGCGGCGGCTCGGGCTCTGACTCGCTGGCAGTGGTGGTCGGCACCTGGGCAGATCTGCACGGCGTGATCGCCGCCGACCTGATCAACGCCGGACCGGCGCCAGAGCGGCGTGTACGCGCGCTTCGTCGGCCCGCAGGGGCAGGTGCTCGAGCTGCTGAACCCAGCCGGGGAGACCGTCGAGACGCTCCGTGCGCGGCGCCGGCCTGGTCGCCGCCACGCAGGAGCCGTCGCTCGGCGAGCCGACCTGGCTGGTCACCGGCACCGACAAGGCGGGCGTCGAGGCGGCCGCGGCGGCGCTGACGCCAGCGCGCCTGCACGATCACTTCGCGCTGGCCGTGTCGGGCGGCCGCGACCTGCCGCTGCCGTTGATGCCGGCGAGCTGAGAATCGAGCGGCCGCGGTGCAGTACAGGCGCAGACACAGCCCGCTTCACGCCGCCGGTGCGGGTGCGGGGCTGACGTGGTGCCTGGCGCTCGCCTGCGCCGCGCTGATGCTCTCGAACCCGATCGCGCTCGGGGCGTCTGTGCGCCTCGATCCTGGCGGCCGGCGTGTTCGCCGGCGTCGGCCGCGAGCTACGCCGCGCCGCGCTGTTCGCGCTCGCGCTCGGGGTTACGATCGCCGTGATCAACGCGCTGGTCACGCGCGACGGGCTGACGGTGATCCTGCGCCTCGGCGACGTGCCGGTGCTGGGCGTGACCGATGTGACGCTCGAGGCGACCGTCTACGGCGCGATCCTCGGGCTGCGCGCCGCCACGCTGATCCTCTGCGGCGCGCTGTACTCGCTCGCGGTCGATCCCGACGAGGTGCTCGCGCTGTTCAGGAGGTGGTCGTTCCGCTCGGCGCTGAGCGCCTCGATCGCGACCCGGATGGTGCCGGTGCTGCTTGCGTGACTCCCGCCGGCTCGCCGACGCGCAGCGCTGCCGTGCCGGCGCGACTCCCGGGCGCTTTGCGCTGATGCGCGCCAGCACCGCCGGCGTCCTGGACCGCGCGCTGGATGTCGCCGCCGCGCTCGAGGTTCGCGGCTACGGGGCGGCGCGCGCGCAGCCGCACAGGTACGCGCGAAGGTCCCTGCGCCACCCCTTATCACCGCGCCCTCACGGCACGCTTGCGCGTCCGCGCTCACGCCATGACCTCGAGTTCGGCGCGAGCGCCGCCGCGATCCTCCTGTGCGCGATCGGCGCCCGGGTCGGCGGCCTGATCGCCGTTCCACGCCTACCCGACGCTGTATTCGCCTGCTGGTGCCGGCGTGCTCGTCGACCGCGGCGCTGCTCGCCGCGGTCACGCTGGCGCCGTTCGCCGACCGCATGGGGATCGGGTGAAGCATCGTCGAGATCAGCGGCCTCAGCTACCGCTATCCGGGGACTGCAGCCGATGCGCTGGCGGGAGTCGACCTGAGCGTGGCGCCCGGGGAGATGGTCGTGCTCGCGGGCGCCTCCGGGTCGGGCAAGTCGACGCTCCTGCGGGCGATCAGCGGGCTCGTGCCGCACTTCCATGGCGGTGAGATCTCAGGCAGGGTGATCGTCGCCGGCCTCGACACCCGTACCGAGCGGACCGGCTCGATCGCCCGCCATGTCGGCACGCTGTTCCAGGATCCCGAGACGCAGATCGTGATGGGCACCGTGCGCGCCGAGCTGGCGTTTCCGCTGGAGAACCGGGGCGAGTCCGAGGCGGCGGTCGCCCGCGCGGTCGAGGAGGTGGCGCTGGCGCTGGCGATCGACCACCTGCTGCCGCGCTCCACGGCGGAGCTCTCGGGAGGCGAGCTGCAGCGCGTGGCGCTGGGCGCGACGCTCGCAGCGCGGCCGTCGGTTGTGGTGCTCGACGAGCCGACCTCGCAGCTCGACCCGGTCGCCGGCGACGAGCTGATCGGGCTGCTGCGCCGCCTCAACGAGGACGGCGACCTGACGATCCTGCTCGTCCGAGCACCGGCTCGAGCGCTGCCTCGCGGTCGCGGACCGGGTCGTCGCGCTCGACCGCGGGCGGATCGTCTGCGACGCGCCGCCGGCCGAGTTCCTGGAGTGGGCCGGTCGCGCATGCGACCGGCGCTGCGACCCCGGGCGCCCGGCTGCTGAAGGGCTCGGCCTGCGACCGGTCGCGGGCGTCCGCCGCGCCCGGGCCGCGCTTCGCCAACGGGGCCTGCTGCCCGACTCGGGCACCTTTTGGTCCGTGACGAACCAAAAGGTGACACGAGTGCGATCGGCCGACACCCCCGAGCGGCCCAGGCGAACCAGGCGTCCCAGGCGTCCCAGGCGTCCCCGGCGCTCGCGTTCGAACGCATCTGGTACGAGGTTCCGCGCGGACCCGCGATCCTGCGCGGCGTCACCCTGCGGATCGACGCGGGCGAGCGTGTGGCGCTGATGGGTCGCAACGGCGCCGGCAAGTCGACGCTCCTGCGCCACGCCGCCGGCCTGATCAAGCCGACGCGCGGCAGGCTGAAGGCGGCCGGCCGGGTCGCGCTGCTGCTGCAGAACCCGAACGACTACCTGGTCCACGACACCGTCGCGCAGGAGGGCGTCGCCGCCGGCGACGCTGACGAGCCGTCGGGCTCGATCCCGATCTGTTCGCCCAGCGCCATCCGCGGGACCTCTCCGGCGGCGAGAAGCAGCGCCTGGCGCTCGCGATCGTGCTGGGCGACCTCGATGACCAGGCGAGCGCACCCGCCGTCGTCTGCCTCGATGAGCCCACCCGCGGGATGGACCGGGCGGTCAAGGACGATCTCGTCGCGCTGATCGGCTCGCTGCCGGGCGCGGTGATCGTCGCCACGCATGATCCCGAGTTCGTCGCCGCGTTCGCCGACCGGGTCGTGCTGCTCGGCGACGGCGTCGTGATCGCCGACGGGCCCGCCTCCGAGGTGCTCAGCCGGCGGCCTCTACTTCGCGACCGAGACGGCGCGGATCCTGGGCGGCGCGGGCGGCGTGCTGCTCCCCGAGCAGGGGGTCGCGCTGATCGGGCCGGCCGGCTCGTCGACCGCCAGCGGCTGCCGGACTGCCGGCGACCGAGACGGTGCGCGCGTGACCTGGCAGCTCGGGTCCTTCGCGCTCCTCGGGGTGGCGCTGGTCGCCGGCTTCGCCTGGTATGAGCGGACCAAGCCCGACGCGCGGATCGTCGCCCTGGTCGGCACGCTGGCCGCGTTCGGCGGCGCTCGGCCGGATGGCGTTCGCCGCGATCCCGAACGTCAAGCCGACGACCGACATCGTGCTGGTGTCCGGATACGCGCTCGGGGGCGCGCCCGGCTTCGTCGTCGGCGCCGTATCGGCGCTGGCATCGAACTTCTTCTTCGGCCAGGGGCCGTGGACGCCGTGGCAGATGGTCGGCTGGGGCCTGACGGGCGTGATCGGCGCCGCGCTCGCGGTGATCACGCGCCGGCGGATCGGCCGCTGGCCGCTGGCGCTCGTCTGCTTCGTCGTCGGCTTCGCGTTCACGGTGCTCCAGGACGTCGGTGACTGGGTCACCTACAGCGACCACAGCGTCGCCCAGCTGTGGGTGTATGTCGGCAAGGGGGTCGGCTTCGATCTGATCCACGCGACCGGCTGCCTGCTGTTCGCGCTCGCGTTCGGGCCCGCGCTGATGCGCTCGCTGCAGCGCTTCCGCCTGCGCCTGCAGGTCACCTGGCGCACGCCGGACGGTGCACTCGCCCCGGCCCTGCTCGCGGTCGCGCTGCTCGGGGCCGGCGGATTCGCGAGTGCTCGCCGGCGCCGAGCCGCCCGTCGGCTCGCGCGCGCGGCGGTCTCGCCGGCCGGCTACCTGCTGTCGGCCCAGAACACCGACGGCGGCTTCGGCGAGGCGCGCGGCAGCGCGTCGAGCACACTGTTCACAGGTTGGGCGGCGCTCGGCCTGGCGGCCGCCGGCTATGACCCGGCGACGCGTCAGTGCTCCGCGGCGGCCGCACGCTCGGCGACTACCTCGAGCAAACCGCCGCCTCCGCCACCGACCCCGGCTCGCTGGAGCGGACGATCCTCGCCCTGCGCGCGGCCGGCTAAGCGTCGTCGATGTCGGCGGCCGCGATCTGCTCGACGGAGCTCAGGCACGACGTCTCCCGCGACGGGCGCCGTGTCGCAGCAGACGAACTGGACGGCGTTCGCCGTGCTGGCGCTGCGAGCCGCCGGCGCCGCGCCCGCGCCGGCGACGATCGCGTGGCTCGCGCGCCAGCAGGACGCCGACGGCGGCTTCAACTTCGCGACCGCGCCGGGCGCCAGCGACGTCGATGACACCGGCGCCGCGCTCGAGGCGCTCGCCGGGACCGGCCACGCGGCCGACGGTCGGCCGCGCGGTCGCGTTCATCCGCGCCCAGCAGAACCGGGACGGCGGCTTCCCGTCGCAGATCGGGGGCTTCTCCAACGCCCAATCGACCGCCTTCGCGGTGCAGGGGCTGATCGCGGCCGGCGTCGATCCGGGTCGGTCCACCGGCGCGGCGGGCGCTCGCCGATCGCCTATCTGAACTCGCTGATCGCGCCCGACGGCCACGTCCGCTATGCCGCCGGCAGACAGCGTCACGCCCGTCTGGGTGACCGCCGAGGCGCTGATGGCGCTGGCCGGCAAGCCGCTGCCGCTCGCGCCGGTAGCGGTCAGGCGCGAGACGCCGCGCGCTCGGCCGCGGCCCGGAGCAGCAGCCCGCGGCGCCGGCAGCCCGCAGGCAGCCGGCGCCGGCATCGAGGCGGGCCCGACCGCGGAGTCAGGAACCCGCGCGGTCACGGCTCGTGGCGGCAGCGTGCCCGCGCGGCGATCGCCGAGCTGTCGCTCGTGCTGCCGCTGGTGCTGAAGCCGCTCGGCCTCTGGTAGCCGTGAACCGATAGCCTGCGGCGCGGATGCAGATCGGAGTCCCGAAGGAGACGGCCGACGGTGAACGTCGGGTCGCGCTCGTGCCCGAGGTGGTCGGGAAGCTGGTCGGCGCCGGTCATCAGGTGCTGGTCCAGCGCGGCGCCGGCGACGGCGCTCTGATCCCGGATGCGCACTACGAGCAGGCCGGCGCGCGGCTGGTCGAATCGCCGGCCGAGGCGCTCGGCGCCGAGCTGGTCGTGAAGGTCGCGCCACCGAGCGCCGAGGAGGTCGCGATGCTGCGCGCCGACGGTGTTCTGATCGGGTTTCTGGCGCCGCTCACGCGCGGGCGGTTCGATCCCCGCGATCGCGGCGCGGGGCGTGACCAGCTTCGCGCTTGAGGCGGTGCCGCGGATCAGCCGCGCCCAGTCGATGGACGCGCTCTCCAGCCAGGCGAACATCGCCGGCTATCGGGCGTCGCTGATCGGCGCGATGGAGCTCGGTCGCTACTTCCCGATGCTGATGACCGCGGCCGGCACGATCCGCCCGGCGACGGTGCTGGTGCTCGGCGCCGGCGTGGCCGGGTTGCAGGCGATCGCGACCGCTCGCCGGCTCGGCGCGGTCGTCCAGGGATACGACGTCCGCGCGGCGGTCAAGGAGCAGGTCGAGTCGCTCGGCGCGCGGTTCCTTGAGTTCGATCTCGGCGGCGACCTCGAGGGGGAGGGTGGCTACGCGAAGGAGCTGACCGCCGAGCAGCAGGCGCGCCAGCAGGAGCTGATGGCGGAGGCGATCGGCAAGGCCGACGTCGTGATCACGACGGCGCTGGTGCCCGGCCGGCGCGCACCGATCCTGGTCACCGAGGAGGCCGTGACCCGGATGAAGCCAGGCTCGGTGATCGTCGATCTGGCGCGGCGAGGCCGGCGGCAACTGCGAGCTCAGCGAGCCGGGGGAGACCGTGCTGCGCCACTCGGTGAAGATCCTCGCCCCGCTCAACGTCGCCTCGACGCTCGCCGAGCACGCCTCGCAGCTGTACGCGCGCAACATCCAGGCGCTGCTCGGGCCTGATGGTCTCCGACGGCGCGCTGTGCGCTCGACTTCGACGACGAGGTGATCGCCGGGGCGTGCATCACCCGCGGCGGCGAGATCGTCCACGACGGAGCCAAGGGCCGCAGCCGCGGCCGCTGAGTGAGAGTGGAGCGCAGATGAACAGCCTCGTGATCGACTTCGCGATCCTCGTGCTCGCCGCGTTCGTCGGGTTCGCGGTGATCTCGAAGGTGCCGAACACCCTGCACACGCCGCTGATGTCGGGCACCAACGCGATTCACGGGATCGTCGTGCTCGGCGGGCTGCTGCTGATGCACGAGGCCAGCGGTGTGTTCGAGCAGGTGCTGCTGGTGATCGCGGTCGCGTTCGGAACGATCAACGTGATCGGCGGCTTCCTCGTCACCGACAGGATGCTCGGGATGTTCAAGAAGAAGCCGGAGCCCGCGCCGACGGCGACGGAGGACAAGCCCAAGTGAGCATCCTGGCAACGTCGTTCGTCCAGAGCAAGGACTTCATCGACGCCTGCTACATCGTCGCGTTCTCGTGCTTCATCTACGGGATGAGCGGGCTGACGAGCCCGGGCACGGCGGTCCGCGGCAACAAGATCGCGGGGCTCGGGATGGCGATCGCGGTCGGTGCGACGCTGCTGACCCCCGGCGTCTTCACCGGCACCGACACGTTCCTGCTGATCCTGCTCGGCGTCGTGATCGGAACGGCGATCGGGATCCCGGCGGCGCGCAACGTGAAGATGACGGCGATGCCGCAGATGGTCGCGCTGTTCAACGGCGTCGGTGGCGGCGCGGTCGCGATCATCGCCTGGATCGAGTTCCGCCACCAGTTCGGCGGCGACTGGGCGCTGCGGGTGATGATCCCGTCGCTGTTCGCGGCGATCGTCGGCTCGATCTCGTTCTGGGGCTCGAACATCGCGTTCGGCAAGCTTCAGGAGATCCTCCCCGGCCGCCCGATCAAGCTGCCTGGCGCGGCCCAGACGGTCCTCAACCTGGCGCTGCTGCTGATCGCGATCACCAGCGGGGTCCTGCTCGCGTCGGGCACGCACTCCCAGGCGCTGTTCATCCTCGGGATCCTGGCCGTTTCGGCGATCCTCGGGAACATGGTGGTGCTGCCGATCGGCGGGGCCGACATGCCGGTGGTGATCTCGCTGCTGAACGCGTTCACCGGTCTGTCGGCGGCCGCCACCGGTCTGGCCCTGGACAACCCGGCGATGATCGTCGCGGGCATGATCGTCGGCGCCTCGGGCACGATCCTGACCAACCTGATGGCCAAGGCGATGAACCGGTCGGTGCCGGCGATCGTCGCGGGCGGATTCGGCGGTGCGGTCGCGGCGCCGGCCGGCGGTGCCGGCGCCGGTGGCGGAACGGTTCGCTCAACCAGCGCGCAGGACGTCGCGATCCAGCTGTCCTACGCGCGGCTGGTCGTGATCGCGCCCGGCTACGGGATGGCCGTGGCGCAGGCCCAGCACGCGGTGCGAGAGCTCGAGCGGGCACTGGAGGCCAAGGGAGTCGAGGTCAAGTACGCGATCCATCCGGTCGCCGGCAGGATGCCGGGTCACATGAACGTGCTGCTGGCGGAGGCCGACGTGCCATACGAACTGCTGCGTGAGATGGACGACATCAATCCGGAGTTCCCCCGGACCGACGTGACGCTGGTGATCGGCGCCAACGACGTCACCAACCCGGCGGCGGAGAACGAGCCGGGCTCGCCGATCTACGGGATGCCGATCCTGGAGGTCGACAAGTCGGCCGCGGTCGTGGTCCTGAAGCGCTCGATGGCGTCCGGGTTTGCCGGGATCGACAACCCGCTGTTCTACGAGCCCAAGACATCGCTGCTGTTCGGTGACGCGAAGGCGTCGGTAACCGAGATCACCTCCGAGGTCCAGGCGCTGTGAGCCGCCGGACCGATCGATTGAGACTCTCCGGGTAGCGCGGAAATGGGCATGGATCCACAGCGTCTGACGGCGATCCCGCTGTTCTCCCAGCTCTCGGCGGAGGAGGCGAAGCGCCTCGCCGCGTTCGCGACCGAGACCAGCGTTCCGGAGGGGGAGTTCCTGGTCAGAGAGGGGGATTTCTCGACTGAGTTGCTCGCGATCGAGGAGGGGACCGCCGACGTGCTGCAGGGCGGTACCAAGATCGCCTCGCTGAAGCCGGGCGATCTGATCGGTGAGATCGGGCTGCTCGAAGGTCGCGCTCGGAGCGCCGACGTGATCGCAAGCTCGCCGATGCTGCTGATCAAGCTGACCCACTGGGAGATCCGCCGCATGTCCCGTGACACGCTCCGGCGGATCGAGGCTCTGATCGAGGAGCGGCAACGCGGGGCTGATGCTGAGGCGTGAGGCGGCGCTCGCCTCGCTGCAGGGCGAATCGTTCGATGTCGTCGTGATCGGCGGTGGCATCACCGGCGCCGGGGTCGCACTCGACGCCGCCTCACGGGGCTACAGCGTCGCCCTCGTCGAGCAGGCCGACTACGCCGCGGGAACCAGCAGCCGTTCATCGAAGCTCGTCCACGGCGGTCTGCGCTACCTGCAGAACTTTGATCTCGGGCTGGTTCGCGAGGCGCTGCTCGAACGCCAGCTGATGGTCAAGCTCGCGCCACACCTGGTGCGTCCGCTCAGGCTCGTGGTGCCCGCGTTCGACCGAGCCCGCCCTGACCTGTCGGTCGGGATCGGCCTGAACATGTACGACGTGATGGCGACGCCGCGACGTCGCGCCCGGCGGGCTTCGCGGCGAGCGGCCGCCGCCGGCCTCGAGGAGGCGGATTGGAGTCCCGAGCGTCATCGGGTGATCACCGGCGAGGAGCTGATCGAGCTGGTTCCGGCGCTCGCCGGCCGGCGCCCGACCGGCGGCTATCTGTTCTACGACTGCCAGACCGACGACGCACGGCTCGTGCTGACGGTGCTGGCCGAAGCCGAGCGCTTCGGCGCGATCTGCGGGAACCGGCTGCGTGTGCTCGAGCTGATGCACACCGGCGGCCAGGCAGCGGGCGTACGGGTGCTTGACCTGGAGAGCGCTTCGGAGTTCGTCGTGCACGCCGACAGCGTCGTCAACGCGACCGGTGTCTGGGCTGACCGTATCCAGCCCGGGGAGCTTCACTCCGAGGCCGAGGTTCCCAGGATCCGGCCGAGCCGGGGGACTCACATCACGATCGATCACGCCGACCTGCCGCTGGCGGCCGGCGTGATCGTGCCGGCCGGCGAGAACCGCACGATCTTCGCGCTGCCATGGCTTGGACGCAGCCTGATCGGCACGACCGATAACAACTACGAGGGCGAGCTCGACCATGTGTCCCCAGATCCGGAGGACATCGTGTACCTGCTCGATGCCGTCAACTCTTTCTTTGGCACGAATCTGACGCCGGCGCGGCTCACCGGTGCCTACGCCGGCGTCCGGCCGCTGATCGCGACCGGCGACACGCGTAAATCGGTCGACATCTCGCGCAAGGCCGAGCTGTATGAAACCTCGAGCGGGATGATCACGATCACCGGCGGCAAGCTCACAACCTGGCGGCGGATGGCGAAGCTGGCCGTCGATGCGCTGGTCGAGCGTGACGGCCGCTACGCGCCGTGCCGGACACACGAGATCCCGCTCGGTCAGCCGATCGAGCCGGAGCGGCTGACGAGAGTGCCCGGTGTCCCCGAAGCGAGCTACGAGGCGCTGGCCGGCCGCTACGGCCACGACGCCGAGCGAGTGCTGGCGATCGCCTCCGAGCGCCCCGAGATACGCCTCGCCCGTGCTCGACGGCCTGCCGGACCTGCTCGCCGAGATCGTCTACGCCGCCAGGCACGAGCAGGCGCGCAGCGCGGGCGACGCGCTGCTGCGCCGGACCCGTCTCGGGGTGCTCGCCGGCCGGTCGATCTGCGCGGCGGAATCGCCCGTTCCCGGCACAGTCACACGGGCGATCGCCGCCGAGCTGGGGTGGGACAGCGCCCGCGCCGAAGCGCGAGCTTGGGGACTTCCGTGCCGAGGCGGCCGCGGAGGGGATCGCGGTCGTGGTTTCCTAGAGTGAGCATGTCGGACCCTGAGCCAATGACCAGTCTTGCGACTGCGGTTGCCGCAGAGGTGCAGGCGGCGAGTGCTGCGCTCGGGGAGCCTGAGCGCATGGTGCTCGAGCTCAGAGAGCGGCGTCGGTGCTCCTACGCGCAGATCGCTTCCGATCTGGCGCTGCGCGATGATCAGTTGCCGCTGCTGCTCGCACACGCACGTCTGGCGCTGCGAGCGCGCCTGCGTGGGACGGCCGTCGACGATCGAGGCGGGTGCGCGGAGTTCGAGCGGTCGCTGGCGATCCTTGCCCGACGGCAGGATTCCGAACCGCTCGCCGATCCGCAGGACGAGGATTGGATCCGAGCGCATCTGGCGAACTGCCCGGTCTGTGAGCGGGCCCACGCGATCATGCTGGAGGCGTCGGTCTGCTACCGGGCGGGGACTCCCGGATGAGCGAGCGATGAGGGCACCGGCGAGCGTGCTCGCGACGACACGGGGGGAACTACAGCTCGGTGGTCGGATGTGGTTGATGGGGATCGTCAACGCGACCCCCGACTCGTTCTCGGACACGGGGATCGAGCGATCGCTCGAGGATCGCCTGGCGCTCGCGCGGGCGCAGCTCGACGCCGGCGCCGACGTGATTGACATCGGCGGCGAGTCGGGCGTCACCAACCGGCCGGCGGTATCGGTGGGCGAGGAGATCGAGCGGGTGGTGCCCTTGATCGAGCGGGTCGCGGGAGACCTCGGTGCGCTCGTTTCGGTCGACACCTACAAGCCGCAGGTCGCCCGGGCCGCGATCGCGGCCGGCGCCGCGATCGTCAACGACGTCAGCGGCCTGCGTGACCCAGAGCTCGCCGATGTGTGCGCGCAAACCGGCGCTGGCGCTGATCCTGATGCACACCCGCGCCGAACCCAAGGTCAAGCTGCTCGATCCGTCCTTCGACGGACGGATCGTCGAGGATGTGCGGGAGCTGCTGTCGGAACGGATCGAGCTGGCCCGCGGACGGGGTGTGCGCGTTTGAGCAGCTGATGCTCGACCCGGGACCCGACTTCGCCAAGACGCCGGCACAGACGGTCGAGGTGTTGCGCTCGTTCGCCGAGCTGCACGAATTCCGCCGCCCGCTACTGCTCGCGATCTCACGCAAGGACTTCATCGGCGCTCTGACCGGGCGGCCGCCGAGGGAGCGTCTCGCCGGGACGCTCGCGGCGATGGAGCACGGGATGCGGGCCGGTGCGCACATCGTCCGGATCCACGACGTTGGTGCGGCTGCTGACTTCATCGCGGTCGATGACGCCCTCAGCGGCGAGGCCGTGCCGGACAGCTCGCTGAGGCTCGGTGACTCGCTCCGCAGAGAGCGCAGGGGGGCGGCGACACGGAGCGGCGCAGCGTCGAGCGAGTCCGACGGACGCAGCCGCTAGAGTCGGAATCGCACGAATCGCCGGCGGCTGTCCCAACGCCGCCGGAGCCCACCGATCCAACAGAAGGGAACACAACATGTCCGTACTTGATCGCACAGCGCTCGAGGACAGCCCACTCGCCGACCTCCACGCGATCGCCTCAGAGCTCGGGCTCGACGGGTACCGCCGCCTGCGCAAGGCCGCATTGATCGACGCGATCCTGGGACAGGATCCCGCTGCGCCGGCCGGCGAGGCAGCGGACGACGCTGCGCCACCAGCCGTGGCGCAGGACGATGGAGCTGCGCAGGATGACGCGGAGGCGGCCTCGGAGTCTGACTCCGATCAGTCATCGGAGTCGGGCCGCCGTCGCCGCGGGCGACGCGGTGGACGTGGCCGCGGCGCCAGGGACGAGGACCGCGGCGATGCTCCGCGCGCGGGCGAGAGCGCCGCAAGGTCGCAGGCGCCCGCCGCGGAGCCGGAAGCTGAGGCGGAGGCCGATGGCGCGCCCGTCGACGGCGTCGTCGAACTGATCGCCAACGGCTCAGGCTTCGTTCGCGTCAACGCGGGTGAGGTGTCCGACGACGACGTCTACATCTCGGCCGCCCAGGTGAAACGCTGCGAACTTGTCAACGGCGACCGGGTCACGGGGCCGCGGCGCGCCGCGCGGCGCTCCGAGCGCTACGCGTCGCTGATCAGAATCGACACGATCAACGGGCTCCCGGCGACCGAGGTCGCCGACGGCATCCGCTACGACGATCAGCCGGCCGCGTTCCCATCGGTGCGCTGGACGCTCGGGTCCGAGGATCCGACGCTCAAGGCGATCGAGAGTCTGATCCCGTTCGGGCACGGTTCACGCGTGGTGATCACGGGCCCGTCGCGTGCCGGCAAATCCCACACGCTGCGCGCGCTTGGCGCAGCGCTCGCCGGCGGCGCCGACAGTCAGCTGCTGGTCGCCCTCGCCGGCGTCCGGCCCGAGGAGATCACGGAGTGGCGGGCAAGCTCGACGCCGCCGGTCGCCGCTGTCAGCTTTGCAGCCTCGGCCGATGCCCAGGATCAGACGGTCGAGCTGGTCGTCGATCAGGCGCGACGGATCGCCGTCCGCGGCGGACATGCGATCGTGCTGATCGACACGCTCGATGGCCTGCACCCGCACAGCGCGCGCAAGCTGCTTGCGGCCGCTCGACAGATCGTGGACGGCGGCTCTGTGACGCTGATCGCCACCGCCTCAGCACCGCTCGGCGGCGAGACAACCGTGATCGCGCTCGATGCCGCGCAGGCGAGCGCCGGCCGCTTCCCGGCGCTCGATCTGACGGCCAGCGGCACGATCAGGCCGGAACTGCTGGTCGGCGAGGACGGCGTGCGGGAGATCACCCAGGCGCGCGAGCAGGCTGTGGTGTAGCGCCCGCCTGCGTCAAAGCGATTGGCGCTTCGAGGCCAGCTGAGCGAACCGGGAGTGCCGTGGCGCTCTGATCTGACGACTCCAATTGGCTTGTGATGTCGGTCCAACAGGACACCGGTTGTGTTGAGTTCGTATTTTCAAGAGTGACGTCGTGGCTCCTCGATTGACCGCAGCCAAAATGCCCGGCTGATCGGCGCCCCGGTCTAGCTGAAGGTGGGTCGGGAGTCGACCGTGGCAATGGCCTCGGCAGCAGGTCTGCGCGGCGGCCGTCTTCGGGGATGTACATGAGCACTTGCATTGACTACCTGTCCGTTGTCGAAAATCACTAGTCACCAACGGGCCTTGGCCGACATGCCGAGATCCGGACGGGCCGAGGCTATGATCCTCGGAGCACGAGCTAATTGCTATGTCTGCCCAGCCTCGGGGTACGATCCAGACACCGCTGCTACAGAGGAGGATCTCATGCCGGCCGACGTAGATTCGGGCGATCCAGCAGTCATCTGGATTGAGCAGCCCGGCGGTCGAGTCGCGATTTCGCAGCTCCCTGACGGTCACCGTCGAGTTGTGGTTCACCCCGACACTGGCACGTTCGTCTCACAGCCGGAGTGCCTCACGACCTATCCTGTCGATCTCATTCGGCGCATCGTTGAGATCAAGTCGCTCGGTTGGGTCTGCGATGAGATCGCGCGAGACGAGGATCCCGACTACGTGGCGCTCGATTTACGCTACGCCCTGTTTGGCTACGTACCCGCAGCGTACTTTAGAGGCGGCCGCCTGCTTGACTTCGGGTCTGGCAGCGGAGCTTCGACAGTAGTGCTCGCGCGCATGCTCCCGGATACAGAGATCGTGGGCATCGAATTGCAGCCAGATTTCATCGAAATCGCGAGGCTCCGCGCTGCGCATCACGGGCTACCAAACCTAACGTTTCTCCAATCACCCACACCTGAAACGCTTCCGGACGGTCTTGGTAACTTTGATTTTGTCAACCTTGGGGCGGTATATGAGCACCTGTTGCCCGCGGAGCGTCCGCGCGTATGCGCCCAGCTGTGGGACGTGATGCAGGTCGGAGGCGTGATCTTCGTGAACCAGCTCCCCTATCGGTACTACCCATTGGAGGACCACACGACCGGTCTCCCGGCGATCAACTTTCTACCTGACCGACTCACGCACAGACTGGCGACGATGTTCTCACCGAGGATTCAGTCGGATGCGACGTGGGAGTGGCTGCTGCGGGCTGGCATTCGAGGGGGAACCGCGCAATCCGTCCGACGAGACCTCCTAAGTCGGGGTGGCGACGCACGCATGCTGGCACCCTCAATGACAGACATACGAGATCACGCCGACCTCTGGTATGGGCTCTCGAATCAGAAACGGCCGAGCCAAGCGAAACAGGCGATGCGCAGCGCCTTCCGCGCTGCGAGCCGCGTCAGCGGCCGGCCCGTCGCGCCTGTCCTAAACCTCGCATTTCAAAAGCAAGCATAGCCTGCTCATCCTCAGCCCAACAGGCATCCCTATGCCGCACTTGTGTGGGTCCGCGGTCCATCGCGGAGATTGGGATGCGTGTCTTGTCGTCACAAACGCCCCATCGACGAGAACCCGGGTTCTAGAGGGAGCAGGGCGCGAGCCAGCAGGCGCTCACGGCGGCTAGGAAGGTGGTTGATCCCGCGCAGCATGACGGCCATGGATCTGGTGAATCGATGGTCCGCGCAAGGTCTCCGCGTCGGCTGGCCAACCCAACCCGCCGACATACCGTCTAAAGTCAACGCGTGGCAAAAGCCAGGATGGTTCGGCTGCCGGCGGTCATCTGTGTACTCGCGCTCACGCTCATCGGCTGCGTGGCGCTTGCGATCGCTGAATCCCATCGTCGGGAGCCCGAGGTGCTGCTCGGTGACACGGTCATCGCGCGCGGTCGCGCCAGTGCTCCATCGGGCACCGCGCTGGCATTCCGATACGGCGCCGTCAAGTCCGGGGCGGCCCGTGCGATTGTCGTGTTCGTGAGCCGCGGCTCACACAGAGCCGACCTGCACGTCGGCCTTTATGCCAACGATAATGGCCGTCCCGCCAGGCTTCTGGCCTCGGGATCGCGACGGTGGCAGGGGTTGGGGAAGTGGTACTCGGTGTCGTTGGCGGCCTCACCATCGATCGTCAAGGGGCATGCCTACTGGATTGCCGTTCGCGGTTTCGGGGGCACGCTCAGGTTCCGAGGCCACCGTTCCACGGCTGGAGGGTGCCTCAAGAGCTCGCAGCGAGCGGCCGGAGCGCTGCCGTCGGTGTGGCGCGGCGGGGGCCGGCCGAGCCTGTGTTCGCTCTCGGCGTACGTGACCGGCGTGAGCAACGCCAGGGCGGCGTCGCAGGGCGCCACCCACCCGCGGGCCGGCGGCAGCGCGTCGGCCGGCGGCGATCCGCCCCCTGCGAACACGGCACCGCCGTCGATCACCGGGCAGGCGGCGGTTGGAAAGACCCTGACCGGCACCAACGGCTCCTGGAGCGGCAACCCCGCCACGTACTCCGTCCAATGGGAAGACTGTGATGCCTCAGGCGGTGCCTGCAGCCCGATCGGAGGCGCCACAGGCGGCAGTTACACGCTCGCCGACGGCGATGTCGGACATACGGTCCGCGTGTCCGTCACGGCCAGTGGCCAGGGTGGCAACACGACTGCCCGCTCCGGTCCGACGAGCGTTGTCACAGCCCAACCGATACACACCGAGACGTGGGCCTACGATGACTGCGGCATCGGTGCGAGCGCGGCGCTCGTGCGCAAGTGGGTGACATATGCCGAGTCAAATTGCGGTGGCGCCGGCGAGGCAACTGCCCTCTCGGACTGTCACTCCGGCGGCGTCGTCTACTGCGACGTGATCCAGTATCTCGACACGAACGTCCTCTACGACGCGTCGTGCTGCATGAGCGACCAGTGGCCGTCGTGGAACCAGGTTGCCCAGGAGAACTGGTACCTCCACGAGGCTCCGCCGAACGAAAGCACCCGTATCACGACCTCGGCCTACGGCGGCGGGGACCTTGACAACGTGGCCAACCCGGCGGTCGTCGCGTTCTACAAGAACTACGTTCGCGGGAGCTTCCCGAACGCCGACGGGCTGATGCTGGACGACACCGACCCGAGCATCGCCCAGTTGCTGTACGGCACGAGCGACCAGGGCGCGGCGGCGACCAACGAGATCACGTCCAATGCGCAGCTCCAGGCCGCGCATGTGGCGCTTCAGGACGCGCTGTCGAAGTCGGACGGCTCGCCCTACCTCGAGGTCACGAACGGCCTCTCCGACGGCGGCAACCCGAACGAACCGGCAACCGGCGTCGGACCTACCGGCAACCAGATCACCGCCGCGGCACCCGGCATCGTCGCCGAGGGCAGTCCCGAGGACGACGGCTCGATCGACGAGTGGTATCCGGGACTGCTCGATGATATGGCCTACGTCGACAACCAGACCTCCGGGTTCATCGTCCTGCTGTCGGATGGTGCGGCGGGGGCCTCCGATCAGCAGCAGGCGCGGTTGGTCCAGGAGGCGACGGTGCTGCTCGGCTACGAGCCGGGTCGTGTCGTCGACTGGGCCGATCTCGAGACCGGCGACAGCGACCTCGCGGTCTGGCCGGAGGAGGGCATCTACCCGACCCAGCCGGTGCAGACGATGAGTGGTCCCGGTGGCGCGGGCTGCCTCGCGGGCACAGGCGTCTACTGCTCGACCGGCGGCCACAATGACCTGGAGGTCGCCGCCGGTGTCTACCGCCGTGAGTTCGCCGATTGCTACAACCAGGACAGCTTCTTCGGGACCTGTGCGGCGATCGTCAACACCACCGGCTCGGCTGTGACGGTCTCCTCAAGCTGGCTGACCCAGTCCTACCAGAACTCGATCACGCTCTCGGGCGGTGACGTTCAGTCGGGCGGCAGTATCGACCTTGCCGGTTCCCCGTTCACGGCTGGAACCACGCGGGTGCCTGCGGACGGCGCGCTGATCCTCAGCGGCACATAGGCCCGTGGTGACGGGCTCAGAACACCCGTCCGAGGTGATCGTCGGTCTGGACGTCGGTACGACCGGCGTGAAGGCTGTGGCGTTCGGGATCGGCTCGGCCTGGCGGGTGCTGGCGCTGCGGGAATACGCGCTGCTGACCCCGGCACCGGACCAGGAGGTGCAGGATCCGGACACGATCCTGCAAGCCGTCGCCTCGGCGCTGGCGGAGTGCGTCTCGGCGACGGCCGGCGCCGATGTGCTCGCGATCTCGGTGAGCACCGCGATGCATGCCCTGATCGGTCTTGACGCCGAGCTGACACCGCTGACCCCCTTGATCACGTGGGCCGACTCACGAGCGCGCGTGGAGGCGCGGGATCTGCGGGGCTGCGACGTCGATCTGCATACGCTGACCGGCGCACCCGTGCACCCGATGACTCCGGTGACGAAGCTGGCGTGGTTCGCCCGACACGAGCCCCGCACGCTGGCGGGGGCTCGGTGGTGGGTCGGCCTCAAGGAGTTGGTGCTCGAATGGCTGACCGGCAGGCTCGTCAGCGAGCTGTCCTCGGCGTCTGGCACCGGGCTGCTTGACATGGCCACCCGCGACTGGAGCCCGGCGGCGATCAAACTGGCCGGGATCACCGCCACGCAGCTGCCCGAGATCCTGCCGACCACCGCGCGGCTGGGGCTGTGCGCTGACGCCGCGCGGCGCACGGGATTGAGGGAAGGGACGCCCGTGGTCGTCGGGGCGGGGGACGGCCCGCTCGGCAACCTCGGCACCGGGGCGATGGCGCCCGGCATCGCCGGCCTGTCACTCGGCACCAGCGGCGCGGTGCGGATGGCCATATCCGAGCCGAGGATCGACCGCGACCGGACGCTGTTCTGCTACGCGCTGACCGACTCGGTCTGGGTGATCGGCGGCGCGATCAGTAACGGCGGAGCCGTGGTCCGCTGGGCCGAGCAGGCCCTGGCTCCGGATCTGCACGGGGCTGCCGATCGCGTCGAATCCGGCGGTGGCGCCGACGTGGCGCTGCTGGAGCTCGCCGCGAGCGCTCCTCCAGGCAGCGCTGGACTCGTGATGCTGCCCTACCTGATGGCCGAACGGGCACCGCTGTGGGCAGGCCAGACCGGCGCCTATCTCGGACTGCAGCGTGAGCACACGCGGGCGCACATGGCCAGAGCCGCGATCGAGGGCGTCTGCTTGCAGCTTCGTCTGATCGTGGATCGGCTCGCCGAGGTCGAGCCGGTGCGATCGCTACGGGCAACCGGCGGCGTGTTCCGCTCGGCGCTGTGGTGCGAGGTTGTGTCGGCGATGCTCGGGCGCCCCGTCCTGTTGATGGGCGAGGCCGAAGGCACCGCGCTCGGGGCTGCCGCCCTGGGCCTGTTCGCGCTGGGAAGGGCGAACACGCTCACCGACGCCTGCGCTCTGCTGGCGGCTCCGGACGCGCCGGTCCCGGCCCCGCTCGGTGCGGACCCGGAGCTCGTTGCGCTCTATGACGGCCACCGGGCGCTGGTCGCCGATCGGATCGGCGAGCTTGACCGCGTCAGGCGGTTGTTCGCGGCCCCGGGCGGCTGAGCGCGCCACCGCCAGCGGGGCTCGGTCGCATACGTCTCGCTCAGTACGCGGTCGTCCGTGAGCGGTGGCGCGGTGATGCCTTGTAGCGCGGGCCGCGGCCGCGGTTCCAGAGCAGCTGATCGACGCCTGCCGCGGTAAGCTCAGGCGCGGTCGCGACAATCAGCTCGACAGCGTGGACCGCACAGGCACGGATCTCCACCTCCTCAGGCGAACCGTGCTCGATCAGCTGCTCACACTCGATCCGCTCGACCAGTTCCGGCGCAAAGCGAAGGATGCCGTCGAGACGAAGCACGTGCGGCACGAGGTTGTCGGCGAACATCGTCAATCCCGCGAGATCGGAGAACGGTGCAACACCCGCACGCGCGAGGTCGGCCGCGGCGAGCTGCGCTCGCTTCAGGAACGGCACCTCGAACCCCTCGTAGCGCGAACTGTCGGCGAAGCACCGCCACGACGCGAGCATCGTGACCAGCGCGACCGCGGAGTCCCCGGCGCTTTGAACCACCGCGCGGAAGGACCCGTCGAACTCCTCCAGCAGATGGCTGCCCAGATCGCGAAGCGATTCCGCGAACAGGCCGATCAGCTCGATGCTCGGGATCCTGGCCGGTGACCCGCGCGAGCTCGCCGGCCTCGATCTCGGCGAGCTCGCCGGCGGACCATGGACCGCTGCTCCTGAAACGCGCGCTGACACCGTCCGAGATCGTGTCGTAACCAGAGCGCCCGGTGAGCTTTCGCAGCGTCGGGAACCACCCGGAGCCGAAGTTGATCGCGTCGAGTGTCAGCCAGAATGCGATCAGCTCGTCCGGGCCGTCGAGCCCGGCCCGGCGCCGGATCGAGGTCCACCGGGACCCGGGTCAGGGACTGGGCGTAGGACGTGATCGCGAGCTCGTCGATCGCAACGGCGCCTGCGGTCGCCGCGACGCGCGCACACGCGTTCCTGATCTCCGCGACCATCGTCCCGCGAACCTTAGACGCGAGCGGTGGACGCGGCCGTGGGACGGCTGGACGACCACGGCGCTCGGTACCGTTGGACAGACGACGATGGCCCAGACCGCTGAAGAACTGCAAACGCTGCTGGATGGACTCAACGAGCCTCAGCGCGAGGCCGTCACGCATGGCGAGGGCCCGCTGCTGATCCTCGCCGGCGCCGGCTCGGGCAAGACGCGTGTGCTCACCCACCGAATCGCTCATCTGGTGGCGACGGACACCGCCAAGCCGAGCGAGATCCTCGCGATCACGTTCACCAACAAGGCCGCGAGCGAGATGCGTGAACGCGCGGAGCTGCTCGTCGGTGCCCGCGTGCGGGCGATGTGGGTGATGACCTTCCACTCAGCCTGTGCGCGGATGCTGCGGGCACACGCCGACCGGCTCGGCTACACCCGTCAGTTCACGATCTATGACCAGTCCGACTCCCGCCGGCTGATCAAGCGCTGCATCGAGGAGCAGAACGTCGACCCGAAGCGATTCACCCCCGGCGCGATCCATTCCCAGATCTCCGACGCGAAGAACCACCTGCGGGACGCAGACGCCTACGCGCAGATGGTCGGCTCGTTCTTCGAGCAGACGGTTGCCGACGTGTATCGCAGCTACGAGCGCCAGCTGCACCGCATGAACGCGATGGATTTCGATGATCTGCTGGTTCGGGCGGTCAACGTGCTGGAGCTGTTCGCCGAGGTCCGCGAGCGCTACGTGGAGACCTTCCGCCACGTGCTCGTCGACGAGTACCAGGACACCAACCAGGTGCAGTACCGCTGGCTCGAGCTGCTTGCCGGCGAGCGGCGAAACCTGGCGGTGGTGGGGGACCCTGATCAGTGCTTGGTCGAGGGCACGCTGGTCACGATGGCCGACGGCGGGCAGAAACGGATCGAGGACGTGCGGGCCGGCGATCTCGTCCGTTCTGGTTACGGCAGCGGGGAATTCCGCGCCGCCCGTGTGCTCGCGACGCACCGTTCCCAGCCGGATGACGGCATTGCGATCACGACCGAGTCGGGTCGGCAACTCGTCAGTACGCCGGAACACACGCACTTTGCGGGCTATCTCGTCGGCAGGATGCCCCAGCTGTACGTGACGTATCTGATCTGGAGGAACGGCAGAGGATTCCGGATCGGGACCTCTCGGACCTACTCGAATGGGCAGGTCAAGCCTGTATTGGGCGTTCCGACACGGATGGCCGGCGAGGGTGCTGACGCAGCCTGGGTGCTCACAACCCATCCATCCGAGGCCGAGGCCCGCTTCAGCGAGGCGCTCCTGGCCGCCCGATACGGACTGCCGACAATCCCGTTTGTCGCGCGGCCGCACAGCGACGTTCGCGGATCGACGCTGGTCGGCGATCAATATTTGATCGACTCGCTGTTTCGCTCGTTGGACACGCGCGCAGGAGCAACGCGCCTGCTTGACGATCAAGGACTCTCGTTCTCACGTCCGCACTTCCAGAAGGGGACCTACACGAAGACCGGCGTCCGGCGACGTCGGCTCGCCGTCTCCCTGTGCGGTGACCGGCGCGGTGGAACGCCAATGCATCGGATCGCGCTGTTCGGGTACGACGAGGCGGGACGCGCGGCACTCGAGGCCGCCGGCTTCAGCGTGAGGCCGGCACGCCGGGGGTCGGAGGGGTGGCGATTCGAGACGGCTTGTAAGGATATGGGACGAATTCGTAGTGTCGCGGAGGACGTCAGTTCGGTGCTCGATGGCGTTGTCGTCACGCCCACCGCTCGGCTGGGCTCGAACGCAGACGGCCTGGCCGGCAACTCGCTGCCGTTCACCCAGGCGTCCGCCGTGCGGCCGGGCATGGTCATGTTCGATGCCGACGGGGGGTACGAGATCGTCGCGTCGGTCGAACGGGTCATGCTGGATTGCCCCGTGTACGACCTGGACATCGAACATACGCACAACTTCGTCGCCGAGGGGATCGTCACCCACAACTCAATCTACGGCTTCCGCGGAGCTGAGATCCGCAACATCCTCGAGTTCGAGGAGGACTTTCCGGATGCGCGGGTGGTGAAGCTGGAGCAGAACTACCGTTCGACGCAGACGATCCTCGATGCAGCCAACGCGGTGATCGCCAACAACCGCGGCCGCCGGTCGAAGCGGCTGTGGAGCGACATCGGTGCAGGCGACCCGATCCACCTGCGGGAGCTCGATGACGAGCACGCCGAGGCGCGATACGTGACCGGCGAGATTCAGAGGCTCCTCGACGGCGGCGCCGCACGGAGCGAGATCGCGATCTTCTACCGCACCAACGCGCAGTCACGGGTGCTGGAGGACACGCTCGTGCGCGCCGAGATCCCCTATCAGGTGATCGGCGGCACGAAGTTCTATGAACGAGCCGAGATCAAGGACGCGATCGCGTACCTGACCTCGCTCGTGAATCCGCAGGACGCAGGTGCCTTCACCCGGATCGTGAACTCGCCCCGCCGGGGGATCGGCGCCACGTCACTGGCGCGGGTGCTGGCGTTTGCCAACACGATGGGGATCTCGATCTGGGATGCCGCCGCCTCGCCCGAGCAGGTGCCGGGGCTCGGTGCCGCCGCAATCAAGTCGCTGGGACGGTTCATGGGCACGATGGTGGTGCTCCGCGAGCGTGCCGAATCGGGCGCCCCGATCGCCGAGCTGCTGAACGAACTGCTGGCCGAGACCGGGTATCTGGACACACTTCGGGCCGAACGCACGATCGAGGCGCAGGGCCGGATCGAGAACCTTGAGGAGCTCGTCAACGTGGCGGTCGAATACGACACCGGTGACTCGGTCGAGCCGTCACTGGCGGAGTTCCTGCAACAGGTGGCGCTCGTCGCCGATGCCGACGAGCGGACCGACGATGACGGTCTGATCACGTTGATGACACTGCACAACGCAAAGGGGCTCGAGTACCCGATCGTCTTCATCATCGGCTGTGAGGAGGGCGTGTTCCCGCACTCGCGGGCGATCGAAGAGGGCGGGATCGAGGAGGAGCGCCGGCTCTGTTACGTTGGCATCACCAGGGCACAGAACGATCTGTTCATCACGCACGCCAGAACGCGTACCGTGTTCGGCGCGCGCAGTTACGGGATCCCCAGCCGGTTCCTGAACGAGATTCCCGAATCGCTGATCGACCGGGGAGAGCGGTCAGGTAGTGGGCCAGGCACCCTGCGTGCGCGGCTAACAACCTGGAGCGCTCCGGAGCGATCGTGGGATCTTCCCGATCGGCAGGAGACCCCGGCGCCGGTCGCCTACAGGCTCGGTGAGGACGTCGTCCATCCCTCGTTCGGCGATGGCGTCGTCACCGGCCTGGAACCAGGCGGGATCGTCGTGATCCGCTTCAGCAAGGATCGCTCGGAGCGCAAGCTGGTGGCAGACCTGGCCCCGATCACGAAACGCTGAGGGCCTCGCTGGGAGGTTCGCTTTCCGCCCGATGGCGCGGTAGGGTGTGGTGGTTCGGGGCGCCCGCAACTGGTGGAGGCTTGATGAATCTTGAAAACGTGACGCGCGAGGATTGGACCGTGGGCGGAATCGCGCTCGCGCTGGTGATCACACTTGTCGGCTTTCCGTGGTTCTCCGCGAGCATTGGACCGTTCACCGCGACGACCACGGCGACCGGTTCCCCCGACAGCTGGCTCGGCCTGCTGGCGGTGCTGGCTCTGATCGCGCTGATTGCGGACCTGGCAATCGAACGGTTCTCGCCATCCAGCACGCTGCCGGAGATCGGCGGCAGCCGCGCGGCTACACGGTTCGTTCTGGCGGCCGCGGCCGCTGGGTTTCTACTGCTGAAGTTCTTGTTTCACATCGACTTCACGGGCATCGTCTCGTTCGCTTGGGGGTTCTATCTCGCCGTCATCCTGTCCGGGGCCCTGCTGTTCTTCTCGCTGCAGGCCCGCAACGCCACGGTCCGCTAGCAACAACCACACGATCAGCTGAGCGTGAATTTCCAGGCGACGCGGCTGCGCCCCGCCGAGTGGCTACTCGGGGCTGCGTCGGCCGCGCTCCTGGTCGATGTGTTCGTGCCGAGCTGGTACGCGATGGCCGGCGGCCACGGCGTCAACGGCTGGCAGGCCCTGGCAGTGCTGCGCTACCTGATCGTGGGGTGCGCGCTTGTCGGCCTGGCGACCTGGTGGGTGCAGGCGACGAGGCGGTCTCCGGCGATCCCGGTCTGCCTGACCGTGGTCACGCTGTTCGTCTCATCGATCCTTGTGCTGACGCTGATCTGGCGGGTCCTGATCGACCCGCCGACATCGGGCCCGGGATCGGGCGTGGACGCCGGCGCGTACATCGGTCTGTTCCTGGCTGCGCTTGTCGCGAACGCCTCCTACCGCTCTCTGCGCGTCGACGGCATTCGGGCGGCGGACGGGCCCCAGCAGATCGAGAGGCTCAGCCTGGACGCACGCCCGGACGCCGGCGCTTCGCTGAGATCCTAGAATCAACCTGATGCTCGAGCGCGAACAGGTCAACCACGTCGCCCGGTTGGCACGGTTGGAGCTGACCGAGGCGGAGGTAGAGCGGATGGCAGCCGAACTGTCGAAGGTACTCGATCACGTCTCCAAGATCAGCGAGCTTGATCTGGACGGTGTTGCACCGACATCGCACGTCGTCGACGTCGTCAACGTGTTGAGGGCCGATGAGCCGGAGCCCTCGCTCAGCGTCGAAGCGGCGCTGGGATCGGCCCCCGAAGTGGTGGCCGGTGGCTTCGGGGTTCCCAGTCCCGGCGCGTCAGCCGCGTGATGACAGATCCGCTTGACCTCAGCGCCGCTCAGGCGGTTGCGTTGATCCACGCCGGTGAGCTCGACGTCACCGAGCTGTTCGAGCTATACCGGGAGCGCGCACGGCGTGATCCGCTGAACGCGTTCACCTGGGTTGCCGACACCGCGCCCACCGCGGCACCCGCCGGAGATGCGCCGCTGGGCGGCGTGCCCGTCGCCGTCAAGGATCTGTTCTGCACGGAGGGTGTACCGAGCCAATCAGGGTCTCGGATCCTCGAGGGCTACAGGCCGCCCTATACGGCCACGGTCGTCGCGCAGCTCGCTCGCGCGGGTGCCCCGCTGCTTGCGAAGACCAACCAGGACGAGTTCGCGATGGGCTCCTCGAACGAGAACTCAGCCTTCGGGCCGGTTCGAAACCCGTGGGACCAGACACGCGTGCCGGGTGGCTCATCCGGCGGCAGCGCGGCTGCTGTCGCGGCTGGACTCGCGCCATGGGCGATCGGGACCGACACCGGGGGCTCGATTCGCCAGCCGGCGGCGCTGTGCGGAGTGGTCGGAGTCAAACCGACCTACGGCGCCTGCTCCCGATACGGAATGATCGCGTTCGCCTCGTCGCTGGATCAGGCCGGAACGCTGACGCGTGACGTGACCGACGCGGCCCTGCTGCTCGGACAGATGGTCGGCAGGGACAGGTACGACTGCACCTCGATCGGCCTGCGGGAGCCGATCGTGCTGCCCAGCCGCGACCAGCTCAGGGGCGTTCGTCTCGGCGTGCCGGAGGAGCTCACAGGCAGTCAGGGTGGCGTCGAGGACGGCGTGCGTGCCCGCTTCGATCAGACGCTGGCCCTGGCGGAGCGGCTCGGAGCGACCGTCGAGTCGTGCCGGTTGCCGCATGCGCCCCACGCGCTGTCCGCCTACTACCTGATCGCACCCGCTGAAGCGTCCGCGAACCTGGCGCGTTATGACGGCGTGCGCTTCGGGCTGCGCGTCGACGGTGACGGGGATCTCGTCTCGATGTACAGCCGCACGCGCGCCGCCGGGTTCGGTGCGGAGGTCAAGCGGCGGATCATGCTCGGCACCTACGCGCTCTCCAGCGGCTATTACGACGCCTATTACGGCACCGCTCAGAAGGTGCGCACGAAGATCTCCGAGGACTTTGCGGCGGCTTTCGAGAAGTTCGACTTCATCGTCACGCCGACCAGCCCGTGGACGGCATTCGAGCTCGGAGCGAAGGCGGACGATCCGCTTGCGATGTATCTGAACGACTTCTGCACGGTGCCGATGTCGCTTGCCGGGATCCCCGCGATCTCGATTCCCGCGGGGCTCAGCGACGGTCTCCCGGTCGGGTTCCAGCTCGCCGGGCCGGCGTTCAGCGAGAACTCGACTGCTCGACGCCGCGTTCGCGCTCGAACAGGCAATCGGCTTCGATCAGGCCGGCGCGAGGCTAGAGCTCGGAACGCTCGCCGCTCCTGCTGCCGACGCCGGGGGGGCAACTCCGAGAGAAGCTGCGGGGCGATGAGCGGCGAGGTCAGTTACGAGCCTGTGATCGGGCTCGAGATCCACGTCCAGCTGAAGACCAGGACGAAGATGTTCTGCGGCTGCGAGCTGTCGTTCGGCGAGCAGCCCAACATCCACACCTGTCCGAGACTGCCTCGGCCTGCCGGGCACACTGCCGGTGACCAACGAACGCGCCGTCCACTTCGGGCTGATGATCGGGCTTGCGCTCGGCTGCGAGATCGCGCCGCGGTCGCTGTTCCACCGCAAGAACTACTTCTATCCCGATCTTCCGAAGGGCTACCAGATCTCCCAGTACGACGTGCCGCTTTGCAGCGGCGGCCGGCTCGGCGACGTCCGCATCCACCGAGTTCACCTCGAGGAGGACGCGGCGAAGCTCGTCCACGTCTCCGACAGCGGGCGGATCGACGGCTCCGACACCAGCGTGGTCGACTTCAATCGCGGCGGCACGCCGCTGGTCGAGATCGTCACCGAGCCCGACCTGCATTCCGCCGAGCACGCTCGGGAATGGCTGAATCTCCTGCGCTCGACGCTCCGGGTGCTCGGCGTCTCGGACGTCAACATGGAGGAGGGCTCGCTTCGCTGCGACGCCAACGTGTCGGTGCGGCCCGTCGGCTCGACGAAGCTCGGGACGAAGACCGAGCTGAAGAACATGAACTCGTTCCGCTTCCTCGAGCGCGGCGTGCTGGCGGAAATCGACCGCCAGGTTGGGTTGCTTGAATCCGGCGGGGAGGTTGTGCAGGAGACGCTGCACTTCGATCCGGCGAGCGGCCGGCTGACGCCGCTGCGCTCCAAGGAGGAGGCGCACGACTACCGCTATTTCCCGGAGCCGGACCTCGTCCCCGTGGTCGCGACCGAGGAGATGGTGCAGTCGGCACGAGTCGCTCTACCGGAGCTTCCGGCCGCCCGCGCGGAGCGCTTCGAGCGGCAACTCGGTTTATCCGGGGATCGCGCGCGCGAGCTGGCGTTCAGGACCGAGCAGGCCGACTTCTACGAGCGAGCCCTGGGCAGCGACGGCGGCGACCGTCGATCCCGTCGCGCTGGCGAACTGGATGCCGCAGCTGGTCGGAGCGGATCGGAACCGACAGCGATCCAGGCGGGCTCTCGTGTCTCGCCGTCAGCGCTGGCGGCGCTGGTGGAGATGGTCACGGCCAAGCAGGTCAGCCGTGATGCCGCGCGTGAGGTCCTGAGCCGGTTGGTTGCGGACGGGGGGGACCCGCGGGCGATCGTCGAACGAGAGGGTCTCGGCGCGATCGGCGCCGAGGACTCCGATCTCGCCGAGATCGTGGCCGCGGCGATCGCTGCCGATCCGGCTGCTGCCGAGAAGGTGCGAGCCGGCAACGCCAAGGCGATGGGACCGCTGGTCGGCTACGTGATGCGTGAGACGAAGGGTCGCGCCGACGGAGGCGTGGTCACGCAGCTGATCCGCGGCACAGCTCGGACTCGACGGGTAGGAGAGGACGGCCCTGCGACCGCCCGGCCTCAGAAGCGAGCGGTCCTGTCGTTTGGGCAGAGCCGCCTAGCAAGCAGGCACAGCACACACGAACCGGGGGCGCAACCCTTCGGTGCGCCCCCAGCTCAAGAGTGCAGCTGGATCTCTAGTTGTTCCGCGTGAGAACCGACGAACCAGCAGTCCGGTACCGAGCAGCACGCCGCCGCCGACGAGCAGCAGACCGATGTCAAGGCCGGTGAACGGCAGCGTGCCTGACGCCACCGCGGTTGTAGCCGGACTTGTGCTGGCTCGTGCGTCGTAGTCGACGTCGTCGTCGGCGTCGTCGTCCGCGTCGTCGTCGTCGAGATCACGGAGCACGTCTGCGGGTTGTACGACTGGCAGGTTGAGCCCCCACCTGAAGCGAGCGCCGTTCCGCTCACGCTGAACGCTAGAACCGCCCCCACCATCAATATCGAAATTCGCTTCATCTGGCCTTTCCGTGTATGTCTCTGGTTTCCCCCGTCACGGATAATGACGGACCTTGCCCTGCCTACCCCTGATTCCGTTCAGTCTACAGCAACCCTCACGGGAAACAACGGGTGCGTGAGGTTCCCCGCCTCTGCAATACGCCTAGAAGAAGTATAACGCGCGCGAGGCTGTTTGTCCAACTCTTGGGGCAAATCGCAGCGCGGCTTGGGGGCAAAGCGCCGCGCGCCCTGCCAGGACCGGCCGGAAAGGTGGACTCAACCGGCGTAAACGATCATCAGCAACGCCTGCAGCGGTGTCAGCGGATGGGCGGTGTGGACACGAGCGAGCGCCAGTTTGATCGCCGGTTGCTGATTGTTGATCGACTCGGCGACGCTCAGCGCGTGTGCGGCGGCGGTTCTGTACGAGAGCGCCGACAGTCGCGAGACCGTCCCCGAACCATGAGAACCAACCGCCGGGCTCACGGGCGACCGCCTGGCGATACTCCTGATCCGCCTGGATGTACATCCCATCCTGCAGCGCGATCGTGCCGCCAAGGCGGCCGGGGTCGGCGCTCAGCGGGTTGAGTTGAGCCGCAAGCCGCAGGTCGCTCAGCGCGCCGGTCGGGTCGGTGCCGCGCAAATTGCTGGCAGTCGAGACCTCACGAACCGATAGGTAGCAGAAGCCGAGCACGACCGTCGCGGCGAGAAATGCCACTACAGCCAGTCCGTTGGCGACGGGCCTCGGGAGACGGGCGCGGCTTGAGCCGACGGACCTGCGCGGCCCATCCTCAAGCTCGTCGGCCGGTGTGCGATCGGTCTCGTCGCGATCACCGAGCCCCGCAGTCGGCGCCGCGATCCGGCCGAGTGCGACCGCCATTCCGAGGAAGCCGAGCGCCGGCGCGCTCAGCGCCGGTATCTCCCAGAACCAGTCAACCGACCCGTGCAGAAGCCAGTCGACCAGCGGCAGCAGGGCGGCGGCGGCGACCGCGGGACGCAGCGCCCGCCCGATCTGGCGTCTGGGCTTGAACGGCGGACCCTCGCGCACTGCACGCAACGCTCCTCTGAAGGCGACGATCAGAAACGCGACGAACAACCCAAAGCCGACGATTCCGGTGCACGCGAGAAGTCGCATCTCAAGGCTGTGCGGCCACGCGGGCTCCTCGTCGGTGCGCCGATGGACCACGTAGTAATCGGCGAAGTTATCCTGACCGAGTCCGCCGACGGGATTTGCGACGAAGGCGTCGAGCGCGACCCGCCAAAAGTCATAGCGTCCGCTGCCGACCGTCCCGAAGTGCGACGAGTTGCCGCCGGTCTCCTCGTGCGTGAAGCCGTTCAGCTGGCGCTTGGCGAACTGCAGCGGCTGCCCGTGGGTCGCGGCGAATCCGCCGGCGACGCAGACGGCCAGAGCCAATGCGATCAAGCCGGCGCCGAGCGAGCGGCGCGCGCGATCCGACAGGTGTGGTTGCGGGACGAGCGACTCGCCCCATGCGATCATCGTGCCCAGGACGAAGGCGGCGGCGAACGCGGCCAGGCCGGCCTTCCCGGCACGCGCGGCCGCATCGTTGAGCGCGGCCGCGGTGCTGCCCTGGAAGACGTCCAGCAGCCGATGGATCGGCACCAGCGTCGCCAGCGTCGGGATCAGGGCGGCGGCCGCGAAGCGAAACCGGTTGCGAACCAGCGCGAGCGTGGCGAGCAGGACGAACGGCAGCGTGAACAACCAGCCACGGCTCTGTCCGATCAGCGCCAGCTGCAGGCACGGGCAGGCGACCGCGATCAGCGCGCCGCGGATCAGTCCCGGCAACTCGCGTCGCACCGACAACGCGGTGGCGAGCAGGGCAGCGCTCATGAACAGCGCCACACTGGAGTTGAAGTAGCCGGTCGGCGCGACCAGCCTTCCACCGAGAACCAGGTTTCCGACCTGATCGGTGGCTGCGAGCCGGTACATGATGTCGAGCGCGATCACCCCCACCCCGAGCGCGTACAGGACCAGCATCGCGAGTGCCGCTTCCGTGGTCCACGGGAGGACGACGAACAGCGTGAACACGATCAGATACAGCAGCGCCCGGTTGCTGCCGTCGAGCGCGTCGCCCGGCGAGGCCGCCCACGCGATCGAGGCGTATGACCACAGGACATAGGCGGTGAACAGCCCGATCGCGGTCTTCGCCGCCCGCGATCCGGTAGTTGTCGTCCGCAAGCGGGTAGCCGGGTTACGGAGTTGTACGAGACTGGCCGATAACACAGCGAGCAGCACAAGTGCTCCCCAGTACCAGGTGTCCTGATCGTAACCGCCATCATGCTCAGCCCACAGCAACATCAATCCGACCGCGATCGCTCCGGGCACCCCAGCCCGGAGGTGAGGTCTGAGCCGCGCCGCGAGCGTGAAACCGGCAGGTCGAGCGTCGGTGGGCACGTTGGTGTCAATCATCACAGTCGGCCCGTAGGTCGCCTGCAATCGCGCTATCGGAGGTCATCGTGACGGCGTGGCATAGTACGTCTCATATGCAGGATCTTGGCCGTGGGAACGGACGACGCGAGGATCGCTCCGGCTCGGAAGGCGAGAGCATGAAGCGCTACTTCCTGGTAATCCGCGAGCGCCTTTGGGTGATCGTAGCCTGCACCGTGCTGGTGCTGGTTGCTGCCGGCGCGTATACCAAGATCGCCACCAAGACATACGAGGCAACCGCGCAACTCGAGGTCAACGCCGCGTCGTCGAGCAGCGACGTGCTGGCGACGCTGCCGGTGCTCCATCAGAGCGGTGATCCAACCCAGGACGTCCTGACCGGCGCAGGCCTGGTCACCACTCCTCAGGTCGCGACCGCGGTGGTCCGAGCGCTCCATCTCGACATGTCGCCGAGCACCGCGCTGAGCTACATCACGTCCAGCCCGGTCGGCGCGTCTGACTTCGTCGCCGTACAGGCTGCGACTTCGTCGCCGTCGCTCGCAAAGAATTTGGCCGACGAGTTCGTGCAGCAGACGATTGCGACGAGCACGGCGAGCATGCACGCCGCGATCGCGGCGCAGTTGCCGGCGATGAAGCTTCAACTGGCCCAGACGCCCCCCGCAGAGCGATACGGCCCCGGCAGCCTGGGTGCCTCGATCCAGGAGCTCGAGCAGCTGCTGGTTCAGCCCAATCCCACGTTGATCGCCGGTTCGACCGCGGCGCTGCCGACGGCCCCGTCCTCACCGAAGACCAAGCTGACGCTGCTCGCGGGCCTGATCGCCGGGTTGGTGATCGGCATCGGCGCCGCCTTCGCACTACACGCTCTCGATCCTCGCATCCGCCGTGATGAGCAGGTGCGTGAGCTGCTTGGCCTTCCGATCCTCGCCCGGATCCGGCGAGAACGTCGCCGCGGTCGGACGGCGCCGCTGCTGCCGACGGAGCTCTCCGTCTCCTCTCAGGAGGGCTATCGGACACTGCGTGCCGCGCTGACGGCCCGAGGCTCCTCTGAGGAGTCGCGGTCCTTCCTGGTGACCGGGTCAGGGCCCGGGGAAGGGAAATCGACTACCGCGATCAACCTCGCGGCGGCACTCGCACAGACCGGTGCCAGCGTGATCCTGGTGGAGGCCGATCTTCGCCGCCCGACGTTCGCGGCGGCGTTCGGCTTGAAGATCGTGTTCGGGGTGGAGCAGGTGATGGTCAACGAGGTTGATCTTGCCCAGGCGCTCGTTCCGGTCAATTTCGGCGACAAGACGATCAACGTCCTCGCGGCTCGTAGATCGGGCGTTGAGCTCGCCGATCGGCTGTCCTATACGGTCGCCAGCAAGCTGGTCGGAGAGGCAAAGGAGCTCGCTGACTTCGTGATCGTCGACTCACCGCCGCTGACTGCGGTCACCGACGCGCTGCCGTTCGCTCAGCTCGCCGATGAGATCGTGATCGTCGTCCGCCTTGATCAGGACCGGCGCAACAAGCTGGTCGAGCTCGACGACCTTCTCCACCAGCACGGGGTGCCGGCGACCGGGGTCGTGGTCGTCGGGGAGACCCATGTCGCCGGCGACTACTACCACGGCTACCTGAGTCCCGTTCCAACCGAGGAAGTGCCGCCGCCGGCGGCGTCGCGGAAGTCGCGGACCGTGGAGCGCGTGACGCGGCAATACGGCTGGGATGAGGCCACGACGTCAGCCGAGGACGAAGACAGCTGGCGGCGATCCTCCCGCCGCGGGGCCGAGCGCCGCACCCCGGACTCGCCGGGGACGTGAGCACCGCATCGGAGCGGCTTGGCCTCCCGAGCCCGGTGTGGCTCGGAGTGATGGTGCTGACCTGTGTCGCGGTCGGCCTGCTGGCCGGCATGAGCCCCGAATACGGGGCGATGGCCGCCGTAGGCGTCGTGTTCGCGGGAGTTGTGATCACGAACCTGACGGTCGGGTTCGTGATCTTCACCGCGCTGTCGTTCCTGGACCTGCTCAGCAGCAGCGGATCGTTCAGCGGCACAAAGCTGATCGGACTCTTGCTGTTCGTGTCCTGGGCGGCGCGCATCGCGACCCAACGTCGTGATGACCTGGCAGCGTTCATCAGCGAGAATTCCGGCCTGTTTGTCGCGCTGATCGCGATGCTCGGCTGGTCTGCACTCAGCTTCGCCTGGGCCGAGAGTCCGAGCACGGCGCTGGGAGGAGCCGGCCGCTACGCCCTCAACATGCTGCTGATCCCGATCGCATTCTCCGCGGTTCGGGAGCGCAAGCATCTCGTGTGGGTGCTGATGGCATTCGTCCTCGGTTCCGTCTTCTCTGCGCTATACGGCTTCGCATCGTCTTCGGCGGCCGGGTTCGGAGGCAGGCTCACCGGGACACTCGGTGATCCCAATGCCGAGGCGACCGTGTTCGCTGCGTCGATTCCGCTGGTGTTCGGTCTGATTGGCGTGTTCCGGCGATCCCCTCGGATGAAGCTGGTGGCGGTGGTGAGCGTCTTCATTCTGTTTGCCGGGCTTGTCCACACGGTCTCGCGTGAGGGCATCCTGGCGTTTGCCGCCGTGCTGATCGGCGCGGTCGTGTTCGGTGGTCGCTGGCGCGGTCGGGCGGCGACCCTGCTGGTAATCGGTGCTGCGGCCACGGTCGGTTACTTCCTGGTGCTCGCGCCACTCGCGACCCGGCAGCGGATCACGATGAGCGACACATCCGGACGATCGAGCATCTGGACGGTCGCCTGGCGAGTGGTGAAGGCTCATCCGGTGCTCGGCGTTGGCAATGACAACTTCATCCTGATCGAGAGCCAGTACGTCAATCAGCCGGGAGCCGTCGACGCGCTCTACATCGTCACCGAACCGAAGGTCGCCCACGACACCTATCTCGAAGAGCTCGTTGATCTCGGTGTGCCGGGGCTGCTCTTGTTCCTCGCAGTTGTGGCCCTATCGCTGCGGTGCGTCGTGCGTGCCACACGGATCTTCGAGCGAGTGGGTGATCGCGACATGGAATTGATCTCACGCACCGTCTTCCTGGCGCTCGCCGCAGAGTTGACGACCGCCGCATTTGTGTCGCAGGAGTACGCCAAGTATCTGTGGATCGTCTTGGCGCTGTGTCCAGTGTTGCTAAGACTCGCGCGCCGCACCGAGGCGCGGATTGATTCGATACCGATCGCCGGGCTCTGACGATGGAGTCAGAGCCGCTCGGCTGAACGCCTCTCAGGTTTCGAGCCCGGATGCGCCTGGCCGTCTACTGCGACTACTCCTACCGCGTGCAGGCGGGCGTCGTATCCGCCGAACTGCCGTTTGCGCTGTTCGTGCAGGGGCTCGCACCGCATTTTCAAAAGGTGGTGGTGACCGGTCGGCTCGACCAGGCCCCCGGTTCCTACCCCTACGAGCTCGTCGGCGTCGATTACGCGCCGCTGCCTCACTATCGGAGCGGGGCTCACCTCGCCCAGGTGATCCGGGCGATCCCCGCCGGGGCAATCCGCTTCTGGCGGATGCTTGACGGCATCGACGTCGTCTGGATTCTCGGGCCCAATCCGCCGCAGACGCTCGTGTTCGCGTTGCTCGCGAAGCTCCGGCGTCGTCGGCTGGTCCTCGGGGTTCGCCAACACCTACCGGAGCTGATCAGACACCGCCATCCAGGCAAGCGCACGGTGATTTGGGCGGCCGCGCTGCTGGAAGCCGCCTTCCGCCTGTTGGCGCGAGTGACGCCCGTGGTTGTCGTCGGTCCCGACCTGGCCCGTAGATATCGGTCGGCCAGGTCGATTCACGTCTGCCTTGTCTCGCTTCTGGAAGAGCGGGACATTCTGCCGGCCGAGGACGACGAGCGAGACTACGACGGCCCGGAGTTGCGAATGCTGAGCGTCGGGCGTCTTGACCCCGAGAAGAACCCGCTGTTGCTGGCGGACATTCTCGCGCATGCGCGCGGTAACGATCCGCGGTGGCGGCTTGAGGTCTGTGGCGACGGTTCGCTGACCAGCACGCTGGCGGCGCGGCTGCGCGAGCTCGGGGTGGCCGACCATGCATCGCTGCTCGGCTACGTGCCGATCGACGGCGGACTCTGGGAGCTTTACCGTCGCAGTCACGCGCTTGTGCATGTCTCGCACACCGAAGGGGTGCCTCAGGTCCTGCTCGAGGCGTTCGCTGCGCGTCTGCCGGTGGTGGCGACATCCGTCGGCGGGGTGGCGGAGGTTGTGCGTGACCTCGGTTGGCTCGTTCCTGTCGACGATGCCGATGCCGTCGCACGCGCGCTGCGCGAGGTGATCGAGGAACCGGAGCGGCGCAGCGTCCAGGTGAATCGCGCCGCGACCGACGTGCGGCAGCACACGCTGGGTGCCGAATGCGCTCGCCTGGCGGCGTTCCTGCGTGGGCAGTCGGGCGCTGACGTCGCGCAGGAAGCCGCAGCGTGGTCAGTCGGCGACGGCGTCTCTGAATGAGGGATTGAAGACCGGGCTCGACTCGCCGCCGGCAGGCGTTGCGTCGTCACCGATCCCGACGACCGAGGCGAGCGCCGCAAGCGGCGGGCCGTTGCGCACGGCGCTGCGGATGAAGCCGGCTCCGTGCCCGACGTGCATCGTCGCCAGCACGACCGGGACCAATAGCGCGTCACTTCGCGGCCGCGCATCGCGAGCGCTGGCGATCGCGGTCCAGGTCAGCACGGCCACGTAGCAGCCGACGCCGACACGCGCCGCGGATCGCAGACGACGCGGTCCCGCCACAGCGATTGCGGCGTCGACCACGAGTGCGGGTGCGAGCAGGTGCGATCGCCGCAGTGTGTGAGGGTGCCGGACGGCTGTCTTGGCACGGTACTCGCCGTAATCGAGATACTGGCGCCAGAGTCCGCCGACCGAACCCCTCGGCACGTAGGCGGCGCCCATCGCGGGGATGCACAGGAGTCGCTCACCGCGCGCCAGGAACCTGCCGGCCATCTCGGAATCGGAGTTGCGTGGCCAATGCTCGTCCCAGCCCCCGTACTCGAGCAGTGTGGCTCGCTCCCAGACGCCGGCGAACACGCCGGAGTCCAAGTCGAACTCCTCCGCACCGGGCGCACCGGCCACGCCCCATTTGCGCGAGCCGCCGCGCCCGAGAGGGGAGCCGAGTGCCAACGAGACCGCACGCGAAACGGCGTTGTCGCCCGTCGGGATCTGGGGACCGCTGACCCATCTCGAGCCGCCCTGCTCGAGGCGTGCGACTCCGAGTGCGACGTAGTCCTCCGGATACTCGGTATGAGCGTCCATCCGCGCCACCCAGCGACCGCGAGCGTGCGACAACGCAACGTTGAGCCCACTCGAGACGCTCCGGTTGGGGTTGTCGAAGACGCGGATCCGCGGATCCTCACGCGCGGCGTCAACGAGAATCTCACGCGTTCGGTCGCTTGAGCCGCCATCGGCGAACACGAACTCCAGATGCCCGTCGAATTGCTGCGCGCGCATTGCCGCAAGGCTGCGGTCAATGTGGCGTTCCTCGTTGAGAACCGGGATCAGGATCGAACAATCGACGGTCGCCGGATCGCTGCTCATCGAGGACAAGCTATCGCGAGGGGCGGCCGTGGATAAGATTGCGACGATGTGTGGCATCGCCGGCGTCGCCGGGCCTGTAGCCGGTCGCGAGGCTTTGCTCGAGCAGATGTCGTTCGCGATCGCACACCGCGGACCCGACGAGGCGGGTGTCTTCGAGGATCAGTGCGTCGCCCTGGCGATTCGACGGCTGGCGATCATCGACGTTCTCGACGGGCATCAGCCGTACAGCAACGAGCACGGCACGATCCACGTCGTCTTCAACGGTGAGATCTACGGTCACGCGGCGCTGCGAGCGGAGCTGGAACGGTCGGGACATGTGTTCGCCTCACGTACCGACGGCGAGGTGATCGCACACGCCTACGAGCAGTACGGGGAGCGATTCCTGGACAAGCTCGATGGCATGTTCGCGTTCGCGCTGTGGGATGCGGACAGGCAGCGGCTGATACTCGCACGCGACCGACTCGGGAAGAAGCCGCTGTTCGTCGCCCACCACGCGGATGGATCGCTCAGCTTCGCATCCGAGCTTGCCGCTCTTTTGATGGACGCGCGGATCACACGAGAGGTCGACGAACAGGCGCTGGGTGAGTATCTCCAGTACGGCTACGTCCCGTCCCCGCGAACGATTCTCAGTGGCGTCACAAAGCTGGAACCCGGCACGTGTCTGACCTGGGGGGGCGACGGCGACGTCAACAGGCGGCGTTACTGGACGCTCGACTTCGAGCCCAAGCATCGGATCTCCTATCCCGACGCGCTGGACGAATTCGAGCAGCGTTCGCGCTCGGCGGTGAAGGCGAGATTGATCTCCGATGTACCGCTTGGCCTGTTCCTCAGCGGTGGGATCGACTCAAGTTTCATCCTCGCGCAGATGGTCGCGGCCGGCGCGCCGACGGTCGAGACCTTCTCGATCGGCTTCCCCGACAGCCGCTACGACGAGCGGGACCCGGCGCGTGAGATCGCACGGCATTTCGGAAGCGTGCACCACGATGCGCTGGTGGAGCCCACCGATCTGGTCGAGCTGCTCCCGCGGATGGTCCACCACTATGGCGAGCCGTTCGCCGACTCCTCGGCGGTGCCGAGCTTCTACCTGGCTCGGATGGCGCGTGAGCGGATCACCGTGGCCCTGACCGGCGAGGGCGGAGACGAGCTGTTCGGCGGCTATTACCGGCATCAGGCCGCGCGGCTGGCCGCGCATCTCGACAGGCTCCCGTCTGCCGTCCGTCGCGGCGCCGGCACCAACGCCGGCAGGCTCGGCGACGAGTTCGCCCATCCGATGTCCGTCCGCCACAAGCTGTACCGCTTCCTGCGGTCGGTCGCACTCGAACCGGGCGAGCGCTACGCAGAGTGGACGGCCGTTCTGGGCGCGCCGGAGCGACAGGCGATCGCGCCATGGCTTCGTTCCGCCCCACTGTCTGCTCCAGGACGTGCGATAGCTCCGCTCGACCGCGCGCTGGCCGTCGATACGGCGCATTCGCTACCCGACCAGCTGCTTGTGAAGATGGACATCGCGACGATGGCGAGCTCGCTTGAGGCCAGGGCACCGCTGCTCGACTACCAGCTGGTCGAGTGGGTGGCTCGTCTGCCGACGAGCTTCAAGCAGCGCGGAATGCAGCGCAAGCGTCTGATCTCAGATGCCCTGCATCGCCATATCCCGGGAGACCGATTCAACCGGCCGAAGATGGGGTTCACCGCGCCGATCCCAGGGTGGCTGCGGGTTGAGCTGTCGGAGCTGATGTCCGACACGCTGCTTGGCGAGGCGAGCCGCCAGCGCGGCATCGTCGAGCCGAGGTCGGTCGAGCGGTTGATCCAGAAGCACCGGGAGGGAGAGGACCATACGCGCGGGTTGTGGGCTCTGCTGATGCTGGAGCTGTGGTACCAGGAGTTCGTCGACCGACCCGCGACTTCGGCACGCGACTGCGCCGGGACCTGAGTCCTACGAAGCCCGTGAAGTCAGGCTGATTGGAGCCGCCCGCCACCGCGGGGAGCTCATCGGGTGGCGCGGGTCGGGCGGAGCGCACGCACGACCCGGGTGGTGACCAGGCGCAGTTCGGCGACGGACAGCTCGCGCGTGGCCAAAAGGACCGCCGCGTACGCGAGACCACCCGCACAAGCCCCGACGACCCACTGGACAGCCGTCAGATGATCCGTGCCGACCACCAGCAGCACAAGGCCCATCACGCCGGCCGCGATCAACGTGCGCACCAGACTCCAACCAAGCCGCCGTAGATCCAGTGTGATCAGCTGGCTGCAGAGCCAGAGATTGGCCGCGACATAGACGATCTCGACGAGATCGTCCCCGATTGCCGCGCCGACCAGGCCGATCGTCCGAAGCAGGACATATGTGGCCAGCACCCCGAACAGCAGCGTCCCGATCATGATGATCACGCGCCGGCGAGCCTCGCCGAGGTAGGTCACCGAGACGGTGAGCAGCGCTGCCGGCGCGCCGATGAAGCAGTACAGCGAAAGCGCCCGCATGACCTGATCAGCGCTCTCATAGCCGGGCCCCAGCAGGAGCGAGACGATCGGCTGCGCCCAGACGATCATCGGAGCGATCACAAGGCCCTGCGTGACGATCAGAAACCTGAGTCCCTGGCTGAACGCGCGGGTGTCAGGGGCACCGCCGGCCAGTGAGAGCCGGGGGGCCACACCGGCCGAAACGGCGATTCCCAGGTATCCAAGAACGGTCAGGATCCTCATCACAGCGCTGAAACTGCCGACCGCCTCCTCAGTCAGCAGCGCCCCGATCAAGAGCACGTCGACCTGTGAGATTGCGCTCCAGGTCACGTCGACGATGAACATCGCGCCCGCGTATCTCAGCACCGTCCGGACGCCAATTGCAGCGGGCGCGTTCCGCCGGCGACTGCGACCCCCGAGCAGCCGCATCGTCAGGAACAGCCCCGCCGCGGCGGCGACGCCATACCCGACCGCCTTGCCGAGCGTCGCTCCCGCCGCTCCCGCCCCTGCAAGAACAAGGGCGATGCTCGTTGAAGTCTCGGTCGCACTTTCGATGACGCTCATCCAGAGGCTGACCGAGACGCGCCGGACGGAAGTGACGGCCGAGCTCAGGAAGCCGAACATCGCCTGTCCGAAGACGGAGACGGCCACCCACCGAAGCGGCCATGCGAGCTGCGGGTAGCCATAAGCGCCGGCGATTGCCCCTGACGCCGCAAACAGTGCGACGCTGATCGCAAGCGCCGCCGGGACCTGGAGCCTCAGGCCCAACCGAAGGATCGCGCGGACCTGATCGAGGTCGGCTCGGTGGTCGGCGAGGTAGCGTCCAACGGACCAGGGCAGGCCCAATCCGGCCGGATAGAGCAGCAGGGCACCGATACTGACCGCAAGCGCGTATACCCCGTAACCGGACGCGCCGAGCGCGCGCACGAGGTAAAGCGTGAGTCCGGTTGTGAAGACCGCTCCGGCAACCTGACTGATCAGCTGCAAAAGCGTGTTGTGGACCGCCCCCGGATCGGACAGGCCCTCGCCTGTGGGCGGAGCCGGCGTTTCAGAAAGGCTCACTGGCTCACTGGTTCTTCGACGTGCGCATCGTGTGCCTGAACCTACGCAACCGCCGACCCGCGAGCTTCACATATGCGAGCGGGCGCGGACCGAGGCTTCCGAGGCCCAGGACGGCCAGTGATTGGGCGCCGAAGGCGCCGGCGCGCAATGTGAGCCAGCTGTAGCGGATCCCGGCCAGGCGGTCGCCGGCAAGGAAGGCATGCTCGGTCGCGCTCCTGAGCAACCAGCGGCGATAGTGGGGGGCGTACCTGGCGAGCTGTTGACCGTGCTCGATCAGCATCATCTCGGCCATCCAAAGCGCGTCGGGCGCCTCGCCACGCAGCCTCGCAACCAGTGCTCGGGAGTCCGCTCCGCGGGTGAAGCTGTTCGAAGCGTCGGTGTGCTGAATACCGAGGATGTCCGAGACCCAGAGGCTTCGCTCGCGCCGAGCCAGGTCTGTCTCCCACAGGGTCTCCATTGCGCCTCGCCGGTCCGTGAAGTAGTTCGTGGTCTCGAACACCGAGCGATTGATGCAGTGGCCCGCGTCCGAAGAGGTCGATTCGAGCGCGAGCGCCTCCAACCAGCGCAGGCGCCCGTTGTAATCGGTGATACCGCTCGGCAGGATCCCGGGATCGACGTGGCCGTCGTCCGCCTGTAGCCGGCTGCGAACGATCCGCACGCCGGGCGGCAGCGTGTCGATCAGCGACCGCAGCCGTGCGAGCGTGTACGGGTAGAGCTCCCAGTCGGAGTCCAGCATCACCAGCCATTCGCCTCGAGCCTGCTCGACCGCCGTCGCCCGAGCGGGGGAGATGCCGCGATTCTCGGGATGGCGCACGATCCGCAGACGTGGCTCCTCACAGGCGGTCAGGACCGCCACGGTGGCGTCCGTCGAGCCGTCGTCGACGACGACGATCTCGAAGTCTTCAAACGTCTGCTGCGAGCAGCTGCGCACGCAGCGATCGATGTGATCCGCTCGGTTGTAGGCGGTGATCAGGACGCTGAAGCAGGGACGCTGCATCATCGACAGCGTATTGAGGCACCCGGTTGGGAGATCTGGCATAGTCGCGGCAGGTATGAATGCTCCGTCCCGGAACTCCCCTCGCGGGACGCGAGACGGTCTGCGAGCAGCCGGGGAATCGCGACGCAGCAACGCGGGGCTGCTGTCCAGCAGCAGCAGCTTCTTCCTGCCGCTCGGCTCGATGATCGACCCGGATGGGGTCCGTGGCTATCCGATCGACATGCGCGTCAAGGCCCGCACGCCGATCTGGCCGCCGCCCGAGATCGGTTCCCAGCCCGACCTCTGGGTCTCGGTTGTGCAGTACGGGCTCGGCGCTCATGAACGGTGGCTTGCAGGCGAAGGTGAGCAATGGCTCTCTGCGGCTCGATCGGTCGGCGAGTACCTGGTCGACGACCAGCAGCCCGATGGGTCCTGGTTGCATCTTGAGCCCTTCCCGCACACCTTTCCGCTGCGGCCTCCCTGGCGGTCGGGACTCGCTCAGGGCGAGGCGGCAAGCCTGCTGGTGCGGCTGCACGCGCTCACCGGCGAGGCGGTATACGCCGACGCCGCGATGCGCGCGCTGCAGCCTCTCTCGCGTCCGCGCGATGCTGGTGGCGTCCGTGCACAGCTCGGCGGTCGCCCGTGGCCGGAGGAGTACCCGACCGAGCAGCCGTCGTTCGTGCTCAATGGGGCGATCTTCGCGCTTTGGGGAGTGCGCGACGTAGCGATCGGGCTTGGTGACGAGGAAGCCGGCGCTGCTTTCGAGGAGGGCGTCAATTCCGTGGCCGCCAATCTGCACCGCTACGACAACGGCTGGTGGTCGCTGTACAGCCTGTATCCACATCCGATCCGGGGTGTCGCAAGCTCCTTCTACCACGACCTGCACGTCTCCCAGCTGGCAGCACTTGAGCTGCTTGCCCCACGCCCCGAGTTCTCGGCCACGCGTGAGCGTTGGGCCGGCTATGCAGCCTCGACCAGTAATCGTCGGCGGGCGTTCGCGAGCAAGGTCGCGTTCCGGCTTGTCGTGCCCCGGAACCACTTTCTGGCGCACCGCTTGCCATGGACGCGGCTCTGAACGCCTCAGGGTGACTCGCGGCCATGCCCGGCACGCTTCGCCAGCCAGCGCGCAGCGTGGAAGGGGCGCAGCATCTGCAGACGAGGGGCGTATCCGCGCACGCCGGCTCTCGCCGGCGCGCACGCGGCAAGCTCCAGGCATGACTCGACCACGCGATGAAATGAAGCCTGCGGTGAGAACCACTCAAGCCACGCTGCGCGAGCCGCCTCTCCCATCTCCTGTGCATCCGAGGCACGCTGCGCCAGCAGATCGGGGATCATGCGGATCTCGGATTCCGGGACGCGAACGCTGAAGCTTCCCCAATCAGGGCCTTCGGGAGGCACCCACTGGTCGGAGATGATCACTGGTGCCCGGCCGAGCATCATCGTCTCGAACAGGCGGAAGCTGGATGTTCCCCCGCCACGCGGGCAGAGGATGAATGCGCTCTTGCGCAGCGCATCAGCGTAACGACGCTCGTATTCCAGCGGGTCGGTCATGCCGGGGTCGCCAGGGCCCGCGAACGTATCCAGCAGCAGCGCGTCGCGGGGCTCCAGTGACATCAGTCGGCGGCGAACGGCGTGGGACTTCGTCGAGCCGATGAAGGAGAAGAGATACTCACGTTCGACCGGGGCACTGTCATATGTCAGGTGACCATTCTCTGTGACATTGACGTAATGACCGGAACGCGTCCAATTGGGCCAGTACCAAGAGCGTTCGACCGACGCGTAAACACCGGGTAACATCGGAACGAACCTGTCAGTTGAGCAGAATAGGTAGCTGTCAGTCTGGCGAAGGTTGTACAGTGGATGCCTCCGAACATCCTCAAAGTAGTGGCCGGCATACACACCGGTTTCGACGAACAGGATCAGCTCGGCTCGATCGGGATCGTCGACCGCAGAGTGAACGCGAAAACTGTCGACGGCAGCGCTGGCCACCATGCACTCCAGATCAAGGCGGGCTCTCGCCGGGCCCGGTCGTGCAGCAGATAGCAGGAAGACTGTCGCCAATTCAATGATCACCTATGGGTGCATCCAGGTATGATCGCATTATGGCGATCTCACATTTTGGCCGTGCAGAGGGAGCCAGCTCGCGGAACGTGTCGCCCGCATCGCTGGCGCTGACTCACGCGTGACACTGCGGAGCGCCACTGAGCTCGGCAACCGTCGGGCGAGAGTCGTGACGCTGATCGACTCCCTATCGCTCACCGGCGGCGCCGAGCGGCTCGCGTTTGAGATCGCGACGCGACTTGATCAGAACGCCTTCGAATCAACGATCTGCGTGAGCCAGTGGCCCCCGACTGATGAAGACGAACAGACCACCGGCGAGTTGGTGGAGCGGCTGCGGGTCGCCGGCGTGCGCCTGCTCAAGCTGCGGCGCGCCCACCGGAGTCATGTTTGGGCATGGGGGCAGCTCGTGCACTTCCTTCGCCGGGAGCGGATCGATGTGCTCCATGCGCACAAGTTCGGCTCGAATGTATGGGGTGTCCTGACGGGTCGTGCGGCTCGGGTGCCGGTGGTCATCGCCCACGAGCACTCGTGGTCCTACGAGGGGGACTTCGTTCGCCGGTTCCTGGATCGCGAGGTGATCGCTCGAGGAGCTGATCGGCTGATCGCGGTGTCAAGGATGGATCAGCGGCGAATGATCGACGTCGAGGGCATAGCTCCGGACCGAACGCTGTTCATCCCGAACGGCATCGCATCAGCGAAACCGGACGACGGACGCGACGTGCGGGCCGAGCTTGGGATCGGACCGGCGGTTCCGCTGATCGGCTCCGTAGGGTCGCTCTATCCGGTCAAGGCGTTCGACGTGCTCCTGCATGCGACCGCACTGCTGCGTCGAGACCATCCGGACATTCACGTTCTGATCGCAGGAGACGGCCCTGAGCGGGAGCGGCTTGAAGCACTCAGCCGGGAACTGGGTCTGGTCGGGTCGGTCTCGCTGGCCGGCCGACGTGAAGACGTGCCGAGCGTACTGCGAGCCCTCGACCTCGCCGTGTGCTGTTCGAAGTCGGAGGGCAGCCCGCTCTCGGTGATGGAGTACATGCAGGCCGGCCTGGCTGTGGTCGCCTCCAACGTCGGGGGCGTGCCGGACCTGATCGAGCCCGAAGTCAACGGTCTGCTCGTAGCACCAGGCGATCCGGCGGCGCTGGCCGCGGCGGTCGCCGGGCTGCTCGATGACCGCCGGCGCGCCCGGGCGATGGGCGATCGCGGGCGCGAGCGGCAGCGGGCGGAGTTTGACGTCGATGTGCTCGTGCGCCGCGTCGAAGCGCTTTACCTGGAACTGCTTCTGCTCGGAGCGCGAGCGGGCTGATCTGCGGGAATCGGCCAGAGCCTTGAGGCGCGCAACTCGCGGATCGCGCCGATCGTTTTCAGCCGAAACCGCCGCGGGGCGTCGTCGTGGTAGATCCCGATCCTCGGGTGACGATATGGACCGAGTCGTTCAAGCCGTCGTGACAGTGCGGCACCGGCGCTGTAGCCGGCGCGACGAGTGGCATCGGCTACGCGGGCATTGACGTTTCCGTAGGGGTAGGCGATCGATAGACAGTCGCGACCGATCTTACGCGCACACTCGGAGCGGGAATCGCGAAGCTCCTGCTCCAGATCCTCGTCGGAAAGTTCCGTCAGCAGGCGGTGGGTTCTGGTGTGCGAGCCGATCTCCCATCCGCAATCTGAGAGCTCGCGGAGATCCTCCCATGTCATTGCCGCCAGCTCGTCTGCGTCAGGACCGTCCTGCCAACAGTCGATTCCGGGCCAGCTCAGCCTTCCGGCCACGAATGAAGTCGGGGCGAACACCGTGGCGGGCGCGCCGATGCGCGCGAGCAATGGCGCGGCGTAGCGCTTGACCGATGCGTAGGCGTCATCGAACGTGATCACGGCCGTTCGCTTCGCTGGCGGGCGCAGGACCGCCTGCGTGAACGTCGCGTATTGCCAGCCGCGATCATGGAGGTGGTTGATCTGGTATTCGAAGTTCTCTGGGGTGACCGACGTCGCCGCCGTCCAGCTCGGGCTGACCGCGTGGTAGCAGAGCACCAACAGTTGGTCCATTGGCGGAGTCTAGCCGTGATCGGCCACGAAATCAGCAACGCTTGGCCGAGGCGCGGATCCTGGCATCGCCTGCGTCGAACTACGTATTGGCGTGCTTGGAACTACGTAATACAGAAAAATAGACATTCGTCCAGGATCGTGTCCATGGCGAGTCCACGCCGCGCGGCGTCGTCGATGCAGCGGGCATGGCACAGACCCCGCGCGAACCCAAGAACCAGGCCCCCCGGGGCATCGGTCGACTCCGGCAACTCTCGACATGGACCGCGGCTCGCATCCTGCTCGCCATCGTCGGTGTGCTCGGCCTACTGGCCGGCGAAGCGGTCGCCTCGGGGTCGAGCTCGAAGCTGCGCGCGATGGGTATGTGTGCGAAGGGGACCGTGTGCGAATACTTCTTCCGTGTTGGAACAGGACCCTCGGGCCAGTTCTCCCGAAGGACAACACTGAGGCGCTTCGATGGCACCGGCCACAGCGTCGAGGTTGGCGCAACGATCACGGGCCTGGATAAGGGGACCACCTACATCTATCAGTTGTGTGTCAAGACGGCGGGCGCTCGCGCCGCGCACTGCTACGGCCCCTCCGGCGGGTCGGGCAGTCATGGCTCATTCACAACCGCGGGATCATCCGCTCAATACCTCGCCCAGGCTGCGGGTGGGAAGGCGACATCCTCGGGTGCCCGCCACCGACCGACTCGGACGACTCCGACGACCAAGACCCCCACCGCAACCACCCCGACGACAACCACCCCGACGACCAAGACTCCCACCGCAACCACCCCGACCACGACCACTCCCACCACGACGACCCCGACCACAACCACCCCGACCACGACCACTCCCACCACGACGACCCCGACCACAACCACCCCGACGACAACCACCCCCACCACGACGACCCCGACCACAACCACCCCGACGACAACCACCCCGACCACGACCACTCCCACCACAACGACCCCGACCACAACCACCCCGACCACGACCACTCCCACCACAACGACCCCGACCACAACCACCCCGCCGCCGGCGACGGTCCCCGGCCACGTCGCGACGTGGGCATACGACGACTGCGGTCAGGGCTCGACGACCGCGTCCTCGCTGGTTCAGGACTGGGTTACATACGCGGAAAGCAATTGTGGCCCGACGGTTACAAAGGCACTGACGGACTGCCATGCCAACGGTCAGACGGAGTGCACCGCGGTGCAGTATCTGGACGCCAACTGGATCTACGCGCAGGGCAGCCTGCCCGTCGCAGCCAGCTCGCAGGAGAGCTGGTGGCTACATCAGCCGGGCGAGCCCGCGACTTCGACTTACCGTCTCTACAAGAATGCCTACGGCGGCGGCAACGTCCTGAACCAGACCAACCCTGCAGTTCAGTCATGGTTCGCAAACTTCGTGCACAACAACTACAACTCATACGACGGCCTGATGATGGACGACTCGACCTCAAGCTTGAGTGACGAGCTGTACGAGACGCAATCCTCGACCAGTGCCGAGATCGGGACGGACGCAGCGCTGCAGGCCTCGCATGAGGACATGGCAGCGGCGATCACGCACACGAACGGAACTCCGTTCATGCAGATCGACAACGCACTCACCCCGAACGACAATCTGGCGCCGCCATTCTCAATGCTGAACGACCCGTCAAGCGTCACCGGCCTTGTGGCCGAGGGTGCGCCGATGTCAGACGGATCACTGACCGGCTACTACTCGACACTGCTTGATGAGATGGCCCGCGTCGACCAAACCGCCAACGACTTCGTTGCACTGCTCTCCTACGACACATCCGGATCGCAGGTGGCTCGCTCCGTTCAGGAGGCGACGATCATGCTCGGCTACAGCGCCGGTCACACCGTCGATTGGGCCGACCTGGATACGAACAGCGACGATCTGGCGGTGTGGCCCGAGGAGGGCATCGTCCCGACCGCTCCGGTGAAGTCAATGGCCTCGCCGAGCGGCGTTGATTGCCTCGCCGGACAGGGCGTCGTTTGCTCCAGCGGCGGACACAACACACTCGAGGTGGCACCCGGCGTGTACGCCCGTGAGTTCGGCGAGTGCTACAACCAGGGCGTCGCCTTCGGCGATTGCGCGGCGATCATGAATGACACCGGAAGCGCAGTGACCGTACAGAGCAGCTGGTTGACCCAGAGCTACGGCCACGAGATCACCTTCAACGGCGGCGACATCCAGTCCGGCGGAACGGTGAACCTCAAGGGCTCCGCCTTCACGCCGGGAACGACCACGGTTCCCGCCGACGACGCGATCCTGCTGGCCCCGTAGGGACCCGCGCAGGACGCTAACCGCGGAAGCGGAATACCTCGATCAGCGTCATCACCGCGATCCGCAGATCCAGGCGCAGGGACCAGTTCTGGATGTAGAAGTTGTCCCATTCAACGCGATCGGCGATCGATGTCTGGCCTCGCAGCCCGTGCACCTGCGCCCACCCGGTGATGCCGGACTTGACACGGTGGCGCGATTCGTAACGTGCGACTTCCTGGTTGAAGCGGGCAACAAAGTGCGGACGCTCCGGGCGCGGACCGACGAGGCTCATATCACCACGCAGAACGTTGAGCAGCTGGGGCAACTCGTCAAGCGAGCTGCGCCGCAGCAGCTGCCCGAGGCGTGTTCGCCGATCAGCGCCCTCGACGCCGCCCGGCGCGAGTCCGCGGCTCGGCTCGAACTGCACCTCTGCGACGCACGGCACCATCGTGCGGAACTTGAGCAGATCGAACTGGTGCCCGTCCCGCCCGACGCGCCGCTGGCGGAACAGAATCGGTCCCGAGGAGGTGCACCTGATCGCAACGGCGATCATCGCCAGCAGCGGCGACATCACGATCAACGCCGTCCCGGCCAGCACCCGGTCGATCGTGTGCTTGACGGCGAACTGCCAGCTGCGTGGGTCGGTCGGGCGCAGCACCAGCAGGGGCATGCCTCCGACGTGGTCGAGGGTCGAGCGCTCATTGATCAACTCGTACATGCGCGGGACCAGCGCGACCTCGACACCGTGCCGGCGGCAGCTCTCGAGCGCCGCCACGAGGAGCCCGTCGGACTCCGAGGAGAAGGCGACGATCACCTTCCGCGCGCCGGTGCGCATCACGGCATCCAGTAGCCCACCCGAGCCGTCGAGCAGCGGCACCACGTCGTTGGCGTTGTGCGAAGCCGGGGTGGCGGCGAGCGGCCCCCAATCGAGGATGCCGACAGGGTTGAGCCCGTAACGGGGGTTTTCTGCGAGCCGGTTGACGAGGTGCTCGCCGACGACGCCGGCACCAACCACGAGGGTCGGGGTGCCGAGCGTGCCATTTCGCAGCGCCTGGGCGCGAATCGAGCGCATCGACGCTCGCGCGATGCTCAGGTAGAAGAGCGAGAAGACCCACAGCCGAAGCGCCAACGCCACCGGATGCGGCGCTCCGAGCATCGAGTCAATCGCGATCACGAGCATCGCGGCGAGCGACACGACGCCGAGAATCTGGGTCAGGTTGTCCATCAGGCTGCTTGAGATGCGGTCATCTGGGCTTCGCCTGAGATGCAGCATCGTCAGGACCAGGAACGGGAACGCCGCGCCGAGGAACCGGCTGGTCCAGCTGAGGCCGAGGCTGGTGGCACCGAATACGGCTGCGCTGGCGGCGAGCGACAGCACAACCGCGTCGACGGCCAGGCGAATTCTTGCCCACGCAATCGGATCGAACATCCGCGGGGGCGGCGGCGCCGCGCCTTCAACCGGCAGGGGGTGAAGACGAAGCGGTGTTGGGGGTCCCGCGCCTTTGGCGGCTGTCGAAGTGCTCATGGCAGAAGTTCTGTTCCGGCGACGCGGTTGCGCGCGTCCATCACGTCCCACGCCGCCTGGCGAGTGCGATACCCAATGCGTGCCCGCCTAATCCGTTTGCGCGCCCGCCCGCTCGTCGGAGGAATCATACGCTAGGAATCGCCATGCGCCAAAGGCGAAACCGGATTAATCACAAATCAGGAGGAATCTTGTACTTAGGGCCAATGTGGGGTTTAGGCGCAGCGCCGATGATGCTGGCCATGACCACACATCTCGCAGTCTCCAAAGTGCTGCTGGTCGCCGATCCCCGCAACGTCTCGACCGGACCGGAAGCAGTGATCATCCGCCGCTACCGCCTTGCCAGGCGGCGCCTCGAGGGACGGGCCGGCGCGCCGATCGCGCGCTCGGGTCGCTCTGAACGTTCCTACGACTGACGCTCCTGCCGCACGGACTTATGCAGAATCGGCCGCGCCCGGCGGAAAACCCGGCCCGGCGCGGTACGATGTATTGATGAGCAACGAACTGGAACAACGCAGAACAGGCCATTCGCTGATGCGCAAGGGCGCTGCCGGCGTCGTTCTGATCGTGGCCGCGGTGATCGCGGTCCATCTGCTCATCGGTCTTGTGATGACCGTTGTGTATGTGGCGCTGGCGATCGCGGTGATCGTCGCGGTTGTCTGGGCGCTGAACGCGATCCTCTAACCCGCTGGAACAGATGGCTGGCGGCGGCTATTTGGTGATCATGTTCTTCTTCGGCCTCGCCGGAGGGATCGTCGCACGGATCAAGGGCAGCTCGTTCACGATGTGGTTCCTGATCTCAGCCGTCGTTCCGTTCCTCGGCCTGCTGACGGCGATTCTCTATCGAACAGAGAGCGTCGAGTTGCGACGTGAGTGTCCCGGCTGCGGACGGGTCGTGAAGCTCTACGATGCGGTCTGCATGAACTGCGGCACCGAGCTCGAATTCCCCGATGTTGCGATCTCTCCGGACGCGAAGGTTCGGAGCCATGCGGCGTGAGTGATCAATTGTCGAACAACGGAAGGTGGGGGAGATGCGCGCGGTAGACGCCCTGATGGAGTGCCTGAAGGCCGAGGGGGTCGATGTCGTGTTCGGTTTGCCCGGTGGCGCGAACCTGCCGACCTATGACGCCTTCTACGACGCCGGCATCAGGCACATCCTCGTCCGCCACGAGGCGGGCGGCGGCCATGCCGCCGAGGGCTACGCGCGCGCGACGGGCCGGGTCGGGGTCTCGCTCGGTACCTCGGGCCCCGGTGCGACGAACCTCGTGACGCCGATCTGCGATGCGATGATGGATTCGGTCCCGGTCGTGTTCCTGACCGGCCAGGTCCGTACCGAGCTGCTGGGAACCGATGGTTTTCAGGAGGCCGACACGATCGGGATCACGATGCCGATCGTCAAGCACAGCTTCATGATCCAGCATCCGCTCGAGATCCCCCGCTCGATCCACGAGGCGTTTCACATCGCCCGCACGGGCCGGCCGGGGCCGGTGGTGGTCGACATCCCCCAGGATCTGAGCCGTGCCGACATCCCGTATGAGCCAGTCACGGACGTTCATCTGCCCGGCTACCAGCCGACGACCGACGGCAATCAGAAGCAGATCCGGCTCGCGGCGAAGGCACTGGCGAACTCCCGCCGGCCGGTGATCTACGCCGGCGGCGGCGTGATCAGCGCCGGCGCTTCCGGGCATCTGCTGGAGCTCGCGACCTCCGACAAGCTTCCCGTCACCTGCACGGTGATGGGCCTCGGCGCGTTTCCGGCGCCGCACGAGCTGTGGCTCGGGATGCTCGGGATGCACGGAACGCGGACCGCCAACTATGCGATGGACGAGGCGGATCTGATCGTCGCGATCGGAGCACGGTTTGACGATCGCATCACCGGCAAGATCTCCGAGTTCGCGCCGCGCGCAAAGTTCGTGCACATCGACGTCGACCCGGCCGAGATCTCCAAGAACGTGCCCGCCCACATCCCGATCGTCGGCGACGCGGCGAACATCCTGCCGCGGCTGACCGCGGAGTACCGGTCGCTCGAGCCCGATCCCCATCGCCTGGATGAGTGGTGGTCGCGGATCCGCGCCTGGCAGGAACGGCACCCGCTTGCCTACGAGGACTCCAAGGACGCGGAGATCAAGCCGCAGTACATGATCCAGGCGCTCTACGAGGCGACCGGTGGCGATGCGATCGTCACCAGCGACGTCGGCCAGCATCAGATGTGGGCCGCGCAGCACTTCCACTTCGCGCAGCCGCGCAGATGGATCAGCTCCGGTGGCCTCGGGACGATGGGCTTCGGCCTACCGGCCGCGATGGGCGCCAAGGTCGGCTGCCCCGATCAGACGGTCGTCTGCATCGCGGGAGACGGCTCGGTCCAGATGAACATGCAGGAGCTCGCGACCTGCTCCGAGGAGGGGATCGCGATCAAGGTCTTCATCATGAACAACGGCTACCTCGGCATGGTGCGCCAGTGGCAGGAGCTGTTCTGGGACAAGCGCTACAGCCAGGTCGACATGGGCAAGTGGCCGGACTTCGTCAAGCTCGCCGACGCCTACGGGGCGACGGGGATGCGCTTCACCGACAAACGCACGCTGGTCGACGACATGAAGACGGCGCTCGCGACCGAGGGACCGGTGCTGGTCGACGTCCGGGTCACGCGGGAGGAGAACACCTACCCGATGATCCCGGCAGGACAGGCCGCCCGGGACATGGTCGGTTGAGATGGGCGAGCCTGGTACCAAGGAGCTTCTGTCGCTCGACGAGCTTGAGGCGGCCGGCAACCTCCGCAGTGGCCGTAAGCACATTCTCTCGATCCTGGTCGAGAACAAGCCGGGAGTGCTGACGCGGATCGCCGGTCTGTTCGCCCGCCGTGGCTTCAACATCGACACGCTCGCCGTCGGTCCGACCGACGATGACGCGGTTTCGAGGATCACACTGACGCTTGACGGCGCCGTGCATCCGATCGACCAGGTGACCAAGCAGCTCCACAAGCTCGTCAACGTCCTCAAGATCCGGGACCTCGAGCCGGAGGAGACGCTCGCCCGTGAGCTGGCACTGTTCAAGGTGTCCGTCGACGGCGTCGGCCGGGCCGAGGTGATGCAGATCTGCGAGATCTTCCGCGCCAAGATCGTCGACGTGACGAAGCGCTCGTTGGTGATCGAGGTCACCGGGACGCATGACAAGATCGAGGCCTTCGAGCGGCTCGTACGACCATTCGGGCTGGTCGAGATGGCGCGGACCGGCGAGATCGCGATTTCCCGCGGTCGCGGCGAGACCTGAGCGCCGCTGCAGCGGCCGGGCGGCTCCTCGCTGCGGGCGTGCGGACGCCGCTCTATGATGGCCGCTTGCGACTGAGCTCTCTCTGGCCTCCGCGACACACGATCGACAGGCTCTCATTCGAGCTCTACCAGCGACGCCACCCTGACGCCCCGTGGCTTCCGAAGGACACGATCGAGTTGCTCACGAGCCTCTTGAGGAGCGGAGATCGTTGCATTGAGTGGGGTTCAGGACGAAGTACGCCGTGGCTCGGTAAGCGGGTCGGGCGTCTCGTCAGCGCCGAGCACGACCCCGTCTGGTACGACCGCGTCCGTGAGATGCTGGCGGCGGACGGGCTGGATCGTGATTCGGTACGGCTGCTGAGCATCGAACCGAAGGGCGATCCGAGCGCATCGCCGTACGTCCGCGTGATCGACGAATTCCCCGACGGCGAACTCGATGTCGCCTACGTCGACGGCGAGCATCGCTCGGCCTGCGCGCTGGCTGCGATCCCGAAGCTGACGGCCGGCGGATTGCTGATCGTTGACGACGCGCACGGTGTCCTTGACCACGCCAGCTCGAGCCCTCACTCCCGATATCGGCGCGGTCCGCTCGACGCCGACTGGGAGCGGGTTGCTGCACTCCTCAGCCGCTGGCGGCTGATCTGGATCAGCGACGGCTACTCGGACACGGCGATCTACTTCAAGCCCTGAGCTCGCGCTCGAGCGCGCGGTCGAGGACCACGTGTGCCTGCCCCTGTGACCAGGTGGGCCTGAGCGTGTGATCTCGAACCCCCACGTGCTCGATGCTGAAGTTCTGCCACGCCGAGATCCGGGACAGCCGGCCCGACCGGACGAGCTCATCGAGCAGCGGCTCGTCCTCTGAGAACAGGAACGTCGTCGGCTTACCCGATGCGTGGAGGCGTTCAAGGGCATCATCGACCTGATCGCGACCACCGGCGAAGCCTGCGCGGCGATCACGCAGCCGTTTGGATGCGCGCATCGGCGCGCTCAACAGCAGGCGTATGACCGCCCGTCTGCGCTCAGGGGTCGCGTTGCGGCGGACCTTCTCGAAGTCGAACGGCTCACTGAACAGCTTTCGCAGATCCCGGGTCGGTGCGAGGCCAGCGTCCCAGATCAGAGCCCTCGGATTGACCATCACAATCGCGCTGACGCGCTGATCGAGCAGCGCGGCGTGGAACGACCAGTAAGCCCCCGCGCACAGCCCGGCGAGCAGGAACCGCTTGCCGATGCCTCGCGCCTGCAAGGCGTCGAGCGTCGCGAGCACCTGTGGAATCAGTTCGGGGACGTATAGAAGGCCGTCGTCGGCGTATGGGTTCGCCTCGCCGTCGGCCTCGCCGATCCCCTCAACGTCGAGCCGCACCGTCGGGACACCGCTCGCCGCCCACCGCCGGGCCGCCTCCACCCACATCCGGTTGGGCCCGATCCGCCGAATCGCGCCGGCGTTCAGCAGCAGTACGCACAGATCGCCGGCCGCGCCGTGCACCGGCTCGGCCAGGATCGCAGACAGGAAGCCGAACGGCTGCTCGATCGTGAGTGCCGTCTCACGGATCTCGTCCCCACCGTTCACCCGGATCTGTGCGGTTGCGCCGGTACCGAGACGTTCGAGCGATCCACCCGCGCCGGGCGCGTCCGCCGGCAACGGCTCTGAACGGAGATCGAGCCACGCCTGGACCGTCCGGATCGTCTCGAGCGGCGGCAGCGCGCTCTGTGGATGCGAGGTCATCGCCGCATAGCCGCCGCCTGTGGCTTCCGTGACGTCGACACCGCACTCCCTCAGGTGCTTGACCAGCCGCGCCTCGACGGCAATCCCGTCTCGGTCAAGCAGCAGCGCGTGACGCGGCTCACGATCTGTGTGGAGGTCCAGCGCGGTCGCGTCGAATGCGCCGAGCTCGGAGGCTGTCTCGGCACTCAGCAGGAAGCCGCCGACCTCGAGCTCGCCCTCCGGCAGCGGCGGCGGTTGTTCGAGCCCCTCGAAGAAGCCGGCCTCGACCCTCGAGAACGCGCGCAGCTCTCGCAGGAGTGACCTGCCGGTCGCCGGCGTCGCCCACAGCACGAGATCGTCGAGCTCGGCGCCGAGCGCGGCTGCTCGGAGGGCGATCAGGCCGCCCAGGCCCATGCCGATCGCGACCGTGCGGCGCGTCCCGGCGGCGTCTCGCAGGCTGTGCGCCGCGCCGGCGACGGCGGCCGTCCAGGCATCGAGTCGCCCCGGGTCTCGCGGCATGCCGCCGCTGTCCCCGGTCGACGGAAAGCTGATGCGAATACACGCGTAGCCGGCCGCCGCGAGCTGCGCGGCCCACATCCGCAGGCACCGGTAGGAGCAGACCTCGTCCCAACCGAAAGGGGGGCAGAGCACGACCGCCGTGTCCCGTGCGCCGCCGGCGTCCGGAACGTGCAGGTTCGCGAACACCGCCTCGCCCTGGAAGTCGAGGTAGAGCGTGCGCGTGGCCGGTGTCCGGCTCACGCCGCGCCGATCTTGACCACGCCGTCCAGGTTCACGGCCGACAGCGTGCCGCCGGCGTACTCGGCGGCCGCTTCAGCGTGGCGCAGCGACAGAACCCGGTCGTGACCCGGTTCGAGACAGAACGCGTCGTCATCCGCCTCGAAGCCGGGAACGTGGACCCGCACGCCGTAGGCGAGCCGGACGCTGCCAATCCGCAGCGCGACCGATCCGTCCGAGAGCACCTCCGCGAACGCCTGCAGCCCGATCCGAGCCGTCGACTCCGGCGTGGTCGGCCGCCCCGCCGGGAATCTGGTCGACTGCGACAGCAGCGCCGGCGGTGAGGTGAGTGATTCCAGGCTGACCACGATCGCGTCCTGAGCCGGTGGCCCGAAACGGTATGCCCAGGCTGCGTCGACGAACCGCCCGAGGATTCCCTCGACGGTACGCCGCGCCGAGCTGTGCGGCCCGAGTTCGATCACCTCGCTCGCCTCACCGACACAGTTCTGCAGATCCTTGTAGAGCGCCACCCGAAGCGTTGCCGCGAGCGGCTCGGCACGATCGTTGGCCACGTGGATCGCCACACCAGCGACGCCCTCGTCGGTCGTCCACACGGCCACCGGTCGCAGCGCTCGGCGGAGGTGATGGTAGGCCACCTTCGGCGCTCCGCGGTGGTCAAGCACGCCGAGGCCGGCGCCGGGAAGCATGTCCTTGAGCCACAGCACGAGCGCGCCGCTGCACCGTGACCCGGGGCGTCTCCACTCACCCATCAGCTCCGCCATCACCTCACCCGACGCGGCGCGGGAGAGCTCGAGGTAGCGGGAATGCTGCGAGCGGCGCAGCTGCATCGGGTCCACCTCGAACAGCAGCGCGGTGTAGTAGTCGCGGACGTCGTCGAAGTCCCAGCCGGCGCCGAGGTCCCAGCCGGTACCACCCTCACGCTGCACACCGGCCTTCCAGGCCGGGTGGTGGACCGGCACGCCGACCTCGTCTGGCACGTTCGCGAACGCGAGGCACTCAGAGGCGAATCGCACCCCGGCTCGGCGGACGTCCTCAGGGGCCCGCATGTAGCCGCTGACGCCGAAGTAGTGGCTGACGCCCCGATCCGGATGGAACGGGAGATCCCCGCCCGTCGGCGTGCTCGGCACGTAGGCGCAGTCGGCGCCGGATTCGGCGACGATCTGCGCGAGATCCTGCTCCCACAGCTGGTCGCGGCCGAGCGCCGGGTCGAGTCCCATCATCGCCGGCTGCTGCTCCACCTCCGAGTTTCCGCAGACGACGGCGAGGCTCGGGCGTCCGGCAAGGCCGGCAATCACCTCACGCGCCTCACGCTCGACCACCGCCCGGAAATCCGCGTCGACGATCGGGTAGTCAAGGTTGGCGAACATCAGGTCCTGCCACACGAGGATCCCGAGCTCGTCGCAGAGATCGTGAAACGACGGTGATTCGTAGGCACCGTTGCCGACCACTCGCAACATGTTCATGCCGGCGTCGCGGACCCGCTCCAACAGCGAACGGAGCACGGCCTCGCTCGGCGCCATCGAGATCAGATCAGCCGGCGTCCAGACCGCACCGCGCACGAAGATGGCCTGTCCGTTGACCTCCAGTTCGAGGCCGTCCTCGCGGATGTCGGCCGCCCAGCTCAGGTCCCGGAACCCGATCCGCCTACGTTCTACAGGTTCCCCGTCAACCAGTACCGTCAACTCGTGCAGCACGGGCGCGCCGTGCGTGTGCGGCCACCAGCGCTCCGCGCCGGGCACCAGCAGCTCCGCCTGCAGCGAGCCGTCAGGAAGCGCGAGCATCGGCTCGCGGATCCCCGCGACCTGGATTTCGGCAAGCTCGACCGCGCCGCGGCAGCGCGCCCGCACGAGCACGACGCCATCATCACCGGACAGTCGCGGCAGAACCGCAAGCGACTCGATGCCGGCGGGCAGGCGGCGCCTGAGCCGGACGGGCCGCCACGGTCCGACCGGCGCGGGGCCCGGCGCGAAGCCCGCGGAGCGGCCGTACAGCATCGTTCGGAACCAGCGGAGATTGCCGTCGTTGACAACCCGGGTGCGCCACCGGGCGACCGGCCGGCGGCGGACCGACAGCAGTGGGGCGATGGCGCGGCAGCAGATCACAAGCGCGTTGCGTGGACGCAGCTGTTCGGTCACATCGAGCCGGTGCGCTGCCCACATCGATGACGATTCAAGTACCTGCCGGCCGTTGAGGAACACGTCACTCACCGTTGCGACGCCGTCCAGTTCGAGCACTACCCGGTCCTCGCTCCAGCCGGCCGGCGTGTCGAACTCGCAGCGGAACCACCAGTCCTCGGTGTCGAAGTCACGCCCGTCCGCGCCGATCGCTCCGGCGGCTGTGCCGGGCACGCGCGCCGGTCGCCAATCCAGCGCGCCCGTCTCGGCGGGCCCGGCGCAGGCGCCCGGAGGACTGGACGCCAGCTCCCAGCCCTGCCCGAGCTCAACGGCTGCGCCCAGGTGGCTAATCGAGCGCTCGCCCCAGCAGATTCATGCCATCGTCCCACGCCTCAGCGAGCGTCTGGATCGCAGGACCTGGATCGAACGGCCGACGGCGCGCGAGTCTGAAGGAGATCACCTTTGAGCCGTCGACAATCCGCCGCAGAGCGGCGCCGGCCGCTTCGCCGTCGTCGCCAAGGACCCACTCGACGTGGTCCGCAAGCAGCTCGAAGGCGGCGCCGACCATCCGCACGGTGACGAATGCGTACGCGTGATAGTCGGTGTCGTCGCCGGCTAGCAGCCGCGGCAGATCCTCGCTCAGCGATTCGCCCCAGGTGAGAAACGGATTCCGCGCCGGGCGCATCGCGAAGTGCGAGGCCAGCAGCTGCCGCGCCCGCGACCGCAGCGCCTCGCCCCGCAGGCCCTCCCCGGCATCAAAGCGCACCACCTCGATGAATGGATCCATCACGTCTGCAGTGAACTGAGGCAGCATTCGGAAGGCGCCGCGGTAGTCCTCGCCTTCGAGGTCGAAGACCCCGGCGTTGTGGAAGTAGCGCATCCGCTCGCCCTCCCGGTCGATCATCTCCGGTGCGACGGTCGTCTTCAGATGCTCCCGCCGGTAGCTGGTCGCCGCGGTGTCCGGCAGGTACCAGGCGTCGATCTCGACGAGCACCGTGCGCTGCAGGCGCAGTTGCTCCTCGATGTGCTCAGGCACGGTGCGGTACGGCAGCATCTCGTGGATCTCGATGCCGAACAGCTCGTAGAGATCGTGGTAGGGCGGTTTGAAGTAGGTGAACTGATCGCCTTCCCAATCGGTGCGCACGATGAACGACAGCATCGCGAGCGGCTCGTCTCCGCGGGCGTGCAGGAGCTCGATCAGCACGTCCGCGTAGCAGTTGGTCTCAAGGTACGTGCGACCGGGGGCGTGCAGCCGGTGTTGCTCGTAGCCGGAGGGGTCGATCCCCCAGAGCTTGACGGCGCTGCCCGGAGTGGCGCTCGTCGCGCCGGCTTCCGTGCTCACGGGGCCGGCTCCATACTCAGGCCGACAGCTCCAGCCTCGAGAGCACCTCTTCGGGCCAGCTGCCGAGATCCAGGCCGTGCGCGCTGAACAGCGCCAGCGTGACGCGCTCCTCGCCGAACGCCATGCAACCCGTGTGTGCGTGTTCGCCGGCGGCCGTCATCAGCGAATAGGTGAGGCCGAAGTGATCCTGGTGGTAGTTGGACGATGCGATCGCCGTCGGGCGCTCACCCGCGACATGTGCGAGCAACTCCCACTTCAGCTCCCCTCCGCGCTGATGCGCGGCCAGCAGCCGTCCGGCACGCCCGAAGAACGGGTCGGTCGCGGTCTCGAGCTCGATCGTCAGACCCAGCGATTCGAGCAGCGCCGTCGCCCGTGCCCGCCACTCGATGCGCCACTCGATCACCGTCTCGGCCTCCGCCACGCGCACGATCTCCCGCATGTGGAAGATCTGCATGCGCGAGGGATCGCTCGAGGGCTCACGCCGAAACACGTAGGCATCGCCGGTGTCAAGCGTGACGCCGCCCGCAGGTAGGGCTCCACGCGCCGCGATCGCCGGATAGAGCGGATAGCACGCGGCGGGCGTGAGCACCATCTCGGTCATCGTCTGAAAGGCGCTCCAGTCCTCGTGCCTGGTCGCGAGCTCCAACTGAGCGGCGGCGGCATCCTCATCGCCGTCGAAGCCGAACACCGTGCCTGCCAGATGGGGAAACGATCCGAGATAGCCGTTGCGCTCGAGTTGCTCACGCGGCAGCAGCGGCGGAAAGTAGAGCGGCTCGGGCGATTCTGGCGCGGCCGCGCGGGTCACGAGCGCGTCGAAGGCGAGGCGTACCCGCTCGAACGTGCCCCCACGTGCGTATAGGCCATGGACGCCCGTGCGGGCCACCAGGCCCGCATCCGCGAGCGAGTCGAGGAAGGACACCTGTTCCGGACTGCCGGGGCGAAACTCGGGCATCAGACGTCCTTGGCGATCAGCAGTAGGCCGGCGTTGGTCTCGTGGATCCGTTCGTTGGCGATCATCAGGCTGGCCGACATGCTGTCGCGCAGATGGCGCCCGACACTGAACGGGCTGTCGTTCTTGAATCCTTGAATTCCGCAGACATCCAGCGCGCCACGGCAGATCACGGCCGCTTGCTCGGATGCCGCGATCTTCAGGTTGTTGAAGCGCAGCGCTGCAGCCATCGTCAGCAGGCGTTCGCGCCCGGGATCCGCAGACGCGTCGAGGAAATCCCTCAACCCGGACTGGACCTCGGCCCGCAGCATCTGCAGCTCACTCATCAGGTGTGAGAGGCGCAGGGCGGCCGGGATCGGTGTGCCTGCATTGCGCTTTGCGGCCGCCCGAACGAACGCGCGGGCGCGATCGAAGGCGTTCTCGCAGATCCCGAGCCACAGCTGCGACCAGAGGATGTGAGACGCCGGCACCATCGTCTCGGCCAGCACCCGCGCACACGGCGCGCCGAGCACCTGCTCGGGCGGCACGGTCGCTCGGACGATGTAGCCGGGCGAGCAGGTGCCCCGCATCCCGAGTACGTCCCACGTCCCGGTCTGCTCAAGCGAGGTCTGTCCGGCGCTGCTGAGCACGATCACCTGGTCCCCCGGCTCGGTCTCCGGTCCGCGGCGCAGGGTTGTCAGGAGGTCATCGGCGTATGCACCGTAGCTCACCGTCGGCGCCTGCTTCTCGAAGCTCATCGTGCCATCGCCGTTGTCGGTGAGCGGCGCGATCGAGCGGCCGATGTCGCCGCCCGTGCCGATCTCGGAGGTGACCGATGCGATCAACCGCTGCTCGGCGGCCAGGTCACGGAGGTACTGGCCGAACCAGGACTCGCCGTCGAGGTGACGCACGATCGCCGCGAGCTGGATCTGGTGCATCGCGAACACCATCGCGCTTGCGCCGCAGTAGCGCCCCAGCTCCAGGCAACATCGCGCGATCGTTTCGAACGATGCGCCCGCGCCTCCAAGCTCGGCCGGCACGAATGCCGACAGCGCGCGCTGCTCCTTCAGCGCCGCGATTGTCTCCTCCGGAAAGCGGGCACGTGCATCGACGTCATCGGCGTGTGCGGCGGCCACCTCGCGCCCGATTGTGCAGACGGCATCGATCAGGGCTTGGTCGGGGTTCACGGCGATGCTCATCGCGGAACCTCCGCCTCAAGCTCGGCGATCGCCGCGCTGATCGAGGCGACGCTCTCGAAAACGCTGCGCGTGAGCATCCGATCTGGGAACTCGATGTCGAACTCGCCCTCGAGCGCGAGCATCACGTTGACGCTCGCGTGTGACGTCATGCCGGCGTTGTAGAGGTCGGCGTCGTCGGCGAGCGTGCCGACGTCCACCGGCAGGCGGGCATGGTCACGGATAGCTTGTCGGATCCTGTCGTTCACGGTGGCCAGTTGTGCTCCAATCGCTTGACCGGGTCTCGGCGATCACCACGGCAGCCACCAAGCCGGCCGTATGCGAAAGACTGAGCGTTAGCTCGATTATGCCCGCAAGATCGGCAATCGTACCCGCCGTGCCACTCAAGCTCAACTCCGGGCAGCCGCTTGCGTCATCGCCCACCTCCACATCGCGCCATCCCACGGGATCGTCACGGCCGGGTCGAAGAACCTTGATCGTCGCTTCCTTGGCCGCGAACCTCGCCGCCAGCCGCTCCGCCTGCAGCTCGCCGCCGCGGCGGCAGTCGGCCACCTCCCGCTCGCTGTAGACGCGGTTGAGATAGCGCTCGCCGTGAACGGCGACCGACTCGCGCACGCTTTCGGGGCGCACGAGATCGATGCCGATTCTGAGCGGCATCAGTCTCGCTGCACGTCGCTCGCGACCAGCTCGAGCTCACGTATCCGCCTCGCCGGGACGCCCGCGTAGAGCCCATCGGGCGCGCAGTCGGAGACCACCACCGCACCGGCGGCGATCACGCAGCCGTCACCGATGCTCACGCCCGGCAAGACCGTTACGTCGGTGCCCAGCCAGCATCCGTCGCCGATCCGCACCGGCTTGCGGACCTGTGGTCCGGCCCGCTGCAGGTGGTCGCCGAGCTCGTGCGTGGCGGTGAGGATGCTGACGCGATGGGCGATGTAGACGCGGTCGCCGATCTCGATCGCGCCTGAGGCTTCGAACGTGGATTGGAAGCCGATGTAGCAGTCGCGGCCGATCGACACCGGCACGGGGCCGGCGAACGTGCACCTCGACTTGACGACGGTTCCCGGTCCCACCGGCATCCCGCCGAGCACAAGCAGACGCATCCTGAGCGAAACCGGCAGTACATAGATCGACGCCACGCTGTTGATCAGGACGTTTCGCAGGTGCGTGTTCACGGGGATATTGTTGCCTAACCGTGCGCGGGACCCCGACGCAGTCGACATCTCCACGCTGGCTTGACCCTGCCCTCGAGCAGAGGATGCGGTTGCGAGTACGCGACACGCTGGCGCAGGCCCGCGCCGGCGGCACGCCGATGCTGGCCAGTGTCAGCGCCCCGACGCTTGAACCGATCGATCCGACCGCGACGGTCGCGGCGTCGAGGCGCTCCGGCGAGCCGTGGTTCTGCATGGAGCAACCCGACCGCGACGGTACCGCGCTCGCCAGCCTCGGTTCCGCGTACGAGTTGACGGCACACGGCGGGCGGCGCTTCGAGCAGTTGGGCGAGCACTGGCAGGCCCTCGCTTCCGGCGCGATCAGCGATCAGCCGGCGGGTCCGCCCGGCTCCGGCCTGGTGGCGATCGGCGGCTTCGCGTTCGCTCCCGATGGCGGGACCTCACCGCGCTGGGAGCCGTTCGCCCCGGCATCGATGACCGTCCCCGAGGTTTCACTGGCGCGCCGCGCCGGTGACACCTGGATCACGCTGAACGCGCATGTCAGCCCCGACGACGCGATCGAGGACCTGGAGGATCGGCTCAGCAGCCGGCTGGGCTCGTTGCGAACCGCACCGCTGCCGCTGCTCGACCCGGCGCCCGCCGGGCGTTACCGGGTGCACAGCCCGATGCCGCCGTCCCACTACGAGGATGCCGTCGCAGGCGCCGTGACGCGGATCCGTGCCGGCGAGCTCGAGAAGGTGGTGCTGGCCCGAGAGGTCGAGGTCAGCGCCCCGATCGACCACGATGCCGCGGCGATCGTCGGCGTGCTGCGGGATGGCTTTCCCGCCTGCTTCACGTTCGCGGTGTCACGCGGCGAGAGCACCTTCGTCGGCGCGAGCCCAGAGCTGCTGGTGCGTCGCGAGGGCCAGCGCGCAAGCACGGTCGCGCTTGCCGGCTCGACCCGACGCAGCGCCGACCCGTCGGTCGACGACCATCTCGGCGAGCAGCTGCTGACGAGCGCCAAGGACCGTCATGAGCACGAGGTGGTCGCGCGCCGGATCGCGCGGGTGCTCGGCCCGCACTCGGTCTGGGTGACCACCGCACCCGAGCCGGTGCTCGTCCGCGTCGCGAACATCCAGCACCTGGCATCGCCGATTCGAGCGCAGCTCACCGCTCCGATCGGCGCGATCGAGCTGGCAGGGCTGCTGCATCCGACACCGGCGGTCGGCGGCGAGCCGGCCGAGGTGTCGGAGCGGCTGATACCAGCGCTCGAGGGATTCGACCGCGGCTGGTACGCCGGTCCAGTCGGCTGGACCGACGCGACCGGTGACGGAGAGTTCTGTGTCGCCCTGCGCTGCGCGCTGCTGTGCGGTGCGAGTGCCTGGTGCTACGCCGGCTGCGGGATCATGGGTGACTCCGACCCGGCGGCCGAGCTGGCCGAGACCGAGGTCAAGCTCGGCGCGATGCTGCCGCTGCTCACGGGCTGAGCGCGTCGAGCACCGCCCGCTCGACGCGCTGGTGCAGCTCCCGGTTCTCGGCACGGTCGGTCCTCACCTCGAGAATCGTGGTCGTCGATGAGCCGATCGCCGCCGACAGGCTGTCGCTGAGCTCTGCCACGGTGCCGACGCTCGCATGCGCGCAGCCATACAGCGTGGCGGCGTCGGCGAAATCCAGACCGTGAGGGGTCGCGACGTGCTGCTCGAAGGCGTCCGCCTGGCTCGCCACCGGCAGGAAGTGAAAGATCCCGCCGCCGTCATTGTTGACCAGCACGATCGTGATCGCCAACGCCGTCCGGCGGCCGGCGAGCAGCCCGCCGAGGTCGTGTGCGAGCGCGACGTCGCCGATCAGCAGCACGACCGGCCCGCCGCCCGCGGCCGCAACACCGAAAGCGGCCGAGACGGTGCCGTCGATCCCGTTCGCGCCGCGGTTCGACAGCACCCGCGGCGGGTGATCACGGATCGGCATGTAGGTCTCCAGGTCGCGCACCGGCATCGAGGAGGCGACGAACAGCGTCGCCTGCGGCGGCAGGACGCGCCCGAGGGTGGCGGCGACCAGCGGCTCGGTCAGCTGCTCCGCGGGCAGTGTCGCTTCGATCGCGTTCTCGGCACGGACGTCCGCATCACGCCAGCGATCCAGCCAGTCGCTCGTGTCCGCCACCACCTCGTCGCCGGCGATCCGATCGAGCAGTTCCCGGAGCGGCGTGACGGTGCGCTGCAGCAGCCTTGAGTCGGGATCGGACCAGGCACTGTCTGCACCGAACCAGATCTGTGGGACCTCGAGTCCGGCGAGCCACGCGCGGAGTGGCTTCGAGGTTGGCAGCTCACCGATCCTGCAGACCACGTCGGGGCGCAGCGCAGCGGCTGTGCCCGGGTCACGCAGGAGCAGGTCGTAGCGCCCGATCGCGGCCGATCCACGGCGTGCGTTCGAGATCGGATCAGCCAGCAGCGGCACCCTGGCACGGTCAGCCAACTCGGCCAGGCGGCGTCCCACCTCAGGATCATGCGAGAGCGCCCCCGCCACGAACACGGTCCGTGAGAACTCGTGCCGGCGCGGGGTCACGCGTCCACCCCGATCGCGATCGAACGACACCCACGGGACACCTTCCGGACGACCGCCGCCCCCGGGCTCAGGGCCGAGCGGCTGATCGAGTACGAGCGGCTCACGCAACGGGAAGTTGAGGTGCACGGGTCCCGCGCGATCGTCGAGCGCGGTCCACGCCGCCCGGCAGGCGAGCGCCCGGATCCAGCGCATTCGCTCCGGCGTCGCGTCGTACACGCCGACCTCGAAGAACCACTTCGAGACGTCACCGTAGAGCTTGATCTGATCGATCGTCTGGCCGGCGCCGACCTCGCGCAGCTCGGGCGGGCGGTCGGCCGTGAGCACGATCAGCGGCACCCGCGCCTGGAACGCCTCGATCACGGCAGGCGCGAGGTTCGCCGCGGCGGTACCCGAGGTACACGTCACCACCACCGGCAGCCCGCTCGCCTTGGCGGCACCGAGTGCGAAGAACCCAGAGCAGCGCTCATCAATGTGCGAGAAGCACCGGATCCGAGGCTCTCTGGCCAGCGCCAGCACGATCGGCGTGCACCGCGATCCCGGTGAGGTGCACGCCTGCCGCACGCCGCAGCGAGCCAGCTCGTCGACGAATGCGCGCAGCAGCAGGTGGGAGTCGGAGGCGCTCATGATTGGATCTGTGGATGGCAACGGGCTTGGTGCTGCTGCACGGCTTCACTCACACCGGTGCGAGCTGGCAGCCGGTGATCGCCGGCGTCAGCGAACGCTATCGCCCGCTGGCGCCCGACATCCGTGGCCATGGCGGCGCCTCGGCCCGCGAGCCGGTCGAGCTCGACGCGGTGATCGCCGATATCGAGGCGCTGGCGCCGGCGCGCTTCACGCTCGCCGGCTATTCGATGGGCGGCCGGATCGCCCTGCATGTGGCGCTGGCGTTGCCTGCGCGCGTGGAGGCGCTGGTGCTGATCGGCGCCAGTCCGGGGATCGCGGATCCGCTCGAGCGGGCCGCCCGCAGAGAGGCTGACGAGCGGCTCGCGGACGAGATCGAGCGGATCTCGATCGAGCAGTTCGCGACCCGCTGGGCCGGCACGCCGGTCCTGTCCGGCCTGCCGGACGACGTCGCCGCGGCGGTCCATCGGGATCGTCTGCGAAGCACTCCGGCCGGCCTGGCGCGGGCGCTGCGCGGCCTCGGGACCGGGGCGCTGGCGCCGCTTTGGGAGCGGCTCGGAGAGCTTTCGGTTCCGGTCACGCTGATCGCCGGCGCGCGCGATCACAAGTTCAGCGAGATCGCCGCCGAGATGGCGGAGATGATTCCGGGCGCGGTCGCCACGATCGTTCCCGACACCGGTCACGCGGTACATCTCGAGGCTCCGGAGCGGGTCGCGGCTCTGCTCCTCACCTGAGGCAGCACGGCGACGCGGTGCTCCGCGCCTGCCGATCCGGTCTGCCGCCAGCTCCGGCGGCGCCAAGACATCCGTCCATCCGGTTTGACAAAGGGGGTGGCGCGTGTCCCGGCTGTCGAAACAACCAATGTGACGACATCACAAGCAGCGAGTGCGACAATCGCCGCGAACCAGGCCGAGTCCGCTGCGCAGGCGGGCGCTCCATCGCGCGCGATCGGACCGCTGCTCGATGCGCGCCGCTGGTCGAGGTTGTGCCGTACGCTCGATCTGGTCGCGTTGTGCGCGGGCTCGGCGGCGGCGGTTCTGTCGGATCCGGCGCTGCGCACGGCCGCATCGCATTGGTGGCTTGCGCTTGTGTTCCCACCGCTCGTGCTGGCTGTGCTGCACCACCGCCGCGGCGGCAATGAGCGCCTCAAGGGTTCGCTGCTCGAGGCGACCGCCAGACTGCTCGGCGCCGTCACCCAGGCGGCGCTGATCCTGCTCGCCGCCGACGCGTTGCTCGGCGGCAGCCATTCGGTCGCGCTGACTCTGCGGCTGTGGGCGTTCTGCGCCGCCTGCCTGGCGCTCGAGCGGTTGATCCTCTCGTCGATCCGCAGCCAGGCGGTGCGGCTGCCGGCGTTCTCGGCACCGACGCTGGTGATCGGCGCCGGTCGAGTCGGCGACCATCTGGTCACGCGGCTGCTCAGCGACCCCGGGTACGGGCTGCGTCCGGTCGGCTTCCTTGACTCCAACCCGCTTCCCAGGCGTCAACGCACGGCACCGCTGGTGCCCGTCCTCGGCGGTCCCGACGACCTTGAGCAGGCGATCGAGCTGACCGGCGCCCGCCACGTGCTGCTCGCCTTCTCCAACGAGCCCGATCAGGTGATGCTCGAACGGGTTCGCGCCTGCGAGCGGCTCGGCGTCACGGTATCGCTGGTGCCACGACTGTTCGAGTCGATCAACGAGCGCGCCTGGCTCGATCACGTTGGCGGGGTACCGGTGCTGACGCTTCGCCACGTCAGCCCGCGCGGCTGGCAATTCGCGGTCAAGCACGCGTTCGACAGGCTGTTCGCCGCGTGCACGCTGGTGATTCTCGCGCCGTTGATGGCGCTCGTCGCACTGATCGTCGCGGTGACCTCCTCGGGTCCGGTTCTGTTCCGCCAGCGTCGCGTCGGACGCGACGGCCAGACATTCGACCTGCTGAAGTTCAGGACGATGCGCGAGGCGCCGGCCGAGGTTGCGGACACGTTCGAGCCGCCCGCTGGGGCTGCTCCCGGTGGGGTGGAGGGGGAGGACCGCTGCACGCCGGTCGGACGCTGGCTGCGGGCGCTCGCGCTCGACGAGCTGCCGCAGTTCGTCAACGTGCTGCGGGGGGAGATGAGCGTCGTCGGCCCGCGGCCGGAGCGGCCGGAGTTCGTCGAGCGGTTCGTCCGTGACGTGAGCCGTTACGAGGACCGTCACCGGGTCAAATCGGGTATCACCGGCTGGGCTCAGGTCCACGGGCTGCGGGGGCAGACCTCGATCGCGGATCGCGTCGAGTGGGACAACTACTACATCCAGAACTGGTCGCTGTCGCTGGACCTGCAGATCGTCGCGCTGACCGCGAAGGAGGTACTGCGCTCGGCCGTGCGCGGCCTGTTCACCTGACTACGGCCCGCGCGGGCCATCGGCAGCTGCTGAGTACCAGTCGATCAGGCGATCTCCGAGTCCCGGGCCGGACGGCGGCGTGATCGTTCCGGCGATCGGCCCCAGCGGGTCCTCCCGGTCTGCGAACAACGCCAGCGTCGCCAGCCCGCACGGCCGCTGCACCGACAGCGCCGCCGCCGCATGCAGTGCCGCCGCGATCCCGAGTGGCCCGTCGAGCGTCGATGCGAGGTACAGCTCATAACCCGCCGCGCGGGCGCGCTGGGCACCACGCAGAAGCCCGCTGATCCCGCCGCAGCCGGCGATCTTCAGGCAGACGGCCTCGCATCGTCGGCGATCGAGCGCCCCCGGCTCACCGGCGCTCTCATCGAGCGAGACCGGCACGGCGCTGGCGGCGGCGACCCGCTCGATCTCCTCGAGCCCGTGCACCGGCTCCTCGCAGCACTCGATGCCGACCGGTTCCAGCACCTTCAGTGCCGCGAGCGCCTCCTCCACGGACCAGGCGCCGTTCGCATCGATCCGGATCCTCATCTCGCGGCCGCTCGCGGCCCGCGTGGCCGCGAGCCGTCCGGCGTCGTCACCGACGCCCACCTTGACCTTCACCGCACGGAAGCCTGCGGCGCGAGCGGCGGCAGCCTCGCGTGCCGCGCCGGCACGGTCGAGCGCGCCGATCGTCGCGTTGACCTCGACGGGCGTCGCGGCCGTGGCGCCCAGCAGCCGCCACACCGGTAGGCCCGCGCGCTTGCCGGCGAGATCCCACAGGGCCAGATCGATCGCCGCGAGCGCCTGGCGCACCGTGGTCAGCTCTGCACAGACCGCCAGCAGCTGCTTCGGGTCACGGCCATCGGAGCTGCGGAGCAGCTGTGAACACTCCTCAAGCGCCGTGATCACGTCCCCCTCCCGGACGTCGTGGTAACCGGCGAGCGGAGCCGCCTCGCCGTAGCCGATCAGACCATCGGAGTCCTGGAGGGCGAGCACGATCAGGCGCCGCACGCCGACGGTGTCTCGGGCAGAGGCCAGCGGTGAGCGCAAACGCGCCTCGTGGACCTCCAGCTCGACCTTCACCGGCTCAACAGCAGCCCGGCTGAAAGCAGCACGCAGAACACCAGCTGCAGCATGCCGGTCTTGGCGAGCGCCTGGTTCAGCGAGGGGCCGTCGGTATGGTCATGCACCAGCCTCACGAGCGAGACGGCCAGCGGCGCGGTCAGCCAGCACAGCAGGACCCACGGCTCAAGCGGCCCGAACAACCAGGTCACCGGCGCCAGCACGTAGGCGAGGACGAGCATCGCCGCGTACATGCTGCGGGTCCGCCGGCGTCCCAGTCGGACCGCGAGCGTCTGCTTGCCGGCGCGCCGATCGGTATCGATGTCACGGACGTTATTGACCACCAGGATCGCGGCGGCGAGCAGACCGACCGGGATCGACAGCGCAAACGCCTCCCAGGTCAGATGCGTCACCTGCACGAAGAACGAGCCGGCGACCGCCACCACGCCAAAGAACAGGAACACGAACACCTCGCCGAGGCCCTCGTAACCGTATGGCCGCGGGCCGCCGGTGTAGAGCACGCCGGCGAGAATCGACGCGGCCCCGACGAGCAGCAGCTGCCAGCCGGCGACGACGACCAGGTAGATGCCGGCCAGCACCGCCAGACCGAAGCTCACGTATGTCGCGACGAGCACCTGGCTGGGGGGCACCAGCCCGCCCGCGGTGACGCGTACCGGCCCGAGGCGATCCTCTGTGTCGGCGCCGCGGCGCGCATCGGAGTAGTCGTTGCTGAGATTGGTGCCGACCTGGATGAAGATCGCTGCCAGCAGTGCCGCGATGAACCGCAGCGGCAGGAATACACCGGCGAATCCGGCCAGCGAGGTGCCGACCAGGACGGGAGCGATCGCGGCTGGGAGGGTGCGCAGACGCGCAGCCATCACCCAGATGCGGATCCCGCCCGGGATCGCCGCGGACTGCGCCGGTGCGGGCATCAGGCCCGGTGGGGGAACTTGGAGAAGTCGGGCGGGCGCTTCTCCAGATACGCCTGACGGCCCTCGGCCGCCTCCTCGCTCATGTAGAAGAGCAGGTTGGCGTCGTGGGCAAGCTGCTGGATGCCGGCGAGGCCGTCCTCGTCGGCGTTGAAGCTCGCCTTCAGCAGTCGCAGGCTGAATGGGGACAGCGCGAGCATCTCGCGGCACCAGGAGACCGTCTCAGCCTCCAGCTGATCGAGTGGGACGACGGCGTTGACGAGCCCCATCTCCAGAGCCTCCCGTGCGTCGTACTGCCGGCACAGGAACCAGATCTCCTTGGCCTTCTTCGGTCCCACGAGACGCGACAGGACGCTCGCGCCGAAGCCCCCGTCGAACGAGCCGACCTTCGGGCCGGTCTGGCCGAAGCGGGCGTTGTCGGCAGCGATCGTCAGATCGCAGACGACGTGCAGCACATGGCCGCCGCCGATCGCATAGCCGGCGACCATCGCCACCACCGGCTTCGGCAAGCGGCGGATCTGGACGTGAAGATCGGTGACGTGGAAACGCCCGACGGCCTCGTGATGACCCGCCTGCGCGGGATCGGCGCCACTCACGTAGCCGCCGCGGGCGCCTCGCACGCGCTGGTCGCCGCCCGAGCAGAACGCGAGCGGCCCCTCGCCGGTGAGGATGATCACGCCGACGGCGGGGTCTTCACGGGCGCGCTCAAAGGCATCGATCAACTCGACGACCGTCTCGGGACGGAACGCGTTGCGGACCTCCGGCCGGTCGATCGTGATCTTCGCGATTCCGGCATCCTCGCCCGTCGCGAGCTCGTAACGGATGTCCTCGTACTGCGCTGCGGCTTGCCAGGTGACGCTCACGCGCGTTGAGACTACCGTTTCGCCCGTGGGGTTCTGGATCCACATCGCAACCGCCAAGCACCCTGATCGCGTCGCGATCGAGGGCAGGGAGCGCTCGCTCACCTACTCGGAGCTCTCAGCGCTCTCGATCGACGGGGCCGGGGCGCTGCAGGCGATCGGCGTCAGGTCCGGCGATCGGGTTGCGCTGGCGATCGAGGATCGGACCGAGTTCGCGGTCGCATTGCACGCGTGCCTGCTGGCCGGGGTGCGCGCTGTGCCGATCGACCTGCGGTTGGGAGCCCAGGAGCAGGCGGCCAGAGCCGCCGGCGCCACCGTCGTGCTGGAGCAGGCGCCGAACCGCCCGGACGGCGTCCTTCACCCATCCGTTTCCGGCCCGGAGATGCTGGCGATGGTCGCGACCGTGATGCACACCTCCGGCACCACCGCGGCACCCAAGCAGGTAGAGCTGACCTACGGGAACTGGCTTGCCAACGCGTTCGGCTCGGCGGTCGCGCTCGGTCTGGACCCGGACGAGCGCTGGCTCTGCGCGATGCCGCTCGCGCACGTCGGTGGACTGTCGATCCTGATTCGCAGCCTCGTCTACGCCACCACCGTGGTCCTGCACGAGCGCTTCGAGACCGAGGCGGTCCTGAACGAGTTGATGGACCCGTCGCGGCGGATCACGATCGTTTCGCTGGTGCCGACGATGCTCGCACGGCTGCTCGACGCGGGCTTGTCCTCGCCGCCGGCGCTGCGCTGGGCGCTGCTCGGAGGCGGTCCGATCCCGCCGGCGCTGCTGCAGCGAGCCGACGCTGCCGGCGTCCCGGTCGCGCCGACCTACGGGATGACCGAGGCGTGCTCGCAGATCGCGACGTTCGGGATCCCCCTGCACGGCGCGCAGCTTTGGTTGGATGGGCCCGACCGGGAGATCATCGTGCGCGGGCCGATCGTGGCGCCGGGGTCGCTGAACCAGGATGGCTGGCTGCGGACCGGAGATCTCGGCTCCTTCGACGCCGCCGGACGTCTGACGATCATCGGGCGCAGATCCGAGACGATCGTCAGCGGCGGCGAGAATGTCGCGCCCGCGGAGGTCGAGGCGGTGCTGCTGGCACATCCGGATGTGGCCGACGCCGGCGTGTTCGGGCGCTCGGATCGAGAGTGGGGGGAGGCTGTGATTGCGCACGTCGTCCCCCGCGCCGGCGCGGCCTTCGACGCCGAGGTGCTGCGCACCTTCTGTGCCGAGCGGCTGGCGCCGTTCAAGGTGCCCAAGCTGATCGAGCCTGTGCAGGCACTGCCGCGGACCGAATCCGGGAAGCTTCTGCGCCGCCGCCTCTCCGTATGATCCATGGCGTGTCGACGGGTATCAACTGGGACGAGGCCGCCGAGGGCTGGGAACGGCGCGCCGACGATATCCGGGCGACCGGCATGCCGCTCTCGGCGTGGATGATCGATGCCTGCGAGCTCCACCCAGGAGCGCGCGTGCTCGAGCTGGCCGCCGGCCCAGGTGACACCGGGTTCCTCGCGGCTGAGCTGATCCAACCAGGCGGCACGCTGATCTGCAGCGATGCCTCGGAGGGGATGCTGGCGGTCGCACGCCGGCGTGCGGCCGCCAAGGACGTCACCAATGTCGAGTTCAAGCAGCTGATGCTCGAGTGGATCGACCTGCCGACCGCGAGCGTCGACGCGATCCTGTGCCGGTGGGGGCTGATGCTGTGCTCCGACCCTGCCGCCGCCGCGCAGGAGTGCCGTCGCGTGCTCGCGCCGGGCGGCCGGCTCGCCGCCGGCGTCTGGGATACGCCGGCGCGCAACCCGTGGACGACGATCCCGACCGGGGCGCTGGTGGCGCTCGGGCACACCGAGCCGCCGGACAGGTCGGGCCCCGGGATGTTCGCGCTGGCCGGCGACGGGCAGCTCGACGAGCTGCTCGCCGACGCCGGGTTCGTCGAGCGAAGGGTCGAGCCGGTCTCGCTTGACCGCTCATACGACTCTGTCGACGCCTGGATCGCAGAGACACTCGACATGTCGGTCGCGTTCCGTGGCGTCTGGCAGTCGCTCTCCGGGCCGCAGCGGACCGCGCTCGTCGAGGAGATCGGCCACCGAGCCGAGCCGTTCACGTCGGCTGACGGCAGCTTGGAGATCCCCGGCAGCTCACTCGCGGCGGTCGCCCTGTAGCCTGCCGCTCCTATGTTCTATGACGACGACGCAGACCTCCACAAGCTTGACGGCAAGACCGTCGCGATCATCGGCTACGGCTCACAGGGCCATGCTCACGCGCTGAACCTCAAGGACTCCGGCGTAGCCGTCGTTGTCGGCCTGCGAGGGAGCTCGGACAGCGTCGCCAAGGCCCGTGAGCACGGGCTGCGCGTGGTCGAGCCGGCCGACGCCGCCAGCGAAGGCGACATCGTGATGATGCTGGTTCCCGACGAGCTGCACGCGCAGGTGTGGGAATCCGGCGTCTCTGACGGGATCGCGTCGGGCAACATGGTGCTGTTCGGCCATGGCTTCTCGATCCACTACGGCACGGTCACGCCGCCGCCTGACGTCGACGTCGCGCTGGTCGCGCCGAAGGGCCCCGGCCACCTCGTCCGCCGCCAGTTCCTGGAGGGATCGGGTGTTCCCGGGCTGGTCGCGATCCAGCAGGACGCCTCCGGCGACGCGCTCGGGTTGGCGCTGGCGTACGCGAAGGGGATCGGCTGCACCCGCGGCGGCGTGATCGAGACAACCTTCAAGGACGAGACCGAAACCGACCTGTTCGGCGAACAGGCCGTGCTCTGCGGTGGGGTGACCGAGCTCGTCCGAGCCGGGTACGAGACGCTGGTCGACGCCGGCTATGACCCGCGGCTCGCGTACTTCGAGTGCCTCCACGAGCTCAAGCTGATCGTCGATCTGATCTACGAGAAGGGGATCGCGGGGATGCGCTACTCGATCTCCAATACGGCAGAGTACGGAGACCTGACCCGCGGTAAGCGCGTGATCGGGCCCGAGTCACGAGCGGCGATGAAGGAGCTCCTCGGAGAGATCCAATCCGGGGAGTTCGCGCGCGAGTGGATCGCTGAGAACCGCGCCGGCCAGGAGAACTTCAAGCGCATGCGCGACGAGCAGGCCGGCCACCAGGTCGAGGTGATCGGCAAGGAACTCCGCTCGCAGATGGACTGGATCGACACCAGCTTCCACGAGTAGCGCGCTGCAGCTGCGCGGCCATGCCCGCCACATGACGCAGAACACTCCGCAGATTCCGGATCGATTGAAGCCGCGCGACGGCCGCTTCGGCTCTGGACCGTCGCGCCTGAGGGCCGGCGTGCTGGACCGTCTCGCCGCAACTGGCACGAGCGTGGTCGGAACCTCGCACCGGCAGCCGCCGGTGAAGCGGTTGGTGGCCGAGATCCGCGGTGGCCTGCGGGAGCTGTTCTCGCTCCCCGACGGCTACGAGGTCGCGCTCGGGAACGGTGGCACGACCGCGTTCTGGGATGCGGCCGTCTGCGGGATCGTGGCCGAACGCGCGCTGCACCTGAGCTACGGTGAGTTCTCCTCGAAGTTCGCGACCTGCACGCGCGAGGCGCCGTTCCTGTCCGAGCCGATCGTGCTGCTGGCGCCGGCGGGAGACGCGCCGGCGCCGGCACTGCCGGCCGGCGCCGGCGCAGACGTGATCACCTGGGCGCACAACGAGACCTCGACCGGCGTGATCGTGCCGGTTGTCAGGCCCGCAGGCGCCGATCGGGACCTGCTCGTGCTGGTCGACGGGACCTCAGCGGCGGGCGGGCTCGCGGTCGACGTGTCGCAGGCCGACGTCTACTACTTCGCGCCGCAGAAGGGCTTCGCCTCCGATGGCGGGCTGTGGCTGGCGCTGCTGAGCCCGGCGGCGCTCGAGCGGATCGAGCGGATCGATGCCGAGCGCCCGACGGTCGGTCCGACTCGCTGGATCCCGGAGTTCCTGTCGCTGCGCACAGCGCTCGAGAACTCGGTCAAGGATCAGACCTACAACACGCCGGCGATCGCGACGCTGTTCCTGCTGGCTGACCAGATCGCCTGGATGCTCGAGTCCGGAGGCCTCGACGCGATGGTCGCTCGGACCAGCGAGTCCTCCGCCCACCTCTACGGTTGGGCGGAGGCCCACCCGCACGCGAGCCCGTTCGTGGCCGATCCGGCGAAGCGCTCGCCCGTTGTCGCCACGATCGATTTCGACGACGAGATCGACGCGGCGGCGCTCGCCGCGACGCTCCGCGCGAACGGGATCGTCGATGTGGAGCCCTACCGCAAGCTCGGTGCCAACCAGTTGCGGATCGCGATGTTCCCCGCGACCGATCCTGCCGAGGTGAGGGCGTTGACGGCCTGCATCGACTGGGTGCTCGAGGGGTCCTCGTGAGCGGTGCGGTCGCCGCTGTCGAGGTCCCGGTCGACCGGCCCAGGGTGCTGGTCGCCGAGAAGATCGGCGCGTCCGGGATCGAGTTGCTGCGCGCGCATTTCGATGTGGAGCTGGGTTTCGACTGGACGCGTGAGCAGCTCGTGCAGCGGTTGGGCTCCTTCGATGGGATCCTGATCCGCTCGGCGACGAAGCTGGATGGCGAGTTGATCGATCGGGCGGGGCGGCTGCGGGCTGTGGGACGGGCCGGGGTCGGGGTCGACAACGTCGACGTCAGGGCGGCGACCAAGCGCGGGATCATCGTCGCCAACGCGCCTCAGTCGAACGTGATCACGGCCGCCGAGCACACGATGGCGCTGTTGCTGGCGCTCGCTCGCAATGTTCCCCAAGCGCATGCATCGTTGACCGGCGGCGCCTGGGAGCGCTCGCGGTTCTCGGGTGTCGAGCTGTATGAGAAGACGCTCGGGATCCTCGGTTTCGGGCGGATCGGCCAGCTCGTGGCGCAACGCGCGAAGGGGTTCGGGATGCGGGTGATCGCGTTTGATCCGTACGTCGCGACCGAGCGCTACCGAGAGCTGGGCGTGGAGCAGGCGGGCTCTTCCGACGAGGTTTACGCGGCAGCCGATTTCCTGACGCTGCACCTCCCCAAGACTCCGGAGACGGAGGGCTGGCTTGACGCCAAGGCGCTCGCGAAGTGCAGGGACGGGGTCCGGGTCCTGAACGTCGCGCGCGGACAGCTGATCGTCGACGAGGATCTGCAGGCGGCGCTCGATTCCGGCAAGGTCGCCGGGGCGGCGCTCGATGTGTTCCGTTCCGAGCCGATCACCGAGCACCCGCTGTTCGGCTATCCGAACGTGATCGTGACGCCGCACCTCGGCGCCTCGACTGCCGAGGCGACCGACCGGGCGGGCTATCAGGCCGCCGAGCAGGTGGTCGCCGCGCTGACCGGCGGCGTCGTCACCAGCGCCGTCAACATCCCGGCGATCGGAGCCGAGGACACGCAGGCGCTCGGACCGTTCGTGCCGCTGTGCCGTGCGCTCGGGCGGATCGCCGCGACGCTCAACGCCGGCTCCTCGATCGATCGCGTCAGCGCCGAGTTCCTCGGACGGATCGCCGAGCGCGACACGCGCCTGCTGGGGGTCCACGTGCTGCTCGGGGTGCTGCGCGGCCACACCGAGGAGGACGTCAACGAGGTCAACGCCCCGTCACTCGCCGAGGAGCGCGGGATCGAGGTGGTCGAGACCAAGCAGTCAAACGCCAGGGACTACACCGACCTGGTCCGGGTGACGGTGACCAGCGGCGAGCACACCGTCCGCGTCGCGGGCACCGTGATCGGCTCGCACAACCGGCCGCATCTGCTCGAGGCGTGGGGGCAGCGCTTCGACATCCCGATCGAGGACCACCTGACGATGTTCCGCTACCACGACGTCCCCGGCATGATCGGCCGCGTCGGCACCGTGTTCGGGACCCACGGCGTCAACATCGTCTCAGCCGCCGTCGGGCGCAACCCGAAGGAACGAAACGGTGGCGATCGGATGCTGGCGGCGATGGCGATCACCACCGACACCGCGGTTCCGGCCGACGTGGTCGAGGAGATCGCCTCCAGCGACGGGTTCGTCGCCGGGCAGACCGTCAACCTCTGACGCGACTCACGGCAGATCGGGCCAGCTGCCCGCTGCGCGCTCGATCTGCTCCAGCGTCTCGTCCGTGCGGCGGTCGGCCACCATCGCGTCGAGCGCATCGACGATCGTCGAGCCCCAGACGCGACGCATCACCACGATGTCGTCGTGGCCGTCGCCGAGCTCGGCCCAGTCGAGCGCGACCCGTGCCCGCTCTCCCGCCGGCGCCCCCTCGGGCAGCTCGTCGCCCGGCTCGAACAGCGTGATCTGTGCCCGCCACCCGTGCGGGCACAGCTCGGTCATCATCGCGCGGGCTCGAAGCTCGGCGCCGGCCGCGTCGAGGAGCCTGCGCCTGACGCCGCGCCGCTGCTTCAGCGCCCGCTGGAGCGAGCGGGTGCTCACCGACAGCAGCGCCACGAGGGCGCAGAACGCGCATGCGAACAGCAGCATCAGGCCGGATGTTGCAGAGCCGCTCATGGAGAGTCTGGAAGTTAGAAGCCAGGGGCGCCGACGTCAACCGAATTTGCAGTGTTCCGGGCATCGGCCTGCGGCGTTTGACGCGTGCCCGCGTGGCACGCTACCCTCAGACTCGATGGCACTCCGCCTCGGCCTTGCACTGCTTCTCCTCCCCCTTCGGGGGGAATAGCGCGCCGGCGGCCGCATGTAGCCGCGAACCAGCACCGTAGAAGCAGCCAAGACCTTCCAAGGAGTGACATGAGCAAGCCCGACGATTCAAACCGAGTACTGATCTTCGACACGACCCTGCGCGACGGGGAGCAGTCGCCGGGGATCTCGCTCAACACGCAGGAGAAGCTGGAGATCGCCCAACAGCTGGCGCGGCTCGGTGTCGACGTGATCGAGGCCGGCTTCCCGATCACCTCACCGGGGGACTTCGAGGCGGTCCGTGAGATCTCCAGGGCGGTTCAGGGCCCGATCATCGCTGGGCTCGCGCGTACCCACGTCGCCGACATCGATGCCGCCTGGAACGCGGTGCGCGACAGCGCGCGGCCGCGGATCCACACCTTCATCTCGACCTCCGATATCCACATCGTGCACCAGCTGCAGACCACGAGGGAGGATGTCAAGGGCCAGGCGCGGGCGGCGGTGGCGCACGCCAAGAGCTACCTCGAGGACGTCGAGTTCTCGCCGATGGACGCGACCCGGTCGGAGATCGAGTTCACGGCCGAGGTCGTCCAGATCGCGATCGATGAGGGCGCTACCACGATCAACATCCCTGACACCGTCGGCTACACGATGCCGGACGAATTCACCGCGTTCCTGGGACGGCTCTACGCGCTGGTGCCGGCACTGCAGGACGTCGTGCTGTCGGTCCACTGCCACGATGACCTCGGTCTGGCGGTCGCCAACTCGTTCGCCGGCCTGCTGGCCGGCGCGCGGCAGGTCGAGTGCGCGATCAACGGGATCGGCGAGCGTGCAGGGAACGCGTCGCTTGAGGAGATCGTGATGCTGCTGCACACGCGCCAGCGTGATGTCGGGCTGAGCACCGAGGTGGTGACTCGTGAGCTGGCCCGGACATCGCGGATGGTCTCACGGCTGACCGGCTACGTGGTGCAGCCGAACAAGGCCATCGTCGGGCGCAACGCCTTCGCCCACGAGTCGGGGATCCATCAGGACGGCGTCCTCAAGGAGCGCACGACCTACGAGATCATGGACGCGACCACGGTCGGGTTGGAGGCCAACTCGATCGTGCTCGGCAAGCACTCCGGCCGCCATGCACTGCAGCAGGCGCTCAGCGAGTTGGGCTTCGAGGTCAGTGGCCAGACGCTGAACACGGCGTTCAAGCGCTTCAAGGAGATCGCTGACAAGAAGAAGCAGGTCACGGCGATGGATCTGGAGGCACTGCTGACCGACGAGCTCCGCGAGGAGACGGCCGTCACCTACACGCTTGAGTGGTTCGACGTCGAGGCCTCGTCGCGACGTCCCCCGCATGCGAAGGTCAGCCTCCGCACGGCCGAAGGGGAGACGCTGACGGGCTCGTTCACCGGTGACGGCCCGGTCGACGCGATCTTCCGTGCGATCAATGCCGCCACCGGCGCCGACGCCAAGCTCCGGGAATTCCGCGTCGACGCCGTCACAGCGGGCCAGGACGCGCTCGGCGAGACCTCGGTCGTCCTGGAGCTGGGCGGGACCGACGGTGGCGCGCCGGTGATCGGTTCCGGCCAGGGAGTCTCGACCGACATCCTCGATGCGGCCGCGCGGGCCTACGTCCGCGCGCTCTCGAACGCGATGGCCAGGCGCGGGGTCACCGCCGAAGCGGAGCAGGCGACTGCGGACGCCGCCAGCGCCGCGCCGATCAGCGCTCCCTGACAGCGGGCCGGGCAGCACCGCTCGGGCAGGGCTCTGCTTTCCGGAGGGGACTCAGCTCACCGTCTCGGAGAGCGTGAGTCCCTGCCGGTAGCCCTCGCGCAGCACGCCGAGGCGGCGGGCACGTGACATCAGATCGGGACCGATCGCGGCGACGCAGCGCTCGTCGGGCCCGATCAGCCTGACCTCAGCGCCGCGGGCGCGGAGCGCCTGCGCCTCGAGGATCATCGCCGACCTGGAGGTGCGTCGGATCAGCGTGAACAGCGCGTGCGGTCCCGCGAGGGCGGCGGTCGGGTTCAGGCACAGCACGTGCGTGCCCCGCCCGGCCGGGGCCGCGTCGAGGTTGGTCGGGCTCCAGACGCCGCCGTCAACGTAATCGACACCGCCGATCCTCACCGGCTCGAACATCCACGGCACAGCGCATGACGCCTCGACCGCGTCGGCGACCGTGGCGTTCGGCGCGCGCGGCCGGCCGAAGACGGTCCGGCGCCCGGTCGCGCGCTGGACCGCGACGACCCGCAGGCGGCCGTCGAAGCTCACGCGCAGCTCTGCGATCGAGGCATGCAGGTCGTCCAGGGATCGGCGAGACCGCGGCGCGGCACGCAGCAACGCTGCGCGGGTGAGCGAGCCACCGGGCTGCGCGAGCCGCAGCGCAATCGGGGCGAACGGAGACCCGAGCGCCAGCGCCCAGGCACCGGCGGATCTGGCCGCGCGGGTCGCACCTGCCGCGAGGTCGACTCGGGGCTCGCGCGCGGGCGCGGCTGAACCGTCGGGGTGGGGGGTCTCGGCGTGATCATCCCGAGGCTGCTGACGCGGTCCCTCGTCGGGCTCGTCCGGCTCGTCCGGCTCGTCTGGCTGGTCTGGCTGGTCTGGCTCGGCTGCCGGCGGGCGTTCCAGCACGACACCGGCTGACAGACGCGCGGCGACGATCGATCCCGCCGAGGTGCCGACGAAGTGCTCGCACCGGCCTAGATCAAGGTCACCGGCGTCCTCGATCCCGGCCAGGACGCCGACCATCCACGCCTCGCCGAGGAGGCCGCCGGCACCGAGCACGAGGATGTCGGGTCGCGTGCGCATCCGCGATCCAGGCTAGCGGCGGCGAGGCGACCGTCTCCTGCGCGGAGCCGGTGCAGCACATAGAATCGCCGGCGTGAGCCATGGTCGCGCTCTTGGATGGGGGGTACGCCGCGCGGCCGCGTGCGCGCTGGTCGCTGTCGCGGTGCTGCTGATCAGCGGCGCGGTCACGGGCCGCTCCGCGCTGGCGGCGCGGAGCTCGCCGGTGCCAAGCTGCGGTTGGACGCCGGCGTCGTTGATCGATTCGACCTTCGGCGACCGGGTGCGCGCGCTCCCCGCCGCCTGGGAGACGGTGATCGCGCCTGTCCTGGTCTGCGAGTACGTCGAGCGGCGGCCCAAGCTGCAGTTCGGCAACGCGCCGTTCGTGGTGGTGCGCTACGGAGAGGCGCAGCATTTCAAGGTCCAACGGGGGTTCAGGGTCGTCAAGGGGCTCGGCAGCTGCTTCGCCCGCAGTTCCTGTCCAAAATCGGGTGAGCCCGCCTGGGTGTACTACACCTACAGCAGCACCGGTGGGTCCGGCGCCTACCAGCTGCGGTACGTCTCCGGGGTTGTGCTGCGGGTCGAGGATGGCCTCAACTCGCTCGAGATCATCGTCGACAACCCCGATGGACCGCTGACGGTTGCCGGCGAGGTCGCGCGGGTCGAGCGGCTCGCGCGCCGGATCCTGCCGAAGTTCCGCTGGACCTGACTCTCACCGGCGCCCGGTCGCGCCGCCGCGGGCTCTCGCAAGCGCCCAGTCGCCGCGCCGCGAACGTTGGCTTGATTTCAACTCTGAGCACCTTTTGGTTCGTGGCGGACCAAAAGGTGCTCGGAGTGACTGGAAAGACAGGGTGCGTACGTGATAACGTACGTTCGTATGCCAGCTGCGCTGGATCGTCAGGAACACACGATTGCGGCCGTCGGACCGCGCGTGCGGGCGTTGCGGGAGGCGATGAACCTCTCGCTCCGTGAGCTCGCGCTGCGCAGCAGTGTCAGTGCGCCGATGCTCTCGCAGGTCGAGCGGGGGGAGACCTCTCCGACGCTCCAGGTTGCCGCGAAGATCGCCGGTGGTCTTGAGCTGAGCCTCTCGCAGCTGCTGCGCCTCGATGAGGGAGGCGCGGTCACCGTCGTACGGCGCGACGAACGACGCAAAGGCCCGACACGCGGCGCCGGCCACAGCTACGAGGTGCTGACGCCGCCTCTGCCGGGCCAGCGGGCCGAGTTCTCACGCCACACCCTGGCGCCGGGAGCGCAGACTGGCGGTCCCGGCGATCCCCCGATGCACGAGCCCGGGAGCCGTGAGACGGCGCTCGTCGAGCGGGGCGAGGTCGTGCTCGCGTGTGACGGGCGCCAGTACCCGTTGCACGCCGGCGACTGCGTCACCTTCGACGCGGACCTGCAGCACCATTTTGAAAATCACGGACCCGCAGAGGCCGTCCTGCTCGCAATCGTGAGCGCCGGCCTGCGCCGCAGTTGAGAGGAGCCCATGCCAAAGAGCCTGTTCGACAAGATCTGGGAGCGCCACGAGGTGGCGCCGTCGCTGCTGTACATCGATCTGCATCTGGTCCACGAGGTCACCAGCCCACAGGCATTCGACGGCCTGCGCCTTGCCGACCGCCGCGTGCGCCGGCCCGACCGCACGCTGGCGACCGCCGATCACAACGTGCCGACCGACGGAACCCCGGTCGCGGCGCGGATCAAGGACGAGCTGTCCCGGGTCCAGGTGCAGACGCTCGAGCGCAACTGCGCCGAGTTCGGGGTGCCGCTGTACTCGCTCGGATCCGAGCATCAGGGGATCGTGCACGTGATCGGGCCGGAGCTCGGCGTCACTCAGCCGGGGATGACGATCGTCTGCGGCGACTCGCACACCGCCACCCACGGCGCCTTCGGTGCGCTCGCCTTCGGGATCGGCACGAGCGAGGTCGAGCACGTGCTCGCCACCCAGTGCCTCGTCCAGTCCAAACCGCGCTCGATGCGGATCAGCTATGAGGGCGCGCTCGGGTTCGGGGTCACTGCGAAGGATCTGATCCTCGCCACGATCGGTCAGATCGGGGTCGACGGAGCGGTCGGACATGTCGTCGAGTTCGCCGGCGAGGCGATCGAGGCGCTCTCGATGGAGGGCCGGATGACGGTCTGCAACATGACGATCGAGGGCGGCGGACGGGCCGGCATGATCGCGCCCGACGAGACCACGTTCGAGTACGTGATCGGGCGGCCAGGGGCGCCGGCCGAGGTCCCGCAGGAGTGGCGGGCGCTGCGCAGTGAGCAGGGCGCGACCTTTGATCGTGAGGTCGTCGTCGACGCTGCGGCGATCAGCCCGATGGTGACCTGGGGCACGAACCCGGGAATGGTGGTGCCGGTCACCGGCGAGGTTCCGGAGCCGCAGTCCGAGCAGGACCACCGGGCGCTTGACTACATGGGGCTGCAGGCGCGCACGCCGATCGATCAGATCACGCTCGACCGCGTCTTCATCGGCTCCTGCACGAACTCCCGGATCAGCGATCTGCGAGCTGCGGCCGGGATGGTCGCCGGCCGCAGGGTCGCCGATGGGGTTTACGCGATGGTCGTGCCCGGCTCGAACCACGTCAAGGCGCAGGCCGAGGCGGAGGGGCTCGACCGGATCTTCAGCGAGGCGGGCTTCGATTGGCGCGGCGCGGGCTGCTCGATGTGCCTTGGGATGAACCCGGACATCGCCGGTCCAGGTGAGCGGGTCGCCTCGACCTCGAACCGTAATTTCGAGGGACGCCAGGGCCGCGGTGCACGTTCGCACCTGGTCTCCCCGCAGATGGCGGCCGCCGCGGCGATCGCCGGGCATTTCGTAGATATCCGTGAGTGGGAGGGGAACGGCAGATGAAGGCGATCGAAACGATCACGGGTCATGTCAGCGTCCTGAACCGGGACGACGTCGACACCGACCAGATCATCCCGAAGCAATTTCTCAAGCGGATCGAGCGGACCGGCTTCGGCGAGTTCCTGTTCTACGACTGGGCCAAGGAACCCGACTGGGAGCTGCCGAGCAACCCGATCCTGCTGTCCGGGCGAAACTTCGGTTGCGGCTCAAGCCGTGAGCACGCTCCGTGGGCGCTCGAGGACTATGGCTTTCAGGCGATCATCGCCCCGAGCTTCGGCGACATCTTCCGATCCAACTGCATGAAGGTCGGGCTGCTGCCGGTCGAGCTCGCACCGGAGGCGTGCGCGGCGATCGCGCAGGCCGGCGAAGCGCAGATCGATCTCGCCGCCCAGGAGGTGCGCTGGCCGGGGGGCACGGCTCAGCTTCGCGATCGACGCCGAGATCAAGCACAGGTTGCTGAACGGGCTCGATGACATCGCGCTGACACTCGGGCAGGCCGACTCGATCGACGCCTACGAGCGCGATCAGGAGCGGGCCGGTCCCGTCACCACGGCGCTCGCGTGAGCGCCGAGGGATCGTCCCGCGATTGGGACGCCGCCACCTACGACCGCGTTTCCGCGCCCCAGCAGGCGTGGGCGCAGGAGCAGCTGGAGCGGCTGGCGCTGCGTGGGGACGAGGTGGTGCTGGACGCCGGCTGCGGCTCAGGAAAGGTGACGGCGCTGATCGCGGAGCTCGTCCCACGCGGCCGGGTCTACGGGGTCGACGTGGCGCCGTCGATGATCCGGCATGCCCAGCAGGCGCTCGGCGATCGCGCCACGTTCCTGTGTCAGGACCTGGTCGAGCTGACGCTGCCCGAGCCGGTCGATGCGGTCTTCTCCAACGCGACCTTCCACTGGATCCCGGACCACCCGGCGCTGTTCGCACGGTTGTTCGACGTGATCGCTCCCGGCGGGCGATTGGTCGCGCAGTGTGGCGGGAAGGGAAACATCGACGCGTTCCGTGTGTTGGCGGAGACAGTCGCTCACGAGCAGCCGTACGCACCCTATTTCGCGCAGTGGCGTAAGCCATGGAACTATGCCGGGCGCCGAGGAGACTGCTGCGCGCCTGGAGCGTGCGGGCTTCGTCGAGATCGAGACATGGCTGCAGGAGAAGCCGACGCCGCTCGCCGATCCGCGTCCGTTCGTCAGCACCGTCTGCCTTGTCCGGCACCTCGATCCGCTCCCTGACGAACTCCGTGATCGCTTCATCGATCAGGTCCTGTCGCGCGCGGGCACGCCGTTTGTGCTCGAATACGTGCGTCTCAACATGACAGCCCGTAAGCCGTGACAGTTTCCTAAGGTGACCGCAGCCAAGCCGTGAGCGCCGCAACGACCGAGCCAGACGGGGTACTGGTCCCGAAGGGGCTGAAGCAGAACGCGATCGGGCTGGCGACGAGCACCGGAATCGGCGTCGCCTCGACGGCGCCGGCGTACAGCCTGGCGGCCACGCTCGGCTTCGTCGTCGCCGTGGTCGGCCTGCAGACTCCGCTGCTGGTGATCCTCGCGTTCATCCCGATGTTCATGAACGCCTGGGCGACACGGCTGATGAACCGGTTCGATCCTGACTGCGGAACCAGCTTCACCTGGGCGTCGCGAGTGCTCGGGCCACGGACCGGCTGGTTCGCGGGCGGCTGGGGGACGATCGCGGCCGACCTGCTGGCGATGGGCAGCTACGCCCAGATCGCCGGTCAGTACGTGTTTCTGTTCGTCGGCGCCGACGCGATCGGCTCGAACCCGACCAGCGTGTGGGTGCTGCTCGTCGGGATCGGCTGGATCGTCGGGCTCACCTACGTCTGCTATCGCGGGATCGAGATCTCGGCGCGGCTGCAGCTGTGGCTCGTCACGATCGAGGTGGTGATGCTGCTCGTGATGTCGGCCGTCGCAATCCTCAAGCTGGCGAACGGCACCGCGCCCCCCGGCCACCTGACGCCCTCATGGAGTTGGTTCAACCCGACCCAGATCGGCTCATTCAGCACGTTCATGCAGGGGATGCTGCTGATGATCTTCATCTACTGGGGCTGGGACACGACCACCTCGGTCAACGAGGAGTCAGAGGATCCGAGCCGGATCCCCGGCACCGCCGGCGTGATCTCCACCTTCCTGCTGCTCGCGACCTATCTGCTGGTCGTGATCTCGGTGCAGGCGTTCGCCGGTGTCGGCACACACGGCATCGGCCTGGACAACCCCAACCATCAGGGCGACGTGCTGTCGGTGCTCGGCAGCTCGATCTTCGGGAGTTCGACCGTCGGAACAGTCTTCAGCCGGTTGCTGATCCTGATGGTCCTGACCTCAGCCGCCGCGACCACGCAGACGACGATCCTCCCGAACGCCAGGACGATGCTGTCGATGGCGTTCCACAAGGCGATCGCGCCGATCTTCGGCCGTACCCATCCGCGCTACCTGACACCGACGTTCTCGACGATCTCGTTCGGGGTGATCTCGGTCTTCTACTACGCGGTGCTCAACTTCGTCGCGCACGGCAACGTGATCTCCGACGCGGTGACCGCGACGACCTTCTTTGCGGCGCTGTATCTCGGGATCACGGGCATCGCCGCCGCATGGCACTACCGCTCGTCGCTGTCCGCCGGAATCGGTGCCGCGTTCAGCCGGGTGGTGATGCCGGCGCTGAGCGCGGTGGCGCTCTACACGGTGCTGGCGTGGAGCATCAAGACCTACCTCGACCCGTCCCAGAGCTACACGGTGGTGACGCTGCCGATCATCGGACAGGTCGGTGGCACGATGCTGATCGCCGTGATCACGGTGATCGTCGGACTCGGATGGATGCTCTACTGCGAGCGCACAGAACCCGAGTTCTTCTCCGGCGAGTCGCTGCAAGCCGGCGTCTCGTTGACCGATGACGACGAGATCGTCGAGCTGAAGCGGGACTGACGCCCCCGGCGCTCAGCCGAGACGACGAAATCGGCTACCGTCCGCAACCATCACAGTCCACCACGTCATCCTCCTCCCCGGCGACGGAATCGGCCCAGAGCTGACCGGCCCTGCGGTCGCGGTTCTCGAGGCGGTCGCGCCCGGACAGCTCGAGTTCGAGGAGCACCTCTACGGCGGCGCCTCGATCGACGCGCACGGGATCCCGCTGACCGACGAGACGCAGGCCGCCTGCATCGGTTCCGACGCGGTGCTGCTCGCCGCCGTCGGCGGGCCCGAAGTGGGACACGACCGACCCGAAGGCGCCGCGTCCCGAGCAGGGACTGCTCGGGCTGCGCAAGGCGATGGGCCTGTACGCGAACCTGCGTCCGGTCCGACCGGTGCCGGCCCTCTATGACGCGAGCCCACTGAAGCGCGCGGTGATCGATGGCACCAACCTGCTGGTCGTGCGGGAACTGACCGGAGGCATCTACTTCGGCGAGAAGACCCGGACGGCGGACTCGGCCTCTGACGTCTGCTCCTATACCCGTGCGGAGATCGAGCGGATCGCGCGAGTCGCCTTCGGTGCTGCGCGCTCGCGCGTGACCAGCGTCGACAAGGCGAACGTGCTGGAGACAAGCCGCCTGTGGCGCGAGGTCGTCCGTGAGCTGCACGCGCGCGAATTCCCCAACATCGAGCTCGAGCACCTGCTCGTCGACAACGCCGCGATGCAGCTGATCGCGGCGCCGCGGCACTTCGAGGTGATCGTCACCGAGAACATGTTCGGTGACATCCTCAGCGACGAGGCCGCGATGCTGACCGGTTCGATCGGAATGCTCCCGAGCGCCTCGCTGGGTGCCGAGGGGAGCCCGGGCCTGTTCGAGCCTGTTCACGGATCGGCGCCGGACATCGCCGGAACCGGCGCCGCCAACCCGCTCGCGATGTTCCTTTCGGCAGCGCTGATGCTCCGACACGCGTTCGGCATGGAGGACCAGGCTTCGGCGATAGAATCCGCGGTCGATCGTGCGCTGCTCGACGGCCTGCGCACGCGCGATCTCGGGGGCACCGCGGGTACGCGGGACGCCACCGATGCCGTCCTCAAACACCTCTAAGGAGCAAGTCGTGGAACAAGCGGACCTCATCTGGCACAACGGGGAACTGGTCGCCTGGGAGGACGCGAAGGTCCACGTACTGACTCACGGGCTGCACTACGGCACCGGCGTATTCGAGGGTGAGCGAGCGTACGACACGCAGCGCGGGCCCGCGATCTTCCGTCACCGTGACCACCTCGACCGCCTGTTCAAGTCAGCCGAGCTGTACTACATGCCGGTTCCGTACACGCTTGAGGAGCTGCGCACCGCCACCCATGAGCTGATCGCGGCCAATGAGCTGCGTGAGTGCTACATCCGCCCGCTGGTGTTCCGGGGTTACGGCCAGATGGGGCTCAACCCGCTCGATGCCCCTGTCGACGTGGTGATCGCGGTGTGGCCCTGGGGTGCCTATCTCGGCGAGGAGAGCAAGCAGAACGGCATCCGCGCCAAGGTCGCAAGCTGGCGGCGGATCTCGCACGATTCGCTGATCCCACACGCGAAGGCCTCAGGCCAGTACCTGAACAGCGTGCTTGCCAAGATCGAGGCGACGAAGGCCGGCTATCAGGAGGCGATCCTGCTCGACTCGCAGGGATTCGTGTCTGAGGGGTCAGGCGAGAACATCTACGCGGTCCGCGACGGGCGGATCGTGACGCCGCCACAGACCGCCGGAATCCTCGACGGGATCAGCCGCAAGTCGATCATCACGATTGCGACCGACCTCGGCTACGAGATCGTCGAGCGCAACCTCGCCCGGGCAGAGCTGTACCTCGCCGAGGAGGTCTTCCTTTCGGGGACCGCCGCGGAGCTGGTGCCCGTTCGCGAGATCGATGACCACACGATCGGCTCCGGCGGCCCGGGTCCGATCACGCAGGCGGTCCAGCGCGTGTTCGAGGATGCCCTGCACGGACGCGATCCACGCTACGCCGCCTGGCTCGACGTCGTGCAGGTGCCGACGAAGGCAGCCTGAGCCGGGGCTCGATGACCCGTATCGAGCTGTACGACACGACCCTGCGCGACGGCATGCAGGGCGAGGGGATGTCCCTGTCCGCGCAGGAGAAGCTCCGGGTCGTGCATCGGCTGGACGAGTTCGGGATCGACGTGATCGAAGCGGGGTTCGCCAGCTCCAACCCGAAGGAGCAGGAGCTGTTCGACCTGCTCGCCACCGAACCGCTGCGGCAGGCGCAGATCGCCGCGTTCGGGATGACCCGTCGACGCGACATCCGCGCCCAGGAGGATCCAGCGCTGCGCGTGCTCGCGGACGGCTTCACGCCCGTCTGCACGCTGGTCGGGAAGACCTGGAGCCTTCACCTCGAGAAGGTGGTCAAGGTCGATCGTGAGGAGAACCTCCGGATGATCGAGGACTCGGTTGCGTTTCTGGTCGCGGCGGGCAAGCGGGTGATCTACGACGCCGAGCATTTCTTCGACGGCTACGCCGAGCATCCGGGTTACGCGCTGCGGTGCCTGCGTGCCGCCGCGCAGGCGGGCGCGCAGACGGTCGTCTGCTGCGACACCAATGGCGGCACGCTGCCACAGCTGATCGCCTCCACGATGGCGGCGGTCGTGCAGGCGCTGAGCGCCGAGCAGGTCACGGTCGGAATCCACTGCCATGACGACGCCGGCTGCGGCGTCGCGAACACGCTCGCCGCGGTTCAGAACGGTGCCAGCCATGTGCAGGGCACGATCAACGGGTACGGGGAGCGGTGCGGCAACGCGAACCTGATCACCGTGATCGCGAACCTCCAGCTGAAGCTCGGCTACGAGTGCCTGACCGACGCGCAGCTCGCATCGCTGACGCCGACCGCGCACTTCTTCGACGAGCTGCTGAACTTCAACCCCGATCCCGACCAGCCATACGTCGGGCGCAACGCGTTCGCGCACAAGGGCGGGATGCACGTCGCCGGCGTCACCGTCGACCCGCTCACCTTCGAGCACATCGACCCGGAGGTTGTGGGCAATCGCCGCGAGGTGCTGATCTCCGAGCTGTCCGGCAAGGGGACCGTGCACAGCCGAGCGGCTGATGCGGGCATCTCGGTCGACGACGTCGCCGCAACGCGGATCATCACGCGGGTCAAGGAACTGGAGCACCGCGGCTATCAGTACGAGGCGGCCGACGGCTCGTTCGAGCTGCTGCTGCGCAAGGAGACGGGCGACTACGAACCGCTGTTCCGGCTCGAATCCTGGCGCGCGATCGTCGAACAGCGCGCCGACGGGCGAGTCGAGACCGAGGCGACGATCAAGATCTGGGTGGACGGTGAGCGCTACGTTCGCACTGCCGAGGGCAACGGCCCCGTCAACGCGCTGGACCGTGCGCTGCGCGATGCGCTGATCGAGATCCATCCGCATCTCGCCGAGATCGATCTGGTCAACTTCAAGGTTCGGATCCTCGACGAGTCGAAGGGCACCGGAGCCGTCACCCGCGTGCTGCTCGACGCCTCCGACGGAGACGCTGTGTGGGGCTCGATCGGCGTCTCCGAGAACGTGATCGAGGCTTCATGGGAGGCGCTGGTCGACTCGCTCGAGTACGGGATGCAGGTCGGACGGCGGGTTACCGGCGACACGGCGCCGGCGCCGTGAGCGCGCCTGCCCTGGAGCAGCTGCAGCTCGCCAAGCCGGTGATCGGCGAGCGCGAGGAGGAGCTGGTGCTCGAGGTGCTCCGCTCAGGGAGGTTGTCGCTCGGCCCAATGCTCGAGGTCTTCGAGCGCGCGTTCGCCGCGCGGGTGTGCGCGGCGAACGCGAGTGCTGTCTCGTCCGGAACGGCCGGTCTGCACCTGGCCCTGCGGGCCGTCGGCGTTGCCGACGGCAGCGAGGTCGTGACCAGCCCGTTCTCATTCGTCGCGAGCGCGAACGTCGCCGTCTATGAGCGTGCCCGTCCGGTCTTCGCGGACATCGATCCGGTGACGCTGAACCTTGATCCCGCCGCGGCCGCCGCCGCGGTCACCTCCCGTACGGCGGCGCTGCTGCCTGTGCATGTATTCGGTTACCCGGCCGACATGGCGGCTTTCGAGGCGCTTGACCTGCCGATCGTCGAGGATGCCTGTGAGGCGCTCGGCGCGCGGTACGCCGACGGCGGCGAGGTCGGCGGACGGGGACACCCCGCGGTCTTCGGCTTCTATGCGAACAAGCAGCTGACCACCGGTGAGGGCGGGATCGTGACCAGCGCCAGCGCGTCGTTGAAGCAACGGATCGATTCCGAGCGCAATCAGGGCCGGGCGCCGGACATGGGTTGGCTTGACCATGACCGCCTCGGCTTCAATTACCGCCTGTCCGATATCGCCTGCGCGCTTGGCGTGGCGCAGCTCGAGCGGCTTGACCAGATGCTTGCTGATCGGGCTCGGGTTGCCGGGCTCTACCGAGCGGCCCTGGCCGAGACCGAGGAGCTGACGCTGCCGTGCGAGGATGCCGGCGGCGCGCGCCGCGGCTGGTTCGTGTTCGTCGTTCAGTTGCCGCGGGGCAGCGACCGCGACGGCGTCGTCGGCGCGCTCGGCGAGCTCGGAGTGCCGAGCAAGCCCTACTTCCCGGCTGTCCATCTGATGTCCTACTACCGCGAGGTGTTCGGCCACCGCGAGGGTCAGTTCCCGGTCTGCGAGGACGTCGCTGCGCGCTCGATCGCGCTGCCGTTCTTCCCGGAGATGACCGAGGGACAGGTGACGCGGGTGGCAGCGGCGCTGGGGGCCGTGCTGGCGGCCTCGCCGCGCCACGGCGGCCGGTTCTCCGGGCACGGCGGGGGCTAGTCACATGTCCCGCTTCTCACTGCCTCAGGACGACGCGTTCCGGGCGCTGAATGACTCGATCTCGTTCGACCGGCGCCTCGGAGATGTCGACGTCGAGCAGTCGATCGCACACGTCTCGATGCTGGCCGCGCAGGGAATCATCGGCGATCAGGACCGCGATGCACTGCACCGGGCGTTACGTCAGATCGCGGAGGAGCTGCGCGACGATTCTTTCCGGTTCGACGACGGGGACGAGGACATCCACATGGCGATCGAGCGGCGGGTCGGCGAGATCGCCGGTCGGGTCGGCGGGAAGCTGCACACCGCCAGGTCCCGCAACGATCAGGTGGCGACCGACGTCGCGATGTTCGTGCGTCGTTCTGCGCTGACCGCGGCCGCCCTGTCGCTTGAATTGGCGCAGGAGCTGGTCAGGGTCGCGCGCGCGCACCTCGACTGGCCGATGCCCGGGTACACGCATCTGCAGCGGGCGCAGCCGGTCTATCTGAGCCACCATCTGCTCGCCTATGTGTGGATGCTGCTACGGGATGAGCGACGGTTTGTCGCGGTGACCGAGGGCACAGCCGCGCTCCCGCTTGGCGCGGGCGCGCTGGCGGGCGTCAACTTCGACACGGACCGGATGGCGGTTGCCTCCGAGCTCGGCTTCGCCGCTGTCGCCGAGAACTCGATCGACGCCGTCTCCAACCGCGATTTCGTGCTCGACTACCTCGCGGCGGCCGCAACCTGCGCCACGCACCTCTCGCGCCTGGGCGCCGAGATCGTGCTGTGGTCAAGCACGGAGTTCGGTTTCTGCGAGGTCTCGGACGCGTGGGCGTCGGGCTCGTCGATCATGCCGCAGAAGAAGAACCCCGACGCAGCGGAGCTCCTGCGCGCCAAGGCACCGCGGCTCGCCGGCCATCTGGTAGCGCTCCACGGCGTCATGCACGGGCTGCCGCTGACCTACAACAAGGACATGCAGGAGGACAAGGAGCACCTGTTCGATGCCGTCGACACGCTTGAGCTGTCGCTGGTGGCGGCGACTGGGATGGTCGCCTCGATCAGCTTCAACCGTCAGCGGCTCGCGGCGGCGGCGGCCGACGAGTTCCTGGCCGCGACCGACGTCGCAGACCTGCTCGTCAAGCGTGGCCTGCCGTTCCGGGAGGCCCACGGCGTCGTTGCCGCATTGGTTCGTGAGGCGGTCTCGCAGGGCAAGACGCTGTCCGATCTGAGCGCTGATCAGCTGGCGTCTGCATCGCCGTTGCTTGACGCCGGCTTCTACGAGCTGCTGCGCGAAGGCGCTTGGCTTGAGTCAAAGGTCTCACGTGGAGGGACCAGCCTGGCGATGGTTCGCCACCAGTTGGAGCGCGCGCAGGCCCAGATCGAGCGGGTCCGCGCGACCGGTCGCTGACGCCTACGGTGCGCTGATCCGTGAAGCGAGAGTTCTACGAGAGACCGGTGCTCCAGGTCGCGCGGGACCTGATCGGCTGTGTCGTCACCCACGGGGAGTGCAGTGGCGTGATCGTCGAGACCGAGGCTTACCACGACAGCGAGCCGGCCTGCCACGCGTTCGTGGGTCTGACGCCGCGCACCGCGACTCTGTTCGGCCCGCCTGGATTTGCATACGTGTACCGCTCCTACGGCGTGCACGCGATGCTGAACGCGGTCAGCGAGCCCGAGGGCGTCGGCGCCGCCGCGCTGATCAGAGCGCTGGAACCGCTCGACGGGGTGCCGCTGATGCAGGAGCGCCGGGGGCTCGAGCGGCTTCGTGACCTGTGCTCGGGACCCGGCAAGCTGACGCAGGCGCTCGGCATCTGGCTGACCGACAACGGCTCCGATCTGCTCCGTGGGCCGGTGATGATCACCGACCGGCCCGCGGGCTGGTCAGACCCTCCGATCATCGCGTCGAAACGGATCGGCATCACCAAAGCCGTCGATCTGCCGTGGCGGTTCACCGCCACCGGCAGCCGGTTCCTGTCCGCGTCGGTTCGGGGTTAGCGAGCGAGTCCGGACTGAGACCGGACCGGGGTTGACGAGCGGTCCGTACTGCTGCCCGCCCGGGCTTGAGAGTGGCTGAGAGGGTTGAGAGGCCCGGCTGGGTGCCGGGCCATGTCAGCCGCCTATACCAGCTCCACCGGTGCCGCTTGTGCCGCCGGACGGTGGCGAGGGGGCGGGGGTCGGGGTTGGCGCGGCCGGCGTGGTTGTGGCGCCCCCGGTGTTGGCAGGGGTGGTGGTCGCAGGTGTCGTCGCCGCACCGGGTGTGGTCGTGGCGCCGGGAGTTGTGGCACCCCCGGTCGTGTTGGCGGGTGTGGTCGCCGCGCCGGGGGTTGTGTATGACCCGCCGCCGGTGCTCGGGATCAGGCTCTGCGTCGTCAGCGTCGTCGCGGTCTGACCGGCCTTGTGCGGCCCGTACTCCGCCTGCTCGTTGGCCAGGATCTGTAGCGCCTGGACCATGAAGTTGTGCCAGATGATCGCGGGGAAGGTGCCGCCCTCGACCGGCGCGCCGTTGTAATTGGTGTTCATCGGGATCGCGCCCTGCGGGTAGCCGACCCACACCGCCGTGGTCAACTGCGGGGTCCAGCCGACGAACCACGCGTCGGCGTAATTGCTGGTCGTCCCCGTCTTCCCCGCGACGACGACGCCTGGGATCGCCGCCATCGGAGCGGTGCCGCCCGGACCGACGACGCCCTCGAGCATCGTGTGCACCTCCTCGGTGACCCACTGCGGCAGGATCCGCTTGTACGTCGGATGGTCCCTGACGACCTTGAACGGGCAGACGTTCGGACAGGTGATCTGCGCGATTCCGGTTGGCCCGGGCTCGGTCACGCATCGGCGAGCGGCGCCATGGCCCTGGCAGTGTTGAACGTCCATGTCGCCGAGCGTGGGGTTGTAGACCTTGAGGCCGCCGGTGGCGAGGGTCTCGTAGGCGTGCGCCATGTCGAGCGGCGAGACGCCGATCTTGAGTCCGCCGAGGATCATCGCGTAGTTGTCGGAGATCGGTGAGCGGATCCCCATTCGCGTCGCGAGCCGAGCGATCCGCTTCGTCCCGACATGGATTCCGACCTGAGAGAAGACGGTGTTGTCGGAGATCGCGGTCGCCTCGGTCAGCGTGATCGGCCCCGAGTACGTGTTGCCGAAGTTGTGGACGATGAAGTGTTCCTTGCCGGCGCTGTTCGGAACGATGAAGTCCTGCGGCGCGGAGTCGATCACCGAATAAGGGGTGTACTCGCCGGTCAGCAACGCTTCGGAGAGGGTGAACGGCTTGAACGATGATCCCGGCTGCCGGTGGCCGAGCGTTGCGAGGTTGAACGGCGACTGGGTGTAGTCACCGTTGCCGCTGACCATCGCGCGAACCTCGCCGGTCTGGTTGTCGATCGAGACCAGCGCCGCCGTCGGGCCATTGGTGCCGGGCGGAAACTCCGCGTCGATCGCCTGCTGCGCCGCCTCCTGCATCGGCAGATCGATCGTCGTGCGGATCTTCAACCCGCCGTAGAAGGCCTTGTACGCCGCCAGTTTCGCGGGCACACCCTCGTGCTCGAGCGCCGCGATGATCTGCGGGCGCAGCCAGCTGGTGAAGTAGGGCGCCGCCGGCGGCTCCTGCGGCTGCTGGATGTCAGCGGCGGTCGGCAGTGGCCGGTTGATCCCGTACTCATATTGCGCGTGGGTGATGTAGCCCTGTTGATACATGTCGAGCAGCACCAGGTTTCGGCGTCCCTCGGATGCGGCCGGGTGCATGATCGGATCGAACGCCGACGGGTTGGCGACCATGCCGGCCAGCAGCGCCGCCTCCCAATAGGTCAGCTTCCTTGCACACTCGGGCCGGTTCGGTGTTGCGGCGGTTGGATCGCCACACGCTCCGGGCACCTGGTCGGGGCCGTCGCCGGCGTTGTAGCCGTGAGCCCATCCGAAGAACACACGGGCCGCCGACTCGATCCCGTAGGCGCCCTCACCGAAGTAGATCGTGTTCAGATACTCGGTCAGGATCTTCGTGCGCGGCCAGTGGTGGACGAGCTGGAAGGCCAGCGCGGCCTCACGCAGCTTCTCGAAGATCGTGCGGTTGTCCTGTTCCGCGAGCGCGTTCTTGACGAACTGCTCGGCGATCGTCGAAGCCCCTTCCTTCGGGCCGCCGGTGGCGTCGGACACGAACGCGCGCAACAGCCCCCGCAGGTCGACTCCCGGATCGGTCCAGAAGCGCTTGTCCTCGATCGCGACGATCGCGTGGACCATCGCCGGTGAGATGTCCTGCCAGGTGTCGATCACCTTGTGGGTCGGCGGCTCAAGGATCCCGATCGGACGCCCGTGATCGTCGTAGAGGTAGGAGTTGACGGTCAGCTTCAACTGGGCGGCGTTCTCAAGCGTCGGCAGATCGTGCGTGACGGACATCGCCATCCCGAACACGGCCGAGACGAACGCCAGCAGGCCGAACCCGACCAGGGTCAGGAACAGGCGCAGCTTGCGCAGCCGCGGCTTACGCGGGCGGTCCCCACGGCCCCGGCGGTGGGGCTGCCACCGGTGGCGGGGTTCGAGGACAATCGGGGCGGGGGCCTCGTCGGCCTGGGTCAGCGTGTGGTCTTCGACGCTCATGAATTCGGAGCAGTGGCCGGCCGCGTTGTGGGGCTGGGGCCGGCGGAGGTGCCGTGTGTGAAATGACTCGACCCGTCGAGATCGCGGGCCGGTCCTGCCGAAGCCGAGAGTCTAGCATTGCGGCTGTGGGGTCAGAGACGTCGAGCGGCTGCGCCCGAGCGTGCGCACGTGGGCATGGGTCCGGCTGAGGCCGCGGCCTGGCTGAACAGGAACACCGTCGACTCACTGCCCGACGGTGGCCTGCAGGCCAAGCTGAGCACCGGTAGGCCGCTGCGCGTGAAGCTCGGTATCGACCCGACCGCGCCCGACATCCACCTGGGCTTCACCGTGGTCCTCCAAAAGCTCCGGGAGTTCCAGGACCTCGGGCACACGGTTGTGCTGATCATCGGCGACTACACCGCCCGCGTGGGGGACCCGAGCGGCCGGTCCACAACCCGGCCGGTGCTGACGGGCGAGGAGATCGACGCCAACGCGGTCACCTTCCAGGAGCAGGCGGCCAAGGTGCTGGATTCGAGCCGCCTGGAGGTCGTCAGGAACGGGGAGTGGCTCGACATGAAGATGGCCGAACTGTTCAGGTTGATGGGCGCGGTCACGGTCGCCCAGGTGCTCGAGCGTGACGACTTCGCCAAGCGCTACGCGTCCGGCAGCGCGATCTCGATGCTCGAGCTGCTCTACCCGTTGCTGCAGGGCTATGACTCGGTCGCGGTACGTGCCGACGTCGAGCTGGGAGGGGCCGATCAGAAGTTCAACCTGCTGCTGGGTCGAGACATCCAGCGTCATTACGGGCTGCCTGAACAGGTGATCATGACGATGCCGCTGCTGACCGGCACCGACGGCGTGCGCAAGATGTCCAAGTCGGTAGGTAACTATGTCGGGGTCAGCGAGTCGCCCGAGGAGATCTACGGCAAGACGGTCAGCATCCCCGATGAGTCCCTCGGTCATTGGTACTCGTTGCTGCTGGATTCCCAACCGCCCGCGGACGCGGGGCCCTGGGAGGCAAAGCGCGCGCTCGCGCGCGCGCTCGTGGAGCGCTTCCACGGTCCCAGCGAGGCGGTGGCGGCAGAGGAGGCGTTCGATCGCGTGCACCGGCGCCGCCAGCTGCCGGTCGAAGTCCCCGTGCTCGAGTGGAGCGTCCCGGGAGGCGGCGAGCCCGACGTGGTCCACCTCCCGGCGTTGCTGGCGCGCGCTTTCGGCGTCTCGAGCTCCGAGGCACGGCGGAGCATCGCCCAGGGCGCGGTCCGGCTCGATGGCGAACCGGTCGCCAGTGACACGCTCGACCTTCCCCGCGAGTTGGTCGACGGGCGGGTGCTGCAGCTCGGCAAGCGGCAGTTCGTGCGCGTCCGGACCGTGTGAGAGCCGAACTCGGTCGCCGGCCCGCTTGAACGCGCAAACCACCGCGTGCGTGGCTGGATTGCGCGCCCGAACATGAAATTCGTGTCCGAGCGGCCAAATCAGGGCTGCGGCGGTTGATTTGGCCGCTCGAGCATGTCCGACGCGCCGCTCGAGCATGTCCGACGCGTCGCTCGAGCATGTCCGACGCGCCGCCCGAGCATGTCCGACGCGCCGCCCGAACACACGCTCGCAGAGCGATATCCGTCTCGATGCGGATAGCCTGACGGTATGACCGTCCACTCCGGCGTCCTGCGGATGGAGACGCCCGGCGATGGCGCGATCATCGACCTGACCGAGGGTGTGACGCGTGTCGTCAGCACGTCGGGGGTTGATCGCGGCGTTGCGACCGTGTTCGCGACCGGCTCGACCCTGGCGGTCACGACGATGGAGTACGAACCGGGCGCGGTCAGCGATCTGCGGTCGCTGCTCGACGCGCTGATCCCGAGTGCCGGCGATTACGAGCACAACCGCCGCAATCACGACACGAACGCGCATGCTCATCTGCGTGCGGCGCTGATCGGACCGTCGGAGAGCGTTCCGGTTCTGGACGGCAAGCTCGTGCTCGGCACCTGGCAGCAGATCGTCCTGATCGACTTCGACGACCGACCGCGCACGCGCACCGTGATGGTGCACGTTCTGTCCTGACCGCGCCGGCCTGATTCCCGCGGTTCGACGCTGACGCCGCAGCCCGGCGGTCCGATGCTGACGGCGCAGCCCGGCGGTCCGATGCTGACGACGCGGCCACGCGCCGTCGTCAAGGACGAACCGTGTAGCCTCACGCCAACGTTCCGATTGGGGACGGGGCGGCGGATTGAGCGTGACCGGGCTCGCAGCTTGAGTGTGTGGGCCCCAACGTGCTATATTCATCGGTCCTGCCCCGGGATTCGGTAGCGGATCTCGGGTGTACCCCTGAGAAGGATCACCCTTCTCTCCGAGGTGCGGCGGTCTTTGAAAACTCAACAGCATGCGCACCTCGACCTACCCAGGTCGAGTGTGTGTCCAGGTTCGACGCCGTCACTCGGCAGGCCCTTCGTGGGCCGTGCAAGGTGGCGGTGCCAAGATTGACCCCGTCTTGCGCCCGGGAGCCCACGTGTACATCGGGCTCCCATGCTTGGGCGCAAGGGCCTCATCCCTCCAGGGGAGAGGCCCAGGTTTGGTCCGTCGGACTCGGCGATTCGTCGCCGGCTTCGAGGGACCGCATTTCCTGACGACTCTTTGTGTGAAGTTCTTCACGGAGAGTTTGATCCTGGCTCAGGACGAACGCTGGCGGCGTGCCTAACACATGCAAGTGGAGCGACGAACCAGGCTTCGGCCTGGGGCAAAGCCGCGAACGGGTGAGTAACACGTGGGTAACCTGCCCCGATGATTGGGACAACCCGAGGAAACTCGAGCTAATACCAAATGTGTCCTCCGACCATAAGGTCGCTGGGGAAAGGAAGCTTCGGCCTCCGCATCGGGATGGGCCCGCGGCCCATTAGCTTGTTGGTGAGGTAACGGCTCACCAAGGCTACGATGGGTAGCTGGTCTGAGAGGACGATCAGCCACACTGGGACTGAGACACGGCCCAGACTCCTACGGGAGGCAGCAGTGGGGAATCTTGCGCAATGCGCGAAAGCGTGACGCAGCAACGCCGCGTGGGTGAAGACGGCCTTCGGGTTGTAAAGCCCTTTCAGTTGGGACGAAGCTTCGTCGGTGAATAGCCGGCTGGAGTGACGGTACCTTCAGAAGAAGCCCCGGCTAACTACGTGCCAGCAGCCGCGGTAATACGTAGGGGGCAAGCGTTGTCCGGAATCATTGGGCGTAAAGCGCGTGTAGGCGGCTCGATAAGTCTGCTGTGAAAGTCCAGGGCTCAACCCTGGAATGCCGGTGGAAACTGTCGAGCTAGAGTCCGGAAGGGGTGAGTGGAATTCCTGGTGTAGCGGTGAAATGCGCAGATATCAGGAGGAACACCAATGGCGAAGGCAGCTCACTGGGACGGTACTGACGCTGAGACGCGAAAGCGTGGGGAGCAAACAGGATTAGATACCCTGGTAGTCCACGCCGTAAACGATGGGCACTAGGTGTGGGGGGTGTCGACTCCCCCCGTGCCGACGCTAACGCATTAAGTGCCCCGCCTGGGGAGTACGGCCGCAAGGCTAAAACTCAAAGGAATTGACGGGGGCCCGCACAAGCAGCGGAGCATGTGGTTTAATTCGACGCAACGCGAAGAACCTTACCTGGGCTTGACATGTTCCTGACCGCCGTGGAAACACGGCTTCCCTTCGGGGCAGGATCACAGGTGGTGCATGGCTGTCGTCAGCTCGTGTCGTGAGATGTTGGGTTAAGTCCCGCAACGAGCGCAACCCCCGTCGTATGTTGCCAGCATTTAGTTGGGGACTCATGCGAGACTGCCGGTGACAAACCGGAGGAAGGTGGGGATGACGTCAAGTCATCATGCCCCTTATGTCCAGGGCTACACACGTGCTACATTGGCGCGTACAGAGGGCTGCAAGACCGCGAGGTGGAGCGAATCCCTTAAAGCGCGTCTCGGTTCGGATTGCAGGCTGAAACTCGCCTGCATGAAGGCGGAGTTGCTAGTAATCGCGGATCAGCATTGCCGCGGTGAATACGTTCCCGGGCCTTGTACACACCGCCCGTCACACCATGGGAGTGAGCAACACCCGAAGCCGGTGGCCTAACCCGCAAGGGAGGGAGCCGTCGAAGGTGGGGCTCGTGACTGGGGTGAAGTCGTAACAAGGTAGCCGTAGCGGAAGCTGCGGCTGGATCACCTCCTTTCTAGGGAGCCCTCTAAGGAGGGCGGCCGGACGCTTGTCGTCCGGAACTAGAATGTCGACCGAATCTGGCAGAGGCGCGCGAACGACAAGCGTTGTTCGACTCGCCTCGCATGCTGTTGAGTTTTGAGAGACCGGCGCGCCGCCGGCAGCTCGAGGGTCGAGAGATCCCGTGGCTTCCGCGCTGCGCGTTGCGCCTCCCCGCGGACCTTGAAAACTGCACAGTAGCCAATGAAACGGGTATCACCGATGGGAGCCGCAAGGCTCCCTCTCGGAGGGCTCGCAACCGCGAGCCCATGAAGATCACCGTCAAGATAGTAAGGGCACACGGTGGATGCCTTGGCACCAAGAGTCGATGAAGGGCGTGAACGGCTGCGATAAGCCGCGGTGAGGCGCTGAATGGCCTTTGACCCGCGGATGCCCGAATGGGGAAACCCAGCGCTGGTAATGCGGCGCTATCCCGTGCTGAACACATAGGCACGGAGAAGACAAGCGGGGGAAGTGAAACATCTCAGTACCCCGAGGAAAGTAAATCAAACGAGACTCCCTGAGTAGTGGCGAGCGAAAAGGGATCAGCCCAAACCTGGCGCGTGTAAGCGGTCATGCGTTGCGCGACAGGGGTTGTAGGGCACCTGGTCTGGATCATGACCGATCCAGCGAGAGTTACAAAACCATGTGATAGTTGAAGCGTGTGGAACCACGCACCACAGAGGGCAATCGTCCCGTAAACGAAATTGCATGGTCTCTCGCAGGTGTACCTGAGTAAGTCCGCACCCGTGAAACGCGGACTGAACCTGGGGGGACCACCCTCCAAGGCTAAGTACTCCTTGGTGACCGATAGCGGACTAGTACCGTGAGGGAAAGGTGAAAAGTACCCCGGAAGGGGAGTGAAATAGTACCTGAAACCGCGTGCCTACAAGCGGTGGGAGCGGCCTTGTGCCGTGACCGCGTGCTTTTTGCATAACGAGCCGGCGAGTTACTCGTCTGCGGCAAGGTTAAGCGATGAGCGGAGCCGTAGCGAAAGCGAGTCCGAATAGGGCGTCATAGTCGTAGGCGGTAGACCCGAAGCTGAGCGAGCTACCCATGGGCAGGTTGAAGCGGGGGTAAGACCTCGTGGAGGACCGAACCGACCTAGGTTGAAAACTGGGCGGATGACCTGTGGGTCGGAGTGAAAGGCTAATCAAGCTCAGTGATATCTGGTTCTCTCCGAAATATATTTAGGTATAGCCTCGGATAAATTCCGTGGCGGCCGTAGAGCACTGTTTGGACTAGGGGCCCTACCAGGTTACCGAATTCAGGCAAACTCCGAAGACCGTCACGGCTACTCCGGGAGTCAGTTGCTGGGGGATAAACTTCAGCGTCAAGAGGGAAACAGCCCAGACCGCCAGCTAAGGTCCCCAAGTACTAGCTAAGTGGTAAACGATGTTTGAGCGCATAGACAACCAGGAGGTTGGCTTAGAGGCAGCCACCCTTGAAAGAGTGCGTAATAGCTCACTGGTCAAGTGTTCGAGCGCGGACAATGTAACGGGGCTCAAGCTAGTCACCGAAGCTGCGGGTGCGTGAGGTCTTCGGACCGATCGCGCGGTAGGAGAGCGTTCCGACGCCAGTGAAGCGGCGGTGTAAACCAGCCGTGGAGGCGTCGGAAGTGAGAATGCCGGCATTAGTAACGAAAGAGGGGTGAGAATCCCCTCCGCCGATTGCCCAAGGATTCCTGAGTAAAGTTCGTCTGCTCAGGGTTAGTCAGGACCTAAGGCGAGGCCGAAAGGCGTAGTCGATGGCCAACGGGTTGATATTCCCGTACCACGTTGCTTCCGTTTGACCGATGGGGGGACGAGGAAGGCTATGGGATCCCAGGCGATGGTTGCCCTGGGGTAAGCGTGTAGGGGTGGCTCTAGGTAAATCCGGAGCCGCATAACCTGAGGCGCGATGCCAGCTGGCTCTAAGCCGGCGAGTCCCGGATGCCATACCTCCAAGAAAAGCCTCTAGGGAGGAAGCGCGTGCCTGTACCAAAACCGACACAGGTGGGCAAGTGGAGTACACTAAGGTGATCGAGATAACCCTCGTTAAGGAACTCGGCAAAATCGCCCCGTAACTTCGGGATAAGGGGCGCCCCAGTAGGGTGAAACTCCTCGCGAGTGAAGCCCGAGAGGGCCGCAGTGAATAGGTTCAAGCGACTGTTTACCAAAAACACAGGTCTCTGCTAAGTCGTAAGACGACGTATAGGGGCTGACGCCTGCCCGGTGCCGGAAGGTTACGTGGAGGTGTTAGGGTTCGCCCGAAGCACCGAAACTAAGCCCCGGTAAACGGCGGCCGTAACTATAACGGTCCTAAGGTAGCGAAATTCCTTGTCGGGTAAGTTCCGACCTGCACGAATGGCGTAACGACTTGAACGCTGTCTCAACGAGGGGCTCGGTGAAATTGCAGTCTCGGTGAAGATGCCGAGTACCCGCGGCTAGACGGAAAGACCCCGTGAACCTTTACTACAACTTGGTATTGGGGTTCGATGCATCTCGCTCAGGATAGGTGGGAGGCTTGGAAGCACCGGCTGCGGCTGGTGTGGAGCCAACCTTGAGATACCACCCTTGGTGTATTGGATCTCTAACGGCGCGCCGTGAATCCGGGCGCCGGACAGTGACAGGTGGGTAGTTTGACTGGGGCGGTCGCCTCCCAAAATGTAACGGAGGCGCGCAAAGGTTCCCTCAGCACGGTCGGAAATCGTGCGCAGAGTGTAAAGGCAGCAAGGGAGCTTGACTGCGAGACCGACAGGTCGAGCAGGTACGAAAGTAGGCCTTAGTGATCCGGCGGTAGCAAGTGGAAGCGCCGTCGCTCAACGGACAAAAGGTACTCCGGGGATAACAGGCTTATCGGGCCCAAGAGTCCACATCGACGGCCCGGTTTGGCACCTCGATGTCGGCTCGTCGCATCCTGGGGCTGAAGTAGGTCCCAAGGGTTGGGCTGTTCGCCCATTAAAGCGGTACGCGAGCTGGGTTCAGAACGTCGTGAGACAGTTCGGTCCCTATCTGCCGTGGGCGTTGGAGAGTTGAGAGGATTCGTCCCTAGTACGAGAGGACCGGGATGAACGCACCTCTGGTGTATCTGTTGTCCTGCCAAGGGCATAGCAGGTTAGCTACGTGCGGATCGGATAACCGCTGAAAGCATCTAAGTGGGAAGCCGGCCTCGAGATGAGCTCTCCCATCCCCTAGAGGGAGTAAGACCCCTGGTAGACCACCAGGTTGATAGGCCGGATCTGGAAGGGTGGTGACACCCGTAGGAGACCGGTACTAATGGGTCGAGGGCTTGACGGATTTCTTTTGATATCCATTCATTGGCACTGTGTAGTTTTGAAGGCCCGCGAGGAGCGGTCTCTACCGGTTTCCGGTGGTCATGGCGAGGGGGAAACACCTCTTCCCTTTCCGAACAGAGCCGTTAAGCCCCTCAGCGCCGATGGTACTTGGCTCGCAAGGGCCTGGGAGAGTAGGTCGCCGCCGGTTTACTTCTAGAAGCAGCACCAGAGCCGCATGGTCACCTGACTATGCGGCTGTCGTGCGCTTGCGTTGCATTACAACAGGAGCCCTCGGGCCCCGCGCGCAGGTTGATCGCCGGGCACCAGCGGTGCCTGCGTGACGATCGCGCTCGCTCGGAGCCGGCCGCCGCGGACGGGTGATCGCGGCACCGGGCGGCGGTCGGTGCGACGATGTTGTGACGATGGCGAGGCTCCGACAACTGTGCAGGGAGAATCCGCAGGTGGCGCTGCTCGTCGTGATCTCAGTGGTGCTCGGCATCGGGACGTTCGTGGCCGTGCTGGTCGCCCTGGCGGCCTCCGGCTCCACGACGACCGACGGCGAACCGAGCGACGCGATCCTGCTCGGCCATGCGCTGGTCGGGATGCTCAGTGCGCTTCTGGGGCGCTGAGGGGCGCCGTCGTGCTCGCAGAACGGTCGCTGCGGACTGGTGAGATGCAGTGCGCTGGACGAGGTGCGATCGACCCTGGTCGCCTTTTGCGCGCGACACCGAGAGACGCCCGATGCGGATGCTCCCGGAAGCGCTCGGCACGCTCGGCGATCGCCCGCTTCTTGCCGTAGTAGGTAGCGGGCTCGGGGATCTCGCCGAGCAGCTCGACCTCGCAGTACAGGGCGTCGCTCGCGAACTCTTCGGCGTCGCCCTGCCCGTACGCGCCGTCGAGCGCTTCGGCGTCCAGCGGCTCGAGGTCCCAGCCGAGGATGTCGTCGGTGTGCTCGTGCCACCAACCAATCGCGCGCTCAACGGACAGACGGAACATATGTTCGAGAGACTACGACGGGGGTCGGACGGAAACGTCCGCCGATGGAGTCGGCCTGAGCGCCCGGTCAGGCGGCGGGACCGAGCGAGTCCCAAACTTCGAGCTTGCCGGCGATCCGGTCGGTGACGGCGCTCGTGAATTCAGTGGTGCCGGCGCTGCCGCCAAGGTCGGGCGTCTTGACGCCGGCGGCCACGGTTTCCAGCGCAGCCTCGTAGATCGCGCGCGAGGCTCGGGCGGCGCCGCTTCCGTATCCAGCGGCCGCCTGGTGCATCACCGCGCCGCATGCGAGGATCATCGCGAGCGGGTTGGCGATGTCCTTGCCCTGGAGCGCGGGGGCTGTGCCGTGCGGAGCCTCGGCCATCGCGCAGGTGATGTCGTACGCGGAGTCGAATGCGAGCAGAATCGACTCGGCGCCGGCGATCGAGCCGAACATCGGCAACACAAGGTCCGAGAGGCAGTCCCCATCCCGGTTCAGCGCCGGGATCACGAGCGCCGTGTCGGTGGCGCCGGACAGGAGGCCGGCATACGTCGCGTCGATCAGCACCGGGCGGTACTCGATTTCAGGATGACGAGCGGCGGCGGCATCGAGCTCCTCCTTGAGCATCCCCTCGTAGATCGGCGACACGGTCCACTTGGGGCCGCCGTAGACGCGTGCGCCCATCAACGTGGCGGTGCGGAATGCGTATTCGGCGACAGCCCGGCAGGTCGAGCGGGTCACGTGCTCGGTGCGGTAGGCGACCTCATCATCGGCGCCGGGCTCGCCCTCACGCCACTGCTTCGCGCCATAGGCATCCTCCACGGCCATCCGCACGACCGAGATCGGATGGTGCACACCGGCGATCGGCGTCACGCCCGGCAGACGGCGCCCGGTGCGGACGATCACCTTGCCGCCGATCGCCTCGCGCACGAGGCGGTTGGGCGAGCCGACGTCATCCTTGCCCTCCGGTGTGATCGTGGCAGCCTTCAGTCCGAGCCCGCACTCACGCATCTCGACCGCCGCCTCCTGCACCACCACGTTGTCGGTCGCCCTGCGGTTGGCGAGCGACAGATCAAAGTGCGTCAGCTCGACGTCGAATCCCAGGAGCGAGGAGTCAAGGACGCGGATCGACTGCTCGAGCAATTCCTGACCGGTTTCGTCGCCGTCGAGCACGACGATCTTGACGGGGGTGCTCAACCGACTCGGTCCAACTGCTCAAGCTGCCGGTCGGATGCCAACGCCTCGAGCGCATCCGCCCGGGCTGCCGAGCCCTCGATGTTGACGTTCGGAAGCAGATCATCGAGCCACCGCGGCAGGCGCCAGGTCGCGGTTCCGAGGAGCTCGAGCACGGCCGGGAGCATCACACAGCGGACGACGATCGCATCGAGGAAGACCGCCACCGCGAGGCCGAATCCAAACTCCTTGATCGTGCGCTCGTCGCCCAGCATGAACGACAGGAACACGCAGACCATGATCGCGGCAGCGGCGCTGATCACCCGCCCGGTGTAGGCGATCCCGTCGGCGACCGCGGCGGAGGCGTTGCGCCTGCGCACCCACTCCTCGCGAACGCGCGACACGAGGAAGACCTCGTAGTCCATCGACAGCCCGAACACGACGGCGAACATCAGCACCGGTACCCACGGCTCGATCGGGCCTGGTTGCACGCCGAGCAGCCCGCCCAGCCAGCCGTTCTGAAAGACCGCGACGGTCACACCCAGCGCGCCGCCGATGCTCAGCAGGTTCATCACCGCGGCCTGCACGGGGATCAGCAACGATCGGAAGATCACGAGCAGCAGAAGTGCCGAGAGCACGATCACGATCCCGATGAACAGCGGCAGCTTGCTGGCGAGCACGTTCGAGAAGTCGATCGAGCCGGCGGTGAACCCACCGACCAGCAGCGTCGCACCGCTGCGCGCATCGAACCCGGGGGCAACGTTGCTCCGGAGGTCGTTGACGAGCGAGACGGTTGCCTGCGCCTGAGGCGCCGACGCCGGGTAGACCTCCATCACCGCGACCTTCCCGGACGGCGAGATCCGTGGCGGCGTGACCGCGACCACATCCGGTCGTTTGCTCACGGCAGCGCGAAGCTCGGGCAGTGCCTTGGCCTGTGACGGCTGCGTGCAGCTCGGTGACGAGCAGCAACGGGCCGTTGAAGCCCGGGCCGAAGCCCGCCGCGAGCATGTCGAACGCGTGGCGGGTGCTGGTCGACGATGGGTCGTTGCCGGCGTCGCTCGTGTCCAGGCGCATACCGAACACGGGCACCAGCAACACGAGCATCAGGGCCAGCGACGCTGCAGCCAGCGGCCATGGGTGCGCCTGCACCGTCTCGCTCCACTCGCGCCACCGAGATCTCGGTACCGCGCCGTCTGCCGGTCCGCCGTCCTGCGCGCCGTCTGCCGGCCCGCCGTCCTGCGCGCCGTCTGCCGGTCCGCCGTCCTGCTTGCCGTCAGCTCGCACGCCGTCCTCCCGCGCCGCTGGAGCGCTGCCGTCCTGCGCCGGTCGCGCACTTGCGCGGCCCGCCTTCGAGCCACGCCGATGCCGCCGCTCCACGACGCGATCTCCGAAACGTGAGAGCATCGCCGGGAGCACCGTCAACGAGGCGAGCAGGGTGAACAGGACCGCCAGGACTGATGCGATCGAGAGCCCGTACATGAACGGGACGGCGGTCGCGAACATGCCGAGCAGCGCGATCACAACCGTGGTGCCGGCCAGCAGGATCGCCCTACCCGAGGTGTCCATCGCCTGCAGCACCGACGCCTCGACGTCGCCGAGCGCGAGGAACGACTCACGGAAGCGGGTGACTATGAACAGCGCGTAGTCGATTCCGACGCCGAGGCCGATCATCAGCGCCAGTTCGGGAGCGACGTTCGACATGCTGGTGATGTGCGTTGCCAGGCCGATCAGCGCGACGCCGGTGGTGAGTCCGAATCCGGCCGTGATCAGCGGCATGCCCGCGGCTGTCAGCGAACCGAACGTGATCAGGAGGATCACGAGCGCCGCGATCACGCCGACCGTCGTCGCCGGTCCGATGCTGAACCCTTCGGCGTTCTCGATCACCTGCCCGCCGGCGGCGACCGTCAGACCTGGCACGTGGACCTTGGCGATCTCATCCAGCACGGTTGACCCGGTGGCGGTCGGCAGTTTCGACGCCGGCTTTGAGTAGTTGACGGTCGCAAACGCGGTCTTCCGGTCGGGTGCGACCTGCAGTGCGCCGCGTGGGGTGTAGGGGCTGATCACGTCCACCACCCCGGGCGCGCGCTCAACACGAGTCAGCAACGAGCTGATCTCCGAGCGGACGGCCGGCGAGTCGATCGTGCCGTTCGAGACGTGGAACGCGATCGTGTCGACGTCGCCGCTGGCGGACTTGAACTCGTTGTTGAGCAGGTCGTATGCCCGCTGGGTCTCAGTGCCCGGCAGGCTGAAGTTCGTCTGGTACGCGCGGCCCACGGCTCCGGCGACGACGGTCGTGATCACCGCGATCGCGACCCACAGGAGGAACACGGTTCGGCGGTGGCGGATGCACCAGCGAGTCAGTTTCAGCATCGTGTCGGTTGGGGTCGGTTGCGCATTTCAGGTCGTTCGGGCTCTGCTAACGACGATCGGTGATCAGCCGGGCCTGCCGACGACCCGCCGCTGAGGACCATGTTCGCGCAAAAGCATAGGAGGTCGCGCTGAGCGCGCCGACGAAGAAGCCGACGGGCCAGTTGCTCTCGTACGAGAGCGCGATTGCGCACCAGACCACGGCCAGCGCGATCCCGACCGATAGCGCGATCGCGACGTGCGGGCGAGCCGTGAACGCTCTCGCCGCGGCCGGCGGTCCAATCATCAGACTGAAGATCAGCGCCGTCCCGACGACCGGGACGGTCATCGTCGTGGCGAGGGCGACCACGAGCAGGAAACCGAGCTCAAGCCCCAGCAGGCTGATGCCGCGTGCCTGACCTGCCTCCGGCACGACCGAGGACACGAGCAGCGGACGGTACAGGGTCGCCAGCGTCGCCAGGCAGACAATCGCCAGCAGCGCCGTCGGCAGCAGCTCATTTGACGAGATCCCGAGGATCTCGCCGAACAGCAGCGTAGAAGATCTCGGACACGTACTCCGAGCTGAAGCTGAGGAACAGCGCCCCGAGTCCGAGCATGAACACGAGTGTCAGCGCCGTTGCCACGTCGTGCCGGCCCCTGCGGCCGAGCAGGCCGATCGACAGCGCACCTGCGACCGCGAACACGCCGAGACCGATCAGCGTGCTGATCGAGAGCAGGCTCGCCGCAGCCGCACCCGCGAACGAGCCGTTCGGGATCGCATGAGCCACGAATGCCGCGCCGCGCAGGACGATGAAGAATCCGACCGCGCCGCCGACAACCGCGACCATCGTCGCCCCCAGCCAGGCGTTGACCATGAAGGCCGAGAACATTGCCGTCAGTTCCTTCGTCCGCGCAGCCCGGCGAGCACGTAGGCGATCAGCACGAGCGTGACGACGAAGAAGCTCACCGGCCATGGCTGATGGATCGTCAGCGGCGATTCCGGATGGACGGGCGGCCAGTAGTAGCTGTCGTAGGCGAGCAGGATCCCCAACCAGGTGGCGCCGATGCCGAGCAGCGCCGCGGTGGCAACCGCGCGGCCGGGGCGGGTCGTCAGCCGCAATGCCGCGGCTGCCGGCCCGATCAGCAGTGCGGTGCTGAGGATCGCGCCGATCGTCAGGGCGCACAGCGCGACCGCGACGGCCATCGCGATCAGGTACATGGCGCCGACCAGCCTCACCGGGATCCGTTTAGCCGCGGCCAGCTCGGGGCTGATCGAGCTGAGCAGCAGCGGCCGGTACAGCCACCCGAGGATCACCAGCACGATCGCCCCGAAGGCCAGCACCAGCGGCAGCACGCTTGGGTCGAGAGTCAAGATCGACCCGAACAGGATCGAGATCGTCGCTCCGCTCGAGTTGTCGTAGATGGTGCCCAGATACAGGAACAGCGCCGCGAGCCCGAACCCGGCCCCGAGGACGATGCCGGTCGCGAGGTCCCGGCCGCGCGGTCGCTGGATCCCGACCAGCTCCATCGCGCCCGCCGCGCCCACGGCCATCCCGACGAAGCCCCACAGCGATGGGATCCCGATCAGGTAGGCGCTGGCACCGCCGGCCGCGCCCATATCACCGAGCGCCTCGCCCGCAAACGCCTGACCGCGGATCACGGTGAAGACACCGACCGCGCCCGCCACGAGCGCCACGAAACCACCGACAACGATCGCCAGTTGCACCAGAGAGCTCGAGAAGAAGCCCGGCTCGACGATCGCCCTCAACACGTCGCTCATCGACACCCCTAGACGATCTCGACGGCGGGGTGATCGCCGGTGTGCTCACGGCGTGCGCGGGCCTCGTCTCCGGTCGCGGCGACGACGATCACGCGGCCGTGGACGCGGAGCACGTCGACGTGATGCCCGTACAGATCGCTGAGCACGTCGGAACGCACGACCTCGTCGGTGGTGCCGCTGGCCGCACGGCCCGCTTCGAGGTACACGATCCTGTCCATCACCGGAAGCAGCGGGTTCATCTCGTGGGCCGAGATCAGGACGGCGATCTGCCGCTCTCGGGCGATCCTCGAGACGAGCCCCACGACCTCCTGGGCGCTTCGCAGATCGAGGTTGGCGAGCGGTTCGTCGAGCAGAAGCACCTTCGGATCGCTGATCAATGCGTGCGCGATCAGGATCCGCTGCTGCTCACCGCCGGAGAGGCGCCCCACGCGAGCGTCCGCGAAGCGCCCGGCGTCGACTGCATCGAGCATCTCCTCGACCAGCCGGCGGCGTGCCCTTGACGGGCGCGGCAGCCCGAACCGGTGACCGTCGATCCCGAGCGACACGAGATCCCTGGCACGCATCGGCACGTCGGGATCGAGCAGGAACTTCTGTGGCACGTAACCGACATCGCCGTGGGCGCGCCCGCCGCCTTCGAATGACACCCGACCCTCGCTCGGCGCCAGCAGGCCGAGGATTACCCGGAACAGCGTCGTCTTGCCGGCGCCGTTGGACCCGATCAGCCCGGTGAACTCGCCGCGTCGGATCGTGAAGCTGACGCGATCGAGCACGGTTCGGCCGCCGAGCGCGACGGTGACGCCGGAGACCGTCAGGGCATCGACGTCGGGCGGGGCTGTCAGGCGCTCAGCGCTCATCCGAGCCTCGTGGTCGAAATATGCTGGGCGACCGCGCGCCGCAGCGCCGCCACCTCGGCCAGCATCCACGACTGGTAGTCGTAGCCTGGCGCCGGCATCGTCTCGTAGACGCCGACGACCGGAATCCCGTAACGCTTCGCGTCGGATAGGAACGACTGCGTCAGCGAATCGGTGACCTGCTGGTTGTAGACGAACACCTTGACCCGATGCTGGGAGAACAGATCGCTCCTGAGTGCTCACGTCCTGCGCCGCCGGATCGACCCCGTTCATGATGTCGGCCTGCAGCCCGAACGGCGTCAGGTTGTCCGTGCCGGCTGCCTGCAGCATGTAGTCGCCGACCGGCTCGGTCGTGGCGACAGGCGTGTGCGGGTACAGCTTGGCGAACTGCGCCAGCGCCGCCTTCCACGGCGCCAGCGAAGCATCGAACCGGCCGGCGTTGGCGGCGAAGTAAGCGGCATGCGACGGCTGCAGCGCGGACAGGTCTGCAACCAGCGCGGCAGCGACCGCCGGCATCGTCTGCGGCTTGTACCAGAGGTGAGGATTGGGTGTCGAGTCCGGCAGGCCGAGCAGCGCCTGGACGTCGATCACCTTGCGCGACGAGTTCGGCGAGGCAGACTCGATCTTGTTCATGTAGGTGTCGTAGCCGAGCCCGTTCTGGACGACGAGCTTGGCGCTGCTGACTGCCTCGGCGACGCTCGGACTGGCCTCGAACGAATGCGGATCGATGTTCGGGTTGCTCTCGATCGCCGTCACGGCGACGTACTTGCCGCCGATCTGCGAGATCACGTTCGCATACTCGTTCTCGGCGCCGACCGCGGCGATCTGTCCCTTGCCGACATGTGTCTCGGCGACGCTGACACCGCAGCCGGCGATCACGAACGCGATCGCCGGCACGAGCATCGTGACGGCCACCAGCTTGGCGATTTGGCAACGGTGGTGGATTCTCATCGGGCGCCTCCCGCGCTCGACGTCGCTGGTTGCGATCGCGCTGTGGGGTCGAGGCCGCGGTCCCAACGAGGATAACATAGAGTGAGTCCGAGTCTCAATCTTGAACATGCCTGCAGCGACGCTATCCTCATGCAGATGACCGCGCGAGCAGACGATGCGCTGAACCCGGCCCGCGAGACGCTGAACCCCGTCGAATGGGCGGCGCACGCGCGCAGCGTGCTGGCGCAGGCCGGGCACCACCGCGGGGCCGCCCGCGACGAGCTGATCGAGCTGCTCTCACGCCAGGGCTGCGCGCTCAGCGCCCTGGAGATCGAGGACGCGCTCAGGCGTGGAGACGAAGGACAGCGACCCGTCGGGCGCGCCAGCGTCTATCGGGTGCTGGAGCTGCTGCAGGAACATAACCTCGTCAAGGCGCTGGAGATCGGCGACGGCGTCGCGCGATATGAGCTGGTCGATCCCGCCGGCGAACACCACCACCATCTCTTCTGCGATCGCTGCGGGGCCCTGGTGCCGTTCCACGACGCCGCGCTCGAGGCTTCGATCGACCAGCTCTCGGCGCGGCTCGGATTCGACACCAAGGACCACGAGGTGATCCTGCGCGGCGACTGCCCGCAGTGTCAGTGACGCCCGCCCACGGCTCACACCGCCCACGGTTCACAGGGTGCGGGCGAAAAACGGCAACATAAAAGCGTCATCTTCCGACCCGCATCCGGATCGGACCCGGTCGCGCCAGTTCCTAGCCAGGCAGAAGCTCTTCGCTGCGGGCCTCGAGGGCGGCGATCACGAACTCCAGGTGCTCGTCGAAATCGACCCCCAGCTCCTCGGCTCCGCGGCGCAGCTCGTCTCGGTGGACCGCGGCGGCGAAGCTCGGCTGCTTGAGCTTCTTCTTGACTGACTTGGCGGTCATCCCGTGCAGCCGCTCGGGGCGCACGTAGGCGCAGGCGAGGATGAAGCCGGAAAGCTCATCGACGGCGTAGAGGGTCTTCTCCATCGGCGTTACCCGCTCGACGCCCAGGTAGTCGGCGTGCGAGGCGATCGCGCGGACGACCTCGGGCGGGTAGCCGCGCTGCTCCAGCTCACGCATCGCGTAGCGCGGATGACCATCCTCGAGGTTCGGGTAGCGTTCATAGTCGAGGTCGTGCATGAGTCCCGTCAGCCCCCATAGCTCGACATCGCCCCCGAATCGGGGCGCGTAGGCTCTCATCGCCGCCTCGACGGCGAGCATGTGGCGGCGAAGTGAATCGGACTCGGTCCATTCACAAAGCAGGGTCCAGGCGTCAGAGCGCGAAATCTCCGGCGACATGGTCGCTACCCTAGAGCACCGGGCGAACGCGCAGCCGCTCGAAACCAAAATGGAAAAATTTGTCATCGAAGGCGGCGTGCCGCTCTCAGGAACGGTCACCCCGGCCGGCAACAAGAACGGCGCGCTGCCGATCCTGGCCGCGTGCCTGCTGACCGACGACGAGGTGATCCTCCGCAACGTGCCGCGGATCAGCGACGTCGACGCGATGGTCGGCCTGCTCGAATCGCTCGGCGCTCGCGTCACCTGGATTGGTCCCAGTGAGGTCGCCGTGGACGCCTCCGGGGTCGACCGCACCGACGTCGACCGCGATCTCGCCGAGCGGATCAGGGCCTCGTTCCTGCTCGCCGGACCGCTGCTCGGGCGTTTCGGACGGGCGTTGATGCCGCCGCCGGGAGGCGACGTGATCGGCCGTCGCCGGCTCGACCCGCACCTCGACGCCTTTCGCGCACTCGGCGCGACGATCCGAGCCGAGCGCGATATCGACCTGCAGGCGCCGCCGCTGGGCCTGCGTCCCTGCGACTTCCTGATGGACGAGCCGTCGGTGATGGCGACCGAGAATGCGCTGATGGCGGCGGCGTTGACGCGCGGCACGACCGTGATCCGCAACGCCGCATCGGAGCCGCACGTCCAGGACCTCGCGCGGATGCTCAGCTCGATGGGCGCTCCGATCGACGGCATCGGCTCGAACGTGATGACCGTGCACGGCACCGCGCAGCTGCGCGGCTGCACTCATGACATCGCCCCGGACCACATCGAGATCGGCTCGTTCATGGCGCTGGCGGGGGTCACCGGCGGTGAGCTGACGATCAAGGACACCTTCCCGGAGGATCTCCGGATGATCCGGCTCGTGTTCGAGCGCCTCGGTCTGCGCAGCGAATTGCACGGGAAGAACGTGATCGTTCCGGGTGGACAGGTGCTGAAGATCCGAAACGACGCCGGCGACCACACGCCGAAGGTCCAGGATGGGCCGTGGCCGGCGTTTCCGGCCGATCTGACCAGCATCGCGCTTGCGCTCGCGACCCAGGCCGAGGGTTCGGTGATCATCCACGAGTGGATGTTCGAGAACCGCCTGTTCTTCACCGACAAGCTCCAGCTGATGGGCGCCGCAATCACGATCTGTGACCCTCACCGTGCGATCGTCGTCGGACCTCGGCGGCTGCGCGGCGAGCGGGTCGAATCACCAGACATCCGTGCCGGCATGGCGATGCTGATCGCCGCGCTGTGCGCCGACGGTGTCACCGAGATCGGCAACATCCGCCAGATCGACCGCGGTTACGAGCGGATCGACGAACGGTTGCGTGCACTCGGCGCGAAGATCACGCGCGTCGATGACGTGCCCGCCCGCGTCTGAGTCGCCCGCTTCTGATTCTCTGTCGGGTATGACCGACCGCATCCCCAGCGGAACCCGTGACGTGCTGCCCGACGAGATGCGCGAGCTGCGGGCGATGACCGACAGGATCCGCGGCGTCTTCGAGCAGGCCGGCTACGGCGAGGTTTACACGCCGGCGCTCGAGTACGAGGGCACATTCGAGCGCGACCCCTCAGCTCCGAGCCCGGTGTACCGGTTGTTCGACGAGCACGGCAACGTGCTGGTGCTGCGTTCCGACATGACGATCCCGATCGCACGCCTGGTCGCCAACCGCTACGCATCCGCGCCGCTGCCGCTGCGGTTCTCCTACGTCGCGCATGCCTACCGGCAGGTTCAGCCCAAGCGCGGCCAGTCACGCGAGTTCCTGCAGGCCGGCGTCGAGCTGATCGGCCAAGGTGCCCCGCACGGGACCGCGGAGGTGTTGACGGTCCTGTGTGATTCGCTGCGAGCCGCGGGCCTTGAGAACTTCCGCGTCGGGCTCGGCGACGTCTCGCTGTATCCGGCACTGCTGGCGGCACATGGCGTGCAGGAGCCACAGCGAGAGCGGATCCTGACCGAGCTCGCCGGCGGCGATTTCGTCGGTGCGCAGCGTGAGCTGCACGACCTGAAGCTGAACGCGGCAGACGCCGAGCTGTTGCTTGCAGTGCCGCGGATGCGGGGCGGCCCCGAGGTCCTGGAGCGCGCGAGCGGTCCGCTTCAGAGTGCCGGAGCCGGGCTGCGTGAGGTGTACGCGCTGCTGGAGCCGGCCGTCGCCGAGCGCGTGATCTTCGACTTCGGCCTGGTCCGCAGCCTCGGCTACTACACGGGGGCCGTCTTCCAGGTTTACGACCCCGCCCACGGCGTCCCGATCGGCGGCGGCGGCCAGTACGACGACCTGCTCGGGCACTTCGGCCGGCCGATGCCCGCGGTCGGCTTCGGGCTGGCGGTCGAACTGCTGCACGTCGCCTTGATGGGGGAGGAGCGTGGGCGTGGCTGAGCTGCGGATCGCGGTGCCGCGTGGTGCGCTGTTGACCGAGACGCTCGATCTGCTCGATCGACTCGGCCTCGACACCGCAGAGGTGCGCGTGAACGACAGAAAGCTGCTGTTCGAGGAGTCGGGCATCGTCACGATGCGCCCCAGCGACGTGCCGACCTACGTCGGGGCGGGCGCCGCCGACCTCGGCATCACCGGCAAGGACGTGCTGTTGGAACAGCCGGAGCGCGCGGTCCACGAGTTGGTCGATCTCGGCTACGGACGGTGCGTGATGGTGCTGGCCTCGGTCGCCGGCGAGGACCGGGCGGCCGACGCGCTGCGGCGTCTCGGCGTCGTTCGGATCGCAACCAAGTATCCGCGGATCGCGACCGAGTACTTTCTCTCGACCGGCCGTCAGGCCGAGATCGTCGAGGTCAAGGGCTCCGTCGAACTGGCGCCGCTGACGGGTCTCGCCGACGCGATCGTCGATCTGACCGCGACCGGCAACACGCTGCGTGAGAACAACCTCGTGATCCGCGAGGAGATCGCCGTCTGCACCGCGCGGCTGATCGTCAACCCGGCCGCCGACACGCTGAAGGCGCGGGCGATCGACGCGCTGCTGGAGCGGATCGACGGTGTCTGAGCCGCTGTCGATCGACGGCGAGCCCGAGTTGCTGGCAGCCGCGATCCGCCGCCTGGTGCCGGCCGGCGATTCGGTGTCGGACACGGTCGCCGGGATCATCGCCGAGGTCCGCTCCGACGGCGACGGCGCGGTCTCGCGCCTGACCCGGAGGCTTGACACCGCCGGTGCGCCGCCGCCGCCGCTGCGGGTCACCGACGACGAGCTTGACCGTGCGCTGGAAGCGCTGGATCCGCCGGTCCGGATCGGGCTGCAGTCCGCGATCGAACACGTGCGGCAGGTGGCGCAGGCCGGCCTGCGGACCGATCGCAGCGTCGAGTTCGACGATCACCGCGTGGTCCTGCGCGAAGCGCCCGTGCAGCGCGCCGCCGTGTACGTTCCCGGCGGTCGCGCGCCATATCCGAGCACGGTCGTGATGGGAGTCGTCACCGCGCGCGCGGCCGGGGTGGGGGAGGTTGCGGTCTGCTCACCGCCGAACGCCGACGGCGTGGACCCGGTGGTGCTCTCGGCGTGCCGGCTGACCGGTGCCGGCGAGGTCTACCGGATGGGTGGCGCACAGGCGATCGCGGCGCTCGCCCTCGGCACCGAGACGGTCGCGCCCGTGGACGTGATCGTCGGCCCTGGCAACCTGTACGTGCAGGAGGCGAAACGGCAGCTCTCAGGTGTCGTCGGGATCGATTCGTTCGCGGGCCCGAGCGATCTGCTCGTGATCGCCGACGAGGGATCGGATCCGGCGCCGATCGCGCTTGACCTGCTCGCGCAGGGTGAGCACGGGCACGGAACGCTGGTGGTCGGCGTCAGCACCTCTGAAGCCCTGCTGGGCGAGCTGCAGAAGCGCCTCGCGGGGGCGAGGGAGACCGGAGCGGTATTCAGGCTTGTGCACGCCGCGTCGCTCCAGGAGGCGCTCGCGTTCGCACAGGCATTTGCACCGGAGCACCTCGAGCTCATCGGCCCGCTGGCCGAAGAGCTCGCAGATCGGATCACCCGGGCCGGCTGCCTGTTCGTCGGTCCCGCATCCGGGACGGCCTTCGGTGACTACATCGCCGGCTCAAACCACGTCCTGCCGACAGGCGGTGCGGCCCGGTTCGGATCGGCGCTGTCGGCCTCGCAGTTCCGGCGCAGCTTCACGGAGGTCAGGATTGCCGATGGCTCGAGGCTTGCCCGGCTGGCGGCGCCGGTCGCCCGCGCCGAGGGCTTCGAGCTCCACGCGAGGTCGATGGAGGCGCGGATCAGCGATGATTGACGCGATGCCGAGAACCGCTCAGATCGATCGCGCGACCAACGAGACCAGCATCCACGTCAGTCTGACGCTTGACGGCACCGGCGGTGGCACGCGTGAGACGGGCGTCGGTTTCCTCGATCACATGCTCGATCTGCTCGCCCGCCACGGCCGGCTCGATCTGACCGTCAACGCCGTCGGCGACCTGCAGACCGGCGCGCATCACACGGTTGAGGATGCCGGCATCTGCATCGGCCAGGCACTCGATGCGGCGCTCGGTGATCGATCCGGGATCGCCCGCTATGGGGATGCGACGGTGCCGATGGATGAGGCGCGCGCCGCCTGCGCGGTCGACGTCTCAGGGCGAGGAATGCTGGTGTTCGAAGCGCAGCTGCCGCCCGGTGCGATCGGCAACTACGATCATGAGCTGACCGAGGAGTTCCTCCGTGCGCTGGCGGCGAACGCGAAGCTGACGCTGCATGTCGTCGTGCAGGCCGGCACGAACGTCCACCACGTGTTCGAGGCGATCTTCAAGGCGCTGGCGGTTGCGCTGCGCGCCGCGGTGTCGCTCGATCCCGGCGCCCACGGAGTGCCGAGCACCAAGGGAACGCTGACGTGAGCGTCGCCGCGGAACGACAGGGCGCTGCGGCGACGATCGCGGTGATCGACTACGGAATGGGCAACCGGCGTTCGGTGGAGAAGGCGCTCGAGCACGTCGGCGCCCGCGTGATCGTCTCCGACGACCATCACCAGCTTCGCGGCGCCGATGCGCTCGTGCTGCCGGGCGTCGGCGCGTTTCCCAGCGGGATGCGCCGGCTCCGGGCGCTCGGCCTCGATCAGCTGCTCCACGAGCGCGCCGCGCACGGCACCCCGATCCTCGGCATCTGCCTGGGCATGCAGCTGCTGTTCGAGCACTCGACCGAGCTTGAACCGACGGACGGCCTGGGGTTGATCGCCGGCGACGTGGTCACGCTGCGGGCCGGGACGCTGCGGCTTCCGCACATCGGCTGGAACGAGGTGCGCTTCGACCGCGACTGCGTCCTGACGGCCGACCTGCCGCTTCCCGGCCGGCCCTTCTACCACGTGCACACGTTCGCGGCCCGGCCGACTGATCCGGCGGACGTAGTCGCGACGGCGGAGTACGGCGAGCGGTTCGCGACGATCGTCGCGCACGGTTCGGTGCTCGGCGTCCAGTTCCACCCGGAGAAGTCCTCGACCGATGGGCTCGTGATGCTCTCGAGCTTCGTCGCGATGGCCGCACGCGAGCGTCGGCTGCTCGGCGCCGGACCGGCGAGGCGGAGCCCGTGATCCTGCTGCCGGCGATCGACATCCTCGACGGCAAGGCGGTGCGCCTCGTCCAGGGCGACTTTGACGAGCGGACCGTGTATGACGCCGATCCGCTGGACGCCGCCAAACGGTGGGTCGACGCCGGCGCCCGGTCGCTGCACATCGTCGATCTCGATGGAGCGCGAACGGGGACCCCCGCCAACCTTCCTGACGTGGCACGGATCGCCGCCGCGATCGACGTGCCGATCCAGCTTGGCGGCGGCCTGCGCGACGCCTCGGCGGTCGCCGCGGCGATCGACGCCGGCGTGACGCGCGTGATCCTCGGAACGGCCGCCTTCCGTGACGTCGACTTCCTCGATCAGGTGGTCGCAGAACACGGCGAGCACGTCGTCGTCTCGGTCGACGCCCGCGGCGGTCTGCTGGCGGCCGCCGGCTGGGTCGAGCAGACCCAGATCCCGGTCACCTCGGTCGTGGAGCGTCTTGGCGCGCGGGGGGTCAGGCGCTTCGTCTACTCGAGCATCGAGCGCGACGGGATGCTCAACGGTCCCGACCTCGATGGTGCGCTGGAGATGGCCGCCGCGACGCGCGGCAGCTTCATCTACTCCGGCGGCATCGGATCGCTGGAAGACCTCTCCGCGCTGCTGGCATTGCGGCAGGTGAACCTGACCGGAGTGATCGTCGGCAAGGCGCTGTATGAGCGTCGGTTCGCGCTGCGCGAGGCGCAGGCGCTGCTCGACCGGCCACAGTGATGCATTACAAGCGCGTGATCCCGTGCCTGGATGTGGACCGCGGCCGGGTGGTCAAGGGCGTTTCCTTCATTGACATCCGGGATGCCGGGGACCCGGTCGAGCTCGCCGCGCACTACGACGCCGCGGGTGCGGATGAGCTGATCCTGCTGGATATCACCGCAACCTCCGACCGCCGTGAGACGGTCGTGCAACTGGCCCGTCACGCGGCCGACGAGGTCTTCATCCCGTTCACGATCGGCGGCGGGATCCGTTCGGTGCAGGATGCGCAGGCGGTGCTCGACGCAGGCGCGGACAAGATTTCGGTGAACTCCGCCGCCCTCGAGCGCCCCGAGCTGATCGATCAGCTGGCCGCGAACTTCGGCGCACAATGTGTGGTTCTGGCGATCGATGCGAAGGCCACGCCCGGCGGCGGCTGGGAGGCTTACCTGGCCGGGGGACGGACACCGACCGGCCGTGACGCGGTCGCCTGGTCGCGCGAGGGCGCGCAGCGCGGGGCGGGGGAGATCCTGCTGACGAGCATGGACCGCGACGGCACCAGCGCCGGCTACGACATCGCCCTGACCGGAGCTGTCGCGGGCGCCGTGCGCGTGCCGGTGATCGCCTCTGGTGGCGCGGGCGAACTGGCGCACCTCGCAGCCGCGCTCCACGCCGGCGCCGACGCGGTCCTGTGTGCCTCGATCTTCCATTACGGGCAGCACACAATCGCCGAGGTAAAAAGCTACCTTGGGCGCGAAGGGATCGCGGTCCGCCCGATATCGGGCAAAGATGCAGTTATTTGAGGTCCGCTGCAGGAGCGCCGCGGTTAAGCGGCTTCTTCCACGTATCCAGCAGCCGAGCACGAATCACAGTACGCGGCGGGCGGTACACGGGGCTCATAACAGCCCGGACGACAGCATGTTGACGACCGCTTGGGCCGGCCCCGACCGATACGGGCCGCCGCTGCATCCTTGAGCTCTTCACGCATACGATCGAGCTCGGCAGCGTGGTCCGCGCAGAACCGACGGCCCTTGATGGCCGGTTGCTGACAATGACTTCCACTACGACAACGCATAGACTGGAAATCATATCATCTTTGGCTACCCGGCCTTCTCTCCCTGGCCTTTCGGCAGCAGCTGGTAGATCACATCGTAGCCGCTGAGGAACAGCGCCGTCTGATCCGCGATCACCGGGGTGAACGCGCCGTCGGGAAAGGCGAACACCTGACGGCCGGTGCGGGCGTCGAGGCCGGTCGTCGTCTTCGAGCCGAGGTCGGAGTAGTAGACGACGTCGTTGACCACGGTTGACGAGCCGGAGATTCGCCCGCCGGCCGGATGGGCCCATCGGATCGCGCCGGATTGCGCGTTGAATGCATAGAAATCGCCGTTGTAGGAGCCGACGAACACGGTCGGCCCGAGCCCGGGGACGTCCGCGACCGACGCTGACGCGTAGACATATGCCCCGGTCGAAGTCGACCATGCGAGCTGGCCCGTGCGCGCGGCGAACGAGTACACGAAGCCATCGGTGTTGCCGAGGTAGACGCGTCCGAACGCCACCGCCGGTGTCGAGTAGAAGTTGCCGCTGCCGAAGCCGAACTGCGACCCGCTCGTTCCGACCGCCCAGATCTGATGCCCGGTCTGTGGGTTCAGCGCGTATACGCGGCCGGCGTAGTCGCCGAAGTAGAGGATCCCGCCTGCCAGCGCCAGACCGCCCTTGACCGAGCCGGCCGCCTGATAGGTCCAGCGGACCGCGCCGGTGGCGGCGTCGAGTGCGTAGACCTTGCCGGCCTGGTCGCCGAAGTACACCAGACCGTGCGCGACGATCGGCGAGGATTCGCTGCCGGAGCTGATCGGCATCGACCAGATCACGTGCCCTGTGCGCATCGACAGCGCTGCGAACCTGCCGTTCCCGGGACTCGTCCGATTGACGGACAGGACCGGCACGAACAGCATCTGGGTACCCGCGTCGATCGCCGGGGAGGCCGCCGAGAGCGTGCCGAGGTGGCGATACCAGAACTCGTGACCGGTCTCGAGGTTGACGGCCTTGACGGTCGCGCCATCGTCCATGAAGTACAGCGTGCGGTGATAGATCACCGGCGGGAACTCGATCAGCGCGTTGCCGCCGAACCGCCAGCCGACGTGGAACGGCGGATGGAGGTCCGCATCTCCGACGAAGTCCCGCGTTCGAGCGGGGCTGTATCCGTACAGCGGCCAGACGAAGTTGTCGATCACCGGCGGCTTCTTCGGCGGCGTCACCACGGTCGTCGTCGTCGGCGGCGTGAACGACACATTCGGATGCGACACGTTGTGCGGCTTGTGGAGGATCACGACCACCACGGCAACCGCGACGATCACGATCAGGATCGCGGCAACGGCGGCGAGCCGCCGCGCAACCTTCCGCGCAGGAGGGCTCGGCATGCGCCGATGCTACGACAGGCGCGATCATGACAGCCATGAGGAACCTTGGTGAGCGTGACCTGCTCGAGGCGGTGCGGGCACTCCCAAACGGCGCCCTACTGCTGACGCGGCTGCCCGCGGAGTTCGTGCCGGCCGTGCACCTGGTCGGCGGCGCGGTTCGGGATCTGCTCCTTGGCTGGTCGCCGTCAGATCTAGATCTGGTGGTCGAGGGACCGGCCGCCGCGGCTGCCGCCGCGCTCGGCGGCCGGGAGCGCCGGCATGACCGGTTCGGGACGATCACGGTGACCGTCGACGGCGCCAGCTACGACATCGCGTCGGCCAGGCGAGAGCGCTATGGACGGCCGGGCGCGCTGCCCGACGTCGAGCCCGGCACGCTCGGCGAGGACCTGCTGCGCCGGGATTTCACGGTGAACGCGATCGCCGTGGCGCTCAGCGGCCCGCACCGGGGCGCCGTCAGCGCGGCTCCGAACGCGGTCGAAGACCTCGAAGCGCAGCGCCTGCGGGTGCTTCACGACGCGAGCTTCATCGACGATCCGACCAGGCTGCTGAGGCTCGCCCGCTATCAGGCGCGGCTCGGCTTCACGATCGAAGCGGAGACGCTCGCGCTGGCGCGTGAGGCTGTCAGTGGCGGCGCACTGACCACCGTCAGTGGCGCGCGGCTCGGCAACGAGCTTCGCGCACTGGCGCGGGAGGCCGATCCGATCGCCGCCCTGCTGGCGCTGCGCTCGCTCGGGATCGACGGCGCGATCGCTCCCGGGCTGGGGCTCGGTCCCAGCGAAGCTCAGCTGGCCGCGGCCGCCTTCGAGCTGCTGCCGGCGGACGGGCGCGGCGATCTGCTGGCGCTCGCGCTGGCGTGGCTCGGCGTGCCGCGGTCGCGTCGCCTGAAGCTGCTGGACGATCTGGCGTTCGAGGCGTCCGAACGTGAGGCGATCTTCGCCGCCGCCTCCGGCTCGCCGGCGATCGCGGAGGGTCTGAAGTCCGCCGCAGCCCCGTCCGAGATCGGCACGGCGGTCGCCGGCGCCGGGGTCGAGGCGGTCGCACTCGCGGGTGCGCTCGGCGCCGTCGAGCCGGCGCGGCGCTGGCTCAGCTCGCTGCGTCACGTTTCGCTGGCGATCGATGGCGGTGATCTGCTGGCGGCCGGCGTCGCGCAGGGGCCGGCAATCGGGGCGGGCCTGCGTGCTGCGCTGGCGGCTGCGCTCGATGGTGGTGGCGAGGACCGGGAGCACCAGCTGGCGGTGGCGCTGCGAGCCGCGCGCGGCAGCGGATAGCCTGCGGTTGTGGACATTCCAGCGCCGTTCTACGCTGTCGGTGATCACATCGCGATCGACCTTGCCGGTGCGCGCGCCGTGTTCACGACCAGACGCGGTGGTCACTCGCGGGCACCGTACGACAGCTTCAACCTCGGTCTGATGACCGAGGATGACCCCGGGGCGGTGCGGGCCAACCGAGCTGCCCTCGCGCGGCGGTTCGGTGTCGCCTTCGCATACGGGCGGCAGGTCCACGGGACGCGCGTCGCCGTCGCGAGCACCGCCACCGACGCGGGCGCGCCCCTGACCGAGGCCGACGGGCATGTGACGGCGACGCCCGGCGTCGCTCCGTTGGTGCTGACCGCTGACTGCCTGCCGATCGCGGTCGCCGGCGAGCGCGCCGTCGCGATGCTGCACGCCGGCTGGCGAGGGCTGGCGGCCGGCGTGATCGGGGAGGGCGTCCGGACCCTGCGGGAGCTTGGCTCCGAGGGGCCGCTGCGGGCTGCGATCGGCCCGGGAGCCGGGGTGTGCTGCTATGAGGTCGGCGAGGAGGTCCACGCTGCGCTCGGTGCGGTTGCAGCGTCCGAGGCCGGCGGAGGCAATGCGGATCTCAAATCGGCCGCCTCGCACCAGCTCGCCTCTGCAGGCGTGACAGAGGTCCACGACGTCGGGCTGTGCACGATCTGCTGCGCGCCGGGGCTGTTCTTCTCGCACCGCCGGGATCACGGGCTGACGGGTCGTCAGGCGGGTACCGCATGGTTGATCTGATTCGGGATCTGAAGGCGTCGGTCGTGCGCGCGAACCTGCTGCGCGTGCTCGCCGAGATCGAGGGCACGGGTCGTGCAGGCCACGTTGAGATCCTCGCGGCGGTCAAGTACGTGGCGCTCGAGCAGCTCGGCGAGCTCGACCGGGCCGGCCTGACGCTGCTCGGCGAGAACCGCGCGCAGGACCTCGTGGCCAAGTCCAGCGCTTATCCCGGCACCTTCACGTGGGACTTCATCGGTGCCCTCCAGAGCCGCAAGGTAAAGGAGATCGTGCCGCATGTGCGCTATATCCACTCGGTCGCGACCGACTCGGCTCTGGCGCAGCTGGCGCGGCACGGGACCGCGCAGACGCGGATCCTGGTCGAGGTGAACGTCGCCGGCGAGGAGGGCAAGAGCGGGATCGGACCGGACGAGCTGCCCGCCTTTCTGGAGCGCAGTCCAGTGCCGGTGGTGGGGCTGATGACGATGCCTCCGTTCGCCACCTCGGCCGAGCAGAGCAGGCGCCACTTCGCGGCGCTCAGAGAGCTGGCCGAGCGCCACTCGCTCGCGGAACTCTCGATGGGCACCAGCCAGGACTACCTGGTCGCGGTGCAGGAGGGCGCGACGATCATCCGCCTCGGACAGAGCCTGTACGCGCCACACGCGCCATAATCACGGCAGGGAAATCCGCGCCTGACGCGAACCTGCACTCGATCATGGCATTCCGTGACACATGGCATCGCACGCTTGTCTACTTCGGCCTTGCCGAGGACGACGCGTACGAAGAGGACCTGGAGCCCTATTCGGAGCCGGAGGTTGAGATGCAGGACACATATCGCGAGCGCCCGAACGTGCGCCGCATGCCCCGCCGGCGCCGCGACGAGTTCGACGACATCTTCGCGGACGAGCCGGGCGACCATCGTACGAGCACGCTGCGGCCGGTCTCAAGCGGCCGCCCCAACGGGCGCAGTGCCCCGGGCGGCGACGTGCGGGTGCACTTTGTCGCGCCGAAGAACTTCAACGACGTGCAGGATGTGGCCGACAAGTTCAAGGACACGATCCCCGTGATCCTGAATCTGCAGGGGGCGGACACCGATCTGTCAAAGCGTCTGATCGACTTCGCCAGCGGCCTGACGTACGCGCTCGACGGCGGCATGCAGCGCGTCGCCGACAAGGTCTTTCTGCTGACACCCCAGAACGTGGAGGTGTCCGCCGAGGAGCGAGCGCGGCTGCTGGAGAAGGGCTTCTTCAACCAGTCCTAGCTCGCCAAGCGGTTTCCGCTTGGCCAGAGGTAGCCTTCACAGAATGAGAGTCGGGCTGATCGGAGCTGGGAACATGGCCCGTGCGATGGCGCGTGGCTGGGGCGATCCAGTTCTGTGCTCCGACGGTGGCTCCGGCCGGGCGCGTGCGCTGGCGCAGGAACTCGGTGGCGAGGCGCTCAGCTCGAATCTCGAGGTCGCGCAGCGTGCCGACCTGGTGGTGCTCTGTCACAAGCCGGCGCAGCTCAACGCGGTCGCAGCCGAGATCGCCGGCGCCGCCAAGGCCGTCGTCTCAGTGCTGGCCGGCACGCCGAGAGCCCGGGTTCAGGAGGCCTACAAGGACACGCCGGTGTTCGCCCTGATGCCGAACACTCCGGTCGAGGTGCGCCGCGGCGTCACCTGTTACACGATCCCAGAGCCCAACGGCCCGAATCAGGCTGTGCCCGTTGATCCGGCGCTCGAGGCCGAGGTGATCGCCCTGTTCGAGCGGCTGGGCTCCGTCGTCAGGCTGCCCGAGCGCCAGGTCGGTGCGGCATCGTCGCTGACGAGTGTCGGTCCGGCCTACCAGGCGCTGCTCGTCGAGTCGCAGGTCGATGCCGCCGTGCGCCACGGGCTCGGCGCAACGGTCGCCGCTCGGCTCGTCGCCGAGACGATGACGGGCACGGCCGAGCTGCTCGCCTGTCGCGGCTACGACACGCTCACGGTGCGCCGCGAGGTGACCTCGCCCGGAGGGTCGACGGCGCGGGGGCTGGCGGCGCTGGAAGCGGCCGGCGTGCGCCCCGCGTTTCAGGATGCGATGGATGCGGTCATCAACGGGGCCGGGCCGGCGCGTTGATGCTCCTGCAGGCGACGATCGCGAACGCCGTGGCGAATTACGTCGGTGCACTGTTCGACGTCTACATCCTGCTGCTGATCGTCTACATCCTCTCGAACCTGCTGTTCGCGTTCGGTGTCCGGCCGGGCTACTCACGCGGGATCGACGCCGTGCTCGGCTTTCTCCGTGACGTCAGCGAGCCGTACCTGCGGATCTTCAGGAAGTTCATCCCATCGATCGGCATGTTCGACCTCAGCCCGATGATCGCGATCATCGCTCTGTACATCGTGCGGGCTCTGCTCGTGAGCGCGATCCGATCGATCGGTTGACGGCGCCGATGGCGGTCGTTCCGGCGAGGAGCGCGCTCGCGGCGCGGCGGCGCGCATTTGTGCGTGCCGGTGCGGTGATGATCTTCGTCGTCGGGGCCGATCAGCTCACCAAGCACCTGGTGATCAGGTCGATCGGACCGGAGCAGGTCGTCAAGGTCCTGCCTGGGATCAAGCTCGTGCATTGGAGCAACCCCGGTGTTGCCTTCAGCTTCCTCTCCAGCGGCGGCTGGCCCGTCTACGTGCTCGGCGCGATCGCGCTTGCCGTGCTGATCGCCTACCTGTACAGGCGACCGCAGCTGCCGTGGCTATGGCTGCCCGCCGGAATGCTGCTGGGCGGGGCGATCGGGAACCTGATCGACCGGGTGCGGCTCGGCGCCGTCACCGACTTCATCAAGCTTCCGTACTGGCCGGCGTTCAATGTCGCTGACATCTCGATCACGTTCGGCATGATCGGGCTGATCGTCGTGATCGAGGCGGGTAAGGGCCGCTGAGCGTGGCTGGCGCCGAGCCGCCGTTCGAGCTCACAGTGGGTGAGGACGATCGCGGCACGCGGGTTGACCAACTGCTCGCCGGACCGCTCGGCTCACGTGCCAGGGCGGCCAGGCTGATCGATGCCGGCCTGGTTCGCCTGGACGGTCGGGTGGTGGTGAAACGGGCGCTCGTGAGCCCGGGGCAGGAGGTCTCCGTCGCCGCCGAGACGATCGAGATCCCCGAGCAGAGTGGTGTGCCGGCGCGATTCGAGGTGGTCTACGAGGACGCCCACCTGATGGTCGTCGACAAGCCGGCGGGCGTGGTCGTGCACCCCGGCCGCGGCCACCGGACCGGGACGCTGGCGCAGGCGGTCGCCGGACGCGCCGCCGGCGGCGAGGATCCGTGGCGGGCGGGCATCGTCCACCGGCTTGACCGGGACACCTCGGGACTGCTCGTGATCGCCAAGAGTGAAGCTGTCCACCGCGCGCTGAAGGAGCTGATCGCCACGCGTGCCCTGCGCCGCGAGTACCTGACCTTGGTCGCCGGCGTGCCGCCGGCGAGATCGGGCACGGTCGACGCGCCGATCGGTCGCAGCCGACGCGATCGAGTGCTGATGTCGATCGATTCCGAGGGGCCCAAGCAGGCGAGGACCCACTTCGAGCTGATCGAGGCGTTCGCGGATGCAGCGCTCCTGCGGGTCGTGCTGGACACCGGGCGCACCCATCAGATCCGGGTGCACATGGCCGCGATCGGCCATCCGGTGTGCGGCGATACCCAGTACGGCGGACCGCTGCGCTACGGACTGACTCGGCAGTTCCTGCACGCGGCCCGGCTTGCGTTCGTGCACCCCGTCACCGGCGCGGCGCTCGACCTCCGGAGCGAGTTGCCCGATGATCTTCGGGCGGCACTCCGGCTCGCCGGCGGATGAACGAAGCGAGAGCGCCCGGTGGACCGGCGAGGGCTCGGCAGGCGCGACTCGCGTAGACTCACCGTCAAATCCACCTCTATCCCCTGAGGGCGCGGCTCGCGCCCTGACCCGGTCGCTGACCGGATTTGCGAGCAAGCGTTCAGGGGTCGTTTTCATCAAATTCAAGGGAGTACGACAGTGGCCAAGATCGGCATCAAAGAGCTGCTGGAGGCCGGCGTCCATTTCGGCCACCAAACGCGCCGCTGGAATCCGAAGATGCGTCGGTTCATCTTCGGTGAGCGCGACGGCATCTACATCATCGACCTGATCCAGACCGACGCGCTGCTCAACAACGCGTGCAATTTCGCCGAGGACATCGCGCGGCGCGGCGGAACCGTGATGTTCGTCGGCACCAAGAAGCAGGCTCGCGACGCGATCAAGGACGTCGCCGAGTCGGCCGACATGCCGTATGTCAACCATCGCTGGCTCGGCGGTCTGCTGACCAATTTCCAGACGATCTCATTGAGGATCAAGCGCCTGCACGACCTCGAGCGCTACGAGACCGAAGGTCAGCTGGCGCTGCTTCCGACCCGTGAGCGGATGGCGGCTCTGGCCGACCTGGAGAAGCTCCGCGCCAATCTCGGCGGCGTCAAGAACATGCAGCGTCCGCCGGACGCCGTGTTCGTGATCGACCTCAAGACCGAGGCGATCGCGGTCAAGGAGGCTCAGCGCCTGCGGATTCCGATCATCGGACTGGTCGACACGAACTGCGACCCGGAGGGGATCGACTTCGTGATTCCCGGCAACGACGACGCGATCCGATCCTGTGCCGCGATCACCCGTGCGATCGGCGATGTGGTGGCCGGTGGTCACAGCGTCTTCCGCGCCGAGGAGGAACGTGCACGGCAGGAGCGTGAGCGTCGTGAAGCCGAGGAACGCGAGCGGCGTGAGGCGGAGGAGCGCGCGCGCCAGGAGGCCGAGGAACAGGCCAGGCTTGAAGCTGAGGAGCGCGCGCGCCAGGAGGCCGAGGAGCGCGCCAGGCTGGAGGCTGAGCAGGCTGCCGCCGCCGAGGCCGTGCAGGAGGCCGTCGCCGAGGTCGCCGAAACAGAGGCCGTGACCGAGGTGGCCGCTGAGGTCGCCGAGGAGATCGTGGCCGAGGCTCTCGCCGAGGGCGGCATGGCTGAGTCCGTCACCGAGGCCGCCGAGGAGATCGCCGAGGAGATCGTCGCTGAGGCTGTCGCGGAGTCCGGTGGCGAGGTGACCGAAGAGGAAGTCGCGGAGGCGGTCGCCGAGATCACAGAAGCGATCGTTGCAGAGGAGATCGCCGAGGTCACCGCGGAGATCGCAGAAGAGGTTGCCGAAGAGGTCGCCGAGGAGGTTCTCGCCGAGGCGGTTGACGAAGCAGTCGCTGAGGAGGTTGCCGACGAGGTCGCTGAGGAGATCGCCGAAGAGGTCGTGGCCGAGGCTGTCGCGGATGCGGCCGCCGACGAAATCGTGGCCGAGGAGATCGCGGCGGACCCGGCTGCGGCGGCAACGCCCGCCGACGCAGCCGCGGAGGAGACCACCCCAGCCCCTGACGCCGAGGAGAAGGCATGAGCGCGATCAGCTGCGAAGGACGTGAAGGCCCTGCGGGATCGCACCGGAGCCGGAATCCTCGCCTGCCGAGAGGCACTGTCGGAGTCCGAGGGCGACCTTGAGCGCGCAATCGAGCTGCTGCGATCACGCGGCGAAGCGCAGGCCGCAAAGCGGGCCGGCGCCGAGGCTCTCGAGGGCGCGGTGCAGAGCTATATCCACGCCGGCAACAGGATCGGCGTGCTGGTCGAGGTCAACTGCCAGACCGACTTCGTCGCCCGTAACGACAAGTTCGTCGAGTTCGCCCGTGACCTCGCGCTGCACATCGCCGCCGCCGCGCCGCTGGCGATCAGCGAGGCGGAGATCCCGGCGGAGGACCGCGCTCGCGAGGAGCGGATCGCAACCGAGCAGGCCGCTGACCGCCCTGAGAACGTCCGTGAGAAGATCGTCACCGGCAAGGTCGACAAGTGGCTTGACGAGGTGGTGCTCCTGCGTCAGAAGCACGTCAACACCGACAAATACGAGGGCAGGACGATCGAGGACCTGCGTGCGGCGCTGTCCGTGGAGACGCGTGAGAACATCGTGATCAGGCGCTTCGCCCGTTTCGCCGTGGGCGGCTAGGCGTAAGGTGGAGGGCGGCTCTACCAGCGCACAGGGCGCACCCGTCTACCGGCGGGTGCTGCTCAAGCTCTCAGGTGAGGCGCTGATGGGAGATCTCGAGTACGGGACAGATCCGCAGCGGGTGCGGCGGATCGCGGACCAGATCGCCCATGTGCACGAGCGTGGGGTGGAGGTGGCGATCGTCGTCGGCGGCGGCAACATCTATCGAGGGCTCGCCGCTGCGGCAAAGGGAATGGATCGCGCGACGGGCGACTACATGGGGATGCTCGCGACGGTCCTCAATGCGCTCGCTCTGCAGGATGCGCTCGAGAAGGCGCAGGTCGCGACCCGAGTCCAGTCGGCGCTGACGATCTCGGAGGTGGCCGAGGCCTACATTCGCCGCCGGGCGATCCGGCATTTGGAGAAGCGACGGATCGTGATCTTCGCCGCCGGGACCGGCAACCCGTTCTTCACGACCGACACGGCCGCGGCGCTGCGCGCTGCCGAGATTCACGCCGAGGTGGTGCTGATGGCCAAGAACGGCGTAGAGGGGGTCTACACCGCCGACCCGGCGAAGGACCCCAACGCCGAGTTCATTCCCGAGATCGCGCACAAGGACGCGCTGACGCGCGGGCTCGCAGTGATGGACTCGACGGCATTCGCGCTGTGCATGGACAACAACCTGCCGATAATCGTCTTCAACATGGCGGACGGGACCAACATCGACAAGATAGTGTCCGGAGAACGCGTGGGAACGCTGGTGAGGACGATGAATCGAGAGACAGCGTGAGCGAACTGATCGACGACCTGCTCGAGGACGCAGGAGAGCGCATGCACAAGTCGGTCGACTCGACGCGACACGAGTTCGGCTCGGTCCGCACCGGCCGCGCCAGTCCAGCACTGCTGGACCGGATCGTGGTCGACTACTACGGAACCGCCACCTCACTCAAGCAGCTCGCGACGATCAGCGCGCCCGAGCCGCGGCTGCTGACGATCGCGCCCTTCGACAAGGGGTCGTTCAAGGCGATCGAGCGTGCGATCCTCGAGTCCGACGTCGGCCTGACGCCCTCGAATGACGGCAAGCTGATTCGCCTGGTGGTCCCGGAACTCAACGAGGAGCGGCGCAAACAGCTGGTCAAGGTGGTCCGGCACATCGCCGAGGAGGGGCGGATCGCGATCCGCAACGTGCGCCGCGACGTGATGCACGACCTGCGCGAGCTGAAGGAGGCCGGCGAGACGGGTTCAGACGACGAGCACCGCGCCGAGGTCGAGCTGCAGAAGCTGACCGACGGCCGGATCGCGGAGCTCGACGAGCTGCTGAAGACCAAGGAAGAAGAGATCCTCGAGGTCTGACGTGGCCGGCGGTGAAGGCCACGTCTCGCAGGCACGTTACGTTGCGATCATCACCGACGGCAACGGCCGCTGGGCCAAGCAGCGCGGGTTGTCGACCGTTGCCGGCCATGAGGCCGGCGCCGATGTCGTCAAGCAGCGGCTGCGGGACGCGGTCGAGTTCGGCATCCGTGAGTTGACCGTCTACTCGTTCTCGACCGAGAACTGGAATCGCTCGAAGGCTGAGGTCGCAGCGCTGATGCGAATGTTCCGGCGCCGGGTCGAGGCCGAGACGCCGGAGCTGGATGCCGAGGGGGTCCGCATGCGCTTCATCGGCCGGCGCAGTCCGCCGGTGCCGCGGGCGCTGATCGAGCGGATGGAGTGGGCTGAATCGGTGACCGCCGCCAACGACCGGATCACACTGTTCGTCGCGTTCAACTACGGCGGCAGAGCCGAGATCCTCGATGCCGCCAGGACATTCGCAGGCGGCGATGAGGAGGAGTTCCGCAGGCACCTGTACGCGCCGGACATGCACGACCCCGACCTGATCATTCGGACGAGCGGTGAGCAGCGCCTCTCCAACTACCTGATGTGGCAGTCCGCCTACTCAGAGCTCGTCTTCCGTGATGAGCTCTGGCCCGACTTCTCCCGCGAGGCATTCGCCGGGAGCCTGGACGAGTTCGCCGCCCGCCGCCGGCGGTTCGGAGGCAGATGATGCCGGCCGCCCGACGAGCGCCTCGCCGGCGCGGGCGCTCCGATCTGCTTGCGCGGGTTGCGGTGGCAGTCCCTGCCGTGATCGTCGCGATCGTGTTCGTCGACATCGGCGGGTTGGCGTGGGCGATCCTGATGGCGGTGCTCGGTTGCGCATGCATGAGCGAGCTCTACCACCTGCTTGCCCGCTGGAAGCCTGTCTCGATCATCGGCTTCCTCGCGCTCGTCGGGATGTGCATCGCCGGCCGATACGGGAACGAGCGGGAGGTGCTCGAGGTCGCGCTGATTGCCGTTCCGGTGCTGTTCCTGGCCGTCGCCGCGCGTGGGCAGCAGGGCGGCGCCTCGGTCTCGATCGCCGGCACCCTGCTCGGCATCTACTGGATCGGCTTCGCATTCGCGTGTGCGGTCCTGCTGCGTGAGCTCAATCACGGCAACGGGATCCTGATCGACGTGATGGTCGGGACCTTTCTCGGCGATACGGGGGCGTACTTCGGCGGCCGGCTGTTCGGCCGGCGGCCGCTGGCGATCGACATTTCGCCCAACAAGACCGTCGAGGGCCTGTTCTGCGGGATGCTGGTGGCGATCGTCTCGGTGTTCATCGCGGGTCTGTATCAGTCGTACCTCACACACGGCGATGCGCTGATCCTGGGCGTTGCGATCGCGGTCCTGGGACCGATCGGCGACCTGTTCGAGTCGCTGGTCAAACGCGACGCGGGCGCCAAGGACGCCGGCACGCTGTTCGGCGCGCACGGCGGCGCCCTGGATCGCCTCGACGCGGCGATCTTCACGGTCGTCGCCGCCTACTTCATCTGGGCGTCGCTGCCCGCGTCGATGCTCCACTGAGACCGGCCGGCGGATGCGTGAGATCATCGTGCGGGTGCCGGCCGGCCGCCTTGAGGAGGTGCTCGACAGGCTGCTGCTGATCGTGCCCGCCGGCGTGCAGGAACTACCCGCCGGCAAGGACGTGGAGCTGCGGATGCGCGGTGCGGGTCTGCCGCCGATCGCCGAGGTGGAGCGGCTCGTACGCCCCTGGCGCGAGACGCTGACAGAGCGTCAGGTTCCCGACGACTGGCGGGAGCGCCGGCTCGCCGACTACGTGCCGGAGGTTGTCGCACAGCGCCTGGTCGTGCGCCCCGACTGGGCACCGCCGGCCGGTCCTGGCCTGATCGATGTGTCACTCGCCGACGATCTGGCGTTCGGAAGCGGCGCTCACCCGACAACCCGCACGATCCTCGAGCTGATGCTGTCGGCCCCGCCGCTGGGGGCGTTTGCCGACCTCGGCTGCGGCTCGGGTGTGATCGCGATTCTGGCGGCGAAGCTCGGCTGGGCGCCGGTGACCGGGATCGAGCTGATCCCGGGCAGTGCCGAGTCGGCGCGTGGCAACGCGGCGCGAAACGGCGTGCAGGTGGAGGTCGAGGTCGCTGACCTGGTTCAGCACGCTCCGCCGGTCGCGGACGGGTTCGTCGCGAACATGCCCGCGCCTGTCCACGCCGTCGTTGCCGCCGCACCGGCGATGCTTGAGGCGAGCTGGGGTGTGATCAGCGGCTTCGGGCCCCGCGACGCACCGGCACTGATCGAGGCGTACGCCGCTGCCGGCCTCGAGGTCGACCGCAACGACGATCTGCACGGCTGGAGCGTGATCGTGCTCGAGCGTCGATCATGACCCCGGGATCGACCGCGCGCACACCCGGCGAAGGCGACGCTGACGCCGTGCACATCGCGGGGGCGGTCGCGGTGTCCGCGGCGGGCGGCGAACTCGAACTGCTCAGCACTCACGATCGCGGCATCGTCCTGCGCGTCGGCGTCGAGGCGACCGGTTCCCCGCCGGCGACACTGCGGTATCTGAGTCTCGTCAACAACGCCGCCGTCAGCCTCGTCGCCGTCCAGCACGCCGACGGTCTTGAGCAGCAACTCAGCCTCGCGCCCGGCGCGACAAAGATCACGCTCGGGTCGGTCCAAGACGCGGACTGCGCCGTACAGGTCCAGATCGGGCCGATCCCGCGGGAGGCGTTCGCGACGGCCGGTGCGCAGGCGGGCGGCGTGGTTTCGCTGTTCGTCAGCGCCGAGCCGGTGACCGATTCGAGCGCCGCGGTCTCGTTTCTCGGGCAGGCGATCGGCCCGCGGGGGACCTGAGCGACCGTGCACCGCCAACTGGTGACAGCGCTGCAGAGCAGCGGCGCGCGGTCGTTCGCGATCTCGTGCACGAAGGACCTGGAGCGCGACACCAGGGCGACGCTGATCCTCGCTCCACGCCTGTTCCGGCTGGACGTCGTGGTGGCCGGCGACACGCTGCGGACGATCGTGCGCAAGCTCAGCAGGGCCGAGCTGCAGGTGCAACCAAGTCACCACAACGAACCAGGGACGAACATCGTGCTCGGTGACGGCGCCCGGTATCAGCCGGCTCGCGCAGCGACCTCGTTCGCGCTTCACAGCGCCGCCGAGTCGGTCCTCGTCACGGTCACGATCGGCACGCTGCTGCGGGCGGATCGGGGGCTCCTGCGAGTCAGTGCCCAGGCGATCATGCGTCAGATCCAGGCGGGCGCCGGCACACCTGCCGATCTGTAGCCGCCCTTGTGATCGGCTTCGCGGTGCGGGAGACTTCACCTTAAGAGCAACTAAAGGGAGGAAATCGATGGCCGAGCAGATCAAGTTTCGCCTGACCAAGGCCAGGGCCGGCCTGACCCTGGCGATTCTCGCGCTGGTGGCAGGCGTGACCGACCGCGCGGACTCGACGACCCACGCGGAGCTGACCGCCGATCAGGTGACGGCGAGCCCCGCCGCGTTCGACGCGTTCCTGAAGCTCGACGGGATCACCGGCGCGACCCGGACGGCCTTTCAGAAGATCGAAAACACGTTTGCGAAGTTCGACGCGAAGCTCGATACCGCCGTTGCGCAGATCTACCAGAAGTTCGAGAAATACGACACCGCGCAGAAACTCGACAAGACCTTCCTGACGACGGCCGCGGCCGGCGCCGAGTTCCTCACGCCCGCTGCGGCCAACGGCAGCTTCCTCGCCAAGGGCGGGACCGCCGCGAACTCGACTGAGCTCGGCGGCAAGACCGCAGACGCATTCGTCCAGGGCGCCGGCAACGTCGTCTCCGGGTACGCGGTCGTGACCGCCGCCAACAACGTCGACAATCCGCTGCCGCTGATCGCGTCGCCCGACGGGACCATCTCCGTGAGCGTCTACGACGACTCCGGCCTGGTCACGCTGTCCGTCCAGAACACGACGAGCACCGACCTCCCGGCCGTTCAGGACACGGATGGCCAGACCTCTGCTCAGACGCTGACCGCCGGGGAGTTCAACCCTCTCGTGATCGGCTCGGGCGCGGCGCAGACGACCATCCAGATCCTGCCTGCCGGCTCTTCGACCGACGTGATCACCCTGACCGTCAGTGTCGACGCAGTCGTCGGGCAGGCTTCGATCCCGGTTGTGGCCCAGATGCTGGTCGGGTCGAGCTCCTGAACGGCCGGGGTCACCGTCAGCTCGCCGCCGAGCTGCCGCCCGGGCGCGGACGGCGCGGCGCGGCTCGTTCTGTCGGCCACCAAGGAGATCGAGCCGCGGACCCGGGCGATGATCCTGCTCGCTGACGGGCTGTTCAGGTTCGACGTGACGATCGTCTCAGACACGCTGCGCACCACGGTCCGCAACCTGTCCGCGGGCGAGCTCACGATCAGCGGCGACCGCGCCGCCGTCGCCGGCCAGAGCTTTGCCTCAGGCGACATGACTCGCTACCAGCCGAGCCGCAGCACCACGACGTTCGCGCTCGAGAGCGGCGATCAGCGCGTAGTCGTGGAGATCCTGCTGGCCACCCTGCGGTTCGCCGACCGGGGTTCCTATCGCGTCAGCGCCCAGGCGATCGTGTGCCAGACCGGAAGGCTCGGCTGACCGCGAGGCCCGCCTACAATCCCGCCCTGTGCCACGCCGCCTGGCCATCCTCGGCTCCACCGGCTCGGTCGGCGTGCAGGCGCTCGACGTCGTCGCTCGCAACCCCGACGAGCTGGAGGTGGTCGCGCTCAGTGCATCGAGCGCCTGGGAGCAGCTGATCGAGCAGGCGCATCTCCACGGCGTGCGGCGGGTCGCCCTGGCGGACGCCGACGCCGCGGCGCAGGCCAGCGAAGCGTGGACCGACGGCGAGGTCCTGTCCGGCCCGGAGGGGCTCGTGACGCTGGTGACCGGCTCCGGCGCGGAGATCGTCCTCAACGCGATCGTCGGCTCTGCCGGGTTGCTGGCGACGGTCGCCACGCTCGGCGAGGGAATCGACCTTGCGCTGGCCAACAAGGAGTCGCTCGTGGTCGGAGGCGAGCTCGTCAACCAGCTCGCCCAGGCGACCGGCGCGGCGATCATCCCGGTCGACTCCGAACACTCGGCACTGCACCAACTGATCGGCGCCCAGCGGGCGGGAACCGTGGATCGGCTGGTGCTGACAGCATCGGGCGGGCCGTTCCGCGGACGCTCGGTCGAAGAGCTGCGTGAGGTCACCGTCGCTCAGGCGCTCGCCCACCCGACATGGTCGATGGGGGGCAAGATCACGGTCGATTCGGCGACCCTGATGAACAAGGGACTCGAGTTGATCGAGGCGCACCACCTGTTCGGGACCCCGTATGAGGACATCGACGTGGTCGTGCACCCGCAGTCGATCGTGCACAGCCTCGTGCAGCTGTGCGACGGCGCAACGCTGGCCCACCTCGGCTATCCGGATATGCGTGTGCCGATCTCCTACGCGCTGCACTACCCCGAACGAGCCGAGGTTCCGGTGGCGAGACTTGATCTCGTGTCGCTCGGGTCACTGACGTTCGAGGCGCCCGATCAGGAGACGTTCGCGTGCCTGCGGTTGGCACGCGACGCCGGGCGCGCCGGCGGCACGGCTCCGTGCGCGATGAATGCCGCGAACGAGATCGCGGTGCATGCGTTCCTGTCTGAGCGCCTTTCCTTCCTGGAGATCGCGGTGGTGATCGAGCAGACGCTCGCGTCCCTGCCGCTGGGGGAGCTGTGCTCGTTCGAGTCGCTGACCGAAACTGATGCACGGGCAAGGGAAGTCGCGGCCGCGCTGGTGGAGGACCGAGCGCCGAGGTGAGCGCTCGCGCGGGCCATCAGGCCAACTCAGCGCTGGGCGGCTACGCCAGCACGAACTGACCGACGAGACGCTCGAGCTCGGTGGCGGTCGCCGCCAGCTCCTCCGCAGAGGCCGCGATCTGCTGCGCCGAGGCGCTCGTCTGCTCGGTCGAGGCGGACATCTCCTCGGTTGCCGCGGAGGACTGCTCCGCGAGCGATGCGACGTCGTTCATCGTCTGCTGCATCCGCTGCGAGCTGGCGGCGATCTCCTGTGCGGAGGCCGAGATCTGCTCGACGCGGCCGGTCATGTCCTTGACCGAGCCACCGATCCGCTCGAAGCTGTCTCGCGCCTGATCGACCGTGTCGGCACCCTCTTCGGTACGGCGTGCGCCGGTCTCGACGACGTCAACGGCGTGGGAGGTCTCCTTCTGGATCTCCTTGATCAGACTGCCGATGCTGGCTGCGGCGTTCTGAGACTCCTCGGCCAGCTTGCGAACCTCCTCCGCGACCACGGCAAAGCCGCGGCCCTGTTCGCCGGCGCGAGCGGCCTCGATCGCGGCATTCAGGGCGAGCAGGTTCGTCTGCTGAGCGATCCCCGTGATCGTCGAGACGATCCCGCCGATGTGTGCGGACTTCTCTCCAAGTGAGCGGATCGCTGTGGTGGCCTCGGCCGAGCTCTCCTTGACGGCCTGCATCGCCTCGGTCGCGTGGCTGACGGCGGCAGCGCCCTCATCGGCGATGCTGCGTGCCTGCAGCGCCGCGCTGGCGGTCTCCTCGGCGTTGGCCGCAGACGACTGCGAGGCGGCAGCCATGTTCTCCGCCACTGCGCGCGCCTCCTCGATCGACTTGACCTGGTGCTCGGCTCCTTCGGCAACGTCGCCGACGGCCTGGACGATCTCACCGACGGCGCGTCCCGTCTCCTCCGAGGTCAGCGCCATCTGGCTGCTGGCGCTGGCGACGGTCTCAGATGTCGTCTGGATGTCACGGATCATCGTCGCGAGCTTGTATCGCATGCTCTCGTAGCTCTCCAGCGCGAGCTGTGCCTTGGCCAGCATCGCGTTGAACGCCTCGGCGAACTCGCCGATCCGCTTACCCCCGCGCGACTGGAACGGCCCGGTGGTGGCGGTGACGGACTTCGTGAGGTCGCCGTGGGTGATCGCTGTCAGGCCATCGCCGAGGTCCGCCAGGCAGTGCTCGTTGAGGCTGTTGATGCGGCCACGAAGGCCTGCGACGGAGGACTCGTCGCCGAGCACCGACTGGAGCTGCTCGCGCATCTGCTCATAGGTGACGAGCGACGACTGGACACGCTCCAGCACGCGGTTGAAGGCCTCGCCGAGCGCCTCAACACCTGGGTCGTCGCTGTGGGCCGTGATCGGACCGGTGACCGGCACGACGCTGTGGGTGTGGTCGCCTGCGATCACCGCATCCAGGCCGTCCTGGAGTCCCTTCAAACAGCGGCTCTCGAGGGTTTCAAGGCGCTCGGAGAGCTGCTGCAGCACTTCGTCCTGTGCGGGTGATGGCATCTCTTGAGACCTTCCTCGAACACGGTATGACGGAGTTCGCTAAAGCGCGCGATCAACCCGGTGATCGGCTGCCAGCTCCCGGGGCTTGAGGCCCCTGAAGCCCGGCCTGCGGGACCGCTGCGCCCGGGGCGAGAGTCGCACCCTGTCACACTGATGTGGCCCGTGTCCTATCTGCTCGCGTTCCTCGGCTTTGCCGTCCTGATCATCCTGCACGAGGCCGGTCATTTCGTCGCGGCCAAGGCCGTGGGCATGCGGGTTGAGCGATTCTCGCTGTTCTTCGGCCCGATGCTCGTCAAGCGGCGCTGGGGCGAGACCGAGTACGGCATCGGTCCGATCCCTCTCGGTGGCTACGTGAAGATCAGTGGGATGAACCCGGAGGAGGAGCTTCCGGAGGATGTCGCGCCACGGGCGTACTGCAATCAGCCGGTGTGGAAGCGGGTCGTCGTGATCTCCGCGGGACCGTTCGTCAACATCGCGCTCGCTTTCCTGATCATCTGGGGGCTGTACGTATTTGTCGGGCAGGCCACGCCGAACACCCGTGTCCAGGCGGTGATCCACCCAAGCGCCGCCGCCGGCAAGCTGATACCCGGCGACAAGATCGTCTCCGTCGACGGAGTCAAGGGCGGCGAGGCCGCGCTCCGCAACGAGATCGCCAAGCATCGCTGCGTGGGTCCACAGGTGAACGGCTGTCTGGCTGCCACGCCGGCTGTGATCGTCGTGCGGCGAGACGGGCAACTGGTCTCGATCAGAGTCAGACCGCGCTATAGCGCCGCCGACCACCGACCACTGGTCGGGTTCGAGTTCGGAGACACGAATGTGCCGACGAACGTCTCGACGGGGGCGTCGCTGACCGCGACCGGCCTGTGGGGCGTGACCGAGCAGACGGTGTCCGCGATCGCGCGGATCTTCGAGCCACAGGAGCGTAAGCAGTTGCACGGCGTCGTCGGCGTCTATGAGGTCACGCAGGAGTCGATCCAGCAGAGCCCGGCGCTTGCGCTGCAGGTTTTGGCGCTGATCTCGCTCTCGTTGGGCATCATCAACCTGTTCCCGTTCCTGCCACTCGATGGCGGGCATATCTTCTGGGCGCTCGCCGAGAAGGTCCGGGGCAGGCGGATCCCGCTCGTGGTGATGGAACGGGCCGGGTTCATCGGTGCGGCGCTGATCGTGATGCTGTTCGCGATCGGCCTCACCAACGACATCCACTCGCTCACCGGCGGTGGCCGGCTCGGACCGTAGCCTCGGGTTCCAGGTACACCGGAGCGGCAGGCAATCGTCCTGCAATTCGGAACATCTCTGGTCCGAGCTGCGATAGGTTTCTCGGCACCGGTCTGATCCGTGCCGGCCAAATCTAATCGCGTGAGGACGACCGAGTGGAGGAGAGCATGGAGAGCAGCACGACGGCGATGGCGAGCCCGCGTGCGATTGACGCCGGGACGCTGACAGAAGCATTCCGGCGGACCGCGGACGAGCACCCGGAGATCGTCGCTGTGCGAACGGCAGACGGCAGCGTTTCGCTGAGTTGGTCTGAGCTGCGCGCGCGGGTCGATGCGCTGGCTGCCGGCCTTGCCGGCCTCGGCGTCGCGCGCGGTGACACGGTCGCGATCATGTTGGCGAACCGACCCGAGTTCCATATCGTCGATCTGGCGGTGGCGATGCTCGGCGCGACGCCGTTCTCGATCTACACGACCTACCCGGCCGAGGAGGTCGCCTATCTCCTGCAGGACGCCCAGAGCAAGGTGGCGTTCGTCGAGCCGGTCTTCCTCGATGTGATCCTGGAGGCCCGCAAGCGCTCCCCGGCACTCGAAAACGTGGTGATCGTCGAAGGCGAGGCAGTACCCGGAACGATCGCGCTGGCGGACGTCGAGGGAAGCAATCCCGGCTTCGACGTGGCGGGCGCCGCGGCGCGGGTGGCACCAGAGGACGTGCTGACGCTGATCTACACCTCCGGCACGACCGGCAGACCGAAGGGCGTCCAGCTCTCGCACAACAACGTGGTGTTCTCGGCGCGGGCGGTCGCGGAGATCGTCCAGCTCGAGCCCGGATCGCGGGTCATCTCATGGCTGCCGGCGGCCCACATCGCGGAGCGGATGGCACACCACTACATCCCGATCGTGTACGGCGCGACGATCACGGTGTGTCCGGACCCGAGAGAGATCGTCTCGTTCCTCCCGAAGGTGCGACCGAACTGGTTCTTCGCGGTCCCGCGCATCTGGGAGAAGCTCAAGGCCGGCCTGGAGGCGATGCAGGCTGCGGCACCGGATTCGCCCGAGCGTGACGCCGCGCAGCAGGCGCTCGCGGCGGCGCTCCAGCGTCTGCGGCTGCTCCAGCGCGGCGAGCCGGTCCCGCCGGAGCTCGAAGCCGCTGTCAGCGCGGCGGAGACGAAGATGTTCGCGCCGCTGCGGGCGATGCTCGGGCTCGACCAGGCGCTCGCCGTCAACGTCGGCGCCGCGCCGACCGCTCCAGAGGTGCTGGAGTTCTTCAACGCCCTCGGGATTGAGCTCGCGGAGCTGTGGGGAATGTCCGAGACCTGTGGTCACGGCACCGTCAACCGCCCGGGACACATCAGGATCGGGACCGTCGGGCCACCATCGCCCGGCGTGGAGCTGAAGCTTGGCCCGGACGGCGAGCTCCTGTGCCGCGGCGAGTTCGTGATGCTCGGCTACCGCAACGATCCCGAGAAGACCGCCGAGGCGATCGACCCGGACGGCTGGCTGCACACCGGCGACATCGCCGAGATCGACGCCGACGGGTTCGTCAAGATCGTCGACCGCAAGAAGGAGCTGATCATCAATGCCGCCGGCAAGAACATGTCACCGGCGAATATCGAGGCCGCGATCAAGTCGGGTAGTCCGCTGATCGGCCAGGCATGCTGCATCGGCGACCGGCGCCCCTACAACACCGCGCTGGTCGTGCTCGATCCCGACTACGCGCTGCAGTGGGCGAAGCAGAACGGGATCGAAATGACCTCACTGGCGGAGCTGGCGGGGATGGCGAGCGTCGAGGCCGCGGTGCAGGCCGGGATCGACGTGGCCAACTCCCATCTGGCCCGGGTCGAGCAGATCAAGAAGTTCACGATCGTGCCAGGTGATTGGCTCCCGGGCGGCGACGAACTGACGCCGACGATGAAGCTCAAGCGCAAGCCGATCGCGGCCAAGTACGAGGCCGAGATCGAGGCCATGTACCGCTAGCGAGGCGCGCCTCCTCGATCTGCCAGGCCGGCGCCGGCCTCGATCGAGCGCCGCAGCAGCTGCACCGGGTGGTGGATCGGCAGCGGTGTCCCGAGCTCACGCAGGTGCAGATCGAGTTGCGCCGCACAGCCGGGGTTACCGGCGGCGACGGCGTCTGCCCCGGTGGCGATCAGATTCTGTGCCTTGCGCGCCCCCAGCCTGGCCGCAGGCTCTGGCGAGACCAGGTTGTAGATCCCCGCCGAGCCGCAGCAGACGTCGGCCTCGATGCCGACCTCGAGCAGCTCCAGTCCAGGGATCGAGCGGAGCAGCGAGCGCGGCTGCTCGCGGATCTGCTGGGCGTGGCGGAGATGGCAGGCATCGTGGTAGACGACCCGGATCGGCAGCTCGCCGCGTGGCGCCCGCGGCGGCGACTCGGTGAGGATCTCCGAGATGTCCCGGACGCGTGCCGAGAACTCACGGGCCGACGCGGTACCGAGCAGCTCTCCGTAATGCTTCATCGCCGCGCCGCATCCGGCCGCGTTGACCACGATGTGGTCAAGCGGGCCGAGCACGGCGAATGCCTCGACGGTCTGCTGCGCCCTGCGCAGCGCCGAGCGTTCCTCGCCGGCGTGCAGCTCGAGCGCCCCGCAGCATTCGGGCAGCGCCGGCGCCAGCACCTCCCAGCCCTCAGCGGCGAGCACGGCGATGCTGGCGCGGTGCACGTCGCCGAAGAAGACCCGCTGCACGCAGCCGAGCAGCAGCGCCACGCGACCCCGCGGCTCGCCCACCGCGGCGGTGTGTGCGGGCAACGCCGCGTTGCGCTCGGAACGGGATGGCACGCTCGGAGCGACCCTTGCGAGCGGCGCCAGGCGCGCCGGTAGCAGCCCTGCACCGCGTCTCCCCGCCGCGATCAGAGGTGCCATGGCTCGCAGACGCCGCGGGTAGGGCAGTGTCTGGAACAGCGCGCGGCGTACGGCCCGCTCGCCGGGAGTGCGTACGTGCTGGGCCTCGATCTCGGGTCGCACCCACTCGATCAACTCGTCGTAATGAACGCCGGACGGGCAGGCGCTGACGCAGGCGAGACATCCGAGGCAGGAGTCGAAGTGCCCCACCATCTCCTCGGAGATCCGCCCGCCGGCCTCGATCGCGGCGTCGATCAGGACGATCCGCCCACGGGGCGAGTCCGCCTCGCTCGCGTCAAGCGCGTAGCTCGGGCAGCTGTCCAGACAGAAGCCGCAGTGCACACAATCATCGACCAGGCCGCGCAGCGAAGCCAGGTCAAGCGTGGGACCACCGAGCGGAGTCGACATCAGATCCCGCCGACGAACACACCGGGGTTGCAGATCGTGGACGGATCGAACCGCTGCTTGACCCGGCGCATCAGCGCCAGCGCGGCATCGTCCGCCGGGCCCCACACGTCGATCGTCCCGCGCAACGCCGTCGGCAGGTCGAGCACCACCGCGACGGCGCCGTCTCCGAGCGCTTCCCGCAGGCCGGCGATTCCGGCTGGGTCCAGCTCGATATAACAGCTGCCGGCCGCGACCCGGCCGACCAGCGCGCCCCCGAGTCGCTCGGTCAGTGCGAACAGCTGCGGGAGCTCGCTCGGGCGGCAGCCGACGCGGGCGATCGCGCGTGTCGAGGACCGCTGTCCGGCACGCTGACGTGACCACAGTGCCGCGTCGTCATCGACCACCTCGACCGACACCAGACCGGCGGCTTCCAGCTGCCGCGCGATCTCAGCGCCGCGGTGCCGTGCCTGCGCTCCGGCCGCCTGGGCGAGAACCGACCCGCCACCGGCGCTCCAGGCGACATCGAGCGCTTCGAGCTCGAGCGGTGCGCGCGCCAGCGCGAGCGCCGCCGAACCCAGCATCACCGGATCCACCGCGGACCCGACCGCGGTCACAGTGTCCGTCGGCCGCGGGTGCAGCCGCACACTCAACGAGAGGATCATCCCGAGTGTCCCGAACGACCCGGTGAACAGCTTCGCGAGGTCATAGCCGGCGACGTTCTTGATCACCTTGCTGCCGGCCTTCGCGATCGTGCCGTCGCTGAGCGCGACCGTGATCCCGAGCACCAGGTCTCGAGGCTGGCCGTAACGGTGACGCAGCGGCCCGCTGTCGGCGGTCGCGAACACACCGCCGATCGTCGCGCCCTCGAGCGGCGGCGGGTCGATCGCGAGCATCTGTCCATGCTGCGCCAGTTCCGCCTGCAGCCGCGTGAGCGGCACGCCGGCTTCGAAGATCGCGGTCAGATCCCCGGGGTTGTGCTCAAGCGTGCGGTCAAGGCCGGCGCTGCGAAGCTCGACCTCCGCCGCCGTACCCGGCATGCCCCAGCCCTGCTTGGTGGCGCCGCCGACGATCCGCACCGACCGGCGCCGCTCGGTCGCCTCCGCCAGCGCGGCGGCGGCGTCCTGGAAGTCCGACGGCGTGATCGATTCTGTGGTCATCTCTGTCAGCTTCTAAAACCGCGTGGCGACGCCGTCACGCTCGAGCGGATGCTGCCGGTAGGGGCCGGGGACCTCGCCGCAGAGCCTGGGCGTCGGCATCACCTTGCCGGGATTCGCGAGACCGTCGGGATCGAACGCGCAACGAAGCCGCTGAAACGTCGCGAGGTCGTTCTCGGCGAACATCGCCGGCATGTAGGCCTTCTTGTCGACGCCGACCCCGTGCTCCCCGGTGATCGAGCCGTCGGCGTCGACGCAGGCCTTGATGATCATCCCCGCGAGCTCCTCGGCGCGGGCCGCCTCACCCTCGCGCGCCGAGTCGTAGCAGACCAGCGGGTGCAGGTTCCCGTCGCCGGCGTGGAAGACGTTCGCGACCTGCAGCCCGTACTCGGAGGAGAGCGCGTCGATCCTCCCGAGGACCTCGGCGAGCCGCGTCCTGGGGATCACACCGTCCTGCACGTAGTAGGCCGGCGCGATCCGCCCCATCGCCGCGAAGGCGGCCTTGCGGGTCTGCCACATCAGCGCCCGCTCCTGCTCGCTCAGCGCAACCCGCACGTCCAGCGCCCCCGCCTGCGCGCACAGCTCCATCAAGTGCTCGAAGCGCGCCGTGCACTCCTCACGCGGGCCGTCGAGCTCGACCAGCAGCGCTGCGCCGGCATCGAGCCGGTAGCCGGCGCCGGTTGCCTGCTCTGCGGCGGCGATCGAGAGCCTGTCCATCATCTCGATCGCCCCGGGGACGATCCCGGCGGCGACGATCGCCGTGACCGCGTCGCCGGCCCCGACCGTGTCCTCGAAGAACGCGAGAACGGTGCGCACACTCTCGGGTGCGGGGATCACCCTCAGGCGGATCCTGGTGGTGACGCCGAGCGTTCCCTCGGAGCCGACGAACACGCCGAGCAGGTCGTAGCCGGGTGCGTCACGGTCGAGCTCGACCAGGGTGCCGTCGCTCAACACGACCTCCAGGCCGGTCACGTAGTTGGTCGTGAATCCGTACTTGAAGCAGTGCGCGCCGCCGGAATTCTCTGCGATGTTCCCGCCGATCGAGCAGACGATCTGGCTCGAGGGGTCGGGCGGGTAGAAGTGGGTCGGCGCGACGGCCCGTGAGATCGCCAGGTTGGTGACCCCCGGCTCCACCTCGACGGTGGCATCATCGAGGTTGACAGCGAGGATTCGCCGCATTCGCGCGAGCACGATCAGAATCCCCTCGCCGACCGGAAGCGCGCCCCCTGAGAGCCCCGTGCCGGCGCCGCGGGCGACGAACGGCACGCCGGCCTCATAGCACGCCCGGACGACTCCTCGCACCTGCGCCGTGGTCCCGGGCAGCACCGCGGCGAGCGGCGTCTGACGGAGATGCAGGAGCCCATCCGATCGGTAGGTCGCGAGCGCGTCGGGTTGCGTGAGCACGTTGGCCGCCCCGCAGATCTGCTCCAGCCTTGCTGTCAGGCGATCGACGCTCTGCACCGGCCCAAGTATCGCGGACCGAGGCGATGCCGGTCGGCGCCCGGCCGGACGCCGCCCCGTCAGTTGACGGTGACCGACACCTGGCGGCTGTAGATCGTCTGCCCGGCCATCGTCAGCAAGGGGTCGCTCGGGTAGGTCCAGCTCAGCTCGACGGTGCCGCTGCTCGGGAACACCACGTGCGTGTCGAAGTAACCCTCCGGGCCGCTGACGGGCACCGGCGTGCCGAGCGGCAGGAACGTGCTCGAGCCGTTCGGCTCGAACAGGATCGTGACCGACTCGGCGTCGTAGGGGATGTCCAGGGCGGTGAAGTGGACGGGCTTGACCGCACCCCACACCTCGAGCGGTTCACCTGTATTTGTGGTCGTCACCGGCAGGTACAGCGGCATCCGCCACGCCGCGAACGTGGCCTTCGGGGTGCCGTTGTAGTTGAGCAGGCCGCTCGCGAAGCCGCCGTAGTCGTTGGAGGCGAGCCGAGGCAGCGTGTCCTGGAGCAGATACTGGTCAAAGGACATGACCCGCGGGTTCTTCCAGGCGATGTACTCCGACCAGTTGTCGTAATAGGCGGCTGACGCCTGCGAGGGATAGATGCCGTGATCCTTCTTGGTCGGATACGGCAACTTCGGCGGGCTCGTGATGTAGCCGAACTCGGTGATCCAGATCGGAAAGACCTTGTGCGATCCATAGACGCCGACAAGCCGGTTGAGCGCGTTTCCGAGCTGCCCTAGCTCGGTGAGTCCGGCGCCGTTCGGGCTCGGCATCAGCTCACGGTTGGGTGCCAGGCCGTCCTGATAGGGGTGGTCCGAGAAGCCGCTGGCCTGGAACAGCGCCGGGTTCTGTGAGGCGAAGCGCGCCGAGGCGGCCGCCGTCGTCGGGCAGCCCCGGAGCGAAGCCGCGGTGCCGCGGAGCTGCTTGTACCTGGAGTTCACGCAGTACATCGCGCGCAGGAACTGCAACGGCCACATGCCGTTGAACTCCCCGAAGGCGGTCGTGCTGTAGGTGGCGTCGCGCGGGGTGATCTCGCCGAAGATGATCGTGTCCGAGCCATGGCCGGTCTGGTGCAATGACGTCCACGCCGCGTCGATCAGCAGCCGGTCCATGCGGGGGGAATCCTCGACGCCGGGATGGCCGGGGAGTGCCTGCGGCGCGAGGCTCGGGCCGTAATCGGGCTCGTTCCAGATCGACCAGAAGCTGATCTTCGGAAGATCGGCCGCGTTGCCTGGTGAGACGGTCTTCGTGACCGGGTCGTAGTTGCCGCCGTAGCGGACCCCGACAGCGTGGACGAACTCGCCGAACTGGACTGCTGAGGGCTCCCAGTTGTGGAACGGATAGCCGTTCGGGGGGTGCAGCTTCCTCGGCGGCATCCCAGGCCCGGTCGCCCACAGCGGCGCACCGCCGAGGAGGTCGAGGTCGATGCCGATGCCGGCCGCCTGTGCGTCCTTGATCGCGGTGTCGAACGGCTTCCAGACGGCCGCCGGATAGGCCGCCGGGTTCGAGGCGTTGAAGCCGGCCGGGCGTTTGAACGAGTTCGGGGAGGGAGCGACCTCCTGCCAGCGGAGCATCAGCCGAACGGTGCTGACACCGAGGTCGCGCAGCTCTGCGACCGTCGGCACCGGCCTGGTCAGCATCGCGCCGTCATCCTGGAGGATGTCGATCTGGGATTGGCTCGCCTGGGCGCGAGTCGCCAGCAAACCGCCGCTCACGAACGTGGCGATCAGCGCCAGCACGAGGGCGCACAGACGCCATCTGTGATCGCGAATCGAGGGAATCGTGGTTGCGAGCATGACGGGCGAGGCTAGCGGGCGCGGATCAATTGAGGCTTATCGCCTGAACACGGCTGTAGAACGTTTGTTGCGCATCACGCCACTGGAGGCGCACCGTTCCGCTCACCGGGCCGCCGGCCGAGAATGGCACATCGGCGTCGAAGTAGCAGCCGCCGGCACTCCCGACCTCGGCCGTGAAGACGGTGTGAAACGCGTCCGCGCCGGAACGCTCCAACTGGATGTTGACTTCCTGGCGCATGCCTGTCGCATGGGCCACCGCCGGCGCCGGGCGGACGCAGCCCCATACCTGAAGCCGCGTGCCGGCAGGAGCCCGGGTGACCGGCATCCACAGCGGCATCCGGAATGCATCGAGCGTCGATTTGGGGGTGCCGTTGGCGAACTCGAGCCCCGTCACGAAGTCCGAGCCGCTGGTCGGCGAGGGGTCGACCAGGAGGTACTGGTCGTATGAGCGGATCCGCCGATCACGCCAGCTGAGGTACTCCGCCTCGTTCATGTAGGCGGCGGCGGCCGCCATCGGAATGCCGCCGGACGCGTAGGGGGGATCCGTCTTGTAGCCGAATTCGGTCGAGTAGATCGGCAGCTGGACGTCGGCGCCGTAGGCCGCGATCGAGCGGTCGAGCGTGTGCTCCAGGTCGGGCAGCGTCGCGAAGTCCGCGTAGCCTGGAAGGTCGACACTCGCGTCGTCTGGAGCAACGGCGTCGGGATATGGGTGATCGGCCCAGCCGGTCGCCTCGAACAGCGCCGGATTGTCCGCGCGGAACTCCGCCGACGCCGCCGCGGTCGCTGGGCAGCCACGCAGGGTCGCGGCGCTCCCGGTCAGCGGCGCGAAGTCAGCGTTGACGCAGTACAGCGCCAGCACGAATCGCAGCGGCAGCATCCCTGCGAAGTTGCCCGGGAGGTGTGGGCCGGTGAGCCCGCGCGGGGCGGTCTCGCCGATCAGGATCGTGTCGTGCTCCGGACCGTGTCCGGTCGCGACAAGTGAGCTCCAGGCCGCGTCGAGCAGGGCTCGGTAGAGCCGGGGCGAGACCTCGACCTTGGAGCCGTCGATCGCCTGTGGCGCCAGGTTCGGGCCGTAGTTGGGCTCATTCCAGATCGACCAGAAGCTGACGCGTGGCAGTGGCTGTTGTGCTCCCGCCGGGACGAAATGGCCGCTGTAGCGGACGCCGACGGCGTGCACGAACTCCCCGAAATCGGCGGCTGAGGGCATCCATTGATGGCACGGACCGCCGCACTTGTCCGGTGCGCCGCTGCCGGACGCCCACAGCGGCGGCAGACCGGTCAGCGTCAGGAACACCCGGATGTGGTCGGCGGCCGCGGCCCTCACGATCTGGTCGTAGATCGCCCAGCCGCTCGCCGGATACGCCGCCGGATCGTCCGCCTGAAACGACGGCGCGACAGTTGAGTCCTGCTGGGGTGCGACGCTCTCCCAGAACAGGTTTACCCGTACGACGTCGACCCCGAGCGACCGGAATCGCCGCCATCGTCGCCGGCAGATTGGTCTGCAGCTCATGATCATCACCGATGATCGAGAGCAGGTTCGTGCGCACGGTCGGCGTGGGCGGGGGGGAGCTGGAGGACCCGCAGGCGCTCAGCAGGGCACCGCAGATCACCAGCGCGCAGGCTGCCTTCAGGGGACTCAGGGGATCGCGAATCATCGACGTTCTGGTAGCAGTAGCGGTCTCACGCCACCGAAGTTTCGAAACAACCACGACGCCGCGACGTTTGAGGAAAGCACGTGTTCGCTCCCGAGTGGGCGCCGGGCACGTAACCTACCGGCCTTCTCGATGCGTCGCTTTCAGCTCAGCTTGATGGTTTTGCTCGTCGCCGGCGGCCTGGCGGTCGCCGCCGGCGACGCTGTGGCGGCGCTGTCGCCGGCCACCGTCAACTGCCAGGCTCACCCCAACGGGCTGACCGGTCACTACACGATCAGTGAGCTGCGTGAAGCGCTGGCGACGATGCCGGCCGAGGTCACCGAATACACGAATTGCGTGCATGTGATCACCGACCAGCTCAACAGGCAGCTCGCGTCGCTGAAGGTCAAACCGGCATCGGGCACGGCCACCAGCTCCGGCGGCTCGTTCATGTCGACGCCGTTGCTGATCCTGGTGATCGTGATCGTGCTCGGAGGCGCCGCGTTTGCGCTGTCGGCCCGCAAGCGCGGCGGCGGCGGCGGGGGCACGCAGCCCCCGGCGCCCGGAAGCCCCTGATCGTCAGGAGATCGACACCGTCACGGTTCTGCTGTACGTCGGCGCGCCGGAGGGAGTGGTCCACTCAAGCCTCACCGAGCCGCTGGCGCCAAACGCCTGCTTGACCTCGAAGTAGCCGAGCGGGTTGCTGACCGCGACCGTCTGGAGCGTCCCGAAGCGCCCGTGCGAGCCCGGCTGGAACTGGATCTGGACCTCCTGGTTGAGGCCCGTATCCGACAGCGCGTACGGCGCCGGGCGGGCGCCTCCCCAGACGGTCAGCTTCACGCCTGCCCGGGAGGCGGTGACCGGCATGTAGAGCGGGATCTGGAAAGCGTGGTAGGTCGCCGTCGGAGTTCCGTCATTGAGCTCCAGCCCGGTTGCGAAGTGGGGCACGGGCGGGTCGACGAGCAGATACTGGTCGTAGCTGCGGATTCTTGGCTGGATGTAGCTCAGGTACTCGGCCCAGTTGATGTAGTAGGCGACGGTCGCCGCCGGCAGTGAACCTCGATCGGTATCCGGCGGGTAGGTGAAGTAGCCGTACTCGGTGTTCCAGATCGGGAATCGGGTGTGCGAGCCGTAGAGCGTGTTGAGCCGGTCAAGCACCTTTTCGAGCCTCGGGATCTCAGGGAAATCCGTGTAGTCGGGGTCGCTCTTGCGCGTCTTGGCGTTCCAGCACACGAGCGGGCCGCAGGCATAGGTCGGGATGTTCGGCGCCACGCCCTGCTCGTAGGGGTGCACTGCGTACCCGCTCGCTCCGAACAGCGCCGGGTTGCGGGCGCGGAAGGTGCTCGTGCCGGCGGCGCTGGTTGGACAGTCGCGCTCGGTCGCCTGCAGACCGCGGAGTGGCCTGTAGGAGGCATTGACGCAGTAGAGCGCACGCAGAAAGCGCAGCGGCTTGTCCCCCGAGAAGTTGCCGATCGGGTGGTTGAGACCGCGGGGGGCGGTCTCGCCGATCAGGATCGTGTCGCTCGCCGGCCTGTGACCGGTGGAGGTCAACCCATCCCAGGCGGCGTCAAGCAGCCCGCGATACTCGACCGCACCGACCTCGATCGTGTCGTGGTCGGTCGCCTGCGGGGCGAGATTCGGGCCGTAGTTCGGCTCGTTCCAGATCGACCACCAGCTGACCCTCGGGAGCGGGGAGGAGGCGCCGCGGGGCGTGTAACTGCCGTCATAGCGCTCGCCGACCGCGTGCACGAACGCCTGGAAGTCGCCCGGACTGGGCTTCCACTGCCCACACGGGCAGTTGGAGGTCTTGGGCATGCCGGGGCCGGTGGCCCAGAGCGGGCCGGGGCCGGTCAGCATCAGGCCGACCTGCAGCCCGTCAGCCTGCGCCTCGCGGATCACGTCGTCGTAGAACGTCCAATTGGTCGCCGGGTAGGCCGCCGGGTCGGTTGCGTCGAAGTTCTTCGGTTTATGAAACGAGCCCGCCGCTGGCGCGATCGAGTCCCAGTAGACCCCCAGCTTGACTCGCGTCACGCCGAGCGCGCGCATCGTCGCCAGCGTTCCGGCCATGTTGTCGTGGAGCTGGACGTCGTCTTCCATGATCGATTCCTGCGTGGTCGAAGCCGCGGCCACGGGGACGACGATCAGGGCCGCGATGGCCGCCAGGGCCGCGATCCAGAGCGCCGGGATGAGTCGCTTGAGTGAGGGCATCAATAAAAGGAACCACAAATCAACCGGAAGTTGCGCCGTCCTCTCTACACTGCGGCTATGGCCTCAGAGCGACAGATCCACGTCGGCGCCGTGCCGATCGGTGGCGGCGCGCCGGTTGCGGTGCAGACGATGACCAAGACGGAAACCGCCGATCTGCAGGCGACCATGGCCCAGATTCTCCGGGTGGCCGACGCCGGCGCAGACATCGTGCGCGTCGCCGTTCCGCGCGATCAGGACGTCGAGGCGCTGAAGACGATCGTGCGTGACTCACCGATCCCCGTGATCGCCGACATCCACTTCAACCACACGCTGGCGCTGAAGGCGCTCGATGCCGGCGCGCATTGCGTTCGCCTGAACCCGGGCAACATCGGCGGCCCTGACAAGGTCGCCGAGGTGGCGGCACGCGCCAACGAGCTGGGGACGCCGCTGCGGATCGGCGTCAACTCGGGCTCGCTGCCCGAGCACCTGCGCCAGCTCGAATACGACAACCCGGTTGAGGCGCTGGTGACCGCCGCGGTGGAGTTCGTCGAGCTGATGGAGCGCCTGGACTTCACCAATTTCAAGGTCTCGATGAAGTCGACGAGCGTGCCGAACACGATCGCGTCGAACCGGCTGCTGAGCGAGCGCATCCCCTACCCGCTGCACCTCGGCGTGACCGAGGCCGGGACGAAATGGAGCGGGTCGTTGAAGTCCGCGGTCGGGCTCGGGACGTTGCTGGCCGACGGGATCGGGGACACGATCCGGATCTCGCTGTCGACCTTCCACGCCGAGGAGGAGGTCAAGGTCGCCTGGGAGATCCTGAAGGCGCTGCGGCTCCGCCGGCGCGGTCCCGATCTGATCGCCTGCCCCACCTGCGGGCGCCTGCAGTTCGACATGGACAGCGTCGTCGCCGAGGTCGAGCTTCGCCTGGCGGAGTACGAGGACCCGATCGAGGTGTCGGTGCTCGGCTGCGCGGTCAACGGGATCGGTGAGGCGCGTCATGCCGACTTCGGGATCACCGGCGCCAAGAACGAGGGGATGATCTACTCGCACGGCGTGCCGCTGCGCAAGGTCAAGACCGAGCACCTCGTCGACGAGCTGTTCATCGAGATCGACAAGTACTACGCGGCCGGCAAGACCGTGATCCGCGACGAAACGCAGGCGGCCGAGGCGGCCCAGTGGCTCGCGGAGAACGAGGACGCGAATGCGATGACGCCGGAGCGGCTGGCGGCGCTCGAGAAGGCCTCAGCTGACAGCGGCGAGGTCGACCGTGAGCTCGTCGCCGTGATCGGTGAGGGTGCCGGTGCTCGCGCGCCGGTGCGGCTCGACGAGGCCCAGTCGCCCGTCGCGGGCCGCCGCTTCACCCGCTCCTAGAGGCGCCCGCTTCGGTCCGGTTGCGCCGGGTCCGTCCGAGCCGTTCGCGCGTCCGGCTGTCTGGCGGGCCGGTCGTCTGTCCGTCCGCCTCTGCGGCCGGCGGCCGTCGTCGTCCGTCCGCCTCTGCGGCCGGCCTCCCTCGGCGCGTGACGTCACTGTGGCGTTCGTGGCGTCGGTGTGAACCTTTGTCGCAAGTCCGTCACATTGCTCGGAGTCGTGGCGAGCGAGGGCATACTGACGCCCGAGTTGAGTCGACGAGTTGAGTCATCTGCGACCAATCGAGGCCCGCGGGAGCCCGATTGTCACCAGACGGCCGTAAACGGCGCAGCTACGACCAATCGGCGGATTTCTGTCGTCGAGTGGTCGCCAGCGCCCGTTCGCGGCACGGGCGAGGCGGAGATTCGCCGGCTCGCCGAGCTCCAGCGCGGGGTGATCCACCGGTCGCAGCTCCTCGCCGCCGGAATCGGTCGCAAGGCGATCGCGTACCGCGCTCGGACAGGCCGATTGCGCCCGCTTGATCGCGACGTCTTTCTCGTCGGCTGCCTCCAGCCCCAGCCGCTGGCGCTGCAGACCGCCGCGGTTCTGCAGTTTGCGCCGCACGTGCTGCTGAGCGGCCGCACAGCCGGCGTGATGCTCGGAATGCTCGACCGCGCCGATGCCGAAAGCCGGCTCGTCGACGTTACGGTCCTGAAACGGAATGTTCGGTCGCGGCCGTGGCTGACCGTGCACCGCGTCGCTGACGTCGATCCGCTTGACGTCGACTGGTGCTACGGGCTTCCGATCACGGCTGCGGTGCGCACGCTCCTGGATCTCGCCGGCGCCTCGGGCGTTTCCCAGCTCGAGCTTGAGAACGCCCTGGCTCGATGCCGACGGGGCCTGGCGAGCGACGACGAGATCCGGACCGCGATGGCACGCGCACCGGGCCGACGCGGCTACGCCCGGCTGCGGACGCTGCTCGACGGACCGACGGCGTCGCTCACGCGCTCAGAGGCGGAACGGCTGTTCCTGACGCTCACCCGCCAGGCGGGCCTCCCGCAACCGCAAACGAACACCCGCCTGCTCGGCCTGGAGGTCGATTTCCTGTTCGTGACCGAGCGCGTCGTCGTCGAAATCGACGGCTTTGCCTTCCACGCCGACCGCGGCGCCTTCGAGCGTGACCGCGCGCGCGACCAGAAGCTCGCCGCCGCCGGCTATGTCGTGCTCCGGTTCACCTGGCGCCAGCTGCGCGAGCAGCCGATGCTCGTGGCGGCGAGGCTCGCGGCGGCGCTGAGCGTGCGCGCCGCCGCGTAGCGCCGCTACTCAGCCGCCGACCGCGGCGTAGCGCGACGCAACCTCACTCCAGTTGACGGTGTTCCACCAGGCGTCGATGTAGTCGGGCCGGCGGTTCTGGTACTTGAGGTAGTAGGCGTGCTCCCACACGTCGACGCCCAGCAGCGGCGTGTGCCCTTCGCTGATCGGGTTGTCCTGGTTGGCGGTCGAGACCACCGCCAGACCGGAACCGTCGTGCACGAGCCAGGACCAGCCGGAGCCGAACCGCTTGATGCCGGCGTCCTTGAGCTTGGCCTGGAAGTCCGAGAACGAGCCGAACGCGGCGTCGATCGCGGCCGCCAGAGCACCTTCCGGCTCGCCGCCACCGTCGGGTGACATGCTCGTCCAGAACAGCGAATGGTTGTAGTGCCCGCCGGCGTTGTTCCGCACCGGACCCTGTTTGTCGGCCGGCAGCGACCCGAGGCTGCGCAGCACGTCCTCGACGTCCCGGTCAGCCCATTCGGTGCCCGCAAGCGCCGCGTTTGCGTTGTCAACGTACGCCTGATGGTGCTTGTCGTGATGGACCCGCATCGTCTGCTCGTCGATGTTGGGCTCGAGCGCGTCATAGGCGTAGGGGAGGGCCGGAACGGTGTATGGCATGGTGCGGCTCCTGGATCGAAGTTTCTCCGTCAGTTTTGTTCTATCAGAGCCAATGCCTCCTGCGCGGGTACATTTCGTGGCTCCCGCCGATGACACGCCTATCTGAGTACTTCCTGCCCACCGAACGTGAGCCCCCGGCCGACGCTGAGGCGATCTCGCACAAGCTGATGGTGCGTGCCGGTCTGATCCGCCAGGTCGGATCGGGTCTGTGGTCATGGCTGCCGGCCGGCTGGCGGGTCCACCAGCGGATCGTTCAAATCGTGCGCGAGGAGATGGACGCGATCGGCGGCCAGGAAATGCTGATGCCGGTGCTGCATCCGGCCGAGCCATGGCGGCGCACCGGGCGCTACGAGATCGACGAGCTGTTCAAGCTGACTGACCGCCGCGGCGCCGAGATGGTGCTGGCGATGACACATGAGGAGATCGTCACCGGCCACGTGGCCGCGGCGATCCGCTCCTACCGGGATCTGCCGAAGATCCTCTACCACTTCCAGACCAAGGAGCGCGACGAGCCGCGGCCGCGCGCCGGCGTGCTGCGGACGCGGGAGTTCGTGATGAAGGACTCCTACTCGTTCGACCGCGACGCCGAGGGTCTCGACGTCTCCTATCAGAAGCACATCGTCGCCTATGACCGGATGCTCGATCGCTGCGGCCTCGAGTGGTACCGGGTCACGGCCGACGTCGGGATGATGGGCGGCCTCGGTGCTGACGAGTACATGGCGCCGTGTGCGGCGGGCGAGAACGAGGTCGCGCTCGCAGCCGGTTATGCCGCCAACCTCGAGGTCGCCGTCGCCGATGCTCAGCCGGTCGTGCTCGGCGCTCAGCTCGACGCCCCCCGGGAGGTCTCGACGCCCGGCCTGACGACGATCGCCGGCGTCGCACGTGAGCTCGGCGTGTCGGACGGCGCGCTTCTGAAGGCGTTCCCCGTCGTCCCGGGCGGAGATCCCGACGCGATCGTGCTGGTGATCGTCCGAGGCGACCATCGCGTCAACGAGATCAAGTTGCGCCAGGCGCTGCACTCCGACTTCCGGCCGGCGACCGCCGAGGAGATCGAGCAACGGCTCGGACCGCCTGGGTTCATCGGTCCGGTCGGGGCGCAGATGCCGATCCTGCTCGACGACGCGATCGCACCGGGTGGCTATGTGGTCGGCGCGAACAGGCCGGATCTGCATCTGGAGGGCGTCGTGCCCGGCCGCGACTTCCCGTTCGAGCGCGCCGACCTCCGCACCGTGGTCAGCGGCGACACGGTCGGTGGCGCCGAGATCAGGATCGAGCCGGCGATCGAGGTCGGGAACATCTTCAAGCTGGGCACCCGCTATTCGGAGCCGCTCGGCGCGAGCTACCTGGACGAATCCGGGCGCCAGCAGCTGGTCTGGATGGGCTGCTACGGATTCGGGCCCGCCCGCGCCGCCGCCGCGGCGGTCGAACAGTTCGCTGACGAACACGGCATCTCGTGGCCGCGGGCGATTGCGCCGTTCGACGTCGAGCTGGTCACACTCGGGAAGCCCGGTAGCGATGAGCGGGCGCTGTCAGACGCGCTATACGTCTCGTTGCAGGCGCTCAGCCTGCAGACGCTGTACGACGATCGCGATGCCGGACCGGGGGAGAAGTTCGCCGATGCCGAGTTGCTCGGCTGCCCCGCTCGCGTCACCGTCGGGCGACGGACGATCGCCTCAGGCGAGCTCGAGGTGCAACTGCGCCGTGGGCGCGTGCCCAGCGCCGTGCCGCTCGGCGCCGGCACCGGTGCTGCAGATGACGCGGCGGCGGCGGTCGCGGAACTGTGGCGCAGCCTCCCCTGAGGGCTCAGGAGCAGCGGTCGCTGACGAAGCGGCGCCTGTTCGGCATCGACCGCTCGGGGCCGCCGCCCAAGCAGACCGGCTCGGACCAGCCGCTGAACCCATGGACACTCCCGAACGCGATCGGGTTCGTGCGGCTGGCGCTGATCCCGGTGTTCCTGGTTGTCGCCTTCTCGAGTGCCGACGGACAGAGCGCGCTTGCCGCCGTGCTGTTCGCCGTGATCGGCTGGGCCGATTACCTCGACGGCTTCACCGCGCGGCTGACCGGGCAGTACAGCCGCCTCGGAGCACTCCTCGATCCGATCGTCGACCGCGCTCTGGTCATTTCGGGGATGGCGGTGGCGTGGCATTTCTCGCTGCTGCCGCGCTGGGCGATCGCGATCGTGATCGCCCGTGAGATCTTCATGCTGGTGATCAGCCGTTACGGCCTGTCCCGCGGCATCGACCTGAAGATCAACTGGCCGGGCCGGCTCGGTGTCGCGCCGACGATGGGAGCACCGTTCTTCGCGATCGCGGGCGTCCACTGGCTGGCGTTGATCATGCTCTATGTCGGCATGGCGCTGTCGCTGACGGCGACCGTGCTGTATGTAAGATCCGGTCTCAAGCAGCTTCGCGCACAGCCTCGCGGGGCGCGCAAAGCCTCAAGCTCAGATTGACCCTACGATTCGTGGCGGTATACTCGCACCTTGGAATCGGCTGACCTTCAGTAGGGGGTATCGAGTTCGTATGGACACAACTTTCCCGGATCTAGGCTCACTCACAGATCAGGAGCTCAAGGATCTGATCAGGGGGCTCACATCTGAGGAGATGGAGATCTCCTACAAGCGCCGGATCCTCCACGGGAGGATCGACATCCTCCGCGCGGAGCTCGTGAACAGGCTGCGCAAGAAGGACGAAAGCGGTGAACTGGTGATCACGGGCGCCGACGTCCAGCAGTTGACGGACATTCTCGCCGGGCGTGGGCCGGTTCCCGATGAGAACGGCGAGGGCGACCAGACCGCGTTCGGCGAGCTCGACGACTAGGGTTTCGCGCGGTGGCCCAGCACTGCCCCGAGTGCGGCTTTGCGAATGCCGAGGGCGCCAACTACTGCCAGCGCTGCGGCGCCTACCTGGCCGCAGGCGACCAGACGCCCGGCGCGACGACCGCGACCTACCGGATCGGTGATACCGGCGAGATCGAGGAGCTCAACCTCGATGAAATCGTCGCCGGCGGCGCGACGATCGTTATTCGCGCCGGTGGCGGGCGCGCCGGAGAGAGCTTTCCGCTCGGTGCCGATCGGGTGACCGTGGGTCGCCGTCCCGACAGCGATGTATTCCTCGACGACGTGACCGTCTCCCGAGACCACGCGGTGATCGTCAAGCGCTCCGGGGATTTCTTTCTGGATGACTGCGGCTCGCTCAACGGCACCTACGTCAACCGCCGGCGAATCGAGTCCCACAGGCTTGAGGATGGCGACGAGCTGCAGATCGGCAAGTACAAGCTGGCGTTCCTGAGCCGCTGATGAGCGCGTCGAACACCAGCGACCTTCGCCTCGAAGCCGGACCGGAGGTCGGCGGCGAGACGCAGCGGCCACGACAGAAGTCGGTCACGATCGGAGCCGTCTGCAAGGCGCTCGAGCAGGAGTTCCCGGACATCTCGATCTCGAAGATCCGCTACCTCGAGGACCAGAAGCTGCTCACACCCCGTCGCACGCAGGGCGGCTACAGGCTTTACACCCACGGCGACGTGCAGCGCCTGCGGACAATCCTGCGGCTGCAGCGCGATGAATTCCTGCCGCTGCGGGTGATCCGCCAAGAGCTCGCAGGAGGACGTGCCGAGCGCGACGTAACGCCCCCCGGCGATGTGCGCTCACCTCGGCGGGCGGCCGTCGCGGTGCGCGATCCAGGGGCGCTGTACTCGACCGACGACGTCGTCGAGGACACCGGCGCGGACGCCAAATTGGTGGCGGAGCTTGTCGATTTCGGCGTGATCAAGGGCGAGGTCAGGGCCGGCACGAGGTACTTCGATGAGACCGAGCGTGAGATCGTCCGAGCGGTATCGGAGCTGGCGCGCTACGGCGTCGGTGGCCGCAACCTCCGCGTGTTCCGCAGCTCGGCGGCGGGCGAGGCCCAGTTGCTGCAGAGCATCCTCGCGCCCGCACTACGGTCACGAAACCCGGAGCGGCGCAAGGAGGCGATCGACGCGCTTGAGAACCTCGCCTCGGTCACCACTCACCTGAAGCACCTGCTGTTGATCCGCGATCTGCGGAAGATCGCGACCTGACGGGCTGATGCCGGCCGCGCGCTCGGGCGAAGGCGTCAACCTCCGCGCATTCGTGCGAGACATCCCGGACTTTCCGCGGCCGGGGATCGTGTTCAAGGACATCACGCCGCTGCTGCTCGATCCGCGGGCGCTCGATGCGGCGGTCTCTCGGCTGGCCAGGTTCGCCCGCGATCTCGACATCGACTTCGTGGTCGCCGCCGAGGCGCGGGGGTTCATCCTCGGGGGCGCCCTGGCGCGAGCGCTCTCTGCCGGCTTCGTCCCCGCCCGCAAGCCGGGCAAGCTGCCGCACACGACGGTCGCATCCGAGTACGAGCTCGAGTACGGGATCGATGCGCTCGAGGTCCACGCCGACGCGCTCGCCGGCGGCGCGCGCGTGCTGGTCCACGACGACCTGTTGGCGACCGGCGGAACCGCCGCGGCGCTCTGCAAGCTCGTCGAGCACCTCGGAGCGCAGGTCGTGGCGTGCGCGTTTCTGGTCGAGCTGAAGTTCCTGTCGGGCCGCGCGAAGCTCCGGCCCCACCGGGTCGAGTCGCTGATCTCCTACGAGCAGTGAAGTTCCGCTCGCGAGCGCGATGCCGACCACCAGCCGAACCCGTACCATCGCAGCCGCTCAGCAGCGTATCTGGGGTGTGCTGGAGGACCCTCACCATCTCCCCCGATGGTGGCCCGGGGTGACCCGCGTCGAGGGGGTCACGGAGGACCGCTGGACCGAGGTCTTCCTAACCAGGAGGGCGAAGCCCGTGCGCCTTGATTTCCAGCTGCTGGAGGCCGTTGCGCCGTGGCGAATCATGTGGGAGCAGCTGATCCCCGGGACCCCGTTCGCGCGGGTGCTCGAGGAGTCGCTGACCGAGATCGTGCTGGAGCCGGACGGGCAGCAAACGGTGGTGACGATCGCACAGCGACAGAAGCTGAAGGGCTACTCGCGCACCGGGGGTTTGCTGCTGCGGCGCGGAAGCGCTTCGCGTTTGGACGAGGCGCTCGACGGGCTGGCGCAGGTCTGCGCGCAGCAGCCGGCCGATTGACGCGATCGGCCTGGCGATCCTCGATCAGCGGGTCAGCTTGAACGCGCCCTCGAGCACGATCGTGCCGGGCGACTTCGGATGCAGCCTGGTTTCGAGCGTGATCAACAACTCCGAGTACCTCGACGCGTCCGACGGCAGGCGACTGTCGGCCTCGAGCTTGCCGTTGCTGGTGACCAGCTTGCCGACAAAGCCGAGGAAGTCGCTGTCGCCGGCCGGATCTGCGAGCCAGACGGCGTAGGCGTTGTGGCGCGTATTCGCCGGCAGACCCGCCGCGACGATCAGGATCCCGGTCTCGGTCCCGTCGCTGAGCACCTGGGCGACGCCGGCGGTCTTGTGCGCGAGCGTCGGATCCGGGGAGAGGAGGTTCACCTGCGTGATGAGGTGCAGCTTTGGCGTCGTCGTCGCTGGAGCCGTCTGTGACGAGGTGGCCGGCACCGTGCTTCCGGCAACCGGCGTCGTGGAGCTGGTGCTGCCGTCGCCGAGACCGACGATCACGACCACGATCACGGCAGCCACAGCGGCGATCCCGAGTACCGCGAGCAGCACCGCGCCGCCGCGCCGTGAGCTCCGCCCAGCACGCTCGCCGTGTTCCGCGCTCTCGTTCGCCGGACCTGGGGTCTCGTGTGTCGGCTCGGGTATGTCGGGCAGCGGGATCCTGGCCAGCGGGGCGAGCTCGGCGGCAGCGGCGCGCGCCCATTGCCGTTGGGACGTGGACACGGCGAGCTGATCATGGGTCTGCTCGGTCACGCGCGGCCGGCAGCTGGCCGAGCAGATAGTCCGTCAGGACGGCGCGTTGCAGGACCGGGATATCGGTCTCAGGGCCCATCGCATCGAGTGCCGCAAGCGCCCGGTCACGCACGCTCGCGCGGTCGATCGAGAGCAGCGTCGCGATCTCGTCGTAGCTGCGGCCGCGGCTGAGGACCAACGAGAGCACCGCACGCTGGTCAGCTGGCAGGTCGTCTAGCGTGGCCATCGTGTGCCATTAGCGTAGACAACCGGCGTCGGGACGGACCGATCGCCACTCGGGCGCTACTGTGCGGCGCGATGGAATGGCACCCCAGCGAGAACTGGCGCGTTGGCTTTGACGCCCTCTACGGCCTGGAGGTCACGGAGGCCTCGGCTGAGGAGGTGCACGGCAAGGTGACGGTCACCGATCAGCTCAAGCAGCCGGCCGGGCTGGTCCACGGCGGCGTTTACGCCGCGATCGCCGAGAGCCTCGCGTCGCTTGGCACGATGATCGGTGTTTACGCCGAGGGCAAGGTCGCGATGGGGCTCTCCAACCAGACCAGCTTTCTGCGGCCGATCACGGCCGGGACGATCCACGCTCGCGCGCTCTGCCGGCACACCGGCCGAACGACCTGGGTCTGGGAGGTGGAGATGGTCGACGACGGTGGACGCCTGTGCGTGCTCACGCGAATGACGGTCGCCGTCAGGGACCTGCCGGAGCGCCGCGTCCCAGCAACTCCTGGATGAATTCCTGCAGCCGCGGGTCCTGCGGCGAGCTCAGCCGCAACATCCGGGTCCATGAAAGCGCCACCAGACCGCTGATCCCAGGCCGCCGGCCGAGGATCACGGCATCCCCTGCGCTCGCCAGCGCCGGCGTGAACGCTCCGGCGATCGCCGCGAGCCCGGCCGGGGGTTGCTCGGAGCCGTAGAGGATCACGATGTTGCCGGCAGCCAGCGCGGTCAGGATCTGATCGTCGCTGAGCCGCTGATCGTCGGCGGCAACACCCTCGCTGACATGAGGTCCGCTGGTCGGCGGGTCGGAATCGTAGGGGGGGTTGGGGTAACCGCGCGCGAGCTTCCCGTCGCCCTGATCCGCGTACCGGAGCCCGACGCCGCCGACGCCGGTGACGGCCGCCGTGTCGTGTCCGGCGAAGTAGCCTGACAACAGCGCGATCAGGACGGTGGCAAGCGCGATCGATGCGATCGCGATCGCGATCCGCTCGAGCCAGACGAGCCTCACTTGACCGGGCGGAGCGCGCGGACGCGGGCTGCTGGAGGACGTGGACGGGACTCCGAGCGTGCACGGGCAAGCGCGGACAGCTCGGTCAGCGCTGCGCGCAGGTCGTCGACCAGCGTGTCGAGGTCGGCAAGTGCGTCGAAGTCGGCGGTGAGGCCGAAGTTGAGCTGGCCGTTGTAACTCATGATCGCGATCCCAAGCGCCGTGTTCTGGGCGAGCGGCACCATCGGGTAGACCGCCTCGAGCTCCCGGCCGAGCAGGTACAGCGGCCGTTGTGGTCCCGGCACGTTGGTCACGACCAGGTTGAACAGGCGCTGCCGCGCCTGTAGCCGTGCAGCCTGGTCGATGATCGTCGCCGGAGCGAAGCCCGAGAGGTCGCTCAGCACCTTCGCTCCGACCGCCTGGCCGGACTCCTTGATCGAGGCGGTGGCGGCGGTGATCGCCCGCAGGCGCGCGCGGGGATTCTGCAGTCCCACCGGCAGCGGCACCCACATCGCGCTGACGCGGTTGCCCAGCGTCCCACGCTCGCCCTCGGCACGGACCGACACTGGAACCATCGCGCGGAGCACGAGGTCGTCGGTGTCCTGGCCGTGGCGGCGCAGGTATATGCCGAGCGCGCCAGAGACCACCGCCAGGACGACGTCGTTGACGGTTCCCCCGAGTGACTGCCTGATCGCCTTGAACTCGTCAAGGTCGGCACCGAGCCAGGCGATCCGCCGGTGGGGGCCGATCCGCACGTTGAACGTGCTCGCCGGCGCCGGGCGCATCGAGGAGGTCGTGAACGACTCGAAGCCCGCCAGGGATTGCGCCAGGCGCCCGGCGACCTGTCGTGGTCGCCGCAGCGTGGCACGAACCCCACGCGCGATCTCCCTGGGGACGGTTGCGCGTTCCAGCAGCGCGTCCGCCAGCAACTGGGAGGAGGACGGCAACGGGCGCGCGATCCACGCGCTGCTCGGCGGCGCCACGGGTGCCGGGTCCGCAGCGGCGTCGAACAGCACGGTTGCGATGTCGACCCCTGAAACGCCGTCGACGAGCGCGTGGTGGGTCTTGGACAGGATCGCGAAGCGATTGCCGGCGAGACCCTCCACCAGCCAGAGCTCCCACAACGGCCTTCCGCGGTCAAGTGCCTGCGAGAAAACCCTCCCGGCCAACCGCCTCAGGGCAGCGTCATCGCCCGGCCGTGGCAGCGCCGTGTGGCGCACATGGTAGGAAACCTGAAAGTGCGGATCATCGACCCAGACAGGCCGGCCCTGACTGAGCGGCACATATGCCAGGCGCTGGCGGTAACGGGGGACGAGGTGCAGGCGATCACCGACGACACCGACCACCTGTTCGTATGACGGCGCTTCGCCTCTGAACACGGCGCAACCCGCCACGTGCATGTGCGTTGTGTCGTTCTCCAGGTGCAGAAACGAGCTGTCAAGGCCTGACAGGCGATCCGGGTTGGCCACTGTCGGAGGATTCTCGCAGGCTCTGAGGCGATCGCACCGCCCAGGCGTGGCGCCGGGGGCCCGGACATCCGTCCGAGCTTCCCGTGACGATTGACCGATGCACGAACGGTGCGTCGCACACCTGGACATGGACGCCTTCTACGTCTCGGCCGAATTGAACCGCAGGCCGGAGCTGCGTGGCCTGCCGGTGGTAGTCGCCGGCAGCGGCCCCCGGTCGGTCGTGACGACGGCGTCCTATGAGGCGCGCGCGTTCGGCGTCGGCTCGGCGATACCGGCTGCGCGAGCACGAGCGCTGTGCCCCGGGGCGGTCTTCCTGACCCCCGACTTTCCGTATTACCGCACCGTCTCGGCGGCGATCATGGCGATCGTGCGGGCCCACGCCGAGATCGTCGAGGTCATCGGCCTCGACGAGGTATATCTCGAACTGACCGGGCTGCCCGCCCCTCACGCCTGCATGCGGCGTGTGCGGACGGAGATCCAGCGGGCCACCGGACTGACCTGCTCGGTCGGGATCGGACCCAACAAGCTGATCGCCAAGATCGCCTCGGACATGGACAAGCCGGGAGGGTTCGTGGTGCTGGATCACGCGCAGGCTGCGGCGGCGCTGGCCGGTGCGCCACCGTCGAAGATTCCCGGAATCGGTCCGAAGAGCGCCGAGCGCCTGGCGGCCGCAGGGATCCACTCGATCGCGCAGCTCGCCGCCGCCGATCAGGCGCAGCTCTCACAGCTGCTCGGCCCCCGCCAGGCCGGGCACCTGATCCGGCTTGCCCGGCTCGAGCACGACGGCGCCGTCACGCAGGAGCGCAAGCTGATCTCGGAATCGCGTGAGCTGACCTTCGACCGCGACATCAACGACCCCGATCAGCTCGAGCGGATGCTCGACCGGCTCACCTCCGAGCTGTGTGGCGGGCTCGAGCGTCAGGGCCTGTGTGGCCGTACCGTTGCGATCAAGGTGCGGCTCGACGATTTCTCCACCTACACACGCGCACATACGCTCAGCAGTCCTGTGGCCTGCGCCGCGCGTGTCGGGCCGGTCGCGCTCGAATTGCTCCGGCGCTCACCGCCCGCGCGACCCGTCCGGCTGCTTGGAGTCCGGGTGGCCGGGCTCGAGCGCGGGACCGGCGAGGAGCGCCAGCTGAGCCTGGCGCTCTGACGCCCCTTGATTGCGCTCTAATAGAGCGCGGACGCGAGACGACGGCGGGAATCGCGCGCCAGTGGAGCGTCGAGGGGCAGCTCGTCAAGGATCCCAACCACCACCCGGCGCAGGTCATCCTTACGGCCGTCCGCCTCGGGGAGCATCGTCAGCAGCAGGTCCAGCGCATGCGCCTGATCGCCGCGGTCATGCGCGGCGAATGCCTCCTCCAGGCGCGCTTGATCAAACGCCACATCCCCATGGATCGCAAGCCGCTCAAGTTCGATCCTCGCGGCAAGCCCGTCGGCGGCGAAGCTCCCCGGCACTTCCGCGAGCAGACTCAGCGCATCATCGCTCTGACCACGGGCATGCATCAGCCGCGCGAGCGGGACAGCCGCGTCGGCGCGCGACGGCTCGAGCTCCACGGCCCTGCGCAGCGACGCCTCATCACCTTCGGAGACGAGCAGGTCGGCCTCCGACGGGAGCAGCGAGTCAAGGAACTGGTCGATCGCCTGCGGGGGCTGTACGCCGACGAACTCGTTGACGACGGCACCGTCTCTGAACGCCTTGACCGCTGGGATCCCCTGGATTCCGTACGCCCGGGCGAGGCCCGGATTGGCGTCGGTGTCGACCTTCGCCAGCTCGAGCTTGCCGGCTCTCGCGGCGACCGCCCGCTCGAGCACCGGTCCGAGCTGGCGGCAGGGAGCACACCACTCGGCCCAGAAGTCGACCACGACCGGCAGCGCCCGGGAGCGCTCGATCACGTCGGCCTGAAAGCCTGCCTCGTTTACGTCCATACGCTCATGGTACGCCGCGCCGCGCTGCGATCGTCTACAACATCCGCCATGAGCGTCGAGCTGACCGTCCAGACGGGTGGCGTCTCGCTGTCGGTGGAGCATGCGGGGGAGGGGATCCCGATCGTTTTGCTCCACGGCCTGACCGCGACGCGGCGTTACGTGGTGATGGGGTCCCGGGTGCTCGAGCGATCCGGACACCGCGTCGTGTCCTACGACGCGCGCGGGCACGGGCGCTCGTCCGGCGCCTCTGATCCAGCGGCATACACCTACGACGATCTGGCGAGCGACCTCACGGCGGTACTCGACGCTCTGGGGCTCGAGCGCGCCGTTCTGGCCGGGGCGTCGATGGGGGCGCACACGCTGCTGGCGTTCGCGCTGCGGGCTCCGGAGCGGGTTGCCGGGATGGTCGTGATCACGCCGGCCTATGACGGCACTGTCGCGCCGACGGAGGCCCAGCTCGCCCGCTGGGATGCGCTTTCCGAAGGGCTGCGGACCGGTGGCGTCGACGGCTTCGTGGCAGCGTACGGACGCCCGGCGGTCGCGTCCGCGTTCCAGGAGACCGTGATCAAGGTCATCCGCCAGCGGCTTTCCGCACACGAGCACCCTGAGGCGGTCGCCGATGCGCTCCGAGCGGTTCCCCGATCGCGTCCGTTCGGGACGCTCGGCGATCTGAGCTCGATCGAGGCTCCGACGATCATCGTCGCCAGCGGCGACGATGCCGATCCCGAGCATCCTTTCGCTGTCGCCGAGCGCTATGCAGCGGCGATTCCGGGGGCGACGCTGGTCACCGAGGAGCCTGGGTCCTCACCGCTCGCGTGGCAGGGCAGTCGGCTGTCGCACGTGATCGCTCAGATCGCGGAGCGCTTCTGAATCATGATCGGCGAGCCCGCGCCGGCGGGCCCAGCGGCTGCTCCACTGGCGCGGAAGCTCGGGATCCGTGCCGGCGACGCGGTTGCGCTCCTGGGAGCGCCCGATGACCTGCTCCAGCAGTCGCTGCGGCCACTGCCGGACGGCGTGACCGTCAGGCGCAGCGCGCGCGGCGACGCCGAGGTAACGGTCGCGTTCTTCCGCGAGCACCGCGTGCTGGCGAGGCGCATGCCGGTGCTTGCCGCGGCGCTCGCACCCGGTTGCGCGCTGTGGATCGCCTGGCCCAAGCGGGCCTCAGGGGTGCCGACCGATCTCGGCGACCAGGCGGTTCGGGAGCTTGGCCTGAAGACCGGCCTGGTCGACAACAAGGTGTGTGCGATCGACGCCGTCTGGTCCGGGCTGCGGTTCGTCCACCGCCGCAGCTGACCGGGGACCCAGGAGAGCGTCAGCGGCGGTTATTTCAGCGTGACCGTCTCCGCGCGTGCCTTCGCCGGCGCAAGCCAGCCGTTGCCGTCGAAGCGGATCACCACGCGGAGCTTGACCCCCCGGGCGTGGTGATGGCGACCAGGTACCCGCGCGAACGTCCGCATCGCGAAGAACGTGCAGTTGGGCTGGATCGTCGTGCTCTGCGAGCTCTCGAGCGTCCTGCCCAGATAGAACGAGACGTCAGCGCTGCCGAAGCACACCTCCGATGCGGGGTCCGATGCCGGTCCGACGATCCGGCCGAAGGTCGAGAACGCGAACGGCGAGTGGCGGGCGGAGTGGGGGGTGGTGGACGCGATCACGCGGGGCACCGGTGCCGGCCAGGGTTGCGTCTGGAATGTCTCATCGGCGCCGTATTGAGGCACCGATCCGCCGTGCACGGCGACGAAGCGGTAATGGAAGATAACGCCCGGCTGGAGGCCTGAGAGTGGCTCGGAGACCGTCACCGGCGCGTCGCCCGGGGCAACGGTGCCGCCGAACGTCTGGGCGCTGTACGCGCTCGTCAGGCCGTACTGCACGTACCAGGTCGTAGTCGCGCCCTGAGGGGTGATCGTGCCCGTCACCGTCGCGCTGAACGGCCCAATCGCCGCAAGCGGCCCTGTCGCTGCGCCCGGTGGTGAAGCTCCTGCCGTCCGGAAGGTGCGATCGGCGCCGACGACCGTGCCGGATTTGTTGACCGCATCGAGCCGGTAGTGATAGGTCGTCCCCGGCAGCAGCCCCGAGATCGTCGCCTTGACAGCTCGGCTGGAGGTTCCGGCGGCGAGCGAGCCGATCGGGGTCACCAGACCATAGGCGGCCGTCAGGCCCCACTGGAACTGATAGGTGGTGGCGGCGCCGTTCGGGTTGACGGTGCCGTTGAGGGCCGCTGAGGTATCGGCGATCGATGAGGTCGCGCCGGTGGTGACGGTCGGCGACGACGACGCGAGCGCGAGCCCAGCCGAGCTGCCGAGCAGCACCGACGTAACCGCGAGCACCTTGAGCATTCGAATCATCCCTGCCTCCTCATCAACGACGTGATAGCGGCTTCGCGCACCTCATACCCACTTGATGCACGCGACACTCCCTTGATACCGAGAGCACGGCCGGAGTTTCGCTGATCGCCGACGGCGCTGCCCAGAACGGTGCCGACCGGCCGACGACACTACGGCTGCACGTCTGGCACCGGCCGCCCGATGAACGCCTCGAGCGCAAGCCAGGCGGCTGAGTGAGCGAGCGGGCCGAGACGGATCAGCGCTCCGGTCCCGTCTTCGCGAACGGTGGCGGCGAGACCGACGCCCTCAAGGCGCCGCTGCTGCCCCCTGGCACGCTGCACCCCCGTCTCGCCGTGGTAGTGCGCATCGATCCCGTAGCGCCCGCCCTCGACCGGCCACAGCGAGAGTCGGTCCGGCGCCCAGGTCGGTCCGGTCTCGGCCGGCAGCGCCGTGTAACCGACGAGCTCGGCGCGCGCGCTTCGCGGGTCGATGCTCGTGTGCGCGGACCACGCCCGGTCATCGGGACGGTCCGGTTGAGACCGATTCGGTTTACGCCGTGCGCCCATCTAACGCGAGGATGGCGAACCGGGCGGGCCGGTGCAACCCCGACAAAGCTCAGCGCGTTGCGCATTCACAAGACCTGTATGGCCGGCCTGCCGTTCTTCACAAGAACTCCACGAGCGCCGGTCAATACTGAGATCACCAGTATCGATGGCAGGCCGCCGCTCCGATGAGCGTCGGATGCCGTCAGAAGGAGACTCACAATGAACACCATTTTGGTTGCTTACAACGACACCCCGTCGGGCGAGGCCGCCCTTGGGCGCGCGGCCGAGCTGACTACGCGGCTCGGCGCGAAGCTGATCGTCACGACGGTCTCACCAACAGTTGTCAACGTCGGACGCATGGGCGGGCGGATCGACCCGATCGACTCTCCGGCCCGCCGGGAGCAGGTGCTCGCGGGAGCCCGCGCCGACCTGACCGCGCGCGGCGTGGAGGCCCAGTACGTGCTCTCGATCGGCCGCCCCGCCGACGCGATCATCCACGCGGCAAAGAAGTTCGACGCGGATCTGATCGTCGTCGGCCGGCGAAGCACGAATCCGATCAAACGCCTGCTGTTGGAGAACGTGAGCGAGAACGTGCTTCACAAGGCTCCGTGCGCCGTCCTCCTGGCGCACGCGTCCAAGGTTCCGGCAACCGCAGCCATCAACCGCGTCGGCCGGATCCCGCAGCCAATCGAGTCAGGGACCGACCGCCTGGCCGCCTGAGCGCCGTCACGCTCTGCGGCGTTGAGGATTGCCGCCGGCTCCCGCCCCCTGATGGGGTGGGAGCCGGCTGACGGCCCTAGATGGACCCGTCCTCCAGGCCCGCTCGGCGTTCAAAGTCTCGTTTCAGGAAGCGCAGCATGAACGGAGCCGCCAGCGTGTAAGCGGCGGCTACCACGACCGACGCTGCGCTGACCCCGTGCGGAAGGAGCAGGCTCCCGAGGACGATATACGCCCAGGTGACGGCGATCGCAGCGAGCGCAAAAACCTTGCAGACGCGGTATCCCTTCCGGGCCTGCTCCCCTGTCAGTGGCCTCGCAGCCCTCGGCGATCTCGAAGGAGACGTCACCCAAACAGTATCTGCGGACACCGCAGGGCTGTCAATCTGGAATCAGGCCTTGGCAACCAGCGCGCGGTAGCCGAGGTCGAGCATGCACAGCCACGATTGTTGGCGCTTGAGGGCCCATGTCTCTAGGCTTCTGGCCGGTGGCGACTCGGGCGAAGCAGCGGGACGGGGCGAATTGGGTGTGGCTGTCCCTGCTCCCGCTTGGACTCGGCGCGTGGGCTCCGATCTACGCGGGAGTGGCGGTGCGCAAGCGCGGCTGGGTCGCGCTGGGAGTGCTTTGGTCGATCATCACGGTCGCCGGATGGGCTCTGTCTGTTGCCGACAATGGTGGTGGCGCGGGCGGACTGCTGATCATCCTTGGTTGGGCGGGGGCGATCGCGACGTCGTTCGCTGTTCGTGCTTCCTACAGGCAGTTGCTCGGGTCCCCGCTCGAGACCGCGCTGGCCGGTGCGGAGCAGCGATTGGGCGATCGTGACCGGGCTCGGAAACTGGTGGCCGAGCGTCCGGCCGTGGCGAGGGAGCTGGGTATCGGCCGGCCTGATCTCGCCAATGCACATGACGCCGGTCTGGTCGACGTCAACAATGCGCCGGCTTCTGTGCTCACGAAGCTGCCCGGCATCGACGATGCGCTCGCCACGAAGATCGTCGAGGCACGCGCCGAGGCGCACGGGTTCTCGTCGGTCGAGGACCTTGGCGTGGCCCTCGATCTGGACGGGAACCTCGTCGAGGGTCTCCGGGACACCGCGGTGTTCCTGCCTCGTTAGATCGAACCGCCGATCACCGCGCTGCTGCAACGCTTCGCGGGTTGGCGACATATATCTGATGATGGATGCTGAGGCACGCTTTCGTGCCGTATTCGACGAGACATATCCGGCGCTCGCGCGGTACGCGCGTCATCGCGGGCTGTCCGGACCCGACGCCGACGATCTGGTCGCGGCCACATATGAGGTGGCATGGCGACGGATTGACGCGGTTCCGGGCGGGGAGCAGACACTGCCGTGGCTGTTGACGGTCGCGCTGAATCAGTTCCGCAATCACCGCCGCAAGCTGAACCGGGAGCGGACGCTGCTCGGACGCCTGCCGGCGCCCGCGAGCACAGCGCCACCGTCGGAACCGTCCGCCGTCAGCTGGAGGGACATTCGTGAGGCGCTTGCCTCCCTATCGGCAGACGACCGGGAGCTTCTGCTGCTGGTCGCGTGGGATGGGCTGAGTCCGGCACAGGCCGGCGGCGTGCTGGGGATCAAGCCGGTCGCGGCCCGGAGCCGTCTTCATCGTGCTCGCGCTCGCCTGGCGGAGCGGCTCGAGCTCGACCAAGGGCCGCCGAAGCCCGCGTCGGTTGCACACGAACCCGGTGAGAACACACCCCTTCGGAGGTCCTGAGCATGAGCGATTACCTACCTGACGACGATCTGCTGTTGATGGTCCGCGCGGCCCGGCCCGCCGTTCCGCAGGAGGCCGTCTCGCCCACCGGCCCAGCTGCCAGAGCCACCCTGGAGCGCGTGCTGGCTTCAGACCCTGACCACAAGGCGGGCCGTGCCCTCGACAATCGTCGCCGCGACCGGTTCGCTGCCAAGTGGACACAGAAGCTGCGGCCCGACGTCGTGGTGCCGGCGGTGAGCGTGGTCGTCGCGGTTGTGGTCGCGGTCGTGTTCCTGAGCTTGCGAGGCGCCGGCTCGTCAACTCCGGTCAGTCCCTCGGGTCGCGACTCACTCGAGCTCGTCTACCGGGCCGAGCCGACGCCGCAGGTTCCGGTGGTGACCAGCGCTGCCTTGAATCGCACCGTCGAGGTGCTGCGCGGGCGCATCCGGCAGCTCGGCGTGGCTCCAGGCGCGTCGGTCCGGATCGTGGGCACGACTGAGATCGCCGTCATGCTGCCGAAACTAAGGAACGAGCAGCTGGCCGAGAGGTTGCTCGGCGCGAACGCCCAGCTTGAGTTCTACGACTGGGAAGCGAACGCACTCGCGCCAAACGGTCAGACGGTCGCCTCTCAGCTTGGCCGCGCCAAGGATCCGGAGGCGCTGCAGATCAGCCAAGGCGGTTCGATTGTGGCGCCCGGCAGCGCAGGGGCGGGCAGCCTGCCGCTCTACCAGGCGGTTCAGCTCGCCTCCAGGCAACCCGAGCAAGCGAGCAGCGACAACGCGCGGGCCGGTAACGAGTACTACCTGTTCGGAGCGCCCGGCAGCCACGCCTGCACGGAGTCCGCGGAGCTCGCCGGCAGCAGGGCCGTGCCCCACGAGCACTGCCTGCTGGCAGGCCCGATCGAGCTTCCGGCCGCCACCCGGCGCCCGGCGGTCGATCGGCAGCTGTCCGAGTGGCTTCCCCTGGGAGTCAAGCTCTCAGACGGACAGCTGTTCGTGATCAGGCAGGGCACGATCGTGCTGCAGGCAGCCCCGGCCAACTTCAGCGATTGGCCTCCGTTCGGTTCACCGGCCACCACCTACTACGTGCTCAAGGATCATGTCGCACTGTTTGGCAACGAGATCACGAACCCTCGGCAGAGCACCGATTCGACCGGCGCGCCGGATGTCAGCTTCGGTTTCACCGAGTCCGGCACACGTGCCTTCCACAAACTGACCGCCACGGTCGCCGAGCGTGGGCAGCTCGTCAGCACCGCCGGCGAGACGCTCGACCAACACTTCGCGATCGCGCTCGACAACCAATTGATCACGGTCCCGTCAATCGACTTCAGGGCCTACCCGGACGGGATCTCAGGCGACGAGCCCGCCGACATCAGCGTCGACATTTCAAGGATCATGGCCCAGAACCTTGCCGGGACGCTGCGTCTCGGCGCGCTGCCGATCCGCCTGACGCTGATCGGGGAAACCAGCCTCGGCGCACACAATTGAAAGCCGGCGCGAGCGCCGGGTGGGGACCAGTCAGCGAGACAGCGCGCGGACCAGTCAGCGAGACAGCGCGCGGACCAGATGCCCGATCGTCGGGCACGGTATCGCGCCCATCTCACGCAGTATCTCCGAGGCGTCCCGCGGCTCTGAATCACCGTCGGCGATCGTGTTGATCTTGCCGCCGATGAAAACGTCGCCCCGGTCCGGGTCGGCCTCGAGCAGCGTCATCAGCTGGCGGGTGTAGCTGACGCACTGGCCGTTGTGGGTGGAGATCGCCACCGCGGGTCGGTCCTCGCGACCGCGCAGCAGCGCCGCGAAGTGCTCCGGGTCACGATCGACACCGGCATCGAGCACATCGGCGCCGAGTGCGCGAAGCACGCCGGCAACGACGAGCTTGCCGTAAACGTGGGTGTCGGCAGACCCGACGATGAAGCTGCGCCCGCGAACAACGTCGCCGATTCCCGCAGAGCGAATGCCGGCGACCTCGGAGTGGATGATCTCCGCCGATCGCTTCGTGAACTCGGTCGGGCTGTACGCGACGATCCCGTTCGGCAGGGTGTCGTCACGCGCACCCGGATGGCACAGCTGCTCCAGGCGCTGGGCGCCGAGTCGCCGGATGCCGAGCAGCATCTGCAGTGGGTCACGGACGTCGACACCGAACGCCGGGAGCCGGCGCAGGGCGTTCCTGAAGAAGATCGTCCCCTGCTCCACCAGCAGGTCCCGATCCGCCTCGACCGCCGAGAAGTCGATCAGCCCGTCGATGTCGGCGGATTTCAGCGCCGCCATCCGAGCGGAGGCATGGATATCGGCGATCTCCTGCACCGTGGGCACCTGCAGCTTCTCGGTGATCGGATTGGGCAGGAACGCCACGCCCGTCCGATACCGCCGCTCGGTCGCGGCGAACGCGACGATCTCGGCGGCGCTGATCCCGTAGTTCCCGGCGATCACGGTGTCCGAGGCGTCGATCGTGTTCCCGTACAGGTACGACAGGGGAGGGTGATCGGCCTTCAGGACCTCGGCGAGCGCCAGCCAGATCGCGAGCTTCGTCGGAATGTCGGAGATCAGCTGGCCAAAGCCGGTGGCGTAGCGCGCGCCGCAGAGCTCCTCGACGACATACCGCTCCAGACACGCATAACCGATCGTCGAGACGTTGTCGGCGAACTCGGCCGGCATCCCGTCATCGAGGTACGAGTCGACGACGACCCCGTCAGACCACTTCTGGGCGACTATCGCGATCGCCTTGACGTTCTCTGCGACCGACTCGACGTCGCTGTCCATGTAGGGCAGGCTCCAGACGTACTGCGCCAGAACCCCCATGTAGCTGCCTCCCGCCTGGATTGCAGCCAGCGTGTTCGGCACCGCCGCCGGCGACCCGATATGAAAGTCGTTGAAGCACGGCATGATCGGCGCCGCCTGCGCGATCCGAACGTGATCCTCGACGCCGCCCAGTACAAAGCTCGTCCCCCTCGGCGCCCGCTCACGCAACCGCTCGGGGAGCCCGGTCACCCAGTTGGGAATGATCAGCCCGCGATCCATCACCACACCCGTCTCCTGACCGAAACGGTGCAGGAACTCCAGCCCCTCGATCTGCTCCTCCAAGGAGGCGAGGCCCATGATCATGCTCCATTGGAGCTCGCCCGCGGCGATGCGGGCGCGCTTGAAATCGACCTCGCTCCTGACCCCGCGCGCGCGGCAGAAGGCCGACCGTCCCGCGTCGATGCCCGCGCCCAGCGCCAGCCCCTCCTCGACGAGGGCGGCTCCGGTCGGCAGCTCAGCCACGTCCGGCAGCAGGTTCTCAGCCATCAGCGCCGACCATAGCGAGCCGGCGTTACCCTGGCGAGCGAAAGGGGACATAACGCGTGAACACGTCTGAGGAAAGGGGCATAACGCCCAGCCACATCTGAGACGTGTTACGACGCGTCAGCCGAGGACCGAGAGGACGCCCAGGTCTCGGGCGCGCCGGAGACACTCTCGCCGGCTGGCGAGCCCGATCCCGCGATGGACGACAGCTCCGTCACGCGCCATCAGCGACCATCCGTCCTCGGTCGGGCGCAGCCAGAGGCGATCAGCCGCCGCCACGCAGCCACGGACGTTGTCGCGACCGCGAATCTCGAGTGCTGCATCGATGTGAGCCAGGGCTGTCATCTGTCGAAAGCTTCGCTCGAACCCGTAAGGCTCGGATGTACCGACCCTCAGAGTTATCTAAGACTGGGGTCCTGCGGGTCGATTTGGCCACCGAGAGCGTGAGAAGACCCCGAAAGCGCGCCCCGCATGCCTCCACTTAACGCTCGATAGTGTCGTGGCGGCACCGTCGAAGATCCCGCGGGCGTCGGGTGACCGGGTGAAGACCGACCGGCGAGACGCGGAGCTGTTGGCGCGGTTGCTGTTGGCGGGGAAGCTCCACGCGGTCCGGGTGCCGGGGGCGCAGGAGGAGGCGTTGCGGGACCTGGTCCGTGCCCGGGAGGGCGTGCGGGTCGATCTGATGCGCTGCCGGCATCGGCTCTCGAAGCTGCTGTTGCGCCACGGGATCCGATTCGATGACGGGAATGCGTGGACTGAGCGTCACCGCGCCTGGTTGAACGAGGTCGTGTTGCAGTGGCCGGCGGCACAGGCGACGCTGTTGGATGTGCGTGGCGCGATCGACGCGCTGTGCCATCGTCGTGACGGGCTGGAACGCGAGATCGTCGGGATCCTCCCCAGCTCGCCGTGGACGGCGCAGGTCGGTGTGCTGCGGTGCCTGCGCGGGATCGACACGCTCTCCGCGGTCGGGCTCTGCGCCGAGGTCGGCGACTTCACCCGGTTCGCTAGGGCGCAGCAGCTGATGAGCTATGTCGGGCTGGTCCCGTCAGAGACAACGACGGGGCAGCAGCGGCGGCTTGGGTCGATCACGAAGACCGGGTCCGCCCACGCGCGGCGACTGCTGGTCGAGGCCTCATGGCATTATCGCGCTCGGCCGAACCTCGGCAAAGCGCTGATCAATGTTATGTAGTCCACTTTGAATTACGGAGGCTGATAGACCTTGCCGACGATGCTGATCCGATCAACCACCGAGCAAGGATGAGTGACCTTGATGACCACGGCCGATGATCTCGAGCCCAGCACAGTGCGGAGCGAGCTGCCGATCCTGTACGTCTGCCATGGCGATGACGGCGGACCGCGGATGCATCCGTGCCGACGGGTCCAGGAAGCGCTCCGCGCTGCCGGTATCGAATACGAGAAGGTGATCGCCGCGCACGGCAGCCCATTGCCATTCATGCGCAGAGGCTCGCGCGACCAGCTGCGCGCCGCCACCGGAACAACAGAACTGCCGACACTCCAGTTGCCCGACGGGACGATCATCAGTCACTCACGGGCGATCCTGGCCTGGATCAACCACCGAAACTGAGTTTGCGCAGGCGCGCTTTACCGACAGGTGGCGAGGGCGCCCCGGCGTGACGGCGCGACCGGTGCCTACCTCGCCGAATCGCGACCGGAATTCCGGGGGATCGCGAAGGCGAACATCCGTTCTGCGTCGATGCGTGCGTAGACGGGACCGGAGTCAAGGAACTGCTCCCACTCCGCCCCGTAACGCGGCACATAGACGTCCAGCAGCGTCTGCCTGAACCCGGCGGCCCCCGCACTGCGCAGATCCACCGCAACGGCTCGCCCGTGCACAGTCACCGCGAGATCCTCTCCCGGAAGATACGTTGCACTGACCTGCGGGCGCTCGCGGAGATGGCGAAAGCGGAGCGAGTCCGGCGCCGAGCCGAAGTGGAACCGACCGCGGTAGAAGATCCCGTCCACGGGACCGACGATCGGTCGCCCGTCGGCGGTCACGGTCGCGAGCGCAAGCAGACACATGCCGACAAGCCGCTCCGCGACCTCGCTCGCATCCAGGCGCCGCTCGGGCGTGTGGATGCTCAGCAGATGCGAGCCCGCGGCCGCATAGCTGCGATCAAGCAGTTCCTGTAGCTGCGCAACGTCCTCACCGGTTTCGTGCACCCGCAAAGCAAATCACGAGAAGGGCTCGCTCACGAGTTGCCTTCGGTGATCGTCGGCCCGACGCGAACCACGTCGACCGTCACGTGTCCGACGTGCAGCGATGGATACACGAGCGTCACCGAGGGGTCATCGAGGCAGAGCCCGACGGCCTCCTGCAGGGCATCACCGAGCTCGGTCAGCGTTCGGCCTGACGCGAAGCATCCCGGGAGCTCGCGGACCTGGGACCAGTAGCTGCCGCCCTCGTCGTGGATTGCGACCGTGAGTTCCATCTGACCTCTTCCGTTTTGCCGATTCCCGCCTGCTTGAGGATCGCCTGCGACATGCCCCGGCTGTAGTCCTGGCCTCGGTGGTGAGGCAGCGTCACCGGCCGTTGCGCCGGCTTGGTCATCTTGACCCCGTGCTTGCCACCGGATGTCAGCGTCCAGCCGTCACTTCGGAGCAGTGTGATTGCCCGTCTCTGGTTGAGCAGCCGATGTGCCACGCGGCGACGATAAGCGACAGATCCCGCGCACATGGCCGGCCCCACGCCGATTGGCACAGAGAGTTCACACCACGGCACACAGCGTCACAGCTCGAGGACCTCGTTGATCTGCAAGGTACCGCCGCGGTGCACGAACGGATGTGAGGTGAGGATGCCCGACGCCGCCTCCACCGAGTCGGCCTTGATCACGCTGTAGCCGGTGATCTGACTGAGCGGTTCAGGCTCGCCGGCCGCCAGTTGGGTGACCGCGCGCAGGCCGGCGCCCGGATCCAGCACGGCTTCACCCGCCCGCGACAGCCAGGCGACGAATTCACTCCTGGCCTGCTCCAGCAGCTCGGGATCGGCTGGCATCTCGCCGCCGTGGTAGGTGACGAGGAACTTGGCCATCAACGGTCCTTCCGGTCGGATTCAGGGGCAGGCGATCGGCTCACCGCCACACCGGGCGCGATCTGCTCGGCCGGCGGCGCGGGAATCCCGAGATGGTAGCCCGGTCCGAAGTCAACGCCGAGCCTGCCGGGAAGGTCGTGCGTGAACGGGCCGGGAAAGCGTCCGGCCGGCCGCGGCGAATCCAGACCGGGCACGCACGAGCTGCGCGCAGCGCCCACAGCCGAGAACCGGGAGGGATCACCAGTGCCTAACACAGATCTGACTGACGACGATGCCCTGCAGGGCGAGATCTCGTCTGTGACGGCGACCACCAGCACGTCTGCCGGCAACGCGACGATCACATGCAGCGACGACTCCGGAACGGGCGGCAACAGCAGCTCGGACCCGGCGACCACCTCTCCGGTGGATGTGAGTTCGGCCGACCTGACCGCGGTTCAGACAAGCTCGAACTCATAGGAGAGCGCCACGCGCGCGCTGCGACGCCTAGACTTCAGGCATGGCCAAGCAGCGTGCGATGCGGATCGAACAGAAGAGCCAGCTGGCGGCGATGCAGCAGCTCGAGACGCGCTCCGACGAGGAACTCGAGGCGGAGACCAAGTATCGCTCCGCCGCGCAGGCGATCCTCGGCGCGCGGGCGGCCGAGCGCTACGACGCGAAGGCTGCACGGGTCTACTTCCAGCGCGCCCTGGCGGCCGCGAGGCCGCAGGAGCGGATGCAGCTGCGGAGGATGGCCGACGCCTCGCTGGCGCTCGCCGAACGCCGCGCGGGTGACCTGAAGACGGCGACCGAGAAGCTCGGCGTCGAGGCACCCACCAACAGGCAGCTGTTCGGCCTGCGGATGGTCGGCCTGTTCGCCCCGCCCAAGAGCGCTGGATGGCTCCTCAGGGCGCGGGGCATCGTGCTCGGGATCCTGCTGATCGCGGCGGTCCTGCTGCTCGGCTTCGGGATCGTCAGTTTGATCGCGCTGCCATTCGGCGGAATGTCACTGGATCTGCGGATCTTCTGGGGGCTGGTGCTCGTGTTCGTGGCGATCGGAGTGCTGATCATCGTCGGACGCCGACGTCAGAAGTCGGCGCAGGCCAAGCGCGCCGAGCAGACGGCGGCGCGGGCGCGCTGAACCCCAGCCAGGCGCAGTGTGCGGACGCTACACACTCGCGGCCGTTGACCCCGAGCTGATCCGTGGGCGCTTCCCCGTCGGCGAGACGGTGGAGATCCGTCAGCGCTTCAACGTCGCCCCCGGCGACGACGTGCTGTGCGTGACCACCGACCGTGAGGGCGCCCCGCGCGGCGAGCTGCTGCGCTGGGGGCTCGTCCCCTCATGGGCCAAGAGTCCCGCGAGCGGCCTCAAGATGATCAACGCGCGCGCCGAGACGGCGGCCACCAAACCGGCATTCAGAACCGCGATGCAGCGCTTCCGCTGTCTGATCATCGCCGACGGTTTCTACGAGTGGCAGCGCAGCCAGGCCGGACCCAAGCAGGCGTTCCACATCGCGCCGGACGACCACCAGCCGTTCGCGTTCGCCGGCCTCTGGTCTGTCTGGCGGGAGCCGGCCGGCGGTGCCGGCCCCCGCCACCCCGCCGCTGCGCAGGTGATCCGCTCGTGCGCGATCATCACGACCGCCGCTAACCCAGCGGTCGCAGCGCTGCACGACCGCATGCCGGTGATCCTCCCGCGAGCTGCTGAGCAGCCGTGGCTCGACGCCACCACGCCCGCCGGCGCGGTGGCGGAGCTCCTGCACGATGGACTGTCCGCGGCGCACACCAGCGTCCGGGCGGTCGGCCCGGCGGTCAACGATGCTCGCTACGACGGGCCGGATTGCCTCGCCGATCCCGACCCGCTCGCCGACACTCAGCCGGCGCTGTTCTAGCGGCTAGGAGGTCGAGACTGTGACCTTCGACATCACGACTGGCGGCGTCGGCATCCCGCTGCCGTTAGAGCTGACCGGCAGCGAGTCGATCGCCTCGACGACACGGTTACCCGACACCACCTTGCCGACGAGCGCGTAGACGGGCGTCAGGCCCGCCGAAACGCTTGCATTCGCGGTGGCGACGACGAAGAACTGGCTGCCCGAGGCGCCCGACGGCTGTGTCTCGGTCTTGGCCATCGCGACGATCCCGCGGACGTACTGAAGGTTGTGCGGAGGCGGCTCGACGATCGTGTAGCCGGGGCCGCCAGTGCCGTTGCCGAGCGGATCGCCACCCTGGATCACGAAGTTCGGCACCACCCGCTGGAACATCAGGCCGTCGTAGAAGCCCCCTTTGACGAGGGCGTAGAACGAGGCGGTGGTCTTCGGCGCCGCCCTGACGTCGAGCTGGATTCTGAAGCTGCCGCAGTTGGTGGTGACCGTCACCGTGTAGGTCTTCGACGGGTCAAGCACGTAGCCGGGCGGCTTCAGGTGCGGCTGTGGACGCGGAGCCGGAACCGGGACCGATGCGCAGGTGCCTTCGCTGTGGCTGCCCGCAGTCGTCTGCGTCGCCGCACCAGATGCGGAACTGGAGCTCGACGAGGTCGAACTCGCGGATCCGCAACCGGCCGTGAGCAGCGCCACGAGCGCCGTGAGCATCGCTGTTCGCACTCACCGCAAGCTAAGCACACCCTTCAGCGGCGTCCGTCGCCCGCGGCGCTGCGGCGATAATCCGTAATGCGATGCCCCTCTCCCCCCTTCTGCGTTCCTACGACCAGGTGATCCTGGACCTCGACGGCTGCGTCTGGGTCGGCGATCAGGCGACACCGCGCGCCGCCGAGGCGATCGCGGCGATCCGGGCCGGCGGCATTCGCCTGGCGTTCGTGACGAACGACGCGGGCCGTTCGCCCGAGGAGTATGTGCGCAAGCTCTGGTCGCTCGGCTGCCAGGCATCGCTCGAGGAGGTCGTCACCGTCGGCGCCGCGATGCAGTACGCACTCGCGGACACCTCGGAGGGAACCGGCGCGTTCGTGATCGGCTCCTCGGCGCTGTTCCGCCACGTGACCGACGGAGGTTGCCGAATCCTCAACCAGACCGAGCGCGCCGAGCAGGCCGACGTGGTCGTCGTCTCAGGTCATCCGGGTTTCGATTACGACGAGCTGCGGACCGCGACCAGGGCCGTTCTCGGTGGCGCCTGGATGCTCGGTGGCTGCCGCGACGCCACCTTCCCGACGGCAGGCGGTGAATCCCCCGGGACCGGCGCGATCCTTGCCGCGCTGGAATGCGCGACCGGCGTCACCGCCCGGACCGTGGGCAAACCGGATCCACAGATGTTCACGACCGCGCTTGACCGGCTGGGCAACGGGCGCACGCTCGTGATCGGCGACCGGCTCGATGCCGATCTCGCCGGCGCCGCGGCATCCGGCCTCGACGGCGCGATCGTGCTCGGCGGCAGCACCACGAGCGAGCAGGCGCAGGCAGCCGAGGATCCCGCCCCGGTCGCGATCGCGGCGGATCTCGGCACCCTTGTGCTCGGAAGCTGATGCTGTCGCTGATCGTCAATCCGGCGGCCGGCGACGGCCGCGCCGGTAGAGCGCTTCCAGACGTGCGCAGCGCGCTGAGCACGCGCGGCCTCGAGCACCGCGTCGAGCTGACCCGCAGCCTTGAGCACGCCGGTGAGTTGGCGCGCGAGGCGCAGCAGCGCGGCGAGACCGCGGTCGCGCTCGGCGGCGACGGTCTGGTCGGGGCGCTCGCGGATGCGCTCAAGCACACCTCGGGTGTGATCGGCGTGCTTCCCGGGGGGCGTGGAAACGACTTCGCGCGGGTGCTTGGGATTCCGCTGCACCCGGTCGCCGCGTGCGACGTGCTTGCGCACGGAAAGGTGCGAGCGCTCGATCTCGGAGAGGCGGGCGCCACGACGTTCGTCGGGATCGCCAGCTGCGGCTTCGATTCGGTCGCCAACCGGATCGCCAACCAGACCCGGCTCGTGCACGGCAACCTCGTCTACGCCTACGGGGGGTTGCGGGCACTGATCAGTTGGAAGCCGGCGACCTTCGAACTGGTGATCGACTCCCAGCCGCGTACGCTCGTGGGAATGACCGTTGCGGTGGCGAACTCGGCCGCATACGGCGGCGGCATGATGCTGGCGCCCGATGCGCTGCTCGACGACGGCCTGCTCGACGTCGTGCTGATCGGCGAGGCCTCCAAGTTGCAGTTCGTGCGCGGCTTGCACCGGGTGTTCAGCGGCACCCATGTCGAGCTTCCCAACGTCGAGGTGATCCGCGCGCGCGAGGTGCAGGTGCGATCCGAGCGACCGTTCGCGATGTACGCCGACGGCGACCCGATCTGCGATCTGCCCGTGACCGTGCGCTGCCTGCCCGGCGCGATCCGCGTGATCACGCCGGGGTGAGCGGTGGCTGCCCTCGGTGCGAAGATCATCGCCGCGCGCGCTGTCGGCGAGCTCGCCCGCCGCGCCGGACGCGGCGGCGGCACCAGCCTGCCCGGGCGCGTGCTGATGGCATTGGAACCAGGCGCGATCGGTGAGCTCGCCTCGCGTCTGCAGGAGGGCTGCGCGGTGATCTCCGCCACCAACGGCAAGACGACGACGGCGGCGATGAGCGCGTCGGTTCTGAGCGGCAGCGGCATCGGTCTCGTTCACAACCGCGCCGGCGCCAACATGGCGGGCGGGATCGCTTCGACGCTGCTGTCGAATGCGCGCTCGGGCGGGCGGATCGAGGGCGAGCTCGGACTGTTCGAGGTGGACGAGTTCTGGCTGGGCGAGGTCGCCACGCAGCTTGCGCCGCGAGCGATGCTGCTCGCCAACCTGTTCCGTGACCAGCTCGACCGCTACGGCGAGCTCGAGACGATCGCCGATCGCTGGGGGCAGGTCGTCGCTTCGCTCGATCACTCGAGCGCGCTGGTGCTCAACGCCGACGACCCCCTGATCGCCGATCTCGGCCGCGAGCGCGAAGGCGCCCTGTACTTCGGGGTCGAGGACCCGGAGATGGCGCTGAGCGAGATGCAGCATGCCGCCGACTCCAAGCACTGCCGTCGCTGCGGGGCGGCCTACGTGTACGACACGATCTACCTCGGCCACCTCGGGGATTACCACTGCCCCGGATGCGGCGCTCGCCGGCCGCAACCGGTCGTCTCGGCGCACCACATCCGGCTGCAGGGAACCCGCGCAGCGACGTTCACCCTGCAGACCCCCGCCGGGTCGGCAGAGGTGCGCCTGCCGCTGCCCGGCCTCTACAACGTCTACAACGCTCTCGGGGCCGCCTCGCTGTGCCTGGCGCTGGGGATCGGCCTTGCCGAGGTGGTCACGGGACTGGAGCGCGTGACCGCGGCATTCGGGCGGGCGGAGTCGATCACGATCGACGGCGTCGAGCTGTCGATCCTGCTGATCAAGAACCCTGCCGGCGCCAACGAGATCCTGCGCACGCTGGCGCTGGAGGACGGCGAGCTCGACGTTCTGGCCGTCCTCAACGATCTGACCGCGGACGGGCGCGATATCTCCTGGGTGTGGGACGCGGATTTCGAGCTGATCGCCCCGCGCGTGCGCAGGGTCACGTGCTCGGGCACCCGGGCGGCCGAGCTGGCGCTCCGCCTCAAGTACGCAGGGGTGCCGGTCGACCGGCTGGCGGTGCTCGCCGACCTGCCGGAGGCGCTTGACGGTGCGCTTGCGCAGACGGGCGGCGGGCGACTGTTCGCGCTGCCCACCTACACGGCGCTGCTGGCGTTGCGAGAGGAGCTCTCGCGGCGGGGCCGCGTGTCGCAGTTCTGGGAGAGCCCGGCGTGAGCGCGGCGGTGATCTGGCATGACCTCGAGTGCGGCGCCTACCGGGCCGACATCGGGCTGTGGCTGTCACTGGCGGCGCAGCACGGATCGCCCGTGCTCGACGTCGGTGCCGGGACCGGCCGGGTCGCGCTGGAGCTCGCCAGGGCGGGTCACCGGGTCACGGCGCTCGACGCCGACGGCGAGCTGCTCGCCGAGCTGGCGCGCCGCGCCGGCGACCTGCCGGTGCAGACGGCGCGCTGCGACGCACGCGACTTCTCGCTCGGCCGGCTGTTCCCACTCGCGATCGTGCCGATGCAGACGATCCAGCTGCTCGGCGGCGAGGACGGACGCGGCGCGTTCCTGCGCTGCGCGCGCCGTCACCTGGCCGCTGACGGTCTGCTGGCGATTGCGATCGCGACCGAGCTGGAGCCGTTCGAGGTGCGGGACGGGGAGCCGGCGCCGCTGCCGGACGTGACCGAGCGCGACGGTCATGTGTACTTCAGCCAGCCGACGGCGGTTCGCCCAGAGCCGAACGGCTACGTGCTCGAGCGCCGGCGCGACACGGTCGCCCCCGGCGGTCAGCGATCCACCGCTCAGGACGTGATCCATCTCGACAGCGTCAGCATCGACGGGCTCGTGCGAGAGGCGGACGCGGCCGGGTTGCGAGCTGCGGGGTCTCGCAGCATCGCGGCGACGCTCGACCACGTCGGCTGCGAGGTCGTGATGTTTCAATGAGTACTGATGCCAGAACGCTGCGCGTCTGCGCGCTCTATCCCGAGCTGATGAACATCTATGCCGACCGCGGGAACCTGCGGATGCTGGAGCGCCGCTGCGCCTGGCGGGGGCTTGGCTTCGAGCTGACCGGCGCCTCGTTGAACGATCAGCTCGATCCGGACGCCCACGATCTGTACTACATCGGCGGCGGCCAGGACCGTGACCAGGAGCTGTGCGCCGAGGACCTCGCACGCCAGAAGCAGTCACAGCTGCGGGCGGCGGTCGACCGGCGAGCGGTCGTGCTCGCCGTCTGTGGCGGCTACCAGCTGCTCGGCCACAGCTACCAGCTCGGTGAGCGCACGCTGCCAGGCGTCGGCCTGCTCGACCTGACGACGGTCCGCTCGGACGGCCCGCGGCTGATCGGCAACGTCGCGATCGAGGTCGAGCTCGACCCCGGTGACCGCCGCGTGCTTGCGGGCTTCGAGAACCACGGCGGGCGCACCCACCTCGGCGCCGGCGCCACCCCGCTCGGCCGGGTGCTGAAGGGCCACGGAAACAACGGTGCGGACGGCTATGAGGGAGCTCGCGCCGGCAACGTGATCGGAACGTACCTGCACGGGCCGCTGCTACCCAAGAACGCGTGGTTCGCCGACTGGCTGATCCGGACGGCGCTCGGAAGCGATGCGCCGCTTGAGCCGCTGGATGACCAACTCGAGGAGCTCGCCCACGCCGACGCGCTGCGCGCCGCCGGGGTATGAGACATTGAGATCGATGCGCTCCACCCCCACGGTGCTGCTCGCGGCGATCTGCGCGGTCGCGCTCGCCGCGGTGCTCGGCGGCTGTGGCTCGGCGGCATCGACCTCCGGCCTCGACTCGCCGCCGGCGACCACCGCAGGGACCCAACCCGCGGCCACGACAACGTCGGACACGAGCACTTCGGGCACGAGCACTTCGGGCACGAGCACTTCCGGCACAAGCACCTCGGGCACGAGCACCGGGCCGGCGCTGCCCGGCGCCGGGCGCCCGCTGGTGACGATCGGCGACAAGAACTACACCGAGCAATTCATCCTCGGCGAGCTCTACTACCAGGCACTGGCAGCGGAGGGCTTCAACGTCCAGCTGACACAGAACGTCGGCACTCCCTCGGTGTCGATGCAGGCGCTGGCGTCACACACGCTCGACATGTATCCGGAGTACCTGAACATCTTCAACACTCAGATCGCGGGCAACGAGCGCATCTTTCGACACGTGAAGGGCGCCTACCGGGCGGCGAGTGCGTGGGCGTCGGCGCACGGCTTGACGCTGCTGACGCCGACGCCGTTCAGCGACACCGAGGGGATCGGCGTCACCACCGCCTACGCGCTGGCGCATAGGCTGGAGACGATCAAGGATCTGCGCCGCGTGGCCACCTCGATGACGTTCGGCGCGCCGATCCCGCTCCAGACCGGCCCGGGCGGGCTGCCGGCGCTGGAGCAGGCATACGGCTTCCTGCCGGCCAAGCTCCAGTCGGTCAACATCGGCGAGCAGTACTCGGCGCTCAGCACCGGCGATGTCCAGGCGGCGTACGTCGAGACGACCGACGGCCAGCTCTCGAACAAGGGCTACACGGTGCTCCGCGACCCAAAACACATCCTCGGGATCGGCAACGTCGTGCCGGTCGTCTCCGATGGCGCGATCAACGCCGAGGGCCCCGTGTTCGTCTCGACGATCGACGACATCGACGCGCTTTTGACGACAGCGGAGATGCGCCGGCTGAACGCCGAGGTCGACCTCGACCTCGAGACGCCGACGACCGTCGCCAGGAACTTCCTGCAGGAGAACGGCCTCCCGTACTGATCGCCCGCGGCTGTTATGCCCCGGTCGAGCCGAACCCACCGGTCCCGCGCTGCGTGCTGGACAGTTCCGCCACCTCGACGACCGCCGGCACGTGCACGTCGACGAGCACCAGCTGTGCGATCCTGTCGCCCGGCTCGATCGTGTGCGGCGTGTTGCGCGTCGGTGTTCAGCAGCAGCACGAGCAATTCACCCCGGTAGCCGGCATCGATCAGGCCGGGGGCGTTGACGACCGTGATCCCGTGCCGCGCCGCCAGCCCCGAGCGCGGCAGCACCAGGCCCGCCTGGCCGTCGGGAACCTCGACCGCGATCCCGGTCCGCAGTGCCGCGCGGCTGCCCGGATCGAGCACGCAGCCCTCGAGCGCATATAGGTCCAGGCCGGCGTCGCCGGGATGCGCGCGCGGTCGGCAGCATCGCGCGCGGATCAAGGCGCCGCACCTGCAGGCGGTCGGCCGCGGGCCCGCTGGGCGTGGACGACACGATCGGGCGCCCGCTCCGCTACCGGGCGCCGTTGCGGGCGAACGGCTCGTAGCGAGCCGCCACGGATGGCCGCAGCCTGGCGGTGACGAGCACCCCCTCGGGGGTCTCCTCGTCGCTCCAGGTCCCCCGCCAGCGCGTGCAGCTCCGCCAGACGACCACCCTCGCGATACGGGATCAGCAGCTCGATCCTGCGCAGGCTCCGCTCGAACTCCCGCTCGATCCGCTCGGTCAGCTCGCCGAGGCCCTCGCCGGTCAGCGCCGAGACGAGCACGGCGTCACGGTGGCGGTGCGCGAGCTCCCGACGGCGTGCGTCGTCGACCAGATCGGCCTTGCCGAGCACGAGCACCCGCGGAGCCTCGAGCGCGTCGATCTCGGTCAGCACCTCCTCGACTGCGGCCATCATCGCCAGCATCTCCTCCTCGGGTGCCGATGCGTCGGCGACGTGCAGGATCAGCTCCGCGAGCCTGGTCTCGGCGAGGGTCGCGCCGAACGCATCGACGAGCTGGTGCGGCAGCTTGCGGATGAAGCCGACGGTGTCGGTCAGAAGGTAGTCACGGCCGCCCGCGCGCAGGACGCGGGTGGTCGGGTCGAGCGTGTGGAACAGGCGGTCGCGGACGCCGACGTCGGAACCGGTCAGCGCGTTCAGCAGCGTCGACTTGCCGGCGTTCGTGTAGCCCGCCAGGGCGACCGACGGCAGCTGCGCGCGCTCACGCTCCGCCCGCATCACCTCGCGGGTGCTGCGCACATGGGCAAGCTTGCGTCGCAGCGCCGCGATCCGGTCACGCGCCAGCCGCCGGTCGGTCTCGATCTGCGTCTCACCGGGCCCGCGGGTGCCGACGCCGCCGCCGAGGCGCTCGAGGTGCGACCACAGACCGCGCATCCGCGCGAGGTTGTACTCCAGCTGCGCCAGCTCGACCTGCAGCTTGCCCTCGGCGGTGTGGGCGTGCGCGGCGAAGATGTCGAGGATGATCGCCGTCCGGTCGATCACCGGCACGCCGAGCGCCTGCTCGAGGTTGCGCTCCTGCCGCGGTGAGAGCTCATCGTCGCAGGCGACCAGGTTGGCGTCGGCCGCGCGCGAGCTCGTCCTTGCACTCCTCCAGCTTGCCGGCGCCCAGGTAGGTGTTCGGGTGCGGCTGCTCTCGCCGCTGGGTGAGCTCGCCGACGCTCGCTACCCCGGCCGTCAGCAGCAGCTCACGGAGCTCGGCGAGGCCGGAGGGATCCGCCTCAGGAGACGCCGCGATCAGAAATGCGCGCTGCCGCGCACGCCCCGCGATTCGCTGGCCGTGCGCGTCATAGGTCGGTTTGGTCCTGCCTGCCCTGGTTCTCTGCACCTGAGAGATGCTATCGGCGGGGCTAAAGCCGCCTGATCCGCTCCACCGCCTCGAGCAGCCGCTCGTCGGGTGTCGTCAACGAGATCCGGAAGAAACCCTCGCCGCTGGGTCCGTACGCGCCGCCCGGCGAGATCACGACCGCCGCCTGCTCCAGCACGTGCTCGCAGTAGGCGGCCGCCGAGTCGAAGCCGGGTGGAACGGGCGCCCAGATGTAGATCGTCGCCCTTCGGCGGCGTAACGTGCACGCCGGCCTGCGCGAGCGCATCGCAGACCAGGTCACGACGCCGCTTGTAGACCGCGTTCATCGCCTCGACGTTGCGGTCGACGTCCGGTGCCAGGGCGGCGACGCCCGGCGAGCTGGATGGCCTCGAACAGACCCGAGTCGATGTTCGACTTCAGCCGCCAGTAGTGTGCGATCGCCTCGGCGTTGCCGACGATCGCGGCGCAGCGCCAGCCGGTCATGTTGTAGCCCTTGGACAGCGAGAACACCTCGACCCCGACCTCCTTTGCGCCCGGGGTCGCCAGGAATGACGGCGCGACGTAGCCGTCGTAGGTCGTCTCGCTGTAGGCGTTGTCGTGCACCATCAGCAGGTCGTGCTCGCCGGCCAGCGCGACCGCGCGCTCGAACAGGCCGTCGGGCACGACTGCGCCGGTCGGGTTGTTGGGGTAGTTGAGGAACATCAGCCGCGCCCGCCTCAGCGCGTCGGGCGCGATCGCATCCAGATCGGGCGCGAAGCCGAGCTCCGGCACGAGCGGCATCAGCACCGGCTCGGCGCCGGCGATCAGCGGACCGCCGGTGTAGACGGGATAGCCGGGGTCGGAGGCGAGCGCCACGTCACCCGGATCCAGGAACGCCAGGTTGAGGTTGAAGATGCACTCCTTCGCGCCGATCGCCGGCATCACCTCGGTCTCCGGGTCGAGCTCGACGCCGAACCGCCGCGCGTAGAACGCCGCCACCGCCTCACGGAAATCTCTGCAGGCCGCGGTTGGTCGGGTAGGTGTGCGTGCTCGGATCAGCGAGCGCCGCCTGGCCGGCCGCCGACGATCGGCGGATAGGTCGGCGTGTCGGGGTCGCCGATACCGAGGCTGATCACGTCGATCCCCGCGGCGCGCTTGGCGGCGATCTTGCGCTCCAGCTCCGCGAACAGATACGGCGAGACCTGGTCCAGACGTCTACTCGAGTCGCATGCAACTCCTTCACGAACTCCGGGGCGAGAGTGCCCTTGAACACGGGTACGGCCCAGCCCTTCAGGCCGATCTGCAGCTCAGCGCCGACCTCCACCTCGAGCTCGCCCCCGTCGAGCAGCACGCTCACCGGCGAGCGGCCGCCGGCGAGCACGTGTGCGACCGCCGCGCCGGTCGCGCCGGTGCCGCTCGCCGAGGTCTCGCCGACGCCCCGCTCGAAGATCCTGCGCTCGGATCCGCTCCGGCGCGAGCGCCACGTACCAGGAGACATTGGTGCGGTTCGGGAACAGCTCGTGGTGCTCGATCGCCGGTCCGATCGCGGGGAGATCGAGCGCGTCGAGCTCGCCGTACGCCGTCGACCGCGATCGCGCACTGCGGGTTGCCGACGGCGACGTGCTGAAAGCGCCACCGCTCGACCGCCGGCGACCAGCTCGCCGCGGCCGTCATCGCCGCCGGCCGGATAGTCGGCGCTGCGAACGGCGGCGGTGCCCATCTCGATCGCGCAGCTGTTCGGCGACAGTCACCTGCGCGCGGATCTCGCCCGCCTCGGTCAGGAGCGAAAAGCGCTCGGCGTCGGTCCAGCCCGCCCGGCGCAGATACAGCACGGCCTCGCGCGCACCGTTGCCGGACAGGTTCGACTCCGACCCGTCGGGATTGAAGATCCGCATCGCGCGACGCAGCCGGGCGCGATCCGTCCGTGAGAGCAGCAGGATCCCGTCGCTGGAGACGCCTGTGTGGGCCGCACAGATCGCGCGGATCCGTGCGGGCGTCAGCTCGAACGCGAGCTGATCCCGCTCGAGGATCACGTAGTCGTTGCCGAGCGCCTGCCATTTCTCGAACTCCACGGCGCCGGAGTGTATGGCTCGACGTGTCACCGTCGCGCCGGATGCGCGTTCGTTGCCTGGAGCAACTTTCCGCTGCCGGTCGCGCTGCTGGTCGTCGTCTCGTTGCTGTCGCTCGGGGCTCGCGTCGCCTGGCTCGGAGAACCATGTCACCAGCCCTGCACGACCGGCCAGGATCACCTGCTGATCTTCGACGAGGTCTACTACGTCAACGCCGCGCGCGTGATCGCCGGGATCAGCCCGCCCGCCGGCCAGCACTACGTCGGCGCACCGCTCGGAGACGATCCGAACTCCGAGCATCCGCAGCTCGTCAAGCTGGTGATCGCCGCCGGTGATCGAGCTGTTCGGCGACGGCCCGCTGGCATGGCGGCTCGGGAGCCTGATCGCGGGCTCGCTCGCAATCCTCGGCATGTGGGCGCTCGCGCGAGCCGGCGGCGCCGGGGAGTGGCTCGCGCTCGTCGCGGCGGCGCTGATGAGCGCGCGACAACCTGCTGCTCGTCGCCGGGCGGATCGGCACGCTCGACATCTACGCCGCGGCCGCGATGGTGTGGGCGGTCGCCCTCTACCTGCGCGGGCATCCGCTGATCGCCGGGGTGGTGCTCGGGATCGGCACGGCCTGCAAGGAGCTGGCCCCGTACGCGCTGCTCGTGGTCGTGGTGTTCGAGCTGATGAGAGCGCTGAGCGCACCGCCCGTCGCGACGGGCGTTGGCGGCGATCGCCGGGCGGCTGGTCGGGTTCGCGGCGGTCACGACCGGCGTGTTCGTCGGGCCTGCTCGCGCTGATGGATCGGATCGCACCGCCGTATGACCCGCAGACCGGCGAGCTCGTTCCCGGAGGGGTGCTCGGCCACATCAGGCACATCATCAGCTATGCCTCGCACCTCTCGAGCACGCACGGCCTGCACGGGATCGCCTCCTACCCCTGGATGTGGCTGTTCGACTACAAGCCGATCGTCTACCTGAGCATCCACCCCGCCGCGAATACGCCCGGGTTCGTCGGCGACCACCCGGAGGTGTTCTTCCTCGGGATGATCAGCCCGCCGATCATGTTGCTGGCGCTGCCGGCGATGATCCTTGCGGCTGTCTGCCTGTGGCGTTCACGGCGGCGTCCAGGGCGCCCCGGGAGCGGCGCGCCGGCACCGGCGCCGGAGCTCTCGCCCGCGGCGCTGCCCTCGACGCAGAGCCCCGCTGCGCGATTCGCGATCGGCTCGAGTGGCACGCTCGGGCTCGCCTGGTTTCTGGCGACCTTTCTGCCGTATGAGCTGATGAGCATCGTCTGGCAGCGCACGAGCTACCTCTACTACATGGTGATCGTGATGCCGGGGATCTACCTCGCCGTCGCCGCGCTCGTGATCAGGTACCGAAGACGCCGCTGGCTCGTGGGTATCTGGGGAGTGGCGGTGTTTGCCGCCGCGGTGATCATGTACCCGTTCGTCCCGCTGTTCTGAGCGGCCGCGGGCGGCCTCGCCGCGGCAGTGCGGACCCAGCTTCCGTTCAGGCTCCGGCGAGCCACAGCTCCAGCAGCTCGGCGGCGACCGCCGCCGGGTCTCTGTCGGTGACATCGATCTGCCGCACGCCTCCGAGCTTGCGCATCCAGGTCAGCTGGCGGCGCGCGTAGTTGCGCGTTCGCCGCTTCATCGCCTCGACGTCACCGCTCAGCAGTTCCTCGAAGCCGAGCGCCTTGCGCGCGGTTTCGCTGGCGCCGGCGCGACTGGCGCGGCGCACCTCGTCCTGCGCTCCTGCGGCGAGCATCGCGTCCACCCGCCGGTCGATCTGCGCGTAGAGCTGCTCTCGCTCCAGAACGAGGCCGACGAGCAGCGTCGGCCGGCGCATCTTGTCGGTCCACAGCTCAGACTGCTCCAGCGGCGGCTCGAGCTCGCCCGCCTCCAGCAGCTCAAGCGCGCGAATGATCCGGTGGCGGTCACCGGGATCGATCGACGCCGCTGCCCACGGTGCACGGCGAGCCAGGCTCGCGTGCAGGGCCGGGGCTCCGCGGGAGTGCAGCTCAGACGCGAGGCGCTCACGGACGCCATCCGCCGGCGGCGGCCTGAGGCTCAGCTCGCTCAGCGCCGCACGCAGGTAGAGGCCGGTACCGCCGACCACCAGCGGCCGGCGCCCCACGCTCAGCAACTCGTCGATCTCAGCGTGTGCGAGCTGCGCGTACTGCCCGGCGCTGAAGACCGCGTCGATGGGCAGGAACGAGATCAGCCGATGTTCGAGCTCCGCACGCTCGGCTGCATCGGCCGCCCCGGTGAGCACCTCGAGTCCGCTGTACACCTGCAGCGCGTCCGCGGAGACCGCGACCGGGTCCTGACCCCGCCCGCGCAGGCCTCTGGCGAGCTCGATCGCAACCGCGGTCTTGCCGACGCCGGTCGGCCCGAACAGTGAAATCACCTGCGAGCGCGGCATCCTGCGCAGTATCGTGCAGCGATGGACACCGCGCGCATCCGGATCGGCGCTGGGGTCTGCCGTGAGCGGGACCCGCTGAGCGCGGGCGCGCGCGCCGGCGGGGACGCCGCCAGCGCGCTGTCCGGAGCCCCGCCTGACCTGGCGCTGGTGTTCGCCAGCGGCAGCCACCTCGAAGCGCCGACGGCGCTGCTCGAGGGTGTCCACAGCAAGCTGGCGCCGGGCGCGCTGATCGGCTGCGGTGCCGGCGGTGTGCTGGGCGAAGGCCGTGAGCACGAGTCGGGCACGGCGGTGGCGGTCTGGGCGGCGTCACTGGGCGGCGCTGGAGCTGTCACCGCCTTCCGGGCGACGTCGGGAAGCGATCCCGGCGGAGCGCCTGAGGGGCTCCCTGAGCTGGCCGGAGCGCAGGCGGCGATCCTGCTCGCAGAGCCGTACTCGTTCGGCACCGACGCCGCGCTCGTAGAGCTGGCGATCAGCGCCCCGGCCGTTCCGGTGCTCGGCGGGCTCGCCAGCGCACGCACGCCGGAGGGCGACGGCGTCCTGTTCTTCGGCGAGGAGCTGGTGCCCGACGGCGCGGTCGGTCTCTGCCTGCATGGCGTCGAGGTGCTGCACTGCGTCTCGCAGGGAGCGGCGCCGTTCGGCCGTGAGACGACGATCACGCGCGCCCAGGGGAATCTGATCCTCGAGCTGGCGGGGCGCCCGGCGCTGGAGACGGTGGAGCAGATCATCTCCGAGCTCCAGCCACGCGAGCAGGCGCTGATCGCGCAGGGCGTTCTGATCGGAATCGTGATCGACACCGGCAAGCCGGACTATGAGCAGGGCGACTTCCTCGTCAGGGGGGTCCTCGGAGCCGACCGGGAGTCGGGAGCGATCGCGGTCGCCGCCACCGTTCGTGAGGGACAGATCGTTCGCCTCCATGCTCGTGACGCACGCTCTGCCGATCAGGACCTCCGCAGCGCGCTCGCACTCCGCGTGCAGGCGATGGCGGGCCGAGCTCCGGCCGGCGCGCTCGTCTTCACCTGCAACGGACGTGGGCGGGCGATGTTCAACGTCGGCGATCACGACGCCGCCGTGATCCAGCGCCAGCTCGGCGGTGCGCCATCAGCCGGGTTCTTCGCAGCCGGCGAGATCGGACCCGTCGGGCCGCGCAGCTTCCTGCATGGTTTCAGCGCCGCGATCGCCGTCTTCCCCGAATGACGTCGAGCCTGCTCAGCGGCCGGGTGCTCGTGACCGGCGCAAGCGGCGGGATCGGCGCGGAGATCGCCCGCACGTTCGCCGCCCACGGCGCGTCGCTGATCCTGACCGGACGCCGCGCCGACGTGCTCGAGCCGCTCGCCGCCGAACTCGCCGCCAGCGCGATCGTCTGCGACCTGGCCGACCGCGACGATCTCCGGCGTCTGGTCGACGAGGTCGGCGAGATCGACGTCCTGATCGCGAACGCCGCGCTCCCGGCGACCGGCGACATCGCGGATCTCTCGGAGGAGCAGATCGACAGGATGCTCGACGTCAACCTGCGGGCGCCGATCCTGCTCGCGCGGGCGTTCGCGCCCGGGATGAGGACACGCCGCCGCGGGCACCAGCTGTTGATCTCGTCGCTCGCCGGAATCTCCGCCTCACCCCTGTCCTCGATCTACAACGCGACGAAGTTCGGGCTGCGGGGCTTTGCGCTGGCACTCAGAGAGGATCTGCGGTCTGACGGCGTCGGCGTCTCGGTGCTGCTGCCCGGCTTCATCAGCGGCGCCGGGATGTACGTCGACGCCGGCGTCAAGCTGCCGCCGTGGGTCGGCACGCGCACACCCGAGCAGGTCGCCGCTGCCGCGATCGACGCGATCGAGCACAACCGCGCCGAGGTGGTGGTCGCCCCGGCGCCGGTTCGGCTCGGCGCGGCGCTCGCCTCGCTGGCGCCGAGCCCGGCAGCTGCGGTGACTCGGCTGTTCGGGGGCGGCCGGATCGCATCCGACTTCGCCGCCGGACAGCGCGACAAGCGCTCCTGAGGGCGCCGTGCGGCCGTTCAGCGCTCGGCCGCAGGCTCAGCTGCCGCCTGGGCCTGCTTGACGCTCGCGACGCGGGGGACGGATGTGACGTCGTGCTCGCCAGTGACGCTCGCGAGCAGCGCGATGATCTCATCGGCGAGGATCGCGCCATCGCTGGGCCGGTCGGGCGTGGCGCGGACCCGGACGACCACCTCGTCGCCGTCGATCTCCTGCAGCAGCACCTCCGCGGGCGCGCGCGTAGCGGTCCTGATCCCCTCGTCGAGGACATCCTGCAGATGGCTCGGGCGCAGACCTGCACCAAGCCTCACCTTGACGTCGACCGCCTCGGGCTCACGTAACGGCACGACCACGGCGGCGAGCACGACGTTATTGGGGATCATGATCCGATCCTCTCCGCGCGCGAGCGTCGTGTACATCAGCCCCAACGAGCTGACGACACCCTCGGTCGTGCCACCGACCGCGCCGGCCTGGAGCCGGATGCGCTCGCCGAGCCTGAACGGGTGGGCGGTCAGCAACACCATTCCGGCGAACAGGTTGCCGAGCGTCTGCTGGGCCGCGAGGCCGAGCACCACCGCGGTGAACGCGCCACCGAGCGCGAGCGTGGCAGGGTCGACGCCCGCGATGTACAGGGCCCCGGCGACCGTCGCGGCGACCGACGCGAAGCGGATCACAAACTCGACGGTGCCGGCCGTCGCGGGATCCATCCGCTTGAAGAAGGTCGGCGTCAGGTGCGCGATGTCACGGGAGAGCATCCAGCCGAGCACGAGCACCGCGATCGCCGCGGCGATCGTCACGATCGTGAGCCACGCCGCCTGGTGCTTGTGAAGGTTCTCGACCGCGAGCTGCTTGCCGACGACCACGCCGATCAGCAGTGGGATCAGCACGGCGATCTCGCGCCAGGCGCGGCGCTGTGCGTGCTTGTTGACCTCGACCGATAGGCCTACGGCCTCCCACGCCTCGCTGCGGGTCTCGAACATCCGGTCGAGGGAGCGATCCCGGCGCTCCTTCGGCTCTTCCTTCTGCGTGGACGGGAGCTTTGTCATGACACTCCCGTCCCAGAATAGCCGCGGCACCCGCCGCCGCCCGCGCAGATCGCCAGGATCCTCAGCGTTCAGCGTGAGCGACGAGCGTCATCTCGCCGGTCAGCGTCTGGCTGCTGGCAGCCGTGATTTCGACGCTCACAAGCTCACCGGCGTCACCGAGGCCGTCGAAGTTGACGACCTTGTTGTGCCGGGAGCGGCCGCGCAGCCGGCTGGGGTCGGTTCGGGAGCAGCCCTCGATCAGCACCTCCAGCTCGCGTCCGACGAACCGCTGCGCCCGCTCGGCGGCACGGCGCTGGACGACCTCCACGAGCCGTTCCATGCGGGCGACGCTGACCTCGTGCGGGATCTGGCCCGGCAGGCCTGCCGCCTCGGTGTCGCGGCGTGGCGAGTAGATGAACGTGAACGCGCCGTCGTAGCCGACCTGCTCAGCGACTTCGACCGTCTGCTCGAAATCGGCTTCGCTCTCGCCGGGAAAGCCGACGATGATGTCCGTCGTGATCGCGCAGTCCGGAATCCGCTCACGGATCATCGCGACCCGCTCGAGGTAGCGCTCCCGTGAATAGGTGCGTCGCATCCGCTTGAGCACGGCGCTCGAGCCCGATTGCAGCGGCAGGTGGATGTGCTCACAGAGCGACGCCAGCTCCGCATGCGCCGTGATCACGTCCTCGCGCATGTCCTTCGGATGGGGGCTGGTGTAGCGGATCCGGGCGATGCCGTCGATCGCATCGATCCTTGCCAGCAGCTGTGCAAACGTGATCCGGCGGCCTGCATCGAGATCACGGCCGTAGGAGTTGACGTTCTGCCCCAGCAGCGTCACCTCACGGACGCCGTCGGCGGCGAGGCGCTCGATCTCCGTGACCAGCGCGGCCGGGTCGCGGCTGACCTCGCGACCACGGGTGCTCGGAACGATGCAATAGGAACAGACGCAGTTGCAGCCGACGCTGATCTGCACCCACCCCTGGTGGTCCCGCGAGCGCTTGGCGGGGAGCTCGCCGGTGAATCCCTCGAACTCGAAGTAGCCCTGGGCGGTGATCGAGTCGCTGGTCAGGAATTCGGCGAGCTTGTGCACCTGGCCCGGCCCGAACGCGACGTCGACGTAGGGAAACCGCTCGAACACCTCGTCCTTGACGGACTGCGCCCAGCAGCCGCCGACCCCGATGATCGTGTCCGGAGCACGGCGTTTGAGCGCACGCGCCTCGGCGAGATGCGCCACGAATCTCGAGTCCGCCTTCTCACGGATCGAGCACGTGTTGAACAGGATCAGGTCGGCTTGCGCACGGGTCGGCGCCTGCGTATAGCCGATCGCATCGAGCATCCCCTCGATCCGCTCGGAGTCGTGCTCGTTCATCTGGCAGCCGAAGGTGGTCACGTGGTATCGCTTCATCGCGGGACCAAGGGTAGCCGCGAAGCACGGACTGGCGAGTAACCCGGCAGCACGAGCTCCACCCGGGCGCCGCCGCCGGGCGCCTCCGAGGCTCGGACAGTCCCCTTGTGGGCCTCGGCGATCGCACGGACGATCGAGAGCCCGAGGCCGGCGCCGCCGGAGCTGCGTGAGCGGGCACGATCGGTGCGGTACAGCCGCTCGAACACGCGCTCCCGGTCATCAGCGGGAATCCCGGGACCGTCGTCGATCACCGCGAACGCGATCCGCCCGCCGGGCAGCGTTTCGACCTCCATGCGGACCAGCCCGTTGCCTGGGGCAGTGTGCTCGATCGCGTTGCGCGCGAGGTTGCGGACGCCCTGCGCGACCCGGTCCGGGTCGGCAATCAGCGTTCCGCTCGGGACCGGTCCGAGCTCGAAGCGGCGCTCGGCCGTGAGGCTGAGACCATCCCAGAGATCGGTCACGAACGGCGCCACGTCGATCGGTTCCGGGGTGACGAAGTCGACCTGCTCGGCAGCCGCCAGTACGAGCAGATCGTCGACCAGCCGCGTCATCCGCGTGACCTCGGCCTGAACGACCCGGTCGACGCTCGCCACCTGCTCGGCGCTGGGGTTCTCCACCTCGGCGAGCACCTCGAGCTGACCACGGATCACCGTCAGCGGCGTGCGCAGCTCATGCGAGGCGTCGGCGATGAACCCTCGCTGGCCTTCGAAGGCGGCGGCGAGTCGGTCGAGCATGTGGTTGAAGGCGTCGGCGAGCACTCGGAGCTCGGTCCCCTGTGTGTCGCCGACCCGCAGCCGCGGCTCGAGGTCGCCGCCGTCAACCCGGGCTGCGACAGCCGCCATCCGCCGCAGCGGTGCCGTAACGCTCGTACCCGCGAGATAGGAGGCGAGCAGGGCGAGCACCAGCGACAGTGCCGCCACCAGCACAAATGCCCGCGCGATCCCATGCTGGGCCGCCTGCACGCTCGCGAGCGGCTCGCCGGCACCGATCACCGCCACCGAGCCGCCCAGCAACGCCGGCGCCTCGAGCATCCGGACCCTGCCGACGTCCGGAACCGCCTGCGTCGAGTAGCCGAAGCGGGGAACCCGCAGCGCCCTTGTCTCACTGTTCTCGATGCGCTGCTCCGCCACGGTTTCGCCATCGTCAGGTGGACCGGCGTTGAACACCTCACCGTGGTTGCTGACCGGCGGATAACCGCGCATCAGCACGAACAGCAGCGTCGAGCTGGCTGTGTAGGGCTGGGCGTCGACGTACCTGCGCGCGTGTGCGTTGACGACCTGCGCACTGCGCCCGGCGACCGGTGCAAGCGTGGCGCGCAGCTGCGAGACGTCGCCCTGCAGGTCGTGGTCGATCTCAGCCTGGAGTCGATCTCCGGTCTCGAGGTACACGACGACGAACGCGAGTGCCGCCGAAGCGAGCATCACCGCCGCGACGAACGCCGTCAGCCGCCATCGCAGGCTGCCGGGCGGCCTCAGGGAACGGTGGCTATTCCTGGGGCTCCGCATCGAAGCGGTAACCGACCGTGCGCACCGTCACGATCGGCGCGGCCCGCTCGCCGTCACGCAGCTTGCGACGGAGATAGCCGATATAGACGTCGACGACGTTCGTCCCCGGGTCGTACTCATAGCCCCACACGGCCCGCAGGATCTGCTCACGGCTCAGCACCCGGCCGCTATGGCGCATCAGATAGTGGAGCAGTTCGAACTCGGTGCTGGACAACCGCACCAGATCACCGCCGCGACGCACCTGGCGGCTGAGCAGGTCAAGCTCGATGCCCGACGCACTGAGGGTGGTCGACGTCACCTCCGAGACGGCACGCAGCTGCGCTCTGATCCTGGCGGCGAGCTCACGCAGCGAGAACGGCTTTGTGAGGTAATCGACGAGCCCGGCGTCGAGCCCCGCGATCCGGTCGTCGATCCCTGTCCGGGCGGTCAGGGCGATCACCGGCAGCGTTGGCTTGACATCCCTGATCGCCTCGAGCACACGCATCCCGCTGCGGCCTGGGAGCATCATGTCGAGCACGACCAGGTCAACGTGCTCGCCGAGGCCCTTCTCGGTGCCGCTGATGCCGTCGAGCGCGGTCAGCACCGTAAAGCCGTAGCTCTCGAGCCCGCGCTGGATGAAGTCGACGATCCCCGGCTCGTCCTCGATCACGAGAATCGTGCCGGTGCGCACCGCTTGGGCGGAGGTTGACATCCCTCGATCATAGGACGCGCAGACCGCTACCAGGCCCAGCGGGGCCTCGGAACAAAAGAGCATTCTCACGCCGGCCTGAAGTCTGGTTCAGGGTTTGGCCCGAGCATCGGCGCAGTGCTGACCGAAAACGACGTCACAACCGAACGCTCGAACGTGGTCCCCCGAATGCGGGTCGCGGGCACCGACGCACGCCGGCGCAGACTGCTCGGGGGCGGCCCGGACGGAAACGAGATGCTGACCACCGCCAACGGCGCGATCCTGATCGTTCTGCTGGGTGTGCTCGGGCTGACGATCATCTTCATCGGGCAGCTCCTCTGGGTCCATCTGTTCGTCGGACTGCTGCTGCTCGGACCGGTGTCGCTCAAGCTGGCGAGCACCGGCTACCGCTTCGCGCGTTACTACACCGGCGAGCGCGCCTACCGCCTGAAGGGACCGCCGGTCACACCGCTGCGCGTGCTCGCTCCGCTCGTCGTGGCTCTGACCGTGATCGTGTTCGCGACCGGAGTGGCATTGCTGGTCGTCGGTCCCGGCCAGCGGTCGCTCCTGCTGCTGGCGCACAAGGCCAGCTTCATCCTCTGGCTGATGGTGATGTCCGTCCACGTGCTGGGGCATCTGCCGGAGCTTCTCCGGATGTTCTCAGGCGGCCGCGTCCCGGCAGGCGGATCCCGGCATCGGCAGAGTTCGGCGGGACGCCGCAGGGCGTCGCGTCCGCGCCCGCTCAGCGGCGCCGGATCAGCGGGCCGCGCGATTTCGCTGGCCGGCGCGCTGGTCGGCGGGCTTGTGCTGGCGATTGCGTTGCTCCCCGACTTCAGCGTCTGGACCGCCCGCACATTCTTTCATCACGGGTGACCCTGCTCCAGCCTGCGTGAGCGGTCATCGGTGGCGCGCAAAGGCCGGTGCAAGCTCAGCGCGCGTACTCGACCGCACGCGATTCTCTGATCACCGTCACCTTGATCTGACCCGGATACTCGAGCGCCTTCTCGATCTCCCGCGCGATCTCGTAGGACAGCAGTGTGGCGGCGTCGTCGTCGATCGCTCCGGGGGCGACCATCACCCGGATCTCTCGCCCGGCCTGCATCGCGTAGACCTTGTCGACCCCCTTGTGGCGGGTCGCGATCTCCTCGAGGTCCCGCAGGCGCTTGACGTACTGCTCAAGCGACTCCCCTCGAGCTCCCGGTCGAGCGCCGGAGAGCGCGTCGGCCGCCTGAACGATCACGGCTTCGATCGTCTGCGGTTCGACCTCGTTGTGGTGCGCCTCCATCGCGTGTGCGACTGCCTCCGATTCGCCGTAACGCCGCGCCAGCTCACCGCCGACGAGCGCGTGCGGTCCCTCGATCTCATGCGTGACCGCCTTGCCGATGTCATGCAGCAGCGCCGCGCGGCGCGCCGTCTTGACACCGGCGCCGAGCTCGGCGGCCATCATCGACGCCAGACGTGACACCTCGATCGAGTGCGCGAGCACGTTCTGCCCATATGAGGTGCGGAACTTGAGCCGGCCGAGCAGCTTGATCAGCTCGGGGTGCAGACCCTGCACACCGGCTTCGAACGCGCCCTGCTCGCCGACCTCGACGATGTGGGCCTCGAGGTCGGATTTCGCCTGGTAGTACATCTCCTCGATCCGAGCCGGATGGATCCGACCGTCCGCCAGCAGCTTCTCAAGCGTCAACCGCGCGATCTCACGGCGCACACCGTCGAACCCCGACAGGACCACCGCCCCCGGGGTGTCATCGATGATGAAGTCGACACCGGTCAGGTTCTCGAGCACGCGGATGTTGCGCCCCTCGCGCCCGATGATCCTGCCCTTGAGATCGTCGGCGGCGAGCTGCACCACCGAAACCGTCGTCTCGGCCGCGTGCCCAGCCGCGAGCCGCTGCATGCAGACAGACAGGATGTTGCGCACGCGCCGCTCGGCATCGCGCCGGGTCTCCTCCTCGATCTGGCGGATCAGCCGAGCCGCGTCCTGACGCGCATCATCCTGCACCTCCTGCAGCAGCACCTGCTTGGCGCGTGACGCCGACATGCCCGAGACCCGCTCGAGCTCACGCATCAGCTCCTCTCGCCCGCTCAGCAGCTCTGCTCGCTCGTTCGCCAGTTCGGCCTCCCCGGCTCGAAGGGCGTCCTCGCGTCTGTTCAGCTCCCCGGCCGGCAGGTCACCGTTCTGCACCACCGCAGGGAGCGGAGCCGGGCTCGCCGGCACGACAGCTCCCGCGTGGCGCTGCGAGCGGCTGATCAGCGCATAGACGCCGGCCGCGGCGACGATGCCTACGGCGATCAGCGCTCCGGCAGCGATGGTTTCCATGGTCGTTCCTCTCCTGACGGTCGGCGCAGTCGCCCCGGCCGTTGGTTTCGTCTATCCAGTTGTTCAGGAGCGACCGAGCGGCCCGTGCAAGCACGCGGACGGACGCCGGACAGACGGCCCGTGGCCGTCCATCAGGCAGCGATCAGCTGACGATGAATCTAGGAGTTGGGAGTGGGCCGGAACACGACCCGGGTCTGTTTGCCGTCAATGCTGGTCCGGAATCCAATATCTAAAAGTTTGCTGGTGTTTTGCGGCCTGACAGGCCGTTCGTTCGCTATCGCACAATCGTAGTACCGGGGGCCTGCATGCGCAAACCGGCGTCAGACATCCGCCGAGATCCGCCCGCGCGCGGAGCTGCCGTCACCAGCAGCAAAACGCCGTCAGGCGCTCACTCGGGCCGACTCGTGCGAGAACCGTGACGGGTGAGTGCGTCGAGTGCGAGATCTCCGTCGTAGCCCTTGCGCACCAGCATCCCGAGCGCGCGCTCACGCTCGCGCCGGTCGGCAGGCGGCACCGGGAAACGCCGCTCGAGCAGCGCCACCGCCCGGTCCAGCTCAGTCTCGACGGGCTCCTCGCTGAGCGCCGCGATGATCAGCCCACGCTCAATTCCACGCCTGCTCAGCTCCCGGGCGATCCGCTCGCCCCCCCACTGCTCGAGCGATCGCTTGTCCTGCGCGAACAGGCGCGCGTAGCGAGCGTCATCGAGGTAGCCGAAGGTGCGCAGCTCCTCGATTGCCGCAGCTGCCTCGCCCGGGTTGACGCCGGCGCGCGCCAGCTTCGCCTCGACCTCGGCGACCGTCCGCTCACGACCGGCTATGTAGGCGTAGGCAATCTCATGGGCGGACGCGTTTGCCGACCCGCCCACGCTCGAGCCTCCTGAGCGTGGGCTCATGACCTTCGCACGCCGGCCGCTCGAGCGACGGCTAGGCGGCCGCCTGGGTCTCGGGCTCCGGCTCCAGCGCGACGAGCGCATCCGGGTCGCGCGGCGTGATCGGCTTGACGAGGTCCCGCGTGAGGTTCAGCGCGTCGTAGATCTTCAGCTCGATCTCCTTGGCGGTCTCGGGATGCTCGTCGAGGAACGCCTTGGCGTTGCCACGCCCCTGGCCGAGCCGCTCCTCGCCATATGAGAAGAACGAACCCGACTTGGTGACGATGTTGTGCTCGATCCCGTAGTCGAGCAGGCAGCCCGAGGTGGAGATCCCCTTGCCGAACTCGATGTCGAACTCGGCCTGCTTGAACGGCGCCGCGACCTTGTTCTTGACCACCTTCACGCGAACGCGGTTGCCGACCGCCTCGGTCCCGTCCTTGAGCGTCTCGATCCTGCGGATGTCGAGTCGCTGCGATGCGTAGAACTTCAGCGCCCGGCCGCCTGGCTGGGTCTCCGGCGAGCCGAACATCACGCCGACCTTCTCACGGATCTGGTTCGTGAACACACACAGCGTCTGCGTGCGGTTCAGGTTGCCGGTCAGCTTCCGCATCGCCTGGGACATCATCCGGGCCTGCACGCCGACCGTCTGGTCGCCCATCTGCCCTTCGAGCTCCGCTCGCGGCGTCAGCGCCGCGACCGAGTCGACCGCGATCACGTCGACGGCGCCGGAGCGGACCAGCATGTCGACGACCTCGAGCGCCTGCTCGCCGTAATCGGGCTGGGAGACGAGCAGCTCGTCGATGTCGATCCCGATCCGCTCCGCGTACAGCGGGTCCATCGCGTGCTCGGCGTCGACGAACGCGCAGACCCCGCCGAGCTTCTGAGCCTCGGCGATGATGTGGTAGACGAGCGTGGTCTTACCGGACGACTCCGGACCGAAGATCTCGATCACCCGTCCGCGCGGCACACCGCCGATCCCGAGCGCGATGTCCAGCGCCAGGGCTCCGGTCGGGATCGCGTCGCATGAGACCCGCGCGCCTGGATCGCCCATTCGCATGATCGTGCCCTTACCGAACTGCCGCTCGATCTGGGTAAGGGCGCCCTGCAGCGCCGCCTGTCGCTTCGCGTCGGTTTTGTCCTGCTCGCTCATCTGGCTGCGCTCCTTGTCTTCTGCCCTTTGAACTCTTCAAGGTAGGGCTCACCGCGGACGGAACGCCAGGCTATGTCCAGCAACTGCAACAGATCAAGACATGTTCGTGACAAGAGTGTCCCGCCTGATCAGGACGGACCCACCAGCGCTGCCTGTCCTGACGCTATCCGCCGACGCTCGAAACCGGGGCGCGCGTCCGCGGCCGCCTGAGATCGGACAACCGCCAGCAGGCGCCGGCCGTCCCCAGCGCGGCCAGCAGAACCCCCGCCCAGGCGCCGATCAGCAGGCCGAGCACGTGCGATAACGCGAACGCGAGCAACCCCACTGCGACCAGCAGCGCCGTCGTGCGCCGGCTGTCGCGACTCGCCGAGATCGCGACGCAGACGAGACCCAGAGCGATCAGGACGACGCCGCCCAGCGCACGAGACCCGCTCGCGACGACGACGCCGTACCCGCCGATCAGTGCGGCGGCCGCGATCGGCGCGGTTGGCAGCGTCTGCCTCATCGAGCGCATTATCCCGCCGGTGCCTGCAGCTCGACGCGGCAGAGCGGCTCGTAACGGGCCCCGGCGCCGTCGAGGTGCGAGCGGTAGAGCGTCACGACCGTGCCCTCGAACCCGATCTGTGGCACACCCACCGGCGGATCGCGGGCGACGCGACCGCCACGGCGGACCCGCGCGACCGTCACATGGGGCAGGAACGGTCGAGGTTCCGGTTGATACCAACCGCCGAGCTCCAACGCGGCCGACAGGACCCTCTGCAGACGCTCCAGGGCGCCGTCAAGATCGTCGAGCCTGACCGCCAGCACCGATGGCGAGCGTCGCGGCAGCCACAGCGCGCTGGACAGCGCCAGACGCGCAGCGCCGCTGCCTGCCACCGCCAGGCAGGCGGCGGCGAGATCACCGACCTCGCCGAGCGGCTGCATCCCGAGGAAGCAGAGCGTCACGTGGAGCGACTCCGCGGCCACCGGGCGCAGGGCGGGGTCCTCCCCGGTCGAGCGTGACCGCCACTCGATCAGCGCCGTTCGCAGATCCGCCGGCAGCTCCAGCGCGACGAACAGCCGCGCGCGCTCCGTCGCCGGAGTCGTCAATCGCTCTCGCCGCGCAGCAGCCGCGCGAGCATGTGCAGAGCGGCTGTGGTCGAGCGGTCTCGGACATCGCCGCGATCACCGGGCAGCCGGGTGCTGCGTGTCAGCCGGGCGCCGTCACGCGCGGCCACGCAGAAGCAGACCGTTCCGACGGGCTTCTCCTCAGTGCCGCCGTCAGGGCCGGCGACGCCGGTGATCCCGATCCCGAAGCCGGCGTCGAAGCGCTGCAGCGCACCGCCTGCGAGCGCCTGCGCGACCTCGGTCGAGACTGCCCCATGGCGCTCGATCAGCCCGGCGTCGACACCGAGCAGCGCCGTCTTGGCGGCGTTGCTGTAGGCGACGACGCCACCGGCGAAGTACTCGGAGGAACCGGCACGCTCGGTCAGCCGGGCGGCCATCAGGCCACCGGTGCACGACTCGCCGACCGCCACCGTGCGGCCGTCAAGCAGCGCCGTGACCTGCTCGTCGATCGTGCTTCCATCGCGTGAGAACAGCGTGTCACCGTGGCGCTGCGCGATGAACTCGAGGAACGCGTCGTAGGTCTCCTGCGCTGAGGGTTCGAACCGCGTCGAGACCTCGATCTCGGAGCGGCGCAGACAGGTGGTGATCTCGAGCTCCGCCAGCGCCAGCCCGGCCTGCTCGGCGGCGCGCAGCGTGTTCGCGATCTCCGACTCGGGGATTCCGTAGAGCCTCAGGATCTCACGGCGAAAGACGGTCGCGCCGGCGATCGCGGCGGTGAACGCCTCGGTCCGAGTCGCGGTCACCCACATCGGCTGCAGCTCCCGCGGTGGCCCGGGCAGCACGACCACCGTCGGTCCTCCGGATCCGTGGCCGGTCACGGGCGGGACGACGAGCCCGGGGGCGGTGCCGACGGGGTCCAGCACGGTCGCGCCCTCCGGGATCACCGCCTGCTTGCGGTTCGATGCCCGGATCGCGTCGGGGTCAAGGCCGGGCCAGCGCTTCAGCATCGGTGCGAGGATCTCGCCGATCAGACGCTCAAGGCGCGCGTCGAGCACCATCTCACGCCCGCAGAAGCGCCCCACGATCTCCGCCGTCAGGTCATCGGCGGTCGGCCCGAGGCCGCCGCTGGTGACGATCAGCTGGAACCCCTGCGCGCGCATGTGCTCAAGCGTCGCGAGCAGATCCTCGGGACGGTCGCCGACAACCGCGATCGTCGCCGCGTCGACGCCGAGATCACGCAGGCGCTCGGACAACCAGGGACCGTTGCGGTCGGTGATGATCCCGGTCAGCACCTCGGTCCCGGTCACGAGGATGCCGGCTCGGACCGCGCCGTAGCGCGAGCCTGCTGCTGGTGCCGGCGCCATCAGCAGTTCGGTCCCTGGCCGGCCGCGAGCGTCTTGACGCCCGTCGGAAGCACCTCCAGGCCGATCGCCCCCGATGACGCCGCGACCGTGTATGGCTTGCCGTTGAAATGCATCGTCACGTTGTTGTTGCCGAGCGTGACGAGCAGCTTCTCGGCATGCACCGTCGGGATCGTCTGGCCGGCGGTGTAGGTCACGCCCGGGACCAGCCGGATGTGGTGGGAGTTCTCGACGCAGACGTAGACCGTGCCGGTGGGCACCAGCGCCAGCTTGACGGTGGCGGGAGCCGTGGTCGGGAGTTTGGTCGTCGTGGTCGTCGTCGTGACCCCATGCTTGGACTTGTGGTGCGTGGTCGTGGTCGTTCCGGTGGTGGGGGTCGTCTTGGCGGAGTTGTTGCCACTGCCGAGGGTCCCGACGACGAACAGGGCGGCGACGATCACGACCAGAACACCGCCTGTGATCAGCCACGGCGGCAGCAGCGGTCCACGCGCGGCCCGCTCGCGTTCACGGTGCAACGTCGCGATCGTGTGCGTGTCGTGGTCTGAGGGGCGCTCGTAGCGGCGCTTGTACTCATCGATCAGCATCCGGGTGTCCAACCCCAGACACTCGCCGTAGGTCTTCAGGAAGCTCTTGACGTAGATCGGGCCCGGGAGCAGGTCCCACTCCTCGTTCTCGATCGCCCGCAGGTACTTGGCGCGGATCTTCGTCTTCGTCTCGACCTCGGTGATGTCGATGTGCGCGCGCATCCGCGCCTCACGAAGCGTTGAACCGATCTCAGCCATTGCCGTGAAGGCTACGCTGCGGCCATCGGGGCCGTTCCCTACTCGTCCGGATCGACGTCGCCGGTGGGAGGGCTGTCGCTGACCACGGCCGTGCGGGCGAGACCGCCGCCACCGGAGGTCTCCGACAGATGCATCAGGATCCGCGGCACATCAGCCTCCGAGATCAACACCTGCCGGGGCTTTGAGCCCTCGTACCCGGAGATGATCCCGCGACGCTCGAGCATGTCGATCAGCCGGCCGGCGCGCGTGTAGCCGAGGCGCAGCCGTCGCTGCAGCATCGACGTCGAGGCGGTCCCCATCCCGGCCACCAGCCCGATCGCCTCCTCGAGCAGCGGGTCCTCGTCGGGATCGAACTCGTCCGGCTCCTGCGCGCCGTCCTGTGACTCCACCTCCTCGAGCAGCTCCTCGTGGAACTCGGGTGCGCCCTGCCGCCGCCATGCGTCGGTCAGCTCGGCGATCTGCGCCTCGTCGATGTAGGCACCCTGGATCCGCTGGAGCTTGCTGGTGCCGACCGGCGAGAACAGCATGTCGCCCTGTCCGAGCAGCGATTCGGCGCCGTTCTGGTCGAGGATCACGCGTGAGTCGGTCTGGCTGGAGACCGAGAACGCGATCCGTGACGGCACGTTGGCCTTGATCATGCCCGTGATCACGTCGACCCGGGGCGACTGGGTCGCGAGCACCAGGTGGATCCCGACCGCTCGAGCCTTCTGCGCCAGGCGGATGATCGAGTCCTCGACGTCTGCCGGCGCAACCATCATCAGGTCCGCGAGCTCGTCGATCACGCACAGGATGTAGGGCAGCGGCGCCTCTCCGCGGGCCTCGCGGTGACGGTTCAGCTCCGGCAGCGACCGCGTCCGCGCGAGCGACATCGTGCCGTAGCGCTGCTCCATCTCCTTGACCAGGTTCTGCAGGGCGTTGGCGGCCATTCGCGGGCTCGTGATCACCGGCGTCAGCAGGTGCGGAATCGACTCGTAGTGGTTGAGCTCGACCTGCTTGGGGTCGACCAGCACGAGCCGCACCTCGTGCGGCGTGGCACGCAGCAGGATCGAGCAGAGCATCGCGTTGACGCACGCGGACTTGCCGGCGCCGGTCGTGCCGGCGACCAGCAGATGGGGCATCTTCGCCAGATCGGCACCGATCGCGCGGCCGCCGACGTCCTTGCCGAGCCAGACCGTCAGCGGCGACCAGTCGGCGGGTGGCTCCTGGAAGACGTCGCCGAGGTGCACGATCCGCCGCCGCGCGTTCGGCACCTCGACGCCGACCGCCGTCTTGCCGGGGATCGGCGCGAGGATCCTGATGTCGGTCGCCGCGAGCGCGTAGGCGAGGTCGTCCTTGAGCCCCGCGACCTTCGAGACCTTGATCCCCGGGGCCAGCCGGAGCTCGTAGCGCGTGATGTGGGGTCCGGTCACGCGCCCGACGACCTTCGCCTCGATCCCGAAGTGCCCGAGCGCCTCGAGCAGGGCCTTGGCGACCTGCTCCTGCCCGGCCGTGTCGGGCTTGGCCGCCTCGCCGGTCGAGCGCACCAGGAAGCGCTGGCCCGGCACGCGCCAGACGAAATCGGGATCGTCGGTGATCGAGGCTCGGTAACGACCCTGCGGGGTGAGGTCCTCCGGGTTGACGGGCCGGCTCGCCGCAGCTTCGCCGTCCTGATCGTGCCCGTCGTCCGCGAAGCCGTCGTCCCCGTGATTCTCGTCCTCCAGCGACAGCTGCTGCTGCTGCTCGTCGTCGGCGTCGATCGGCGGCGCCTCGACGTGCGTGGCGCGGACGATCAGCTCGTCGGTCTCCGGCTCGGGAACGAACGGCGGATCGTCGAATTCGACATGGGCGACCTCGCCGGGATCGGTCCCTCGCGCCGCATGGGTCGATGGTCTGATCGCCGAGGTCGCGCGCGCCAGATCGCTGCCGGAGCGGCGCAGCGCGACGGTTGCGGTGGATGCGTGGCTGCGCGCGCCACGGACCGCCGATCCGAGCGTGGCGCCCGTCAGCAGGATCACGCCGGCCAGCAGCATGAACACGGCGAGGATGTCGGCGCCGGCGGTCGAGAGCAGGTGTGAGGTCACCCAGAACTCGCCCTGGCCGACGATTCCGCCGCGTTCCTCGAACACCGAGGGATGCCAGTACCGCGAAGCGGCCGCGGCTCCCGGCCCGATCCCGAGCGTTCCCGCAGCCAGCGCCAGCGTCAGCGCGATGGTCATGCACAGCGTTCCGGTCCGCAGCGGGCGAATCGCCGGTCGCCAGTCCCGCGCCAGGATCAGCGTTCCCGTCAGCACCAGCGCCACCGGCACGACGTAGCCGACCGCGCCGAGCACGAACCGCGCCGCGCGCACGGCGCCGTCACCGAGCGTGCCCCCACCCCAATGCAGGTAGGCGACCCCTCCGAGGAAGATCCCGACGGCGATCAGCGCCAGGGCCAGCACGTCGACCTGGTGGGGCTCCAGCTCCAGCGCGCCGCGCAGCGACGGCCGGCTCGCCATCAGCGAACGCCTGGCGCGGGCCGGCGGAGCCTTCTTGCGCTTGGTCTGAGTGCGGGCTGCGGCCATGTCCGAGGGACTCGCTTCGACGCTCGCGACCGGAACCCTCCAATCAACGCCGGATAAAGAAGCCCTTGCTCGACTGGCCACGTCCCTACCATCTGAGGCCGAGATGAGTGATTTCGAACGTCCCGCACGAGTGTTGGTGGTCGAGGATGACGACGCGATCGCGCAGGTGCTGCAGCGCTCGCTGCGGATGGAGGGCTATGAGGTCCGTGTCGCCGGCGACGGCGTCGCGGCGCTTGACCAGGCTCACGCGTTCCTTCCCGATGTGGTGATCCTGGATCTCGGGCTGCCGTTGATGGATGGGATCGAGGTCGCCCGCACGCTGCGTGAGAGCGACGATGTGCCGATTCTGGTGCTGAGCGCACGTGACGCCGTCGAGTCACGGGTGGAGGGTCTCGACTCCGGTGCCGACGACTACCTCGTCAAGCCGTTCGAGCGTCAGGAGCTGCTCGCCCGGCTCCGAGCGCTGCTGCGCCGCCGTCCTCCTCGCGGCCAGGCGTCGCTCAGTGTCGGGGACCTGACGCTGAACCCGGATACGCACGAGGTGACCCGCGCCGGGCGGCCGATGGAGCTCACCCAGCGTGAGTTCGAGCTGCTGGAGTATCTGATGCGCAACGAGCGGATCGTGGTCTCGCGCCAGCGGCTGCTCGACGAGGTCTGGGGGTATGACCCGTTCTCGATGACGAATACGATCGAGGTGTTCGTCTCCAACCTGCGGAGAAAGCTTGAAGCGGATGGCGAGCCCCGGCTCCTACATACGATCCGCGGCGCGGGCTACGTTCTCCGCGTATAGGTCGGTTCCGATCCGCTGGCGGCTCGCCGGCGGCTCCGCGGTGCTGACGTTCGTGATCCTGGCCGGCTTCGCGCTGGTCGTCGACGTCCTGACCGACCGGCAGGTGAACGATCAGTTCGTCAACCAGATGAACACGGCAACCGAGGAGCTGCAGGTCGGCATGCGCCCGACGCCGACCCACAACCCGCGCCTGCTGAACTGCGCCAGCCACATCCACCTGTTCGACTTCGCGAGCGCCGACGGGGCGCAGATCAGGGTCTTCGACGACAACGGCGAGGTCCTGTGCACGCAGATCGCGAGTCTGACGGTCGCCCAGGCACAGCGTCTCTCGCCGCAGTTGACGATGCCGACGGCACGCGGCACCTACGTGCAGGACGGCTACAGCGTCGAGGCACGCTATATCACGTGGTCCCCGATCGGCGAGGGCTGGATGATCTACGCGCGCCCGCTCTCGAGCGTTGACCACACGCTCGGCCGGGTGCGTGTCTTCCTGCTGCTCGGCGTCCTCGGCGGCACGCTGCTGGCGTTGCTCGCCGGACTGGCCAACGCCCAGCGCGCGATGCGGCCGATCGCCCAGCTGAGCGACGCCGCCCGGGAGATCGAACGGACGCGCGACCCCTCCCGCCACGTCCCCCATCCCGAGGCCGAGGACGAGATCGCGGAGCTGGCGAGAACGCTCGAGGGGATGCTCGCCGCGCTCGATTCGGCACGCGCCGAAACCGAGTCGGCGCTCACGCGCCAGCGCGAGTTCGTCGCCGACGCCTCACACGAGCTGCGCACGCCGTTGACCAGCGTGTTCGCCAACCTCGAGCTGCTGGCCGAGGAGCTCTCCGGAGATCAGGCCGAGTCCGCCCGCGCGGCGCTGCGCTCGACGAGGCGGATGCGGGCACTGGTCGGTGACCTGCTGCTGCTCGCCCGCGCCGACGCCGGCCACACGCAGCCCGACCGGCCGACAGATCTTTCCGAGGTCCTGATCGAGGCGGCCGCCGAGCTTGGCGCCGTCGCAGACGATCACGAGCTGACGCTCGAGCCGCTGCCGGTGATCGTCGCCGGCCGCCGCGACGACCTGCACCGGATGATCCTCAACCTGCTGGAGAACGCGATCCGCCACACGCCGGCCGGCACCCACATCCTCGCGCGGACCGAGCTGATCGACGGCCGGGCGACACTCGTCGTGCAGGACGATGGTCCGGGCATCCCGCCGGAGCTCCAGCGACGCGTGTTCGAGCGCTTCGTCCGCGGTGGCGGCGAGGGTGGGCGCGGGACCGGCCTCGGCCTCGCGATCGTCGCCGCCGTCGCCGAATCGCACGACGCCACGGTCGAACTCGGTCCGGCCGTCGGCGTCGGCGGCGGTTCGAGCGGGGCGGCGGGTGGTACGCGCTTCGTGATTCGGTTCGGAGCGGCGACGGCTTCGGCGGACGGCGATCCGGCCGATCAGACCTCGACGACCACCGGCAACACCATCGGCCGGCGGCGGAGCCGGTCGTAGACGAAGGCGGCGAGATCGTCGTGCAGCTCCTGCTGGAGGATGTCGATCTCACGCACGCCGTCGTTCGCAGAACGCGCGAGTGAGCGCTGGACCTCCTCACGGATGTCCTGCACGAGGCCGTCGGCCTGCTCGATGAACGGCACGCCGCGGAAGATCACCTCGGTGTCGGCGACCGGCTCGCCGTTCTGCTCGGAGATCGTCGCGACGACGATGAAGATCCCGTCAGCCGACAGCATCCGCCGGTCGCGGAGCGCGACGTCGGCGGGATCGCCGATGTCGACGCCGTCGACGAACACCATCCCCGCCTGCTCGGGCTCACCGAACCGCGCGCTGCGTTCATCGATCTCCAGCGGCAGCCCGTTGCTGCCCTGGAACACCGAGTCCGGGTCGATCCCGACCGCATCGGCCAGCTGCGCGTGCAGATGGATCCGCTTGTGGTCGCCGTGCACCGGCATCACGTACCGCGGGCGCAGCAGGTTGAGCATCAGCTTCAGCTCCTCCTGGTAGCCGTGGCCCGACGCGTGGATCGGCGCATCGGCCGTGGTGATCACATCGCAGCCGATGTGGTAGAGCCGGTCGACCGTCTCGTTGACGGCGCGCTCGTTGCCGGGGATCGGCGTCGCCGAGAAGACGACGGTATCGCCGCGCCGCAGCTTGATCGCGCGGTGGTCGTTGTGGGCCATCCGCCGCAGCGCTGAGAGCGGCTCCCCCTGGGAGCCGGTCGAGATCACCACGACCTTGTGATCGGGCCAATCCTCGACCTCCTGGGGTTGGATCAGGAGCCCGTCGGGTACCTCGATGTGACCGAGCGAGCGGCCGATGCCGACGTTCTTGCGCATCGACCGTCCGACCAGCGCGACCTTGCGCCCGAGCGCAGCCGCGGCGTCGACGGCCTGCTGCACGCGGTGGATGTTCGACGCGAAGCAGGTCACCACGATCCGCCCCTCGGCGCGTGCGAACACCTCCTCCAGATGGGGTCCGACCAGTCGCTCCGACGGTGAGAACCCCGCACGGTCGGCGTTGGTCGAGTCGCCGCAGAGCAGCAGCACCCCGTCGCGGCCGAGCTCGGCGAGCCTGGAGATGTCGGCCGGCTCGCCGTCGACCGGTGTCTGGTCGAACTTGTAGTCGCCCGTGACCACGATCGTCCCGAGCTCGGTGGTGAGCGCGACCGCGCACGCATCCGGAATCGAGTGGGTCATGTGGATCAGCTCGAGCTCGAAACCGCCGAGCGTGATCGGATCGCCGGTGTCGAGATCCTGCAGCGGGTAGTCCCGCAGACGGTGCTCGTCGAGCTTCGAGCGGGCCATCGCGATCGTCAGCGGCCCGCTGTAGACGGTCGGCGTGTTGGTCGGGGAGAGCTCGCGCAGCACCCACGGCAGCGCTCCGAGATGGTCCTCGTGACCATGCGTGATCACGATCGCCTCGATGTCGGCGGCGCGCTCACGCAGATAGGTGAAGTCAGGGAGCACGAGATCGATCCCGAGCATCTCGGCGGTCGGGAAGCGCAGGCCGGTGTCGACGACGACGATCTTGCCCTCGTACTCGACGACCATCATGTTCTTGCCGATCTCGCCCAGCCCACCGAGGGGCAGGACACGCAGCTTGCCGCTCACGCCTGCGCCGGCTGAAGTAGACCGTGGCGCTCGAGCAGGCCCCGCACGACCGACCGCTCGGCTTCGTCGAGCTCGACATACGGAAGCCGTGGCGCGCCGACCTCGATGCCGATCATGTTCAGCGCCGCCTTCAGCGAGCACGCGGCGGGCGCGATCGCGAGGTCGCGGTACACGTCCTGCAGGCCCTCGTCGAGCTCACGCCGGCGCGCCGGCTCGTCGACCATCCGGTGCATCTCGTCTCCGAACAGGTGGCTTCCGGTCAGGATCCCGCCGGCTCCCCCGAGATCGAGCACGTCGGCGAGCATGTCGTCGTTGCCGGCATACAGCTGGAGGCCGTCGATCAGCGCCAGGTTGGCCGGGTTCGCCTGCTTGACCGCGAAGATGTTGTCGAGCTGCGCGAGCTGCGCGAGCAGCTCGTTGGGCATGTCGCTGGCGGTTCGCTGCGGGATGTTGTAAAGCACGATCGGCAGGTCGGTCGCCTTCGAGATCTCCTCGTAGTGGCGGATGATCCCTCGACGTGTCGGCCGGTTGTAATACGGGTTGACCGACAGCAGCCCGTCGGCGCCGAGCTCGGTCGCGCGTTCGGTCAGCGCCACGGCGTGGCGCGTGTCGTTGGAGCCGACGCCGGCGATGATCGTGCAGCGGCCACGCATCTCGTTGACGGCGAGCTCGATCATCCCGAGGTGCTCGGAATCATCGAGCGTCGAGGCCTCGCCGGTCGTGCCGCACACGACCAGACCGTCGGAGCCATGTCCGACGAGATGGTGCATCAGCCGCACCGCCGCTTCCTCATCAACCGCTCCGTCGGCATCGAAGGGCGTGATCATCGCCGTCAGGATCGCTCCGAGCTGCGCGGACATCGAATTGATTATGAACGGTTCGCGGTCGGTAGACCGAGCAGGTGCTCGAGGCCGACGACAGGTGACTCGGTGAGCGTCGCGACCCTGCGCACGGCCAGCAGCACGCCGGGCATGAACGACTGACGATCGACCGAATCGTGGCGGATCGTCAGCGTCTGGCCGACGTCGCCGAGGATCACCTCCTGGTGGGCGACGAGCCCGGGCAGGCGGACCGAATGGATCGGCACCTCGTAGTCGCCGGCGCCCTGGGCCGCCTCGACGGCCTCCCGCATCAGCGTTGCCGTGCGCGCCGCGGTGCCGCTGGGCTTGTCGAGCTTGCGGTCGTGATGCAGCTCGATGATCTCGGCCCTCGCCATGTGCGTGGCCGCCTGTGCCGCGAACTGCATCATCAGCACCGCGCCGATCGCGAAGTTCGGCGCGGCGAAGATGTTGGCGCCCCTGAGCGTCCTCAGCTGCTCGAGGTCAAAGCCCGTGGTTCCGATCACGACGTGAACGCCGGCTGCGACGGCCTCCCGGGCGTTCTGCACCACGCTCGTGGGGACCGTGAAGTCGACCAGCACGTCCGGGTGCAGATCCAGCGCCTGCGCCAGCGTGACCTCGAGCGCCGGGTCCGCGCGGGCGACCAACTCCATGTCGGGCGCGCCGATCACCGCCTCGCAGGTGGTCGCGCCCATCCGCCCGGCGGCGCCGGCGACGGCGACGCGGATCGCTGCCGGCTCGCCTGGCCGAGCCTCGGCGCTCATGCCGTCTGGGCCGCGAGGACGCCCTCGATCGCCACGTCGAACTGGTTCTGATCCGGTCCGATCCCCGCGAACGACAGCCGTTCCGGCGCCCACAGCTCCTCGCTGAGCGCGCGCAGATCGTCGAGCGAGACCGCCTCGATCCGCTCCACAACCTCCTCTACCGAGAGCAGCGGCGTCCCCGCGAGAAGCTCGGAGCCGAGCCTGTTCATGCGTGCCGGAGTCGACTCCAGAGCAAGCAGCACCCGGCCCTTGAGATTCTCCTTGGCGCGCGTCAGCTCCTGTGCGGTTGCCGGCTCCTGTAACAGGTGGACGAGCTCGGTGCCGACCACGGCGAGCGCCTCGGCGACGTTGTCGGTACGGGTCCCGAGGTACAGGCCGACCTGCCCCCCGTCCTGGAAGGCGCTCGTGAACGAGTACACCGCGTAGGCGAGGCCCCGTTGCTCACGCACCTCCTGGAACAGACGTGATGACGAGGTCCCGCCGAAGATCGAGTCGAGCAGCCGTAGTGCGAACCGGCGCTCGTCATGGCGGGAGAGACCGGGGCCGCCGACGCAGATATGGAACTGTTCGGTCTCCTTGCGCTCGAAGCGGCGGCTGCGCGGTCCGCTTTCGGGGGCGGGTATCGAGCGGGTTCCGGCCGCATGATCCGGCGATCGCGCCGGCGTGTTTGCCCGCGCGAGCTCGACGAGCTGGTCGTGGTCGACGGCGCCGGCAGCGGCGATCACGATGTTCGCCGGTCTGTAGTGGGAGGCGTGGAAGCCCGCGATCTCGACTGCGGGCGTCTGCGCGATCACATCAGCCCGCCCGATGATCGCCCGCCCGAGCGGGTGCGAGCCGAACACCGCCTCGCCGAGCACGTCGAACACCTTCTCCTGCGGGTCATCCTCGTACATCGCGATCTCCTCGAGGATCACCGCCCGCTCGGAATCGATGTCGTCGAGCGACGGGCGGAAGACCATGTCGGCGATCACGTCGAACGCCCGCTCGAGGTGCTCGTCGATCACCCGCGCGTAGACCGAGGTCGATTCCTTGCCGGTGCCGGCGTTGAGCTCGGCACCCATCGAGTCGAAGATCTGGTCGATCTCGACACTCGCGTACTTGGAGCTGCCCTTGAACAACAGGTGCTCGAGCAGGTGCGAGAGCCCCGCCTGCGCGTCGGTCTCGACACGTGAACCGGTGCCGATCCAGAAACCGAGTGACACGGACCGGACGGAGGACATCGCCTCCGTCGCGATCCGTACACCCGAATCGAGTTCGGTCAGCTTGTGCTCGAAGCTCACGAACGGCCGCTCAGCACTCGCTCAGCACTGACACCAACGCTCCCGCTCCAGCTCGTTGCAGCGCCTGAGCCGACGATCAGCCCTGGCGGTCCGGGTCGCTGTCACGGACGCGCGGGCGCTCGGCGCCCTCACGGCCGCGGCCACGGTCTCCGTCACGACCACGGCCACGGTCGCCGTCACGGCCGCGGCCGCCGCGATCACCGCCGCGGTCACCGCGATCGCGCCGCGGCGGGCCGCTGTCGCCACTGGAGATCGTCGCCAGCTCCTCGACCGTCTTACCGGCGATCTCGGGATCGTCCGCCAGGCGTAGGCCGATCCGGCCACGCTCACGGTCGACCTCGACCACCCGCACGGCGAGCTCGTCACCCTTGTTGAGGACCTCCTCGACGGTCGCGATCCGCCGGCCCGGAGCAACGTTGGAGATATGCAGCAGCCCATCGGTGCCCTTCGCCAGCTCGATGAACGCTCCAAAGGTGGTCGTCTTGACGACCTTGCCGCTGAACTCGTCGCCGACCTCGACCTCCTTGGTCATCGAGCGGATCCGCTCGACGAGCGCATCTCCGAGCTCGCCGTTGGAGGCGTAGACAAGCACCTGACCCTCGTCGTTGACGTCGATCTGGGACTCGAACTCCTCCTGCAGCGAGCGGATCGTCTCGCCACCCTTGCCGATCAGCAGCCCGATCTTCTCGGGGTCGATCTTGATCGTCGAGATCCGCGGCGCGTGCTTCGACAGCTCGGCGCGCGGATGCTCGATCACCTTGTGCATCTCACCGAGGATGAACTCGCGTGCGACCTTGGCCTGCGCCAGCGCGTCACGCATGATCTCGAACGTGACACCCGTGATCTTGATGTCCATCTGCAACGCGGTGATCCCGCGCTCGGTGCCGGCCACCTTGAAGTCCATGTCCCCGAGGTGGTCCTCGACGCCCGCGATGTCGGTCAGGATGATGTAGTCGTCACCCTCCTTGATCAGGCCCATCGCGATCCCGGCCACCGGCGCCTTCAGCGGCACCCCGGCGTCCATCAGGCTCAACGACGAGCCACACACCGACGCCATCGAGCTCGATCCGTTGGACTCAAGGATGTCCGAGACCACGCGGATCGTGTAGGGAAACTCCTCCTGGCTCGGGATCATCGGCACCAACGCCCGCTCGGCGAGCGCGCCGTGCCCGATGTCGCGGCGCTTGGGACCGCCGAGGCGGCCCGCCTCCCCGACGCTGAACGGCGGGAAGTTGTAATGGTGGAAGTAGCGCTTGGTCGTCTCCAACCCGAGCGTGTCGAGCCGCATCTCCTCCCGCGTGGTACCGAGCGCAACGACGCTGAGCGCCTGCGTCTGGCCACGCGTGAACAGGGCCGAGCCGTGGCCGCGCGGCAGTACGCCGACCTCGATCGAGATCGGCCGGATCTCCTCGCTCGTGCGACCGTCGGGGCGCTTCTTGTCGACGGCGATCCGCTCACGGATCAGCGTCTTCTCCAGCTTGTCGAAGGCACGCTGGGCGTTGGCCCGGTACTCGGGGAAGGTCGCGGCCTCGGGGTCACCCGAGTACTGGATCAGCACCTGCTCCTCAACCGCCTTGCAGGCGTCCTGGCGAGCGAGCTTGTCCTCGACCTGGGTCGCCTGGCTGAGCGCGGCGCCGTGCGAGGCCTTGATCTGCTCGTAGAGCTCCGGGCTGACGCCGGGGACCTCGACCGGGAGCTTCTCCTTACCGGCCTTCTCGCGCAGCTCCTCCTGAGCGGCGCAGAGCTTCTTGATCGCGTCGTGGGCGATGTCCAGCGCATCCAGGATCTCCGCCTCTGGAATCTCGCTGGCGCCGGCCTCGACCATCAGGATGCCCTCGCTGGTGCCGGCCACGATCAGGTCAAGCTCGGTGTTGTCCAGCAGGTCCTGTTCGTCGGGGTTGACAACGAAGTTGCCGTCAACCTTGCCGATCCGGACCGCGCCGACCGGCGTCGGAACCGGAACGTTCGAGATCATCAGCGCCGCTGATGCCCCGTTCATCGCGAGGATGTCGTAGGGGTTGACGTGGTCGATCGAGAGCGGGATCGCCACCAGCTGGGTCTCGTACCGCCATCCCTTGGGGAACAGCGGCCGGATCGGCCGGTCGATCATGCGAGCAGTGAGGGTCCCCTTCTCCCCCGCGCGGCCCTCACGCTTGAAAAATGAGCCGGGGATCTTCCCGGCGGCGTACATCCGCTCCTCGACGTCGACCGTGAGGGGCAGGAAGTCCACGTCGCGGATATTCCCCGCGGTGGCGGTGCAGAGCACCATCGTGTCGCCTGCCCTGACGACTACTGCGCCGGAGGCCTGTTTGGCCATCTTGCCTGTCTCGAACGAGATCTCCTTACCGGCGATCTCCACGGACACGCGCGTAACGGCGTCAGACATATTCAATTCCCTTCCGCTCCGCCTTCGTTGGCGGACTGCTTCGTTTCTTTTAGAACCAACGGGATCCTAGCGGCTTGCAGGGATCGGGCAGTTTCCGGCAGTCGGCGCGAGGCTCAGACCGGCGCTTCTCAGATCGGCCCGGTGACGAGTTCTGATCAATAACCGGACCGCGCGGTCCGGATGTGCTACCGTAAGCGGACCGTTCAGTCCATTTTACTGCGGAGGACCCCCGGATGACAACTCAAGCCCCCGCCTCGAACATCGCGACCGCCACAGGAACCGTGTCGAGCGCTCACCACAGCCCCTGGATCGTGCTCGTGATCGCCTGCCTGGCGCAGTTCATGGTCGTGCTCGATGCGACGATCGTCAACGTCGCGCTCCCGACGATCCAGCGGAGCCTCCACTTCTCGCCCGCCGAGCTTGCATGGGTTGTCAACGCCTACACGCTCGTGTTCGGGGGATTCCTGATGCTCGGCGGCCGCGCCGCCGACCTGCTCGGACGCCGGCGGTTGTTCGTGATCGGGGTCGGATTGTTCTCGGCCGCCTCGCTGTTCAACGGCCTCTCGCAGTCCGCGACGATGCTGATCATCGGCCGCGGCGTCCAGGGGCTCGGCGCGGCGCTGGTAGCACCGGCTGCGCTGTCGATCATCATGAACACCTTCCAGGACACCGGTGAGCGCACCAAGGCACTCGGCGTCTGGAGCGGGATCGCGGCCGGCGGCGCCGCCTTCGGCCTGCTGCTCGGCGGCGTTCTGACCGATCTCGTCTCCTGGCAGTGGATCTTCTTCGTCAACGTCCCGATCGGAATCGTGACGATCCCGCTGGCGCTTCGCAAGGTGCCGGAGTCACGCGCCCACATGGAGCACCGCACGTTCGACGTCGCCGGAGCGGTGACGATCACCTCGGGGCTGGTGGTGCTGGTGTTCGCGATCGTCAAGGCACAGCCTTGGGGCTGGGGATCAAGCAGGACGATCGCGCTGCTGTCGGTCGCCGTGCTCCTGCTCGCCGCCTTCGTGATGATCGAGCTGCGATCCAAGCAGCCGCTGATCCGCCTCAGCATCTTCCGCGTGCGCACCCTCGCGACCGCCAACGGCGTGATGCTGCTGGTTGCCTCGGGGATGTTCGGGATGTTCTTCTTCGCGTCGCTCTACGTGCAGGAGATCCTCGGCTACAGCCCGCTCAAGGCCGGCTTCGCGTTCCTGCCGGTGACGCTCGGAATCATCCTCGGCGCCGGCATCGCCCAGCAGTTGATCAAGCGCGTCGGCGTACGCAACGTTGCCGTCGGCGGGATCTCGCTGGCGGCCCTCGGAATGCTGATCATGACCGGCGTGCCGGTTCACGGCCACTACGTCAGCAACCTGCTCGTCGGGCTGATGCCGATGTCGATCGGGATGGGGCTGACGTTCGTGCCGATCACGCTGCTGGCGACATCCGGCGTCAGCCAGGACGACGCCGGCACCGCCTCAGGGCTGTTCAACACCTCCCAGCAGGTCGGCGGGTCGCTCGGGCTGGCGATCCTCTCGACGCTCGCCGCCGACCACACCGCCAACCTGCTGCACTCCTCGGCCGGTGGGGTCGCAGCCGAGCTCGGCGCCAGGGTGTCCGGCTACCAGGTCGCGTTCGGCGCGGCCGCCGTGATGCTGATCATCGGCGCGGTGCTGTTGGTGGTGCTGCTGCGTGCGCGCCATCTGGAAACCGTCTCGACCGATCCCAACGCGGCGCTGCTGGCGGTATAGGCTGCTCGTGTTCGTGCCGATGCCGGCAGTGAGCGAAATGCTTGAGAATCTGGCGAGGATGACGGCGATCCGATGACCGAGACCGAGCGACACATGCGCTCAGACGCGCAGCGCAACCGGCGAGCGCTGCTCGACGCCGCCGCAGAGGTCCTCTGCGAACGTGGCCTCGATGTGCCTGTGACCGAGATCGCACAGCGCGCCGGCGTCGGGCGCGCGACCCTGTTCCGCAATTTCCCCAGCAAACAGGACCTGATCGCGGCAATCGTCGTTGTCCGGATGCAGGACGCCGTCCGCGCCGGGCGTGAGCTGCTGCTCGGCCCGGATCGCGGCGAGGCCGTGTTCGGGTTCATCGCCGAGATCGTCGGGCGCCAGCAGATGGACCGGGCACTGTTTGAGGGGGTCGCCGACGAGTTCCTCGCCAACGCCGAGATCCGTGCCGCCTACGAGGACGTGGTCGCGATCCTCGAGGAACTGCTGGCTGCCGGCAAGCAGGCCGGTGTCGTACGTGCCGAGGTCGGCGCGCTGGACGTGATGATGATGGTCAAGGGCGTGTGCTCGGCCGCGTCGGCGCTCGGGGAGGCGCCCGAGGTGATCGACCGTCACCTCGACCTCGTGCGCGCCGCGATCTGTACGCCGGAGCATGCCCGCCCGCTACGGGGCACGACGCCGACGCTCGCCGACCTCGAGCGCGCCCAGCAGCCGGGGTCCGCCGCCCCCGCGAGTGGGCAGATGCCTCCCGCTGCCTGAGCCGTCTTCCCGGCGCGCTGCTGTTGCGGCACCCGCCACCCCGACCGTCAGGGCTTTCGGCGGGCCGCCAGGCTGGCGTGCAGGTTGGCGGCCTCGGTGCCGCCGCGGCGCGTCAGACCTTCGTAGGTGATCCTGACGGTCGGGATGCCCGCCGCGGCAAGGATCGCCGAATCCTTCCGCCGGTCTGCCTCGAACGCCGCTCTCGTGCGGTGGACGTCGAACCCGTCGAGCTCGACGATCAGGCGCTCCGCCGCAAAGTAAGCGTCGACCTCGTGGCCGGCGACCCTGGTGTTGACCAGCGGCTGCGGCAGACCGTGTTCGGCGATGAACCGCTGAAACGCATCCTCCAACTCGGAGCGGGTCGGGCCGAGTCTGCGCGCTACCAGCGGCCGCAGCCGCCGGGCACCGGGATGACGAGGGAATCGGCCGACCACATCGGCCAGCTCTTCCTGCTGGAGCCGCCCCGCCAACCGGAGGTCGTTGGCGACCCGCGTCAGGCGCCGCCCCGGCAGTCTTGGAGCGTTGTCCAGCAGCGTCCGCGCCGGGCTGGTGACGCGCAGACCCCAGTGGACCCGGATGTCCGCCCGCGTCAGCCTGGTCGAAACGTGGACGCAAAGGCCCTTGGGACGGCGGTCGCATGGAGCCGTCACCTCGATCGGCAGACGCCACTCCTTCGATATGCCCCAGAGCGCGGCGGCGGATCCGTGACTGAGAGCCGCACCCGGGCCGCAGGCAAGGAGCGCGCCGGCGGCCTGATCGTGGCGCCCCGTGGGCATATGGCCGACCGCATAGACGCCGCTGTAGACCCCGATCAGTAGTCCGCACCCAAGGCGACGGTTGATCTGCTGGCTGCTCAAACCGAGGCGCAGCAGCTGGCGACGACTGACGTGACCACCATGCTTGCGCGCCAGCTTCGCGATCGATCTGTTGACCGATTCGGTCAGGGGTGACTCGGTCAGGGGTTTCTCAGCTCGAGTTGAGGCTTGGCCAGATTGGTCGCTATGCGGCGAAAATCACCAAGCGTCCCTCCTGGCGTGGCTGATCTCATACCCGTAAGAGGCGAGACGGCGGCCAAAGTCGCCCCCCTGGCCTGGCACCGATACCGTCCACCCGGGATGTCATCCAACGCCGGACTCAGACACGTCGCGGCCACCCGCTACGTGACCCCGCTGCGGGAGGGCGGCTCGCTGCCGGGGCTGCTGGAGGCCGACGACGACGGGCTGTACGTGACGAAGTTCCGTGGCGCCGGGCAGGGCGCGCTCGCGCTCGTCGCCGAGGTGATCGTCGGCGAGCTGGCCAGAGCACTCGGATTGCTCGTGCCGGAGCTCGTGACGGTCGAGATCGACCCGGTCCTCGCCGCGGCCGAGCCCGATCCAGAGATCCAGGATCTGATCGCGGCCAGCGGCGGAGTGAACCTCGGCGTCGACTTCCTGCCGGGCGCGCTTGCGTATTCGCCGGCGGGACCGTGGCAGCCCGACCGCGAGCTGGCGGCCGAGATCGTCTGGCTCGACGCGCTCGTCACGAACGTCGATCGCAGCGCGCGGAACCCGAACCTGCTGCTGTGGCATGGTCGCCTCTGGTTGATCGACCACGGCGCCGCGCTCTATCTGCAGCATCAGGGACTGAATCCGGCCGAGCACGCCGACCGGCCGTTTCCGCAGATCGCCGAGCACGTCCTGCTGCCGCATGCGGGTTCGATCCCCGATGCTCATGCGAGGTTGGCACCTCGGGTCGACCGAGCGCTGCTCCAGCGGGTCGTGTCACTCGTGCCGGCCGGCTGGGCCGACCCGAGGGCGGCGGACCAGTACGTCGAATACCTGAGTGATCGCGCCCGGAGCGCGACCTTCGTGCGGGAGGCGGAGGATGCCCGAGCAGCCGCGTAGCCCGTTCGCCTACGCGATCCTGAGGGTCGTACCGCGGGTGCAGCGCGGCGAGCGAATCAACGTCGGCGTGATCGTCTACTGCCGAACGGAGGATTACCTCGCCGCACTGGTCTCGCTCGACGAAGCGCGCCTGCAGGCACTCGAGCCCTCGGTCTCCGCGCAGGAGCGCCGGGAACTGGGGGATCAGCTGGCGGGGCTGGCCCGGATCGCCGCGGGTGACCCGACTGCAGGACCGATCGCGGCGCTGCCAGCTTCCGATCGCTTCGGCTGGCTGGTGGCACCGTCGAGCACGATGATCCAGACCTCGCAGGTGCACACCGGGCTGACGGCGGATCCGCGCGGCACGCTGCAGAGCCTGTTCAAGGAGCTCGTCAGCGCCGGTTGACGATCAGGGGCGACGCGGACGGCCGCAGGCACCTCGCAAGCACCTCGCAAGCACGTCGAAGGCACCTCGCAAGCACCTCGCAGGCAGGTCGCGCGCGGCTCTCAGAGCCCGAGGCGGGTGCGGACGGCGACGATCGCCTCCCGGCCGACGTGGGGCCGTCCGTCGATGAAGACGGTTGGCGTCAGCACCACCCCGGCGCGGACCCCACCACGAAAATCGTGCCGCACCCGTGACAGCACCGGATCGCCACGGCGGTCGGCATCGAAGCGCTCCACGTCGAGGCCGAGCGCCTCGGCCCGGGCCCACAGATGCGGGTCGTCGAGGTGGGCCTGATCGGCGAACAGCGACTCATGCATCTCCCAGAAGCGGCCCTGCAGCCCAGCCGCCTCGGCGGCGCAGGCCGCGGGCCAGGCACGCGGGTGAGAGGAGCGCACCGGGAAGTGACGGAACACGCGCCGCACCGGTGCGTCATGCACGATCGCGCTCAGCGCCGCGCAGAACGGACACTCGAAGTCGGCGTACTCGATCAGGAGCGGCGAGCCGGCGTCGCCCCTAAGGTGATCGTCCTGGGTGGCCGGTGGCAGCGGCGCCGAGCCCAGGCCGCTCACCGACAGCTCCGGCTCGATCTCAGTGCCCCAGTGCGTCGAAGATCAGGTTCGCACCGGGGATCTGATCGAGCGACTCCCCCTGGTAGCTCCAGCTGACGGTGCCGTCTGGACCGACGATCACGACAGCCCGCTGCGCGAAGCCACCGGGGTTATAGACGCCGAACGCGCGGCAGGTCTCCCCCTTCGGCTCGAAGTCGGACAGCTGCTCGATCGAGATGCCGAGCTTCTCCCGGAACGCCCGCTGGCTCCAGATCGCGTCACAGGAGACCCCATACAGCGTGGCGCCGGCCGCGGCGAAGTCGTCGCGCAGATCGTCGTAGAGGCTCAGCTGGTCAGAGCAGGTCGAGCTGAACGCGAACGGGTAGAACACCAGTACGGTGCTCTGAGCCGTGAGGTCGTCCTGAGTGAACGGCTCCGCGTTGAACCGCGCCTGCGGGCCATCGCTGTAGCGCACCAGGGAGAACGGCGGAACCCTCTCGCCGGCGGCGATCACGCTACTTGCGCAGGCCGAGCTCACGCACGAGCGCGCGGTAGCGCTCGAGGTCGGTGCGCTGCAGGTAGTTCAGGAAGCGCCGGCGCTGGCCGACGAGCATCAGCAGCCCGCGGCGTGAATGGTGGTCCTTGCGGTGCGTCCGCAGGTGATCGGTGAGATCGTTGATGCGCTCCGTCAGCAGCGCGACCTGGACCTCGGCCTTGCCGGTGTCCTTGGGCGAATCGCCGAACTTGTCGATCAGCTCCTGCTTGCGTTCCTGTGTGAGGGTCATGCGGCGATTGAGGCTAGCAGAGGTGCCTCAACGGCACAGTTGGCGTACCTGCTCGACGTCCAGACGCATCTGTTCGATCAGTTCATCGACGGTGACGAAGCGCCGCTCACCGCGCAGCCGTGCAACGAACTCGATCGTCAGCACCTCGCCGTAGAGGTCCTCGTCGCGATCGAGCAGGTACGCCTCCACCAGCACGGCGCGCCCAGTCCCGAAGGTCGGGCGGACACCGACGCTGACGGCTGCCAGCGCATCGCCGATCGTTGCCGCGTAGACCCCGTGCCCGGGACAGACGAGCGCTTCGTCGGGAACGATGTTCGCGGTCGGGAACCCGAGCTCACGACCGCGCCGGTCACCGTGCACGACCTCGCCGCGGAGCATGAACGGGCCACCGATACAGCGTGCCGCCGCCTCGATCTCACCAGCGGTGACGAGCGCCCGGATCCGGCTTGACGAGACGATCTCACCGTCGACCTCGACGAGCGGCACGACGCGCGTCTCGAAGCGGCCATCAGCCGCCAGCAACGCCGGATCGCCGGCCGCCCGGTGGCCGAACCGAAAGTTCTCGCCGACACTCACATGGGTGGCGCCAAGGCGTCCGACGAGCACCTCATCGATGAACTGGCGAGGGCTTTCGTGGGCGAATCCGTCGTCGAACGAAATCACGACCAGCTCCTGCACGCCGAGCGCACCGATCAGCTCGGCGCGGAGCTCGAAGCTGGTCAGCAGCTTCGGCGCCGCCTCCGGCCTGACGATCGCCAACGGGTGCGGATCGAAGGTCAGAACCGTGTCGTTGCCGGCGATCACCGCACGATGACCGAGATGAACGCCGTCGAACTCGCCGACGGCGATCCGCCGGCGCCGTTCTGGCGCGTCGCTCAGCTTGGTGATCAGCATCGGGCCGAAGCCTAGCCGTCCGCAGATGAATGATCGCTTGAGGGCGACACACCTCACCCGCGGAAACCGACGATCGTCCGCAGCGCTCCGGACGCCGGGTCGGGCCCTGCGAGTGCGATCAGGCCGTCCTCGTCACGCAGCCTGACGACGCCGCCCTCGCCGGGCGGCGTCGGAACGGACACCGGCATCCCGTGTGCGGCGCGGCGCGCGTCCTCGTCGGAGAGGTCGACGGCGGGCAGGAAGCTGAGCGCTTGATCAAGCCCGAGTACCCGGGTCGGATCGGCGTCTGCGACGTCGAAGTCGCCGATCCTCGTGCGGCGCAGCGACTCGCAGTAGGCGTCACCGAGCGCCGCGATCAGGCTGCGGACATACGTGCCCGAGGAGCATTCGATCACGTACCCTCGGCGATCGCCCTCGCGGCTGAGCTCCTCGAAGCGGTGAACCGTCACCTCACGCTCCGCCAGCTCCACCTCGACGCCGGCCCGGGCGAGGGCGTAGGCGCGGCGCCCGCCCACCTTGACCGCCGAGAACGCCGGTGGCCGCTGGCTGCACGACGCCCACCGGCAGGACGAGATCGCCGTCGGGCACGATCCCGGTTTGACGTAGCTCGCCGTCGACATCGCCCGTCGAGGAGACCCACCCGAAGTGGGCGACCACCTCGTAGGTCTTCGGCTGCGCCATCAGGAACCGCTGCACCCGGGTGCCGCGGCCGACCAGCACCAGCAGCAGACCGGTCGCGAACGGGTCAAGCGTTCCGGCATGGCCGACCTTGATGCCGCGCCCCATCTCCCGGCGCACGCGCGCGACGACATCATGCGAGGTGATCCCCGCCGGTTTGTCGTACAGCAGGACGCCGTCGGGCGGCTGGTTCACGCCGAGCGCAATTGCGCGGCGAGCTCAGCGCGCAGGAACGCGACCAGGTCCGTGCAGGCTGAGCTCGGTGGTGAATCCCGCGGCGGCGTGGTGGCCGCCGCCGCCCTGCGCGCGCGCGACCGCGGACACGTCGATCCGCATGTCGCTTGCGCGCAGCGACACCTTGCGCACCCGCCTGCCGTCCTCGGTCAACTCCGGCTCGCCCGGACCGACGATGCGATCGCGCACGAGCGCGGCGATCGCGGTGCCCTCAACCGCGCGGAGGTGGTCAACCACTCCCTCCGAGTAGCTCTCCTCCGCGCCGGCGGCGATGAAGTCCTCGGCGCTCAACGAGGTGATCGTCAGGCGCCCGTCGTCGTAGCGCTCGACGTTGTTCAACCCTCGCGCAAGTAGCGCCAGCTTCCCATACGGAATGTCCTCGTACACGCGCTGGTAGACGGCGTGGACGTCGACGCCGGCCTCGATCAGCTCAGCCGCCATCCGATGTGCTCGTGGGCCGGTGTTCTCGTACATGAAGCGGCCGGTGTCGGTGATCAGCCCCACATAGAGCGCGTCGGCGATCGTCGGCGTCAGCTCGAGGCCGAGTGCGTGCATCAGATCCCAGACGATCTCGGCGGTGCACGAGGCGTCGTCGTCGACGTAGTTAGCGGTGCCGAAGCGCGTGTTGTCGTGGTGGTGGTCGATGTTGAGGATGTTCGCGCCCGGGCGCTGCAGGGCCTCCGCCGGGTTGCGCTCGAGGGTCCCGCAATCCAGGAACACGATCGTCCGGTGCTCGAGGTCCTCGGGCGGCTCGGACACCAGCCCGGACAGCGGCAGGAACGAGCGGTATTCATGGGGCAGCGGGAACTCGGACGCGGCCATGAACAGCAGGCTGTCCTTGCCCAGCGAGGTCAACAGCTCCTGCATCGCGATCAGCGACCCGAGCGCGTCGCCGTCGGGGTTCTCGTGCGTGACGACGATCAGCTTGCGGGCGGCGCGCAGCTCGTCGAGCACGGCCTCACGGCCGGCGACCGCGGCCTCAGTGGTCATCGCCGTCCCGATCGGAATCGTCGTCAGCCGTAACCGAATCGATCAGCTGGCTGATCCGCATCCCGCGGTCGACCGATTCGTCGTAGTCGAAGGTCAGCGTCGGCGTGTGCTTGAGACGCAGCTCGGCGGCCACGCGCGACTGCAGATAGCCGTGCGCCGAGCGCAGGCCCTCGATGCTCTCCGCACGGGTCTGCTCGTCGCCTAGCACGCTGACGTAGACGCGTGCCTGTCTCAGGTCGGGGCTGGTCTTGACTGAGGTCACGGTCACGAATCCCACACGAGGGTCCTGCAGATCCTTTGATATCGCGTCGCCCAGCACAGCGCGCACCGCCTGATCGACGCGACGTATCCTCCCAGTCGGCATCCTATCCTCCGAGGGCGCCGCGTGCCGTGAAGACGTCGCGCAGATCGCCGAGCGAGGCGACCATCCGCTCGATCCGCACGCCCGCCGGGCACCGTTCGAACAACCAGCGCGTGACGGCGTCGAGCGTCTCGTCGAGGACATGCGCAGACGGGCTGGCGAACGCCGCCACCACGGTCGAGCGCTGCCACAGATCCTGGTGACCGGTCTCCGCGACGGAGGCGCCGAAGCGGCCGTGCAGGATCGCCTTGATCGAGGACAGGTCCTTGCGCTTCTCCTTGAGGCTGCCGGCATCGGGGAAATGCAGCTCAACCACGAGCACGGCAACGAAGCCCGCGTCGGACATCGGCGCCAACCTCAGGCGAGCTCGCGCTCGACCTGCCGCGTCGTGTAGGCCTCGAGGATGTCGCCCTGCTTGATGTCGGCGAAGTCCTTGAGCACGATCCCGCAGTCGAACCCGGCGGCAACCTCGCGGGCATCGTCGTTGAACCGCCGGAGGCTGCCGATCTCGCCGTCGTAGACGACCGTGCCGTCGCGGATCAGACGCACGCGGTTGCCACGCGCGATCTTCCCGTCGAGCACGTGCGAGCCGGCAATCGTGCCGACCTTCGAGGCGCGGAAGATCTCGCGAACCTCGGCGCTGCCGAGCGTCTCCTCGACCTCATCTGGCGCGAGCATGCCCTGCATGGCGCTGCGCAGCTCCTCGATCGCCCGGTAGATCACCGAGTAGTGCCGGATCTCGACGCCCTCGCGCTCGGCGACCGAGCGCGCATCGCCGACCGGTCGGACGTTGAACGCGAGGATCACGGCGTCCGAGGCGGCCGCGAGCATCACGTCGGACTCGGTCACGGCGCCGACCGCGCGGCGGATCACGTTGACCGAGACCTCGTCCTGCGGCAGCTTCGCGATCTCGTCCTCGATCGCCTCGAGTGAGCCTGCGACGTCGGATTTGAGCACCAGGTTGAGCTCCTGCACACCGCTCTTGAAGATGTCCTCGAGCGAGACCCGCTTGCCGCTGCGCCGCGCCAGCGACTCGGTCTTGAGCCGGTTCAGCCGCTCGTTGGCGAGCTGCTTTGCGCGCCGGTCGCTGTCGACCGCCCGCACCCGCTCGCCCGCCTCGGGAACCCCCTCGAAACCGAGCACCTCGACGGGCTCGCCGGGAAGCGCCTGGCCGACGCGGTTGCCGAGGAAGTCGTGCATCGCACGGACACGTCCCCAGTGCGCGCCGGCGACGAGGGCGTCTCCGACCTCGAGCGTGCCACGCATGATCAGAATCGTCACGACCGGCCCCCGGCCGGAATCGAGCTTCGACTCGATCACGGTCCCCGACGCCGCGGCATCCGGGTTCGCACGCAACTCCATCAACTCGGCCTGCGCCACGATCGTGTCGAGCAGATCGTCGAGGCCCTCCTTGCTCCTGGCCGACACGTCGACGAAGTCGATGTCGCCGCCCCACTCGACCGGCTGCAGACCGAGCGTGGTCATCTCACTGCGCACGCGCGCCGGGTCGGCGCCCTCCTTGTCGATCTTGTTGACCGCGACGATCATCGGGACCTCCGCCTCCTTGGCGTGATCGACCGCCTCGGTGGTCTGCGGCTTGACGCCGTCATCGGCTGCGACGACGATCACCGCGATGTCGGTCACCTTGGCGCCGCGCGCACGCATCGCGGTGAACGCCTCGTGGCCGGGAGTGTCAAGGAAGGTCACCGAGCGGTCGCCGTGGTGGACCTGGTAGGCGCCGATGTGCTGGGTGATGCCGCCGGCCTCGCCGGCAGCGACCTCGGTCGAGCGGATCGCGTCAAGCAACGATGTCTTGCCGTGGTCGACGTGACCCATGATCGTCACGACGGGAGCGCGCTCGACCAGCTCCTCCTCGGCGTCGTCGAAGACCGGCTCGGCGACCGTCTCGTCCTCGGAATGGACGATCTCGACCTCCTTGCCGAGCTCGACGGCCAGGACCTGGATCGTGTCATCGGACAAGGTCTGGGTCTGAGTCTTCATCTCGCCAAGCTCCATCAACTTCTTGACGATCTCCGGAACGCGCACATCGAGATACTCGGCGACGTCCTTGACGGTCGCGCCGGAGTTGATCCTGATCGCGTTCGGCTCGGCGAGCGCGGTGCGTGACGCGGCGGGGCGTGATTCGGCCTCTTCGTCGTAGACGCCACGGCGACGGCGGCCGCGTCGCTGGCGACGTGGCGGTTGGTTTGACTGGCCGCCTGGGCCGCCACCGGGGGCGCGCCGCGAGGCCTGTGAGTCGATCACGACACGACGGCGACCGCCGGCGGTGCCGGGCGTGCGCTCGCCCTGAAGCGAATCGCGCGTGGGCCGTTTGTGCGCGTGCTCGGAGTCCTCGCCGGCGCCCGCAGAGCCTGCGCCAGGTTCGGTGGCGTTCGCAACATCGGCGGACGGCGCTGCGGCGGCCGGCGGCGGTGGAGTGGCCGGCGACGGGGCAGCCGAAGCGGCCGGAGCCTGTTCTGACTGCACCGGCTCCGCGACCGCGGCTTTGGCCGCGGCCGACGGCTTTCCGGAGCCGTTTGGAGTGTTGCCAGAAGCGTTCGACGCCTTCCCGCTCGCCGCGGCGGACTTGCCGGCGGCGGCAGCGGCCGTCTTCGCGGCCGTGGCAGGCTTCGCGGCGGCGGCGGCCGTGGCGCCGGCCGTGGCCGTGGCCGGCTTCGCAGCTGTGGCCGGCTTCGCAGCAGTGGCCGGCTTCGCAGCAGGCGTGACCGGCTTCGCAGCTGTGGCAGCGGCCGGCTTCGCAGCGGCCGCAGCGGCCGGCTTCGCAGCGGCAGGCTTCGCGGCGGCGGCAGCGGCGCGCTTCGCGGAGGCGGCGGTCACGGGCTTCCCGGAGGCGGCCGTCGTGGCAGCCGGTGCTCCGTCGGCAGGCGCCGCGGTCCTGTCAACTGCAGCGGCCGGCTTGGCGGCGGCAGCGGTCCGCTGCTTCTGGGTCGCCGGCGGCTGTGCCGGGGTATCGCTCTGACGTTTGGTCATCCGCGGTCCAGTGTACGAACGTGCGAGTTGGTCGTCAGATCAACCGTTTGTGTGGCCAGGGACACTAGGCGGCGTCGACCTGGTCGCTGTCCGTGCCGGCGAGCGCCTGATGCGCCTCGATGCCGCAGTAGCGCGATCCGGGCAGGGCGGCATTCGGGCAGCGACGGCCGTTGGAGAGGATCGCAGCGCAGCGTCCGCCGGTGTCCTCCTCCTCGTAACCGTGCTCGGCCTCCTCGGCGGCGAACTCGGTCTCCGAGCGGATGTCGATCCGCCAGCCGGTCAAGCGGGCGGCCAGGCGGGCGTTCTGCCCCTCACGACCGATCGCCAGCGACAGCTGATCGTCGGGCACGATCACCGTCGCCTGCTTGTTCTCATCGTCGACCAGCACCTCGCGCACGCGCGCCGGCGACAGCGCCTTCGCGACGAATCGCGCCGGCTCGTCGTTGTAGGGGATGATGTCGATCTTCTCGCCGCGCAGCTCGGAGACGACCATCCGCACGCGTGAGCCGCGAGGGCCGACGCAGGCACCGACCGGATCGACGCCGTCGACGTGCGAGATAACCGCGATCTTGGAGCGATAACCGGGCTCACGGGCGACACCCGTGATCTCGACCAGCCCGTCGGCGATCTCGGGCACCTCGAGCTCGAACAGGGACTTGATCAGCTCAGGGTCACGGCGCGAGACGATGATGCTCGGCCCCTTGGTGGAGTTGGAGACGTCCTTGATCACCGCCTTGATCCGCTGCGAGTGGTCATAGCGCTCGCCGTCGACCTGTTCTGACTTCGGCAGCAGCGCCTCGACCCGCTCTCGAAGCTGCACGAGCGTGTAGCGGGAGTCGGACTGCTGGACGATCCCGGTGATCAGCTCACCGACGCGGTCTCGGTACTCCTCGAACATCATGTCTCGCTCGGCCTCACGGATCCGCTGCAGGATCACCTGCTTGGCGGTCTGCGCCGCGATCCGCCCGAAGTCATGCGGCGTGACGTCGGCGGTCTCGATCTGATCCTCGTATTCCTTGAGCTTCTCGAGATCGATCTCCGGCTCTGGCGGCTCGCGCATCTCGCCGGTCTCCGGATCGACGGTCGGACCGACGTCGGTGGTCGCCTCGATCAGCAGCTGCTCTTCCAGCTCCGGTGGGATCTTCAGCTCCCAGACCTTGAAGTCGCCGCTGTCGCGGTCCATCTCCACCTTCGCGTAGGGCGCCGATCCGGGCGTCTTCTTGTAGGCGGACAGGAGCGCGTCCTCGAGCGCTTCCATCAACTTCTCATGCGAGATGTTCTTCTCAGCTGCCAGGCCGCGCACGGCCTCGATGATCTCTTTCGACATTGTTCAGTCTCCAGGGACGAGGTTTGAGCGGACAATCTGCTCGTACGGGATCGTCAGGACCCCGTCACCAGCAGCGATCGTGACTTCGCGTTCCGACGCGCCCACCAGCTCGCCGGTCACGCTCTTGTGACCGTCCTTCGCCTCGCGCAGGCGAACGCGTGCGCGGCGACCGAGGAAGCGGGAGTAGTGCTGTGGCTTGGTCAGCGGACGATCCTGACCGGGCGAGGAGACCTCGAGCGCGTAGCGATCGAGGTAGTCGCCGAGCAGGCCGGTGACCCGCTCGCACAACGCCAGCGTGACCCCATCGGGGTGATCGATGAACAACCTGACCGTGCCGGCGGAGACGACCTCGGCAAGCAGCACCTCGACGTCAGGCTCGGCGGTTGCCAACCTGGCCTCGATCTCAGTCTGAAGTTTGCTTGTGCTGTCCATTATTCGCTCCAAAAAACAAAAAAAGCGGGCGAGCGCCCACTTCCGGTGCTGCCGCCGGGCATGTGCCCGGTGTTACGAAAGCTGTGTTTTCAGCGTAGCACTGTCTCCCAGCGATTGGGTTAGATGACGCCGCTCTTGCTATGGATGGTTTACCGGCTCTTCGGCGCCGGCGGAGGCGGCGCGGGCCCGGGCCTGGTCACGGTAGCGGCGGTAGTCCCGGCGGGCCGGCTGCATGCAGGCGGCGAGCACCAGCGGCGCCCTCGCCTCGGCATGACGCCCGAGCAGCTGCAGGCAGCGCCCGAGGCAGAACAGCGCATAGTCGTTGGTCGGTGAGCGATCGACGACCTCCTGGAACTCCGCCGCGGCGTCGCTGTAGCGCTGCACGCGGAACAACGCCCGGCCGAGCGCCTCGCGGATCGAGCTCTTGTCGGGCGCGAGGTCACGAGCCCGGCTGAGCGGGATCACGGCCTGGTGGTAGTGCCCGGCCTCGAGCAACTCGGTGCCGCGGATGAACAACTCGTAGACATCGTCCATCACCGGCAGTTTATGCCGCGCTCAGGCGCCGGCGCGACGGTCCGGGACGGTGCGCCCGTGCGACCGATACGGCGGCAACGCGAGCAGCGCGCGCAGCCCTCCCAGGATTCCGAGCCCGGCTCGCAGCTGCCGGCGCATCGCTCGCCGCTGAACTACGGTCGGAGGCGCCGCCTGCGGCGCGAATCGAGCGAGCCGGATCGCGCGGATGTAGCCGGCGGCATCGGGCGTGTCCCGCGTGCGGCGCTCCAGTTCCGCCAGCGTGACCTCCCGCGCCAGCGGCCGGCCGCAGCGCGCGAACGCGCGTTCGAGCTCGTCCAGCAGCGCCTGCCCGCCGGCGCCGGCGCGTCGCGCGCCGAGCACCCAGAGCACGCCGCCGCTCAGCACCAGCGCGAACGCGAGCGCAAGCACCAGCGCGAGCACCAGCTCAAGCTCCGATGAGCCGCCGGCGCGCGCATGGCGCCCGCGGCCGACGGCCGCGTTGGGCCCGAGACCGTGTGCGACCGGACCCTTGCTCGCCTGGCTGGCACCCGACTTGAGCGCGGCCGCGCTGAGGGCGGCGGCGGGAATCGGCCCCCGGAGGCTCGTGCCCGGTGTCGGATCGAACTTGACCCAGCCGTAACGCGGGAACCACGCCTCGACCCACGCATGCGCGTCGCGGTCGTCGACGAGGTACTCGTTGGTACCCGGGACCTTGTAGCCGGTCGCGAATCCGGCAGCGACGCGCGCCGGCACCCCGCCCATCCGCAGCAGCAGCGCCATCGCGCCCGCGAACTGCTGGCAGTAGCCGAGCTTGTCGCCGAACAGGAACGTCACGATCGGGTAGCGGCTCACCGGAGGACTGAGGTCGTATGTGTAGCCATGCGAGAGGAAGCGCATGACCGCCTCGACGTACGCGTACGGGGTGTGGGTGCCGCGCTTGAGACGCTGCGCGAGCGCGTAGACGCGCGCATACGGACCGCGCTGCAGAAGCTGTGTCTCCTGTGCCGGGGTCATGCCGGCGTAACCCTGCAGCGCTCCGGACGAGCCATACGGCGCAAACTGGACCGGCTGGGCCGGCAGGTGGGAGAAGATCACCGATTGCGTGACACCCGTCGGTGGGACCGACATCTCGAGCTCTGACCGCAGGTCGTCAAACGGATAGTGATCGCCCGCGTGAGCCATCTCGCGGGCGGTCGGCTCAGGGGTGTAGACGTTCACCGCGTAGGTGTCGCCGGGCTCCAGCGGTCTAGTCGTGATCCAGGTGCCGGGGACCGCGCCCGCCTCCAGGTTCGCGATCGGGGTCGGCTCGACCCCGGTCACCGAAGGCTCGCTCGCGAAGCCGGCGGCGATCACCTGATCGCTCGTCATCTCTCGCAGGGACACCGTCAGGGTCTGACTCCAGCGGGTGATGTTCGCGGGTCTGATCGTCGCCTGGGCGGCCAGCTCGTCGGCGTTGACCGCTGCGGCGACCCAGCCGTTGGAGTCGAACGCATCGAGATCCTCGGCCTTCCAGTACGTCGGGAAGCGCGCCCGCACATCGAGCACGACCGTCCCGTTGTGCGGCCAGTCGAGCGGGCCGTAGTTCTGGCTCCAGTTGAACGCCTCGCCGACGCGCGCAGGCCCGATCGTTCCGGTCAGCGTCTCGACGCTCAGCCACGGGGTGCGCTCCTCGAGCGAGGGCGCGACGATCGCGCCGCCGATCGCGGCCACCACGATCACGCAGCCTGCCAGCATCCCCCGGCCTGCCGGCACCCGCTCGGAGAACACGAGCGCCGCAAGCAGGATGAACAGCACTGCGCCATGAACGTAGGCGAGCTGCGGCGTCGTCAGCGACGATGGGACGATTGCGAGCACGACCATCGGCAGCGCCGCACCGGCGAGCCGCGCCTCGCCGACCGGTCGCCGCGACGAGGCGAGCGTCAGCGCACCGCCCAGCAGCAGCAGGCCGGCACCGAGCACGATCACCGCCGTGGTCCACGGATCCCGGGAGTGGTAGGGCACGATCACGAGCGGCAGCGCCGCGATGCCGTTGCTGATCGCATCGGCGATCCGCGCGATCTGCAGGTGCAGCGCCCAGTGAAGCGGGAAGCCAGACAGCGGGAACACGGCCAGCGAGCCGATCACGATCGCGACGGTCGCCGCGATCCGCACGGCTCGCTCCCGCGAGTGCGCCACGCCGCCGAGCGCGGCGATCACGATCGACAGGGCCACGAGGCCGAGCATCCGCCCGAGCGGCGGCGCCGCCAGCATCGTCGCCCAGCGCAAGATCCCATAGAGCCCGAGCAGGCCGAATGCCAGCAGCGTCACAAACGGGCGCCCGGCCGGCGCTGCGCGAGCGCCGCTGCGGCGCTCGACCCGTCCCGAGCCGAGGACGGCGACGTGGGCTTCGGCGCTCATGCGGCCCGCCTGCGGCGCCTGGCCGCGCGTGAGCTCAGCTGGTAGCCGGCGCAGCCGGACACCTCGAAGCTCGGTCGGATCGACAGGCCCTCACCCAGCACCGCGGGGATCACGAGCACGAACGAGCTCGCAAGCCTTCCGGACGCGGGTACGCGCGGCGGCCCATCGAGCCTCGCCGCGACGTAGATCAACGGTCCGCGGGCGGCGCCGACGCGCAACCCCGGACCGTCGTCACGACTGCCCTGCACCAGCGCCAGCCGGGTGTGCACAGCGGGCCAGGCGGCGAGGTCCCGTGAGACATCGATCGGCAAGCGAAGTCCCGGCAGCAGCACGCTGCAGCCGCCGGCGGCCGGCAAACTCGAGGGTCAGCGAGGCGGTCGCGCGGACCGCGGCGTCCAGCAGCTCCTGATCCCCCGGCAGCCCCCCCTGGCGGGCGTCGAGGACGACCATTGGTTGGGCATGCGGCTCACTGACCAGCCGCCGCTCCAGCAGACCGGCTCCCCGCGCCAGCGCCGGCCAGTGGATCCGCGAGGCCGAGGACCCCTCGACATAGGGCCGCAGGCCATCGAGTTCACCGGCGCCGATCGGCTCGTGGGCGGAGCTCGACGACTGACCCCTTGTCAGCGTCCGCCGCTCGGAGCGCTGCCAGCGGACCGGCTCGGTCCGCGGCAGCACCAGCAGCTCATCAGGCGGGCCCGATCCGGCTTTTTTCAGCGCGACCAGCGACAGCGTGTCAGCGACGCACAGCGTCGGCGGCGCGAACGTGTAGCGCCCGCGCCGGGCCAGCCGCGTGACGACACGCAGCTCGACCTGGCGGGATCCGGTCAGCAGCGACAGGGCCTCGCGGACCGCGATCCGCGTGCCGGCAATCGGCTCGAACACCTCCGCGCCCGGGAGTCCGAGCGGTCCCCGGCGCACCACCACCGTCAGCTCCAGCGGCTCGTCTTCGACCACGCGCCGGCCGGTCAGCTGCCGCGTCACCGTCGCACCGCGGGCCGCAAGCACCGCCCAGGCCGGGACGATCACGGCCAACAACACGAACCCGACGCCGCCGACCAGCAGTGGTACGGCGCCGAATGCGAGCGCGGCGACGATCAGCAGCGCGCCGCCGAGCGCGACCGCCGCAGCCGGCCCGAGCACCGATATGCCGCGGTCAAAGCGCTCGCGTTCCCGAGATCGCATCGGCGATCACCTCGGCCGCCGTCGTGTTCGGCGATTCAGGCGCGATCAGCAGACGATGCGCCAGCACCGGGCCGGCCATCATCTGAACGTCATCGGGGAGCGTGTGGTCGCGGCCGCGGACCATCGCCAGCGCCTTGGCCGCCTGCAGGAGCATCAGTCCGGCCCGCGGGCTGGCGCCCAGCTCCACCCGCGGATCTTCGCGTGTGCGCCACAGCAGGGCGACGACATAGTCGCGCAGCGCAATCGAGGTGTGGACCCCGCGGACGGCGTCCTGGGCGGAGAGCAGCTCCGCCGCCGTGACGACCGGCGCGAGCGTCGCGACCTTGTCGCCGGACTCGTGCTCGGCGAGCATCCCCGCCTCTGAGCGCCGATCCGGATATCCGATCGAGACTCGCACCATGAAGCGATCGACCTGGGCTTCCGGCAGTGGGTAGGTGCCCTCGTACTCGATCGGATTCTGGGTCGCCAGCACCAGGAACGGACGCGCCAGCTCGTGCGTGTGCACGTCGACCGTGACGCGGCGCTCCTGCATGCACTCGAGCAGACCAGACTGCGTCTTTGGCGATGCGCGGTTGATCTCGTCGACGAGCACGATGTTCGCGAACACCGGACCCGGACGGAATTGGAAGCGCTGCTCGCGCTGGTCATAGACGCTGACGCCGACGACGTCGGCGGGAAGCAGGTCCGAGGTGCATTGAATCCGAGCGAAGTGGCAGTCGATCGAGCGGGCCAACGCCCGCGCGAGCGTCGTCTTGCCGACCCCCGGATAGTCCTCGATCAATACGTGGCCCTCGGCGAGCAGCGCGACGATCACCTGCGTCAACACCTCAGGGGGCACCTGCACGGCACTCGCAATGTTCTCCTGCAGCCGACGCGCCAGTTCCGCCAGCGCGTCAGACGCCGGCGGGGCTGCGCCGGGCTGTTCCAGCGGCTCCATCGCGCTCCTTTCCGGCACTCTTCATCAATCTGGTGACCTCATCCAGGATGACGCTCGCGACGACTTCCTTGGTGTCGCGCGGGACCACCGTCCGGCGACCGTCCCTGGTCAGGATCGTGACCTCGTTCTCGCCGGAGTCAAAGCCGATCCCGGCCTGCGAGATGTCGTTCACAACGATCGCGTCTAGACATTTACGCTCGAGCTTGGCGGCCGCGTACTCGAGCGCTCCATCACCGTGCTCGGCGGCGAAACCGACCAGCAGCTGGTCAGGGCGCCGGCGTGAGGCGAGCGACCCCAGCACATCCTCGGTGGGCTCCAGCGCCAACGCCGGTGTGCCCTGGTCCTTCTTGAGCTTGCGTTCGACAACAGTGGCGGGACGGAAGTCGGCGACCGCCGCGGCCATCAGCAGGACGTCGCATTCGTCGAACGCAGCTGCGCATTGATCCGCCAATTCGGCGGCCGTGCCGACCTCGATCACACGCGCGCCCGCGGGCCGAGCCAGCGCGACGTTGGCGGCGATCACCGTCACGTCGGCTCCGCGCCGTGCGGCGCGGTCGGCGAGCGCCATCCCCATGCGCCCGGACGATCGGTTGCCGATGAAGCGGACGCTGTCGATCGGCTCGCGCGTGCCGCCCGCGGTGACCAGAACTCGTACCCCCGACCAGGTCTGCGGCTCGAGCAGGCGCTCGCAGACCTCGAGCAGGGTTGCCGGGGCGGCAAGCCGTCCGATTCCGTACTCGCCGTGAGACGCGAGTTCACCGAGCTCGGGGTCGATGATCGTGATCCCGCGCTTTGCCAGCGTCTCGATGTTGGCCTCGGTGGCTGCGTTCAGGTACATCCGGTCGTTCATCGCCGGGGCGACGGCGACCGGGCAGGCTGCCGCGAGCGCAGCCGTCGTCACGAGGTTGTCGGCATGGCCGTGTGCGAGCTTGGCGATCGTGTTCGCGCTCGCCGGTGCCACGAGGTACACGTCCGCCGCCTCGACCAGTGCCAGATGGCTGATCGGCGCGCGGTCGGGCAGCGGCTCGCCCGGATAGGAGCCGCGCGCCGGATCGTGCTCGAACTCATCGACCAGCACCGGTGCACCGGTGATCCCCTCGAATGAAGCCCGGCCGATGAACCGCTCACTGGCCGGCGTCTGGATGACGCGTACGGAGTAGCCGGACCGAACCGCGAGCCGGGCGGTCTCCAGCGCCTTGTAGGCCGCGATACCGCCGGTCACACCCAGCAGCAACCGCGCCATCGCCCGTCCCTCTACCCGCCTACCTGTAGTGGTACTTGATCTTGCCCTGAGCGACCTCTTCCAGGGCGATCGTCAGGTAGTTCTTGGAACGGGTATCGACCATCGGCGGCGGGAACTCGTCGAACGTACCCTCGCCGAGGTTGTGATAGTAGGAGTTGATCTGCCGGGCGCGCTTGGCGGCGACGATCACGCTCGCGTAGTCTGAGTCGACGTTCTCGAGCAGTTTGTCGATGCGGGGTGAGATCAAGGGTTGCGATCCTTATCGGTGGGGAGCTACAAGGTTACCCGGCCCGGCAGCGCAGCGCGCACGATCCGCTCCAGCTCGTCGATCGCCAGACCTAGATCGTCGTTGACGACGACGTGGGCGAACTCGTCCTGGGCGGCCAGTTCGGCGTCCGCGGTGGCCAGCCGGAGATCGACCTGTTCCGGTGAATCGGTGCCGCGGCTCTCCAACCGCGCCCGCAGCGCCTCCCTGGCAGGCGGCGCGATGAACACCGCCACCGCCCCCGGCATCGCGGCACGGATCTGACGCGCCCCCTGGACCTCGATCTCCAGCACGACCGGGGTGCCGGCGGCGAGCTGTCGCTCCAGCTCGGATCGAAGCGTTCCATAGCTGTTGCCGGAGTAGCTCGCGTGCTCGATGAACTCGCCCGCCGCCACCCGCGCGTCGAACTGGGCCGGCGTCAGGAAGTGGTAGCTGACGCCGTCCTGCTCACCCGTCCGCGGCCGGCGCGTGGTCGCCGAGATCGACAGCGCCAGCTCGGGGATGCGATCCTGGAGCGCCCGCACGAGTGTTCCCTTCCCGACCCCTGATGGCCCGGTAATCACGAACACATTCGCCGTCGCGTGCGCCCGCCCCGCCGGCGCGGGCCGGCCGTCGCTCGACGCCACCGATCCCCCAGCGCGGCTATCGGCGCCGCAGCAGATCGACGAGCTCTGCGCGCTGGCGCTCGGACATACCGCCGATCGTCTTGCTCGGAGAGATGCGGCAGTTCGTCAGGATCTTGTTCACCTTGACGCGCCCGTACTTCGGCACGGCCAGCAGAAGGTCGAAGACCTTGGCTGTTTCAAGGTATTCGGGCGGGTTGAGCAGCAGTTCCGCGATCGGCTGGCGGCCAGCCTTGAGGTCTCGTTTGAGCTGTGCGCGACGGCTGCGGATGTCGTTGGCGCGCTGCAGCGCTTCCATGCGTTGGACGAGGGAGCGCTCGGGTGCTGCGATGGGCTTTGTGACGGAGTCGGCGACAGGCGGCATGGGCGGCGACTATACATCTTGAGCGGACGCGATCAAGGCTCTTGGGGCCAATTTCGGGTGAACCTCAACCTGAGGTCCAGGCATGTCGAGGATGGTTGCGATGATCCACCGTTTTTGCAGGGTCTTTGATTTGCAATTTTGCACGGTATCGATGAATGCTTCAAGCCGGTGCGACTGGCCATAGACGGACTCAGTGGACCGTTTAGGAAGCCAGCGCTGCCAGCTCGGAGGCGATCCGCGTCCCGGCGCCCGGGTCACGGAAGCTCTCGGTCCCGACGGCGACCAGAGTTGCGCCCGCTCGCAGCAGATCGAGCGCATCGGCGCCGCGTCCAACGCCACCCATCCCGACAATCGGGATCGAGACCGCGGCAGCGACCGCGTGAACCTGCGCGAGCGCGCTCGCGCGCACCGCGGGACCGGAGACGCCACCGGTGATCCCGCCCAGCCACGGCTCGCCGCTGCGCGGGTCCAGCGCCATCCCCTTGATCGTGTTGATCAGCGAGACCGCGTCGGCGCCGGCGTCCTGCGCAGCGCGCGCGACCGCCGGCACATCGGAGGCGTTCGGCGTCAGCTTGACGATCAGCGGCTTTGCGGTGATCGGACGCACGACCGCCAGCAGCGCCGCGATCTCGGCGGGGTCGGTTCCCATCACCATGCCGGTCTTGACGTTCGGGCAGGACACGTTCAGCTCGATCGCCGCGACCTCGTCGCGCCCCCCGAACGCGCGCACAAGTGCGGCCACCTCCTCGGCCGAGAACCCCATCACGTTCACGATCAGGGGCACGCGCAGCGCGGCGAGCTGCGGCAGGTCCTGCTCCAGATAGCCGCTCAGTCCCTTGTTCGGCAGCCCGATCGAGTTGATCATCCCGCCGGCGAGCTCCCAGAGCCGCGGCGGCGGGTTTCCCTGGCGCGCCGCCGGCGTCACCGTCTTCGAGACGAACGCGGCGAACGGGAAGCGCTCGATCAACTGCTCGCCGAACACCCGGTGCGCGGCGATCGCGTCGAACGTGCCGGAGGCGTTGATGATCGGGTGTGCCAGCTCGATCCCGCAGAAGCTGACGCCGCTCCGCCCAGCCGCGGTCATCCCGTTGCACCGCCGGCCAGCACGCTGTCGAGCCGGGCGGCGTCGATCACCGGACCCTCGAGACACAGCCGGATCAGGCCCTGGCGCGTGTGAACGACGCACCCGAAGCAAGCGCCGAATCCGCACGCCATCCCCGATTCGAGCGCCAGCTGCGCCGGCACGCCGCGTTGCGCGCAGATCATCCTCACAGCCTCCAGCATCGCCGGGGGGCCGCAAGAGTACACCTGCACCGAGGGGCGCAGATGGAGCTCCTCGGTCAGCAGATCGGTGACGAGCCCGTGGTAGCCGCTGCTGCCATCGTCGGTGGCGACCCGCGCCGACGCCAGCACTGCGCGCGCGCCGATCGCGTGGTGCGCGTCACGGAACCCGAGCAGCGGCGGTGGGATCTCTCCCCGCAGATCGTCGTGCAGGATGACCAGCGGCGCGATCCCGACGCCGCCACCGACCAGCAGCGGCGTGCGCCCATCTCGCGGTGGCGCAAAGCCGACGCCGAGCGGACCGACGATCCCCAGCTGATCGCCGTCGGCGAGCTCGCACAGCCGCCGGGTCCCCGGGCCGACATCCTCGAGCAGGAACTCGAGCTCACAGCTGTCGCGAGGCGCCCGCATGACGCTCAGGGCGCGGGGCAGGAACGGGCGCTCGCCATCGCCTCCGCCCCACCTCGCCGCAGCCATCAGCATGTAGAACTGGCCCGGCGACGGTCGCGGTCCCGCGGTGTCCTCACAGCGGATCACGACGTAGGCTCCGGTCTGCTCACGCCCGGTCACGGCCACGGTCCGGCGACCGAACGGCGCCTGCACACGGTCCGCCGGCGCCTGCTGGGGCTCGGCGCTCACGGCTCGGCTGCGGCCAGCTCGTAGATCTCCTGAAGCGAGATCACCTCGGGTTCGCCGCGGCCGGCGGCGGCCGCGATCGCCCGGGCGGCGGCCATCCCGCCCGACATCGTCGTGATGCAGGGGATCCGCCGCGCAGCCGCCGCGCTGCGAATCTCATAGCCGTCGGTTCGGGCGCCCGTGCCGACGGGTGTGTTGATCACCAGATTCACATCGCCCCGTTCGATCCAGTCGACCACGTGCGGCGAGCCCTCGGCGATCTTGTTGATCGCCTTCGCCGGAATCCCCATCCGGTTGAGCGCCTGGGCGGTGCCGTGGGTCGCGACGATCTCGAATCCGAGCGAGTGAAGCTGCGTGGCGATCCCGGTTGCGGCGGGCTTGTCGGCATCGGCGACGGTGATGAAGACGGTGCCGGTGGCCGGCAGCTGCGCGCCGGCAGCCGCCTGAGCCTTGGCGAACGCGGTCGGGAAGTCCCGCGCGATCCCCATCACCTCCCCCGTGGAGCGCATCTCGGGACCGAGCAGCGCATCGAACCCGGCGAAGCGATCGAACGGCAGCACCGCCTCCTTGACGCAAACGTGCCCGTTGGTCGTGTCGGCCGGCAGGTTCAGGGCGGCGATCCGCTGTCCGAGCATCACCCGGCAGGCGAGCTTCGCAACCGGCAGCCCGATCGCCTTGGACACGAACGGCACCGTCCGTGAGGCGCGCGGGTTGGCCTCGATCACGTGCAGACCAGCCTTGCCGTGGATCGCGAACTGGACGTTCAGCAGTCCGACGACCCCGAGCGCGAGCGCGATCCCCTCGGTCTGTGCACGGATCTGCGCGAGCATCTCATCGCCCAGCGAGTGCGGCGGCAGTACGCAGGCCGAATCCCCAGAGTGGATGCCGGCCTCCTCGACGTGCTGCATCACCCCCGCGATCCACACCTGCTCGCCGTCGCAGAGAGCGTCGACATCGACCTCGATCGAGTCCTCGAGGAAGTGGTCAAGGAAGATCGTCGCGGAGCGCCCGTCGCTGCGCTGTGCACCCGCCCCGACCCGCTCCAGGTAGTCACGCAGGCCGTCGACGCTGTAGACGATCTCCATCGCGCGTCCACCGAGGACGTAGCTCGGCCGCACCAGCAGCGGGAAGCCGACCTCGGCCGAGCGTGCCAGCGCCTCCTGCGGACCGGTCGCCGTCGCATAGGGCGGTGCCTGATAGCCGAGTGAATCGAGCAGCGCCCCGAACCGCGCGCGGTCCTCGGCGATGTCGATCGCCTCGATCCCCGTCCCGAGGATCGGGACCCCGGCGTCGCTGAGACCCTTGGCGAGCTTCAGCGGCGTCTGACCGCCGAACTGGACGACCACCCCAAGCGGCTTTTCGAGCTCGCAAACCGCGAGCACGTCGTCGAGCGTCAGTGGCTCGAAATACAGCCGGTCCGAGGTGTCGTAGTCGGTCGAGACGGTCTCCGGGTTGCAGTTGATCATGACCGCGTCACGGCCGGACTCGCGCACCGTCTGGGCGGCGTGGACGCAGCAGTAGTCGAACTCGATCCCCTGCCCGATCCGGTTGGGCCCCGATCCGAGGATCACGATGCTCTCTCGCTCGCCGCGCTCCACCTCGTGTCCGCCCCCGGAGCGCTGCGGACGCTCCCAGGCCGAGTAGAAGTAGGGCGTGCGCGCAGCGAACTCCGCCGCGCAGGTGTCGACTGCCCTGAACGTCCGCTCGCCGCTGAACGCCGCCTCGCGATCCTGCGCGATCTCCGCCAGCTCGTGCAGGAACCACGGGTCGATCTGGGTGCGGGCATTGCACTCCTGCACCGAAGCACCTCGGCGCAGGGCCTCGAGCAGATGGTCGAAGCGCTCCGCGCCCGGTTGCGCCAGCAGCTCCAGCAGCTCGCCGTCATCGTCAGGCGAGACCGCCACCGAGTCCAGCTCGCGCGAGCGCAGCGCCTTGGAGAACGCCTGTTTGAACGTGCGGCCGATCGCCATCGCCTCGCCGACAGACTTCATGTGGGTCGTCAGACCCGCCTCGGCGCCAGGGAACTTCTCGAACGCGAACCGCGGCCATTTGACCACGCAGTAGTCGATCGCCGGCTCGAAGCTCGCCGGCGTCGCTCGCGTGATGTCGTTTGGGATCTCCTGCAGCGTGTAACCGACCGCGAGGCGTGCCGCGATCTTGGCGATCGGGAATCCGGTCGCCTTGCTCGCGAGCGCGCTCGAGCGCGACACGCGCGGATTCATCTCGATCACCATGATCTCGTCGGTCGCCGGGTTGACTGCGAACTGGACGTTGGATCCGCCCGTCTCGACGCCGACAGCGCGGATCACCGTGATCGCCTGGTCACGGAGCGCCTGGTACTGGCGATCGGTCAGGGTCTGCTGCGGCGCCACACAGACGCTGTCGCCCGTGTGGACGCCCATCGGATCGAGATTCTCGATCGAGCAGACGATCACGACGTTGTCGGTCCTGTCACGCATCACCTCGAGCTCGAACTCGCCCCAACCGAGCACCGACTGCTCGATCAGCACCTGGCCGATCGGTGAGGCCTCGAGACCACGCCCGACGACCGTCTCCAACTCCGCTTCGCATCGCACGACACCGCCGCCGCTGCCGCCGAGCGTGAATGCCGGACGCACGATCATCGGCAGCCCGATCTCGCCGAGCGCCGAGCGGGCGTCGGCCAGCGTGTGTGCAATCGCCGAGCGGGGCACCCGCAGCCCGGCCGTGGTCATCGTCTCACGGAAGCGCTCACGATCCTCGGCTCGATCGATCGCCTCGTAGTCGGCGCCGATCAGCTCGACGCCGAACCGCGCGAGCGTGCCGTCCTCGTGCAGCGCCTTCGCCAGGTTGAGCGCGGTCTGGCCGCCGAGCGTCGGCAGCAGCGCGTCCGGGCGTTCACGCTCGATCACCTTTGCCACCGGTCCCGGCAGCAGCGGCTCGACGTAGGTGCTGGTGGCGACCTCCGGGTCGGTCATGATCGTCGCGGGGTTGGAGTTGACCAGCACCACCTCGTAGCCCTCCGACATCAGCACCCGGCATGCCTGGGTGCCGGAGTAGTCGAACTCGGCGGCCTGGCCGATCACGATCGGGCCCGAGCCGATCAGCAGGATCTTCTTGAGGTCGTCGCGACGTGGCATTGCTAGCGCGGCACGACGCTTGGAGCGGGGTCGAGGACATTTATCGGGCCCTGTGGGGGCCGCCCGTGTTTGATCTCCGCCACGAAGCGGTCGAACAGGTAGAGCGAGTCGTGGGGCCCGGGTCCCGCCTCCGGGTGGTACTGGACGGTGGCGCCCTGCACGTCCAGCAGCCGCAGCCCCTCGACGGTGCGGTCATAGAGGTTGACGTGTGTCAGCTCGGCGGCGCCGAAGTGGGTCTCCCAGCGGACCGGCTGATCCGTCTCGATCGTTCGCGCGCCCCCCGGCCCGAGCACCGCGAAACCATGGTTCTGACTGGTGATCTCGGTCCTGCCCGTGCTCAGGTCCTTGACCGGGTGGTTGGCGCCGTGGTGGCCGAATGGCAGCTTGTAGGTCTCAAGGCCAACCGCGCGGCACAGCAGCTGGTGCCCGAGGCAGATCCCGTACACGGGCAGCCGGCCGACGAGCGCCCTGACCGTATCGACGATGTAGTCGAGCGCGGCCGGGTCACCGGGGCCGTTGGCAAGGAAGATCGCGTCAGGATCGCCCTGCAGGAGCTCTGCCGGTGATGCTGTGCACGGGTGCAGCTCGACCGTCGCGCCGCGCTCACGCAGGTTACGCACGATCGAGCGTTTGACGCCGGTGTCGAGCATCGCGATCCGCGGGCCGGCCTGATCGCCCTGCAGTGTGATCGTGCTCGCCGGGGTGACCTCGCGAGCGAGGTCACGGCCGGACATCGACGGCTCGGCGGCGATCAGCGCAAGTGCCTGCTGCTCGCCGATCTGCGCCGGGAACAGGCCGCCGCGCATCGCGCCGCGGTCACGGATATGGCGTACCAGCGCGCGCGTGTCGAGGTCGGTGATCGCCGGGATTCCCTGGCTCTCCAGGTACCGCAGCCAGCCGTGCTCGGCGCCCGGAGCGTCGTCGCGGTCGACCGCGGCGCGCATGATCACCGCGCGAGCGTGGACGCGATCTGACTCCATCGCCGCCTGCGCGGCGCCGTAGTTGCCGATCTGCGGGTAGGTGAAGGTGATCAGCTGGCCCGCGTAGCTGGGATCGGTGATCGCCTCCTGGTAGCCGGACATCGACGTCGTGAACACGATCTCACCGACGGCCGGCTGGTCACTGGCACCGCATCCGACGCCGTCGAGACGGGTGCCGTCCTCGAGCAGGACGTAGGCGGTGGCCGGCGTCGCCGTCATCTGGCGCTGAGCGCCTCGTCGCGAACGATCGCTCTCGAACGGTGTGCGAGCACGCCGGCCGCGAGCGTCAGCTCGATCACACCATGCAGCGTGCGGCCGTGAAAGCAGCAGTTCTGCGAGCGGCTCGCGTAGCCACCGGCGCCGACCTCGAACTGCGCACCGAGATCAACCAGCGTGATGTTGGCCTGCTCGCCGACGCTGATCGTCGGGATCGGCAGACCGTAGAGCGCACCGCCGGATGTGAGGCGCTCGACGATCAGGTCCAGTTCCAGCACTCCCGGCAGCACCAGCTCGGTATAGAGCGCGGGGAATGCCGTCTCAAGCCCCGTGGTCCCCATCGGCGCCTGCTCGAACGGGACCTCCTTCTCGTGGCGTGCGTGCGGCGCATGGTCGGTTGCGATGCACTCGATCACGCCGCTCGCGAGCCCCTCGATCAGTGCCCGGCGATCACGCTCGGTCCGCAACGGCGGGTTCATCTTGAAACGGCTGTCGAGCGTCCGCACGACGTCGTCGGTCAGCGTCAGATGGTGCGGCGTCGCCTCAGCGGAGACCCGTGCGCCCAGCTCCCTGGCGTGTGTCAGCGCCTGGACCGACTCGACGCACGAGAGGTGCTGGAAGTGCACTCGCGCATCCTCGTACAGCGCCAGCGCGCCATCGCGGGCGACCATCGTCGACTCAGACAGCGGCGGGATGCCGGCCATCCCCAGACGCGCGGAGACCGCGCCCTCGTGCATGACGCCGTCGCCGGAAAGCGCCGGGTCCTCCTCATGCAGGGCGATCACGCCACCGCACAGGCGCTGGTACTGCAGAGCCTTGCGCAGCATTCCCGCCGAGACCACCGGCTTGCCGTCGTCGGTGAACCCGAGTGCGCCGGCGTCACGGAGCGCCGCCATCTCGGTCAGCTCGCTGCCCTTCAGCCCGCGCGTGATCGCCGCCAGGAAGCCGACCGGGACCCGCGCCTCACGACGCGCGCCGTCGGCCAGCGAGCGCAGCACCGAGACGTCGTCGACGACGGGGTCTGTGTTCGGCATCGCGATCAGCGCACAGAAGCCGCCCGCGGCGGCAGCCGCGGTGCCGGTGTCGAGGTCCTCCTTGTACTCCTGCCCCGGGGTGCGCAGGTGCACGTGCGGATCGACGAACGCCGGGAATGCGTGCTTGCCGACGCCGTCGATCGTCTCGAGCCCGGGCGGCGCCTGGAGCGCGCCGGGAGCGCCGAGCTCGGCGATCACCCCTTCGTGGATCAGGATGTCAAGCTCGGCGTCGAGCTCACTGCGGGGATCCAGAACGTGGGCGGAGCGGATCAGCAGCTCCGCGGGTTGACCTGACTTGCTGAACAGCCGCTGCTCGGACATTGTCACGCCGCCTTCGCTGGTTGAGCCTGGGTGGTTTGCTCGACGCCCGCGGTCTGCGTCTGGGAGCCGGCGAGCAGCTCGTAGAGAACCGCCATCCGGACCGCCACACCGGCCTTGACCTGCTCGCCGATCAATGCCTGGGGCGAGTCGATCGCGTCGGCGGACAGCTCGACGCCTCTGTTGACCGGCCCCGGATGCATCAGCAGCTGCCCGGGCGCCAGGCGCGCGAGGCTGATCTGGTAGCAGGCGGCGTACTCGCGCAGCGACGGCACGAACGAGTCGTGCATGCGCTCGTGCTGCATCCTCAGCACGTAGACGACGTCGGCCTCGTGCAGACGCTCGAGCGAAGGCGTCGCGTCGCAGCCGAGCGACTCGATCTGCCGTGGCAGCAGCGTCGGCGGTCCACAGACGGTCACGTGTGCGCCCATTCGCGTGAACGCGAGGATGTTCGAGCGCGCGACCCGTGAGTGCAGCACGTCGCCGACGATCCAGATGTTCGCGCCGTCCAGCGTGTGCAGGCGGCGGCGCAGCGTGAACACGTCGAGCAGCGCCTGCGTCGGGTGCTCGTGCTTGCCGTCACCGGCGTTGATCACCGAGGCGCTCGTCCAACCGGCGACCAGCCTTGCGGCGCCCGCGTAGGGAGCGCGGATCACGATCGCCGCCGGGTCGTAGGCGCTGAGCGTCTGGACCGTGTCCTTCAGCGACTCCCCCTTGTCGACGCTCGATCCCGCCGAGCGGATGTTGACCACGTCGGCGCTGAGCCGTTTGGCGGCCAGCTCGAACGAGGAGCTCGTGCGGGTCGAGGCCTCGTAGAAGAGGTTCACGACGGTGCGGCCGCGCAGCGCGGGGACCTTCTTGATCTCCCGGCCCGCGACCTCGGCGAACGACTCGGCGCGATCGAGGATCCGCTCGATCGCCGCACGGTCGAGGTCGTCGATCGAGATCAGGTGCCGACCGATTCTGGTGTTTGTGCTGCGAGGCGCGCTCATCTGTGGTCCTTTCCACTCGCGAACGACTTGCTGACGGCGCTGCCGGCGCTCATGCGGCGGCCCTGCGCTGCTCCAGGTCCGGGCCGATCGTGACCTCGTCGCGCCCGTCGAGCTCCGTCAGCCGCACGTTGACCCGCTCGTGCTTCGAGCTCGGGACGTTCTTGCCGACGAAGTCCGGGCGGATCGGCAGCTCACGGTGGCCGCGGTCGACCAGCGCCGCGAGCTGCACACGCGCGGGCCGGCCGTAGTCGAAGATCGCATCGATCGCGGCGCGCACCGTGCGACCCGTGTAGAGGACGTCGTCGACGATCACGATCGTGCGTCCCTGCAGCGGGAAGTCGAGGTGGGTCGAGAGCACGACCGGCGCGCTCGGGCGGATCGCGAGGTCGTCGCGGTAGAAGGAGATGTCCAGGTCGCCGAGCGGAACGCTGCAGTCGAGCAGCTCGCTGACCAGCGCGTGCAGGCGCTTTGCAAGGATCGCGCCGCGGCGGTGGATGCCGACGATCGCGACCGTGCTCTGCCGCGGACGGGTGTCACGGCCAGTGTCGTCGGGGTCCGCTGGGCCACCGGCCAGCGGGCCGGTGGCCGCATCTGGCGGGTTCTTCTCGACGATCTCGTGCGCGATCCGCACCAGCGTGCGGCGAATGTCATCGCGGTCGAGGATGACCGTGTGGTCCGGCACTATGTTCCTTCCTGGCCTCTCTGGACCGGGTTAAAGGTGGCTACCTCGTGCAGCCTAGCAGCGTGCTTCGACGGAACCACCATCCACCGCGAAGCGGCGGTAGAGCACCTCGGTGAGGCCATGGCGATCGGTGAACTCGCGCTCGTAGACGAGCCCGGCCTTGTCCATCACCCGCCGTGAGGCGATGTTGTCCGGTCGCGTATAGGCGATCACCGACGCCAGCCCGAGGTCCTCGAAGGCAATCTCCACGCACGCGAGCGCAAGCTCGGTCGCGAGCCCCTGGCGCCAGCGCTCGGGGACGATCGTCCAACCGATCTCAACCTCCTGCTCTCCGGTTGCCGAGGTGTGCTGGAGGCCACCTCTGCCGACCATCTCACCGGTTCTGCGGTCGCGCAGCAGCCACAGGCCGAAGCCGTTGCGCTGCCACCCGGCCTGCTTGACGGCCAGATCCTGCGGGCGTGCCCCCGGGCGCCGGCGGCAGGCCGTTCGGCGACAGCGTCCTGGCGACACGTGGATCGTTCATCAGCGGCGCCAGCTCGTCGGCGTGAGCGGGCTCGAGCGCCTCGCAGAACAGGCGGGCGGTTGTGATCACGCGAAGGTCGCGTCCGCTCACGGCCTGTTGATCGAACTCGAATGCGCTCACGACACCGGTTGGGGTTCACCCTCCGCCCAGCGGATCAGCTCGGGCGGGCCCTTCTCGGCGAACGGGATCTCGATCGTGTCGAAATCACGGGGCAGCACCGTGTTGGCGAAGATCTCACGTGCCTCGTCGCGGAGCTGTGAGACCGGATAGCGGATCGAGAAGTGGGTCAGCGCGAGCATTCTCGCCTCGGCGTCGCGTGCGATCCCGGCTGCCTGTGACGCGGTCGAATGGCCCGTCTCGAATGCACGCTCGGCGTCCTCGATCGCAAACGTCGCCTCGTGGACCAGCAGGTCGCTGCCATGCGCGGCGATCCGCAGCGACTCGCAGGGGCGGGTGTCGCCAGAGATCGTCAGCTTGCGGCCGGGGCGGATCGGCCCCATCACCTGTGCCGGCTCGATCCCGTTGATCGTCTCACCGCGCTGCAGCCGGCCGAAGTCCGGCCCGGGCGTGATCCCGAGCGCGGCGGCGACGGCTGGATCGAAGACGCCCGGCCGCTCGTCCTCGAACAGGACGTAGCCGAAGGCGGCGCCGCGGTGAGTCACCGGCACGGCCGCGATCCGGTAGCCATCACGCTCGAGCACCGCTCCCGGCTCAAGCTCGATCACCCGCAGGTCGAAGCTGACCCGGCCGGCGGCGCGCATCACGATCGCGAGCAGGTCATCGAGGCCACGGGGGCCGTGGATCGCCAGCGGCGTCTCGCGGCCGCGCAGGTCGAAGGTCTTCAGCAGTCCCGGAAGCCCCAGCCAGTGGTCGGCGTGGAAGTGCGTGATGAACACCTCCGTCAGGTCGAGCAGGCCGATCGAGCGCAGCAGCTGACGCTGGGTTCCCTCCCCGCAGTCGACCAGGATCCGGTCACCCCCGCGGCGGATCACGATCGCGGGCAGGCCACGGCGCTGGGTCGGCAGCGAGCCGGCTGTTCCGGCGAAGAAGACGGAAAGGTCCATTCCCCGCCAGTGTGCCAGCGCCGGCGCGGACCCGGACATCCAGCGCCTGCGGAGCCCGGATCATCCTAAGCGAGCGTGGAGTGGCGATACGCTCACTCAGATCGCCGGAAGCCCACCCCAATCCCGCCTCAACCCTCGCCAGCTGCTTGAGCCGCTGCGCCCGCCTCTGTGGCTGCAGTGGGTGCTGTCGCTGACGGTCGCGGCGGTGGCGATCTTCCTGCTGGTCCGGTTCGTGGATGCGCAGAGCACTCCGCAGGCCCAGGCGCCGCAGATCAGCGCCAAGGGGCAGCGAATCCTCAACCACGAAGCGGAGGTCCTCGACGCAGAGCAGCAGGCACCTCATGTCGTGCACTTCGCCGCCTCGCTGACGCCGCTCGCCGCGGTCAAGCACGCGGTCTCCGGCTACATCAACACCCAGATCGACTTCGGCCGGATGGCCGGTCCGGTCCGCACGACCCTGTGTTTCGCGGTCCCGGGCGCCACCGGCGATCAGACCGCCTACCGCTGCTCGGTGCTGGCTCGCAACACCAGCTATCCGTTCGCGGGCGTCGTCGACCGCGCGACGCACCAGCTCGTCTATTGCAGGCACAACCCGCCGCCGGTCCCGGGCGTCAGCGTGCCACTCAGCGCCCGCTGTCTGCGCTGAGGCGTCCCTGGCCGAGCCCAGCGCGCGCGGCCGGCACGATAAGCTGGCTCCCGGTTCCCACCGAGCGCCCGTAGCTCAGGGGATAGAGCGTTCGCCTCCGGAGCGAAAGGTCGCAGGTTCAAATCCTGCCGGGCGCGCTCCGCAAAACCCCGCCAAGCCGCCCCGGGAGCGCGTGGGGTCTGGCTCATTGCCCGGCTAGGAAGCGGGCTACGACGGCCTTTGTGATGACCCCGTGGGTGACGTTGACGCACGCGTCCGCGACCTGCGCCACCGCCGGTTGGTGCAGGTTTATGCCGGAGTTGGCGATCATCTCTCGGGTGAGCTGTCCGCTGGGGGTCGGGTCCGGGAAGTTGGCCAACCCGCGACGCCGGAGACACCGGGCGAACGCCAGCATCGCGCTGGTGCGCGCTTGGCTCTGAGTCGCACTGGCACTCTGGCCTGTGCCCGGGCTGCCGCCGTTCACGTGTATGCAGGCTGTCTGGGCGGCGTCGGCCTTGGAGTGGCCGACCGCCTGCAGCGCGCTGACAACGGCTTGCTTGTCGATTCCTCCGCCGGTGCTGGGGTCGGGGAAGTTGGTCACCCCGTGGGAGCGCATGCAGCGCGCGTACGCGAACGCTCCGTTCGGCGCGGCGGAAGTCGTCGTGGCGGCGGTCGTCGAGGAGCCGCCGCACCCCGTCGTGAGCAGTGAGACAGCAGCGGCTGCAATGACGAATGTGGGGATCAGAGCGCGATGGCGCATGGAATCCGAGTTCCTTTCGGTCGAGCGCGGCGAGGCCAGGTTGAGTCCGGGGAAGAACAGAGGTGAGCGTGCGCCGCGGCGGGTTACATCCCCGTTACCGTGTTATCTCGCTGTAACCCGCCCGACGGCATCCTCAGCACCGTGAAGACCGGCCGAACTCCAAGCCAGCCCATGCTGCGCGTGCTCCTTCCCGGCGCTACGGTCCGGTGGCGGTTGACGCTGCTCTACAGCCTCATATTTCTGATCTGCGGCGCTGCGCTCCTGGCGATCACGTACTGGCTGTTCGCCAACTTCGCGTACTCGCCGCCCAAGCAGCCGTTCAATCCGGTGATGGTGCGGCTCCAGGGGGCGATGTCTGTCCAGCGCGCGATCGGACTCCACCGCCTGCAGCTGGTCTCGGGGGTCGCGCTGGCGATCATGGCGATCGTCTCAGTCGCGCTCGGGTGGCTGGTGGCCGGGCAGGTGCTGGCGCCGCTGCGGACGATCACCGCCGCCGCCGACCGGATCTCGGACACGAATCTCCACGAACGCCTTGCGATGTCCGGCCCGCGCGACGAGCTGCACCTGCTTGCCGACACGATCGACAGGCTGCTGGCACGCTTGGAGGCTGCCTTTGAGGCGCAGCGGCGGTTCGTCGCAAACGCGTCACATGAGCTGCGCACGCCCCTTGCGATGATGCGCACCACCCTCGACGTGGCGATCGCCAAGCCGGCCGGCGTGCCGGCCCAGACCCGCGAGCTGGACGCCGAGCTGCGCGTCGATCTCGACCACGCCGACCAGCTGCTCGAAAGCTTCCTCACCCTCGCCCACGCCCAGAACGGCCAGATCGACGAGTGCGACCGGGTCGCGCTCGAGCCGCTGATCCGCTCGGCGCTCAGCGACCGTGCCGATCAGATCGCCGCCAAGGAGCTGACTATCGAGACGGATCTCGACGATCTCGAGGTCGCCGGCAGCCCGACGTTGCTCCGGCGGATGATCGAGAACGTGATTGAGAACGCCGTGCGCCACACCAAGCGAGGCGACTACGTCGAGATCGCGCTCACACCATCCGAGGACCGGCAGGCGCGAGTGGTCATCGACAGCAGCGGCCCCCTGCTGGACCCGGTCGCGGTGGCGCAGCTCGCCCAGCCATTCAAACGCCTCAGCGAGGACCGGACCGGATCACAGGACGGCCACGGCCTCGGGCTCTCGATCGTCGCGGCCGTCGCCGCGGCGCACGGCGGCCAGCTCGAGCTCCATGCCCCTGCACAGGGCGGACTCCGGGTCTGCATCACGTTGCCGGACGCCTCCCGCCCGCGCATCGCGCAGGCCGCCCGATGAGGGTCCTCGTGGTCGAGGACATACCCCGGCACGCCAACCGGATCGCGGAGGGACTGCGTGACCAGGGGATCGCCGTCGATGTCGCCTACGACGGCCATGAAGCCGTCGCAAAGGTCAGCGTCAACCCGTACGACGTCGTCCTTCTCGACCGCGACCTTCCGGGCATCCACGGCGACCAGCTGTGCCAGATCATCATCCACGGCGAGGATCCACCGATGGTCCTGATGCTCACCGCTGCGGGCGGCCCGGCCGACCGCGTCAAAGGGCTCGCGCTCGGCGCCGATGACTACCTCCCCAAACCATTCCACTTCCCCGAGCTTGTCCTACGCGTCCGTGCGCTGGCCCGACGCAGGCCCACCGCCCGCAGCCACACCCTTCACGCAGCCGGCATCGAACTCGACCCGCTGACCGGTACGGTCACACGCGACGGGCGGACGGTCAAGGTCTCCGCAAAGGAGCGTGCCGTGCTCGAAGCGCTGCTCAGGGCAAGCCCGGGTGCGCTCAGCGCCGAGCGCCTGCTCGAGCAGGCTTGGGACGAGAACGTCGACCCGTTCACCAACACGGTCAAAGTCACGATCGCCCGGCTCAGACGCAAACTCGGCCAGCCCGACATCATCCACAACACCCCCGGAGTCGGCTATCGCATCACCGACGAGCACCAACTCAAGGGCTGAACCGATCGCGCAGTTGCAAGTGGGGCGACGCACCCGCGTCGCGCCGCGAGCCGAGCGATTGCAAGCCGTGTCGCCGACCGCGAGGCCGATCGGGCGGGCGCGGTGAAACACTCACGCGAGTGTCCGTCCCGGAGACCACCCCCTCCTCCTCCTCACGCCGACGCTGGTCAGGCACCCGACACACGTTCGTCGACATCATGGCCTCGATCGAGAAGTGCCTGCGCGGAGGCGGTGAGGCGACGGCGGTGGAGTACATCATGATGGTCGACGACCACCACGAGGTCGCAGCGTCGGCGGAGCAGCTTCGCGGCGACCTGACCGAACGGCTGTGGCTCGACGCCCGCAAGGTTCACATCCACATCCACCCGACCGAGGTTTACCGCGCCGTGTCCGCCGGCGTCATGCTGGCACGACCGGAGCCAGTGCTGTTCATCGACTACAGCGGTGGTGACGCGCAGTCCCGCGAGGCGGTCCGCACGATGGTCGAGCGCGTGCTGCCGCCGGACAAGCGCGATCCGCGGCCGCACGCGTGGTGGTTGGGGCCGATCGCAGGGATCGCGTGGCTGGTGACGACCGCACTCGCCGGCTCGCGTTCGTTCTCCCTGCGCAACGATCTGCACCTTTCGTTCCCGGCGCGGACGGCGATCGAGGTCGCCCTCGTCCTCGTTGATGTCGGAATCGGCGTCTACGCGATCCGGACCGCGCTCGCCTGGCTCTCACCGGCGCTGGAGCGCCTACCCGACAACGGCGCCTCCCGGTGGGACCGCTGGCGCGGCTCGGTCCACATGGGCCTCGCGATCTGGGTCACGGTAATAGTCGGGCTGCTGGCGCTGCACCCCGTCCGCATCTAATGCGGCGCTCCAGTGCACTGGTAAGTCGTGTTCGGGCAACGTCAGTCATTCGTGAGCTGCCGCGTCCTCGCCCAGCACGCGCTGTGCGATCGCGAACGCGGCATTTGCCGCCGGCACGCCGGCATAGACGGCGGTGTGCAGGAGAACCTCGCCGATCTCTTCGGGTGAGAGGCCATTGCGAACCGCGGCACGCACGTGCAAAGGGATCTCATGCTCCCGCCCGAGCGCGGTCAGCACCGCGAGCGTGACACAGCTGCGCGTACGCCGGTCCAGACCCTTGCGCGCCCAGATGTCGCCCCACGCATAGCGCGTGATGAAGTCCTGGAACGGGGCGGTGAACTCCGTGCTCCCAGCCATGGCACGGTCGACGTGTTGATCGCCGAGCACCTCACGGCGGATCGCCATGCCGCGGTCGTAACTGGGATCGCTCATCTGGGCTCCTGTGGTTCGAGGTGGTCGATGATCAGGCGGTTGACCGCCGCCGCCTGCTGCACGTTTGCGAGGTGGGCGGCGTCGTCAACCACGCGCAGCGCCGCCGCCGGGATCAGCCCGGCGATCTCCCGCCCATGGACGGGCGGTGTCGCCGGGTCCTGAGCACCGGCAACGACGAGCGTCGGCGCCGTGATCCGGGGTAGATCCCGGCGCAGATCGAGCGCTCCGATCACCTCGCAGCAACAGGCGTAGCCCTCCGCCGGGGTCGCGGCGATCATGGCCCGGTAACGGGCGATCACACCCGGGTTATGCTCGGCGAAATCGGCCGTGAACCAGCGCTCGAGGACGGCGTCGGCGACAACCTCAGGACTGCCCGCGGACCGGACGCTCGCGGCCCGGTCGGCCCATCCGGCGCGCGGCGGCAGATGGGCCGAGGTGCAGATCAGGATCAGACGATCGATTCGCTGAGGCGCGTTGGCGGCCAGCCACATCCCGACCATCCCGCCGATCGACAGGCCGCAGTAGCAGGCGCGCTCGATCCCGAGGCTGTCGAGCAGCGCCAGCACGTCAGCGCCGAGGTCCTCGATCCCGTAGGGGCCGGGCGGAACCGGCGAACCGCCGTGCCCGCGGTGATCAAAGCGGATCACCCGCCTGCGCTGTGCCAGCGGCTCGAGCTGTGGCGCCCACATCGCCAGCGTCGTCCCCAGCGAACCGCCCAGCAGCAGCGGCGTGGCTTCGCCCGCTCCCGCGGTCTCGTGGTGGAGTTCGCAGACGGTCATCAGCGGTGCTCAGCCAGCGCCCGGTCGATCAGCTCTGAGGCGGCGGCGAGGTGATGGTCCGGGTCCGCCGCCTCGTTCACGCCTGCCACGACAAGGCGCGCCAGGTTCTCTCGCATCCGGTCGCCGTCGACCTGCAGATCCTCCAGCAGATCTCTGGCCCAAGCGGTCGCCGACCCGGTCAGAGCCAGCAGCTCGCTCAGGGTGCCCCACTCCGCCTGCCACGCGCCGGCGGCACGCTCATGCTCCTGCTCCATGCACGCCAGCATGGTCGCGACCAGGCCGGGCACCCGTTTGGTGCAGGCAAGCACCGAGACAGCCGCGACCGGGTTTCGCTTGTGCGCCATCGCCGTCGAGCCTCCCCGGCCGGGGCTGCCGCCCTCCCGCAGCTCGCCGATCTCATCCTGGGAGAGCAGCGTCGCGTCACGCGCGAGCTTGGCCAGGACGCCGGCGAGCGTGCCCAGCGCCGCGGCGAGCTGCACCGGGCGCACGCGGATCGCCTGCCAGGGCACGGTCGGCTGCGCCAGCCCGAGCTCGGACGCGACCCGAGCGGCGACGGCCGGCGCTCGAATCCCGACCGGCCCACCCATCTGAACCGCCAGCACGTGTTCTCGGGCGTGCAGCAGCGACCGGCGGCTCTCGTCGATTCCGACCAGCCAGCCCGCCGCCCGCGCCCCGAACGAGGTCGGCAGCGCCTGCTGCATCAGGGTCCTGCCCGCCATCACCGTGCCACGATGTCGATCGGCCAGCCTCGCCGCGGCCGCCGCCGCGCCACGCGCGTCCGCGAGCAACGGCTCGAGCGCACGGCGGGCGATCAGCATCATCGCCGTGTCGACGATGTCCTGGCTGGTGGCGCCGACGTGGACGGACGGAGCCACGTCTGGCCCCACCTGATCGCGGAGTGCAGAAACGAGCGCGATCACCGGCGTCGCGGCGCTCGCGGTCCCCGCCCTGATCGCCGCGAGATCGAACCGCTCGGCGACGCAGACCTCGGCGATCGCCTCGGCGTGCTGCAGCGGGATCAACCCCTCGGTTGCGCAAGCGCGTGCGAGCGCGGCCTCGACGTCCAGCATCGCCTGTACCCACGCGCGCTCACCGGTCTGCGCCGCGACGCCACCGCGGGCGTAGAGCCCGTCGAACAGCCCTTCAGATTGCAAAGAAGACAGTCTCGCCGGCGCCTTGTAGGTGGATGTCGAACCGGTAACCGCCCTGCACCGGTTCGGCGAGCAGCGTGCCGCGACGCTCGGCCGGCACGTACTCGAGCACCGGGTCCTTGGCGTTGGCGTCGCCCTCGTCGGCGAAGTAGATCCTGGTCACGCAGCGGTGGAGAAGCCCGCGGGCGAACACGGAGACGTCGATATGGGGTGCCTGGATCCGCCCGCCGGGACCGGCGACCGGACCGGGCTTGATCGTGTGGATCTCGTAGCTTCCGTCGCCATCCTCATAGCCGCAGCGCCCGAACCCGCGGAAGCCGTCGAGCTGCGACACACCCCCGTAGCCGTGCAGGTCCGCGAACCTTCCCTCGCTGTCGGCCTGCCATGTCTCGATCAGGTTGTCCGGGATCAGCTCGCCGTCGCCGTCATAGACGAAACCGCTGATCCGTATCGCCCCCGGCGTCCCTTCAGGAACGACGTGGGGGCCGGCGTCGAACGGCATCCCGATCGCAAAGTACGGTCCGACCGTCTGCGATGGGGTCGTCTCGAAGATCACAGCGCCTCCTCGAACGGCGTCGCTCCCGGGCCACGCAGACAGATGTCGAACTCGTACGCGTGCGCCCAGTTCGGCACCGTCTGGTGGATCTGGAAGCGGGAGATCAGCCGCTGACGCGCCCGCTCGTCACGGATCGATCCGAAGATCGGGTCAAATGGGAAGAACGGGTCCCCGGGAAAGTACATCTGCGTCACCAGCCGCTGCGCGAACGCCCGGCCGAGCAGCGAGAAATGGATGTGCGCCGGGCGCCAGGCGTTGTAATGATTACCCCACGGATACGGCCCCGGTTTGATCGTCACGAACCGATAGCGCCCCTCGGAATCGGTCACACACCGACCCGAGCCTGAGAAATTCGGGTCAAGCGGCGCCGGCCAGCGGTCCCACTTATGCCGGTAGCGGCCCGCGGAGTTGGCCTGCCAGATCTCGACCAGCGTGTCACGCAACGGTTTGCCCTCGGTATCACGCACGGTGCCCGCGACGATGATCCGCTCCCCGATCGGCTCCCCCTGGTGCTGCACGGTCAGATCGTGATCGTGATCGCCCAGGATCACCGCGGGACCGAGCTGCGGCCCGGTGATCTCGGTCACCGTCTGCGGCAGGTAGACCAGCGGCTGCTTCGGATGGCGAAGCCGGGTCGACTTGTACGCCTCGTAATCCAACGGCGGCTGCGCGTCCGGTCCTTCCCGCAGATAGCTCGTCGGCGTGTCCGCGATCCGGTCGTAGATCTCAGTCACGATCCCGGTGCCCTCACCGACCGTTCCGCTCACCTCAACCTCGCTCATCTGAACACCATTTTCGATTCTCAACATCCTTCCAGGACAACGGCCAGACCCTGGCCGACACCGATACAGATCGCCGCGAGCCCGAAGCCGCCGCCGCGACCGTGCAACTCGTGCGCGAGGCGGCCGAGGATCCTCGCACCAGAGGCGCCCAGGGGGTGTCCGATCGCGATCGCGCCGCCGCGCACGTTGACCTTCTCGGGATCAAGCTCCGGCCAGCCCGCCAGGCAGGCGAGTGATTGCGAAGCGAACGCCTCGTTGAGCTCGACCACGTCGACCTGATCCCAGCCGATCCCGGCGCGCGCAAGCGCCCGGTTCGCAGCCTCCACCGGCCCGATCCCGAACACATCCGGATCGACGCCGTGCGCCGCCCGCGACACAACTCGCGCGAGCGGATCGCGACCGATCAGGCCACCGGCGCGCTCGTCGCCCAACAGCAGCATCGCGGCGCCATCATTCAGCGGCGAGGAGTTGCCGGCGGTCACGGTTCCACCGTCAACGAACGCGGGCTTCAGCTTTGCGAGCTTCTCAAGCGAGGAGTCGGCCCGGATCCCCTCGTCACGATCAAGCTCCACCCCGGGTAGCGGCACGACCTCGGTGAGCGCGCCCTGCTCGAACGCGCGACCGGCGAGCTGGTGGCTGCGCAGCGCGAACCGGTCCTGCGCCTCACGTGAGATCCGATGCATGCCGGCCAGCTTCTCGGCGCTGGCTCCGAGCGAGATCGTCCAGCGCTCCGGCATCGACGGGTTGACCATCCGCCAGCCGAGCGTCGAGGACCAAAGCGTCTCGTTACCGGCTGGAAACCCCTTCGCAGGCTTGGGAAGCACCCAGGGAGCGCGACTCATCGACTCCACACCACCGGCGACGATCACCGACGCGTCGCCGCACTCGATCGCACGCGATCCCTGAATCGCCGCCTCCAGGCTCGAACCGCACAGCCGGTTCACCGTGACCCCCGGCACCGACGTCGCCAGACCGGCCAGCAGCACAGCCATCCGCGCGACGTCACGGTTGTCCTCACCGGCGCCATTTGCGTTGCCCAGGATCACGTCGCCGATCACGTCGCGGTCAAGGCCCGGCACGCGATCCAACAACGCCCGCAGGCAGCCAGCCGCCAGATCATCAGGCCGCACGCCCGACAGCGCACCGCCGTAACGCCCGAACGGGGTGCGAACCGCCTCGTACACGAAGGCGCCGCTCACCGCGCAAGCAGCTCCCTGAGGGCGCCAAGCTCAAGGTCAGTCGGCGACGGGGTCACCGACACCTCGCCCGCGACCGGCAGATCCCAACCGGTCGCCTCGGCCACCTGCTCGACGGTGACCCCCTCATGCACAGCCGTCAACGTCAACTCGAGCTTCACCGGGTCGGGCTCAAGCACACCGAGATCGGTGATCACCGCCGTCGGGCCCCGACCACGGAACCCCAACCGCTCACGCGCCCCGGGACCGTCACCATGGCCGACGGTCGTGACGAAATCAAGCCGCTGCACGAACGTGCGCGTCGAATGCGGCGCCACGATCACCACCTCACCACAGCTCGCAGCGATCTCGGGCGCGCCACCGGCGCCCGGCAGCCTGGTACGCGGATGCTCGTAATCGCCGATCACCGTCGAGTTCAGATTCGCGAAGGGGTCGATCTGCGCGGCGCCGAGGAACGCCACATCGATCCGCCCCGGCCCGATCCAGTAGTTGAACATCTCAGGAACCGACACAACCGCGTCTGCCGTCAACGCCAACTCCCCATCACCGATCGACAACGGCACGTGAAACGGCTTTGCGCCGATCGTTCCCGACTCATACACCAACACCAGATCCGGGTTGTGCACCATCCGCGCCAGGATCGCCGCGGTGCTCGGCCGCCCGACGCCGATGAACACCGTCCTCGCCCGTGACAGACGCCGGGCGGCGACCACGGTCTGAACCTCCCCGAGGCTCGCTGCGCTGACGATGCTCACGGTGCCGGAACCTCTCTCAGCACGTTCTCCGTCATCCACGCCGTGAACGCATCGCGGTCACGGCTCAGCCGATCCCAGAACCGGTAGAAGTCATTGTCGCGCTCGGTGATCCCGAGACTGTAGGACGGCAGCGATCCACCCGGCGCCAGCGCGACGAAATCGATCACCCAGCCCGGAATCACGATTCCGCCGGGACGCGGCTGAAGCGATTCGACCACCCGCTCGACCGTCACCAGCGAACGAGCCGCCGCCAGCACCACCTCCTTCTGCACCCCGGGAATTCCCCACAGCTGCACGTTGCCATCTCGATCGGCCTCCTGCGCATGGACGATCCCCACATCCGGGCGCAACGCCGGCACCGCCACCAACCCCTCACCGGTGAACGGGCAGGTGATCGGCTCCACCCGCGTCCGCGCAAACAGATCGGTGCCCAGATACCCGCGCATCACCGCGAACGGAAGATCGGCCGCGCCGGCCGCATAGCGATTCGCCATCCCCGCATGCGAATGCTCCTCGATCTCGAGCTCCCGAGGCCACCCATGCTCGATCGCATCACGGAACCGATGCAGCGAGCCGACCCCCGGGTTACCCCCGTAGGCGAACACCAGCCTGCGCGCGACACCCATCCCGATCAGCTGGTCATACAACAGGTCAGGCGTCATCCGGATCAGCTCCAGCTCACGCCGACCCTGACGCAGCAGCTCATGGCCGGCCGCGAACGGGATCAGATGCGTGAACCCCTCCAAGGCGACGCTGTCGCCGTCATCGACGAGCGCCGCCACTGCCTCACGAAGATCGACCAGTTCGGCCATGATTGCGTGCAGAATACCAAACTGTAGACATTTTGCGTTGCAATGGCTAGCATTGCCACGCGATGAGAACTCAGGTCGGAATCGTAGGCGCAGGACCGGCCGGGCTCACCCTGGGGCTGCTTCTGGAGCGTCAGGGGATCGAGACGGTAGTGCTCGAAGCCCGTGACCGGTCATACGTCGAGCAGCGTGTCCGCGCCGGGGTGCTCGAGCAGAACACGATCGACCTGCTCCACGCGGCCGGTGTCGGTGAGCGGCTGGAGCGTGAAGGGCTCCGGCACCATGGCATCCATCTTCGCCGTCGCGGCGAGACGCACTATCTGCCGATGACGGAGCTGACCGGACGCGCGATCACCGTCTACGGCCAGCAGGAGGTCGTCAAGGATCTGATCGCCGCGCGGATCGCGGGCGGCCATCGCCTGGAGTTCGACGTCTGCGACGTTGCCGTCCACGACGTCGGGGCACCGCAGCCTCGGATCACCTACCGACAGGATGGCGAGCCGCGCGAGCTGATCTGCGACTATGTCGCGGGCTGCGACGGCTTCCACGGTGTCAGCAGGTCCGCGATCCCCGCCGGGACGCTGACCGAGCTCGAGTACAGCTACCCGTTCGCGTGGCTCGGGATCCTGGCGAACGCGGTACCGGCGACCGACGAGCTGATCTACGCGTGGCACGAGCGGGGCTTCGCGCTCTACTCGATGCGCTCGCCGCAGGTCAGCCGCCTGTACCTGCAGGTGCCCGCCGATGAGCGCCTCGAGGCGTGGGACGACGAGCGGATCTGGGCAGAGCTCGAGCTTCGTCTCGGCGAGGTCAACCGGGGGCCGATCTTCGACCGCGGGATCACACCGATGCGGAGCTACGTCGCCTCACCGATGCAGCACGGGCGACTGTTCCTGTGCGGCGACTCGGCGCACATCGTCCCGCCCACGGGCGCCAAGGGCCTGAACCTCGCGGTCAACGACGCGCGGCTGCTCGCCGCCGCGCTCGATGCCGTCTACCGCGACGGCGACGTTGCCGGGCTCGAGAGTTACAGCAGCACCGCGCTGCGCCGGGTCTGGCGAGCTCAGGACTTCTCCAACTACATGACCCAGCTGCTTCACGACCTCGGCGGCGGACCGTTCGAGCAGGGGTTGCAGCTCTCCCGCCTTGACTACATCGCGCGCTCGGAGACGGCGGCGCGTTCGCTGGCAGAGAACTACGTCGGCCTCCCGGCCGAGCCCGACTTCTGAGACCCGCTGCCGGCGCCGATGCCGTGCTCGGGCTTGCTACCCCCAGACCTCCTGCGCCACCTCGACCACGAGCCTCAGCTTGTCAGCCTGCTGCTGCGCGCTGAGCGAGTTGCCCTCAACGGTCGAGGAGAACCCACACTGCGGCGACAGACAGAGCTGGTCGAGGTCGACGAACCGCGAGGCCTCCTCGATCCGGCGTTTCAGCTGATCACGCGCCTCGAGCTCGCCACGCTTGGTCGTCACGAGTCCGAGCACCACGACCTTGTCCTTCGGCACGAACCTGAGCGGCTCGAAGCCACCGGAGCGAGCATCGTCCCATTCCATGAAGAAGCCGTCGACCTCGAGCTCGTTGAACAGCGCCTCGGCGACGAAGTCGTAGCTGCCCTCCGCGACCCACGATGAGCGGAAGTTGCCCCGGCACATATGGGTGGTGACCGACATCCCATCCGGTCGCTGCGCCAGCGCCTCGTTGATGTGGCGGATGTAGGCCTCGTGCTGATGCTCGGCGTCGCCGCCGATCTCCCGGACGTGCTCCCTCTGCCTGGGATCGTTCAGGTAGGCGAGGCTGGTGTCGTCGAACTGCAGGTAGGTGCAGCCAAGCTCTGAAAGACGGCTGACCTCGTCGCGGTAGGCGGCGGTCAGATCGTCCCAGAAGGCGTCGAGCTCCGGGTAGAGCAGCTCGTCGATCACGGCGCGGCCACCGCGGTAGTGGACCATGCTCGGCGAGGGGATCGTGAGCTTCGGTGTCTGTGCCTCCGAGACGCACGACTCAAGGAACCTGAAGGCGTCGCCGAAGATCGTCTCCGACACGCCGAGGCGACCATCGATCCGCATCGCCGCCGGCGTGAACTCGATGTCACCCTGCTCGTTGTGAAACTGCACCTTGAGATCCCCGGGCGCCTTCGACACCCCATCCAGCGCGTAGATGAAATCCATGTGCCAGGAGGCGCGGCGGAACTCTCCGTCGGTCGCCGCCCGCAGGCCGATCTCGCCCTGCAGCTTGACGACCTCACGGATCGCCGCGTCCTCGACGTTCCGCAGCCCGGCGTCGTCGAGCCGGCCCGCCGAGTGCTCCTCGCGTGCGCGCAGCAGCTCGGGTGGGCGCAACAGGCTGCCGACGTGATCGGCCCGGAATGGCGGCCTGTCGCGAGCGGTCAAGCCGCGCCCTTGCGCTTGCCGCGCGCGGCGACGGCGCCGGCGCCGGAGCCCTTCTTCGGGATCTCCCCGCCGGCGTCGAGCACCGCCTGCTTCAGACGCCAGGGGTCATAGGAGGCGTCGAGCAGCTCGGAGACCTCCAGCCCGGTCCGCGCCAGGTGGCCGGCCAGCAGCCCGGCGCTGCGATCACGGTCCCCGTCCTTGCAGGCATCGAGGATGTCCCGGTGCTGCGGCGTCGCCCAGGCGCTCGGTCCCTGACCGATGTGCAGTCGCCGGTAGCGCTCGGCGTGATCGAACATCTGGGAGAGCACGACGTTGACGCGCTCACCCGCGCGCGCCGTCAGCGCTCGATGAAACTGGTGGTGAGGGACGGTCCAGCGGCGGTAGTCCTTCTCCTGCGCGTAATGGGCCATCTCGGCCATCGAACCTTCGAGCCGCGCGAGATCCTCAGAGGTCATATGCGGCACCGACAGCCGCAGCGCCTCAGATTCGAGTGCGACGCGCATCACGTACAGCTCCTCGAGGTCCTCCGGGGTCATCGGCGCGACCCGCACCCGGCGATTCGGCTCGCCCTCGACGAGCCCCTCGCTCTGAAGCATGCGCAGCGCCTCCCGCAGCGGCGTGCGGCTGATCCCGAGCTCTTCGGCAAGCGCGACCTGCGACATCACCGCGCCCGGCGCAAGCACCCCGTCGAGGATCGCGGTACGTACCCGTTCATAGACATCCTCGGTGTTCTGCCCGTTCTCAGCCATGTCGATCTCCGGTCAAGCGCCGAGCATGCTGTAGCCGCCGTCGGCGATCATGTATGAGCCGGTGATGTGGTGGGCATCGTCGCTTGCGAGGAACAGCGCGGCGCCCGTCATTTCCTCCGGCTTGGGAATCTTCCCAGCCGGGGTCCCGGAAAGCACTACCTCCCTGCGACCGGCCTTCCACTCAGGCCGGGCGAGCAGCGCCTCCGTCTCCATGAATCCGGGCGCGTAGGTATTGACGCGTACCGTTGGTGCCAGCGCCTTCGCATAGGACTTGGTGATCCCGAGCAGGCCGTACTTGCCGGCGGCGTACTGCGGTGCCCGCGGGCTGCCGCGGACGATCACCGTCGAGCCGACGTTGACGATCGCCCCACCGCCGCGCTGCACCATCCGCTGGCCGAACTCGTGGACCATCAGCATCGTTCCCTTGATGTCGACCGCGAGCACGTGATCGATCGCCTCCTCGGTGACCTCCGTCCAGGACGCCTGGCCGGATGCCATCTCCCCTACGTTGTTGACGAGCACGTCGATGCCGCCGCCAGCCCCGAACGCCCAGTCGGCCATGCGCTGGATGTCGGCCCACGAGGTGATATCACCCTGGACGATCTCTGCCTCCGCACCCGCATCGCGCACCAGCCCGGCTGTGCGCTGCGCCCCGGCTTCCGAGCTGCGGTAATGGATCAGCACCTTGCCGGCGCCCTCCTGCGCGGCTCGCTGCGCGAGCGCGGCACCGAAGCCGGTGCCGGCGCCGGTCACCATGAAGCTGCGTCCTTCGAATCTCTTCTGCATTAGCGATGCTCCCGGTTAGACGATTGTCCTGCCGCCGTCGATATAGAGGACCTGGCCGGTGATGAAGCTCGCCCGCGGCGAGCAGAGGAACAACACCGGGTCGACCACCTCCTGCGGCTCGCCGAAGCGCCCGGCGGGGACCAGGTCGATCAGTGCCGCACGCTTGTCGGGGTTCGCGGCGAGGTAGTCCCGCGTCAGGGACGTGTCCATGTACCCGGGAGCCACGGCGTTCGCGGTGACGCCGTCGGCGGCGTACTCGTGCGCGATCACCCTCATCAGCTGGTTGATCGCCCCCTTTGTTGCGGCGTACGGTCCGTGCAGCTTGTGACCGCTGCGCCCGGCCACCGATGAGAAGAACAGGATCCGGCCGTAGCGTTGTTCACGCATGCCGACTGCCGCCTGCGCGCCGGTGTGGAAGGCGCTGGTCAGGTTCACCGCGATGATCCGGTCCCATTCATCGGCGCTGTAGGTCTCGATCGGCTTGCGATCGTTGATGCCCACGCAATGAACAAACACGTCCAGACCGCCGAGATCCCGACGGACGGCGGCCACCGCGGCGCGTGAGGCCGTGGCGTCGCTGAGGTCGGCCTGGTGGCGCACGGTGACCCGCGGATCCAGGCGCGCGATCGCATCGCTGCTGACGTCGATCACCGCGACATCGGCGCCGGCTCCCAGGAACCCGTCGACCAGCGAGGTACCGAGTGTGCCGCCGCCACCGGCGACGAGCGCCCGCTGGCCCTGCAGCCCGAGCCATTCAGGCATCGGGCGGCGCTTCGCGCTTGGTGAACACGTTCAGCGTGACGGCGCCGTAGCCAGAACCGGGAAGTGTCGCCGAATGTGGAGTCCCGCCGGGCAGCGTGGCCGTCTCGCCGGCCACCAGACGCACCGGGTTGCCGCCGACGACGAAGTCGATCGCGCCCTGGAGCACGGTCGTGATCTGATCCTGAGGATGTTGGTGCTCCTCCCAGCTCGAGCCTGGCCGGTAGTGATACAGCGTCGCGGTCAGCTGCGGCGTGTGCACCGTGGCGCCGAAGATGCCGGGCCGCACCTCGGCAAACTCGAGCTCGTTCCAGTCGATCTTCCGGGGCGTCTCCATCTCGCCCTCCAGTATTGCATACAGTTCGTCAATCCGTCTACATTAGGGCCGAATGTTCCGATCAACGGCCCAGGCGTGCTCGAGGCCGGAGATCAGCCCGACGATTGCCGCGTGCAACGGGGTCGGGACGCCGGCGGGCTGTGCCGCCCGGACGATGCCGCCGTTGAGCGTCGCGATCTCGGTGGCGCGTCGGGCGATCACGTCCTGGAGCATGCTCGGCCGGTGATCGAAGTTGACGCGGGCGGCCTCATCGACGAGTTTGTCGGGGTCGCCGTCCAGCGTGATCCCCAGCGCGCCGGCGACGGCCCGTCCCTCGGCGATCAGCTGCGCGACCAGTCGCCGGGTCGGCTGGTACTCGCAGAGCTGACCGTGGGTCAGGCCACTGAGCGCACACAGCGGGTTGGTCGAGGCGTTGAACAGCAGCTTCGTCCACTGCGCGCCCCGCGCGTCCAGCAGGGCGTGGGCCTCCATGCCGCTGCGGTTCAGATGATCGGCCAGACGGTCGATCTCGTCGGTCAAGGCGGGCTGGGGCTCGAACGGTCCGATCCAGGTGGGGCCCGGGGCGTCCATGTGGATCACCCCCGGGGCGGCAAGATGCCCGGCCGGCAGCGTCACGCCGCGCATCACCCGCGGCACGTGCCCCGCGATCACCTCCTCATTGCCGATCCCGTTCTGCACGCTGCAGACCGCCCCGGATTCGAAGATGCGAGCCGTGGCCGCGATTGCCGCCTCGGTCGCGGTGCCCTTGGTGGCGAGGATCCCGAGGCCGCACGGCGGGATCTCGGCCGGGACGCTACGCGCGTGGATACGCGCGGTCAGCTCGACGTGGCCGGTGAGACGCAGACCGTCACGATTGATCGCGGCGACGTGCTCCTGCGCCGGATCAAACGCCCAAACCTCGATGTCCGCCAGCTGGCCGAGGTGCGCGGCGTAGAGCCCGCCGATCGCGCCGACGCCGACGATGCAGATGCGTTCGGTCATCGACGTTCGGGCATCGGCGCTCGGTCACTGACCGGCGGTGCCGCTGAGCACGGCCGCCGCGATCTCCGAACAGAGCCGTGGCTCTGGTCCTGCGACGCCGAGCGCGGCGACGACTCGGCCGCCCTCCTCGATCGGAAGGGCACCGGGAACCGCCAGGATCGCGAACGGCAGTGCGGCCGCGAGCTGGGCGAGCGCCCCATCGCCGGCGAACCGGCTGGCGAGCTCCTCGCTCGGGCACTGAAAGCTCGCGGCGGCGGCGGCGGTCGCCTCGGCGACGTTGACCGACGCGGTGGCGGCGCCGTCCATTCGATCCTGCTGGATCGGGTCTCCGCGCTGATCGACGATCGCGACCGAGACGCGCTCGCCCCGCCGGCCGGCCTCCGCGATCGTGCGGTCCGCCAGCTCAAGCGCCCACCGATGCTCAGGCTGATTCGCGGCCGGCGGTGAGGGTGCCATGCCGAGCCCGGGCCCGGCGCCGGTCTGGAATTCGCCATACGCCTTGACCCACCGCTCCATGTCGTCGCCGTGCTGGCCCTCATAGGGCAGCTCGAGGGCGTAGTGGACGAGCAGGTCCTCGCCATTGGACGGCTTGCCGTCGGCGATCAGCCTGATCGGCTCGGAGCCGGGATAGCCGACGAACGGCCCGATCCCGGCGCCCGAGGCCGCGATTCCGGCGACCACGGGCCGGCCGGGATCCGACTCCGAGCGGACCGGCATTCCACCCGCTCCGGGGAACGCCGCCTCGGGTGAGCAGACGGTGAAGCCGGTGACCATCGGCGGCGCGATCATCCGCATCCGGCCGAGGTGCTCGGCACTGGTGATCTGCTGGGTCGCGGCGATCCAGGCCTTGGAACGCGCGCGTGCCATCCCGCCGGCGCCGCCGTGATCCATGCGCGAGGCCGAGACGAGCGCGCCGCTTCCGCCGACGACGGCGACGGCGCCGCGCATCCCGATCTCCTCGGCCTTGTCGATCGCCCGAGCGATCAGCGCGCGGGCCTCTGTCAGCGGGATATCGGTTGTGTGTCCCATCACCGCAGAAGTATACGCAGTTTTCCAAACTGTATCCAGTATCATCTGAAAAATGGGCGCGGAACATTGGGGTGGACGGCCCCGCGATTGGGCCGAACTGGCGGAGCCGTCGAACGAGCCACTGTTCGCCGAGGTCCTGCGAGCGCTGCAGATCGCGCCCGGAGCGAGTCTGCTCGACGTCGGCTGTGGCTCGGGCTACGCCGCCCGGATGGCGGCGCGTCAGGGCGCCTCAGTGACCGGGCTCGACATCACGCCGCAACTGCTGGAGATCGCGCGCGAGCGCGTTCCGCAGGCGGACTTCCGCGAGGGCCGGATGGACGCGCTCCCGTTCGAGGACGAGAGCTTCGATGCAGTCGTCGCCTTCAACGCCTTCCAGTTCGCAGACGATCCGGCCAAGGCGGTCAGCGAGGCAGCCCGCGTGGTCAGGCCCGGCGGTCTGGTGGCGGCGACGACCTTCGCCGAACCGCAGCGCAACGAGTCCACCGCGCTGCACCTGGCGCTGGAGCCGCTGCGCGCGGCGGTCTCTGCACCCGGCGCCGCGCACCTGCCCTACGGACTCTCCGAGCCCGGTGGTCTGGAGCGGCTGCTCGCCTCGGCCGGGCTCGAGCACGCCGGAAGCGGCGAGGTACCGCTCGTCTGGGCCCACGACACTCCTGAGCTCGCTGTTGCGGCGGTGCTCGCCTCGGGCGGTGGCGCGATCGCGATCGAGGCCGCCGGCGAGGCGGCTTCCCGTGATGCGCTCACCCAAGCCGTGGTGCAGTTCACCGGACCCGACGGGCGCGTGAGGATGAACAACGTCTTTCGCTACGCGATCGGGCGCCGCCCGGCGGGCACGATCCGCGGGTCGAAGCCCGCGTAGGCGCCGGCACGCTGCTCGATCTCGGCGGCCAGGGGACCCTGCTGCGCCGCCGTCGCCATCACCTCGGTGAAGTGCGCCCGCTTCTCGGCCATCGTCACCACCGAGCGATCGAGCCCCGCCGGATCGTCGAAGCGGGCCACGGGAGCCCCGTCGACGACGAGCAGCTCACCGGTCGCCCCACAGGTCGCACACTCGACCACGGTGCCGCGCAGCTCGACCAGCGACAGGTGACAGAGCGGACAGAGACCCGGTTCCCCGCGGTACTCGACGTCGTCGAACACGCGACCCAGTTGGCTGCCGACGCTGTGTCCAACGCGCTGCGCACCCGCGAGCGCACCCTCGTCGAGCACCACCGAGCGTGGCATTCCGGCGCCGCCGACGAGCAGCTGGTCGGCGACCGCGATGTGCGAGGAGAAGGTCAGCTGGTGCATCAGCGGCAGTGCCAGTGAGCGCCACTGGCTCCCGAGCGCGCCGCCGACGGCGATCAGCCCTGCGACCCGTGGACGGAATACCCGCTCGTCGTAGGGGAAGGCGACCGGCGGGGTCTCCCCCGCCTCCAGGATCCGCCGGTAGTTCTCGGCGAAGGCGACGTCAGCGGCCGGGCCCGAGAGCCGGTCGGCGACGAGCTTGAGCTTGCCGGTGATCGTCCGTGAGTAGATCGGGCTGGCGATGATCAGACCGTCGCTCTCCATCAGCTCGTCCCACAGCCACGGACCATCGTCATCGCCGGCCGCCTGGCCCGGACCGACCGGCCGAAGCGGCAGCTGAAGGTCATCGAGCGCGACGAGCGCGACCTCGGCTCCTTCATCCTGCGCGGCGCGCAGGGCGATCTTCAACAGGATCTCGACGCTGCCGCCCGGGTTTCCGGCGGTCAGCCCGAGCACTCTCATGCCGGCACCGGATCTGACTCGGAGGCCGACCCGCCGCCTTCGCGCAGGCCGCCGCCGCCGAAACGGCCGTGGTCAGCCGCGAGCTCCATCAGGGGGTAGGTGGCTGCCCGCATGTCCGCCTCGTAGGCAGCGATCGCCTCGAGCACGGGCCGCTCGCCGCGGTCGGCGGCGACGAGCTGGTGGCGCAGCACGGCGGCGTTGCGCATCGCCATGTTGGCTCCCTTCCCGAGCGTCGGCAGCATCGCGTTGATCGCGTCGCCGACGTAGGTCACGCGTGAGCTCGGCCACGGTGCTGTCGGGTCCAGTCGACGGAACGGGTGCGAGAACAGGGTCTCTGGCTCGATCCGCTCGACCAGCCCACGGATCGCAGGATGCCAGCCCGCCACGGCCGCGAGCATCGTCGCGTGCATCTCCCCGGGAGTCGCGTCCGTCCACTCCGACGGCGGTGGCACCTCGATGCCGGGAGGGATCGCGCCGTTCAGCATCACGTAGGGCCGGGCTGCCTCGAAGGTCCCGTCGATGCCAAGCTCACGGGCGGCGGCCGGTGCGGCCTGCCGCGGTCGCCAGTGCCCGACCCCGAGAGTCGTCCCGCGGCCGTCGCTGACGATGCAGAAACCGGCATTCCAGATCGACGCGGGCAGCTCGGCCTCGACGTCCTCGGTCAGTGGTGCACGGCCGAACAGCCCGAGCGCGCCGACCGGGGCGGCAATGATCGTCACGTCGGGCATCAGCTGACGGCGGATCGAGGACCCGACCCCGTCGGCGGCAACCAGAACGTCACCCGACGCCGTGCGCCCGCCGGCGAGTCTCAGCTCGACCGACTCGTCGCTGAGCTCGACGCCGAGCACCTCGGTTCCGTGGCTGACCACGTCGCCAAGCCCGGCCAGGAGGATCTGGCGAAGCGTCCGCCGGTCGATGTTGGTCGGCGGACGCTCGCCGGTCGCGTCCGCGCCGACGTGCTTCATCGCCGACAGCTGGTTGCCGGCCGGGTCGACGACGACCGACATGTCGTGGCCCGACATGGTCTCACCTGACGCACGGACGAACAGCTCGTACAGCGCCGCCGGTAGGCACGCCGCCAGCCCGAGGTCGCCCTCGACGTCGAGGTTGAGCAGGTAGCCGGTGCGCCAGCTGTCGAGCGGTTCGCGCTCGAACACCTCGCACTCGACGCCATCCCGGCGCAGTCCCTGTGCAAGGGTCAGGCCGGCGATTCCCGCACCGGCGATCAGGACACGCAGTTCGGACATCGCAGGAGCTCAGCTGACGAACGCGATGTCGAGTTCGGCGGCTGCCGCCTGGAGCCGGTCGCGGTCGACCGTGCCGGCCTGCTCGGGGAAGATCCGGTGCTCGGCGATCTCGCCGGCGAGCTCCTGAAAGCGCTCGACGCCGGCCGGGCCGTAGATGGTCGCAAAGCGGGTCAGATGCCCCTCCAACGCGTAGCTGTGCTCGACGCCGGCCGGGATGCTGACGAAGTCACCGCGGGTCAGGAGATGCTCCTCGCCGTCGACGTTCACCCGGAGACGCCCCTCGAGGCAGTAGATCGCCTCGTAGGTCCGCTCGTGGACGTGGGTTGGGACCGGGGAGCCCTTCGGACCCTCGGTCACCGTCATCCCGAGCTGCCCGCCGGACTCGGCGCCGGTCAACACCTGGTAGGTGACCTGGCCGAACAGCAGGTGCCGCGGTCCCTCGCCGGCACGCAGGAAATAGGCCGACGCGGTCCCCGGCAGCGCGTCGTCGGATCCGGTGCCCGCCTCGGGATAGGGAGCGTCGATCACGTACTTCATCGCGAACTTCTGCTCGGCAGCACCGAACTTCTCGAACGGCGGCGGCGTCGGGTCGACCTGCGGATAGGCGGGGCCGGCGTAGGGCGTGCCGGTGAAGTCGAAGAAGCGGTCCCAGCCGGCGGGCGCGATCGGACCCATGAACTGGCTGTAGTGGTCGTGGAACTGGTAGGCGTGGAGAACCCCTGCCGGCACGCTGGCGACGTCCCCCGGGTACAGGATCCGGCTCTCGCCGTCGGCCCATACCTGGATCCGTCCCCGCACGCAGAAGAAGTAGTCGTGCTCGTGCTCGTGGTAGTGCATCGGAATCGGCCGCCCGGCGGGCCCGAGCGCGGTCATCACCGACATCGCATTCGCGGTCTCCTCCTTGCCGGCCAGCGCCCGGCCGACCTGGCCCAGCAGCAGATGGGCGCGCCCGTCGCCGTCGGCGAGGTAGTAGGGCACCGTCTCGCCGGGCAGCTCGCGCACCGGCGCATCGGAATCGACTCCTTGTGGCATCTGTCCTCTCCTTCGCGTGCTTTGTGTCAATTGTATACAGCTTGCCGTTCTGCGTGCAGCATCTATAATGATCGCATGTCAAGGGTGGCAGCGGTCACGGGCGGTGATGGCGCGATCGGGGGCGCGATTGCCGGCGCCCTTCGCCGTGATGGGCAGCAGGTGGCGATCCTCGATCGCTCCGGGGAGTTCGCGGTCGAGCTCGGCGATGCCGACCAGGTTCGGGCTGCCGCCGCCCGCGTACTGGCACGCTTCGGGCGCTGCGACACGCTCGTGCACGCCGCCGCGGCGTTTGACCGGGCCTCGCTGGACGACGTCGACCTCGCCACCTGGCGCCGCGTCATGGCGGTCAACGTCGAGTCGGCGCTGTGGCTGTGCCAGGCGCTTGCGCCCGGGATGGCGAAGCGCGGTTTTGGGCGGATCGTGCTGATCGTTTCGGACACCGTCTGGAGCCCCCCGACGGCCGACCTGCTCCCGTACGTCGACCAGCAAGGCCGCACTGATCGGGTTGGCGCGCTCGCTCGCCCGCTCGCTCGGCCCAGACGGGATCACCGTCAACTGCGTCGCCCCCGGGCTGACCCGGACGCCGGCCGCGCAGGCAGGCATGCCTCCCGAGGCGTTCGACCAGGCTCGGCGCGCTACCGCGGTCGGTCGTGACCTCGTCCCCGACGATGTGGCCGGCGTCGCGGCCTTTCTGGCATCGGATGCCGCGGGCGCGATCACGGGCCAGACGCTGTGTGCCGACGGCGGTCTGGTTCTGCGTTGAGCTCCTCGCCCTCGGCGATCAGATAGGAGCAGAAGCGACCGTCGGGGTCGCGCCGGGCGCGGATCTGCTGCAGGCGTGCGAAGTGCTGATCCGACAGGAAGCGGTCCGGGCGGCGCGTGAAGTCGGTGTCGCCGAGGTAGACGCCCTTGCCGAGCGTGGCCAAGCCGGGCGGTGTGGCCGACGACCCACGACGCGATGGCGCTCGTCCTGTGCGGGATCGGACCAGATCGCGTAGGTCGCCAGGTAGGCGCGGCCCTCGACCGAGAACGCCATGTCGGGCAGCGGACGGCTCGGCGCCCATCCGTACCAGATCGAGAACGAGTGCTCGGTCGGCAGCTCGGACCACAGCTCCCGCAGGAGCGGCGCCAGCTCGCCCGCGCGCGCGTCGGTCCATGTGCAGTCGACCGCGTAGCGGTGATCGTCGGGGTTCTGCAGCGCCTGGGCGACGTTCTCCTGCTCGATCGTCGTCGGCCCGCGATCGTGGGCGATCGTCGCGGCCGGCCAGCGGGCAGGCCGCGAGCGGTGCGAGCACCCGCTCGGCCTCCTCCGGGCTCTCGCACATCGCGGTCGTGTGCAGCAGCAGCACCGGCGGCCCCTCCGGCCTGGGCAGGCGGGTTGCGGCGATCACCGGCTCGACCACGCGGCTCGAGCGTCGGCAGCAGCTCGTCGATCCAGCCGAGCAGCGGCTCGAGCTCGTCGAGCTCGAACATCCACGTGTCGTGCATCATCGCCGCCGGCCGAGCGTAGGTGCGCAGGTGAAAGCGGGTGATCACGCCGAAGAAGCCGGGCCCCGCGCCGCGTGCCGCCCACAGGAGATCAGCAGTTCTGCTGCTCGTCGGCACGGATCAGCTCCCCGTCCGCGGTGACGACGTCGATCGCGGTCACGTGTTCGCAGGCCCAGCCGTACTTGCGGGAGTTCCAGCCCTGACCGCCCTGCAGGAGGAAGCCGCCGATCCCGACGCCCGGACAGTGCCCGCCCGTGAAGGCGCGCCCACGGGCGGTCAGGAACGGCGTCAGCTCGGCGCCGCCCTTGACCGCCGGATTGGCGCTGGCGATCCCGCTCGCCGGGTCATAGTCGATCTGCCGCATCCCGCCGAGGTCGATCAGCAGCGCCTCGTCGCGCACGCTCCACGCGGCCCAGCTGTGCCCTCCCGAGCGCACCGACACCTTCAGGCCGCGCTGCGCGGCGAGCTTCACACCGGCGATCACGTCGGCTTCACTGCTCGCGCAGCAGAACAGCCGCGGGGAATCGATCGGGCCGCCTCGCGTTGAAGACACGGCCCACGCGAGCCTGCTCGTAGCCCGGATCGCCTCGCCAGTGGATCTCGCCCTGAAAATCGGTCATCGCAGGCTCAGGAGATCAGAGACTGGCCGCCGTCGACGACGATGTCGACGGCGTTCAGGTAGGCGGCGTCGTCGCAGGCCAGGAACAGGGCGACCCGCGCGACGTCGTCGGGCTCCCCCAGCCGCCCGAGCGGATGCGTGCGCGCCATCTCGTGCACCGGGTGGCCCGGCTCGTCGATGAACGGCGCGATCTGCGGAGTCAGGATCAGCCCCGGGCTGATCGAGTTGGCGCGGATCCCGTGACGGGCTCCGGACGCCGCCAGATGGCGGGTCATCGCCAGCACGCCACCCTTCGCAGCGCCGTGGGCAGTCTGTTCGATGAACGTCGCGCCGCGGTGCGCAGCGACCGAGGCGGTATTGATGATCACTCCGCCCCCTCGGGCGACGAGGTGGCGGCCAGGCAGCGCTGGTCACGGTGTAGATCAGGTCGAGCTCGTTCTGCAGCGTGAACCGCCAGTCCTGCCACGTCAGATCCTCGAACGGCCCGACCCTCGGCGCCGAGGCGTTGTTGTAGAGCACATCCAGGCCGCCACCGAAGGCGACGGCATCCGCAACCCAGGCGGCGGCAGCCTCTGGGTCCGCGAGGTCGACCGGCGCGAACGACCCGCATCGCGCCGCCTGCGGCCGTGATCTCGCCTGCGACGGCTTCGGCCGCCTCCGCGTTGAGGTCGCAGCCGGCGACGACCGCGCCCTCGGCCGCGAACAGCCTGGCGGCAGCAGCCCCCTGGCCACCGGCGGTGCCGGTGATCAGCGCGACCTTGCCGTCAAGACGGCCCATCAGCCGCGCTCCACCAACTCGACGAGGTTCCCCTCCGGGTCTGCCAGGAACGCGAACCGCACGCCCGGCTCCGGAGACGGCCCTGGCTCGACCAGGCCGCTGGCGCCGGCGTCGAGGGCACCGGCGAACGCGGCCCCGATGTCAGCCGCCTGGAGCGCAAAGTGTCCGTAGCCACGGGTGGCGAGCGCCTCGATCGGCCTGGCACCCTGAATCCCCGACCGCGATTCAGCGTGCTCGAACAGCTCAAGCCGCGCGCCGGATGGGTGAATCATCATGATCCCGCGGATCGGATGCGGTGTCGAGCTCGAACTCGAACTCCCGAGCGAACCCGAAGGCACGCGCGTAGAACGCCTCCGAGGCAGGAAGATCGCCGACGGAGAGGCCGACGTGGTCGAACGAGACGCGCTCCACATCCTGGAACTATTGCATACAGATTGCCATTTCGTCTACAGTTTGTAGTCGATGAGCGCCGCAGCCGATCCAACTCCGCCACCGATCCACCACATCGGCTACGTCGTCGAGGACCTGCGGGCGGGCGTCGCTCGCTACGCCTCGGCGCTGGGCGCCGGCCCGTTCTTCGCGATCGAGCACATCGTGTTCGATCAGGTCACCTATCGCGGCGCACCGGCCGTCTACGACCATTCCTCCGCGTTCGGTCAGTGGGGACCGATCCTGATCGAGCTGACACAGGTCCACGACGCGCAGCCCGAGGGCCTCGGCGCCGCACTGACGGCGCCCGGGACCGGCATCGGCCATGTCGCATGGCTGGCGGATTCGCTCGAGGACGAGACCGCTCGTCTGGGCGGACTCGGGATCGAGCCCTTCCACACCGGCGCAACCGGTCCGGTCTCGGCCGTCTGGTTCGACGCTCGTCCGCTGTTCGGCCATCCGCTCGAGGTGCTGCGGGATTGCGAGCAGCTGCGCGGCTTCTACGCGATGGTGCGCGGTGCGTCCGAGGGGTGGGACGGGCAGCACGCGTTCCGCGCGATCACCGACCCGCCGGCATGAGCGCCGAGGAACGCTTCGATCTGCTGATCGCCGGCTTCGGCGCGGCCGGAGCCAGTGCGGCAATCGCGGCCCACGATGCCGGTGCGCGGGTGCTGATCGTCGAGAAGACGGCCGCCGGAGGTGGCAACTGCCGTCATTCCGGCGGCTTCCTGTTCGAGGTCGGCGGCCCGGAGGCCATCGAGCACCTCGACGCGCTCTGCTTCGGGAAGACCGACCGTGCCGTGCTCGAGGTGTTCGCGGCTGGATTGCACGAGGTTCCGGGGTGGATCGAGTCGCTCGGAGGCTCCTGCGCGCCGGTCGACCCGGCCGCATTCGGCGGGATGCTCCCGTCCTGGCCGCATTTCCCCGGTTCCGGGCACGTCAGCTACAGCCAGTTCCAGCCGGCCGCGACAGAGCGCCCCGGCGTCGCGTTGTGGCGCCTGCTCGAACAGGGCGTTCGTCAACGCGGTATCCCGGTGTGCGCTCAACAGCCCGGTTGTGGAACTGCTGATCGAGCACGGGCGCGTGGCGGGGGCGATCGTCGAGCAGGACGGCGTCCCCCGCGAGCTGCGCGCGGGCATGGGCGTTGTTCTTTGCAGCGGATCGTTCGAACACGACCCGGAGATGCGCGACACGTACCTGCCGCTGCCGCTGGTCCCCGTCGGCCATCCCGGCAACACCGGCGACACCGTCCGACTCGCCCAGCAGGCCGGTGCCGCGCTGTGGCACATGAGCGCCTTCTTCGGCTGGTTCGCCTTCCGGCACGCCGATTTCCCGGCTGCCTTCACCCTGGACGTGCACGCGCCGAGCTTCATCTTCCTCGACGGAGACGGGCGCCGCTTCGCGGACGAGACCGGCTGGGAGGTCCACGATCGCGTGCGGGCCGTGACCGCCTACCTGCCGCGGCGCCCGAACCGGCCGCGGATGCCAGGCTGGATCGTGTTCGACGAATCGGCGCGTCTCGCCGGTCCGCTCCACGGCATCGTCGGCTCGCCCAACGACTACGACTGGAGCCCTGACAACTCGGTCGAGCTCGCGAGCGGTTGGATCAGGCGCGGCGATGACGCCGAGCAGTTGGCGCTCGACGCCGGGATCGACCGCGACACGCTCGCTCAGACGCTTGCGAGCTACGCAGACGCCGTGCGGCGCCGGCGAGACGACGAGTTCGGCCGCAGCGCCGAGTCGCTGGCGCCACTGACGCCGCCGCTGTATTCGATCGAACTGACTCCGGGCCTCGCCACCGCGTCGGGCGGACCGCGCCGGGACGCGCGAGCACGGGTCCTGCGCAGCGACGGCGCGCCGATCCCCGGCCTCCATGCAGCAGGCGGCGCGGGCTCGATCTGGGGCCATCTGACCGAGCACGGCGGTGGGCTCACCGACGCGATCGTGTTCGGCCGGATCGCCGGGGCCGACGCCGCCGAGGTCCGCGGCGCGCGCCCGGGCGGCGAACGCTGACGAACGCTGGGAACGGGGATCACAGGGCTGGTGGCCAGCGGGCCACCAGCCTTCCGGTCTCGATGCTCTGGGTCCTCGGTGCCCTGTCGGCATTCGGACCGCTGTCGACCGATATGTACCTCCCGGGCCTGCCGTCGGTGGCCCGCGACCTCGGCGCCAGCCCGTCGCTCACGCAACTGACGCTGTCGCTGTCGCTGATCGGGCTCGCCTCCGGCCAGCTGCTCGCCGGGCCGATCAGCGATGCGGTCGGTCGCCGGCGGCCGCTGATCATCGGACTGGTCGCGTACGTGATTGCCTCCGTCGGCTGCGCTGCCGCACCCAGCATCCTGCCGCTGCTCGCGATGCGCCTGCTTCAGGGACTTGCAGGGGCATGCGGCATCGTGATCGCCCGCGCCGTCGTACGCGATCGGGCCCAGGGAGTGGCCGCGGCGCGCGCCTACGCGGCGCTGATGATCGTCGGCGGTCTCGGCCCGATCGTCGCGCCGATCGCCGGAGGCCTGCTGCTCCACGTCACCGACTGGCGCGGGATCTTCATCGTGCTGGCCATGATCGGGGCGCTGCTGCTCGCCGCCTCGCTGCTGCTCGTCCCGGAGTCACTTGCGGATGCCGAGCGCAACCGGGGAGGGCTGGCGGGCGTCCTGGTCGCGATCGGAATTCTCAGACGCGACCGGCGCTATGTCTGCCACACGGCCGCGGGCGCGCTCGCGTTCGGGACGCTGATGGCCTACATCGCCGCGTCGCCGTTCGTGCTGGAGCGGATCTACGGGCTCTCGCCAGGCACCTTCAGCCTCGTGTTCGCCGCCAACGGCTGCGGGATCCTGGTTGCGCGCCAGGTTGCGGCCTCGAGGCTGGGGAACGAGGAGCCGGCGACGCTGATGCGCCAAGCCCTGGCGGCGCAGGCGGTGGCTGCGCTGTGCATCCTGCTCGTCGTGGTGCTCGGTCTCGGACTCGGGCTGCTGCTCGTCTGCCTGTTCGTCGCGGTCGCCAGCATCGGCGTGATCATGCCGATGGCGACCGCGCTGACGATGGCCGAACATCCGGAGCGAGCCGGTAGCGCCTCAGGCGTGTTCGGGTTCACCCAGTTCACGGTCGGGGCACTGATCGCGCCGCTGGTCGGGATCGCAGGATCGGCGAGCGCACTCCCGATGGCCGTGACGATGGTGGCGTGCTCGCTGTTGGCGGCACTCGCGCTGGCGTTGACCTAATCCCGGCTGACGACGACGACATCGAGCCGCCGTGGCCCATGCACGCCCTCGACGCGTTGAAGCTCGATGTCGGACGTGGCGGACGGCCCGGAGATCAGGGTCAGCGGCGCGGTGCGCGGGAGCGCTGCGACCGCATCGGGAACGGTGGCGACGATCTGCTCGGCACGGACCACACACACGTGGTGATCTGGAAGCAGGCTCAGCGCGCGCCGGCCACAGGCCGGGCCACCGTCGAGCACGATCGTGCCGGTCTCGGCGATCGCACAGGCGGCACCGGTGAGCACGGTGTTGATCGAGTCGAGGTCCTTGACACCGAGCGGCGGATCGTCGCCGACGGCGTCGATCCCCTCGAGCGAGCACGGCGGCGTCGGGGTGACCGCCGTGCGCCGATCGCAGAGCCTTCGCACGGTTGCCGCCAGATCCGTGTCGCTGACCAGATGCACGGTCGCGCGATAGTCAGCGACGCGCCTGCAGAACAGCGCGACGTCCGGCGCCACCGTACCGGCCCGTGTGTAGAGACGGGGCACATCGGAGACGTCCCGAGCCGATCCAAGGGCGTCCCTGATGCGTCCGAGCACGTCGCTGCGGGCGTCGCTCAAGACCGTGACACCCACCAGTCACGGAACGACTGCGCGGGCACCTGGGGCAGTTCCCGGCTCGCCGTCCATCCCCCGAGTGGAGCGCTGAGTGGCCACTTTGTGAGCGGTCCGCGGCCGAGTCGGGCGAGCCGCTGCGCGGTCTCGTAGCGCCGGCGCGTCGCAAACGCGCCGGCGACGAGACGCATCGCCGCCGACTCCGGATCGAAGCTCGACGTGCGCTCGCGGACCACGCGCCCGCGGAGGTGCAGAAGTACCGACGGGATGTCGATCTTCACCGGGCAGACCTCGTAGCAGGCGCCGCAGAGCGAGGAAGCCCACGGAAGTGTCAGCGCGTCCTTGAGGTCGTTCAGCTGGGGCGTGAGGATCGCCCCGATCGGACCGGGATACACGGAGTCATAGGCGTGCCCACCCGTGCGTTCATATACCGGACAGACGTTCAGGCAGGCCGAGCACCGTATGCAGTGCAGCGCCTGCCGGCCGACCTCGTCCGCGAGGACGTCCGTGCGGCCGTTGTCGAGCAGCACCAGGTGGAACTCCTGTGGGCCGTCCCCGGGAGTCACGCCGGTCCACAGCGATGTGTAGGGGTTCATCCGCTCGCCGGTCGAGGAACGAGGGAGCAGCTGCAGCATCACCTCCAGATCTTGAAACTCGGGGAGCACCTTCTCGATCCCCATCACCGTGATCAGCACCCGCGGCAGCGTCAGACACATCCGCCCGTTGCCCTCGGATTCGACAACGCCGACGGTGCCGGTCTGGGCAACTGCGAAGTTGGCGCCGCTGATGCCGACGCCGACACGCAGAAAACGCTCCCGCAGGTAACGCCGGGCCGCCTCTGCGAGCGCCGCCGGTTCGTCGGTGAGGTCGGCATTGCCCGGCAGCTCGCGGCGGAACAGGGCCTGGATCTCGGCGCGGTTGCGATGGATCGCGGGGACCAGGATGTGCGAGGAGCGGTCGTGACCGAGCTGCACGATCAGCTCGGCAAGATCGGTCTCGATCGCCGTGATGCCATCGCGTGCCAGCGCGTCGTTGAGGCCGATCTCGTCGGTCGTCAGCGCCTTCACCTTGATCGCCTCGCTCGAGCCTGCGGCTCGCACCAGCCGGGCGACGATCGCATTCGCCTCGGCGCCATCGCGGGCCCAGTGGACCTGGCCCCCGGCGGCCGTGACCGCCGTCTCCAGCTGCTCGAGGTGAAGATCGAGCCGGCTCAGGGTCCGCTCCTTGATGCCCCGCGCCGCCTCGCGCAGCTGTTCCCAATCGCCGACCTCGGCGACGACGGCGTTGCGTTTCGCTCGAATCGTGTGGGTGGCGACGCGCAGGTTGTGGCGCAGCTGGGTGTCGCCGAGCGCGACCCGTGCGGCCTCGGGGAAGGGCCGGCTCATGCCTGCGCCTGCTCGGTCGACGCAAGGATCTCGGCGAGATGGAGCGCCCTGATGCCGGTTCGCTGGTGCGTCAGCGCGCCACCGATCTGGAGCAGGCAGGAGTTGTCAAGAGCCGTGCAGACCTCGGCGCCGGTCTCTGCGACGTGGCGCAGCTTGTCGGCCAGCATCGCGGTGGACGTGTCGGCGTTCTTGATCGCGAAGGTCCCGCCGAACCCACAGCAGGCGCTCGCCTCCGGCAATTCGACCAGCCGGATCCCACGGACTCGGCGCAACAGCCGCAGTGGCGCATCCCCGACCCGCAACAGCCGCAGCGAATGGCAGCTCGGGTGATAGGTGACCTCGTGCGGGAAATAGGCTCCGACGTCCTCGACGCGCAGGACATCAACGAGCAGCTGAGAAAGCTCGAACACCTTCGGCGCCAGGGCGTCGACGCCGCGCACCAGTGTCTCCTCGCCACTCTGCTGAGCGAGCGTCGGGTACTGGTGGCGCACCATCGCCGCACAGGACGCCGACGGCGTCACGATCGCGTCGCTGTCCGTCGCGCCGAACACCTCCACGAAGTGCCGTACCAGAGGGACCGCCTGGTGCTGGTAGCCCGAGTTGGCGTGCATCTGGCCGCAGCAGGTCTGCTCGAGCGGGAACACGACCTCGTGCCCGAGGCGCTCCAACACCGCGACCGTCGCCCGGCCCGTCTCCGGGAGGAGCGTATCGGTGACGCAGGTGATGAACAGTGCGATCCGCATCGGTTGACGCTCGCGAGCGTGCGCGGGCGCCCGGACCCTACTAGTGCAGATCGGCGCCCGGCACCTCCCCCGGTCGACACCGGGGTCGTGCGGCGCGGTTTTCAGAGCACCGGCCGCACGGCGTCGTCGGTCGTCTCGGGAGGCCCGTTTGCGGCCCCGGGAGGCTTGACGCGCTCGATCACGGGTGCCGATGACGATGCGCCGGAACCGTCGCCACGGAGTCCGACCAGGCGATCCCGGAGCCGCGCCAGCGCAACGGCCGGTCCCTTGCCCGTCGCGGTGCTGGTGAGACCGTCCGGATTCTGGACGGCGGTCAGGACAAGCGCCACTCCCGCGACGATCGCCTGGTACTTACCGACACTGAGGTGGATGTCCAGGAAGGTCACGAACAGGCCCGCAGCGGAGAACATCACGCCCGCGACGACCGCGCCGGAGATACGGCCGACGCCGGCGACGAACACGATCGCGAGCAGACTGATCGAGGTGAACGCGGCAAAGCTGTCAGCCGTCAGCTCGCCCTGCATGTAGCCGGTGAGACCGCCGCCGACGCCGGCGATGAACGCAGCCATCGCAAACGCCATCAGCTTCCCCATCGCGACATTGATCCCGACCGATGCCGCCGCACGTTCGTTTGAGCGAATCGCGAGCAGCATCCGTCCCGCCGGCCCGCGCCTCAACCTCGCGACCATCAGGCCCATCAGGATCACGATCAGGAGCACGAGCGCGCCGAAGATCACCCGTGGGTAGGCCCGCCCCTCGCTGATCGCCAGGTTCAGGCCGAGCAGGTGGGGCGATTTGATCGCCAGGCCGGCGGTGCTGCCGGCGAACCCCTGGCTGCTGAAGATCATCGCATCCATCGCCGCGGCGAAGCCGAGTGTCACGACTGCGAGGCTCACGCCTCGGAGACGCAGCGCCGGCAGGCCGATCACGAGACCGACGGGCACGGCGCAGAGTCCGGCGAGGATCAGCGAGAACGGGAAGCCGAGGTCCCAGCCGTGGGAGATGTGACCGAGCATGAAGCCGCCGATCCCAGCGAGCGACATCTGTGCGAGTGACACCTGGCCGACGTAACCGGTGAGCAGCACGACGGAAAGCGCGACGCAGGTCACGGTCAGGCCCGAGATGAACGCGAAGCGCAGAACGTTGTCGAGCAGTAGGAGCACGACGAGCCCGACCACGAAGCAGATCGCCGAGGTTCGGATCGGATGTGTGGGCCGCCCGACCGAGGGATTGTGATGGGCAACCTCACCACCTCGCGCAAGCAGCGCACGGGAGCGAAAGCTCATCACGACGATGATCACGATGAACGGGAACGCCTCGTCGAGCCCCTGCTGGGGCAGCCAGGTCCAGACTGTGATCAGCTTGTCGATCTCGGACTGAGCGCAGCCGAGCAACAGTCCGGCCAACGCGACGATCCAGAAGGACTCAAACCGGCCGATCAGCGCGGCGGCGAGCGCGGGGACGATGAACAGCGTGTAGGAGGTCGGGTCGAGACTTGCGATCGGCGCGATCACGATGCCCGCGACGCCCGCGAGCACCGTCGCGATCACCCAGTTCTGTGCGGCGACCCTGTTCGCGGAGATGCCGGTCAGCGCCGCTCCGCGGTCGTTCTCGGCGCCGGCGCGGGTCGCGAGTCCGAAGCGGGTGTAGCGGTAGGCGAGCGACAGCGCGACCGAGATCAGCACGACGACGCCCGTCAGAAACAGCCGGTCCTCGGGGAAGGTGATCCCCGAGACGGAAAGCGGCGCCGATGGGAAGATCGGGTTGGTCGCGACCGCCTCGGTGCTGTAATTGAGCACCGCGATCGCCTGAAGCGCGAGCATCACCCCGACCGAGGCGCAGATCCTCGACAGCGGCGAGGCATTGCGCAGCGGGCGGTACACGAGCACGTACAGAACCAGCCCCAGCAGCGCCGAGTAGACGAGCGAGATCACGATCGCCAGCGTCGTGTTCAGCCCAGTCGAGCTGAGCCTGATCTGATGCGGCAGCAGGACCAACGGCAACTCGAGCTCGCCGTAGGAGCGGAGGCTGACGAACACGTATGCGATGAACATCGCAACCGCACCGTGGGCGAAGTCGACGACGCCGGCGCTCCGGTACTTGAGCACGAGTCCCTGACCGAGGATCGCGTAGGTCGCGCCTGAGCCGAGACCGAGGAGGAGGAAGAGGATGTAGCTGGACATGGCGCGTTTTACAGAGGGAGCGTGAGGGTCCGCCCGGAGGCGGACCCTCGCGGATCGGCCTGCTTACCCCTTGACTCCGGGGAAGTACCCGTTCGATGTGATCCAGGTGTTCGGGTTGGGCTGCGTGAGCTGCCCGTTCTCGACCTGGTTCATCAGGTAGTAGTCGTTGCAGATCGCCGGCGCACCCTTCATCTGCTGCCCGTTACACGTGTACGGGTGCGAGAGGAAGTTCGGGTGGTTGCTGCCGGTCTTGAACGCGGCGAGGATCGACTTCGTGTTCAGCGTGCCCGTGACCTTGCTGAGCGCCGCCTGAACGTTCATCACCGTCGCGAAACCAGCCGTCGAGATCGAGTCGACGAGTGATCCGGGAGCTGCCCACTTCGCCATTGCCGCGCGGAACAGCTGGGCCTGCTGACTGTCCCCACCCTGCAGGATGAACGGCGAGGCGATGTACATCCCGTTGGCACCCCCGGCGGAGGCGGCGATCACAGGTGGCGCCCCGCATGGGTCGATACCCATGATCTTGCCGGTGAAGCCGACGCTCTTGAGCGCCTTCAGGACGTTTCCGCAACCGTTCGGAATGTCGACGTAAACGAGCTGCGCACCGCTGCTCTGTGCCAGAGCGGCCTGTGGCGTCGGATCCGGCGAGGTCGGCGACAGCGGGATCGTCTTGATCGAGGTCACTCCAGCCGCCTTGAACGTCGGCACGATCTGGGGCAGGATCGATGAGCCCTGCGCGTTGTTGAAGTACATGATCGCGACGCTCTTGACGCCGAGGTCCTTACCGGCGTAGACCGCGGCAGCCGCGTTGTCGCCGACGCTGACCGACCAGAACTGGACTGAGTTCGGCGCGACGAACGGCACCGGTGTGAACGGGATGCCACCGAGGTAGGCGAGGTTCGCGTGCGCATAGATCGGGATCGACGCGGGCGCGCCGACGTCGGCGGCTCCGAGGATCGCGAGCGGATGCTTTGCTACCAGCTCATTGGCGCAGCGGGCAGCCGTCGCGGGCGTGCCGTCTCCGATACATGAGTCGATCACCATCGGATGGCCGTTGATGCCGCCCAGGTAGTTGTTGACGTAGTTGACCGCGGCGATCGCGCCCTGGCGAGCCTCGGGGAAGGTGACCGCCCCGGTCTCGTCGTTGATCATTCCGAACGTGTAGGGCGTGCCGGTCGCCTTCTTTGGCGTGCCGAACACGGAGGCGCTCGTACTGCTCGAGCTGCTCGAGCTCGACGCCGAGCTGGTGGCGCTGCTTGTCGCGCTGCTGCTCGAGCTGCTCGATCCGCATCCGGCGGCGATCAGACCGAGCGCACACGTCGCCGCGATCGCGCCGAACCATCTGGGTCGGGTCATCTGGATGTGTCTCCTTCGATGGTGGGTTTGTTTGCGAAGCTGTCTGCCGATTGCGCCTCGACCGTGGGCGAAGCACCGGCGGAGCCGCCGGCCTCACCGAGGTAGCTGGCGGCCAGGAGGTCCTTGCGCCCCCTCAGGTCTGCCGCGGCGCCCTCGAGCGCGACCCGTCCGTGAGCCAGGACAATCGCCCGGTCGGCGATCTCGAGCGCCAGTGGGACGTGTTGCTCTACGAACAGCACCCCGGCATCGAGTTCGTCTGCGGCCCGCCGCAGGATCGGCAGCAGCCGCTCGACGATCACCGGGGCGAGCCCGAGGCTCATCTCGTCGACCATCAGCATCCGCGGCCGCGTCACGAGCGCCCGGCCGAGGGCGAGCATCTGCTGCTCGCCACCGGAGAGCAGCCCGGCCTTGCGATTGAGGCATTTCTGGAGCTCGGGCAGCATCTCGAGCAACTCCTCCTGGTGGCGAGAGTCACGGCCGCCCGCAAGACGAAGGTGCTCCCGCACGGTCAGACCGGGGAACAGCGCCCGGCCCTCCGGCACAAGCGCAAGCTGCTCCCGGGCGATCACATGCGCGGGCACGCCCTGGACCTCGCGTCCGAACAGGCTGATCCTGCCGTCAATCGGCTTGATCAGACCGGCGATCGTCTCGAGCGTGGTCGTCTTGCCGGCGCCGTTTGGACCGAGCATCGCCACGACCTCGCCGGCGGCGACCTCCAGCGTCAGGTCTCGGACGACCGGGATACCGAAGTACCCGGTCGAGAGGCCCTCGACGCGCAGCGCGGTCTTCGTCTCAGGCGGGTTGGTGGCTGTTGCTGTCATGTTGGGATCCGAGGTATGCCTCGATCACGCGCTCGTCGGCGCGGATCTCGGCCGGGGTACCGGTTGCGATCTTCCGGCCGAAGTCGAGCACCATCAGCCGGTCGCAGATGCTCAGCACCAGCCCCATGTCGTGATCGATCAGGAAGACGGTGACGCCATGCTCACTGGGCATCGTCTGCAGCCTGCGTCCGAGTTCGATGCTCTCGTCGGTGTCGAGCCCAGCCGCCGGCTCGTCGAGCAGGACAAGCCGCGGGCGAAGCGCGAGCGCCCGACCCACTCCGACGAGCTTGCGCTGGCCGAGGGAGATCTCTGCCGGAAAGCGATCGACGATCTCCTCAAGGCCGCAGACCGAGATCGCCCAGTCGACGCCGGTGCGGTTCACAGGACGGTGCGGGAGAAACACGTCACGCAGCGCAGTCACGACGCTGACATGCTCACTCGCCACGAGCAGGTTCTCCTCGACGGTGAGGTCATCGAACAGCTCGACTGACTGGAACGTGCGCGCGAGTCCGCGGCGGGCCCGCTTGTACGGACGCAGGCCGGCGATGTCGGCGCCACCGAACACGATCTCACCGGAGGCCGCCTTCGTATAGCCGGTCAGCGCGTCGATCATCGACGTCTTGCCGGCGCCGTTGGGGCCGATCAACCCATAGACCTCGCCTTCGGCGACGGCCAGGTCGACGTCATCGACTGCGACCACGCCGCCGTAGGTGACCCTGAGACCGCGGACGTCGAGCAGCGGCTGGTTGTTGGACTGGACCGTCATCACTCCCTCAGTTCGCGACCCACACGAGTCACTCGGTACAACTGTACACAGTTTTCATAGCTGTGTCCAGAGCACACTTCGGGACGCATGTTACGCTTGGGTTAGCGGAGTCGATGCCGACTCGACCGAGCGCGGTCGAGTCCCACCGAAGACGCCGACCTCGGCCGGCGCCGTCGATCGCACCTCGTTCCACCCGGGCGAGCCACCGTGGATGAAGCCGGACCACGCCTTGACCAGTTCCCTCGCCACCTCCTCGGTGCCCGTCCCCTGGCCTCCGAGGCGTGCGCCGGGCCCGCCGTCACGCCAGGTACCGAACAGCAGCGGCACCTCGACCGTGTGGGTCGCGCCCAGGGTGCGACCGGCGCCGGGGTGATCGACACGGTAGCGGTGGACGTGCCCCTGCCCCTGCCCGACCGCCGCCGCCCGGGCGGTCGCCCACCGTGCGACCGGATCGGTGAACATCGCGTCGGTGGCGATCTCGACGAGCAGCGACCGCTCGTCCGTCGGCCTTCCGGCGTCGCTCGCCGCTTCTCGATATCTCGCGATCACCAGTTGCGGCTCCTCGGTGTGACACAGATGACCGACGATCGCCGGAATCCGCTCCACGCCCGGCGCAGGACGCCATGGGGAGTTGAAGAAGAACGTGCCCTCGGCCGCGGTCGTGCCGATCAGCAGATCGACGTCGGGGCTCGCGCCCGGCGATGCAGCAGGCGAGCTCGGCACGGTGGCCGGATCGACCGTTGGCAGTGCCCCGCCACGGGTCCCGAGAAACTCCGGCGTCCCGAGCAGCTCCTCGTGGGCCGCGATCAGCTGCTCGGCCCTCAGCGACCGCAGCGTGGCGAGGTCGAAATCGCCCACCCCGCCGGCCGCCGCACTCAGCGCCTCCGCCCACCGCTGCCCGGCTTCGGGCGGCTGGGCGAGGTCAACCAGGGGCGGGGACTCCAGGACCGCCCGTTTGAACAGCCCCTTCGCACGCGGGGAGACGAGCAGGTCGATCGCACACAGCGCGCCCGCCGATTGCCCGGCAACCGTCACCTGCGTGGGGTCGCCGCCGAAGCTCGAGATGTTCTGACGGACCCACTCGAGCGCCGCGGTCTGATCCTGGAGGCCCCAGTTCCCGGCCGGAGCTCCGGGGCTGCCCCCAAGCGCGGGATGCGCGAGCCAGCCGAGGCTGCCGAGCCGGTAGTTGATCGTGACGATCACCGCGTCGGCCGAGCACGCCAGCCCCGATCCCTCGTAGATCGAGGCTCCTGCGTGTCCGATCGCAAAGCCGCCCCCGTGGATCCAGACGAGCACCGGTCGGCTGCCGGCCGGCGACGGCGTGAACACGTTGAGGTTCAGGCACAGCGCCTCGTTGCTCGCCGGCAGCTCGCCGTGGGTGAAGGTCGCCACCTCGCGGGCCGGCTGCGGGGCGGCGGGCCCCGCCCGCACCGCCTCCCTGACCCCCGACCATCCGGGAACCGCGCCGGGCGCGGCGAACCGCTGCGCGGTCGCGTACGGAACCCCGCGGAACGCGATCGCTTCGCCGGCGCGCGCGCCCTGCAGACGGCCCGAGCCGACTTCGACGATCTGACCGTCGCTCACGGACGGAGCGTTGGACGAGGTTTGGCTGAACCGGGGGTGCCGATCAGACGCCGGCGGCCTCGGTGGTGACCGGGCCACGCTCAGGATGCCCTTCAGCCCAGGAGATCACCGGGTTGCGCAGCACCCCGATGCCCTCGATCTCGGCTTCGACCACATCGCCTGGCTTCAGGTACAGAGAGGCGGGATCCTCACTGAAGCCGGCGACCCCGGCCACCGTCCCGGTCGAGATCACGTCGCCCGCGCTGTAGCCCATCGCCGAGTAGTGGCTGATGATCTCGGGAATCGTGACCGACATCTGGCCCATGTGCGAGGTCTGGCGTGATTCGCCGTTGACGCGGAGCTCCATCGCCAGCGCATGTGGGTCCGGGATCTCATCGGGCGTGACGATCCAGGGCCCGAGCGGGCAGAAGGTGTCGATGCTCTTGGACAGGCAGAACACACCGGACTTCATCTCCTCACGCTGGATGTCGCGCGCGGTGATGTCGTTGAAGATCACGTATCCGGCGATGTAATCCGCGGCTTCCTCGGCCGAGAAGAACTTCCCCGCCTTGCCGATGATCACCGCCAATTCGAGCTCGTAGTCGAGCTCGTTCGTCATCGCCTCCGGATAGACGATTGCGTCATCGGGCCCGATGATCGCATCGACGTTCTGGAAGAACACGATCCAGGGCAGCACCGGGTGTGACCAGTTGACTCGCTTTGACTCCTCGTGGTGCTCACGGAAGTTGCCGGCGGTGTGGAAGAACTTCTTCGGAACGATCGGCGCGCGGAGCCGGACGTCCTCGAGCGCCAGCTCCCGGCCGGTCGCGGCAACGTCGCCGCCGAGCTCGAAGTACCGGCGCATATCAGCGACGTCGAGCTCCAGCACGCGGTCGTCCAGGAGCTTTCCCACGCGGCCGTCGTCGTAAGTCACCAGTTTCATGTCTTCTCCCTTGGGCAGTTCGCACGCCGGGGTTGCGCTTCGGTCCCCGTCGAATAAGTATAGACAGATTTACGAACTGTATGCAATACTCGCTTCTGCCGCCGACCACTGACACCCGGGTGAAGACAAGTGCGATTCGCATCGGTGATACACGAGGAACGACCGCTCGCCGTCGCGATCGAGGGTGGCCGCGCGATTCCGCTGCAGGGTGGGATCACAGAACTGGGGCGCGCCACCCCCTCCGCCCTGCTGCAGGATCCACCGCTCGACCGAGCGGCGGCGATCCCGCTCGATCAGCTGCGCTTCCGTGCCGTGGTCCCCAACCCGCAGAAGGTGATCTGCGTCGGTCTCAACTACCGAGCCCACGTCGAGGAGTCAGGCCGACAGGAGCCCAGCTACCCGGTTCTCTTCACAAAGTTCGCCAGCAGCTTGACCGGCCCGTTCGATCAGCTCGCCTGCCCGCCCGAGTCCAGCGCAGTCGACTACGAGGGTGAGCTGGTCGTCGTCGTCGGCCGGCGCGGCCGGCGGGTGCCAGAGGCTCGCGCGCTCGGCCTGGTGGCCGGGTACGCCGTCGCCAACGACGTCACGATGCGTGACTACCAGAACAGGACCCATCAATGGCTCCAGGGCAAGGCCTGGGACGCCTGCACCCCGGTCGGGCCCGACCTGGTGACGGCCGACGAGGTCGGGGACCCATCGGCACTGACGCTTCGAACAACGGTCAACGGACAGGTCGTTCAGGAGGCTCCGACCGCGCGGATGATCTTCCCGGTGGCAAGGCTGCTGAGCCTCATCTCGGAGTTCACGACGCTCGAGCCTGGCGATCTGATCCTGACCGGGACACCGGCCGGCGTCGGCTTCCGGCGAGAGCCGCAGCTGCTGCTCCACGACGGAGACGTCGTCGCAGTGGAGGTCGACGGCGTGGGCCGCATCGAGAACACGATTCGCGACGAGATCACGACGCATCCGGGCTCCTGACGCGCGGCCGGTCAAGAGATGCCGCTTCTGACCGTTTGTACGGCTGCCTGGATGCGGTTGTCCAGGTAGAGCTTGGCGAAGATGCTGGCCATGTGTTCGGCGACGGGCAGCGGGCGCGCCCTGGCAGCCAAGCTGTCTGGACAGGGCCTCTCGGTGCGCGTTGTGTCGCGGCACCCGGAATACGCGCTGACTTCATCGGCAATCCGGACCTGCCTCACACCTATAGCTACGTTCCAGACGTCGCTGCCGGTTTGGCGACATTGGGCACCGAGGAGCCGGCTGCAACTCGGCGCGAGCGTCTGGCACTTCCGCCGTGAGAGCAGGGCTGCTTCACCGCCGATCTGGCTGCAGAACGTGATTCTCCTGCCGCTGTGGAGCGCTGTCGAAGCTGTTTGGCGTTCGCCCCTACTACGATCGCTGGGACAGCCGGAACTAGCGCGCCAGAGAGACGGGAATCGGTGCAGATCAACGACGGGAATCGAACATCCCCGGCGGCTCTGCAGAGCGGGGGCCGAGCCTATGTCTATGCGCGGGAGCGAGGTGTGCTGGCGCCGCTGTACGCGGTCGCGCGGTTCCTGACGCTGGTGGTGCTCCGCGGGTGGTTCCGTGTGCGGATCACCGGCCGGGAGAACATCCCGGCCACCGGCCCCGCGATCCTCGCCCCGAACCACAAGAACTTCCTCGACCCGTTCTTCGTCGGGCTTGCCACGCACCGTCACGTCCGGTTCATGGCCAAGGTGGAGCTGTTCAAAGGACCGCTCGGGTGGCTGTTCCTGAGACTCGGTGCGTTTCCCGTGCACCGTGGCGAGGCCGACACCGAGGCGGTCGTGACCGCGCGGGCGATCCTCGCTGCCGGTGGCTTGGTGGTCGTGTTCCCCGAGGGGACCCGCGTCGAGGAGCCCGACGCGCTCGGCTCGCCCCACCACGGCGCCGGGAGACTCGCGCTGGAGACCGGCGCGCCGATCATTCCGGTGGCGATCACCGGGACCTCCCACCTCTGGCGTGGTGCCGTCCCCAGGGGCAGGCGTGTGCAGCTCACGTTCCTGGCGCCGGTAACAGCCGACGAGACTCCGGAGAATCGCGACGCGGTCTCGGAGCTGATCGACGACCGCGTCTGGCCGGCGGTTCAGGCGGAGTACGGGCGCCTTCGAGCCTCGCCCGGTGTGATCGCGACGATTCTCGCGGTGATCGGTGTCGGCGGCGGGCTGGTCGCCAAGCGGCAGTTCGACGCTCGGCGCAAACCGGAACTGCTGGGCAAGGTCGCGCCCCGAAAGGAGCGGCGGCCGCGGCGCTGAGGCGGCGCCAACGCGCACAAACCCGTAGGCCGGCCGCGGGGAAGCTGCCGATGCGCTGCCGTGACCGCCGTCATAGGGTGGGTCTCAGGCAAACAGGAGATTCACATGCGTGAGCGCCTGAGACTGCGCGATCCCACGATTGAATCCCCCGCGGCCGGCCCGGCGCGGGGGTTTGGTGACGCGCTCGCCCGTGAGCTCAGCCACCGTGTTCCCGCAGCCGATCTCAGCGAGCGCGACCCGGATTACATCCGCCGCTCGCTGCCGGGGCTCTGGTTGCTCGCCTCCATCTACTTTCGAGCCGACGTCCGCGGCATGCACCACATCCCCGAGCAGGGCCCGGTACTGCTGGTCGGAAACCACTCCGGGGGAAACGTGCCGGCCGACACGTTCGCGTTCACGCTTGCCTTCAGTGCCTATTTCGGTGCCGAGCGGCCGTTCTACCAACTGGCGCACAACCTCGTGCTGGCGTGGCCCGGGCTTGGGCTGCTGCGTCGCTACGGGACGATCGCGGCGTCGCACGCGAACGCCGCCGAAGCGCTCGATGCCGGTGGCGCGGTGCTCGTCTACCCCGGCGGCGACTATGAGACCCACCGTCCGTCGTGGCAATCCGCTGATCTCGACTTCGACGGCCGGACCGGGTTCATCGAGCTTGCACTCGAGCGCGGGCTTCCGATTGTGCCGGTCGTCTCGATCGGCGGGCAGGAGACGGCGCTGTTCCTGACGCGTGGGGAGCGGTTCGCGCGCCTGCTGCGCCTCGACAGGACCGTGCATCTGCATGTTCTCCCGGTCTCGCTGGCGTTGCCCTGGGGGGTCAACGTCGGCGACCTCTTGGGCCACGTGCCACTGCCGGCCAAGATCACGGTCCAGGTGCTGGCGCCGATCGATCTGCGCGACCAACTCGGGCCGCACCCTGGAGTCGGCGAAGCCTACGACCATGTGATCGGCGTGATGCAGCGAGCGCTGGACGATCTGGCGGCGGCGCGCCGATACCCGATCATCGGGTGACGCGGCCGATGCGCGTCTCCGAACAGATCACGATCGATGCGGCCCCGGCGGTCGTCTGGGAGCTGATCCGCGAGCCGCTCGCGTACCCGCGGCTATTGCGTGACGTCACACGCTGGGACCCGATGGCCGCGGACGGCGACGGACCTCCGCGCTACCGCATCGAGGTCCGCGTGGGAGCTGTCGAGCTCGGCGCAACCGTCGAGATCACGCGCTCGCTGGCGCCGTCCGAGGTCTGCTGGCAAAGCGTCGAGGGCGTCGAGCACGCCGGCCGCTGGCGCCTGCGCGAGCAGAGCGACGGGCGCTGCGCCGTCAGCTTGGACCTCAGCTACGGAGCACCGGATGGCCCCCTCGGAACGCTCGCCGATGCCGCAGCGAAACCGCTCCTGCGCGCCGGGGTCAGGGACTCGCTCACCCGCCTGAAGGCCGAGGCCGAGGGGCACGGCGTCGCGCGCGGGACACTGGCAAGCCTTGCGCGATCTGCCTACGAAGCCGGTTGGAACGCCTCGGTGGTTGCGCGCAGCGGACTGATCGCGCCGACCCGGCCAGATCGGCTCGTGCGTGCTGCCTGGGAGCTGACGGAGTGGGACGCGACGCTGGCGGCCGGCTGCACGATCGCCGCAACCCTGCATCCGGACGATCCCGCGCTGGTCGATGAGCGCGGCACCAGAACCTTCGATCAGGTCCACAAACGTACCAACGCCCTTGCCCACGCGCTGAGTGAGCGTGGGATCGGGTCGGGGGATTGCCTGGCGATCCTATGCCGCAACCACGCGGGCTTCGCCGAGGCGGTCCTCGCGGGGTCGAAGCTCGGCGCCGATGTGATGCTGCTGAACGCCGGCCTCGCGGCTCCCCGCCTGCGCGAACTGCTCGGTCACGATCGGCCAGGGGCGCTGATCTACGATGAGGAGTTCGCCGGCGCCGTTGACATCCCGGACCTACCACGTTTCGTCGCCTGGCACGGCCCCGGGCCGGTGGGAGCGACCACACTCGAGGAGCTGATCGCCGGCGGGGACACGCACGACATGCCGCCGCCGGCGCGACACGGGAACGTGGTGATCCTCACCTCCGGAACGACCGGCGCGCCGAAGGGCGCGACCCGTCCGGAATCCGAACGGCTGAGCGTGCCGCTGGCGCTGCTTGAACGGATTCCGCTGCGCTCACGAAAGGTCACGCTGATCGCCTCACCCCTGTTCCATTCCTGGGGGTACCTGCAATACGGGTTGGCGATCGCGGTCTCCGCAACCGTCGTGCTGCAGCGCCAGTTCGACCCCGAGGCCGTGCTGGCGACCGTCGCTGATCAGCAGGTCGATACGCTCGCGCTGGTTCCGACGATGCTCGCGCGGATCCTCGAACTGCCGCGCGCGGTCCGCGCACGCTACGACACCGGCTCGCTACGCGTGGTGGCGCTCAGCGGCTCGGCGCTCCAGGGTGACCTCGCCACACGCTTCATGGACGAGTTCGGCGACGTCCTCTACAACCTGTACGGATCCACCGAGGTCGCTTGGGCGGCGATCGCCACACCGGCCGACCTGCGCGCAGCTCCCGGCACCGTCGGCAGACCACCACATGGCACCCGTGTCGTGATCTACGACCAGCTGGGGCGTCCACAACCAGCGGGAGTCCCGGGACGGATCTTCGCCGGTAACGACTCCACCTTCGACGGGTACCTCGACGGCGGCTCCCGGGAGACGATCGGCGGTCTGGTGAACACCGGCGACATCGGCCACATCGACGATGCCGGACGGCTGTTCGTCGATGGGCGCGACGACGAGATGATCGTCTCCGGAGGCGAGAACATCTTCCCCGCCGAGGTCGAGGATGTACTGGCGCGCCACGACGGAATCGCCGAGGTCGCGGTCGTCGGCGTCAGCGATGAGCGCTTCGGTCAGCGACTGAAGGCGTATGTCGTCCCCGCCGGCGGCGCGGTCGTGTCCGAAGATGAGCTGAAAGCGCTCTTGCGCACGACCCTCGCGCCGTTCAAGGTGCCGCGTGAGATCGAGTTCGTCTCCGAACTGCCTCACAACGAGGCCGGCAAGGTTTTCAAGCCGGGACTTGTGCCACATGAACACAACAGACACACTGACGATCCGGCCGATCTCGGCCGATGACAAGCAGCAGCTGACCGAAGGCTTCGAGCGCTTGAGCGAGCGCTCCCGATATCGGCGCTTCCTGGCGGGGCACCGGCGCCTGTCTGCAGCCGAGCTGAGCTACCTGACCGAGGTCGACCACCACGATCATGAGGCGCTCGTCGCGATCGATCCCCAGACGAGCCAGGGGGTCGGGGTTGCCCGCTTCGTTCGCTCGAGCGCCAACCCCGATGTCGCGGAGCTGGCGGTCGCGATCGTCGACGACTGGCAGGGCCAGGGCGTCGGCAGCCGCCTGGTCGCCGCACTCGCAGATCGCGCCCGTGAGGAGGGGATCACCAGCTTCTCGGCGCTGGTGCTCGCGGACAACGAGCGGATGCTCAACCTCCTCAACGACCTCGGGCGGGTGCGCGTCGTGCACCGTGAGATGGGGACCGTTGAGCTGACCGTCGAGCTCTCGAAGACCGGGCTTGTGCGTCTCAAGCGACTCCTCGGAGGAATCGCACGCGGAGCCATCATCCCGCTTGCGAGGCCACTGGGCCAGAACGCCGAGAACTCCACCGAGATCGCTTCCGAGACCGGGCCGGGTCCGTATGATCGCCCGACGATGCATCGCGACGTCGTGCTCAGTGAGTTCTCACACCAATCTCGGTCCTTCGACCGCGCCGCCGTGATGAGTTCCGCTGAAACCCTCGGCGCCCTGCTGGAGTTGGTGCCGAACGGCGCCGGTGGCCGCTGGCTGGACGTCGCGTGCGGGACCGGCGTCGTCACGCGTGCGCTCGCCGGCGAGGTGGACGAGGTGCTCGGCATCGACCTGACCGCGGCGATGCTCGACGTTGGGCGACGCGAAGCTCGCTCAGCCGGACTTCCAAACGTGGCGTTCGAATCCGGCGACGCGACCGCGCTGGCGTTGCCCGCTGAGAGCTTCGACGGCGCGGTGACTCGATTCAGCCTTCACCACATCCCGGTGCCGCGCCGGGTGATCACCGAACTGGCGCGGGTCGTGCGTCCAGGAGGCCTCGTGATCATCGGTGATCACGTGAGCGACGAGGATGCCGCCGGCGCCGCCTGGCATCAGGAGATCGAGCGGTTGCGCGACCCGTCGCACTGGAGCTGCCTGAGTCCCGCGCGCATCCGCGCCGTTGGCGAGAGCGCGGGCCTCAGGCTGGACGAGGAGCGTCTGATCCCGATCGAGCTCGACTTCGATGAATGGCTCGCCCGCTCAAGCGCCGGCGCGGACCACGCCGAGCTGATTTCGGCGTGCCTGGCCGAACGCCCGGAGGGCACGGCGAGCTTCAAGCTGGTGGAGCGAGACGGCAGCCGCCGGCTCCAGCTCGTTTACTTCCTGACGCGCTGGCAGCGTCCCTGATCCGCCGAGCGCCGCGGTGTGGGCTGCCGGCGTTGGGCGAAAAAGTTCAACGGCGCTTTGAAAAGCGGTAAAATGTCTCTCAGCAAGGGGAAACGTCGCCGGGGCGATGCGTCGGTCCGGCGGCAAGATCGTGCGTTCGGGAGAGCGCAAGGGGGAATATCAATGATGTCACTGAGTGAACGGATCGCGGTCACGATCGCGAGGATCTTCGCCGAGCAGGATGGGCAGGGTCTGACCGAGTACGCGCTGATCCTGGCGCTGATCGCAGTCGTCGCGATTCTCGCGCTGACGCTGCTGGGCGGCAACGTCACGGACGTGCTCAGCACGGCCGCGAACAGCCTGTAGCCGGCGATCGCACATAAGGGGCGGGGCGCTGTCTGGACGGCCGGCATCGTACATTCCAGCCGTGGATTCCGGCGACGCCCACGCCATGATTGCCGCAGGCGACGATGCCCGCGTGTTCGAGCGAACCGTGCGCCCGGGACTGGCGGACTGTGCCCCGTCGGGCCGGCTGCGGCTCGACGCGGTCGCGCGCTGGCTTCAGGACGTGGCGTACGCCGATGTCGAGGACGCCGGATTGCAGGACGCGGCGATCTGGGTCGTGCGGAGAACGCGGATCCGGGTGCAGCGCTTCCCGCGGTTCGCCGAACATCTGACCTCACGGACGTTCTGCAGCGGGATCGGTCGGATGTGGGCCGAGCGCCGCACCACGATCGCACGCGTGGGCGACCCAATCGCAGACATCGAAGCGGTCGCGCTGTGGGTCCATCTCGATCCGGTTCAGCGCCGTCCAGCGCCGCTGACCGACGCCGAGATCGCCGCCTACGGGACAACCGGTCGTGATCGGCGTGTGACCGCGCGGCTGCGCCATCCGGCCGCAGGCGAGCCCGAGGACCGCTCGACCTGGACGTTCCGGGCGACCGACTGCGATCTCGCTGACCACGTCAACAACGCCGCCTACTGGCAGCCGCTTGAAGCGGAACTGCTCGCGGGCCCCGAACCCAGCCAGATCGACGTCGAGATCGAGTTTCGGACACCGTCGCAGCCCGGCGAGAAGCAGATCCTGACGATCGGGCCTCGCCGCTGGATCACGAACGGCAACGGCGAGGTGCATGCGTCGGTGCTGATCGACGCGGTGAGCACCGACGGCACCCATCCCGGCTGAAGGGCAACTCTGTCGACTGTCGACGAGAAAGCTCTCGCGAGCGCGGTGTCCTGCACTCACGACCTGACCTTGATCCACCAATCTGCCCAGCCGGTCCCATCCTTGGTGTGCACGACCACCCGCAGTGTCAGGTTATACCCGGTCGCGTCCCCCGGAAACTTGAGCGTGTCGCGGTAGTAGCCGTTGCTGAAGTGGACGTTTGCCGGCTTCTCGGTGCCGACAACTTCGCCCCCGTAGAGGTACTGCGTCGTCTCGGTTCCACTCAGTCTCCGCCCCGAGGCGCTGGTCACGGTGACCGAGTAGACCCACTTCTTGCCGACGACAGGCTGATGGTTCCTGCACGCAAGCGTGACGCGGATCGGACTGCCGGCGAGCGCCGCTGTCGGGCCGAGCGCTGCCGCCGCGGTCAGCGCCAGCGTGATCGCGCCCAGGGCAAGCCAGGCGGACCGAGCCCGAGGGCGGATTCGATCTACTCGGCGCTGGTTCGCGGTGATCAGATCGTGTGATGACATGATGCGCCGTTTCTCTCGATGGTGATACGCAATTGACGTTAGTCAGCGCACCGCCGCGGCACATCCGCGCTTCCCCGTCAGCAGTTGCGCGAGATCACTGACCGAGAACGCCGGCAAACCAGAGGATTCTGGGAATTGGACGGGAAATCCACGCTCATGGTGAACGGGCCGCACGCCGATACGGTCGTTGCATGAGCGCCACGAGCACAACCGTGCCGGCCGACACCACCGGCGTGGTTCGCTGGCTCGACGTCGACCGGCGACTGTGGCGGCTGATCGCTGCCTGGGCTCTGATCGCATGGACGATGGCGATTGTCGCCACGATCGAAGCGGCGCGGCTTCACTGGTGGCTCGCATGTGTGTGCTCGGCAACGATCCTCGCCGGCACCTCGTTCGGCTTCTGGCATGCGCTGCTGGTCCTTCGTGACGTCCGTCGCGCGCAGCAATCCTGGCCCTCGCGAGAAATCGCGCAGTAGCAGCCTGAGCCACGCGATGCGGCCCTGCTGACGGCGCGTTCGTGCAATGCTGCGCGGGGCGTCCAGAGGAGACACCGTTGACCGCGCTCGCTTCCGTAAACATCCACGAGGGCACATTCCTGGCGATCGTCGTGGCGTCCGCGATCGCCGGCACGATCTCGGCGGTCGCGGCCGGGCGGGGGCTGGTGCTGCCGGTGGTCGTCCTTGAGCTGATCATGGGCGTGATCATCGGGCCACATGTGATCGGCCTGCATGTCGACCCGTTCGTCGGATTCTTCTCCGACCTCGGCCTGGGCCTGTTGTTCTTCTTCGCCGGCTACGAGATCGACATCGCCCGGATCATGGGCCAGCCGCTGCGCCTGGGTCTGTTCGGATGGGCGCTGTCGCTCGCACTCGCTTACACGATCGGCGGCATCCTGGCGGCGACGGGCATCGTCCTGTCGCTGCTTTACACCGGCTCAGCGCTGGCGACAACCGCGATCGGGATGCTGATCCCGATCCTGTCTGACACCGGTGAGCTGAAAACCCGGTTCGGAACCTATCTGCAGGGTGCCGGCGCGGTCGGCGAATTCGGACCGATCCTGCTGCTGACCCTGTTCCTCTCGACCGAGAGCACCGAACACAACGCCGTCATCCTCGTCGTCTTCATTGCATTGGCGGTATGTGTCGCGGTGTTTGCCGTCCGTTCTTCGCGCCGCACGCTGCCGCTGCTGGAGCGCACGCTCGAGAGCAGCGCACAGCTGGCTGTGCGCTGGATCGTGGTGCTGCAGTTCGCGCTCGCGTTACTCGCGTTCAAGCTCGGACTGGACCTGCTGCTCGGCGGCTTCGCCGCCGGCCTGATCACGCGGCACGTGCTCGGCAAACGCGAGATTCCCGCGCTGGATTCGAAGCTCTCGGCGGTCGCGTTCGGCCTGTTCGTGCCGTTCTTCTTCATCGTCGGCGGGATGAAGCTGGACATCAGCTCGATCTTCGCCGGTGTCTCCGGGGTTACCAGAGTGTTCCTGTTCCTGTTCCTGTTCCTGGTCGTGCGCGGCACGCCCGCAATGCTGCTCTACAGAAGCGTCCTCGATCGGCGCGAGCGGGTCGCACTCGGGTTCATGAGCTCAACCCAACTGCCGCTCGTGCTGGCGATCACGACGCTCGCCAGCAGCATCGGCCAGATGCGGCCGACGACCGCGGCGGCGCTGGTGGAGGCCGCGGTTCTCTCGACGCTGATCTTCCCGATCGTCGGCCTACGGTTGCGCGGCGCCCGCGACGTCGACCCCGGCGTCCTGGCGGGTGTCGGAGGTCAGGCGCCGTCAGCGGCGGATCCCTGAGCGCTGCGAGCCTGCGCCGGTCTGATCAGACGCTGGCTGCGACCGTGCTCAGCTCGGAGGTCACCCTGGCTCCGAGGAAATTCACCGCGATGAATGCGACCAGCGCGATCAGCGTCAGGATCAGTGCGTACTCGGTCACGCCCTGACCCTCCTGATCAGCGAGCAGCCAGGTGATCTTGAGCACAACCCATCGACAACAAGCAGCCATATCCGTTTCCCTCTCGCGCCTGAACCCAAGGCGCGATAGCACAGCTTCCCCATGCGCGGCCCGGCCTACTTCGTCAATCGGCCGGATAGTCCTGCCTGTGTACTCGATGATGGGCAGCCGCCTCCAGATCTCATCGGCGCCACAATGGGCGCAATGAACAAGACCGCAGCACTGCTCGCGCTGGCTTTTGTGTTGATCCTGGCGCCGGCAAATGCAATCTCGGCGCCACTGGACACCGCGGCTGACCACACGGCGCTGATCGCCTACCACCAATACCTGACGGCGCTCGTCGATCGCCTCGGCGCCGGCCGTCTCAGCGATCTAGGTCTCGTCGAATCGGTTCGAGCGCGCTGCGGGAGAGTGCTGGCGCCACTCAAGTCAACGCCGGGCAGCCAGGTCAGCCAGAGCGCGCTGCGCGACTTCGGCGAGGAGATCGGCGGCGACCTCGCGGTCGAGTTCCACGCTGAGGCGATGTCCGCGTTCACGCGGCTGTCGACAACGCTTGACGGGCTCCGATGGTCGAGTTCGCGGACCACCTCGACGGTCTCCGCGCTCGTCGATGCGATTCACGCGTCCCTGGAGGTCTCGGTCAGCAGCCTGTGCGCCGACGCGCGCGCGCTCGCCGCGCATCCCGGCACGGTGCCGCCAGGGACCAGCGCCTTCCTGGCCGCATATCTACCGGCGACGGAGTTGGCCAAGCAGCGCCTCGCGCCGTTCCTGAGCGTGCTGGAGCGATTCCAGACACCCCGTGAGGCACGGGAGATCGGCTCGATCGACCGACTGGTCTCGCAGTTCAACGCCACCTCGACGACCGTCGAGAACGCCGACAGCGTCAAGATCGTCGCAGCACTCGGGCTCGCGAGCTCCTGAGGCGCCCGGGGCGGTCCGGCGCCGGCGCACGGCGGCAAGCGGGCCGCGTCCGCTACCGCCCAGCCATCTCGTCGACGCACACGGTGACGGCCAGGATCAGCGCCTCGTCCTCGCCGGGAGCGATCTGCACCCCATAGCTCTCTCGGACTCTGAACCACCGCTTCGAGACCTCGGCAACCTGGTCTCCGTCCCGCTCGATCTTGAACTCGTGCTCGACGACGTTTCCGTGCGCGCTCAGTTCGCCACCGCCGTCGAGCTTGATCGTGAACCGATCGCGCAGCGGCGAGATCAGTGCCTTCTGCACCGTTGCAGCCGTCCCACCGTCGCGCTCCACCTCCATCGTGTCCCGAATGTGCAGATCCTTGTGTTGGATCTTGTAGAGATCGTCACCTGATGCGTCCTTGAGGATGAACGTGCTCCGGACCCTCACCGCCTTGCCGTCGACCTTGAAGACGCGGTCGCCGTCCTGGTTCTCGATCCAGAAGTCCTCGCCGATCGCGAACAGCTTCTCGCGCATCTGATACCGCGTCGCGTTGTCCTGATCATGTCTGTGCAGCAGCCCCAAGACGCTCTCCTCTCGAATCCGATACACGCCCGTGACACCGTGCGGACGTCGTTCTCGTCCTAATCGTACGATGAGGTCATGACGACTGCCGGCAGATCGCGTGGGGCCGCCGAAGCGCGCCACGGCGGTGACGCCGCGGCCGATGTGCTCGTGATCTTCGGCATCACCGGCGATCTGGCGAAGGTGATGACGTTCCACTCGCTCTACCGGTTGGAGCGTCGGGATCTGCTGAACTGCCGGATCATCGGCGTCGCGGTCACTGACTGGACGGTGGACGACCTTCGGGACCATGCGCGGACAGCGATCGCGGCGTCGGGTGAGCAGATCGACGAGGACGTGTTCGCCAGGTTCGCGGCACGTCTGTCATATGTGGGCGGGGATTTCGGCGAGGCTGCGACATACGAGCGCGTTGCCCGGGCGATCGGGCATGCCGAACGGCCGGTGTTCTACCTGGAGATTCCGCCGTCCCTGTTCGCGCGGGTGATCTCGGGGCTCGCCAAGGCTGGTTTGATCCGCGCCGGCCGTGTTGTCGTCGAGAAGCCGTTCGGGCACGATCTGGCGTCCGCCAAGGAGCTGGCGCGGGAGCTGCATCAGTCGGTCGACGAGTCCCAGCTCTACCGCATCGACCACTTTCTCGGAAAGATGGGCCTCGCCGAGGTCCTCTACCTGAGGTTCGCGAACGCGATCTTCGAGCCCGTCTGGAATCGCAACTACGTCGCCGCGGTGGAGATCACGCTGGCCGAGAGCTTCGGGGTGGAGGATCGGGGCCACTTCTACGACCCGGTCGGCGCCGTGCGCGACGTGGTCGTCAACCACATCATGCAGGTCGTCGGCGCGGCGGTGATGGAACCCCCCTCCTCGAACGGCGCGGACGCCCTGAAGGATGCACTCGTGTCGGCATTCCGGGCGATCCGCGCGGCCGACCCGGCCCGCTACGTGCGCGGACAATACAGCGGCTACCGATCGGTGGCGGGCGTGGCGCCAGACTCCAGGACCGAGACGTACGCGGCACTCGAGCTCCGCGTCGACAACTGGCGCTGGGAGGGCGTGCCGTTCTTCATCCGGACCGGGAAATACCTGCCCGTGACGCAGACGGAACTGCGGCTGGTGTTCCGCCGTCCGCCGGTGCTCCCGTTCGTCGCCCCCGGATCCAGCCTGCCGGAGCCCGACCAGATCGTGATCCGGCTTGACCCGACGACCGGGATCAGGCTGAACGTCCAGGCGCAGCACAGCGACGCGGTGGAGCCCGACGCGGTCAAGCTCGATGTCGACTTCACTGCCTCGGGCCAGGAGGGACCGACGCCGTACGAGGTGCTGCTGCACGCGGCGATGGTCGGTGACAGCAAGCGGTTCACCCGCCAGGACTGTGTTGAGGAGTGCTGGCGCGTAATCCAGCCGCTGCTCGATGAGCCGCCGGCGGTTCACGAGTACGCCCGGGGATCGTGGGGTCCGGAGGCGGCCGACAACCTCGTTTCCGGACACGGCCGCTGGCGTGGTCCGTGGCTGCAGGGGTGAGCGCCAGCGCTCAGCGCCGGGCGCACCGAAGCGCGACGGCGAGGCCGTCGTCGAACTCGTCTCAGCGCTAACTTCGAATGATCGTCGGCGTGCCGAGCGGGACGTGATCGATCAACCACTGACCCTCGGGCAGCGTCAGGCGCATGCAACCGTGGCTGACCGGCAGGCCGATGCTCGAGGTTTCCGGCGTCGAGTGGATCGCGATCCGATTTCCCCCGTCCCAACCCTGAATCGCATGAGGGGCCTCGGCCGAGAGCGCCAGAATGCAACAGCCGTACGGCCCGGCCGGATCGTGCGTGACGAGCCGGTCGGTCACCTGGAAATAGCCTGTCGGAGTCGGCGCGGTCGGCCGGCCGATCGCAACCGTGAAGTGCTTGAGCACCCTGTTGCGGTCAATCACGGTCACCTGCCGCTTGGCGAGTCGACACTTCGATCTTCCACTGGACCCGGGACAGCGTTACCGCCGATGCGGGGATCCAGCCGAGCTTCCCGTTGCCGGCCTGTGGGCTGAGGACGCCCAACCAGGCGCCCCTCACCCGTCGCACCAGCAGCACCGCCGGTGACCCGAAGTTCGTGGTCGTCGCCTGGGGCGCCAGCCGCGGTCCCGCCGGCGAGGTCCTGATCGTCGTCGCTCTGACGACCAGCGCCACCAGCGCTCCGGTGGCGCGCGGCGCCCGGTGCACCACGGCGCGACTCGGAACCACATGCAGAACGACCACCGGCTTGGGCTGAACCGGCGCCTGATTGGTCAGGACGATCCCCACGAGGATCGCGGCGAGCGGAATCAGCAGTGCGAACGCAGTCAGGACGCCCCGGCGAATCCTGCTTCGGTCGCCGCCCTGATCTTGTGAGCCGGGATCTGGCACCTGCAGTCATTACACCACGTCGCGTAGTCGGGCCCCGCCGGTCCGAGGATCACGCTGCCGATCCGGCCTGGGGCACCGAAGGTGGCCTCAGCATCATCACCGCTTCGTGAACACGTAGGCGCTGCTCGCAACGCAGCACGAGCCGCGGTAGTTGTGCGGAGCCCACGCCCCGGGGATGCGGGTGAGGTCCGGCGCGGACGACAGCAGCCGTCCCCATTGCGCAGCGCGGCGCCTGACCAGCGATGCCCAGCTGCTTGACCAGGCGATCTGACCCTCCGTCAGCGGCCGGATGTAGAGCAGCCGCTGGCCGGGAGCGAGCGAGCCGATCAGCTGTGAGACGAGCGCCTTCGGATCGGCATCGAGCAGCCGCCGGTCGGCATCGTCCCAGTTCATGTAGGTCGGGTGCGGGTCGGGCCCGAGCGTCGTCGCGTAGCGCAGGCCGGCGGGCAGGTAGTACCAGGCGAGCGGAGCCTGTTCAGGTTGCGCGACCACCACGAGATCACCACGACGCATGTATCCCTGAAGCTCCCCCGAGATATCGCGCATATCGCTCTTGTACTGCGGCACGAACGAGGCGGCGTTGGCGAGGAACGCACAGGACGCGATGATCGCCGCCAGACCGACCCATCCCGAGCGCGCAGATGCGAACGTCACCAGCAGCAGCAGCACGCCAACCAGCGGCGCGAAGTACCGCGCCAGCCAGGTCGGCGCGAGCAGCGAGCCGAGCAGCACCAGCAGGACCGCGGCCACGGAGATGACCACGAGCACGAGCACCGAGGTCGCATCGCGGGACTGGCGCCGCTCGCGCATCAGCAGAGGAACACAGCCGACCGTGACCGCGATCGCGAAGACGGCGTCCACCCGGTCGGTGCCGAGCAGCGAGCGCGGGAAGTTCAGGCCCGGCACGGGCGCGTAATCCCATGGCGCGGTCGCGCTGCCGGCCTGGTGGATCAGCGTCGGCACCCACGGCAGATAGACGATCGCGACAGCGGCAAAGGCGATCAGTCCGTCACGCAGCACGCCGGCGCGATCATCGGACCTCAGGTATGCCGGGACCAGCGCGACGGCGGTGGCACCGAAGAACCACAGCCCAGCGGCGTCGGCGTAGAGCATCAGGGCAAGGCAGGCCGCAAACAGCCACATGTAGCCCCGGCGGCGGAAGACGAACGCATGCAGGAAGCTCGTCACGGCGATCAACCCGAGCAGCGCCAGCAGCTCATACATGCGTGTCTCGGCGGCGTATTCGGTCAGGAACGAGTTGAACGCGAACAGCGTGGCCGCCATGTAGCCCGCGCGGCGGCCGAACAGACTCCAGCCCGCCCACATCGCGACCGGGATGCTGATCAGGCCGAACAGCAGCGAAAGGCCGTGCGTCGCGGACTCCGTGGCGCCGAATGCGAGCATCCAGAAGTGCAGCAGGTAGTAGTAGAGCGGCGCGCCCCCACCCTGGCGCAGAATCCCGGGGATCGCCCCAAGCGAATGCGATGCGATCCCGATCGTGTTGGCCTCATCGGACCAGTACTGCCCGCCGATGTCACGGCTGCGGATGAACGCCGAGATCGCGATCAACACCACCAGCACGGCGCCCGTCCCGAGCCAATTCGGCAGACGGTCGAACCAGCCCGGCGCTTTGTAATCGCGGATCTGCGGGACCCGCGTCAGCGGCGTCAGCGGAGGTGTGGATTCGACGGTGGCCATCAGAGGAATCGGGGTCGCCGGAGCGGCGCCCGGCGTCCCATGGTGCCAGACCTGCACCTCAGGCCGTGCGTCAGAGACCGCATCCGGCTTCGGGCCGCGCGCGCATCGCTCCGTGAATGACGGGAGAACGCTCAGCTCGCGCGGCAGCTTCCACGGCCGGGCATCCTGCCCGGCCCGGTGTATCAGCCCCCGGCGACCGCAGGCAGGATCGTGATCTCGTCGCCGTCCTTGACGGGCGTGGCGAGGCCGTCGAGGAAACGAATGTCCTCGCCGCCGACGTAGACGTTGACGAATCGCCGCAGGCCGCCGTCGTCGGCAATCCGGCTGCGCAGTTCGGAGTAGCGCTCATAGAGCGAGTCGAGCGCCTCGCCGACGGTCTCGCCGGCGACCGACGCAGTCGGCTCGCCCTCCGTGGCCGCGCGGAGCTGGGTCGGGATCTTGATTGTGACTGGCATCGTCTCAGATCCTCAGGCCGCGACCGCAACGCGGTCTCGCGCCTGCTCGAACGCAGTCGTGGTCGCCTCGATCTCCCACGCCTCGAACGTCCCCCGGGCGCATTCGAGCGTCTTCAGACCCTCACCCGTGATCACCGCGACGACGCGCTCGGAGCGATCGATGTCGCCACGCTGCGCGAGCTTGCGCAGCACGGCGATCGTGACGCCGCCGGCCGTCTCGGTGAAGATCCCCGTGGTCCGCGCCAGCAGGCTGATCCCCTCACGGATCTGATCATCGGTGACGCTGTCGATCGCCCCACCGGTGCGCCGCGCGAGATCGAGCGCATACGGGCCGTCGGCCGGGTTGCCGATCGCCAGTGACTTCGCGATCGTGTCCGGTTTGACCGGGCGGCAGAAGTCCTGTCCGGCCTCGAACGCACTCGCCACCGGCGAGCAGCCTGCCGCCTGCGCACCGTTGAACGTGGGCGTTTTCCCGGACAGCAGGCCCAGTTCGATCCACTCGTCGAAGCCGCGTGCGATCTTCGTGAACAGCGACCCGGACGCGATCGGGCAGACGATCCGGTCGGGGAGCTCGAAGCCGAGCTGTTCGGCGATCTCGAACGCGAGCGTCTTTGATCCCTCGGCGTAGTACGGCCGCATGTTGATGTTCACGAACGCCCAGTCGTGATCTCCTGAGAGCTCCGTGCACAGCCGATTGACGTCGTCGTAGTTGCCTCGCACCGACACCAGGTTCGTGCCGTAGACACCCGTCGCCAGCACCTTCTGCTCCTCGAGGTCGGACGGGATGAACACGTACGACTCCAGACCGGCGGCGGCGGCGTGGGCGGCGACGGCGTTGGCGAGGTTGCCGGTCGAGGCACACGCGATCGTCGTGAAGCCGAGTTCCTGCGCGCGTGCGAGCGCGACCGACACCACCCGGTCCTTGAACGAGTGCGTCGGGTTCGCGGCATCGTTCTTGACCCACAGCTCGCCGATCCCGAGGGCCTCCGCCAGGCGGTCGGCGCGCAGCAGCGGGGTCCAGCCTGCCGGCAACGCGTATTTGGTGGGCGCCACCGGGAGGAAGTCCGAGTAGCGCCAGATCGAGTGGGGCCCGGCCTGGATACGTCGTCGCAGCGTGGCGGGGTCGGCATCCGTTCGGGCCGCGTAGGCGACCTCCAACGGACCGAAGCACTGTTCGCAGACGTACCGAGCGTCCAGCGGATAGGTGCTACTGCATTCCTTGCATCGAAGCGATTCTGGCGGCATATGAAAAAACCTCCGCCGGGTTCAGTGGTCAGAGGTCCGGAAACCGCCTTATCCACATCTCCCAGGCCGTTTGTTGGAGCCTGATGGAATTGGCACCGTTCCCTTTCGGGAGGTTGCCGGGGTTTCGTAGGGCCATTCCCTCCACCCCTCTGGATGCGTACTGCTATGTGCACGTCATTATAGACCGTGTTTCGACCGTTGTCCCGCAGCCTTCAGCCCGATCAGTGAGCCTTCTTGTAACGCATCGCACCAAGCGGTGTTCAGGACACCGCAGATGAGCACAACCTCGCCCGCGCCGCAACAGCGCCTCGAGTCCGAGCTGAGCTTGCAGGATCACACGCCCAGCAAGCGAATGCTGATCATCGTCAATCCGTACGCGACGACCGTCTCGGACCGGTTGAGAAATCTGGTCGTATATGCGCTCAGGGGCCGTTACCTCGTCGACGCGGTCGACACCGAGCGGCGCAATCACGCGACCGAGATCTGCCGCAACGCGGCCCGAGAGGGCTATGACGTCGTCGTCGCATTCGGCGGTGATGGCACCCTGAACGAGGCGGCGAACGGGCTCGTCGGTTCCGACACGCCGCTCAGCTGCCTGCCCGGGGGCCGCGCGAACGTCTACTGCCGGATCCTCGGTATCCCGAGCGATGTCGTCGATGCGACCGAGCATCTGCTCGGGCTGGCCGACGACTGGCAGCCACGGACGGTCGACCTCGGTCGCGTAAACGGCCGCCACTTCCTGTTCTCAGCCGGTGTCGGTCTCGACGCCAGCGTCGTCGCCAAGGTCGATGCGCATCCCGGGCTGAAGGCCCGTGGCCGCGAGTACTACTACGCCGTCACGGCGACCGGCACGTTCGCTCGCCGATACCTGATCAGGCCGCCGGCGCTCGAGGTTCAGTTCGGCGAGGAGGTCGTCGGCGGGGTGACCGTCGTGGTGCAGAACGCCGAGCAGTACACGTACTTCGGCGAGCGCGCCGTGCAGGTCGCGCAGGGCGCCACGCTCGACAGCGGCGATCTCGCCGGCGCCGTCCTGAAGCGCACCAGCCCGCTCGACGTACCGACGATCGCGTGGCGAGCGCTTTCGTCCAGCGCACGAGTCTCCGACCACCGCCAGATCCACGCGTTCTCGGCCGTCAAGGAGTTCACAGCGCGTTCGCGTGACGAGCGCGCGCTGCCGGTGCAGGTCGACGGCGATCACATCGGCGACCATCAGACCGCCGAGTTCTCGATCGTTCCGAGAGGCCTCACGGTTCTCGCCTGACCGCCACCGCCTCAGCGGATCGGTTCAGCGGATCGGCTCAAGGACGTATGCCGACCCGCCGCGCAGGTCGTTTGAATCGCCTGCGGCGTGCCGGTGCCGGTGCCGGTGGAAGACGAGCCCGAGCCGGTGGGCTATCAGCAGACGAAGCCGGGAGAAGCTGAGCGCCTGCACGGAGGCACGCGCTGCGACGATCCGGCTCGGCCGGCTGAGCAGACCGTCGTTGACGGTGTCGAGCACGACCCTGACCGACATGGACGGGTCGACGTCCGCGATCGTGACCATGTACTCGCCTGCCTGCCGCGCCAGGCCGATGCCGTGCAGCGCTCCAAGCGCGTGCAGTTGCGGACCCGTGAAGGTCTGCTGGAACGCTACGCCGTTGGGCTCCGTGAGCGCGAGATTGACGCCGTTTGAGACCGATGCATCGCCCACCCCGAAGTACACCTCCAGGCTGTTGCCGACATGCTCGGCCTTGATGATCTTCGGCTTTGACGGCGCGTCAGCGGCCGGCGCCCTGAAAGACGAGAGCGTCAGCACCCTGCTCGGAATGCCGTCACTGTCCGACAGGAACGCAACCAGTCGCTGGTGAGCGCCGGCATCCAGCATCGGCTCGAATACGACCGGCAGGCCGGCTTTGGGGAGACTTCCAGTGCCCAGCGCTGGTGTCAGGACCTGGCTCGCGGGCTGCCCGTCGGCGGTCCCCTCGTCGAGGATCGTCGCCGTTCCGTGGAAGCTGTCCGGGAGCTTGAGGATCAGTCCGCGCAGGCTGGGGAGGTCGACCCCTGGCACGTCGAGATCACCCGCGGTCTCGTGCAGGCCGGCGACCGTCTGATCGACCTTGAGAGCGCCGGCACGGGCGAGGCCGGCGAGTTCCGTCGTGCGCATCAGCGACGGAGCGATCAGCAGATGGCCGCCGTTGATCATCGAGCTCGGGAAAGTATGACGCCCGATCCTGACTGTGTAATCGGTCCCGTGCCCGGTGATCGATGCCAGGCTGACGGCGGGGTGGAACTGCGCCGGACTGACCGGCGGCTGCTGCTGGCTGACGGCGTAATCGATGACCGGCGGCGACCCGCTATCAACGCCCAGCCTCCACTCGCCCGGTCCGGGATCCTCAACGAAGACCGTCGTCGTGGTCACCTTCGGGCACGAACTTGCGGTGGGGCTGAAGGTCGCACCGGCGTCCGCCGCACAGTACGCGCTGCTCGTCGAGACGAGGTCATCCGCCGGCACGGGGTTCTGATCGATCAGCGCGCTCTCCTCCATGGTCTGCCCGGGATTGCTCGTCCCGCCGCTGATCGGTGCCGTGCCGTCGAGTCCGTAGTACCCGGGCTGTGTCGGCGTCGTCAGCGTCCGCGTGTCGCCGCCGGGCCCGGTCAAAGTGACGAGCGGCGTGCCGCCGGGCGCCTCCTGGCTGACGAGTGAGTGGACCTGCACGGCGACGACCGCGCTCGTGCACCCCGCCTGCTTCGGGTGCGCGAGCGGGCACATCCCGCTCTGGTGGAGTTTCAGGCACCCGGCGGGCTGGATCGGGTCCGAGGCGGCGTTGCAGGACGGGCTCGAGCCGGGGGCGAGCACCGGCAGCGTCGTCGGGTGGCTGAGCGCAGTTCGCAGCGGCCCGGCGCGATCTGTGGCCTGACCCGGTATATCGGAGAGCGACGGCGGGATGTAGGGCTGCAGGTCGCAGCCGAGGAACGCATGGACGCCCGTGTCGGGGCCCTGCCAGGCGACCCCGAGACCGCCGGAGAACGTGAACGAGAGGAGGCTGATCGAACCACAGGCGGCAAGGCCGTAGCTCGAGACCAGCCCGTTGACGCCGAGGCAGTACCAGAGGCAGGCGTGGCCGCCGCCGGTCAGGTAGAAGTCGCCGTTGGTACCGACCGCGCCCTGGACCTTGATGTCGATCGAGCCGACCCCGAAGTCCTTGCTGATCGTCACGTGCATGCCGATCCCCTGCGGGGTGAAGTCGATCGCGAAGTTCCCGAACTGGATCCCCTCGATGTCGGCGTTGCCCTCGACGGATACCTCGGGTGTCGTCGCACTGTGGTGGTAGGCGTCGACGATCACGCCACCGGTGATGTTGATGATGTCCGCGACCGCCGCCGTGATCGCGCCGGCGACAACGGTCGGATCGGTTTGGATGTCGAACTTCAGGTCCTTCAGCAGCACCGGCGTCGGCGGCAGATCGATGCCGGTGCCGGATGAGACCTCGCCGCCCGCGTCGATCAGGCGACCGTGTCCGATCTCGATGCCGATCTTGACCTTGTTGATCGGCAGCGGCAGGTCATCCGGGAACTTGACGTCGACGGAGCCGATGAAATCGCCGGTCTTCTGGACGTAGCAGAACGATGCGCCGGCGGGGAGGCTGATCGGCCCCATGTCCGTGTCCTGTGGAATCGTCAGGCCGCTCTTGAGGTTCGTGGATGGCGGACAGCTCGGCAGCTTCGGGTAGCCGGGCAGGGTCTCGCTGTCGCTGGAGAACCGCGCCGGCAGCGTCGGGAAGCTGCCGGCGATCACGGGCTTGGGGTGGTGTCCACGTGCTACGTTCGCGAACGAGTGGCTGCTGAGATCGGTCACCGCTGGGACATCGCTCCCGTACAGGATCACCTGTGAGCTGGCCGGCTGGGTGCTCGCGCCGTTGCCGAAGCCGGGCGGCAGCGAGTCCCAGAACGCGACGCGGCTGTGGCCGGTGCTGGAGAGGTCGAAGCACGGGTCGGTGACGACGGTGAAGCCGTCGTAGGTGGCCCCGGGCGTGCGGGACCAGGACAGGCCGGGCCCGTAGATGGAGCAGCCGGTCTCGGTGTCCTTCGGGATCCCGCCGCCGATCTTGGGGAGCGGCCCGCTGGTCTGCGGGTCGAAGTACGTCTGCGCCTCTGAGGTCGTGAGGCCGCTGATGTAGGCCAGACCGGGCGCCCCGTTCGAGCCGCCGCCGAGCGCGAGGTAGAGGTCGCCGTTATGCCCGCTCGGGCAGGGATTGGCGCCGCTCGTCAGATCGTTGACCCGGATCGAGCACGGTGCGACATAGAACTGGTTCGGGCTGGTGTTCGTTTGGATCACGATCGCGTCTCCCGGCGCCGGCGCGATCGGGATCCCGCTGATGTCCATCACCGATTTCGTCGCGTAGACAACGGGGTTGTCGTTGGCGCCGTCGATCACGGTCATGCAGTTGCCGGAGAAGGCGAGCGAGTGTCCACCGATGTCGATCGTCGCCGAGCGGACGGTCTCGCAGGGCCCGGGCCGCTGCGGGGGCTCGGCGACGAGCCCATCGATCCGTGTGACCGCGCCGAGCCCGGCCTCGTCATAGGCGGCGATCGACACCGACGAGGTGCCCTGCGGAAGCTTGAACTCAAGGTCATCCGGGTTGGTCGTGATCAGCACCGGCTCGGCGATACCGCTCGATGGGTTGGTGACGGCGCCCTGCGAGGCGGACTGATGGCCGAGCTGGTGGGCGCTGCCGTCGCGGCCTGCTGCCGCGTCGCGGGCGCTCTGAAGAGGGGAGTTCGGGCCGCTCTTCGGTAGCGGCGCCGGCGAGGCGGAGGCATTGACGGTCCGGTCCGCGTACCCCTGGCAGTCATGCAGCGGGAAGGCGCCGTCCTCGAGACCGCCGAAGTCCGGGACGGGCGTGATCGAGGGGGCGCTGCGGCCGCCGGCGGCGCCCACCCGGTGAGGGTCGGGCGGTCCCGTCGGAAATCCCAGATTGGTGCGCTGCACGCCGCCCGAGTTGCTGCTACCGGCGACGTTGTTCGGGTCGCCCGTCGTCTGGGATGGCGGGAAGCTCGTTGCCGGCAGTACCCACGAACCGACACCAGAGGGCCAGTTGCAATCCGAGGTGCTGCCGCCACCGGCAACAGCCGGCAGCGTGACGTTGGCGGTGTTCGGCTGGCCGACCGAGATCGCGTAATACAGGATCGGGTCCTGCGTATTGGGAGCGGGGTTGAGGTTGAACTTCAGCGTGTCGCCGGCCGTGATCGAGAATGGCTCGGTCTCGCCCCGTTGCGGTGTCGTGACGCACTGGCTGTGGCTGCTCAGATCCTCCATGCAGAAGCTCAGCTGCGGGCTGCTCGGCGCCGTCAGCGGCACGTTCTGGGTGACGGGCGCCGACGCCACGCCCTCGGCGTCGTAGGCGACCATCGTGATCTGGCGCGGATTCACCGAGCCGTGCGTCCCAGCGGTCGCCCCGGTCGCCGGGCCGGTTTGATCAGCGAGCGGGGTATCGACTCCGACGACGGTAGCGTAGTTGTAGAGGAAGTTCCACTGGTCCTCGAGCTGCTGGACGCTGTCGACGCCGTGCTGGGAGAGGTCGTAGGGGCCGAACCGCACGGTGTTGATGTTGTTGTACCCGGAGGACTCGTGCTCGTTCGGGACCTGCAGCTCGAGCGGTCCGCTGAGGCTCGTGACGGTGTCGCAGAAGTTGGTCTCGTACGGATCGGTGACGCCGAACTCGGGGTAGCTGTACCCGGGCAGACAGCCGCCGTACGGGATCCCCTGCTCACCCTGGTAGCCGTCGATCGAGTCAAGATCGACATCGGCCAGCGGCGTGTAGCCGACCGGGCCCGTGTAGAGCTCGCAGCCGCCGGCGTCACACGCCGTCCCCGGCAGCGTCGGCGTCTGCGGGGTCGAGGCGAAGCCGGCGCTCGAGTTGCCGATCTGAGCGAGCGCCGCGTTCCAGAAGTTGATCGAGAACGACTCGAACCCACCCGTCGGCGAGTACGTGGGCGTTCCCTTGCAGAGGTTGATGTAGTGCGGTGGTCCGAAGCCCGAGGAGAAGCTGTAGACGCACTTCCCGCCACCGCTTGAGAGCGGTCCGGTGCCGAGATCGGTCTCGCCGGGGACCGTCGAGAACTCACCGGGAAAGCCCTCGCCCAGGCCCGTCAGCGGGACGAGCGCCGAACCGGTGTAGTGGGCGCAGACTCCGTCGGTGAAGCAGGTGATGTCCGGCGGGTCCGGTGGGCGGTCACCGCCGAGCCAGAAGTCCTCACGCACGATCGAATCCGACGAGGTCGCGCTCTCCTGCGGCAGCGACGCCTGCGGGACGACCGTCACCGGCGAGGTCACATCGGTCGACGCCGCCCGATTGCTACTGGATACCGGTGCGCGGAGGATCGTGAACGAAGCGGTCGGCGGCTGCGTGTAGACGACCACGACGTTCTCGGTCGCGTGCGAGATCACACTGCCGGCGTCGCTCACCGAGACGCTGATCGTGAACACGCCGGCGTGGCTGAACGCGTGCTTGATGGTCGGGCTGGACCCGGGCGCGGCGCTCCCGTCCCCGAACCCCCACGCGTAGGTCAACGCGGAGCCACTCGCATACTGGGCCGGCGGCGTCATCGTCGCGGAGATCTGCTGCCCGGCCAGCAGCGGATCCGTGTTCGGGCTGATCGTCAGGCCACTGTTGGCGACGAGCGCCTCCAGGCTCGTCGCGGTCCCGGTGCCGTCGACATTCAGGGCGGTGACTGTGCACGTCAGCTTGTGCCCCTGGTCGCCGGCGGTGACCGTGTACGTGCTGCCCGTCGCCCCGGTGATCGCCGTCCCGTCGCGGCTCCACTGGTACGCATAACCGGTCGGGCTGTTGGTCCATACACCGTTCGAACAGCTCAACGCGCCGCCGACGGCCAGCGACCCGGTGATCCCGGGTAGATCGCCGACGCCGCCGATATCCACCGGCCTGCCAGGACCGAACGACCACGCCGCCCCGAGGTCGGAGCTCGAGGCGCCGTCATCCGGTCCCCCGATCAGCACGCTGGAGGCGTCGGCGGCGATCGCCACAGCAGATCCGAACATTCCGGCGCCGAGTTCGCCGTGGCCGGTGTTCGCGCAGATCTGCGCGTTACCCACACAGGCGCCGACGAACGGTGAACTGACGGCCCATGTCCCGCCGGACTCGTCGAAAAGTTGCGCGCTGCCGGTGCCCGCAACCCCGACGGCCCCGGCGCCGGCCGGGCTTCCGATCAGAGCGGTTGTGCCGTCGGAGGAGAGCGCGACGCTCGAACCGAATGCCCCGTCGGATCCGCTCGCCGGGGTCAGCTCGGGTCCCTCCTTCGTCCAGCTTCCGCCCGATTGGGTGAACGCGTAGGCGCCGCCGTCGCCGGAGCTGTCCGCCGGAACGCCGATCAGCGCTGTGCTGTCGCCTGCGAGCGCGACGCTCGCTCCGAAGTTGGTCGCGTAGGTCTTCGGCGCAGGGTTGGCGAGGGCGCTCCCCTGTGCCGACCAGGTGCCGGCGGCGCTGCGCGTGTAGAACCACGCCGCTCCGTCGCCGGACGTGTCGTCAGGCGCCCCGATCACGGCGCTGTCACCGTCGGAGGCGACCGCGACGCTCGTCCCGAACCCGCCCTTGCCCAATTCTCCGGACCCGGTCAGCTCTGCCTGCTGGGACCACGATCCGCTGCTCCGCGTGAACACCCACGCCGCACCGGTCTCGGGCGTCTCTGTCGTCGTTGACGCCCCGTTCCCGGGAGCGCCGGCCAGCAGCGTGTCGCCGCTCGCGGACAGCGCCACGCTCGCCCCAAGGTTCCCGGTGCCGACCTCGCCGGTCCCCTCGTGCTCGCACGAGCTCGTGCAGTCGCCTACGAGCGCCGCCTGCTGCGTGAACACATTTCCGGAGCGGACGAACACCCACACGCCTCCGTGACCGGTCGACACATCGGTACCGCCGGCGCCGTCATCCGGTGCGCCGATCGCAACCGTGTTACCGTCGCCTGAGATCGCGACGCTCGAGCCGAAAGCGCCGCCGCTTGTCTCACCCGTCCCCTGATTCGCGCACGAGCTCGCGCAGTCGCCTACGAGCTCCGGGCCGACCTGCGTCCAGACGCCGCCGGTGTTGTCGAACACCCAGGCGCCGCCGGCGCCACCCCCGTCCCCTGGGCTGCCGATCACGGCCACGGTCCCGTTCGATGACACCGCGACACTCGAGCCGAAGAGCCCGTCGGTCGTCGTGTCGGGCGCGAGCTTTGAGCCGATCTGCAACAGCGGGTCGATCCGCACCGGGTATCTCGCGTGACGCGTGTCGACCCACAGCCGGATCCTGCTTCCCCGCAGCGTGATCCCGCTCGCGAGCGGTCGCCCGGCGGCGTCGAGCGCGACCAGGCCGCCGTAGCGGAGCGCGATACGGTCACGGCGCGTGAGGAACGTGATCGCGCCACCCGATGTGATCGCCCGCAGCGAGCCGCCGGCTTGAAGGGCCAGCGTCAGCCTGCCCGGCCCGCCGACCGGGCGAGCCGGGACCGTGAATCCCTGCTCGACCCCGAGTGGACCGGCCGCGTACCACTCACGGACTCGGGCGCGGACGAGCGTCACGCGGTTGCCCCGGGCCTCGATCGAGCGCACGGAGCCGACGGACCGCAGGGTCGCCCCCGATCCGATGCCCGTCAGGCGAAGGGACAGAGAGCCATCGACCGCTCCGACCGTGAGATCACGCAAGCCGACGTGGGCCCGAAGCCCATCGCCCGCGAGCCTCCAACCCCGGCCTGCGCGTTCGGCGGGATAGGCCGACAGACTCGCACCGAGCGCCGAGCCGATCTGAGTCCGTGCGCCCGCAGACAACGGCCGCGCCGCCGACGCCGCCGAAAACCGATGTACTCGCTGACTCGAAACGACCGGCGGGGCACTGCCGTTGATCTCGATGATGCGAGGCACGGCGAAGATCAGCGCCGTCGCCATCAGCGCGAGCGCGGCGAGCCCGCAGCTCAGCTCAAACCCGCGGCCGGTCGCACGTGGACGGGCGCCTGCAACGTGTCCGTCGACGCCTGCGCTCAACGTGCTGCTCCCCTGATCGGGCAAACCGGCCTGACGGACACGCTATAGGCCGTGCAGGTCGCTCGTCAAGACGGGACCGCCGGATGCGAGCGACGCCTCGCGGGCAACTACGATGAGCGGATGCCCGCATTCAGGACGCTGCTGATCTCGGCGGCGCTGATCACGGCGGTGGTGATACCCGCGCTGGTGCTCGCCAGTCCGCTGCCGGGTGCGCTGCCGGGCGCGCCCAGCTGCCCGGTGTTCCCAGCGGACAATCCGTGGAACCAGCGCGTGAACCAGCTCCCGGTCGCGAACAACTCCGCTCGCTACATCGCGAGCATCGGCGACAACCTGCCGGTGCACCCGGACTTCGGGACCGTCTGGGACGGCGCTCCGAACGGCATCCCGTACACGGTCGTGCCGGGTTCGACGAAGAAGGTGCCGGTTCACTTCATGTACGCCTCCGAGTCAGACCACGGCCGGTATCCGATCCCGCCCGACGTCGCGATCGAGGGCGGGGCCAACGGCACCGGCGACCGCCACGTGATCGTCGTCGACAGCGCGACCTGCACCGACTACGAGCTGTGGGACGCCTACCCCCGTGACCACGGACGCTGGTGGTCGGCCGGATCGGGTGCGATCTTCAACCTCCGCTCCGACAGGCTGCGCCCGGCCGGCTGGACCTCCGCCGACGCCGCCGGACTGCCGATCCTGCCTGGGCTGGCCCGCTACAACGAGGTCGCGGCAGGCGTGATCGACCACGCGCTGCGGTTCACGGCGCCATGTACCGCCGCCCGCTACGTGTACCCGGCGCGTCACGACGCCTCCACCTGCTCGGGCCGGTGGCTGCCGCCAATGGGGATGCGCGTGCGACTGAAGGCGTCGGTCAGGATCACGGGCCTCCCCTACCAGGCTCGCGTCGTCGCACAGGCACTCAAGACCTACGGGATGATTCTCGCCGACAACGGCTCATCCTGGTACATCTCGGGCGCGCCCAACGCACACTGGAACAACAGCGCGCTGCACCTGCTCGACGAGCTCACCGGCAGCGACTTCGAGGTCGTCAACACGAGCTCGCTGCCGCACCCCGGCCTCTGACCGACGGCCGGCGGCTTCAAGCGAGCGGCGACACCCCTCGCGACCACTGCGAGCAGGCGGCGAGCGGCGGGGGGCGAGAATCAGCCTCCGGCGGCCTCTATGGAGTGTGGCGGCGACACAACCCCCGAAGCGGGCCCGGGCCTCGCCGCTGACCGATCGCGATCGGCTCCTCCTGGCGTTTCTCGCGTCTCAGCGAGTCGTCGTGGCGCCGCAGGCGCAGGCGCTCCTCAAGGTCTCCGCGAGGGTCGCCCGACAGCTCCTGCGCAACCTTGACGCCGGCGGATACGCGCACCGCGAGCGAATCTTCGCGCGGCAGGAGCCTGCCTGCCGGATCACCGCCCGCGGTCTCGGCGCGATCGGATCGCGGCTCCCCGCACCGAAGCTGGACCTCGCCTGCTACCAGCACGACGTCGGCCTCGGATGGCTGTCGCTTGCGGCCCGTTCTGGGACCTTCGGCCCGCTCCGGGAGCTGCACTCCGAACGCGAGATGCGCTCCCACGACGCTCGCGCGGACCGCGAGGGGGCGGCGATCGGGGTCGGGCTGGGCGAGGTTGGTGCGCACGGGGGCCGGCGCCTGCACTATCCGGACCTGCTGCTGAGGACACCCTCCGGCAAGCGGATCGCGATCGAGCTCGAGCTGACCGGCAAGGGCCGCCGGCGCCTGGAGCGAATCATGCAGTCCTACGCCGCGGATCGCCGGATCGACGCGATCCTCTACCTGGTCGCCGACCGCCCGCTCGGGCGGCGGATCGAGCAGGCGGCACGAACCGCCGGGATCGGCGAGCTGGTCCACGTACAGGCGCTTGCCGGCCCGCCGCAGGGTGCGCCAGATCACCGCAGGACACTCGGCCTGCGCCCCCAGACGCGGGCTGCCCGGCTCGGTTGCGCACCGACCGGCGGCCCACAGGCGGGTACCGCGCTGGGGGACGCTCGATGAAGCGGATCCGCGGCGGCTCGCCGCCGCCGGCGCTCGCCCGCTTGCGCTGGTGGTTGCCGGTGATCTTCCTCGCGCTGCTGACGCTCCCCCAGCCGGCGCTGCTGGGCGTGGCCGCATTGCTGATCAGCGGGCGGGCCGCGATTGCCCTGACGCGCGGACGACGGCAGGCCGCTGCCGCCGCTTGGTGGCGGCGCAGGGATGCCGTCAGGGCGCCAGGCGCGATCGTGCTCGGCGTCGAGCCGTCCGGAAGGCACGTGCTGCTCGGCGAACGGGAGCTGTCGGCACACGGCCTGATCCTCGGCGCCAGCGGTGCCGGCAAGTCGACGACGCTGCTGACGATCCTGACCGCGCACATAGGTCGTGGACTGCCGGTCGTCGCGATCGACCTCAAGGGCTCGCCGGCGTTCACGCGCCAGCTGGAGCTCGCCGCGAACGTGGCCGGCCGGCGCCTTCGCGTGTGGAGTCCCGACGGCCCTGAGCAGTGGAATCCCCTGGCGCACGGGAACGCCACGGAGCTCAAGGACAAGCTGATCGCGACTGAGCGGTTCACCGAACCCCACTTCCAGCGCGCCGCCGAGCGCTACGTTCAGCTGGCGCTGCAGGTGATGATCGAGTCCGATCCAGCGCACCCACCGACGCTTGCCGGCGTCGTCTCGATGCTGGAGCCCAAGCGCCTCAGCGCGCTCACCCGCCGGCTCCCGCCTGAGCGCACCGAATACGTCCTTGACTACCTGGCGGCGTTGACCGCCGATCAGCAGAGCGCGATCCGCGGGCTGGCATCGCGGTTGGCGATCGTCACCGAGTCGCACACGGGAGCGTTTCTCAACCGCAGTGACCGCGGCGGCATCGATCTTCGAGCCGCGCTGTCTGGCGGCGACGTGGTCCTCTTCAGCCTCAATTCGAGCACCTACGGCAAGCTCGCGGCTCAGCTCGGCACGCTCGCCGTGCAGGACCTCGTAACGGCCGTCGGTCACCGTTTGGCAGTGCCGGCGCAGGCGCGCGCGCAGGCGGTCGTCGGGATCGACGAGTTCTCGGCGCTTGGCTCCGACAACGTCATCTCGCTACTCGCCCGCGGGCGGGAATCGGGCGTCAGCGTCCTGCTCGCCACGCAGGAACTGGCCGACCTTGACCGGGCGGCACGCGGACTCCGTGACCAGGTGCTCGGCAATACCGCACTCAAGATCGCCCACCGCCAGGAGGTGCCCGAGTCGGCTCAGGCGCTGGCCCGGATGGCCGGCACGGTCAGCCGCTGGGAGCGTTCCTACCAGGTGCGCGGTGGCTGGCTCGGTATGCCGGACACCAGCCGGGGAACGCTGCGGGCGGTCGATGCCCACCTGATCGAGCCCGATCAGATCCGCACGTTGCGGACCGGCGAGGCGGTGGTGATCACGAAGGTCCCCGATGCGCTGACAAGGAGAGTGCGGATCGCCCCGCCCGCTGCACTCCCGGCGCCCACCAGCTCGAGTGCCCGAACCACCCGCGGCGCCGCTCGCGACGGCCCCGAGCGCTGAGCGCCCGCGCCGACACCGCACCGGCCGCTCCCCTGCTACATCGAGCTGGTTCCCGGCGTGACCCGGAACGCGTCGAACACGGCGTCGATGTTGCGCAGCCGGTTGATCGCCTGGTCAAGCGCGCGGGTGTCCCCCACCTCGACCACGAACTGGTTGCGGACCATCGGATGGTTGACCGTGCAGCGGGCCTCGATGATGTTGATCCCGGCCTCCGCGAACGTGCGCGACATGTCCTCGAGCAGCCGGTGGCGGTCCCAGCCATGCACCTCGATCTCGACGCGGAACGAGGTGTCGGCGTCCCCGTCCCAGGAGACCGCGGTGAACCGCTCCGGATCCTTCCGCAGCACGGCGACGTTCGGGCAGTCCTCACGGTGGATCGTGATTCCACGGCCGAGCGAGATGTAGCCGACGATCGGATCACCGGGTACCGGGCGGCAGCACTTCGCGATCCGCAGCATCACCTCATCGACCCCGTCGACGGCGATCCCGTACCGGGTGGAGGATGTCGTCGGCCTCGATCGCCGGCGGTTGGTCTGCAGCAGGTCGTCGGCGGCCGTCGGCTCGGTCTCGGCGGCCTCGCCCTGCTTGAGCAGCTGCATCACCTTGGTCGACGACCGTCTTGGGCGAGATCTTCGCCCCGCCCAGCGCGATGTAGAAGTCCTCCGCCTTGCGGAAGCCCATCTCCCGGATCACGTCGGCCAGCAGCGGCGAGGCGACGATCTTCTGCGACGGCAGGCCCTGCTTGCGCAGCTGCTCCTGGAGCAGCTCACGGCCGGTGTGCTCGGTGTCCTTGCGCGACTCGGCCTTGAACCACGCCTTGATCTTGTTGCGCGCGCGGGTCGTCTTGACCAGCGCCAGCCAGTCACGTGACGGGCCGCGGTCGCGCTTGGAGGTCAGCACCTCGACGATGTCGCCGGAGCGCAGCTGGTAGGAGAGCGGCACGATCTTGCCGTTCACCTTCGCGCCGACGCAACGGTGCCCGACGTCGGTGTGGATCTCGTAGGCGAAGTCCAGCGGGGTCGCGCCGGCGGCGAGCGACTTGACCTCGCCCTTCGGGGTGAACACGAACACGTCGTCCTCGAACAGGTCGACCTTGAGCGTCTCCACGAACTCCTTGGGGTCCGACATGTCCTTCTGCCAGTCGACCAGCGAGCGCACCCATTTCAGCTTGCCCTCGGGGTCACGCAGCCGCGCGGCGTCCCCGTTCTTGCCGACCGCCGACTCCTTGTACATCCAGTGCGCGGCGATCCCGTACTCGGCGAGGTCGTGCATCTCGCGGGTGCGGATCTGGATCTCCAGCGGCCGCCCCTCGGGACCGATCACGGTCGTGTGCAACGACGGAGTACATGTTGAACTTCGGCATCGCGATGAAGTCCTTGAAGCGCCCCGGCAGCGGCTTCCAGAGCGAGTGGATCACACCGACCGCGCCGTAGCAGTCCTTGACCGACTCGACGATCACGCGCATCGCCGTCAGGTCGTAGATCTCGTTGAACTCCCGATCCTTCTTCGCCATCTTCGAGTAGATCGAGTAGAAGTGCTTGGCGCGGCCCGAGATCTCGGCCTCGATCGCCGAGCACCGCCAGCTCGCGTCGCCGAGATATTCGCCCGCCTGGTTGACGTAGCGCTCGCGCTCCTCCCGCTGCTGGGCGACGAGACCCTTGATCTCGTTGTACTTGCGCGGGTGCAGGGTCTGGAAGGCGAGGTCCTCCAGCTCCCACTTGATCGCATGGATCCCGAGCCGGTGGGCGATCGGCGCGTAGATGTCGAGCGTCTCCCGCGACTTCTCGATCTGCTTGTGCTTCGGCATCGCGCCGATCGTGCGCATGTTGTGCAGGCGGTCGGCGAGCTTGATCAGGATGACCCGGATATCCGAGGCCATCGCGACCATCATCTTGCGGTAGTTCTCGGCCTGTGCCTCGTCGCGCGACTGGAAGGTCAGACCGGTCAGCTTCGTGACGCCGTCGACGAGGCCGGCGATCTCCTCGCCGAACTCGGCCGCGACCTCCGCCAGCGACGCGCTCGTGTCCTCGACCGTGTCGTGCAGCAGCGCCGCGCACAGCGTCTCGGTGTCGAGCCGCATGCCGGCGCAGATCTTGGCGACGCCGACCGGGTGGATGATGAAGTCCTCGCCTGAACGGCGGCGCTGATCGGCGTGGTGCACGCACGCGTACACGAACGCCTCCTCGACGCGCTCACGGTCGACCGCGACCGCCGCCTGATCGGCATGCTCCTCGACGATCGCGAACAGGTCGCTGAGCAGGCGGCGCTCCTCGGTCGTCAGCTCGGGGCGCTTGACGACCGCCTGCGCACGCCCGCGATTGCGCTTGACGCCGTCGACCGGCGCGCGCTTCGTGTCGATCGCGGTCGCCTTCCGATTTCGTCGCCGGGTAGGCTTCGGCGCGGACTCTACGTGTCCGTTGGGCGCATCCGTCAGCCCCGTCGTCGGGGTGTCGCTCGGTTCAGAAATCGTCTTCCATCCTCATATCGCTGTGCGTAGACCCTGTAGGCCGGCGAGCGCTCGAGCTCGGTCTGCTGCTCGCTCGCGATCGCCAGGGCCGGCAGATCCCGGTCGAGGCTGACGAGCTCCAACTCCGCGAGGACCCGGACCAGACGACCGGCCAGACGGGCCGGACGGTCATGCGGACCATCTCCGCGAAGCAGGCGCTCGAGCTCCTCACCGGCAACCCTCCGCAGAAGCCTCAGGCTCCTGTAGAGGGCGACGAGCGAAGTTCGGAGTCCGTACTCCAGCTCGTGCATCTGCTCTGCAAAGCGTAGCTCAGCCGCACCCCAGCAGAGATGGGTGTAGCCGCTGCCGGCCCGGATCAGCTGATCGGCGAGCCCGCCGGTCGGTGGATCGAGCACCACCAGATGGTCATATGCCTCGGCCAGCCTTGGGCTTCGTGCGAGCGCGTCGTGGCTGACCAGCGCGAAGCCGCCGCTGCGCTCGCGGAGCCCGGGCAGCCGGCGTTGCACGTCGGCGCAGACCGCGAGCACGTTCGTTCCGCGACCCGGGCCCTGATCGCCGAGCGCCGCAGCGCAGGCGTCGGTGAGCACCGCAAGCGGCCCCTCGCCGCGCCGGTCGAGCACCGTCCGCAGCGCCGACACGGGCCCTGCGGCAGGCGGATCGAGCGACTCGTCAAGCTCCCAGAGCGCCGCCACGAGGTATTCGGGCGGCTCTCCCACGACCTCGATTCCACGAGGCGCGCACGGCCGCGACTCACGGAGCACAAGCCGGGGCTCGACCGCGCCGCGCCAGACGTTGCGATCCAGGCGGAAGGTCGCGTCGAGCGGCTCGCCGTCCCTGCCGGCGACCCGGCCGTCACAGCCGAACGAGACGGCGCTGGCGCGCGCGCCGCCCGAGCTGACCGAGAACCGGGCGTGCCTGCCGTCGCCGATCGGCCGGACGTCCTCGAACCGAGCTCCCGGCACCAGCAGCGTGACCGCCGGGTTGCCGATCCCGCACGGCTCGAGCGCGATCAGCTCCTCCGCCAGCCCGAGACCCAGCTGCGCACCTGAGGCGACCGCGTCCACCCGCTCGCGGCGCTCGAGCACCTCCGGGCTCAGCACGCGATCGGCGTGGGCCTCGATCGCCTCACGAAATGCGTCGATCCGCTCGGGTGCGATGCTCAGACCCGCAGCGGCACGGTGGCCGCCGTGGCGCAGCAGATGCTCCGGGCACGCGTTCAGCGCCGCCAGCAGGTCAAATCCGGGGATGCTGCGACCGGAACCCTGAGCCGGAGCCTCGCCGTCAAGCGCGATCAGGATCGCGGGGCGGTGGTGGCGCTCGACCACGCGTGAGGCGACGATCCCGATCACGCCGGGGTGCCAGCCGTCGCTCGCGAGCACATAGGCGCTGCGCTCCCCCTGTGCTCGAATCAACGCCTCTGCCTGGTAGCCGATCGACTGCTCGACCGCTCGCCGCTGTGCGTTGATGGCGTCGAGCTCGGCGGCGATCTCACGGGCGCGCTCGGCGTCCTCGGTGAGCAGCAGCTCGAGCCCGGCGTCGGCGCGCGCCAGCCTGCCGGCGGCGTTGATCCGCGGGCCGAGACGGAACCCCAGCGCCTGCGCGTCGAGCGCGCTCGGATCGGTCTTCGACACCTCCATCAGCGCGCGCAGCCCGGGCTTGGCGGTGCCCGCGAGCTGTGCGAGCCCCTCGCGCACCAACCGGCGGTTCTCGCCCGTCAGCGGCATCAGGTCAGCGACGGTCGCCAGCGCGACCAGCTCGACGTCCTCCTGCGCGCTGGATGCACCCAGCGCGATCGCGAGCTTGTACGCGACCGCCGTCCCGCACAGATCGGGACACGGATAGCCGCAGACGGCGGGGTGAACGATCCGGCAGTCGGGCAGCGCGCCGTCGGCGCGCGGCGCGTGGTGGTCGCTGATCACCACCTCGATCCCGGCACGTCGCGCGGCCGCAACCTCCTCGACAGCCGTGATCCCGCAGTCGACTGTGATCAGGAGCCGCGTACCGCGCTGCGCGAGCCGGTCCACGGTCGCCGCCGACAGCCCGTAGCCGTCATCCACACGGCCCGGCAGGAACCAGTCGACCTCGGCGCCGAGGCTCCGCAGCGCCCGCACCATGATCGCGGTCGCGCAGACGCCGTCGACGTCGTAATCGCCGTGCACGGTGATCCGCTGCCCGGCTTCGATATGCCCGCGGATCAGCTCGAGCGCCTGATCGATCCCGGCGAACTGCGACGGATCGTGCGCTTCATCGGCGGCGAGCAGTGCCCGCACGCCGTCCGGGCTACGGTGGCCGCGGCGCACGAGCACCTGGGCGAGCACGTGGCTGACACCGAGCTCGCGTTCCAGCGCCAGCGCGCATCCGAGGTCGTACGGCGCAAGCTCGATCCGGGTGAGCGGTTTTGACCGCTCGGCGGCGCCCGGGGGTCGCGCCGCCGGCGCCGCGGTCATGGTCGCGGCCGCGTCCACTGCCGCCGGGTCGACTGTACTCAGAACGGACATCGCCGCCAGCGTAGGCGGCGGCGGGGACGGAACCGCGCGCTACCGCGCCGGTGGCTGCTCGCCCGCCGGCCCGGGCGACTGCTGAGCGGCCTGAGCGTCGCCCGTCGGGTGGCGCCCGAACAGGCCGCCGAGCCTTGAGGCCACGTGCTCCGCCCTGACGACCTCCTGCTCGGTCTTCGCGAAGTCCTGTTCGACCGCTGCCACCGGCGCCAGCACCCTGGTGATCTGACCCAGCTGCTCGGTCAGCGAGACCACCGCCGCGGTCAGCGTCGGCACCGCCGCCGCCAGCGCCTCGACCACCTCGATGTGCGCCTCGACCGACTCCGTGGCGTGTCGCATCGCGTTGACGCCCTCCAGGATCTGCTGCTGGATCTCCTCGATGTCCCTGACCGGCATCGCGTGCTCAGCCTCGTGCTCGGCCGTTCCGATCACGGAGCGGATCGGACCTAGCGCGACGTCTACGAGTCCCATTCGCTGGAGTTTAGGACCTGATGGTGCAGCGAGTCACCAGCAACCGCAGGCCGCGCCCGGGCTCAGCCGAGGCCGACGCTGCCGGCCTCGCCTGCGCGCTCGCGCCGGACGCCCTCGTAGTAGACCAGCGCCATCCCGATCAACGCGCCTGGAATCGCCTCGATCGGGGTCAGCAGCGTCGTCTCGTGGCGCCCTGGGATCGTGAAGCCGTTGACAATCAGGCCGAACAGGACCGCGCCGATGATCGAGCCGATGAACGCCCCGACGATCCCACCCCAGTACTTGTCCGGAAGCCAGATCGTGAAATGCCAGAGCGCCAGGCCCATCATCACCCAAGCGAGCATGCCCATCGCTAGCGCCTCCCGTGCCGGCGGTTGCGCGACCGCGGCTTCGGTCGCTGGGAGGCCGGGTTCTGGACCATGCCGTCGTTCTCGGCGATGTCCGGCGCCGGCACGACCTCGTCGAGCTCGCTGTCCTGCGGTGGGGCGGCCGGCGGCTGGGCCGCGGCCGGCGGCGGCGCCGACGCGGGCGGCTGGGTTCCGGTCGGCCGTTGCGGCGTGCCGCGGGACTTTGTCTGCTTCGTCTGACGCACCGGCCGCTTGGCGCCGGTACCGGTGCCGGCGGCGGGCGTTGCCGCGACCTCGTCCGCCGGCGCGTGTGCGAGCCGTTTTGAGAGCGTCGAGGTTCCGCGCGACCAGCGGCTCCTCCTCGATCCCCAGCTCGCGCTTCATCTGCTCGAACTCGGCCGCGGAGACCGTCTCGGCCTGCGGCTGGGTGAGCCGGCCGCTGCGGCGGCTGCGCGACTTATCGGTGTCGATGTCACTCGCGCTGTCTGCATACGGAGGCACCATCCCGAGCTCCGCTGTGATGTGCGCCCGGCGCGATCGGTAGTGGGGCTCGCGCTCCTTCCAGTGCATCAGCACCGGCGAGGCGATGAAGATCGATGAGTAGGCGCCCGATGCGACGCCGATCAGCAGCGCGAACGCGAAGTTCTTCAGCGTCGCGCCGCCGAACAGCAGCAGCGCGAGGATCGGGATCAGCGTGCACGAGGTGGTGGCCAGCGATCGGGTGATCACCTCGGACATGGAGCGGTTGACGATCTGCGAGAACGCAGCTCTCGGCATTCGCGGGATGTTCTCCCTTACACGGTCGAACACGATGATCGTGTCGTAGAGCGAGTACCCCAAGATGGTCAGCAGCGCCGCGACGGTGTCGGTCGTCACCACCCTTCCCGTCAGCGCGTACACGCCGCTGGTGATCAGCAGGTCGTGCATCAGCGCGATCAGCGTCGGCACCGCGAACTTCCAGTCGAATCGCAGCGCGATGTAGCAGGAGATCACGACCAGCGAGGCGATGATCGCGATGATCGCGCTCTTCGCGACCTGGCTGCCGAACGTCGGGCCGACCGAGTTGATGTTGTAGTCGGGGCTGCCCTTGCTGCTGACGATCCCGAAGCGGTTCTGGAAGTCGTTCTGGACGGTGTCGGCCTCCGCCTTGTCGAGGTACTTCGAGCTGATCTGGAAGCCGTTGCTGCCCAGCGTCTTGTTGCCCGTCACCTTCTGGATCGTGGCGTCGCCCTCACCGACCGCCGCCATCACCGCTTTGACCTCGTTGACGGTGGCGGAGCGCTCCAGGCCGACGGAGATCTGCGTGCCTGAGGTGAAGTCGATCCCGAGGTTGATACCCCTGCCGCCGATCGCCAGCGCCCCGATCAGCAGGATCATGCCGGACATCGAGAAGAAGTAGCGACTGGCGCCCATGAAGTCGAACCGCCAGGCGCGCTTCTTGCCGCCCGCCCCGAGCGCCGACGGGTGCGCGATGATCCGGGAGTTGCCCATCGTCATCAGGATCGCCTGGGTCGCGAGCACCGCGGTGAACAGCGAGACGAACGTGCCGATCCCGAGCGTGAACGCGAATCCCTTGACGTCGGCGGTCGCGAGCACGAACAGGATGAAGGCGGTCATGATCGTGACCACGTTCGCGTCGATGATCGCCGTAAGACCCTTGCGGTAGCCGGTCACGATCCCCTGGCGGATCGAGCGTCCGCCACGGATCTCCTCCTTGACGCGTTCGAAGATGACGATGTTGGCGTCCGCCGCGACACCGATCGTCAGGATCAGGCCGGCGATCCCCGCCAGCGTCATCGTGATCGGAATCAGCTTGATCAGCGCGTAGAAGTAGATCCCGTAAACGGCCAGGCCGGCAATCGCGATCACGCCGAGGACGCGGTAGAAGACGAGCAGGAACAGCGCGACCACCAGCAGCCCGACGAGGCCTGCGATCAGGCCCTGATGCAGCGCCTGCTGCCCGAGCGTCGCAGACACGTTCTCCTCCGAGATCAACCGCAGTCGGATCGGCAACGCGCCGAGCCGCAACTCGTTGGCAAGCTGCTGGGCCGAGTTGATCGTGAAGCCGCCGGTGATGTCCGCCCCACTGCCACCGGTGATCCCGTCCGGATAGGTCTGGTAGTCGATCGACGGAACCGTCACCAGCTGGTTGTCGAGCGCCACCGCGAAGTGCTGGACCAGTTTCTCGGCACCGAGGCTGTCGATCTGGCCGCGGTTGGCGATCGCCGCGGTCACGTGTTGGAACGCCGACCCACCAGGACCCGTGAAGCCGAACTCGACGTCGGGCGTGCCGGTCTGGTCGGTGCTCTCCTCCGGGTTGGTGATCTCGTTGCCGAACAGCGCGACGTGGTCCCTGAGCACGTAGTACTCCGATGTCGGCGATGAGCCGAACGCCGGCCAGTCGGTGAAGCTCACCGGCGCCGCCTGGAGGACGACGGTCCCCTGCTTGATCGTCAGCAGCTCCCCGTCGGAGACGGTTACGCCCGGCGGCAGACCCTCGGACAGCTGCGCGTCGACCACCGACATCGAGGTGCCCGCCGGCAGATCGATCGGACCGGACAGCAGACAGTGCTGTCCCGGCACGACCGCCTTGCCGCTCGCCTTCGCCTGGGCCGCGCAGGCGTCGCTGCCCGGCGCCCCGAACAGGTAGTACTCGTTGCCCTCACGGGCATTGTCGGAACTCACCGACTCCGGCTGTTTGGACGCAAGTTGAACGGCGTCGTACAGCGGCATGCTGCCGGCGCCCGGGTTCCCGGGGGCGACACCGTTGGTTCCCTGGCTGATCTCCAGTGCGGTCGCGTCCTGCGCCGCGAGCTGGCTGGCGACCGTCTGACCATTCGGGGTCAGCGCGTTCGCCTCCCAGTCGTAGAACTCGAGCCGCGCGGTCGTGCCGACCTCCTTCTCGGCCAACTGCTGGTTCTTGACGTCCGGCAGCTGCACGTCGATGTCCTGGCTGCCCTGGGTCTGGATCAGCGGCTCGGCGACACCCAACTGATTGACGCGGTTCTCCATGATCTGAACCGCGCGGTCGAGCGCCGCCTGGGTGACCACCGGCGTCTGCGGCGTCGGCTCGCCCTGGTAGACCAGCTCGACGCCGCCCTTCAGGTCGAGCCCGAGCCGGGTCTCGAACTGGGTGATCACAACCACCGAGGCCGCAATCAGCCCGGCGACGAGCAGCAGGATCAGTCCGTGGCGCTGGCGATCTGTCATGCGTTCAGCTGGATGCTAGACGGGAGCGGTGCGCTACTCGTGATGGTTGGCCGGCGTCAGCACCAACAGCACGCCGCCCTCGTCGTCGTCATACGCGGGAAAGATGTCCGCGACCGCGTTCGCCCGCTCGACCCCGGCCCTGACCTCGACCGCCTTGCCGGCGACCCGGACCTCCCACTCGAGCGCGGTCGCGACGTGGTCGACACCGTCCTCGAACGACAGCGCCAGCGCGTCCGCGACCGGCTGCCCGATCGCCGCCTCGGTCTTGAGTCCGGTCAGCTCAAACGAACCCCGGCCGCAATCGACGATCCGCCCCTCCTTGTCGCAGGCGAAGAAGGCGGCGTTCGGCGCCGGGTAGTAGTCGTCGAGCAGCTCGAACAGGTAGGCGAAGCCGCAGTGATCGCAGCCGCGCGCCTCACGGCGAAATCCGGCGTTGCGGTCCGGGGCCATCGAACGGGTGCCGCAGTGCGGGCAGATGAAGTAATGCTCATGGGACATGCGCGGCTGAGGATAGAGGTTCCGTGTAAGCGTGCCTGAAGGGCCGTGGCCGGCCCGCGAGGCTTAAGCAACCGACAACGTTCCAGACCGTCCGGGCGCGTCAGCGTCGATCACCTGAGAAAACCGCCGCAGAGTCAAAAGTAGCGTGGTCCGCGGGCGCTCCCGACGTCCTACAGCAGCGACAGCGGGCCGGGCGCCTGCAACCCGAGGTGAGCATAGGCGCGCCGCGTCGCCGCCCGCCCGCGGGGCGTGCGCTCGATCAGGCCCCGCTGCAGCAGATATGGCTCGTAGACGTCCTCGATCGTGTCCTGCTCCTCGCCGACGGACACCGCCAGCGTCGAGAGGCCGACCGGACCACCGGAGAACTTCTCGCAGATCGTCCGCAGGATCTCCCGGTCGAGGCGGTCGAGCCCCTCGTGGTCGACCTCGAGCAGGTCAAGCGCGTCGGAGGCGACGGCCGCGGTGACGACGCCTCCTCCGCGCACCTCGGCGTAGTCACGCACGCGCTTGAGCAGCCGGTTCGCGACCCTCGGGGTGCCGCGGCTGCGCTCCGCGATCGCGACCGCGCCCTCGTCCTCGATCGATACCTCGAGCAGCCGCGCGGAGCGACGCACGATCCGCGCCAGCTCCTGCGGATCGTAATGCTCGAGTCGATGCTGGATCCCGAAGCGGTCGCGCAGCGGCGTGGTCAGCAGCCCCTTGCGCGTCGTGGCACCGATCAGGGTGAACGGCGGCAGATCGATCGTGACGACTCGCGCTCCCGCGCCCTGCCCGACTGTGATCGGCAGGCAGCGGTCCTCCATCGCCGGGTAGAACGTCTCCTCCAGCGCCCGTGGCAACCGATGGATCTCGTCCACGAAGAACACCGAGCGCGGCTCGAGCGCGGTCAGGTACGCCGCGATGTCGCCCTTTCGCTCAAGTGCCGGACCGGCCGTCGGCACGAACGGCACGTCGAGTTCGGCGGCGACGATCTGCGCAAGCGAGGTCTTGCCCAGCCCAGGCGGTCCGGCCAGCAGCACGTGGTCGAGCGCCTCGCCGCGGGTGCTCGCCGCCTCGATCGAGACCGACAGCTGATCCTTGAGTGCCTCCTGGCCGATGAAGTCCTCCAGACGCCGAGGGCGCAGCGAGCGGTCGAAGTCGTCCTCGGGCAGCGCCATCGCGGTCTGCACGCGCGGTTCATGCGTGCTCATCGCCGGGCCGACCTCAGCGCCGCCGCGATCAGCTGCTCGGGCCGGTCACCGCTGACACCGTCGAGCAGCTCGTCGACCTCCTGCGGGCTGTAGCCGAGGCCGATCAGACCCTCACGGGCAACGCTCCGCGGATCATCGGCGCGCCTGACCGTGATCGCATCCGTCACCTGGGCGGAGCTGGCGACCTTCTCACGCAGCTCGACGATGATCCGCTCGGCCGTGCGCTTACCGATGCCGGGCACCGCCTGGAAGCGGGCGCTGTCACCGGCGGCGATCGCGGCGAGCAGTTCACGGGGCGGACCGCCGGAGAGCACGGCGAGCGCCACCTTCGGCCCGACCGATTGGACGCCGAGCAGCATCAGGAACAGATCCCGCTCCTCCTCGGTCGCGAAGCCGTACAGCGCCAGCGCGTCATCGCGCACGACCAGATGCGTGTGGAGGATCACCTGGTTGCCGAGCGCCGGCACGTGGCGCAGCGTCTCGGCCGAAACCGCCAGGCGGTACCCGACGCCGCCGCAGTCGATCACGACGTGGTCCTGGCGGCGTACCGCGACGTTGCCTGAGAGCAGCGCGATCATCGCCGCGCCTGCGCGATCGCCCGCTCCAGCGCGGGCACACCGCCTGGCTTCGCAGAGGCTCCGTCCGCCCGCACGACAGCCGCCGCCAGCGGTGAACGGTTCAGATCGCAGATCGCCACTGCCAGCGCATCGGCGGCATGGTCGCTCGCCGGCGCCTCGGCCAGCCCCAGCAGCCGCTGCACCATCCGCGCGACCTGGTCCTTGGCGGCCTGACCGTGGCCGCAGACCGCCGCCTTGACCTGCTGGGGCGTGTAGGAACGCGCCGGCAGGGCGCGCTGGCCGGCGGACAGAAGCACAACGCCACGCGCCTGCCCGACAGCGAACGCGGTCCGGACGTTGACCCCGAAGAACAGCGACTCGATCGCCACCGCCTGCGCGCTGTAGCGGTCGATCAGCTCACCCACCTGCGCGTGAATCTCCGCAAGCCGCAGCTCGAGCGCCACGCCGGCTCGAGTCTCGATCACTCCCGCATCGAGCAGCTCAAGCCGCGAGCCGCTGCTGCGCACGACCCCGTATCCGGTGCTGGCGGTGCCCGGGTCAATCCCGACGACGATCATCTCACTGACATTCTGCGTCCGGTCCCGGACGCCTGCCCTGATCCGGGGCAGCGGTGGTTCCCGCGTGCTCGATCGGCGTGCTCCCTCGGCGTCCTCGATCGTGTGCCGGCGAACAAACCAGGCAATGCGGGCGAGGAACCGGCGTTGCGGACCTGTCTGAATGGGCAGAGCACTCGGTATCCGGCTGATTTGCCGGCTCAGACATGAAAACCATGTTCGAGCGCGCACATCACCAGCGACGTTGCGCAATTTGCGCACTCGGACATGAGAATCATGCCCGAGCGCCCGAATCACGATCTCAGGAGGCGGTTTGCGCGCTCCAACAGGTCACGGCGCAGGTTTCGGCGAACCGCACCCCGCACGTTTCGTAAACGGCACCCAGATCGCCGAGCGGCACAAGCTCAGGCGCCGACGCAGCGCGGCTTCTGACCCGGCGCGTAGACCTCATAGATCTGCCACGAGCCGACGGTCTTGATCAGCCTGTGCACGCTCAGCGCGGGCAGGATCGGCGGCGGACCGCCGTCGATCGAGTCCCACGGCCCGACGAAGGCGATGCCTGGCTTGACCAGAACGGTCTGGACACGCTCGAGCGTGGTGCCGAGCTTCCAGCCGAGCGCGGTCTGGAGTGAGTGGTTGATCGTGACCACGCTGTTCCCGCACGGCAGGATCGCGTCCTTGCCGCCGAGCGCCGCGACCGCCTGCCCGAGCTGGTTGATCCTGGTGACCGCGGTCGCCGCCAGGGGCTCCTGCTTGCGCGCCCACACGAACCGGGCGCTGACGAAGTGGACCGAGGCGAGCAGGATCACCGCGACGACCGCGATCGCGACCGGCGTCCGCGCCGCCGACCGCGAGCGGCCGGCCGCGAGGTCCGCGACCAGGAACGCCAGCCGCATCACGCCGAGCCCGGACAGCACGCAGGTGACCGCGGCGGCCGGCAGGAAGAACCGCTGCAGGCCCGGGTAGCCGTCCCAGGTCATGCCGACGACGACGACCCACCAGGCGACGACACCGGCGGCGAGCCAGTACACCAGGCGATCGCGCCCGCGCCACGCCGTCAGCACGACGGCCACCACCGCGAACAGCACCGACGGGAGCGGTTGCAGGCCCTCGCCCCGTCCGAGCACCGTCTTCAGCCAATCGAGCCCGAGGTGGCCGTTGTACTCGGAGGCATGGGTGGCGGCGAGGAATGGCTGGCCGGTGCTGATCCAGGGTGGGACGAACCACCCGACAGGCTGTGCGATCAGCCCGAGCACCACCCAGATCCGCAGGCCGGGGAATTTCCAGAACAGCCAGGCGCCGTAGCCGAGCAGGAACGGCCAGGCCTCGGGCCGCATCAGGCCCAGAGCGGCCGCGAGCAGATACGCCTGCAGGTGGCGACCGGCGATCCCGCGATCGATCGCCCACAACGCGCAGCCGATCAGCAGCGGCTCAGAGGCGCCACGGAAGAAGTAGTACGTCCAGCCACTGCCCGGGGCGGTCAGCACGATCCCGGCGGCGGCGATCACGCCTGCCACCCACCCGGCGCCGCGTGGCAGCCCGGCGCGGTCGCAGAGCAGCGACGAGAGCCGGAAGGCGGCGATCAGGCCGGCGATGCCGCCGGTCCGTGCGGTGATCACCCAGAGCGTCGGCGCGGCCGAGCCGAGCACGCCGTAGACCGTCGTGAACAGGAACGGCAGCGGCTTCCAGGACGGCCCGCCACCGATGAAGAAGCTGATGTGCGGGTCGGTGACCTCCCGGCCCCACACGATCCACGACCACGGGTCATAGCTGGGCACCGTCGGCAGCACGAACGCCGAAAGCACCGCCAGCGCCAGCGAGATGCCCCACCACCCCAGCAGCGGTGACTCGCTCAGCCAGGAGCCGACTGGACCGATACCGCCGCTCGCACTCGCGGCGCGCGGAGGACCGGGAACATCGGCCACCGGCGCCTGCTGGACGGACCGAGCGTCCATCGGGCCCCTCAGGCGGCCGAGAAGCGGCAGCGCAGCAGCGTGCGGATCACACGGAAGCCGTCTGTCGCGGTCAGCTTCTTGCCCTCCTCGTTCGAGCGTGCGCGGTAGTGCACCGGCACCTCGTAGATCCGCTCGCCCTTCTGGACCAGCCGCGCCGTGATCTCAGGCTCGATCGCAAAGCCCGCGGAGCTCAGCTCCAGGCCTCGGAACAGCTCGGTCCGGATCATCTTGTGGCAGGTCATGATGTCGTGAAGGTAGACGTTGAAGAGGATGTTGCAGGCAAGTGTGACGCCCTTGTTGCCGAGCACGAACAGGAACGAGTGGCTCGTATAGCCGTCGAATGCGCGCACGCCGAAGCTGGCGTTGGAGCGTCCATCGAGCAGCGGCGGCATCAGCAGCGCCAGATCGGCGGGGTCGTACTCGAGGTCGGCGTCGAAGATCGCGGCGAGCTCGCCACGCGCCTCCACCAGAGCAGTCTGGATCGCCGCGCCCTTACCCTGGTTGCGCTCGTGCGTGAACAACCGCACACGGTCGTCCCAGGTGCGGCTGCGGAGGATCTCGCCGGTCCCGTCGGTCGAGCCGTCGTCGACGATCACCAGCTCGAAGTCGATCGGCAGCTCGGTCTCGAGCACCTCCGTGATCGCCTCCTCGACGCGCTCGCGCTCGTTGTAGACCGGCATCATGATCGACAGCAGCGTCGGCCGGGCGGGTACGGGTTTAGATGACGTTGACACGGGAGCCGGCGGGTTGCGTCAGGAGACCGCGAGCAGGTCGACGACGAACACGAGCGTGGCGTTGCCCGGGATCGTCGGCGGACTGCCGGTCTTACCGTAGCCGAGGCTCGGTGGGATGATCAGCATGCGCCGCCCGCCCACCCGCATTCCGACGAGGCCATTGTCCCAACCCTTGATCACAGCTCCGGCGCCGAGCTGGAACGGCCCGAAGGTCTCGTGGCGCTGCCATGAGGAGTCGAAGATCTTGCCGTTCTTGTACAGAGCGCCGACGTAGTTGACGGTCACCTCCGAGCCCGGCTTGGCGACGGCGCCCGTTCCCTTGACCAGGTCGACCGTCACGAGATGGGTCGGTGGCGGTCCCTTCGGGATGTTCAGCACCGGCTCCTTGGAGAGCGGACCGGAGGTGGGCGTCGGCGTCGTCGTCGTCGGCGTCGTCGAGGTCGCCGTCGTCGGCGTGCTCGTCACCAGCTGAGCCGTCCGCCCGGCGGAGGGCGCCAGCATCACCCCGGGTGCCGTCGAGCTTCCGCAGGCGGCGACCAACACCCCCAGGGCGAGCGCAGCGAGAGTTGCGATGGCCTTGCGCGTCATCGAGGGCGAGAGGGTAGCGGGCCGGAACCGATGACGCCGCGCGGGGCGCTACGAGGCGTTGACGCGCAGCCTGGAGAGATCAGTCGGCGAATGCCCATCAACCGGCGATTCGCTCGAGGATCTCGGCGTCGACGTCGTAGTTGGCATGCACCGCACCGACGTCGTCTGACTCCTCCAATGTGTCGATCAGGCGCATCAGGCGGGCGGCATCCTCCTCGCCCACCGGGACGCGTGCCGAGGGGCGTTGGGTGACTTCGGCGCTCTCCAGCTCGATGCCGGCCTGCTCAAGCGCCTGGCGCACCCGGGTCAGGTCCCCCGCCTCGGTGATCACCTCGTATACGTCCTCGTCGAGCGCGATGTCCTGCGCACCGGCATCGATCGCGACGATCAGGTCGTCCTCGTCGTAACGGGCCGCGTCGACCAGGATCACACCCCGCTTGTCGAACAGGTAGGACACAGAGCCGGGCTCGCCGAGGCTGCCGCCGTGCTTGCTGAGCGCGTGGCGCACGTCCGCCCCGGTCCGGTTGCGATTGTCGGTCAGCGCCTCGATCAGCAGTGCCACACCGCCGGGACCGTAGCCCTCGTAGAGCACGGTCTCGAACTGTTCGGCGTCGACACCCTCGCCGGTGCCCTTCTGGATCGCCCGCTCGATGTTGTCCTTCGGCATCGAGGCGTCACGCGCCTTCTGAATCGCCAGCCCCAGCCCCGGGTTGCCGTCCGGATCTCCGCCGCCCTCGCGCGCCGCGACCGTGATCGCGCGGGCGAGCTTGGTGAAATGCTGGCCGCGCCGCGCGTCGACGACCGCCTTCTTGTGCTTGATCGAATGCCATTTGGAGTGACCTGACATGCGACCAAGTCTAGGACGTGGGTAGCATCCCCCGCCTGATGGGCGCTGTCGACGAGAGCATCTTCAAGGCCTACGACATCCGGGGCATCTACGGCGAGCAGCTCGGCCCGGAGCTGGCGGAGCAGATCGGCAGGGCGTTCGCGCGGGTGATCGCGAAGCTCGAGGGCAAGCCGACCGCGGCGCTTAAGCTCGGCCTCGGCCGTGACATGCGGCTGACCGCGCCGGCCATGGCGGCAGCCTACGCACGCGGGATGCAGCAGGAGGGCGCCTCCGTGATCAGCGCCGGCATGGTCGGGACCGAGATGCTCTATTACCTCGTCGGCTCACGCGAGCTCGACGGCGGCCTGATGTGCACCGCCTCGCACAACCCGAGCGCCTACACGGGCGTGAAGCTGGTCAAGCGCGGCGCGATCGCGCTCTCCGGCGATGCCGGGATCGGCGATGTGAGGGCGCTCGTCACGGCAGGCATGGGCGAGCCGACCGGCACCGGCAGCCTCGAGCAGGTCGACATCTACGACCAATTCCACGCCGCCGCGCTGCGGTTCATCGAGCCTGCGGCGATCAAGCCGTTGCGCGTCGTCGTCGACGGCGGCAACGGGATGGCCGGACCGATGGTCGGACCGCTGCTCGACTCGCTCGGCCTCGATCTGGAGCGCAACTACTGGACGCCGGACGGCAACTTCCCGGACCACGAGCCGAACCCGCTGCTGCCTGAGAACCGCGAGTTCATCATGGGCGAGGTCGTCCGGCGCGGCGCCGACCTCGGGATCGCCTGGGACGGCGACGCCGACCGCTGCTTCTTCATCGACGACACCGGCGCGTTCGTCGATGGTGATTTCCTGACGGTGCTGCTGGCCGAGTCGATGCTGCGGCGCAATCCCGGGGCCGCGATCCTCTACGACGTTCGCTCAAGCCGGGCGGTTCCCGACACGGTCACGCGCGAGGGCGGGACGGCACTGATCAACCGCGTCGGCCACGCCTTCTTCAAGACGCGGATGCGCGATGAGGGCGCCGTGTTCGGCGGTGAGGTCTCAGGCCACTACTACTTCAGGGACTTCTACTGCGCAGACTCCGGGACGATTCCGGCGCTGCTGATTCTGGAGCTGCTCTCCCGCAGCGGCGAGCGGTTGTCCGGACTGCTGGAGCCTTACCGGTCGCGCTACTTCATCTCGGGTGAGATCAACACGCAGGTCGCCGACCCTGCGGCGAAGATCGCTCAGATCGCGGCCAGCTATCAGGACGCTCGGCAGATGACCCTGGACGGTATCTCGATCGACTACGACGACTGGCATTTCAACGTTCGCGCATCCAACACCGAACCGTTGCTGCGGTTGTGCCTTGAGTCGCTGCGCTCCCACGAGGACATGGAGCGCCGCCGCGACGAGGTGCTCGCGCTGATCCGCTCGTGAACGCGGCGCAGCGCGCCGGCGATCCCGGTCGGGCGCTGGCGCTCGCCGCCGGCGCCGGCATCCACCGCCTGGAGATCCCGACGCCGTTCCTCGTCGGTGCCGTCAGTTGCTACCTGGTCGATGACGAGCCGCTGACGCTGATCGATACAGGCCCGAACTCCGGTACCTCACTGGATACGCTCGAGCACGCACTGGCCGCTCACGGACGCCGGATCGAGGACCTCGAGCTGATCGTGCTGACTCACCAGCACCTGGACCACACCGGCCTGATCGAGATCATCGCGCGGCGTTCGGGAGCGGCGGTGGCGGCGTTCGCGCCGCTCGTGTCGTGGCTGGCCGATTACCAGCGCAGCGCGGCCGACGACGACGTCTACGCGCAGGCGGTGATGCGGCGACACGGCGTGCCCGCCGACCTGGTGACCGTGCTCGGTGCGGTGGGCGCCGCCTTCCGGCCCTTCGGCAGCGCCGGTCGGGTGACGCAACCGTTGCGCGACGGTGACACGCTGAAGTTCCGAGACCGTGAGCTGCGAGTGTTCGAGCGACCCGGCCACAGCCCGTCTGATCTGATCTTCGATGACGAGTCCCGCGGGATCCTGCTGGCAGGCGACCATCTGCTATCCCACATCTCATCGAACCCGGTCATCACCAGGCCGCTGGCCGGAAGCCCGAGCGACGAGCGGCCGCGACCGTTGGTCGACTACATCGCGTCGATGGGCGCCACGCGCGAGATGTCGGCCGAACTCGTGCTCGGCGGGCATGGCGATCCGATCGTCGACCACGTGGCGCTGATCGACGAGCGCCTTCGACTGCACGAGCGGCGCGCCCGTAAGATTCTGCGGCTGCTCAGCGGGCGACCGCGCAGCGCGCACGAGATCGCGGTGGCGATGTGGGGCAACGTCGCCGTCACGCAGGCATTCCTGACGCTGTCCGAGGTGCTCGGACATCTCGACCTGCTGCTCACGGACGGCCGCGTCACCGAGCTTGACGACGGCGATCACGCAACCTTCGCGGCGAACTGACCGCCGCTCACGAGCGATCCTCGGGACTCAGGGCGCCCGGGTGGCTCAGGTGCCGGCCGGGATGCCCGTGCCGAGCGCCAGTGGCGACAGCGTCACCTGCGTGCACTCGAACAGGCCGCCGCTGATCGTCGTGCGCATCGTCGCGGTGTCGTCGGGCGCGATCGCCTGCAGGGCGGATGCGGTCTTGCAGCCGGCACCGGAGCCGATCAGGTGCGCGACGATCCGGAACGATGCGAGCTTCCCAGGGTTGATCACGATCGGCTCGGCGGGCGTGTGGCCGAGTAGATCGTGGGTCGTCCGTTGGGCGTCGGTCGGCAACGGCAATCCCGCCTTGTCAAGGAACAGGACACCGGGCCAGCCGTAGGTGTGGCACGGGCGCTGTGTGATGTTGCGAAACGCGAAGTAGGCGACGATCGTCCCGGCGGCGCCATTCGACCCCTCCGAGAGCAGCGCCAGATCGGCGGCCACACACGCGGGATTACCGGCGGTTGCGGTACTGGTGCCGGTCGTCGTCGCAGCCGTCGAGGAGGTCGAGCTCGAACTGCCGGCGGTCTGCGTCCCGCTGGCGGGCGCGGTGACCGTCTGGGTGACCGTGACCTGTGACGCCGGCGTGGAAGAGCTGCCACAGCCTGCGGCTCCAGCAGCGAGCGCGGCAATCAGCGTGGCGACGGTGACGGTGCGCGACATGCGGTGGTGTTCGTTCAAGTCCCGCCGACTTCCTTCCCGCCATCGCTCATGCAAGCTACGGTAGCGACATGAGCACGGTGCCTGACACCGACGCGATCGAGGCGCAGACCCAGCGGATCGGACGTCAGCTCGCCGCCGCGTTCCCGTCGGCGTCGCGCCACCCGGTGCGCGCGGTCGATGCGCGCGCGATGGAGCTGGCGTCCTCAGATCAGGAGCTGAAGGCGGCGCTGTTCCGGTTCGTCGACGTCGCACCGGCCTGCAACTCGCTCGATGACCTCGCACGTCACCTGGTCGGCTTCCTCGGCGAGGTTGACGACGCCCCGGCGCCGATCGCCGCGGCGATGCGAATCGCCGGAACCAGGGCAGGGCGCGCAGCGCTCGGCGCCGCCGCCGCCGGGGGTGTCCGCCACATGGCGCACCGGTTCATCGTCGGCGAGACGCTGAATGCGGCCGGCGGCGTGCTCCGCGGCCTCTGGGAGCGCGGCGTCGCCTCCTCGGTGGACCTGCTTGGCGAGGCCACCGTTACCGCCTCAGAAGCCGATGCCTACGCGGCACGTTGCAGCTCGGCACTGCACGAGCTGAGCGCGATCACCGCACGCTGGCCTGACCGTCCGGCGCTGGAGCGCGACAGCGCCGGACCGCTGCCGCGGGCGAACGTATCGGTCAAGGTGTCGGCGCTGACGCCGCTGCTGCGCCCCGATTCGCCCGAGCTCGGACGCGACGACGCTGCCCGACGACTGACGCCCCTGCTGCACGCCGCGCGGGAGCTCGGCGCCCACCTCCACATCGACATGGAATCGCTCGACTCCCGTGAGGCGGTGCTGTCGCTGGTGCTTGAGCTGCTCTCACGTCCTGAGTTCGCGGACGGCCCATCGGCCGGGCTCGTGCTGCAGGCCTACCTGCGTGACTCCGGCGAGACGCTCGACGCGATCCTCGAGTTTGCGCGCTCGAGCACGCGCACGCCGCCGCTGGTCGTACGGCTCGTGAAGGGCGCCTATTGGGACCACGAGCTGGTGCAGTCACAGCAGCACGGCTGGAGCGCGCCGGTGTACGAGTCAAAGGCCGATTGCGACCGCAACTTCGAGGCGCTGACCGCGCGCCTGCTCGACGCCCGCCCGGTGCTCCGCGTCGCGATCGCGTCGCACAACCTCCGATCGGTGTCGCACGCGATCGCCTACAACCGCATCACCGGCGGCCTCGATCAGGACCTTGAGATCCAGGTGCTGCGCGGCCTCGGCGACGAGCTCCAGGACGCGCTCGCGTCGCAGGGCCTGCGGGTCAGGACCTACTGCCCGGTCGGCAACATGGTCGCCGGCATGGCCTACCTGGTCAGGCGGTTGCTTGAGAACACGAGCAACGACAGCTTCCTGCAGGCACAGGCGCAGGGAGTCGCGCTCGATCAGCTGCTCGCAGCGCCCTGAGCGACCGTCGATACCGCGGCTACGCTAAGTGTGATGAGCGCACTGGAACCCTTCAAGAACGAGCCGGTGCTCGAGCTGCGCCGCGCACCGGTCCGCGCGTCGCTGGCCGAGGCGCTCGCCGGGCTCGATGCGAGGCTGCCGCTGGAGGTGCCGGTGATCGTCGGCGCCGAGACGCGGACGGCGAGCGGGCCCGAGTTGTGCTCACACGATCCGGGCGCGCCGGAGCGGGTGGTCGCGCGCGCCACTGTGGCCCAAAGCGAGGATGTCGATGCCGCGGTCGCGATCGCCGCCGGCGCGGTCCGAGCGTGGTCGGGGCTCGGCGCGGTCGAGCGTGCCGGCGCCCTGATCCGCGCGGCCGCATGGATCCGCGAGCGGCGGGGAGAGCTGACCGCGCTGGCCGTCCGTGAGTGTGCGAAGCCGTGGCTGGAGGCCGACGCCGACGTCTGCGAGGCGATCGACTTCCTGGAGTACTACGCGCGCGCCGCGATCGAGCTGGACCAGCCACGGCCGCTGCTGCAGGTACCCGGAGAGCACAACGAGCTGTCGTATGTGGCGCGCGGCGTCACGGCCGTGATCTCCCCGTGGAACTTCCCGCTCGCGATCCCGCTCGGGATGACCTCGGCGGCGCTGGCCGTCGGCAACGCGGTGATCCTCAAGCCCGCCGAGCAGGCTCCCGGGCTGCGCGCTGATGCTCGTGCAGGCGCTGAGGGCCGGCGGCGTGCCGGCGGAGGCGCTGTCGCTGCTGTGCGGCGAGGGCGACGTCGGCGCGGCGCTCGTGCGCCACCCGGGCGTGCACACGATCGCGTTCACCGGCTCCCAGCCCGTCGGACTGGAGATAATTCGCAGCGCCGCGCAGACGGTGGCGGGCCAGAACCACATCAAGCGGGTCGTCGCCGAGCTCGGCGGCAAGAACTGCGTGATCGTCTCAGCCGACGCTGATCTCGACGAGGCGGTGCCCGCGATCGTCTCCTCCGCGTTCGCCTACGGTGGGCAGAAGTGCTCGGCGGCCTCACGCGTGCTCGTCTGCGAGCCGCTCGCCGATGCGCTGACCGAGCGTCTCGGCGGCGCCGCCGGCGTGCTCGTCGTCGGGCAGGCCGAGGACCTCGCGACGCAGGTCCCGCCGCTGATCGAGGCGGCCGCGCAGGACCGCCTGCGAAGCTGCGGCGAGCAGGCGGAGCGGGACGGCCGGATCATCTCCAGGGTGCCGGCGCCGGAGTCCGATGGGTACTTCGCAGCGCCGACCGTGGTCGCCGATCTGCCCGATACATCGCCGCTCCTGCGCGATGAGCTGTTCGGGCCGCTGCTGGCGGTGCAGCGCGTGCGTGACGTCGAGCAGGCCTGCGATCTGATCGACGAGCTTCCGGTCGCGCTGACCGGCGGCCTGTTCGCGCGGGATCCGGGAACCGTTCGCTACGTCCGCGGGCGCACGCCGGTCGGCAACCTGTACGTCAACCGCGGGATCACCGGCGCGATCGTCGGACGCCAGCCGTTCGGCGGCAACCGGCTGTCGGGGACCGGGACCAAGGCCGGCGGGCCCGACTATCTGCTGTCGTTCGTGGAGCCCCGTGCGGTCAGCGAGAACACGATGCGACACGGGCTGGCGATCTGACCGAACGCGGGCCGTCGAGGCCTCGGCCCCCGGCTTGATTTCGACGCCAGATCGATCATCATCCAGGCGCGATGACGATCGTGACCGTGTTCGCTGTGATCAGGGTTTCCGTGGCTGTGCTGCTGCTCGGCGCGATCTTCCTCGGCGCCTTTGCGCCGCCGCCACGCAGGCCGAATGCGCAGGCGGAAGCCCGCCGACTGCTGGTCGGCGCCACGGCGATGTACGGCGTCGCGATGCTGACCGCGATCGCTGACCACATACTGCTCGCCGGGCTCGCAGCGGCGAGTGGGATCTCGCTGTTCGCGCTGTCGCTGTGGCTGTCTCGGAGCGCGGAATCGGGCGAGCCGCCGTCGGACGGACCGGGCCGTGAGGGGCCGCCGCCGCCCGGACCCGTCGGGCCACTCTCGTTCGACTGGCCGGCGTTCGAGCGAGAGCTTCGCGAGCAGGTCGATCGGGAGCCGGTCGGCGCTTAGCGTCGTCAGTCAGATCAGGCTGAGCAGCAGCTGGTGCACGCGCGTCTCGCCCGACAGCTCGGGGTGAAACGAGATCGCGATCACGTTCTCCTGGCGGACCGCAACCGGGTGCGAGTCGACCTCGGCGAGGACGCTCACGCGCTCGCCGCACTCCTGCACCCACGGCGCGCGGATGAAGACCGCGTGCACCGGGCCACCGGGCAGCTGGTCGATCTGAAGATCGGTCTCGAACGAGCGCAGCTGGCGACCGAACGCGTTGCGGCGGGCACGAAGATCGAGGATCCCGAGGTGGTCACGGTCGAGCATGATCAGGCCGGCGCATGTGCCGAGGATCGGGGTGCCGGCCGCCGCCAGCGCACGGAGCGGCTCGGCAAGATGCTCGCGCTCGATCCCGAGGGTCATCACCGTCGACTCACCGCCCGGGATCACCAACGCGTCGATGCCTTCGAGGTCCGCCACGGTCCGCACCTCACGCACGCGGGCGCCGAGCCCCTCGAGGATCTTGCGGTGAGCCTCGAAGTCTCCCTGCAGCGCAAGCACGCCGGCGAGCGGCACGGCACCCTCCATCGGAGCAGCTACCAGCCGCGGTGGGCGAGCAGTTGCTCTGACTCGAGCTTGGACGTCTCGAGGCTGACCATCGGGCGGCCGAGACCCTTCGAGGCGGCCGCGACCCGTGCCGGGTCGGCGAAGTTGGTGGTCGCGTCGACGATCGCGCGAGCACGCGGCTCGGGATCCTCGGACTTGAAGATTCCGGATCCGACGAACACCCCCTCGGCGCCCAGCTGCATCACCAGCGAGGCGTCGGCCGGGGTGGCGATGCCACCTGCACAGAACATCACGACAGGCAGCCTGCCCTCGGCCGCGACCTGACGGACCAGCTCGAGCGGAGCCCCGAGCTCCTTCGCGGCGGTCGCAAGCTCACCCGGGCTGAGCGTTCCGAGACGGCGCAGCTCGCCGGTGATGCACCGCAGGTGCCGGACGGCCTCGACGATGTCGCCGGTGCCGGCCTCGCCCTTGGAGCGGATCATCGCCGCACCCTCGCCGATCCTTCGCAGCGCCTCGCCGAGGTTGGTGGCGCCGCACACGAACGGGACCTTGAACGCCCACTTGTCGATGTGGTTCGCCTCGTCGGCGGGCGTCAGCACCTCGGACTCGTCGACGTAGTCGACCTCCAGCGCCTCGAGCACCTGCGCCTCGGCGAAGTGCCCGATCCGGGCCTTGGCCATCACCGGGATCGAGACGGCCTCCTGGATGCCCTGGATCATCTCGGGGTCCGACATCCGAGCAACGCCGCCGTCACGGCGGATGTCGGCCGGCACGCGCTCAAGCGCCATCACCGCGGCGGCGCCGGCGCTCTCTGCGATCTTCGCCTGCTCTGGCGTGACCACATCCATGATCACCCCGCCCTTCAGCATTTCGGCGAGCCCGGCCTTGACCGTGAACGTCGCCTCGTCGCGCCGGATGCCGTCTTGCTCAGACATGTCTCGCAATCTTAGTGCTTCGACAGCGCTTATGGCTGGGAGTGCCGGCGTCGCGGTACCGTTTGGCGCGATGCCGGCGTCTGTGTACGAGGATCGGGGCGGCACGCTGTACGCGACCGAGCTCGCGCGCGGGCCCTGGGATCCCGACGCTCAGCACGGCGGAGCGCCGGCGGCGATGATCGTGCGGGCACTCGAACGGACAGCCGAATCCTCGGAGCTGGCGCTCGCGCGCGTCACCGTTGAGCTGCGCCGCCCGGTGCCGCTCGGCGAGCTGCTTCTGGGGACCGAGCTGATCCGGCCCGGCAAGCGGGTGCAGCTGATCGACGCGTCGCTGCGGACGCCGGACGGCACCGAGGTGCTGACCGCGCGGTCGCTGTGGATCGCGAAAGCGGGCGTCGACGGCGGTCCGGTCGAGCAGCCGCCACCGGGGCCCGAGACGGCGAAGCCGATCGAGTTCGTCGGACGCGTGGGAGCGGGGCGAGAGGAACTGCTGTTCCCGCGCGACGCGATGGAGATCAGGTTCGTGTCCGGCGCCTTCAGCGAGATCGGGCCCGCGACCGCCTGGTTCCGGCTGCGGGTGCCGCTTGTTGCCGGCGAGCAGCCCTCGCCGCTGCAGCGGCTGGCAGCGGCCGCCGACTTCCCGAACGGGATCGCGTCGATGCTGCCCTGGGAGGACTATATGTTCATCAACCCGGATCTGACGATCTACGTCGAGCGTGAGCCGGTCGGTGAGTGGATCTGCCTCGATGCGCGGATGAGCTCGGTCGCCGACGGCGTCGGCCTGTCGCAGGCCGTGCTCTATGACCGTAACGGGCGCGTCGGGCGCTCGCTCCAGTCACTGCTGATCATGCACCGCTGAGCCTGGCGCTACTTGAGGCGGAAAGCCTTGATCCGCACGTCGTGCTGCTGGGCGTCACGCGAATAGACGCCGTAGGCGAGCGCCTGGATCAGCGACAGCAGGGCGGCGTGCGAACGTACGAAAGCCGGCGTGTTGGACGAGTAGTAGAGGCGGATCCGCGCGAGCCGCGCAACCTCGGACAGGGTCGCGTCGGTGATCGCCAGCGTCCGCGCGTGGCGGTGGCGGGCGAGCTTCATCGTCCGTGTGATCAGCGGGTGCGGGCGCCCGGCGGACAGTCCGATCACGAGCGTCTGCTCATCGATGCGGCTCAGTCTCCCGAGCGCCTCCTGGGACGGGCTCGCGACGATCTCCGCGCGAAGGTCGAGCAGCATCAACAGATGCCGCAGGTAGCTGGCGAAGAACGCCATCTGATCGGTGCCCGCGATCAGCACCTTCTCGGCGGAGACGATCGCATCGATCGCGGCCTCGACGTCGGCGCGTGAGAGCTTGTGCGCTGTGTCCTCGACGTTGACATGGTCGGCGGCCAGCGCCGACTCGAACTCGGTGTGGTCCAGCGAGAACAGCGGTGCAGCCGCCGTGACCGCGTCGGCCACGCCGGGTGGGCGCCGACGGTACTCGTCCCTTGCCGCCTGCTGAAGCTCCGGGAAGCCCTCGAACCCGAGGGCCTGAGAGAACCGAACGACCGTGCTCGACGAGGTGTTCGCGCGGCGCGCCAACTCCTCAGCTGTCCTGAATGCGGCCTCGTCGAGATGGTCGACGATGTACTGGGCGACGTCCTTCTGCGAACGGGAGAATTCGTCGAATCGGGCGCGGATGTACGACGAGAGGGCCTGGTGGCCGTTCGGCGCCTCGGCGACGGCGGTGGTGGCGGATGCTTGCTTCATGGGCAGGCGTGTGTTTCGACACACCCTGCCGTCGTTCCTTCACGGCCTCACGCACAGATACGCAGGCGGGCGCCGCCGGCGTGATCAGGACGACTCGTGGCCCTGCTGGCGCTCGACGTTCTGACGATGCTCCACGATCACCTGGGCGACGATGTAGATGATCAATCCGTTGACGATGATCCCGATCCCGAGAAACGTGATCAGGAGGGCAAGCGTCATCCCGAGCGAGCTCGGGCTCTGGCCGAGGATCGTCGCGGAGATCAGCATCGGACGCAGAGCGTATCTCAAGCGCCGGAGCGTTGGCGCCAGACACCCGGAGCGTGCAACCGTTGCCGGCGTCGCGCGCGGGTCGCAGGCGGGCGCTCGGCGTACTCAGCCTTCGGTGAGCACCGCCGCGCTCGCCGGCGGCATCGAGACCGTCAACCCGGCGACGGGCCCCGGCACCACGCAATTGTGCTCAAGGCGGCTCGAGGCGCACGTTGAAAGCGGGGCTGCCTGCGGCGCTGTCAGCACCCCACTCGAGGTGCGGTCTCCTGACTCCCGGCCGCGGGCCGGTGGGCCGAAGCTCCGGCCGCCCAGCGTGATTCCGGCGGTGGCGCAGATGCCGGTGTGCAGGTAGGGCGTGACGCATTTGCTGGAGTCCTCGTTCCTCGGCGCCAGCAGACGCTCGATCGTGACCGGGCCCTCGCCGATCGCGCTTCCCCGAAGGACAACGCGCCGAGCGTCGATGCCCTTGTTGATGATCACGATTCGAGTCGGTCCGCCCGTGGTCTGTGTGGCCCAGACCTTGAGCGCATGGCCTTCGGAGGAGACCGACAGCAGCTGCGAGCCGGGCGGAGAGGCGAGCGCGAACGTCAGCAGGCCGTAGTACTCCGGGCGGACCACCCACGAGCCGGATGCGATCCGGTCAAACAGCGCGTACGGGACATCGGGGATCGTCTGGACGTTGACGCCGTTGACGCCCGAGGCCTCGAACTCGAACAGCGTGTCGAGCGCCCATAGTGCACTCGCGAACGTATCGCTGATCCCGCGCTTTCCCTCGCTCGTCACGGAGTTCATCTCATCCACGCGGAATCCGCGACCGGGCGGCGTCGTGGCGACGAACGGCGCCACCTCCTCGGCAAGGCCGTGGCTGGAGTGCTGGGCCAGAAGGTTCGCCAGCGACGGGCAGAAGACCCCGGGGCACAGGGCGTGGATCAGCGGGTAGGTGTGGAAGGTGATCAGCTGAGGGTGCGCCGGCGCCCCGAGCAGCCGGCTCCACTGGCCGACGTTGGCGCCGTTGATCCAGGGCACCCCGAGCTCGCCGAGGCTGGGGCCGGCGAGCGCCATTCCGGGATCGCCCGCCGCCCTTCGGATCGCCGCGCTGAGTCTCTCAAAGTCGTGGAAGTACTCGGCGAATCCGCTCGGCGAGTTGTAGATCCTGAGCAGGTCCGGCTCGTTGCCGACCTCGAACGCCTCGATGTAGCTGTACGGCAGCTTCGGGTCGATCGCAGCGAGCAGTGCGGCCGTTTCTGCGGCGGCGGCGGCCGGGCTGCGCTTCTTCAGGTTGATCCCGAGGATCAACTGCGCGTCCAGTGAGTGAGCGAGCGCGCCGATCGCGCCGATGATCCCGGCGGTGAGCGGGAACCGCTTGAACGGGCAGTCCCTGATCCGCGTATGAGTCGTGTGCAGCGCCAGGTCGGCCTGATCGGCGCTGTCGCCGCCGATCCGCAGGACCGGGCGCTGGCCGGGCGCAAGCCCGGCGATCAGGTTCCTCAGCACCGGATTGGCGACCGTCACCACAGGGTTGGCGGTGAGCGGTCCGTCCGGGCGCGAGAGGCTCTCGACGAAGCTCGGCGTCATCTCGCAGTACTCCATCGAGACGCCGACGAATCCCACCGGCAACGGCGCGACCGCGTGGTCGGTGTCGTACTGCGTCGCGGGGATCGCCGAGACGGTGACGTTCACCGGTGCCGGGGCCGCCGAGACGGTCGCGATCACCGGTGTGCGGGCTGCCGAGCCGGCCGCCGGCGTGGCGGCCGCAACGGTCACGGTGGCCGCCCGTTCGCGTGCAGGCTTGGCCACGCCGGCCGCACCGCCGGTACCCACGGCAGCCGCCGTGCCCCCGCACGCGACCACGCAGACAACGCATGCAAGCGCCGCCGGCGTCATCAACGGGCGCGAGAGATGCGCCCCTGGTCTGCGGCGGAAACCTGCCAAGACGTCGATTCTTCCACAGCAACCGCTACCTTGCGGGCGGCGGCCCTGTAGCTCAGCGGTCAGAGCACCCGGCTCATAACCGGCGAGACGCAAGTTCGAATCTTGCCAGGGCCATCACCGCCTCACCCGCTCGGGCGGCGATCGCCTGCGTTCAGCTCCGCGGCTCGCGAAGCGCTCGGCCTGCTCAGTGGCCGCGCAGTCCAGTGAGCCCGATCCGGACCGGCACGCTGTATTTGGCAGCGAACGTTTCCGGGGTGTCTCCGATCCGCGCGATCTGCTGGTCGTATTTGGCGAGGTAGTCGACCGACAGCTCGGCTGATGCCGGCGCCGGATCGAGCTCGGCTCGTCCGGATAGGACGACGATGTCGCCGCCGCGGCCGTTCCCGGCGAAGTTCAGCGAGACGCGATGATTGGCCTCGATGTTGCGGGTCCGGGCGCCCGGCAGGCTGTGGACGACCACCGAGTCCCCGCCGTCCCACAGGAACCAGACCGGGCTCGGGAGTGGCGATCCCGACGGCGTCACCGTGGTCAGCCAGACGACGATCTCCTCACGCAGGTGCTGAGCAGCCCGCGCGCCGAACTCCGTGCTCTCGTCGATCAGCATCGCGCTGAGGAGTTGTGGCCGCCGCTTGCGACGGCGCTCACGGCAGCGCATCCAGGATTGCAGCGAGCGGCTTGCGCACGCCGGTGATGAACGGGAGCTCGTTCTTGGTGTAGTGACGCGCCCGCGCGCTGCGCAGGTGCCTGATCAGATCGACGATTCGCACCAGCTCGTCCGCCTCAAACGCCAGCAGCCACTCGTAATCACCGAGCCCGAACGCGCTCGTGGTGTTCGCGCGGACATCAGGGTAATCGCGCCCCATCTCGCCGTGCTCGATCAGCAGTGCACGACGCTCCTGGGGATCAAGCAGGTACCACTCGGTGGTCCGCACGAACGGATAGACGTTGAGGTAGCGGCGTGCATGCTCGCCGGCGTAGAACGCCGGCACGTGCGACTTCGTGAACTCGGCCTCACGATGCACCCCGATCGCGCTCCAGAACGGGCTCAGCGACCGCCCCAGCGCAGTACGGCGGAAGCCCGCCAGTGCATCCTGGACCGAATCCGCGGTCGGGCCCGCGATCCAGATCAGCAGGTCGGCGTCAGCGCGATAGCCGCCCACCTCGTAGGTCCCACGCAGCGCCACCCCACCACGCTCGAGGGCGGCGAGCGCCCCGGCTGCGGCGTCGGCGCGAGAGCTCGGCCCGAGATCGAGCACCGCCGGCGCGCGGAATGCCGCGTAGGCGGTGTATTCGAGTCCGGCAGGGAACCCCGCCTGGAGTTCAGGCTCGGTTTCTGGTGTTGCCGTCGTCATCGTCGGATCTCCTTAAGTTCGTTCACTGTGCGATCTGAGTCAACTGTCCGGCGCCGAGCGCCAGCCCGTCGGCGAGCCGGGCTGCGGCCGCCTCGCCATCGCGGATGCACGAGGCGACACCAACTCCACGGTACGCCGCGCCGGCGATGCTGACGCCACCCAGCGGCGTGAGCGCGGCCTCGATGCCGGCGACGAGGTCCAGGTGGCCGACCCTGTATTGCGGCAGCGCCCGTTCGAAGCGGGCTACCCGTCCCTGCAGCGGCGCCTGGCGCAGGCCCATCGCGGCGGCGAGTTCGGCGTGGACGCGCTCGATCAACTGCTGGTCGTTCAGTTCGAGCGCCGAGGCATCGCCGTCACGTCCGACAGAGGCCTTGACCACGATCCCAGGGCCGGCGAGATGTGACCACTTGTTCGAGGACCAGGTGCACGCGGTGATCATGCGGCCCTCGGTCCGCGGCACCAGGAAGCCGCTCCCGACCAGCGGCTCGCGGAGTGCGTCATCGCCGTACTCGAGCAGGATCGTCGCGACCGAGGCGTAGCCGATCCGCCGCAGCGCGGCGGCTGCGCCGTCGGAGGCGTCCTCCAGCATGCCGGCCGCCGCGAACGCCGGCACCGCGAGCACGACATGGTCGAAGATCGGTTCGGACCCGTCACCGTCGAGCAGCACGCGAACGCGACCGTCGCCGACCGGCTCGATCGCCGTGACCCTCGCGCCGGTGCGCAGATCCGCGGCCGGATGCCCGCTCGCGGGCCCGGAGCCGTCAAGCCGTCCGCGGAGCGCGTCGATCAGCTCAGCGAGACCGCCGGTCAGGCTCAGGAACATCGGTGCCGGCGGTCCGGCCGGCGGCCCGGCCGACGGTCCGGCCGACGGTCCGGCCGGCGGTCCGGTCGGCGCTCCCGCGACCAGCGCTCGGAGCCCCCGGACCAGGCCTTTGCGAGTGTCGATCGCCAGCTCAAGCTGGGGAGCGACAGCGCGAACGCTCAGCTCGTCGCAGCTGCCGCCGTGAATTCCGCCGAGCAGCGGGTCGATCAACCGCTCGTGGACCTCGTTCCCGAGCCGCCTGCGGACAAGCTGCCCGATCGTGACGTCATCGCTGAGTGGGCGCGAGGGCACCACGAGGTCGAATCCGGCACGCAGCATTCCCGGCCACGACAGGATCCCGGAAGACGCGAGCGCTCCGACACCATCGGGCACGCCGGCCAGCAGCCGCGGCGGCAGCGCCCGCAGCCTGCCACGCGTCCAGATGTAGGGCCGGTCGGTCGCCGGCGACACGAGATCGTCGCCAAGACCCAATTCACGGCAGAGCGAGGCAGCCGCCGGCACACGGGTCAAGAGCGCCTCTGCGCCGGCGTCCAGCGGCCGGCCGGCGAACTGCTCGGTGCGGATCTTGCCGCCGCACCGCTCGTCAGCCTCGAATACGGTCACGCGCAGGTCGCGCTGCGCCTGCAGCTGCGTCAGCCTGTAGGCAACGGTGAGACCGGTGATCCCGCCGCCGACGATCGCGATCTGCGCGGGTTCGCTCACGACGGCACCGCCTGAAGCTCCGCCAGGACCGCGCCTGCAACCGCACGCGCGAGCTCAGGTGCATCGTTGGCCGACGCGGTCCGTGCGAACGCGAGTCCGAGCTCGGCCGCACGGGCGCTGGCCTCGATATCAAGGTCGTAGAGGACCTCCAGGTGGTCGGCCGTGAACCCGCAGGCGCACACGACCACACCGCGGCGGCCCTCGGCGGCCAGCGCCTGCATCTTGTCGAGCACGTCCGGGCCGATCCAGGGGTCGGGGGTGCGGCCCGCCGACTGCCAGGCGATGTCCCAGCGCCGCAGACCGGCGCGCTGTGCCACGGCAGTGGCCGTCTCGCGCAGCTGGTCGGGGTATGGATCGCCGAACTCGAGGATCCGCACCGGCAGGCTGTGGGCGGTGAACAGCACCTGCGTCTGCTCGCGCAGCTCGGCCGGGATCCGCTCCAGCGCGGCGCCGACCTCACGGGTCATCAGCGCGAGATAGTCCTCGGCGAGATGCCAGTCATGCACGACGCTCACGGCCGGCGATTCCGGCGCCGCCGCGGCCGCCCCACGCACCCGCTCCTCGTACTCCCCGACGCTCATCCGGGAGTAGTGCGGCGCGAGCACGACGCCGACGATGCGATCGACCCCGGCCGCGCACAGCTCCGCGACGCCGTCCTCGATGAATGGCGCGGCATGCTTCTGCCCGAGCGCCACCACCGCGTCCAACCGACCAGCGCTGCCGGCGAGCTCGCGCGCCACGGCCTCGGTCTGCGCGCGCGTTATCGCCAGCAGCGGCGAAATGCCGCCGATCGCCTCGTAGCGACCGCGCAGCTCGGCGAGCAGCTCGGGCGTCGGCGGTCGCCCGCGCCGAATGTGCGTGTAGTAGGCCTCGATCTGATCGGGGGCGGCAGGAGTCCCGTAGGCCATCACCAACACCCCGACGCGCTCACCGCCGCCGAGTTCGCCGGCTGTGAGGTCGCTGGATCGCCCTGAGCTCATCGCTCGGCGCTCATCGTCGGGGGCTCGGCGACCGGTGCGAGTGGACCAGCTCGACGATCCGGCTCATGGCGTCGGGGTCGGTCTCGGGCAGGACGCCGTGGCCGAGGTTGAACACGTAGCCACGGTCCGGCGCGCCGTCCAGGATCGACCGCACCTCGGCCTCGATCACCGCGGCCGGAGCAAGGCATACGACCGGGTCGAGATTGCCCTGCAGCGAGACGCGATCGGGGAGCCGTTCGCGCGCAGCCGCCAGCGGCAACCGCCAGTCGACGCCGACGACGTTCGCTCCCGACTGCCCGATCAGCTCCAGCAGGTGGCCGGTGCCGACGCCGAAATAGATCAGCGGCACCGCGAGCTCGGCCAGGCGGTCGAACAGCGTCTTCACAACGGGCAGCACATGGCGCTCGTAGTGCTCGACCGACAGCGAACCGATCCAGCTGTCGAACACCTGCAGCGCGCCGGCGCCGGCGCCTACCTGAGCACGCGCCGATGCGATCGCGATCTCGCAGAGGCGCTCGAGCAGCGCCCTCCACGTCTGCGGATCCGAGAGCATCAGATTCTTGGTGCGGGCCTGCGCCTTCGACGGCCCGCCCTCGACCAGATAGCTGGCGAGCGTGAACGGACCGCCGACAAACCCGATCAGCGGCACCTCCAGCTCTGCAACCACCAGCCGGATCGTCTCGGCCAGCCACGGTGCGTCCTGCGCGGGTTCGAAGTCTCGGAGCACCCGAAGATCCGAAGCGGAGCGCACCGGCGAGGCGATCACCGGCCCCACCCCCGGTCGGATCTCCAGCTCGACGCCGATCGCGTCGAGCGGCGTGACGATGTCGGAGAACAGGATCGCGGCGTCGACGCCATACCGGCGCACGGGCTGCAGGGTCACCTCTGCCGCCAGCTCCGGCGTGTGCGTGATCTCCAGCAGACCCGCATGCTCGCGCACGGCTCGGTACTCGGGCAGAGCCCTTCCGGCCTGCCGCATGAACCAGACGGGTATCTGCTCGCTCGGCTCGCCTCGGTAGGCCGCCAGCAGCGGCGCGGTACGGCTGCCCGCGGCCGTGGCGGCGTCGACATCGACTTGATCGGCACCGGATATCGCCTGCACGCTGACAAGCTAGCGCACGACCGCCGCTTCCCAACCGCCACCGGCCGCGTGCTCGATCAGGGTTCTGGCGCGGACGCGATCCGCGAAAGGCCGCAATCGGGATGTCCTGTTTCGTTCGCATGTCAGTCGGGCAGCAGCGGAACGGTGCGTTCCTCCGGCATCCCGATCAGAGCGCCCCGGGTGATCGCAGCGGCGCCGAAGCGGTCCCTCAGGCGGTCCAGGGTGGCGTCAAGCTCACCGGCGCGCTGCGCTGTCAGGCTCAGCTGGATCGGAACCTCATCGGCGAGGTTGGTGAGCGCCACGCCGACCAGCGTCAGTCCCCGCGCATCGATCGTCGGCCCGGCGAGCGCCAGCAGCTGGTTGGCGACGGCCAGGATCATGTCCGTCCGGGCCGTCGCCTCAGCCATCGTGCGAGAGCGCGTGGCGCGCGAGTAGTCGGCGAAGCGCAGCCGCAGAACCACCGTGCGGCACACGCGGTGCGCAGCCCGCAGCCGCCGGGCGACCCGATCGACAAGGCCGATCAGCGCCGCCGCGACCTCGGCACGCGCCCGCGGCCGCGAGCCGAGCGCGCGCTGGGCGCCGATCGATCGCCTTCGGCGTCGCGGCCTGACTGCTCGTGGGTCGCGATTGTGGGCGAGCGCGTGCAGATGACGCCCCGAGGCGCGCCCCAACATCGCGATCAGAGCCTCCTCTTCGAGCTGGGCCACCTGCCCGACGGTCTCGATCCCCTCAGCGTGAAGCTTCGCGCCGGTGACCCTGCCGACCCCCCACAGGGCCCGCACATCGAGCGGATGCAGGAACGCCAGCTCCCCCTCCTCGGGGACCAGCAACAGCCCGTCGGGCTTCGCGACACCGCTCGCGACCTTGGCGAGGAACTTCGTTCGGGCGACACCTACGGTGATCGGCAGGCCGACCTCGCGCCGGACATTCGCGCGCAGGCGGCGCGCGATCTGAAGTGGGGTTCCGGAGATCCGCTCAAGGCCGCGGACATCGAGGAATGCCTCGTCGATCGACAGCGCCTCAACCAGCGGCGCCGTGTCGGCGAACACCGCGAACACCGCCTTGCTCGCCTCACTGTAGGCGGACATCCTCGGCGCAACCACGATTGCACGCGGACACAGCGCCAGCGCCTGCCTGCCGCCCATCGCGGTGCGCACACCGCACGCCCTGGCCTCGTAGCTCGCGGCCAGCACGACCCCGCCGCCGACGATCACCGGCCGTCCCCGCAGCCGCGGATCGTCACGCTGCTCAACCGACGCGTAGAACGCGTCGAGATCGGCGTGGAGGATCGTCGGCTGACCGGACACGAACGTATGTTCGCTTATCGCCCGGACGGAAAATGCTCCGGTGAACGACGCGAGAAGATGCGTCGGCGCCGGTGAGCGGATACGCTGCAGCGCCGAGAAGCGAGCAGATGGCTGAATCGAACGACAAACCCCTTGCCGGCAGGACGATCCTGATGTCCGGCGGCAGCCGCGGCATCGGCCTGGCGATCGCGACGCGGGCCGCGCGTGATGGCGCGAATATCGCGCTGTTGGCCAAGACCGATGAGCCGCACCCGCGTCTGGAGGGCACGATCCACACCGCCGCGGCCGAGATCACCGCGGCCGGCGGCCGCGCGCTGGCAATCGTCGGCGACGTCCGCAACGAGGATTCGATCGAGGCGGCGGTCTGGAAGACGGTCGAGAAGTTCGGAGCGATCGACATCATCGTCAACAATGCGTCCGCAATCGACCTCTCCCCCTCGATCGACCTGCCGGCCAAAAAGTTCGATCTGATGCAGCAGATCGAGGTCCGTGGCACGTTTCTCCTGACGCGCGCGGCGATCTCGCAGCTTCGCACCTCAGACCACGCGCACATCCTGACGCTCGCGCCGCCGTTGAACCTGTCAAAGAAGTGGATGGGCAACTGCGTCGGCTACATGCTCGCCAAGTACGGCATGACGCTCGCGGCGCTCGGTTTCGCGGCTGAGCTGGAGGCCGACGGAATCGCCTCCAACACGCTGTGGCCGCGGACGATCATCGCCACCGCGGCCGTCCAGAACCTGCTCGGGGGCGACGAGGCGATGGCGCGTGCGAGAACCCCGGACATCATGGGCGACGCCGCACACGCGATCCTCTCGCGCGCACCGATGGAGCAGACGGGTCAGCAGCTGATCGACGACGAGGTGCTCGCCGGGATCGGCGTCACGGACCTCTCGCGCTACCAGCAGGGCGACGGCAGCGAGCTGCTGCCGGACATCTTCCTGGACTAGGGACCCGGGACCCGTGGGGTGTGCGTGGGTCTCAGGACCAGCGCGTTCGCATCAGCGGCAGGACGTCCGCTGCGAACTGCGTCAGCGCTCGGTCCTGGTCGCCGCCCGGGAAGTGAAACACGAGCTCCTCGAAGCCAAGCTCGACGTACTCCGTCACCCGCTCGACGACCTCAGCCGGGTCGTCGCTGACGATGAATCGCGTGTGAGCGCGGTCGGCGGCGGCGTCGGCTAGACGCTCCATCTCGATCGGGTCCTCGACGCCGGCCTTCTCCTCGGCGGTGAGCGCCAACGCCGCCCACCAGCGGCACGCGTCCAGCGCGTACTGAGCGGTCACGGTCATATGAGACCTTGATCTCGATCATGTTCGAGATCGCGGCCGGATCGCGACCGGCCTGTGCCGCGCCGTCACGCACGGCATCGAGCAGCGTCGTGTAGAGCTCCGCGCCCTTGCCGCTGGTGCAGATGAAACCGTCGCCGATCCTGCCGACCAGCGCGGCGGCCTTGGGACCGCCCGCCGCGACGTAGATCGGAATCGGCTCCGGCGGCCGGTCGTAGATCGTCGCCTTGACAGTGCGGTAATAGCGCCCCTCGAAGGTGACCCGCTCCTCGGTCCAGAGCCGGCGGATCAGCTCGACGGCTTCCTCCAGCCGCTCGGAGCGCTCCTTGAACTTCGGCCATGCGGTGCCGATCGCCGGGCTCTCGTTCATCGACTCACCGCTGCCGATGCCGAGAAATACGCGACCCGGCTGCAGGCACGCCATCGTCGCGAACGCGTGTGCGATCACCGCCGGCTGGTAGCGGAGCGTCGGCGTCAGCACGCTGGTGCCGAGCCGCACGCGCTGCGTTCGCTCACCGAGCGCGGGCAGCCAGACGAGCGAATTCGGCGCATGTCCGGTCTTGTGCCGCCATGGCTGGAAGTGGTCTGACACGGCGACCTCGTCGAACCCGAACCGCTCGGCGGCGACGGAGAAGTCGAGCAGCTCGCGCGGAGCGAACTGCTCGGCGGAGGCCTTGTAACCGAACTGAATGCCCATCCACAGATCGTGTCAGACGCAGCCACCCGGCGCTCTGCTCGCCAAAGACGGCGAGCGTCTACTGATCGTGCCCGCCTCCTGGACGGCGGCGTTCCCGCGCGCCGCGACGCTGCTCTTCACGCGCCCGGCGCACCGCGTCTGAGCGCCTGGCGTCCTGCCCCTGCGGTCTGGTGGTGAACGGCCCGGAGAATGCCGCCGGGACCCGCTCGACGTCGCCTGCGCCGCAGGCCGGACAGACAGGGCGCTCCTGCTCGCCGAGCCGTGCCTCGAAGCGCTCCTCGCATTGGGCGCAGACGAAGTCGTACAGCGGCACGCCGTTCAGGATAGAAGCCGGCAGACGCCGCGGTGCGAGCGTCGACTCAGCTTGCTAGCACGTCGCGCAGAGCCGGCTCCAGCTGAGGCTGCTCGAACGCATAGCCGAGCTCGGCCAGCCGCGCTGGGACCGCGCGCTGGCCGGTGGTGATGATCTCGGACATCTCGCCGTACAGCAGCGATAACGCGAACCCGGGGACGGGGAGCACCGCCGGTCGCCTGAGCACATGACCGAGCGTCCGCGAGAAGTCGGCGTTGCTGACCGGTGTCGGCGCGGTCACGTTCACCGGGCCACTCGCGCGCTGCTCGTCGAGACAGAACAGGATCGCGCCGACCACGTCATCGAGATGCACCCATGGCAGGTACTGGCGCCCGCCGGCCACCGGCCCGCCGATCCCGAGCCGGAAGAACGGCAACATCTTCGCAAGCGCCCCTCCCTGCGGCGAGAGCACCACCCCCGTGCGCGTGAGCGCGACTCGCAGGATGTCGCCGGCGACGACCGCCTCGGACTCCCACTGCGAGACCACGTCGGCGACGAAATCAGTGCCGGCCGGCGCCGACTCATCGAGCGGTTCCTCACCGCGCGGCCCGTAGAAGCCAACCGCCGATTGCGAAACGAGCACGGACGGCCGCGCACTCGGCTCCAGCGCACGCAGCGCGCTCACCAGGGTGCGCGTGCTGAGCACCCTCGAGTCCAGGATCCGCTGCCTCGCGTCGCCGGACCAGCGCTGTGCGATCGGCTCGCCCAGCAGGTGGATCACAGCGTCCGCACCCGCGAGCGCTTCGGGCGGCGGTGGCGAGGCGATCGGGTCGCTCCAAAGCTGGACGTCGACACCGGGCCCGAGCGTGTCACGGGCGCGAGCGGCGTTGCGAGAAAGCCCCAGCACCGAATCGCCCCGGGCCACAAGCGCCCTGACGACCGCCTGGCCGATCAGGCCGGTGGCTCCGGTGACCACAACACGCGTCATCTCGGGTATGTTCGCAGCCCGCACGCGCGGGATGCGCGGCGTCACCACATGAAGCTCGGCATCAACATCGGCTACTGGGGTCTCGGAATGGGGCCAGAGGATCAGCTGGGCGTGACCAGGGCGGCTGAAAGCGCCGGATACGAGTCGGTCTGGGCGGCTGAGGCGTACGGTTCGGATGCGGCCACCGTGCTCGCCTGGCTGGCCGCCGCCACCAGCACGATCAAGCTGGGAGCCGGAATCTTCCAGATGCCGGCTCGCAGCGCGACGATGACCGCGATGACCGCCGCGACGATCGACCAGCTCTCCGGCGGCCGGATGCTGCTGGGGCTCGGAAGCTCGGGACCGCAGGTCGCCGAGGGCTGGCACGGGCAGCGCTTCGCGCACCAGCTCCAGCGCACACGCGAGTACGTCGAGGTGGTACGGATGGCGCTTGCGCGTGAGCGGGTCGTCTACCGCGGAGCGACGCTCGAGCTGCCGCTACCGGACGGTCCCGGCAAGGCGCTGAAGCTGACGATCTCCCCGACGCAGGAGCGAATCCCGATCTACCTCGCCGCAGTCGGTCCGAAGAACACGACGCTCGCCGGCGAGATCGCGGATGGCTGGATTCCGACGTTCTTCTCCCCTGACCACGTCGGCGAGGTCAGGGCGCTGCTCGAACAGGGTGCGGAACGCTCCGGCAAGTCGCTTGAGGGCTTCGACATCGCGCCCGTGGTTATGGCCCACGTGTCGGAGGACCGCAAGCTCGCCCGCGATTACATGCGTCCGGTGCTTGCGCTCTACATCGGCGGGATGGGCTCACGCAAGCAGAACTTCTACAAGGCGTTGATGGAGCGCTACGGATTCGGGGATGCAGCGGCAAAGGTGCAGGATCTGTTCCTCGCCGGGCAGCCGGCGGAGGCATGCGCAGCGCTTCCTGACGAGCTGATCGACCTGGTGTCGCTGTGCGGCCCGCCGACCGTCGTTGCCGAGCGGATCGCGGCCTTCCGGGAGGCGGGTGTCGGCACGCTGATCGTGGCACCGAGCGCCGCCACGCAGGAGGAGCGCCTGACACAGGTGCGGAAGCTCGCCGAACTGGCGGCTTGAGCGCCCGGGCGTTTGCGGCTTGAGCTCCCGCGCTCTGCGGATCTTCCTTGGCGCCTTCGGCCAGCCTGGTCACGCCTTCCCGATGCTGGCGCTCGGCGAGCGCCTGGCGCAACGCGGACACGCGGTCACGTTCGAAACGTGGTCGCGTTGGCGGGAGTACGTCACAGCGGCCGGGATGGAGTTCGTTCCGGCCCCCGAATATCCGGTCTTCCCCACCCGCGAGCGCCCGCTGAAGCCCTACGAGGCGGTTCTCCGCGCGACCGCGGCCACCCGCCCTGCGGTCGCGGCACGCTCGGTCGACGTGGTCGTCCATGACATCCTGACGCTCGCGCCGGCGATGGCGGGCGAGCTCGAGGGCGTTCCGGTCGCAACGCTGGTCCCCCACCTCTACCCGGTCGGCGCGCCCGGCTTTCCGCCCTACGCGCTTGGTGCCAGGCTCCCGCGGAGTCCCGTCGGGGCGCGATTCTGGCACTTGCTGGACACCCCGCTGGAGCGCGGGTTGCGTCAGGGGCGCGCAGAGCTCAACGAGACCCGCCGGCGGCTCGGGCTGCCGCCGCTGGCGCGGCTGCACGGCGGCATCAGCGCCGAGCTGTGCCTGGTCGCGACCTTCCCACAGCTCGAGTATCCACGTCCCTGGCCGGCGCATGTGCACGTCGTCGGACCCGTCCTGTGGGAGCCGCCGAGCGACGACGTCGAGCTGCCCCGGGGCAAGGGACCGCTGGTCGTCGTCGCACAGTCCACCGCGCAGGACCCGCAGCAGCGGCTCCTGAGAGCGTCGCTGTCAGGGCTTGCGGACTCGGGGGTGCGGGTCCTTGCCGCCAGCGACCGCCGGCCGCTCTCAAGGCCCGTTCGCGCCGGATCGAGTGCAACGCTGGTCAACTGGCTCTCCTACGCACGCACGATGCCGTCCGCATCGCTGGTGATCACGCACGCCGGCCATGGCACGATGGCGCGCGCGCTTCAGTCGGGAGCGCCCGTCCTCGCCGTTCCGCACAGCGGTGATATGGGCGAGAACGCCGCGCGGGTCGACTGGGCCGGGGTCGGCGTCCGGCTGCCGTGGCGGCTGCTGAGCGCGACGACGCTGAGGCTCGCTGCGGAGCGGGCGCTCGGCGACCCCGGCTACGCCTCACGCGCACGTGGGCTCGCGCAGTGGGCCGCGACCAACGACGGCGCCACCCATGCAGCGGAGCTCGTCGAGCAGCTCGCGCTGGGGCGCCGCGCCGCCTGAGCTTCAATCGTCGCGGTGCGCGCGCACGAACGCGATCAGGTCGCGGGCCTCGCCGCGAACCTGGTCGACGGGCTCGCCGTAACACGTGCACAGCTGCACGACGACGTGATCGTCGTTGTCCTGCACCTCGCGCCATGTGGCGCCGTGCTCCTCCCAGCGGATCAGATCAGCCAGCGTCAGTGTCGGGCGGCGATCGCCGCCGGCGGGTCCCCGTTCGCCTTGGTCCATGATCTGCTCACTTCACGGGACGTACTGAAAAGCTGCGGGGGTGGGACTCGAACCCTGCCGCTGGTGGCGACGTCGGGTGTACACCCCGATATTCATTGCTCTCAGTTGCGCTCAGTTTCGCACGGGCATGCGCAGATTGGTACCCGGATTGGTACCCCGCGCGAACGCCGCCTCGACGACGTCGCGCTCGCCGGGGTTCGGGCAATAGTCGGCGTACCGCTGGGTCGTCTGGATGTCGCGGTGCCCCATCCACTCCTGTAGCGTGCGCATCGGGACGCCCTGAGCAGCGAGCGCGGTCCCGTAGCTGTGTCGCAGGCTGTGGAATCCGAACGCGGTATCCAGGCCGGCAGCCTTGAGCGCCGCCCGGAGCCGCTCGTACATGAGCCGCCATCCGAGCGGCTCGCCGGTCGTCGGGTTCCCGAATACCAGGGCGTCCGGGTCCGGGTCGACGACGTTGGGGTGGTAGGCGCGCAGAAGCAGCTCCAGATCTCCGGCGACGACGTCCGGCATAGGGACCGATCTTTCAGACCGCCTTGACTTCGGGGTCGTGAAACTCTTGGACTTGCGGTCCCAGGTCCGGCGTACCCTGATCCGGGCGTGAACGAAGTCGACGCCGCGCCAGTCGAGCGCCTGCAGCTCCCCGATCCGCAGGCCGGTCATCGCAGCGGTGAGGTACATCGCGCGGTCAAGCGCTTGGAACTCGCCTGGGCGGACGGCGTCCACGAGCGCCCACACTTCGGTGGAGGTCAGATAGCGGATTTCGGTGTAGGTGGGCGCCTTCGGAAGCTCGACGTCAGCGGTCGGGTTGCGGGTCGCCCAGCGGCGCCGCCGGTCGGCCGCGAAGTTGTAGAGCGCGCGGAGAACCCCGACGTAGTTACGCACCGTCTTGTCGGAGAGCCCGGCCTTGCGCATCTGCGCGATCGCGTGCTCGATGTCGGACTCGTCGATCCTGTCGAGCGATCGGGTGCCAAGCGTCGGCAGGAACCATTTGGCGAGCGCGGCGCGGTAGGCACGGGCCGTCGATGCCTTGATGCCCGAAGCCTCGATGTGCGCCGCCCACGCTTCGGCGGCGGCCTCGAGCGTGCGTGCGTGCTCGAGCGGCGCCGTCGCCTGGACGTTGGCGATCATGTCGCGAAGCCGGGCCTCGGCCTGCGATTTGGTTAGACCGTCCGGCCTGTGTGGGGTGCGGACGGGTCCGATCCGGCGTTTGACCTGCTGGCCGTTCTGGTCGCGGAACTTGCCGTAATAGACGGCCGTTCCGTCCGCGCGCTTGGTGGTGATCAGGGAGCCGGTGCCGTAGGACCGGCGGTTAGACTGGCGTTGCATCAGGTCATCCTCCTGGTGCCGCGGCCCCGGCGTTCGCAAAGCGCGCGGGGCCATCTTCATGTTGTAGCCCTGATCTTACGCCGATCGACGTCGTCGCCAAGCTCGAACCGCTCGATCTCGTCCAGCCGGTAGCGGTAGTACCGGCCGAGCTTCACGACGGGGATCCGCTGCTCGCGGGTGAGCCTGTAGACATGCGACTTCGGCACCGACCAGCGGTTCGCCAGCTCCTCGGGCGTCAGGATGCGTGTGTTCACAGTCCGACCCTCCACGTCGCGGCCATCCGCCATCCGACCTCGGCGGTCGTGGCGTACCGCTGGCTTGCGGTGAGGGTCGCCGGACTCATCGGGATCTCTCCACGATCAGCGCGAAGATCACATCAAGGGCCTCTCGCGTTCTCCATTCCGTGCCGGCACCATCCACGACGAACCGCGAAGTGATATCCAGCAGCTTCCGCTCGAGCGCCTCGCCGCCCGGAACGACGAGCAGCGTCACGAGCTTCACGGGTGCGCTCGTCATATGCGTACGTAAGCGTTCGTCCGGATTGCTGGAGCGTCCTATTTTCAAGTACCCGAGCTCGGGTGCTGCCAGCACGTAGACCCATGATCTCGGGTCGCCCACCTTTCGCCGATTCTTCTTCGCCCAGCGGCGGATCTCTGCCTTCTCCTTCGCAATGAGAGGCTCCGGCACAGGCAGCCATAGGGACTTTCGCCGCTTCATCTCGGCATCGAAGCGCTTGGCATCCTCCCTTCGCTCGAACACCCGCGAACGGTTGTGTCCATCCTCTCGCCATCGCACGCACCATCCGGCGCGATTTCGGTTGGCCTCAACGCTCGTAGCTCCCCCATGCCCTCGGGGCCCCCGCTCGACTCGCTCGATCCGGCGTGCGCGGAACCGACGCGTGACGCCCGAGCCGGCAAGGAGCCGGCAAACTGCCTCATGCCTCGAGGCATCGACGCCGACCACGAGCCAGCGGCTCCCCTCGGCGATCACGACGTACCCGACCCGGCAGCCTCGGGGGCCGCGGGCTTCGAGGTCGAGCGCTGGCGCGTCAACGGACATGCGGGCAGCCTTCGGGTGCGAGCGGGGGCCGGGGGCGCTCGCTGATCGTGGGCGCCCGGCCGCACTTGAGGCATCGGATGCTGAGGCCGTTGGCATGCTCGTCGTACATGAGGCACGGGCGCTCGCAGGCGCAGCGGTGAGCGATCCCGGCGGCCTCGAGGTTCTGGCGGACGAGCTGCTCAGTAGCGGCCGGGGTCATGTGCCCTCGAATTCGCGCAGGATCGCGGCCGCGCGTGTGAACTCGCCACGGAGGCGCTCGAGCTCGGCAAGTTTCAGGTCAAGCGCGCCGATCCCAATCTGCGGCGAGTCGACAACGAGCCGCACAGCGGGGCGGGAGTCCTCGCCGATGTGCACGAAGACAGAGACCCGCTCGCGGCGGCGTTCGCGGAGTCTTGTGCGCCTCATGCGTCGGCCTCCTCGCCGTCCACCGGCCACAACGCAGGTTGAGCAGCAGAGCGATTCACGGGGCTCGAGAAGAGCGGCTTGCCGAGCGCCGCGGTCGATGGGCGCCGAATCGCTCCGAGCTTGTACGCGTTGCGGATCTCGCGCGGGACGAAGCCAAGCTCATAACAGAACCAGCAGCGCTGCCGGACGAGGGCTTCATTGCCGCAGAGCGGACAGACGGCTAATCCTCGGCAGGCAAGACGAGGCCGCTCGAGAGGGCTCATCCGAGCTCGACCACCATTCCGCGGCTCGACCACCACGTAGCCCACTCATGGCCGTTCGGGCAGCGATAGCGGGCGCGGTTGCCCCAGCTGCCGTCACGCTCCAGGGCGTACGGTGCAACCGGGGCGCACGCGACCGGGCACAGATCGCAGCAGTCGCTTGCGACCAGGTTGCGCGCAAGCGCGACGAGAGTCTGCTCGAAGTCGATCTGCGTGGCCGCGGGGAGCGTCTTGTTTGCGCGCTGCGCAAAGTCCTCGAGCGCATGAGCGAGCGTCTGGAACTCGGGCCACGCGCGAACCGTGGACGCATCGAACGGAATGAACGTTGGTTCGGTCATCGGTTCGCCTTCCGCGATCGGCCGGGTGCTCCCGATCCACGGATGGGCGCGGCGCCCTTCGCGAGGGTCGCCGGGGCGGGGGGACGCGCGGGGGACGTGCCCCGCGCGGCTACCTTCGCGATCACGGTCGGGTCAGTGACCTTGGCCCCTTGGCCCTGGGCGGCTCGGCTTCGGCCGGCGGCTTCGCGTGCTGCGACGCGAATGGCGTCGATGTCGGTCACGAAGCGCTTCCTCTGGAGTCCGGCGTCACAACACTTGGGCGCGCGCCGAGTTCGCACCAGCAGGGTTGCGACATAAGCGACATAAGCGACATAAGCCCCCTGCGCTGGCCCTTTTGTCGCTTCGGTCGCTTTTGTCGCGCGCGGCGCTTGACCCTTTTGTCGCTTCGGTCGCTTTTGTCGCCGTCTCACGAGCCTGCTCGCTTCTGCTCGACGGCGTACCACCGTTCGGCTGGCCTGCCGGCCGTGCCCTGCTTGTCACAGGTGACGAGACCGGCGGTCGTGAGTGTGGTCAGCGCGGCGCCGATGCGATCGGTGCGATGGCGGCTGAACAGGTCGCGAATCTCCGTCCTGGTCATCCCCCTGGTGCCTGCGGCGACGAGCGCGGTCAGGATCTCGTCAGCGACCGGATCCCCGGTCGCGTTCCCGAAGATGTATCGAGCTGAGTTCTCGCAGTATCGCCAAACCTCGAGAGCCGCCTGCAAGTGCGCGAGGCCGATCTGCTGACGTCCATCGAGCGTCGCGTACAACAGCGCCAGGCGCGTCACCTGCGCTTCGGCGCGACCGATCACGGCGCCGAGCAACCCTGGCGTACCCTCCGACAACTCCGGGTACACGCTCACCCACAAGCTCTGAGCGGCGGTGTCTCGCTCGAGCGCGGGCCCGAGGCCGATCCGCCTCGCCTCGGCGATCACGCCGCTGATCTCAAACGCGAAGTTCGCGTCGGCCTCGAAGTGCCCGCCGTCAGGCAACAGCTTGGATCGGCGAGCGCAACAGAACAGGATCCGGTTCGCCAACCCGTTCGCCTGCTCGGTTGCGTTCAGCTCGCGGCGCAACTCGTCGCGGACGATGTGACCGATGATCGACACATGAGCACCGGTTGTCTTTGTCGGGTCGTGCTTGGTGAGCATCCCCGCCGATCCGTGATCCCACAGACCGCGTAGAGCCGGGCTGAGCGTGTTCCCGGGCCGGGCCATCACCTTCAACGCCTGCGCGAACTCGCTCTCGACGACGAGCAGGCGCTTGTCCTCGATGCCCGGCTCTGTCATCTGTTCGGACCATTCGCCGGTGGGGTCGTCCTTGATGAGCTTCATCGTCGCGTCCCTGACGGCCCATACGAGTCCTTCGCCTGTTGAGAGACCACCGACGACACGGCGCTGCACGTAGTCTGAGTCCGCCATCGAAATCAGGCGGCGAACGTGACTGAGGCCGGTCCCCTTGCGACCTTTGGACGTCTCGCCGACGATCACCGCGTAGAGGTTCGCGTGGTGCTCGTCGGCCTCGACGGCGAAACGCGCTGTGCGTCCGAGGAGGTTCCCGAACGCGACGAGCGCCTGCACGAGGATCGCGTTCGAGTCCGCCTCTGTATGCGGCTCGATCGCGCGGACCACGGTCCCGACGATCCCCTGGAAGGCGGCGTCGCTCATCGGTGCCGGCCACCCCTCTGATCGCGGACCCTGCCGGACATGATCCTGCGTTCCTCCGCGCGGACTGTCGGCGTTGGACGGAATCGCGTTGTAGAGCGCATCGGCGATCTGAACCGAATCGCATCTGTGAGCGCATCTGAGGTGCCCGGACTTGGTGATCGCGAGCGCCAGTTCGTCCGGCGCGGCAAACGGTCGACAGATTGGACACTGCGCGCGCCAAGGCCCGTCCGGGCTGTCCGGGTTCGCGCGCACGTTGAGGCCGAGCGCGCGGCAGGCGAGCAGGAGCTCATCGATCGGCTCGGTGCCGAGTGTCGTCACGCCGTATCCCCAGGATCATCTGTTGCGTCGACGTAGGGATAGCTCTCCACGAACTCGAGGTGCCCGTTGCCGCTGCTGTTGGAAGACGCGGGGAACAGGTCGCGGAGTTCAAGCCCGAGCGCGGCGGCGATGGCCTCGGTGGGGCATCCCTCGCGGCACTTCAGGAGCGCTCGTTCGTCGTCGCCGATCCCGACGCTGAGGCTCGCGTTGCGGTCGTCGTGAGCCGGGCACCGGCTCGTAGCGCTTGACTCGCTCCGGCGCACGCCGAGGTCGCGCGCCTCGAGCGCGTCGACTACGACATCGAACGGGCCGCTCATGCGTCCAGCTCCCGGCGCCGCTGGCGTCGACGCGCCCGGATGAATCTCTCATAACGGTCGCGGTCGCTTGGCGGCACTTTCTCGAGCGGCCGCTGCGTCGAGCCCGACAGAAGGCCGCCGTGCACACGCTGTGGGGCGAGCGGGCGCCGGTTGTGGTCATCCTCACAATCAGGAGGGCCGCGTCTGGACACAACCCGTGCGAGGAATCGACTTCGCCATGAGACAACCGTTTCACCCTCATTACGAATTCCGCCCGCGAGGGCAGACAACGGGCGCGGCAACGAGAGCGCCTGCATCAGAGAAACTGCCTCGCGTTCTTTCCGTTCAGAAATGCGCTGCCACTCAGGGACGCCGCGGGAATGGCGGTGAAACTCGTCCATGTACCGGGTCCGTACCCAAGAGATCAGCCGGCGGACCCGCGCGGCGCGGCGCGCAAGCATCAATTCGGCTCCGGACAACCGTGTGTGCGCTGCATCGGTTAGGAAGGACCGCAGTTCCGCGCCATGCCGCAGAATCTCGAGCTCAGCCTCGAGATCAGCCCACTGTTGATAGAGGCCGACGTTCGTCAGCAGAGCATCCAGACTCAGGCCGGCGAGGTCAGGCGCATCGAACGGGACCCGCTGGATAAATCCCTCAACGGACGCGCGTAGCCCGGCCGGGACTTCAGGGTCGGTGCTAACTGCGGCCCCCCAACCGCCGTGCGACGCTTTATGCTGCATCGCGCACGTCCCTTCTGACAGGTCGGGATCGAGTAGTACAGAGAGGCGCCCCGCCGGGCGCCTTCTCTACTTTGTGGGCCGGTTCGTGTGGACCGTCATCGCTGCTAGGCGCGCGAGCGGCAGACGCCCGGTCGTTGCTCGCGCGATGCCGGCGGGAGCAGTTGAGCGGCCGGCGCCCGCGAGCAACGACCGGGCGCGGGCGACCGGCGAGCTGGCGCGATCCGCGCAGCCGCCAAAGCAGACGCCCGCGATCAATGCCGAACGGCCGGCGCTCGAACTCTCGAACGGCCCGATAGCTCGGGAGCTGCTCGGGGCTATAGCCGCGCTCGTCCACCATCCGCGCGCATATCTCCGCGTGCGCGGCCTCGGTCGTCGGGCCCAACACTTTCCTGACGACGCCGTAGTAGAGCGCTCGCCGCTCGTTGTGACTCATCGGAGGACTCTCAAGGCCGATCATGCGGCGGTGCGCTCCAAACGCGCCAGATACTCGCGCAGCGCGGTACGCACAAAACTCGAGTAGGAGCGGTCCTCGGCTTCGCTCGCTTCGCGTACCTGCTCGGCCAGAGCCGCCGGTAGACATACGTTGAATTGCACGCGATCAACGAGCGGGCGAGGGCCGGTGCGCCTGCGGGGAGGTTCTGCTACTTCACCCATTGCGAAGCCATCATAGGATGGGTGGAGGACGACTCCCGCCCCCGCTTCCGCCGCCGGGCACGTGGATCCGAGCTACGTCGGCGACGACCCCGGGGACCATCTCTGCGATCAGGAGGCTCCGCCGCTGCCAGCGCTAGCTTTGCGGTGATGGTGCAACGAGCGAAGATTCCGCAGTCGAGGTTCTGATGGCGGCGACGCGATCCCCGGTCACGACGCCAACGAGTAGCGGCCTCAGCTACTGGCTTGGGATCGACAAGGCCGGAAACGCCAGCGTTGTGCAGTCGGCGGCGGCGCCGAGCGGGTTCAGCTACACCTCGAATCTCGGGAGCGTCACGCAATCGCTCTCGCAAATCGAGCAGAATCTCGCCGGTTCATTGCTGGGAGCAGCGCAGAGCGGGTTTGATCCGAACCTTCCCTCGTCGGACACGATCGCGATCCCTGCCAAGGGGACCGCGAAGATCAATCCGTCGGTGACGGCGCAGATCGGGCAGACGATATCGGGGGCGGCCAACACGCTCAGCTCGTGGGAACAGGCCGTCGCAAAGTTCTTCGGCATGGTCACCTCCACGGACTTTTGGAAGGGAGCTGGCTTGTGTGTCGGCGGCGCGATCCTGGTGATTCTTGGTCTCAAGCATCTCACCGGCGTTCGGGTTCCCTGACGTGAGCTTGGTGGTTTGAACGATGGTTACGCTCTTCGGAGAACTGTTGTCTGGCGAGGGCACGGATACCCGGCATGCGCTGGCTGGTGTCGCTTTCATGGCGCTGGCAGCGTGCGTTGCACTCATGGTTTTTCGGCCGGGGTCTGCTCGGGGCGTTGCTAGTGGTGAGAGCTTCGCCGGGTGGTTCCTCAAATGAGGGTGGAGCTCGCGCGCCCTACGACGATGCGTCTGGCGATCGTCGCGCTTGGGTTGATCTTGTGTGTGGCGGGAGCCCGCCTGCTGTTCGCTGAACGCCAGGACAATTCAGGCTGAGCGCGACACCGACGACCTGAACGCGGCAGCAGCGCGAGCTCCACCGCGGCGGTGCGTAAGTGACCCGGGGCGATTTGTCAGGAGCGCTCGGCGAGCTCTTCGCGTACGTCGGCGAAGAGCTCTTGCCACCATGACGGCCCAGGCGCCCGCGTTGCTGGCGTGCTCGTCCTCGAGTCGGTCGGCGAGCTCGTTGACAAGCTCCTGTTGGTCGATGGTCTCCTCGGAGCCGAGCTGATAGCCGTAGCGGGCGATCTGCCCTGTCATCCGGCGAACATTCGTCATAGCCGCCCGGTTTCGCTCGGCCATGTAGGAACCTTGCGGAGATTTGTCGCTGTTCAATTGAACACCGCGCTCATGGCGGCATGCGATGACGGTGTTCTGGGAGACGCCGACGAGTCGCGCGATCGCGCGGCTCGAGTCGTCGGGACGTTCCGCGAGCAGCCGCATGATGGCCGCGCGTTTCTCCTCGCGGCTGAGCGAGAGCGCCGTCTTGGCGGCAGTCTCGAGCGCCACCTCATACGCGTAGGCCGCCGGCGTTTGGCCCGGCGGAGCGCGTCGAGGATCTTGACGGGGAAGGTGCGGAAGAGCTGCGGGAGTTGTTCATATGCCGCGGCGCGGTGGTGGCCGTCGGCGAGCAGAAGCTGCCCGGCTGCCGCCATCGACGCAGATGATCGGCGGGAGCGCTTCGTGAGTCTTCGATGAGGAGCTGTTTGAACTGCTCGACGCGTTTGGGATCGATGCGCGTCGGGGCCCAGCGCGAGCCGCGGTGAGAACTGCTCGGGGGAGCGCAGGAGCCGATCGAATCCGATTTGCACGGTCGGCACGGCTCCCACGTCGATGGTCACGGGCGTCTCCTGGCGGGGTCGTGCGCGGCGGTGAGTGCTGCGACGGCATCGGCGCCGGGGCGTGCGTAGCGCTCGAGGCTGCGTAGCGATCGGTGGCGGCTCTTCGCCATCAGGAGCGTGGTCGAGACGCCCTGCTCTGCCAAGTGGGTGAGCGCGGAGTGCCGAAGCTGATGCAGCGTCCATCCTCCGCTTTGCTCGGTGAAGATCGCTGCGGCGCGCCGATAGGAGAGCCGAGCTCGGCCTGTGACCGGGCAGGTATCGAGCGTGGGTGTCCCGGGCGGTGCGGCAGCGTGCGGTCAGGAACACCGGCCCGTGCCGGCGGCCGGCGATCAGGCGTGGGAGGAGCTGCGCGGAGCCTGATGCGTAGTGCACGAGCTCGAGATCGCCGCCTTTGCTGCGGATCCGTGCGCGTTTGTTCGGCTGGTCAAGATCCTCGACGTCGAGCGCGAGGAGCTCGCCGGCGCGGGCGGCCGTCTCGTAGAGCAGCCGCCAGAGATGTCTTCTCGCGTAGGGCGATCCCGGGGCGGGTGAAGAGCCGCTCAAGCGCCGGATATGGGATTGCGCGGGCTCGGTCGATGTGCTCGCGGCGGCGGTCGAGCTCGAGCTCGGGCGCGATGTCGACGTAGCGGTGGCGGGCTGGACCATCGGATGAACGATCGGACGATCGTCGCGTTGCGGTTCCATGTCGCCGGCGCACGATCGCCCCATAGCGCGTGGACGGCGGTCTCGAGCTCGTCGGCCGCTCGGGCCAGTCCTGCGGGTCGTGGTTGTGTTCCTGGCGGTCGAGCTCGGCGGCGAGACGCTCGAGCACGTTGCGGTAGGCCGGCAGGCTCGCGCGGGCGAGGTCCGGGCGCGACGAGATAGGCGTCGATCGCGTGCTCAAACGAGCCTCGAGCTGCGTCCGCGATAAAGGTCATGGCATGTAATCTGGCGCGCTGCCCGGCGGCAGACCACCCGCAAGCGCCACAAACACGGCCGCGGCGGCGTGCCCGTGGCGGCTACTGGCCCGTTCTCTGCCACAGCCATTGCGTCGACTACGCCAGTCCGCGAATGACGCTCAACATCGGATGAGAGACGCCGTTCAATCGTCCAGCTCGCGAGCGTTCCCGTCGACGGCGCAGATATGAGCAGTCACGGCTTTCTCGCCCTCATGGCTCTTGGCACTTCGCTCAACGTCTACAGCCCGCCGAGGTCTGGAGGCTCGCCCGAGCCGAGCCTCCGCCCGAGCCAATCGCATCGATCGTGGATCTCACGGCTCATGGTGCGGGCGACATCGAGCAAGGTCGCATAGCTCGTTTCGGTCGATCTGACGAGTTGGGGACGGTGCCGTGGTGGCGGCTACTAGTCCTTCTGTGCGGCCAGCCCCTGCGGACCGATGTGCTCGCTTTCGCTTGTGGCCCGTAGGGGGTGTCTGCGAACGCGATCAGACAGTGTTGCCTCCGGGCTTGATGTGCTTGCTCGCTCGCGGTCGTCCAGCTAGCAGTCGCTGGCCAGAGCCGGTCGGGTGGTCAGACGAGATGCGCCCTTTCCGCGCAGAGCAGGGCCCGTGTCGTCGCCGAGGAGATGCCCGTGCAACAACGAAGGCAGGTCTCGTCGACCATCGCCGAGCCGGCGCTTCGCGTTGTACCTGGGCTTGCGCTTATCCGAGCAAGCCACGCTCCTTCAGGAAGTCACGGTTCGACTGGCCGACCTCGATCAGGTGCCCGTCCGGATCGTGCAGGTAGCAACGCAGCTCGACGCCGTGGTCGACTGGCGGGGTCAAGAACTGGGCTCCCTTGGCGCTCCAGTCGTCGTAGATCTCTTGGATGTTGGCGACACGGATGTTCAGGAAGCTGCTTGTCGTGTTGGGATCGGGTGCAGTCAGCGTCACAGCTGGCTTGTCGTCGGTTGGGCCACCGCCCGAGTTGATGATGATCCAGCTGTTCGCGAGCGCGACGACCGCGGGGCTTTCGGAGACGACTTCACCGCCGAGGACATGTGCGTAGAAGTCTCGCGAGCGAGCGATGTCCTCCGACACGACGAAGTGGGTGAGCAGGATGCCCGTTTCGGGGGCAGGGAACGGCGCCATATCAGTTCTCCCTTGACCGCTGAGGGCGGTACCACGCCAGCCGTATGGGAGGCGTGGTGACCTCAGCGGTGAGTAGTTTCATCTGTGTCTGCGGAACCAGTCGGTGAGGTGTTACGCGACTGTCTTTGGGTGATGAAGCGGTGGATGGCTTCGTTGGCGTTGTCCTGAAACGACGGGTTGGCCAGATCGGGCAAGAGGTCGGTTTGGTCGACCATGGGACCGTTCAACTTGTTCGCCGCGCTGGCGTAGAACGCGCCGCTGGACAGGGTCGGGTCGGTGACACCGTCGACGAGCCGCTTCGCTCCCACGTCGAGTTTGTGGGCGAAACCCAGGGCGGGCATGACGTACTTGGCGGCTACCTGCATCGGTAGTGGAAGGCCGTTGGGGGCGCCGGTGCCGGTGGTGTTCCCGGGGCTCACGGTGATGAAGCGGCGGTCGGGGTGTTGGCGGGCCAGGTAGGCCATCCAGAGGGCCCCGATGTACTTGGCCTGCCCGAAGGCGAGGTTGAAGTCAGCTTTTCCGGCCGGCGAAGTAGCTGCCGTCGATGACGGTGGCGAGCTCGTCGGCGGAGGTTGAGACGAACGATGGCCCTTTCATCCGCAACTTCGGCACTCCGCTGGACTGCTTCACTTCCGGCGAGGACCGCAACCTCGCCAAGTCGATCCTCGGCCAGGAGCCCTTCGAGGAGGACGACGTGGCCAAGAACGTTCGTCGCGAACACGTTGGTGACCCCGTCAGCGGTCAAGTCCATCGTCTTGCGGGCCAATGACACCGGCGTTCATGACCAGCGCGTCGACGGATCCGTTGATGCCGGCCAGGCCGGCGCGGACCGAGTCCAGATCGGCGACGTCCATGAGAACGATGTCGAAGATGCGCCGGCCGGTCTCCGCTTCGAGCTCGGCCTTCGCCGCTGTCGCCTTGTCTCGGTTCCGGCACGCCAGGTAGATGCGGGCGATCTCCGGACGTAACGCCAGTTGCCGGGCCACGTCCTTGCCGATCCCGGCGTTGGCGCCCGTGATCAATACGGTCTTTTCCGGGGTTGTGCTCATCGAGATTCCTCTCATGATTTGTAGGTCCAGCCAGGGTTGGCTGAATGGTGTGGTCAGACCGCCGGGCAGATATGGCGGCTAGGCCCTGCTCGGCCTGGCCCTGCAACAGCGGCTTTGCTGCTTTCCCGGCGCTAGCAGCCCCGGGTTCTTTGCCTGACTGGATTGATTGATCCACTATGCCAGACCTGATACTGGAATGTCAAAGCCATTCTGATCGCTATACTTCTCCCGATGTCTTCAACGAGTTCTGATCGGCCGCGGTTGACGCGCAAGGGCGCGGCGACGCGCGCGCGGATCGTTGACGCCGCGGCAGAGCTGATCTTTCAGCAGGGCGTTGCCGGCACGACGATCGAGGAAGTGCGCGACGGTGCACACGTGAGCAGCTCGCAGCTCTACCACTACTTCGAGGACAAGCCGGCGCTGGTCCGCGCAGTCATCGAGCGCCAGGCCGACAGGGCCATCGGCACGCAGGAGCGGTTCGACCTCAGCAGCCTCGACGGCCTGCGGGAGTGGCGCGATTTCGTGGTCGATCACGCCCGCGACACGGGCGGGCGCGGCGGTTGTCCGATCGGCTCGCTCGGTTCCGCGCTCGCCGAGACAGAGCCCGAAGCCAGGGCAATGGTTGCGGCGTCCTTCAAACGCTGGGAGGCCAGCATCATGGCCGGTCTTCTGCGGATGCACGCGCTTGGCCGACTCGGGCCGGAGGCCGATCCGCGCCAGCTCGCGCTGGCCATGCTTGCCGCGCTTGAGGGCGGCCTCCTGCTCGCTCAGATCCAGCGCGACCCCGAACCGCTCGCGGCCGCGCTCGACGCGATGCTCACGCTCATCGCCACCCTCAGCAGCACCACGAGCACTTCGCTCAACCGCTGAGCCCTCGGACCGACGACCTACGGGAAGGCGTCCCGGAGCGCGTGTCGCCAGATCGGCCTCATCTTGGATTAAGCAAGCCAGTTCTGCTAGAGTCGGCGCCAGCAGGAGTGGATTGCGTGTTCCAACTACTGAAGGGATGTCGACAATGGATCTGAAGACAAACGGGCTTTGATCACCGGTGGCACCTCCGGGATGGGTATCGCCGACCGCACTGTCGATGGCCGAGAAGGGCGCGTCGGTGATCATCACCGGCCGCGATGAGACCCGCGGCGCGAGCACCGTGGAGGAGATCCGGGCGGGTGGACACGATGCGCAGTTCATCGCCGCTGATTTCTCGGAGATGTCCGAGGTGCGGCGCGTCGCCGACGCGGCAGGCGAGATCGATGTTCTGGTCAACTGTGCCGGCGTTGCCGTCCGGGCGTCGACGGCTGACACCGACGAGCCGGCGTTCGACGGTACTGTTCCAGATCAACGTCAAGGCGCCGTTCTTCCTGGTCGCCGCGCTCGCCCCGAAGATCGCCGCCCGCGGCGGCGGATCGATCATCAACGTCTCCACGATGGTCGCGAGCTACGGCCAGCCAGGCTTGGTTGCCTACGGCGCCTCGCGCGCCGCGATCGAGCTGCTCACCAAGGCGTGGGCCGCCGAATACGGGCCGCAGAACATCCGCGTCAACGCGGTCGCTCCCGGACCGACGCGGACCCCGGCCATAGAGCCGATGATGGCGATGGCCACTGAGTTCGCCAAGACGATTCCGCTCGGCCGGGTCGCTGACGTGCACGAGCTGTCCGACGTCATCACGTTCCTCGCGACCCCGTCGGCCGGCTACATCAACGGCGCGATCATCCACGTCGACGGCGGCCGCACCGCGATCTGAGAGCAGACGAAAAGGTCCCGCGCAAAGGAAGGCCGTTGGGATCGAATTTGCTCGTCGACGAGCGAAGGCGGGCGGGCGCTCTGCTGCTGGATCGGGTAAGGGGACAAGTCTTGCCCGGTCGTTTCGGAGCTGGCGAAGTGCCGCCGCTTCGTGGAAGTAGCAGCGGATCGACGGCGGCGCAAACGCCAGGCTGCGGCCCCGTCGGAGCGAAGCGGATCCATCGAATGTCCTCTGGGCTCGATGTCAGACGTTTGGCTTACGGGCCGCGGAACTACCCCACGGTCCGGATCGGCGTAGCCGTTGCCGGTCAGGACAGCCGGCCCTGCAGGCCGGGACCGCCACGATCGCGTTGCGTCGGCGGACTCGGACGATCGCATACCCGTCGCGCCGGGTGATCAGCGTGCGTCGGGCGGCACTGCTGCCGTGGGGATGGCGTTGTCGATGAGGACTGCTGCGATGGCGGCGGCGGTGGAGAAGGTAGAGGTGTTGAGGACTCGGCTGCGGGCTGAGGCGCCATCGAGGAGCAGCGCCAGTTGCTCGCCGAGCTGTTCGGGGTTGGTGGCGCCGGCCTCGCGGGCGGTTTCGGTGAGCCGCGCGGCAAGGCCCTGCTTGTAGTCGCGGGCGTATATGCGTGCGGGGTGGTCCGGGTCGTTGATCTCGACGGCCGCTGCGATGAACGGGCACAGCGGCGAGTCGATGTCGAACGCGGCGAGCAGCCGTTCGCGGGGTGTGAGGTCGGTGCGGTCGAACACCTCGGGCAGGATGTCGGGATCGAATCGCCGTAGGTGCTCGGCGACCAGCTCGTCCTTGCCGCCGGTGAAGTGCTGGTAGAGCGTGCGCTTGGACACCTCGGCCACCGCGCAGAGCTCGTTCACGCCGGTGCAGTTGATGCCCTGGTCGCGGAACAGCTGTTGTGAGGCGCTGAGGATGCGTTCTCGCGCGCCCCTGCCGCGGCGCAGGCCTCGCGGCCCCTTTTCGACTTGCGGCCCGTTCTCCGACTCCGTCATAGAGGAAGCTTAGCTCGGTCGGTACTGGTCGGTGTGCATAGCATTCACCATCCTGCTACGTTAAGCACCCAGATCGGTGTGCATAACACCGGACCGATCAAACGACTGGAGTCCTCGTGGGAAAGCTCGAGAGGAAAGACCGCCGTGATCACCGGTGGCGCGACTGGCATCGGCCTCGCCGCAGCAAAGCGCTTCATCGAGGAGGGCGCCTTCGTGTTCATCTTCGGCCGCCGGCAAGAGGCGCTCGACGCAGCTGTGGCCGACCTCGGGGCCAACGCCCGCGCGGTGCAGGGCTCGGTCTCTGATCTGGACGACCTCGACCGGCTTTACGCGGCGGTGAAGGCCGAGCGCGGAACCCTTGACGTCGTCTTCGCCAATGCCGGGGCGGGAAGCCAGCTTCCGCTCGGTGAGATCACTGCCGAGCACGTCGACGAGGTCTTCGACACCAACGTGAAGGGGACGATCTTCACCGTCCAGAAGGCGCTGCCACTGATGGGCGAGGGCGGTTCGATCATCCTGACCGGATCAAGCGCCGGCACCACGGGCGCCCCGGCATTCACCGCCTATGCCGCGAGCAAGGCGGCAGTGCGCAACCTTGCGAAGACCTGGGCGGAGGACCTGAAGGGCACCGGCATCCGGGTCAACGTGCTGTCGCCCGGGGCGACGGCGACCGAGCTCGCGAAGGAAGCGTTGGGCGAGGAAGGCCAGAAGGGTCTTCGCCTCGATGAATCCGCTCCAGCGCATGGCCGAGCCGTCGGAGATCGCAGCGGCGGCTGCCTTTCTTGCGTCGCCGGACAGCAGCTACATGACCGCCAGCGAGGTCGCCGTCGACGGCGGCCTGGCGCAGATCTGACAAGGAGAATTGATGAGCTACGCAATCATTGGCTTCGGCAACATCGGCCAGGCTCTGGCCAAGGCGTTTGCCCGAAACGGCATCGAAGTATCCGTTGCGACCACTCGCGACCCGGAGAGCTTTGCCGCTGATGCGGCCGCGATCGGACCCGAGATCATTCCCACGACACTCGCGGAAGCGGTCGAGGCGGACGTCGTCTTCTTGGCTGTCCGGTTCGAGTCCCACAGGGATGTCGCCAAGACGCTGGCGACCTGGGACGGAAAGACGATCATCGATGTGACCAATGCCTACGGCGTGTCCCCTGAGGAACTGGAAGGCACAGCCTTCCTCCAAGGTCATCGAGCAGGCCTTCACCGGCGCAAAACTGGTCAAGGGCTTCAACCATCTCGTCGCTGCCGTCCTTGAGCAAGACCCGGCCGTGAACGGTGGCCGGAGAGTCGTGTTCCTAGCCAGCGACGACGACAACGCAGCAACCGAGATCGGCACCCTTGCCGAGAATCTCGGGTTCTCGCCGATCCAACTGGGCGGCCTTTCCGAAGGTGGACTACTCGTCCAGGCGCGCGGTGACACCTGGGGTCGACTGATCTTCAAGGACCTGGTCAAGCCCGACTGAGCTGCGAGGGCGACGCAGTTGCGCCGCGGGCCGCTCAGCCGCTCGCGGCGCCCAGCTTCGCGGTCCGGCGGGCCTTGACAGGGCCGCGATCCCGAGCGCGGCGAAAGCTGCGCTGCACCCGCTTCGTCGCCAACGAAACACCTTCGCTGTGACCGGCGCTCGCCACCGGATCCGGAAGTCGCTGAGCTCGTCCTCGACCCCTGTTGCGAGATGAAAGCAGGACACGACCCCCATGTACGGGTCCCCCTCCTCCTCGCCACAAGCAGGTGGCGCCTCTCCCAGCCAAGCTGCGATTGGGCGCTAGCCAAATAGACCCTGCGCTGCAAGCGCCCCGCCCCCGAATGGAGCAGTCATGCCCGTGCCGGGCAGACTGTTCAGTCGATCATCAAGCGGAAGCGGGCGCGCCTTGCTCGCCGCCAGGATCTACGCTGCGGTCTTGCTGGGTTCGCCGGATATGAAAGAGGGTGCGGCGCCGTTCGCCTGGGGCGGGGGTCGCGTGGGTATCGCCGGTCGGGCTGGTAGACCGGACTCATGACCAGGCCGCCTTCGTATGAGTGGATCAAGCCGGGGACTGCGCGGTCTACGCGCGAGGCCGCTGAGATCATCTGCGAGCATGGCGCCGTCTCGGGCTGCGGCAGATACGCCGCGAGGCATCAGGCGCGCTACCGGGCGCAGAAGCTGATCGGCTTGTTGGTCGAGCTCGGTTTGTTCGAGCGCTTCGAGTTGCGTGAGCACACGAATCGAACGCGCGAGGGGTGGGTGTGGTCGGTGCAGTGTGTCGAGTGGCGGGGTGCGCATACGCGCAACGTGCCCGACCGATCTACGGTCTAGCGCTTGGACGTCTTGCAGCGCTTGGTGCTCTTCTTGCGCCGCTTGACGCTTCGGGCGCGCTTGCTGGCGGCGCTCGCAGCCTTGCCGGGGGCGGCGCTGCGTGCTTCGTGTTCGAGGAATCGAGCGGCGAATGAAAGCCCGAGCATTGGTCCTTCCTATCAGGTGCAGGGGCGGACGAACTCGCGCTCGTGCTGTCCCGAAATTGCCCGAGAGCGGTTCGAGCGGGTCGATTTCGCCTGTTTTCTACCGTCGACGCTACCGAGTTCTCTACACAGCTTCGGCGCGCTTTTCTAGGGTTTCGGCTTCTTGTGCGTTCGCCTCCGCTGCTGCGTATCGGTGTTCTCGATGCGTGAGACCGCGTCGCGTTTGCATTGCTGGACGTCGAGCTCGGTCAGACCGGCCGCGGATCTCCTCGGCGATCGCGGCCGCCCGCGTGCTCTGATCATCGGTCGTCGCGGTGATTGAGAGCACGAGCGCCCGCGTGAGCGCCTCTCGCTGATTCATCGGGATGTGCTGCTCGAGTTGGTCGGTAGGCGGAGCGTGTGGCCGGCGAGGTTCCATCGTTGGCGGTCGGGCAGCGTCCATATCTGCGAGCCGCGGTTGCTGGTGCTTTGCGCTTGGGGTCCGCGAGCGGTCTGACGCGGCGGCTTCAGCGAGCTTGGTACTCCGATTGGTACCGAGAAGCGCCAAACTCCCAATGAACTCGGGCGTTTGCGAAAGCTGCGGGGGTGGGACTCGAACCCACAACATTTCGGTTAACAGCCGAACGCTCTGCCATTGAGCTACCCCGCACCGGTACGGCATTCTGCACTGCGGCACTTTACCGCGAGGAGCCCGAGCGGTTCCCTAATCCCGAGGGGACGAGACACGAACGGGTGTGCCATTAGGGGAGCACGAGCAGCTCCTTGTCGGAGGCTTGGGGATTTACCTCGCTATATCGGGCAAATCGCCTAGCCTCGTGAGCAGGTGCTCGCCAGGCCTGGCGAACGGGCAGATCGCCTGCGAGCGGGTCCGCGGACGGCTGGATCGTTTGCCGCGAGGCCCGCCCTTCGCGACGCGCGCCGGACCTCAAAGCGGCGGCTCAAGCCGGACGCCGAGCTCTCTGATCGCCGCCAGGACATCCTGGCGTTCGCGGGCGAGGCGGCCGATACCGGGCTGGTGGCTGACGCGCAGGCGGTTGATCGCGCGGTCCAGGCGAGCGTGTTCGAGCAGTAGGCGCGAGTGCTCGAGTGCCTCCGGCGCCAGCGGTCCTGCGCGTCCGGCCCGATCGACGAGCTCGGCGATCAGCCGCGCCAGCTCGTCGTCTCCGGCCGGCAGATCCCGCAGCGGCTCGTGCGTGCGTCCGGTCAAGTGGCGGGCGGCGCGCCGGAACAGCTCGCCGGTGATCAGCTCGTCCGGATCGATCGCCGCGAGCACGGCGGCGCCCCGGTCGGGAAGCGCGATGCAGAGCGCCAGGAACGACCGCTCGCTGCGCAGAGCCTGGTCAAGCGCCGGCGGCGCCGGTTCCGGAATGCCGGCGGGAGCCGACCGGCCGCCACCGCTCTGCGCACCGCCGGAGCGCGCCGCGCCGTGACGCCCCGCAGGTGCGGCGCCCGCAGCGAGCAGGTCGGATAACCGAGCCTCTGAGAGCTCGAGCGCGCCGGCGATCCGCTGCGCCAGCTCGTCACGCAGGACGCTCGCGGGGACCGGCTCAAGCAGCGGACGCAGCTGCGCGATCGCGCGATCCTTGCCCTCGGCGTTGCCGAGGTCGGCGCGATCGAGAACGCGCTCGACGGCGAACACCACGAACGGAACCGAGGAGTCGATGCGCTGCTTCAGCGCTTCACCGCCCTCGCGCGCGATCAGCTCGCCAGGGTCGGTGCCACGGGGCAGCGGCACGACGCGCAGCTCCAGCCTGGAGGCTGCGGCGAGCTCCGCCGCGCGGACCATCGCATCCTCGCCCGCACGATCGGCATCAAGGCACAGCTCGAGCACGCCGACCAGCCTGACCAGCCGCGCAACCTGTTCACGGGTCAGTGAGGTGCCCATGATCCCGGCGGCATTGCGCACCCCCGCCTGGTGCAGCGCGAGCACGTCGGTGTAGCCCTCGACCAGCACGATCCGCCCCTGCTTGGCAGCTCGCATCCGGGCGATCTCGATCCCGTAGAGGACCTCACGCTTGTGGTAGAGCTCGCTGTCTGAGGTGTTGAGGTACTTGGGCCGCTGGTCATCACGCATCGCGCGGGCGCCGAAGCCGCGCACGCGTCCTCGCTCATCGGCGGTCGGGAACATGATCCGTTCACGGAAGCGGTCGATCAGCTCATCGGGGCGCTGCTTCTTGCGCTGCGCAACTCCGGCTGCGAGGAGCTCATCGTTGCTGAAACCGGCCTTGCGGGAGGCGAGCACCATTCGGTCCCAGGCGACGGGCGCATACCCGACCCGGAACTCGCGCAGCGTCTCCTCCGTGAAGCCCCGCGCCAGCAGGTAATCGCGCGCGGGCGCCGCCTCCTGGGCAGCCCACAGGTAACGCGCGTAGAAGGTCGCGGCGCGGGTCAGCAGCGAATACAGCCGCTCGCGCCGGGCGCGGGCCGCGGCTGCCGCCGGATCCTCCTCCTCGGTCGCGAGCGTCACGCCGAAGCGGTCCGCCAGCGACTCTAGGGCACCCTTGAAATCGAGGCCCTCGGTCTGCATCAGGAAATCGAACGGATCGCCAGACTCCGCGCAACCGAAGCAGTGGTAGAGCTTTTCGTCGGGGCTGACATGAAAGGAGGCGGTGCGCTCGTCGTGGAACGGGCAGCAGCCGAAATAGCTGTTGACGCCGGCGCGGCGCAGCTCCACCTTGGAAGAGACGAGCGCGACCATGTCGACGGCGTCGCGCACGCGGTCACGGGAGTCTGCCGTGTAGCGGCTCACGCTACCTCCGCTCCACGTGTGTCATCCGGCCGGCGTGAACGCCGCCGGAACAGTCAGCAGCTCGAACTGGGCGACGGCGAAGCGATCGGTCATGCCGGCGATGTGATCGGTCACGCGCCGGCTCAGCTCCCCCTCGGGGATCGACTGTGGGATCTCCTCCGGGTGGGCGCTGTAGTGGTCAAACAGCGTGCGAATCACGAGGTCGATCTTGGCGTGCTCACGGGTTGCCTGCGGCCCGAGATAGACGCGCTCGAACATGAACGCACGCAGCTGCGACATCGCAGCGCCGATCTGCTCGCCCTGAACGATCTCACCGGCACGATCGGCGTGTTCGACGAGATCGTGCACGAGGGTGTCGATCCGGTGGGGGCCGTTGTCACCGAGCACCGCAATCGGACCGGCGGGGAGGTCGTCCAGCCCGATCACGCCGGCACGTACGGCGTCGTCGATGTCATGGTTGATGTAGGCGATCCGGTCGACCAGGCGGACGATCCGGCCTTCGAGGGTGGCGGGCTCCAGGGCACGGCCCGAGTGGCCCCGGATCCCGTCACGGACCTGCTCGGTGAGGTTGAGCCCCTCTCCATCACGCTCGAGTACGTCAACGATGCGGACCGAGTGCTCGTTGTGCAGGAACGCCGATCCGAACCGCTCCGAAAGACAGTTGTCGAGCGCCTCCTCACCGATGTGGCCGAACGGCGGGTGCCCCAGGTCGTGGCCGAGGCCGATCGCCTCGACGAGGTCCTCGTTCAGCGCCAGCGCGCGTGCGACCGTCCGGGAGACCTGTGTCACCTCAAGCGTGTGGGTGAGCCGCGTGCGGTAGTGGTCGCCCTGCGGCGCGACGAACACCTGGGTCTTGTGCATCAGCCGGCGGAATGCCTTGCTGTGGACGATCCGGTCACGGTCACGCTGGAACGGCGTGCGGAGACCGCAGTCGGCCTCTCCTCGCAGGCGCTGCGCCGGATAGGAGGGCGTCGCGAGCGGCGAGAGCTCGGCCCGTTCACGCTCCTCTACACGCTTTGCGAAGCGCCGGGCAACAGGCCCGTCGGGATGCTCGCGCCCGGCTCTCGCCTCGGCTTGTGGTTGCACGGCGTCAGAATTGCTCACCGCAGCGATTCTGACAGCGCGGCGGCGCGCAGGTGAACGTGCGCATGGTGCTCGGCGGTCTCACGGATCGCTCGTTCCGCCTGAATCAACGCCCGCGACGAGGCCTGCGGGGCTCGAGCGAGCGGCCTGCCGAGCGCATCGACCATGAACTCGTAGGTCTCCTGATCGAGCGTGAATCCGGCCGATTCGCACGAGTTGCAGACGACGCCGCCGGCGGCCGCCGAGAATGACGTCAGGTGCTCACGCTCGCCGCAGGTGGCACACGAGCCCAGCTGCGGCACGATCCCCGCTGCAAGCAGCAGCTTCAGCCGGAAGGCGAGCGCGTTCGCCGGCCCGGCGTGGCTGCCCGCTCGCTCCGGGTCACCGCCGGGAGCGCCACCCGCCAGGAGGGTCAGCTCGTTGGCCAGCAGCGTGAACACCTCCGGATGCGGATCGCCGGTCTCGAACAGCCGGGCGACCGCATCGCACGCCCGCGCCGCGCCGTCGAGCGCGTCGGCGCTCTCCCGCAGTCTCGGGCGCGCGTCGATCGTCTCGGCGCCGGTGACCGTGTAGAGATCGCCGCGCCCCTCATGCAGGACGGCGCGGATCTGAAAAAATGGTTCCAGCCGCGCGCCGAAGCGACTGCGAGAGCGACGGGCACCTTTCGCGATTGCGGCGACCCGACCGTGCGCGGGCGTGTACAGGTGGAGGATCCGGTCGGCCTCCCCGTAGCGGATCGAGCGCAGCACGATCGCGTCGGTCTTCAGCGTAATGCCCATGCTATACTTTCTGAAGTCATGAAGACGATCACCCTCTACTCAACCAGCATGTGCCCCTACTGCGTGGGCGCCAAGACACTGCTCGACCGCCGCGGGATTCCCTATGAGGAGATCAATCTGGCACGCGATCCGGACGGCCGAGCGGAGCTGACGAAGATCACCGGGCTTTACACGTTTCCGCAGATCGTGATCGACGGCGAGACGATCGGCGGCTTCCGTGAGCTGCAGGCGGCCGACCGCGACGGGCGCCTCGCCGAGCTGGTCGCAGCTTAGTCCCACCAGACCGGCGACGATCAGCCCAGAGCGGCGATCCATTCGCTGACGCTCTGAACCTCAGCCTGTCGCGGGAACACCTTCTCGCACAGGACGCGGTGCACCTCGTCGTCGGCGTCGGCGCAGCCATCGGAGAGCACCGTCAGCTTGAAATCGAGGTCGGCCGCCTGGCGCAGGGTCGAGAGCACGACCCCGCCGGTCGCGATCCCGCATAGGACCAGATCGCGGATCCCGCCTGCCCGAAGGATCACGTCGAGATCGCTGCCGGAGAACGCGCTCACACGCCGCTTGGTGACGACGACATCACCTGGTAGCGGCGTGAGCGCCGGGTGAACGTTGCTGGAGACACCATCGATGAACCCCCCGATCGAAGCGATCCGCGCGAACGTCGGGTTCCACGGGCTGACCTCCGGGTAGCCGGCACGGAAGCCGACCTTGACGTGGATCACGTGCACGCCGGCGGCGCGCGCCGCAGTGGCCGCGGCGATCAGCCGGTCGAGCAGGCCGCCGTCACCGAAGCGCTCGACGATCCCCACCTGCACGTCCATGATCAACAGCGCCGTCGGGCTCGCGGTCATCTGGTGCCCGCTCGGCTCGAGCTCATGTGGTGCTCCTGACCCGCGCCCGCGGGCGCGGCTGGCAGTGCTCACATACGTAGGTCCCGCGCCCGCCGACGACCATCTTCCTGATTGGCCCCCCGCACACGGGGCACGGCTCCCCGGCACGGCGGTGGACCAGGAAGGCGTCCTGGAAACTGCCGCGTGCGCCGTCGATGTGGCGGAAGTCGTCGATCGACGCGCCCTTTGCATCGATCCCGGCCCGCAGCGCAGCCTCGATTCCGTCACGCAGCCGCTGCCACTGCGCGGCGTTCAGCTTGCCCGCAGGTCGCAGCGGGTGGATCCGGGACCGGAACAGCGCCTCGTCGGCGTAGATGTTGCCCACGCCGGCGATCCGGCGTTGATCGAGCAGGAACGACTTGATCGGCGCGGTCCGCCCCTTCGCGATCGCGCGGAGGTGTTGGGCCGTGAACTCGGGTGTCATCGGCTCGACGCCGAGCCGCTCGGCGAGGTAGCGCTCGCGCTCCTGCGCGCTGCTCACCAGGTGTCCGGTGCCGAAACGGCGCGGGTCGACGTAGAACAGCCGGTGTCCCCCGCTGAGCTTGAAGCGCACGCGGGTGTGTGCCGGCTCGGCGGGCGGATCCAACAGCAGCGCACCGGTCATGCGCAGGTGAACCAGCAGCTGCCGGCCGTCGGAGAGCTCCCAGATCAGGTACTTGCCGTAGCGGCTCAGACGCTCGATCCGCGCGCCGGTCAGCCCGTATTCGACGGTGACCGGATCAAGCGGCCGCGTCCAGCGCCAGTCAAGGATCTCCACGGACTCGATCGTCTCGCCCTCCAGATGCGGGGCCAGCTGGCGTCGGACGGTCTCTACTTCGGGCAGCTCGGGCACGTCACACGCTCACGGCACGAACGGCTCGCCGGGAAGCGACGGGCAGTCCTCGCCCGTCAACCATCTGAGCACGCTGGCGCCGACGTCTGCGAGCGAACCGTCGTGCCGGCGCGACCCGTGGCCGGCGAACACGGCCAGCAGCGGCACGTACTCCCGGGTGTGGTCGGTGTGCTCGGCGGTCACGTCGCAGCCATGGTCGGCGGTCAGGATCAGCATGTCACCGATGCCGATCGCCTGCAGCCACCGGCCAACCTGCGTGTCGATCTCGACCAGCGCGCGCGTGAAGCCCTCGACGTCATGCCGGTGACCGTAAACCTGATCGGTCTCGACCAGGTTCGTGAACACCAGCCCCGCCGGCAGCGTCGCAATCAACTCGGTCGTCTCCGCCATTGCGCGCGCGTTGGTGGCGCCCGGATGCTGGACGTCGATCCCGGCGCCGGCGAACAGCTGCCCCACCTTGCCGACGGAATGGACCGGCACGCCCACGTCCTGGCACTCGTCGAGGTAGGACCGCGACGGCGGCGGCAGTGACAGGTCACGCCGTCCGTCGGTGCGCTCGAAATGTCCGGGCTCTCCCGTGAACGGCCTCGCGATCACCCGCCCGACCGCGTGCTCTGCAGGCAGCGAAGAACGGACGCGGGCGCAGATCTCATACAGATCCTCGGTCGCAACGATCTGGTCGTGTGCCGCGATCTGGAGCACGGAGTCCTGGCTGGTGTAGACGATCAGCGCGCCGGTACGCATGTGCTCTTCGCCGAAGTCGTCGATCGCGTCGATCCCGTTGTAGGGAAGGTTGCAGATCACCGACCGGCCGGCTGCGCGCCGGACGACATCGAGCACCGCCGGCGGGAAGCCGTCTGGATAGGTGACCAGCGACGTCTCGCAGGCGACCCCCATCAACCCCCAGTGGCCGGCAGTCGAGTCCTTCCCGGGCCCGAGCGCACCGAGTCGCCCATGCAGCACCGGCTGATCGGCCGGCAAAACGCCCTCAAGCGCGATGATCGAGCCGAGGCCGAGGCGCTGCATCACCGGCAGCGACAGACCGCCGGCGGCGCTCGCCAGGTGACCGAGCGTGTTGGTGCCCGCGTCTCCGTAGTCGGCGGCGTCCGGCAGCGCGCCGACGCCGCAGGCATCGAGGACGACCACGAATGCTCGCCGGCCGGCCCTAATCCTCGCCGTCCCAGTAGTCCAGCTTCTCGAGCCGTGCGATCACCTTGACACCACCGAAGTTGATCTTGTTCGAGGTCGGGTAGTAGCAGATGTCGCCCGGTTCGCGAGTGCCGTAGGCCAGGAACGTGAGCCCGCGGGAGCCGGCGCGGAATGCGTGCGAAACGCCCGTCCCGTTGGTTCGTGAAACGACATGGCCGGGCAGCACGGAGGTTTCCCGATCCTCGAGCAGCAGCACGCCGTCACCGTCGAGGATCACGAACAGCTCCTCCTCGAGCGAGTGGCAATGCAGCGGCGTCGAAAGCTTGCCGGGGGCCACCTCGACGTGTTGCAGTCCGGTCATGACCGACCCGACCGCGGCTCCGAGGTTCCGGCGGGTGCGCTCGATCCTGGGACGGCGCGTCACGCGCGGCTCGACATCGGCGAGATTGATCAGATTCGGACCGCGAGGCCCCGGCTCGCCCGCGACATCGGGCGGGCCGAGCGCGGACTCCTTGACGAACTGCAACGGCACGCCACCAACCGACGCGGGTACCGTCTCGACCGCTCGGTTGCCGACGAACGAGATTCCCAGACGCTGGAAGCGAGGGCTCTCATCGTATTGGCGCTGGCCGAACGCCAGCAGGTCCAGAGCCTGCAGTGACCGAAACGAGTGACCGCCGCGGCGCGGATGGAACACGATGCAATCGCCGCTGGACACCGGCGCCGTCGCGCCGTCGTGCCAGACGATGCCGCGGCCCGCGAGCACATAGAAGAGCTCCTCCTCACGGCCGTGATCGTGCACGGGAGTCGACCAACCGCCGGCCGGCAGCTCGATCCTGCGAAGGCCGACGCCGATCGATCCTGCCGCCTCGCCCAGGAAGGTCCACCGGCCACGAAGATGACCGAGCTCGAACGAGCGCCCGGGGGCCTGGTCGAAGTGGGTGATGCCCATCGCCGCGGCCCGACGCTATCAGGGGTCGAGGAGCGCTGGGTTATCGATCTGCGCGCGTGGGTGGGCTTCGAAGTACACGTCGCGCAGGCGGTCGGTCGATAGATGGGTATAGATCTGGGTGGTCGCGATGTCGGCATGGCCGAGCATCTCCTGGAGTGAGCGCAGGTCGCAACCACCCGCAAGCAGGTGCGTGGCGAAAGTGTGCCGGAGGGTGTGCGGGCTCATTCGATGATCGAGCCCGGCGGTGCCGGCGTGGCGTTGCACGATCTTGTAGAGGCCCTGGCGTGAAAGGCCGATCCCGCGTTGGTTGACGAACACCCTGGGCTCGTCGCCGAGGCCGACCAGCCGCGGCCTGGCGCGCTCCAGATAGTCCCGGAGCGCCCGCAGGGCAGCGCTGCCGATCGGCACGATTCGCTCCTTCGCTCCCTTGCCGCGCGCGACCAGGACGCCGGACTCGATGTCGAGATCCGCCAGCGTCAGCCCGATCGCCTCCGACGCGCGCAGGCCGCAGGCGTACATCGTCTCAAGCAGCGCCCGGTCACGCAGATCCGCGACGCTGCCGCTGCTCGGCTGGGCGAGCAGTCGGTTGACCTCATCACGGCTGAGGACGTTCGGAAGGCGCCCGCGGGCGCGCGGAGGCCGCAGCTCCGATGTCGGGTCGGCCACGAGCAGCTCCTCGCGACGCAGGTAGCGATAAAACGATCGCAGACAGGCGACCTTGCGCTGAAGCGTCGCCGGAGCCACCGCACGCCCGCCCTGGGCACCGTCGACGAGCTCGCCGACGAACTCGGCGAGGTCACGGGGGTTGACCGCCAGCGGATCGCGTCCATGCCGGTCTAGAAACACGCCGAACTGCTGCAGGTCCGAGCGATACGCCTCGAGCGTGTTCCGTGAGAGGCCACGCTCGAACTCGAGATAGGCGAGAAAGTCGAGCGTGAGCTCGGTCAGTCGGCGGCTTGGATTCGGTACTCGCTCGGGGGTGAGAGGTGGTGCCACGACGGTGCTCATAACGTGCTATTCGCGCTGGGCTTCGGCGCTCCTGCCGGGGCGGCCGCAGGCCGGACGCGTTCCGTGCCAGAACCTTCGCTGCTCATCGACGGGCGGCTCGGCGCGCGAGCCACAGCAGCGCGATCAAGGACTTTGAGTCCTCGCAGGCATCGATCGCCTCCGCGAGCTCGGTCAACGGCCACGGAACGATCTCAATACGCTCATCCGCCTCGGGTTGCGGCCCGCTGGGAGCGTCGGAGAGCTCGGTGGCCAGATAGAGCCACACGCGCTCGTCGCTGAAACCGGGGCTCGTCCAGAACGAGCAGATCTCCTCCCAGCGCGCCGCCTGCTTGCCGATCTCCTCGACCAACTCCCGCTTGGCGGTCTCGAGCGGTGGCTCGCCGGGCACGTCGAGCTTGCCGGCGGGCACCTCCAGGCAGGCTGGGTCGCCGACCGCCTCCCGCGGCTGGCGGGTCATCCATACGTACTCCTCGTCGATCGCGAGGATGCCGACCGCCCCCGGGTGCCAGACCTTGTCACGCGTCGTCACGGTGCCGTCGGCGTGGCGGAAGCGTTCGGTTCCGGCGCGGATGATCCGGCCCGACCAGCCCGTCTGCGCGTCGATCAGCTCAAACGCGCTCATTGCGCGGGCATCTTCTCGTCGCCATCGCCTGCGGCGAGCGACAGCAGCGCAATCGCAAGGTCAAGGCCGCCCTCGAGCGCATCGGCGCTGACGCGCTCGCCCGGCTCGTGGGGGCGCTCGGTTCCATTTGCGATGTTGACGACGGGGAACCCTGCCAGCCGAAACGCGTTGGCATCAGAGCCGCCGCCGCTGGCGATCAGCGTCGGCTCGTAGCCGATCGCGCTCAGCGCCCGCGAAGCCAGCCGCACCGCCGGCTCTGACGCCTTCAGCCGGTATCCGCTGAACATCCGTTGGACCTCGAGGTCAAGATCGCATTCGCCGTCGTCGGCGGCGTCCTGCAGCGCGTCGATCACCGCCGTCAGCGCCTCGCCGAGCGGGCCCTCATCGAAACCACGCACCTCGCCCTCCAACCGGCAGCACTCGGGCACGACGTTGGCGGCGGTGCCGCCGGCGATCGTGCCGATATTCGCGGTGGTCTCGGCGTCAAGCCGCCCGAGCTCCATCGCGGCGATCGCGCGGGCCGCCACCGCGATCGCGCTGCGGCCGTCCTGCGGACTGATGCCCGCGTGTGCCGCGCGCCCCCGGATCTGCGCGACGATCCGCTGGTGGCTCGGAGAGGCGATCACGATCTCGCCGAGCGGGCTCGCGTGGTCGAACACGTAGCCGATGTCGCTGCGAAGCGCACTGACATCGAACTGCTTGGCGCCATGCAGCCCGGTCTCCTCACAGACGGTGAAGATCAGCTCGAGCCCGACCTCGGGTGGTTCCGGCGCGGACTGCACGATCCGTGCGAGCTCGATCAGGGCGGCGACCGCCGCCTTGTTGTCAGCGCCGAGGATGCCGGCATTGGCGTTCTCCCAGCCGCCGTCACGCAGCACGGGCTCCACCGGGGCGCTCAGCGGCACCGTGTCGAGGTGCGCGCACATCATCACCGAGCGCGAGCCCCGACCGGGGATATGCGCGTAGAGGTTTCCGCTGTCGGAACCTGCGGCAGGGCCGGCACCGTCCTCCTCGAGATCGACGCCGACACTCGCGAGCTCGCTGGTCACCCAGTTGGCGCAGGTGCGCTCGCGTCCGGTCGGGCTCTCGATCAGGCAGAGCGCCTCGAACGTGGCGTGCAGCTGCACGCGTTCGGGCTCGGTCGCGCGGTTCACGCGTGCTCCCGGCCGGTGAACCGCACGCGTCAGACGGCGAGCGTCGACGGGTTCGCCGCCGCCGCCTCGCGCGAGCGCTCGAGCGCCGCGCCGACGAACTCACGGAACAGCGGCGCCGGCCGCTCGGGACGCGACTTGAACTCCGGGTGGTATTGCGAGGCGACAAAGAACGGGTGGACATCACGTGCCAGTTCGATCACCTCGACAAGGCGATCGTCCGGGGACGTCCCGGAGCAGACCAAGCCAACTGCCTCGAGCTTCCGGCGCAGATGGTTGTTCACCTCGTAACGGTGCCGGTGGCGCTCGTAGATCACCGCTTCGCCGTAGAGCTCACGGACACGCGTGCCCTCGTGGAGCTTGATCGGATCAGCGCCGAGGCGCATCGTCCCGCCCATATCCGCGATCTCCTTCTGCTCGGGCAGCAGATCGATCACCGGGAAAGGCGTCTCCGGATCCATCTCGGTCGAGTTGGCGCCCTCCATGCCCGCCACGTGCCGCGCGAACTCACTGACCGCGACGTGCATGCCAAGACAGACACCGAGGTACGGGATCCCCTCCTCGCGAGCGATCCGCGCCGCGGCGATCTTGCCCTCGAAGCCGCGGCCGCCGAAGCCGCCGGGGATCAGGATGCCGTCGGCGCTGCGCAGCCGCGCCTCGACCGCCGGCTCGGTGACCGACTCCGAATCCACCCATTGGATGTCGACCCGCGCGCGGTGATGGACACCCGAGTGCCGGAGCGCCTCGACGACCGAGAGGTAGGCGTCCTCGAGCTTGACGTACTTGCCGACCAGCGCGATCGTGACCTCGCCGGTCGCCTCACGCGCCCGCTGGGTGAACTCCTCCCAGTGGCGTAGATCCGGCGCCGGCGCATCGACCCCGAAGTGCTCGGAGAGGATGTAGTCATCGACCCCCTCCTCACGGAACGTGAGCGGTATCCGGTAGACGTCGGGGACGTTGTACGCCGACACGACAGCCTCGACCGGCAGGCTGGCGAACAGCGCGATCTTGCGCCGGATCTCCGATGAGAGGATCGACTCCGAGCGGCAGACGATCATGTCCGGCGCGATCCCGATCCGTCGCAGCTCGTTGACCGAATGCTGCGTCGGCTTCGTCTTCAGCTCGCCGGCGTGGGCGATGTAGGGCACCAGCGTCAGATGGATGAACATGCAGCGCCGGCGGCCGACGTCGACCGGGAACTGCCGGATCGCCTCGAGGAACGGCAGCGACTCGATGTCACCGACGGTGCCACCGATCTCGGTGATCACGTAATCGACGTCGCTCGAATCCGCCATCAGGCGGATCCGCTGCTTGATCTCGTCGGTGATGTGGGGCACAACCTGGACGGTCGCGCCGAGATAGTCCCCACGCCGCTCACGGCGGATCACGGTGTTGTAGATCCCGCCGGCGGTGACGTTGGAAGCGCGGCTCGTGTTCCCGTCGGTGAACCGCTCGTAGTGGCCGAGGTCGAGGTCGGTCTCGGCGCCGTCCTCGGTGACGAACACCTCGCCGTGCTGGTAGGGCGACATCGTCCCGGGGTCGACGTTGATGTACGGATCGAATTTCTGCAGCTGGACGTCGAGCCCGCGCGCGACCAGCAGCCGGCCGATCGACGCCGCCGTGATCCCCTTGCCGAGTGAGGAAACCACGCCGCCGGTGATGAAGATGAATCGAGTCTCGCCCTGAGCCATGCGCTGATCCTTCGGGTCAGTTTGTTCCGTGCCCCCGCCACGTTAGCGCGGGCGACGGACGGCCGCTTCTGCGCGCAACGACAGCTGCCGCGGGGAGCACCGGGGTGCTGGCGCACGCAACTCCGACCGGCGCAGGAGCACTCATACGACCATAGCGCGCAGCGCGATCTGCGCCGCTTTCAGGCGATCTACGCCGCTTTCAGGAGCTCACGGGCGTGACCGCGGGCGGCACGGTCGCCCTCCTGGGCCCCGAGCATCCGGACCAATTCGCCGACCAGGCCCTCGCCGTCGAGCGCCGTGACGGTCGTCACGGCGGGCGTGCGCGAGCTGTCCTTGGCAATCGTGAAATGGCGCTCACCGAGCGCCGCCACCTGCGGTAGATGGGTGATGCACAGCAGTTGGCGTCCAGCGGCGAGCGCGCGCAGATGCTCGCCGACGGCCCGCGCCGTATGCCCGCCGATCCCGGCATCGATCTCATCGAACACCAGCAGCCCGCCGCCGGCGACGCCGGCGTCCCCCTCGTGCGCGACGCTGAGCAGCGCCAGCATCACCCGTGACAGCTCGCCGCCCGAGGCGACGTCACGCAACGGACCGGCCGGCAGCCCGGCGTTGGGGGCGATCCGGAACTCGACGGTGTCGGCGCCGCGCGGACCACAGCCGTCTGCGCGCGCACGCACCTCGACCTCGAACCGAGCGTCGCCCATCGCGAGCTCAGCCAACCGCACGCGCACCGCGTCAGCGAGGATCGGCGCAGCGGTCCGGCGCGCAGCGCTCAGTTCCTCGGCGATCCGATCCAGCTCGCCGGCGGCGAGCGCCAGCTCACGCTCTGCCTGCTCGAGCGACTCGTCCGCATGCTCGAGTTCGGCCCCCCGGGCTCGGCAGCGCTCCGCATGTGCGAGCACCTCGCCGAGCGAGCCGCCGTGTTTGCGAGCCAGCCTCGAGAACAGCGACAGGCGCTCCTCGACCTCCTCCAGGCGTCCCGGCTCGGCCTCGACGCCGTCCAGATAGGACCGCAGCTCCACACCCAGGTCGTCGGCCTCGAGGCACAGGGCGCGCATCCTCTCGGCCAGCGCGCCGAGCGCCGGATCGAATCCGGCCGCGCGCTCGAGTTCGGCGGCGCCGACGGCCAGCCGCGCGGCGGCGCCGGTGCCCTCCTCCGGCACGATCGCGTCAGCACCGGCGGCGGCGGCGAGCCGGAGCGCCTCGACATGACGGAGCCGGTCGCGCTCGGCGATCAGCTCACGTTCCTCTGACTCGGACGGGTCGACCGCTTCGATCTCCGCGAGTTCGAACGCGATCAGGTCAAGCTCGCGCTCGCGCGCGCCCGCCAGCGTGCGCAGCTCATCGGCTCGGCGGGAGAGCGCGGCGACACCGGCGTACAGCGACGCCGCAGTGCCGCGCATGTCGAGGTGCCCGAAGCCACAGTACGCATCGAGCGCGTCGAGCTGAGCGGCTGCAAGCATCAGCTTGCGATGCTCGTGCTGGCCGTAGAAGGACAGCAGCGCCCCACCGAGCTCACGCAGATCCGCGAGCGTCGCCGAGCGCCCGCAGACATACGCCCGCGTGCGGCCGTCCGGCCACACCCGTCGCGCGAGCACCAGCTCCTGCGCGTCGGTCGGAATCCGCTCGTCCTCACCCGCGACGACGCCCGGCGGCAGCGAGAAGACACCCTCGACGTAGGCCTCAGCGGCGCCCTCGCGCACGATCCCAGCGCGCGCCTTACCGCCCAGGAGCAGGTCGAGCGCGTGCGCCAGCAGCGTCTTACCGGCGCCGGTCTCGCCGGTCAGGATGTTCAGGCCCGGGGCGAGCCGCAGCTCGGCCCGCTCCATCAACAGCAGGTTCTCGACGCGCAGTTCGTAGAGCACCCCATCTGTCTACCACCCGGCGCTGACGGATCGAGCCCGCGTCAGCGTCAGGGAACGGTCGCGAGACGGCCGAACTTCTCACGCAGGCGCTGATAGAAGGTGGCGCCGGGTAGCTGTGCGAGCAGCGCCATGCTGCCGTCGAAGCGAACCTGCAGGATCGCGCCGGGCTCCAGCTCGGCTATCGGTCGCCCGTCGATCGCGACCTCGACCGCCTCCTCGTCGGAGCGGTTGCGGACCGAAAGGACGTCACCGGGGGCGACCACCAGCGCGCGCGCGGTCAGCGAGTGCGGCGCGATGAACGACACCGCGAAGCCCTCCACCCCCCACGCCATCACCGGCCCGGCGTTGGCGAGGTTGTAGCCCGTGGAGCCCGCCGGCGTCGCGACCACGAGGCCGTCGCAGCGCACACGCCCGACCTCGTCGGAGCCGACCGAGTAGGCGAGGCTGGCGACGCGGTTGCCGGGCCGGCGGTGAACCGAGACGTCGTTGATCGCAACCGTACCCTCCGCTGGCGAGGCGGCGACGCCGGAGAGCGCCAGGCCGGGAAGCGCGAGAATCTCGTAGTCGCCGGCAAGCGCCCGCTGAAGCCCGGCCGGCGCATCCTCTCGTTCGACTGCCGCGAGGAAGCCGATCTCCCCGAAGTTGACGCCGAACACCGGAACGCTGGTGCCCGCATAGCGACGCAGCGCGGTCAGGATCGTGCCGTCGCCGCCGAGCGTGAAGCAGATCTGGACCTCGCGCTGATCCGGCGCATCGAGCTCAATGCCGTCGCTGCGCACGAGTGCCAGCTTGCTCGTCTCCCGCCGGTCGAACGCCAGCACGACGCCGACGCGGCGGGCCAGCTCGATCAGCGTCTGCAGCGTCGGGCGGGTCTCCTCTGGCCGCCGGTGCGTGAACACGCTCGCGACGCGGATCTCGCTCACGGCTCCACCGCCAGCGCCGCAAGCTCGAGGTCCGCGACTCCCCCGCGCCCCGCTTCGGCCAACCACACGAACGTCTCACGGTTGCCCTTCGGCCCCGGCAGCCCAGAGGAGGCGAAACGCAGGACGGACGCGCCAAGCCCCAGCGCGGCGCGTCCGACGTCAACCAGCGCGGCGCGGCGCGTGGCCGCGTCACGGACGACGCCACCCTTGCCGACACGCTCACGCCCTACCTCGAACTGCGGTTTGACCATCGCCAGACAGTCGAAGCGCGGTGCGGCGCAGGCGAGAACCGCCGGCAGCACCTTGCTCAGCGAGATGAATGAGACGTCGACCACGATCAGGTCGGGAAGGTAGGGCAGCTCAGCCACGCTCAGCGCCCGGGCGTTGCGCCGCTCGATCACCGTGACCCGCGGGTCCTCACGGAGCTTCCAGCTGAGCTCGCCGTAGGCGACGTCGAGCGAGATCACGTGCTGCGCGCCGCGCTGCAGCAGACAGTCGGTGAACCCGCCCGTCGAGGCGCCGACGTCGAGCGCGCTGGAGCCGCTGACATCGAGTCCGAGCGAGTCGAGCGCATTGGCCAGCTTGATCCCCCCTCGCGAGACGTACAACGGCGCCCGCGTGACCTCGACCTCGACATCCTCGGACACCATTTCGCCGGGCTTCAGAGCCCGCCGGCGACCCGGGAGCAGCAACACGTCACCGGCGATCACCGACGCTGCGGCACGCGAGCGGGACTCGAACACACCACGCTCGGACAGCAGGCTGTCGAGGCGAACACGCTTCACCGCTGCAAACGGTACGCGATCAAACGCCGAGTGACCTACTGGAGCGTCTCAGATGACGCTCGAGTGGTCCGAGACGGCTGCCTCGATCCGCTCCGCGATCCGCTCTGGAGTGAACCCGACCAGCTCGTGCAGCAGCCGCGGGGCGCCGTGGGTCACGTACTCGTCGGGCAGACCGACCCGCAGGATCCGCGCCGTCACGCCGGCGTCGTTCAGCGTCTCCCAGACGCCCGAGCCGAAGCCGCCCGCAAGCACGCCCTCCTCGACGGTCACCAGCAGCTCGTGCTCGACCGCCAGCTGAGCAGCCAGCCCGGCATCGATCGGCTTCGCGAAGCGGGCGTCGGCGACGGTCGCGGAGATCCCGTGCTCAGCCAGGATGTCCGCCGCCGCAAGCGCCTTGGCGACGCCGGTGCCGTAGGCGAGCACCGCGACGCGCTGACCCTCACGCAGGATCTCGCCGGTCCCGATCGGGATCTGCTGAGGAGTCTCGGGAAGTGGCACGCCGAGCCCCTCGCCGCGCGGGTAGCGGAGCGCGATCGGGCCCTCGTCGTAGGTGAGCGCCGTGCGCAGCATGTTGACCAGCATCGCCTCGTCACGCGGTGCCATCAGCACGATGTTGGGCAGACACCGCAGGTAGGCGATGTCGAAGGCGCCGTGGTGGGTCGGACCGTCGTCGCCGACGAGCCCGGCGCGGTCCATCGCGAAGGTCACGTTCAGCTTCTGCAGGCACACGTCGTGGACGATCTGGTCAAACGCGCGCTGCAGGAAGGTCGAGTAGATCGCCGCGACCGGCTTGCACCCCTGAAGCGCCAGGCCGGCGGCGAACAGCACCGCCTGCTGCTCGGCGATCCCGACATCGAAGTAGCGGTCGGGCAGCTCCCGCTGGAGGATGTTCAGGCCCGTGCCCGAGTTCATCGCCGCGGTGATCCCGAGCACGCGATCGTCCCGCCGGCACTCCGCCACCAGCGCCTCGCCGAACACCTGCGTGTACTGCGGCGGCGCCGGCCTGGCATTGGCCGGCGCCGGCCGGGTCGCCGCGGGCGCCCCGTTCGCGATCGAGTTCGGCTTCGCGGCATGCCACTTCTCCATCCCCTCGAGGCCACCCTCCTCGGCCGGGGCGAAGCCCTTGCCCTTGACCGTCGCGCAATGGACGACCACCGGCCGCTGGGCGGCGAGCGCCTCGCGCAGCGCACGCCGCAGCGCCCGCACATCGTGGCCGTCGATCACACCCATGTAGGCCCAGTCGAGCTCCTCCCACCACAGACCGGGCGCCCAGAAAGCCTTCAGCGACTCCTTCACGTGCGGCCCCAGCCGCTCGAACTTGCTCCCGATTCCAGCCGGAAGCTTGCTGAGCCCGCCCTCGATGTCCTCACGCGCATGCCAGAGCTTCGGATTCAGCCGCACCCGGTTGAAGTAACGCGACATCGCGCCGACGTTCGGGGCGATCGACATCCCGTTGTCGTTGAGCAGCACGACGATCGGGGTCCCGGCACCGCCCGCCTGATGGACCGCCTCGAACGCGACGCCACCGGTCATCGCGCCGTCACCGACGACCGCGACGACGTAGCCGTCCTCGCCATGGCCGCGGAGCATCGCCTCCTTGATCCCGACGGCATAACCGATCGAGGTCGACGCGTGCCCGGCCCCCATGATGTCGTGCTCTGACTCCGGGATCGAGCAGAACGGCGCGAGCCCGTCGAACTTGCGGATCGTCTGAAGCTGGTCGCGCCGGCCGGTCAGGACCTTGTGCGGGTAGGCCTGGTGGCCGACATCCCAGAGGATCTTGTCCTTCGGCGAGTCCAGCAGCGAATGCAGCGCCACGGCGATCTCGCAGACGCCGAGGTTCGCGCCGAAATGACCGCCGATCTCACCGACCGTGTCGATGATGTGCTCACGCACCTCCTGCGCAAGCGTCTGCAGTTCCTCTTCGGTCAGGCCGTGGAGGTCCGCGGGGGAGTCGATGTTCTGAAGGAGCTCGGTCACTTGTGATGATTTCTCAATGGCTGCGGGTGGCGATGAAGTCCGTGATCTGCTCCAACTCGGCAGCCCGGCCGGGCGCCGCCGCCGACAGAGCGTCTCTGGCGCGGGTGTGGGAACGCGCGGCGAGCTCACGTGCTCCGTGCAAACCGAACTCGGTCACGTAGGTCCGCTTGCCGAGACGCTCATCGCTGCCCTGCGCCTTTCCGAGCGTGTCCTGCGAGCCGATGACGTCGAGGATGTCGTCAACGATCTGAAACAGCACGCCCAGTTCGCCTGCATATGTTCTGAACGAGGAGATTGTGTCATGTTCCTGAGAACCGTCGATTTGCAGCACGCACTCGATGCTCGCGGCGATCAGGCCACCGGTCTTCAGCGAGTGCAGCCGGCGAAGGCCGTCAGCCCCCGCCGGTGCCCTCCCCGAGACGTCGAGGTACTGCCCGCCGACCATGCCCCCCACGCCCGTCGCGGATGCCAGCTGTGCCGCCGCCGCCAGCACGTTGGCGGGCTCCCCCACCTGGTTGGCCAGCAGGTGGTGGAAGGCTTCGGCGTAGAGGCCGTCCCCGGCGAGGATCGCGACCGCCTCGCCGAACGCGCGGTGGCAGGTCGGGCGACCGCGGCGCAGATCATCATCATCCATCGCCGGAAGGTCGTCGTGGATCAGCGAATAGGTGTGGATCAGCTCGAGCGCCGCGGCGAGCGGCAGCAGCGAGGCGGGATCGCGGCCGATCGCCTCGGCGGTGGCGAGCGCCAGCACCGGCCTGATCCGCTTCCCGCCTGCCAGCAGGGAATAGCGCATCGCCTCCTGCAGACCGCCGACGTCGGACTCAGAGGTGAAGCGCAGCGCCTGGAGGTAGGTCTCGACCGAGGCTCTGAGGTGGTCGGGATAGGCCGGCTGCTCGCCACCGACCGGGTCCGCCGCCGGCAATTTCTACGCCGCGGGGAGCGGCAGCTGCCCGGGCAGATCCGGCAGCGGCTCCAGCACGGCACGAGCCTCCAGATCGACTTGAGCCGCTGCCTCGGAGGCGAGCTGCGCGCACTCCTCGATCAATTCGAGGGTGGCATCGGGCTCGAGATCTCCGGCACGTAGGCGCGTTGCCGTCTCGTACAGGCGCAAGCGAAGCTCCTGGAGCGCGTCGGTCACGTGAACAAGGGTAACGGGCGCGGCGCGCCGCCGTCATCTGACACCGTCGAGGGCGTCATTGACGAGCGCGTCCGCAGCGGCATTGCGGGCTCGTGGAACGCTCCTGATCTGCCAGCGGTCAAACGCGCGCAACGCCGCCACAGCCTGGCTGTGCAGCGGTTTCAGACCCTCGTGCTTGACCTTGTACGCCCCGGTGATCTGCCTGGCGACCAGCTCGGAGTCGTTGACGATCTGGACCTCGGTTGCACCCAGCGCGCCGGCGCGTTCCAGCGCCCGCAGCACCGCGCGGTATTCGGCGACGTTGTTGGTCGCCACCCCGATCCGCTCGGCCAGCTGTTCGACCACAGTGCCATCTGGCTCGGAGATCACGACACCGATCGCCGCTGGACCCGGGTTGCCGCGCGCACCGCCGTCGACGTGGAGCACGAGCGTGCGCGACCACCCCTGCGGGTGGCGTGGAGGCGCGCTCAAACGCTCGGCGGCGCTTCCGGCAGGTCGCCCGTCACCCGTACGCGACGGCGGTCCCTGACCTTGCGCGCGCCACCCATCTTCGCCGCCCCTCGGCGGGAGCTGTGCCGGCGCTCCACGATCACAGTCACGTTGGGGTCCTCGGCGTAGTAGTCGGCGAGCTTGTCAAACAGCTCCTCGGCCAGCGCTTCTGGAACGACGCAATAGATCACGGTTGGGCATGGTAGGGGAAACCGCCGTTCAAATCACGCCTGCCAGCACCAGTACGCCGATTGCGACGAGCACCAGGGCCGTGAACGCGTTGCCCCATTGCTCCAGCCACTGCCCCTGAATCTGGTAGCCGCCCTTGGCGGCTACCAGCGTGAGCGTGACGATCGTTGCGATCGTCACGACTGCGAAGATCAGCAGCGCACCGACCGCAGTCGCCACGCCGACGGTCGTCGCGGCCAGGAAGACCGGCAGAATCGTGAGGTCAGGGGAAGCCGCCGCACCGAACGGCACCATCACCGCCGCGAGGCCGCGTGGCCCGCGTCGTTCGTGCGGTAGCTCCGCGTGATCGTGGTCGTGCGCGTGACCGTCGTGGCCGTCGTGGCCTCGTCCGTCGTGGCCGTCTGGCCGTCGTGTCCCGCGTGGCTGTGGTGATGCTCGTCGTGGTCTGTGGCTGTGGCTGTGGCCGTGCCCCGTCAACTCGAAGATCATGAAACCCACCCCGGTGGCGATCAGCAGGCAACCGATGATCGTGTCCTGCGCCCTCTCGATCGTTCCGCGGAACTGCAGGCCGATGACGATGATGACGACACCGAGCACGACCGAAAGCAGAACGTGGGCGATGCCCGCGAGCCCCGAGAGCCGGGCCAGCTTGGCCATCGGATAGCGGCGCGCTCGCCCGAGCACCGCCAGTGGCACCCAGTGGTCGGGAAGGACCGCGTGCCCGAAGGCGACCCCCGCGGCCGCGGCAAGCAGTGCCGGCGCGGTGCCAGCCATCTACGACGCGAGTGTCAGCTGCCCGAGATCGTCTGCAACCGCGTTCGGCAGACGCTCGCTCGGCTCGAGCTCCTCCAGCTCGTATCCCTGGCCGGCGACCCGGACGCTCGCGCCCTCGTCGGAGAGATCCACCTCGTAGCGGTACCAGCACAGCTCCCACGAAACGACGACGCAGACGAGGGTCGGGCGGCCATCCACCGGCGCGACATTGACGGCAGGCGAGCCCAGCGACCGCGCGACCCCGGCGACCGTGCGCCGATGCTGCGAGGCGTTGAACAATTCGACCGCGGCGGCGATCTTGTGGACGTCACTGGACGGCACCGCATGGACGTGCCTGGTCTCATACGGGCGTGAGCGAGCGGCGCGGCCGGTCGCGGAGCTCTGCGTCGGGGAGCTCCTGGACAGCTCCTCGTCCGCCGGTGGCGAGCCGGTGGTGGTCTCCCGCCGCGGGCGCAGCCGACCAAGGATCGAGCGTCTGCGATCGGACCCCGCCTCACCACCGTCGAACTCAGGCAGACTCCCCTCCCTGACCCACCCCTCATGGAGCGCGCGGGTCTCACACAGCTCGCAAACGGCACGCCGGGATCCGCCGTTGATGTAGACGGTCGAGCGCTCGCCGCGCAGCAGCGTCCGCCCGCAAACGTCGCAGATCGGATAGTCGCTGAACGTCGTCGTGATATGCCTGGTGCTGACGCCCGCCATTGGAACTGAGACTATGCCCTGAGGGCCTCACGCGCCGCCCTGGCCTCGGACGCGACCTTTGTGGCCATGTGCGCCGGGACCTCCTCGTAGCGCAGGAACTCCATCGTGAACTCTCCCTGGCCGCCGGTGATCGAGCGCAGATCGGGTGCGTAGCTGAGCATCTCCGCCATCGGCACCTCGGCCTTGACCTCAGTCATGCCGCCGCCCGTCGGTTCCATCCCATGCGGCCGGCCGCGACGTGAGTTCAGATCTCCGATCACGTCGCCGACGGACTCCTCGGGCACCGTCACCGTGACCATCATGATCGGCTCGAGCAACACCGGTCCGGCCTCCTCCAGCGCCTGGCGCATCGCGATCGAACCGGCCACCTTGAACGCCATCTCCGACGAGTCGACGGTGTGGTAGGAGCCGTCGTAGAGGCGGACGCGCACGTCCTTGACCGGATATCCGGCGACGGCTCCCTCCTGCATCGCCTCGAGCACCCCCTTCTCGACGGCCGGGATGAAGCCGGATGGGATCACGCCGCCCTTGATCGCGTCGACGAACTGGAAGCCGCCGCCCGCCTCGAGCGGCTCGATCTCGATGTGGCAGTCACCGAACTGGCCGCGGCCGCCGGTCTGCTTCTTGTGGCGGCCGTGCGCCTTGGCGGAGGAGCGGATCGTCTCCTGATACGGCACGCGCGGCGGCTTCAGCGTGACCTCGGCGCCGAACCGGGCCTTGAGACGGTCCACGATCACCTCGACATGTACCTGCGAGAGCCCGGCGACGATCTGCTCGCCGGTCTGCGGATCGCGATGCAGGTCGATCGTCGGGTCCTCCTCCTGAAGACGGCGCAGCGCGGTGAACACCTTGTCCTCGTCGCCCTTGCTCTTCGGCTCGACCGAGAACGCCATCACCGGCGCCGGGAGCTTCACGCTCGGCATCTCGATCGGCTCGTCACGCGCCGCCAGCCAGTCGCCCGCCCGAGTCTCCTTGAGCTTCGCGACCGCGCCGATGTCGCCCGGCCCGAAGTCGGTGACATGGCCGTTCTGGCCGCCTTCGAAGGTCAACAGCTGGCCGATCCGCTCCTTGGAGTGCGAGCGGGTGTTCAGCACCTGCGAGTCGTGGCGGATCACGCCCTGGTAGACGCGGAACAGGTTGATCCGTCCGGCGAACGGATCCGCACGCGTCTTGAAGACGTAGGCGAACATCTCCTTGTCCTCATCTGGCTCCAGCACGACTTCGCCGACCTCCAGGCCACCGTGCTTGACCGGCGACGGGAGGTCCTCGACGATCGCGTCGAGCAGGCGATTGGTGCCGAGGTTGCGGGTCGCGATCCCGCACGTGACAGGGAACATCGCGCCGTGGTTGGTGCCCTCCTTGAGCGCCGTGACGATCTCCTCGTGGGAGATCTCCTCGCCCTCGAGGTAACGCTCCATCAGCGCGTCGGAGTTCTCGGCGACCTCGTCCATCAGCTTCTCCCGGTACTCCTCGGCAGTCGCGAGCAGCTCGTCGGGGATCGGGATCTCAGTGCAGTTCTCGCGCCCGGCTCCCTCGTAGCGGTAGGCCTTCATGTCGACGAGGTCGATCACGCCTGAGACCTCGTGCTCGACGCCGATCGGGATCTCGGTCGCGACGACGTGCGGCCCGAAGGAGCGCTTTCAGCGACTCCAGCGCGGCGTAGAAGTCGGCACGCTCGCGATCGAGCATGTTGACGAACACGAGCCGTGCGAGGTCGAGCTCGGCGGCGCGCTGCCAGAGCCGGATCGTCTGAACCTCGACGCCCATCACCGCGTTGATCACGAACACAGCCGACTCGCACACGCGCAGGGAGCCGAGCGCATCGGCGACGAAGCTCGGATCGCCCGGGGTGTCCATCAGGTTGACCTTGCGCTCCTCCCATTCGAACGTGGACAGCGTTGCGGAGATCGACATCTGGCGAGCCTTCTCATCGGCCTCGGAGTCCGACACGGTCGTCCCCTCGACGACGCTCCCGAGCCGGTTGACGACTCCCGCCTGGAACAGCAGCGCCTCGTGCAGCGAGGTCTTACCACTGCCGCGGTGGCCGACGAGGGCCACATTGCGGATCCGATCCGCGGCCTTGTGCATGCCTGACTCCTCTCTCCTGGAAAGCTTAGACCGGCGACCTTATCGCGACACGGGTCAAGTCGAGCAGCGAGAGCACCTAGGTCAGCTCCGGCCCCAGCTCTGGCCCCGAGCTTGGACCGCAGCCGCAGTACCGCCTTGGTGTGCAGCTGCGAAACGCGGGACTCGGTCACGTTCGAGAACCTCTCCGATCTCCCGCAAGGTCAGATTCTCGTAGTAGTAGAGGGCGATCACAAGCTTCTCGCGCTCGGGCAGCACCGCGATCGCATCGGCGATCCTGGCCCGCATCTCACCCTGGTCAACCAGCTGCTGGGGATCCAGCGCATCGCGATCGGGCAGCGTGTCGAGCAGCGACACCTGATCGCCGCCAGAGTCCGAGACGGTCCAGAGCTCATCGAGCGCGACGATCGTCGAGTGGGAGATCTGGAGCAGCAGGTCCTGGAAGTCCGGGACGGTGATCGTGAAGCTCTGCGGCCACCTCCTCGTCGGTCGGCGCCCGCTGCAGGCGCGCCTCGAGCTTCGTGTTGGCGCGCTCGATGTCCCGCGCTTTGGCTCTGACCGAACGTGGTACCCAATCGAGCTTGCGCAGCTCATCGATGATCTCACCCCTGATCCGGGTGATCGCGTAGGTCTCGAACTTGATCTCCCGGCTGAGGTCGAACTTCTCGATCGCGGAGATCAGTCCCGTGAGGCCGTAGGAGATCAGGTCGGCCTCTTCGACGTGTGCGGGCAGACCGGAGCTGAGCCTGCCGGCGACGTACTTGACCAGTGGCGCGTACGCGACCACGAGCCGTTCGCGTGCACGTTCGTCGCCCGAGGTCTTGTAGCGCCTCCAGAGTTCCTTCAGCTCGATGGCTTTCACATTGGTTTCCACTTCAATCCCACGATCGTCTCGGCCTAGGCCCGGGGATGAGCGTATCGGTACGCGGCTCTCAGTCGCGTCGCCTCGACCCGAGTGTAAACCTGCGTCGTCGAGATCGTTGCGTGACCGAGAAGTTCTTGGATCGAGCGGAGGTCGGCTCCTCCCTCCAGCAGGTGCGTGGCGAAAGAATGACGCAGCGCATGCGGATGCGCCCCAGCGAGCGGCGGCACCCCGGCTGCCGCCCGTCGCGCCCACAGGCGCAGGCGCCGGCGGACATCCGATGTGCCGAGCGCCTGACCGGACTTGGACAGGAACAGCGTCGTTCGTGACTCACGGCCGCTGGCCAGCACGGGACGGGCTTGTTCCAGATATCGCCCCAGGGCCTCGAGCGCATGCTCGCCGACCGGGACAACCCGCGTCTTGCCTCCCTTGCCCTCGATCCGGACAGCCTCGGCATCGAAGTCGACGGCGCCCAGGTCCAATGACACCAACTCCTCAGCGCGTAATCCAGACGCGTACGCAAGCTCGAACAGCGCCCGGTCGCGCAACTCCAGCGGCGTCGCCGCCGGGATCGCATCGAGCAGCGCCGCTACCTCCGCCCGCTTCAGGACGCGTGGCAGCCGCTGGGGTCGCTTTGGCGCGCTGAGCAGGTCGGCTGGATTCTCGCCGCGCTCGCCCAACGCCATCTGCACTGCGAACAGCGATCGCACGGCGGCGAGCTTACGCGCGATCGTGGTCGGCGCGTTTCCATCCCGGGAGAGCCCGGCCAGGAATCGTCGCAGGGACCTGGTGTCGAGCTGAGCAGGCTCGAGCCCGCGCTCCGACGCCCAATCGGCGAGCTGGGTGCAATCGATCGCGTAGGCATGAATCGTCTTGGCCGCGCAGGCTCGGGTGCGCAGGTCGCGTTCCAGCGCCGCGAGCGCCGTCTGCCATGACGCAGAAAGTGCCGGCCGGTCGCGCACCAAACTGCTGATCGACCGCCATCGCTGCCGGATCTCGAGTGTCCATCCTCATCGCAGAGCAGGAGATTCGCCGCCGAGGCGCTTCGCCCTGCGTCGCTCCCGCGACGGCGGTCAGGCGTGGCTTCTAGCTGACGTCGACGAGCGTCCCGATCGGGGTGTAGGGCCATACCTCGCCGGCCTCCGCGTACGGCATCTCGACACAGCCGAGGCTCTGGGGGAAACCGTAGGAAGCGCGGATGAAACCGTGCAGGGCATCTCCTCCGTTGAAGTAGCTCACCCATGGAATGCCGGGATCGCTGTACGGCGTGCCGTCCGGATTCGTGCCGGACATCGTCGTCACCGTCAGGTGCTCGTACACGGCGAACACGCCGGTCGCGGTCGGGGCCGCGGGGATGCCGGTGTTGACGGGCCCCGTGACCACCGTTCGCCCGTTGTGCCAGACATGGATGTTCTCCGGGCTGCCCTCGCTGACCGCCACAAACGTGTACCCGAAGGTCGACTTCTTGCCGTTCAGGACCGCCGCGATCAGCGCCTTCCAAACCGCTGCTCCGGCGATTCCGTCGGTGGTCATGCCCTGGTTGTTCTCGAACGCCATCACGGCGCCCTTGGTCATCTCGCCCGACGCGCCCGGCTGCCACATGGTGGTCAGGGCCGCCGGTGTGTTCGGGTAGCGCGGGCTGAAGCTTCCCGCCGGCGGCTTGATCGCCGCGGCCTCCTGCGCCTGAACCGTGTCAGCGACGTCGGCGCCGCTGTAGCTGAAGTTGAACGGCAGGTAACCGAGCATCGCGAGCATCTGCTGCAGGCGCAGAGTCGAGCCTGTCGGCACCGACCAGGAACCGATCGGATCCGAGCCGTGAGCTTGACCGCCGACCAGCTGAACACCTGCGGGCAGCGCGACCGTGACCGTCGCCCCGAGCCCGTACCCGTACCCCTCAGGTTTGAACACGATCGTGTGCGAATTGACGTTGTGCCAGACCCCCGGCGTGATCGGCTCGACCGGCGGGCGGTGGCTGCCGAGCGCCTGCTCGACGGTCTTTGAGAAGGTGAGGGTGATCGGCGAGTCGGGCGTGATCGTCGTGCCGGAGCTTCGGGACCGCGACCGCGGTCGCCGCAGCACCGGCCGGGAACCAGCTGATCAGCGCCGGCCTCGGCGCCTCCCAGGCGCGCGAGGCCGCGGCGACGTAGATCGTGCCGGCCGACGCGCTCGACATGGAGGTTCAGGCGAGATTGCGGCGTGGAGAGCAGGTGGCGCTGCAACCGGTCGGTTGGGCTGGATTCGAAGACTCTGACCGGATGCGTGAACACAAACGTCAGTGGTGCGCCGTGTCTGACCGTCAGATAATGGGAGCGGAGCCTGGTCGACGGCGTCCACATCGTCAGATGCAGCGTCTGCGTCGATCCGGAAAGCCACGAGATCCAACCGGGACGCTTGATGACGACGGCTACGGTCACGCGCTCGTGAACGCCGAGCAGCTGGGTCGGCCAGATCTGATCGCCGCGCAGCTGCACCTTGATCAGCTTCGCCTCGCGTCCGCCGACGACGCTCAGACGCTCGACCTTGCCCGACCCGAACGGCAGGTTGACGTGCGCCAGGGCAACCGAGTCGGCGCGTCACGCTTGCGGTCGATGTCGCCGCCACAGCCGCCATCGCGACGGCCCGATCAGCGATCACACCGAGCGCTGCCAGCGACGCCGTAAAGCAGGCGCCGCGAGCGGCGCCTGTGACCGGCCAAACCAAGCGCATCTCCGGACGCGCTACTGGATCCGGCCGCAGGGCGAAGATTAGAGATGGACGCCACTACGTTTCCTCACCCGACATGGTAGCCGCCTTCGCCGTCGGTCAGGCCGGGGCGGAGCCGAGAGATGCCGCTTGCAACAGGGCTTTCAGTTCCTCAGCGCGCCGCCACGGCCGCGAGGCGGCCCTGTCAACGGCCTGCGTCTGGCGGGCGCTCAGACGGTGACCGCACCCTGCGACGCGCTCGAGACGAGCTTTGCGTACTTCGACAGCGCCCCGGGCGCGAGCGGCTTCTCCGGAGCCCTGAACTCGGCGATCCGAGCTGCGATCTGCTGATCTGAGAGCGCGACGTCGATCCGCCGGCGCGACGACGTCGATCGTCACCTCGTCCCCGTCGCGCAGCGCCGCAGATCGGCCCGCCACGGGCGGCTTCGGGGCGACGTGCGCGGCCATGAAACCGTGGGTCGCGCCCGAGAAGCGCCCGTCGGTGATCAGCGCGACGTCCTCGCCGAGGCCCTCTCCGACGAGCGCGGCGGTCACCGCCAGCATCTCCCGCATCCCGGGGCCGCCGGCGGGGCCCTCGTTGCGGATCACAACCACGTCACCGGCGATCACGCTGCCGGCGGTCACCGCCGCCATCGCGTCCTCCTCGGACTCGAACACCCGTGCCGGGCCGGTGTGCAGTCGCCGCTCGTGTCCGGCGAGCTTGACCACGCAGCCTTCCGGAGCAACGTTGCCGCGCAGGATCGCGAGGCCGCCGCTGCTGCGCCAGCGGTTGATCGAGCGTCCGCACGACCCGCTGCCCCTCGGTCTCGGCGGCGGCATCGGCGAGCTCGCCGACGGTCGCGCCGGTGACGGTCACCGCTGACTCGTTGAGCAGGCCGGCCTGCTTGAGTCGCTTCAGCAGCAGCGGCACGCCGCCGGCGGCGTAGAGGTCCGGCGCCACGTAGGTGCCGAACGGCTTCAGATCGCACAGCAGCGGCGTCCGCTCGCTGATCACGTCGAAGTCGTCGATCGACAGCTCGAGCCCCGACTCGCGGGCGACCGCGAGCAGGTGCAGGACGCCGTTGGTCGAGCCGCCGCTCATCGCGATCGTCGGCGATCGCGTTCTCAAGACTCTCGCGATTGATGATGTCGCTCGGCCGCTGCCCCCGCGCGAGCACGTCCATCACGAGCCTGCCGGTCTGGAACGCCACCTCGGCCTTGTTCGCGTTGACGGCAGGGACCATCGAGAATCCCGACGGCGAGATCCCGAGCGCCTCGAACGCCATCGCCATCGTGTTCGCGGTGAACTGGCCGCCGCAGGCGCCGGCGCCGGGCGACGCGACGTTCTCGAGCTCGGTCAGCTCCTGATCGGTGATCTTGCCGGCGGCGTGCGCGCCGACGGCCTCGAAGACCTCCTGGATCGTCACCGGTTGGCCCCGGTAATGCCCGGGCAGGATCGAGCCGCCGTAGAGCATCACGCTCGGAAGGTTCAGCCGGCAGAGCGCCATCACCGTTCCCGGGATCGTCTTGTCGCAGCCGCTGATCGCGACGACCGCGTCGAACATGTGCGCGTCGCAGACGAGCTCGATCGAGTCGGCGATCACCTCGCGGCTGACCAGCGAGGCGCGCATCCCCGGAGTGCCCATCGTGATCCCGTCGGAGATCGCGATCGTGTTCAGCTCCATCGGCGTACCGCCGGCGGCCCGGATCCCCTCCTTCACCTTGGCGCCGAGCGCGCGGAGGTGGAAGTTGCACGGCATCGTCTCGATCCAGGTGTTGGCGACGGCGACGATCGGCTTCGCAAGGGCATCGTCGTCGTAACCGATCCCCTTCAGATAGGCGCGTGCCGCGGCCCGCTCGGGTCCTTCTGTCAGCAGCCGGCTGCGGTGCTTGACGTCGAAGCCGGTCGGTGGTGGAGGTGTCGTTTGAGATCGTCATCGCGGGCGCGAACTGTACCGACCCGAGTGGGTCCTACGGCTCGCGCCCGCTCACGACGTCAGGAGAGCTTGACTCCGCGGACCGTGAGGGTCCTCGCCACGCCACCCTTGGGCGTGTACGTGACCTGCAGACGGACCGTTGCACCGCTCGTGCCGAGCAGTGCAGCGCCGGCGCCGGTGGGCTTCAGCTTGACCTGCAGCTGCCCCTTGCCGTGCGCGACGAGATCGTTCTTGGCGACCGTCTTCTTGCCATCGAGTGCCAGCGCGGCGACCTTCCCGGCACCCGGCAGACGGAGCTCGAAGCTGACCGAGCCACCGGATTTCGGCTTCACCTTCGAGACGGTGAACTGGTTGTCGGGCAGGACCGTGTAGTTGACCGAGGTGGTCGCGACGTCACCGTCGACACTGATCGCGAACACCGTCAGCTGATGAGCGCCCGGCTACGTTCGTGACCAGGCGGCCACCATCGGCGATCGTGTTGCCGAGGTCGTCCTGCGCCGAGCAGCTGGAGATGCCGAGGGTGTAATCAGCCTGCCCGCACGAGTAGTTGGCCCTGACGACCTGGCCGTAGCTGTACCGCGCGTTGTTGGCGGGCTTGACGATCGTCGCCGTCGGCGACGCCAGCACCGTCAGGTCCTCGGTGTCGCCGTTGCTGACGCTGTTTCCGGCTGAGGAGATCGCGGGGCCGGTGTCGTTCTGGAAGACCTCCGGCTGCGACGGCGTCACCGCGATCGACACCGTGCAGGTCGCTGCGGCCTTCAGCGATCCGGTCGCCAGCGAGAACGTCTGGGTCCCGGGGACGGCGGTGACAACCGCCGTCGTTCCACAGGCGCTCGCGATGTTCACACCGTTCGGATTGTCGACCGCGAGGCCGCTGGGGAGCGTGTCGGTGAAGCCGACCCCGGTCAGCGTGCCGCTCGTGTTGGGGTTGGTGAGGACGATCCCGAGCGCGGTCGTGTCACCGACGCCGATCAGGTTCGGGGTGAACGAGCTGGTGATCGTGGGCGGCTTGGCCGGCGCCGCAATCGCGGGCGCTGCCAGAACTGCCGAGGTTGCCGCTAGCGACAGAACTGCCGAAACGAGCCTGACGTACCTCAAATGGATCCCCTTCTTGTTTGTCAAGTGTCATTCGGCAGCGCTGTGCGGCCGAGTAAACTGAAGCATCTCAGTCTAGTTTATTTATTTTATCCTATTGATGCGCGGGAGCGCCCTGGCGCGCGCCTCGCAGCGAGACTCCGATGCGCCTACTGCCCGAGGACGGCGCTGGCGAACGACGCAGCCTTCGCTGCGTGCGCCAGCGGTGTGAAGCCGAGCATCAGCTCGACCGAGTGCAGGAGCGAGTAAGGGCTGTAGGTGGTCGAGATCGTCCGGCGCTTCCGCGCATAGCGCGACAGCACCAGCGCTCCGGTGCGGATCGGGCCGCTCGAGTCCCTGGCGCCGGCTGTCGCAAAGGCGATCACGAGCACACCGTCCTTCCTGTAGGCCGCTGAGCGCAGGATCCGCGGGACCCACTCGCGCAGGAACGCATTCTCAGCGGCGATCCCAGACGGCTCACCCGCCGGGCACTGGTAGGCGGTGCTCGGACTGGTGGTCGGGGTGGTGCTCGTCGGAGTCGTCGTGGTCGTCGCGGTCGTCGTCGCTGTGGTCGTGGTTGCGGTGCTCGTCGGGGTCGTCGAGGCCGTCGACGTCGTTGGCGTCGTGGCCGTCGATGACGAGCCGATCGACGTTCCGCTGTCGTCCGCCCCGCTGGTGTGCGGGGCCGTGTCAGCGCAGAGTCCCGGCGCGATGAACGAGAACGCCGGAGTGCGGGATCGCTTCGCGAGGTCGTGCCCGAGCGAGTCAAGATCGACGTCGCCGTTGGAGCAGCCACCGAGATCGAGCAGCGAGTGGAAGTAGATGAACGGGTTATGGCGGGTGTCGTAGCCGGGCTCTGCACCGGGCAGCGCCACGTCATCGGCTGCCTCGGAGTTCGGGTGCAGGCAGGTGGTCTTCCCCATGTCCGCGATGTAGGCCTTCCAGACGTGCCCGCTGGCCGTCACCTGGTCGCCGATCGTCAGCGCCGACTCTGGATACACGCAACCCTGGCCGGCGACGATGCCGGCGGCGTTGGCGGTCGCGCGCTCCGGGAAGTCGTTGTACGACGGGCAGTCAGCATTCGTCTCGCGGTTGGGGCCCTGACCGCTGACCATCGCCAGGAAGTCCGGAAGCTCGGCGGAGCCGAGCGAGTCGAAGCCGCTCAGCAGCGTTCCCTTTGCCTTCAGCGAGCGCAGGTACGGCGCCGCGGAGCCGGCCCCGAAGGCGGCCTTGTAGCTCGGCGTCGTCAGCGCGATCTCGAACACGTGGCCGATCTTCGGGAGCTTTGCGGCGGTTGACGTGGAGCCACTCCCGCCCGTCCCGGTGGTCCCCGAATCGCCGGTGTCTGAGGATGCGTCAGTCGAGCCGGCGCCCAGGTCCGAGGCGCCGCTGTCGCCGCCGTCATCGCCACTGCTCGCCGCGGAGGAGCCGGCATCCGAACCGTCGCCGGAAGCGCCGCTGTCAGTCCCGCCGGTGCTCGCGCTGTCGTTGGCGGCCGGCGTCGTGGCGGCCGGCACGCGAATCACCACCGGGGGCCGGCGCAGCGCCGCGAGCGCGGCCGTCTGGGCGGGCGTGTGTCCAAGCGCGTCGGAGATCACCAGCGCACAGGCGAGCGCCGATACACACGTGAGCAGCACAACCGCCCGCCGGCTCAGCCGGATCTGATTGAGCCCTCGCATCGTTACGAGCCGACTGGGTGGGCGCACTGGGCGCAGAAGGCAGCGCCACGGGCGTAGGCGGCGCCGCACTGCTGACAGTTGCCGCCGAGCACCGAACCGCCGTCGGCGAGCAGATGCTCGACCTGCGCCAGTTCGGCGTCGATCCGCTGCAGCGCCGCGGCCCGCTCGATCAGCACGTCCATCTTGACGTGGTCCCGGATTGCCATCTCGTAGAACAGGCCGCCGAGCTCGGACTGCATCAGCGCGAAGCGTTCGGTCAGCCGATCGCGCTGAGCCCGCAGCGCAGGGTCGGGGCCGGAGGGCTGCGCCGGTGCCTCACGCGGTTCCGGGCGCCATGCGAGCTTCATGGAACCACGACCACGTTCGGGAGGCCCTGCTGGGAGTTGACGTAGCTCTTGCCGGTCGAGTGCTGGACCTTCTGGGCTGCCGCGGCCCCCTGGTTCAGCTGCGATTGCGTCGCCTTGCCACTCAGCCCCGCCGTGGAGCCGCCGGAATTCGAGCCGGAGCTGCCGGCCGTGGAGGTCGAGGAGTGAGATCCCCTGTGGCTGTGGGTGCGGGTGTGGGAGCCGCCGGCGTGCGTCGTGCCGGAGCCGCTCTGCGCGGCGGCCGCGGTCGAGCCGCCCGAACCTGCCGTGATCACCTCGGGTCGTTGGGCACGCAGCTCGGAGATCAGCTTCGCATCGCCGGAGGTGGATGCCCGGCCGACGAGTACGCCGAGCACCACCGCGAGCGGCAGCAGGGCGATGATCAGTGCCGTTCCGAGCCCCACCGAGCGCCGGGCAGGAGCGCCGCTCCGCGCTGTACCCGGCTTCCGAGCACCTGCGGAAGCCTGGCTCAGATAGCGGATCGCCGGGTCGGCCACATGCTGGCGCCGGCTACCGCAGACGACGCAGTAGCGCTGCTGCTGATCGACCGCAGACCCGCACTCACCGCACTGCTCGTAGGGGCGCGCGGTCGCGTCCGCCGGCTCTGGAGGATTTGGGGTGCGCGCCATGTCGATGACTTCCATCCGTTCGCCTCCTAGTCGTAGATGGTTGCAGACGCCTCGACCTGCACGGGCGCCCGATCGGGTCTGCCGGCCAGCCGAAGCCTCACGGTCGTGGTCGAGCCTCCGCTCAGGTTGGCGATCGTCGCGCTGCCGGCGGCGAGGTAGTCGCGCTCTCCGCGGGCGTACGCATACACCTGCAGCTGATACTGCGGCACCGACGAGAGGTTGTGAACGACCAGCCGGAGCTCCGCCGGTCGATCCGCGATCGTGCTGCGCCCGAGCACCCGCGCGGTGATCTCCGGGAGGGAGCCCGCGATCGTCAACGGCGGCTGCGGCGCGGGTCCGACCAGCGCGAACGGTCGCGCATTCCTGGCCAGCTTCCGGGCAGTCGTGAACACCCAGTGCAGCGTGCCACCCGCGGCAATGCCGGGAAGATGGCTGGCGAAGTAGGGCAGCCCGGCGGCCGCGTTCAGATACACCCGCTTGCCGGCGCCGGTCCGGACGCCGACCAAGATCGGGAGATCGCTGATCGGCTTGTTCGCGAGGTTGTGGATCACGACCAGCAGCGCCGTGCGACCCCGCCCGGAGATCAGCGAGACCGATCCGACCCTGACCGCGGGGTTGCCGGCGGTGACGACCGTGGCCACCTCGCTGGCGCGGATCCGAGCATCGTTGAGCTGCAGCCGCGCGGCCTTCTGCTGGGTCGTCGTGCAGCCGGCCAGCGGGCCGGCTGCAGCGCACAGGATCACCACGATCGCCAGACGCCTGATTGGGGACTCAGCCGAACGCACCGGTCATGTAATCCCTGGTGCGGGCCTGCTTGGGGGACATGAACAGTGTCTGAGCAGTCGCGTACTCGACCATCTCGCCGAGGTACATGAAACCGACGTAGTCGGCGATCCGGCTCGCCTGCTGCAGGTTGTGGGTGACGATCACGACCGCGACCTCCTCGCGCAGCTTGACGATCAGGTCCTCGATCACCGCCGTCGAGAGCGGATCCAGCGCCGAGCACGGCTCGTCGAGCAGCAGCACCTCGGGGTTGGCGGCCAGTGCACGGGCGATGCAGAGCCGCTGCTGCTGGCCGCCTGACAGGCGCAGCGCCGGATGGTCGAGGTTGTCGGCGACCTCGTCGAGCAGCCCCGCGCGTGCGAGCGCGTCCTTGACCGGCGGCGGTCAGCGAGGCGCGACGTGGCCGCCTGGACGCCTGCTCGCGCAGCACGTAGGCGATGTTGTCGAAGACGCTCATCGGGAACGGGTTCGGCTGCTGGAAGACCATCGTCACGCGGCGGCGCAGCGCCGTCGGCTCCAGCGTCGTGATGTCGACTCCGTCGAGCGAGATCCGGCCGGAGAACGACGCGCCCTTGGTGAGCTCCGTGAGACGGTTCAGCGACCGCAGCAGGGTCGTCTTGCCGCAACCGGACGGACCGATCAGCGCCAGCACCTCACCCTGGCGGATCGGCAGCGAAACCGACTTGACGGCCTGCTTGGCGCCGTATGACGACCGACAGGTCCTCGACGGCCATCCGCTCGAGCTTCGGCACGGCGGCCAGTGTCCGGCGCCGGTCGCCGCCGAAGCTCGACGGTGTCGCCGGAACCGGTTGCCCGTTGCCGGGCAGCGGCGGCCGCGCGGTCATGGCCGCCTGCGACGGCAGCTGCGTGACCCCGGAGGGCAGCGGCGTGATCTGTGAACCGGGCTCCAGACGGCGCACCGGCGGTGGCTTTTTCAGCTCCATCGCATCGCCCTCGAGCGGCGGCCCGAACACGTCCACGAACACATTCAGCGCAAGCACGATCATGATCAGCACGAACGCGGCGGCATACGCCTTGCCGGGCTGGTTCAGCTCTCCGGTCGGCGCGTTGTCGAAGATGTAGCTGGTCAGTGTGCTCCCGGTTCCCCTGAGGGTGCTGAGCAGCGGGATGTTGCCGACCCCCTGCAGCACCTGGGTGTCACCGAGCAGCAGCACGATGATCGCGGTGTCGCCGATCACGCTGCCGATGCCGAGCATCGTGCCGGTGATCACCGACGGGCCGCACGGCCGGCAGCAGCACGCGGCGGGTGGTCGCGATCTTCGTCTTGCCGACGGCGTATGAGGCCTCGCGCACGTGGTTGGGGATCGCCTGCAGGCCCTCGCGGACGGTCGTCACGACCAGCGGCAGCGCGACCAGCGAGAGCATCGCGCCGGCGGCGAAGAACGACATCGCCGAACACGACCCCGTGGTAGGTCGCGCTCAGGAAGCCGAGCGCGGGCGCCTCGAACAGCAGGATCCCGAACAGCGCCAGCACGACCGTCGGCGCGCCGGCCAGCATCTCGACCGTCGACTCGGCGACCCGCGCCAGCCAGCCTGCGGCCGGCCGTACTCGCTCAGCCAGACGGCGATCCCGATCCCGACCGGCGCGGCGATCGCGATCGCGATCCCGGAGACGAGGAAGCGTGCCGATCATCGGCGCCAGGAAGCCGCCGGTCTCGTTCTCGTTGAACCCGACCTTCGGGTTGGTCCAGAGCAGGCTCGGGCGCACGTAGCGGATCCCCTGGACCAGCAGGTAGAGGACGATCGCGACGCAGATCGCGCAGAACAGGAGTCCGAGGAACCAGGCGAACGCCAGCCCGAGCCGATCCGTCAGCCGCCAGGACGCGGACGACTCGACGGGGCGCTTGTGGGCCAGGCCCCGTCGCCCGGCGCGGGAGGCTCGGGTGCGACGCCGATCGCGCTCATGCGGCGCCGCCGGAGAGGCTGTAGCGCTTCATCGGCTGCTTCGCGGCCCAGCCGATCAGCGACAGCATCAGGGCCGAGAACAGCAGTACCGCGGCGATCGCGTACAGCGTGTGCTCCATCGGCGGCGAGGTCAGCTCGTCCTTGTTCTGAAGGATCGTCGGCGCCAGGCCACGCGAGGGCTCGAACAGGAAGATCAGACCGTCTGCGGGGTTCGGCGCGAAGCCGACCGTGCCGGACACCATGCTGAGCATCACCGACTCGCCGAGCGCGCGCGCGGTGGCCAGAACCGTGCCGGCCACCAGCGCCGGGCGGGCGGTCCGCACGGCGATCTTCCAGAACGTCCGCCACTGGTTGACCCCGAGCGCGAGCGAGCCCTCCATCCAGCCGCGCGGAACGCTCCGCAGGCCCTCGGAGAAGACCGCGATCATCACCGGCGTGGTCATCACCGTCAGGATCAGAACCGCCGCCAGCAGGCTGTAGCCGCTCAGCTGGATCACCGGCGTCACCGACGCCTTCTCGCTCTGGGTGATCAGGTGGTTGCCGATGAACGGGACGAGCACGAGCACGCCGATCAGGCCGTAGATGACCGACGGAATGCTCGCGAGCAGCCGCACGACCGGCTCGAGGATCCGGTTCATCCAGCGCCGGCGCGAACCCGACGATGAAGACCGAGATGAACAGCGAGCAGACGAACGACACGATCACGGCTCCGGCGGTGGTCAGGATCGTGCTCCAGATCAGCGGCCAGGCGTGGAACAGGTACTGCGGCGCCTTGTCGTTGTTGCCGGAGTTGAAGATCGCCTGGATCTGATCGTCGACGTTGCCACCGGGCCCGAACCAGGCCAGGCCGTTGTGGGCGAACGACGGCCATGCCTCCTGGAGGATGAACACGAGCATCGCCAGCAGCAGCACGACCACGCCGCAGACCAGCGCGCCGAGCCAAAGCTCGGCGCGCTGGTCCTGGTCGATCCCGTGACGAGCGACTTCAGCGAAGTCGTCGTCTACGTGGCTATCCGCTGAGGCCTCGAACATCTGGGGTCTCGTTCATCTGGTCGGTGGCCCGTCTCGAGTAGACTGCTACTTGTTGAACGCGGCGACCGCGCCGGCTCTCGTTGATGATCTTCCCGGCGGCGGCGCTGGTCCTGCACCCAGCTGAAGAACTGGAGCACCTGCGCGTTCGGGTCCCTTCGTCGGGAACACGCCCCAGTCGTAGCGGAACAGCGGATAGCTCTCGTTCCTGATCGCGGCCTGGTCGCAGGGCTGCGCCGTTGATCGTCAGCTTCTTGACCGGGCTGCCGGAGTGTGCGAGACCGACGTAGCCGATCGAGTTCGGGTCCTTCTCGACGCCGATCTGCACGAGGCCGTCGGAGGTGTCCTGCAGGACGTTCGAGGACTGCGTCGGCACCGCCCAGCACCGACTGCTGGAAGAACGTGTACTGGCCGGCGGCCGAGTTGCGGCCGATCGGATCGATCGTCGTCGACAGGTTCGATCCGGCAACCTGGCTCCAGTTCGTGTCGACCCCGAGGAAGATGTTCTTCAGGTTGCGACGTCGTGATGTTGCTGAGGCTGTTGGCCTTGTTGACCGCGATGCAGAGTCCGTCGAGGAACAGCTTCACGTAGGTCGTGCCGCCGTCGCTGGGCTCCGGCGGGCGCGTGTTGATCGCGAACTGGAAGCGACCCGCCTGGACCTGCTTGACACCGGCGTTGCCGCCGTTTGCGATGTAGTTGAAGCTGGATCTTCTTGTGGAGCTTCGAGTACGCCTTGAACAGCTCCAGCATGTAGGGCTGCGCCGCGCTCGATCCACCGCCGACCAGTGTCTGAGCGGACGCGGCAGCCGGCAGCGCCAGCGCCGGGAGCACCACAGCGACCACGGCGAGGGTCCGTCTGCGTGCCCACGTCGATGCGCCGCGCAGTGCGCGCGGACGTCTGCCGGCTCGCGGGAGCACGGATACCTCGACTTTGGATCTCAAAGGCTTTCCTTTCACTTGAAAGTCAACTATCAACAGTTTGTCTACAGAGTGACTTGACAAGGCTAGCATAGCGTCTTGACTCATTTAGTCGCCTTTGACTGCCCGCGACGCGATGGCCGCCAGAGCGGATCGACATGGCCGGCATCGCCGATCTCAGCCGGGCGTTCGGAAGCCCGCCGGCCTGAGCGCGGCGAGCCCGCCGGCTACGTCAGCTGTCGGTCTCGAGCGGCGCCACGCCGGCGTGATCGGTCACGCTCGGCGTCCGTGCGCGCTCCCACCGGGAGAGGCGCCAGAGGTCACGGGTGACGGCAGCCGGGTCAAGCTGGCGTCCGGGAAGGTGCATGTTCGCGGTCGCGAGCAGACGCTGCTCGTCGCCGGTCAGCGCCATCCACTTGGCGAGCACGTCGTCAGAGTCCGGGAGGCGGGCGCTGCCGTACGGCCTGGTCTCATCGGGAAAGGCGATGCAGTACTCGCTCAGCAGCCGGCCGGTCTGCGCCAGATACGCCACGATCGGCTTGTGCGGGTAGATCAGGTACGCATAGGCCGGGCCGGCGCGTCCGTCGTCGGTGGCCGCGCGTTGCGTGCCCCAGACCCGGACGAACCCGAGCTCCCGGTACATCGCCCACTCCTCATCGTTCACGCAGGACTTCAGCAGCTCGCGCGCACGCTGCTCGGCCCTGCGTTCGCGGCCGGGATCGAACGACAGCTCAGGCACCCGCCGCCGGCGAGCGCGATGGCGAGCCCACTTCTCCCCGATCCACGGCAGCAGCAGGTCCGAGAGGAGCGCAAGCGCGACGAGAGCGGAGGCGGCGAGCGCGAGCAGCACGGCGCCTGCGCCTACCTGCTCCCGCCCGCCGCGCGCGGAAAGAAGATCACGCGGTCGGCATCCCGCGGCACGTCGTCGAACGAACGCACCATCAGCGCCTGACGGCGGTCGCCCTGCTCGAGCGGAACCGCCGCCCACAGGCCCTGGTCCAACTGCCGGCGGAACTCCTCCACCAGCAGTTGCTCCTCCGCCGGAAGGCTGACATCGCCCTCTGCGATCAGCACCTCACCATGACCAGGCTTCATCCGCAGAAAGCGCACCACTCGATTATGTCAGCTTCAGGTACAGGCACCGCCACCCCGGCCGCCGGGCTCGCTCTACCTGTCCCTGCTGTTGCCGACGCGCTTCGATTTGTCCTTGCTCTTCTTGGTGCTCTTCTTCGCGGCCTTCTTCGCCGGCACGACGTTCGGGACCTTGGGGCAGCGCCTTGGCCAGACCCGAGATCGAACGGGCCGTCCTCGGCGCCCGTGTTGTCCGTGACGATCAGCTGCACGATCGCCTGGGGCACCGCGGGCGTGCCGGGCTTCGCGCCCTTCGGCAGGTACTTGCAGTACGGCTCGATCGGGTCGACCGACCCCTCGGCGAAGTTCCAGGCGCTGAGCACGCCGCCCGCACCCAGGTTGCAGTTGATCCCGCTGGAAGGGGTCGTGCCTTCGCAGGTGACCGCCTCGGTCGCGTTGGGTGTGACGCCATCGGCGTCGAACACGGCCGGCGACGGGTTGTAATCGTCAAGGTTCCCGTCGGCGAACGACTGCCGATCGACGATGATCGTGTAGGCCGTGATGTCGGTGTCGCACTGGAATCGTGTAGTCGAGCAGGTTCGGCTCCCCGTTCGCCGCACCCGAAGGGTCTGGTGCCAGCGTGCCGCCGCAGTTGGTGAGCGACACCGGCGTCGGTGCCGCCGCCACGGCCGGTACGGCCATGATCGCGGCTGCCACGGCCGGCACGGCCAAGCTTGCTGCGAGCATCACGTACAGCCTCGGGCGCTTCATGACCACCCGGCTACGCCGGTTGCGAACGAGCATTGAACCTCCAGTATCGATTTCAGCCGGCAGGAACCGGACACTTGATCCGGTTAGCCAGCGCGTGGCGTCCGGAGGGAAACACAGCCCGTTGCGGGCCTGGGCCTATTCTAGATCAATCTGATGGAAATTATCAGATAGGCACAGATGGCGACCGGCGTCAGCCGCGCGTGGAGATGCCCAGCACGTCGACCGGCCCTGAGCCGGCGCCGATCTCCGTGAGTCCCTGCCCGACCGCACGCGCGGCCATCTCCTTGGCGACGCGAGCCGCGCTCAGCGGATCGTCGCCCCAGGCGAGGCGCGCCGTCAGCACCGAGGAGTGAGTGCATCCCGATCCATGCGCGGCGCCGCCCGGCTGACGGTGACCGGAAATCTCGACGACCGCATCGCCGTCGAAGTACAGGTCGGTCATCACCTCACGGTGGCCGCCGGTGAGGACGACGTGCGACGGTCCGAGGGCGTGCACGGCGACGACGAGCGCCTCCGCCTCTTCGTCTTCCCCAGACTCGACCCCGGAGCCGGGTCCGGACCCGGGTCCGGGCCCGGATCCTGGCCTGGACCCGTGTGGCGTCGCTCGATCCCGGGCCTCGTCGACCAGCGCCCGTGCCTCCGGCAGGTTGGGCGTCAGCACCGTCGCCCATGGCAGCAGGCGCTCGATCAGCGCGATCCGCGCGGGACGCTCCAGCAGGACCGCGCCCGATTCGGCCACCATCACCGGATCGATCACCACCGGAACCGACCCCGGCAGCAGCGCCAGCGCCTCGGCCACCGCGGCGATCGTCTCGACGTTCGTGAGCATCCCGACCTTGACCGCGTCGACGCCGATGTCATCGACGACCGCCCGTACCTGGGCGACGATCACATCCGCAGGCACCGGATGGATCGCGATCACACCGATCGTGTTCTGCGCGGTGATCGCGGTGATCGCCGTCATCCCGTGCGCACCGCAGGCCGCGAACGCCTTCAGGTCGGCCTGCACACCGGCGCCGCCACCGGAATCCGAGCCGGCGATCGAGAGCACCCTCGGGATCCGTCGGTCTGAGTTCATTCGGTCAGGTTAGGGCTAGGAGGGGAATTGGTTCTGTGCCGACGCCGCGAACTGTTCCTCGGCGCCATCAGGGTATGACCGAGTAGCGTCCGCCGCCCTGCCGCCGGACGTGGCCCGACAGCTCCAGGGATGCGAGCGCAGCCATCACACGTTCCGGCGTCAGGCCTGCACCGACCAGCGCCGCGGCTGTGTCCTGGCCGTCGGCAACGGCGGCGACCACCGCCCGAGCCTCGCCGGCGAGTGGCCCCCGCGAATCGACGAGCAGCGGCCGCGCGCCTGAACCGTAGAGTGCGTCGACCACGTCCTGTGCTCCGCGGACCACCCGGGCGCCCTGTGCGAGCAGCCGATTTGGACCCGCGGCCTGAGCGCTCGTCACGCGGCCGGGCACCGCACCGAGCGATCGGTCCAAGGCCCGCGCGATGCTTGCCGTGACCAGCGCCCCCGAGCCCTCACCCGCCTCCACCACGACGGTCATCGCCGCCAGCGCGGCGATCAGCCTGTTGCGCGCCAGAAACGCCCAGCGGCGGATCTCCGAACCGGGCCCGAGCTCGCTGATCGCGACGCCGTCGGCGAGGATCGCTCCGTACAGCGCTCGCCTGCCGGCTGGATACGGCCGATCGGCAGACCCGGGAAGCACCGCGATCGTGGCTCCACCGCCGCCCAGCGCCCCGGCATGCGCTGCCGAGTCGATCCCGATCGCCATGCCGCTGAGGACGGTCACCCGCGCGCTGGCCAACCCCCGCCCCAGCGAGCGGCCGACCTCGAGCCCGTAGCCGGAAGCTCGCCTCGACCCGACCACCGCCACCGGGTCACGTTCGCAGCAGTCAAGGAAGCGCTGCATGCCACCGGCCACGTGCAGGACCGCCGGCGCGCTGGACAGGTCCCGCAGCCGGAGCGGGTAGGAACCATTGCAGCGGCAGATCAGCTCAAGCTGCGCGGCGGCGGCCCGGCGGCGAGCGCGGCCGGGCTCGAAACGTGCCAGCTCATCGCTGACCGCCGGCCCGTCCTTGCCCGCAGCGGCTTTGATCAGCTCGCCATCGCTGAGCACGAGCAGTTCCTGGATCCGGCCGCGAAGCCGATCGAGATGTCCGGCGAGCCGCGCGAGCAGCCATGGCCGTGCCAGACATCGATCGCAGGCCGCGGCGTGGTTCTGATCGGTGCTCATGCGACCATCAACTCCTCTCCGGCCGTGCGCTGGCGTAGGCTCAACGCGAGCAGCAGGTCAGCCTCCTCGACGGCCGGACGGGCGTCGAGGTCGGCGATCGTCCTAGCAACGCGCAGTACACGGTGGCGCCCCCGCGCCGACAGCGCACCCGTCGAGTAGGCGTGCCCGAGGACCGCCTGCGCCCCTGAATCCAACCGCACCCAGTTCCTCACATCGCGCGCGTCCATCTCCCCGTTGCAGCGCGCCGAGGTTCCGGCCAGGCGGGCGCGCTGGCGCGCCCGGGCGTCGCTCACGCGTGCCCGCGCGGTCGCGCTGTCGATCACCGCTTCGGCGCGCAGCTCGGCCTCGGCGGGACGCTGCACGCTGACCAGCAGGTCCATCCGGTCAAGCAGCGGACCGCTCAGCCGGCGCCTGTGGCGGCGCAGGTCGCGCCTCGCCGCAGCTGCAGCGGTCCTCGACGCCGGCGAACCCGCACGGACATGGGTTGGTCGCGGCGACCAGCATGAACCTGGTCGGAAGCACGAGCGCTCGCTGGCCCCGAACGATCGTCACCACGCCCGTCCTCGAGTGGCTGACGCAACGCCTCGACGGCCGCGCGGTGGAACTCCGAGAGCTCGTCGAGGAACAGCACCCCGTGGTTGGCGAGCGTTGCCTCGCCGGGCCGCGGCGGGACTCCACCGCCGACCAGTCCCGCGGCTGAAATCGTGTGGTGGGGCGCCCGGAACGGACGCGTCTCGATCAACCCCTCGGCGTGCAACCCGGCAATGCTGTGGATCCGCGTGACCTCGAGCGCCTCCGGTTCGTCATCGGCGGCAGGATCGACGGCAGCCGGCGGGCGAGCATCGTCTTGCCGGTGCCGGGCGGGCCCTCGAGCAGCAGGTTGTGAGCTCCCGCCGCCGCGATCTGAAGCGCCAGCAGCGGGATCTGCGTGACCGCGCACGTCGGCGAGATCGAGTTGGCGTTGCGGCGCTTTGGCAGGACGCGGTTCGGGTTGGGCGGGCACCCTCTTGCCGGTCACGGCATCGACCGCGGCGCGAAGGTCGCTGACACCGAGGATCGACAGGCCCCCGACGAGCGCCGCCTCGCTCGCGCGCTCCTGCGGCACGATCAGGCTGGGAATGCCTGCTCGGCGCGCACCCTCCGCGACCGCGAGCGCACCGGCGCAGCCGCGCAGCGCGCCGCCGAGCGACAGCTCGCCGAACACGGCGACGCCGGCCAGTGCCCGGGCGTGACAGCTGGCCGCTGGCCGCCAGCACCGCGAGCGCCATCGCGGCGTCGAATCCGGGCCCGGCCTTGCGCATGAACGCCGGGGCCAGGTTGGCGGTGATCCGGCGCTGCGGGAACTCGAACCCCGAATTGAGGATCGCCGCGCGCACCCGCTCACGCGACTCCCGGACGGCGGCGTCGCCGAGGCCGACGATCGTGAACGCCGGCAGCCCGGGGCGGATGTCCACCTCGACCGAGACCTGCCGGGGTTCGACGCCGTCGATCGCAAATGTCGCAACGCGTGCCAGCACGGCCCTGGACGGTACGCGGATTGATGTCAGGCGTGGGTGACGCCGCTGTGCCAATTCTGTGTCGGCTGGACAGCTCGATTTGCAGGGATTTGTGACAGTGCGACACCCACGCGACACGCATTTCCGCCTAGCCTCTGGAGCATGCACCAGGATCCCCGCAGACAGCTCGGCGCAAGCCGGCGAGCAACTCGCCGCCGAGCACCTCCAACGGCTCGGATTCGCGATTGTCGAGCGCAACTTCGCGACCCGCTGGGGCGAGCTCGACATCATCGCCTGCGACGGACGGACGCTGCTGTTCTGCGAGGTCAAGTCCCGCCGGCGAGCGGCGGAGCGCACGCGCTGGAGGCGGTGCATCAGCGCAAGCGCCGACAGGTGCGACGGATGGCGTCCCGCTGGCTGGTCGAGCGCGAGGACCGTCCCCACGTCCGTGACCTGCGCTTCGACGCGATCGGGGTGACCTTCGACCGCGACGGCCGCCTGATCGCGCTCGAGCACCTGGAGGGAGCGTTCTGAGTGCCGAAGCGCTGATGCTCGGAGATGCGTGCGGCTAGAGCGACAGCTGCTGGTAGGCGGCCGACTGGAACGACAGCCGGTGCAGCGGCGTGACCCCGAGCCGCTCGATCGCGTCGCGATGCTCGGGCGTCGCATAGCCGACGTGCTGGGCGAACTCCCAGCCGGGATGGCGCGCGTCGACCCGGCGCATGTAGCGGTCGCGCGTCTCCTTGGCGATCACCGAGGCCGCGGCGATCGCGGCGCTGCGTCGCGTCGCCGCCGACGACCGCCCGCTGCTCGAAACCGGTGTCCGCCACCGGGAAACCGTCACTCAGGCAGATGCAACCCTCCCTGGCGACATTCACGAGCGCGTCGTGCAGAGCGCGCGAGGTTGGTCACGTGCAGGCCCCGCTCGTCGATCCCCGGTGCGCAGCGTGAAACGATCGAGACCTTCGCGGCGACCCGCAGGATCACCGGGTAGAGCTCCGCGCGACCCTCCGGCGTCTGGCGCTTTGAGTCGTTGAGCGCGGCAAGGGCCCGGAGGTCCGCGGAGCCGATCGCGGCGAGATCGAACAGCACGGCGGCAGCGACCAGCGGGCCGGCGAGGCAGCCGCGGCCCGCCTCGTCGGCGCCCGCGACGAACCGCGACCCGAGCGAGCGGTCGTATCGGAACAGCCGCCGCCCGGGCTGTGCTCGACGCCGTGCCCGCGGCGGTCGGCTAGAGGGTGCCGATCCGGTCGGGTGGCCAGTAGGTGAAGAAGGCGACACCGATGATCCATTGCTGTGGAACCGGCCCCCAGAACCGGCTGTCGTCGGACTCGCCACGGTTGTCCCCCATCATGAAGTAATGGTCGGGCGGAATCCGGATCGAGCCCGTGAAGGTGCACTGCTCCGAGCCGAGTCTGGGGCACGGGCGCGATGTAGGGATCGTTCTCCTTGACCCCGTTGCGATACACGTGCCCGTCTCTGATCGAGATCACGTCGCCGGGAAGACCGACGACGCGCTTGATGAAGGTCTGGTCAGACTCCGCGGCGGTGGGCCGGCCGCACGGCCTGCGCGTGCCCGGCGCCCTGATCCGGGTTACCGCACACGGGCGTCAGCGGATCGGCTCCGGCGGGCGGATGGAACACGACGATGTCGCCGAGGCCGGGGTGGGTGTCCAGCCGGTTCGCCAGGACCCGCTGTCCGACCACCACGGTCGGCTCCATCGACTGGCTGGGGATCTTGTACGGCTTGACGATGAACGGCCTGGATCAGCAGCGCCAGGCCGATCGCCACCGCGACCGTGATGACCAGCTCGACCAGCGAATGTGACGAACCCCTTTGATCCCTTCTGCTGGCCGCGAGCCATCAGAGGAAGCCGATCCGGTCAGGGGGCCAGTACGTGAAGAACGCCTGTCCGATCAGCCAGGCTCTCGGAACCGGCCCCCAGAACCTGCTGTCCTCGGAGTCAGGGCGGTTGTCGCCCATCATGAAGTAGTCGCCCTTCGGGATGACGATCGTGCTTCGGGAAATTGCAGATCGCCGAGGTGCCGCACGGGATCGTGTACGCATCAGCCTCACGCTTGCCGTTGCGGATCACGTGGCCGTTGACGATCCTGATCCGATCGCCCGGGAGACCGACCACGCGCTTGACGAACGTCACCGAGGACTCCTGCTTCTGCACGACGTCGCACGCCTGCCCGCCGGGCTGGCCCTCGGCCGCGGCGCCCTGACGCGGATCGGCGCAGGCCGTGTAGTCCGCCGGCGGGTGGAAGACCATGATGTCGCCGATCTGCGGCGAGCTGAAGTGGCTCCCGATCCGATCGACAAGGATCCGCTGATTGATCGTCAGGGTCGGCTCCATCGATCCGCTGGGAATCCTGTAGGGCTTGACGATGAACGCCTGAATGCCAAGCGCCAGCAGAAGCGCGCTGGCGACGATCACGACCAGCTCGAACGCCGAGCCCGCCAGCGACTTGCGCTTGGCGGTCACGCACTACTCTTCGCTGGCGTCGGTCGCCCCCGCGGCAACGTCCTCAGAAGTTTCGCCCGTATCGGCTTCAGCGGGAGCTTCAACGGCCGCGACGTCCGGCGCCTGCTCGTCTGCTGTGAGCTCCTGCGAGAGCTCGGCCGTCTCCGGCTCCGGAGACCCGTCGACCGTCGTGACCGCTGCCTCCTCGGCCTCCGGGGCGTAGAGCAGCTCACGCTCGACAACCTGCTCAGGGCGGTTCGAGCGGCGCTCGCGTACGCGCGCTCGCTTGCCGACGCGACCACGGAGGTAATAGAGCTTCGCGCGACGGACATCACCGCGTGCCGCCACCTCGATCCGCTCGATCTTCGGCGAGTGCAGCGGGAAGGTCCGCTCCACGCCGACTCCGAAGGACGTCTTGCGAACCGTGAACGTCTCACGCGCACCGTGGCCCTGACGCCTGATCACAACCCCCTCGAACACCTGGGTGCGACGCCTCACGCCCTCGATCACCTGAAAGTGCACGCGCAGGCGATCGCCGGCGTCGAACGCGGGGACACGGCGGAGCTGGGCGCGCTCCAAGCTATCGATGACGGTGCTCATTGCTGGATCTAACTGCCGGCGCACCGGCACAGGTTCTGCGGACACACCTTCTGCGGCCCGCGGATCGCCTATGGTAGCGAACGGCGCTCCGCGCGGTCACGGGCCTGCGCGAGCCGCCACTCGCGGATCTTCCCGTGGTGCCCCGAGAGCAGCACGTCAGGCACCGCCCAGCCCCGGTGATCGGCCGGACGGGTGTAGTGCGGATATTCGGGCGCGCCGTCGAGCGCCGGGCTGAAGGACTCCTCCACCGCCGAGTGCTCGTGGCCGAGGGCGCCGGGGAGCTTTCGGATAACGGTGTCGCAGACGACCATCGCCGGCAGCTCTCCGCCGGCGAGCACGTAGCGCCCGATCGAGACCTCCGCGCTCACGAAGTGCTCAAGGATGCGCTCGTCGAACCCCTCGTAGCGCCCGCACAGCAAGGTGACCGCAGGCTTCGCGGCCAGCTCCCGGGCCAGTTCATCGTCCAGCACCCTGCCTCCGGGGGTCAGCGCCAGCACGCAGCGGTCGTCGCGCAGCTCTGCTGGATCAGCGCCGCCGTAGCGGGCTCGGATCGCGGCTTCGACCACGTCGACCCTCAGGACCATCCCGGCCCCGCCGCCGAACGGCGTGTCGTCGACCTGACCGGCTCGCAGCGGTGTGTGGTCCCGGTAGTTGATGAACTCCAGGCGATGTCCTTGCGCAAGCGCGTTGGACACGTGACGCTGGCTCGTGAACCAGCCGAAGGCCTCGGGAAACAGGGTGAACACGTCGATCTCCATGGCTCAGGACTCCGCACCCTCGACGGCGCTGCGAGCCTCCCCGAGGAAGACGAGGTCGATGTCGATCTCACGACGCTCGAGATCGACCGCCCTGACGGCGTCACCGACCAGCGGCACGAGCAGATCGCCGGCGCCGGGCCGAGCGACCTCCAGCACTTCGCATGAGGGCAGCGCCAGCAGCCGCCTGACGGCGCCGACAGGCGTTCCGCCGTCGTGAACCGCGCACCCCTCCAGATCCTCGGCCCACCACTCGTCGACACCGAGCTCCGGCGCGAGGTCCCGGTCGACGAGCAGCTCCGAGCCTCGCAGCGCCGCCGCACCATCCCGATCGACGCATCCCTCGAGTGCGAGGATGATCCGCCGGTCGTGGCCCGCCCGGCGTGTGATCGCCCGCCAGCTGCCGCCGATCATCACGCGGCCGCCAAGCGCGAGCAACTGGTGGTTGCCGAGTGCTACGTGGAAGCTCCCGTCGAGCCCGTGCGGCGCCCCGACCACCCCGGCCCGCAAAAGGGGCGCAGGCGACCGATCCTCACCGGCTCCCGGGCCAGTGGCCACGCGCAGGCGCCGTCCTAGCGCCGCGATCCGAATTTCGGAATCACGGCACTAATCGTCGACGATGTCGACGAACACGCGTTGGCCGTGCTTGACGGCCGCCGTCTTGACGACCGTGCGCAATGCACCCGCGGTCCGGCCGCCCCGCCCGATCACGCTGCCGTAGTCGCTCTGCGCGACCGACAGCTCGAGCACGACTGAGCCGTCATCCTCGTGAACCTCATTGACTTGCACTTCGTCGGGCTCGTCGACGAGTCCCCGCGCGAGGTACTCGAGCAGTTCCTTCGGCGAGCCTGGCGCGTCGGTCACTGAATGTTCTGGATGCGCAGGAGCTTGCGAACGGTGTTCGTGGGCTGCGCGCCGCGCGCGAGCCAGTCCTTGATCCGTGCCTCATCGAGCACGATCGTCGACGGATCCGTCTGGGCGTTGTAGTGCCCGACCGTCTCGATCACGCGGCCGTCGCGCTTGGATCGCTGATCCGCGACGACGACCCGCCAGATCGGGTTCTTGCGTCCACCGACGCGTGTTAGTCGAAGTCTGACTGACATCAGCGCCTGAGGTTAGCGAGATTGACGCATGATCGCCCCGAGGTCGGGCATCCGACCCTGCGCGACCTGCTTCATGACCTTGCGCATCTGCTCGAACTGCTTGATCAGCGCCTTGACCGCCTGGACGTTCGTGCCGGACCCCTTCGCGATCCGCAACCGGCGAGAGCCCTTGATCAACTCCGGATGCCGACGCTCCTGTGGCGTCATCGCGAGGATGATCGCCTGGACGCGGTCGAACTCGCGCTCATCGAGCTTGACGCCGCGGAGCTCCTTCCCCATTCCCGGGATCATTCCGAGCAGGTTCTGCAGCGGCCCCATCCGCCGGATCTGTGCCATCTGCTCAAGGAAGTCGTCGAGGTCGAACTCCTGCTTCCTGAACTTGCGCTCGAGCTCGGCGGCCTGGTCGGTGTCATAGGCGACCTGGGCCTTCTCGATCAGCGTCATCACGTCGCCCATCCCGAGAATCCGCTGCGCCATGCGATCCGGATGGAAGCGCTCGAACTGCTCCAGCTTCTCACCGGTCGAGGCGAACAGGATCGGCTTGCCGGTGATCGCCTTGACCGACAGCGCCGCGCCGCCGCGGGCATCACCGTCCAGCTTGCTCATCACGACGCCGTCGAAGTCGACCACCTTGCCGAACTCCTCCGCGACGTTGACGGCATCCTGACCGGTCATCGCATCGACGACCAGCAGGATGTCATTCGGGTGGATCGCATCCTTGATGTTCGCCAGCTCAGCCATCAGCGCACTGTCGATGTGCAGCCGCCCGCTCGTGTCGACGATCAGCACGTCCTTGCCCTCGGTCTGAGCCCGGCCACGTGCCCATTTGGCGATCTCGACCGGATCTCGATCGGTCCCCTGCTCGTAGACGTCGGCACCGGCTCGGCGCCCGACGGTGACGAGCTGCTCGACCGCCGCGGGCCGGTACACGTCGCATGCGGCCAGGGCGACGGAGGAGCCGTGCTCCTCACGCAGGTAGCGGGCCAGCTTGCCGGCCGCGGTCGTCTTACCCGAGCCCTGGAGACCGGCCATCAGCACGACCGTCGGCGGGCTCGAGGAGAAACTGAGCTCGCGGGCGGCACCCCCCATCAGCTCGGTCAGCTCGTCGGAGACGATCTTCACGACCTGCTGTCCCGGGTTCAGCTGCCCGATCACATCAGCACCGAGCGCACGCTCCTTGACCGCGGCGGTGAAGCTCTTGACGACGTTGAAGTTGACGTCCGCCTCGAGCAGCGCCAGCCGGATCTCGCGCATCGCGGCGTTGATGTCGGCCTCGGTCAGCGTGCCGTGCCCGCGCACATCCGCGAGCGTCGCCTGGAGCTTGTCGGCGAGCGATTCGAACATCGTCTCTGCGCCCGGAAGCTAGGCGGCGCCCGGCTCCGGTGACTCCTCGCTGTCGGGCCCCGCCGACAGCGCCCGGCCGGCAGCGTCTGAATCCTCGGCGTCCTGTGCTCCGGCCGGCAGCGCCCTGCCATTCGCATCCGCATTCTCGGCTGCCTCGGCCCGCGACGCGAGCGCCTTGCCGATGCCGCTGAACGCATCGGTGAACTCCGACGGGATCACGAACACCTTGTTGGCAGCGCCCTGCGCGAGCTGCGGCAGCATCTGCAGGTACTGGTAGCTGAGCAGCGCCTGATCGGGCTTGCCCTCATGGATCGCGGTGAACACGGTGTTGATCGCCTTGGCGTCACCTTCCGCCCTCAGAATCGCCGCCTGCTTGGCGCCCTCGGCGGTGAGGACCGCCGCCTGCTTCTGGCCCTCGGCGGTGAGGATCTGCGACTGCTTGACGCCCTCGGCGTTGAGGATCGCGGCGCGGCGGTCCCGCTCAGCTCGCATCTGCTTCTCCATCGCCTCCTGGATCGAGCCGGGCGGATCGATCGACTTGAGCTCGACCCGGTTGACGCGGATCCCCCACTTGCCGGTCGCGTCGTCGAGCACACCCCGCAGCTGGGCGTTGATGTGGTCACGGCTGGTCAGCGCCTGCTCCAGCGACAGTGAGCCGATCACGTTGCGCAAGGTCGTGACCGTGATCTGCTCGATCGCCTGGAGCGGGTTGGCGACCTCGTAGGTGGCCGACTTCGCGTCGTTGACGGTGAAGTACAGGACGGTGTCGATCTGGACGACCAGGTTGTCCTCGGTGATCACCGGCTGGGGCGGGAACGTCACGACCTGCTCACGCAGATCGATCAGCGGCTTGACGCGGTCCGCGAACGGCACCAGGATCGCCATGCCGGGACTCAGCGTCCGGTTGTAGCGGCCGAACCGCTCGACGATCCCCGCACGCGCCTGGGGAATGATCCGAATTGTGCGGGCGAACGCGATGATGATGAACAGGATCACCACGCCGCCGACTATTGCTCCAACCATTGCCTTCTCCTTACCTCGCTTGCCGGCTACTCGCTGACCAGCGCGGTAGCGCCCTTGATTGCCATCACCTGCACACGCTTTCCAGGCTCGATCACTTCGTCATCGAACGCGCGGGCCGTCCAGACCTCGCCCTCGATCCTGACGCACCCGACACCCTCGTCGTTGGCGATCCGCTCGAGCACGATCGCCTGTTTGCCGACCAGCGCCGCAGAGCCGGTTCGGATCGACGGACCGGACATCAGGTGCCGGCGGGCGACCGGCCGCACCAGCAGGAGCACCATCATCGAGGCAACCACGAACACCACGAGCGAGGCGTCCTCGCTCCCGACGGTTGCATCGGTGATCGCCGCCGCGATACCCCCGAATGCGAACGGGGCCAGAAAGAAGCCGTTTGTCAGCATCTCCCCCACCCCGCAGGCAACGGCGATCAGAACCCATATAACCGCATCCATGTGCAACCGAGCTTAGCGCGGCGGGCACTGGGGAATCGGGCCGTCGCACTCCGGCACTCCAGCCGTCGCGCAGCCGATCGCGGTCCGGTGGCCAAACTCTGGACGGACTACCGGCCGACGAGCGCTCGCGCGAACTCCCCGGCCTCGAACGGCCGCAGATCCTCGAGCTTCTCGCCGACGCCGATCAGCTTCACGGGAATCCCGAGCTCGCTTGCGATCGCCAGCGCGATTCCGCCCTTGGCGGTCCCGTCGAGCTTTGTCAGCACGAGGCCGCTGACGTCGATCGCCGCCGCGAACAACTGCGCCTGCCGAAGGCCGTTCTGGCCGGTCGTCGCATCGATCGTCAGCAGCGTCTCGTGCGGTGCCTCGGGGATCTGTTTCGAGATCACCCGGCGGATCTTCGCCAGCTCTTCCATCAGGTCGTCCTGGGTGTGCAGTCGCCCGGCGGTGTCGACCACCAGGACATCGGCACGGTCACGTGTCGCGGCCAGCACGCCCTCGTAGGCGACCGAGCCGGGGTCAGCTCCGTCGGCGCCCCGCACGAACCCCGCGCCCGACCGCTGCGCCCACTGCTCGAGCTGTTCGACGGCTGCCGCGCGGAACGTATCGGCGGCCGCGAGCACAACCGTGAACCCCAGCTCGCGGCTCAGGTGGTAGGCGAGCTTGCCGCTTGTGGTCGTCTTGCCGGTGCCGTTCACACCGGCCATCAGGATCACCGTCGGCTTCGCACTCAGGTCGATGTGATCATCGCCCGTCCGCGCGATCTCCGCCAGCAGCGCCGTCAGGCGGTCTGTCAGCGCCTCGCTGCCCTGAATCCCGCCGTCTGTCGCCTCCCGCTCGAGTTGCTCGACGACCTTCGCGGTCGTGCGAGCACCAACGTCCGCGTAGATCAGCGCCTCCTCCAGCCGCTCCCAGCTCTCGTCGTCCAGCTCCTCGGAGAAGGTCGCCTGAATCTCGCTGCTGAGCGCCTGGCGCGTCTTGCGCAGGTTTTCTCGCAACCGGCGGAATCGCCCGACCCGCTTCTCCTCAACCGTGGCCTCGCCCGCATCCGCTCCGGAACCCTCGTCCGAGCCGGAGCGAGCGCGTGCGCCGGCCGGCATGCCGTCGACGACGAACAGGTCCGACCACTCCCGCGCCATCAGGCAGCCTCGCGCGCCGGCAGCCGGCGCGAGATCACCTTCGAGATCCCGTCACCGCCCATCGACACGCCGTACAGCGAGTCAGCCGCCTCCATCGTCCGCTTCTGGTGGGTCACGACAATGAACTGCGCGCGCTGCGAGTACGCGGCCAGCAGCTCGAGAAACCGGTCGATGTTGAGGTCGTCCAGCGCCGCCTCGACCTCATCGAGGATGTAGAACGGGCACGGGCGCGCGAGGAACACCGAGAACAGGAAGGCGAGCGCGGTCATCGACTTCTCGCCGCCCGAGAGCAGCGTCAGCCGCTTCATCGCCTTTCCGGCGGGCGTGATCTCGATCTCGACGCCGAGCAGGTCCTCGTCGTCAGGCTGATCGCCGTCGAGCCCGTCCGCCGGCTCAGCGCCCGACTCCCGGTCGTCCTCGTCGCTCGCCGCACCGGCGGCACCGCCCAGCACCGACCGCGGTCGATCCTGCTCTGTCACCAGCCGCAGCCGCCCGTGCCCGCCGGGGAACAGACGCGCAGCCAATTCCTCGAAGTTGGCTGCTGCCGCCTCGAAGGTCTCCTCGAAGGTCTCCCGAATCTGGCGGTCGGTGTCACGGATCAGCTTCTCGAGCTCCCGCATCGCCGTTTCAAGGTCGCCACGCTGGCGTTCCAGCTCCTCGACATGGGCCAGCGCCTCGGCGTACTCGTCCTGGGCCAGCGGATTTACCGGACCGAGCTGTTCCCGGCGGCGCTCGATGCGCTCGAGCCGCGCCGTCAGCGTCAGCCTCGAATCCGGGTCGAGCGGCTCGGTCGCCGGGCCGCTCTCCAGCTGCAGCTGCTGCGCGAGCGTCTCCAGCAACTGGGCGGCGTCGTCTGCCTGATCGCGCGTGCGCTGCGCGCGCACCTCGAGCGAGGTCAGCGCCTCGTTGCGGGCATGCAGCGCACTCTGCAGGCCGGCCTCCTCCTGTGCGCACTCCCGAAGCCTGGCCGCCACGTGCTCTCCCGCCTCCCGGTCGGCCGCCAGTGCGGCTTCGAACTCCGCGCGCCGCTGCTCGATCGTCTCGGTGACCTCACGCAGGATCTCGATCAACGCCGCGATCGCCGGCACGAGCCGCTCGTCACGCTCGATCGAGACGCGGCATTGCTCGATTCGGGCCGATCGCTCAGCGCGCTCACGCTCGGCACGGTCGCGCCCGGCCTGCTCGGAGAGCAGCTCCGCCCGCAGCTGCGCGCGCCGCCCGGCACCCGGCCCCTCGTCCGGGGCGTCCCGGCGCCGCGCGATCGCGGCCTCCAGCCGGCGCCGCTCCTCAGCCGCCTCATCGCGCTCGTGGACCGCTGCCCGGTGCGCGGCGACCGCCTGCTCGTGCGCACGCTCGTGCTCGGCAACGGTCGCAGCCGACCGCTCAAGCTCCGAGCGCGCCCGCCCCTCATCCTGCGCAGCCTGCTCGCTGACGGCGATCAGCTGCTCGCGCCGGTTGCGCTCAGCCAGCACGCGCTCTTCGCCGACGGCGGCCGTCTGGCGAACCTCGCTCGTCGCAGAAGACCAGACCCGGCCGGTGCGCGTGACCGCCACCCCTTCGAACGCTTCGGAGACCGCCGCCAGCGACTCGACCACCCACACGTCGTGCAGCAGTGCCCGCGCCAGCTCAGCCGCGTCGCCGTCACCGCGGAGATGGTCGATCAGCCGCTCGGCGCCCGGCGTGGGCGCCGAGCGCTCAGCCACGTCTGTCCGCCGGCGCAGCCCGGCAACCAGCACACGTCCGCCGTCGGCTCCGGCGCCGTCCAGCAACGCCGAACCAGCTTCACGGTCGGCCACCAGCGCCGCGCCGAGCCGCCCGTCGAGGGCGGCCGCGACCGCGAGCTCGTAGCCGCCGGCCACGGTGATCGCCTCGGCAAGCGAGCGACCGCCCCCGAGCGCGGTGCTGTGGCTGCGCAGAAACTGGTTGACGACCGCCAGCTCGCCGCCGACACGGGCGGCTTCTCGCCGTGAGCGCTCTACCGCGTGCTCGGCATCACGCATCGCCGAGCGTGCCGCCTGCAGGGCGGCCTCGCTGCGCTCACGCGCCTGCCCGGCCCGCTCGACGATCTCGTCCCGATCGCGCTCGTGCTCGGCGGCGGCGGCCTGCTGGTGCTCGAGCTCGGTCAGTTGCCGCGCCAGCTCCGACTCACGGTCTCGCATCAGTGCATCGAGCTCGCGCTCGAGCGCCACGATCCGCCCATCAACCGCGCGGTCGAGCGGCTGCGCCTGCTCCTGCGCGAGCAGCACCTCCAGACGTTCTCGCGTGCGTCCCAGGCGCGTCGAGACCGTGTTCGCGGTCTGAGTGACGGCATCTGCCCGGTATCCGACGCGTTCACTCGCCGACTGCGCGGCGAACCGTCGCCGGGAGAGCTCCTCCCGCTGGGCGCCGCGGCCCGCCAGCGCCTCCTCGGCCTGCTGGCGGCGGGCGCCCACCGCCTCCAGCTCACGCTCGAGCTGCGCCCGGGCGGCGCGCGCCTGCGCCGCCTCCGCCGCAGCCTGCTCAAGCTCGGCGAGCCGGATCCGGACGTCGTCACGGGAGAGCTCATAGCGGACCTCGAGCATCTGGCGGTGAAGACGCGCGTGCAACTCGGCCGCCTCTGCCTGGCGCTTCAGCGGGCGCAGGCGTGAGCGAGCCTCACGCTCGACATCGAGCGCCCGATCGAGGTTGTCCTGCGTGTGGCCGAGCTTGAGCTGCGCGCGGCGCCGCCGCTTGCGGTGCTTGCCGAGCCCGGCGGCCTCCTCGATCAGCATCCGGCGCTCACGCGGCTTGGAGGTGACGATCGACTCGACGCGGCCCTGCGAGATGACCGAGTGCATCTCCTTCCCAAGGCCGGTATCCGACAGCAGCTCGATCACGTCCACCAGCCGGCAGCGGGCGCCGGCCAGTCGATACTCGCCCTCGCCGTTACGGTCGAGCCGCCTCAGGATCGAGATCTCAGGGACCCCCAGGCCGAGTTCACCGTCGCTGTCGTCGAGCACCAGCTCGACCTCCGCGCCGCGCGCAGCCTGCCGGCCCGGCGCTCCGCCGAAGATCACGTCCTGCATCGACTGGCCGCGGACGGCGAGCGGCGACTGCTCGCCGAGCGCCCAGAGAACCGCATCGGTGACGTTGGACTTGCCGGATCCATTCGGGCCGACGATCACGCTGACCCCAGGCCCGAACTCGAGCCTCGTGCGGTCGGGGAACGATTTGAAGCCCTTCAGGCTGATGCTCTTGAGGTACACGGCCGTCGCTCAGCTCCCCATCGCCTCGAGCGCCGCCTGCGCGGCCTCCTGCTCGGCGTCCTTCTTGCTGCGGCCGGAGCCGCGGCCGATCTCGACCCCGTCGATCTCGGCGAGGATGCAGAACGTGCGGTCGTGCGGAGGTCCGTGCTCGGAGCTGACCGTGTAGCTGACCAGCGCACCACGGCGCGCGAGCCGTTCCTGGAGCTTGGACTTGAAGTCGATCGGACGCTCGAGCGCGTCATCGAGCTCGGTCGCGAACGCCTCGACGACGGCCTCCGCGGTGCGCTCGTAGCCGAACGTGAGGTAGCACGCACCGATCACCGCCTCGATCACGGAGGCCAGCACCCGCTCGGTGGCGAGCAGGGCCGGGACCGACGCGGCGGCGCCCGGCGGGGCGGCGGCGGCGAACCGCTCAGGCAGCCCAAGGCGATCGGCGACAGCGCGACACGAGCGCCCTGAGACCGTCTGGGCGCGGATCTTCGTCAGCTGACCGGCGCCGAAGCTGTCCGCTCCCAGGCTCGGATAGAGATGCGAGGTGATCGCGAGCGACAGCACGCTGTCACCGAGGAACGCCAGGCGCTCGTAGGACTCCGAGCGTCTCACCGTCCACGACGCGTGCGTCAGCGCGCGACGCGCAAGCTCGTCCGGGAGCTCCGCCAGCAGTGTTCCCAGCTTCGCGGCGGTGTCGGCGGCAGGCTTGCTCTGGGTGGTCACTCAGCGTCTTGGTTCGCGGTCGCGGACGAGCGTGCCTCGGTCACGCCACTCGCGAGCACGAACTCGACCGCCTGCCCCACCGTCAGGATCCTCGACGCCTGTTCGTCGGAAATTGTGACCCCATAGGTGTCCTCCAGCTCCTGAACGAGCGTGTAGAGGTCAAGTGAGTCCGCTTCGAGGTCCTCCCTGAACCGCGTCGACTCCTCGATCCGGCCGGGATCGACCTCGAGCTCGTCGGCGAGATGGGCGCGAATCACGGAAAAGATCTGCTCGCGAGTCATCAGTGCGACACCGTAGCCGCCGTCTCGGACACCGCGTCATCGCCGTCCGAATCGCCCGCCGAGCGAGGGGGCCGGAGCGCGCCGGCCCTGCCCAGCGCGGCCCGCGTGACGCCGATCACGTCCTCGTCGACGCCGCGGGCGGCGACCTCGATCGCGCGCGCGAAGCCGCGACGGGAGAAGCGCCCATGCGCGACCACTCCTAGCTGTTGCAGCCCGAGCATGTAGGCGCCGCCGGTCGTCTCAGGATCGATCTCCTCACGCAGCTCCCGCACCGCCGGGCCGAGCAGCAGGCCCCCGAGCTTGGCGCGCGTCGAGGTGCTCGCCGCGCGCCGGATCGCGCGCAGCGTGCTGGCCGAGACGCCCTCGATCAGCTTCAGCGTGATGTTGCCGGTGAAGCCGTCCATCACGACCACGTCGGCGACGCGCTCGGTCACCTGGGTCCCCTCGATGTTGCCGATGAAGTTGAGTCCCGCCCCGGCCTCGCCGTCGAGCCGCTCGTGCACCTCGACCAGCTCCGGAGTTCCCTTCAGCGGCTCCTCGCCGTTGGAGAGCAACGCCACCCGGGGCGCCGGGATCCCCAGCACGGCGGTGGCGAACGCGGAGCCCATGTGGGCGAACTGGACCAGGAATTCAGGCCGGCAGGTCACGTTGGCTCCGACATCGAGCAGGATCACCGGGCCGGCCCCAGGGATCGGCACCGTCAGGGCGAGCGCCGGGCGGTAGATGCCACGGTCTCGCTTGATGTTGAACAGCCCGGCGGCGAGCGCCGAGCCGGTCGAGCCACCGGACACGAGCGCCTGCGCGCGTCCGTCCGCGACCGCCCGGGCGGCCTGCACGATCGACGCCTCCGGGGTGTTCCTGACCGCGAACGCGGGATCTGCCGCCTTCGCGATCGACACGGGCGCGTCGATCAGCTCGACTCCGTCGGCGACCGCTCCGACGGCGTCGGCGGGGGCGAACAGCAGGACGCGCACGCCGCGCTGCGCGGCGATCGCGGCTCCAGCGGCGACCTCAGACGGGCCAAGGTCAGCGCCGTTGGCGTCAACAGCTACCGTGACCATCGCACGCGGCGATCAGTCGAGCTGCTCGGCCACGGCGATCACCTGGCGGCCCTTGTAGCTCCCGCAGACCGGGCACACGCGGTGCGGCAGGCGAGGGCTGTGGCACTGCGGGCACGCGTTGGTCGCTGATGGGCTCACCTTGTGCTGGGAGCGGCGCTTGGTTGTGCGCGAGTGGGACTGCTTCTGCTTGGGAACGGCCATGGACAAAGCAGGCTATCAAGGTTGCGGGGCGGCACCGGCTCCGGACGCGCGTTCAGGGCTCGCGCAATTCCGCCGCTAATTCCCGCGCGAACCCTCAGGCGGTGGCTCGTCGAAGCGGAGCTCGGCGAGCTTCGCCCACCGCGGGTCGGGTTCCCGATCGTGCTGATGGTCGGGGCCGGCGACGTTCAGATCGGCGCCGCAGACGGCGCACAGGCCGGCGCAGTCGGCGCGGCACAGGATCGTTGCCGGCAGCATCAGCCCGAGCGCATCCCGCGCCCAGGCGGCGATCTCGAGCACCTCTGACTCGACGTATGGTGAGTCGAGCTCCTCGGATTCGCCGGGGATCGACACCTCGCGGGCATCGACCTCGAACGACGGCGCCGCCGGCTCCAGGCAGCGCATGCACGGTCCCTCGATGCGTGCGCTGAACCGCATCCTCAACGCGTAACCCGGGCCGGTGGTTCGGGAGACGTCGAGCCGGACGACGATCAGCGACGGCGCGACCGTGTACGGCTCACCGGCGAGCATGAACGGCTCGATCGCGACCTCCAGTTCGAGCTTGCGGCCCTCGCCCGAGGCCAGGTGCATCGAGGAGAGATCGAACGTGTCCACCCGCACGCTCACATCTTCACAGCTTCGCACGCTGCCATCATTCGGGAATCTCGCAGTGGTTCCGCACCTATGGTTTTGCCGACGTGCAGGATCGACTCCTGATCGGCGCCTACCCGCTCGACGAGGAGGACGTCTCGATGCTCGCCTGGCTCGGCGTGCAGCGAGTGCTCAACCTGGTGCAGGACGCTGAGTATCGCCGCGGCGCCCGCCAGCGCGTCGAGGCGGCGCTCGCCAGGCACGGGATCGAGGAGCACCGGCTCCGATTCACCGATTACGGCGGGCTTCCCGCCGATGCGCTCGAAGCAGCCGTGAGTGATGTACTCGAATCGCTCCAGGAGGGCAACAAGACCTACGTCCACTGCCGGGCCGGATGGCAGCGATCGGCAGCGGTCGCGGCCGGCGTGGTGGCGATCCGCAATCGGATCGACATCGAGGAGGCGCTCGCGCTGGTCAAGCGGATGAAGCCCTCCGCCGACCCGCTCCCCCACCAACGCGATGACCTCCGCGCGTGGTGGGACTCGCGCTCGCCGCGCCCCTAGGCGCGTGCGTGGCGCTGCCGGGCGTCCCGCCGCTACCGTCGCAGCACGGCGGCCATCGGCTCGATGCCGCCACGAGCGTCTCTGTAGGTGCCGACGGCGACGCACGCATCGGGATCCCGGCAGGCGACCGCGTAGAGCGACGCGTTCTGGTCGCCACGTCCACGCGCGGCGTCCGCCGGCAGCGTCAACTCGTCCGCCGGGCGCCAGCGCCCACCTGCCTCGATGAGCACCAGCCCCTGCTCCCCCCCGCAGCGTCGGTGTAGCCGCCGACCGCCGCGCAGGTCCCGGCGCGGGGGCACGACACCGCGTAGAGCGCAGCATTCTGCCTGTTGGCCATGGTGTTGGCATTCGACGGCGCTGACAGCTCCTGCGCGTGACGCCAGACGCCGCCCCGCAGAGCGATGACCATTGCCTGATGGTTGTCGTCGCTGTCGGTGTAGGAGCCGGCCGCCACGCAGCTCCCTGGACCGGTGCAGGCGATCGAGTACAGATCGGCGTACTGCCCGACTGGACTCGGCAGCGCGCTCGCCGGGAGCGACAGCTCATCGGCGGTCCGCCAGATCCCGCCGCTCTCGCTGACGGCCATCGGCTCACCGTTGCCGGCAAGATCGCTGTAGGAGCCGACCGCCATGCAGTGGGCGGGATCGGTACACGTGACTGAATACAGCTCCGCCTGCTCGGCGCCCGCGGTCTCGTTCGCGCCGAGCGGCAGCACGAGCTCAGCGGCGGATCCCCAGGCACCCTGCGACTGGCCCACGACCATCGCCTCGGCGTTGCCGCTCACATCCGTGTAGTAGCCGACCGCCACGCAGCGCCCGGCGCCCCCGGGGCACGAGACCGAGTAGAGAGCAGAGTTCTGCCCCGTGGGCGCGGCGTTCGCCGGCAGCATCAACTCGACCGGGACCCCCCATCTGCCGGCCGACTCGCCGAGCACCATCGGCTCCGCGTTACCGTGCGCGTCGGTGTAATAGCCGACTGCGACGCACGCTCCGACCCTCCAGCAGGAGACCGATTCGAGCACGGCCTGCTGGGCACCCCGGCCCGCACCGGCACCGAACGGGAGCGGCAGCTCGCTCCCGCGCGCCCAGCCCGCCCGACGCTGCGCGATCACGGTCGGCAGGTCGTCCCCTCCCCGCTCCGAGTAGGAGCCGACCGTCACGCAATCCCCGACGCGCGGGCACGCAACCGACTCGAGCGCCGCGTCCTGGCCGCTGCCGGCTGCGCCCGCCGGCAACGACAGCTGACGCGCAGCGCCCCAAACCGGAGCCGCAGCCGACGCGGCGCAACCGAGCGCGACCCACGCCGCCGCCACAGAAAGGGCCGACACACACGAACGTCGCCGCCGGACGGGCAGCCGCCATGACCGAACGGTCATGCCGCCAAACGCTACTCCGCAGCGCGAAGCCGGATCGCCCGAACCTCGTCGAGCGGGGCGACGGCGTCGAGCTCCATCTGCGTCACCGCCGGCTGACCTGCTGTCGAATCCCTCTCTGCCTCTGGGATATGCACGCTCCGCGCGCTCGTCGTCACCTGCTCCAGGCTCGGCAGCGGGCTGCTCTCACCGATCACCCCGTGATCGACGAAGCGACGTGCCCCGGGCAGCACGCGCGCCTCGTAGGAACCGACCGTCTCGTTGTAGGCGCGGACCGTTCCGTTCAGCCTGTTGCCGAGGGTCGCGAGCAGCGTCGAGAGCTTGACCAGCCGGCCGTACAGCTCACGGCCGAGCTCGGAGACCGCCTGCGCGGACTGCGCGACGCGCTCCTGCTGCCATCCGTAACCGACGGCGCGGAGCATTGCCAGCAGCGTCGTCGGCGTCGCGATCAGCACGTGACGGGCCATCGCGTCCTCGATCAGCTCGGGATCCACCTCGAGCGCCGCGCTGTACAGATGCTCGCCGGGGAGGAACATCACGACGAAGTCGGGGGCCGAGTCCAGACCGCTCCAATACGACTTGTCGGCCAGCTGCTTGACGTGCTTGCGCAGCAACCGTGCGTGATCCTGAAGATGGCGGGCACGCTCCTCCTCATCGCGCGCCTCGTAGGCGTCGAGCACACCCTGCAGCGGCGCCTTCGCGTCGACCACGACATGCTTGCCGCCGGGGAGGTTGACGACGAGATCGGGGCGCAGCGCCGTGTCGTCGCTGACGACGGTCGCCTGCTCGTTGAAGTCGCAGTGACGCACCATCCCGGCCAGCTCGACGACCTTGCGCAGCTGCATCTGGCCCCATTGACCTCGTGCGTTCGGTTTGCGCAGTGCGGTCACCAATGCACCGGTCTCGGTCCGCAGCTTCTCGCCGGTCTCGGTCAGCGTCTTCAACTGGGACTCCAGAGCGCCACGCGACTCGCGCCGCTCACGATCGAGCGCGACGAGCTGCTGATCGACCCGTCCGAGCTGCTCCTTGAGCGGCGCGACGAGCTGCTCGACCGCCAGGTGGCGCTTGTCGAGGTCACCCTTCGCCTCCGCCTGCGCGGCCCGCAGTTGCGTGCGAGCGAGCTCGGTCAGCTGCACCATGCTCGCCTGCAACGCCTCGGCGCTGAGCGCCTTGAACGAGTTCGACAGCCGCTCCTGTGCATCCTGGACGGTCGCGAGACGCTCCTGGGAGAGTGTCCGCTCGTGTTCGAGATCGGCCTGCGCGCGCACCAGTTCGCGCTCTGATCGGACGGCCCGGTCCGCGGCATCGCCGCGCTCCGCGGCAACGGCTCGCAGCCGCGTGCCGAGCATCGCGCCGACGACGCCGGCGCCGATCAGCGCACCGATGATCAACCAGATTGCGTCCATTGCAATCCGAGGATGGCGCCCATCGCGGACGGAACCGACAGATCGCCACTCGCGGCGCGGCGCTCAGGCGGCCCGCACGACCGGGCCTGCACCGCCGGGCTCAACGGCGAGCGACCGGGCCGCACGCGCCAGCACGGCGCCGTGCACGTGCCAGAACTCGCCGCGGGGAGCGCGCAGCGACGCGATCAACGCCGAGAACCGCGGCGCGAGCCCGTGCTCGACGACTGCCGCCCGTCCGATCAGCAGGTAGCGCCGTGGACCGAACGGCACCGACCGCCCGACGACATAGCTGCCAGGTGCCGGCACCGGCGATGGCTCCCTCGCGTACGCGACCAGGGCCCGACCGGTCCCCAGCGGGCACGACGCGGTCAGCACGCCCGGCTGATCTGCGGTCTCGACCAGCCAGGCCCGCAGCTCGGCGCGGGCGAGCAGCTCAGCGAGCCGCGCGGCGTACCACTCACGCTCCGGGCGCCACTGCTCACCACTCAGCCGAGCCGCCGGTTCTTCGAGCTCAGCGACGAGCCGGTCAAGCGCGGCTGCGTTGCGTCCGACGGACACCGAGCGTCAAGGTAAACGCCGCTGCGGACGTCAAAGGGGGACGACGATCGAGACCGCATCCGGCTCCGGGCCGGCCTACGCTCCGCTCATCAAGTCCACGAGACCGCTCCGCTACGGCCGGCGATCACCACAGCCCGGCATCCGGCCGGGCTCTAGCTGACTTCGGCCGGCTCGTCCTTGCCGGCGAGCCGGTCGCGGCCGCGCTGGACGGCGGCGATGAACTTGCTGAGGTTGACCTCGAGCGTGTTCAGGATCTCGTCTGCGTAATCCTCGGCGCCGAGGCGGATCTCCCGTTCCCTGGCGTGAGCGTCGTCGATGATGTCCTCGGCCGCGCGCTCGGCCTCCTTGGTGATCTCCTCTTCGGAGATCAGCCGCTCCTGGCGCTCTCGCGCCTCCTTCATCACCCGCTCGGCCTCGCGCTTCGCCTCGGCGAGCATCTCCTGACGCTCCTTGACGATCCAGCGCGCCTGCTTGATCTCCTCTGGGATCGTGGCGCGCATCTGATCGAGGATGTCGTAGATCTCCTCCTTGTCCACGCGGACCTGATCGGTCAGCGGGACCGGCTTCGCGTTGTGGACGAGATCGTCCAATTTGTCGATGAGTACGAGAACGTCCATCGCTAAAACCTCTGTTTCGTCAGCGGCCGAGCCGTTCCTTCAAGGCGACGGCGACCTCATCTGGTACAAGATCGTCGATCGACCCGCCGAAGGTCGCAAGCTCCTTGACTCCGCTTGATCTGATGAAACTGTACTTGGGCGAGGCCATCAGGTACACGGACTCGACATCAGGAGCCTGACGGCGGTTCAGCTGGTTCATCTCCAGCTCGTATTCGAAGTCGGAGATCGCGCGCAGGCCCTTGACGATCGCCTTGGCGCCGCGGGAGCGTGCGAACTCGACCACGAGGATGCTGAATGGCTCGACGACGACGTTGGGCAACGACTCGGTCGCGTGTTCCAGAAAGGCGACCCGCTCCTCGGTCGTGAACAGCGTCCCACCCTTGCGCATCGGCAGGTTGACGACGGCGACGATCACCTTGTCGAACATCGCCGACGCACGCGAGATCACGTCCAGATGGCCGAACGTGACCGGGTCGTATGAGCCGGGGCAGATGGCGCTGCGGTTATCGGGGTCCATGGATTCTGATCAGGGTGTCGCCGTAGCGTCGCTCGCGATGGAGCGGGAGCTGGAGCTCCAGCGGTGCCCGGCGGTCGCTTTCGGTGACGACCCGGGCATCCGGTGAGAGCACCGGCTCCAGGGCACCCGTCAGCTCACGTCCGAGCGTGCTCGCCAGGCGGTATGGGGGATCGACGAACACCAGATCGTATTGACGCGCGGCCTTCTTTGCGGTTGCGAGGTATTCCAGGGCGCCGGCGCGACGCACCTCGGCCTCCAGACCGAGTGCCGCCAGGTTGCCTCTGATCGCCGTGATCGCCCCTGCCGCGGAGTCCACCAGCGTGGCCGTCGCGGCGCCGCGTGAGAGCGCCTCGATCGCGAGCGCGCCGGAACCGGCGAACAGATCGAGGACGCGCTCGTCATCGACGTCGAGGAGGATCGAGAACACCGCTTCGCGGACGCGATCCGATGTCGGCCTGGTCTGCTCGCCCCGCGGCGCCCTGAGGGTGGCGCCGCGGTGCGTCCCCGCGATCACGCGCACTGCCGCCCGCCGCTCTCAGGCATCGATCGGTGCCGACGCGTCGGAGCCATAGCGCAGGCGCAGGGCGTGTGCGATCAGCGCATGTTCGGGAAGCTTGAGTTCGGGATCGCTGTCGGCGATCCACTGGCCGTGGCGGCGCGCACGCTCAAGCAGCTCGGCATCGTCGGGCAGCTGCGCGAACCGGTGCTGGGTTGCGCCGTGCTGCCGGGCGCCGACAAGCTCGCCCTCACCGCGCAGGCGCAGGTCAACCTCGGCGAGCGCGAAGCCGTCCGTCTCACGGGCCAGCGCCTGCAATCGCTGGGAGTCCCTGCGGCCGAACAGCAGGCACAGCGACGCGTGCTCGCCGCGACCGATGCGCCCGCGTAGCTGGTGCAGCTGGGAGATCCCGTAGCGATCCGCATCCTCCACCAGCATCACGGTTGCGTTCGGCACATCGATCCCAACCTCGACCACCGAGGTGGCGACCAGCACATCGGCCTTGCGCTCGGTGAATGCGGCCATCGCCGCCTGCTTCGCAGCGGAGCGCATCTGTCCGTGCAGCAGCACCAGTTCGAAGTCTCGCAGCGGCCCGCTTCGCAGGCGCTCGAACTCCGCCGTGGCCGCCCGTACCTGCAGTGCATCGGATTCCTCGACAAGCGGGCAGACCACGAATGCCTGACGCCCGGCGCGGAGTTCTTCGCGGATCCGCTCGTACGCCCGCTCGCGCTCGGCCTCGGAGGCACACACGACCGTCCGGATCGGCTGCCGGCCGCGCGGGAGCTCACGCAGGAGCGTGAAGTCGAGGTCGCCGTAGTTGCTCAGCGCCAGCGTCCGCGGGATCGGTGTGGCGGTCATGTGCAGGACATGCGGACGCTGCGCACCGATGCCCTTGCGATCGAGCGCGGCTCGCTGACGGACCCCGAAGCGATGCTGCTCGTCGACGACGACCACCCCGAGCGCCGCGAACGAGACCGCGTCCTCGATCAGCGCGTGCGTCCCGACGATCAGTGACAGCTCACCGCTGTCGAGCTTCGCCAGCAGATCGGCGCGCCGGCGCGCCGGCGTCGAGCCGGTCAGCAGGCCCGCTCGTACGGGCTCGGAGCCGAGCAGCCGTTGGATCGTCGCGAAGTGCTGCTCGGCGAGCGTCTCGGTCGGTGCCATCAGCGCCGCCTGGAGGTCGTGCTCGACCGCTCGCAGCATCGCGTACAGCGCGAGCACCGTCTTGCCGGAGCCGACCTCACCCATCAGCAACCGCTGCATCGGCGTCGATCTCGCGAGATCGGCGTCGATCTCTGCGATCGCACGGCGCTGGTCCCCGGTCAGCTCGAACGGCAGATCTCGCTGGAGCCACCGCGCAGTCAAGCTCGCGGGTTGATCAAGGACCGGCGCGGCGCCGGCAGCGGCGCGGGCATGGCGGCGGCGCATCAGCGCGAGCTGGTCGAACAGCAGTTCCTCGAACGCAAGCCGGCGCCGGGCGGACTCCTGATCGTTCTCGGCCCGCGGAAAATGCGCAGCTCTCAGCGCCGCACCGCGTTCGGCGAGTCGCTCACGCGCGCGCAGCGCCACCGGCAGTGGTTCAGGGACGTCATCGAAGGCGCCGAGGTGCTCGCTCACCATCGCCAGGATCTGCGTCGAGGACAGCCCGTCGGTGGCGGGGTAGTGCGCGACCACCCCTGCGGGTGGCCCGGCGGCACCGGCTTCCGGGGTGGTCGCCTCGTTGGTCTGAGCGTGCGCCTGCACCGTGAAGCGTCCGGCCCGCTCCGCTTTTCCGTGCAGCACCAGCCTCGTCCCCCGGGGGTAGCGCTCGACCAGCCACGGCTGGTTGAAGAAGGTCACCGCGAGGCGTCCGGTCCCGTCGGCGACGGTCGCCTGCACCAGTGGTCGCATCCCGCGCCGGCGCACCGGTCGCGAGCTGATGCTCTCGACCTCGACGACTACCGTCGCGGTCTCGCCCGCCTCGAGCGCCGCGACCGCCCGCGCCTCACGCCGGTCACGCGGAAGATGCTCGAGCAGGTCCCCGATGGTGATCAGACCGAGGGTGGCGGCCGCTCGCTGCGCCTTCGCTCCCTGCACCTGCAGGGGCGCATTCAGGCGCGAGGATCGCGGGTAGCGGATCGGCGCGCCGTTCAGCTCGCCGGCGGCCAGCGGTTCACGGGTCGCGAAGGCGTGCGGACACATCTGTGGAGTTGATGATGATGGTCGGGCCGGATGCGCGTCCCGTAACGCCTGTGGCGCCCACGGCGTCAGCCGCCGGCGAGCTGGACCGCCTTGACGACCAGGAGGATCACCGCGATCGCGAGGTACGCGCTCATCGCGCGCATCGCGAACGTGCGGCCCGCGGACCATTCCGGTCGCTCGAGCAGCGCCAGCGGGGGCATCGTCCAATCCTGCTTGGGGACCTGCGACTCGGCGGGAGGCTCCGTAACGGCCGCCAGACGCCGCCGCGAGCGCAGCGAAACGAACCCGAAGACGACGAGCACCAGCGCCAGCACCACACCGCCGGCGAAGAAGACTGCCGTCACGTCGATCCCGGGGAACAGCGTCGTCGCCATCAGGATCATCGAGAGCAGCACGAGGACCCCGATGATCACGATCGCGAGCACGTTCAGCCACGTCGGGTTGCGCCATGGGCCGAGCACCTCTCGGTCGTTGCACAGCAGCAGCAGAAACACGCTCGCACTCGGAAGCAGCACGCCGGCGAGCGCCTGGACCGCCAGGGTGATGATCCCGAGTGGCGCGCCGGGAATCAGGACGATTGCCGCGGCGCCGACGATCAGCAGCGAGAAGATCGCGTAGAACGTCTTTGCGTCGGCGAAGCTGCGGTGCAACGAGCTCTTGGTCCCGAAGATGTCGCCGAACGCGTAGCTCGTCGACAGCGTCAATGCCCCGGCACCGATCAGGGATGCGTTCAACAGGACGAGTGCATATAGGGCACCCGCGGTCGGCCCGAGCGCATGTCCCAGGTCCGTGGCGATCTGACCGGCGTTCTCGAAGCGCCCCGCATACGGGGTGCCGGCAAAACCGAACGCGCAGATCGCCATCAATGCAGTCGCGCCGAGGACGACCACGACAGCGCCGATCCACGTGTCGAGGCGCTCGTAGTTGATCCACCGCGGCGTGATCCGCTTGTCGATCACGTTCGACTGCTGGAAGAACAGCTGCCACGGGGCGACCGTCGTGCCGACGAGTCCGATGATCAGCAGGACGGCCGTCGAGGTTGCACCACCCTGGATCCCCGGGACGACGAAACCGTGCAGGATCGGCCCCGGCTTCGGATGCGAGAGCACGAACAGCGGGATCACGAGCAGGTTGGCGAAGACGAACACGAACATCGCCCGCTCCCAGAGGCGGAAGCTCCCACTGGCGGTGATCGTCACCAGCGCGACCGCGGCGATCGGCACGGCGATGTACTCCGAGATACCGAAGTAGCCGAGCGCCAGGCTGACCCCGATGAACTCGGTGACGATCGTCAGGAAGTTGAGGACGAACAGGTCGAACACCGAGAAGTACGCCCAGAAGCGTCCGAAGCGCTCCTTGATCAGCCTCGCGTGACCGACACCGGTCACCGCCCCGAGCCGCACGACCATCTCCTGGTTGACGATCAGCACGGGAACCAGCAGCAGCAGCACCCACAGCAGGCTCGTCCCATACTTCTGACCGGCCTGCGAGTACGTTGCGACGCCACCCGCGTCGTTGTCGCCGACCATCACGATCAGCCCCGGCCCGACGATCGCGAGCAACGCCAGTGTCCGCGCGCGGACTCCGGTGTGCGCCTCGGCGTGTTCGCGGATCGTGCCGAACGCGCCCTGGATGTCGCCGGTGTGGGCGGAGTCGAGCACGGCCCGCACTGGCGGCGTGGCCACCCGTGCCGGTGGCGTGGCCACCGGCGGCCTGGGCCGCTTCGTCGTCATCGGCTCGACCTCCTCTCGGGTTCCGCACAGGCGCCGCGGGCGCCGGCGCGGAGTCTCAACCCGAGATCAAGTCATTACGGGTGAGGAGACCACGGCGACGGCGACCGCGAACGGACTTCGCGGGGGTTCGCTGTCCTTGAGTGTGGGCTGGTCATCCATCACCCGAATCGTAGCGCTCCAGCCGGCTCACGCACCTGCGTGCCTCCGGTCAGCCGTGCGCCACACCCGCGCGCCGTCGCCACTCCTCGGGCAGCAGCAGCTCAAGCACGTCATCGACGGCGATCAGCCCGACGGGCCTGCCATCACCATCGACCACCGGCATCGCGACCAGGTTGAAATCCGTCATCAGCCGCGCTACGTCAGGCAGATCCGCCTCCGCGGGCACCGCCGGCGTCGAGGCCTCGGACAGGCTCGACAGCGCCGACCCTGGATCCGCACGGACCAGGTCGGCGAGCGGAACCGCTCCGACGAGAACACCGGCGTCATCGGTCAGACAGATCGTCGAGACCAGCTGGACGCTGAGCTCGCTCACGCGAACTGCAGCCAGCGCGCCCGCAACGGTCGATTCGAAGCCGACCGAGACGAAGTCCGGATTCATCAGACCGCCGGCAGTGGACGGGTTATGACCGAGCAGCGCCCTGATCTTCGTCTGCTTCGCCGGCGGCAGCAGGTTGAGCAGTGGCAGTCGCCTCGCCTGGTCGATCTCCAGCAGCAGGTCCGCCGCATCGTCGCTGGCCATCCGCGCGAGCAGGGCGGCTGCCTCACTGTCGGAGCGCTCGCGCAGGAACTCGACCTGATGCTCATCGTTGAGCTCCTCGAAGACGTCCGCCTCGAGCTCCTTGTCGTGGCCGACGGCGGCAAGGATCTCCTCGCCCTCCTCGTGCGAGGCGGCCTCGACGAGATCGGCGATCTGGGCCGGATGCAACCGCGCGAGGCGCCGTGAGGCGAGCTTCAGCCGGGACGTGGGAACGTGGGAGACGAACGGCTCCATGTCCTGCCACGAGACGAACTGCGTGTGCTCGCTGTCGTGACCGCGGAACCGCCGGGGCATCAACCGCCACAGCCGCGGACGCAGGCTTGGGTCGATGCCGACCACCCGCCAGCTGCCATCGACGAATTCGAGCTCGACCTCTCGCGCCGTGACGAGCCTCGCGGTGGTGACGTCGATCAGCTTCCGATCGAGCAGGTCCCGCCGCAGCAACAGCTCACCCGGTCGCCGCTCGAAGCTGCCGAGGTTGAGCTTGGTCGTCGAGGTGCGGACGGACTCCGGCCCGAGCTCCGAGATCCGGTCGATCGCGACGAACATCTCGCGGCCGCCGATCCGCGCCTTCAGGCCAACGACCGGTGGCAGCGACTCGGAGTCGTCAAGCCTTGCGACGATGTCGTCGACGCGCCCCAGGCGCTCGCCGTCGGCATCGAGCAGCGGGCTTCCCGCAATTGACGACAGATGAACGATCGCTGTGGGCATCAACGGGGTTGACGCTAAGGCTACCGCGCTGCTGGACGATTGCCGTGCGCCCGAATCGGACATACGATGAAGGCGTGAGCGATCGGATCCTGTACGCCTCGCGGGTGATGCGCCTGCCGCTGGTCGGCGCCGATGGCGCCGACGTCGGCCATGTCGTCGACGTGGTGCTCCACCTCGGTGCGCGGCCCCCCCATGTGAACGGGTTCGTGATCGGCGGCGTACAGCGCCGCCGCGTGTTCGTCGCCGCGACCCGGATCGGTGAGATCGACGGCCGCGGACTGCGCCTGCGGCGAGGTTCGATCAACCTCAAGCAGTTCGAGCTGCGCGACGGCGAGCGGCTGATCGGCGCAGAGCTGTTCGCCGCCAAGGTCGGCGGACGGCGCGTCGTCGACATCGGTCTGACGCCGGCTCCGGAGCCGTTCGTGTGGGAGGTGGCGACGGTCGCGCTCGCGGGACGGCGGCTGCCGGGGCGCCGGCGTCACCCCGAGGTGATCGACTGGAGCGAAGCCGGTGAGCTGTTCGCGCTGGAGCGCTCCGTGGACCGCCAGGCGGCGACGCTCGGCGGGCTGCATCCGGTCGAGATGGCGACGGCGATCGGGCAGCTGCCGCTCAGCCGGCGGCGGATCCTGGCCGCGGCGCTCGAGGATGACCGGCTTGCCGACCTGCTGGAGGAGATGCCCGAGGATGAACAGATTCGCCTCGTCTCCGAGCTCGATCAGGACCGCCTCGCCCGCGTGCTCGACGAGATGGAAGCCGACGATGCCGCCGACCTGCTCGGTGAGATGACGGCAACGATGCGCGCGGCACTGCTTGACGCGATGGACCCCGAGGAAGCCGAGCCCGTCCGGCGCCTGTTGAAGTACGAGCCGGATACAGCCGGTGGGCTGATGACGCCCGAGCCGATCATCCTCGCCACGACGGCGACCGTCGCACAGGCGCTTGCACGCGTCCGGGATCCCGATCTGCCGGTGCCGCTCGCCGCGCAGGTGTTCGTCTGCCAGCCTCCGCTCGAGACCCCAACCGGGCGCTTCATCGGTGTCGTCGGCGTCCAGCGACTGCTGCGCGAGGCGCCCTCCAAGCCGGTCAGCCGCTGCATCGACGAGGAGTGGGACCCCGTCCGCGCAGACGTCAGCGACCGGGAGGTCGCCAGGCGTCTGGCCGCCTATGACGTGGTCGCGATCCCTGTCACCGACGACGCAGGCCGGCTTGTCGGAGCGGTGACGATCGACGACGTTCTCGACCGGATCCTGCCGGCCGACTGGCGGATCGACCAGGCCACGGTCTGACATGCCTCGGCCCGACAACCTCAGCAAGCCACGTGGTGCCCGCGGCAGTTCGGGCTATGACTCCGACGCGTTTGCCCGCTGGGCGGAGTCGGTCGCGCGGTTCTTCGGGACCGGCCGCTACCTCGTCGGCCAGACGATCGTCGTCGCGATCTGGATCACGCTCAACATCGTCGGCCTGATCGGGGCGTGGGATCCCTACCCGTTCATCTTGCTCAACCTCGTCTTCTCCACCCAGGCCGCGTACGCGGCGCCGCTGATCCTGCTGGCGCAGAACCGCCAGGCCGACCGCGACAAGGAGGAGATCGAGCGTGACCGTGAGGTCAACGCGCGATCACTGGCGGAGACCGAGTTCCTCGCCCGTGAACTGGCCGCGGTCCGGCTCTCACTGCAACAGAAGGCCGGGCGCGACGATGTGGTCGAGCCGCTCGAGCGGCTGACCCGCGCGATCGAGCGGTTGCACGGCGTCAGCCTGTCAGACGAGTCAGAGGATTACGTCAGCGAAGCCGACTACTGACGCTATTCGGCAGACAGCAGCCACCAGTAGCTCTGCTGTCCGCCGACGGACAGCTCGAACTCGATGTCGCCGGCCGCAAGCGCCTGCACGGTGTCGTCGTCCAGCGGTGCCTGCGCGCCGCGCAGGCAGGTGATCAGCTCGGCATCCTGTGCGAGCCGCTCGAGCACATCGCGCAACGTCTCCCTGGGCCGTCCCCACGAGACGAGCTTCTCCTCGACGAATCCGATCGCATCCCCCTCGCGGAAGCGACCCTGGGCGTCATCCCGCGCAGCTGGCGCGACCGCACCGGTCCTGACGGTCTGCAGGATCGCATTCATCGTCGCCGCGTTCTCCTGCGCGCTCTTGCTCTGATCGAGCCCGACAGCCGCCGCGAGCCCGGCCTGCAAGGACCGCGACGGTACGACGTGAACCTTTCGATCCGACAGCTCCGCCGCGCGCTCGGCGGCCATCACGACGTTCGCGCTGTTCGGCAGGACGACGATCTCCTCCGCGGCGATCCCGTGGATCGCCGCAAGCAGGTCGTAGGTCGATGGGTTCAGCGTCGGACCGCCGTCCAGCACCCGCACGCCAAGGCTTCCGTACAGCGCGTGGAAGCCGTCGCCGGTGACGACCGCAAGCGCACCACACACGATCGGCGTCTCAGGCACCCGCGTCAGGCGGGCGTCGCGCTCGCGCACCTGTGCGCGCATGTCGGCGATGTCGATGTGCGAGACCAGCCCCGCCTGCGCGAACAGCGCGGTCGCGGCGTCGGGATCGTCGGTGTGGACGTGCACCTTGAGCGTGCTGGCATCGCCGACGACGAGCACCGAGTCGCCGATCTGCTCCAGCTCGACGGCGAACCGCCGCTGATCCAGATCGGCCCCGGTGACGGCGAAGTTGGTGCAATAGCGATAGGTCGAGGAGGCATGCTGGGGGTGGGTCACGCGCGCGGCGGCGTGGTGCTCGAGCGGCGGTGGCTCACTCCCCCGCAGCGCCCCGACGATCCCCGCCAGCAGCACGGTCAGCCCGTAGCCGCCGGCGTCCACGACCCCGGCCTCGCGCAGCACCGGCAGCATGTCGGGCCCACGCGCAACCGAATCCTGACCTGCGGCCAGCGCCCGTTCGATCACCTCGGCGATCACCTCGTCCTGCTCTTCGTCGGTCGCCCCGGGCCCGAGCCTGGTTCGCTCCATGTGGGCCAGATCGGTGGCGACGCGGCTGGCCATCTCACGCACGACGGTGAGGATCGTGCCCTCGGCGGGCTCGCGGACCGACCCATAGGCCTGGTCGGCGGCGCGCGCCAGCGCCGCACCGATCAGGACCGGATCGATCAGCTCGCCGGGACGGCTCGCGAGCTCCTCTGCGGCGCCGCGGATCAGCTGCGAGAGGATCACGCCCGAGTTGCCGCGAGCTCCGAGCAGCGCCGCCCTGGCAACCGAGGCGACGATCTGGTCGCGGCCGATCTCGTCGATCGTCGTCTGCTGCGAGGCGCCGCTGAGACGGTCAAGCTCGGTCAGCACCGATCGCAGCGTCAGCACCATATTGTCGCCCGTGTCACCGTCGGCGACCGGGAACACGTTGAGGTCGTTGACCTCCTGGCGGCGTTCCTCGAGCGCGGCGAGGCCGGCCTCGACGAGCGCGCGGAACCGGACGAGGCTTGGGTCAGTCACCGGGGAGCGACCACCCGTGCGGGTGGCGTGGCCGGTGGCGGGTGCCGGCACCCGATGCCACTATCGAGCCTTGGTGACCTTGCCGGCCTTGAGGCAGCGCGTGCAGACGTAGACGCGACGCGGGGTACCCCCATCGTCGATTCGCACCCGCTGGAGATTCGGGTCGAAACGGCGATTGGTGGCGACCATCGAGTGGCTACGGCTGTGGCCGAACGAGGGGCCCTTCGCGCAGATGTGGCAGACCTTGGACATTCCGCTGCGCGAGTATAGACGCCCTGCCCAGCGGCGGGTCAGGCGCCCTGACGCCACGGTCACAGAGACCCTACGCGCGGCGGCGCGCACGCCTGCGCGCGGCTGGGGCGGATGCGACTCCGGTGTCGCTCAACTCAACCCCGCCGCCAGCGCCTGCTCGGTCAGCCGGCGGATCTCATCCTCGTGCGCGGGCGTCAGCGCGATCCGGGGCGGGCGACACGGCCCACCGCCGCGCCCGACGATGTCCATCGAGAGCTTGATTGCCTGGACGAACTCGGTGCGCGCGTCCCAGCGCAGCAGTGCGTGGAGCGCCCGGTACAGCGGCAGCGCGGTCCCGAGGTCCCCCGTCACCGACGCCTGGTAGAGCTCGACGCACGAACGCGGGAAGGCGCTCGTAAATCCTGAGATCCAGCCCTTGCCGCCCGCCAGAGCGATCTCCAGGACGGTGTCATCGGAGCCGATCAGCACGTCGAGCTCCGGCGCCAGCTCACGCACGACGTACGCACGCCGCGGGTCCCCCGCGAACTCCTTCACGGCCACGATCAGACCTTCGCCGTGGAGCCGCGCCAGCAGCTCGGGTACGAGGTCGACCTTGGTGTCGAACGGGTTGTTGTAGGCGATCACCGGCAATCCGACGGCGGCGATCGCGCGATAGTGATCGAAGACCGCGCGCTCGTCACAACGGTAGGAGTTAGGCGGCAGCGCCATCACCGCCGGCGCGCCGGCCTCGGCGGCCTGCTCAGTCCAGTGCACGGACTCCCGCGCACCGTATGCACCCACCGCCGGAATCACCGCAAACCCGTCCGGTGCCGCCTCGAACGCCGTCGTGATCACCAGTGCCCGCTCGGTGGCGGTCAGGGTCTGGTATTCGCCGAGCGAGCCGTTCGGCGTGATCCCGTCGCAGCCAGACTCAGCCAACCAGCGGATGTGCTCCGCGTAATGTTCGAAGTCGATCTCCAGGTTGGCGTCGAGCGAGAGTGGATTTGCGACCAGCACTCCGTGCCAGGGCTGTGGGGACCGCGTACGCACGGTTCAGGCGCTGAAACCGGCCCGGCCGCGACGGCCGGAGACCTGCTCACGGACGACCAGCGAGGCGAGCACCGCCTCGACCGCGTGACGCCCGGTGTCGCGCTTCTCGCCGCCCTTGACGCGAGCCAGGGCCTGCGCCAGCGAGTCGACGGTGAGCACGCCGAAGCCGACCGGCACGCCGGTGGTCAGCTGTACCTGCTGAATTCCGCGCGCCGCCTCGCCGCAGACGTAGTCGTAGTGGTCGGTTTCACCGCGAATCACCGCGCCGAGGCAGACGACGGCGTCGTAGCGGCCGCTGTCGGCGGCGTACTTGGCCGCCAGCGGCAGCTCGAATGCCCCCGGGACGTCGAAGCGATCGACGTCCTCGACACCGGCCTCCAGCAGCGCATCGCGGGCTCCGGCCTCGAGCGCGTCAGCGAGCTGCTCGTAGAAGCGCGCCACGCACAGCGCGACCCTGCGATCAGCGCTCATCGCTGATCGCGCAGGCTGTCGTCCAGGATTCTGTATTTTTTGCTCGTCGTGTAGCTGCTCGTCGTGTAGCTGCTCGTCGTGGAGCATCTCCTCGTCGAGCGCCAGACCCTGGTGATGCAGGATGTGGCCGAGCTTGTCTCGCTTGGCGCGCAGATACGCCTGATTGTGGGGGTTGGAGACCTGCTCGATCGGGATCTGGTCGGTCACCGACAGGCCGTAGCCGGCGAGCCCGGAGATCTTCTTCGGATTGTTGGTCAGGATCCGGATGCTGCTGAGGCCGAGGTCGACGAGGATCTGCGCGCCGATCCCGTAGTCACGCAGGTCGGCCGGCAGACCGAGGCGGAGGTTCGCCTCGACGGTGTCGAGCCCCTCCTCCTGGAGCTTGTAGGCGCGGAGCTTGTTGAGCAAACCGATCCCGCGCCCCTCCTGGCTGAGATACAGAAGCACGCCGCGGCCCTCGCTCTCGATCATCGACAGCGCCGACTCCAACTGCTCGCCGCAGTCGCAGCGCAGCGAATGGAACACGTCACCGGTCAGGCATTCGCTGTGCACCCGGACGAGCACATCTTCGCCGGCGTCGAGATCGCCCTTGACGAGCGCGACATGGTGCTTGTTGTCGACCAGCGACCGGTAGCCGACCGCGGTGAAGTCTCCGAAAGCGGTCGGAAGCCGGGTCGAGACGACCCGCTCGACCAGCTTCTCCGTCCGGCGGCGATAGGCGACCAGATCGGCGACGGTGATCATCTTCAGGCCGTGTCGCAGGCAATACGGCTCGAGGTCGCCGACGCGCGCCATCGTCCCGTCGTCGTTCATGATCTCGCAGATCACGCCGGCCGGGATCAGCCCGGCGAGGCGGGCGAGATCGACCGCAGCTTCGGTCTGTCCGACGCGCTCGAGCACACCTCCCGCCTTCGCCTTGAGCGGGAACACGTGGCCTGGCTGGACCAGCTCGCGCGGGCTCGCCTTGGGATCGATCGCAACCTGGATCGTGCGCGCGCGGTCAGCCGCTGAGATGCCCGTGCTGACGCCGGTGCGCGCCTCGATCGAGATCGTGAACGCGGTCTCGAAGGCGGACTCGTTCTTGGCGGCCATCAGATCCAGGCCGAGCTCGTCACAGCGTTCCGGTGTGAGCGACAGACAGATCAGCCCGCGGCCCTCCTTGGCCATGAAGTTGATCGATTCGGGCGTGACGAACTGTGCGGCCATCGTCAGATCGCCCTCGTTCTCACGGTTCTCGTCGTCGCAGACGACGACCATCTTCCCCTGGCGAATGTCCTCGATCGCGGACTCGATCGTCGCGAACGTCGTCCCGGTCGTGCTCATCGCGCGCCTCCTTGCACCGCCATCACCCGTACAGCGTTCTCAACGTATCTCGCCAGCACGTCGACCTCCAGATTCACGATCGTTCCCGGCCCCGCGCCGCCGAGATTGGTCCGCGCGAGCGTTTCGGGGATCAGGGAAACGGTAAACGATCGGTCCGTGAGCTCAGCCACGGTCAGCGAGACGCCGTCGACCGCGATCGATCCGCGCGTCACCAGATACCGCATCAGATCCGGCTCCACGTCGATCCGGATGCGGCGCGCGAACCCGTCGGAAACCACTTCGGAGACCTCGCCGGCGCCGTCGACGTGGCCCTGCACGACGTGGCCGCCGAGCCGGTCGGCCGCGCGCAGCGGCAGCTCCAGGTTGACGTCGCCGCCTGGGCGCAGACGCCCGAGCGAGGTCACCAAGAGCGTCTGGTTCATCACCTCGGCTTCGAACCCGGTTCCGGTCACCGCAGTCGCGGTCAGGCAGACGCCGTTGACAGCGACCGAGTCACCCTCGGCGAGCTCGGCGCCGAGCGGACTGGAGATCGCCAACCGCGCGCCGTCGTCGGAGCGGTCGATCGACACCACCCGGCCGAGATCGGCTACCAAACCGGTGAACACGACACCTCCCGCTCACCACTCCTTGATGCGGGCCGATACCAGCAGATCCTCCCCGACGCTCGCGCAGTCGAGCGACAGCGCATGGACTGCGTCCGCGATCCGCTCGACCCCGTCTCCCTCCAGCGGGTCCCGCGCGGTCCGGCCGCCGAGCACCAGCGGCGCCAGGAACAGGCGGATCTCGTCGACCTCGTCGGCATCGAGGAACACGCCGGCCAGGTGGGGGCCGCCCTCGAGCAGGATCGAGCTGATCCCGTCGGCTCCGAGCTGCTCAAGCGCCGAGCGGATCCGCGCCGGCTCGTTCTCACCGGTGGCGACGACCACGTCGACGCCGTGCGAGGCGAGCGTGTCGGTGCAGGCACGCGGCGCAGCACGTGAAACGACCACGGTCAACGGGCTCAACCTCGCATCCGCGACCAGCTTCGAGCTGATCGGCAGCCGCGCGAGCGAGTCGAAGACGACGCGGCGCGGTTGGCGCACCTGCTCGGGCAGACGGGCGGTCAGTTGCGGATCGTCCGCCAGCGCGGTGCCGATCCCGACGGCGACGGCGTCGCATTGCGAGCGCCACAGATGAGCCAGCTGCCTGCTCTGCTCGCCGGAGATCCACTTGGAGTCGCCGCTGCGGGTCGCGACCTTGCCGTCGAGCGACATCGCCGACTTGAACAGCACCCAGGGACGGCTGGTCCGCGCGTGCTTTCGAAACGGCTGGTTGAGCAGCCGCGCCCTGGTCGCGAGTTCGCCGTCGGCGACCACTACCTCGATGCCGTCGTCTCGGAGAATCCCGAGGCCACGACCGTTGGCGTGCTCGGACGGGTCGTCGCTGCCGACGACCACGCGGGCGATCCCGGACTCGAGGATCGCCTCGGTGCAGGGCGGCGTGCGGCCCTGGTGGCAGCAGGGCTCGAGCGACACGTACAGGGTGGCGCCGCTGAGATCACGTCCGCCTGCGGCTTGGATCGCCTCGACCTCGGCATGGGGCGCGCCGAGGGCCGTGTGGTAGCCCTCGCCGAGGGCCTCGCCGTCGAACGCGACCACCGCACCGACCAGCGGGTTAGGCGAGACCCGGCCCGCCCCCAGCCCCGCCAGCTCGATCGCACGGGTCAGGTGGCGCACGTCGGTCTCTGTGGTGAGCGTCACACGGGTAGCATAGGACGGCGCTAGCGTGTTGAATGCTGCGCCCTGCGACGCCACGGACTCCGTGACGATCGGGCGCTGGCGCAGCACCCATCCGCCATGAAGCTCATCATCCAGATTCCCTGCTTCGACGAGGAGCAACAGCTCCCCACCACGCTGAAGGCGCTTCCGCGCAAGGTAGAGGGCTTCGACACCGTCGAGTGGCTGGTGATCGACGACGGCTCGACCGACGCCACGGTCGAGGTGGCGCGCTCGCACGGGGTCGACCACATCGTCCGCCTGACGAACAACAAGGGCCTCGCGGCCGCGTTCCAGGCGGGTCTCGACGCCGGGCTGAAGCTCGGAGCCGACGTGATCGTCAACACCGACGCCGACAATCAGTACGACGGCACCGACATCCCGAAGCTGGTCGCGCCGATCGTCAGCGGGCACGCGGACATGGTCGTCGGCGACCGCCAGGTGGCGACGGTCGAGCACTTCTCGCCGGGCAAGAAGCTGCTGCAGCGCCTCGGCTCATGGGTCGTGCGCCAGGCGTCGGGAACGACGATCCCGGACGCCACGTCCGGCTTCCGCGCCTACAACCGTGAGGCCGCGCTGCAGACACAGGCCGTCTCGAAGTTCACCTACACGCTCGAGACCCTGATCCAGGCGGGGAAGCTGCTGGTCGCCGTCGATCACGTCCCGGTCCGAACGAATCCGAAGACGCGTGAATCACGGCTGTTCCCATCGACCGCGTCGTACGTTCGCCGCAACGCGCTCTCGATCTTCCGGATCTACTCCCAGTACCAGCCGCTGCGGGTCTTCTGGGGCGGCGCACTGATCATGGGGGCGGCGGCGCTGGCGGTGTTCATCCGCTTCCTCGTCTACTTCGTTCAGGACCCGCACACCGCCACCGGCCACGTTCAGTCGCTGATCGCCGGCGGCGTCCTGTTCAACGCCGCGATGCTGCTCGGAGCGCTCGGCGTGATCGGCGATCTGCTCGACGCGCAGCGAACGCTGTCCCAGCGGACCTTCGAACGTGTTCGGCGGATCGAGCTGCGCCTCGGCGTCGAACCCTCCCACTACGAGCCGGGCGGCGGGTCTAAGGCGGACGACTCCCGGCAGCCGCTCGAGGTATGACCGCCACCCAGTCCGCCGCCGGCCCCGGCGAGGAGCCGACACCGGACGTCCCCACCGGCAACACGTTCGACAAGTACGGCTCGAGCAACCCGGTAGTGCGCCGCCTGATGGCCTCGTTCGAGCGGACACTCACCGAGCTGTTCGCGATCGCCGCGCCAACGTCGATCCTCGACATCGGCTGCGGTGAGGGGGTCCTGACCGAGCAGTGGGCGCAGCGGCTCGGCGACGGCCCGGTCGTCGGCTTCGATCTCGAGGACCCGAAGCTCGCCGCCCACTGGAAGACGCGGGCACGACCGAATCTCAGCTTCCAGACCGGTGACGCACGGCGACTGCCCTACGCTGACGGCGCCTTCGAGCTGGTCGCCGCGATCGAGGTGCTCGAGCACATTCCCGATCCGGACGCGGTCGTCGCTGAGATGGCGCGCGTCGGGCGCTCACATCTGCTGGTCTCGGTGCCGCACGAGCCGCTGTGGCGGATGCTCAACGTCGCTCGCGGCGCCTACCTACGGGACCTCGGCAACACTCCTGGCCACATCAACCACTTCTCGGCAGCTTCGTTCAAGGCGCTGCTCGGGCGGCACGGCGAGGTGGTGCAGACCCGCTCTCCGTTCCCGTGGACGATGCTGCTGGTGCGGCTCGGCTGATGTCGCTGACGCAGGCGGATCCCGACAGGACGCCGGCGCCGACGGAAGGCGAGCCGATCACCGAGGCCGGGGCGTCCGAGCCCTCGTTCGCGAGCGGCGCACGGATCCTGTCGATCGGGATCGCGTCGACCGGCGTGTTCACGTTCGCCTATCTGGCGACCGCGAGCCACGTGCTCGACAAGGCGGCCTACAGCCGCATCTCGATCTGCTGGGCGATCATGTTCGTGATCCTGTCGGTGATCTACCGGCCGATCGAGCAACTGCTCTCCCGGACGATCGCCGACCGCCGCGCGCGCGGGATGCATGGGCACGTGCTGCGCACGCCGGCGCTGCTCCAGACCTCGTTCGCGCTGATCTTCCTGGTGGCCGCGCTGGTGCTGCGCGACCAGATCCAGAACAACCTGTTCGGCGGCTCCGCGGCGCTCTACTGGATCCTCGTGATCGGTGTGCTGGCTTACGCCGGCAGCTATTTCGCGAGGGGCTGGCTCGCCGGCAACAAGCGCTTCGCGCTGTACGGCGCGCTCGTGTTCCTCGAATCAACCAGTCGCTTCCTGTTCGCGTTGGCCGTCGCGATCGGGATTGCCTCCGGCGTCGGCGCCGTCGGACTCGGGATGGCGGTCGCGCCGTTCGTCTCGCTCTGTGTGATCCCGTTCGCGTTCACGCGCGTGCGGCTGACCGCCCCGAGCGCGATCGAGGTGGCGGACGCGGCCAGCGAGGGGCCGGCCCACGCCGGGCTGGAGGAGGCGGCCATGGACCTCTCGTTCAAGCGCGGCGGCGGCTTCGCGGTTGCGGTCGTCGTGATCATGCTCTCCGAGCAGGCGCTGATGAACGCGGGCGTGCTCGTCGTCGCCGCGACCGCCGGCGGTTCAATCACCTCGGGCCTGGCCGGGTTCGTGTTCGACGTGATGCTGATCGTGCGCGCGCCGTTGCAGCTGTTCCAGGCGATCCAGACCTCGATCCTGCCTCACCTGACCGGCCTCGAGGCGCGCGAGTCAGACGAGGAGTTCCGCCGTGCGATCCGGATCACGATCCGCGCGATCGCGGCGTTCGCCGGCGCGGTCGCGATCGGGCTGCTGCTGATCGGCCCATTCGTGATGAAGGCGCTGCTGAACCCGCAGGGCTTCGAGTTCAGCCGCTTCGGCCTCGCGGTCGTCGGGATCGGCATGGGTCTGCATCTCACCTCCGGTACGCTCAACCAGGCGCTGCTGGCCCGCAGGAGGGCCCGAATCGCGGCCGGCGCGTGGCTGATCGCGGCGACGGCGTTCGTCGTGTTCGTCGCGACCGCGCCGGGCAGCACGCAGTCGGACCTGGTCAGGCGCGTCGAATTCGGCTACTGCGGCGCCGCCGGCCTGCTCGCGCTGATGCTGTGGCTGCTCTACCGCCGCCGCGGTCAGCTCAGCGAGTGACAGGCCGCGACGTGGCTTGCGGCGGTGTTGAGCGCAGCGCTCTTGACGCCCGCGAGGCTGGAGTCGATCGTCTCCATCGAGACGTTCAGCTGCTGTCCGAGCGCCTTCGCAGCCGGCACGAACTTCGCCGGGCTGTCGGTCGGTAGCGATCGCGCCTTGGCCGCGAGCCCCTCGAACGCGACCGAGATCTGCGTGAACGCCCCGACGAGCAGGCGGCTGATCGCCGCGCCACGGTTGACGTCCGGCGTGCCCGCCGCCTTCAGCGCCGCCACCGCGGTGTCGCCGTCCTTGGCGACCGAGCTCAGCAGCAGCTCGAGCGCGGCCTTGCGCTGGCTCGGAGTCGTCGCCGAGGAGACCACGTTCAGCGCCGCCCCGTGCTTGGCGAAGTCATTCTCGAACGGTGCGATCGCCCTGCAGACGGACGTCATGTAGGCGTCGGGGGCGACGCCCGAGGAGCTCGACCCGCCGCAGCCGCCGAGCAGCGCGATTGCCGCGAGCACGCCTGCACTGGCCGCGATCGCGCGGAGACTCACGCCTGATCGCCGTCGATCTCGGTGCCGGCCGCCGCCAGAATCGCCTGGTAGGCGGCTCCGGGATCCGGCGCACCGAACACGGCCGAGCCGGCGACCAGCAGGTTGGCCCCGGCGCGCACGCACGGCGCCGCGGTCGCAGGGCCGACACCGCCGTCGACCTCGAGTGCGACGTGGCCGGGAAGCGAGGAGCGCATCCGCGCGAGCTTGTCATAGGAGCCCGGGATCAGCGGCTGGGATCCCCAGCCGGGATCGACGCTCATACACAGCGCAAGATCGAGCGCGAACGCCGATACCTCATCGAGCACGCCTGTCGGGGTGCCGGGGCACAGCGACGCACCGGCGGTGCAGCCCGCATCGCGGATCGCCGCAAGCGTGTAGTGCAGGTGGTGCGTCGCCTCGACGTGGACCGTGATGTTGTCGGCGCCGGCGCGCGCGAACTCACCGACCTGCCGCTCGGGATGCTCGATCATCAGGTGCACGTCGATGATCCCGCCGGCCTGATGGACGCGGTCGGCGAGCGCCCCGACGATCAGCGGTCCGAGCGTGATCGGCGGCACGAAGTGGCCGTCCATCACGTCGCAGTGGATCACCCGTGCGCCCGCCGAGATCACCTCGTCGACCTGGGCGCCGAGCCGGGAGAAGTCCGCCGAGAGGATCGACGGCGCGATCTCCCGGGAGTGCATCAACGCTGCCCTCGGATCGGTCCCGACCCCCACCTCAGACCGCCCTCAGCATGCTGCCCTTGCAGTGGTTGCAGGCGACGATCGCCGTTGTCGACATCCGCACGATCGTCGAGTGCTCACCGCAATTCGGGCAGACGGACACGAGCTCGAAGCGCTTCAGGCAGTTGACGCAGCGGTAGTTGCCGGGCACCGCCGTCGGCCGCAGCCACGGCTCCCCGCAGGCGGGACATTCCGGTCCAAGCTTGATATCGGCGTCGGCCACGCTGCCTCTAGGGTATCGGGGCGCTCAGGTCCGGCGCAGACGCGCGATGAAGAAGCCGTCGGTGCCGTCGCGATGGGGCATCAGCTGGCGGCGCTGCTCGACGTTGAACTCCGGCATCCGCGAGACGAGCTCGTCGACGACCCCGTCGCCCTCGGCGCGCGAGATCGTGCACACCGAGTAGACGAGCACACCTCCTGGCGCGGTCGCGGCCGCACCGGCGGCGAGCAGCGCCGACTGTTTGTGCACGAGCTGCGCGATCTCACCCCGGCGCGCCTGCCAGCGGAGGTCGGGGCGGGACTGGAGTGTTCCAAGACCGCTGCAGGGCGGATCGACCAGCACCCGGTCGAACACACCCGCGTCGAGTGGCTCGCGGCCGTCGGCACAGACGACACGCACGAAACCACAGCCCATGCGCTCGCAGGTCGCCGCCAGCGACCGTGCCCTGCCCGGATGCACCTCGACGGCCACGAAGCCGTCGCTGGCGCCCCCGGTCAGTGCGGCCAGGTGTGTCGTCTTGGCTCCCGGCGCCGCGCACAGGTCCAGCACCCGGTCACCAGGCCTCGGCTCGAGCTCCCGCGAGACGAGCATCGAACCGCGCGATTGGGGCATGATCGTGCCGGAGGCCCACAGCTCCGAGCCGTGGGCATCGAACGGCGCCTGCAGCACCAGACCCTCCGGCAGCCCCGGCGCCGGCGTCGCCGGGACCACGAGCCGCTCCAGTACCTGCTCGACGGCGCCACGCAGCGTGTTGACCCGCAGCGCATTCTCGGGCGGGGTGTTCACCGACGCCAGCAGCGCCCTCGCCTCGGCCGCCCCCAGCTCGTCCCACCACATCTGCGTGATCCAATCGGGCACCGAGTGCAGCACGGCCGCCGAGGCCGGCGTCAGGTCGTCGAACGAAGCGAGGATCCCGCGCGCCTCCCGGGTCGCGCGACGCAGGACCGCGTTGACGAGCTGCGCACCGCCGCGGCTGTCACGTTTCGCCAGCTCGACGCTCTCGTTGACGGCGGCGTGCTCGGCGATGCCGTCCATCAGCACGATCTGGAAGAGCCCAAGCCGCAGCGCGTCACGGACGGCGGGCTCCAGCGACTGCAGCGGCCTCGTGCAGAGCGCAGCCAGAATCTGATCGAGCGTGCGCTTGCGCTGCACCGTGCCGTACGCCAGCGCCATCGCGAGCGCACGGTCACGGGGCTCAAGGCCGGCGCGCCTCGCCGTGCAGCGCACGATCGGCGTATGCCCCCTGCTCGAACACCCGTGAGATGACCGCGAAGGCGCAGGCGCGGGCTGGTGCGATCGCCATGCCCGAGGTCCTAACGGCTGTGCAGGCCGCGGAGATAGTCCTCGCCGCTCATCTGCCGTTTCCCGGCCGGCAGCACTTCGAGCAGTTCGAGCGCCCCGTCGCCGCAGCCGAGCAGCGGCCTGCGACCCTCGAGCGACAGCACCCCCGGCGGCGGACCGTCGGCGAGCACTCGGGCGCGGCTGACGCCGAGTGGCGCGCCGTCCGACAGCGCCACGCGGGCGCCGATGTGGGGGGTCAGCGCGCGCACCACGCGTTCGAGCTCGGCCGCCGGCGCGAGCGGATCGAGCAGCCGGTCCGCCGGCAGGATCTTCTCGGCGTAGGTGGCGAGCGCGGGATCCTGCTCGGCACACGGCGCCGCCCTCGTCGAGCGCTCGGATCAGCAGCTCGCCGCCGAGCTCCGCGAGCCTGACCGCGAGGCTCCCGTACGTGTCGTCCCCCGCGATCGGCTCCACAGCCTGTAGGCACACCGGTCCGGCGTCGAGCTCAGCGACCAGGAGCATGATCGAGACGCCGGTGCATTCGTCGCCGGCCATGATCGCCCGCTCGATCGGCGCCGCCCCCCGCCAGCGCGGAAGCAGCGACGGGTGCACATTGAGAATCCGCTGCGCCGACAGCAGCGGCTCTCTGATCATCGCCCCGAAGGCGCAGACGCAGACCGCCTCGGGCCGCGCCGCCGCGATCCGGGCGCGCGCGCGCTCGTCGTTGACATCAGCCGGCTGGTAGCACTCGATTCCCAGCTCGAGCGCCGCCGTCGCGGCCGGCGGCGGGCGAAGCCGCCGGCCGCGCCCGTACGGGGCGTCGGGGGGCGAGACCACCAGCGACGGGCGGTGCCGGGAATCCGCGAGCACACCCAGCACGTCGGCAGCGAACTCCGAGGTGCCCAGGTAGACGGTGCGCAAGGTGGTCTGGCCGCGCCCGCGAGCGCTGCGGGCTCAGGCGCCCTGCTGCGCCTCGCGCAGCGCCTTGATCGCGAGCTTCCGCTCCTCGCGCGAGGTTCGATCGAGGATCAGGATTCCGTCAAGGTGGTCCATCTCGTGCTGGATCACGCGCGCTTCCAGGCCCGATGCCTCGACAAGAATCGTCGCCCCCTGCTCGTCCTGGGCCCGGACCCGCACGTGCACCGGCCGTTCCACATCGACGTGCACCGCCGGCAGGCTCAGGCAGCCCTCCTCGGCGATCTCCTGCTCCGATCCCTTCCACTCGAGCACCGGGTTGATCAGCGCGGCCACGGGTGCGTGCTGCGCGGCGCGATACACCAGGACGCGGTGCAGCACCCCGATCTGTGTGGCCGCCAGGCCGATCCCGAGCGCGTCGTTCATCAGCTCGCCCATCCTCGCGATCTCGGACCGCAGCGCCGGATCGAAACGGTCGACCGGCCGTGCCTTGGTCTTCAGCACCGGATCGCCGAACTTCTTCACGTGCGCAAGCGCCGCGGAGCGCTTTGCCACGACCTCCGGATCGAGCTTGGGCTCGCCGTCGCGCTCACGGTCCTCTTCGTGCGCCCTGTCGGCGTGCGGGGGCTGTTCGCCGTCCGCCGGGATCAGCGGCTGCTGATCCTCGATCTCCTGAAGTACCTCGCTCACATCAGGGAGTTTAGATGGACGGACGACATCGTCGACTGCGTCGGTGGACACGTGTTAGCCTGATCGGGCAATGCTGCCCCGACGGTGACCACCATCCTGTCCAGTCCGAGGATCGCCTCGGTCGCTGGTCCCTGGCCACCAATGATCTCGAGGAGTACCAGCAGTGCACGCAGTCGACGTATCACAACTTGAGAAGCGCTTCAGCCGTCGCAGTGCGGGCCGGCGCACCAGCTTCGTGGCGCTGGCCGGCGTGTCGTTCACGATCGCGCCCGGCGAATGTGTCGCGGTGCTCGGCCAGAACGGCTCGGGCAAGTCAACCCTGATCCGCGTGCTCTCGACGCTGCTGCTGCCCGACGGCGGCAGCGCGCGGGTGTTCGGGCACGACGTCGTGCGTGAAGCCGGGGCGGTGCGACGCCTCGTGAACCGCGTTTCGGTGGAGGCATCGTTCTTCAAGCGAATGTCGGCGGCGGAGAATCTCAGCTACGCGGCCCGCTTCTACGGTCTGACGCCGTCGGACACGCGGAGTCTGATCCCCGAGATCCTCTCGCGGGTCGGCTTTCCGGTGGCGCGGTCCTCGGAGCCGATGCAGGACCTCAGCCGCGGCATGCAGCAGAAGGTCGCGCTCGCGCGGGCGCTGCTGACCTCGCCCGTGCTGCTGCTGCTCGATGAGCCGACGACGGGGCTTGACCCACGCTCCAAGCGTGAGGTGCAGTCGTTCATTTCGCAGATGCGCAGCGAACACGAGACCACGATCCTGCTCTGCACGCACGACATGGCCGAGGCGGACGCGCTGGCCGAACGCGTCGGGATCCTGCACGCCGGGCGGCTGCTCGCACTGGCGCCGGCGCCCGAGCTGCTGGCGCGCTACCGCGCCGACGATCTGGAGCAGGCGTTCTTCGCCGCGACCGGCGCAGAGCTCGCCGAGGACGCGGAGGACGTCGGGGAGGTCCGGGGCTGATGCGCCTGCAGATGGTCGGCCTGTGGGGCGTCGTCGAGCGCAACGCCTATCTGGTCAAGCGCTATGGCTGGTGGGAGCTGGCGTTCTTCGTCTGGACGGTCGCCAACACGCTGACGATCACGTTCATCGCGAAGGGGGTGCAGGCGACCGGCGGCCATCTCGACGTCCAGCGCGAGACCACGACCCTGCTGATCGGCGCCGTGATCTGGTCCTACCTGGGGATCATCTTCGAGATCCTGACCGAGACGGTCGCATGGGAGCGGTGGGAGGGCACGATCGAGTACACGTTCATGGCACCGCTGTCGCGCGCGGTCCATCTCGGCGGCATGGGGCTGTTCGCGGTGATCTACGGGGTTGCCCGCACCGCGCTCCTGTTCGCGGTCGTCGCGTTGTTCTTCGGTCTGCACTTCACAGACGCGAACTTCCTGACCGCGCTGGTGCTGCTGGCGGTCGCGTCGGTGTCGTTCGTCGGGCTCGGGATGGTGACCGCCGTGCTGCCGCTGATCTCCCCGGAGAAGGGCGCGCAGCTCGGGTTCATCGCGCAGGGGCTGCTGCTGGTCGTCTCAGGTGTCTACTACCCCGTGTCGGTGCTGCCGCAATGGATGCAGTGGATCTCGACGATCTCACCGGCGACCTATGCGCTGCGCGGGATCCGCGCCGCGATCCTCGACGGCGCCGGCCTGTCATCGCAACTCGACAACCTCTGGCCTCTGGTCCTGCTCGGCGCAGTCTCGATCCCGCTCGGGTTGGTCGTCTTCGGAGCCGGCGAGCGCTACGCCAAGCGCCACGGCAAGCTGAAGCGCTCGGGCTAGCTCGTTTCGCAGCCGCGCCACGGGTGCGGGTCGAAAAATGACCGTCTGAAGGTACCTTTTTCGACCCGCACCCCGCCGCGCAGTTGACGTTCGTGCAACCGCGTGCAATACTGAACTGAATGGTTCAGTATCAGACGATCGACCAGACCCTGGCGGCGATCGCGGACCCGACGAGGCGAGCAGTGCTCGAACACCTGGGTCACGGCCCGGCCACGATCACCGAGCTCGCCGAGCCGCTGGGGATCTCGCTGACCGGCACCAAGAAGGCCGTGCAGGTGCTCGAGGAGGCCGAGCTCGTGACGACCGTGAAGTCGGGCCGCGCGCGCATCTGCCGGCTGGGCCCGCGGCGTCTTGACGAGGTCGAGGTGTTCATCTCGGCGTATCGCCGGATGCTGGATTCGCAGCTCGACCGCCTTGGCGAGTTGCTGGAACAACCGAAGGGAGAGCAGTGAGATGACCACCGATCTACGAGCCGCACGGATCACAACGCCGGCCGACCGCGAGATTCGCGTCGAGCGCGAGTTCGATGCGCCCCGCGAGGCGGTGTTCGCCGCCCTGATCGACCCCGAGCTGGTCTGCCAGTGGTGGGGCCCACTCGGGTCGAGCACCAGGGTCGACCGCTTCGACACCCGTAACGGCGGCGACTGGCGAGTGGTGATCACCTCCGACGGACGGGAGCAGGGTTTCCGCGGAACCTTCCGTGAGATCACTCCGCCGGAGCGGATCGTGCGAACCTTCGAGTGGGAGGGAATGCCCGGCCACGTCCTGGTCGAGACGGCCACGCTCGAGCAGCTGGATGGCGGCACGAGGCTGGTGGTGACTTCCCTGTTCCACACGAGCGCCGAGCGCGACGGGATGCTCGCCTCAGGGATGGAACGCGGCACCAACGACAGCTACAACCGGCTCGAGCAGCTGCTGGCCAGGGTCGCCGCGCCGTAGCGGGCCGCTCTCACAGGTATGCGGGTCGAAAAACGACCGTCTGAAGGTACATTTTTCGACCCGCATGGCTGAGGGCTGGTCGTCGCCCTATTGCGGATCGACGTCGACGCTGACGTTGACGCCCTTGTGAGCGCGGGCGCCGGCGAACTCCTCGACGGCGATTCCGACCGCGGCGATCGCCGCCTCACGGTCGGTCGCCTTGATCACGAGCTGAGTTCGTGCCCTCCCTCGCAACGCGAACAGCGGCGCGGGTCCCAGCACCGACGCCCCCGGCGGCTCGATCCTCGCGCGCAGCCCGCTCGCGGCGGCGTACGCGTCAGCCGCCTGCACCGCCGAGCAGACGACGCGGATCAGCGTCGCAAACGGCGGATAGGACAGCACGCGGCGTCGCTCCAGCTCGCCCGCCAGGAACGTGTCGGAGTCGTGGCGGGCCGCCAGGATGATCGCGCGAGCGTCGGGAGCGCGCGTCTGCACCAGCACGCGACCCGGACCCGAACCGTTGCCGCGGCCGGCCCTACCGGCGAGCTGGGTGACGAGCGCGAAGGTCCGCTCCTCCGCACGAAAGTCAGGGAAGCGGAGCGTCTGATCGGCATCGATCACGACCCCGAGTGCGACATCGCGGAAATCGTGGCCCTTGGCGACCATCTGGGTGCCGATCAGCACACCGGCGCTCGCCGCCATGAACCGCTGCAGCGTGCTCGCCCGCGCATCGATCCCGGCCGAGTCGGCGTCGAGCCGCAGCACCGGGAAGCGGTCGCTGGCGAGCGCCACCTCCAGCTCGTGTTCGAGCCGCTCGGTGCCGGCGCCGTGTCTGGCGACGGACACCGAGGCGCAGTTGGAACAGCGCTGCGGCAGCGGCTCACGGTGACCGCAGTGGTGGCACGCGATCGAACCGCCGGCCCGGTGAAGCACGAGCGCCACCTCACAGTTCGGGCACATCCAGACATGGCCGCATGCACCGCAGGACAGGAAGTTCGACCAGCCGCGGCGGTTCAGCAACACGATCGCCTTGCCCCCCTCCCGCGCAAGGTCGGCGAGCGCCAGGCGCGTGATTGGATGCAGCGGGTGGTGGGAGCCCCGCATGTCAAGGATCTCGACCGCCGGCAGCTCGCGACCGTCGATCCGCCGGGGCAGCGGCAGCCGCCGGTAGCGGTGCATGCTCTCCGGGCGCGGGGTCGCGCTGCCCGCGATCAGCACCGCGCCGTGCATCTCGGCACGGCGCTCCGCGACTGCGCGCGCGTCGTAACGGGGGTCGCCCTCGTGCTTGTAGGAGCTCTCGTGCTCCTCGTCGACGACGATCACGCCGATTTCACGTAGCGGCGCGAAGATCGCGGAGCGAGGCCCTACGCAGACCCGCGCCTCACCGCGCACCAGGCGCAGCCACTCGTCGCTTCGCGCCCCGAGCGCAAGCCCGGAATGCATCACGGCGACGACGTCGCCGAACCGCGCCTCGAAGCGGGCGAGGGTCTGCGGGGTCAGTGCGATCTCCGGTACCAGGACGATCGCGCTGCGCCCGGCCGCGAGCGCCGCCTCGACGGCGCCGAGGTAGACCTCGGTCTTGCCCGAGCCGGTGACGCCGTGCAGCAGGAACGAGCGCTCGGCAAGATCCGCGGAGCGCTCCTCGGGGTCGGCCGTGGTCGCCGCAAGTGCGGCCAGGATCGGCGCGAGCGCCGCGAGTTGCTCGGCGTTCAGCGCCGGCGCCGTTGACGACGGGGTCCCGATCGCGTGACGAACCGGCCGGCGCGCCTGCGCCCGGCGGCGCACCGACACGAAGCCGCGGGCCGCCAGCCGGCGCAGGGCGGGGGTTCCGAGCTGCGCGGCGACCGCCTCGCCCTGGATGGCGAGCAGCTCAAGCGTCGCGCGCTGGGTGTCGGTCAGCCGGGCGCTGCCGTCGAGCGCTGCCCGGCCCTCGGGCGTCAGCGCCGCCATCAGGACCTGTTTCTCCCTGATCCCGCTTGTGGCCCCGGGCGGCAGCAGCACCGACAGCGCCCGGGCCTCGGTGGAACAGTATTCGTGCGCCATCCAGCTCGCGAGCTCGATCAGATCGGCCGGCAGCCGTGCGGGCAGCACCGCCGAGGGCTCGGCGAGACGCTCCAGCGGCAGCTCGGAGACCTCGGCCAGATCGACGACCACGCCGAGCTCGCTCCGGCGGCCGAACGGCACCCTCAGCAGCGAACCGACGGAAACCGAGGCGTGCGCATCGCCGAGCCGATAGTCGAACGTCCCCTTGACCGCCCGTGTCCGCGTCAGCGGCAGCACCTTGGCGATCACAGTGGAGGTCGGACGCGGCGCTCGTTCATCGGCTGCTCCCAGCGTAGAGAGCAGGACGGATACGCTCTCGTCAATGGACCCGGAGCCCGGCGAGGAGGTCTTCTTCCATGGCCACCCGTCGTGGCGCTCGATGCTCGCGTTTCACCTGAAGGGGCTCGCCGCCGCGATCCTGGTCGGTGCGCTCGCCGGGGTTCTCAGCCGACTCACCGAACACAAGGTGGAGATCTCCTGGGTGGCCCTGGCGGTATTCGTGTACCTGGCCGCGGTGCTGCTGATCGGCCTGGTCCGGCGGATCCGGACGACCTACACGATCACCGACCGGCGGCTGACGATCGACCACGGCCTGCTCAGCCGTGACGTGCACGAGACACGGCTTGAGCGGGTCCAGAACGTCAACTCGACCCAGTCGCTGCTGGAGCGCCTGCTGCGGATCGGCACGGTCGACTTCGACACGGCCGGCAGCGCCGAGTACGACTTCGCCTTCCGCGGGGTTGCAGAGCCACACCGGATCGTCCGCACCGTCGACCGCGCCCTGCACCAACTCCGGGCAATCCCACCCCCGCCAGACCTATAACCCCGCTCAAGGGCCAGGGGCCGGCCGGATGCCGGCCCGTGGGTCGGCCGCTGCACGCGCAGCGGTCACCGCAATCCAGGAGCGAAGCGTGCAGCGGCCTTGAAGCCGGACGCGTTTACAAACCCGAGCCGAACGTCTTTACAAGCCCGCCGCGGCCCTCAACGCCGCCGCCTTGTCGGTCGCCTCCCAGGTGAAGTCGTGATCATCACGACCGAAATGGCCGTACGCCGCGGTCTTCTGATAGATCGGGCGATGCAGCTTCAGATAGTCACGAAACGCACCCGGACGCATATCGAAATGGTCGTTGATCAACTCCAGGATCCGGGCGCGACCGATCTTCTCGGTCCCGAACGTATCGACCATCACCGACACCGGATGCGCGACCCCGATCGCATAGGCGACCTGCACCTCACAACGATCCGCCAACCCCGCCGCGACCACATTCTTCGCGACGTACCGCGCCGCATACGCCGCCGAACGATCGACCTTCGACGGATCCTTACCCGAGAACGCACCACCACCATGACGCGCCATCCCACCATAGGTATCAACAATGATCTTGCGACCAGTCAACCCACAATCACCCATCGGCCCGCCGATCACGAACCGACCCGTCGGATTCACCAGAAACTCGCGACGCAGCAACTGCGCGTCGTACAGATCACCCGGCAACACCGGCTCGACCACGTTCTCCCACAGATCATCCTTGATCAACGACTCAGCACCCTCACGATGCTGAGTCGAGATCAACAACTTCTCGATCGCAACCGGCCGCCCATCGACATACCGCACCGTCACCTGCGTCTTGCCGTCCGGACGCAGATACGGAACGATCTCCGCCTTACGAACATCCGCCAACCGCTTCGCGAGCTTGTGCGCCAACGCGATCGGCAGCGGCATCAACTCCTCCGTCTCATTCGACGCGTACCCGAACATCATCCCCTGATCACCGGCACCCGCGACATCGAGCGCATCATCATCACCCGGATCGGTCCGCGCCTCATACGCCTGATCGACCCCCTGCGCGATATCGGGCGACTGCTTATCAATCGCGTTGATCACCGCGCACGTCTTGTAATCAAACCCGAACTCCGCGTTCGTATAGCCGATCCGCTGGATCGTCGAACGCGCGATCTCCTGAATATCAACATACGTCTGCGTCGTGATCTCGCCCGAGACCACCACCAACCCCGTGTTCACCAACGTCTCACACGCCACCCTGCCAGACGGATCATCACGCATCACCGCATCCAACACCCCATCAGAGATCTGATCCGCGATCTTGTCCGGATGCCCCTCCGTCACCGACTCCGACGTAAACAGGAATTCTGTATCTGAATTTTTTGTCATGAGAACGCGGAATCGTAACGGCGGCGGCGACGGCGGGCGCTCAGGTGCGAGCTGCGGTGCGACCGGTGCGCCCGCGCCGCTCGGCGCGCTCGACGAAATCGATGATCAGCGGGATGCCGTCGAAGCGGTAGCGCTCACGCAGCCGGTTCTCAAGGAAATAGGCGTAATCGCGTGTCACCAGCGCGTGCGAATTGACCTGGATCGAGAAGCGAGGAGGACGCTCGGCCGTCTGGCTCATGAACAGCAGCTTCAGGCGCTGGTTGGCCGCCTTGCGGCCCGCCGGCGGCTGCCGGGCGGCCACCACCTCCGCCATGAACTTGTTCAGCTGCGGGGTCGGGATCCGCGTGCGACTGCGATCGGCGAGTCCGACAGCCTCCACCAGCAGACGCTCGACGTGGCGACCGGTCATCGCCGACGCTGTCAGCACGCGCGGGCGTAGCCTGAGCTTCGCATTGACGCGGGCGCGCTCCTGGTCAAGGTCGTCCGGCCCGACGACGGTGCTCGATCCCTCACGTTCGCCGACGAGATCCCACTTGTTCAGCACGATCGCGGTTGCACAGCCGGTCTGCATCGCCAACTCGGCGACACGCAGGTCCTGTGAGGTGATGCCCTCGGTCGCGTCGCACACGACTAGCGCCACGTCCGCGCGCTCCGCCGCCTGGCGGGAGCGCAGCGACGTGTAGTACTCGACGGACTCCCCCACCTTCGCCGCGCGACGCAGGCCGGCGGTGTCGACCAGCGTGAACGGCCGCCCCTCGAACGTCATCGCGAAGTCGATCGCGTCCCGGGTGGTGCCGGCGATCTCCGAGACGATCACCCGGTCGCCGTTCTGTGGCGTGCCGGCGACGGCGATGAAGCGATTCACCAGCGACGACTTGCCGACGTTCGGTCGCCCGATCACGGCCAGGCGAATCGGATCCTCGGCCGGCGGCTCCGGATCGGTTTCAGGGCCAAGCTCGACGATCAGGTCGAGCAGGTCGCCGGTCCCGAGGCCCTGCGCGGCGGACACCGCAACGGGCGAGCCGAGGCCGAGCGCATGGAACTCGGCGGCAAGGTGCATGTCGGCGACCGTATCGATCTTGTTCGCCGCGACGATCACCGGAAAGCTGACACCTCGCAGCAACTCCGCCATGTCATGGTCCCCGGGCCGCAGGCCCGCCCGAGCATCGACGACCAGTACGGCCAGATCGGCGTCACCCAGCGCCGCCCGCGCCTGGGACTGGATCGCGCGCGCAAGGTCGTCGCGCTCTTCGAGGTCGACGCCGCCGGTGTCGACCAGCGTCAGCTCACGCCCATTCCAGTCGGTGTGCAGCTCCTTGCGGTCTCTGGTGACACCGGGTCGCTCGTGCACGACCGCCTCACGGGATTCCGTCAGGCGGTTGACGAGCGAGGATTTCCCGACGTTCGGGTAGCCGACGACAGCGATCTTCATCGTGGCCGAGGCTAGTCGATGTCGTCCCGCGCCGAGGCCGCGAGCTCGGCGAGCCGCTCGACGACCTCTGACAGGCGCAGCGCGGTCGTGTCGACCACGACCGCCCCAGCGGCCGGCTGCAACGGCGAGTGCGCCCGTGTTCGGTCTCGCTCGTCGCGGATCGCCTGCTCGGCGAGCACCGTGGCGGTGTCCGCGCCAAGCTCCGCGGCACGCCGGCGCGCGCGCTCCTGCGGATCCGCGGTCAGGAAGACCTTCAACTCCGCCCAGGGGGCGACCACGGTCCCGATGTCACGGCCCTCTGCGACCCAATCACCGCTCGCCAGGAGCCGCCGCTGCTGTGCGACCAGGGCATCTCGGACGGCCGGGTCGCCGGCGACCTCGGAGGCGGCCGCCGAGATCTCCGGTGAGCGGATCGCCGCGGTCACGTCACGGCCATCGAGACGGATCCGGTCGCCCAGCTCGATCTCAAGCAGCGGCGCGACCTCCGCGGGCGCCGCACGGCGCTCGCGAGCGGCCAGCGCGACGCAGCGATACATCGCCCCTGAGTCAAGGTACGTGAAGCCGAGCGCCCGCGCCAGCGCGCGGGCGACGGTCGACTTGCCGGCTCCCGCCGGCCCATCGATCGCCACCACCATCAGCGTCCCTCTCGCTCGATCGTCGCGCCCGATGCACGCCACAGCTCGAAGAACGATGGGCAGGTCTTGCCGACCACGTCCGGATCCTCGAGCACCACGGGCACCTTCGTGCCGATCAACGAGAAGGCCATCGCGATCCGGTGGTCGTCGTAGGTGGGCAGCCGCGCCGGGTGCGGCATGCCGGGGTGGATCCGGAGATGGTCTTGTCCCTCGTCGACCGAGATCCCGAGTCTCCTGAGGTTCTCGGCGGTGGCGGCGATCCGGTCCGACTCCTTCACGCGGGCATGGCCGATGCCTTCGATCGTCGTCGGCGTGAGCGCGAATGGAGCGACGCAGGCGAGCGTCATGAACGCGTCCGAGCTGTCACCCATGTCGACCTCGATGCCGTGCAGCTCCCGTGGTCCTGAGAGGGCGAGCGTGCCCGAGCCGACGACGGTGGCGCCCATCCTGGCCAGACTCCGTGCGACCTCGATGTCGCCCTGCGCCGTGCGGTCAAGCTCCAGCCCCGGCAGGCTGACCGTGGTTCCGGTCAGCGCCGCGCTCGCGAGGAAGTAGGAGGCGGTCGACGCGTCCGGCTCGATCGCCAGCGTCGCCGGCCGGTAGCGCGCCGGCTTGACGGTGACCGAATGCTGATCGCTCTGCGCGCCGACGCCGAAGGCGCTCATCACATCCAGTGTCAGCTGCAGGTATGGACGGCTGACGAGTGCGTCAAAGCGCAGGCGCGTCTCCTGACGGGCCAGCGGCGCGGCCATCAGGAGGCCGGACAGGAACTGGCTGCTGACCGAAGTGTCGACCGCCAGATCACCGCCGCGCAGGCCGTCGGCTTCGAGCGTCAGCGGCAGCGCGTCGCCGTGGATCACGGCACCCTGGGCCTCAAGCGCCGCCAGCAGCGGCCCGAGTGGACGGCGGCGCAGCTGAGGATCGCCGTCGACCGAGAACGATCCACGCCCGGCCGCCAGGATCGGCACGACGAACCGGGCGACGGTCCCCGCCATCCCGCATGAGACGGCGGCGTCGTGACCCGGCGGCCCGTCGAGGCCCGCAATCACCCAGTCGCCGCCGGCCGTCAGCTCGACGCCCGCTCCGAGCGCGCCGACGGCGCCCGCCATCGCCTCGGTGTCATCGGCGATCAGGGGTTTGATCAGGCGTGAGCTGCCGGGTCCCGCGACCGCTGCGAGCAGCAGCGCGCGGTTCGTCAGGCTCTTTGATCCCGGCACCCTGACCTCCCACCGCTGCGCCGGATGGCCCGGCGAGATGCGGATCGCCTCTCGGCGCTGCTCGCTCATGGCCGAAACACCGGAAGGCCCTCGTCTCGGATGATCTGCTCGGCACGCACGGCGGTCAGCTCCCCGGCGATCCACAGTGCGATCACGCCCTCGGTCATGTCGGCGGCCGGGTACAGCGCCATATCGGTGATGTTTACGCCTGCCCGCCCGAGCGCCAGCGCCAGCTCCGCCACCACGCCGGGACGGTTCGGAACCGAGACCCGCAACTCGTGCAGATCGCCGCCGGCGAGCTGCGCCTCCAGCAGCAGCCGCCGATCATCGCCGGCAGCGTCGTTCCAGCGTGTGATGCCGGCGCGATCGCCCGTCGCGAGCATCGAGCGGACATCCCCGAGCCGAGTCAGCATCAGGTCGATCTGGTCCAGCAGCGCGTCGCTGTTGCTCATGTAGATGTCGGTCCAGATCGAGCTCGAGGCCCCGGCCACGCGCGTCAGGTCCCTGAAGCTCGGGCCGGTCGCCGGCATCAGCTCACCCCCGGCCGCGAGCGTTATCGCCGCCTGGGACACGAGCACATTGGCGAGCACGTGGGGCAGGTGCGAGACCAGCGCGAGGATCGCGTCGTGGGCCTCGGCATCAATCGCGGCCGGTCGCGCCCCGAGTGCGATCAGGATCCGATGGAGTGCCTCGTAGCGGACGCCCGACGTCTGCCGCGTCGGGGTCAGATACCAGGTCGCTCCGTCGAACAGGTCGGCCCGGGCGTGGGCGATCCCCGAGGTCTCGGCGCCGGCGAGTGGATGGCCGCCGACAAACCGCTGGTCATCACACGCCGCCACGACCTCACGCTTGGTCGAGCCGACGTCGCTGACGACACAATCGACCGGCGCCGCCGCGAGCAGCTCGCTCAGAACCGTCCGCTGCGCACCGAGCGGAACCGCGACGAACGCAGCGCTCGCCCCCGCCGCCGCAGCCGCGACCGAGTCATGCGCTGTGTCGATCGCGCCCCTGTCCAGCGCCGCCCGCAGCGCCTCGGGGTCGCGGTCGTAGCCGGCGACGTCGGCCTCGAGACGCTCGCGAGCCGCGAGCGCGATCGAGCCGCCGATCAGACCGACGCCGATGACTGCGATCCGCATGACGCTCGCCTGATGCTCACGATCCGCCCGACGCTCAGGATCGCGCCTGCACCAGGCGGCGCGCTCGCACCGCTCCGACGAGGCGGTCGAGCACTTCGACCGTCGTGTCCCAGTCGATGCATCCGTCGGTGATCGACTGTCCGTAACGCAGCGTCGGCGCTGCACCGAGGTCCTGGCGGCCGCCGAGGAGGAACGACTCAAGCATCACCCCGACGAGCGCCGGGTTACCTGCCGCGATCTGAGCGGCGACGGAGTCGGCAACCGCCGGCTGCCGCTCCGGGTCCTTGCCGCTGTTGTCATGCGAGAGGTCGATCATCACGCGCTCGCGCAGACCCGCGGCCCGCAGCAGGCCGATCGCGGCGGCGACCGCCTCGGGTCCGTAGTTGGGCGCGTCCCGGCCACCGCGAAGGATGATGTGACAGTCGGCGTTGCCGCGCGTGTGCAGGATCGCCGGGGTGCCGTTGACGTCGATCCCGGCGAACGCGTGCGGAGCAGCAGCGGCCCGCACTGCGTCGACGGCAACCTGCACATTTCCATCCGTCCGGTTCTTGAAGCCGACCGGCATCGACAGGCCCGACCCCAGCTGTCTGTGGATCTGGCTCTCGGCCGTGCGGGCGCCGATCGCTCCCCAGCAGACAGCATCGGAGATGTACTGGGGAGTGATCGGATCCAGGAACTCGCAGCCGACCGGCAAGCCGAGCTCCAGGACCTCCAGCAGCAGACGGCGAGCGATCGCCAGACCGGCGTTCACGTCCCCTGAGCCGTCCAGATGGGGATCGTTGATCAGCCCCTTCCAGCCGACCGTCGTGCGCGGCTTTTCGAAGTAGACCCGCATCGCGATCAGTAGGTCGGCCTGGCGCCGTGAGGCCTCGGCGGCGAGCCGCTGCGCATACTCACGGGTGGCGTCGACGTCGTGGACGCTGCACGGACCGACGACCACGAGCAGCCGGTCGTCGTCGCCGTCAAGGACCGCATGCGCCGATGCCCGACCACGGAGCAGTACCTGCACCGACTCCCTGCTGAGCGGCAGTTCGTCCAGCAGTGCCTGCGGCGGCACCAGCGGCACGAGTCGCTCGATCCGCTGGTCGCGGACCGGATCAACCTGGATCGGTGGGGTCAGCGACAAGGCTCAGACCACCGCGGCCGGCAGCTCGGCAGCCTCGATGCTGCGACCGATCACCGCGGCAACCGCCCTGAGCGGCTCGATGTAGTCGGCGAACTGATCGGCGCAGAGCTGCTGAGGACCGTCGCAGATCGCCTGATCAGGTTGGGGATGGACCTCGACGATGACCCCGTCGGCACCGGCCGCTGCGGCCGCCAGCGACAGCGGCAGAACGTGATCACGCCGGCCGGCCGCGTGGCTGGGGTCGACGATCACCGGTAGATGGGTCATCTCCTTGAGCACCGGGATCGCGCTCAGATCGAGCGTGAAGCGGTAGGCGGGCTCGAACGTGCGAATCCCGCGCTCGCAGAGGATCACTCGCTCGTTGCCCTCCTTGAGGATGTACTCAGCCGCCATCAGCAGCTCAGCCAGCGTGCTTGACAGGCCTCGCTTGAGCAGCGCCGGCCGGCCGCTGCGCCCGACCTCGGAGAGCAGCGCGTAGTTCTGCATGTTCCGTGCGCCGATCTGGATCACGTCCGCCACCTCAAGCACCTCGTCGAGGTCCCGTATGTCGATCAGCTCGGTGACGATCGGCAGGCCGGTCAGCTCTCTGGCCTCCCGCAGGAGTCGCAGAGCAGGCTGTCCGAGGCCCTGGAAGGAGTACGGGGAGCTGCGCGGCTTGTAGGCGCCGCCGCGGAACATCGTCGCGCCGCAGTCACGGACGATCTTCGCGGTGCTCAGTGTCTGCTCACGTGACTCGACCGTGCACGGGCCCGCGATCACGGCGAAGGCGCTGCCACCGACCGTGCGCCCGCAGATCTCGAGCACGCTCGCCACACCCTGCCTGGAGCGTGCCGACGCCAGCCGGTGCGGATCGACGTCCGGCTCCTGCTCCGTGGTCCTCGTCGCTGTCATCGCGATCATTCTCATCAGTCCTTTCTACACCTCAAAACTCTAGGGGAGGGCCACCCGTGGGGCGGCGTGGCGTTCGGATGCCGCGTCGGGCATCCCGGGCGCTCGGCCTCCGGGGCCGCCCGCAATCACGCGAGCGTCGGAAGCTCAGGCCGAGCGCCTAGCTAAATCGCCAGGCGAAGAAGGGCGAATAGGACCAGCCGAAGGCGCTGTAGGGGCTGGTCGCAGTCATCGCCCGCGGAGTTCTATCAGATCGCCGAGGGCGTCGGTGAAGCGTCGGCTCTCGGCGGGCGTCCCGACGGTCACGCGCATCGCGCCGGGCCGGCCGAGTGCGCCGCCGGCGCGAACCAGCACGCCCCGCTGCCGCAGGTCGTCGACGACCAGCTTCTCGTAGGCGGCCAGCATCGCCGGCTGGCCGCCGAACGTGCGACCCTGCGCGCCGGCCCAGGACGCCGCGGCCTGATCGAGATGGCACCAGATGAAGTTGGCATCCGCTTCGGCGACCCACACGCCGCCGATCGCGCGAACCGCGTCGACCATCTCGGTGCGCGCCGCGATCGTCGCGACGACGCGCCGCTCGATCTCGTCCTGGTGACGCAGGGCCTCGACCGCAGCCGCCTGCGCCGCGACGTTGACGCTGAACGGCTGGCGCACCTGCTCGACCGCGGTTCGGAACTCCTCACCGCCGCAGAGGGCGTAACCGACCCGGAGCCCGGCGAGGCCGTAGACCTTCGAGAAGGTCCGCAGGATCACGAGGTTCGGCCATCTGCGCAGCAACTCGACCGAGGCCTGCGGGTCGCCGAGCATCAGCGAGAACTCGCAGTAGGCCTCATCGAGGATCACGCAGACGTGCCTGGGAACGCGATCGAGCAGCTTCTCCACCTGATCGAGGCCGACGGCCGTCGAGGTCGGGTTGTTCGGGTTGCAGACGAGCACCAGCCGTGTCGCGACGGTCACCTCCGAGGCGAACGCGTCGAGGTCGTGACACTGGCCTTCGTCGAGTGCGACGCGGACCGCGCGCGCGCCTGAGGCTGCGGGAAGGTGCTCGTAGACGCTGAACGACGGCCACGCGTACACCAGCTCGGCACCGGGTTCGAGCAGCGCCTCGCCCGCCGCGATCAGGAGGTCGGCTGATCCGTTGCCCAGCGCGATCCGGTCCGGCGCGACATCGTGGCGGTCAGCCAGCGCGCGGCGCAGCCGGCCGTAGGACGGATCCGGATAGCGGTTGGCACCGCCGACGGCACGCGAGACGGCTTCGAGCACCTCGGGCGCGGGCCCGAACGCGGACTCGTTGGAGGCGAGCATCGCGACGTCGTCGCCGAGGTCGTACCCCGCCGCGACGGGGTACACGGGGATCCGCCGTGTGCGCTGCGCGAACTCGATCGTCATCGAGAAGTCATTGTGCCGCTTCGAGGTCAAGTCGGAGTGCGCGCGCCTCGCCCAGATACACGTGCCTGGCGACGTGGTCCTCCGGCGCGTAGTAGTGCACCATCGCTCGGATCACCCGCGGCAGCGAGCCGGGCACGGGCACCTCCCGGGTGCAGAGCAGCGGCACCCGATCCAGCCCGATCGCGCGCGCGGCGACCGCCGGGAACTCGGCATTCAGGTCCTCGGTCAAAGTGAAGATGCAGCTCACGATCGCATCGGCGCTCAGCTCGTTACGCGTCATCAGCTCCCGCATCAGGAGATCGGTGGCCGCAAGGATCGATTCGGCGTCGTTGCGCTCGACGCTATTGGCGCCTCGGAGCGCAAACAGTCGCTGCATTGGGCGCCGATTCTGCCAGAGCGCCCGTTATTTCTGCAGCTTCTGCTGCAGCGCAAGAGCCGCCTGGCCCGCCGATGTGGACATCGGGTTGAGCCCGTGGGCGTCGATGAAGACGCCGGTCTGAGGCATGAACGTGATCACCAGGAAGACCGTGAACGCCAGTGTCGCGCGCCGCAGCCGGACGCTGGTGCCGAGCGCCGCCAGCGGCAGCACCCACACCAGATACCACGGCATCAGCCAGGCGACGCTCGCGATCAGCGCCAGCGTCGACCAACCGGCGCCGGTGATCCACTCCCGCGGGCGGCGCATCATCACCAGCACGGTCAGCACGACCAGCAGGTTCGCGACCCTCAGCAGGCCCGGTGTGCTGCCGCCGAGCCCGAGCGCAAGCCCGACCAGGTTCGGCACGCTGAAGCCGGTGACGACGCCGGTCTGGTCGGCGAGGTTCGGCAGCGCGAACCCGAACTGCCAGACGCTGAGCACCGCCAGCGGGATCGCCGCCAGTACGACGCCGACGATCACGCGGGGACGGCGCATCGGCGGCCGCGCTCCGATCAGCAGGAACGGAAGCAGCAGAATCGCGCTGAACTTGACCGCCACCGCGACTGCGAGCGCCGCACCGGCAGCGCGGTCTCGATGCTGGAGCAGCAGCAGGATCGCCGCGGTCGACGGCACCAGCATCAGGAAGTCGTTGTGGAAACCGCCAAGCGCGAACAGCAGATAGAGAGGGCTGGCGGCGACGAACAGGACCGCGTAACGCGGATCGCGCTCGAGCAGCGTCGCGCACTTCCAGACCAGCCACACGAAGGTCAGGCTGCAGGCCACGGCGATCAGCTTCAGCGCCCAGTACGCGACCGACAGTGGCAGCAGCGCCAGAGGGTAGGTGATCGCCGTGAACAGTGGACCGTACGGGCTCGACAGATTGCCCCACGACGTGAACCGGTAAATCGGGTCCCAGGTCTCGTTGTTGATCACATGCGTGTACGGATTCAGCTCGTGGAGGCCGCCGAGCCGCGCGTAGCCGATGTAGTTGAAGACGTCGGTGAGCTGCAGCGGCGGGCTCATCAACAGGATCAGGTTGAGCGCCACGACGACGATCGCGATCGTCCGCATCGACAGCGACCTCGCCGCCTGCAGTGCGACCAGGTAGGCGCATGTCATCGCCACCAGCACCAGGCTGTAGTCGAGCGTCAGTGCCCCGGGCGACAACGAGGGATGCCCGAACAGGACGCTGAGCGGCCCGGCCTCCCACCCGGGGAACACCTTGCCGCTGTGCGGCACGAGCCCGGACGGCCCCGCGCTTGCGAACACCGCGACCGTGAGCGTGCCGATCAGCAGTACCGCGAGCGCAGCACCACCGGTGCGCGCACCGATCTCGAACGGCAGTCTCAGAGCGCGCAGGCGCCGTGTCAGCGCTTCGAAGCGCTGTAGCGGGATCGCGGTGTCGGCGGCGCCAGCACCGGCCAACGAGCCGCTGGCAAGTGCCGTCGACGATTGGGTCAGCGTGTGGTCGTCGCGCATGACGAGGTAATGGTCGCCGTCAGAAGGTGGATTTGCTGGGCATACATGGTTGCATTTCTGTTAGGACGGCTTCGTTTCGCGGCGTCACCGCCGCCGTCGAGGGCGGCCGCGATGACGCATGGCGCTGCGTCGTGATGGGATAGGTTCGCAATCGATGACGACGCCAGAGACCACCGCCCCCGACACGCAAGATACGTCCTCCCGCGGGGCAATTATCGCCGTCGGCGGATTGACCGTGCTCGCCGCGCTGCTGCGCTTCTACGGGCTCGGACACCAGGGCTTCTGGTTCGACGAGGCGAACACCGCGCTACTGGTTCACTTCTCTCCCGGCCAGATGCTCGGGCTGATCCCGCAGACCGAGTCCACGCCGCCGCTGTACTACGCGGCCGCCTGGGTGTGGGCACGGATCTTCGGCGACAACGAGGCCGGCTTGCGGTCGCTGTCCGCGCTGGCGGGCGTCGCCGTCGTGCCCGTCGCCTACGCGGCGGCGGCGAAGCTGATCGACCGCCGCGCAGGCGTGATCGTCGCGGCACTGACGGCGTGCAACCCCCTGTTGATCTGGTATTCGCAGGAAGCCCGCTCCTACGAGCTGCTGGTGCTGTTCTGTTCGCTGACGCTGCTCGCCTTCGTCTATGTCCGCGCCGAGCCGTCCGCGAAGTGGGTGATCGCGTGGGTGATCTCCTGCGCGCTGGCGCTGGCCACGCACTACTACGCCGTGGTGGCGGTCGCACCGGAGGCTGCGTGGCTTCTGTACGAACGGCGGCGTTCACGCGCGGTCGTGATCGGCGTCGGCATCGTCGCACTGTGCGGGCTCGCCCTGATCCCGCTGGCGCTGTCGCAGAACGCCACCGGTCACGACAGCTGGATCGCCAACTCGCCGCTGCGCCTGCGCCTCGCGCAGATCATCCCCCAGTTCCTGATCGGCACCGGCGCGCCCGCGCGCAAGGCTCTGAAGTTCGCTGCGATCGTGACGGCGCTCGCCGCGATCGCGCTCCTGCTGATCCGCGGACGTACATCCGAGCGGCGAGGGGCGCTGCTGGCCGGCGGTCTGGCGCTCGCGGGCTTCATCCTCAGCCTTGCGTTCATCGCCGCCGGCAGCGATGCTCTGATCACGCGCAACATCATCGGGCTCTGGCTGCCGGCCGCGATCTGCGTCGGCGGCGGGCTGGCGGTGACCCGAGCACGAGCGCTCGGGGTCGCGCTGACGGTCGTGCTGTGTGCGATCGGCCTGACGGCGGCGATCGGGGTCGCGGCCGACTATGACCTGCAGCGCCCGGACTGGCGACCGGTGGCACGGCTCCTGCGGACCGAGCCGGCACCGACCGAGTCGGCCTCTTCGGACACCGGTTCGGACCTCGATGCCCGCGCGATCCTGATCCAGCACTACCGGACGCTGCTGCCGCTCTCGTTGTACATGCCGAACCTGCATTTCTACGGCCGGGCACCGGAACGGGTCTCAGAGCTCGACGTGATCTCGATCAGCTCGCCCCAGCAGCCGCTGTGCTGGTGGGGGGCGGCCTGCAACCTGATCCCCTCACAGATGCAGAGCAGTTACCCGATCCCCGGGTTCCACGAGCTCTGGGTGCGCCACGTGCACCGGTTCACGATCATGCGCCTGATCGCACCGCACCCGGTCCTGCTGACGCGCCAGGCGGTTTCCCGAGCGCTCGTGACGACGACTCTGCGGAACGATGAGCTCCTGATCCAGCGCTCCTGAGCAGGCTGACCTCGGCCTCGCTCAACCGCCGGTGCCCACCCGGCGGCAGCTGACCGAGTGTCACCGGCCCGAAGCGGACACGCTCGAGGCTCAGCACCGGATGGCCGACGTGCTCGCACATCCGCTTGATCTGGCGCTTGCGTCCCTCGTGGATCGTCAGTTCGATCGTGTCCGGCGCAATCCGGGTGACGCGCGCGGGCGCGGTCAGACCATCGTCGAGCTCAACCCCACGACGCAGCTGCCGGAGGGCGGCCTCGCGGACCGGCGGCCGTGCCAGCAGCGCCCGGTAGGTCCGCATCACCTCGAAGCTCGGATGCGTCAGCCGGTGGGCGAGCTCGCCGTCGTTTGTGAGCAGGATCAGGCCGGTCGTGTCGATGTCGAGCCGCCCGACGGGGTAGAGCCGGAGCGGTGAGGGCACGAGCGAGACGACCGTCCTGCGACGGTGGGTGTCGTGCGCTGTCGAGACGACGCCCGGCGGTTTGTTGACCGCGTACACCACCCGGTTGCGCTCCCGGCCGACCGTCACTCCATCGACCGCGACGATGTCGTCCTCGCCGACGTCGCGGGCAGGATCGGTCACGATCTCTGAGCCGATCAGCACCCGCCCGTCGCGCACGATCTGCTCGGCGGCACGGCGCGAGGCGACACCGTTGTTTGACAGGAACTTGGCCAGGCGCACGGCCCTGCCACCATAGAGGTCATGGACCTCGACCTTCTCGCCGAAACCTGCGCGCAGCTCGGCGAGCCCCGATACCGCGCCAGGCAGGTCTGGAAATGGGCAGCCCAGGGCGCGTCGTCGTTCGAACAGATGACCGATCTTCCACGCGCTCTGCGCGTGGCGCTCGAGCGCGAAGTGCCGTTCTCGACGCTGACGCTCGAGCGCGAGCTGCAGGCGGCGGACGGCACCGTCAAGGCGCTCCTGCGGACCCGCGACGGCCACCCTTTGGAGACGGTGCTGATGCGCTACCGGGACGGACGCAACTCGCTGTGCATCTCATCGCAGTCGGGATGCCCGCTGACCTGCACCTTCTGCGCGACCGGCCAGATGCGGTTCGCTCGCAACCTGACCGCGTCTGAGATCGTCGACCAGGCGTTGCACTTCCGCCGCGTCCGGCCCGGGGTCCCGGGGCGCCTTGATCACGCGGTGTTCATGGGGATGGGCGAGCCGATGATGAACCTCGACGCCGTCCTTGCCGCCTGCGCCAGGCTGCCGGACCTCGGGATCACCAACCGCCGGACGGCGGTTTCGACGGTCGGCTGGATCCCCGGGATAGAGCGTCTGGCGGCGGCGCCGATGCCGCTGCGCCTGGCGCTGTCGCTGCACGCCGCCGACGACGCGCTGCGCTCCGAGCTGATGCCCGTCAATGACCGCTACCCGCTCGACGACGTGATCGCCGCGTGCGAGGCGTTCTATGACCGTAAGCGGCGGATGGTGTTCGTCGAGTACGTGATGCTGGCCGGAATCAACGACCAGCATGCCCAGGCGGTGAGCCTCGCGCGGACGCTCGATCCGCGCAAGTTCAAGGTCAACCTGATCCCCTATAACCCGACCGGATCGCCGTATGAGGCATCCGGCCCGAAGGCGATCGAGGCGTTCAGAGCCGAGCTCGAGCGTCGCGGCTTGGGCGTGACCGTGCGACTCACCCGCGGGCGAGAGATCGCGGCCGCGTGCGGGCAGCTCGCCGTGCAGCGCTGAGGTCAGGCTGCACCCCGGTGCCGCTTGCGGGCAGAGCGGGGGTCGAGCTCGATGCCGCCGGCTCAGGCCCCCACTGGAAGGTGACGGTCGCATGCGACGGGAGCGCGTACTCGAAGTAGGAGCCGTGCCAGCTGACGGCGAAGGTGATCCTCGCCGGTGAGTTGTTGTACGCGATCAGGACTCTGTCTCCGTCGGGATTGACGAACGCGACATCGTCCAGCGAAGTCGTGATGAAGTTCACACCTGGCTTCAGGTAGTCGTAGTTGACGAACGTGTTCGAGGCGACCCGACGGGCACCGACCTCGACGAACTCGCTCGCCTGCCCGAGCTGATACCAGGCGAGGTTCCGTGTGACCGTGCCGCCGCGCGGGTTGATCATCACCAGTCCTGTGCAGCCGGGACAGCCGGTGTTCGGCGCCTGCACCGGCCCGCCGGCCGGGTTCAGCGCCAGATTCCAGAGCGCGACCGTGCTCGCCCACTCACGCAGCGAGCTGATCACGACCTCAGAGACGGGGATCGCGCTGATCCCGGGCGAGCACTCGTCGACGATCTCGTCGAGCCCGGGCACCCTGGTGTGCAGCGAGCTCATCACGCTGGGGCTGCCGAAGTAGCAGTGCCACGCGATCCCGCTCAGATCCGGCGCGGCCGGACCCGAGATCGCCGCCTGGGCCGCGGACGGAGTCCCCCAGCCATAATCCGCGGCGTAGAGCTTCGGGTGCAGGCGCGCGCGCTCGAGCGCGGGCGCCAGGAACCGGCTGATCCAGATCGCGATGCTGCCCGACGACATGTTCATCCCCGGGTAACGCGTCGGGTTGCCGGGCTCGTTGGCGGGGGTCAGCGCCTGGATCGGCACACCCGCTGCTGCGTAGGCCTGCAGGAACTTGACTATGTACCCCGCCCAGGGCCCATACGCGGAGCCACGGAGAGTGCCGCGTTCACCGACGTCGTCGAGCGAGTCGTTGCCCTTCATCCAGGCCGGCGCCGACCACGGGGTCGCGAGCGTCTGCAGCTGAGGGTTCAGTGCCAGCGCGGCTCGCAGCGCCGGCAGGATGTAGGCCCTGTCATGTGCGATCGAGAAGTGGCGAAGCTTGGGGTCCGAGCGCCCGCGCGGCCGGTCGTCATAGCTGTAGGGCCGACCGCCGACGGTGAAGTCAGACGCACCGATCGGCACCCGCAGGAAGCTGAGATGGAGCCCGTCGGGGCCGAACACGTCGCTCATCAGCTGGGCGCTGGTCGCGTGGGGCAACCGGCGCTCGATCAACCATGCCGAGCTGTCGGTCATCGCGGCGCCGAACCCCTCGACTCGCTGGTAGAGCACCGAGTCGTCGATGTCGATCACGGGCGTCCCCGGTGCGGGACCGCCCGGTCGCAACCGCGTGGCGCGCATCGGATTGAGCGCCTGCGAGAGGTTGGCGCTCGTCTGCACCACGGTGACCGGGTCCCCGGCCGCCAGCGCGCCCGGAACCATCGCCAGCCCAAGCAGGGTGGCCGCCACCGTGGCCCCGACGATCACCTCCCGGACCGACATCTTCAGTTGGCGATTCTACGTGTCTGCGTTTAGCCGGCGTTTACGCGCCGGCACGTGCTCTACGCACCGGCACGTGCGTCACCCGCGCGAAGCAGCCGATCCCGAAGCTCCTGCGCGAACTCGGGCGAGGGATCGAACTCGCTCAGGTCCGGGAGGTCCTCGATCCGGACCAGCCCGAACAGCCTCAGGAACAGATCGGTGCTGCGGTAGAGGACGGCGCCGAATTGCGAGCGACCGGCCTCCTCGATCAGCCCGCGCTCGAGCAGCGTCGCGGCCGCGGATTCGGCGTTGACGCCGCGGATCCTGGCGATCTCGGGACGTGAGACCGGCTGCAGGTAGGCGACAATCGCGAGCGTCTCAGCCTGCGCCGGTGTCAGGGGCGGCGTCCGCGGCCGCGCGAACAGCCGCCGCGCCGCCGGCTCCGCGTCGGGATGTGAAGCCAGCGACCAGCCACCTGCCAGCTCACGCAGGACGAACCCGCGCTGCTCGAACTCGTAGTACTCCCGCAGGCGCTCGAGCGCGGTCGACACCTCGTGCAGCTCGGACCCGGTCGCGGCGCTGAGCGCCTCCGCGCCGACCGGCTCGGAGGAGAGGAACAGCAGCGCCTCGAGCACGCGCTCGAGCTCGGCGGCACCGCCGACGGTCACGGGGACGCCGGCACCGGCGCTCATGCGGATCGCTCCCAGCGAGTGAGCAGCGACGATGGGTACACGGTGATCTCACCGAACGGCGCGTCCTGCGTCCAGCTCAGCTCACCCTGCTTGTAGAGCTCGAGCATCGCGAACACGGTCACCGCCACCGTCACGCGGTCGGCGTCGGTGACCGCTGCGTCGAAGCTGAAGCTACCGCTCCGCAGCAGCGCGCGCAGCCGCTGCAGTCGAGAGGCGACGGTCACCTTCGGCACCGGGATGTGACGGATGTCGACCGCCGGCGGTGCAGCCAGCAGGCCGCCGATCGCGTTCGACAATGTCGTCGGTTCGTAGACCGCCGTGGCCGCCGGCAACGATGCTCGCCGCAGATGCGGCGGGACAGGAGCGCTGCGGAAGCGGAAGCCGGACTCCTCGGCCAGCCGCACGGCCAGGTGTCGCGAAGCCTCGCGGTAGCGGTGGGCCGCCAGCAGCCGGTCGAGCAGCTCGCTCGCTGCCTCGTCGGGGTCGAGCTCGAGCTCCTCGAGCTCCTCGCCGGGAAGCATCAGCCGGGACTTCAGCTCAAGCAGCGAGGCGATCAGCACGAGAAATTCGGTCGCGGCCTCGAGGTCCAGCTCGCCCCGACGCTCAAGATGGTCGATGTAGGAGATCACGATCTCGGCGAGGTCGACCTCGAGCAGATCGACCTCCTCCCGCAGGATCAGGGTCAGCAGCAGATCGAACGGCCCGGCGAACACGTCGAGATCCAGCTCGAGGTCGACCAGGCGCAGCGGTGCGGACTTCGGCTCGGTGGCCATCGCCCAGGAGGCTATCCGGCGGGGCGGACCGGTCCGACGCCCATCGCCTCACGGACGTCCAGCAGCGTGTCTCCGGCGATCACCCGCGCACGCTCGGCGCCGTCGCGCAGCACCCGCTCGAGCTCACGCTCATCGCCGCGCAGGGCCTCATAGCGCGTGCGGACCGGCTCGAGGTACTGGGCGACGGCCTCGGCCACGGCCCGCTTGAAGGCGCCGTAGCCACCGTCGCCGAATTCGGCCTCGATCTGGTCCTGCGTCACGCCACGGACGGCCGCAAGGATGTCGATCAGGTTCGACACCCCGGGCTTGTCGGCAGCTCGCACGACCTCGCGGCCCGAGTCGGTCACCGCGGCTCCGAACTTCTTGGCGATTGCCGCAGGCTGATCCAGCACGTACACCGTGCCCTGCTCACTGCCGCCGGTGGTCGACATCTTGCGGTCGGGGAACTGGAGGTCCATGATCCGCGCGCCAACCGACGGATAGCGGCCCTCCGGCACGACCAGGATCTCGCCGTAACGGGCATTGAACCGTTCGGCGATATCTCGCATCAGCTCGATGTGCTGGCGCTGGTCATCGCCGACGGGCACCTCGTCGGCGCGGTAGCCCAGCACGTCCGCCGCCATCAGCACCGGATACGAGAACAGACCGACGGACACCAGCTCGCGCTGGACACCCGACTTCTCCTTGAACTGATGCATTCGCCCGAGGTCGCCGTAAGCGGTCACGCTCGACAGCAGCCAGCACAGCTCGGCGTGCTCGAGCACATCGCTCTGGCGGAAGAAGATGCAGCGCTCCGGGTCCAGACCGGCCGCCAGCAGGATCGCCGCGGTGTCGTACACCGATTGGCGCAGCCCCGGCGGGTCGTAGGCGACGGTGGTCGCGTGCAGGTCGACGATGCAGTAGATCCCCTCGCCGCGCTCCTGCCCGGCCACGTACTGCGTGATCGCGCCGATGTAGTTGCCGAGGTGCTTGCGGCCGGTGGGCTGAATGCCGGAGAAGATCCGCATTCGCGGCAGGCTACCGGGAGCGGTGCGCAGAGCGCGCGGCGCTCACCGCGTGGCCTTCGTTCAGGCCTCGACGGTCGTCAGCGAGGCGCTCGATGCGGCCCGCCGGCGATCGGAGAAAGCCCAGGCGGCGAGCACCCCCGCGACCGCGCCGCAGGCGTGTGCCTGCCATGAGACACCGGTGTGCGGCACCAGGCTCGACACGAGCGCCGCCCCCCAGACGACGCCGACGACGAGTCCGGCCAGCAGGTCGAGCAGGCTGCGCTCGAAGAAGCCACGTGCGAACAGGTAGGTCGCGTAGCCGAAGACGACGCCGCTGGCGCCGATCGTGACGACCGGGTCGACCTGTCCGGCGATCGTCGTATGTGACGGCGCGATCAGCCACACGCCGATGCCGCCGATGACGATCACGAACAGGGTCACGCGCCCCAGCAGCCTGGCCCCGCGCAGCGCGATGATCGCGCCGATGAAGACCAGCGGGACGGTGTTGTCGATCAGGTGCTGGAAGCTGGCGTGGATGAACGGTGCCGTCAGGATCCCCCAGAACCGGCCGACGTCGCGCGGGTGCAGCCCGTCACCGTCGAGGTGGTTGGAATCGAGCGTGTTGATCACCTCGACCACCCACATGAATGCGACCAACCCGAGCAGCAGCAGCAGACCGTCGCGCTGGGTCCGGCCGAGCTTGGCCGGGAATGGCCGATTCGCCTGCTTGGCCGGAGCCGGCTGGCTCGCGAGCTTCGCCGGAGACGACTGGGTTGCCATCTGCACAGCATGGCAGAGCCGAACTGCCGGCCGGATCGCTGCGCCGCTCAGCCCTCCAGAGCGGCGAGTGCCAGCGCGAGCGCAACCTCGGTGCGCTCGCGCAGCGATGGCTTGAAAACGTATTCAGACGGTGTGTGGGCGCCATTTCCGCGGGGGCCGAGCCCGTCGACGGTCAGCGGGATCCCCGCCGCAAAGTGGCTCGCGTCGCTGGCGCCGCCGCGGGAGCGAGCCACGATCGGCCGGCCCAGTCGCTGTGCCGCGCCCCTCAACAGCCCCTCGGTCGCCCGTTCGGAGTCCATCGCGGGCCAGAGACGCTCGAAGGCGGCATCGAGAACGACGTCGCCGATGCTGCGCGGCACCGACGCGAGCACCGCCTCGAACGCCCGCTGGTCGCTCGAACGCATGTCGAACACGAGTTCCCCGGCGGCCGGCACGACGTTGATCGCGTCACCGGAGGCGATGATCGTCGGGACGACGGTCAGGCGATCGGGACCGTCCGGGTCCGATCTGGCGGCACCCTCGATCGCCGCCTCGGCGAGCGCCAGCAGCGCATTCGCGCCGAGGTGCGGCGCCGATCCCGAGTGCGCTGAGCGGCCGCTGGCGCGGACTCGGAGTGTGGTGGCCGCCTTGCGCCTGACGACGACGCCGTCGTGACCCTCCTCCGAGCGCTCACCGGCCTCGAAGCAGAGGCACGCGTCGTAGCCGGAGAACGTCTCGATGTGCACGAACGGAGCCGTGCGCCATTCCTCGTCGGTGACCAGCAGGACGGCGAGCTCGGCATAGCGCTCCGGCGATTGCGCGAGCACGCGCGCGATCCCGAGCGCCAGCGCGACGCCACCCTTCATGTCGACCGTGCCCGGCCCGTACAGGCGATCTCCGTCGTGACGCGGGCCGGCGTGCTGACGATGGCTGACGACGGTGTCCAGGTGCCCGAGCAGCATCAGCCGCCGGCTGCCGGTTCCGGGCATCCGTGCGATCAGGTCGGGCGCGAAGCCCGGTGTCGAGCACGCGACCCGCTCAAGCCGCGCCTGGTCGGGCAGGAAGGCGCTGCACAGTGCGACCGCCTCCTCAGCACCGGCGAGGTCGCCGGACGGCGATGACACCGCGACCAGCGCCTCCAGTTCGCGGACTGCGTGATCGGCGGTCTGCTGCGCCTGCCGGCGGATCTGTTCGTCCATCGCTCAGGTCCCGGAGGGCGTTACATCTGCTGTCTGATCACCGGATGGCGTGCCGCGCCGGCCTCATCGAGCCTGCGCACCGGAGTGCTGTACGGCGCCCCACGCGCGATCTCAGGATCCTCCCGGGCCTCACGGATCACCTCGGCGACGATCTCGGCGAAGCGGTCAAGCGTCTCCTTCGTCTCGGTCTCGGTCGGCTCGACCAGCAGGGCCTCCTCGACGATCAGCGGGAAGTACACGGTCGGTGGGTGAACGCCATGGTCGAGCAGGCGCTTTGCCAGATCAAGCGTCTTGATCCCCAACGCCTGCTTCATCGGCGCCCCGGAGAGCACGAACTCATGCATGCAGACGCGGTCATAGGCCTCCGGCAGGTACTCGGCGACGCCCTCCTCGCGCAGCTTCGCGAGCAGGTAGTTGGCGTTGAGCACAGCGACCTCCGAGGCCTCACGCAGCCCCTCGGCGCCGAGCGAGCGGATGTAGGCGTATGCGCGGACGAACACGCCGAAGTTGCCCTGGAAGCCGCGCATCCGCCCGATCGACTGCGGGATCTCGTAATCGAGGTCGTAGAACGGCTCCGTGGAGCCGTTTCCGGCGGCGGGTTCGCGCCTGACGACCTGCGGGTGCGGGAGGAACGGAGCGATCCGATCGGCAACGGCGATCGGGCCGGAGCCAGGGCCACCACCGCCGTGTGGCTGGGTGAACGACTTGTGCAGGTTGAAGTGCACGATGTCGAAGCCCATGTCACCGGGCCGGCAGATGCCCATGATCGCGTTCAGGTTGGCGCCGTCGTAGTACAGCGTCGCGCCGATTCCATGCACGATCTGCTCGATCTCGGCGATCCCGGACTCGAACAGGCCGAGCGTCGAGGGATTGGTCAGCATCAGACAGGCGACATCCGGAGTCGCCTTCGCGCGGAGGTCGTCAAGATCGACGTTCCCAAGTGCGTCGGTGCCGACGTGAACCACGTCGTAGCCGGCCATCGTCACCGTCGCGGGATTGGTTCCGTGAGCAGTGTCGGGTGTCAGCACCTTCGTGCGCTGCTCACCCCGGGCCTCGTGGTAGGCGCGGGTCAGCAGCACCCCGGTGAGCTCGCCGTGCGAACCGGCGGACGGCTGCAGCGACACGTGCGGCAGCCCCGCGATCTCGCCAAGCGCGTGCTGCAGGCGCCACATCAGCTCAAGCGCCCCCTGGGCACCCTCGGGCTCCTGGAACGGGTGCAGCCGGGCGTGCCCGGCCAGCCGCGCGAGCCGCTCATGCAGCTTCGGGTTGTATTTCATCGTGCACGAGCCGAGCGGGTAGAAGCCGGTGTCGAGGTCGAAGTTACGCCGCGAGAGGCGGTTGTAATGGCGCACGATCTCAGGCTCGGACACCTCGGGCAGCCGAGGTGGCGAGGCACGTCGCAGCTCCGGAGCGATCAGTTCATCGAGATCGCGCTCGGGGACATCGAGCGGCGGCGAGACATACGCGCGGCGCCCCGGCTTGGACCGCTCGTAGATCGTCAGCTGATCATCGGCGGCCTGGGCGAACCAGCGGTGCGCGGTCACGCCCCCACCTCGATCTGCCCGCGTTCGGCGGCGACCGCGCGGCCCAGCACCTCCGCGAGGCGATCGATGTGCGCCCGCGTTCGAAGCTCGGTGATCGCGACCAGCAGTCCCGACTCGAGCGCCGGGTCGTCACGTCCGAGCCGGTAGCCGGGATGGACCCCCTCCGCACGGCATCGGTCGATCACCCGCTGCACCGGGGCATCGAGCGTGACCGCGAACTCGCGCACGACCGGCTGGGAGTGCAGCGGCTCGACGCCGTCGAGCTCGAGCAGTCGCTCCCGGGCGTAGGCGGTGCGCTGAGCCAGCAACTCCGCCAGCTCGACGATCCCACGGCGTCCGAGCCAGCTCAGGTAGATCACCCCGGCGAGTGCGTTCAGCGCCTGCGAGGTGCATATGTTCGAGGTCGCCTTCTCACGCCGGATGTGCTGCTCACGGGTCTGCAGCGTGAGCACGAAGCCGCGGGCGCCGTCGATGTCCCGCGTCTCCCCCGCCAGCCGTCCCGGGAGCCTGCGGATCAGCGCCTCGGTGGTCGCGAAGAAGCCGAACGAGGGACCGCCGAAGTCGAGCCGGTTACCGAGCGTCTGGCCCTCGCCAACGGCGATGTCGACGCCGTCCTCGGCGGGGGAGCGAAGCAACGCGATCGGGATCGGGTCACACGAGCAGATCGTCAGGGCCCCGTGTTCACGAGCTTGCGCGGCAAGCCTGGCGACCGGTTCGATCGCGCCGAGGAAGTTCGGTTGCGCGATCACGATCGCGCTGACGTCGTCGTCGAGCGCCGGCAGGTGGGTCAGCCCGTCGACGAGCTCGACCACTTCGACGTCCATCCCGTATCCGCGCGCGAGCGTCTGCAGCGTCTCGATCGCGTGAGGGTGCACGCCTCTGGAGACAATGATCCGGCGGCGACCGTTCGCGAGCTTGGCGACATAGCCGGCGGCGGCTACCGCGCTCGGTCCCTCATAGACCGACGCGTTCGAGACCGGCAGCCCGGTCAGCTCGCAGATCGCGGTCTGGTACTCGAACATCGCCTGCAGGCCACCCTGGGAGATCTCAGGCTGGTATGGCGTGTAGGGAGTCAGGAACTCCGACCGACCGGTGATCGCCTCGACCACCGCCGGGACGTAGTTGTCATACATTCCGGCGCCGAGAAAGGTGATCTCGTCATCGGTGCTCACGTTGCGCGTCGACATCGCCCGGATCTCGCTGTAGACCTCCTGCTCGGAGAGCCCGCGATCGAGCGCCAACGGCCGTGCGCAGCGAAGCTCCGGCGGAATGTCGGCGAACAGCTCGTCGATCGAACCGACACCGATCGCCGCGAGCATCTCGGCGCGGTCGGCGTCGGTGACGGAGGTATAGGTGCTCACGTCAGGGTCGCGCGGTAGGCGGAGGCATCCATCAGCGAATCGGCCTGTGAGGGGTCCGACAATCTCACCCTGACCAGCCAGCCCTCGCCGTAGGGGTCGTCGTTGATCGCCTCCGGGCTCTGCGAGAGCGACTCGTTGACGGCGATCACCTCACCCGACATCGGCGCGATCACGTCGGAGACCGCCTTGACCGACTCGACCTCGGTGTAGGTCGAGTCCTGGGTGACCGTGCTGCCGACCGCGGGCGCATCGAAGAACACGACCTCGCCGAGCGCGTCCTGCGCGTACCAGGTGATCCCGAACGTCGCCTCGTCGCCCTCGATCCGCGCCCAGTCATGCTCGGCGTGGTAGCGGAGGTCGTCCGGGTAGGTGGGCTCAGACATGCTCAACGTTCCTTTCGGTAGAGAGGTTTTCGCTCGACCACCGCCGCGCGGACGGTCCCCCGCACGTCGATCTCGAACCGGCTTCCAGGCTCGGTGTTTTCCGGATTAACGTACGCCATCCCGATCCCGCGCTCCAGGCAGGGCGAGAACGTCCCGCTCGTCACCACGCCACCGCCGACAACGGCGTTCCCCTGCCGAGCGATCCCCGGGCCATCGATCACGAACGGGACGAGCTTCTCTGCGGGGCCGGCGCTACGCACGGCTGCGACAGCTCCGGCGCCGATGAACCCGGTGTCCTCGACGCATGCCCAGCCGAGCCCGGCGCCGATCGGGTCGCGATCCTCGCTGAGGTCGTTGCCGTAGAGGTGGTAGCAGGCCTCCAGGCGCAGCGTGTCCCGCGCGCCGAGCCCGACCGGTGCCGCACCTCCCGCGAGCAGCGCCTCCCAGACGGCGACGGCGTCGCCTGGGGCAAGCAGCAACTCGACGCCGTCCTCGCCGGTGTAACCGGTGCCGCACACCAGCGCCGCGGCGCCGGCGACCGTCCGCTCGCAGCAGTGCATTCGCGCGGGGAGCCGGCCGTCGGCGAGACGGCCGACGAGCGCTCTTGCGTTCGGCCCCTGGACGGCGAGCATCGCAAACTCCTCGCGCCGGTCGACAAGTTCGGCATCGAACGCGCCGGCGTTGGCGATCATCCAGGCGAGGTCACGCTCGTGGTTGGCGGCGTTTGTGATCGTCAGGAAGGTGGTCCCGCCGAGGCGGTAGGTGAACAGATCGTCGAGCACGCCACCCTGTTCGTTGCAGAGCAGGCCATACTGAGCGCCGCCCTCCGGAATCCGGCGGATGTCGTTCGACACCAGGCGCTGCAGCGCGTCGGGGGCTCCAGGTCCGCGCGTCTGAACCTGACCCATGTGCGACACGTCGAACACGCCGACATCGTGTCGAACAGCCAGATGCTCGAGGCGAATGCCGGCGTAGCTGATCGGCATCTCCCAGCCGGCGAACTCCACGAGTTTTGCGCCGGCGGCGAGATGCGCCTCGTAGAGGGGTGTGCGGCGTGGCGGCGCAATCTCGACGCTCATCGAGTCCCAGGCTACATGGAGTCCGAGCGTCAGTCGTGGCGGCGACGAGCCGGTGCCCGACGGGAGTCGCGCGCAGCGCTCAGCGGGGCGATCTGGACGGTTTGGTCATAGATCGACTGGACGATCGCGAACGCAGCCTTCTGGTTGCCGTACAGGTCGAGCAGCCCGTTGGTGACGAATGGCGGCGTGCCCAGCGGGTTGGCGCCGTCGTAGCCTGGTTTCGCAGCGAAGTCCTGCAGGTTGAAGTAGATCGCGCCCGAGAGCCACGGCTCGGTGGCGAACACACCGAGGTGGTATTCGATCGCGTCGTCCTGGAACGCGTAGGTGCCGCGCACCTCGACCGGGCCGCTGCGGTTGGCGTCGAAGCCGAACTCGCTGACCATCAGCGCCTGATCCGGGTAGCAGGCACGGACCGAATCGAGAAACGGGCCCAGCTCGTCACGGTCGTCCGTGGTGCCACCCCCTGCGTCGAACCAGCCGAAGTACTCGTTGACGCCGATCACGTCGAGCGGTGCGTACGCCGACTGGCACGCGACGCCGGGCCAATCGCTGACCGCCATCGCGACCGGCCTGGTCGGATCGAGCGCGTGCGCCTCGGTCACCGCCTGCGAGATGTAGTCCGCCTCGCCGCCGGTCGCAGGCGTCGGCAGCTCGTTGCCGACACTCCAAAGCAGGATCGAGGGATGGTTCTGGTTGGTCTCGATGTTGTCTGCCAGCAGCGAAACCGCCCGCGCCCGCCAGCTCGGCTCCGCCAGGTACCGTGCGGCCACCTGGTAGACGGGGACCTCCGACCACAGCAGGATGCCGTCCTGGTCGGCCATCTGCTCGAGCTCGGGATCAAGCGGATAGTGAGCGCGGATGATCGTCGCCCCCAACCCCCTCACCCAGCTGATCAGCTGCTTCAGCTGGCTGAGGCTGAGCGCGGCGCCGGTGTCGATGTTCTGCTCGTGGAGGTTGACGCCCCTGAGATCAAGCAAACGCCCGTTGAGTTCCAGGCGCCCGGCCGCGCTGACCCGGATCTCACGGATGCCGCTGTGGTAGGTGTATCCGCCGAGTGTCCGGCCGCGAGCGTCTGCGAGACGGACCGTCGCCGTGTAGAGCGCCGGACTGCCCGGTGCCCACAGGCGCGGATCAGCGATCACGACGGAGGTGCTCGGCGTCCACGTCCCCCCGGGCGCGATCGTCGTCGCCCCGAACGCGAGCGTCTGCGAGCCGTAGCGTCCTGTGAGGAGCACGGTCTGCGGTCGGTCCGTCGGATTGGTGACGGTCGCCTGCTCGTAGATTGTCGCCGCGCAGGCCGGGCAGGACAGCTCCGGACGGATCAGGACCTGATCGAGGTCGGCGCGCTGGACCGGTCGCATGTAGACGACGTCGAGCAGTCCGCCGAAGTTCCACCAGCCCCCGTCCGGGCCCGGCGGGAAGTCCGAGCCGGTCCGCTGATCGCTGACCCGGACGATCAGCCGGTTCACCCCTGGCCGCAGGTCTCTGATCGTGAACTCGAACGGGAGGTAGGCGCCGGCGTGGCTGCCCAGCTGATGACCGTTGAGCCACACCGTCGCGTTGTAGTTGACCGACTCGAACTCGATCACCCAGGATCGATCGGCCGCCGGCACGTAGCGCGCGAACGCGTTGCGGGGCAGCGTCAGATCGCGCCTGTACCAACCGACGGATCCGGCCATGCTGGCCGACGAGAAGTTGCCGGCGTTGTAGGAGTTCGGGATCGTCGTGGTGCTCCAGCCGGCCGTCGAGGCGGCGCCCCTCCACCACCCTTTGGCGACACCGGCATCGGCCGGGTCGGCGCGGTAGAGCCAGGTCCCGCCGAGCAGATAGCGCCCATCCGGGCCGTCACTGGCGAGCGCCCCCTTCGTCGGAGGCGTCGCTCGATAGACGGGCGCGACCGAGTACGGCGGGGAGCCTGGCGTCGTCGTCGTCGGGGTCGTCGTCGTCGGGGTGGTCGTTGTCGAGCTTGGGGTCGTCTGGATCGTCGTCGCGACGCTCGTGGTCGCCATCGACGCTGCGCCGATCCCCAGCGCCAGGGCGAGCAGGGCACCGATCAGGGAACGTCTCATGGCAGGATTCGCAGGTAGCGAGCAATGGCCACGGCGTTGCCGGCACGGTCGGTGGCGCGCACCAGCACGCGGTACAGACCGGGCTTGGCGTAGACGTGCTGGTGAGCGCCGGCGTTGCTCGAGGTGGCACCGTCGCCCCAGCGAACCAGCACCGAGTCGATCCCGGAAGCCCGCGCATGGGGCTCCTGTGGGTCGGGCGCGTCTGCAGCGCTGACATCGGCGGTGACGGCGTCGCCCGCGTACGCGCGACCTGCGAAGGCCACCTGCATGCGCGGAGGCGTGGTGTCGACCCAGACGGTCGCCTGCGGTCCGCTGGTCTGCCCGTCGGCGAGGTTCGCCGCCGTCACCTGCCAGGTATGCGGGCCGTCCGTCAGTGGCGTGGTGGTCGCTAGCGTCGTCGCCTCGGTCTGGCCGAGCTGCTGGGAGTCGAGCGTCACGCCGTAGTTGACCGCTCCCCAATCCTCACGCACCGCAGACCAGCTGAGCACTGGTTCGGCGCTGCGGCTGTAGGCGAGGCTGCTGGTCGGTAGAGGCGAACCCGGCGGCGCAAACAACTGCACGGCTACGATCGAAAGCTCACCGGGGGTTCCCTGCACCCAGGCGGCAGCGGCGTCCCCGTCTCCATCACCGGCAGCCGAGAGGCCGTCAACCGCGTCGGTCGGCCCGTCGATCGGATCTGAGATCACCTGCTCGGAGCCGAGCGTGCTGCCATCCGCCGCGTAGCGAAGCTCGATCTCGGAACCGAATACGGAGGATTCCTGCCAGACGATCAGCGTCGAGGTCAGCCCCGCGATCGCCGGCTGGGCATACGGAAGCGCACCGTTCTGAAGGCTGTCGACGCGCTCGAAGGAACCCAGCACGCCGTTCGTACCGAGCTGCTGGGCGAACAGCTGATCCGACGGCGTCACCACGTCGGTCGCAAACCCGCGTCCGTACTCGTTCATCGCGACGGCGGGTTGATCGGCGCCGTCGGACCCCGGGCTGCTGAGGCCGTCGATCCCCACCGCGGTCGACACCTGCTCGGCAGTGAGCCGTGCAAGCAGCACCCTGGTCTGGGTTTCGTCACCGGGCGCGGGACCCTGCAGCGTCTCGTCGAAGCTGACATCCACATACGTCGAATCGCCACCGACGGCGATCGACGGGCCTCCGGCGGAGACCTCGCTGTAACCGGCCAGAGCCGGCGAGAGCGACGTCGGCACCGGATCCAGCTGCTCGTAGTCGACGCTCGGGGCCGTTCCCCAAACCCGCCGCGCGTAGACGTGGCCGCCCTCGCCCCACGTGACGATCCCGATCCCGTCGCCGGCGGCTGCCACCGCCGGGCGCCCGGAGCCGGTTCCGGCATCGTCGCCGGGAATCACGTTCACCGGCCCTGTCGCCTGGCTCCACTGGCCGTCGTCGTAGTAGTCGACCAGGACGTTGTCGCCGCCGTCCTGGGCGGCGGTGAAGGCCAGGTAAGCCTTGCCATCCTCGCTGTTGAGCTGGATCGACGGATTCGACGCACCCGCCGCCATCGCCTGCGGCGCCTGCCACGCGGCGCGCGAGGACGCACGTTGGGCGAGGTAGAGCTCGCCGCCGTTGATGAACGCGATCTGCAGCAGGCCGCCGGCCCCCGCGGCGATCACCGGCTGACTTGACGCACCCGCCAGCGACGAGCCGGTATCGACCCGTACGGGCGACTGGAACTGCCCGTTGGTGAGCGATGAGACGAACACGTGCGCGGCGCCGCCCGCCTGCTCCAGAAAGACCAGGCCGCCAGTCCCGTCCCGTGCGACCGACAGACCGCCGAGCGACATCACACCGGGTGACGGACCGGCGAGCACATCCGCCGACGCGAGCAGGGGCGACTGCGCGGCCGCTGCCGGCGCCAGCGAAACGGCGGCGAGTAGACCGAGGATCGTGGGCGCGATCTGAACGCGTTTTCGGCGCAACGTTCTGACAAGCATTGAACCGTCCAGCCTGCCAAAGGTTGCGGTCCGACCGTGTCGCTACCGCGCCCGCGCCACGCCACGCGAGATCAGGCGAGCGGGCCACCGGCTGGCCCGCCGCCCGCCCACCTGAGCGTCAAAGCCCGTTCTAGCGATCCTTCAGGAACGACGGGATGTCGATCTCGTCGTCGCGAATCTCGAGCGACGAGCGCTGACGGTCGTCCATCGAGACGTCACGATCACGGCGGGTCGCCCCCCTGGGCGGCGGCGCCGGCGCCTGCCTCGACGAGCTGCCGCGCGGCGCCTGGTGGTCGAACCCGGTCGCGATCACGGTCACGCGGACCTCGTCATCCATCGTGTCGTCGATCACCGCACCGAAGATGATGTTGGAGTTCGAGTCCGCGGCTGCCTGCACGATCTCGGCCGCTTCGTTGACCTCGAACAGACCGAGATCGTGGGATCCGGTGATGTTCAGGAGGATCCCCATGGCACCCTCGACGGACTCCTCGAGCAGTGGCGAGGAGATCGCCATCTTCGCCGCCTCGGCCGCCCGGTTCTCGCCGTTCGAGCTGCCGATCCCCATCAGGGCCGTGCCGGCATCGCGCATGATCGTGCGGACGTCGGCAAAGTCGAGGTTGATCAGGCCGGGGATCGTGATCAGGTCGGTGATCCCCTGGACGCCCTGGCGCAGGACGTTGTCCGCCTCGCGGAACGCATCGAGCATCGTCGTGCGCCGCTCGACGATCGTCAGCAGCTTCTCGTTCGGGATCACGATCGTCGTGTCGACATGCTCACGCAGGCGCTGGATGCCCTCCTGAGCCTGGCGCGCGCGCTGCGTACCCTCGAAGCTGAACGGCCGGGTCACGACGCCGACGGTCAGAGCGCCGATCTCGTTCTTGGCGATTTCGGCGATCACGGGAGCGGCTCCGGTGCCGGTGCCGCCGCCCTCTCCGGCGGTGACGAAGACCATGTCGGCCCCCTTCAGGGCTTCCTTGATCTCATCGCGCGACTCAGCCGCGGCGCCCTGCCCGACCTCCGGGTTGGCGCCCGCGCCGAGACCCTTGGTCAGCTGGTGACCGATGTTCAGCTTGACATCGGCATCGCACATTGCGAGCGCCTGTGCGTCGGTGTTGCAGGCGATGAACTCCACACCGCGTAGGCCGGCGTCGACCATGCGGTTGACCGCGTTCGTGCCGCCACCACCGACGCCGACGACCTTGATGACTGCGAGGTAACTGCCGCTTTCCATAGGTAACCGTCCGACCCTCGATGTAGAGTTGAGTGTTTACGCACTCTTCCGCTGATAGCGGGAGTTTCGCACGTTATTGCCTGCAGAGCCAACTCGTCAACGGTGGCGGCCTTCGCGCAACGTTCCTTGCAGAATGACCAACTCTCGATCGGCACCCGAGAGTGGTCCAAAACCAAGCCTAAAGCTCTACTTGAGGTTTACTCTCAACCCGTCGTCCCCGCCGTCGCTCCGGTGCTCGTGCCGGTCGTCGTCCCGCCGGCGATGCCCGCGTAGTTCCCGAGGCCCGCTGCTGCCGCGGCCGCAGGCTGCAGCGGGACTCCCGCCGCCGGCCGCCGCGGATCCGTGACGTCGATGTAGGACGCGCCGGCCGAGCCGGGGTTCGACAGGACCGCCAGCAGGGCGGCCCACTTGGCGTTCAACCGTGTCGGGTCGCCGAAGTAGACGCTCGGCCCGTTGCGGAGGTTCACGATCACCCCGTGCGCGGCGCTGTTGGTCGCCTGCTGGACGTGCGCGAGCAGTCGACTGGGAGCGGCCGCGAGCACACTCAGCGCCGCCAGGGCGCCCGGCTCGTTCAGGCGAACGCCGCCGGGTGGGACCGCCAGCGGGATCAGGGGCAGGGAGCCGGCACCGTTCGTCAGGCCTCGCAGCAGGGTGCCGTCGCCGGCGACGATGATCGCGCTGCCGCCGACCAGCACCTTGGCAATCGGGATCTGCTCACGAACCCGGATCGTCAGACCGTGCGGGAACTGTGCGGCTGCACTGAGCGACTTCACCTCCGGGTAGGGGGCGACGACCGTGCGCAACTCCTTGACGTCCAGATCGAGCGTCGTCATCCCCGTCGCCGCGACACGCAGGGCCGATCGGATCCTGGCCGCGTTCGGACCGCTGACGCCCGTGATCCGCACGTGCCGGACCGCGACCAGCGACGAGGTCCTGACCCACATGAAACCGCCGGCGAGGATCACGGCGACGCCCAGGAACGTCCCGATCACCAGCGGCCAGCGCCTTGCGCGCACCGCCGTCAAGGGTGCCGCCAATCCGCCGGGAACGGCACCGGACCAAGCGTCTGCACCTCAGGCTCGAGCTCCACGCCGAAACGTTCCAACACCCGCCTGCGCCCCTCCAGCATCACCGCGACGACCTCGGCGGTGCTCGCGTCGCCGTGGTTCTCGACGAAGTTGGCGTGCTTGGCGGAGAAGCCGGCGCCGCCGATCCGAAGGCTTCGGCAGCCGGCGGCGTCGAGCAACTGGCCCGCCGTCCGCCCCGCCGCGCGCGGATCGTCAGCGGATGGGTTCTTGAATGTTGAGCCGAACGTCTTGATCCCCGACGGCTGCGCCTCCTTGCGGCGAGAGCGCAACTCGGCGAGCGTGGCGCGGACCTGACCAGCATCGGCGGGCGTCAGCAGGAAGCCGGCGCGGGCGACCACCTCGCCGGCGGTCAGGTTCGAGCTGCGGTAGGCGAAGCCGAGCTCGGCGGGGGCACGACGCCGCGTTCCGGTGGCGGTCGTGATCTCGACCCACTCGAGCACGTCCGCGAGCACGCCGCCGTAGGCGTTCGCGTTCATCCGCACGGCGCCGCCGACCGTACCGGGGATGTTGACGCCGAACTCGATCCCGGTCAACGCGGCGTTCGCGGCCGCCGCCGCCAGCGCAGGCAGACGCGCACCGCCTCCGCAGCGGATCCGCACACCGTCTGGCTCGATCTTTGAAAGGGTCCTGTCCAGTTTCAAAACAAGTCCGTGGACGCCTTGGTCCGCTATCAGCAGGTTCGACCCGGACCCGACAACCCCTACCTCGATCCGCTCCGACGCTGCCCACGCCAGCAGTTGCTCCAGTTCTGCGAGATCACCGACGCGCGCGAACAGGTCGGCCGGCCCGCCCGTGCGAATCGTCGTCAGGCGGGAGAGCGGATAGTCGCGCTGTACCCCGGCGGGCGGCTCGGACACTGTCGGGGCAGGTTAGGCGGTCGGCCGGTCGGGGCGGTTTGGAGCTCAAACGGGCGGCGCGAGCAACGAGCGCGTCAGCGAGTCGATGTTCCCGGCCCCCATCAGGACGCAGACGTCGCCGTCGCGGAGCGTCGCCTCGAGGTACGCACGCGCGTCGGCGAATCGAGGCATCCAGGCGACCTCGCGCCCGCCGCCGGCGTCAGCGGCGGCGATCGCGACCAGCCGGCCGTCGACCCCCGGGAAGTCCTCCGCTCGCTCTCGCGCCGGATAGACGTCAATCACCGCACAGCGGTCGGCGGCGCTCAGCGCCAACCCGAACTGGCTCGCGAGCGCACGCGTCCGCGAGTACAGATGCGGCTGGAACACGGCGATCAGCCGCCGCCCCCCCAGCGTTCGTGCCGCCGCCAGCGCCGCGGCGACCTCGGTCGGGTGGTGCGCGTAATCGTCGTAGAGGCTTGCGCCGGCGGCGGAGTGCCCCAGCAGCTCAAGGCGCCGGCGCGCGCCGTGGAAGCCGGCGATCGCCGCTACCGCCTGTTGAGGATCGGCACCCGCCAGCTCGCAGACCGTCAGCGCACCGGCCGCGTTGACGGCGTTGTGATCCCCTGGCACGGACAGCGATACCTCGAGGCCGTGCCATCTGAACCTGGCGCCGTCCACTGTCAGGACGGTGTCCTGTGCGTCGTAGGCAACCGCGTCGGCGGGGCACAGCGCCCGCAGCGCCGGGCGGTCCCAGACGACCGCCCGCTCACGCGCCCGAGCCATGAACTCACGAAACGTGCGCTCGAGGTCCAGGCGTGAGGAGTAGGTGGTGTGGTGGTCGAGTTCGGCGTTGGTCAGCAGAGCGATGTCGGGATGCAGCTTCAGCAGCGAGCGATCCGATTCGTCCGCCTCGATCACGATCCACTCACCGCCGCCCCAGCCCGCGTTGGAGCCAGTCGAGCTGATCTCGCCGCCGACGAGGTACGGCGGGTCAAATCCGAGCGCGCGCAGCACGTGCACGACCATCGCCGTGGTCGTCGTCTTCCCATGGGTTCCGGTGACGGCGATGCACCGTCGCATCGAGGCGATCTGGGCGAGCAGGTCTGCACGGTGAAGCTCGCCGCCGGCCGCCACCAATCGCTCCGGATTGTCGGCGGCGATCGCGGTCGAGAACACCACCTCCGCCCCGGCCGGCACGTTCTCGGCGGCGTGCGACAGCACCGGTTCGATGCCGACGGCCCGCAGCCGCGGCATGTAGGGGGTGTCCGCCCGGTCCGATCCGGTCACGCCGGCGCCCAGAGCGTGCGCGACGAGCGCAAGACCGCTCATCCCGGCGCCGCCGATCCCGACGAAGTGGAGCTTTCGGCCGCTCCAGTCCTCCCGGTCCGGCGCCGTCACGGTCTATGCACGATCGAGCACGACGACCGGGATCTCCCGCTCGGTTCGCTTCGTGTACTCGTCGTAATCGGGCCATTCGCCGGTCATCAGCGTCCACAGCTGCTGCCGCTCGGCACCATGCGCCGTCCGCGCGATCGCCTCGAAGCGGTCGGCGAGCACCTGCACCTGTACGCGCGGGTTGGCAACGAGGTTCTTGTACCAGTCGGGATGATCAGGGGCACCGCCCTTCGACGCGACGAGAACATAGGCGCCGTCGTGCTCACCGAAGATCAGCGCCTGCGGGCGTGGCTCGCCGCTCTTGCGACCCGTGGTCGTCAGGATCAGGATCTTGCTGCCCTTCTGCCACTCATACCCCTCCGCGCCGTCGGTCGCGACATAGCGATCGACGTGTTCCTTGCCAAAAAGCAATCTCTGCCCCTTTCAACGACTTTGATCGAAGATGTCCGCTGGAGGCTACCCGACAGGGCTCGGGGCGCCCGCAAGGCTGAGCGCTGCACCGCCGCGGGCGCGAGCGAGCGCGACGCCGGTGAGCAGCTCATGGACGACCCGGGCCCCGACGAGCGCAGTGATGTCGCTTGACCCGACCGCGCGCGGGCTGACCTCGACGAGGTCAGCCCCGACCACACTGCACTCGCTCGCCAGGACGCGCGCGGCCCACAGCAGATCGGCGGAGGTCATGCCGCCTGGCTCCGGCGTCCCGGTTCCCGGCGCGAACGCCGGGTCCAGCACGTCGACGTCGATCGAGATGAATACCGGGCCATCGCCGAGCATCGCGACCGTCTCGCGGACCGCAGCGGGCAGCCCGCGCTCGCGCAGATCGTGCATGAAGAACGAGCTGATGCCGCGCTGGCGCTGCCACTCGAACACCTCACGTCCCGGCCAGTAACCGCGCAGGCCGAGCTGAACGTATCTGGTCGGATCGACCAGACCCTCCTGCACCACGCGGTACATCGGCGTCCCGTGCGAGAGCTCGACGCCGAAGCACTCCCTTCCGGTGTCGGTGTGCGCATCGAAGTGCACCAGCCCGACGGGACCCCACCGCTCGGCGCAGGCGCGGATGTTCGGCTCGGAGATCGAGTGATCGCCGCCCAGCACGAACGGGATCGCGCCGGCGGCCAGGACCTCCGACACCGTTTGCGCAATCGCCACGTGTGAGCGAACAGGGTCAGCGGGGAGAACCGCCGCATCACCGAAGTCGACCACGCTCAGAACCTCGAACGCGTCGATACCCGCCTCGAGGTGACCGCCCGGGATCGCACTGGCCGCCCGGATCGCGCGCGGGCCGTGGCGGGTGCCGGGGCCGTCGCAGACGAGATCGTCCATCGGCGCCCCGACGATCGCGGCGTCGACGCCGGCCAGCTCGGAGGGATCCTCGGTGTATGGGAGACCGCAGAACGTCAGCAGACCGGCGTAGTCGGGCTTCTCGCCAACGTGCGCCCAGCGGGTGAATGGATCAAGCATGGTCGAATCCGATCGTCGGCATTGATGCCTCGAGCACGCCCGGCTCGATCGCCGGCTCGCCCCCTGCAGAGCCGCGCACCGGAACCGCATCCGCTCCGTCGAACGTCTCCGGCACTCGGCGGAAGTAGTCACGGAAGACCGGCGTCAGCGCGATCGCCAGCACGCCGCCGAGCACGAGCGAGCCGATGCCGATCACGATCGGGATCTCGATCCCCGCCAGCGGCTTTGCATAGTTGACCAGCTGACCGTCGATCTGGTGCTGGGAGTAGTGGCGCAACGCGACGATGAAGATCCCGGCGAGCATCACCGCTCCGGCGCCCGGTACGAGCCCGAGGCTGACGAACGAACTGAACCGCGCCAGCAACGCCTTGCGGTAGTAGACGACACACGCGAGCCCTGTGATCCCGTAGTAGAACGCGATCAGGAACCCGAGCGCCGTGATCGAGTCACCGAGCACGCTCTGCGCCGGATTCGCGACGAGCAGAGCCACGGTCCAGACCGCGGAGATCGCGCCCATCGAGAGTGTCGCCACCGACGGCGTCGCGAACCGCGGATGGATCTTGCCGAACACCTCCGGCAGCGCGCCCCAGCGGGCCATCGACAACGTCGTGCGGGCAGTCGGCATGATCGTCGTCTGCGTCGACGCGGCGGTCGAGGTGAGCACGACCAGCAACAGGAGCTTGTCCCACGGGCTGCCGAACACCCTGGTGCCCAGGACGCTCAGCACATCGGTCGAGTGGCTCGCCAGGAATGCCGGCCCAGCCACCGCTTGGCCGGCTGTCGAGACGAGCACGAAGATCCCGAGCAGCAGCAGCGTCGAGACGACGGCGGCACGGCCGGGCCCCTGCCGCGCGTCACGCGATTCCTCGTTCACCGTGACACACGCGTCCCAGCCCCAGTACACGAACACGCCGAGCAGGACGCCGTCGACGAGCGATCCCAACGACAGCGCGAACGGGTTCAGCCAGCCGAGCGACGGATGGATCGATCCGGCCGGGTCAACCGTGTAGACCTTGACCAGCGCGACGATCGAGAAGATCACGAGCACGACGATCTCCAGTCCGAGCATCGCCTGCTGCACGCGGGCGCTGAGCTCGACCCCGCGGTAGGAGATCCAGGTCATCAGCGCGATGAAGCCCAGTGCCGCGACGGTCAGCCACAGCGTCGAATCGGCGGCGCCGTTCAATCCGATCAGCCGGTAGAAGTACTTGCCGGCGATCTCCGACAGGGTCGCCATCACGATCACGTCGGCGGCGAAGATCGCAAAGCCGGTCAGCCATCCGACCCACGGGCCCATCGCGCGAGAGGCCCACGCGAAGCTGGTCCCGCAGTCCGGGTCGGCCCGGTTCAGTGCCCGGTAGGCGACCGAGATGCAGAACATCGGCACGAACGACACCAGCATCACCGCGGGTGCGTGCATTCCTACACCCGTGACGGCGACGATCAATCCGAGTGTCGCGGCCAGCGAGTACGCCGGCGCTGTGGAGGCGACGCCGATCGCGACGTTCGACGCGAAGCCGATCGCGTTCGCCCGCAGCTGCTGCTGGGAACCGCCGTCCCGAGCATCGTCACCCTGCTTGCGTCCTGCACCTGCCGTTAGAGTCCTCACCTCGTCACTCCCTCGCTTTTGATCGTCATAACCGCTCCCGGCAGCTAATATAGCGGCATCATCGCGAGTATGCAACTATATTCGTGGACATGAACACTAGAATCGTCTGATAGGACTCTTCTTGGCAACTTCACCCCCCAGCAAACTCGATGCGATCGACGAGCAGATCGTCGCCCTGCTTCAGGCGGACGGCCGGCGCTCGTACGGCGATGTCGGCAAGGCGATCGGGCTATCGGAGGCGGCAACCCGCCAACGGGTCAATCGGCTACGTGAATCGGGGCTGATGCGGATCGTTGCGATCATCGACCCGATCCAGCTCGGACGAGGCGTCGTCGCGACCCTCGGGATCCGGGTCGCCGGCGACGTCCGCGCGGTCGCGCGGCGCCTGGCGGACGTGCCGGAGATCGAGTACGTGGTGCTCACGGCCGGCTCGTTCGACATGCTCGCCGAGGTCGTCTGCTCCACCGAGGAGGAGCTCCTGCACGTGATCAACTCGCAGGTTCGGGCGATCGACGCAGTCCGCGAGACCGAGACCTTCTTCCACCTGCGGACCGAGAAGAACGTCTTCGCCTGGGGCCAGACGCTTGGCTCCCAGCCAAGCCGGCGATAGGACGAGACTCAGCGCGCGCTGACTGCCCTTCGTCAGCGCCGCCGCGCCGCCGCGAGCACTTCACGGGCGATGTCGCGGGCGGCGTCGGGCCTCGCGAGCGCCTCGGACGCCCGCGACATCGCGGCCAATGTGCTCCTGTCGGCCAGCAGCCGGCCGACTTCCTGCGCGAGGCGCGGGCCGCTCAGCTCCGCATCCGGGATCACGACGGCAGCGCCTGCCTGCTCCATGAACCGCGCGTTGGTGCTCTGGTGGTCGGCTGTCGCGTACGGATAGGGGATCAGAATCGCGGGCCGGCCATGCGCAGCGATCTCAAAGATCGAGCCTCCCGAGCGCGCGACGACCAGATCGCTGGCGATCAGCGCCTCCCCGAAATTGTCGATGTAGCCGCGCAGGTCGTAGTTCGGACCCGGCGCGGCCAGCTCGCCGATGTTGCCCTCGCCGGCCGCGTGCAGCACCCGGAAGCGCGCCCCGGCGAACGCTTCCAGGGCCGCCTCGTTGATCGAGCGTGCGCCCTGAGAACCACCGAATACGAGCACGCAGGTTTCGTCCGCGCCGATCCCGAACCGCTGCCGTGCCGCCACGCGATCAGTCGCGGGCGGCGGCACCGGTCGGCCCGTGATCAGATACCTGCGTCCCCGCCGGCCGCTGATTGCGAACGCCAGGCAGACGCGCCGCGCGAATGGCGCCAGCATCCGGTTGGTCAACCCCAGGTGGCTGTCGGCCTCGGCCAGTACCAGCGGTACCCGCCGTAGCACGGCTCCCAGCCCGATCGGTCCGGCCACATACCCACCGGCACCCAGCACCGCATCGGGACGCAGATCATGCAGCAACGAGAGCGCAGTCTTGAGCGCCAGCGAATCGATCGCAACCGCCCGCGCGGTGGCACTGGGGTTGCCACCACGCGGCAGACTCGCCACCTTCAGCTGATGCAGCTCGTACCCCGCTGCGGGCACCAGTGTCCGTTCAGCGCGCTCGCCGCCGACGAACGCGACCTCCGCGCCCTCAGCTCGCAGCGCGTCGGCGACCGCCAGCGCCGGCACGACGTGCCCCGCTGTCCCGCCGGCGCCGATCACGATCCGCGCCGCTGTCACGCGAGACAGGCGTTCGGGACTGATCGCGGCCGTCCAGAGCGCGGAGTCGCTGCGCTCGCGGTCGCGAGATGTTGAGCAGCAGCCCAACCGAGGCGAGCATTACGCAGAGGTTGGTGGGGGCGTAGGAGATGAACGGGAGCGGCACGCCGGTCAGCGGCGCGATCCCGAGGACGACGAAGATGTTGAGAATCCCCTGACAAAGAATCAGTGACGTGAGACCCGTCGCCAGCAGCTTCGCATACCGGGTCCCCGCACGCCGCGCCGTGCGTAACCCTGCATACGCGATCATCCCGTACAGCAGCGCGACGCCGAGGATTCCGACCAGCCCGAGCTCCTCGCCGATCACCGCGAGGATGAAGTCTGTCTGCGCCTCCGGCAGGTAGAAGACCTTCTGCACCCCGCGTCCGAGACCGACGCCGAACAGACCGCCTGAACCGACCGCGATCTGTCCCTGGACCGCCTGGAAGCCGGCGGTCGACTTCAGCGACCACGGATGCAGGAAGGAGGTCAGACGTGCGCGCTGATAGGCCGAGGCGAGCACCAGCATCGCGATCGCGAGGAACGCGATCCCGGCGAGCGCCGCGAGGTAGCGCAGCGGCATTCCGGCCGCGATCAACAGCAGTGCGACCGTCACCCCGACGACGAGCGTCGTTCCGAGGTCGGGTTCCAGGTAGATCAGCGCGCATGCCGGTCCGGCAACGATCGCGATCGGCGCGACCGACTGCTTGAAGCCGCTCATTCGCGAGGGGTGATCGGCCAGGTAACGCGCCACGTACAGGACCAACGCCAGCTTCATCAGCTCGGACGGCTGCAGCTCGAGCGGACCGGCCGCGAACCAGCGGCGGGCGCCCTGCACCTCCCGCCCGACGCCCGGCACCAGCACGCCGACGAGCAGCACGAACGATCCGAACAGGAACAGCAGGGTGAGCTGCCTGTTGACCAGCGACAGACCGTGGCGCTCCAGCAGCTTCATCACGATCAACCCGATCGCTCCGGCAACCAGGTACTGGATGAACTCACCGGCGCCGTAACCGCCGCCGTTGACGACCCCCAGCGGTGACGATGCGCTGTAGACCATGACCGCGCCGAACGCGAGCAGGCACATCGTCGCGGTCGAGAGAATCCGATGCTCAAGTGGCGGCGGCGAACGACGCGCCGCGGCGCGTCGAGGAGAACCGTCGTTCGTGGTCGGGGGCATCCAGGAGCCTTTCTACGCGAGGCCCCGGATGCCTTCACGCTGGTGCGAACGCGGTTCAGCCGCGAATGCTGAGCTGATACAGCGTGAAGCCGATCGCCCCGCAGGCCGCCGCGACGATCCAGAAACGGAGCATGATCTTGGTCTCGGACCACGCCTCGAGCTCGAAATGGTGGTGGATCGGCGCCATCTTGAAGACGCGCTTGTGGAACGTCCGGAACCAGAACACCTGGATCAGCACCGACAGCGCCTCGATCACGAAGATCCCACCGATCAGGATCAGCAGCACGGCCGTGTTCGTCATGATCGCCAGCGCCGCGATCGCGCCACCAAGCCCGAGCGAGCCGGTGTCGCCCATGAAGATGCTCGCCGGGAACGCGTTGAACCACAGGAACGCGATGCACGCGCCGGTGAGGCAGCCGGCCGCGAGCTCGAGGTCGTGTTCGCCGCTCGCGCCGACCCCGGATAGGGGGTGCGTGATGAACGTGATCCCGATGTAGGCGAGCAGCACGATCGCCGCACACCCCGCCGCAAGGCCATCGAGCCCATCGGTGAGGTTGACGGCGCTGGTGGTCCCGGCCACGACCAGGTAGATGAAGATCGGATACAGCGGCCCCAGATTGACGTTGACATGCACGACCCAGAGGTCGACACTCGATCCGAGGTGCGCCTTCTGGGTGGCCACCCACCACAGCCCGAGCGAGATCGCAATCGTCACGACCAGCTTCGTCCGCGCGCGCAGGCCCAGCGAGCGGCGTTTCACGATCTTCGTGTAGTCGTCGGCGAAGCCGAGCGCCGCGCACGCAATCGCGGTGAAGAAGACGCCGATCGACGCCCAGCCGCGATTCGAGAGCAGCATGAACGGCACCGCGAACGCGATCATGATGATCAGCCCGCCCATCGTCGGCGTGCCGGCCTTGATCTTGTGACCAGCCGGTCCATCCTCCCGGATGTTCTGGCCGAACTCGCGGTTGCGTAGGAACGCGATGAACCGCGGGCTCAGAAACAGGCAGATCAGGAACGAGGCCGAGCCGGAGATCAGTACCCGGCCCGAGTTGACCGCGCCGAGCGCGATCGCGTTCATCGCGCCATCGCCTCGGTCAGCGCCTCACAGACGCGCTCAAGCCGGATCCCGCGCGAGCCTTTGACGAGCACCACGTCACCGGGCGCCAGCAGCGATCCGATCAGCCCCGCCGCTTCCCCGGCATCACCGACACTGTGGCTCTCGCCGTCAAACTGCTCCGCGATCGCAGCGGCCTGGGGTCCGACGGTCACCAACAGCTCGATGCCCGCAGCGTTCGCATACGCGCCGATCTCCCGGTGCAGCTCCGCAGCAGCGCCACCCAGCTCCAACATGTCACCGAGCACCGCGACGGATCGTGAGCCGGGCGTCAGCGCGGCCGTCGCGGCCAGATCGTCCAGGGCGGCACGCATCGACATTGGGTTCGCGTTGTAGCAGTCGTCGATCAACTCCACCCTGTCGGCGAGCTCGAGATGGCGGCCTCGCCCCGGATTCTCGGGCAAGCTGATGGCGCCCGGCGGCTCTACTCCGATCGCGTCGGCGGCGGCCAGCGCGGCCAGCAGATCGTGGCGCAGATGCGCCTGAGTGAACGAGACCTCGAGCGAGATCCACTCGCCGGAAAGATCGATCTCGACGCGATCGGCGTCGCCTGAGATCAACGAGACGTCCCCCCCGTCCCCGAACGTGATCGTTCTCAGGTCGGGACGGATGTGCGGCGACAGCAGCCGCTCGCCTGCGGGGATCACCGCCGTTGCGCCGGGATCGAGCGCCGCGATCAGCTCGGCCTTGGCCGCCGCGATCGCCTCGAGCGTGCCGAGCTGCTCGAGGTGGGCGGGACCGATGCTGACGATCACGCCGACGTCCGGCCTCGCGATCTCGGCCAGCTCGGCGATCTGCCCGGCGCCGCGCATCCCCATCTCCAGCACCAGCACCTCGGTCCCGGTCGGGGCCGCGAGGATCTCCAGCGGCAACCCGATCTCGGTGTTGAAGTTCGCCCGCGATGCGACCGTCCGGCGAGTCGCGGAGAGAACCGCGAGCAGCAGCTCCTTGGTCGAAGTCTTGCCGGTCGAGCCGGTGACGGCGATCACCTTCGCCCCGAGCTCCAGCCGCCAGGCCGTCGCGAGCTGCTGGAGGGCGGCCAGCGGGTCACCGGAGGCGATCAGCGCGCCGGCGCCCGAGCCGGCTGTCTGAAGATGCTCCGGTGTGCAGAGGACGCCCCACGCACCTGCCGCAAGCGCCTGCGACGCGAACGCGCCACCGTCCACGCGCCCACCGGGAAGTCCCACGAACAGCGCACCGGGCCCCGCGTCACGTGAGTCGATCGTGACCCGCGTGGGCCCCAGCGCTGACGCGACGGGGGTGATCAGGCGCGCGCCGGCCGCAGCTGCCACGCGCTCGGGCGTCCAGCTCTTCATTCGCAGCGCGTCAGGGTCTTTAGCAGCGACCGAGCGACGGCGACGTCGTCGAACGGAACCTTGTGGCCCTGCGCGAACTCCTGGCCCTGCTCATGGCCCTTGCCGGCGATCACGACCACGTCGCCGTCGCCCGCGCCGGCCAGCGCCTCCGCGATCGCCTTGTGCCGGTCAGCGTAGTGCTCGACGCCTGCCGGCATGCCAACGAGAATCTCGGCGATGATCGCCTCGGGGTCCTCGGAGCGTGGGTTGTCGGAGGTGACGATCTGGCGGTCGGCCAGCCGGGCGGCGATCTCCCCCATCAGCGGACGCTTGCCGCGGTCGCGGTCTCCGCCGCAGCCGAAGACGACATGCAGAGACCCCTCTGACAGCGTTCGAGCGGCGCTGAGAACGTTCTGCAGCGAATCCGGCGTGTGCGCGTAGTCGACGAGCACGGCGAACGGCTGTCCCTCGTCGACCAGCTCGAACCGGCCGGGAACCTGACCGGCCGATTCGATCGCCGCTGCGACCGTGGCGAGCGGCACTCCGATCGCGCGAGCGGCAGCGAGCGCTCCGAGCACGTTGTAGATGTTGAAACGTCCGCGCAGCGGTGAGACGATCTCGACCTGGCCATCCGGTCCGTTGACGCGCAGGCGTGAGCCGTCGAGCCCGGTTTCGACATGCTCGGCAACGTAGCTTGCGCGCGCGTCCTGCAGCGAGAAGGTGATCGGTCCGTCCAGCTCGCCGGCCAGGCGTCGCCCGTAGGCGTCATCGATGTTGACGATCGCAGCCCGCGGGCCCAGCTCGGTGAACAGCCGCCGCTTGGCGGCGAAGTAATCCTCCATCGTCGGATGGAAATCGAGATGATCCTGCGTCAGGTTCGTGAAGATCGCAGCGGCGAACGTGACCGCGTCTGCACGGCGCAGCTCAAGCGCGTGCGAGGAGACCTCGATCGCGCAGGCCCGGTCGCCGGCGTCGAGCATCTCCCGGAAGCTCCTCTGCAGGTCGATCGCCTCGGGGGTCGTCCGTGCCACCGGCCGCGCGACGCCACCGATCACGCTGGTGACGGTGCCGAGCAGCCCGGTCTGGCGGCCATCGGCCTCCAACAGACTGCGCACGAGGAACGCGCTGGTCGTCTTGCCGTTCGTACCGGTTACCCCGACGACCGTCAGCGAATCCGTCGGATGACCGAAGAACGCGGCGGCCGCCGGCGCCATCGCGGCGCGCACGTCGGCCACGATCACCTGCGGGACCGGGATCTCCAACGGCCGCTGCACGACCAGCGCCACGGCCCCGCGCTCGACCGCGTCAGCTGCGAACTCGTGCCCGTCGCGGGTAAATCCCGGCACGCAGAAGAACAGCGTGCCGGGCACGACCGTGCGATTGTCGTAGGCGAGGGCGCTGACGTCCACACGCCGGGCGCTGGGTGGCGCTCCGGCGATCAGTTGCTCCAGCAGCATCGCCGCAGAGCGTACCCACGTTCGCGGCGCTACCCGTGCGCGAAACCGCGCGCCTGCCTGCCCGGCTCGCGATGATCGATCACCCGGTCGATCAGTCCATAGGCGACCGCTTCCTCTCCATCGAAGAAGCGGTCGCGCTCCATGTCAGCGTGAACGCGCTCCACCGACTGCCCGGTGTGCTTGGAGTAGAGCTGATCGACGCGTGCGCGCTGCGTCAGGATCTCGCGCGCGTGGATTTCGATATCGGTCGATTGGCCCTCGAAGCCGCCGGACGGCTGATGGATCAGGATCCGGCTGCTCGGCAGCGCCAGCCGCTTGCCGGGGGCGCCGCCGGCGAGCAGCAGCGAGCCCATCGACATCGCGATTCCGTAACAGATCGTCGAGACGTCGGGACGGATGAACTGCATCGTGTCGTAGATCGCGAGACCCGCGTAGATCGATCCTCCGGGGGAATTGATGTAGAGGTGAATGTCCTTGTCGGGGTCATCTGATTCGAGGTGGACGAGCTGCGCGACGATCAGGTTCGCCGTGACCTCGTCGACCGTTCCACCGAGGAACACGACGCGGTCATTCAGCAACCTGGAATAGATGTCAAACGAGCGCTCGCCGCGCGCGGTCTGCTCGACGACCATTGGCACGAGGGTCATGGGTTACCTCCTTCGGGGCTTGCTATGCTGCAACCATTCGGTTGCGCTTAGGCTACCACAACGCGCAACCGCATGGTTGCGCGTAACAGGAATGGAGGGTGTGATGAGCGACCGCTTCGAACGTGAGCTGCTGATCCCGGCGAGTACCGGGGATGTCTGGGCCGTGATGACAGGCGACGATTGGCTGGCGGACGAGGTCGCGCTCGACCTCTGGCCGGGAGGCGATGCGGCGTTCCGGTCAGGCGACGAGGCGCGGACCGGCTGGGTCGAGGTGGTCGAGGCACCGACCGATGGCGGCGCCGGCCGGCTTGCGTTCTGGTGGGCCCTGCCCGGAGAACCAGCCTCGCGCGTTGAGCTGACGCTTGACCCCGCCGGCTGGGCCGGATCGCGGCTGCGCGTCGTCGAGACTCGCCCACTGGAGGTGCTGGACGCCGTCGGCATCCAGTCTGACGGGATCGGCCCCACCTCCGGCCCGGTCCTGCTGGCAGCCTAGGGTCCGGCTGGTCGACTTCGATGCCGACATCCGACGCCGAGGGCGCCGGCGCCGTGTTCGGCGCGCTCGCGGATCCGACCCGGCGCGCACTGCTCGAGGAGATCGCCGCGCAGCCCGCGACCACCGCCACCCAGCTCGCGGCTGGGCTTCCGATCTCGCGCCAGGCGGTGGTCAAGCACCTGGCGGCGCTCTCCGATGCCGGTCTCGTCAAACGAGAGCGGTCGGGCCGGGACGTGCGCTACAGCGTGACACCGGCGCCGCTGGGTGATGCCGTCTCCTGGATCGCCGAGGTCGGTGGCCGCTGGGACGAACGGCTCGACGCGCTCAAGCGGACCTTCGGGAACGAGGTATAGCCCGGTCACCGGTGATCGCCCCACTATGGAGTGGAGGCCGTCGCCGACGCGTATGCGGAGGCGGGACACGGCGCCGGGCACGGGTTGATCCCGAGATATGGAACGGTCCAGCCGACGATCTTCTGGAAGGCGGGCGCCGCGACCGATCCGCCGTAGATGCTCCCCTGCGGCTCGAACACGACGACGGCCACCAGCAGCTTCGGGGCGCTCGCGGGGACCATGCCGATGAACGAGGCGACGAACTTCGTCGCGGAATACTTGCCGTCGACGGCGACCTGCGCGGTACCCGTCTTGCCCGCCAGGTCATAGCCCGGGATCTGCGCGCCCGAGGCGGTGCCGCCGTCGGCGAACACGCCGCGGAGCATCGAGCGGAGCTCCGAGGCCGTCTGCTCGGAGATGATCCGGTGGCCGCGTGGCAGCTTCGCCGCGACGCCGCCGATCGACTTGACGATCGACGGCTTTCGCAGAACCCCGCCGTCGGCAATCGCGCTGTAGGCGGTGGCCATCTGGATCGGCGTGACCGACACGCCCTGTCCGAATGGCAGCGTGAACATCGAGGTCGGTGTGTACTGCTGCCAGTGCGGAACGTCGCCGGGCGCCTCGCCCGGCAGGGTGATGCCGGTCCGCTCGCCGAAGCCGAAGCGGCGCACCCAGTAGTCGAACTGCTGCGGGCCCTCGGTCGCGGCAATCTTGTCGGCACCCAGGTTGCTCGAGACCTTTAGGATCTGCGCAACCGTGAGCGGTTCATAGCCGTGTGCCTCGGCGTCCTGGATCGTATAGGTGCCGATCTTTATGTCGGGCGGGATCGTGAACACCGTGTTCGGGTTCACGAGGCCATCCTGGAGCGCGCCGGCAACCGTGATCGCCTTGAACGTCGAGCCGGGCTCGTATTGGTACTGAACCGCCTGATCGGCTGTGTCGGCGAACGGTGTCGCACCGACATCATTCGCGTTCACGAACGGCCAGTTCGCAAGCGCGAGGATCTGGCTGGTGTTGGGGTTCATCACAATCGCCGTCGCGCCGACGGGCGAGTACTCGGCCCCGACGCCCGCCAGCACCTCCTCGACCTTGTCCTGGATCGCCGCGTCGATCGTCAGCGAGATGTTCTTGCCGGGGACCGACGGCGTCAACTGATCGACCGCGATCGGTTGCTGAACCGCGTCGTAGACGATCCGGCGAACGCCGGCGCGGCCGGTCAGGTCTCGGTTGAAGCGATATTCGATACCGCCGAGGCCGTCGTCGGAGGTGCCGACCCAGCCGAGCACCTGAGCGGCGGTCGTTGATCGCGGGTAGACCCGCTGCTGCACCGGCACGAACGAGAGACCGTTGATCCGGAGGTTCTCGACCGCCGTCGCCTCTGCCGCCGGCGCATCGTAGGCGACCGGCGAGTATCCGGAGCGTCGTTTCGTGAGACGCGCGAGCACGGCCGGCTCGGACATCGAGAGCATCGGAGCGATCTTCGCGGCGATCTGGCTCGCGGTGAGATGGTCCGCCACAGCGTCCCCCGCGATCAGGTGCGGGTCGGCGATCACCTCGTCCGCCGACTCGCTGAGGGCGAGCACGACGCCGTTGCGGTCGGTGATCTCGCCACGTGGCAATGGTGTCGCCACGGTCTGGACCTGCTCGACCTGCGCCGCCGCCGCCAGTGAACCTGCTTGGAAGACGTCGAGGTAGCTCGCGCGGGCGATCGCCGCGCACAGGAGCACCACGAAGAACGCAAACAGGAGCCCGATACGGCGGTCGATCCGGGCCATGATGCCGCTAGCCCGCCGGGACCGCGGCGCCGCCGCTGCCGGCGGCGGCGCTCGTTACGGGGGCTGCGTTGCCTGCGCCAGCGGCCGGAGTCTGAGCGGTGCTCGCCGGGCTCGTGCCGGCGGTTCCGCTCGTCAGGGCCACGCCGGTTCCCGCCGTTCCGGTTCCGGTCGCTCCGGTCGCCACCGTGCCCGGAGACGGCGTCACCGTCGCAGCCGTGGCGCCGGGCGTTGCGGTCGCGCCCGATGCCGGCGCCGCGCCGGTATCCGACACCGAGGCGGTGGTCGATCCCGCGCCCGGCGCTGCCCCAGCAACCTGCACCGTCGAACCCGAGGTTCCGTCGGCCGCCGCGGCAGCGGCTGACGCAGACAGCGCCGACACGAAGCTCTGCGGATCCGGCGGTTTGATCCCCGCGATCGCCCTTCCGAGCGACCCGGACTGTCCGGCCGGCACGAAGTCGACGCTGGTCGGACCGGCCATCACCATCCCCATCCGTCCGGCGATCTGCTCAATCCGCTGATCGTCGGAGAGCTGGGCGATACTCAGCCGCAGCAGCTGATCGCGGCTCTGAAGCTCGGTCGCGAGGGTCATCGCCCGTCCATCGTTGGCGCCGTACTTGAGCACCTCGACCTGCACCGCGACCACACCCGTCAGCATCACTCCCAGAACCGGGATCCACCACCTGCTGCGTACGAGCCGATCGAGCCAGCGGTGATCCGGCAGCGCCCGGAGCGCGGCCATCGTGCGCGCGAGCAGCTGGGTCGCGCCGCGGCGTACCGCGGCGGGGCTCAGATCGAGACGAGCGGTCACCTGAGCCCTCGAGCGGCGGTCACGCCGACGCGAGTGCAGCGGCAGCCACGTTCGAATTGCGTGCTCGCCGCCCAAGATCGATCGCTCATCAGCCCTCGGTGGCCGGGCCGGCGCCGCACGACGAGACGTGAGGGGGTGCGGACGAACGGGCGCGCTTTCGGCGCGCGGCGAGGACCCGGGCCGTGGGCGAACCTGGGTCCGCTGTGTCGCAACCGGCTGCTTGGGCTCCTTCTTGCGATCCGGCCGCGCCGGTGCTGCGGTCGCGCTCCGACCGCCAACCGGACCGGAGACCCGTCGGGGCGCCCGTGGGGCCGCAGCGCCGGGGCGAAGTACCCGCCGGCGCCCCCGGCTCGGAGCCGCAGGCCCGCCGGCAGTCAATCCGTCGATGCCTTCCTGCTTGCTGGCAGCCCTGCCTGCTGCCGTCGTTGCTGCCGGCGTCATCCGTGGCTCACCTCCAGCTTGCTGCCCACGCGCATGTGCGCGGACTTGGATCGTGGGTTGGCCGCCACCTCGCCGGGACTCGGCGCGATGGCCCTGCGGGTCAGCAACTCGGCCTCCGGCCGGTGACCACATACACAGATCGGGAAGTCAGGCGGACATGTGCATCCGGTCGCCAGCTGGGCGAGGAAACGCTTCACACGCCTGTCCTCAAGAGAGTGGAACGAGATCACCGCAAGCCGCCCGCCGGTAACAAGCAGGTCCCATGCCACCGGCAACGCCGCATCGAGTTGCGAGAGCTCATCGTTGACAGCGATCCGCAAGGCCTGGAAGACCCGCCGCGCCGGGTGCCCGCCGGCGAACTGTGCCGGCACCGGCACGGCCGACTTGATCACGTCGACCAGCTCCTGCGTGGAGGTGAGCTCCGCGCGGGCGCGCGCAGCGACGATCGCCCGTGCGATCGGCCCCGCGAACCGCTCCTCACCGTAGTCGCGGAACAGACGGGCCAGCTGCCGTTCGTCCCATTCATTGACGATCGTTCTGGCAGTCAACCGCTGGTCGGTATCCATCCGCATGTCAAGTGGGGCGTCGTACGCGTATGAGAATCCGCGGGACCAGGTATCGACCTGCATCGAGGACATACCAAGGTCGAGGTAGACGACGTCGGCCCGTACCGCCTCGTCCCTGAGCGTGGTCAGAGCGCTGAGGAAGTCGGCCCGCAGGAAGCGCGTGTGGCACGAGACCTCTCGCGCCAGCTCGGCGAAGGCGTCGGCGGCGGTGGGGTCACGGTCGATCCCGATCAGGGTCCCGTCGGCACCGATCCGGTCGGCCACCAGCCGCGCGTGGCCGCCACCACCGAATGTGGCATCGACCACGACTGCGCCCGGCTGAGGATCGGCGAATTCGATCAACTCGCCCGCGAGCACCGGGACGTGGGTCACCGTCATGTCAAGTAGTGTCGCCAACGCTCGCTGCGATCTCGGGGAAGCGGGCCAGGACATCCTCGTTGTACTTCCTGTGGGCGTCGCGGTCCCAGACCTCGAGGCACTCGCCGGACCCGGTGACGACGACCTCCTTGTCGAGCCCCGCGTAGCGAAGCATCGCGGGCGGGATCATCACCCGGTTCGCCGAGTCGAGCTCGGTGTCGTGGGAGTTGTTGAACAGGATCCGGCTGAGTTCCCGCGCATCTGAGGAGATCGGATCGCGGTTGCTCAGCACAGCGCCCGTGTAGCGCTCGAACGAGTCGGTCGGCCAGATCGCCACCGAACGCGCCGTACCGGGCTTCGTCTCCGGCGAGACCGCCAGCACGACCCCGGCGGCGAATGCGGCACGGAACTTGGCCGGCACCGTCAGCCGGTGCTTCGCGTCTAGCGAGTGTTCGAAGTTTCCGCGGAAAACCAAGGTGTCTCATCTGCATCGGCGAAAACCGAACCCGGGTGGCTGGGTGGGAGGAGCCCTGCCACCCGGGTTCCCGCATGCGATCCCCACTATAACCCACTATGCAACACAACGCAACAAGATCAGCATCCTGCCTCCCACCCGGCTGTCCCGATCGCGCACTTCGACGTCGATCACCACGTGGTTGCTGGGTTTTCGAGACCGCAGCGGACTCGACGAATGGCATCGTGGAATGCACGATCCTGTGCGTTTGAGTGATCTGCAGCGCAACTTGCATTTCTGCAGGCGTTCCGTCCGCCCGATGTGCGTTGCGGGGCAGCCCCTCGGAGCCCGCCGATGACCCTCGTCAGGCCGGGGCAGCGGGAACGGGCTACGCGACGCGCCGGTCTGCGACCGGTGCCGGTGCGACAGGCAATTCGAGCACGAGGCGCGCTCCCCGCTGTGCGGGCGCGCTGAACACACGGCCGCCGTGATCGGCGGCCACCGCGCAGACGACCCTCAGGCCTCGGCCCCTCGCTGCCCCGGCGACCGGCGAGCGGCCCCGAACACGCGCGAGCGTAAGCGGGCCGAACGCCCGCCGGTCCCGCGTCAACTCCGCAACCGGCGCCGGCAGCCCGCCGCCGGCATCGAGAACCTCGATCCGAACCGTGGCGCCGAACTGACGAACGAGCACTTCGATCGTCCCGGCTCCGTGCTCGATCGCGTTGGCGATCAGGTTCCCGGATGCCTGAGCAAGCCGATGCCTGCTGCCGGCCACCGTCGCGGCAAAGCCCGCCGGCAGCTCCAGGCGAATCTCCCGATCCGAAGCGGCAGCCCGCCACGCCTCCACAGAGTCCTCGAGCAATGCGACCAGATCGACCAGCTCCTCGGTGGTCTCGTGGCGGTCGCGCGGGAGGCTCCCGAGCGCGACCAGCAGCCGGCGACGGGCCTGGCGACGGCGTCCGAGCGCCAGGTCGTCGAGCGCGATCGAAGCCCGTCCGAGCTCGAGCTCGATTGCGCGCAGCCGCTCGGGTGGGAGCGTCCCGGTGCGTGCACAGAGCGCAACCCCGAGTCCGATCGCCGAGATCGGCCCGCGCAGCTCATGGCAGGCGCGGCTGAGGAGCTCCGCGCGGGTCGCCGCCGCGCGGTGCATCGACAGCACAATCGCCCCAGTCAGCACGGCCGCGCTCCAGCCGATCACGGCCGCGACGGTCAGCTGGCGCTCCCGTCCACGTCCGCGTCGAGCAGCCGGTATCCGACACCCCAGACGTTGACGACGAACCCCCCACCGTGAACCCCGAGCTTGCGGCGCAACCGACAGGCGTGCGTGTCCAGCGTTCTCGTCGCTCCCGCCGATTTGAAGCCCCAGACGAGCTGCAACAGCTCGTCCCGCGTGAACACACGTGACGGTTCGCCGGCGAGCGTCCGCAGCAGGCTGAACTCCTTACTCGAGAGGTGAACGCGTTCCCCGTCGATCCACGCCTGCCTCGACACCGAATCGAGCACGAGCGGACCGATCCGGATCCGCCCGGTGGCGGACCGCCGTTCGCGGCGCCGCAGAACCGCACCGATCCGCGCCCGCAACTCGATGTAACTGAAGGGCTTCGTCACATAGTCGTCGCACCCGCGCGCGAACCCGCGCAGACGGTCCAGCTCAGTTGCCCGGCCGGAGAGGACGACGACGGGGAGGTCAGGATCGATCCGCGAGGCCCCACGATCGGAAGCCCTGACGCGATCGAGCAGCTCCAGGCCATCACCGTCGGGTAGGCCGATGTCGACGATCGCGAGGTCGGGGAAGCTGCTCCCCATCTGCCGTTCCGCCTCACGGGCATCGCCGGCCACGACGATCTCGTAGCCGTCTGCGGAAAGGTTGTCGGCCAGGAAATGCCGGGTGGTTGCATCATCCTCGACCACCAGGATCGTCGCGCGCATGAGCTCCATGTTCAAAGGAGTCATCAGACGCGGTGATTTCACCCCCCATGCGGACATTCGCCCGGCGCCCGCGCGCGTGCAACATCGCGTTCAGACGCTGCGCGCAGGGAGGATTCCCAAATATGATGGCGACGGCCATGCACCGCCGCGGCAACTACTCCTCCGGAGACGATTTCGTACTCGAGTACGGGGACCTGCGCTTCACCTTCAACGAACGGGACTTCCGGGAACGTTGCGAGCAGGCGGCTCGCCGGCTCGGGTTCATCGGCGCCTCGGTTGAAGCTGACGAGGCCGAGGACCTGATCAACCTCGTCGTCAACGGCGAGGTCTCCGAACCGGCATCGGCGCTCGGCGAGCATGTCAACGACTGCTGGACCGAGCTCGTCGGACCCTCGGACCGATCGCTGGTGCACTGGCTCAGACGCCTGATCTTCCGCAGCGCCTGGCTTGACCAGCGCGTGAAGGAGGGTGAGCTCGACGTCCTGTTCGACGCCGACTCCAACGGCTTCGTGTACACCCAGCCGGACCGTGGCGGCGAGCCGATCGAACTGGCCCCCGAACCCAGCTGGGACCGGGTCGCGTACGTTCGGCGTTGACGCAGGAAGCCGCTCCCCGCCCCAGATCACTACGCTGCGCAACGATGGCCGCCGGCGTCTGGGTAGTGATTCCGACCTATAACGAGGCGGACAACGTGGAGCCGATCGTCCGAGCGGCGATCGCGGAACTGCAGATGATCGCGCCCGAGGACCACCGTGTGCTGATCGTCGATGACAACTCACCGGACGGCACGGGAGTGATCGCCGACGGCCTCGCCGGCGAGTTGGACGCCGTGGAAGTTCTGCACCGGTCCAGCAAGGACGGCCTCGGCCAGGCGTACCTCGCCGGATTTGCCCGGGCGCTCGCCGGCGGCGCCGAGTTCGTGTTCGAGATGGACGCCGATTTCTCCCACGACCCGCGCTATCTGCGGGACCTGCTCGATGGGGCCAGGACCGCGGACCTGGTGCTCGGATCTCGATACGTCGCCGGGGGATCGGTGCGCAACTGGGGGCTGACCCGCAAGCTGGTCAGCCGCGGCGGCGGCATCTATGCGCGGGCGATCCTGGGCGTGAATGTTCACGACCTGACCGGCGGCTTCAAGTGCATCCGACGAACGGTGCTCGAGACGATCGACCTACCCAGCGTCCGGGCTGAGGGTTACGTTTTCCAGATCGAAGTGACCTACCGCGCGATCCTCGCCGGATTCAGAGTGCGGGAGGTGCCGATCGTTTTCTCGGACCGGACAACCGGCACGAGCAAGATGTCGACACGAATCGCGCTCGAGGCGATGTGGCTGGTACCTCGGCTACGGCGCCGCGCGGGTCGCGGTTGGCGGCCGAGCCGGAAGAGCGCAACGGGGCGGTGATCGGACCCAGGTGTGAACGGCCGACATGCCGCCTAACAAGATCGTAACCTTCTCGACGTCTAGCCCTTTAGGCCACCAGGCATCCTAAGTACATGACCCCTGAGGGACCGCTGCGCGCCACGCCCAACTCGGGCGCCTTCGAACTGAGATCCTCCACGCCCGCCGCGCGGGCCGTCGTTCGAGTGCGACTGGGCCTCTTGGGATTGGTCGGCATCGTCCTCACAAGCCTGGTCGTCTGCGTCTCGGCGGCGAACACGGGCGTGCTGCTGCCCGAATCGGTCCGGCCGGTTCCGGCATTCCTCGCGGGCCCATTCGGCGTCGGCGGGCCGAATCTCCGCGTCGGTGTCCTGATGGGACTGCTGACGGCGATGTTCGGCTGTTACCTGCTCGTCATGCGCGCCGCCGATCGACTCTCGGCGCGACATGTGCTGATGGCGATCGCGGCGCTCTACACGCTTGTCCTGCTCGCGCCCCCGCTGCTCTCCACTGACGTCTTCAGCTACCAGGCCTACGGGCGGATGTGGGAGATCTATGGCGCCAACCCGTATCTGAACGGTCCGCACGTTCTGTTCTACGATCAGCTGTACCCGTATATCGGCGCCAAGTGGGTCAACACGCCGACCAGCTACGGGCCGCTGTTCACGCTGCTGAGCCTGCTGCTCTCGAATCTGTCTGGCAATGCCAACGTCGCGATCGCCGCGAGCGCGCTGGCCTACAAGGCGATCGCGACGCTAGCCTGCCTCGGCACGATCGCACTGCTGTGGAACGCCGCCCGACTGCGGGGACTCAACCCGGTCCGCGCAGTCGCGCTGTTCGCGCTCAACCCGCTGGTCGTCCTCTACGGCGTCGGTGGCGGGCATAACGATCTGCTGATGTTGCTGTTCACCACCGCCGGGATCTACGCACTGCTCTCGCGCCGAGAGCGAACCAGCGGCGCGCTGGTCGCGATCGGCGCCGGGATCAAATTGACCGCATTGCTGCTGCTCCCGTTCGCGCTCGTGTCGGGCGTCGAGAAGGGCGCCAGCAGACGCCGGCGTTCGATCCTAGTGGGAGCCGCGGCAACCAGTGCCGCGATCGGACTCGTGGGCTTCGTCGTGTTCGGCACCGGCGAGTTCAACCTTCTCTCGACGCTGCGGACCGTCCAGCAGGAGGGCGATTGGCACAGCATCCCGGGATTCCTCAGCGAGGGACTCGGGCTTGGCGGCGTGAGCCGCATCACCGGTCTGGTGCTCGGGCTGATCTTCGTGGTCGTTTTCGTGTGGCTGGTGCGGCGGGTCTGGCAAAACAAGATGGACTGGATCGACGGCGCCGGTTGGGCCACGTTTGCGATGCTGCTGACCGCGAGCTCGCTGCTGCCCTGGTACGTCGCGTGGCTGCTGCCGCTGGTGGGGCTGTGCACCGACCGCCGGCTGTGGCGCTACTCGCTCGTGCTCACCGGCTGGATGCTGCTGATCACGATGATCGGGTACCTACCGCACGGGTCCTCGGTGCTCGGTGCCTTGTAACCGACCCGACGGTTGTGTTTCGCGATGAGCGAGCCGAGCGGCTTCAACGAAGCTCCACGGCAACTGTCGCTCCTGAGTGTCGTCGCTCCGATCTACAACGAGGAAGCGACGATCCTCCATTTCTACCAGCGCGTCTGTCACGCGCTCGAGGGGCTCGAGTTCGAACTCGTGCTGGTCGATGACGGCTCTCGTGACGGCTCCGCGGCGGCGCTGGAGCAGATCGCCGCTGGCGATCAGCGCGTTCGGGTCGTCTATCTGTCTCGAAATTTCGGGCATCAGACCGCTCTGACGGCCGGCCTGGACCACGCCTGCGGCGATGCGGTCGTGATGCTCGACGCCGATCTGCAGGACCCGCCCGAGCTGATCGTGCGGATGCTCGATCACTGGCGCGCCGGCTGCGACGTCGTCTACGCGGTGCGTGAGAAGCGCGAAGGTGAGTCGCGGTTCAAGCTGGCCACGGCGCGCTGGTTCTACAAGGTGTTCGACTGGCTGGCTCAGGTCGAGCTGCAGCACAACTCCGGGGACTTCAGGTTGTTGGATCGACGGGCGCTCGACGCCCTGCTGTCAATGCGGGAGCGCAATCGCTTTCTCCGTGGGATGACCGTCTGGGTCGGCTACACGCAGGCGGCGGTGCCCTATGCGCGCGATGCGCGCTACGCAGGCGAGACGAAGTTCACGGTCCGCAAGATGGTCAGCTTCTCACTCGACGCGATCTCATCGTTCTCGAACCGCCCGCTTCAGCTGGCCTCGCTGCTCGGCTTCGTGATCTCAACGCTCGCCTTCATCGCGATCCCCGTGGTGATCGTCCTGCGGCTGATGGGCTCCTACCTGCCCGGCTTCGGCTCGATCACCATCTCGATCCTGCTGCTGGGCGGGATCCAGCTGATCTCGATCGGAATCATCGGCGAATACGTCGGAAGGATCTACGACGAGGTCAAGGGGCGGCCGCTATATCTGATCAGGGGCACGCACAACTTCGTTGCAGACGACGACCGTCCCGCAGCGTCTGAGGCGATGCTGCGCGCGGGAGCCCCGGGTGCGCCTGACATCGCCGAAGGCGAGCCGGGCGCGTTGCCTCCCCGCTGAGGACGCGCCCGCCTTCAGCCACCCGCCGGGCTCGGGCCGACGCTTCGGTCGACCGCGCCGTCGCCCGGGCGCGGTTCGGCAAGGTCGTGCGTTGCGCCCGCACCGGACTGCCCCTGTTCGGCGTGCTCGGTCGCACCCTCTGCTGACGCCCGTTCGAGCGTCTCGATCCGATCCGCGAGACGTTTGAGCGCATCGGCGATCGGGTCTGGCAGGTGGACCCAATCCGCGTCCGGGCGCTCCGGCCGACGCCCCTCGACGCGCACGGGATGGCCAGGATTCCCGACGACCGTCGAGTTTGGTGGGACATCGTGGATCACAACGGTGTTGGCTCCGATCTTCGAGCCGTGACCGACGACAATCGGCCCCAGTAGCTTGGCGCCAGAACCGATTGTCACGTTGTCCTGAACCGTCGGGTGGCGCTTGCCGGTCGCGAACCCGGTGCCGCCGAGCGTGACCCCCTGATAGAGCGTCACGTCAGCGCCGATCTCCGCCGTTTCGCCGATCACCACTCCCATACCGTGATCGATGAACAGTCCCGGGCCGATCCGCGCTGCGGGGTGGATCTCGATCCCCGTCACCGCGCGCGCAACCGCCGCGATCACGCGCGGCGCAACCGGCACGCGGGCGCGATGGAGCGCGTTCGCGAAGCGGTGTGCGAGCAACGCCTGGACCCCAGGCCAGATCGCGAGGATCTCGACCGAGCCGATCCCACTCGCTGCAGGGTCTCGGCTGTGCGCGGCGTCGATGTCACGCCGGACCTCCGCGACCACGCGGCCGATCGCGCTCAGACCGAACATGCCCGAAGCCTAGCGGGCGCCCTTGCGAGCTCCAGGAGGGGTCGATTCAACCGGCGAAGAACGGCGTCGAGATGTAACGCTCCCCAGAGTCGGCAAGGATCACCGCGATCCGCGCCCCCGTGAACTCGGGCCGGCGCGCGAGCTCGACGGCAGCCCAGACCGCGGCGCCGCACGAGATCCCCGCAAGCACGCCCTCGCGCCGCGCGAGCGCTCGTGCCGTCTCGATCGCGTCTTCGTCACGGACGGGCATGACCTCGTCGATCACCGCACGATTGAGCACCTTCGGCACGAAGCCGGCGCCGATCCCCTGGATTCTGTGCGGTCCGGGCGAGCGACCGGACAGCACCGCCGACCCGGCCGGCTCGACCGCGAGGATGTGACAGGCAGGATTGCGCTCCTTCAGCACCTCACCGACGCCTGTGATCGTCCCGCCCGTCCCCACGCCGGCGACGAACGCATCGATCTGACCGTCCAGCACATCCCACAGTTCCGGCCCGGTTGTCAGCCGGTGGGCTTGGGGATTGGCGGGGTTCGAGAACTGGTCGGGGAGGAACACATTCGGAGACTTCGCAAGCTCGCGAGCGGCGTTCACCGCCTCGTCCATTCCACCCATCGATTCGGTGATCTCGAAACGGGCGCCATAGAGCGCCAGCAACCGCTCACGCTCTCGACTCATTCCCTGCGGGAGGGTAAGCACCAGGTCGTAGCCACGCGCCGCACAGACGAACGCGAGCGCGATCCCGGTGTTGCCGCTGGTCGCCTCGACCACCGTCGTGCGCCCGGGCTCGATCAAACCGTCCCGCTCGGCCGCCTCGATCATCGATACGCCGATCCGATCCTTGACGCTGCCGCCGGGGTTGAACGACTCCAGCTTGGCGAACAGACGCGCACCGAGATCGCCCGCCACTCGCGTGAGCTCCACGACGGGCGTGCGTCCGACATGCTCTGCAATGTTGGTCGGAATTCGGGTCGTTTGCGGCTAGCGTACGAGAACCAGCGGTCCGATGCGTGCTGTGCGGCTCGGAGTCGAGATCTGCCCTGGAGCCGCGGAGCGCCTTGATTGCCAGGCTGGGCGGGCGATCACGTCGAACTTGTCCGACGCTTCAGGTCTGTTTGGGGTACGGTCGCGTCATGTCAATTCCATCAGGTGAACACACATTCGGGCCGGACAACGCCAGCCTCAAGATCCTGACCCAGAAAGCCGGGGCAGCGTCCAAGGCGGGCCACAACCTCACGATCGAGGTCGGCTCCTGGAGCGCGAGGTTGACCACCGGCGACGGCACCGACGCCAGCCTCACGGTCACCGCCGACTCACGATCGCTGCGAGTGCTCGACGGTACGGGCGGCGTCAAGAGTCTGACCGAGGATGACAAGGAGGACATCAAGAAGACGATTGAGAAGGAGGTTCTGCGAGGCTGCGAAATCGAGTTCCGCTCCACCTCGATCAGCGGTTCGCCTGAGCTTCTCACGATCCAGGGGGAGCTTGAGCTCGGCGGGCAGTGGCATGCGCTCTCATTCGACGTGGCGCTCGGCAACGGCCGGCTCAGCGGCGGCGCAACCATCAAGCAGTCAGACTGGGGCATCAAGCCCTACTCGGCCCTGTTCGGCACGCTGAAGGTCGTCGACGAGGTCCAGGTCGTGATCGACGGCGCTGTCCCGTCCGCCTAGCGGCCGTCCACCCAACTGCCGGACGGCCGCCGGTTCAGGAGGTGCCGAGCGCGGTCAGCTTGGGCAGGGTTGGCGGGATGGGCCTTCTCGAGCTGCGGCGGACTGATCAGGCGGTCGTACCGCAGAAGGACTGCAGATCGTTGGTGATGGCGAGGATCCCGACGAGGCGACCGTGGTCGTCGATCACCGGGATTCGGCGCGCATCCGTCGCCAGCGCCAGGTCGCGCCCGATCTCCGCCGGATCGCCGACGGGACACGGCCGATCCCCGGTCGGCGATCTCGGCGACGGGCCGGCCGGGGTCGCAGCCGGTCAGCTGCGCGGGCGTGATCGCACCGACGTACACGCCGTCATCGTCGGCGACGACGGCCAGCCGGCGGTGGCTGCTGGCAGCGAAGTAGTCACGGACCTCGTCTACCGTCGCGGTCGCGGGAAGCACGGTGAATTGGGCATGCATGACGGCCTCTACGGTCAGCCCGCCGGCATCGCTGATCTTGATGTGGGCCATCGCCTGAGGATATCTACAGCGCGATCGGGAGATAGGACACCGCGGTCCCGATCGGCAGCTCCCCGCTGCCGGCCGGGATCCGCGCCAGCCCGTCGGCTTGTGCGGCGATCGCGATCTGGTGTGATTCCTGCCCCTTCAGTGGTTGCAGCAGCGGCACCGAGCCGGGTTCCGGGCACTCCTCGTCTGGGACGAAGGCGACCCGGATCAGATCGTCTCGCTCAGGATTGCGCCTCACCGCGGCTGCCAGACGTCCCAAATAGAACGAGGGCCTGCACTCGCCTGCAGTCTGCAGCGTGAGCAGTGCCGGAGCCACGAACAGCTGGAAGCAGACCAACGTTGAGACCGGGTTGCCCGGCAGCCCGAACACGAGCGTGTCGCCACGGACGCCGAACGTCAGTGGCTTTCCCGGCCGCAGCGCGATCCGCCAGAACAGCTCGTGAACCCCGAGCTCGCGCCCGACCTGGCGGACGAGATCGTGGGCGCCGACGGAGACACCGCCGGAGGTGATCACAACGTCGTGTTCGAGCGCCCGTTCGAGTGCGGCGGTGTGGGCTTCGAGCGTGTCCGCTGCCGCGGGTATCAGCTCCACAACTGCGCCGACGGCACGCAGCGCGGCATTTAGCATCGGCCGGTTGGCGTCGTAGATCTCGCCGTACCGAAGCTCTTCACCCGGCTGACGAAGCTCGCTGCCGGTGGTCACGATCGCCACGCGGGGCCGGCGGCGGCAGGGCACCCGGCGCAGACCGACGGCTGCCATGGCGCCGATCTGGGCCGGGCCGATCCTGGTGTTTGCGCTCAACAGCGCAGCGCCGCACATGATGTCACTGCCCGCTCGTCGGATGAACGCTCCCGGGGCAACCGAAGGCACGTCGAGGTCGCCGGCCATCCGGCTGACGTTCTCGATCGGAGCGACCGCGTCGGCGCCGGCGGGAATCGCGGCGCCGGTCGAGACCACCACCGCGTTGCCGGCGGACAACCTCCCGGCATGTGGCGACCCGGCGGCAGACTCGCCGGTGAGGGTGAGCCGGCCCGGAGTGTCCGCCGCTCTCAGCGCGTAGCCGTCCATCGCGGAGTTGTCGAACGGCGGCAGGTCAAGCGGAGCGCACAGGTCTTCGGCGAGGACGCGGCCATACGCGTCGGCGAGGTCGACCTGCTCGACCGGAAGCGGAACCACGTGGGCGCCGATCACGGCGAGCGCATCGTCGATTGACAACAGTGTCTGCGCTGGCATGGGTCCTGGGTGCCAACATATGACCGGCCGCGACCGCGGCGCAGAGTGGCCTAAGCAATCACTTAGGTCGGCTGAGCAGACCGCGTTTCGCGCCCCTAGAGTTGGCTGTGAAGAACCTGCGCGTGCAGCAACCCGGAGGTCTGAGCTGTGTCGCCGGCATCCCGAGCAGATATCGATACCCGACAGCCGTTCCCCCTCGACGTCGACACGTGGGAGGACTACCAAGCAGTGCTCGCCGATGCCGGCCGCGCGTTGACGTGACGCTCGAGCCGGTCACCTACCGTCCGGTGGGCGTCGTGCGTTCCCCATTCACGAGTCTCGAGGGCATGCCGCTGCAATCGGTGGCCGGCGCCGAGACGTTGGCACGCGTCGAGCTTCGGGCGGAGCTGCAGCCGGGTCTGGCTGACCTCGACGGCTTCTCGCACCTGCATCTCATAACTCACCTGCATCGCGGGGCTCCCGGCGGACTCGAGGTCGTTCCGTTCCTGGACGACCAGGTGCGCGGGATCTTCGCCACCCGCTCGCCGCGGCATCCAAACCCGATCGGCATCTCGGTCGTGCGACTGCTTGGCGTCGAGGACTGCATCCTGGAGATCTCGGGGATCGACCTGCTCGACGGGACGCCGGTGCTCGACATCAAACCCTATGTGCCGACGTTCGACTGCATCGCCGCGGAACGCACCGGCTGGCTCGAGAGCGCCGCCCAGCGCGTGCACCAGGTGCGCGCCGGCAAGAACTTCGACGACACGTAGTCACATTTGACGCGGCCTCCCACAGCCGATCGCTCCGACAGCGCCGGCGGGCAGTCTCGCGAGCCCCGGGCCACGCGCGAGCGGTGGAACCGCCGTCACGCACAGATCGGGGCGCACCTGTTCCCGCAACCACCGGCCGCGTGGTTGACCGAGAATCGCACGACGCTCCTCACCACCAGCGGTTGCCTGGCACTGGACATCGCCTGCGGCGACGGGCGGAACTCGGCGTATCTGGCGCAGCTCGGATTCGAGGTCGACGCCCTCGACATCTCCGACGTCGCGATCGACAAGCTCCGAGCAGCCGCCACCGACCACGGTTTGGCAGTCAACGCGATCCGACTCGATCTCGAGCACGAGCCGCTGCCCCGCTCGGACTACGACGTGATCGTACAGTTCAACTACCTGCAGCGAAACCTGTTCGGATCGCTCGCGCAGGCGCTCGCCCCCGGCGGCATCCTGATCGCAGAAACCGTCACCCGAGCGCATGCCGAGGAACTCGGAAACGACTTCGACCGGCGCTACCTGCTCGACGCCGGCGAACTGCTCGCCGCGTTCCCCGATCTCGACGTCCTGCGCTACCGAGAGGGAATCGTCCAGCGCGCGGGAGCCCCACGAGCGGTCGCGAGCCTTGTTGCCCGACGGCGCGCCACCGCTCGCGGTTAGCAGCTCAGCGCGGTGGCCGGGGGCGTCCCTGCATCGCCTCCCAGACCCGTGACGGTGTGCAGGGCATGTCCATGTGCCGGACCCCGTAAGGAGCGAGCGCGTCGATCACGGCGTTGACGATCGCGGGCGGCGAGCCGACCGTCGCGGACTCCCCGATCCCCTTGGCGCCAAGCGGGTGATGAGGTGACGGGGTCACCGTGAAATCTGTCTCCCAGTCGGGGACCTCGACCGCGGTCGGGATCAGGTAGTCCATGAACGAGGCGCCCAGGCAGTTGCCGTGCTCGTCGAACGAGATCATCTCCATCAACGCGATTCCGACCCCGTCCGTCAGCCCGCCGTGAACCTGGCCCTCGACGATCATCGGGTTGATCCGCACCCCGCAGTCATCGACCGCCACGAACCGGCGCACGGTTACCTTGGCCGTCGCCGGATCGACGTCGACCACGCACAGGTAGGCGCCGAACGGGAACGTCAGGTTGGGCGGGTCATACACCGCTTCGGCATCGAGCCCGGTCTCCACTCCCTCGGGCAGAACGACCGAACCACGAGCGGCCATCGCTATCTCCTGGATCGTCGCACCCTGCTGACGGTCACCCTTGACGAACCAGCGAGCGGGACGCCCTGGGGGCGCGTTCTCCCACTCGAGGTCCTCCGGTGCCACCTCGAGCATCGCCGAGGCGACAAGCCGCGCGCGGTCCCGGACCTTGCGAGCGACCAGGGCGGCGGCAGCGCCGCTCACCGGCGTCGAGCGCGACCCGTAGGTGCCGAGGCCGTAGGGCGTGTTGTCGGTATCCCCGTGGATCACGTCGATGTCCTCTGGTGGGATTCCGAGCTCGTGGGCGACGATCTGGGCGAACGTCGTCTCGTGGCCCTGTCCCTGCGATTGGACGCTGATCGCGAGCTGAGCCTTGCCGGTCGGGTGGATCCGCAGCGCTGCGCCATCGTTCATCCCGAGACCGAGGATGTCCATGTGGCGGCGCGGCCCTGCGCCGACCGCCTCGGTGAAGAACGAGAGTCCGATCCCCATCAACTCGCCGCGCTCGCGCTTCTCGGACTGCTCACGGCGCAGCTCGTCGTAGCCGGCGATCGCGAGTGTCTTGCGCAGTGCTCGCGGATAGTCGCCAGAGTCGTAAACCCAGCCGGTCTTCGACTCGTACGGGAACTGCTCAGGGGCGATCAGGTTCGTCAGACGCAGCTCCGCAGGGTCGATCTCGAGCTCTGCGGCCAGGCAGTCGACGAGCCGCTCGATCAGGTAGACGGCCTCCGCGATCCGGAACGAGCACGCGTAGGCGACGCCGCCTGGCGCCTTGTTCGTATACACGCCGGTCACCTGGCAGTGGGCGGCCTCGATGTCGTAGGAGCCGGTGAAGACGTGGAAGAAACCGGCCGGGAACTTGGTCGGCTGCGCGGTCGCGTTGAATGCGCCGTGGTCGGCGAGCGTCGCCACCCGCACCGCGAGGATCCTGCCGTCGCGGCTGGCGGCGATCGCGCCCCGCATCACGTAGTCGCGGGCGAAGCCGGTCGACATCAGGTTCTCCGAGCGGTCCTCCATCCACTTCACCGGCTGCCCCGTCGTGATCGCCGCCACTGCCGCGCAGACGTAACCTGGGTACACGGGAACCTTGTTGCCAAAGCCGCCACCCACATCCGGCGACACCACACGGATCTTGTGCTCCGGCATCCCTGTGAGCCGCGCGTACAGCGTCCGGTGCGCATGCGGCGCCTGCGTCGTCGCGTAGATCGTCAGCTTGCCACTGACCCGGTCATACTCGGCGACCGCGCCGCAGGTCTCCATCGGCGCCGGGTGTGAGCGCGGGAAGACCATCTCCTGTTCGACGACCACCTCAGCGGCCGCAAAGACGCGGTTCGTCGCGACCGCGTCACCCGCCTCCCAGTCGAAGATGTGGTTGTCCCGGCGGCCGTCCAGATCGTCGCGGATCACGGGAGCATCGGCATCGAGCGCGCGTCGGACATCGACCACGACAGGCAGCGTTTCGTACCGCACATCGATCAACTCGAGCGCGTCGCGCGCAGCGTAGTGGTCCTCGGCAACGACGAACGCCACCTCCTGCCCCTGGAAACGAACCTTGTCGGTGGCCAACACCGCCTGCGTATCGCTCGACATCGTGGGCATCCACGCCATCCCGCGGGCCGCTAGGTCGGCGCCGGTGAGCACGCCATGGACCTTCGGGTGCTGTAGGGCGGCGGAGGTATCGATCGAGACGATCCGGGCATGCGCAAACGGGCTGCGCAACACGGCACCGTGGAGCATCCCGGGTAACTGGAGGTCATCGACGAACGTTCCCCGACCGCGGATGAAGCGTTCATCCTCCTTGCGTGTCAGCCGCCCGAACCCGACTGGTTGCTCGGGATCGGCCGTGTCCGCCGGCTCTCCCGATCCTGCTTCGTCGACCGCCGTCATCCGCTGATCGCTGCGCTGCGCAGTCTCATCCAGGCATCAACCATACCTAAGCGATCGCTGAGGTCAGGCCGGGAGCCCGCACCGGGAGACTGACTGGCCGACCGCCACCACCGAGCCGATTTCGCAGCCGCGCTTCGATACGATCGCCCCCCAAAGCGAGGAGAGGGGTGCGAGCATGGCGATCGACACGGGATTCCAATGGCTGTGGCCCACCCCGATTGGACTCCACCGTTACGCAGACGCCGACGATCTGAATCCGCTGCTGGTCCGCGCGTTCGCGGAGGGCCGTGCGGCGCAGGAGCGCCAGCGAGGCCAGGAGCCGGGACCGTTCTTCGCCAGCGACGACGACCTGCTGCACCGCGTCAAGCTCCGCGAATGGCAGGACTTCGTCGGTTTCATCGTTTCCAGCATCGGCGATACCGCCAAGCACGCGAACCGGGAAGCCTGGGCCGGACAGGCGTTTGACCTCCGTGTCGGGATCGAGGGAATGTGGTTTCAATGCAGCCGCGAGGGAGCCTTCCACGACGTTCACACGCACGGCAACTGCTCGTGGTCGGGCGTTTACATCGTGCAGATCGACGAGCCGGCCAAACGCGTGTCGCACGCGGTCTACGGCGCGGCCAACGGCGTGACGAGGCTCTACGGTCCGCCGTTCAGCACCCTGGGCGGCGCGTTCATCGACATCGGCAACGCATACCTGCAGCCGCCGCACCAGGACATCGAGCCGCTGGCCGGGCAGCTACTGCTGTTCCCCTCGTGGCTCGCGCATCAGGCGATGCCCTATGACGGTGAACGGGAACGGATCATCATCTCGTTCAACGCCAGCATCCACGCCGCGAGCGGCGATCAGATACACGGGTACAGCGCACATTGATCCGCTGAGGCGGCGTCGAGCGCTCAGCTCTGAAACCGGCCGCGCCGCCCAAACGCCTTGTCGTAGTCGACGCCCTCCACCTCGATCGCTGCGTTGATCTTCCGGCAGCGCCCGCAGCGGACCCGCAGCTTGCGGTTCATGTACTCGGCCGGCATCGACTGCGCCAGCACGTTGCCGCAGTTCGCACAGACGTAATCGTCGGAGCCTCTTCCGCGGAACACCGGCCGCTCCGGGTCTTCCTGGACTGCGGTCCCGCCATCCTGGGGAATCTCGCCGGCCTTGAGCAGTCGCATCTCGATCCGCGCCACGGTTACCGTTTGATCCTTCCCGCGCTGACGCCGCGATCCGAGTGTCGCCCGTCGCGGCGTCCGCGTCGCACCGCCACCAGCTCGGCCATGATCGAGATCGCCACCTCTGCGGAGCCGACCGCTCCGATGTCAAGTCCGATCGGAGCGCTGATCCTCTCAAGATCCTCGTTCGTGACCCCTGCCGCTAGCAGACGCTCGCGGCGTTTCTCCTGCGTCCGCTTGGAACCGAGCGCACCGATGTACGCGGGGCCTGACGCAAGCGCAGCGACGAGCGCTTCGTCGTCGATCTTCGGATCGTGGGTGAGCACAGCGATGTAGGTGGCCGCATCGATTCCCCCGAGCTGCGCAAACGCCTCCCGCGGCCAGGCCACGACAACATCGACCGCGTCCGGGAACCGTGCGCGGGTCGCGAACCGGGCTCTTGGGTCGATCACGAACGGTTGCCAGCCGGCGTCTCGCGCGACGCGCGACAGATGGCTGGCGTATTCGACCGCACCGAAGATCAGAATCCGCGGGGGCGGCGCCACGACATCGACGAACAGATCGCCGCGCAGCTCGGAGCGTTCGGCCCAGATCAGCTCCTCTGCGGCCAGCACCGCCTCAGCGTCGAGCTCGGGATCCCCGAGGCCGCCCTCGCGTGCGCCGTCGGCACCGACCAGCAGGTGCCGGCCGGCGGCAGGCCCGCGTACCGCTGTCACGAGTGCCCCACGCCCGCCCTCCCGTGTTATCTGCGCAAACGACCCCTGCGCGCTCACGGCTCGTAGCGCTCCACCCAGACGTCGATCTCGCCTCCGCACGGCAGCCCGACATCCCAGGCCTCGTCGTCGGTGATCCCGTAGGAGTGCAACTGCGGCTCCTCGCCGGCGAGCACGTTCTCGGCAACCTGCACCACAGCGCCCTCCACGCAGCCGCCCGAGATCGCGCCGAAGACCTCGCCGCGATCATTGATCGCCATCTTCGAGCCAGGCGGGCGCGGCGCCGAGCGGCGGATCGCCACGACCGTCGCGATCGCGACGTGGTCGCCACGCTCGACCCAAGCGTCGACCTGCTCGATCACGTCCTTCAAATCGTCTCCAGCTTCTGGGTGAAATCGGTGACCAGTGCGTCGAGCACGCTCACGACGACGCCCTCTCCCATCGACGCGGCCTTGCCGGTGATCTGCGCCGCCGTGTGGATCGTGCCGCCGCCGTCGGAGAGCTCGAAGGTCACATCCGCGTTGGCGTACCCCTGCCCTCCGGCCTCACGGGACTTGACCTTTAGCACGGCCCGGTGAGTTGCATCATCGCGCTCGGCGACGCTGACGGTGCCGGTGAACTTCATCCCCATCGCGCCCATCTTCACCACGATCTCCGCCTTGGCGCTGTCAGGCGCCGTGCGCTCGATCACCCTGCCGCCCTCGACGCATGGAATCAGTCGATCCAGGTCGAGGATCGCCTCCCAGTTGTATTCAGTCGGCTTTCCGTTCGAGAACGGGTGGTCAAGCTCAATCATGCGTCTTTCTCCTGGATTGGGTGTGTTTCTGGTTCAGTCCGAGTACACCGTTTGCGCATCGAGGCCGCCCTCGACACCCGGGGGCAGTTGTCCGCTTCCGTGTGCATACATCGCGACGTCGGCGATCGTCGTCGTCGCCGGAGGTTCGCCCGAGGTCGCAAACACGCCGTCTCGCCACTGCAGGTTCTCGGGTGGCGTGCTCAGCGCCATCCCCGCGAGCAGTCGTGCCTTGCTGAGGATCTTGTCCGTCGCGCTCGTGATCGCGCTCGACGTACCGGAAGATGGGGCGGTGTTGAAGCCATGGCCGGTCCCGAAGCGATCGGTGTCGGCGGTGACGACCTTGACGTCGAGCGCCGGCACGCCGAGCTCGTCAGCGACGAGTTGCGCGTACTTGCCCTCGTTCCCGTCGGGCTCGGTGGTCAGGCTGAGGACCATCTTGCCGGTCGGATGGATGCGCAGGAACACTGCGCGGTATGCCTCATTGGCCATGTTGTTCTCCTCGCTCGGCCGCGGCGCGGCGCTGTCGCTCCTGGTGGGCGGTGAGGGCGTTGTGCTCCTCAAGATCGCAGAAGGCCGGTTGGGGGCCACCGAGTGGATGCGGCGGGACTGCGGGGCGCTCACAACCCGGATAGATGCAGATCTTCACCGGCTCCTCGGTCATCGCGTTCCCCATCCGGGCGTGGTCTTTCCGCGGCTCGGGCTGTAGCCGCTCGGCATCGCGATCGAGCTGCCCTGGATCGGCGTCGCGCTCCCCCATGGCTCCTCCTCGGGCTCGGCGACCGGTGCCGGAGGCCTCCAGGTCACCCCTGGCGCGGCGTCGTCGGCGTGCTGCGATGAGATCGCTTCGAGAACCTCTTCGAGCGCCGCCAGGTTATGACCGGAGACCAGCGCGTCACAGTGGGGCAGCGCCGCGGCCATCCCGCCCGCACGGGGAGCAAACCCTGGAGCGCTGGCCCTGGGGTTAACCCAGACGACCCTGTAGGCGAGTCGCGCCAGCCGCTGCATCTCGCGTCCGACGAGCATCGGATCTCCCCGCTCCCATCCGTCCGACAGGATCACGATCACCGCACCGCGAGCCATCCCGCGCCGGCCGTGGAGATCGTTGAACGTCTTCAGCGCATCGCCGATCCGCGTGCCGCTCGCCCAGTCCGGTGCGGTGGCGGCGGCGCGCTGGATCGCGCGGTCGGGGTTACGTGAGCTCAGCGCACGCGTGAGCCGCGTCAACCGCGTCGCGAACGCGAACGCCTCGGCGTCGGGGCCGCTCCGGGCAGCGCACGTCAGGAACTGCAGGTAGGCGCGCGCGTAGGGCTCCATCGAGCCCGAGATGTCGCACAGCATCACAATCCGCCGGCGAACCACCCGGCGGCGGCGGTGCGCGAGCCGAATCGGGTCGCCACCGGTTCGCAGGCTGCCGCGGAGCGTGCGCCTCAGATCGATCTTCTTGCCGCGCTGGTCGCGCCGAGCACGCCGGGTGCGTCGTGTGGGCGTCGCCAGCTGCAGGCGCGCCATCATCCGGTAGAGATCTGCAAGTTCGCCGGGCTCGAGGGCGTCGAAGTGCTTGTGCTGGAGGAGCTCCTCACCGCTGGCCACGCTGGGCACCTCAACGTCCTGGGGCTCGCGCTGCTCGTCTGCGCGCGAGCTGTAATTCTGGCCGATGAACGCCTGCAGGCCGCTGGGTCGCGACGGACTTGGAGAATCCTGGCGACGCTCTGATCGCTCGCGCTCGTCGGGCGGAACTGCCACGGTCTCGGCATCAGGTGACACCTCGGTTGCGCGCTCGTCGGCACCGCCGAAGACCGCCGTGAACACGGCGTTGAACGCGGTCAGCTGCGAGTTGTCGCAGACGAACACTGCGCGAGCGGTCCAGTACAGACGGCGCCGCGAGATCGGACGCACCAGGGCGAGCGCAGCGGAGAACTGCGCTGAGCGTTCTGCGGTGACGGGCACGCCGGCGGCGTGTAGGCGGCGGGCAAACGCCCCGGCCAGGGACGGCAGGTCCAGATGCACGGTCTCAACGTCGAAGGCACTCATCCCGCGCTCGTGACCAGCTGCGTCAACCCGGACGCGCGGACCACGTCCTGATCCTCTGAGTATTTGAGCACGGATCCCAGCGTGCGCTCGATCGCATTCTCGTCCAACACCTCCACGCCAAGCAGGCCCAGCGCGGCGAGCCAGTCGATCGCCTCGGCGATCCCCGGCGGCTTCTGGACGTCAGAGTCCCGCATCCGCGCGACTGCGCCGGCGACCTGCACGGCGAGCGTCTCGGAAGCTCCCTTGACGCGGCGTCGGATGATCTCGACCTCACGCTCGGCAGACGGATAGTCGATCCAGTGGTAGAGGCAGCGCCGCTTGACGGCATCATGCAGGTCGCGGGTCCGATTGGACGTCAGGACGATGATCGGCGGATGGGTGGCACGGATCGTGCCGATCTCCGGGATCGTCACCGCCGCCTCGCCGAGCAGCTCGAGCAGGAACGCCTCGAAGTCATCGTCGGCCCGGTCGATCTCATCGATCAGCAGCACCGCCGGGCGCGGTCCGGGATGCTCCAGCGCAGCCAGCAGCGGTCTGCGGATCAGGTAATCGGGGCCGAACAGGTCCTGCTCGGAGAGCTTCTCGCCGCTGCTGTCGGCCAACCGGATCGCGAGTAGCTGACGAGGGTAGTTCCACTCGTAGAGCGCCTCCGCGGCGTCGATCCCCTCATAGCACTGCAAGCGGATCATCGGCGTGTCAAGGATCCTCGCGAGTGAACGCGCCGCCTCGGTCTTCCCAACCCCTGCCTCGCCTTCGAGCAGCAGCGGCTGTGGCAGTCGTAGGCTCAGGAAGATCGACGTTGCAAGGCCCTCGTCGACCAGGTAGTCAACCCCGGCCAGGCGCTGGGCGAGCGTCTCAACGTCCGGAACCAGATGAGCCACCTCCTGGCTCGGCTCTCCGATGGCACCGAGCGGGCTCACGCCTGCTGCCGCTGGCGCTCGAAGGTCAGCTTGCAACCTTCACAACAGAAGTAGGCCGGTCCGTCCTCGGTCTCAGCCGACGGCGTTCCCGATACGACGACCACCGTCATTCCGCAGATCGGGTCGGTCGCGATCAACGGCCCGCCGGCGCCGTCGCCGGTCACGATCACGCTCAACGTCTCCGCACCGCCGGCGCTCTGCGAGACGTGGTCTGCGTCACGCCGGCGCACCGTGATCACCTCGGCCAGGATCGAAAGCGCGATCTCGGCCGCCGTCCGCGCTCCGATATCGAGCCCGGCGGGACTGTCGACCCGCGCCACCTGCTCCTCGGATACGCCGTCGGCGCGAAGATCCTCGAGCACGGCGGCACCCCGCTTCGGGCTCGCCACCAGACCGACGTATGGGATGCCCGCCTCGAGGCCGGCGCGCAACGCCTCCACCTCACCACGGCCATGTGCAGCGACGATCAGCGCCAGGTCGCCGGCTCGCGGCGTCAGCTTACCCTCAGTCTCGTCGGCGGTTGCGAGCAAATCGAGGCCGATCTGCAGGCCGATCGCCTTGAGCGCGCCGACGATCGGCGACTCGCCGACGACCAGCACCCGCGGCATCGGCAGCGACGGCTCCAGGAATAGTTCCAACGCCCCACCCGACAAGCACGGGTTGCGAACCGTGACCGTGCCCTCCTCATGCGAGATCTCGTGGCCGGCGAGCGCCAGATCAGTGACATCCGCCGCGGTGACGCTGGTCTCGTGATCTTCATCGCCGAGACCCGCGGAGCCGTCCGGCAGGATCCGGAGCAGCACCGGCTCGCCGGTTTCGATCACCTTCAGCGAGTACAGGCGCACGCTGTGCTGCGCGCAGACCCCGCCGACGAAGCCCTCGATCGTCCCGTCGCTGCGCACCAGCGCAACGTTGCCCGTCTGAGCGCTCGTCGGGCGCTCCACGCGCACGACCGTGGCCGTCACAAACGGCTCGCCATGCGCGCGGAGGTCGTTGGCGCGCTCGGTTAGAGCGCGGTCCATCACTGCGGCGGCTCCGGTCGGCCCTGCATCGCCGCCCACACCCGTGCGGGGCTGCAAGGCATGTCGATGTGAGTCACCCCATGGCTTTGATGCAGCGCGTCGATCACCGCATTGACGATCGCCGGCGGCGAGCCGACGTTCGGAGACTCGCCGACGCCCTTGGCGCCAAGCGGGTGGTGCGGGCAGGGGGTGACCGTCTCGCCCAGCTCGAAGTCCGGGCATTCGAGCGCTGTCGGAATCAGATAGTCCATGAACGAGCCGTTCAGGCAGTTGCCCTCCTCGTCGAAGCTGATCAGCTCCATCAGAGCGATCCCGATTCCCTCCGCCAGCCCGCCGTGGATCTGGCCATCGACGATCATCGGGTTGATCCGCACGCCGCAGTCGTCGACCGCGATGAACCGCCTGACGGTGACGTACGCCGTCTCGGGATCGATGTCGACGACCGCGATGTACGCCCCGTATGGGTAGGTCAGATTCGGCGGGTCGTAGATGACCTGGGCGTCAAGGCCGCCCTCCATTCCATCCGGCAGCGGCTCGCCGCTGTACGCGCGGCTGGCGATCTCCTCGATCAGCGCCCCCTTTGCGGGATCACCCTTCACGTACCAGCGTCCCTTCTCCCAGGCCAGGTCCTCGGGCCGTGTCTCAAGCATCGTCGCCGCGATCAGACGTGCCTTGTCACGAACCTTCCGGCTGACGACGGCGACGGCTCCGCCCGAGACGGGAGTCGAGCGGCTCCCATAGGTGCCGAGACCGTAGGGCGATTTGTCGGTGTCGCCGTGGCGCACCTCGACATCCTCGGGCGGAATCCCGAGTTCCTCGGCGACGATCTGGGCGAACGTGGTCTCGTGACCCTGGCCCTGCGTCTGGGCGCTGAGGCTGACGACGGCCTTGCCCGACGGGTGGACGCGCAGATCCGCGCCGTCGTTCATCGCCAAGCCGAGGATGTCCATGTGCTTGCGCGGCCCGGCGCCAACGCCCTCGGTGAAGAACGAAACACCGATTCCCATCAACTCCCCGCGTGCACGCTTTTCCTTCTGCTCGCGCAGGAGATCGTCATAGCCGGCGAGCTCCATCGCGACGCGCATCGTTTCGGCGTAGTTGCCGGAGTCGTAGGTCCACCCGGTCGTCGTCTCATATGGGAACTGCTCAGGCTCGATGAAGCTCCGCATCCGCAGGTCGATCTGGTCGGTCCCCATCTCGAGCGCGAGCGCGCCGACCATCCGCTCGACCAGGTAGACCGCCTCGGTGATGCGGAACGAGCATCGGTACGCGACCCCGCCTGGCGCCTTGTTGGTGTAAACCGCCTTGACCTTCACGTGGGCGGCGTCGAGGTCGTAGGAGCCACAGCAGATGTGAAAGAACCCAGCGGGGAACTTGGTCGGCTGCGCAGTCGAATCAAACGCGCCATGGTCGGCGATCACATCGACCTTGAGGCCGGTGATCTTTCCATCCTTGGCGCAGATCTGCGAGTTCATGATGTAGTCACGGGCGAAGCCGGTTGACATCAGATTCTCCGAGCGGTCCTCGATCCACTTGACGGGAGCCCCGGCGACGATCGATCCCGCGATCGCGCACACGTAGCCGGGGTAAACCGGCACCTTGTTACCGAAGCCGCCGCCAATGTCATTGCAGCGGATCCGGATCATGTGCTCCGCGAGTCCGGCGACGTGCGCGTACACGGTGCGGTGCGCGTGCGGCGCCTGATTGCCGTTATAGATGTCCAGTTGGCCGGTGTTCGGATTGAAGTCGGCGATCATCCCGCAGGTCTCAAGCGGCGCGGGATGGCAGCGTGGGTAGATGATGTCGCGCTCGACGACGATGTCCGCCTCGGCAAACACGCGGTCTGCGGCCTCCTCATCGCCGGCTTCCCAGAGAGGGCTGGCGAGGTTGTCACGCTGACCATCCTTGTCGTCGCGGATCAGCGGCGAGTCGGGGTCGAGCGCTTTGCGGGCGTTGACCACGGCCGGAAGCGGCTCGTAATCGACCTCGATCAAGGGCAGCGCGTCGCGTGCAATGTACTCGTCGGTGGCGATCACGAACGCAACCTCCTGGCCTTGGAAGCGCACCTTGTCGCCGGCCAGGACCGCCTGTGTGTCATAGGAGATCGTCGGCATCCATGCGAGTCCCAGCGTCTCAAGATCCTTGGCGGTGACGACGGCCGCCACCCCCGGAAGCGCAAGCGCCGCCGAGGTGTCGATTGAGAGGATCTTTGCGTGGGCAAATGGACTGCGCAGGATCGCCCCGTGCAACATCCCGGGTAGGCGGATGTCGTCCAGGTATGTGCCCTTGCCGCGGATGAACCGCGCGTCCTCCTTGCGCTTCAGACGGCCGAAGCCGATCGGCCGCTCTTGGCTGGGGCTGGGCAGGTTCTCTGTGACGGCCATGCTTATGCCTCCTGACTGATCGTGGCCTCGTGCTCGGCCGCCCAGCGGACCGCAGCCACGATGTTCTTGTAACCGGTGCAGCGGCAGATCCCGCCTGAGATCGCAGTGCGGATCTCGTGTTCGCTGGGGTCGGGGTTCTTGTTCAGCAGGGCGCGCACCGTCATCATCATTCCCGGCGTGCAGAAGCCGCAATGCAGCGCGTGCAGCTCATGGAATCCCTGCTGAACCGGGTCAAGGTGACCGTTGACCTCGAGCGACTCGACGGTGCGGATCTCGTGACCCTGGGCCATCGCCGCGAGGGTCGTGCACGACTTCACCGGCTCGCCGTCCATCAGCACCACACAAGCGCCGCAGTTGGAGGTGTCGCACCCCCAGTGCGTGCCCGTCAAACCTGGTGTATCACGGATGAAGTGAACGAGCAGCGTGCGCGGTTCGGCCTCCCGCGATACCTGTTCGCCGTTGATGTTGACTGTGATCTGCACTTGATCAGGCCTCCTGATGGAGCGCGCGAGCCGCTCGAGCGGCGCAGAGCGCGTTTGGTGAGGACGCCCGCTAGGTGGCGCTTGTAGTCGATCGGGCCCCGACCGTCCGCGCCGGGCGAGCAGTCCTCGGCAGCGATTTCCCCGGCCTTGGCGAACAGCTCCTCGGACGGCTGTGCTCCACGCAGCAGCTCCTGCGCCCTGGACACCTCGATCGTGGTTGGACCGACAGCGCTCAGCGCGATGCCGGCGTCCCTGATCGTTCCGCCGTCGATCCAGACGGCGGTCGACGCGGCCGCGATCGCGAAGTCGCCGGCGCGCCGTTCGACCTTCTCGTGAGCACTCCCGCATCCCGGCCTCAGCGAGAACTGCACCTCCGTGAGGATCTCGTCCGCTGCGACCGCCGTGACATAGGGTCCGACGTGAAACTCACCCAGTCCGATCGTCCGCACACCACGCGGGCCGCGGATCACCACCTTAGCCTTCAACGCCGAGCAGACCGCGGACAGGTCCTCGCCCGGATCGGCCTGGCAGAGCGAACCACCGATCGTTCCTCGATTGCGCACGGCCGGATCGGCGATCACCTCCTCGGCGTCACGGAACACCGGAAAGTGCTCGGCGAGCAGCTCGGATTCCAGAAGCTCCACATGCCTGGTGAGCGCGCCGATCCTGATCACGTCACCCTCGTGCCGGATGTAGGACAACTCGTCGAGATCGTTGATGTCGATCAGGTGCTCTGGGTTGGCAAGGCGCAGCTTCATCATCGGCAGCAGGCTGTGCCCGCCGGCGATCACACGCGCACCGGGACCGAGCTTGGCGAGCGACGCGATCACACCATCAATGCTGGTCGCACGCTCATACTCAAACCGCGCCGGAGTCTGCATCAGGATCTTCCTTTCGTATTGAAGCGCAGTCGCATTTCAGCCCTGCTTTGCGGGCATTTGCGGTCGCACGCCGGGCGTCTCGCTCGGCTCGTACTGGACCGGAGCGTTGCTGCCGATCACGGGCGACTTCGGGAGCTTCTCCGGGCGGTCCTGCCGGATGTCGGTGTAGAGCGCCCGGGTTGCCTCCTCACTGCGGAAGACATGCCGCAGCACCGGACCCTCCGGACTGGCTGCGGCGATCGGCGCCTCCCGACCGAGCCTCGCCAGCGTCAACGTGCCGCGCGTATAGACCTCCGAGATGCGAGGCGGTGTGATCTTCTCGGAGTCCGGGAAGTTGCGAAGGCCGTCCGCGGCCGCGCCCGGGTAGAGGCCGTCGATCAGACCGACGGCATCGCGCAGGCCGGCCTTCTTGACGAGCAGGCCCTCCAGCGCGTCTACGGCGGCGTCGAGGTGGGCGTTGATCGTGTTGACGACCTCGTTGACCGGAGCGCTCTTCTCGATCAGCTCTCCGACGCCGCTGATCGCCTCATCCAGACCGCTTGCGATCCGTCGCAGCGCAACGATCGTCGAAAGTAGGTAGTAGACGAGCGCGGCGACGATCAGAACCACCGCGAGGGCAAGGACTATTCCAGGTGCTGGCATGGTTGTCTCCTCTCACATCACGCGTCGTCGAGGATCACGTCGAGCGAGCCGCCGTAGTTGGCGACCGTTTCGACCGTCTTGATGACCTGGTCCTGCGTGGTCAGCAGCAGCGGTACCGCGTCCAGGTCCTTCGAGCCCGCGACGGCCGCGGCTGCGATCCGGTCGACGCTGGGCACGATTCCGGCGGCAGCCTCCAGAACGCCACGCAGGAGGTAAACGACGATCGGGAAGACGACCAGCAGCACTACCAGGGCACCGATCCAATACAGAATCATCGCGGTCTCCTCTCAGCGACGATCGCGGCCTTGGCCGCGATCCCGGGCAGCGCACTGAGGATCGTGTCGAACTGGCCGTTGATAGCGACCACCGCCGGCTCCAGCGGGCGCAGGTGCTCAGCCTCCACGCCCTCGAGCGCGCCGGCGAGCGTCGCGAGGGTCTGAGAGATAGCCCCGAGGCCCCGCCGGACCTGGATCAGCGCCACCGCTACGACCGCGACGACGACTACCGCGAGCACAACGCTGAGGATGATGAGTGTGTGTGTGGTACTCACTTGCCACCGAACCCGTCCGTCAGGGCGTTCATGTAGTCATCCTGCACCAGAGCCTCCTCCACGATCAGTCCGAGCACGGGCGCCGTCGCCTGCAGCTGCGGGATGTACGACGTGTTGCCGGCGACCTTGCCGGCAACCGCGAGCAGTTTGGCGGCCGACTTGTCGATGTTGCCGACCGTGTTCACCAGCACCGCCAGCAGGATCGCAACGGCCAGGGCCGCAACCAATCCAATTACGAGCGCGATCGTCCAGTAGGTGTGTGCCGTCGTCGCGGCAAGCGCAAGGGTCATTTTCCGACCGCCACCTTTCTGAGGGCGCGCGCCGAATGCAGGATCCGCACGCCCGAGTCGTTGATCCTCGCCACCCCGACGAGCTCCTCCGTCTGCGATTGCACCACACCCACCCCGGTTACAGCTGTGCTGGCCTGCCGAGCGATTCGCCGCGCCAACAGCACGATCACGATCACGATCACAGCGGCGATCGCGATCACGACGATCCCGAGCAGAATCCCGATCCGCCACCCCGCCAAGGCGCCGGCGGCGGTCATCTCACACCTACTTGCATGTCTGCATCTCCTCCTCGGTTTGCTCAGCCGCCCACCGGATCGAGCGAACGATCGTCGCGTAGCCGGTGCAGCGGCAGATCTGCCCTGAGATCGCCTCACGGATCTCATCGTCTGTCGGGTTGGGGTTGCGGTCCAGCAACGCACGGGCAGTCATCATCATCCCGGGCGTGCAGAAGCCACACTGCAGTCCGTGCTCCTGTCTGAATCCCTCCTGAACGGGATCGAGCACGCCGTCGATCTCGAGCCCCTCAACCGTCTGGATCTCGTGGCCGGCGGCGGTTGCCGCGAGCAGCGTGCACGATTTCAGCGGCTCGCCGTCCATCAGCACGACGCAGGTTCCGCAGTTGGAGGTGTCGCATCCCCAATGCGTGCCGGTCAGCCGCAGGTCGTCGCGAAGGAAGTGAACGAGCAGCATCCGCGGTTCGATCTCGCGCGTGTACTCCTCGTTGTTGACCGACATCGTCACCTGCATCACGCCACCGCCTCGGCGGCGCGCGCCGTCGCACGGCGCAGCGCCCTGGTCGCCAACACGCCGACGACGTGGCGCTTGTACTCGGCGGAGCCGCGCTGATCGGTCAGCGGCGTACACGCGGCGGCGGCCGCCGCCCCCGCTCGCTCGAACAACTCGCTCGTGGGCGCCTCGCCGAGGAGCACCTTCCTGCCTGCGGCTGAGGTGACCTCCGCCCCGACCGCCACGAGCGCGATCTGCGCGTCCGAGATCACACCTCCAGAAAGCGTCAGCGCGGTGCCCGCGGCGGCGACCGCCCAATCGCCCACCCGGCGATGCACCTTCTCGTATGCACTGCCTGAGTGCTCCCGCACCGGAATCCGGATTTCGACCAGCATCTCGTCGTCGGCGACCGCGGTTCGGTACGGCCCCTGGTAGAAGTCGTGCACATCGACGGTACGTGAGCCCGAGAGACTGCGGATCACCATCTGAGCGTCGACCGCCGCGCAGACCGCGCTCAGATCCTCTGATGGGTCGGCCTGGCAGAGAGCACCGCCGATCGTGCCCCGGTTGCGGACCACCGGATCGGCGATCACGACCTCGGCGTCGCGAAAGATCCCAGCGCGACGGGCTAGCAGCGACGACTCAAGCAGCTCACGGTGCCGGGTCATGGCGCCAATCCGAAGCTCGTCGTCCTGTTCGCGGATATAACCGAGTTCGCCCGCCAGATCGTCGATGTCGATCAGGCACTGTGGCCTGGCCAGCCGCAGCTTCATCATCGGGAGCAGCGAGTAGCCGCCCGCCAGGAGCCGAGTCTCGGCGCCGAGTTGAGCCAGCAATGCCAACGCGTGCTCGACGCTGGTCGCGCGCTCGTACTCGAATGGTGCCGGAACTTGCACTGCTCCATCTCCTCGACAGTCACCGCGACCCCCGCCCCGTCGGACGGCGAGGATCGCCCCTGTATCTAACATTCTTAGACTAGGCGCTCCAGATGCGCAACTGAAGCTAAGTGATCGCTTAGGCCAAATGACCCTCGCCCAGCTGCAATCATTCGTGCTCGTCGCCCGTCTGGGCTCGGTCAAGGCGGCCGCCGCCGAACTCGGCGTCACCGAGCCGGCAGTCTCGGTCGCGGTCGCCGCCCTGCGCAAGGAGCTCGGCGACGAGTTGTTCATCCGCGAGGGACGCGGAATCGCCCTGACCTCCGGGGGACGCCGCCTGGCGGCGCTGGCCTCGGAGATCCTCGGGCTGGCTGAACAGGCACGCCGCTCGGTCCCCGACACGGCCGGGCAGCCGCAGCTGATGCAGATCGCCGTCAGCAGTGTGGTGGCGGAGCATGTCGGTCCGCTGGTCGACGCGTTCACATCCAAGGAAGCAGGTTTGGAGGTGGAGATCGAATCCGTGCCCGGCAGGTCCGCAGCCGACGTGCTCGAGCGCCGCCGCGCGGACATCGTGCTGGGTCCGGCTCCCGCTTCGGAGAGTGCCGCGACGATCGCCACGGTGCCGTTCCTGCGCACGCGCCTGGTCGTCGTCGCCGCGCCCGGGCACCCTCTCGCCGGCGCCACGGCGCTGGCACCGGCGAGGCTGGCAGGCGAACGCTGGCTGCTCGGTCCGCCTGAACTCGATCCGACCACCGGGGCAGGGTTGCTGTTCGCCCGCACCGGAATCGAGCCGACCAATGTGGCCGCCTACACCAGCAACGCCGCGGCGATCGCGGCAGCCGTCGCCGGCGATGGGATCGTGGTCGCGCTCGCGCACGCGGTGCTGGAGGAGGTCCGCCGGCGAGCGCTCGTCCGGATCGACGTCCGTGGCACCCCACTGGTCGAGTTCTGGCACGCCAGCACGCTCGGCTTCGGTCGCGCGCTGCCGGCGGCGCTCGCTCTGCAGCGCTTTGCGACCAGCGCCGAGGCCACCCAGGCGATCTCCAGCGGTCGCGCCGGAGCCGCGTCGGCCAAGGTGCACGCCCGTCCTCACGTGACGTTGTGGAGCTCTGTCGCCGCGGGTCTGCCGAGCGGCGGCACAGACGGCTGACCGGGTCAGATCAAGAGCTGCATCGCGATCAGCATGTACGCCATGCCGACCGTCATCGCGCACATCGAGATGCGTAGATCACGATGGCAGATCAGCGGTGCGGCAGCCGCCGCGGCGACGCCGCCCGCCGAACTCCATACCGCTCCCGGCGATGTCTGCTCGTCGAGGGTGCGGATCCAGTCGCGCGACCACAGCACGGACTGAGCGAGGAAGTAGGCGACGAGCAGCCATGTGATCGCAGCGACGAACTCACCGCCGGACCACATGTAGGCCATCGCCGCCATATCGATCGCCATCAGTGGCCACAACGGGCTGAGGGCCCGGCGCCCGAGCGATCGTCCCAGCATCAGCGCGACGATCGTCAGCGTCGCGCAACCGAATACGAGCTGCCAGAAGCCGGTGAACGCCGCGAGGTGATCGACCGATGACGATGCGTACATGAACAACATGCCGATCGCCATCAAGACGTGTCCGGAGTGCCACAACCGACGTTCGCCCTCCTCCTCGACGGCGTGGCGCAGATGGATCACGAGGATCGCAGCGAACGTCATCACCCAGACCGCCGCCAGCCATGGCGGCAGGATCTGCGCCGCACCGACCCCGATACCCCCGGTCGGCATTCTCATGCCGGGCATCGAGCTGTGACTCGCGGCCATTTGCATGTGACCGATCATCGCCGCCGTCGCACCCGCGGCTTCATGCGGCTGACTCCCGTGGGTGGATCGGACCCTCGGCATTGCGCAGCGGCACCGCCGCGCGTCGCGTTCGGTTGGAGATGATCTCCGCCAGCACCGAGATCGCCGTCTCCTCGGCAGTCCGGCTGCCGATGTCGAGACCGCAGGGTGCATGGATCCTCGCCAGCTGCTCGTCGGTGGCGCCCGCGTGGCGGAGGCGCTGCTCGCGGTCGGCGGTCGTCTGGCGACTCCCGAGCGCGCCGATGTAACCAGCGGCGGTCCGAAGCGCGGCCAGCAGCGCCGGTTCGTCGAACTTCGGATCGTGAGTGAAGACGAGGACGACGTCGCGCGGTCCCAGGGTCATCTCACGCAACACTTCCTGTGGCCAGCCGATCCTCACGTGCGCGGCTGATGAGAAGCGGCTTGAACGCGCGAACCGGTCGCGGGCATCGCAGATCGTCACCTCGAACCCGAGCTGCGATGCAACAGGCGCGATCGCGGCAGAAAAGTCGATCGCACCGACGATCACCATCTTCGGCGAGGCAGCGTAGGCTCGAATCTGCACTGGACACTCGTCGCCGAGGGTCGCGCCATCCTGGCCGAAGCGGCGCAGCGCCGTCTTGCCCTCCTCAAGCAATCCGCGCGCTTCGCGCGCGACGTTGTGGTCAAGCAGCATGCTCGCACCCAGCGACCCCACGACCTGGTCGTCGATGATCGCCAGCCTTGCGCCGGCTGCGTCGCCGTCGAGCGCAGTTGCAATCGCAACCTCCTTGCCGTCCGCCCGCGCCTGAAGTGCGACCAACTCGGTGCGCCGCGCCTCGGCACTCAGCTCGTCGACGAAGATGTGAACGGTTCCGCCACACATCAACCCGACCGTCCCGGCAAGTTCGTCCGAGATCCCGTAGGTCAGAATCCCGGCCCCGCGCTGTCCGGCGAGGATCGCCTCGCTCTCGTGCACGACGGCACTCTCGACGCAGCCACCCGTGATCGACCCTTCGAGTGCCCCATCCTCGTCGACGACGAGCATCGCGCCGACGGGAAGCGGTGCCGAGCCCTCGACATCGATCAGCAATGCCTGGACGAATCGCCGACCGTCCCTCAGCCAGTTGATCACAACATCCTGGGTGGCGTCGACGACGCCGGAAACGACCATCTCGCAACCTCCTGGAACACGAAGCCCCAACGACCTCCGCGAACCGATCTCACTCCTCCCGGATGGACATTGCACCGATCCGGTGACCGCTTCAAGAATACCTAAGCGATCACTTAGCCCATCATCGAGACCAACATTTCGCGCCGACCGGGCCCGCATCAAGCGCGATTGCCCGCGCGCCCACCCGGGTACAGTCACCAGGGCAGATCAAGGCGGCTGATGGAGACCAGATGACAGCGACGCTCGTTTCAGGCTCAGGCAGATTCGCGATCGGCGGCGAGACGTCCGTCAACCGCCTCGGGTACGGTGCGATGCAGCTCACTGGGCGCGGTGTGTGGGGCGATCCGGCCGACCCTGAGGAGGCGGTCCGGGTTCTGCGCCGGGCCGTCGAGCTCGGAGTGACGCTGATCGACACCGCCGACTCCTACGGGCCGTTCGTCTCCGAGATGCTGATCCGCCGGGCGCTGTACCCGTATCCGGATGAGCTCGTGATCGCAACCAAGGCGGGTCTGACGCGGTCGGGGCCCGGCATCTGGAGCCCGGTGGGCCGGCCTGAGTACCTGCGCCAGCAGTGTCACCTGAGCCTCCGCCACCTCGGGCTGGAGCGGATCGAGCTCTACCAATTGCACCGGATCGATCCGAAGGTGCCGCTCGCCGAGCAACTCGGCGAGCTCGTCAGCCTGCAGGAGCAGGGATTGATCCACCACATCGGCCTGTCCGAGGTCAGCGTCGAGCAGCTGACCGAGGCACAGCGGCACGCCGCGATCGTCTCGGTTCAGAACCTCTACAACCTCTCCAACCGAAAGGCAGAGCCGTTGCTTGCGCACGCCGAGGCGAACGGCATCGGGTTCATCCCTTGGTTCCCGCTCGCGACCGGGAGGCTCGCAGACCCAGGCGGGCCGCTCGAGCGGATCGCTCAGGAGCAGGGGGCGACCGCGTCCCAGCTCGCGCTCGCCTGGCTGCTCAAGCGCTCGCCGGTGATGCTCCCGATTCCCGGCACCTCGTCGGTCGCACACCTGGAGGACAACCTGGCCGCCGCGCGCCTGGAGCTGACCGATGAGCAGTTCACGGCGCTCAGCGATGCAGCAGCCGGGTGATCGCGCAGCGCCGCGGGGTCATCCGTGGATGGTCACGGGCACGCCGGGTACGATGCGTGCCGCCAGCCAGGTGATCTCTGGGGTGGCCAGGCGAACGCAGCCGTGAGATTCGGCGGTTCCGAGCGTCCCGCCGAGCCCGTCGCGTCCGTGGATCCCGATCTGGCCCGGCCCACCGTTGAAGTTGTGGAGCACGTCCGAGCGGGCGCTGGTCGCGAGCGCGAATGGGCCGCCGGCTTCGCTGGCCGGCATGATCACGGTTTCCTGGACGAAGAAGCTGCCAGTGGGGGTGGGTGTTGAAGGTTTACCCACGACAGCTTGGAAGGTTCTCTGCAGGCGACCGTGGAAGTAGACCCACACGCGGCGGCGGGCGAGGTTCACGACGATGTGCCAGCCTGTTTGCGTTTCGTTGGTACCGCCTCGTTCGATCCAGCCGGTTGAGCCGTTTGGGCGTCCGGGCAGCATCACCTTCAGCCAGTGTCGGTCGCCGCGCCCGGTTGCCTGCCCGATCACGGGAAGCGTGGTCTGTTCGCCGGTTATCGGTGTATGCGCCGGCATCGAGATGACCACCGGGGCGTTAGTGCGAGGCGAGCGGTGGGCCAGGTGCTCGTAGAGCAGGACTGCGAGTCGTTGTGTTGGTTGGACATGCGAGTGTGCGGTCCTGGCTGCGGCGGAGCCGGCAGTCAGTCCGCTGTACGCGCACGCAAATGCGAGCAGGCACGCGAGTACTGCTGGAATTCGGCCTGCGTTCCAAGACCGGCGCGAGGCGCCGGTCTTGGAAGAGCGCTGGATGATGGTTGTCATGTCGATCAGCGATCTCAGCCCGTGAACGAGCGGCTGTTCTTCGGTGGGCGAGGGTGCACGTGGCGCGCGTGCTTCTTGGCGCGCTTCTTCGCCGCAACTGACTTGGCGTGCTTCTTGGCCGCCTTGCTTCGGCTGGTCGAGGTCTTCTTGGGTGCTGTCGGGGATGTCGGGCTGGCCTTCGTACCGGACCCGCCGGTACCGGTACCGGTACCGGTACCTGTCGTGCCGCCGGTCCCTGTGGTGCCGCCGCCGCTACCGCCAACGGTGCCTGCGGCGCATGCCGAGGTGGTGATCGTGTTCGTATCCAGGTTCACCGCGCCGTTTCTGGCGAGGAGTCTCCCATCGAGCGTGACGCCGGTCTGAGCGGTGATCGTCGTCAACGCCATCACGGTCCCGGCGAACGTCGAGTTGGTTCCGAGCGTCGCGGATGCACCGATCTCCCAGAAGACGTTGCACGGCTGCGCCCCATTCGTGAGGAGAACCTTCGTCGCCGAGCCAGTCGTCAACGAGCTGCCGACCTGGAAGATGAACACAGCGTTGGGATTGCCCTCCGCATTGAGGGTGACATCGCCCGCCGAGAACAGCAACGAGGACGAGGCGTCATAGACGCCGGGCGTGAAGCTCTCGCCACTGAGATCAGCGCTGGCCAATACCGTCGCCGGCCGCCCGGCGGCGTCCGTCCAAGCGGTGACCAGCGAGTTCTTCGCGCTCAGCGCAACAGCATCGTCAACGTAAGTCGCGCCCAGCGCGTGTGGAGCGCCGGTGATCGCCGAGCCTGGATCCAAGCCGAGATCGCCAAACATCGTCGTCGGGCCGGTATTGGTCACCGTCGAGCCCGCCAGAACCGAGAAGCTGGAAGACGACCCAAGATTCACGGGCGGATTGGCGGCCTGAGCGCTGCCGGCGAAAACCAAGCTGAGCGAGGCGATCGACGCCAGACCTGCTCCCTTCCTGATACCACTGCGGCAGGCGAGATGCTTCTTGCCCGCGGCAGTTCGTAACTTCAGCCTTGGGGTCTGGTGTGTAAAGCGGCGCATCGGATACTCCTTGATCGCGGCCGGAAGACGCCCGTGTTGATTGGGGAACGGTCCCCGTCTCCTGCGACCTTGCATCTAGCATCGACAGTCAGCGTTGGATCTCCCAGCTCAAGCTCGTAAAGCAAACGCTCGGCGCCCGGGATACTCCGAAGCGGCCGTTCTGCGGACCTCCGCCCCGCGGCGGGTCACGGTTCAGAGCATCGGTCAGGTGATGCGTAGTCCGGCCGCGTCGGTCGCTGTCGCGCCCGCCGGCGAGATTGCTCGCATCATGATCGTGTAGGAGCCTCTCGCGGCGAAGTTCTGTTTGATCTTGCCGTTCCAGTAGAGCGACCCGCGACCGGCTTTTCGGTCTGTGGCGCTGAGCTGGGCGAGAGCCTTCCCGCGACGCATCAGGGTGACGGTCACGCGAGCGGGGCGGCTGAGGATGAACTCGACCCGCATCCGCCTGCCACGGATGTCTTTGTAGCTGCCGGCTGACAGCCGCAACGTAAGGCGACTGCCGGCATTTGTCAGACCGGTACCGCCGGTCGCGCCGGTCGCGCCGGTCGCGCCGGTGGGACCGGTCGGGCCCGTCGGACCCGTCGGACCCGTCGGACCGGTCGAACCCGTCGGACCGGTCGAACCCGTCGGACCGGTCGAACCCGTCGGACCGGTCGGGCCGGTGGGACCGGTCGGGCCGGTCGGGCCGGTCGGGCCGGTGGATGCCGTGGCGGCGACGGTGAGGACCTGTTGGGCGCTTCCGATGTTGCCGGCTGGGTCAGGCGCGGTGGCGAGGATCGTCCACGTGCCGTTGCCGATCGGCGCGGGTGTGGCGTTCCAGGTGTCGTTGGCTTGAAGCAGTGTCGTGATCGTCTGCCCTGCGATCGAGACCGTGACGATCGTGCCAGGCGTAGCGTTGGAGGTGCCCGTGATCGTCGGGTCGGGGTTGTTCGTAGAGGCCGTTGCCCCGCCGCTGATCGTGACGATCGGCGCCACGGTGTCGACCGTCAGGGTCTGGGTCGCACTGGCGGTGTTCCCGGCGGCGTCGGTGACCGACATCACGACTCGGTGCGGGCCGTCAGCGAGCAGGGCAGCGGTGACCGTCCAGGTCCCGTCGGCCTGGACAGTCCCGGTGAGCGTCTGGTCGGCCAGGGTCACGGTCACGGTCGTGCCGGCGGCGACGTTCGCGGTCCCGGAGATCTCCGGGGTTGGATCGTTGGTAAGCGCGGTCGCGCCACCCGTGATCGACACGATCGGTGCGACGGTGTCGACCGTCAGCTGCTGGGTCGCGCTCCCAAGGTTGCCGGCAAGATCGGTCACGGCTGCGGTCACCGTCCAGGTACCGTCGCTCAGTGCAGTCGGGGTCACGTTCCAGGTTCCGGGGAGCTGCACGAGCGCGGTCAGTGTCTGCGAACCGACGGTCACGGTCACGATCGTCCCGGGCGCTACATCGCTGGTACCGGCGAACGTCGGGGTCGGGTCGTTCGTTAGCACCGACGACCCGCCGTCGATCGTGATCACAGGCAGCACCGTATCGACGGTCAACTGCTGGGTGGCGCTCCCCGGGTTCCCGGCGCCATCGATGACCGACGCGGTAACGGCGTAAGTGCCGTTCGCGATGAGCCCCGAGGTCACCGACCATTCGCCACCTGTGGGAGTCGCGGTGAGCGTCTGCCCGGCGATCGTGACGGTGACGATCTCTGGCGGCGCGACATCAGTCGTACCGCTGATCGTAGGAGTCGGGTCGTTCCCGATCGATGTGGCTCCGCCGGTGATCGTGACGACGGGCGGGTTGCTGTAGAACTCGTTCGCGTTGAGCGAGATCGCGCCATCGAGAGCCAAGGCGCGGCCGTTTACCTCCGTGTCGGCACCTACCGCGATCGCGTCGAGTGCCATCAACGTTCCCGTGAACGTGGCGCTCGCGCCGATCGCAGCCGCGCCGTTGACCTGCCAGAACACATTCGCGGCCTGGGCGCCATTGGTCAAGATCACCTGCGCTCCCGCCGCGATGTTCAATGCACCGCCGACCTGGAACACGAACACGGCATTCGGGTCGCCGCCCCCATCAAGCGTCACCGTGCCGGTGTCGGACACCGCACCGGCCGCGGAGTACAAGCCGGGGCCGAGCGTCGAACCGGCCAGATCTCCTGCGATTACGGTCCCGCCCGTCAGGCCGGCGACATCGTTGTAGGCCGCCGTAAGATCAGTGTAGGCCTGGGTGACCGTGTCACCGACCCGCGTTGCCCCGGTGACGACACCCGGCGGAAAGCCCGTCGGTTGCGTGTCCGCCATCACACCGAGATCGCCTCGCAGCGTGGTGTATGGAGCGCCGACGGCGCTGACGGTGTTGCCAACCGATGCTCCGCTCAACACTGCATAACTGGCCGCCTGACCGAGGTCCACAGCGGTCGCCGAGTCCGCTGTCGCGGGCGCAACCGCCGGCCCGAAGGTCGCGAACGACAGGCTGGCGATCGCGCCGGCCAAACACAGAGCCCTCGACCAGCGTGCGTGACCACCGTCGGACCGCGGCGTGATCCCAAGGACGCGCTGCACGCGACCAGACATAAGGGAGATTCCCTTCCTATCGAGGGGGCTACCCGAGCCCAGCGGTTTGACTTTCCGTCAAGCGATCCATCGACAACCGGCGTCACAGACTTGACGCAAACGACCTCCGACCGTAGGGAATGCGATCGCTACGACTGCCGGCTGCGGGTCACCCGTCGTTCTAAATGTGGTACATCGCCGTGCCGGCGGCACGCGCGCGTGCCTCGGCCACGTCGGCGATCGTCGACTCGGCGAGCACCGTGCGGGCGGCATCGCTGGCGTCGGCGAAGACTCCGGTGGAGCCCTGACCGAGCGGCCCGTCGAGCAGCTCGACGACGTCGAGCACGGTCACCTCGTCGGCGGGCCGGGCAAAGCTGTAGCCACCCTTCACCCCGCGTTGCGATCGCAGGATGCCGCCGCGGCGCAGTGACGCGAACAGCTGCTCCAGGAACTGAACGGGAATATCGCCCCGGCGAGCGAGTTCGGCGATCGGCACGGGGTCGATCCCGCCGATCGTGTGCAGCTCCACCAGCGCGCGGACCGCGTAGGGCGACTTGGATGTGATCGACAGCATCGAGCGATCCTAGTGCGCGTCCGGGAAACATTCCAGCCGAACCGGCGACCCGGCTGCTCCCGTTGTGCCGCGCGATCGCTCCAAGCACCACTCCGAGCGGGCCCGCTACCGATGCAGGGACGGCCGGGGGAATCTTTCACCTGGCACCGGGTTCAGCGGTTACGCTCGGACTACCGCGCCAACCGGCCCGCCAGTGCTGACCGGGAGGCCGGCCGAGCTGGACCGCGAACCAAAGGAGGCAGAGATGAGCAGTAGCCAGGAGACGGGCAGCTACGACTACGTCGTCGTCGGCGGCGGCACCGCCGGGGCGGTCGTCGCCGCGCGGCTGTCCGAGGACCCTTCGGTGAGCGTCTGCCTGATCGAGGCCGGTCCCAGCGACATCGGCAACGACAGCGTGCTGCAGCTGCACAACTGGCTCTCGGTGCTGGAGGGCCCGCTTGACCTCGGCTACACGACGACGCTCCAGCCACGGGGCAACGCTCACATCCTGCACTCGCGCGCGTGCGTGCTCGGGGGCTGCTCCTCGCACAACACGATGATCTGGTTCAAGCCGCTTCCGGGCGACTTCGCGGACTGGGTCCACCGTGGCGCCGCCGGCTGGGAGGCGGATGCGATGGACACCTACTACCAACGGCTGCTGCCCAAGCACCAACTGGTCGCCGAGAAGGACCGCAACGCGCTCCTGCACGACTGGGTGCCCTCGGCCGCCGCCGCAGCCGGCGTACCGGCCAACCCCGACTGGAACGCGGCCCCGTTCCGGGACGGCGCCGGCTTCGACGATGTCGGCTACGACCCCGAGACCGGGGTCCGCTCCTCCTCGAGCGTCTCGTACCTGCACTCGATCATGGGCAAGCGGGGGAACCTCACGATCATGCTGCGAGACCTGGGTGCGCCGGGTCAATCTCGAGGGTGGACGCGCGGTCTCGGTCACCACCGATGCCGGCGTCGATCCGCGGCGAGCGCCAGATCATCCTCAGCGCCGGTGCGATCGACACGCCGCGGCTGCTGATGCTGTCCGGGATCGGCGCCGCCGACGACCTGCGTGCGCTCGGGATCGAGGTGCAGCACAACCTGCCCGGGGTCGGCGAGAACCTGATCGACCATCCCGAGTCGATCATCCTCTGGGAGATCGTCCGCCCGATGCCGCCCGGCACGACGATGGAATCCGACTGCGTATGTTCGTCAACCGGCTCGGCCTGGACGAGCGACCCGACCTGATGTTCCACACGTACCAGATCCCGTTCACGTTCAACACCGAGCGGCTCGGCTACCCGGTGCCCGAGAACGCGATGTGCATGACCCCGAACATCCCGCGGTCACGCGCGGTCGGGCGGATGTGGCTGCTCTCCAGCAATCCGGAGATCAAGCCGGCGCTCGATTTCCGCTACTTCATGGATGAGGACGGGTACGACGCGCAGACGATCGTCGACGGACTCAAGCTCGCGCGCGAGGTGGCGGCCACCGAGCCGTTCAAGAGCTGGATCAAGCGCGAGATCGCCCCGGGGCCGGAGCTCAAGAGCGACGAGGAACTGTCTCGCTACGGGCGCGCCGTCCACCACACGGTGTACCACCCGCTCGGAACGTGCAAGATGGGCGCGGCCGATGACGAGATGGCGGTGGTCGATCCGACGCTGCGGGTGCGTGGCGATCGACGGGCTGACGATCGCCGACGGCTCGATCTTCCCGAGCATGATCACCGTCAACCCGATGGTCTGCATCTACATGATCGGCGAGAAGGCCGCCGACCTGGTTCGCGCGCGGAGCTGAGCGGCAGCCGCAGCGCTCAAGCGCTCAGATCCAGCCGCGCTCGGTGGCGATCAGGACCGCCTGGGCGCGGTCCATCGCGCCGAGCTTGCCGTAGACGTTGTGCAGATGGGTGCGCACGGTGCTCGTCGACAGCCCGAGCTCGCCCGCGATCTGCTTGTAGACCATGCCCTTGGCGAGCCGGCGGAGCACATCGACCTCCCGCGTCGACATCGGGCACGGGTCGATCTGCCGAGGCCGGCTTCCCGGCGAGGCGAGCGGCAGGTCGTACATGACGGTGCGAAGATCGGCGGGCTTGAGACCGACCGCCCGCGCCGCCGAGAGCAGCTCCGAGGGCGTCACCTGGCCACCGAGGACATAGTGGGCGAGCATGTCGGCGAGCCGCACGATCGCGGCTTCGCCCTCGCCGTTATCGGCGTGGTGGTGCTCGATCACCTGCGCGAGGCTCCGCGGCAGTCCCCAGCGGCGAGCGAGCACGCCGCCGACCAGAGCGTGATCGACGCCGAGCTCGAGCCGCTCTCGCTGCAGGCGGTCCTCGGGCGTGCGGGCCTCGCCGTGCACCTGGCGCGGGTAGCCGGGGTAGGCGTGCACGAGCACCAGCTTGCCGATGTCGTGCAGCAGCGAGGTGACCATCAGCCGATCGCGGTGCTCGTAGCCGATCTCGCGTGGCGAGCCGGTCGGCGGCGCGCTGGGTCGCGACGCCATGCAGGCGGAAGCGCTCCGGGATCGTCTGCCAGACGGCGGTGCGCTCGAAGAAATCGTATGTCCTGGCGCGGCTGACGATCGATTGGATCGCCGCCGGCTGCAGCACCTCCACCCCCTTTACAGCGCTCTCCACGCGACCCCGTGACGGGCCTTCGACCTGGTTGGCCAGTCGCAGCACGGCGATCGACGAGCGCGACGTCGCCCTCGACGGCGGCGACGATGTCGGCAGAGCGAAGGATCACCACCCTCAAACAGGCGCATCACCCGATTGCGTGACTCGGTCATCACCGGGAACGCCTCGAGGGCCTCGAACGCCTGCGTGAGGCGACGGCCGTGTCCCTCGTTATGCCGACGTTCGCGCGGAGCGTACGGATCGGTTGGGGTCGTCATCGCCGGAGCCGGTGCTGCTGTCGCCATCTTGTCTCGCTCATTCTCGATTGGTGAGTGCGCAATTGCGTGGGCGCGAAACACTGTCCTTGTGCGATAGCGCCCGATGACGTATCGGCATTTGTCGAAGTGTGGTTGAGTGCCCGCGCGCCGGCTCGGCGGGGGGCTGACCGCTCAGGGCTGATCTCGGAGCTTTTCCAGGGCGCGGTCGATCCGTGCAAGCGTCTCAGCGCGCCCGAGCAGCGCGACGCTCTCGAAGATCCCGGGCGAAACGGTGCCGCCGGCGATCGCCACGCGCACCGGCTGGAATACCTCGGCCGGCTTGCAGCGCGCGGCTTGCGACCAGGCCGCGCAGAGCCGCCTCGACACCCTCGGCGCTGAACGGCTCGACACCCGCAAGCGTCTCACGTGCGGCCGCGAGCGTCTCGGCAGCCCCGTCGCGGCCGAGCACCTTCGCGAACGCCGCGGGATCATCGGCGGGGCCGTCGAAGAGGAAGCCGGCCAGCGGCCAGAAGTCGGCAAGCGTCTGGATCTTCTCGGCGGAGATCGCAACGGCGTCACGCAGGCCGTCACGCCCGGTGTACTCCTCCAGCCGGCGGGTCAGCTCGTCGAGGCCGAGGTCACGCATGTGGCGTCCGTTGATGTGGCGCAGCTTGCGCTCGTCGAACACCGCCGGGTTCTTCGAGACGCGCTCGAGCCGGAACCGCTCGGCGAGCTCGTCCAGGCTGAAATGCTCCTCGTCGGCGGCGAAGCCCGCCCCGAGCAGCGCGATGTAGTTGTCGACCGCCTCCGGCAGGTAGCCCGCGGCGCGGAGCTCCTGCACCGAGGCGGCGCCGTGGCGCTTTGAGAGCTTCTTGCCGTCGGGTCCGTGCAGCAGCGGCAGGTGGGCGTAGCGCGGTGGCTGCGCGCCGAGCGCCTCGAACACCAGCAGCTGCTTGGGCGTGTTCGAAAGGTGGTCCTCGCCGCGGACGACATGCGTGATCTGTGCATCGAGGTCGTCGACCGCCACCGCGAAGTTGTAGAGAACCGACCCATCGGCCCGGGCGATCACCGGGTCGTCGATCGTCGAGTTCGGAAACGCGGTCTCTCCGCGGATGATGTCGTCCACGAGCGTGTGACCTTCGTCGGGGACCCGCAGACGCACGGCGCCCGATGCCTGCGGAGCTCCGCGGAAACCGCGGTCGGAGCCGTGCAGCTGCTTGTAGGCCTTGACGTCCTCCGCGGTGGCGTCGCTGTGATAGGCGTGTCCACGCTCCAGCAGCTGCGTCAGCGCCTGCGCGTGGCGCTCGGCGTTCTCGGACTGGAAGACCGGCCCCTCGTCCCAGTCGAGCCCGAGCCAGCGCAGTGCATCGAGGATCTGCTCGACGTTCTCGGGGGTCGAACGCTCACGATCGGTATCTTCGATCCGAAGCAGCAGCGTTCCGGCGGGCTTCTGCCCCGTCGCGTCCGGGCCGCGTGCGAGCAGCCAGTTGTACAGAGCGGTGCGGGCGCCGCCGATATGGAGCGCCCCGGTCGGGGATGGAGCAAAGCGAACGCGCATGAAGATCGAACCGCCATGCTAATCGGAGCGCACGTCTCATCGGCGGGCGGCCTCTCCCGAGCCGTCGAGCGCGGGGCTGAGCTCAACGCAGATTCGATCCAGATCTTCAACCAGTCGCCGCGGATGTGGAGGCCGACGGTCTATCGCGAGGAGGATTTCGCCGCGTTCTCCGAGGCACTCGCGCAGAGCCCGGTCAAAGCGGTGCTGATCCACGCCGTCTACCTGCTCAACTGCGCCTCTGAGGACCCGGATATCCGGGAGAAGACGCTCGCCTCGCTGATCCAGTCGCTACGGGTCGGGGACGCGATCGGCGCGACCGGCGTCGTCCTTCACCCCGGTTCGGCGAAGGGCGAAGATGCCGGTGCCGCGATCGCCCGGGCCGGCGAGCTGATCGTCGCGGCTCTGGCTGAATCGGAGCGCTGCCAGCTGCACCTCGAGGACACCGCCGGCGCCGGCGGGACGCTGGGACGCTCGTTCGATGAGCTTGCGCGGCTGATCGACGCGTGCGGCGGTGACCCCCGCGTCGGCCTGTGCCTGGACTCCTGTCACCTGCTCGCCTCTGGGTATGACATCCGCACCGCCGACGGTCTCGCCACCGCGCTCGATGAGTGCGATCGCCTGGCCGGCCTCGACCGGCTCCACTCGTTGCACCTGAACGACTCGCTGACGGCGCTGGGCTCCAACCGAGACCGCCACGCAGCGCCGGGCAAGGGCGAGCTCGGCGAGCAGGGCCTGGCCGCATTCCTGTCCGAGCCACGGTTCGAGACCCTGGTGTGCGTGCTGGAGACCGGGAGCGCGGACGGGGCCGTCGATGCGCAGGACATCAAGCTCGCGGCCAGACTGCGTAGGCGCGGAAAGGCGGCGCGCGCGAAATCAGCCGGCGACCGGTAGGTTTCCCGCGGTGAGCGCCACCCGGGAAGCTGACTCGATGGCGACCCGCCCGGCGGACGCGCTGGTGGTATTCGGCATCAGCGGCAACCTGGCGCGGAAGATGACGTTGCGCTCGCTCTACCGGCTAGAGCGCCGGCACCTGCTGAACTGCCCCGTGATCGGTGTCGCCTCCGATGACTGGACCGTCGATCAGCTCCGCGAACACGCGCGCATGGCGATTGAGGAGTGCGGCGAACCACTCGATGAATCGGTGTTCAAACGCTTCGCCGCAAGGCTTTCCTATGTATCCGGCGAATTCGCTGACGCCAGGTTGTACGAGCGCCTGCGGGAGGTCCTCACGCCATACGTCAACCCCGCGTTCTATCTGGAGATCCCGCCGTCGCTGTTCGCGGCGGTGATCGAAGGACTGGCCCACCAGCATCTGTGCAGCAACGGACAGCGGATCGTGGTCGAAAAGCCGTTCGGGCACGACCTCGCCTCGGCTCGCGCGCTCGCGCGCACTCTGCACCGCCACCTCGACGAGTCCCAGCTCTACCGCATCGACCACTTCCTCGGCAAGATGGGGCTTACCGAGATCCTGTATCTGCGCTTCGCGAACACGATGCTCGAGCCGGTCTGGAACCGCAACTACGTCGCCTGCGTCCAGATCACGATGGCGGAGCCGTTCGGCGTCGAGGACCGCGGCCACTTCTACGACCCGGTCGGCGCCCTGCGTGACGTGGTCGTCAACCACCTGTTCCAGCTCGTTGCCGCGGCCGCGATGGAGCCCCCGGCCGGCGGCGACGCGCAGACGCTCAAGGACGCGAAATTCGCCGTGTTCAGATCGATGGCCGACGCCGAGCCACAGCGCTACGTCCGCGGTCAGTACGACGGCTACCGTGAGATCAACGGCGTCGCGCCCGACTCGCAGACAGAGACCTATGCGGCGCTGCGGCTTGAGATCGACAACTGGCGCTGGGCCGGCGTGCCGTTCTTCATCCGTACCGGCAAGAAGCTCGCAACCAAGGAGACCGAGGTCCGCCTGGTCTTCAAGCACCCGCCGCGGCTGGCGTTCATACCCTCCACCGACCGCCGACCGGCACCGAGCCAGATCGTGATCCGGATCGATCCGTCCACCGGCATCCGAATGGTCCTCGATGCCCACCGAGCCGACCGGGCCGGGCCGCAGGAGGTCGAGCTGGACATGGACTTCGCGGACGAGGGTGGCGAGGATGCGACGCCGTACGAGGTTCTGCTGAACGCAGCGCTGGTCGGGGACGGCAGCGCCTTCACCCGCCAGGACAGCGTCGAGGAGTCATGGCGCGTGGTCGAGCCGTTGCTGGATGTGCCGGGGCCCGTGTACGCGTATCAGCCCGGGTCGTGGGGACCCGCGGAGGCGCAGCGGCTCGTCAGCGGCTTCGGCACCTGGCGCGGTCCATGGAGCGCCACGGAGCACGTGTCGTCCAAGGGCTGAGCTGAGGACTACGGCCGCCCGCAGGGCTGAGCTCAGGCGACGGCCGCGCCGGCGCGCTCGCCGCCCGGAGCCGGCGCCAGGATCGCCGCGCCGAGCAGCGCCGAGAGCTCGGCCTGCAACCCGGCACTGCGCGAGACGCGGAAGTCGGTACCGAGTTGCAGCCGGCGCTCGCCCCGGCTGGTCCGCAGCTCGATCACCACATCCGACTCCCCGGGGAAGCCGGCCAGCACGTCCTTGAGGTCACCGAGCGCCGTGACCGGCAGCGCGGCCGCGTCGAGCCTGATCCGCAGCGGCCCTCCGGCTGCCTTGGCCTCCGCCGCCGCTCGCGCCGTGGCCACGTCGACCTCCTCCGCGGTCGGCTCGAACCGGTCGACCTTCTGGACGACGACGCAGGTTCTGGCCTGGTCCTTGTGGTCGACGCGCCCGCGGACCAAGACGATCGCGTCGTTGACGAGTGCCTCACCGCTCTCCTCGAGCGTCTTGGCGAACACGACCAGCTCGACCGACCCCTCGAGGTCGTCGAGCGTCGCGAACATCATCGAGTCGCCCTTCTTGGTCCGCAGCTTCTTGGCCTGGCTGATGATCCCGCCGACCGTCACCCAATCGCCGTCACGCCGCTCACCGACCGCCCCGAGGTTGCAGTCGGTCGCCGCCGTCATCGCCGCGCTCAGCTCCTTGAGCGGATGCGCGGAGACGAACAATCCGATCGACTCCTTCTCGGCCGCGAGCAGTTCGGTGCGGTCGAACTCCGCTGAGGGGATTGGAGCGTGACGCGGCGCGACCACGGGTGCGGCGCCGCCGGCGTTGCCGTCACCGAACAGGTCGAAGATCGAACCCTGCCCGATCTGCTCGTCCTGCTGGGATTTCTGACCCGAGGCCTGGGCCTGCTCGAGCACCGCCAGCATCCCCTTGCGGCTCGCACCGGTGGAGCCGAACGCGCCGCATTTGATCAGCGCCTCGATCGCCTTCTTGTTGACGGCGCGGTTGTCGACCCGGGCGCAGAAGTCGAACAGGTCGACGAATGGGCCCTTGTCCTCACGCGCGCGCTTGATCGCCTCGACGGCCGCATAGCCGACACCCTTGACGGCGTCGAGGCCGAAGCGGATGTTGCCGTCGACGACCACGAACTGATGGTCGGAGAGGTTGACGTCCGGCGGCAGGATCCCGATGCCCATCTGCTCGGCCTGCGCGACGAAGAACGGCACCTTGTCCTTGGTGTCCATCACCGAGGAGATCAGCGCTGCCATGTACTCGGCGGGATAGTTGGCGCGCAGCCATGCGGTTCGGTAGGAGATCAGCCCGTAACAGGCGGCGTGGGACTTGTTGAAGCTGTAGTCGGCTGACTTCTCGTTCGTCGACCAGATGAACTCGATCACGGCCTCGCTCGTGCCCGACGCCCGGCAGCCGGTCGACGAACTCGGGCTTCAGCTTCGCCATCGCCTCCCGGTTCTTCTTTCCGATCGCCTTGCGCAGGTCATCGGCGCGGGCACCACTGAAGCCGGCGAGCTCCTTCGAGATCAGCATCGCCTGTTCCTGGTAGAGGATCACGCCCTTGGTCGATTGCAGGATCTGGCGCAGACGCTCATCCGGATAGGAGATCGACTCCGGGTCGTGCTTGCCGCGCGCGTAGGTCGGGAATCTGCTCCATCGCCCCCGGCCGGTACAGCGCGTTGAGCGCGATCAGGTCGTCGAACTCGGTCGGCTTGACCTTCTTGAGCGCCTCACGCATCCCCTCGGACTCGAACTGGAACACTCCGATCGACTCGCCCCGGGAGAGCATCTGGTAGGTCTTGGGATCGTCGAGCGGCAGCGAGGACATGTCCGGTCTGGCGCCGGTCGAGCGCTCGACGATGTCGAGCGCGTCCTCGATCACGTCGAGGTTGCGCAACCCCAGGAAATCCATCTTGAGCAGACCCATGTCCTCGACCGGCTTCATCGAGAACTGGGTCACCGTGCGGTAGATCCGGTCACCGTTCTCGTCGGTCTTGTTCGAGTCCGCGAGCTGCAGCGGCACGATATCGGTCAGCGGCCGGTCGGCGATCACCACAGCCGCGGCATGGATCGACGAGTTGCGGACGATCCCCTCGAGGCCGCGCGCCACCTCGATCACCGCTGCCGCCTCGGCGTCACGCTCGATCTCGGCCGCCAGCGGCTGACCCGGCGCGAGGCAGTCGGCGAAGCTTGGCGAGCGTCCCTGCTCCGGATCGGGGATCAGCTTCGCGAGCTTGTCTCCGAGCGCATACGGGTAGCCGAGGACGCGCGCCGCGTCGCGCGTAGCCGCGCGCGGGAACATCTTGCCGAACGTGACGATCTGCGCGACCGACTCCTTGCCGTACTTCTCGGTCACGTAGCGCATCACCTGGTCACGCCCGCGGACCGAGAAGTCGATGTCGATGTCGGGCATCGACACCCGCTCAGGGTTGAGGAAGCGCTCGAACAGCAGGTCGTAGCGGATCGGGTCGACATCGGTGATCGCGAGGCTGTAGGCGACGATCGACCCGGCGGCCGACCCGCGGCCCGGTCCGACCGGGATGCCCGAATCCTTGGCGTACTTGACGAAGTCCCAGACGATCAGGAAGTAGGCGTTGTAACCCATCTTCTCGATCACCGTGAGCTCGTACTCGGCCCGCTCGACCGCCACCGCGGGCGGCGGGTCGCCATAGCGCCGGGTGAGGCCCGCGAACACGAGCTCACGCAGGTAGTCGCCCTCGGTACGACCCTCCGGGCAATCGAAGCGAGGGATCAGCTGGCGGCCGAGCTCGAGCTCGACGTCGCATCGCTGCGCGATCTCAAGCGAGCTCGAGAGCGCCTCGGGCCACTCCGCGAACACCGACGCCATCTCCTCGCTGGAGCGCAGGTAGAACTCGTTGGTGTCGAAGGTCAGCTTCGGCGCCGCCAGCGTCGACTTCGTCTGCACGCACAGCAAAGCCCGGTGATGCTCGAAATCCTCACGGCCGAGGTAGTGCACGTCACCGGTGCCGACCAAGGGGCGCCCCAGCTCCCGTGCGATCCTGACGATTCCCTCGTTTGCCTTGTCCTGCTCGGGGATCCCGTTCTTCTGCACCTCGAAGTAGACGCTGTCCTCGCCGAAGATCGACAGCAGCTCATCGGCGGCGGCGCGCGCCTCCTGCGGGCGATCGCCGACCAGCGCCTGACAGAAGCGGGACTGCAGGCAGCCGGTGAGCGCGATCACGCCCTCGGAATGCGCCGCCATCAACTCCGCGTCGACGAACGGCTTGCCGCGTTGCAGACCCTGCAGAAAGCCGGCCGAACAGAGCTTCACGAGGTTGCGGTATCCAACCGCGCTCTCCGCCAGCAGGGTCAGGTGGTAGTAGCGCATCCGTCCCTGAACCCGCTTGCGGTGATCGTCGACCACGTACACCTCGCAACCCTGGATCGGTTTGATCCCATGCTTGCGACACGCCTGATAGAGCTCGACCGAGCCGTTCATGACTCCGTGATCGGTCAGCGCCAGCGCCGGCTGACCGAAAGAAGCCGCACGCTCTGCCAGGCGCTCGATCCTGGCCGCCCCATCCAGCAGTGAGTACTCGGAGTGGACGTGAAGGTGGGCGCAGGCGTGGCTCATCGGGGCAACCGAGGATAGGCACCGGCGCGGACGATGTGGCGCCCGCGTCCGACCTCGTCTACGCGTTTCGTTCGCAGGTTGCGGACTACTCCCGGTCCGGGTGGCGCACTCTCCCCGTCCGGGTGGCGCACTACTCCCCGTCCGGGTGGCGCACGCGCCAGGCCATCCGCGACTGAAGCGTCCAGAGGTCGATGAATCCGGGCGAGGCGGTCTGCTTGAACAGCCCTCCGGATTCGGAGAAGGTGGCGAGCTGGGCGTCGTAGACGGCGTTCGGGGAGCTGCGCGTGACGACGCGCGCGGACCCCTTGTAGAGCTTGACCGCGATCTCGCCGCTGACCTGCTCGTTGGCCGCGTTCATGTAGGCGTCGAGGTCCTCGCGCAGCGGCTCCCACCACAGACCGGCGTAGACGAGGTAGGCCCATTTCTGATCGAGCGCGGTCTTGAACTGGTTCTGGTGGATCGTGCCGACGAGCCGCTCGAGCTCGGCGTGGGCGGGCAGCAGGATCGCCGCGGCCGGCACCTCGTAGATGTCACGCACCTTGAGGCCGACGATCCGGTCCTCGATGTGGTCGACGATCCCGACGCCGTGCCGGCAGCCGATCATCGCGAGCCGCTCGAGCAGCGCGACGAGCGTCGAGCCGCTCTCCGTCGAGCGCAACCGGCAGACCTCGCTCGAACGCGATCGTGACCGTCTCCGGCTCGTCCGGCGCGTCCTCGGGACGTGTCACGAGCTGGAAGACATCGTCCTGGGGGGCGATCGCCAGATCCTCGATCCAGCGCCCCTCGCTCGAGCGTCCCCAGAGGTTGTCGTCGATCGAATACGGCGCGACCTCGCTGCCGCCCTTGACCGGGATACCGTGCTGCACGCGCGTACGCGACCTCCTCGTCGCGGCCCATCTGCCACGTCCTGACCGGCGCGATCACCTTCAGCTCGGGCGCGAGCGTCGCGATCGTCGCCTCGATCCTGACCTGATCGTTGCCCTTGCCGGTGCAGCCGTGGGCGATCGTGTCGCAGAGCGTCCGCCGCGCGTACTCGACGGCGAGCTTGGCGATCAGCGGCCGCCCGAGCGCGGTGAACAGCGGGTAGCCGAGGCCGTAGATCGCGTTGGCCTTGATCGCCGGCGCGATGTACTCACGCGCGAACTCCTCGCGCGCGTCGACGACGTGACACTCGACCGCGCCGATCGCGAGCGCCTTGCCACGGACGACCTCGTAGTCCTCGCCCGGCTGGCCGAGGTTGACGGTCAGCGCGACAACCTCGGCGTCGTACTGGTCCTGGATCCACTTCAGCATCACACTCGTGTCGAGACCGCCGCTGTAGAGCAGCAGGACGCGGTGCACGTCGGCCGGCTCCGCCTGATAGGAGGCGGTTGTGACCTCCGATTGATCGCTGGGCATCAGCGAAGGGTATTCGGCAGGCGCGGCCCGCGCCGCGCGCGTGGGACCGGTCGGCGTTGGAAGCTCAGCGGCGGTGAAGCAACGAGCCGATCAGCAGGCACGCCCCGGCCGTGGCCAGCATCAGCTGCACTGCACTGAGGCCGAACGACGTCAGGTGCTGGGCGAGCAGGCTCGGGAAGGTCGCGTCCATCTGATGCACCGCGAACCAGCCCAGGCCCGCGGCGACGACGGCGCACACGGCGGCCAGCGGCAGGCGCCGCCTCACGAGCAGGTAGTGACCGGCGCTCACGGCGACGACGAACAGGGCGATCGTGATGACGAGAAGCATCGATGCGCGGCTTCTTGCGTGGGTATTCCCTCGAGATAGGTCACCGGTCCCATCGGCAACCGAGCCGGCCCGGGTGACTTATGCGCCAGAACTCAACGCATGTTCTGGCGCCGCGTGCGGGGCGCCCCGATCCGGCGCTGCACGTCCCACCAGAGCGCCTGGTAGGAGATCGCTGCACGACTGTTCGGCGCGAACACGGCCACCGGGTTGCGCTCCTCCCCCATCCGCTCGACCTCATCGGCCTGCGGGATCGCGGCGCCGAGCATCGTCAGCCGGCGGATCTCACGCATTCGCGCCATCACCGTGCGATGCAGCGACCGGCGCACGTCGACCATCGAGAAGAAGGCGAGCACCTGTGGCCCACCACCGCCCCCGCCCCAGCCGTCCTCGTCGGCGAGCGCGGCGAGCTGGTCGAATGTCCGTGCCGAGAGCGTCGCCGGGATCACCGGCACGAGCAGCGCGTCGGCGGCGCGGAAGACGCTCTCGGACACCAGCGAGATGCTCGGCGGACAGTCAAGGAAGATGTAGTCGTACTCGCCGCGCAGCGGCGCCAGCACGCGCGTCAGCCGCTCGGTCGGCTTGCGAAACGCATCGAGCGCGAGATCGAGGTGGCGGTAGGAGAAGTCCGAGGGCAGCAGGTCGAGGTGTTCGTGATCGGTGCCCTTGACCAGCCGCTGCACGGGCGAGCGCAACCGCAGCAGCTTGCGCCCGCCGCCCTTCACCTTCGGAACGACGCGGAACAGGTAGGTCGCGGCGCCCTGCGGGTCAAGGTCCCAGACGAGCGTGCGGTGCCCGTCGCGCGCGGCCAGATAGGCGAGGTTGACGGCGGCCGAGGTCTTGCCGACCCCGCCCTTGATGTTGTAGGTCGCGAGCACGGAGCTCATGCGAACGTCCGCTTCACGAGCCGGCGCTGTTCAACGGACGAGAACGTCGCGAAGCTCTCTGCGAATTCGCGCCGGGCCGCGGCCGCGTCTGCCTCCAACCGCTCGATCAGCACGCCCATCGCCATCAGCGCGCCGGCTCCGCCGGGCAGCGTCGACACCTCCTCGGTCAGCGAGCGAACCGACGCGATCTGGACCTCACGATCCTGGTGGCGGCCGAGCACGTCCTGCAGACCCTTGAGCGCCCTGATCATCGGCTTGACGACCCCCTCGTCGTGCAGCGGCACCCCGAACAGCTCGAGCAGGTAGCGCAGCTCCTTGCCCTTCTTGCGCAGCTCGTGGTAATCCGCGGGCGGGCTGTCGGAGTCGATCGCCGCGCCCATCTCAAGCATCCGTCGGTACACCTTCCTGATCCGCCTGGAGGCGATCTCGCCGATCGGCCTCTTGGAGGACGGCCGATCGGCGACCGGTTGCTCCACGAGGCCCTCGAGCAGATGCTCCCAGTCGGCGCGGACACGCTCGGCGCGCGCGCTGCGAAGCGCGTGCGTCATCTCCCGCCTGGCGATCAGCCGGCGCCCGCGGAGCACCGACAGCAGCGGATCGAGGTCCGGGCGCATCGACTCCGGCAGCAGCTCCCGCAGCGAATCGAACCCGAGCACATACACGTCGAGGTCACGCGCATCACCGGTGGACTGCTGGAGCCAGCGGAACTCAGCCCGCAGCGCTGCCAGCTCGCCGGGCTCGAACACACCGGCGAGCTCCCGCTGGACCGCACGCGTGCGTCGGACCGCGACCCGGTAGTCGTGCAGGAACTCCGAATCGGTGTCAGCGAGCGTGCCCGGGAGGTTGTCGTCCATCACCTCCTGCAGCCGCCGGAGAACCTTCGCCGCGGCCACGTCAGCCGCCTGATCGGACGCCAGCGGCACGTCGACCTTGGCGCTGTGACCCTCAGGCGGGACGCCGGCGGCGCGAAGGGCCTCGTCGACGAGCGGCTCCTGCGGCTCGGTCAGCCGCAGCGGACCGGCCAGCAGCAGCGCGGCCCGCTCGAGCTCCTCGTCGTAGCCCAGCACGGAGTGCAGGCGCAGGCGGACCTGCAGCGGCGTCTGCGTCCCGTGCACCGAGAGCAGCGAGGGCGAGCTGACACTGACGCGCACGACGGTCTTCTGCAGCGAATCGAGGATCCGGAACGGCTCGGTGCGCTCAAACACGCGAACCAGCGGTAGCAGTGCCCGGACGTCGATCACGTCGAGCACCGCGCTGCGCAGCGCGCCCTCCGGCAGGTCGAGCCCGAGCACCGGTTCGCTCGGCGCCTGCGCGACCGGCTCGGCGGCGAGTGTCTCGTGAGTCCGGCGATCGAGCAGCGACAGCGCTCCCTGCTCGTGCACCAGCGAGCGCCCGCCGGCGCGCAGCAGCGCGTCGAAGGTGTCGTAGTAGACGCGATCACGCTCAGCTGCCTCCACCGCCTCGACCTCGAAGTCCGCCTGCACCGCAAGCGCGATCGCCTCCGCCGTGGGCGCGCGGGCGGCGATCAGCTCACGCGTGCTCACAGCCCGAGTCCAGCCAGCCGGCCGACGGCGTCGTCGATCTGAGCGGCACTGACGATCAACGGCGGCTCCAGGCGGATCGTCGCCGGACCGGTCGCGTTGAGCACCAGCCGCTGCTCGAGCAGCGCCCGGCGGGCAAGCTCCGGCGCGCTCACACCACCGTTGAGGTCGAAGCCGACCATCAGCCCACGGCCACGGACCGTACGGATCCCCGGCAGCTCTGCGAGCGCGTGGCGCAAGCGCTCGCCGAGCTCCACCACTGACTGCAGCAGTTCCGGATCCGAACAGATCTCGATCGCGCTCAGCGCGGCCGTGCAGGCAACCGGGCCGCCGGCGAAGGTCGATCCGTGATCACCGGGCTGCAGGACATCGGCGAGACGCTCACCGGTGATCAGCGCACCGATCGGGAGGCCGCCGCCGAGCCCCTTGGCGCTCGTGATCGCGTCCGGCACGACCGGCGTCTGCCGATACGCCCACAGCGTCCCGGTGCGACCCATCCCGGTCTGCACCTCGTCGAAGATCAGTGCGGCCCCCGTGCGGTCACATGCTGCGCGCGCCGCGAGCAGGACATCGTCGGGCACGATCTGAACCCCGCTCTCACCCTGGATCGGCTCGATCAGCACCGCTGCGGTGTCGGCGCCGACGGCCTGCTCGATCGCCTCCGGGTCCTTGGCGACGACCACGAACCCGGGCACCAGCGGCGCGAACGGCGCCTGCTTGGACTCCTGCGGGGTCGCCGACAGCGCCCCGTAGGTTCGGCCGTGGAAGGCATCGCGGGCGACCACGATCTGCCCACGCGGCTTCGCGCGACGCGCGAGCTTGATCGCCGCCTCGTTGGCCTCCGCGCCCGAGTTGCAGAGGAACACCTTGCCGCCCAGCGAGCTGTCGGCGAGCGCCTTCGAGAGCCGCAGCGCCGGCTCGGTGTAGTAGAGGTTGCTGACGTGCGTCAGCCGGCCGAGCTGCTCGGTTGCGGCGGCGACCACGCGCGGGTGGCAGTGGCCGACGTTCAGCACCGAGATGCCGGCGAGAAAGTCAAGGTATTCGTTGCCGTGCTCATCCCACAGCAGGCAGCCGGAGCCACGCACGAACTGCACCGGGCTGCGCACATAGGTGCCGATCGCGTAGTCGCGCTCCAGCGCCTGCAGCTCCTCGAGCGTCACGACCGCCCTCCATGCGCCGTGATCTTGGTCCCATGGCCGGCGTCGGTGAACAGCTCCAGCAGCAGCGAGTGCGGGACACGCCCATCGACGATGTGGGCGGAGCTGACCCCCGCCCGCACCGCCTCGAGGCACGCCTCCAGCTTCGGCCGCATGCCGCCGCCGACATCGCGCAGTGCCGCGCTCAGATCCTGGGCGGAGGTCTCCGAGACGACGCTGTCGGGATCGTCGGGGTCGCGCAGCCAGCCGGAGACGTCGGTCAGGAACATCACCTTGTGCGCCCCCAGCGCGCTCGCGACGGCGCCGGCCGCGGCGTCGGCGTTGATGTTGTAGGAGCGGCCCTCACCGTCGGCGCCGACGCTGGCGACGACGGGGATGTAATCCTGTGCGATGTGGTTGAGCACGTCGACGTCGACGCGCTCGATCCGTCCGACGAAGCCGATGTCGGCGCCACTCGGCGCGGCCAGGCGTGCGGCACGGAACAGCAGGCCGTCATCGCCACAGAGGCCGACGGCCGGTGCTCCGTGGCGGTTGATCAGCAGCACGATGTCCTTGTTGACCTTGCCGACCAGCACCATCTTGGCGACCTCGACGGTCGCCTCGTCGGAGACCCGCAACCCGTCGATGAACTGCACCGGCAGCGCCAGGCGCTCCATGTAGCTGGTGATCTCCGGGCCACCCCCGTGAACGATCACCGGGTTCATCCCGACGTACTTGAGCAGAACCACATCACGCGCGAACTCCTCCTTCAGCGACGCGTCGACCATTGCGGCGCCGCCGTACTTGATCACGACCGTCTTGCCGTGGAATTCACGGATGTAGGGCAGTGCCTCCAGCAGTGTCCCGACGTCGCGCATGTGCTACCTCACGTCGTGTAGTCGGCGTTGATCGTCACGTACTCATGCCCGAGGTCGGAGAAGAACCGCTCGGTCTCGCCACCCTCACCTGGGACCTCGATCTCGTACTGCACCTCGTCGCGCTCAACGGCGGCCTTCAAGCCGGCCTCGTCGTGATCGACGCGCGCCCCACCGGAGCAGACCCTGATCCCCTCGATCGTGATCTCGACCGCCAGCGGCGCGGTCCCGGGCAGGGCCGCCCCGACAGCCTGGATGATCCGCCCCCAGTTGGCATCGCCGCCGTAAAGCGCGGTCTTCACCAGCGGCGAGTCGGCGACCGCGTGCGCCACCCGGTCGACGACGCGCTCGTCGCCACGGACGACCACGCGCGCGACGCGTCGGGCGCCCTCGCCGTCACGGACCAGCATCAGCGCGAGCTGGCGCAGGGTGCTGTCAAGCGCCATCCCGAAGCGGCGCTCATCGTCGGTCTCCGGCTCGACGGCCACGCCGGCGGCGCCCGACGCCATCATGATCACGGTGTCGCTGGTCGACAGCTGGCCATCGACGCTGACCCGTTCGAACGAGCGCCTGACGGTGACACCGAGCAGCAGCTCACACTCTTCAGCGGACAGGATCGCATCGGTCTGCACGAACACCAGCAGCGTCGCGAAGCCAGGCGAGATCATTCCCGCGCCCTTCGCCTGCGCGCTCAGGCGGACACTGCCGCCTGACAGGGCGACGTCGAGCGTCACGCGCTTGGCGAACAGGTCGGTCGTGCGGATCGCCTCGGCGAAGTCCAGATCCCCGTCGGCACGCAGCTCGCGCCCGGCGGCGAGCGTTCCGCGCGTGATCGGCCCCATCGGCAGCGGCACGCCGATCACGCCGGTTGACGCAACCGCCACCTGGTCGGGTTCGATCCCGCAGACCTGAGCCGCCCCTCCCTGCATCTTGGCGGCGTCATCGAGCCCGCGGTTGCCGGTCGCGGCGTTGGCGTTGCCGGAGTTGACCACAACCGCGCGCAGCGCATCGAGCCGCGTGCGCTGCCTGGTCAGCAGCACCGGCGCCGATTGGGCGCCGGATGAGGTGAACCGCGCGGCGCTGGTGGTCTGCGGCTCGTCGCTGAGCAGCAGCGCCAGGTCCCTGACCCCCGAGGGCTTGATCCCACAGACGACGCCGGCGGCGCGGAAGCCCTTCGGCAGGCCGCCGGCTTCAACCTCGGCGACGCCCTCGGGAACCTCGATCCATCGGGAGCTGAAGAAACTCAACTGATGCCCTCCCCCTCGTCGAGCCCGAACATCAGGTTCAGGTTCTGGACCGCCTCGGAAGCGGCGCCCTTCCACAGGTTGTCGATCGCCCCGAACACGATCACGCGGCCGGTGCGCTCGTCCCGGTGCACGGAGATCCGGCAGATGTTCGTCTCACGGACATCACGGACCCCGGGCGGGGTGAGGCTCAGCTCGACGAACGGCTCGCCGTCGTAGGCGTCGTGATAGAGCGCGTCGAGATCGAGCTCCGCCGCCTGCGGGGCGAGCGTCACGTAGCAGGAGACGAGCTCGCCCTGGTCCAGGGGCAGCAGATGCGGCGTGAACGTGATCCGCACCGGCGAGCCGAGCGCAGCCAGCTCCTGCTCGATCTCCGGCGTGTGGCGATGGCGCGGGACCCCGTAGGCGTTGACGTTCTCGTCGACCGTGACGAAATGGGTCTTGTCGCTCGCCGCGCGGCCGGCGCCGGAGACGCCGGACTTGGCGTCGACGATCACGTCGGCGATCACGCCGGCGCGCGCCAGCGGCGCCAGCGCCAGCAGCGTCGCGGTCGGGTAGCAGCCGGGGTTCGCGACCAGCTCGGCACCGCGAAGCTGTTCGCGGTAGAGCTCGGGCAATCCGTACACCGCCTGTTCGATCAGTTCAGGCGCGGGGTGCTCGCGGTACCACTCCTGGTAGGTGTCGAGATCCCGGATCCTGAAGTCCGCGCTCAGGTCGACGACCCTGACGCCGCGCTGACGCAGCTCTGCGACCAGCGGTGCGGCGGCCCCGTGCGGGTAGGCGACCACGGCGGCTTCGAGCTCACCCTGGCGGTCAAGGTCGAGCTCCTCGAGCATCAGCGGCACGCGGTGATGGGGATAGAGCTCGTCGAGCCGGCGGCCGGCATCGGTGCGGGCCGTGAGGAACTCCAGCTCGAATGACGGATGGCGGTGAAGCAGGCGCGCGGTGAGTGCGCCCGTATACCCCGCCGCGCCGAACACTGCGACGCTATGAGGCACGGATCCTCCCCCCCAGCTCGCGCTCGAGGGCGGCCACGATCGCCTCACGCCGCGCCGCCACCTCGGCGTCGGTCAGCGTCCGGTCACCGGCGCGGTAGGAGAGCGCAAGCGCCAGCGAGACATTGCCCTCACCGAGCCGCTCAGGGTCACGGTAGACATCGAACACCTCACTGGCGGCAAGCAGCGGCGCGCCGGCCTTCGCGACCACCGCCAGCACCTCTGCGGCCGTCACCGTCTCACTGACGACGACCGCGAGGTCCTCCCGGACCTCGGGAAAGCTGGTCAGATCCCGATAGCGACTGACTGGCGGCTCACCAACGCTGTCGAGGTCCAGCTCGAACACGGCGACCGTGTCATCGAGGTCCCAGCGTGCCGCGACACTCGGGTGCAGCTCGCCGAGCCAGCCGGCCTGCGCGCCGCCGACCAGGACGCTCGCGGAGCGCCCGGGATGCAGGAACGGCGCCTCGCCGCGGCGTAGCTCCCAATCGGCGCCGAGTGTGTCGAGCAACGCTCCGATCACGCCCTTGGCCGCAAAGAAGTCGGCTGCCGGCGGGTCGTTCACGCGCCAGGTCGGCGGGCGCACCGGGCCGCACAGCAGTGCGGCGACATGGTGGGGCTCGTGCGGCAGGTCCCCCCCACCGTCGCCCTCGCGGTCGTGCCCAGCGGCCGCGAGGTACACGGCGCCGGCCTCGAACAGCGCCAGCGCCCCGGCGCCGTGGGCGCGGTTGCGTGCAGCGACGTCCAGCAGCGACCCGAGCAGCACGGTGCGCAGATGCGCCTGTTCGGCGGACATCGGGTTCGCGAGGGCGACCGCCTGCTCAGCGGGCAACCGCAGACGCTCCAGATCGTCACGCCCGGCGAAGCTCCAGCCGACGACCTCGCTGAGCCCCTGGGCGACCAGCGTGTCCGCCGCGCGCCGGCGCAGCGCCTGGCGGGGCGTCAGCCGTCCATGGACGCCGCCGGCGGCGCGGCCGCCGCCGACCGCCAGGGCGGCGGCCGCGGATCTGCGTGTGGCCGGCAGCGTCGCCGGGATCCGGTCGAGGCCGTCGAGCCGCGCGATCTCCTCGATCAGGTCCGCCTCGCGGGTGACGTCGGCGCGCCGGAAGGCGGGAACGGTCACATCGAGTCCGTCGGACGCCCGCCTAACCGTGAATTCGAGCGACTCCAGAATCTCGGCGCTGCGCTCACGGCTGACCGGGGCACCGAGCAGCGACTGCAGTCGCGCGTCACGCAGCCGGATCGTCACCGGCGGGCTCCCTGGGCCGCCGAGGTCGATCGTCCCCGGGCGCAGGGTCGCGCCGCAGAGATCCACCAGCAGCTGCGCGGCCAGCGCCTGCGCCCAGATCGCCTGCTCGGGCTGCAGCTGCTTCTCGAAGCGCGTCGAGGCCTCGCTGCGCAACCCCAGCGCCAGCGATGTTCGGTGGATGTTGGCGCCGTCCCAGTTGGCCGCCTCGAACAGCACCCGCGTGGTGGTGGCGGTCACCTCGGATCGCTCGCCGCCCATCACGCCGGCGATCGAGGTCGGGCCGCGGGCGTCGTCGATCACCAGCATCTGCTCGTCGAGCGTGCGGATCTGAGAGTCGAGCGTCGTGACCTGCTCGCCGGGGTGGGCGCGGCGGACGCGCAGCTTTGCGCCGGCGACCCGGTCGAGGTCGAACGCGTGTGTCGGCTGACCGCTCAGCAGCATCACGTAGTTGGTGATGTCGACGACGTTGGAGATCGGCCGCTGGCCTGCAGCCATCAGGCGCGCCTTGAGCCACGGCGGGCTCTCGCCCAGCCTGACCGCGTCGAACACGCGGGCCGTGAAGCGCCGGCACAGCTCGGGCTCCTCGACGGCGATCTCGGCTCCCTGCACCGGCCCGGCGCTACCGCGATCCTCAGCCCACGGCGGCGGTGCCAGCGGCGCCCCGGTGGCGGCGTGGACCTCGCGCGCGACGCCGTAGATGCCGAGGCAGTCCGGGCGATTGGGGGTGATCTCGAGGACCAGCACCTCGGTCGAGATCGGCAGGACGCTCTGCAGCGGCGTGCCGGGCGTGATCCCTTCGGCTAGCACCATGATCCCGTCATGGTCGGTGCCGATCGCGAGCTCGTCCTCGGCGAGGATCATCCCGTTCGAGTCCTGGCCGCGGAGCTTCGCCTTTCGCAGCCGCGTGCCGTCGGGCATGATCGCGCCTGGTCTGGCGACCGCGACGGTCTGGCCGGCGGCGACGTTCGGCGCACCGCAGACGATCTGCTGGGGCTCGCCGCTGCCGACGTCGACGATGCAGACGCTCAGGCGGTCTGCGTCGGGGTGAGCGCGACGGTCGAGCACATGGCCGACGACGAAGTGCTCGAGCGCGTCGACGCCGTGGTGCTCTAGCCGCTCCACCTCGGTTCCGGTCATCGCGAGGCGCTCGGCCAGCGCCGGTGCGTCCAGATCCGGCGCGCAGTACTGGTGCAGCCATTCGAGCGGAACGCGCATCAGGCTCGCCTTGAGGTCGAGGTCGCGGGCATCAGCGGAACTGCTCCAGGAAGCGGACGTCGTTTTCATACAGCAGGCGGATGTCGGTGACGCCATGCTTGAGCATCGCGATCCGCTCGATCCCCATCCCGAACGCGAAGCCCTGCACGCGGTCGGGGTCGTAGCCGTGCTCGCGCACGTACTCGAAGACGTTCGGGTCGACCATCCCGGCGCCGAGGATCTCGATCCAGGCGGTGCCCCTGCAGAGGTGGCAGCGCTCGCCGCTCTGCGTGATGCCGCCAAGGCAGTTGAAGCATGAGACGTCAACCTCGACGCTCGGCTCGGTGAACGGGAAGAAGTGCGGGCGCAGGCGAACCTCACGCTCCTCCCCGAAGATCGCGCGCGCGAACGTCAGCAGCGTGCCGCGCAGGTCGCCGAGCGTGATGCCCTCGTCGACCGCGAGGCCCTCGACCTGGTGAAACTGCGGCGTGTGCGTCGCGTCTGAGTCCGGGCGGTAGACCCGGCCGGGCACGATGATGTGGATCGGCGGCGGCTGCTGTTCCATCGCTCTGACCTGAACCGGCGAGGTGTGGACGCGCAGCAGCAGCGAGCGTGGGTCGAAGATGTCGTGCGTCGGCTCGATGTAGAACGTGTCCGTCATCAGGCGCGACGGGTGGGTCGCATCGAAGTTGAGCGCGTCGAAGTTGTAATACACGCGCTCGACCTCGGGGCCCTCGGCGATCGTGTAGCCGAGGCCGAGGAACACGTCCTCGATCTCGCGCCAGGTGCTGGTGATCAGATGCAGGCTGCCGAGGCGCGGGCTCGGGTCTGCGGGAAGCGTGACGTCGATCCGGTCGTGGGCGAGGCGCTCGTCGAGCTCGCTCGCGGCGAGCTGCTGTTGCCTTTGCTCAAGCGCGGCCTCGATCGCCCTGCGGGCCTGGTTGGCGGCCTTGCCGACGGCGCCGCGCTGCTCCGGTGGCAGCTCGGCGACGCCGCGCAGCAGGTTCGGAAGCTCGGCACGGCGTCCGAGGAAGCGGACACGCACCTGCTCGAGCTCGTCCGTGGTCGACGCGGCGGTGATCGCCCGCAGACCGGCTTGTTCGAGCGCCTCGATCCGCTCGTTCATGGGCGTTGCATCTCGTTCATGCCGGCGCCATCCTAGTCACCTCGTAGAGGGCGACCGTAGCCGCCATCGCGGCGTTCAGCGAGTGGCTTGCGATCGGGATCCTGGCGGCATGGTCCGCCAGCTTCAGAATGTCCCGCGGAAGGCCCTCACGCTCGGCTCCGATCAGCAGCGTCACGGCGGGCGCCGGAGCGGTCGTGACCACCGGCGCCGGCGCACCCGCGGACGACGCCGCCGCGGGCGAGATCAGCTCCAGCCACAGCTCGGCGAGGGTCCGCTCGCCGCCGGCGTCGAGTGCGATCGTCAGCCCGGGGAGCGACTGGATCGCTCCTGCCCGCGCGACCGGCACCCCGAAGATCGCGCCCATGCTCGCCCTGACCGCCTTCGGGCCGAACGGGTCGGCGCTGCCCGGGCCCAGCACGACCGATGTGGCGCCGAACGCCTCTGCCGAGCGGAGGATCGCGCCGACGTTGCCCGGGTCGCCGACGCCGTGCAGGTAGAGCGCCAGCGGGCCTGAGGGCGCGGGCGCCCAGCGCTCCTCGAATACCGCCAGCGTACGGGTCCCTGAGGCCAGCTCGGAGGCAGCGGCCAGCAGCTTCGGCTCCACCTCGGTGCCCGGCAGGCCGCTGCCCGCCGCACAGAACCGCTCCAGCGGAGCCCAGCCGGCGGCATCGGCGGCAGCCAGCAGGTCCTCGCCCTCGGCGACGAACCGGGCGCTGCGATCTCGCTCACGCCGGCGCTGGCGGAGCTTGCGGATCTCCTTGAGCTTCTCGTTGTTGTGGCTCGTGATCGGCATCTGTCTGTCTGGTCTGCGGGGTTGTGTGAGGGAACGAAAAAGGGCGCCGTCCCGTGGAGCGGCGCCCGATGGCGGTGCTGGTGGTCTGACTGGGAAACTCAGCCGGCCGCCAGCGCCTCGCGGGCGCGGTCGGCAAACCGTCGGAAGGTGTCGGCGTCGTGCACGGCGATGTCGGCCAGCACCTTGCGGTCGAGCTCGACGCCCGCGAGCTGCAGGCCGTGCATGAACTGTGAGTAGGAGAGGTCGTTGATCCGCGCGGCCGCGTTGATCCGCGTGATCCACAGGCGGCGGAAGTCGCGCTTGCGGTTGCGGCGGTCGCGGTAGCGATACTGATCCGCCTTGAGGACCGCCTCCTTGGCGGTGCGGTAATGACGGCTCGCGTCGCCACGGAAGCCCTTCGCCATCTCCAGGGTTGCGCGGCGCTTCTTGCGCGCATGAACACTGCGCTTGACGCGGCTCATGGCTTCTTCTTTGCTCCAAGGAGGGTCTTGACGCGCGGGACGTCGTGGTCGGAGACCACCACCGGCAGGGCGAAATGGCGCTTGCGCTTCGGCGACTTCTTCTCAAGGATGTGGCTCGAGAACGAGTGGCGTGCCCGCACCTTGCCGGTGCCGGTCAGCCTGAAGCGCTTCTTGGCGCCCGAGTGGGTCTTCATCTTCGGCATATCGGCGAACCAGTAAAGCAGACCGGCGTTGTTTCGCACGGTTCCTCACCGCGACGGCGTTCGCCCAGCGCTACGCGGCAGCGTCGTTGGCGCTGTCCTGGAGCGGAGGCGCCTCGGCTCCGTTGGCGGCGCCATCGACGTCACGCTCGGCAGCGCCTTCATCCTCGTGCGCGCCCTTCTCGGTCGCGAGCACCGCCTTCGACGGCGCCAGCATCATCGTCATGTTGCGCCCGTCCTGAAGCGGAGACTGCTCGATCACGGCGATCTCGGACAGCTCACCGGCGAGCTTGTCAAGCAGCGCCGTACCACGCTCCGGATGGGTGACCTCGCGACCGCGGAACATGATCGTGATCTTGACCTTGTCCTTGCCGAGCAGGAACCGCGTGACGTGGTTCTTCTTGGTCTCGTAGTCCTTCTGCGCGATCTTCGGGCGGAACTTGATCTCACGGATCGTGATCTGCTGCTGGTGCTTGCGGGCGGCCTTCAGCTTCTGCGCCTGCTCGTACTTGTATTTGGAGTAATCGAGTGCCCGGCAGACCGGCGGGCGCGCGTCCGGGGCGACCTCGACCAGGTCGAGATCACGCTCCTGCGCGTACGCGAGCGCCTCGGAGGTCTTGATCACTCCGATCTGCCTACCGTCCTCGCCGACAAGCCGGACCTCGGGCACGCGGATGCGATCGTTGATCCGAGTCTGATCCCGCTCCGGCGGGCGCCGGTCAAACCTACGTGGGACCGGCACTAGCTGCTGTGTCGGCGATTCGTCAAGCGGCGCCGGGCCGAGTGTGATTGCGCGCGTAGATCAACTGCGGTCAAGTATAGCCGTCTGCACCGGCATTCACGCAAATCTCTCGAGATCGCCGCGGCGGTGTCGTCGCCCTGCGCAACCGCCGCACCGATCAGGGCAGCGCGCGGCTCTTGATCGTTGCCGTCAACCGACCCAGGAAATCGTTGACCGGGACCGAGCCGGCGTCGCCCTGGCGGTGCTCACGCACCCCGACCTCCCCCGTCTGCTGCTCACGGTCGCCGACGACCAGCATGAACGGGATCTTGCGCAGCTCCGCGTCACGGATCTTGCGCGCCACCGACTCGGTTCGGTCGTCGAGCTCCGCGCGCACGCCGCCGGCGCGCAGCTGACCGAGCACGGTGCGCCCATAGTCGACGTGACGGTCGGCGATCGGCAGCACGATCGCCTGCAGGGGCGCGAGCCAAACCGGAAGCTCACCGCCGAAATGCTCGATCAGGATCCCGATGAAACGCTCGTAGGAGCCCATCAGCGCGCGGTGGATCATCACCGGCTGGTGCTCGACGTTGTCAGCGCCGGTGTAGGTGAGCCCGAAGCGCTCGGGCATGTTGTAGTCCAGCTGGCAGGTGCCGAGCTGCCACGACCGACCGAGCGAATCGGTCATGTGCATGTCGATCTTGGGGCCATAGAAGGCACCGTCGCCCGGGTTGAGGTCGAACTCCAGCTCCTGGGATTCCAGCGCGCGGAGCAGCGCGGCCTCGCTGTGGTCCCACAGCTCGTCGGAGCCGATCCGCTGCTCAGGCCTGGTCGAGAGCTCAAGCCGTACGTCGACTCCGAACACGCCGTAGGTCGCAAACGCGAACTCCAGCACGCCCGCGACCTCCTCCTGGATCTGGTCCTCGGTGCAGTAGATGTGCGAATCGTCCTGGGCGAAGTGACGAGCTCGAAGCAGGCCGTGCAGCGTGCCGCTGGGCTCACGACGGTGCAGCAGGCCCGGCTCCCACAGGCGCAGCGGCAGGTCCCGGTAGGAGTGGCGCTGCATCGAGTAGAGCTTGCAGTGGCCGGGGCAGTTCATCGGCTTGACCGCCATCTGGTGGCCTTCGTACTCGGTTACGAACATGTTCTGGTCGTACTTGTCCCAGTGCCCCGAGGTCTTCCACAGCGAGCTGTCGAAGATCAGTGGCGTCTTGACCTCGACGTAACCGCGTTCGCGGCCCATCTCCCGGCTCAGGGCGACCAGCTCGTTGAACACCTCGGTTCCGGGCGGCAGCCAGAAGGCCGCACCCGGCGCGACCTCGGAGAAGTTGAACATCCCCAGCAACGGGCCGAGCCGGCGGTGGTCATTGGCGCGCGCGCGCTCGAGCCGCTCCAGATGCTGCTCAAGGTCGGCCTTCGAGAAGAACGCCGTTCCATACACGCGCGTGAGCATCTTCCGGTTTGAATCCCCGCGCCAGTAGGCGCCTGCGACCGACTGCAGCTTGAACGCCTTGATCCGCTTCGTGCCCGGGGCATGCGGGCCGCGGCAGAGGTCGGTGAACGGGCCGTTCGTGTACAGCGACACGGTCTCGACGCCGTCGTCGGAAACGAGATCCTCGATCAGCTCCACCTTGTAGTCCTGGCCCTCACTGCGGAAGCGCTCGAGCGCCTCCTGCACGCCGACGTCCTCCCTCACGAACTGCTCGTCGGCGGCGATGTGCTCACGCATCTTCGCCTCGATCGCGTCGAAGTCAGCCTCGCTCAGCGTGACGCCCTCGGGGAACTCGAAGTCGTAGTAGAAGCCGTTGTCGATCGGCGGTCCGATCGAGATCTTGACGCCCGGGTAGAGCTCGGTCACCGCAGCCGCCAGCACGTGCGCGGTGTCATGGCGAATCAGACTGAGCGCTTCACTGCCGCTGCGATCGGTGAGGATCTCCAGGGCGCCACTGCCCTGCGTGGGCAGCGGCGCCGCCAGGTCTCGCAGCTGTCCGTCCACCTTGACCGCAAGCGCCGCGCGCGCCAGGCCGGCGCCGATCGCAGCCGCGGCGTCGGCGCCCGTGGCACCGTCCGGGAGGTCAAGCTTGCCGCCGTCTGGGAGCGTGAACTGCATCTCGGCTCCCATGCTATTCGGAGTGCGTTCAGCGGAGCGTGCGCGACGATCGTTTGCGGCCGGCCAGCACCGGCGTGCGCCACCCAGCCCGGCTGCCGGCGAAGTGCGCTACCCGCCGGCGACGACGCGGAAGGAGAACCTTCCGATCCGATCAACGAGCGCGATGTACTGCGGGCACATGACGCTCCCGACCCTCGCGACGACCGGTCCGCAGGCGGGAAGCGCCACCTCGTTCACGGTGCCGCTCCACTGGCCCTTGCACCATCCCGCACTCCCGGCCGCCGGCCTGAACCTGACTCGCATCCACTGGCCCGCATGAGTCGCCGTCGGTGCCAGCGAGAGCGAGTCCACACAGCCCGATGCACCGGCGGGACCCGACGCGCTCAGCTCGTAACGGCGCAGCATCCCGAACGTGCCAGAGCGCCCGCTCGCCACCGGCGCGCGAAACGCCACGATGAACGCGCTCCGCTGGGTGCCGGTGGCCGGCGTCACGCGGAGTGTCGGCGCGGAGACCGGCAGCGCCGCCAGCGCTGACCCGGCCGCGATCGCCGTGACCGCCGTGATCAGGACAGCCGCACGCAGGAATCGCCGTCGCTCCATCTCTATCCGAGCATACCCCCGAAGCTGCGGTCTCACGCTACATTTACGAACCCCAGGGCGATTAGCTCAGCTGGGAGAGCGCCGCCTCGACAAGGCGGAGGTCACTGGTTCGAGCCCAGTATCGCCCACTCCGGTAGTTGCAGGGGATTCGATAGGTCCCCCCTTTTCCTTGATTCGATCGCTGCGCACACTCTGCGCACACTTCAGTTCCTTGCGAGCGGCGCTGATCGCCTCCGCCGCGGGTGTCCGGGGCTTCTCCTCCAGCTCTTCGAGCGTTCCCGCGTAGTGCTTGGCCAGCGTCGCGACGCTATGGCCCGCCTGCTCCGCGACGTACGTCAGGCTGTGCCCTTCCCACAGCAGCAGTGAGACGAAGGACCCACGGAGCCGGTAGACGCGCAGGTCGCCGCTGACGCCTGCGCGCTTCGCCGCCGGCTGGTAGATCCGCCGGCGCCAGTTCTGACGATCGTGGAGCTGCCACTCGTCGCCATCGTGCGTCGGGAAGATCAGAGGTTCGTTTGGTGGGCGGCCGGACGCCATCCGCCACTCGGCGAGGTCCTGAGCGAGCGGCTGCAGCAACTTGATCGTCCGCGCCCGCTCGGTTTTCGAGGCGTGAACGTAGATCGTGCGCTCGCGGAGGTCACCCCACCTCGCCGTCGTGGCCTCGTCCGGTCGGAGGCCCGCGTACGCAAGGAGGCTTACTAGAGCCGCGTCGCGCTGGGTCAGCTGCGCGCGGATCCGCTCGACGGTGATCGGCGGCAGCGGGTCGGGACGCCGGGTCGGCGGCTGGCGCGGCTTGTCGACGACGGAGACTGGATTGGCCGGGATCAGGCCGCGGACGACTGCCCGGCGGAGGATGCCCTGGAGCATCATCAACGCCTTGCGCTGCGTTTGGACGCCAACCCGTTGTGCGTCGAACTGCGCACGCACGTCCTCGATGAGCATCGGCGTGATCGCCCGTAGCTCGTAGTCGCCGACTGCCGGGAGCAGATGCGTTCCCCACACCTCGAGGTAGCGCCGCTGCGTCGATGGCTTCAGATTCGGGACGGCGTACCGCGGCCACCACTCCTCGCGGACGAACTCGGCGAGCGTTATCCGCGACTGGATCACGCCAGGAGCGAGCGCGCCCAGCTGATGGCGACGCTTGACGTCGGTCTCGAACGCGACCGCGTCGCCGCGGCGCGTGAACGACCGGGACAGCTGCCGGCCTCCCTCCCGCCAGCGGACGACGTGCGAGTTGCCTCGCTTCTGGACGCTCACGATCCGACGATCCTCTCGCGGATCGCCTCGAGATCGGCGACGCTCCCGGGGCGGGCCGGGGCAGCCGCCATTCGTGTCGGCGGCCCCGATCGTCCGAGGTCGCGCGCCCGTGCGGCTCCGTGTAGGACGAGCCCGTGGTTCGCACGGGCATCGAACCAGGCCTCGACGGCGTCCTCCCTGACGATCCACCTCCCGCCGATCAGCGAGGCCCGCAGCTCGCCGCTCCTGATAGCGCGCCGCACCGTACGGTGCTCACAGCGCGCGAGTCGTGCCACTTCCTGAATCGTGAGGTACGGGCTCATCCGTCCGAGGCTTCACCTATTTTGCGATTGCAAAATCCTTTGGATTACCAAAGTCGATTTGTTGTAGCGCCGCAATCGGACGGAATCGCGCGGGCGTTCTCAGTGGGCTTCGAGGCGGTCGATAAGCGCCGTCAACTCCATCGCGACGGCTCGCGCATCGTCCACCGACGCCCTGATCGCGTCGGGATCCGAGCCTGACCTGCGGCGCGCCGCTGCGACCTCCCGCTCGACGAGTCGCCCGAGCGCGACGCTCGCGGGCGTTGCTCCGAGGCCCGCGCGGAACGCGCTCCACGTCTTGTCGTCGACCTGAACTCGGGCCATGCGGCTGCGCGGGACCCCGCCGCGCGACTCGGCCGGCGTCTCGGGACCAGTCTCCGGCTGATGGCCGACCGATCGCTCACGGTGCCTGCTGCGCCGTCCCATGCGTATGCAACGTATACGCCGCACCGGACGGTGAAACTGTGTGCGAAGCGGCGCGCAGCGCCGCGAAGCGGGGATGCATGAGCACGTCGGAGCTTCGAGACCGGCTGCATAAAGGCTCGGCGTCGGCTTCATCGCGGAGCGATGGCCGATCGCGAGACCGGGGCTCTCGTACGAGCCGGGGTGGCTGCTCCGGAGCGGTGGAGCAGGCCTGACGAGGTCAGAGACAACGCCAGGCGCGTCGCAGGCCAGCTTTCCGCGAGGTCGCAAGCCTGTCGGCGCCGGCGGCAAGATGCCCGTTGCGACACACGGAAGCGGGAGCGGCGCAGCTCGGCCGCCAGCTGTCGAAACTCCTCAGCAGCAGCAGTCTCGTCGAGGTCGAGGCAGACTTCCGGTTTCCGGGCGGCCGGCGTGGCAGGACGACGGCCACGAGCAAGCACGACTGTTTGCTCCGCATGCGGAGCCGGCAAGCACGGAAGCCTGGTCGGACCGTCTATCTGCAAGCGAATCGGTGATTGCAGCTATGGGAGGGATCGTCGCCGGCGTGCGGGCGGCTTCGCGATTGGATCACGCCTGAGGGGTTGCAGAGGCGTTGTGGCCGGCTTGCGCCCGACGGGGAAGTCACAAGACCCGGCGCGCACGATTGTCCTTGCCGAGCGTGGGGACCCTTCCGCAGTCACATCGCCGTTGATCGGTGTGGCCTTTTCGCGATCAGGTCCGCGAGCAGCATCACGGCGAACAGGCCTAGCACCCAGCCGCTGATGATGCCGGCAAAGATCCGCTCGATCAGCCCCTGACCGTCCCGGTAGCCCGCGCCTGCCGCAGTGTTGTCGATCAACGCAGTCGCGCCTGCTACGCCGACAGCACGCGGCACACGCGCGCCGAAGCAGGCTCGCGGGGAGCGCTGGCAGGCCAGGCGACGGCGTGCAACAGCGGTCGTCGCCATCAACGTGTCGGCGTCGGTGCGATTGACCGAGCGTGGTCGGCGCCGGTCGTGGGGGCGAGCGTCTTCACCAGGAGACGCCTGAGTTGTTGCTGCTGCTCGGGGCCGTCGAGGGTGCTGTCGAGCTCGGCGCTGAGCGCGTCGAGGGCGGCCGTGACACTGCGCAGCGCGCTGTGTCCGTGTGCCGTGAGCTCGAGTGCGTAGGAGCGGCGGTCGGTTGGGTTGCGGTGGCGTTCGACGAGGTGGTCGGCTTCGAGGCGGTCGACGGTTTGGAGGATCGCGGTTCCGCTGAGTCCGAGTTGCGCGGCGATCGCCTGCTGGGAGGCTGGGCCGCTCGCGTCGAGGGTTCTGAGGACGCCGTACAGCGGCGGGGTGAGGCCGACTTCCTTGAGGCGCTGTGCGAAGGTCTGGCTGACGCTGCGATGGGCCAGTGAGAGGAGGTGGACGGTCCGTCTGGTGAGTGCCGCGGGGCGCAGATCGATGCTGCCGCTGGCGCTGGCGATCGTCCGCAGCAGTCGCTCGAGCTGTCGCTGCTCGCGGGCGGTCAGCGTCGCGGTGAGCCGGGCGTTGGCTCGATCGGCCGCTTGCTCCATGTCCGCGAGGGCGCGGCTGCCTTTGGCGGTCGGCGCCAGCGCATAGGAGCGACGGTCTGCGGGTTCGCGGTTGCGCTGCACCAGCCCGGCCTGCTCCATCGCGTCGATCAGCGAGACCATGATCGTGCGGTTGATCCTCAGCCGCATCGCGAGCTGCTGCTGTGAGCGGGGGCCGAGCTCGGCGAGCGCCGCGAGCACCTCGTGGTAGCGCGGGAGGAGACCGGCTGGGAGCTCGGCCGCGATCTGCTCGCCGGCCCGCGCGTGCGCGAGTCGCAACAGCAGGCCCGTCTCGTTCCTGGCGGGTTCCGGAATCGATCGTTCCGACGGGGCTGTGACGGTCTCGAGGTCGTTGATCGCAGCGTTCATCGCCGGGCCAACTATAGCTGAAGCGCGCAGACGGTCAAGGCCTAGAACCATTAACATACTTGACGATCTACGAGATTGACGGTATGGTGCTCCGCGCAACCCAAGCCACGACGAGGAGATCACCGATGTCAGCCACCAAATCGATCGACCACCAGCCCGCCCCCACGAACAAGACGCCCCACGCCATGACCTCCACGACATCCACCCCCACCAACCCGGAAGACCCACGAGCAGCCGCCCACCGGCGGCGCTGGAAGACGCTCGCGGTGCTGTGCCTGAGCCTGCTGATCACGGTGCTCGACACGACCGTCGTCAACGTCGCGCTGCCGACGCTGGACCGCACCCTGCACGCGAGCTCGAGCGGACTCGAGTGGATCGTCGATGCGTACACGCTCGTGTTCGCCGGGCTGCTGATGGTCGGCGGCGCGCTCGGCGACCGTTACGGCCGCCACCGGGCGCTACCGACCGGACTCGTCATCTTCGGCGCCGGCTCGGTGATCGCGGCGCTCGCCGGCAGCGTCAGCGAGCTAATCGCCGCGCGTGCCGTGATGGGTGCCGGCGCCGCGCTCGTGATGCCCGCCACGCTGTCGATCCTGACCGGCGTGTTCAGCGACCCGGGCGAGCGGGCGAAGGCGATCGGGATCTGGTCCGCCGTCTCCGGGCTCGGCGTCGCCGTCGGCCCGACGCTCGGCGGGCTGCTGCTCGAGCACTTCTCCTGGAGCTCGATCTTCCTGATCAACATCCCGGTGATCGCCGTTGCGCTGATCGCCGGCCGGCGACTGGTCCCCGCGTCGCGGGCACCGAAGCCGCCGCGAATCGACATCACCGGCGCGACCCTGTCCGTCGCCGGCCTGTCCGCGCTGACCTACACCCTGATCCAGGCGCCGTCGAACGGCTGGACGTCGACCAGCACGATCGCGACCGGCCTCGCAGCCATGAGCCTGCTGGCGGTGTTCGTGATCCAGCAGGTCCGTCGCCCCGACCCGCTGATCGATCTGCGCCTGTTCACGAACCCGCGGTTCTCCGCCGCCTCCGGTGGCGTGATGGCGCTGTTCTTCGCGCTCACCGCCGCCACGTTCGTGCTCACCCAGATCTACCAGTTCGTGCTCGGCTACTCGCCGCTGGCCGCCGGCGTGCGCGCACTGGCACCGGCACTGATGGTCGCGGCCGCCGCACCGATCGGCGCGAAGATCGCGACCGGCAAGGGACCCCGGCTCCCGATCACGGCGGGCCTCGTTCTCGCGACCGGCGGCCTGTGCCTGTTCGCCACCGCCGGACCCGGCTCCGGATACCTGCACTACATGATCGCGATGACGTTCGTCGGTCTCGGCATCGGACTGTCGATGGCGCCCGCGACCCACTCGATCATGAGCTCAGTCCCGCCCGCCAAGGCAGGCGTCGGCTCCGCGATCAACGACACCACCCGCAACCTCGGTGGCGTCCTCGGCGTCGCGATCGTCGGCAGCATCGTCGCCTCGGCCTACAAGACCGGACTCGCACCGGCAACCGCTCACCTCGGCCGGCACCTCCAAGCGCTGGTCGGCCAGTCAGTCGGACTCGCGACCGAGATCGGCAGGCACATCCCCGGCAGCATCGGCCAGCACCTCGTCACCAGCGCACACCACGCATTCGTCCACGCCGCCGACCACGGTCTCCTGGTCGCCGCCGCGATCACCCTGATCGGAGCGGCCGCGGCAGCCCGCTACCTCCCCGGCCCAGTGCCGATCACTAACCCCGGCCGGCAGACGCTCGCCAACGGCGAGCAGCCCGCCCCGGCCACCGCCTGACCCCATCACCAAAACGATCACGACAGGAGCAAGACCATGTCGCAGACCACCATCACTCCCGACGCCCCGCTGGTGACACTGATCAACGTCTTCACCGTCGCCCCCGAGGACCAGCAACGACTGATCACGCTCTGGCAGGAGGCGACCGAAGGCATCATCCGCCACCTCCCGGGCTTCATCTCGGCCAACATCCACGCCAGCCCCGACGGCACCAAAGTCGTCAACTACGCCCAATGGGAGAACGCCGAAGCGTTCAACGCGATGCGCCAGAACCCCGAGGCCAGCGCCCACCTCAGAGAGCTAGCCCAGATCGGAACAGCGGCGCCAGTCCTCTGCAACGTCATCTCCGTCCACCACCCGGACCCCGAACCGACCGAGCACTGACGACCACCACACAGCCCAACTACGAGCAGGCCCGGCGCCGGCCGCGACCCACGCAGCCGGCGCCGGACGTTTGCGGGAGAGGATCTCCGCGGACTCACTCGGCCGCCACGCCGCGCTTGCGGCCGACGCGAGCGACGTGGCGCGGTCTCCCGGCCGATGAACAGCCGCCTCGCCCGAACGACCCCGCGGTGCCACTCGCCCGCGCTTAGGCGATTTGCAGGTCTCGGCGTCAGTGTTGAGTTTGAGGACATTCGCTATTCGAGGAACGGGCCGGCAGCAGAGCGCCGCTTCGCCAGATGAGCGACAGCGCCGCCCGCCATGCGCTTGCCGACCTGGCGCAGCACAGCAAGCCGGCTGTTAGCTGAGATCTTGCTAATCAGCAAGCGGGTCCGGCCAAGAAGCAGAAGTCGTCGAGGCGCGGAGCCGCCTCCCGCTTGGGAACGAACTCGATCGTGTTGCCGTACTCCGAGTCGGCTACCGCAACCACGGCGAAACAGGTCAGTTGGCCAAGGAGCCGCGCCACGTCGTCGTCGCCCACGGGCGCGACTGCGTCAGCGCTCGAGTCCTCGCCCAGTGCCAGGTGGCCGCCGTACCGCGCGCGATTGCGGCGCTCTCCGATCGAGCGCCGCCGTCCCGCGGCCGGAACCGGTCGCGTCGCGGACGAGAAGGCGGTACGCGAGCTCCGCGCGGCGCTGTAGATCTGGAACGAGGAGGCTCGGAGCCTGAAGATCGAGTCGTTCCTCGGCTTGCCGCAGCCACCGGCGCTCGCTGTCTCGAAGCCCCACCGATAGCTCACGTGGCTCGTCGACCAGCGACAGCAGACGGAGCAGGTCCTCCCGCTGCGAGGCTGGGTCGGCGTGCACCATCAGTGATCTGGCCTTGATGAGGATCGCGCCAAGCAGTGTTGGCCGCCTCAGCTCGAACGATCGCTCGCCGACTCGCACCATCACCTCCTCTGAGCGTTCGAGTGCCTGCGTTCCGCCGGGCACGCCGACGGCCGTCACGCCTCCGCCGAGACTGGGCGGCGGCTTCAGGCCATCGGGCGCCAGCACGTCCACGATGATCTCGTCGCGCTGGTAGCGATACCCGTACCCGTCGAGGTCCGGGTCGTGGAGGGCAAATCCCTCTGCGCGGAGTGCGGCGTTGATCGCGGACAGCGCGCCCGGCGGCCGCGCCTCGCCGAGCACGTCGATGTCCCGCGTCGGGCGGACATGGACGATCCCGTGCTCGACAGCATGGAGCTGGACCATCAGCCCACCGATGAGCACCCACCCGCCCGGCAAGCGCTCGGTCAGCTCCGCGATCATGTGCCACAACCGGAGCGTGGCCGGATCGTCGACGTTGATGACGATCTCAATCACGGCGCCAACGCCCGTGCGGCCTCACGGCGGGCTCGCGGATCTTCGCTCTCCAACAGGTCGACCAGCACCGCAGCTCGAGGCGCGACGCGCTCGGCGCCGTCGAGCTCCGCCCAGACCTCGTCCGGCACCCATCGCACCGTGATGGCCCCCTGGCCCGCCATCAAGGCATGCTCGACCACCACCGCCTCGCGTCGCCCAGCAGGTGCGTAGAACTCCACCGCCGAAGCCTCGCCGAGCAGTCCGACGACGTCAGCAGCCGAGGGCCCCGTAAGTAGGACGTCCGAGCGCTCCCGAAGCGCACGAAGCTCCGAGGGGTGCGCGTCGAACACTTCGCGCCGGGCTCGCTCCCGCAGCCGGTCCGCGTGGTCGGCGAGCGGATGCTCCCGCAGCCACTGCCGAGCTCGCGCCCGATAGCGCGGACCGCCGGCGAGGCGATCGGCGGCAGGCTCATCGCCGGAGGCGAGCAGGAGCACGGCCCACGCCATCGCCGGCGACAGCGGCCGCCCCGCCCCATCTCCGCGACGAGCGAGCCGCACCACCTCTCGCTCGTCGACACGCCAATCGCGTCCGAGCTTCACCGCCGGCAACTCGCCTCCGGCGATTCGCAGCCGTACGGCAGCCGGACTCACGCCGAGCCGGTCGGCAGCCTGGCGGACACTCAGCGAAAGATCACTGGCCATGACAGAATCCTATCGCTAGCGCAAGCATTTTGTCTACGGCCCGAGACAACCGTTGCGCACGCTCTGCGCACACCTCGTGCGCAAACCGCGGTTCCAACGGGCTCCAATCGCAAAGCGACGATCGCCCGAAATCCCTTTGCCCACAAGGTTTACCAGAGCCTAAGCTGACCTTCGCTGTCCGGGTCGACTCGCCTCGACAAGGCGGAGGTCACTGGTTCGAGCCCAGTATCGCCCACTGACAGAAAGCCCCGCAGGCGGGGTTTTTAGCTCGCGGCCTGCACGACGGCCTGAGCCTGTTCGGGCGGGATCATCAGAGTTCCAGCTACCTGCAGCGCCAGTAGCGGTTGGTGAGGGGCGAAGCGGACGGTGAACGGGCCGAGCTACCCTGCCGAGACTGGCCGGCGGTACGGCGGAATAACGCCGCGAGACGACCTACTCGAACAGGTTGACGGCGACGGTCGCGACGGTATAGGATCGCCGGAACCAGGGAGAAGCGTGGATGGTTCACACCCAACCCGGGAGGGGTGTCTCGCGGCGAACGCGGCTGAGTGCGCTTCGGGTTTGCTGGCAGCGTTACGTCTGATACCGAACAACAACATCAATGGAGGGGGTTGGTATCCGATGAAGGAGCGCGTCAATCGTATGGGCGCTGTGTCCGCTCTGGCAGCGATCTCGCTGGTCGTGGGCGCAGGCGTCGCCGTGAGTGCCTCTGCCGCTACAAGTGCGAAGAGCAGGGCCACGAAGGTGCATCTCGCTCACGTCGCCGCCGCACGCGGTCCGCGCGGTCCGCGCGGACCGCGCGGACCCAGGGGCGCCACTGGTCCTGCCGGTGCCACCGGTGCCACCGGTGCCACGGGTCCCGCCGGTCCCCCCGGTGCCGCCGCACCATCTGGCGGCGTCACCTTCCAGAACTTCACGAAGGACATCTCTGGAAGCGGCTCGGAGTCGGTGACCGTCGGGCAGTTCACGCTCGAGGAGAACGCGGTCGCCGGCGGCTGCACGGACGTCGAGCTGGTCGACAACAGCGCGTTCAACTACTACGTCTCGTGGCTACCGGACTCAAATGACGATTCCGGGCTCAATCCGACGCTGATCGTGGCCAACACCACCGAGAACGTCGTCGTGGCCGGCACCGAGGACACCTTTGCTGCGGCGCTCAGCAACGGCACGAGCAGCATCAGCGGCTCGATCATGAATGTGGGCGAGACGAACAACACTTGCCTCACGGTCGGGTACGTGGCCGGGCAATAGACGCAGGACCAAACGCTCAGAGCGGAAGTAGTCCCAGTGACCGAGGGCCGGGTCTCCGACCCGGCCCTCGGTGCTCACAGAGGAGTCCGTTGCGCAACACACTGTCGGCATCTCTCGCGCTCGCGGGCGCGGCGGTAGCGGTCACGTGCCTGGGCGGCTGCGGGTCGAGCCTTCCGGCTAAGACGGTCACCGTAACCAGCCCGCAAGCCGCCACAGCACCGAGCCAGCCGGCCGCCAGCGCCCCGTGCCCCACGGGCGTCGCGGCCTGTGTGACGACGGATCCGGCGGTGACGGTCGCCGGCTCCCAGAACCTCACCCAGAACCTGGGCGCCATCGTCGGGCGCGACTACAAACAGCTGTCCGACGTGTCGCTCCGGTGCCGGAACACAACGGGGTTTCCGAAGGTCTGCACGATCACGGCGAGGTGGACCCTGCAGAGCGAGCCGACCGTGCCGGTGGCCGGCGTTCTTCGCGTGCTCGGCATCTACACGCGCACCGACACCTACGCCTTCCAGCTCACCTACCAGCAGACCGGTGGCCCTCGGCTCCACAAGCTTCCGCCGAGCCCGCGACGCTCCTGACCATGGGTTTTCGGTGCATCGCTGTCTGAGGATGGTTGCGCTGGCGGTTGGCCTGGTCGCGGTTCACGTGGCCGTCGCCGTTGCCGCGCCCGCGTCGCGGCGCGTCGGGTCGCTTCCGTCAGTGCCGGCGGGAACACGCGCGGTCGGGGAGCTGGCCGGCTCGACCAGGATCAGTGTGAGCGTGGTGTTGAAGCCGCGAGATCCGGCCGCCTTGCAGGCGTTCGCCAATGCCGTGTCGACACCGGGATCGAGCGCGTTTCATCAATATCTGACCGTTGCCGAGTTCGCTGAGCGGTTCGGCGCCCCGCGGGCGCAGGAGCGTGCGGTCGAGGCTTCCCTGAAGGCGCACGGGCTGGCGCCAGGGGTGGTCAGCGCGAACGGGCTGTCGATCCCGGTCAGCGCCACGGCGGCCCAGCTCGCTCACGCCTTCTCAACCTCGTTCGAGCGCTACTCCGTGTCGGGCCGGCCGGCGTACGCCAACACGGCACCGCCGCGCTTGGACACAAGCGTCGCGGGAGACGTTCAGGCGGTGATCGGGCTGGATACGCTCGCAGTGGCGCGTCCGCTCGGGCTGGTGTCGGCGCCCCGCGATCGCGTTCATGCGACGACTCAGCCGCAGACCGGCGGTCCGCAGCCGTGCACGGCTGCTTCGGATGTCGGCGACTACACGGCGAATCAGCTCGCTGCGGCCTACAGCTTCTCCAGCCTGTATGCGGCGGGCGATCTCGGCGGCGGGCAGACGGTTGCGCTGTTCGAGCTCGAGCCGAACTCAACCTCGGACATCTCGGCGTACCAGACGTGCTACGGGACGAGTGCGCCGGTCACGTATACGAAGGTCGACGGCGGCGCCGGGTCGGGGTCGGGATCGGGAGAGGCGGCACTTGACATCGAGGATCTGATCGGGCTCGCGCCGAAGGCGTCGATCGATGTTTACCAGGGTCCGAACAGCGACACCGGCGTCTACGACACCTACCAGGCGATCATCACCGCGGACACCGCGAAGGTGATATCGACATCGTGGGGCGAGTGCGAGGTGGACGCCGGCGCGAGCAACGCCGGGGCTGAGAACACGTTGTTCCAGGAGGCGGCGACGCAGGGGCAGTCGGTCTTCGCCGCCGCCGGCGACAGCGGTTCAGAGGACTGTGGGAACGACGCGCTGGCGGTGGACGATCCGGGCAGTCAGCCGTACGTCACCAGCGTTGGAGGCGCCAGCCTTTCGGCGCTCGGCCCGCCGCCCACGCAGTCCGTGTGGAACGATCAGTGCTCGGACGGTCCGTGCGGCGGTGGGGGCGGCATCTCGAGCCTCTGGGGGATGCCGTCGTATCAGTCCGGTGCCGCCGCGGGATTGAACGTGATCAATTCGAATTCCTCGGGAACGCCGTGTGGCGCCGCGTCGGGGAGCTACTGCCGGGAGGTTCCCGACGTATCCGCCGACGCGGACCCGGCCACCGGCTACACGATCTACTACGACGGCTCGTGGGGCGGGATCGGCGGCACGAGCGCCGCTGCTCCCCTGTGGGCGGCGTTCATGGCGCTCGTCAACGCCTCGAGTAGCTGTACGGCCGCTGTCGGATTCGCGAATCCCGCGCTGTACAAGGCGGCCGCGAGCTCGTATTCGGCTGATTTCAGTGATATCACGACTGGGAACAACGACATCACCGGTACCAACAATGGGTTGTTCCCAGCAGGACCGGGGTTCGACATGGCCTCGGGCCTGGGCACCCCGATCGGGTCGGCACTCGCGGCAAGCCTCTGTGGCGGCGTCAGCAGTGGGAACAAGATCACGGTGACGAATCCGGGAACGCAGACGAGCACGGTCGGCGATGCCGTGTCGCTTCAGATCGCAGCCTCCGACTCGGCGGGCGGGCAGACGTTGACCTACTCGGCGACAGGCCTGCCTGCGGGTCTCACGATCAATGCGACGAGCGGGTTGATCTCGGGCACGCCGACGACCGCCAAGTCGAGCAGCGTGTCGGTAACGGCGACCGACACCACCGGCGCGTTCGGAACCGCCGCGTTCACGTGGACGGTCAACGGGACCTCCGGCGACCAGGTGACGGTGACGAATCCAGGTGCGCAGGTGAGCACGGTCGGGACCGCCGTGTCGCTTCAGATCCATGCATCGGATTCGCGCTCGCACCCGACATTGACGTACGCGGCGACCGGCCTGCCCAGCGGTCTCACGATCGACGTGACGACCGGGCTCATCTCGGGCACGCCGAAGACGGCTACGTCGAGCAGCGTCACGGTGACGGCGACCGACAGCACCGGTGCGTTCGGAACCGCTGCGTTCACTTGGACGGTGAACGGGACTTCGGGCGACCAGGTGACGGTGACGAATCCGGGTGCGCAGGCGAGCACGGTCGGGACTGCCGTGTCGCTTCAGATCCATGCATCGGATTCGTCGGGCGCGCACACGGCGCTGACCTACGCGGCTACCAACCTGCCGGCGGGCCTGTCGATCGACCCCCGCGGAGTGATCTCGGGTACGCCGACCACTGCCCGGTCGGAGGACGTCACGGTCACGGCGACCGACAGCACCGGCGCGTTCGGAACCGCGGTCTTCACCTGGACCGTGACGAGCGCGGGCGGGGGCGGGAATTCGGTCACAGTCACGAACCCGGGGTCGCAGACGAGCAAAGTCGGGAAGGCTGCGTCACTCCAGGTCGCCGCGTCGGACTCGGCGGCCGGGCAGACGTTGGAGTATGCGGCGGCCGGCCTGCCGGCGGGCCTGTCGATCAGCCCGACGACCGGGTTGATCTCGGGCGCCCCGACGACAGCCGGCTCGAGCAGCGTCACGGTTACAGTGACGGACTCGACGGGAGCCTCCGGCAATGCGTCGTTCATGTGGACGGTGACTCTCGCAGACACGGTTGCCGTCAGGAGCCCGGGGCCGCAGACGAGCAAAGTCGGAAGTGCCGTGTCGCTGCAGATCGCCGCTTCTGACTCTGCGAGCGGGCAGACGTTGACCTATTCAGCGACTGGCCTGCCGGCGGGTCTGACGATCAGCCCGACGAGCGGACTGATCTCGGGTACCCCGACGGCGGATGGGATCGGCAGCGTTCTGGTGACGGCGACCGACACCACCGGTGCGGCCGGGACGGCGGCCTTTGACTGGACGGTGACGGGTGGATCAGGCTCCGGCAAGAAGCCCAAGCCGCCAACCATGAAGGCGGCTTCGCTGACCGGCGTGGCAAGAGGCAAGCCGACCCTGGCGTTCACTGTGCTCGCCGGAACCGGTTCGCCCGCGCTCAAAGTGATTCAGATCGTCCTCCCAACGGGCCTGGGCTTCTCCGGGCATGCCAAGAACCTGACCCGGGATATCGAAATCGACGGTCAGGGATCCAAGCGCCTGCGCTTCACCGTATCGCGGTCCCATGGGCTGAGGATCACGCTCAGCTCAGCCGCCGTCGAAGCGGAGATCACGATCTCAGCAGCGGCGCTCACCGAGAGCCCGAGCCTCGAGCACAGCGTGGCCCGACACCGCGTCAAGAGCCTCTTGATCCGGCTCAAGGTGATCGGCGCCTCCGGCATCACGACCGTGTTGATGATGAAGCTAAAGGCTTGGGCTTAGTGCTCATCTTCGTAAATAAGCCAGCGTTCCAGGGTCCGCTCAGTAAGCGGACACAGATTCGGAAGCCTCGACAAGGCGGAGTAATCGGGTCGCGCGGTCCCGCCCTCCGGGCCTGCGTGTCGACGGCTGGGGCCCCGACCCGAGTCGAGTCCAGTTGAGTGGGCGTTTTCTAATCGTTGCAGCAGTCTCACGCCGTCGTTGTGCGGCAGGAATGCGTTTGGTCAGGTGAGGCTCTCGAGGAAGTCGCGTTGGGCCTTGTGGCCCTGTGTAAGCGCTTTATCGCCGATCCCGATCTCTTCGATCAGCCCGTCCCGAACCTTCAGGACCGCGGTCGAGGTGCCGTTGGGGGCCAGGTACCAGTCGTTCAGCCCGACCTTGATCGGACCGGTCAGCTTCAGCACCTTGCCAGCGGCAGTCACGGTGGCGCCGACGCGAATCCCGTGAACGGTGTAGTAGGCGCTGGAGGTGGACGCCCAGATGACTTTGTTGGCGTATTTCTTCGGGACCTTGGGTGAGCCGTAGCCGACGCGGATTCCGATCGGGGTCAGGCAGAAGAAGTCCTGGTATTTGACGCCGCGGGTCGAGCTGTGGGTGTAGGCGTGTCGTGCCTGAGTGCGTGTCATTCCCAGGTTGATCAGCCCGAGCTTGATGCCTGAGAGCCTGCCGGTCGCCCCAGGGCAGCCTTTGACCTTCGGGACCGTAATCGGGACGCCTTTGCCGGTGGTGGCGGAGGCACTTGCGTGGGTTGCGTTGGCGGCGCTGACCGCGCAGGTCAGGGTCAGCCCCTCGTTGCTTGTTTGGACGGTGTAGGTCCTGGCGGTGGCGCCCTGGATCGGGGTCCCGTCGGCGCTCCACTGGTAGGTGAACTTGGTCGGGTCGTTGGTCCACGTGCCCGGGGAGCAGGTCAGCTTGTCGCCGGCCTTGGCCGTCCCGCTGACCGCCGGCGCAACGGTGTTGACCGGCACGCCGGTGCCGCTTGTGGTTGTGCCGCCGCCGGTGAACACCCACGCCGCCCCAACGTCGCCGTTGTCGCCAGGGCCGCCGACCAGCGCGGTGCTGCCATCGTCCGACAACGCGACGCCGCTGCCGAAGGTGCCCTGGCCACTCTCGCCGCTGCCGGTGAGTTTTGATCCCTGCTGGGTCCAGGTCCCGCCCGAGTTGGTGAACACCCACGCCGCCCCAACATCGGTGTGGTCCTCGAGGCCGCCGATCAGCGCGGTGCTGCCGTCAGGCGACAACGCGACGCTGGAGCCGACGTAGCCCGCGCCGGTCTCGCCGCCGCCGGTGAGTTTTGATCCCTGCTGGGTCCAGGTCCCGCCCGAGTTCGCGAACACCCACCCCGCCCCAACGCTGTGGTTGTCCTGAGGGCCGCCGATCAGCGCGGTGGTGCCGTCGGACGACAACGCCACGCTCGCGCCGAACGCGCCGGTGCCGGTTTCGTCGTCGGCGGTGAGCTTCGAGCCCTGCTGGGTCCAGGTCCCGTCCGTGCTGGTGAACACCCACGCCGCCCCAACCCCGCCGTTATCGCCAGAGCCCCCGATCAGCGCGGTGGTGCCGTCGGACGACAACGCCACGCCCGTGCCGAAGGCGCCCGAGCCGCTCTCGTCGCTGGGCGTGAGCTTTGGTCCCTGCTGAGTCCAAGTCGTTCCCGAGCGGGTGAACACCCACACCGCCCCAGCATCGATCGTGGTCGCACCATCTTGAGGGTCGCTGATCAGCGCAGTGTTGCCATCACCCGATAACGCGACGCTGGCGCCGAACTCGGCGTAGAAACCGGTCTCGCCGCTGCCGCTGAGCTCTGGTCCCTGCTGGGTCCAGGTCCCGTTCGAGTTCGTGAACACCCACGCCCCGCCACCGATGCCGTTCTCGTTCGCGCCGATCAGCGCGGTGTTGCCATCACCCGACAACGCCACGCTGGCACCGAAGTAGCCGGTCGCGGGGGTGGGGGTGAGCTTTGGTCCCTCCTGGGTCCAGGTGGACCCAGAGCGGGTGAACACCCACGCCGCCGAGGCCTCTTGGCCGCCGATCAACGCGGTGTCGCCGTCAGACGACAACGCCACGCTCGTGCCGAACGTGCCATCGTCCGTTTCGTCGTTGGCGGTTAGCTTTGATCCCTGCTGGATGAATGGGTCGACTCGCAGTGGGTAGCGAGCGCCCACGTCTGTAACGCGGAGCAGCAGCTCACCGCCGTGGACGGTGAGCGTGGCCGGCAGCACCCGTCCGCGCGCGTCGGTCGCCGACAGCCCGCCGTAGCGCAGCGCAAGACGCCCCGGCCGGGTCAAAAACTGCACGCTTGATCCTGACAACCGCGCCCGCAGCCCGCCGGCGAACCCGACCGCGACAATCAGCTGCCGGCCGACGCCCGCCGGGCGGCGGGTGACCGTGAACCCCTGCTCAATCCCGAGCGGGCCCGCGGCATACCACTCCGAGACCCCGCGACTCTCATATACGACCCTGCCGTGCTCCGCGGTCACCGAGAACCGCCCCAACAGATCAAGCCGACGACCACGCCCGATCGCCAGCGACCGGAAAGACAACGACGCGGCGCCCGTACTAACAACCGCCCCCGCCTGATCGAACCGGCCGCTGACCCCACCACCCTGCGCCAGGTACCCATCCTCGGAGCGCCTGGCGGCGAATACTGGCGCGCCCGCGCCAACCGTCGTCGAGATCACGGACTGCGCCTGCAACGGCAGCGACTGAAGCCGCGCCAACCCCGCGGCGCTCTGGCCGGTCGAACGCGGAACACCCCCACGCCATCCAAACCCGGCACCCGCCACGACGAACAGCAGCACCCCCACAAACGCCACCATCCCGACCCAAGCCCGACGAGCAGCCGTGAACCCGTCGGCGACGCCGAGCCCCGTGAGCGAGGCCGTGAGGCTGCCTGGCCAGGCGCTGATCGCGGCTGGCTGACCGCGTCTGGACTGGTTCCGCCAAGCCGACAGCGCTGAACTACGACCGTCGTGTCGCCTGAGTTGACTCCTTGCGCTGCGCATATACGCCGCCCCCGGACCGCTCGCCGCCTTCACCGGCGCTGAAACTCACGCGTGGCGGACCGCGGCGGATTGTTTCACCCCCCGCCTCCCCGCGCAACCGTAAGCTTACGTACAGTCACTCGACGCCCACGCGGGTGCGCTCTGACCAAACATACGAAGTGGTGTGCGGGTCGCTCGCGGCCGACACCAGACGACGCGGGCCACAATCACGATCGAGACGCCGGCGCTCAGACTGGTGCCCGTATGGAGCGGTGATGCCGGACGACCGCTCTGACCGCTCAAGGGTCCTGACGCTCACGATCGGAATGGCGAGACAACGGAGTGCTCGGCTGCCGCAGCACGCGCGAGCACTCCAGGACGAACTCGACCGTCAGATGCAAGCACGCTCAGGCGCAAAGCAGCAGTTTCGGTTGCGGCCAACAGGACGACTGCAACGCGTCACGGGCGCTTGTAGCGGGCGGTGGCGTATTCCTCGACCCCGGCCCGGGAGCTGCGCCACGTGCCGTCAGCCGCCTTCGCGGCCTTGAGGCGTCCTCTGATCGGCGCGACGCAGCGCAGCTAGGTAGCGGGACCGCTCGCCCTTGTAGATGATTGCCGTCGAGGAATGGATGAACCTGCTCGAAGCGCGCGTGGAGTAAGCGAGCGCCTCCGGGAGCGTCGAGTCATCGCCGTCGACAAGCCTTTGCGCGTCGGAAACCCAGCCGGCCACCACTGGCTGAGCTCGCCCAGGCGCGAGGAGGTTTTCGGACCCCTCGGAATCACCCTTCGCACGTTCAAGGACCCACAGGGCTCAAAGCGCGTCGGGATGATCGTCGAGATCCCCGACTTTGCCGCGTTCCAACAGTTCATGCAGACGGAGCCGCCGGCCGAAGCGATGAAGAACGACGGGATCCACCCCGACACCCTCGTGATTCTCGCGGAGGGATAGGACCTCGAGCCACCCAGCGTTAGGACCCGAGGCCAGCACCTCCGCCGCCCGCAACGCGGTACTTCGTGACCTCGGGTCCCGACGTTCGCCGGACGAGCCCACCTCCTGATGGGGTCCCTGGAGGCGCGCAGTCCCTCATCGATTAATGCATCAGCGCGACGGAGTACGTCGTCTGGCTCTCTGGCCCAATCTGGTGCGCACACCGACCGCCAGCGCGAGGCCTGGGGTCAATCGAAGACCCCGCGATCCTCACCGTCGGCCGTGGTCAAGCCAGTGGCCGGTCGGCGGATGATCAGACTTCTCCGCTGAAGTAGTCGGTCGCGCTAGAGCGAGGAAGGATGAGCTTGTCCTCAACATTCTCTACCCAGATCCCGACCTTGTCTGAATCCGGATAGACCGAGACCGCCGTTGGACTGAGGGTCGAGTACATCAATACCCGTACGGTTTCGTCGGTGTTGTTAGTCAAGTCGTTTGTAGTGGTGTAACTCTCTCGCTCGTCGACGAGGTGGGTGGCGGCTCAGGCTTTGGGGAGTGGAATCACCTCCGGGTTGGGGTTGCCGCGCGGGTTCTCGCGGAGGCGCGCCCGTAGGGCGTGCCGTAGTGAGGACCTGCGCGGGCGCGCCGTCGGGGTCCGGTCAGGTCTTCTGGACACCCAGCCAGTCGTGCCGTCTCGCGACCAGGTCGCCCGTCAGCTTGTCAGGGGTTTCAGTTGACGATGGCGCGACTGGACGTGCACAGACGCGGCGTCGAGCCGGCCCGACGCGTCAAGGGTTGGCTACGGTTCCCGCGTGGAGTTGCAGCATCGCATCGCCGATCGGATCGGCGAGTTTTTGATCTTCGCGGTGACGCCACCGAGGTTGGCGACCGGACCGGAGCAGACCAGGCAGATCGCTGAGGTCACACTCGCGCGACTGCGGTCGGTGGGGATAGATGGCCTCGTCCTTTACGACATCGATGACGAGAGCGACCGTAATCCCAACGAACGCCCGTTCCCGTTCCTGCCGACGATCGACCCCGCCGAGTACCTCGCTCGTGATCTCGTCAGCCTGGACGTGCCTGCGATCGTTTACCGCGCGGTCAGTAAACACTCTGAGGACGGTCTCCGTCTATGGCTCCACGACCAGGATCCGGCCCGAGCTTTGTCGGTGTTCGTCGGGGCGTCATCCCGCGAGACGGTGGTTGCAACGTCGCTTTCGCGGGCATACGAACTCCGGACCGAAGTCCGGCCGGACCTGCCGCTAGGCGGAGTCGCGATCCCCGAGCGGCATGCTCGCGGCGGTAAGGAGCACCTCCGGCTGATCGCGAAGCAGGCTGCAGGCTGCTCCTTCTTCGTCACCCAGGTCGTCTACGACGTCAACGCTGCGAAGGACTTGGTCTCCGATTATCACTATGAGTGCGCCGCCCAGAACCTGAAGCGGGTGCCGATCGTCTTCACGTTCTCAGTCTGCGGCTCAGTCAAGACATTGGAGTTCCTGCAGTGGCTCGGTGTCGGCGTGCCTCGCTGGATCGCGAACGATCTGCGCCATGCTGACGACACCCTCGACGCGTCCTACGATCAAGCCGTCGCAACGGCGATCGAGCTGATCGACTTTTGCCGGCGCGTCGGCGTTCCCTTCGGACTGAACGTCGAGAGCGTCTCGATACGCAAAGTCGAGATCGAGGCCTCCGTGCGGCTCGCCGCCCGGCTCAGGGCCGAGCTCCGTCGCTAGAGGCCCGGAACCGGCGTTCGCTTAGGGCCGCCACGGCTTTGGCGACCTGGGCGTAGAAGGCGTCAACCTCTTCCGTCTCGGCCGCGCTCGCGACAAACGAACGTCGATCACACAGGACGCCCGCCCGCCAAATCTGCTCGATCGCTCTGGTCGCGGTGATGTCGGTCAACGGGTCGTCGTGCACGAGCACGAAATCCGCGCGCCGACCGGGGGCGATACGCCCGCGGTCGGTGAGGTTGAACACACTTGCCGGAGCGGCGGTCGCGGCGGTCAGTGCCTGCGCGGGTGTAATGCCGCAGCGGACGAGCAGTTCCAGCTCGCGGTGCAGACTTGCCCCGAACACGGTGCCAGGGTTCGGTGCGTCGGTGCCCGCCAACATCGTGACGCGCGCGTCGACCATGCGGCCTACGTTCTCCTCGGCGCGGGAATACGCTGGCATCCCCGGCCTGCGCCCTGCCGCGCCAGAGGTCAGACGCCGTGCCCATGCGTCTCCCAATCTCTGGGCGAGTCGCGGGTCTCCGGCCACAGCGGCCCCACCCTGTTCACCCACGACGTTCTCGATGGTGGCCAGGGTCGGACCGACCACGATCCCCGCCGCAGCGATGCGCTGAACGAGTGCCTTATCCAGCTCGCCGTCCACGGGCACATGCGCGACGACGTCCACGCCTGCGGACACGACCTCGCGAACCCCGGCGACGGAGTTGATGTGCGCGACGACCACGAGACCGCGACGATGCGCGGCCGCGGTCAACGCCGTGATCGTGTCCAGGTCCAACGACGGCCACCGACCGGCTGCGCCCGAGAAGATCTTCAAGTAGTCCGAGCCTTCGGCGACGCGGTCCGCGACGAACTGCTCGGCCTGCTCCGGACCGGTCAAGGTCGGGAATTGGGCGTACATCATCGAAGGATGCCCGCCGGGCGCGGTTGCACCGATCCCCACGGAACGCACATCAGCCACGTCCGACCGTGTGCCCGCTTGTTGCTTGGCCACGGCCACCACGTCGGGCTTGCTGAACATGTCAAGTACCGTGGTCACACCAAAGATCAGCGCCTGCGACAAGGCGCCGGGCACCAGGTGCACGTGCGAGTCGATCAGCCCCGGCAGGATGGTGCCGCCCTCCGCGTCGATCACCTCGTCGCCGTCTTGCGCCGTGGACCCGGTCGCGCAGTCGGTGACGATGCCGTCGGCGAACCGGACTGACGTCCAGTCCCGCAGCCGGGCGCCGTCAAAGACCCTGGCATTGGTGATCGTCGTTGCCTGCGAGGGGCTCACGCCGGGAGTATCCCAAGGGGGCAGTCACCGACCAGAACGGCACCGCCCGCGCAGGCGACCGGCCTAGTAGCCGATCGGGGCGACCGAGAGGCGCCCGCCGCAAGGAGCGATCGGGCTGCGCAGCGTGACGGCGAATGGGGTCTCGACGCCCGGCAGTCGCATATCGACCTCGGTGAAGGGCAGCGCTTTGCATGCCGGTTGCGCGGGCCACGAGATCGACGTGGCGGCAGGCCAGGTGGGATCGACCAGGACGACCGGTGGCGTGACCGGCGCCCCAGCCGGAATCCGCGTCACCGGCGGCACCAGCGATCGCCCGGTCGAGCTCAGCCGGCTGATCTGCGGATACCCGCGAAGGCCGCAGGCACCACTTCCGGTGTCTTTGATCTGGAGCGACACGCTGAGCTCCTCAGGCGGCGGCGTGTGCGTGACCGGCGTCGCCGCGACCGACAGCGCCGAGCAGACCGGCAAGACCTGGTCTGACCACAGCAGCTGGGTCAGGTCAACTCCAGGCTCCAGCGCGGGACCCGAGCGGTCGCCGACCGCGAACGCGACACCGCCACAAACTTCCTCGGCTGCGTTCGCGAGCTGAGCGCCGACGGGCGACAGGAACTGGAAGTGGAGCTCCGGCGAGGCGGCAAGGCTCAGCGGGCAGCTGAACATGTTGCCGGGCTGCACGATCGGGAACGAGTCGAACGCCGCCACCAGCCGCTTCAGCAGTGCTGGTTGGGTGATCGTCCCAAGTGGGTAGCTCCCACGGCCGTCTGACGGCTGCACGGTGACGTTGATTGCGCTGACGCCGGAGGGCACCCGCTCCCAATCGGGCCTGGGCACCATCCCCGCCGCATACGAATCCGCCCGGACCGCGGTTCGACCACCGGATGCGCCGGCCACCGAAACATCGAGCTCTGCCTCGTACAGGACAGCCGGCACTTTGCGGTAGGCGAACGAGAGAAACCACTCGTAGGTGCCAGACCGGTTACCGGCCGACCCCGAGCCGTCGGACTGCGTGCCGGCCGGCGGATGGTGCCGCAACCAGGTGAGCACCCCCGCCGGAGCACCAGGCACAAGCCAGAACCGATGGCGGTCGATCAACCGCTCGATCCCCGGTCGCGTGGCGGCGCTGCGGAGCACGTGACCGACTGATGGGTCGGTCGCAGTCGCCGTCGCGCCGGACGGCAGTCGCACGGTGGCGAGTTTGCGCGCGGCGAACTGCTGCGCAACGTGCCGGTTTGCCGCAAGGGTCGGCACCGAACCGCCGCTTGTCGCCACGACGGCCAGACCGGCGATCATCGCGACCGTTGAGATCACAGCGAGACGGCGCATCGGTCCAACACTACGCCGCACCGGGGCGCTCGTCACACGCGCAGGCTCCGATGTCGCCGGCTACGCGACCATGAACCAGAGGTGCGGGCCATTCTCAGGCAGGTCGTCCTCGCTGGTCACCTCGAACCCGAACCGGGCGTAATAGCCGAGGAGCTCCCCTCGGCACGTCTCAAGCGTCGCGAGGCACCCCGACTCTCGAGCGAGAGCGAGACCGTGCGCGATCAACGCCGAACCGATGCCGGCCCGCTGGCCGGCAGGATCAACACTGATCGTGTCGAGCGTCCACGCCGGCCTGGCGGGCGCGTGGGAGTCAACGCAGTCGTAGAGCATCTGCCAGCGATGCCCTCCGTCGGTCGCGTACGCCGCGACCCCAACGCCGTCCAGTGCCGCCGACCTGCACCGCTCGCAATAGACACCGTATACCTCGGGGCCGAACCATCCCGCAGCTCCGAGCGCATCACCCGCCTCCCACAGGCAGCCGAGGTCGATGGCAACCGTGTGCTCAACGGCGAACCCAGCCTCGCACGCCGCCAACGGATCATCGACCTCACCGGCCGCCCACCGAAAAATCGCTTCGTCAAGGAATGCGCGAGCACTCATCGTGACCAGCTGCGGGAGCCGTTCACTCGTGGCCAGGGTAATCGGCGCAGCCATCGCCGGCGACTATCCCACAACGAGCGAGGATCTTCAGGTCCAGCTACCGTTTCGGCCGTGGCGAGGTTGACGATGCTGCCCGTGGCGCTGAGCGAAACCGGACGGCGTCAGAACAACGAGGATGCGGCCTTCGCTTCGCCACGGCTGTTGGCCGTTGCCGATGGCGTCGGAGGCGCAGCTGCCGGCGAGGTTGCGAGCCATCTGGCGATACTCAAGATGGTCGGTCTGGATAAGCGACGCCTGGTTCACCCTCTGGAGCGAGAGTTGACCGACGCGGTTGCAGACGCAAACGCTTTGATCTCGTTCGCGACTTTCCACACCCCAAGGTACACGGGCATGGGCACGACGCTGACGGCGGTGGCGCTGTCAAACGACGGCCTGTATCTCCTGGCGAATGTTGGCGATTCCCGGACCTACCTGTTCCGGGACCACGTCCTGCGTCGACTCACCCGGGATGACAGCTTGGTGCAGGAGCTGATCGACCGGGGTGCCATCAGTGAGGGCGAGGCTCGCCGCCATCCTCAACGTTCGATCGTGCTCCAGGCATTGGACGGTGCTGAGCGCAACTTCCCTGCGGTACGAAGAACGCGCGCACGTATGGGAGACCGTTTGTTGCTTTGCTCTGACGGCGTCACCGACTACCTCGCGGATGACCAGGTGGCTGAGTTCTTGGAGATCAAAGACGCGAAGCTCGCGGTCGGTCAGCTCGTCGATGCAGCACTTGAGTGCGGCAGCCGGGACAACATCACAGCGGTGATCGCCGACGTCGTAGGCCATGATCGGCCAGACGATGGATGGCTTGACGCGCTCCCACCTCAGACATCACGCAAGAAGTAATCGATCTTCACGGCGTCCAAACGCCGTAGACCGAATCGTTTGGTTGCTATCGCACGGCGGCCTTCGAACCAACACAACGAGGTGGCCGAGCGCGTCCCTGCCCGTCCCATGGTCACGGGTGTGGTGCAACTCATGCCATGAGTTCGGCGGCGCGCGCCCGGCCTGCACCAGACATCGCCATGCCGTTCCGAGCGCTTGAGTGACGCGCGCCCGCTTGCAGGCGCCCCGGAAACAAGCGGAACGGAGATCCGCTGCACCCGTCGCCGGCGTCCACAGCTTTGGACCGCGCTCTAGCATGCGGATCCGGTGACCCTTCGTCGCGCCCGCAGGATCGCGAACACCGCCCTCGTCGTGGTGCTGGCCGCGTTCATCGTCGTTTCGGTGCTCGCCCGGGTGCGGAGCGGGCAGGCCACCTCGCCGGCCGGCATTCCGGCGCCGCTCGCCGTTGGCACGGAGCTTCAGCGTCCACCGCTGGTGCCGGACGTTCAGCTGATCGATCAGGAGGGCAAGCCGTTCTCGTTGGCGGCATCGCGCGGCAAATGGATTGTTCTCGCGCCGTCGATGACGCTGTGTCAAGAGGTCTGTCCGATGACTTCCGGCGTGCTTTCACAGCTCACCGGGGATCTCCGCCACGCTGGTTTGTCCAGCCGGGTGGTCGTTGCCGAGGCCACGGTCGACCCTTGGCGCGATACCCCTGCTCGCCTGCGTGCCTACCGTCGGCTGACCGGCGTGACCTTCCAGATGCTGACCGGCAGCCAGGCCGCAATCCGGAGGCTGTGGAAGTTCTTCGGGGTCTATTACCACCGCGTCCCCGAAGGACGCCCCGCAGCGATTGACTGGATGACGCACAAGCCGGAGAAGTTCGATGTCGAGCACACGGACGCCGTGTTCTTCATCGACCCGGCCGGCCAGGAGCGAATCGTGAATGAGGGGATGCCCGACGTTGCCGGCCATCTCTCGGTCGTGCTGCGCCGCATGCTCGATGCGCAGGGAATGCACAACCTCGCCCATCCCGAACTGCCGTGGACCGCGACCGACGCGCTGGAGGACATCGACTACCTGATGAACCGCAACATCCCCGCGAGCGCCGCAGCGCCGGTCACGCCGCCGAGCGCGGCGGCAACGAGGGCAGCGCTGGCCGGCTCCCCGGACGCACTCGCGAACCTCCATCGGCAGGCAAGCCGGCTCCTCGGTCCCGCGAGTGCGCTCGCCAGGCAAATCGACACCCTGCGCGGATATCCGATCGTGATCAACATCTGGGCGCAATGGTGCCCAGCGTGCCGCAGCGAGTTCCCGTTATTCGCCGAAGCATCGGCTCGCTACGGCCGGCGCGTGGCGTTCCTCGGCGTCGACACCAACGACAGCGCCACAGACGGCGGCTCGTTCCTCACCAACCACCACGTCAGCTACCCCAGCTACCAGAGCTCATCGACCCAACTCGCGTCGCTCGCCGTCGTCCAGGGCATGCCGATGACGCTCTACCTCAACCGGGCAGGGAAGGTGATCTGGCGCCACATCGGCCAATACCAGTCGCTCGGTTCGCTTGAAAACGACATCGAGCACTATGCACTCGGCGTCGCCGGATAGCCCGGCGGCCCGCTCAGGAGTCGTCAGGCGGCGTTTTGGCGCCCGGACTGCGGGTCAGCTCCCACCGGCGCCACGGCCAGACACCGTCGATCTCGACCTCGAGCGCGAAGCTGAGGAGGATCCGGATCACGACGATCATTCCGAGGACCGACACGCTCTCGAAGGTGGTGTCAACGATGATCGTCCGGACGATGTCGGCGATGATCAGGACCTCGAGGCCCAGCAGGATGCAGCGACCCAGGTTTCGGCGCAGTTCGTCGTACCCCTGCGCTGTCTTGGTGGACCAGACCCGGGTCGCGAACAGTACGAACGCTCCGAGCCCCCCGAGGACCATGATCCCCGCACCGGCTGCCTCAACGACTCTGACGACCTCGGAAGTCGTCTGCTCGTAGCTCATCGGTGCCTACGGTACTCGGCGAGCGTTCGAACGGGCTCGGAATCCCACCGGATGGCGGCGCCTCAATCGCATAGATGTCAGCGGCGCTGCCGTGAAGTTCGATCGTGCGCTCGTAACGCTCGCCCAGGCGCTCAGCGACGCGGATCGATGCTCTGTTGTCGGGCCGGATCAGACTGATCGCCCGCTTGGCGCCGACCACCGTGAATGCGTACGTGAGCGCCGCGCGGGCCGCCTCTGTGGCAAATCCCCGCCCCCACGGCGATTGATCGCCAGGCGGCGTCGCGGTCAAGCGGACGTCCGTCCTCGAGATGGCGCATCACCTCGGGTCGGCGTAGATGCCGGCATAAGCGTCGAGATCATCGATCTGAAGGCCGCGGAGCAGCAGCCGCTCGGTCTCCAGGGACGGGATCATCACACCTTCAGACTACGATCCTCGGTCAGATGCTGATCGAATCCCTGACCGGTGCTCGGCTTGAGGATGCCGTCGAGCTCTGGCACCAAACCGGGCTGACGCGCCCATGGAACGATCCGCTCGACGACCTGCGCCGCGCGCTCGATGGCCCATCATCGAACGTGCTCGCGGGACTCAACGGCGAGACCCTGATCGCGACCGCGATGGTCGGTCATGACGGGCATCGTGGCTGGGTCTACTACCTCGCGGTACGACCCGACATGCAGGGGCTCGGCCACGGCCGGGCGATCATGAGGGCATGCGAGGCATGGCTTGAGGAGCACCACGTGCCGAAGCTCAATCTGATGGTCAGGGCAGACAATGCAGCGGCCCTCGGCTTCTATAAGGCACTGGGCTATGGCCCCGACGAGGTGGTCGTGCTCTCACGCCGGCTTGTTTGAGCGGACCAAGGCGAGGTCTGGTACCGCTAGCTGTACCGAGCAGGATTCCTGCTGCCCGGCTGGTGGCGAGCTCGGCCGATGGTCATTCTCAAGCTTGTGTTCAAGCGGCCTCACCGAGAGAACAGCGTGAATCAGATCGAGCAGAGCTCGTCGGCGCCGGCCGCACGTGCAGTTGATCTGACGAAGACCTACGGCAAGGGCGACGTCGTCGTCCGCGCACTGGACCACGTCGACGTCGAGTTTCAGCGTGGTCGCTTCACCGCGGTGATGGGCCCATCCGGATCCGGCAAGTCGACACTGATGCACTGCATGGCGGGGCTGGATTCCCCGACGTCGGGCAGCGCGTTCGTAGGGGCTCAGGAGATCGGGTTGCTCGATGACGCGGAGTTGACCGACATGCGCCGGGACCGGATCGGGTTCGTGTTCCAATCGTTCAACCTCGTCCCGACGCTGACTGCCGCCGCGAACATCACCCTTCCGGCCGACCTCGCCGGAGTCGAGATCGATCGTGAGTGGTTCGACTATCTGGTTGGCGAGCTCGGTATCGCCAACCGGCTGTCGCACCGTCCGAGCGAGATGTCCGGCGGCCAGCAGCAGCGGATCGCCTGTGCGCGGGCGCTGATCCGGCGGCCAGAGCTGATCTTTGCCGACGAGCCCACCGGCAACCTCGATTCGAGCGCGTCCGCCGAGCTGTTGGCGTTTCTGCGTCGTTCGGTGACAGAACACGGTCAGTCGATCGTGATGGTCACCCACGATCCTCGGGGGGCCGCCTACGCGGATCGCGTCGTGTTCCTGGCTGACGGCAGGGTGGTGGGAGAACTGCTCTCGCCGACGGCTGACTCCGTGCTCGAGCAGATGATGAAGCTGGGGAAGTAGGGATGTGGAGGATCACGGTCAACGGTCTGCTCGCCCGTAAGCTCCGCCTGGCGCTGACCGCTCTTGCGATCGTGCTGGGGGTGACGTTCGTGACGGGCACGTTGGTTCTGACCGATACGCTCAACCGCACATTCGACACGCTGGTGGGTACCGCCTACCAGCACATCAGCTTCCAGATCCGCGGCAAGGCGGCGTTCAACAACGACACGGCGGCCGCAGCCAACGGCACGGCCCGCAAGCCGATCCCTGAGTCGATCGCCACAGCCGTTCGCCGACTGCCGGGAGTCGCCTACGTGGCTCCCCAGGTCGAGGGATACGCTCAGTTCGCCTCCGGCGGCAACGCAATCGGCGGCGCCGGATCGGCGTTGGGTTTCTCGTTTGACCCGAATCGGCAGCTGTCGGCTGTGCGCCTGGTTGAAGGTGGCGCCCCGACCACGGCCGATGACGTCGTGATCGACCGCGGGACGGCGACGAAGTACCACTTCAAGGTTGGCGACCGGGTTCAGGTGCTATCGGGGCGAGCGCCCCGGATGTTCACGATCTCGGGGATCGTGACGTTCGGCACCGCCGACAATCTGGCAGGAACGACGTTGGCGGGCTTCTCCCTGCCGGTCGCGCAGTATCTGTTCAACACCCGCGGGGCCTACGACACGATCGACGTCCTCGCAAATCCGGGCGCGGACGACGTGGCGCTTGCCCGCGCGATCGCCCGGATACTGCCGCCCGGGGTGGAGGTCGTCAGCGGCCAGACCGTTGCCGGCGAGCTGTCAAGCGCCGTCAGCGACGCGCTCTCGCCGCTCTCCACCGCGCTGCTTGTATTCGCGCTGATCTCGCTGTTCGTCGGTGGCTTCACGATCTTCAACACGTTCTCGATCACGGTCGGTCAGCGGACCCGAGAGCTGGCATTGCTGCGCGTCGTGGGAGCCAGCCGGCGGCAGGTGTTTCGGTCGGTGCTCGGCGAGGCGGCCACGATCGGACTCGCCGCCTCGGTGGTAGGTCTCGGGTTGGGGATCCTCGCGGCGGTTGGCCTCCGCGCACTGCTGAAGGCATTCGGGATCTCACTCCCGTCAGCGCCGTTGGTGATCGAGGCCCGCACGGTGCTCGCCGCAATGGTCGTTGGTATCGGAGTGACGGTCGTGTCGGCAATCAGCCCAGCGCGTCGGGCGGTCCGGATCCCGCCGGTCGCGGCGCTTGTCGATAACCAGGAGGAGCAGGGGGAGTCACTCAGGCGCCGGGTGATCGCCGGCAGCGTCGTCGCGATCGGTGGCGTCGCCGCTCTGCTGGTGGGGTTGACCGCGCCGGCGATCCTACTGGTCGGGCTCGGCGCGATGGCCGTCTTCATCGGCGCCGGGATGCTCGCGCCAATCGTCGCGCGGCCGATGGCGGGCGCCCTCGGCCGCCCGCTGGCGACCGTGCTCGGCACGCCGGGAAGGTTGGGACGTGAGAACTCGATGCGCAGCCCGCGCCGGACCGCCCAGACCGCTGCCGCGCTGATGGTGGGCATGGCGCTCGTGTCGGCAATCGCGGTCCTCGGCGCGTCGCTGTCTCAGTCAGCCACCAGCAGCGTTGACAGCGCCATCACCGCTGACTACATAATCACCGGTCCCGATTCCGGGTTCAGCACCACGGTCGCCCCCGCCGTCTCCAGGATCCCCGGAGTGGCGATCGTCTCATCCGTGTACCGGGGACAGTTCGAACTCCGCGGCTCGATCTCGAGCTTGGTGGGCGTGACACCGACCGATCTGCCCGAGACGGTCCACCTGACGATCACCGCCGGCCGCGGCGTCGACGCCCTGGTGGCCGGCGAGTTGCTGATCGATACCACCACTGCGAACGCCAAGCATCTCTCGGTCGGCTCGGTGGTGCCCGTGACGTTCGCCCAGACGGGTGCCTCGACGGTCAGGATCGGCGGGATCTTCAAGGCCAACCCGCTGATCGGCAGCTACGTCGTTGGTGCCGGCTTCTTCGACTCCCATTTTCATAGTCCGCTGCCGATCGGGGTCCTGATCCGGGAGCGGCCAGGCGCCACTCACGTCGAGGCCGCAATCAACAAGTACCTGAACGCATACCCGAACGTCGGCGTGCAGACCCGCGCCCAGTTCGAGCAATCCCAGCAGCACACCGTCAACGAGGAGCTCGGATTGATCTATGTTCTACTGGCTCTGGCGATCGTGATCGCCCTGATCGGGATCGTCAACACGCTGATGCTGTCAGTGTTCGAGCGCACCCACGAGCTTGGACTGCTCCGCGCGGTCGGAATGGGGCGCCGTCAGGTTCGCGCGATGATCCGGTCAGAGTCGGTGATCATCGCACTGTTCGGCGCCGTCATCGGCGTGATCATCGGGACCGGGCTCGGTGTCGCGTTCGCTGCATCGCTCAAGCAGCAGGGCATCACCGAGATCTCGATCCCGTTCGCTCGCCTCGCTGTGTTTCTCGTCCTCGCGGCGATGCTCGGCCTCGGCGCGGCCAGTTGGCCCGCGCGCCGCGCCGCGAGGCTGGACGTGCTCGCCGCGATCGCGACCGAATGACGGAGACGGCGAGTTCGGTCCGGAGGTCGTTCTGGCCCGCGACGTTGCGGGGTCCTCTGCGAGCGAGGAAGATTGATCGCGGTGCTCGATTGACGCGGGAGTCCCCCGCACTGATGGTGAAGCTGTCCGTGCTTGCAGGTGCCGGGATGCTGGCTTGCGCCGGCGCGGTCTGGCTCGCGGCACACCAGCCTCCTGACCGTCCCACCGAACCCGGCCCTGTGCTGACGCTGCTCGTGGGCACCTCGTTGTTGGGCTGTGGGCTTGCATCATGGCGGGCCCGGCCGGACAACCGGCTCGGCAGAATCATGGTCCTGACCGGCTTTGCCTGGTTTGCCGCGCAGCTGGTCGAGGCGTCGGCACCCTGGCTGAACACGGTTGGATTGGCCGTTCAGTCGGCGTGGATCATCGGATTGGTCTATCTGCTTCTCTCGTTTCCGTCCGGACGATTGCGGGGTCCAGTCGACCGCGTGCTGGTGGCGGTCGGCGTCGTGGCGGCGGTCGGCTTGCAGCTGCTGGCGATGCTCTACGGCAACAAGGCCGGGCTGCACTGTCCGGGCTGCGCAAACAACCTCCTGCAGGTGGTTCATGACAACCACAAGGCCCAAGGCTGGATCGGCCTCCAGCATTTGCTGGCGATCCCGCTGATCGTCACCGTGATCGTGTTGCTCGTCCAGCGCTGGCTCCGGGCGAGCGCGCCACACCGGCATGCAGTCGCGCCGGTACTGGTGGCGGGGTGCGCCACGCTCGTGGCGCTTACCACGACGGTCGTCCTTGACCTCTTCGGCGATCCACTCGGCGCGCTCCCCGCGAACGTCTACTTCCTCCTGATGGTGACGGTGCCGATCGCGGTGCTGTTCGTGTTCTTGCAACGGCGGCTGGCGCGCGGCATGGTCGCGGGGCTCGTCGTCGAGCTCGACGCCCCCGGAACCTCGTCGGATCTGCGTGAGGCGCTGGCGCGAGCGCTGGGTGACCCCTCGCTCGAGCTCGCGTTCTGGTTCCCGGCAGAGAATTGTTACGTCAACGGCGATGGCGGGGTGGTCACCCTCCCCGCGGCGGACAGCGGGCGGAGCTCGACGCTCGTCGAGCGCAACGGGGAGCCGATCGCCGCGCTGCTGCACGATCCGGTGCTCGAACACAACGCCGGACTGGTCTCATCGGTCTGTGCGGCTGCCAGCCTCGCGCTCGAGAACGAGCGCCTCCAGGCAGAGTTGCGCGCTCGGTTGACCGAACTGCAGGCATCCCGCGCGCGGCTGGTGGAGGCGACGGACGCCGAGCGTCGAAGGATCGAGCGCGATCTGCACGACGGCACCCAGCAGCGGCTCGTCTCGATCGCGATGTCGCTCGGCCTGCTGGAGACGAAGCTGCCCGCGGAGGCTGCAGCGGCGCAACCCCTTGTCCGAGAAACGCGCCAGGCGCTGGCGCTCGCGCTCGAGGAGCTGCGCGAGCTGACCCACGGCATCAATCCTCCGCTGCTCAGCGAGCGCGGGCTGCCGGCGGCACTCGAAGAGCTGTGCCGGCGGGCAGGACTCCCGACCCACCTTGAGCTGGTGATTGATCGGCGCCTCCCGGACCAGATCGAGAGCGCCGCGTACTTCATGACCAGCGAGGCGCTGACGAACGCCGCCAAGCACTCCCACGGCAGCGAGGTCGCCGTCGTCGCCGCGTATCAGAGCAACACCCTCACCGTGGAGGTCACCGATGACGGCATCGGCGGCGCCACTGCGTCCGGCGGTTCGGGGCTGCGCGGGCTCGCTGACCGGATCGAGGCGCTGGGAGGCAGCTTCACCGTCTCGAGTCCGCCGGGACGGGGCACGACGCTGCGCGCCGAGATCCCATGCGCGTAGTGCTGGCCGACGACGCCGTGATCCTGCGAGAGGGCCTCTCCCGCCTCCTCGAAGAAGCCGGCTTCGAGGTCGTCGGGCTCGCCGCAGACGCCGATGCGCTGCTTGAGCTTGTGCAGCGGACCAGCCCGGACGTCGCGATCGTCGATATCCGGATGCCACCGACCCACACCGACGAGGGGCTGCGCGCGGCCAAGGTGATCCGGGCGCGGTGGCCCGGGATCGGGATCCTGGTGCTCTCCCAGCATGTCAACGCGCGCTACGCGCTGGAGCTGCTTTCGGCAGGCACCGACGGAATCGGGTACCTGCTCAAAGAGCGCGTGTCCGACCTCGACGAGCTCGCCTCCAGCGTCAACAGAGTCGGGCAGGGAGGCTCGGTCCTCGACCCCGCCGTCGTCGACGAGCTCGTCGGCCGGCGCCGTCAGGCCGATAACCCGCTTGAGCACCTGACCGCACGCGAACTTGAGGTGCTCAGCCTGATCGCCGAAGGACGCTCGAACCGGGCGATCGCCGAGCGCCTGTTCGTCACCGAGCACACCGTCGAGAAGCACGTGAAGAACATCCTCGGCACGCTGTGCCTCCCGCAATCCCCCGACGACCACAGGCGCGTGCTCGCCGTCATCACCTACCTCAACTCGCAGTAGCCTCGGTCGACGCGATCAGCGCGTCGTTCCGACTGCCTGGCGCAGAGCGACGAGGTCGGGCGCGCCGAAGACAACGCGGTTGCGGGTCGCGACATAAACCAGGTCAAGGTCAACTTGGGCCCTGGCGATCTTGCAGGTCAGTTCGGCAAGGACACCGGTGCGGTCCTCGACGTCGATCACCACGACCTCGCGCTCACGGGTGACAGCGAGATGCGAAATCGCCAACAGGTGTCTCGCCGCCTCTGCATGTGGGACGAGGACGTGGAGTTCGGCTCGCTCAGCGGAGCCGATGCACGTTGCCGCTGCGATGTTGATGCCGGCATCGCTGATCGCAGCAGCCGCTTCCGCCAGGGCTCCTGGAGTGTTCTCGATGTCGATAACGAGGTCGAACACCATCTGTCCTTGGATGCGTCAGCCTACTACCAGCGATCCGGTGATGAGAGCATTTCGCGACAATCCAGATGGGTGCCTGGATGCACCGCCGGGTGATCTGCGGTGTACTGCGGTTCGCGAATATCCATAATGATTCGTTATGAATCTGCCTATCAATCGGTCTTGGACTTCTGAAAATGTTGGGTTCATACTGCGTCGAGCAGGACCCTCTCCTCCCTTGAGCACGCCCCTGAGTTCGGCCTCATATCCCGCCGACCCCGGGGCGTTCTCGCTTTAACGGCCGGTCGCGGCTAAAGCGATGTCAGGTTTTGGTCGATTAACGCCTGGGCCACTGCGCCGCGTCCGCGCCGATCGGACTCGGGCTGCAGGTGATCGAATCGGGCAAGGCTGGTCGAGGTGCTGCAGTGAACGGCTTAGGGGAGCTGCACGGTGCGCGGATCCTTGTCGTCGACGACAACGACGCCAATAGCGAGCTGATCCAAGAGATCCTCGTCGACGCCGGCTATCGCTACGTAACGACGTCGCGTGACGCCGAGGACATCCCGCGACTGTGCCGCCTGGATCCGGGTCCGGATCTGCTGATCTTGGATTTGCACATGCCGGGGCTGAGCGGGTTTGAGATCATGGGCGCGCTCCGGGACGTACTGCTGGAGCCACCCTATCTTCCGGTCTTGGTGATCACCGCGGACGTAACGCTCGCGACGCGGCATCGAGCGCTGTCACTCGGGGCCCATGACTTTCTCACCAAACCGGTCGACGCGACCGAGGTGCTGTTGCGGGCCCGCAACCTGCTGCGGGCGCATCTCCTCCAGCGTGACCTCAACGCACTGGTTGCCGCGCGCACGCAAGAGCTCGAGCTGGCACGGTTGGAGACGCTTGAGCGGCTGGCGCTCGCGGCGGAGTACCGGGACGACGACACCAACCACCACACTCGGCGGGTCGGCCTCACGGTCAGTGCGATCGCCGGCGCGATGGGCCTGGCAGCGGAGGTCGTGGAGTTGCTGGTGCTGGCTGCGCCGTTGCATGACGTCGGCAAGATCGGGATCCCGGATTCGATCCTGCTCAAGCCGGGGCCGCTGAACGACGAGGAGTTGGCGGTGATGCGCACACACGTGAGTATCGGCGCCTGCATCCTGTCGGGCAGCTCCTCGCCGGTACTGGTGGCTGCAGAGGAGATTGCTCGGTTCCATCACGAGCGTTGGGACGGGCGAGGATATCTGGCAGGCCTGGCGGGTCAGCAGATCCCGCTGTGCGCGCGGATCACAGCGGTGGCCGACGTGTTCGACGCGCTCACCCACGACCGGCCATACAAACAGGCCTGGACTGTTGAACGCGCCGCCGCCGAGATCGTCGCGTGTAGCGGCTCGTCGTTCGATCCTGCCGTTGTGGACGCGTTCCGCGGGCTGGACCATCAGGCTCTGGCGGCGGGCAGCGCGGTAGCCGTCGCTGAAGCCGCGCCGCAGGGTGCGCTGCGGCAGACGGTGTCGGCGTGAATCCGGGCAGCGACCCGGGCAAGACGGCTGGGACGGCGACGAGCAGGCGGCGGTCACGCCCGCAGGCAAACGGCGCCGTTCGCGCGCCCCTCCACGATTTGGACGCCCAGGAGGTACTTGACGACGGCGCGATTGACGCGATTGCCGTGGCGATCATCGGCTCGGATGCCGATGGCCGAATCATCCGTGTTAACCCCCAGGCCGAGGCCCTGTTCGGCTATCGGACCGAGGAGCTGCTCGGGCAACCGGTGGAGGTGTTGGTGCCTGCGGATCTGCGCAGCGATCACCCCGCGCGCCGAGCCGCGTTCGCTGCCCGCCCCGTTGGGCAGCCGATGAACAGCGGGCGGATTCTCGCCGCCGAGCGCAAGGATGGAAGCGCCTTCCCCGTCGAGATTCAACTCGGAACACACGAAACGCCCGACGGTCTGCGTCACTACGCCGTGTTCATCGATGTGTCCGGCCGGGAGCGGGCCTTGGCGGCGCAGGTCGCGCGGCAGACCGCTCTGGCGGACCTTGGAAGGTTGGGACTCACAGGATCTGCGCAGCAGGTGATTGACGCCACCGTCGGCGTGATTGCCGAACATCTCGCTGCTGACCGTGTGATCTTCTCCGAGCTCACCCGAGATCGCCTGACGCTGATGGTCCGCGCGTCGGCCGGCGATCAGGGGGTCCTCTCCTATCCGGCGGGGCCTGGGAGCGCCGCCGACTATGTGCTGGCACGCTCGGAGCCGGTCGCGATCGCGGTACTGCTCGAGCGTGACCACGACTCGCCACTGCACGCGGACGGGATCAGAGCGGGCGTATGCCTGCGTCTCGATAGCGGTGAGGGCCGGCCGCAGGGCATCCTCTCGGCTCATTTTGTCGCCGCGCATCAGCTGGCCGACGAGGAGATCTTGTTCATGCGATCGGCCGGCGCGATCATCTCGGGCGCGCTCGACATGGCCCAGCACAAGCCGCTGTTTGACCTCTCGATCGACCCGCTCGCGGTGATCGATCGCGACGGTTACATCGTGCACAGCAACGGCGCCTGGGAACAGACGCTCGGCTGGACCACCGAGGAGCTCTACGCACAGCCGTTGATCGCGCTCGTACACCCCGAGGACGAGGTTGAAACCGCGGCCGTCGCCGCACGCCTACGTCAGACCAACGGCCACGTCGCTGACTTCGAGAGCCGCTATCGAACGCGCTCCGGCGAGTACCGCAACCTGCTGGTCAGCGCCCGCAGCAGCCAAGACGGCCATTGGATCTACGCGACGGCGAAGGACATCACGGCGCTGCGCGAGCAGGAGGCGGACTTCCGCCAGCTGGCGGCCGACAACGAGCTGATCCTCTCCTCGGCCGGGGAGGGCATCTGCCGCGTCGATCAGGCCGGCGTGATCGTGTATGCAAACCCCACCAGTGCGGAGATGCTGGGCCGCGAGGTGGCCGAGCTGATCGGGCGCAACATGCACGAGCTCGTGCACCGCGTGGGCTCGGATGGCTCACCGTCCCCGGCAGGCACGTGGTCGCTGCTGGAAGCAGTCAGGTTGGGTGATCGAATTGGGATGAGCGAGGATGTCTATTGCCGCGCCGACGGCACCAGCTTCCCGGTCGAATACACCGCGGCGCCCGTACACGAGCGCGGTCAGATCACCGGCGCGGTGATCATCTTCACCGACGTCGCAGCCCGTCGCCAGCTCGAGGCCGAGGCCCAACTCAAACGCGCCGCGGAGCACGCGAATCAGGCCAAGAGCGAGTTCCTCTCGCGGATGAGTCACGAGCTCCGCACTCCACTGAACGCGATCCTCGGGTTCGGACAACTGCTCCAACGCTCACCGCTCGAGGCGCGCCAGCACCGCCACGCCGAGCACATCCTCAAGGGCGGTCAGCACCTGCTCTCGCTGATCGACGAGGTGTTGGAGATCTCACGGATCGAGTCAGGCAATCTCGGAATCTCGGTCGAGCCCGTGAGCATCGCGCAGGCAGTCAGGGACGCGCTCGAACTGATCGCGCCGATCGCCGACCAGCACCACGTGACGATCGAGACGGACATCGTCGGCTGTGCCGACGTATACGTCCTCGCGGATCTGCAACGCCTCAAGCAGGTTCTGCTCAACCTCTTCTCAAACGCCGTCAAGTACAACCTCCCGGACGGCCTGCTGCGGATCGACGCCACCGCCGATGGTCAGACGCTGATCCTGGCCGTCTCCGACACCGGTCCTGGGATCGCCGCCGAACACCTCCCGCGGCTGTTTGACCCGTTCGACCGGCTCGGTGCGGAGGCCACCGGGGTCGAGGGCACCGGGCTCGGCCTGACCCTCTCACGCCGGCTGACCGAAGCGATGGGAGGGTCGATTGAAGTCCAGAGCGAACTCGGCGTCGGCTCCACCTTTCAACTGCGGCTCGCGATCAGCGCGCCTCCCGCGGTGCGGGCCATCCCGCGACCTCGTTGTGAGATCCGAACCCACGCCGCGGCATGCACGGCCCTCTGCATCGAGGACAACATCGCCAACCTGCGGCTGATCGAAGAAGTGCTCGCCGACGTGAACATCGAGGTGATCGCGGCCACGAGTGGCCAGCTCGGCATCGACATCGCCGCCAGCGCCCGTCCTGATGTGATTCTGCTTGATGTCAACCTCCCCGATATGCGCGGCGACGCCGTCCTTTCCGCGCTCCGCGCGCGGCCACAAACGGCTGCCATTCCGGTGATCGCCGTTACTGCCGACGCCACTGACACCCAACGCCGACGGATGCTCGAGCTCGGCGTCAGCGCCTACCTGACAAAGCCGCTTGACATCGACACCCTGCTCGCGGCGATCGCTGACACACGCGGCGCCGACACCGAGATCACCCTGAAATAAGCACCGACCATGGCACTCATGCATCCACCATTCATGCGGTCGGTTCCACTGTTGACAAAAGATGTAAGCTCGATGTCCGAGGGAATTGGTCGTGGGGTCCGCCGGCAGCGCGGACAGCAGGACGTAGGTGACCTCTCCGGTTCATCAACCTGGGGGTCTAGATTGCCCAGACGGCGGATCTCTCGAACGGCGAATCTGTCCGTTGGTGAGATCATCGCCTTGCGGCCGGTAGCCGCTGTTTCCGCCGCCTCTCGATCCTGCTCTGGATCCCGCGAGGAGACTTTCGTTCCCGATGGGAGCGCTAGAGCCGATCGGCGCGCGGATCGCATCCGTGGCCAGAGAGCTGCGTGCGTCGCGCGCCTCAACGAGCCGGGGCCCACCCCTGCCGGGCCCTGGCTCGATCGGTTTAACCGAGGCAAGCGAATCGAATATTTTGTAACAAGCGATACAATCTTTTGGGAAGTCTGCAGGAGACATGTCGCCGACGACCGGCGGGCTCGGGCTCGGTCGAGGAACACGGATCTGTGAGACGGATTCAGGGGGAAGCGTTGGTGGAAGGCCTGGTTGGATTCGAGCGATTGTCGGCAGCGGCATGCGGTGACGTCCGTGCCGGCACCGGCGGCCCTGTCGGCGACTTGAGCGGTGCCCGATGAATCTGCAGTCGCCAGACCTCCCCGGACTTGACACGCGAGAGGAGATGGTCGGATTCCTCGGCAGCGTGTTCGATGCGTCGACCGAGTACTCGATGATCGTGATCGATGCCGTTGGCCGGATTCTGATGTGGAACGAAGGCGCCCGGCGCCTGTACGGCTATGACGCCACCGAGATCGTCGGCCAGGATTACTCGCTGCTGCACACCGAGCAGGACGTTCACGCAGGGTTGCCGAAGCAGATGATGGACGGCGCACTGCGCCACGGCAAGTGGGAGGGCACTGTCGAGCGCCGGCGCAAGGGTGGGAGTCAGTTCACCGCGCGCGTGGTGCAGACGCTGCGGCTGGACGCGCGCGGCAAGCCAAGTGGCTTCCTGCTGATCTCAAGTGACATCACCGACGAGGTCAGGCTGACTCAGAGGCTCGACAGATTGCGCTATGCCGAGTCACTGTTGGAATCCGCGCCTGACGCGATGGTGATCGTGAACAGCGACGGCGAGATCCAGCTGGCGAACGCGGCGATGGAGAGGATGTTCGGCTATCCGCGTGATGAGCTGCTGGGACGCGCGGTCGAACTGCTGATCCCGGAGCGCTTCGAAACGCAGCATCCCGCGCATCGCGACTCGTTCTTCGGCGGGGCGCAGACCCGTCCGATGGGGGTCGACCTGGAGCTGGCCGGGCTCCGTAAGGACGGTGTTGAGTTTCCGGTCGAGATCAGCCTCAGCCCACTGGAGACCGAGGACGGGCTGCTGGCGACGGCGGCGATTCGGGACGTCACTGAACGTAAGCGCTTCGAGGCGGAGCTGCGTGAGGCGAACGTCCAGCTGGAGGCGGCCAGTCGCGCGAAGGATCGCTTTCTGGCCAACATGAGCCACGAGCTGCGCACACCGCTCAACGCGATCCTGGGATACACCGGGACCCTGTTGATGGGGCTGCCGGGTCCGTTGAACGAGGTGCAGACCAAACAGCTGCGGACCGTTCAGACGAGTGGCAAGCACCTGCTCTCACTGATCAATGACCTGCTGGACCTGGCCAGGATCGAGTCCGGCAAGATCGAGATGCGCGCAGAGCCGATCGAATGCCGGGACCTGCTGGAGGACATCGCGGTAGGGCTCAGGCCGCTTGCTGATGCGAAGGCGATCGAGCTCGAGGTGGTGGCTGCAACCGGACGGATCGTCAACTGCGACCGTCGTGCCCTACGGCAGATCCTGATCAATCTCGCGAATAACGCGATCAAATTCACCGACCGGGGTGTCGTTCGCTTGATTTTGACCCGGGAGCCCGACGATCGAGGCGCGGTCGTGCGGTTCAGCGTGGCCGACACCGGTTGTGGGATCCAGGCCAGTGACCAGGCGCGGCTGTTCGCCGCGTTTGAGCAGGTCGGAGGTGAGGGGGCCCACCCGTATGAAGGCACAGGGCTCGGCCTGTATATCTGCAAGACGCTGGCCACGCTGCTGGATGCGGCTATCGGGTTCGAGAGCGAATTTGGCCGTGGCAGCGTATTCACACTCGAGTTGCGCGAGTAGGTGACACCGAGTGTCTCCGCGGATCCTCGTGATCGAGGACAACCAGGCCAACATCGAGTTAATCGATTATCTGCTCACCGCGCACGGATATCTCACTTTGCTGGCGACCAACGGGGAAGATGGCCTGCGACTTGCCGCCCAGCAGCGGCCGGCCCTGGTGCTGCTGGATCTGCGAATGCCGGGAATTGATGGCTATCAGGCAGCGGCGGCAATCCGCAAGCAGCCCGGGCTCGAGCAGACGCGGATCGTCGCGGTGACAGCCTCGGCGATGGTCGGCGACCGGGAGCGGATTGCCGCGGCGGGATTTGACGGCTACATCCAGAAGCCGCTCGACCCGGAGACGTTCATCAGTCAGGTCGAGCGATTCCTCCCAAAACAGCTCGCGGAACCGAAAATCACCGGGGGCTCGGCGTGAGTTCGATCCTCGTGATCGACGATCGGGCAACGGAGCGCGAGCTGCTGACGACCGTGCTCGGGTACGCGGGTCATACCGTGATCGAGGCGCCGACCGGCGAGCGGGGGCTCGAGCTCGCGCGTCGAGAACCCGCCCGCGTTGATCCTCGCGGATCTGAACATGCCTGGCATGAACGGATATGAGTTCGTCCGCACGCTGCGCGCCGACCCTGTGGTCGCTGGTATTCGGGTGGTGTTCTGCACGGCGACCTACGACCAGGATGAGGTCAGCAGGATCGCGGAGAGCCTGGGCGTTTCGCACATCCTGATCAAGCCACTGGAGCCCGATGAGATCATCCGTGTGGTTGCCGAGGCACTCGTCGCCAATGGAGCTGTCACACCCTTGATGGCCGGCGAGCAGTTCGACCGCGAGCAGCTGCGCGTTCTGAACGCCAAGTTGGTCCAGAAGATCGACGAGCTCGAGACGCTCAGCCGGGAACAGCGGCAGCTCCACGAGGCTCTCGTAGATGCCCAGCGGGAGACCGCTGAGTCACTGTCGCTGTTGGAGGCGCTCCAATCGACCTCTCCGGTCGGGTTCGGGTTCGTGGACAGAGAGTTCCGGTGGCAGCGGATGAACGAGACACTGGCCGCATATCACGGAGGGCCGATTGAGAAACAACTCGGCCGGAGCGTCGCGGAGACCGCTCCTGATCTGTGGTCACAGCTGGAGCCGATGTATCGGCAGGTACTCGAGACCGGCGAACCGGTCATCAACGTGCAGGTGCAGGGGCAGGTTCGATCCGCGCCGGGCGTGATCGGCAGCTGGTTGTCGAGCTATTACCCGGTTGTGCTCGACAACCGGGTGATCGGGGTCGGTCTGGTCGTGGTCGATATCACCGACCGCCAGCAGGCTGAGGACTTCCGGAGCGTTGTGATGGAGAACATGGCCGAGGGTCTGGTCGTCGCCGATCGCGACGGATGTTTGACGTTCATGAACGCCTCAGCCTCGAGGATGACCGGCTGGAGCGACGAGGAGCTGCGCGGCCGCTCGCTGCACGCCGCAATCCACCACCAGCATGCGGACGGATCGCCATTCCCGGAGGAGGACTGTCCGCTGACGAATGCCGCCCGTAACGGCCGGACGGTTCGGATCTCTGAGGACGCGTTCACGCGCAAGGACGGATCGATCTTCCCTGTCGCCTACTCGGCGGCGCCGTTGCTCAGCGGAACGACCACGCGCGGGATCGTGCTCGTGTTTCACGATACGACCGACGAGCAGGCAGAACGCACACGAGTTCAGCGCGAGCTCGATTCGCTCACCTGGGTCGGGCGGATCCGCGACGCGCTGGATGACGACCGGCTGGTTCTCTACTCGCAGCCGATCGTCCCGCTGACACCACGCGCCCGGCGCAGCGAGGAGCTGCTGATCAGGATGACCGGGCGAAACGGCGAGATGATCTCTCCCGGAAGCTTCCTCCCGGTCGCGGAGAAGTACGGGCTGATCGGCGAGATCGATCAGTGGGTGATCAAGCAAGCGGCCGCGCTCGCCGCAACCGGGCGACACGTCCATGCGAACCTCTCGGCGCACTCGATCGGCAACCTCGATCTGCTCTCCCAGATAGAGCGGGACCTGAGACACGCGGGCGCCGATCCGGCCAACATCGTCTTCGAGATCACCGAAACGGCGCTGATGGGAAACATCGACGCAGGCGAAGCGTTCACAGCCGGGATCACCGACATCGGGTGCGCGATCGCGCTTGACGACTTCGGCACGGGCTATGGGAGCTTCACCTACCTCCAGAAGTTGCACATCACGTACCTGAAGATCGACATCGCGTTCGTTCGTGACCTATTGACGAACGAGGCGAATCAGCACCTCGTCAAAGCGACCGTCAACATCGCTCGAAGCTTCGGGTTGCCGACGATCGCCGAGGGCGTCGAGGATCGCGAGACGCTCGAACTGCTACGTGACTACGGCGTCGACCAAGCACAGGGCTTCTACCTCGGTAGGCCCACTCCAGCTCGCATCGAAGGCGACGCGGAAGCAGACGAGGCCGAACCAGCGACATGACCAGAAGTGCATCGGAATCCCACGCCGCCTCGATTACGTCGCCTCTTGAGCGCGACACAGCCGACGGTGAGTCCGACCGGGCGAGCTGGGTCGGCGAAGCTCTTGAGGCGGCACTGCGGGCCCGCGCACCCGGCCTGCATCAGTCGACTCCACTGGTTCGTCAACTTGCAGTCAAGGTGGCGCGAGAGTTGGGCCTCGACGCTCGCACACAGGCACTGCTCGACTGTGCGGCGCGCGTTCGCGACGTTGGGATGCTCTCGCTTCCGGACGCGGTCGTCCTCAGAACGGCGACGCTCTCGCCCGATGACTGGGAACTCGTGAACCTGCATCCCGTCCTCGGAGAGCGCCTGCTCGCAACGCTCCCGGTTGTGGCTTCGACCGCGGGAATCGTTCGAGCTCATCACGAGCGCTGGGACGGCGGCGGCTATCCGGACGGGATCAGTGGCGAAGCGATTCCGCTGCTCAGTCGCGTGATCGCGACCTGCGACGCGTTCGTGGCGATCGCAAGCGACCGGCCGCATCGCCGGGGGATCGGACCTGAGGCGGCGCTCGAACGGGTGTGCCAGGAGGCCGGCTCGCAGCTCGATCCTCGCATCGTCAATGCACTCGTGGCAGCGCTCGCGAGCGAGCGTAAGCGCGTGCCGGCGGCTCGTCGCGTGACTCGCGCCGGGGTCCTCACCAAGGGTGGATCCGACGCTCGGCATGAGCCTGCCGGCCGGCGCGGTCTGGTCAGCGCGATCGCGGAGTTCGGCGTCGTTCCCGCGTTCGCACCCGCCTACGAGCGGGTACTCGCGGCCACCGAAACCGATGGTGTCAGTGGCGGCGAGCTCGTGGCCGCGATCGAGAGCGACACCGGCCTGACCGTCGCGGTGCTGCGCCAGGCACAGACCGTCGGGGGCCGCCGCCAGATCGCAAACGTCGCTGACGCCGTCGCCGCATTGGGTCCACCGGGAATCAAGCAGGCGATCACGGATCTGCCACGCGCGGAGTTCCCCTGGCGCACCTCCGAGCTTGAAGTCCTGATGCACCGCTCCCGTGTGCACGCGCAGGCTGTCGCCCGCGCGGCCGACCGAATCGCGCGTGAGCTCGGGCCGGCCCAGCGCGACGACGTGATGGTCGTCGCGCTCCTGCACGACATCGGGAAGCTTGTGCTCAGTCGCGCCTTTCCTGAGTACTCACCCCGGACAGAGCAAACCGCCACGCCGGAGGAGCGGGTGCGTGAGGAACAGAGAGCCTGGGGCGTCGACCACGCGAGTCTCGGCGGGCTGCTGCTACGCAGGTGGAAGCTGCCTCCGCGACTCGTCAACGCTGTCGCTGCACATCACAGCTCAGAGGCCGAGAACGCCGTCGCCACCTACGTGAGGCTCGCCGACAAGGTCGCCCACCACTCGCAGGGCGAGCGCATCGACCGCCGGAAGATGCTGAGCCTGGCTCAGTTGTGCGGGCTGTCCCCCCAAGGGCTGAGAGACGTTCTGTTCGACCTCCCCCACGCGGGCGGAAGCCAACGCCGTCGAGCCGAACAATCACCTCTCTCAGACCGCGAGACCGCGGTCCTCAGGATTCTGGCCGACGGCAAGGTCTACAAGGTCATCGCCGCCGAACTCGGAGTCAGTATCAGCACCGTGCGTACCCACCTGCACAACGTCTACACGAAGCTCGGGGTCGACGATCGTGCCCAGGCGGTGCTCCGAGCAACCGAGTTGGGGTGGATCTAGGGGATCGCGATGATCACGTCGGACGCCTTGATCACGGCGACGACGTCGGCACCGGGTTCGAGCCCGAGCTCGGTTGCCGCCTCAAGCGTGATCGAGGCAACCAGTCGACGGCCGCCGACGTCCAGCTCGACGTTTGCGATCGCTTCGCCGTGGTTGACGGCGACGACCTTTCCGGGTAGCTGATTTCTGGCGCTCAGCTTCATCTCTCACTCCTCGTGGTCGGGAGCGAACCAGTAAACAGCAACGCCGCAGGTGTTACTTGGCGAGCAGCGCCGACCGGGTGCGGATGTCGGCGTCAGCGACCCGATAGCGGTCGGTCAGGGCGGTGAGCTTTGCCGACAGTTCGTCGAGGTTCTCGGCCGAACGCTGCGACTGCTGTGCGCCGTCGAGGAAGTGCATCGTGCTGTCCTCCAGCTCGTTCATCGCCCCCGCGATCCGATCCATCCCGGCACTCTGCTGCTGGGCCGATGCGGCGATCTGCTCGGCGGCGTGCCACGCCTCGCGGATCGTGTCGGTCAGACTGCGGACGCCCTCGCCGGCGCGGCCTGTCAGCACCAGCCCTTGGTCGACGACCTTCGATCCCTGTTCGCTTGCCCGCACCGCTGCCTCGGTCGCAATCCTGACCTCGCTGAGAATCGCCTCCACCTTTGCCGTTGCCGCCTTCGATTGCTCGGAGAGGTCCCGGACGTGATCGGCTACGACCGCGAAGCCACGACCGTGCTCGCCGGCGCGAGCGGCTTCCACACTGGCGTTCAGCGCCAACAGATTCGACCGATCGGCAAGCTCGTTGACCGTCGCCGTGATGTCCCCGATCTGCTGGGTCCGGGTGGATAGATTGACGATCTCCTGGGCGATCCCATCGACGCGAGCGCGGATCTCATCCATCGCCTCGGCGATCGCCTGCAGCGCCTGAGTCCCCTCGTCGCTGACCTTGACCGAGTCGCTCGCCCGCCGGGCGACATCCTCGGCTCGCTGCGCCATCTCATCGGCCGCCGTGCGCAAGCCGTTGACGGTGGCCGTGGTCCGGCTGATCGCGGCTGACTGCTGGCTGGCGCGCTCGGAATGCTCGTTCGCCGACGCCAGGATCTGCGTGGTCGATGCTCCGATCTCCTGGACACCGACCTGGATCTCGCCCGAGATCTCGGCGAGGCCGGCAACCATCTTGTTGAGGCTTCCCGCGAGAGCCTGCAGGTCCTCGTCGCCGACGGGTTCGACAGTGGCGGTCAGGTCGCCGTCGGCGACCCTCGCCGCGAACAGCGTGTAGCTGCGAACTGCGGCCTCCAGGATCTCCCTTGAATCTCGCTCGGCGGCGGCGGCACGCTCGAGGAACTCCCGCTCACGCTCCCCTGACTCCCGCTCGGCAGCGGCCACCCGCTCGAGCGATTTCCGTTCCGCGGCAGAGGCTTCATCGGACCGCTTACGAGACTCCCTCTCCGCCGCTGCAGCGCGCTCGAGCTCGTCATGCTTCTCGTTGGTCAGCTGCTGCATCCGCCGCAGCGCCAAGCCGAAGCGGACGCCGGCTGCCAGCAGTGTGGCACTCGCCAGTCCGATCGCCACCTGGCTGGTGTGATTCAGCGACCCGACGAACAGGATCACCAGCGCAAATCCGGACGCGACAGTCGGGATCAGGAATCCAGATGCCCTCGACTCACGCGGCTCAGCGGTCGGACTCGGTGCCAGCCACACGGCTGCAGAGATGCAGAGCAGCGAAGCCGACCACGCTCCGGAATTCAACACGAAACCGACCTGCGTGGCGGTGAGTGTCGGGAACAGCGCCGCGATATCTCCCGCCGCATTGATCAGCCCGGCCGCCGCGATCAGATACCACTTGAGTCGGTTCCCCGCCGGCAGCAGAACGATCCCGAAAGCGGTCAGGCCGAACAGCAGCAGATCTCCGAGCGGATAGATCAGGTTCGTTCCAACCTCGACCGCGGAGCCACCGGCGGCATGTTGGATCGCGCCGAACACGAACGCCACCAGCGCGGCAGCCGTCACGAGGAAGGCCACCACCCCGTCCAGGAAGTTGGCCGCCGTGAGCTTCCGCACGTCGCGCTGCATCAACAGCATCACGCCGACGTACGCAAGCGGGAAGAACCCGGCCCACAGATAGTTCGGCAGCGCCGGTGTCGGCACATTCGCGCCGTTGCGTGACATGTAGCACAACGTCAGGTCACCGAGCGACCACGAGCACATTCCCAGACCCAACCACGTCGCGTACCTGCGATCCCATCGATTCACGACCGCGCGCACGAGCACGAGCACGCTGACGAGCAGCTCGAAGCCCGCCACTCCCCACCCATCCAGCCAGCTCCAGCTCTCGCCGTTGGGACGAACGATCAGCGAGATCCAGTAGCCGACGACGATCGCTGCGAGCACACCGTAGAGCAGCTTGACGGCGACCGACGGCGCTGCACCGGCGCCGGCGCGCAGCCCTTGGTGACGATCGCCTGAAGGTCCTCGCGACGGTACGCGACCGTCGGATCGCGCTGTGATCGTGCTGATGTCCCCGGCAGCTGCAGAGTCGGGTGCTGCCGTGTCCTGTAGCGCCATTGCTTCCTCTCTGCCGAGCACTCGCCGTTGTCCACCTGGGCCTATCTCCGCGTAGTCGGCAGCCGCGCCGGCACCTGTAGCGAAGATCGTTGCAGCGCAAAAACCGGTTCAGGCTGATCGGTCAATTAGACTGAAACCCATGGAAAGCGCGACCTCCTCCCGACTCGATGGTGCGGCACTGGAGGCCTGGCGCAGTTATCTGCAGAGCCATGCCTCGATTCTGCGAGAACTTGACGCGTCATTGCTGGCGGCTCACGGCATGACCGCGCGTGACTACGAAGTGCTGCTGTACCTCGCCCAGTCGCCTGAGCGCCGCCTGCCGATGTCGTCGCTGTCGGAGCGCACGATGCTTACCCGCTCGGGTATCACCCGGCTCGTCGATGGGCTCGTGTCAGCTGGACTGGTGGAGCGCGCCTCGTGCCTGCGCGACGCGCGTATCTCCTACGCCGAGTTGACCGACGCCGGCTACGAGAAGCTACGTGAGGCCGGCTGCACCCATGTCGCGAGCATTCAGCATCTGTTCCTTGAGCGCTACAGCGCCGAGGAGATCGAGACGCTTGCGGCGCTGCTGAGCAGATTGCCGGGCGCCCATCAGGGCGCCTGCACGGTCTCATAGCCAACGCCGGATCCCCCGCCCGGGAAAGGCAACTGATTAGGGCGCGGCAATTGCCGCGCCGGGTTTGACCACGTGACCTGATTCCGCGATCGGCACCGACCTGAGCACGCGATCGGAAGCGGATCTCATTGAGCACGCAATACTTGACCGGGCAAGCATTCTGCGCTAGCATGGTTGTCTGCTCAACTAATCACCTTCGTTTCAAGGAGACCCATGTCAGCCACAGCCACTGCTCTAACCACCATTCCCGCAGGCGTCTACAACGTCGACCCGAGCCACTCGAACGTCGGCTTCGAGGTGCGCCACATGGGGATCGCGACCGTCCGCGGTGCGTTCAAGAAGTTCCAGGGCACGGTCGACGCGACGGGCGACGCGCCGAACCTGAGCGGAAGCGTCGAGGTTGCCAGCATCGACACCGGCGACGAGAACCGCGACGGGCACCTGCAGTCGCCTGAGTTCTTCGACGCCGAGCGCAACCCCCAGATCACGTTCCACACGACCGGCACGCAGCCGGTCGGCGATGACGAGATCAAGCTACTTGGCGAGATCACGATCAAGGGCATCACCAAGCCGATCGAGCTGACCGGCACGCTCGCCGAGAACGGCCGGGACCCGTGGGGCAACGAGCGGGTCGGCTTCGAGGTCACCGGCGTGATCGACCGCCGCGAGTTCGATCTGAAGTGGAACCAGACGCTGCCGAACGGCAACCTGCTGGTCGCCAACAACGTCAAGCTGGTCGTCAGCGTCTCGGCCGTACGGGACGCGTAGAGCATGCAGATCCTTGGCATCTCAGGCAGCCTGCGGGAACGCTCCCACAACACGGCGCTCCTGCGGGCTGCCGCCAAGGCGGCACCAGACGGCGTCGAGCTCCTCCTGTACGACGGCCTTGGTTCGTTGCCGCCCTACAACGAGGATCACGACACCGACGCGCCGCCGGAGACGGTGATCGCACTGCGCGACCTGATCGACGACGCGGACGCTCTGCTGATCTCGACGCCCGAATACAACGGCACCATCCCCGGCCAGCTCAAGCACGCCCTCGATTGGGCTTCTCGTCCTCGCGGCCACGCTTCGCTGGCCGGCAAGCCGGTCGCGGTGATCGGTGCCAGCACCAGCGAATACGGAGCGCTCTGGGCCCAGGACCACCTGCGGCGAGCGCTCGGGATCGCGGGGGCGCGTGTACTCGACGTCGAGTTCCCGGTTGGTCGAGCCGCTGAACGGTTCGACGCCGACGGCGAGCTGGCCGACGGCGATACGATCGCGTCGCTGCGGGAGATCATCGAGTCGCTCGCCGAGCGCCGGCGTGAGCTGCTGGCAGCGTAGGATCAGGTCACCTTGGCGACACTGGATCAGTCAACGACGGGGGCATCGATCGCACCGGCGACGTCAATTGGCACCGTCCGATTGACCGTCTCTGACCTCGACGCGTCCCGCGCCTTCTACGAGCGAGCGCTGGGCATGATCGCCACGGAGCGACCCGATGGGACGCTCGCGATGTTCGCCGCGCTTCGCGAGGGCGCCAGTGTCGAGCAGGAGGACCGGCTGGCGCTGCTCGAGCTCCGCGGAGACCCGACGGCGCCGGCGCTCAACCGCCGGGCGACAGGACTCTTCCACTTCGCCGTCCTCGTTCCGACCAGACGTGATCTGGCTCTGGCAGTGCTCCGGCTCGCCCGTTCACGCTGGCCGCTTGACGGCGCCTCAGATCACCTTGTGAGCGAGGCGCTGTACCTGAGCGACCCCGACGGCAACGGGATCGAGATCTACCGCGACCGCCCACGTGAGCAGTGGCGCCACGGGCGGGACGGACTGCAGATGGCGACGTTGCCACTCGACCTCGACGGCCTGCTCGACGAGCTGCGCCCCGACGCGTCTCAGAATCCGGCGCCCGGCACCGTACCGCCGATTGAGCAGACCGCGCTGCCGGCAGACACGAGGATCGGGCACGTGCACCTGCAGGTCTCCGAGCTGAGCGCGATCGAGGGTTTCTACAGCGGCGTCCTCGGTCTCGAGGTGATGGTGCGCGGCTATCCCGGTGCACTGTTTGTCGCCGCCGGCGGCTACCACCACCACATCGGCTTGAACACCTGGCACAGTGCCGGCGCTCCGGCCCCTCCCCCGGGCGCCGTCGGACTGCGCTCGTTCGAGCTGAGGCTGCCCGACGACGCCTCGTTGCGGGAGGTGCTCGTGCGGATCGACGCCGCCCAGCTCGCCACCGAGCGCTGCGATGGCGGCGTGCTGGTACGTGATCCGTCCGGTAACGGAGTGCTTCTACTGAGCTGAGTGTGTGAGCTGGGCGATGCTCACTGCACCTGCCGCCACTTGACGGTGCACAGCGCCGAGCAGCCCAGCGCGCTGCGTGAGACCGGATCGAGGTCGAAGGTGCGCCCGCCCACATAGGGCCCGGAGTCGTCGCGGGTCGCGACGATGCATCTCGATCCGTTGCAGATCCGGAAGCGGGAGCCGCACGGTGCCACAAGGGTGGCGACACCCAGGCGTGCGTGAAATCCGCAACCGGTTGTCCCGGCGTCGTAGTACCAGCTTGCAATGGCCGGTCCGTTGAGCGAGGCCGGAATCGACCGCACCCTCCAGACGTGCGTCACGTAGGGCTCCGCCGCCCGGTTGCGCTGGCAGCGGACATACATCCGCAGCCGAGCCTTTTGTGGCCGCGTGGCCGGCAGGCCCGAGTGGTATGTGGCGTCGATCGCTCTGACCGCCATCGCCACCGTGTAGGTGCGTTCGCAGCTGCGTGTCTCGTGGTGCAGCGCGGGATGAAACGCGAGCGCAAGGCTCACGAGGAACTTGACTGACATTGGGTTCAAAACCTCCAATTAGCGTTGCCTTGGTCAGCAGGGCGCGCTGATTCCCCTACTCGTTTACGTTCGGGGGCGCGCGGTGTTGATCAGGTGGTCGTCCTCCTTGTGTTGTGGTCGCCGCGGCGTCACGGCTGCATGCGGCTGCTCGGCCGGCCACGGCCGGCGCAGTCGCGCTCGGTCCAGTTGGATGCCGAAGAGTCGCCCGTATAAGTCGTCATCTACGGCGGCGAAAACGCCGCCGCTGGACGAGTCGGCTGCCAGCGCAAAGGCGCTCCTCCTGCCAGTCCGAGGAAGCCGACAAGCTCAATGCTAGCGGAATGGCCCTTTTTGCTGCCTTTCGCGTCGTCGACGTAGAGTCCGGGTGTGATCGCGCTGGGTTCGGATGCAAGCGCCGCTCGGGCTAAGCCTGAGGTGGTTGTCGCCGGCCACATCTCGCTGGACGTGACCCCGACGTTGTACGGGCCGGTGAAGATCGAACCGGGGCGACTGGTCGTCGTCGGACCTGCCGTGATGTCGACCGGCGGCGTCGTATGTAACACCGGCCTCGCGTTGCACCGACTCGGCCTACGAGTGGGTTTGACCGCCAAGATCGGAGCCGACATGTTCGGGACCGCGGTGCGCGACTCACTGGCACGGCATGGCGAGCATCTCGCGGCCGGAATCCAGATCTGCGCCGATCAGCCGACGAGCTACACGATCGTGATCAACCCGCCCGGCGTGGACCGGACGTTTCTGCACTGCTCCGGCGCCAACCAGACGTTCAGCTCCGATGACGTCGCCTATGACGCACTCAGGGACGTGCGGCTGTTCCACTTCGGCTACCCACCATTGATGCCGTTGATGTACGCCAACGGCGGTGCCGAATTGCGGACCATGTATGAGCGGGTACAGGCGGCCGGGCCGGCCACCTCGCTCGATCTGTGCGTTCCGGACCCTGACAGTGACGCAGGGCAGGTCGACTGGCGGGAGGTTCTCGCACAGGCGCTCCCGTTCGTCGACGTGTTCGCACCCAGCCTCGATGAACTCCTGTTGATGTTCGGGCGTCAGGTCGATGCCCCCCGCCCGGCGCCCTCACCGGCAATCGCCCCTGACCTCGCGCAACTGACCACGCTCGGCGACCTGCTGACCCGGATGGGCGCCGCCGTCGTCGTGATCAAGCTCGGCGACCGGGGTCTGTACCTCCGGACCACCCCCGACGCGCCTCGGATGCTTGCATTCTGCGAACGGATCGGACTCCGGGCGGAGGCCTGGCTCGATCGCGAACTACTGGCGCCGTGCTTCATACCGCGGGCGGTGAGCGGCACCACGGGCTCGGGAGACGCCACGATCGGCGGCTTGCTCGCCTCGATGTTACGTCGCGCCGATCCCGCGCAGGCCGCCACCTGGGCGACCGCCGTCGGCGCATGCAGTGTCGAGGCCGCTGACCCCACGAGCGGCATCCCCGACTGGGATCGCCTCGCACGGCGCGTCGCTGATGGCTGGCCACGGCAGGAGCTCGGGTTCCGCGCACCGCATGGTGCCGACGTCAAGTACCACGAAACTGGGACGATGCTGCTCCGGTGAGGAAGTCGCTCGACGACAAGCTTGCGGACCTGCACGCCCGCCCGGGCGTCAGCGATGCGTTCATCCTGGCCGACGCCAGGGATGCGGATATGGCCTTTGGCCTCGCCGCCCCGGGCACGGACCGCGTGACCGGGCAGCTGCGCTCGCTAGCCGAATTCCGTGACCAGATTCGCGAGATCGTCAGTCAGGGACTGGTCGATCTGATGCTGATGAGCGTCAGCACGAGCGAATTGCTGACTGTCGAGCAGCGCCTGTTCGATGCCTCCTCGGTGACTCCGGCAGCACGCGCCAACGACACAACCGACATTCACGTGATCGCGGGCGCTTCATACCCGCAGCAGCCCTCCCGACCGTTCAGCACGGCTTCGGTCAGACAGGTCAGGGAGTGCGCGGGCGTCGACATCGGTCTTTACTCGATCACTCCGCTCGGCGATGCCGAGATCGACCTTCGCGCGCTCGAGGCCTACCGCGAGTTCCGCTCCGAAGCCGACGAGCAGGGGCTGCGCCATTTCCTGGAGGTTTTTGCTCCCAACGTTCCCGGCCGGGCGCCGGAGAACCCGGGGCGGTTCCTGAACGATTTCGTCGCTCGGACGCTCGCAGCCGTACCGAAGGCGCAACGGCCGCTGTTCCTGAAGCTTCCGTACTGTGGCCCAGGCGCGATGCAGGAGCTCGTCGCATATGACCCGCACCTGATTCCCGGAATCCTCGGTGGCTCCTCCGGCACGACGTACGACGCCTTCTCACTGCTTGAGGACGCGCGTCGAGACGGGGCGCGCGCGGCGCTCTTCGGGCGCAAGATCAAGGACAGCGAGCATCCGCTCACGTTCGTGCACTACCTGCGGTTGCTTGCCGACGCGCAGATCGGCGCGACGGAGGCCTGCCGCGCCTACCACGCCGATTTGCATAGGCTCGGCATCACCCCACACCGCCCACTCGACCAGGACCTCCTGGCGACGGGCACAAACCCCAGCCAGCGCCAGATGATCAAAGGAATGGTGAAGCGATGACGACTGCGCCAGCGAACGACATGGACCTGACCCCCCGTCCGGAGCACCGCTTCACGTTCGGCCTCTGGACGGTCGGTAACCCCGGCCGAGATCCGTTCGGCGAGCCCACCCGCCCGCCGCTTGATCCGGTCATCTCGGTCGAGCGCCTCGCGCAACTTGGCGCCCACGGCGTCAGCCTCCACGACAACGATCTGGTCCCGTATGGCAGCTCCGCGGCCGAGCGTGATCGCATCGTTGGGCGTTTCTCCGACGCGCTGGAGCGGACCGGGATGCGCGTGACGATGGCGACGACCAATCTGTTCGGACATCCGGCCTTCAAGGATGGAGCGTTCACCTCCAACGACCGCGCGGTACGACGTGCGGCGATCGCCAAGGCGATGCGCGGGATCGATCTCGGCGCCGAGCTGGGCGCGTCCGTCTACGTCTTCTGGGGAGGGCGCGAGGGCTCGGAGAGCAGCGCCGCGAAGAGCGCCAGGGACGCGCTCGAGCGCTATCGAGAGGCGATCAACTTCCTTTCGGGCTACGTCCGTGACCAGGGATACGGGATCCGTTTTGCGATCGAGCCGAAGCCGAACGAGCCACGTGGTGACATCTTCCTGCCAACCGTCGGTCATGCCCTCCACTTCATCACCACGCTGGACCATCCGGAGATGGTCGGAGTCAACCCGGAGGTCGCCCACGAGACGATCGCCGGGCTCAGCTTCGTCCACGCCGTCTCTCACGCCCTGTGGGCCGGAAAGCTCTTCCACATCGACCTCAACGCACAGCGCGGCGGTCGCTACGACCAGGATTTCCGCTTCGGCCAGGAGGATCTCAAGGAGGCCTTCCTACTCGTGCACCTACTTGAGACCTCCGGCTACGACGGTGTCAGGCACTTCGATGCACACGCCATCCGCAGCGAAGACCCCGAGGGCGTGTGGGACTTCGCCGCCGGCTGCATGCGGACATACCTTGCGTTGGCCGCCAAATCCAGACAGTTCCTGGAATCGGACGCGATCCGCGAGGCGCGGGAGGCCGCCCGCGTCGACGAGCTCGCCGAGCCGAGCGTCGGCCCATACTCATCGCAGCAGGCATCCGCCCTGCTCGCGGAGGACCAGGACCTCGGCAAACTCGCAGAGCACGGCTACTTCAATGAGCGGCTGGACCAACTGGTCGTCGATCTGCTTCTGGGCGCCGGCAGTTAGCTCGGCGCCGGCCGCTGATCAGGGCGTGAACTGGCAGCCCTTGCCAGCCTGCTTGACCGCGGGCGACGCGATGTTGATCGACTTTGGGATCAGATAGACCAAGTTGCTGTTCGGCACCGCGCCCGTCACCCCGTAGCCCTCGGCGTTGACGTTGAACGGCACGTGTGTCGTCGGATCCGGCCAGTTCGGAACCCGGTGCGCCCGCATGCATTTGGAGATCGCCACCGCCTGTGCAACCTGGGCGGCGGTAGCCGGTTCCTGCGCGGCCGCGCCGGCACCGTACAGGCCGAGCTTCGCGCACTGCTTCTGCGCCACGAAGAACGCCGGCGAGGTCAGCATGCCGGCAGGGGTGCTGAGATTGACCCCGGCGCCGCCGGCGAAAAAGGTCGGATCCGGGAAGTTGGGTATCCCGTGCGAACGTATGCAAGCTGCCCATTTCAGGTTGGACTGCATGTAGCTCGAAGCACTTGACTTGTCGGGATCTTTCGACGCAGTGCTGCTGCTCGACTTGCTCGACCCGCAGCCGGCGATCAGCAGGACTCCGGTTACGACGACAGCGGCACGCGGGAGCCGATGGCGAGGCACGTGGAACAGCACCGAGATGATCGCGATACCCGACGGCGTAAGGCGACGACCGGAATCGAACCGGTGTAGACGGCTTTGCAGGCCGCTGCGTAGCCACTCCGCCACGTCGCCCAGATCGACAAGCGTAGCGTCGAGCCGTCCTCCGGCGACCTGAGGGTCCAGCTATACTCGCCGATCCGCGCGGCTGTAGCTCAGTTGGCTAGAGCGTCTGCTTGCCATGCAGAAGGTCGAGGGTTCGAGTCCCTTCAGCCGCTCTCACAAAGACCCCGGTAATCCGGGCCCTTGAGGATCGTCGAGTTGTTCCACACGGGATCTTTGAGGGTTGCGGACACGGCGTACTTCGGCAGGCTGTTGAGCCTGTCGGCGAACCCGCCGGTCCTGCGTTTCGCGAGCTGACCGACCCCTACCGGCGCGAGCTTCAGCTGCACTGCTACCGGATCCTCGGCTCCGCGCAGGACGCCAAGGACGTACTCCAGGAGACGCTGCTGGCCGCGTGGCGCGGCCTTGACCAGTTCCACGAGTGCGCGTCAGTCCGCTCTTGGCTCTACCGCATCGCCACGAACCGCGCGCTTGATGCCATCCGTGCCGGTCAGCGCCGTCAGGCCGGCTTCCAGCGCATGATCGAGGCACCCCGGCCGACGCGGCAAGCCGAGCCCATCTGGCTCGAACCCTACCCGGACGTCCTGCTCGAGAACATCCCGGACAACGCTTGCGGACCGGACGCGATCGAACGCCGATGCCAAGCTCCGAGCGCGAGCGCGAAATCGTCGGGCGCCTCGCGGATGCCTTCGAAGCAGGAGACGTCGACAGCGTCGTCGCTCTGCTGACAGACGACGCCTGGCTCACGATGCCGCCCGAACCCTACGAGTACCAAGGCCCAACCGCGATCGCAACGTTCCTCGAGGACCGTGCCGGCCATCGCGGCACGCCCCTGCGACTGACGCCAACGAGCGCCAACGGTCAACCCGCGTTCGGCTGCTACCTCCCATCGCCACAAACCGACACCGCAGAAGCCTACGGACTGCTCGTCCTCACGCTGGACGGCGAGCAGATCTCCGCAATGACCTGGTTCGCCGACAGCGAGCTCTTTCGGCTCTTCGGACTTTCCTCGAATCCTGCGATGAACTCGCCAGATCGACTCGGACCACCCGATAAGACGACCGCCGTGCCGTCAAAAGCCTGCGCTCACTCGACCGCGATGCGAGGAAGCGGGCGTCTGTAAGCCATCCGATGTGGCCCGGTGCGCACGACTACAATCCGCCCCTGGCCGGACCGATCTGCATGGTCGCTATCCAAACTTCCACGCCGATCTTCGCCCTGCGGCGGAGCTTCGCCAATCTTCAGCACGGCGTCCTTGGCCTGGCACGCAGCGCCGGTCGTCTCGGAATCCCTGTGTATACGACGCGGATGCATGGGCGCGAGGCCGCCACCCGTTCGAGGTACATTCGCGGCTGCGTCGAGCTCCCGGCAACGGCCACCGATGCACAGTGGCTGGATGCGTTGCTTGGGTTCGACACCGGGCTCGGCCGGCCGGTGCTGATGCCGCTCGATGACGCAGGTGCCGTGTTTACCGCCGATCATCAGGAGCGGCTGGCAGAGCGGTTCGTGATTCCGAAATCTCCTGTCGGACTCACAGGACGGCTCGCAAGCAAACGCGGGCTGTTGGAGCTGTGTCACCGGCTTGAGCTTCCGGCACCGGCGTCCGACTTTCCGACCTCGGAAGATGAGGCCGTCGCGCTGGCTGACGGCTATGGCTATCCGCTCGTGCTCAAGTGCGCCGAGCCGCGGTTCTCGTTGCCTGACGCCGAAGCGCCGAGTGTGCTCATCGCGCGCACCGAAGCGGAGCTCGTAGCGGGGTACCGGCGCATGAACTCGGCCGCGGGTACGCCGGTCATGATCCAGGAATACATACCGGGAGCATCGGACACGGTCTGGATGTTCAACGGTTATTTCGACGCTGATGCCGAGTGTTTGTGTGGCTTCACGGGCCGAAAGCTTCGTCAGACCGGTCCGCATACGGGCCCGACGACGCTCGGCATCTGCATCTGGAACGAGACTGTCGCCGAGGCGGCGACCCGACTGATGCGCGGACTGCGCTATCACGGGATTGTCGACATGGGCTTCCGGTATGACGAACGGGACGGGCAGTACAAGCTGCTTGACGTCAACCCTCGCACGGGTAGCAGCTTCCGGCTGTTCGTCGGCGAGGACGGCATCGACGTCGTGCGGGCAGCCTACCTCGATCTGACCGATCAGCCCGTGTCCCCCACCCGCGCCCGCGACGGTCGCAGATGGCTGGACGAGCCCCACGACGCCGTCGCGTCCGGGCTGCTCGTTCGCGAGGGCGAGCTCACTGTTCGGCGCTGGATGCGTTCGCTCAGCCGCGTTGATGAGGCCGCGTGGTGGGCGAGCGATGATCCCAGGCCGTTCTTTGCGATGTGCGCATCCCTGGCCCGGTTGGGTGTGCGGTATCGCGCACGCCGACGTGCCGCCGCAGAGAGTCGTTTCGCGCTTGCTCGACCAAGCGACCCGAGCTGCCCAGCAATCGATCAAATCAGCGCTGCATGGGATGCGCGTTCCGGGCCTTCTCGCGCTGGTCAATCAACAGGAACGGTGACTGGTGTCCACCGACGGGGTGCGTAGGTGTAGCGCGTGACTGGAACCGTCGTTCTCGATCAGTCCGACGTTTCCAGCGTTTTCTCGCGCGAGCCCTCGCTTGGACGACAGGCTTGTGAGGACGCGTTCCGCTACGTCGAGGCAGGCCAGGTGATCGCTCCGATCAAGCAGTATGTGCAACTCCCAGAAGCGGAGAGCGCGGAGCGTCTGATTTCGCTACCAGTCCGCGTTGTGTCCCCGCCCCTGGTCGGCATCAAATGGATCGGGAGCGCGGCCGCCAACTGGAAGACGGGACTGCCGAGGGCCACGGCAATCATCGTGTTGAATCACCCCGCAACGCACGAACCTAGGGCAATCGTTTCGGGCGGACAGATCAGTACCGAGAGGACCGCCTGGGCGGCGATCCTCACGGCGACCGCGGTGCGCCCGCACGCGGCCAGCGTCGGGATACTGGGGATGGGACGCCTCGGCAGCCGAATCGTCGAGCTGATAGGCGGACTGTTCCCGCATATCGACCGAGTCGCCTACGTAAGCGGAGCCGAGCCTCCGTACGTACCGGGGTTGACGACCGTCCGATATGAGAGTGCGCGGCAACTAGCACTGGAATCAGAAGTCCTCTTCGCTTGCTCGGTCAGCAACGGGCCATACCTGGGTTTACGAGATGTTTCAAGCGACGGCTGCATCATCAGCCTGTCTCTGATGGACTTCACGGCGGACGTAATCACCGAAAGTGACGAGATCGTCGTTGATGACCTCGAAGCGTGCATCCATGCACCGAAGGTGTTCGCGAAGGCCTGGAGCGACGGACAGCTATCGGGACGGCGTATCCGCACTCTCGGTTCCGTGTTAGCGGGGCCCGCTCCCGTGGCATCGGGGCGGTGTTTTGTAAACCTGGTTGGTATGGGTGTGCAGGACGTAGTGCTGGCTGACCGCGTCGTACACGCGCACCGAGCGGTGTCTGATCATCCTCCGGTCCTCCAGATGTAACGGTTTCGGCGACTGGGGTCCCGATCACCGCGCCCCAGAGGCCGGTGGTGCCAGAGCGCTACAGGCCCGCACGCTCGGGGTAGGCTGCGCCTGTGATGACGCGGGTGTTGTTCAAAGACGAGTTGCTTGACGCTCAGTTGCTGCGCGTTCTCGGGTCGGCACCGTACGGTGGCGCCGACATCGGGGAGTGTCTGGAGGCAGCACGGTACGTTCGCGAGAACGATCTCGGTAGCTGGTATGACGCCTGGCACGGGCTGGGTGAGCGGGTCGCGGCACTCGCGCGTGCTGAGGAGGCTGCCGGTCGCAGCGAAACCGCACGGCTCGCGTACCTGCGCGCCTGCAGCTACCACCGCACATCCGGGGTGCTGCTGTTCGCCGTGCCGATCGATCCGCGCATGGTCGCGGCGCACGGCGCGCAGAAGGCGGCTTTCCGGGCGGCGATGCGATTGACACCCCTGCCGGTCGAGGTGCTGGATATCCCGTTCGATGGCGCGCGCCTGCCGGGGTATTTCTTTCGCCCGGCGGACACGACGGGGCGCCGCGCGACGGTGATCCTGATCGGCGGTTATGACGGCACGTGCGAGGAGCTCTATCTCCTCACTGGAGTGGCAGCCCTGCAGCGCGGCTACAACGTCATGGCCGTCGACGGCCCCGGACAGGGCTCCGCTCTGATCGAGCAAAGACTGACACTTCGACCCGATTGGGAAAACGTGATCGCGCCGATGATCGATCACCTGATCGAACGTCCGGAGGTCGACCGTGACCGGATCGCTGTGATCGGACTGAGCCTCGGTGCGCACCTCGCGCCCCGGGCTGCAAGCGGCGAGCGGCGTCTCGCCGCTTGTATCGCCGACTGCGGCAGCTATGACCTCTACGCCGCTGCCCTCGAGCGGATGCCAGCGCCGCTTGCGGCCGGGCTGCGTGACGGCAAGCTCTGGGCGCGGGTCGCGATCCGCCCGCTCCTTCGTCTGATCGCCGGCAGGCCGACGGCCGGGTGGGCGTTGCGCCGCGGGATGCTCGTCCATGGTGCCGGGAGCCCGCTGGCATACCTCGACTCCCTGCGTGCGTTCACGCTTGCCGGACGCGCAGCGCAGATCAAATGCCCGACCTGGGTCTGCAACGCCGAAGATGACGAAATCGGCGCCTCCGCGCCACAACTCCTCGACGCCCTGAGGTGCCCCAAGACGTTCGTTCAGTTCACCACCGCGGACGGCGCCGGAGATCATTGCGAGCAAGGGGCTCGAACGCTCTATCACGCGCGATCCTTCGGCTGGTTGGACCACCTCCTGGAACCACACCGACTTCGCTAATCCCGCAGTGGCATCAACCCCACGGACGCCTCGGCTCCATGCAGCGGTCAAGAGTCACGGGGCTCGGCGGAACAAATTTCGGGTGCAATCGGTCGTGCGGTTTGAGGTGAACGTGACCAACCCGGACTCCAGGCGCGCGAAGGGCAACGGCCCGCACATCCAGGGCCACAACAGCCAGGCAGCAGTGACCGAGCAGCAGATCGTGATCGCTGCGGAGATCACTCCCTCACCCCCGCCCGATGGCGGTAAGCGCGACGGCACGTGGCCGGGGACGGACCGACAGGTGGTTCTCGTTCACGCGCGCAGTGCTGCAGACCGAGCTGGCCACATTCGCTAGGTGCTGCGGAACCGGCGCTCGCCGTCGGCGGCCTGTTGCCTCACGTCCCGCGCAAGCCCAGATCCTGTTCGATTCGTCCCTGGCTCATCTGCCAGAACCTCCCCCGCTTCGCTGCAGCGGTTGGTACTGTCCGCTGGCGATGAAGGGCCGGCTCTTTTCGATGCCCGGCTCGCACGCCGCGACGACAGGCCAGCTGCTATTCGATCACAAGGGGATCGACTACAAGCGGACCGACCTTCTGCCGGTCGTCTCGTGGGTGGTTCTCAAGGCTCTCGGATTCCTCGAGCTGACCGTGCCAGCAGCCAAGATCGATGGTGAGCTGGTGCAGGGAACGCGCGCGATCGCACGCGAACTTGAGCGCCGCAAGCCGGAGCTCTCGCTGTTGCGGAGCGAAGACGGGTCGTTGAGGAGGCCGAGCGCTTTGGCGACGAGGAGCTCCAGCAACGGGTCCGAGAGATCTTCCTCTGGTCCGCGCGCAATGACGGCAGCGGACTCGTCGGCTGCCTCGAGGGCGCAAAGATCGGGATGCCGCATCGAGTCGCTGCGAGGACCGCAGGTCCCTTTATAGCCATCGATGCATGATCCCGCGGAGCCACGGACGACAACGTCCGGCGTGCGATCGCCTCCTTCCCCGGGATGCTCCATCAAATCGACGACTGGATAGAGGGGGCCTCCTCGGGGGTGAGCCCCCAAACGCGGCCGACCTCCAGATCGCCCCGAGCCCGCGTTTGGCGATGAGCCTCGACGATCTCCGACCGGCGATCGAGGGACGACCGGCAGGTCGGCTGGCGACCCAAATCGTCAAGGAGTTTCCAGGAAGAACCCCGGCAGTGCTGCCGCCGGAGTGGCTCGAACCGGTCGCCGCTCCCGCGGGCCGAGCGACCGGCGGATCTCGGCCGCGCTTTCGAGTTGGCCCGGAGGAGCACCGTGGGCCCGGCTGCCCCTGCTGGCCTGGCTGTGTGCAACCGCGGGCGGTTTCGCTCGCGGCCAGGGGCGGGTTTGGGTGCGCGGGCGAGCGAGCGGTGCTGGGACGAAGGGCAGGCGAGCAGCGGGTCTATGGTTGGGAGCGATGCCGACTCAAGATATGAGTCCCTCTGTGCCTGACCCTCGGAGTCTGGGTTCGCGGCGGTGGTGGGCGCTCGGCGCGGTGTTTTTGACGATTTTGTGCGTGGGTATCGACAGCACTGTCCTTAGTGTCGCGTTGCCGACGCTCGCCAAATCGTTGCAAGCGTCCGAGCCGGACCTGCAGTGGTTCTCCTCCGGGTACTTCCTCGTCCTGGCGGCGATGATGCTGCCAGCCGGCTTGTTGGGCGATCGCTTCGGTCACAAGAAGGTCTACCTGATGTCGTTGCTGCTGTTCGCGGTTGGTTCGGCGGCTTGCGCGTTCTCGACGACGGTCGACGAGTTCATGGCCGCCCGAGTGCTACTTGGGTTTGCTGGGGCGGGCGTGATCGTGATGTCGATGTCCTCGCTGACGGTGCTGTTCAGCAAGCAGGAGCGACCGAAGGCGGTAGGGATTCTGGGTGCTGGGAACTTCTTGGCGATGCCGATCGGTCCGATCCTGGGGGGATGGCTGCTCACCAACTTTTGGTGGGGTTGGGTGTTCCTCGTCAACGTTCCCGTTGCGTTGGTCGGCCTCATCGCCGCGGCCGTCCTGTTGCCGGAGTTCCGAGCACCGCAGCGTCCGGCGTTTGATTGGGTGGGCGTAGCCGCTTCTGTTCTCGGGTTGGTGGCGGTGACCTACGGCCTTATCAGAGCGGGCCAGGACGGTTGGGGCAATCCCGGTGTCGTACTCCTGATTGTTGGCGGCGGCGCGATCCTCGCCGGCTTTCTTGCCTGGGAGCGCAGATTGACGCGCCGCCCCGGAGGTCAGCCGATGCTAGACATGACGCTGTTCAAGTCACCTTCGTTCACCTGGGGAGCGATCTTCGCCGCGATGTCATTCCTGTCCTTGATCGGTGTCCTGTTCGCCATGCCGCAGTACTTCCAGGGCGTGCTCGGCACGACCGCGATGGGTTCGGGGCTACGGCTGTTGCCGCTGGTCGGTGGAGTTCTGATCGGGGCTGTACCGGCCGCTCAGATCGCCAAACTCGTCGGCGCAAAGATCGCTGTCGCGGCCGGATTCTGCGTGCTCGCTTTTGGGCTGTGCGTGGGCGCGGGCACAGCCGTGGATTCCAGCGGCTTGTTCATCGGCGTCTGGATGGCGCTCGTTGGCGCGGGCATGGGTCTTGCGCTCGCCACCTCGACCTCGGCTGCGCTCGTCGAGCTTTCTCCCGATAAAAGCGGAGTCGGCACCGGCGTAGTGGAGGCCATCGACGAGGTCGGTGGACCACTGGGCATCGCGATCCTCGGCAGCGTAATCAGTGCTGGTTACGTTGCTCACCTCAGCCTCTCGAACCTATCCGGACCAGCGGCCAGCGCTGCCCGCGAGAGCGTCTTTGGCGGTGTCGCTGTCGCAGAACAACTCCATCTGCCTTCGCTACTGAGTTCAGTGCGAGCTGCCTTCGTGCAAGGCATGGACACGGCGCTGCTTGTATCCGCCGGCATCGCCCTCGCGGGCGTCGTTCTTTCGCTGCTCTATCTGCCAAAGACCAACGCATCGATCCATACACAGCACTCCAACCAGCACGCCGACGTTGACGGGACCCCTCAAGCGGCGACAGGTTAGAGGCCAAGGAAAATGTGGCTCAGGACACTGGGGCCAGCCGACACCACCCACATGCCGCGTAACCGCCGGTACCGATCTGACGAAACAGCGACGCGCGCCATCCATACCAGTGACCACGGCTCGGCATTCTTCGACAGCCCGGGCCGACGCCTCCAGGCTCGTGCGCAGGCGCGCCGATGACGAGCCGGTCTCCTGCGATGGCCCGGAAGAAAGAAGGTGTCCGGCACGAGCGTCTGTGCGAGACAGCGCGATTGCAGAAGCGGGGCGACCGCGGGCATCTCATCCGCGCTTCTTAAGTCGCCGATGCACTCGGGCGCCCCGACTGCTGGCGGAGGTCAAAAGCAGTCGCGGGCAACACCGGGCCTGTGGGCGCTGAAGAACGCCGGACGTGATGGATGGCGCGGGCTCACGCTTGCCACGAAGTGGGTGTTCAGATAGCTTGGCTGTCGGAAACGGGCGCGTTTGGTGGATATTTGCTCCGCCTTTGGTGGCGCGATGCAGAGTTCCCGCTTGGCAGTGGATCCGATTAAGGGGGTGTTGTGATGACCGGCAGCGCGATCAGCATCTGGGTGTCCGAGTGGGGGCTGCGAGCGGCGCGTACCCGGCGCGCGGCGGTGCTGATCACGTGCGCGTTCGCCCTGGGTGTCATGGCGTCAGCGGCCAGCGCCGCGAGCGGCCCGTTTCAGATCGGAACCGTCCCGGTTCCCAGTGATGGCTACGACGCAGGTTCCCTAGACGTCGATAGCAACGGCACCGCGTATGTCGCTTGGCCTGACTACACCAAGAACGTCGTCGACTACTGCGTCCTGCACGACGGAGCGAGTGCTTGTGCGGAGTCGGGGGCGCTGTCGCCGGTCGCGGGATCGCTGACCCAGACCGGGAACGGGGTTGAAGTTCTGGTCAACAATGGATCGGTGTCGATCATCGCCGCCGTCGCCGCGGAGGGGAACGCCGCAACCGAGTGGACCGAGATGTGGCAGGCACCCGACGGTACGGGCAACTTCACGCTGGTCAACGGCGGCAACTCGGTCGCGTATCCGGATCCGAAGTCCAACTCGCCCGCCGACCTTCAGGACGGCGTCGTGGTTCCGGGGTCCGGTCAGTTGGGCGTGTTTGACTTTACGCCCGGGGGACCGACTAGCTTTGAGGCGTTCCCGCAATCGAGCCCTCCGGTTTGTACGTCGAGCTCATCGGCGTGTGCGTTCGCGACGCTCGAGCCGTCGAGCAATCCGGATCCGGTGAGCAATTTCGGGGCCGCGATCGTGGGTCGCGAAGTTGCGTCCGAGTCCGGCCCGAACCCGGGGATCCTCGCGATCAAGGCCACCGCATACTCGACTGGGCCGTTCGCTTGCTCGTCGGGGAGCCTCGGCGACGATTTCAGTGATGTCTACATGTACGGCAGCGGACTACAGAGCCAGACCAACAGCTACAACATCTCGCCAGGTCAGCCGAACAGCGCATGGAAGGTCGCCGCGACCGAGATTCCCGGCGAATGCCCTGGTGACGTGCAGTGGGAGGCGATGGCTGGCGGTCCGGGCGGCTTCGGGCTGTTCGAGACGTGTTGCACGACCAACAATGGGGGCCAGACGTCCTATAACAATTCGGGGCTTGACTACCTGCCGTTTGATCAGGCGACCCGTGCGTTTGACGAGCCTGCTGTGACGGTTGATCCGAATACGGGTGGCGCGGAGCTCGGACTTGCCCAGGACGGCGCTGGCAACATCTACGCGACGACATTGTTGGGTGGGGACTCACCGAACGAAGCTCCGCTGGGGCTGTTCTACAGCGCCGACGGCGGCAAGACCTGGCAGGGGCCCGGCGCTCTGGTGAAGACGCTCAATCTGGGGTTTGCCTCCTCCAACGGCGGCACCTGCTGCAGCCTGGGCGTGCACACGGCCGTCGGCTCTGACGGAAAGGGCTGGATGGTGATCACCGGGGCAGCGCCGTACGGTTCGGTCGCTCCTGTGTACGTGGTGGAATTCTCCGCCGCCGATGTGGGGAATTCGTTCTCGGCCGTAGTGCAGACACCTCCGCCGATCGCCAACCGCGGTGTGACGGTTCCGCTGTCGTGCTACACGGTCCCGTGCACGGTCACCACCGCGCTCACCTCGACCATCGCTCCGGATGATCGGTTCGGGCACGCGGCCTCGGTGGCGCTCGGCACAGGCAGCGCGACGATCACACAGCACGGCGTTCAGGAGCTCAACATCCCGCTGTCCGCCGCCGGTGTCGCCGCGCTTGAAGCTCACGCCGGGACACTCGCCGTGTCCGGGCTCGAGACGACAGCAGTCGGCTTCTACAAAGAGCAGAAGATCGTTTCACTGACGTTGACCGCACCGGTTCCCGTCGTCTCAAGGCTGAAGATCTCGCCGCGCTCGCTGACCGCTGCTTCGTCGGGCGCGACACGAAAGGGGGCGAGCGTCGGGTACATCGACACACAGGCGGCGAAGACCGTGTTCGTTGTCGCCAAGCGCGAGCCCGGTGTGGTCCGCGGAGGTGTCTGCGGGAAGCCGCCGCGGGGGGTCAGCGGCCATCCGCGGAGCTGCCGGCGCTGGGTGAGCGTGGGTTCCTTCAGTCATGCCGACAAGCAGGGTGCAAACACGTTCCACCTCACCGGCCGCGTCGACGGCCATCGGCTTGCGGCCGGGAGCTACCGGTTGGAGGCGACGCCCGCGTTTGGCGGATTCACCGGCGAGACGGTCTGGACCAGCTTCGCCGTACGCAACTCCTGACCTTCGGGGTGAGCGCGGGCCGGTCGTGACCGGCGGGCATTCGAGATGAGGCCGGAGGTCTAGCTCGCGTGGCCCGCTGTCACAAAAAGGCGATCGGCGATGTGTTTGGCGAGACCGCCACGATCCCCAGAGTCGGCGATGACGTCCACCTCGAGAACCCTGGTGGCTGGCTGCTCGCGTTGCAGGAAGTTCCTAGCGCGACTCCCGGCGATCTGATCAGAGTCGACCACATCGCGAACAGCTCCGCGCCAGCCGGGCGTGCCTAGCGACGCAATCGCTTTGGGTCGCGAAATCGCGGCTCCCGCCGTCCGAGGAACGATTGAGATCGTCGGGAGCCTTTCTTGCGCCCGTGCCCGGTTCGCGTCAGTCTTGGCGCATGGACCTCATGCCGTCAGGGCAGCTCGTTGGACGCGAGCGGGAACTCGAGCGTCTCCGACGCATCCTGGGCGTGACCGCGAGCGGCTCGACCGCGACGGTGTTGATCGAAGGCGAGGCCGGGATCGGCAAGACGCGGTTGTTGGAGGGTCTGATCGAGTTCACCCGTCAGGCCGGAACGACCGTTGTCCGCGGTGAGGGGCACCCTCTCGAGCGGACGCGTCCGTTCGGTGTTCTGATCGATGCGCTTGGTCTGCGCCGCGCGTCGCCTGATCCGCGCCGGGCTGCTCTCGGTCGCCTGCTGATCGGCGAGGTGTCTTCCGAGGCGGGGCAGTTCGCCGTGAACCAGCTTCAGTTCCGGGCGATCGAGGAGATCATCGACGTGATCGAGGTGGCCTCGGACGGTGGGCCGGTGCTCATCGTGCTCGACGATCTTCACTGGGCTGACAGCTCGACGCTGCTCGCGTTTCGCTGGATGGTGCGCGAGCTCACCGAGGTTCCGGTGATGCTCGTCGCGGCGTTGCGGCCGAGCCCCCGCGGGCCGGAGCTTGCCGTGCTCGTCGATGACTGTCTCTCCGGCGGCGCAGAGCTGATCGAGCTCGAGCCGCTGGACGTCGACGAGGTCGCCGCGCTCGTGCGCGCCGAACTCGGTGTGCCCGCGGGGGCCGGACTGACCGCGGCCGTCGGGCGGGCCGCCGGCAATCCGCTCTGGGTGGTGGAAACGGTCCGGACGATGGCGTCTCGTGGCCTGCTTGATCTAAGCGGCCCGATGGCGGAGGCGGCGAGCGTCGAGTTGCCGGACTCGCTTCGCCACCTCGTCATGCGACGGCTCGGCTACCTACCGGAGGCGACCGCCAGGACGTTGCGCAGCGCATCGCTGCTCGGCGACAGCTTCTCGCTGGCCGACCTCGCGACCATCACGGGGCGGCGTGCCGCCGAGCTGCTGGAGGATCTGAGGGAGGCGATCGACGCGGGGCTCGTCGCGGAAAGTGCCGGCGCCTTTGTGTTCCGTCACCAGTTGGTGCGTGACGCGATCTACGAGGACGTCCCAGAGACGGCTCGTGTCGCGCTTCACCGCGAGGCTGCGGCTGCGCTCGAGGCTGCCGGCGCGCCGCTCACGCAGGTCGCAAGCCACCTCATTCTCGGAGCTGTTGCAGGGGATGTCGGGGCGGCGGCGTCGCTGCGCCGAGCCGCCGGTGACGCGGCTCCGCGCGCTCCGGCGATCGCTGCCGAGCTGTTGCGCCGGGCGGTCAGGCTTCTGCCCGAAGACGATCCCGAGCGCGATGCGATCCAGACAGAGCTCGCCGAGGCGCTCCTGGGCGCCGGAGAGAACGTCCAGGCCGGCGCGCTCGCCTCAGAGCTGCTCGCCCACCCGCTTGACCCTGAGCTTGGTGGAAGGCTCCGTTTCGTGTTGATCGTCGTCCTCTCGCTTCAGGGCGGCGACGAGCGGCTGGATCTGGAGGTTGAGGCCGTCCTTCAGGAGTCGCCGGAGATGCCGCCGGCACAGCAAGCTCGGCTCCTCGGGCACAGCAGCTTCGGCCGTACGTTCTCCGGAGACTTCAGCGGCGCCGAGCGGGTCGCCCGCCAAGCGCTCGAGCTCGCCGAACGCGGCTCCGACGACGCAATGTCAGTCTGGACGATGTGTGCGCTGTCGACTGCGCTGATGGCCCAGGGCCGGATCGACGAGGAGTTGACGATCCTTCGCGACGCGCTCCGCCGAGCGCGCGAGGCGCCAGGCGGGATGGATCGGATGGGCAACCCCCGCTTCATCGCCGGGATGTACTTCACCGATGCCGACCTGTTTGACGAGGCGGACCAACTGGTGCGCGAGGCGGCAGCAGAGTGCGAAACGACCCCGAGCTCGGCGACGACGCTGCCCGACGTGAACCTCGCGGCAGCGCAGCTGCGCTTCGTCGCCGGCGATTGGAGCGAGGTGGCACCCGAGCTCGAGGGAGCGATCGCATTCGCGAGCGAACGCGGAAACATGGTCATGCTCGCGCGTGCCCGCAGCTACCTGGCGCTGATCGCCATCGCGCGGGGCGAGCTCGCCGACGCCGAGCGCGCTCTTGAGACCGCGGAGGTGCGGTTCGCGCACGCGCGCCCGGGATTCGACGCCGGCCTCGTCCGCTACGCAGAGGCGATGCTCGCGGAGGCCGTCGGCGAGCGCGGCCGGGCGCTGGACTTACTCCGAGATGCCTGGAAAGCTGACCGCGCACGTGGAGGCTGCTACTCGGCGCGTGCCGTGTCACCGCCGCTCGTGCGCCTCTGTCTCGAGTTCTCCGAGGACGGTCTCGCGCGTGAGGTGGCTGATGCGATGGAGCACGCTGCGACGTTCGCCTCTGCCGTGCCAAGCGTGCAGAGCGCGGCGGCACGATGCCGCGGCCTGATCGAGCAGGACCCGGCGCGGATGCAGCAGGCGGTGGAGCTCGCCCGTCGCAGCCGACGGATGCTCGACCTCGCCGCAACGTGCGAGGACGCGGCTGCCGTGCTCGCGTCCTGCGATCGACCCGCCGATGCCCAGGTACTCGCCTCCGAGGCGATCGACCGCTATGAAGCGCTCGGCGCCGGCTGGCACGCGGCGCGCGCCAACGCGGCGCTCCGGGCATTCGGCGGCCGGCGCGGGGTTCGCGGGCGCCGGAAGCGCGATCTGACGGGCTGGGGAAGCCTCACCAAGAGCGAACTGGCCGTCGCCGAACTCGTCACGGAGGGGCTGACCAACCGGGAGATCGGCAAGCGCCTGTTCATCTCGCCGCACACGGTCAACACCCACCTGCGCCACTGCTTCCAGAAGCTCGACGTCAACACCCGGTCGGCCCTGGCGGTGACGGCGCAGCGAGCCTCGTCGGATGAGGCGTCGACAAAGTTCCCTGAAGATCACGCAGTTGAGTGATGTTCCGCGCGCACCGAGCGCGCAGACTGCGACGTGTCCTTGTTCACTCCACAAACAGGAGAGTCGAGATGCAGAGCATCGCTTTCGCAGCACCCATCCTTCCAGGCAAGCTGGAACTCGCACACGCCAACCAGGAATCGTTCAAGAACGAGCGCAAGGCCGCCTACGAGGCCTCTCGCCGGCGACACGGAATCACCCGAGAGGCCGCCTTCATCCAGCACACCCCCGCGGGAGATCTCGGCGTCGTCTACATCGAGGCCAACGACGTGGCGAAGGCGTTTGAGGGACTGGCAACATCCACCGACCCCTTCGACAGCTGGTTCCGAGGCACCGTGATGGAACTTCAGGGGATCGACCTCACCAAGGGCTTCCCGCCGCCGGAAATCACCATCGACTACCGCAGCTGAGGCTCAGCACGGCGTCGCGTGGGGGTGGGTCGATAAACCGCAACTGCGCTGCGGAAGTTCGACCCACCCGTTAAGCCGCGTTGGTCATGTACGACGCTGCAGGCAGGAGCCGAGGGCCCCGCGGCCTCGAGCTTCTGGATGGCGTGGCGTGCGGGGCCGGAGGTCCAGGAGCAGCAGCGCGGCGACATCGGCTGGTAGATCGCTTCGCTTCAGCCCGATCGCTTCGGTCGACGCGATCTTCAGCGTGGCCGGGCCGGCGGGTGGGTGCGTCGCGGCTCGGATAGGCTCTGAGCGTGCCTCACTCCTTGACCGGTAGCTGCGGCTGCGGCGCAATCCGCTTCGCGGTCACGGAGAGACCACTTCGGGCGGTCTACTGCCACTGCACTCGTTGTCAGAAGCGAACCGGCACCGGTTTTCAAGGCTCGGCGCAGGTCGCCACCGGCACCGTCACGATTCTTGCCGGCGCAGAACACCTGCGCGACTGGACGCCGGGACCGACGCTCGCGAAGTCGTTCTGCGGGTTGTGCGGCGCGCACCTCTTCGCTCGCGACCAAAGGACCGGCGAGATCCGGGTGGTCCGTATGTCGGCTTTCGACGGTGACCCTGGCGTCAGGCCGGACGCGCGCATGTTCGTCGCCTACGCCGCCGCTTGGGAGCCGATCCCGCAGGACGGGCTGCCTCGCTTCGACGAGCGAGCACCAAACTGAGAACCACGACCGACTGGCGCGCGCTTTGCGCCAACCGAAGCCCCGGACGCCAGCGATCGGATCGGCGACTGCCGCGGCCGTCATGCGGACCGTCATGCGCCAGTGCGCCCGCCAGAATGCGCCGTGACTACTTGCCGTTCGCCATGAACGGCACGGTCTCGGTGCATGGCGCCAGGCTCGTGATCGTCACGTGGTCGCTGACCGTCCCGACCGCGGTCCGTCCGAAGAACTCGCCTTCGACGCTCAGCGATTCAGACACCCCCCCGCCGCTCTCGACGTCGGCCGCCGTCGAGAAGACTCCCGCAACGACCCTCACGGGTCCGAACTTGAAGGTCGCGTCGGAGTTTCCGGCACCGGGCGTGCAGGTCTCGTCGAACAATACGACGAGATCGTCCACGAACCGGCCGTTTCCGGACACGCGGAAGCTGAGCGGGAAGCCGGGCCCACTCGACCCTGAGTACTTGAGGTCCTTGACCTCGCCGCCGGCTAGTTGGACCTTGAACTTGACGTTGCCGGAATCACAGATCAGCGGTTGCACGGTGCCGCCATCCCCAGTGATGACAAACGACCCAGAGGCAGCTCTGCCCTTGAAACGACCCTGAATCGCGATCGAGTCCTTGAGCTTGTCCGTCAGCTTGCCGCTGAACGCGTTGTGCGTGATCCGGAGGCTGCCTCTGAATTGAAACGTGCTCCCGCCCTGATCAAGTAACGCACAGTCCCCGCCGCCCTTGGCCACGACCGCGTCGACCTGAAGGCTCGAAACTGCCGAGTGGCTGACGGTGAAGCTGATCCGCTCCCGGACACTCCCCAGCGACTGACTCGTCATGCCACCGTAGTCGCCGGACGTCGCCGCGAGCGCTACGGCCGCGGGAATCAGCGCTACAGCGGTCGTCAGCCCGGCGAACCTCGCGATCCGCCAAGCGCCAGGTTTCCGTGCGCCACGCGCCCGCCCGCCAAGTGTCCCGTTGACTCGCTCTCCAAAGATCCGCATCGGGGTTCCTTGTCTCAGTCCAGCTCGCTCGTCTCGGAATCCTAGCCCGCAGGAACAGGCTCTCGCTCCCTTCTTCGGCCTCATCGCGTGACTCCCGCTGCGGCTGCCACGTCGGTGCACTTCTGCATCGCGGTGTGGAGCCTGCTCATTCCCCCGGGTTCTGCAACGGATGGGACTCGGCCCGTGTCGACGAGGGGGCCATTCGGGGAGGGGTCGGGGAAGTCCGTCACACCGTTGTGGCGGATGCACCGGGCGAACCTCAGCGCGGCCTGCTGCTGCTGGGAGCTCCGCTGGGTGCCAGTGAACCCTGCGGGCTCGAGCTCCTTACATGTGCTGAGGGCTCGTGTGAACGCTGGGGTGCTCGTGTCAAGCGACGACCCGTTCGCTACGGCGTCAATGGTGAGCTTGCCCGTCGCGCTCGGGTCCGGGAAGGCGCTGACCCCGTTCTTGCGCATGCACGTGGCGAACTCCACCGCCTTGCCGGCATTGGCCGCCGTGTTGTCGCTCCCCCCACTGCTCCCGGTGGGTGTGCTCGAGCCGCACGCGCTGATCAGGGTGACCGCGGCGACTAGGGCTAGGTTGAGCAGCGGCCATCGTCTTCTACTCACGTGCTCTCCCACGTATGAGGCGTCTTCGGCATGTAGGTGCGATGCTGGACGGTGGGTATTCGGACGTTGCCGTCAAACAGGTGGCGGGCTGCCACGAACGCCGTCTGGGCAAGCACGAGCGCGAGCACCGCGCAGAGCAGCACACGGCGGCGGCGCACGCGGTACACGGTTCTCGACCCGTACCGACGTGGCTCGGGTGCGCGGGTACCTTGCGCTGCTGCCCGTGCTGGAGGCCCAGAGGTCACGCCCGCCAGTCAAAACAGCGCTTCGTTGCCAGCGCGTATGCGTTTTGCGATACGCCGACGATATGTCCGGGCTGGCACGATCTACGGCGTGCGCGTGTTGATCGTTGAGGATGAGCCGTATATGGCAGAGGCGATCCGTGATGGGCTTCGCCTGGAAGCGATCGCGGCCGACATCGCCGGTGACGGCAACACCGCCCTGGAACTGCTGGGCACTAACGCCTATGACATCGCCGTTCTGGACCGCGATGTCCCCGGGCCGTCGGGTGATGAGATCGCGAGACGCATCGTCGCGTCCGGCTCCGGGTTGCCGATCCTGATGCTCACCGCCGCTGACCGCCTCGATGACAAGGCCTCTGGGTTCGGACTCGGCGCCGATGACTACCTCACCAAGCCCTTCGAACTCCAAGAACTCGTTCTCCGTCTCAGGGCGTTGAACCGCCGCCGCGCGTACAACAGGCCGCCGGTGCGAGAGCTCGAGGGGCTTCGGGTGGATCCATTTCGCCGCGAGGTCTACCGTCACGGCCGCTACGTCGCGCTGACCCGCAAGCAGTTCGCGGTGCTCGAAGTTCTCGTTGCTGCCGAAGGCGGTGTCGTCAGCGCCGAAGAACTACTGAAGCAGGCGTGGGATGAGAACGCGGACCCATTCACCAACGCTGTGCGAATCACCGTCTCGGCACTGCGCAAACGCCTCGGCGAACCGTGGATCATCGCCACCGTGGCGGGCGTCGGATACCGCATCGACACAGCACCCGACCCCGCGCGAGAGGGAGGAGAGCGTGGATAGGTCGCTGTCCAAGCTCGCGCCACGTCGGATGCTCCAGTTTCCGTCACGGACCGTGCGTCTGCGGCTGACAATCCTCTACACCGGACTATTCCTCGTCTCGGGAGTAGCGCTGCTCGCGGCTACCTACCTGATCTTCCGAAGCAACACTGGCGTCGACCTGATCGTCGCGCCCCGGAACCGGAGCGGTCTCCACGGGATTTCACAGAACCCCGAGGTCATTCGGCAGGTGCACCAAATGTACGAGAAGTCTGTTGCACGTGACCGCCACGGTCTCCACGACGGGCTGATCCAGTCCGGGATCGTGCTGGCGAGTATGACCATCGTTTCGATCGTGCTCGGTTGGCTGGTCGCGGGCCGGGTTCTACGCCCTCTGCGCGCGATGACGGCGACTACGCGGCAGATCTCCGAGCGCAATCTGAGTGAGCGCCTCGCGCTCCCGGGACCCCGTGACGAGCTCAAGGACCTCGCCGACACCGTCGACGGGCTGCTCGCGCGCCTCGAGACACACGTCGCCGAACAGCAGAGGTTCGCGGCCAACGCCTCCCACGAGCTGCGCACGCCGCTTGCGATCACGCAGACACTGCTCGACGTGGCACGCAACGATCCAAGCCGCCAGAACGGCGAGCTCGTCGACCGCCTTCACGAGGTCAACACCCGAGCGATCGACCTCACGGAAGCCTTGCTCCTGCTCAGCCACGCCGGCCAACGTTCGTTTGCCACCGAGCGGGTCGACTTGTCTCTGATCGTCGAGGACGCAACCGAGACGCTGCTCCCCCTCGCAGAGACTCGCGGCGTCACCGTCGAGACCTCCGTCGAGCCGACAAGCACCATCGGATCACCAGCGCTCTTGCTGCAGGTGACCACGAACCTCGTACAGAACGCGATCGTCCACAACCTGCCAGCCGAGGGCGCCGTCTGGGTCACGACACACGCTCACGCCGAGAGCGTGGAGCTCACCGTCGAGAACACCGGCGAAAAGCTCACCCCACACTTGGTCTCCACGCTCGCCGCACCATTTCAGCGCGGCACCGAACGCATACGCACCGACCACGCCGGCGTCGGCCTCGGCCTGGCCATCGTCAAGAGCATCACCCAAGCACACGGCGGAAACCTCTCCCTCAACCACCGCGCTGCCGGCGGGCTTCGGGTCACGGTGCGACTACCCGCCGCAGGCCTGCACATTGCTAGCTGAGAACCAAAGAGACCGCCGCCCGGCGACGTGCCGGCATGAGTCCTGCGGACCCGGGGTCAGGAGGCGCGGGCGCCGCTTAGAAAAACCGCTGTGACTGCGGCGGCGGTCTCCTCGACCCCTCGACCACGACTAGCCGTCGCGTCGAGCGCTCCCTTGATCATGCCCGAGAACAGTTCCATAAGGACGTCGGAGGGCAAGTCGACCCGCAAAGAGCCCTCGGCGATCCCGCGGCGAAACAGGGCGCGGATTGGCTCGACCACTTCAACGTCGAAGTCGGGGTAGGTTTCCGTGTACTTCGCGCTGTCTGCGCTCAGCGCTTTGTACTTGTTTCCGGTGGCGATGATGCCGCGTGCGAGGCGAGCGATCGCCTCCTCAAATGGGACCGCCTCGAGGTCGGCTTCGTTGATCCGTGCCGCGAGCTCCTGAACGCTCGCCGCAGCCATCGCTCGAAGCAGCTCCTCGCGGTTGGGGAAGTAGCGGTACAGCGTCGCGCGTCCGACCCCGGCGGAGCTCGCGATCTCCTCCATGCTCGCAGCGTCGCCGCGCTCAGCAAGGACCGTCGCCGCGCTGTCAATGATCGCCGCCGCAGTGAGGTCACGTAGCACTTCGCCCTTGGCCATTTCCATCCATCCTGAACGTCGGCTCGCCGTGATGTGGCGAGGCTTGACAGATACGCGTCGACTTGAGACGCTCTTGTCTCGTTTAGAGACAAGATACGAAAGGTCCTGGTTCATGTTCGCACGGGTTCAGACGCTCCGGCAGCCTGCCGAGAAGCTCGACGAGTTGACGAAGCTCGCGCGAGAGCAAATTCCGACGGCGCACGAACTCACGGGTTTCAGAGGCTTCTATTACCTCATCGACCGCGACAACGGAAAGGCCCTGGTGATCTCGCTCTGGGAGACCGAGGAAGACCTACGCCGGCTGGAGGCGAATAACGCATCGATGCGCGAGGACCTCAAGGCCGAAGCCCACCTCGAGTCGCCGGCGAGTGAGACATTCGAAGTGGCGCTACACGCATCCTGATCACGACCTCCTTCGGCGCGTATCACCGCGTGTCGTGACACCCCGAACGACAGACACTCCGCCACAGCCCGTCACGCAGCGGGCGTGTCCGCGGCTGGCAACACCGGCTCCGCGACGCGAGAACTGCGTTCGAAGTCGCGCGCGTCTAATTGATCTTGCGGACCGCGAGGATGTCATAGCCGCCGTCGAAGACGTCGGAATCGGGCTCGTACATTCGAAGAATTGGTCGGAATCCTCCTCTGGGGCCGGCAGCCGGGTTGTCAACGAGGAAGAACTCGGTGTTGTCGTACATGGTCGCCGACGAAAACGCGCCGACCGGCGGCTCGCGGTCGCAGCTCGTAGCGGTTGGCACCCGTAGAAGAAACACCTCGACCGCCAGCGCGCCAAGGTCACTATCGGTGGACTGCATCGCCTCGGTCATCGATCCCACCATTCCCGAGCTGTTGGTATCCAACCATGCGCGCCCGCAGCTTACCTTCGTCGCCACCGAGGGTTCACGCTCCGTGCCACTGCCACGGAGCTCCGGGGGGCGCCGAGGCAAAAGAGTGAGCCGGGCCAGCTCAGTGGCGCGGTTGTTGGTTTCGGGACGGGTGGGTTAGGATTGCTCGGTCACGGAGCGGGAGTTTGTGTGGATGAGTCGGTTGAGCTGGCGACGATCTACCTTGTCGATCTGGTTGGTTCGACGAGGTTGGCGACGTCGGTTGGTCCGGTGCGTGCTGATGAGTTGATGCGCGAGTACTTCGGGCTGTTGCGCGAGGCGATCGGCAGCTGCGGCGGCACGGAGTTCAAGGACACTGGCGATGGGCTGTTCGCGGCGTTCTCCTCGGCGTCGGCTGGGGTGCGATGTGCGGTGCTCACCCAGCAGCTGTTTGAGCGACGTTATCGGGGTGCTGAGCAGCAGCTGCATGTACGGATCGGGTTGGGGACCGGCGAGTCGACGCTGCGCGATAACGGCTGGTTCGGGATGCCGTCGATCGAGGCCGCGCGTCTGTGTGACGAAGCGTCCGCCGACGGGATCTTGGTATCGCCGATGACCAAGCTGGCGGCGGGGCGGGTCGATGGTGCCCGATTTGAGTCGGTGGGCGAGCTTGAGTTGAAAGGAATTCCGGAGCCGATGGAGGCGTTCAGCGTTACTTGGGAGCCACTCGATCCGGAGCGGTCTCCAGCCAGCGTTGGTCTATGGCCGTTGCCCGCCGCGTTGCGCGCAGTGCCGCGGATCGCCTACGTCGGGCGCGAGTCCGAGCGGGAACTGCTTGAGCTGGCGCGCGGGTCGGCGCGGTCGGCGTCCCGTCAGGTGGTGTTGCTCTCAGGGGAGCCGGGGATCGGGAAGACCCGGTTGGCGTCGTACGCGGCGCTGGCCGCCAACGCAGATGGGTTCGCGGTCTGCTGGGGCGCCTGTTCTGAGGATCTGGCGGCGCCGTATGAGCCGTGGATCGGGGTGTGCTCGCAGCTGGTGGCGCATGCTCCCGAGGCGGTGCTGGCCGGTTATTTGGGGGAGTTCGGCGGTGAGGTAGGCCGACTGGCGCGCAACCTCTCCCGGCGCGTCGCGGACGTGCCTGCGCCGCAGGCCTCCGACCCGGAGACGGAGCGGTTCCTGCTGTTCCAGGCGGTCGCGGAGTTACTGCGGGCTGTTGCTCATGCGGTCCCGGTGTGCTTGGTCCTGGACGACTTTCATTGGGCGGACCCGCAGTCGGTCGCCTTGCTCAAGCATGTCGCGAGGTCCGTCGAGCAGGCATCGCTGTTGCTGGTGGTGACCTACCGGGATTCAGATCTGGGCAGGGATGATCCGCTGACGGCCGTGTCGGCTGACCTCCGTCGTTTGGAGGGGGTTGAGCGGATCGCCCTACGTGGCCTGGGGGCAGACGATGTTGCGGCGATGGCGGCGGCGGCGGCGGGGCATGAACTGGATGCCGACGGGGTCGCGTTGGCGAGTGAGATCGCGGCCGAGACCGACGGCAACCCGTTCTTCGTAAGCGAGATCCTGCGGAACCTGTCGGAGTCGGGGATGGTCGTGTTTGATGAGGATCGTGGCCGCTGGAGGGTCGATCACAGCTCCGGGGTCGCGCTCCCCGAGAGCGTGCGTGAGGTCGTCGAGCGCCGCGTCGCCGGACTCGGAGAGCGAACCAGGGAGATGCTTACGGCTGCGGCGGTAATCGGGCGGAGCTTCGATCTGGAGCTGTTGGCAAAGCTTGTCAAGATCGGCGAAGGCGAGTTGTTGGAAGCGCTTGAGCAGGCGGTCGCGGCTTCACTGCTGGCCGAGTCCAGCGACAGGGTCGGGCGGTTCTCGTTCTCGCACGCATTGATCAACCACACGCTCTATGAGGGCCTCGGGTCGACGCGCCGCGCGCGGATGCACCTGCTGGTCGCACAAGCTCTCGAGGAGTTGTACGGAACGGAGTCGGACGAGCAGCTGCCGGAGCTGGCGCTGCACTGGCGGCTGGCCACGATGGCGGTCGACAAGCAGAAAGCCGCCGGCTACTCGCTGCGTGCCGGGCAGCGGGCGCTCAACAGCCTGGCGCCGAGCGACGCCGCCAAGTTGTTCGGTGACGCGTTGGAGCTGCTCGGGACCGGTGCGACCCCGGAGCGGTGCGAGGCGCTGGTCGGGCTCGGCGAGGCGCAACGACAGACCGGCGTGCCCGCGTACCGTGAGAGCTTGCTGGAGGCCTCCGGGATCGCGTCGGAGCTCAAGAACGCTGAACTCGCAGCCCGCGCCGCGCTGTCAAACAACCGCGGTCTCTCCAGCCGGATCGGGAACGTCGACGTGGAGCGGGTCACGGCGATCGAGCGGGCGCTCGTGCTCGATGATCCGCCGCAGCCGGCGCGGCACGCACGGCTGCTGGCGGTGCTGGCCCTGGAGCTGGGGTTCGAGCCGGATCACCTCCGCCGCTGGGCACTGGCCGACGAGGCGGTCGCGCTCGCGCGCAAGGCGGACGATCCCGGGACGCTCGCGGCGGTGCTGAGCAACACCTTCTACGCCTATTGGGCGCCGGACACGCTCGACAAGCGCGCGGAGCTCGTTCGCGAGCTGAACGCACTGGTCACAGAGCTGCACGACCCGCATCTCGAGGTACTTGCCAGGATCTGGGACATACACGTGGCGATCGAGCTGGGCGAGTTCGCGCGGGCCGGCGCTGCGGTCGAGCGCGTGCAGGCGATCGCCGAGCAGACGCGCCAGCCAACGCACAGATGGAGGGCGACCAACACGGCGGGCTCGCTGACGTGTCTACGGGGTGAGTTCGAGGCCGCAGAGCGGCTCGTCGCGCAGGCCCTGCAGATCGGGCAGGAGGTCGGCGAGGCCGACGCGGCGATGTTCTACGGAGCCACGATCGCGACCATCCGCCTGCACCAGGGCAGGGCCGACGAGGTGATTGGTCTGATCGAGCAGACGGCGGCAAACTACCCGGGCCTGCCGGCCTGGGAGGCCTCGCTCGGCCGCGCCTACTGCTTCATCGATCGCGGGCCGGAGGCGGCTGAGATAATCGCCGGCGCCGCCGCCAAGCGCTTTGAGCACGTCCGTCACGACACGGCTCGAACCAGCACGCTGGCGTTGTACGCCGATGTGGCCGCGCAGACGGGTTCGGTTGACGCCGCGAGGATGCTGTCAGAGCTGCTCCAGCCATACGCGGATCATTTCGTCTGGAACGGCCTCGTCGGCTACGGACACGCGCGCATGTACCTGGCGCTGCTCGCCGCGACACTCGGCCGACACGAGCAGTCCGACGCGCAGTTCGGATTTGCCTGCGAGTTTCACCGCGGGCACGGCCTGCCCCTGTGGGAGGCACGGTCCGAGCTCGGCTGGGCCGAGACGCTCGCCGATCGGGGCGAACCCGAACGCGCGCGTGAGCACGCCGCACGCTCGCTCGAGCTCTCCCGTACGCACGGCTACGGCGCGTTCGAACCACGCGCGGCCGCGATCCTCGCTTCCGGCGCGAGCATCGCGAACTGATCTACCCGCCATCGGCGAGGACGATTCCGAGGTTGACGATCAGCCGTTCCCAGAAGTGGTGCCTGAAGAACAGGATGTCCACGCCAACCACGACGTCACTCATGCAACCGGGACTGGCCACCGGTGAGATGCCAGCCATCGCACTCCTCGCAGCGGTAGCAGGTCAGACGCTCGCCGAACCGCGTGCGGTCCCACAGCGCCGCAGCGCGGGCCTCGGCCTCGTTCGCAAACCATCGCTTGCTCTCGCAGACCTCGCGCCGGCGTGCCTTGCCGGCCTGCTGGTCGGCGAACCAGCGCTCGATGTCCCGCTCACCCGTCATGCGTCACGGTCTGGCTTTGCGGACGCTGCACACGCATCGCCGCTCGGATCTTGTCTTCGCGCTGGCGCCAACTGATGCCGCCCTCCCGGAATCGAAACTTGTCTGCCACTCATGATCGCGTGCACGCCCGGTCGAACGCGCCTCGCAACCGGGACACCTGACGTCAGGACCCAACGACGCTGGCAACGACCTCTTTGATTTGATCGGCGCCAAGGGACGCGGTTGCCACCGCTGGTGGTGCGATGCTCGCTTTGGCGCGCCGCACCGCGGATACCGCCTTTTGCGTCTCTTCAGCGACCTTTTGGGGAGCGGCGTTCGGTCCCAGTTTCTCGGCGACAGCCGCCGCTGTCTGCTTCTGCTCATCGCTGCTGAGGTCTATCTCAGCGCCACCTGGCAACTTGATTGCCGAGATGCGGGACCAGAGAAACCCGGTCAGGACAAGCACGGCGCCCGAACTCAGCAAGGCCGTGAAGTCGGTATCCGACGGCCACGACTTGGTCGTCGTGGAATCTCCGTTCTTCGTCACGACTGTGCCCGCAAGGCGTCCAACCACGGCCACGGCGAGCGCCAGAAGCACGAGCACCACACCGATCGCCACAAGCGCCCTGTGCGCGCCAGCCGCCAGCACGACGCGCACATTCGACTGGGCGTCATCGTCCGACAAAGCCTCAACCTCCGGACCGAACTCCTCGCGCAAGACTCGCACCTCAAGGCCTCTATGTCAATCGATGCTGGACTCCACAGCGGGACATGCTGGATCGCGTGATCGCGATGTTGCGACCAGGCCTTCGCGGATCGGCGATCATCCGCACGACTACGCATCCGTTGGCAGCGGCAGCTTAGGACCAAAGCAGAGCGATCACGTCATGACGTCCGAGACACAGGCCTCTGCGGCCACTTACCCCGACCTCGCCTACCGTCAGGAACTAGCCGATGCGGCGGCCGGGACGAAGGCATCGTTCGCACAGGCGTTCATGGCCATGTGGATGGCGACGACCTGGGCCGACGGTGACACAAAGACCCAGATGACTGAGCTCTACCCCAAGCTGGTCAAGAACTTCCAGCGTGCCTACGGAGGGATCATCGAGTCTCGTTACGGCAGTTCAGCCGCGGCCGGCGTGGTGCTCCTCGCGCAAGAAGCAGAGGCATCGCCGGCTCGCGAGCGCCCACCCGAGCGGGACAGCTCGGTCGCATCCGTGGCGCCGCAGCTCTCAGGCGCCGAGGAGACGGAGATCCACGCAGCTGGGCTATCGGACTCACCCAGAGCGACCGACGTGGACGCGTTCGTCTGGTGGCAGTACCTGCACTTCGACTCCGTCGATGCATCCGAGCTTCTTTCAGATCTTCTGAGCCTGCGTGACCGGATCCGAACATTCCTACCGGTCTCGGCCACGCGCGATGTCGAGGCCCGTGACATAGCCCTTCGGCGGCTCTACGGAATCACAAGAGAGCTGATCGAGAGCATTGACGGTGAGGAGCAGCGAGCGTACGCGGCGCTTGGTGCTGCATGGCTCGACTCTGCGGCCAAGTCAGACATCTACCAGACCGACGTACCGGACGCTCGCCAGATCGTGCCAGGTGACTTTTCTGGCCAAAGCTGGGCGCAGTTCGTGAAATGGGTGAAGGATCAGGAGATGACGGTGCCGTACAAAGATCAGCGGCCGTCCGCGCGGTTCGTCAACGTCGTGAAATCGCTACAACAGCGCCTGGCTAGCGACGAAGCCGTTTATCTGGCGGCCGTGCAGCGTCTCGCACAGCGAACGTACCTGTCCGGCATGTTCCTCGGCGCCGTCGGTCTGTTGATTCCCGTCTCGATCCTCGCGGTCGCGACCGGCGTGATCGGATTCAGCGCCGACTGGCTCGCGGCCGCCGTCGGAGGTGCGCTCGGGGCAGTGATCAGCGTCCTGCAGCGAATGGGACGAGGCCTCGAACTCGGACCGGAGGGAGAGAAACAGTCATTCAAACTGCAGGGCATCTTCCGCCCGACCATTGGAGCAGTGTTGGGAACCGCCAGCTTCGTACTGTTAAAAGGGGGACTCGTAGCGCTCGCGAGGCCGACAACGGCCGCGAGCGAGGTGCTGTACTACGGAGGCGTCGCGTTCCTCGCGGGGTTTAGCGAGCGCTTCGCGCAGGACATGCTGGCCGCGCCCACGATCGGTTCGGCGAGCGCCGCTGCAAAGTCCGCAAAGCCCTCTTAGCCCGCGTCCAGCGCTCGCGATCCGGGGCTCGGCAGCAACCGCGCTCGATGTCCGCTGCTGCGATCTCAGCAGGTGACGCAGATGTAACAGGTGGGCGATGTGCAACCCTCAGGCTGCATGCAGCACCCCTGGGTTGGCGAGCAGCACGTCCCGCCGCAGCAGGCCCCGGAGTCCTCAGGACAGCAGACGTGGGTACCGCTGGACGGGTTGCATGCATCCGACGGGATGCAGGTGTCACCCTCCGGACAGCAGGTGCCGTCGTCACAGCACGCGTCGATGTCGCAGCATGTATCCCCGCAGCAGTCAGTCGCGCAGCAGCTGCCGTCGTTGCAGCACGTGTCACCGTCACCACAGTCCGAGTCGTCCTGGCAGCCGCAGACGTCGTTGTTGCAAGGGGCAATGGCGGGTTCGAACAGTGCCGGTCACCCGAGCGATCCGCGACCCCGCGATCGCGTTCGCCCACGATGGCGGTTGCGGAGAAACACCTAGCAGCAGCCGGGTTGACCGTGGTGGATGCAGGCGATGCATTTTCACTGGAGCTACCCGCCGGCGCCGGCGCACTGGATGTGTTCCACCACCCGTTCGCGTACGCGGACGCTTAGCTCTCGGGGCAGGGTCGGTTCAGGCACTATCGTTGAGACAGTGAGCGGCCTCGACTCGGGGCGCCAGCCAGTTGCCCTGCGTGTCCTGAGCCAGGAAGAGTGCATTATGCCCAGAGTCTTTATGGCCGCCCGCGCGGCGGCACTCGCCGCCGTTTGTGCTGTGGGCGCGCCCGTCGCGATCGCCACCACCTCGGTGGTCGTATACGGGCAGGCGACCACGACCACGGTGGGCGGCCCGACCATACGCACTCCCGACTCCGAGAGGGCCACTGTCAGGGCCGGAGGCGCTGCCGCCGTGGCTGCCACTTCGACTGCTCAGGGCTTTCTCGGCATCGCCACCGAGCTCACTACGATCACCCGCCTGTCGGGCTCGGCCGACGATCCGGACACTCCCTTCCTCAGCTTGCTGAAGAACCTCTCCCCAGGTGCACCGTTCCTGCTGCGCCTGGGCGGTGTTTCAGCAGACGATTCCTGGTGGGCCGCCCCCGGCATGAAAAAGCCTCCCTACCTTTACACGCTCACCCCGCGGTGGGGCGCAGACGTCCAGGCGCTGCTCAGGGCGCTGCGCGGCAGGGCCATACTCGGCGTCAACCTCGAGGCGGACCCGAAGATCAACCCCAGGCTCGCCATCGCCGAGGTCGCCGGCTTCAACCGGTACGTGGGCGCGAGTCTGATCGATGATTTCGAGCTGGGCAACGAACCTGAGTTCTACCCGCTGTCTGTGGTCAACGGAATGCGAGGCATCGACACGATCGCCGATTACGTCAAGAAGTTCTCCAAAGTCGCCTCGGGGCTACGGGGGGCGCCGCTCGCCGGCCCGGGCTCAGGCTCACCACGCTGGCTGTCCAAACTGGGCACGATCCTGAGCGAGATGCCCAAGCGCCTGAAGCTGGTGACGGTACATGCATATGCGATGAAGAAGTGCTCGCGGATCACGCATCTGTCGGTCTCGGAGTTCTTCGCCCGTGCGTCCATCCAGGGCCTGGCCGATGCGATCCACGGCATCGTCAAGGCGGCCGCCGCCCACGGCAAACCGCTGCGCGTGGACGAGATCAACGGCGTCTCCTGCGGGGGTGCGGCCGGCCTCTCCAACTCCTTCGGCGAGGCGCTGTGGGCGCTGAACGTGCTGCCGGCACTATGGCGGGCCGGCGTCCAGGGCGTCAACTTTCAGACGATCGACGGCAACCTCAACCAGATGATCGCCGCCAATCACTCCGCCTCCGGCTGGAGCGTCTCGGTCGAACCCGAGTACTACGGCCTGCTGACCTTCGCCGACGCCGCGCCCGCCGGCTCGCATCTCCTGCGCATCTCCAACCCCGGCCTGGCGCACTTCTACCAGTTCGCCGTGCGCGCGCCGGACGGGTCAGAGCGGATCGTGCTGACCAACGTCGGCTCGGTCGCCCGCACGATCGGCGTCACCGCCTCGGGCACCAGCGGCACCGGCTCACTATCGCTCCTGAGCGCCAAGTCGCTCAGCGCCACCGGCGGCACGACGCTGGGGGGCCAGAGCCTTTCCTCGCGAACCGGTCAGCTCACCGGCACCCCGAGCGTGTCGCTGGTCAAGCCCAACGCCGAGGGCGTGTATGCGGTTCGGGTCCCGGCGTACGACGCCGCGATCCTGACGCTCTCCGTCTGAGGCTGTCTCCTACCCGCCGCGGCTGCGAGGACCGTCGCCGCGCCGCGGGGACGCACGCTTCGGGGATCACGAGCTGCTCGTCTGACCACTGCCGCACCATGTTCGCCTCAGTCAGTGGCCTTCCAGTCGGACCGGCGCAGCTTGTGGAGCACGAGCGGCGGGAGGAGGCCGACGAGCACGGTCGCAGCGAGCAGCGCCAGGAGGTATGGCAGCGCTGCGATGTGTCCGAGTTGGCTCGGCGGCAGCAGGCCGACCACGCATGCGACTACGCAGGCGAGCGTGCCGACCACGCAGATCGCGAGCAGTGCGGGCGCCCGGTAGCCACGCGGGCGCTCCGGCTGCCGCCGCCGGAGGTTGATCGCTGCGACGAACATGAGGACGTACATGATCAGGTAGACCTCTGTCGCGAGGGCGGCGAAGACCCAGTAGGCGCGTGAGACCCCCGGTACCAGCGCGTAGAGCACCCCGATCAGGGTGATCACGAGTCCCTGGGCGACCAGGATGCGAAGCTGGACGCCGTTCGGGTTGAGCTGCTGGAAATACCGCGGCAGGTAGCCGCGCTCACGAGCGATGTCCAACAGACCGGTCGAGGGACCGGTTAGCCAGTCGAGTAGGCCGCTCAGCGAGGCGACAACGAGCCCGACGGCGATGATCGGCGTCAGCACGTTCAGCCCGAAGTGATCGAGCAGGCTGTTGAACGCCTGCATGACCCCCGCGGTGAAGCTGATGCGGCTCGCGGGAACCGCGACCGATATCGCGAGCGTCGGGAGGATGAAGACGAGCAGGATCAGCACGACGGCAAGGAGCGTCGCTTTGGGGAACTCCCGCGGGGCGTCGCGCAGTTCGTCGACGTGAACGGCGTTTACCTCAACCCCGGCGTACAGGAAGAAGCTGTTGACGATCAGCACGACGCTCGTCAGCCCGTGCCAAGCCGGGAGCACGTGGTGGGTGTTCAGCGGTGCCGCCGAGGCGTTGCCCTGCAGGAGGTAGATCGCGGCCAGGAGGACGAGAAGTAGGCCGGGGATCAGCGTTCCGATCAGGATCCCGTACGACGCCAGCCGACCCGTGGAAAGCAGCCCTCTGGCGGATACCAGCACGGCCGACCAGAACAGAACGATGATCACCACCGTCGTGTAGAGGCCGCTGTGCGCCAAGCTTGGCGCGAACACATACGCCAGTGTGCTCGCGACGTAGGCGAGCAAGGCCGGGTAGTAGAAAGTCGTCTGGGCGAACTGACACCAGATCGCAACCAAACCCATCCTGGGTGAGATCCCCTCCGACACCCAGTTGTACACACCCCCCGGCCAGCCCGATGCGAGCTCCGCCGATACGAGCGAAGCCGGAAGGAGGAACACGATCGCGGGCAGGACATAGATCACCACTGACGCGAGACCGAGGACGGCCGTCGCCGGCGTGGCGCCGAGATCACCCACCGACCCGAGGGTCAGCATCGCCATCGCCAACCATGTGAGCATCGTCTTCGCACCCGCTGGCGAACGAGCCCGGCGCTTGCCGGAGTGCGGATCCGGCTGGTCGGATGTCGGCGTCATCTGCTTCTGGACATTTCCCCGGCGCGACAGCTCCGGCGAGACGCTCCTGGCGCGCGCTGGTCAAGCGGCCCCGGCGTCACCAACTTCGTCCACGTCGGGCTTGTCGTCGAGGGCCTCGACGAGACAGTACGGGTTCTTGCACTGCTCGGCTTCGACTGCGGCGCGCCTGGGGCGTTCGGTGGCGCGCCGGTGAGCCGTCAGCAACGGAGCTGGGTCGTGCTCAGGCGTTGAAGGTGATCGTGTCGTCCAGGTTGGCGTTGGGCGCCTCCGCATGCAGATTGACCTCGACGTCGCAGGTGGGGCAGCGCCATACCGCTTCGAGCGGGGTCCCGCATGATGAGTGGACGAGCCTGAATTCGCCGTCCTCGTTGATCACGTTGTCGGGGTCGGTGTCGCGCTGCGCACCCCACGCGGAGAGGGCTGAGAGTGGGCCGGCCAGGCTGCGGCCGTCGCTCGTCAGCACGTAGCGCATCCGCGGTGGTCGGCGACTGTAGGGCTCTGCGACAACGAGGTGCGCTGCTTCGAGCGCAGCGAGGCGTTGGGCAAGCACGTTGGTGGAGATCCCGCTGATCTGCTCCAGCAGCTCGCCGTATCTGCGATCTCCGTCGAGTAGCGCTCCGAGCACGAGCAGTGACCAGCGATCGCCGACGAGTCTCGCCGCGCGATCGAGGGCATCGAGCGGGACGAGCGGCATCGATCAAGCTTACGCGAGTTGTCCGTGTATAGTCACTTGCAACTCGCAAGCAAGGAGTGGCAGATGGCGGTATCGACGATTCAGAGACTCGCGGCCCGGGTCGGGCCATCCGTGATCGGGTTGCGGTCCGGCTCGCGCGGAGGGTCAGGCGTTGTCGTTTCGCAGGGGATCGCGGTGACGCTGGCACGCAACGTCCGCCGTGACGAGCTCACGGTTTGCATCGGATCGTCTGACATCGCCGCGCGGGTCAGCGGCGTGGACCCGACGGTCGACCTCGCCGTGCTGACGTTCCAGGAATCGGCCAGCCCCGAGCCCGTCGCGTGGACGACCGGCGAGGACGTGACGATCGGGTCAGACGTGTTCGCGCTGGCGAATCCGTCCGGGCGCGGACTGCGCGTCACCGCCGGCGCGGTCGCGAGCATGCCGGCCGCGCTTCGTGGTCCGTCGGGGCGCTTGATCGAAGGCGCGATCGAGCACACCGCGCCGCTGCCCCGCGGCTCTGGCGGCGGTCCGCTGATCAACGCCGAGGGTCGGATCCTCGGCCTCAACGCGATTCGGCGCGATGACGGACTGATCGTCGCATGGCCCGCGGCCGTCCTGCGCGACCGCGCCGCGGCTTTGGCACGCGGAACCGCCACGGCTCCGCCGCGGCTCGGGGTTGCGCTTGTCGGTGCGAGGCAAACGCGTCGGCTGCGCGCGGCGGTCGGGCTCGAACCCGTTGACGGTCTGCTCGTGCGGGGCATCGAGCCGGACAGCCCGGCCGAGCAGGCCGGCATCCGCCGCGGTGACGTGATCGTTGCGGTCGACCAGTCGCCAGTGACCAACCCCGACCCGCTTTACGCGGCACTTGACAACGCGACGGGACGCGAGATCGCGCTGTCGATTCTCAGAGGCAGCGAGGAGCTCACCCTCACGACACGCATCCGGGGCGGAGAATGACAGCGACGAGCATGCCCGAACAGCTCCGCACCGAGGAAGAGGCGCTCGACGCTTACAGCCTTACTGTCTCAACCGTTGTTGAGCGAGTCGCTCCTTCGGTAGCGAATCTGCGTCTGCTCGGCCGACGCCGAGACGGGACGGAGGTTCCGATCGGCGCCGGCAGCGGCGTCGTGCTCAGCGCGGACGGCCTTCTGCTGACCTCCGCGCACGTCGTCGCGGGACCGCGTGGGCGGAGAAGTCGAAGAGGCCTCGCATCGTTCGTCGACGGCAGCGAGGTCAGCTTCGAGACCGCTGGCAGCGACCCGCTGACCGATCTGGCAGTGCTGCGCGCCGAACACGGCGGGCTGCACCCAGCCGTGCTCGGTGACGCCGAAACACTCCGTGTCGGACAGCTCGTCGTGGCGATCGGAAACCCGAACGGGTTCGCCGGTTCGGTCACCGCGGGTGTCGTCTCGGCGCTCGGACGGTCGCTACCGGCCAGGGCGGGAGACACAGTCCGCACGATCGACAACGTGATCCAGACAGACGCATCGCTGAACCCGGGTAACTCCGGGGGAGCCCTCGCCACGGGTGCCGGCAAGGTCGTCGGGATCAACACCGCCGTCGCCGGCGTCGGCCTCGGACTCGCCGTGCCGATCAATCACGCGACTCGCCGTGTGATCGGGGCACTGATCACCGATGGTGAGGTGCGTCGCGGCTACCTCGGGATCACCGGGGCGCCCCGTCCGATCCCACCCACCCAGCGTGGGCGATTCAGTGCCGGTGACGTTGTCGAGGTCACCCAGGTGGCCTCGGACAGCGCTGCGGAACGCGGTGGCGTCAAACCTGGAGATCTGATCGTCGAGCTTGACGCGCGACGTCTGAGGGGAATCGCAGATGTACAGGCCGCACTGGAGATCGACGGCGTCGGGACCCCGATCGTTCTGACCGTCCTGCGCGCCGGGAAAGAGCGCAAGCTGATCGTCATCCCGACCGAACTCGCCCGCTGAGCCCGGCAGCCACCGATACAGCGACCCACTCCGCACTCGAACCGAACCGGATCAATAGCTACTGCAGGTAGCGCTCGACCGTGTCGGCGTCACGCACATGCGCCGCCGCTGGGTCGCTCCCCGTTTCGCGGAGCGCGCGGCGCTGGCGGAGCAGATCCCAGCAGCGGTCCAGTTCGATTTGCACCGTGCGAAGGCGCCGGTGATCTGCCTCGAGTAGCTCCGCATCTGCACTGTCTGGCTGCTCGCGTCCGCGAAGTGCGTGCTCCTCGGCCACAAGGCTCTCGATTTGTGATGCGATGGTTTCGTCGCTCATAGAGCGGAATCCTAAACACAGCTCGACCCCTTATGGCAAGGAGACGCTTGTCCGCCGTGTGACCCGTTGCCAGGGCATTGACTTTGGCCGACAAAGTATGCTTAGCTTTGCATTACAAAGCGAAACGTAGGGAGGGAACGGCCATGCAAGGGTCACACGACATCGATCAGTCCACGACAGCCAACGACGGCGATGGGCTAGATCCCCGCGAGGCGGCGAGGCTTCTCGATGAGGCCAAACGGGACGCGCGGCGCCAGTTCTCGCTCAGCCCGCCGTGGATCACAGTTGCGGGGGGCGCCGTGATCCTCGTCGCCTACGGCGCACTGTGGCTCTCGACCCGAGGGCAGCACCCTTACCAGGGGCCGAGCCTCGGTGTGGTGGGGTTGGTGTACGGGGCGGTCGTCGTCTCGATCGCCGTGTCCGTGAAGACGTATCGGCGCGCGACGTCCGGCGTCAGCGGGCCTAACGTAAGACAGCAGCGAATCGAAGGGGTCGCGATCCTGCTGTCGTACCTCGGTAGCCCCTTTATTCAGGGCGCGATGAAGCACTACGGAGCCAGCAACGCGATCGTCTACGGAGTGATCCCCGCCGCGGCGCCGCTGATCATCGTCGGCACGACTGTGCTTGGAGTCGCGGGCAGCAAGGAGGACTGGCGGCAGTTCGGCGTCGCCCTAACGGTCGTCATCGCCGGCGTCGTTGCCTTGTTCGTGGGACCGAGCGGAGCTTGGCTGGCAGCCGGCATCGGCCTGTTCATCGCCGTCGTCGGCTACGCCATCGCGACAGGTAACCGGGTGGCGCCGCGGGTGACGAGTTAACGAGGCGCCGATGACGACGGACGCGCTTGACCCGGTGATCCACGCCCCCGCGCGACTGCGAATCGTCGCGACGCTCGCCGCGCTCCCGAACGGAGACAGCCTGTCCTTTACTCGCCTCCAGGACATGCTCGAGCTGACCCCCGGCAACCTGATCACCCACCTGCGCAAGCTGGAGGACGCCGGCTATCTCGCGACCGAGACGTCGGGCAACGGGAGAGCATCGCGCACCTCGGTCGCACTCACCGACCAGGGTCGCGCAGCGCTCGACACCTACACCAATGCCCTCCGCGACCTGCTCGGCGGTCTGTAGACGCGTCGAGAGTGCGGCGAGGACGCTCAGCGGCGGGAGCGGAACGGGCGCCGGACCAGGGTCGGCCGGATCGCGGCCATTCGGCGATCGGGCTCCTCGGGCGGGGAGGCGCAGCCGCCGTCAGAGGTGCAGCCGTAGATGCAGCAGCCCGACGGGCAGCAGATGTCAGTCGGACCACAACAGCCGCCGTTGTTCGGGCAGCATTGGTCGTGGGGACCGATGCAGCAGCTCTCGTGACAGCAAGGGCCGGTGCAGCACTGGGTGCCATGGCAGCAATGGCTCGGGCTGGTGCACTCCTCCTCGCCGCACAGACACGTTCCGTCCTGACACTTCTTCTTGTCGCAGCAAGTGCCACCGCAGCAGACCTGGCCCTTGGCACATTGAACGCCGCGACACCGCGGCGGGCACTGGCCCTTCTTGGCGCAATAGGTGCCACAGCACTCCTCGTCCTTCCCGCAGCACGCCTCGGTGCCACAGCACTCCTCGTCCTTGAAGCAGGCATGGCCGCTGCCCATGCCCGCCTGCGGACAGCACTTCTCCTCCTTCGGGTTGTAGGTGGAGTTGTGACAGCAGCCGACGCGCTCGGAGTGTTTGAAGCATGACCCGCCGCAGCAGAACTCATCCTTGCTGCAGCACCCCTCCTTGCCGCAGCATTCCTCGTCCTTGAAACATGCGTGGCCGTCGGCACCGGCTTCCTGGCAGCATTTCTCGGTCCTGGGGTCGTAGGTGGAGTTGTGGCAGCAGCCGACCTGATCTGAGATGTCGAAACACGACCCGCCACAGCAGAATTGATCGGGCGCACAGACCACCGAGCCGCAGCACGTCTCGCTCGAGGGGTCATAACACGTGGTGCCGGCGCAGCACTCCTCCGGGGCTGTGCACGGCGTCGTCACGCACGCGCCCGGCCCGGCCAGGCCGGGGCCTGCGGCCAGTGCGGCGCCGGGCGCGATCAGCGTCAGTGCCAATCCGCTACCGGCCGCCTGGGCGAGGGCCCGGCGGCGGCTGAGGCGACCGTTCGAGCAGAGTGCATCGGTCACGAGGCCGGCGATCGCCGTCGCGCCCCCGGCGATCGGCGTGGCGACCCGCCCGTCAGGATCGACCAGCACGGCCATTGGCGTGCCGTGGGCGCCGTAGGCGTCCGCGACCTCCCGGTCATCCTGCAATCCGACGAACCGCAGGTCGTGCTCCTGCACCTTCTCCACGTTGCGCTCGCGGTCGCCGGCGGCGATCACGGCGATCGTGAGCCGCTCCGCGTGCAAGTCCTGCCAGGCGGCGAGATCGGGCATCAGCGAGGCGCAAGGGCCGCACCCGGCACTCGTGAAGACCACCAGGACAGGACGAGAGCGCCTCAGCAGATCCTGCAACGAGATCGTGCCGGCGGTGAGCGAGGGCAGCGTGAACTCGGGCGCGGCTGCGCCGACCTCAAGCTGGACGGGTTCGCCGTCGTCGGGCACAGGCCGGCGTCGAACCACGCGGTCAAGCGCGAGGGCGACGCTGAGCCCGGCGATGCTGGCTGTGACCGCCGCGGCGGCCGAGTTAGTGGCGACGAGCAGCGAAAGACCCAGCAGGAGCGCGTTGCGGGCAAGCGTCTGCGGTCCCGCCGGCTCACTGTGCACCGCGCCGAAACAGTGGCACTCCGGCGCGTCGCCCCGGGCGATCGCCAGCGCGATCGCGGTGATGAAGGCGATCAGCAGCAGCCCAGCTGCGAAACCGGCGGCCCGGGCCGAAACCGCGGGGACGAGTAGGGCGGCCGTGAGGAGCTCAACGAGCGGAAGGATTCGTCCGGCGTGGTGGGCGAGAGCGTCAGGCAGGCCGAACGCGGCGGCAGCCCGGCGCGACCCCTCGAGGTCGGCGAGCTTCGCGACGCCGGCGAACGCGAACACCCCAGCCAGGATGAGACGCGCGACGAGCATCCCCGCAGCCTTTCACATCTTTCGGCGACGCCCACGCTCGGAGATGATCGGATCTGCGCTACTGGCCGGAGCCGGCAGCCAAGATCCGGCGGAGTAGATACAGATCAAGGACCAGTGGGACCACGAACACGACACCCCACCAATGTCCCGTGGCGCAGAGCACGACGACAACGACAATGATCCAAACGGCCAGCAGCACTCGGATCACCAGCGATGACTTCCGGTGTCGCAGATCCCAGTTCACGGATGCACCACCGTACGGCACAACTGCCGTGCCCGAGGGATGTGGTCGCGGACATTCGGTGGCGCGAGGCGTACCGTACAGGCATGCACGACGCCGGATCGCTGCGCGTGGTTGTGGGCGAGGATCAGCCGATCACTCGCCAAGGTGTCGTCAGCGTGCTGAAGGAGACCGGTTTCGAGGTGCTCGGCGTCGCGGGTGACGCGCCCGATCTACTCCGGAAGACCCGCGCGCACAAGCCCGATGTGGTGATCGCCGACATTCGGATGCCGCCTGGAAATAGCGACGACGGCTTTCGCGTCGCGCTGCAGATACGGGCAGAGCTGCCCGACGTCGGCGTGCTCATCTTCTCACAGTACCTCGAGGCCAGCTACGCGCTTGACCTCGTCGGCGACCGTGCCGGCGGCGTCGGCTATCTGCTCAAGCAGCGGGTCGGTGACCTGTCGCTGTTCACAGACGCCGTTCGACGCGTGGCGGGTGGCGGCTCGGCGCTTGACCCGGAAGTGGTTCAGGGCATGGTCGGGCGCCCGCGGAGCCGCGGGCCGTTGACCGAGCTGACGCCGCGCGAGCGCCAGGTGCTTGCCCTGATCGCGGAAGGGCGTTCAAATGCGGCCATCGCGGCGCAGCTGACAGTGACGGTCGGCGCAGTCGAACGCCATGTGACGAGTATCTTCGACAAGCTCGGACTGCGGTTGACGTCACAGGATCATCGGCGCGTACTCGCCGTGCTCAAATACCTGAACACTTGAGGTAACGCGCTGCCAACGCGGACCTGTTGACACTCGTCCCTCGCCACGCGGACGGATCCCTTGAGCGCTGGCCACTCTGTGGCCTGGCCACCTCCTCGTCAGGGCAGCATCGGTATCCGAGCGGTAAGCATCGTGCCCGAGCCCGTCTCCGGGCTATTCAGATCGAATGTCCCGTCGAGCGCCTCGATCCGGTCGGCCAGACCGACGAGGCCGCTGCCGGCCGAATGCAAGCTCGCCCCACCGACTCCGTCATCACCAACCTCGATCAGCACGTGGCCATCCCGCAGGCACACCGTGACCCATGCCTCGTTCGCGGCGGCGTGTTTGGCGACGTTCGTCAGCGCCTCCGAGCAGAAGAAGTAGACGCTGGTCTCGATGATCGGCGAGAGACCGAAGGCGGTGATGTCGAGCTCCACGGGCACCGGCATCCGAACAGCAAGCGCGTCCAGTGCCGCAGCGAGCCCCCTGTCGGTCAGGACCGCGGGATGAATCCCAGCTGCCAGCTCCCGCAGGTTCTCGATCCCCGCCTCCGCCTCGGCGGCCGCGATCTCCAGCAACTGTTGGGCGCGAACCGGATCCGAGGACCATTTCTGTTGTGCGAGCTGGATGTTGATCAGGGTGTTCACGAACTGCGCTTGGGCGCCGTCGTGAATGTCCCTGGTCACGCGCTCCCGAGCGGCGTAGCCCGCTTCGATGACTCGCCGCTGCGCAGCCTTCAGCTGCTGCTCGGCCTGTACGCGATCGCTGATGTCACGCACGAAGCCAGTGAAACCCGGGCCCCCCGGCAAATCGACTCGGGTGACAGTCAGCTCGACCGGAAACTCGCGTCCGTCGGCACGTACCGCGGTCAGCTCTATCCTGCGATCCAGGATCCGAGCCTCACCGGACGCCAGATAACGCAGCAAACCCTGCCGGTGCGCATCACGCACAGCGGGCGGCATGATCATGTCGGCGAGGTCGCGGCCGACCGCCTCGCCCGGGCGGTAGCCGAAGGTGCGCTCGGCGGATGAGTTGAGATAGGTCACACGGCCGTGATCGTCGATGCTGAAAACGCAGTCGAGCGCGGCATCAAGAACTGCCCGCTGGCGTGTAGCGTCCGCCGCGACCACGGCGCCACTCGGATCTCCGGCATCCCGGTCAGGCTCGGTAATGCACAGACTCTACCCGGGCTCCAGCGTGACGGCGGCAACTTTTCAAGGCGGCTCTGGCACGGTCGGGACGGGCTCTGACCGGGGCATACACGGACGCGATTTCGCCACCCGCGGCGCGATCTTTCATGGGAACAACCCGTCGATAGTGCTGAATTCCTGGCGCCCTCGAAAAGACACAAGCTCACGCATCTCATCATCGAATCGATCGGGATAATCAGATTGCCAGCAGCGCCGGCATCAGCCCATCTGTTCTCGTGTCCATCTGTGTGGCACGACCACCACGCGAAATCGTCGTGCTCACCTCGGTGCTGATCGTTGACGACGATCGCGCGTTCGGCTGTCTGGCAGCGGAGATCCTGACGGATCGCGGGTACCTTGTCGTCGGCCAAGCCGCCACGATCGCCGAAGCCCTTGTTCAGTGCGCACGGCTAGATCCCGGTGCGCTGCTGATCGACGTGCGACTGCCCGACGGCGATGGCGTGCGGCTCGCTGATGTCCTCGGGACTCGGCCAGACCCTCCGATCGTAATTCTGACCTCGACCGACCGGACAGCCGTCTCGCCGGAAAGATTGCTAGCGAGCGGGGCGCGAGGCTTCGTGCCCAAGACGCACATCGCCCAGGTCAACCTGGACCTCTACCTGAAGCGCTGAGGGCTCCCGGCCAGCCGCCGGTCGCGGTGGATGTCGGGTTGACCGTGCGCCCGGTAGGGCTAGCTCCAGTGACGGATGCGGGAATCCGCCATTGCCGCCATCCCCGAACCGGAGCACACTCGGCCCATGAACAGAGAGCAAGACCGCAGTCGGCAGACCGGGCTGCTGGGGCGCCACAGCGAGTGCGCCGTGCTCGATTCGATGATCCAGGCCATCCGGCGGGGAGAGAGCCGAGCACTGGTCCTCCGGGGCGAGGCAGGAGTCGGAAAGACCGCCTTGTTGGACTATGGACGGCAGACCGCCTCAGATCTGAAGGTGCTCCGCGTGGTTGGCGTGGAGTCTGAGATGGAATTGCCGTTCGCCGCATTGCACCAGTTGTTCGCCCCGATGCTGGACGGTCTGGATCGGCTCCCAACGCCACAAGGCGAGGCGCTGTCGACCGTGTTCGGGCTGAGTGGGGGCCCGCCGCCAAATCAGCTCCTGGTCGGCCTAGCGGCGTTGAACCTTCTCTCGGAAGAGGCGGATCAGCACCCGGTGATGTGTGTGATCGATGACGCGCAGTGGCTGGATCGGGCCTCCGCGCGGGCAGTCGGATTCGTCGCGCGGCGTCTACCCAGGGCACCCGTTGGTCTGGTGTTTGCCGAGCGCGACGTGAGCCACGCCCTCGCGGGACTGCCGGTGCTCCACGTTGAGGGCCTGCGTAACGGAGATGCGCGAGCGCTGCTGCGCTCGGCTGCTCGGTTTCTTCAAGATGAGCGGATCCAGGATCAGATCGTCGCCGAGACGAGAGGGAATCCGCTGGCGCTGCTTGAGCTGCCAAGGGGGTTGACGCCGGCGCAACTGGCGGGCGGGTTCGGACTCCTGGACGGACGATCGTTGCCGGGAGGGATCGAGCAGAGCCTTGGGGAGCAACTCGAGGGACTGCCGTCTGAAACCAGACTCTTGCTGCTGGTAGCGGCAGCAGAGCCGGTCGGCAACCCAATGCTCGTGTGGCGTGCGGCCGACCAACTCGGTATCGGACGCGCCGCGGCGGCGGCAGCCGAAACAGCAGGACTTTTGGCATTGGGCCGCCGGGTGACGTTCCGCCACCCCCTCGTGCGCTCGGCCGTCCACCGGGCAGCGTCGGCCGAGGATCGCAGGAGCGCCCACCTCGCGCTGGCTCAGGCGACAGATCCCGTAAGCGAACCAGACCGTCGTGCCTGGCATCTCGCGATCGCTGCGATCGGTCCAGACGAGGAAGTTGCCTCCGCGCTGGAGCGATCGGCCGGACGAGCGCACGCGCGCGCCGGCCTCGCTGCGGCAGCGGCCTTCCTACAGCGCTCCGTGGAACTGACGGGAGAGCCGGCCCGGCTGGCGGATCGTGCGCTCGCGGCGGCGGAAGCCAACCTGCAAGCGGGCGCGTTCGATCCCGCGCTCAGTCTGCTGGCAACAGCGGAGGACTGGTCGCTCGACGAGCTCCAGCACGCCCGGAGCGACCTGCTGCGCGGACAGCTCGCGCTTGCCTCCGGCGTTGATCGCGACGCGCCCCGGTTGCTGCTGAGGGCAGCAAAGCGGCTAGAGCCACTCGACCTCGAACGGGCGCGCGAGGCCTACCTCAGCGCGTGGCGAGCAGCCGCCTTCGTCGAGCGCGTGGATGCCGGCGATCTCCCGGAAGTCTGCCGTGCCGCAAGAGCACTCCCACGACCAAAGACGCCGCCTCGCCCGGTCGACCTGCTCCTGGATGGCCTCGCTCTGCTGATCACCGACGGACGGGCTGCCGCCACGCCGGTGTTACAGCGCGCGTCGAGCGCCTTCGCCGGCGAAACCGTATCGGTCGAGGAACGGCTCCGCTGGGGATCGTTGGCCACAGCGGCCAACTATTCGATGTGGGACATTGACGGCGCTCTCGAGGCCTGCGCCGAGCAGATCCAGCTTGTAAGGGACACCGGAGCGCTCGAAGGACTGCCACGGTATCTGAGCGCCCTGGGTGTGGCGACCGTGTCGAGTGGCGACTTTGCGGCGACTGAGTCGCTCATCGCGGAGGGCGACGAGGTGACGGCCGTGACGGGAGCCCAGGTACCCCGCCACGCGGCACTCCTGCTCCTCGCTCTGAGGGGCAAGGAGTCCGAGGCGTCGGCCCTCATCGAAGCAACGCTCCAGCGGGCCGCGGAATCCGGGCATGGAGCCACGGCGACCGAAGCCCATCGGGCTGCGGCCATCCTCTACAACGGCCTCGGACGATACGACCAAGCACTGACCGCTGCACAACTGGCCACCTGGGATCGCCTGGATCTTTACCCGTCGATGTGGGCGCTACCCGAACTGGTCGAGGCGGCGGCGCGCTGTGGAAGAGAGAGAACCGCCGACGAGGCCCTCAAACGGCTGCTTGCGACGACGGAGCCAGCCGGCACAGAGTTCGGACGCGGGGTGGAGCAACGCTCGCGCGCACTGCTGAGCAGGGGCGGGGTTGCCGAGGAGCTATATCGCAATGCGATTGATCACCTCGAACGTACGCGGCTCCGACCGGAGATCGCCCGCGCGCACCTGCTGTACGGCGAATGGCTACGGCGTGAGGGCCGCCGCGTGGACGCGCGCGCGCAACTCCGGGCCGCCCACGAAATGTTCGTCGCCATCGGCATGGAGGCGTTCACAAAGCGCGCGCGCATGGAGTTGCTCGCCACCGGCGCGAGAGTGCGCAAGCGCACAATCGAGACCCGCGACGAACTCACCGCCCAGGAGAGCCAGATCGCAGACCTTGCCTGCAACGGCCTTTCGAACCCCGAGATCGCCGTCCGTCTGTTCCTCAGCCCCCGCACCGTGGAATGGCATCTGCACAAAGTCTTCAGCAAGCTCGGAATCAGCTCCCGTCGAGGACTTCCCAACGTCCTTCACGGCATCGAGCGGGCCACCGGCGAACGGTTAGGCCCTGGCACTCAACTCGTGACAGCCGGGCGCGAGGCTTGACCACCGCTGTCGGGCCGTCAGGCGCGGTGCTCCGGGTTCGGGTGATCCGGGTGCCCGAGGTCCCAATCGTTGGTCGAATTCCCGTAGATCGGGATGCCGCCTGCGTCGGTGATCAGCCTCGCGAGATGAAGGACATTCCACGCGAGAAAAACGGTGTTCCGGGTTGCCCACGCGTTGTGCTCACCGCCGCCCTCAGCATCGAGATAGGAAGGTCCGGGTCCAGCCTCGCCCGTCCAATAAGTGTCCGCTTGCGGAGGGATCGTGAGTCCGATGTGCTGCAGGGCATAGAGCACCTGCGCGCTCACATGCTTACCGCCGTCGTCATTTCCCGTCGTGACCGCCGCGCCGACCTTGCCGTAGTACGACCATTGCCCGGCGGCGTTGACGTCGCTCGAGTACGCATACAACCGCTCGATGATCTTGCGGGTGTGCGAGCTCTGATCGCCGAGCCAGATCGGTCCTGCGATGATCAGGATGTGGGCGGGTTTGACGAGCCGCTCGTAGATGTCGGGGAACTCGTCGCGCTCGTATCCGTGCGCTCGCATGTCTGGCCACAGCCCCGCCGGGATCTCGTGGTCGGCCGTGCGGATCTCGTCGACCGTCACGCCGACCTTCGCGAAAATGCCCTGCACGATTCCCCACAGACCGTCGGTGTTACTCGGCTCCGGCGAGCGCTTCGTCGTCCCGTTGAACACAACCGCCCGAAGGTCGTCGTATCGCACAGGCGCGCTGTCTGCCTGCCCGTCGATGAAGTGCTGGATGTTCTCGGGCAGAGGCATGGGTCCCTTTCGTCGAAGAAGCCGAACGCTGGTGGAAGCGTTGCGCCTCGCGTGACAAGTCGCGCCCGTGCACACCCTGGTCACGCGGCTCGCGGGTCGGGCTACAAGCGCGACACGAGCTCGGCCACGATTTCCGCAGCGGGCTGTGATTGTTTGGCGAGCGCAACGCTCTGCCCCGCCCACAACGATAGCGCCTCGATCTCGCCGGTCGTTCCAACCATCGGCGGCGCAGGGGAATACCGAACGATTTGTTCGCCCGAAGCGAAGTGCGCTATCACCTGGCCCTCTCCCGGTCGACTACCAGGCGGCGGCTCGCCCGCGGCCTGCCACATCTCAGCCGTTGAGTTGTGAAGGGCGCGATGAGGAGCGTCCGGCCAGCCGACCTCGTAGAGGTTGGCGTACCACTCTGCATCGGTCTCGATCGCGGCCAGCAGGAGGCGCCGGTATTCCTCGTGGATCGGCATTTCGCTGGCCAGCAGGAACCGAGTGCCGAGCCAAGCGGCCTGTGCACCGAGCGCAAGCACGGCCGCGACTCCTCGAGCGTCGCCGATCCCGCCGGCCGCAATGACGGGGATCGGCGCCACGGCGTCGACTACCGCTGGCACCAATGGGAGCGTCGCGACACCGCCCCAGACGTGTCCGCCGGCCTCCCAGCCCTGCGCAACAATGATGTCCACTCCGCATGCGACCGCACGCCGGGCTTCCTCGGCGTTGCCGACCGTATGCATTACAAGCCCTCCGGCATCGTGCACCAAGTCGACGTAACTCTGGGGATCGCCGAAGATGAAGGACACGATCCGGAGCCCAGCAGAAAGGGCTTGATCGACTCGTCCGTGCTGATCCGAGGTGAGGGCGAAGTTGCCGCCAAACGGACGATCGGTCAGCGCCGCCGTTTCACGGACCAGATCGCCGGCATCGTCTACCCACCACAACCCCACGGTGCCGAGGGCGCCGGCATTTGAGACCGCGGCAGGTAGCCATGGATCTGCAGCCATTGGCGCCGAAACAATCGGATGGTCAATCCCCAGCAGCTCGCATACCGGCGTTCGGATACTCATTGGCATGGACCTCTTTCTGGCGACTGCCGCGCCGTTTGACTCGGCTCAATATGTCTCCGGAAGGCTTCGATGGCGCCCGGGATAACACGGGTCCACACCTGCGACGGCCGCGCGATTATGATCGCGGAGAACCGATCAAGCCGTGAGGGGTATATGACCGAGCGCGACGTAAGCGCCCCACAGAAGGTCGCGATCGTAACCGGTGGCTCGCACGGCATCGGTGCCGCCGTCGTCGACGCTTTCCGCGGCGACGGCTACGCCGTGGTCGCGGCAGCGCGGGCGATCGATGCATCATCGGACCCGGATCTGATCGCCGTGAGCGGTGACATCGCCGAGCCGGCGACCGCCCAGCGCATCGTCGATCAGGCGCAGACGCGCTTCGGACGGGTGGATTGCCTGGTCAACAACGCCGGCATCTATATCGGCAAACCATTCACCGACTACACCCTGGACGACTACGCTGCGATCACCGCCGTCAACCTGGCCGGGTTCTTCCACATCACGCAACGGGTGATCCCGCTGATGATCGACCAGGGCGGCGGTCACGTCGTCAACGTCACCACCAGCCTGGTCGATCAGCCCGACCATACGCGTCCCTCTGCCTTGGCCGCGCTGACGAAGGGCGGCCTCGCCGCCGTTACGCGCTCGCTGGCGATCGAGTACGCCGGGCATCACGTGCGCTTCAACGCCGTCGCGCTCGGCGTGATCGAGACCGAGATGCACGATCCCCACACGTATGACGGCCTCGCCGAGCTTCACCCGCTCCGCCGGCTGGGGACCGTCGGGGACGTCGCCGACGGTATCCGCTACCTGGAGCGAGCGACGTTCGTCACCGGCGAGATCCTGCATATCGACGGGGGGCAGTCGGCCGGGCATTGACCAGGTGACCCGGGTATCGCCGGACGCGAGCCGGCGCGCGGCGATTCAAGCTCTCATCCAGAACCGAAAAGGGCAGAACAGGAGCAGCGCATGGGAAGCGACACGGCCGGCGATTCGCCCCGCCCTGCCGGGCGGCTTGTGTCAGTCAACGTGGGCATCCCGAAGGACATACCCTGGCAGGGACGGACCGTCTTTACGGGCGTGTTCAAGGACCCCGTCAGCGGCCCCCGGAGGGTCCGCAGGCTCAACGTCGATGGTGACGGCCAAGGCGATCTGGCGGGCCACGGTGGCGAGCAGCGCGCCGTGTTCGTGTATCAGCTCGACTCCTACCGGTACTGGGAGCGCGAGCTCGAGCGAAGCGACTTTGTTTACGGCCAGTTCGGCGAGAACTTCACCGTCGAGGGACTCAGCGACGCCGAGGTCTGTATCGGCGATCGTTATCGGATCGGCCACGCGGTGTTCGAGGTGACGCAGCCTCGCGTCACCTGCTACCGCGTCGGGATCCGGATGAACGACCCGGAGATTCCCGCCTTGCTCGTTTCCCACCACCGCCCGGGCTTCTACTTCCGTGTGCTTGAAGAGGGCGACGTGCAGGCCGGAGACGAGATCGTCAAGCTCGCGGCCGGACCCGAGCAGATGTCGGTCGCAGACGTCGATGGGTTGCTCTACCTTCCCCGGCACCCACGTCAGCAGTTGCTGCGAGCGCTCCGAATCCCGTCGCTCAGCCCCGGCTGGCAGGGCTCTTTCCGAGCGCTCCTCGACGCGGAACCCGGCAGCGGCAACGCCGGACTAGCGTCAACGAGCCCACCTGCCGCATGGCCCGGTTTCCGTCGGCTGACCGTCACGGCAATCACGCGCGAGAGCGACTCGGTGATCTCGATACGCCTCGAGGACCCCCAGGGAGACCCACTACCAGCCCCCCGTCCTGGTCAGTTCCTGACCCTGCGTGTACAGCCGCACGCGAAGCAGCGGCCGGTGCTGCGCAACTACTCCCTCTCCGGTCCCCCAGAGGCGGGCTATTACCGGATCACCGTCAAGCGCGAACGCCATGGCACCGCCAGCGGCTATTTGCACACTCGCCTCGCCGTCGGCGACCAACTCGACGTCGCAGCACCACGTGGTACGTTCACCCTCGATCAGACCGATGCGCCCGTCCTGCTGATCAGCGCCGGCATCGGCGCGACCCCTGTGCTCGCGATGCTCCAGGCCCTGGCGGAGGAGCATTCCGATCGAGAGACCTGGTGGCTACACGGCGCACGCAACAGCCACGAGCACTCGTTCGCCGACGAGGCCCGGGCCCTCCTGTCCTCACTACCGAACGTGAGAACCGACGTGTTCTACAGCGACCCCGGCCCTGATGACCTCGAGGGCCGCGACTTCGACCGCGCGGGGCGACTCACCCAGTCACAACTCGCCGAGCTCCAGCCACCCCTCGACGCCGAGGCATACCTGTGCGGGCCTACAGCGTTCATGGACGACATCGGCACTGGCCTGGCAATGCTGGGGATCGATGCCACGCACATCCACACCGAACCGTTCGGACCAGCACCCAGCGGGACGCCCGGGATCGCGCCGACGCCGGCGCGAACGCCCCACCCACCCGCGGGCAAACCCGGACATGGCCCGATTGTCGAATTTGCCCGCAGCGACCTGGCGATCCCGTGGAGTAACGACAGCGGCAGCCTGCTCGAACTCGCCGAAGCGTGCGACGTGCCGGTCCGCTGGTCATGCCGCTCCGGCGTCTGCCAGACATGCGAGACCACCGTCATCGCGGGAGACGTCGATTACAGCCCCGACCCGGTCGAACCCCCGCCTGACGGAAGCGTGCTCCTCTGTTGCTCACAACCCCGCGACAACATCGTGCTCGATCTCTGACCGGCAGAGGGGCCTGGAACCAAGTCACCGACTGCAGCGCAACCCAATCAATCAGGAGGTTATCGTGAGCACCGCTACCAATACGAAGGACGTTGAAACCCTCGCATCGCTTCTGCACGAAACAGCCGATCGCCACGAGTCTTTTGAGGCGATCGCCCCGCCGCACGACTGGTGGGACTGGTATGCCGCGTACATGTCGGCGCGTCAGTCCGGTGGTTCGACCGATCAGGCTGCTGAGACCGCGGCGCGATATATGGCCACCGTCAAGGGTGTCCGTCCCTAGCTGGGTAGACGGCACGTCAGCGGGGCTGCCCGTGGGCAACCGGTGACTACGGATACGCGGCACATACCCGGGTGCCGACCAGGCGGTTCCCAGATGCGATCTGACACCCGAGCAGCCACAGTGACTACGGACACCTACCCAGGAGGCATACGTGAGCACCACCGAAGTCCACAGCCCGAACGCGACCGGCGAGGCGAGCTCCAAGCGCGTCGCGTTGAAGCTCGAGGCGGTCGTGATCCCGGTTTCGGATGTCGACCGTGCGAAGCAGTTCTATGCGAAGCTCGGCTGGAGGCTCGACGCCGACTTCTCCTTCGACAACGGCTTCCGGGTCGTCCAGTTCACGCCGCCGGGATCGCCGGCGTCAGTCCAGTTCGGCACAAAGCTCACCTCAGCCGCGGCTGGGTCGGCGCAGAACATCTACCTGGTCGTGTCCGACATCAAGGCAGCTCACGACGAGCTCGTCGCGCTCGGCCTTGATGTCAGCGGCCCGTTCCACGCAGAGAATCCCGGTGCTCAGTTCGACGCCGGCATCGCGACCGGAGTCGCTGACGGTCCGGCGCCGGACCATGCCAGTTACGGCTCCTACGCGGCGTTCAGCGACCCGGACGGCAACCGCTGGTTGCTCCAGGAGGTCACGGTGCGGCTGCCCGGCCGAGTCGACGAGTAGATCTGAGCCATGCGCTCACTGCGCAAAGAACCCCGCGAGTTCTGTCTTCGCAACGAACCCGTACGCCCCACTCCGGCGCAGCTGTTCAGGCGGCACTGCCTTGCGGTCGGTCGATGTCAACAGGACGGTCGGCGGGTGTCGACGTGCGCTCAGCTTCCCGGCGAGATCCACGCCGTCGCCGTCTGGCAGTCTCACGTCAAGCAGGACCGCGTCTGGTGCAAGCAGTTCGAACTGTCTCAACGCCTCGGCCACGGTGGTCGCATGCCCGACGACGCGATATCCGCTGTCGGCGAGGATCTCAGCGGCCGCGCGACCGAAACCTTGATCGTCGTCGACGATCAGGACCGACTCGATCGACGCCTTGCAGGAAGTAGCTGAGTGCACGTCCCCAGCATCGGCGGTCGAGCGGCCGCTGGCAATGGGGTTATCCCTAGCCTGTTGGGAATTCCAGCACGGCAAGCACGCCCCGGTGGTTCTTGGGGCTGATCGCGGCCGAGGGACGGACAGGAGACCAGGGCGGCGACTGGGGAGTCCACGGGCGCGAGAGCCAGCCGCCGATGCGACGATCCTTACAGCCAGGCACCCACCGGTCGATGGAGGTCCAGATGACGCGCACACTCGAGCTTTCCCGCACGCACTACCTTCAGGACGAATCGGTGCACTACAAGTGGGACACCGACAACGAGCCGTTGCTGACGATCGATTCAGGCGACACGGTCGTCGTCTGGACTAGGGATATCAGCGACAACCAGGTGAGCCCGGACGCCGACGCGAGCGTCCTGACCAACTTTGACTGGGATCGCGCGTACCCTTTGACGGGACCGATCGCCGTTCATGGCGCCCAGCCGGGTGACACGCTCAAGGTTGACGTTCTCGACATCCACACCCAGGGATGGGGTTGGACTGGCGTGCTGCCAGGGTTCGGCCTGCTGGTCGACCAATTTCCGGACGCGTACCTGCGGACGTTCGATCTGAGCAACGCCGAGTTCGCCTATCTGCGCGACGACATCGCGATCCCGCTCGACCCCTACTTCGGAACGATGGGGGTCTGCCCGGCCGGTGCCAGCAACCAGGCGGTGGTCCCGCCCGGGAGCTTCGGCGGGAACATGGACATCCGTCAGCTCCGGCGCGGGTCGACGTTGTATTTGCCGGTGGAGGTCGAGGAGGCCCTGTTCTCCTGCGGCGACGCCCACGGGGCACAGGGCGATGGCGAGATGTGTGGCACTGCCGTTGAGTGCCCGATGTTCGCGTCGTTGAGGTTCACGATCGAGAGGGGACGCTCGATTCCGGCGCCGCAGTACCGCACGCCGGCGCCGCTGACGCCGCGCGTTGACTCGGCTCCGTTTTACGGCACCACCGGCGTGGGCGGCGATCTCTACGTCGCCGCCCAGGATGCCGTGCGAGCGATGATCGACCACATCACGGAGACGTACAGCCTGAGCCGCGAGGACGCCTACGTGCTCTGCAGCATCGCTGTCGACCTCAAGATCTCGGAGATCGTCGACGGCGGGCAGTACATCGTCAGCGCGCTGCTCCCCGAGGCGATCTTCCGCGGCTGAACTCACCTGGACACGGCGAGCCACGCAACCTCAACCGCATCGGAGCCGCACGATCATGGGCACCTCTGTGAACGGATCAGCGACCACCACCGAGCGACTCGGTCACGATCGACAAACGGGTCGGCCCGAGCGTCCCGTGCGGGCCGCTCGGCTCGACGCGAGCGGACGCTCTCTCGGTCAGGAACAGCAGCCGGACGGCGCCCCGCGGCGTCGAGCCGTGACCCCGCTTGGCGCGATCGCGCGCGGCGTGTTGGCGGGCGCGGCAGGCACCGCCGCGATGGACGCGCTGCTGTTCGCCCGCTACCGGAAGGGCGGGGGAGACAGCAGCTTCGCACGGTGGGAGTTCTCCTCTGGCATCTCCGACTGGGAGCAGGCGCCGGCACCAGCGCAGGTCGGTAAACGCCTCGTCGAGGGGTTGTTCGAGCGTCAGCTCCCCGATCGGAGCGCGGCACTCGTGAACAACATCACGCACTGGGCATACGGGATCCTCGGCGGGGTGCAGTACGGCGTCGTCGCGGAATCGCTGCGCACACCGCGGGTCCTCTATGGCCTGCCATTCGGCGCGAGCGTGTGGGCGGCCAGTTATGTCGTGTTGCCGGCGGCGAAGCTGTACAAGCCGATCTGGGAATACGACCGCACAACCCTCGCCAAGGACCTGAGCGCCCACCTGTTCTATGGGTTGGCGACCGCCACGACCCTGCAGCTGGTATCGGCGCCACACGGAGGAAATCAATGACCTACACGACCAAATCAGCGAACGAACCACATGGCTGGCATCTGCGCCGAGCGAAGGCGGCCGTTTCACACCGGACCGTCGCAGATGTGATCGTGCAGATGCTGAAGGCGTCCGGCGTCCGCCGCGTGTACGGGCTGCCCGGCGACGCGATCAACGGGTTCACCGAGGCACTCCGGCGCGACGGCGAGCTCGTCTGGGAGCACGTTCGCCACGAGGAGAGCGCTGCGTTCGCGGCCGCCGGCGAAGCGGCGATGACCCAACAGCTCGCCGTCTGCGCGGCTAGCTGCGGTCCCGGGAACCTGCACCTGATCAACGGACTGTTCGAGGCCAACCGCACCCGGGTACCGGTGCTCGCGATCGCCGCTCACATCCCGCGAGAGGAGATCGGCAGCAGCTACTTCCAGGAGACCCATCCGCAGGAACTGTTCCGCGAGTGCAGCGTGTACTGCGAGCTTGTGAGCGTGCGTGAGCAGCTCCCACGGGTGCTGGAGATCGCGATGCGCCACGCGCTCGCGCGCGGCGGTGTCGCGGTCGTCGTGATCCCGGGCGAAATCTTCCTGCAGCACGCCGGGAGCGACTCCCCGTCGCCGGTGATACGTGCGGCCGATCCGGTCATCAGACCCGCCGACGGAGAGCTGATGGCGGCCGCAGAGGTGCTCAATGCGGCCGAGCGCGTGACGATCCTCGCCGGCGCCGGATGCCGCGGATCCCACGACGAGCTGCTGGCGCTGGCCGGTGCGCTCAAGGCGCCGGTGGTGCACGCACTCGGGGGCAAGGAGGTCGTCGAGTATGACAATCCGTTCGACGTCGGAATGACCGGGCTATTGGGGTTCAGTTCGGGCTACCGCGCGATGGAGCACTGCGACGCGTTGTTGATGCTCGGCACCGACTTCCCGTACCGGCCGTTCTACCCTGAGCACGCGCGCGTCGTGCAGGTCGATGTGCGTGGCGAGCACATCGGCCGCCGCGTCCCCGTCGACGTCGCTCTCGTCGGCACGGTCAAGGACACGGCCGAGGCGCTGCTGCCGCGGCTCAAGACCCAGCGCGACGGGGACCATCTGGCTCGGATGGTCGACCACTACCGCCGCACCCGCAAGCGGCTCGACGAGCGCGGGCACGGCCGTGGGGACCGCGGCCCGATCCATCCGCAGTCGCTCACGATGGCGCTCGACCGGATCGCCGCCGTCGACGCCGTGTTCGTGCCCGATGTCGGGACGCCGACCTTGTGGGCCGCGCGGTACCTGAGTATGAACGGGCGGCGACGGTTGGTCGGCTCGCTCAACCACGGATCGATGGCCAACGCGCTCCCGCAGGCGATCGGAGTGCAGGCTTCGCATCCGAGTCGCCAAGTCGTGACCTTGTCCGGCGACGGCGGCCTCTCGATGCTGATCGGCGAGTTGCTGACGCTCCGTCAGCAGCACCTGCCGGTCAAGGTGGTCGTGTTCAACAACGGAGCCCTGTCGTTCGTCGAGCTTGAGATGAAGGCCGTCGGGCTCGTCACCTTCGCCACCGACCTCGACAACCCGAGCTTCGCCGAGGTGGCCCGCGCAGTCGGGCTTCACGGCATCAAGATCGAGCGTCCGAGCGAGCTCGAGGACGGTCTCCGCGCGGGTCTCGCCCACGATGGCGCAACCGTGATCGAGGTGATGACCGAACGCCAGGAGCTGTCCCTCCCACCCGGCATCACGGCCGGGCAGGCGACGGGCTTCGCGCTCTGGGCGACGCGCAGCGTCCTGTCGGGACGCGGCGACGAGGTCCTCGAGGTGTCAAAGGCGAACATCCGCGAGCTCTCGCTGGAGTGAGATGACTCACGACCACGAGCCAGACCAGGACAACTTCGCGGGGGTCTCCTCACCGGCCTAGGCCGAAACGAGTTGCTCGCCACCGTCGATGGTGTAAGTGGCTCCGGTCAAGGCGGTGTTGGTCATGATGTGGACGGCGAGCGCGGCAACGTCAGCTGCTTGCACGACGCGTCCGATCGGGAGCGTCGCGCGCAGCTGGTCACGCCGCTTTTCTAGGTCGCTGCCGAGTAGCGATGCCGATAGCGGCGTGTCGACGAACCCGGCGACGATCAGGTTGGCGCGGATCGGCGCAAGCTCCAGTGCGAGGTTGGCTGTCAGCGCCGGCAGTGCGGCGGCGACCGTCAACACGCTGCCGCTACCGATGCTCGGCCGGCTGGCTTCGGCGCTGATGAACAACAGCGTCCCTCCCGGCCTGACCCTGCCGACTGCGTTGTGAGCGGTTTCGACGGCGAGCAGGAGGCGGTCGCCGAGGGCGTGGCGCAGCCCGTCTGACTCCGCGTCGATCAGGCGCCCGTAGTGCGGACGACCGGCGGTGACCATTACGTGGTCGATCACATTTGGCAGGGCGGCGAAGAAGCGCTCGAGCTCCGCCGGGTCGTTGGCGTCGAACGCGCTCGCGCTGAGCGCGTCGAGCTCGAGCGCCGCACGCTGCAACGCGTCGGAGTCGCGGCCGGCGAGGATCACATCGGCGCCGTCGGCACGGGCACGTCTGGCTGTCTCCAGCCCGATGCCAGAGCTGCCACCGATCACGACGACGGTCTGTCCGACAAGCTCGGGCTCGCGCTGGGTGGGGGCGGATCTGGTTGCGCCGGTCATCGTTCCTCCTACGGGTGAGAGCGATCAGCGGTCACGACAGTGGTGGTCTGGCGCGGGCGGGACGGCGGGCCTAGCGCTAAGACGCATAGGACGACGGCATCGACTCGGCAGAGCGCCGGTCCCAGCCGTGAAATGGCGAGTAGTCACCCGCATCCCATGCTTCGTGCAACCCCGGCTTGCTCAGATCCCAATCCGGGCGGATCTCGCGGGTCACGGTCCGCAGGTCGTGCCAGAGATCGACGAACGAGGGACGTCCCCAGAACCAGTAGCCGTTGTAGATGCAGTGGATGACCAGTCCGGGCTTGAGCACGAGGGTGTGGGGGATCATCGGGTCGTGCTCGGGGTCGGTGTATTCCTGGATCTCAAGGTCCTTCTGGACGACCCGCTCGGGGTCGGAGAGAAACGGCCATTGGGCACCGGTCGACGCGCGGAACTCCTGGCTTGAGTGATGTGTGTCGGTCGAGATCGTGGCGACCTTCGTGTAGGCCACGGCGATCTTGGGGTAGTTGGCGGCAAGCTCGAGGTGCTGCTGGTGTTCCTTCGGGCAGTAGTTCCCGCGCGCAAGGGTAAGGATCAGCGGGTCCTCACCCTGGATCTCGCTGAGCTTCCGGAGCACGCTCTCGTGATCAGGCAGCACGTAATCTGGGAACGTGGCGCCGGGGACGATGTTGGCGCGCATGATCTACTCCTGCCCTGCGCCGGTGGTGCTCATCATGACCTCCAATGGTTGCTCGACCTATGTCAGCGTTGCGTACGAAGTCAGCGTGGCTCTCCGCGGCCTCTGTTCGCGTCAGTGAGGTCCCTGGTCCGTGGCCCTTGGTTTAGAACCCGCATCAACCAGGGCTCCCGGATCACCCGGACCCACACTCGGGGAGCGACACCGACGCGATTGCGGCCGGCGACGACATTGCCGTGACCCGTGTTCGGCCACGGGTACCGACTGGGGCGACGATGCCACGTCGGGGTCATTATGCAGCCGGGCTCGTCCAACACATCATCGGAGGTAACGGTGAATACCAACACTGATCGTGACGACGCTATCCGGGCTCGGATCCAGCAGCACTGGGAGGCCTCCGAAAGCGGCGACATCGACACAGAGCACGCGATCTATGCGACAGACGCGATCCTGGACTACCCGCAATCCGGTGAGCGCTTCAGAGGTCGGTCAAGAATCCAGGCACAACGCGGCGGGCATCCAGCCGAACGCCACTTCAGGATCCTCCGGATCCAGGGCGGCGACGACCTCTGGGTGAGCGAGTGCGTGATCACCTATGACGGCGTACCCACATACTCGGTGAGCGTCATGGAGATCACCGACGGTCTCGTCACGCACGAGACCCAGTACTTCGCCGACCCCTTCCCCGCAGCTCCCACGCGCGCCGCGCTGGCTGAGTCGATTCCGGCCGGCGAGCGATAAATCTGTGGCGTCGTCACCGCGTCGTCACCGTTCAGTTCTCGTCGGTGATGCGCGGTCGATCTTGGCCGGCCGGTGCGGTGCCCCCGGCTGGAGTGGTGATCGGCCTTACACGGCGGCGAAGAATCGCGTAGGCGATCCCGCCGCCGGCGAGTGGCACGAGCAACCCAATCGCGGCGTGAAGTAGGACGGCCGCGATCGCCGCGTTGTGGGCGACGCCGAACAGGATCAGCATCCCTGCCATGCCGCCGATCGTCCCGAGGCCGGCCGGCAGAGGAATCGATCCGAAGAGAGCACCGATGATGTACGCCATGATCACGATCGCGAACGCCGGGATTGGATGGGCATGGATGGCGAAGAACGCAGTCCAGAGGACGAGAACGTCGAATCCCAGGTAGGCCACCATCCCGAGCACGCTCGTCCAGTTACCACGACTGAGCAGAAGCCGTTTTGTGTCGTCCACCGCCTTTGCGAGTGTGCTGAGCGCGCTCGCGATCTTCGGGTGCTTGTCCTGCAGGTGTCCGGCATGGCTGCCGGCGCGGCGCGCGATCAGCAGCACGGCCGCGATTCCGGTCGCCGCGACGGCTGCCGGGAGCACCGTCAGGTAGACACGCGACTCGCCGGCCAAGACGCTGCTCGCGAGCCCGACACCAAAGATGATCAGCGCAAGTGCGTCGATCGCCGTATTGAGAAAGCTGAGGGTGAATTCCCGCTCGGCGATCAGCTTGCTCGGCACTCCCAAGCGATGCAGGATCACAGCTCCGACTCCCACCCCTCCCCACGCCCCGCCTGGGAGCAGGAGTCCGCCTGCGAGCTGTGTCCATGCCAGTTCCTCGTCGGTCCGCCGCCCGCGGCCGTCAGGATCAAGCCATTTCTGCGGGTCGACGATCGCGCCCCAGGCGATCACGAATCCGAGTTCGGACAGCACCTCGAGCGCGATCGCCCCGAGCACCCATTCCCAGGACACGTGCTCCAGGCTGCGCAATGCCTGCTCCAGCGTCGGGATCAGCCTCAGCACCACATAGGCAGCGACCAGCAATCCGACAAGCTCCAGCGCCGACTTCTGCAAATGACGCCGAAGGTCACTCAGCACCCGCCGCGCATGGTGCTCCTGCGGGGAGCCTTCCAGCGTCGCCGGCAGCGAGCCCTCCACGATCACGCCAAGTGGACGGGAACGCCGGCGCTCGCGTTGTTCGGCTCAAGCAGCTCTAGCGCCAGCGCCGACCAGGCGAACTCCTCGGCGCCCATACCGCGCCCGTCGCTCGGGTCATAGAACTCGCGCAGCCCCTCCCGCGCCACCGTTGCCGTGATCCCGCCGGCCAGCGTGGCCGCCTGCTCCTCGTAGCCCAGGCGCACGAGCCCACGCCACAAGAGCCACGCACTGTTGACCCACGTCGGCCCCCGCCAATAGCGCCGCAGACCGTCGAAGTGCTCGCGCAGCGAGAACGACGGCTCGTCGAGCGACACCGAGGGTGGGGCGACCGCCGTCCAAAACCGACTCTCCTCCAGCAGATACCCCACGAGCCGGTGACCGATCTCCTCGGGAAGATCGGGGAGCGCCAGCGGCGCGAGCGCGGTCCAGGTGAGCGGGATCCGCTCGCTGATCGCCGGCTCCACCGCAGGCCGGAACAAACCGCTCGGTTCGTCATAGCAGCGGGCGATCAGCGCCGGCGTGATCGACGGCAACCCAAGCGCCAGCCGCGAGAGCCCGTGAATCACATTCGTCAGCACCTCGCAGACGACGGGGCCACCGTCAGCACGCACCGCATCAATCCGAAACCCGCGCTCACGATTACGCGCCACCAACTCCACAAAGCCGGGCAACCCCTGCGCCCGCTCACGCCAGATCGGGTCAAACTGGGGCGAGGCATCCAAACCGGACTCATCCGGCTGCAGGATCCACAACAGCCCATCGCCCTGCAGATCACGCTGATCGCTGACCGCAGCGTGGTGCGCAACGATCCGCGGCTCAAGCGCGGGATCACCGACAGCCAGCCTCCATGCGAACGCCAGCGCCGGTGGCTGAATCGTGGCGGTCATCAAGTCGTCGTGATGAATCACGTTGTAGAACAGCCTCCGCGGGCCGCTGACCGGATGCTCCCAGAAGATCGTATGACCGATGAAGCCGTCCGGCCGCGCCGCGGCAAGCAGCGTCTCCAGCTCGGCCCGGGAGCGCGCCGGGTCGAGATGGCGCCACGCAATCGCCGCAAAGCACGAATCCCAATACCACTGCCATCGATACCGCCCCGGGCTCGGACGCGTGTACGCGAACGGCACACGATCACGCTCGCCGACGATCCAGCTCCCTTCGAGCGTCTCACGGCAGCGCTGCTCGAGCGACGTCACGACCCCCAGCTTTGCAACCAAGCAGCGCGATGTCCAGGCATCAGCGGATCACGCCGCCTTGGACGGCTCGGGTCGGCTAGTTTGCGACCCAGTACGACTACGAGAAGAGGAACAGGACATGATCTTGATCGCTTACGACGGATCCAACGATGCCCAGTCCGCGATCGACCAGGCCGGCGCGCTGATGAGCGGCGAGCCGACGACGGTGTTATCGGTGTGGGAGCCATTCGTCGACGTGATGACACGAACCGGTGTCGGGTTCGGCATGACGGGAGAGATCGACTTCGAGCAGATCGATAAGGCCAACGAGGAAAGCGCCGGCGAGCGAGCCGCCGACGGTGCGCGCCGCGCGTCGCGCGCCGGTCTGAACGCCCAGCCACGCACACGGGCCAGGCACACGACGATCGCCGAAACGATCCTGGAGGAGGCCGATGAGATCGGCGCGAGCGCGATCGTGCTCGGGACACGGGGACTGACCGGGGTCAAGTCACTGCTGCTCGGAAGCGTCTCCCACGCCGTCCTGCAACACGCCGACAGGCCCGTGATCGTGGTCCCATCTGCCGAGACCGCGCACGAGCGCGCGGCACACCGCCACTGAGCATCAGCGAGCGTGGCGGCGGTTGTAGAGGTGTATCGCCCAGAAGTAGGAGACGATGGCGATACCGGCGCTCCACGCTAGCGTGCCGGCGAGGTTGGAGCCGATCGGTGTGCCGGTGAGAAGCCCACGGAGGGTCTCTGTCACCGGCGTGAAGGGCTGATACGTGGCGAACTGGCGCAGCCCGGCGGGCATCGTGGCGACCGGAACGAAGCCGCTACCCAGGAAGACCAGGATGATCAGGAACATCGGCGTGTTGCTCGCCGTCTCGACGCTCTTGGCGGCCAGCCCGAGCGCGGTGGCGAGCCAGATCAATGCCAGCGCGAAGAACGACAGCACGCCTGCCGCGGCCAGCCAATCGCCGGGATCGGCGATCGGACGGAAGCCGAGGGCGATCGCGACCGCGAGGACGACGGCGATGCTGCCCAGAGTTTGGATGAGGCTTGCGAGCACGTGACCTGTCAGCACGCTCGCGCGGGCGATGGCCATCGTCCGGAAGCGGTCGATGATCCCGCCGGTCATGTCCATCGCGACCACGATCGCTGTGCCCTGGACGGCCGCCGCCACGGTTATCAGCAGGATCCCCGGCGCGACGTAATTCAGATAGCCGGCACGGCCGCTGTGACCACCTGCGAGCTCGCGACCGAGCCCGGCGCCGAGTTCGCCGCCGAACACGTAGACGAACATCAGCATGAACACGATCGGCATGCCGACCAGCATCAGAGTCAACGATGGGTAGCGCAGCAGACGGCGCAGGCTGCGCCTCAGCATCGTGGTCGAGTCGGTGACGGTGTAGGTCAGCGTGCTCATCCCGCGACGGCCTCCTCGCCGGCTGGGTGACCGGTGACGGCAAAGAACACATCATCGAGGTCGGGCGTGTGGATCGAAAGCTGCACACCGTCGATCCCGGCGTCATCGAGACGATCAAGCACGTCCCGCAGCGCCGGAACGGTTCCGTCATAGGGGACCTGCAGGACGAGGTCGTCCTCGTCGCGCGCCGGAGTGGCGAGCGCACGTGCCGCGGTCTGGAACACGGCAGGTTCGGTGAACCGCAATCCGACATGGCCGCCGGGGATGCGTCGCTTGAGCTCCTCGGGCGTGCCCTCGGCCACGATCCGGCCGCGATCGAGCACCGCAACCCGGTCAGCCAGCGCGTCAGCCTCCTCCAGATACTGCGTGGTCAGGAAGATCGTGACACCGTCCGTGCGGAGATCGCGGATCGCGTCCCACATCGTGTGGCGGCCGCGAGGGTCAAGACCCGTGGTCGGCTCATCGAGGAAGACCACGCGAGGAGAGCCGACGAGCGTCATCGCCAGATCAAGCCGACGACGCATACCGCCGGAATATGTCGCCACGGGCTTGCGTCCGGCGTCGGACAACTCGAACGCGTCGAGGAGCTGAGCAACGCGCCGTCGGCCCGTCGCGCGGTCAAGGTGGTTGAGGTCAGCCATCAGACGCATGTTCTCCTCACCGGTGAACAGCTCGTCCAGGGCCGAGAACTGGCCGGTCACACCGATCGCCGCTCGCACACCGTCCGGATCGGCGACCACGCTGCACCCGGCCACATGGATCTCCCCGGCGTCTGCCGCAATCAACGTCGACAGGATGCGCACGATCGTCGTCTTCCCAGCCCCATTCGGACCGAGCAACCCGAAGATCGTGCCCTCCCCCACCTCCAGATCGACATCGTCGAGCACAGGCGCCTGCCCAAACGACTTCCGCACGCCAGCGGCTACGATCGCCATCTCCGGTGAGCCGCTCATGCCCGATCCCGTCCGCTGTCCGGAAGCACCCCGTCGGCAACCAATGCCGCCCGTCGCTTCGCCCACTCCTGTTGGAACAGCGGGATCTGTTCAAGCAGGAACTCGGCGAACGCTGACACCTCCATCAGAACCGTGCGGCGCTCGGGCGGAGCGTCCTGCAGCACCCTAAGGCCCTCTCGTGCGAGGTCGCTCAACTCCTCATACTCGGAGATATCGAGCCCCATCGACCGCGGTGAACTCAGATCGATCTGAACCCGGTCCAACCGCTCACCGGCCGCCCTCGATCTGCGGATCGCGTGCAGATTCTCCCCAACCTTCACGGCCTGGGTGATCGCGCTTCGACTGGCGAGCAGGGCATCGGCGAGCTCGGCGATGCTCTGCTCCGGCGGATCGCACACCGCGAGATAGCCGAGCAAACGGCCGACCATCGGCGGAAGCGCGTAACGACGCGCACAGAAGCGCCCCATATGGTCGGCGAACGTGATCTCCGTATCGTTGGGCATAAGCAACAGAATACAGATAATTCTGAAATAACACAAATCCGTGTCATCTCAGACGTTCGTACTCGTAGCGGTCACAGCGGCGCGCTATCGCGCAATAACAGTGTCGATGGGCGCGATGCAACGTGTGGGCGGGATCCTCGCTGCGTCGATGCTGGTGCTTGTGGGTTGCGGCTCGTCATCTCACAGTGCGGCCGGGGCGCAGTCAACCGTCCTGCCGGCCGCTGACCGAACGCCGCCGTCAGCACCGAGTCCGCAGCACGAGCTTGCCGGGCGCCGGATGCATCCGCGTCCCGGAGCGATCACCCCGGGAGCCGTTGTCCGGTCGTCGACGCTCTGGACCAATCGCGTGTTCGCAACCGCAGCTGACGGGTTCGCGCTCGCCAACGTCGACTCCGCCCAGTATCCGGCTCGAACGGTGGATGGCGGTCGCGTCTGGCGCATCGACGGTCCCCAGCTGCACGTCGATGCCGCGGATGGTCCTGAAGGAGTCGGATACGTCGGTGTCGCGGGCCCAACGACCTTCTTTGCCTACGGCAGCTCGGTGGTCGACGTCACCACGAATGCCGGCCGCACGTGGTGGGAGGCCTTTCTCGGTGAGCTGGTCGTCGCTGTTGTACCAGGGACCCGCAATGCACTCGTGGCCTATGTGCAGCAGCAGATCAACAACAGCAGCACCAACCGGGCGGTCACGTGGCAGTACGTCTCACATGACGGAGGCCGCCGCTGGAGCTATACGGCCTCGCTGGGCGGGCTCGATCAATAACGCCTGTCCCGAAGCCGCTTCGGCTATTCCGTGCCGTCAGCTGTTGGCGAGGATCTCGCGGTGTAGATCGAGCAGCGTCGGCACGTCAGCGGCCGCGACTCGACCCATCCCGCATTCTGTGCAGATCCCCCAAGCGCGCCCACCGGCAGATGACTCGGCGAGGAGGGCGTCGATCAGCCTGATCTGCTCCGCGGTCGTCCCGGGCGCCTGGTCGGCCGGGTGGTATGGCACGAGTGCGAAATAGAGCTCCGTCTCCGGTCCGAGCCTGAGGTCACGCAGCGGTGCGAAGTAATCCGCGCCGCACTGGGCCTGCGGGACCGTGAACGAGAACCAGGCCGGCGGCCGGCGTGCGGACGCTGTGACGGCGTTGGCGAGGCGTACCTGAAGCCCAAGCGATTCGGGCTGCTTGAAGTGTTGGTGACCGTAGTCGCCGTAGCAGAGGTGCATCCCAACCGGCACCTCTTCGGGGACCTGGTCGACACATCTGGCAAGGCCGGGCACGATCTCCTCAAGCGACACCCGCGCGTCCGGGCCGAAGCCGCCCTCCAGAAGCCCGATCTCGACCGCCACATCCCATTGCACCGCACAGCGATCGTGCGGGAGGTTGGCCAGGGCCGCAGCCAGGTCCGCGAACAGTGCCGCCTCATACGAGGCGACGATCCCCGGCAGCTGCTCGGGCACGATCGTGGCCGCCAGTGGGGCAAGCGGCGTGGGGTACTGGATCTGAAATCGCACGTCGCCGGGGATCGTCCCGTCCGCCTGCAGAGCGCGGAACACCTCATAGGACTCACCGTACGCGGACGCATAACCCAGCTCAGGCCATTTGACGGACTCGGCGGAGACACCGTCGGCGAGTCTCAGCTGAGGCGTCGCCGGCGCGTCAGCATCACCAGAGTCGTAGGCCTGGTGAGCCGCGCTCGCCGGCTCGAGTTCGGGCATTGACAGGAACTTCTGAATCTGGAACATGATCCAGTAGCCCCGCTCACCGGTCTCGCCGTCGGTCATCCGTCGCACGCCCACCGGAATGCGGGAACTGATCTCACGCATCACCGTCTCGGCGTCCGGCAGGTTGACCGAACCATTGAAATGAACGCTGCTCGGCGGCACCACGATCCTCCGTTCTGCGCTTTGACTCAGCCAGGCAGCGCAGATGCTAGCTGCACCACGCCGACGTCAAGCCCCCGACCCGCCAGCCGGCGGGAGTGTCGAGCCGACAAGCGCCAGCACACGCTCGCCGTGACGCTCGACGAACGCCGGACCAACTCCCTTGATCGTCGCCAACTCGGCGAGCGATCGTGGCCGCGTCGCTGCGATTGACTCGAGCGTCCGGTTGTGAGCCACGGTGTAGGCCGGCTTACCGTCGCTCGCGACTGAACGCCACGCCCGCAGCGCGTCGAGCAACCCGAGATCAGCGGGATCGACCGGCGCAGCCTCCTGGGAACGCTCGCGTCTCGCTCGCGCCGGCGTCAGCGATGCCGGATCAGGCAACCCGATCGTGTCCGGATCGCAGACATCGCAGCAGCGCCCGAGCGGCGCGATCTGGCGTTGGTCGCCGAAATGATCCAACAGCGTCCGGCGCCGGCACTCGCCCGACGCCGAGCTGAATGCCTCGACCGCGTGGTATGCGCGCCAGGCGCGGTCAAGCGCCAGACGGCAGATCGAAGCGAGTTCGGCAGTCCCGGCCTCGGTCGCGAAAGTCACCTTCAGCGCGCCACCCGGTGCCGGCTCAAGCCGACACAGGCCCGCGCGCTCGGCGATCCCCAGGCAGACGCGGTCACGATCCGCTCGTGGGGCATCGATCACCACGGTGTCACCGGCGCCGGCACCCTGCAGACGGCGGACGTAGCCGAGCACATCGGCGGCGGCGACGGCGTCGCCCTTGATGAAGTTGATCAGCCGGCCGAGGTCCACACGGCTCGCCAACAGGATCGCGCGCGCCGGCTGCCCGTCGCGCCCACCCCGCCCCACCTCCTGGTAGTAGGCCTCAACGCTCTTCGGGATCGCCCAATGCACGACGGCGCGTACGTCCGCCTTGTCGACTCCCATTCCGAACGCGTTCGTGGCGACCACCACGTCGGCGTCGCCCTCCATGAAGCGGTGTTGCGCCGAAGCGCGCTCATCGGCCGGCATGCCGGCGTGGTACCCCACCGCGAGCAACCCGTCTGCCCTGAGTTGTTCGGACACCTCCTCCACCTCACGGCGGGTGCCGCAGTAGACGATCGCAGGACGCATGTCCGGGTCCGACAGCGCGAGCGACAGCAGCATGTGCTTGCGAGCCTTGGACCCGGTGCCGTCAAGCGCGATCACGTCAAACGACAGGTTCGGCCTGTCGAAGCCTGCCCGCGTGACGTGCGGATCCCGAAGACCCAGTCGTGCGCAGATCTCCTCAGCCACCTGCTCCGTGGCGGTCGCCGTGCAGGCCATCACGGTCGGTGAGCCGAGCCGGTCGATCACCGCCCGCAGGCGGAGGTAGTCGGGCCGGAAGTCATGACCCCATTCTGAGACGCAGTGGGCCTCGTCGACCGCAAACAGGTCCACGCTTCGCTGCGCAAGAGCTGCCAGGAACGATGAGGACGCAAACCGCTCCGGCGAACACAGGACGATTCGTGCGCGGCCACCGCGCACGTCCTCCAGCGCGCGAGCGGCCGCCTGGGCATCCATGCCCGACGCGATCATCGCGGCCGGATGCCCGCCGAGCAGAAGCCGCCTGTATTGATCCGCCATCAGCGCGATCAGTGGAGAAACCACGACCGTCAGCGCATCTGAGGCGATGCCGGGCAGCTGATAACAGAGACTCTTGCCACCCCCGGTCGGCATCACCACGAGGCTGTCGCGGCCCGCCAGCGCAGCAGCAACGACCTCGCGTTGCCCCGGCCGGAACCCTTCCAGGCCGAAGTGCGCCAGCAGTGCATCCGGATCACGAGGGCCGCCGTAACGACGCTCGGGCGGCGCGTCGACATTGATGCGATCAAGACCGCTCAGTGCAAGTTGCGCATCGGCGACGTCATCAACCACGCGCCGTGATGCGGCTGCGGCCTGCGCGGCAGCCAGCGCCTGCGCCGCTTGTGCGGCCTGCGCACGCTCGGCCGCGGACAGCGAGCGCCACATCCCTCGCAGCTCCTCGAGTTCGCTACGCGTGCCCGGACCGGAACCCCCGGAATCTATGCGCCGAGCGAGCGAGCGGGCGCGAAGCGAAAAATCATTCACGACCCGCCAGCGTAGGCGCGAGTCAGGACGACGCGATCTCCGCGCCGCCGTTACGCGGCAATCTGCTCGCGCTCACCGTCGACGATCGTGCTCACCAGCTCACCGAGCACGACCTCGGCGCGCTCGTTGGCGATCTGACAGGTACCCGCGGCGACGTGGCCACCCCCGCCGTAGCCGAGCATCAGCGCGCCGATGTCCAACTCGGAGGAGCGGTCGACGATCGAGCGTCCGACGGCGAACACCGTGTTCTGCCCCTTGAGCCCGCTGAGGATGTGGATCGAGACGGTGCACTGCGGGAACAGCGCGTACACCAGGAACCGGTTCGCAGGGTGGATGACCTGCTCGTTTCGGAGGTCGAGCGCGACGACCCGTCCGTGCACCGTCGCGCAGCGGCGGATCTGCGCTGCGGCGGCGTCTGTCTGCTGCTGGTAGAAGACGACTCGCTCGGCGACGTCCGGCGACGCGAGGATCTCCGCGACCGGCATTTCCAGACAGCAGTCGATCAGCTTCAGCATCAACTCGTAGTTCGAAATGCGAAAGTCGCGAAAACGACCGAGTCCGGTTCGCGGATCCATCAGGAAGCTGAGCAGGATCCAGCCCTGGGGATCGAAGATCTCCCCCACCGACAGGCGCGCGGCATCAGCGCGGTCGACCGCGTCCATCATCTCGGCACTCACCCGCGGGAAGCGCTGCTCGCCCCCGAAGTGGTCATACACGACACGCGCCGCCGACCAGGCATCCGTGACGATCACGCGGTTCGCCGGCTCGCCGTTAACCCGCCGGCGTTCTGAGGAGTGGTGGTCGAATGCAAGTGCAACCTCAGGGCGATAGGGAAGATTGGTGGTGATGTCAGCAGCACTCAGCTCCACCTTGCCGTCCTGCACGTCCTTGGGGTGCACGAACAGGATCTCTTCGAGAATCCCGAGCTCCTTCAGCAGCGCGGCGCAGACGAGACCATCGAAGTCGCTGCGGGTGACCAGACGGTAGGTGCGGTCAAGGGAAAACGGCGGATATGTCGGCATGCTCTAATGGTCGCCACCTCGGCGCCGTTCTTAAGGCGTAAGTTTGCCGCGCGCCGCGACGCCCCGGACGGTTCGTCTCGACTGGACGCCTGTGCTCCGGCGTTGTGCGGCGTCCTGTGAGCGTGTCCGGCGCCCGGAGGGAACATTGCGCGATCCGCTGATCCAGCTCGCCGGGACGGCTGGTGACTACCTGCACGGCTGCCAGTTCAGCCGCAAGGGCGAACGGCTGTATTACGGCACTACCCAGATTCTGTATCATGTACCGCTCCGTTGCCCGCGCGAGCTGACCAGAATCCGTTCAGATTCTCCACGCCGCTGGAACGAGCCGAGGATCTCGTGGGCCGCGACGCCGAGCTCGCCGCGCTGGACAGACTCGTGCGGTCCGGAACTTACACGGCGCTCGAGGCACCCAGACGCTACGGCAAGACGAGTGTCCTGAAGGCGGTCACGCACACGTGGCGTGAGCGCGAGCACGCGCTCGCCGTCTGGGTCGACTTCTCGGCGGTGCTGACGATCGACGAGGCTGCGCGCCGGATCGAAGACGCCTACGAGGACATCAGAGCGCACGGCACGCTCGGTGAACTGCTGCGGGAGCTCGTGACGAGCATCCGGCTTCGACTCGGCCCGCTGGAGCTCTCAGCGACGCGCAGCGCCACTGATATCGACCATGCCGCAGCGCTTCATCGACTGCTCGAGGTGCCGCTGGAGGTGGCGCATCGGACCGGACGCCGCGCGCTGGTGGCGCTCGATGAGTTCCAGGATGTCCTGAGCGTGCCGGGACTCGACGGGTTGCTGCGCTCTCACATCCAACATCAGGGCGAGTACGTCACCTATCTGTTCGCAGGCTCCGAGCCATCACTCCTGAGCGCCCTGTTCGCCGATCGCGCCCGCCCGCTCTACGGTCAGGCGAAGCCAATGCAACTGCCGCCGATCGATCCTGCGCTGCTCGCCGCGTCGATCGCCGCGAAGTTCCAGGCGACGGGCCGCAGAGCCGGTGAGGGCGGCGCGGCGATCGCGGCCCTCGGAGCCGGACATCCACAGCGGACGACGTTGCTTGCCTGGCAACTCTGGGAGCTGACCCCTGCCGGCGAGATCGCGACCATGGAACTCGCGCACGAGGCGCTCGCCGAGGTGACGACGGATCGGCTGCCAGAGCTCGAAGCCACCTGGAGGTCACTGAGCACCGTCGAGCAGCGTGTGATCGTGGCGGTCTCCCACGGCCTCGCTCCGAGTGGTTCGCGTGCGCAGCGTGCCACCGGGATCCGCAACCGTTCTGCGGCTCGCCACGCCGCCAACGCCCTAATTGCGGCGGGCCATCTGCGCCGCACCGCCGATGCTCACACCGAGCTCGTCGATCCGCTGCTGGCCAGCTACCTGCGCGCCCGCCATCCGCTGCGCACGGATCAGACCGCGTAGGCCCGCGGCCGCCTGCGTGGCTATGATCGCGGGCTGATGCGCGGGGCGCAGAACGGAGCAGCCGGCCTGACACGCACGGCGCTGTCGAATCGCGCACTCAGGGGTGTAATCGGCGGCTTCGCATCGATCACCCTCGGAGAGTGGGTACTCGGCACGACTGTGGCCGTGCACGCCTACAGCGTCGGCGGTGCGCTCGCCGTCGGGCTGGTCGGCTTCCGCTTCGCACCGGCCGCGTTCGCCGGACTCTGGACCACCCAGTTGACGGCACACGCGCGCCATCGACCGGTGTTGTCGCTGACCGCCGCTTCGCGCGCTGTGATCACGGCGACAGCTGCGGTCGCGCTGGTGCTCGGGCTCCCGTTCGCGATCGTGATCGCGCTCGTCTGGCTCGACGCGGCAGCCGGCTCCGGCTACCGACCGGCGCAAGCCGCACTGCTGCCGACGCTCGCCCGGACACCGGGCGAATTGACGGCTGCCACCGGGTTGGTGTCGAACGTCAAGACCTCTGGACAGCTGATCGGCGCGCTGATCGGCGGCGCGCTCGTCGCCCTGCTTCCGATCCCGATTCCGGTCGCGTTTGCGGCGGTCCTCTATGCGGCCGCGATCTTCATGACCCTCGGGAAGCGGCGCCCGCGACAGGTGACGGCACCACTGATCGGCCTGAGCGGCCTGCGAACGGGAATCCAGGCGCTGCGTGACAGCAGCGAGGCGCGGCTGATCGTCCGCTATTCGTGCATGCGCTCGCTCGTCCGCGGGCTGTGGTTCTCGCTCGCCGTCGTCGCCTCGCTGCAGCTGTTGTCGCTCGGCCGGTCCGGTCTGGGGGTGCTGATGGCCGCCGCTGCGGTGGGCGCGCTGGTGGCGATCATCGTCACGACCCGCCTCGTCGGTAACCGCCGTCTGGCAGGGTGGCTGACGCTCGGCCTGATTCTCTGCGGGCTGCCGATCGCTGCCACCGGCCTCTCCGGCGGCACCGTTGTGGCGGTGGCGCTGATGGTCGTGTGGGGGCTCGGGATGGCTCTTTCCGATGTCGGCGCCCAGACACTTCTGAACCGGCTGATCCCCGGAAGCTCGATCGGACCGCTGACGGGAGTGATGGAGGGCGGAAAGCTCCTCTCCGAGGGACTCGGCAGCCTCCTCGCCCCGATCCTGCTCGCGCTGCTCGGAACCCGCGGCGCCGTCGTGGCCGCCGGGGCTGCGCTCCCGGTGGTGGTCGCGATCGGCTACCGAAGCATCGCCAGGATCGACGATCGGGCCGTCGCTCGCCTCGACGTCCTGGAGTTGCTGCGCGGCGTTCCGTTCTTCCGGCCGCTGCGGGTGGACGCGCTGGAGGGGGTCGCGGCGCGGCTGCGCAGCGAGCAACACCCTGCCGGGTCGGTGATCGTGCGCCAGGGCGATCCGGAGGCGCACCGCTGGTATCTGGTGGCCGACGGCGAGCTCGTGGTTGAAGTCGACTCGTTCGTTGTCGGCGAGCTCGGGCGTGGCGGCCAGTTCGGTGAGCGCGGACTGCTGCGCGGTGTGCCGCGCGCCGCGACGGTTCGCGCCGTGACCGATGTCGAGCTATACGGTTTGGAGCGAGACGACTTCCTGGCGGCGGTGGCAGGGGTCGACGTGAGTGAGCCCGGCCAACCGTCGCCTGCGCCGGCGGAGGACCTTGCCGTCAACGCCGAGAGCGCTCTGGCGCGGGCGCCACTGCTGCATTCACTCGGGCGCGACGCCGTCGGCGAGCTGATGCAGCACAGTCGTGTGCAGACGATCGAGCCCGGGATCGCGATCGTGACCGACGGAGACCACGACGACACGTACCACGTGCTCCTGAGCGGCCACGCCCACGTGATCGTCGACGGGTCGATCCGAGGCGAGCTGCTCCCCGGTGACGCGTTCGGGGAGATCTCGGTGCTACACCGGGTGCCACGGACGGCCAGCGTGATCGCCGGCGAGCGCTCAAACGTGCTGACCGTCGAGGGCGAGGCGGTCCGCGCGGCGGTCCGTGAGCACGGCGGCGGCGCCGTTGCGGCGCTTGCCGGATGATCCGCCAGGTCCTCGTCGCACCCTCGACGCACCATCCGCCAGCACCCGCGACGCACCCTCGACGCACCCTCGTCGCGCCCGCTCGGGAACGGCGGCGCAGCCTCTCCCGAGCCTCACGCATATGATCCCGCTGCACCCACCCGCGACGACAGGAGAACGAACAGATGTCATTCGTCGAGCGGCCTGACGAGCTCTACAGGCTGATCGCAGAGGGCAGGCCGCGCCTGAAGCTCGCCCCCGGCGAGGTCATCTTCGGACAGGGCGAGCCAGGCGACCGGATGTACATCGTGCTCGCCGGGGCGGTCGCCCTCAAGGCCGGCGATGACACCGTCGAGACCGTCACCTCGCCCGGTCTGTTCGGCGAGATGGCGCTGATCGAAGACACTCCGCGGGCGCTCAGCGCCGTCGCCGCGGTCGACACCGAGCTGGTCGAGATCCCGGCAAGGCATTTCTGGGTACTAGTCCACGAGACACCGTACTTCGCCCGGCTCGTGATGAGCGTGATGGCCGACCGGCTGCGCGGGCAGGCCCCACACGCCTCCGAGCAGTAACCGCAGGCACAAGCAGGCCGGCCAGCCTACGCTCAACCGCCGGAATCGTGACCGGGGCGCCACTGCTCAGCCCGGATCGCCCAGCGCTCGTGGTCGCACCAGCGTCCACCGATCTTGAGGTAGCGCTCAGAAAGCCCCTCGCGCACGAAGCCCGCCCGGCTGACGAGGGCAATCGAGGCACGATTTGCGGGCTGGATGTTGGCCTCGATCCGATGCAGTTCCAGCTCGTCGAACGCTCGCGCGAGCACGAGCTGGAGTCCCTCGCTCATGTAGCCCTGGCCGGCGTGGGCCGCGACGACACCGTAGCCGAGGAAGCCGCTCTGCAGACGGCCCCGGATGATCTCGCCGATGTTGAAGAAGCCGAGGATCACACCGTCACCGCGCCGGCATAGGAGCATCGGCTCGAACCGCTCATCCAGCACGCGCCTGAGCAGCGCGTCGTAGCCCTCGTCGGTGGTTGCCGCCGTCAGCCAGGGCCGGTGCAGATCACAGCTGGATCGCATCGCCTGGAGGAACTCCTCGCGGTCGGCCGGCGTGGGCGTTCGCAGCTCCACCCGCGAGTCTCGACGCCGTCTCGATCCGCTGAACCTGACCATGCTGACCTGCGCAGTCTTACGTATCTGACGGCGGCAGCGCCGGGGCGACGCGACCGCCGTTCCGGTGCCGGCGCCGCGCCCGCGTGACCGCAAAGGAGTCGGCACCTCCAGGACGAACTCCGAACCATGGGGTTCTTCGACGGCGGAGGCGACCATGACGAACAGGCCGGCCACGATCAGTCGCTGCGCCGCGGCGAGGACGGCGGCATCCCGGACGCCGCCGACACTCGGCTCCGGGAGCTGCGGGGCGATGATCTGTTCACCAGCACGCTCGGCGTCGCCGAGTTCGCGCTGCTCACCGAGCTCGGCCCGCGGCCGCTCGCCCAGTTGCTCGGTGCTTCGGTTCACCGCGTCGGCTTTCAATACCTGCCCGCACAAGCCCAGTGGGGCGGCGGGGTGTTCTGCTCGCTGGACCAGGTGGCCGGCGCCTGGGACGAGGCGCGCCGCCACGCGTTCGGGAGGCTGACCGAGGAGGCGGCGGTTGCCGGCGCGGACGCGGTCGTCGGCGTGCAGCTACGCCGGGGCGAGCATGACTGGGCAAGGAATACGGTCGACTACGTCGTCAGCGGCACCGGCATCCGCACCGACGGTCCAAGCACTACCGAGCCCCCCACCCTCAGCGACCTGTCCGTGCAGGACTACTGGAAGCTCCGGAGCATCGGCTGGGCGCCGGCCGGTCTGGTCGCAGCCACAGCCGTCTTCTTCATCGCGCAGTCGCTGGCGATGCAGTGGACCCGGCGCTGGTCGGTCACACGCAATCAGGAGCTGACCGATTACTCGGCCGGCTTCTCGGCGGCCCGGAAGTTCGCGGTGCGGTATCTGCGCAGCCAGGCGCAAACCGTTGGCGCCACCGGGATCGTCGGGGTCACGCTTGATCATTCGGTCTCCAAGGAGACGCTGTCGGTCGGCTACGCGGAAGCTCAGATGGCAGGGAACCTCAGCCCGACCACGGTCGCGCTCGGGGGCACACGCGCGTCCGGCCGATCCTCCCGCGACGGGATCGTCGTCACGATTCAGGCCGTCGGCACCGCGATCCGCCGGAGCGCCCCGGTCAACCCACAGACGACGGAGACGATCCTCGGACTTGGAGCGATGGCATGACCGAAGCCGACCCGCCCGAGAACGGCCCGGATCAGAGCGGCTCTGGCGAGAACGCTCCGGGGGAGCTCGAGGTGCAGCCGATGGAGGGCGTGCCGGAGTCCGCCCGTGCGAGGCTTGAGCAGAACAAGGAGGGGCTGTTCACCTCCGACCTGACGGTGAACGAGTTCATGCTGATCGCCGAGGCGGGTTTTGACCCGCTCGGCCTTGTCGTCGGAAGCTCGATCTACCACATCGGCCTGCAGGTCGCGAACTGGCGCAGGAACCAGGAGATGACCGTGATGTCGGAGGCGATGTACCACGCCAGGGAGCTCGCGATGACCCGGATGGAGGAGGAGGCAGATGACCTCGGGGCCGATGGGATCGTCGGCGTCAGGCTCGATATCGGCCGCTACGACTGGGGCGCCCATATGGCGGAGTTCATTGCGATCGGCACCGCCGTGCGGCACCGCGAGGGTGTCCTGCACCGTGCACCCAGCGGCCGGCCATTCACCAGCGACCTCTCCGGTCAGGCGTTCTGGACGTTGCTGCGCACCGGGCATCGCCCGGTCGGGATGGTGATGGGCAGCTGCGTCTACCACGTCGCGCACCGCGGCATGTTTCAGACGGTCGGACAGATCGGTCAGAACGTCGAGCTGCCGAACTACACCCAGGCGCTCTACAACGCACGTGAGCTGGCGATGACCCGGATGCAGACCGAGGCGCAGACGTTGCAGGCGAAGGGCATCGTCGGCGTCGACCTGCAGGAGAAGAGCCACGGCTGGAGCAGTCACATCATCGAGTTCTTCGCGATCGGAACGGCAATCGTCGGCATCGAGGGCGCGCAGGGCATCGGGACACCGACTCCCGTCCTCGACCTAAACGATCGCCCCCGCGGAACCTGAGAGCAGTCAGCCCTCGCGGAGGTTGAGAGCCAGCCAGTAGACCCGCGCGAACCGTCAGCGGCCCAGCGTGCGGATCAGCGCGGCAGCATGGGCGGGGAATGGACCCAGCAGGGTCCGTGCCCCTGCGAGGCCGGCTCGCAGCTGCTGGTCGCCGACGTCGACCGGCAGCATCGAGTCCTGGAGGCTTGCGAGCGTGTCATCCGCAGATCGCACCGCATCGACGGCGTGCTCGATCCCGGCGCGGGCGGCCTCGGGCAGTCGAACTGTCGGCGCCGCGAATTCGTGCTGATCGAGCCCGTGCCTCGCGGCAAACTCCGCATGTGTTCGCTTGAGCTGGCCGTATGCCGCCTGCAGCGGACGAAACAACTGTTCCTCCATCAGGTCCGCCGAGTGGTTGTCGAGCTGTTCGTAGACCTCGCCGAGCATCGCCAGCGCGCCGCCGAGCTGATCGGCGCCGGCGGCCACGTCATTCAGGATCTGGACTCGCCCGGACTGCGCCGTGTAGGTCACGATCCCCATTGTGACGCTGCGCGTCCGGATCCGCGTCGGCATCCCACCCCGTGATCACCGTGCCGAAGCTGACGCTCACGAGCGCTCCGCCCCCTGGTGCATTCGCGGCGATTGCATGTCCGCCGTGGGCCTCGGCCGCCTGACGGACGATCGCGAGCCCGAGGCCCGACCCCGGCTTTGAGCGAGCGTCGCGGGCACGGTGGAAGCGGTCGAACACGAATGGAAGGTCCTGATCGTGGAATCCGGGGCCGTGGTCACGAACGCTCAGCACCCCCGAGGTCAGACCGACATCGACCGCTCCGCCCTCCGGGCTCCACTTGCAGGCGTTGTCAAGCAGGTTGGATACGGCCCGGGCGATCCGTTCGGCGTCGCCGCGCACCACGGTCGGCTGAAGCTCAGCATCGATCTGCAATGTCGGAGCGCGCCGCCGCGCCCGCTCGACCGCCTCGGCGGCAATCTGGTCAAGGCGAACGTCGCCCGCGTCACCAGCGGCCTTGCTGCCACGTGCGAGCTCGACGACATCGCTGACCAGTCGCGTCAGCTCATCCAGCTCTTCGATCATGTCGGCGCGCAACGCCGCGCGGTCCTCCTCGGGCAGCAGCCGCTCGTCGCGCAGCAGCTGCAGGTTGGCGCGGAGCGTCGAGATCGGCGTGCGCAGCTCATGCGAAGCGTCGGCGACGAGGTTGCGCTGCGCAGCGATCGAACCCTCGAGTGCATCAAGCGTTGCGTTGAACGTTTGCGCCAGGCGCGCCAGCTCGTCGTCGCCGGCGACCTCGAGGCGCTGGCGTTCGAGACGGTCGGGGTTCTCCGCAATCTGCTCGGTCTGACGCGTGAAACGGGCGATCGGCGCAACCGCGGTCCGCGCGACGAGGAAGCCGAGCAGTGCCGCCAGCGCGATCCCACCGGCTGCGATCAGCCCCAGCAGCAGCAGCTGGCTGCGGAGGTTGCGGTCGACATCTGACAGCGGCCAGGCGAGCATCAGAGCGCCGAAGCCGGGCAGCCCGGCGACGAGCACCCGGATGTGGTCGCCCTTGACGGTCATGCTCGTGAAGAAGCGTCCGAGCCCGCTCCTGGCGATCCTCAGCGCCTGGCCGCCGACGGGGATCTCGGATGTCTCATCGGTGCCGCGGCAGACATGCCCGCTGGGCAGCAGCAGTTGCACGAACCCCGTGGCTCCTCCGAATGCCGCGTTCGGCGGCGCGTTGACGCCAAGGCCGCCGTCGCAGTCGCCCCCGTTGCTGCCACCGGCCTGAGCCTGCGTCGGGGCGCCACCGGTCTGGAAGATCCCGGAGCCGCCCGGTCCGGCCGGGCCACCATTGCCTCCCCCAACTCCGGCACGACTCGCGTACTCCCCGGCCAACCGCGTCAGCGACTGGTCGATCTGACTGGTCAGCTCGGACCGCTCGCCGAGGTAGGCAGCCGCAGCGACGGCGATCACAGCGACCGCGACGGCGATGCCGGAGGCAAGCCCCATCCGGGCCCTCAGGCTCACGGGCGCACCGCGGACGGCCACCGGTTCACGACGGCGACCCCGCCTCCCGCAGCGAGTAGCCGACGCCGCGCACCGTGTGGATCTCGGAGGTCGCACCGGCCTCCTCCAGCTTCCGTCGCAGGTAGCCGATGTAGACGCGCAGCGCGTTCGATGTCGGACCGAAGTCGTAGCCCCAGACCCGGTCGTAGATCAGGCTGTGCGGCAGCACCCGGCGCGGGTTCAGCATCAGCAGCTCCAGCAGCTGATACTCGGTGCGCGTCAGCTCGACGAAGCGCTCGCCGACCGTGGCGCCGTGGCGGGCCGGATCAAGCCCCAGTTCCCCGAACGAGAGGCCACCGTCGAGCGTCCCGCCATCGGCGCCGGATCGCCGCAACAGTGCCCGCAGCCGGGCCTTCAGCTCGTCGATGTCGAACGGCTTGACGAGGTAGTCGTCGGCGCCGGCGTCGAGCCCCTCGATCCGGTCGGAAACTGCATCACGCGCGGTCAGCATCAGCACCGGCACGCGGTTGCCGCCGCGACGCAGTGTGCGGCAGACCTCGAGGCCGTCGATATCGGGCAGGCCGATGTCGAGCACGATTGCGTCCGGCACATCAGAGCTCGCCTGGGCCAGCGCCGAGGCGCCGTCCTGCGCGAGCCGGACCTCATACCCCGCGAGCGTCAGCGCGCGGCGCAGGACGTCACGCAGCCCTCGGTCATCGTCGACGATCAGTAGGCGCATCCACGTCATTGTGATCGCTGCGCAGGCCGGTCGCGAGCACTCCTACACACCTCTTAGACGCGGGGTCGCAGCGGCCGGCCGTTCGAGCCGGCCATCACCAACGCGACGTCAGGCCCCGACGCGCTCGCGGAGCACCGCGGCCAGGATCCCGTTGACGAACCCCGGCGCGTCTGCGCCGCAGAACTGCTTGGCGGTCTCGACGGCCTCGTCGATCGCCCCCTCGGGCGGGATCTCGCGTTCGCCCGGGACCGTCTCAGGGTGCGTCAGCTCAAGCACTCCGACCCGGAGGATCGACCGCTCGAGCGGCGCGATCCGGCCCAGCGACCAGCCGGTCGCGTGGCGCGAGATCAGCTCGTCCAATTCGGCCTGGCGATCCTGAACCGCCTCAGCGAGCGCACGGGTGAAGCCGTGCACGTCGCGCGGGAATGTCTCCTGCAGCGGACGATCCAGGAGATCACTCTGGTACAGCGCCCAGATCGCGGCCCGGCGCTGCTCGGTCCTACGCACGCGACACGTAGTCGCCGGAGCGAGTGTCGACCCTCACCAGGTCACCGATGTTGACGAACAACGGAACCTGGATCTTCGCGCCCGTCTCCAGCACGGCCGGCTTGGTGCCGCCACCCGACGCGGTGTCGCCGCGCAGACCGGGCTCGGTCTCGGTCACCTCGAGGTCCATCGCACTCGGCAGCTGCACATCGGTGGGCTGCTCGTCGATGTAGAGCACCTCGACCTCCTCGGACTCCTTCATCCACCGCAACGGCTCGGCCAGCGTGGTCTCCGGGATCGTCAGCTGCTCGTAGGACTCGGTGTCCATGAAGTGCGCGTCGGTCCCATCCTTGTAGAGGAACTGCATGTTGCGGACCTCCGTGCGCACCGGGCGGAACTTCTCGCCCGCGCGGAACGTCCGGTCGATCACGGCCCCGTCGCTGGCGCGGCGCAGCTTCGTGCGCACGAACGCGCCGCCCTTGCCGGGCTTGACGTGCTGGAACTCGACGATCTTGAAGATCGTCCCTTCGACGTCGATGTGGTTCCCGTTCTTGAACTGGTTGGTGCTGATCATGGGTGCGGCGACGAGTGTAGACGCACGGGCTCCCGGCCCGAAGGCTCGGGCGCCGAGGCAGCATGGTCGACACGCGATCACCGCCGGAACTCCGCAGCGCATCCTGAAGTGCTTGTAGCTGAACGGATCCGGTGTCATCGATACGGTTCCAGCTTGCTGCGACAGTCGGGCGGAGAGACATTGGTGATAAAGAGACGAAGGCCCATTTGGGCGCTCCTGATCGCTGGGCCTCAGCGGCGTGCAAGGGTTGGCGTGGCTGCGGTGGTGGCGGTGGTGGCGGCGGTGGCGACTGCGCTGGTAGCGCTTTTCGGTCCTGCGGTCCAGGCGATGGCGCATCCAGCTACAGCGAACTCGGCGACGGCGAGCGCGGTCGTGACAATCGGGCCGAGGGAGCACGGGCGACCGATCCCTCCGGGGTTCATCGGGCTCTCACTCGAGTATCGAGCAGTCCTCTCCTACGCCGGAAGCGATCCGCGTGCACTGAACCCCGTGTTCCTGCAACTGCTTCGCAACATCGCTCCCGATCAGTCCCCGGTGTTGCGGATCGGCGGCGACAGCACCGACTGGACGTGGTGGCCCGTCCCGAAGATGCAACGCCCCCCGGGGATCACCTACAACATCACGCCGGACTGGCTCGCGGTGGCGCGAGCGCTGGCCGAGCAGACCGGCGTGCACTACATCCTCGGCATCAACCTCGAGGCCGACGTTCAGGCGATCGAAGTGGCGGAGGCGCACGCACTCCTTGCCGGGATCGGCCGAGCTCACGTAGCGGCGCTCGAGCTCGGCAACGAACCGGAGCTGTACTCGCGGCTGAGCTATTACGTCAACGCGAAGGGCCTCGGAGTATTCGGGCGCCCCGCGAGCTACGACTTCCACACGTTCACAGACGAGTTCTCGAGCTTTCGCAGAGCGATCGGCTCGATCCCATTGGCCGGTCCGTCAAGTGGAAACTACTGGTGGCTCCAACAACTGCCGCAGTTCCTTGCCGCGGAGCCGTCGCTGGGGGTCGTGACTGTGCACAGCTACTGGTTGAACGAATGCCTGCAAGATCGAGAGCTTCCGGGCTACCCGACCGTGCCGAACCTCCTCAATCCGCATCCCCCGAGCCGGCTCACCGCATCGCTGGCACGGTACGCGTCGCTCGCGCATGCCGATCACGTACCGATCAGGATCGACGAGATGAACTCGGTGACGTGTGCGGGCCGACCTGGAGTGAGCGATGCGTTCGCCTCGGCCCTGTGGGCGCTGAACGCCCTGTTTGAGGCGGCGGGCGATGGGATCGACGGCGTCAACATCCACACCTTCCCGGGGACCGCCAACGAGCTGTTCAGCTTCCGCCGTCTGGACGGCAGGTGGATCGCCGCCGTCCGGCCCGAATACTACGGGCTGCTGATGTTCGCCCAAGCGGCGCCACGGGGCGCCAAATTGTTGGAGATCGTACAGCGGCATACCGGGCAGACACGGGTGTGGGCGACGATCGGCAAGGACGGCTATACGCGAGTTGTCCTGATCAACGACAGCCTGACCCACGCAGCCTCGGTGGTCGTTCAAACGCCGCACGCCAGCGGGCCGGCGAAGCTCGAGCGACTGCTGGCACACAGCGCGGATTCCACAGCCGGCGTCACGATCGGCGGTCAGAGCTTCCAAACCCAAACTACGACCGGAGCACTCACCGGCGGCTCCTCGATTGCCGCCTTGACGCCGTCCACGAGCCCGTACGAGACGACTCCACCGCGCGCGAGCTCCTACGTAATCGCGCTGCCGGCGGCGAGCGCCGCACTCCTTACGATCGCACCCCGCCCGGAGCCGGCCACGTCCCGCTCCAGCGCCTCAGTCGACGACGATCAGCTGCTTGTCAAGGCCGGTCAGGATTCGGCATCCGTCGTCGGTCACGAGCACCAGATCCTCGATCCTGATGCCAAACCTGCCGGGTAGGTAGACACCGGGCTCGACGGTGACGATGTTCCCTGCGCTCAGTTGGTCCTGCGAGCGCTGCGAGAGGCGCGGTGCCTCGTGGATCTGGAGGCCCACCCCGTGCCCCAGGCCGTGACCGAAGAGCTCGCCCATGCCACCGTCCGCGATCACCGCGCGGGCGACGGCGTCCACCTCGCGCCCACCGGCGCCCGCCCGTACCGCCTCGACGCCCGCCAGCTGCGCCGCCAGCACCAGCTCATAGGCGGAACGCTCCTCGTCGCCGGGCTCACCGGCGGCGATCGTGCGCGTGCAGTCCGAGCAGTAGCCGCCGACCAGGGCACCCCAGTCGAACACCACCAGGTCGCCGCGGGCGACGGCGACATCCCGTGGCTGGGCGTGCGGCAGCGCGCCATGGCCGCCGGCCGCGACGATCGGCGTGAAGCTCGAACCATCCGCTCCGCGCTCACGCATATCGAATTCGAGCGCAAGCGCCAGCTCGCGCTCGGTGCGGCCGATCAGCCCGCCCGCAAGCAGATGTTCGAAGGCGGCGTCGGCGAGCGCGGCGGCGTCGGCGATGACGCTCGACCTCCTCCGGGCCCTTGACGGCGCGCAGACGCTCGACCAACCCCGCGGCCGGCACCAGCTGGACCTCGGCCGCCAGCACCTCACGGAGTTTCGCGTGCGCCCGCATCGAGGTGTTGGAGTCATCGAAGCCGAGACGGAGACTGCCGCTGCCGAGCACATCGGGTAGCCCGTCGATCAGGTCCTGCGGCGCCTGGACGCGCTCGAAGCTGGGCTCCACCTCCTCCGCCGACTGCGACACGTAGCGAAAGTCGGTAATGAACGTGCGCGTCTGTGGCCCGATCACCGCGAGCCCGTTGCTCCCCGTGTATCCGGTCAGGTAGCGGACGTTGACGAGGTCGGTGACCAGCAACAGGTCCACACCGGCCTCTTCCAACAGTCCGACCAGCGAATCGACACGCTCACTCATCCACCCAGCTCCTTCCGCAGCATTGCCAGCGCGTCACCGTACCCGTCGGCGCCCTTCCCCGCAACCCGCCCGATGCAGAGCTCTCGGATCACCGAGTGGCGCCGCCACTGCTCACGCGCATCGACGTCGGACAGGTGGACCTCGACGGCCGGCAGTCCGGCGAACTCCAGTGCATCGCGGATCGCGTAGGAGTAGTGGGTCCACGCGCCGGGATTCAGCACGACCCCGTCGGCCATCCCCTCAAGTCCGTGCAGGTGCTCGACGAACTCACCCTCGTGGTTGGTGTGGAAGAACCGCACCTCCAGCCCGAGTTCCAGCGCGAACTCGCCGATCCGCCGCTCCAGCTGGTCGAAGGTGACCGAGCCGTAGTGGTGTGGATCGCGCCGGCCGAGCTGGTCGAGGTTGACGCCGTGCATGATCTCGATCCGGTTGCGCGAGTTCACGGGAGCAACTCCCCCACCGCGGCGCGCAACTCGCTCGGGCTCATCGTCGAGCCGAGGGTCGGCCTGCCCGGGGCCTGGCACAGCACGTATGGAACGTCCCCATCGTCGATGCGCTTCTTGTCACGTGCTGCCGCGGCCACGACATCGTCGAGCTCGACGCTCTCGATCACCACCGGCAGCCCGTTGGCGGCCAGCAGCTCACGCACCTGGGCACGAAGCTGATCCGCACCCGCCAGCCGCAGCTCCGCCAGCAGCCCGAGCGCAACGGCCTCACCGTGCCGGTAGCGGGCGTATCCCGTCGCGGTCTCGATCGCATGCCCGACCGTGTGGCCGAGGTTGAGCAGCTGACGCAGGCCACGATCACGCTCGTCCTGGGAGACGATCCTGAGCTTCGCCATCGCGCAGGCGGCGATCACCTCGCCGTCATCGCCTCCCGCGCCGCCGCTCACCCGCTCCCATAGATCACCGCCGACGATCAGCGCCGTCTTCACAACCTCGGCGTATCCGGCTGCCAGTTCAGATCGCGGCAGGGTCACGAGCGTTCCCGGATCGACGATCACCGCGGCGGGCTGGTGGAACGCGCCGACGTAGTTCTTCGCCTCGGCGAGGTCGACGCCGGTCTTGCCACCGTAGGCGGAATCGACCTGTGCGACCAGCGTCGTCGGCACCTGCACGTAGCGGATGCCACGCTGGTAGGTCGCGGCGCAGAAGCCGGCGAGGTCACCGACGACACCGCCGCCCAGTGCCACCACGACATCGCCGCGGGTGGCACCGTGACGCACGAGCTCGGTCCAGACGATCTCCGCGTGAGCGACGGTCTTCGACTGCTCGCCCGGCATGATCGCAACGCTGGCGTGCAGCGGTTCCAGCGCGTCCGCGTACAGCCGTCCGGCGTTGTAGTCGGTCACCAGCACACGCCTGCCCGGCACCGTCGATGGCCAGAAGCGACGCTTGCTCAGCAGCCCGTCGCCGATGTAGACCGGGTAGTCCCCGGACGGGCTCGTCGCCCACAGGACGCGAACGCCACGTTCCGGTAACCCTTCAAGTGCAGCCAGCACGAGTCGCAAGTCCTTGGAGCGGGCGGCCGGCACGATCACATCGGCCAGCCCCGCATACAGCGGCCGGCGGAGATCATGGAGCTCATAGAAGCCTCGCATGTCGGCTGCAAGCGGGCGGTATTCGCCACTCTGCACCCGCTGCCACGCCTGGTCAACCTCGGTCTCGAGCCAGATCACCGTGTGCTCGGCGAGCGCGTCGCGCACGCGCTGGGACAGGATCCCCCCGCCTCCGAGCGCGATCACGCGCGCCGGTCCACCGTCAAGCAACTCGAGCGTGACGCGCTCCTCGATCTCCCTGAACGCGGCCTCGCCGTCCTGCGCGAACACCTCTGCGATCGGTCGCCCGAGCCGCGCCTCGATCACCTCATCGACGTCGACCGCGGCCTCACCCAGGGCCTGCGCGGCGGTGCTCTTGCCGGCGCCCATGAACCCGACGAGCACGATCTTCGCGCCGGCGGCGCCCGGCGGTGGCGCCGCCGGCGGGCCGCTCAGCTCCGCCGCCACCCGATCCGCTCCACGTAGGCCCGCACGGCCTCGCGCACGTCGTCGATGTGGTCGCCACCGAACTTCCGCCGGTAGGCGTCAGCCAGCACGAACGCGACCATCGCCTCACCGACCACGCCGGCGGCCGGGACGGTGCAGGAATCGGTTCGCTCCCTGAGCGCCTGGGCCGGCTCGTGGGTGGCGATGTCGACCGATCGCAGCGGCTTGGTCAGCGTCGGCAGCGGCTTCATCGAGCCGCGGACCACGAGCGGGTCCCCGGTCGTCATGCCACCCTCGAGACCGCCTGCGCGGTTGGTCTGACGGTGGTAGCCGCGCTGCTCGTCGTAGAAGATCTCATCGTGGGCCTCGGAACCCGGTAACCCCGCGACCTCGAAGCCGTCGCCGATCGACACCGCCTTGATCGCCTGGATCGAGACGATCGCCTGAGCGAGGCGGCCGTCGAGGCGCTCCTGCCAGGAGACATGCGAACCCAGACCCGGCACCAGCCCGAACGCCCGGACCTCGAACACGCCGCCGAGCGACTCGTTCGCTCGCCGCAGCCTGTCGATCTCGGCGACCATCGCCCGTGAGGCCTCGGCGTCCAGGCAGCGCACCGGCGAGCTGTCGACATCGGCGAAGTCCTCGGCGCGCAGATCGTCGCGCCTGGGAGCGGCGACGGATGCGATCTGGAGCACATGCGAATGGACCGCCACCCCGAGCGCACGCAGGAACTCCTTGGCGACCGCACCGCCGGCGACCCGCGCAGCCGTCTCACGTGCGCTGGCGCGCTCGAGGATGTCACGGACATCGCTGAGCCCGTACTTCTGGGTTCCGACCAGATCGGCGTGGCCGGGTCTCGGCAGGTGGACCTCGGCGACCTCCGCCTCCACCGGCCACGGGTTCATCCGCTCCTCCCAGTTGGCGTAGTCGCGGTTGTTGACCTGCAGCGCGACCGGCCCGCCGAGCGTGCGGCCGTGCCGCACACCGCCCGTCACCTCGGCACGATCGCGCTCGATCTTCATCCGCCCGCCGCGGCCGTGGCCGAGCTGACGGCGGGCAAGGTCGCCGTCGATCGCGTCGCGGTCGAGCATCAGGCCTGCCGGCATGCCCTCGATGATGCAGGTGAGCCCCGGACCGTGGGACTCCCCTGCGGTGATCATCCGAAGTGTCATCGCACCCAAGGTTACGGTTACGAGTGCAGGAAGTGAGGCCCGGCAAACAGGCCGATGAGGCCGCCGAGCGCGAGGAACGGCCCGTACGGAATCCACGTGCGCAGACCGCGCCGCGCCCCCGCACGACCACCGCGCACGCTTGAGACGGCGACGATCCCGAGCGAGTAGACGCCGCCGGCGAGGATCCCGGCGCTGAGCGCCACGATCACCGACCGCGAGAGGTACACCCCGATCACGCCGGCGAGCTTCACGTCGCCGCCCTTGATGCCGCCCCGCGAGATGACCGCGAACACGAGCAGCGCCAGGAACGCGCCGGCGCCGGCGATCAGCTGGCCCGGAACCTGGCCGGGAGCGCTCAGAAGCCCGATCACGATGGCGAGCACCGCACCGGGTCCCGTGACCCGGTCCGGGATGATCCGGTGACGCAGATCGGTGACGGTGACGGTCACGAGCACAGCGACCAGAGCGACCCCGAGTGCCCGCTCCCGGGTGCTGTGCTTGTCCAGCAGGACAGCCCCCCACAGCGGCACCGCGATCAGCAGATATGGCAGATCGCGCCGGCCGATCAGCGAACGCAGCGACCGCGAGCGGACCTTCTCCTGGTCGGTCTCGGGCGTCTCGCCCTGCTCGTGTTGAGGCTCGTCTGGCACCGCTTCCCGCGTCTCGCTCTGCTCGTGTTGAGGCTCGTCTGACACCGGATCACCCCGCGTCAAGGCTCGCTCGAGGCGGGTGGCGGCGGCGCTCCCGAGGCCTGCGCATCCCGTCCACGCTCGAAGCGACCGGTGCCTGCGCACCACGGGCACGTCACCTGATGGGGCTCGCCCAGGTTGGAGATCAGCGAGCCCGTGCCCCGGCACGGGGTGCAGACGCTGCGGTCCTGTTCGTTCTCGCCGGCCATCGGCGGGCGACTATAGCCCGACGGCGGCGAGCATCGCCGCGACGGGTGCCTGGATGCCGGTGAATTGCTCGAACGCGAGTGCCCCCTGCGCCACCAGCAGCTCCAGCCCGTCGACGCACCCGATCCCCCTCGCCCGTGCCTCGTTGATCAGTGCCGTGCCCCCCGGCCGGTAGACGAAGTCGGCGATGAAGCCAAAGCCGTCGAGCGCCTCGCGGGCGATCGGCATCGCCTGATCCGCGTCGCCCGCGACCTCCAGTCCCACAGAGGTGCAGTTGACGAGCAGATCAGCGCCCGCGATCGCATCGGTGGCGGTCGCCCCGAGCTCGGTGCACAGCTCGCCGGCTCGCTGCGGCGTACGGTTCCAGACGCGCACCTGGCCGGCGCCCGCGTCCAGCAGCGCCCACACGGCGCCCCGGGCACTGCCGCCGGCGCCGAGCACGAGCGCCGAGGCGCCCCGGACCGGGAACGGCAGCGACTCGATCAACGCCGGCGCATCGGTGTTGTCGGCTGCGATCAAGCCATCGGGCTCGAACAGCAGCGTGTTCACGGCGCCGATCGAACGCGCGCGCGGCGTCGGGCGATCCGCGAGGGCCAGCGCCACCCGTTTGTGCGGGATCGTCACATTGGCGCCTCGGAAGCCCGCTGCGCCGAGCGCCGTGACCGTCTCGGCGAACAGCGCCGGCGCCACCGGCAACAGCTGATAGCGCCAATCGCACAGCCCGACCGCTTGCAGTGCAGCGTTCTGCAGCGCCGGCGAGCGGCTGTGCGCGACCGGCCATCCGAGCACGCCCAGGCGCGTCACTTGCGTTTCGCCTTGCAGAACTCCGGGGAGCGGCCGCCGAGCCTGGCCCGCGCCGCCTGGTATGCATTTGAGTCGGCGAGGAACTGCGAGTAGCTGGCGGTGAACGTCATCTCGCCGTTCCCGCACGGTTTCACGACGAAGTACAGGTAGTTGGTATGAGGTGGATGCGCCGCCGCCTGAATCGCCGCCAGCGCCGGGCTGTTGATCGGCGTCGGCGGCAGGCCGGCGTGGTTACGGGTGTTCCACGGAGATGACGAGTTGATCTCCGAGACCGTCAGCGGCGAGGTGTAGTTGCCGGTCGCGTAGCGCGTGGTCGCGTCGAGCCCGAGATCGATCCCCTGTGCGAGCCGGTTGTAGATCACCGACGAGACGAGCCCCAGATCGTGCGGAGTTGCGGCCTCGCCCTGGATCAGCGAGGCGATGATCAGCACGTCGTAGGGAGTCAGGTGGTGAGCCCGCGCGTAGCGCATGTTGACCGCGCCGAACTCGTGCTTGAAGGTGCTCAGCTGGTCATCGACCAACGCGTTGATGCTGATCGGCTGATACAGCTGGTAGGTGTCGGGGAACAGGAAGCCCTCCAACGAGCGCGTGTCGCGCGGGGCGCCGTAGTGAGCCGGATCGAGCAGGAGTGAGTGGCGGGTCGCCGCCAGGTAGCTGCCGTGGACGTGCTGAGCGTGCAGCAGCGCGTTCACCTGCACCCGTGAGTGGCCGGGGATGATCGTCACGTAGGTGACCTTCCTCGGAGGCGGCGGCGTCGTCAGGATCCGCAGCGCATCGCCGTAGCTCGTGTCGAGCGGCATCCTGAACGTGCCCGCGACCAGTGCGCCGCGGTCGCCGGCGAGCGTTGCGCGAAGCTCGAAGAAGAACCCGGACGAGACGACTCCCTCCCGCGCCAGCATGTCGCCGATCTCGGACGCGTTCGCATCGTGTGGAACGGTGACGAGCACGCTGCCGTGACCGGAGCCGTGGAACGGCTGGAACAGCTCGAACACGAACCAGACGGCTGCGACGGCGACCAGCAGCACCGCCAGCGCGACAATCCGACGTGCGTGCAGCCGGCCATCAGCCTTGCGGGGCGCTCGTCGCGGTCGCTGCGTCCTGCCGCGCACCGGACGGCCGCCAGGCCTGGCGCGGGCCGGTGGCGGTGGCGGCGTCAGGCCTTCGGCTAGTGGGGCGGGCACGGACTCCGGCGCTGCCTCCGGCTCCTGCACCGCCGCAGCGGCGGGTTCTGGAGGCGGCGTCGCAGGCTGGGATGCCGCGACGCGATCGGCCTGCGCACGACGTCGCTCGCGCTCGAGCCGCGCCGCCTCGCGCTGCTCCTCGGTGCGCTCTCCGGACTCAGGCATCGCCGAGCAGGGTCGTCTGTGGGCTCGCTCGCGGATGCGCGTCCAGCCAGCCCTGGAGCAGATGGGCGGCGGCGCGCGCGTCCTCGGCCGCCACTCCCCCATGCCGTGCCGCCAGCTTCGTCGTGAACCGCTCGTCGTAGCAGTCGACCGGCACCACCAGCCGTGACTGCAGCGTCGCCGCGAATCCACGAGCCTCGAGCGTCTGCGCGGATTCCCCGCCCGCCAGCGTCAGCGGCAGCCCGACGATCACCCGCTCGGCGCCGAGCTCCTCGACGAGCGCGCACAGACGCGCCAGCCCGCGCCTTGATCCCGGCGCGGCGACGACTTCAACGGGCGTCGCGAGCACGCCGGTCGGATCGCTGACAGCGCAGCCACACCGCGCGCTGCCGTAGTCGAGCGCAAGAACCCGCATATCGGTCCTCAGCGAAGCGCCGCCTCGATCGCCGCCCTCGCGGCCGCGATCGCCTCAGGGAGTTTGGCGGGATCGCGACCCCCCGCCCTGGCGAGCGTGTCCCGGCCGCCGCCACCACCACCGACGACCGCGGCCGCGACCTTCACGATCTCCCCGGCGCGAACGCCGCGAGCGACCAGTGGCGGCGACACGCCGGCAACGAGATCGACCTTCCCGCCGACACTTGATCCGAGCACGACAGCGGCATCGCCGAGCTTCGCCCTCAGCTTGTCGAGCAGCCCGAGCAGCGCCTGGCCGTCGAGGTCGGCGACCGTCGCCGCGAGCACGCTGGCGCCGTCGATCACGACAGCCTGATGCGAAAGCGCGTCGAGATCGACCGTTGCGCCATCCCCATTGCGCCGCGCCGCCCGCTCGACCTCCCGCAGCCGCGAGCTCAGCTCGGCGACAGCGTCGGGCACGCGCTCGGGCGGTACCCGCAGGGATTGCGCGGCCTGCTCCAGGACCTGGTCGTGCGTGCGCATCAACTCGACCACGACCGGCCCGGTCACGGCCTCGATCCGGCGCACGTTGGCGGCGCTGGAGGTCTCGCTGATGATCTTGAGCAGTGCGATCTCTGACGTCGAGTGGACGTGGGTACCTCCGCAGAGCTCACGTGAGAACGACCCGTCGCCGACCTCGACCATCCGGACGACCTCACCGTACTTCTCGCCGAACAACGCCATCGCGCCGAGCGAACGCGCCTCGTCGAGGGTCGTGCTGATCGCCCGCACCGGGTGCGCCTGCACGATCCAGCCGTTGACCCGCTGCTCGACGTCGGCGAGGTCCTCAGCGCTCAGCGCGCCACCGTGGGTGAAATCGAACCGCAGCTTGTCAGGGCCGACATACGAGCCCGCCTGGCGCACGTGGTTCCCCAACCGGGCGCGCAGCGCCGCGTGTAGGAGATGTGTCGCGGTGTGGTTGCAGGCGGTCGCATGGCGGGTCGGACCGTCGACCCGCGCCAGCACGCGCTCGCCTGGTCGGATGGCCGAACCATGTTCGGCGACGAGCGCCACGACCTGATCGTCCCCCAGGCGCAGCACGTCATCGACACGCGCCAGGCAGTCGCCGTCCTCGCACTCGACCCAACCGGAGTCGGCCACCTGGCCACCCCCGGTGGCGTAGAACGGCGACTCGAGCAGCTTCACGAGCAGCCGGCCGTGATCCTGCGCAACGGCCCCGACGGTCGTGTGCACAGCGGTTGATTCATACCCCTTGAAGTCGGTCGCGAACCCTGCGTCAGCGGCGAGCGCGAGCGCCTGGGTTCGCAGTGCCTCGCCCGCTCGGGTGCGGCCTGCGCCGGCGCGAGCGCGGCGGCGCTGATCCTCCATCAGCGACTCGAACCCCTCCTCGTCGACGCCGAGCCCATGCTCGGCGACCAGTTCCAGGGTGAGGTCGAACGGGAAGCCGTGGGTGTCGTGCAGGAGGAACGCGTCGGCGGCGGAGATCCCCTCGGCGCCGGCATCACGCGCTCGTTCGATCAAATCGTCAAGCAGTTTGCTGCCGGCCTCGAGCGTTCGGCCAAAGCCCTCCTCCTCGGAGGCGAGCCACTTGTGGATCGACTCCCGCTGCTCGGCCAGCTCCCGGTACTCGCCGCCCATCAGCTCGGTCACGAGCTCCGAGTAACGCGTCAGGAAGCCTGGCGCCAGCTCCAGCGTCGAGCGCCCCTGCAGGATCGCGCGGCGCATGATCCGCCGCAGCACGTAGCCGCGATCCTCATTGGACGGAACGACGCCGTCGGCGATCAGAAACGTCATCGCGCGGGTGTGGTCGGCCAGGATCCGCATCGCCCTGTCGGTCGGGAAGTCGACCCCGTAGTCCCTGCCCGAGAGCTCCTCGCCGAGCACGATCAGCGGCGCGAACTGGTCGGTCTCGAACACGGTCGATTTCCGCTGCAGGATCGCCGCGAGGCGGTTCAGCCCGAGGCCCGTGTCGATGTTCCTGGCCGGCAGCGGCGTCAGCTGGTTCTCGGGGTTCTGGTCGAACTGCATGAAGACGAGATTCCAGTACTCGAGAAACCGCTCGTTGTCGCCCCCTGGGAGATCGTCCTCCTTACCGAGGTGCGCCCCGCGGTCGAGATAGAGCTCCGAACACGGCCCGCATGGGCCGAGCGGCCCGACCTGCCAGAAGTTCTCCGAGCGAGGACATTCGACGATCCGCTCCCGGGGCACGCCGACCTCCATCCATGCCTCGATCGCATCCTCGTCGGGGCCGAGTCCGAGCTCATCGTCACCCCCGAAGACCGTGATCCAGATGTCGCGTTCTGGGAATCCGAAGCCCTCTCGGCTGAGATCCCATGCGAACCGAACCGCCTCGCGTTTGAAATAGTCCCCAAAGGAGAAATTCCCGAGCATCTCGAAGAACGTGAGGTGCCGGGTGGTGGTGCCGATGATCTCGATGTCCGCGGTCCTGAAGGTCTTCTGGCATGTCGTCACACGCGGGTATGGCGGGCGCTCGGTTCCGAGAAAGTACGGTTTAAGCGGGTGCATGCCCGCGACGGTGAACAACGCCGAGGGATCCAGCTCAGCCGGGATCAGCGAGCCCGAGGGGAGACGCAGATGGTCGCGCTCCTCGAAGAACGACGTGAACGTTCGTCTAATCTCGTCCGAGGTCATGAGACCAGGGAGTGTAGGTCGCCCGCCCGGCGAAGCGTCTAGCGCCGCGGCACAACGCTAAAGACCCCACCCGCCGCGTCCGAGATGAAAGACACGATCATGCCCTCGTTGCGTTCAGTGTTGATGTCGCTGCTGGTGGCGATGCTCTCGCTCGCCGCACCGGCCGGAGCGGGCGCGGCGCCGTTCTTCCGCGATGGCTTCCACTTCACCGCGCCACGGCTGTTCGTCAATGAGAGCGCCGGCGAGGCCGTGGTCACGGTGGTACGGACCGATGCCCGCCAGCCTGCCCAGGTTCGCTACATCACGATCGGCATGACGGCGGAGGCTCCGTACGACTACGTGCCCGTCAAGGCGATGCTGTCGTTCGCGGCCGGGCAGAGCAGCGCCAGCTTCGAGGTGCCGATCGTCAACCACGGCGTCGAGGGACTGCCGAAGACGATCGCGGTGTCGCTGTTCGGGCCCTCGCCGATCGGAATGGGTGCACCCTCGCACGCCGTCCTGACGATCCTCAACAACGACCCGGTGACAGATCTGGACCCCACCGACCCGCTCGGGCTGCCGGACGCCAGCGTCAGCACAGATCCGCTCACCGGCGCCACCTTCTACGTCGATCCGCAGAGCGAGGCCGCCGATGCCGCCAGACGCTACCCGCAGCTGCAGGTGATCGCCGATCAGCCCGGCGCCGGCCGCTTCGGTTCCTTCAGTTATCCGAACGCGACAGTCTCAGTCTCCCGCTACCTTGCGCGCGCGCAGGTGCAGCAGCCGGGAGCGATCCCGCTGCTGACCACCTACCGGCTCGTCGACGGCCACTGCGGTCACTGGTCCGATCCGGCGTCTGCGCAGCTGGCGTACCACAACTTCATCGAGGGGCTCGCGCGAGGGATCGGCAGCTACCGCGCGGTTCTGTTCCTCGAGCAGGATTCGCTGATCACGGTCGGGTGCCTGACTCGGCAAGGCGTGGCGGTGCGCATGCGGGAGCTGAACGACGCGATCAACATCCTCAGGGCCGACTGCCCGCATCTCGTCATCTACCTCGACGCCGGTGCCTCAGACGCGCTCACCGCGCGCCGGGTGGCGAAGCTGCTGCTGCGCGCGGGCGTGTCGAAGATCCAGGGCTTCTTCCTCGACGCGACCCATTTCGAGTGGACCTCCACCGAGATCCGTTACGGGGAGCAGATCTCACGGCTGACCGGTGGCAAGCACTTCGTCGTGTCAACCGGCGAGAGCGGGCGCGGTCCGCTCGTTCCCCGTGACCGCGTGCACAACGGCAACGAGGTTCTCTGCAACCCACCCGGACGCGGCCTCGGCCCGAAGCCGACCACCGACACCGGCTACCCGAATGTCGACGCGTTCGCCTGGCTGGACAACCCCGGCGGCTCAAGCGGGCAGTGTGTGCCCGGCGCCCCGCCCTCGGGCGTCTACTGGCCCCAGTATGCGCTGATGCTGGTCCATAACGCCGACTTCTCGGTGCACTGAGGGCGCCCGAGGCTAACCGGCGCCGACCGCGGATGCAGGCGCCCCGCGGGCGATCGTTCCCCAGCCGATCACGAGCTCGCCCTCCAGCAGGCACGCGAGCTGACCGGGGGCGACGCCGGCGACGGGTTCCGCGAGTTCCAGCGTCAGCGCCGCGTGGCGGCCCGCCGGTGGCTCGTCGATCACCCGGCAGGCGATCGCACCGGAGCGATAGCGGAGCTTCACCGCGTCGACGCGTGCACCGTCGCGGTGCAGGCGTGCGGCACGGATCGTGACGGTGGCGCTCAGCAACGCCTCGCGCGGGCCCACCACCACACGGTTGCCGGGTGCATCCTTCTCGAGCACATACAGAGGCTCGGTCGAGGCGATGCCGATCCCGCGGCGCTGCCCGACGGTGAACCGCTCATGGCCGTCGTGGTGCGCCAGCACCGCGCCGTCGCGGTCCACCACCTGCCCGGGACGGCGCTGGATTCCGCCGTGACGTGCGAGGAAGCGCGGCCGGTTTGTGCCGGCGAGGAAGCACAGGTCCTGAGAGTCGCTCTTGCCCGCCACCGGCAGGCCGGCCCGCGCGGCGATCGCCCGGACCTGCGGCTTGGTCAGCTCACCCAGCGGGAAGCGCAGGCGAGCCAGCGACGCCGGCGCCAGCGCCGCGAGCATGTAGGTCTGGTCCTTGTCGGGGTCGGTGGCGACGCGCAACAGTGGCGCCGTGCCCGCCTCGGGCGTCGCAACGCGGGCGTAGTGGCCGGTCGCCAGTGCTCGTGCGCCGAGCCGGTCTGCCAGCTCGATCATCGCATCGAGGCGGACGTGGCCGTTGCAGCCGACACACGGGTTCGGCGTCTCCCCGGCGGCGTAGGAGGCGATGAACGGCTCGACGACCCCGGCGCGAAACTCGTCGCGCAGATCGATTGTGAAGTGAGCCATTCCGATCGAATGCGCCAGCGCCCGCGCCTGAGCGACTGCCGATGAGGAGCAGCAGCTGCGCTCAACGTCGTTCTCCGGATCCGCCCACAGCTCCAGCGTGACCCCGACCGCCTCGCCCTCGCGCGCCGCCAGCAACGCAGCGACAGCGCTGTCGACGCCGCCCGACATCGCCACGAGCGTTCGCTGGGGCTCGTGTGGCGACGGCGCTGCAACGGCACCCGCGCTGCTGGCGGCAGCTCCCAGCGCACGTGCGAGCGCGTCGGCGACGACCTCAGCCGCATGGAGCTTGCCGGGGCTCAGACCGCCCAGCTCGGCCGCGATCTGACCGGCGCCGAGCCGAGCGGCATCGAGCAGCGTCTGTCCCCTGACGAGCGTCACCGCCGCGGACGCCGCGGCCGTCGTCGCACCACATCCGTCGGCGTCGAAGCCCGCGCCGGTGACGAGTCGCCCGTCGGTCGCGAGCGAGAACCGGACGGTATCGCCGCAGACGCCGCCTTCGGCGAGCACCGTGAAGCAACCGGGCGGCACCACGCCCAGCCCCTGCGGCGAGCTCAGGTGGTGCTCGAATGCCAACGTGTCCACTGCGACGAGGATAGACCGGGCGTTCACATACACTTCGCCGCGATGAAGCCGGCCGCCCTGATCGCGAAGCTGCTCTCGGCCGCCGCGTTCGGCTCTGCGGCGGTACTGGTCGTCGGCTCCGGGGCCGCGGTCGGCAAGAGCGACTCTCCGTCCAGGCATTCGCCCGCCTACCGAACGCACGGGCACTCCAGCATCTACGCGCGCAACGATCAGGTCTGCTTTGCGGCCACCTGGACGGGCAGCGGCAGCTGGACGACCAGCTACAGCTCCAGCAGTGAGAACGGACTTCCCTCGACGGTTCTCTCCGACAAGGATTCCTGGGGTTTCAGCTGGAATCTGAGCGAGTACTACGCCGGTGCGGCGTGCCCGCTGATCATCCTCGCCGGCAAGGTGGGGAGCGTCGGCACGACCTTCAACCGCGGTCACGTGCAGGACAACGCCACGCTCAATGACACGGAAACGATCACCGTTTCCGGCGCCCCGCCGACGACGACGACCTACACGTGCAACCCCGGAGCGAGCTCGAAGACGAAGGTCGAGGGGCTGATGGGCTCGTTCGGCGGGACCGTCAGACACTCGAGCATCGTCTTCCAGGGCAACGCGTTGGCTGGTCCGACCGGCTGCCCCGCCGGGACCCAGGAGCTCAGCGCGCCCGGGGATACGGGCCCGGGCAGCGCGGCGTCGGGTGGCAAGCCGGTGATCAACTTCTTCGAGAAGGACAGCCCCGCGGTTCCGGTAAGTGTCTTCGAGCATGCGAAGAGCGTCTCGATCCCGTTCGGCCGGACCTTCGATGAGCCTGCGAACTGCGGGATCACGCCAGATCCGCAGCTCAAGATCACCTGCATGCAGTCGGGTTCCTGGCAGGGAACCCTGACCCTGACCGCGGTCGGCTGACCACAGTCGCCTGAGGACCGGAGGCGCGGACTAGCGCAGGCGCAGGCCGAGCTCGCGCAGCTGCAGGTCATCGACCGGCGCCGGCGCACCGGTGAGCGGGTCACCGCCGCTGGTGGCCTTCGGGAAAGCGATCACCTCGCGGATGTTGTCGCGCCCGGCGAGCAGCGCGACGATCCGGTCGATCCCCATCGCGATCCCGCCGTGGGGCGGGGCGCCGTAACGCAGCGCGTCGAGCAGGAAGCCGAACCGCGCCTGCGCCTCTTCGGGACCGATCCCGAGCAGCTCGAACACCCTTCGCTGCACCTCGGCCTGATGGATCCGGATCGAGCCGCCGCCGATCTCGGCACCGTCGAGCACGAGGTCGTAGGCGCGCGAGCTGAGGCTCCCCGGGTCATCGAGATTGCCCGTCGGGGCGGTGAACGGGTGGTGCATCGCCTGCCATCGATCCTCCTCCGCGTTCCACTCGAACGCCGGGAACTCGACCACCCAGAGCAGGTCGTGGCGCCCTTCCGGGATCAGGTCAAAGCGCCGCGCGAGCTCCATCCGCAGCGCGCTGAGCGCCTGGCTGGCGGTCATCCGCTGGTCGGCGACGATCAGCAGCAGATCGCCGGCCTGCGCCTCCAGGTCCGCCTTGAGCGCATTGACCTCACCGTCGGTGAGGAACTTCGCGATCGGGGAGCGCAGCGTGCCGTCGTCCTGGACGAACGCCCAGACGAGACCCTTGGCACCGTGCTGCTTCGCGAGCTCGGTCAGGGCATCGAGCTCTGAGCGCGGAAGCTCACGCGCGCCGGCGTTGATCCCCTTCACGACCCCGCCCGAAGCCAGCACCGAAGCGAACACCTTGAACTCGGAGCCGGCGAGCGCCCCGCCGAGATCCTTCAGCTCGAGGCCGAAGCGCGTGTCGGGCCGGTCGATCCCAAAGCGCCCGACGGCCTCCTCGTAACACATGCGCGGCCACGGCGGCGGCGGCACCGCGAAGCCGGTGCGCTCGAACACCGCGCCCATCACCGCCTCCATGCACTCGATCACGTCGTCCTCGGAGACGAACGACATCTCCAGGTCAAGCTGCGTGAACTCCGGGAGCCGGTCCGCACGGGAGTCCTCGTCGCGGAAGCAGCGCACGATCTGGTAGTAGCGCTCGAGCCCGCCGATCATCAGCAGCTGTTTGAACAGCTGCGGCGACTGCGGCAGCGCGTAGAACGAGCCTGGCTGGGTGCGTGCCGGAACCAGGAAGTCGCGTGCTCCCTCTGGGGTCGAGCGGGTCAGGAACGGGGTTTCGATCTCAAGGAAGTCGCGCGCGTCGAGCACCTCCCTGATCGTCGCCACGACGAGGTGGCGCAGCTCCATCGCCTCACGCATCGGCGTGCGGCGAAGGTCCAGCGAGCGGTGGCGCAGCCTCAGGTTCTCATCGACGGGACCATCGTCATCGACCTGGAACGGCGGCGTCTCGGCGTCGGCGAGGATCTCCAGCTCCGATACCGCGAGCTCGATCTCGCCTGTCGCCAGGCGCGGGTTGATGTTCGCCTGATCACGGCGGGCGACCGTACCCGATGCGGTGATCACGTCCTCTGAGCGCAGCGCGTGAGCCTTGGCGTGGGCATCCGGTGCACTCTCGGGATGGAAGACGAGTTGGACGATCCCCGAGCGGTCGCGCAGGTCGATGAAGATCAGGCCGCCGTGATCACGGCGACGGTGCACCCAGCCGGCGACGCGAGCGACCGAGCCGGTGCGCTCCGCCGTCAACTCGCCGCACCAGGCATCGCGGTAGCTGTTCGGCGTGGGCGGGCGTTTCACAGGCGGTGCCCTCTGAGGATCGTCGGGATCACCGACGTCAGCGTCAGCTCATGCTGCTCTCGGGACGCCATGTCCCTGAGGCTCGCCTCACCGGTCTCCTGCACGATCGCAACGTACCGCGCGCCGAGCCTGTCCGCGTGTTTGAGCTGACCCTTGAGCGAGCGTCCCGACAGCTCCAGCTGCGCCGCCAGCCCCGCACGGCGCGCCTCACGGGTGAGCTCGAAGGCAGCGGTTGCGCTGGCGAAGTCGCGGCGAGCCAGCGCGACGAACAGATCCACCGGATCGGGGGCGACCGGTTGCTCACCTCCGGCCAGCAGGATCCGCTCGACTCCCGCGGCCCATCCGCAGCCCGGTGTGCGCTGACCGCCGAGCTGCTCGACCAGCCTGTCGTAGCGCCCGCCTCCGCCGACCCCGGACTGCGCGCCGAGCTCCTCGCTGGAGAACTCGAACAGCGTGCGCGTGTAGTAGTCGAGCCCGCGGACCAGTGTCGGGTCAAGCTCGTAACGGAGCCCGGTCGTGTCGAGCAGCTGGCGAACGGCCGCGAAGTGTTCGGCGTCATCTGGCGAGAGGCGGTCGAGCAGCTTGGGGGCGGCCTGCATCACCCGCTGGGTGCCAGGATCACTGGCGTCGAAGGCGCGCATCGGGTTCAGGTCGATCCGTGCCGTGACCTCGGGCGAGAGGCTCGACTGATTGGCGCGCAGGTACGCGGTCAGCTCAAGCCGGTACTCGGCTCGCGTCTCCGGCTGACCGAGGCTGGCGATCCGCAACGTGACGCCCTTGACCGACATCGCCTCGAGCAGTTCGGCGAGCAGCACGATCAGCTCGGCATCGGTTTCCGGCCCGTCCGCCCCGATCGTCTCGGCGCCGACCTGCCAGAACTGCCGGTAGCGGCCGAGCTGCGGTGCCTCCGCGCGGAAGAAGCTCGACAGGTACCAGAACTTGACGGGCTGCGGGAGCTTGTGCATGCCGTGCTCGATATAGGCGCGGCAGACAGGCGCCGTCCCCTCTGGCCGGAGCGTCAGCGAGCGGCCGCCGCCGTCGTCGAATGAGAACATCTCCTTCTGGACGATGTCGGTCGCCGCGCCGACGCCGCGCGCGAACAGCTCGGTGGACTCGTAGCAGGGCGTCTCGATCCGGCCAAAGCCGGCGGCGCCGAGAAGCTTGCGGGCCTGCGACCTCGAGGCGAGCACGGCGTTCGGCGTCCTGCGGCAGGACGTCAAAGGTCCCCTTCGGCGCCTGGATCATCGCCGCGTAGGAGCCTCGGCGCAGCTCACTGGCGCGCCAGCTCGCGCAGGAACGGGTTGCCGGCGCGCTCGGCGCCGAGCGTTGTGATCCCCATGTGACCGGGGTATACAGCCGTCTCGTCCGGGAACTCGTTGACGAGCGCCTCGATCGAGGCCAGCAGCGTCGGCCAGTCGCCGCCGGGAAGATCGACCCTGCCGACCGAGCCCTGGAACAGGACATCGCCTGAGAACAGCGCGTCCTCGCCACGGATCGAGTAGGTCACATGGCCGGGGCTGTGGCCGGGGGTGAAGCGCACATCGATCGTCAGGCCGGCCAGCTTCAGCGTCTCGCCGCCCGCGACCGTGTGGTCCGCCTCGTAGCTCTCGAACGGACCGAACCCCGGCCAGGGCACGAACGCCATGATGTCGGCGAGCACCCCTCGCTCGAGCTCAGGGCAGTAGACGGGAGCGCCGGTCGCGCGCGCCAGCGGCGCGACCGCCCCGACGTGATCGAAGTGGGTATGGGTGACGAGGATCGCGTCGACCTTGCTCACGCCGAGCGCGGCGAGTGCCTCGATCAGGCGCTCCGCCTCCTCGCCGGGGTCGACGACGATCGCGGTGTCCGAGCCCTTCTCGCGCACGATGAAGCAGTTCTCCTGGACCGGGCCGACCGTGAACATGCGGACGTCGATCATCGTTTGGCGGAACCGGGCTGCTTCGCCAATCGGCGGTTGTAGAGGAACACCTCGAGGTAATAGCCGGCGGGCAGGTAGATCGCGAAGGCGATCACCGCGAACGCGCCCGCGGTGATCAGCGGACTGCTCCCGTGCTTCGAATGCGTCGTGAACAGCAGGAAGACGAACATGAAGCCGGCGGCCAGCAACGAGCGCTTGATCGACGCGCTCCAGGTCGGCTGCTTCATCAACCGCGCCTGGCGCTTGCTGTCCCGCTCCTGGCGCTTCTTCTCCTCGGGCGTACTTGGACGGCCGGTGCGACCGCGCACCTCGATCGTGCCGGCAGCGTTCCCGCGGTGCTTGGTACGTCGCTTGCGCTTGGCCTGTGCCATCTGCTCGGGACTTTACGGAGTCTGCCGTGTCACGGCGATTCCGAGTGCGTCCTCGAGCACACGCCTGTTGTCCAGCGGGAGGTCCTGCGGGAAACCCTCGAACGCCGCCGCTGGGGCCAGACCCACCAGTTCGGCGCGGCTGGGCGCAGCGTGCCTGGCGATCGCCGCCACGAGCTCGGCGAGGCTGGTGACCGTGTGGTCCTCCACGTTGGTGGAAACCTGGGCAACCCCGCGGTGCGCGAGCCATACACCGATCGCCCGTACCGACTCAAGTCCCTCGGGCCCTCCCTCGCGAATCAGGGCCGCGATCTCCCGCGCGCCCTCGAGCGTCGCCGGCGGCTTGAGTTCGATGTTGAACGCGACCAGCGGGGGCCGGGCGGAGACGAGCACGGCTCCCGCGGTGGGGTGAAGCTGACGCGGCCCGAAATCCGGCACCAGCTCGTCGGCGGCGATCCTGCGCGCCAGCTCCCCGGGTCCCCCACGGCGAATCTCTGCGCGCGTGCGCCGGCCCTCGGTCAGCAGTCCATACAGGAACACCGGTAGTCCGAGCTCCTCCCCGAGCAGGTCCGCGAGGACGAGCGCCTCCGCCGCCGCTGCGCCTCGCTCCAGCTCGGTCAGGTACACGATCGGGGCGACGTCGATCGCGCCGATACGCGGGTGGACTCCCCGATGGGCGCTTACATCGATCCGCTCGATCGCCTCGGCAGCACCGTCTCGCAAGCGCTGTGCAAGCGATCCTGGCCGGCCCGCGAGCGTGAACACGGTGCGGTTGTGATCCGGGTCGGTGTGGGTGTCCAGCAGCCTGGTGTCGGTGTCGCCCTCGGTGAGCGCACCGGCGATTGCGGCGATCACCGCGCCGTCGCGGCCCTCCGAGAAGTTCGGGACCGCCAGCAGCGTCGCCGGGACGCGACCGGCGCGTTGGGTCACGAAAACGTCCTGGGCTCCGGTCACGACTGGTCGGTCGGCAGCACCCAGCGTCCGCCGTCCAGCACGGTGACGCCGTCGATCCGAAGGCTGGCGTCGAGCACCACGACGTCCATGTGGATCGGCACCGACACGGTGCCGCCGATCCCGGCGCTGGCTCCGAACGCGATATGCACGGTTCCGAGGATCTTCTCGTCCTCGAGCACATTGCCGGTGAGCGTCGCGCGGTCGTTGGTGCCGACCCCGAGCTCGGCGAGGTTGCAGCCGAGCTCGCCCTGCGCTTGGAGCAGCTCGAGCAGTTGGGGGCCGAGTCCATCTTGAGCCGCGACGAGCCGTCCACCGTTCACGGTCAGAATCGTCGGTGGGTCGGTGATTCCGAGCGCGGCGATACTCGACGCCACGATCCGGCCCTCGCCATCGACCGGCGCGATCGCGCCCTCGCCACAGGGGAGGTTCCCGAACGCGCCCGGGCCGCCGAGCTTGCCGTCGTCGTTGATGCCGACGCGCCCCTCGAGGTCGAGCGTCAGCTCAGTGCCGCGCGGGCAGCTGACGTGCGCGGTGCTCCCCGCCGTGAGCAGATCTGAGATCGCCCGGGAGCGCGCCGCCATCGGCGCAAAATCACCTGCCAGCACACGCGCGAGCATGTCCGCGGTGACGGTCGGGAGCGTCGCGCCCCGCCTGCCGGCGTCGGTCGCGCGCTTGCGCGCCTGCGTGTGGCTGAGGGACTTGCTGGTGGGCGCGATGAAGACATCGGCCTCCATCAGCGCGGCAGCGATCGTCGCTGGCGGCTCGGTCCCGTGCGTGGCGCGCTCGTCCATCACCGTGAGTACCGCCTCGGCGCCGAGCTCGCTGGCGCGATCGCGCAGCGCGTCGCCGATCTCACGCGTGCCCGGGTCGACGATCACCAGCACGTTCTCGCCGGGCTTCACATCGAGGCACTGACGAAGGATCGTGTCGATCGCTGGCCCGAGGTCCGTCACGGACGCCATCATAGTCAGCCACTCGTCGATCGGAGAGGCCGACGATGCCCCGCAAATCACTACACTGCGCGCCACGCCGGAGTAGCTCAGTCGGTTAGAGCAGCGGAATCATAATCCGCGTGTCGGGGGTTCGAGTCCCTCCTCCGGCATCACGCGTTTTGCAGCAATTCCCTTTATATAAGGGGGATTTCGCGGATTCGGTCGTGCCGCTGGCGACCGCTATGAACCGCTCCAAACCGCTCGCTGGCTGACCAAACAGTCCAACGTCAGTCCAACGGGAAGGGCCGGAGAGCGCGGCGGCGAGGAAGTCGCGTCCGGTGCGGCGCGATGCGACGCCGCCAGTGTTCTAGGAGGATGGTTATTGGAGGCCGAGTTCGTCACTACCGGCCCGTTCAGCATCCTGGACCAGGCCGACCCGCTCGTGGCGAGTGCGAGACGGAAGTCGTCGACGCTGCCGAGACCTCCATTCGCGTCGGCGCATGCACGCGGAGCTGGCGCGATCGTTGTGACGCCGTCTGCCCGACGGTGGTTGCGAGCGACACTGTTTTGGACGTTGCCACCGTCGCTGGGGCGTGCCGGAGTGGGTCACGGAGCGCGGGCGGATCTCGTGGCCGCTTTCTGCGGCGAGTGGCCTCCCGTTCGCGTCCTTCGCGGCTCTGCCAGCGGGCGCTGGGGCGGGTGGTCGCCGCGGTGCGCCGGCTCGGATGGTGTCGGTAGCTCCGGCGTGGCAGGTCTGTGCGGTCAGCCGTGGATGATGTTTCGGATTGGGTGGATGGTGGGCGGGTGGAGCTCGACCCCGAGGTCAAGGAGGATGGGCACGAATCCTTGTGGACCCCACGTTTCGAGGGCTTCCTGGGACTCCCAGATGTCGAGCACTTCGATCTCGCCGTCCGTCTCGATCGCGACGTGTTCGAGTCGCCCCGGAGGGGCGCCATGACCGGCCGCGTCAAGCCGCCGGATCGCCTCGTCGTACTTCTCCGGCGTGAAGCCCGTGTGCCTGAAGTGAGCGCTGATTGCCATTTGTGTCCTCGTTGCTTGTCGGATGTGCGCGGTGTGGTCGGTCGAGCTCTAACGTGCGGATGGGTTCGCACGAGGGCCTGACGTCGGCCGCGGTGCTCTGGTGTGGAGCGGGTCCGGCTACTCGGGTTGGAACAGCGCGAGGGTGTTGCCGTCCGGATCTTTGAACCAGGCGGACTTGCCGATCCCGGTGGTCGTCGCGATGTGGTTGACGGTCTTCAGTGCCGGGAAGTCGTACTCCTCGAACACGACGCCGCGGGCCGCGAGTTCGGCGACGTCGTGCTCGACGTCAGTTGACCAGAAGCGCACTTGGGTGTGGTCGGCCTGGTTCGGACTCGGGCGTCCGTAGACGAGCAACGTCGTTCCGTCCGCGGCGTCGAACAGGAGGTGGTTCGGGATCGTCTCGGGTGAGAGCGCGAGACCGACCTTGTTCTCGTAGAACTCCTGGCTGCGGGCGAGGTCGGTGCTGCACAGCACCGCCGAGATCTTGTTGCTGATGGGCACTGCAACACCTCCGATCGACTCGGGCCCTGAAGCGGGGACCGTGCTAGACTTAGTTGTCTTGCAAGGCAAATAATGGTAGAAAGATCTCCCGTTGTCAAGCCAACCCGACCGAGACACCACACCAGACCCCCGCGAGGCCTGGCATCGCCTTCTCCGGGTATCTAGCCGTGTCCTGCGCGAGCTCGACCACGCGCTCGACGCCGAGGACCGGATCTCGGTCAGCGAGTTCGACGTGCTGATCACTCTCGACAACGCCCCTGCACACCAGCTGCGGATGACCGACCTCGCGCGCGCGGCGCTGCTCTCCTCAGGCGGGCTGACCCGTCTCGCCGGGCGGCTCGAAGATCGCGGGCTCCTGCGCAGGATCCCCGATCCCGATGATGCCCGCGCGTTCCGCGCCACCCTCACCCCCGAAGGCGAACGCAAACTCGCTCAGGCACGGGCCACCCACGATGCCGTGCTTGACCGGATGATCGCCCGGCACACCACCGTCAAGGACCTGCGCGCCGTAGAGCGCGCCCTCGGCATGATCATCCAGAGCTGGTAACCACGCGTTGTGCCCTGACGCCGACCGGGAGGCGGCTGCTCTTCGCGAGAAAGGACCAGCCCACCGCCATCACCCCGCGTAGCGCGAAGGAGCCACGCTCGCGACGGCCGACGCAGACCCGCCTTCGTCCGTCGCGCAGGCATCTTGCCAACACGCCGGCCGTCTCCGAATGCGCGGAAAGCGAGTGTCTCGCCCGGTTCGTGGAGCGCCGTGTTATCGCGCTCGCGTAAGCGTCGCCTCGATCTCGTAGGTAAGCAGATAAAGGTCCAGCCGTTCGGGATCGTCCTGTTCGAAGGGATGGAAGCCAAGCCGCTCCCACCACGCTCGCTCGGTTTGGTTCAGTGCGGCAACGACCACGGCGCGACAGGCCGCCTTCTCGTTGAGTTCGAAGGCTGTGGCGAGGACGTGCGCCGCGAGGGCGGTCCCGATGCCGAGGTTGGCGTAGCCGCGGTCGACAGCTAGGCGGCCGAGTAGGAGAGCCGGCACCGGATCCGGGGCACCCTTGGCAAGGCTCTCAGGGGCAGCCGACCGATCGATGCCGGTCATCGCGACGCTTGAATATGCCACGACAAGATCGGCAGCGTCGGCGATGACCCACGTTGCCGCCGTGTCACGACGTCGGTTCTGGCCGGCGTAGCGCCGCAGCCACTCGTCGAGGGCAGCTTCGCCGCTGTCGAACCGGTCGCGGACGTGTTGGCGCGGGTCGAGCAGCGCCGGCCGGCGGAGCTCAATCAAGCCAGCTGAAGGTGCGCTTGCGTCGCATCGCTGTGGCGAGCCGGTCGTTGACTTCGGCCGGTCGCTCGAGCGCCTCGGTGAACGCGACTGCGGCGTCACGGGTCAGGCGGATGCTCGAGCGCTCAGCGAGGATCTGCTCGGCCTTCGCCGCTGCAGCTTGGACTACGAACGCCGACACGTTGAGGTGAGATGCAGCGGCCGCTCGTTCAAGCAGCGCCTTGTCAGCAGGCCCGACCCTGATCTGCAGTCGCTCTTCCTTGGTCGTTGACATGTGCTCACAATGGCAGTACATCAAGGGATTGTCAAGCCATCCACCCCAAGGGAGGACTCATGGATTCAGCTCTGCTGGACATCGCCGGCCATCGTCGTTCGCCTGCGACGATGCCGGGCTACCACCGCGGGCGCCCGCCGCGCAACAAGGGCGAGCAGTACCCTGCGGACCCGCCGACAATCGAGGAGATCGTCTCCGTCATGCGCACAGTCGGAGACCGCCCTGACGGCCACCGGCTCCGCGCACTGATCGTGCTTCTCTGGCGCGCCGGACTACGGATCAGCGAAGCGCTCGCGCTCCAGGAGAGCGACTTGGACCGAGCCCGCG